>NZ_CP168135.1:0-5599471 GCF_041956845.1 Peribacillus sp. RS7
TCTTTATAAAATTGATCTTGTTTTTTGAATGAGTCCAGTTCTTTCCTCATTTCATTTAATTCCGATTTCAATTGTGTCGTTTCGGTTATATCCCTTGAAGCAATGACTATACGATCTATATCCCCTTTTTCATTGAATACAGGAGTTCCGACGGAAAGGACTTTCTTATTCATTTTCGTATCTTGGACAATCGATACTTTCTTTTTTTGTTCAAGGACCAATCGGGTGACCGAAGGATTAAAAATCCCTTCATCTTCTAGTTGCAAGAGATTCTTCCCGATATAATCTTTTAAATCCTTCCCCCAGAATCCTGAGATGATACTGTCACTATAGCGCAGCAGCTCCCCTTTTTGATTGACTACAAGTATTTCATCATAGATATTCGCTAAAATGGCATTCAAGTCTTTATTCGAGCTTTTTATTAATTCTATTTCCATGGCCATTTCCTCAACCATCGGTAAATCCTGAACGATGATGATCAGCCCTTCGACTTCTTTTTCATGGTTCAGAATCGGACTATAGTCGACAAGCACACTCATGACATCAGTGATTTCCAGCTGATTCAGAATACTGCTCCCGCTGGCAAACACGCTATGTATATGCTGCTTATTGAAGATGTTCGCAGCAGGTTCATTTAGGACTTGTTCAGAAGGCTTTTTTATCATCTTCAAGCCTGATTCATTGAAGTTCACGATATTTTTTTCTTTATCAGCCACAAAAATCCCCATAGGAATCGAAGTTAAAATAACATTTAGCAGGTCTAAATTTTGTTTGCTGTCCTGCTTGAATAATTCAGCTAACACATCTTCCCTTTTTACATAACCGGTAAGCAGGCCATCATCCGTTTTTATCAGTACGATAGGTTCACCAATAATTTGAAACAGAAGCGGCAAGGATATGTTAGGAGTTAATTTACAGACATTATCGATCGAAAAAGCATATTGTAAAAGCTGATCGACTGTCGTTATTTTTTCATTTAACGGGAGGTCATCCATGCGGATATACGCAAACACTTGATTTTCCTTCATAAGAAAGAAGAAAGGTTCCTGTATCTCATCAATTTTTTGCTCTGAAAATGTTGGCTGATCAATTGTTATAGTTATGAATGGTCTAATTTTATCATCCGGAATAGATAACACAGTTTCACTCTCCTTTTGTAACCTAACCTATTTTAACATAATTCTGAATTGCAAGATAAAAAATAATATGCACCCTTACGTTTATCCAGAATTTACCTTTATTCACCCCACAATAAAAGGGTCCTTTAAGGGACCCTTTTGACCTAAAACCAGATCATCTTAAACTTTTTTCGACCGTTCACCTTTTCTTAGTTCAGGATATAATGGCCGTTTCCTCAGTCAATGGCATTGCCGACTCAAAGCCAGGAAACGAGAAAATAGGAGTGCCGCACCTGCACGATGTAAGAAAATGACTCATTTGGATTATAGAAAGAATGAAAACTCCAAAGAGTTCCCGTTCCTTCCCCGTCACGGATAGAAAATGTGGCGAATATGGCAATGGAAAGCAAGGAGACATCGTAAGGGAAGCCTTGCTTTCGTAGCCATTTTCTCATCAACAACATTGATAACCGTCACAATAATCAGTAAACTCAGCACGCATGCATAGGCTGGTACAGAAGCAAAAGCTGCTGAAAAGAAAAGCTGAATAACAAGTAATTAACCATTGAAATGAATAAATAATCCTTTAGTATCATTTGGATTAATCGACTTGTTTCTGTAAGCATATGTCGAACCGAACCGGCCCGACCAAATGACCTTTGCCCTGTCCGTAACTGTACGCAATCAAAAGCATCAGAAATATATAACAACCTCTTCGTTTCGTGAATAGCTTGGATTCACTGGGCTTCTTCAAAATGAAATAGCGGAGGGGAGTCCGTAAACCATTTTGTCCGGTACAGAAGATAACCAATTCCAATAACCGCCCAGACAACTCCTAGAATCAATGAACTCATACCAAGATTAAGCCAAAGGATGAAGACCGATGCCGCGCCAATAACCGGGGACAGAATAGTTGTAAGAAATCCCTTAATCGTAAGGAAACTTTTGTTTCTAATTGCATGGACGATTACACAAATATTCACGAAAGTAAAAGCAATTAAAGCCCCAAAGTTTATGAGGGAAGCAGCCGTAACCAAATCAAGGAATAAGGCAACCATTGAAATGACCCCGACGAATATGACATTAAAGAATGGCGTGTTGTATTTGGGGTGAACAAACCCAAATGGTTTTTTCGGGATCACTTGGTCACGCCCCATGACATATAACAACCTGGAAACACTAGCATGAGATGCAAGACCGGAGGCAAGAGTACCGGATAAAGTTCCTGCAAGAAAGAAGGCTTGAAATAACTTCCCGCCCACGAAAAGGGCAATTTCCGGGGAAGCCGCTTCAGGATCGCTAAAACGGGAAACATCCGGGAAAAATAACTGTGTAAAGAATGAAGCCGTCACAAATAAAATCCCTCCGATAAGGGCAGTCAAAAAGATGGCCCGGGGAACCGTTTTGGTTGGATTTGGTGTTTCTTCCGATAATGTAGTGACAGCGTCAAACCCCAGAAATGAAAAACAAAGGATTGTAGCACCTGTTATGAGCGTCGACATTTCAATATGAGGCCCGATGAATGGCTGAACCGATAAGACCTCTCCTGTTCCTTCTCCACTCATGACTCCTTTAACGACAAGTGCCACAAAAATAATGATGACCAACATTTGAAAAAAAACAAGAAAGCTATTAAAGTTGGCAGCAAAATTAACATTGAATAAGTTAATGCCTGTCATTAAAAGGACAAATGCCACCACCCATATCCACGGGTATACTTCCGGAAAAAGTGCTGTTAAGTATATTTTTGTTAAAATGGCGTTCACCATCGGTAAAAATAAGTAATCAAGCATCGATGACCATCCGACAAGGAAGCCTAAATGCGGATTGATCGTTTTTTGTGTATAAGTATAGGCTGAACCTGCCTGCGGATAAATTTTCACCATTTTCCCATAACTGGCTGCTGTAAACAACATCGCTAAAAGAGCGATGACATAAGCGGTTGGCACATGCCCCCCCGTTTTTTCGGAAACTATCCCGAATGTATCAAAAACAACCATCGGCGTCATATATCCAACACCAAGCAATACGATATGCCATAAGTTTAAAGACCTTTTCAATTGACCTGTTTGCATGTATCATTCCCCTTCCCATTTAAGCAGAAAAGTTAACCAACTTTTCTGGAATTCCTTATAATTTTATTGGTCATATTACACTTCGCAATTTTCATACCAAAAAAAATAGTCGAAATTTAACAAAAAATAAGGAAATAAGGAGAATATTTGATGCAAAATTGAATAACCTATTCAATTATTCATAATCCTTAAAGTTAGCTAAAAGAGAACCGCTGATTTTTGCCCATAAAAAAAGCGGAAGATATCAAGATATCTTCCGCTCATTTGACTAAATCCCCCCGTGCCGAGGTCAAATTACTAGTTTACTTTCGTTGCATTGTATGCTGATACATGGCAAGGCGCATCATCGAATGCCTAATTTAATGAAATTCTTTTATTAAAATCAACAGATTCGAGGTTAATCCTGCTGTCTGCTATCCAATATGTTAAAAAGTTCTTCCATTTCATTCGTTTTTGAACGATTCATTAAAAGGTCAACTGCCTTTTTCACTTCTTCCCCATTGAATAAGACATCGTACAGGGCTTCAGTAATCGGCATATTCACTTCGTACTTCTGAGCTAATTGATAGGCGGCTTTAGTCGTTCTGACACCTTCGACAACCATACCCATGTTTTCCAATACTTCTTCAAGCTTTTGCCCTTTACCAAGCATATTCCCAGCTCTCCAATTTCGGGAATGAACGCTTGTACAAGTGACGATCAAATCACCTATTCCAGCTAATCCGGAAAAAGTAAGTGGGTTAGCTCCCATGGCCACCCCTAGTCGGGAAATTTCAGCCAATCCACGTGTTATTAAGGCAGCCTTGGCATTATCACCATAGCCTAACCCATCCGTAATGCCGGCAGCTAAGGCAATGATGTTCTTTAATGCCCCTCCGATTTCAACGCCAATCAAGTCCGGATTTGTATACACACGGAAATTATTGTTGATAAAGATGTCTTGAACCTTTTCGGCAGCTTTCATATTCTTTGAAGAAACGGCAACTGTTGTCGGGTGACGAAGACTGACTTCTTCTGCATGGCTCGGCCCTGAAAGAACCACTATATCTTTAAGCCAATCCGCCGAAGATACTTCTTCAATCATTTCCGAAATACGAAGCAGGGAATCAGGTTCAATCCCCTTACTCACATGAACGATTGTCAATGGTTTATCATGAGCCTCTTTAATCTGACCCAGCACTTCCCGGTAGGCTTTAGTCGGCACAGCCAAGATTATTATTTCAATCCCGACCAACGCTTCCTCAATGGAAGAATACCCTTGAATCCCCAAAGGCAATTCAATCCCAGGCAAGTATTTTCCATTCGTATGATTTTGATTGATTTCATCAATTTGTTTCTGATTATGTCCCCATAATCTCACTTCATGCTGGTTATCAGCTATGACCATCGCTAAAGCAGTTCCCCAGCTACCTGCACCAATCACTGCGATGCTTTCTTTTGCTTTCACCATTGTATAACCACCTTTTACTATTTTCTCTGACGTCCAAAAATTCGTATTGGTGTTCCTTCAAAACCAAAGGCATCCCTAATTCGATTTTCTAAAAACCTCTCATATGAGAAATGCAATAACTCAGGATCGTTAACGAATACAACGAAAGTAGGCGGCTTGATCGCTACCTGAGTCGTATAATAAATTTTCAAACGGTTGCCATTATGAGTCGGTGTCGGATTCATCGCCACGGCATCCATGACCACTTCATTCAATACATTTGTCTGAACACGGATAGCATGATTCTCACTAGCCTGATCAATGACTGGTATTAAGGTATGTGTCCGTTTTTTAGTTAAGGCAGAAAGATAAATGATTGGCGCATAATCCAAGAATAGGAAATGGGCACGGATTTTTTCTTCAAAATCCTTCATCGTTTTTTCATCTTTCTCGATGGCATCCCACTTATTGACGACGATGATGACCGCTCTACCCGCTTCATGGGCATATCCGGCAATTTTTTTATCCTGCTCACGAATACCTTCTTCAGCGTTAAGGACCACAAGAACAACGTCTGAACGTTCAATTGCCCTTAATGCACGAAGTACGCTATATTTTTCCGTACTTTCATACACTTTCCCTTTTTTCCGCATCCCAGCTGTATCAATAATGACATATTCTTTGCCATTATATTTATAAGGAGAGTCGATCGCATCGCGAGTCGTTCCTTCAATATCACTTACGATGACTCGATCTTCACCTAACAACGCATTGACCAGGGATGATTTACCTACGTTCGGTCTTCCGATCAAACTGAATTTAATGACATCATCAGCATAATCCTGGCCGCTGAATTTAGGGAAGTGTTTGGCCGCTTCATCCAGAAGGTCACCAAGACCAAGCCCATGAGACCCGGAAATCGGGAATGGATCGCCAAAACCTAACGCATAGAAATCATAGATTTGATCTCTCATTTCTGGGTTATCGACTTTGTTGACTGCAAGGACAACTGGCTTTCTCGATTTAAAGAGAATTTTAGCGACCTCTTCATCAGCAGCCGTTACACCTTCACGACCATTCGTCATAAAAATGATCACATCCGCTTCGTCGATGGCAATTTCAGCCTGCTGGCGAATTTGTTCAAGGAACGGCTCGTCTCCGATATCAATTCCACCTGTATCAATAATGTTAAAATCATGTGTCAACCATTCACCTGAACTATAAATCCTGTCCCGTGTTACTCCAGGAACGTCTTCGACAATCGAAACCCGTTCTCCCACTATTCTATTAAAGATTGTCGATTTTCCTACGTTCGGACGACCGACTATCGCAATTACCGGTTTTGGCATTGCTATTCACCCTTTCTGCTACTATATCTCTGTCAAAGTCACGAAATTCATGAATGCATTTTTTACGGTTGCTTTGCATTATTGATTTTCATTTTTTCCTTTTAAAGGAAAAGGCTGTATCCATCATCATATAAGGGAAACTTTCATCAGTAATCCTACTGATGAAAGTTAAACGTATCAAGTATTAACAGGCAGTTTGTCCACTTTACTACCCAGTTCCTCAGGTGACGTGAAGCCGAACCCTCAGCATGCTAAAACGTGATTATAAACAGCCCAAAAAAATGAAGAAAGCTTTCGGCATACTGCTTCCTTTTTAATTGTTTAGAGCATTTTACGATTTATCTACAGACCTCTAACTATCCTATAGTAACAAATTTCTCGCCAATCAACAATGATTGTATGCATAAAAGCCTTCCAATACCAATTGATTCCATTTTAACTGCAGCCTTTTGGTTAAAGCGGATAACACCCCTTGCCTATTTTCCACCATACTCTTCATTGATTAAAATTCTGTTTTCCTTGTTTTGATAAAAATCTCGATTGGGATGATAAATAAATGTATTGGCCAAAAAGCTCCAACAATCTCCATAGTATGTTTGCGCCCAATATCAGCACTGCATTATCATGCCATGCGTACGCAAGGCCCACCTGGGGCAAAGAGTGATAAACAAGCAATCCGGAATATATGATATCACCCATTATCAAGCCATTTAAAAGGACGAACAATCGATGTTTCCAATTTTTAAAAAGCAAAAGGATTAGATAATTCAGGAAAATACACAAAAGATAAGAGGGTTTCATGATGAGCCATATCGGATCAAGCAAAGAAAAAAGTTGAAAACTGGCATAAGCGAGAGTGATGATAAGACTGCCGCTGATCAGTTCCATTATCTTGAGGATTGATTGCTTCCTAATATACACACACAGTATAAAGAAAAGATATGGACCGCTCAAATGCACGGAAACCAGGGAAAATTCCAGTTTATACCCCGCCAATATCATTACGGCCAATAGATGAAAAAGAAAATCAAAACGAAAGGGAACCGTTTTTGGAATAAAATACATGACAATGACCCAAACTATCCATGACATCCAATAAAACAAAATTCCATCCATGCATCGTCCCCCTTTTAGGAAACATTATGGCTTGTTTATTCAAAGTATAAACGTAAGCCCGGCATTTAATGTGGAACTGCAAATATTTATGCATAAAACCTTCCCACTATCAACTAAAGAAGGAGGTGTAAACATGGGCAAAGATCGGCAAGAGAAGAAATTGAAAGAAAGTAAACGGGTGGAGTCCGACAGGGACCAATCATTGGATAAAAAAGGGGCAACAAGCATGGAAAGTCCTGAAGAGGCAAGAAGAAGGAATAGTTAAGTCTATCCTCAACAAAAAGAAGCATCTCAATTTGTTTCAATCGAGATGCTTCTTTTTGTGGTCATTCATTTAGCATATGCCGAACAATCAATGCCTCTTTGAGATAACCAATGATAGGTGTTGCCTTTGATGACTATTTTGGATTTCCTTAGCTCTGAAATATTACAGCACCCGAGTGCAGTCATGATGATCTTTAAATCTTCATGTATGTAGTTTATTTCTTTAATCAGTTGTACCAGGCCCAACTCTTTATGCAGCTTGAGGAAATGTCCGGCTAACCCGACACCTTTCGCTCCTAAGGCCAGGCTTTTTGTAATTTCCAAGGGGCTTTGAATCCCACCCGATCCAATGACTGACAGCTGAGGTGAGACATTAACAGCTTCTACTATCGAAGCAGCTGTCGGTATTCCCCATTCATTAAAATACTCGAGTATCTTCGCTCGTCTTTCATTCTCGACTTTAGCAAAATTTGTTCCGCCAAACCCACCTACATCAATGATCGAAACACCTACGGAATGTAACTGCTGCACCGTTTCCATACTCATCCCAAACCCAACCTCTTTTACGATGACAGGAATTCCGATAGTTCTGTTAATTTCCTCTATTCTCGAAAGGGTACCCGCAAAATTCCTATCCCCTTCAGGCATCGTCAATTCCTGAATGACGTTAATATGAATCTGCAGTGCATTAGCCCCGATCATTTCGCTAGCTCGCTTTGCCTGTTCGACTGTTGCTTCACCACCGAGATTACCAATCAACACCCCATCGGGATTTTCCTGTCTTACCACTTTAAAGGAGGCCTGCTGGCTAGAATCCTTGATGGCTGCCATTTGTGATCCAACCGCCATAGCGATTCCTGTTTCCCGGGCTGCAATGGCAAGGTCACCATTCAATTTTTCGGTTTCAGGGCCTCCGCCTCCAGTCATGGCATTTATAAAAATCGGCGAACTTAATTCAAGTCCGCCAACTTCTGCTGTGAGGTTCACATTATTCAAGGAAATCCCTGGTAAGCTTTGATGAATGAACGAAATATCTTCTAATCCGGTTTTATGCTGCTGACCTGTTTTTAGCGCAAATTCTATATGATCTAACTTTCGTTGTTCTCTCTCCAAGGCCATCACCATTATTATCTTATTTTAGTTTTTTCAATTGATCACCGATCATTTCACCTAGCTGAAAGCCTTTCGTTTCTTCAGGAAGCTCATAATCTGATGTGTTGTAATTGGATTGTGGCTCTTCAAGTTCTTTAATGCTCAATGATAGACGTTGATCCGTTTCATTGACATCCAGGACTTTCACTTCGACTGACTGGCCTTCTTTAAGTACTTCTTGTGGTGTGGCAATATGCTTGTGCGAAATCTGTGAAATATGGACAAGCCCTTCTACCCCTGGGAAAATCTCCACGAATGCACCGAAAGAAACAAGGCGTTTAACGATTCCCTCTTGTGTAGAGCCTTTTGCCGCTTTTTCGGCAACGCCTGCCCATGGTCCCGGAAGAGTATCCTTAATGGAAAGTGAAATCCTTTCATTATCACGATCAATGGATAGGACTTTCACCTGCACCTTATCGCCTTCTGAAACGACATCGGATGCTTTTTCGACATGCTGATGGGAAAGCTGGGAAATGTGGACAAGACCGTCTACGCCTCCAATATCCACGAATGCACCAAAATCGGTAATCCTTTGGACCACGCCCTCAAGCACTTGCCCGCTTTCGATTTTATCCAAAACGTTTGCTTTTTGTTTTTCCTTTTGGTCTTGAACGACTGCCCGATGTGAGAGGATCAAGCGATTCTTGTCTTTCTCAAGCTCAACGATCTTGAATGTTAAAGTTTTGTTTTTGTAATCAGAAAAGTCTTCAACGAAATAGTCTTCTACAAGAGAAGCTGGAACAAATCCACGTACGCCTAGATCTACAACAAGCCCGCCTTTGACGACATCTTTAACTTCGGCCTCAAAAACGTCTCCGTTCTCAAATTTCAATTCCAGGTCATCCCATGCTTTCAGAGCGTCAATTTTACGTTTTGATAGAATGATAGCTTCTTCTTCAACTTTAATGACTTCCAGCTCCAATACATCACCTTCCGAAACGGCATCTGACGCCTTTTCGACATGAAGGCTTGAAAGCTCACTTATAGGAATGATCCCATTAGTCTTACTGTTTTCCACATCGACAATGACCTGTTTTTCTTCCACCTTTGAAACGGTTGCTTTAACTTGATCCCCAACTTTGTAATTGTTCACTTCTACCTGGTTCATATCTTCTGTCATTACTAACTCCTCCTTAACCCATGACTGATCAGCTAACTTCCTCTTCATCGGCCACATATTTTATTTAAAGTGGTTCAATAAAAACACTTTCCTAATAAAGATAAAAACAGTTTTCTTTAGAGTTATAAGGTTATATTCCTTTTCATCCCCAATAAGGAACAATACCCCTATTTTATAAATTCTAACAAAATCAGAAAATTGTCAAGTATGAAGGACTATTTATGCTCGGAAATCAATTTCCCAATTTGGTCCATGATGATTTTGGTAGCTTCATCGGCTGATATTTTCCGTTCCCGATATTCGGTAAAATTTATTGGAGGGCCGTATACGACCTTCAACGGACGCAAAAATTTATATGGGCCGATGATCGCACACGGTATGATCACGGCATCAGATCTCAGCGCGAAAAATCCAGCACCCGCCAAACCTTCTCCCAATTCACCTGTCTTACTTCTGGTACCCTCGGGAAACAGTCCAATCACCTTGCCTTCCTTCAAAATCTTTAACCCTTTTCTAAGAGATTCGCGATCACTATTGCCCCGCTTCACCGGAAATGCATTTACTCTTGGTAATATACCCTTTAAAACCGGTGCATGAAACAACTCTTCTTTCGCCATGAAATGAATATCCCTTGGTGAAGTTATGCCAACTATAGGCGGATCCAAATTATCAATGTGATTGGCACAGATCAATACTCCGCCCTCTTTAGGGAAATGTTCCTTTCCGAGCGTTTTAACCCTAAACGAAGGCATTAAAACGCCTTTTACGACGTTCTTGGCAAATGTGTAAAAATCCAATGTCATCTTTTCCTCTCTTCTATTAAAGACATGATACTTTCTGCAACTTCTTGAATCGATAATGAAGTCGTATCAATTTCGATAGCATCCGCTGCCTTCTTCAGGGGCGATACCTCGCGTTCAGAGTCCAGCTTGTCCCTAGTAGCAATTTCCTCCCTTAATTTTTCAATATCGGATGGAAAACCTTTCAAAATATTTTCCTGATGCCTCCGCTGTGCCCTTTCATCTACAGAAGCGATAAGAAATACCTTTACCTCGGCGTTTGGTAAGACATGCGTACCGATATCCCTGCCATCCATGACGACTCCGCCATTTTCACCAAAGATTTGCTGCCTGCGCACCATTTCTTCCCGGATGCTCCTGTGCTTTGCCACTTCCGAAACAGAACCGGTCACTTCATTGTTCCTGATTTGGGCTGTCACGTCCTCATTATCGACGAACACCAACTGCCCATTTTCACTTGGTCTTAATTCGATTTCTGTATTGATGAGAACTTCAGATAATGCTTGTTCATCATTCAGGCGAATCTTTTGATTAAGGGCCTTATAGGTAAGGGCCCTGTACATAGCACCTGTATCCACATATATGTAATTGAACTTTTCTGCAACAATTTTAGCAACCGTGCTTTTCCCAGCAGCAGCTGGTCCATCGATTGCAACTGATAATTTTTTTTCCATAAATCCTCCCAAGAATCCTACAATCATGCTGATTATTTAGTACCCTTTCATTTTATCACAACTAGCGGGAAAATCATTAATAAAAGGGATGTGTTCGTTCAAAATCACCTTTGTTCAACTTTCGGTTTATACAGCCATCAAAATTATCCTTTATCGAAAAACCTTCATACAAAAAAAGCGGATCACCGCTTTCACTTTGGGGTCCCATTGAAAGTTTCAATGATTTTCGTATAATTATTGCTAGTGACACCTTCGTATTTCGAGAGCTTGGTCAAATCAAAGATTTGATCCTCCCTGCTTAAAAGGAACTGGAAAAAAAATAAGCAGACCAATTGGATGATGATCACTTTAATTAATAGTCTTTCAAATGTTTTCATAAGCCGCACCTTCCATACTGTTTATATTAGCAGTATGGATGGAATCACTGTTTTTCATTCAATCATGTCAAACATACAAGCCTTTTTTCTTTCAGTCCACCTGCTTTTCAAAAATAAATCTCATAATGTCTGTACATCATTTTTTGTCGGTTCAAGAACTTGGACGTGCAGCAGCATATTCACATACTCTTTCTCCGTTAAACGAATGACCTTGGTTTTTAACCTTAAATAATGAATCTCCGTCCACGTCCTTGTATGAAGGAAACCCATAATATTACCCATTAATCTTCCCATATAATCCATAAATCATTTAAGTTATTATGTCATGAAATAAAAAAAGGGAAAGTGCTAGGCACATTTCCCCACTGTGTATGAATCATCTTAGCAGTTTAAATTAAATTTTCATATACCGGTTCGGAATTCTTTAATTTTTCCACCTTTTCTTCTTGACCGGTGTCTGCATTAATGAAAATGCGGTACGTATCATCTTTAATCGTACCAAGGAATTCATAACAAAGAACTTCTTCACCAATATCATTGGTGATTAACGCCTTTCCTTCATCCATTATTTTCACATTCGCGTTGATTTTGTCCTTAGCTTCTTTCTCGGATATTTTCGGATTCCCTATTTCCCTGGTTTTATGTGATTTTAAATACTCGTCGGCTGAAAACCCTATAACGGATCCATCATCCAATGCAATTTTAACCTTGACTGAATCAGGATAAATCTTGACTCCATTTTCAGATGTCACGAAATTCAGTAATGCGATATTATCGTACTGAGCACTTTCAAATAGTTCAAGTGAACTGAAATCATGTTCCCTTAAAAATTCTTCGGCTTTTGTATAGGCTTGATTCAAATCAATGGTTGTCTTGTTCACATCCCTATTATTGATATACCAAATAGGGTAACCGCCTTTTTTTGTCAAATCCATATTCATTTCGATATCGGATTCTTTATCGAGGATGCTCACACTGTAAAATCCATAATCGGAACCTTTGCCATTTTCTTCAACATTCACCTTCAAATTTCTGCTTTTTGAATGGGCATAGCTTTTTGCTGTCTCAATTGCTTCTTCTTTTGAAATGGTTTCACCTTGCAAATTTTTGAAGTTTTCATCCCTCTGTTGTGCAGAAGTAAAAGTCGGATTCATCTCATTCGTTTCCCCATACCCAGATACTTTTTTCTCTACCGTTTTTAATCCGTCGATGATTGTGTTATCCGAATTTTCTTTTCCTGATGCAAGTGCCATTTGGACATCCATCCACCTTAAATTGTTTTTAAGGACTAGATACTGCACTTTTCTTAACTCGCCCTGGATGTCTCCTGCCTGTGTGTACAAGGATTGTAAAGTCGAATATTCCTGATCATTCAATGGTTCTTTTTCAAGGTCACGTACAGCCGTTTTATAACTGAAGTCCGCAATTTTCGATAAAAATTCTTCTGTCTTATTAAAAGGAAGCAAGGTCAATGGCAACTGCCCGACATCACTTTGGGCTTCTGAAGTGATACGCCAAACATCTGTTAAAGCTGGACTTAATGAATAACGTGAATTCATAGCCAAAGTACTGCCGACCTTATCGTGCAATAAATCTACTTGATAGCTTAAATCATGAAAGGCTCGCTGATACGTATTTTCCGCGTTGATTAGTACAGCATTTTTTTCCTTATGTTCTTGATAGCCCCAGAATGCAGTTCCTGCAACAACTACAACAAGCAGGGCAATCACTATATTCCTGATCATTTTCCTTCACCTCTTTACTTACAAAAGATATGTTTTCCGATTCTTTTAATTTGTTCTCTTGACCAAATCCATTTGCTTGTTGCCGTATCGGGATTAAAATAATATTCTGCATTACCGGTTGGATCCCAACCATTGATGGCATCCACCACGGCTTCTTTTGCCCTTTCGTTTGGTGTCAGCCAAATCTGTCCATCCGCAACAGCCGTAAAGGCTCCAGGTTCAAAAATCACGCCCGAAATGGTATTCGGAAAAGCTGCACTTTCCACCCTATTCAGTATTACAGCCGCAACGGCAACCTGACCTGTATACGGCTCCCCTCGCGCCTCCCCATAAACGGCATTGGCCATCAGCTGAATATCGTTTTGAGAATATCCTCCTGGAAGATTGGCTGATGTCGCTGTTTTGGAAGGGGCTTTTCCAGGTGTGCCTCCACCAGACTTGGATCCATTCGCTTTCACTTTTACCTGGTTTTCAATGGGTACCCCCCCATAATAGGTGAACTCGTTCCCTTTATTGATCTGTTCGTGAACAAATTTTTTATTGAAATTAGATGCATTCGCCAACTTCTGTTTTGTTGAAGTCCCTGCAAAGCCATCGATTGGAAGCCCGAAATCTTGTTGAAAGTTTCGAAGTGCCCAATAAGTGCCCCATCCATAGGCTCCATCAATCTTTCCATTATAGTATCCGATGTTTTGTAAGCGTGCCTGCAGTTCAATTACATCATCGCCAACCGCACCTTTTTGAATGACTTGGCTCGAAAAGGCACTTGTTCTTGCTTCCGGGTAAATTCCGAAACAAATAGTAATACACGAAAACAGCAAAAGCCATTTCCATTTTGACGAAATTCCTTTCATCAAAAACACTCCTCTTTTTCTTGAATTAATGTAATTCTATTTTCTTCTTAACTGTCTTTTTTATTCCAACCCATAAAAAAAACGGAGCGGGCAAAATATGCCAGCACTCCGTTTTGGTAGTATTCGTCATTTGCTAAGGGAATGGTTTTGGGAAAGTTTTTCTGCATGAAAGTCAGACAACAATCGTGCTTTTTTTACTTTTTTCATGCCTAACCACCATAGGTAAATCATAAATGGCATAATGAAGTACACCCAAAATTTTTGAGAAACCAAAATATAGTCATAAACCCCATGTAATGAAATTGGTATGATCAATGCCAATAATAAATAGAACTTATTATTCGAAGCTGAAAATTTCGCCTTGCCCAAATAATACCCCATGATCACACCAAACAAAGCGTGACTGGATACTGGGAGAACGGCTCTTAGAAATGCATGTTCGACCCCGTTGGCTAGCAGGTACAGAATATTTTCCATCGTAGCGAATCCAAGGGAGACTGCAGCTCCGTAAACAATCCCATCATATGGCTCATCGAATGCCACATGCTGATAAATAACATAAATGAGTATGAACCACTTGAAAAATTCTTCAAGCAGTGCAGCCCATAAAAAAGCATTAGCTAAATCGGTATTCAAGATATGTTCCGTTTCGAGCACATACTGTATGAACATTATCGGCAAAACAAGAAAGACACCGAATAAGAATGTTTTGACCACAACCGATATCGGTTCGGTTTCATATTGATCTTTCAAATAGAAATAGCTCAGTAGCGCCAATCCTGGCGCAATGGCCGCTGACAACATGACCAGCATTAGCTGACCCTCTTTTCCTCTTCTTTTCCTTAATCGTACCATGGAATGAAGAAAAACTGAATCCAAGAATCAAGACTTCCAACAATTATTTAATCCGTCAGTACTTAAAGAAAGTTTCATCTATAGAGTTTTCGCTTGCCAGCACGACAGCTAACTTAATTCTAGCCTTCTTGCAGTCATAATCAGCACCTAATATCACGCCACGTTGTTTTAAATCAAATGCGCTGCCTTCATAATCATAAGCTGGGTAAACTTTTCCTTCTTCTGCACTAGTAGCCATGATGATCGTTACTCCATTATCGATTGCATTTTGTATGGAAGTTACCATTTGTGGAGTAACCTGTCCCCTTCCTACACCTTCGAGCACGATGCCTTTCGCACCGTTGGCAACCGCAGCATCAATAAAGATGCCGTCAGCGCCTGTGTGGCACTTGATGATATCCACTCTTGGGATGCGATTCCGAATATCATAACACTCCCTATGTAAAGGTTTTTGATAGATGCTGACGACATCATTATCAATTATCCCCAAATATCCATAACCAAAAGATTCGAATCCCTGCAAATTGGAAGCATGCACTTTTTTAACATACTTTGCTGAATAGATTCGCTCATTAAAAACGACAACTACGCCAACATCCCTGATTAGATCACTTGCAGCGCATAATATCGAATTCCTTAGATTGGAATATACATCGGTTCCCACCTCTTGAGGTGACCGTTGGGATCCGGTTAATACGATTGGACGTGGATCCTTATTCGTGACATCAAGGAAATAAGCCGTTTCCTCCAGTGTATCCGTACCGTGGGTCACGACAATTCCCGTAACTTCCGGATCCTCCAATTCCTTTTGGATGGCCAATTTAAGCTGTTGCATTTTCTCAAAGGACATGGACATGCTTGAAATCTGAAAAAGATCAACCACTTTAACCTCGATACCATTTGGCAATTCGCAAAGTGATGCCAACTCATGGCCAGTCAATGCACCAGAGGCCAACATACCATTCGCGGTTTCTTTACTGGCGATAGTCCCACCTGTGGTAATTAATGATATTTTTTTCATATTCCACCATCTCCATTTCATTTAATTCACTTTTCTTTAACAGCCAAATGATAGGCAATCAAACCACCATGGAACCTGCCATTTTCGATGAAGATTTCATTCGCATTATTTCCGGCTGCCAGAACTCCTGCAATATAAAGACCTTTAACATTCGTCTCCATCGTTTCCTCGTTATATGAAGGCCTTCCAGTTTCCTTATCAATATTTATGCCCATTGAAGCCAAAAAGGAATGGTCAGGATGGTAACCCGTCATGGCAAACACAAAATCATTTTTAATAACTTTTTCCTCTTCACCTACATGATATATGACACTATCTTCAGTTATCTTATCCAAATTCGCATTAAACTCCATCATAATCGTTCCATTGCGGACTAATGATTCAAATTCCGGGAGAATCCATGGTTTGATACTTGAAGAGTACTCCGATCCTCTATAAAGGACTGTAACCCTTGCGCCAGATTTGACCAATTCCAGAGCCGCATCCACACTTGAGTTTTTACCACCGATGACGGCAACATCACAATTAAAGTAGGGGTGGCCCTCCTTGAAGTAATGAAACACTTTAGGAAGCTGTTCGCCCGGAATGCACATATAGTTTGGATGATCATAGTATCCGGTCGATACGATCACATGTAGAGCTGTATAGTCACCTTTTGATGTCTTGACTAAAAATTTCCCATCTTCACGTTTTTCCACTTTTTCCACTTTTTCGAATTTATTGATTCGCAATTCTTTCCTTTTGACTACTTCCCTATAATAGGCTAGCGCTTGATTACGGACCGGCTTACGATTTTCGATAATAAATGCGGTATCACCAATCTCCAGTTTTTCGCTTGAACTGAAAAATGTTTGGTGTGTTGGATAACGGTAAATGGAATCCACCACATTACCTTTTTCAATGATCAGGGACTGAATTCCCACTTCTTTAAGAGCGATCGCAGCAGCCAATCCACAAGGGCCCCCACCTATGATAATGACTTCTTCAACATTCATCTATACTCCACTGCCTTTCCATGCACTATGTAATTCGTTCGTCTAAAAATAAAAACTCCTATCAATACATGATAGGAGTTTTTACAAATCATTTCAATGATAAAGCAATCAACATGATTTTCACTATAATCAATACAAGAATTTGAATCTTTTAGATCCAACCACGGAAGCGTGAAGCTTCAGCCATTTTCCTTACGCCAATCATATAAGCCGCAAGTCGCATATCAACACGTCTGGATTGTGCAAGTTCATAAATATTATTAAAAGATTTCACAAGGATTTTTTCCAGCTTTTCATCCACTTCTTCTTCAGACCAATAATATCCTTGATTATTTTGTACCCACTCGAAGTAAGAAACCGTTACTCCACCAGCAGAAGCGAGGACATCTGGAACAAGAAGGATTCCACGATCCGTTAGGATTTGTGTCGCTTCAATTGTTGTAGGTCCGTTTGCCGCCTCGACAACGATCGCTGCTTTAATATCAGCAGCATTTTCTTCAGTGATCTGGTTTTCAATTGCAGCCGGAACTAAAATATCACAATCCAATTCAAGCAATTCTTTATTTGAAATTGTGCTTTTAAACAATTTCGTTACGGTTCCGAAACTATCTCTCCTATCGAGAAGATAATCGATATCCAGTCCTTCAGGATCATGTAGAGCACCATAGGCATCTGAAATACCAATAACTTTAGCACCTGCGTCATGCATGAATTTAGCTAAGAAACTACCTGCGTTACCAAAACCTTGAATGACGACCCGTGCCCCTTTAATATCAATGCCCCGTTTCTTGGCAGCTTCATTGATACAAATCGTTACACCCTTGGCAGTTGCTGATTCACGGCCATGAGAACCACCAAGTACAAGCGGTTTACCCGTAATGAATCCTGGTGAGTTGAATTCATCCATACGGCTGTATTCATCCATCATCCAAGCCATGATCTGAGAATTTGTAAATACATCAGGTGCCGGGATATCTTTAGTCGGCCCCACGATTTGGCTAATTGCGCGAACATAGCCCCGGCTTAGCCTTTCCAACTCACGGAAGGACATATTACGAGGATCACAAACGATACCGCCTTTACCCCCGCCATATGGTAAATCAACGATGCCGCATTTTAAACTCATCCAAATGGATAATGCTTTCACTTCACGTTCCGTTACATTAGGGTGAAAACGGATACCACCTTTTGTAGGCCCAACAGCATCATTATGCTGTGCACGGTAACCCGTGAAAATTTTAACTGACCCATCATCCATGCGGATTGGCATCTTCACCGTTAATAAACGCAATGGTTCCTTCAAAAGCTCATAAACTTCTTCCGGGTAACCCAGCTTATCCAAAGCTTTATGTATTACAGTTTGGGTAGACCT
Source organism: Peribacillus sp. RS7 (assembly GCF_041956845.1). NCBI lineage: Bacteria > Bacillati > Bacillota > Bacilli > Caryophanales > Bacillaceae > Peribacillus > Peribacillus sp. RS7. The sequence goes on from NZ_CP168135.1 coordinate 18,317, forward strand.
CAGTACGTCGTGTTTTTCTTCTTCATTTACATGGCTATTGCCTTTTGCCGATTCCATTAAAAGTACCTCCTAGAAAATCTCATCCATATATAAAATTATAATGTACAAATAGTCCTCTTCATGTGCTAGTATACACCTTCGATATATTTATGCAAGAGTAAAAATGGGAATTTAAAAGTTGGAAATATTCTAAAAATGAAAACGTTATCATATCAACTGTTTTCTTACTATTTTACCGTACATCTTCTCCGGCCAAAAAGGTGAGACAGATAAGGCAAACCGCATTGTTTTTCCATTATGTGGTTGCCTTGTCTCATTCGTATTGCAGCTAACTGAAGTGTGTGATCAAAACATGTATCGCTTCATTCTGGATTATGCATGTTCCATATTCATTGATGCGGCAAAGTGTCAATGTTGATGCATGGCCATACTCAGCCGCTAAAGAGATGACCGTGTCATAGGTCGTGTCTTTAACATTTTCGATAAGTAAATAGTATCTTCCCTCATAATGATAAAGAGTACTTTTAAGCGAACCTTGCAAAGACAATCGATGAGATAATTGGACGATATCTTCAAAGTCATTGAAAACATACAGAATATGGGGGAAGTCATCAATTTTCACCTGCAAATCCAAGAATTCCTCTTCGTCTGTCAATAGTTCCTCTTCGTCCTTTGTTACGATGATTATCAATCCCTGTGCAGGTAGGGAAAAAATTTCGATTGCAATGGAACCACTCATTTTAAAGCTGAGTTCTTCGCACGCTTCTTCAACCATATCCTGGAATAACTTGTGGACCTTAAAGGAATTCCCTAAAATATCTTCTTTTGTAATACCTCTATCAATCAAATCATCAAGGGTCAAAAAAATCTTGATTTTATTATTAGTTAATCGCTCCAGCTTCATAAAAAAATGCCCCCTGGTTACCATCTTCATACATCATATGAAGCCTTGGTCGCAGGGTGCATATCCATTATTTCTCCAAAGCCGATCGCTAACCTTTCAGCCATTCTTCCCATTTCGATTGCGTGTCCCCCATCAAAACTCCGCTGAAGGCAGTACGGTTCTCTTCGGATATAAGGCTCAGCGCCGCACCTCCAAGACCCACCTTCAAATCCGGGAAATCCTTCATTAACTCCTCAACCAGCCTAAATGTTCCATCGAGATTCTCTTTTAGTGAACATGACATGAATAAGTAAGAGGGTCTTATGATGTTTAAAACGGTAAAAAGATCCTTATCCGCGATGGATTCTCCCAAATAAATGGTTTCATATCCTTTCCGCTTCAAAAAAATAGTAAAGACCAACAGTCCGAATTCATGTTTTTCACCAGGGGCGCAAACGGTTAGGGCTTTCGGAAGAAAACCGTTAGTCGGAATCGTATGCATGACTGAGCTGATCCTGGATTTTAAGATGTTCGACGCAAAGTGTTCATGAGCGGAAGTAATTTCCCCCCTTTCCCACTTATCCCCTATCTGAACCAATATTGAACCGAGTAGATCAACTATGGTATGTTCGATTGTATACATACTGAATGCTTGGCTTATCAGCATATGGGCTTTATTTTCATTGAAATTTAATAGAGCTTCAATTAATTCATCCGATAACTTAGTCGTTTGTTCATCCTTACGGTTCGTTTCAGGAACTCCAGTCGCCAGATAGCCTGTACTTTCAAGTAGCGAAACGGCTTGGCTTATCGTAAAACCTTGCTCTGTTTTATTGATGAGCCATTTAAGGATTTGCAGATGTTTTTCTGTATACAGCCGGTGCCCTGATTCATTCCTGACAGGTTCGATAAATTTATAGCGCCTTTCCCACGCCCTTAGGGTTCCTGGCTGAATGTCTAGCAGTTTTGAAACTGCCTTTATATTATATTTACCTTCTTGCATGGTTTTACAAGGCCTCCAATAACTGTACGATCAATTGTTGAAATTATAGTGGATTTTTTTAAGTCTGTAAAATCTCGATAGGCTCGATTAAAAGCAGCTTAATAGGTCTGCTCCACCGCTTCGCCTATTTTAGTGCATGCCCCCCTTTTCAGGGTGAATAAGTGCGTTTCCGGCTTTGCTTCAAGCCTTAAAGGCACTGTACTTGTCCCATAGCCATTACTCGTCATATACAAACAGTCCCCCTCTTTTTTTATGCTGCCGATCTGATAGGGACCGAATCCGAATATGCGAATCTGCCCTCCATGGGTGTGACCTGACAGAACGAGACTTATATGGTGTTCCGGAGTCAATTGTTTCTTAACCAATGGGTTATGACTCACCAAAATCCGAAAAGCTTCATTCCCGCAATCCGACAACGCAAGATCGAGCCTATCTCGTTCTTCCGTTATATCATCAATGCCCAGAAGAGCGATTTTGCTGCCATTTTGAGACTCAAAAGAAACAGCTGTATTATCAAGGATTTTCACTCCATGTTTCAAAAGGGTTGCATCAAGCTCATGGAAATCCCCTTCATAATCATTATTTCCCCAAACAAAATAAAGGGGGCCAAGTTCTTTTAATTTCAATATATTTTTTTCCACACGTTCCAAGGGAACCCCGTTTTCCCTTATGTCCCCGCCGATGATCACCAGATCAGCCTTGTCACGTGCTCCCTCAATTAATCTATCCGATATGATCCGTCGATGAAGATCAGATATGAAAAAAATCCGAACATCGCCAAACCCTTCAGGAAAGTCATTGAAAAATAAGTCTTGAAAAATCAACCTATCTTGCTTGGCCATACGCCACATGTAAATAATCGTGGCAAATACCAGCAGAATGATGACTAAAAATAATCCAGATACCAATAACATCTTTCGTAAACCTTCTTTCCATCCTAATCCCAAGAGTTACCTTCATATAACCATAAAACCATATTACTCGCAATTAAATATGATTTAACGCGATCATTCATTTATTTTCATGATATAAGTTAATATCATAATTCTTCTTCATCATTTCAAAAACCTTATGGCGACTTTTCCATTCTTCCTCTTTTTCCCATAACTGCTTACTTTTATTAATAATTTCACAGCGAAGCAACTGAAACTCCTTTTCTGCTTTATCCAGCTTTTTTTTAATTAATATCATATATCCATATAGCCCTATTGCTGCCGCCAAAAAAAGGAAATGGCTAAAATGGTCGACGAAAACACTAAACATACTGAAAAAGGAATAAGAATAAGGTACAACGATATATAAATAAAGATAAACCAAAAAAAGGGTAGCAACAATCATGGTTGCCCATAAGCTTTGAAGGTGTTTCCTTTTAAGAGCCTCGAACTTTTTTTTTCGATCCACGACATTCTGCAGCATTTGTTTAGTTGCTTGATCCGTTTTTTCATCCAATAAAATGATTGTAGATTCCATCGCATTTCCTCCTCTACTCTTTCAAATCATGATATGAAAGAGTAGTGGAAAAAATGATAAAGTACCTGTCATGTTTGGCTTCATACTGAACCAAGTTGAACAATATTAAAAATACCCTGCCTATAAAGACAGGGTCAGACTGGAGACAAACTCGATAATAATTGAGTTTGTCTCCAGTTTTTTTAGGTTTTTAAAATTTGAATGTTAATTTCCACTTCAGGCACTCGCTTTCCGCGTCCAAGGGAGTCTCGTACCTTCCGTTCCAATCAACTTTGTTTTAACATTAAGGTAGAACTCCTTTTGCCTAAAGTCTTTTTTGTTTTGAAATAGAAGGACTTGAGGGTTTTAAAGGTGCCATCATTATTTCTTGATCGGAATTTTCAAAACCTGACCCCTGGAAATTTCATTGCCATTCAGACCATTCCACTCCCTGATCAGAGCAATGCCTTCCTGTGATTTGTAGTAATTCATGGAAATGCGGAATAATGTTTCCTCACCTTGAACAGTATGTAAGACAACCTTGTATTCCTCTTTATCCGATTTCGCCGCTTGAACTCTTTCGGCTGCCCTTTTCTTTTCTGCCGCTTCAGCCTTTGCTTTTTCGTCAGCTATTTGCTGTGATTTGGCTTTTTCTTCGGCTTCTTGCTGTGCTTTAGCTTTTTCTTCGGCCTCTTGCTGTGCTTTAGCTTTTTCTTCGGCCTCTTGCTGTGCTTTGGCTTTTTCTTCGGCCTCTTGCTGTGCTTTAGCTTTTTCTTCGGCCTCTTGCTGTGCTTTAGCTTTTTCTTCGGCTTTTCTCTTTTCTTCTTCCTCTGCTTTAGCTTTAGCCTCAGCTACTTCTTTTTCTTTCTTTTCCTTTAAATCCTCTGCCGTTGCTGTAGTAGGGATCGCTTCTTTATCTTCCTTATTTTCTTCAAAGACGACTGGGTCACTTTTTGGATCATGTACAGGGAAAGGTTTTTCCTGAAAATATGTATAAAGGCTGTAAAATCCAATTGGAAGCAAAATAAAAAACAATGCTAATAATTGTATCATTGGAAACTTAATCTTCACTTTACTTTTTTTCTTTTTATTCTGGTGAACTTTGCTGCGCTTGGGCAATGATGACTTAGCCTTATGACGTTCAATTCGCGAACGAAGTTCACCAGCCTGATCGTTTTCCTTTTCACTCTTCTGCACTCGACTCATTAAAGTCACCCCCTTTCTTGCTCAACCCTCTTTGCTTTTTGCTCTTGATTAAAATACCCAGGATAAAGTCAATCAAAAAGTGTGCCGTAATCGTCACCAGGATATTATTGGTCATTTCAAAGAGAAAACCGATAAAGAAGCTCAAAACCAAAACATTTAAAAATAAAAACCAATTAAAAAGGTAACGATAATGAACAGCTGCAAAAATGAGGCTCGTAAGAAGCAAGCCAAAATGTGTTTGCAACACTCCACGAAATAATAACTCTTCACTTATCGCTACCACTAAAGCAACGACAAAAATCATCGGGTATGACAAATTACTGAAAATGCGTTCGTTAATACCACCATCATCCTGATAGGAAGGTGGTGTCACTTTCATAAAGAAAATGTCAAACAACACGACAATGACTCCAGCGGGAATTCCAATCAGCAAAATGTTCAGGTCATCAAAGATAAATAAGTCGAAAAAAGCAGAACGGTCTTTAAATAAAATAATACCTAAAAAAATGGATAACGTTAAGAGAATAATTTGTGTAAGAAACAAATTATTTAGCAACTGTTTATCTGTTAGTTGTTTAATTATTTCAGCTTGCTTATTTTTCATTTCCCATTTTCCTTCTTTAATAAGATAAAAGCCAATTCCTCTTTCCACGTTGAATAGGAATTAACCGGATCCACCTTGACTTCCGGCCATACATCAGCCATTTTCTCGGCATCCATACCACAGATATCACAGCAAATGGGGTTCACTTCCCGCTGCTTTTCTTCAAAATAGTCCAATATTCCTGAACGGCGACATTCGTTTGCTTGTATCCAAATAAGGAAATTATTAAGCTTTTCTTGATTCCCGGATTTCCTCTTTTGACAATACTCTTTCATCTCTGCCACTTGATATAAAGGATCTTTATTTCCTGTAATGAACTGGGTAAAAAAACGAAGCTGGATTTCGTTCAACGAAAAAGATTGAGACAGCTGTTCTTTTTCTGATAGGGTCAAATTCGCCGGAATCTGTTGTGAAGCATTAAGGAAAGAGCAAACACCATCGATTTGCATATCCGTAGGCAACTGTTGCTCCATCAGATGCAGGGGAAGCCCTTCATCCCCGTCACTATATAATAAGACAGCCACACTTTGCTTCCTATCTCGTCCCGCCCTGCCTATCTCCTGAAGATAAGCTTCCATCGTGGATGGCATATGAAAATGGATAACGTACCTGACATCGGATTTATTTACACCCATGCCAAAAGCACTCGTTGCACATATAATTTTCAACTGACTGGAAATGAATTGCTGCTGAATGAGCATCCTTTGTTCCTGTTCCATGCCACCGTGATAATAATTGACGCTCTCAATCCCGTTTTCCTGTAAAAACCCAGTGACCGATTCCGCCAATTTTTTAGAGGAAAAATAAATAATTCCGCTACCTGTAAATTTCCTGACAAGCTCCAGTACACGGGATAGTTTCTCTTCGTAGCTGAACTTGCGCTCTACAATTATTGCAATATTATCGCGGTCAACAGATGAGACGGTTTCCTTGGCTTGTCCAATGTTGAGTTTACCAATGATATCCCTTCTGACTTCAGTGGTTGCAGTTGCTGTCAGGGCAAGAGTCAATGGATTGTTCAATTCACGCCTCACTTCTCCTAAATTCAAATAATCCGGTCGGAAATCATATCCCCATTGTGAGATGCAGTGTGCTTCATCGATGACGAATAGACCTATTTCTATGGATTTCAAGGATTTTATCACAGTCTCCAGGCTCAGCATTTCAGGAGATAAAAAGATAAAACGATAACTATGTAACCGGTCGAAAGCTTTCCTTTTTTGATTTAGATTCAAAAAAGAATTGAGGGTCAAAACACTTTTTTCGCCACTCATCTTGAGCTGATCTGCCTGATCCTGCATTAATGATAATAATGGGGAGACAATTAGGACAGTCTTATTCAAAAGATAGGCCGGCAACTGGTAACATAATGATTTACCGGATCCGGTTGGCAGCATCGCTAAAGTATGACGGCCGGACATCAATGATTCAACCACTTCTTTTTGTCCGGGACGGAATTCATCAAATCCGAATTTTTCTTTGAGGACTCGTTCTATATTCATCATCCATCACCTAATTTCGCAAGTACAAGCCGTATTTGGAAAAAGCTTATCTGTTTATTATCGACCATATTCTTGATTGCTTTAAGCTTTTTCGTACCAATTTCCTTAATAGCAGCAGCAATTTCTCTCTCATCCTCGATAGACACATAATCGGATATTGGAAAACCTTTATCCGATAGGACAATTTCAACGAGGTGATCTTCAATGGTGTTGACTTTCAATCGGCGGATTTCAGCTATTTCCCCCAGGTTTTTCCCTGCCTGTATGTACCGTAAAGTAGTCTGTGTAGATTGTGTCAAATGAGGATTCTCACTCTTTTGCCAATCATTGGTTAACGAGGACAAAAGGGGGTATTCCGTTCCCGTTCCCGTATCCATTTCTGAAAGCATTTGATGCAACGAGTCAAGAAATGTAAAGCGAACATATTGTTCTTCTACATCTTTCCTTTTGGCAATCTGTTCAAACGTAAGCCCAATCCTATTTACCCCAGTTAATTTCAAAATGAAAATGTCTCGTTTCAAATCACTTTGACTTTCTAAAAGGGAAATCAGTTCTTCATATAGATGTTGAGCAATCAACACTCGGTCCTGACGATTGGCATGTAAGAATTCCTTCACGAAATATTGGATTTTCGGATTTCGTTGTATCGGATAAAAACGTCTTTCATTGTGGACAATATGGGATATGGTTTGAATGAGCAAGTTTAACCTTCCCCAGAAAACCGGGGTGATATTGTGATACTTCCAACCATTTATATACGTCGGAAAAGGATTATTATTAAAGTAATCGACTAACATTCCCTCTCCTTGCAGACTAATTTCATATGCATCTGATTTATCCGTTAAATTAATGTAGTCATGCTTAAGGAACTGTTCAATGTTTTGATTCAATTGCTGACGGGTAAATCGAGGTATTGTCCCAAATATATTCGTTAACCCGAATAAATGGGCATCCTGGATTGTTTGTGACGACTTCTTTCCCTGTAGCATATGGTATATAGCATAAATGGAACGTTCGCCTTGAAATTTTTTTATCGCATATAGAATGATTGCCTGTAGATAATTATTCATGGGACTCACATCCTTGTTTCATTTAACCAATAAACCCATTGTAACAAATATCTGCAAAAATCGCCGTTATTATTGATGAATACAAGGAAAATTATGTGACTAAATGACGAACCATGGTAGGACCCAAGTTAATTATTACGATGTTTTTCGTTGACATTCTACTACATGATAGTTATTATCAATACAATTTCTATTGAAAAGTTTGGCATTCGGTCTTACAATAAGAAAGAGATAATAATCTGAAATAAAAAGATTATCAGTTGTTAATCAACTTAGGAGGGGTTATATTCATGGCTAAATTTACTATTGTGGATAAAGAAACATGCATCGCTTGTGGTGCTTGTGGAGCAGCAGCACCAGATATATATGATTATGATGACGAAGGGATTGCATTTGTTACCCTTGACGATAATGAGGGAATCGTTGAAATTCCAGATGTACTAATAGATGATATGATGGATGCATTTGAAGGATGTCCAACGGATTCTATTAAAGTTGCTGACGAGGCATTTGACGGGGATGCACTAAAATTCGAATAAAGGTACAAGCCATTTTCAATCGAGAATGGCTTTTTCTTTTGGCCAATGTCGCTTACATATTCCCATACCAAAGACATAAAAAAACAACCGGATAAGGATATCCGGTTGTTTTTTTATATTTCTATCGTCAATGCCGTTAAGCATTTTTATATAATGATTGCTTATTGATCCATGTCTGTAATTTAATGAACAATAACATGAATACAGATGTGATGAGCACGCCTTTAATAACGTTGAAAGGCAAGATTGCCGTCGTGACGAACTTTCTCGACTCGGGTGCCGACATTGCATCCCATCCCATAAAGAAGGTATAAGCCGGTAAAAAGACAAAATAGTTTAAAACGCTCATAAATACCGCCATGGAAACTGTACCCGCAAGTAAAGCGAACGTCATCCCTTTTTTTGAATTGATTTTATTAAATACATAATAAGTCGGCAAGACGAACAATATTCCCGCAATGAAGTTAGCGATATGTCCCACTGGTACAGCAGTCAAGGTCCCTGTCATGACAAAATCCAATAGGTTTTTAAGGAATTCAACTAGAATCCCGGCCATCGGTCCGAAAATCAATGCCGCCATCAGTGCTGGTATGTCGCTAAAATCAACACTCAGAAAAGGTGGAAATCCTGGGAACGGAAAATTTAAAAGCATCAATAAATAAGAAATGCTTCCCATCATGGCCAGTGTGACCGTTTTTTTCACTTTGTTCTTTTTCATAGTTCTCTCTCCTTCTTTTCCGATCTACCTGAAAAAGAGGTTAGGGTTCCTTAATCATGTTGATGCTCAATAAAAAACCTTTAATTCCAATAGAATTAAAGGGATAAATTAAAGGTTACATCAAACAAACGTTCAGCAAATAACTGTTGAAACGCACTCAGGAACCTCCATCTTCTCCCATCCAGACTATACTGTCGGCTTTGGAATCACACCAAATCCTGCCCATAAGGCTCGCGGGCTTAGAAGAGAATTTCCTTCATCACCGCCGGTGGGGAATTACACCCCGCCCCGAAGATAGACCTATAAAATTTTGTTTTATCTTTCCCATTATATCCGAAATTCCTTTTTTGTGATAGCATTTTTTCTCAGTTGATACATTTAGGACTATAAATCACTTAAAAGAAAAATCGGATACACAAAATTATAATAATGAAAATATTTTTTCTTTTAAGGCAATCGATGTTGAAGCCATTAATAGTGCGGCATTAAACATACGATCCAAATGTAATTATTGTTTTAAGCGCTTACAATCAGTGAAGCCAAATTGACACAATTGGCATTTAAATTGTAAAATTAACTGAAATTTAAGATAATTCTTTTCCCTAGGAAGGTGTTTAGACGTGTATCGGATTTTAGTAGCAGATGCCATCAAACCAGAAGGACTCGGACCGCTATCAGAGGCTTCCAATATTCACCTTATTCAGAAGACAGTAGAGGAAGCGGAAAACGAACTTGATCAGATTGATGCAATACTTGTAAGAAGTGCAACGAAGGTTACGGAAGATTTAATGAACCGTATGCCGCAGTTGAAAATTATAGCACGCGCTGGTGTCGGCGTCGATAACATAGACATCCCCGCTGCGACAAAACGTGGGATTGTCGTGGTTAATGCTCCTGACGGCAATACCATTTCAACTGCAGAACATACATTTGCCATGATGGCTTCTTTAATGCGCCATATTCCGCAAGCTTATGCTTCACTGAAGAATGGGGAATGGAAACGTTCTTCATATACTGGAACGGAACTTCGCGGCAAAGTATTAGGTATAGTTGGATTTGGACGTATCGGAGGGGAAATTGCCAAACGTGCTAAAGTGTTTGGGATGGATGTAATTGTCTATGATCCGTTCCTGACTGCTGATCGTGCAAAGAAAATGGCCGTAACGTCCCTGCCGTTAAATGAATTGCTTCCTAAAGCAGATATCATTACTGTACATACTCCACTAACGAATGAAACTAGAGGTTTAATCAATAAAGAAAAACTGCTTACCTGTAAAAAAGGAGTTTATGTACTGAACTGCGCACGTGGTGGAATTCTAGACGAAGATGATTTATATGAAATGATAGTTGAAGGACATGTTGCAGGGGCGGCGCTGGATGTTTTCGTGGAAGAACCTCCACTTGGCCATAAACTGCTTGAATTGGATAGCGTCATTGCTACACCTCATCTAGGTGCATCTACGAAAGAGGCCCAATTAAATGTAGCCGTACAGGTTGCCCAAGAAGTTTTGACCTATTTCGAAGGAAATCCAGTTTCCAGTTCAATCAACCTTCCAGCGATTTCTAAAGAAGTGTTTGAAAAGGTACAGCCATTCTATCAACTTGTTCAGCAAATGGGATCCATTGCTTCTCAGTGCATGAATGAAGGGATTCAGGAAATCTCCGTTACGTATGCAGGAGAGTCATTGGACTTCGATACAGCGATTCTGACAAAAAGTCTAATCTCAGGCTTCTTCAAATCAAGGGTTGATGCATCAGTCAATGAGGTGAATGCCTTGCTGGTCGCAAAAGAGCGTGGCATTACAGTTGGTGAAAAAATCTCAACGGACTCTTTAGGATACTCTAACTTGATCAGCCTTAAAATAAAAGGTGACAACCGCGAATTAACAATAAGTGGAACTTATATCGAAAATTACGGTTCTCGAATTGTAAGCTTGAATGGTTTCAAAATCGACTTTCATCCGGAATCGAATTTACTTTATATCCAGCATACCGATAAACCTGGTGTAATCGGTAACGTAGGTAAGGTTCTTGGTGATCACGGAGTGAATATCGCCACCATGCAGGTAGGCCGAAAAGAAGCTGGTGGGGAAGCAATCATGGTTTTAAGCTTTGATGAACCATTGGCAGACAACATGAAACAATTTTTAATGGAAACAGAAGAAATTACATTCATGGCCCGTATTTCATTATAAGAAGAAAAAAGTGCCCGTCAGCGCGGGCACTTTTTTTAAATGTATAGAGCACCCCTCCATCATTTAGCCCGTCCCCTGCATCAATTCACTAGGTTCGGTGCTTTGGGCACCCATATGTCTTCAGTTAAATTCAACTGGCCGACCTCTTCAATTGGTGCATTTTCAAACTTCACTTTTTCAAAACCAAAATCCTTAGCAATGAAGAGTATGGCTTCTAAAGCTTGAAGGGATTCCTCACTATTTTCTATAGCTGCTTGATCTGACAATTGAATGGACACAAGATCTCCTTTTGAACGTATACTTTCCCATTTAAGGTCATCCGGGATTGCAGGTGAAATCCCCTCCATGTCCGGCTCCCCTTTTCCAGCTTGAAGTGCCTCTTCAATGTCCCGATAATCCATATTGCTTGGAACTAGGAACCTTGGAGAGGATTCATCTCTTTGGTAAAGTAGGTATGTGCGTTTTTGTTGATGAGGTATATCCGCCTCCTTTAAAAATCCCTTATTGGCAAACATTGCCCCTTGCTTACCACCTGTAGAAAAAGTCATCTTCTCTATATCATTATAGGAAAGCGTTTCTTCCATCGAATGGAGAAAAAGTGTATCCTCTTTCAATAATCGGCTGTTTTCTCGAAACTCAATATGAGCAGTGGTCATATCGTTTCCTTGGTTAATCTTTATATCAAGCGGAAAATAGTCAGATAGCCCATATTGCTCTTCATCGATATTGGACATTTGATTCGTTAACCGATTCAGTGTATCCGCTTTGTCATAATGTTTGAGTTTAATTGATATGGGAACGATGAAATTCATTTGATCATCAGGTACGCCCATGGTAATGACCGATGCATTTTTAAGGTCGTCTTGATAAATCGCATGTGCAAAAGTTTTTTCCTTTTCCCCTGTTAGAGGTTCTATTTCTGAAACCTCGTCTTTAGATTCAATCTCCGCTTGCTTACTCAAAAACTCTTGATTACCCTGTTTATCTTCTGAGGTATTTTCTTTGATATTTGCATTTTGCCGTTCCTGATCTGCCATTTCCTTATTTTCGGATATGGATAATTTCCCATTACCGCTGCTGTCCTCTTCCCTTGTAGTTCCCTTGTTTCCAATAATTAACGATGACGCCAAAACAACCATTAAGAATAAGGAGGCCACACCCGCAATTAGAGGTATCCAGTGTTTCTTTCTTTTTTTATCATGTATTCTCGCATACACCTCTGCTTTGGTTCGGTCATCTTTTAATTTCGGAAGCCCGCGTAGCATGTCTTCAATTTCGTTTTCTTTCCAACGGGATCTTCTCATTGCGGTGGCCCTCCTTTCCTGATAAATCTTCCATCAATTTTTTGATTGCCTTTAAAGCACGGTGCTGGGTCGTTTTCACCTTACTTTCACTCCAATTTAATATTTCTGCAGTTTCCGTAATGGACATGCCCTGAATGTACCTTAAAATGATGACAGATCTTTGATCGACGGTACATCTGTTTAAACATTGATAAATATCTTGGATATCATCGTTCATGATGGCCACTTCTTCTGGAATGGGCTGAGTATCTTTAATCAATTGCCTATCCCAATCAAAGTTAGGAAAGATTTTGTCTTTCCACCCTTTTTGTTTCCGAAAATAATCAATCGTCACATTTCTGGCAATCGAATAAATCCACGTTTTTTCACTGCTTTTTCCTTCGAAGCGTTCATAAGCCTTCATAACCCGGATATAGACCTCCTGAACAAGGTCCTCTGCCGTTTCTCGATTTTTAGTCATATAAAAAATGAATTGATAAACTTCCTGATGATATTTTTCATATAGATCGTGGAAAACGGAATCCATCATTTCCCCACATCCGTTCATAAATATAGTCGTCATTCCTCAATAAAAGTTACATACTTCGGCTTTAATCTTAATATAAAATTCCGTCAATTTCCACATGTCCGGAACTTCTTATCTTGTTCGCTAAAAAAAACAAAGACAAGTTGGAAATGAATCCAATTGCCTTTGTCTTCACAGTTCCCTATGAAACAAGATTTTTTTGGAAAGCTGTCCGTCATTCAATCGGCATTTTCCATAATTCGAGGCAGGATAAAACTGAACGTTGTCCCTTTATTAGGTAAACTGTTTACCGAAATGTAGCCATCATGGGCATTGATTATATTTTTTACGATGGCCAAACCCAATCCGGTACCTGATCGGCCGCGGGTCCTTGCCTTATCCGCTTTATAAAACCTCTCAAATACAAAAGGTAAATCTTCTTCGGGAATACCAGATCCAGAGTCCCTCACATCAATGATCAGACCTCTTCGATCACTTGTCCTCTGAATGACATCAATGTTACCGCCTGGAGGAGTATGACGAATCGCATTATCAATTAAATTAGTCAAAACCTGTTCAATACGGTCAGGATCAAAATGCCATTCAATTTCATTGTCTTGAAGACTGACTGATATTGTAATCCCTTTTTCTTTGGCTAGCCCGGAAAACTTACTTGTAATCCTCTTTAAATAAGGTGAAATTGGTACATGTTCAAAGCTAAGGTTCATTTTTCCCGATTCCAATTTAGCCAGATCGAGCAGATCATTGACTAAACGTCCCATTCTCAAAGACTCATCATAGATGATGCGGGCCATCTCCACCTTTTCCTCTTCACTGCCCGCAATATCATCAACGATCGCTTCACTATATCCTTGCAGCATTGAAATGGGCGTTCTTAATTCATGGGAGACATTGGCTATGAAATCCGTCCTAAGTTTGTCCATACGTCTTTCATCACTCATATCCCGTATGATAGCCACCGCTCCCCGAATATTGTCGGCATTTGTATATAGCGGGCTGACAATGAATCCCCAATCTCGGCCCTGCAAGGTAATTTCCCCGACTTGCTCCTTATCGAAGGACTCTGATTCATCAAAAAGATTCATCAAAACCAAGGGGACATTCACGTTATCTTCCCGGTTATTGCCTTTTTCAAAGTACCAGGATTGGAGAAACCTTTCCGCTGGCGGATTCGTTTCAAGGATTGTGCCATCTTTATTGAAGGTAATGACCCCATCAGCCATACTGCTAAGAATGCTTGAGAGATGTTCCTTTTCCTGACTGAGTGCATTCATATTGAATTTCAGCTGCTTCCTCATCTGATTAAACGCTATGGCCAACTCACCGATCTCATCTTGAGTCAAGATTGGAACCTTTGTATCAAATTTCCCCCGGGCAATCGCCAGTGCGGCTTCCCTCATCTTCACCAATGGGGCATTGATTCTTGTAGATAAAAAGAAAGCAAAAATCGTTGTCAAAATAATGGCGATGCCCGCTGCCAATAAAATGAACTGTGTAGTGGATTTTGTGGTTTCTTCCATGGACTCCAATGATTGAAATAAGAAAACTTCATCTTGTTCCCCATTCAATTCAAGTGGAATCCCAACAACGATTGCGGATAATTCCTCTTTACCCGGATCATGGGATAGCGCCATTTCCTTTTTTACAGTCTTTCTTTCGGTAAAAACCTTGAGCAATTCAGGATCATTCTTAATGGATTCCGGCGTGATTTCAAACTCCTTATCTCCTCCAATGGATGAGAAAATCATTTTGTCATCGTTTAGAATGATCATTTTCGTTTCGTTTCCTATTAATTCCGAAGCTATTTGTAAAACCTCATTGTTAGATCCCTGATGGTCATTTGTTACCTTAATGATTTGTTCGGCCGTTTTGGTTAAATCATTTTCAATATTTTCAATTTGGAAATTCTCAAAGAATTCGACCAGCAGAACGGTTAAAACGATTAATACGAATGACACGAGCAATAGGATCGTTGCCCATAGCTTCCCTACGACACTGCCCCACAGCATCAGTCATTAACCACTTCGAACTTGTAACCTACACCCCAAACAGTGACAATCATCTTGGCTGCGTTTTCGGATATGCGGTTTAATTTTTCACGTAAGCGTTTAACATGCGTGTCAACAGTTCGAAGATCTCCAAAGAATTCATAATGCCACACTTCTTTTAACAATTGCTCCCGATCGAAAACTTTATCTGGGGATTTAGCTAAGAAATATAATAATTCATATTCTTTTGGTGTTAATGAAACCTCTTTGTTATCAGCAAGTACACGGTGGGCATCATTATCAATGGTTAGATGCGAGAAGACGATCACATCTTTTGCCGTCGTTTCCGTCTGCATGTAACCCGTGCTTGAGGAGCGTCGCAATAAAGCTTTAACCCTTAACACGACTTCACGGGGACTGAACGGCTTTACGATATAATCATCGGTCCCCACTTCGAACCCTTGAACGCGGTTCACTTCTTCCCCTTTAGCAGTCAGCATGATAATAGGTGTCGTCTTCTTCTCCCTTAATTCACGGCAAACTTCGATTCCATCTTTACCAGGCATCATAATATCCAATAAAATTAAATCATAATCATTTTCAAGGGCTTTTGTTAAAGCCACATCTCCATTTTCAGCTTCATCAATTATATAATCTTCTCTTTCCAAATACATCTTTAACAGCCGGCGGATTCTTTCCTCATCATCCACCACGAGAATTTTAATAGCGTTATACATTATGTAATCAGCCTCCTATCATTTATTCTACAAAATGAAAACTTCCCTGACTAATAATTTTTCCTTCCAAAGTACGATAATGAGCCAATTTCGCATGGCTTTTATGGACCTTTCACCATATTGTCACAAAAAAAGACCTCACCCGTTTCCTCTGTGAATTCATAGTGGGTATTTCACTGAAATATCATATATAAAGTGAGGACGGAAAAAGGGATCATTCTCTAGAAAAATCGACAAGCCAACCCTCGACGTTTCTATCAAAAGACCCCCTTCATCTAATTATTACAATACAGAATCAAGCATATGAATGCAAACCAGCAATAACAAGATTAACAAATATCAAGTTAAATATCATTATGGCAAAACCGATGACGGCAAGCCATGCTGATTTTTCCCCTTGCCACCCCTTTGACATGCGCAGATGTAAAAAGGCCGCATAAAACAACCAAGTAATCAGAGCCCAGACTTCTTTCGGATCCCAGCCCCAGAATCGTGTCCAGGCCACTTGAGCCCAGATCATTGCAAAAATGAGGGCACCGAGTGTAAAGATCGGAAAACCGATAAGGACTGAACGATAACTAATCTCGTCCAATAAATTCAAATTCACATTTTTAACGATCGGCTTAATCAATGCTGCCACTCTTTTACGGGCAATCAATCTTATTAGACCATACAGGACTAGTCCCATACCGATTGACCAAATGACTGTATTCAGTTTCTTGGCATTGATCAGGGCAGGCATGTTCACCAGTGGTTCAAACCGATCCGTCTCGGTTAGTTCCCCTTCATGGGGACCTACAAGTGCAGGAAGGTTAAATTCTTGCTTAGCTGGCACACCTTTTTTATCGACCCAATCAAAATTCGCCTTATAATCCATGGCGGCAAAAGTAGAAGTGATGATGACAAAACCGATGGTACTGACTAATGTGAACATGATGACTTCAAGCCAAAACGTTCTTTTGCTCGCTTGTGACTGATCGACGAATTTGATTAAATAAATGATGGCTGCAACGAAACTTATCGCAAGGATCGACTGTCCTGCCGCTGCGGTCGTTACATGAATATGAAGCCAATCGCTCTGCAAAGCAGGAATGAGCGGCGAAATTTCTGTAGGGAACATACTTGCATATGCAATTATCAATAACGCAATCGGTAAAGCGAATAACCCAAGTGCAGGTGTTTTATAAAGGAAATAAATTAGTATGAAAGCACCGACCAGCATCATTCCGAAAAAGGTCGTAAATTCGAAAAGGTTACTTACCGGGGCATGGCCAGCAGCAATCCATCTAGTGATGAAATACCCAATTTGCGCAGCGAAACCGAGAATGGTGATGAAAATGCCAAGTTTAGCCCATTTGTTTTGTTTCTTTTCCTCCGCTCCACGTTTATCCTTTATCGATCCCCCAAATAAAAAGGTAGCGATCAGATATGATAAGAAAGCTGCATATAAAAAGTTACTGCTTAATTCAGCCATTTAAAACTTCCCCCTTATTAGAAGATTTCTCCTCCTCAAGTTGATCCGTTGGTTCGCAAAGAGATGTTGATTCTATCGCTTGTCCTATATCTCTTTTAATGCCGTGCCAGTTTTTGTTTGTATGGCCGGCCATTAATATCTCATCATCTTTCCTCTTAATCCATATACGCCGGTGATTCCAATATGAGCCTTGGACAACGCCTATCATGAAAATGATTCCACCAGAGAATAGGATCCAAAGCGTTAAATCCTTCCTAACGGTCAAAGCCGTGACATCTTGGGTTTCCACACCATTAAAGGCCATTTTATATGTATTTTCCCCTAAAGGCTCCACAGTCTCTTTAATCGCTACGAAACTGACTTCACCCTCTGGCTTATCCGGAGTATGCATTTTAAAGATAAATGCCGGATTATTCGGAATCTTCGATATCGTTCTAGGTTCACCTTTTTCATCGAACTCGAAATCAGGGAAGTAACTGATCAAATCAACAGAATAACCTTCATCCAACTCGTATTTCTTTTCAGGATTATTCAAATCAACCTTTAAGCTGCCATATTTCTCTTCGGTTTCTTTATTTATCAAATTAAAAGACATCGTACTGAGCTCATCCAGTTTATAGTCTACTTGGTAGAGGGCATAATGATCATGTTTCAGAGGTTCATTGACTTTGATTTTAAAATCTTTAAGCTTATCAAGGTCCACTTTCTCCCCTGGTATGGTTTCTCCCTTGCGCTCATAGAGCGTTACATCGGATTGATAGGTTTTAGCTATCGTACCGGTTTTATCTATTGCAGCACTGTATTGTTCATCTTCTTCATTTTCTTTGTCATATACCTCTAAGGTAAATTCATTATTCTGGAGGTAGTATTCACCATTTGTACCCGGGATTTCTTTTCTCTCGCCTTCCCGCAGCCAAAGTACTTTGTCAATATACATCCCAGGGACAGAACGCAATAATGCTCCGATTAAGAAAATGATAAGTCCAATATGATTTACATAGGGTCCCCAACGTGAAAAACGACCCTTTTCGGCAAGTATATGACCGTTTTCCTCTCGTATATGATATCGCTGCCTTTTTAGCCTATTCTTTACTTCTTCAAGGTTTACATCTTGATCTTCAAGCTTTGTCACACCAAAAATCCTCTGACGTTTCATGAAACCGTCATGACGTGTGACCCCTTGTTTTTTTAACGATCGATATAAGGGAAAGAACCGATCGATACTGGCAATCAATAGTGATATGCCGAGCATGCCTATGATAATCAAATACCACCATGAACTGTACAAATTATGAAACCCGAGTTCATAATACACCTTTCCGAACCAGCCGTACTCCAGTTCATAATGCTCTGCAGGCGTCGCCGATGAAGGGATATACATTTCCTGAGGTAAAATCGTCCCGATAGCTGAAGCGACCAAGGCAATGACAATGAGCGTCACCCCTACCTTAACGGAAGAAAAGAAGTTCCATATTTTATCGATGACCGTTTTTTTATATGTTTGTGAACGCCTTGCACTTCCTTCATATCGCATATCAATTAGCTTGTTTTCTTTTTCGTTACCAAGCACCATCCCACATTTCCCACAAATCTTTGTGCCAAATGGATTTACATGACCACAATCGCATTTTACTTCTTTCATGTCAAAAACTCCCCAATATTATGGTTTAATTCTCTCCATATGCTTTTGGATGCTCTCTTCTGTCAAAGCTCCGGTGATGATATCTATCACTTTCCCCTCTTTATCAACCAAAAAGGTGACTGGCAAAATATCCACGCGATAGGCATTTTCCACTTCCCTACCTTTATCGATCATGACAGGAAAGGTAAGATCATGCTTTGTGATGAAATTATTGACAGCATAGTCAGATTCCCCGACATTAACCGCTAATATCTCAACGCCCTGGTCTTTAAATTTCTTATATTGATTTTCCATATAAGGCATTTCATATTCACACGGCTTACAATATGTACCCCAAAAGTTCAGGAAGACGCCTTTTCCCTTGTAATCGGAAAGTTTATGTTCTTTGCCTTCCATATCAGTCAAAACGAAATTGGGTGCATCGGATCCTTTACTCAGACTTTCATTCTTATCTTTAGTGAAGTTCGTATAAAGGGCAAACACTAAAGCTGCACCTAGAAGCAGGAGAATGATGGTCCTGATAATTAGGCGTCGCTTCTTTTTATCCATAGAAATCCTCCTAAGGCCACACTAATTTAACCATACCATTATACCATTTAACACCATGTCCATTTTATTTACATTTCTGAAGGTTTTGTGAAATCTTTTCCCGATTCATGAAGGAAAGGTATTTACAGGTTGTTTTCCACCACCCAATCCTCCAGGGAAAAAATGGGGTAGTGGTTTCAACCTATTAATACAGGAAAAATTCTTTCTTACATTCTCCGCTGTTTTGGTTCGGTCGTTGCTAAAGTCCGCATTAATTTAACTTCATGTGGAGTCAGCTCACGGGAATCTCCTGCTGTTAAACCGTCCAATGTCAAGAAACCATATTGTTCCCTCTTCAATTTTATGACGGGATGGCCGATTGCTTCAAACATCCGGCGGACTTGCCTGTTCCGGCCTTCATGTATTGTGATTTCAACTATGGCCGTTTCCTTTTTTTGTCGGTGGACAATACCCTAGTCTTGGCTGGGGCAGTCTTACCATCCTCCAATTTGATACCTTTATCCAACTTTTTCAAGCTTTCACGCAAAGGCATCCCTTTCACTTTTGCCACATACACTTTATCCACTTCATGCTTAGGATGCATTAACGTGTTTGCAAATTCTCCGTCATTGGTTAAAATCAACAAACCCGAAGTATCGTAATCCAAGCGGCCAACTGGATAAATCCGTTCATTGATGTAAGGGAAATAGTCCGTTACGACTTTTCTATTCTTATCATCAGAAACTGCCGAAATGACACCGCGCGGTTTATAGAATAGGAAATAAACAGGAGCTTCTTTTTCAAGCGGGACTTCATTAACCTGAACCTTATCATTAGGACCCACCTTCACACCTAATTCCTTCACTACTTTGCCGTTCACTTTTACCTTACCTTCTAAAATCAACTCTTCTGCTTTACGGCGGGAAGCCAGTCCAGCATGTGCTATCACCTTTTGTAATCGTTCCATCTATCTTCACCCCATAATATAATCATTCGTTTGTTATTGTCGATACATACACAATCATACAATTATTACATATAGAGAGGCAAAAACAAAAGGTTTTTCGCGATTAAGAGCTTTTCTTTTATAATTACATCAATAATGTGACGGTTAAATGGGTTGGTTTCCATAATGAGTGTAACATAGCTTATTTTTCCATACAAAAAAATGTTTCTTTAAGATGAATGTTCGAACCATATAAAAAATTGATAGCTATCCATAACGGGTTCGTTTAAGAAAAAGGCAAAAAAAAAAGAAATGGAATCGCCCATTTCCTTACCTTTAATTCATTCCAAATACTAATGTGACGACGATAACGGCGGCTATGATTCCGATCAAGTCTGCCAAAAGACCAACCTTAAGGGCATCACCCATTTTTTTGATTCCGACGGCTCCAAAATAAACCGTCAATACATAGAAGGTGGTGTCTGTACTTCCCTGAATCGTGGCAGCCAAGCGCCCGACAAAGGAATCCGGTCCATAAACCGATATCAGGTCGCTGGTCATTCCTAATGCGGCTGTTCCTGATATTGGCCGGATAATCGCAAGGGGTAAAACCTCAGACGGAAAATGAAGAAGGGAAAGCAATGGGTTTAGTGATTGTACAATGAAATCCAAGGCGCCTGATGCCCTAAATACTGAAATCGCCACAAGCATGCCTACCAGGAAAGGGATAAGGGAAAAGGACATGTTGATCCCTTCTTTCCCCCCCTCGACGAACATCTCATAGGTGGGGACTCTTTTCAATGTGCCGTACAGTAATATACTGAGGATCAAAATCGGTATCATCCAAATTGAAATGGTGGTCATCCAGTGCAACATCCTATTCCCTCCCGCTCCTCTTTCTCCTGTAATAAAAATATCGATCTATCGCGATTCCTCCAACGGCAGAAATGGCCGTAGCTATTATGGTTGGAAAAACGATGTCCGTCGGGGATTGGGCATCGTAATTCATGCGAATCGCAATGACAGTCGTTGGAATCAACGTTACGCTTGAGGTATTGATCGCTAAAAAAGTGACCATCGAGCGGCTGACCGTTGCTTTTCCTCCATTCAGTTTCTTTAGCTGCTCCATCGCTTTAATGCCAAGAGGTGTAGCTGCATTCCCCAAACCGAATGTGTTTGCCATCATATTCGAAAGTATATATCCCATAGCCGGATGATTAGGCGGCACTTCAGGGAACAGCCATCTCATGAATGGCCTGAACAAGCTGGATAGTTTATCAAGCAGTCCCGATTCCTCCGCTATTTTCATCAAACCCAGCCAAAAAACAAGAATGCTCATCAGTCCCAGACAAAGGGTGACCGCTTCCTTTGCGCTGACAAAAAGAGCTTCATTGACCTGATCCATCGTCCCATTAATCATGCCGAATACAATACCTATCACAAACATGCCAACCCAAATGTAATTAACCATTTCGTTCGAGTCCCAATACCGCTTCAAATACCTCAGCCCATGAAGATTGGAATGATTGTTGCTTGAAGCTTTCTTTCGATTCCCCATAAAAAATTGAACGCGTTCCTATTTTCTTTCCATCGAGATAGATGGATGCTCTGCCGACCACTTCCGGGATTTTCCTTTTATCTTTCCAAACCTTCTGTGGCTTCAATAATTTCATTTTCACATTGACCAATTTTCTCTCTTCTTTTGTCAGTGGATACGAGAAATCATTTTTAATGTAAACATGCCCTTTATACATTTTATTTTGCAAATTTTCTACCATGCCTTCGGGTAAAATTTCTGTAGGCTTATAATCCTTAAAAGCGGATTCGTACATTTGGATATGATCATTCCAATCATCGGGACCATTCAATGTCACAGCAATCAGGTCATGCTCGTTTTTTGTTGCCGTCGTCACCAAGGTACGTTTTGCTAGTTTGGTATACCCTGTTTTCCCGCCTGTGCAATACTCATATAATTGTGTAAGCAGGCGATTTTTGTTCTTCCATACATAATCCCATTGTTCTGTAGAATTAGGCGCCCTGTGCTCCTTAGTGCCGGCAATCTTTGCATACGTTTCATTTTGCATGGCATAACGAGTAAGTATGGCCATATCATATGCGGTTGAATAATGGTTTTTCGTATTATCCAGACCATGTGGATTTGAAAAATGTGTATTTTTCATCCCGATTTCTTCTGCCTTTTGATTCATCATCCAGACGAATCCATCCAGGCTTCCACCAACCTTTTCACTGATTGCGACTGCTGCATCATTACCTGAGCGAAGCATCAAGCCATAAACCAAATCTTCGAGCTTAATCTTTTCTCCCACTTTTAAATAAAGGGAAGATCCCTCCGTCCCGAAGGCATTGCTGCTTACCTTAACTTTTTCATCCATTTGTCCCGATTCAATAGCCAAGATAGCCGTCATTATTTTCGTAATGCTTGCTATGCGATTCTTTTCATGAGCATTCACTTCATAAATGACCCTTCCGCTATCCTCATCCATTAAAATCGCGCTATGGGCACTTACAGCTACATTTGCATTGACGCTTTGTACAGGTGCCATAAAAGACAACAGGAGAATGACGATACACAAACTTGATAACCCTTTATATGGAAAACGCATGAGTGCCCCCTCGTCTCTTTACTTGTTTTTGTACAAGTTTATGCAAAAGGACAAGGGTTATGAATAAAAGAATGTAAACCGGCATGATATCTACTGATTTTCAAGGGTCATTTCCCATAAAAAAATCGATAGGAGGACATTCCCCTATCGACTTAGTGTTCTATCATACTAATAACGCTGCGATTTCATCAATTTTCTTAGCGCCGAATACCACTTCTTCATCATTGATGATCATGGCCGGCACGCTCATGACTTTATATTTCTTCTTAATTTCCTGGAAATTGCTTATATCGACCATTTCAGCTTCAACGTTAGGGTTTTCAATCGCAATGCGCTGTGCGCCAACTACAACGTCTGGACAGTAGTGACATGCCAATGAAACCATAACCTTAATGTTCGCTTTTTTACTGATTCCCTTAATTGAATTCAATACGACTGAATCCAATGCTTGACCAGGTCCGGCTAGGTTATAGATAGCCAAAATGAAGGAATTCAACTCATGGCCGCCAGGTACACCGTGGTATTTGACGCCACTGTATTCACCATTCGAATTTAAGAGGGAAACGACAGGGAACTTATCTGCATTGATTTTTTCTTCGATTTCCTTATTTTCCCCCTTGTTGTATAACTCAAGATGAAGCTTGTCCCCCAATTCAGCAACATCCAACAAGAAGTCTCGCAATTCGACTGATTTCGGCAAACTTTCATCGACGATGGACACCAATGTTACGTCACTCTCCATCTTGCCGAAGATGCCCTTTAATTGGCCACGTAACGCATCACTTAATAAAGCGCTCTTTCCTTCTGGGACAGCGGCCTGTTCTTTTTTGGCCGGTTTTTCAACTTCAGGTTCATCTTTAATGCCTAAGCGATCTTTTTCTTCTGCAATATATTTACCGGCATCCGTTGCTGCAATCGCACCGTCAGATACAGCTGTGATAATCTGGCGCAAGGATTTTGGCCTTAGGTCGCCTGCCGCATATACACCATTCACATTAGTCTTCATATCATCATCTGTGAGAATGTAACCCGCATGATCCATTTCGATATGGCCATTGAAAATCTCTGTTTTCGGCTCATAACCTATGAAAACGAATACTCCAAACGTACTGTCTTCTTCCTTCGCCTTATACTCAAATTCTTCTTTAGTCGCGTTATTGATGAAACGGGCACTTTGAATCATCCCATCTCCATATACCCCAAGGATCTCCGTATTGAATTTCACTTCAATCTTATCATTTGCCATTACCTTATCAACAATGGACGGGGCACACGAGAAGCTTGATTCACGTGCGATAATTGTAACCTTTGTAGCAAAGCGGGTCAGGAATATAGCTTCTTCAGCGGCTGCATATCCTGCCCCGATAACGAAAACTTCCAACCCTTCAAAGAATTCGCCATCACATGTTGAACAATAAGCTACACCACGACCAGTAAATTCCTCTTCACCTGGAAATCCTAGTGTTCTTGGAGAAGCACCCGTTGCAATGATGACCGCGCGGGAATGGTAGTCCCCACCAAGTGTTTTAACCACTTTTACCTCACCGGAGAAATCCACGCCCGTTACATCAGCTTTGGCAAACTCAACCCCAAAATCTTCATTTTGCAGCTTCATTTCTTCAACTAACCTTGGGCCCGATATATGGCGGATACCAGGATAATTGGCTATTTCCGATGTAGTTGCAGCTTGTCCGCCGCCAGTTCCTTTTTCAAGAATAATTGTCTTTAATTTAGCTCTTCCTGCATAAACGCCTGCTGAGAGGCCTGCAGGACCACCACCAATAATTAATAAATCATATATTTTTTTCATTTTTGTTCTCCTTGCTGAATGATAATGTCTGCTAAACTGATTATTTTGACAAACAAAAGGCACTTATTTTAGGTAAGTGCCTTTTGTCATTAAATCTTGTCGGACGAATTGTCCCAGTAATCGTAATCAATTGCTGGATATACCCTTTAACTGAAGAAAGGGATCATCCCATTAAAAATTAAAGTTTACCTACAAGGTCCAGGCTTGGTTCAAGAGTAGCTTCACCTGGAGTCCATTTTGCAGGGCAAACTTTATCTCCGTGTTCTGCTACGAATTGTGCAGCTTGAACTTTTCTTACTAGTTCTTCTGCATTACGGCCAATCCCTAAGTCATTAATTTCATATGCTTTAATTTGTCCTTCTGGATTTACAATGAAAGTTCCACGTAGAGCCAATCCATCTTCTTCAATCAATACACCGAATTGACGGGATAAAACGTTTGCTGGGTCAGCTAGCATTGGATATTGAATTTTACCGATTGTATCAGTAGCATCAGCCCATCCTTTGTGGCTGAAATGAGTATCTGTTGATACTGAGTAAACTTCACAACCAATTTCCTTGAATGTTTCGTAGTTATCTTGAAGATCAGCTAATTCAGTTGGACATACGAATGAGAAGTCAGCTGGGTAGAAAAAGAATACTGCCCATTTTCCTTTAACATCTTCAAGTGTAACTTCTTTGAATTCTCCTGCATGGTAAGCTTGTACTTTAAAATCTTCTACTTGTTTATTGATCAATGACATAATAAATTCCTCCAATTAGCTATTTTTTTTATATGCTCCTGTTTATAATAATTATTAAATAGAAACTAGTCAATAAATATACCTTAATAATTTTTAAGTTCACAAATTAGTCACAGTTTTTATATTGATATAAATTAAATATTTTTAAAAACCCATAGTACTTCAAAATAGCATACTTAACACATTTCCGATGTTATTTCAAGGTTTAAAATAAGACGCATGCTCATTATTTCGAAAGATGATACCATCCCCTTTTCAATCAAATAAAAATATCCAAATGAGAATCAATAGTCGTTTGCAAATAAATGGGTAGGTGATTCTTTTATATCATTGCCATATTTTCCCTAGAAAATTCTTGATACAGGATTTCAGCAAAAAAAATACGAACCGTCACGGCTCGTATCTTCAAATTGGTTCCCCTAAACATTCCTGGATTTTATCAGTTATTGTTTTTTCCAAATCAGCTTCTTCGCTTCCGTGAACCTTACGGCCGTTTGCGGCCAGTTTACAACGTCCCACCATTTGTCCACATAGGCTGCCCGATTATTTTTATATTGTAGGTAATAAGCATGTTCCCATACATCAAGAACAAGGATTGGAATCGTATCCCACTGGGTCAAAACCATATGCAATTCCGATTGAAGTATTTCTAGCCGCCACGCACGTGGAGCCCAGACTAATATCGCCCAGCCAACACCTTCTACCTGTTTGGCCGCTTCACTAAAATGACTTTTAAAAGCTGCAAAGCTTCCAAAATCCTTTTCAATCTGTTTAAGTAAATCTCCCTTTGGCTGTCCGCCTCCTCCTGGAATCATCACTTCCCAAAAAAGCGTATGGAGATAATGGCCTGACCCATGAAAGGCTGCTTCCTTTTCCCAATGTTTCAACAAGGAGAAATCTTTCGTTTCCCTCGCTTTTTTCATCATCAATTCCGCTTTATTCAGCCCATCGACATATGCTTGATGATGCTTATCATGGTGCAGATACATGATCTCCCTTGAAATCGTCGGTTCCAACGCATCATAGGCATAAGGTAACGGCGGAAGTGTATGCTTCCCAATCGGGACTGATTGCCTATCCTGTATATTGAATTCTCTAGCGAGTTCTTCAATTTCTTCATAGACCCGAGCCATCTCTTCTTCAATCAGGACCATATCCTCATAATCCATTTCTTCCTCATCCATATCTTTTGTCAACTGGGAAAGCCGTTCAATATTTGATAACACTGACGAATCGGTGATATCGATCTTCTCAAGATATTCCATGACTCCATCAACCCAATCACTTACCTCTTTAGCATAATCTCTAACATCAGACATCTTTCAACCTCCTCTTAACCCTCATGCACATAATCATCAAAGTATTCTATGTTTCGATTAAGCGGAGATTCCATTTATAAATAAAAAAACAGCTAGGCCTATTAAGCCTGGCTGTTTCCTTTATCTTGACTGTAACATTTTCGTCCGGTAATCCGTTTCATAAAACTCCAATTCTTCACGCATGGTCTGGAATCCACTTTCCACGGCCTTCAGAATGGTTATTATGCTGTCTGGCACACTTTGGTGAAATTTAATCGAGTTTTTTCCTGTATAGGCAGATCTGCTGTCCTCAAACCACCGATCCGATTTTGGGGAAAAGTATTCTTCGATACATTGATGATAAACCCTATAAAGCGTCTTTTCAGCTGCAGCTTTATTAAAAACATCATTTTTAAGAACGATTTGGCAAGCCTCCAAGCCCTCTTCACAACTTACAAGCATTCTTCTTAAACTAGAAAGGATCCCTTTATAATAAGTTTCATCCCCGCTTTTTTCCTCTTGCAACTTAGTATAGGTCGTCTCATTTATAAATTCCTCTAGCTGAGCCACTGTCGTTTCCAAAAAGCCTTTTACATCCTCAAGCTGAGATTTAACCAATGTATTCCCCAACCGTGAACCCTCCTCAAAATGATTAAGATTGAATATAATAGTCAACATGTGATTCTATATCATATGGTTTAGCTTGGTCAATAGATATAAACACTTTCTCCAATTTTTCAAAATCTATATTTTCAAAATAACCGGCTATCTCTTTTTCTGCATTTATATATACACGTTTTCGGTTAACCAGGCTCGGGTCTTTGAGCAGACAGACCATTGCAATGATATCAGCCATATAAATATCTCTCTTAGAACTTTTGAATAGCGGATTGGCGGGATAAGGAGTCCAACGAGTGACCATCTCATCAAAATAACGAAGATACAGTACATTCAGCGTCTTTTCTTCTCCATCCTTTATGTATTCTATAACGGATCGGTTAAAAAATTCCTCCGGCGAATTTGGCTTTTCTTTTTCAAGGCCAAATCCATTGCATGCTACAATTTGCACCCGCAATCCCCCCGCATTCATTTTTTTCTATATTATCACAATTTAAAGAAAAATGTTATTCGATTGTTTGCTGAAATTTTTCAAAAAACAGATCTGCTTCACCATTTTCAAAGCTATCATCCGAATTATCGGCGAGCGGCGGTAATTCATCAATGGAATTCAGGCCGAAGTAATCCAAAAACTCTTTTGTTGTCCCATATAAATAAGCCCGGCCGGAACCTTCAGCACGTCCGACCTCTTTTATTAAGACTTTAGTGACAAGTGTATGGATGGGGCGGTCCGTTTTGACACCGCGAATTTCATCAATTTCAGCTCTGGTAATCGGCTGCTTATAGGCAATGATTGCGAGTGTTTCCAAAGCGGCCTGGGACAAACCTTGAGTGTTTGATGTTTCCACCAGTCTTTTCAAGTAATCCGAGTGTTCTTTTTTTGTCGTCATTTGATAAACACCCGCTATTTCAATCACCTGAATCCCGCGTACATCCGATAAATATTCTTCCTTTAAACTTTCAACGATGTCCGTTGCTTGATATTCCGTAATTTCAAGGACAGAGGCAATTTGTTTGACGGAGAGTCCTTCATCTCCAGCAGCAAACAATAATGCCTCAAGAATCCCTTTCCAATTAATAACTTCCAACTGGCTCTACACCTTCCTTAGCAGCAATCATGATTTCCGAAAAATTATCTTCCTGTTCAACAATGATTTCATTTAGTTTCATAAGTTCCAGCACCGCCATAAAAGTGACGACGATATGCTCTTTAACCGGAAGCGAAAACAGTTCAAAGAAACTTTTCTTCCCTTTAATTGATTGTAACTCAATCATGATTTCATCCATTCGTTTTTCTATCGAGATCTCTTGTTTCGTTACTTTCGTATAAAGCGGCTTTTGTATTTTTTGCCTTCGCAGCAGTTTTTGCAGAGCTCCCAACATATCGTATAGACTTATGTTCAACTCTTGTTTATCACTTTCCGCTTCTTTAACATATACAGATAAATCACTTGGGGGTTTAGTGAACATCAAGCTGCGTTCTTCTTCCATCCCTTTAAATTCTTCAGCTGCATACTTATACTTTTTATATTCTAATAGTTTCTCCACAAGCTCATCCCGTGGATCTTCTTCAAATATTTCCCCATCTTCATCAACCAATTGTTCATCTTCATGTTTTGGCAGCAACATTTTACTCTTGATGGCAAGCAGTGTTGCAGCCATCACCAGATATTCACTGGCCACATCCAATTCCAGGTGCTGCATAGTATGGATGTACCCAAGGTATTGATCTGTAATATCAGCCATCGGAATATCGTAGATGTCTATTTCCAGGCGATTAATCAAATGCAGGAGTAAATCCATCGGACCTTCGAAAGCGTCAATTTTTATATTATAACCCATTAAATTACCCCATTTAAATCTAATTGGCCGATAATAGGCCTATTTCTTGCACTAATCAAGTATAGTGGATTGCCGCCCTTTATCCAATAATAATAATTTCCAGACCTTAGAAAAGTTCTTAAAAGGGATTTGCGATAAATGGGTCGATGCCCAATCACATTCTAAAATCCAACATAACCTAGAAATGTAAGAATAGCAGAACAAAAGGAGGTACTCATTATGGGTGCAGGTGGTTTTGGACACGGCGGCGGATTCGCGTTTATCGTAGTATTGTTCATTTTATTAGTTATTGTCGGTGCTTCTTGGTGTTAATGGAAGACTGATGAATCAAGCTGATTGCCTTGCAATCGGCTTTCTTTATTTTCCAAGAAAAAATTCTATGCTAAACTTAGAGAGTATACATGGCGGGTGTTAAGCTATGGAAAAGGCTTTTTTCCTTACTTAGAGATTCCATCAAACAAAAGGGGTGCTCCTATTGAATTACGCGGAAGACTACCTTTCTTTCCTTGTCCATTTCCATGGGACAAGGGATTACTTCGAATGTCATGAAATTCTTGAAGAATATTGGAAGGAAACCGCTCCAAAAGAGCGTGACTCGCATTGGGTCGGGCTCATACAAATTGCGGTTGCCCTGTACCATGACCGCAGGGGAAACAAAAAAGGGGCTGCAAGGACCCTGGCTAAAGCCCTGGCAAATCTCCACACTAAAAAGGCCGAGCTCCTGAAGTTGGGGCTCGATCCAGAAGAACTGTTCAAAATGCTCGAGGACACACATGAACGAATGTTATCCCAAAAGCCATATGAAAGCATAAATCTTCCGATAGCGGATCAAGGGTTAATCGAACAATGCCAATCTATGTGTTTGCACGAAGGGTACATATGGGGCGCAGGTAGCAACATGGCTAATTCATCAATAGTTGATAAGCATCTAATGCGCGACCGTTCAGATGTCATTTCAGAAAGGGCTCGTCAGCTATCCCTTCGAAAAACAAGAATGGAGGACCGCCCTTAAAGGTGGTCCTCCATTCAACTTTCATATTCAGACTTCTTCACACCTGTCAAGAAAGCTTTCCGTAAACTCATTTGCTTTTAGTTCTTTGTCAGGATATTGCTCCTTGATGGCCCTGACCATCGTTTTACCGATACCTTGTTTCCGAAAGGATGGATTTACAGATATATGTTGTATCTCAATGTGGTTTGGAGAGACTTCTATTCCGATCAAGCCCGTAATCTCTTCATCTTTCCATAAGAACAGCTGTAGATTTTCATCCGTTTCATAATTCTTCATCGTATTCCGAAGCGTTTTTATTTCTTTTTCATTTGGCATGAAAGATAATAATCCCATGGCAAACTTCTCATAACTTTTCTTATACTTAATCAACATAATATCCCTCGTTACTAAATAACGTTTTTATTATCTACCTGTTTCAAATAATTCGCTTTGAATAATAATCCTCACATATAACATTTCCATCATACATAAAAACTTCGTTCGTTTCAACATCACTTTCAGCACTTGATTTATCGATGTACTATGTGCTAAGCGATAAACAGCCAATATACGATTCCCCACATCAAAGCGATAATAAGCATCATAAGTAAAAGAGTTTTATTACTTTTCCTCATCCCATACTCCCTTTATGAATGGTCCAAATATTTAAATAACGAATTCATTTTACTATAACTTAACACACTCTGACAAATATCCTTGCAATCTTGCTTCGATTTTACTACATTGGTAAAGTGATCTTAGGTTCATAGAGTGGTCTTAGGTATAAAATACAAGGATGCAATCACTTTTTCTCCGTTGAAAGAACCTTAGCTATCTTTGGCTATACAAATATTTTCCGGAAAATATGTATCTTTTTTATCCTTTGTTTCGTCAAATACTATGAATCTTTATTTAAAGCGCTGCCCTTTTATTGAAAGATTCCAATTCAGCAGGAAAAGTTAAGGAGGATTATCATGAAAAAAATGAATAAATGGGTCATTATAACCATTTTATTATGTCTATTATTGCCATATAAAGCTTTTGCAGATGCAGCAGTTGGTGAAATGATCGTCACACTTGGGGAAAATTTGACAAATGAACAAAAAAATATGATTTTGTCAGAAATGAAAGCCCCTAATGATGTTGAGGTACTGACGGTTACAAATGCGGAGGAACATGAATACTTAGGAGACTATATCGCTAGCCGGCTGATCGGTACAAAAGCGATTTCATCCTCTGCGATTACTTTGGAGGAAAAAGGTACTGGACTTAAACTGGAGTCGAAAAACATTAACTGGGTCTCAGATGAAATGTATATCAATGCACTGGCAACTGCTGGAGTAAAAGATGCTACCGTTTATGTCACCGCACCTATACCCGTTTCCGGTACAGCAGCTTTGACAGGGGTCATTAAAGCCTATGAGATCTCCTCCGACAAGAAGATTCCGGAAGATGTGAAACAGGCAGCGAATGAAGAAATGGTGAAAACAGCTAAATTGGGTGACGAAATCGGTACAGAGGAAGCCTCTGCACTAGTAACGAAAATAAAAGAGGAAATGGCTGAAAATCCACCAGCCAATACTGAAGAGGTCCGCGAGGTTGTCGAGTCTTCAGCAAAAGAACTTGGAATCGCCTTAAATGATGATCAAGTTCAAAGTCTAATTGATTTATTCAATAAGTTAAAAGAATTGAATATCGATTGGAACGCTGTCGGGGATCAGCTTACTGCAGCTAAAGATAAGCTATCCAATTTTCTTGAGTCCGAAGAGGGTCAATCATTCTTGGATAAATTGAAAGAAGTATTCAGTAGTTTAATAGACGCAATCAAATCATTTTTCAGCTGATTCAAATGAAAAAAGGATGGCCAATGCCATCCTTTTTTCATTTTTTATTGACGACCGCTGCTTCATGTAGGGCCAAATCCAAATGGATAAGATCTTCATACGTTTCGCGTTTGATGACCAATCGGGCTTCTCCATTTTCGGCAAAGACGACAGCCGGTCTCGGAATCCGATTGTAATTATTCGACATTGAATATCCATATGCCCCTGTACAAAAGACTGCCAAGACATCACCTCGTCCGGCTTTTGGCAATGGTAAGTCCCAAATTAACATATCACCGCTTTCGCAGCATTTCCCAGCAATGGACACCGTCTCTTCTACAGGATCAAGTGGCCGGTTTGCAAGAATGGCATCATATTTCGCTTCATAAAGAGCAGGACGTATATTATCACTCATGCCCCCATCAACGGCAATATATTTACGGACATTAGGCACTTCCTTTTCAGAACCGACCTTGTACAAGGTCACACCTGCGTCTCCGACTAATGAACGGCCAGGTTCGATCCAGATTTCAGGCATCATTAAATCAGAATCGGCAATCAGGTTCTGCACTTCCGTAACGATTTCTTCTACATATTGAGATGCCGGTAGCGGGTCGTCCTCTTGTGTATACCGAATTCCGAATCCCCCTCCGAGATTCAATACCTTTGGTTGAAACCCTATCGAGCCATGCCAGTCATTCAGCTTGCCGATAATTTTTTGGGCTGCAAGAAGGAAACCGGTCGTTTGAAAGATCTGGGAACCGATATGGCAGTGCAATCCCAGTACTTCCAGAAATTCACTTTGAAGTGCTTGTCGAAGGGCGCCTTCCGCCTGCCCGTTAATAAGATCAAAACCAAATTTCGAATCTTCTTGCCCTGTCAAGATGTAATCATGCGTATGGGCTTCGATACCTGGTGTTACACGAAGAAGGATTTTCATTTTTTGTTCACGGTTTGTACAAATTTCTTCCAACAGTGTCAACTCTGAAAAATTATCGACTACTATACAGCCAATGTCATAATCCAAAGCCATATGTAGCTCTTCTTCACTTTTGTTGTTTCCATGGAAGTGAATCCGTTCAGTTGGGAAATTTGCCTTAATTGCCGTATACAATTCCCCCGCTGAGACAACATCGAGAGAAAGTCCTTCTTGATCGGCCAACTGGATCATGGCAATCGAAGAAAAGGCCTTACTTGCGTAAGCAACTTGAGCAGAAATCCCCAATTCCTCAAAAGTTTTCTTGAACCCTCTTGCCCGTTCACGAATTAGCTTTACATCATAAACATATAATGGTGTACCAAATTGTTCGATCAGTTCGATCGTGTCCACTCCCCCGATCTCCAGATGTCCACGTTCATTGACACCACCGGTTCCGTACAAATGCATGATAGCCTCACCTTCCTGACTTAAATCTAAAGATTAATAAGAAATGAGGCAGCCCCAAATAAAGAAACCCTGCTGTAAGTGAGTAGGATCCTCTATATGAACAAGCCTCATCCGTATCGATTATCCCATTTAATATTGTTCTCTATGACTGCTTAGTAGTTCGAAGGGAAAGACAGATTGGTTTAACTTCAAGAGGCATAAACGCTCTATCTCTTTGTGAAGCCTTAACTTTACCGCTTTATCCGAATAAAATTAAATTACCATAACTTTTCGACAACATCAACCTTTAGATTTTCTCGGCTGCCTATATTTATCCTGGGGATGCACAATACTCGGACGCTCAGCAGTTCCTGGATATGGTCTTCTTAATAGTATATGTGACAAACCCTTCGGCTGAAATGGGATAAGCGGCCATAAATAAGGTGTATTTAACGTTTTTATACTAGTAAGCATAATAATGTAGAGTGTGATGCCTATGATCAAGCCAGGCACTTTAAAGAAAGCGACCAACACTAGCAGTATTAAACGGGAAATTTTATTCGCAACCCCTAATTCTAAACTCGGAGTGACAAAAGTACCAATTGTCGCTACGGAAGCGTAGAGAACCACTTCAGGAACAAATAGTCCGACATCTATCGCTATCTGTCCAATCAAAACTGCCGCAACCAAGCCCATTGCCGTAGAAAGCGGGGACGGGGTATGTACGGCTGCCATCCTTAAAAATTCTATTCCTATATCGGAAATGAAGATTTGGACCACAATGGGTATATGCGTTTTTTCATTCGGCCCGATAAATTCCAACTTATCCGGTAAAAGAGAAGGATCTAAAGCAAACAATAACCAAATAGGCAGCAAGTATAATGAAACGAAAATCCCGAAAAAACGTACCCAGCGCACCAAGGTTCCAACTGCAGGTGCCTGCCGATACTCTTCAGCGTGTTGCATGTGATGGAAAAGAGTGGACGGGGTAATGATGACGCTCGGTGAAGTATCCACATAAATAAGGACATGCCCCTCAAGTAGATGTGTTGCCGCTACATCAGCCCGTTCCGTGTACCTGACAAGCGGATATGGGTTATATCTTTGCTTGACGATGAACTCTTCGATCGTCTTATCAGACATCGTTATGCCATCAACCTCAATGTTATTCAATTCCTTACGAATGATTTCTATTAAATCAGGATCGGCAATATCTTTAATGTAGCCGATGGAAATATCCGTTTTCGATCGTTCCCCTACATGCAACATTTCGAAACGTAATCTTTCATCCCGTATTCTCCGTCTGGTTATCGCAGTGTTAACGATGATATTCTCGACAAAACCATCTCTTGATCCACGGACGACTTTTTCCGTATCGGGTTCTACTGGCTGTCTCCCGGGATAACTCCTGACATCAACAACCAATCCTATTGGTTTACCATCAACAACAATGACTATTAAACCGGATAATACCTGATCAACAAGCTCATCCATCGTCTTTATTTCCTCAACTGATTGGTGTACGAGCAAGCCTTTGACTGCATCAAAAACTTTAGTAGTCAAGATTTCAGCATTTTTGTTATGAATAAGAGATTCGAGGATTTCCATGATGAACTCTGTATCCGTCAGCCCGTTTATATAGTAAAGATGCACATCTTTTCTAAGGACCTTTATCCTTCTTACCCCTAAGTCGAAGCTGACGCCCAGACCTACTTTCTCTTTCATGTACGCGTCAACTTCCGCTACCCTATCCGGAATCGGTTTCATGTTTTCAGGTTTTTCTGAAGTCATCATGTCCACTCCTTTCCAATATGATTTCCACCGCTAGCTTCGTTATCGGTGCTCCTCTTTTAAAATCGTCCTGATGGGACATTTTTCCGATATCCCCTATCCCGACTACTATGGGAACATGCAATTGATCGATGCAATACACCGTGTCTCCTGTAATCTTACCCAGTTCGAATTCCTCAGCTCCGTATTTATCAACCCCGTTCGGTGTCAAATTACCATCACGGTCAATACAGATATCCACCTTGGTCCATTCTTCCCTTCTAGTCTTTGAAGCGACCGCTATCACTCCAAGGACATTAATATCAGGGTGACCGGCAACTACCTTCATTGCCTGTTCGCCGGATCCTTCACCGATAAAACCGCTATCATCAAACATGACCAATACTGGATCATACTTCGCCTTTTTTATTAATTCAACTAACTCCAAGCCCGTATATCGTGATGGATTACCCTGGGACATGGAGATACATCTTCCCCCAATTTCCTTGGCTACATGCTCGACAGCCCGTTTCGCATACTCATCTCCATCCGTAATCAATATCACTTTTCGTTTGGTCACCATCTTGGGCCTACCTTTCATCATCAGGAATAGTTACCTCATAAACTTATAAATCGACAAAATAAATCCATTGGAATAATGATCCCGCTATTTTCCCCAAAACGAGTGCCATTAACAGATAAATGATTTTCTCTTGAATGCCGATTCGCTTGGACAGAACCGGAAATACATTCAGGACTTCAGTTAAGGCAGCAGCAAGCATCCCATTAAAGATCCCGTCAGCCAGGCCGATCGGAATCAATAAAAATTGTGGGAGGGAAAATTCCGTACCCTGTAACCCTAGCCAAGTTCCTGCGACAACCCCGGCAATGATAGCTCCTTCGTAGTAATGTATCATTTTCATTGTTTTTGTCAGCTGAGTCAGCCTCGGTATCACCCCAAGTACAGTTAAAAACGCTACAAAACCGGCACCTGTCGCAAAACCTCCGGCTAACCCAACAAAGATTCCGAAGATAACTTTACCTGTCATCAAGATGGCGCACGTTCTCCTTATTTTCATTCATGATTACATAACGGTCCAAATCCTGCTGATAGTTGAACATTTCAACCTCGAGCGGACTAGGTTCCTCATTGAAGCGTTTTTTAAAAAAGTGATTAAAAAATAAAATCATGCC
The DNA here is from genome assembly GCF_041956845.1 of Peribacillus sp. RS7. Taxonomy (NCBI): domain Bacteria; kingdom Bacillati; phylum Bacillota; class Bacilli; order Caryophanales; family Bacillaceae; genus Peribacillus; species Peribacillus sp. RS7. The sequence goes on from NZ_CP168135.1 coordinate 54,709, forward strand.
CATGCCAAGTCCGAAGCTATATGGGATTTGGATCAATAACGGCTTTTCTTCCACTTTTCCCGTTATTAAAGTAAAGATTTTTTGATGCACTTCCCCCATGCTGACATCCACATGGAAGTTCATGATGGTCATCCCACCGCCGACAAACAACAAGAACCAGACTAAGGCGAAAGTCAAAACTGACATTTTCTTTTTCGAGAGGATGATTTCGATGATCGTTTGGGAGGGTCCGAACGTCTCCACCTCAATGGTCGTATCCACCTTACGAATGGCCATGATAACTTGAGCCAAATCAATGACAATAATATTCCTATCTTCCTTCTTGACCGTTAATAATATGATTTCTTCAATTTTTCGAATCACTTCTTCAGGTCCGATTATCCTTGCAATATCTTTTATCCTCACCGTTTGATTTCCCTTTACTTGTACACGGTTCCTCATCCTGATATATACAACTGCCACTATCATCACATCCCGACCTTTTATTTCCTTATGCTAGTAGTATGGATTGGAAACAGTTTGAAAATGCAGGAAGTGAACCATGTCCAAATATTACTAATTGAAAACAAAAAAGACATGCTGCAATGACAGCATGTCTTTTTGATTTACATTCATAAATTAATGAGTGGGGAAGAAAATCAGCTGAACTAAAAATATCAATCCAAAAATATAAATGAGCGGATGTACCGATTTTCCTTTTCCACTGAATACCTTCATAAGGGGATAAGTAATGAACCCGATTGCAATCCCTGTAGATATGCTTGAAGTAAGCGGCATCGTTAAAATGATCGCAAATGCCGGAAATGCTTCATCGAAAATTTTCCAATTGACTTTAGCCAAGCCTTCCATCATGAAACATCCTACGATGATCAAAACGGGGGCTGTAATTGCTTGAACTGAAGAAATGGCCGATATTAATGGAGAAAAGAAAATCGATGCAGCGAACAGGATCGCCACAACAGTAGCAGTTAACCCGGTACGTCCGCCTGCGGCGACTCCAGTACTCGATTCAACGTAAGCCGTTGAGGGACTTGTTCCAAACATCGAGCCGACTATCGTCGCAATCGCATCACCTAAAAATGCTTTCTTGGCGCGTGGGATTTTCCCATCCTTCGTTAGTCCTGCCTGTTCCGTGACACCAATCAAGGTACCTGTCGTATCAAAGATCGTCACAAGTAAAAAGGCGAAAACGATTGAATATAAAGAATGCGTGAAGACCCCGGCAATATCGATATCGAAAAATACCGGTGCTGGAGGTACAGATACGACTCCATCAAAGTTGAGTAAACCGATAAAGTAGCCAATGACTGCCGTGATGATCATACCAATAAAAATTGCCCCTTTAATATTACGGGCCATAAAAATCAAGGTAATGAATAAGCCCGCTAACGCTAAAACGGTTCCTGGCTGATGCAAATCGCCTAGCGTCACCATCGTTGATTCATTAGACACCACGATTCCAGCGTTCTTCAATCCGATAAATGCAATGAATAAACCGATTCCGGATGTGATGCCATATTTTAATGAGTTAGGAATCGCATCAATTATCATTTTACGCAAGCTCGTTACGCTAATTAATAGAAATAGCAAACCAGCAATAAAAACCGTACCGAATACAGTCTGATATGAGAGGCCCTGTGCCCCCACAACGCTGGCAAAATAAGCATTCAAACCCATCCCTGGTGCTATCGCAATCGGGTATTTTGCTACCAGCCCCATGATAAGGGTCCCAATTACCGCTGATATGACCGTTGCCATGAAAACTTGTTCAAATGGAATTCCGATAGAAGACAATAATGCCGGATTCACAATAAGGATATAAACCATTGTTAAAAATGTCGTAACACCCGCCATGACTTCTGTACGGACATCCGTCCCATTTTCTTTCAGGGAAAAAAACTTTTCCATAAACATATTTTAGACCTCCAGATCTAAAGGAAACACCGACAACCGTTTGCACGCAAAGACAAGGTGTCCTAAAATTGTACTGCATCGACGCTTTTCCTGATTGATTTTTCGTTTAAAACAAGATGAAAAACGAATGAAAAACGCGACCTTTACTATATTATTCGTTTTTAATTTTAAATTCAACTAAAAAATTTGACCCCCACTCATATTTTCAAAAATTTTCATCCCACCAAGATATCCTGAGGGAATTACTTTTACTTTTTCCTAAAATAAAGATTTATCTCCAGCCAAATGAAAAACCACATGAATCACTGATTCATGTGGTTTTTCATTTGCTGAAGAATTTTCTTTTCCAGTCTTGACACTTGAACTTGGGAAATACCAAGCCTTGCCGCTACTTCCGATTGCGTCTGATCCTTATAATACCTCAGGAAAACAATCAGCCTTTCACGTTCATTCAATTCATGTATCGCTTCTTTCAAAGCGATTTGATCAAACCAAGATGTCTCGTTATGATCGGCAATCTGGTCAAGAAGGGTAATCGGATCTCCATCATTTTCGTAAACCGTTTCATGGATGGATGAAGGGCTCCTGCTGGCTTCTTGGGCCATGATGATTTCTTCTGGCGATAGCTCAAGGTGTTCCGCCAATTCGTTGACAGTCGGGACACGGCCATACGTCTTTGAAAGTTCCTCTTTGGCCCTGCGAATTTTATTCGCCATTTCCTTTAAAGACCGGCTTACTTTAACCGTTCCATCATCACGGATAAAACGTTGGATTTCACCAATGATCATTGGCACAGCATAAGTTGAGAATTTCACCTCAAACGATAAGTCAAATTTATCCACGGACTTCAACAGACCAATACAGCCAATTTGATAAAGGTCGTCCGGTTCGTAACCTCGATTGAGGAATCTTTGCACGACTGACCATACAAGCCTAAGATTGCTATTGACAATCAGGTTCCTTGCATCCTGGTCACCGCTCTGGCTGCGTTGGATTAAATTCCGCAATTCCTCATCTTTTAAATGGGGCTGGCCTTTCTTGCTCTTCTGGTTTTTAACCTCCACATCCATATGCAAGTCTCCCTTAATTGCACAAAGCTCTGCTTGTAGTTAAGTGCTTTTTTAATCGAATGATCGTGCCTTCGCCCTTATGGGAAATTATATGGATTTCATCCATGAAGTTTTCCATGATGGTGAATCCCATACCGGAACGTTCAAGTTCGGGTTTAGTCGTAAATAACGGCTGTTTAGCCTCCTCGACGTCCTCAATGCCCAGTCCTTCATCCCGGATGGTCAATTCCACAGTATCACCTTCGATGACCACTGAAATATAGACCCAACCTTCAGGGTCGCTCTCATACCCATGGATAATCGAATTCGTAACGGCTTCTGACACGACAGTCTTGATCTCAGTCAATTCATCCATCGTCGGGTCCAATTGGGCAATGAAAGCCGCAACAGTTACCCTTGCAAAAGATTCATTTTGGCTTAGTGCAGAAAATTTCGTTTCCATTTTATTTTTCATCTTAGGCAACCCCCAGTCTTTGCAAAGCGTTTTTTTCGGATAGTTCCATTTTAACAATTTTAAACAACCCTGACATCTCAAATAACCGCTTTACCGCTGGAGAAATTGCACAAACCACCATTTCACCTTGCTTTTTGTTTACCTGCTTATAGCGTCCTAAAATAACTCCAAGCCCTGAACTGTCCATAAAATGCAATTCTTCCATGTTGAGGATAATATGCTTGATGTTATGCTTTTGAATGGCTGCCTCTGCCTGGTTTTTCAATTTTTCTGCTGTATGATGATCTAAATCACCTTTGAGACGAATGCACAATACACGATTTTTCGCCTCCATATTAATCGTAAGACTCATTATATACAGCCTCCTTCACTGTCTTATAAAGAGTCAAATTCTCTTTTTCACCTGCAGATTCCTTCTTAGTGGCAAAACTAGTGGAGATTCGCCTAAATTAGTACGATTAACAGGCATTGCGACAATTTATTCTATTTCGCTTGGGCAAACATGCCGAAAGCCCGTTTATACAATTGCCACCAGCTGGCATTTTCAACAGTTTCTTTCGCGACTATTGGAGATTCGACATAAACCTTACCGTTTTTCTTCAATTCAAGTGTACCAATTTGATCGCCTTTTTTAATGGGGGCATCCAAATTTTTATCAAGAGTGATTTTTTTTGTAAAGTCCTTTGGCGTCCCGTTCTTGGTTGTCAAAACTGAAATGGGTTCACTTGTCACTCCCATCACGGATTTCTTGCTGCCTTTACTTATCTTCGCTTCACCTAACACCTCACCGCGTTTATAAATCGGATATGTGATGTATTGCGAAAATGCATAATCCAACATCTTGGTGACCTGAGCGTTTCGTTCCTTTGGAGAAACGGCCCCGAAAACGACGGCAATGACACGCATATTCCCCTTTTTTGCTGTGGCTGTCAGACAATACTTCGCTTCATTTGTGAATCCTGTCTTCAGTCCATCCACTCCAGGGTAAAATTTCACCAATCTGTTCGTATTGACAAGCCAGAATTTCTTTTCGGTATTTTCACGGAGGTAATCTTCATATGTTCCCGTGAACCTTGTTATCGTATCGTATTTCAATAATTCCTTCGCCATGATCGACATATCATGGGCCGAACTGTAATGATCTTTAACAGGAAGGCCTGTTGCGTTTTGGAACTTCGTATTTTTCAACCCGAGGTCTTTCGCCTTTTTGTTCATTTTCCTAACGAACTCTTCTTCCGATCCAGCAAGACGTTCAGCCATCGCTACCGATGCATCATTCGCCGAACCAATCGAGATGCCCTTAAGCATTTGTTCTGTGGTCATTTCTTCACCTGGCTCGAGGAAGATCTGGGAACCGCCCATCGAAGCTGCATACTCACTAGTCCTGATTTTCTCCTTCATGCTGAGTTCGCCTTTATCGATCGCTTCCATGATCAGCAGCATCGTCATGATTTTCGTCATGCTTGCCGGTGAAAGACGAGCATCTGCATTTTTATCATACAGAATATTGCCTGTATCCCGTTCAATCAAAATGGCTGATTTAGCATTGGCCGCCAAGTCAACTCCCTTTTCTTCAGCTGCCTCTGTATGCGGGATGCTAAAACCCATTGCTACTAATACGGTTAAAAATAGAGAAAGAATCCGCTTCATCTCCATACCCTCCAATCTTTATATGATTTATTTTTTCCATCAAACCCATTTTTATACAAATAAAGATGAATTTTGAACATATAATGGTTATTGGGTAACATATTAACAAAAATAAAAGAGGATGCGCATGGGCATCCTCTTTTAAACATTCAATGGGACAGACGTAAAAAGGCCGCTCAAAACCGCGGCCTTTTTTTTGTTATTCCATGATTTCTTTATAGATCAAAGTAGGTTTTTCCACTTTCTCTTTTGAAATCGCAATGCTTTCATACAATTTTTCTTTCACCTTTGAAACATCTTCAAAATTGCTGTAAATCGTCACAAGGGATTCACCTTTTGCCACGGATTCCCCGATTTTTTTACGGAGTACCAGCCCGACTGCCAAATCAATCTCTGACTCTTTTGTCGCCCGCCCGGCGCCTAAAAGCATAGCTGCCGTTCCTACTTCATCAGCGATGATTTCCGATACATATCCATCCTCTTTCGCTTCTAGCTCGAAAACATGAGCAGCCTGCGGAAGTTTTTCCGGCTGATCCACAACCGAACCATCGCCTCCCTGCGCTTCTAGGAAGACTTTGAATGAGTTAAGTGCAGAACCATCTTTGATCGCATTTTCAAGCAAGGTTCTTGCTTCTTCCAGCGAGCTTGCCTTTTTGGCAAGGTACACCATATGGCTTCCCAGTGTTAAAGAAAGTTCCGTTAAATCTTCCGGTCCTTCCCCTTTAAGCGTATCGATGGCTTCCTTCACTTCTAATGCATTACCGATTGCGTAGCCCAGGGGTTGGCTCATATCGGAAATGACAGCCATCGTGTTTCGCCCCACATTGTTCCCAATGCTTACCATCGCATGCGCTAACTCTTCGGAATCTTCGAGAGTTTTCATGAAAGCGCCTGCTCCCGTTTTAACATCAAGTACAATCGCATCAGCACCAGCAGCGATTTTCTTACTCATGATCGAGCCGGCAATCAAACCGATACTATTAACCGTAGCCGTAACATCGCGCAATGCATATAACTTTTTGTCCGCTGGAGTCAGGTTACCACTTTGCCCAATGACAGCTATTTTATTTTTATTGACAAGTCTAATGAACTCGTCATTTTCTATTTCGACATGGAAACCTTTTACAGACTCCAATTTATCGATCGTACCGCCTGTATGGCCGAGCCCGCGTCCTGACATCTTTGCCACTGAGACACCTACAGCAGCAACCAATGGTCCAAGCACTAGTGTTGTGGTGTCACCAACACCGCCTGTTGAATGTTTATCGACCTTAATTCCTTCAATCATCGATAAATCAATTTGATCGCCCGACTCGACCATTGCCATGGTTAAATCCGCACGTTCCTGCTCATTCATCCCTTTGAAATAAACAGCCATTGACCAGGCACTCATTTGGTAATCCGGAATCGATCCATCGGTAAACCCTTTGATAATGAACTGTATTTCTTCTGTAGAAAGAGCCTTTCCATCACGCTTTTTCTCAATTAAATCTACCATTCTCATATTGGAATCCCCACTTTTTTAAAGACACCGCTTCTCTCAGGTGTACTTGTATTTTTTTGGATTGTTTTATATGTCTTTAACGATTTGCTTAACAAATTCCAGAAAACTGCTTTTCACTTTTTCCGTCGTTTCAATTACCTCTTCATGCGACAAAGGCTGATCCAGAATGCCTGCAGCCATATTGGTAAGGCATGATATTCCAAGCACCTTCATACCGCTATGCCTTGCTACGATAACTTCCGGAACTGTCGACATCCCAACTGCATCCCCGCCAAGGATCCTTGCCATTTTCACTTCTGCCGGTGTCTCATAGGTTGGTCCTGTATTTCCGATATAGACACCTTCTTTAATATCCAGGCCTAGTGAAGATGCAATTTGTTTAGCTTGAGTCCGAAGGTCTTTATTATAAGCTTCTGACATATCAGGGAATCTAGGGCCGAAACGCTCCTCATTAGGACCAATCAATGGGTTTGCCCCCATTAAATTAATATGATCCGTAATGAGCATCAAGTCACCTGGTTCATAGCTTTCATTAACGCTTCCGGCAGCATTCGTTACAATTAGCTGCTCAACACCAAGAAGTTTCATTACACGTACTGGAAATGTGACTTTCTCCATGGAGTACCCTTCATAAAAGTGGAAACGCCCTTGCATGGCCACTACCTTTTTACCACTTAAATGACCAATGACAAGCTGTCCAGCATGTCCTTCAACAGTCGATACCGGAAATTCCGGAATTTCGTGGTAAGGAATCGTTATGGGATTTTCAATTTCATCTGCCAATACTCCAAGTCCAGAACCAAGAATCAGTCCTATCTCCGGGGAGCCTTCAATCTTATTTTTTATGAATGACGCAGCTGTCTCTATTTTATTAAACATCTATTTAAATCTCCCCTTTATTTAGATCGCCCAATATATTTTTCCCGAAGGCAGGCATTTTTACATCAAAATTAGCAGCGACCGTCGCCCCGATATCAGCAAATGTATCTCTTACCGGGAGCTCGGCACCTTCTGTAAATCGTTTGGAGTAGACTAATAATGGCACATATTCACGTGTGTGATCGGTTCCTTCATGTACCGGATCATTCCCATGGTCGGCAGTGATGATCAATAAATCATCCTCTTTCAGTTTATCTAGGACTTCCGGCATCCGAGCATCGAATTCTTCCAATGCCTTTCCGTATCCCTCTGGATCGCGCCTGTGACCGTATAAAGCATCGAAGTCGACCAGGTTAAGGAAACTTAGCCCTTTGAAGTCCTGTTCTATCGTTTGGATTAATTTATCCATTCCATCCATATTGGATACGGTCCTTAATGATTCTGTGACGCCTTCCCCATCAAAGATATCCGAGATTTTCCCGATTGCGAGCACATCATATCCAGAATCCTTCAATTCGTCCATTACTGTCCGGTTAAAAGGCTTCAATGCATAATCATGACGGTTAGTGGTTCTTTTGAAGCTGCCTGGTTCACCTGTGAAAGGTCTGGCAATCACGCGCCCAACCTTGAACTCATCAGCCATTGTCACCTCACGTACAATTTCACAAATCCTGTATAATTCGTCTATCGGAACGATATCTTCATGTGCAGCAATCTGTAAAACTGAATCAGCTGATGTATATACGATCAACGCACCCGTTTTCATATGTTCCTCGCCAAGTCTTTCAATGATTTCCGTACCGCTTGCCGGGACGTTCCCAATAATTCCCCGTCCCATTTTCGCCTCGAGTTCATTGACTAACAATTCCGGAAAGCCATCTGGAAATACACGGAATGGAGTGGATATATTCAACCCCATGATTTCCCAATGTCCAGTCATCGTATCTTTTCCTGTAGATGCCTCTTTCATTTTCGTATAGTATGCGAGAGGATGCTGAGCTTTATCAATCCCTTTGATTTCACGTATATTGCCTAAACCCAATTTTGCGAGAGTCGGCATGTTCAATCCATTCATTTTTTCTGCGATATGGCCAAGTGTATCCGCCCCTTTATCACCGAATAAATCTGCATCAGGTGCTTCGCCGATTCCAACAGAATCCATAACAACTACAAATATACGTTTAAATGCTGAATTTCCATTCATGAGTCATTCCTCCTAAAATAGTAAATCAGTTTTATACTCTCTATAATACCCTTATACTGCACAGTTACTCTTCAAATAAATGCAATCATTATAACGTCAGAAGTCTGACCTCTCTATATTGTAAACGATTACCTAGATGGAGACAAATAATATATTTCACGAATGAAATAAAGTTCCATTGGATGTGCGCAAGAATCTCAGCAGCATTATGACTGTCGAGACAGATCGGAAAAAAGGCTGCTCCCTTCAACTGCCTCGCAGTTAAATTCACAACCTTTCTATCATTCTGCTATTCTATTATGCTCGCGGATGGAATTTTGAATATACATCCTTGATCCGTACGTTCGTAATATGTGTATAAATTTGCGTTGTCGAAATATCCGCATGACCAAGCATTTCTTGGACGGCACGTAAATCAGCCCCATTCATCAATAGATGAGTCGCGAAAGAATGTCTCAGTGTATGTGGTGTAATTTCTTTTTCTATTTGTGCCGATTTCACAAGTTTTTTTAGAATCTTCCAAAACCCCTGCCTTGTCAGCCTGTTGCCATGATGATTCAAAAAAAGTGAATCTGTCCTGTGCTTTGGGCTGGCCAATCTCCCTCGGGAACTTTCCATATAATGTTCAATGGCACCCAGTGCCGTTTGTCCAATCGGAATGATCCTCTCTTTATTTCCTTTCCCTACACAACGGACAAAACCCATCGATGCATGAACATCACTCACATCCATGGATATCAACTCACTGACACGCATACCTGTCGCATACATCAGTTCTAGCATCGCCTTGTCTCGTAAACCGAATTCATCCATTATCTTCGGGGCTTCCAATAGTGCTTCAACCTCTTCCATGCTTAATACTTTCGGAAGGCTTCGTTCCGGTTTTGGCGTTTCTATATGTATGGACGGATCCTGATCGGTTACTTTTTCCCTTAGAAGAAATTGATGAAAAGACCGGATGGACGCAATATGACGTGCTACCGTCTTCGATGATTTCCCTTGATCCTTCAAATGCACGAGAAAATGCAAGATGTTCACCCGCCGTGAATCATTCCAGTCGTTAATGGTTTCAACATCTTTCAGATAGCCCCAATATGATTTTAAGTCGCGCTCATAGGAGACGAGCGTATTCTTGGCCAGTCCTTTTTCAATGGTTAAAAAATGAATGAAATCCCTAATTTGATTCTCCATATTCATTACTCCCCGTTTAAATAAAACAACATTAAGCGTTCAAGCCATGCATCATCACCTGTATCAACAGCCTTCGATACTTTTACAGCCATACCTTTGGGTTCATCATAACGATGATAACTCTGATATTCCTGATTTAACCATACCATTCCTATATAAAAAAGAACAGTGAAGCTAACAAAGAGAACCATCACTTTAGCCGTATGCAAAATAAGCGATAATGATGTTTTCATCATCTTTCCCCTCCCATTCGATCCTCTGTATCAATCTATGCCCAACAGGACAAGTTTTATACGTGTTTAGGTAAGGAGAAAGCAAAAACTGCACTTACGTGAGAAAATTCATTCCTTCATCCTGATATTTTCCTGATGCCTCGCAATAGGTTTTTAGCCCTTTAAAAATGCAGAAAACCTTCTCCACTAAATGGAAAAGGTCCAACTTCATTCACCTTTGTTGTCTTCTTTGTCATGACATCGATGACAAATGCCATGAAAGGTTAATCTATGGTCTTTAATCTTGAAGTTCCAGTCGCGTTCGACAATGTCTTCTACGTCTTCAAGTAGGTCTTCCTGGATCTCATCTACCGCACCACATTCCACACAAACAAGATGATGATGGAAATGCGCAGCTCCTTCTTGTCTTAAATCATAACGGGAAACCCCGTCTCCAAAGTTAATTTTATCTACTATCTTCAATTCAGTCAGCAACTCTAGCGTACGGTAAACTGTTGCCAATCCAATTTCCGGCGACTTTTCTTTGACAAGGAGGTAAACGTCTTCTGCGCTTAAATGGTCCTCTTCATGCTCAAGTAAAACGCGGACGGTCGCTTCTCGCTGAGGCGTTAATTTGTAGCTGGACGAGTGCAACTGCTTTTTTATCCTATCAATTCTGTTTTCTATTTCCATACCTAATATTCCCTCCCGCGCCGCTATCCTATCCATTATATCAAATGAGGGAAAACTGTCAAAATAGATTTCTTGTTAATGATAAAAAAATTTGCGGGAACCGTAAATTTCCATCAATGACCCAATAAACTTACGACATTTTTCATTAAGGAAGGGGATAGGTACGCTTCAAATGCAGCAGCTGTAACCAAAAATAGCCCCGACAAAATCAATGAGAAAATATACCGTGATATTATCGGCTTCAGTGGCTCACGAACCTGCTTAAGGAAAATCCGGCTGATCATTTTCATTGATAGTGAGACGGCAAGGACGGTTATCACGATGAATATAGGGACTATGAATATATTTTGGGGCAGAATGGCGACAAACGATAATAAAAACCCACTCCACCCCATTTGATTGACTAAAAAGCCGACTGTGAATCCAACAACCATCCCTTTTATAAATAGCAAAACCAAAATGACAGGCAAACCGATGACCGATATTCCGAGAATCCAGATGACGCCGATATATTTTATATTATGCATAATACTTTGGCTGAACATATCATGCGAAGATGCAAATTCACCTTTGGATACTTGTCCGAAAAATTGCGATAAATAATAGAACAAGTCTTCCTTTTGGGTAAAGCTCAAACTATTCACCAGTACTGCCCCAAAAATGACACCCATCAAAAAAAGCACAGTGATAAAGACATATAATGAGGAATGTTCGTTAATATGTTTCATTACGGCATTTTGTACGACAGATTTTTTTTTCATCTTTCATCCTCCCAACTCCGCTTACTAGAATCTATGTTTTCACTCTCTCATTTATGCTAAGAAAACTTTCCCCATCAGCAGAACACCTTAAACTGAATTTGTGTTATAATTTCCCAAAATCATTATATGGAGGTAGGATATGAAAGCTATATTAATGGATTTCCCCGAAAAAATTGAAACCCCACGATTATATTTAAGACCATGTCAGCCTGGTGATGGCCTTGACGTTTACGAGGCCATTGTCCATTCTAAACATGAATTGAAACAGTGGCTGCCATTTGCCCATCAAGATGCGTCTCCGGAAACTTCAGAACAGAACGTTCTTAAGTCCTTTGCGGACTTTATTATAAAAGAGGATATTAGACTTCATATTTATAGGAAAGAAGACGATCAATTCATCGGCTCCACTGGTCTGCACCGGATTAACTGGGATATCCCTAAATTCGAAATTGGTTATTGGATTGATACGAGGTACAGTAAACAAGGGTACATAATGGAAGCGGTCGAAAAGTTAACCAAATTCGCTTTTTACCATTATGGGGCAAAGCGAGTTGAAATCCGCTGTGATCCTAAAAATATTGCCAGCAAACGGATTCCCGAGAAGCTAGGGTTTATCCTTGAAGGAACTTTGCGTTATGACTGTCTAAGTGCTGATGGCAAGGAATTGCGGGACACCTCCATTTATGCAAAAACTACAATCTAAAAAAAGTCCTGACAGGTAACAATCATCTGTCAGGACTTTTATTCAGGTTAGCTTTCCTTTTTGACTTTTCCGTATTTGCCTCCGCCCCCCACCTCAAAAGAAAGCGTCCCTTTTCTGGCAGAATCAATGTAGCGAGCCAATTTTTCAGGCACGATTTCCATGAGCTGTTCAAGCGTAACTTCATGAAGGATATTCATCTCTGTTCCAAATGCCTCCAGCAGTTTTTCCATCGATTTAGGTCCAAGTCCTGGGATGAAATCGAGTGGTACTTGATGGATATATGGTGGCCTTTCCCTTCCATATCTTCCGTTGATTTTGGTAATGGAGAGTTCGTTGATCCTGGACGATACTCCTTTTATAATGGATTTATTACCACACTCAGGACATTGTTCACTATCCCTCAACACCTGGTGTAAACACCCTGAACATACGGTTTGATGATATTTTCCCAATAAGGGGTTCAATCCATAATTAACGGTCACCTTACGATTCCCTTTTTCTTTAAGGGCTTTTGCCAGCTCATTGAAACTTGGTTCTGCAAGCAGGACTTTTTGATATTCACGAGCGATTTTCCCAAGCGAATGAGCATCGGAATTTGTCACGAATACATAGGAGTCCAACTCCTCGATATCCTTGACCATTTCTGTATCTGAACTTAAGCCAAGTTCGATGGCATCAATCAGCTTCGGATCGAATACTTCTGTCAGACTGGACCGCACTCCTTTTCCATACAAGCTTTTAAAAGGGGTGAAAACATGTGCCGGGATAAACAGGCCGCCCAGTGACTTCACCATCTTTTGCAGCGTTCTTCCATCACAATAAATCCTTTGGGAGCTCAAGGTTATATTTTTAACATGTCCGCTCATCCATGAGGAGAATTCCTTCATCGCTTTTAAAGTGGGAAAATAGGCGAGGACATGGATTGGTCCATTACAATTCTGGTCATAAATTTCAATCTCCGAGCCTGGAATGATGGTTGTATTCCTGTATTGAAGTCCACCTTCCATCTTTTCCGTGATTTCGCCATCCAGAATCCCCGCTTCGATCTCTTCGATAATTTCAGGAGAATGGCAATCGATTATCCCGATTAGATCAAGGCCCTTCCTTTCACTCGCCACTTGCAGCACCTTGCTGAAGGTTAACGTCTTAGCACCTGTTATTTTCACGGCCCTTCCGCTTCTCGTTCTGCCTATATGGATATGCAGGTCAGCGTAAAACTCCTTCATTTATGAAGTCATCGCCTTTTTCAACAGCAGATACTGCACGGCATATGCCGTTTTGGCATCCTGGATTTTCCCTTCAACCATATAAGTTTGAGCTTCCTCCAACGTGAGTTCAATCATCTCGACAAATTCATCTTCATCCAGTGGGGCCGCATTTTCTTTCTTTTTCAAATTGTGGGCCACATACAGGTGGACCAATTCATCGGCGAAACCTGGTGAAGTATAGAAGGATATGATGTGCTCCATTTTTTCGCATTCATAACCTGTCTCCTCTTCCAACTCCCGTTCTGCCGACAGAACCGGTTCTTCCCCTTTTTCCAGCTTTCCTGCAGGGATTTCCACCAAGCTTCTCTCCAGCGCTTTACGGTACTGTTCAACCATGATGATTTTATTTTCTGCAGTAAGAGCTATGATTGCAACCGCTCCCGGATGTTTGACTATTTCACGTTTACCCGTTTTCCCATCAGGAAGTTCAACATCATCCACTTGCAGGCTGATTACCTTTCCTGTGAAGATTTTTTCCGAAGACAGCGTTTTTTCTTCAAATTTTTTCATCCTGACCACTCCTCTGTTCTAATTGCAGCATGATTTCTCATACATTTTACCATAATAGAGAGGGAGGGCGATTTAATGAAAGTTTACGTATTGGAAAAAAGCGTTACTTTATCCGGAAAGAGTTGGGAAATCCTTCAAAAACTAAAACAATTGCAAAATCAATATGTCTATATCAATGATTGGATTGCCGACATACACCATCAGGCGCCACCCGCTCCTTTAAAACGGATCAAGTGAATTCTTTGAGTGAAATGGATTTCTCCTTTACAATGAATGTAAAGGGAGTGGATAACATGAAAAAACGCAGATTAGGCAATTCAGAATTGCTAGTATCTGAAATCGGGCTCGGATGCATGTCATTGGGGACTGTTGAAAATCAGGCATCCGAAATCATACAGGCCGCTTTAGATGAAGGAATCAATTACTTTGATACGGCTGACTTATATGATTTCGGTATGAATGAAGAAATCGTCGGAAAGAATTTAAAATCGGTCCGCGATAAGGTATACATAGCCACCAAGGTTGGAAACCGTTGGAATGAAAATAAGGATGCCTGGAGCTGGGATCCATCTGGCTCTTATATTAAAACGGCAGTAAAAGATAGCTTAAAACGGTTGGGGACTGATTATATTGACCTTTATCAATTACATGGAGGCACCATTTCAGACAATATCGGAGAAACGGTAGAAGCATTTGAAGAGCTGAAAAAAGAAGGCTATATCCGATATTATGGAATTTCCTCGATTCGTCCGAATGTGATCAAGGAATTCACTGAAAAATCCGAGCTCGATTCCGTAATGATGCAGTTTAATCTTCTCGACCGCCGCCCAGAAGAGTGGATGTCCCTTTTGGACAACAAACAGATCAGCATCATCGCCCGTGGGCCCCTTGCTAAAGGATTGCTTAGTGAGAAAATGCTTGCAAAGGCAAAAGAGGATGGATACCTCGACTATAGCTATCACGAGCTTAAGGATTTACTTCCGCAATTAAAGGACAAACTTTCTGATAGGAAGTTGAATGAAACGGCACTTCAATATGTATTGTCCCATCAAAGCGTCGCTACCGTTGTACCAGGAGCAAGCTCAGTACAGCAGCTCCGTGAAAACTGCCAGGCCGCTAACAGCTCTTCACTGTCCAAAACCGAGCTTGATATCTTGAAGCAGTTGACCAAAGCGAACAAATATGTAAGTCACCGGGAATAAAAAGTTGTTCGAACTAAACTAAATGTTTCAAAGGAATGTCAGGACGATCTTTAGAGGCTGCCTTATCTGCGTTTAACCAACGGGATAGGCAGCCTATTTCCGTTCCGTCATTTTATTTTCCATAGTGCTTCTGTATCTCCTATCATTCTAATCCTTTCCAGACCCCACTTCTAATATATTCAGTTGATGAATTTTGATCGATAACTTCATTCGATATAGTTTTTCAACTTTTTCATTGCCATCCTAAAGTTAATGTTGTACAATTAAGTTGTGTACAATTGAAAATAAGAAGGTAAGGGAGAAAAATCATGACAAAAACATTATTTACAACATCAGTAACAGTGGATGGCGGAAGAGAAGGAACGGCTATTTCCGCTGACGGTAACTTCACGGTTGATATTGCGATGCCGGGAACGCCAAGGGCTAAACAGATGCCTGAAGCATCTAATCCGGAACAGCTTTTTGCAGCTGGATATGCCGCATGTTTTGATAGTGCCTTGCAATCAGTTGGTAAAATTGAACGCGTTTCTTTCGATTCCAAAGTCACTGCAAGCGTCAGTCTATTGATGGGTGAGATGCATCAGTACAGCTTGGCTGTAACTTTGGCCGTGAAGGGATCCGGGGTCGATAAGGAGACATTCGAAACCCTTGTTCATAAAGCACATCAAATGTGTCCTTATTCAAAAGCAATCAACGGCAATGTGGATGTCGCCATTGAAATAGATGTAGATTAATCCGACAAAAAGACGCTTGGGGGTTCCCAAGCGTCTCAGACTGTAGACAAACTCGAAGAAAAGCGAGTTTGCCTGCAGTTTTTTATTTTAAGAAAGTTGCATTTGATTTCAGCCGGTGCACTTTTTTCGACCTACACCGTTACTTTTTTCGTTATCCGGAGCTTTTTCCCGGCAGTCCACGCAGTTTTTCAACTTACACCACATTTTTTTTGGCCGTTCACGCAATTATTCGACCTACACTGCACATTATTCGACCGTTCACGATTTTTTTCGACCTACACCGCACTTTATTCGATCTTTTACAAATTATTTCGACCTTCATTTCACTATTCGGACGCCGAAGCAATTATTTAAGATCCACGGATTAAATCCGCCCCCTTTCCGCCGACTGTCAGCCAAGCCTCATCAAAGCAAGCGTCTGTGGGGTCTCGGCTAGCCAGTTATTCGGCAGGAGTGTCGCAAATTTCTTCAATCTACTTAGGTTTGGATAACCAAGCCTTCTTTTAATTTGGTTAGGGATAAGACCATTCCGAATCTCCTTTTTTCGACAAACTAAAACGCTTGGGATTCCCAAGCGTTTTTCCTTTTTGCTAAAATTCCTGTAATGTTTTCAATAGTTGGAGCAGTGAAGCTTTCAAATCCTCAACCACCCTCTTATCCTCACCCGACATAGCCGAAATGCGATCGGGAATGAGACAGGCCTCTTCCTGTAAACCATGTCCCTTTTCCGTCAGCTTTATCATGACAGACCGTTCATCTTCAGTGGAACGTTCACGGACAATCAAGCCATTCTGTTCCATTCGTTTCAACATGGGGGTTAGCGTTCCTGAGTCGAGGGCAAGCAGCTCCCCTAATTTTTTCACTGTAAGTGTATCCTGTTCCCATAGTAGAAGAAGAACCAGATATTGAGGATATGTCACTTCGAGTTTATCAAGCAGCGGTTTATATTTTTTCGTCATTTCCCTTGAACTTGCATAAAGCAGGAAACATAATTGGTTTTCCAGTACATTTTCTATTTTACTTTGCATCATATCACCAGCTAGTAGTAGTCCATCCGATATGAATGCATATCGAACTTATCTTTAATATAATCGTTATACTTTATAAAATAAAGGAATATCAGCAAGGAATGTTCCCCTATCCTTTTCTAAGAATGGTTCTTTCCTGTTGTTAGGAACGAAAAAGGGAGACGCCCCTTAAACTGCTCCCTGTTCTTCATTTATAGTTCTTCCAGTTCATATTGCTTTCACCCAATAGTTCTTCGAATGATTTGTTCTTCTCCCGCTGCTTTCTTTCTTCGCGTTTTTTTTCTTCTTCCGCTGCCCTTTTCTCTTGTTCAGCCTCATTCAGTTCCTTTTGCTTTTGACGAAGCTGGGACATGATATCTTGATTGATCATATCACCAAGTTTCAATGATGATGAATCTTTATCTTGGTTTTTGCTTTGATTTTGATTTCGCGGCTGTTTCTTTTTCATCCTTAAAACCTCCTGGCCATTTATGAAATTATTATATCACGACTGCCGTTTTCCTCGTTATGGTTTTCAAACAGTGTTTTCCCATTTCCCTCATGGTAAAATAAAGAAAATCAACCGAGGAGGATCCTTCATGAAGAAATGGTGGTTTACACTCGCTGGAATCCTAACCTATATCATCGGCGTCGGCATTTATTTTTCCAATCGGATCATGTACATGAAAAAAAAGGAAGCTGATTTTATCCAGAATCGTGAAATCACGGCTAAACGCCTGATCAGGGAGGATTTTGATAATCTGCCTAAAACGGAAATTTGGGTATCCTCACCATCCGGATATTCCTTGAAATGCTTGTTTATCGAACCGCACGATACCAATAAGTGGGTGGTCATTTCCCATGGTGTGACGGAGAACAAAGTCAATTCCATTAAGTACATGAATATTTTTCTTAAGCGGGGCTTCAATGCCATCATTTATGACCACCGCCGGCATGGGGATTCCGGTGGCAAGACGAGCAGTTATGGACATTATGAAAAATTCGACCTGAAGGCCGTAATCGATGAATTGAAAAGGCGTAAAGGTTCTGATCTTCATATTGGCATTCATGGAGAATCCATGGGGGCCGTAACCCTGCTTTTATATGCCGGAATGCTTGAAGATGGTGCTGACTTTTACATTGCGGACTGTCCATTTTCAAATTTCGAGGATCAGATCAAACACCAGCTCAAGCTTGAAATCCCATTTCCCTCTTGGACCGTGTTTCCGCTTGGGCGTACGTTCATCAAACTCCGTGATGGATATTGGACCAATGAAGTGTCCCCAATCGATTATATGAAAAATATCCGAAACCCCGTGCTCTTCATCCATAGTGAGAATGACAGCTTTATTCCTGCTTCCATGACAGCGGAATTATATGCAGCAAAAGAGGGCCCAAAGCAGTTGTACATCGCTAAAAAAGGGGCCCATGCTCAATCTTATAATGAAAATCCAAAAGAATATGAAGATCAAATCGATCAGTTTCTCGAACTTGTCTGAGAAGAAAATGAGAGGGATCCAAGATTCCCTCTCATTTTCTTCAGTTAGATTTTATTAAAATAGCTCATCCTCGGATTTAAGATTTGATTCGGACTTTTTAACTGAAAGCTGTTCGCTTCCGGAACAAAGTCTATTTTCATGACTTCATCCAAAAAAATCATTTTCGATTTCTCCACATATAGAGGTATTCCGTTTGTTTCCGCTTTTTCGGTACCTTCCTCAGGTTCGTTGACTAACCATAGCGCCGTCACACCACTTACCACGCAGCCACAACCATCAGTATCATATTTCAACTGTAAATATCCTTCTTGTCCCTGTACCTTATCGGCTATTTTCTCAGCCGCTCTTTCCGTCCATTCAATATACATGATTACATGCCTCCCGATGTCTTTGCATTCCCCCATTATAAACGATAAAAATGTTTCTGTTAACGAAACTGCCTGCTTCCTTCTGCAAAATCGGCCGACATGAAAATCACTTCTTCCATTGACCGTGCTACAAGTCAGATTCCCTTTGCCCGATGATTTCCTTTTATCAAGATGAAAATACAGTAAAGAGGATCGATGTCGTTCCGAAAATGAAAGGCTGTCCCTTGAGAACAGCCCTTCCGCTCATTATTCCATTATCCTTACATCCGCTATATCGGAAAGCCTGATATAGTGAGCCTGCTGAAAGCGATCAACGATATGAAGCTTTTGGGTGAGCTCATTATAATAATGAATCCTGCCGATTAACAGCTGATACCGGTTTCCTTCATAATGAGCAATCGCGACATCCTTTCTTTCCTCCATCGCTTCCCCCATAACCGCATTCATTTCTTCCAGTTGCTGCTCATCCAGGATGCGCTCCGTTTCATAGCCATCCTCCACCACCCAATCCCGCAGCATCTTCACATGCTCCGGCAACATCATCGATGTCCATTTGATACGGCCGCGATCACGAATCATTCTTTTCCCTCCCTTCAAAGTCAACCTTACGCCTTATGCCCACCAAGCAGCCTGCTTCGGTGAACAGCTGTACCCGCTTCTGTATACGAAACTGCACGCAATAACGATTTGGGTCCATATTTATGGCGGATTCGATCAACCGTGTAACTCAATTCCCGCTTTTTCCAGCGCGAAGCATCAAATAAAGTCAGCTGCATTTCGTTATCATCCACAATATTCGAGAGTCGGACCTCTATGCTCCGAACCGTTTTTTGCTTATAGTTCTCATGAAAAAGCTCCAGGCAAACTTTATATAACTCCATCGTAATGTTGGTCGGTTCGCTGATCGAACGCGAACGATGGAAACCACCGCCAAACTCATCCTTGCTGTAACCAATGCTTAGGCTGACCGTCCTTCCTGCCTTGCGATGGGTACGTGCCCTTCTTCCAACTTCTTCGCAAATTTCCAGCATGACCTGCTTGACCTCATGCTCCGCCTTATAATCCCTAAGCAGGATTTGACTTTTGCCAAAGCTGACCTGCCCTTCGATGATCACTGCCCCCATATCCGATAAATCTATTCCCCACGCATGGTGGTAAAGCTGATTGCCCATAATTCCAAACTTCGCTTCAAGTAATTCAAGATCATAATTGGCAAGCTGCCCAACCGTGAATATTCCCATTCCATGAAGGGTTTTTTCTACGCGCCTGCCGATTCCCCACATTTCACGAAGCGGGGAAATCGGCCAAAGTTTGTTTGGCACATCCTCATACTTCCATTCTGCAATCCCTTTATGTTTGGCTTCCAAATCAAGGCAAAGTTTTGCCATAAGCATGTTCGGACCAATTCCAATGGCACATGGGAGCTGTAATTCCCGTTCGATTTCATCTTTTATCTTTTCAGCTATCACCCGGGCATCTCCCCATAAAGAAGCGGCACCATCGACTTTCACAAAACTTTCGTCCACACTATACACGTGAATCGCTTCTTTGGGCACATAACGGTTGAACAAGCGGGTGATTTCTGTCGAGACCCTTAAATAGGTCGCCATTTTGGGTTCAACGACGACAATCCTTGGATCATTCGGAATCTCAAACATCCGCGAACCTGTCTTGATGCCAAATTCCTTCTTCATTTTTGGAGAAGCTGCAAGCACAATGCTCCCCGTCCTCTTCAAATCACCAACCACCGCCAGATAACAATCGAGTGGATCCAGACCAAGCATGACCGCAGAACAGCTTGCATAAAAACTTTTCATATCGATACACATAATTGATTGTTTCGGCATCGTCCCATAATCCATCATTTCTTCACCCTAACAAGAATATACGTTCGCTTTTATTATATTCATAACTTTAACCGAATATACGTTCTTATTCAATGGAAGTTTTCATACAAATTTCTACTTTTTATTGTAATTTCCTTGAAAAATATAATAGACCCTAAAAACGGATAAATTACCATATTTAAACTATGTTTCCATATAGTTTTTTTCAAATAGATTAATTAGTAACTTGAATAATTTCAAGTGAATCCATATGCTTAGTTTTTTAAAATTCATCCACCCTTTTCAATAGACTTTCGTCTATTTAATTTTAGTCTTACTACTCATTTTTTGTAATGTAATTGTAACCAAAATTATGTCTAATTGTCATAATGGTATTGTAGGATAATATTGTTAAGAATAATAGAGAGATAGATAGAGAGGAAATGAAAATTATGAAGAAATGGATCGCATCAGCTGCTGTTGCATCTGCCATGATGCTAACCCCACTGCAAGCCTTTGCAAATATCGGAGATCAAACCCTCAGACCCGGAATGACACATAGCGATGTCAAACAACTACAACAACTTTTAAAAACCAAAGGTTATTTCACATATTCAGGTTCACTGACTACATATTACGGCACCTATTCTGTATCTGCAGTAAAAAAATTCCAAAAAGCCAAAGGATTAACTGCCGATGGGATTGCAGGCCGAGGCACATTTAATGCGCTTGGTGTTTATAATGTCAATAATACAAGCCTGATCAGCTATGCAAAAACCTTAATAGGCAAACCCTATAAATGGGGCGGAACAACACCGACTGGATTCGACTGCTCAGGCTTCGTCTATTACGTATTCCAGAAATCACAAGGAATTACCTTACCTCGTACAACATCATTGCTCTATTCCAATACAGGTTTAAAAGTATCATCACCAGCTAAAGGTGATCTTGTATTCTTTGATACTTCTTCTGGAAGAACAGGAGTATCCCATGTTGGGATCTATATCGGAAATGGTCAATTCATCAGTGCTACGTCTTCTAAAGGAATAACCATCACGAATATGGATAATTCTTATTGGAAACCAAAATATTTAGGTGCGAAAACGTTATAAAATCCAGGACATGAGCTCATCCTTGTGAGCGAAATCCCATTAAAAAAACCGGACTGAATTCATAAATGATTCAGTCCGGTTTTTTTGATTTATTTTATATATAATATTTCATCCGTTAAATCCTCTATAGTCACCATGAATGATGAATCCAAATTGGAACGATTCATCATTTCAATATTATACACATGCTCTGAGGGCAAATGGACGACATCGAGAACCATGAATCGCTGACTTTCCGCTTTACTGACATGATTGAGGGCAGCAGTGACCGCCCTTTGTTCGGCCAAACTTTTTTCATCCGTCAAAACAAGAATCAATTTCGCTTCCGCTTTCCCAGGAAATGATTTCTTGACCCCGCCCCGGTGCCATGGTTTCACTTTCATCCCGATTTCCAAGTCAGAATATTCGAGGTCATTACCATGTTGATCTTGAATATATGTATCATTGGTCACCCTATAATAAGTCCCTTTAATCAAAATCCTTTTATCGTCAAGATCTGTAATGAAACCTTCTTCCCCCTTGGCAATGGCTTCACCCATGTTCCAATCAGAGGATTGACAGCTACCCAGAATAAAGACAACAATTATATATATTAAAAGGTTTACAATCATCTTCATGAAAATCCCTCCTAAGAAATAGACGGATTCCCCATGAAATAGTTACCAATTTATTCAGAATAAAACTTCCGTTATTTCATAAAAAAGGGGAATGTCATCGACATTCCCCTTTTTTTACCTATTATTGAACATCTTTCGCCTTGTCCGGTATCGAAAATCTAGCCTACTTTTTAAAAAATGCTTTTTTCCCTAATGTTTCGGTGATCTTTGGAAACATGTTATACCATTTCCCAGCTAAATTCATCCAGCCAGGGAGGTTGATTTCCCTCTTATTGGTCAGCATCGCCGCTACGATTTTAGCCGCTACATCTTCAGGCTTAAGCATGAACTTTTCGACATTCTTTAAATATGTACCTGATTCATCTGCAATGTTAAAGAAATTCGTTTCTATAGGTCCGGGATTGACGGTGGTCACAAAAACACGATCCTCCATCAGCTCGAGCCGAAGTGCGTTTGAATAGCCAAGAACTGCGAACTTGGTTGAGGAATACAATGTTGATTTAGGAGTGGCAATTTTACCGGCCTGTGAAGCAATATTGATGATATGCCCCGATTTTCGCTGCTTCATATACGGAAGAACCAGCTTTGTGCAGGCCATTAATCCAATGACGTTGACAGCAAACATTGCTTTCGTTTCATTTAGTTCCGTATCCTGCGCTTCTTTAAACGTGCCGAAACCAGCATTGTTGACCAACACATCCACTTCACCTATTTGAGCATGGATGTCATTAAATACCCTTGTCACCTGATCAGTATCTGCAACGTCGAGCTTATAGGCATATGCATCAATCCCATATTGGTCGATGAGTTCATTCTTTAGCTGTTGTAATTTATCCAGACTTCTGGCCAAGAGGACGAGACGGCCTCCCTGCTTTGCACTTTGGATGGCAACTTCCTTGCCAATCCCTCCGGAAGCACCGGTGATAACAATAATTTTCCCTTGTAACTTATTCAAAAAAGTGTGCCTCCTTGCCTAACATTAAGCGATTGAATACAGAATGACCCCTGATTGGATTTCGGTTTCGACTTCACCCAAATCTTCTAAATAGTCCAGCTGACCGACCGTTTCCGAAAGTGTCAGGCCCACTTCCTGAAGGTATACTTTAGGAAAAAGCTGCTGACACACTTCAAAGGCCGATAAAGGCTTATCTTGAAGCATGCTTTTCACCTGCATGGCCCGGTTATGCTGCCGCTCGAATCGATATTGAATCAAGTCGGCAACCTCATCTCCTTCCACTTCAGATCCATGTCCGGAATAAACAGTGGAAATCGAAAAATCCAATAATTTCTGAAGTGATGCATTATATTGCAGTAACGGACGAGGCCTCATGCCTCCCGGAAGTAAAGGCGGTTCCATTAATGGATTGGGTGAAATCTTAGCAAGCAAGTGATCGCCCGCGATCATGACCCCGTCACTTTCCCGGTAAAAGGATAAATGGCTTTGCGCATGCCCTGGAGTCTCGATCACTTTCCAGCCTGGAAGACCAGGAAGCTCATCCCCTTCAGCCAAATATCCATGCAGCTTCCGTTCACTAAGGAATCTGATTTCGTCACGGTTATGGATCAGTTTATTTTTCAGCTCTTCTGCCACTCCAAACTTTGTGGCATAATCAAGGAAAAAACGATTATGGGTTTCAAGGAAATCATCACTGATAGTCAGCCAGCGCTGATTGTTTTTATGTCCATAAACCGGGATTTCCTTATCAAAGAAATCGAGTGCACCAGCATGATCAGGGTGATGATGGGTTAAAATGATTTGTTCGATATCGGTCAGTTTCAGACCCAAATCCCCAAGCCCGTTAGTCAAGACTTCCTTTGATCGTTTGGTTTTAACACCAGTATCAATGAGCGTCAAGGCATCCCCTTTAACTACATAAACATTCACATCACCCACTGCAAACGGCGTGGGCAAAGCAATTTTTGCAATATTTCCATTCCAATTCGCCATAATCTTTTCCACCTTAGAAATTATATTTATATAAATCTTTTTATACGCTAAACAGAATTACTTAGTATACTTAGCAAGAAAACGAATGTATAATTACCATTTTACATGCATTTTTAAATACTGTCATTATTTTCACATAATTCATGTCTATTTTTTGTCGTCCATGCATATATTATCATTGACAGAGTACTGATATATCCTTCATAATCACAAGTAATTAAAGACGGCATGGCTTTGATTAAGGCCAAGTAAATTTATTGATGGCGTAAAGAGAGTGAAGCTCGGAATGTGCTGAAAGGCTTCATCGCCCCCTCATTATTGAACCTACCTTATGAGCCTTCAGGAAAACCTGACGTAATTCCCGCGTTAGAGGATTCAAGTGCAGCTTTTCTGTTTATTTATTATGGAAAAGTTGAACAAAGGTGGTACCACGGAAGCTAGACCTTTCGTCCTTTATTGGATGAGGGGTCTTTTTGTTTTTCAAAAAAAGCCAGAAATTTAATAGGAAAAGGAGCGGGAAATATGAAAAAAATCGCGTTTATCGGAGCTGGATCGATGGCAGAAGCAATCATTTCGGGGCTGGTGACCCAACAGGTGATTGACCCAGCAAATATTTTTGTAACAAATAAATCCAATGATGATAGGTTCAATTATTTAAAGGAACAATACGGTGTAACTGCCACAAGATCGCTGAAGCTTTTAGTACAGGATGCAAACCTTGTCGTACTGGCCGTGAAACCGAAAGATATTTTAGAAACGATGCAATCAATAAAAGAATATATTCGGGAAGAAATGCTATTCATTTCAGTTGTGGCCGGGGTTCAAACTGCAAGCTTGGAAGGAATCGCCAACAAGCGGTTCTCGATTGTCCGTGCCATGCCTAATACATCGGCAGCTGTGGGAAAATCAGCAACGGCCCTTGCGGCTAATGGTCATACGAAAGACTCGCAATTACAAACGGCGATTACTCTCTTTGAAACGGTGGGTACGGTGGCAGTCGTTGACGAAACGCAGCTCGATGCGGTAACAGGCTTATCAGGAAGCGGACCGGCTTATATTTATTACTTGGTCGAAGCATTGGAAAAATCAGCAGAAGAAATAGGTCTCGATTCCGAAACCGCGAAGCAATTAATTCTCCAGACACTGATGGGTGCGGCCGATATGTTGCAGAAATCACCTAAAACCCCAGCCGTGCTAAGAAAGGAAGTAACTTCACCAGGCGGAACGACCGAAGCAGGTCTGAAAGCACTTCAAGCACATCAAGTGCAAGAAGCTTTCATTGCCTGTGTACAAGAAGCGACTGAGCAATCGAAGCGAATGGGCAATCAAATAAGTAAAGAACTTGCCAAGCATGTAGTTTCTCAGTAAATGCCCAGAGATGATGATTGGCTGTTGACTAGCACTCCCTTACAGGCAGCGGCTAGGCAACAGCCCTTTTTATGATCTGGACTCCTTATAAGGGGCATAGGGAAGGTCCAGGTCAATTTGATTTCACAGCTGCAGTGAGCGTTACTTTATAATCAGCATATCCGATTCATCAAAACTCCAATCCTTCGAATACGCAACCTCCCAATAGTAACCATCGGGGTCTGAAAAATATCCGCTGTATCCTCCCCAAAAAACATCTTGAGGTGATTTCTCGATTGTGCCTCCGGCCTTTTCAGCCTTGTTGATCACCTCATCGACTTCTTCAATTGATTTAGCATTATAAGCGAGCGTAATACCGGGGAAACCATTTTTCTTAGGCGGTTCTATCTCTTTGATGTCTTTTGCTAGCTTCTCTAAAGGATACAAAGCAAGTTTCGTTCCTGCATTATTAAAAAAAACGATTGTGGGTTCGTCCTCTTTAATCGATGTATGGAATCCCAACCCGTCCCGGTAAAACCTTAATGATTCATTGATATCCCTGACACCTAAAGTTATAATGTTGATCCTGTTCATACTAGTCCTCCTTTATACATTGTTCATTGGTAATTCGACATTTGAATCATTTTTCCTTTTAAAGCTTAATTGACCGGCAAACCACGCACTCACAAATGCTCTTTAAAGCTCCTAACAAGGCTCACCATTTTCCAAAACCGACTCCAAGAGATTCCCCCCATATTGATCGTTTCGCATGCAAATTACGTAGGAAATCCACTTTCTTTGCCGAATGAAAACATGTTTTGTCATCTGTAAAGGAATTGCCTCATACTTATCGAATTCAACAACCAAAAGGGGGAATCTCGATGAATACAAGTGCAGTTGCCCGGTTACTGAATGTTTCCCATAGTACGATTCAACGCTGGGTTACCCAATTGAACATGGAAGTAGAACGGAATCAGCTTGGCCACTACCAGTTTTCAGATGATGACATTGCATTATTGAGAAAAGTCCAAGATCAGCTGAACGAGGGCATCATTCTCCAAAAGGTCAGCATATCAGAGAAAAAAATTAGAAAAGCAACCGTCCAGAAATACCCCGAAACGAATAAAGAACATGAACAATTGATAGAACGGGTCGTCAGGCTTGAAAATGGACTGAAAACAAAAGCGGACGATGTTGTATCCTATCAACTTTTACAGCACAGAAGTGAAATGGAAGAAATGCACAAACTCGTTAAGAAGCTCGAAGCCCGTATTGAAGCGTTAGAAACACCAATGGACCAGCACTTTGATTATTTCCTCGCGGCTGAAGAAGCTGCTGCCACGAAAAAGCCGAAAAAAAGACCATTCATAAAAATGATTTTTGGAAATTACAGAAAGAACGATACTTCATCATGGAGCACAGCCGACAGCGATTAGCATCGGTTATCATCCAAGATCGTTAATGATTGCTCCACCATAGCCATTTTCCCTATGCTCAGGTACTTCATCGACATTCGTTCAGAAATAGAACCTGATCTGATAATTACCCAAAAATAAAAAGGCCCTGCCCCAAGGTTAGTCTTCCACCTGGGTCGGGCCTTTTCATCATCTTAAATCAACACTGCACGGTCATTTAGCATTTTTTCACCTTTGATGCGCTGGAATTCGTTAAGCAGTTTTTCAACGGTTAGCTTCTGCTTTTCAGCGCCTCTAGCTTCAAAAATGATCTGTCCCTTATCCATCATGATCAAGGAATTTCCAAGATCGATCGCCTGTTGCATATTATGAGTCACCATCAACGTCGTTAACTGGTTCTTTTCGACGATTTCCTTCGTCAGATTTGTAACAAGCTCTGCCCTGGAAGGATCAAGTGCTGCTGTATGTTCATCAAGAAGCAGGATTTTAGGATCGGTGAAGGTCGCCATCAGCAATGATAGAGCCTGGCGCTCCCCTCCCGATAATAACCCCACTTTTGCTGTCATCCTGTTTTCCAAGCCTAAATGAAGGGTACCCAAACATTCTTTAAATAGTTCTTTCCGTTTTTTTGTCACCCCGAAGCCTAAACCTCTTCTATTGGTTCGGCCATAAGCAATCGCCATATTTTCTTCAATCGTCATATGTGGTGCCGTTCCCAGCATGGGATCCTGAAAAACGCGGCCAATCATTCTGGCACGTGCATGTTCTTCAATTGCCGATACGTTTTCCCCATCAATGATGACTTCACCGGCATCAGGGAGAATCTTACCGGAAATCATATTCATCAACGTCGATTTACCTGCTCCATTACTTCCGATGACAGTTACAAATTCGCCTTTTGTCATATGCAGTTCCAGATTTCCAAGGGCAAGCTTTTCATCCGGTGTTCCTTCGTTGAAGACTTTATAAATCTGATTTAACCGAAGCATATCCTTCCCCCCCTTTTGGTAAAGTCCCGCCATGACGCATCTGTATTTCTTTAAGCCGTCTTTTCTTCCGTTTTTTTTCCTTTTGTTTATCGGAAATTTTCGGAATGACAAGTGCCCCGACCACAATAAGTGCCGTAATTAATTTAACATCACCTGTATCAAGGAATTCTACGCGAAGTGCCAAAGTTACGACGATTCGATAAATAATCGCCCCTCCAATAACCGCAAGCGTCGCACGCGCAATCGTTTTTGCCCCAAATAAAGCCTCACCGATTATGACGGATGCCAATCCGATGACGATGATTCCTATCCCCATGCCAATATCACTAAAACCGTTATATTGGGCAACCAAGGACCCCGAGAATGCCACAAGTCCATTTCCGATTGCAAGTCCAAGGATTTTCATGTTGCCGGTATGGGCTGAAAAACTCTTGACCATGGCTTCATTATCACCAGTCGCCCGTAAAGCCAGACCGATTTCCGTTTTTAAAAAAGCTGACATTCCAGCTTGAATGACAACGGCCACAATCAGCATAACGATTAATATGGCCCACGTTTTTGGCAGGCTATCACCGAGACCCACGATCGATAAAAGACCATTCAACAAATTGTCCAGCCCGGTGCCGACCCAGGCATCCTGGATATTCGTGATAATGGTCGTTTGAGAAAGCAACGGAATGTTGGATGCACCCATGATCCTTAAATTGATGGAGTAGAGCGCAATCATCATTAAGATACCTGCCAGGAGTGGATTGATTTTTCCTTTCGTATGCAGGAAACCCGTTATTGTCCCAGCGATGAACCCGGCCACCATAGCACTCAATGTGGCTACGATCGGCGAGAAACCGTTAACGATCATAATGGCGGCAACAGAGGCCCCTGTCACAAAACTACCTTCCACTGTCATATCCGGGAAGTCGAGAATCCTGAATGTTAAATAGACACCTAGTGCCATGATCGCATAAATCATTCCCGACTCAAAAGAGTTGAATAAGGCTGAGAACATTTTTTTCTTCCTTCCCCGAACAAAAGCAGAGTTTATTTTACAAACTCAGCATCTGCTTTCCATTCTTCTTTTATTTCAACACCCATATCTTTTGCTGCCTTTTCATTAATGACCAATTTAAGTTTTTGTGGATATTGAACCGAGATATCTCCAGGCTTTTTACCATCCTTCAAGATTTCAACCGCTTTTTGCCCCGCTTCATAACCAATATCATAGTAACTGAAGCCGTAGGCTGCAAAACCACCCGCTTTAACGGAATCAAGTTCGCCAACAAACAAAGGGATATCTTGATCATCTGCCACGGAAATGACCGATTCCAGAGCCGAGACAACTGTATTATCAGTAATGATATAGAAAGCATCCGCTTTTCCGATTAATGATTCCGCTGCCTGTTTAACCTCGGCTGAAGTCGAGACAGATGCTTCCACGACTTTCAATCCTGCTTTTTTCGCTTCCGCTTTCACATTTTTTATTTGGACGACGGAATTTTGCTCCCCTGTATTATAAACGGTACCAATTGTCTTGGCGCCAAGTTCTTCCGCTAGGAATTTCATTGACTTTGCAATGGCTTCAGGATGGGAATCCGTCGTGCCCGTCACATTTCCGCCTGGCTTATCCAAAGAAGTAACTAGCTCCGCCGCTACGGGATCGGTAACCGATGTAAAAACGATTGGAATATCCTTGGTCGCATTTAATGAGCTTAGGGCACTAGGAGTGGAATTCGCAAAAATCAGATCAACTTTATCCCCAACGAAGTTATTGGCAATCGTCTGACTGTTGTTTTGGTCACCCTGTGCAACTTGAAGATCATACTTGGCATTGATGTCGCTGTCCTTCAATGCCGCCTGGAATCCTTCATATGCCTGATCCAGGGAATCATGCTGAACGATTTGTGATACCCCAATCTTGAAGGTATCCTTTCCGCCTTCATCCTTGGCCGTATCTTTTTCCTTGTCATTTCCACACCCAGCCAGTAATAAACCTGCGACCAATGTCATGGCTGCAGTTGAATATAATTTCTTTTTCATATGTTTCCCCCCGCTTTTTTCTTATTTAATAACGACGCCAGCTTTTTAGCTTTTATGTCCTAAATTATAATCGTTTAGTCCCAATTATTCCAATCTATTTTTTAACTTTTTAGAATTTTTCGAGTTTTAATTGTAAAACATCAAAAAAGCTGCTGTGAAAGGGGATAACTTTCACAGCAGCTAAATGGAATATCAGTGTTCGACTACTTGGTTAACAATTTCGGTAACTGTAGCACGATCAATTTTTTCTTTGCCTTCTTTCAAGGCCTTCAATGTGGCTTTTGCCAATTCCAAGGGTATTTTACAGAATTGGATGATCTCTTTCGTTTCAATCTCCCCAATGTAGGCATCGGCTAATGTAAGATTATATTCCGTATGGGCAAGCATCTCATCGAAACCCCAGCCATCCGGATAAAAGTTCACACCACGTTCTGCATCTTCCTCACGGTTACGCAGGATATTGACCGTTTGGAGTCCACGGCCAAATGCGATGGCAAGTTCACGGTCCGTTTCCGTTCCATCATACCAGTTCCACATATCAGACAGCATGACTCCAACCAAACCCGCAACATAATAAGTGTAATCATCGAGCTCTTCCTCATTATGGATTTGCCAATCTTTCTTAACCCACTTGGCCATGCCTTCGGCCATTTCCTTTGTCGACTCCAGGACTTTGGCTTTTGCACCGGGAGGACAATATTGAATCCAGTCCGAAAGAAGCAGGGTCACGTCGGGCAGTTCATCCTTATATGGTTCAAATAACGATTGAAGTTCTTCTTCCCTATAATCCGCCCCAAGCAGCTCACTGAGATCCTGTAACAGGGAAACCTTAATATCAGCAGGAAGACCTGGGTGATCCTCGATCTCATCGATGGCGCGCATGCAAAGGTATGCTGCTCCAATGGCCTCCTGTAATCCCTTTGGAAGATAGCTTATTGGTATGAAAAAAGTCCGGCTTGTTTTTAAGAGAAAATCCATTGCTTTAGTATGTAGGTTACTTTGGTCCGTCATATTTACACTCCTTTAAATATCCAATGAACAATTGATTAATTATATCAAACATCAGCATCGATTTCAGCTACCCTATTCCTCTGAATATAAAGGAACTTTAATGGTCATTAAATCTTCTGCCATGATCGTGTTTGCAAAGATCGCTTCGCTTTCCGCTTTTAACCTCTCCGAATCCTCTGGAGTATACCGTGAGCTGATATGGGTAAGGATTAGATGCTTAGCTCCCGCTTTCAAAGCCGTTTCTGCAGCCTGAACCGTGGTCGAATGATAATAGGCGGATGCCATTTCAGATTCTTCCGCTGAAAATGTAGCTTCATGAACAAGGTAATCCGCCGATTCAGCAAGAATGAGAGCATTGCTGCATACTCGTGTATCACCAAGAATCGTGATGACCCGGCCTTTTTGCGGAGCACTGAGATAATCCTTCCCATTTAGGACACGGCCATCATCGAGACTGACCGTTTGTCCATCTTTCAATGCTTTAAAAAGCGGACCCGGCTTTACACCTTCTTTTAGCAGCCGGTCGACCAGTAAGCTTCCCGGTCGATCCTTTTCCACAATCCGGTAACCGATACTGTAAATGCCATGATCAAGCGACATCGCCGTCACAATGAATTGTTCGTCCTCAAATACTACGCCTTCCTCTATTTCAATGATCTCCAATGGATATTTCAAATGAGTGCCACTCACCTGTAAGCTCGTCTTAATAAATGCATCTATGCCATGTGGACCATATACGGTCAATTTTTCCAGTCCGCCCTGAAAAGATCGGCTGCTTAAAAACCCAGGGAGTCCAAAGATGTGATCACCATGCAAATGGGTGATGAAAATTTTTTCGATCTTTCGCGGTTTGACTGCCGTTTTTAAAATTTGATGCTGCGTCGCTTCACCACAATCAAATAACCAAACCTTCCCCCGCTCTTCCAATAATTGAAGAGCGATTGACGTCACATTACGCGCTTTAGCCGGAACGCCAGCGCCTGTACCCAATAAAACAAAATCCACGATACTACCTCCGTTGCAAATACTTTATGACTTAACTATAGCATAACCAAGGTGCTCTTTCATTTATGGTCCATTAAAACCGAAACCAAATTAATCTTTTAATGAAATATGAGAAAAAATGCGCAAATTGATTGCTTTGAGGGAAAGCTAAACGTAAAATTAGAAATTGGTACACATTCGGGAATTCCAACTTTATAGACAGATTTAAGGGAAAGTTGAGGTTTTAACATGACAGAAAACAATAAACCCACAGCATTGATCATGATTTTTGGTGCTACCGGAGATTTAGCGAAAAGGAAATTGTTTCCTTCCATATATCGACTATTTCAAAAAGAGAAAATCAATAAATTCGCTGTCGTTGGAGTAGCAAGGAGACCATTGACGAACGAGGAGTTTCAAACAAGTGTCAAGGACTCCATACTTACGTTCGGACATGCGGAAGAAAAGGTAGACGAATTCATTTCCCATTTCCATTATCACTCCCATGACGTAACTAGCTCGGAATCATACCTGCAGTTAAAAGACATTGCCGAAAAATTAGACGGACAATATCAATTAGAAGGAAACCGGATCTTTTATTTAGCGATGGCACCCGAGTTTTTCGGAACGATTGCCGAACAGATTAAAGCTCAAGGCCTGACTAACTCGAATGGATACAAGCGCCTGGTCATAGAAAAGCCATTTGGACACAGTTTCGAAACCGCACAAAAATTGAATGAGCAGATTCGGACTGCCTTCGCTGAAGATGAAATCTACCGTATCGATCATTATTTAGGAAAAGAAATGGTTCAAAATATTGAGGTCATACGTTTTTCAAATGCTCTTTTCGAACCGCTTTGGAATAACAGATATATATCTAACATCCAGGTTACTTCAAGCGAAACACTTGGCGTTGAAGAACGTGGGCGTTATTATGAAACTAGCGGTGCCCTAAGGGATATGGTCCAAAACCATCTGCTGCAAATGGTTGCCTTGCTTGCCATGGAGCCCCCAATCGCTTTGACAACCGAAGAGATCCGAAGCGAAAAAGTGCGGGCTTTGCGTTCACTTCGCCCAATGAAAGTGGAAGAAGTCGATCAATACTTCGTCCGCGGCCAATATGGTGAAGGAACGGTAGACGGTCAAACACTTCCGGCATACCGCAATGAACATAACGTAAATCCCGAATCCAACACAGAGACCTATGTTGCGGGCAAATTGATGATAGATAACTTCCGTTGGGCCGGTGTACCTTTTTATATCCGTACCGGTAAGAGAATGGATGTCAAATCAACGAATATCGTTGTTCAATTCAAAGATATCCCAATGAATTTGTATTATAAAACGGAAGAAACGTTGAACCCGAATCTTCTCGTAATCCATATCCAGCCAGACGAAGGCATCACACTATACTTAAATGTCAAGAAATCCGGGACGACATCCAATACAAAGCCAGTGAAGCTGACCGTATCCAACAAAGGGATCGAACACATCAATTCTCCCGAGGCGTATGAAAAGCTATTGTTTGATAGTATGCGCGGCGATGCTACAAACTTTACGCACTGGGACGAGGTTGCCCTCTCATGGAAGTTCGTCGATACCATTTCCAATGCATGGGAGAATACTAAAGAAGAGTCTTTCCCTAACTATGAAGCAGGATCCACAGGTCCACTTGCATCCGATGAACTCCTGGAAAAGGATGGGCATATTTGGTGGCAAATCAAGAAAAACAAAAATAATGATGATTGATTAAATAAAGAAGGGATGCAGATTTGAATCTGTATCCCTTCTTCATTCATGAAACACTCTTCCTGACCAATTTCTTCCTGATAATACGAAGCATTTCCTTGGGCTTGGACATCGCTTCATCCATTTCTGAATTAAGCCAAAATGAAACACCAAATTCTAAGGCAATGAAAAATAAAAAAATGGCTACAGCCAACCAGATGATGAACATCTGTCATCCGCTCCTTCTCTCTCTTATCTGCCTACTGTATCCTACGGTTCGTCCATGGCTCTTCATGTTTATATTTCTTTTTCCTCAGGTGTTTAAACCTAAAAGGCCTGGATGAATGACATCCATCATACTACCATTTCCATAAAAAAGGTAAATCAATTAGCACTATTTACAATTAGTTCATTTTTACCATTTTCACCCTTTTATTCTCTTTATAAAAAAAGAATGCTGAGGTCTTGCTGAGGTTACACTAGAGAAGGTGATATTAAGGCACCACTAACTTCGATGTGGAGGGATTAAACGATGGACATTCGTGAAGGATTAATTCCAACAGCCTTGGGCACAGCCGTGACAGCTGCGGGCTATGCAATGAAGCAGAACAGGCGCTCAAACAAAATGGTAGCTAATACGGTCTTTGGTTTCGGTTTGGCACATGTTGTATTAGGGGTCATTGACCTTGTAGAGCATCGGAGATAGTAAAAGAGAGGGCGCATTGGGGCGCCCTCTCTTTTTCTGTACATAAAAGTTCCTTCAATCGATGAATACAAAAAAAGCCGGCTTGCAAGGAAATTTCCTTATAAGCCGGCTTGAACTTTTTATTTTTCCATCCATTCGGTATGGAACGTTCCCTCTTTATCAATGCGTTGATAAGTATGAGCTCCAAAATAGTCACGTTGAGCTTGAATTAGGTTAGCTGGCAGCGTTTCTGTACGATAGCTGTCGAAATAAGCAAGAGCTGATGACAAGCAAGGAACCGGAATTCCGTTCATCACTGCCGTTGACACTACTTCACGTAAAGCTCCTTGATAGCTTTCAACGATTCCTTGGAAATAAGAATCTAGAAGAAGGTTGTTCAAGTTCGCTTCACGATCGTACGCTTCCTTGATTTTTTGTAGGAATTGTGCACGGATGATACAGCCGCCACGGAAAATCATCGCGATTTCCCCATATTGCAAGTTCCAGTCATTTTCTTCTGATGCTGCTTTCATTTGTGCAAATCCTTGTGCATATGAACAGATCTTGCTCATGTAAAGTGCTTTACGGATATTTTCAATCAAAGCCTTTTTGTCACCAGTAAATGATTCGGCTTTTGGACCGCGAAGGATTTTACTCGCTGCAACACGCTCGTCCTTGATTGCAGAAATAAACCGGGCAAATACGGATTCTGTAATGATCGGAAGCGGAACACCAAGATCAAGCGCACTTTGACTTGTCCATTTCCCTGTACCTTTTTGGCCAGCTTTATCTAAAATGACATCGACCATCGGCTTGCCAGTTTCTTCATCATATTTTTTGAAAATATCAGCAGTAATTTCTATTAAATAGCTATCAAGTTCCCCTTCATTCCATTCAGTAAAGACTTCATGGAATTCTTCAGCGGATAGTCCCAGAAGATTTTTCAAAAGGAAATAAGATTCGGAAATCAACTGCATGTCCCCGTATTCAATACCATTATGTACCATTTTCACATAATGACCTGCTCCATTAGGTCCGATATATGTACAGCAAGCATCACCATCGACCTTAGCTGAAATATCCTTCAAGATCGGTGCAACCAGTTCATATGCTTCTTTTTGACCTCCAGGCATGATGGATGGACCTGTCAGAGCTCCTTCTTCCCCTCCTGACACGCCTGTACCGATGAAATGGATGCCAAGCTGGCTTAATTCCTCATTACGGCGCTGAGTGTCTTTGAAGAAGGTATTCCCTCCATCAATAACGATATCACCTTTATCAAGTAACGGTTTTAACTGCTCGATTGTTGCATCTGTTGCAGCACCAGCTTTAACCATCAATAAAATTTTACGTGGCGTTTCCAAAGAATCGACGAATTCTTCAAGCGTATAAGTGGCTGTTACGTTTTTGCCTTCCGCTTCCTTCATCATTTCGTCCGTTTTTGACCCTGAGCGATTAAACACGGAAATTGAATATCCTCTGCTTTCAATATTAAATGCAAGGTTTTTGCCCATTACAGCTAGTCCGATAACGCCAATCTGTTGTTTTGTCATGATCATCTTTCCCTTCTCTATATCTTTACACAGCTTATACGCTATTCTTTGTCAAAAGAATCATCATGCCTTCTGGATTGCTCAAAGAAATCTTTGCTGAAGCTAGTGTCTGTTCCAATCGAACGGTTCTTCAAGGGTAATCCCTTTTTAATAATATTTTCTCCGTACTTATTTTGCAAGTGTTCCATCGCTTCATACAGAGGTTCTTTTTCTGCATCCTCTTTAAAGGAGAAAATATCCAGTTGCTTGAAGGCCGACTCTTTCTCGATGACATCATAGGCAGTGACACCAAGAAGCCTGATTCCTTCCCCATTCCAATTTTTCATAAATAGTTCGGTAGCTACATCCAAAATATCCTTTTTTTCAAAAACTGGATTAGGAACCGTTCTGCTTCTCGTTATAGTGCGTCGGTCTTTATAACGGATCGTCACACCAATTTTTTGACCAAGCAGGCGTTTATTTTTTAAACGGACGGCTACCTTACCGGAAAGCTTTTCCAATACACCGATCAGTTCTTTTTGATTGGTGGTGTCATGTGGAAGAGTTGTCGAGTTCCCAATGCTTTTATGATCAAAAATCGCTTCGGGATCGACAACCCTGGGATCGTTTCCATTAGCCCTATCTTTCAAACGGATGCCATTGATCCCAAGAAGCTGTTTCAGTTGATGATCATTGGCGTGTGCAAGGTCCCCGATCGTCATTATGCCAATAGTATGAAGCTTTTCCGAGGTCTTATCCCCGATGCCATGCATTTCGCCGACTTGTAAAGGCCAGAGCTTTTCCGGAATATCCCTTTTCCTAAATACGGTGATTCCCATAGGCTTCTTCATATCTGAGGCAGTTTTGGCCAAAAATTTATTAGGGGCAATCCCGATGCTGCAAGGGAGATCCATCGTATTATAAATTCTTTCCTGAATGCTCTTGGCTATATCTAAAGGTGAACCCAATTCGGCGCATTCACTAATATCCAGATATCCCTCATCTATCGAAACCGGTTCAACCATCTCTGTATATTGCCTTAATACATCGAAAATAGCCAGTGATGCCTTTCGATAACGCTCGAAATTCGGTTTCTGGATGACTAATTGAGGACATAGTTTTTTCGCCTGCCAAATCGGCATGGTCGTTTTAACCCCGAACTTCCTTGCTTCATAACTGCAAGTGACGATTATGCCTCTTCTCTCTTCAACATTGCCTGCTATGGCAAGCGGTTTGCCTTTCAATGAAACATCATATGACATTTCCACTGAAGCATAGAAACTATTCATGTCTACATGGAGAATGACCCTGCCATTTTTGGGATACATGTCCTTCATGTTTGACCGTCACATCCTTGTAAAAATAAAAAACACCGGATAATAGGGTCAATAAAAAAAACCATTCCTTTTAAGATACCCCTATTTATCTTTGGTAATCACTGTAAAAGTGCTTCCACTCCAAGAAAAACAGCCATCATGTCATTGATGACTGTACATATATTCCTGCAATACCTGAACTCCTTCAAAAGATGATACGAGTTTTTGCGGATCAATGATCGTAATCAAACGGCTACCCACATTGGCAACACCCTGCATATATTCAGTTTTTAGATTGCCTAATTAGCCTATCCGTTCAAAGGGTATATCCTTTAAATCAAGTATTTCACGGTCTGCCTGGACAATGGAGGGGATTCCACCTTTAATGTAATCCACCTCTGTTCATCTACCGATAGCTGATTTACCTGGATATAATACCTCATTCATATCATCAGTGGTTACAATTCATTCCTGACTTTGTCATGCCAGCAACAAATCCTGGAAAGTGGGAATCAAAGTAATGCATCATTTTTCTCGTCGGTAACCTGCTTCGATATATCCAGGAAATTCTTCCCCACTCCTGTCATTTTCCGGGTTGATTATTCCCCGGATACTTCTTTGATGATACTGACAACCATCTCAGCAAGCTTCGTTAATTCCTCAACTGGAATTCTTTCATTCGTAGTATGGATATCTTCATAGCCCACTGCGAGATTGACAGTAGGAATCCCAAAGCCTGCAATGACATTTGCATCGCTTCCGCCGCCGCTTTTAACCAACTCGCATGGACGGCCGATTTTCTCTGCTGCCTTTCTCGCGATTTCGACTACATGGTCACCAGCCCCATATTTAAAACCAGGATACATGACGTTAACTTCAACTTCGGCACGCCCGCCCATTTCAATAGCGGCAGTCTCGAATGCCTCTTTCATTCTCGCTACCTGTTTTTCCATTTTTTCAGGAATCAAGGATCTTGCTTCTGCAAGGATTTCAACATGGTCACAAACAATATTGGTTTGCTGTCCACCCTGGAAACGTCCGATGTTGGCTGTTGTTTCCTCATCGATTCGGCCTAATGGCATTCTAGAGATTGCTTTTGCAGCGATCGTAATAGCCGAAACTCCTTTTTCTGGAGCGACACCAGCGTGAGCGGTCTTGCCTAAAATTGTCGCAGACACTTTCGCCTGAGTAGGTGCAGCAACGACGATATTACCCACTTTTCCATCACTATCAAGTGCAAAACCGAATTTAGCCGTTACAAGGGAGCGATCCAATGCCTTTGCTCCAACCAAGCCAGATTCTTCACCGACTGTTATGATGAACTCGATTGTTCCATGCTCGATATTCTGTTCTTTCAACACTTTAAGCGTTTCTAACATGACCGCTAATCCAGCTTTGTCATCAGCCCCTAAAATGGTCGTTCCGTCTGACACTATGTATCCATCTTTGATGGAAGGCTTGATTCCGTTCCCAGGAACAACCGTGTCCATATGGGAGGTGAAATAAATGGTATCTACGCCTTCTTTCATTCCTGTTAAAGTACATACTAAATTGCCTGCACCATGACCGGTAACTGCTGTTGTATCATCTTCAAAAACCTCTACACCCAGTGCCCCGAATTTTTCTTTCAGCACTTTGGCGATGGCTGCTTCATTTTTCGTTTCGGAATCAATTTGCACCAATTCCATGAATTCACTAACTAAACGTTCTTCATTAATCATAAAATAAAACCTCCAAAAAAGTTTTCCTCTTTAATTATACTTCTAAAAGCAGCGCCCCGGCAAATAATGTGAAAATGAAGAACCCCGCTTAATGGTCATTTCCCTCCCAAAAGGTCGTTTTAAACTGGTGAATGATGACTTATAAATGATTTCCTTTAATCATGATTTCTTCCCAATATGGAAAAGAGCCCAAAATAGATTTATTTTGGGCTCCTTGCAGTTGGATTACAACGGGATATTGCCGTGTTTTTTCCATGGACGTTTTTCTTTTTTGTTGCGAAGCATTTCAAGTGATTGAATGATCTTAATCCTTGTTTCACGGGGATCAATTACATCATCTACCATTCCAAGGCTCGCAGCAACATATGGATTGGCGAATTTCTCACGGTACTCTTCTATTTTAGCTGCACGGGTCGCATCTGGATCCTCACTATTTTGAATTTCACGGGCAAAAATGATATTTGCCGCTCCAGCAGAACCCATTACCGCGATTTCGGCATTTGGCCATGCAAACGTTAAATCAGCACCGATGGATTTACTATTAAGGGCCACATAAGCTCCTCCGTATGCTTTACGCAGAATGATCGTCAATTTTGGGACTGTTGCTTCTGAATAAGCGTATAGCAGCTTTGCACCGTGACGGATAATCCCGCCATGCTCTTGTTTAACGCCCGGAAAGAACCCTGAAACATCTTCAAACGTAATTAACGGAATGTTAAACGAGTCACAAAAACGAATAAAACGGGCAGCCTTATCAGATGAATCAATATCCAGTCCTCCTGCCAATACTTTTGGCTGGTTGCAGACAAGCCCCACTGATTTCCCTTTGATTCGCGCTAAACCAATCACTATGTTCTTCGCAAAGCCCTCTTGCACTTCCATAAAGGAATCTTCATCGACAATTTGCTCCAATACTTTCCGAACATCATATGGACGGATCCCTTCATAAGGGACTACATCCGTTAAGTCCGGACGGTAGTCATCGCCTACGTCCGCTTCCAAAACCGGCGGCTTCTCTTCATTGTTTTGTGGAAGATAGCTCAGGAGACGTCTAACGTCGGCCAATACTTGTTCTTCTGTTGCTCCCTTGAAATGCGCATTACCGCTTATGGTATTATGAACAGTCGCTCCACCCAACCCTTCAGATGAAATCTTCTCACCCGTTACCGTTTCAATGACTTTGGGTCCTGTTATGAACATTTGGCTCGTTTTTTCAACCATGAAGACAAAGTCGGTTATGGCTGGGGAATATACGGCTCCGCCAGCACAAGGTCCCATAATAACCGAAATCTGTGGAATGACCCCTGAATAAATGGAATTCCGGTAAAATATTTGGCCATATCCGTCAAGCGAAACTACGCCTTCTTGAATACGCGCCCCACCAGAATCGTTCAAACCTATGAAAGGGGCTCCATTTTCCGCTGCTAAATCCATAACATTGGCAATTTTCAGAGCATGCATTTCACCGAGTGCACCGCCAAATACAGTAAAGTCCTGCGAAAACAGGTAAATGTCGCGGCCGTTCACCTTTCCGTAACCGGTGACAACCCCTTCTCCCGGTCCTTCTTCCTTTTCCATGCCAAAATTGGTATTACGGTGTTTGATAAAAGGATTAAGTTCAATGAAAGTTCCCGGATCAACTAAAAGTTCGATTCTTTCCCTTGCAGTAAGTTTGCCCTTATCATGCTGCTTGTCGATCCTTTCTTCTCCGCCGCCCATTTCCACTTTTCGGCGTCTATCATATAAATCATTGATCGTTTCATATATGTCTGTCATTCCTGCTCCTCCTTTGATTCGGCTCGTTCACAAAGCTCATATAATACACCCGCGGTAGACTTGGGATGAACGAAAGCAACATCTGCATGGTGCGCTCCCTTTCTTGATGAATCATCAATCATGCGCAATCCCGATTCTTTAATTTCTTTAATTCGATCTTCGATACGATCGACGCCAAGCGCCACATGATGAATACCTTCACCGCGTTTTTCAATGAATTTGGCGATTGGACTTGAA
Source organism: Peribacillus sp. RS7 (assembly GCF_041956845.1). Classification (NCBI taxonomy): domain Bacteria; kingdom Bacillati; phylum Bacillota; class Bacilli; order Caryophanales; family Bacillaceae; genus Peribacillus; species Peribacillus sp. RS7. Next base: position 95,810 of record NZ_CP168135.1, read on the forward strand.
GGTGACAACGCTTCCAACAACTCCAAACGGGTATTGCCTGCCAAAATAAAGGCCACTTTTACGCCTTGGTTCTCCACTATCTCAATTCCTTCAAGTTTCAATTTCAGCGTTTCCGTGTAAAGTGGCAAAGTTTCATCAAGTGACTTGACGGCAATCCCGATATGATCGATATTTTTTATCATCATTCAAACCCCCATGCTATGTATTATTGGATGACTCCATTTAAACACTACTAATCTTGCATTAAAGTCTTTTAAGATTCGGAATAATATGAACATTATACTTTTACTTGTTTCTACTAAATGTTCAAGTTAAAATGAAATCAATTAAACTGTTTTGAGGGAGAGAGCATATGGGAAACAAAAAAATAAGAAAGATCGTCGTGTATTTAATGCTTATCTCAATGTTATTAACGAGCTTATTATCAGGTATCGCATTTCTTTTGTAAAAGACATCGTAATGGGGAGGGGAGCAAAAAGCTTCCCTCTCCTTATTTTATCGCTCCGTTTTTCTTTGCCAAAGTTTTGAAATCCTCGTTTGATATGGTAATCAACACCTTAGTGCCGATAGGGACTTTTTCGTACAAACGCTCTACATCGGATTTATGCATCCGTACACAGCCATTTGAGATGTATTTACCAATTGATGATGGCTGATTCGTACCATGAATGCCGTAAATCCTCCCATCGGTATTTCGTGCATCGAATCCAATCCACCGCGACCCCAGAGGGTTTCTGGGATCGCCGCCGGGAATATTCTTTTTACGGTAATAGGGGTTGACCGCTTTTACTTTAACCGTGAAAATCCCTTCAGGTGTCAGTTCCTGACTCTTTCCCGTACCGACCGGCAGTATCTCCTTGACCTCGTTTTCATCAATGAACGCCAATTTATTGTTGGCTTTATTGATGATGATAAAAGGATCGCCAGGCTTAACCGATTGAGGTTGGGCATGTACCTGCAGCGGCCACAAAGATAGCATAAGCAACAAAGAAAGGATCCATTTCATTCGTATCAATTCCTTTACCTTTTTGCTTAGTTTAAGCCAAGTGCCTCTTTTTCATTCGGTTGCTGGTCGGCTTGGGTAACCCCTTGAAGGAATGCTTCAATAATAAATAGCGTTCCATTTCCTTCATGAGCTGCAGTAATGCGGCCCTGGATTCGAACTCTTCCCGTGTCTGCGGCAGTGCCATTCCCCTAAAATGAATCTCCATTTCTTCAAGCTTCTTCAGATAAAGAATGGCCGTATTTTGTGGATGGACGTTTTCTGCCAGATCTTCTATAAAATCAGCCACTATCCCGCTTTGCTTGACGACCAATGGAATATTCGTGACTAGGGGAAGAATTCGTTCAATGATTTCAAATTGCTTTTCACGCATTTTGAAATAATGGTAATACAGGTCTTCTTCCCTTAAAAAATGATTTTCCACGTCCCTGAAGGCAAGGCTTTTGGCTTGATTAAGAAGATTGGCTGTTTCAGTAATTTCCTTACCATCCCATGTGTGATCATTATCCCTTAAATAGCGGACAATCCCCATCAAGATCGCACTAAAGTTAGTTTCGATACGTTCCTGATAGGCAAGCAGTTTCTTATCGACACTGGGCATGTACAGATTCATGACAAGCGCCACTCCAACACCAACGGCAATTAATATCGTTTCATTAATCAGCAGTGAAAAAGTGATGTCGCCCGACCCATATAGGTGCATGATGATGACGCTACTCGTCACAATCCCCTCATTAATCTTCAAGGCAACTGTCGTTGGAATGAAAATCAAGAGAATCAATCCTATTATCAGTGGATGGAACGCGATGAACTGAAACATTAGGGATGAATAGGCCATTGCGATCAAACAAGCTAAAAACCGGTGCCAGGAGGCATACACCGACTTCTTTTTCGTGACTTGAATGCATAAGATCGTAATGATTCCCGCAGCAGAAAAATACTCCAGGTTAAGCATTTGTGCAATAATGATTGCCAGGGTAACCCCCAAAGCAGTTTTAATCGTTCTGTATCCGATTTTAAACATTGTTATGTATCACCTGGCTCTTTCGCTATCTATTATAATACTATCAGGAATTCATATATTTTCACAGTCCTTTGCGAATGAAATTTCCAATTATTCAAAAGACACACTCAAAAATACATTATAGGAATAAAATAAAAAAAGGTAACCTAAACGTTACCTTTTTTTCATAATTATATACTATTTGCTTTAGCTTATAAAACTTTTTCCAAGAAGTCTTTTGCACGCTGGCTTTTCGGATTGGAAAAGAATTCTTCCGGAGCACTTTCCTCAACGAGCAGACCTCCGTCCAGGAATAGGACACGATCGGCCACTTCTTTGGCAAATCCCATTTCATGCGTTACGATCAGCATGGTCATCCCTGTATGTGCCAGTGACTTCATAACCTCGAGCACTTCTTTTACCATCTCGGGATCAAGAGCAGAAGTCGGCTCATCAAAAAGCATTACTTCCGGGTTCATTGCCAATGCCCGTGCAATGGCGACCCTTTGTTTTTGCCCGCCTGACAGACGATTCGGATAAGCTGATTCTTTGTCGGCCAAACCGACTTTAGTCAATAGCTCACGAGCTTGTTTCACTGCCTCAGCCTTTGATAATTTTTTCACCTTCATAGGTGCATATGTCAAATTCTCCAGTACGGTTTTATGAGGAAATAAATGAAAATGTTGAAATACCATCCCGACATTTTCACGCACTTTCATGATATTGGTCTTTTTTTCAGTGATGATTTGATCTTTAAATCTAATTTGACCATCAGTTGGAGTCTCGAGCATATTGATACAGCGCAAGAAAGTTGATTTTCCCGAACCGGATGGGCCGATGATCGCCAACACTTCACCCTGCCCTATCTCGGTGCTGATTCCTTTTAATACCTCAAGCTTACCATAATTTTTTTTAAGTTCATCAATTTTAATCACTGCGCCTCATTCTCCTTTCAATCACTTTGCCTAAGATGGTAAGAACCATGACCATCACATAATAAATGAGTCCGGCAAATAAAATCGGCTCGAAGAATTTATATGTCTCACCGCCGACAATATAAGAACGACGCATGATATCCCCTAATCCAATGATTGTGACAACCGCTGATTCCTTCGTTAAGGAAATCAATTCGTTCACAAGGGAGGGCAGGATATTCTTGATGGCCTGCGGAAGGATAATATTGAGCATCATCCCTGAATAGGGAACCCCAAGTGCAAGTGCTGCCTCGCGTTGCCCTTTATCGACCGCTAAAATCCCCCCCCTGATAATCTCGGAAATGTATGCCGCAGAATTTAACCCGAATGCTAAAAATGCTGCTTGGAATGCTTCGATTTGAATCCCTAATATTTGTGGTGAACCAAAATAAATAAGCATTAATTGAAGCACTAAAGGGGTACCGCGGAAAATGGATGTATAGAAGTCAGCAATCCAATTCAAGGGCTTGATTCTACTGATTTTTAGTATAGATAATAATATTCCCAAAACAAAACCGATTACAGCCGCAACCGCTACAACTTTTAATGTAGTCGGTATTCCCTCCAAGATATATGGAAGGGAGGGCATAATCCTATCAAATTCAAGATTCACTCCATTCATCCTCTCTTATGAAGGCCGTTATCCCAGGCCTTCCTCCTGCTTCATTTTAATAACAATAAAGCGCGGAAAAACGTTCAGAAGGCATATTGCATCTCTTCTGAACGTTTTTCATCTCTCTGCATTATTCAGTTTCACTGCCACCGAACCATTTTAGTATTAATTTTTCCATTTCGCCATTCTCTAACATTTTTTTCAATTCGGTATTGAATTCGTCAGTTAACTTGCTTCCTTTTTGGAAAGCTATTGCCGAACCGGCATCTTGTTCACCAGACTCGATCACATGGCCCACCAAATCCTTGTTATCTTTCAAATAGCCTTTTGCCACAGTATCTTCCATGATCACGGCGTCAAAACGTCCAGTAGACATTTCCTGAACAACTTCGGGAATACGATTCCGTTTTTCAACTTTCATCCCGATATCTTTGGATTTATTCAAGTCGTTTGCCAATGTCTCCTGAATGGATGCAAGCTGTACGCCTACCGTTTTCCCTTTTAAATCTTCAACAGTTTTGATCTTACTGTCCTCTGTCGTGATGATCATGTTCTTAGCTGTATAGTAAATATCACTGAAATCAACGGATTGCTCACGTTTTTCTGTCGGAGTCATTCCAGAGATAACGAAATCGACCGATTTATTTTCCAGAGCCGGCACAAGACTATTAAAGTCAATGTCTTTAACTTCGACCTCATAACCTAATTTTTTACCGATTGCTTTAGCGATATCAATGTCGAATCCTTTTATTTCATCACTTTTAGATGTTTCAACAAATTCAAATGGCGGATAATCCGCAGATGTTCCCATTACCAGGACCTTTTTGTCTTCGTTGCCAGCTGTGTTCTTATCTTTTTTCTCTGATGTTCCGCATGCCGCTAAAATACCTACTAATAAAACAGAAGTAAGCAACAATGCTAACTGCTTTTTCAACTTCATTATTATTCCTCCAAAATGATATTTTCAATTCTCTAGTTATTAAGTTTGGTTTTAGTTAATATATCAATTAACTAATATTCATACACTATTGTGTATTTTAACACACTCTAATAATTATTCAATAACGTAAATAATAGATTTATTTTTCAGAATATTTACACAAGTTTCTTTCTGAGTTTCGCACTTTCCTCCATGGGGAATATATCGGGCATCCTTATCTATCTTTTTTCCTAAATGTTCCTTAATTATGCAAATTCATGAATAATAAAAAAACCCGCCGATTGGGCGGGTTTCAGACTATAGACAACTAGAAGAAAAGCTAGTTTGTCTACGGAATTTTTCTAAAAAAAATATTCCAGTTGTTTTCAGAAATCCGCTCCCTTTCCGCCGACTGTCTGCCAAGCCGCATCAAAGCAAGCGTCTGTAGGCCCTTGGCTAGCCAGATATGCGGCAGGAGTGTCGCAAATTCTCAATTTAGGATTTCATTTCATATAAAAAAGTAAAAATTCATGAAGGTTTTTATAATCACGGTTCGGGATGAGAGCATTCCGAACCTCCTTATAGTAGACAAATTCGAAGAGACGCTAGTTTGTCTGCAGTTTTTTTCTAAAAAGATTCCAGTTGTTTTCAGAAATCCGCTTCCCGTCTGCCGACTGTCTGCCAAGCCGCATCAAAGCAAGCATCTGTAGGCCCTTGGCTAGCCAGTTATTCGGCAGGAGTGTCGCAAATTTCTTCTATTTAGTGAGGATTTCATTCCATATAAAAAAGTAAAAATTAATGAAGGATAACCAAGTCTTCTTTTTATAATCATGGTTCGGGATGAGAGTATTTCGAACCCCATTTTTCAACAAACTAAAACCCGCCGATTGGGCGGGTTTTTCAGTTATGACTATGGCTTACACTTCTTCGCAATATTGGTCGAAGTAGTCTTGCAATTTTTCAACTACGGACATCGGGTGGTGACCTTCAATTTCATGGCGTTCTACCATAGTGACGATTTTTCCATCTTTCAACAATGCAAATGATGGGGATGACGGCGGATACCCTTCGAAATAATCACGTGCTCTCTCCGTTGCCTCTTTATCTTGTCCAGCAAAAACAGTAACAAGCTGATTTGGGCGTTTATCATTATGAATCGCATGAGCCGCTGCAGGTCTAGCTATACCCCCGGCGCAGCCACAAACGGAGTTGACCATAACAAGCGTCGTTCCTTTTTGTGCAAATACTTCTTCTACTTCCTCGGGAGTGGTCAATTCTGTATATCCAGCAGTCTTAATCTCATCGCGAGCCTGTTTGACTACGTCGTTCATTAAAAAATTAAAATCCATATTCATGGTATGTGCTCCTTCCAAGTTTTCTCTTCAATCCTATCATAACAATTGCCTCTTCGTGATTCAATAAATTTACCTGCTAAACAGCATAAAGCGTTCCGAATATGTTTAAAACGAAAGTGAAGCGGGAATCATATGTGTAACAACAAGAAGACTTCTTAGAAAAGGATGGGGCATGCCCCATCCTTTTCTAGTTTAATTCGGCTTAAACGTATCAGTAAAAGATTGAAACGCCTGCTTAACAGCAGCAGTGACCGTTTTATTCCCTGACATCACTTGATTCTCGAGTATAGGGAGAAGACCTTTGACGGTTTCATTTTTATAGAACATCGTTTTAAGCTGGTGATCCATTAATGAATAAAGCCATTCCTTAGATTGCATTCTTCTCCGTTCCTGGAAAACACCCGATTCCTTGGTCATATCGGAAAATTCATTCAATACATCCCAAAGCTCAGGAATTCCTTTACCGGTTATGGCAGAACAAGTATATGCCTTTCCTGCCCATCCCTTTGTTGCTGGCTGAAGGAAGTGCAAGATTCTGCTATATTCGGACTTTGTCCTAATCGCCAGCGGAATGTTCTCTCCATCCGCTTTATTGACCACAATTCCGTCCACAAGTTCCATGATCCCTTTTTTCATCCCCTGTAATTCATCCCCGGCACCTGTTAGTACAAGGAGCATGAAGAAGTCGACCATGCTTCGTACTATAGCTTCACTCTGACCCACACCAACTGTTTCTATCAGTATGACATCAAATCCTGCCGCTTCACAAAGCAACATCGTTTCCCTCGTTTTACGGTGAACTCCTCCTAAGGTGCCTTCGGATGGTGAGGGCCGTATGAAGGCATGGGGGTTTCTTGCCAGCTCCTCCATCCTCGTCTTATCGCCTAGTATACTTCCCCCATTTATCGAAGAGCTTGGATCAACGGCTAGGACAGCAACCTTATGACCCCTTTCACATAAGTAGGTTCCGAAAGTCTCGATAAACGTACTTTTTCCAGCACCAGGCACTCCGGAAATTCCGATTCGAATCGAGTTCCCGGTATGAGGAAGGATGGCATGCAATAATTCCTGTGCAGGATCGAAGTGGTGGGATGCATTGCTTTCAATCAGTGTAATCCCTTTAGCAAGCCTGGCCCTGTCCCCTTTTATGATTCCCTCCTTAAGTTCATGGATCGGTACGTTTACATTTTGTCTTTTGACGAATTTGCTTTTTGAAGCTTTGTTATGGCTGGCTGCTAATTCTACACCTGGCTTTAATGATGAAGCAAAACCTTCCTGATTGTTATCATCGACCCATTCCGGCTTCTTGTCTTCACTCATTATTGGGCCACTTCCTCATATCCAAGGCGATTGTATATTTCCTGAAGCACTTTTTTCGCTGCCTGGGGAATGACAGTACCAGGTCCGAAAATGGCTGAAGCGCCATTTTCCATTAAGTACTCATAATCCTGTGCAGGTATGACGCCACCGACGATCACGATAATGTCTTCACGGCCCAATTTCTTCAGTTCCGACATAAGCTGCGGCAATAATGTTTTATGGCCGGCAGCAAGCGAACTCATTCCGACTACATGCACATCATTTTCCACGGCCTGTAAGGCAGTTTCTTCCGGTGTTTGGAATAATGGACCGATATCGACATCATAGCCTAAATCCGCAAAACCCGTTCCGACTACTTTAGCTCCGCGATCATGACCATCCTGACCCATTTTAGCCATTAACAAACGCGGCCTTCTTCCTTCATTTTCAAGGAACTCTTCCGTCATGCGGACGACTTCCTCAATTTCCGCTTCTTTTGAGTATGCTGAGCTGTATACGCCGCTGATTGAACGGATGGTTGCTTTGTGACGTCCAGCCACCTCTTCGATTGCATCGGAGATTTCACCTAGTGAAGCACGTACTCTTGTAGCTTGAACAGCCAATTCCAGCAGGTTGCCTTCACCCGTTCTAGCAGCCAAGGATAGCGCCTGAAGGGCTTCATCCACCTTTGCCTGATCACGTTTCGCTTTTAATTCGCCCAAACGCTTAAGCTGACTCTCGCGAACTGCAGTATTATCAATCTCCAGTATTTCAATCGGATCTTCTTTTTTCAAACGATATTTATTGACGCCGACGATCGTTTCATCTTGAGAATCGATTTTAGCTTGACGCTTTGCAGCCGCTTCCTCGATTCTCATTTTTGGAACGCCGGTTTCAATTGCCTTTGCCATTCCTCCAAGTCCTTCGATTTCTTCTATGTGAGCCCAAGCGCGTTCGATTAATTCATTTGTGAGCGATTCTACATAGTAGGAACCCGCCCATGGATCGATTACCTTTGTGATCCCGGTTTCCTCCTGCAGATAAAGCTGTGTGTTGCGTGCAATTCGGGCCGAGAAATCAGTTGGGAGTGCAATGGCCTCATCCAATGCGTTCGTATGCAGGGACTGTGTATGTCCAAGTGCGGCCGAATGCGCTTCAATCAGGGTCCTTGCGACATTATTAAACGGATCCTGCTCGGAGAGGCTCCAACCCGAGGTTTGGGAATGAGTCCTCAATGCCATCGCTTTATTATTTTTCGGTTCGAATTGCTTCATCAGTTTTGACCAGATGAAACGAGCCGCCCTCATTTTCGCCACTTCCATGAAATAGTTCATACCTACAGCCCAGAAGAATGACAGTCGTGGTGCAAATTTATCGATATCAATACCTGCTTTCATTCCGGTACGTGCATACTCAAGCCCATCAGCCAACGTATAGGCAAGTTCGATATCCGCCGGCGCACCCGCTTCTTGCAGATGATAACCGGAAATGGAAATGGAATTGAATTTGGGCATATATCTCGATGTATACTCGAATATATCGGCTATGATTTTCATGGACATTTCAGGTGGGTAGATATACGTATTCCGAACCATATACTCCTTTAAAATGTCATTTTGAATCGTGCCTGAAAGTTTATCCTGTGTAACGCCTTGTTCTTCAGCTGTCACGATATAAAATGCCAGGATGGGTAATACCGCCCCGTTCATGGTCATTGACACGGACATCTGATCTAGCGGAATACCGTCGAACAGGATCTTCATATCTAGAATGGAATCAATGGCAACTCCCGCTTTCCCCACATCACCGACAACTCGCGGATGATCAGAGTCATAACCACGGTGTGTGGCTAAATCAAAGGCAACTGAGAGCCCTTTTTGCCCCATTGCGAGATTACGTCTGTAAAACGCATTCGATTCCTCAGCAGTAGAAAAACCTGCATACTGACGTACTGTCCAAGGACGGTTGACATACATCGAAGGATAGGGCCCCCTTGTAAACGGAGCGATGCCTGGTACACTCTCCATATGCTCCAAATTGCGATTATCTTCTTTAACATAAAGCGGTTTGACTTTTATTTGTTCATTGGTTTCAAACAGAAGATCATCGATATTTTCCCCAACGGCTTTTTCGGCTTCTTTTTTCCATGCTTCTACCGTCCCTTTAATCTCAGCCTTGGCAGGATTTATAGCAGAAAAATTCGGTTTTTTCATTTCAGTTCACCCCTAGCTTCTGCAAAAATCCCAATAAAATGGCTATTGCATTCGTTTTAACATGGATAAAATCTTTGACTCCGGCTTCACTTAGTGTAATTTCCAATTCTTCTTGCTGCTTGCCAGCCATATAAATATTGATTTCCGGGAATTGCTTTTTGATTTCTTTAATGGTGATTGGCGCTAATTCCGAGTAGTCACCATCACTGCCGCAAACACAATAAACAGGGAGCTTGGTGGCAGCTACGTAATCAACTGCGTCCTTAATGGTTTGACACCCATTACTACCGAGTGTTTCAATACCTCCTGCTGCAGCCAGACTTTTAACGAAATCTGCACGGGGTTTATAGGATTTAAGATTTTTCAAGTTAATTAAACCAATCGTTGGAGCCGTTCCACTTATTTCTTTATACGTTTCACTGCGTTGTCTTATCTGTTCGAACTGAATGGATACCCGATTCCTGGCAATTGGCGTAATGCCAACCGGTTTCTCGACTTTCATATATGACACTTGGTTATCCTGTGTCGGAGTTTTAATCTTATCCGCTGGATTCGGATATACATTCGTTCCGATGATGCTTTCTTTTCTGAAAGCCGTATTTTGAACTCTACCTTGGTAAACTTCAGCTATTTCTTTCTGCAGGGTGCCTTGCTTAATTAGCTCTAAAATCCCCCCTGCTTCATCGATTTCAAGGAAGTTCGCCCAAGCCTTTTCAGCCAATTCATCCGTTAATTGCTCAACATACCATGAACCGCCAGCAGGATCGACCACTGTCGTGATATTTGTTTCTTCTTTTAATATCAGGTGAGTGTTGCGGGCGATTCTTTCTGAAAAATCATCAGCTTCACCAGTTGCGTGAGTAAATGGATGAATTTGAAGGTATTGAATGCCTCCAATAGCTGCAGCGAAAGCTTGGTTTGTGGTCCGAAGAATATTGACGTGCTGATCATATAGCGTTTCTGTCAATTCGGAAGTAACAGCATGTATGGCCATTTTAAAATGGTCCTGAGCTGTATCGAAGGCTTCAGCAAGACCTGCCCAAAGCCTCCTGGCAGCCCTCAGTTTAGCGATGGACATGAAGTAATTGGAATCCACTGCAAACGAAAATACTATTCTTTCGGATACTGAAGAAATAGAAAGCCCTTGTTTTTGCCCTTCCAATAGATATTGGACGGCTGCGGATAATCCGTACGCTATTTCTTGAACGGCATTAGCCCCTCCATTATGATAAACTGCCGTATTAATCAAAACTGTCTTTAAATCCCGGCCTATCTTCTGATAATCTTGGATTGTCTTCATCCAGTCTGCAAAATAGTTATCCGTATCTTCTGGCAGCTGTCCGCCAATGAGCCATTCTGCAATGGGATCTTCTGCAACTACACCTGTCAATTGGGCATTTTGCGATTCGGCAATAGCTTTGAATTGCGGGAATAATCCTTTTTGTTTCCCCTTAAGGTCAATGAAAATCGGGATTTCCTTTAAAGGGATATCCTTAAACAACTTTTCAGCCCTTGCCCCCTCAGCAAGCAATCGTGCAGGGTATGCCACAACATTTTGACCGCGCTTGAATGACGCCTTCATCTTTTCATTTGCCTCTTCTGCCGTGATACCGCTTACAGGTTGAACGACAAGCCAAGGTTTTTCATAATAACCCATTGGGGACGTTCCTCGGGTAAAAGGGAAGAATCCTGGCAATTCAGATACTTTTACTGTCGAATCCGCCTTTTCTGTATAGAGCGGATATAACGTGATGCCCTCATATGTATTCGTTTTTAACATTTCTATACTTTTTCCTTTTAAACTGGCTTCCGCTGCTTCTTTCCACTCTTCAAAAGAAGGCCTAGGAAAGGTTATGTTTTTCACATCTTTCAGTTCCATCTGTATTCGCTTTCTTATCGTCTGCCGCCTCAAATGCTTGGTCCATTCCACTGGAGAACGAACGCTCAGTCGGTTTAGATAAGAAAACCACCCTCCCATCAATTTGATCTGGATTATACTAACATTCTATCATAATTTTCTTGAAATTTATGTTAATAGAAATTAGCAAAGCTGCTGTAAGGGAAAACAAAAGCCTATTTTTTCTATTTAAAATGAAGTACAGCCCCTTATCTGTATTAGAACAGCTCTAATTAAAATAATAGCAAAAATAAAATTTTTGTCGATGTTTTTCTACTGAAAAATAAAGTGCAAAAAAAAAAGGAAGGAACCTAATGGCCTTCCTTTTTCTTCACTTTAGTATATGGAAGTGTTGTCTTTGGAAATCTTTTCGATGATTTCTTTAACCCTTGCGAGGAAACGTCCGCATACCAGTCCATCCAAAACACGATGATCAAGTGATAAACAGAGATTCACCATATCCCGAACTGCAATCATGTCATTTATGACCACTGGACGTTTTACGATCGTTTCAACTTGTAAAATGGCAGCCTGTGGATAATTGATGATTCCCATGGACTGGACTGAACCGAATGAGCCAGTGTTATTGACAGTGAACGTGCCACCTTGCATATCCTCTGCTTTTAACTTACCCGCCTTCACTTTGGATGCGAGTTCCTGTATCTCCCTTGCTATACCTTTGATTGATTTTTCATCTGCATTTTTTATGACAGGTACAAATAAGGCATCTTCAGTTGCAACGGCTATAGAAATATTGATTTCTTTCTTTTGTATGATTTTATCGCCAGCCCACATCGAATTGAGCTCTGGAAATTCCGTAAGGGCTTGAGCAATCGCTTTTACAAAAAAGGCAAAGTAAGTTAAATTATAGCCTTCTTTTTGTTTAAAGCCTGACTTGAGATTATCACGCAACTTCACCATATTGCTTGCGTCGACTTCCACCATCGTCCATGCATGCGGAATTTCGTGCTTACTTTTTAACATATTGGATGCAATTGCCTTACGGATACCCGTAACAGGTATTTCCTTGTCACCAATAGCAGTCGGCACGTTAGTAGTCACTGCACTAGTTTGACGATTAATTGGAGGCGTGTTCTCTTCATGAGCCGAATCGGATATCGCGGAAGGTTCATCCGCCTTAGGAAGAGTACCGGATTCAACAAGTTTCAATAGGTCTTTACGGGTGATCCGTCCCTCATTCCCCGTTCCTTTCACTTTTGAAAGGTCGATCCCATGCTCCTGGGAAAGTTTTAACACGGCAGGTGAAAAGCGAGCTTTCCTTGATGGTTCACCTGCTTGCTGCACATTTTTTGTAACAGGTGCAGCAACATTTTCCTCGCTACGAGAAACAGCTTGGCCTGCGTTGTCGTTATCCGTCTTTGCCGCTTCAACTTCAATCGAGCAAATGACTTCCCCGACTGCCAACGTTTGATTCTCTTCCGCTTTCAATTCCTTGATGATGCCGGTGAAGGAAGAAGGAACCTCAGCATTTACTTTATCCGTCATCACTTCAGCTAGCGGATCATATTTCGTGACATGATCCCCAGGCTTTACAAGCCATTTACTGATGGTTCCCTCTGTGACACTTTCGCCTAGTTGAGGCATCTTCATTAATTCCATTGCCATAAATCGTTCCTCCTTCTTAACAGTCATTAATACTCGGCCAATTCCCTCATCGCTTTTTCCACTTTATCAGGGTTCACCATAAAATGTTTTTCCATCGTAGGCGCATATGGCATGGCAGGTACATCAGGTCCGGCCAATCGTTTTATAGGGGCATCCAAATCAAAAAGGCAATTCTCGGCAATGATGGCTGCGACCTCACTCATAATGCTTCCTTCTTTATTATCCTCCGTAACCAGTAAAACTTTCCCTGTTTTGGAAGCTGCTTCTATGATAGCATCCTTATCTAAAGGGTAGACGGTGCGAAGGTCAAGAACATGTGCAGAGATTCCATCTGCAGCTAATTTTTCTGCTGCCTGAAGAGCAAAATGCACGCAAAGGCCATAGGATATGACAGTAATGTCTTCCCCTTCCCTTTTCACATCCGCCTTACCGATTGGAAGTACATAATCTTCAGTGGGTACCTCACCCTTAATCAAGCGGTATGCGCGTTTATGTTCAAAGAAAAGAACTGGATCTTCATCACGAATGGCAGCTTTAAGCAACCCCTTGACATCATATGGAGTGGAAGGCATCACAATTTTCAAGCCCGGCTGATTAGCAAAAATCGCTTCAACCGATTGCGAATGATAAAGAGCTCCATGAATCCCTCCTCCATAAGGAGCACGGATTACCATAGGACAGCTCCAGTCATTATTAGAACGGTATCTAATTTTAGCTGCCTCTGAAACAATTTGGTTAATGGCAGGCATGATGAAATCAGCAAATTGCATTTCAGCTATTGGCCGAAGCCCGTACATGGCGGCTCCAATTCCCACTCCAGCAATTGCAGATTCAGCGAGCGGTGTATCGATGACCCTGGCTTCACCGAATTGGTCGTATAAACCGTTAGTGGCTTTAAAGACCCCACCTTTTTTTCCAACATCCTCTCCCAATACGAATACACGGGAATCACGTTCCATCTCTTCCCTCATTGCCATTGTCACGGCATCTATATAAGAAATCACTGGCATTCTATTACCCCCTTACTTTTGTGCATACACATGATTCATAGCACTTTCAGCCTTCGGATATGGAGCATTTTCAGCATAATCAGTTGCTTCGTTGACTATCTTCATGACTTCATCATTCATTTGTTTCTCAAGATCATCATCCATGATTCCCGCTTCTTTTAAATACGCTCCAAATGTAATTATGGAATCCTTCGTTTTGGCTTCGGCCACTTCGTCCGCTGTCCGGTAGCTTCGGTCATCATCATCACTTGAATGAGGAGTGAGCCTATATGAGACGGTTTCTACAAGGGTAGGCCCCTCTCCCCTTCGTGCACGGTCAGCCGCTTCTTTCACTGCTGCATACACTTCCAATGGATCATTGCCATCCACCGTTATTCCAGGCATCCCATAGCCAATCGCCCTGTCGGAAACATTCTCACATGATAGTTGTTTCGAAATAGGAACGGAAATCGCATATTTATTATTTTCACACATGAAAATGACCGGCAGCTTATGTACACCTGCAAAGTTGGCCCCTTCATGAAAATCGCCCTGATTGGATGAACCTTCACCAAACGTAACGAATGTTACTAAATCCTTGCTTTCCATCTTCCCAGCAAGGGCAATTCCAACTGCATGCGGGACCTGTGTCGTTACAGGTGATGAACCAGTGACGATCCTATTTTTCTTTTGACCGAAATGGCCAGGCATTTGGCGTCCGCCTGAATTGGGATCTTCCTCTTTCGCAAAACCTGAAAGCATCAAGTCTTTTGCTGTCATTCCGAAGGTAAGTACCACACCTACATCCCGATAATAAGGAAGTACATAATCCTTTTGCCGATCCAGCGCAAACGCTGCCCCAACCTGCGCAGCTTCTTGCCCCTGGCAGGAAATCACGAAGGGAATTTTCCCGGAACGGTTTAAAAGCCACATACGCTCATCAATCCTGCGGGACAAAAGCATTGTCCGGTACATATCTAAAACCGTTTCCTCATTTAAGCCTAATTGTTCATGACGTTTTTCTACCATCATAAAACCTCCTGACCTTATTCTTTATGAATGAATGGCAAGTCCATCGACAGCAAGCGCCGCCTCTCCGATTGCTTCAGAAAGACTTGGGTGTGGATGAATTGTCTTGGCTACCTCCCAAGGTGTCGCATCAAGCACTTTTGCAAGTCCCGCTTCTGAAATCATATCCGTAACATGTGGACCGATCATATGAACGCCCAGTATATCATCCGTTTTCTTATCTGCAATGATTTTGACAAAACCATCAGCTTCCCCGAAAACCAGGGCCTTACCAACTGCACGGAATGGGAATTTTCCAATTTTAAGCTCATAGCCTTCCTTTTTTGCCTGTTCTTCCGTCAAACCGATACTTGCCGCTTCAGGGCTTGAATACACACATTTTGAAATGAGCGAATAATCCAAGCGTTCCGGTTTTTGGCCTGCCATATGTTCAACGGCAGTAATACCTTCATGGGAGGCAACGTGAGCCAATTGCAGACCGCCGATACAATCACCGATCGCATAGATATGCGTTTCCTTCGTTTGGAAGAAGTCATTGGTTTCAATAAAACCTTTTTCTTTCACAATCTCTGTATTTTCAAGGCCGATTCCTTCAACATTTGCTGCTCTGCCTACGGATACCAGCATTTTTTCAGCTGTGAATTCCTCAACCGATCCTTTTACTTCAGCAGAAATGGATACTGAAACATCCGTTTTCAGGGTTTCAGGCAATACCTTGGCTCCTGTAATGAATTTGACGCCCTTTTTAGTTAGGAGACGAAGCATTTCACTGGAAATATCCTGGTCTTCAGTCGGGATGATCCTATCCGCATATTCCAGTACGGTTACTTCCACACCAAAATCATTCAGCATCGAAGCCCACTCAATGCCGATAACCCCACCGCCTACAATAATCATTGATTTCGGCAGGCTCTCAAGCTTTAGCGCTTCATCCGATGTAAGCACCAATTCCCCGTCAATTGTTAAACCGGGCAGTGTTTTCGGACGCGAACCGGTAGCAATGATGATATTCTGAGGAATGAGCATTTCATTTTCACTGCCATTATTCATTTCCACTGAAATTGTCCCAGGCATCGGTGAAAATATAGATGGACCAAGTATACGTCCTAAACCTTCATAAACCGTTATCTTCCCTTGTTTCATCAAGTGCTGAACACCTTTATAGAGTTGATCGACGACTTTATTCTTTCTTTCTTGTACCTTAAGGAAATCCACCTTTACATCCCCGGTTACAATACCGAATTCCTCACTTTTCACTGCAGTCTGATAAACTTCTGCACTCCTTAAAAGTGCTTTTGAAGGGATACAGCCTTTATGTAGACACGTTCCGCCGAGCTTGCCTTTCTCCACGACAGCCGTTTTCAATCCTAATTGAGCAGCCCTTATTGCTGCCACATACCCGCCTGTTCCTCCTCCGAGGATAACGAGGTCAAATTCTTCAGCCAAAACCACTCCTCCTCACAAATACACACTATTGTCACCGTTATTACTTGTCCTATGTTTCATTACATTATCCATGTTGAAATTCCTGTGTTTATATTTAAAAAAACACAGGAATCCATATCTTGTCAACTATATTCATTTTCTTCCATTCAAGATATGTTTTTCATTTTGCAAGAATTGACTTCTTGAATTCCGCATACGAGCAATGCGCTCCTCTGCCATCCTGTCCGCTGCTTTATAAGTTGGTATTTGATCGCGTTTGGCAATCTCCATGACTCGTTCAATCGTATCATAAACCATTTCCACTTTCTTAAGGGCTCTTTCTCGATTATACCCTAAAAGTTCATCAGCCACGTTTATGACACCACCTGCATTAATTACATAATCAGGAGCATATATAATGCCTTTTTCATGAATTTGATCACCATGAACAGGATCCTTCAATTGATTATTGGCTGCACCTGCAATGACTTTCGCCTTAATTTGATTAATTGTTTGATCATTAATGACGGCACCTAATGCACAAGGAGCATAGATATCACATTCAACCCCATAAATTTCATCAGTATTCACTGCAGTCGCCCCAAAGGATTCAACCGCACGTGCCACGCTTTCTTTATTGATATCGGTAACGATCAGCTTAGCGCCCTCCTCATGAAGGTGACGGCATAAGTTATAAGCTACATTCCCGACGCCTTGGACTGCAACAACCTTGCCTTCTAATGAATCAGTGCCGAATGCTTCTTTTGCAGCAGCTTTCATACCGCGGTATACCCCATATGCAGTTACAGGCGAAGGGTTACCTGAAGAACCGAATGCAGGGGAAATCCCAGTGACAAAATCCGTTTCCTCGTGGATGAGATCCATATCTTCAACCGTGGTCCCTACATCTTCAGCAGTTATATAACGCCCATTCAGCCCTTGGATATACCTTCCGAATGCACGGAACATTTCTTCATTTTTATCCTTGCGAGGATCGCCGATGATGACGGTTTTTCCCCCGCCTAAATTCAAGCCGGCCGCTGCGTTTTTATATGTCATTCCTTTCGAAAGCCTTAAAGCATCTTCTATGGCATCTTCTTCGGAAGCGTACGTCCACATCCTTGTGCCACCAAGTGCTGGTCCTAATGTCGTATCATGAATGGCAATAATCGCTTTCAAACCCGATTGTTTATCCTGACAGAATAGCAGTTGTTCGTAATCATACTTCTCAAGATATTTAAAAATTTCCATACAGGAATCCTCCCTAGATGTTTTAATAAATGTCAGATATGAGGACACTGAAACACTCCTCATTCTTACTGGTCACTACGTTCATTTTAAATAAAAACCGCTAATCACATGATATTTTCCCCATTGGGAATGGTTCCCTTGAAAAATCCATGCACCTTTAAATATGCAAATAACATGCCAATAAATTAAATAATGAGAGCCTTTTCACCCAAAAAAAGGAGATGCTGGTTAATATATTGAGCAACTATAGCCTATAACAAATTCAAAAAAATTTCATGTTGGAAGTGAACTCTCGCTTAAATTAAAATAAATCAGAAAATTCTGCGCAGTTTTTTTCATACTATGCAATTGCTTGCATGCAAATATTTTCACAGTTTTAATTTTTCCATTTTATAATATAGATTTCTAACTGAAATACCCAACGCTTTTGCCGTAAGTGTTTTATTTCCCTTGTGGGTATCGAACGCTTGCTGAATGATTTCGGCTTCATACTGGTCTATTATCTCCGAGAGCGGTTTACCCGATACGTAGCCAGAAGGCTCCATTAAGAGTTTCTCCTGTTTTAATGGAATCTCTTCGATAAAATCAGGAATATGCTGTATATCAATGATTGTCTCGTTCAATTTCATGAAAATGATTGCCCGTCCCAAGATATTTTCCAGTTCCCTTACATTCCCTGGCCAGTTATAGATTTGCATCTTATGTATAGCTGCTTCAGTAATCCCCTCTATGCTCCGTCCATACTCCTGATTGATTTTATGAATCAAATGCTCCGCCAATTCTCTCAAATCTTCTTTTCGTTTTCGTAAAGGAGCAATGAAAATAGGCATGCGGTTCAGTCTGAAATATAAGTCTTCCCTGAATGATCCGTTTGCAATGGCGTGTTCAAGATTGATATTCGTGGCGGCTATGACACGGACATTGATGGAAATCGGCTTTGTCCCCCCCACTCTGATGATTTCCCGTTCTTGTAAAACCCGAAGTAATTTAGCTTGGATGTTAGCTGGTAATTCACCAATTTCATCTAAAAAGATGCTTCCTTGATTTGCCTCTTCAAAAAAACCGACCTTTCCGCCCCTGCTTGCCCCTGTAAACGCTCCCTCATCATAACCGAACAGTTCACTTTCGAGTAATGATTCCGAGATGGCCGCACAGTTTACACGAACGAATTTATTGAATTTCCTATCACTCGCATTATGGATGGCGTGGGCAAATAACTCTTTGCCGGTCCCTGATTCCCCTCTTAATAAGACGGTAGCCGGTGTCCTTGCCGATAATTTCGCCTGTTCGATGGGAAGCTTCATCTCTTCGGAAGCCCCTATTATATCATCAAAGGAATATTTAGCCTGCAATGTCCGGATAATCTGTCTTGCCCGATTCAATTCGTGAGTCAAGGTTTGAATTTCCGATACATCATGAATGACGCCAACGCTACCTTTCAGGCACCCATCCACAATGATTGGAGCAACATTAACAATCACTTCCTTATGTTTTGGGCCGACACGCATATTGACACCCCGAACAGGCTTTTTTGTCTGAAGCACTTTCATATGCATGCTATCACCTTCGTAAATATCGATGGAAGCCGGCTTACCAATCACTTGGTCCTTGGTTAAGCCAGTGATTCTTGTATATGCCGGATTGATCAAAAGTCCCCTCCCTTGATCGTCCACGACCGAGATGGCTTCATCACTGGATTGGATGATTGCCTGGAGCATCGTCTGTATCTCTTTTAAATCAGTGATCTGCTCCGCCAATTGTACAGCTTCCGTTTTATTCCTAAACACGGAAAAAGCCCCTATGATTTCCTTATCGGCATTCACCAGAGGAATCCTTGTCGTTATGAGCTCCATTCCATTAGTAAGGGTAATCTCCTGATTCACTTCTTTTTGGTTCGTTTCCATCACTCGTAGTAATCCAGTTGAAGGAACGAAATCTTTGATATGTTTGCCTATCACGTCCTCGTGCTTTGTGTCAGATGCTCGTTCCGCACTATCATTGAACATGATGATGAATCCATCATGATCAATCACCACCATTCCTTCACTGGTCGTATTAAGGATCAAGTCCATTTTTGCCGAGGTATTTTCCAATTTATTTATTAAACGATTTTTCTCTTCAAACAACTTTGTCATAATGAGGGCGACACTTCCAGGAATGAGTATCGTTTGATCGCTCATATCCCGTTTTATCTTATTATAGACAGTCGGGTCTCCAGTGGTATCAAAAATGATATCCAAATCCCCATCCAATCCCTCGCTCCAATCAGTCACTGTAGGAATCCTTCTTTCTTTTGCAGCAAGCATCCCTTCAGCGGATTCATTCGTATCAGCCATACAAACAATTGAGAATACTTCACTTTCCGAGAGGAGTTTCAACACCGTTGTCCCCCCCACTCCTCCCCCTACTATCATGACTTTTTGCATGAGCCATCCCCCTTAAGATATAATTACCCCTATTATTAGATATATCTCTGCAATTTTCTTCATACTTCACACCTCATTTTACCATATTGGCATCCTTTAAAAACAGCCTCTAACTTCCAGTCATTTTCTAGTTTCCCGAAACTTGACAAATATTTTATATCCTTTATCATTTTTAAAAGACGGAATTTTCGGAAGGGATTTGACCGCATGAAACGTTTAATCGCTTTTTTGATTCTTTTTATACCCGGGGCCTTTGCTGCCTATGGCATTAAAATAATGAGGGACATGGTGTTCGGTATTTTACAGCCTCCCTATCCAGTCCTTTGGCTGCAATTTTTAATCGGACTGCTTATTACGATTGGCGGAATAGCCTTTATCGCAGGCTTCGTCCTTCATCGAGATCGAAAACAAAATAAGGTCCAAAGCAGGTTCAATAAATTTTAAACGTAAAAAGAAGGTGCCATGTATAATTGGGCACCTTTTCTTTATCTTGATTTAAGTCCTTCTCTGACCCGTACGGCTGCCTCAGGAAAATCGGTTATGATGCCACTGCACCTCAATTTGAATAATCGCTTCATATCGGCTTCCTTATTAATGGTATAGGGCCGTACAGGAACACCCATGCTCAACGATGCTTGAATTAGTGCATCAGGGGCAGACCTGATATTTGGATGGATTGCGCTCCCGCCTATTGCCTTGGCATATATCCATGGCATGTATAGACCATCCCTATAAAGTGGTGCCGTTTCCAGTTCAGGTGCCAATTGATGACAATTAACCAAACTATAATGATTGAAAGAAGAAAGGATTATCCTTTCCTTCATTTCGTAGGCACGAATGAGCCTTATGACTTTCTCTTCTAAGCCTGGATACAGAAAAAGCATGTTTTTCAATTCAATATTACAAAAAAGCTGGTTATCGTTAAGCCATATAAATAGTTCTTCTAGCGTCGGAATTTTTTCTTTACCCAATTTACCCTTAAAGCTTGAGGACGCATTAAGAGTTTTCAACTCCATCAAGGTCCGGTCTTTTACATACCCTGAGGCATTCGTGGTCCGATCGAGCTTTTCATCGTGAATGATGACCACTTCTCCATCTTTCGAGAGTTGGACATCCGTTTCAATACCGTCCGCCCCAACACGGGCAGCTTCTTTGAACGCCGACATCGTATTTTCCGGATGTGTTCCTGCAGAGCCTCGATGTGCAAAGATTAAGGTCATGATGAAACGCCGCCTCTCCCAAAAATTGTTATAACCCAATTTTATGAACAGAAACGATAAATTATTTTCATCTTCTTTAATCGAAATAGAGGTGATTATTTTCTTCGTAGAAGGTTTTCTAAAATATCCCCCATAATAACTGAAAAGTTCCCTTTAAGGTAGTTATCCGAACAATTGAGTTTTACACTTGCGGACATTTATCAGCAGCTATTGTTTGACATTCTCCAGCATGATTTGCGGAAAATTCAATAGGATGGGGGTGGGATTAAATTGAAGAATGGAAAAGCCTTTTAAAAAACGGTAAAATACCATTTCAATATCCACTTCTAATGCAAAATGCTCATTTTTTCATAAATCATTTATTTACCCCTTATTCACTATATATACCTATAAATATCCATAATGCCAAAATCCGTTTAAAAAATTAGTGATTCAGATAATTAGTGTCGCTTTTTCACGCAAACAAAAACGCCTTTTATTTATTGGATTTCCTGCAAATCCAATAAATAAAAGGCGTTTAATTTTTTTAACCGGCAGCGTAAAAAAATTGAAGTTGCTGATTAGAAAAAATCACAAAGCAACTTCTTCCTGTCCATACCACCAGACGGAGAGTTCCTATTTATATTTAGTGGCTCTAGCCTTTATTTGGTCAATTGTTATCCTGAATCCGAACACCGGTGTCCCCTACTGTCAAGAAGCTTTATGTTCGAGACGAAGCTTATCGGCAACCATGGCAATGAATTCGGAATTTGTAGGTTTTGCCTTAGTCATGCTGACAGTATAACCGAAAAGAGATGAAATGGATTCTATATTGCCACGGCTCCAAGCCACTTCAATCGCATGTCGGATGGCTCTTTCAACACGGCTGGCCGTAGTATTGTATTTTTTTGCGATATCCGGATATAAAACTTTCGTGATCGAACCCAATAGTTCAATATCATTATATACCATGGATATGGCTTCCCTTAAATACAAATAGCCCTTGATATGTGCAGGCACTCCAATTTCGTGAATGATGCTTGTGATGCTGGCATCGAGGTTTTTCGGCTTGGCTTCATTTTGGGGACGATAGCTAAACTGACTATGATTTTTTAAAACCGACTGCCCTTTACCGCTTACCTGACGAATGTGATTGGCCAGATTTTCCATATCAAAAGGTTTCAGGATAAAGTAAGACGCGCCCAAATCAACAGCTTTTTTCGTTACATCTTCTTGACCAAAGGCAGTAAGCATAATGACATTAGGCATAGCACCCCGTTTTACTTCACGAAGTTTTTCAAGTACACCTAATCCATCTAAATGAGGCATGATAATATCGAGAATCAATATATCCGGATCAACACTTTCAAGCATACCCAGGCAATCTTGACCGTTATGTGCCACCCCAATTACTTCCATGTCTTCCTGTGCTGAAATGTATTCTTCCAGAAGGCCAACAAGTTCTCTATTATCGTCTACAACGCACACCTTAATTTTTTTCACGCTTGATTTCCTCCTCAACTACAATTGGTCTTTTTTTCTATATGACTAAATTCTATTGTAATTGAACTTTTCGACAATGGAAACTAAATTCCTTTTATTTTTGAAAAAATATAAGGAATTCAATATTATTCTCCGGATATCTCTTGTTTTCGACTTCGTTTGCTATTCGAATAAACCGATTGTCGAAAAATCTTCATTTCGTTATCATTTTATCACAACGTTTCAAAAAAACCTCTATTTTTTGAAGAAATCATATTTAATTACCATCCATGACCTGGGCTAATCAATTAAAAAGGGGCATCCAAAAGGATACCCGGTTTCTTTAGCTTGCCTTTTCATAATTATCTTTGTCGTATATATTTATACCGGCTTCGTTTAACATCCATTCGATATGGACTCCATACCCACTTGTAGGATCATTAACAAATACATGGGTGACTGCACCGATTAATTTCCCATTTTGTATGATAGGACTGCCGCTCATACCCTGAACGATCCCGCCCGTTTTTTGAAGCAGTTCTTTATCCGTCACTTTTAAGACCATTCCTTTAATCGCAGGAAACTTCTGTGGTATGGAACTGACGATTTCCACATCGAATTCCTCCACTTTAGAACCATCCACCACAGTCAGTATTTTTGCTGGTCCTTCCTTTACCTCATGGGAAAGGGTGATCGGGAGAGCCTTGTCATTAATCCCATTTTTAAAATCTTGATTTAATTTCCCAAAAATCCCAAAGGGACTATTGCGATTGATATTTCCTATTTTTTCTTTGTTGGAAGAAAAGCGTGCCAATTTTTCTCCAGGATCACCATTGCTTCCCTTTTCAATGGACGTGACCGTGGATTGAACAATCTGTCCATCCTTTACAACAATCGGCTTTTTGGTATCCATATCGGAAATGACATGTCCCAATGCTCCATATTTTTTCGAATCCGGGTGATAAAATGTCATCGTTCCGATGCCAGCTGCTGAATCACGGATATACAAACCCAATTTGTAAGTTCCTTCATTCTTATCTTTTAGAGGTAAAAGGGTGCTATGAAGCACTTCATTATCACGGTTTATGACTAGATTCAACGCCTCACCCTTTTCACCTGCCTGCTGAACAAAAGGGGTTACATCCCCCATCTTCTTTATCGTCTGACCATTGATTTCTGTAATAATATCACCGATTTCAATTTTCGCTTTTTCTCCTGGTGATTTTTTCCCCTGCGCAGTATCAATAAGATGATGACCTACTACGAGCACTCCGAGAGTATTTAGCTTCACTCCAATGGATTGGCCTCCAGGCATGACTTTAAAGTCTTTCAACACCCTAATGTCGACCTTTTTGGCGGGCAAGCCTGCTACATCCAGCAACACTTCATTCGTACCTGGTTTCTCAGCACCAAGCGTAATTGAAGCTTGCTCATCATGAAGCGAAATCCCATCACTGAATCCCGAAGCTTTTGCAGAAACAGGCAATGATTTGGAAATACTATATTGACTTCCTTCAAATAGTACAAGATGATTTGGAATTAAAAAATATTCACGAGATGGCTGGTATAACCCTAATGTTAATAGCGAAACAAGGAGAATTCCACCGATGATCCTGTTTATCCATACAAATTTCAACCCATTCACTCTCCTCGCTCTCTGAAACTTTATGGCTACACCTTTAATTTAGCCCTCAAGACAGTCATTTATAACAGATGCACAAAATAAAAGCTATCCGTTTTTGGATAGCTTTACAATGAATGCTTATGATAAGTTTAAATTATCTACTTTACCTGTCCATCAAGATGTGATTTTCAACCTTTTTGCCAGCTGGATTAATTCATTGGCATGCTGCTTCGTCAAATCCGTAATCTCGACTCCAGAAATCATCCTGCCAATTTCTTTTATCTTTTCCGTTTCAATTAAAGGCTTTACCGAGGTATTCGTGCGTCCGGCCCTTACATTTTTCGCTATGAATAAGTGAGTATCCGCCATAGCTGCCACTTGTGGTAAATGGGATATACACAGTACTTGAGATCCCGTTGCCACTTTATAGATCTTTTCAGCGATGGATTGTGCAACCCGTCCGCTCACACCGGTGTCCACTTCATCAAATATAATGGACGTTATGCCTTGGTGCTTGGAGAAAATGCTTTTCAAAGCCAGCATGATCCTCGAGAGTTCTCCACCTGATGCGATTTTAGATAGAGGTTTTAACGGTTCACCTGGATTTGTGGAAATATAAAATTCCATCGAATCCAGCCCCGACTGATTAATGCCCCTATCTGACAACTCATCGAAAGTATAAGCCGTTTGAAGGAAATGTGGTTCAAAAATGGTCTTTTCCATGTATAAATCTTTTAATTCCTGATGGATCTTTTTGGTTAACTGCTGAGCGAATGTCTGACGAAGTTCAGACAGATTCTTTGCTTCAACAATTAAATCGGCCTTGATGGATTTCATTTCCTTTTCAAGCTTCGCTATATGCGTTTCCCTATTTTGCAGCTTTTCGACTTCCTCTTCTATGCCTGCACCATATTCCAGGATTTCCTCGATGGTCCGCCCGTATTTACGTTTTAATTGATTTATTTCATTAAGGCGGCTTTCAATGAATTCGACACGCTCTGTATCATAGTCCAAAGAGTCTAATTGATCCCGGATGTTTGACACGGCCTCTTCAAGCAGGAAGTAACTATTCGAAACGGTTTCGGAGCTGTTTTTTAAACCTTCATCAAGACCTGCGGCTTCTTCCAGGTTATTCATGGCTACGGAAAGCCAATCAATTGCATGCTGCTCTCCATTTAAAGCATTATAACTGGTTTGCAGCGCTTCATGAATTTTTTCGAAATTATTAATTTTCTTTCGCTCTTCCATTAATTCTTCATCTTCACGTAGTTTCAAATCAGCTTTTTGAATTTCATCGAATTGAAATTGGATCAAATCAAGACGGTGGACCATTTGCTGTTCATTTTGGCTCAAACCATTCAATTGTTTTGAAGCGGTTTCATAACGTTTATAGAGCTTTTGGTATTCCGTGAGTGCAGAGGCGATTTTTTCACCGCCGAATTGATCCAGCAGAGGAAGATGGAGTCGTTCATCCATTAATTCCTGATGTTCATGCTGACCATGAATATCTATCAATGTCCTTCCTATCTCGCGTAAAATGGCAATCGTTACAAGTTTTCCATTTACTCTGCAAACGCTTTTGCCGCTCTGTGAAATATCCCTTCGAAGAATGGCCATCCCATCATTCATATCCAGTCCAAATTCTTCTGCTTTGGCAAATACCGGGTGTTTTTCATCTTCAATTTGAAATAATCCCTCTATTTCGGCCTTGGACTCACCATGCCGAATGAATTCTGCCGAACCACGTCCCCCAACCAAAAGATGAACGGCATCTATAATGATTGATTTCCCTGCCCCTGTTTCTCCGGTCAAGACAGTCAAGCCTTTCTCAAATGAAACGGACAGGCTTTCTATGATCGCAAAATTCCTAATCGATAGTTCTGTTAACAAACTAGGTCACCTCACAAAATTATTAGAGCATGTCCAAGAATTTGCCGGAAATGATCTTTGCATCTTCCTCAGAACGGCAGATAATTAAACAAGTATCATCGCCGCCAATCGTCCCGAGTATCTCTTGCCAATTCAAATTATCAATCAATGCACAAATTGCCTGGGCATTACCCGGGAGCATCTTCATAACCAGTAAATTATTGGCTGCGTCAATACGTACAAATGCATCAACCAGGATTCTCTTTAATTTTTGAAGTGGATTGAAACGTTGGTCGGCTGGCAGGCTGTATTTATACCTTCCATCCGTTAAAGGGACCTTAACTAGGTGAAGCTCTTTAATATCCCTTGAAACAGTTGCTTGAGTTACATTGTATCCAGCTAATTTCAGTTCTTCAACCAGCTCATCCTGGGTTTCAATATCGTTATTAGTAATAATGTCCCTTATTTTTATATGTCGTTGTCCTTTATTCATAAGTAGTAGCACCTCTTCTCATCTGTTGCTCATTTTAATGGCAATCGATATCATACTTTGGAAGCTCCCAATATGGGATTGCTTCGGTATCATCCGTACGTGCAAATAGGCCGCTCTCGAAAGTGGCTAAAATTAATGGTATCGGATTTTTATGCAATTGTACAACTTTTTCTCTAAAATGCATAACAAGTCTATTATTTATTCTTACCTATTTTATGTATCCACACTTAAATGATTCAAGTGCATTTCAACACCATTTCAAGTTAAAAAGCTCCTTTAGCCAACCATTCAGCCAAAGGAGCCGTACAAGTTCTTGCTATTCTTTTTTAAATTGCGAATGGGCTTCCCCAACGATGTCATCAACCGTTTTCGAAAGCAATATCGCTCCATCTTCCTTTGACCCTTGCCAGTATAAATGAAGTAAAAATTCAATATTTCCATCACCGCCGGTAATCGGTGAGAAGGAGGCATCCTTAATATCGTAGCCTTCCTTTTTAGCAAAAGAAATGATCTTATCCAACACTTGTTTATGGATTTTGGGATCACGAACAATCCCTTTTTTACCCACCTGATCCTTCCCAGCTTCGAATTGCGGTTTAACTAAGGCAACGACGTCGCTATTCGGAACGAGCAAGGTCTTCAGCACCGGTAAAATTAACGTTAGGGAGATGAAAGAAACATCAATGCTTGCAAAGTTAGGCATCTCCCCATCGAGATCGGCGGGTGTAACGTAACGGAAATTCGTCCGTTCCATTACTTTCACCCGTTCATCCTGCCTAAGCTTCCAGGCAAGTTGATTATATCCTACATCAAGTGCATAAGACATCGTGGCACCATTTTGCAAGGCACAATCCGTGAACCCTCCTGTTGATGATCCGATATCAAGCAGGATTTTTCCGTTCACTTGTAAATCGAATTCCTTTAAAGCCTTCTCAAGTTTAAGTCCGCCTCTTGAAACGTAAGGCATGACTTTTCCTTTAATAGTAAATTCGAGATCGACCGGTACTTTTTCCCGGGTTTTTCGTACCTCTCTTCATTCGCGTAGACAAGACCAGCCATAACCATACGCTTCGCTTTTTCTCGTGTATCTGCCAAGCCTTGTTCTACAAGTAATACATCTACTCTTTCTTTCATCACTTTCATATTGTCAGGCCCTTTTTTCTTTTTTGGGTGTTATCATTTTAATCTTTTTGATGGCTGTTTCAGTCGTTAAACCGATTTCTTCAAGAAGTTCATCGACACTGCCATGTTCAATGAAATAATCAGGTATTCCCATTCGATCTATAATTGCCCCATAAAACCCTTGGTCATGAGCATATTCTAGTACAGAACTGCCAAAACCACCTTGAAGAACCGCTTCTTCTATTGTCAAGATAGGCATTTTTTCACCAAGTAGGCTGCTTAGCATATTCTCATCCAAAGGCTTAATGAACCGGGCATTGATCACCTTAACTGAATAATCCTCTTTCTCTAGCAGTTCTGCCGCTTCAAGGGCCATTGGAATGGTGGTACCGAACGTTAAGATGGCAGCATCCGTTCCTTCTTTAAGAACTTCCCACGAACCGATTGGAATCTGCTGTAATTCAGTATCCATCACAACACCCCAACCATTCCCACGAGGGAATCGCATAGCGATTGGACCATCATTATAGCTTAAGGCTGTATTGACCATATGCTGGCCTTCGTTTTCATCTTTCGGCATCATCAACACCATATTAGGAATGTGCCGTAAGAATGCAATATCGAAAACGCCTTGATGCGTTTCACCATCGGAACCAACCAATCCGGCACGATCGATTCCTATGAATACATTCAAATTCTGTCGGCAGATATCATGGACCACCTGGTCATAAGCCCTTTGCAGGAAGGTTGAATAAATGGCCAGGAACGGTTTCATTTTTTGCGTTGCCAATCCAGCTGCAAAAGTTGCAGCATGCTGCTCGGCAATCCCTACATCATAGAAACGCTCTGGGAACTCTCGGGAAAACCCCACCAATTTCGAACCTACGGGCATTGCAGGTGTAATCGCGACAATCCGTTCATCTTCACGGGCGAGCCTGCTGACAGTATCGCTTACAAGGGCACTCCATGCAGGAGCTTTACTAGTGGATTTCACGAAATCGCCTGTCTCTATCTTGTAGGGGCCTGTCCCATGCCAATTTCCTGTTGTATCCAACTCGGCAGGTGAATAGCCTTTGCCTTTTTTCGTGATGACATGTAGCAGTACGGGTCCCTTCGTTTTCTTGGCATATCTTAAATTCTCCAGCAACTCTTCATAATTATGACCATCGACTGGTCCAAGGTATGTGAAACCGAGTTCTTCGAAAAAGATTCCTGAGACCAATAAGTACTTCATGCTATCCTTCAAGCGTTCAGCGGTAGCTGCAAGCTTACCACCGACTGCAGGAATTTTTTTCAAAAGTAACTCCAATTCATCTTTTGCCCAGTTATATTTACCTGCGGTCCGCAATCTTCCCAATATCGTGTGCAAAGCCCCCACATTAGGCGCTATCGACATTTCATTATCATTCAGGATAACGATCATGTCCTTTTTTTCATCACCGATATGATTCAATGCTTCAAGTGCCATTCCGCCTGTTAGAGCCCCGTCACCGATTACAGGCAAAATGAAACTTTTTTCACCTTTTATATCACGGGCAGCGGCCATTCCCATTGCAGCTGAAAGGGAAGTCGAACTGTGACCGGTTTCCCAAACATCATGGGGGCTTTCAATCATTTTAGGAAAGCCGCAAAGACCTTTATATTTCTTTAAGGTATTGAACTCCCCTGCTCTGCCAGTCAGGATTTTATGCACATAGGATTGGTGACCGACATCCCATAATATTTTATCATTGGGACTGTCGAATTCTTTATGCAAGGCTATAGTCAACTCGACTACACCTAAATTGGGACCGATATGCCCACCGGTCACCGATAATTTTTCCACAAGGAATTTACGTATTTCCACACTTAACTCGACTAGTTCTTCATTATTCATCTTCTTCAAAAAAGAAGGGTCTTTTATAGATAGAAGATCCAAACAGGACCACTCACTTTCTGTCATTTTCGGTTGTTAGCATAAACAAAGCCTCATAAAGAGGGCTATATGGAAGACTTGACCGAAAAATTGGTTTTAAGTTAAAAAATAGCCGCCAACACCCAGGTGATTTCGGCGGCTTAATATACCTATTTTATCACGTAACTCAATTAAAAAATCCATTTTGATTTTCGCATATTTTTGCACAATGAGTATACCATAAAACCTCAATTGATAACA
Organism: Peribacillus sp. RS7; assembly: GCF_041956845.1. NCBI lineage: Bacteria > Bacillati > Bacillota > Bacilli > Caryophanales > Bacillaceae > Peribacillus > Peribacillus sp. RS7. The sequence continues at coordinate 125,776 of NZ_CP168135.1, forward strand.
AATTTAGCCACAATCAATGATTACGGTTCGCTATTAAATCGGTTAGTTCATTCAACAAACCCGTTTGTAAGGTTGTTTTTCCCAAAGCGGCATGAGCAAGTTCAATATGATGGTTCAACTTTTCCTTTGCCCCTTGAAGCGAAAGTAAAGAAGGATATGTGCTTTTATGATTTCCCTCATCACTGCCAACCGGCTTGCCGATCAACTCGACTGACCCTTCAATATCCAGAATATCATCCCGAATCTGAAAAGCAAGCCCCAGGTGGTATGCAAAGTCACGTAAATGGAGTCGCTGTTCTTCATTCGCACCGGCTAATATAGCACCGGAAAGGATGCTTGCAGTCAATAACTTCCCTGTTTTATGTTCATGGATATACTCCAATTCCTGAAGGGTCAACTGTTTATTTTCACCTTCCATATCGGCAACTTGACCTCCAACCATCCCTTCGGCACCGGCAGACTTAGCAATTTCACTTACAAGGTTCAGCTTCATTTCAGCCGTCACATCTGGATCGTTCATATCCGTCACCAATTGAAAGCTATATGTAAGGAGGGCATCACCTGCCAGTACTGCTACCGCCTCACCGAACACTTTATGGTTCGTCGGTTTTCCGCGGCGGAGATCATCATCATCCATCGCTGGAAGATCATCATGAATCAAAGAATATGTATGAATCATTTCAATGGCAGCAGCTGCAGGTATCCCCATCCTCAAGTTTTTTCCAAAGGCCTCCAGAACCGCAAAGACCAATAAAGGGCGAATCCGTTTACCGCCTGCCTCCAATGAATAGATCATGGCTTCTTTGACCACAGCAGGAGCATTAAGCTTATTGACATATTCAACGATTTCCCGTTCTATAATCGCCTTATATTCTTTAGAAAACATATCAAAGGACACCGTACCCATGTTATTCTTCCTCCTGTACAGTGAAGTTTTCGAGTTCCCCATCTTCGCGCAAAATTTGAGTCAACTGATCTTCAACCGCCTTAAGCTTTGAATGACAAAGCCTGGATAAATCCATTCCTTGTTTATATATGGAGATGGCTTCCTCTAAGGGCACATCGCCTTCTTCCAACTGTTCTACAATTTTCTCAAGATTCTCCATTGCTTCTTCAAAAGTGGCTTCCTGTTTTTTTGTCATGGTTCTATTCGCTCCTTTATTTCTTTAATTTCACATTCAAGTGTTCCATCTTTAATGGAAACGGCTATCTTATCCCCTCTGGATACTTGCTGTGTACTTTTCACTAACGTCTCATCCTCAGCAAAAACCAATCCATAGCCCCGTTCCATGATTTTTAATGGACTGAGGGCAGACAAAGTGGCTGTAATATGAACGAACTGCTGTGATTTTTGCCGATAAATGGCTTCCATTGCCCTCCGCAATACTTTTGCATGCTGCCGCAATTCATCTTTGGAATTTTGCACCGCTTGTTCAGGATGCTGCTTTTTCAGAATATCGTTCAACTGATTCAGCTCATCCCTCTTTTTCATGAAATACCGCGTGCCGGTCCTCCCTAGCCTGTCCACCGTCTTGTCTAGCTGTTCGAGCTTCTGTTCATACATTTTATGTGGATAACGGAAAGCATAAGATCTCTCCATCCTGGTCAAACGGGTTCGTTCGAAATTCACCACTTCACGAATGGAGCGGGTCAAGCGATTCTTACGGTTCATCAGGCGTTCAAGTATTTCATTAAGGTGGGGAACCGCTAACTCTGCTGCACCAGTCGGTGTAGGAGCCCGCATATCCGCGACAAAATCAGCAATTGTAAAATCGGTTTCGTGACCGACAGCAGAAATTATCGGTATATCAGAATCATAGATTGACTCAGCCACTATCTCCTCATTAAAGGCCCATAGCTCCTCGATCGACCCGCCGCCCCTTCCGACAATGAGTACATCGCTTTCCGCCCTAGCGTTAGCCATGGAAATTGCCTTGGCAATCGATTTAGCGGCATTATTCCCTTGGACTAGTGCTGGGTAAACGATGACTCTGGCAATTGGATATCTCCGCTTGATGGTGATCAGGATATCTCTTAGTGCAGCTCCGGTCGGTGATGTTATGACTCCTACAGACTTAGGGTATTGTGGAATCTGTTTCTTATGCTCGGCTAAAAACAAACCTGCCGCCTCCAGCTTTTTCTTCAGCTGTTCATAAGCAAGATACAAATCCCCGACACCATCAGGGGCCATGCTTTTCACATAAAGCTGATACTGTCCGCCTGCCTCATATAATGAAATATCGCCCTTAACAAGTACCTTCATTCCATTTTCAGGCAGGAATTTCATCCCTTTGTTATTGGCGGCAAACATAACGGAGAGGAGTCGGGCCTTCTCGTCCTTTAGAGTAAAATACATATGTCCGCTTGTATGTTGTTTAAAATTTGAAATTTCGCCTTTTATGTATACATTTTGCAAATGGGGATCGGCATCGAACTTCCTTTTGATGTATTTCGTTAAAGCCGATACACTCAAATATTGTTGGTTGCTCATATAATGTCTCCTTCCGATGGAAATCGGATTTAAAGAAAACTCACTTATAGGTTTTACTTAAAACTCGCTTAATCTATGAATGAAAAAAAGCGGTCTCCCGTTATTATAAAACAAGAGGTCCGCTTCTTTAAAATAATTTAACGTTTTTTTAGCTTTTTAAGGCTTGCTTATTCTGTTCAAGTGTTTTTTGAGCAGATTTAACCGTATTCTTCATAAGCATCGTAATCGTCATGGGACCAACGCCTTTAGGAACAGGTGTAATGTATGAAGCCTTGGTTTTCACTTCATCAAACGCCACATCACCGCAAAGCTTCCCTTCATCATTCCTGTTCATTCCGACGTCAATGACGACAGCACCTTCTTTAATATGGTCACTCGTGATCGTGTCCCTCTTGCCGACAGCTGCCACAACGACATCAGCTTGCTTTGTATAATACGCAAGGTCCTTTGTCTTTGAATGACAGTATGTGACGGTTGCATTCGCATTTAGAAACATTTGTCCGGCCGGTTTTCCCACGATATTACTTCTTCCTACGATAACAACATGCTTACCTTCAAGGTCATAGTCGATATACTCAAGCATTACCATCACCCCGTATGGCGTACAAGGTAAATAAGCATCCTGCCCAGTCATCATCCGCCCAATATTAATGGGATGGAATCCATCTACATCCTTCTCGGGGGAAATCGCTTCAATGATCGCTTTTTCCTGAATATGTCCAGGTAACGGCAGCTGCACCAATATACCATGAATGCTGTCATCCTGGTTTAATTCATCAATGCTCTGAATTAATTCCTCCTGAGAGAGTCCCGCAGGCTTTTTAATCAATACAGAATGCATGCCCAGATCTTCACACGCCTTTTGCTTATTGCGTACATAGGTTTGCGATGCTTGGTTGTCCCCCACAAGGATTACAGCCAAACCCGGAACGATATTTTTTTCCCGTAATTGTTGAACTTCCTTACTGATTTCTTGCCTAACTGCCTCTGCAATTTCTTTACCATTAATGATTTGAGCTGACATGTGTATATTCCTCCCAAGATAATTTTGCTAAAGAAATTGCTGAGAGAATCCCCTGGTTAAAGGCTGCATCCTTAGCTGCCGCTTTTCACCTTAACTTTGGATAAAACGGCATTTACAAAGCTGCTCGATTGATCATCACCGAATTTCTTAGCAATTTCAATAGCTTCATTCATTGCAACACTTACAGGAACATCTTCACTGTGAACCATTTCATAAACCGCGATTCGCAGTAAATTCCGATCAATGTTCGCCAGTCTTTCCAACGTCCAATTCTCTAAATTGTCCCTGATCATTCCATCAAGTTGTTCACGATTTTCCGTTATCCCCATTACTAATTTCTTGAAATATTCATCAGTAGGAGCACCATCCAGTACGCTTTCCATTGCTTCTTCTGCATTCGACTTGGCAATATCTATCTGATATAGTGCTTGAAGGGATTTTTCACGGGCTACTCTTCTTTTCATAATCTTACTCCTTTAACATCTACTATTATATATGAAAACGCTAGAACAAACGAACATTTAATAACATTTTTTCAAAAATATTAAGATTTTCGCTTCATTTTTTATAAATTAAGCTGAATCCCACTTGAATTAAGGCCAAAAGACTCAAACATCTTGATTCAAGACAACATCTCAAGATTCATTTCCAGTTAAACGGCCAACACAGTCATATACTTTTTGAAAGTGTCAAAAAGCTCTTGCCTAGCTTTCATGCTCATATTTCACCTTTTACACTCTAACAGAAATCACCCTTGAATTAAAGGGAAACTTCCAGATACCGCCTTATTATGTTCATTTAACGTAATATTATTAGCGGGCTCCAAAAGCAGGGTATCATTGAGTCAAGAATTCAAAAAAACAAAAACCCGGCTTTTTGCCGGGTTTTTGCAGGTGTGAATCGAATGAAGCCAACTTACACTTCTTGTTCGTAATCCGCTTCTTGTTTAGCGTTTTCAAACGCAATGCCCACTACATGAATGTTCACTTCGCCCGCGTCGATAGCGGTCATGTTCAACAAGGCTTCACGAATGTTATCTTGCACTTCCTGAGCAACTTTCGGAATTGAGACACCAAACTTCATGACACAATAAAGTTCGACTTTGATGGATTCTCCCGTTAAGTCAACTTTAACACCTTTACCGTGGTTCTTTTTACCAAGCTTTTCAACTACACCTGTAGCGAAATTCCCGCGCATATGTGCAACACCTTCAACTTCCGATGCAGCGATACCCGCAATCACCTCAATCACCTCAGGCGCAATTTCAACTTTGCCCAAACCACTATTATAATCATTCATTTCGAGTAATTGGCCTTCCATTTCACTCATTCAAAAGCACCTCCTGTCTTCCTTTACATTATGAGTTCATTACATCATATATTTCAAGGAATTTGGTATTAAATTCTCCGGAAACAAATTGTTCATGCTGAAGTAACTTAATATGGAAAGGAATTGTCGTGCTGATCCCTTCAATGACAAACTCACCTAAAGCGCGTTTCATCTTCTCAATCGCCTCGTCTCTCGTTGGTGCGTGGACAATCAATTTAGCGATCATGGAATCGTAATACGGAGGTATCGAGTACCCAGGGTATGCCGCAGAATCCACACGTACTCCGTAGCCACCTGGCGGTAAATACATGTGAATCTTACCTGCTGAAGGCATAAAATTCTTTTCTGGATTTTCCGCATTGATCCGGCATTCGATGGACCATCCGTTAAACGTGACATCTTCTTGTGAAAGTGATAGTTTGTCACCTGAAGCAACTTTGATCTGTTCTTTAATCAAATCGACGCCCGTTACCATTTCTGTAACTGGGTGTTCGACCTGGATACGTGTATTCATTTCCATAAAGTAGTATTTTCTATTCACATAGTCATAAATAAATTCAACTGTACCGGCACCTGAATAGTTTACGGCAAGAGCAGCCGTAACTGCAGCCTGCCCCATATCCGCCCGTATTTCACCATCCAGGGCCGGAGATGGAGTTTCCTCAACAAGTTTTTGCAAACGTCGCTGAACCGTACAATCACGCTCACCTAAATGAATGGCGTTGCCATGATTATCTGCCATGACTTGAATTTCAACGTGACGGAAGTCCTCGATGAACTTTTCAATATACACGCCTGGATTCCCAAATGCCGTCGCGGCTTCCTGTTGCGTGATGTTTATGCCTTTAATGAGTTCTTCTTCGGTCCTTGCGACCCGGATACCTTTACCGCCCCCACCGGCAGTAGCTTTGATGATGACTGGATAGCCCATTTCATTAGCGAGGGCTACACCATCATCCGTATCTTTAATTATGCCTTTGGAACCTGGAACGATCGGCACACCAGCTTTACGCATGGTTTCCCTTGCTACGTCCTTCGTTCCCATTTTATTGATGGCTTCTGGGCTAGGACCGATGAAAATGATATTACATTCACGGCATAGCTCAGCAAAGTCCGCATTTTCAGCAAGGAATCCATATCCAGGGTGAATCGCATCGGATCCCGTTTTCTTGGCTGTACTGATTATGTTCGTTGTATTTAAATAACTGTCTTTTGATAATTTAGGACCGATGCAATATGCTTCATCAGCAATTTGAACATGTAATGCTTCTTTATCCGCTTCTGAATAGACCGCTACAGTCTCGATTCCTAATTCCTTGCATGCCCGGATGATTCGGACAGCAATTTCCCCACGATTGGCAATTAATACCTTTTTAATCATTTAGAAACAGCTCCTCATTCCGGCTTTACTAAAAATAATGGTTGTCCATATTCTACAAGTTGACCTTCTTTTACAAGGACTTCAACGATTTCACCGCTTACTTCCGCCTCAATTTCATTGAAAAGTTTCATGGCCTCCACGATGCAAACAATGGAATCCCCTGTTACTTTATCGCCTGCTTTTACGTATGCAGGTGAATCCGGTGCAGGAGATTGGTAGAATGTACCCACCATCGGAGAAGTGATTTTATGTAAATTTTCCTGTTCAGTGACGGCAGCAGCCGGTTTTGCAGGTTCAACAGCTTTTGGCGCTACAGGGACAGGAGCAGCTACGGGCTTGACCTCTGCATTGGCTTGAACAACTTCTTGAGCAGCTGATGGCTGTAATACTGTACCCGTTTCAGTTTTTTTCAATTTAATTTTCGTTCCTTCATTTTCAAAAACGAATTCACTGATATTTGATTGATCGACTAGCTTAATAATTTCACGAATTTCTTGCACTTTCATTTTGTGGCACCCCTTGTCTAATTTAATATGAGTTTGTGAGGCAATAATATTTTATGTAACCTTTTACCCTTAGCTTATCCTACTTTGTCCAATTCTGCACAATGTAGCCGCCTTCTCCATCCGAAAGCGTATAAACTGAATACACCCTCCATCTGTATTATAACAGATATTTCATTTTCTCAAAATATTGTTCCCATTAGAGAATTGAAAAGTTTATGACCAGCTTCTAACATCATACAATATTAGCTTATACAAATTCAATGATAGATTAGTTGCAACTTGTTATCCATGCTTTTATATTACACCTTTATTATAATATTGTGAATATTTTTCAACCGGGCACCCTTAGCGTTTCCACTTGAATTCTGCTAATTCTCACTTTGAAACCTGCATTAATCTCCATCTAAATTACTTTTCTAGAATATTACGGATGATCATAATACCCATTTCTGTTTGAGTTCCTGGTATCAATTTACATAAAAAAACTTTTTCTCTAAAGTTTCCCGGTTGTATGTTAGTGAAAAAATAATAATAAAAAAGCCTCCCTTTTTTTATTTAAGGGGGACTTTCAAATTTTTACGATTATGAACTGTTGTGTATCAGCCCTTATTTCTGTATCTGAGATTACTTTTCCGGTTGGAAATCTACCACTACATTTTGTGCATCGCTGACTTCTTTCCTTACGAGGCGGATAATGTTATTGGCCTCTGTTTTCGTTTGTTTATCGGCCTTGACACTCACCTTTACATCCGTTCCGTCTACCCGGACCAGTGCGGCATTGTAATCCATGGCTACAATTAAGTTTTCGATGATATTTTCTTTTACTTTCGTTTCACTTAATTGCTCGATTTTCGCATAAGCCTCATCTCGTTCTTCAGCGGATAGATCTGTATTGCCCATCTTTGCAGTCAATTCTTCATTCAGCTTAGCCCGTTCATCTTCAATCTGCATCCTTAACGATTCGAACTCGTCCCCTGATGCAATGGTTACAGAAGAACCTTCTGTATTTTTGGACGTTTCTTTTTCACTTTTATTTTCCCCTTTGGTATCCGCTTTGCTATCTGTTTTACTTTCTGTTTTACTTTCTGTTTTATTTTCTGCCTGTTCCATTTCTTCAGTTGCCGTCATATCGGCAGCATTTTCCTCAGGAGCTGTTAAATAATAGACTGAAAGTACAACGACCAGACTTAGCATAGTCAATAACCAAACGGTTTGTTTTTTTAATAACATGTAGATTTTCCCCCTTATTTTTTAGGCATGACAGAAACCCTGTGACTCGGTACATCAAGTGAACGTGTGACAGCCTCGATGATCCACTTCTTTATTTGGATGTTTTCAGCCCCTTTAGCGACTACCAGGACGCCTCGTACACTAGGTTTTTTCGTTTCCGAAATGATCGGCCCTTCTTTTTCACCGCTTTTGACCAAAACGAGCTGTTCATCAACCGATGTGTCTTCGACCGTCCTTTTGCCGCCTTCCTGGTCGGTTTCTTCTGTGACTTGTTTTTGGGTGACTTTGTTTCTTTCATATACTTTTTTCTCGGATGCATCCACGTAGATTACGACTTTTACATCCTGGACGCCTGCGATGGATTCAAGCGCTTCCTTCATTTCATTCTGAAGATATATTTCATAGTCTTTTGTCGTCTTGAATTCGGATTTCTTCTGGCCGAATGTTTCAACATCCCCTTCGTCATCTTGTTTATCATTATTGAATACCGTCTTCACTTCAGGTGTTTGTCCCGTCTGGTTGGTGGTTAACAAATTCCCGGCCATCATAATTCCCGCTCCCAAAAGGACAACTATTAGAGCATAGACATACAGGGAAGGTTTTTTTTCCTTAGGCTCTTTTTGGTCAGGGTCTTTATTTAATAGTTTTTGCAGCCAGGATAATGGACCTTTGTCTTTGTTCAATACTCAGTCACTTCCTTTCCCCGGCGATTTCAATGATCTCTTCATCAACGGACCAACTTGTTGCCAGAAACCTTTTGACAGCATCCAGATTGGCATCATTCGGAGTGGAAGGTCTATCTGCATTGATATCAACCTTCGCTACTGCCTCTATCTCCGAGTCTTCTTTCCCCTCTGCCTTTTCCAATGATATGGTTATGTTTTGCAAATCATCAACGCCCGGCTTTTCCTCATTCTTGACTCCTACTTCAATTGAACTAATCTTCATGTTATAGTCCACCATCAGCTCCTCTTCCACTTCTGCCTGTAAGTCAACAGCCATTTGTTTTAAAATATATGCACCCTGGGTAGCTTGTATTTCTTTTTTCTTCATTTCTGTCAAATTTCCTAAATCTTTTTTTTTCTGATCTTCAAATTCACTTGTAGCCGCAGAGAGGATTTCGTCGAAATCCTTATTGAATAATCCCAATATAGGAGTGATGATGATCGCAATCAGTAAAAGTCCGATTACCATTTTGGCATACTTCTGTAAAGCCGAATTCGGTAGAAGCATATCGATCACAGTAGCCAGCAATACAAATATGATGATGTTGGATACCCAGCCAGCTAAAAAACTCACCAAGCCCTCCTCCTTTCTAACGAACCATCAATGTAATGTTTCCAGAGGCGATAATTACTGTGATACTTAAAAAAAACATGAGTGAGACAATGGCCAATGCTGCGAAAATATAAATCATGCTTTTACTTATAATGTCAAGGCACTTTATTACAGGCCCCCCGCCCAGCGGCTGCAAAAGACTCGCTGCCAATTTATAGACAAAAGAAATCATCAAGATTTTTATGGCGGGAAATGTGGTTATGAGCAAGAGAATAATGACGCCTGACAAGCCAACTGTATTTTTCAGAAGAACGGAGGCACTGATGACCGTATCCGTTGCATCTGTAAACATGCGCCCTATTACCGGTATAAAGTTACCTGTCACGAATTTGGCCGTTCTAATCGTCACTCCGTCAGCTACAGCGGAGGATGCTCCCTGAACGGATATGACGCCAAGGAATATGGTCATGAATGCTCCAAGGATCCCGATGGCAAAATTACGGAGAAGCTGTGCCAGCTGTGTCACTTTATAATGTTCGGTCAGCGTGCTGACGATGCTTAAAATCGCTGCAAAGAATAATAACGGAAGGACGACAAACTGGATCAAGATACCGCTTGTATTCATCAAAAACATTAATACCGGGTGAAAGAAAGCTGCTGATACAAGTCCGCCTGAAGCGGCTATTAAGGCCAAGAGTAAAGGGATGAGCGCCATTAAAAAGGAAATCATCAAATCTATCGTATCTTTTGTATATTCAATCGCCACATGAAAACTGTTAAGTGCCAAAATGATCAGCACCATATAAACGATTGCATAAGCGACTTTACTTACGGAGCTTTGTTCAAACGCATTCTGCAAAGACTGCAGGAACATGCTGAAAACTGTTAATAAAATGAGTGATCCCAGCAGCTTTCCATTCACGAGCAGTTCATGAAAAATGAATTTTGTAATCCCCTTTATCCATTGCTCAAAGGAGAATTTCTTATCACCGCTTACAAAGTCCATGAAGCTCCCTTTCTGGCTTTCCGGTAAGAATCCTCCATATTCCGTTACGATGTCATCCCAATATTGTTTGAGTTCATCGACACCGAGCCTTTCTATTTGGGCTTGTACCAGTTCCGACTGCATGATCGGCTCTTGATCGATTTCACCACTTTCAGGATCTTCGGCAGCTTGTCCAATAGATGTATGCAAAAAAAAGAGTAAAACGAATAGAATGGATAAGTAAGGCATCCGCTGCTTCATACATTCACCTCATTGACTAGTAGAAGTAATCCGTTAACTTGGGAGCATCTGTAAAATCGTTTCGATGATGACCGTCAAAATCGGAATCGCCATGGCAAGAATCAAGATTTTTCCGCTCAATTCTATTTTGGAAGCGAGCGACCCTTGCCCTGCATCTTTTGTAATTTGAGAAGCGAATTCGGCAATATAGGCAATTCCGATTATTTTTAGGATGGTCTCCAGATACACGGTATTTACATTCGCATTCACAGCAATTTTTTCTAACATCAAAATGATTTCGTATATCTTATCCGCTAGAAAAAGAAATATGGAGCAGCCTACAAAAACGACAAGCAGGAATGCGAAATTTGGTTTTTGCTCTTTGACGACTAGGGCCAAAAAGGTGGCAACTAGGGCAATGCCCACGATTTTTATGATTTCAATCGTGAATCCCTCCCTTACTGAAATAGGAATACAGATTTAATTTTTTGAAATAAATCCTCTACTACAGAAGCTACCATGAATAAAATATAGATAAATCCGAAAAGTGTGACCCACTGGGCATATTCCTTCTTCCCAACCTGATCGAGTATCGTGTGAAGAAATGCCACAACAAGCCCTACACCAGCTATTTTAAATATGATGTCCACATCAATGCCCATTTTCATTCCCCCCACATATTCCTACATCAGCAAGATGATCAATAATAGACCTGATAAAAAACCAAGACTTTTCATCATTTTTTCATATTTTCCCTGTCGGTCGAGTGCATCGCTCTCTTCCCGTTCCAAGTGTGCCATCGTCAGCATGATTTGCTTTTGCTGATGATATTTATCGCTTTTTCCAAGCGTCTCCCCAAACTGTGAAAGAATCTCGAATTCTCCCTGTTTTAAAGCAAGGGATTGCCATATTTTCTTCAAACTATCATCCCATGCTTCTTTGACGGTGGTCTCACCTGATTCGAGTCGATTTGCAAAGGTATCGAAAAAGATGGATAAAGGTTTGGGCATCTGCTTAGAAAGTTTCCTTGCTGCTTCTTTCAAAGGTGTGTGACCATACATGATTTCTGCTTCAAGTGATTGCATGGCGACTTTTAGCTGCCTCAGTTGGCGGGGCCTCATACTTAATTTTTTCGCAGCTTCGAAACCTGCCCATGTCGTTGCAATGATAATGATTGCTGCTCCAATTAACTTAAACATGCGGGTTCACACTTTCTCCCAAGAAAATGGGAACCCCCGCTGCATCAAGGACTTTGTAGCCCCTCTTTCCGGATTTACTTCTCTGTAATTCTATAAAACGTTCAAAGATGTTTTGCTGTAATATTTCTGTGATGAAAGGCCGCTTCTTAACTTCAGCCAGTGTATGGCCATGCGTAGTTATCATGAGTTTAATACCTGCATTCACAGCTTCCAGCACAGCCTGTGTATCCTCCGCGCGGCCTATTTCATCCACGATCAATACATCAGGGGACATCGAACGGATCATCATCATCATCCCTTCCGCTTTGGGACATCCATCGAGCACATCCACCCTTGTTCCAAATTCGAGCTGCGGCACTCCATGAACACACCCGGCAATTTCTGAGCGCTCGTCCACTATTCCCACCTTTTGAGGGGGAATGCCCCGTTTTTCATCTCCACTGGATATCATTCTTGCGATATCACGTAATACCGTCGTTTTTCCTGTTTGCGGAGCACCAATCAACATCGTATGTTGCCATTCCCCATTATATAAATAAGAAGTGAGCGGTTCAGCAGCACCTATTTTTTCACGTGCAATCCGAATATTGAATGAGGAAATGTCCCTGATCGCTTTGACCGCCCCATTTTCCAGGATAACCTTGCCAGCAAGACCCACCCGATGTCCACCCGCTATAGTTATATATCCTCGTTTTAATTCTTCCTCAAGTGTATATAACGAAAATTGACCTATCTGATTCAATAATTGATCTGCATCCGAATGGGTCACTTCATAGGAAAAGAAGAAAGGTTCCCCACCTACAATGACCTCAAGCGGCCTTCCAACCCGAATCCGCAGCTCTTCCATCTTTTCGATCATCATCGGTGTCATACCCCGGAGTTGCTCGTATAATTTTTTCGGTAAAAAAGAAAGAATCGTTTCCATTTTGACAATCCTCCTGTATACACCACTTTCAATAAAATATATGCCGACCACCCCACAATGATGACAGGCTATTAAAGAAACCGGCCATTTATTGATTTTTTTATTACTTCCTGGATCTAAAAAAGACCAAAAAAAAGACCGAGAAATTAATCTCGGTCTACAGTCTTTTTATTAAAAAAAGTTGCAGTTGATTTCAGAAATCCGCTCCCTTTCCGCCTGTCTGCCAAGCCTCCTCGGCGCAAGCGCCTGTGGGGTCTCGGCTAGCCAGTTATTCGGCAGGAATGTCGCAGATTTCTTCTATCCAGTGAGGGGTCCACTCCATAAAAAAGGTAAAACATGAAGGATAACCAAGTCTTCTTATAAAATCATGGTTTGGGATTAGACCAAACGGACCCTCCAGACTGTAGACAAATTTGAAGAAAGCCAGTTGCCTACAGTCTTTTTAAAATAGAAGGATGAAAACTTAAGGTGATGAGGATGCTTTTTAAACATGATCATGATTCTATTCAGCGAGGTCAGCTTGAAATGATTACTACTTTAGACCAATTGGTGCCAGCTAAACATTTGGTTCGTAAAATGGGGATTTAAAGTACACAACAACAAATAAAGAGGGCTATCGTGAGTACAAATCATCTATATCCAATAAAAAATCAAAAAGGTTTCGGAATGAAACCATTCCGAAACCTTTTTGTCTACAAACGAAACCGAGAAATTCATCTCGGCCTTCTTTCATTTATGCGCGTGATACGTAAGAACCTTCATTTGTATTGATCAATAATTTGTCACCTTGGTTGATGAAGAATGGAACTTGAACCGAAAGGCCCGTCTCAAGTACCGCTGATTTCGTTCCGCCTGAAGATGTATCGCCTTTTATTCCTGGCTCAGTCTCCGCAACTTCAAGTTCTACTGTGTTTGGAAGCTCGACCCCAAGTGTTTCGGCTTGGAAAGTCATGATATGTACTTCCATATTTTCCTTAAGGAATTTCAGTTCACGTTCAATGCTTGAAGCTGGTAGCTCGATTTGGTCATACGTTTCGTTATCCATGAATACATGGCTATCTCCGCTTGCATAAAGGTACTGCATTTTGCGGTTTTCGATATGTGCTTTAGCAACTTTTTCACCAGCACGGAATGTTTTCTCCTGGATCGAACCTGTACGAAGATTACGAAGTTTAGAACGTACAAAAGCTGCACCTTTACCAGGTTTAACATGTTGGAACTCGATAACCTGCCAAATTCCATTATCTACTTCAATCGTAACACCCGTGCGAAAATCGTTTACAGAAATCATAAAATTGTCCTCCTACATGTACATGTTTACAGAATGATTAACTCTTTCGTTGAATGAGTAAGTGCTTCGTTACCTTCATTTGTAACGATTGTATCATCTTCAATCCGCACTCCGCCTACCCCCGGTAAGTAAATCCCCGGCTCGACGGTTACGGCCATACCTGGTTCTAAAATGATATCAGACCTTAAGGATAATGCCGGACCTTCATGAACTTCCAGACCGATTCCATGTCCAGTCGAATGTCCAAAATACTGCCCGAATCCCTTTTCTTCAATTAAATTACGAGTTAGTGCATCCGCTTCCCTGCCCGTCATCCCAGGTTTTATCCCAGCCATTCCGCGCAGTTGCGCTTCTAAAACAATGTCATAAATGTTAATAAGTTCTTCACTTGGCTTGCCAACTGCCAATGTCCGAGTTATGTCAGACACATATCCGTTATAGTATGCTCCGTAATCCAATGTGACAAAATCGCCTTTTTCAATGATTTTATCCGTAGCCACTCCATGTGGAAGAGCAGATCTTACACCAGATGCTACGATAATATCAAAGGATGAGGAAGTTGCCCCCTGTTTCCTCATGAAGAATTCAAGTTCATTGGATACATCCAGTTCTGAAATCCCTGGACGCATGTAATCCAGAATATGTGTAAAGGCAGCATCAGCAATAGCAGCCGCTTCCTTTAATATCTTAATCTCTGATGAAGTCTTTATCAAGCGTAAATTCTCAATAACTCCAGACACCGGCAAAAGTTGTGCTTCAATGCCCGCTTCGTATGCCTTATATGTCGCAAAAGTCATATGCTCTTGCTCAAAGCCCAGTGTGCCGATATTCATTTCTTTTGCCTGCTTACCGACTTCTTCGATGATGGTTCCCTTATGTTGGACGATTTCATAGTCTGCAGCCTGCTTGCCCGCTTGTTCCACGTATCTGAAATCAGTGATGAATTTAGCTTCTTTTTGGGAAATCAGGACGACGCCTGCACTTCCCGTAAAATTGGTCATGTACCGGCGGTTATATGTACTGGTGATCAAAAAACCATCAATGCCCACCTTTTCCATTGAGGCTCTTAAGCGCATTAGTTTATTCATTTAATTTCTCCCCTTTGCAATCTTTGTGATCGCCTGCAACGCCAATTCATAACCGTGTATCCCCAAGCCGACAATCTGTCCCGCCGATACCGGCGCGGTCACTGATTCATGCCGAAAGCTTTCACGGGCATGTATGTTCGAAATATGCACTTCCACAACTGGAACATCAATTCCGGCAATTGCATCACGAATCGCATAGCTATAATGAGTAAAAGCTCCAGGATTAATGATAATCCCGTCGATCCCATGATCTTCTGACCAATGGAGCTTGTCGATAATCGCCCCTTCATGGTTAGATTGAAAAGAGGTAAATTCCACATTCAAGCCTTGAGCTTGCTGCAGCAATAGAGCTTCCACATCCGCAAGCGTCGAGGATCCATAATGTGCAGGTTCCCGCTTCCCCAAGCGATTTAAATTCGGACCATTGATTAGTAAGATTTTTGTCATCATCAACACCTGCTCATAATTAAAAGAATGCTTTCCATGAACATTCTATCATAATTACAAATTGTCTTACTACTTTTTTACAACCAAGAAGCGATCAGCTTTCCTTTCGTTTCTCAGCGTTTTTTTGTTGACGTATATATTCCTGATGATCGTATGATATAGAATACCCTACAAAAAGACCGTATAAAATAAAAATGCAGACACTGGTTATAATCGTATTTGCCGACATTTTCGAAATGGTTGGCAAATCGGCGAACATCGGTTTCAGGACAAATACGAGCAACGCCCAGCAAACCACTCCCAAAAAAATACCCGAAAAAATACTCTTCATCCTTTTAAAAAGACCATAGTATATAAAAGCGATCCCCACGGATAGAATTCCGAACAAAAGTATGGTCATTACCGTACCAAGCCAGTGATCGATCCAAGTCATATTCGACCACGAAGTAAGTATGAATTTGGGGCTAAACCCCATAAAATTAACATAATGGGCGATGATTCCGGCAAAACTGGCTGCAGCCCCGCCAACAAAACCGATAGCTAGTACATTGTAGATCAAGCTTTGATTTTCCTGTTGAATTTGTCCATTTTCATTAGAAGACATATCAAACACCTCCGCTACGTAGTATGCCCTTTGTTAAATAGAACTATTTTTTTTTATTCTTAAGGAGGAGAATCACTAGAGGTTTTGGGATTTATTCTGTATGATTAAATCATAAATATTGTACTTTTTTCAGAGGAAAATACCTATCCTCTGTTGAAGTTTATAATGTACACAGGATACTAACTTCCTGTGAGTCAACATTCATAAAGTAATCGCAGGGATAAAGCCGCCATTCAATTTTGGAGGACCGCCTTTAAACCCTTGTGATGCTTGATAATAAACATGTTAGCACCCATGAGAGAGCTACGTGAATAACTATTAGGTTGGTGTAGAAATGTCTGAGGTCCAAAAACCCGTTTATGGAGGGCAGGCTGTTGTGGAAGGCGTCATGTTCGGGGGCAAACATCACACAGTAACTGCGGTACGCCGCAAAGATTCAACGATTGTATATTATCACCTGCCGCGAGAATCAAAACCTGTTGTCAACCAATTAAAAAGAGTGCCGTTTCTAAGGGGTATCGTATCACTGATTCAGTCAAGTGCCACCGGCTCGAAACATCTGAACTTTTCCACTGAACAGTATGAAGAAGAGGACGGGGAAAAGCAGGACGAAAAGAAAAAAGAAACGAAAGAATCTTCTAAATTAAGTGTATGGCTTGGAGTTGCCGTAATCGGTGTTCTTTCCTTCCTATTTGGAAAGCTGCTTTTCACTTTGATTCCAGTCTTTCTTGCCGAATTGACAAGACCCATCTTTAGTGGCCATATTGCCCAGGTTTTAATGGAAAGCTTGTTCAAGTTGATATTATTGCTGGTATACATCTATGTAGTATCCATGACCCCATTGATCAAACGGGTCTTTCAGTATCACGGAGCAGAGCATAAGGTGATTAATTGCTTTGAAAGCGGAAAAGAATTGACCGTTGAAAATGTGCAGGCAAGTTCACGCCTTCATTATCGCTGTGGCAGTAGCTTTATTTTATTTACAGTCATTGTAGGTATGTTTGTCTATATGCTCGTTCCGACCGATCCATTATGGCTCCGTGTCGTGGATCGCGTTTTACTTATCCCCGTAGTGCTAGGCATAGCCTTCGAGGTATTGCAGTTGACCAACAAAGTAAGAGATATTCCCATCCTGCGTTACCTTGGCTACCCTGGCCTTTGGCTTCAGTTATTGACAACCAAAGCCCCTACCGACGATCAAGTCGAAGTCGCATTGGCGTCCTTCCACGAACTGTTAAAAATGGAAAAGAGAACTGAAAAAGATTTAGAATCGGATGTTATTGTGTAAAACATCTATACACATTTTGATTATGGAAAATCATATACTAACTTAAGGAATGATCTTCATTTATTTCAAATATTTTACATGAAGAATGTTTAAAATAAGCAAAAAATGCTTATGATGCTCTTAAGGAGGTGTCTTTGTTGAAACGTTTCATATCTTTCATGATATACGGAATCATCGCCCTCGGAGTCCTCGGACTAATGAGCCGACTATTTAATGACCCGATTGGCTTTTTTAGAAACATTCTCATAATAGCCATTGTCGCAGGGATTATTTATATGATTTATACCGGATTAACAAAGGGAAAACCAGTTAAAAAAGAGCAGCAAGCATTCCGAAAGGCTGCCCGCCAATCGAAAAAAAGGCTAAAAAACCGAACTTCGAAAAAGGATAATGTGGCTAGCTTCTCTGCAGCAAAATCATCAAAAAAAATAAAAGTGAGAAAGAAAACGGATAGTCACTTAACCGTCATCGAGGGGAAAAAGAATAAAAAGAAAAATCGGGCTTCTTTTTAAGAGCCCGATTTTTTTATGATTATTAATATGTCCAATTCTTAAGGAATTCTTTAGTACACTGTCTGCCCTGATCCATCAATTCACCCTTTTTTTCATCATTCAGATTGAAATCCATTGCAGAAATTCCCTTCATCGGGATAAATACAATATTCTGGACGTGTTTCTTGGAAATATAACGTGCATCATGGGCATCTTTCATCGTTTTGAATAGTGCGGAGAACAATTCTACCGCATTATCCACCTTATGCGGTTTCCATATCTCATCGACACTTAGTCGCAAGCCTATGACCGGTCGTTCCTTCCTTACATGATCTGAATTGAATAACCACATTGGAAAATTGCTTAACACACCTCCATCAACAAAAAGGAACGTGCTTTTTCCGACATCAAGTTTTACTGGCTCAAAAAAATAGGGAATGCTACAACTCATTCTCACTGCCTTAGCCACTGGAAATGTGAGCGGATCAATTCCATAATTCGGTAACTCATCAGGCAGTACCACCAATTTCCCATTTGTAATGTCAGAGGTTATGATACGGAGAGACTCCGGTCGAACATCCTTAAAGGTAACTACATTCCTTTCGGCAAGTTTACCGGCAACCCAGGATTCCAAAGCGTCGCCTTTATAAAGGCCCAGTTTCCAGTAAATAAGGAGCCACTTAGCAAGCGGGATAGGCAATAGACCACGCCTTTTATCCAGCATGCCGCTTAAATCTATATCAAGAAAAAGCTCTTCCATTTCTTTACCTGTGTATCCAGCGGCTACGAAAGCTGCAATTATGGAACCAGCACTTGTACCCGCTGTCCTATGGAATACAAATCCTCGTTCCTCTAATTCCTGCAGGGCTCCAACTAAACCATATCCTTTAATCCCGCCTCCGGAAAAAACGCCGTCAATAATCATAGCTGCCCTCCCCTAATCCGGTCTTTACATTTTTAAGCAGGATTAGAGCGATTTATGACAGTTTTATATGAAAGATGGCCTTCTTCAGGTAAAATACTGAATTTCCGCTTTTGGGAAAAATTCCGCTATATACCCACGAATTGCCGTTTCCAGTTCTGCGGCTTCTTCGGTTTGGTAAACATATTTACCAATACCGTATCGGCCCCATTTATATTTACGCTTCGTTTCGTCCAGTTCCAATTTCGTTTTCGGGTAGTTTTTTTGAATCACTTTTTTGGCAGGGCCAGTAAACCGATGCTGGATTAATTCGAAAGTCAAGTCTGGGATATCCACGCCTTTTAACGCCTCACTTAACCGTTCGAATAATTCACGGTAGCCCTCTTTCCATGCTTCATGACGATATATTGGAGCTACGATAAAACCCAAGGGATATCCGGCACCTGCCACTTTTCGAGCCGCTTCCATTCTTTCTTCAAAGCTCGAAGTGCCGGGCTCGAAATTCTTTATCACGTAACGTGAATTTATACTGAACCTAAATCTAGTTTTTCCATTATGCTCAGCATCCAACAGGTGGTCGACATGATGAAATTTAGTTACGAACCTTAGGACCCCATATTCACTTTTCCCAAAATATTCTATAGCCCTTTTTAACGAATGTGTCAAATGATCAATTCCGACGATATCTGATGTACAGGCCGCCTCAAAACGTGTAATTTCAGGCTTTCGCTCATTGATATAATTTTCGGCAGCCTCGAAAATCTCCTCGAGATTCACGTATGTCCTAATATATGGCTTTGTTCCGAGTGTCGTCTGTAAATAACAATAATGACAATGCCCCATACACCCGGTTGCAAGAGGGATGGCATATTCAGCAGATGGCTTTGAAGAATCGAATTTCAATGTCTTTCTGATCCCTACCACAAGCGTGGACTTGGCGACACGATATTTTTGTAAATCATTTTCTCCAGGTAGATCCCTAATTTGGTTATGTGAGGTAGTCTCACGGATTTCAATGTTCAAATCCTCAAATTTTTTTTTCAATTCCCGCCCAAGCGGGTATTCTAGTGCCCTGGGCTCGATATATACTAACTGTGGCATAAATGGTTTCATTTCGTTCTCCGTTCTTTTCTGTATTTGTTCATACTTTCAATCGAACTACACAATCTAATTAATAAGGATAGTTTTTCTTTATTCTGTTATCCTCATGATTGTTTTTAATTGGAAAATCCAAAATGAAGGAGATGCGATATGGTATGGCTAATAAACGAGACTTCTTGACAAATGGAATGGGGAAACAATCGATAACCGTCCAAACAGATAATAAATATCCAAATCCCAGGAATATACCTGGAGACTCGGTCGATGAATTTTCGGTATTAAAGGATGGAAACCAATATCTAGCCGAAAAGGAAATAGGCCAGCAAAATGAAAATGGATGAATGAACGCAAAGAGAAGCCGAATCCAACGATTCGGCTTCTCTTTATTTAAGTTCAATGGAATGTAAATTGAACAGAAGTTAAAAACCTACAAGCTCAATCGATTATGTTTATATAAAAAAGCCGTTAAGATCAGCTTTTCAGCACACTTAACGACTTCTTCTATCAGCTTAGCTTATAGCCCACATTTTAATTGTGCTCCACAATTCGTGCAAGTATTACATCCGCCCATTTCCTGGACTTCGCCTTTACGGCAGACCGGACAAGTGTTGCCCACTTCCGACCCAATCGTAACATTCGTCGAACGGAGTTCATTTATCGTATCGACCAATACGACTTTTTTCTTTACTTCCACATCTGTCAATTCGTCCATCTCTAGCTGTTCGTCCATTTGGTTTTCTTCCGCTTTGAGCGTGAGAACCTGACTGTCACGGCTGCCGTCCACATAAACGGTACCGCCTTTTGCTCCGCCTTTGTATAGACGTTCATATACTTTTTCAACCTGTTCGACAGTATATCCTTTTGGAGCATTGACCGTTTTACTGATCGAACTGTCAATCCAGCGTTGAATGATGCATTGAACATCCGCATGGGCTTCAGGTGCCAATTCCATAGCGGAGATGAACCATTTTGGAAGCTCCTCTGGATCAGCTTCTGGATGACGGTCCAAGTATTCCTGAACAATATCAGCCTTAACTTCAATGAATTTGCCAAGTCGGCCACTGCGGAAATACGTGAAGGAGAAGTATGGTTCAAGACCTGTAGATACCCCAACCATCGTTCCTGTGCTTCCTGTAGGAGCCACTGTCAATAAATGAGAGTTACGGATTCCATGTGCAGCAACACTTTCCCTGATGTCTTCCGGCATTTTTTCCATAAATCCGGTTTGTGTGAAACGCGTTCTAAGCTCATCGGTTTCTTTATCATTTGATCCGATCAGGAATGGGAAACTGCCTTTTTCTTTAGCAAGTTCCACGGATGCCCTGTAAGCCGTAGTCGCAATCGTTTCAAACACCTTGTCGACCAGGATGTTTCCTTCTTCAGATCCGTATTCCGTTTCACAGTAGATCAACAGGTCATGCAGACCCATTACACCAAGTCCAACCCGTCGCTCGCCCAGTGCCTGTTTTTTGTTTTCATCCAAGAAATAAGGAGTTGCGTCAATGACATTGTCCTGCATACGCACACCGACTTCGACGGTCTGCCTAAGTTTCTCGAAATTAACGGTTTTGTTATCTTTATCTGCCATTTCAGCCAAATTGACAGCAGCAAGGTTACATACTGAATATGGGGCCAATGGCTGTTCGCCACATGGGTTCGTAGCTACGACCTGTTGACCGTATGCTTTGGCGTTCGTCATTTCATTAGCATTATCGATAAAGAAAATACCTGGTTCAGCAGAATATGTTGCACAAATGTTTATTAAGTTCCAAAGCTCTTTAGCCCGGATTTTACGGTAAACACGAACTTTGTGACCCATTCTCTCCCATTCGCGAACATCACCGACATTATGCCATTCGGCATTATAAATAGCCATTTCTTCGGCATTATAGCTTTCAACATCAGGAAAACGCAATTCGTATTCCTCATCTTTTTCTGCCGCTTCCATAAATTCCTTAGTTAAGCAAATCGAAATGTTGGCGCCAGTTAGAAAATCGGAATTATGGACACTGTACGTTCCGCCTGTACGGATCTTTTCCTCTGCATCCCTAATGATTTTCTCGCTAAATCCACCTAGACCAGGAATCTCTTTATAATTGATGATTCCTTGATACATAGCCGTTTCCTGTTCGGTGTGCGGCGTGAATTTCAATTTATCCGTCGCATATTTCTTGATGGCCTCATCTTTAGTGTTTTCCACTAGATAACGAAGGATCCTTGGATTTTGCATTTTAGAGATGATGAACTCTGCAATATCAGGATGCCAATCAGCGAGCATGATCATTTGCGCACCGCGTCTGCTACCGCCCTGTTCAACAAGATGCGTCAATTTCGCAATATCATCAAGCCATGACACTGAACCCGAGGATTTTCCATTTACCCCTTTTGCCAGAGTGTTCCTTGGACGCAATGTCGATCCGTTCGTACCCACTCCGCCGCCGCGGCTCATGATTTCCATCACTTGTTTCCTATGTTCTGAAATTCCCTCACGTGAATCAGGTACGAATGGCATCACATAGCAGTTGAAATAAGTAACATCCGTATTGGAACCCGCACCATATAATACTCGACCTGCCGGGACAAAATTAAGGTTCTTTAATTCTTCATAGAATTTATTGAACCATTCCGTTCTTTTTTCTTCAGTGGTTTCCACTGAAGCCAAGCCTGTTGCATTACGTTTCGCAATTTGTTCATAGTATATTTCAAGCGGTTTTTCGATAATATCCAGCGGACGGTTTACAATCCCCGTCTCCACTTCTTCCGGATTATCCAATACGCCGCGGAATTCTTCATCCACCAATACCTTGGCTTTTTTGGTTTCCCAATCTATTTCAACGATGTGACCAAGACCCCGTGCTGGGAATTTCGGATCTTCCTTGATCGTCAACACTACGAAATCGCCTGCCGAGAGTGTGATTTTTTCAGTATCCTTAAAAGAATAGCGGTCAAGCATGACTAGACGGGACACTCCCTTATGCGCCATTTTCATATCAGCCGTTACAGGGTGAACCTGGGGAAATAAAGAAATATCCTTATTCAACCTTTCTAGATCAACCTTTAAAGCTTCTTTTATTACAACCGACATAATTCCCTCTCCTTTATATGTTTCAAGATCCGTTCTTGCTGCCGCAAAAATCTATATGTAGCCTTACATGTCCGTTTCGCTTAACAAGTACCCTAAATTTATCATAGCGAAACTCAAAAATCAACATATAGTGTCGCATTAAATATTTCAACTACTATATATTGTGTTTGTTTTGAATGACTTTTAATTTTGTCAAACGATAAATCAATTAATATAGTTAGCAAAAGGGAGGAAAATGTCGATTTACAATAATTTTTCATCAGATTTCAATTAATTTGGACCTTGCTTTTTCCCCATCCCTTTTAGGACTTATTCCTGCAAGGAATAGCTTATTTGGTAAACAAATCTGAAAAAACTTTTTTATTTTCCACTTTAATTATTCTGCTTCTTCTATCTCATGAAATTCCATTCATCGCTTTCATATTTGCTTTCTGCAATGGCCTTCACTTCCAGCAATTGTTGTTCAGTGAGGACGTATGGTTCTAGATCGATCGATAGTCCTTCGGCAAAACCTTTTTCAAAAGCAACTTTCGCTTCGGGGATGGTAATCTTTCTTCCGGCAATGTCATTCATGGCTACAGCTTTGTTTTTTAAGTTTTTTTGCATTCTCTCTTTAACCCTGTCATTTGAAAATTTAAATACGCTAAAGAGCTTTTCATCATCAAGTTCAAGCAAAATGGCCCCGTGTTGAAGGATGACGCCCTTTTGCCTGGTTTGTGCGCTGCCAGCGACCTTCCTGCCCTCAACGACCAGTTCATACCAGCTTGGAGCATCAAAGCAGACGGAAGACTTGGGCGCTTTTAAAGCCGCTTTTTCCTGCTCGGTTCGAGGCACAGCAAAATAAGCATCCAATCCAAGATTCCTGAACCCCATTAATATTCCTTCAGATATGACACGATATGCTTCAGTAACGGTAGTTGGCATTCCCGGATAGGATTCTGGAACGATTACGCTATAAGTCAATTCATGCTCGTGCAGCACCGCTCGCCCTCCTGTTGGTCTGCGAACAAAACCGAGGCCTTGCCTTTTGACCTCTTCCATATCGATTTCCGCTTCTGCCTTTTGAAAATAACCAATCGACAATGTCGCTGGATCCCAACCATAAAAGCGTATGATTGGCGGAATTTCCCCTTTGCTTTGCCAATTTAAAAGCGCTTCGTCCATCGCCATATTAAAAGCCGGTGAACAATTTCCAGAATCTATAAAACCCCATTTTTCTTTAGTCATCCTAAACCCTCGTTTCAATAGACTGTTTTTCAGTAATTCCGTTATACCCCACAAAAAACTCACATGTAGTAGTTTAACAGACTTTAACACTCTAAAAAAGAAAGTGCTATCAAGTCGATAAAGAATTTGATGAAAATTCTTTTTGATTATTAAGTAAAGCAATTATATAATAAGTATTGTCTGTATTCGTTAAGGTAGAAGGGAGTTTTAATGTTTGGAATTATTATATACACTGCTCATCATCTTGGGAGTGGTTATTGCGTATTCACTTTTTAATTGGTACCGCCAGCGTAAAATCGTTAAAACATTAACACAGGACGAATTTATCGCTAACTACAGAAAAGTGCAGCTGATCGATGTTCGGGAACCGAATGATTTTGATAATGGTCATATCTTAGGCGCAAGAAACATCCCTATGACGCAAATGAAAACTCGCTTGGTCGAAATTAGGCCGGACAAGCCTGTATACTTGTACGCTCAAAGCGAAATCATCAGCGGAAGAGCTGCAGCCATGCTATACAAAAAGGGCTACAAGGAACTTTTTCACCTAAAAGGCGGTTTCAAAATGTGGACCGGGAAAATCAAAGCAAAGAAATAAGACCCCATCTCCGCATGGGCTCTTTTTAATTAAAACGTCTACATGTTCAATGCGGGCTCAATGAAAATGAAAATGAAAGTTAACTCATTGACTTTGATTAGTTCTTTACAAGATACATAAACATGAAAAAACCCCCGCCGGCAGGCAGGGGTTTTTTCATGTAAGCTTTCAGTCTAGGCTTGAAAACGCAGAACCGGTTTTCTTGCAGCAAGAGTTTCATCAAGCCGCTTTATAACGGTCGTATGCGGAGCTTCCTGAACGATTTCCGGAGTTTCCTCCGCTTCCTTGGCAATCTGGATCATTGCATCGATGAATGCATCCAGAGTTTCCTTGGACTCCGTTTCGGTCGGTTCTATCATCATTCCTTCTTCCACATTCAACGGGAAGTAAATGGTTGGAGGATGATACCCGAAATCCAGCAATCTTTTGGCTATGTCGAGAGTCCTGACTCCCAATTTCTTTTGCCGACGTCCGCTTAATACGAATTCGTGCTTACAATGACGATTATATGGTAGGTCAAAATAAGGTTCCAACCTACGCATCATATAATTTGCATTGAGGACCGCATTCTCGGTGACGGCTTTAAGGCCATCAGGACCCATTGAACGAATGTACGTATAAGCCCTCACGTTTATCCCGAAATTCCCATAGTAGGGTTTTACCCTGCCAATGGATTGCGGGCGATCATAATCAAGAACGAATTGCTCATCTTGTTTGACCACAAGCGGTTTAGGCAAGTAAGGAATCAAATCCGACTTTACCCCTACAGGGCCAGAACCCGGACCGCCGCCGCCATGCGGGCCAGTGAATGTTTTATGGAGATTTAAGTGAACCACATCAAAGCCCATGTCACCCGGGCGTGCTTTTGAAAGTACTGCATTCAGATTGGCACCATCATAATAAAGCTTCCCACCGGCATCATGGACAAGTTGTGCCATTTCCAAAATGTTCTCTTCAAACAATCCTAACGTATTGGGGTTCGTCAGCATCAAAGCCGCCGTATCCGGTCCCACAACACGCTTTAAATCCTCAAGGTCGACTAACCCGTTTTCATCGGATTTCACTGTTATCGTTTCAAGTCCGGCCACAGTGGCAGAAGCTGGATTCGTACCGTGTGCAGAATCGGGTACGATCACTTTCGTCCGTTCTGTATCGCCATTAGCTTCGTGAAAAGCGCGAATCATCATCAACCCTGTCCATTCACCGTGTGCACCTGCTGCAGGCTGTAATGTCACTTGATCCATCCCAGTGATTTCCGTTAGATGTTCCTGCAAATCAAATAATAGTCCCAAGGCTCCCTGAACAGTACTCGGATCTTGATATGGATGGATATGGGCGAAACCGTTAAAGCGTGCCACATTTTCATTTATTTTCGGATTATATTTCATCGTGCATGAACCCAGCGGATAAAAACCCGAATCCACTCCATGATTCCGTTTGGAAAGTGCTGTATAGTGACGCATGATATCCAATTCGGACACCTCAGGAAGCTTAGCCTCTTCTTCACGGATGTAGTCGGCAGGAAGAATTTCTTCGAGCGGAGTAGTTGCAACATCCATTTCTGGCAGACTATACCCGATTCGACCGGATGTACTGATTTCAAAAATGAGTGATTGATCTTGATTATTCATGTTGATCCCCCAATTCCTGCGCAAGTGCATCAATTTCTTCTTTTGTTCTAAGTTCCGTTACCGCGACCAGCATATGGTCTTCCAGCTCAGGATAAACCTTTCCTAAATCAAAGCCGCCGATCATCCCTTTTTCAAATAAGTTTTTATTGATTTCTGAAAACGAAGCAGGCAGTTTAATGACAAATTCATTAAACGAAGGACCGTCGAACATTACTTTTATCCCTTTTGCCTCAATAGCTTTTTTCGCATAATGCGCTTTTTGAATATTTTGCACGGCCATTTCTTTGACCCCCTTTTTCCCAAGAGCGGTCATTGCAACAGAAGCTGCCAAGGCGTTCAACGCTTGATTGGAACAAATGTTGGATGTGGCCTTATCACGGCGAATGTGCTGCTCACGAGCTTGAAGCGTCAGCACAAAACCCCTTTTTCCATTTTCATCCACTGTTTGACCGACGAGTCTGCCCGGAACTTTCCGTACAAGTTTATTCGTAACGGCAAAATATCCACAATGAGGTCCGCCGAATGCTGCTGGAATGCCGAATGGCTGAGCATCCCCCGTTACGATATCTGCACCGAGGGCACCAGGGGATGTCAAGGCTCCCAGTGCAAGCGGATTACTGGAAACGATAAACATGGACTTGACGCCATGAATGATTTCTTCCATTTCTTTCAATGGCTCGATGCGGCCAAAAAAGTTCGGATATTGCACAATCACTCCTGCAATATCATCATTCACCAACTCCCTTAAGGCCGCCATATCCGTCACACCGTCTTTATAAGGAATTTCGATCACTTCCACGCGTTGTCCTTTCGCATAGGTCTTTACGACTTCTCTTGATTCAGGATGAACCGTCCCTGAAATGAGAATCTTCTTGCGTCGTGTGTGACCTGAAGCAAGCATGGCTGCTTCAGCTAGCGCTGTCCCGCCGTCATACATGGAGGAGTTAGCCACATCCATACCCGTCAATTCACAAATCATCGTTTGATATTCAAAGATGGCCTGAAGCTCGCCCTGTGAAATTTCAGGCTGATAGGGTGTATAAGCCGTATAAAACTCAGAACGGGAAAGAACATGATCGACGATGACCGGTGCATAATGGTCATAGACACCCGCACCAAGGAAGGAAGCATAGTTTTTAAGATCCGCATTCTTGGAAGCAAGCCTTGATAATTCTTTCATTAAGGCAGGTTCCGATTTAGCGGGCTTGATATCGTATTCGCCTTGAAAACGAACACTTTCAGGGATATCATTGAAAAGTTCTTCAACAGTAGGTACACCTATCACTTCAAGCATTTCTTGTTTATCTTGCTCTGTCATGGGTAAATAACGATGTTTCATCTAATGACCATTCCCCTCTATTTACGTGGTTTTTTATAAAAAGGTGTTTGTATGATAACGGCTTTCAAACGTTTGGATCGGATTTCCACTTCGACTTCCGCATCCAGCACCGAAAATTCCTTATCGATAAGTGCCAATCCTACGTTTTTCTTCAACGTTGGTGATTGGGTACCAGTCGTGACCTCGCCAATGACTTTGTCCCCGCTGTAGACCTTATACCCATGACGTGGAATACCACGGTCAATCATTTCAATTCCCATAAGCTTGCGGGGAGCCCCTTTCTCCTTTTGTTCAGCAAGAACGGCTTTCCCGAAAAAATCTGCTTCCTTATCCACTTTTACCGCAAAACCGATCCCGGCTTCTATTGGGGTGATGTCCGCTGAAAGTTCCTGCCCATACAGTGGCAGTTTCGCTTCAAAACGCAGGGTATCACGAGCACCTAAACCAATCGGCTGAATCCCTTCTTCCTTGCCGGCATCCAGAATCGCCTTCCAAAGGGCAGGACCGTTTTCACTGTCGCTATATATCTCAAAACCATCTTCACCAGTATATCCGGTACGGGATACCATCGTGGAGATACCATTTATCATGACATTTTCCTTGAACTTGAAAAATCCGATTTCACTTAAGGCAGTATTTTCTGATAGTTTTTGTAATATCTTCTCTGCAGATGGCCCTTGAAGTGCTAGCTGTGTATAGTGACTCGATACATTCGTGATTTGGACATCTTCCGGTAGATTAGCTTGCAGCCAATCGAAATCTTTATCTGTATTCGCTGCATTGACCACGAGCAGATAGTCGTCTTCAGCCCTCTTATAAACGATGAGATCATCAACCGTCCCGCCGTTTTCATAGCACATAGCCGTATATTGGGCACCGCCCTGTTGCAGCTTTGATATATCATTAGTCAGCATCTTCTGTAAAAAGGAAAGGCTCGCAGGACCCTTAACATCAACTTCCCCCATATGGGAAACATCGAATAACCCCGCTTTTGTACGTACGGCTTCATGTTCGTCCTTTATACCCGAAAATTGGACAGGAAGTTCCCAGCCGCCAAAATCGATCGTTTTACCGCCGCATTCACGATAAACTTCAAATAGTGGTGTTCTTTTTAAATTGGTCAAAAAATGACCCCCCTCAGATTTTTTAATTTAAATGGCTTCATTATCAAAGCTTCTTGTCATTACGCATCAGATATCCTGATTCATGATGTGAAAAAAGCACAAAAAAGGACAGAGAAAGCCCGTTTGAGCTTTTTCTCTGTCCTGAAACCTGAAAGTTTACCTATATAATAGGTTTTCCCCTTTGGTGGCCGTCCCAAAATGGGCGGCGCTCTCCAGAGTTGCGTCCAATAAGAGTTCTTTTGCCTGAGAGATTCACTGCTAAGTTTGCTCCTTCGGCGCTACATCCGTAGTCTCTCCCCTTATCTTCACCCGCATATAAATGGTCTACCAATGAAAGTAAGCGAATAAGCCCCAAGCATTAGTAAAACCTTTGAGCATCATGGAATGCATTCTCTGCCAACTCTCCTAAAACTTCAGGAACCGTTTGAATGATCTCCTTCAGTATCTTGGATAAAATAGGAGCCTGTAGCGCATACTAAGAAAACGCGAACTGCAAAACCGAAATACAAAGATTCTTTATAGCGTTTGGAAATTAGAATTTTCTAAATATACTTATATCCTACCCTAAGAAACTTATCTCTGCAATATCTTTTGAAGAGAAATATTTTTCTTACTTCACATATGAAATGTTCGGGTTTTGACCTTTTATTAAGGAAATTATGATTTAAGAGGGAGTTATTTCTATGAAAATCAATATATCCTTCAATTCTGAATGGAATGACGAGTTTCTGCAAAAGATGGAAAATGACGGTCCATGGGGAAATTGGGAGCTTTATAAGTTAGCGGTTCAAATGGAGGAAAATCTCATCATCCCTGATTTTGAGGGTTTACAGGCGCCCAAGCACCTTCCGCAGTTAACCCCGCTTCCCCACCAATTGGAAGCAGCAAAGCAAGTGGTGGAAAAGATGAATGGAAAGGCCATTTTAGCTGATGAGGTAGGGCTCGGAAAAACAATTGAAGCCGGCTTGATCCTAAAAGAATATATGATTAGAGGCCTTGTAAAAAAAGTATTGATCCTTGTACCGGCTTCACTTGTAACACAATGGGCTTTTGAATTGAATACCAAGTTTCATATTCCGGCAGTCGTTCAGAGAAAAAGTTATGTTTGGGACTCCTGTGATGTGGTCATTTCATCCATTGATACAGCGAAACGCGCTCCACATCGTGATATCATTTTCAATCAGGAATATGACTTCATCATTATTGACGAAGCTCATAAACTTAAAAATAATAAGACGAAGAACTATGAATTCGTCCAAAATCTGAAAAAGAAATTTTGTTTACTCCTGACAGCTACTCCCATTCAAAATAAAGTCGAGGAAATTTTCCACCTCGTTTCGTTATTGAAACCAGGCCACTTGGGAAATGCCACACTCTTTTCGGAAAAATATAAAGGGAAAGGCCGGAACATAATTGAAGATGAACACCTTAAGGAACTGGTCAACACTGTTATGATACGAAACCGGCGGGCCGATACTGGTATTGAATGGACAAAAAGGCATGTGGAAACCATCACCATTGAATTTTCTCCAACCGAGCAGGCATTGTACGATGCCGTTTCCAAATTCAAGCCTATTTCGGATGGAACAAAAGGAAGCGCCTTTTCAGCTCTCACTCTCCAAAGGGAAGCCTGCAGCAGCAGGGAGGCAGTCTTTTATACTTTAAAAAATATGAAAGCAAAATACGACCAGCCTTCCCCTGACTTTTTGGCAAAGCTTGATGATTTATTTTCTAAAGTAAACGAAACGGTTCAGAACTCCAAAGCTGAAAAAGCTTTGGAACTGATCAAGAAAATTGATGACAAAGTGATTATCTTTACCGAATACCGAGCGACCCAGCTTTATCTGCAATGGTACCTGCAACAGAATGGGATTTCTTCAGTCCCTTTCCGAGGCGGATTTAAGCGTGGAAAGAAAGACTGGATGCGCGAATTATTCCAAAAGAAAATACAGGTATTAATCGCAACCGAAGCGGGCGGGGAAGGGATAAACCTTCAGTTTTGCCATCACTTGATTAATTTTGACCTGCCATGGAACCCCATGAGACTCGAGCAAAGAATTGGGCGGATTCACCGGCTTGGTCAGGAAGAAGATGTCATGATTTATAACTTTTCCACGAAAAATACAGTTGAAGAACATATTCTGAAGTTACTATACGAAAAAATCAATTTATTTGAAAAAGTAATTGGTGAACTGGATGATATTCTAACCAAACTGGATATTAACAACATTGAAGAATACTTAATCGATGTAGTCGGCGAGTCCAAAACAGAGGGCGAAATGAAAATCAAGATGGATAATTTTTCATCGTTAATTCAATTCGCTCAATCCATGAAGGAAGGTGAGGTTCATGCAGCAACGGGAAATTCATGATTTTTTATTAACTTACTTTAAAGCCAATGATTGTGAAATACTGGATAATACACCAACCCACCTTACCGTTCAACTGACGATTGAAATGGATAAAGAATTAATGAACAGACCCTTTTATTGGCACTATCTAGAAAAAACGGGTGGCATTCCGAACCCAGCCCAGATGACTTTCATTACCGACCCAGAACACGCTCCACCCGATTTAAAGGGAGAAATGATTCATTTTGGCTCCCCTCGCCTTCATCAAATTATTCAATCAACAAAAAATCTGGCAGGGTATACTAGACTTTTTGAGGATACTCCTCCATCAAAAGGCGGGAATAATCCATTGTTTCCTTGGCTAACCCTTAATGTGAAAATATCCTATCAATGCGATCGTAAAAAAGATACCTTTATGTCCATCGGATTGAATTTAATCTCAGGCGAGATCATGGAAAGCTTTCACCATCGGGTTTTACCGGTTAAGGTCACCCCAAAAATACCGGATTATTCCTTTACGCTTTCACCGCTCATCATGCCCAAGAGTGGATTGGCCAGACTGGATACATACATCAGAACCAGTTTCGAGGATGATGACCATTCTTGGGCGGAAGAAGCAATGCTTCGCTGGCAGAATGACTTGAATTTATTGGAGCATTTTTACAAGGATATGGACGAAAAAAGTGAGAGCTATTTTACCGAAAAAGAAGCCTTAAAAGCACAATATGAACCGAACATCCGAATATCCATCATCAATGGAGGTTTATTTTACCTTTCAGATAGGGCGTTGGGATAGGATCCTTAATAAAAAAACAGATGTCCTAATTTAAGGACATCTGTTCTATTTCTTGATATTTTTCCTTAAGAACATCGACAAAGCAAAAGGGACAATGCCAAACCAATGGGACATACCATGGTTTTTATCCTCTTTTCTATGACGTCGCTTTTCTTTTCGTTCTTTTTTGGTCAGATTAAAATATTCGACAAGCTGTTGCGTCAGATATTTAATATAAGCGTTTGTAGACATATAAAAATCACCCTAAACAAAGTATGCCCGGTTTACGCTTGTTTTATTCCTTCACTTGTTCCCTAAACACGCGAATCTATCGCTTGAACATGATTGAACCTTTATAAAAGACTGTGTATTTTACGTATTACACAGCCTGCTTTTCTATCCATTGTATCACTCGCCCCGCTTCTGTATCGTATTGAATGATGACCCTACCCCTTCGGTCATTTTTAGTCGATGATGAAAATTCTATATAGACGTAAGGACCGTCTTCCTCCGTTAAGGAATATCGCACCGTACCATTGGGGTAGAAAATTTCCCCCTGGATGATTTCCGGGACCTCTTCCCCCCACTCTGACGTCACATCCTTAACGGCAAGGTGGACAAGATGATCGGCCACAAGCGATTC
The DNA here is from genome assembly GCF_041956845.1 of Peribacillus sp. RS7. Classification (NCBI taxonomy): domain Bacteria; kingdom Bacillati; phylum Bacillota; class Bacilli; order Caryophanales; family Bacillaceae; genus Peribacillus; species Peribacillus sp. RS7. The sequence goes on from NZ_CP168135.1 coordinate 158,369, forward strand.
TTCCACTTCTTTATAAAACATTTTATCGATGATAAATTGATCGATCATTAATATCGTGAACATGATGAAAACACTCGCTACAATCATGATCATCGGGAAAACGACTCCTTTTTGATTATTCATCGACTTTCGTCACATGTCTTAAGAAAGGATGAAATCTTCGACTGAAAGTAGTCCCTGCTTTATCCGTTATATTTAGAACAATGACACTTCCATCCTTCTCAACCTGGAATTCCGAAATGTTCTGCAAGATGACCTCATGCCCCTTACCATTCACTCTCCTTCGGACCTTATCTTCATATTGTTCAATGGATGATAATTGTTCACCTGAAAGCAAATATAATTTATTTCCCATTACATCCTGAACTTTGGAACTCCGGACCTCCTGCTTCATTTGCATGGTAAAGACCTCCCACTCTTTAGGATGCAATTTATCAATGGATCTCATCTGGGTGTGAATGATTGAAAAAAGCTGTAGGACAAAAAGGGACGTCGTCATTAAGATCATTAAAGAAAAAAGCAACTCTATCATCGTAAAACCATCATCTTTTCGCAGCATCACAAATGGTTTCAAATTTACCCGATTCATTTTCATAACGTACACACCCTTCAATCATCCCCGGGAAATCCCCATGATCCTTCCAAATCAATTCATAGGATCTTTTTTTGTTGATGATTTCCTGTCCAATTGCTTGTATCTCCCCATCCATGAAAGACGTCAATCTTTCATATAATAAATGGTGGGCTTCTGTCCTGATGACGATATCTTTCCGATGCGTGATTAACTCGTCAATAATCGGTAAAATGGAAAGGATCAAGAAAATACAAACGGAAAATGCGGCCATTAGCTCAAGGTAGACGTAACCTTTACAATTTCTCAATCCTGAACCTCCCTTTACCTATATTGAGGACCAATTTATACTGTCCTTTTGAAGTGTCAATGATCATCGTTCCTGCTTTTGATGCATTCCCAAACTGATTAAAATGAAAGCTGAACCCTAATGTGCCATTTAAAAACTGTATATCCTTTGGTATGCTTCTCTCTAGAACGATTCCCTCCTTATAAGACAAAATGGTATAAACCTTTTTGTTATTATCAATCTGGAGGTAAATCAGGCTCTCATGACTGATGGCATACTGCTGTGCATGGAAAAGATCTTCATGGAACCGGGAAATGAATAGCCTATTTTCCATTCCTTTAGTGAAGCTTGGATATAAATTTGGACTGATGGAAATCAGGAGTACAAAAATAACGAGGACTATAAGGGTTTCAGACAGGGTATACCCGCCATTGGAGCGCCGTGCATTCACTTTTCTCCTACTCACCGACCGTTATCTTTCCTTTGCTATCCAAACTAATATCATCCCCATTAGGACAGGATGTCTGTTTGAGATAGCCTTGGCTTTCCAATTCATTGATACTTACGGGCAGTTTAGCATTGTCGATCTCATATGCCTGAACCTGTGCTTGAGCCATCTTCACGAATGCTTCACACCCTTTAGACTGGATTGTCGATTGGTTCTTCGTGATATTGGGTATTGTAATAATCAAAAGAATGGATATTACAAGTAAAACAATGAGCATCTCAATTAGTGTAAAACCTCGTTCATTCATCACTTTCTTCATCATATCATCCTGCTCCTGAAACCATCTGAATACCAGATGGATTAGATGGTTTCAGAGCAATTTCACCTCCAGAATGCAAAAATCAAATTCTATATACCTTCGAGCAGAGAGAACATCGGCAGCAAAACCGCTAAATAAATGGACACGATCACAATACCTATCAGTAAAAACATAAGGGGCTGAATGATTTTCAAGACTGCATTCATTCTCTCTTCAATTTTCTCCAGTAAAAAACGACTGTAATGAAGTAGCTCCGCATCAAGTCTGCCATATCTTTGACCATTTGCAACGACCACCGGTAAATTCCCATCAAAATAGGGGAGTTCACGAAAGATCATTTCAAGCGATCTGCCCTCGATAAGGTCATCCTTAATGATCGAGCATAGTTTTTGGTAAAAAGGCTGCTGCTGATTTATAGAGAATAATTTGATGCTGTCGTTAATCGATAACCCTCCGGAAAGTAAGCCACTGAATTGGCTTGCAAAAAAATAAGTTTCGTATAACTTGATGAAGGTTCCTAATATCGGAATTCCCATCAAAATCCTCCGCTGCCGTAATGGGCATAATCCGTTAAACCAAAATCGTTTGAGTACAAACAAGAATAGGAGCGATACGAGAAAAATGAAGGGGAGAGCCGGAAGAATGAATGTAGAAGCTGACAGTAATTTCAAGATTGTATTCTGTTCAACATCCATCGTGAAATAGATGGTCTGGAATTTAGGAAGGAGAACACTCTGAAGAATGTAAAAAACGATGCTTACAAAAAAGATTAAGAATACGGGATACACCATTAACTTTTTTACTTTATCCATATCCTCCGTTCTTTTCTTCCAATATCGCCCTCCCTCTTTCAATGCCCGATCCAGGTCGCCGTATTGCTCTCCATAAAATATATAACTTACAAGCTGAGGATGAAAATTAAGATGGGTTAGCACTTGATGCAACGGGTAACCGTTCCTTAATTCCTTTATGGCCAGAGTGAAGTCTTCCGCTTTATTCTTTGATTCCTGAAATTCGAGAAAATGTAAAGCTTCCGCCAAGGGATAACCATGATGTAATAATTCACCTAGCTTCGAAATAAAGACCGCCTGTTCTTTTAACTTCCATTTAGTTTTTAGCTTCATGGTATACAAGCCGTTCATATTCCTGCGAATCCACATAGCCCATCGCAACAGCTTTTCCTATTTCATCCTTCAATAGGCGGTAGCTGGCCGTTGCCTTTCCTTTTTCATCCCCCATCATCCGGAGAACCTCGGCCAGGCTTTTTCCATAAAGCAATTCATACACACTTGCCCTTTTATTCCTGGCAGTCATTTGGCAAGCAAAAGCACAGTCCCCATTACATGGAAGACACCTCAATTCAACCAGCCGCTGTGCTGTCACGCCAATCAAACTCTGTTCAATCTCAAGCAAGCTGACACCAAATTCAAGTAACCTGGAGATAGCACCCTGTGCATCCCTTGTATGCATGGTTGTAAGTATCAAATGGCCGGTTAGAGCTGCACGCACTGCGATTTTGGCCGTTTCGGCATCCCTGACTTCCCCTACCATGATCACGTCGGGATCATGCCTTAGCACAGCTTTAAGTCCGACAGAATAAGTAATGCCCGCCTTTTCATTGATTTGGACTTGCAGTACCTTTTCAGATACATTTTCAATGGGATCTTCAAGCGTTATGATATTTCGATTGATCATCTCATGATCATGATGAAGCAGGGAATATAGTGTCGTGGTTTTCCCACTGCCGGTCGGACCGGTAAAAATGAGCATGCCATGGGAATGCTTCAAAAGTGCAATCAATTTTTGAACGGTGTTTGGAAATAAGGATAACTGTTCTAGAGGAAGGATATTCTGTTGGGGTATTAAGCGGATGACCAAACTTTCGAGATAGGAAGTGGGTAGAGTGGAAAGGCGGAGTCCAACCACTTGGTTAGCCAAATTGATGGTGATGGCACCACTCTGGGGTCTCCTTTTCTCCCCTATGTCCATTGCGGCAAGGAACTTCAAATGGGCTATCAGCCTTTCAGCTTCAAAGAATGATAATGTTTCCTGGGGAACGAGTTTATTATCTATCCTGAATTGGATGAGAGGCCCCTCCCTGCGAAAAAAAATGTGGATATCCGATGCTGATAACTTTATGGCACGGGTAAGTATTTTTTCTGCGGTCTTTTCAATCGATATCAATTCATTCATCACCTCCTATGTTTCTTGTTGTATGAATTCGACAATCCACGACAAATTCCTGCTTATGAATAAAAAAAATCCCCGAAAGGAAACTTCGAGAATCGACTTACATGCTCATTTTCAAATTAATCCTTTGTGATACCAAATTTCTTAATGCGTCCTCATTATGACCAATCACCAGTTTTTCCCCGTTGATAAGGATGGGCCTTCTTAATAACTTCGGTTCTTTTGTTAATAATTGGATGACATCAGAAAGCATCATTTCGTCAATATTAATATGTAAGCCTTTGTAAGCTTCACTTCTGGTTGCCAAGACTTCATCAAGTCCTTCCGTTGTCAATTCAAGAATTCTTTTTAACTCTGCTACTGTTGGAGTTTCCCTGAATAAATGTCGCTCATCGAAGGAAACATGATTGGCCTTTAACCATTTTTTTGTTTTTCGGCAAGATGTACAACTTGGGTACGAAAAGAATGTTAACTGTTGCATACTTATCACTCCCCGTTCACATTTTGTATATATAATCACCCATATAATGATTGTATAACATTTGCACAATTATTGTATAATATTTTACCTTATAAAACCGTTTAAATTGTGAACTTTTTTTAAACTAAGGGGAGTTTGCCATTTCTATTATTCCATTTTTTTCTTCCTGCATTATAATGAACATAGTTAAACTATGGAACATGAGGAGGGTAAAATGGAACAAACGTTAAGAATAACAAACGTGTTAGCAGATCCCACCAGATATTATATATATCAACATATAGTGAAAAGCCATGGAGATGTATCGGTTCAGCAAATCGCCGATTCTTTTAAAATCCATCCCAATGTGGCCCGTCTACATTTATCAAAACTGGAAGATATCGATATGTTGACCTCTGATGCCCGTAAAACTGGGAAAGGCGGTCGCCCTAGCAGACTTTATCGATTGTCTGATAAAGTCATTCAGCTTAATTTTCCATATAGGAACTATCAGCTCCTTTCAAGGATTGCAATCCAGACGATTATGACATTAGGTGAACCAGGTAGACAGGCTCTTTATGAAACGGGAAAAGTATTCGGAGAGGAATTGATCAATCAGCAACTATCCATGAACTCAACACCGATCGATCAAATCGCTTTTGCGGAAAAAGTCAACATGCTTAAAAATGCGGCTAACATTGCAGGCTTGTCGCCTGAAATACAAGCTAGCGAAGAAGAAAATAAAATCTACTTCAGTATCTACAATTGCCCGTTTAAGGAAGTTACTGAATTAGAGCCAGGTACGATCTGTTCCATGCACAATTCATTTTTAAAAGGTATGTTCGAAGCCTTGTTTGAAAATGTCCATATTGTGGAATTAGAAAATATGATGTCTAATTGCGCAACATGCTCTTATCAGGCTTCGGTTCTCACATAGAAACAAAAGGCATCCTTTACATTACCTTACAATCTCATTTATAATTATTTAGAATGTACACGACTAGACATAAGGAGGGATTCGGATGGAACGCATGTTCAGAGTATGTGGATTTTGGACAGGAATTATGGCAATATTCTTTTATCTTGGCCATATGCATCAAACGTCATTACTTTTCTTTGCACAAACCGGCTTTTTCGTACTTTTAAGTTATTTGAAATTATCTGAGCGCATGTATATTTATGTTTTCGGCGCCTATCTCACCGTTTTCTTTGTAGGATTTTCCTACTGGAGCGTATTTATGATGACTCCAGGTACTGCGCATTAGGAACAAGCAATATTACATAACCCATGAATTTTGATTCATGGGTTTTTACTTGTCCTCATTCAGGGAGGATCTTTGCATCTTCAGCTAAATTCTTCGATTGAAGCAACACTCTGAAATGTTCACTAAATCCCCCTGGAACGATTAGCCCCCGAATTGCACGATTACGCTTTGCCGTTTTGGAGAATGGATCAGTTCCTTGGTGGTCCTTCAATTCCTCAAGTATCCCGGTTTTAATCAGAAATTCATTTTGAAGAAAAAGCCCCTGATTGGAAAAACCCTTTCTTTTTCCGATTTCGATTAAAGTGTCAAAATGGATATGTGTCGTCAAATCCATATCACCAGGATACATAAGTGGATCTTTGATCATTTCATGCTGATAATAGCCCCTCAAGCTCCCTTGAAGGTGGGTTGGCTCCTTCCATTCCCGTTCGGTATAACCATAATCAATTGTAAGGAGCATGCCCGAATCGATATGGGAAATGATATTCTCATATTCCTGGACCATTTTAAGCGGAACTTCGTATCGTTGTTTTTCATTTAATGTGATGTTTCGTTCTGTAAGGTAAGATAGAATGCCAGGGTTGACCAAAGGTTCCCTCACTTCTACCAAATCGCCTTCCTTTTCAGCAACGAATACCTCTACAAGCGCTCCCTTATACTTTTCAATGACATGTACAGGCAACGCGTCGAATAGTTCATTTGAAAAGACGATTCCATTTACTTTCGTCCATTTTTCTAAACTGGCAACAGAAACTGCCTGTTTGAACATCCCTACACGTTCTTGCTGGATCTTTCTGTGATACGGACTGCCATCGACCAGGATATAAGTCAGGGAGTCCCATAAAAGCGGTTCCATATCTTTTATGAAAACGAGGATGTCATAAGCCAGCTTACCATCCCCAGCACCGACTTCGATGATTCTTGGTGAAACTCCGCACATTTTTATTAAATAGACGAACCATCTGGCAAGTGACCTCCCAAATGCATCCCCTACATTACCAGACGTATAAAAATCCCCTCTTGAGCCAATCTTTTCTTTTTCGCGCACATAGTAGCCTATATTTGGTGTATATAAAACAGCATCCATATAGTCATGATAGGAAATTCTCCTTTGGGGGCTGCTTGCAATCAATTCCTTCAAGTGATTTTTCAACACAATGCCTCCGTCTCCATGGTCATCGGAAAATTAAACCTTCCCTTATCTTTAATAAAAATAAGTTCTATGTCATGAATAAGTTTTTTTATCGACAACATGCAAAAAACTATATTTTAAAGTTCACAAAATGTTCATTTTTTAGGACACAGTTCATAAAAACCTTGATAACTTTAATCGAAAAAAAGGAATGTTCTCCCTAAAACCAACATTAAAATAAGCATTTTATTTCAGAGCAGGAATCAGGAAAGTCATCCACTCCCAGGAAGACCCGTAAATTTCTTGGGCCTCCCTTTTCATCCCCTCAATTCCCCGATCAAGTGAGAGACAAAACATTTTTATATTCAGTATAGTTCCGGAGATGACCAATTTCAATATTTTTACATTACAAAGAACGTAAAATAAAACAGGTGCCATATGGCACCTGCAATAGTCATTATCTTAAAAAGGGATTGGTATTCTTTTCATCTAAAATGGTCGTGACTGGCCCATGACCTGGAAAAACGATAGCATCATCAGAAAGTGTCAGCAGCTTCGTTTCAATGCTTTTTAACAGCACTGCTTCGCTTCCGCCTATTAAATCGGTTCTGCCAACGCTTCCCTGGAACAAGACATCCCCTGAAAATAGAAGACGTTCCTCCTTCACATAATACGACACGCTCCCTGGTGAGTGTCCGGGGGTTTCGAATACTTCGAAAGTGAATCCTCCTATAGTAAGTTCTTGCTCATTTGCGAGGATGTGATCGGCTGGCTTCATGCGCATTGGATTTTCAGGGAACCACTTTTGGGAACCATTCAATGCGGGATCAAGTAGCCACTTGGCCTCTTTTTCGTGAATATATGCAGGTATCTCATAATAATCGCGAATAGCATCAAGAGCACCGATATGGTCAAAATGTGCATGTGTCAATAAAATCGCCAATGGCTTCAATTTTTTTGTCTGTATGTACTGTATGATTTTTTGAGGCTCTTCACCGGGATCGAAAATGACGCAATCGTGTCCATCGGAAACTACATAACAATTCGTTTGCAGCGGGCCTAGAGGTATTTGTGTCCATTTCATTTTCATCAACTCCTATATGATTTTCTATCTTCATCTTACACCAATTAAAGCTGCTAATGTTAATTCAGTTTACTCAAGTCATACAAGTGTCACCTTTTAAACCTCGACAAATAATTGAAAAAATATTAAGATATTAACAAATGCAATCTTTTCTACATATTTTTGGTAGTTGCTTTATTCTCTGGGTATATTATTAGAGATTAGGTATTCATTACAAAAAAGGGGGTTTTGATATGATATTAATGGTTGTTTTCGGACTTGTGGCCATCTTAGGAGTTGCAGCTGTGTTTACCTCATTAAAAAAGAGAAACTTCTTAGGATTCCTTTTTGCAGCCGGCAGTGCAGTCGTGTTTGGCTGGTTCACTGTCATGACTGTCATCAACAGTGGTTTTCCTGTTGCCCATTAAAGAAAAAAGCTCGCCATCCGGCGAGCTTTTGTTTTAGGTCATTATGTTTGTTTGAACAATCTTTGTATTTGATGGGTTTTCATATCAATGATTTTCTCAAATTGATATCCATATAAGCAGAGGTTGCCATCAAGCGAACAGCTTAATGGTTCATTTTCCATGTCCTTCATCAATTCTTCTTGTGTGCCTTTTTCCCAATTTAATTTAGTTAAGGTAAACCTTCCCTCATATTGGTCCGCATCTTTTGATTCATTAGGAATAAACGTTATGAATTCCTTGTTTTTTTCAATGAAATCATAGGATGGAATCACCCAATCTGAAAAGCTTTTCAATAGTGGCACGGAAAAAGAGTGGATCGGTTTGTTTGTTCGATCATAAAATGCATATGTACCCCGATCTTGTTTTTCTGTCTCCACTTGAATCGTCATCAGCGCTTGTTTCATTTTTTTAAAGTGAATGACATCGAGCATAAGGCTTTCCGCTCCAGCATCATTCAGCGCTTTTCTTTCTAAGGGAGCCGTCAAAGCAGGTTCTTGCTTATCCCAATCGAGAAACATCAATTCTTTTTCACTTGCCCATTGAGCAAAGGGCTGTGGAAAGTCCAGTGTTTCCAGTGTTTGATCACCTGGATTCAACACATAACTACTGTATGTCCAATCTTCATAAAAACTCGATAAAAACAACATGCCATCTTGATATGAATTCCACTCATAAGCTAATTCATAGGCTGGGATCGCCACGGAATACAGTGGATTTCCCGTTTTATCGAGTATTGTGATTGATGCTTTACCCGAAGAGGTGAAGGACGATAACAAAATATGCGTACCAGACGGACTGATGGAAACTTCAGAAAACGCAAAAGCCGGCTGATAGAAAACGGAAGTGTCATTCGTTTCCAAATTCCATGACATCAACTGGGATAATTCATGACCATCCCGCTTCACAGAATATAAAATGGTTTTAGAATCCAGCCATCCAAAAATGGCTTCGATTTTTTCCGTTTCTGCAGTCGGGACCTTTAATTTGCTTACTGAAGTTTCCTTGGTAGATTGGGAGTGTTCTTTTTCCGTATCATTTACGGGTTTACTAAGGTCCTTGGAAGGCTCACAAGCCGAGATAAGAAGGATAGTGGAGATAAATAATGGGATGAAACACAACATCTTACAAATGGAAAGCCGCATACAAAGTGCTGCTTTGGATACTTTAATCTCCACACACCTCCCACTTCATAACTAAAAACGCCTGGCATATGTGAGCGAGACATTAGAAAGAGAGTAAGGATTAACCAATCGAACCCTTACGACTTTCATTATAAAGTAAAAAAGAGAAAATGTGGCGAATAATTACCTTATATTTTTTTGGAAGTATATTCCCCGGATTAATGGCATCACATATACAAGCCAGCCATCAAAATCTTAACGGAATCTTCATATATACCAGGCAAATGGGATAGGGGAAGTGGATTGATGCCCTTTCCCAGCTCAATTGTGAATCCGCAACGTTTGAATTCCTGAATGAACCAATCTTTATACCCAGCATGGCTGTCAACATATTGTACAGCCCGATATCCGCTCCGTTTCTCAAACTCCCTCGCAACATTCGCAGCCTGTTCAGGTTCATGTCCTTCATATCCCCAATAAAATTCTTTTCCTTGTGTGTGAAGTGCTAACACTCTTTCAAAATTCCGTCTTTTTGCCAGCTCCTTCATGGCCAATGCTTCTGGTTCCGATAATGCGGTCTCGCCTGGAAAATCCCTCGGGGCAGGGGCTTTTGGAATCTTTCTTTGCTTTTCAATCTCCCAATTGGCCGGATATTGATTATTCAGGTCGACACCGCGGATATTGGCTTTCCAAGCATAAAAGGCAGGATTTCCATTATTCATTTTCAAAACATCGACTTTCCCCTCTGCCGCCTCCTCCCCCTTTAGGACTAGCTCTACTCCATCCGGATTAACCATTGGAACCATCGAAATCGTCGTATCCCTATAGAAGGGCATACAATCCATACCGCATAATGTACGATCATTCGTTACTGCCAGCAGAAAATCATTCAGCCACTTCATCAAGACCGCCGAAGTGATCCATTCATTTGCATGGAATGAACCGTTATAATGTATGATTTTTTCACCTTGACCGATTCTTACCTCAAGGAGGTCTTTTCCCAATACACTCTTCCCGATCGATTCAACTTTAATAAAGGGGTAATGAAAAGATAGAATATCAAGATCGTTAAGAAGTGATTGATAATCATAGGGTTTTTCGGTGACAAGCATGGGATTCATAATTTGGACGGGTACGGAAATCGTTTTTTGTTCAACTTGATTCAATAATAATATCCCATCGATGGGCAGGTGATATAGTAAAGCGATTTCGGCAAAATCGATATCTAATCGGGACTCTTCCTGAACAATGTACCCCGGTATCTGTACTTCCATGCCATTTGGCAAAACCCCGTCAGTAATACTGGGATTTGCATCCTCAATCAAAACTCGGGGAATTTGGAACATTTGGCTGTAATATGCCAAATTATCCCCGTTTCTGCTCACTACTTTCATTCAGCCTCCGCCCCTTTCATTGTTTAATCTTTATGAAACGAAAGGCAGAAAGATGTTCAGGAAGTCTCCGTGTTTCATAATTGATTCTAAGTTCTCCTTTTATGGACCTGAATCTCCTTACAAAAACAAAAAAACCTGGATTGCTCCAGGTTTCTTTTTTCAACGTCGCTCATAAAATCGGAGCAAATCCCCGTATATGATTTTGTCGGAGTAATCAAGCTCCTGCTTCGCCTTTTCCAAGTACTTCTCACATGGATCCTTTTCCGTCGCCGCTCCGGTCTTTTTATCATAACAGGTATCCATCGTATAGAGATAATCCTTCGTGATGAAACTGCTATCGCGAAGAACAGTGAATTCTATTTTCTCTTCAGAAAATAGATCTTTGCCGAATTCGATATAATCATCATTTTCAATCCCCAATAAATGAAGGAGAGTCGGCCTTACATCAATCTGACCGGAAACGGTGGAAACCGTTTTACCCTTCTGCCCGGGAACATGTATGATGAGCGGGACACGCTGAAGCTGGATGGATTCGAAAGGCGTGATTTCCTTCCCAAGGAACTGGCTCATGGCAGAGTTGTGATTTTCCGAAATGCCATAATGATCGCCATATAATACAATAATGGAATCCTCATATAATCCCTCACGTTTCAAATCACCGATAAATCGTTCCAATGCTTCGTCAGTATAGCGTACGGTCGGAAAATACTGATTCAATGTTTTGGAACTCGAATCGTAAGGTTCCAATGTCCGGTCTTCTTCATTCAAAGTGAATGGGAAATGATTGGTTAACGTTATGAACTTGGCATAAAAAGGCTCCGGCATCCCCTTCAAGTGGGCAATTGATTGCCGGAAGAACGATTTATCATTCAAACCCCAATTGACGGAATTCTTTTCAGAGACTTTATATTCATCACTATCATAAAACTGCTGATACCCAAGAGAGTCGTACATTATGTCACGATTCCAAAAACTTTTATTATTGGCATGCAAGGAAGCCGTATAGTAACCTTTTTCCGTTAAGATTTCAGGGGTGGCTCTGTATTCATTTTGGGCATGAGTGAAAAATACTGCACCTCTGCCTAAAGGATAGAGGGAATTCTCAATAATGAATTCTGAATCGGATGTTTTCCCCTGGCCAGTTTGGTGATAAAAGTTATTGAAATAATAGCTATCTTTGATGAATTCGTTCAGAAAAGGAGTGATTTCTTCACCGTTCACAGTTTTATTGATGACAAAGCTTTGAGTCGATTCCAATGAAACAAGAATCACATTTTTGCCTTTTGCCAGACCATATAGATCATCATTAACCGCTTTTTGATTGGCACGGACATAATTTTCAATTTCCGACAATTCACTGCCATCCGCAAGGGCACGTTGGGCCGATGATTTCGTCTGTAATATTGCATCATAGAGGTGATAATGGTACGTACCAATATTCTTGACGAGGATTTCACGGTCAAACGTTCGCGTCAGGAGTTCAGGACGCTCAGCTTCCGCTAAAGCTAAATTAAAGAAGGTCACTCCTAAAGCCATTAACACAAAGAATTTACGGTCCTGAGGATTGTATGAACGGTCATGGAATGATTTCGGTTTGTATTTCACCAGAAGCATCAGGAACAGAATATCGGCAAAATACAAAAGGTCACTTGGATTGATCAATTCATGTACACTGCTTCCAAGGTCGTTCATATTGCTCGTTTGAAAAAGTACGGGAATGGTTAAAAAGTCATTAAAAAAGCGAAAAAACACAAGGTTGGCAAAGAGGACGAAGGTGATGAAAAAACTCATGATCAGTAAGTATGCCGTCCGTTTATTTTCTTTTAAAAATATATACACGCCAAGAGTAAGTAAAAGGAAACTGACCGGATTGATGAAAAGTATGAACTCCTGGATCCAATTTTCAATATCTATCTCAAAACTTGTTTTATAAGCAATGTATGTTTTAAGCCAAAGTGATATTAATACGACCCAAAACAATGAATGTCCCTGTTTTTTGAAGACCCTTTTCAATCCTGGTCCCTCCTCATCGAAGAAGCGATGGAGCTATGATCCAGAGCGCTTCAATCTTGGGTCATAGTTCTCCCCGCTATGCAAAATGCATCCACCCCTTCAAATAGGGAACTTTTTGAAAATTCGATAATTTACACACCCCAGCTTGCCAAAGGGCACAAGAACGGATCAACCATTCAATTGGCTTTTAATGAGCCAGGCTGCACCAATTACCCCTGCATCATTGCCTAGTGTTGCCAGGCTGATTTTCGTTGATTTACTAACCCGTTTAAAGGCATACTTTCCAAAGGCAGATCGGACAGGATCGAGCAAAATGTCTCCCGCTTGTGAAACGCCCCCACCAATGACGATTTTATCCGGATTCATGACATTCCCAACATGTGATAGTGCTAGCCCCAAGTAATTGCCTACCTTATCCACCACTGCTTTGGACAAAGGATCGCCTGCTGCAGCGCATTGGAATAACAATTTGGAAGTAACCACATTTCCCTCGTCGACTTTCTGCTGAAGCATTGACTTTTCATCGGCAGTATTCAAGGCCTCTAAAGCCATACGAACGATGCCCGTAGCTGAAGCAACCGTTTCCAAACAACCTGTCTTGCCGCAATTGCATGGTGCCCCGCCGTCCGTTACGACCGTTATATGCCCCACTTCACCAGCAGCTCCACTAGTACCATGGACGATTTGCCCATTATGGATGATCCCTCCGCCTACACCCGTTCCCAGAGTTATACAAACGAGGTCTTTGGCACCATTACCGGCACCTTTCCACATTTCTCCCAAAGCTGCCATATTGGCATCATTATCGATCACCGCAGGGAGAGATGTCTCCACCTCCAATAAATCTTTTAATGGATAGTCTTTCCAACCTAGATTGACAGCTTCATATATGGAACCGTTAACAAATTTCACAGGGCCGGGGGCACCCATTCCTATCCCTACTATCTTACTCTTCGGTTCATTAAGTTCCACGAGCTTCGCATCAATCGCTTTGGCTATGTTAATCGTAATGAATCTGCCCTTTTCGGAGATATCCGTGCTGATTTCCCATTTATGAATAATCTCTCCGTATGAATTGATCAGAGCCAGTTTGGTAGTTGTACCGCCTAAATCTACACCCATCAGCCACTTTTCCATCATTCTCACCTTTTTTATCAATTTTTTTTCTGTTTTTCCCTTTCAAGAGACAATTGCTGCCTAATTAAAAGGATCGCCATTTGATAATCTTTCGTATCCATCATCTGCATACGGTGGATTTCCCTGATTTCAGCTTCCATCAGTTCAAGCTCGGCTAATCGATCACCAATGTAAATAAATGTGCCGAATCTTTTCAGGTATTGTTGAAGATCATAATATGTTTTCATAATAAGCCTCTTTACTCTTTTCTATAGGAAAGTATATCGAATCAGCCTCATTGTAACAAGCGTCGATTTCCACTTTTGATAATTTTCCCCATCCTCCACATACATGTCCAACTCTATTCATATGATGAAATATCAAGAATGTGAACGCCTAATATGGACTCTTTCGATTTGATTTGAAAATTTGAAACTGCTTAATATTTTTTAAACCATTCATCATGCGTAAAAACGGAGGGGAAAAATGAAACTACAATTGAAGTATACCGTCTTTTTAGTCTTAACCACCATTTTTGTCATCCTTTATTTTTCAAATAATGAACAGACAGAGGAAACCATCATTTTTTTTCCCATCGATTCCTCGCTCCATTTTGAACATGCTTCCACCCACCTGACACCGAAGGGTACCGGGAATTCCACCTATACAATCACTTGGAAGGTGAGTTCTGCGTTGGACCAGCCTGCTTACTTACGTCAGGATGTATCGCTCTTATACAAAAATGGAAAATTGGCAGGAGCGTTAAAAAATTGGCGGCAAAATAAACAAGAACTCTCTCAAAAAGCGAAATCTAAAGAAACCGAGAGTGGGCGTTATGAAGCGGTAACTTTTCATTATGCCGAGGTTCATCCGAGCGACACAATTTTCACCAGTGCCCAGCAGCTGAGTAAAGAAAAACTTTATACAGTAACTACACCAACTTTTCAATACTTCCACCGTCCCCTTTCAGTGGAACAGATTCAGTGGAAAAAAACGCTGGACGGCTTTACCGATCAAACGGTTCGAAATGGTTTGGAGAAAGCCGGTCAAGCATTTCAAGTTAATCTGGATCAGTACAAAATCATCTCATTGACAGACCTGCCCTCAAAAAAAAACCAATGGCTTTCTGCCTTCCCCCAATTCAAACGGGATGAAATTGTGGGAAAGCTGTGGGAAGGGCTTTATAAAAATTATGTGTTAGGAATAAAAAAGGAGGATGGATCCCCTGTGAGTCCACAAGGCAGCACCATCCCCCAATTGCTCATGGCTAAGAATCAAAGTGAAATACTTGTCTTGTTTACACTGAAAGACGGTACCCCAATCATGCTACGTCAAAAGTTATAGCCGTTTTGCAATTTCTGGCAGCAGTTTAGTATATGACTTATTATCCGGGGCAAGCTCAATAGCCTTTTCAGCTTGCTCCTTAGCTTGATCGAATGATTCGAGATTCATGTAGACTAAGGCAAGATTGTAATGGGCTTCATGCAAATCCGGATTGCTTTCAACCGCCTTTTCATAATAATCCCTCGCTTTATATATATCCTTTTTCTCAAAAGATAAATTCCCTAGCATAAAAAGCGATAGTGGTGCATCAGGGTTTGCATCCACATATTTGAATAACATCTCTTCCGCTTTATCTTCTTCTTCATCATCAATATACTTTTGGGCAAGCATGGCCATGGTATTATCATCCATAGCTGCACTGTCCTGATGGTTGAAACCAAATTGAAGCAAGCCATAGGTCAGTATTGCCGTCCCTATCAGAAAAGCCAGCTGCCGAAAGATATTCTTGGATTTTGGCAGCTGGACCACTCCAGCAGCCAAGAACCCTCCGATCAAACCTCCGATATGCCCTGCATTGTCAATTCCCGAAACGGTGAAACCATATATTAAGTTAATGATGATCAACACGATCACCGATGAACCCATCGAGCGCATGAATAATTTCGGATAGACGATGCCAAAGTACAGAAGTGCCCCAAAACAGCCAAAAATGGCCCCGCTCGCCCCTGCCGAAAGATTCGGGGTCATGATGAAGCTGCCTAGAGTTCCAGCGAAACCAGCGAATATATAGATGAAAAGGAACCTGGCATTACCGTAAATCCTTTCCACTTCAGCACCGATCAAATACAATGAAAATGTATTCATCAGTAAATGAATAAACCCAATATGGACAATCATTGGTGTAAAGAACCGCCACCATTCCCCTTGTATGATATAAGGAGAAAATTTAGCGCCAAACTCAATCAAGGTCTTGGAATTGGTGCTGCCTCCATTGAACTCCATCAAGATGAACACAGCTATTTGTATCGCCATGAATATATATGTAAAGAATGGCTTATTGGCATTTTGAAATACCTTCTGCTCAGCCTTAGCCTTTTTGACCGACTCCGAGATTGCGTCTTTCTTTACTGCGAGAATCTTTTCCTCATCTATTTCATCTTCTTCAAGAACTTGAATTGAAAGTGGTTTTTTCAATACATGCTCAAGGTTTTGTAACGAATCATGAAATGATTCACAAGTTAGAATAAACGTGTTAACATTCGTTTTTTTAAAGGAAGCCACCTGTAAACTAAAGTCATGATCATCGACCGGGGCAAATTTACTAACATAGATACTTAATATGTCTATGGGCTTTTTGTATAATTTCCTTCTGATCCTTTCCCCATTCTGCAATGTTCGGTCGATATCACGCTTGAGCCAATTAGCCCAATCCAAATCATGTCGAATGAGTCTGATGACTGGAAACTCCTTATTCTTATCGCTCTCAAGCCAAATCTCCTGATGGTTTTCCGTGACAGTGATCATTCGATAATCATAATGGGCCGACAACTCCCTAATGGTTTCCCAAAACAAATAATCCTCTTTAAATCCCAATGCCTTCCCCACTTTCCAATGAATCTTAAGCTTCTAAAATTCCTGTTTCTATAATTAAAACTATAGACGAAATCATGAAAAAAGTAAAAAAGGAGACTGTTTTAACCCCTCTCTCCCTATGGGTTATAAATAAAAAAGGAACCCCTGATCAGGTTCCTTTTAAGATGCCGGCATCATCATTTGGTCTGACTGAACATGCTTTGCATCATTTTATCCCTGAACATTGGCATATTCAAGGATTTGGTCACTAGAAATCTTCTTAGTATACCGCTAGACAGCACAACATTTATCAAGCGGTACCGATTTTGATAACCTGCATAAACCACTAAACCAACCAAGAAGATTTGAATAATTAATCGAAGCATAACGATCCCTCCTATCATTAGTGTGATACAGGACAGGATTTTTATGAGCAAAAAAGTGATAATTAATAAACTTCTTCTAGTGGGCGTACGTGCGTAAAACCCTGGATGGGGTGATGAGTTTGCTGACAGCTATATCATGAACCTCTATCGGGAGATCATCCATTAATTGAAGCTCGTATGTAAGGGCCAATGTAGCTCCTCGGTAATGAGAGAGGAAACGGTCATAATAACCGCCCCCAAAGCCCAGGCGATACCCTTCTTTGGTAAAAGCAAGACCGGGGACGATCATTACATCCAATTCCTCTTTGTGGGCCTTAGCAGTTTCTTCCACTGGTTCAAGCAATCCATAATAAACAGACTCCAGCTGATTGAAGGACGAAATCTTTTTGAATTCCATTGTCTTTTTTTCAGGATCACATTTCGGTACTGCCACTTCTTTTCCTTCACTCCATGCTTGTTCGATGATCCGTACTGTTGGAACTTCAGGCGGAATGGAGATGGTGATCCCAATGGTTTTAGCTTTTTTCCATTCCTCCAGTGAAAATAAGTTTTCAGCGATGCTGTTCGAAAGTTCTTTATGTTCCTCTTTGGTCAGTTCCATTAAACGGGACCTAACTTCTTGGCGGAGCTTATTTTTGTTTTCTCTCATCATTTCCGACTCCTTTAGTCTAATTCTATTATTATCTCATAATATTTGTTCATTTACTAAAATACGAAATGGGAAATTGCCGAGTGCATTCTGAAAATATTCACTAAAGGAAAGATAGGGAGAAGACATTAAAAAAATGCAAAAAAAAACAACAGGAAAAATCCTGTTGCTTACTTTGTTTCACGGTGAGTCGTGCTGCGTTTTTCTCTTGAGCAGTATTTTTTAAGCTCAAGACGGTCTGGATTGTTACGTTTATTTTTTTTAGAAATATAGTTACGGTCTCCACATTCAGTGCAAGCTAATGTAATATTCACGCGCATTGTGTATTTCCCTCCAAACATATTGACTTTTTCACATAGGACTTTTCTATAATAGCATTATTCAATGTGAATTGCTAGTATGTTTTTTGGGAAATCCAACATTAACTTTTTTTAATTTTTAATTGGTTACGTTTTGCATCGTCAGGAGGAGCTGATTATTCATGATTTTCGCTTCTTCTTTCGTTTCAGCATGAATGACCCAAGCCACAGCTTCCACACATTCCTTCGGTAAGATTTCAGTCTCTAGTGTGAAAACGCTGGTTACCTCCCCTTTGGCGAGCGGTGAATAAGCCAGAATCCCTTCTTTCAATGATTTGAAGCATCCCTCTTGATAAAGGCTTCCCTTACCTTGGATGCAATATTGAGAGATGCTTTTCCCTTTCACCAATCCACCCAATAAGGCTATCGATTGAGGGGCTACATGTAAAATCGCCCGTTCATTCGGGCTATAAAAAGCCACCGCCTGTCTTTCGAAAGCGTTTTCATAGTGAAAAAACACTTTTGGGCGCTTAGTTTCAAATGAGGTATTCCTAATCGTGAACTTCGAAAAGGTCACCTGCCCTTGGGTATAAGTTTGTGAAAGTGTCCGGATCTCCCCATTAGGATGACTCATCATATCTTCCTCAGGATACCAATCAAAACTCTCATCCATCCATAACCCAGCCTTTAACCCCTTACGATACATATCCTGGTTATCCTGCGGCATATACGCGATCGAATTCATATAATCATCCCTTCCCCTTCTTTATCCTTATATAACTTATCGTTAGGCGCTGACAGTGAAACTATCCACTTTAGAATCTGCACACCATTTCCTTATAGGTTCATTAATTTTAACTATTCAAAATATTTCGTTTTTTCAATTTATTCTATCTTTATGTTAGCACTGAATTGGCTGATGGACAATAAACACATTTTGTCGAATTTTATGTATGTTATATCTAAAGGGTTTTTTTCCCCTTTTTAGTGCCTGAATTTTTTTCTTCAACGATAGTCATGAGGCATTTCGACAATAATTTGAAACAAAACAGACAATAATTGAAGGTAACTGTCACTTCCGAAGATATAAAAATATGAAAATCTCCAATTTTTTATATAATATGTGTAAAATATAAGTATATGTCGAAATTTAGCTTCTGAGGTGAAATCATGGAAACACTTATCATCCTTCTTTTTTCATTAGCGATTGTCCTTCTTATCATTTCCTTTTTCAGTAAAGATAAGGTTGCCAAATTAGAAGAAGATTTAGAACAGATGACCATTACGTATATGCAGGATATCTACCAATTAAAGAAGAAGGTGAAGATTCTTGAAGAGGAATTCGTTATCCAGGATGACCCTGTTCCTCCCGTTAAGACTAAATCACTTGTCACTTCCAATGAAGTTGAACCTATTCATGAAATTTTAAAAAGTCAGGTTCTATCCTTATATAGTCAAGGTCTTTCTTTGGACCAGATCGCTAGACAATCCTCGTTAACGAAGGAACAAACCATGTCAGTGATCGAGCAACAAAGATTGCAGGGTGAATGAAGATGAACAAAGCAAGACTGCAAGGTCTTTCCGCCGGTATCATCTTTACAACAACAATCTTTGCCGGTTTTAATTATGGCACCGGATTAATCGAAGGTACCACTCCGACTGCAGAGGAAGCTAGGGAATTGCTGTGAAGCAGGGATTCGTCGTTTCCCTTCCTATGGAGGAAACAAAAAAGACCGTCCAACCAAAGGATGCAGATAAAGATTTATTGGAGAATGAAGCATCAAAAAAAGATCAATCCATCGTCTCCTATACGATTAAAGTGAAAACGAATATGACCACAACTGAAATTGCCGATAGGCTCTCCAAGGAAAAAATCATCGATGATGCTGCTGGATTTGAAGCTTATATAAATGAACATGATTTCTCAAAAAAAGTTCAAATCTGCGAGTTTGTCGTTACGAATAATATGACATATAGACAATTGGCCAACACTTTGACCCATTAATGAATAAGAGAGACTTTTTAATTGGACTTTGTCCGAAAAAAAAGCCTCTCTTTTTTTCAAATAAGAATGAATTCATTCATTCCTGCTGATATATCTCCCTCTTACCAGGAAGTAAATATTCTCTGCGATATTCGTTGTATGATCTGCCGTTCTTTCTAAATATCGGGCAATTAAGGAAAGCTGTGTGACCTGCTGTAGGTTTTTTTCATCTGAAAGTCGAAGGAGACTTCGAATCATCTCTCCATAAAAGCGATCGACCTCATCATCCATTTCAATGATTTCTCTTGAAAGGACAACATCTTCCTTCTCAAATGCTTCTATCGAAAGTTCAATCATCTTTAATGTAATATCATGCATCTGCCTTAAAGGTGTTAAAGGCAGAATAAATGGCTGGTCACCGATTCGGATGGCTGATTTAGCGATATTGACGCCAAAGTCCGCCATCCTTTCAATATCCGAGGCAATTTTTATGGCAGCAATGATACGCCGCAAATCAATTGCAACCGGCTGCTGCTTCGCAATCAGTAAAATCGCAAAGTCATTAATTTCCTCTTCCAGTAAATCAGCTATTGTATCATCATCAATAACTTCAAGAGCATCATCAACATTATTGTTTTCCAGTGCGGCATATGATTTTGATATTGCCCCTGAAGCTAAATTAGCCAACCTCACTATTTTCTCCTGTAACTCTTTCAACTGAAGCTCGAAATTTTCACGAACGACCATTATCGCATCTCCCTTTCTCTTTAACCGAAGCGTCCGGTAATGTAATCTTCTGTCCTTTTATCATTCGGATTAGAGAAGATGGTGTTGGTATCAGAATATTCGATGACTTCCCCATTTAAGAAGAAGGCTGTTCTATCAGAGATACGTGCTGCCTGCTGCATGTTATGGGTAACGATGATGATGCTGAAATCCTTTTTAAGTTCTTGGACCAATTCTTCTATTTTCAAAGTGGAAATCGGATCAAGGGCAGATGTTGGTTCATCCATTAATATGACATCTGGTTCGATTGCCAAACATCTGGCGATACAAAGACGCTGTTGCTGTCCACCTGAAAGTCCATATGCATTTTCATGCAGACGGTCTTTCACTTCATCCCAAATGGCTGCCCCTTTTAAACTCTTTTCAACTATCTCATCAAGAATTTTTTTATTTTTTATTCCATGGATTTTCGGTCCGTATACAACATTTTCATAAATTGATTTAGGAAAGGGATTAGGCTTTTGGAAGACCATTCCCACCTGTGTCCTTAAATCTTCAACCTTGTAGGACTGATCGAGGATATTCCTGTTCCTATATTTAATCTGGCCTGTCGTTTTAACATTCGGGACTAGTTCGATCATTCGGTTCAATGTTTTGATGTAGGTGGATTTCCCACATCCTGAAGGTCCTATGATGGCTGTCACCTCATTTTGATGCATATCCAAATTAATATTTTTCAAAGCATGGTTTTCTCCATACCATAAATTGAGATTGGACGTTTCATATACCTTTTCCGAAAAGGGAACGGACTCGACATTTTCGAACCCGATAGCCGGTGACTCATTTTCTCTCATTAAGGTCATATTCATGCTTTCCTTCCTCCTATTAGTATCTTTTCTGGAATTTATTTCGAATTAAAACCGCTATTGAATTCATAAAAATTAACAGGATGAGTAAAACGATGATTCCCGCGGCAGCAACCTGCTGGAATTCCTCCTGTGGACGAGATGTCCAATTATAGATTTGCATTGGCAGAACTGTAAATGTATCCATGACCGTTTGTGGTAAAAAGGCGATGAACATCGGTATGCCAACCACCACAAGTGGCGCCGTTTCACCGATTGCCCGTGACAAAGCCAGTATTCCCCCAGTTAAAATACCAGGTACCGCAGCCGGCAGGACCACTTTCAATATCGTCTGCCACTTTGTTGCACCCATTCCAAAGGAAGCTTCCCTTAAATCACGCGGTACGGCACGTATGGCCTCTTGGGCAGCTACTATGATGACCGGAAGAACGAGTAGGCTCATGGTCAAGCCTGCTGCCAATATGGACCGGTCCAATGCTAGAGCACGAACGAAAACCGTTAAGCCCAGCAGTCCAAATACTATTGACGGGACACCTGCCAGATTGGAAATATTCACTTTGATAAAAGTGGTGATCCAATTTTTCCTGGCATATTCCTCTAAATAAATGGCCGTTCCGACACCAAGCAGCAGGGAAACTGGAGCCACGACTACCATCAACCATATTGAACCGATCAATGCTGCCTTTATACCAGCCTCTTCTGGTTTCCTGGAAGCGAAATTCTGAAGGAAATCCCCATTCAGACTACCAATTCCTTGAGTGAATATCCGATAAAATAAGATGGCCAATACTATGAGGCCAACCAATGTTGCCAAGAAGAATAATCCTTTACAAATCGTATTAACAGCCAGCCTAACGGGCATCTTTTTTGCAACATGACTTTTGTTTATCAGTTTCATGTCTTAATATTCCTCCCTGAACTTGCGAGAGATGAACTGCGCCAGTAAATTCATGATAAGCGTAAAGACGAACAGTGTCATTCCAACCGCATATATGCTGTAGTAAATCGTTGTCCCGTACCCTGCATCCCCCGAACTGACCTGTACGATATAAGCAGTCATCGTTTGGATCGATGAAGTCACATCCATGCTCATATTTGGGGTCGAGCCACCGGCAACACTCACAATCATGGTTTCCCCGATCGCTCTGGATAAAGCAAGAACGATGGATGCCACAATTCCTGAAATGGCTGCTGGCAATACCACTTTGATTGTCGTTTCGAGTTTCGTAGCTCCTAAAGCATACGCACCTTCGCGAATCGACTTCGGCACTGATACAAGGGCATCTTCCGACAAAGAGGCTATCATCGGCATAATCATGATACCTACAACGATCCCAGGACTTAAAGCATTGAACATGTCAAGGAAAGGAAATAAATCGCGCAAAACCGGTGTTACAAAAGTTAAGGCAAAGAAGCCGTAAACGATAGTAGGAATCCCAGCTAAAACTTCTAAAATCGGCTTGATGATTCTCCGTGTTTTCTCAGATGCATATTCACTCAAGAAAATGGCTGTTGCAAGCCCTACTGGAACTGCAACCACCGCTGCTATGACTGTTATCTTCAACGTTCCAACGATAAGGGGCATAATCCCATAGGAAGGTGTAGATGCAAATGGCAGCCATTTAGCTTCTGTAAAAAACTCGACGATGGACACTCTATCAAAAAAGATAAACGTTTCAAATATAAGCGTCAGGATAATCCCGATTGTAGTGAAAACGGAAATCGCCGCCGTAAGGAACAAAAGCTTAGGTATGACTTTTTCCATATTCATTTTTTTCTTTCTTTTCTTTTCCAGGATCATTTGCTGTACAGAATAGGTTTCTGTTTTTCTAAGTTCCAACTTGCATCCTCCATTTCAGACACGCAATTTTTGGATTTACAAGCTGTTACCCCCGCCTTAATCGAGTCAAGGCGGGATTTCAGTAGCCTGTAATATCGGTTATTTTTCCAGTTCTTTTAATTTATCAAGATCTTTCTGGTACTCTTCTTCCGGCAGGCTGATATAACCCACTTCTTCAGCAAGCTCTCCTGCATTTTCAATGACAAATTGAGTATAATCTGCCACTTGTTCTTTTTCAGCTACAGACTTATTAGCTACATATGTGTATAGTGGACGTGATAACGGGGCATACTCGCCACTTTTGATCGTTTCATGTGTTGGCTCTACGGCACCTTTGCCGTTGTCGATGGAAATGATCTTTAACTTATCTTTATTTTCTGAATAGTAGGCATAACCGAAGAATCCAATCGCATTTTTATCACCTTCTACACCTTGTACAAGAACGTTATCATCTTCTGAAAGCGTAGCATTTTCCACCATCGGTTTTTCTTCAAGGATCACTTCATTGAAATAATCATATGTGCCTGAATCTGTTCCCGGAGAGTAGAATTTAATTTCTTCCTTCGGCCATTCAGGACGTATATCAGACCATTTCTTCACCTTTCCATTATCAACCCACAGTTTTTGAAGTTCTTCAACTGTTAGTGAATCGATGAATTCATTATCTTTATTGGCAACGATTGAAATACCGTCAAATGCCAGTTTCAATTCTGTATATTTAACTCCCTCTTCTTCAAGTAAGGCAGTTTCTTCTTCTTTGACCGGACGGGATGCATTGGCTAGGTCCGTATCACCAGCGATGAATTTCTTGAATCCCCCACCTGTTCCTGACGATCCCACTGAAACCTTCACATCAGGCTGTGTAGCCATATATTCTTCTGCAACTGCCTCCATGATCGGAAAGACCGTTGAAGAACCATCCGTAATCACTTCTCCCTGCAGTTGGCCAGATCCTTTTCCTTCACCGCTGCTTGTCTTAGTGTCATCGGATCCACAACCCGCCGCTACTGCAATTACTCCGCCCATCATTACAGTCATTGCCATACCTTTGAAACGTCTCATTTGTAAATCCCCCTAAGAATTTTATATGAATATTTTGTACTACTCTCATATCATACTTTCAGACTGTAAATTCCGTTTAAAGCATTTGTAAATATTCAGTAAATTATTGTGTGCTTATTGTAAAGATGAAAGAACTGGACTGATTTCGTTCTTAAAATGCAAAAAAAACACGTTTTCGGTTTACCCAAAAACGTGTTTTAACCTTTTATTCATTTTCCTGGCTTTTTCTAACTTCAGCCTGGTCCTTTTGGACGTCTTTACCATTCTCCACTTTCAAATCAGTCGAGGTCTCAGTATTTTCCTTCTTTGCCCGTTCTTTTTTCAGATCGAAATAAGTATCCATAATCTCTTCGCCAATTTTTTTACTCATATCATGACCCGAATGGCCCTGGTACGCCCACGGGACAACAACAGCAAAAGCAACTTCCGGATTTTTAGCAGGGGCATAGCCGACCAACGTGATATTCATCGTATCTTGAGGTTCGCTATAATCCGCTCGGTTCGGACCATCATAGAACGCTTGCGCCGTCCCAGTTTTAGCCGCTACCGTATATGGTTTCTTACCAAAATACTTATATGCTGTTCCGCCTTGTTCCATGGAAACTTTCTCGAAACCGCTCTGCACACGTTCTATCCATTCTTCCTTCATCTCAAGACGATTAAGGACAGTTGGTGAAACGTCTTCCGCAATAGGACCCAATTCCTCATTATTATCTACCGGATCGCGGATTTCCTTAACCATATGCGGCTTCATGCGGTTACCGCCATTCGCAATGGCTGAAACATACTGCACAAGCTGAATCGGTGTGTACGTATCGTACTGTCCGATTGCGAGGTCAAGCAGTTTACCTGGTGACGTTTCCGAACCTTTGAATCCACTCATTTCATTCGGGAGGTCGATCCCCGTTCGGACACCCAAGCCAAACTGGGCAAATGAATTACGCATGGTTGAAAAGGCACTTGAACTTATATTTAATGGTTCGTTCGGCACATAATGCGCACCTGCAATATTAATTGCCGTTCTGAACATATAAACGTTCGAGGATACTTTTAACGCAGTCAAATCATTAATGTTCCCAAAGTTACTATAAGAACCTTTAGGGGGGGTACCTTTGATTTTCAACTTCGTATCATAAAAGTATGTACCCGGTTGGATAGCTCCTTGCTGATAACCTGTTAAAACGGTAGCACCTTTTACTGAGGAGCCCATCGTATAGGAAGTCGTGATATTTCCTAATGCAAAGTCCTCTATGGAAGATTTCCCTGTTTTTGAATCCTTCTCATATTTCTTACCAGCCATCGTTAAAACTTCCCCTGTATTAGGATCCATCATAACTACAAAAGCTCTATCCAAGAACTTAGTGTTGCCCATTTTTTTCTTGGCAATCAATTCCTTTTCAATGATTTCCTCTGTTGCAAGCTGTAAATCCATATCAACTGTCAATATAAGATCTTTTCCTCGCGAACCTTCAGTAATCACTTCGGAATCGACAACATTTCCTGATTTATCGGTCACATTCCTTACTTTCGCTTTCTGCCCTTGGAGGATATCCTCATATTGCGCCTCAATATAACTCTTACCTACACGGTCATTCCGGCTGTAATCACGTGCAAGGTAGTAGTTCAGGCTTTCACTAGGCAAACCCTCTTCAGATGAAGAAACTTTACCTAATACAGATTTAAGCGTTTTATTATACGTATAAAAACGATCCCAATCTGTTGATATATCGACCCCTGGGAGCGAATCAAGGTTTTCACTCACCTTAGCGAATTCTTCTTTTGTCACTTTCTTGTTTTTCACGACCTGCGGGGTAAGGGCATATCCGCTTGCAAATTCCCTATAGATGGCAAGGACTTCCAGATCTTTTTCCGAAAGCTCTATTTCATCTAAAGTAATCCGATCAAGCTGAAGCTTATACAAATCACTTTCTTCCAGCTCTCCCTCTTCCACTTTTTTCCTTTCTTTATCCGTAACCTTTTTCTCGGCCAACTTTGGATTATTTAAAATCCAAAAATCCTTTTTATCGCGCTCAGTCACTTTATCGGTGTCTTTTTCGATCAACTTCGCGAGTTTTTCAGCCGTTTCCACCATTTCTGTTTGTTTCGTACCTTGCTTTCGTGTATATGTAATTGCATCCAGTGGTTGGTTATCGACCATCAATTTTAAATTCCGGTCATACATTTTCCCACGGGGCACCGAATTATTCACGGTCACTTCCTCTGTTCTTTCAATCTCACGCCGGTAATCATCACCATAAACAATCTGTACAACACCCAAGCGTAAAATTAAAGCGGAAAACAAAACAAACACTAAAAAGAAAAGAATATTCAATCTGAAAGGCACATGCGTCTTTTTCTTTTTCTTTTTATTCACACTAAGCCACACATCCTTTTTACATAGTCATAATGGTCCTATACTATTCTATAGAACATTTATATTTTTTTCTACCTTAGTGTTCTAGAAATATTAAACATCTAACGAACTTTACATAAAAAGTGACTTACGGCTCATATTTCCTAAAACCGTAAGTCATGGATATTGAAAAGAGGCCACTAAGGCCTCTAATCTTGGTCAATGATATCGATTTTCCGTACAAACCAATATATCACGGTATGCCCTGCCCCGACGATTAAAAGATAAACCGGCAGTACTTGCTTTAGGTCGAAAAACATGACGGAAAGAATGAATCCCGATATGGATACAATCCTTCCAATATGAACGAACAGTTCCCTGACAACGATATATTCAATCCTCATTTCCGCTGCTTTCCAAGCGCGGCCTATAATGTCATAAGTCAATGAAATATAAGGAACCAAAAGAATAGGATAAGCGGTAGCAACAATCGCCCCATAAATGAGAAGCTTTCCGAATGTGATATCAAATGCAATCAATAAGACCCCTGCATACAACAGGATTCCCCCAATAAGAATCGCTTTTTTCCGCATCGGCTGTTTTATATATCGCGAAGCAAAAAAATACGCAACGAATGAAATGGCTGAATTTAACAGACCATAGCTACCTAAGGCCAGTTCACTCTCCGTCTGAATGAAAACTGTAATCGAAATGATGAACATGAATGTGCCCTCTCGTATCCCTTGAAAAAAGTGAGCACGGGTGATCAAGAGCCAATTTCGATTATTTTTACGTTCTTGCAATATCCGAAGGAAAAAGTATTTCCCATGAGCCGGACGCCTTTTTAACGAAAAGCTAAGAAACACCGCAACGGAAAACAATAGCAAAGACAATCCGAATACAATGGAATATCCCGTGAATTTTTCAAGCCTCGAAATGATGAACCCTGAAAGAATCGGACCAACCATTCCCCCGAGGGATGATAAAATCCCTAAAAAACCATTGAAGAAATCTCTTGTTTCCGGTTCAGTGATCTCAAAAGTCAATACATTATAGGCAAGCCAATAAAACCCATAACCAATACCTAACAGTGCACCAAGCAGCCATAGGAAATCCGTTGCATGTGTGCCGACCAAAAGGACAGATAAATAAAATAGGGCCAAAAAGATAACGCCTAGACGCAAAACAATGATTCGATCCACTTTTTTCGCCAGCCTGCCAGCAAAGATAAAAGTTAGTGGTTGAAAAAGCACCACGGTTAGATTATATACGGCAATATCAATAATTTGACCGGATTGTTTCCACAAGTACACATTAACGAATGTATTGGATAAAGCAATACTTAGGCTGTACAGACCGCCAATAAACAAAAGGAGATGCAGATCCTTCTTCCCTCCCGCTTCACCCAACCATCTCTCTAAAATACCCATTGTTTTAACTCTCCTTTAAATTCCACTCTAGTGTTTGAAAAAACAAAAGAATTTATGTAAAAAAAGGTAAAGAAAACTCTTCGATTGGCGAGACAGGATGGCGAAGACAGAGAAGTAGTTGCACTTATACTGTTTTCCTCTCTCTTGAAATCACGGATTAAGAACAGTATAAAGAAAACTCTTCGATTGGCGAGACAGGATGGCGAAGACAAAGAAGTAGTTGCACTTATACTGTTTTCCTCTCTCTTGAAATCACGGATTAAGAACAGTATAAAGAAAACTCTTCGATTGGCGAGACAGGATGGCGAAGACAAAGAAGTAGTTGCCCTTATACTGTTTTCCTCTCTCTTGAAATCAGGGATTAAGAACAGTGTAAAGAAAACTCTTCGATTGGCGAAGACAGTTTGGCGAAGACAGGTTGGCGAAGACAGAGAAGTAATTGCCCTTATACTGTTTTCCTCTCTCTTGAAATCACGGATTAAGAACAGTATAAAGAAAACTCTTCGATTGGCGAAGACAGAGAAGTAGTTGCCCTTATACTGTTTTCCTCTCTCTTGAAATTAGGGATCAAGAACAGTGTAAAGAAAACTCTTCGATTGGCGAGACAGGATGGCGAAGACAGAGAAGTAGTTGCACTTATACTGTTTTCCTCTCTCTTGAAATCACGGATTAAGAACAGTATAAAGAAAACTCTTCGATTGGCGAGACAGGATGGCGAAGACAGAGAAGTAGTTGCCCTATACTGTTTTCCTATCTCTTGAAATCAGGGATTAAGAACAGTGTAAAGAAAACTCTTCGATTGGCGAAGACAGTTTGGCGAAGACAGAGAAGTAGTTGCCCTTATACTGTTTTCCTCTCTCTTGAAATCACGGATTAAGAACAGTGTAAAGAAAACTCTTCGATTGGCGAAGACAGAGAAGTAGTTGCACTTATACTGTTGTAGTCCCTCATTATAAGAAACAAAAAAAAGACAGGATTCCCTGGAAAGGGGGTTCCTGTCTTTTTAATTAATTACAAATTATTTTGCAGCGCTGTAACGTTTTGCAACTTCATCCCAGTTTACAACATTCCAGAAAGAATTGATGTATTCAGGACGACGGTTTTGATAGTTTAGGTAGTAAGCATGTTCCCAAACGTCCAATCCAAGAAGAGGAGTTTTACCTTCTGATAAAGGATTGTCCTGGTTCGGTGTGCTTGTTACTTCCAACTCGCCATTGTTGACAGCAAGCCAAGCCCAGCCAGATCCAAAACGAGTTGTAGCCGCTTTAGCGAACTCTTCTTTAAAGCTGTCAAAGCTTCCGAATTTTGAAGTGATAGCATCCGCTAATTCACCAGTTGGTTGTCCGCCGCCGTTAGGTGAAAGGATTTCCCAGAATAAAGTGTGGTTAGCATGTCCGCCACCATTGTTGCGTACAGCTGTACGAACAGCTTCAGGTACTGCGTCAAGGTTAGCGACAATTTCTTCAACGCTTTTGCTTAGAAGTTCTTGGTTGCCTTCTAGAGCATTGTTCAGGTTTGTCACATATGTGTTGTGATGTTTAGTGTGGTGAATGTTCATTGTTTCTTTGTCGATGTGTGGTTCCAATGCATCGTATGCATACGGTAATTGTGGAAGTTCAAAAGCCATAATAAAATTCCTCCCTATGTAAGCTGTTTTTTTTTGAGGGCTTCAGTTCTCGAAAGATACCTGAAGCTCGCTAGCAATAGAGTATCAAATTTTTGTAACCGTTTCAAACCTTATGCCTCAATTTTTCATTTTTCGATTTTATTTCCTATGAGAATACCACGAATATAAAATATCCGATCATCAGTAATTGAATGATGCCTTTTGTGATTACACTACTTATAAAACCTACGACGGAACCAAGGCCGATTTTAGAAGCAGTGACCGGGTCTTTTTTATGGACTAGGATTTCTGCCAGGAATGCCCCGATGAATGGACCTATTAAAATTCCGACGAACGGAATCACGAATGGTCCGACCAGAAGCCCAATCGTACTGCCCCAAACCCCCGCTTTCGTGCCGCCATATTTTTTGACCCCAACCATGTTTGCGATATAATCGGCTGCGAATAAAAGGATGACGAATAGAATTTGTACCGTCCAGAAAAACCAGCCAAATGGTTCAAACGAATAAAATAGTCCATATAACAATATTCCGCCGAATATGAATAAAACACTTGGGATGATCGGAAAAATCAAACCGACGAAGCCCATTATGAACATGAGGATGATTATTATCCAAAATAGTGTATCCATAACCAAAAACGCCCTTTCTCATTTCATTTATAAATTGGCTTTATCTCTCCATAATTGCCTCTTTATTGATGGTTGAAACCAATGAAGCAGAATACAGGTTGTTTTATTTTTCCCATATAGTTAAAATTGGTTAGGAATCTTATATAGTTAGGTGCTGAAAACATTGAACATATTCAAACAACTATGGGTAAGCTTATATTCTCCTAAAGATATCGCTTCCTTTCAAAACCAAGGTATCGGGAAAACGATTTTATTCGTATTCTTTATAAGTCTAATCGCCTTTCTCCCTTCAGCTTATTATTTCGGTACAATGATAGTTGACGGGATAGATGCCATGCATGAAACAGTATCCGAAGACTTGCCGGCATTTGAAATCAAAAATGGCACGTTGACGACTGAAGAAGGTGAACCATTTAGCTTGAATAAAAACGGTTATCAAATTTTTGTAGATGGTACGGGAGCCTTAACCCCGGAAGAAGTGGCTGCAAAAGCTGATGAGGCTGTCGCTCTTTTAAAGTCTGATCTGGTTTTCGTATCTGGAGGCAACGTGCAATCCTCTCCATATTCACTTTTGGAAGGAGATAATCAGGACATATCCACTTGGCTTGATTCAGTCGAATCTGTGCTACCGATCATCCTTCCATTGCTACTACTTATATTATACCTGTTTACTGCCAGCGGAATTTTCATTAAAGTGACAATCCTTGCCGCTTTCGGTCTTCTTTTCAAAAATGCCCTTGGCCGTTCGCTTTCCTATAGGCATTTATGGAGAATTAGTGCTTACAGCATTACGCTTGCCACCATATTCTTCACCATCATGGATGCTTTTCAAGCAACGGTTCCATTCGCTTCAATCATTAGCTGGTTTGTGACATTGATGATGTTATATTTATCCATTAAAGAAACATCAACTAATAAGATCGAAGATTGATTTTAAAAAGAAAAAGATCCGGACCCATCCTGGTGCGGATCTTTTTCTTTTGCTAATAATCGGGTAATCCTTTCCCCGCATATGACTACAGTCATCATTTTTTCATATCTACTTAATTCGACAAAATACTCACCAAGTTATTCCTATACTTATACTTGAAATAGTAATTAAGAGGTGATAGACGTGAAGGAGAGTAATATTGATGTACAGTGGCTGTTACTTATAATGCAGGCAAGAGAGATTGGTCTGACTACAAAGGAGATCAGCTCCTTTCTTAGCTCCCATTCAAATAAGGATTTTACTCAACTGAAATAGAGAATTTGAATGGTACCCCATATTCCATTTGAAAAACCGCCCATTTTTAGGCATATTTTCGGACCCTTCCAAGTATATATGAATTAAAGACAAGCTTGGGAGGATGGAAAATTGAAACGGCTACTTCTTTTTATCTCATTCTGTTTCACTTTATTTATTATTTATTTCGATCTGACTACGGGGACCCTGCCGGCTTCCCATCCACCGGCCACTACAAGCGAACCGGCCGTCCCGGCCAGTCAGCCTGCATCCGCACCATCTGCTGCTTATAAAGAAATCACCATGAAACCCGGGGATACCTTACTCTCCATCGTTGAAACGGAAAAAGGCGGATCCAATCAGCCAATCGAAACGATCATCTCTGACTTTCAAAGTTTGAATGAAGGATTGCCGCCCGAAAATATGCAAATTGGCAAAACATATAAGATACCCGTTTATAAATAACCGTCTTAATGGAGAACTCCCCCTTCCCAAGAACCATTAAGCGGGGTTTCCATGCAACGAATATATCCAGGAATAGGGAATCCTTCATGTTGAAAAAAGATATTGCGTCCTATTTCCTTGTCAACCGGTATGTACATTGATACAATATTTGAGAGTAGCAAATTAAAAATCAAAACTGATTTTTTCCTAAAGGAGAGAATTCCACTTGAGTGAAATCATACATCGCACCAAGACGCGGCCAATTAAAGTCGGAAACTTAACGATTGGCGGCAATAATGAAGTTATAGTACAAAGCATGACAACTACAAAAACACATGATGTTGAAGCAACGGTTGCAGAGATCCTTCGTCTTGAAGAAGCGGGATGCCAAATCGTACGGGTCGCATGTCCGGATGAAAGGGCAGCCGATGCAATCCCTGAAATAAAAAAACGGATTAACATCCCTCTTGTAGTCGATATTCATTTCGATTATAAACTTGCTCTGAAGGCCATTGAAGGCGGAGCGGATAAAATCAGGATAAATCCCGGTAACATCGGACGCCGTGAAAAGGTTGAGGCAGTCGTGAAAGCTGCGAAGGCCAAAGGAATTCCAATCCGCATCGGGGTCAATGCCGGTTCTCTTGAAAAGAAAATCCTGGATAAATATGGGTACCCAACTGCTGATGGAATGGTAGAAAGTGCTTTACACCATATCAAGATCCTGGAAGATCTCGATTTTCATGACATTATCGTTTCCATGAAAGCTTCCGATGTGAATTTAGCCATCGAAGCATATGAAAAAGCTTCAAAAGCATTCGATTACCCTTTACATCTTGGGATCACGGAATCAGGTACACTGTTCTCCGGAACAGTAAAAAGTGCTGCCGGACTAGGTGCAATCCTAAGTCAAGGTATTGGAAGCACGATGCGTGTTTCCTTAAGTGCCGATCCTGTCGAAGAGGTGAAGGTGGCAAGGGAGCTCCTAAAAGTATTTGGCCTTGCTTCTAACATGGCCACTTTAATTTCCTGCCCTACTTGCGGTCGAATCGAAATTGATTTAATCTCCATCGCGAATGAGGTTGAAGAGTACATCCAGACGATTAAAGCACCAATCAAGGTATCAGTGCTTGGTTGTGCGGTAAACGGTCCTGGGGAAGCCCGTGAGGCTGATATCGGCATAGCCGGGGCTCGTGGTGAAGGTTTGCTGTTTAGAAAAGGTCAGATTGTTCGTAAAGTACCTGAAGAGACGATGGTCGAGGAACTGAAAAAGGAAATTGACAAAATTGCTGAAGAGTACTATGAAAAACAAAGAGCCGAAGCTGCTGCTGCAGCTTTACTAAATAAATAAAGCAAAAAATCCCGAATTTTCATTATCGGGATTTTTTTTTCATTTGAAAAACCCTTTGATGCATTTTGGAGAAATGACATCAAAGGGTTTCATAACGCTTAAAAGAATGGCAGGATGAATATGCCAACGATGATGGAGATTGCACCTATGACTATGGCCCAAGTACCCATGTTCGATCCTCGGCTTCTTGCCACTATCCCTACAATGATACCCACAACCCCTAAGATGAAAGGCATCATGAATAACGATAAAACGGAGATGATCAAAGCTATGACACCAATAACTTTCCCTCTTGATGCCACATCCCCGGAATCAGCAGCACCTGCAGACTCGTCATCCCTATATGTCCTGATTCGCTGAGGTGGTGTTGAAATTTCGGCAGACGTTTCTTCCTGATAGCGGTTATCCAAATTGGCATCGGTCCCGCGACTTTCATATCGTCTGTCATCTGAAGGTGTATCTTCATTATAGTACCGCTCATGATGTTGATCATCCACAACGGATGTATCACTGCCCTCTTTAGCCAATTGCATCTCATCGTCAATACTGGAGTATTGATCTTTTTCCATTCTTGCATCCCTCACTTTCGTTTGTGGAGCATTTATAGTGTATGTAAAAATTGCTGGAATCCATCGTGAAAATGGTTTCATGTCTTGGAAATAAATATGGGTTTTTACCAAAGCTATGATGGTATATGTTACACTATTACAAGTATTGAAAATGAGGAGAGATTCATCATGAAAAAACGTTTTGGCATTGATATAGACGGGACTGTTACGAGACCAGATTCCATGGTCCCCTTTTTAAATAAAGCTTTTCAGCTGAATTTAGCTTATGAAGACATTACGGAGTATGACTTATTCCCTTTCGTGAATGTTCCAAAAGAAGAATTCACTAAATGGTTCATTGAAACGGAGCCACTCATCTATTCCGAATCTTTATTGGCTGAAGGAGCGAAAGATGTATTGGAAAAATGGACAGAAAAAGCCAACTTATATTTTATCAGTGCCAGGAGCTCCCGTTTATTGGATGTAACGAAGAACTGGTTCACGACGAATCAAGTCCTTTATGATCATATAGAGCTTGTAGGTTCACACGATAAAGTGGCTGCAGCCAAGAAATTTGATATCGACCTGTTTTTAGAGGACAAGCACGATAATGCAGTGGCCATTTCGGAGGAGTGTAAAATACCCGTGATTTTATTTAATACTCCTTACAACCAAGATCCTGTGCCTGAAAGGGTGATTCGGGTCAACAATTGGCAAGAAGCATCAGTCTGGGTGAATAATTGGATGTCAGGTAAACCTGCAGCCATAAAATGATACAAGAAAAAAACCATTGACCGAGGGTCGATGGTTTTTTTATGCTTCCAAAGATACGCTACATGCGGGACAGCGTCCGTAAATTTCAAATTTATGCCCCGAAACATCATAGTCCTTCAAGCTTTCCTGAAGTTCCTGCATCGGGCATAATTCGATTTCTTTCGTTTTTCCACAATTCAAACAGATGAAGTGGTGATGGTGGGAGGAATGACCGCAAGTAAAGCGAAAATGCTTTTCCCCTTCCAACTCGGTCGCTTCAAAGATGCCTAGTTCGACAAATAAGGAAAGATTCCTGTAAATCGTATCGAAACTTAACCCTGGATAGTCTTTTTTCATATTCTCCAAAACATCTTTTGCCGTTAAATATTTATCGCTGGAAGAGAAAAGCTGAAGCATTTCCTCCCTCTTTCCTGTATGTTTAAAACCTTTATCTTTTAATAATTGCATGGCAGTAGTTACGTTCAAAAAAAATCACCCCATCTATCGATTTTTCCACTTATCAAACAAAATTGACAAGATGAGAATTAGCACAGCTATTATTACAATGGTCCCACCAGGAGCGAGATCAAGGTTGTATGATAAAAACAATCCGCCTATGACAGATATTTCACCGAATAATACCGAAAAAACAATCATCTCCTTAAAGCCCTTCGCAAAGCGGAGACTAGCTGCTACCGGGAGCGTCATGAGCGAAGAAACCAGTAATATGCCAATTATTTTCATGGAAGCGGCAATGACCAATGCTACCATGACAATGAAAATAAAATGAATGGCTTTATAAGGTATTCCGGACGCTTTCGCGTGCTCTTCATCAAAAGATAACAGAAATAATTCTTTATACAAGAGGGTTAGCATCAAGGCAACGACTATCCCCACTGCCAATATGACATACAGGTCCGCCCGGCTGACGGCACTTACACTGCCGAATAAATAACCATATAAATCCGTATTGAAACCATCTGCAATGGATATGAAAATGACACTAAGACCCATGCCGCCGGACATAATGATCGGGATTGCAAGCTCTTGGTAATGCTTGTAAACCCCTCTTAATTTTTCAATGAATAATGAACCACCTACAGAAAAAGCCATCCCTATATAAAGTGGATTCAATCCTGCTAGAGATAGAAAGCTCTTCTGAAGCAGTAAACTAAACGCTATACCAGCAAGCGCTACATGACTGAGCGCATCGGAAATCATCGACATCCGCCTTACCACGACAAAAACGCCCACTAATGGCGCAATCGCTCCGATGATGATTCCGGTCAAGAATGCGTTCTGCAAAAATTCAAATTGCAATATCCCCGATATCATTGGGCTATCCTCCAAAACATATTAATGATCATGATTTAAAAATTGGACCCCATGTCCATAAATGGACGAGAGCTCGCCTTCATTCAACTCATTATATTCACAGGCATCCCCGTGAAAATGAAGCTTTTTATTTAAACAGGCGACATGTGTGACTTTATCGGTCACAGTACCAACATCATGGGTTACTAAAATCAGGGTTATTCCTAATTTTTTATTCAACATCTCAAGCATTTCATAAAATTGGTGGACGTTCTTTGAATCAACGCCAACCGTGGGCTCATCCAATATCATCAATTCCGGCTCGCTGACCAGTGAACGGGCAATGAATACCCTCTGTTGCTGCCCTCCGGACAATTCTCCGATATTGCGGTTCTGATATTCAAGCATGTCCACTGATTCCAAGGCCTTCCTCACCTTTTGCTTATCCTCTTTACCAGCAAACTTGAATAATCCTATTTTTTTGGTCAAACCGCTTTGAACCACTTCAAATACAGTGGCAGGGAATCCAGAGTTGAAGGAGTTCGCCTTTTGGGAAACGAACCCGACCTTTTGCCAATCTTTAAATCGTCGTATATCTTCCCCGAATAATTCAATTTTTCCCTTTTGAAGCTTGAACAGACCAAGCAGCAATTTCAAAAGTGTTGACTTACCGGATCCATTCGGCCCGACGATAGCTAAGAAGGCACCTCTAGGAATTTCAAGCGAAACATGTTCCAGCACTAGATCTTTTGTATATTTGTAAGATATATCTTCTAATTTAACTATGGGGTTTACTACATTATCCAAAGAGATCACCTATTTTTTAAGAATCATTACGATTAACAATCGTTAGTATAAATCAAAGAAGTCCAGATGTAAAGAATCCGGTCCTCAAAACAAGTGCCCATCCGCCCAGAACCACCAAAAAACGTTAGCGGAACCAAATTCCCTCAAATCAAACAAAGTTTCATGTTCACATACGTCTTCCTCCTTCATATGTTTTAACAAAGGAGGAGATCGTTTGAAATTATTTGAAATGATGGTCAATCATAAAATCAACAACATACGCCCAGATGAACTGCTTTCCCTTGCTAAGCAGCACAAGGTTGCGCTCACCCAAAAGCAAGCACAGGATATCACTGCACTTCTAGCAGGTAAAAATATTAACATTTTTGATATACGTCAAAGACAGAACGTACTTGGTCAAATTACAAAAGTTGCCGGTGCAAGCACAGCCAGGGAAATAGAATCCCTCTTTAACAACCTTACTTCCACCTTTTAAAGGATCTTGGCCTACTTCCTGAATTTGAACGTCTTACTTAAACCAATGTAAAATGAAAGGACGATTCATCAAAATAAAGATGAATCGTCCCTTTCTATTATGATTATTGTTGGAATCTGATCTTTTCCAATAAATCTTCTTCAAATTGATTATTCTTGAACATATCTATTTCAAATTTATAAGGTGCCTTTTTGTCTTTCTTGTCTTCCCCCACATAAGGTGTTTCCAAGATTTTTGGAACAGTGCTTAATTGCGGATGGTGGACAATATCATTCAACGCTTTAAAACCGATATGACCAAATCCTATGTTTTCATGGCGGTCTTTACGCATGCCGCGTTCGTTTTTGCTATCGTTTATATGAAGTACCTTGATGCGTTCAATACCGACCAATTTATCAAATTCATTCAGTACGCCATCAAAATCCTCAATGATATTATATCCTGCATCGTGAGTATGGCAAGTATCGAAGCATACCGATAATTTTTCATTATGGGTCACACCATCAATGATCATCGCTAACTCCTCGAAAGACCTGCCACATTCAGTACCTTTACCCGCCATCGTTTCAAGGGCGATCTGAACTTTATCATCAGCAGTAAGCACTTCATTCAAACCCTCGATGATTCTCTTGATGCCCAGTTCACTGCCTGCACCAACATGCGCACCTGGATGAAGTACGATCTGCCTTGCACCAATCGCTTCGGTCCGATCGATTTCGCTACGTAAGAAGTTGACTCCCAGCTCGTATGTGGCTGGATTCGTAGTATTTCCTATATTGATGATATACGGGGCATGGACTACGATATCACTGATTCCATTCTCTTCCATATGCAGTCTTCCGGCTTCGATATTTAAATCCTCGATTTTTTTACGTCTTGTATTTTGAGGGGCCCCCGTATAGATCATGAATGTGTTGGAGCCATATGAAGCCGCTTCTTGACTCGCAGCAAGAAGCATATTTTTCCCGCTCATTGAAACATGCGATCCAATCTTCAGCATCTGATTTCTCCCTTATTTCTTTCTCTGTATACGACGTTCACGTTTTTTAAAGTTTTCCACATCACGTTGAATTTTCTTCTTGTAACCTGGCTTGACTTTAGTTGGCTTCTTGACGTGCCTGCTCGCTTTAACATCGATATCAGATTTTTGTTTTTTACGGTTTTTACGTTTATTACGTTCATCGATATCAACCCAATCACCGTTTTGGATATCGGCATCACGGAATTCAATGCCCATTTTTTCAAGGCGGTTCAATGAATCTTCATCGGATGTATTATAAATGGTAGTGGCAATGCCAGAATATCCTGCACGAGCCGTCCTTCCCGTCCTATGGATGTAAAAATCCAAATCTGAAGGCAATTCATAGTTTATGATATGACTTACACCTTCAATATCGATTCCACGGGAAGCCAGATCTGTAGCAACAATGAATTGATACTCCAAATCATTGATTTGCTTCATCATTTTTTTACGCTCACGAGGCGTTAAATCCCCATGAATACGACCGACATTCAACCCTTTTTCGATCAAGGAATTCGCCACATGATCCGCCATTTTTTTTGTGTTCGTGAAAACAATCGCCAAATATGGATTATATCGAACGATGATATCATGAAGTAACTGCTCTCTGTTTCGGTGGCGAAGCGGTACCAGAACATGTTCAATTTTCGCAGCGGTTGCCTGCTTGGGATTCACTTGAACATACTTTGGGTTCTCCATATATTTATTCAAAAACGGCTTTAATTTTTCCGGGATGGTTGCCGAAAAGACAAGCATTTGAATTTTTTCAGCCATACGTGATGCAAATACATCGACATCTTCAAGGAATCCCATGTCTAGCATAAGGTCCGCTTCATCTACTACAAGCATTTTTGCTGTATACACTTGAAGTGCCTGAGCTTCAACCAAATCCTTGATCCGGCCTGGCGTACCGATTACCAGTTGAGGTTGTGTCTTCAATTTATCAATCATTCGCTGTTTATCAGTACCACCGATGAAACAACGGACTTGAATCTGCTCATCCTCAGGGAAATGGTCGGCAATTTTCAAAGCTTCTTTGTAGATTTGGTTCGCTAACTCACGGGTTGGTGCGGAAATAATCGCTTGAACCTCATTTTTACCAGCATCAAGCTTGTTCATAATCGGCAGCAAATAGGAATGTGTTTTTCCTGTACCTGTCTGCGACTGTCCAATTAAGCTACTTCCCTTTAAAAGCGACGGAAGCACACGCTCTTGAATTTCCGTCGGCTTATCGAACCCTAAAGTACGAACCGCATCTAGAATGTAGCTTTTCAAATTAAATCGTTCAAATTGGTTTTGTTTCATCAAAAAACTCCTTTATCCTGTCAGTCATTAGACATGTCCTGTTATTATAATAAATTTTATACAAAAAGCGCAAGCGCCTGGGTTGCTCGTGAAGAAAATAGGGATTGACCCGTAAGGCGTTCTTTTGCCTTATGTGGTCCATCATCTTTTTCACAACGAGCTGGGCGCTGAAGCTGGATTATACAAAAAGCGCAAGCGCCTGGGTTGCTCGTGAAGAAAATAGGGATTGACCCGTAAGGCGTTCTTTTGCCTTATGTGGTCCATCATCTTTTTCACAACGAGCTGGGCGCTGAAGCTGGATTATACAAAAAGCGCAAGCGCCTGGGTTGCTCGTGAAGAAAATAGGGATTGACCCGTAAGGCGCTCTTTTGCCTTATGTGGTCCATCATCTTTTTCACAACGAGCTGGGCGCTGAAGCTGGATTATACAAAAAGCGCAAGCGCCTGGGTTGCTCGTGAAGAAAATAGGGATTGACCCGTAAGGCGCTCTTTTGCCTTATGTGGTCCATCATCTTTTTCACAACGAGCTGGGCGCTGAAGCTGGATTATACAAAAAGCGCAAGCGCTGAGGTTAGTTCTCTTAAGTTGGACTCTTGCAAACGAAAAGCCCCTGTCCTGGTCATAGCGTATCCCCCGCAGACATGGAGCTAAAAGACTACCGTTACCATCTTACCTTCTTTCCGGTCACTTCACAACTGCCCAGTCACTCTTTCCTCAAACCTTTTTTGTCGAGTTGCATATTTTATATAGAAGAATACACCAGCATAATAAAATAGAGGAGGTGAAACCCATGTTCCCAGATAGAAATCGTCAATTCGGACCCGGTTTTCAGCCACCCAATGGTCGAAGAATGCAACAGCTCCCTGCTCCATTCAGGCAAACACCACAACCCCCCCACCCTTATCAGCAGATGCGGCAGCCAATTATACAAAACAGACCGCAGGGGCCACAGGGACCTCAAGGTTTCCGAGGCCCTTTCACCCAACCGCAGCGCCAGGAAATGCCGCCTGCAAAGAAGGAAGGGCTATTGTCAAAGATACTTGGTAAGTCAAAACAAAAAGCTGGTTCGCCTAACTTGTTTGCTCCAGCTGGTTCCACTAACCAAAGTTCTTCAAGAAGCAGCGGAGGCGGTATCTTAGAAACACTAAAAAACCCCGATTCCCTGAACAATATGCTTTCCAATACGCAAAAGGTGCTGCAGGCAGCCGAACAATTCACCCCTATGGTGGAACAATACGGACCAGTGATCAAAAACCTGCCTTCAATGTGGAAAGTTTTCCGGAGCATATCGTCAGCCGGTGATACCGGGGACCAGGAAACTCCCGTTGAAAGCGGGCCTAATGTAGAGGCAAAAAAAAGTGAGGTAAAAAACAGTGCGGTAAAAACCGATTCGAAGAAAAAAGAAAAAGCTAAACCCATCGCCCAAGTTCGTAACAATACCAAAAGGGAAAGGTCATCCGGTCCAAAGCTTTATATTTAAAGGTATAAAAAATTTTTACCAGTAACCGAATTTATGCAAATAGGATGTTTTGTAATATCATCTATGGTCTTATATAATAGAAAGGTATAAAAAGTGAGAGTTTCTTGCCTTGAAGGAGGACACATAGATGAAAGTGATTAAAATTTCCCCGCGCGGCTATTGTTATGGCGTTGTCGATGCCATGGTCATCGCCCGAAATGCGGCTTTAGATAAAACCTTGCCACGCCCCATTTACATTTTAGGAATGATCGTGCATAACAAACATGTGACTGATGCGTTTGAAGAGGAAGGCATCATCACGTTGGACGGCAGCAACCGTAACGATATCATTGAACAGGTGGACAGCGGAACTGTCATCTTCACTGCTCACGGCGTTTCCCCTGAGATTAGGAAGATCGCTGAGAAAAAAGGGCTTGTTACGCTTGATGCAACGTGTCCCGATGTTACCGCAACTCATGACTTAATTCGGGAAAAAGAAGCGGAAGGTTATCAAATTATTTATATTGGCAAGAAAGGCCATCCGGAACCTGAGGGCGCAGTCGGAGTTGCACCCGATGTCGTACACCTGGTTCAGAAGGATGAAGATGTTGAAGCCTTGACATTGAATAGTGATAAGATCATTGTGACCAATCAAACAACGATGAGCCAATGGGATGTTTTGGATATCATGGATAAGGTTAAGGAAAAATTCCCACATGCCGAAGTCCATAAGGAAATTTGTTTAGCGACACAGGTACGCCAAGAAGCGGTTGCCCAGCAAGCAGGCGAAGCTGATGTTTTAATCGTCGTCGGAGATCCCAAGAGTAATAATTCAAACCGCCTTGCACAAGTATCCGAAGAAATTGCCAGCACGAGAGCTTATCGCATCGCTGACATTTCCGAGCTGAACCTTGAATGGCTAAAGGATGCAGAAACGGTTGCAGTCACTTCTGGGGCTTCTACACCAACTCCGATAACGAAGGAAGTTATCGCTTTTCTAGAGCAATATGAAGCAAATGATGAATTGACTTGGAATACCGAAAAGAAAACGC
This sequence comes from Peribacillus sp. RS7, assembly GCF_041956845.1. Lineage (NCBI taxonomy): Bacteria > Bacillati > Bacillota > Bacilli > Caryophanales > Bacillaceae > Peribacillus > Peribacillus sp. RS7. Next base: position 200,676 of record NZ_CP168135.1, read on the forward strand.
CATTGCATAAAATTTTACCTAAGATTAAAGTGAAAAAATGATACACACAAGAAAAGGCAGCCACTATGGCTGCCTTTTTTCGTTTTATTTAAATGAAGCGGAAGGGGTCGGTATTCAGCTGGGATGGAATGAATTCCACATCGTAATTCTTTTCGCGACACATTTCTTCAAGGATTCGTGCCACGCCTTTTTTCATCACCTTTTCAACATTGTGGCCTGGGTCCACAATATTCAAGCCAATCATCATCGCGTCATGGGCTGTATGGTAATACATATCACCTGTAACATATACATCAGCACCCTTGAATTTTGCCGTCGTAAAGTATTTATTCCCGTCTCCGCCCAACACGGCCACTTTTTTTATCGGGCTTTGCAAATCTCCAACGACACGTACCTTTTCCACATCAAGTGTCCGCTTCACATGTTCAGCAAACTGTTGAAGTGTCATTTCTTCAGCAAGTACACCAATCTTTCCTAAGCCAAGTGACTCCCCTTTATTCTCCAGTTTATATATATCGTGAGCAACTTCCTCATATGGATGGGCTTTTATCATCGCAGCAAGCACTTTCTTCTCGATATTTTCCGGGAATATCATCTCAACCCGCATTTCAGCTACCGCTTCAAGCTTTCCTTTGGAGCCGATTACCGGTTCACTGCCTTCACCTGGCAGGAAGCGTCCTGTACCTTTTCCAGAAAACGAACACTGGCTGTAATCCCCAATTGCTCCGGCACCTGCCTTACCTAAGGCTTCCCTCACCTTTTGTTCATCTGCCTCCGGAACATATACGACCAATTTTTTTAGGACCGTCTCGTAAGTAGGAACCAATACTTCTGTGTCCTGCAATTGGAGCGCTTCGGCAAGTAAATCATTTACTCCACCCTTAGCTACATCCAGATTGGTATGTGCAGCATAAACAGCGATATCATGTTTGATCAGTTTTTCGATGATCCGGCCTCCAGTAGCCATTGTATCGATTCTTTTCAATGGTCGGTATATAAGCGGGTGATGAGCGATGATTAATTCCACGCCATGTTCTATCGCTTCGTCCACAACCTCTTCCAATACATCAAGGGCAATCATCACTTTAGTAACCGGCTTATTCAGCTGCCCGACATGCAAACCGATAGGATCTCCCTCCATTGCATATTGCTTCGGGGAGAATTGTTCAAACATTTCAATGATTTTGTGACCATTTACTGTCTTCAACCTTTAAGGACCTCCTCAATTACGGAAATTTGGGATTTTAATTCATTGCGTTTCGTTTCCAATCCGCTTCGTCCGCTTTCATCCAATTGTTCGATGATTCTTTCCAAATGTTTTTTCTCAAGCTGCCATTTTTTTATGAAAATGTCACTGAATTGCTTTCTTAAGTAAGGACCGAAAATCAGGCTGGTTTGCATGTTTACACGATAAGGGCGAAGCGGGTCCCCTTTTTCAGCAATTAAGATTTCGTAGATTTTCCCATCTTCCTCAAGGATTTCCTCTCCACTAAGTTCCCAGCCGTTATCGATTAGCCAGCTGCGGACATTCGCTGCACCGACATTAGGCTGAAGGATAAGCCTTTCCGCCTTGCCGAGTTTTCCTTTTCCGCTTTCCAATATACTTGATATTAAAGTGCCTCCCATGCCTGCTATCGTAATGCATGTCGCTTCATCGGGATTCAATACTTCAAGCCCGTCTCCTTTACGTACCTCTATCTTGTCCCCGAGCCCCGTTATGGCCACTTGCTTGCGGGCTGACTGATAGGGCCCTTCTACAACTTCACCGGCTATAGCACTGTCACACAGGCCGTTAGTCACCGCATAGCACGGCAAGTAAGCATGGTCGGACCCTATATCTGCAAGGATACTTCCTTTTGGTATATGTATGGCAACACGTTCTAATCTCATCGATAGTTTCTCATGGTTCATATTTATCAACTCTCTTAATTCAAATAATGTCTTGCATATAATTAGTTTCCCATTCGATTATACCAAGTTCAATCGAAAAATTACAGGAAGGAGAAACATGGGTCTTTCTATCACTGGGCAAAGGGAACCTTCCATCCGGAATCTTCCTTTTTGGAATAAAAGAAAACTGACTCAAAAAGTTCGCCTTCCAACGATTTCTTGAGTCAGTTTCGTGAATTATTTCAGTCCATGAATATATTCGGCCATGGCGTCAATGTTCTGTTCTTCGACTAAGCCTGGTGGCATGGCACCCCGTCCATTAGTGATCACGTCTTTAACCTCATCGACCGACAGTCGATCGCTAACTCCTTTTAGAGCAGGTCCGACACCGCCTTGATAGGCGTTACCATGACAAGAGATACAGTTTTGCTTATAAATGTCCTCAGGTGATGCAGAGGCACTTTCTGTTTCTTCTGTCTTTTCGCCGCCCTCTTTTTCCTTAGCAAGATCTTTGGCATCACCCAAACCTTTAAACGAAAGTAAAAACATAAGTCCAATACCAAAAACCATGATAATAATAAAAGGCATTACTGCATTGCGATTCATAGTATTTCCTCCCCTATGTAGAACCTAAACTTACCATATTTAATATTATATACAAACAGCTATATATTATTTTACTTGAAAAGAGTTTCAAGTAAAAGCCCAAAAATAGAAGATATTATATAATTTCTTAAAATTGTCAAAAACTTATGTATATTTCCAAACAATTTTACTTTTTCTTACATATGTTTCATAATACCCTAAATTCATTATTTAAAACCGTTAGCTCGTCATTGAATTATATTAATAAAAAGTAAAAAGTGACCATTGCTCCCAAGCTTCCCGCCAGGGAGAAATGGAGCAGCTTCAGTTTTTTGCCCATTAAAATCCAGAGTCCGCAATTAATGAACAAGAAAACATAAAGGATGTCCACTTTGCCGGGTGCCATGAATTCCGCCAAACTGACTGTTAATAAAAGCAAGGATAGTGCCATTCCCATCGATGCCATTTGAAAAATGATTTTCCTGCCTATAAAGCGGCGGACCGCCAGTCCAAAGACAATGATTGAAATTGTTGTCATAAGCATTTGCATTCTTATGGGTATTTCAGTAAAATAATTCAAAAATACAATAAATGCAAAAAGAGCCCCAATCAACAGCCCGGAAAGAATGTCCTTTATATCGCTCCCGGTGTTATTAGAATTTGATGGCGGCAGTTCACCTTGACGGTATAATGCAAGCAGGTAATTACAATATTGCTCCGGAAGCATACGACTTTCCTTCCAGGAGTTTATTTCTTTAATGATGATTTTCTTTCTCATCTCATCCATGAATTTCACATCCTTGCGGGCATTTCTTTTTTAACGGATCTTGACCTAAGTTGTGGATACTCAGTTATCGTGTTAAACAGATCTCCATTATATAGATAACTGGATAAATTTTGTTTTTACATGGATAATTTTACATCGGATTGCAAAAAAAAAGCCACTCCCGAACGCTGGGCATTCAAAGAGGGCTCTGTTAAGGGCTTATATATTTTATTCCAAGAAATCTTTCAAGCGTTTGCTGCGGCTTGGATGCCTCAGTTTACGTAACGCCTTCGCTTCGATTTGACGGATACGCTCGCGGGTGACTCCAAACACTTTACCTACCTCTTCAAGTGTCCGAGTGCGGCCATCATCAAGTCCAAAGCGGAGTCTCAAGACGTTCTCTTCACGATCAGTAAGAGTATCCAATACGTCTTCAAGCTGTTCTTTCAATAGTTCATATGCTGCATGTTCCGATGGCGAAGTCGCATCCTGATCTTCAATGAAATCACCTAAATGGGAATCGTCTTCTTCACCTATTGGCGTTTCCAGGGAAACAGGCTCCTGAGCTATTTTCAAGATTTCACGAACTTTTTCAGGAGTTAAGTCCATATCCTCCGCAATTTCTTCCGGAGAAGGTTCACGTCCTAAATCCTGAAGTAGCTGTCTTTGGACACGGATCAATTTATTGATGGTTTCCACCATATGCACCGGTATCCGGATCGTTCTTGCTTGGTCGGCAATGGCACGGGTTATGGCTTGGCGAATCCACCATGTTGCATAGGTACTGAATTTGAATCCCTTGCGGTAATCGAATTTTTCCACCGCTTTGATAAGTCCCATATTACCTTCCTGAATCAAATCAAGGAAAAGCATTCCTCGTCCGACATAGCGCTTGGCAATACTGACAACAAGACGAAGGTTAGCTTCAGCCAAACGGCGTTTCGCTTCTTCATCCCCATCTTCAATTCGAGTAGCCAGAGAAATTTCCTCTTCTGCCGATAAAAGGTCTACCCGTCCAATTTCCTTTAAATACATACGGACCGGGTCATTAATTTTAACGCCGGGAGGAACACTTAAATCATTTAAGTCAAACTCTTCTTCTTTTGCAAGTTTCTTCTCATCAGGATCATCTTCATCATCGTCTTCCTCACCATCCGTGAGTATTTCGACACTGTTTTCTGTTAACACCTCATAGAACTCATCCATTTGATCGGAATCTAACTCAAAACCGCCAATCATTTCTGCGATTTTTTCTAAAGTCAAAGAGCCTCGTTTTTTACCTAGCTCTATTAATTTTTCTTTCACCTGTTCAAGGCTAAATTCATTATCAACTTGTTTGGAACGTGCTGGTTTTTCAGCCATTAGTTCCCCTCCTTCCAGGACTTACACCTAAACGACTACAACATTTTACGCAATTTAATTATTTCCATGGCTATTTGTGCAGCAGTGACATAATCACTTCGTCTCACTGCATCTTTTTCTTCAACTTGTTTTTCTTTTATCTTTAACAACTTTTCATATTTCAACACTTGATTTATACAATCGGTCAGTTCTTTATCGGTAACTTCCTCATTCACTGACATCATTTCTATTTCCGAAACGATCCTTCTCAAGTTTGGATCCGGTAAATAAGTAAGGAAAAAGCTTGTATCCGGTTCGTGTCCATCTTCATAGAACGCATATAAATAGGTGATGATTGCCTGATGTTCGTCTACATGAAAGGCCGTTTGCCCAAGCAGCTGCTGAATTTTAAAAGTCATATCCCTGCTTTTTAGCATATGGGCAATCAACTTCGTTTCAGCATTATGATGAGCAGGCTTTAACTTATGCTCATATTGCAGGGCCATTTTCTTTTGGGCAGCGGGCTGCGGCAGTGTCCCCTTCTTGCGTTCCGTAAAGAACACCTGTCGCTGCTGCTGTTCCAGCGCATCCAATGATAGGGAAAATTCAGAGGATAACTGCCGGAGATAATGATCCCTCTCCACTGCATTGGGCAATCGCGAAATTTCTTTAAGGACTTCTTCGATATATTGAATTCGATCTCCTTCATTATTTACATTTTTCCCTCGACGCAAATAATGCATTTTGAATGCCATGTAGGTTAAACTGGCCCCTATTACTTCAGAAACAAAGCTTTTTTCACCGAATTCCTTTATGTAGTCATCGGGGTCCATCTTATCAGGCATGAGAGCGACTTTCACGGAAAACTCATGGTCCTGAAGCATATTAACTGCACGATTGGCTGCATTCAATCCCGCAGAGTCCGAATCGTAGCAAATAAGTATCTGATCAGTATTTCTTTTTAAAAGCTGGATATGCTGGTCCGTCAGGGCAGTCCCCATTGTAGCGACCGAATTCTCCACACCTGCTCGAACAGCTGAAATGCAATCGGCAAAGCCTTCAAAAATGACTACTTGTTCTTTCTTTCGTATGTGAGGTCTTGCATGATGGAAATTATATAAAGTTTTACTTTTATTAAAGATTGGCGTTTCAGGACTATTCAAATATTTGGGCTCATCGTCCCCCATCGCTCTCCCTGAAAACGCAATCGTATTTCCTTGATGATCCATAATTGGAAACATGACTCTATTTCTGAAACGGTCAAAATATGACTCGTCTTTTTCCCTGTAGATAATAAGCCCTGCCTGCTCCATGTATTCCGCTGGAAAACCACGTTTTAAAAGAAACTTGGACACGAAGTCCCATGAATCCAAAGAGTAGCCAATTTGGAACTTCTCTATCGTCTCTTCAGTAAACCCGCGTTTAAGTAAATATTCGAGGGCATCCTGCCCCTCCTTCGTATTAACGAGGAGATGATGATAAAACTTCCGCAGCAGATCATGGGCTTCAACCATTTGCTGCGATCCTGCGGGCATGTTAGAACGCTTGGAATCCTTATTCAATTCAACATCCAAAGGAACATTTCCTTTTTCAGCTAAAACTTTTGCAGATTCCACAAAGTTGTAGCCTTCTATATCCATCAAGAAGGTAAAAATATTCCCGCCTGCCCCACAACCAAAACAGTGGAAGATTTGTTTTTCCGTTGAAACGGAAAACGAGGGAGAGTTCTCACCATGAAAAGGGCAAAGGCCAAAATAATTGCGTCCTTGCTTCTTCAGCTGGACATACTCCCCAATTAAATCAACAATGTCAACAGCTTCGCGAATTTGGTTAATTTTCTCATCTTCTATACGGCCATTTATCATTTTTCCACCTTGCAATATTGGTGATAGTTTCTAATTCGATACTGTTTCCTAATCCCCTGCAAAGTTCGACAAAGTTTTCAAAAGTTTATTTGTAAAACATGTACGATCTTCCTTTGTGAATGCTTTCGGCCCTTTGGTATGTTTACCCTGCCTGCGGAGTTTCGCCGACTGATAACGCATATCCAAGAGCATGAAAATATTCTCGTCTGTGTATTCTTTTCCCCTTGGGGAAAGAACATAAACGCTTTTAGGAAGCAGGGTCCCAGCCAAACCAATGTCCGCAGTAACGACAATATCACCCTTTTTTACTGAGTTTACTATATAAAGATCTGCCGCTTCTTTGTCTGCATCGACATAAACCCATTTACCTTCAGGGTTATTCATCATATTTTTATATGATGCAACAAAACAGACTTCGACATCGTGCAAACCTGCACAATGAAGGATCTCGTCTTTCACCGGGCATGCATCGGCATCGACGTGTATGGTAGGTTTATTATTCATACCTTCTAATTCTACATCTTTCTGCATAATCCTTTTTCTCCCCTAAACTTTATGAAGATATAGTGATTTTTCAGCATTGGCTCACAAGTGTTCCCTTTAATAGTGCCAACATTATACCTGCTTATTTAAGTGAAAGCGCCTCTTTTGCCTTGAATAGGGCAAGCCCAATTTGAATTATACGGAAGATGTCGAATTATTTTTATGATAAAAACCTTGACATCTCATTAACCTTTAGTTTATTCCTTATTAATTAAGTCTAAACCTTAAGATTACTTTTTTCTCACAATTTTTTATTATAGTCTATTTGTTTAGAAGATGCCAACATTTAAATTCCGATTATGTTTTCATGCAAATCAACGGTTAGCATTTGGAAACCAAGAGGAATTATATGTAATTATTTTCAACTTATTCTTTATATTCCCTTTTTTGACCTTTGCATTAAAATGTGAGCCGACACTTAAAGTGTCTAGCTCACATTTTGTTTGCCTTAATATAAGGGTCAACGATCTTTGTTTTGAAGTATATTGATAATCAAATTGGCTGTTTCTTCAACAGCTTTATTGGTCACATCAATAATTGGACAGTTCAATCTTGATATGATTTTATCAAAGTATGTCAATTCTTCTTTTATACGCTCAACATTTGCGTAAATCGCATGATCATTGAGCCCGAGTGACTTTAATCGTTCTTTGCGAATATGATTCAGCTTTTCCGGACTGATCTTTAGACCAATGCATTTTTCAGGAGGTACCAGGAACAGCTCTTCTGGAGGTTCCACCTCAGGCACTAGAGGTACATTCGCCACCTTATAGCGTTTATGGGCTAAATACTGTGATAATGGTGTTTTTGAAGTGCGTGAGACACCCACAAGGACGATATCAGCACGTAAAATGCCTCGAGGGTCACGTCCATCATCATATTTTACCGCAAATTCAATGGCTTCGACACGCTTGAAATAATCATCATCCAGTTTTCTTACCAGACCAGGCTCATTAAGCGGGCCTTTTGGTGCCCTTTCCTGAAGTATGTCCATGAGCGGCCCTAAAATGTCATAAGCAGACAGGTTTTCTTTTTCGACCTGTGCTTTCATATACGCTCTAATAGCTGGCTTCACAAGGGTGTAAGCAATGATCGCCCCATCCAATTTAGCCAGTGAAATCACTTCATCCACGTTTTGTTCATCTTCAATATACGGGATTCGCTTAATGGAAAAAGCTGATCCCGAGAACTGGCTTGCAGCTGCTTTTGTAACCAATTCCGCTGTTTCCCCTACTGAATCCGATACAACATATATAATAGAACCGTTCATTTTCTCCGTCATTCCTTTTGCAAGCCCCCTAATAGCCTTCATCAGCCAAAGCTACGAATGCTTTCGTTATATTGGTTTTTGTAATTCTTCCAATTACTTCATAGCCTTTTTCTGTGTCTTTGACGACCGGTAATGAGTCGATTTGTTTATCTATCAATTTTTTGGCAACATCAATCAAAAGGTCTTCTTTTGAACACATTGTAATATTGGGCATCCTGGTCATGATGATATTGACTGGAATGGAGTTAAGCTCTTGTTTCCCAATACTTGCACGCAACAAGTCTTTCCTTGATAAGACACCGACAAGCAATGCATGCTTATCGACGACGAACATGGTCCCGACATCTTCTAAAAACATCATGACGATTGCATCATATACGGAAATGCCCTCGTCAACAACGACAGGGATCGATTGGTAGTCTCGTACATAAAGATGGTTAAGGCTGTCGGTCAAAAGCTGTGTTCCTGACCTACCTGTATAGAAATACCCCACCCGCGGCCTGGCATCCAGAAAACCTGCCATCGTTAATATGGCTAGATCTGGACGAAGGGTCGCCCTGGTAAGGTTCAATCTATCGGCAATATGTTCTCCAGTAATCGGTCCGTTCTCTTTTACAATTTGTAAAATATGTTCCTGACGCTTATTCAGTTGGATTATAATCACCACCCCACTGCTTTCGCAGAGTAAAGTAACAAAAGTTATTCATTTAATAATTATATACTAAATTATTTAATAAGGGCATGTTTGTCCTATTTATTGACCATTTATCTTTTTAAGAAATCGGAAACCCTTATTTAAAGTGTTTCCGATTTCCATACACCCTTTCAATTATGAAAGGATAATTTTATTCATGGCAGCAAAGCCTGCAACCAAATCACTGATTTCCTTCATAAGGGATAAACGGTTATTACGGATTGCTTCATCATCTGCCATGACCATTGTATTCTCGAAATATGACTCTATTTCCGTTTGGAGCGAAACAAGCAGTTCAAAGCGCTCATTCTCGTCTTTAGATTCAGTATAACGCATGGCAACTTTTTGGAATTTTTCGTATAGCGTTGTTTCTTGATCATTTTCAAAGGCACTAGGGTCGACCGTCACTTTATTGTCACATTTTACTGCAATGTTCATGACGCGACTCAAAGCTTCCAGGCTTTCTTTAAAGCCTTCTTCGTCTTTTTTAGCATCCAAGACATGTGCCCGTTCCACGATGGAATGGATATAACCGATCTCATTGAACAGAACTGCGTCAATCAAATCGTAACGGATTTGCTGTTCTTGCAACAGGTGTTTGACACGGGCTTTAAAGAATGTGAACATATCCGCTTTAACTTCCTCAAGTTCACGTTTTAAGATGCCTTTTGATTCAAGTCCTTTAAGGCCCAAAACAATAAGCTCCTCTAAAGAGATATTCCATTTCTTCTCAGCTAGAATTTGAACGACACCGCTCGCCTGCCTTCTTAAAGCGTATGGATCCTGGGAACCTGTCGGAATAACGCCAATAGCGAAGAATGAAGCAAGAGTATCAATTTTTTCAGCTAAACTCACAACCGCTCCAATGACTGAAGGCGGCACATTGTCATCTGCATGCCTTGGCATATAGTGTTCATTGATAGCCGCGGCCACTTCCTTGGCTTCTCCTTTTAGGAGCGCATATTTTTCACCCATATACCCTTGCAATTCAGGGAATTCATAAACCATATGACTCACCAAATCGAACTTGGCAATTTCTGCTGTACGAAGCGCCATTTCTTTTTCTGCCTTTAAATTCAAAGCATCAGCAAGGGCACCGGTCACTGCAGTTACCCGGGCAGCTTTCTCGGCCAATGTACCAATTTCTTCATGATAAACGATGCTGTCCAACTTTTTCAAAGCTTCCGAAATCCCTTTTTTCTGATCTTCCTTATAGAAGAATGCTGCATCCGATAGGCGGGCTCGCAAGACTTTTTCATTTCCTTTAGAAACCTTATCCAAATGGCGATCGTCCCCGTTACGTACGGTTACAAAGAAAGCAAGCAGCTTCCCGTCCTGATCTTTAACAGGGAAATAACGTTGGTGTTCCTTCATTGATGTGATTAATACCTCTGCTGGAAGCTCAAGGAATTCTTCCTCAAATTGTCCAAATAACACCGTTGGATACTCTACCAAATTATTCACTTCTTCAAGCAGTTCTTCATCGACTGGGATGATCCAGCCCTTTTCTTGCTCAAGCCCTTTAATCTGATCTAAAATAACTTGTCGGCGTTTATCTGGATCAGCCATTACAAATTGTTCTTTTAACGTTTCTTCGTACTGATCCGGCTGCTCGATGATTGAGCTATCGCCCAAGAAACGGTGTCCCTTTGTTTCACGGCCCGTTTCCACATCAGCGATGCTAAATGGCACTACGTCATTCCCGAATAAGGCAATCAGCCATTTAATCGGACGGACGAAGCGGAGCTCTTGATTGGCCCAGCGCATATTTTTCGGGAACGTCATACCACTGATGATTTCCTGCAGCTCGGATAAAAGCTGAACAGTCTGCTGTCCTTTTATGAATTTATTCACATGGGCATATTCCACACCCTTGAGTTCTTTAAAATAAATATCCTCTGAAGTCATGCCTTGGCCCCTGACGAATCCCAATGCGGCTTTAGACCAGTTACCTTCGCTGTCCACAGCGATTTTCTTAGCCGGTCCTTTTGCTTCTTCTTCGATATCCTTTTGTGATTCTTCCACGTCTTTCACCAATATAGCCAAACGTCTTGGTGTGGAAAAGGCTTCAACCGTTCCGAAATCAATCGCTTTTTCCGTTAGCCATTGCTGCACTTTATCAGACAACTGTTTCATGGATGCTGTCACAAAACGGGCTGGCAGCTCTTCCAATCCAATTTCCAATAACAAATCACGCTTGCTCATTTGTATTCTCCCCTTTCACTTTAAGAATCGGGAAGCCTAATTTTTCCCGCTCTTCATAGAAGGTTTTGGCAACCTTACGCGCTAGGTTACGGCACCGGGCAATATATCCAGTTCTTTCCGTCACCGAGATGGCACCTTTCGCATCCAAAAGGTTGAATGTATGTGAACATTTCAAAACATAATCATATGCAGGATGTACAAGCCCTTCTTCCATTTGGCGATGCGCTTCCTTTTCATACATTGTGAAAAGTTGAAACAGCATATCAAGGTCGGAGGTTTCAAATGTATATTTTGAATGTTCGTATTCCGGCTGTCCAAATATATCCCGAACTGTGAATCCTTCTGTCCATTCTAGGTCAAATACGTTTTCCTTATCTTGAATGTAAGAGGCGAGACGTTCGATCCCGTATGTAATTTCCACGGAAACCGGTTTACATTCAAGGCCACCCACTTGTTGGAAATATGTAAATTGCGTAATTTCCATTCCATCTAGCCAAACTTCCCAACCAAGACCAGCACACCCTAGTGATGGGTTTTCCCAATTGTCCTCCACAAAGCGAATATCATGCTCAAGCGGATTAATCCCCAATGCACGCAGGGAATCCAAATATAACTCTTGGATATTGTCAGGCGAGGGTTTCATGATCACTTGGAACTGATGATGCTGATACAGTCGATTAGGATTCTCACCATAACGACCGTCAGCCGGACGGCGGGATGGCTCCACGTAAGCAACGCTCCATGGCTCAGGTCCAATGGCTCTCAGGAACGTGTATGGGCTCATCGTTCCTGCCCCTTTCTCGACATCATAAGCATTCATTAATATACAGCCTTGTTCAGACCAATGCTTTTGTAACGTTAAAATCATATTTTGAATATTCATCGTACACCTCCAGGTTATTTAAAACGGCTCTTTGAAAATTAAAGGTTCGGAACCCATTCACATTTCGGCAAACAAAAAACTCCCGTCCCTATGCGAAATGCATAGGGACGAGAGTATACCCGCGGTTCCACCCTAATTGCCGTTTATAAAACGGCCTCTTTTCAAAGCAACATGCTCCGGAAACGCCCTTCCCTGTAAATCCATATCCCGGCTTCCACCGTCCCGGGTTCGCTTTTTATGGAGAATGACAGATACTCTTTTCCATCAACGCAATCTTCTTAATTTGATGATTAGAATTTTATACAAACTAGCATGGAATGTCAATAGGTCAGATCCTAAAACATATCTTTCATCGTATCAATCTGTTTCAGGAACTTTTTTGATTTCAAATGCAGACCAGAATATTCCTCATAATAAGCATCGATGATTTTCTGTAGTTCTTTTTTCGTTTCAGGCTTGACGGAAATGTTTCCGAGCCTTGATAAATCGAAATAATAAAAGATCCGCAGCAATTTGACGGCTGCAGGTGAAATTTTATAATGATAAGGGTCTTTCCCTAGACAGCGGTGACAGATAAAGCCCGCTTCCCGAAGCGAAAAGGAGAATTCCCCTTCCGTTTCACCACATACGGCACACTGATTCAGCACTGGGTTAATCCCATTGACGGGCAGCATCTTCATTTCAAAAATGAATTTCAAAACCTCTGCGTCATATTCCTCGTTTATGTAATGCAAGGTTTGCGAAAGCAATTCATACAAATATGGATTCGGTTTCTTATCCTCGACGCTTTTATCAAGCAATTCAACAATATACGAGGCATAAGCAGTGGCAAAAAGATCCTCCCTAATGAAACGGAGTGAATCGACCATTTCGCCTTGCTGAAGACTTCCGAGTCCGGTTGATGTGGTTATAAGAAAATACCCGGAGCAAAAAAGCTGTGTGACGGCAGAAAGCCTGCTGTTAGGTTTACTGGCTCCCCTCGCCATAACGCCAATTTTTCCTAGCTCACGGGTATATATAGTAATGATTTTGTTATTTTCTCCATATGCAGTTCGCCTTATGACAATGCCCTCACATTTTTGGAGCATACCAAGACACCACCCATGCTCGCCAAGACTAACCTATGAAACAGGAAAATCAATTTCTGCTAGCTCATCATTCAATACCAAGTGTCTTTCCTGTCTCTCGACTTCTATCTCCTTAAACAGCAAATAGGTGTCCACATTACCTGTTTCACTAAATAATTCCCAGGTAAAATCCAACATATAAAGCCCACCTTTCATTTTTAACTAGCAATATGAATATCCGACCATATGATTAGCTTGACCGTTTTCCAAACTTTCATGACGCGTAAATTTTGTTAATTAATACTCGCTCTCATTGAAACCATAATCACGAAGCTGGCTGGCTTTGTTACGCCAATCCTTCTGTACCTTTACCCACAGTTCCAAGAAAACTTTCGAGCCCAATAAGTTTTCGATGTCCACTCTGGCACGGCTGCCGACTTCTTTAAGCATTTTCCCTTGCTTTCCGATGACGATGCCTTTTTGTGAATCACGTTCGACAACGATCGTCGCCATGACATTAATTGTATCGCTGTTATCCATTTTTTTAATTGAATCGATGACAACAGCCACTGAATGCGGAATTTCTTCACGTGTCAGGTGCAGCACCTTCTCGCGGACCAATTCGGAAATGATAAAACGTTCCGGGTGATCGGTCACTTGATCGGCTGGATAAAACTGGGGACCTTCAGGCAAGTGTTCCTTGATTTGTGCAAGCAATGTCTCGACGTTATTTCCTTCAAGCGCAGAAATCGGAACGACTGCCGCAAAAGGGTAAAGCTGTTGGTATTTCTCAATGATCGGAAGTAAATCATCTGGATGCATCGCATCGATTTTGTTTACAACCAGGAAAACAGGCGTTTTTACGGATTGAAGTTTTTCGATGATAAACTCATCACCGCGTCCGTACCCTTCAGTCGCATTGATCATGAAGAGAATCAAATCGACTTCTTTCAATGTATTCGTTGCCACTTTCATCATGAAGTCACCAAGCTTATGCTTTGGTTTATGAATGCCGGGTGTATCAATGAAAATCATTTGTGAATCGTTTTGTGTTAGTACACCCTGAACCTTATTTCTTGTAGTTTGCGGTTTATCACTCATAATGGCGATCTTTTGACCGATGACACGATTAAGAAACGTACTTTTTCCAACATTAGGTCGTCCAATAATCGAAATGAAACCAGATTTGTAACCTTTTACTTGTGTATCATCAAATAATTTTTCCATTTAAATCCTCCGGTGAAAAAGCTCCTGGAAGCAATTCCTTTACTGTTAGTTCTTTTATATCCCCATTTAAGTTGGTCAAAACAACCGGCATATCCTGTTCGCACAGTTCTGAAATAACCTGCCTGCACGCCCCGCATGGAGAAACGGGACCATCGGTATCTGCCACGACTGCAAGTTTAGTGAATTTTTTATCGTCATGGGCATAAGCGCTGAATAAAGCGGTCCTTTCGGCGCAATTACACATGCTGTATGCAGCATTTTCTATATTACAACCATGATAGACCTTCCCATCAGCGGTTAAAAGGGCTGCCCCCACTTTAAATTTGGAATAAGGCACATATGCTTTTTCCCTTGCTTTTTTAGCTTCCACAATCAATTCATTCGTATTCAATTCACATCTTCCTTTCAAATTGAGTACCATTCGGCAACCTACAGGCCAAACTTAGGCAAAAAGATAATCAATCCAACTATTATAGAAAATATAGCATATATGAATACAGCTCCGGCTGCAATATCTTTTGCCTGCTTGGCAAGGGGATGGATTTGATCCGTCACCAAGTCAACTACCCTTTCAATCGCTGAATTAACGAGCTCTAACGTAATCGTACCGGCAATGGCTGCCAAAATGAAAAGCCATTCCATCCCATTCAACGAGAAGTACCAGCCAAAGAATACGACGATTGCCGTTAACGCGAAATGAATCTTAATATTGCGTTCCGTTCGAACAGCCTCCAAAATTCCCTGACAGGCAAAAGAGAAACTTTTTAATAGAGGATACCTTTTTTTACCCTTCTCTTGAAAGTCCATATTCTTCCAAGATCTCCTTTTGTTTAGTGAACATCACTTTTTCATCATCTTCATTCATGTGGTCGAATCCCAATAAATGAAGAAAACCATGCAGCGCTAAAAATCCAAGTTCACGGTCAAAAGAATGACCATATTCTTCAGCCTGCTCTTTCGTGCGTTCAATTGAAATGATGATATCGCCTAACATGCGTGGCATTTCCGCCCCGACAATTTCCACTTCATCTTCTCCCATTTCTTCAAGTGCAAAAGAAATGACATCGGTAGCTGAATCTTTGTGACGATATTCTTTATTGATTTCCCGAATTCTCTCATTGTCTACAAATGTAACAGACAGCTCGGTATCTTTTTCAATGTTTTCATTTTTTGCAGCAAATTGCAAAATGCTTTCAACAAGTCGCTGGGCTTCTTCAGTTACTTCGTTCGTTTCATCCATTAAATCGATAGCTAAAATCATTCTTTCACCTTCTGTCCTAATTTATCCGTCTCCGGATATTCAATCCTGGAGTGGAAGATACCATTCAGCGATTCACATAAGGAATGCTTAACGATACTCAATTCTCTCATAGTAATGTCACATTCATCAAATTGACCATCTTGAATCCTATCCTGAATGATGAAACTTACCAGTTCTTCAATTTTCTCTGGCGTTGGGTGCTGCATCGATCTCACTGCAGCTTCCACACTATCGGCAATGCCTATGACAGCTACTTCCTTCATTATCGCCCTTGGCCCGGGGTATCGGTAAGCTGCTTCCAGTGTGGCTTCATCCTGTTTTTTTGCCTTATGGTAGAAAAATTTCAATAAAGTGGTCCCGTGATGCTGCTCTGCAATATCCACAATCTCTTTCGGGAATTTTTGACTGCGCAGCATCTCCCCGCCATCTACAGCATGGGCAATGATGATATCCCTGCTCGTTTCCGGCTGGAGCCGATCATGCGGATTCTCCTCATTCATCTGGTTTTCGATGAAGAAATGCGGCCGCTTCGTTTTACCGATATCATGATAATAACTGCCGACCCTTGCCAGCAATCCATTCGACCCGATGGCTTCACATGCAGATTCCGCCAAATTGGCGACCATTACACTGTGATGATAAGTCCCAGGAGCCTCAATCAAGATCTTCCGCAGTAACGGATGATTGGGATTCGCAAGCTCGATAAGCTTAATAGATGATAAAATCCCGAAACCAGCCTCGAAAAACGGCAACAGCCCCATTGTCAAAACGGCTGAACCCACTCCGGAACCTATGGCAGCAGCAGCATAATATAAATACTCCATTCTAGTATAATGGCCGTCCATAATAAAAATGAGAGAAAAAACAAATGCGATATTGATTAAGGACAATAGCAGCCCTGCTACCAACACCTTTGATTTGAAATTGGGTCTTGATAAGATGATGATTGCCGTCAATCCCCCGAAAATGATATAAAGCCCCATCGAGAAATCCAGATTTCCAGGTGTATCACCATTAAATATAATCGTACCATACGAACCTAACAATATGATCATGGCTACCGCTAACTTATCATTCAATAATATCTTGATGAGCATCGCCGCCATGGCACCCGGGAAAATGTATTCCAAATTCGAATTTTTAAGGTCTGCCAGAATGCTGACCGTTTTCATGGTAGCCATTGAAAGGATAAAGACAAGACTGAAGATCAATAACTGATTGTACTTGTTGTCCTTTTTTGAAATGGAAAAGTGGAAAAAGTAATAAAAAGCGGCAATGGTCAGAAATATGAATAGCAGCAGGCCGATATACGGGTAGATGGTAGACTCGGTATTTAAAAAGCCTGCCAATTCCAGCTGCCTATATACATCCCTGTCCACTAACTGATTTTCTTCAACGATGATCTGTCCTTGGAGGATCCTGATCGGCTCCACGCTCTCGACCGCTTTCCTTCGCTGTTCCTCGGTTTTGTCCTTATCGAAAAACACATTCTGAATGATTGCCGTACGGGCAAGGGAATTGGAGGCTTTTTTCATATCGCTATTGATGCTCATATAGCCCAATTCCTCTACAACCTTTTTCTTGGCATTTTCAACGTCACTGGCAGCGATCCGGGAGCTCATCACATTATTCACGGCAGTAATGGTTGAATCCTTCGCAATTTTCAACTCATCTTCATCCGCCTGCACTAAAGCAAGAAAAACGGATTCCTCAATATCTTTATTGACTTCATCGGTCAATTTTTCTTTTAATATGGAAACTTTTTGAGCATCCGTCTTTACGGTCCCTTTTTTATCTTCTTTTCCCTCATCTTCTTTATGATCTTCATCGGGGTCCGTTTCTTTATTCACCTCAATCGCTGAATCGAAAATGGATGAAATCAAGTCGACTTTATTTTTGGCATATTCTTTTTTTAAAGAATAAACATCGGCCACCTGTTTTGAAATCTCTTCTTTTTCCTGTTCCGTCTTATAGGTATCTTCCACGGTCTTGGTTGAACGGATTGTTTGTTCCGCAGGCTTAAAAAGCTCTACCTGGACCCTTTCCGGCTTTACGTTGGAGAACATTAACCCATAAGCTATCAAACCAAGTATGATAAACAATAGCACTTGAAAAAAACGATGGACCAACAGCCCTTTTATTTGAGTGAAAAATTTCTGGATACGATTCAAGGAAGGTCCTCCTAAAAAAAATGATGTTTATTATTCTAGATATGTAAAATCATAACAGTTTTCATATAAATTTTCACCTCGTATTAATAAATGTAAAGCTTCTTTCGATCCATATCCACTTTTTCACCAAAATGATAGGTCATTTCGACACATCACGAAAAATCCGCCGATTGAAAATGGCGGATTTTTTCTTATGACTTCGCCTGCTCGTAAGCAGTAATGATTTTGGCGACAAGCGGATGCCTCACTACATCACTTTGTTCAAAATAAACAAAGGAAAGGCCTTTAATATTCTTCAAAATCTCTTCTACCCGGACCAGACCTGACTTCATGCCTTTTGGAAGGTCTATTTGGGTCCGGTCTCCCGTAATAACCATTTTCGATTCGAAACCTAGCCGGGTCAAAAACATCTTCATTTGGGCTTCTGTCGTATTTTGGGCTTCATCCAATATGACAAAGGCATCTTCAAGCGTACGGCCCCTCATATAAGCCAGAGGAGCTATTTCGATCGTTCCGCGTTCTATCATCCTTTGGGTCTGTTCCATCCCAAGAAGGTCATGGAGAGCGTCATACAGCGGACGTAGATAAGGATCTACCTTTTCTTTCAGATCACCAGGCAGAAAACCGAGGCTTTCGCCCGCTTCGACGGCAGGCCGTGTCAGGATGATCCGTTTAACATGTCCATTTTTCAATGCATTGATTGCCATCACCACAGCAAGATAGGTCTTCCCTGTACCGGCAGGCCCAATTCCAAATACCAGGTCTTGTTTCTTTATTGCCTGGATATAGTATCTCTGGCCGATAGTTTTGACTTTAATGGATTTCCCCTTAGCCGTTTTAGCGATTTCCTCATCATATAATTCTCCGAAATACTCCAATGTGCCTTTCCTAGCCAATTCAATCGCATAAAGCACATCTCTGGAACTGATTGCAATTCCTTTTCTAATCACTGTCAATAGTGCCTTAAGGATATCCTGCCCCATCGTTACCCGCTCGATATCCCCGGCAACACTCACCGCTTCACCCCGGGTAATGACGGAGATCCCAAGCTCCTCTTCAAGCACTTTTACATTTGAATCTCCATTGCCCAATAAAGCGATCGCTTCATTAGGTGATTCTATTTCCAACTTAATTACTTTCACATCATCTGCCATTCGTTAGTCTCCTTGAATGATTGGCTGTCCAATCGCTATATCTTCAATAACTTGGTAATGTATAGATAATTTAACTTTACCATTCTCCATGCTTTCGTGCAAAATTTTTTCTTCGACGATTTCATCTTCCTCGTCTAAATGCTTTTTCAATTCCGCTTTAGCCATTTTCCTGCCTTCCTTCACCGCCTCTTCCTCCGTATAACTTCGAACTATATCTTCCTTGCTCCTTAAGGTCACCTGTTTATAGGAAATGGGCAGTTCCCATTGAAGAAAGTGAAACGGCCTCACTGTCGTTTCTTTTACCTGTTTTTCATAACCTGGGTCCTTGAATCCCCAAACAGGCAGGGAGAAGTCCCCCATTTTCAAAAAGTGCCTGCTCGTTTCATTTCCGTTAAAAACAGAAAACTTAGTTTTTAACGGCACATCCACTTTCGCTTTATACCACGTTTTCCCTTTTATTACTCCCTGTGCTGATACAATTTCCTGTTTGTCCTCTTTTCCAATAAGTCCTGAAACAAGAAGCTGTCCTTTTCCTACATAATCATTCACATTAACTATAGATTGTCCTTTTTCAACGAACATATCAGTGATGATCGCTTTTTTGGAAGCCACCAAATTTTGTGGAGATGTTTTCTCGACCTCTTTAGGCTGCCGTTTTTCAACCACCCGGAAATGGTATGTCGTTCCCTTTAGCTCTACCCCTACCCATGTCAATGCACCAATCCGGTCCGACAGCTTACGCTGAATCGTATCCACATCATCAACAAAGAATTGCACTTTACCGATCTTCACACCCATCTTGTCCAATTCTTTTCGGATGGCATGCTCGGTTGCTGGCTTGGCATCTTGCACCTCGATGCCCCATACCATATTGGAAAGTACAAATATGCAAAGCAGGAAAGCGATCAGACCCACTAAAAACCCGCTGTTTTTCATAATCCTCTTCATTAGGAAAGGGAAACCCTTTCCCTGCATGAACTTTACTTTACAATCGCTCTTTCGCATGACCTGACGGAGTTTAGGGATATCCCTGACATCCATATGGAAAATCAGGGCCTCGCTGCCGACGCGCTTCACTTCCCAGATATGAAGCCCCCTTCTCGTCAGCATATTTATCAGCCGTTCTGCACCTTTGCCATAAGCTTTCACTTTTACATAGCCTGTATAATAGTTTGTCCATTGGTTTTTCATGGAGACCTCCCGGGATCATTCATTGATAAAATAAACCTTGTCAATTTTGCCTTCGAGCATGATTTCTTCCGGCAAAATCGTCTTTATGACAAAGGCGTTTCCCTTTATCAGCAACTGCCCATTTTTCAGCATCAATCGTACTTCGCTGTCTGTAAAAGCCAATAAGCCACGATGGTTTTCAATATAAATATGTAATTGACCGATCATAGTAATTCGCGGCAGGTCCATCATGACATCTTGCGGAAGGTCCATTGTTTTGGTCATAAGCTGTTTCACTTTTTTTCCCCAATTGCGTGCCATAAAAAAGAACCCCCTTTCATCTCAATGTATGAAATGAAAGAGGGTTCTAGCACAAAATTATAAGGGAATGAAAGTCTATTTTTTTCATGCATCAAGGACAGGCTGAAAAAGGCCCGGGGTGCCGAATTACCTTCTGGACCGCTGAAGACTTCGCTTCGCCCTTGGCGGTCCCAGCACTTCTGACATGATGATGCCATCAATCAGCTGCTTTTTCCCAAAAGACGGTCCTTTGCGATAGACCGGACTGTTATTATCAGATATCGCTGATGTAATTTGATCTGCCTTCGCTTTTTGATATAAACGCTCTTGATCGTACTTCTGCTGAAGCCGTCTAAGCTCCGCAATCCTTTTGTTCGCTTCGTTCTTCGTCTCATCGATTACTTCAAAAGCCTGTGTTGCCTGCTGATCTACTTTCCTTACGGGAGCAGGGGCAGGCCTTTGCTGCTGTTCCCCTTGTGACATTTCGCCCTGAAGCTCCCGCATGACCTCCTGCCATTTCTTTTTCGGAGGCGTGTTTGGATCATCATTTTGCTGCTTTTTCTTTCCTAACATGGACGTTAAGATACCGATCAAGACAACGATAAGGAATGGGTTCTTGAGAAAGAAATCAATAAAATCTCCCATTTAAAGACCTCCCTTCCCTGACCTAATTATTATTGTTATTGTTATTGTTGTTGATATTATTGTTATCCTTTGGATTTTCGGATATTTTACTGATGGAACCGCGCATATCCGTATCGGCCGTGATATTTTGGATATTCATATAATCCATCACTCCAAGATTCCCGCTTTTCAGTGCATCGGCCATGGCCAACGGAACTTCCGCTTCGGACTGAACAACCTTCGCTCGCATTTCCTGAACACGGGCAACCATTTCCTGTTCAAGTGCAACAGCCATTGCACGCCGTTCTTCGGCCTTCGCCTGGGCTATTTTCTTATCTGCCTCGGCTTGATCCGTCTGTAATATGGCCCCGATATTTTTCCCGATATCCACTTCAGCGATGTCAATGGAAAGAATTTCGAATGCCGTTCCAGAATCCAACCCTTTTGATAAAACCGTTCTAGAAATCAAATCGGGATGCTCCAGTACATCCGTATGCATTTTAGAAGCACCGATCGTCGATACGATCCCTTCACCTACACGGGCAATGATCGTCTCTTCACCGGCACCACCGACTAGACGTTCAATATTGGCACGAACCGTAATCCTTGCCTTCGCTTTTACTTCAATCCCATTCATCGCTACACCAGAGATGAACGGAGTTTCGATCACTTTCGGGTTAACGCTCATTTGAACGGCTTGAAGAACATCACGACCTGCCAGGTCAATAGCTGCACCCCGTTCGAAAGGTAAGACGATATTGGCACGTTCTGCAGCAATTAAAGCATTCACTACGCGATCGACATTACCCCCTGCAAGGTAATGGCTCTCCAATTGATTCGTTGAAACATTGATTCCAGCCTTATGGGCCTTGATAAGGGGATTAACAACCCTGCTTGGTATAACACGGCGAAGCCTCATCCCAACTAATGTAAATATACTGATTTTGACTCCTGCCGCCAAAGCGGAAATCCATAACATTACTGGTACGAATGTGAAAAACACTGCCAATACGATGATGGCAGCAATCACTGCCAGTACAATAAATATCGTTCCTGAAGTTATCACTTAATGATTCATCCTTCCTGTATCTTTTAATGTTAATTCGAATCCGGAATTTCCCGGACGACCACCCTAGATCCTTCAACTTTAACGATCATGATTGACGAACCTTTGGAAATAAAGCTTCCTTCAGTCACGACATCCACTCTTTCATCTTTGATCAAAGCTGTTCCCGAAGGCCTCAAATCTGTCATGGCCTTCCCTTCCACACCTAATAAATCAACTCTATTCGGATTGCTGACATACCCTTGTTCCGTTTTTGTTGCATCGGTTAATATCATTTTCCTGAAAAATTTCATTTGTTTTCCAAACACCTTTACAAGTAGGATGAATACCAAAATGGATACGGTGACCGCAATTAGCAAGGATATCGTCATATGAACAGGATCATCTGATGCGAGGAATAAACTCCCCACGATCGCTGTAAATCCAAGCAGTCCGATAATCCCCCCTGGGAGAAAAAACTCAATTAGAACGAGAATGACCCCAATGATGAACATAGCTAACGATTCGTACCCGGTGATACCAGCGACAAGATGGCCATAGAAGAATAAAACGAGACTTGAGATCCCAATTACCCCTGGAATTCCAAAACCAGGTGAAAACAATTCCATCACAATCCCGATTCCCGCTATCGTCAATAAAATGGGAACGACGATCGGATTGGTCAAAAAGCGGGCAAGTTTCTCAGGAAAGCTTTCTTCGATTGACCGAATATCGGCATCCTCGACCCCAAGTATACTATACAGCTCCGCTTTCCCAGAGACAGTGCCTTCACTATATCCAGCCTTTTTTGCCTGTTCAGCTGTAAATGTCAGCAACTTTCCTCTTTCCGCTCCATATTCGGGAAGATCGATGTCATCATCCGCCATCGCCTGAGCGAAAATGGGATCGCGTCCATTTTGTTCTGCAGCAGTCTTCATGGCAGCCAGCCAATAAGATTGCGCTTTCTTACCTGCAGCGTTCCCTGTTGAATCAATGACAGCCGCCGATCCCATGGTAGCACTTGGTACCATATAGATCTCATCTGCACTTAGAGAAATATATGCACCTGCAGATAATGCCCTGTTATTGACGTAGGCAACTGTCTTAATTGGTGAATCGGACAGTAACTTTGCGATTTCCCCTGCCGCATCCACAGCACCTCCAGGGGTATTCACTTCGAATACGACAAGATCTGCATCAGCTGCTTCAGCAGTGGTCAGCGCACGTTCCAAAAAGGCCGAGAGCCCCTTTTCCACCGTTTCTTCAATTGGAACATGGTAAACGATCTTTTCTTTTGCAGAAACCGACGATACCCCAAATGAAGACATGGTGAACAGCAATCCAAACAGGAGTACAGATAAATAACGCCAAATTTTCAACGGAACGCCCCCTTTCCCGTATTAAACGCTGTAAGTGCCTCCAATTTCATGAAGATACTTACCAGTAAAATTCAGGCCGCAACTAAAATTCGAATAAGGAGCAAATGAAGCAACCCTTTACTCTGTTCTTTAGTTATTACGTATGTATATGAAAAAGGTTTCAAAAAAAGCAAATAAAATTGAAAGTACCCCATATTATCTTGGACTTTGCTTCAATAATATACGCATAAAACCATGAAATACACAAAAACCACAGGCAATTGCCTGCGGTTAGGTTTCGAGTTTTAAGTTTCGAGTTCAAGATAGATGTTGTTGTACTAATTTGTTTACTAGAGAACCATCCGCTTTACCTTTAACTTTAGGCATTAAAGCTCCCATAACTCTCCCCATATCTGCTTTGGATGTTGCATTGACTTCTTCAATCGTTTGTTTAACAATATTAGAAATCTCTTCTTCTGAAAGTTGCTCAGGCATATATGCCTCTACGTATACTAGTTCGGTGCGGACTTTATCCACGAGATCGGAACGACCTGCGTTTTCAAACTCCTGGAGGGAGTCTTTGCGTTGTTTTAATTCGCGAGAGAGCACTGTCAATTCTTCATCATCTGTTAAATCTTGTCTCTGCTTTAGAGCTTCGTTTTGAATAGAAGCTTTCAGCATCCGAATAACAGATAGTTTGTCCTTTTCCTTGTTCTTCATCGCTTGTTTCATATCATTATTTAAACGCTCGAGAAGACTCATCTTTCCACCCTCTCTTAGAATTTACGTTTTCTAGCAGCTTCAGACTTTTTCTTACGTTTTACGCTTGGTTTTTCATAAAATTCACGCTTCCTAGCTTCCTGAAGCGATCCTGCTTTAGATACAGTACGTTTGAAACGACGAAGAGCATCTTCAAGCGATTCGTTTTTACGAACGACGGTTTTAGACATCTCTTTCCCTCCCTCCGAAAACAACACACTAACTCAAGTTGTCAACATGTTATACATGTACTAAACAATTATAATATATCATCTTTAGCAGGTCAACCAATTAAATCAAACTTATTTTGAATTTATTCATGTTATTATCATAACTTTTCTCTAAACGGCATGGAAATCCAATTTATAGCATGTCTCCTCTTAATGGACCATAAGATTATTAAGGGGTGACTGTTATGTTTGAGCTATTTTTATTCCTGCTATTCATTGCGATATTTTTGGCAGGTATGTCAGTTTTACGGATCGGACTGTTCAATATGTCCGGTGCAGCATTAAAGACTTTTCTATTAAAGGTAACGGATAAGCCATGGAAAGGTTTCATGGCCGGAACCATCTTTACGGGGATCCTGCAAAGCAGCTCGGCGGTCATGGTCATGACGGTCGGCCTCGTTTCTGCAGGAAGCTTAACATTCCCGCAAACAATCGGGATTATTCTTGGAACAAATATCGGATCCACCTTTACAGCAGAGTTCATGACCTTCTCTTTGGATCGTTGGATCATTCCCGGAGTTGTCAGCGGCGCTTTCCTTTGCTTCATGCCTAAAGTATTACCGAGAAGCTTAGGGATGTCCCTGATCGGAATCTCTGCCATCTTCGCGGCAATGAGTGGTTTTAAAACGCTTTCGACACCGATTGCTGCCTATCCATCCATACAGACGCTCATCCATTACATAGAGGGCCATATGATTTATGCCCTATTGGCCGGAATATTATTGACGGCACTCATTCATTCCAGTTCAGCAACCATCGGGATAGCCATGAGCTTTTTGATGAATGGGGAGTTATCCGTCGCTTCCGCAATCATCATCATGCTCGGATCCAATATTGGGACTTGCATCACCGGATACATGGCCAGCATCGGGTCTGGGAGACAAGCCGCCTTCACGGCTTATGCACATATTTGGCTAAACGTCATCGGGGTTGCCGCATTCCTGCCTTTTGTGGACACCCTGGAACGAACGGCTGCCTTTTTCACCGAAAACAAGGGGACACAGCTCGCCCATGCGAGTGTCATTTTCAATATCTTGACTTCTTTGGCTGTCTTGCCTTTCGCACGCCAATTCTCCAATTTCATTCTTTTGGCACATCGGCCACATATAAAAAAATAAAGGACTGTCCCAAAAGTCATTAGAAACTGACAATGGGACAGCCTCGAAGAAGATAGACATAAACTAACCGCTACAGATATCGAGGGTGGTAAACGATTACCAGAGGTTTTTTAGCTAATCTTTTTATAATTAGTTTTATGGTTTAATAAGCTCAAACCACTTAATATAACAGCAGCTAATATCAAAACGATCAAACCTTTATTAGAGAAAGATGTTAGATAAAAAACAGTTACTGCCATTATAAATAAAACGGTTATTAAAGTATTATATACCCAAAATTTTATCATGTATTTCACCACTCATCGTAAGTAGTTTTAGTTTTTCCTTTATAATTCTTTTCCTTATAGTGCACTGTTTTAATAATTCCAATCTTACCAGATTTCGTATTCCTTTTCACGTAAGATTTATAAGATGCGTATCCGTATAATTCTTTCACACCCAATGCAGTTGCAGTAAGAAAGGAAGGTATACCAACTCCAGGAATTAGACCACCAGCACTAACTGCCGTTATACCAATGAAAACCCCTTTTGATCTATCTGTATTACTAAACATTAATTTATAACTTGTGGGTAAAGAAGATCTGGACATACATTTGTATGCTGGGTAACATGCATCTGCTTTTTGAGGTGCAGCCATTGAAACGCCAATTAAAGAAAAAGCTAATGTTATTGATAAAAGTAAATTAAAAACCCGTTTTTTCATTTTCCTCCCCCTGTTTATGTATTTAATATAAGCACGTTTACTCCCCTTGTTACCCCCTAATATCTATTAAATCCACAATAAACTTTTTTTTGAATTTATAGGTTCCAAAAATGAACAGTACAAATTCAAAAATGGTACAGGTCCTCTTTTTTTATCGAAGAAATCAGAAAAACCAATATATTGGAGATATTTCTTGGACGACCGGAATATACCAACAGATTCGATTACATCACCAGTAAACGGACACGATCTTTGTTCACTATACAAAAACATACCCTTTAACTTCTGAAGAAATTTTTTGCAACAAGAGAAGTGCTAATAGAGAAAGTAACAAAGATACCAACGCCTTCAACATGAAAAGGATTGTCAAGGAACGAAAAGCTCAGAGGCGTCCACTTGTGAATTCGCCAGTTACATTTCAATCAATTAATGGAGAATTAAAGCGAAGGCAAAAGTAAACGTTTATTCTGAATCAAGACGCAAATTCTAAGCAAGATAAAAATCGAGATAGAGAGCATTTTTGTTCAAATCAAGGGCAATTGGTCTTTTCGTCGCTTTTCGCTTCGGAGAAACTAAATGTTATAGTCCGAACGGAGTTTTGAATCGTGGCAATGGTTTATATTTAAATGGCTGTCATCCTCCAGCTGTTTTCGGTAGATATTAAAGAAATAAAAAACAGGCGGAGAAAAATAAATTATTTTTCTCCGCCTGTTTTATTTTAAGGACTTATTATACAGCCCCATACAATATCAATAATCCGAATCAGCCGTTAAGCCCTTTACGATGGAGACACCTGCACTCGCTCCAATTCTTGTTGCACCAGCTTCAATCACGTTCTGGGCATCAGCCGTGTTGCGGACTCCGCCTGAAGCTTTGACACCGATATCGGGACCAACCGTTTTTCTCATTAGCGCGATATCTTCAACAGTCGCACCGCCGGTCGAAAAACCAGTTGATGTTTTAACATAATCCGTTCCCGCTTTTACTGCAAGTTCACAAGCACGGACTTTTTCTTCCTCAGTCAATAGAGCGGTTTCAATGATTACTTTCGATAGAGCTTTACCAGTGGATGCAGCTACCACAGCACGGATATCCCGCTCTACCAACTCATTATCCTTGTCCTTCAATGCGCCGATATTAATCACCATATCGACTTCGTGGGCGCCATTGCTGATGGCATCTTTCGTTTCAAAAGCTTTGGTTTCCGGTGTGGTTGCACCTAGAGGGAACCCGATAACCGTACAAACTTTTACATCTGAACCTTCCAAAAGTTCGCTTGCATACTTAACCCAAGTCGGGTTTACGCATACGGAAGCAAAGTTATATTCTCTCGCTTCTTCGCATAATACCTTAATTTGATCTTTGGTTGCATCTGCTTTTAATAACGTGTGGTCAATTAAACCTGCTACATTTTGTGACATTAATAATCCTCCTCAAAACAATCTATAACTAGTTGTACGTACCTCTCATGATACCATAGTTTATCCAATTTGACGATATATATAGTCTTTACCCGAATGTACCAAGAAACACGCAAGCAGAGGATAAAAAAAAAGACAGCAGAAAAACTGCTGTCTTAAATATTGGAAACTTGTTGCAACGGAAAATCCTTCACGACCGTCACGAACTGACCTTCACTAAATGGATAGCCAGACTTTGTAATCTTCACTTTTACGATTTCACCGACCATCTCATCCGAAGCTGGGAAGACGATTTTCATATAATTATCGGAGTATCCTTCATAAAGGCCATTTTCCAACTTCGTTTCAGGAATGACTTCAAGAACTTCCCCCTCAAATCGTGATGCATACTCTTTTGCCAGCTGGTCCGACAAAGCGATAAGACGGTGGACGCGTTCATTTTTGACTTCTTCATCCACTTGATCTTCCATACGCGCAGCCGGAGTCCCTGTCCGTTTTGAATAAGGGAAGACATGGAGTTCGGAGAATTTATATTTTTCTATAAAGTTATATGTCTCCATGAATTCTTCTTCGGTTTCACCCGGGAAACCTACGATGACATCAGAAGTAACAGCAAGACCCGGAAGTGCAATTTTTAACTTTTCGATTCGATCACCGAAGAAATCCATCGTATATTTACGTCTCATCCGTTTTAAAACCGTATCGGAACCCGATTGGATTGGAATATGCAAATGACGTACGACTTTTTTTGATTTCGTCAGCACTTCAATGATCTCATCTGTAATTTGGCTGGCTTCAATGGATGAAATACGGATGCGCTTCAGCCCATCGATTTTTTCCAGGTCCCGCAGCAGCATCGCCAAATTATAGTCCTTCAAATCGTCTCCATAGCCACCAGTATGAATTCCGGTCAAGACTAGTTCTTTATATCCTGCCTCGACAAGCTGTTCAGCTTGGTGAACGACTTCCTTTGGGTCGCGCGAACGCATTAATCCACGAGCCCAAGGGATGATGCAGAAAGTGCAGAAATTATTGCACCCTTCCTGAATCTTTAATGAAGCACGTGTACGGTCTGTAAAAGCAGGTACATCCAACTCTTCGTAGACACGGTTTTTCATGATATTTCCTACAGCATTGATTGGTTCACGTTCAACCTTGAATTGCTCGATGTAATCAAGCAGTTTAACCCTGTCCTGTGTTCCTACAACAATATCCACACCTGGTATGGCCATGATTTCTGCTGGCGATGTCTGAGCGTAGCATCCCGTTACCGCTATGACGGCATTCGGATTCTTACGAATGGCACGACGGATGACCTGACGGCTTTTTTTATCGCCAGTGTTTGTCACCGTGCATGTGTTGATGACATATACATCTGATGTGTTTTCAAACTCAACACGATCATATCCCCCAGTTTTGAATAATTGCCAAATAGCCTCTGTTTCATAATGATTCACTTTACAGCCTAATGTATGGAAAGCGACCGTTGCCATTTTTCATCACCTCAAAAGTTCTACATGATAAGAAACAGCGGAAAGTGCATATAAAGGTGCTGTTTCAGTTCTTAATATCCTTGGTCCAAGACCGCAAGCCACAAAACCGGCATCAGTCAGTTTTTCAATTTCCTTATCTGCTAACCCACCTTCAGGACCAAACACGAATAAGATCGATTGCCCTGGGGTGATATCTTTCAAGACAGATGCGAGTACAGAAGTTTCCCCACGTTTTGCCTCTTCTTCAAAAGCGATTAATTTATGATCGAATCCGGAAGCATACCCAGCTAGCTGAACTGCCGTCATCGGTTCCTTGATGGCAGGGATAACTGTGCGGTGAGATTGTTCAGCCGCCTCTTTTGAAATCTTCTGGAGCCTCTCCAATTTCTTACCTACCTTTTTGTGGTCCCATTTTACCACCGAACGAGCCGCAATAAAAGGGATAAATTCAAAGGCACCCAGTTCCGTACCCTTTTGAACGATATATTCCAATTTATCCCCTTTAGGCAGACCGCTCGCAATCACAACCCTCACAGGAAGTTCCTTTTCTTCATTCTTCCATTCGATAACGGTCCCTATAACAGCATCATCACTAATTTCCGAAATTTCCGTGACAGCTGTCATACCATTGCCTTTCACCGTAATGATCCGCTCCCCTGGTCCCATCCTCATGACCCTGGCGATATGATGAAAATCATCGCCTGATATCGTCACCGTGTTTCCATTGATGTCTTCTTCGTTAAGAAAATACCGTTGCACACTGCCACCCACTTCGTCTAGTCTAAAAACTTACAGGCTAACAGTCAGAGGCTTATTACCCGAATGCAAGCCATGCAAAGATTCAAGCTAAAAAAAGGTACTCTGACTATCAAAATACCCGATAATCAGAGTAACTTTTTTCAATTAATCATTTCTTTTCGCGATTATCGCTACCCAATCTTCCATCAAGATGGTTTCGGAAATGGTGAAGCCAGATCCCGTAATCGCATCCTTCACATCTTGTTTCTTAGGTTGAATGATTCCAGAAGCTATAAAATATCCGCCCGGTTTGACGACTTTCGCTACATCATCCGTAAAGCTCATGATCACTTCGGCAAGAATATTAGCCACGACGACATCCGCTTGTTCATTTACACCATCCAGCAAGTTACCTTTTGAAACGGACACTTTATCCTGCACGTTATTAAGTTCCACATTCTGTATAGCTGACTGTACAGCCACTTCATCCAAATCAAGGGACTGGATTCGTTTTGCGTCCAATAATGCAGCAGCAATGCTTAGAACACCAGAACCCGTTCCTACATCAACGACTAAATCCCCAGGCCGCACTGTACGTTCCAGCGCTTGGATGCACATGACCGTTGTCGGGTGTGTACCTGTTCCGAAGGCCATGCCTGGATCAAGTTCGATGATCAGTTCGTCACTGCTTACTGGAGTGTAATCTTCCCATGTTGGCACGATGGTAAAACGTTCGGATATCTTGACGGGATTATAATATTTTTTCCAAGCCGTCGCCCACTCTTCTTCATTCACTTCACTAATTGAAACAACATTCTTCCCAAGGTCTATATCAAAAAGGTGGAGATTATTGATTGATTCCTTAATAGCATCAACGGTTTCACCAAGAAAGCTGTTTACGGGAAGATAAGCCTTAATGACTACACCCTCATCCGGATAATCATCTGGGTTTAAGTGGTAGATTTCGCCAAAAACATTTTCGCGTTCCTTGACTAATTCTAGAGGAT
Source organism: Peribacillus sp. RS7 (assembly GCF_041956845.1). Classification (NCBI taxonomy): domain Bacteria; kingdom Bacillati; phylum Bacillota; class Bacilli; order Caryophanales; family Bacillaceae; genus Peribacillus; species Peribacillus sp. RS7. The sequence goes on from NZ_CP168135.1 coordinate 231,564, forward strand.
CCTCAATGACAACACCACTCGCACCTGCCTCATGAAGAATATTAGAAACAGGTTCAACCGCTTCATTCGTTGTTTGGATTGCAAATTCAGACCACTTCATAATCTACCAACTCCCAATTTGTTCTTTTACTTTTATTCACCTATCTTTAAATGCACGTTTCACTTTTGAGAAAAAGCCATCTTCTTGTTCATCTATACCTTGTCCGCTGATATCGCTGAACTCACGAAGCAGATCCTTTTGTTTTTCCGTTAATTTTTTAGGCGTTACCACTAATACGACCACATGCTGATCTCCTTGGCCATATCCTCTGACGTTAGGAACACCTTTGCCTTTTAAACGGAAACGCGTGCTTGTTTGTGTACCGGCAGGGATCTTCAGCTTCACTTTTCCATGAAGGGTCGGAACTTCTATTTCATCGCCTAATGCTGCCTGAGCGAAAGTAACCGGCATTTCACAATAGATATCATCGCCATCCCGCTCAAAGAATTCATGGCTGCGTACATGGAAGACAACATACAGGTCTCCAGCTGGACCGCCATTGATTCCTGGCTCTCCTTGGCCGGTTACACGCAATTGCTGACCATCATCAATTCCGGCTGGCACCTTAACTTGGATCTTTTTACGTTTTTGGACTTTTCCGTCACCGCCACATGTTGAGCATTTATTAGGAATGATTTTTCCTGTTCCTTGACAATGGTGACATGCTCTCCGGTTCACAATCCTTCCGAACGCTGTGTTTTGTTCAACATTCAATTGACCGGTTCCATGACAATGTGAACAATTTTCCACTTTTGTGCCTGGTTTGGCACCGGATCCTTTACATGTATCACAATTCTCTTCACGCGGAATTTCGATTTCAGTATCTTTTCCAAATGCAGCCTCTTCAAAAGAAAGCGTCATCGTATACTGTAAATCCGCCCCTTGACGCGGTGCATTAGGATCTCTCCTACGTCCGCCGCCACCAAAGAAGCTACTGAAAATATCTTCAAAACCGCCGAAACCACCAAAGTCCTGACCACCAAAGCCCTGATTTGGATCTGTATGTCCGAATTGGTCATAATGGGCCTTTTTCTGTTCGTCACTCAATACTTCGTAAGCTTCCTTGATTTCCTTGAATTTATCCGCAGCATCGTCCGCTTTATTAATATCAGGGTGATATTGTTTGGAGAGCTTTCGATACGCTTTTTTGATTTCATCCTTCGAAGCACTCTTCGAAAGGCCTAACACCTCATAATAATCGCGTTTACTCATATCTAAAATCCACTCCCGATTCGATTCACATAAAGGTAATATTATCACTGAACGAAGATAATAATCAACTAGAAAAGTACAAACAGGCTTTAACACTTTTTTGTAATTGGTAATGCCAGCCCCAAATTGCACACATTTATTTCTAAAATCCCATGATTCCCCAACAGCGATTGTAAGATTAAAAGAAAACCAGATGCCCTGTTCCCTGACAATGATTCCCTTCACTGTAAAAAAAGCCAAAGTCAAGATAACCTGACTTTGACTTTTCTACAATGGCAGGCAGAAATGAACTGCCCAATATTTATCAGTGTCCCGATTGGGTCACTTTTTATTTTTTCTCTTCTTCGTTAACTTCCGTGTATTCTGCATCAACGACATTATCGTCTTTAGCAGATTCGCCAGCACCGGCTTCGCCAGCTTGCTGAGCTTTTGCCGCTTCTTCATAAAGCTTCATTGTCAAAGCTTGAACGATTTCATTAAGTGCATCTTTTTTCACGCGGATTTCTTCAAGCTCATTTTTCTCGATTGCAGCTTTCAGTTCGTCCTTCGCTTCATTTGCTTTTGTTACTTCAGCTTCGTCCACTTTACCTTCTAGATCTTTAAGCGTTTTTTCCGTTTGGAAGACTAATTGATCAGCTTCGTTACGAAGTTCAACTTCTTCTTTACGTTGTTTATCGCTATCGGCATTTTCTTCCGCTTCACGTACCATGCGTTCGATCTCTTCATCAGAAAGTCCTGAAGATGATTTGATGGTGATCGCTTGTTCTTTGTTCGTGCCAAGATCTTTCGCACGAACGTTCACGATACCATTTTTATCGATATCGAATGTCACTTCAACTTGCGGAATTCCACGCGGTGCAGGTGGAATGTCACTCAATTGGAAACGACCGAGCGTTTTGTTATCCGCTGACATTGGACGTTCACCTTGAAGAACATGGATATCAACTGCTGTTTGGTTATCAGCCGCTGTCGAGAATACTTGTGATTTACTAGTTGGAATCGTAGTATTACGGTCAATCAGTTTCGTGAACACTCCGCCCATCGTTTCAATCCCAAGTGAAAGTGGAGTTACATCCAGAAGGACAACGTCTTTAACATCTCCTGTTAATACGCCACCTTGAATTGCAGCACCCATAGCCACTACTTCATCAGGGTTTACACCTTTGCTTGGTTCTTGACCGATTTCCTTTTTGATCGCTTCAACAACCGCAGGAATACGTGTAGATCCACCAACAAGGATTACTTTGTCAATTTCAGACGCTGAAAGGCCAGCATCTTTCAATGCTTGACGAGTTGGTCCCATAGTACGCTCAACAAGACCTGAAGAAAGCTCATCGAATTTTGCTCTAGTCATCGTTACGTCCAAGTGAAGCGGGCCAGCATCCCCAGCTGTGATGAATGGCAAGGAAATTTGAGTTGAAGTTACACCGGAAAGATCTTTTTTCGCTTTTTCAGCTGCATCTTTCAAACGTTGTACCGCCATTTTATCTTTTGAAAGGTCAATTCCATTTTCTTTCTTGAATGCTTCAACTAGGTAATCGATGATGACTTGGTCGAAATCATCTCCACCTAGACGGTTGTCACCGGCTGTGGACTTAACTTCGAAAACGCCATCTCCAAGTTCCATGATCGATACGTCGAATGTACCGCCGCCAAGGTCGAATACAAGGATCGTTTGATCTTCTTCCGTTTTATCCAAACCGTATGCAAGTGCTGCAGCTGTAGGTTCGTTGATGATACGTTCCACTTCAAGACCAGCAATTTGACCAGCATCCTTAGTTGCTTGACGTTCTGCATCATTGAAGTAAGCAGGTACAGTGATAACCGCTTTTGTAACTTTTTCGCCAAGATACTCTTCAGCGTATGATTTTAAGTATTGAAGGATGATTGCAGAAACTTCCTGAGGTGAGTATTCTTTTCCTTCAATTACTTCTTTATGGTCGGTACCCATATGGCGTTTAATGGAAATGATTGTGTTAGGGTTTGTAATCGCTTGGCGTTTTGCCACTTCCCCTACTTGTCTTTCTCCATTTTTGAATGCCACTACGGATGGTGTTGTACGGTTTCCTTCTGGATTCGGGATTACTTTTGGTTCCCCGCCTTCAAGTACAGATACACAAGAGTTTGTTGTACCTAAGTCAATACCTATAATCTTGCTCATAGTTTCACTACCTCCCAATTTTTTATATGTAAAAATCTTATTCGTTCACTTTAACCATTGCAGGTCGAATCACACGGTCTTTTAGAAGGTATCCTTTTTGGAATTCCTCGACGACGATGTTAGAACCGAAGTTTTCATCTTGAACTTGCATGACCGCTTGATGCAAACGCGGATCGAACTCTTCACCAACCGAACTGATCGGTTCGATGCCTTCTTTAGTCAATGCATCAGTAATCGCTTTGTAGACCATTTCCATGCCTTGAAGCAGGGATTTCGTCTGTTCATTTTCCGCTTCGATTTTTGTAGCTCTTTCAAAATTATCAAGAGCTTCCACTAAATCACTGGCAATACTTTGAACTCTATATTTTTGAGCCGCCTCCATATCAAGCTTGGCACGGCGTCTTGAATTATCAAAATCGGCCTGCAGACGAAGATAACGGTTATCCATTTCTTCGATTTTTGCCTGAAGCTCAGCAATCTTTTCATGAGCCAATTGAAGTTCATCTTTTTCAACCGGAGTTTCCTCCTGGTTTTGTTCTGCTGGAGTTTCTTCTTCAGCGAAAACTGCTTCTGCAGCGCTTTCCTCGATTGTTTCATTTTCCAATGTTTTTTCTTCATTTTTATTTTCTGTCACAATCTCACCTCCCTAAAAGGGTTATACAATTTATGCTAAAGTAATAGGTCAGGCTGCGGAATATGACCTCCGCCACCTTAACAATATTACCTTTGCTACTATTTTTGATACAGTTTTGTCATTAGGGCCGTTAAATCTTTCGAGAAAAACGAAAGCAAACTGATCACTCGCGAATATTCCATTCTCGTCGGACCCAATATGGCTAATGTGCCCACTTGCTCCTGCCCGATTGAGTATGTTGCCGTAATCAAACTGCAGTCATCGAGCACTGTGTTTTGATTTTCACGGCCAATCTTGACGTGGATGCCCGATGGATTTTGAGTAATGAGTTCATAAAAACCCTGCTCCTGCTCAATCATCGATAAAAGCGTGCTTACTTTAGCAATATCATGGAACTCAGGCTGCCTTAGCATATTCGTTTTCCCGCCGAAAAATATTTTTTCGGGCTTTGTGTCCGTCAGGGTATCCGCCAGGACAGAGACCATCGATCCATAGTTATGGATGTGACGGCTCAAAAGAACAGCCACTTCCTTGTAGATCTTATCCTTTAGATCAACTAGCGGAACATCGACCAAACGGGAATTCAATATGTTCACCATCTTTTCAATTTCGTTTATATCAAAAGAAGGCGGTAAGGAAATCATTCGATTTTCCACATGACCTGTATCAGTAATAATGATGGCTATTGCCGTTTCCGGGCTCAAAGGAATGATTTGGATTTTCTTCAGCTTATGCTCATTCACTTTTGGCCCCAGTACAATCGCCGTATAATTCGTCAGTTCCGAAAGTATTTTCGCTGACTTCTGAACGATCTTTTCCAATTCATAAATTCGTTCTACAAAAACGGATTTTAATATCTTCATTTCATTCTTTTTCGGAGCTTGAGGAGAAAGTAAATGATCCACATAATATCTATACCCTTTTTCAGAAGGAATCCTACCGGAAGAAGTATGGGTTTTTTCTAAAAATCCCATTTCTTCAAGATCAGACATTTCATTGCGAATTGTGGCAGAGCTGAACGTAATTTCTTCTTTCTTCGACAAGCTTCGTGACCCGACTGGCTGGGCAGAATGGATAAAATCCTCGATTATCACTTGTAGAATCAATAATTGACGATCAGTTAGCATGTATGATCACCTCTGTTAGCACTCTGTCTCTTCGAGTGCTAATATACTAATAAATTATCAAATGAAGCTTATGATGTCAACAATGAAAACCGCTAATTACTCGTAAAATAACATAGATTAACTTCACTCGGAATCAATAATGCCCAAAAATGATTGGAACACTTCATTTCCAAGCAGTTTCCCCCGCTCCGTCAAGCGCACGAACCCGCCTTCCACCTTAAGGAGACCCTTTGCCGATTCTTCTTCGAGCGGTTTCCTGAAAATCTCCGTCATTTCAACAAAAAATTTACTCTTGAAGGTTTCCAATGAAACTCCTTCCGTTTTCCGGAGACCCAAAAACATCTCCTCTTCCATCCGTTCATGAAGCGGTACTGGGCGTTCCTCCAATACAGGCAGCTGGTTCGCCATCAATGGTGTGATATATTTCTTCACCGGTCCATGATTGGCCACTCTTTTTCCTCCAGTATAGCCATGTGCACCGGCACCAATCCCATAATACTCCACATTATCCCAATATGTCAGGTTGTGCCGGCTTTCAAACCCAGCACGGGCAAAATTACTGATTTCATATTGATGCAGTCCATGCTTCTCCATCTCTTCCATCAGCTTCTCGTACATCGAAGCCTCGAGCTCCTGCGGCGGCAGGTTTAATTTACCCCTTCGCATCTGATTATAAAAAACCGTTTTCGGCTCAACGATCAATGAGTAGCTGGAATAGTGCGGCAATTGAAGGGCAATCGCTTTATCCAACGTGTCATTGAAATCTTCCATAGTTTGTCCCGGCAATCCGTAAATCAAATCGATGCTGATATTCGTAAAGCCAACTTCTTGAGCCAAATGAATCGTTTCATATACTTCAGAAGCCCGATGAGTCCGGCCTATTCGCTTTAATAATTCATCATTGAAGCTTTGCACTCCAAAGCTAAGTCTATTGACACCTGAATGATAAAGTATCTCGAGTTTTTCTCGCGAAAGATCCCCTGGATTGGCTTCGAATGTATATTCAGCCTTTGTTGGATCAAATGGCAGGGTTTCATTGATCGCTTCACATAAAAAAGCAAGCTGCTTTTCATTTAGGGAGGTCGGTGTCCCTCCACCGACGAATACCGTATCCAATCCTGCAGTCGGGTATTTGGAAAGTTGCATCACCATTTCCCTTTTCATCATCTGTAAATATTCGTCAACCGGCTGTCCCTGTAAAAATACTTTATTAAAATCACAATAGTGACAAATATGTTCACAAAATGGTATATGGAGGTAGGCGCTTTTAATCATTGTGTTCACAACCTTTTAATCGAATGAGTCGATAGAAAAAGAGGCTAGATCTCCTCTACCCTCTTTTTTCTATCTATCGTTTATTTTATTTATTTTTTCGGTGTCGTATCATCCATTTTCAAAACAGCCATGAAAGCTTCTTGCGGCACTTCAACGGAACCTACCTGTTTCATCCGCTTTTTACCTTCTTTCTGTTTTTCGAGCAACTTACGTTTACGGGAAATATCGCCGCCGTAACATTTAGCCAATACGTTTTTGCGCATTGCACTAATCGAAGAACGGGCCACGATCTTTTGCCCGATCGCTGCTTGGATCGGCACTTCAAATTGTTGTCTTGGAATCAATTTCTTCAATTTTTCAACAATGACTTTACCGCGTTCATAAGCAAAGTCCTTATGAACGATGAAACTCAACGCATCCACAGTTTCAGCGTTCAGTAAGATATCCATCTTCACAAGCTTGGACGGTTTGTAGCCGATCAACTCATAATCGAATGAAGCATAGCCTCTAGTATTGGATTTCAACTGATCGAAGAAATCATAAACGATTTCCGATAATGGTATTTCATAATGAATGCTCACACGAGTCTCATCGATATATTCCATATCAATGAAGTTACCGCGTTTATTTTGACAGATTTCCATGATCGTTCCGACGAACTCTGTCGGTGCCATCATCGTTGCTTTGACATATGGCTCCTCGACTCGTTCAATCTTTTGAGCATCCGGCATATTGGAAGGGTTATCTACTTTCAGGACCGTTCCGTCTGTCAGGATCACATCATAAATAACACTCGGCGCAGTGGTGATCAGATCAATTTTGAATTCACGTTCAATCCGTTCCTGGATTATTTCCATATGAAGGAGTCCAAGGAATCCGCAACGGAAACCGAAGCCCAATGCTTGCGATGATTCCGCTTCGAACTGTAACGCTGAATCGTTCAATTCCAACTTCTCTAATGCATCCCTTAAATCATTGAATTTCGATGCGTCAATTGGGTATAAACCGCAATATACCATCGGATTCATCTTCCGGTAACCCGGCAATGGCACTGTCGCACTATTCACGGCACTGGTAATCGTATCACCAACAGTCGTATCACCAACGTTTTTAATGGCGGCAGTAAGGAAACCTACATCACCGACGTTAAGTTCATCCAAAAGCTGGGTTTTCGGATTGAAGACACCCAATTCGGTTACATCAAATTCCTTGCCAGTGGACATCATTTTGATTTTGTCGCCCACTTTAATGGAACCCTCAACAACACGGATATAGGCAACCACACCGCGGTACGCATCAAACAGTGAATCGAAAATAAGCGCTTTGAACGGGGCATCGGGATCTCCCTGTGGTGCTGGCACCAATTCAACGACCTGCTCCAAAATCTCCTCGATTCCGATTCCCGCTTTAGCGGAAGCCAAAACTGCATCGGAAGCATCCAATCCGATTACTTCCTCGATTTCTCCACGTACCCGTTCCGGATCGGCACTCGGCAAATCAATTTTATTGATGACCGGGATGATTTCCAGGTTGTTGTCCAAAGCTAAATACACGTTTGCAAGCGTTTGGGCCTCAATTCCCTGTGCCGCATCGACAACAAGGACAGCACCTTCACACGCTGCAAGGCTTCGTGAAACTTCATACGTAAAATCGACATGTCCCGGTGTATCAATAAGATGGAAAATATATTCTTCGCCATCTTTCGCATTATATTTCAGTTGAATCGCATTCAATTTAATCGTAATTCCACGCTCTCGCTCTAAATCCATGGAATCCAACAGTTGACTCTTCATTTCACGCTGAGTCATTGCGTTCGTTTTTTCAATGATACGATCCGCCAATGTAGATTTTCCATGATCAATATGAGCGATGATGGAAAAGTTACGAATCTTTGATTGTCTTTTTAATTTTTCTTCTCTATTCATGACGTTCACTCCCACTAGTCGACACAATACACTATTTTTTATTATATCAATAGAAAATGCAAGATTCAACAGAATAGTTACAAAAGAAGCATCATTGTAGGGCAAAGGATAAAAAAAGGCTGCATTCCGGATTCGGATGCAACCTTTTGATAGGGCACACTCAACTTATTCCATACCTAAATCATATCAATAAGTGCTTGAAAGGCCCCTGATATCGTATCTCCAAGCGTTTTGCCGATCGATGAGAAAAAGTTGAAGGCTTTCATTTCTTCAAGCTTTTCTTTTTTCGACTCCAAATCATGACTTGTTACTTTTTCGCCAAGAATATCCGCTTCCATCTCCCCTTGATCCGATTGGTTAATAATGAATGCACTATTCAAAGAGGGATCTTCATACCCCTTCATTTTTTTCATCCCATCGTTCGCTTGCTGCATCCCAATCAGAACACCTAAAAATAATACGAGCACAATCCCAGTACATTTCAACCAAAACCGAACCATGATAGAGAACTCCTTTCAACTTACTTCGATTCCGATTCCCCAGTCGTTTTATCAACAGCTTTGGCATCCCAGTAAAATTCACTGAAAACATCGGTAAAGGCATCAACGGTTAAGTACATTTCCTCGAAAGTATTATCAACACCGCCAATTTCCAAGAGCATGGCATTGCTTGACAAATCCTGATTGTATACTCCATTCTTCCCCGCTCCGCCTTGTTTCATAACCCCTCGTGAAATGCCAGGGTATTTTTTCTCCAAAGCTTTATGAAGCTTATTGGCAAGCGCTGCATTTTTTTCGAAGTTCGGGTTATTGCCCCCGACCACGAAGGCAATCTTGGCATAATCTTTACCGTTAATGTTAATGGTCGTATGATTTTTTCGTTTAGAATCACGATGGATATCAATGATATATTCTAGATCTTTGTTGGTAGCCAACGCAGTCTGAACGGATTTACGAGACTCTTGATAGGATTTGGCATAATTCAATCCTTTATTATTCAAATTGCCCATAATATCCGTTTTATCAAGCGATGATCCTATCCCTTTATCAGCCATGTCCTCCACCATTCGTGCACCGAGTTTTGTAATGTTGATTTTAGAATGGTAGGCTAGGTCCGGATTGGTCACCCCTTTTAAATAAGGAAGATACGATTCCCGGTTATGGCTATGGTAAATCTCGACCACTTTCCGTCCATTGGTCGTTTGATTCGGCTGATTGGCCACTCCTTTTTCCGGTTCTTCAATCTCATCCAGGTTTTGCAGGGATGCATCCCTTTCTTCATTCAGGACGTCTACTGGCGGCGAGGATTCATACGGCATATTCGTATAATTCGTTCCTTCACCAGCCACGAGGATCTCATTATCAAAAATCGAAAAGCCAGGAAGTTCCCTGCCAAGTAAACTTCGCGGGTCCTCCAATGAAATGTTAGTCGAGACTTTTATCAATTGATTCGTGATAACCGATTCCTGCTTACCTTCTGGCAGGGCATTAAAAAAATAGTGGTTTTCATTGGCCAGCATCGAGAACAGCATTTTTCCCGAGAATTGGTTGGCTACAGTATGTACGGAATTCGAAGATATCCGATACTCCGGTCTTAGGGAAGTCATGACACCACTGACTGAAAAAACAAAAAGAAGCAAGGCGAGAATACCTAGAAAAGTTTTTATTATTGTTGATCCGTGAATAGCTGTTATGATTCCTGGGGAATTTCTTCTTTTCATCTTTCCACCCTCTCTATAGCTTGTCTATTAATACCTATGACTTTGCTAGAAAGGGTAGAACACCATTTTTGGGCACTGAAAATGATTTAACGGGTATAGTAGCCCGTATTTTCTTGATTTATTGAATTATGCAAGGCAGCATTTAATCCATTAGCTATCAAATTGGCCATATCTTCAATGAAAACATCCACTTCTTTGGGCGTAACCATTAAATTATGACCAAGTGGCGAAAGCACCTCATAAATCAATTTCCGTTTCTCTTCATCAGGGAGGACACCTATCATTCCCAAGAAAGTTTGGCGTTCCTTTTCACCTGGCATATCCTCTTCGGTCAGCTTTGTCCGCTTTCCAAAACTGAATCCAGCGGGTGCCAACGAACGGGATGGTCTGTCCCCTTCATTCATTTCCTTGCCAAAGTGCTTCAAGATATAATCAATCGTATCGCTTGCTATCGATACGGCATCCACGACAGTAGGTATTCCAATGGCTATAACAGGAACTCCCAGGGTAGCCTGACTCAATTCTTTTCGTTTATTTCCAACACCAGACCCTGGATGGATGCCTGTATCCGTAATTTGAATCGTGGAATTCACACGATCAATCGAACGGGCAGCCAATGCATCAACGACGATCAGGAAATCAGGGTTACTTTTTTCGATGACTCCTTTTATGATGTCACTCGTCTCGATTCCCGTAATCCCCATCACACCAGGGGAGATCGCACTGACCGGCCGATAGCCCTCCTTGACCGACTCAGGCTGCAATTCGAACAAATGTCTTGTGACTACAAGGTTCTCAACGACTGCAGGTCCCAGAGCATCGGGAGTAACATTCCAGTTACCAAGGCCGACAACTAAACAACTGCTTTCCTTGGTGATTTTATTCCGTTTCAAGAAGTACGCCAGTTCATTGGCAAACACCTTTTCCACCCGTTGCTGAGTATCCGTATCCTGCTGGCGGATTCCCTGGACTTCGATGGTCAAATAGCTGCCCTGTTTTTTACCGATTTCTTTTTCCCCTTCAGCCGTGACCTCGACTAAGGATACCTTCAGATCTTCCACTTCTTTTTCCTTAATAATGACCCCTTCAATATGGGATACATCCACTTCCTCAACGACACCTTTATGTTCAAGGGCAATTTCCTTTGCTTCAATCGCCAAATCTGTTCGAATTCCGTATTCACTAAGGTCCAAATTATTTTCCATAACGGCCTCCTGATGTTTGAATTGTATCTAATCTAGTAATTTTTATGGTCTCTCTTAAACATTCTGTCGTTTTTGCTTTTTTATTATTCATTTTTTTGATACAATGAATTATGACGAGATGAATTTATTACTGAAATTATAATTCCTTTTATAATTCCTTTTCGATTCTCAATCTGAAGTATTGCATATTTATGAGCAGTCTGATAGAATATCACTTGTGCTATTTGATATGGATTTGAAAAGTCGAGTTCATATAATCTCGATTTCTTTGTAGGAGGTGAACGGAATGCCAAACATTAAATCTGCTATTAAACGTGTAAAAATCAACGACAAAAAACGCGTTCATAACATTACTGTTAGATCAACTATGCGTACTACAGTGAAAAATGCTGAAGTTGCATTAGCTGGTGAAAACGTTGAAGCTGCTAAAGAAGCTCTATTAACAGCTGCTGTGAAATTAGACAAAGCTGCATCTAAAGGATTAATCCATAAAAATGCGGCAGCCCGTAAAAAATCTCGTTTAGCGAAAAGACTTAACGCTCTTAACGCATAATGACAAAAAATTAAACGATCCAATTGGATCGTTTTTTTTGTGCGTGTTTTTTCGTATAAAAAAGGTGGCAGGGTTTCTGCCACCTTTTTTATGATCTGATTTTTAAAAGCAGCAGCTCAAGCGTGATCGCCTTATCGGCTTGGCCGGTCTTCATTTTATAATCAGCCTCCGCTAAGTCGTTCATGATGGACAACAGCTCGCGTTCCTGGAATTTCCCCGTCTTTTCGAGGGCCAGTTTCACCCTGTATGGATGCACCTTCAGTTGTCCCGCAATTTTTTGCTGGCTATAGCCTTGACGGGAAAGCTCTTTCACTTGATACATTAGCCTGACTTGTCCAGCCATGACACTTAAGATCTTGATCGGCTCTTCGTTCTGCCTGAGAAGATCGTGTAAAATCGTCATGGCACTTTCCATCTTCCGCTGTAAGACATGATCAACTAGCGTGAAGATATTCTGCTCAAGGGATTTAGCGACCAGCTTTTCCACTATCTCGACCGTAATATGTTTATCAGCTTCTGCATAAAGGACCATTTTATCCAGTTCATTCGTCAGCATCATCAGATTCGTTCCTGCAAGTTCAAGTAAAAGCTCTGTAGCCTGTTCATCTATTTGGACAGAAGAAGCTTCGACCCGCTCCTTTACCCACACCTTTAACTCATGATCACCAAGCTTCTTCGCTTCAACGAGAACCGCCTTACGCTTCAGTTCCTTGGTGATTTTCTTCCGTTCATCCAGTTTCTCATAAGGTGCGGTCAAAACGACAATAGAATAAGGAACCGGATCAGCCAAATACGCTTCCAGTCTTTTCACATTATGTTCAACTCTTGACTTCGTTTTTTCAGCTGTCAAAAAAAATGGGTTTTGCATGAAAACAAGGCGCCTTTCCCCGATAAATGGGAGGGTTTCGACATCTTCAAGCGCTGTTTCAACAGGCGTCTCTTCTAAATCAAATTGAGAAAAGTTAAAATCCATCTCATCTTCGTGAAGGACATTCTCGATCAATAGCTGCTTCGTTTCATTAATTAGGTAGGCTTCCGTTCCATATAACAAGTATACTGGCGCGAATTGCCCTTTTTTTATACTTTTCCATACATCTAATACCAATAGAATCCGCCTCTTTTTTATGTATTCTTCTCTAATGGTATAGGTGGATGGACCATTTGACAAGCTATAAAGGGAACTAGCCCCCTAAAGGACTAATTCCGAATCTATATGAACACTTTCAAGAAAGGCCCGGGTAATCTTCCTTGAAAGCGGGTAAAGTATTCATGTAGAACAAAATTGAGCTTTTCTTTTTTCGCTTGCTTTGTTTGTACTTTTATTTTGACCTCAAAATCCCAAACTATTTGTGACAACTCTTGTCAGTAAAGGAAATGAAGAAATGAAGCCTGTAGATTTTTTTTTGGTAATGTTTTATACTATTAGCAGAAATAGGAGGGGTAATAATGAACGAATTCGAAAAGAATGTCCAATCCAAGACAGATGACGTCGCTGATTCCGCTATGGGATTCATCGGTTCTTTTGTATTTTTCGCTGCCTTGTTCACCATAGCTGTCGTCGTTAAAGCTGTCGGATCCTGATTTCATTACTACATGCACTTATTTTTCCTGATGGAGGCTGCCGTTGCAGTCTCTTTCTTTTTGATTTTCTACATACTATGGAAGTGTCTTCCGAAAGGTTCCTCTCCTTTTGTAATACTTATAAATTATAGATCCATCCTCATCCGTCCTGAACACCTTAATGCCATTTCTCTCCAGATTCCCAATTACGTCTCCGTGTGGGTGACCGTAGCGATTTTCTTTTCCAACCGAAATAAGAGCAGCTTTCGGCTGTAGCTGTTCAAGGAATAACGTGGAAGAAGAAGTTTTACTGCCATGGTGACCAACCTTCAAGATATCCGCCTGCAACTGCGGAAATGTGCTTAATAGCTCCCTTTCGCCCTCTTCTCCCATATCTCCAGTAAATATCCATGACAATCCCCCAATCTCTGAGTGAAGGACTATCGATGAATCATTCTTATTGTCTTCCTTTTCATATGGACTTAGCACGGAAAACTGCGCTCCGTCCACTACCCAATGGTCCCCCCTCTTCAAGACGGTCATTTTCATCTTTTCATCTCTTGCCATGGACACAAAATCCAAATTCCGATAATGATCCTCACTCCAGCCTCCTATGACGATCTCCCCAACTTTGAAATTCTCAATTAATTCTCCTGCACTTCCCATATGATCTGCATCCGGATGGGTTAAAATCAGTTTGTCCAATTGGTGGATTCCTTTACTTTTCAATAATGGAATGATGATATCATCCGCCGTGTTGAACTTCTTTCGCTTTTTTGCCCATGTTTCGATTGGAAATGTAATTTGCCCACCCGTATCAATCAAATAATTACCGCGATTGAATGGCAGGATAATTAAAATGGAATCACCTTGTCCAACATCGATCATCTGTACTTCAACAAAAGGTGAGAACCTTTGTAAATTATATTGAAGAAGTAATAGGACAATCAGTATTCCGCACCAAATTTTACTTTTTTCAAAAGATTCATCCCAAGTCAGGTATAACCCTAAAAGGGAAATAACAAGTAATGCCATCATGATGAAGGGTGGTTTTCCAAACGCAATGGAGGCCAGTGGCAACTCGGATGCTGCATCCGCGACTTTATTACAAAGTATGAAGGTGAAGTTCAATATAGTTATGAGGAGCTGCCCAAGGGAAGGCAGTAATAAATGAATGAAGAGGGTAATTAATGAAAATGGAAGCAAAATGATCGAATAAAGCGGAACATACAATACGTTCAAGAACACGCCAAGAAAAGATACTTCAAAAAAGTGAAAAAGCAAAGTGGGAAGGGCTGCCATTTGGCAGATGGAACTGATGATGAATAGCTGCATCGTTTTTTTGGGGTATCTTAAAAAAATGCTTGAAGACATGATAATGGAGAAAGTGACTGCGAATGAGAGCTGAAAACCTATATCATAGAGCATATTAGGTTGAAAAAACAATAGTGCCATATAAACCGATCCGATTGCGGCACCCGCCGAGATCCGCTTCTTGAATAGCAAGAGTAAAAAGAAAAGCATAGCCATTAAACAGGATCTCACCACCGATGGGCTAGCACCTGAGAGTATCATGTAAACTGGAAGGAAAATCAGGATGGCCACCATCATTCTTTCCCTTGTAATTCCAACCCTGATGCCAAGATAAAATAACACCCCCGTTAAAAAACTGACATGAAGACCGGAAATCGCCAGTAAATGAACCAGACCCAGCCGCTGATAATTAGCAAGGTCATCTTCATCTATATATGTCTGGTCGCCGAATATGAGTGCTGCGACAAAACCGCTCGATTCTTCCGGAAAGTGTTCTCTAATATACGTAATTCCCTTCAGGCGCAAATTACGAATCGAAATGACAATCGAGTTTCCAACTTCTTGGCAATCTCGAAATGATATGGAATCAGCGTTAAATATCCAATGGGTGCCTTGGCGGAAAAGGTAACGCTGATAATCGAAACTGTTTTCATTCCTGTTTTTGTCGGGAATTCGCAAGTTCCCTTCGGCGGGACAGGATAAACCGATACGCAGAAGCTGGCCCAGCTTTTCCTTTTCTTGTTCGGTGTTGATTTTATAACGAAGCATTAACCGTTCGCCTTTCTCACTGCCCACGAATCCTTTTAATGAATTTCCATCTATATTCGGCTGATCGGTAAATGTGATGATAAATTGGCTTTCCGTTCCATGATAGGCCGTGTTGTTTCGGTGATCGGAGAAGGAGGCGGCCCCTAAAAAAATCCCCATGATCATTAAATGAATGCTAAGGGCCTTCACACTTAACCCGACCGAAAAATAAAGGAAACAGAGAAAAATAAAGATAATGATCAAAAGTCTTACATTTAAAAATGAATGGGCCGAAACTCCAAATGTAGCCGAGAAGGCTAATAAGAGAAGGTGCCTAGCCATGCCTGCCCCCTGTCCGATTTAAGATTTAATTGTCAAATATCTGTTTGGCCTGCTTTTCCAGCTCCAATACAGCTTCTTTTCCCAGACCTGTTCGTTCAAGCTGAGCTAGCAATGAGAACACAAAGTCCTTTTTTTCTTTTCCATTAACATCGATGGCCCCTTTTGCTTCAACCTTTTCGGTCTTGACACCAGCCTGTTTAAATAATTCCAGAGCATATGGATGATTTTTGTAATCCTCCGCATAATAAACTGCTTTGATTCCAGCTTGGATGAGTGATTTACAGCACTGCAGACATGGAAAATGCGTCACATATATTTCAGCCCTATCAGTAGGCACTCCAAATTTCGCACATTGTAAAAGTGCATTCATTTCAGCATGTATCGTTCTGACACAATGATTATCAATTACATAACAGCCATCATCAATACAGTGGGTTCCGCCAGCAATTGACCCATTATATCCTCCAGCAATGATTCGGTTATCCCGGACGATCGTCGCTCCTACAGTGAGGCGTGTACATGTACTTCTTAAAGCTAATAAATGGCTTTGCGCCATGAAATATTGATCCCAACTAATCCTGTTCATGTTGTATCCCCTTACTCACTAGAATGATTTTCTTCAATTTTACCCTCTTCCTGTTCATTTGTGTAGCATATTCAATCATTCATTGAACCGAAATGGACTCCTGTAACTTTTCAAACGTTTTATCGCCGATTCCCGATACCTTCTTCAAGTCATCTACCTGCTTGAATTTCCCTACCGTTTCCCTATATTCCAGGATCGCAATCGCTTTGGATGGTCCAATTCCCGTCAGGGTTTCTAAATCTGCCTGGGTAGCTGTATTCAAGTTCACCCGTCCTTCTGATGTCCCTTTGGAAGCAGCATTACCAGACGAAACGACTGATATGTCCTCCAAGTTCCCTTTGTCTTCTTCACCTATTTCCGGTACATAAATGACCATTTGATCTTCAACGATTTGGGCAAAATTCACTTTATCCTTATCGGCCTTGTCCGTAAAACTGCCTGCAGCCGAAATCAAATCGATCACCCGGTCACCTGCCTGTGCCGTAAATAACCCTGGGGCCTGTACAGCCCCTTTAACGTCCACTTTAATGATCACCGGTTCGGTTTCCGCTTCATTTTCACTTTGTTCGATTTCATCTCCTTTTGCCGTAACGGAAAATATATCTTCCGTATCAACCGGATCCTCCCCTGGTTGCAAAAAAAAGTAAATCCCCGCTGCCCCCGATGCCGCTGCAACGGTAATCAACGCCATTTTCTTTTTTAAAATTTTATCCATTTCTTTGCCTCCTTGTTTGATTTCTCACGATACATTGTCATAGGACAGATTAAAAATACATAGTGTTTTTAGGAGTATCAATCGCTTTAAGTGAGAGGAGTTGATCGGCATTGAAGAAAATCGGTGTAATCGGAACCGGCAATATGGGTACCATTTTAATCGAGGCGTGGCTGGAGGCAAAAATTTTGAATCCGGCTGATCTAATCATTACAAATCGAACGCTTTCCAAAGCATTGGTGCTGAAAGAAAAACACCCCGGAATCAAGGTGGCGGAAAGCGCAGCCGAAGTCGTCCAGCAAGCGGACTTTATTTTTCTCTGTGTAAAACCATTACAAATTGACAGCCTGTTACAGGGCATCAAACATCATATAAAAATGGAACAACTAGTTATCTCCATTACAAGCCCGCTTTCAGTGTCCCAGCTTGAATCGGCAGTGAAAGCCCCCTGCGCCCGTTTTATCCCCAGCATAACCAACCGGGTGGGCTCAGGGGTATCGTTACTGAGTTTCGGCAATGGCTGCAGTGAGAAAAAAAAGTCGGAATTATACGAATTGGCCTCCGCCATATCGGCACCGGTCATCATTGAAAATGATATCACCCGGGTAGCTTCCGACATCGTCAGCTGCGGTCCTGCCTTCTTCAGCTATTTAGCACAAGCTTTCATTGACGCGGCATGCCAAACGACGAAGATTGATAAAGAAACCGCTACGACTTTGACTGAGAACATGTTGATTGGCTTAGGGGAACTACTTGGTAAAGGAGTTTATACATTGCCGGCCTTGCAGGAAAAGGTTTGTGTAAAGGGTGGAATCACGGGTGAAGGGATCAAGGTTTTAGAAGCTGAAACAGGGGAAATGTTCCATCATCTCTTTCAAGCTACACATGAAAAGTTTGCAGAGGATCTTCAAGAAGTGGAAAAACAGTTCGGCCATCCATATTAATATTCGTAATCAATATCTCATTTCCTTCTAAAAATAAAAAAAAGAGGTCAGACCTCCACTCGTACAGTGATGTACGAACGGCGATTACTGACCTCTTGATTCATTTACTAGCTACAAACAAGATTCTTTCGGTTTCCGTTACAAGCGGTTCTTCTTCAAGATCCGCCAGAATTTCAGAAACCGTAAAACCTGCTTGCTGCAACCACTGTTTATATTGTTCAACCGGATAGGTCCGTTGATAATGCAACTCATCAAAACGGTCATACAGACCACTTTCATCGTCCCTCACGAAAAAACTTAAATCATGTTCCACACTGTAAGGTTCTTCACCTGGGAAACAGTCCCATATATAGGATACTTCTTCACCATTGACAGCAAACGTATGATCACGAAAGATTTCTTCCATTTTATAAATGGAATGGATATCAAACAAGAATAATCCGCCATCCTTCAAATGCTCATGAACCCTGCTGAACGTTTTCACTATATCCGCCTCGTCGCGAAGGTAGTTCAGCGAATCACAAAAAATCGTGACACAGTCAAATTGACCAAGTCCCTCAAGTTCTGCCATATTCTGTTGGAAAAGTGGAATCGATAATCCAAGCTTCACCGCTTTTTCATTGGCAACGAGAAGCATTTCATCGGATAAATCCACGCCGGTGACTTCGAATCCGTGTTGCGCCAATCCAACGGTCATTTCCCCGGTTCCACACGCTAAATCCAGGACTTTCCTTCCACCAATTCCGTACTGTTCCAGCTTCGCCGTAAGGATCATCAGCCATTTTTCATAGGGCGCGTCCTTCATCAATTCATCGTATACATAGGCAAAGCGTTCGTAAGTCATGGAGTCAGTTCACTCTCTAGATCTTCAAAAGGTGCATCTCCCCATAAACGTTCGAGGTTATAATAGTTTCTTTCATCCTTATGGAAGATGTGGGCCACTACATCGCCAAGATCCACAAGCACCCATTTCGCTTCGTCAAAACCTTCAAGACGTTTTACATTGATTCCTGATTCATCAGCTTTGCTCTTCATTTCACGAGCTATTGCTTGTACTTGTTTTTCAGAATTACCGTGGCAGATCAAAAAGTAATCCGCTACAAGGGAAATACCTTGCATGTTCAATGCTACGATATCCTCCGCTCGTTTATCATCCGCCGCTTTTGCTGCAATTACAAGAAGTTCACGTTCAGTCATTACATCTTCTCCTTCAAATTCATGATCAAATCATTATATGTCTTAAATGTGTCAGGGTAAATTGCCTGATTTCTTTTCATTAAAAAAACAACTGTATTCCTTAAAGCCTGGATGACAGCATGATCCAAATTTTGCTTTGCTGTCTGCCTGACTTCGTCGACTCCGGGAAAGGAACGTCCCGGCTCAATATAGTCAGCAAGGTATACGACCTTATCCAAAAGGCTCATTCCAACCCTGCCAGACGTGTGATGGGCAATCGCATCCAATATTTCAGTGTCAGTGATACCGGCTTCCTTTTTTACAAGATAAGCCCCGACAGGAGCATGCCACAGTTCCATATTGTATTCAAGTAACTCCGGGTCCATTTTTTCAGCGATTATAATTTGCTCCATTTCCTCTTTTGGACGAAATTTTGCATAATCATGGAAAATGGCTGCCAGTTCCGCTTTTTTGACGTCGGCACCATACAGTTCAGCAAGTTCAATCGCTGACTCGACCACACCCAAGGTATGAATGTACCTGCGCTCGGTGATTTGTTCTTTGACCAGCGCCAAAGCTTTCTCACGATTCATATAAACCATTCCCTTTAATATACTTCACCACTGGATCTGCTATTAAATATTTCACGGTTTTCCCCGTTCTTAACTTCCTTCGTATCATGGAAGAAGAAATGAACATCTGAGGGACTTTCACCATCGTGATTGGGTATACGGTCTTTTCATTATAGCCAGGGCGCTTCACCCCGACGAAATTGACCATGTTCACCAGCTCGTCAATACGGTGCCAATTCGGTAAATACTCAATCATATCTGCGCCAATTATGAAATAGAACTCATTGCTTGGCTCAAGTTCTTTCAGCAATTTTATCGTATCATACGTATAAGATGTGCCTTTTCTTTCTATTTCAATACCCTCAATATAAAAAGATGGGTTTCCGGCTATCGCGTTTTCCAACATAGCCAGCCTGTCCATATCGGTTACTTCCTCCGATTTTTCCTTATGGGGAGGAACGTGATTTGGCATGAATCTGATTTCATCTAGCTCAAGGGCATCCAGCACTTCATTCGCTATAATTAAATGCCCGATATGTGGAGGGTTGAATGTACCGCCAAGAATTCCAATTTTTTTCATAGATAGGTTCCTTAAGGTAATTTAAGTTGTTTGTTTTCTTTTGATTCTTTATACAGCACAATTGTGTTGCCGATAATCTGAACCAATTCCGCCCGTGCACCTTTTGATAAAGAACGTCCCACATCATTGCGGTCCTCTTCACAGTTTTGCAGGATGCTGACCTTGATTAATTCACGTACTTCAAGCGCCTCACCAATTTGCTTGATGAGATTATCATTGACCCCGCCTTTACCAACTTGAAAAATTGGATTGAGGTGATGAGCCTTTGATCGTAAAAATCTTTTCTGTTTTCCTGTTAACATGTGTTACCTCCTAGTTTGTTCAAGACAATATCTGTCATTCTTGCTGTATCCGGCATAATGCCCGTCCATATCTCGAAAGCGAGCGCAGCCTGGTTGATGAACATCCCCAAACCATTTTGCGTTTCCGCCCCTTTTTCCCCCGCTTCACGCAGCAGCTTGGTATGCAGGGGGTTATAGATAATATCACTGACAATTGCACCGGTTTTAAGCTGGTCGACCTTCAACGGTGAATGATCCAATTCCGGGCTCATTCCTGAAGAAGTCGTTTGGATGATTAAATCATATTGTGATAAGCTTTCTTCCGCTTCGATAATCGAGAGTGCCTTCGATACTTTATCATATGGGCAATCAGAAACAAGCTGGGCCGCTCTTTCCTTTGTCCGGTTTGCAATATCAACTTGCTTTACCCCTTCTTTTACAAGGGTAAAATAAATCGCACGCGCAGCACCGCCCGCTCCGATCACTAACGTTTTTTTAGCCTTAATGTCACCTGATATTTCATCGCATAAAGATTTGAAAAATCCTTTTCCGTCTGTATTATACCCTATAAACCGACCATTTTTGTTAACAACCGTATTTACAGCCCCGATTGCAAGGGCCAGTTCATCCACTTCATCAAGGAATGGGATGATTGAAGTCTTATGAGGGATCGTGATGTTAAACCCTTCTATACCAAGGGCTTTCATGCCTTTTACAGCATCGTTCAAACCTTCATTCGTCACATGAAAATGATGATAAACCGCTTCTATATTTTCTTTTTCAAATGCATCATTATGAATGTCCGGTGACATCGAATGTGCAATTGGATCTCCCATTACCCCATATATCTTTTTCATAGACTAGACGACCCCTATATTTAGATTAATGATTTACGAACGATCACATTTACGCCCTTTGGTACATGGGCAACGATTTTCGCTCCTGGCTCATTGACCGTAACCCAGCCAAGACCTGAAAACACAATATCCATTTTACCATCTTTCAAGGAGAATTCATGTGGAATCAGCTTCGGGAACTCCTCGATTTGTTCAGGTCGTGGGGGCGTCAATAATTCCCCGGCATGGTTTTTATACAATTCATCTGCATTTTCCAATTTCGTACGGTGGATATTCAATTCATTCGAAAGGTAGCAAGTCAGTGAACGCCTTCCGCCTGAGACATAGTCCAGCCTGGCCAGCCCTCCGAAAAATAGCGTCTGCGCTTCATTCAGTTGGTACACTCTCGGCTTGATTTCCTTCTTCGGCATAATCACCTTGAAGTCCCGTTTGTCCACATAATGAGCCATTTGATGATGATTGATGATTCCTGGTGTATCGATCAATGCTTGTCCATCATCCAAAGGTATTTCGATCATATCCAATGTTGTGCCTGGGAAATGGGATGTCGTGATGATATCCCCTTCACCACTCACTTCTTTTATAAGACGGTTGATGAAAGTCGATTTACCTACATTCGTACAGCCCACCACATAGACATCCTTATCTTTGCGATACCGCTCAATTGCATCAGCCGCTTCAAGTATGTGCTTTCCCTTTTCCGCACTGACAAGCAGGACATCAACCGGGTTAAGCCCCAATTCCTTGGACGATTGCTTCATCCAATTAATCAACTTGTTCGGTTTTACTGATTTAGGCAATAAGTCGACCTTATTACCGATCAGAAGAACATCATTTCTTCCTACAAATCGATGCAGGCCAGGCAGCCAGCTTCCATTGAAATCAAAAATATCGACGATTTTGACGATTAAAGAATCGGTTTCGCCTACTTTATTCAAGATTTTCAAGAAGTCATCGTCTGTTAAGGATACATCCTGAACTTCGTTATAATGTTTCAATTTAAAGCAGCGCTGACAAACGATGCTCTCTTTTTCCAGAGCCGATGTAGGGGCAAAGCCCAACTCCTTCGGATCTTCAGTCTGGACTTTCACACCGCAGCCGATGCACACTAATTCTTGATGATTGTTCAATTGTGATCCTCCCATTCTATCATTCCTTTTCGTTTAAAAAACGCCATGATCTTTCTTTCAAAATAACGATTGATTTTCGTTCTGAATTCGTCGGTTTGTGCGACAGGGACCACTAAGATCGTATGGAACCCGCCTCTGTTTCCTCCCAATACATCCGTCAATAACTGATCGCCGATAACAACCGTTTCTTCCAATTTCAATCCCATTGACTTACGTGCTTTATGAAAAGCCCTTGACATCGGTTTCCTTGCCTGAAAGATAAACGGAATGTGAAGCGGATCGGAAAAAGACCGAACCCGATTTTCATTATTATTGGATACAATCGTCACTAAAATCCCATGATCCCTCATATTGTCGAACCATTTGATTAAATCGGGGGTGGCAGTTGGCCTATCCCACTCAACGAGAGTATTATCCAAATCGGTAATGACTCCCTTAATCCCTCTTTTTTTCAATTCTTGAGGATCTATATTAAAAATGCTTTTAACATGTTCACTCGGCAAAAATAATTTAAGCATATTGACACCTCTGTATTTTCATTAAAATTTACCGTCTCCATCATATCGAATTTTCGGCTTACTTTCAAAAAAAATTAGGAAAGAAAGGCTGACGGTAAAAAAACATCATAATGTATGTTTTCTGATATGGAAAGGCATTTTTTATTAAGAAATGGGAAATTAGCAGGTAGACCAGAACCAAAGAACTAATTATTCCTAAAAGATTTCGACAAAAATTTCATTTGTTCAACCTGTGGATAACTTTACTAACATTTTCCATACTGATGTGCGCCATTTCGTCCACCTTGTAAACAACTTAACCACAGGTTATCCACTTTTAACTGTGGATAACAGAACGATTGTTCTCCACGTTTATTTCTGATACAGTAGGGGTACATCAAGGATGACTTATCAATATATGCAAGTGAAAACCAAATTATTCCCCGCAATACCTACTGGAGGTGAGCAGCCGTAAATGGCGTTCTGATGCAAAAACTATCTGATGACCTGTTGCTGGAATCCTATTTTAAAGCGCAGAATTTAAAGTTAAGTACCGATTTCATCCGCCTCATAGAAACGGAAATTCATCGAAGATCCTTAACACATAAAATCCGATCAATTTTTTAATATGAAATACATAGGCTGACATTAAATGTCAGCCTTCTTATTTTCATTTGGAGTTAGACAGCTTTCATGAATCCGATTGTTTCACCGACACGGACATCAGCCGGAATGGATAAGTTTCCTTCAAGTTCAAAACTGCCTTTTTCAAAAAGAAGTACCACTGTCGACCCAAAGCTGAAATATGAAAATTCCTGTCCTTTTTCCAATTCATCCGATTCATCAGTAATGACGATTGAATTTATAAACATGGCCCCGACTTTCACCATTGCCAGGCTTCCAGCTTCATTTTGAAGTTCAGTTATTGTACGGTAATTTTTTGACAATGGCTCTTTTCCATATTTCATCCCCCATTTATTAACTGGGTACGATTTCCTTCCAAGCGTCCATCGTTTGACTACGGAACCCTTGATTGGTGCATGGATCCTATGGTAATGACTTGGGCTTAAGTATAACACGAGATATTTGCCGCCTAGGTACTTTTCCAAATAAAGCTCATCCCCGAGCATCTCCTCCATTGAATATACCTTTCCCTTAACGATGATCTTTTTATCAGCGTATATCTCCCCTGAATCCTCGAGTATACCGTCCACGGGACAAGCCACTGCAGAAGGAACGGCAGTGATGGGCCTGGCGTCCGCCTTTAACCGCCTTGTAAATAGATCATGCAGGTTCGTATACCCTTTTAAATCCTTACCAAATTCTTGTTGATTAAGGTTGAAAGTTTTTACATATAGTAAAATTAAGGGCCTGCTCCAACGTGATTGGCTAAAATGCTTTAATAAACCTGATGAATACCGACCATTCGTCAGTTCAATAAGAATGCGATACAAAGACTGATACAAATAAAACCACTCCAAATTGTAAAATTATTCAAAAATGACTTGCATAAATTGTGTTAAATAAAATATTATTATATAATAAATACTTATGTTTACTATATTTTGTTTTATTTTGTTTCATTTGAAAGGAGTGAAAAGATGTTTTTATTACACGCCCTAGATCAAACCATTAAAAAAGTGAAAGCACAAACAGCAAATATACTTACTTTAATGAATTTATCCCTTGGTGGATTTGCGATAATTGCCGTGATGCACGGCCAATTGAATTTAAGCCTGCTTTTAATCTTCCTGGCTGCCCTTGCAGATCGCTTTGACGGTATGGTTGCACGGAAGTTCAACATTGAATCGGAATTGGGTAAGCAACTTGATTCCATGTGTGACATCATTTCTTTTGGCGTCGCACCAGCTCTATTATTATACCAAGGAATATTAATAGAATTCGGAGCACCTGGCACAATCTTCACGGTTTTCTATATCGGCTGCGGCGCATTTCGCCTCGCCCGCTTCAATATAAGTGAAAGCAATGGGTATTTTACAGGAGTTCCCATTACGGTTGCCGGCTGCATCGCTACCTTAAGTTATCTCGCCATCCCATATTTCCATCCGGTCTTTTTCTTATCCCTTATGATTATATTATCATTACTCATGGTCAGTCCATTTAAAATGAGGAAAGTTTAAATAGGAAAGCGGATGTCCTAAACCGGACATCCGCCTTTTTTCGTTCATATTCAGCCTAAAGCTTTTTATGCCTTTCGGACAAGGGGATCAGTCAAACGTATGAATTCTTCTACATCCTCCATACAGGCCTTAACCGCTTCTTCCCAAAAATCCCGGGTCGTCAAATCGACGCCTAAATGTTTTTCCGCCAAATCCTCGACCTTCATGGAACCGGTATCCTTTAATAGGGCGATATATTTTTCTTCGAATCCTGCCGGTTCTTTCAGGGCATTGGCGTATATGCCTAATGAGAATAAGTATCCGAAGGTGTACGGAAAATTATAAAATGGTACACCTGTAATATAGAAATGTAGCTTTGAAGCCCAGAATGTTGGATTATAATCACTTAACGCATCACCATAAGCTTCTTTTTGTGCATCAACCATCAGTTCATTCAACCGTTCGGCACTGACATATCCCTGTTTCCTCTCATCATAAAATCTTGTCTCGAATAAGAAACGGGCATGGATATTCATCAATAATGATACGGAACGCTGAATTTTATCTTCTAAAAGAACCAGCTTTTCTTCTTCACTGGCCGCTTCCTTCACAGCTGCATCCGATACGACCATTTCAGCAAAAGTAGAGGCTGTTTCAGCCACGTTCATTGCATATGATCGATTCAATGGATGGATATCCCTCATCGCATAAGAATGGAATGCATGCCCCAATTCATGGGCCAATGTCGATACATTGGAAGGGGTGCCCGAGTACGTCATGAAAATTCTTGACTGCTTATTTAATGGAAAGCCCGTGCAAAAACCTCCTGGCCTCTTACCTGGTCTGTCCTCCGCTTCAATCCAGCTATCTTCAAAAGCTTTTTGGGTGAAGTTTGCTAATTGAGTGCCAAATTTAGAGAACTGCTGAACGATGAAGTCCGCACCTTCTTGATAATCCATCACTTTGGACTCGGCTGTGACAGCTAGCGGTGCATCCAAATCCGCCCAACTTAATTTATCCAAGTCCAGTAACTCTGCCTTCCTTTGTAAAAACCTCACAAGCGGCTCCTTATGGTCGGCAATTACATTCCACATACTTTCAAGGGTTTCTTTTTTCATCCTCCCTATTTCAAGAGGCTCCTTCAAAATATCATCCCAGCCCCTTTTTTCATTCACGCTGAGACGAAATCCCGCCAAGTGGTTCAAAGTCCGGGCAAAAAGGTCATTTTTTTCCTCCCAAGCCTGTTCCCATGCAGTAAATAATTCTTTTCGGGCCATTCCATCGGGATCAGAAAATTTATTCGCCGCTTGGCCTACAGAAAGATTTTCACCCTTATAAGGGATGGTCATTGAACCAACGATCGTATCATACATTTGGCTCCAACCTTCGAAACCGTCCATGGACAATTGGGTGATTAATGATTCTTCCTTTACGGAAAGCTTTTCCTTTGCCCTTTCCCGACGTTCGTTCAATACGAATTTCAATTCATTCAATGGTTCTTTTTCGAGGATTTTTTTAAAAAACGCATCATCAAGCTGCAACAGCTTTTCATCCAGCTTGCTTAACACCATTTTTAGTGAAGCGACTATCTTCATTTGTTTGATCCGCAGCTGACCTGCCTTTTTATCCTGCGCATTTTGAGCTTCCAGGCACCCGATGAAAGCACCGGCCTGTGACGATTTCATATTAGTGTTTTTTAAAAGATCGAACGCCCTGATGAAACTGATTTCATCATTTCCTTCTGGATTGATATTGCTTACAAGTCGGTCTAATTCTTGTACCTCTTCGTTAATTTCATCTAAAAAAAGCAGGAACTCCTTGGAAGAACTTCCTCCTTTAAAAAAGATATCCAAATCCCATGTCAAAGAATATCCCATACTTTATTGCCCCCTTTTTATCAATAATCCTATTATAGAGGTTTTTTCAAAATTTTTCTAATTAAAAGGAATTTTCAGTATTTTGTCAGAACATTTTCCTATATCCCACAATAAAAGCATGTTATGATGAATATATTCATATTCTTGGGAAAGGGGTGGTTGATTCATATGAAATTCTTTATTCACATGTCTGCCATCATCCTGCTCCTTTGGACACTGTCCATACAGTTCCATCACCCTGCACAGCAGCTAACCATTGAAGAACATACCGATGTTCACCATTGGGATAAGGCCGACAAGAAACAGCCTTTGGTGCCTTCCTTCAGTTCCTGGCAGTCACTTATCATTATTCTCATTTTCGAATTTTCCATTTTGAGTTTTCTTTATTTTCACTCAAATCTCCGCCGACGATATCTCAGTCCTGTTTTTTTTCAGGCGAATTACGTAGCCTTACGCTCTGACATTTTATAAAAAATAAAATGGAGGAGTGATTCATATGTGGTTCCGAATGATTATGATAGGGGTCTTTTCTTTAACTGCTTCACGTCTGTTCCTTTCTCAGGGAATCGAGATTTATCATGCATTTGCAAATTTGATCAGAAATAAATATTAAAAAAAGAGTGCGGGGAAAGCTCCCCGCACTCTTTTTACTTTTCATATCCTTTAGCTTTCTTTTCCTTCTCTTTTTCCGCCCTGTAAAATTCGTGGAACATCTTCATCAAGGCACGTTTTTCGATCCTTGATACATAACTGCGGGATATGCCCAGCTCTTTAGCGATTTCCCGCTGGGTTTTTTCCTTTTTTAAATCGAGTCCGAACCTGCCTACAATGACTTCCTTTTCCCGTTCATCCAAAATATCAATGTACTTTTTCACTTTTTCAATTTCCATATTGAGCTGAATCGTATCGATGACATCTTCCGATTCCGATTTCAGCACATCGATCAAACTGATTTCATTTCCTTCTTTATCCTGACCGATCGGATCATGCAGGGAAATATCCTTCTTCGTTTTCTTAGTCGCCCGTAAATGCATCAGGATTTCATTCTCAATGCATCGCGCCGCATATGTGGCCAGCTTCGTACCCTTTCCATCCGAATAACTCTCAATGGCCTTTATCAATCCAATTGTCCCAATCGAAATCAAATCCTCTGTATCTTCGCCCGTATTCTCGAATTTCTTGACAATATGGGCAACAAGCCTGAGATTATGCTCGATCAGGATGTTACGGGCATCACCGTCACCTTCACTCATTAGCTTCAGATACCTCTTTTCATCCTGAGATGACAAGGGCTGGGGAAAAGCGTTGTTTTTCACATAGGAAACAAATAAGTAAAATTCTTTGATAATGTAACCGACAACTGTAAGTATTCCGGGCATTGGTTTCATCCCCCGTTTCTTTGGTTTCCCTATTCATACATACCTATGCAGCAATGGGCTTGTTCGTGTCTGTCCCGCTAAAAGAAATCATGAAAGTATTAAATGTTCAAACCAGACTGGTTGAATTCCCAAACGGACACGGGCAAACGTTCATATAATGAAAGTGAATTTTTAAGGAAAGGGGGTTTTTAGGATGGGATATAACTATGGACCATACGGGTGCAGCTATGGTTATCCTGCTCCTGCACCTTGTTATGCCGGATCCGGTTACGGGTTTGGTTATGGCCTGTTTATCGTCCTCTTGATTTTATTGCTAATTTTCGGGTTTTGGTGGTTCCCCGGATGTGGGTTTGGTTATGGCGGATCAGGTCCGTGCTGCTGATGCAAGCAAAGAAAAAACTCGGCCCGAGAGCCGAGTTTTCCTTTTTTACTATTCATTTCAAATTGCGCAGCGACTGATCGACATCAACGTAAACGGCTATCACAGTTCCGGCCGTTAGCCGGTATCCTTCTCCTGCCAATAGCAACGCTTCTCTCCTTTTACGTACACCAAATTCAACATATTAACCTCCACCTTTCTTAAAATATTAACGGGATACCAACCTCTTATGTCTTTAGAAAAAAGGACGATGTTTCATCGCTTTGTCCAGATGTTCTTCTCTAATCTTGTGGATTCTCTCCTGTTGCAAACATTCCTCAGCAGTCATTTTTTTCATTTTTATCGTGATTGTGAAAAAAAGCATATTCAGTGTCATAATATCACCTCCTTTAAGGGAGCGGCCCAACAAAAAGGCATAAAAAGGCCGCAGAAAGTTACGTCCTCCTGCGGGATTTTTTAGAAAATATAAAACGCCGCAGGATAAAACACTTCTCCCTGCGGCCGCTATGTGAATGATTAATAAAGCCAAAAAATTGCTTTAGAAATATTCCGCTTGGCACAGGTCGAATTGTATGTGATTGTCATTTGAAACGGACCGGCTAATCTGATCAGTAACGATTCCATCATATAGATACAACTTCATTTTCTTCGACCTCCCTTTGGAATATTTTTTATTACCTGGTAAGTATATCCATAAATTCGATATTTGTAAACGGCTTTTGCCTATTTTTTTAAAACTTCATTCTTTTTTCCCATTTTCAAAAGCAACTATTACCTCAAGGAGGTAATGAGTATGATATATCTGCCCATATAACGGGCATAAACGTAAGAAAAAACAAAAAAAACCTGATTCTTGAAAGAATCAGGTTTGCTTCTATTGTTGTAAAGAATCCTGGTCATCCATTTCCGCCAGGGTCCTTTTATATTTATTGGATAATCGGAAAAATACTATGGATATGCCAAGGAACATAATTGTCGCTCCCATATAGACATATGTGTCAATCATCGTTTTGTCGCCCGAGGGAAGGATGGTTCCTAAATAGAAGAACGAGCCCACACATAACAATGTGATCGCAAATTGTTTAAAATCGACCATTTTCGAACGGAGCATTGCCGCCGTTTGTTTTTTGCGGTTTTTCATGCCATTCCACCTACTTTCAAGCTAATAAGATATCGATATCTCATTCTACCATATTTATTCCAAATGACAGGGTGTAAATAATGGCAGGTAGCTATGAAGCGGTTCCTTTTCCGATTTATCCTTTTAGCGCTTGTTCCAAGTCTTCCAATAAGTCTTCAACGTCTTCCAGACCAACTGAAATACGAATCAACCCATCGGTTATTCCAAGCTCTGCACGGCGCTCTGCCGGAATCGAGGCATGTGTCATCAAGGCTGGAATCGAAATTAAGCTCTCCACTGCCCCTAGGCTTTCAGCCAGTGTGAAGAATTTCACTTTACTCAAAACGGATTCGGCTTTTTCGGCACTGCCGACATCGAACGAAACCATACCGCCGAAGCCACGCGATTGTTTTTTTGCAATATCATGGTTTGGATGGTTTTCAAGACCTGGGTAATAAATCTTGGAAACGTCTTTATGCCCGGATAGGAAGTTGACGATCCGAGATGTATTTTTTTCATGTTCTTCCATCCGGATTCCCAGCGTTTTAATGCCACGCATCAGCAACCATGAATCTTGGGGCCCTAGCACGCCTCCTGTAGAGTTTTGGATGAAATGAAGGTCATTGCCAAGTTTTTCATCATTCACCACGACAAGACCCGCTACAACATCGCTGTGTCCCCCCAGGTACTTCGTAGCGCTATGAAGTACGATATCGGCTCCAAGTGTAAGTGGATTTTGCCAATATGGCGTACTGAAGGTATTGTCCACAATTGTAAGGATGCCGTTATCTTTAGCTATTTTTGATACCGCTTCTAGATCAGTAATCTTCAATAATGGATTCGTTGGGGTTTCAATGAACAGTGCCTTGGTATTGTCCTTGATCTCGTTTTCGATCGAATGTATGTCACTCGTATTGATGAACGTAGCTTCCACCCCAAAGCGGTTAAGCACTTTAGTGATGACCCGGAAAGACCCTCCATAAACGTCATCGGTCATCAATACATGATCACCTTGATTAAACAGCATCATAACCGCCGTCATCGCTGCCATTCCCGATCCGAAGGCGAATCCTCTTTCTCCATCCTCCAGGTCCTTGATCAATTCCTCGAGTGCATGGCGGGTGGGGTTGCCTGTACGGGAATATTCATATCCCCGGTGATTCCCCGGACCATCCTGTTTATAAGTGCTCACTTGATAGATCGGCACCGAAACCGCTCCTGTTTTTTCATCACCAAAAATACCGCCATGGATCAATTGTGTTTTTTTCCTCATTTCATATACCTCCCTGATAAATTTTTTTGCTTAAGTATCGTTCACTGGAATCCGGAAATATGACGACGATATTCGCACCCCGGGTAGCCTTGGCCGCTTCCTTCATGGCCGCTGCAAATGCCGCTCCGGAAGAACTGCCGACAAGCAGGCCTTCTTTGATCGCCAATTCCTTCACCATATGGAAAGCGTCATGATCGCTTATCGTATGAATTTGATCAAAATACGTTTCATCCATATAGGCAGGCAAAAATTCCATCCCTATCCCCTCGGTTTTATGGGGTCCTGCTTTGCCACCGTTTAAAATCGATCCTTCTGGTTCGACAATGACCGTTTTGACGGCAGCATTCTTATCTTTTAAATATCGCGATGTTCCCATGAATGTCCCCCCCGTACCGGCACCGGCAACAAACACATCCACATCGCCATCCATCTGTTCCCATATTTCAGGTCCCAGCGTTTTATAATATGCATCAGGATTGGATGGGTTGGCAAACTGTTGGGGACAATAGGATCCCGGAATTTCAGCCAGCAGCGCCTCAGCCTTGGCGATTGCTCCTTTCATTCCTTCCTCTGTCGGGGTCTGGATCACTTTTGCTCCAAGGGCACGCATCAATTCCTGTTTCTCGGCACTGAATTTCTCCGGAACACAAAATATCACGTCCACTCCACTGTTTATCGCCGCCAACGCCAAGCCAATCCCAGTATTTCCGGCAGTCGGTTCGATTATCGTCCCACCCTTTTTTACATTCCCAGTCCGTAAAGCTTCGGCTAACAGTTCTTGACCAAGCCGGTCCTTCACACTGCCTCCCGGATTAAAGTATTCCAGTTTGGCAAAGATACGGACTTCATCCGGAAGCG
Organism: Peribacillus sp. RS7; assembly: GCF_041956845.1. Lineage (NCBI taxonomy): Bacteria > Bacillati > Bacillota > Bacilli > Caryophanales > Bacillaceae > Peribacillus > Peribacillus sp. RS7. Next base: position 263,720 of record NZ_CP168135.1, read on the forward strand.
GGAAATGGGTGATTTCCATCATCGGCGTTTCCCCTATCAACTCATGAATATTTTGAAAGACTTTCATATTCGGACATCCTTTCATAGTTATCCTACCAATTTAATGAGGTTTATGCAATAAAGAATAACCAGCGGAAAGTCTTCCGCTGATCACTTAACATTTCATTTCATTTTTTCAACCATTTTCAAAATCAGTGCCGCTGAATGAAGAGCCGCAGTTTCCAGGAATTTATCAAAGGAAATATTGGACTCCTTACCTGCGATATCCGAAAGGGAACGAATGATGACAAACGGTGTTTTAAATTGGAAGGCCACTTGAGCAATGGCTGCCGCTTCCATTTCCACCGCGTATAAATCCGAAAATTTCCCTCTGACGAATTCAACCCGATCAGGATCGTTCATGAAAGAATCCCCTGTCACGATCAACCCTTTCGCCACTTGTATATCCTCGATTTCTTTAGCTGCTTCTTCTGCGATTGCGAAAAGCTTTTCATCCGGAATGAAAGCTGCCGGCAGCTGAGGGACTTGACCATACTCATATCCAAAAATCGTCACGTCGACATCATGGTGGCGAACCTCCGTGGATATGACCACATCCCCGACATTAAGTGCTGGATGGTAACCGCCGGCAGAGCCAGTATTGATGACAGCATCCGGTTTGAATTTTTCTAAAAGGATCGCAGTGGACATTGCCGCATTCACTTTACCGATTCCCGATTTAAGCAAAATGACCTCAACACCATTCAGTGTGCCTGTATTGAACTCGGAACCGGCAATGGTCACCTGTTCCAAACCTTCCAATTTATCACGTAAAATCGTAACTTCTTCTTCCATTGCTCCGATTATGGCTACTTTCATTAGTAAAAACCTCTTCCTATAATTTTTCCGCCTCCATAATCCAGACAAATTGATTGCAGCGCTCGAAGTTCACTTTGTATCCATTTTCTTCAAGTACTTTTTCCAAAAAAGGAATCGTAGTATAATATTCCGTTTGCAAATCGTTCGCCAAATTATGAAAGCCTGCCTGCCTTGCATCTAGAATCGCTCGTTCATGCGCTTCCCTTGATTGATACATCGTATCCGCAAACACTATTTTACCACCAGTATTCAGTAACTTTCCATAGTTGGCTATCGCTTTTTCTTTTTCTTCATCGGTTAAATGATGAAACGCGTACGTACTCACGATCGAATCCACCTGTTCCGGCTTCGGAAAATCGATGAAATCGCCATCTACAATTTCCGTTTTTCCGCCCACTTTGCTTACCGCTATTTTCCTCATGGCGGGTGAAGGCTCGATTCCCGATACCTTTAGGCCTTTCTTCAAAAGCCTTTCCGTTAAATTCCCGGTACCTACGCCGAACTCCAGCACGTGACCCTGAGCCCGATACGTGACGCTGTCCAATATCCTATCATAATGTTTAAAAACTTCTTGATACTCAATATCGTGTCCACCAACAGTATCATCATACGATTTTGACCATTCTTCGAATAAATCTAAAAATTCTCTGCCCATTTTAATCACCTTTTTATGATGAAATAATAAAACCTATAAGCATAATATGAATTAAACACAAAAACAGTTCTTGTTTTTTAGGCAAATCCTTCATAGGTTCAGATACAAACAAAAAGGTGTGTTAAACTAACAGTATCTAAATGTTGGAGGGGAACAATCATGGGTTTTCAACTCGACTTAAAATTATTCGAAGATAAAATAGAATTTTTCGAGGCAGAAAGCATTAAGAATCTTGAAGAAAAAATCCAATCACAAATTGAAATCAATAAAGCGATCATGCTTCAGGTTCAATCCGTGTCACACCAAATGTATGTTAGTGAGGAAGGCAGACGATTTTATAGCGCAGTCGTTCACTTTAAAGCCCAAAAGTAATCTCCATGAAAAAACCCCCGAAAAGATTCCTTTCGGGGGTTTTTAGTTTGGATAATTTTAACTATTACCTTTTATCGTTTGTCTTCAACTCTTCGACTTTTACAGGTTTCCAACCTGATCCGTCCACCCATTCAATATGGACTCGGAAGGTTTTAGGATTGTCCCCTTCAGAAACGGTACCGATTGCCGTGTTAGGCGAACCGCCGTTTTGAAGCCACCATAGCTTCATGCTTCCTTCATCGATTCCAGCTCCATGAGCAATGGCTTTTCTCATTTCATTCCAATCGACCGAGTCCTTTTCGAAGCTTGTAGTGTGTTCCCCGGATTGCTCAGTTCCAACTGGTTTCCAGCCCTCACTCGTATATGTAGCCGCGACATTGCCATCTCCGCTGCCTTCCACTTCCACAAGTTCGGCATCCCCAGCTTTTTCTGTGTCTGAATCATCTTCAGCCTTCTCTTCTGTATCTCCCTCTGTTGCTTTACTATCTTCTTCATCTTCCTCTGTTGCTTTACTATCCTCTTCATCTTCCTCTGTTGCTTTACTATCCTCTTCTGCCTCTACCTTCTCTGAATCCGTTTCTTCCTCTTTCCCAGCAGGTTTGTCCACTACTTTTCCCTTTTCTTCGGCAATTTGATTAGGTTCGGTCGTGGTTTTCTTGGATTCGGTGCCATCATCACTTAAGAAAATCGTGACTGCGACAATGACGATTAAAATGGAAACGATGGTGATTGCAATATTATATATTTTATTTACTTTTCTTTTTTGATCTCTCTGATTGAAACGTGAGCCCAAGGTCCATTCCTCCCTTACCATTTCTTACTGCCTCATTTTAACATGATTTAGCTAGAGATAGAAGGGAAGGGTTTCCTACACTTTTCGTCAATTCTCGCTATTGTCCTGGTTCTTGGAGTACAGGACTTTTACAATATCTGAAAAAAGCGGCGTCATGCTGGAACTGTTTTCCTTTGTTTCAAAACTTACGGTAACAAGGGCATATTTTGGATCTTTATATGGAAAGTAGCCCGCAAACCATTTATTGAGCTCTCCTTTTTTAATATTCGTCTGAGCTGTTCCAGACTTGCCAGCGACCTCCACAGGTAAATCTCTCAAAGAAGCCCCAGTCCCTTTCTCCTCCGTTACGACTTTCCTCAGAAGATGCTGCATCTTCATCGTTGTATATGGAGACAGCGTTTCGCCGCCAATACTTTGATTGGGGAAATCGACTACGGTCGTACTATTGTTAAATTCGACCTTGGAAACGGCTTTGACCTGTTCCTTCTTGCCACCGCGGGCAATCGTGGCCATCATATTCGCTATCGCGAGCGGTGTCGTTTGGACATCCTGCTGGCCAATGGCTGTTTTGGCAATCATTTTGGGATCTTTTTTTAAGTCGTCATCATGCCAGACCTTCCCGGTTTGTTCATGATGCAACTGAGTAACTTCCGTGTGATAAACGTCCCCTTGCCAGCCCGTTTCGCCAACCAACCCTAACATTTTTGCATATTTATCCAAAAAGTCGGGATCCTTCTCAGCTATTTCCTGGGACAATTCGGCAAATGTCCTGTTACAGCTTTGGGCAAAACTATTTTCAAAATTAAGTATGCCCAGTTCCCTCTGCTTATCCGTTTTGCCGTCAATCGTTAAATTACAATTAAATGTCCTTGTGGGACTTGCCGCTTCATAATCGATGGCAGCTGCAGCCGTAACCGTTTTAAAGACGGAACCCGGCGTTTTTTGAGTCAACATCATATTGACGGCCCCTTCGCCATTCGGGTCTTTTATATTTAGCGCCGGACGTGATACCATGGCGACGATTTCACTTTTTTCGATATCGATGAGTACGAGACCGCCTTTTTTTATCCCGCGGTCATCGACGAGCTTCTCCGCTTTTCCCTGAATTTCTTTATCTATCGTCGTCACGACTTTCACTGGGTAAAGAGGATTAGCAGGTTCTACGTATTTTACATCGACACCGAACATGGGGCCCCCACTGGCGTCTACGTGAAATACGAGCTTCGATTCCCCAGCGGAAAGCAAGAACTCATCAAAGGTCCTTTGCAGTCCCGTATTTCCTATTTTCGTTTCAGGAGATAAATTCAGGTCCGGATAACGTTTTTTCTTTTCCGCATCCGATATATTCGTTGTGCCGATCAATTGGGCTGCAGGGGTTTGATCATGATATAATTTCTCGTTCACCGCAAAGACCCCGGGTATCTTCAATTGATTGATTGCCTTCGATTGGCTGGGCGTCAACTCTATCGGTTCATCTCCGCCAAATACGAATGGTTCATCCGCTTGTTCAATTGCTCGTTTCAGCTCCGCTTCCGATCTGCCTATGATCGAGGCAATTTCATCTATAGGCCATGTCATTTTGTTCAAAAATGGAAATAGGACGAGTGTTGGGATTTCTTCATGTGCAAGTGGTTCCCCATTTCTGTCATAAAACTTTCCACGCCCATCATCAATCTTTAATATCTGTGAACGCTGATTCACGCTTGCTTCTATCAGGTTCACATCATGCTTCGAAAAAGATTCTGTCGATACAAGTTGGATGTAGGCAAGCCTGCCAATGAGCATCAGCATAAAAGTGGTCAAAAAAAGAGCCAGCAACCTCATTCGTTTCTTTTTCATAAAATACACCTCGTAACCATTGTTGACGAGGTGCGAATTTTTAAACAATTATGAACAAATTTAACGCGGCGTTTTTCCGATATGAAAAGAGGATGCCCGTATGGACATCCTCTTAAGCCGTTAATTAGCTGATGGATACAATCTTGACGCTCATTTCGCCGCCAGGTGTCATGATCGATACCTTATCGCCGACCCTTTTCCCTATTAAGCTTTTCGCGATTGGAGAATCATTTGATATTTTCCCATCGAATGGGTCCGCTTCAACACTTCCTACGATGGAATATGTTTCTTCGTCACCATTTGGAAGTTCCACGAATGTTACCGTCTTTCCAAGTGAAACTGTATCTGTATTCGAATCATTGCCTTCAATGATTTTTGCATTACGGATCATGTTTTCGATTGTTGTAATACGTCCTTCAACGAATGCCTGCTCTTCTTTTGCGGAATCGTACTCTGAGTTCTCGGAAAGGTCCCCAAAACTGCGGGCGATTTTAATTCTCTCCACAACTTCTTTACGTTTAACCGTTTTTAATTGTTCCAGTTCCTGTTCAAGCTTTAACTTACCTTCTTTAGTCATTGGATATTCTTTTTCGATTGCCAAAACCCTTCACTCCTTCAAATTCTTTACAGCAAGCTTTCGCTGTGACAAGTTTATGTAGTATATAATGCTTAACTCTAAAACTCGAGTCAAAATATATATTTGCACGACTTAAAAAGTACGCGCATTTATACTAAGGACAACTCGGTCCTTAGTATATAAACCGACTGCGGTGGCAGCCGGTTCGTTCTGTATCAAGAATAGAGTATTGCGTTTTCCAGCATTTGTCCAGTCTTTCCCAATAAATAAATGGGATTATTTAAAAAACGGAGGAAAATGGCACCTATCATTATTTATGCTATGTTATTACAAAAAAGACTTTTGTTCAAGGATTGTTTGAATTTTTGTCACCATAAGGTCAATCGCCACATGGTTCTGACCGCCTTCTGGAATGATGATGTCGGCATAACGCTTCGTCGGTTCTATGAACTGATTATGCATCGGGCGAACGACACTGATGTATTGCTCGATGACTGAATCTATGGAACGTCCACGTTCTTTAATATCACGGGTCATCCGACGGAGTATCCGCAAGTCTGCGTCTGTATCAACATATAGTTTCATATCCATCAGGTCTCGAAGGCGCTCATCTTCCAGTACAAGGATCCCTTCAAGGATGATGACATCCTGCGGCTCAACTGTGATGACTTCTTCCGAACGTGTATGGATCGAATAATCATAAACTGGTTTTTCTATCGTTTCATAACGCAGCAATGCGTTAAGGTGATCGATCAACAAATCATTATCAAATGCCAGCGGATGATCATAGTTCGTTTTCAACCGCTCTTCGAAAGGCAGATGACTTTGATCTTTATAGTAATAATCTTGTTCGATCATCAAGATCGAATGTCCTTGAAAGAATTCAAAAATGGAACGGGTAACACTTGTTTTACCTGATCCCGACCCTCCGGTAACTCCGATGACCACTGGTTTCTTCCTTGTCATGTCAATTCTCCTTCCGCATCATATTGTTCACATATACTTGGTTATCTACTTGAATGCGGACAATTTGAAGCGGATGGCGGGCTGCCTCCAGCTCCTTACCTGACTCATCCCAGATCGTACCGATTTTTTGAGTGAAGTTTTCGATTTCCGGTCCAAAAAACTCCACTTCATCTCCAGGCTTGAAGAAGTTACGTTGCTGCATGGTGGCGATTTGAGTTTCCTCGTTGTAATCAAGCACCAAACCAGCGAAGTCGAAGCGAGTCTTTACGGTATGATTCCCGAACATTTGCTGTTTATACCCAGGAATTTCCCCTTCCATGAACGATGATGCCGTCTCACGGTTCGCACACTTATCAAGCTCCTCCAGCCATTCTTGTTTAATCCTGAAATTGTCCGGATCGGCACAATACGCATCAATCACCTTACGATAAACGCTGACAACTGTAGCAATATAATGAATGGACTTCATTCTTCCTTCGACTTTTAAGCTATCTATGCCAATTTCAATCATGCCTGGCAAGGATTCTATCAGCTTCAGGTCTTTTGGACTCATTGCGAATGGAGCATCTTCTTTATCGAATAATGCCTTTTCCCCGGCTTGATCCAACTCATATAAATCGTAATCCCAACGGCAAGACTGACAGCAGCCGCCGCGATTCGAATCCCGCGCCGTCATATGGTTCGAAAGGGTGCAGCGTCCAGAATAGGCAATGCACATGGCTCCGTGAACGAAAGCCTCGATTTCGATATCGACCTTCTCCTTCATCTCACGGATTTCATCAGCACTCGTCTCACGGGCCAAAACAACCCGCTCCAAGCCTTCCTCTTTCCAATACTGAACAGCCTTCCAGTTCGATAGCGATTGCTGCGTGCTTAAATGAATTTCGACGTTCGGAGCGACCCGTTTACACGTTTCGATGATTAATGGATCGGCGACGATGATACCATGAACTCCAGCCTCCTGAAGGCCTTCCAGGTATTCATCCAGACCATCGATATTTTCATTATGTGCGAAGATATTGGTTGTTACATATACTTTAGCGCCATATTTTTTAGCGAATTCGACGCCTTCCTGCATTTCCTCAAACGTGAAGTTGCCGGCATTGGAACGAAGGCCATATTCCTGACCGCCAATGAACACGGCATCCGCACCGTAATGGACGGCAATTTTTAATTTTTCCAGGTTGCCAGCCGGAGCCAGCAATTCCGGTTTTTTTACAATGACTCTCTTTCCATCAACGATCTTGGAAATTTTATCAGCAATAGCATTCAAGGCTATTCCTCCTCTTTCTCTTACCCTTTTCTTTAATAAACCGATTCCTTAAAGAAGAATCCTGTATCCAACTCACGGCTATCCGGCTGAACCGCTTTTACTTTTTCAAAAAGTTCCGTTTTCAAATCATCATAACGTTCAGGGTCTTCTGCACAAACGTCAATCGCTTCCCGATACAACATTGTCATTTCGTTGATATATTCCGGTGTTTGTAATACCCCTTCGATTTTTAGGGAATCAATTTCCGCTTCAATCAATTCCTGAAGTTCATCGATCATGCACATATCATTCGGACTCATGATATGTGTACCATTTTCATCTTCATAAATCGGGTATTTATTTTCACGTTCCTTATCATGCAAGAACATATTTCTATGTTCCTTCCGATTTTCCACTTCCAATGCCTTGCCTTGGTATTCAAAGTAATTACCAAGGAGCGTCCGCTTCGATTGGAACATGCATGTCATGCCGTGCACTTGCACTTCAATCTCCACTTCGGCATTTTCCTTCATTTCCACTATCTCGTCCAGACTTATCTCACGGGCAGCCACGGCACGGACAGCACCGCGTTTCCCCCAATAATTACATGTGTACCAGTTCGTTACCGTCATCTCTGTATTCCAGTGCAGGGGCATATCAGGGGCCACGGCACGGACAGCCATTAAGACAGCTGGATCACCGAATATGATCCGGTCAGCACCAGCCTGCTTAAGGAATGTGACATACCCTTCAAGCTCGTCCACTTTTTCATTATGAAAAATGGCGTTCATGGATACATATACTTTCTTGCCTGCGGCATGTGCAAGCTCAATCGCCTTCTTGACGTCTTCACGTTTGAACTCCCCTGCCAGCCTAAGCGCATAACGTTGTTCGCCAATGACGAAGGCATCAGCTCCAGCATCGATAAGTTCCTTTATATGATCGACACTTGTCGGAGTCACGAGTAATTCAGGCTTTTTCATTTTTGTCACCTCTATGTTTACTTATGGCCACACCATCACCAATCGGCAAAATTACGGTATCGAAATGAGGATGGTCATGTAACCAGATGTTAAAGTCTCTGATTTTTTTGATGAGAGCTCGCTTTCGTCTCGTCATTTCCATTTCTTCAATGTTTTCGGCAACCAAGCCTTTAAATAAAACATTATCAGTAATGATAATGCCAGCATCAGCAAGGAATGGTTCAAACAGTTCAAAGAATCGCTTGTACTGCCCTTTAGCTGCATCAACGAAGATGATATCAAACGGACCATGTTCCATGACTTTCGGTCCTGCTTCAAGGGCATCCCCTTCAATGAGGGTAATCCTTTCCGAAAGCCCAGCCCTCTTGATATTAGCTCTTGCCTGCTCAATGCGGGCTTCATTCCGTTCAAGTGTGACGATTTTAGCCTCCGGAAGGGTCTCAGCCATCCTTATGGCCGAATAGCCAATCGCCGAACCAACCTCCAATATCGCCTTAGGCTGGTGGAGCCTTAAAATCTGAAGCAGCACCTCAATGCCTTCTGGCTCCATGATCGGCACATTATTTTCCATTGCAAAATCTTCCAACTCCTTAATCAAACCCGTACGCTCCGGAATTAAGGAATGAAGATATTGTTCTATTTTTCCGTTCAAAACGTTTCCTCCAATTATAAGAAAAACGAAAGCGCTTGGTCAGTGCATGAAGAAATTGATCGGTCAAAAACTATTGCCTACAATTTTTCACAAGGAGCTGAAACAAGTATGCTTGACGATCTACATTTCCTTATCTTTCAAAATAAAACCCGGCATTCGCCGAGTTACGTCACCGATAAAAATCGGATCTAAAATTCACTTGTACTATTCTATCATAAAAACAAGGGGAAAGTAATATCCCTCCCCCCTCAGTCGCATTGCATTTTTTATTTATTTATTGGAAATATGCTCTGCCTTTTTGTTATTGTGGTCATCCAAGGTTTTGGAGTACAGGACTTCCCCTTCAGGTGTTGCCAAAAAGTATAGGAAATCCGTTTTCTCAGGTTTCAATACCGCATCGATCGATGTCGTTCCGGCATTGGCAATCGGTCCCGGCGGCAGCCCCTTGTTCTTATACGTATTATAAGGGGATTTCACCTCAAGGTCTTTGTAATATACCCTGCTCTTATGTGAACCTTTTGCATACAAAACAGTCGGATCCGTTTGAAGCGGCATATCTTCCTCGATACGATTGTAAAAGACGGAAGCTATCTTTCCGCGATCGACTTGTGCCGTCGCTTCCTCTTCGACAAGCGAAGCGAAGGTCAGCATCTCGTGTACGGAATAATCGTTTTTGTCCATCTGGGTCTCGTATGCCTGTAAGGTCTCTTCCGTTTTCTTCAGCATCTCGATGACTATGGATTCCATGGTCGGCTTTTCCTCATAAAAGTCATAAGTAGCTGGGAAAAGGTACCCTTCAAGCGGATATAATACCTTTTCATTTTCAATCTCCGACGTCAAGAGCTCCGGAAATCTCTCTTGCATGGACTTGACGAATTTCTTATCATTCAATACCTTAAAGACCTTTTTCGGATCTTCACCGGTCTTCACTGCGATGATATCGGCAATTTGGATAAGCTGCTTTCCTTCAGGAATGGTTATCTTCAATGCAGCTTCTTTCATGAGTTTCCCGGTTTTGATGCTTGTGACAATATCTTCAATTGGCATCGAAGGCGATAATTTATACTCACCTGCCTGAAAACCGGATTCATTGCGGAACTTAATGTAATATTTGAATACACGTGCGTCCTTGATTATTCCTTGTTCTTCTAGCAGTGTTGAAATTCCATTCACGGAAGAACCGATTGGGATTTTCACTTTCTTGATGGTATCATCATCAGGATCGACTGGTTTCATGGCTGAGTTGATATACAAAAAGCCCACAAGACCTACTATCCCAATTAGTACAATAAGCGAAGCTATCGTAATCATGATGATTTTACGAACCAGCCTGGCTTCTCCTTGCTGTTCTAACAATTTCATACGGATTTGTTCCTTTTTAGATAAATTTTTATCTTTTTCATCCATTTTCATTCCCCCTGCAAACTCACACCAACTACAGAATGGTTTCTCGATGATGCTTTCTCTAATTAAACTTTGCTTCGAACATTATACTAAAATCAACAAATAATTACATGGTTTTTGCAAAACTACATTCATTACTACTCTATTTATGGCAAAAAAGCACTAGTTTTGTCAATATTCAGGTATTATTTAATAGAAAAAGCCCTTAAATTTGTTTCCCTGCATGTGTTAGGCATTTCAGTCAATGACAGGAATATCATGTAACGATGCCATTATTAATTTTTAGATGAAGGAAGGTGTGAAGGAGTTGGATAATTCTTATTTTGTAGGTTGGGGGACATTGGCACTCATTAACGCAGGACTTGCTCAAGGTAAAAATAGAACGGGGCTGAATTGGTTCTTGCTCTCATTATTTTTGGGTCCGCTCGCTACTTTTATTCTTTTATTCGCAGAGAAAAGATAAGGGTTTACTGGTACATAAATGAAAAAACCGACCTCGATCGAGGTCGGTTTTTCTGATATTATTCTTCTTCAGCTTCTTCTTGGTCAAGGAATGTATTTAACATTTCTTCGACTAGATCCCATTCTTCTTCTGTTTCGATCGGTGTAAGTTCACCATCTTTATTATCTTCGCTTGGTACGAATGATGAAGCGTGGATTTCAATTTCTTCCTCTTCATCTTCTGCAGACATCGGATAGTAAAGTACATAAGATTTGTTGAATTTATCTGAGTCGAATGTGAAAAGGATTTCGCAAAGCTGCTCGTTTCCGTTTTCATCTACTACTGTAATGTTGTTTTCGCCGTGTTCCATTTGTATTCACCTCATATTGAATTTGTTTGTCTGTCCAAGAATCCTTGCAGAATCATGACAGCAGCCATTTTATCAATGACTTTCTTGCGTTTGCTTCGGCTCACGTCCGCCTCAAGAAGGACACGTTCAGCCGCCATAGTTGTCAACCGTTCATCCCAGAGAAACACCGGCAGCTTGAATTTTTTTTCTAATCGTTTAGCGAAATCTTGACTGATCTCGCCTCGCGGTCCAACAGTACCATTCATATTTTTAGGTAAACCCAGGACAATTTTAGAAACTTCATGCTCTTTTATAATTTCATTGAGACGTTTAAAGCCGAAGTCATTTCCAGCTTCGTTAATTTTGATCGTTTCCAATCCTTGTGCAGTCCAACCCATCGCGTCACTCACGGCAACGCCGATGGTTTTTGAACCTAAATCAAGTCCCATTGTGCGCATTAGTATTCCTCTCGATGATTCTTAAGATACGACTTAACCAATTCTTCGATGATTTCATCGCGTTCAAGCTTACGAATAATGTTCCGAGCGTCCATATGGCGCGGGATGTAGGCCGGGTCACCAGATAATAGATAACCGACAATTTGGTTGATCGGGTTATAACCTTTTTCCTGAAGAGCAACATAAACTTGAGACAATACTTCTTGTACATCTCTTTCGAATGGTTCTTCGGGAAAATTAAATTTCATCGTTTTATCAAAGGAACTCATTAACATGCACCTCTCCTCAGCGTCCAGAATCCACTATTACCTACATTGTACAACACTTTTCATTGATTATGAAATCGATAAGACCCATTCTTCAACAAAATTAAGTGCTGCATCCAATTTTTCAGGGTCTTTTCCGCCGGCTTGGGCCATATCTGGACGTCCGCCACCGCCTCCGCCGCAACGGGAAGCAACTTCTTTGATCAATTTACCAGCATGGAAACCGCGATCGATATAATCCTTGGTAACCCCAGCAATCAAATTGACTTTATCACCTTGGGCGGATCCTAATACGATAATGACAGAATCGAGCTTTTGTTTCAAATCATCAGCCATGGCACGTAGATTATTCATATCGGTAGCTTGAACTTTTGCCACCAATACTTGAACCCCATTTATGTCTTTTACGTTAGAAACAAGGCTTCCTGCTTCAATATTACTTAACTTTGCAGTCAGGCTTTCATTCTCACGATGAAGATCCTTCACTTCAGCTAAGACCGTTTCAATTCTTGAAGGTACATCTTTCAAGTTCGTTTTCAACTTAGCAGCCGCGTCTTTCAAGACACCGATTTGATCAGTCATCAATTTGTATGCCCCGGCACCCGTTACCGCTTCTATCCGGCGAGTCCCTGCACCGATGCCGCTTTCTGAAACGATTTTGAACAAGCCGATCACCGCTGTATTCGGGACGTGGACACCCCCGCAAAGTTCAAGACTATAATCGCCTATTTGAACGACACGGACAATCTTGCCGTATTTTTCGCCGAACAAGGCCATTGCACCCATCGCTTTAGCTTCTTCAATGTTTTTATAGTCTGTATTCACTTGTAAGCTTTTCCAAATCTTTTCATTTACAATCGTTTCGATCCGCTCAATCTCTTCCGCCGTTATCTGGCCAAAATGAGAGAAATCGAAGCGAAGGCGCTCAGCTTGTACGAGTGAACCAGCCTGATTGACATGTGTACCAAGCACATCTTTCAACGCCTGGTGCAGAAGATGTGTCGCAGTATGATTTTTCGTGATATGGATGCGGTTTTCTTGATCTACCGCAGCAACGATATCGGAATCTGATGTTAAAGTGCCGGCAGCCACTGTTACACGGTGCAGATTTTGGCCATTAGGAGCTTTTTGAACATCATGGACATCAACCTTCACGGCATCACTAGCCATCGTTCCTTTATCAGCTATTTGCCCGCCGCTTTCCGCGTAGAAAGGAGTCTTGTTCAAGATTACCTGAACTTCTTCACCTTCTTGTGCCTCCGTAACAAGCTCGCCATTTTTAATGATGGCAGAAACTTTTGCTTCAACCGCAACTTGATCATAGCCGACAAATTCACTTTCAACTTTAATATCGCCTAATACCCCGCCTTGGATTTGCATGGAATCAACATCTTGACGTGCTGAACGGGCACGTTCACGCTGTGCATCCATTTCTTTTTCAAAACCGGCTTGATCGACCGTCATGCCTTCTTCTTCTGCATATTCTTCCGTTAACTCGATCGGGAAACCATATGTGTCATATAAACGGAATGCATCACTGCCTGGAATGGTTGTACCGCCTTTTTCCTTTTCCTTTCTAATGACTTCAGAAAGGATGGCCAGTCCATCATGTAGGGTTTCGTGGAAGCGTTCCTCTTCATTCTTGATAACTTTTGCAATGAATTCTTTATTATTGAGGACTTCAGGGTAGAAGTCTTTCATGATTTCGCCGACGACCGTCACAAGTTCGAACATGAATGGTCGATTGATGTTGATTTGCTTAGCATAACGAACCGCTCTGCGAAGCAAACGGCGCAATACATAGCCTCGGCCTTCGTTGGATGGAAGAGCCCCGTCACCTACCGCAAAGGCAACCGTACGAATATGGTCGGCAATGACCTTGAATGCAACATTTTTTTCTGCATCAACACCATATTTCACATCGGAGATCTCTTCGACTGCCCGGATGATCGGCATGAATAAATCCGTATCATAGTTAGTCTCTACATCTTGAACGACGGAAGCCATACGTTCAAGACCCATGCCCGTATCGATATTTTTCTTTGGAAGCGGTGTGTAAGAACCGTCCGGATTATGGTTGAATTGAGAAAACACAAGATTCCAGACCTCTAGATGCCGTTCATTTTCACCGCCTGGATATAGTTCCGGATCATTCGGGTCATCGCCATATGCTGGTCCGCGGTCATAGAAAATCTCTGTATTCGGGCCACTTGGACCCTCACCGATATCCCAGAAGTTTTCTTTCAGGCGAATGATTCTTTCAGCTGGAACACCGATTTTCTTATTCCAGAGTTCGAAGGCTTCATCATCTTCAGGATGGATTGTCACAGCCAATTTCTCTTTGTCGAACCCAATCCACTTTTCATCCGTCAAAAACTCCCATGCCCATGTGATGGCTTCTTCTTTGAAGTATTCACCAATGGAGAAGTTGCCGAGCATTTCGAAAAACGTATGATGACGTGCCGTTTTCCCCACGTTCTCAATATCGTTTGTACGGATGGCCTTTTGTGCATTTGTAATCCTTGGATTTTCGGGAATCACCCGTCCATCAAAATATTTCTTTAACGTCGCCACCCCGGAATTGATCCAAAGCAATGATGGATCTTCATGAGGAACCAATGACGCGCTTGGTTCGATGTTATGGCCTTTTTCACTAAAAAAATCTAAATACATTTGGCGGATTTGAGCACCAGTTAAATACTTCATATATATATCCTCCTTTTAAAATTATGTAATTTTGAGCACACAAAAAACTCCCATCCCAAAAACAGGGACGAGAGTTAACTCGCGGTACCACCCTGATTATGGACGCAGGAATTCCCGGGTCCATCACCTTCATAAAAGCCTTAACGCGGCATGACGGCAGGTATTAGCTGCTCTCAGGACTAGCTTTCTGCTGCTCTTCACCTTGCAGTCCCTTTCAGCCTGGGGGACCCCTCTCTTTTAGATGGACTTCAGCATACTTCATCCTTCAACGAATTATCTTATGTAATGGATTATATTCACAAGACTTTTATTTGTCAATAAGGGGCGGCTTCTTTCTAAAGTGAACGCGGGCATGAAGCACAAAAACTTTCAACACAGCCAAAATGGGAATCGAAAGGACCATGCCCGTGATACCACCTATTTCACCTCCGGCCAATAATGCGAGCATGATGAAAAGCGGGTGCATATGGAGGCTTTTACCGACTATAAACGGCGACAGGATATTTCCCTCGAGAAATTGAAGCACGAGCACGATGACCGCGATGATCACCACCATTTTCACTGACATGGTCGCGGCGATGATCACTGCAGGGATGGCCCCAATTACAGGCCCGAAATACGGAATGACATTCGTTATTCCGATTATCGCTCCCAATAGCAGCGGATATTGCATTCCGACTATCCAGAAAAGCAGCGAGGAAATCAACCCGACCAAGGCACAGACAATGATTTGTCCCCGAATATATCCGCCCAGCGACGCATCCACATCACGAACGAATGCCCGTCCCTGCTTGCGCCATTTTTTCGGGGTCATATACCAAGCCATTTTTTTTAGAACAGTGAAATCTTTCAGGATATAAAAAGCAATGAATGGAATCAAAGCAATCAGAACGATGAAATCAATCATCTTCATTGCATACTCCATCGCCTTCTCTGGAATACGCTTCAGCCAGCCTTCGAAAAGGGTGACACCTTCTTCGAACCTTTCATGAATTCCGAACGGCCATGCTGCCGTTTGATGATTGAGCTTATCTATCCGGCTCCGATACTGATCAACCAGTTCTGGGACGCTTTCCGACAGCTCGCGAACCTGGCTGACAATCACTGGAATACCTTTATAAACGGCAAAGCCAATCCCTCCGAAAAACAACAAATAGATAATCGTAATCGAAAGCCAGCGACGCAGCCCTTTCTCATTTAAATATTCCACTACCGGATGCAGCAAGTAACTGATGAACGCACCAATCAAAAAAGGCAGCAGTACCGTCACACATACAGTAACGAAAGGTCCCCACATGGGCTTAAGTTTCATAAAAATATAGATAACGAAAAATAAGAGCAATAAAAAACCCAGGCGATAAAACCACTTCAGACGAATACTCACAATAAACACCTCCCGCTCATTTATTCTTCGAAAGGCGGAAGGTTTTCATACATAAAAAAGAGTGCCCTCATTATCAGGACACCCATTCCCGCTATAATAATGACTTTAATCTTTTGCGTATTTTCTTCATGTTCCGTTTGATCATCTTCGAGTTCATCAAGTCCGAACCCATATTCATTAGAGTATTGCGTGAACGTCTAGCCATTGCAAACACCTCTTCCGTTAAATTACATACTGAAGCGGCGGTCATTTTCCTCAAACAAATCGTCCAATGAGCTTAAACTTCCATCTTCCTCGACTTGGTGCGTACTAATGAGCCCTTCGGATAAGGTCATTTCAATAAAGCAATTCCAACAATAATATTGATTCACGCCAATCTTCCCAACATCTTTACTGCGGCAATTCGGACATTTAATTTCCAAAATGGACACCTCACTGTTCATAAACTGAAACAATGATGGTATCCTTCCCTAATGCAGGCGGCTGTTTTGATTCTATCACTGTCGACTCCGAGAAAAACCCATCCGTTGTTTCATACGCTATAATCGTGCCCATTTTCTCCTTGAAATATACATCCTGCAGTAAACCCAGTTCTTCGCCCATTTCTGAAAAAAGCATGCGACCCAATAATTCGTCCTTCGATAGGCATATGGAATCCGCAGGCACTTTCCTTAAGTTTGAATCCTGTTGCATGATGACGATCCCATCTGGACCGAATGAAGAAATATCGTCAAGTTTCAAATGAAAAGCTCTTTTGAACAATGCTTGCTGATGAACGACCAAGCCCGTTACCTGACCCATTTCAGAAATTGATAAATCGTGGACCGTGCCGACTCTTTCTCCTTTGATTGTAAAAACCGGCATCCCTTTCAATAATGAAAACGTCCGCAAGGTCATCCCGCCTTTCCGAACATTTTTATTATCTCTTTACTACTGAAAATAGATGTGCTGAAAGGTTTTCCATTGTTGCTCCATCTTCCGGAAATACAGGGAACAGGCATAAAAAAAGACCGGTTTCCCGGTCTGATCCACCTGTTTTACCATCCCCTGCTGGCACCTCCGCCACCGGAACTTCCTCCGCCACCTCCACGTGGACCGCCGCTGCCGCCTCCACGGCCACCGCCGCCTCCGCGACTGATGATTATCAAAAGGATATTGATTAGCGTTTGGAGGAAAAATCCTTTAAAGAACTTGGCATCGAGGATGAATACGATGATGACAACGAGGATAATGAGGAAAATCTGTAAACCTGATGGCTGAAAGTTTTCTGACTCAGGCTGAACGGAGAGATCTTGATAAAACTCGTCACCTAGGTTGTATTCTTTCGTGACATCGTTATATACGGCCTTATAGGTTTCCGTCAGGGCAACATCATATTTACCCTCTTTCAGCGCAGGGATAGCCACATTGTCCAAAATCTGACCAGATTTTATATCGGTAATGGCCCCTTCCAAACCGTAACCCACTTCAATACGGATTTTCTGTTCTTCCATGGCCAGCACAATGAGAACTCCATTGTCCAGCTCGGAATCACCCAGTTTGAATGATCTCAATGCCTCGACCGAGTACTCCTCGATCACGGATCCTTCCATGGAATCAACCGTCAAAACGGAAATTTGTGCTTTTGTGGCATCATCCAATCGTTTCCCAAGTTCGATGAGTTCGGATTTTTCCTGATCATCCAGGACTCCGGCGAAGTCCTGAACATATATATCCCCAACTGGTTCAGGGATGTTAGGTTGTGCTGCGACCACGTTTGCTAAACTGCACGTGAGAATGAAGAATAGCGCAAACACAGCGAGTCTTTTCATTATTTATCGCTCCCGAAATCAACCTTTGGCGTTTCTTTTTCTTGATCGGTCACTTCAAAATATGGTTTAGCATCGAACCCGAACACTCCTGCCATCATATTCTTCGGAAATCGTTTAATCATCTTATTATAGTTGGTAACTTCATCATTATAGTCTTTTCGTGCTACTGTCAGTCGATTTTCCGTTCCTTCCAAACTATCCATGAGACCCTTGAAGTTCTCATTGGCCTTTAAATCCGGATAGTTCTCGACAACCACCAAAAGACGGCTTAAGGCCCCGCTCAATTCTTGATCGGCATCAATTGCATCTTCAGTCGATTTGGCACCGGCCAACTTTGAACGTGCATCACTCACCGCTTTAATGGCTTCCGTTTCATGCGAAGCATAACCCTTGACCGTTTCAACAAGGTTCGGAATCAAATCCGCCCTTCGTTTCAATTGGTTATCCACCTGTGACCATTTATTGTCGACATCTTCACTTGCACTTACAAGGCCGTTGTACGAAGATGCCCCAAAAATGACCAGCAAAACAACAACGACTATTCCTAGTATCCAACCTTTTTTCATCAGTTTCCCCCCTACTCTTTCACATATAAGTTATATTCTATATTAGTTCCACCAAAACTATGAATTATAAACAAAATTCATCAAATGAAGAAACAAAACATTGATCACCAGTTACATGAAATCATAAGGGGTGACACTTTCCATCCCGATCATCGGGTCAGCATGCATGAGAGTATCAAGATAACTTGCCTCTGGCGCATGTACATCTCCCTTTTCAACCGGCCTATCTTCCTCACTCAAAATCTCCCGCAGCTTTTCACGCAAAGTCGTTTTCCGGCGCATCTCATCATTACGCTCGATCCCTAAACGGAATGCATCCTCTTCACCACAAAGGATCAAGAAATTTTTACTGCGGGTAATTGCCGTATACAATAAATTTCGGCGAAGCATCCGATAATAACTTTTCACTACAGGTAAAATGACAATGGGGAATTCGCTTCCCTGCGACTTATGAATGGAGCAGCAATATGCATGAGTAATCTGGTTCAAGTCCTGTTTCGTGTAGGTCACCTCGATACCTTCGAAAGAAATGATAACTTTATCGACATGATCGGTATTTTCCTTAGCGAACAGTATGGACACGATTTCACCCATATCGCCATTAAAGACACCCTCCTCTGGCTGGTTCACCAGTTGAAGCACCTTATCACCCGTTCTGTATATCACGTCACCGAATTTAATTTCCCGCCGCTTTTCATCCGCATTGCCATTGAACACTTCCTGAAGCATTTTATTCAGTGCATCAATCCCGGCAGGCCCCCTATACATCGGAGCCAGCACCTGTATATCCCTGGCCGTGAAACCCTTTGTCCTGGCATTCGCAACCACTTTCTCGATTACCTGGGCGATTTGCCCGGTCTGACAGCGAATGAACGATCGATCTTCTTGCTGCTTCGTAACATCATCCGGGAGTCTTCCTTTTTTGATGTCATGGGCCAATTCAATGATCGATGAGCCGTCAGCTTGACGGTAAATATGTTCCAAACTGACAGTCGGTACACAATCCGATGCAAGCAAATCCTTTAAAACCTGCCCAGGGCCGACTGATGGCAGCTGATCTTCATCACCCACCAATATCACTTGGACATTTTCCGGCAAGGCTTTAAACAATTGATGGGCCAGCCACGTATCTACCATGGAAACCTCATCGATGATCACGATCCGCCCATCCAACTGATTATCCTCATCATGGGAAAAGCCTTCACTCCCGTTCCACCCCAGCAAACGGTGGATCGTAACAGCGGGAAGTCCAGTCGATTCGGCCATGCGTTTCGCTGCTCGGCCAGTAGGAGCCGCAAGTACGAATGGAAATGGATCGCTTCCTTCTTTTTTATAATCGTTAATGTCCATGGATACACCATGCAGCTCCGCATAAAGCTCAACAATTCCTTTGATCACCGTCGTCTTACCGGTACCCGGTCCCCCCGTCAAGATTAACATGGGGGACTGCAGGGCTGTTTGTATCGCTTCCTTTTGGGCCGGGGCGTAGGAAACATCAAGCCGCTCTTCCAGCTTCCCAAGTGCCAGCAAAAACTCCGATTCCGGGAACTGGTCCTCATACTCCGTTTGAGCAAGCAGCCGCTTGATGTTCATGACGATTCCCTTTTCGGAATAGAATAGTGAAGGCGGATAAATTCGTTGATCCTCGACAACTATTTTTCCCTCTTGCGTCAATTCGATTATTTCCGAGGAAATGTTTGTGAATTCAATGCGATCCCGTTTATTTTCCTCAAGCAGTCGCTTGACCGCTTCCAATAACTGCTCGGCTTCTATGTAGATATTTCCATCCTGGAGGCATTGTGATTCAAGTGTATACAAGCACGCAGCCTTGATTCGGTCGGGATGGCTGCCGGAAATGCCAAGCTGATGCCCAAGCTCATCCGCCCGTCCAAAACCAATCCCTTCAATATCCTCCACGAGCTTATAAGGATTTCCCTGAACCATCGTGATCGTATCCTGTTTATACATTTGATAAATCTTCATCGACAACTGTGGTCCAAAGCCATATTGATTCAGGGCGATCATCACCTGCTCCAAACCCTGATGCTCGACTAATGTATCATAGAGGCCCTTTGCCTTTTCCCCTGATAGCTTCGGGATATCATCAAGTAACGAAGGCTGAGCCAGAATTTTGGAAATTGCCTTTTCCCCTAGTGTCTCAACAATGCTTTCGGCTGTTTTTTTCCCAATGCCCTTGAAAAGATCACCGGATAAATAACTGACGATCCCTTGCTTGGATTGAGGCAAATCCTTACGGAAATGCTCCACATGAAATTGAAGGCCAAAACGCGCATGTTCCTTCATCGCCCCATAAAAAATATAGATCTCATCCTCATGCATCCTTGGAAAATAACCTGTTACGACAGCTTCCTTCTCTTCATAATTCAGATTCGTTTCATGCACACGAATTCTTACAACCGAGTACATATTTTCTTCATTATGAAAGATCGTCACTAAATGACTTCCTTTCATGAACATTTTCTCCTCTGAAAACAAATCCAACGAATCTTGCTGGCTCAACGCTACTCCCCACCTTTCCATGCATATGCCGACTATTTACTCAGCATTCATTTCTTCCATCAGTTTCTTACCGTGTGCAGCAAGCATATGGTCAGGCTGTGCTTCCAAAGCCTTATCAAAATAAGCGATCGCTGCTTGCGCATCTTCACGATACCCGGCAAACGCAACACCTAAATTATAATAAGCATCGGCATGTCCCGGATCCTGCTCCACAATTAAATTCAGTTGATTGATCAATTCATCGTATAATTCCGCATTGGCAAGACATAGTGCATATTGGAATCTCGCGTCAACGTCCTCTGGGCTCAGCTCCACCGTTCTCTGTAAATAAGGCATCGCCAACTTCGGTTGATCCAACGCCATCAATGTCAATCCAAGCATGAAGTAAGCATCGCTGTTCTCTAATCCCAAGCGGATTGCCTTTTCAAACATATCCTTCGCTTCGACTAATTTAGAATCGGATTCATAGTATAAGTTACCTAATGAATAATAAGCCGCAGCTGCATTTTCATCCAGCTCAATCGCCTTTCTGTAAAACTTGACCGCTTTATCCGTTTCACCAACGGCAGTCAATACATTCCCGAAATTTATGTAGGCAACAGGCTCATTCGGATTTTCCTCGATCGCCTCATTAAAAACTTTCGCCGCTTCTTCGTATTTCCCTTGCTGCATTAACTCAATTCCTTGTTGATTCTTGTCCATTATCATTTCACACTCCATTTTTATATTAAAAAGTATAGCATAACAGTAGTCGAATTCAGACAGCACACCCGCAATCCAAAAGAAGTCCCCAACCGCAAACACAGCTGGGGACATGCTTATTTTACCCTACGTAAGTCAGTTTTTCACCTTTTTTAAATACTTCATCAATCGTACCGCCACCAAGGCACACTTCACCATCATAGAATACGACTGCTTGTCCAGGTGTGATCGCGCGGACTGGCTCGTCAAAGATGACTTCGACATCACCATTTTCCAAGACCTTCACCTTAACACCGCTATCCTCTTGACGGTACCTGAACTTTGCCGTACATGTAAATTCATCCGCAGGTATATGTTCCGCTACCCAGCTAACATTCACTGCACGAAGCGAATTGGAATACAGCACATCATTATCAAACCCTTGACACACATATAAAACATTGCGTTTCAAGTCTTTACCCGCAACAAACCAAGGATCGCCGCTGCCGCCAATCCCCAGACCGTGACGCTGACCGATGGTGTAATACATCAATCCGTCATGCTTGCCCATGACCTTGCCATCCATCGTGACCATATCTCCTGGCTGAGCTGGAAGGTAATTGCTTAAAAACTCTTTGAAATTGCGTTCACCGATAAAACAGATGCCTGTAGAATCTTTTTTCGTTGCCGTAGCAAGACCCGCTTCTTTCGCAATCTCACGGACTTCCTTCTTATCAATATGTCCAAGCGGAAACATGACTTTTTCCAATTGTTCTTGAGTAAGTTGATTCAAGAAGTACGTTTGATCCTTATTATTATCGATGCCGCGAAGCATTTTGTATTCGCCATCCCGGTATTCAACCTGTGCGTAATGACCTGTAGCCACATAGTCAGCACCAAGACTTACCGCATGTTCAAGAAAGGCCTTGAACTTGATTTCCTTATTGCACATTACATCCGGATTCGGAGTGCGGCCCGCTTTATACTCATCCAAAAAATAAGTGAAAACTTTATCCCAATATTGCTTTTCGAAATTGACCGCATAATAAGGGATGCCGATTTGATTACATACGGCAATTACATCATTGTAATCTTCCGTTGCCGTACAAACTCCGTTTTCATCTGTATCATCCCAGTTCTTCATGAAAATCCCGACCACATCATAGCCTTGATTCTTCAATAGCAGGGCTGACACAGAAGAATCCACGCCTCCTGACATGCCCACGACAACGCGGGTGTCCTTTGGTGCTTTATTCATTCTGTCACCTCATTTATTTAAAGAAGGAATTATCTTCCCACTAATCTTTTAACGATTTTAACGGTGGTTTCAGCTGCCTGCCTGACGTCCTCCTCCGTGTTGTTCAAACCGAAGCTGAAACGAATCGAATTCTTCGTCCGCTCCGAATCTTTCCCGAACATCGCCACAAGTACATGCGACGGATCGATTGACCCGGCTGTACAAGCGGATCCGCTCGATACCGCAACACCTGCCAAGTCCATATTGACGAGCATAGATTCCACATTCGTACCCGGAAAACTAACATTCAGCACATGTGGCAGCGACTGTTCCATAGATCCGTTAATTTCATATTGTACATCCGCCTCATCAAAGACAGCAAGCAATACGTCTTTAAATCGCTTGTATTGCTCCGTTTTCTCTTCCATCGTGCTTTGTGCAAGTAAAACAGCTTCTGAAAAACCGGCAATTGCCGGCACACTCTCCGTACCTGCACGGCGTTTACGTTCTTGTTCCCCACCATATAAATGCGGATTCAGCTTCAAGCCTTCACGCATATATAGAAAGCCGATTCCTTTGGGACCGTTGATTTTATGTGCTGATACACTAAGCAAATCCACCCCCAGCTCACGAACGTCAATACGGATCAAACCATATGCCTGGACTGCGTCCGTATGGAAAATGGCTGGATGCCCCTTGAGCAACTGTCCAATTTCAGCAATCGGCTGGATCGTTCCAACCTCGTTATTGCCGAACATGACCGAAACCAGAATCGTATCGTCCCGCAATGCAGCCTTTAAATCGGCAATTGAAATAAGCCCCGCTTCATTCACAGGTAAATATGTGACTTCAAAGCCAGACTTCTCAAGGAATTGGCACGTATGCAAGACCGCATGATGCTCAATCTCCGTCGTGATGATGTGCTTTCCCTTTTCTTTATAAGCATTGGCAACACCAATGATCGCCGTATTATCCGCCTCAGTTCCACCGCTCGTGAAAATTATCTCATTCCGCCCGGCACCTATGCTCGTAGCAATACTCGAACGCGCCTCATCCAAAACATGGCGCGCCTCCCGCCCGAAAGCATGAATGCTCGACGGATTGCCAAAGTCATGGCTCATGACTACCATCATCCTATCGATCACATTCGGATGCATCGGTGAAGTCGCAGCATGATCTAAATATATTCTGTCCACTTTTTTGTCGCCTCCATTAAAAAAACGCAAGCGCCTACATAATAGGCGCATTGCTAATCACTTAAATATAGTACATATAAGAATCGATTTCACCCGTATCCTTGTAGCTAGCCAAATCCATAAGCGTCGTATTATCCAATACATCCTTCACAGCATCGCGAATCCGGATCCAAAGCTGGCGCTTAACCGGCTCTTCATCCTCAATTCCTTCAACCGGAGTAATCGGCCCTTCCAATACGCGGATGACATCACCCGAAGTGATCTCCTGAGGATCTTTAGACAAGACATACCCGCCATAAGCACCGCGGACACTCTTCACCAACCCTGCATTACGAAGCGGCGCAATCAACTGCTCCAAATAATGCTCCGACAAATTATGCGTCTGGGCAATCGATTTCAAACTTTTCGGGCCTTCTCCATAATGTTTAGCAAGCTCGATCATAATCGTTAAACCATAACGGCCTTTAGTAGATATCTTCATACATATACACCTCAAATTATTTATCCGTTTCTAAATTCTTATGAAATTATAGCATATTCCCGCCGGAAATGCATTCACCCGCCCTTCATTTGTCAAATTATCCTAATTGGAAAGGTAGGAAAAAGCAAAAAAAGTATGAAATGTAACCGATCGGATGACGGATTTTTTTCCGGTGGAGACGGAATTTTGGGTCAGGACGGATTATTCGTACGTACGGACGGATTGTGGGGATAGATCGAATCTTTCGCTCGGACGGCCAGATTATTGTGAGGATAGGTCGAATCTTTCGCTCGGACGGCCGGATTATTGTGTGGATAGGTCGATTTTTTCGCTTGGACGGCTGGATTATTGGGCGCTAGGTCAAATTTTTCGCTTGAACGGCCGGATTATTGGGTGCTAGGTCGATTTATATAAAAGTTCGTTCCATGCCACATTTATTTTCACTAAAATACAGGAAATCACTTTATTAACCGAGAATACTTCACTTAAATCTATAAGGAGTGGTTATCATGATCATTAAAAACTGCAAGATGCCTTTAAAGATAGACATGCTCGAAGCCCTGATGAGACGCTTACCTCCTGGACATGCGAAGCAACCGGCAATAATTGCAGATATCAAGAAAATCAAGGCAGGATACAACGGTGAATACAGAGTCTTCCAATCTCTTAAAGCACTTCCTGAAAAGGAGTATCTACTCTTTCATGACCTCCGTCTAATCGGATCACCTTTTCCCTTCCAAATGGACATCCTCATTCTCACATCCTCTTTCCTTTTAATCCTTGAAGTCAAAAACATGGCTGGTGAAATCTTTTTCGACGATGCCTTCAATCAACTTATCCGTACTAATAAAGATGGAAATACCGAAGCTTTTGATGATCCCATATTGCAAGTGAGCCGGCAGCGCCAGCACTTGTTAGACTGGTTAAAAACAAAAAGAACAAACAACCTTCCAGTTGAAACCCTCGTTGTCAGTGCCAATACTTCAACGATCATTCGGGCCGTGAATAAGGATATTAATAGAAAAGTAATAAGAAAGGATCGTATTCTTCTTAAAATTGAAGAATTAAATTACAAGTATGGCGAAGCGGTCCTTTCTACTAGAGCAATGAAACGGTTATCGAATCTATTGCTCGATGGACACATCCCTTATATTCCTAAACCGCTAGAGAATTACAGAATTCCGATTACCGCCCTCCAAACCGGATTATTCTGCCACAAGTGTTCTGCATTTACCATGGAGCGGAAATCAAAAAAGTGGATTTGCCGTACCTGTTTGGATATTTCCCTTGATGCTCACATTTCGGCACTTTATGATTATCTATACCTCGTTAAACCTACCATTACAAACAGCGAATTTCGAAACTTCGTCCAACTCCAATCCCCATCCAGTGCAAAAAAACTATTACTTTCACTGAAACTGAATCATTCCGGCCATACTAGAGGCAGAGTTTATCTATTAGATTCTCTCTTAGAAGGATAGGCCGGATTATTCTGCTGGTAGGTCGCATTAATTCTTTTTAGGTCGGATTATTCCCCCGGTAGGTCGATATATCCCTTGGTAGGACGAATTAGCGTGCTCGTAGGTCGATTTATCGAACTATAGCACAAATTAAATCCCCAAACGGACTACTATATTAGGAATTCGCCCTCTTTTACAGCATAATCAGCGCATTTCCCCCATCAGTTGTGATACCTTATATAAAAAGGAGAGGTGCGCAATGAATATTAAACCGCTTGCTTTCCGGATGCGGCCTCGGTCGATTGATGAGATCATCGGGCAGGAGCATCTGGTCGGTGAAGGAAAAATTATCGCAAGGATGGTGAAAGCCAAGCAGCTTTCTTCCATGATTTTGTATGGTCCGCCGGGAATTGGCAAGACATCGATTGCAAGTGCGATTGCCGGAAGCACGAAGTTTGCTTTCCGGACGCTGAACGCGGTGACCAATAATAAAAAGGATATGGAAATCGTGGCAGCCGAGGCTAAGATGTCCGGGAAAGTGATTCTGCTGCTTGATGAGGTTCATCGACTCGATAAGGCGAAGCAGGATTTCCTATTGCCTTATCTTGAAAACGGGATGATCACCTTGATCGGTGCAACGACCAGCAATCCCTATCATGCAATCAATCCGGCCATCAGAAGCCGGTGCCAGATTTTCGAGCTCAAATCATTGGAAACCAATGATATAACCAAAGCTCTGGAACGGGCACTACATGATGAAGAACGGGGGCTTGGTGCGTATAAAACCGATGTCAGCCTTGATGCCCTTACCCATTTCGCGACTGCTTCCAACGGAGATGTCCGCAGTGCCCTTAACGCTCTTGAACTCGCCGTCATTTCCACCGAAACCGATGAGTCCGGAACGATTCATATAGATCTACAAATTGCCGAGGAATGCATGCAGAAAAAAAGCTTCTCACATGACAAGGACGGAGATGCCCATTATGATGTTCTGTCGGCTTTCCAAAAATCAATTCGCGGAAGTGATGTGAATGCAGCCCTTCATTATATGGGGCGATTGGTCGAAGCCGGTGATCTTGTCAGCATTGCCCGCCGCATGGTGGTCATTGCCTACGAAGACATAGGTCTTGCCAATCCCCAGGCTGGTCCCAGGGCACTCGCTGCCGTCGAAGCCGCTGAACGACTTGGGTTTCCTGAAGCCCGGATTCCACTTGCCAACTCAGTGGTCGAGTTATGCCTATCACCGAAATCAAATACGGCCATTGTCGCAATTGATGCAGCTCTGTCCGACATTCGCAGCGGCCATAGTGGAGATGTACCAGATCATCTCAAGGATGCCCATTACAAAGGCGCCACTGACCTCGGACGCGGTATCGGCTACCTTTATCCGCATGACTACGAGAATGGCTGGGTGAAGCAGCAATACTTACCGGACAAACTGCGCAGCAAAAAATATTACAAACCTAAAAAGAGTGGAAAATTTGAACAAGCCCTTGCCTCGGTCTATGAAAATATCGAGAAAAAGAAATAACTCCGGATCACTTCAGACCCGGAGTTTTTTTATTGTGGGTTATGAAAACTTTTAATATTCCTCAGATTGACAAAGACCGCCTCCCCATAAGCATTCATCAACCGTATTACTCATTCCAATATTCTGCGGATGCATAACTAAATTGAGCACGACCAGTTTATTGGTTTGTATGTACACCTGTCAGCCAAACGCTCCGGCTAGACTTCTTAGTTAGAAACCGGAACGCTTAGGCTAAATTCCCTTTGAATCGCCTTGCTTGGCCAATTTTCCCCGGAAATTAGTCCGCATCAAGGGCAAAAAACAACATTTCAATATTTGATTCCGATAACTTTTACAGCATTTAATCTTAGCTTATTGCAGACTGCAATCCGCGCACTTTTAGCCGCAGAAAAATTAGGTTTCCTCGTATCCAGTAATGTCAATTACGATTGCTAGCGGCATGTCCACTTTCATAAGAAGGCACAACAACTTTTTGGTTGCTGTACCTGTGTAGTCAATCTTCTTCTTTATAGATACCCTTCGATGCTTTAATCATATTTTCCAGCCACATTTTCTTAAATATATTCACACGACGGGGACTGCCATTCTCTTCACCCTCAGCTGAATTTTCTATAGAATCATTATCTTCTGCGGTGAGTTCATTTGTACCAATTTCGTCGGAAAGGATTTCGTCGGAAAGGATTTCATTCGAATTGCCTTCATCTGCTAAAATTTCCGTTGAGCTACTTTCATCTGATGACGAGCTTTCTGTTGAACTACTTTCATCTGATGATGAGCTTTCTGTTGAACTACTTTCATCTGATGATGAGCTTTCTGTTGAACTACTTTCATCTGATGAACTTTCCGTTGAACTACTTTCGTACGACGGGCTTTCCGTTGTACTATTTTCCTCTGTAGAGATCTCAATTGAATCACTCTCATACGATGAGCTTTCCGTTGAATCACTCTCGTACGATGAGCTCTCTGTTGAATCACTCTCGTATGATGAGCTTTCCGTTGAATCACTCTCGTACGATGAGCTTTCCGTTGAATCACTCTCGTACGATGAGCTTTCCGTTGAATTACTTTCATACGATGAACTTTCAGTTGAATATTCCATTTATTTTTTAACCTCCAATATTTATTTAATCTTTAGGGATATCCGTACTGCATATATATGCGCCTTCTTTCTAATAGGGACTTTGCTTATCACCCATTTTAAGGTAAAACTACATTCTCTTATAAATATTTGGCGATTCAATTTTACCTGGTCAATTTAATTAGATTCAAAGTTTTTTCTCCTTGCAAACAAAAAAATAGCCTCGGAATCGAAGCTACTTTACATTTTTCCCTTCATACTAGCTATGATGTCCCTTTAGCCAACCGACCACCGATTTCCCACTACTTTCGCGAAGCTCCTCGACATTTTCCTTGGAAATGATCTCGCCATCCTTAATCAGAATGACTTCATCAAGGATGTTCTCGATTTCCTCAATTTCATGAGTCGCCATAATTACCATTTGCCTTTCAAAATCGATAGAAGACAGCAAGCACCGTACAATCGACTCCCTGACCATAACGTCCAACCCTGAGAATGGTTCATCCAATAATACGACCGGTGCCTCACGAGAAAGGGCTAGCACTAATTTAAACCTTCCCCGATTACCTTTCGACATCGTACGGACCTTCTTCCGGTCATCCAATTTCATGAATGCCAGCATTTCAATTGCCTTATCCCGATTAAAATCAGCAAATTGCGATGCATGAAATTCAATATACTGACCTGCCGTAAAATTGGGATAGAAAAAATCAAGCTCTGTCAGATAAGAAACAACAGAAGCTGTCCTCCTGCTTACCGGCATCCCAGCGACCGTCACCTCACCATGATCCGGTTTCGCGAGACCCGCAATCAGTTTGAGCAATGTTGACTTACCGCTACCATTGGCTCCCAACACCCCATAAATCTTCCCCACTTCAAATGTGAGTGATACACCATCAAGGGCAGCAATGCTTCCATACATTTTCGTTACATCATGCAGCTCAACTGTCATTCCGCATCCCCCTGCTTCTTCAGAAATTGCTGTACCGCTGTCAGCATTTCTTCTCTCGACAAGCCAATTTCTTTCATGTTCTCAACGAATGTCTCAATAACTTCCGTTTGAATCCGGGTACGCAGTGAAGCAATCAGCGCCGGATCATTTTTAACGAATGTACCTTGCCCCCTTCTCGTCTCCACAATTCCATCCCTCTCAATCTCGCTATAAGTACGCTGTATCGTATTCGGATTGACACCCATTTCGACAGCCATTTCGCGGACCGATGGCAATTTATCCCCACTCTTTATTTCACCCCGTACAATTGAATAACAAATTCGATCCGAAACCTGTAAATAAATCGGCTTTGATGCATGAAAATCCTCTGACATCCTTTACACCTCAATCTTTCGGTCAAGCAGCCAACATGAAGCAAGGAACAATATCACTAATCCAATAACATCCAACCCGCTTGTCAAAAGTGAAATATTTCCCCCGCCTTCTATATAAAACTCCAACTTGGCTTGAGACAAGCTAAACGACGAACCGCTAAAAGCCGGTACAGCCCATATATCATCCAGGTTCCGATATACCATTGTATGACCAACCCAATTTTTCAACAAAACCATTCCTATAAACAGAAGAGACACTAACAGCCAACGAATATTTTTAATAAGTTGAATCCTTGCGAGTGCATGATACACTACCCATAAAAACATCATAAGCACAGCTATGACAATACTAACCGCCGTCATAGCCCCTCCTAACTGTAACAGGCTACCTAATTCCGTAATATTCCCCACCTGAAAGTCTTGCTGAAAATAACTAGTCGGAACCTTAAAAGCCACAAAAACTAAACAGCTGGCAAATAAAATGGAAACCACTTGAAACAGCACACTTGACACTAATTTACTTCCAAGCAAAATCGCTGCAGACTGGGGATTGTGAATCCACAATTGCGTCTTCCCCTCGTAATTCAAACATCCAAAAATCAAAGAGAACATAATAAATGGCTGTAAGAACAAGATCACCCATGTACACATATAAAAAAGACCTGCAACTTCCAAAAACTTGGATGCTAAAAAAGAAATGAACACAAAGCCAACTTGCGCAACCAACAACCACAGAAGCGTGGCTTTCCCGATCAACCACTCCTTTTGCACTAAACCTTTAAATGAAATCAACTTCCCAACCCCTTCAGAATTGTTCTAGTTACATAGTACACAGTTACACCAAAATATGTCAAAGGTATTATAAAATAGTAAAATATACTATTATTTTATATTGAAATTAAATATAATGGATGAAGTGGTTACAAATTGAGGAAGGAAGTAAAATATGAGACATGAAAAAAAGAAGAAAAAGAAACGGACATGGCTGAAGGTAGTTGGTATAATTGTCCTACTTTTTATATTAGCAGGCGGAGCCTTTGCCTACTCCGTATGGAATTCACTGACAAAAACCGTTGACACGATGCATACACCAATAGACCGTACCACGGATAAACGAACGAAAGACCTTGCACTATCAGATCAGGAGCCATTCTCGATGCTCATGCTCGGTGTCGATGAACGTGATGGCGACAAAGGCCGTTCAGATACTATGATCGTCTTGACAGTCAATCCACAAAAGAAATCGGTAAAAATGCTAAGCATTCCGCGTGATACACGGACAGAGATTGTCGGTCATGGGACACAGGATAAAATTAACCATGCATTTGCTTTCGGCGGCGCGAAAATGTCCATGGATACCGTTGAGAATTTCCTGGATATCCCGATCGACTATTATATGAAGATCAATATGGAAGGATTTAAGGATATCGTAGACGCAGTCGGCGGCGTAACTGTCCAAAACGATTTGGACTTCACCTATGAAGGCGTCCATTTTGCAAAGGGAAGCATTAATCTAAATGGGGAAGATGCACTTAAATATTCGCGAATGAGATATGAAGATCCGAATGGTGATTATGGCCGTCAATCCAGACAACGTTCCATCATCGAGGCTGTCATCAAGGAAGGCGCTAGCCTTTCATCATTGACGAAATACGATGATGTATTCGCTGCATTAAGTAAAAATATCCAGACGAATTTGACGTTTGATGACATGATGGACATCCAAAAGAACTACAGGGACGCAAGCAAAAGCATAACCCAAGCAACCATTCCAGGAAATGGAACGAAAATCGACGGAGTCTACTATAATATTGTGTCGGATGAACAAAAAGAAAAGGTTCAATCCGAATTAAAAGAACAATTATCCATCAAATAAGAAAAAATGAAAGAGCTGTCCGGACCCGCATCCTGACAGCTTTTTCATTTTCCCCGTCCAATATTCTGACAAAAAACGAACACCAATTGTAGAGATTTGTTGGAATTTTTGTTGTTTATTAGGCATGAAAAGACGGTATAATCTAATATGAGCTGAAAATTCCATCTTCCCCTTGCCCCTTTAAATCACTTGACCTATTATTCTATGGACCCGGAATTCCATCAACCACCATTCATCAACTATAATAAATAATCCTAAACAAAAGGAGCGGATTTACATGAAAATCAAAGCAGGCAGCTGGGCTATGCTAAGCACACAGGACAAAATGTTTATTCTTAAAGCCATCAGTGATCGTTCAAGAATGAAATATGTTTCATGAGAAGTAGATCTTATCATCGCTACACGAGAGCATCGCCTCTCCCTTTTCAATAAAACGAACTTGAGCCTGAAAAAGGAGAGGAATCTATTCAAACTGATGATCCCATAATAAACGCCATTCGCCTTATTCTTTCACGGCATGTAAACATCCCAAAGCGAGAATTGAAGACCTGTGTAACTGGAATTTCATAGGCCGTTTTATGCTGCCTCCCATCCTTATCCAGCCTCCAGTTCTTCACTTTCTTAAATTGGCCTACATCATACTGAAAGGTCTCCACTTCCATATGCTGGCGCTGGACCGATTTTGCATCTGCAGGTTCGGAAAACCGAAACTTCACTTCAAAACTTAACAAATCCCCGGACTTCAAAAAAAATGATACAAGCTCGCCGATACTCCTATTGGAATCTTACTTTGTCTCCTCACCCTCATCACCCTCACAGGTTATCATTCATTTATATATATATATAGGGGAAAACCATAAAAAAGAAGCATGTTGTTAGACATGCTCCTTAAGTATATGTATCTGAAATGATTTCTTAGATTCATTGACGCCTTCTCCATCGATAAAAGAAAAGAAAACAGAAGATTCCCAGCAAACCGCCAAACGTGTCCAGCATGACATCCTGCCACAAGGGAGTTCGGCCACCGGTTAGTTTTTGATGCAGTTCGTCTGCACTCGCATAAAAAAGGACACATAAAAGAGCGCCTGAAAACGAAAGAACAGGATTCTTTACAAAACGGCGCCAAACACGATACGTCAATAATCCAAACACAAAAAAGATAAAAAGATGGGCACCCTTCCGAAGGAAAAACTCCAGAAAGCCATTTACCCCAGCTGTTTGGGCACTCACCTCAACCCCACCATAAATGAATGAAATGCCACTTAGCTTATCATACCAATATGGCGTATTGAACTGCGCTAAAAAAGGGGTAATGCTTTGCTCCTCATACGTCTGCGAGGAAAAAAAGAAGATGACCATTGCCCATGAAATGAGCAAAATGGGGAATATGTATCTACGGATCATATACTATCAGGTTGTTCAATGATCCCGCTTAATTTCTCCTTAATCTCTTCCACAAGTTCATTTACAGAAACATCTTGTCCAGACTCACCCTTGGCAAAAGTGTCTTTTAAAATATCAAAAAAATCCATTAGAAATTTCCACTCCAATATATAATTGAGCCACCATTTCATACTGTTGTCCTAATCCTTTTTTCAAAAATAAGGAATATAGCTCATTTATTTGATAATCACATATATAGTAGGGATTGGCAAGCGGAATCTAATAAAATATCAGAAAAATAACTAAAAATTAACATTCCCTTAATATTCAAAGTAGGAAGGAATACTATTAGTCAATATGTGTGGATAAAAGAAAACAAAAAAAGGACCGATTCCTCAGCCCCTTCGATACCCCGAATTATGATCGTCCCATAAAATAAGTCATTAATGAAATTAAAACTAACGTAATGGTAATATAAGTCCCAATAAAAATTTTCTTGCTTCTCTGTTTCTTTTCATAAACTTCCTCGAACGTAATGAATTTGTTTTTTGTCATCAAATATCTCCTTTTACTTTGATAGCAGCTATCTGACATCGCCTACCGCGAAGTCCCTTAGCTTGATCTTTATAGTGTAGTATCGGCACATAACCAATGATATTTAGGTAATATTAACTATTTTTTTATAGGCTATATTTCTTAAATCTGTATAAGGTTAAGTCAACTTGAAAACACATTATGTACATTTAGTAAATTCAATGACCATTATGGTAAATCCTGCCTAGCCATTTAAATAATCTGAATTTATTAAGCGCTTACTTTATAAAATTCATTATTAATTTTATCCAACCGAAAAATGACAACCATAACGGTACACTGAATAAAGTTCCCCATATTAATCCCTTCATAAAAGCATTAAGTCCATCCATAATAAAAATCCCTCTCAATTAGGTTGCCTTTTTATTATTGTCCCCATGTTCTTTATTCTGGATACCTTTTAAGGTAATTTCCGAAAATGAAAATAAAAAAAGAAGACTGTATAACAGCCTTCCCTAACGTTAGTTTATAATCCCGTAATATCTACTTTTTCCAGTTCATTTTCCCTTGATGAACTCTCGCACATCTTCAATAGATAATCCTAGATTTTTAGCCTCTAAAATTAGATAAACCCATTCTTCCCGTTCATTGTTAGCTTCCATGATAAATCCCACCCAACTTGTGGTAACACAGCCGTCTTAGCATTTAGCCTTAGACCTGTAATTTTGCGTCCCTACTTTTCAATAGGTTTGCCTTTCTCAAAAAAATATTTCACATTAATTATTCTCAAAGATTAATAAATCTCTTGAATTCCCTGTTTCGATGGTGCTATATAAACCATCATGTCCTAAAAAAATTTCCCCTTAATTAAAACTATATTAATGTTAATTATACTTAAATAAGTAATAATAGCTCATAATACTATTCGTTTTTTTCTGTCATTTTTCAACATCTTTCATCAAAAAGTGACATTTCAATGTAAAAACGCTGGTATAATGCGCTTTCTTTACAATTCTTTATTAAAAATAGATTTATAATAACTATAATAAGCTCGAATTTACTATTCCACAAAAATAATATTTCGAAATAAGTGGGCTAAGTGATTCAGTTTTAATTTATTTTCCTTAAGAAAAAAAGCCAGCATTACAAACCATAATATGCCTGTAACCTGACTGTTCGTGAACTCTAGTAAATATTTACACACTTGATTCCCTTTGGATACCTAATAAATTGCTAAACATCCCTTTTTTTTCATTCGCCAACTGGTTATATTCACCGACCTGAATGATTTCTCCCTGATCCATGACCAACACTTGATCGGCATTGCGAATCGTCGATAATCGATGAGCTATGACGATCATTTTTCCTTTTAATCTTTCAATAGCGGTTTGAATCTTCGCTTCGTTCTCCGTATCCAAAGCACTTGTTGCTTCATCCAAAACCAGGATGGCCGGTTTGCGTAAAATCGCTCTGTCTAGTACCAGACGCTGCCTTTCTCCTCCCGATAGTCGGACACCTCGATCTCCGATAATTTCTTATCTTATAAAATTGATCTAACCGAGAAATAACAACCACAACGGAAAGCTTAAAAGCGTTCCCCACAGTATTCCCACAACAAGAACTTCTGAAAATAAAGATCTTCTTTGTAGTCTTAGGACTCTTAGCTCCTTTGACTACCCATTTAGACAAAAGGAGAGCTTCCTGCATACTTCCTCATTCACCTTCTTAACACAAAAAAAGGACTGATTTCTCAGCCCTTACATCCGTTATGATTTACCAAGAAAAAAAGTCAATAAAGAAATCAAAATTAAAATAATAGTAATATAAGACCCAATAAAAATTTTCTTACTTCTTTCTTTCTTTTCATAAGCTTCCTCGAACGTAATAAATTTGTTTTTTGTCATCAAATATTCTCCTTATATTTTGATGGCAGCTATCTGACAACGCTTTCAGCGAAGTCCCTTTGCTTGATCTTCATATTAAAGTATCGACCAAACGGCAAAAATATTAACTGTATTATTCACTATTTTATACTGAGCAAGATTTTATAAATTAATATCAGTTCTTTACTATATAGTTTACTATAAATCATACAAAATACATTAATTCAATATATTCCATTATACCCAAAAGTCTTTTATACCAAGATATTAATTCAATAATGCAAAGCAAATATCCCTAACTGTTGCATAGAACTATTTTTAGAGCTGCAATTTGATTAATCCCTATCCATTTACTGATTAGTAAATAAAAAGGATAGAAATTCACCTTTTGCCAAAAATAACAAAAAGGATATCAACGGGAGGAAGAGAAAAATGGATTCAGAAATGCAGGAGAAGTGCGGGGTATTTGGAGTGTTTAATCACTCCAAAGCAGCCGAATTAACTTATTATGGACTTCATGCACTTCAACACCGTGGTCAGGAGAGTGCAGGAATTGTGGCTAGTGATGGGAAATCATTCAGGAATCACAGGGGAATGGGATTAGTTACCCAAGTATTTTCACGGGACATCCTTGATGGATTAAGCGGAAATATGGCCATTGGTCATGTACGATATTCAACTTCTGGTGAAAGTTTATTGCAAAACGCACAACCTCTCGTTTTTAAATATAGCGAGGGGGACCTGGCTGTTGCTCATAATGGCAACCTCGTAAATGCAAGGATAGAACGGGATGTGTTACAACAGCAGGGAAGCATATTTCAAACAACAACTGATACTGAAATTATTGCTCACTTAATAGCTCGTTCAAGTAAAAAGCATTTCGCAGAAAGCGCACCTGATATTCTTAAACGTCTCGACGGTTCATTTGCCTTGATTATAATGACTGAAAAACAAATGCTAATTGCCCTGGATCGTCATGGGTTACGTCCGCTTAGCCTTGGAAAAATTGGTGAATCAATCATCGCCTCCTCAGAAACATGCGCTTTAAATGCGGTTGATGCTAAGTTCTGGCGGGAAGTTGAACCAGGTGAATGGCTTCTTATAGATGAAAATGGAATTCAAACTGGAAGATTTGCGGAAAAAGGTAAGGTTTCCCTTTGTTCCTTTGAATTTGTCTATTTTGCCCGTCCAGATAGCGTTATTCAAGGAAGAAGTGTCTTAACAATCCGGAAGGAATTAGGTGGAATTCTGTCAAGAGAACATCCGACACAAGCTGATGTTGTCGTTGCAGTTCCCGAATCAAGCGTCCCTGCCGCCATTGGTTTTTCTCAACAATCAGGAATTCCATATGAAATGGGGATTATTAAAAACCCTTATGCTGGTCGTTCATTTATTGAGCCCACGCAAGAATTGCGCGACTTAGCTGTTCGACTGAAATTAAGCGCTGTGCAAGAAATTTTGGAAGGAAAAAGGGTGGTATTAGTCGATGATTCGATTGTTAGGGGAACGACAAGCAAGCGCATTGTCCAATTGATTAGGCAAGCAGGTGCCAAGGAAGTCCATGTAAGAATTAGTTCACCTATGGTTAGAAACCCTTGTTTTTATGGAGTGGATATGCCAACTAAGGAAGAACTATTTGCCAACAAACACGAACACGAACGAGCTATGGGAAAGGTTATCGGGGCAGATTCATTAGCCTTTTTAAGCACCGATGGGTTATTAGAGGCAGTAGATGTAGATCTTGGAGAAACTAGCAACCGCTGTATAGCCTGTTTTAGTGGTGCTTACCCAACTAATATTTGAAATGATACAGCTTAAGTATGATAAAAATGGCAGGCATCACACAAATGAATAATTTTGTTGATAACATCGCTACATCCACAAGCTTTTAAGTTATAACAAAAGTGAACAGTAGAATCCAGTTCAAAAAAAAGCTGATTGACAGCCATCAAAAGTATATATATTTTTTGTTTTTCTAATTCTTGTGGAGCTGATTAATCAAGTTCTGTTCGTTCTGAATAAAATCTCTCACTTCTTGAATGGAAAAACCTAAACTTTTTGCTTCCAAAATTAAATTAACCCATTCTGCATCAATTTTTTCTGCATATCTTCTTTTTTACCCTATTTGTGGTAACACAGCCGTCTGAGCATAGCCTTAGACCTGTAATTTTGCGTCCCTACTTTTCAATAGGTTTGCGTTTCTCAAGAATATTTAAGATTATGATTTTCCAATTTAGTTTCATGGCACAAAATATGCGATTCTAACTTTTTATGAAGTCGACATACCCCACGACATTTTTTGCTAAGTATTTAATACTATATTCATGTTAATTATACTTAAAAATCTTTCGATTAATTAAAATACTTTTTGTTAATTTCCGTCATCATTCTACAATATTCTTCAAAAAAAAAAAAACAACTAATTATTAGGAAATAATTGATTACTTTAACTTTCTTCGACGTTTATTAAAAACTTTCATAAAAATACTTCCTTCTTCTGTTTTAAAAAACTTAACTCCAACTAATTTTAAAGGTGTCCATATTTCTCTCATTTGGTATAAAGGCATTAAAAATCATCCTTTCTTCTATAACTCATTAATTGAGCTTTTGCTTTTAATAGGTATATATATAAATAGTAGAATTTATTATTTTACATTTTTTGTACTTTATTTTATATCCTGCGATAGAATTTACAGGTTACTTCATAATCCTTAACGAACAAGCCGTTCTTTATAAAGAAAAATTAAATTGAACTTACCATCTCTACATTATTATGTCAATTGGCTTCATTATTAAAACTATTTGCATATCTAGTAATTTGTTTCCCTCATTACAGGAATAATAAACATCCCCTGTATGTCTAATCCTTAACTTGCTAGCTGATCCCCAAACTGCCATATCTAAAGTAAATTTAGGTTAGTAAGAATAGGTTTTATCCATTGGCCAAAGGCCTGAAATCTCTTATTCTAGGGCATGATGTGTTCCTACTTTCAACTATTCTCCTTTTTATTAATTGCCAGTAGCTTTTATTCGACCATTAAACATTTCAAAAACGAGCTTGAAAATTAGGATATGATGGCTAACTTAATATTTTTTTGTCTATTTCTGTTTGTTTTAAAGAACTAACTATACTTTATTGAGAACAAGTGCTATATTATAAAAAAAACGGTTTATATGGAGGAGGATATGACTAGATATGAGGAATTCGACTCATTAAGGGGTTTAGCCGCTCTCATTGTATTAATCGGGCATTATTTGATGGTATATCCTTCATATGCTAATTATCAGTATGATTCAAACAGCTCCTACTTGATTTATTTGTTCAAGGAAACTCCTCTACGCCTTTTTTTCAGTAGTGGAAATGAGTCTGTCATTCTATTCTTTGTATTGAGTGGTTTTGTTTTGTATTTATCAGTTAATAGTGCTAAATTCCACTATTCTACATACTTAATAAAACGAGTGTTTCGAATTTATATACCATACCTAGTAGCAATAAGCGTGGCTATATTGGCTAAAATGTTTTTAAGCCATATTGATTTGCCCTTTATCACCAACTGGTTTAGTAAATCTTGGACAGGCCTGGATACTCCTTCCTTATTAATAGAACATCTTTTGTTTATTGGGCAGTACAATACAGACGCCTATAACAATGTTATATGGTCCCTTGTACATGAGATGAGAATTTCGATTATATTTCCTGTACTGATTTTTTTGTTTGTACGAAAAAAGCTTAAATACTCTTTATTATGGCTTTTTGTTTTAATTTTTTCATCGACTTTTTGTTTATATTTAGTTGGTTCCAGTGTGGATATAACCAACATTCTTCTAAGTTTCCACTATAGTACTCTTTTTTTAATGGGAGCTATATTGGCGAAATATCGACATGAACTTTTTGCGTATACTTTGAAAATGAAAAAACCTGTAAAAATCGTATTGTTGTTGGGGGCAATTATCTGTTTTATGTACGAAGGCATCATTGGCGAGGTGGATTTTTTAAACAATTATATTTTCAGGGATTATGTGGTCTCGTGCGGTGTTTGCATGTTTATCATCATGAGCGTATGTTCTCAAAAGGTTTCAACCGTCTTAAGGTCTAGATTGCTGACTCTTCTCGGGAACATTTCATATAGCCTTTATTTGTATCATCTCATATCCTTATTCTCATTGATGCACTTATTCTATAACAAGCTGCCTACCGGTTTAATATTGATTTTTTCCTTTTTCTTTTCATTTTTACTCTCTACAGTATCCTATCAATTCGTGGAAAAACCATGCATGAGGCTCGGATCGTATTTCACGAGAAACAAACAAAAAACAGTAATAACCAAAGATCCGATAGCTCTAAAACGCAAAATAGGATAATTGCTTACTATTCTATAAAAATTCTCAGCAAGTTTAGAACATATTCTTACTATCTCTAAAAAAAGTGGTGAAATCGATGAATGAAAAGTTAAAAATAAAAGATTTTATACGAATCTTAAAGAAGCGAATATTTATCATTATTCTTTCTACACTTTGTATTACTGGTTTCATTATTTTTTCGTCCATGTACCTTATGAAACCAACTTATCAGTATTCCACTCAAGTTCTGGCAGGATCTTTAAGCATGGATGAAAAGGAAGCTTCCATAAACAAAGTTCAAGAAAACAGACAGCTTGCCCTTTCATATATGGACATCATTAAAAGTCCGCAGATCATGATAGGGGTTAAAGAGGAATTGAACCTTAAGGCTTCAAGCTATGACTTACTTAAGCAAGTTTCCATTACAAATAGAGATAATTCCCAAATCATCACGATTACCGTCAAGGATTCGAATCCTGAATCTGCTAAGGACATTGCCCAGACTGTCGCGAGGCATTCGATATCTAATTTTAAAGACCTTACAAACGTTAAACAGATTAGTATTCTCAATGATAATAAAATGGGACAAGCAGAACTTCTTTTCCCAAAACCGAAATTCATCATAGCCATTTCAATCGTAATAGGCTTTTTCGCTGGAATAGGCTTAGCCCTTCTTAGAGAACATTTTGATGATTCGACCTACTCCGATAGAGAGCTTGAACTTCTTGGAATTCCATTATTAGGAAGGCTGGATTTGAATACCAAAAGATTAAACAGAAAACGTAAAATAACTTATAAAACCTTACCTTCCACAAAACGGGGTGAATATAGTGAGCATTAAATTTTCAAGGAAACAATCCTTTTACCTAAATGAAATCAATAAAGAGCAATTTTATTCGATATGTAACAATATCGAGTCCAACCTACATAATGACGATTCAATATTAATGATTACATCCATATCACATTCACAGAATATTGCCAATGCTACCGCGTACTTAGCACTTGCCTTTTCTGAGCAGCGTAAACGAGTGCTGGTTGTGGATGCTAATCTGCGTCAACCTTCGCTTCATCAGGTGTTTAATATCGATAATTCATTCGGTTTGACCAATTTGCTTTTAAATGAGAAGCCCAATTTTAACGAACATGCTATACATATAAAGGGTCATCTATTCTGTATACCTACAAGCGAAGTCATTTATGAACCTGCAACATTATTAACATTAGAGACCCTTCCCACTCTGATTGAAGAGTGGAAAAAGAATTTTGACCTCATTTTATTTCATACATCAGACAGTTTAAATAAACCTGATGCAAATATCGTTGCTAAATATTGTGATGGCATAATTTTAGCGATACAAGAGGGAAGAGATAAGTTAGAGAAAATTGCAGGTGTGAAAATGCAATTTGAACGGGCAAATCTTGAAATTTCAGGATCAATGATCATTTCTTAATTCAGGGAGGATAACCAGTGGATTCGAAAGTCAGAGTCGATAGGCAGGAAGAAATCCTGACAAAACCACTATCGTCATCATCTAATTTTACTATAAAGCGCGCTATGGATTTAATCATCTCGTTTTTTATGCTGATACTTACAGCACCTATTTTACTATTATTCTGCATTCTTATCCCTATTGATTCAACTGGCTCCCCTTTTTTTTATCAACAAAGACTAGGCCTGGATGGGAAGCCTTTCAATATGATTAAACTGCGTTCCATGGGCATTGATGCTGAAAAAAGTGGTCCTCGATGGGCAAGTGAAAATGATTCTAGGGTGACCGGAATAGGAGCCTTTATGCGAAAAACACGCATTGATGAAATCCCTCAGCTTATTAATGTTTTAAAAGGAGATATGTCGCTCATCGGGCCAAGACCTGAAAGAGAATATTTCTATAAAGAATTCGAAAAGTTTATACCTGACTTTAAAAACCGTTTATATGTGAAACCTGGAATAACAGGTTGGGCACAAGTAAATGGGGGGTATGATTTAACACCAAAAGAAAAGCTGGATTTTGACCTATATTATATTCAACACCGCTCATTTGCTATGGAAATCAAGATTTTGTTCCGAACATTGACCATTGTCTTTACTGGTAGTGGAGCTAGATAATCTAATAAAGGGGTAGTGAAATATGAATAAAGTACTAGTAACTGGGGGCTTTGGATTTATTGGCTCTCATATTGTAGATACATTAAACCGTAATAATTATGAAGTGGCTATATATGATAACCTCTCTACCGGCTCTATCGGGAATGTCCAAGCCAAAGTCACTCCCTTCTTTGGAAATGTTGAAGATGAGGTCCAGCTTGAAAATGCGATAGAGACCTTTAGGCCTGACTATGTCATTCATCAAGCTGCCCAAGTTAGTGTACAACAATCCATTTCGGATATTACGAATGATGCACGGATCAATATCATGGGAACCATAAACATCGCTAAGCTTTCTCACAAATATGCCGTAAAAAAGATCGTGTTTGCCTCATCAGCAGCTGTATATGGAGATGCCGATGTAATGCCAATAACCTTATCACATCTTACTTCTCCATTATCACCATATGGTGCATCCAAAAAAACGGCCGAGGATTATCTAAAGCTTGCTAAAGAATTATACGACTTAAATTATGTGAACCTTCGATACAGTAATGTATATGGACCAAGACAGACAGCAAGCGGTGAAGGCGGTGTTATATCGATTTTCACTAATCTTGTGATTAATAATCAGCGGCCCGTTATTTATGGAGACGGCACTCAAACGAGAGATTTCATCTATGTAAAGGATGTAGCCGATGCCAATCTGAAAGCGTTGGAATCTGAAGGAAGCGGCACCTTCAATGTCTCATCAACCACCAGTACAAGCATCAATCAATTACTCTCGATTATTCAATCCTTTGGCAGCCATGATTTAGCTCCTATTTATCAGCCAGCTAAAAACGGGGACATCAAAGAAAGCTTGCTCTGTAATAAAACGACCATTCAAACATTGGGTTGGCACCCCGTTCATACACTTGAAAGCGGTCTTGCAAGCACATATGAATATTATTTAAATCAAAATCATCCTTCTTTAACCACA
Source organism: Peribacillus sp. RS7 (assembly GCF_041956845.1). NCBI lineage: Bacteria > Bacillati > Bacillota > Bacilli > Caryophanales > Bacillaceae > Peribacillus > Peribacillus sp. RS7. The sequence continues at coordinate 306,651 of NZ_CP168135.1, forward strand.
ACGACACATCATTCACCTGCACCACTACTCAAGCCAACGACTTTATCGTCATAAAATCGGGAGCGAAAAAAGTGAATACAAAGAAGAACTCTATTTTAAAAAATATTGTCCATTTATTTTACAGTACAATTCTATCTAACGTTCTTAATGCGGCCACTCTCATTCTATTAGCTAATTATTTTAACTCAAAGAACTATGGGATTTTAAGTGTGGCACTAGCACTTGCCATGGTCATGAACTTTTTTACGGACCTTGGGGTAAGTAATACTTTTCTAAGGGAAGGAACGAAAAAGGAACACTTAGGGAGAACGTTTTCTTCTTATATAAAGATTCGGATTGTTTGCTCCCTTTTAACCTTTTTTGTTTTTTTTGCTGGCATACGCATTCTTTATCAAGAACAACAAATTCTTTATATGATATATAGCCTAATGATCCCGATGGTCATTGGCCTGGCGATGCAAAGTATTGGGATAACCTATTTTCAATTAATTGAAAGGATGCAATTCATCGCGTCGATAAAAATCTTCTCATCTTTTGCGTTAATACTTTCCACCACGGTGAGTATGGGCTTAAAAGTGGATGTTCATTTAGCAGCCTTTTTATATGGATTTTCTTATTTAGCCGGTGGATTTTACAGCCTTTTTTTACTGCTGAAAAAAGCGGAAATAAAATGGAAATCTCCTTTCGAAAAACAATTATTAACGAATCTCAGTCCGTTTTTAATCAGTGGGTTATTTATCATGTTAACCCCTCAATTGGGCCCATTGGTGCTAGAAAAAACACTGCCTTTAGCTCTGGTCGGTCTCTTTGCAGTAGCCTATCGGATTCCTTCTGCTTTATACCAAATACCAGGGGTCATCGCAGGCGCTTTTTTTCCGCTTTTATTTAAGCGATACAACCGAGGTGAGATTGCAGAACACACCAGATTGAATATCCTGCAAATGAAAATCATGTCCTATATCGGTATGTGCATGACTATAACCTTATTCTACTTGGCTACTTATCTCGTCACCATTTTATTCGGAGCCGAGTGGGAATCTGCGGTTCAGCCTTTAAAAATATTGGCCTTTATAATCGTTCTGCAAGGCTTTAACATTGCCATTGCTGACGGTCTCACGACAAGGGGATTACAGAACCGGCGTACAATTGTCCAGTTTATTACCATCACCATCGGATTGGTGTCCTTCTATTTTCTGAGCGTCAACTATGCAGTGGCTGGTTCAGCTTTTGCCGTCCTAACCATGGAAATTGTCTCATTCATTGGCTATGTCGCTGCCAACCCAGAAAAAAGAACGGTATTCTTCAAGGTCATCCTGCCGTATGGTACCTTCTTTTCCATTAGTTTCATCCTAATGCATAACTTATTATCCAAGTATCCTTTTATAGCGATGATTTCTACCATCATTTTCGTCACTGCTCTAATTTTGCTGCTCGATAAGAGCATCAAGCAATTAATCGTTGGCTTCATAAAAAAGAAAAATGACACCAAACATTTACAAGATAGGAGACAAAAAGAGAATGGAAAGATTGCTAATTAATAAAAACACCTCTATGTGGTCAGTCTTTCTCTTGTTATTTTTTATTACGCTCAGTAAATATAATATCTCCATCGGTTTTTCATTAAAAATTTACATGATTTTTCTAGCCATTTTCTTTTGCATTCATTTTCGGGATTTTTATTTCCATACCCTTTATCATTATGAAATTCTATTGCTTTTATTTTATTTTACCTATTGTCTGAGCGGCGCTTTTTCTCAATATCCTGAATCGAGCATTCGGGTCATCCTAGGAGTGATACTCGTACTTGGCTGTTATTTCATCATGAGATATGTACTGGAGCTAACAACGTTAAGTGTCATTGAGAATTCGATTGCAAATGTCGGGATCATCTTTAACGTTAGCAGCCTATTATTATATTTCATTGGGATACAGGTGACAGGAAGATTCCCGACTGGTGTCGAGATTACTTCATATGGATTATTATTGGACCGGGATTATCCAAGATTAATTGGTTTGCTTGATGACCCAAACATCTTCATTTTTTTCAACACATTATTTTTTTCCTTTTACTTAACCAATTTAAAGGGATTCAAGCATTCGATTGGATTCACCCTATGTATGATTACTTCCCTTCTTACTTTTTCAAGAGGCGGTATTTTAGCGCTCGTATTGGTGGTCTTTTTGTACATGCTGTTAGCTAATTTCTCTAAAAAAATCAAAATGATGACTGTTTCCTTATTATGTCTAACTGTAATCTATGTTGCTGGGTCTATTATCAAAATAGATTTCAATGAAATCATCACGAGCCGCATTACTGACTTTTCAACCGATGGGGGCAGCGGCAGGTTTGAATTATGGGGGCAAGCGATCAACTACTTTATGTCAAATCCCCTTTTTGGCATAGGTGCTTTTAACTTTTCCGATTATTACGCATTTGAGCATAATGAAAAACTATATGTTCACAATACGTATCTGGAGGTTTTAGTAGAGTCTGGAATCATTGGTTTCCTTTTTTACCTTTCCTTTTTATTGATGCTTTTCATCACCTTATTCAAGACTAAATTACATAAAGAAAAACCCTTCATTGTGCTTACTCTTTTTGCTTTCTTAATACAGATGATGTCCCTTTCCCTTATGATTAATGAAGCATTTTTTTCCTTTTTAGCACTAGCTTTAAAATATATTTCCGTATATGAAAGAAAAGAGGTGGAATGTAATGATCTACAGCAAAAAGGATGACAGACCTTTAGTTTCCGTAATAACTCCCTCGTATAACAGTTCGTCTTTTATTACAGAAACCATAAAAACTGTCCAAGATCAAACCTACTTTAACTGGGAGATGATCATTGTTGACGATCAATCAAAGGATGACTCGGTTTATGTCATTAAATCTTATGCAGATAAGGATTCAAGGATTAGACTTATCCCCTTATCTAAGAATGTCGGGGCTGCCCGTGCTAGGAATATAGCAATTAAAGAAGCACATGGAGATTATATTGCATTTCTTGATAGTGATGATCTATGGCTCCCAACTAAACTGGAAGAACAAGTCACATTTATGCAAAAGGGAAATCTTGCTTTCTCTTTCACCTCCTATTCTTTAATAGATGAAGAAGGAAAATCTCTTGATGTTGAAGTAAAGGCACCTAAAGCGGTGGATTATAAGCATCTGATTGGAAATACTAGGATTGGCTGTTTAACCGTGATGCTGGATAAGCTGCAAATCAAGCATATCGAAATGCCCGATATTCAGCCTGAGGATACTGCATTATGGCTGTTACTGTTACGACAAGGATATAAAGCGCATGGCTTACCGAAAGTCTTATCCAAATATCGTATTGTTAGTAACTCTACTTCAAGGAATAAATTTAAAGCTGCTTACCGATATTGGAAGCTGTTACGAAACCAGGAAAAGTTAAACTTTATTAAAGCTAACTTTTATTTTAGCAAATACGCCTATAACGCTTACAACAAAAACAGAGGTTCACAGCCTGCCTCTTTACTAAATGGAGGGAAATAAGAAATATGAACAATGTCCTGCTACTTACAGATAAACTCATAACAGGCGGAGCTGAGATGTATTTTTGCAAATTGGAAAACCATCTTCAGGATGAAAACATGACGTTTTACTCTGCTGCTGCGACGGGTGAATTGTACAAGCAAATCCATAACAAACAACAATTCATTCCTTTAAGCTTAAAAAATCACCTCGCCAATCTTAAAATACTAACTAAACAAGTTAGCTTAAAAAGCATTGATGTCATTCATGCCAATAGTTTACGAATGCTGCTATATTCGATAGCCATTAAGAAACTGACCAGAAGAAATATCAAACTGGTGTATACCAAGCATAATGTAACGATTCTAGAAAAAAAGGTGCCCTTTCTATTTAAAAGGGTGCTGAACAAGCATGTTGAGGAAATCATTGCTGTCAGTAATTTTGAAAGAGATAACTTACTTCAACTGGGTGTTAGGAAGAGGCTTATTAGGACGATTTACAATGGCGTGGATGTGGAGCACTTTTCTTTTAAACAACTAAGGCCTAAAGAAACATTCAATGTGGGAATTTTAGCCCGTTTATCAAAAGAAAAAAATCATGAACTTTTCTTGAAAATTGTAAATGAGTTAAAGGCTGTACCTAATGTGATGTTTTATATTGCAGGAGATGGACCGGAGCGAGAATTTGTAGAAAAAATGATTAAAGACTTAAAGTTACACCATAAAGTGAAGCTCCTAGGCAATGCCTCCAATCCGTATGAGTTTATATGCAATATGGACTTACTTCTATTAACATCACTTAGGGAAGTCTTTCCAATGGTCGTGCTGGAAGCAATGGCAGCAGGTACGCCAATTATGTCAGTGGATGTAGGCGGCATTAAAGAAGCCGTTGTGGACCATGAAACCGGGATTCTCATTTCACATCATTCAGAACAAGAATTTGCAAATCAAATTAAATCCCTTCAAGATAATGAGGATTTAAGACAACGCTTGGGCAGCAAAGCAAGACAAAAAGTAGAAGAATCCTTCTCCCTCTCGAATATGATTCATTCTACACTGAAAACCTATCAATGAACAAAAAACAAACGATGACCTCGTTTGTTTTTGTTTTTTATACCTATACATACTTTTTGGACAGGCATATGCTATATAACATCACCATAAAAGGAGTGTTATAAATGGCAGACCCACTCAACCTCCCTGAGGATTGCCAGAATAGGGATGTTGCTAATATTGATTGTTTTGGCGCTAATCCGAATCTAGCGGATAATTCACCAGCCATTCAAGCAGCGATTGATTATTGTGTAGATAATAACTACTCTAAAGTCATCATTACAGGGAAGAAACAATATACCCTCTCCTCCCCCATTGTCATTAAGCAAAATGTCCATCTTGAAATTGATCCGACGGTAACATTAATAGTTAAAGGTAATTTCCAGGTTTTTGAGCTACAAAAGGATGCTTCCCTCTCCGGTGGGACGATTGAAGTAGTCGATAATAGCTTCAATTCATCCGTCATTTTTCTTTCCGGGGCACAGCAAATAGAAATTCATAATCATACAGCTATATCCAATATCAACATTATTAACCGTACAACAACGTATCAAGGCATAGCCATCCATTTATACTGTAACAAAGCATGGGATTTCATCAGTTTCTTTAAGGCAAGCTCCCTCCAAATCACAAACTTCCATACAGCACTCTATTTAAAAACCGAAAAACTTTTAAATGTAGATACCCCATGTTGGATTAATGCCAACTCCTTCGAGTCCATTTTTATAGATGGCTGCCAGTACGGTATCGAGATTGTGGGAAACAGTGATTTGCCTTACGAAATTTCCGGCAACACCTTTACTGGAATTCAAGTTCAAAGCCGAGAACAAACGAAAAAAGTCATTCGATGCTCAGGTGCTTATAATATATTTGAAGGCATCATATGGGATACCTACCGTATGGATGATCCCCCGCTCGTCGTTGAATTCTCTTCGACTTCCCATCACAACTACCTAAGCTCGAATCAGGTATCCACGTCCATCCTTGATCGCGGCCAATACAATCGATGCACATCTCCTCATGAAGAATCGCTCCAAGTATATCCACCTCTTGCCTTAGGAAAAGCCCACCTGGTCGGGAATCAAGACGATATCTTAGTAAATGCAAACGTCCGCTACGCTGTACGTCAGCTTTCCGGAAAGGCTCCTTATGGAGGAAATATCAATAACTGTTTCAATTTACTCGATGAGCAAAGTGTAAATTACCTCGATGTTCCCAGTTCCCAACCGGTTGTGATTGAATTGGATTTTACCAAACAGCCTATTAAAATGCTAAATTGCTTTGGTATTTATTTTGGATGGAATGAAAGTCCCAGTCGCGTATTGATTGAATATCAACAAAGCTTAAATGGACCTTGGACAGTTGCAAAAAACCTCCCATTTAATGCCGGTAACACTGTTATCTCAGAAGCAAGAGCAGAAACGCTGTATAAAATTAAACTGACGTTAAGCGGGTATACACAAGAGCACAAACGATTCCGAATTAATCGGATCTTCGCAAGATCATCCTTACAGCAAGGTGCAGCTTGGTTGCCGACTACAGGCGGAACATTATATGGGGATTTAGAACTTCAAAAAGGGAAAGCTGTGACAATGGCTTCACCAAACGGAACAAGGTGGAAAGTGAGTATTAATGATCAAGGGCAAATTATTACTTCAAAGCTATGACTATTAAATACTAAAAAAACTGGCATATATACTCGATATCCAAAGCGGAAAGGATAATTCCCCATAGATAAGGATCAATAGTACCAGTTAATTAATAGTCAGTAATGTTATCTCCAATTTACATTACAGGGTGAGTGCATATCTATTAGCTAATCACCCTTTTATAATTAATTTAAACCCTTTCGCTTTTATTTATTGATTCAAGATATTAACCTGACCTCTGTCAGTGATTCGACTCATAGGCAAGGATGGAATATCAATGGTGGTACCCAGGCTATTATCCTTAAGTTCAATAACATCGTTTTGAAGTGTGATTTTATCCAAATCCCAAACCATACCCTCAAACTTATTGTATTGCCCAGTTACCTTCAAAATGCTCTTTGTTTTGCCTGAGGGCTGTATCTGTAAATTGGTAAATTGATTACCACTAACCTCATTCGGTATGGTAGAGTTACTATCTATGTAAATCATATTCACACAATCTTCTAAAGATAGATTCAAAAAACGATTAGCATTGATCCAGGCCTTACCAGAAGATGGTTCTTCAGCTATTAGCTTTACGCCAGTCTTCATTCCTGCAACCTTGACATTTTCAAAGTTCACGAAAGAAATCTCATGTTCTTTACCCCCAGCATATAAAGATATCCCTGTACCCTGGTTACTCTCAGACCAGTTAATAATATTGACATCCTTCACTTGCGTTTTGTTCCAGGTATTATAATATTTATATTTACCATCTAAGTAAATGACCTCTGAATTAAATTCAGCATCATTTATCGCTACATAAGCACCTTCAATGGAAGCATTCTGCTCAAGCTCAAGCACCCTGAAGTTCCCCTCAACAATGAACTTCGTTCCGTATCCGAATTGCAGCTTAACACCTTTCCTAACGATGATCGGTGATGAAATCGTATATTCCCTATTATCAAGCATAACCGTTTTTAATTTATTGGTTTTTGCTTTATCAATCGCAGCCTGAATCTTCGCAGAATCATTAGCCCCTTTAAAATCTTCAACGTATATCTTTTCTTTATGGTTCGATAGAGAATGTATCTGCTGAAAAATGAAGAAAACAATAAGCACTATGCATATAGATAAACCGATTATTTTTTTCATGAAACACATCCCTTTTTTCATTTTTTATTTAGTGTTGTTCAGAATACTAATTGATGGTGCTGTCAATGAGTTCAGTTACGGGAGACTAAGTTTCCTTCTGAGTATATTATACTCTTGTTGCCGTTCTGCCTTTAAAAGGGACAGCTAAATTTTGTTTAAATTTTATCAAATTATGACTGAAATGTTTGTGGATTTCAATATAGTAGGAAGTGTAGGTTATCACGAGGTATATATAATAATGTAAGAATCCCCTAATCCAAGTTAAAAAAAGACAAAGAGCTTTCCAAAACTCTCTGTCTCTATAATTAGTAAGTTCCTATATATAAAATCAATCATTACTGAAATTCAGATGGAGCTTTATCGACTTTACCAAAACGATATAAGATTTCTTGAACAATTCGAGTAGAAGCCTTTCCATCTCCATAAGGGTTTGCTGCTTTAGCCATGGCATTATATTGTTCTTCATTATTTAATAACTCATGTGCTGTATGAAAAATAATATCTTCATCAGTTCCTACCAGTCTTAAGGTTCCTGCTTTTACTCCCTCTGGTCTTTCCGTTGTATCTCTAAGTACAAGGACTGGAACCCCCAAAGACGGTGCCTCCTCTTGAACACCACCAGAATCTGTTAAAATAAGATGGGAACGTGACGCAAAGTTATGGAAATCGATAACCCCTAATGGTTCTATAAGATGGATTCTATCATCGTTACCTAGTATTTCATCAGCAATTTCTCTAACAGCTGGGTTAAGATGAACAGGATAAACGACCTGTATATCACTATTTTCTGCTAAAAGTCGTTGTATTGCCTTAAACATATTTCTCATAGGCTCTCCAAGATTTTCTCGCCTGTGAGCAGTCAACAATATCATTTTGTCAGAGCCTATTTTATCTATAAGATCATGATTATAGGAATCTGTTACGGTCGTTTTTAAAGCATCAATAGCTGTATTACCTGTTATAACAATTGATTCTTGCTTTTTATTTTCTTGTATAAGATTTTCTTTGGATTGAACTGTTGGGGAAAAATGCAAATCCGCTATAACTCCAGTTAATTGCCTATTTACTTCTTCAGGGAATGGAGAGTACTTATTCCATGTTCTTAACCCTGCCTCAACATGTCCTACTGAAATTTGATTATAAAAGGCAGAAAGGCTTGCAACAAATGTTGTGGAAGTATCACCGTGAACTAGAACTAAATCTGGTTGTACTTCTTTCATAATATTATCTAACCCTGATAATGCATTTATAGTAACTCCTGTCAAAGACTGACGGTCTTTCATAATATCCAAGTCATAATCCGGATTAATTTGAAAAACCTCTAAAACCTGATCTAACATTTCTCTATGTTGAGCTGTAACAGTAACTATAGAATCAATCAAATCTGGATGTTTTTCTAACTCTAAAACTAAGGGTGCCATTTTAATTGCTTCGGGTCTAGTGCCAAAAATCGTCATTATTTTTATTTTTTTATTCATACCATTAACTCCTCTTAATATGATTAGGTCTCTTATTTTAAAAACATGGACTTTATAAAATGGGGTTTGGTGACTCCATTTTTCTTTAATTTGTAAAATTTAAAAGAGGAAGTCGTTGCTAAACAAACTTATCTTTTCATTTCCATAAAAAACCAACAGAATCTTAATCTGAGAAATTTCTAGTATAGATGCATGAATACCAGGCAAATCTTATGTAAATTTATTATAAAAAAACTAACTAACTTTTCTTCACGTCTATCTTTTAACTATTGCATAATGAATTATATTCAAAAATGTTTCTTTAGATTGACTCACCGCAATTTGATAAATTTATGAGCATTACATTAAGAGTTAATAAAGTCCAAAAACACATAATTTTTATCTTTCATATGAATACATTGAATATGATCAGCTATTACCAATACACCACATATCCCAACATGAAAGATAAGGATTTTGATTGAAGATATGAGTTAAAGTATTTTTTAAAAAAACCGAAGAAAATTCGGTTAGTTTTTCGATTACTGTTTAATTGACCTTTTTAAATTTCTCTTTAAGTACAATATATATAAATTTTGAATTTCCTACTAAGTATCTTTTCCACATTCTTTTTGGCTCTTGAATAAATCGATAAAACCATTCTAAGCCAATTTTCTGCATATATTTAGGTGCTCTTGATGTAACTCCTGCAACTACGTCAAAGCTACCTCCAACACCCATCTGAAAAGGGACACCAAGCTCCTTGAAATATTTTGATAAAAAGTACTCTTTTTGAGGTGAGCTAAATGCTACAAATAGAATATCAGCATGTGCCTCTCTAATATTATTTACTATTTCTATTTCTTCTTTTTGATTAAAATAACCATTTCTAAATCCTGCAATCTTTACATCAGGATATAAGGATTCATAATGCCTAACAACCTTTTTTACTACCTCTTCTTTTGCTCCTAAAAAGTATATACTATAGCCTTTTTTATTAGATAATTTTATTAACTCTTCCATTAAATCAATTCCAGCAACTCGTTCAGGTAACGGCTTTTTTAAGAAACGAGATGCCCATACAATTGACTGCCCATCTGCGTTAATAATTGGACATTCACTAACTATTTTTTTTAGATTAATATTTTCATCCATTAAAACAACTTTTCCAGCGTTAATCACAACATGTTGTACTGGTTTTCTTTTTTTGATAATTTTGTTTACCTCTACAACAGTTTCATCGATCGTCAAGGACGCCACTTCACAATCAAAAATATTTACAGTTTTCAATTTTTTTCACTCCGTATTTTCTTATAACCATCATAAGTATATTTTTTATTTTTCAGAATGAACGAATTACCATTTATTGAAAGAGTTTCAGGAGAGATAACTGTATATACTATCGAATTTTCACTAAATTCAAAAGGAATCTTTATACCTTCCCCTTTATTTTTTTTCATAAATCCTTTAGAAATCCATTTTTCTGTTTTCTCATATGGTTGAGAGCTATAGATATATATGCCAAGCGGATCCTTTAAATAAATACTATTTTCATCAATAAAATTCACATCAAGGTTTAAATCAAAAATATAATTCAAATCACTTTTTCCGTTAAATGAATCAGCTATTATTATTATTCCTTCTTTTTTTATATACGTTATCGCACGGCTATGTATATATGGGGAATAACCATCATGTTCTCCAATCATATATATTAATTTCTCTGTCTCACCTGAATCCACTAATTTCACCTTAGCTTTTTTTGACCACAAAAATGGCCCACTCATTTCCGATTGATCCTTATTGTCATATGTTAATGTATTATGTAAAGCCGTCTTTCTAAAATAATTCCTCCAGGATGCCTCAGTATTATAAATGTACGTGCCAGGGTCGATAAAAATTGGTTGCTGTTTGTATTTATATACTATAGATAAAGCATCAGCATGGCCATGCGCTGCAATTGAACCAAAACCTAAAGGTCCGCTATCAAAAACAAGGTGATGTTGATTATGATTAAAAGTATAATATCCACCCTGATTAAAACCATAAAATGTTTTAAAATTGTACTTTACTAAATTCGTTAATGATAATTCCTTGAACATTAATACTTCTGGGTATGTCTGTTTAAAATCTTCAAACTCAACACTATAATATCCAGAAGCTAATTGTAATACATATTTATAATAATTTTTTTTATTACCATCGACATTTAATATCTTTGCATCATCACTATCTCCGAATTCAATAATTTCTCCACCTTGTTTAAGATAAGCAATAAACTCTGACATCTTAAATATATAATCTTCATGTATTGTTTTATGTCCAATACTTTTTATAAAAAGGTTATACTGCAGTAGCATTTCCAATACGAATGCATGATAATGAACTGCTTGCTCTTTATTTACTCCATCTGAATGTACCTGTAGGGGGATTTGTTCATTTAAAACAGCATACCCTTCCTCATACCAAGTTTGTTGAAAAATAGGTTTAAGAAAATAACCTATAATTGAAGAAATCGCTACTTCTAAAATCAAATGATTATTAGCCGAAGAATATAAAGAAAGGTTTTCTCTTACATACTGGATTGAATTCTTAACACCAATTAACAAATCATAGAGAAATTCTTTATCTTCTATACTATTTAAAATTTGATAAGCTAGAAGCCATTGATAAGCACGAATTGCAATCTCCATTGATGACGACCAGTTAACACCTTTTAAGAATGGATTCTCTTCTACCCAATTATAAAAGTGATACTTAATTGCTTCTAAGCTTTTCTTATCCTTATTATGTTTATACTGTAATGCGAGATTTACGAAAAATAGATGTCTATTTATTTCCCATGTATATCTAATATCACCAATTTCATCTTGATTTCTAAAAGTGATATCAAAACTACTAATATCTTTTGGCCATACTCCAATTGTACATTCATGCCAATTTATTTTTTCCTTTATATTAACTTTCTTAATAAAATTATCAACACTGGAAGAATAAGATATATCACTTAACTGATCAATATCTATAAATTTCTCAATTGAAGTATTCAATTTCGAAATATTCCCAATATCAATTTCTCTATTAAAACTTATTATAGATTGATTATTTTTATATTTATTTTTATATCTTTGTTTTTTATATTTTTCTTTAAACCTATATGGTATTTCCTTTAAAGACATAGATTTTAAACGGTAGTAATACCACTTAACTTCCCTCATTAGTATATTCACCATCCACATGTGAAATAATCCATCTAAATTTCCCATTTTTAGTTCTTGGAATATCTTCCACTAAATTTATTGTAATGCAGCTTGAGTTACCAAATCTTTCTTTAAGACCTTCTAAGAGCTTTAACTTTTCATCTTTAGAAAATCCCACCTCTGGTACTAAAAGAACTTCAAATTTATCATAATCATGTTGAACAACTTGGGATTTACTAACATTGACTATGGCTTTAAATGCATGAGTAATAATTGATGGACTAATCCATCTCCCATCTTTTGTTATAATCATATCTTCTTCTTTTGTTTCTATAGGATAAATCAATCTATGTTGCATACCACAAGTGCACAGATTTTCTTGTAATTTTCCATAGTCATTCGTCACATATCTTATTAAAGGCATCCCAAAGTTTTGTAAACTTGTACCTACCATTATACCTTCCTTAGGAGATATTACATTATTAGATATAAATTCAGTAATTCCATACTCTTCATTTATATGTAGACCATTATGAGCAGAACATTCGGTAGCACTTATTACTCTTTCTGCCATCCCATAATAATCCCATATTTTACAACCAAATGCTTTCTCTATTAATTCTCTCTGATAGGAGTATATTGGTTCTGAGGAAGTAAACACTGATTTCAAATTAATTTGTTCATTTAATTTATCCAATTTTTTGGCTAAGATATATGCAGTAGATGGATAAGCTTGTAAGGCTTCAGGTGAATACTCTTTTATTTTATTAATGTAATGTTTTAAATTCTCTTCTGACATATGAAAAGAAGAAAATTCAATATGCTTTTGTATTTTGTCAATTTTCCAAAAGGGTGGTAATAGTTGATTGTTCGGGATTATATTATTTCCTCTTATTATGGCTATTTTTGATTGCCTTTTAATACCAGAGGATAGCCATTGCCTCCAAACAATAGCATTCTCAAAATTAATTGAGTATAAATCTCTATAAAATTGTGCTGGCGTTCCAGTAGTCCCACTAGTTTTACCTATATTCATAAATAATTTAGGGATATTCTTTGCTTTCAGATCATTAAAATTTTTTTTCACATCATTTTTTGTCAAGACAGGGATTTTCCATAAATCTTCTTTTGATTTTATATCTTCTGGTTTAAGATTGATACTGTTAAATACCCTATTATAATAGGGTACATTTTTATAGGAATGTTCAATAATTATTTTAAGACGTTCGTTTTGATAATTTTCTAATTCATTAAATGAATAGTATTTACTATCATTTAAAAAAGACAACATTTTTTTGAAATATTGTCCTTCCCTAAGACATTTCTTTATAATTCCATCTACTATCATTTTGTCCTCCAAATATCTATACTAATAAAGTAGAGAATAAATTTTAATAATATTTTTATTAATAATTTGAATATCAAAATTATTCCTACAAATTTCCAAGCTCTCTTTTCCTAATCTCTCTCTTAATGGTTTATCCTCAATTAACTTAATCAAATACATTTTCATATCTTTTATATTACCTGGTGTAAATAAATAACCATTTTCACCTTGAGAAACAGCCTCAGGTATACCACCAATTTTAGTAGATATTATAGGTAAGGAGCCAGCCATAGCTTCTAAAATAGATATAGGCAACCCTTCATTATAAGAAGGTAAAATATAAATATCGCTTTTTTGAATATACTTAATCTTCTCTTCATTATTTATCCACCCTGGTATAAATACATTATTGGATAAATTTTTCTTTTCTATTATTTCTTTTACTTTATTTATTTCTCCATCCCCGCATAAGTATAGCTTAACAAATGGGTAACTTATTATTATTTCTTCTATCGCTTGTAATAAATCATAAACACCTTTCCTCTTACCTAATCTTCCCATAAATAATATATTTACTTCATTAGAAGGATTATACTTAGCTTTAAAATTTTTTATATTGACGGGATTATGCACCACTTCAACATTCGAGGAAGGGGCTATTTTTAACAAATTATTTTTCCAAGTATTTGATAAAGCAATTACTTTGTCGACATTTTCCAAAACTCTAATAATTTTCTTTTTTTCAAATAAACTGGCTTCAGCATAATAAATTGCAAATTCAGCACCATGTATATGGTAGATAATTTTTTTATTAAAAGCTCTCGCTAATAAATAGTAAAAATACTTTCTCCTAAAACTCCCCCTTGAAGCAGAATGAATATGGATTATTCTGGGGTTAAAAAACAATAACAGGAACAACATTTGAAACAATCCTTTTATTGCAACAAATAATTTTAAAAAAATTGATCCATCAACATATGAAGCAATATATTTTATTACATAGTCCTCCGCACTCCTGTTTGAATTTAGCAAGGTTTTATTAACCGCTGAAATGCCACCCTTCATGTTAATATCTGGGCCAACCATTATTATTTTTCTCATAAGTTACACTCACCTAAATAATTTTTATTTATCAAAGAAGATAAATTCTTCGTTTAAACAATCTGAGCTAAGTAAAATGAATTTAATTAATAAATGTTATTATTATGATGTTTTTGAAAATTAATCCACATAAGAATCCTACTATCGATTTACACATTTGTTAATTTCATCCCTTATATGAGACGAATAGCATTTAACACTGTTAAGAATCGTACTGATTTAGAAATGAGCATTCGACTACCTATATTCCAAGTTTGGGAGATTTTCACTAATTATCTGAGTTTCAAAATAACAAAACTGTTCATAAATTAGGACAAAGAAGTTAATGTTTGTCCATTGTTTTCAATAGTACCTTCTATAAAATTGCCAATTGTGTATGTTATCCCCGTAGAACCATTATCATGTCTTATGGCAGTTACAGGCGCTTTAATATTGTTATTTCTAACAAATGATTCCTTTGAGGAAAGATTAACAGCTATACCATTTGAAGAAGTAAAATCATTTTCCCTTAAAGTCAAACGAAGAGCATAAGAAATTATTAAGCAATAGCTATAACACTTCACGTTATTGGATTCAATAAAAAAGTTATATTTATTTGGTTTAGTTGTACATAAGAAAAGTGAATTTGTGATATCCGAAAATCCTTTATTATTATCAACATAAACATCTACATAATTTGTACTATTATTATTTTGAATATTAACAGCAAATGTTTTAAAATCATCTATTATATTATTTCTTATTATAATTTTCCCATTATCTTCTTCGTAATCACAAGAAATAAGTATATTATCACCCGAAACTGATTTTATAAGGTTTTGTGAAATATCTATATTCTCCATTTTGTTTCCACTAAAGTTTATTCCAAATCCGGAACAGTTTTTTATTGTATTACTTGTTATTTTCACACTAAAGATTCCTATTTTTTTTGCTATACTTTTATTACTAATTCTAACACCCGAAACAGAAGCATTTGTAATAATATTATTATTTATATTAATCGTTTCAATATTTGTTGGATAACTCGAAGCTTGTTGATTTATATAAAAATTTATACCATAATCAACGTTATTAATAATATTGCCTTCTATTTCTAAATTCATGTAATTAGCAACTTCTATACCTGTACTACCATTTCCGACACCACTTATAATATTATTCAATATTTTTATATTATTAGATAAGGAATTGCGTGAAGCAAATTTTAAAGAACCAAATAAGTCCTTAACAACATTATTTTCAAAAAAATAATTTTTTGCTCCAGCAGGAGTTGTCGATGTCTGCCATACGTTTTCAAAGTAATTGTTTAACACCCAAATATTATTGCTAGTTTGGATATTCTGCAGATCACGATTTGTTTTGGCCCCTACACCAAAACAGGAATCTGCAAAATTTTTAAAGATACAATTAATAATTTTTATATTATTACCACTTTGAATTTTTAAACCATAATCACCCTTAACCAGATTTTCTATTTTATTCCTGAAACCAATAAAGGATATATTTTCAACTATTAAGTTTTCAGTCTTATAAATGTATAACAAGCTATATTCTCTTCCTGTTTCTTTCTTTTTTATAATTGCACCTGAAGAACCCAATAACCGGATATTACTTATTTTATCAATAAATATGGTATTAGAAACAAGATAGGTTCCTTTTGGAAAAAATAGTGTATCTCCATCACTTAATGTTGAAATAGCAGTAATTATAGATGCAGTATCGTCTTCTTTGGCATCTCCTTTTGCACCAAACCACTTTATGTTTATACCCCTGTCAGTGAATTCATTTGTTGCTTTTTCGGTAATAGAATTACCCCTTGCCTTAAATTCGGATAAATCGCCAATTTCTTCTGCAACTGTCCTCCTATATTTGCCTCTTACCATAGATGTATCGATTCGTTGTAATGTCATATTAGTGCCATCCTTTTTGATTGTATAACCAAAAAAGAAAGCTAATATCATAAGAAAAAAGTTAAGAATGAAATTTCTCCGTTTCAAAGTATAATCCTCCCTCTTTTGAATCAGTGAAAGAACTACTCGAACCAATACTTATTCAATAATAATTAGCATGTTATGTAGGTTCATTAGAAGTTGGTTTGAAACTTCAATAAAGTTAAACTTAGTGAATTTTTTCCAAACCCTAAATTATTCAGACTGAATTTTCCCTTGTGTGTTCATTGATAAAGTATACAAGTAGTCTTAAACCATACTTTATTTTCCTTTCATTTTTAGAATAATATTTTTTTTATACTGCAAATAAAACTTAATTAAAATGCTGCCATAAATTATTCTTGCAATTAATACACTAATCGCAGCCCATATTAGTCCAAAAAACGGAACAGTGAAAATGATAACGAAAACGATCGCAACAATCTGCACATACTTTCCTATTGTAATAAATACTGGTTTCCCCAAGGAATAAACTGCCTGTTCTATTGGAACAAGTACAACCGAAATCAAAGAAGAAATAATCATTACTTGAAGAATCTCAACCGAATCTATATATTTTTCTCCTAAGAGTATTGGAACTAAAAAATGTACAATGGGAACTAAACAAGACATTCCGATTGTTAAGATGAGTACTGACTTAGTTATTTTATTTGTACTTTCAAGAATTTCTAGTTGGCTTAGTTCAGACATTTTGGGTAATAGTACCTTCCCAAATGCAAATGGAATAAATGATATTATTGCGGACAACTGGAAAGCAATATTATAAATTCCAATTTGTTGATAGGAAACCCAGAAAGAGATAAGGAAAAAGTCAATTCTCCCCAAAGTATTATTGGATATGGAAATCAAAAACATCCACTTTCCGTATTGATAAATATCCCTCGTTATTTTTTTGGATAATTTAAAAGAAAAAAAGGATTTTAAAAACATATAATATTTAAATGTAAAAAACAAAGATACAAGTAACGGTAGAAAGTATATATAAAAAACATACTTTAGTAACAGCAGTTCATTTAACTTCAATATAATAATTCCAACTACCAAAATTAAATATCTTAAAATATTAATCATCGCTCTTAGTTTGAATTTTTGGATTGCTTGTAAGAATGTATCATTAACGAAAAATAAAGATTCCCCTAAAAAGCCAATGATTAAAAATGGAATAAATTGCTCTATTTCTGATTTACCTATCAAAAAAAATATTTGATCCCCAAAGACCCACAAAACCATAATAATAAAAGTAGTAATTATTATTTTTATTAAGAGATATAAACCAAAAATTTCATTTCGGTACTCTTTATCTCTAACAGAGTATCTAACTGCTGTATTTTCCATTCCAAAATCAAAGAATGCGCTTAAAAATGCAACAGCCACAAAAATAAAAGAATATTTACCATAATCTTCAGGACCTAATGATTTAGATAAAATCAATATACTAAAAAAACTCAAGGCCTTTGTTACAATGCTTTCACAAAATACAATACTTAAATTTCTAAATAGGATATTATTGTAATAATTTTTAAAAACTTTCATAAAGGTAACCTACATTTTTTATTTATTTTTTGTATTACTTTAAAAAGATAATTAAATCCTAATTTAAGGTTAAGTCTTTTGTTACTTTTTTCTCATCCAAAAATAATCTAATTAAATTTAATTTCCCCACTTACCTCTAACAATCACTATTTTATTCTGGGTCTTGCATTATATAACGTTCTTTTCTTCGCAAATCTTTAGATAGATTAATTAAAAACATTGAAAAAAAGGTTAATATTTGAACAATCCCCATGCTGGTTGCTAAGCCATTATAAGAATTCGCAAATAAGAAGATCATTGTATAAAGAAACAACATATACCAATGCTTGTTTTTAATAAAAATTACAACTGGAATTAAATATAGAATTATATATATAAGAATAGTGATAAAAATTCCGTAGTCATACATATACATAACTGCAGGAACCTCAATATTATCGAGATCACTGATAGATTGTAATAAATAATCAGATGCGCCAATCCCTTTACCAAGAAAGAAAAATGGTAATGATACATCATTCTGAATCAATGAACCAATAGCTGAAAATCTACCGTTACTTACATCACCTTCTTCAAAAGCCATGAAGAATCTATTCAAAACATTATTTCTTAGGGAACTGTTGAAAAGAACTATAATACAACCAATTAATATATATAATAATTTTTTACCTTTATTACTACCAGTTAAAATAGCTGATAGAAGGATTAACAAAATAATTAGTATACCAAATTTACTGTTACACAAAAATGAGCCAACTATAGTTGTTAGAAAAATTATTGCTGTATTAAAATTAATATTATCTTTGTAATAGTGGTGATATAACAAATTGATTCCAATAAAGATTATAAGAAGTAATGTATTGGTAAGGGGATGACCTAATAACGAAAAAAGCCTATAAACATCAGTATTTAAATCGGCCTGAATACTTCTAGAAATACTTGAAAAGAGTAAGAAATCAGCAAGTAAGAATTGTAATTTTTTATGTAATACATAATCAATTAGCCCATAAAAAACATTGATAATTATTATCCAGTTATAGATTTTAATAAATCGTTTAAAAATCATCTTTGATTCCTGTAGTTTAATACCTACTACTAAAAGGGGAATTAACAACGAAACAATAAATCTGTACACCCCTGAAAAAGGAATATTAAAGTATACAATGCTAACAATATTAATAGAAAAAATAAAAATAACCAAATATAAAACAAAGAGATTTATAAATTTAGTAAAAACCAAATAGTACAAAAGAATTACCAGGCAAGGTACTATTGAGTACATAAGATTTATATGTGTAATCTCACCCAAAATTAAACGAATTATAACCGTATAACAAAATGTATAATAAAACAGTATGAAAATTAATATATTTTCGACTTTGTAACTTTTTCCATTTAAGATAATTTGATTTGATTTCAATCCGTTATTAACCAAATAATCCACCACTTAACCTTTTATAATATAATAATGAAGCTGAATATTCATTATTTAGTTAGACCTCAATATAAACTTCATTATAACTATTCACCATTTTTTCTAATGAATATTCACTTTCTATATATTCTAGTGTTTTTTTATTGTTTGTATATCGACGTCGATATTCATCATCACTTATAAGTCGATCTAATTTTCCAGCCAAATCTTCATAACTTTCTTTTTCAAAATATAAACCATATTCCTGATTTTCTTTCACGATTTCTAAAGGGCCTTCAAGTTTACTTACAATAACGCTACAGCCTGCAGCTAGAGCTTCCACTACCACTAAACCAAAGCCTTCATATCTAGACGGTAACACTAGAATATCTGTATTAGCATATAGATTTTCTATTTTTTCTACATTACCTATAAAGTTAATATTACTTTCTAAACCAAATTTCTTAGTTAGTTCATATAAACAATCCATTGATTGTTGTTCATTTGACGCCCCTGCAAAAGTACATATAAAATTATCATTATTATACTGGTTCTTTAATATATTTAACGCCTTTATTAAAATATCTTGTCCTTTTATTTCGGGCATAATTCTAGCTACACAAGCAATGTTAAAACTATTACTTTTCTTAACCGAAAGCTCAGATGAATTATCAAACCTTTTAAGATCTACACCATTATAAATTAATCTAATCTTGTCTTCAGAAACATATTTTTTTATAATGTCAAAAACTGAAGTGGAAATAGCAATATATTTATCGACCGGATATTTATTTAAATTGGCATTATATACAGCCGTACTATGAACTGTAAAAATAACTTTTACCTTTAAGATCTTTTTTAGCAAATAAGCTACTTTCAATGAAAATATGTTATGGCAGTGTATCGTATCTATATTATTTTTTTTAATGAACTTATAAATTTTATAAACATGTTTTATATTTTTTATTGGATTTTTTGTTCCTTCTTTTCTATTACATAAAAGGATATTCTTTTCTTCAAATTGTTGTATATACTCTTTACTCCATCTATTATTTATTACACATAAATAATTAGATACCTTTATGTTTGTGGTCATTAAATCCACGATAATTCTTTCAAGTCCCCCACCTAGCACCAATGAAGAATTTAAATGTAAAACCTTCATTATTTCCCTCCCTTTATCTAACTCCTAAGACTAACTGATACAATAAAGCTAAGATTCCAAAAAGCACATTAATAACCCAAATTATGGTTTAAAAACTGCTAAATCTATTTCGTTTTAATCCGATGTCTCCAGTAACAAAATGTTCTACTATTGACATAGATGGATGAGCATCACAGAAAAAGGAAAAAATTCATTGTTGAATTGCCTTTTTTGAATATAGTAATAAATGGGGTTGTATTCATAACGAAAGTGCAATTTACAACAAGTAAATATTCTTCCTTCACTATAGTCTTAACGTTTTTAATCCCAGATCTACTGTAATACAAATTCTACTTGCTAATTATTTGAATCTAGAGTAGTTCCAACCCTAGATTGAAATTAAGTTCTTATCATAATCATTAGAATAAAAAATCCCTCTAGTATCTATTAATTTTTTCATTAAAAATAAATCAGTATCTAATTCCTTAAAATAATCATGATCTACTAGTAAAACTATTATATCAGCCTTTTTAATAGCAGCCACCGTGTCAGTCAACTCAATTTTAAAATCTTTTAATGCTTTGGGAAGTTCCTTAATATGTGGTTCAGCTACAAACATGTTTTGCTCAAAAATACTTGCTAATTCTTTCACAATCTCTACAGCAGGACTCTCCCTTAGATCATCAATATTCGCCTTAAATGCTAACCCTAAACAAGCGATGGTTGGATTTGGGATATTTTTTGCAATTTCTACTACTTTTTCAATTATATAATGGGGCTTTGAGTCATTGACTTTCCGTGCAGTATGAATTAGCTTTGAGTTCTCAGGTGCAGCATCTACAATAAACCATGGATCTACTGCAATACAATGACCACCAACACCTGGACCAGGCTTAAGTATATTTACTCTCGGATGATGGTTAGCTAAACTAATTAACTCCCAAACATCAATATTCAAGTCATCACAAATCATTGATAATTCATTAGCATATGCAATATTTACATCTCGAAATGAATTTTCTGTTAACTTCGAAAGTTCAGCAGTTCTTGCATTTGTTTGTAGTACTTTCCCCTCAACAAACTTATTATAAAATTCTGCTGTTTTAATAGTTGATTTTTTATTTATTCCTCCTACTATACGATCATTCTCAATTAATTCTTTTAATATCTTACCTGGTAGTACTCGTTCCGGACAATGTGAAATGTATATTTGATTTGGACTATTTTCATCAATATTCAAATCTGGTCTTTCATGTAAAATCCAATCCGTAATTTTTTCTGTTGTACCAACGGGACTAGTAGATTCTAATATTATAATATTACCAGGTTCAATATAAGGAATAATTGCTTTTGTAGCTGACTCAACAAATGCTAAATCAGGTTTATGATTGTCTTTAAATGGAGTGGGAACTGAGAGAATAAAGACATCTGCATTATCAGGAATTAAATCAGCAGAAAAGTTTCCTTCTGACACAACTCTTTTTACAATATCCTCTAAATCGGGCTCATAAATATGAACTTGTCCATTATTTATTAAATTAATTGCCTTCTCGTTTACATCTACACCATGAACAAAAAACCCTTTATTTGCTAATACGGCTGCAGTCGGCAATCCAATATACCCTAAACCCACTACGCAAACTTTTTTATTCAAAATAATCATCTCCAATTTTCTTAATAAGCGCCGTTCGTGTTAATCATACATTTTACAGTTTTTATAATTATTTTAATATCCAGAAATATATCTCGGTTAACAATATAAGTAATATCTAAATCAACCATTTCATTGAAACCAATACCATTTCTGCCACTAACCTGCCATAATCCCGTACACCCCGGAGTTACAAGTAGTCTTTGTTTATCATATAAAGAATATTCTACAACTTCACGAATAAGTGGTGGCCGCGGTCCAACTAAACTCATTTCACCTTTAAGTACATTCCACAGCTGCGGTAATTCATCAATACTAGTTTTCCTAATGAATTTACCAATTTTCGTAATCCTTGGATCATTTTTCATTTTAAACATAGAACCAGTAACTTCATTTAAAACTAGTAAATCCTTAAGCCTATCTTCTGCATCGGTGACCATTGATCTGAATTTATACATATGAAATTCAGTCTCGTCTTTCCCGACTCGAACCTGCTTGAAAAAAACAGGACCTTTTGGGTCTTCTATTTTTATCAAAATAGCTACAATCAAAAAAATGGGTGATAGTAAGATAAGTCCAGTAAATGATCCAATAATATCTACAAACCTTTTCATTCTTATATAGCTTGAGTTAGCATTTACTTGATCTGCCGTTAATAAGTGGTCAGATGATGCCACTCTCTGCTCAACTGCTACAGCTTTCAAATTGGCTCCTCCCTTACTCTTATTATTCTTATATCTTTTGTTTTTCTAGTAGGTTCTCTATAAACTCTAAAACTTCATCTTTTAGAGTTATATCATTCAAAGCAAACTCAATTGTCGTTTGGATAAACCCTAGTTTCTCCCCCACGTCAAATCGTTTTCCCTCAAAATCATAAGCAAATACTCGTTGAATTTCATTTAATTTTTGAATCGCATCAGTCAGCTGAATTTCTCCGCCTGCTCCTAGTTCTTGTTTTTCCAAGAACATAAATATTTCAGGTGTAAAAATGTATCGGCCCATGATTGCCAAGTTGGAAGGGGCAGTACCCTTTGCAGGCTTTTCGACAAAGTTAGTTACTTCATAGCGTCGCCCATTTTGGTTACTTGGATCGACAATTCCATATCGATGAGTTTCTTCTTTGGGGACTGTTTGAACACCAATGACGGAAGATAAGGTTTTATCATATTCATTCATTAACTGTTTTAAACAAGGTGTTTCAGCTTGGACGATATCATCGCCTAATAAAACTGCGAATGGTTCATTACCAATGAATTTTCTTGCACACCAAACTGCGTGGCCTAAACCTTTTGGTTCCTTTTGTCTTATGTAATGAATGTCCACTTTGGAAGGAGCTTGAACCTTTTCTAGTAATTCGAATTTATTTTTTTCCATTAAATTATTTTCAAGTTCAAATGCATTATCGAAATGATCTTCAATTGCACGCTTACCTTTACCGGTTACAATAATAATATCCTCAATTCCAGATGCTACAGCCTCTTCAATAATATATTGAATCGTCGGTTTATCTACTATAGGAAGCATTTCCTTTGGCATAGCTTTTGTAGCTGGTAAGAATCTTGTTCCTAACCCTGCTGCTGGGATTATCGCCTTACGTACTTTTTTCATAGATATCAGCCCTTTCTAGCTCTTTTATTCAAAAAAAAAATATATATAGTTTTTCATAAGCAAAAATTATATTATAATGATGAAAGCGTTTCCTGATTATTTATCATTCTAAAAGATTCCTAAAATTTTCTTTTTGAAAGGTACTGGCTTTTCAACTGAAGGACTTTGCCCCTTAATTAGCTGTTCAGCATTTTCTTTGAAATAAAATGTACATTCGATCCCATATGATTTTGTAATTGTTTCATAGGCTTGTTGTAACGTGAATCCTCTAGTGCCTATATTATGAGCATCTGTTGAAATAAAATGAGCAAGATTATGTTCGATTATTTTTTTTGAAAATGATTTAACATTTTTTCCAAATTGACCGATAATACTACCAGAGGTAAGTTGAGTTAAGGCACCCTCTTGAACCAACTCAAATAATAGTTTATGATTCTCGATCAATTCCTTATTTCTTTCCGGGTGTACGATAATAGGTTTTATTCCTTTAAGCTGCAGCTCGTAAATCACTTCTTGGGTGTATGTAGGGACGCTTCCCGACGGAAGCTCTAGTAGCAAATACCTTCCGTTATCGTCTAGCGTTAGGATTTCTTCCTTTTCAAGTGAAATAAATATGTCACGGTGTATCCTTACTTCTTGTCCGAGATGAATGGTAAGAGGAATATTTTCTTGTTGTAAACTCTCATTTAACCTCCCTGCACGGTCAATGATGTCACTCTTAACATTTACATATTTCTCATTTAAGTGATGTGGCGTGGCAAATAAATGGGTGATTCCTGCTTCTACCGCTTTCTTTGCCATGTTGAGACTTTCCTTCAAGTCAGCAGATCCATCATCAACTCCTGGGAGAATGTGACAATGTATATCAATCAAATTTCACACACTTCCTTTTAACAAAACGGGATAATAGGCTTAATCTCTAAGAAATCAGATAGGAATTAATACCCTGATTAATAGTAGCATATAAAACTACCATTAAACAGAGTGTTATTTTGTCGAATTTTGTTTTATTTTCTTAAGATTGATAGTAATAATAATTGCTGTTATCCGCTTCAGCGCCATTTAAAACGACTCCAAGCAAAGCTGTATTAGCTTTCACTAAAAGCTCCTTTGCTTTTACTGCACTTTGTTTGTTTGTCTTGCCGCTTGCCACTACCATGATCACGCCATCACATTTATTGGCTACAATCTGGGAATCCGGCACTACCAGTACGGGCGGTGTATCAAAAATGATATAATCATAGATTTTTTTTAGTTCATCAATGGCTGTTTCTATCGCTTTGGAATTTAATAACTCTGAAGGATTAGGTGGTATCGGCCCACTTGTTAAAATGTCTAAATTTGAAACATTTGAATTCAAGATAGTTTTTCTTAAGTCCATTTTCTTTGTCAATACGCTAGTAAGTCCATGTATATTACTAAGGTTAAAAGCATAATGAACCGATGGTTTCCTTAAGTCCGCATCCACAACTAATACTTTTTTCTCTTCTTGAGCAAGTACAATCGCTAGGTTGGCAGCTGTAGTCGATTTCCCATCATTAGGCTCCGCGGAAGTAACCACAATGGTTTTGATTTCTTTATCTACTGAAGAGAATTGTATGTTTGTCCTAATTAATCGATATTGTTCAGCAATAGGCGATTTAGGATTAGTCTGCGCAATTAAATTTACTTGTTTTTCATCTTTACTTCTCAAAAATCCCACTTCCTTTCTTAATGTCACTGAATGGTTCTTTATTTATGTTGCGATATTTTTTGAATAGATCCAAGTAATGGCAATTCAAGGATTGTCTCAATATCCTTCTCGTCTCTTATCGTATTATCCATACACTCTAGTAGGAATGCCAAGCCTATTCCTGCCATTAACCCAACTACCACTGCAATAGCGATATTTAATAATGGAGAAGGTTTTACAGGAGTAGGATTTTCCTTTACTTCTGCCTTCGCAAGTATGCTAACATTGTCGACTTTCATAATATCCTTAATTTCCTTTTGGAAAGTTGAAGAAACCGTGTTGGCAATTTCTACTGCCTGAGAAGGATTACTATCTTGAACTGTTAAAGAGAAAACCTGCGAATTTTCTTGGCTGTTGATCGTGATTTTTTCACTAAGTTGATCAACACTTTGGTCAAGGTCAAGCTCATCAATGACTTTTCCCAAAATCGCAGGGCTCTTAATGATCACACTATATGTATTGATCATGTCGATATTAGATTTGATTTGAATCGAGTCCAATTGGTTCTCCGACTGTTTCTGATTAACCAGAATCTGTGTTGAAGATTGGTAAACTGGTGTTAATAAGAAATAAGAAATCGTTCCACTAATCAAAGCGGCAATTAATGTCAGCAGCATGATTAGCTTCCAACGTTTCTTTAATGTTTTATAAATATCTTTAATACTAATAGTTTCTTCCATTTCATCCTCCTGATATGTTAAAAATGACCTATTGCATTATACCATATATATTACCTATATTTATGTATTTTCAAGGAAATTTACATGAAACTTACAATGAAAGAATACTTTTCAAATCCCTTAGTAATTTTACAAAAAAAAAAATGGCAATACAAAGGAAATAATTCCTAAATTTGAAATATTGCATTGAACATATATATATAACCCATTTACCAGAATATTTTCGACTTAAATTTTCAATAACCCTAAGTATACACCCATTCCCAATTTTTGTTAGATCATTGTCGTACTTTACAATATTTACTAAAAATAAACCTAACTAAATGCCTACCTAAACAGAAAAATCTGTTTATACATATAATTGTGTCAAGTATTTTAGTGCCTAGTTATCATTAAAAATGATAGGAAAATGTGTAAACTGAAAGTGATAGTTTAAATCAGTATATAATTTTCATATTAATGGTTAGGTGTGGTCAAAATGATAGGTTACCGAGTTAAGTCGCTTAGGGAAGAAAGGAAAATGTCAATTAGTGAACTCTCCACAAAATCCGGCGTTGCCAAATCTTATATAAGCTCACTGGAAAGAAACCTTCAAACAAACCCTACTATATTAGTTTTGGAAAAAATCGCTGGAATTCTTTGTATTAAGGTCGATTCTCTGTTGAATGAGCAAGCAGACAAGGGCATGGATGAAGAGTGGATGGAAATCATGCAGGATGTTATGGGGTCTGGAATATCGAAAGAGGAAATGCGCGAATTTATTCAAGATAGAAAGTGATGTCTTTAAGGATTGAGAAATTATGATAACGCTTTCTTTTAGGTGCAAAGAGAACTTTAAAAGGGGGAAAAGTGGATATAGCCACTTTTCCCCCTTTTACTACTTCTTCAACATAAAATATTCCTCCATAACCTCGAACCATATGTAATGCCCTTGATCATTGGGATGTATGTTATCATTATTCAGGATATCAGCTAATCACATATTCTTTTTCTTTAGCTTCTTTTCTATCTCTTCTTTACTATTCATATATGCCCATTTATTCGTTTTGATGACCTGCTCGGAAGCTTGAATATAATCCAAATAATTCAACCCTAAACTATTCTCCCTTTTACCATTTGCGACTGGGTTTGTTGAAATGATTAGTATTTTTGCATTCGGCAGCTTTTTTTGTAGCTTTGACATGATGCTTTCCAAATCTTTCTCCGTCTGTTCCAAGCTAAGTGATTGATAATGATTGTTAATTAGCGAATTTTCAAAAATAATTAGATCGGGATTATCTTTTATGACTGCTTCAATTTTCTTACCTTTTAGCAAATCCTCTGTTGAATACCCCTCATGTCCATGATTAATGAAATTTAGTGTTTCCAAATCATCACTATCAACGGGAAACTCTTTTCAAAGCGCCCTGCATAATATAGTAGAAATGCATCAAATGCCTTATATACAAAGAAAGCGCTTTCATTTATAATTATCACAAGAAAACCAAGCCGAGAGGTGTGTTCAATATGGTAGGTGAAAATGAAGGGAATTTCTTAAAAGGACTTTTGTTTGGTACATCTTTGAGCATACCGTTATGGATTTCTTTTATTGGATGGATAAAATTAATTCTTAATAGTTTATTTTAGAGCCCTAGGGCTCTTTTTATTTTGTTTTGGTCGAGAAAACTTGCGATAACTTTCTTATTCACCATGAAACTCTACTTTTCTAATATTCTAAAAATGCTTCCATAACCAGTCAATTTTTTAACCCCATGTAAAGTATGTTATGGTTTTATTTGTTTTAAGTAATGTTATTGTATTCCTTGTTTCCTTCACACTTTTTCGTTGTATGATAGAAAAAAAAGGAGTTTTGGGAATGATTATTCTGCAGTATATTGGAAAAGTTTTTTCATTCATGCAAAAGGATATACCGGAAACTCATGTTAAATGCCATGTTTGTGCAGGTACAGGTGCCTACGATATTTATACTGATTGTCTTACCTGTAATGCAAAAGGGTTAATAAGTAAAGTTGAGTATAATAGGAGGCTTGAAGAGGGTGAAATTTAAAGAATTTCTTGAGGTCGATATATGTAATCAAAGAAGCAGTATTGGCTATTGCTTCTTTTTTTGTCCAAAACGGTACCGTTTGCCCCTCACCTTAAAGGGTATTTTATTATCAGGAGGGGATACATATGACAGCAATTACTCACATTGTATTGGCTGTACCTGATTTGGATGTTGGATTAAGTGGTATGAGCAGGTGTTACCGTGGCTATTTCTTTAGCCCCTATTGATAACGACTCTCATTATATTCTTCAATAACTCGATCAACTTCTTCCTTCACATCCGTTAAATTAGTACATGGGAAGCCTTGGTCAGCATGCAGGATTGCACTCGGATGGAACTCGTGATTCAGAGCCTGCCTTAGCTTAGTTAAATTACATAAACGATATTCATATCTAATGGCAGAATCCCTTGGGAATTCCCAAGGGATCTACCTTTAGTTTTGTGTAAAGACTTTTCCTTAGTTTTGTACAGTACCAATGTCATTTTCACTCGTATAAATTATACTGCTTTGATTGCTACTGTTTTATTTCCTGACTTCTCACTAGTATTATCTTGTGTTCTGTAAACAGGTTTTTTTAATACTCCAATTATACAAGCTGTAATAATTGAACCAATTAAAATACATGCAATGTATAACAATGGACTGCTTGCAGCAATAGGAATTACAAAGATTCCACCATGAGGAGCCTGTAAAGAAATCCCTAATGCCATACAAATCCCACCACCAATTGCTGAACCAACAATATTTGCTGGAATTATTCTTAATGGATCACTTGCAGCAAACGGAATGGCTGCCTCAGTAATAAAAGATGCCCCCATAATATAAGCAGCTTTTCCTGCGTTGCGATCTTCAAGTGAGAATTTATTTTTAAATAGTGTTGTTGCTAATGCAATCCCTAATGGAGGAACCATTCCTCCAACCATTAGTGCAGCAGATGGTTCGTAAATATGATTTGCAAACATCGCTAAGCCAAATGCTGATGCTGTTTTATTGATAGGGCCGCCCATATCAGATGCCATCATTCCTGCCAAAAGCGCTCCTAATAAAATTGCATTCGAACCAGTTAAGCCATTTAACCAACCTTGTAACGACTCATTAATCCACGCCATCGGACTATTTATTACAAAGTGCATAATAAAGGCTGTTACAAACGTAGCCAATAAAGGAAGTATAAGTACCGGTGAAAGACTTTGTAATGAATCTGGGATGCCTTTTAATAATTTTTTCAATCCTAAGATTGTATAACCAGCAATAAAACCTGCTATCATACCACCTAAAAATCCTGAACCACCAAGGGTTGCCATCATACCACCAATCATACCTGGTGCTAACCCTGGACGATCCGCAATACTATACGCAATATATCCTGCTAGTACTGGAACCATTAGTGCGAAGGCTGCGCTACCACCTGCTGTACCTAGAAAAGCAGCGAATGCATTATATTCTGAACTGGTCGGGTCTGAAGCGTGAATGCCAAACATAAAGGAGATTGCGATTAATATCCCGCCAGCAACAACAAATGGAATCATAAAAGATACCCCATTCATTATATGGCTGTATATTTTAGGTTGTTTTAATCGTGTTTTTTCTTTTGCTTCCTTTAACTTGTTGTTCCCCTGATTTAAAACCGTACCTTTTCCAGAAACAGCATCTTCAATTAAATCCTTAGCATGATGTATCCCATTTTTAACAGACGTTTTAATAACCTTGCGATCACCGAAGATATTCATGTCCACTTTAACATCTGCAGCAACAATTATGCCATCTGCTTCATCAATATCTTCTTGGGTTAATCTGTTCTGTATTCCCGTCGATCCATTGGTTTGAACTTTTATTTGAACGCCAAGCTCCTCAGCAGCATTTTTTAATGCTTCTGCAGCCATAAATGTATGTGCTATTCCAGTAGGGCATCCAGTAACCCCGACCAATTTCTTACCAAAATACTTCTTATCATTCGTATCTACTTGTAGCATTTTTTCTTCAGCATTTGCAAATAGCTGGACAACTTCATGACTATCTTTGGCAAGAATAAGCTTAGCTCTAAAGGTTTCATCCATTAGAAAAGTGGAGATTTTAGATAAAGTATTTAAGTGCTCAGTTGAAGAATCTTTGCCGGCTGCTATCATGAAAAATAAATTACATTTTTCTGAACTATACTTAATTCCACTTAAAGATCTTCCCATAATGATAGCGGGCGATTTAACTCCAGCAGATTTTGCATGTGGAATAGCAATACCAAACCCTACTTCTGTTGGAACCTGATCTTCTCGTGCCCAAATATCCTGTTTAAATTGTTCAAGATCATTTAAATAGCCGTTTGAATTTAATTTTTCTGCAAGCTCATTAATTAAGTCCTCTTTCGTTTCAGCAACTAAATCTAATATTATGTTTTCTGGCCTTAAGACACTAGAAGTCATCATATATATCCCTCCTCTTAAATTTCTCCTAATTTATAGAGTGATGCTTTTCCAGTTGAACCAAATAGATCCATTTTCTTCTTTACTAATTCAATAGCTGCCTTCGTTGCTTCAGGCATTAATATATCTGGTTCGTAAGCATTTGGATTATCATCCAGCGTAGCTCTTAATTGGTTATAAAACGCTCTCTTCATATCTGTTGATAAATTAATTTTGGCAATACCATGTTTCACAGCTTGTCTTATTTCTTCATCTGGGTTGTCTGATCCACCGTGGAGAACTAAAGGAATGTTTACTTTTTCATGAATCTTCATTAATCGATCAATTTTAATAGAGTGATCTTTCGTTTCTGGGTATAAGCCATGTGAAGTTCCAACAGCAACAGCAAGCGTATCAATTCCTGTTGTTTCAACAAAAATGGCTGCTTCATCAGGATTCGTATATAAAATCTCATCTGCTCCGCCTTCTGAACTACCCTCATTACTTCCAATAGTACCTAGTTCACCCTCTACAGACACACCTACCATATGAGCAAGTTCTACTGCTTTTTTTGTTAATGCCATATTTTCTTCAAATGGTAAATGTGACGCATCCATCATCACAGACGTATAGCCATTTCTAATAGATCGAGTAATATCTTCAATTGTTGCCCCGTGGTCTAAATGAATAACAAAAGGAACTTTAGACTTTGACGCAGCCTCTCGTACATATGCCACAAATTCATCAGTCACTAAATTAATTTCATTCGGGTGAATTTGAAGTATAGCGGGAGATTTCCGCTCCTCTGCAGCACTCACTACAACTTTGACAAATTCGCTATTTGCTACATTAAATGACCCAACTGCAAATTTATTCTCATAAGCTACTAAAAGTAAATCTTTCATATTCATTAACATTTCTATTCCTCCTAATATTATTTGGAAGACCAAACTTCCAAAAACTCATCATAATTGGTTACATTTAATAATTTTTCTGTCATGTTTGTTTGCTTAAACACATCATGAATCTCTTCAAAAAACTTTGTATTATTTACCTTTTGATTTTTTGGAGGGATAAATAGAAAGATAATTTGAGCCATTTTGTCTCCCCACAAAATTTTTTGTTTATTTATTGCTACTAACACTCGTAATTTTTTGTTATTTCCACAATCAAATGGATGCGGCATGGCAACTAAATTACCAATATTAGTACTCGACATCTTTTCTCTTTCATTAATGCTTGTATACAGATGTTGAATATCTCCAAACTGCGTGAGGCTTTTTAATACATCTATTTGATTCTCTTCATCTAAGAAATAAAGATCATTCGGAGATAAATAGTACTTTAGTAAGCCACGATTCAATTGAATAGAAATAGTCTTCATATCTTCATTTGTAATCATTTCACTAACACGAATATAATTTTTCACATTTAGGTGTTGCTCCTCAAGGATTAAACTAGTAGTTACTATAGTTTCTATCTCTTCAGGAAGTAAATGGATTTCATGATTTGCAAATAAACCATCAATTTTAATATTTGGGAAGTATAAATTTATTTTTCTTTCTATTAGCTTACCTACTAACGGATTTTTCCCATAAATAATTGCAATTCTTTTCCTTGTTTCTTGGGAATTTTCAATAATATTCATAATATGAAGTGTCAAGTAACCGATTTCATTTTCTGGAATCTTTATATTTAAGCAAAATTGTAATTCTTTCGCTAAAACTACTGCAATATTATAAGCATTCATATATTCCGACTTTATTTGAGAAATAAATGGATTCTCTAAAGGAAAGGAATATTTTAATGGATATAATGACTTTGTAATATGTACCAATAGGCGATTAAATAACTTTTCATTCTTTCGACTTGAAAAACCATATCGATCCCCAACATTTTTTATAACCGCTTTTACTTTTTCCTCTATTTCATCTGAGTGTTCATGCACAGTTACTTCATTTTCCTTCGGTAATATTTGTAAAGAAATTAACAGGTAGCATAAATACTGATATTCATATTCGTCAAACTGTACATTCATTTCCTTAGCTAAACGACTAAGGATTAACTTTGCTATTTTTAATTCTTCAAAGCAGGTATTATCTAACCTCATGTCTTTTTCAGCAATTTTTTGATGAAGGCCCACTCGTTTTAAACTAATAATTATGTTCACACATATTGCGAATAGTTCTTCCGAGCTTAGTAACAAATTGTACTTAGTGACTTCTTCTTCAATACAAGAATATACTAATTGAATGGAGGACTGACTAAACCAATCACCAAAATAGTATTGCAGCGCTTCATCAAGCGACATTCTCTTTAAACAATTTGTTGTTACTAATTTTTTTAGTAATAGACGTTTCTCTACTTCACTTCCCTTAAGCCTTACTCCTTGGAAGATAATTGCTTGAACTTCAATGTTCCATTTTTCGGCTTGGATTATTTGAAATAATCTTTGTACGTCTTTCCTAATTGTTTGAGTAGAAAAATAAAGTTTTTTTGCCAGTTCATCATAAGTTATAAAATCAGTTTCAGATAAAAGTGTTTTTATTATATGAAAAGCTCGTTCTTCGTAATCATCTTCATTTTGCTGAATATTTGATAAATCCCCAACTAATTTATATCCTTTTTGAGTATTACCAGTAATTATGACTTTATCTAAAAAAGTTTCATTTATTTCCTTAATGTCATTTCTAATAGTTCTTGTCGTTACATTAAATAGATTAGCAAGCTCGCTTCCACTTACATAGTCATTACCATATTGTTCTAAATATTCTAATAACTTAATGTAACGTTTTTTCATTAGTATTTCCTCCTCACACTTATATTAATGTAAGCGTTTTACCTATACCAAGCCTATACATTTTCCTAATAGTTAGGAAGTTTTTAATATTAAGGTGATTTTATAATAGACCAAAGAAGGTAAGATGGTCGATGAACTCTATCCAATTTGGAAATAAAACGATCCCGTATACACTTACGAGAAGCCAATGTCGCAAAACTTTATAGATTAGCATTGCGTGTCTGTCATATCTCCTTCTGATATAGATGTAGAAAGATTTTTACATAAAAAAGCCGTTTGGACCGTAAAACAACTATCTGATTTCAATGATATACAAACCAATGTTCATAAACGTTCCTTTTTGTCTGGAGAAAAGCTACTTTGTCTCAGCCAACTTCGCCCATGATCGTATAAAACGTTTTATCCTAAAATTTCAGCAAGAACCAAAATTTTTCATGGAAGTCCATTTACAATCAATTTACTATATCCTGATTGCTTTATTGATAGGGGGATCGCCATCACCTATATATACGAATTAGCCCGGGGTTCTTCCAATGACTAAAGCTATGTAATTCATCCTTCTTGATGTTATATAGGGAATATAGACAATTCAGAATAATTGTTTATTCCTTTTTTTAATTAATTGCTGATATAAATAAATATAGTAGAGATACAAAAGAATTTTTAATTTATACAATTAATAATTAAGCCCCTCTCTATTTAGAGAAGGGCTTTAACAATGGAGAAGTACCTTCGGGGTAGCACAATAATAGAAAAGTGATTAGTGAAAAGCGCTTAAGCCTATCACATATCAGATTGGCTACTTATAGATTTTGTTAGTTTAACAAATGATAAGTCAAGGAGTGTTATATTTGAAAGTGGAAGGTGTATATACTTATTTATGTGAAAATTGTCAAACACTGTTTGGCGTAGTATCTCGTCTTTCTGTTATGGAAGATAGAATTGATACTCTGACGTGTCCTATGTGTTCTAAGAAAGAAGCAGTATGCATTGGAGAAGGGCATATAAATTACGTAACTCATGAAAGAAGGGAAAAAATAATAACGAACGAAATGGATGAGATATCACAACTACCAGAATTATTAACTGTAGAGCATTTGGCAGATTATTTAAATGTTAGTGAAAGAACTGCTGATGAATACATGGGAAATCCCGATTTTCCTTTAATTCGTTTAAAAAGGTCCAAGAGGGTTTTCAGGGATGACTTTATAGACTGGTTACATTCAAAGAAAAAATAAAACAAGAAGAAGTCGTTTAGAAATTGTAAAGCTGGGGTGCTACGTAATGGCAGCACCTTATTTGTGTTTTTAAAATAAAACGAAGATAGCAGCAAGTACAGCCCCCACATCGAATATTGGGGGCCGCCGTTTTTTTATCACTTTTTAACCGTGACTTTCCTCGATTCACTTACGTTTTTCGCTTTGTCTTTTGCATAGGTATATAGGTTCTTCCCGGCTTTTTGCTTGGGGATTTTAACCGAGAATGTGCCTTTAGTCGTTGCTGTAGCAGAACCGATCACTTTTCCTGATGCTTTGATGGATACAGTGGAGTTGGCTTCTGCTTTGCCTGTTACTTTTGTCGTTTTTGTTGTCACTGTGTTGACCGTCGGTTTAGTTGGTGCTGTTTTGTCTGTGACGGTCACTGTTTTGATCGAGCTTATATTACCTGCTTTATCCGTTGCTGTAACGGATAGGATTTTTCCGGCTTTTTGTTTTTTTGATATCGTTACGGTAAAGTTCCCAGCACTATTGGAAGTTGCTTTACCGAGAATCGTGCTACTATTTTTGACAGTGACGGTAGTGCTCGCTTCCGCTTTTCCAGTAACTTTTACGGTATTGTCACCTACCGAATTTACTGAAGGTCTTGCTGGAGCCGTTTTATCAACCACTTTAAATGAAACGGGTATGCTTTTATTTCCCGATTTATCAATGACCCTAGTAGAGATGGTCGTGCCTGCTGGTTGTTTTCCGATCGTCGCTGTAAACGTCTTTTCGCCGTTGATCTTCACTGTGGCGAGTTGTTTTTTATCGGTATAAATGGAGACGGTCCCCGTTTTGAAATCGGTTGGGATTTTTCCATTGATCTTGGTGTCCTTATCGGAAATCGCGGGCACGGCCGGTATGGTCAGCGTCTTCATTTCCAGTGCTTTCTTGGCATTGACCCGCCCGTTTCCATAGTATATGTCTTTCCCTTTCGCACCGAGATCCACGGCTGAATCATAGAGGCGGTATTCGACCTCCAATTTGTTGAGTTTGGGCTCATGGGACCAAATCAGTGCCGCTACACCCGCCACCATTGGCGTGGCCATCGATGTTCCACTCATCCAGCCGTATTTTTCACCTGGTAAGGTTGAAAGGATATCATCCCCAGGTGCTGCAATATCGACTGTTGAATGGTAGTTGGAATAACTGGGACGCTTGTCCTTTGAGTCAGTGGCGGCAACGGAAATGACATGGCTGAATGCAGCTGGGTAGACACGCTGTACATTTTTCCCCATATCTCCTTCATTACCGGCAGCCGCAACGATCAGTATGCCTTTTTTATAGGCTTCCTGGACGGCCTTGTTCAATGCCTCCGAATAATTGGTGTCTCCTAAACTCATATTGATGATGTTTGCCTTTTGCTCAACGGCATAATGTATGGCGTCTATGATATCGGCAGTATCGGCATACTCCCCATCAAAAACGTTGATCGGCATTAGTTTAATGTTCGGTGCAACACCCGTTCCACCTATGCCGTTATTGGCAGAACCGGCAATGATGCCTGCGATATGCGTTCCATGTTCACCTTTTGGTATGATATTCTTCCGATTGCTTACAGTATCATAGGCCTTGACGACCTTCCCTTTTAAGTCATCGTGGTTGCGATCGATACCGTCGTCAATGATGGCCACGATCAATTCCTTGGAACCCATGGATTTTGTCCATGCTGCATTCGTACCAAGCTTTTTATGATGCCACTGGTCATTGTAGGCTGGATCGTTCGGGCTTTCCATCTTCTTGAAAAGATAGTTTGGCTCTGCATATTCCACATTCTTCCGTTCTTCAAGTTCCTTGATCAGGTTGTCGGTCGTTTCCCCTGTAGGAACCTCCACCTTTTCTATCAAGTCGTTGATCGGCTCATCGTTCGTCTCTTTATATTTGACGATGACACCATCTGATTGCGGGGTCTCTTCTGCAGATGCAGCATCCGGCTGGCAGATTGGCAGAATCATAAACAGCAATAATACCGGCAGTAAGGCCTGAATATGTTTGTGCATGAAATCACTCCAAAAAAATAATATTAACAATAGCTACGGATGAGGTTTGATCATGAACCCATTCTACTATTATCCCTAACTAGATTGTATACCGCGTGATTTGGTTTTACTAACCTTTTTAACTAGTTAAAATAACTTATTTAAAAAACAAAAAAACCGCTATAAAACGGTCTCGGTTTGTCGACAAAATGAGTTCTATCTAAATATTAAACAAAGTTTGATTGGAACGGAAGGCGCGAGACTCCTGCGGGAAAAGCGAGTCCAATGGAGACCCCGCAGGCGCAAGCCGAGGAGGCTCCCGGACCGCCCGCGGAAAGCGAGTGCTTGGAGTGGAAATCAACGTTCGAGTTTTACAAACAAAAAAAACTGCAGGCAACATGGAGTTCTATCTAAATATTAATACAAAGTTTGATTGGAACGGAAGGCGCGAGACTCCTGCGGGAAAAGCGAGTCTAAGGGAGACCCCGCAGGCGCGAAGCGTCGAGGAGGCTCCCGGACCGCCCGCGGAAAGCGAGTGCCTGGAGTGGAAATCAACGTTCGAGTTTTACAAACAAAAAAAACTGCAGGCAACATGGAGTTCTATCTAAATATTAATACAAAGTTTGATTGGAACGGAAGGCGCGAGACTCCTGCGGGAAAAGCGAGTCCAATGGAGACCCCGCAGGCGCAAGCCGAGGAGGCTCCCGGACCGCCCGCGGAAAGCGAGTGCTTGGAGTGGAAATCAACGTTCGAGTTTTACAAACAAAAAAACTGCAGGCAAACTCGCTTTTCTTCGAGTTTGTCTACAGTCCGAAACCGCCATATGCGGTTTAATGTCCTCCTAAATAGGCATTCTTGATTTCTTCGCTTGCGGTCAGTTCCTCTGATTTGCCTGATAGGACAATTCGGCCGGTTTCGACAACATAGGCTCTGTCCGCGATGGATAGGGCTAAGTTGGCATTTTGTTCGACCAGCAGAATGGTTGTACCGGTTTTATTGATTTCTTCGATGATATGAAAGATTTGCTTCACCAATAATGGGGCGAGTCCCATGGATGGCTCGTCCAATAATAGAAGCCGGGGCTTGGCCATGAGTGCCCTGCCCATTGCGAGCATTTGCTGTTCCCCGCCGGAAAGGGTTCCGGATTGCTGTTTCAGGCGCTCAAGCAAACGCGGGAATAATTCATAGACTTTCTCCATATCCTGCTTGATGCCTGCCTTATCTTTGCGTAAATAAGCACCAAGCTGAAGGTTTTCTTCAACCGTCATGTTAGCGAAGACCCGCCGTCCTTCAGGCACATGGGAAATGCCCATTTTCACGATGGATTGTGCTGCCTTTCCACCGATGGATTGCCCTTCGTATATGATTTTCCCTTGTTTTGGTTTTAATAGGCCGGAAATGGTTTTCAGCATCGTGCTTTTTCCGGCTCCGTTCGCCCCGATCAGGGTTACGATTTCGCCTTCGTTAATAGAAAGCGAGATTCCTTTCAAGGCTTGAATGTTTCCGTAATAGACGTTGATGTCCTCTATTTTTAACATTATGAAACCTCCTCGCCCAGATAGGCCTCGATGACTTTTGGATTGTTACGGATTTCCTCTGGCTTTCCTTGAGCGATCAGTTGTCCGTGATCGAGTACATATATGCGTTCGCAAACACCCATGACCAGCGGCATATCATGTTCGATCAATAATACGGTCAAATCAAATTTCTCACGGATGAGGGCAATCAGGTTCATGAGCTCGTGCGTCTCCTGGGGGTTCATTCCCGCTGCCGGTTCATCCAGCAAAAGCAGTTTCGGATTGGCTGCAAGTGCACGGGCGATTTCCAAACGTCTTTGTTTACCATATGGTAGGTTCTTCGCCTTTTCATCCTTATATTGATCCAGGTTGAAAATCTTCAGGAACTCAATTGCCTTTTCATCCATTTCCTTTTCGCCTTTAAAATGGATTGGCATCCGGAAGATCGAACTTAAAATGCTATGCTTCGAAAGGGAATGATAGGCCACCTTAACATTATCGATCACGGATAGTTCGCTGAATAAGCGGATGTTCTGGAATGTCCGGCTGATTCCTTTTTGCGTAATTTTATATGGAGGCTTTTTTCTCAAGTCCTCCCCTTCTAAAGAAATCGTTCCCTCCGTCGGGACGTAAACCCCTGTCAGCAAGTTGAAAAAAGTGGTTTTCCCGGCACCGTTCGGACCAATCAAGCCAACCAATTCCCCAGGGTACAGCTCGACGTTAACATCGGAAACGGCTTTAAGCCCTCCGAACTGGATGCCGACCGAATCGACTTTAAGCAGCGGTGTTTTTATTTTCATGGCTGCTGCCTCCTTTACGTTTGAACATGGAAGTTATTTCTTTTGTCCCCATTAAACCTTGTGGACGATAAATCATCATGACG
The DNA here is from genome assembly GCF_041956845.1 of Peribacillus sp. RS7. NCBI lineage: Bacteria > Bacillati > Bacillota > Bacilli > Caryophanales > Bacillaceae > Peribacillus > Peribacillus sp. RS7. Next base: position 345,663 of record NZ_CP168135.1, read on the forward strand.
ATAAGCACTAGGCTGTAGATGATCATACGCGTTTCGGGATAATCCTGGAGGAATGTCGTGACCACAGTCAGTAATATGGCAGCCAATACGGCTCCTGACAGACTTCCAAGGCCTCCCAGTACGACTAAGATCAGGATATCGAATGACTTCAGGAATCCAAAGTTCGATGGCTGGATGATGTAGAAGTTATGAGCGTATAGCCCTCCAGCAATTCCGGCGAAAAAAGCACCGATCGCAAACGCGACAACTTTGTAATAGGTCGTATTGATCCCCATCGAATCGGCAGCCGTCTCGTCCTCACGGATCGATATGCACGCTCTTCCATGGGTAGAACTTGTGAAGTTCCTGATGACGATGATCGTAACGATAACGGAAGCGAAAACCCACGGCCAAGTGGTCAAATGGGAAACCTGCATGCCGCTTGCCCCGCCAACATAATCGATATTCAAAAGCATGATCCGGACGATTTCCCCAAATCCCAGGGTTGCAATCGCCAGGTAATCGCCTTTTAAGCGTAAGCTTGGAATTCCGATGATCAATCCTGCCAACGCTGCCGCCAAACCGCCCACAATCAACGCTAGAGCAAATGGCATTTGCAGCTTCATGGTCAAAACGGCTGAAGCATAGGCACCGACTGCAAGGAATCCTGCATGTCCGATGGAAAACTGCCCGGTTATCCCGATGATCAAATGAAGGCTCGCTGCCAAAATGATATTGATCCCGATGAACATGAGCGTATTTTGATAAAAAGGATTTAGCGATCCGCCGCCGATTAACACTTGAATTGCGGCGAAAAAGATCAATGATAGTGAAATCGAGAGCCAAAAACCTTTTGCTCGCTTAATTGTAGTCATTGCTTTGTCTCCCCTATACTTTTTCTTTTTTGTTTTTACCGAATAAGCCTTGTGGCAAGAAAATCAAGATAAGAATCAGTACGACGAAGGCTACGGCATCACGCCATAATGAGTAACCGGCGGCACTGACCAATGCCTCGATGACACCAAGCAATAAGCCACCGACCATCGCGCCCGGTATGATTCCGATCCCTCCAAGTACGGCGGCAACAAATGCCTTCAATCCCGGAAGCACTCCCATAAGCGGCTCGATCTTAATATAATAAATACCGAAAATGACGCCCGCTGCCCCAGCTAATGCGGAACCGATTGCAAAGGTGGCAGAAATCGTGTTGTCAACATTAATTCCCATCAGTTTAGCTGCATCCGCGTCGAAGGAAACGGCACGCATGGCTTTTCCTATTTTTGTTCTATGAACGATGATTTGAAGGATGATCATCAGGACTACAGCCACTCCAAAAATCAAGACCGATTGACTATTGATGGAAACTCCAAAAATATTGAACTTGTCTGCAGGCAATACATCATTCGGATAAGCTTCCGGCTGTGCACCACGGACGTAGATGAATCCGTATTCGATCAAAAGGGAAACCCCGATGGCCGTGATAAGTGCGGCAATACGCGTTGCGTTACGCAATGGCTTGTACGCGATTCGCTCGATCAATACCCCAAAGAGCGCACAGACCGTCATCGAGATTAATAGAGCGGGCACGAATGATAGATCCAGAACCGTTATCGAGTAAAATCCAACGAATGAGCCAACCATGAAGACATCCCCATGTGCAAAGTTTATCAATTTAACAATCCCGTAAACCATCGTATATCCGAGAGCGATAAGGGCATAAATACTTCCTAGTGAAACCCCGTTTATTAACTGTTGTATCAATTCCATGTTCGACTCTCCTTGAAAAATCTAATTTTATAAGTGATAAGTCCAGACTCTTCTCTTTCCGCTAAGGGGAAGTTCAGCGACCTGGTATGCTTGAAAAATGAGAATTCGCCAGCACCTTCTGATTGACGAAGGGCCGGCGAAAGGGTTGGAGTTGTTCTCCGGAATTAAGGATTGATTTTAGTGTTGAATACTTGTTTACCCTCTTTAAATTCAAGGATGGTAGCGGATTTGATTGGATTATGTTTTTCATCCAATGTAAATGTACCCGTTACGAGCTCAAGGTCCGCCGTTTTTTCCAGTGCTTCTTTAATTTTTTCTGAATCCGCCGATCCAGCACGTTTAATCGCATCTGCAAGGAAATATCCTGTGTCATAGCCTAGAGCGTTAAATGCATCCGGGGATTTATCTTTGTACTTCGCTTTAAATGCTGACACAAAATTCTGAATTTTTTCATCAGGGTCACCTGAAGAATAATGGTTCGTGATGAACGTATTATTTAGAGCCTTTGTACCGGCAATTTCTACTAGCTTAGGAGAGTCCCAGCCGTCGCCGCCCATAAATGGAACATCAAGTCCAGTTTCCCGTGCCTGCTTCACGATCAGACCAGCTTCCTCATAGTAACCAGGAAGGAAGATGAAATCAGGTTTTGCCGATTTCAAACGAGTCAATGTGGAACGGAAATCAGTATCCTTCGCAATGTAAGCTTCCTCAGCCACGATCTTTCCGCCATTTTTTTCGAATTGTTCTTTAAAGGCTGCGGCTAAACCTTTTGAATAATCGCTTGAACTGTCAATATAGATGGCTGCACTTTTCGCTTTGACTTCAGTACTGGCAAAATTCGCAGCAACCGTTCCTTGGAACGGATCGATGAAGCTTGTCCTGAAAATGTAATCGTTCAATTTATCCTTGCTGAAAGTGATTTCAGGGCTTGTACCGGAAGGTGAGATGACCGGCACTTTGTTATCTTGTGCAATTTGCACTTGGGCAATCGAGTTCGTGCTTGTCGCTGCACCTACGATAGCTGCAACCTGATCTTGAGATGTCAGCTTGATTGCTCCGCTAGTCGCTTCAGACGCTTCAGATTTATTATCGACTTTTATTAGTTTGATTTTTTTTCCGTCAATGCCTTCTTTATTGATTTCTGCAGTCGCAAGTTCCAGGCCTTCCGCAATCGATTGACCATATGAAGCTACACCACCTGATAATTCAAGGTTGACACCGATCTTGATCGTATCACCGTCCCCGCTTGATTTATCTGATGAACCGGAGCCGGAACAACCCGCTAGAACTCCTGCAGCAAGTGTTAGAGAAAGGAATGCACCTGCTAGTTTTTTCTTCTTCATAAATAATCCCTCCATTTTGTAATCATAGCTCTGATGCGTGAATATTTATTCACGATGCTTCAGAAGAAATTGATTAGATGAAATTTTTTAAATTAAATTAATATTTCGAAAAATAGTTTACCGCATAATTTTCATTCCGTCTATACAATAATTGTGAGAAGAATTCGATAAATAGGATATTTTTCACAGCATGTACAGGTCGTTTTTATTTTTATATATTTTAAATATTGCGAAAACAGTGGATATAATCAGAAAAAACTGATAATTTAACTATATTAATATTGTAAAATCCTTTATTACTACTCAAAAAAATTTATTCATTCTTTCATTTATATCATCCTATTAATTACATTTTTACCAAAATACAAGCATCTTGATAGGGAATTAAACCCAGTTTCTTTGCTCTTTTTTAGTCTTAATTCCTATATCAAAATTGAATAATACTATTTGAATGTATAAAATCCTGCATGAACCTCCACCTCATTTTTATGCTTCTTCGTATATTTTTTATATCCCAATCCTCATTTCCCCACAAAAAAAAACCGCCAAACGGCGGTTCAGTGGCCTCCTAAATAGGCCATTTTAATTTCTTCACTTGAAGTGAGTTCCTCGGCATTGCCCGAAAGGACGATTCGGCCCGTTTCAACGACATAAGCCCGATCTGCAATGGATAAAGCAAGATTGGCATTTTGCTCGACCAAAAGGATTGTTGTCCCCGCTTCACTGATTTCCTGTATGATGTTGAATATTTGCTTTACCAGCAGCGGTGCAAGGCCCATCGAAGGTTCATCGAGCAGCAATAAACGTGGCTTCGCCATTAAAGCCCGGCCCATAGCAAGCATCTGCTGTTCACCACCTGAAAGCGTGCCGGCCTGCTGTTTGATTCTCTCCAGCAGCCTCGGAAATAACTCATGGACCTTTTCCATATCCTTTTTGATGCCCTCTTTGTCGTTTCTCAAATAGGCTCCAAGCTCCAGGTTTTCGGCAACCGTCATGTTCGCAAAGACACGGCGGCCTTCAGGTACATGGGATATGCCCATTTTCACGATGGACTGTGCAGCTTTTCCTCCAATCGGATCGCCTTTGAACAGAACTTTTCCCTGCTTTGGTTTTAACAGCCCGGATATCGTTTTGAGCAACGTGCTTTTTCCGGCTCCATTCGCTCCAATCAGAGTCACGATCTCCCCTTCGTTAATCTCCATGGAAACACCTTTTAACGCTTGGATATTGCCGTAATACACATTGATGTCTTCTATTATCAGCATCATGAAACCTCCTCGCCTAGATACGCCTCGATAACTTTAGGATCGTTGCGGATTTCTTCCGGCTTTCCATGAGCGATAATCTGTCCATGATCAAGTACGTAAATCCGTTCGCATACCCCCATGACCAGTGACATATCATGTTCGATGAGCAATACGGTAAGGTTGAATTCCTTCCTGATAAAAGCGATGAGATTCATCAATTCTTTCGTTTCATGCGGGTTCATACCTGCTGCGGGTTCGTCCAGTAAAAGCAGTTTGGGGTTTGCCGCGAGAGCACGTGCAATTTCCAGCCGCCTTTGCTGTCCGTATGGAAGATTCTTCGCTTTTTCATCCTTAAAATGGTCAAGCTTGAAAATCCTCAAGAATTCCAACGCCTTTTCATCCATTTCCTTTTCACCGGAAAAATGTCCCGGTAGCCTGAAAATGGAGCTTGGGATCATATGCTTGGCAAGCGAGTGGTAAGCAACCTTCACATTATCGATCACAGATAACTCACTGAAGAGGCGGATATTTTGAAAGGTCCTCGAAATCCCTTTTCGGGTAATTTTATAAGGCTGCTGCTTTTTTAGATTTTCCCCGTTCAAGGCAATCGTCCCTTCTGTAGGGACATACACACCCGTCAACAAATTGAAGAAGGTCGTTTTTCCAGCTCCATTCGGTCCGATCAGGCCTACAAGTTCCCCCGGAAATAATTCCATGTTCACATCGGACACGGCTTTCAATCCGCCAAAACGGATACCCACCGCATCTACTTTAAGCAACGGTATTGTGGCTTCCATCCTTTGGACCCCCTTTCGTTTTTTTATGTGTGAACAATGTCGTGATTTCTCTTGTTCCCATTAAACCCTGCGGGCGGAAGATCATCATCAAGATCAGGACAAGACTGTATATGATCATCCTCGTTTCCGGATAATCCTGAAGGAATGTCGTCACGATCGTCAGTAAAATGGCAGCCAAAACCGAACCTGAAAGACTTCCAAGACCGCCAAGTACGACGAAAATCAGTATATCGAAGGATTTTAGGAAACCGAAATTCGATGGCTGGATAATATAGAAATTATGGGCATAAAGCGATCCGGCAATTCCCGCAAAGAAAGCTCCGATGACGAAGGCCGCCACTTTATAATAGGTCGTATTGATTCCCATCGCATCAGCCGCCGTTTCATCCTCCCTTACGGATATGCATGCACGTCCATGAGTCGAATTGGTGAAATTCCGGATGACTATGACGGTGATCATGACACAGGCAAATACCCATGGCCATGTAGTCAGATGGGAAACCTGCATTCCGCTTGCCCCGCCTACATATTCAATATTCAAGAGGACTATCCGGACAATTTCCCCAAAACCTAGTGTAGCTATCGCCAAGTAATCCCCCTTCAGACGCAAGCTGGGTATCCCGATCACCATACCGGCAGCTGCGGCGATGATGCCCCCAGTCAATACTGCCATGATGAAAGGAAGTTCCAGTTTCATTGTCATGACTGCCGAAGCATAGGCCCCTACCGCTAAAAACCCTGCATGTCCGATCGAGAACTGCCCGGTTATTCCAATGATTAAATGAAGGCTCGTTGCCAGCATGATATTGATGCCTATGAACATGAGTGTGTTGATATAAAATGGATTGAGCATACCGTTTGTAATGGTGTACTGCATGATTCCGAAAAAAATAAGTGCGAGCACGATCGAGAGCCAAAAACCCTTTGAATTCTTTAAAGTAGTCATCGCCTTGTCTCCCCTATACTTTTTCTCTTTTATTTTTACCGAATAGTCCCTGCGGCAAGAAAATCAAAATCAAGATAAGAACGACGAAAGCCACACCATCGCGCCATAATGAGTAACCGGCAGCACTGACCAAAGCCTCGATCACTCCAAGCAGCAGTCCGCCGACCATCGCTCCCGGAATGATGCCGATGCCACCCAAGACTGCTGCAACAAACGCTTTAAGGCCAGGAAGGACACCCATCAACGGCTCGATTTTAATATAGTAGATCCCAAAAATGACGCCGGCAGCCCCTGCCAAAGCCGAGCCTATGGCGAAGGTAGCTGAAATCGTATTATTCACATTGATTCCCATAAGCTTAGCAGCTTCGGAATCGAATGAAACGGCACGCATCGCTTTGCCGATTTTGGTTTTATGGACAACGAATTGTAGGATGATCATTAAAATGATGGATACAGATAAGATCAATATCGATTGACTGCTGATGGAAACTCCCAATATATCGAGTTTATCCATCGGAAGGACATTATTTGGATAGGCTTCCGGCTGGGCGCCCCGGATGTAAATCAGCCCATTTTCTATTAGAAGGGAAACACCGATGGCCGTTATCAAGGCCGCAATCCGTGTTGCATTACGAAGGGGTTTATAAGCGATCCGTTCAATTAAAACGCCAAAGATGGCACAAGTGACCATCGAAATCAATAAAGCCGGGATGAAAGATAAGTCCATTACGGTAATGGCGTAAAACCCTACAAATGAACCAACCATGAATACGTCGCCATGGGCAAAGTTTATCAGTTTGACGATTCCATATACCATCGTATAACCAAGCGCGATCAATGCATAAATGCTGCCGAGTGAAATGCCATTTACCAATTGTTGAATCAGTTCCATATTGCACTCTCCCCGATAAGGTGTTTTTTAAGTGAATATAGAATAGGGGGGACTTGCCCCCTATCCACGTAAGGTATTATGGATTGATTTTCGTCTTGAATGTTTGTTTGCCATCTACATATTCCAAGATGGTCGCCGATTTGATCGGATCATGATTTTCATCAAGGTTCAGCGTTCCGGAAACTAATTGAAGATCTTTGACTTCTTCCAACGCTTGTCTGATTTTTTCGGGGGAAGCATCTCCAGATCTCTTGATGGCATCAGCCAGGTAGTAACCAGTATCATAGCCAAGTGCTGCAAAGGCATCCGGTGTTTTATCGTATTCCTTTTCGAAGGCTGCAACGAAATCCTGGATTTTTGCATCTTCATCTTCAGGGGAATAGTGATTCGTGATATAGGTATTTTTTAAAGCCTCCGCTCCGGCAATTTCAACGACTTTCGGGGAATCCCAGCCGTCTCCACCCATGAATGGAAGGTCTATGCCGTCTTCACGGGCCTGCTTTAAGATCAATCCGACTTCTTCATAATAACCAGGAAGGAAAACGAACTCTGGTTTGGCGGATTTGATACGTGTCAATGTAGAGCGGAAATCAGTATCTTTTGTAACATAAGCTTCTTCCGCCACGATTTTACCACCCTTGGCAGTGAACGCTTCTTTAAAAGCGGCGGCCAATCCTTTAGAATAATCACTTGCGCTATCCACATAGATCGCAGCTGTCTTCGCCCCTATTTCGTCAGATGCGAAATTGGCTGCCACCGTACCTTGGAATGGATCGATAAAGCAAGTTCTGAACACATAATCGTTTAATTTTCCAGCTTTGTTGGTGATGTCGGGATTTGTTGCAGTTGGTGTGAGAAGAGGAACTTTATTATCCTGTGCGACCTGAACCTGTGCCAATGTATTTGTGCTTGTCGCTGATCCGACTACAGCCACAACCTTGTCCTGGCTGACTAACTTGATCGAACCGCTTGTAGCTTCTGCTGCATCTGATTTATTATCAACCTTGACGATTTCCAGTTTTTTACCGTCGATGCCCTCTTTATTAATTTCATCGATGGCCAGCTTCAAACCATCGGCAGCCGATTGGCCGAATGATGCCGTACCTCCGGACAGTTCAAGGTTGGCCCCAATTTTGATCGTGTCACCCGATTTGGATGAACCCCCGCCTGAACTGCTAGTTTTCGAGTCGCCGCTACAACCTGCCAGCGTCCCTGCAACCAAAGAAAGTGATAGGAACACTCCTGCTAGCTTTTTCTTCTTCATTTGAAACCCCCTTGTTTTGTATGTTCTTTTTAATAAATAGAATATTTGAATAAAAAATAATATTCTGAAAATAGTTTATCTCATTCTTTCGACCCCGTCTATATGATATGGATAAAAAAGTTATTTAAAGGGAATATCTCCTATTAGACAAAAAAAAACTGACCCTGTATAGAGTCAGTCAACTTATCAATCATTTACACGGCGTACTTCAATATCTTTTAAAATATCATTGATCACCCAGCTTGCTGCAATTAAGCCTGCTACAGATGGTACGAAAGCATTCGAAGATGGCGGCATTTGGGCCTTACGGATTTTTGCCTCATCATTGCCGACTTCTTTTCGGACATCCTCACGAATGACAATTGGACTTTCGTCGGAGAAGACAACGGGAATTCCCTTTGTTATGCCCTCTTTACGCAATCTAGTACGAATGACCTTGGCAAGCGGGTCGGTATGCGTTTTGGAGATATCGGCAATTTGAAAACGTGTCGGGTCCATTTTATTAGCGGCCCCCATGCTTGAAATCACCTTGATATTCCGTTTCAGGCATTCCTTCATCACATGCATCTTATAAATGACCGTATCGGATGCATCAATGACATAGTCCAGTCCATAACTGAAGAATTCTTCAAACGTTTCTTCTGTATAGAACATTTTAAGGGAAATCACTTCGCAGTCGGGATTGATGTCCTGAATGCGATTTTTCATCAATTCCGCTTTCGGTTGACCGACTGTTGATAATAGTGCATGAATCTGTCTGTTTACATTTGTGATGTCGACATCGTCTTTATCCACAAGAATAATACGGCCGACCCCCGTGCGTGCCAATGCTTCAGCCGAAAAAGAACCTACGCCTCCTACCCCCAGGACAGCAACGGTCGTGTTTTTCAGGATATCGATGCCTTCCTTGCCTATTGCTAATTCATTTCGTGAAAACTGATGCAGCATATATATTCAACTCCAATAAATTCTGTTCTTATTTAGCTTCCCAATTAACAATATATCATAAACATCATTTATGACAAGCGAAATATAAGCAGTCTAATCGGAATTAGTGTACTAGGTCATTTTTGCTAATTTCTGAAGGACGGTCGCCAGCAGGAGAGTCCGTTCTGTCAGGCTGGGAATTTCCAAATACTCCTCTTCACTATGTGCATTCCCTCCAATGGGCCCGAGTCCATCTACCGTCGCTATCCCCAATACAGAAGTAATAGATGCATCCGAACCTCCACCCGTGGCCGTATCTGTTATTTTTATGCCGATTTCCTCCCCCGCCTGACGGATAGTCTCTAAAAGCAAGTTCGTTTTCTCGTTCTTTTCCATGGGAGACCGGTCCATTTTCCCGCTTAATGTCGTTTTCGTCCCTGGAATATAAGTTTCAGCGCAGATTTTTTTCAGTTGTTTAAGAATGATAGCTTCTTGCTTTTTTTCCGAGATCCGTACATCCACAAAAGCAGCCGCATGGGCAGCGATGGCATTGACAGCAGAACCTCCTTCAATCATGCCGACATTAACGCTGATACCTTTCTTTTGATCATTCAATCGGTGTAAGGCAATGATCTTATTAGCCAATTCTTCAATTGCACTCCGACCCTTTTCCGGTTCGATCCCTGAATGGGCTGCCACCCCCACTATATCCACTTTAAATTGACCGCATCCCCTTCTTGCCGTGACAAGTGAACCATCCGTCCTTGCCGGTTCAAGAATTAACGCGAACTTCTTATTGGCCCCTTTTTCAGATATGAGTGAAGCGGAAGACGGAGACCCGATCTCTTCATCACTATTGAGAATGATTTGAATATGCTTATAGCCTGTCTGCCCCGTCTGTTTCAAGCAAAGGACCGCATAAAAAAGCTCAACTAAACTAGCCTTCATATCAGCTACACCAGGACCGTATGCCCGATTTCCCTTCACACTAAAAGGACGTTTTTGCGCTGTCCCTTCTGGAAAAACCGTATCCATATGGGCGACGACCAGAATATGCGGTTGATATGCCTCACGATGCTGGATGACCAGCTGATTTCCATAATTCTGCTGCTCGACGGTATTCACAATAAAATCCAGGCTTTCAAATTTCGCTTTTAAAATCGAACCAATTTCATCAATACCCTTTTTCGTATGAGAACCACTATCTATATTCACTAGCTGCTCCACTAATTGAAGCATTTCGTTCCTCTTTGCATTCAATAAATCTTTCAAAGCCCTCACTACTTTCTATCATTGGCTGATTATAATTCCAACCTTACTATAATTTACGAATCTATATTGCGGAATGTTACTTAAATGGGGATATTTGAAGTTTATTCGAGAGTTTTTGGGGTTTACTCGTGGGTTTAGCTCGTTTACTCGTAAATTTGGGGCTTTTACTCATGAATTCGGAGCTGTTACTCGTGAGGTTAGGCTTTTTACTCGTGAATTTGCGCCTTTTACTCGTCAATTTGCGCTTTTTACTCGTGAGTTCGGGGCTTTTACTCGTGAGTTTTGGGCTTTTTCTCGTGAATTAATCCTTCAACACTATAAGCTCTATTTTTAAATTGCCCTGAATAAGGCAACCCCAGGGCAGATAGCATTCGTTGCATGATATTGATTGAATCTATTTGTAAAAAGAGCCGTGCTTGTTTATTCGTAATCTTGGGTTTTATAAGGAGAGCGAAATCACGAAGAGTTTGTATGTGGGCATCTTTGGAGGCGTAAGAACATTGACCGCATGACCATTTGCCCCAGTGATATTGCATATGGAGAGTTGAGCATTTAGGACATTGAACGCTTTTGAGCAGATCTTGCTCATCGATTTGATACCATTCGAGTATATCCTGATTATGTGGAGTGTTTGTTAGCATCATTGTGTTCGAAAGTCTATTTCTCTGCCTTTGAGTTAATTGCTCAGAAGGATACTTTTCTTCAAGGGTGTGAATTTTGGAGATTAGGGTTTCTTTTCCCGTGATTCTTTTGAAAATGGGGGTAAAACCTGGGGTAGTCCTGATGATGGTATTCGAGTTTGCATTGGCTATAAGCGTTTCAATCGGAAGCGAGGGGAATTTATGAAAAGCGAGCCAATCCGATAATCGGGATTTTTGCACGTCAACCTGGATTAGCGGGTCCAGATAAGCTTGTTCCTGACCATCCTTTGTTCTAATCAATTGAGGATAGGTGCGATCAAAGTAGAGCATTCCCGCAAAGTTTTTCACTTCGATGATGATACAGACATTCCGGGTGATTATGAGAAAATCCATTTGAAAATAACGACTCCCATCGTTGCTTAACCTCAAGTCATGCAATACTTGATATTCTTTTGAAAGATCCTTCAACTCATTTCCAATACTCCGCTCCCCGTTAAAACCTGTATCGATTTTACGGAAATCGTTCCTTATCTTTTCCTGTTTTGGATGGTTTGGTGGTAGCCTCCTGCTTAATGCCTCCAGTTTGAGCATTTTCAAAGGCTTTTCACACGGTTTTAGCATACATTCATCAACTCCTTGTCCTTTAGCTTCTTTGTTAATGCACTCTTTTCCTGCTGGTAAACTGAAAATCAGCATTTTGCCCTGAGTTTGCTCTGTTTAATTCGTGAATCTGTTCCTTACTCGTGAGTTTGCGCCTTTTACTTGTGAGTTTTGGCTATTTACTCGTGAATTCGGGGCTTTTACTCGTGAGTTTGGGCTTTTTACTCGTGAGTTTGGGCTTTTTACTTGTGAGTTTGGGCTATTTACTCGTGAGTTTGCTCTGTTTAATTCGTGAATCTGTTCCTTACTCGTGAGTTTGCGCCTTTTACTCGTGAGTTTGCACCTTTTACTTGTGAGTTTGGGCTTTTACTCGTCAGTTTGCGCCACTTACTCGTGAGTTTGGGCTATTTACTCGTGAGTTTGCGCGTTTTACTCGTCAATTTGCGCGTTTTACTCGTGAGTTTTAGCTTTTTACTGTGAGTTTGCGCTTTTTACTCGTGAGTTTGGGCTACTTACTCGTGAGTTTGCGCCTTTTACTCGTGAGTTTGGGCTATTTACTCGTGAGTTTGCGCCTTTTACTCGTGAGTTTGGGCTTTTTACTCGTCAATTCGGGGCTTTTACTCGTGAGTTTGGGCTATTTACTCGCCAATTCGGGGCTTTTACTCGTGAGTTTAGCTCGTTTACTCGTAAATTCGGGGCTTTACTCGTCAATTTACGCTATTTACTCGTGAAATCACCTCATTTACTCGTGAGTTTGCGGCTTTTACTCGTGAATCCACGCCATTCGCTCGCAATATCATGCTTTCACTCGTAAGTTACGCTATTTTAACGCACAAAAAAACCCATGTTATTTAACATGAGTTGCTTTGTAATGTGTAAGAGTCCCAATTGTGCCGTTTACGCCTTTGTTTTGAACCCGCTCTCCGCAGGTGGGTGCTCGGTTCCTCGCGTTTGTAAGTCCTCTTCGAGGGAGGCATTTACGCGGCCAGGAAACTAGTGCTCCCGGTAACTATAAGTGTTCGGTCAAAACTTATAGGTTAAAGAACGAACACATCAGGACTCTTACTTGTTAAAGATATCATATCATAATGCTTAACTCCGTTTCAAGAGAAAGCATCTAGGTATTTTTTCATATTTTTTCCCAGTTTTATTACTTTTTTAGTGCAGCAAGCCTTAGGTTAAGTTCGGCCAATTGCTTGTCACTTACAGCACTCGGTGCGTCAACGAGCAGGTCGCTTGCGCTTGCTGTTTTCGGGAATGCGATGGTATCGCGAAGGTTCGTGCGGCCTGCAAGCAGCATGACCATACGGTCCAATCCAAGGGCGATTCCGCCGTGTGGTGGCGTTCCGTATTCGAATGCATCCATTAGGAAGCCGAATTGTGCGTTTGCTTCTTCTTTCGAGAATCCAAGGACTTTGAACATTTTTTCCTGAACGTCGCGTTCGAAAATCCGCAGTGATCCACCGCCAAGTTCGTAGCCGTTCAAGACAAGGTCATACGCTTGTGCACGGACGCTTGCTGGGTCTGATTCCAATTTGTCCATGTCTTCACGGAATGGCATTGTGAATGGATGGTGTGCTGCATAGTAGCGTCCTTCTTCTTCGTCATATTCAAATAATGGCCAGTCCGTCACCCATAGGAAGTTGAATTTGCTTTGATCGATCAAGCCTCTTTCTTTACCAAGCTTGTTACGAAGTGCTCCTAGTGCATCGGCGACTATGCCTTTTTTATCCGCCACGAACAAGATTAGATCGCCCACTTCGGCTTCCAATACGGATACTAATTGCTGTTGATCTTCTGCGAAGAATTTAGCGATTGGCCCTTTTACTCCGTCTTCTTCAACTTTCAGCCATGCAAGGCCTTTTGCACCGTAGATCGCTGCAAATTCAGCCAATCCGTCAATATCTTTACGGGAATAATCCGCATTTCCGTCCTTAACGACGATCGCTTTAACTTGTCCGCCGTTTGCAACAGCGCCGGTGAACACTTTGAAATCACTGTCTTTCACGATTTCCGAAACATCTTTAAGTTCCATTCCGAAACGCGTATCCGGTTTGTCGGAACCGTAACGGCTCATCGCTTCATTGTATGTCATTCTAGGGAATGGCAGTGTTACGTCAAGTCCTTTAACATCCTTCATCACTTTAGCCATCATGTTTTCTGCGGTGTTAATGATATCTTCTTGGCTCATGAAGCTTGTTTCAATATCGATTTGCGTGAATTCAGGCTGTCTGTCAGCACGTAAATCTTCATCACGGAAACAGCGGGCAATTTGATAATAACGTTCGAAACCGGATACCATCAATAGCTGCTTGAAGATTTGCGGTGATTGCGGAAGTGCATAGAACTCCCCTTCGTGTACACGGCTAGGCACTAAATAATCTCGTGCTCCTTCAGGTGTACTTTTCGTTAAGATAGGTGTTTCGATATCAAGGAAGCCTTCACCGTCCAAGTAATCACGGATTGCTTTTGTTGCTTGGTTACGCATTTTCAACGTTTCGAACATCGCCGGACGACGCAAGTCCAAATAACGGTATTTCAAACGGATATCTTCTGATACATCCGTTCTTTCATCAATGATGAATGGAGGGGTTTTAGCCTCGTTTAAAATTGTAACGTTTTCTGCTTGAACTTCGATGGTACCTGTTGTTACATTCGGGTTGAAGTTGGCTTCATCACGTTTGATGACTATCCCTTGGATATCAAGGACGTATTCATTACGGATCTTTTCAGCTGTGGCCAATGCGTCTGCCGAAATGTCCGGATTGAAAACGACTTGGACGATTCCGCTTCTGTCACGCAGGTCGATGAAGATTACTCCGCCCAAATCCCGACGTTTTTGTACCCATCCTTTTAATGTTACTTTTTCACCAATAGCTGCTTCTGTCACTTCACCATTGAAGTATGTTCTGCCAAACATGGTATTTCCCCCTTAAGCCTGTAGCTTTTTGAATTGTTCAACGAATGTGGCAAGGTCCATTTGGACTTGTTCACCAGTTTCCATGAACTTTACATTGATTTTATTATTTGCCAATTCATCTTCCCCGAGTGTCGCCACATATCTCGCTTCCAGGCGGTCGGCTGATTTGAATTGAGCTTTCACTTTTCGGTCTTGATAGTCTTTTTCGACAGTAAAACCGGCATTCCGCAATTGATGGGCAAGTTTGACATTATAATCCTTGGCTGTTTCACCTAATGAAACAAGATAGCAGTCAATTCCCTTTTTGATCGGAAGCTCGATGTTTTCTGCTTGCAATGCTGCAATCAGGCGTTCAATGCTAAGAGCAAATCCGATACCAGGTGTTTCCGGTCCGCCAAGTTCTTCAGACAGCCCGTTATATCTGCCGCCTCCGCAAAGTGTAGTAATGGCGCCAAAGCCTTCTGCATCACTCATGATTTCAAAAGCGGTATGATTATAGTAATCCAAGCCCCGCACAAGTGTAGGATCTTCGACGAATTCTATTTCCAAATCCGTAAGATGCTGTTTCACTTTTTCGAAATAAATACGGGATTCATCATTTAAATATTCAATGATGGATGGCGCGGTGTTCATCAATTCATGATCGTGATCTCTTTTGCAATCCAGGATACGCAATGGATTTTTTTCCAGGCGGTTCTGACAATCGCCGCAAAACTCTCCAATCCGAGGTTCGAAATGTTTGATTAAAGCATTGCGATGCGCTGTCCGGCTTTCCTTATCACCAAGGCTGTTGATCACAAGTTTCAGCTTTTTCAATCCAAGTTCTTTGTATAGGTTCATCGCAAGTGAAAGAACCTCTGCATCGATTCCGGGATCCTTACTACCTAAAGCTTCGATGCCGAATTGAACGAACTGGCGGAAGCGGCCTGCTTGTGGACGTTCGTAACGGAACATCGGGCCGATATAATAAAGCTTGACCGGTTGATTGGCCCACCCGAACATTTTGTTCTCGATATATGACCGAACTACTGATGCGGTGCCTTCCGGACGAAGGGTTAAATTCCTTTCACCGCGATCTTGAAATGAATACATCTCTTTTTGTACGATATCGGTTGTATCACCTACACCACGTAAAAATAATTCGGTGTGTTCAAAAATCGGTGTGCGGATTTCTTTATATTGATAACGGTGACAAATATCACGCGCTGTCTTTTCGATATACTGCCAAATTTCCGTTTGGCCAGGCAATAAATCCTGGGTTCCTCTAGGAATCTGAATAGACATATATGTTTCCTCCTTTAAAGCAAAACGCCCTTTATCCAGCGCTATACTGATTTTTTCCAAACAAAAAACTCCCGCCCCTTGTAACTTATCCGTTACAAGGGACGAGAGTTTGGATATCCCGTGGTGCCACCCTAGTTGAAGCACAAAAAATAAGTGCCCCCGCTCAAAAACAGTTAACGCCTGTTTTACGTCCATCTCCTATTAAGTAATACCGTTCGGAGTGAAGCCTACGGAGGGTTCTTTCATTAAGTCATCATGTGGAATGCTTTCAGCCTCGGCATTTCCTCTCTTTTCATGTGTTTCTTAATTACTCTTCTCCATCATTGGTTATTGCAGTAATAAGTCTGATATTTTATAATCATACGGACGTTAACATCAAATGTCAAGGCAGGCTGAGGATTTTGTCGCATTTTATTGGTTCAAATGTTTTTTCAAATTTTTGACCGTCCGGACATTGACTCCGAATTCGGATGCCAATTCAACAAGGTTTGCGCTTTGTTCCTTCTGGATGAAATCGTGAAAATCGACACCTAGTACTTGATTGCCTCCGCTTAAGCTCGTTTGATCTTTTTCGCTGAATTTCATGTAGGTTCCCTCCTCGAGTTATATAAGCTTTATTCTTCCCAAAAAAAAATGTTTTTTGCACTGGGAAAGAGGGAAATTTTTATTGAACGAGAATACATACATATAGACATTAAAAGGGAGAGACAACTTATGAAGAAGAAATCGGGTTTATTCTGCCTGATCCTGATGCTGATGATCTCAGCAATGTTCCCCGTCAATCATGCTTTTGGAAAAGAAGAAGGGGAAATTATCGTGACGTCCAAAGTGGTCAATGTCCGTGAAGGTGCAGGTCTCAGTTTCCCTATCGTAAAAAAACTGGCAAAAGGGGAATCGTATCCAATTCTGAAAGAAGATGGCGACTGGATTGAAATCCGGATTGGCGTCGGCAAAACAGGATGGGTCGCCAATTGGTTAGTGGAGAGAAAATCGGAGTCGGATACCAATCAGGTCAAAAAGCAATCCGGACAAGGTATGATATCCGGTAGCTCCGTCCGCGTCCGTACAGGTCCCGGAACTACATTTCAAACGGTTGGTTCCTTGAGTAAAGGAACAGCTGTTGACATTATTGAAAAGAATGAAAATTGGATAAAGGTCAAAACGGCGGATATCGAAGGTTGGGTCTCTTCTGACTACCTTAAGCTTCCCGCCTCATCAGGGAATGCAGCGAAGAAAGATTCGACTAAGGTAAAAGAAACGAATCAATCCGTAAAAACCGGAGTCACTTTGGTGGACCGGCTCAATGTCCGTTCGGAACCATCGAAAAGCAGTGCCGCGCTCGGAAAGCTGAATAAAAATACGGCAGTGACCGTTTACATGGTTGAAAATGAATGGGCTGAAATTGATTTCCAAGGAGTCCGGGGTTGGGTAGCTGAACCTTACATACAAATAAGCGAAGATGAAGATGATACGAAAATTAATATGGCAGGCGCGACTGCAAGGGTGACCGCTGAAGGGTTAAATGTCCGGAAAGATGCCTCTCTCAGCAGCAAGGTCATCGGTTCGGTGAACAAGGATGAGACATACGCCATCTTGCAAACAAAGGGGAAAATGACGCAGATCCAGCTTTCCGGTTCAAAAAAGGGCTGGGTAGTGAGTTGGTACTTGGAAAAAGAGAATGTTGAACAAACGACTAAGGAAAAGAAGATTGATGTAAAAGGAAACAAGATAACCATCATTCATGACGGAACGATCCTTAGAAGTGAGCCTGATGGCGACTCGGAAATCGTAGAGCAGGTCAATGAAGGTGAAACGTTCTCCGCATCAGGTAAGGAAGGCGACTGGTATTCCATTAAACTAAAGAGCGGAAAAACTGCTTATGTGGCTGGATGGATCGTGACGATCGAAGGGAATTCCGAACAGATCCAACGACCTGGCGTTGAAAAATATTTAAAGGATAAAACCATCGTTATCGATCCCGGCCATGGCGGCAGGGATAGTGGTACAGTAGGGGTCGGTGGCACTCTTGAGAAAAATCTGACGATCCGGACGGCTGAGTTGCTGCGGGACAAACTTCAGGCGGCAGGAGCAAAAGTTATCCTGACCAGAAGCGGCAATACCTATGTTCCACTTCCTTCCCGGGTCGGCACTTCACATATCCATAACGCGGATGCTTTCATCAGTCTCCATTATGATAGCACCAAGGACCAGATCACGAGCGGGATAACTACATACTACTATCATGACTACCAACGTTCATTGGCCACTACACTGGCCAATTCACTCGGTTCCACCATGCAGGTGCCCAACCGCGGATCACGTTACGGGAATTTTCATGTTACCCGTGAAAACAAACGTGTAGCTACACTTATTGAACTTGGTTATTTAAGTAATCCGGTTGAAGAATTGACGTTAACATCGAATGAGTATCAAGAAAAGATCACATCGGCCATCTATAATGGATTGGCGCGGTATTTCAAATAAAGACAAGACAAGCCAGCTTCCCGTCGAAGCTGGCTTGTCCATTCGTCGGCATTTATTTACCCAAACAAAAAAACCTGCAGCAGCAGGTTATTTTTTGCTTTCAAGTATTAATGTAACGGGACCATCATTAGTAAGCTGAACGTCCATCATGGCACCAAATTGACCTGTTTCCGTATGGACGCCTTTCTTGCGGAGTTCCTCGTTAAATGCTTCATATAATTCATTCGCCTCTTCAGGACGGGCGGCGTCCATGAAGTTCGGTCGACGGCCTTTACGGCAATCGCCGTATAGGGTAAATTGCGAAACTGATAAAATAGAACCTCCTACATCCAATAGTGAGTGGTTCATCTTTTCATTTTCATCTTCAAATATCCTGAGATTGACAATCTTATCGGCCAAATATACGGCGTCATCGATGGTATCCCCATGGGTGATACCAACCAGCAGAACGAGTCCGCTGTCGATTTGCCCGATTACTTGGTCTGCAACAACGACTTTTGCCGCTTTGGAACGTTGTAAAACAACACGCATGGTAATAAAAACTCCTTAGTTCATTATCCTTCTGACGGAATAAACATCTGAAATTTGTTTTATACGGTCGACGACCTTTTGTAAATGGGCAATGTTATGAATGTAAATCGACATGTGAATGGTCGCAACCTTATTCCTGTCGGATTTACCAGAGACCGCTGAAATGTTGGTCTTGGTTTCATTGACTGCCTGCAGCACTTCGTTTAATAAGCCACGACGGTCATACCCGCTGATTTCAATTTCAACGATGTATTCCTTGCGTTCATTAATTGTACTTTCCCATTCAACCGGTACCAGGCGATGATCGGAATCCCCGCTTTCCAGGTTCGGGCAGTCTTGTCTATGGACTGAAACTCCACGGCCTTTGGTTATATAACCAACGATTTCATCTCCAGGAACTGGGTTACAACAGCGTGATAAACGGATAAGCAGGTTATCAATCCCCGGCACCTGTACACCTGAGTCACGTTTTTTAGTTGAATTGGAGAAGGTTTTCAGATCGGCTACCGCTTCTGAAATATCTGCTTCCTGCTCGACCATTTTCTGCTTTCGCCATTTTTCGGTAAGGCGGTTAGCTACCTGAAGGGCAGTTATTCCGTTATACCCGACTGCTGCATACATATCTTCTTCATTCAGGAAGTTGAATTTATCTGCAACACGCCTGATGTTCTCGGGAGTCAGGATTTCCTTCAGGTCGAACTCCATATCCTTGATTTCTTTTTCAACAAGCTCTTTGCCTTTTTCGATATTTTCTTCCCGGCGCTGCTTTTTGAAAAATTGGCGGATTTTATTTTTAGCTTGAGATGTTTGCGTGAGTTTTAGCCAGTCCTGACTTGGACCATATGAATGCTTCGATGTTAAGATTTCAATGATGTCGCCTGTTTTCAGTTTATAATCCAGCGGTACCATTTTCCCGTTCACTTTGGCACCAATCGTTTTGTTTCCAATTTCCGAATGGATCCGGTAAGCGAAATCAATCGGGTTGGAACCTGATGGGAGTTCGATGACATCGCCTTTAGGTGTGAAAATGAATACCATATCAGAAAAAAGATCTATTTTAAGGGATTCCATGAATTCCTCGGCATTAGTCGCGTCATCCTGGAATTCAAGAATTTCCCGGAACCAAGTCAATTTTTCTTCTAATGAAGGCTGTTCACCGACATCTTTTCCTTCTTTATAAGCCCAGTGCGCGGCAACCCCGAACTCGGCAATGCGATGCATATCGGAAGTACGGATCTGCACTTCGAGCGGATCGCCTTTCGGACCGATTACCGTCGTATGGAGCGATTGATACATATTCGGCTTCGGCATCGCGATATAGTCTTTAAATCGGCCAGGCATCGGCTTCCAGCATGTGTGGATGATCCCTAAAACCGCATAGCAATCTTTTATGCTATTGACGACGATCCGAACTGCAAGCAAATCATAAATTTCACTGAACTGCTTATTCTGCAAAGCCATTTTGCGATAAATGCTGTATATATGTTTCGGCCTTCCGGAAAGGTCAGCCTTAATGTTGACTTCCTCAACGTTTTTCCGCACTTCATCAATGACTTCTTCCAGATACTCTTCACGTTCTGCACGCTTTTTCTTCATCAAGTTAACGATTCGGTAATACTGCTGAGGATTCAAATACCTTAGTGCAGTATCTTCAAGTTCCCATTTAATCGTGCTGATACCAAGACGATGGGCAAGCGGTGCAAAGATTTCCAACGTCTCGTTCGATATCCTTCTCTGCTTCTCCTGCGGCAGATGCTTCAATGTCCGCATATTGTGCAGTCTGTCGGCAAGCTTTATCAAGATTACCCGGATATCCTGGGCCATCGCCACGAACATTTTCCGATGGTTTTCCGCCTGCTGCTCTTGCTGTGATTTATACTTGATTTTCCCTAATTTAGTCACGCCATCCACGAGCATGGCGACTTCAGGACTGAAATTTTCTTCAATATCCTTCAGAGTGATCTCCGTATCTTCAACAACATCATGTAAAAAACCTGCCGCAATAGTTGCAGGGTCCATTTCAAGATCAGCCAGAATGCCCGCCACTTGAATCGGATGAATAATATACGGCTCTCCCGATTTACGGAATTGTTCTCGGTGAGCATATTCTGCATACTTAAACGCTCTATGAATAAATTCAGCTTCTTCCGGCTGAAGATATAAGCTGGCACGTTCTACAACCTGCTCGGCAGTCAATATTTGATCATTAGCCATTTAATCACCTTAACCCCACTTTAACTGCCACCGGTATGATCCGGATTGAGTATGATTGGTAGCACTTCCCTTTATTCTGCAAAACGTGACAATTTTTGCGAAAAAAAATAAATCCGCTTAAACGGATACAAGTGCAAATAAACTTATTAGCAGAAAAACTCTTTATTATTACTATTATCGAAAAAAAAGGCAAGGATGTAAAGGGTTAAACGTGTATTTTATAAAGAATAATGCATTTTTTCACTGGAAATTCGACAAAATCCAGTTAAAACGAGTAAAACAGAAAGAGCACCCTGGTCAGAGTGCTCTTCTTTATTAAAAGCTCATTAATGTCAAGACATCATAGCCGTCTAATTTATCTTTACCATCCAAGTCCGTCAATTCAATAAGGAATGCAATCCCGGCTACAATTCCGCCAAGCTGTTCAACCAATTTGATCGTCGCTTCGATTGTTCCGCCAGTAGCAAGTAAATCGTCCGTAATCAGGATACGCTGTCCCGGTTTGATGGCATCTTTATGGATCGTCAAAACATCCTTGCCATATTCTAATCCATATTCGACTTTTATCGTTTCACGTGGAAGTTTTCCTTCTTTTCTCACTGGCGCAAAGCCGACTTCCAATGAGTATGCGACTGGACATCCGATAATGAATCCGCGTGCTTCCGGTCCGACCACTAAATCGATATTTTTATCGCGAGCGTACTCGACGATTTGGTCTGTTGCGTATTTATAAGCTGCGCCGTTATCCATTAATGTTGTAATATCTTTGAAGACAATACCAGGTTTTGGCCAGTCTTGCACAATTGTTACATATTGCTTTAAATCCATTGCTTTGTTTCCTCCTCAAGGTCTGTTGCCTCATGGACTAAATAATGATTGAACCAATCGAATAATTGCTGATAGGAAGAATAAACTAGCTCTTGTTCAAGCTCAAATTGCTCTTTCTTTCTTATATACGATTCAGATTCACTGAGATCGCGTTTTTTCGCATTGGTTGTAAGCATAATTAACCCATTCTCTATTGTAACAAAATCAAGCTCAAAAAACACCTTAGAAATGAAATCCACGGTATCCCTTGACCAGCCGCGGTATTTGGCAAGGTCATCACCATATCTTTTCACATCGAGCGGACCCTTTTTGGCAAGGAAGGCGTAAAACCATTTAAAATGGTCCCTTGTTGGCATCGTACTTAAGAAATGGTCCTGTTCATGTGAAAGGTGAGCGTAGATACGCGATGGATTCTTATTGGCAATGACCCGTTTCAAATATTCCCTTAACGGTGGCATGTCCATAAAAACCACATGTCCTTCTAGGCAGTCGAGCTGATCTGCATCCTGTTCATTCTTGATATGAACAAGATCCGGATGGTTTCGTAAAAAGGGATATCTGCTATAAATATCTTCCGAGAAAATGACGATTTTCCGGTTTTGTGCCGGAATGTCGGCAAGCCACTTCTCTGCCTGGCCCTTGCCGCGGTAATCGAATAACTGCCAATGGTTCACCGAGACATCCTGGACAAAGATCTGGGGCTTTTTCATATTATTCCACTCATTGATGGAAAGCTCTCCAATCACCGAGACTTCAGCGTGCGGCGCTAATTCATCCACAAAATGACCGAGACCGAAGCCTACGCCATCAAGTTTATGATTTTCACCATCTTCCAGCTGGACCTTCAAGTGATTTTGGTTGGCACCAATTTTACGGGCGCTTGAAAGTTGTACGGAATCTATCAAAATCTTCGGCTTAGGATTCGTAACCCCGAATGGCGCTAGCAGGCTCATCTCCTGAATCGTTTGAACGGAAACTTCAGCTAAAGTCGTAGCACCGTCCAAATTTGTAATGGGTGTGAAGTCCTCTTCATTCAGTTGTTCCTTCGCAATCAAGTTCATGCGGTCCCTAAGCTCCTGAACATCTTCAATTTTCAATGTCATTCCAGCAGCCATAGGATGGCCACCAAAATGAGGCAGTAATTCACGGCAGGTGGACAGACTTTCAAAAAGATCGAAACCGGCGATACTCCGAGCAGAACCTTTAGCGTATCCCTTTTCCCGGTCATAGCTCAATACAATCGTGGGCCGGTAAAAGCGTTCAACCAGTTTAGAGGCCACAATCCCCACAACACCGGCGTTCCAGCCTTCCCTGCCAATGATGAGCACACCATTCGACTCCGGCGGGAAGTTTTCCTCAACTTCAGAAATCGCTTCTTCCGCCATCTCTGCAACCATAGCCTGTCGCTCTTTATTGATATCATTGATTTCATTGGCGAGTTCCGTCGCTTCTTCCAGGCTTTCAGACATCAATAAATCCACAGCGGGGTCGGCATCTCCAAGACGTCCGACAGCATTGATCCGTGGTGCCATCGCAAAACCGATCGATTCTTCATTCAATGCTTCCTGCTGAACATTCGCCACTTTCATTAATGCAACAAGTCCAGGACGGCGGGTCAAACGTAACTGCTCGATGCCTTTTGCAGCAATGACGCGGTTTTCCCCTTGTAAAGGCACTAAATCCGCTATGGTGCCAATTGCCGCTATTTCAAGTAAATCCTCAGGCAATTCTCCAAGCAAGGCGTGTGCCAGCTTAAAAGCGACCCCTACACCCGCAAGGTCTTTAAATGGATAGGAACTGCCCTCAAGTTTAGGATGGATGATTGCCAATGCTTCAGGCAATTCCGGTCCCGGTTCATGGTGGTCGGTCAAAATATAATCCATTCCAAGCTCTCCGGCAAGCTTCGCTTCATCGATTGCAGAAATTCCTGTATCGACGGTTATCAATACCTTCACCCCTTGCTCAGCTGCAAGGCGGAACGCCATTGGATTCGGTCCATACCCCTCTGTAAACCGATTCGGGATATAAAAATCCACATCGGCTCCCAATCTCGTTAGTGCCGTCATCATCACTGTGGTCGATGTCACGCCATCCGCGTCATAATCACCGAATATACGTATTTTTTCTCCATTTTGAATGGCTTCTCTTATTCTATATACTGCTTTATCCATATCTTTCAATAAAAATGGATCATGAAAAGTTTGATTTTTTACAAATAAAAATGA
Organism: Peribacillus sp. RS7; assembly: GCF_041956845.1. NCBI lineage: Bacteria > Bacillati > Bacillota > Bacilli > Caryophanales > Bacillaceae > Peribacillus > Peribacillus sp. RS7. Next base: position 369,824 of record NZ_CP168135.1, read on the forward strand.
TCGGGCACTTTCAATCGTATCCAGGCCTCGATTCACAAGCAACGCTGCAACCAAAGGTGTGATATGGAGCTCTTCAGCTAGTGCAGCAACTTTGTTTTCATCGGCAGTTCGCAGGTTCCACCGAGTTTTTGGCTTTAACATTAATTCACCCCTCAACTTACTCATTATACAAAACGGCAATAACGGTTTCAATTTATTTTAAACTCAAAAATGGCTGTAATTCCCTATTCAACAAGTTAGTCTCACAAAAAGAAGGCTGGCATCATGCCAGCCCCCTCTCTCCTATTAAACTTGTCCTTCAAGACTTTGTTTCTTCTCTTTTGCGGTATTCAGCGGACCTTTCTTCTTCAATTCCCTGATTTTCAAATCAAGCCAGAATTGGGAAGCGATCAATAGTGATGAATACACGCCGCATATTAAACCGATAAACAGTGCAATCGAGAAGTTTCGGATAGCTTCACTGCCGAATATCGCCAACGCGATAACCGTAATGAGAACGGTCAGTACTGTGTTAATGGATCTCGTCAAAGTTTGCCTGATACTGATGTTTACAATGTTCTCAAGCTCTTCGACGGTTTTGACTTTACGACTGAAGCGTAAGTTTTCACGAATGCGGTCAAAGGTTACGATCGTATCATTGATCGAATAACCGACGATCGTCAGAACCGCAGCAATGAAGGTGATATCCACTTCAAGCCGAAGTAAGCTGAAAACCGTTATGATGAAGAATGCGTCATGTATTAGCGCTACGACGGCCGGTACAGCCATTCGCCATTCAAATCGTATCGATACATACAATATGATTCCGATTGATGCAATCGCTAACGCAAACATGGCATTTTTCGCAAGTTCTTTCCCGACTGTCGGCGAAACTGTGCTGACATTCGGTTCTGCTCCGTAATCCTTCTTGAAGTGGTCCTTCAATTCAGCGATTTCCTGTTTATCAAGGACACCGACTGTCCGAACGACAGCGTTTTTATTTTCTTTTCCAGCGAGCCTGACATCCTTGATGTCCTTTTCGTCAATACCGACCTTGCTCATTTCGGTTTTGACTTGCTGAGTCGTCAAGACATCTTTGGACGCAATCTCAATTCTGGTACCGCTCGTGAAATCAATCCCAAGATTCAATCTGAAGACGAGCAGGAAAATGATCCCGATAATCGTGACACCGATTGAAATGCCATAAAAAACTTTCCGATGTTTGACGAAATCGATTTTATCAAAGCGTGTTGGCAATGACATTAATTCAATTTTCTCGGATAAATCGTGAATGTATTTCTTTTTCACGCCAAACCATGTTGTACGTTTGTCCAGGAACCCGCTATTCACCCACAGGCTCATGAAAAGACGTGTACCATAGACGGCTGTAATGAAACTCATTAAAATCGAAATGATCAAAGTTGTTGCAAACCCTTTAACCGAGCTTGTTCCATAATAGAACAGAACGGCTGCAGCCAGCAAGGTCGTTAAGTTCGCATCCGTGATCGTAGCAAGAGAATTTTTCGTACCTTCTTTATATGCTGCTTTAACTGAACGGCCAAGTTTCAGCTCATCCCTGATTCGCTCGTAGGTTATGATGTTGGCATCGACAGCCATCCCGACCCCGAGTACCAATGCTGCAATACCAGGCAGCGTAAGGACCGCATTCATCCAATCGAACACTAATAGCGTCAAGAAAATGTATATGCTTAAAGTGACGACTGCAATGAATCCCGGGAAGCGGTAATACACAAGCATGAAAATAAAAACAAGTGCAATTCCGATGATTCCCGCAAAAATAGTATCATTCAGCGCACCCGCGCCAAATTGGGCACCTACAGAAGTGGAGTACTTTTCTTTTAAATCTACAGGCAGGGCACCCGCATCCAGAAGGGCTGCAAGCTCTTTCGCTTCTTCCACCGTGAATTGACCGGTAATATATACCTTCTTCGTATTGAAAACTTCACTGACAGCTGGAGCTGAAATCATATTGTCCTGTGAAGCTTTATCTTTAATGGAATCTTTTCCTTCTTCGAAATCCAACCAGATTGCAAGGACATTAGTCGGACTTTCCATCGAGGAAATTTTTTGGGTGATATCCTTAAATTTATTCACATCTTTCAATGTGACTTCGACAACCGGTTTATTATCTTGGAACGTTTGTTTCGCGCCGCCTTCTTTCAGGTCAGCACCGGTCATCATTTCCTTATCGTTATAATCACGGAAGGATAATTTAGCTTGTGTCGAAAGGATTTCCCGAGCGTTGTTTTGGTCTTTGACTCCAGCCAATTGAACGCGGATCCGGTCTTTCCCTTCGATTTGAATGTTAGGTTCGCTAACGCCCAAAACATTGACACGCCGCTCAAGCGAGCTTACTGTAGCCCGTAAAACATCCGGGGTGATCTTTTCCCCAGACAGCGGTTTTACTTCATATAACACTTCAAAGCCGCCTTGAAGATCAAGACCCAGCTTGATATCCTTTAGGATTCCTTTTGAAGTCGATCCCATCGCTGCGAAAATCAAAAGTGCAATTAGAAAAAACGCAACGATCCTGCCTCTTTTTACCATTATGTAGTAGGCCCCTTTCTATAATACGCCTGTTCCTGAAGTTTAAAAAAAGTTTATATGATAACTGCATACCCTTTGCTTCTTGAGAAAAAAAGACACAGCTTCCCATGCTTTTTCCCAAAAAAAGCATTACCATATCCATTATGAGTCATATACAAACAGCTGTCAATTTAAGTATATCTTTGCATCATTCTTTTAAAAGTTCCTTCAGTTCCTCTTCAGAAAGCGGCTCAAATAGGTTTGGTGATTTATAAGCTTCGACCATTTGGAAAGTCATGAACTGGTTGCTCGAAAATGTCACGATATCTGCGACAAGTTCATGAAGGTGAATGTTTTCCTGCGGACGCTTCCATTTATTTTTGGTCAAGGTTCCCCATATGTCTTCCTCTGTTACGGCATTCAATCCGACCATTTCGAATTCCTCACGCTTGCTCTTCAAAAATGGGCGTACCTTTAGATAATACCTTTGATAGGGATGATTCTTTTTCGCCATCACTTTGCCTCCAGTAAAAATGATTCTCAAATGAATGCGCATTTTCTTAGAAGAGTTTCAATCATTTGTTAGAACGCAAACAAACACTTTTGTCATGCTTTGTCCAAGTACAAGCATATAGATAATTGTATAGCATAACCGCTTTTTTGAGAAGGAAGGAAGGGAGTTCAATGTCCAAATTTTTAAAAGGGACGCTGATTTTATTAGTCGCAAGCCTGATAACAAGGGTTCTTGGTTTCATTAACCGCATTGTCATCGCCCGCTTCATCGGCGAAGAAGGCGTTGGTTTATATATGATGGCTTTACCGACCCTATTTCTCGTCGTAAACATTACCCAGTTAGGCCTGCCTATCGCCATTTCCAAATACGTGGCAGAGGCAAATGCCAGAGGTGATGAACGGAAAATCAAGAAAATCCTTGTCGTCTCTTTGGCCTGCACCTTTACGCTATCGATGATTTTCACTCCCGCAATGCTGCTTTTCGCGCCGGTGCTCTCAGAATATCTATTCACTGACAAACGGACGGTATGGCCGCTCATGGCGATTGCTCCTATCGTACCGATCATAGCCATTTCATCCGTACTGCGCGGTTATTTCCAAGGCAAGCAAAATATGAAGCCCTTCGCTTTCTCACAAGTTATCGAGCAGGTGGCACGAATCACGTTCATAGCCGTCCTGACGAAGGCCTTTTTACCATATGGAATCGAATACGCTGCTGCCGGGGCGATGTTCGCTTCTATTATTGGTGAGCTTGTATCTCTCTTCTACTTATTGACTAGTTTTAAGTTAAAGAAACATTTTAAGTTCCGGAAAGGTTTCTTCAAGAATGTCAAATCCGGAAAAGGAACGTTCACCGAATTGATGGGGATCGCCCTTCCATCCACCGGAAGCAGGATGATTGGATCGGTTTCGTGGTTTTTCGAACCGATAGTGGTCGCCCAGAGTTTGGCAATCGCCGGCGTCACCGCGGCTGCAGCCACCAGTCAATACGGGGAGTTAACAGGATACGCACTGCCTTTACTCATGCTTCCGTCATTCGTTACATCCTCGTTGGCGACGGCCCTTGTCCCGGCAGTGAGCGAAGCCCGTACGACCGGAAATTTTTTACTCGTTGAACATAGGCTTCAACAGGCCTTGAAAATCACCTTTATCACAGGCTGTTTAGCTATCGTCATTCTGTTTATCTTTGCCGAACCGATTTTACAAGTCATGTATGGCTCTTCGCATGCTGCTGTTTTCATTAAATTCCTGGCACCTTTTTTCATCCTTTATTACTTTCAATATCCGCTGCAATCCATGCTGCAAGCACTGGATCTTGCAAAGGCCGCAATGTTCAACAGCCTGGCTGGGAACATCCTTAAAATCGGTGTGATCTGGCTGCTGGCGTCAAAGGAAAGCTTCGGGATCATGGGAGCCGCAATCGGGATAGCAGTCGGTACAATGCTCGTTACCTTCCTGCATTTTTCAACCGTGCTGAAGGTCGTCCCTTTCACGCTTCATTTCCGGAGCTATATGTCAGCTTTGGTCCTTGCTTTAATTTCCGGATGGGGCGGTTATTACCTTTATCAATTCCCGCTCTCCTCACAGCCTCTTGGCATACGGCTTTTGCTTTCCGTGACGGTCGTTATCCTGCTGTTCACATTTTTCCTGCTCATGACCGGCAGCATAAAAAAAGCGGATCTAATCCGGATTCCTGTAGTTGGCGGCTTTTTATCAAAGTTTGCTTGGAAATAAAATGAACCGAAGCATTTAAAAAGACTTCGGTCAATTCTTCGTTTCATTTTTATCGATGTAAAATCGACCATCTATGTACCCACAAATCGAAATCTCTTTAATCTTCGTTTCTCCCATTTTTTTCAACTGGTGCCGGAGCCAAAAGTGATTTTTGCCGATTTTATCGAGATTTTTCTCCTGTATCTCTCCGTCGATTATAAGGGGATAGGGTGTTTGCTTCGTATTGGAACCTTTGCTTTGGGTATTTTTGATAACCGACAGCTTCCCTGAAGATTCGAGGATTGCGAATTGTATATCATTTAAATCATTAATCCCCTGTTCACGCAGCTGGGTCAATAAATCATCGAAATTATATCGTTGCTTACGCATCGCTTTTTCATCTATTTTCCCTTGGTTGATGATAATTTGAGGTGTACCGTCCACGATGTTTCGAAATCTTATGCTTTTCAATGAAATGTAGGCCATGATTATTTGGATGAAAGCAAGCACGAACATGGGAATGATTTGTCTGAAAAATGGTTTATCCAAATCTTCAAAGGATAGGACGGCAATGTCTCCTATCATGATGGATACCACTAAATCAAGTATGCTCAGTTCCCCAACTTCCCGTTTACCCATCATTCGGAAAAGTAATAAGATGACTAGATAGATCACTGTTGTCCTAAAAATAATAGCCATGATATCCACTTCAATACCACATCCTTCATCCATAGCATGGCTTGGGAATTGAAAAATTACTCCATAATCTTTTCTAATTTTACTTGGAAGCTTCTTAAACCTGGTCTAAAGGTTCCATGCGGGGAATATGCTTGTACAAACACATAAACAGGCTAAAACGTATCAGCCTTGTAAAAAGGAGGAATACCCATCGAAACTAAAAAAATGAGTGTCGCCGTAATTTATGGCGTAGGCTCCATCTTTGCCATAGCGATGATTGCAAGTTTAATCGTTTCCATCCTTCTACGTTTCACTTCACTGACGGAATCATCCCTGACATACGTGATCATGATCGTGTCCTTTTTATCACTCTTCATTGGTGGATTCATCTCAGGAGGCAAAGGGAAAAAGCAAGGACTATTCTTAGGCGGTAGTACAGGGCTGCTTTATCTGTTGGTCGTGTTCCTTTTTCAATATTTAGGTCACGATGCGCTCTTCACCATCAAGCAATGGATATACTATGGCTGTTTTGTCATTACGGCCATGATGGGTGGCGTGCTTGGGGTCAACATGAGTTCCGAATCACGTACCAATTAAAAAAGCACAGCAAAAAACCGGGCACATGGCCCGGTTTTCGTTTGTCTTATAAAGTTGCTTCTTTATTTGGTGCGCTTTCCTTAATTTCACGGATTGCCGCACGGTCGAAAGTTAGTTTTGTACCGTCTGGTGATTTAATGACGATTTGCAATTCATCAATCGCATCGATTGTTCCGTGCATGCCGCCGATAGTAGCAACTTTATCACCTTTTTTCAAACTGCTCTGCATGTTTTGCGTAGCCTTTTGGCGTTTTTGCTGCGGACGGATCAATAAGAAATAGAACAATACGAACATTAAGATCAACGGAAGTATTTGTGTTAAAGAACCCATTTGTATAATTCACTCCTTTCGTACATTAAAATATTTATGGAATTAGAAGTTTCTCGCATTAGGTTCATTGAAACCATATTGCTCAAAAAACTCTTCCCTAAAGTCTCCAAGACGATCTTCTCGAATAGCTTGTCTGACCTGTTCCATCAAGTTTAACAGAAAATGAAGGTTATGATAAGTCGTAAGACGAATCCCAAAGGTTTCTTCACATTTAATCAAATGGCGGATATATGCCCGGCTATAATTCTTGCAAACATGGCAATCGCAATTTTCATCGATTGGACCAAAATCACGTGCATATTTCGCATTTTTCACAACCAGCCGCCCATTGCTCGTCATCAGCGTACCATTACGCGCAATTCGCGTCGGCAGTACACAGTCAAACATATCGACTCCGCGGAGTGCACCATCGATCAATGAATCCGGCGAACCGACTCCCATCAGGTAACGCGGTTTGTCAGTTGGCAGCAGCGGACTTGTAAACTCAAGAACGCGGTTCATGATATCCTTCGGTTCCCCTACGGATAATCCTCCAATAGCATAACCCGGGAAGTCAAGGGAGACAAGGTCTTTTGCACTTTGTTTGCGAAGATTTTCAAACTCCCCGCCTTGAACGATCCCGAACAGCCCTTGGTCATTTGGACGCTCATGGGCATTCAAACAGCGTTCTGCCCAGCGTGATGTCCGTTCAACCGACTTCTTCATATACTCTTCAGTCGCCGGAAATGGCGGACATTCATCGAATGCCATCATAATATCGGAGCCCAGTGCATTTTGTATTTCCATCGCTTTTTCCGGAGATAAAAATAATTTATCGCCATTCAGATGGTTTCTGAAATGTACGCCCTCTTCTTCAATTTTACGGAACTCGCTCAAACTGAAGACTTGAAAGCCGCCAGAGTCCGTCAAGATCGCCCGATCCCAGTTCATGAACTTATGCAATCCGCCAGCTTCCTTGATGATTTCATGCCCCGGACGCAGCCATAAGTGGTACGTATTGCTCAGGATGATGCCTGCCCCCATTTGTTTCAAATCTTCCGGGGACATCGTTTTGACAGTAGCCATCGTTCCAACCGGCATGAATGCCGGCGTGTCAAAAGAACCATGCGGCGTATGAACCCGGCCTAGCCGTGCCCCTGTCTGTTTACATGTTTTGATTAACTCATATCGTATTGCAGTCAACGCAATAACTCCCTTCAAGAGCTTCTCACTCTTATATTACTTAATTAACATTGCATCTCCAAAACTAAAGAACCTGTATTTTTCTTCCACGGCCGTTTCGTAGGCATGAAGGACATGCTCCCTGCCTGCAAGTGCAGAAATAAGCATGATTAAAGTCGATTTCGGTAAATGGAAGTTCGTTATCATCGCATCGATCCCTTTGAACTCATATCCAGGATAGATGAAGATGCTCGTCCAGCCATTCTCTTCCTTGAACACCCCATCATTACGGGAAGCAATCGTTTCCAATGTCCTTGTGGACGTTGTGCCGACCGTGATGATTTTCCCGCCTTTTTCTTTCACATCATTCAGTAACCTGGCTGTGCCTTCCGTCATTTGATAAAACTCTGAATGCATTTCGTGGCTGTCAATATCGTCGACACTGACTGGACGGAACGTACCAAGCCCTACATGAAGCGTGATGAAAGCGATGTGGACACCCATCCCTTTAAGTTTCTCGAGCAAATCCTCCGTAAAATGCAGGCCTGCGGTTGGTGCCGCTGCAGATCCCCGTTCACGTGCATATACCGTTTGATAACGGTCCTGATCGTCGAGTTGTTCCTTGATATATGGAGGTAATGGCATTTCGCCAAGCTTCTCTAGTATTTCATAAAATATGCCTTCATATTTAAATTCAAGGATTCGGCCTCCATGCTCAAGTACACCTGTACAGACGGCACTCAGCTTACCATCGCCAAAAATGATTGTCGAGCCTTCTCTAATCCGTTTGGCTGGCTTCACAAGCGTTTCCCATACATCATCATGCTCTTGCTTAAGCAGCAATACCTCGATTTTTGCACCTGTTTCTTCCTTACTGCCGTACAGTCGGGCAGGTAGCACCTTCGTATCATTCAAAACCAAGCAATCTCCCGGCTTGATATATTCCGTGATATGGCTGAATACATCATGCTGGAGCTTACCGGTTCCTTTATCCAACACCATCAATCTACTTGCTTCCCTATCCTCCAAAGGAACTTGGGCAATCAATTCCTCCGGTAAATGAAAATCAAACATATCCAATTTCATCTGTTCCACTTCCTAACCTGTCTTTCAAGCTGTAATATTTATTTAAAACGGCCGATCAAATAAAAAATGGCGGACAACACAACACTGACGATGATTGATGTGACGATAGGAAAGTAAAACGTCGTATTCCCCTTTTTCAGCAAAATATCTCCCGGCAGCTTGCCGAGATGAATGTATTTCATCGCAAAACCAAACACGAATATAATCACACCAAGCATCATAACCATTTTTGGTATATTCATCATTCGGGCATCTCCATACCGAAATGCTCATAAACCAGCTGTGTTGCCATCCGGCCTCTAGGGGTACGCTGAAGAAAACCGACTTGTAACAGATATGGTTCATACACATCTTCGATCGTATGTGCCTCTTCGCCAATCGTTGCAGCAATCGTTTCCAGACCCACGGGTCCACCACGGAATTTTTCAATGATCCCTTTAAGTAATTTATGGTCAATATGATCGAGTCCTAAACGGTCGACCTGCATTAATTCAAGCGCATAATCGGCAAGCTCGGCCGTTATCGTACCATCACCGCGTACCTGGGCGAAATCCCTGACCCTCCGTAATAGCCGATTAGCAATTCTCGGGGTGCCCCTTGACCTTCTAGCAAGTTCGCTAGCTGCTTGATCATCCATTTCCGTATCCATGATTCTTGATGTACGGATGATGATATCAGTCAAATGGTTTTCCGTATAATATTCAAGACGGCTCAAAACGCCAAAACGGTCCCTGAGCGGTGCAGACAGTGAGCCTGCACGTGTCGTGGCCCCCACGAGGGTGAACGGCGGCAAGTCGATTCTGATCGAACGGGCTTCCGGTCCCTTACCGACTACAATATCCAGACAGAAGTCTTCCATAGCCGGATATAGCACTTCTTCGACAACACGAGGAAGACGGTGAATCTCATCAATGAATAATACATCACCAGGTTCAAGTGCACTCAAAATGGCCGCCAGATCCCCCGGCCGCTCAATGGCGGGACCGGAAGTCGTGCGGATATTGACACCCATTTCATTGGCGATGATGACGGCAAGCGTCGTCTTTCCAAGACCGGGTGGTCCATATAATAGTACATGATCGAGCGTTTCTTCACGCATCCTTGCCGCTTCAATGTATACACTCAAATTCGCTTTAACTTTATCCTGTCCAATATATTGCTTTAAGTTTTGGGGCCGCAGGCTTTGTTCAAAGGATAGTTCGTTCAAATCGGCTTCCTGATTGAATATTCTCTCCTCCATTGCGCCACTCCTTATCTTAACATCATTTGCAATGCTTTCTTAATATATTGCTCGGTCGTCATATCTTCCGTCTGCAATTTCTTAGCAACCTTTTGGATTTCCTTTTCAGAATAACCAAGAGCCTTCAAGGCAAGAATGGCTTCATCCAATTCCTCCGAATAACCATTTGGACTGAGTGCAGCCGTGACGCCTTCGTTAAACAAGCTTGGAAAAGCATCCGGAATAATGTTCTCAAGTTTTCCTTTTAGATCGAGAATCATTTGCCGTGCCGTTTTCTTACCGACTCCCGGGAATTTCACCAAGAACGACTCATCTTCATTTTCGATTGCCTGCACTACCTGATCAACCTGTCCTGATGCTAATATGGCTAGTGCACCCTTCGGCCCGATTCCGGTTACATTCAATAGTTTTGTGAATAAGGCCTTTTCTTGACGAGTCTGGAAACCGTAAAATGCAGCCATATCCTCACGCACATAATGATACAAAAAAACTTGGATCTCTTTCTGGTATTGAGCGGAAAAAATAAAAGGATTCGGTGTCATCACTTGATATCCGATCCCCCCATTTTCCACAACTATGTATTCAGGTCCAATATAATCGACCTTGCCTTTTATATAATCATACAAATTAATTCTCTCCCTGATTTTGCTGTACCTCTCATTTTATCATAAAAAGGGAGCGTTGTTCATTAAAAGTTATTTAGTAATCGGCAAAGACTTTTCCGATGGACGATATCACGTTTCATTGCATTTGACGTTTATGGTATTCTGTTGAAAAACAAAAGAGGATGGGTGTCATCCCATCCTAATTTACCGAATATGGCTCATATTCTTTAATGAGCTGTTTATATTGGTCTTTATTCATGATCGGTATCCCTTTTTGCAGTTCCTCCTGCTTGTATACTTCAAGTTTACCAACGTCTATTTGGTAGAAAGTATGAATGATTTTGGCGTGCTCCGGCCTTCCTATAAAAATGGATAACGTACCATCTTCCCTCATCCCAAGGTATCCATTCGCTTTTAAAAGCGGAGATATGTCATTTTCTATTTTCTTAAGGACAATCTGCTCTTCATTTTGATCGACTACTTTCCATCCTTGATATTTTGACCAAAAGTCTTCCATCGACCAAATTTTTTCTGTCAATTTCTCCTCACTTAACTCGCCATCCAGATACATACGCTGAAGGATGACCTTCCTTTCAATTGGTTCATTTTCCTTTTGAACTGGTTCTTCAGCAAAAACGGTTAAGCAAAATGGCAATATGAATAGGATCATGAAAAATTGGATTCTTAGTTGATTAGTCAATTTACTCACCTCTTAAGGCGTTTACTTTTTAAATAGTTTGACCCCAAATAAGGATTATTAACCAGAAAAAAATCAAAAAGAGCTGACTCCTAATCGGGTCAGCTCACGAATTACTTTAAGTGGTCTTCGTGAATGTTAAGGTTATCGAACATGTCATTGGCATCCTGAATGATCATTTCCCTCGTATCGCCATCACGAAGATTGTTATCAAGTGTCATCGTCCTGAAATAGACACCTTCATCGGTGGTGACATGTATGGTCCGGCCATTAGAAAGGGGGCCGATTTCCTTCTTGATCCTTTCTTTGACACCTTTTGCTTGACTGTAGTCGTCAAGCAGCAAGGCAACCAGCATTTCGTCTTTCATGATGATTGTCCTGGCATCGGCGACCGACCCCACTTCATTGGCGACCCCATTAACTTTGTCAGCTAAAGTGCCTTCATAAGAATTATAATAAGATGATCGTGCCCTAAGCGGTTTACTTTCATGGCCATGGTAATTACGGTCACGTTCACTGTATGCATCATCTTTATCGTATAGACCTTGGGCCATATTCCGATAATTGATGTTTCGTACCAATACATCTTTTTCAGTTGAATGGTACCCTGTATCATTCGTGATATTTTCGTTCTCCGCTGTATCATTATTAGCACATCCAACCAAACTGACGGCGGCTAATACCGTGTAAAGCGGCAGTGCCCATTTTATTTTCTGCACCAATAACCCTCCCATTGCGATAGAATGAGCTATATTCCGCTCATAATTAGCATGGGTGTCGAACGGGAAATGTACTCTGTAAGTTACGGCCAAAAGCCCGTTTTATTTCCTATTTAGGGAAGAAATCTTTTTCTCCAATTTTTCATTCATCTGCATCCGCTCCGAAAAACCTTCCACAGTCATTTTCCAGACCGAATGAAGCTGGGAAGAACTTTTATTAAGGCGATTCCATTCACGGAAAATATCCGTTGGATAAGTTAAAGCATATAAAAAGGCCAGGTCTGACTGATACCTTTGCAATTGCGGCACTTCCCACAGCGTAGTGGCTGCATCTTCCAAATGATGCGAAATTCGATTCGCATACTGTAAATAATCAATGCACCTTGGAGCACTTGCCATTAGGTCAAAATCGATTAAGGTCAATGTGCCGTCTGCTCTCCTCAAGAAATTATGGTGGGCACAATCACCATGGATGATGACTTTCTTTTCTTCATTCCATAAAGATTGATTTTTTTCAAAACCCTCTAGTGCCCACTCACCCCATCTAATCCATTCTTTGATTGTATCTTCGGAAACATATTGGCGAACATAAGAAAAGTTCTTTTTAAATAGTGATAAACGCTCTTTCCATTTTTTTAATTGATTGAAAACAGGTGCGTTAATGGAGAGGTGTTCCGACACATCATGGAAGCTTTCCAGTAACTGAATCCCCTCCAATCGGTCTTTATGATTGGAAAATCGAAATTTTTTCTTATTCGGCTGAAAATAGTCCATGCTGCCATACCATTTCCCATTAAATTGAAAGGGCATTAAATTCTGATGAATATAATAAGTTTGATGGAATCCCTTTTGTTTTAACAAAGTAGTCAATTCTCTTTGCCGATCCCATTTTTCAAAACTGTCGAATCCTTTAAGGATTATTGGGTGGCCCTTATCAAAAGTTATTAAATAGACACTACTTTGAAGATGTTGGACATTCTTTGGCTTACGATTTAAATAAGAGAGGAGACGAGTGTTAAAAACACTGTCTCCTTGATAATTAGTAGTCATCGCTTTCATCTACATATGTCGGTATCCCAAATGTTTCAGGCGCACGAACGCCCCCGAATTGGCCTGGCTGGCCTCCCATTTGTCCAGGTAACATAGCTTCCGGGTGACCGCCAAACTGTCCCGGCATCATGCTTCGCTGACTTCCGTTTTGACTGCCCATCATCCACGGCCGACTTCCGTTTTGACCACCCATCATGCCTGGTAGACCTCCTATTTGACTCTCCTTTATGTCTGGAGGACCTCCATTTTGGCCACCCATCATCATACCCGGTTGGCCTCCATTTTGACCGCCCATCATCATGCCTGGAGGACCTCCGTTTTGGCCGCCAATCATCATGCCTGGAGGGCCTCCATTTTGACCGCCCATCATCATGCCTGGAGGGCCTCCATTTTGACCGCCCATCATCATGCCTGGAGGACCTCCGTTTTGACCGCCCATCATGTCCGGTTGACCTCCATTTTGGCCGCCATTCATCATACCCGGTTGACCTCCATTTTGACCGCCCATCATCATGCCTGGAGGGCCTCCATTTTGACCGCCCATCATCATGCCTGGAGGGCCTCCGTTTTGGCCGCCCATCATCATGCCTGGAGGACCTCCGTTTTGGCCGCCCATCATCATGCCTGGAGGGCCACCATTTTGACCGCCCATCATCATGCCTGGAGGGCCTCCGTTTTGACCGCCCATCACGTCCGGTTGACCTCCATTTTGGCCGCCCATCATCATGCCTGGAGGGCCTCCGTTTTGACCGCCCATCATGTCCGGTTGACCTCCATTTTGGCCGCCCATCATCATGCCTGGAGGACCTCCGTTTTGGCCACCCATCATCATGCCCGGCTGGCCTCCGTTTTGACCGCCCATCATCATGCCCGGCTGGCCTCCATTTTGACCGCCCATCATCATGCCCGGCTGGCCTCCATTTTGATCGCCCATCATCATACCTGGAGGGCCTCCGTTTTGACCACCCATCATCATACCTGGAGGGCCTCCATTTTGACCGCCCATCATCATACCTGGAGGACCTCCGTTTTGACCACCCATCATCATACCTGGAGGGCCTCCGTTTTGACCACCCATCATCATACCTGGAGGGCCTCCGTTTTGACCACCCATCATCATGCCCGGCTGGCCTCCATTTTGACCGCCCATCATCATGAACCCTTCATATGGTTGCGCTTGAGGCGATTCTACTGACTCTGTATCATATTGATATTGCCCTTGATGTTGCTGCTGTGATTGTACGGATTGATATTGGTGATAATCTGGATGATGTTTTGGATTGGAATCCATTTTTTTGTTTGCTTGAAACTGCCCCTTCACTTCCGGCCCGTAGGTTCCAAGTAGCCCCTTATTACAACCGCAATCTTCTTCATCGGCAGTCTGGGCATACTGCTGAGGGTAGTTATTGTGATTGTTTGAAGATGGCGATTCTGCTGGTGACTCATAATCTTGTTCCATATATGAACCTGCAACTTGAGCCTGTTGATTCATCCCCCCATAAAAATGGTGCGGAACGGGTGCTGAGGCTTGATATGGATAATGTTGCTGGCTTGGTGGATTCATACTTGCCCCTTGAACGAATCCTTGACCCATCATTTGCATGTCAGGAGACTCATCCCAAATATCAGAGCTTTCTTCCATCATGTGATAACCTTGTGTTTCCTGAGCCGCCTGATACCCTTGAGCGTCTTGATATGGGGCTTGCATACCTTGCATGTGCATATGCGCCCATGGTGGCGGCTGAATACAATAACCGCTTCCAGGCATGATTGGCGTTACTGGAATACAATCATCCACTGGCTCTTCCTGAACTGGCTGAACAGCTGGCTTTTTCTTCTTCTTTTTAGTGACTGCCGGCTCTTCCTTTTTCTTTGGTAAAGGTGGCGGTGCAGGAGGCTTTTGCACACTCATATTGGTCATGTTGACCATATAATAATTATTGATATCAACTTCCGGAATCACCGGCATGGGTACCGGTACTTCTTTTGGAACGATCATTTCCTTTTCTTTTATTGGCTTTGGCTGAACGATTTGCTGTTCTTTCTTAACTGGCTGTTGAAATTTCGGCTGCTCTTTCTTAACTGGCTGTTGAAATTTCGGCTGCTCTTTCACTGGCTGCTGAAATTTCGGCTGCTCTTTCACTGGCTGCTGAAATTTCGGCTGCTCTTTTACTGGCTGCTGAAATTTCGGCTGCTCTTTGACCGGCTGTTCTTTGACCGGCTGTTTTTGCATGATTGGCTGCTCTTTCATAAGTGCAGGCTGAACCTGATAAGGTTGAACTTGGGATTCTTTCATTCCCGGTTGAATATTCACGTTTGGTGTAGCCGTTTCTTTTATTACAGCTCCGGATGTCCCTGGTATTTTAATTTTCATTCCGGGCATCATCATGTCCGGGTTGCTCAATTGCGCGTTAACTTTTTTAAGTTCTTCAAAACTGACGCCGTATTTTTTGGCGAGTTTCCAAAGTGTATCGCCTTTTTGGACTATATGAATTTTCACGCTGTTAACCCCTCCTGTGCATATGTCCATATATTCTATGATGCAGTGGGTGAATTGCTATTATTTTTATCATGAAAACTTATGCTTGAAAAAGGGCTTTTATGATTGGATCAATGATTTATGGACATGAAAGGTGTTATTTTGGAGAGGAAATATTCGATATGACATCTCAGAACCACCACTTTGGACCCCATTCTGGTTTATTAATCGAGTAAGAATATATAATTAAAAATGAACCATTGCATACTTCCCAAGAAAAGGAGACAGTGGTTTTTTAGGTTAGGAAGCCATGATGAATGAAACACTTCTTTCCAGCTCCTGTCTAAACTCATGGAAATCCGGGTATAAGAAAGTAAATGACCTAAGGCTTTGTCTTCAGGCACTTATCTTACATTCTGGGAGGAATAATAATGAAATGGAAAGGAAGGCAAGGCAGCTCGAATGTCGAGGACAAAAGAGGCATGAGCGGCAAGGGTATGGCTGGGATCGGTGGAGGGGTTGGATTGGTAATCATCTTGATCGTGACGCTCCTTGGCGGTAATCCCAGCGAATTGCTAGGCAGCTTGAACTCCACTGATTCGGAAAACGGCAGTAATTATGTGGAAACCGATGAAGAGAAGGAACTTGCGCAGTTCGTATCTGTCGTCCTTGCAGATACAGAGCAGGTCTGGACAGATGAATTCCGTAAAAATGGCTTGGAGTATAAGGAACCGAAACTTGTCCTATACTCAGGAAGTGTTGAATCGGCATGCGGGTTGGCAGGTTCATCCGTTGGGCCATTTTATTGTCCAGGTGACATGAAACTATATATAGATCTCAGCTTTTATCAAGAGTTGAAGCAAGAATTCCAGGCACCCGGGGATTTCGCCATGGCCTATGTCATTGCCCACGAAGTCGGACATCACGTTCAGACACTTTTAGGGACAACGGAAAAGGCAATGCCCGATCGTTCAAAGGTCAGCGAGACCGAATATAATAAGTATTCTGTCCGCCTAGAATTACAGGCCGATTATTTGGCTGGAGTTTGGGCACATCATGTCCAGGGAGAGAATTTGCTTGAAGAAGGCGATCTTGAGGAGGCCATGAATGCAGCAAGTGGTGTGGGAGATGACCGTATCCAAAAAAAGGCACAAGGGTACGTGGTTCCAGACAGCTTTACGCACGGTACCTCCGAACAGAGGAAACGGTGGTTCAATAAAGGATTTAAATCCGGTGATATGAATGAAGGCAATACTTTTAAAGCGAGTAATCTTTAAAAGTTCTTACATGTTTCGATTACATAAGAAATAGGGGGTCTTGGCCCCCTCCTTTCAGACTGTAGACAAATTCGAAGAAAAGCGAGTTTGCTTGCAGTTTTTTTTTATAAATGGCAGTTGCTTTCAAAATCCAGTGAGTTTTCAGTTATATAAAACAGTAAAAATACATGAGGATAACTAGGTCTTATTTTAAAATCATGGCAATAACTCCCTTGATAAAATCGTGAAAGGGATTGGGGATGAGACCATTCCATTCCCCATTAGGTCGACAAACTCAATGTGGCTCCTGCCCCCTCTTTTTTCTTGGGTCCATAACATTAATAAGACTAACTCAAACGCGTTCCAGCATTCTGTTTAAAGCTAGGATGGCATTATCCGTAATTCTCTTCTCCACTTTTATCGGATTAATGATTATACCTTCTTCAATTGATTCAAGCGCCCAAAGCAGATGTGGCAGGTCAATCCGGTTCATCGTAAGACATGGACACATATTCGGATTTAACGAGATGATGTTCTTGTCAGGATTATTGGCGATAAGTCGTTTGACAAGGTTCATTTCCGTGCCGATTGCCCAAGAACTACCTGGTTCAGCCTTTTCGATCATATTTATGATGTACGATGTCGAACCCGCATAATCTGACTCGGCGACTACCTCACGGCGACATTCGGGATGGACGATGATATTCATTTCGGGCTGCTCCGTCCGAAGCGTTTCAATATTGGCCGTAGTGAAATTTTCATGCACCGAACAATGACCTTTCCAAAGAAGTACCTTCAGATCTTCGAGTTCCCCTTCATAAATCAATTCGTCTTTATGAGGATCCCAGACAGCCATTTCATTCAAAGGAATGCCAAGGTCAAAGGCTGTATTCCTCCCAAGATGCTGATCGGGAAGAAAAAGGATCCGTTCTTTTTGCGAGAGGGCCCACGAGACCATCCCTTGTGCATTTGAAGAAGTCACCGTCGCTCCGCCATTTTTTCCTACAAATGCTTTGATGGCCGCAGTCGAATTAACATAAGTTAGCGGAAGGATCGTATCGCCAAATAAATCCTGAAGCTTTGTCCAGGCCCGTTCCGTTTGTTCAATATCCGCCATATCTGCCATGGAACAGCCTGCACGCATGTCAGGAAGGATAACGGTCTGCCTTTCCTCTGTCAAAATATCTGCTGTTTCAGCCATGAAATGCACGCCACAAAACACGATATAATCCGCTTCGCGATTTTGCGCGGAAAGTTGGGCCAATTGAAGTGAATCTCCCGTTACATCCGAAAATCGAATGACTTCCTCCCGTTGATAATGATGACCTGGGATATAAAGACGGTTCCCCAACCGTTTCTTAATGTCATGGACCCGATTCTCCATATCTTCCTTTTTCATCGTTTTATACTTTTCAGGCAATACATTTCCTGCTGTGCTAGCCATCTCCAATATGTTCATTTCATTATCCCCTCACGTTCTTTGACCTTTGCGCTAATATCAAGTGCCTTGACACTGTGTGTCAGGCTTCCCAACGATATATAATCAACCCCAGTTTCCCGATATGAAGCTAGATTGCCTAAATGGATTCCTCCGGAAGCTTCAGTTGTGATGTGGGCAGGAACCAATTTGACCATTTGCTTAATTTCTTCGGGGCTCCGGTTATCGAACATGATGATATCGGCACCGGCTTCCACTGCTTCAAGCACCTGTTCGATTGTTTCCGTTTCCACTTCCACTTTAGTGGTATGTCCCAGCTTGGATTTTACCGTTTGAACCGCTTTCGTTATGGACCCAGCGAAAGAAATATGGTTGTCCTTTATCATCACGGCATCATACAGACCATATCGATGATTGAATGCACCGCCGGAACGGACCGCATATTTTTCAAGCATCCGCAGGCCCGGAGTGGTTTTCCTCGTATCACAAGCTCTCGTCTTCGTACCCGCTAAAATCATGGTAGCTTTATGAGCCTGTGTCGCAATGCCGGACATACGCTGCACTAAATTCAAAACCACCCGTTCCCCTTTTAAAAGAGAGGCCATATCGCCGGTCATTTTTGCAAGCTGCTGTCCTTCTGTAAAAACTTCGCCATCTTGAACAAAAAGGAAAACCTCGATTTGCTCATCCAACAATGCAAACCCCGTCTTGATGACGTCACCTCCACTAAAGACCCCTCCTTCTTTTGCGATGAATGTCAAGGTCCCTTGTTCACCTTGATCAAAAATCGTATCACTCGTTACATCACATTCACCTATATCTTCCATTAAAAATTGTTGCAGCATCTGCTTAAGCTTCAATATATTCATATAGTCGTCTCCCTTTCACTCGATTTTTCACATCCGTGCGAGCAAGGATAACCGAATTTTCAAGCCATTGGGAGTCATCTTCGCTTGGATAGTCACTGCGGAAATGACCGCCCCTGCTTTCCGTTCTGGTCAATGCAGATTCGGCAATCAGCCACGCCACGATTATGGCATTGATTTTCGTTATTTCTTTTATCGATAATGCAGTTACTTCCATTTGCAGCAATTCTTCGATATTAAATGTCTCTAGATAATCCTTCAGTCGCGTTAAACCCGCTTCATTTCGAACGATTCCCGCTTCACTCATTAATTTTTCCTGCAATGTCGTGAAATCAGGTAAAAAGGAAAATTGACAGGAACTTTTGGACAGCTCTTTTTCTTCCGGTATCGACCTTGCTGGCATGTTAGCAAGCAGCTGACCAAGCGTATTGCCAAAAACCAGCCCCTCGAGAAGGGAGTTGCTTGCCAACCGGTTCGCCCCATGTACACCTGTGCATGCCACTTCTCCAACTGCATACAAAGAGGGTACAGAGGTTTGCCCCCATTCATCCACTTCAATCCCCCCCATTAGAAAATGGTTTCCAGGTGCTACAGGAATTTTCCCGAATTGAAGGTCAAGCCCACTTTTTTCACATAATGAGCTAACAGTCGGAAAACGGTTTTTAAAATCCTTAATCATCGAAATATCCAAAAATACCTTTTCACCGCGCTGTAAATAAGAAAAAATCGTCTGTGCCACAATATGCCTTGGAGCTAAATCTTTCATGCTATGGACATCATCCATGATCGGCGTTCCCGTTTCGGTCACTAATCTTGCACCATCCCCGCGGACAGCTTCTGAAACCAGCCCTTCCGCTTTACCATTTATAAAAAGCAGTGTCGGGTGAAACTGGATGAATTCCATGTCACGAACTTTTGCCCCAGCCTTGAATGCAAGTGCGATTCCATCCCCTGAAACCGTTTGTGAATTTGAAGTGAAATGGTATAGGGAACCACAGCCGCCTGTTGCCAAAACCGTTTGTTCTGCATGATAGGTTACTAGCTCCCCTGTCTTATCAAGAGTTTTGATGCCTATGCAAGAATCATCTTCCCCGATGATCAACTCAACTGCAGCCACATTCTCGATCACAGTGATCGATGAGTTTTTCAAGCACCCTATTAGATGTTCCATGATATACTTTCCGGTAGCATCCCCGTGACTATGAAGGATTCTTCTTTCACTGTGGGCGCCCTCCATGCCAAGCATGAGAGTGCCGTCATGATCATGGTCAAATTGCATACCGGATCTAATAAGTTCAGCTATGATCGAAGGGGCCTCTTCAACGAGTTTTTCCACTACCTTCACCTTGTTATATCGCTGTCCAGCCGTCAGCGTATCTTCTTTATGAAAGGATACTGTGTCACGATCAGATATTGCAGCAGCAATCCCGCCTTGAGCCAAATAGGAATTACTATCACGGATATCTGATTTTGTGATGAGTATCACATGCTTATGTTCACTTGCTTCCAATGCCGTTTTCAAGGCAGCAATCCCGCTGCCTATCACGATGATTTCCGCTTTTACCATTATTTCATTCCTCCTGTTTATGACAGGTGTCTTGACAACTATATTTACATATTATTAAACTATTATCAAGAGTTTTTTAAGATTAAAGGATGGAAGTGATTTCTTGATTTATTTGGATTACGCAGCTACAACGCCGATTGATGATGAGGCACTCGAAGTATTCAGCCAAGCATCCCGGAAGTTTTTCGGGAATGCGAGCAGTTTGCATGATATTGGTTCTGAAGCGGCACGTTTATTGGATATGTCACGGCAGCAACTCGCAGATATGCTGAACATAAAAAAGGAAGGAATCATCTTTACGAGCGGCGGATCAGAAAGCAATATGCTTGCCATAGGTACATTTATCGCTTCAAAACCATCCTGGCAGAACCACTTGATCGTTAGTCGAACTGAACATGCATCCATTGCCAATTTTGTCGCAAAGCTTGAACAAGAAGGCTTCGATGTTACATATTTACGGCATTTGGAAGATGGCAGCGTTGATATTGAACATCTGGAGGAATGTCTGACGGAGAAAACTTGCTTGGTCATTGTCCAACATGTGAATTCAGAAATTGGGGTCATTCAACCCATTGAGCAAATAAGTAAAGCCGTTCGAAAACACCAGGCTTTTTTACATGTGGATTGTGTCCAATCATTTGCTAAATTGCCGCTTGGGAAGATAACTGCCTTATGTGATGGATTATCAGTTTCCAGCCATAAAGTTTATGGTCCAAAAGGGACTGGAGCCGTCTTTTTCCCGGCCATCCATCAGTTGAAGGCTCCGGTACCGAATATTACTCATGAGTATGGTTTCCGCCCAGGGACAGTGGACGTTCCCGGTATAGCTTCCTTCGTAACCGCTGCCAAGAAATTAGGGGATATCATGGAAGATGAACGGAAACGGATTTGCATGCTTAGGATGCAATTGATCGAGCAGCTCACGGTAAGGAAAGTCGATTTCCAAATCATCGAAGCGAAAAACCAATTGCCTCACATTCTGGCGCTGACCTTTGCTGGATTGCAAGGACAGTACATCATGCTCGAATTAAACCAGAAAGGATTCGCTGTATCGACTGGAAGCGCCTGTCAAATCGGTAAACAGGATCCTTCAAAAACCATGATGGCCATCGGGAAAAGCGAAGATGAAGCCCATCAATTCGTCCGCTTTTCCTTTGGGAAAAATACGACGGCCGATGACATTCACAAGTTGGCAGACTGCATTGAAGGAATAGCTGGCATTCGATAAAACCCTCCATTCTGTGGTAGAATGTTTTGTAAATAAAGAGGTGAATGATTATGGAAAGAAAGAAATTACTCGGGGAAGAAAGACGGACGAAACTCTTACATATATTGCAAACGAGCGCGCAGCCAGTAACAGGTAGCGAGCTTTCGCAATTAACGAATGTAAGCCGGCAGGTTATCGTTGGTGACATAACTCTCCTGAAAGCGCGGAATGAACCTATCATTGCCACGAGCCAAGGCTATATGTACTTACAATCGGGGAGCACTCAAAAGCCGGAAAGGATCATTGCTTGCCAGCATGATCCTTCCCGGACCCAAGAAGAGCTATATTTACTCGTGGATATCGGCATCACGGTGAAAGATGTCAAAATCGAGCACCCCGTATACGGTGACCTTACTGCTTCCATCATGGTCAGCAGCCGTAAGGAAGTCCAGCAATTTCTCTCTAGGGTGACGGAAACGAACGCATCTTTTTTATCGGAACTAACGAGTGGCATTCATCTCCATACACTGAGCGCTTCATCCGAAGAACTGCTTGACGAAGCAGAGGGTGCATTGAGGGAAGCCGGCATTTTGGTCGATTGAATAAACGAAAAATCCAAATCCTCAAAAGCCAGATCTTTTGAGGGTTTTTTTTATTGGCTCCAAAGTGCATGTATGATCATATGCTCCCTCCACCATTGGAATTGTTTTCATTGGTGCTGCCATCCTCGGAGTTTTCTTCATTGTTACTTCTCAATTGCCCTATAAGACTAATGATGGAACCGACCGCCTGTATCCAGCCTCCCATCACTTGTATTAATTCAGCATCCGAAGGCTTCTCTTCCAAATATGGATATTGATAGTTTTTCATGTTCTGCTCTTTATCTGCATCTTTATCTTGTTCTTTTTGGTCTTTATCCTGACAGCTATCTTTAAGTTCAGCAATTCCACCTATCGCTTGCATCGAATTCCCAATCGCCTGCAACAAATTTCCCGTAACATTGAAGGCCTGCTCCGGTTCATCCGGATTTTCGAATGCCCCCGCCACAGCGGTACCCCCGCCTAACGCTTGAATCAGATTACCTTTAATAATCAATTCCTGCTTCGTTATTTCATCGAAATCAATGACTAATCCTAAGATAACCGTCGAATTCCCAATCGCCTGTATTACATTACCGAATTTATTCAGTGACCAGGTTTCTTCTGCGTCCGCCAATATGGCATTTCCTGTTGCTTGAAGTTCATTTCCAATCAAATCCAACTTTTCACGAAATTCTTCGCCCAAGACATTGGATGGCGTACCCGCAACAGCTGAAATGACAGTTCCTATAGCTTGAGTCCAAGAACCGAAAGTTTCTTTGAATTGACTATCCATCTCTGCTGACCACCACCCTCTCTCTGAATCGATATTTTTCTTAAGGTACATCCACTGAATTAGTCATCAAGGTATGTATTCATATGCCTATTTCCACAGGGAGCCTACCGGGATTTACCTATTGAATACGCGTTCATCATGAACGGTGTTTATTTACTTCTCATCCTCAAAATCCAAAAAATTAAATTCATTCCTTCGTTGTTCCTTTCTTGCCTATTTCCATATTTTCATAAAATGACAGCCAACCAATTTAGGAACTTGTACAGAAGGGAAATACAAACCTTAACGTAAACCTTCACAAAAAAATGCCCCGGAAATACTTCCGGGACACCCTTCTTATTCATTATTTCCCTTTTACATTGTTAAAAAAAGCTGAGGTTGTACCATTCATCACTTGGGGAAACGACAACTTTATGAACCCAAGGAAAATTTCCACCTTCCTGGGAAATCATCGTTGCGGCACACCATTTTGGACTTTAAAGCATGTATAGCTTCCCATGATCGAAACCGTACACCCAAGGGCCTCGAGCTCAGAGATCGCTCCTGGAATGAGAACATCGTCAAGGCCCATTTCAATGTCGATGATGAAAAAGTAATTGCCCAATCCTGTTTTCATGGGTCTTGATTCTATCTTGGAAAGATTTAGCTTCCTCCAGGAAAAAGCGGAAAGGACTTGGTGCAGCTGACCTGAATGATCGGCAGGCAGCTGAATCATCAGGGTCGTTTTCTTGTTCCCTTCAACGGTCAAATGCCCTTCATAGTCGACTTCACTGTTGGATACGACAATAAACTTGGTGTGATTATGTTCGTAATCATGAATATTTTGTTTTACGATCGTCAAACCATACTCCGCTGCAGCCATATCATTTGCAATCGCTGCAATATTGATATCGGGATTCTCCATCACCATCTTCGCAGCGGCTGCTGTGGATGTGACATACTCATACGGAATACCCCTAAGTTCATTATGTAGGAATTTACGGCATTGAGCGATGGCATGGGAATGCGAATAAACCATGTCCGGTTTGAAACCAGGATATGCATGATCCGGATGCACCATATAATGCTGTTGGATGGGAATCGTCACTTCCCCTTTTATCGGTAATGGGACTTCATGGACTAAGTAATCCATCGTTATATTTACCGATCCCTCCAAAGCATTCTCGATCGGTACGAGCGTGTGATTCACTTCCCCGTCCCGGACAGCATCAAGGCAGTCTGGAATCGTGTTCATGGGTATTTTAATATCATTAGGAAATAGTCGCGAAACAGCTAAATCCGTGAACGTTGCTTTTGGTCCAAGAAATGCAATTTTTGATGTCATGTTATAAACTCCTTTTCACGGAAAATCTAATGTTTATGTTATGCCATTTTCTGATTTTTTACAATACTTAATCGTTAAATCTTCCTCTTACAAATAAAAACAGCCTGTACATTTATAATGTACAGGCTGTTTTCATGCGCCGTTACCAATAATTTCGACTTTTTCGACGAACTCCATTTTACGCAGTTTAGTAAGCAGATCATTAATATCCATTGTCATCCCACCCGTGTTAAGGGATAGGGTAACATTGGCACGTCCCTGCAAGGGAATCGTTTGGTGGATAGTCATGATGTTGCAACCGGATGAGGCGACGAGCCGTAAGAGCTCCGATAGAGTACCAGAACGATCTTCGAGATAGAAGAACAGTGTAATCAGCTTTTCCTTAACAACTGTATGAAACGGAAAAACCGTGTCACGGTATTTGTAAAAAGCACTCCTGCTTAGGTCCACCCGCTGTACCGCTTCCCAAACTGATTCTGCTTTTCCCCGTTCAATCATTTCTTTTGCATCCAGCGTTTTTTTCATCGCTTCGGGAAGGACATCCTCTCGAACGAGGAAAAATTTCTGATCGGACTTATTCAAACTCCGCACGCCTCCTTTTGCCTGCCATCATGGTCTCCAATCAATCAACAAATTCAAATTCATATTCAAGGATACGGACGATATCGCCATTTGTCGCACCTCTTTGACGAAGGCCTTCGTCGACTCCGAATGAACGAAGCTGTCTAGCGAAACGACGTATGGACTCTTCACGGGTGAAGTCAGTCATTTTGAATAAACGCTCGATCTTGAATCCCGATACGGCAAAGCTGCCATCGGATTCGCGTTCAATATTAAATTCATCAGACTGTGATGTATGTTTATAAAGAACCCGGTGGATTCCAGTATTCTCTTCTTCATGGTCAAGAGGGAACTCAGGCGTTTCTTCGATTTTATCAGCAATTGCATAAAGAAGCTCACGGATCCCTTCACGCGTTACGGCAGAAATCGGGAAGACAGGATAATCTTCTTCCAGCTTTTCTTTGAATGCCGCTAAATTATCTGCTGAGTCCGGCATATCCATTTTACTTGCCACAATGATTTGCGGACGTTCAGTCAAGCGCAGGTTATACTCTTCCAACTCTTTATTGATTGTTTGGTAGTCTTCATATGGATCCCTGCCTTCAAGACCCGACATATCGATTACATGAACGATTACCCTCGTTCTTTCAATATGACGCAGGAATTGATGTCCAAGGCCCACTCCTTCTGAAGCACCTTCAATCAGACCCGGTAAATCGGCCATGACGAAGCTGCGGTGATCTTCCGTTTCCACCATTCCGAGGTTAGGGACGATCGTCGTGAAATGGTATTCGGCAATTTTAGGTCTTGCTGCGGATACGACGGAAAGCAAAGTGGATTTCCCTACACTTGGGAAACCAACCAAACCGACATCAGCCAACAGTTTCAATTCCATGATTATATCGCGTTCTTGGCCCGGTTCGCCGTTCTCCGCGATTTCAGGTGCAGGATTAGCTGGTGTAGCAAAACGGGAATTCCCCCGGCCTCCGCGACCGCCCTTAGCGATAATGGCGCGCTGCCCGTGCTCAACTAAATCAGCGATGACTTCCTTCGTCTTTTCATCAATGACAACCGTGCCTGGTGGAACCTTGATGACCATATCCTTTGCGGCCGCACCATGCATGTTTTTGGACATGCCATGTTCTCCGCGAGGTGCCTTAAAGTGACGTTGATAACGGAAATCCATTAACGTACGCAAGCCCTCTTCCACTTCAAATACGACATTGGCTCCATTGCCGCCATCTCCGCCGGCAGGTCCGCCTTTTGGTATGAATTTCTCACGACGATAAGCAACTATCCCGTTACCACCGTCTCCGCCTTTTATATAGACTTTCGTTTGATCGACAAACATGCTATCACTTCCTTGTTTTCTGCAAGTCATTTCTTGCTGTATACTTCTCTAAAAGTTAATATCCATCTTAAAAAATATTTCATCCTCATTACATTCAAGAATTTCAATTGACTGCTCTGCCGTTAATGAACTTCCCAAAAACTCCATCACTGCGGATTGATCAATGAACTTCCCTTGCATATGAAATGAACAGTGCATATCACTCACTTCTTTTTCACACATAGAAACAGCTAGTATATTTTCAAAATACGGGTCCAGATTCTTATCCAGAATTTCAAAGAAATCGTTCGTCCAGCGATGCATCAGCACGTCCATCTCAGCAGAGCCTTCAAAAACATCAATGATTTCATATTCGCAATAAAATGATCCATTATTCCAATTCGACGTCAACAGCATCTCGGTGAACTTAGGTAAATTCAAACTGGAAAGGCGTGCTTCATTCTGGGTTTCAACAATGATTTCATCAATGATTCCCTTGACACGATCAATTCTGTTCAACTCCAGATTCCCTTTGATGATTTGAATTTTATTCAGCCAGTCATGCCTGGTTTGACGCAGAGTTTCAATAGTCGTCCAATTTTTATCCATTATTAACACCTTCAATTATGATAAAGAAACTTTTTTCAGCTCTATCATGTTGAATACTTCCATTTGTACAGTATATCAAAAAAACAACAAACAGGAAATGAAGCTCGATTCACATGCCTTCACATGAAAGCCCCCGTCCAAAAAATACAGCCACACACCCTGAGTTCTTTGGACGATGGTAGAGCCATTTGAACTAAAAAAGAGAATGGGCCTTTTTTATGCACCAATTGGAGATATTATAGTTGAAGTGGACTGTCTATTTGGTTAAACCAAATGGGATGGAAGAGTAATCTTGGATTTTCCCCCTGAAAGTTTAAGAAAGCCCGCCGATTGGCGAGCCTTTTTTAAGTCAGAGGTTGTTTTCCTTATACTAATGACTAAAGTCTCCTGCAAAATGCTGGTTATTTATCGTTCCTATAGTATAAATAAAGGGCCGGACCCCTTCTTCACTATATCACATACCATTATTAAAAATGACGCGGTATATAGTGTCTCGTAGAAGGAATCAGACCCTTTTGAGTCAGCCTCTGTTCAAAGATGCCAATTATGCTTCTTGTGCTACTGGATATACGCTTACTTTTTTACGGTCACGTCCGAAACGTTCGAATTTAACAACACCGTCTACTTTAGCGTATAGAGTATCGTCTCCACCACGGCCTACGTTCTCACCAGGATAGATTTTTGTTCCGCGTTGACGGTAAAGGATAGAACCACCAGAAACGAATTGACCATCTGCACGTTTAGCGCCAAGACGCTTAGAGATTGAGTCACGTCCGTTCTTTGTAGAACCTACTCCTTTTTTCGAAGCGAAGAACTGAAGATTTAATCTTAACATTTGTTCCACCTCCTATTGGTTGAGGATAATTTTCATGTATTTACCATAATCACGTTCGATGGTTTGCAAAGATATGAGCATACTGTTCAAAAGGAGCTGAACCTTCTCTTCCGATTCCGGCGAAAGATTCCCCGGAATGACGCAGCGAAGATAGCCGCCTTCCCTCCCTTGCTCAATCTCAGGCTCTACGTCCGTTAAGGACATGATCGCATTGACTGCCCCGAAGGAAACAGCCGATACACCTGCACAAACGATATCAGAACCTTTTTTAGCAAAATTAGCATGTCCGCTTAAAGTGAACGAAGTAATCCGTTCCTGCGGAGCGTCAAAGACAACTTTAATCATCTAGAATCAGCCCTTACGCGTTGATTGCTTCGATAACAACTTTTGTGTATGGTTGACGATGACCTTGTTTTTTACGATTGTTTTTCTTCGCTTTGTATTTGAAAACAGTGATTTTCTTTTGCTTACCTTGTTTTTCGACAGTACCTGTTACAGTAGCGCCTTCAACTAGTGGAGCACCGACTTTCACGTCTTCGCCACCTACGAATAAAACTTTGTCAAATGTAACAGTTTCGCCTGCTTCTGCGTTTAATTTTTCAATGTAAACCGCTTCGCCAGCTGCTACTTTAATTTGTTTACCGCCAGTTTCGATAATTGCGTACATACTTGCACCTCCTTAAATGTCTCAGACTCGCCAATCACAGGCGTTTTACCAGAAAGGCAAAAGCTTATGACCTGTTGTTGAGCGGTTGTAGCACGGGTGCTACAAACATAACATTAAAATCCTAACATGAAACTGGAATGGCTGTCAATATATTTGTAAGAATTCCCGTCCTTCATTCGAAAGCCCGCCCGATTTCCTGAATGCTCCCGAAACGCTTGATGGAATAGGTATTACTGGAACCGGGGATTAAAGATAGAAATAACTTTTTAGCGATCAAATCCTCCAGTGTCGGCCGGTATGATTCCTTTTCACCAAGAAGCACGTCCGCCACCGCCTTACTGACCTCCACCCAGACCGCTTCATCATCCGTCTTCCGGTGTTCCAGCAGGTCACGTTCCAACCGGAAAGCCACCGTTTCAGGGCTCTCGATTTTACCGCTTCCGCTGCACACGGGGCACGGCACCGTCATCATTTCACTTAAAGACGGGGACGTTCGCTTTCTCGTCAATTGTAAAATCCCCAGTTCCGTAAAGCCGATGACCTGGACCCGCTTCTCATCCCTCGCCGCTTCCTTTTTGACGATGTCGATGATTTCTTGTGCATGTCGCGATTGGTCCATATTGATGAAATCTATCAAGATGATTCCGCTGATATTCCTCAATCTCAATTGACGGGCGACCTCTTTTGCAGCAGCCTGATTCACCGCAAACAATGTTGCTTCCTTCGCCACCTTACCGGTGAACTTACCTGAATTGACATCGATTACGGTGAAAGCTTCCGTTTCTTCAAAAATTAAATATCCACCATTATCAAGCCAGACAATTTTCTTGGCCAGTTTCTCCACTTGCGCTTCCACATTCCATTCGGAAAAAATATTCTTACCCGATTCATGGGATATTTCCCACTCCTTACCGTTTTCCTGTACCCATTTTTTCAATTCCTGATAGGCCTCGAAATCATCGACGGCAAGTTCCCCGGTAGCCGTTCCCGACATTTCAGAAATGATCATGTCAAGGTATGTGTCCCTCTCATAGAGAAGGGACGGGGCCTTGACCGACGCAGCCTTTAGTTCAAGTCCTTTAAAGAGATCCCGCAATATGGTTAACCTGTCCAGGAAGACCGTTTCGCTTTCGTTCTCCATCGAGGTGCGGACAATCAATCCCTCATCAGGCTTTTTATATTGTAAGGCCGTTTCCCGCCACCGCTGATGCAGATCATCGTTTTTGAATTTCTTTGAAACGCCAACATAATCCATTCCATGTATGTATACGAGGGAATCCGTTGAAAACTCGATCAGCCCTGTCAATTTAGCTCCTTTTGTGCCCGTTTCATCCCGGGTCACCTGAACGAGCAGCTTTTCTCCTTGACGGACATATTGACCGATGGATGCTTTCCCATCGCTTTTTTTTGTCAGCTGGAAAGAGGGAATCTCGTCACGGTGTAAAAAACCATTCTTCTCTGCACCATAATCAATGAAGACGGCATCCATACCCGGTAACACCTTCGTCACTTTCCCAAGATAAATATTACCGACCGTACTGCGCTGGTGGGGCGGCATGATTTCAAGTTTACGTAAAACACCATTCTCAAGTACGGCCACTCTTTTTTCGCGTGAAGCTAGGTTCGCGATCATCTTTTTCATCAAAAAAAATCCTCTCCTCAATTTGAAGAAAGGATAACATATTTAATAAGAATATAATAGGTCGCCGATTTTCCCGTTTGTCATTTTTTCGGAAAAATAGGCATGAAGGATCTCCGTTTCATCCAACGAACCGCTCTCTTTCCCGTTTTTCGTGATGATGACGGGGTGTTTACATCCGCGTTGGAACAGTTCCAGCACTTTATAAATCGGTTCTTGTGAATCTACCGAGATCGGCTTCAGTTTTGCCAAATCATTCGTATGCCCGTAATGGCGCTGCAAAAGAAAGCGGATAAACGCATAATACCGCTGCCGCCATTCCATGACGAGTGAGAGACTTATGAAAAAGATGATGAGCCAGATGTTCAAATTGAGCGGATCAAGAATGAGCCAGGTCAAAAAAGCCAGGAAAGCGAATACTGCAGAAAAATGAAGTGTATGTTTCTGCGCTTCAAGAAAGGTGCAATATAGGGAAATACCGATGAATAGCAGCCGTCCCCCGTCCAAAGGCCAAATAGGCAGCAAATTAAAAACCAACAGCATAAGATTCATATACAAAAAGGGCTGATACAGCTCATAGGGAATAATAGAAAAGAAATAGAGCAAAAAAGCTGCACCAATGAGCCAAACATGTTGAAGCGGACCGGCAAGCACCACCGCCAAATCCTCCTTCAAACTCTTATTACCATACTCCTCAGTCTCGACAGCCCCTCCAAAAGGAAGCAGCTGGATTGACTTTATCCGCCATTTGAAGTGCTGGGCACAAACGGCATGCCCCATCTCATGAATGAAGACGATGAGCAGAAGCATCATCACTTCAACGAAATGAGCAGTGAGGATGGCAATTCCAATGACAAACCACAATGTCGGGTGCACCCTGACTTTAAACAGTAACTTCACGTATTCACTCAAAGGAAATCACCTTTTTAGGATCGACGAAAGCGTCATTTTCTTTTATCGCTAAATAAAATCTGCCCTTGGATCCATCTTCACTTACTGTAACCTGTCCGACTTCATTGCCCTTTTTAACGAACTCATACAATTTCACATCAATCTCTTCCAGCTGCCCATACCAAGATTCACTTTTGTTGGCATGCTGAATGACGACCGTCTTTCCAATCCCCTCCTTTTCACCGGCAAAAATGACTACCCCTTCATTGACTGCCTCGACCTTCGAGCCTTTGCTCGTTTCCAATATGATACCCTCACCGTTCGTTTCGAAGGTTTGGGTAATCTTCGCAGATGCTGGCATTGCATAGCCTTCACCCGAGTCGACAGTTTCCGTATCAGCTTCATTCGGTAAGAAAGCGATCGGTTTACCAAATGCACTTTCGTACCAATTGGAGATTGAAGCGAACTGAAATTCCTTGTTCATGTTCTCCGTGACAAAACTTCTGGCAGGGTCGAGCCGCACAGAAGGGTGTTTGAACATCACCGCGATAATCAGGAACAGGCATACACTGGCAAGGATTTTAAAGAAAAAATATTCTTTCTTGAAGAGCGGATGATCTTTCTCGGAATACCCATTATATGAATCAATCCCATATGGTTCCTCATTGTTGATCTCCGTCCAACTACTGCTTCCTGCCGGATTATCCTTAAACTTACGTCTCTTGGCGATACGATTACGGATATCTTTCCTGCGATCATCCATTCCAGATCTCCCCCCTGCTCATGTCAAAGCGCTATATTACAACGTATGAGTATCTTGTCCAGACTATGCCGGAGAAAAGAATTTCTTTCTGCACACCCCTGAATTTATTGACAGAAAAATATTTTTTTGATGAAAAATTAACCAGAAACTTATGAATTCCCAAGGTGATTTGGGCATCGATTCAGAAAAACGAATAATTGGGGAAAAATCCAATTGATATTGTTCCCCTGAATTTGTTATAATAAAGTGGTTTTAACATTATTGAGGGGGAACATTTTTTTATGTCAATCGAAATAGGCAGCAAAGTACAAGGTAAAGTAACAGGTATCACTAATTTTGGAGCATTCGTAGAATTACCAGGAGGCTCAACAGGTCTTGTGCATATCAGTGAGGTAGCAGATAGCTATGTAAAAGACGTAAATGACCATCTTAAAGTAGGCGACCAAATTGAAGTAAAAGTGATTAGTGAGAAAGACGGAAAAACTGCCTTGTCCATCAAAAAGGCTATAGATAGACCCGAAGGGCAAACCTCTTCTTATACCAAACGCCCACCACGCCAAGGGGATAGCCGTTCTAAAGATTTTCGTTCAAAAGGTAATTTCCAACCAAAGGAAAATTTCGAAGATAAAATGGTTCGCTTTTTAAAGACTAGTGAAGAAAATTTATCGACTCTTAAACGCAGCACCGAATCAAAACGCGGCGGCAGAGGCGGAAGACGCGGATAACCCGTTGGATTTCAGCATATGGATAAGGCAAGCCAGGATATGGCTTGCCTTTTTTATTTTACATGTTCAGCATAAAAAAAAGCGAGGGCATCAAGTGCTCCCGCTTCTTAATAAGGAATATAGATTTACCGCACGCTAAAGAATTTTTTCAATTTGGACATGAAGCCTTTAGGTTCGCCGCCAATTGGAGTCAAGGGTACAGATTCACCAAGGATCCTCCTGGCAATGTTCCGATAGGCAAGCGAGACTCTATTGTCCGGATTATAGGCAATGGGTTCCTTTTTATTCGCTGCCACAATGACTTGGTCATCATCAGGAATGACGCCGATCAAATCAATTTTAAGAAAATCGGCAACTCCATCGATATCCATTTCTTCATCCTCATGAAGCAAATGGCCACGTATCCGGTTGATGATCAATTGAGGCGGTTCAATATGCTCTTCTTTTTCAAGCAGGCCAATGATACGGTCTGCATCCCTGACAGCCGGTCTCTCTGCAGTCGTAACGATGATCGCTTTGTCTGCCCCAGCTATGGCATTCCTGAAGCCCTGTTCAATGCCTGCAGGGCAATCAATGATGATATAATCATAGTCAGGCTTCATATCACTTATGAGTTTCCTCATCTGCTCTTCATCAACCGCTGATTTATCACTATTTTGTGGAGCTGGAAGCAAATAAAGCAAATCCTCGAAATGTTTATCTTTAATAAGCGCTTGGTGTATCTTACAGCGCCCTTCGACCACATCGACCAAATCATAGATGATGCGATTTTCCAATCCCATGATCACATCCAAGTTCCGAAGACCAATATCCGTATCAATCAAGCAAACCTTTTTGCCTAGAAGAGCTAAAGATGTTCCTAAATTGGCGGAGGTGGTCGTTTTCCCGACACCACCCTTACCGGATGTTATAACTATTGCCTCTCCCACGATTAGAGACCCCCTTCTAATCTATTTAAATTAGGTCTATATTTCTTTAAGACTTGCAGTTTTTCTATTATGATATTTTCTTCTTCATCCATGAAGGCACATTCCAAGTCATGTCCCCATTTCGTATATTGGTCAGGAGATAAATTCACTTGTCCGGCAATGCGCAGCTGGGCAGGCTTCATGACAGAGGCAGCTATAATGGCCTCATTATTCCCTTTATATCCGGCATGGGCTATTCCTTTTAGCTGTCCCATGATATATATGTTGCCACCCGCACGAACCGTTCCGTCGGGATTGACATCCCCTATTAGCAGTAAGTCTCCGGGAACTTCAAAAACCTGTCCCGACCTTATCACCTTGGTCACGGTCGTCACTTGGTTTTCATCTTTCCATCGTTTCGCTTCATCCTTCGTCAGGACATTCGAAATCATCTCATCTACGAAAAGCTTCTTCTTTTTATGGATGACCTCTTTAATCTTTTCTTCTTGTTGTTCATCAAGATAGCGGTTCCCTGTATGTACTTTTACGGAAATGGACGGGTCATTTTCTTGAAACTGATAGTTTGCCGAAAGCTTCACTTCTAACTCTTTCAATAACTCGGAAAATGAGCAAGAATCATCGAGATGAAGCATAAACCCGTCTTTTGTTCCCTTAATCATGACATTTTGCTGAATTCTTTTATTCATGACGTTTGTTTCACCTCAATGAAATATAATTCGACATAGGAAAACAAATTTCCTTTTTCTACGTACACGGAATAGAGAAAATACATTTCCTCCTGCTTCTTAAGACACGGAAACGTTATTCCGTTTCTCCCTGTAAATCAAGCTTTTCAATCATTCTCTTTAAAGGGTAGCAACTGATAATAATGAATGCGAGATTCAATAATAATGTCGGCAGCAATCTTCGTTCCGCAAATTCACCAAATCCCATATCTGCAAAAGAAAGGATGATATTCATCTGAAAGATGACAACCTCTAAAACTGCCGTGAATAAAAACGCAGTAAGGCAGGCAATCAATATATTATTTTGCAGGATTTTCATGCATTTCGATATCAGATAGGCAAGAAAAGGCAGCAGGAACATGTAAGTCCCAAGGATTTCCGTATATACGACATCATAAGTCAACCCAAGAATCGCCCCATAAAGCATACCCATTTTCCTGGACCCGAACATGGTCAGGAAAAAAACGAAAACCATCATGAAATGGGGCACGAGGATTTTATCGGCCCCGAATGCATCTCCAGCGAACATCTGGGCGAAGATGCTTTCAAAAACAAAAAAAACCAAGGCTATAAAAGAAAGGATGAAATATTTCACTCAGCTTCATCCTCCCCTTCACTTTCTTTCGGTGCACCGTCCACTTCGCGCTGAACGACCATAACATTGTTAATATCATAAAAATCCGTCGAAGGTTCAATATATGCGGTCTGGTTCAACCCATATTGATCCACTTTGACATCGACAACCTTCCCGATCAGCAGACCTTTCGGAAAAATCCCTCCATAACCGGATGTGATGACCAATGAATTTTTCTTGATCTTTTTATCGTAAGGAATACGTTTCATCAGCAAAAGGTTCTTCTTATCATCGAATCCTTCAATCAAGCCATATGCTTTATCATCGCCTTGAACGATGGCTGAAACACGATTGGCTTTATCGATCGAACTTAAGAGTTGAACCGAAGCGGTGAAATCCGTCGCTGATTTCACCTTACCCACTAATCCATTGGAAGTGATGACAGCCATATTTTTTTCTACCCCATTACGCTTCCCTTTATTAATCGTCAGCATTTCATGCCAGCGGTCAGGATTACGTCCGATGACCGTCGCCTGAGTGGGCGAATACTTCCGCAGGTCATCTTCTTTTTTGAGGTTATCGCGAAGTTCTTCA
This sequence comes from Peribacillus sp. RS7, assembly GCF_041956845.1. NCBI lineage: Bacteria > Bacillati > Bacillota > Bacilli > Caryophanales > Bacillaceae > Peribacillus > Peribacillus sp. RS7. The sequence continues at coordinate 405,093 of NZ_CP168135.1, forward strand.
TTTTCTTCTTTTAAATCTTGGACTTGGGTTTTCAATAATACATATTCATCCAAGCGGGCTTTCAATTTTTTGTTTTCATCGTATGTATGTTGAAGGTCTTTTAAGCCCCCTACAAAACCTGTTATACCCGATACTGGCTTATTAAACACATTTCCGACCCAGCCTGTCGTATCTTTCAGGAATTGCTCCGGCCATGTCAACTCTTCTCTTTCTCTTAATGAAAAACCGATCAATGCCACGAGAACGATAATACTAACGAGCAAGAGAAGGAGCTTTTTATTAAAAAACTGTGGCATGATAATTGCACCTCTATCTAAAAATTTACTCCATGGTCTAAAAATTTACTCAATGGTCTAAAATTTACTCAATGGTCTAAAATTCACTTAATGGTCTAAAATTTACTCAATTATCTTGTTCATCCAGACCAAAGAACAGTTAAATTAAACAACAAAACATAAGAAAAACCGGCTCAAAATTGCACCTTTTGTTGAGCCGGCCCTATTTGAGAAGTAATGCTTATCGGGAATCTCTTGATTTAGTCTTGAACAAATGAATGTGGTCCAAAGCTTTACCCGTTCCGATTGCAACACAATCCAGCGGATTTTCAGCGATGATTACCGGCATTTGCGTTTCTTCACTGATGACTTTATCCAAATTGCGCAGCAAAGCACCCCCGCCTGTCAATACAATACCTCTGTCCATGATGTCAGCGGCTAATTCAGGTGGTGTTTTCTCTAAAGTGTTTTTCACGGAATCCACAATTGCGGAAACTGTGTCGCTTAATGCTTTGGATATTTCCTCAGCAGTAATTTCGATCGTTTTCGGTAATCCAGTCAATAGGTCACGGCCGCGAATTTCCATGTTTTCTACGCCTTCCGTGTCTCCAGCAGAACCAATTTCCATTTTAATCGCTTCAGCAGTACGCTCACCGATCATCAAATTGTAGTTCTTACGGATGTAAACGATGATGGCATCATCCATTTCGTCACCGGCAATACGGATGGATTGGCTTGTTACGATTCCGCCAAGGGAAATGATTGCCACTTCCGTTGTTCCTCCGCCGATATCAACGACCATGCTGCCTGTAGGTTCCCAAACAGGAAGGTCCGCCCCGATCGCTGCTGCAAACGGTTCTTCGATAGGGTATGCATCACGGGCTCCAGCTTGTCTAGCTGCATCGATGACAGCACGCTGCTCAACTGCCGTAATTCCAGAAGGCACACAAATCATGACATATGGCTTGTTGCCGAATACGCCCTTCTTTTGAGCTTCCTTCATATAGTACTTCATCATGGTAGCCGTCGTTTCATAATCGGCAATTACCCCATCCTTCATCGGGCGAAGGGCAACCACGTTACCAGGTGTACGGCCAATCATGTTTTTCGCATCGTTTCCGACTGCAACGATTTGCTTTGTATCTGTTTGCACAGCTACAACCGATGGTTCACGTACAGCAATCCCTTTTCCTTTTACATATACAAGCGTATTCGCCGTTCCTAAATCAATCCCTATATCTCTAGCGCCAATTCCAAACATTATGGTATCTCCCTTTCGTAAACAAAAATGCCTTTTTATAAGTTCAAATAATAATTTGTCGTTTTTTGACAATAAGAGTTTTGAAAAAGTTTCCTCTTTTAAAAATCATAAACAATATTATATCGTATCGTCAAAAATTTTGATAGTGTCATAAATAACCTTTTTCCTTCAAACTAACATATTTATGTTCCCCGATAATGATATGGTCCAATACTTCGATCCCGATAATTTTACCACATTCGACTAATCTTTTCGTCACTTCAATATCTTCTCTGCTGGGAGAGGGGTCTCCGGAGGGGTGGTTATGAAGACAGATGATAGAGGCAGCGGACCTTCTGAAAGCTTCTTTAAAAACCTCACGCGGATGCACGATTGAGGCATTGAGGCTGCCGATGAAGACCGTAGTTTTTTGTAGCACTTGATTTTTCGTATTTAAATAGAGACAGACGAAATGTTCCTGTGACAAGAACCGCATTTCTTCCATGCAATAATTGGCCCCATCTTCAGGAGATCGAATCACATAACGGTCTTGATCATTCAATTTATTAATTCTCCTGCCAAGTTCGACAGAGGCCAGGATTTGAATCGCTTTCGCTTCACCAATCCCTTTCATCACGGTCAGTTCTTCCACTGAAGCTTCTTTTAGCAGGCGCAGGCCCTTGAAGGAATTGATGAGCCTGCCGGATAGTTGCAGAACGGATTCTTCCCTCGATCCCGTCCTCAAGAGCAGTGCAAGCAATTCTTGATTGGAGAGACTTTGCGGTCCGTCCTGCAAAAACCTTTCGCGCGGCCTCTCTTCTTTCGGGTAATCCCGTATTAACATTTTTTCACTCAAAAGATCCACCCTTCCTTAGAAAGGGAAGATGCCAGAGGAAATCCATTATCCTAAGTCTGCCTGCATTGCTTTAAGTTCCCGGGCCAGTCTTGAAACCGGAAGCCCGACGACAGAGAAATAGTCGCCTTTGATCTGTTCGACAAGAAGAGATCCGTATCCTTGAATCCCATAGCCGCCAGCTTTGTCAAAGGGTTCACCGCTATCCAGATAACGTTCGATTTCAGCATCTGGCAACTCCCAAAATGTCACTTCCGTTTTTTCTGCGAATACTCTGCGATGCCTGCCGAATAGGATGGCGACACCAGTGTATACTTCATGTGTCCGTCCTGATAGCATTTCCAGCATTCTTTTTCCATCCGCCCGGCTTGTGGGCTTACCCAATATCTCACCATCAAGGACAACAACGGTATCCGAGCCGATAACCCAGCTTTCCTGAAATTTTGCTGAGATGGCTTCCGCTTTACGGGAGGCCAGCTCTTTCACAGCAGCATCCGGACACATGTTTTCATCAATACTTTCATCGACATTGGAATTCATGCATTCAAAGGGGATTTGAAGAAATTGTAGAAGTTCTTTACGACGTGGTGATGAAGAAGCTAAAATCAATGGCTGCATAATAAAAAAGTCACCTTTCTTTACATAGGGAGATACATATCTATCCTATCAAATTATGGTGCAATCCACAATTATTGTTTACTAGGAATCGACAAATATCTGTAAGTATTTCCCGGAGAATAAAAAAAGTGTAACCTGAGAGTTCAAAAAGGGAGCTTGTCCCATTAGGCAGCTCCCCTTTTTCTTTACTTAACTCGATATGTTTTGGTAATTCAATAAAAAATCAAGAAGACTTTCTTGAGCCTTGAATAGCTTTTCTTCCTTTTTGGAAGTCTCATATTCATCAATCGACTTTGCCGCAGCAGTCAAGTCATCGTTCAAATTCGAAAACTCCGGCGATAATTTCCCCGCCTTCAGTTCATCCATGTTTTTTTTCAGGGTTTCTTCGTTTACCGTCCCTTCCTTTCCACGAAGCTTGGTTGAAGATGTTTCTGCCAATGAAGCATATACTTCCTTCATCTTGTCGAGGGTTTTCTCATCTTCCTGGCTTGTCCCAGCAGCTTCAAAATTGATTTCCTTCCAATATACGTCCACATCATAGGACTTTAAGAACAAGGCCAGCTCCTTACTTGCAACTAGACTCTCTGCCGATCCCAAGAATAAATAATAGCTGTCTTCCAATTTGAAAATTTCAGCTGGAACCTGCTTTTCAATGATTTTCTTTTGTATTTGCCTTGCCGCATCCTCGCTGCTGAATACACCTCCCTGTACAAGGAATGTCTTCAGCTGGGTACCTGGTTCTTTCACTGCCGCTTTTTTATCCTCAACAGTAGCTTCCGTTGGAATCGTGGTCTCGACCGAAGATACTGCGGCTTTTTCCTTTGTTATCGTTTTAACGGCAATCAAGCCAAGAATCGACCCAAAAAAAACAGCACAAATGACGGCGATCATGAATGTCTTAATCGGTCTTTTATCCGAGCTTTTCAGCGAACTGGTACCAAAACCGATCAGCTTTGGCAATTTCTTCTTTGGAGGTGTGGGAACCAATACGATCTTGTTCTCATTTGAATCCTCAGGGAGTATCCATTCGAAACTCTCATCTGGATGTTCCTGTTCCTCACTCGCCGCCTCTTGACTTTCAATCTTTTTATCGGCAAATACTTTTTCTTCCCCATTTATTTTAATCGTGACGCCCTTGCTTTGTTCCGGCTTGCCCAATTTTTTTCCTCCTCTCCAGGTCATTTTTTTCATCCTATCATAGAGGTAAAAAAAAATAACAAGACTTTTGTCGTCTTGTCATTAATAGGTTTCGTCAAATTTCCCTATTCATATCCCGTTAACCAAAAGGGCCTTCCAGGTACTGGTACTTCTGGTTCATAACATTTTAATATCGCCTCTCAACAATTACATGCATTCCTCTTCCATGTCACCTTCACTTGCAGCCGCATGGGGATAGTTCCCTACTGCCTCATTGTTCAGGTGATTTTTGACAAATTCCCCGTAAACTGTGATGGTCCTTTAAGCTCATCTTAGAAAAGTTACATACCAATATAAAATGGAGTCGCCCCAAAAATAGGCAGTCAATGTCCCAAAAACGATATACGGACCGAAAGGAATCAGCGTTTTCTTTTTTAGAATTCCGGTTAGCAACCCTATAATGCCAAGGAATGCCCCATAAAAGCACGCAAAAAGGAATGATAACAGGACCATCTTCATCCCCAATGCAAAGCCAATCACTGCAAAGAGCTTAATATCACCGCCACCCATGCCCCCCTTACTCACAACAGCGATTAATAGCAGAAGGCTAAAACCAACCGCTGCACCGAAAATTGAATCCCACCAGGGTGACAGCGGAAATGAAACCCTTAAAACCATAAAAATCACCGTAAAGAAAAGCAGTATTTTATCAGGTATGAGCATATAGGCTACATCAGACACCAAGATGATCATAAATAATGAAATCAATGTCCAGGCAACCCAGAGTTCACCCGACCAGCCAAGAAATATGGGAACTGAGGCAAACAAAACACCGGTCAGCAATTCCACTACCGGATAAAGGGGGGAAATCCTTGCTTTACAGCCCCGGCATTTTCCGTCTTGCAACATATAAGAAATAACCGGTATCAACTCGAAGAAGGTCAATGTACGCCCACAAGATGGGCAAGCGGAGCGACGATTCGCAAATGGATTATTTGCTGGAACACTTAAACCGACGACGTTAAAGAATGAGCCTAAAATTAAGCCCAGGACGAAGAGATAAAAATGGATACCCATCATTTATACAGAGTGCACGAGGATTCGATTCACTTTCGTTGTATCTCTAAGGTCATGTCCCATTCCTTTCACAGGATATGCGACTTTGTAATAATCATTTGGGTTCTTCATGATTATTCATTCCTCCCATATTTCATTTTCCCTACCCGGCTCTGCTTAAAGCCGTTAAGTCCAAACTACTATTCAGAATCAATATATAAACATATTTTAACAAATATACGCGGTGTTTTGTTATCAATCACTCTATTAGATTTTTTTCTTTTTCGAAGTCCCTGTTAAATGAAATGAGCTGTCCTTCTTAAAAAGGGAAAAGGACCATTGAAAAGGTCCTTTTTTTGAGACTGTTACTGATGTAAGTTAATTTATCACTAGTTCAATTCCAATCGTGCCTCTGCATATGGAGAAGAAAAAATAACCTGTTCACCATCTATCCATTTTGCATTCTCTATGGAGGTACCACATCAATCATCCACTTTGAATTTTTTAACTTTCAGATAGAAATCCTCTCACAAGTGAAAGGAAATGAAGGGAACCTGTTATGACAAGAACCTCTTTCTCCCCTGTTTTTCTTCTGCCTTCCCTTATCGCCGTCTGCCAATCCTTATTTATTGTTTTATTTTCATGACGACATTCTTCATAAAGTGTTTGCGCATCCGCCGCCCGTTCATGTTCGAATTCGGTAATGATGATTTCAATCGTTTCCGTTTCCAGTCCACGAAGCATCTGGGAATAATTTTTATCTTTAAATGAACTGAATATGAACCGGTACTTATATTCAGGATAATTCAATTTTAGCGTTTCCATTAATACATCGATGCCAGCAGGATTATGTGCACCATCAATGATCACCAACGGCTCATCCGATATTTTTTCAAAACGCCCCTCCCATTTCGCCTCCCCTATCCCTTTAAGGATGCTTTTTTCATCGATATTTTCCATTCCTACCAGGACAGCAGCAATGGCCAGTGCCGCATTCTCGATTTGATGACGTCCCAACATCTGCATTTCCACATTTTCGATGGACCTATCGGCAAGCGAAAAGGAGAAACTTTGTCCTTGCTCACTTTGCTTCACATTCCCTACATGAAAGTCTTTGCCTAATTGGTAATGGGGTACGCCTAATGAAGATGCTTTTTCTTCGATTACTTTTGCTGGTTCCCAAGCGTTGACTCCGCTGATGACCGGCGCCCCGCTTTTAATGATGCCCGCCTTCTCTGAAGCAATTTCCCCAAGTGTGTTACCCAGGATGCTCGTATGTTCCAAAGAAATCGAGGTAATGATCGAAAGAAACGGCTGGATGACATTCGTTGTATCGAGCCTGCCTCCAAGCCCTGTTTCCATCAAAACCAAATCCACTTCCTTTTTGCTAAAATAAGAGAATGCCATCGCAGTCAATATTTCAAACTGAGTGGGACCATCCCCCTTACTGTCCATCTCTTGGATGAACGGCCACAGCTCGCGGAAGGCAGCGATAAAATCCTTATCACTTATTTCATCCGCATTTATCTTCAGCTGTTCATTCATCCGCACTAAATATGGTGAAGTGAAGGAAGCGACCCGAATCCCTTCAGCAAGAAGGATTTCTTTAATATATTGCAAGGTTGATCCTTTCCCGTTTGATCCTGCAATGTGAATATACTTTAGCGCCTTATGGGGGTCACCCAATTCAGTTAACAATGTTTCCATCCGTGATAGGCCAAAATTCATGCCCAATTGAACTTGGCGCCGTTCAAAAAAATGATTGATGTCTTTCATGGTTGTTACCATTAATCATTGAGCCTCCTCTTTCTTTATACCGCTCTTATGCGTTAAGATTATTTTATCAATATATGAACGATTAACCTAGATGAAAGGTAGTGTTTTACCATGAAACCTTCAGATCTCCACTGTTGGATTGTCGTTAACGGCTATTTACAGCATGATAAGTTTTCCAGTTTAGCTTTCTTCATTAAAGAAGCGGCTGAAAGGAAAGAGATCACAGCAACCCTTATCCGCAATTCAGATCTTATTCCCATAATCGAAAAAGGAGTGCCGCTAATTAAAGGAGCCTTTGATAAGCTGCCTGATTTTGTTCTGTTCATGGATAAAGACATTCATTTGGCACGCCATTTGGAATTGCTCGGCATCCCCGTATATAACAGCAGCACGGCAATCGATATTTGCGACAGCAAAGCAAAAACACATCAAGCATTGGCCAGTCATGGCATACCGATGCCAAAAACCTTGTTTCCACCTTTCACGTACGAAGGTATTGAAAGGGTCAATATGGATGCCTTCATACAAATCGGTATTGAACTTGGGTATCCACTTATCGTTAAGGAAGCATACGGTTCTTTTGGGGAACAAGTATATTTGATCCAAACAGAGGATGAGTTACTAAAGACCATCCGTATTCTTGGCCACAAACCATTTATCATTCAGGAATTCATCGAACATAGTAAAGGACGGGATATTCGTGTGAATGTCGTCGGCAATCAAGTCATAGCAGCGATGCAACGCCATTCCGAGAACGACTTCCGAGCTAATATGACTGTCGGTGGTCAGGCTGCCCCCTATACACCCACTAGGGAAGAAGCACAACTTGCCATCCGTTGTGCGGAGATACTAGGCGCCGACTTCGCTGGCGTCGATTTGTTGTTCGGTAAAGAGGGTCCGCTTTTGTGCGAAGTGAATTCGAATTCGCATTTACTAAATATTTATGAATGTACTGGCATCAACATCGCTGAGAGCATGTTCGATTATATCTTGAACAAATTAGGAAAGGGAAGTGCATCTGATGAAAAAACAAGTAGGTTGGTTGATTTATAACCGTGAGGATGCCGTGAAAAATCAAGGATACATAGATTGGATGCTTGACGAAGCCAGTAAGCTTGATCTTGATTTACACTTTTACCATCGGGAAGACCTTAGAATCGGTCATCGTTCCAACGAATTGTACGTGGAACATGCAGCTCAGCCAATTGCATTGCCAGACTTTGCTATCGTCCGGGCCATCGATCCTTTTCTAACAAGGCAACTGGAGCAAATGGGGATTGCCTGCTTTAACTCCTCATTCGTATCGGAAATCGCGAATGACAAAGCAAGGACGCATCAATATTTGGCCTCGATGGGAATTCCAATGGCCGATACCATATATTGCAACGGAAAGCCGAATGCCGATGACATGGAGTTCCCTTTCATTGCTAAAGAAACGCGTGGCCGCGGCGGGAAACAAGTATATTTAATCGAGCATGCCGATGATTTGGCCGAACTGAATGACGGAAATTGGATTGTCCAAAAACCCGGCTTATTCGGAAAGGATATCCGCGTTTTTGTAGTTGGTAAAAAAGTGAAGGCTGCTGTAATTAGGGAATCCACTTCAAGTTTCAAGGCAAATTATACGCTAGGGGGATCGGCTTCCATATATGAGCTGACCGCTTCCGATTTAGCCCTTGTAGAAAGAGTTATCGAAGCGTTTGATTTCGGTCTGGTCGGGATCGATTTCATATTTGCCGAGGATGGCAGCCTCATGCTCAACGAAATCGAGGATGTAGTCGGCAGCCGGACATTAAGTGCACTAAGTGACATCAATATCGTATCGGAGTACCTTACATTCATAAAAGAAAGTCTATCCTCCTAACGGAACATTTGATTTTCGAATCAATGTCGTCCAACACAAAAAAGGATGAACCGGCATATTAGCTGGTTCATCCTTTTGTTTTACAGTTGTTTCAGTTCGCTGATCCTGTGGATCACAGAGTCGCGTTTTTCGCTATAGTCTTTTTCTTTGGCACGTTCTTCTTCAATGACGCTTGCCGGCGCCTTTTTAACGAAGCCCTCATTGCCTAATTTTTTCTGTACGCGTTCAACTTCTTTATTAAGTTTGTCGAGTTCTTTTTCAAGACGTTTCACTTCTTCGTCGATATTAATCAGCCCTGTCAGCGGAAGGATTAGTTCTACGCCAGTTACGACAGCTGTCATGGCTTGAGCAGGTTCTTCGACTTCGATACCGATCGTCAATTGTTCAGGATTACAGAAACGCTCGATATAACTGCTGTTTTTCTGTAACGTTTCTAAGATGGACTCATCTTTCGCTTTTAAAATCAAATTGATTTTTTTGCTTAGCGGCGTGTTCACCTCAGCACGGATATTACGGACGGCGCGGATGATTTCAACAAGCAGCTTCATTTCCTCGGCTGCAGCTGTATCTGTCAATCCTTCATTCACTTCCGGCCAAGCGGCAACAGTGATCGACTCACCTTCATGCGGAAGGTTCTGCCAGATTTCTTCGGTAATGAATGGCATGAACGGGTGCAACAATCTCATCGTATTATCCAGTACATAAGCCAAGATCGAGCGCGTCGTTTTCTTAGCCGCTTCATCTTCGCCATATAACGGAAGCTTCGCCATTTCAATATACCAGTCACAGAAATCATCCCAAATGAAGTTGTAAAGCACACGGCCGACTTCACCGAACTCATAACGGTCAGCGAGTCTTGTCACGTTTGAAATCGTTTCGTTCAAACGTGTCAAAATCCATTTATCGGCTACAGATTTTTCACCGCTTAAATCGATTTCGTCATACGTCATGCCATTCATGTTCATTAATGCAAAACGGGATGCGTTCCAAATTTTGTTGGAGAAGTTCCAAACCGCTTCCACTTTTTCCGTGCTGTAACGAAGGTCCTGACCTGGTGAGCTGCCCGTTGATAAGAAGTAACGCAGCGAATCGGCACCGTATTGATCGATGACATCCATCGGATCGACACCGTTACCAAGCGATTTACTCATCTTGCGTCCTTGTTCGTCACGAACAAGACCGTGAATCAGTACATCTTCAAATGGACGTTCGCCCGTGAACTCAAGTGCTTGGAAAATCATCCTTGAAACCCAGAAGAAAATGATATCATAGCCTGTCACTAGCGCTCCTGTTGGGTAGTATCGTTTGAAATCGATGCTGTCTTTGTCAGGCCAACCCATAGTCGAGAACGGCCATAAAGCCGAGCTGAACCATGTATCCAGAACGTCTGTATCCTGTTCCCAGTTTTCAGCATCCGCAGGCTCTTCATGTCCTACATACACTTCACCTGTTTCTTTATGGTACCAGGCTGGAATGCGGTGACCCCACCAAAGCTGACGGGAAATGCACCAGTCGCGGATATTTTCCATCCAACGGAGATACGTTTTTTCGAAACGATCCGGTACGAAATGAACTTTTTCCTCATCGGATCCTTTTTGAAGATCAACGGATGCATCAGCTAGAGGCTGCATTTTTACGAACCATTGAGTCGATAGATATGGTTCAACAACAGCACCGCTTCTCTCTGAATGACCGACTGAGTGAAGGTGATCTTCGATTTTGAAGAGTACTCCTTCTTCCTGAAGGTCTTTGACGATTTGTTTACGGCATTCAAAACGGTCCATACCTTCATATTTACCGGCCTTTTCATTCATCGAGCCATCTTCATGCATGACAAGGATGCGCTCCAAATCGTGACGGTTCCCGATTTCGAAGTCATTCGGATCATGAGCAGGAGTAATCTTAACCGCGCCTGAACCGAATTCCATATCGACATAGTCATCACCGACAATCGGGATTTCCCGGCCTGTAATTGGCAAGCGAACCTTTTTGCCGATCAAGTGTTTATACCGATCATCTTCAGGATGTACAGCAACCGCAGTATCGCCAAGCATCGTTTCCGGACGGGTGGTGGCTATTTCAATTTCACCTGATCCGTCAACTAACGGATATTTCATATGGTAAAATGCACCCTGTACATCTTTGTAAATAACCTCGATATCGGATAACGCCGTTTTCGTTGATGGATCCCAGTTGATGATGTATTCGCCGCGATAAATCAAGTCCTTCTTATAAAGCGAAACGAACACTTCGCGCACTGCTTTTGAAAGCCCTTCATCAAGAGTGAAGCGCTCACGGGTATAATCAAGTCCAAGACCCAGCTTTGACCATTGTTCACGGATATGGCTCGCGTATTCCTCTTTCCATTTCCATGTCTCTTCCACGAACTTTTCACGTCCAAGGTCATAACGGCTCACGCCTTCCGCACGAAGTTTCTGTTCAACTTTCGCTTGAGTGGCGATACCGGCATGATCCATGCCCGGCAACCATAAAACATCATAGCCTTGCATCCTTTTCATGCGTGTCAATATATCTTGAAGTGTCGTATCCCATGCATGGCCAAGATGCAGCTTACCAGTCACGTTCGGCGGGGGGATGACAATCGTGTATGGTTCTTTTTTATCGTCACCCGTCGTTTCGAAAAACTTCCCATCAAGCCACCATTTGTAGCGGCCTTTCTCTATCGTCTGCGGATCATATTTAGTCGGCATCGAAATTTGGTTCTCTTCCATATCATTTCCTCCTTATTTGGGCATAAAAAAAACTTCCATCATCACAAAAGGACGAAGGAAGTTGTTCGCGGTGCCACCTTTTTTCCGAAAAAGTAAAAAATCTCTTTCGGCTCTCAAATCGGATAACGGCTCTTCACCGGCCTTCGCTACTTAAGATCTTTCACGAAAACTGCTCGCGGACGACTTCGGATGCTGCTGCCTGGAAACCTCGCACCAATTGGTTTCCTCTCTGAAAAGTGCATTTCATCTTACTATTTCCGGTCTTTGCATTGATTTATATTCATATGTAAAATCATTGAATGCATATAGTATATAGTACAAAAAATATGGGGCTCCAGTCAATCATCTTTTCGCTTTCTTTCTTTAGGAAGCATTCCATTACATGCATTCGATCCCGCTGCCCGGCCATTTTCTTTATTTTATCCTCCAGGAACAGTGAATGTGACCGTTTTTTCACCTTTTCCACTACCCGCCCATAGAATATAAGAAGCCCTAAAAAGGAAGGTAATAATATGAAGCGAAGATATACCCCCTATACTTTACCGCCTTGGATGAAAAAATTCCGGGGTGTTTGCCAGCAGTTCATCATCCCCTTTGTCGTATTCCAAGGATTGCGTACGCTGATTTTCCCTACTTTCTTCGATATGCTCCTGCTAATCGCCTTTATTTTCTTGGCCATGTCTTTGTATTTCGAATGGATTTAATTATTCCCTTACAGCAAAAAAATATACATGACTGGAGATGATCCAATCATGTATATTTAGCTTGGGGGTGATTGCTCTTCTTTGGCAGCCTCGGCAGCCGCCTTTTTCTGCTGTTCGATCTCTTCGATTTTCATCACCATATACTCAATATTCTTCAGTAGCCAAAATTGCCGCTGCAGTTGAGTAACATTATCAAGCTCTGAACGATGTCCCCTGCCATCGGAATAACCCTTCACTAATTCCAAAGCTGATCCAGGGAAAGCCAGATAACTTTGCATGAGCAGCAATTCTTCTTCTTTCAAAGGAAAATAACGAAAATAGTTATATAGCCAGTCGACGCAGTCATCGCTTTGGACAGGATAGGTCCTGGCCGACTTAACGAGAAATGGCAGTAAATCGAAATGAGGCGGTGCCGTATTCGAATTCTCAAAATTGATGAAGTAGCCATATCCGCGTTCGTCATAAACGAAATGCTTCAAAGAGACCTTTCCGTGCGTGACCACGGTTCGAACCTTTTCACTTTCCTTCGTTTTTTCATACCAAGTTTCAAACTTCTTGATCGAGTACTTCAGTGCCTGTGAAATATCAGTGTAGAAAGAACAAACCGTCATTTCGACTGGAGACATATACCACTTCTTTTCACAGCTGACAATATACTCATCCATAAAGTCCTTCTCATTATTCCAGGCATCAAGCGTCCGCTCATAATGGGCTTCCCGTTCCTCTGGATCCACCTGTATTTCCCTAACGGACAGCGTATGCATCCGGGCAAGCTCCCTGAACATTTGCTTATGCTTTTCAACGCGCTCCCCGTCCCCTTCATTATTCAACCAGGGCATCAGGTAATACAAACGTCCATTATGAAGAACGGCGTAACGCTGATCCATCGTTTGATAAATGGGAACGATCCTGTTATAGCCGCGATGGTACAGTTTTTGAACATTTTTTATAAAATCAATGCCGTTATGCGGTAAAATCGATTTCAAGGCAAATGTACCGCGATCAGTGTATACTTTTTTTACACGCCCGAAATCCTCAATATATTGTACATACATGGCATATTCCTTCAAGACGGTTTCCGTGTCAAGATCCCGATTAGCAGGCTGCTGATTCTCGTTTTCCCTCACGAGACTCACTCACTTTCTCTAAAAAAACTCAATCCAATTCCTCTAGTCACCAAAGTCCAGTGACCAATCAGGCTGCTCTAACGCCGTTCAACAACTTTACCCTAGTAAAAAACAGGAGCAGACCATATGCTCTGCTCTCTGTCCTGTTCAATTCTTATATACAACGGCCTTCGGTATATAGATGACTTGCCCTTCATGGACGTTTTGATTCGACTCCAATTCATTGCTGAAAAGTATGGATTGAACCGTAACATCATAACGTTGAGCCAAGTCATCAAGCGTTTCCCCTTGCTGGACAATGCAAACCTTCATCCTTACCAGTTCTTCTTCTTGTTTCCGTCCGAATAAATCCATGATGGAAAGCTGCTTTTCATCATGATCAGCCGTATCTTTATCATCACGCTCAGCTGCTTGTTTCCTGCCTTTGAAATTTTTGACTTCCTTGGCTGGGGGCGCTGGTCTTTCCCTCTTTTTGAATAGATCGCTTATGGATGAATTGGACTCCTCTTCCTGTTCCACCTTCACATGTTCATTTAGGATAGGTCCCGTTACAACGTCATCTTCTTCCTGCCGGATGACGTCCTCGGTTTCAAGATTTGAAACTGGGCTATCTTGATGAGGCTCTTCTACCACTTCTTCTTTCAAAGTCACTCTAGGAGTCTCCGTCTCCACTATGGAATCCTGCCTACTTACTTCTTCCTCCAGTTTCTCCTCATCCACGAATGACACAGGTACCTCCTCTGTGGAGTCAGGCTGATCACTTATAAAATTCACTTCTTCCTCTACAGCTTCAGCATCTTCCTGTCTGTGCACTTCCGTTTCCCACTCCTCCTCTTCAGGATATGGTGAAACGGGAATTTCAAAAACTGGGGCATTATGCTGATCGCTTAAATAGATTGGTTCCTCTTCTTCTTCTTCGTTCGCTTCAGATACTCGTCTTGCCTCTGCAGAAAAAGGCGTGTATAACTCTTCCTCCTGCTCATCACGGAAAACAGGCTGAAAATCCGGGATTGGCGGCACTGCAGCCGCATAAGGAATGTATGACTCATTTTCCCCATCCGTTTCTTCTCCCTCTGTTTCCCCAACTTCCTGCTCCGTATCGAACCGTTGTTCCACATATGAATCATTATAGATTCCGGTTATCAACAAATCCGCCTGCAATTTCAAACAGTTATGCTCAGGCAGGGCATAATCAAAGCTTTGAATCGAGACATCAATCTCCTCTAATGAGGCAATCCGATTATTCGGAATCGTTATATCAACCGGAAAACGGTGTGTGAACTCATTAAGTCCATTGGGATGCCTCTCGACCTTTTGAACGGATTTTGGCAAAAAGGTCTGCGAAAACTCCTCTTCCTCACCATTTTGCGAGTCTTTGTATTCACCGCATAAATCTAACGAGCCTCGTATAAAAACATATTGATCACTTTCTTGAATCGTCACATTCGGATCCAGGGAAATGGAATAGAGCTCAGCCACTTCCTGTCCCTTCTGGAACCAAACGGATTCCTCTAAAGAAAATCGTAAATACGATTCATTTTCTTGCGACAAGACAACTCCTCCTTTCAGCTTCAGGAAACGGTACCTATACCATTATCAATCTATGAAGGTAGGAAGATGATTATTCCTTAATTTCATTTGCCGCCATCCAGATCTTATTTATCCTGAACCACTAAAAAGGAGGAGATTCTATTTTCCCAGGCTAAAATCAATGTAGAATTGGATCAATGCAATCGGCCTGAAACCATTTAAATTTGGTCCTAAAACCAGTTATTCGGTCCTATCTCCATTTTATTTCGACCTTCAATCTATTTATTCGTCCTACCTCCCTATTATTTCGGCCTTCAACCTTTTATTCCGTCCTATCTCCCTATTATTTCGGCCTTCAACCTTTTATTCCGTCCTATCATCCTTTATTCAGCCTTCAATCTTTTATTCCGTCCTACCACCCTTTTATTCGGCCTTCAACTTTTAATCAGCATTCTTCCGCTTACTGATTGAATACAAAAAAACAGGCTACCATTCTCCAAAAGTTTTTTGGAAAATGGTAGCCTGTTTAATATTTATGATTGCTTAATTAGCCAGAAAGTTTTTTTGCATCATTTTTTTAATTTTGCAAAGGCCTGTTCTGCCGCTTCAATGGTCTTTTCGATATCTTCATCACTATGTGCTGTTGATAGGAATAAACCTTCAAACTGGGATGGCGGCAAGTAGATGCCTTGATTCGCCATTTCCCTATAGTAAGAAGCAAAGAACTCTAGATCGGATGTTTTTGCTGTATCATAATTTACGACTTCTTCATTTGTAAAGAAAAGTCCAATCATGGAACCGGCACGGTTGAATGTATGGGGAACTCCGTATTTTTCTGCTGCTTCTCCAATGCCTTTTTCGAGGATATCACCTTTTCGGGTGAACTCTTCATAAGATTCTGGAGTCAATTGGCTCAGCGTTTCAAGACCAGCCGTCATGGCCAGAGGGTTACCTGACAATGTTCCTGCTTGATAGATTGTCCCACTCGGGGCGATTCGTTCCATGAATTCGCGCTTTCCTCCGAAAGCTCCGACCGGCAAGCCACCGCCAATTACTTTCCCAAGGCAAGTCAGGTCCGGTACGATGCCAAAATAGCCTTGTGCACAATTATAGCCGACACGGAACCCGGTCATCACTTCGTCAAAGATCAATAGAGCACCGTATTGGGTCGTCACTTCACGTAAGCCTTCGAGGAAACCTGGCTGTGGCGGAACGACGCCCATGTTCCCCGCAACAGGTTCTACGATGATACAGGCGATGTCTTCGCCAAATTGTTCAAACGCATATTTGGTTGCAGCAAGATCATTATATGGTACGGTAATCGTATTTTTCGCAATGCCTTCCGGTACTCCCGGGCTATCAGGTAAACCTAATGTTGCAACACCGGATCCCGCTTTGATTAGCAATGAATCGCCATGCCCATGATAAGAACCTTCGAATTTCAGGATTTTATCCCGGCCTGTAAAGCCTCGCGCCAACCTTAGGGCACTCATCGTCGCTTCGGTTCCTGAAGATACCATCCGGATCATCTCAATCGAAGGCACCCGTTCAATGACCAACTTAGCCAGTTCATTCTCAATCAGTGTAGAGGTTCCAAAGCTTGTACCTGATTCCGCTACCTTTTTCAATGATTCCACGACACGGTCATTCGTGTGACCCAGGATAAGCGGTCCCCATGAAAGAACATAGTCTATATATTCATTCCCATCGATATCATACATTTTTGAGCCTTTTCCGCGTTCCATGAAAATTGGATCCATGTCCACAGATTTGAAGGCACGTACCGGGCTGTTCACGCCGCCTGGCATCAAGTCTTTTGCTTCGGCAAACGCTTTTTTCGATTTTTCATATGACCGCATGATTCAATCCCCTTTTCCATTACAGGTTTTATTTGTCATCATCCTTGATTATCTTCGTTTATCCAGCGTGCTACCTCTTTTGAAAAATACGTAATGATCAAGTCGGAACCTGCGCGTTTCAAGCCTGTCAGCATTTCCATCACTATCGCTTTTTCATCAATCCAGCCATTTTGGGCAGCTGCCTTAACCATTGAGTATTCACCGCTGACATTATAGGAAACAATCGGGAGATTAAAGTTATTCTTAACGTCCCTGATGATGTCCATGTAGGATAGGGCTGGTTTTACGATTAGGAAATCCGCACCTTCAGCAACATCGGATTCAGCTTCACGGAATGCTTCAAGGCGATTGGCGGGATCCATTTGGTAAGTTTTCCTGTCGCCAAATTGTGGTGCACCATTCGCAGCATCTCGGAATGGACCGTAAAAAGCCGAGGCATATTTCACTGCATAGGACATGATCGGAATATCTTCATAGCCCGCTTCATCCAGACCTGCACGGATGGCCGCAACGAAACCGTCCATCATATTGGAAGGGGCAATGATATCGGCACCGGCCTCAGCCTGGCTGATTGCCGTTTTGGCAAGAAGGTCAAGAGAAGCGTCATTCAGGATCTTTTCCCCTTCAACGACCCCGCAATGTCCATGGCTTGTATACTCACAAAGGCAGGTATCAGCAATGACAATGACTTCAGGATATTGTTTTTTGATAAAGCGGGTTGCCTCTTGCACAAGTCCGTTATGGTGAAAAGCACCTGTGCCCTGTTCGTCTTTATCATGATCAAAAGGGACACCGAATAAAATGACTGACTTTATGCCCAGACTCACGACTTCATCCATTTCCGCTCCCAGATTATCCATGGATAACTGATAGATACCCGGCATCGAGTTGATTTCATTTTTTACATTTTCACCGTCGATGACGAAAATCGGATAGATCAAATCCTCTTTATGCAATTGTGTTTCACGGACTAAAGCCCTCATGCCAGCACTTGCACGCAAGCGACGGTGGCGATTGAATGGAATGTTTTTCATTTTAAAGTTCCTCCCTTATTATTTCTTTTCACGATGAAGCGTATTAAATCAGCAACCATGGCATCCGTCGTATAAACATCTGGACAAACATCGACGGATAGCCCATGTTTTTCAGCCGTTTTAGCGGCAATCGGTCCGATGCATGCGATGATGATCCGGTCTATGTATGTATCCAACTCACAGCGTTCCATAATCTGCAAAAAATGATGGATCGTCGAAGAACTCGTAAAGGTTATGACGTCGATTTCATGATTCGTTATAAGTTGCACGAGTTTTTTTTCACTGCTTCGAGGAAGCACGGTATGATAAATAATCACTTCATCACACGATGCTCCACCTTCATTGATTGCCTCCGCAATAACCGCCCTGGCGAGATTTCCTTTTGCCAGCAACACGCGTGACCCGGGATCAAGTAAGGTCATGAACTCCGAAACAAACCCTTCAGCAACAAACTGAGCTGGCACGAAATCCGCCTTATACCCATGCCGTTTCAGGGCCGCTTCTGTTTTGGAGCCGATAACGGCTATTTTCGGAAGCTTTAAAGGCAGTTTACCAAGAAGCTTAAAGAAGAAATCCACCCCATTTTGACTTGTCAGAATGATCCAGTCATAGGTAAGCAACTCACCTAAACGCTGATGAACCTCTTCCATATGATCAGGAAGAGTGAACTCAAGCAATGGCACAAGAAGCGGCGTTCCGCCATTTTTCTCGATCGAATCTTTTAAACCATCTGCCTGCCCTTTCCCTCTCGTGATTAATACCCGGTAATCCTTAAGAGGTTGAAAGGGTTTCATTACTGATCAAGCTCCTCTTTTACGCGATCGATCAATTCTTTACCGCCCATTTCACTAATCTGCTTGGCAGCATCATGCCCAACCGTCACGGGATCTGCCCCCTCGACCATTTCTTTATAAATCACCTTTCCATCAGGAGAAGCGACCAAAGCCGTCAAGGAAACGGATCCATTATCTTTTGCTACCGCAAATCCGGCAATCGGAACCTGGCATCCGCCTTCCATTTTATCCAAAAAGGCACGTTCCGCTTCAACCGTTCTTTTCGTTTTTTCACAGGTCAATTTCGCAAGTTCTGCCAGCAGATCTTTGTCATCTTCACGGCATTCAATGGAAAGTGCTCCTTGTCCAACTGCCGGAATGCAAATATCTTCATCTAAGAATTCCGTTACGATGTCCTGTTCCCATCCCATTCTTGATAGTCCTGCTGCAGCTAAAATGATAGCATCATAATCTTCCGTTTTCAGCTTATTCAAACGGGTATCGATATTCCCGCGAATCCATTTAATTTCAAGGTCCGGCCTTCTAGCCAAAATTTGAGCGCCACGGCGCAAGCTGCTTGTACCTATGATGGAACCGGGTTTCAGTTCAGAAAGGGTTTCATGGTTCTTGGAAATCAAGGCATCCCGATGGTCCTCCCTCGGCGGTATGCAACCAATCGTCAAGCCTGTAGGAAGCACTGCCGGCATATCTTTCATACTATGTACAGCCATATCAATTTCTTTATCCAGCATCGCTTGTTCGATTTCTTTAACGAATAAGCCTTTTCCGCCTACCTTGGAAAGCGTTACATCAAGGATTTGGTCACCCTTTGTGACAATTTCCTTCACCTCGAACTCGTATGGAACCCCAAGCTCTTTAAGTTGATCGATAACCCAGTTCGTTTGGGTGATCGCTAATTTACTACGTCTAGAACCGACAATTATTTTTCTCATAGTTTCCTCCTATGTATTCCAAAAGTGGAATGTTGAAAGGCTTCCGAAAAGGAAAAAGTTAATTAACACAATCATGAAAGATCCAATATTCAGAAAGGCTAGCGTCCTTCCATACATTTGTTTCCGAATTTTCAAGTATAAAAATACACTGTATGCGATGAGCAAAATAAATGAGCCGATGATCTTCATATCCAGCCAGGATACCCCAGGCACTTTTATATAAGCCCATTGAATCCCCAAGATAAGTGATACCACCAATAATGGAACACCTATTACTGCTAGGACATAAGACATTTGCTCGAGTTTAGTTAGATCGCCGAGTCGAAGCAGCCGTTTCCCCCACTTCTTCCGTTTCAACAGATCATATTGAATTAAGTAGAGTAGTGAAAACACGAAAGAAAGCGTGAATGCCCCATAAGATAGGATGGCAAAAGTGATATGTATGAGCAATAGCTCTGAAACCAGACGCTGTGCAAGCACTTGAGATTCTATCTGAACAGGTGCAAATGTATGGATGGCCATAACCATGAAACCTAATACATTCGTAAAAAAGACCGTAAAGTCGACTCTTAGCAATCGGTTAATGATCAAAGATAACGATATGAGGACCCATGCATAAAAATATAAGCCTTCAAAAATCGTCAATACCGGGAACCTTCCCGTTTTCATTACATACAGAAACAAAAAAATTGTTTGCAGTACCCAAACAATAGAAAGCAACCAGAAGGCGACCTTATTAGCCTTCTGGTTATTATTAAGGAAGTCAATAAAATATAAAAGCATACTGATGGCATACAACAACACAGTGGCTTCATGCAATCTTGTCATTAGTAATTCCATATCTACCTCATTACTGGACAGGAACTGGATTCAATAGGGATGCCTTGGAACTGTTCAGTTCTTTTTCATCATCCGCAACCAGCTGGTCTTCTATCAATTCCTCTAAATTGAAGATTTTAACGAAATTATTTAATTGCTCTTTTGCATTCGGCTCATCTGCAAGCTCTTTTGCATAAAGAATAGGATCTTTTAGCATTTGGTTGATGATGCTCTTCGTATGCTTGTTCAGAACCTTTTTGTCACGTTCGCTTAAATGCGGAAGCTTTCTTTCGATGCTTTCCATCGTTTCCTTTTGTATCGAAAGGGATTTTTCCCGTAAAGAAGAAATGACTGGCACCACACCAAGCAAATTAATCCATTGATTGAAGTCCACAATTTCAGATTCGATCATCAATTCTATTTTCTCGGCAGCTTTTTTACGTTCTTCGATATTGGCTTGCACGATCCCTTCAAGATCGTCAATGTCATACAGGAAGACATTTTCCAGCTCGCCCAATGTTGGATCAAGGTCACGCGGCACTGCGATATCGACCATGAAAATAGGACGGCCTTTACGAAGCTTATTCACGAATGACATCATTTCTTTTGTTACGAGAAGATCTTTTGATCCAGTGGAAGTGATCAGGATATCAGCCTCCACTAAAGCGCATTGCAGCTCTTGAAGCTGTTTTGCTGTACCATTGAATCTTTCCGCCAGGTCGACCGCTTTCTGAAAGGTGCGGTTAATGACTGTGATGCTGTCGGCTCCATTACTATGAAGATTTTGAATGGCTAGCTCACCCATCTTACCGGCCCCAAGAATCAAGACATTCTTGCCGTTCAGGCCTCCAAAGATTTTTTTTGCAAGCTCGACTGCCGCATAGCTGACGGAAACGGCATTGGTATTGATTTCGGTTTCCGAATGAGCTTTTTTAGCCAATGTAAGGGCTTGCTTGAAGAGATGGTTAAAAACGGTACCGATCGTATCTTCCTTCTGCCCTAACAGATAGCTTGAACGTACTTGTCCCAAAATCTGAGTTTCTCCAAGGATCATGGAATTCAAGCCGCAGGTAACAGAAAATAAATGCTCGACAGCCCCATCGCCTTCATAAATGAAGAGATATTTAGAAAATTCTTCTTTATCGATATTAAACCATTCCGAAAGAAATTCCTTTATATAATACCTACTTGTATGAAGCTGGTCACCGACCGCATATATCTCCGTTCTGTTACATGTTGAAATAATAATATTTTCCAAGATGCTTTTTTTATTTTTAAGAGCTTTCATTGCCTCGGCAAGTTCGGCTTCGCTGAACGATAGTTTTTCCCGAATTTCTACAGGGGCAGTTTTGTAATTAATACCAACCGCTAGAATATGCATCCTTTTGTTTTGCACCCCCAAAATTTTTCATGTAAATTTATTATACCATGTACTAAAATTGATTCACGCAAATAATATGAACAGTTTATGAAAACGTATGCTACCATGAAAAGACAGCCAAAACGCCTGATTGCTACAAAAGGTGTCTAAGCGGGATTTGTAAGTTACATACATATTTCGACATTGTGTACAAAAGTACCATATCAAAAATGGCAAAAAACTTCAAGTAATCGAATTGGATAGGAGGATAAAATGAAAACGCAGCGTATTTTCCCTGGAATCGTTTTAATCGGTTTCGGACTCTATTTTTTTCTTGAACATTCCCAAATGGAGATCTTTCCAGGCTTTTTTAGCTGGCCCACTTTATTATGTATAGTTGGTGCCGCCTTCTTGATTCAGGCTTATAGCGGTAATGAATATGAGTCCATCCTGCCAGGCGTCATCTTACTGGGGTTCGGGGCCCACTTCCACATTGTCGAGAACCTGGATATTTGGCCGGACAATATAGGTATCTTTATTTTAATCATCTCGCTGGGATTTATTCTTCGGGCACGTAAAACAAATTCTGGAATGTTTCACGGGATGGTAATACTCATCATCTCGATCCTTTTCTTATTCTATGATAAAATCACAACGTCTTTCGGGATTGTTGAAACAAGCACGGCGAACATCGAGAGGTTTTGGCCATTTGCCTTGATGGCAATCGGCATTTTCTTTTTGGTTCGAAAAAAGTGAATATGGACCGATTCGCATTTTATGTGAATTCCATAATGAAAAAGGGTATTCCAGATGCGGAATACCCTTTTCTTTTACATATATTTCTTAAGGACGCCCCATGCTTGTTCCTTACCTTCTCCTGTTTCCCCTGAGAAAAGAAGCAATTCATCTTCTCTTTCCATATTCAACGTTTGGCGCGTGATCTTCAAGTGCTTCTGCCATTTGCCCTTTGGAATTTTATCCGCTTTGGTGGCAATGACGATCCTTGGCAGATCATAATGCTTCAGGAATTCATACATTGCGATATCATCCTTAGTCGGAGGATGACGCAAATCGACGATCAGAAGCGCAGCGCGGAGCTGATCACGGGAAGTGAAGTACGTTTCGATCATCCTTCCCCAGGCATCGCGCTCCGTTTTTGATACCTTTGCATAACCATAACCCGGTACATCCACAAAATGGAGTGCTTCATTTATGATATAAAAATTCAAGGTCTGCGTCTTACCCGGTTTAGAGGATGTCCGCGCCAAGTTTTTTCGATTGATCATTTTGTTGATGAAACTGGATTTCCCAACGTTGGAACGGCCTGCCAAGGCAAATTCCGGTATTGGAGTATTGGGATATTGTTCAGGCTTCACAGCACTGATGACAATATCTGAACTTGTTACTTTCATTCGTTCACACCTACCAATGCATGCTCAAGGACTTCATCGACGTGTGAAACTGGAACAAATGTTAATGCTTTACGGACACTTTCCGGGATATCATCAATATCCTTTTCGTTATTTTGCGGGATGATGATTTTCGTAAGTCCTGCGCGATGGGCCGCTAAAGATTTTTCTTTAAGCCCGCCGATCGGAAGAACCCGTCCGCGTAATGTAATTTCGCCTGTCATGCCTACCTCTTTTCTGATCGGCCTATTAGTTAGGGCCGATATTAACGCTGTTGCAATCGTGATGCCTGCAGATGGGCCATCTTTAGGGACGGCACCTTCGGGGACATGAATATGAATATCATATTTTTCATGGAAGTTCGTATCAATATGAAGTTTCTCGGTTTTTGAACGGACATAGCTGAAAGCAGCCTGGGCTGACTCTTTCATTACATCGCCAAGCTTTCCTGTCAGGATAAGCTTGCCTTTACCTGGTGATAAGGAAACCTCGATTTGCAGCGTATCGCCACCAACCGACGTGTATGCTAAACCATTAGCAACACCGACTTGGTTCTCGACTTCCGCCTGTCCATAATGGAACATGGTTTTCCCTAAAAACTCCTCGACATTCTTTTCAGAAATGACGACCCGCTTTTTATCTCCGGACACGATGATTTTTGCAGTCTTACGACAGATGCTTGCAAGCTGTCGCTCCAGACTACGGACACCGGCTTCCCGAGTATAATAACGGATGATTTTGGTAAGAGCTTCCTCACGGATTTGCAATTGTGTCTTCAATAAACCATGGTTTTCCAACTGTCTAGTCAGTAAGTGATCCTTGGCTATGTGAAGTTTCTCTATCTCAGTATAACCTGCAATCGAAATGATTTCCATACGATCACGAAGCGGGCCAGGAATCGATCCCAAATTATTCGCCGTCGCAATGAACATGACCTTGGAAAGATTATACGTTTCTTCAATATAATGATCACTGAAATTATGGTTTTGCTCAGGATCGAGTACTTCCAGCATCGCTGCAGATGGATCTCCCCTAAAGTCATTGGACATCTTATCCACTTCGTCCAGTAAAAAGACAGGATTGATCGTTCCAGCTTTTTTCATGCCTTGGATGATCCGTCCCGGCATCGCCCCTACATATGTGCGGCGATGTCCGCGGATTTCCGATTCATCACGCACCCCGCCTAAAGATATACGGACGAAATTCCTATTCAGTGATGACGCGATCGATTTAGCGAGACTGGTTTTCCCGACACCAGGTGGTCCAACCAAGCAAAGGATAGGACCCTTCAATGAATTGGTCAATTGCTGGACGGCTAAATACTCAAGCACCCGCTCCTTCACCTTTTCCAATCCATGGTGGTCCCGGTTCAGGATTTTTTCAGCTTTGTGAATATTCAAGTCATCTTTAGTAGCTTTGGACCAAGGAAGCGAGATCAACCATTCGATATAATTGCGGATGACAGAACTCTCGGCTGAGCTGGACGGTACTTTTTCATAACGGTCCAATTCCTTTAATGCCGTTTCTTTGATGTGCTCTGGCATATCCGCTTCTTCTATCTTTTCGTTGAGGACCTCAATTTCCCCTGTCTTCCCTTCTTTATCGCCCAATTCCTTTTGGATCGCTTTCATTTGTTCACGTAAATAATATTCTTTTTGAGTCCGTTCCATCGAACGCTTAACACGCTGGCCGATCTTTTTCTCGAGGAAAAGAACTTCTTTCTCGTTATTGATGATCTCGATTACACGGCTTAAACGCTTTTTCATATCAATGGTCTCGAGCACTTCTTGCTTTTCCTTCAATTTCAAAGGCAAATGGGAAGCGATTATATCGGCTAATCTCCCTGGCTCTTCAATATCGGAAGTGGAAGAAAATGTTTCACCGGTTATTTTCTTGGACATTTTTATGTATTGTTCAAAATAATCCAATAGTGTGCGCATTAATGCTTGATGTTCAGCATCCTTTTCATCACTGTCTTCATATATTTTAATCTTGGCACCATAATGTGTCTCATAATCGTAAAATTCAATGACCTCTGCCCGGTTCAATCCTTCCACCAACACCCGGATTGTACCATTCGGAAGCTTCAGCATCTGTTTTACCTTTGTTAAAGTTCCCATTGTAAATAAATCTTCTTCACCTGGTTCGTCCAACGAAACATCTTGTTGTGTCGTCAAAAATATAAGATGGTCTTCCACCATTGCTTTCTCAAGGGCTTGTACCGATTTATCTCGGCCTACATCTAAATGAAGTACCATCGTTGGATATACAAGCAGTCCTCTAAGCGGCAGGAGGGGGACGATGATTTCTTTATCAGTCATTTCCTGACACCTCCATCTAATTAGTATCGTCGTTGTAAACTATTTACCCATGTTCTCAACCTTTTAACAATTCTATCCTATTTATATAGAAGTGTCTATTCGTTTACCTTAACACGTTTCGACTGCTATTATTATCTCCAATATTAGATAAAAAAGCACGTCTGAACACGTGTTTATTTTTTCTTTAAGTTTAAGACGGACTCCAATATGGTCCTTAAAATGCCCCGGTTCTATTTTAGCCGGGGCATTTCGTTTATACACTTTCTTTTTTCGATAGGTCCAAGGATGTGAGTATTTGTTCCGATATCATTTCCTTTTTCAGTGCCTGATCGAGCACTTCTTTTACATTCGTAACCGGAATGATTTCTATATCCTTGATTTCAGATAGCAAAGGCTGCATGTTATCGGCTGGGATGATTACTTTCTTTGCGCCGGCAAGTTTTGCGGCCTTGATTTTCGGAATGACACCGCCAATCGGTTTAACACCGCCATGAATGCTGATTTCCCCAGTCATCGCCATTGTGTGATCAACAGGGATTTTATAAATGGCCGAGTATATGCCAGTTGCCATCGCGATTCCGGCAGAAGGACCATCTACAGGACTTCCGCCTGGGAAATTCACATGGATATCGAATTGATCGGCAGGCACTCCCATCGACCGTAAAACCGTAATGACATTTTCAATCGAACCTTTTGCCATGCTCTTACGGCGAATCGACTTGCCGCCACCACCGCCAATACTTTCTTCTTCAACGATGCCGGTAATATTTATCGAGCCTTTTTCATCAGAGGCAGCCATGACCGTAACCTCGATTTCAAGCAATGCCCCGCTGTTGGGACCATAGACTGCAAGACCGTTGACAAGGCCTATTTTAGAATTCGATTCTATTTTCCTGTCCATTCTTTGGGTCAGTTGGCTGCTATGTGCCATCCAATCTATATCTTCTTCTCTGATAAAAGTCCTGTTTTCATTAATTGAAATTCCTGCAAGAGTCTGAATCATGTTGACGGCTTCCCTGCCATTTCGGGCATAATCCGAAATCGAATGCAAGCCTTTTTCACTGATGGTGATTTCCACTTTATCTGATGCATTTTTAGCCACGGTGATTATTTCTTCCCGATCAAGTTCACGGAAAAATACCTCTATGCATCTCGAGCGTATTGCAGGTGCGATTTCATTTGGCGTTCTCGTTGTGGCTCCAATCAATCGAAAGTCAGCCGGAAGTCCATTTTTAAAAATATCATGGATGTGAGTGGGAATATTTTGGTTTTCCTCTTGATAATAGGCACTTTCCAGAAAGACCTTACGATCCTCCAATACCTTTAACAGTTTATTCATCTGTATTGGATGTAGCTCCCCTATTTCGTCGATGAACAATACGCCTCCATGAGCATTGCTGACTGCACCCTGCTTTGGCTGCGGAATGCCAGCTTGTCCCATTGCCCCGGCCCCTTGATAAATTGGATCATGCACCGAACCAATAAGCGGATCGGCAATCCCCCGTTCATCGAACCTGGCTGTAGTGGCATCCAATTCAACAAACACTGCCGAATTCTTAAAAGGGGACTTCCCGTTTTTCTTAGCCTCTTCCAAAACAAGTCTGGCCGCTGCTGTTTTCCCTACCCCTGGAGGACCGTAAACTATCACATGCTGGGGATTCGGCCCACATAAAGCAGCCTTTAAAGATTTAATGCCATCTTCCTGACCGATGATTTCATTAAATGAGCTTGGTCTAACCTTCTCAGCCAATGGCTCAGTTAACGAAATCGATCTCATCTTCCGTAATTGGTCCATTTCCTTACGTGAATCACGGTCAATGGAAACTTTTTGTGTCCGCTGGCCTTTCAATAGGTTCAAAAAATACAATCCAATAATAATCCCAAAAAACAGCTGGATAAACAACGCCAATCCTGTCCAATTCATCGTATTCCCTCCTGCACTCTCCTAGTTTGTAATTTCTGTTAGTATCTCCTTTGGAAGGGCGATATTATCCAAGAAATTCGTGTTGTAAATTTTGGGGTTTTCATCCTTAAGAACAACAATTTTTCAATAAACATAAAAAAAGACAAAAGAAAAAGACTGCCAGGATGAACTGGCAGTCTTACTTTTCCTATTAATTAAGCAGATGTCTTCTTTTCTTGTCCTTTGATGGTCGTACCGTCTTTTAGGACGAGCTTTGGAGATTCATTTTTTGAAATCGTGCTGCCTGTGATTACACATTTTGCAACATCATCACGTGAAGGCAAATCGAACATCACTTCAAGAATGATGCCTTCAATGATGGATCGCAGGCCACGTGCACCAGTTTTACGTTCAATTGCCTTTTTAGCAATTTCACTAAGCGCTTCCTGTTCGAATTCCAATTCGACATCGTCTAGTTCAAGCAATTTTTGATATTGCTTAACAAGGGCATTTTTCGGTTTTGTCAGGATTTC
Source organism: Peribacillus sp. RS7 (assembly GCF_041956845.1). NCBI lineage: Bacteria > Bacillati > Bacillota > Bacilli > Caryophanales > Bacillaceae > Peribacillus > Peribacillus sp. RS7. The sequence goes on from NZ_CP168135.1 coordinate 432,969, forward strand.
GATCAAAGCAGCTTCATCCAATTGCTCAAGAGTCGCAATTACCGGAAGACGTCCGATGAATTCCGGAATTAAACCGAAACGAAGCAAGTCTTCAGGAAGGACTTTGGAAAGCAATTCTTTTTCTGCAACATCATCCTTCTTCACGTCAGAGCCAAAACCAATGACTTTTTGACCAAGACGGCGTTTGATGATCGGTTCGATGCCATCAAAGGCACCGCCACAGATGAACAAAATATTGGTCGTGTCGATTTGGATGAACTCCTGATGCGGATGTTTACGCCCACCTTGAGGCGGAACGCTTGCAACCGTTCCTTCAAGAATTTTCAATAAAGCTTGTTGCACACCTTCACCAGACACGTCACGTGTAATGGAAGGATTTTCCGATTTACGGGCAACTTTATCGATTTCATCAATATAAATGATGCCTTTTTCCGCTTTTTCCACATCATAATCAGCTGCTTGGATCAATTTTAGAAGGATGTTTTCGACATCTTCCCCAACATATCCAGCTTCCGTCAATGAAGTCGCATCAGCAATGGCAAAAGGAACATTCAGTAATCGTGCCAATGTTTGCGCAAGAAGGGTTTTCCCGCTTCCCGTCGGTCCGATTAGGGCGATGTTACTTTTAGAAAGCTCCACATCGTCGACTTTGCTATTGGAATTGATACGTTTATAATGGTTGTAAACAGCGACAGCCAAAGATTTCTTCGCCTGTTCTTGTCCAATCACATATTCGTCAAGAATTTCACGGATTTCCATAGGTTTAGGAACATCCCTGAATTCCACTTCTTCATCAGTGCCCAGCTCTTCTTCGACGATCTCCGTACAAAGCTCGATACACTCGTCACAAATATAGACACCTGGACCAGCAACCAGTTTACGGACTTGTTCTTGTGTTTTACCGCAAAAAGAACATTTTAACTGTCCTTTTTCATCATTAAATTTAAACATGTACGTTCACCCCTTTAAATACTCTTCCAACTCTATTACATAGCGGTACCCAATCGAATGAAAAAAAATAGGCACACATCTACTTAAGCATTCCAAAATCCCTAGTATGTTTTGCATTTTATCATGTTCTTGGAAGTTTAGTAACAAAAATGCTCACGCGTCCGAGTTGTTAAATAAGTACAATAATCAATCAATATGTATTTGCCCTTTACCAGTATGCCCAAAACTTTTGATTTTTAAAATCAGGATTTGCTGTATAAATATGTATATGCGGTATTAGAACTAATCTACACTGAAATCCAAAAAAAATCAATCAGGAACTAACCGATATTTGAAATTCCCACTAATTCTCAATATGTATAAAACAAGGCACGATTACTCGCGCCTTGTTTTTTTAAAGGAAATATTTAAATCTACTTATTTATAAAAATTATTTTGCGTCAACTGTTTTGCTGTTTTCTACCAAGAAGTCAATAGCTTTCTTAATTTTAAGATCGCCTTTGATTCCTTCTAAGTTTCCAAGAGCTTGTTTGATCGCGTCAATTTCCATGTTGTACATTGTAGCCATTTGTCCAAGTTCAGCTTCCACATCTTCGTCAGTCGCTTCAAGTTTTTCAACTTCAGCAATTGCTTCAAGAGTAAGGCTCGTACGAACTTGCCCTTCAGCTTCTTCTTTCATTTGTGCTTTTAAAGCTTCTTCGTCTTGACCTGAGAATTGGTAGTAAAGTTCCAAATTAAGTCCTTGAGATTGAATGCGTTGAGAGAACTCATTCATCATGCGGTCCACTTCATTTGAAATCATTGCTTCAGGAACGTCCATTTCCGCACCTTCAACAGCTTTACCAATTACAGTGTTTTGTATGAAGTTTTCTTCTTCGTGTTTTTTGTCATGCTCTAATTTATGTTTTGTTTTTTCTTTAAGTTCAGCCAAAGTTTCAACTTCGTCGTCGACATCTTTCGCGAACTCATCATCCAACTCAGGAAGTTGTTTTGTTTTGATTTCGTGAATTTTCACTTTGAATACAGCTGGTTTACCTGCAAGTTCAGCAGCATGGTATTCTTCAGGGAAAGAAACTTCGATATCTTTTTCAGCGCCAGTTTCAAGACCAACAAGTTGCTCTTCAAATCCTGGAATGAAAGAGTTCGAACCGATTTCCAATGAATGGTTTTCTGAAGCTCCGCCTTCGAATGCTTCACCATCAACGAATCCTTCAAAGTCAAGAACGACTGTATCGCCTTCAGCAGCTTGTCCTTCTTCTTTAACAACAAGCTCAGCTTGACGCTCTTGTAATGTTTTCAATTCGTTTTCAACATCTTCGTCAGTTACTTCAGTATTGAATTTTTCAACTTCAACACCTTTGTAATCTCCCAATTTAACTTCAGGCTTAACCGTTACTGTTGCAGTGAAAATCAGGTTTTCGCCTTTTTCCATTTTCTCGATGTCGATTTCTGGACGATCTACAGGCTGAATTCCAGCTTCTTCGACAGCATTTGCATAAGCATCTGGAAGAATGATATCAAGCGCATCTTGGTATAGTGATTCTACGCCGAATTTCTTTTCGAACATTTGACGTGGCATTTTACCTTTACGGAAGCCAGGTACATTTACTTGTTTCACTACTTTTTTGAAAGCTGCGTCTAAACCTTCGTTTACTTTTGCAGCGTCAACTTCAATTGTTAGTACGCCTTGATTACCTTCTTGTTTTTCCCATTTTACAGACATGTGTTTCCCTCCAAAAAATCTATATACTTCAATAATAAGCATTGGATGAATATGCTTTGCAAGTGTTAACAAGTCATCCTTCAAATATACCCAAAAAAAATATTGGGAAATCGTCAAAACTCGACGATTTATACATTACAACCACTACATTATACCACAGGTTTAATCTGTTACAACAGCAATAGCTTAAATAATGGGATAAGAAATTTCCTCAATTTCTTTTAAATAGGATAGAATATCCGCAACTGTTTCTTCATCAGCCAGATAAAGGTCCGCTAAGTCCCTCCCGAAAACTTCCCCAGTCATGTATTCCTCCGCTAATGCATGGTAGGCAGCTGCCCAAGCCGGCAAGCTTTCAGGTCCGGGTTCAAAAGGATATAACAGAAAGGAATGACGTTCGATTAAACTATGGACCATTTCAAATAAGCTCGGGTTTTCCTGACTGATTTCCTCTTCTGTCAGGCCGGTTACCGTCTTATAGAAGTCCGTCTCCTTCAAACTTTTCAATTCCCTTGGTATGACCGACTTCGATTGATTGAATTTCCTTAGTGTCACTTCCTCGGCATATTCCTGGTCGATAAGGATGTTAAGGAGCATCGTTTTAAAGAAAGGGTGTCCCTCGTCTCTTTGTAGAAATTGTTCGATTCGCGGGATGAATGGTCGAATGTTGATATTCGTGAGTTTTGAAATGACCAAGAACATTTCATTATCCGTTTTCCCTTCAAAGAGATCATCCTCTTGCAATTCTTCTGCAAGCTGCTGATTTTGCCTTTCCTTTTCCTCTTTTTTATCCTCAAGGGCCCTTTTGCTGAACTGAAGCATCTTTTCGAAATGTTCCTCTTTATCAAAGGGAATTTGGCTCTCTTCAAATAGCAGTTCGATCGTCGTGACCATTTCCTGATGCTCGCCCAATTGCAGCAGGACCATCAAATAGATATTGATAAGTTGAAAATAGTCGCCGATGCCTTTATTCAGCATCTCTATACATAACTCTTTTGACTCCTCATAGTGCTCAAGTTCGACTAGAGAGACCACTAGCCCCATGCAAACCTCATCATTTTCGGGCTCATATTCCCTGGCTTGGCTGAAAAGCTGTGCAGCTCCTTTAAAGTTTCTGTTTCCAAGCTCATCCAGCCCTTTTACAATCAGCCTTTCACCGAGATTTGGAAAGGCGATAATCTTGGTTTCTCCAGCCTTCTTTTGGTTGTTCTCATTATCCATCCTATTTTCCGCCTCACCGTTCGCTTTTTGAAAAACAGTTTAGCATGTAATAGCAGGAAACACAAAATTTTATATGGGAGAATAAACGCCTTTTCCGTCCATTTCAAGCTTTCCCATAAAAAAATCCCGTCCTCCTTTCAAATATGAAAGGAGGACGGGAAAATGACCATCTTCAATTAAATGCTCGATACAACCTTTTTTTGTGATTCATAGGCGGAAATCTCTTTATCATATTGAAGGGTTATGGAAATTTCATCCCAGCCTTTAATGAGCATTTCCTTCCAATATGGATGAATTTCAAAACTTATTTCAAACCCTTGACCATCTTTCAATGTCTGATTGGGAAGGTCAATCGTCAACTCATAGTCAGGTGCCGCCACTCTCTCCATTAAATACTTCACTTCAGCTTGGGTTAAAGCAATGGGGACCATGCCATTCTTCATGCAATTACTTTTAAAGATATCAGCATAGGACGGTGCGATGATGATATCGAATCCGTAGTCTTTCAAGGACCATGGAGCATGCTCACGCGAAGAACCACAGCCGAAATTTTCACCGGCTATTAAAATGGACGCGTTTTGATTATGGGGCTGATTCAATTCAAACTCAGGACGTTCTTTTCCATTTTCATCAAAACGCCAGTTATAGAATAAAAATTCACCAAATCCACTTCGCTCAATTCGTTTTAAAAATTGCTTTGGAATGATTTGATCCGTATCCACGTTTTTACGGTCAAGTACCGCCGCTCTTCCTTTATATATAGTAATGGGTTCCATCCTCTGCACCTCCGGTTAATTGTATTCTTAATGGACTTGTTCAGTCGTTTTCAAATTCCTAATATCGACAAATTTCCCATGAATGGCGGCCGCGGCAGCCATTGCCGGACTAACTAGATGTGTCCTGGCACCAGCTCCTTGCCTTCCTTCAAAGTTCCGATTACTGGTGGAGGCACAATGCTCACCGGCTGGAACCACATCAGGGTTCATGCTCAAGCACATGCTGCAACCTGATTCGCGCCATTCAAAGCCCGCAGATTTGAAGATCTCATCCAACCCTTCATCTTCCGCTTGCCTTTTAACACTCTGTGAACCGGGAACGACCATCGCCCGAACTCCTTTTTGAACAGTCTGGCCTTCGATCATTTCTGCAGCCTGCCGTAAGTCCTCAATGCGTGAATTGGTACACGATCCTATGAATACATGCTGAACGGGAATATCCGTAATCGGCATGCCTTCCTCAAGACCCATATACTCAAGTGCACGATTCAGTTCCTTTGGATCCATGATATCTTCCGCGAAGGTAGGTACTTTACCGTCCACTCCGCTAGCCATTCCAGGATTTGTACCCCAGCTGACCATAGGCGAAATCAGGCTGCCATCAAGAATGATTTCCTGGTCGTATACAGCATCCTCATCACTGGAAAGTGACTTCCAGTCCTGTACACATTGCTCGAACTCTTCTCCTTTTGGCAAATACTTACGACCTTTCAAATAAGAGAAAGTCGTTTCATCGGGAGCTACCAGCCCCGCTCTTGCCCCGCCTTCGATCGACATATTGCACACCGTCATTCTCTCTTCCATCGACATATCCCGGAAAACTTCCCCACAATACTCAATGATGTGTCCCGTACCGAAATCGACGCCGAATTTAGAAATCACATATAAAATGACATCTTTCGCCATCACGCCGTGACCAAGCTTGCCATTAACCTCAAGCTTTAATGTTTTGGGTTTTGTTTGCCATAGGGTTTGTGTGGCTAAAACATGCTCAACCTCACTCGTCCCGATTCCAAACGCAATCGATCCAAACGCACCATGTGTGGAAGTATGACTGTCACCGCAGACAATCGTCATCCCTGGCTGTGTAAGACCCAATTCCGGTCCGATAACGTGAACGATCCCTTGTTCCGGGCTGTCTAAATCAGCAAGGCGGATACCGAACTCCTTACAGTTTTGGTCAAGTGCCTCTAATTGTTTCCTTGCAATATCATCCTCGATGAAATAACGATTAACGGTTGGCACATTATGATCCATTGTCGCAAAAGTACGGTCGGGTCTCCTGACTGCACGTCCTTTTAATCTTAATCCTTCAAATGCTTGTGGAGAGGTCACTTCATGAATATATTGAAGGTCAATATAAATTAAATCCGGTTTATTTTCCTCTTCATTTACAATATGGCGATCCCATATTTTCTCTATTATCGACTTTCCCATCTTTATCCCACCTCGATCAATCTTGTATTTTTTTAAAAAACACGGCCTAATGTTAGGCCGTGAAAGAAGTTTATGCGTAAGCTCCCATGATGTTGGAAATGGCTTCCTGGTCTAAAAGATTTGCTTTTATTTCTGCAATCATCTCTGAAGTAGACGTAATATTTGGTTGGCCATTTGCGATATCGCCTGTTCTCAAACCATAATCAAGGACCGCTTCCACTGCCTGCTCAACGGCATGTGCCTCATCTTCCAGGCCAAAGGATAAACGCAGCATGGACGCCGCTGATAAAATGGTCCCGATTGGGTTAGCTAAGTTTTTGCCCGCGATATCCGGAGCTGAGCCATGAATCGGTTCATATAGGTTAGGCCCTTTTGTTGATATAGAGGCGGATGGTAGCATTCCAAGCGAACCAGTCAACACGGATGCTTCATCGCTTAAAATATCACCGAACATATTCTCCGTCACGATAATATCAAATTGTTTCGGGTTTTTGATCAGTTGCATGGCTGCATTATCCACAAGCATGTGTTCAAGGGTTACATCCGGATAGTCCTTGGCGATTTCTTCAGCCGTTTCACGCCACATCCTGCTGGATTCAAGAACATTCGCTTTATCCACGGATGTTACTTTTTTCTTGCGATCCGATGCTAATGCAAAAGCAAGTTCAATAATGCGCTTCATTTCGCTTTTCTGATAGAAAAGAGTATCGACAACCGCCTCTTTCCCCTCTTTTTCAACGCGTTCACTTGGCTTTCCGAAATAAAGGCCGCCAGTTAGTTCCCTGACAATCACGAAATCCACATCTTCAATGAATTCCTTTTTAAGAGGAGAAGATTCCGACAAGCTGGAATAGTAGCTGATTGGACGGATGTTAGCATAAAGATTCAAATCTTTTCGGATTTTCAACAAACCTCGTTCCGGTCTTAGGTGCGCAGGCTGGGCATCCCACTTAGGTCCTCCAACGGCCCCTAATAATACCGCATCGCTGTTTTTACAAATCTCCACTGTTTCATCCGGCAGGGGCGAACCCGTGTTATCGATGGCCCCGCCGCCAATCTCACCATATTGAAATTCAAAATCGTGTCCATATCTTTGGGCAACGGCTTCGAGGATTTCTACAGCGCCTCTTGTTACTTCTCTCCCGATGCCATCTCCTTGAAGCACCGCAATATTCCTTTTCATCGAAATCTCCCCTTCCTATTGTAATACTGCTTTTTCTTCCAATTCCTTCATGATGATCACTCGGTTCACAGCGTTCAAATACGCTTTTGCGGATGCTTCCAAGACGTCCTGATCCAGACCGCGGCCGCTTGTTTCCACACCATTAAAATCAATTTTCACAAAAACTTGGGCAAGGGCATCCATTCCGCCACCTACCGATTGAATCCGATAGTCCAGCAAGTTGATTTCGCTGCCCAAACATCTTTCAAGCGTGTTATAAAGGGCTTCAACACTTCCTGCACCTGTTGCCGCTTCCTGAATCTCTTCATTATCGCCTTTTTTCAGTGTAACCGTCGCTGTTGCCGTCTGATGTGTACCGTGGGAAATCTGTAAGGAAATCAGGTCATAGAAACTGATATCCGTCGCTTTCTCTTCAAGCACAAGTGCCACGATATCCTCATCCGTCATGGTCTTTTTATTATCGGCCAATTCCTTGAATTGAACGAATAATGAGTTCATCTCCTCATCCGTAACCGAAAAATTTAACTCTTGTAATCTTTCTTTGAAAGCATGGCGTCCTGAATGCTTCCCTAAAACAAGTGAATTGGACGAAACTCCGACGAGTTCAGGCGAAATGATTTCGTATGTCGTTTTTTCTTTTAACATGCCATCTTGGTGAATGCCAGATTCATGTGCGTATGCATTGGCACCAATTATGGCTTTATTAGCAGGAACTTGCATTCCGGTAAGTCGGCTGACCAAATCACTGGTTCTTTTAATTTCATTCAATACAAGGCCCGTTTCCGCTTGATAGAAATCTTTACGGATGTAGAGTGCCATAGCCACTTCTTCAAGTGCCACATTTCCGGCACGTTCACCAATGCCATTGATTGTACCTTCGACTTGTGTAGCCCCGCCTTCGATGGCGGCCAATGAATTGGCGGTTGCCATACCAAGATCGTCATGGCAGTGTGCAGATAAGCTAACCTTATCAATAGAAGGAACATGTTCACGAAGGTACCGGAAAATGTTTCCGTATTCAATTGGAGCTGCATATCCTACAGTATCTGGAATATTAATGACCTTGGCACCAGCTTGAATGACCGCTTCAACGATTTCAGCCAAATAGTCAAGTTCTGTACGACTGGCATCTTCTGCAGACCATTGTACGATCGGGAAACGTGCTGCCCCGTACTTGACCATCTCAACGGACTTTTCAATCACTTGCTGTTTCGACATTTTCAACTTATATTCACGATGAATGGGCGAAGTGGCGATGAACGTATGCAACCTTGGTTCTGCACCGATCCTCAATGAATCCCAAGCTGCATCAATATCTCCTTTTACAGCACGCGCCAGCCCCGTAACAGAGCTGTTTTTAATTTTGCGCGCGATTTCCTGTACGGAGTTAAAATCCCCTTTGGATGCTGCCGGAAAACCGGCTTCGATAATATCAACACCCAATCTTTCAAGCTGATAAGCAATTTCAAGCTTTTCGGTAAAATTTAAATTTACACCGGCGGATTGCTCCCCATCTCGAAGTGTGGTTTCAAATATATTAATTTTTCGCAACGGCTACCACTTCTTTCTCTTTTTGTTGAGGTTTTACGAATGGCATCATTTTTCTTAATTCACGACCCACCACTTCGATTTGATGTTGGTTTTCACGATTATTGATAGCATTGAAGACTGGACGGTTCGCTTGGTTTTCCAAAATCCATCCTTTAGCGAACTCTCCGTCTTGGATGTCTTTTAAGATCGCTTTCATGGCCTCTTTCGTAGTTTCCGTCACAACGCGTGGTCCAGAAACGAAATCTCCCCATTGAGCTGTGTCAGAAATGGAATAGCGCATGTTTTCCATACCGCCTTCATACATAAGGTCGATGATTAATTTAAGTTCATGTAAACACTCGAAATATGCTACTTCCGGTTGATATCCAGCTTCTGTCAAGGTTTCGAATCCAGCTTTCACAAGGGCAGTCAATCCGCCGCAAAGTACGGCTTGCTCTCCAAATAGATCCGTTTCCGTTTCTTCCTGGAAAGTAGTTTCCAAACCGCCAGCTCTTAAAGATCCGATCCCCCGAGCGTACGCAAGTGCCAATTCTCTTGCTTCCCCCGTAACATTTTGATAGATGGCAAACAATGCCGGCACTCCTGCACCTTGTTCATATGTACGGCGAACAAGATGTCCAGGACCTTTTGGAGCAACTAATAAAACATCTACGTCTGCCGGAGGAACGATTTGATTGAAATGGACATTGAATCCGTGTGCGAACATTAACGCTTGACCAGCACGCAAGACCGGTTTGATTTCTTCTTGATATACCTTCGGCTGAGTTTCATCCGGTAAAAGGTTCATGATTACGTCTGCTTGTTCAGCTGCTTCTTTAACTGTGTAAACATTGAACCCGTCTTCCACGGCTTTATCGAAGGATTTACCTTTCCTGATTCCGATGATTACTTCTACACCGCTGTCACGCAGGTTTTGTGCGTGTGCGTGTCCTTGTGAACCATATCCGATGACCGCTACCTTTTTATTGTTGAAAAAATTCTCGTTTGCCTCTGCGTTATAATATACTTTTGCCATAATAATTACATCTCCCTTTTCTTTTCATTGTTTTTTGTTTTTTGTTTTTTTGTTTTTTTGTTTTTTGTTTTTTGTTTATACGATTGTCGCGCTCTTAGCGTGTGCTATTTGCATTCCACGCGGGATGGCGGCAGTCCCTGTCCTTGCCAATTCCTTAATGCCATATGGCTTGATCAGTTCAATGAAGGCTTCGATTTTATCCGATTCCCCTGTGATTTGAACTGTCAGGCTATCTTTACTGACATCAATAACTGATGCTCGGAAGGGTTCGATGACTGAATAAATCTCGGCTCGGGTCTGTGTAGTCACCAATATTTTAATGAGTGCAAGTTCCCTCGCCACAATCGATTGATTCGTAATATCATTTACTTTCAATACATCGATCTGCTTATTCAATTGCTTGGTGATCTGTTCCACGACAGCTTCGTCATCAACATCGACCACAAAGGTCATCCTTGAAATGCCGGCCTGCTCGGAGGGACCGACAGCCATGCTTTCAATGTTATAATTTCTTTTCGTGAACAGGTTCGTAATCCGATTCAGGACGCCTGGACGGTTGTTCACGGTGAGGCTAAGAATTCCCTTCATTGATTAAACTCCTTCCATTTCATCAAGCCCTTTTCCTTGTGCTACCATCGGAAAGACATTTTCATTTTGCTTTACCCGGAAATCGATCAACACGGGACCATCAGTTTTCAACGCTACATCCAGGCAGTTGCTTGCTTCTTCCTCTGTCGTCACTTTGTATCCTGGAATTCCATACGCATCGGCCAATTTCACGAAATCCGGATGCGATTGAAAAATACTGTGTGAGAAACGTTTATCGTGAAAGAGTTCCTGCCACTGCCTTACCATCCCGAGTGCCCCATTATTGACGATGATGATTTTGATCGGCAGATTCAATTCGGCTATGACCGAAAGTTCTTGGAGGCACATCTGGAATCCTCCATCTCCCGATATCGAAAGCACCGTCGCTTTCGGATTCGCCAGCTGCGCTCCGAGAGCCGAAGGTAAGCCAAAGCCCATCGTCCCCAGTCCACCGGAAGTGACCCATGAATTCGGTTTGTTAAACGGATAGTATTGTGCTGCCCACATTTGATGCTGTCCAACATCTGTCGTAACAATGGCCTCCCCATTCGTTTTTTCATGAAGCATTTGGATGACCCGCTGAGGTTTCAGGACGCCTTCTTCATGTGTATAACGCAATGGGAATTCTTCATTCCATGCAGCCAGCTGTGTGGTCCATTCATCAATTTCCGGCTTCTTGCCATTTTGTGCAATCAACTCCGTCAATGCTTCCTTAGCACTTCCGACGACTGGAATTTTCGTCGGTACATTTTTGCCTATTTCTGCTGGATCAATATCGATATGGGCCACTGTTGCATGCTGTGCGAACTTCGCTAGATTCCCAGTCAATCGATCATCGAACCTGGCACCGATATTGATTAATAGATCACATTTCGATAACGCCATGTTTCCTGCAAAACAGCCATGCATGCCACCCATTCCGATAAAGAGAGGATGTTCCGCCGGAAAACCTCCAAGACCCAATAAAGTGTGGACGACTGGAATGCCTTGCTGCTCAACATAGTCCTTTAATAGATTGGACGCCTTTGCATGCAGGACACCTGCCCCTGCAAGAATGACCGGTCTTTTCGCTCCACTTACGGCTTCAACAAGCTTTCTGATCTGCAAGTAATTAGGCTTGGTCGTCGGCTGATAACCAGGGAGATCCATTTCCGGTTCCACATCCGTCGATACACCTTCTAAAATGGCCATATCTTTAGGTATATCGATTAATACTGGACCGGGCCGGCCGCTTGAAGCGATATAAAAAGCTTCTTTTATAATGCGCGGGAGGTCTTCCGGCTTTCTCACCTGATAGTTATGTTTTGTAATCGGTGTAGTAATCCCCAGTACATCAGCTTCCTGGAAAGCATCTGTACCAATTACACTGGTAGCTACCTGACCCGAAATTACCACAAGCGGCAAAGAGTCGATCATTGCATCGGCCAAACCGGTCACAATGTTCGTCGCCCCTGGTCCGGAAGTGACTATGACAACCCCCGGCTTGCCGGTAATTCTGGCGTATCCTTCCGCTGCATGGATCGCACCTTGTTCGTGTCTTGTCAAAATATGAAAAAGCTCTGAACTGTAAAGCTTGTCATAAATCGGCAATACGGAACCACCTGGATAACCAAAGATGACTTCAACATTTTCCTTTTTCAATGCATCCATCAGAAATTCTGCACCACTATAATGTGTCTTTCCACTTTTCCGATCAGCTACCACTGATTTTTGTGTCATTTCGTAAAGACCTCCTTCGCTTTTCTTCTAAGTATTTTCCCAAGATTCAGAATTTTCAGCTTTTTGTGCATACAAAAAAGCCTTTTCACCCCAAATGTACTTGCACTTAGCAAGTTAAAGGGGTGAAAAGGCTTGATGAGCCACTCCACGGTACCACCCTTTTTCGCATGAAACTCCATGCGCACTTTGAATAGTTTACACTATTCTCTGTTTTGGTAACGGGTACTGGTACGCACCCGTTCAGCCCTACTAGTCTGACGTTCAAGCTGAAACTCCAAGGTGAGTTCATCTTTCGGGACAATACCGGTTCTCAGCAACCCGGCTCTCTGTAAATGACTTTTAAAAAGACTACTTATCCTCTTCAATGCTTTTCGCATTATTCTATTTTTCGTATCGCTTATGTTTGATGTCTTGTATTTGTGATTATCTTACGCGTATTTCCGGTAGTAGTCAACAGGTTTTTAAGAATTTTTTGATAATTCTAAATTGAAAGATTTGTTGTATACGCTTACATACCTATCATTACCACATTCTATAAAATAAAGTTATTTCAATTTTTAATTTTTAAAACGTTAAGTACATCATTTATTTTTTATAACTTATTATTGGAACTCCACTGACGTATCCATCCATGTATTACCCATACTATTCAAGTCACTTGTAATGTTTTCACCATGTGGAAACATCCATTTTTCCTTTCAGCTTCATTTCCCACTGTCAATCTCCTTTGTGACAAGGGTTTGGAAACGTAACTTTTGATACAAGATTCGGCCTCAATCCCTTTTGAAGATCTCTCGTGGACAAACCTCCCGACATTCCAAGATGCGGTAAATCCCGGAACAATTCAAAATCCCCACCCCAAACAAAGCCCAGGGATTTCGCTATGGCTGCCACCCTTGTCCACTTTTCGTCCTCTGTCCACAATGCCCGCTTGCCGTCATCACTGACAATGACAAAATCTACAGCAAGTCCATAGTTGTGCAAGGATTGGCCCGCTCTCGCATAAGTCACGATTGGTTTTGATTTGTTCGTTCTGCCTTGTTCATACAATTCTTTTTGTTCCAAGAAGCTTCGATAACCAGCCGTGATTTGAACAAATATCCCCACTTCATAAGCCAATTTAACCACTTCAAGTATCGCTTCGTTCACGACCGGGTTCATACCACTTCCCATATTTTCCTTTGCGCGATTCAATAGGGTTTGTAATTTGATAGCCATCCTGGCACCTCCCCTATATTTAATGCCAAAAATGTCCTAGACGGAAAGGCGCTTTATATATTATTAAACTGGAAGAACTTGAAGGGGGCTGATTGATGAAAAAATCCTTATTCATTTACACCCCCTGCCTGAATGCAAAAGGGCCGAACACAGGTGAAATATATCATCCCCCTGTGTCCAGCCCTCTGGTTCATTTAGCCAAAACATCCTCATATTCAGCATTTTTTTCAAACTGTTTTTGAACGAACGAACATACCGGAACAATTTTCAGTTTTTCCTCACGTGCGAATCCTATTACCTTTTCAACAAGGGCATTTCCTACCTTTTGTCCGCGAAGCTTGTCAGAAACTACGGTATGATCGACCGTGATTACATCATCACCTGATTTAAAGAATGTGATTTCCGCTAGCTTCTCGCCAGATTCTTCGACAAAAAAAGAACTTTCACCTTTTTTGATATCCACCATCTTGTTGACCTCCTTTTAGTTTCCTTTATCATATCTCACAAAATGGAAATTAAACAAATATTTAAAACGTGATCAAAATTCAATGGAGTGAAAGCCAGCATTGTTGATGTGAAGTTTATTTACAAATAAAAAACGGCTGATAAACAATATTTTCAGGAAGGCATAAGACATGATAAGGAAATCTTGATCAATTATTCCTGACCGATGACATATCATTCCTGAAAACCCTAGGTTTCACTAAGGCTGAGGTGTACGATACTGCATGATTTTTATTACAAGTTTTTTATTACTCCTTCATGACCATAATGAAATTCAGAGTATGTCATGCTTCTGTTTTTTGATTGCATTTTAATTAATGGAAGAAATCTTACCGTAATGACGTAAGAATAAGTATATTATAGTAGAAACTAAAAAACTGACCTATTTAGGATAGGACAGTTTTTTAAACTTTTATGAAAACAAAATATAAAATGATCATCAATAACAATATGACCATAAAAACAGCGATAAGAATTACGTGTGCACTCGAGGGCCGGAACGTCCCTTCAATGATTTGTTGCTTCTTCTGCAGATACCCGAACGTCGCCAGTACTGTAATCACAAGGCCCAAAGCACATGTAAACATCCCCAGTACGATACTGATCAAGTCAATCCGGGCATCCCGATGCACACCTATCGTAAAATGCAGGCTCGTCGTGAGAAAACCAACCCCCACTATCGCAATCACCGTTCTTATCCACGCTAAAAAGGTGCGTTCATTAGCCAGATGCTGCTGGGCATATTTCAATTGGTTTTTCTCCATGTCATCACCCTAATTGAACGTTTTTGATCAATCATTTATGTAACTAAAAGACTCTTTAATCAGTCATCTCTTAAGAAGCGAAAAGGCCCTGATCATAGACCCGACAAACATTAGCCCTGCACCGCCAAGCAAAAAATATATACATAGTGTTTTATTAATGACATTCAGAGGATAAAGCAAGGCACCCAGTGCAATGATTGCCCCTATCCCCGTTATGGCCCATCCTATTTTTTTCATTAGCAACTCCTATTATTAATTATTTAGTGAAGGTCCTTCACAGGTTCCCCCTCTGTTTTACAAACAGGTCCCGCATTACTAGCTTAAACCATTTAAAAACTAACAACAAGTGAGATCCTATAATTATCTTTCCACATAAAAAAAGAGCCATAAATGACTCCCGGTTTTGAAAATATCCAAATTCAGCCGTTCTTTTTATCCTTTTCCATGTATTCTTTTATCTTTCTTTCTTCCCACTCAGACCCGAAGTTTCCATCTGCAAAGGTAGTAATGCCGTGTATCAGAACTCCAATCCCCCACCCTCCAAGGGGATAAAGGAACCACCAATAACCAGAATCAGTTAATAGGTTAATGGCAAAAAGCATTACATTCACCAATACATACACCGTTAAATGGATGTAGAATGCCTTAAGGTTTTCCACCCTTTTTTTCGCCCTTAGATATCCATTTTCATTTTCCATCCCAGCACCTCCTAAGCGAAACACTTGAATATATTACCATCTTATTCAATAATACCTCATTTATCCCATTCCCATAAAGGGATGAGATGCACAAACGCTAAATCGAGAGCTGGAATTACGGAAGAATTTCAAAAGATTAACTTCAAAAAAGTCAGTTGGATTTCATTCTATTGTATCCCCGTTCTTCATATGGCTGTATTTTTTCGACCCACAAATCTTCAAGTTTTTTCAATTCCCGTTTTGCATCGAAAAATCCTGTTTCTTTCGGCTTCATTACCTCCAGTACTTCAAAAGAAAAAGCCTCTTTCCCATATTGATTCCACTCATCCTGGAGAACTTTATTGGTGTTTGTTCCCACTTCCAATTCAAATTGTTTACCCTTCAACGTCTTTAAATTTCTGGTGCTCCCGATAAAAACTTTATTATTTACCGTATTTCTTATTTGGTATACACCCGCTTCAACTTTCGTTTCTTTATATAATTGCTTCAATTCTTTTTTACGATCCATCTTCCTTGCCTCCAGTCATCATTTCTTCAGCCAATATTGGCTCCCATCAGGCTTTCTATCCAAGAATCCATATTCTATTAAATATCTCCTCAAAAGAACATGATCATGATAAACGGCACCCAATATTTGATTGATTTCCTTTTCTTCGTATTTTCGCTCATTTTCAAAACGGTTCATAATTTCTTGGAGAATCATCAGCCTTTGTTTTTCCTTGGGCGGGAAAGACTTTAATGCATCCTTACTGCCTTTAGGGAAATACTTTTTCAGTACAGCCATCTTTTCATCCTCGGTAACGTTATAACGATCATCGACCATCCTTGCTTTTTGATGAAGGGGGATAAATGCCGGCGCATGTTCATCTTTATCTTTCAAAAGTTCCATCAGTGCTAAAAACAACTTAGCCTGACGCTCTTTCTCTTTTAACACAAAGCGATGGTTCCGAATTGTGGAAGGACTTCCAATTCCCATTTCCTCCTGAACCTCAGCATCATTCTTCCCCTGGTAAAAAAGGCGAAGGAGACGATTTTGGTGATCAGTAAGCCCTGTAAGTTTTTTATCGAGATCAATCAAGTATTCAAAAACGGAGCTGTGTGCATGTTCAATATGAATTCGCATATACCTCTCAGCTTCATAAAGAACCCCATCTATCGGGTATACTATCCCCTTTTCAATTGCATTTCCGCATAGCAAACAAATATATTGATTCCCTTCTTCGCTATACCCTTGTTTAAGCTCATCCTGAGATGCACTCCAAAACATTTCAGCGTCCTTCATTAAACAAACACTTCCCCGTAAAGTTTATAATATAATAAACATATTATTAATTTGTTTGCTATATGTCAATGTTTTTTCTGATTTATTTATAATTTCACTAAAGTATTCAGGCCTTGCAAGCGAGGAGTCAGGGAATTGAGCTTTTACTGATTTCAACCAAGTTCAATGATCCCATGGCACTATGCCGATATAATCCATTGATTAACGAGTGTAATTTCCCATGTCGAAATAGAGCCTTCATTGTATAATTATCTACCCTCAATAATATGCTATATAAAAGCGCGAATAAGCTTAGAGGAGGATTATCATTGATAGATGAACATGAAGGGATTGTCCCTTCAATCCATAACCCCGATTTACATAAGGCATTACATCATTTATCCGAACAATTCAAGGTATCACTGCCAGAATTACGGGATACAATTGAAATACTTATACAAAACCAATCAAGTGTGCAGCAACTTAGTGAAGAAGATGATAAAAGTTCACCCGTTGAAGAATTGAAGACGGCAATAATCAAAAACCGTGAAACTATTAAAAAGAATCTTCAAACATTAAATAGGACTTGATTAAAATAGAAAAAGGCATCCAATGTTGGATGCCTTTTTTCCATGGAGCATATGAAATTCGTAGTATAAGTCCTTCGTTAGCTCATTAAGTATTAGCTAGGCACAAACTTAAGTATTCCTTCCAGATAAACACTTTGATCTTTTCGTGTGCATTCCCTCAACTTGATTCTTCCTTCTTTTTCTAACTCTTTGGCTAATTGGACTACTTTAGTTCCATCTTCGGATATTTCGACTGAGAAGAAATTGCCCCGAGTGGAAGTTTGAATGAACTTGAACAATCTATCTTTATTCATTTAAACAACTCCTTATCCATAACAAGTTCGACATAAAAAGACCATCCACCTGCGATAAATATGAAATAAAAAACTTCTTTTCGTCAAAACGGAACATTAATGGTTCAAAGGATGCAAATCGAAAGGCATTCTTTCTATATTCATCCAATATTTTCGTTCACACTTAAAGCAAAAAGTAAAAAAGCCAAAACCTTAAAAGGTTTTGGCTTTTTCAAGTTAGTGTCCCAGGAGAGATTCGAACTCCCGACCGACGCCTTAGAAGGGCGTTGCTCTATCCAGCTGAGCTACTGAGACATTTATGATATAAGTTGCGGTAAAACTTATGTATTACCTTAACTGTTCCCTTAGGACACTTCTTATTATAGTAGGATATCAAAAGAAAGTCAACGGTTTTTCATAAAAAGTTTTTTTCTTTTTTTATGTACCAGGAAGCGGGGAAAAACGCTTCCTGTTCATTATACATGAATTCATTCCATTTGATAAGCATTTCTTAATTCTTCAACGATTTTTCCTTCAAGGTCATAATAGGTGATTTCAAGTTTGCCTGTTCCCATTTCCAAAATGGCATAGGTTTTCTCTTTTCGTCCACGCGGCTGGCGTATGCTTCCCGGGTTGATGAAGAGCTTGCCGTCAATCGATTCGGAACCTGCAGCGTGGGAGTGACCAAAGCAAATAATATCCGCTTCGGCCTCTTCACTTTTATAAGATAAATTCATCAGGGTCATCTTTATGTTATAGAGATGTCCATGCGTAATGAAGAAACGCTTGCCTGCGATGTTCTCCACAATGTCAGTCGGATATGCCGAATCATGATCACAATTCCCACGAACAGCTAAGAAATCCGCCATGTGAGGATCATTTCTTTCCAACTCTGAATCACCGCAATGGATCATGGAAGCAACTTCTTGTTTATGACGGTCGGTTATCATGCTTATTTCATGAGTTAAGCCATGACTGTCACTCATTATTAGCACTTTCATCGTCATATTCCTTCTTCCCTTTTTAGAAATAAATCAAGTTTTTCATCTAGGGCCCTCAATGCGTGGGCACGGTGGCTGATTTGGTTTTTTTCCTCTTTTGTCAATTCGGCGTTTGTTTTACCCTGTTCTTTAACAAAAAAGATTGGATCATAACCAAATCCATTCGTTCCTGAAGGCTGTTCTGTAATCAAGCCTTCCATCGTTCCCGAAACCGTAATCGTTTCCTGGTTGGGTGACGCGAGGGCCAAGGCGCAATAGAATCTCGCTGTCCTTTCCTCTTCCGGGACGCCTTCCAGTTCCCCGAGGACTTTTTCCGTGTTCGCTTCATCACTCTTGGACTCTCCAGCATAGCGGGCAGAATATACGCCCGGACGGCCATCCAATGCATCTACAATCAATCCGGAATCATCCGCAATGACAAAATGGCCTAGCTGATGGGCAATGGCCTCTGCTTTCAAGATTGCATTTTCTTCAAAGGTTGTACCTGTTTCCTCCACATCCGGTGCACCCGGTACATCGAGAAGCGTTTTGACTTCATATCCTTTAGCAGAGAACAAGCTTTCGAATTCCTTGGCTTTCCCTTTATTTTTCGTTGCAATGATTACTGTCTTCATTTTTTCATTTCACCCTTTTTTATTTTATCGGCATGTGAGCCCTTTTGGGGCTAAGCAAGAATTTGCTATAACTCGTTATATGTAAAAGCCGCTTCTTCTCCAGTGCCAAACGGATGAATTCAGCGCTGCCTTTCATGATCAACAACGGCCGCTGAATTTTCCTGATAAGTTAAGTCTAACACAACTCCCTCATCTGCATTAACCCGAAACTTATAAACTAACGTTTGTAATTTTCACTATGTTCAATATGGATATTAACTTTTATGTTATTTATTGAAGTCTTATCAAAGGAATTAATAACTTTATTATCCCACTTATTGACATGGTATCTGTATGCCTTTTCACTTATGTTAAAAAGGTCTGTATTGATTTCCCCCCCCGTCTCCAATGTCTTCAAAATATCTTCCTTAACTTTTATTTCTACTTTTTTTTCGATTTTTTCCATATCCAAGTTATCTATATTTTGTTTCAATATTCCATTTGCTCTAACCTCTAAATCATACAAAGGTTTCTTTTGTTGTTCCAATACTATGATGTTTGTTTTGGGATCCATGATTTCAACACTTACCTTTTGTTTGTTCAGGGAAAAAAATATTACTGTCGCCTTGTTTTCAACCCATTTTAAACCGATCAAATCTTGTTTACTTACGAACCCTTTATACTGTTGTTTTGATAAAACATAGCCGCCATTCAACGTTGGTATCTTTTTTTCTTTCCCCTTCTCTGAGTAATGATGCTCATTTATGACCATAGAGGGAATTAAAATGGAACCAACCGGTTGATAAAATTCCGAAACCAGTTCACTGAATTTTAACGGGGAAATAAAATAGTTCTCATTAATAACGGTCTCTGGCCTTTGAATGATCGTGAATAAGTTAGGAAGATTAAAGAAACTATCACTGTCAAACACCTTTTTAATATCCTCGTTTGTAACAAACAGCCAAGAATTGTATCGCAATAAGGGCTCTTTCCCTACATATTCAATGAAATCCTTCATTTTCTTTTTGATTACATTCTCACTTAAAATGAAGGAGTTAATATGCCCGATATAAAGTGGTAATGCTGCATTTTGTTCTAATTCAGTATATGCTTCTTCGATACTTTCCCCTTTACCTTTCCCAATGACAACAGAAGATTTTTGTTGTAATGCAGTTGCCCCCTCTTGTTTTGCTATATCCGCAAAATTTAATGCTTGAAAGTATAAGATGAATTCACCCTCTTTATAATCGATCCCAAGAGCGGATCCATATGTTTGAGCTTGAATTTCCTTCATTCCCCAGCATCCTGTCGTCAGTAAAAGTTGACAGCCAATAATCATGACTGCAAATAGCTTTCTCATTTGTTCGACTCCTTTTGCGGTTCATTATCACTGGACTGTATAGCTTGATTCCGCTGCCTTAACATCCCATACGGAAGCTTAAATAAGACTTTTAACATATCCGATTTATTTGGTTTGGAAAGTGGATTCACAAAAGGCTGGCCGAAACTTTCCAAGGAAACCACAACAATCAAGATAAGGAATATTCCCATAAAGAATCCAAACAAGCCTAAAAACGCTGAACAAGCAAATATGAATAACCTTATAAGAACGATATTCCCAGCAATATTCTGATTGATTAAGGTATAGCTTGACAGAACTGTAACAGCTATTACTACTAGCATGGAGGGTGAAGTGAGCCCTGCCCGAATCGCTGCATCACCTATAATCAATCCACCCAACACTGAAACCGTAGGACCTACAGCTTTTGGCAGGCGAAGACCGGCTTCTTTAAATAGTTCAAACAATATGATCATCATGAATGCCTCCAAAGAAGCAGGTATGGGTAATCCCTGTCTCGTGATTGAAATTGTCGCAAGAAGCGAAAAGGGAATTTGATCGAATTGATAGGAAACTAACGCTATAAAAAAACCCGGTAACGTAACCGTTACAAATAAGGCGACTACACGAATGATGCGTATAAAACTAATGTAAAAAAAGCTTGCATGTGCGTCATCAGCAGAATAAAGCAACTGATTAATACTGGTTGGTCCGATCAAGCATGTGGGATTCCCGTCTACCAGGATGGCAAAGCGCCCTTGATTCAAGGATTCAACAACATAGTCCGGTCGACCAACGTAATCCATTAAGGGGAAGATGGAAAATTGATTATCATATAGGAGTTCTTCAACTTGGTAACTGCTGACTATGATATCAACCTTTAATGAATCCAATCGTTTTTTAATATCCGAAAGAATCGAGGGATTAATAATGTCATCTATATAAAGTAGCAATATTTTAGTTTTACTTCTTTTCCCAATTGTATATTCTATACATTTAAGTGATGCCGTTTTTAACCTTTGGCGAATTAAAGACATGTTATCCGATATATTCTCAACAAATCCATCTCTAGGTCCCCGAATGGAAGATTCTATATTGGATTCTTCCGGACTGCGCTTAGGGGAATTAGCCAATGGGGTATAGTAAATTTCATTAGAAGATTCATTAATAATGATTAGGTCTCCTGAAAAAAGAATGCTCTCTACTCCCTCTTTTAAATCGGAGCCCTTTTTAAGCGTACTGATCTCCATAATATTGCTTAATTGATCAATTGTTAATTCGCCATTTTCTTGAACCGTTTTTGATATTGTAGGCAATATCACTTCATTGATAAATTGCATATCCACTAAGTTTGGCGCATATAAAAACCCCAACAAATAACGACCTTCATTATCAAAGGTTTTTGTTCTTAAAACAACATCGGAAGAATGTTCGAACCATTTTTGGATTTGGTCAATGCAAGAAAGAGTTCCATTCCATTTTCCCTTCTTCATAATGTTTCACCTTTACCTTTTCCCTTTTTTATAACAAGAAAAAACAGTATAATTGCGGCACTTAAAAGAAACAGACTGCTGATTGGAAAGAAATATTTGTATATGAAATAAAAAAATGAAGTAGCATCCCAATGGATTAGCGTTCCAATAACAATTAACAAATATAGTGAAAGCAGTATCCACTTCTGATGTTTTGAATTTGAGATTAATTTATAGCCTATAAATAAACATAAACTTATTCGAATCATGGCACCTGAAAGCCATTGGAAGATGGAAAGGAAATCGAGTCGAGTAATATAATAGCCAAACCTTAACAACTTCCACTGTTCATAAGCCGGATTCCTCATTTTCACTGCTTCCACAGAACCAAATTCCGCAATCGCTCCCATGAGGGGTCCTAACGTCAGCATGATTAAGATAATACCAGCCATTAATAGCCACTTGGCTTTTAGCTTATTTTTCAAGTAAGGAGTTAAAAATAAAAAAACGATAATTTCTAAATATCCTGCACTCGTATACAGAATTCCATTTAAAGTATTTCTATACCCGCTTTCAAATATCGGGAACAATAATTCGTAATTCTTATTACTCGTATTCCCCAGACCCACAAATATCCCGAAAAAAGTGACGACCGGAAGAAATAGGAGAGCCAAAGTACTTATGGTGCGTATTCCTTTATAACTTGCAAAAATACATATAAAAGTGAATAGGCTGACGACTACGATGTTTGGTATGTCATGAGTATAATTAGCTTTTGCCCAAATCACTGTAAATTTGATGGTAATGAAGGCGTTAATTATAAAGTACAACCCAAATGCTATAGTGAAAATATATGTAACAAAAGGTGTAGACCATTTTTTCAGAAAAGAGATTATATCTTCTTTATCTAGTTTTTTATAAATATAAAAAATAAATAGCGTCCAAACGATACATGGAACAACACTTATTATGACACTTATCCATGCGTCGCGTTGAGATGCGGTTAAGATATTGGGAAGGAGCAGGACATGTACCATGAATCCTGTATTCATAATGATTAAAACATAGATGTGTAAAGCCTGAATTACCTTTTGATCCATAATATCCCCCATTAATTACATCAATAAAGGTAATTTCCCCTTTTAAAAATTTATTTATGTAAAAACTTTCTCACGATAAGAGAATTTGCTTGGCGGGGTATTAGTTTTCAACTAATACAATAATTAAGATTTATAAAACAAGGGCTTTAACACGTGGTAATCAATGGTGGAGGTAAAAAAATAAGAGGCAGCTGCAGGCTGCCTCATTGTGCTATTTCAATATATAATATCGCTCTTTAAAAACTACCTGTGTTGACTTTCTCTGGACGGACCACTGGTTCGGATAATTTCTTTCCTTCTTCATTAAGAACATCGGCGCTGCCCTGCACTTGTACTTCAACGCTTTCAATTCCTTTCTGTTCCGTTAAAGAAAGGACCAATGCATCAAGTACTTCTTGTGATACCTTTTTCTCTTTAAAGCTTCCAAGGATATTTTCGTTAAAATTGAGGCTGACCTTACCTTCTGCCACTTTAGGCTCGTCAAGTAAAGCTACATCACTCATGAACCCTGTTTGCAGGTTAGAACCCGAAGGACTCTTCGTTAATTCCTGTATGACTGCCGTTACATTATCAGACACCGTTTCGCTGATCCTGCGTGTCACCGGAACATAATAGGTGTACTCCTCGTCACCGCCTACGTAATAAACGGTCAGTGCTTTGGAATTCGAAATGTCGACCACATCACTCGTATCGATATTGATTCCTGAAGACCTTGAGATATTCTCATCTATCGGTGTGCCATTGACCGGCATTTCGGAAATATCTTCCCCATTTATTCTCATTTGGATTTTATCGACTGAGTCGAATTGTGTCAGAGTCCATGTAATAGCTTGAAGGATTTTGAGTTCATCCTCTTTTTGATAGTTTTTGAACTCCGGCGAAAAGTCCGCAACAGCCACTCCTTCTTTAATGTTCACGCTTATTTGGGTATCGGCAGGAATGACGGCCCTGAATCCGTTAGGAAGTTTATCCGTGACTGGTCCGTTAGCGACAAGGTAATCAAGGGCCTGTTTAGCTACGGCCTCCGATTTAGGAAGTTCCAATGTCTGTGGAACCACATACCCACTTTTATCAATTAAATATAACTCTGTCTTCACAGTTTTCGACTCAACAGCGCCTTCTTTTCCATCTGTTGCAGGCTTTTCTTCACCATTCGTTTCTGTTTCTTTTAATGAAGATTCATCCTCGACTAATGAAACATCCTTTGGTGGATCAATTTCCTTTTTCTCTTCACCGCCAAATAATCCGCAGCCTGAAAGCCAAAAAGAAGATGCCAGAATGGTCACGGCCATTGTTACTTTTGATTTATTGGACATAAAATCACTCCTAGGACAGTTTGTACTCCTATTTATACGAGCCCTAAGCGAAAATAGACCAATTATTTTTCACTCCGATAATGGAGCTAGGCAATTTGCCTGTACTGCTGCATCTTTGTCAGCTTCATTAGGAAAGACATAGCAGGCCTTATCTTGATTGGGAAATTCTCCTGCCAATGTATGAATCTGTTGATATGTCTTATTTCCCATAATCACCGTATCGCTATTTTTATAGAAATCGCCGTACCCCATTGTCCCCCTTCCCCTTCTGTCTCTTCAAGCCAATCTATGCTTCCAGCTTCCCTAGCGATATATCCATCCAGGCTTGTAGCTATATACATATAACGGTAGGCTTTTTCATTTTTTCCCTTCAGAAAAAAGGCTTCCATATGGAAGCCTTATAAGTGATCAATTTTAATTGTTTCGATTGTATTGATATGAATACCGAGCCAGCTCTCCGCGATGTAACCGAACATATCTCTTGAACCGGTTGTATAAAAGCGATGAACTGGACGGAGCTTGCTTTTATTGATTAATTTATAGTAATCCAAAATGACACTTGCCTCTCGGGCCGTCTCTTCCCCAGAGGAAATGACTTGTACTTCATCCCCCATATAGGTCGAGATTACAGGCCCCAGCAGTGGATAATGGGTACAGCCAAGGATTAATGTGTCGATCTTCGTTTTCTTCAACGGACTCAAGGTTTGTGCCACGACCCTATTGACTATCTTCCCTTGAAACTCGCCGCTTTCTACGATAGGGACAAATTTCGGGCATGCTAAACTATCTACTTTCACATCGGAATTGATGGAGGCAAGTGCATCGTCATACGCTTTGCTTTTCACTGTGCCTTCCGTACCAATAATGCCAATATGCAAGGAATTGGAAACTTTCAACGCCGCCCTTGCCCCAGGATGAATGACACCTAATACAGGAATCGGAAGTAATGCCCTGATTTCATCCAGTACAGCTGCAGTCGCTGTATTGCAGGCGATGATCAGCATTTTTATATCCTTCTTCATCAAAAACCTCGTCATTTGCCATGTGAAGGTTTGGACATCTTTTTTGGTCCTAGGCCCATAAGGGCATCTTGCTGTATCACCTAAGTATATAATATTTTCATTTGGAAGCTGACGCATGACTTCTTTAGCTACAGTCAAGCCGCCTACCCCTGAATCAATGATTCCTATCGGTTGTTTCAAAAAACTCGCCTCATTTTTCTTTCATTTCTTGATGTAGTTTTGCTAGAATTCCTTGCAGGGACACGATGTCAGATTCGTTGAAATTGACTAATACCCCACTCAAGTACTGTTGTCGTTTATTAATCACTTCTTCAATAATCCGTTCACCTTCTTCAAGAAGGTGAATTCGAACCACGCGCCGGTCCTTATCATCCTTGACACGCTGGACAAGCTGATGTTTCTCCATGCGGTCAATCAGATCCGTCGTTGTGCTGAAGGCGAGAAACATCTTTGTGGACAATTCGCCAATCGTCATGTAGCCTGATTCAAAAAGCCATTGCAAAGCCACGAATTGAGGAATGGTGATTTTATAATCTTTGAGAATTTCTCTTCCCCTTTGCTTAAGCCATGTCGATACATAGCGCAATTCCCTCTCGATATCGGCTACATATGCAACCTGCTTCTCTTCATCCATACACACAGCTCCCCACTTCATGAAACTTATCATACTACCATTTTGGATGAAAGTGAAATGATTTTCAAGAATGATTATCCGGAATCCATAATGAAACCCCCTTCATAAAAATAAGCAGCATCCAAAGAAGTCAAAACAACCAAATTGTTTTGGCCTTCCTTATATGCTGCCAATGAACGGGAGAGAAAATATTTATAAGGCTTACGTATTAAATGTCAACACATTAAAGCTTAAGTTCTCCCATACGAAGGAGTTCTATGACTGCCTGCGAACGTCCTTTGACTCCAAGCTTCTGCATCGCATTCGAAATATGGTTTCGAACTGTTTTTTCGCTAATAAACAATTCACCTGCGATTTCTTTTGTTGTTTTGTCTTGTACTAGTAACTCAAATACTTCTTTTTCTCTTTTGGTGAGTAGTGGCTTATGAGTGAATTCGTTCTCCTTCAAGTAATGTTACCCTCCTTGCCTTCACCAGCATAAAACCCGGAGTGGGTGTCTATTTAGTCAAGATATAGTATGTCGGCCGGGGCAAGGGAGTGACTCTTTTACTTGTCTAAAATGAAAATATTTTCAGGAATGTTCGAGCTCTGTTTGCCACATCGATCGCTTCATCTCTTCCGTCCAAGGTATCGGCTTTCCGGTGGCTTTGGAAACTTGGACAATCGTTCCCCTACCCGTTAAACAAATTGAACCATCTTGTTTGGTTCCCATATAATGTATGTCTACTGAAGAGTTTCCGATATGGTCAGCTTTCACATGGATCGTCAATTGGTCATTGAAAAACACCTGCTTCAGGTAATCACACTGTAAATTGGCAACAACCGGCATCTCACTGCATTCAGCCGAGGTCCAATCCTTCATGAACCCCATACTGTTGAAATACTCAATCCGAGCTTCCTCAAAATAAGTAAAAGGAATCGTGTTATTCAAGTGCCCAAACATATCAGTTTCTGAAAAACGGACCTTAATCTCATGTTTAAAAGAAAAATCAGTGATCCACTCCGTTATATTATCGATATATGATATCCTGCCCATCTTGTGCACACCCTTTCTGAATTGAATGACTATTCACTCATTTTATAAGAAAACAACGATATTGAAAAGGATTTTCTATTGAAGGCAGGTTAATTTGCTTGTTGCTCACTTTATTAATCAAATCCTTCAGCCTTTGCGTGAGGATGTTGGGTTACAAGAAACTCATTTGCCCAAACCAATCACACTTCGATCCCGGTTTTTCAGGGTGCATGCAAATTATCAATCTTTTAAGGACTTGCCATTCTCTACGAATGTAAAACAAAAAGAACCCATATCCTAAGATACGGGTTCTTTCATTTTCATTATTAAACTTCGTCGCTTCCGAAGAAGTTACGGAATTGTTGGATCGTAGTATCACGGTTCAATGCTGCAATCGAAGTTGTTAATGGAATGCCTTTAGGGCAAGACTGCACACAGTTTTGTGAGTTACCGCAGTTTGCAAGTCCTCCATCACCCATGATTGTATTTAAACGTTCAGCTTTGTTCATTGCACCCGTTGGATGTGCGTTGAATAAACGAACTTGTGATAATGGTTGTGGCCCCATGAAGTCTGAATTGCTGTTTACGTTCGGGCAAGCCTCCAAACAAACACCGCAAGTCATACATTTTGATAACTCGTAAGCCCATTGACGTTTCTTTTCTGGCATACGCGGTCCTGGTCCAAGATTGTACGTTCCATCGATTGGAATCCATGCTTTTACCTTTTTCAATGAGTCGAACATACGGCTGCGATCGACTTGTAGGTCACGAACAACAGGGAATGTACGCATTGGAGCTAGACGAACCGGTTGCTCCAATTGATCGATAAGAGCTGTACATGATTGTCTTGGTTTACCATTGATAACCATTGAACAAGCACCACAAACCTCTTCAAGACAGTTCATGTCCCATGCGATTGCTGTAGTGTGCTTGCCTTGTACAGTTACCGGATTACGACGAATTTCCATTAGAGCGGAAATTACGTTCATATTCGGGCGATACGCTAATTCGAATTCCTCATCATAAGGAGCTGAATCCGGTGTATCTTGACGAGTGATTATAAAACGGACTGTTTTAGTCTCAGATTTAGTTTCAACCATTTTTTTGCTCCCCCTCTTTAGTGTTTCGTTGTGTAATCACGTTTACGCGGTGCGATCAGTGATACATCAATATCTTCATAATGGAATTCAGGTGCTTGATCCATGCCTTTGAATGTTGCCATAGTTGTTTTCATGAATTCCTCATCATTACGTTCTGGGAAATCAGGTTTGTAATGCGCTCCGCGGCTTTCGTCACGGTTTAACGCACCAATTGTGATTACACGAGCCAATTGCATCATATTTTGCAGCTGTCTAGTGAATGCAGCTCCTTGGTTACTCCATTTTGCCGTGTCATTGATGTTAATTTTCTTGTAACGTTCCATCAGTTCAAGAATCTTGTTATCCGTTTCTTTCAGCTTGTCATTGTAACGAACTACAGTAACATGCTGTGTCATCCACTCACCAAGTTCTTTGTGAAGAACGTACGCATTTTCGTTACCATCAAGGGACATGACTTCATTCCATTTTTCCTGTTCTTGTTTTTCGTACCCTTCAAACAACGAAGAAGAAATGGATTCTGAAGTTTTATCAAGGCCTTCAATATATTTAACGGCATTCGGTCCAGCGACTGAACCACCATAGATTGCAGAAAGAAGTGAGTTCGCACCAAGACGGTTACCGCCATGTTGAGAGTAATCACACTCACCAGCAGCGAATAAACCTTTGATGTTAGTCATTTGGTCATAATCCACCCAAAGTCCGCCCATGGAATAGTGAACGGCAGGGAAAATTTTCATTGGAACTTTACGTGGATCTTCACCCATGAATTTCTCGTAGATTTCAATGATTCCACCAAGTTTTATATCAAGTAATTTAGGATCTTTATGTGATAGATCCAGGTAAACCATGTTTTCTCCATTAATGCCAAGCTTCATGTTCATGCATACGTCGAAGATTTCACGAGTCGCGATATCACGAGGTACTAGATTACCATAAGCAGGGTATTTTTCTTCAAGGAAATACCAAGGTTTTCCGTCTTTATATGTCCAGATACGTCCACCTTCACCACGAGCGGATTCACTCATTAGACGAAGTTTGTCATCTCCAGGGATTGCAGTCGGGTGAATTTGAATGAACTCACCATTTGCATAATTTACACCTTGTTGATAAACGATGGAAGCTGCTGAGCCTGTATTGATCATTGAGTTAGTTGATTTACCGAAAATGATTCCAGGGCCACCGCTCGCCATGATGACTGCGTCGCCAGGGAATGATTTGATTTCCATTGAAGTCAGGTTTTGAGCTACGATACCACGTGCTGTTTGTTCATCATCGATAACAGCTCCAAGGAATTCCCAGCCTTCATATTTCGTTACAAGGCCTTCAACTTCATAACGGCGAACCTGCTCGTCCAATGCGTAAAGTAATTGTTGACCAGTTGTTGCACCAGCAAATGCTGTACGGCTATGTTGAGTACCACCGAAACGACGGAAATCAAGAAGACCTTCCGGAGTACGGTTGAACATAACACCCATACGGTCAAACATATGGATAATAGATGGTGCTGCTTCGCACATCGCTTTAACCGGCGGTTGGTTAGCCAAGAAATCTCCGCCATAAACTGTATCGTCGAAGTGGATATATGGAGAATCCCCTTCACCTTTTGTATTTACTGCCCCATTGATTCCGCCTTGGGCACAAACTGAGTGAGAGCGTTTAACAGGCACTAAAGAAAATAAATCAACCTGTTGTCCCAGCTCTGCTGCTTTGATCGTAGCCATTAATCCAGCTAGACCTCCACCAACGATAACTATTTTACCTTTACCCAATTCTGTCACTCCCTTATTTCCATTAGCCAAGCTATGTTTTTCCTAATACTTATAAATGAACTCTATCTTCTTATACGAAAGCGAAAATTGCGCTAATTCCGATATAAGAAAGAAGAACGAAAACGATCAATGTAAAGTAAGTCATGATTTTTTGCGATTTAGGTGAAACTGTAAGACCCCAGCTCACTGCAAATGACCATAATCCATTAGCAAAGTGGAAAATTGCCGAGATAATACCAACAATATAGAACACAATCATAAATGGACTAGAGAAAATTTCAGCCATCATATCAAAGTTAACTTCAGCACCCATAGCTGCTTGAATTCTAGTTGCCCATATATGCCAAACAAGGAAAATCAACGTTATGATTCCAGTTAGACGTTGCAGCATGAACATCCAGTTACGGAAGAAACTAAATCTGCCTAAATTGTTTTTTGCTGTAAAGGCAATATAAATTCCGTACACAGCATGGAAAATGAGCGGTAGATAGATAACGACCCATTCTACCAAAATCTTCACGGGCGTATACTCAATTAAATGAACTGCCCCATTAAAAGTTTCTTCTCCTTTTGTTGCCATAAAGTTTACCGATAAATGAAAAATTAGGAATAGACCAATTGGAATTACTCCTAGAAGTGAATGAAGCCTGCGATTCCCAAACTCACGATTTTTTGCCACTAAGTGCCCCCCCTTAATTTGTGAAAAATCATGCAAAGATAAACTGGTGGCTACCTTTTATCTCCGCGTGAAAATACAGTATAGAGTCAAAAAAACTCCTCTATACTTCCTTTACAATTATGTGACATGTCCATTTTACTCCTGACTTCTATGTGCGTCAAGAAAACGGATACAAGAAATCTCTTTTTCAGAATAGATTTTATTGGATTAAATTGGCTATTTTTTGTTTGTCAAGATGATATTTTGAAGAAATTTCAAATTTAACTATTAATATCTCGGTATAATTTCTCATTTTTTTCCAATTGTTATTTAAATAAATAAAAAACAGTATAATTTGCAAAAGAAATACGTTTATAATAGATTTACAGAAAGAGGCGATAAACTATGAAAAAAAATATTGCTGCTGCGATAGAAGAAGAGATTCAAGCTGAAGAAATTCAAACTGAAGAATTCCAAGTTCCAGCTTTCGGATACGAATTAATCAGAGAAGTTCTATTGAACGATATTCTCGGAAAAGACTCTAATCAAATCCTCTATTGGGCAGGTAAACAGTTAGCAAGAAAATTCCCATTGAATGGCGATCAGGAAGTGATTGAATTTTTCCAGAGCGCTGGATGGGGCAATCTGGAAATCATGAAGTATTCAAAAAACGAGATGGAATTATCCCTGACGGGTGAAATAATCAGCCGCCGCCTGGATTTACACCCTGACTGTCACTTCCAACTTGAAGCCGGTTTCCTTGCCGAGCAGTTTACACTGCAAAAAAAATTCCTCAGCGAATCAACGGAAGAAATCAAACGCCGCGCAAAAAAAGTGATATTCACCATCCAATGGGATCCCAGAGACCCTATCTAACGAGCCCTTAAAACAGACTTACCCTTTTTACCGGAAGTCTGTTTTTTTATTGGACTCCTTACACTCAAGCTAGCACATTTGCATGCTGTCCAAGTTTAAATGCTTCATGAAGAGATTCGACCGCCTTCACCATTTCCTTTTCATTGACGACAGTCGAGACTTTAATTTCCGATGTGCTGACCATTTTCACTTGGATGCCTGTATTGGCCATCACTTCAAACATCTCGGCAGCCACTCCTGGATTGGATACCATACCAGATCCGACGATGGACACTTTGGCCAACCCACCCTCCGTTTCGATTCGGTCGAATGCCAATCGTTCTTTATTGTTTTCCAGCACGATCAATGCCGCTTCCGTATCTTCACTTTTTGTGGAAAATGATAGATTGGTCGTATCCTCGGCAGTCATGCTTTGAATGATGATGTCCACATTAATCCGGTTTTTCGCAAGTGTCGTGAAAATTGTGGATAATGCACCAAGTGATTGTGGCAAACCATAAATTGTGACCCTAGTAATACTGTCTTCAAAAGCAATGCCGCGTACAATTAAGTTTTCTTCCATAGTTGCTTCCTCCTCTATGATCGTTCCTGATTCTCTCTCCATGCTTGAACGGACTTCAAGCGGGATTTGATAATTCTTTGCATATTCGACAGCCCTTGGATGTAGGACGCCCGCCCCCAGGTTTGCAAGTTCCAGCATCTCATCGTAAGAAATGGATTGAAGTTTTCGCGCACCTTTTATGTAGCGTGGATCCGTAGTGAAAACACCCGTTACATCCGTATAAATATCGCATCTATCCGCATTCAGCGCTGCAGCGATGGCAACCGCCGTCGTATCGGAACCACCCCGCCCTAAGGTAGTGATTTCCCCATTTGCATCGCTCCCCTGGAAACCGGCTACGACCACAATTTTCTTTTCCTGGAGTTGGGCTTGAATCCTTGTAGAATCGATGTTTAAAATCCTGGCATTCCCATGAACGGATTCCGTTTGCATGCCTGCCTGCCAGCCTGTGTACGAAATGGCTTCATGTCCTTTTTCAATCAATGCCATCGTTAACAGGGATATCGTGATCTGTTCCCCCGTCGTCAATAGCATATCCATTTCCCTCTTGCTCGGGGTTCCGGAAATATCTTGGGCCATGGAAACCAATT
Source organism: Peribacillus sp. RS7 (assembly GCF_041956845.1). Taxonomy (NCBI): domain Bacteria; kingdom Bacillati; phylum Bacillota; class Bacilli; order Caryophanales; family Bacillaceae; genus Peribacillus; species Peribacillus sp. RS7. Next base: position 465,487 of record NZ_CP168135.1, read on the forward strand.
GATCTGTGGTTTTCCCCATAGCTGAAACAACGACTACAACACCATTTCCATTCTCCACTTCCTCGATTACCCGATTGGCAACATTTTTGATTTTTTCTACGCTTCCGACGGATGTTCCGCCGAATTTTTGAACGATTAATGCCATCCTAATGCACCCTCTCTACCTTTTTAGGCAATAAAAAAAGCAATGAGAAATATCTCATTGCTGTGATCACATATCTGATACTGTAAACACAGTGAGATAGCTCTCCAGGGTATTAACCCTGACAATCCGCCATTTATTAAATGTCAGACCAGAAAAACAAGGTATGAGTCTTGTCTTCCTTCGGCGTCATCCCCTTTCAAAACCTTTCATGGAAGCTCATACTTCTCCAGGTTTTTACTCTTGAATTCCGCACCTCTATCAGCACTTTTAAGTTGTCTAGTTAAAAATTCCTTTTAATCATAGCATAGGGAATAGTCGGTAGCAAGATTATTCTTGTAATTTTCTTACGATTCCCTCGGCTACCCCTTTTGGCATGCCCGCTTCCATAATTTCCTCGGCCGTTGCCTCTTTGATTTTCTTTAATGACCCAAAATGCCTCAACAATTGCTTCCTTCGCTTTTCCCCGACACCTGGAATATCATCTAGCTGGGAGTGAACCGCATTTTTCCCGCGTAGCTGGCGATGAAACGTAATCGCGAATCGATGCACCTCATCCTGAATTCTTTGCAATAAGTAAAATTCCTGGCTACGTGAATCAAGTGGTACGAGTTCAAGCGGATTTCCAATCATCAACTGCGAGGTCCTATGCTTTTCATCCTTAATGAGACCTGATAGTGGAATATCAAGGCCCAATTCATTCTCCAATATATCCCGAACGGCTTCCACATGGCCCTTTCCACCATCGATGATGATTAAGTCCGGAAGCGGCAGCCCTTCTTTCAATACTCGTGAATACCTTCTTCTGACCACTTCACGCATCGATTCATAATCATCAGGTCCCTGGACCGTCTTGATCTTATATTTACGGTACTCCCTTTTTTCCGGTTTCCCATCAATGAACACGACTAAAGCGGAAACAGGGTCACTTCCCTGAATATTGGAGTTATCGAAAGCTTCAATTCGGTGCGGGGTGTAGATGCCTAATTGGGTCCCGAGGTTTTCTACCGCATTGATGGTTCTTTCTTCATCCCGTTCAATCAAGGAGAATTTTTCCTGAAGGGCGATGGAGGCATTTTTATTCGCTAATTTAAGCATGTCTTTTTTCGATCCCCGTTTCGGGTGAATCGTTTTGACACCAAGGAGCCCTTCGGCCATTTCAGCATCCACTGACTCAGGCAGCAAGATTTCCTTTGGTTTAAAGTGGTTGGTAATCTCGTAAAACTGACCGAGGAATGTAAGAAGTTCCTGTTCCGGTTCATCATAGACAGGAAAAAGTGAAACATCTCTTTCTATCAATTTACCCTGTCGGACAAAAAATACCTGAACACACATCCAGCCTTTATCATAGGCAAACCCAAATACATCCCTGTCGATGAAATCGGTCGTCATCATTTTCTGCTTCTCCATCGTAATATCGATGTGGGCAATTTTGTCACGGAACTCTTTGGCCCTCTCGAAATCGAGATTTTCTGATGCCTCCAGCATTTTTTCAGTCAGTTCTTTTTTTATCTCAGTATGTCCACCGTTCAAGAAGCGGTTGATATCATCCACCATTTTCTTATATTCCTGTTCCTCAACATCATAAACACATGGGGCCAGGCACTGGCCAAGGTGATAATAAAGACAAACACGATCAGGTAAGGTATTGCATTTTCTAAGGGGATAGATGCGATCGAGCAATTTTTTCGTTTCGTTAGCTGCAAAAGCATTTGGATATGGTCCGAAGTATTTCCCTTTATCTTTTTTTACTTTTCGCGTAATGATTAGACGTGGATGACGTTCCGCCGTCAGCTTGATGAAAGGGTACGTCTTATCATCCTTAAGCATGACATTATATTTTGGATCATGTTTTTTGATTAAGTTCAGCTCTAAAATAAGCGCCTCGATATTGGAAGAGGTAACGATGTATTCAAAATCCTCTATCTCATTCACAAGCCGAAATGTTTTTCCATCATGAGAACCCGTGAAATAAGAACGGACACGATTTTTCAACACTTTCGCTTTGCCTACATATATGATCGTTCCCTGACGATCTTTCATTAAATAACAACCAGGTTGATCGGGAAGAAGGGCAAGTTTATTCTTTATTTGTTGGTTCATGCATTCAGCCTCCTGTTCTCCCATTTTACAATTATTATATATCAAGTTAGCGAAAAAAGCTTCAAGTCCGCAGACTTGAAGCTTTTTTTAGCTAACTTACTATTACGAGTGTTTTGAAATAAGTTCAGCAAGTGCTTCTTTAGGTTGGAAACCAACAACTTTATCCACCACTTCACCGTCTTTAAGGACGATTAATGTCGGGATGCTCATCACACCGAATTTCCCAGCTGTTTCTTGGTTTTCATCTACATCCACTTTTACGATTTTCGCTGTATCGCCAATTTCAGTATCAAGCTCTTGAAGAACAGGAGCGATCATTTTACAAGGTCCGCACCATGGTGCCCAAAAATCTACAAGAACTACACCTTCGCTAGTATCTGTTGTGAAAGTTTGGTCAGTTGCATTTACAATAGCCATATATATTTCCTCCTCAAAATTACTCAAATAACTAAAGACAGTATACCATTGTTGCTAGAAACGATGCTAATATTTTGCTTCAGTGGTAGGATGTCCAAAAAAAGAGTAAATATGCAGGCTCAAACCTTGCCTAAAAGCCAAAAAAAATGAAGGGGCAAGACATGTATCGGCTTATGCCAAATGTCTTGCCCCTCATCAGAATTTATTTCTTTTAAGCGTTAACTTTTAGTTTTTTGAATTCTTCCGTAAGTAATGGAACGACTTCGAAAAGATCTCCGACAATTCCATAATCAGCTATATTGAATATGTTAGCTTCCGGGTCTTTGTTGATGGCAACGATAACCTTGGAGTTGGACATCCCCGCTAAATGCTGTATCGCTCCAGAAATACCGCAGGCGATATAAAGGTCTGGTGTAACGACTTTACCCGTTTGCCCGATTTGCAAAGAGTAATCGCAATAGTCCGCATCACATGCACCGCGGGAAGCACCTACCGCTCCGCCCAGTACTTGTGCCAGTTCCTTCAATGGTTCAAAACCATCTTCACTTTTCACGCCACGGCCACCTGCGATGATTACTTTTGCTTCTGAAAGGTCGACCCCTTCACTAGCTTTTCTAACAACATCTTTGATGATTGTGCGTAAATCCTTAATATCCACACTTAATGCAGAAACATCACCAGAACGGGACTCATCTTTCGCTAACGGTTCAATATTGTTCGGGCGGATTGTCGCGAATATCACGCCATCTGTAACAATTTTCTTTTCAAATGCTTTACCAGAATATATCGGGCGGGTGAAAACGATATTTCCGCCTTCTTCTTCAATGGATGTAACGTCGGAAATCAATCCTGATTCAAGCTTTCCAGCCAATTTAGGTGCAAGGTCTTTTCCCAGAGCCGTATGTCCAAAGAAAATCCCTTCTGGCTTTTCCTGCTCGATGACGGCAAGCAATCCTTGCGCATAACCATCTGAAGTATATTGTTTCAATTGATCATTTTCGACTGCAACAACCCGGTCTGCACCATACTGGATCAATTCATTTCCGAAATTTTGAACACTGTCACCAACTAAAACACCTACGATTTCCCCGCCATCTGCAGCAAGTTTAGCCGCACCGATAGCTTCAAATGATACATTTCTTAGTGAACCGTCGCGAACTTCGCCCAATACCAGAAACTTTCTAGCCATTTATAAAAACCTCCTGTGCTCTATTTTATCTATTTGTCGTGTGTTGTTGTTTTAAAAGTACCGTTTCGATTAAATCACTTTTGCTTCGCTGCGTAATAATTGAACAAGTTCGCTGACTTGGGCACCGATTTCGCCGTTCAATACTTTTCCAGCTTCTTTTTTCGCAGGAAGGTAGATTTCAATCGTTTTTGTTTTTGCTTCAACATCTTCCTCTTCCAAATCCAGGTCATCCAATTCCAATTCTTCAAGCGGTTTTTTCTTCGCTTTCATGATTCCCGGCAAAGAAGGATAACGTGGCTCATTTAGCCCTTGTTGAGCTGTCACTAACAATGGAAGAGATGCTTCGATCGTTTCAGAGTCCCCTTCGACATCCCGGATAACGCTTACATTTCCATTTGCAATGTCCAGTTTAGTAATGGTTGTAATATAAGGAATTTCTAAAATCTCGGCAACTCGTGGACCCACTTGACCAGAACCGCCATCGATTGCAACGTTCCCTGCAATGATTAGATCGGCATTTTTACCTTTTAAGTATTCGCCTATAATTTTGGCAGTCGTGAATTGATCGCCATTTTCTATGTCGTCCTCAATATTTATCAATACGGCTTTGTCAGCCCCCATTGCAAGCGCTGTGCGTAATTGCTTTTCAGCCTCTTCGGTTCCGACAGAAATAACCGTTACTTCGCCGCCTTGTGCATCTCGCACCTGGATTGCTTCTTCAACAGCATATTCATCGTATGGATTAATGATGAATTCTGCTCCATCCTCATTAATTTTCCCGTTGGATAGTGTAATTTTTTCTTCTGTATCAAATGTTCTTTTCAGCAGTACATAAATGTTCACGATAATACCTCCCGAATGATTTGAGTTTTGAAGATTATGAATTTTATTGATATATATTATTGTATTCTTCAAATTTCATCAAAATCCTGCATGATATATAAAAATAGTTATTTATTTCCCTTTGAATACAGCTTCTCTTTTTTCCATGAAAGCGCCAATTCCTTCTTTTGCGTCAGCAGTATCGAAAGCTTTGCCAAAGAGGTCGGCTTCCCTTTCCACACCTTTATAGTAGGAATCATGCTTGGAATAATTTAATAATTCTATAGCCGCCTTTAAAGCCAGAGGGCTTTTCTTGGCAATTTTATTGGCTAGTTCCTTCGCTTTTGGAATCAGTTCTTCATCCGAGAAAGCATGATTGGCCAATCCGCATTGCACAGCTTGGATACCTGTAATCGGTTCACTTGTAAACAGCATTTCAGCGGCTTTTGCCATACCCACATAACGAGGAAGACGCTGGGTGCCAGCAAATCCAGGTATTAAGCCCAACTGCAGTTCAGGCAAACCTAGTTTAGCCTTTTCGGTTACCAAACGGATGTGACAGGACATGGCCAGCTCCAATCCTCCGCCAAGCGCCGCACCATGGATGGCTGCAATGACCGGCTTTGGAAAAGATTCGATTTTCTCGAATACAGATTGACCATTCTTGGTCAGCTTCTCGAAAGCCTTACCGTTTGTCACTTCCGTAAACTCTTTAATGTCTGCTCCTGCAGAGAAAAATCTTCCTTCACCATGAAGAAGGACAACCCGTACGGCTTCGTCTTGCTCAATTTGATCAAAGGCCTGTGACAGCTCTCCGATGATTGCCGTAGAAAGCGCATTTGCTGGTGCATGATCAATCGTTATAAATGCTACATGATTTTCGACAGAAAGCTTAAGGTATTCCATATCTATCCCTCCTGGCATCTAGTCAAACTTTTTTGAAAATTCTATATGTATCACTTCCCGGTAAGCCGGAAAGCATATTAACCGATTCTTTCGAGGATGGCTAGCCATCCTCTATTAAAATCGTTAACTTTTCAAGCCACAGCCGCCAATTAGAAGGCGGTGAACGTCTGGTGCAAGGTCTGGGAGCGAATACTTTTGCTCATTCATGACCCAAGTCGTCACTGTTTCGTCAATCGTTCCAAAAATCATCTGCCTGGCAAGTAAATTATTTAAATCAGGCAAAAATTCGCCGTTCTCTTTTCCTTCTATAATGATCTGATCGATTAAATTTAAATATCCTCTTAACACATCATTAATCCTTAGGCGTAATTCTTTATTCGACTGTCTTAATTCCAACTGAGTGACAATTGCTAAATTCACGTCTTCTGAAAGGTTTTGAAAATGTTTTTGGATGAGCACATGCAGTTTATCCGAAGCTGTGGTCTTTCCTTTTAGTTCTTCTTCGATCTGTTCCACAAAATAGCCCATCTTTTCATGGAATAATGATATTAAGATATCTTCTTTATTTTTAAAATAAAGATATATGGTGCCATCCGCTACGCCTGCCTGCTTGGCGATTTTGGATACTTGAGCTTGATAGTAACCGTTTTGGGCAATGACGATAACGGCCGCATCAATAATTTGGTTATACTTTGGTCTGTTGCGTTTCACTGGATGTCCCCTTTCAGAAAATGAATGAATCATCATTCATATTTCTATCATAAAATGACGACCCTTTACTGTCAAGCAAAAACTTCTAAGAGTCATGGCATTCCACTTATGTTCATTGTACAGCCCCGATCCATAGGTTGTCCAGTCGTTCTGCAAAACACGGAGCCCTATTCCGCTGCTCCGTATGAAGGGGTTGCTTGTTTACGCTTCTTTTCTTTCCTCCGATATTTTTTTCTTTTCTTCCTCGATAAGGACTCTTCTCAGGATCTTTCCTATCGTCGTTTTAGGAAGTTCCTCCCTAAATTCATAGCTGCGCGGCACCTTATAGGAAGCCAGGCTTTTTCTAGCAAAATCATTCAATTCATCTTCAGTCACCCGGGCATTTTTTTTCAGTACGACGTAGGCTTTGACGGTCTCACCGCGATATGGGTCAGGGATACCTGCCACAACAACCTCCTGTATGGCCTCATGCTCGTATAGTACCTCTTCCACCTCACGTGGGTATATATTGAAACCACCAGCAATGATTGTATCCTTTTTCCTCTCGACTACATAAAAGAACCCCCGCTCATCCATGTAACCCAGGTCGCCTGTTAGTAGCCAGCCATCTTTAAAAGTGCTTTCCGTTTCATCCGGACGGTTCCAGTAACCTTGCATTACCTGAGGTCCTTTTATGGCAATCTCACCAATTTCATTCGGAGGAAGCTCTTCGCCCGTTTCCAAGGACAGAATCACCGAGTCGGTATCTGGCCATGGCAATCCAATGCTTCCTTTTACACGCGGCTGATCCCAAATGAAATTAGCATGGGTTACCGGAGAGGTTTCCGACAGTCCAAAGCCTTCAACCAGCTTCCCGCCGGTAATTTTCTCAAACTGCTCTTGAACCTCTAAAGGTAATGGTGCAGAACCGCTTATGCAGGCATTGATGGAAGAAAGGTCATACTTAGCGATATCCGGATGGTTCAAGAGGCCGATATACATCGTTGGCGCTCCTGGAAACATGGTCGGTTTCTGTTTTTGGATGGTTTTAAGCGTCGCTTCAACATCAAACTTCGGCATGATGATCATGGTATTCCCTTCCATGACGGAAAGAACCAAGACTGTCGTCATACCGTACACATGGAAGAATGGGAGTATCGCAAGAATCCTTTCCTCACCGCGCTTATTTTTATAAAGCCATGCATTGCACATTTTTGTATTTGCCAGCAAGTTCTTATGGGTAAGCATGACCCCTTTGGGAAAGCCTGTTGTCCCGCCAGTATATTGCAAAAGTGCAAGGTCGTTATTCACATCGATCGGCTCAGTGACTTCTTCAGGGACCTTTTGTTTCATGATTTCGGAAAATAAATGATGATTGCCCGCATGCTCCACATTGATGACAATGCCATATTGCTTTTTTTGAATAAAAGGATATATAATATTTTTCGGAAAAGGTAAATATTCCTTGATAGCGGTTACAATTATATGTTCTATATCCGTTCTTGAAGCGACTGCAGTGACACGGGGAAATAAAATATCCATCGCTAAAATTATTTTCGCTCCTGAATCTTTCATTTGATACTCTAATTCACGTTCAGTATAGGTTGGATTCGTTTGAACCACGACACCGCCAGCCATCAATATCCCAAAAAAGCTTATGACACCCTGAGGGCAGTTCGGAAGCATGACGGCAACGCGTTCTCCTTTTTGAAGACCGATACTTTTTAAATACGCTGCGAACTTTAAAGCAGATTCATGCACTTCCTGGAAAGTTAATTCTTTTCCCTGGAAATGAATCGATACTTTATCAGGGAATTCTTCGGCTGATTCCTTCAAAAAAGAATAAAGAGGTTTATCTTCGTACGACAAAACCGCTGGTATCTGTTCCGGATAAATAGCTTGCCATGGCTTATTGCTCATTTGCCCCCTCCTTCTGAATATTCTCAATACTCTTTATCATTATAATACAATCGGGATTTTCTTACAATTGCTTAAATTCAGAAAAATAAGCATAAAGACTGATGATGAGCGTTAAGGTAGTCCATATGTCCTGTAAGAGTACAAGAGAGGATTGGAAACACTTAAAAAGGAAAACAAAAAAAAGGAGTGTTTTACTCCTTACAGACTGTAAACAAACTTGAAGAAAAGCTTTTTTTGTCCCATTTCAATATGTTACGAATTAGATTTGCAGCATAGTCTTGGTTTCGAAAGTTTCACTTTACACACCACCTCCTTTTTTAAATTAGAATTCAAATAAAAGAAGCGGCACAATGGCCGCTTCAATTGAAGAATATCATATAAAAAATTCCTAACAGAAAAAAGATTCCGCAACAAACAATTAAGACTTTTGCAAGCTTCTCCACAGTTTTCTCCCTCTCATGAAGGGCATTAAGAAATTCCTGCGCCGATGACAAAAGATAATGCGATTGAAATGATCATCGATAGGAATCCAACTGCCCGATTATCTTTTTGTATCTCTTCATCTATTTTAAATCCAGGAGTCATAAATTCAAAAATGAAATAACCGATCAACAGAAGGATAAATCCGTATACGCCCCAGCCAATCATGGTAAGCATCGAATTCTGATGGAGGATGGACTGTTGGAATACATAGGCGATTCCAAATATTTTACCACCTGTTGCCAACGCGACAGAAAGGTTTCCCTGTTTGATTTCCTCCCAGTTCTTGTACTTTGTGACAAGTTCAAAAATGGCTAAAAAAACAATCATGCAAAGAATGACGACACTGTAACGAGCAGCTATATATACATATTCATTTTCCCACATGTTCTCCATGGTCCAACTCCCGAATGGTAACTAGCCACCCGGCTTGGCAGTTAGCCGGAATGACCACTTTCCTTTATTTAAATTCCACCACCGTAACACCTGTTCCGCCTTCACCGGCTTCGCCGAAGCGAATCCTTTTGACAGAGCGGTGATTTTTCAAGTATTCCTGGACCCCGGACCGGAGAGCGCCCGTTCCTTTACCATGAATGATGGAGACACTGGAATAACCGGCCAAAAGAGCATCATCAACGTACTTTTCCACTCTTGATATTGCATTTTCAAAGCGTTCACCACGTAGGTCAAGTTCCACGCTAACATGATAATCGCGACCTTTTATCGTAGTAAGCGGCTTTATTTCTTTTACTTTCGTGGCCTTGATGAATTCTAGGTCAGACTCCTTCACCTTCATTTTCATGATGCCGATCTGAACCTGCCATTCATTACTTGATACCTTCTCGATCAAATGACCTTTTTGACCAAAACTTACGACCTTTACTTCATCTCCAGGTTTCAAGCTTTTATCCAGAGGCCTCGCCACTTTATTTGATGTTTTTTTCACTTTAGGCGCTGCTTCTTCGAGCCGTTTTTTGGCATCGATCAGTTCATGTTCTTTAACATCGGCATGCTTTTCGAGTCGCAGTTTACGTAAGTCAGCTATAATCGCTTCCGCTTCTTTTTGTGCATTTTCAACGATCGCCGCTGCCTCTTTTGCTGCCTTTTCAACCATAGCATCCCGTTCTTCATGGTATTCACCAATTTGCCTTTGAAGGTCTTTATGAAGAATTTCCGCCTGTTTCAGGTGATTCTTGGCTTCCTGCTCCTCTTCTTCGGCCTTCTTGCGGCTGTCTTCAAGGGACGCTATCATATTCTCAACTTTATTCGTATCCTCACCAATATGGCTGCGGGCGCTGCTTATCACGCTTTCTTCCAAACCAAGGCGCTTGGAAATTTCAAACGCATTACTCCGTCCCGGTACACCGATCAAAAGTTTATAGGTGGGACTCAAGGTTTCCACATTAAATTCAACGCTTGCATTAATGACGCCTTCCCGATCATATCCATAAGCTTTTAATTCCGGGTAATGTGTCGTGGCAATCACACGTGCACCGCGCTTATACACTTCATCCAAAATGGAAATGGCCAAAGCGGCACCTTCCTGAGGGTCAGTTCCCGCACCAAGCTCATCGAATAAAACTAGGCTATCATAATCGACATTCTTAAGGATATCGACAATATTGACCATATGCGAAGAGAATGTACTTAAGCTTTGTTCAATCGACTGTTCATCACCAATATCGGCATAAACAGAGGAAAACACTGCCGTTTCGGAACCATCAAGCGCAGGGATTTGCAGACCTGACTGGGCCATTAATGTACAGAGGCCAATCGTTTTCAGGGTAACCGTTTTACCTCCTGTATTCGGTCCGGTGATGACAATCGTCGTAAATTCATCACCAAGGAAAATGTCATTGGCCACGACAACATCACTCGGAATGAGCGGGTGTTTCGCTTTGAATAATTTCACGCGTCCCTCATTATTCAGAATCGGTTTGGACCCTTTTATCGCTTTTGCATACTTTGCCTTGGCGACAAGAAAATCGATTTGTGCAAGGACTTTGACATTATGAAGCAATTCAGGGGTGAACGCACCTACCTTTTCCGAAAGTTCGACCAGGATCCGTTCTATTTCCTGCGTTTCCTTCACTCGGGTTTCCTGCAGGACATTATTCAGTTGAACGATTGCTTGCGGTTCAATGAACAATGTCTGTCCAGATGAGGATTGATCATGAATGATCCCGCCATACACACTGCGGTATTCCTGTTTTACCGGGATGACAAAACGGTCATTCCGGATGGTGATGATGGCGTCCGATAACATCTTTGATGCATTGGAAGAACGGATCATACTTTCCAGTTTTTCCCGGACACGGCTTTCGTTCGTCCGAATTTGGTTTCTTAGGGTACGGAGCTTATCGCTAGCAGAATCCATCACTTCGCCATGCTCGCTTACTGCATACGTAATTTCCTGCTGCAAATCAATCAATGGATGAAGGGAGTCGATATATTCGGCTAAAAGCGGAACTTCAATTTCCTGTTCTGCAAGTTCTTCGAAGAAACGGCTGAGAATCCTGCCGGCTCGAATGGTACTCGCAAGTTCCATCAATTCCATAGGTGAGAGCATTCCGCCAATCTGTGCCCTTTTTGCATGAGGACGGATATCAAAAATCCCGCCCAATGGCAAGTTACCTTTCAAGCGGACGATTTTTGCTGACTCATCTGTTTCTTCCTGCCATCTCGACACCTCTTCAAAATCAGTAGAAGGCATCAAGTGCTGTGCCTTCTCTTTTCCTATGGAAGAGGATGCGTGTGAGATTAATTGTTCTTTTATTTTATGAAATTCCAATGTCTTTAAAGCTTTATTATGCATGGAGTTAAAGCTCCTCCTTATTTATGGGCAAATAGTTAATCATTTCTCTTTAAAAACGCTAATAATCCATCCGTATCCCTTGCATTAAGAACCGTTGATTCTTTAATCCAGCCCTTTTTGGCCGACGAGACCCCAACAGGCATATGATCAAGCATATCGATGCTGTGGGCATCTGTATTGATAACAATCGGAACGCCTGCTTCCTGTGCCTTGCGCAGATGGGGAGGTGCCAAATCCAATCGGTTCGGATTCGCATTCAATTCCAAGGCGGTATTCGTTTCGCGTGCCAGTTCGATCAGCATCTCTATATCGACATCATATCCGGCGCGTCTGCCGATAATCCTTCCCGTTGGATGGGCGATTATGTCGACATGCGGATTATTCAGAGCCGTTTTTAAGCGCTCCATGATCGTTTCCCGCGGCTGTGAAAAGCTTGAGTGGATCGATGCGATAACCAAATCCATCTCTGCAAGCAGCTCATCGTCATAATCAAGTGTCCCATCAGGAAGTATATCCATTTCAATCCCCGAAAGAACGGTAAAATCATCGTATTTTTCATTCATTTCATGGATGATCCGTTTTTGTTCACGTAAACGTTCCACGGTCAAGCCGTTCGCAACTTTCAAATATTGCGAATGATCGGTTATGGCCATATATCGATAACCTTTTGCACGGCACGCTTCAATCATTTCTTCAATAGTATGAGCCCCATCACTCCATGTCGTATGCATGTGCAGGTCACCTTTGATGGCCTCCAAAGATATGAGAGATTCATTTGCATCATAATGCTCTACTTCCGTTCCGTCTTCACGCAGTTCTGGGGGAATGAATGGAAGACCAAAATGATTATAAAAACGTTCTTCCGTTTCAAACGTCAATACCTCACCGGTTTCAGCCACTTCCACCCCATATTCGCTGATTTTCTCACCGCGATCTTTAGCCAGCTGGCGCATCCGCACATTGTGATCTTTCGAACCGGTAAAATGATGGAGTGTCGTTATGAATTCCTTATCCTTCACGATCCGGAAATCGACGGAAATATCATATTCATAATCTAGCACGACCGATACTTTTGTATCACCCGCTGCAATCACTTGCTTTATGCCCTTTAATGCAAGCAGTTGATCCTTAACTTCTTCGGGATGATCTGTCGAGATGATGAAATCGAGGTCCTTGATCGTTTCCCTCATACGCCGGATGCTGCCGGCTCTGGAAGAACGGATGATGTATTCCACGTTAGCAAGGGCCGTTTCAATATCATCCGCAATCGGCCTCATGAAGGCAAGGGGCAGCCGATCAGGCCTTGAACCTGCCTCGGCAATCGCAGACAGGATCTTCTCTTCCGTTTTTTTGCCGAAACCGGCAAGCGCCGCGACCCTGCCTTCATCACAGGCGAGTTTAAGATCATTCACATCATTTACATGCAGCTCTTTATGAAGCTTGGCAATTTTCTTCCCGCCCAAACCTTGAAGCTGCAAGAGCGGAATCAGACCTTTAGGCACCTGCTCCTGAAGCTCTTCAAGTACAGTCGATTTCCCCTCATTCATATACTCTTCAATGACGGATGCCGTTCCTTTCCCGATTCCATTTAAAGCGGTAAAGTCTTCGATGGCCGTCAGGCTCCGGTCATCCGTTTCCAAGGCGCCTGCTGCCTTTCGGAAAGCAGAAACCTTGAACGGGTTCTCTCCTTTTAATTCCATATATATTGCGATTTTTTCTAATAATTTAATGATATCTTTTTTATTAATCTTCATTTCATTCACCGCCGAAAAAATTAGTAGGGTGTCCCATGTTCACTTTCTTAAAGATACCTTTCTTGGAGGTAAAGTACAAGCAGTCCGATTCTTGACTTTCGATTCAATCAGTAGGAAGTTACATGCTGCTACATAAAAAGGGGCCTCCCCCTTTCAAAGTATAGGAATCTAGGACTTTGAGAAAGGGAGGCAGGCCCTCGTATACTGACATTAAGATTGTTTTAAATCATGAAACCAAAGTTCCTTCACTTGCTCGGAAAGGAACGGTGTATGTTTCACGATCGATTCTGCCAGAAAAGATCCCGTTAATGGTTTCTGGATGGAATCCATTGGCAGCATGGCAGCTATATATAATATAATAAACATGATAAGATAGACTTCGATAAAGCCCAATATCCCTCCACCCCAGCGATTCAGCTGTTTTAAAATCGGAAGATGGGTAATGAAATTCAGCATGGACCCGATCATTTGCCAAAGAATCTTGGCAGCAAAGAAAATGATTGCAAAGGCAATCGCATTGTAATACGCCGTGTCCAGCCCGACTGTATCGAAAAACATATTAATCGTCGAGGAATCACCCATAGTCGGAAACGGAATCCACAATTTCAAATTGGGAGCAAGATCTCCGTAAAATACATAGGCGACGATGAAGGCTACTATGAACCCAGTCATATGAACCGTTTGTAAAATGAAGCCACGCTTTAAACCGATTAATAAACCGATTAAAAGAATGGCCAGAATTGCTAAATCAAGCATGTACTCAGTCCTTCTCTCTCTTTAATTCCAGTTGAAGCTGGTCTAGTTCATCTTTTAATTTTATATATTCGTGAATCGTATTCACGGCCGTTAGTACCGCTAGCTTACTTGTATCCAAATATGGATTTTTCATCCTGATTTCTCTCATTTTTTCGTCAACCATCGAAGCGACCAGGCGCATATGACTCGCGCTTTCTGTACCGACGATTGTATATGGTTGTCCGTATATATCAACTGTTGTTTTATTTCGTTTATCGTCTGACAAAATGATGCCCCCAATCTAAACAATCCTAATTCTATCATATCATGAAGTTTTTCGTCATGAAAGAGAGTACAGCGTCATTTCTTGCATAAAAAATACAATAATTTGTCAAAAAAAAACGACTTAAGGAAGAAGATTACCTAAAAAATAAAATGAAGTTAGGAGTTTACCCATTATGTCCCATGTTGTTTTACTTATCAGCCCTGAACAAATAAAGGCGATGAAATCCCATTATTCTTCATCCTTGGCCGCCAAGCTGCCGCCGGGGAGCATCTTTTCCGCAAAACCGCCGCTATGTACGGTGACCGCCTATAAATCCGGAAAGGTACTCTTTCAGGGTAAGAATGCCGAACAGGAAGCGGTAAAATGGCAACAAAATACCACTGCTGTGGCTCCAAAGAAAAAAACGGCTTCATCTGCATCAGTAAACGTCCATCGCTATTCACCACCTGCAAATATCGGAAACATGTCAGTGATTGGTTCCGATGAAGTCGGAACAGGAGACTATTTCGGTCCGATCACCGTCGTGGCCGTATATGCAAAAAAGGAGCAACTCGCCCTGTTGAAGGAACTTGGTGTCCAGGATTCCAAAAATCTGAAGGATCCACAAATCATCGAAATTGCCAAACAAATTAAGGATGTGGTGCCATTCAGCCTGCTCACATGCGACAACCCGAAATATAATACGCTGCAGGCAAAGGGAATGTCACAAGGAAAAATGAAGGCACTCCTCCATAACCAGGCTATCAAGAATCTCATGCAAAAAATCCAGCCGGAAGAAGCGGAAGCGGTCCTTATTGATCAATTCGCTCAACCAGATGTATTTTTCAATTACCTAAAAGGCCAAGAACTATTTCAAGCCAATGCCACCTATTTATGCACAAAAGCGGAAGGCATACACCTTGGAGTGGCAGCCGCTTCCATCCTGGCCCGATATGCATTCGTCAAACGCTTTGACTTGCTGAGTGAAAAAGCCGGATTCAAAATCCCTAAAGGTGCCGGCTTTGCAGTCGATGAAGCGGCCGCAAGATTGATTCATGAGAAAGGAATCGAATCATTAAACGAATTCACGAAAACCCACTTCGCCAATACAGAAAAAGCGAAGCGATTATATCAACAGAAATATCATAAATAAGGGAAAGCGGCTGACCTTCCGGGTACAGCCGCCTTTTTTTGTTTAATGAAGAACGTGATATACTCGTGAATTTGCGCGTTTTTCTCGTGAAATTACGTGATTTACTCATGAGTTTGCGGGCTTTACTCGTGAGTTGCGCGCTTTACTCGTGAGTTGCGCGTTTTTCTCGTGAGTTTACGTGATTTACTCGTGAGTTTACGCACTTTACTCGTGAATTCGAGACATTTACTCGTGATTTTGCACATTTCACTGAATTCGAGACATTTACTCGTGAGTTTACGCACTTTACTCGTGAGTTTACGCACTTTACTCGTGAGTTTACGTGATTTACTCGTGAGTTTACGTGATTTACTCGTGAGTTTACGCACTTTACTCGTGAATTCGAGACATTTACTCGTGAATTCACGCCATTTACTCGTGAATTCGCACATTTCACTGAATTCGTGCGTTTTTCTCGTGAATTTACGTGATTTACTCGTGAGTTTACGCACTTTACTCGTGAATTCGAGACATTTACTCGTGAATTCACGCCATTTACTCGTGAATTCGCACGTTTTACTCGTAAGTTCATAAAAAGACAGCTTCCCTGGATTCAGGGAGCTGTCTTTCTGGTTTTATCCTCTTAGTTCTGCGCCAGCTTTTTCTTTGACGGCTTCAAGCACTTTTTCATGTGCTTTTGTAATGTCCTCGTCCGTTAGCGTACGTTCCGGATCGAAGTATTTCAGTGAGTAGGCAATGGATTTCTTGCCTTCCTCCATTCTGTCACCCTCGTATAAGTCGAAGATGCTTACTTCTTTCAGTAGTTTGCCGCCAGCTTCTTCAATAATATCCTGAATGTCCCCGGCTTTCGTAGCTTGGTCCACAACGAGCGCGATATCGCGTGTTGTTGATGGATAGCGCGGAATGGTTTTGTAGGCAATCGGCGCGACTTCGGCTTCGGCCAATGCTTTTAATGAAAGTTCGAAAATGTATGTTTCTTTAATATCCAAGTCTTTTTGGACGGTTGGGTGCACTTGGCCGATAAAGCCAATCACATCACCATTCAAAAGTACTTCCGCTGTCCGTCCTGGATGCATGTCGTTGATTTCCGCTTGGCGGTAACTGATTTGATCAGCTAATCCAAGTGTATCGAATAACGCTTCGATCACGCCTTTGGCTACAAAGAAATCCACTGGTTTCTTTTCACCTTGCCATAGGTGCGATTCCCATAGGCCCGTGATGGCTCCAGCAATATGTTCTTTTTCTTCAGGTAGTTCTTGTTCGTCCTGCTTAAAGAAAACCGAACCGATTTCATACAAGGCTAGTGAATCCATTTGGCGGGCATTGTTATATTTCACGACTTCCAGCAATTGAGGAACGATGCTCAAACGCAATTGGCTCCGTTCTTCACTCATTGGCATTGCTAAACGAATGGATTCTCTAGCTTCCAATGCGAATTGGGACGCTTTTTCCTGGCTTGTCAGTGAATAGGTCACCGCTTGATAAAGGCCTGCGCCTTCAAGTGTACGGCGTGCTTTCCGCCGTTTAATTTGATAGTCAGTCAATTGGCCTGGAGTAGAAGAACCGATCGGCAGTGTAGCGGGAATGTTATCATATCCATATAAACGTGCAGCCTCTTCAACTAAATCAGCTTCAATCGTAATATCACCACGGCGCGTCGGGACAGTGATGGTGAACGTTTCATTGTCAAGTTCGACGCCGAATTGAAGGCGTTTGAAGATGGACTCTACAACTGACACGGTCATGCTTGTTCCAAGAAGTGTGTTGATTTTTTCAAGTGTGATGCTAATGACCGCAGGTTCCATTGTCAATTCATCCACTTCTGCCGCTCCTTGTAAGACTGTTCCGCCAGCATATTGTGCAATCAATTGTGCTGCACGTTCTCCAGCTTCACGTACACGGGCCGGATCGACGCCTTTTTCAAAACGGGCACTTGCTTCACTGCGTAAGCCATGGTCTTTAGAAGCTTTACGAACTACTGTACCTGCAAAAAATGCACTTTCAATAATGATGTTCGTTGTATCATTTTTCACTTCTGAATCCGCTCCGCCCATTACACCAGCTATTGCAACAGGCTCGCTGCCATTTGTGATCACTAAATGGTCTGGTGTCAAAGTGCGTTCAGCTTCATCCAACGTTACGATTTTTTCTGCATCTTTCGCTCTGCGGATGACGATTTCCTTTGAACCAAAGCGGTCATAATCAAAGGCATGTAGCGGTTGACCATATTCAAGCAAAATGTAGTTCGTGATATCGACCACATTATTATGAGGTCGGATACCTGCAGACATTAGCCGAGTCTGCATCCAAAGTGGTGAGGGTCCGACTTTAACATCTTTAATGATTTTTGCAATGTATATCGGGTTATCTTCTTTCGCTTCCACTTTGACACTGATATAATCAGAAGCTTTTTCAGCTGCCTCTTCTTTCTCGACAACCGGCCATTTCACTTCCCGGCCTAGAATGGCACCCACTTCGTATGCAACACCAAGCATGCTTAATGCATCAGAACGGTTTGGAGTCAGTCCAAGTTCAAGCACTTCATCACTTAATCCGAGTTCCTCCAATGCATCATTCCCCACTTCCACATCATTAGGGAAGACGAAGATTCCTGTAGCATAATCCTTGGACACGAGCTTGGACTCGAAGCCCAATTCTTGAAGCGAGCAAATCATCCCGTGCGATTCTTCTCCGCGAAGTTTCGCTTTCTTGATTTTGAAATTACCTGGAAGGACTGCGCCAACAGTAGCGACTGCAACTTTTTGGCCTTTATCGACATTCGGTGCCCCACAGATGATTTGAACGGGATTTTCGGCCCCGATATCAACTTGGCATTTATTCAATTTATCCGCATTTGGATGCTGTTCACGTTCAATGACATGCCCGATGACGACTCCCTTAAGCCCTTCACTTTTCTTTTCTACCCCTTCAACCTCAATGCCGCTTTTCGTGATTTTGTCTGCTAGCTCCGTTGCATTGATGCCTGAAAGGTCAACATAATCTTGTAACCATTTATATGACACAAACATGGTAGGTCCTCCTTTTTAAAATAAAAATTTATGCTTCGTGATGGTTGAATTGTTTTAAAAATCGAACATCATTCGTATAGAAATGACGAATATCGTCCACACCGTATTTCAACATGGCAATCCGTTCCACGCCAATTCCAAATGCGAATCCAGAGTATTTCTTGGAATCGAAGCCAGCCATTTCAAGGACGTTCGGATGAACGATCCCGCCGCCAAGCACTTCAATCCAGCCTGTTTGTTTACATACGCTACAGCCTTTACCACCGCAGATTTTACAAGAAATATCCACTTCGACGGATGGCTCCGTAAATGGGAAGAAACTTGGACGAAGACGGATTTCACGGTCTTGCCCGAATACTTTTTTCGCAAATACGTCAAGCGTTCCTTTCAGGTCGCTCATGCTGATGGTCTCATCGATGACCAAGCCCTCAATTTGTTGGAATTGATGGGAGTGTGTCGCATCATCGTTATCACGGCGATATACTTTACCCGGGCAGATGATTTTAACAGGACCTTGACCTTTATGTTTTTCCATGGTTCTTGCTTGAACCGGTGAAGTGTGCGTACGCATCAGGATTTCATCCGTGATGTAGAAGGAGTCCTGCATATCACGTGCCGGATGGCTTTTTGGCAAGTTAAGTGCCTCGAAGTTGTAGTAGTCGCTTTCAACTTCTGGACCTTCTGCAACCGTATAACCCATACCGATGAATAAGTCTTCGATTTCCTCCACGACACGTGTTAATGGGTGAAGATTCCCCTTGTTAACCGGACGTCCTGGAAGTGTGACGTCAATCGTTTCAGTTGCTAGCTTAGCATTGACTGCCGCAGTTTCAAGTGCTTTTTGTTTCTCCTCGATCTTTGTTGCGATCGCTTCCCGAACATCATTGGCTAGTGCCCCGATTTTCGGACGTTCTTCGGCAGATAATTTACCCATGCCGCGCAATACCTCAGTGATTGGTCCTTTTTTCCCTAAATAAGCGACACGTACTTCATTCAGTTCCTTTAATTCGGAAGCGGCGGCAACTTTTTGCAACGCTTCTTCCTGCAGTTCTAGTAAACGTTCCTGCATCATGTCTTCCTCCTTTATTTTCCTTTTGTAAAAATGAACACAAAAAAACCCCAATCCCTAAAGGGACGAGGTTTATGTATCGCGGTACCACCCTTATTAGTGCATGAACAAATAAACTTCTGCACTCACTTCATTAAAAATAACGGCTTTTCACCGGAACATTTTTCGGACATTCTGTCTTCCCAATGCCAACTCGAAAGGTGAATTCCCTTAAGCAGTGCCATAAAAATGCTTTCAGTCAAGGCATTTTTTCCCTGGATATGGATAACTTAAGTTACTACTCTTTGTCATCGTTGTTTCAATATAAAATTCTGTTTTATTATATTATAATTCCACGGCCGTTTCAAATCGATTTTCGTAAATGGTACATTAAAATCCCGGCAGCGATCCCCACATTCAGAGATTCGCTTTTTCCGTAGATGGGGATATAAAGGTTTTTAGTCGTTTTCTCCAGTAATTCCTTCGATACTCCTTGGCCTTCATTGCCGACCAGCAGGGCAAATCGGGAAGACTTTTCCACTTCTTCAAATGGGGATGCGCCTTCTAATGCCGTGCCATAGACCGGTGTGCCGAGTTGCTTCAGCTCATCGATGATTTCGGAAAGGTTCCCTTTAATGACAGGCATATGGAATAGGCTCCCTTGTGTCGAACGTACCACTTTGGGATTATACAAGTCGGCACACCCTTCGCCAAGAATGACCGCATCGATTCCAGCTGCATCCGCTGTCCTGATCATCGTTCCAATATTCCCCGGATCCTGGACGGCATCGATCAACAATAGTTTATCCGGATTAATGGACGTCATGCTCGTTGATTTCTGTTCACAAACAGCTGCAATTCCCTGTGGGGCTTCGGTATCGCATATCGCTTTCATAATATCATTTTTCACATAGATGACTTCTGTGCCTTCCAGCTTAAAATGGGCTGGCATTTCAGTTTCTTCATTGACGATCACTTCCATGACGATATCTTCTTTTAAGGCTTCTTCAACTAGGTGAAAACCCTCGACTAAATATTTGCCTGTTTTATCTCGTTCTTTTTTCGTCAATAGCTTTTTCCATTGCTTCACTTGCGGGTTTTTTACCGATTCGATATATTTCAAGGGTAAACGCTCCTTTAACTTAACACTGATTTTCCTATTATAACGCAATTCACATACATATTGCATGCGAGTTTGTGAAATGCTATTAATGTCAGTCATTATGTGTTAGAGGAGGAATAATTGTGAATTTAAACCTACGTAATGCGATCATCCAAAATGTATCTGGAAATTCGCAAGAGCAGCTGGAAGACACGATTGTCGATGCCATACAGAATGGCGAGGAAAAAATGCTTCCTGGATTGGGAGTATTATTCGAGGTCATCTGGCAAAATTCATCTGAACAGGAAAAACAGGAAATGATCACTGCCCTCGAAGAAGGATTAAAAAAATAACAGCCCTCAAAGGCTGTTATTTTTTTGATTAGCTTACTTCTTCATTGGTACCACTTTACCGGCGCCAGCCTTCAATTCTTCGATAGAGACTTCTTCATCGATAAGAAGAATGAATTTCTTAGCGCCCACTTCTTTAAGCATCGCTTTTGTCTCAGCAAAAGAGTAGCCGTATTTCGTGAAAAAGCTGCGTAAATCTCCGGATCCTTCATCAGTGAAGTAGTGGAAAATTTTTAAAAAAAGAGTATCCTCCTTATCCTGATTGGCGATGATCAGGATATCCGTATGTTCATTTCCAAGCTGCACATCATTTTTTATATCAGCTGCTACTGTCATTTGGGAGCCAGTCACGCCTTTTGCTTGTAAATCTTGAATTGCAGCAAGTAGTTCCGGATTAGAGTCAAAAACACCATATACGTTTTTTTCCATGTTTTTCCCCCTCCTTGTTACTTTACTTATAATAAAATTCCTTTGTAATTATACCTTGCGGCTTTATCAATAAACAAGCAAATAGTCTATTGAGAATTCCTGACTAATATACGAGGGAACCCTTTGCCTAAAGGGTTTAAGATGAAAATTATCTACAGTTTTTTAAGGGATTGTACAATTCGAACGTTGCCTCTAGGCACTTGCTTTCCGCGGGCGGTCCGGGAGCCTACTCGGCGCCTTTGCGCCTGCGGGGTCTCGCATACCCGTTGTTTTGAAATTTAGATAGAACCCCTTTTGTCTACAAATTGAAATAACAGCCTTGTGCAGGCTGCTATTTCAGTATTATAGATTATCGGTATTAATTCGATTTTTAATGTATTCATCCTTCAAGATGTCCTCTTTCTCTTGCTGCCCATTATTAGCATTCGGGCTTAAGGTCCGATCCAGTGCTCCTTGAGGATCCAGGGACTTATGATCCCCTGGCTTTTGTTCCTTATACTTTTCGGTGGAGTTCCCCCTGATTTCCCTTTCTTGGGCTCGCTTCGTATCCAGCTCTTCCTTATCAAAGATGTTGGCAGAATTTCCGTGAAGTTCTTCGCTTCTTCCTGGCTGTGCTTCCACTTCCCTTGTTTGAAATGCATTCGCAGTTGTTTCAGGAAAAAGGTTCGGGTCCGGATTGTTCACCACCCCTGTTTTAAGCGGATTCTCTGCAGGTAGTTCGTCTGCACCCTGCATGCCGTTGGAAGTTACGCCTTCTCGTTGTGATAAAGTTTCCGATTCATCTAAAAGAATCAGGAATTTTCCAGCTTCCACTTCGTTTATATAAGCGGTGTCTTCACTATCGGCAAGCCCTAAGTCACCTAGTCGGTTCCTTATATCTCCAGAACCCTCGTTCAGGAAAAAGTGTTTCATCTTATCAATGAAGGAATCGTCGTTCGAGTTAGTAACGACGTCTACATCCGGATCCCGCTTTTCATTGACGAAACCCAAATCTTCTTTCTTATCAGCCATTACTGTTATTTCTCCCTCATGGACCCCTTTTTCCTTGAGGGATTGTATAGCCTGGATTATTTCTTTTTCCGTATTAAAAACACCATATAATGTTTTTCCCATGCATCTTCCTCCTATTATTCCGATATTTCTTCTTATGTGTATTTATACCCCGATGGGTGCTAATTAAACAAAAAATGGCCCATTCAAAGGTTCTCCTCCACTAAATTCAAACCTCTTTATCAGGCTTTAAAATAAAAAGAAGCCTGCAGTTTTAAAAACTGCAGGCCATTTCCATCACTCTTAGAAGCGGTCGCTTCTTCGTTCAGTTGCCTTTTTCTCATTTACGAACGATTCATCTGTACTATCAAGCTTGATATCTTCCTTTTTAAGGGTATCCTGAACTTGTTCCGTTTCTTGTACAGCATGTTTCCTGATGACAATTTCATCTGTGACAACAGGTTTTTTCGAAACTTCCAATTTTTCTTCAACTACTGGGATACGTAGTGTTTCTCCATCTTCAATGCTTCCAGTTTCCAGATTCTCTTCACGTCCTGAAACCGATCTATGCTCGACTGTCACTTCTTCGTGTTCAACAGGAACATTTATCGTTTTATGTTGTTCATTGACTTCTTTATTAATGACCACTTCACCTGTCTGAACTCTTTCTTTGTCAATGTTCAGCTGTTCTTCCCGAAGTGTAAGCGTCCTTTCATCTTCAGGCAATTCACGGCCTTGCCCGTTCACTCCGTAAACATCTTCTTTATTCAGTGCATAGTTTTTTTCAGTCCCGTTATAAAGCGGGTTGGCGGAGTTCGTATCCAGCCTTGTACCGGCAGTGTCCATTGTTCCTGTCGTGAATTTATCTCTTGCCGTCTCCAGGTGCCCTTCACCTTCTTCGACCAGAACCAGGACTTTTCCGTTTTCTACATCAAAGACATGTTCAGCCGCTTCACTATTCGAAAGACCAGCATTCGCCAATCTTGTTGAAAGGTCTGCCGTATCTTCCGGCATGAGGAAGCGTGCCACCTTGTCCATGAATGATTCGTCGTTAGGAACATTCGTCATTGTATGAACATCCGTTTCGCGTTGCTGGTTCGTGAAATCCAATGTTTCTTCCTTGTCTGCGACAACCGTAATATCGTCCCCTTCAAAGCCCTTGGCCTTAAGTGCATTGATTGCTTGAATCACTTCTGCATTTGATTCATATACTCCATATACTGTTTTATTCATTTTACATTCCTCCTTAGGTTTTGGTGACTGGTTTAGTGATGCTATATATAAACTCTACCCGCCATACACCTAAGTAAACGAGAAATCAATATTTCATTTATGTTATATCATTACATTTCGTTCTCAGCACAGAACAATTTTTCAAATGAAATCCAGGTATTATACGGGTTCCCCCATTTTTAAAAATGTAATGTTTACCCAAATAATCCCATTTCATTATTTTCATCTAATCTTTTTTCTTCTATTATAAACCCACGGCCTCCACTAGCAGGTCCACTATATGCACCGCTTTCGTACATGCCCCCAGGTTTTCCCGCTCGATCCCCAATTGCATTTGTAGCAAACAGCCTGGATTTGCCGTGACAACGATATCGGCCTGTGTCGATTTAGTGTGCTCCATTTTAGTGTCGAGGATATTCATGGACATCTCTGATTCAACAATATTATAAATCCCTGCCGAGCCGCAGCACCGATCCGCATCCTTCATTTCCCTGAAGTCGATTCCTTCTATCGATTGAAGGAGAATTCGCGGAGCCACGGAGGTATTCATCACATTCCGTAAGTGACAGGAATCCTGAAAAGTTACTGATTGTGCTGGCAGTTTCAGACGGACTTTTTCCTGAAAACGCAAGTCCACAAGGATCTCGCTTATATCTTTCAACTTATTTTTAAATGCGATTGCCCGGTCGTTCCATTCCGGTTCATCTTGGAGCAAATGGTCATAGTCTATGAGAAAAGCTCCACAACCGCCGGCATTCGTAATAATATAATCCACTTCGTCCGCTTCAAAAGCTTCAATATTACGCCTGGCCAGTTGCTTTGCCCCTTCTTTTTCACCACTGTGTCCATGCAGTGCCCCGCAACAAGCCTGGGATTTCGGAATAACGATTTCACATCCAGCCAGCTGAAGAAGCTTTAGTGTAGCCTTGTTCGTTTCCAAAAACATCGTATCCATCAAGCAGCCGGAAAAGAAAGCCACCTTTTTGAGTGCTGTTCCGATTGCAGGCAGCTCAGTTGGCCTATTTTTCATTTCTGATTTTTTTGGGACCTTCGGCAGCACTTTTTCCATGGTTGCCAAATTATCCGGAAGCATGTTCAGGACTCCCGTTTTACGGGCCACATATTGGAGTCCTGATCTCTGATAGAAGCCTAGCAAACTCGTCATGGCCTGCATTCGCTCCTGATGCGGGAATAATCCACTAAAAACGGCCTTGCGAATCGTTTTTACAGGGAGACTGTGTTTCTTATTCTGATGGATGATATCCCTTGCTTCTTCTAGAAGATGTCCATATTTCACACCTGAAGGACAGACAGGCTCACAAGCCCTGCAGCCGAGACAGAGACTCAAAGAACGTTCAACATCCTCATCGGGCGCAATCACACCATCGGCCACCGCTTTCATAAGTGCAATCCTGCCTCTTGGTGAATGGGATTCCTTCAACCCCGATTCCATGTATGTCGGGCAATGGGGTAAGCAAAAGCCGCAGCGCATACAATTCAACAATTCATCTTCATTCATTTTTTCCGCGAATTGTTGGGCAATGGTTTCCCTTTCCTGAGCTGTCGTCATGAAGATACCACCACCCTTTTCCTGCTTTCCTTGGCAAATACTTTACCGGGATTCATGATGTTATTGGGATCGAATGCTTGTTTAATCGCTCTCATGGCGGCAATCCCTTCTTTCTTCAGCTTCCATTCAAGGTAAGGGGCCTTCATCGCTCCTACACCATGTTCACCGGTAATCGTCCCGCCAAGGTCGATAGCCACGGCAAAAATGTCGGCAAAGGCGAGCTCCACTCTCTCCATTTCATCATGGTCACGAGCGTCGGTAATGCACGTTGGATGCAGATTCCCATCACCCGCATGACCGAAAGTGCAAATGTCCACGTTATGCTTGCTTGCGATCTCATTAATCGCCCTAACCATTTTGGCAATTTCCGACCGGGGAACGGTGGCATCTTCCAAAATGGTCGTCGGCTTGAGGCGTGCCAGTGCGGAAAGGGCTGTCCGTCTTGCCGTTTTCAAGGCAATTGCGTCAGATTCCGTTTCGGCAATTTCCACGGAAACCGCCTTTTCCTCTAGGCAGATATCGGCCATCCTTTTCATATCACGTTCCACCACTTCCGGCGGACCATCCTGTTCAATCAGCAGGACCGCCTCCACATTGGTGGGCAAACCGATTTTCGCGAAGTCCTCAACCACGATCAACGTCGGCCGATCCAGAAATTCCAGTGTGACGGGAATGATTTTATTTGAAATGATCTTGGCCACTGACTGGGCCGCAGCATCCAGATCTTGATATAGGGCTAGCATCGTCTTTGTCGTTTCCGGGATTGGAATCAGCTTTAAGATCGCTTCCGTAACAATGCCCAGCGTCCCCTCTGAACCGACAAAAAGCTTCGTTAAATCATATCCGGCTACATCTTTGGCAAGCTTGCCCCCTGTTCGGATGATGTCCCCATTCGGAAGGACCACTTCAAGCCCGATGACATAATCACGGGTGACTCCGTACTTTAACCCTCGCAGTCCACCTGAGTTTTCATTAATGTTGCCGCCAATCGTGGAGATTTTCATCGAACTTGGATCGGGCGGATAAAACAAGCCCTTTCCTTCAACTGCTGAAATCAAGTCCAATGTGATGAGCCCAGGTTGTACGGTCGCCGTTAAATTTTCCTCATCTATTTCGAGTAATGAATTCATTCGATTGAATAAAAGGACAAGCCCCCCCTCTGTCGGGCAGGTGCCTCCGCTCAAATTCGTCCCCGACCCGCGTGGAACGATCGGAACATGGTATTCATTGCAAACTTTTACGATGGCTGCGACTTCAGCTGTGCAGCCCGGTTTAATGACTGCATCCGGCATCGCTTGAAACCCTGGCGTGGCATCATATGAATAGACAAGACATTCAACTTTCGAGTCATCGTAATTCTCCTGACCAACGATGGTAAGAAGTAGTTGCTTAACCTGCTTTGTTAACATGTATATCCTCCTCATATAAACAAATGGAATTCGATATTTTTTATATGATTTAAGTATAAGAAAATAACATTCAACCTTCTATGTATGAACATATAGAATTTACAGCTTTCCATGGAATTAATTTGTATGTTTATCCAATACTCTTAGTGCTAGATACATAGTGACCAAATCGGCTAGCTTCCTAGGATTCAACTGGGTCATTTCTTCTATGCGCTTGAGCCTGTAATGGAGGGTATTGATATGGATATGCAGGGCTGCAGCGGTTTCCTTCAAAGATAGATCACTTGCAAAATACATGGAAAGGGTTTTAAGCAGCTCCTCATTAGGAAGCAAATCCTGAATAGTCCGAGATAAATAATCATGTCTTGTTTCAGGGGTAACTTCATCAAGCAGGACCTCAAGCTTCAAGTCCTCGTCAAATATTATTCCCGATGAAGGTAACGCGATTTTCAAGGAACGTTCCGCTTTAAAAAATGCTTGCCTGAATACGGATCCCGGTGCACGCGAACTTACCCCTGCGCTCACTTTATAACCCGAACTCTCTTCCAGGTTTCTTATCAGTTTACTTAATTTCTTTAGTTGTTGGATTTTTGAACCGATAAAATCGGCTATCGAAAGAATGACGAATTGGTTCCTCCCCCAACGGACCACGATGTCCTTGGGATGCTGCTGTTTTATGTACATCTGAAGCGTTCTCCACACATGAGGTTCGATGATTTTTTCAGTCTTAAATTCACCAAGGGTTATGATCCGGTCTGCATGAACATCGACCCCAAGCAACTTAGCCTTCTGAAGGAATGGTTCATTGAACATCTGCAGCTGATGCCATTCAAATACAAAGAATTCCATCAGACGTGATTGGGATTCTGCTTGTTCGATATGATAGCTTTCCTGAATGAACATCTCCGTCATCTTTTTTAAAAGTTCTGCATAGGGGGAAACATGTTTGGGGTCTCCCGTGATTCCAATTACACAAACGGCTTCCTGATTAAAGAAAATAGGTAGATTTATTCCTGCCTTCACCCCTTTCCAACTTCGTTCATCCTGTTTGTTGATGATCAATTTCTCACGATTTTTGAAAGCGTGGATGGCTCCTTCATGATAAGATCCGATACGGCTGCCATCGGTGCTTGCGATAATCGTGCCAGCATGATCAATAATGATGATTTCCTCATCAATCAGTTTTCGAACCTCATGAACCAATTTTTCTGCCACGGCTGCCAATTGCATTATATGTCCTCCTTTATTGAATGGGCTTGGAAAATACTTCGAGGCTCCCTTTCGAAAGGGAGCCTCTTTCTACTTATGGAATCATCCAGGAAAGGACGCCATTTTGCAAGAAGGTAATCACGCAAACAAGTAGCAGCAAGAATATACTATGTTTGAGCGTGAACCTTAATAATTCTGATTCCCTGCCGGCCAATCCAACGGCGGCACAAGCAATCGCTATCGATTGTGGTGAAATCATCTTTCCGGTGACCCCTCCGGATGAGTTCGCCGCAAGCGCCAGGACCGGCTCCATCCCCACTTTAAGTGCGGTAACTTTCTGAAGACTGCCAAATAAGAGGTTGGCTGATGTATCCGACCCGGTAATGAACACACCCAGCCAGCCGAGAACCGGTGCGAAGAACGGAAATAAATCCCCCGATTTTGCAAGGGTCATCCCTAATGTTGTCGACATGCCTGAAGCATTCGTTATGTAGGCAAAAGCCACCACGGATGAAATCATCAAGATTGGTTTTGCCAACTCATTCATCGCTTCCGCAAAGGTGCTAAAAAAGTCTTTTGCAGACATATGTGCGATGAACTTCGTAACGATGGCTGCCAGCAAAATGGCAGTTCCGGCTGCTCCAAGCAGTTCTATTTTATAGAAAGCCGCAATCGGCAATCCGTTGCTTCCGATTATCTCATTATGCAAACCTGGAACTTCGATTTGGAAGGTTAATAGTTTCCCGATTTCATTGATTCCGCCAAGCAACACATTGTTGCCTTCATAATGTCCGGAGAGCGCAGGCTTAATTGGGTTCATCCCCCATATTGAGATGAAAAGCGTTAACAGAAGGAATGGTGACCAAGCATGGAAAACCTGCCATTTCGTGTACGTTGTTTCCGCTTCGGCTGTTTCATCCAAAGGTTCGACAGCTGCTGCCGTTTCCTCGGATGCAAAGCGAAAGATCGTTTTAGGTTTCCAGAATTTAAGGAAGATCGCCAATGCAAATAGTGACACTAACGCAGAAAGGATGTCCGGTAATTCAGGCCCAAGGAAATTTGAGCTTAAGTACTGGGTGATGGCAAAGGAAAATCCGGAAACCAAAATTGCCGGCAAGACTTCGAGCGACCTTTTCCACCCAGTCATTATCAAAATGAGATAAAGCGGAATGAAAGCCGAAAGGAATGGCAATTGACGGCCGACCATTTTTGAAATCTCCATGGCGGCAATGCCAGTTGGGCCTTCCATGGCGATGATCGGTATGCCAACCGCCCCGAATGCTACCGGTGCGGTGTTCGCGATCAAACAAATCCCGGCAGCATATAGCGGGTTAAAACCGAGACCAACCAAAAGCGCGGCTGAAATGGCGACCGGTGCTCCAAATCCCGCGGCACCTTCTAAAAAGGCCCCGAAAGAAAATGCCACCAATAACGCCTGAAGGCGGCGGTCTTCGGTAAGCGAAAGCACAGAAGAGCGAATAATATTGAATTGCCCGCTTTTAACAGTCATTTTGTACAAAAATACTGAAGTGATGATTATCCATCCGATTGGGAGCAGCCCATATACCGCTCCTTGTGAAGCAGACATCACCGCTTTTCCTGCCGGCATTCCATATAACAATACGGCCACTGCAATAGCTACAAGCAACGTGGTTATACCAGCAATGTACCCTTTCATCCGTTTGATGGTAAGTGCCCAGAAAAAGTAAAGAATTGGGATGAGTGCGACAAGAGATGATAAAACTAAATTATCGGTGATTGGCGTAAAGTTTTGTGTCCATGTCATTCATTTCGACTCCATTTTCTATAAATTTTTTAAAATTTCAGAAATCTACCACTAACTGAAAACCCTTACATATCCAAATATTCAAAGTCATCAGATGACTTGATGAGTATTCATTAAAATTAAATGATTAAAAATATAAAATCAAGATTTTTTTTTATTTTTTGTTGATTTTTAACCTTCTGGAAGTGTGAAAGATCATTTGTGTTATATAATATTAACCAGAGAAACTCATAGAAAATAGAGGTGCTACCCTTGGTATATAAAAAAATAAAGCCGAAAAAAATTTATGAAGAAGTCAGCGATGAACTTTATGAAATGATTCGGTCAGGTATCCTGAAACCAGGTGAACAATTGGATTCCATTCAGCAGCTTGCGGAAAATTTCCAAGTTGGGCGCCCGGCCATCCGTGAGGCATTAAGTGCATTAAGTTCAATGGGCCTCATTGAAATAAAACAAGGGGAAGGAACATTCGTTAAAACCTTCGACCCTACTATCATGAACCATCCCTTGTCCGCAGCCCTTTTGATGGATCAAGACAATATCCAGCATTTGCTGGAAGTTCGGAAAATCCTTGAGTCCGGCACGGCAGAGGTGGCAGCGAAGAAAAGATCGGAAGAAGACCTTATCGAACTCAAAGAAAGGCTTTCTGATATTGAGAAGGTATCCTACGATGAAGAACTTAGTGATAAAGCGGATATCGCCTTCCATGTCGCAGTGGCGAATGCCTCCCAAAATGAGCTGCTGATAACATTGATGAACCACGTTTCAGAGTTAATGACGGAAAAGATGCGTGATATCCGTCGGATTGCACTTTATTCCGAAGAGATGACACTTAAGCAGCTTTACCAGCAGCATGCCCGGATATATGATGCAATCGTGGCACAAGATGAAGCCGGAGCCCGCAATGCCATGCTGTTTCACCTTCAAAGCGTCGAGGAATCACTGAACCGGGTCATCCAAAAGAATCAGCAAAAGAATCGTTGATCTTCCTTTAAATTTGAAAAATACCCTATACAAACAAAGATAAAATTGATATATTATTTTGAAAACGATTACTTCATTTAAAAATCTTGGAAATTGGTATATTCTCTTAACCATTTCCTTTTTCTATTTTTTAGTCATCAGATGACCTGTTAACTTATTTTGTTAAAGGAGGAGTTCAGATTGAAAGTTACTCTCTTTGCAACCTGTTTGGTTGATTTGTTTCAATCCAATGTCGGCAAGGCGACAGTGGAGCTGCTCGAGAGATTAGGCTGTGAGATTGATTTCCCGGAATCCCAGATATGCTGCGGACAGCCGGCATATAATAGCGGGTATACGAAGGATTCGAAGGAAGCTATGAAAAAGATGATTAAAACGTTCGCGGATGCTGAATACATCGTAACCCCTTCCGGTTCCTGTGCAGCGATGTTCAAAGAATATCCGGTCCTTTTCAAAGGCGATGCCGAATGGGAAAAGAAAGCAGCTTCATTAGCGGCTAAAACATATGAATTGACCCAATTCATCGTGGATGTCTTAAAAGTAACCGACGTCGGGGCTACCCTTAAGGGAAAGGCTACTTATCATACTTCATGCCATATGACACGGCTGCTTAAGGTGAAGGAAGCACCTGCCATTTTGTTAAGCCATGTTAAGGGTCTGGAAATGACACCTCTTCCCGATGCTCATAATTGCTGCGGGTTCGGGGGAACATTTTCGGTTAAGATGGGGGACATTTCCGGGCAAATGGTGGAGGAGAAAGTCTGCAATATCGAAGCGACCGGGGCCGATTTTTTAATTGGTGGGGATGCAGGATGTTTGATGAATATCGGCGGACGGATCCAAAGGAAGGGGCAACCGGTGAAAGTGCTCCATATTGCGGAAGTCCTGAATAGTATTTAAAGAAAGTGAGGAGGGAAAAACGATGGCTATGAAAACCAGCTCTGCCAAGTTTAAAGACCGGGTGGATGAAGGAATACATAATGATTTTATGCGATTGGCAGTATCGAGTGCCCAGGAACGATTACACGGACGGCGGCTGACGGCCGTTGATGAATTGGGAAACTGGGAGGATTGGCGGTCCCTTGGTGAAGAAATCCGGCAGCATGTGCTCAGTAACCTTGATTTCTATTTGCATCAGCTTGCAGAAAATGTTTCAAAAAGGGGCGGTCATGTCTTCTTCGCTGAAACGGCTGAAGAAGCAAGCGGATACATCAAAGATGTCATTGTAAAGAAGAATGCCAAAAAAGTCGTGAAATCCAAATCGATGGTCACGGAAGAGATCAATTTAAACGCAACTCTTGAAGCGGTTGGCCTCGATGTCGTCGAAACGGACCTTGGTGAATACATTTTACAAGTGGATGATCATGATCCCCCTTCCCATATCGTCGCACCTGCTCTCCATAAAAATAAAGAACAGATAAGGGATGTTTTTAAAGAGAAGCTCGCCTATACGCAAACCGAAAAACCGGAAGAGCTTACTGCCCATGTCCGGGGCATTCTGCGGAAAGATTTCTTAAGCGCCGATGTGGGCATAACCGGCTGTAATTTTGCAATTGCGGAAACGGGCTCGATCGGTTTGGTGACGAATGAAGGAAACGCCGATTTGGTCACTGCCCTCCCGAAAACGCAAATCACTGTGATGGGAATGGAACGGCTTGTGCCTACATTCGATGAATTCGAGGTCCTTGTCAGCTTATTGACAAGAAGCGCTGTCGGCCAAAGATTGACCAGTTACATCACCGCACTTACCGGCCCGCGTGATGAAGGCGATGCAGACGGACCCGAGGAATTTCACCTTGTGATTGTAGATAATGGACGTTCCTCCATTTTGGGAACTGAGTTTCAATCCGTTCTTCAATGCATTCGCTGTGCTGCCTGTATAAATGTATGCCCGGTCTATCGCCAGGTTGGCGGCCATTCATATGGTTCAATATATCCTGGACCAATCGGTGCTGTGCTTTCACCCTTGCTCGGAGGGTATGATGATTTCAAGGAGCTTCCATATGCCTCAACTCTTTGTGCAGCATGTACAGATGCCTGTCCGGTAAAGATTCCTCTTCACGAATTATTGAGGAAGCATCGTGAAGTCATCGTTGAAAAGGAAAAAATGGCTCCATTTTCAGAAAAGATGGCCATGAAAGCCTTCGGAATCGGTGCGGCATCGCCTATGCTTTATAAGTTCGGTTCCAAAATTGCCCCATCAGCGATGTCTCCTTTTAAAACGGGGGATTTCATCTCAAAAGGACCTGGGCCACTCAAAACTTGGACAGAAAGCCGCGAGTTCCCAGCTCCAGGAAAAGAAAGCTTTCGGGACTGGTTCAAAAATCGGGAAAAAGGAGGGAAACCATCATGAATGGAACCATCCACAATGAAGGGACGTTTTTAAACAATATTGCAAAAAACCTGGGAAGGGCTCCTATTAAGGAAGGCATTTCCGTTCCGGTATGGAAGCATGCCCCCCAAAAAGAAGTTTTGAAACATGCGACACCAAATGAGCTTGTCGAGGAATTGGAGGAGCAGTGCAAAAGGGTACATACTCAGTTTCACCTTACCGACTCCAAGCAAGTGATGCAGTGTTTAAAACAGGTGATCGAGGAACTTGGAAACGGACCCTTGATCATCCCTAAGGACGATCGATTTTCTGCCTATCAGTTAGATGATATCCTAAAGGATAAAGATGTCCATGTTTGGGATCACCAAGCAGGGAAAGAAAATGTCAAGAAAGCCGAGAGGGCCAACATCGGAATCACATTCAGTGAAATGACATTGGCAGAATCAGCGACCGTCGTCTTGTTCAGCGACAAGGACCACGGCCGTTCCATCAGCTTCCTTCCTTCCTGCCATGTTTCCATCATTCCAAAAAGCACCATTGTTCCGCGAATGACCCAGGCTGCTGCGGCCATTCGTTCAAAAGTTACCCGTGGCGAAGTCGTTCCTTCCTGCATTAATTTCATAACAGGACCGAGCAATTCCGCCGATATTGAAATGGACCTTGTCGTCGGCGTCCATGGGCCCATCAGAGCTGTCTATATAATCGTAGAAGATAAATAAAATAGAAATAAAGAAAAGAAAAAATGGAGAGGCCCTAATTAGGCCTCTCCATTTTTAACTTTCACTATATCACTCGTAAATGATCCGATCAACCGCTTCACGGTCGAGGCGTTTGATCACTTCGACAATGAGCTTAACAGCATTCTCATAATCGTCCCGGTGAAGCATTGCTGCATGTGAATGAATGTAGCGGGTTGCAATCGTGATCGCCAGGGCAGGTACTCCATTTGCCGTTAAATGGATGGAGCCTGCATCCGTCCCACCACCTGGAATCGATTCATATTGATAAGGAATTTCCATTTCATCAGCCGTGTCGGTAACGAAATCGCGTAATCCCTTATGTGCTACCATCGACGAATCATATATGACTATTTGCGGACCTTCCCCCATCTTACTCATCGCTTCTTTATCGGATACCCCCGGTGTATCACCAGCTATGCCGACATCGACGGCAAAACCGATATCCGGCTGAATTTTGAATGTGGATGTTTTAGAGCCACGGAGGCCGACCTCTTCCTGCACCGCGCCAATTCCATAAACTACATTAGGATGGTCGCTATCTTTCAGCTGTTTAAGCACATCAATGGCGATTGCACAGCCAATTCGATTGTCCCAGGCTTTGGCCAGCAGCATCTTTTCATTATTCATGACCGTGAATTCGAAATATGGCACGACCATATCCCCTGGCTTGACGCCCCATTTCTTAACCTCTTCTTTGCTTGCTGCACCAATATCAATAAACATATCCTTAATATCAATCGGCTTTTTCCTCGCTTCCGCTGACAGGATATGCGGCGGCTTGGAACCGATAATGCCAGTTACATCACCTTTACTTGTAACGATCGTCACACGTTGGGCCAGCATGACCTGTGACCACCAGCCCCCTACCGGCTGAAAACGCAAAAATCCTTTATCATCAATTTGGGTAATCATGAAACCGACTTCGTCCATATGCCCAGTAACGACAATTTTCGGTCCGTTTTCATCACCCGTTTTCTTGGCAATCAAACTTCCCAGGCCATCTGTCGATATTTCATCGGCAAATGGTGCTATGTATTCGGTCATCACTTTTCTTACTTCACTTTCATTTCCTGCAATGCCTTTAGCATCCGTTAAATCCCTCAGCATTCTTAACGTTTCATCTAATTGAGCCATTCTTTTACCTCCCTATTACTTACATTACAAGAATAATTATACAGAAAACCGATTGCATAAACAATCAACAATCAGTAGCCTTGCTTTTGCCGTTGGTAGTTTACTTCATTTTTGCTTACATATGCTTTTTCGACATCCACTGCTGAAAATCCAAGCAACTCCCCTAAATGTAAATACTCAGCAAAAACCTTATGGAAAGATGACTCTGTCAATTGCGTGCGAAATTCACTGATGTAGCCGTAAATAGCAGTAAATTGAGCCGTCAAATCCTCCTGAGGCATCTTGAGGGCGGATGGAACTTCAGGTTCAAATCCCAGTTCGATCCCGAGTGACAAAATGAAATGAATCCCATCCACATATTCAGCCAAAATCGTTTCTTTATCAGAGGGGCCTTTGAGACTCCAAAATTTAAAACATCTCGTTTCATTAGCCAACTCCCCAAGCTCTACCAATAGAGCAAGTATCTTCCGTTCGACCAAGTCTTCAGCACCCAAATCATGTTTTGATTGTATATGCTCATCTAACGCTGCCTGCATGTCCATTAATTTACCTATGTTCATTTTCATCACTACTTTCTATCGTCTTCCTTTAAATTATATCAAATAAATGAAACTTATTAAAAACCCATACGTAAATGAAGGGAATCACTCTGTTTAGGGAGGTAGCTCCATGGTATTGATTATGCGGTTCATTCTTTTGGCTCTTATCATCTTCTTAATATATACAGTCATCAAATACGTATTTAACCCGAAAAGAAAATTAGAGCTGGCACATGAACAGAAAAAGTTCTTTCTGCTCGACGATACAGCCAATATACGAAAGAATTTTTTATTGACGTACAACGGGGTAATGTTTGAAGGGGAAAAGTATTTAGGGACGACGGAGCGCTCCTTCGAGGTCATATCCATCTTCATATGGCCTAAAAAAGTTGCGGGCCTGAAAGGCTTGAAGCGAAATGACTTTTTAAAAATCGAGGAAGCGATAAAAAAACAATATCCGGATGCCGTCATTGATTGGAAAAGCCCGGTTAAGGAATTTTTGCAAAAATGAAAAATATCACGCACAACAAAGAGCCTTGAGAAAAATGAACTCAAGGCTCTATATTAATCATGGGAACGGAAAAATTCCTTCCAGGGAACGACCGTCTGCTTCTCTCTCAATAAATATAGCAATAAGGTTAATGATAATAAAATAATGACAATCAGTGTTGGACTGAAATCGGCAATATAGTGGCCAAAAACCGTGTATACGAAAGCTACAGGGATATTAGTCATGAAAGATAGATAAAAGTAATTTTTCAACCCTTTATTGGATTCCAATAAGCAAAGCGATAATAAATAAAAATGTATGAATGGTATTAATCTCAGTACTGCAATTTGACGGCTGTTTAGCTTTCGGTTTCCAAACAACTTATTCTTAAGCCGCAGTAGCCTTTCCTTTGTTTTCGGAAATTTACCTATCACGAAATAAAAGGCCATACTGGACAACGTCAAACCGATTACCGAATAGATGGTCCCAAAAGCGGCCCCGAATAATACTCCGCCAGACATGCAAACCACAATGACGGGAATGAATAAAAATTGCCTTAATAAATGAAAAGTGATAAAGATAAGTGGTGCAAATACGCTTCCGGATTGAATGTAGCTCATCACAAGTGTCAGTTTATCATTCATGCTCTCCCTCCAGCTACTCTTTGCTGCTTCTACAAGCATATACATTATACGGGCTACATATTACCATTGAATGAATATCTTGATCAATAAGCCTATTTGAAGAATCATCAATATAGGCAAGCCCCATTTAAAAGCGCCATGCTTCGTCTTATGGCGGAAATGCTTCATCCCCAGAAAGGATCCTGTCCCTCCACCTATGACCGCCCAAAACCAAAGTGTCTTTTCGCTGATCCGGTACTCCCCATTACGCGCTTTCCTTTTGTCGACTCCCATTATGGCAAATCCCATGATGTTCGTGATGATCATATAAACAACAATGAACCATACTCCTTGCATCCTCATACCCTCCTTTAAATGTAAAAAGCCACCCTCTTGAAAAGAGAGTGGCTGATATCAGTCAGACTTATTTGTCTAATTGTTGTTTAGCAGCAGTTGCTAATTGAGCAAAAGCTTGTTCGTCAGCAACAGCAAGATCAGCAAGCATTTTGCGGTTCACTTCGATACCAGCAAGCTTTAGACCATGCATTAAACGGCTGTAAGAAAGACCGTTGATGCGTGCTGCAGCGTTGATACGAGTGATCCAAAGTTTGCGGAAATCACGTTTCTTTTGACGACGGTCACGGAAAGCATAGTTTCCTGACTTCATTACTTGTTGGTTAGCTACTTTGAAAAGAATATGTTTCGCGCCATAGTAACCTTTAGCTAATTTTATTACCTTTTTACGACGTTTGCGAGTAACAGTACCGCCTTTTACACGTGGCATGTTATTTCCCTCCTATTTAACTCGATAAATCGAACTTATTTAATGTTGTCTAGCATATGACGAATACGTTTGAAGTCACCTTTGCTTACAAGGCTAGCTTTGCGAAGCTTACGCTTTTGCTTAGTAGATTTGTTAGCAAATAAATGGCTTGTGTAAGCGTTAGAACGCTTAAGTTTGCCGGATCCAGTCTTTTTGAAACGTTTAGCAGATCCGCGGTGAGTTTTCATTTTAGGCATAAGGTATTCCTCCTCATTACAAATTACTTTACAATTACTTTTCGTTTTTCGGTGCTAAGATAATGAACATGCTGCGTCCGTCCATTTTTGGGTGTTGCTCGATTGTAGCCACTTCTTTACATGCTTCAGAAAAACGAACGAGTACACGTTGACCAATTTCCTTATGCGTAATGGCACGTCCTTTGAATCGGATAGAAGCTTTTACTTTATCGCCTTTTTCAAGGAATTTAATTCCGTTGCGAAGCTTCGTATTGAAATCATGTTCTTCAATCGTCGGGCTCAGACGAACCTCTTTCAGACTGATGACTTTTTGATTTTTACGTGCTTCCTTGTCTTTCTTTTGCTGCTCGAAGCGGTGTTTTCCGTAGTCCATAATCCGGGCTACCGGAGGCTTTGCATTTGCAGCAACTAAAACTAGATCAAGATTTACACGAGCGGCAATTTCCAATGCCTCGAATTTCGTTTTAATTCCAAGTTGTTCTCCGTTTTGGTCAATAAGACGAACTTCACGGGCTCGGATGCCCTCGTTTACCATCGCGTCTTTACTAATAGTTAGCCACCTCCAAAGATATTGGCGAATACGAATATTTGAATCAATTCGGTCACGCTCACAACTCGCTTACAGGATATAATCATAATAAAAAAGTGTGGATGCATGCTGCACCCACACTGATAGACTCATTCAGAAAGATCCAAATAATCAAATCATGACCTGTTAACTGCATTGCTTGCGTCAACCAGGTGAGAAGCGGGTGCTTCTTCTTTTCCTCAAACACGTATTCAATTCACTTTAGAAATATATCATAAACACTGATGACTTGTCAAATGCTAATTTATTCGTTTTTCACAACAAAATTAATATTATCAGACATTCTGTTATTTGACAATACGTTTTTTC
Source organism: Peribacillus sp. RS7 (assembly GCF_041956845.1). Taxonomy (NCBI): domain Bacteria; kingdom Bacillati; phylum Bacillota; class Bacilli; order Caryophanales; family Bacillaceae; genus Peribacillus; species Peribacillus sp. RS7. The sequence goes on from NZ_CP168135.1 coordinate 503,790, forward strand.
AAAGTAATTTGGACAAAAAATATTCATCATGATACTTCCCATCAAAAAACAGCGATTCCCGTTTTATTCCTTCTTTTTCAAAACCCATCTTTTCATATAAGGAAAGCGCAGGGGCGTTGGTTGCAATTACGGACAGTTCCAGGCGCCTGATTTCGTTTGTCCGTGCATGCTCCTCCATTTTCTGAAATAACTTCGTACCGATGCCTTTTCCTCTATCCTGTTCGGCGATGCCGATGACGATTTTGGCTGAATGTCTGGTTCGGCCCAATTGATTGCCCAATAATATTAGGTAACCATTCAAATCATGGCCACTCGCAGCAACGAGGAAAACGGAAATGGGATTTTTTTCGATTTGTTCCAGTTGCTTTTCCATTTGGTTCCCCGTCGCTTTTCTTTCCCCAGGGTTGAACAGCATATATCCGGAATCTTCAACATGATTGAATAGAGCTGCCAATTTACCCGCGTCTTCCCTTGAAGCCCTTCGAATTTCCATTTCTCCCACTCCCCCTTTGGTTACAGGCCATACTGATCGAAGCCATCAAAAATCAAGAGTTTTCTTTCGCCTTTTTCTTTTTCTCAATGTTGTCCCAAGAAAATAGGGCTATCCAAAAAAGCAGGACCGGGACAATGGCATATTGCCGATAATCATCCAATAACAATAAGATGATTATGGCAAGGAATGTTGGCCCGAATAGATAAGTGAATTTCTTTTTCATGCTGACCCTCCTTTTCATTGCTGTACATATATTCACATGATGGTTTCATTTTATCATGCCTTAATTAAAAAGAGGGACACAATAATATGTGCCCCTCCATTGCTGTTAGCGGCTTACTTCCGCTTTAATCGCTGAAACAAAATCTTCAAATGCGATCGTTTCCGATTTTTGTTCACCGTATTTACGTACGTTCACGCTGCCTTCTTTGGCTTCATTGTCTCCAACAACCAGCATGTACGGGATTTTTTGCATTTGCGCTTCACGGATTTTATAACCGATTTTCTCGTCTCGTGTATCCAGATCGACACGAATGCCTTGCGCTTTAAGTTTTTCCTGCACTTCTTTCGCATAATCCAAGTGCACTTCAGGTGAGACCGGAATCACTTGTGCTTGGATAGGTGCCAGCCAAGTCGGGAATGCCCCCTTGTATTCTTCGATCAAGTAAGCGACAAAACGTTCCATTGTAGAAACGACCCCACGGTGGATTACTACCGGGCGGTGCTGCTTGCCGTCTTCACCGACGTAATTAAGATCAAAACGTTCAGGAAGCAAGAAATCAAGCTGAACAGTGGATAGCGTTTCATCTTTTCCTAAGGCAGTACGCACCTGAACATCAAGCTTAGGACCGTAGAATGCCGCTTCACCTTCCGCTTCAAAGTAATCCAGACCAAGTTCATCCATAGCACCTTTTAACATGCTTTGGGCTTTTTCCCACATGGCATCATCATCAAAGTATTTTTCTGTATCCTGCGGATCGCGATATGACAGACGGAATGAATAATCCTTGATATCGAAATCTTTATATACTTCCAGGACCAGGTTCACAACACGCTTGAACTCTTCTTTGATTTGATCGGGACGGACGAATATGTGCGCATCATTCAATGTCATCCCACGTACGCGCTGAAGGCCGGAAAGGGCACCTGACATTTCATAGCGGTGCATCAAGCCAAGCTCGGCAATTCGGATTGGCAGTTCGCGGTAGCTGTGGATACTGTTTTTATATACCATCATGTGATGCGGACAGTTCATCGGACGCAGGACAAGCTGTTCGTTTTCCATCTCCATGACAGGGAACATGTCGTCCTGGTAATGATCCCAGTGTCCAGATGTTTTATAAAGGTCCACGCTTCCCATTACAGGTGTGTAGACATGGTCATAACCCAGGCGTTCTTCTTTATCCACGATATACCTTTCGATTGTCCGGCGGATTGTCGCGCCTTTTGGTAACCACATCGGCAACCCTTGCCCCACTTTTTGTGAGCTCATGAACAAGTTCAATTCCTTGCCGATTTTACGGTGGTCACGTTCCTTGGCTTCTTCAAGGAAACGTAAGTGTTCGGATAAATCTTCTTTCTTATAGAAAGCCGTACCATAAATGCGCTGAAGCATTTTGTTTTTGCTATCGCCTCTCCAGTATGCACCAGCGATGCTCAAAAGCTTGAATTCTTTGATTTTCCCAGTTGATGGAACGTGAATTCCACGGCAAAGGTCAAAGAATTCCCCTTGCTCATAGAGCGTTACTTGCTGTTCCGCAGGAATCGCATCGATCAACTCCAGTTTATACTCGTCGCCTATTTCTTTAAAACGGGAAATGGCCTCATCACGACTCACTTCGATACGGGAAATTTCCAAGTTTTCATTGACGATTTTCTTCATTTCTTTTTCAATCAATGGAAGGTCATCGGGAGTCAATGATTCCTCTAGATCTATATCGTAGTAAAACCCGCCCTCGATGACTGGCCCTACACCGAATTTAGCATTTTTGTACAAACGTTTGATCGCTTGTGCCATCAAGTGTGCTGTACTGTGACGTAATATTTCAAGAGCATCGGCTTCGTCCTGTGTAACGATTTCGATTGTACCGTCTTGTTCAATCGGGCGTTTCAAATCATATAATTCACCATTGAATTTTCCGGCAATGGATTTTTTCCTTAAACCAGGACTGATGGATGCAGCGATGTCTTCAGTTGTAGTGCCTTTAGCAAACTCCTTGACCGCTCCGTCAGGAAAAGATATTTTCAGTAATTCAGACATACAGTTTCACTCCTTCTTATTGTTCAAACAAATTAAGGGTTTTTGATTCCATTACAACACAAAAAGCCCGCCCCTGTATAAAACAGGGACGAGCTTAGTAATAAATATCATTAACCCGCGGTTCCACCCTCGTTCCATCTTGCTTTTCACGGCAAAACGGCACTTGTAACTTGGTAACGGCAGCTTCCCGTCAGCTCATATTCGCAGAATGCTTGCTTTCCGAGCCGAAGTTTAAAGGTGGTAAGTGTTCCATGCGAATAGGAAGCTTACAGCCTGTTGGCTTCCCTCTCTGATAATCGGCGACTAGAATACCCTTGTCCTCATCATAACTTTTTGTTTTTTAATAGTATGTAGGAAATTATAATTTGTTATACGGTGAAAATCAAGGTTAATTTTCTTTTTCCCATGAAAGATCATTCAAATGCATTAGAAAAAGACGAAAGTGGCAAGATGGTCGCCCGTTCTTCGAAAATCCTTGAAATGGTCTGAATCAGCCCCTCTTCCTTGTCATCGGTATAGATACACAAGTTTTCAGGAGCAATTGATAAAAGTGGGGCAAGTATCACCGTATCTAGAAAAAGTGAACTTTTGGCAAGAAGCCTCCTGTCGATCATACTATTGATTTTTGGTCGGTCGAGCTTGCTTAATTTCTGATCATAGAAGTGAAAGCCATCCCGATTTACGAGGTGAAGCTTTCTTAATTTCGACTCCTGCCCCTGAAGGCAATCACGGAGAGTGGCAATGAAATTTTGATAATCCTGTTCCAACTTGTATTCATCAATCGCCTTGACGACATACTTTTCCAAAGTGTGCTGAAATGATTTTAAACGGAAAGTCGTAAAAGAATCGAATGAAAAAGATACCTTCCCCGCCAAAATGCTTTGTAGTCCTTCCTCAATCAATCGTTTCTCCGTACTGAATACTTCTTCTTGATTCCTTGCACGTTCCCCTTCAATGATGGATGAAGCAATCTCAGTGATGGCTTCAATTTCTTCCCGTTCCCTATAAAAAAATTTACCGACTATTATTTGCTCCAGAACAGGAAGCGTCTTTTCTTCCAATAAAAAAGAATGAAATGCATCACGAAGCAGAATTAGCCATTTATCACCTGAAGACTCCGTCATATCCACATGCATGCCTTGTTGCGGAAGAAATCGAATGTATGGTTGAAATTCTGCCCCTAGCGGATGGGCAGAAACGAAATTCAGTAATTTCAATGCCTCTGAATCGTTTTGAAACGAAATTTGCACTACGACATCCCCCCTTCCCCCTTGCTTCTTTTTTCATGTATATGGGGATGGGGACGTGTTTAGAAGTAGGATGGACCTTGTAATAAGAAAAAAGTGACCTCCATTAAGAGACCACTTTCCTTTATCTTCTCCGATTCACGCCATCCAGCTTGACCGGCTCCGCTAAATATTGAATTCGTTCCAGTACCCTGGCCGCCTTCACTTCTTCCTTCTCACCACGCTGTGAAAAGGTTAGGTGATTCTCCAAGCCATTCATGTCAAAATTCGAAGTAAAAAACGTCGGCAGGTTTTCCAGCATCCTAAATTGCAAAATCGGACCAAAAACCTCATCGCGTCCCCAGCTCGTCATGGACTCCGCTCCAATATCATCCAGCATGAGGACAGGTGCCGTTTTCACCATCTCAATTTTTTCATTGACCGTATTATCACCTATCGACCCTTTAAGTTCCCTCAAGTAGTCAGGCACATAGACAATAAGGGAGGAAATCTGCCTTTCTGCAAGTTCATTGGCAATCGCACCTAATAAATAGGTTTTCCCAACACCGAATTTCCCGTATATATATAAGCCTTTTTGCCTTTTACCTGGCTCATACTCCATAATGAACGACATCGCCTTACTTAAAACACCCAAGCGTTTGTTTTCATCATCCGTTTGAGTGAAGTCCTCGATGGTCGCCTTTAAAATATCCTTCGGCACGTAAAGGCTGCGGATCAATTTTTCCCGTTTCCGCTTTTCATCCTCTGCGAATTTCCGTGGGCAGATTTCATAATTCAGATTCAAGGCCTTCCCTTGAACGACCAATTTAGGATAATACCCATGCATCATATTGATACAGCCATCCAAGCTTGGACATTTATCACACTTATTGCTTTGTGAAGTGAACTCATAAAGCTTCCCCAAGTTTTTGTCTATCATTTCCTTCGTGACAGTCGAACTGTTGGCATTCAAAAATAACCGCACCTGTTCGTCTTCAAAAATCTCTTGTTTCAGCTTTTCATAACGCTCTTGAAATTGGTTTGTATTGGCCAATTTATTAAGGGATCTATTAATCTTTTCCATCGTTCATTTCACCTCCAGCTTTCCACTGCTTCCATTTCTCCTGAAGCTCACGTTTCTGGGCATTCAATTCAGGCTGATCCGCATTCTGCTCCTGCGGTGCTTCTTCTTTTTTCTCAAGCCACTCCGGAACCACTTCTTCCCGTATCGTCTTTTTCCGGCCGCCCTTCGCAACATTCCTGCTTCCTTGAGCCCAGTCCTGATATTTCCGGTGTTCATTTTTAGCCAGTTCCATCGCCTCGATGACCGTGGAGACCTTCAGCCGTGCCCAATGGCCTGCCAGCTTTTCCACATAGCCCTTCGTGAACTTCATATCCGTTTTGAGCATGACATATTCAATCAAGACATTGACGACACCCGGATTCAGCTTTTGATTGATCATCACGCCCTCCACCACTTTCAAATCACCGCTTGATGGCTCAGCACCGCCTGACAATTGCATCAGCCGCTCCCTTGGAGAAATCGTCTCCAAATGACGGATCAGCTCTTGTTCCTGCGTTTTCGGTTCTTCTTTTTGTGTCCGTTCACGGATCGGCTGCACGCGATTGACAAGGGAAGGCATATCGGCCTGCCGTTCGATCTGATACCAGTCCCTCGCCGCCTTCCTAAGCATTTCCTCATCGATCTCATCATCCAATGAAACGGCATCCATTACTAGTTTTTGCATTTCAAGCGGATCAATGCCATATAAAAAAGCAAGCTTGGCAATCGTACTTTTTATTTTCGGGGTAAAGGCCTTTTTCGGTACGATCGAGGATTTCATCCCGGCAAATAAAAGTTCAAAATCAAATAATTTGTCAAACCCCGTTGGTTCGACGCCATCCGCCCGATCGATGAATTGCTGTTCAGGCATCGGTTTCCATTCATTTTTCGCTTCATCCGTTACATATAAAGAGTCCAAGTGATCTGATGAGAATACCTCCGCAAAAGATTTAGTCACACTTTCATATTGATCCGTTAAGATATGATCATCACAAAAGAATCTCTTCAACCGGTTGAATTGTACTTTACCTATTTTTTTGTATAAGTAGATATTCAGCATTCCATCCGTGAAAAATTGCTGGGGGGAAAGCGGCGGGTTTAACTCATAGATAAATTCCTTCGTGTCATTCTCCGATTTCTTATATACATTCAACAAACCGATTCCCTCAAGTAAAAGCCGTGCTTCGTAAATATCACCTAACTTAAGGCCGATGGTATTCATTAATTGATAGTGTGAGGAGGTTTCCGACCATAGCCTGTTTTCCTCCAACTCACTCCACAACGTCATATAAAGGCTGATACAGATAGGTCCAATAAGAGGTTGATATAGTCGGGTCAGTATTTTCCGATCATAATCATGAAGCAGCCCCGCAGATGAGACCAAATATGAATCCGCTGGGAGCAATTCTTGCCAATGCATTGACATCTCCATTCAAACCTTTCAAAAGATGTAGTGAAAAAAGAGCCAAAGTAAATCTTCAGCTCTACTTTCTTTCTTTATTTATTAAATCTTTCAACTCATCGATAAAGACATTGATGTCTTTAAATTGCCGATAGACGGATGCGAACCGAACATAGGCCACCTCATCGACTTCTGCCAGCTTATCCATCACCATTTCGCCGACACTGTCGCTTTTCACTTCCGCTATGCCCTGATTGCGCAGTTCTTTTTCTACATAACTGGTAATTTGCTCTAGTTCTTTCAAGGGAACCGGACGTTTTTCGCAAGCCCTGATTAAGCCACGCAGGATTTTATCACGACTGAACTCTTCCCGTGTCCCGCCCTTTTTCACTACAATAAGAGGTGTTTCCTCCACCTTTTCAAATGTCGTGAATCGAAAACCACATGCCTCACATTCACGGCGTCGTCGAATCGATTTACTTTCATCGACTGGCCTGGAATCGAGCACTCTTGTTCCGTTATATTGACATGATGGGCATTTCATCATTATCAGCTCCGTATTTTATGTAGGACTCCCCTATCTAAATGTTCCCCAAGGAATTACTTTTCTACCTTAATCTTATATTAAAAGGAACGGCCAGTACAAGTAAAAAGTGTAACTTCCAGCAGTAGGCACTTTTTGTCATGCACTTGAAGCACCTTTATCAAAGTCTTTTTGTTCATGGCTATCTTACCCTATAAAATTAAAAAAGAGATGCACCCATGGCATCTCTGTGTATACGTGTTTTTTTATAGGGCACTTATATTGGCTTTTTTCATTTGTACAGGACCTAATCCACGTGGTAATTCTATGTTTTCACGTGTTTGCGCGTTCAAAGCTTCTGCAATATAATCTGCCGCAATATTCGGATCCAAGTTACCGCATGTATAGACATCAATGCTAGCATAGCCGTGTTCTGGAAAACTGTGAATCGTTAAGTGTGATTCAGAAATGATGACAACCCCACTAACTCCTTGTGGAGCAAACTTGTGAAAGGCAACTTCTCTTACCTCTGCACCTGATTTCAAAGCAGCATCAACAAAAATCTTTTCAATTAAATCGATATTGTTCAGTTTTTCAAAGTCACAACCCCAAAGTTCAGAAATGACATGTCTACCCATAGTTTCCATAGTGTAAGCTGTTTCCATATTAAGCTTCCCCCTTACCATGATTAAAAATTAAGTCTGATAACTACCACGGGGGAAAGTTAGTCCAAAGAGGTCCTAACCCTTTAAGTAGCCATCATGCAAACCGCTTTTGAAGAAGTTCACGATTCATAGTATATATGGTTTGAATTTTTTTTGCAACTCCAAATTAAATTTTTGGAAAGATAAACTTTAAATGTAATAGGGTTATAGTGAAGGGTCAAATTTGAGGAAGATTACTGTTTTCGGGTTTATTCAACGCCTTAAAACCGCCAGAATTGATTGATCAATGAATGAAAAATAGCCCGCTAAAAAATTTTAGCAGGCCCGTTTATTTTCATTATTTTACTGTTAACTCGACTTCTGAAGTTTTTTTCAACTCGGACGCAACTAATTTCACAAGGTCCACTACCCGGTTGGAGTAACCCCACTCATTATCATACCAAGCCAGGACTTTCACTTTCCTGTTCCCAATCATCATCGTTGTCAAACCATCGATGATGGCAGAGTGAGGATTAGTTTTGAAATCGCTGGAAACTAAAGGTTCCATCGTGAATTCCATGATTCCTTTAAGTTCATTTTCCGAAGCGTCGATGAACGCTTGGTTCACTTCATCAATCGTGACATCACGGTTTAGGTCCACAACAAGATCGACTAGAGATACGTTAGGTGTCGGTACGCGTATCGCCATTCCATGAAGTTTGCCTTTTAATTGAGGCAACACCAGGGAGATGGCTTTTGCAGCCCCTGTGGTGGTAGGAATGATGCTTTCCGCAGCGGCACGGGCTCGTCTTAAGTCTTTGTGCGGGTTATCGATATTATTTTGATCATTTGTATAAGAATGTATCGTTGTCATTAAACCGTTGTTTATGCCGAATTTTTCATCAAGCACTTTTGCAACCGGTCCAAGACAGTTAGTTGTACAAGATGCATTGGATATGACAAAATGCTTGTCGATTTCCAACACTTCCTGATTGACGCCCATGACAATGGTAACGTCTTCATTTTTACCCGGCGCAGATAAAATCACCCTTTTTGCCCCTGCTTCTAAATGAAGAGCCGCTTTAGAACGGTCATTAAATTTACCCGTAGCTTCAATTACAATATCTATGTTCATCTCTTTCCAAGGCAATAGCTTTGGATCGCGGTTATTTATTAGTTTTACTCGGCGGCCATTCACTACAAGTGAATCATCTTCCGCTATAATGATACCGTCGAATTTACCATGTATCGTATCATATTTTAGTAAGTGGGCTAAAGTTTCAGCAGGATAGCTTGCATTAATGGCAACAATGTCCAAACTCTCATCTAATATGGCCTTTCGGAAAACCATTCTTCCAATTCTCCCAAATCCGTTAATCGCTATTCTTGAATTCATTGTTCGGACCCTCCAAAAAATATTAATGTTATACTTATTACCTTTCTTATGTAATTAGTATAACATAATTCAGTTGAATTGTGCTAATAAAAATGCGGATTGTTCTTATTTTTTCAACATAAAAGGAAGAAACCCTGAGGTTTCTTCCTTTTATCACAATTATATGACATGCCAATCGCTAAGTATGGCCTTCACTTGCTTCTTCGTATCATTAATGTCTCCATTATTGTCGATGACGGCATCCGCTAAAGCCTTTTTATCGGCCAAGGGCATTTGCGAATGGATCCTGGCAAGTGCCTCCGTCTCCGAAAGACCATTCCTGTTCATTAATCGTTTCAGTTGAACTTGCTCATCCACATATATCAAAAGCGTCTTTTCCACCATGAATGTCAGCTTACTTTCAAATAGGAGCGGAATATCCATGAACACAGTTTCTTCCCCTGAAGCGAGTGCCTCTTCCGTCTTAAGGCGCATCCAATTCCTGACGGCAGGATGCACGATGCCATTCAATAGCAATCTCTTTTCCTGATCATGAAATATTATCGACCCAAGCTTTGCGCGGTCTATATTCCCATCCTTCAATAAGATATCTTCACCAAATGCCTTCACAACTTGATGATAGGCTTCTTCACCTGGCTCAACGACAGCACGGGAAGCCAGATCTGCATCCACAATCGTGAATCCCAGTTCCTGTAAATAGAGGCTGACACTGCTTTTCCCACTGGCGATGCCTCCGGTGATTCCGATGATTTGTCCCATAAGCTCCCCCTTTTAAACCACGTATCATAACTTGAATAAACCGATGATGATCAATAGTACACCTGGAAGAAAGGTCAAATGCTGGACAACTTTATTATTTGAAAGCAATTTCCCGCTTTGAATTCCGCTCCAAATGAAAATCGAACTCATAACAGCGATGCATCCTGCGAGGATAATCGGTGAAATCCCGATCATAGCCGCTCCGACTCCAGCTCCGAACGCATCCAGCGAAAGTGCAAACCCCAGAACAAGCGCTTCAATACCGGTGATCGTACCTGATTTATCAAAATCGGCATTCAATGGTTTTTGTAAAATATTAATGACTACCCCAAGTGATTTAATTTCAAAATTAAAGATGATCTTTTCATGGTATCTATCATCTTTCAGATCTTTTTCAGGCTTAAAATACTGGTATACCATCCAGGCACCAAGAAAGATGAGGATGATGCCCCCCGTTTTTTCAGCCGCCCCGATAGATATGAGCTGGCTGATGAATTGTCCGATGACCATCGCTATACCTAAACTCAATGCAGAACAAAATGAGATGACCGCTATTGACTTTAAGGGGATTTTCATCTTCCGCATACCGAATGTCAAACCTACGCCAAACCCGTCAATACTAACTGCAAAAGCAAGAAAAATAATTTGTAGCCACATCGGAATATTACTCCTTCCCTTCTCGTTGCTACCCTAGTATATGGAAGGAGCCCATCCGATGTGTTTGAAAAAACATTAGCTAAATAAGCGGCTGGCACAACGGGCAAATATGTGTGCCGCGTCCTCCAACAACCAGTTTTTCAAGTGGCGTGCCGCATGTTTTGCAGTTCTCGCCCTTTCGTCCATAGACATTCAGTTCCAACTGAAACATGCCGATTTGCCCTTGAGAGTTGAGGTATGAACGAATCGTGCTTCCGCCTTTTTCCACCGCTTCAGCTAACGTTGCAATGATTTCTGCATGCAACGTTTTTATTTCCTGCAATGATAGTGAAGAAGCGATCCTCTCCGGATGGATACCAGAACGGAATAACGACTCGTCCACATATATATTCCCAATCCCAACGACAACCGTTTGATCAAGGAGAACCGGCTTGATTTTCCTGTTGGTTCTTGCCAATTTCGCACTAAGCCCCTCGACAGTAAAATCTTCAGATAACGGTTCAGGCCCTAAATGCAATAGCGGCAACCGCTCAAGTTCTTCCCCTTTTGCAAACAGATGCATCGTACCGAATTTCCGGACATCCCTGTATCGAAGTTCACTGCCATCCGTGAAAGTGAAGATTACATGGGTATGCTTATCGTAAGGCTCTTCTTTTGGATGCACCCCGTATTTCCCTTCCATCCTTAAATGCGAAACCATCGAATAATCATCCAATGTGAAAATGAGGAACTTGCCCCGACGGCCTATACTCTGTATCGTCTGACCCCTTAAAGCATCCTGAAACTGTTCGACAGGCTCAGGCGCTTTAATGATTTTTGGCCAGAAGACGGACACTTCCTTGATCTCTTTTCCGAGTACGAGCTGCTCTAACGTTCTTCTGACTGTTTCCACTTCTGGAAGTTCTGGCATTGCAATCACCTATCTTTTATTATTTGGCATCAAACCATGTCGGCCCGAAAGCATAATCCACCTTAAGGGGCACGTTCAATTCAATGGCATTTTCCATTTCCTCAGGAACGATCACCTTAAGGATTTCGAGTTCCTCAGGAGGAGTTTCAAAAATCAATTCATCATGCACCTGAAGAAGCATTCTCGTTTTCAGCCCTTCACTTTTCAGGCGCTTATTCATATTTATCATCGCAAGCTTGATGATATCCGCGGCACTGCCTTGAATCGGCGTGTTCATCGCTGTCCGTTCGGCAAAGCTCCTGATGTTGAAATTCCTGCTTGTAATCTCAGGTATATATCGCCTTCTTTGCATCAGGGTCGTGCTATACCCTTTTTGACGGGCTTCATGTATGCTTTCTTCCATATATTCCTGAACACCAGGAAAGCTCCTTAAATACTTCTCGATGAACTCTCCAGCTTCTTTTCTCGTGATGCCAAGACTTTGAGATAGCCCGTAATCACTTATACCATAAACGATTCCGAAGTTGACCGCTTTGGCTTGGCGCCTCATGTTCGAAGTGACTTCCTCCGCCGATACATGGAACACATCCATAGCTGTCCTTGTATGGATGTCCATCCCGGCCTGGAATGCTTCCACCAATCCGCTGTCATTGGCGATATGCGCCAGCACGCGTAACTCGATTTGAGAATAGTCAGCAGCAAAAATGATCCAATCCTTTTCAGAAGGAATGAATGCCTGCCTGATTTTCCTGCCTTCTTCCAGTCTGATCGGGATATTCTGCAGATTGGGGTCTGTAGAACTTAACCGGCCGGTCTGGGTCAATGCTTGGTTGAACCGGGTGTGAACCTTGTCCGATTTACCATTGACCACTTTAAGCAAGCCTTCAATATAAGTCGATTGCAACTTACCAAGCTGGCGGTAAAGTAATATTTCCTTAACGATATTATGCTGGCTCTCCAGTTTTTCCAGCACATCGGCTGAAGTCGAATAACCTGTTTTGGTTTTCTTCATGACCGGAAGCTCCAACTTTTCAAAAAGGATGGCCCCAAGCTGTTTAGGTGAATTGATATTGAAAGCCTCTCCAGCCAAATCAAAAATTCGTGCTTCGATGGTTCTTAAACGAATGGCTAATTCCTGCCCCATGTTTTTCAGCCGGCCTATATCCACCTTGATGCCCTGCCATTCCATATTCGCCAGGATGATCGACAGTGGAAGCTCCAGTTCCGTTAATAGATGATATTGCTCGAACTCTTGCAGCTTATCGATCATCGGTTCTTTAAGAGAAAAGATCGCCTTTGATTTTCTGGCGATATGCTCACTTAGTTCAGCTTGCTCAGGTATCTTGCGTTTTGCACCTTTCCCATAAAAAACATCATCGGTTTCAAGACGGATTGTACCTTGAGTTTTCGTGATTTCGGCCACTTCGTCCACTGACTCTGCCGGATCCAGGATATAGGAAGCCAAAAACACATCAAAATCGATGCCTTTTATTTCGACGCCTCGATGACGGAGTGCCACAACCGTACGCTTCGCATCGAAAACCGTTTTCTTTTTTGTTTCATCCTCTGCCCAAGTTTTAAATGCCGCGGAACTCAGGGCATCATCTCCATGGAAGTAAAAATGACCTTGTTCATTACTGATGGCAATCCCGATAATATCTGCACGATGGTAATTATCTTCTAAAGTCTCAACATATAAAGCACTTTCATCTGTAAACATTCCTTCTGTCATTTCACCCGTGTGAACCTCTATCTTTTCCTGTTCAAGAGGTTCACTTTCCGTTACATCCAATTTATCGAGCAAAGTCGAAAAGCCAAGCTCTTTATAGAATGAGATGACTCGATCCTGATCTATGCCACTGTACTCGGTCTCATTTACAGAAACCTCAAGCGGAGCTTCCCTCGTAATTGTAGCCAGCTCTTTACTTAATAGGGCCAGGTCTTTATGTTCTTCTATTTTTTCTTTCAATTTTTGTCCGCTTACCTCATCGATCGACTGCAGAAGGTTTTCCACCGTTTCAAATTGATGCAATAACTTAAGTGCAGTCTTTTCACCAACACCCGGTATGCCGGGAATATTGTCTGAGGCATCTCCCATCAGCCCTTTTAAGTCAATGATCTGCAAGGGGGATAGACCGTATTTTTCATGTATATGCTTTGGAGTGTATTCCTCAATTTCAGTAATCCCCTTTTTCGTGATGGAAACCGTCGTACTTGGGGAGGATAATTGTGTTAAATCCTTATCACCGGAAATGACCTTCACTTCAAAACCATCTTTTTCCGCTTGTAAAGAAAGCGTACCGATAATATCATCGGCTTCGTAGTTCTCCAGTTCATACCTTTTTATTTGAAAACAATCAAGCAGCTCGCGAATGAATGGAAATTGCTCGGATAATTCAGGCGGCGTTTTTTGGCGTCCTCCCTTATATTCTTTAAATGAGGCATGCCTGAATGTCGTTTTACCCGCATCGAATGCAACAAGTATGTGCGTTGGCTTTTCTTCTTCAAGGATGCGGTTGAGCATCATGGTGAATCCGTACACGGAATTCGTATGGACCCCTTTATCATTATTCAAGAGCGGAAGCGCAAAAAATGCACGGTAAGCAATGCTATTTCCATCTATGAGTACTAACTTTTTATCCAAATCCGTCTTCCTCCAGTCATACAGGTTTATGTAGTTTTAGCTTCTATTTAAAACGCAAAAAGCCGTTCATTTTCTTTCTCTATTCTACCATGAGTAGAAGCGGAAAGAAAAATGACGGCGACGCGGTTATTTAGTATTTCCCATTAACAAGCTGGCATAAGGGGAATCCGACGGCAGGATGATGACCGTTTGATCTCCAATGGTTTTTTTATAGGATTCAAGAGTCCGGTATAGTTTATAGAATTCGGGGTCTTTGGAAAACGACTTATTATAGATTTTCGCTGCTTCCCCTTCTCCTTCAGCCCTGATCACTTCTGCATCAGCTTCTGCAGTCGAGAGCAATTCTTTCACTTTCCGATCAGTATCCGCAATGATACGGTTTTTCTTCGCATCACCTTTGGATAGGTACTCTTGCGCTTTCGATTCCCGCTCGGAAATCATCCTCTTGAAGACGGATGCTTCGTTTTCGGCGGGCAGGTCAGTCCGCTTTATCCGGACATCCGTCAAGCTGATGCCATAACTGTCCTTTTGCAGCAGATCGTTGACTTTATCCGTTATGCGGTCGTTTAAACTTCCCCTGGATGACTTCTCATCATTGATGATTTCATCATAATTCAGCTGTCCAAGCTCTGAACGAACTGCCGAATAGATGAACTCTTCCATTTTCGTTTCGGCATTCTCGAGCGTCCTTGCATTTGTAATCAATTTCTTCGGATCTTCTATTCTCCATACTGCATAGTTATCGATCAACATCCGCTTTTTATCTTTCGTATTGATTTCCGCTTCAGATACATCAGAACTCATCTGATACTTCGGCAAGGTCATCACACTCTGAATGAATGGCACCTTCGCCTTTAATCCCGGGGACTTATCAATCCTTACCACCTCTCCGAATTGACGGACGACTTTATATTCGCCCTCTTTGACGATATATACATTGGTGAAGATGATTAGCAGCAACGCGATGAAAATAATCAGGAAAATGCCAAATTTCACATAGCCTCTCCAATGAAAATCACCTTTTTTAAGCTCAGAGAAATCTACTATTTTTCCACTCATTGTTTAACGCCCCCTTCCCCTGTCGCTTTTTCTTCCGATGCATTCCCTTTTTTCGTTCCTTCTTCAGGTGTAGCGGCTTCATCAGGAGCAGGCGTTTTTTTCGTTTCTTCCTTTTCAAGCGGGCGAAGCGGCAAGTACTTCATTGTGTTTCCATCATCATTCATGATATAAATCTCCGCATTCGGCAATACTCCTTCGAGGGTCTCAATAATAAGGCGGTCCTTCGTAATCCCCTTATTGCCCTTATACTCACTGAGTAATTTTTCAAAGACCGCAACATCCCCACGGGCAGCTTCCGTCCGGGCAGCTTTATCCCCATTAGCCTGTGAAATGATGGCGTCTTTTTCCCCTTCCGCTTCATTCATCCGTTTATTTTCATATTTATCCGCTTCGTTGACTTTCGTATTTGCCGTTTCACGGGCATCCGTTACATTGGTAAATGCTTTCCTAACTTCTTCATTCGGTAGCTCCACATCCTGGAGTTTAACCGCTGATATGGAAATCCCAACATCATATTTTTCCATTAGCTGTGACAACAAATCCCTTACATCCGCTTCAATTTGCGCTTTTCCAGATGTAAGTGCATCATCGATTTTCGTACTGCCGATAATGCTCCGTAACGCGGCTGACGTCGTATCATATAAAATTTTCTCAGGATCATCTGCATTGTACAGATATTTTGGAGGGTCTGTTATTTTCCACTGCACCACTAGATCTGCCAGCACAATATTTTCATCACCCGTAATCATTTTGGTCTCACTCGGGTAATCCTTCACCTCTCCATCCTCTTCCTTATATCCAAATTTAAGACTGAATGTTTCTTTCGATAATTTCTCGACCGATTGGATCGGCCAAGGCAGTTTAAAGTGAAGTCCCGGTTCTGTTATCGTCTGCTCCACCTCACCAAACGTCATTATGACAGCTTGATCGGATTCATCAACCGTGTACCAGGTCGATATCGCAACTACACCCAAAATTAAAATAAGAAAGACTAGTCCCGTGATCGTATATATCCTTTTTAAGCTAACGATATGTATCACCCCTTCTTTGCTGTGTTATATCTTATTTACGCAAGAAAGGGCCTAAAGTTTCATGAAAATCAAATATTTTCCTAAGAAAATAGGATAGAGGAATGGTTCCCGGGGAATATAGCCAAAAATAAAAGACAGAGACTATGTGTCTCTGTCAATGTTTAACTCCTTGGATGAGGGGTTGTACAACCATTGTACCCCTGCATTATGAAGCGGGTTTTAAGAAATTGTAAAGGAAATGTAAATTGAGAAACCCGCTACATTTTTCCTTTTAAGCTTTTATTTAAAGTGACTGTAAAAGTCGTCCCCGTTCCAGGTGTGCTCTCCACGTTGATTTTACCTTTATGGACTTCTATTATATGCTTGACGATCGCAAGTCCAATGCCAGTTCCTCCTGAATCGCGGCTCCTTGCCTTATCGATCCGGTAAAACCGTTCAAAGATCCTCGGCAGTTCTTTTTCTTCGATGCCGATTCCGCTATCTTGAACCGCAATATCAACCGTCTGTTCTTTCTCCAAGATGTTCACGGTGACACTCCCGCCATTAGGTGTATAGGTCAATGCGTTGGTTATCAAATTAATGAAAACCTGTTTGATCCTGTCAGATTCCCCTTCAATGAATACCGGTTCCCGTGATGCTTTAATTTCAAGCGAGACTTCTTTTTCCCTAAGCTTCCCAATAAGCATTTCCTGGATTTCGCCAAGCACTTTCGTAATATCCACGACGCCTGCGTTCAAAACGAATTCCTGTTGCTCCATTTTAGATAAATTCAGAAGCTCCTGAATGAGTTCTTGCAGCCGATCACTTTCTTTCAGGATAATCGATAAAAAGTGCTTTAAGGTCTTTTCATCTTTTAAAGCCCCATCCAACAAAGTTTCTGAAAAGCCTTTAATTGATGTAATCGGGGTTCTCAATTCATGGGACACATTTGCCACGAAATCCTTCCGCATCTGTTCGAGCCTTTTTAATTCGGTGATATCATGGAAAATGAGGAGGATCCCCTTCCATTCATCATGATTCCCGATGATTGGAGCCCCGTAAATCTCAAAATGCTTACGTTCGATGGCAAGTGGTATCTTCACCTGGCGTTTTATCGTTTTTTCCGTTCGAAAGATCTCTTCGATGATGGCAATCACTTCCTGATCTTTAATGACCGAGTAATATTCCTGAAACAAAAACGTAGCGGCGTTTACATGGAAGCTTTTCTTGAATTCACGGTTGATTAAGGTGGTATACCCTTTACTGTCTATCAGCAAGACTCCACTACCGATATTTTCAACAAGTGTTTCCAAACGATCCTGATTCATTTCCCTCGCTATCTCTGTTTCCTGAAGATTCCTCGCCAATATGTTCAAGGAAGTTGTCAGCATTCCCGTTTCATCTGAATGTCGCCCGAATGTCCGAGTTCCATAATTCCCTTTTGCCAGTTCAATGGCCGCCATCGTCGCTTCCTCGATCGGACGGGTATAATATGAAGTGATTTTACTCGCAAGCATGAGAATGATGATCAGGGCGACTCCTAAACAAATGATCAATATTTGCCACATTTGTTTATTCACTTGATTGATGGCCTCTATTTCATTGCTATGAACGACAAAACCTTCAATCTCGCCATCCTTTTCAACCGTCTTCCAATAATAATGGAGGTCCGATTCCCCTTCAACCACTTCATACCCTTCCCTATGCTTAAGCCCTTTTTCCAAAGTTATTTTTCGAAGGACATTGGCATGACTTTTAAGTATTTCATTGGATGATGTCGAATCGTATAATATTTCCCCATTCGTGGAGAGTATGGTTAAGTTCGAATCTAAAAGGGGTGTCAGTTTTGCCGTCTTGCCTTTTTCCAAAAAAGACACGATCCCCCCATGCTCTTGAATATATGTAGAAATGAAAAATGTTTCGTTCTGTATACGCTCATTGAACGTTTTAATATAATAACTTTTGAACAAATGTCCTAATAAAAAGCCCACGGCCATCAGGACGACCATCACTAGCGTGATAAGGGTATATAAGAGCTTTTTACGGTAGGTCGTCATTCTTTTTTAGGCTCCTCAAGCTTATACCCCAAGCCCCTTATCGTTTTAATATATAGAGGTTTTTTTGTATCCTTCTCTATTTTTTCACGTAGATGGCTAATATGCACATCGACGATTCGTGAATCTCCCGCGAAATCATAATTCCATACCGCACTGAGCAGTTGGTCCCTCGTCAGCACTCTGCCTTTATTCTTCGCCAAGTATAAAAGTAATTCAAATTCCTTTGGAGTCAATTCTAATTGCTGTTCATCAAAGAATGCTTCGTATCGTTCCGGGAATACCTTCAATTCCCCTAATTTCAAGAGACCATCTTCCTGATCCTGACTTGAGTCACTGCCGTTCGATTGAAACTGGGATCTTCTTAATATGGCTTTAATCCGGGCCACTACCTCCCGCGGACTGAATGGTTTGGTCAAGTAATCATCCGCTCCAAGTTCAAGTCCCAGCACTTTGTCAAATTCATCGTCCTTTGCCGTCAGCATCAAGATCGGTATATTGATTTTTTGCTGGCGAAGCTCCTTACATACTTCAAGCCCATCCATTTTAGGCAGCATCAAATCCAATACCACTAAATCGGGCCGTATATCCACAGCCGCCTGGAGCCCTTGTTCCCCATCCAAGGCCGTAATCACCGAATAGCCCGCTTGTTCTAAATTGTACTGAAGTAAGGTAACTATTGATTGTTCATCATCCACTACGAGAATTTTCTTTGACATTAGATCCTCCTGAATTATGTATTACCCCATAGACCAAATTCAGTCTACTCATCCACTTCCATTATAAAGAATATTATATGAAATTTACACATAAAAAAAACACATTTAAAGTTATTCCTACATTCAGCACCCCGCTAGAGTGGTTCGCGCCGTCTTTTGAAGCCGATAAAAAAACTGCCCGGAGAATGGAAAAGGGGCCTTGGCCTTCCCTTCCAGTATCCGGGCAGTCTGATCAAGAGATTGTTTTCACTATCCCTTATTGAAGAACTTGCATTACTACTTTAACAGATTCAACTGATTTTGAAAGTGCCGCTTTTTCGTCTTCAGTCAATTCAAGTTCGATGATTTGTTCAATACCGTTCGCACCCAGTACAGTTGGCACTCCCAGGTAGATTCCTTCGAATCCGTATTCGCCTTCAAGATAAGCGATGGATGGAAGAACGCGACGTTGGTCTTTAAGGATCGCTTCAGCCATTTCCACTAGAGACGCAGCTGGTGCATAATATGCGCTTCCGTTCCCAAGAAGGTTTACGATCTCTCCGCCGCCAGTACGAGTACGAGCCACGATTGCTTCTAAACGATCTTGAGGGATCAATGTTTCCAAAGGAATTCCGCCAGCATAAGAGTAACGTACAAGAGGAACCATATCGTCACCGTGTCCGCCAAGTACGAAGCCAGTTACATCTTTGACGGATAAGTTTAATTCTTGAGCTACGAAAGTACGGAATCGAGCTGTATCAAGAACACCTGATTGTCCTATTACGCGTTCTTTAGGGAAACCTGATTCTTTATAAACAGTATAAGTCATTGCATCAACTGGGTTGGTCAATACGATGATTGTCGTGTTCGGGGAATATTTAACCACTTCTTTAGTTACTGATTTCATAACTTTTTGGTTAGTTTGCACTAAGTCGTCACGGCTCATGCCAGGTTTGCGAGCAATACCGGCAGTGATGATCACTACGTCGGAGTCAGCTGTATCCGCATAGTCGGATGTACCGATGATGTTAGCATCAAAACCTAGAACCGGGCCTGCTTCCGCCATATCAAGAGCTTTGCCTTTTGTAGGGTTTTCAGCTTGTGGAATATCAACTAAAACGATATCACCAAGTTCTTTTTGAGCTGCTAGGAATGCTGCTGTAGCACCAGTGAAGCCGGCACCAACCACTGTGATTTTTTTTCGTTTAGACATGTTAATTTCCTCCTTAAAATATGTAAATACTTTTGGAATACTTTAAACATTTTCATGCACATATAATATAAGCTTCCTGGAAAGAAGCCCGTTAAAGCAATTTTCCAGAAAGCATATAAACAATTATTATTTAAGGTTTTTGATAAGCTCGTCAGCGAACTCAGAACATTTAACTTCTGTTGCACCTTCCATTAGGCGGGCAAAGTCGTATGTAACAACTTTTGAAGCGATTGTTTGTTCCACTGATTTCGTGATGCTATCTGCAGCTTCGTTCCAGCCAAGGTGCTCAAGTAAAAGAACGCCTGAAAGAAGTACTGAAGATGGGTTAACTTTATCAAGACCAGCATATTTAGGAGCCGTTCCGTGAGTTGCTTCGAAAATGGCATGTCCAGTTTCGTAGTTGATGTTTGCTCCTGGAGCGATACCGATTCCGCCAACTTGTGCAGCTAATGCATCAGAAATGTAATCTCCGTTCAAGTTCATTGTTGCAACAACATCAAACTCTTTAGGACGAGTCAGGATTTGTTGTAAGAAGATATCAGCAATGGAATCCTTAACGATGATTTTGCCTTCAGCTTCAGCATCAGATTGTGCTTTGTTAGCAGCTTCAGTGCCTTCAGCATCTTTAATTTTGTCATATTGGTTCCATGTAAACACTTTATCAGCGAATTCTTGTTCTGCAACTTCATAACCCCAAGTTTTGAATGCGCCTTCCGTGAATTTCATGATGTTACCTTTATGAACAAGCGTTAATGATTTACGGCCTTCTTTGATCGCATAGTTAAGTGCAGAGCGAACAAGACGTTTTGTTCCTTCTTCAGAAATCGGTTTAATTCCGATACCTGAAGTTTCAGGGAAACGAATGTTTGTAACTCCGAATTCAGTTTGTAGGAAGTCGATTAATTTCTTAGCTTCGTCAGAACCTTTTGCATATTCGATACCAGCATAGATGTCTTCAGTGTTTTCACGGAAGATGACCATGTCAGTGTCTTCTGGACGTTTAACTGGTGAAGGTACACCATCGAAGTAACGTACTGGACGTAGACATACGAATAAGTCCAATACTTGACGCAATGCAACGTTCAATGAGCGGATACCGCCACCGATTGGAGTTGTAAGGGGTCCTTTAATAGCGATTAGATATTCGTTAATGACATCAAGAGTTTCTTGTGGAAGCCATTCGCCTGTTTGGTCAAATGCTTTTTGTCCAGCTAAAACTTCTTTCCATTCGATTTTCTTTTCGCCATTGTAAGCTTTTTCAACTGCTGCGTCTAAAACGCGAGAAGCTGCTGCCCAGATATCAGGACCGATTCCGTCTCCCTCAATATAAGGAACGATTGGGTTGTTTGGTACGTTAAGAGCACCATTAGTAACTGTGATTTTTTGGCTTTGTGTCATGTCTCTTACCTCCGATTCAAATTCAAAGGTTAGATGGCCTGCCATTAAATGAGGCAGAACCACTAACCCTTTTTACTCACATCTATTAATTTACTACAAATTCGTTGAAATAAAAAATATTTTCTCGAAAAACTTTTAATTAGCGTTTTTCGATCGGTACGTATTTTTGCATACCTGGTCCAACGTACTCTGCACGCGGACGGATAAGGCGGTTGTTTGAATATTGCTCAAGGATATGAGCGATCCAGCCTGAAGCACGGCTTACAGCAAAGATTGGTGTAAATAGGTCATGCTCGATACCTAAACTATGGTATACAGAAGCAGAATAGAAATCCACGTTCGGCGGAAGATTTTTTTGACCAGTTACGATTTCATTAATTTTGATGGACATATCATAATATTGCGGTTGTCCAGTAAGTTCAGTCAGTTTTTGAGACATTTCTTTAAGGTGTTTAGCACGTGGATCACCTTTACGGTATACACGGTGGCCAAAGCCCATGATTTTTTCTTTATTGGCTAATTTTTCGTTGATATATGGCTCAACGTTATCCACTGAACCAATATCTGTAAGCATTTTCATGACTTGTTCGTTAGCTCCGCCGTGAAGTGGGCCTTTTAAAGCGCCGATGGCAGAAGTTACGCCAGAATAGATATCAGCTAAAGTAGCCACACAAACGCGTGCAGTGAATGTGGAAGCGTTCAATTCATGGTCAGCATGAAGAACCAATGCTTTGTTGAATGCTTCTTCTTCGATTGCCGTTGGTTCATTACCGCTTAACATATATAAGAAGTTAGCAGCAAAGCTTAAATCTGTACGTGGCGCAACCGCTTCTTTACCTTGACGGGTGCGAGCGAAAGTGGTTACCAATGTAGGGATTTTTGCTTGGATGCGGATTGCTTTACGATAGTTAGCGTCTTCACTCATTACATCTGCTTCTTCATCATAAAGACCAAGAAGAGATACTGCTGTGCGAAGAGCTCCCATTGGATGTACTTTATCGATTGGGTATGTTTTGAAGTGATTAACCACTTCAGCTGGAATTTCAGCATTTTCAGCAAGTTGTTTAGTTAATTCTTCTAGTTGGCTTTTGTTCGGAAGAGCTCCGTGCCATAAAAGATAGATTACTTCCTCGAATGTTGCGTTTGCAGCCAAATCATCGATGTCATATCCTACATACGTTAATGTATCATCGATAATGGAGCTTACTGATGAAGTTGTTGCTACCACACCTTCAAGACCTTTTGTTGCTGTCATACTAAATCTCTCCTTTTCCTAAGTATTCCCCTATGCCCTTGCTCATTGCGTATAAATATAGCGCTTCCAAGGAATTAGCTATTGTATACAACCATCTATTTTTTAGCAGAAGACATACATCTTGTATTGGAAGCGTTCACAGAATATGACCCCAACAATAGTAAAATGTACGATAATCTTTAACAAGAAAATCTAAAAATAATGCTTGTAGCTATTCCTAGTGAGCGCTTGCTCAATAACTACATCTTTTTTTAAGATTCCTCAAAATATCAATGATATTCTGAATCCCTTTTAAATAAATCAGAGCAGTTACATGATTATTATAAACAATAAACACTTTTTTGGGAATGAAAAGCACCTAAAATGTGAAAAAATTATTATTTTATTAGAAAAATTAGCTACATATTCTCTTGCTTTTTTTTATGGGTTTTTGAAAAATTGCCGCAAAGCAGAATAAATGAAACATTAGATAGAAAATTTCATTCTCAAGATTGACGACCCCTTCTATCTTTTGCCAACGCTTCATTTAAAAAAATTGAAGATCTGCATGCATAAATAAGCAATTCCCGCCCCGATTAACGGACCGACAGCCACACCTTTGAATAAAGCGACCGCAAGAATCGTCCCAAAAACAAGAGCCGTGGTAATGTGCGGATCATGCGATAGGAGGGTAATCCCATTTTTCGCTATGAGTGCAACCGCTATACCAGATGCAAGCGCAATCCAGGCATAAGGAGATTTAATGGCGTCACCGAGTTCCTTGAATCCTATCGTCCCATTCGCTATGGGTATGAGTACGGAGATCGTAATGATCGTAACGCCCAAGTTTATTCCCTTCGCTTCCAGATACGGAAACACTTTAGTATCGAGGCCGATCAGTTTCATGCTTAAAAGAAAACCCGCAGCCATGATCAGTGACGTATTTTTGCCAAACCAACCGATTGCTGCGAGTAAAATTAAAAATATAACAGGACCGTTTATCATTCTCCCTTCACCTTCTTTCGTCATTTTTGTTATTTTAACATAACAAACTCCCCTCTTTCCTGAGAAAAGATCGAATTCTGGAGCAATGCATCATCGGAAAAAATTTAAGCGAAAGACGAAAGAATCTTTCCTTTCTTTTCCATACTCGTTACAATTATAATACAAACTTTATGATTGAAGGAGGATATGTCTTGAATCCAGTATATATGTATCGTTTCATTCGTTCTTTACTGGTCGTCGGAGGGATAATCTTAGGTGGAATTGCCTTGTTTTATTTATCTAAATATACATATCCATTCATCATTGCCATGATAATCGCTTTCTTGATGAACCCTCTGGTCACTTTTTTCGAAAAGAAAGGAAGGCTGCCAAGGGGATTGGCTGTATTCGTTTCCCTTTTACTCATTTTCCTTTTATTTGCGGGTCTTATCACCTTACTGGTTACCGAGATCATATCAGGGACCAATTACCTTGCCGGAGTCATACCACAGCACATAGAGACTATCGTGGACTATATAGAAACATACATCGCGTCCACCGTCATCCCTTTATATAATCAAATAGCTGCCATGTTCAATAATTTGGATATCGAACAGCAAGATACAGTCCTCAAGAATATCCAAAATATCGGTGAATCCATCACTACCGGAGTAAGCGGCTTCATTCAAGCGTTCTTGAAGAACATTCCGACAATCATCGGATGGTTTCCCACTACAGCAACGGCACTCCTCTTTACCCTACTGGGCACTTTCTTCATCAGTAAAGATTGGGATACCTTTGGGCGCATGACCGGAAAAGTGTTGCCTGATAAGATTTTTGCAGGTGCCAAGCGTTTATTCAGGGATTTAAAACGTGCTTTGTTTGGTTTTATCCGTGCACAATTCACTCTTGTTTCATTGACGACCGTTACGATTTTAATCGGATTTCTCATTTTAGGTGTGAATTATTCAATTACCATTGCCCTGATATGCGGATTGGTCGATATCATCCCCTATTTAGGGACAGGGACTATTTTCATTCCTTGGATCATCTTTGAATTCATCGCTGGAAATACAAGTCTCGCAATCGGTTTGTCCGTCCTTTACATAATCGTTGTTGTCCAGCGTCAGTTAATAGAGCCAAAAGTTCTTTCTTCCAGTATTGGTTTGGATCCGCTTGCCACTCTCATCGCCTTGTTCATCGGCTTCAAATTGATTGGTTTCCTAGGTCTGATCGCAGGACCTGTCGTTCTTGTCATATTCAATACACTTCAGCGTGCCAATGTCTTCAAGGCCATATGGGCTTTCATCATCGGACCGGATACAAAGAAAACCACATAAGTAATCCCGCTATCTTTATACCTTATAGCATTCTCCCATCTCCATATAAAAATCCGCCCCGGGTACGAGGCGGATTTTTGGTTTCAAGCTAAAATTATTTTGACGTCTGGAATTGTTCTGTTTCAGTAGAACCTGCAAGTGCTGTAGTGGATGATGTACCACCAGAAACGACCTGTGCCACTTCATCAAAATAACCAGTTCCCACTTCACGCTGATGACGTGTTGCAGTGTAGCCATCGGATTCACTGGCGAATTCTGCTTGTTGAAGTTCTGAGTATGCAGCCATGCCGCGGTCTTTATAACCAAGGGCAAGATTGAACATGCTATGATTCAACGAGTGGAATCCTGCAAGGGTAACAAATTGGAACTTATAACCCAATTTACCTAATTCAATTTGATAGCTGGCAATTTCTTCATCACTTAATTTCGCTTTCCAGTTAAATGATGGCGAACAATTATAAGCAAGGAGTTTACCCGGGAACTCTGCATGGATCGCTTCGGCAAAGCGGCGGGCATCCGCTAGATTAGGTTCAGAAGTCTCACACCAGATAAGATCGGCATACGGTGCATAAGCAAGGCCTCTTGCAATCGCTTGGTCAAGACCTGCTTTGGTACGGTAAAATCCTTCTGGAGTCCTTTCGCCAGTGATGAATGGTGCATCGACCGGATCGATATCATCGGTGATTAAATCTGCAGCATCAGCATCCGTCCGGGCAATTAAGATAGTCGGTGTACCCATTACGTCTGCTGCCAATCGGGCGGAAACTAAATTACGTACTGCCGTTTGGGTTGGCAGAAGAACTTTACCGCCTAGGTGGCCACATTTTTTCTCGGAAGAAAGCTGATCTTCAAAGTGAACGCCTGCCGCTCCAGCTTCGATCATGCCTTTCATTAATTCAAAGACATTAAGGGAACCGCCAAAGCCGGCTTCAGCATCCGCTACGATTGGTGCGAACCAATCGATATCTCTTTTTCCTTCAGCAAAGCTGATTTGATCTGCGCGCTGAAGTGTCTGATTAATGCGTTTAACCACTTGCGGCACGGAATTGGCTGGATATAAACTTTGGTCGGGGTACATTTGCCCTGCAATGTTAGCATCGGCAGCCACTTGCCAGCCGCTTAGGTAAATTGCTTTTAAACCAGCTTTCACCTGCTGCATTGCTTGGTTACCAGTCAATGCTCCCAATGCGTTGATGAAATCCTCTGTATTTAATAGATTCCATAGTTTTTCAGAACCACGGCGTGCCAAGGTCTGTTCAATATCGATGGAACCTCTTAATTTAATAACTTCTTCCGCCGTATATGGACGTTTAATCCCAGTCCACCGTGAGTCATTTTCCCAGCTTTGTTTTAATTGTTGCGCTCTTTCATTCATCATTATATTTTCCTCCTAATTTATATTTAACATTTTAAATATTATGATAATTGTTCGTATGCCGGATTGGTTAAGAAATCTGCAAAGTCATCCGCTTCTATCAATTCTTCGAATAGTTTAGTAGACTCTTCAAACTTTCCTGATTTGAAAGTTTCTTCCCCCACTTCCGATTTAATGACAGCTAATTCTTCTTCCTTGATTTGATGGAATAATTCTTCGGTTATTTTCCTGCCATCTTCGAGAATGCCTTTAGGATGACGGATCCATTGCCAGACTTGAGCTCTTGAAATTTCAGCGGTTGCTGCATCTTCCATTAAGTTATTAATGGGCGCTGCCCCTCTGCCACTTAACCAGGAGGCAATATATTGGATGCCTACGTTAATGTTAGTCCTTAATCCTGCCTCTGTAATCGTTCCTTCGGGTACAGCCAGCAACTCTTGGGCTGTTACATGGACATCTTCTCGTTTGCGGAAAATTTGATTCGGTTTTGGAACAAGCAGGTCAAAAACTTCTTTTGCCGTTCTTACCATACCTGGGTGGGCAACCCATGTTCCATCATGACCGTCTCTTGCTTCGCGTTCTTTATCTGCCCGGACTTTCGCAAAAGCCTCATCGTTCTTAATCGGGTCATTTTTAACTGGAATTTGCGCTGCCATCCCGCCGATTGCCGGAGCATTACGGGTGTGGCATGTTTTGATTGCCAATAAGGAATAAGCTCTCATGTTCGGGACGGTCATCGTGACCTGTAACCGGTCAGGGAAGATCACATCATCCGAGTGACGGAATTTTTTCAGGAAACTGAAGATATAATCCCAACGGCCACAGTTCAGGCCTGCCGAATGTTCTTTCAGCTCGTACAGAATTTCGTCCATTTCGAATGCGGCTAGAATCGTTTCTATTAAGACCGTTGCCTTGATGGTTCCTTGCGGAATTCTCAAATCGTTTTGTGCATACACGAATATTTCATTCCATAATCTTGCTTCCAGATGGCTTTCCATTTTTGGTAAGTAGAAGTATGGACCGCTTTGTTGTTCGACCAATGCTTTTGCGTTGTGATAAAAGTACAGTCCAAAGTCAAAAATGCTGGCTGATATAGGCTGTCCATCTAACATGATATGTTTTTCCTCTAAATGCCAGCCGCGTGGCCTTACCTTTAAAACAGCCGTCTTATCATTTAATTCATACACTTTACCATTTGGATTTTTAAATGAAATGGTACCGCGATTGGCATCGCGCAAATTCAGTTGACCATCAATGCAGTTCTCCCAAGTTGGTGAGTTGGCATCTTCAAAGTCAGCCATGAATACATTGGCACCCGAGTTCATGGCATTAATGATCATCTTACGGTCAACTGGTCCAGTGATTTCAACCCTGCGGTCCTGCAAGTCATTCGGGAGGGGCGCAATCGTCCAATCACTTTCACGAATATGCTTCGTTTCTTCAAGGAAATCAGGCAGCTTACCTTGATTCAGCTCTTCCTGAACGATTTTGCGCCGTTCTAGAAGTTCTCTCCTTCTTTCACCGAAATGCCGTTCAATCCTTTCGATGAATTGAAGAGCTTCCGTTGTAAGTATTTGTTCATATCCAGGCTTAATGTTGCCTGTAATTTGTAAGCCTTTTGCTCCCGTAATCATGTTGCCTCTCCACACCCTTTCCAATTATTCTATGTTATAATACAGTTGTTTTATTTCCTGTTTGTATTATATAACACGTTGTATAAATTTGTCACCAGTTTTTTCTAAAAAATCTCAAAAAAAGAATTATTTAATGGAAAAGCCTAATTTATCAATGTTTTCACGGGATAAAAAATTAAAAAATTCTGTTATTATACACTGTTTCAACCTCTTAAAATCATCTTTTCATGGTGAAACAGTTAAAATTCAAATACATTAAATTGCCCAATTTCTTGTCCCATTTCAATTAAATGCAAAAAAAACATCCAATGATTACCCTTGGATGCTTTTGATAAATTCTTTTTTTATCCAGACCAAAAAGGCTGCCTAAAAGCTTGAGCCCTTAGACAGCCTTGTATTATTTATGCCGAATGATGGTAACTTTCCCTTTATTCATCCTGTTCATGATAAACCGGATAACTATCGGTTTGAGGAGATTCCGGGTTGGCGGAAACACAAGGATCAATCCCATGATATCCGAGATAAGCCCAGGGGACAGCAACAATGCAGCTCCGATAAAGATACAGATTCCATCAATGATTTCATTTCCAGGCATCATTCCATAACGAATCTGTTCCTGTGCCTTTTTCCATGTTTCCATCCCTTGCCGTTTAGCCAAATAAGCTCCGATTAAACCTGTGGCTACAATCAGGAACAGCGTTGGCCAAAAACCAATCATATTACCTGACAGCAATAGGACAATGATTTCAACGACCGGCATCGCAATGATAAACAATAAAAAATATTTCATCTACATTCCTCCTGCACAGCCCATTTCTGGTGCGGTACATCCATCTTACCTCATTGGCACGGAATCAGCCAAAATTTCGTTTTACAAAACGTTGGCATGTCCATCATAAATGACTCCACGACCTGCATCGACTGTTATTCTTTGCCCATCCGTGAAAATTTTTGTTGCGTCCTCCGCCCCAACGATGACCGGAATGCCCAATGTGACTCCTACGACAGCGGCATGGCTTGTCAAACCGCCTTCTTCCGTAATCAATGCCGCACACTTTTCAATCGCTGGCATCATATCGCGGTCCGAACCGATTGTAACCAATACAGAGCCTGCCGTCACTTTTTCCAAAGCTTCCTTGGCATTCTTGGCTACAACCACTTCACCTTTCGCAGATTTCCTGCCGATTCCTTGAGCCTTCAAAAGAACTTCTCCTAACACATGAATTTTCATCAGGTTAGTCGTCCCTGTTTCACCCACAGGCACACCGGCAGTTATGACAACCAAATCCCCATGGGACACTAAGCCGGAATGCAAGCTTTCATCTATTGCGGTTTGAAGCATATCATCGGTAGTCGTCGCTTTAGGACCAATCTGCGGATAGACTCCCCAAGCCAATGCAAGCCGTCTTGAAACATGATCATTGGATGTAACGGCAATGATCGGTGCTTTAGGGCGGTATTTAGAAATCATCCGTGCCGTATGGCCACTTTCTGTAGGGGTGATGATTGCTCCGGCATTAAGATTAAGCGCGGTGTGGGCAACGGATTGACCAATTGCATCCGTGACATTATGACGGTTCACTTTGCTTCTGACTGATAATATATCACGATAATCAAGCGCAGTTTCAGCACGTGAAGCAATATTATGCATCGTTTGCACAGCTTCGACAGGATAGGTTCCAGCAGCTGTTTCACCAGAAAGCATGATGGCATCCGTTCCATCAAATATGGCATTGGCGACGTCACTTGCTTCTGCACGGGTTGGCCTTGGGTTACGCTGCATCGAATCGAGCATTTGTGTAGCCGTTATGACAGGTTTCCCGGCATTATTACATTTTTTGATCATTTGTTTTTGGACTAATGGCACTTCTTCAGCAGGAATTTCCACTCCCAAGTCGCCACGGGCTACCATCAAACCATCTGAAACTTCCAAGATTTCATCAAGCCGGTCTACGCCCTCTTGATTTTCGATTTTAGGGATTATTTGAATATGTTCCGCTCCATTTTGCTGCAATAATTCACGCACTTCAAGCACATCGGAAGCCCTACGTACAAATGAGGCAGCAATGAAGTCGATCCCCTGTTCGATTCCAAAAAGGATATCTTGTTCATCTTTCTCAGTTATGCCTGGCAGGTTAACCGAAACACCTGGAACATTCACGCCTTTTTTGTTCTTAAGTGTACCGCTATTCAATATTTTGGTACGGATTTCTTTTCTTACCTCATCGATCTTCAACACTTCAAGACCGATCAATCCATCATCCAAAAGGATTTTAGATCCCGGGTGGACATCATGCAGAAGCCCTTCATAGGTAATGGAGAATTTTTCAGGGGTTCCCAGGACTTCATTCATGGAAATAATGACTTCATTGCCTGCCATCAGCTCAATGGAATCATTTTCCATATTGTTCGTCCGTATTTCAGGTCCTTTTGTATCCAACAGGATAGCGACCTGTTTACCCGCTTTTTCACTTGCTTCCCTGATATTGCGGATTCTAGCGGCATGTTCTTCATGATTTCCATGAGAAAAGTTAAGCCGGGCCACGTTCATCCCCGCTTCTATTAATTGAACCAGTTTTTCTATACTTTCACTTGCAGGGCCAATCGTACAAACAATCTTGGTTTTACGCATAGTGTCATCCTCCTCTAAGGAAAACTCGCCGCCTGTCCACCTTTTGAAGACAGGGGCGTAGTGTTTTAGTCACATCTTTCAAATACTCAATTTCATCCAGAGCAGTTCCTATCATTGATCAATACTGATTAAATGGATAGCTCTGAGGATAAATCATACATTTTCTTGTCGATTGTATGAGGTTTGGCAAGAGCTTCGATGATATCATAATCAACCAGTCGATTTTGTTCTATCCCAACAGCCCTGCCTCCTTTGCCTTCAAGTAGCAATTCAACAGCTTTTGCTCCAAGTCGGCTTGCCAATACCCGGTCATTTGCAGAAGGAGATCCTCCGCGCTGAACATGGCCCAGGACCGTTACACGGGTTTCAAATCCTGCCTTCGCCTCAATTTTCCTGGAAATATCAACGGCACTTCCAACACCTTCAGCTACAATGATGATACTATGCTTTTTCCCACGGTCATGTCCGCGATTCAGCTTCCCAATCAGTTCTTCTATATCGTATTCATATTCGGGACAAAGAATCGTTTCAGCTCCGCCAGCCAATCCAGCCCAAAGCGCGATATCGCCGGCATTTCTTCCCATCACTTCAACCACATAAGTCCTTTCATGGGAAGTTGCCGTATCCCGAATTTTATCGATAGCATCGATGACCGTATTCAGTGCCGTATCGAAACCAATCGTAAAGTCCGTACCCGGTATGTCATTATCAATCGTTCCAGGAACGCCGATACAAGGGAAGCCCCTTTCCGTTAAAGCTTTCGCTCCGCGGTAAGAACCATCGCCACCTATTATGACAATGCCCTCGATACCAAGTTTATTCAATTGTTCAATCGCTTTCAGCTGGCCTTCCTCCGTCTTGAATTCCGGACAGCGAGCCGTATGTAACATTGTGCCGCCTCGATGAATGATATCGCCGACCGACCCAAGTTCAAGCTTCCTTATATTGCCATTTATCAAACCCTGATAACCATGATAAATTCCGAAGACCTCCATTTCATGAAAAATCGCTTTCCGAACAACAGCTCGGACTGCCGCATTCATGCCTGGAGAATCTCCTCCACTTGTCAATACACCAATTCTTTTCATAAATGTCACCTCTCTACAGCACTAATCAATTATAAGCTTCATTATATCATTGTACCCTTTTTCAAGCTTCAATAAGCAATAACTGTTTCACTTATACTCACTTGATGTTATAAGCCTAACCGATTCTCCCCAGAAATTGAAGTAAAATGGCGTAAAAGTTTACATTCTTCACACAAACCATATTCTTCACTCGTTCTGTAATGAATACTTTTGCTTCAATGGAAGGATGAAAAAACGTGTTGCCCCAGGCAGCACGTTTTTCCTTTTGCAAAATGTGTTTATGAATGCTGTTCCACTTCTTCCTTAGGTTCGCCCTCAGGTTGTTTTGCAAATTCATATTCACCGATTTTCTTGAATTTCATGTAACGCTGGTTGATAAGATCATCACTATTCAATGGCAGAAGTTCATTGAATGAACGTTTAAGGATTTCCTTGATGGCTTCTGCCTGTACATTTGCATCACGGTGGGCGCCGCCTCTCACTTCTGGAATGATCTCATCGATGACTCCTAAGCGATTTAAGTCGGGAGCCGTGATTTTCATTGTTTCCGCAGCCCTCTTGGCCTGAGAAGCATCCTTCCACAGCAAGGCTGCAGCCCCTTCAGGGGAAATGACCGAATATGTTGAATTCTCAAGCATGAAAATTCGGTCTCCAACGCCAAGTGCCAATGCACCGCCGCTTCCGCCTTCACCGATGACGATACTGATGACCGGCACCTTCAACCCTGCCATTTCGAAAAGGTTTTTCGCAATGGCTTCACTTTGCCCGCGCTCTTCAGCAGCTTTACCCGGGAAAGCTCCCTTTGTATCAATGAAACAAATGATAGGCCGATTGAATTTTTCCGCCTGTTTCATCAGACGCAAAGCTTTTCGATAGCCTTCCGGATGGGGCATGCCAAAGTTGCGACGGATGTTTTCCTTCGTATCCTTACCTCGTTGATGACCGATGACAGTCACGGCAAGTCCATCAAACTCTGCGATTCCAGCCACGATTGCTTCATCATCCCCATAATAACGATCACCATGAAACTCCATGAATTCATTGAATAATAGCGGAATGTAATCAAGCGTCGTCGGACGGGCTGGATGCCGGGCAATCTGAACGCGATCCCACGGTTTTAAATGGTTATAAATATCCACTTCCAGCTTCTCTAAACGCTTTTCCAACGTTTCGATTTCAACTGTAAGGTCTACGTCGGCATCCTTCGAAATTGCCTTAAGTTCTTTAATCTTATTTCTCAGGTCCGTAACGGGACGCTCGAACTCTAATTCGTAAATCATGACCATTCACCACCCGGGGCATGGATTTTAAGGATCGTCGTCAAGGTTTCTTTCATTTCCGTACGATTGACGACTGCATCCAATTGGCCGTGCTTCATCAAGAATTCAGCCGTTTGGAAATCTTCAGGAAGTTCTTCATGAATCGTCTGTTCAATGATTCTTCGTCCCGCAAAACCAATAAGGGCTCCAGGTTCGGCTAGATTAATATCACCAAGTGACGCGAAACTTGCCGAAACCCCACCTGTGGTAGGATGAGTCATCATTGATATGATCAGTCCGCCTTCATTGCTGAACATCTTAAGTGCTGCACTTGTCTTTGCCATCTGCATCAAGCTTAAAACACCCTCCTGCATCCGAGCGCCGCCTGAAGCCGTAAAAATGATAAACGGAATCTTCAATTCACCTGCACGTTCAATGGCACGGGTGATTTTTTCCCCAACAACGGATCCCATGCTTCCCATCCGGAAATTCGAATCCATGATGGCTGTTGAAACTTGGTACCCATTGATGCTTCCTACTCCTGTAACAACTGCCTCATTAATCTTGGCTTTCTTTTTATCTTTTTCCAATTTATCCAAGTAATCCGGAAATTCAAGTGGGTTAACTGAAATCATTTCTTTATCAAATTCATTAAAGCTGCCGGCGTCGAATAAACATTCGATACGCTCATGGGAAGACATCGGATGATGGAACCCACAATGCAGACAGACTTTCTTGTTTTTCACTAATTCTTTTGTATACATGATTTTTTTACAGCCGGAGCATTTTGTCATGATTCCTTCTGGTACATCTTGTTTCTCCCGATCAAAAGGAACTGTTGCATATTTCTTCTTAGACTTCGCAAATAGCTCTTTAAGCAAGCTTAATCCTCCCTTTACCACCAATTATCTATTTTATGATACTTGGTACAAACTATATCAGAAATAAAATTAGTATCGTGTAAAAAGGTGTCACTCGTCCTTCGACATATTTCTAATTCTAATAAGATACGTTTCGATGGCTTTTTCTTCATCCCGTTCGAGCAAATATGTAAGAAGTGCCAGATAGTCTTCTTTTTTCACATTACCCTGTTCCATCTCTGATGTTCTAGCATAGCTGTTGACAATACGCCAAATTCTTTCCAGCAATCGATTACGATTCAATATGGCAATTCTTAAGAAGAAATCATCATCATGAAATTCATCCTCATTGACCCAGACCATTAAACGTTTGATGTCCTCAGCCTTAGCGAAAAAGGCGACGATCCGCAAACAGTCTATTTCAATCAGCCTTTTCGTTTCAGCCAAATCTTCTTGAACCTTTTTATCTTGCAAAAAAAAGGTTCCCAGAAGCTCGACTAGCTTATGCTCCTGGAAATCCCTGATAAACGTCCCTTCACCACGCCTAGTTTCTATTAATCCTAATAGCTCTAAGGCACGCAATGCTTCACGGACAGAGGAACGACCAACATTAAAACGATCCGATAACTCCCGTTCTGATGGGATTTTATCTCCCGGCAAGAGACTGTCCGCTTCAATCATGCTGCGTAGGCTCTCAACGACATCGAGATAAATTTTTGATGAAGAAGTACGACCTGCCAAATTAATTATTCCTCACTTTTTCCAATGATCGCTAATTTCCTTGTTTTTTCTTTAATTTCCTCGGGATCCACATTAATTCTAGCCACTCCCGTTTCCATCGCTGCCTTGGCAACAGCCGCCGCAACCGCAGGCGCTACCCTCTCATCAAAAGGAGCAGGGATAACGTAGTCTTCATTCAACTCATGTTCCTGTATTAAACTGGCAATGGCTTGTACTGCAGCAACCTTCATTTTTTCATTGATATGAGTCGCACGTACATCTAACGCTCCACGGAAAATCCCTGGGAAAGCAAGGACGTTATTGACCTGATTCGGGAAATCCGAACGACCTGTTCCAACAACCTTGGCACCCGCTGCTTTCGCATCTTCCGGCATGATTTCCGGATCTGGATTAGCCATCGCAAAGATGATTGCATCCCGATTCATCGAAGAAACCATTTCTTTGGTCAATGCACCTGCAGCAGAAACACCTATAAAT
This sequence comes from Peribacillus sp. RS7, assembly GCF_041956845.1. Taxonomy (NCBI): domain Bacteria; kingdom Bacillati; phylum Bacillota; class Bacilli; order Caryophanales; family Bacillaceae; genus Peribacillus; species Peribacillus sp. RS7. Next base: position 538,823 of record NZ_CP168135.1, read on the forward strand.
ACATCAGCGTCTTGAATGACAGTTTCCAAAGGTCCTGAAATCTTATTTCGATTGGTCACTTTCGCCACTTGTTCTTTTATATCATTCATACCTGTCGAACGGCCCTCATAAATGGCACCCTTCGTATCACACATGATTATGTCACGAACTCCATAGCTATAAAGCAATTTAATGATGGCAATGCCCGCAGCGCCTGCCCCATTCGCTACCACTTTAATTTCTGACATTGATTTATTCACAAGTCGTAATGCATTTACAAGACCGGCAACAGTCACAATGGCTGTACCATGCTGATCATCATGAAAAACAGGGATATTCATTTCTTTCTTAAGACGTTCTTCAATTTCAAAACAATTTGGTGCGGCAATGTCCTCTAAGTTCACTCCACCGAAAGTCGGTTCGAGTAATTTAACGGTCTCTACAATTTTGTCCACATCCGTCGTTTTTAAACAGATAGGGAAAGCGTCCACTCCAGCGAAGCTTTTAAATAAAACGGCTTTTCCTTCCATAACCGGCATAGCAGCTTCAGGACCGATGTTTCCAAGTCCCAACACAGCCGTTCCATCAGAAATAACTGCAACAGTATTCCCTTTCATTGTATAGTCATAAACGGTTTCCGGCTTATCGTAAATTTCTTTACAAGGTTCTGCGACACCAGGAGAATAAGCCAGGCTTAAATCCACTGCATTCCTTACCGGTACTTTCGAAACTGTTTCTAATTTTCCTTGATTCAAGCGATGCATATGTAATGCTTCTTCTCTTAATGTCATAGTTTCACTCCTAAAACAAATTGGGTAACCCAAATCATATATGCTGAAATCTAGTGGTCAGACCACAGCGGCCTGTTTTCAATATAACATAACTATTAAAGTTGTAAAACAGTTATTCTCTCTTGTAAACCACATTCCCTTTTCCAACCATGTCAAATAGTGCCTGCATCAGACTATCTGTAGGATTGACCCAATCCCAATAAGATAGCTGTACATAGCGGTTTTCCCTCTCGTAAAAAAGCATCACCTTGGTTTCACCGCTATGCTGCATTAAAATTTTTTTTATTTTTTGCAGTGTTTCCTTCGTTTGCTTGCCAGCCTCAATTTTCAGGAATATCGTTCCGTTTTTTTCCTCTTTCATCTGCTTCACTTTTTCAAGCGGGTATACGTTCTTGATCAGGAGTTGTGTTTTTCCATCCCGTTCTTCCAATGTCCCTTGCAGCATAACGAGTTGTCCATTATTCAAGTCGGCAGAGTGGTTTTTATAAACATTGGGAAAAACGACTGCTTCAATGTCTCCCTCTTCATCACTAACGCTCAAAAAAGCCATCACATCGCCCTTTTTTGTCCTTATGGTTTTAACCGACGTAATGTATGCGCCAAGTAAGACTTTCGATTCCTTTTTATTGGTTGCTTCGTCTATCGTCAAACATCCGAAGTATTGAAAAAGTTCCCTGTAGCTGGTCACCGGATGATTCGATAGGTAAAGCCCCAAGGCGCTTTTTTCCAATGAGAGTTTATGCTCGATTGGAATAGGCTCGACCTTGTTGTATTTCGGTTTGAGTGAAAATTCGCCGTCCGAAAACATATCGAATAGATCATCATCTGGATTAACCAATTCCGTATGGCTGATCGCTACGTCCAAACTCGCCAACAATGTTGCCCGGTCTTCACCGAATTCATCAAATGCACCTGAATGCACAAGCGCCTCCAACACTTTTCTATTTACGATTTTTCCTGAAACGCGTAAACAGAAATCGAATAAATCAGCGAACTTCTTTTGCCGTCTGGCAGCAAAGATTTCTTTTAAAACCGTACCGCCTATTCCCTTTATGGCCCCAAGGCTAAAACGGATCCCTTCCTTTTCCGGTAAAAACGGGTATCCGCTCCGGTTAATCGAGGGTGTCAAAACCGTTATCCCTTTCTTTTTTGCCTCACGGATATATTGGGAAATCTTTTCATCATTCCCGACGACCGACGTCATGAGTGCTGCCATGAAATATTCCGGATGGTGGGTTTTCAAGTAACCCAGCTGATAAGCGATGACACTATACGCCACCGCATGGCTTCGGTTGAATCCATAGTTAGCGAAGCGGACGATCAAGGAATAAATCTCATCTGCCGTTCTTTCGGAATACCCTTGTTTCAACGAGCCGCTCACAAAATGCTGCCGCTCTTGATCCAGCACATCCTTCTTCTTCTTCGAAACGGCACGGCGGAGCAGGTCAGCCTCGCCAAGTGAAAATCCGGCTAGGCGGGAAGCAATTTGCATGATTTGTTCTTGATAAACGATGACTCCGTATGTAGGCTCAAGAATATCCTTCAAATCCTGGTGCAGGTAATCGATGGGGGCCAGTCCATGTTTCCGCTCGATGAACAGCGGTATATTTTCCATCGGACCTGGACGATATAGGGCATTGACCGCAACGATATCCTCGAATCGGTTCGGTTTCAGCTTGATCAAAACCTTTCGGATGCCATCTGATTCAAATTGAAACACGCCAGTTGTTTCACCTCTACCTAAAAGGGCTAACGTCTCGGGGTCATCCATTGGGATATGGGACAGGTCCAGCTTTTTCCCGGTTCCTTTATGGATGTTCTTTAAGATATTATCGATGAGCGTCAAATTACGGAGTCCAAGAAAATCCATTTTAAGCAGTCCCAGTTCTTCGAGGAGGTCCATTGGGTATTGAGTCAGATGGATACCGTCATGTCCTCCCTGAATCGGGATATGCTCGGTGAGTGCCTGATCGCTGATGACGACGCCTGCCGCATGTGTCGAAGCATGTCGGGGCAGCCCTTCAAGCAATAACGCCGTTTGAAAAAGTTTTTGATTAAGGTCACTCTCATTAACGAACTCCCTCAGCCTTTTCGATTCCTTGTATGCTTCAGGAAGCGTGATGCCCAGACGGCCTGGAATCATTTTCGATACCGCTTCCTGTTCCTTTGAATTCAAGCCGAAAACACGTCCTGTATCCCTTAAGGCAGCTTTGGCAGCTAATGTTCCGAACGTAATGATTTGTGCTACATGAAGTTCCCCGTATTTCTTCGCGACATAGGCAATCACTTCTTCACGGCGGTTATCCGGAAAATCAATGTCGATATCCGGCATCGAGACACGTTCAGGATTCAGGAAACGCTCGAACAGCAAGGAATGTTCGATTGGATCGACATCCGTTATCGACAGCACATAAGCGACCATCGATCCGGCGGCCGATCCCCTTCCAGGACCAGTCAGGATTTGATGGTCCTTAGCGAATTTCATGAAATCCCAAACGATTAAAAAGTAATCGCTGAATTTCATCTTGGCAATGACATCCAATTCATACCGAAGGCGCTCTTCATATTGAATGGATGGCTCCGGCATTCTTTTCTTCAACCCTTGGAAACAGACGGCTTCGAGCATTTCCTCTGCAGTTATTCCCTCTTCAGTAGGATACTTAGGCAGCAATGATCGATGAAACGGAATTTCCAGATTGCATTGCGCGGCTATATGAAGTGTATTTTCGAGTGCATCAGGTCTGTCATGGAATAGTTCAGCTATCTGAGCCCGGCTTTTCAAATAAAATTGATTGGATTCAAGAACCGTATGCGCCTCATCCGCCAGCTTGTCTCCATTTCCTATTGCCAGAAGGACTTCTTGAGCGAGTGCATCGCTTTCGTTCAAATAATAGACCGGATTCGTAGCGACAATCTTTATCTCTAAATCTCTCGCCAACTGGCTAATGGCTTCGTTACCTTTCTCCTCATCCGTAATCGAAAGTCTCTGTATGGATACGAAAAAGTTATCATGACCAAAAATCTGCAGGAAACGCCCTGCTGCCAGTTTGGCTTCTTCAGGATTTTCTTCTCTCAAAAGTGTTTCTATTTGCCCCTCCGCACCCGGTGTGATTGCAATCAAGCCACTGGAATAGGCTTTAAGCCAGTTCATTGGAATGCCTGACGGGGATTTCGTTTTTATGGCACTGCTTATTTTAAGCAGGTTTTGATATCCTTGCAGGTTTTTTGCCAATAAAAGAAGGCCATGTGCCGATTCCTGTTCATCAAGGACATCTGCAAGGATGCCGATGATTGGCTTTATTCCCTGTCTCTTGCATTCTTTATAAAAATAGACCGAACCGTACATAACATTTCGATCGGTTAAGGCAAGACTTTTACAGCCATCCTCTTTCGCTTTGGCCACAAGTTCAGTGATTTTAACCGTACTTGTCAGCAAGCTGTATCCGCTCTGAATATGGAGATGAGTATACACGTTTTTTCTCCCACCTTTGTAAGGCATGTTTCTTTTCATTATAGTGTTTATTTCAAAAAAAGAAAATATGTTCTCATTACCAATGCAATTTAACATCCTGATTTCCGCCGACTATCATAATACCTCTGCACTTCCCATATAAATGGAATAGAAGAATATCAAGAAAAAAAGGATGATGATATATGAATGAAGCCTTTGTTCCAGCCTTTCTCAACAGCTTTTTCATATCGCTTGGCGTTTTGCTTGGCGGTTCGATAATCGGGGGCCTCGCCGCTTTTTTTACTGGACAAGCCCCGATGACGACTGTGTTCCGGCTATCGGACAGCCTGCGTATATGGGCGATTGTCGCTGCCATCGGGGGTACCTTTGATATGGTCTATAATTTCGAACGCGGTATTTTCCACGGAGAAACGAAGGATATAGTCAAGCAAGTCCTTTTGATTCTATCTGCACTTGGCGGAGCACAAACAGGAGCACTGATCATAAACTGGTTTACGCAGGAGCATATATCATCATGAGGATTCCTCCCTATCACCGGGCACCCACCTGGCAGCGTTTTTTTGCCGGAGCTGCGCTTGGCGGACTGATTAGCTGGGTGATGTTCTTTTATATGCATGGGGTCCAGCAAGAGAAGCAGATCAGAACCATTCACGAACAAAGAGAAGAGATCAAGGATTTAAACGGGGAAATCGCAATTTGGGAGCAGGATTATAAAAAATTGAACCAGCAAAACGAAGAGATCTTAACGATTCAAGAAGTCGAAGTGACGATAACGAATGGAAAAACATACAGTCTCGATCAGTTGAGTATTGCTGAAGCGGAGGATGTGATAGAGGACGACCTTTCCTCTCTTCTCGCCAAAGATGTCGTCAGTGTATATAACGGAAAGATGCTATTGATAAAATCCATCGAAAATAAAAAACTGATCATCAATAAAAAGCGTTATGATCTTGAAGTCGTTGAAATCATGTTTTATACGAAAATGAACATAGAAATCAAAGTAAAGAGAAATTCGTGATAAAACGATTTCTGACAATCCTAAATTACGCAAAGATAAAAGACCAAATCACTTTGATTTGGTCTTCAAGTCATTTCAACAAAAATCGTATACCATACTCTAATTCACTTTATTCAACTCTTCCAAATCGGCAAGGATATTATCCACTTCATCCCAAGAAAAGATCGAAGCCCCTGCTGCAAGCGGATGGCCACCGCCGTTATATTTACGGGCAATCGTATTGATGATTGGCCCTTTAGAACGGAAACGGACTCGGATTTCTTTATCCTCTTCAATGAAAAAGACCCACGACTTAACATTTTTAATTGAACCGAGCGAGGAAACGAGCTGAGATGCCTCAGATGTCGAAGCATTGAATTTTTCAAGAATATCTTTTGTGATGATCATTTTCCCCGTACCGTATGGTAGGATTTCAAAATGCTGCAGCACATAGCCATTCAACCGGACAATACTTTCATTGACGTCATACATCTCCTGATATAACTGCGGGCGGGAGAATGAATAGTGAATCAATTCACTGACATAGGCAAATGTCTTTTCAGTCGTACTTTGGAATAGGAAACGACCTGTATCGCCAACGATGCCTGCATATAGAAGACGTGCCGCTTCATCACTCATCTTCAAGCCTTGTTCTTTACCGAACTGGTAAAAGTCATAAATCATTTCACTTGCGGAACTTGCTGATGTATCGACCCAGCGCATATCCCCATATGGATCTTCATTAGGATGATGGTCAATCTTAATCAGTTTATCCCCCGTCTTATAACGCGCATCACAAATCCGGTCCGTATTTGCCGTATCACAAACGATGACCAATGCACCTTGATATGTTTCATCCGAAATCACATCGAGCCTTCTTAAATAATTCAATGACGGTTCTTCTTTCCCAACCGTAAAAATGCGCTTTTCAGGGAAAGATGCCTTCAGGATTTCCGCCAATCCACCCTGTGAACCATAAGCATCCGGATCTGGACGGACATGACGATGGAGAATGATAGTATCATAACGCTTTATATCTGCTAAAATTTCAGCTTTCATATTGATCTCCCCTCAACATATGTATTATCGAGCCTAATAAAGATGATATATTTCATTTAATCAAAAAATTGCGGAAATAGGAAGAGTCATCTTGTTTACTGTGGCATTCTCTTTCATTTCCCGCTACAATAAAAAGGTACATATGTTAAATTGGGGGAATTTTAAACGATGCCTATTCTTGTCACCTTGATCGTTCTATCACTAGGGGTCTATCTGTTTTATAAAATTAAAATGGTCCGAACCAAAATGCCGATGGAGAAAAAGTGGATTTCAGGGAAGTCTTCCATTGCCCTTGGAGCGTTTGTCGCACTATTCGGAATCAATCAGCTTTTTCTATTCCACACGACCACCACTTATATCATTTCTGCCGTTTTCATCTCCGTTGGCCTATTCAGCATTTGGGGAGGCTATAAAATGTATAGATTTTACCTGCCGCATGCAATTGAAGAAGCCGCAAATCAAAAAGGATAATCGAATTTCGATTATCCTTTTTGATTTTTTTCATGATCTATCAAGCAATTGGCAAGTTAACATCGCCTTGCCGACTAGTTTGCCTTGGTTAAACACCTCGACATCCACTTTTCCGAATTTACGTCCTACATCAAGGACACGCGGATGGATTTCAAGCGTACTGTCAATCTGGACTGGCTTGATGAAATAAATCGTCATATTTTCCACGACCAAGTCACCGCGCTTATAGCTTCGGAGTGCCCTGTTCGCTGAGTCCGTAACCAATGTCGTGAACACACCGCTTGAAATGGTTCCAAGGTAATTGGTCATCTGCGGAGTGACGCCATAGTTATACACTTCCTCGCCCTTGCCACGATTTGAAGTCATCACAAGCTGACTCGTGATCGTATCGTCGATCGTTTCGCCGACCTGAGGCTGCCTTTGACTCATTTGCAGGGCCTTCAGCACATCCTGCCTGCTCACGATTCCCTTCAGGATATGACTGTCATTCACCACAGGAATCAACTCAATGCCTTCCCAAACCATCATATGTGCAGAAGATGCAACACTCATTTTATCGCCTACGGTCATCGGGTTTTTCGTCATCACCTTATCAATGAGCGTCAACTCTTCCTGACCCATGATATCTTTTGATGTGACCATTCCTTGAACCTTCATATTGTCATCGACAACAGGGAAACGGCTATGCCCGGATTCCTGGTTCAGTTCATGCCAAGTCTGGACCCGGTCACCCACTGTTAAAAAGGTCGTTTCCTGTACGGGTGTCAAAATATCCTCCACGAGCAAGATCTCCTTTTTGATCAATTGGTCATAGATCGCCCGATTGATCATCGTTGCGACGGTAAAGGTATCGTAACTCGTTGAAATGACTGGCATCTCCAACTCATCGGCTAACCTTTTAACGGGCTCTTCCGTATCGAATCCCCCGGTAATCAGCACCGCTGCACCCGCTTTTAACGCGTGCTCATGGGCCTGGGTACGGTTCCCGACGATCAGCAGATTGCCTGCACCCGTATATCTCATCATGGCATCCAGCTTCATCGCCCCGATGACGAATTTATTTAATGTCTTATGAAGTCCCGTTTTCCCACCAAGAACTTGTCCGTCGACGATATTAACTACCTCTGCGAAAGTGAGCTTTTCAATATTCTCTTTTTTCTTTTTCTCAATACGAATCGTGCCTACCCGCTCAATCGAGCTTACGTAGCCCTGGTTCTCCGCCTCTTTAATTGCCCGATATGCCGTACCTTCACTAACATTCAATGCTTTCGCAATTTGACGGACGGAAATCTTCTCGCCAACAGGGAGCCCATCGATATGTTTTAATATTTGTTCATGCTTTGTAGCCAAGCGCTTCACCCTTTTCACGGTATTCCTATTCCCCATTATAAGGTCAAAGAGCCTAGTTTATCAAACAACTACTAGTATTGGCGCAACCTTTTGTATTCCGGCAGGCGATTTACCTTTTGTTTTTTCGGGGAATATAGTATCCCCGTCAAGTTGCCAGCCACCGCCAACAAGGCAAACAACAGCCAGGACCCAGCAAACAGACTCTCCAGACCGCCACTTTCCAATGACAAGCGCGGCACGGCATAATACAGCATCACACCGCATAAAAGCAAACACAGTAATAACCTCTGTTTCATCCAATCCCCCCTTTTTTCTCATCTATTCATTTTATGCCTGTGAAAGGAAAAAAGACTTGGCTGCTGAACGAGACTTTACTTTCCTATCGCTGGGAATCATCTGCGTAGAAGGCAAATGCTAAAGGGAAATCCGTCATTTCAGTCGGCTATCCCCATACAATCCACATAAAAAACGGAAGCCCCTGCAGGCTCCCGCTCTTATTAAAATTCTATTTCATCTCCGGCTTCCATGATCAGTCCATTTCCCTCTTCAAGCAGGTCGATGAATTTGTTAGGATCCTGTTTGATGACAGGGAAAGTATTGTAATGAATCGGCACGACTTGTTTGGCTTGAAGGAATTTCGCTGCAAGTGCGGCATCTTCCGGCCCCATGGTGTAATTGTCGCCGATTGGCAAAAATGCCAAGTCAATCGGATGTCGCTCCCCGATCAGTTTCATATCGGAATATACAGATGTATCCCCCGCATGATAGATCGTTTTCCCTTCTATCGTAAGCAACACGCCAGCAGGCATTCCCAAATAAACGATTTGTCCATCCCCGTTAACGAATCCCGTTCCATGGAAAGCAGGCGTCAATTTCACTTTTCCAAATTCAAATTCAAAAGCTCCGCCGATGCTCATCCCGTGAGTCCTAATCCCTTGAGCACCCAGGTAGTCGGCAATCTCTGCTATGCCAATGACAAGTGCATCATGCCTCTTGGCCAATTCAACCGTGTCACCGACGTGGTCATTATGACCATGCGTTAAGATGATCACATCCGGTTTCACATCTTCCACCTTCAAATCGGTCAAAGCGTTTCCAGTAATGAACGGATCGAATAAAATCGTTTTACCATTCGTTTCGACTTTTACAACTGCATGTCCATGAAAAGATACTTTCATTTTTGATGCTCCCTTCCCTTACTCACTTTTTAAATGGCCTTATCAGGCCTTTCCCATTTACTATACTTATAAATATTGCTAAGGTAATTATATCTTATTAATGGAGGTATCGTCATGAATGAACGTTTGAGAGAACTACAAAATTGGCTACAGGCCAATGAAACGGAAGCCGCTTTACTTACATCTACAGAGAGCATCTTCTATTTGAGCGGTTTTTTTAGTGATCCTCACGAAAGACTGCTAGCACTTGCCATTTTTGCAAATGCCGACCCAATCCTTGTCTGCCCGCAGATGGAAGTTCCGGATGCTAAACAGGCTGGATGGGCTGGAGATATCATCGGTTACACCGACATTGAAAATCCATGGGAAAAAGTTAAGCAAGCAGTGGGGAATCGCGGGTTAACCATTAATACAATGGCCATTGAAAAAGAGCATATGAATGTAGAACGCTATGAAAAGGTCCAACAATACTTCGGAGCACCAAAGCTCGTTTCCGCAGAAGAAAAACTTCAAAGGATGCGAATGATCAAATCGGAAGATGAAATGGTCAAAATCCGTGAAGCTTGCCGCCTTGCCGACTTTGCGATTGAAGTGGGTGTCAGCGAAATTCATGAAGGTAAAACGGAAATGGAAATCCTTGCAGCGATAGAATTCGAATTGAAAAAGGCCGGAGTCAGCCAAATGTCTTTCTCCACCATGGTCCTGACCGGTAAAAATGGCGCTTCCCCACATGGCACACCTGGGAATACGAAAGTTCAGCGCGGTGACCTTGTCCTTTTTGACCTGGGCGTCGTTCATGAAGGATACTGCTCTGACATCACTAGAACGGTCGCTTACGGAGATATCAATGATAAACAGGCAGAAATATATGAAACTGTACTTAAGGCACAAGAAGCTGCCGTTAGAGCCAGTAAACCTGGTGTATCCTGTTCCGAGATAGACTTGACTGCCAGAAACATCATCAGGGATAAAGGATATGGTGAATTCTTCCCGCACAGGCTCGGCCACGGACTTGGGATCAGCGTCCATGAATACCCATCCTTGACTGAAACGAATTCCCTCGAGCTTCAATCCGGAATGGTTTATACGATCGAACCGGGCATATATGTTCCGAATGTTGCAGGCGTCAGGATTGAAGATGATCTATTTGTCACCGATACTGGCTGTGAGATTTTGACCAAATTCCCCAAGAGCCTGCAAATCATAAAGTGATCACGCATTTACCCATTTTATGTAACGAAACCCGGATACCCCCGCCTTCATTTAAGAGGGGGGTATTTATTCAAAATTCATTTCAACTAATCTGTCCGCAGTTCAAGCTTCACTGCTTTATCACTGCCGTCAAACCAAATGACCAGCCATTCACTATCCATTCTTATGATTCCCCTCTCGGCACCAAGATAAAAAACAACATTATCTTTCTCTTTAAAATATTCCGTTTCTGTTGGGGGCCCTAAAAGCGTGGTCACTTCTTCTTTTGTCTTGCCTATCAATTCATGATCATTCATTAAGTCATCAACCAGATATACTCTTCCTTCATCATCATTCAACCATCTTTCAGTGGTGAACCTTGATTCATATTCATTTACCCCTAACATAACCACACTATAAAATAGAAGAGAAAAGCCAAGGCTTGATAGGACTATAAATCTAATTTTGATTTTCCTTTTATTATGCTGATCGGTATATTTCCATGAAATCCATTGAAAAAATAGTAAAAGAACAAATGGAAGCAGCAGTGCTGATATACTCATTAAACTGATCGAAGCATGTACAGCATTGATGTAAAAAATATAAATGAAATAGATCAAAGCATACAAAAGTACGTACAAATATAATGCATAGTTTAATATTCTTGAAACACTCAAAGAAAAAAACTCCCCTCTCGCACTAAAAATTACCATAAATGAAGAAATAAGGTGAATAAGATGCGTGGTTCGGTTCATGCAATGATTGTACTTATCTTTTCATCATAATAATAAGGTTGGAATCAGTTTTTTCATTTTACGATTTCAGAATCATTGGCTAAAACATTCGCTAATTTGTTACAATTGAAATCAGATCCATTAGGTAAATCATTGTATAATAGGAATTAAATAGAAGGAGGAGATTCACTTGAATAGTATAGATTATAAAAATATTCTTGTAGCAGTGGACGGTTCGGAAGAAGCAGAGTGGGCCTTAAAAAAGGCAATCTATTTAGCAAAACTCAGTGACGCTACCCTTGTGCTCACACATATCATGGATACAAGGAATTTCCCCACTGTCGAAGCATATGATATGACTATCCGTGATCACTCTGAAACCTTTGCCAATGAGCTATTGGACAAGTATAAAACGGAAGCCATTGCATCCGGGATTGCAAAGGTCCAAACAGAAGTTGCATATGGTTCTCCTAAAGTTCAAATTCCAAGGGATCTAGCGAAAAAACATTCTATCGATTTAATTGTTTGCGGTGCAACAGGCCTTAACGCAGTCGAACGTTTCCTTATCGGCAGCGTGTCGGAAGGCATCGTTCGCCATTCAAACTGTGATGTAATGGTCGTGCGTACGAATTGTAAAAAATAATCATAAAAAAAGCTCGTTCGCCAAATTGGTGAACGAGCTTTTTATGATTATTCACTTACAAGTTTTTCCGCTTTTTCAATCGCGAGCAACACTTGGGCAAAACCTGTACCGCCCGCACTGTTACGGCGTTTAACGGCTTCGTATGGGTTTAATGCATCGTAAATATCTTGTTCAAACAACTCGGAAGCTTCCTGGAATTGTTCAATGCTTAGGTCCACTAAATAGCAGCCCTTCTGGACACAGAACAATACAAGTTTCCCGACCACTTCGTGCGCCTTACGGAAAGGCATTCCCTTTGAAGCTAGGTAATCAGCTAATTCCGTCGCATTCGAGAAGTCATTTCTTGTTGCTTTTTCCATGACGTCCGTTTTCACTTTCATTGTCGAAATCATGCCGGCAAATATTTTAAGTGAACCAACAATGGTCTTAACCGTATCAAAAACGCCTTCTTTATCTTCTTGCATATCTTTGTTATAAGCAAGCGGCAGTCCTTTCAAGACAGTCAATAACCCCGTTAAATTACCATAAACCCGTCCTGTTTTACCACGGATCAATTCCGCCATATCAGGGTTTTTCTTTTGCGGCATGATGCTGCTTCCCGTTGAAAACGCATCATCCAATTCAACGAATTGGAATTCCTGGCTTGACCAAAGGATGATTTCTTCGCTGAAACGGGATAAATGCATCATCATCGTCGCACTGTTGCTCATGAATTCAATGGCAAAGTCACGATCACTTACCGCATCAAGGCTGTTTTCGTAAATTCCGTCAAACCCCAATAGCTCGGCACTGAGCGCACGGTCAATCGGGAAAGTCGTCCCAGCTAATGCCCCAGCACCCAATGGAGAAACATTGATCCTTTTGAAACTCTCGGTGAAGCGCTGCTTATCACGCTCAAGCATCCAAAAATAAGCCATTAAATGGTGGGCAAATGAAATGGGCTGTGCACGCTGCAAATGTGTATAACCTGGAATTAGCGTTTCCACATTTTTCTTGGATTGTCCCAAAATCGCTATTTGCAGGTCATTGATGAGCTCCAGAATCACTTTCGTTTGATTCCGCATATACAGATGAAGATCGGTTGCAACTTGGTCATTACGACTTCTTCCTGTATGAAGCTTTCCGCCAACTGGACCGATTTCGCTTATGAGCATACTTTCCAGGTTAAGATGGATATCTTCCATCTCAACCTTAAAAGTCAATTCACCCTTCTCAGCTTTTCCCTGTAAACTTTTCAGACCTGCAATGATCTGATCAGCATCTTCTTCAGGTAAAATGCTGCATTGCTTTAACATGGTTACATGAGCTAAACTCCCTTGAATATCTTCAAGCACAAGTTCCTGGTCAAAGGAAATGGAAGCTCCAAATTCATCTACCCATTCTTCGGCAGATTTCGTGAATCTTCCTCCCCAAAGCTTGCTGCTCACACTGTCACCTTCTTGCTATTGACCATGCTGTTCACTTTCGTTGGAAGTCCCCATAACTTAATGAAACCAACTGCTGCATCATGATCGAATTCGTCAGCTTTTGTATAGGTAGCCAATTTTTCGTCATATAGGGAGTACTCTGATTTTCTTCCTTCAACAATCGCATGACCTTTGAATAGTTTCACACGGACTGTACCCGTTACATTCACTTGTGTTTCTTTCAGGAAAGCGGCCAATGCTTTTTGAAGCGGGGAGAACCAAAGTCCTTCATATATCAATTCAGTCATTTTCTTCTCGATCACCGGTTTGAAGTGAGCCAATTCTTTTACAAGCGTGATATCTTCAAGTTCCTTATGTGCAGCTATCAATGTCATCGCACCGGGTGCTTCATAGACTTCACGTGATTTGATTCCTACTAATCTATTTTCCACGTGGTCGATACGTCCAACTCCGTGTTTACCGGCAATTTGATTCAGTTCAACAATCAAGTCAGCCAATTTATAGTTTTTGTCATTCAATGTAACCGGCACACCTTGTTCAAAACCAATTTCAATGATATCAGCAGTATCTGGCGCAGTTTCAAGGCTTGCAGTCAAATCATACGCTTCTTCCGGTGGAGCTGCCCATGGATCTTCCAGGATTCCACATTCGTTACTTCTTCCCCAAAGGTTTTGGTCAATCGAGAATGGACTTGCCAAGCCGATCGGAACAGGAATGCCATTTTTCGCTGCATATTCAATCTCCTCTTCACGGGACCATTTCCAGTCACGAACAGGTGCAAGAACTTGTAAGTTAGGATTCAATGCCGAGATGGATACTTCGAAACGCACTTGGTCATTTCCTTTTCCCGTACAACCGTGCGCAACGGCTACCGCGTTTTCCGCTTCAGCCACTTCCACTAATTTCTTTGCGATTAGCGGACGTGATAAAGCTGATACCAAAGGATATTTCCCTTCATACAAAGTATGTGCCTGAAGAGCCATCAACGCGTATTCATCAGCGAATTCGTCCTTCGCATCAATTACATAAGAACTTACCGCACCGACAGTGATCGCTTTTTCTTTAATGAAGTCCAAATCTTTCCCTTCACCGACATCCAAGCAGCATGCCACAACTTCGTACCCTTGATCTTGTAACCATTTAATTGCAACGGAAGTATCCAAACCTCCGGAATATGCTAAAACAACTTTTTGATTTTTCATTTTCATCGCCCTTTCGTATGAATAAAAATTCATCGTTTGTTATTTTTATTCAATCTATGATTAGTACTTTATCATCTTTATTAAAGGAATACAAGGGGTATTTTAAAGATTTTGCTAAAAAATCCGTTAATATTTTAAGGGAATTCACACATTGGATGCTTACGCAAGAATATAGTAAACTAGGAGTATTAATAATCGAATAATGGAGGGAATATGAAAGAACTATTTACTTATGATGAACGGCTTGGCATCCCCATTCCTGATTTCAACCTGGAGTGGGATGAATATACAAAAGGCGAGCAACAGCAAATACTCGTACATTGGGAGAATATCCGGGGGAGCATCCCCGACCGCATCAAGGAACTGGAATCCACCATTAACCGAAAGCAGTTTCAGCTCTCCGATGAGAGTAATTTCACCAAATCATGCCAGCTCAATTCCGAAATTGCCGAACTGGCTTCCATCATCAATGATTTATGGCTTTGGTATCGTGCCAATCAAGCCGTGAGTGAAAAGATGCATAATTAAGGCCTATTCCATGCAAAAAAAGCCACAGTTTAAAACTGTGGCTTTTTTTGCATCCCTCTTATAAATCCTTCCGAAGTTCACCAACGACATGTCCCAATTCCGGGAGAATCAATTTATTCATTGCAAGCCGAACCGCCCCTGATGAGCCTGGGGTGGAAAAAACCGCTTTGTTGTTCACGACTCCGGCATTAGCCCTGGATAGAATGGCGGCCGACCCGATATCCTCTTGATAGCTGAGCATTCGGAAAATCTCGCCAAAACCGGGAATTTCCTTGGTCATCAATTCTTTGACCGCCTCGATTGTTACATCCCTTTTAGCAATGCCAGTGCCTCCATTTGTTAATATGACATCGACCTTACTGCTTTGGCAGCCAGAAGTGACCGCATCTTGAATCGCTTCCCGCTCATCTTTTACTATTTCATATTCCGTAACTTCATGCCCATTCGTTTTCAATAATTCCATCATCAGTGCTCCGCTTTTATCCGTTTCTTCATTACGCGTATCGCTAACGGTTATCACCTTGCAGCGAACTGCCTCCGTGATGGCTTTTTTATGATTCTTGACACTCATTATTCATCAGCCTTCTTCTCCTGTAAATACCTATATTGATAGAATTTCTGGGCAAATTCACTGACACTCCGGGTCATTTGATAATTGGACCCAGCCCCGATGGCCATGCTGATGAACGGTATGCCCCGAAACAGTTTTTTTCGAAAGACAGTAATGGATACGGCTTTCAACAGCTGCTTCAGCGGCTGTTCCATCCAGCTTGGATTCGTGAGTTCCTCGATTCCTAAATAAAAATAGTCTTCTTCTGCGTTCTGGACTTCCCGAATCAATTCTTCCCAGGCTATTCCTTGGAGTCTCTTTGGCATCGCTCCTGCATTGAATACCTTAAGAGCCATCATCATTTCAAAAGGTGTATTCACCTCAACACCATAAGACATCGCAATCAGCTGTACCGTCCTGACATTGATGACCGTCATGGCCGGAATATCACTCCCTAGCAGGAGAAGGCCTCCTGATCCGCTTATCCCACCTTGTGCAAATGAATATAAGCGATGCTTAGCGATATGCTGGTTGGCTATGTAATTCAACTGATCGATCGATAAGAGATTCAAGTCACTCAGCGTTTCGATATCTTCATTAAACACACGCGCAGATGCTAAAGTCCGCTCTCTTGCATCTATTTGAACTTGTGAGCTCTGAACCATGGCATGCAAATGAAAAAGCCAGGTATCCAGCTTTTCAAAAAACTGTTGTTGGACGTTTTCCGGAAGCAGGGCAAACCCCTGCTCTAACCATTTATCATACAATGCAGCCAGATCCGTTGGCTCATACTGATAAAGATTTTCCTGCCATTCACTAATTTCATTCCAAATTTCCATTTCCCGATTCGTGAATTCCATGCATCAAGCCTCCTATGTACAGAATTGGTGGATTCTCCCTTAAGTATACCATAGAGGACGGCTTTTCAAGAATAGATGATGGGGATCCAGAGTTCAAGAGGATGGGTTTCATGAAAGATATCCATAAAGAAAAGCCATAAGAGGACGGCTATTGGGGGTGAAATCATTTGAATCGCCGCATTCATAGAAAAGACCCCCTTACCAGAGGATTGATAGGTAAGGAGATCCTAATAAAAAAATCAGGAAGTCATGTTTTCCAAAGCTATTTTCATGGTATCCCTGACAATCATGATTTCTTCATTAGTTGGGATGACCATAACTTTCACGGGGGAATAAGGTGTATTGATGAACGCTTCCTTACCCGAAGTGCGATTGAGATCCTTATCCCAATATACCCCCATGAATTCAAGTCCCTCCAAGATTTTCCCCCTAATGGTTTGACTGTTTTCACCGATGCCCGCTGTAAAAATGATGCCGTCCACACCTCCCATTTTAGCTGAATAGGAGCCTATGTACTTATGAATCCGATCTGCAAACACTTCAAGTGCGAGTTCAGCACGCTCATTGCCTTTATCCGCTTCAACCTGAATATCGCGCAGGTCGCTGGAAAATCCTGAAAGGGCTAGGATTCCGCTTTTCTTATTCAGGACATCCAAGACTTCATCTGCTGTTTTTCCCGTCTTCTCCATGATATAAGGAATCAGCGCAGGGTCGATGTTGCCTGAACGCGTTCCCATTGTAACACCCGCCAATGGTGTAAATCCCATTGATGTATCAATCGATTTACCGCCCTTTATGGCAGTAATGCTTGCACCATTCCCTAAATGGCAGGATAACAAGCGAAGCTGTTCTATTGGGCGGCCAATCATTTCGGCAGCCCGCTGCGACACATATTTATGAGAAGTGCCATGAAACCCATACTTCCTTATTCCATAGTTTTCATAATATTCAAAGGGTAAGCTGTACAAATATGAACCCGCTTCCATCGTTTGATGAAAAGCAGTATCGAATACGGCAACCGCAGGAACATCACCAAGTATTTGCCTGAAGGCTTTGATTCCCGTGATATTGGCGGGATTATGAAGGGGTGCCAACTCGGAAAGCTTTTCGATTTCCTTGATTACGTCCTCCGTAATCAAGACGGAGTCACTGAATACCTCACCACCATGCACAACCCGATGCCCTACGCCATCTATCTCTTCAAAGGAGTCAATGATGCGATGGTCAATCAGCTTTTTCAACAAAAGCCTTACAGCCACATCATGATTGGGTATATGCACCGTTTCAGATACATTTTCGCCTTCGACGCTCAAAGTGAATGTGGAATTTTTCAAGCCGATCCGTTCTACAAGACCCTTGGTAATTACGTTTTCACTTGGCATCTCAAAAAGTTGAAACTTCAATGATGAGCTGCCAGCATTAATAGCCATGATTTTTGACATCCATCCTGCTCCTTTACTCTAAGATAGTACTTCCATTGTTCATTCCAACGACCGTGCAGTGTATTGTACAATCTTAGCATGGCAAGTGGATTCAACCAAATATAATGAAAAATGAAAAAAACACTTTTTCAAAAAAAAAATGAAAGCCAATGCCTATGGCATCAGCTTTCATTGACTATTTTTCCTCTTTAAACCAGTCATCCATCTGTTGCATGACAGACCTTGTCGCTTCAAAATCCGAAAGCTTCGGAAGTTGTACGAGCAGTGCCTTCTTCGGGGCTTCGATACCCTCTTTTTTCTTTTGAAGGATCAGGATGCTTTTCGCAGCCGCTTCACTTTTAAACATGGAAAGCGGCAGTTGCACCATCCCTTGGATATGTGTATGCTTCTTCAGGAAATCATTGAGTTTCGGCGCTTCCTCCGAGACGAACAAGTTATTCGGGACAATGAAGAATAGGTGTCCGCCATCCTTGACATGTTTAACACTTTGCTCAATAAACAAATGGTGTGCATACGAATGTCCATTATCGGCCTTCAATTCATATTCAGCTGAACGCACATCATTCGGGTAATAACCAATCGGCAAATCACTGACCACAACATCCGAAGGATCGATGAAAAGCGGCTCCAAGCTGTCCTGGTTGAAAAATTGCACCGGATGTTCTTGCAGGTTGGCACCTGCATAAGCAAGCCTGATCAAGGTTTCATCAATCTCGACACCATATGATGCGATGCTTTTATCTGTAAGTTGATTCAAGATCGCAAATAGTAAGTTCCCCGTTCCGATGGCCGGATCGAGCATGACTAACTCTTTTTGATCCTTGGTGAATTTACCGACTAAATAGCTGACGAACATGCCGACTGCATCCGGGGTCATATGATGATTCGGTTGAACACTCTGCTGCATGCCTTTTAAAATAGCAAGCTGGTACGCTTTACGAATTGCTTCCTTCTCATATTTCTCAGGTGAAAAATCTGCATAATGCTTCACTAACCTTTTCTTCGATACTTCACTGATTTCCTCCTGCAGGACTTTCCCTTGGAAGAAATTCTCGCCCGTTTCACCTAGGGCATCCAGATACGTACATGATAGTTCACTTTGCAATATTTGGGCTGTTTCATCAAATTCATAAAATAATTGTTCAACTGGGGTAGACTTCACTTATTTATTCCTCCTGTTTTCTTCTGTCCCTATTTTAAAGGTAAGAAGAAAGAGATACAAGCCGGACGCCCTACTTATCAACCTTCGTTTGTTTAACGTACTGTTTTCCTATATGAAAGTCCGGATATAAGGAATCTCTCGCGCGCCACTTTTTTCAAAATTTTTAACCATGAGTAATTAAAAGGTAAATGAAATACAGGGTGTACAATTTGGACGTTGATTTCCGCTCCAGGCACTCGCTTTCCGCGGGCGGTCTGGGAGCCTCCTCTCCAATCATCTTTGTTATAAAATTTAGATATAAACCATACCCGAGGAGTTGAAGATATTGCTTTGGGTCAGTTGGTTCGGGAACATCATTTTATCACAGTTACGTTTTCCGAAGCCCTTTTGTCTACAAACTGAAATACAGGGTTGTTGCCCTGTATTTTTTATTACTTGGAAAGGCTCAATGAATTCCCAAACAGAATACCATACAGGAGGTGGTGATCATATGGATAATGAAAATCAATACTATCATGGGCCGGTTAATCCGATAAATCAGCAACATGATACACAGTCAGCAGATGAATTCAACAGGCAACAACAAGGATTTCAACAAGGTTTTAGACAAGGATTTCGGCAAGGGTATCGACAAGGGTATCGAGAAGGATTTCGAGCAGGGCAACAAGCGGGGTTTTTTCCAGGACCTCATCAAAGACAAATGCCGTCGTGGCCTAATGAAATTGACATAAAAGTTGGTACACCTAATGGTCAAGAGTGGTCTGGCAAGATTGTTTTACCACTAAATGGTCCGATTTTGGAGCCATAACAAAATCCAGCATATAATAAAAGGAACCTGTCAAAAAATAATACAACACAATGCACTCTTAAAAACAAAAAACCGGGCACATTGCGCCCGGTTTCTACTAATTTGCATCTTATTTTGCTGCTTTAGCCGCTTCGATTGCACCCTCGTAATTTGGATGGTTAGTACCTTCACCAACATATTCTACATATGTGATTTCATCGTTGCTGTTCACAACGAATACAGAGCGTGCCAATAGACGAAGTTCTTGCATGACAACTCCATAGGCTTCACCGAATGAAAGGTCACGGTGATCGGAAAGAACTTGAACATTGTCCAAGCCACTGGCAGCACACCAGCGTTTTTGCGCGAAAGGAAGATCGTTGCTGATCGTCAGTACTTTCACATTATCCAATTTTGCCGCTTCTTCATTGAATTTACGTGTCTGTGCATCACATACACCAGTATCCACGGATGGAACTACGCTGATAATGCGGACAGAACCTTTGGAGTCGCTTAATGTAACCGGCGATAAGTCATTAGCCAATACTGTAAAATCAGGTGCTTTGTCCCCAACTTTTAGTTCTGGTCCCACTAAAGTGATCGGGTTGTTTTTAAATGTAACTGAAGCCATTAATAATTCCTCCCTTTTCTGCTATATGTACAAGCATAATAATATTTGTTTTACCGGAATTTTGCAATTAATTGAATTGGGAAATGTGAATGGTGCTTGCAATGACATCCAAGCTTTTTATGGTGTAATGCAGACTGCAGCAAAAAAGAAAACTCGGCGGATGCCGAGTCACTGTTAGAAATCTATATCCTGTTTAGGTTCTTGGTACCTCTTTACAGCTGGTTGACTGCTGCCTTGATTTTGATTACTGTCTTTCTTGGATAGCATGGACTGAATCTTATCGACGACTTGTGGAGCTAAATCCATCATTTTTTCGAGAAGGTGCGTCCCTTCATCCAGATGAATCATTTTCACGCCATGGGAACCGACAATCAAAAAGGCAATTGGTGTTATGGAAACCCCACCGCCGCTACCGCCTCCAAAAGGCTGCTTTGAATCACCTT
This sequence comes from Peribacillus sp. RS7, assembly GCF_041956845.1. NCBI lineage: Bacteria > Bacillati > Bacillota > Bacilli > Caryophanales > Bacillaceae > Peribacillus > Peribacillus sp. RS7. Next base: position 559,720 of record NZ_CP168135.1, read on the forward strand.
GCTGACCTTGATGGTTTCCATCCATAACAAATTCGCTGCCACCGGCTGCAAAACCAAATCCAACTTTGGATACGGTTAAAATGACACTTCCATCAGGAGTTTCCACCGGATCTCCGATGATCGTGTTCACATCGACCATTTCTTTCAGATTTTCCATCGCTTCTTTCATTAAACCTTGGATCGGATGATCTGACATTTAAATTCCTCCACTCTAGAACGATTGTTTATTGGAATCACCTGATAGCTTCGCTAATTTCCTGGACTTGAAACGCGGCTTTCCGCCTTTCCAATAACGAAGCAGTTTTATTCCAGTCACCATAGCCTGCCCGATTCTAAATTGTAATATGCAGGAAATCGCCGTATTGGCCTGCCATCTCTGAAAGTCGGGTGTAATGGAATAGGAGGGCATGATCCGGAAGTTGAAATAGGTTGTCAGCAAACCGATGATTGAACCTTTAAGTGCCCAGCATGCTCCTGTTAAAACACCGGTGTGTGCAGCGTTTTTAGTACCGACCATACTATGCCAGGTGAACTTTTTGACTTGGACTTTCCCTGCGAATTGACGGACGATCCTATGAAATCCGACAATATGCTGAAGCATTTCCAGACTGTCGGCGAATCCGTCACGCAAATCTTCGGGTGTGATTTTTTTCTTTTCTTCCTTTTTGGTTTTTCCGTTCATTTCTTGCTCTTCCTTTACTACTACAGTTGCCGAGTCATCTTCCATTTTGATGACCGGAACCTTGAATGTATAATGAAAAAGCCCATACCAAGCTGATAATTTAATATGTATTTGGTCATTCGTTTGGACACGTTTGTAGTCGATGGACACTCTTACTTTAGTAAAAACAACAATAAGCAGCACCAAAATGAGGATACCCATAATCAACAAAAGCCACTTCATGCACCCACACCCCTTCAAGCTATCATTATCGGCATATGCAAAAAAAATAAACCTGCAAAAGCGAAAATCCGCTCTTACAGATTTATTAATGGAAGATAATCACCTTCTGATCAAAACAACACCCGTGTCAGCAAAAACATCATGCAAAGCCTGTTTCTTCGGTAATAGGCCTGCCAAGAGATAGCCAATCCAAGTGACTTTTGAAATATAGCGGCCAATCAACTCCCTGAACAATACCGTACCCCATGTAATGGTTTTTGCCCCTTCCTTCAATGCAACGACTTTCAGTCCAAAAATCATCTTGCCAAGGGTTTGGTTCAAGAATTTGGTCATCAAAACAAAGTATAAGAAAAATACGATCCCTGTTAAGAAACCCTCTGCGGAAAACCAAAGATCATCTGTCCCTTCATAAAACTTGAAGATGGGATGAATCAAAATCCGGTTCAAACTTCCGATAACCAACAGATCGGCTAAATAGGCCCAAAACCTCATCCAAAAACCAGCAAAATGCACTTTCGTGACTTCGCCATCATCCACTGCCTTCTTGGCCGGTGTAAATTCCTGCTGAACGGGAACCCCTTGATCTGCCATTAGATTGGATGAAGCGATTTGTTCATTGTTTTCATTTCGTTCCGTCATCCTTCAGCCCCCCTATTCCGCATACAAATACATTAAGCGTGGAGAATTTGAAGAGGAAAGGATTTTTGTCAAGACTGCCGTTTCCACATCATTTCCCAACATTTTTTGCGCTCCCATACTGAATAATGAACCGAAACCTGCCTCATCTGTATAACGGATAACTTGTGCATCTTTATTACCGATATCCGTTTTCATCGCGGCAATTACATCATCCAAATGGCCGAAATCATCTATTAGATGGTTTTCTTTAGCCTGACGCCCATCATAGATGCGGCCATCGGCGATTTCCCTTACTTCCTTCTCTGTCATACCGCGTCCGTCTGCAATGATTTTTACAAATTGATCATAAGAATTATCAATCATGTCTTGGAGGATTTCACGTTCATCTCCAGTCATTTCCCGGGTCGGACTCATTATATCTTTGTGTGGTCCGCTTTTGATGGTTTCGAACTCAACACCATACTTCTTGGCTAACTTTTCGTAATTATACCCCTGCATGATGACACCAAGTGAACCTGTCATCGTTTCTGGGCTAGCGTAAATCTTATCGGCTGGTGCAGAAATATAATATCCACCGGAAGCCGCCACCGACCCCATTGAAACATATACAGGTTTTTTCACTTTTTTAATATCAAGGATCTTGTCATAGATCTCCGCACTTTCGACGACTCCGCCGCCTGGCGAATTCACCCTTAGTATGATTCCTTTGATATCATCATTTTCCTCTGCCATCTTCAACTTATCCATGAAGGCACGGTGATTATATGTTGTTGAACTAAGTAATGAAGCTTCTCCTGTATCTTGAATCGTGCCCTCTACATCAAATACGGCAATGACATTAGTTAAATCATCGCCTTCTATGACTTCCTCGTAAAATGCACTTTCGGAAGCAAATAATCCATCAATGATATTTTCCGTATCCGCTGTAAATAGAGTCGTAGCCGCCCCTACAGCAACGGAAACAAAAAATAAAACGGCTGCAATTAAAAGTGCTGCCCAACGCTTTCCATTCATCTGTTTTCCCCCTTAAATATATGTATCCTTCTTACCATACGAACTGCATACAAAAATGTTTCATTCCATGATAAAACAAGACATATAAAATTGTAGCAAATAATCCTCAAATTGGAAATGAATTGGTGCATTTTGCATGATTTGCATTTACCTAAACAGGAAAAAGTAAGCCCTTTCATCACTGCACATACTAGGGGGAAACATTATATACAGCGAAAAAATATTATTTTCAAGTTACAATTCATAGATGCAGAAAAGTTTGCTCCCTCATGGCTAAAAAAAAATAGCATCGTTATCATTCAAGGGTTTATTTCGGAAAGGTTAATAATTACAATATAAAACGCTGCCGGGATTAATCCCGGCAGCTTCTACATTTATAGCTTTGGAGCTAATTCAATTGCTGACTGAATGGCCGCAAGCATGCTTTTTTCATCAGCGATGTTCTTCCCAGCGATATCAAAGGCTGTTCCATGATCTACGGAAGTTCTGACAATACCGCCTTTAAGCCCTACGGTAATATTGACCCCAGCCTCAATTCCCATAACCTTGATCGGAGCATGTCCCTGGTCATGATAACAGGCAATGACTATATCAAAATCTCCACGGCCAGCCCTGAAGAACAATGTATCTGCAGGAAGCGGCCCCGTTACATTGACTCCCTCATTCTGTGCCCTTTCTATTCCAGGCATTAATTTCTCTTCCTCTTCACCATTTCCAAATAAACCATTTTCCCCAGCATGAGGGTTTATACCACAAACGGCGATGCTTGGATTTTGGAACCCCGCCTTTGTCAGTGTTTCATGTGCAAGCTTAATCACTTTGTACGTCCTCTCAGGATTAATGCTTTCGATCGCTTCGATCAATCCCATATGAGTCGTCAAATGGATGACCTTTAAATTGGGAGTGGTCAGCATCATCGAGAAGTCATCTGTATCCGTAAGGTCAGCAAGAATCTCTGTATGTCCCGGATACATATGACCACCTTTGTGGAGCGCTTCTTTATTCAATGGGGCGGTACAGATTGAATGAATCTTCTTCTCTTTCGCCAAGTCGATGGCCTTTGCCAAATATTGAAAGGCGCCGTCTCCCGCTAGTGCAGAAACCTCTCCAAACGGAAGGTCCAAAGGTAAGATATCCAAATCCAAAACATCTATCGAACCGAACTCATACTTCGCCTCTGCAGGATCTTTTATGGCATGCACCATCCCCTCAAAGCCTACAATGGGCTGTACCTTTTCTATTATTTTCGCATCTCCGATAATAAGCGGCCTGCACTGTTGATACACCTCAACGTGAGCCAATGCCTTTACGATAATTTCCGGGCCAATTCCCGCCGCATCCCCCATGGTAATTCCGATAATGGGTCTCATCAAGCATTCTCCCCCTTCAACTTTTTCATCGCATTTATAAATACGTCATCTGAACCAAATCCGCCGGCTTTCGTGACGACATAAATATCGTCATTACCCAGGAATTTGGAGACAGGGACTCCTATTTCCAGTTCATCCAGCAATTCGAATCCTTTTATATCCCATAGATTGCATATTTGCTTGGCTGTATCGCCGCCAGTCATGGTCACACCTTTAAAATATTGTTTCTCCAACAAGACAGAACATACTGTGCCAATCGCTTTCACAATCTCGTTACTGATCTGTGTATGAGTAAGGCCTTTAGATTCGCCTGTTTCCCAAGCCATTTCAATATCAGCTTTTTCAGCAGTGGAATAAATGACGACATCCTGCCCTTCCGCTGCCTTTTGGATGGCCTCATGATAGACTCTCCTGATTTCCTCTGTTCTTTCCCGGTCGTCCCCTACAGCTTTATGGGACTCGAATGATATGGCATGTACCTGGGTCTGTTCCAACATTTTTTTCAATTGTTTCCGTGAATTCTTATTTACACTTCCGATCACTGTAAGAACCGGCGAAGGTGAAATAGGGATATTCAATCGATTTTCCTTTTGTGGAATGGAATAATGATCAGGCAAGTAATTGGCGATCCCTGCCGATCCCGCCCAGGCCACTTCAAGATTCATTTCTTTTGTATAATTCAATATGTCTTTCAAATGCTGCTCTTCGGTTGCATCGATGATTATATACGTTATCGAATCCTCTATAAAACCTTTTAACTTATCATTCACATGGTTTTTGCCTTTTTCCAAATCCTTCACTGTAATTGTACCAATTTGATGTGATGTCTGGGCACCAATCAATTCTGGCAGATATGATTGTGTCACAGGCGTTTTTGGATCCTTGGAAATCTCTGATTCTCCAAGAGGAATACCATTTAAATAGTGGGTAGAATCCAGAATGGATCTTCCATTTTTAGGATAACCTGGAGCAATCATGACTAAATCCGGTTTTAGAGCATCATACATGGCATCAATTTCAGCACCGATATTTCCGCGCATTGTCGAATCCAGCTTTTTGAAGATCGTTGAGAAGCCAGCCCGCTTTAGAAAATTTGCTGCTGCCCTGACTTTATCGTAAGCATCTTGCCTCTCCAGGGATCGGCTGTCCGTATCAAATACGACGGCATCATAATCCCGTACATTTTCTTCATCCAATCCAAATAGTACGGTCGTTTTAAGACCATGTCGAGCTAATTGGACACCGCTATCATTGGCACCCGTTAAATCATCCGCGATGATCGCTAATTTCATTTCAATCCCCTCCAAAACATGGGCTAACCTAATTATTGTATTTAGCCACTCCACCCTTCTTATCCAAGTGCTTGGATAGGAAGCCGATGAATATCGGGAGAAGGATAGCTGTTGTCACAACACTTGCTGCAATTTGTACAGTAGCAAGCTCTGCATGGATCCCGAATGAAGCATTCGCTGCCACGATAGCCACAGGAGTCCCGACAGCGTTCCCTGCAGTGGAACCTTCAGAAGCACCGACAATCGGGTTCCATCCTATCCATTTAAAGATCAGATACCCTCCTCCACCGGTTAGGAGAACTGTAATCACGCCAAGTAATACCCCACTTAATCCCCCTTGGATAATCGCCGTGAAATTAATCCCCATACCTAATGAAAAAGCAAAGAACGGAACAAGCTTATCGCTCCCTTTAGAAAGAAAATCTTTCATCTCAGAATCTAAATTCCCTAATACCACCCCGACTAGCAGCGGAAGCAATACGGCTATGAACGAAGTTGGAGAGAACATGCCATCCGCGAAGCCCATTGTTCCGAAAATAGCAAGCGCTACCATTGTTAAGAATGGCCCGTCACTTAAAGCGAGAAATGGGTAGGCAGCCTTGTCTTCTTCCTTTCCATACTGACCGGCTAATGCAATATAAAGCCCGCCATTGGAATTTGTCATGGCAGCAATGATTGCCAATGGTGCCATTCCTAAAAACAATCCGTTACTATCGGCCAGCCAGAATCCAAGTAGACCGACCAATGCCCCTAATACCCACTTATATGTTAAAAGTGTAACGCCCTTTTTGACCGAAGTACCTGCCGTACGAAGATTGATCTGCGTTCCGGCGATTAAAAGGAATAATGCAATTAAAGCACTTGAACTGTTCACGAACAGTGCTTCAGTAAAACCGCCAATCCTTAAAAGACTAGGAAATAATGTATTGATAGTCGCTGCCAGCAATAGTGGAACAACCATCATCCCCCCTGGGATACGTTCAAGCGTTGCTTTAATTCTCATAATAAAAACCCCTTTGTTTTATTATTAAAGCGCTTACAATATTCATATTAAAATATGATGTTAATAAAAGCAACACTTATAAAAATATAAAACTATTTTTAATGAAAACAGTTTAAAAATGCAACACTTTATTCAAAAAAAAACAAACTTAAAGTCATTCTTTAAGTTTGCGCCATAATGTTGCCCGATTGATCCCCAATCGTTCGGCAGTTTTCGTTTGATTATAATTTTCCTCTTTCAGAACTCGCTGAATGATATACTTTTCCATTTCTTTTAGCGTCGCTTTTTGTGAAACGAAGATATCAGTCGGAATGTTATTATCTGCTATTATTTTCTCAATGGTTTCCTTTCGTATTACATACTCTTTTTCATTTAAGGCTATTTGCTTAATTAACTGTTTTAAATCGTCGATATTGTCAGGATACGAATACTCTTCCAGAAGAGCAAGGGCATCATTTTTTATATTCATTGCCGTTGTTCCATACGTTTGATGATAATAGGATAAGAAAAATTTCGTTAAGTTTCCTATATCGCTCTTACGTTGCGATAAATCCTGCATATGAATCGTGTTTATTGCAAAATTTCCAGTAATGGCTTCGTTGATTTGAACATTTGATACAATGAATATCGATAGATTTTTTCTGCTGCAAGTGCTTAGAAATTCTCTTAATGGTTCATAATCCTGTAGACAATCGATATTCTTCAAAGTTATGGTGCGCATATGCTCAAGAGGCAGCTTGTTAAGATCGGCTTCCTTGAATTCTTTGAAATCAATTGTAAGGAGCTTTCCATTTTTTGTTTGTTCATTATGTATATGATTGACAAGAAACTCTTTACCCGTCCCTCGATTTCCTTTTAAGTGAATGATTTCATGGTTCTTATAGAGTGCTGTTACATTATTTATCAGAACGGTATCCATGGCAATCGGTTCTGAGATAGAAGCCGCCTTGATCTGCACACCTTTTTGATCGAATCGTTTCACCGGACTGGCATCTAATACATAAACCCCATATGACGAGTACAAACCATCATGCCAAAAGCCGTCTACCTCTATACTGCTGCCATCCTGCGAAAAACTGGTATGAAGCTGCTTATTTACGTTCACTTCTCCATTCATGCTTCTAAATTGATCATCGGTCAATGGATTGGAGTCAAAATCAGTTAAATGCTCATAGACGATTTGATTATTACTATTTAAAATGACGATATTATGTACTTCTTTGACTAAAAGCCTTTCAAACATCCTATTGATGTCGCTTTTGTATTGAAGATAGGTAATCATTTCCCTAGCATCATCAATAGCCCTTATGATTGATTCCTTTCCCGATTGAATGAGGAACCCTTTCATTCCATAAGAGATGGTTGTATTTATTGTAATCACATCACCAACGATCTGTTTATAACCCTCGTTTTTTAAAGTCAAAATGAGAGGAGCTACATCTTTTGATTCACGGACCGTATAAACCTGTAAAGGAAGGTCCAATAAGTCGATAATCGATTGGGCGCCTGATGTTATGTTTGAAAATCCTACGATGGCCGTTTTATCTTTAAGCTCACTGGCTAATGTCAGGGAACGAATCATATCATAACCGGAAAGGTGCATGTCGATCACTGGAATATTGACGGATTTCTTAATTAACTTAGCCGTTCCTCCCCTGCTGATTATGGCATCCGCTCCGTTTTCCTCTTCTAATTTTGCAAGTTCCACACCCTTTTCCAAGTCACCTATGGAATACCTTATTTCTAAATCTGGATAAAGAGGTACACACGCTTTTATAATTGGAATCATTGATTCATACGGGGCAATAATATGCACTTTCATACACATAACCTCCTTTCTTATATATCCGAACCCTATTCTCCATTTAGTGATATAACCATTGTATCGCAGGGATTGAAAGAGCCCTTATTGAGAATTTATTATACCATCATTCTCTTTTCACTTCCTAAAAAGAACTGCTTGCGCTATCCGGTTATTCATGCAAGAGTGTCCTTTCTTTCTTTTCGATACCCTTCCTCAAAGGAATAACAAAAGTGCTTCATTCCATGCTAAAATAAATCATATAAACGTGTACGAAGTGTGTATCCGCTTTTGTACTTCCGCTTTTTGTCGAGGAAAAAGTAAGCCTTTTCATCACTATTCATACTAGGGGGGAACATGATGAACACTCGAAAGAATATTTATTTTTTCCATGCTCCGAATGCAGAGATGCTTAACAAGGTCGAATACTTATCAGGCTTGGCGAAGCAACATTCGTATGAAGTCATCCAAGATTTCACAAAAGCGAATATCATCGTAAGCATCGGTGATGACGGCACATTCTTACAGGCAGCCCGTAAAACTGGATTCAGGGATGACTGTTTATATGCGGGCATATCCACCACAGGCAACTTGAATATGTATTGCGATTTCCACTTGGAAGACACGGATAAAATGATCGATGCCATGACAAGAGAGCAAATCGAGGTACGTAAATATCCAACCATCGAAATCCAATTGGACGAACAGCCCTCCTTTTATGCCCTCAATGAACTAAGTATCCGGTCTTCCATCACCAAAACGTTCATCATGGATATTTTCATTGATCAACTCCATTTTGAAACTTTTCGCGGGGACGGAATCATCATTGCGACTCCGACCGGAAGCACCGCCTATAATAAATCGGTCAATGGGGCCGTTGTGGATCCCCTTCTCCCTTGCTTTCAAGTGAGTGAGCTTGCATCCATCAATAACAATACCTATCGGACCCTGGGTTCTTCATTCATCCTAAGCGGGGACAAGACGTTGACCGTCCACCTTGAACAAAACGGGCCAAGCTATCCGATCATCGGAATGGACAATGAAGCATTAAGCATCAACCATGTCGAAAAGGTAAAGGTCCGGTTAAGCGGTAAAGTCATCAAGACCGTAAAGCTAAAAGACAATTCCTTTTGGGAAAAGGTTAAAAGGACCTTTCTATAACGAACTAAAGGTACCGGATATGATATCCGGTACCATTATATATGATAAAAATCTTTGGTATTTTGATAAAGGATTTCATAGACATCCTCAATAGGCAATCTTTTAACAGAAGCGATTTGACGCACACTGTCATGCATCATGCCGGGATGGGTCCATTTCCCTTTGAAAACTCCTTCAAATGGCCATGGGCCATCCGTTTCAATCATCATCAGCTTAAGTGGGTATGCCGAAACCAATTCCTGTATTTCCCTCTCATAACAAACATCAGGTGTAATCGAAATGCTGTAGCCCTTTTCGGCCATTCGTTCGATTGTCCTGATATCACCTTTAAACCAATGAAAGTGTGCCTTTGTGATTTGATGTTTTTCCAAAAGATCGCAAACGATAGGTGCATCATCATGGACGGCATGAAGAATAACCGGCTTTTCAACCTCTTTAGCTAAAGCCAGGAACCTCTCCAGTATCTCTATATACGCTGAGTGATCAATATCGGGATTTTCCTGCCTTAAGTAATAGGGCAGCCCAACCTCACCTATAGCAAACATATTGTGCACATGTACCCTTATCCAGTTCAATAATTCGTCCACTTCTTCATTACTCGGTAGGGGCTGCTCTGGATGAAAACCGAAGGCAGGCTTAATTCGTGAATCTTTGCGTGAAAGCTGATAATTGTTAATGGAAGAAGTCAAATTCATGGAAACAGTCAGTAACGATTCCACATGAACCTTGTCCATATCAGTTAGAATCTGCTTCTGCTCACTTTCTTCATACCTATCCAAATGGATATGGCTGTCGATGATTCTCAAGTTTAGTCGCCTCCTTAATTAAGTCGAAACAGTTGGCTTTAGTGCTGCATATAATTCTCTCTTCAAATGGAAAAATTCATCACTAAGCAGCTGTTCTTCACTTCTTGGCCTTGGAAATGGCACTGCCACTTCTTTGATGACAGCAGCGGGTTTTGCTGATAACACATATATTCTATCTGAAAGGAAAACGGCTTCATCGATGCTATGCGTAACAAAAAGCACCGACCTCCGATTTTCTTCCCAAACGGACAGCAGCCATTCTTGCATTTGCAATCTTGTCAGTTCATCCAAGGCAGAAAAGGGTTCGTCCAGGCACATCAAGTCCTGTTGACTTAAGATACTCCGAATGAATGCGGCCCTTTGCTTCATGCCTCCAGATAATTCATGCGGATATGCTTTCTCGTACTCTGCTAATCCAGCTTTCATCAAAAGGGCTTTTGCCTTTTCTTTATCTCTGATCCCAGCAAGCTCGCTTCCAAGCAAAACATTTTCCAATACCGTTCTCCAAGGTAAAAGGGAAGGCTGCTGCGGCATATAGCTTATATGGCCCTTTAAGCCATTTATCTTTTTACCGTCCAGCGAAATGTTGCCATGATCCGGCTTCAAAATACCGCCTATCAAGTGGAACAATGTACTTTTACCACTGCCGGATGGCCCAAGGATTGTGACAAATTCTCCATCTTCCACATGGAAATCCATATTCTCTAAAATATTCTGTTTACCATCGAAAGAATAGGAGACATCTTTAATTTCCAGATTCATCCTTTTCACCCTCCTTTCTCTTCCATGAAACTAAGTATTTCTCCAGGAAGGTGATGATCCAAAAAAAGAGCAGGCTCATTCCCATAATGATGAAAATGGCAACAAACACCCGATCTGTCCTGAACGCAGAGGAAGCGAGCGTCATATAAACACCAATCCCCGACTTTGCCCCAAGCCATTCCGAAATAACCGCACCCATTACACTATAGGTGGCCGAAATTTTCAGGCCCGAGAAAATGAACGGGATCGAGTGAGGAAGTTCAAGCTTCCAAAATAACTGGTTTTTTCCCGCTCCCATCATCTTGAAATAATGCTTGAGTTCGTATGGTGTCTGGCGAAAACCGTCCAATGAAGCAACCGCAACCGGAAAAAAACATACTAGCGAAATGACGATTAACTTAGGCATCATGCCAAAGCCAAACCAAATTACTAAAAGCGGAGCCAAAACTATGATAGGTATATTTTGTGATAGTATGAGCAGAGGGTAAACCGCGTCCTTTACGCCTGGAAACAGATGTAGGATTGCTGCGATTAATAATCCGATGCAGCTTCCAATAAAAAAACCCGATAACGCAAGCTCAGTTGTTGATGAAAGGTGACCAAAAAGATTCTGGGACGACTCAATTCCTTCAATGAAAATGGCCGACGGAGCGGGAAGCAGCCATTTTTCAACCTTTAATAAGACTGTCACTGACTCCCATATTATCAGCAACAATAATAAAAGAAAGAAGGGAGCCCCCTTCTTCCAAATTACCCTTCCGGTCATGCCCGATATTTCTCCGTTAACGTATCCATCGTAATTCCGCTCGGCTGATATAATATTTTCACTTGGGATATGACATTCGGCGAGCCTAATTCAATCATTCTTACATTCATTTTTTCTATCACGGCAAAAAGTTCGGAAAGCTCACCCTCCATTGTCGTTTCTAGCGGGTGAACTTCATACTTGATACCTGATTCATCAATGATCTTGATTGCTTCGTCGACCAAAGGGATGACATCCCCTTTAGGAATAATTTGTATACTAATTAATGAATTGGCCATTGTATTTCCTCCTATTTTGGTAAAAATTCATTGGTAAATGCTTTTTCAGGATTGAAATCACCTTCAAGAAGCTTATTTTCCGTCATCCAATCACTGTAATTCTTCCAAATTTCAAGCTTTTGTTCACCCCAACGCGGAGCATCATCCTGATACTTAGCTGCAAGCCACTCCTGGCTTTTCTTCACTAGTTTTGCATCAAGATCCGGGGCAGACTTAATTAGCACGTCTGCTGCATCACCAGGGTTCTTTATCGCAAACTGGTACCCTTTCGAAGCTGCATTAACGAATGCTTTAACAGTCTCGGGATCCTCTTTTATCATCTTTTCATTCGTTGTCAAAACAGGTGTATAGTAATCGAGCTTATCCGAGTATTCGGTTAAGTAAACCATATTAAGCTTTTCATTTCGCAACTCTGCCTCAATACCTGTCCACCCATAATATATCCAGGCAAAATCTATATCCCTTTTAACCGAAGTGAAAAAATCCGTGTCTCCTGTATTCACTATATCCACTTTATTTACATCCGCATTTTCTTCTTTCATTAGTGAATCAATAATGGCCTTTTCAACCGGAGACCCCCAGCCACCATACGTTTTCCCTTCAAAATCCTTGGGTGTTTTAATGTTTTTTGCCTCAGGTGAAGCAAATCCAGAGGTATTGTGCTGGATGACAGCAGCTACCGAAACAATCGGGACGCCTTGCACGCGGGCCTGCGTAATGCCCTCCTGGTAGCCCACGCCAAATTCGGATTTCCCTGAAGCGACAAGCTTATCAGCTCCAGCTTCACCTGGCATGATAATATCCACATCCAGACCTTGTTCTTTAAAATATCCTTTTTCCTTGGCTACATACAAACCTGTATGGTTTGTATTCGGTGTCCAATCGAGTACGACCGATACCTTTTTTAATTCTTTATTGCCTTCATTTTTAGATGCTTCTTCTTTTTCATTAGTTCCGCCTGCACCGCATCCAGCCAAAAGGAACAACGAAGTCAACAGTGGTAAGAATTTATTCAAGTTATTATCCTCCTACACATCATATAAGATCCATATGCCGGAACCATAATGGGGCGCCAGGGTCTATAAAAATACAAAAAACGCCCGAAGATGAATTCGGACGTTAACATACAAAACAGAAAGTCAGTAATAATATGTTCCCTCCGCTGGCATCATCCAGATCAGGTTCAAAGAGTCAGCATCTAAAGGACGCAATCTCAGCCAGCTTTACCGGCCCCCCTACATTTCTCGCACATATGAACTTTTCTCTCTCATTATATCAATTCATTCAGAAAAGGGAATACTAATTTGCTCCTTCTCCCTAATTGGAAAGGTATTCCTTCTAAATGTTTAGCACAGCCACCAAAACATCTTTTTGGAATGATAATCATTGTTAGCAAAATGATCATCCCTTTTGCCATACCAATCATTCTCGGTTGCCCTCATGCCTGAAACGCTCCAAATGGTCATTTCTTTGCATGCATTCATATAATGAGCATAACCTGTAGACTTTTTTGTGTACTGGTTTTATAAACCCTTCATTTCATAAGCAAAAGGTGGATATGGTCATGATAAAGATTAATCACAAATGGTTAGATGTCAGTCAAATCCAACCAGGTATAGTATCTGATACATCGCTTGAAATTCTCCAATTGCTGGCGGAAGATTCTAACGCTTTTGAATACCGGAACTTCGGATACCTTAATTTCGATATACAACTGAGGCACCGAGTCATCGATGCCGCCATTTCGTTAGATAAAAGTGGTCCAGAATTTTCCACACTTGATGAATCGGCAAGCAATGAACAATATTGGCGCGTTTCAAAGGATGGCACATTTACCCTTCAGCCAGGGATTGCCCCTCATGCTGCACTCCTGGACATTTTCTTGAATGGAAGGCTTTACGCCTTCGAATGCGGTACAGCGATAGTCGTCACTTTTTTAAAGGCCATTTTGGATTTAATCGGCCCTAGGAATTTTGACTATCTTTTTTCAAACCTATTTCTATATGACTTTCGCCCTCCAAGCAATATGGCTCTTAATATTCATCAAGGAACGGATTATTTACCAGGGGATTGCGTTTACTTCGAAAACCCTGATCACGACGAGGAAACTCCTGAATGGCAAGGTGAAAATGCCATATTATTAGGGAACAACCTCTTTTATGGACACGGGATCGGGATTACCACTGCACAGGGAATCATCGATGAATTAAATAGCAATAGAAAGCCGAACGCCACCATATCGGCATCCCTGACAACGCATATCATTAGCTTGGATAGTTCCTTCTATAGCCAATTCCTGGAAAACACCCCTCGTGCAATGCCCGTTCACAGTCCTGTCAGCCTTTCCAATTGTATTGTTTCTGAAATAGGTCCGAAGATTTACCTTTCATGACCCTGGCATTTCCCCTATGCCGTAAAACCGTTTTATTATATACCGGCATAAAAAAATGCTTGGGAGAGATCTCCCAAGCATTTTTTCTTATTCACGCACCAATATTCCCTTTGCCTTTAAACCTTCGGGCACTTGCCTGACCCCATTTCGTAATGGATAGCGTATAAACCGCCAAGGCTGACCATATGAATAAAAACGCTAAAAGATGTGCTTTGGTAAAACTTTCATGATAGACGAATACCCCGATCAATAAGGATAAGGTCGGAGCAATATACTGAAAAATGCCCAGCATCGATAACGGGATCTTCTCCGCCCCTTTTGCAAAATATAAAAGTGGCAAGGCCGTGACAATCCCACCGCCCACCAACAGCAAGCTTGTGCTTCCCGCTGTAAAGAATTGCATTTCTGATTGGTTCATCAAGTATATCAGGTAACCCAGGGCCAGAGGCGTTACCATCATCGTTTCTAGCGTCAGCCCGATCGCCGACTCGGCCTTGATCATTTTTTTTGCCAGACCATATAATCCAAAGGTCATGGCCAAAACAAGAGAGACCCACGGGATCGTACCGAAATGAATGCCAAGGATCAAGACTCCGATTCCTGCAAGCAGGAACGATAAGATTTGTGCCCCGCTCAATTTTTCTTTTAAGACTATCACTCCCAATAGTACACTGACTAGCGGATTGATATAATATCCAAGGCTCGTGTCGAGGATCCGTCCTGAGTTAACGGCCCAGATGAACACACCCCAATTAGCAGTAACGAGCAGTGACGCCGTTAGTAATGCTGCAAAGAGTTTGGGATTTCGCATAATGATTTTTACATAATCTAGAAACGCTTGCCATTTTTTCATGAACATCAATAAAACCAGCATGAAAACGAAAGACCATAATACCCTCTGAGCTAAAATTTCCGTAGCACCGACTCCCTGAAGGAACTTCCAGTAAATCGGCACGACTCCCCACATCATGTAAGAAAGGGCTGCATAGATCGCCCCTTCTTTTTGTTCATCCACTTTCATAACCTGCCTTCTTTCCATTTACATTCCTTTATCGAATTCCATTTAACTATTTTGTATATCCATTCCTTTTTTTGCAACCGTTAGTTTTTATCATACATGATTCTGTCATCGATGACCGTCATGACCGCCTCAGCTTTTAGGAGATCATCCGGCGCAACAGCAAAGACATCCAGATTAAACACGGTAAAATCGGCATCATACCCTTTGATGATCTGACCGCGGCGTTTTTCCTGGCCGATTGCCGCAGCACTCCCTTTTGTATAAAGTGCGAAGGCCTCGTAAACGGAAAGCCTTTCATCCAAGCCATATACGGTACTGTCCTCACTGTTTATTTTCGTTCTTGTGACAGCTGCATGAATGCCCAAAATTGGATTTAATGGCTCAATGGGCGCATCTGACCCGCCCGCACAAATAATACCCAAATTCAAATAGGTCTTCCATGCATAGGAGGATTCCAATAGATTGGCCGGAACCTTTTCTTCCACCCACGGAAAATCGGATGGGACGAAACCCGGTTGGATATCAAAGATGACCGGCAGCTTTGCTGCCCGCTCCAACAGCTCCGGCCGGACGATCTGCGCATGGATGAGCCGGTCCCTCTGTCCCTCCTTCACGGGGAGGGCTTCAAGTGCATTCAAGACGTATTCAAAAGCGAGATCGCCAATGGCATGGACAGCAATCGGCATTCCGGCATCCCTTGCTTTTCCTACCCATTCCTGAAGCTCATTTTCAGTGAATATCGCGACACCATTCGTATTCTGTTGATCTACATAAGGCTCGCTCAACAGGGCTGTGCGTCCGCCTAAGGAGCCGTCAGTAAAAATCTTCATGCTATCGAATTTGATATATTGCGTACCTTCCTGATAGCGGCCGCCTGCTGCCAGCATTTCTTCAAACGCTTCGTGATGGACGAGTAAATTGGCGCGAAAAGCCATTTCCCTGTCCTCGATTACCGATTTAAACGCCTGATAGGTCGGCATGAAGCCATTATAGTAATGGAGGTCTTCCGTATGCCCGCCAGTCAAACCTAGCCTATATGCGTCTTCTATGGCCTCTGTGAGTGCGGTTTCGATATAGTCTTGGTCAATGCCAGGAAGGCTGTCTAAAATCAGGTTCTGCGCCTGGCTTTCTTTAAATAAACCATTTAGCCGTCCATCAGGATAACGGCAGATCACCCCGCCAGACGGTTCTTTTATATCTTCTTTAATACCCGCTTCCAAAAGGGCGCGGGTATTGACCACCAAGGCATGACGGCAGATCCTTTTCAATATGATGGGATGTTCCGTCGATATCGCGTCAAGCTCATCCCGTAATATCAATTCGGGACTGGGCCATTCATTTTCATTCCAGCCCTCGGCGACAATCCACTTTCCAGCAGGAGTCTTAGAACACTTTTCCTTCAAGGCAACCATGATGGCTTCCCTGCTATCCATCAAGGAGAGGTCAAGACGAAGCAGTCTTTCACCATGCCCGACCAAATGTAGGTGACTATCCACTAAACCCGGCAGCATGGTTTGTCCTTTTAAGTCGATTTCCCTGGAAATATTGCCGGCATATTCATTTTTTAAATAGTCAATGCTTCCGGTATCAACAATTACCCCCTTTTCAGTATAGAGCGCCTCCACTTGATCCTTTTCTTTAATCATCGTATAAATAGATCCATTGAACCATAACGTTCCCATTCCGGCTTTACACTCCTTATAAAATGATTCTTGCTATGCAGATATGCAGTAAGTTTACCATCTCAATTCACGAATTCCCATATTTATGATTTTAAGCAGCCCCTGTTAAAAAAACGCCAGCCGGGGGCTGACGTTAATGCGTTCATTTAATTGTTAAAGAGTGCTTCTTCCCTTTTCCGTAAATCGACCCGTTTGATTTTACCCGATGTCGTTTTGGGCAGCTCTTCTAAAAATTCGATTTTCCTTGGATATTTATATGGAGCAGTCAATTCTTTCACATGCGATTGGAGCGTCTTGATCAAGTCTTGGCTGTTCGGATCGATATCCTCCATCAAGACGACATACGCCTTGACCACATTTCCCCTTATTTCATCAGGACTTGCTATAACGGCACACTCTTTCACATATGGATGCTTAACGAGTGCATCTTCCACTTCAAACGGTCCAATGGTATATCCCGAGCTGATGATGATATCATCAGAACGACCCTCAAACCAGAAATAACCATCTTCGTCCTTTTTCGCTTGATCGCCGGTGATATAATAGTCCCCACGGAATTGCTTCGATGTCCGCTCGGGATCTTTAAAATACTCTTTAAAGAGAGCAGGTGTATCGACATGTACGGCAATATCCCCCACTACGCCAGGAGCACAGGGTTTACCAAAATCATCAATGATTTCCACATGGTTCCCCGGAGTCGGTTTGCCCATGGAGCCCAATTTAATTTCCATGCCTTTTATTACACCTACCAACAGGGTATTTTCGGTCTGTCCATATCCATCGCGCACTTCAATATGGAAATGGTTTTTAAAGACCTCGTACACTTTTTGATTTAAAGGTTCCCCCGCTGATACAGCACTATGAAGATGGGATAAATCATAGTCATCAAGATTATTCACCTTTGCCATCAATCGATACTCGGTTGGTGTGCAGCATAACGCATTCACTTTATAGTCCTGTAGCAACTGAAGATATTTTTTCGCCTCGAACTTCCCATGATAGGCAAGACCGGTCGCTCCCGTTCCCAGAACAGCCAGGAAAGGACTCCAGATCCACTTTTGCCACCCTGGGCCTGCCGTTGCCCAAACCACATCCCCTTCGCTGATGCCCAGCCAGTTTGCAGCAGACGTTTTCAAATGAGCATATGCCCATCCGTGTGTATGGACGACCCCTTTTGGATTGCCTGTCGTGCCGGAAGTATACGATAAGAACGCCATATCCTCACTCTTCGTGTCGGCCATCGGCAGCTGATCGGATTCATCATCGGCAAGCTCATTCAAATCCAGCCAATTTTCCATCCGTTTTCCGATCGAAAATTTCAGGAGGCTTTCCGCTCCCTCTATTTCATTCAATTCTCGGGTATATTCATGATAACTGATAATTCCTTTTACATCACCGTGGTTGACCCGATACTGCAGGTCCTTCGCACGAAGCATTTCAGAACAAGGTATGACAATCATGCCAATTTTCAATGCGGCTAAATACACTTGATAAGCTTCCACCAAACGAGGGATTATGATAAGGACCGTATCGCCTTTACCCAGTCCTTTTTTCTTGAAGGCATTTCCAATTTTATTTGCACTCTTTAATAAATTCTCATATGTAAGTTGTTTTTTATCTCCGGTTTCGTTCTCCCAAAGTACAGCAACTTTTTCTGGATTTTTTGCATAACGTTCCATTTCACTCACTAAGTTGTAATGTTCCGGAGCTAATAAATCTTCACGCTTCATTTTCTTCCCCTCCAATTATGAACTCTTAGTACCTACTCATTATACAAGATACTTCTCTGATATATCCATTTATTTTTACAAATAAATAAAGAGAGCGGGTGTAAGAACCCGCTCTCTGTAGCCATATTTATTAAATTATCTTTTGAATCCTCCGCCTAATTGTTGTTCAGCCATTTGAACAAGGCGTTTTGTGATTTCTCCACCAACTGATCCGTTAGCGCGAGATGTTGTGTCGGCACCAAGTTGTACGCCGAATTCAGAAGCGATTTCATATTTCATTTGCTCTAGAGCTTGTTCCACTCCAGGTACCAATAATTCGTTTGAGCTGTTGTTGTTTGCCATGTGTTTTTCACCTCCTTGTGATTATAGAGTGTGTTAAAACACATGGCTTCATTCGCACTATTTTATTGGTAATTACAGGATATTAAAATAAGTCTTCCATCGCTTCTTCCTCATCGAATGTCTGACCCGGTTTAACCGTCAATATTTCTGTTTCGGAGACCGCTTTTTCAATCAAGGATTCAAAGTCGACGAAGCTCTCATAGTAATTGACTTTTTCACGTTTGGGTTTCGTTTTTGGGCTTGCCGGCGTAAAGACCGTGCAACAATCTTCGTACGGCAGATTGGATATTTCAAAAGTATCAAGCTCTCTTGCAATTTTGATGATTTCCGTTTTATCCATGGTAATCAGCGGGCGCAGGATCGGTGTATTCGTCACCTCATTGATGGCAAACATGCTGCTCATGGTCTGGCTCGCAACCTGTCCAAGGCTTTCACCTGTTATCAGTGCCATAGCTTCTTCTTTTTCACGGATTTGATCGGCGACCCGCATCATTAAACGACGAGTTGTAGTCATTGAGTAATTTTCCGGGATCTGTTTTTGAATCAATAATTGAATTTCCGTAAATGGAACGATATGCACTTTCATGCTTCCATTTATTTCTGCAAGCTTGCCCGCCAGATCAATGACCTTTTGACGTGAACGCTCACTTGTGAAAGGTGGGCTATAAAAATGGATCGCTTCTACGTCCAATCCGCGTTTCATCGAAAGGAATCCCGCAACAGGGCTATCAATCCCGCCTGAGAGCATCAGCATTGCCTTTCCGCTTGAACCAAATGGAAGTCCGCCTGCCCCCTGGATGATTTCACCCGTCAAATACACGGCTTCGCGTCTCACTTCCACTAGCAAGTTCAAATCAGGGTTCTTTACATCCACTTTTAAATCTTCTGTATTCCGAAGCAAATGCCCGCCAAGTGCCCTGTTAATTTCATCTGTATTATATGGAAAATCCTTATCTGCGCGTTTTGTCGTGATTTTGAACGTGTTTACATCTTCCAGAGTATGATTAAGGTAATATAATGCTGCCGTTTTCATCACTTCCAGATCACGCTCTATTTTTATCGCAGGGCTTAAAGACTGGATTCCAAAAATGCCTTTCAATCGGTCAATGACAGGCTTATGGTCCACACCGTTCAGGAGAACGTACATCCGCTCCCGGTTGGCTGTAAGCACTACGCCTTCAATATCCTTTAAACTCCAGCGGATATGTGCCTTCATTTTGTCTACAAAGCCTTTACGGTTTCTTTTTTTCGTGGAGATTTCTCCATAACGGATAATTATATGATCAAATTTCATTTTGCAACCCTCATTATTTTTTCTAAATTAGCGACTATTTTCTGTATCGCCGCCAGAACTTTCTTCGCTTCTTCCATCTCATTGCCATAGGTAGTACTGATTCGGATGACACTTTCGGAGCGAGCTTGATTATGGAACATCGCATCCACCGTTTTGCTTACCGTCCTTTTTTTCGAGGAACAGGCACTAGTCGTCGAAACATATATTCCTTCCGATTCAAGTGCATGAAGCAATACCTCTGATTTAAGTCCCGGAACGGAAAAATTCACAATATGGGGTGCGCCCGCTTCAGGACTGTTAACCAGCACCCCGTCCATTTCCTTCAAACCTTTATATAAATAACTTTTGATTTGCTGCAGCTTATCATGATACAGCAATTGATTGTTCATACTAATGCGTAAAGCCTTGGAAAGAGCGACGATTCCCGCAACATTTTCGGTGCCGCTCCTAATTTTCGTTTCTTGATTGCCACCGTGAAAAAGCGGATCGACCCGAACGCCTTCACGAACATAAAGGATGCCCGTCCCCTTCAAGCCATGAACCTTGTGTCCCGAAATTGTACATAAATCCACATTGGCATCACGTAAGGATAAAGGAACTTTGCCTGCTCCCTGCACATTATCGACATGAAAGAGTACGTGTGGGTATTGCTTTAACAATTTTCCAATATCAGCAATCGGCTGTATCGAACCAACTTCATTATTTACATGCATGACGGAAACCAAAATGGTATCTTCCCTCAATGCATGCTTAAGATCAGTTAGATCAATTTGCCCAAATTCGTTAACGGGGAGATATGTGATCTCATAACCCATTTTCGTCAATGATTGGCATGCATCTTCTACAGAAGGATGTTCGATCGCTGTCGTGATTATGTGTTTGCCCCGATTTCCCTGGGAGTGGGCGGCTCCTTTAATGGCGAGATTATTCCCTTCCGTCCCCCCGGAAGTGAAATATATTTCCGAACTCTTCACCTTTAATAAATCAGCGATCTGCTTTCTTGCAGCAGAAAGCAGTTTTTCGGATTGGACCCCAAGCCCATGCAGCGAAGAGGGGTTCCCAAAATAGTCCGAAGTAACCTTCATGAACGATTCGATCACTTCGGGATATGGTTTAGTTGTTGCACTATTGTCAAAATAAATCATGGGTTCACCTTCCATGTTTTTGTATCTATATGGTCACACTTCTTAAATGTCTTTTCAAATGTTGCTGTTGCAACTTCTAATATTAACATAATTGAAATTGAAAGAGAATGTAAAACACTGGTCCAAGAATGAAAGGAGACCTGCCTCCTTTGGATTCTTGCAGAATATTCAACTTCCCACGCTATCGGAAGTAAACTAATTCAGGATCCGGTAAAAGAAAAAACCCGCCATGGCGGGTTTTCAGGATAGGACTTCTTCTATGTTCGCTCCAATTTTACTTAAACTTCCCGGGTCGACCTTTTCAATGGCCGTGGCGGCCGTTTCCAATGCAGCTTGATATTCATAGCTTCGAAATTTCGCTTCCGCTTCCCTGAGACTCTCGGCAACTATATCGTGACTGCTGCGATAACGATTTCCGAATTGGATCACTTTTTCGGCCAAATACATATGCTCGATCAATACATGGGCTTTTTCGTGGACCTTATTCACCTGTTGGACCGCTTTTTCTAAATAAATATAAACAGCGGCCATATCAAGCGGTTTTTCTTCAAGTTTCCCCTGAACGTCATCCATGCTTTCTTTGGCATCCTGAAGCACCACTTTATAGTCTTCGGGAAGACCTGGAATATTGCTTTTTGCAATTAATCGGCCAGTATCGACCATTTTGCGTTTCAATTCGGCCAGTGAATCCCTGGCATCCATTTCATCTTTTCGTAAAGCCTGTAATTTAACGGTAAAGTCTTTCTGATTTTCCTGTAATTCTTTCAACTGCACAGCCAGTCCCTGCATCTCTTCGCTGATAAGCGAGCTTGCCATCACATTATCCTCCATCTTCAAGACGAGCAATTGATGGCGTTTCGAAATCTGGGCAATCTGCTTTTCCATTTTCCGTTGTGCATCGAGCTCATTTTCCGTTAGATGATACGTATGTTGAACATGGATGGTTTCTACTTTAAGTTTATCGTTTTCATATTCTAGGTCACTTATCGTTTTCCTGAGGACTTCATCATTTTTCAAGACATACTGTTTTGAAAGCACTTCTTTCTCCAAAAGGTCATAAAGCACCTCAATGCTTTCGCGCATATCTTTAATACCTTTATCCACAGCTTCCGTTTCGGCATTTTCCAACTGTGTTTTATATAGGTCAAGTTCTTCTTCAAGCCGTGATATTTCCTGCTCGAATTGGATATGGCTCAGCATATACCCCTGACCTGACATCTCCTCATATCCATCCTTCAATTCATGAAGCTGGGAATGAAGCTCGGATTGACTGTCAACCAATAATTTTGGGAGCATTTCCATTTTAACGGACAAGACCGCCAATTTTTCCTTAATGGAAAGGACAAGCTCCCTCGCATTCAAATAATTCCCGTTCACAGTCTCTTCTTCATACTTCTGAAGGATCAGCAATACTTCATCCAAGGAATTTTCCAGCTTATCAGCCGCTTTCCCGTAATTATGCCTGTGCGCAAGCAGGGATTTCTTCAATTGTCGGTAGGATTCCTTAATATCCTCAATTTCCAATCGATTCTTTTCCTCACTGCCTACGAGTTCATTCAATTCATAAAGGATCTTTTTGATCATTTCCTCGACTTCATTCAGCTTGACTGTAATTTTGCGCTGTACCTCTTTTGATCGGCTGAAACGGTACTTATCGACGAATTCCTCGGCATCGAATAAAAGCACTTCGACTTCCGGCATATGGTCCGTAATGATAGCGTCCCATTCAATACGCCAGTTTTCGAACATTTCTTCTGTTTCACCTGTCATGTTCAATTGTTTGACTTTAGAAAGCTCTTCCAGCACGGGGCGGTGCATGATGCTTATTTTCCAGGATTCCAGTTTATCGATTTCTTTAAAATATCTCTTTTTGAAAAAATAACCCCAAATGATGAAAATCAAAATTAATACAATTACCCCAAGTATGTACTCCATGGTAAGCCCCCTGTTCTAGTCCTTACAGTCTTGCTCGTTTATATATCAATTATAAAAATGTTAAATTTAATGCTTTTATGATACCATGTTAGCAATAATTTTTGACGACAAAAATGATTTTTTTGTAGAAAATTGCTACAAATACCTGTTTTTTGGGAGGGAAGGACCATGAAAGTTGACGGTCATGTGCATACTCCGTTTTGCCCTCACGGCTCTACGGATAGATTCGATGAATATATTACGCGGGGAATCGAGCTAGGATTAAAGGAAATCACATTTACGGAACATGCTCCCTTGCCACGAGATTTTCAAGATCCTACGCCTGAAAAAGACAGCGGTATGGACGCTGCCCTGCTCCTGGATTACTTTCAGGAGCTCCGCGTACTGAAAGAACGCTATAAAGACAAAATCCTGATCAAAAGTGGTCTAGAGGTTGACTTTATAGAGGGTTATGAAAAAGAAACAAAAGAATTCCTGGACGAAATCGGAGAATTCCTTGATGATAGTATACTTTCCGTCCACTTCATTAAGCATCAAAGCAGTTGGCATTGCCTCGATTTCAGCGAAAATGGGTTTGGTGAGATCGTAAATGAACTAGGTTCAGTCGAATCGGTGTATGCCAAATATTTCGATACACTGGAAAAATCGATAAAAGCTGATTTAGGCACTTATAAACCTAAACGGATCGGGCATATTACGCTTGTCCATAAATTCCAGCATCGATATCCACCAGCATTAAGTTTTGACGACCGCGTTTACAAGGTGCTGGACATGATCAAGGAACAAAAGTATGAACTTGATTATAATGGAGCCGGGCTTGTAAAGCCGCTTTGCGGTGAGCCCTATCCTCCAGAACGGTTTGCTAAGCGTGCATTCGATCTCGGCATTCCGCTCATTTACGGTTCCGATGCCCATCAGGCTAAAGATTTGGGTCAGGGCTATCAGGCACTGATTGCAGCTTTCAATGGATAGCTCATGTATACACAGGCCGGCCCGCTAACAGTGGCTGCAGGTCTTCTGCAATGAAAAGGGTATCTTGCAGGAAACGCCCGACTTCATTGGCATAAATATTCGTGTAATAGGCTTCCTGCGGGAACACATGCAGCACATCCATCGCATAATGGGTATGCAGGACAGGAGCTGTCAGCAGGCCCTTCAACTGCAGCATATACATGGGAATGGAGACCTGCTGGAAACTCCTGCTCTTAATCCCTTGTTCCAAAACATATTGAAAATAAGATTTTTCCTTTGTAAAATAAGTCGAATGAATTTCCCGGTTTAAATTGGAATCGAGTGAAGATTCCCCATATATGAACCGTGCAGCCAGGAAGTTTTCCCTCTGGAAAGTGAGAATATCCTTTACTAGATTCATCAAGCAATGCTGCGGGCCTTTAAGCTCCAGCAGTGTCATGTTCGTCTCAAGGACCAGGATATACTCTTCTAAATAGGAAGTGAAACAGAATTCAAGCAATCCTTGCTTATTCTTGAAATAGTAGGCAATATTGGCAGCGTTCACTTTCGCTTTATTCGCTATATCCCGTATGGATGTCGCATGATAGCCCTTTAAATGAAATAAATGCAGTGCAGCCTCCACAATGGCTTGTTTCGTTGGCGTCTGGCGATTCATTTAGGCAATCCCTCGCTTTCTTTGAGACAAGTCTTGTGGACTATTTCTGCAAGGAAGAGCCTGAATCCTTTAGTAAGTTCTCGACAATTTCCCAACAATGAAGCAACATGATTAGAAAGTGCTGTAAAAAAATGCGGAAGACAGGTGAACGCTTTTGTTTAATGTCGAAATGTATCAAGGAAAAAAAGAAAAAAATTATGAACTGGTCCAAAAACAACTTTCAGCCTTAATCGAGGATGAAACCAACCGGATAGCCAATTTAAGCAATGCGGCAGCTTTACTTAATCAGTTTCTCGATGAGATTAATTGGGTTGGCTTTTATTTATACGAAGAAGGCCAATTAATACTGGGACCCTTCCAGGGACTTCCAGCCTGTGTCCGCATCCCAATGGGTAAGGGTGTATGCGGGACTTCAGCGGCAACTGAAAAAACCTTGCGCATCGAGGATGTCCACCAATTCCCTGGACATATCGCCTGCGATGCGGCATCAAGATCTGAAATTGTCATACCGCTCATGAAGGATGGCAAATTGTTCGGAGTACTCGATATCGACAGCCCGGTCACGGACCGATTTGACGAAATCGATCAGCAAGGACTGGAGAAGTTCGCTGAAATCCTTTCCAGACATTTATAAAGTTCAAGGGAGCGGCAATCCTCGCCTGCTCCCTTTTGAACATTACAGGACCCCATGTACATGTCCCTCTGTTTCATGGCAATATAAATATATTGTATTTTCCCATCTACTATTCTCTTTCACCTTTTCCGTTAATTAATCGTAACTGTCCTTGACTCAATGAGCAGAATATTATACAATACTCCTTGTGTAAAATATTGCAGCCTATGTGACAGCCTTTATGTTCTCATTTTGTTCCTCAATACAGAGGTGTATCTCGTAACTCTCTGCTGCTAGGGCGAAGGTACATGAAAACAAAATGGTCATGATCGTACATTCACACGGTTTTTATTTTACCAAAATAAAAACATTTAAAGGAGGAGTCATCCTATGGCTCGTTATACTGGCCCAAGCTGGAAACTATCCCGTCGTTTAGGAATTTCCCTAACAGGTACTGGTAAAGAATTAGAAAAACGCCCTTATGCTCCAGGACAACATGGTCCTAACCAACGTAGAAAAATTTCTGAATACGGAATGCAACTACAAGAGAAACAAAAACTTCGTCACATGTACGGAATCACTGAACGTCAATTCCGTTCAATGTTCGACCGTGCTGGCAAACTTAAAGGTGTACATGGTGAAAACTTCATGGTTCTTCTTGAATCACGTCTTGACAACCTAGTTTACCGTCTTGGTTTAGCTCGTACACGTCGTCAAGCACGTCAACTTGTTAACCACGGTCACATCACTGTAGACGGAAGCCGCGTAGACATTCCATCTTACAAAGTGTCTCTTGGACAAACTATCTCAGTTCGTGAAAAATCACGCAACTTCTCAATCATTAAAGAATCAGTTGAAGCAACTAACTTCGTTCCTGATTTCCTTACTTTCGATGCTGAGAAATTAGAAGGTACTTTCACTCGTTTACCAGAACGTTCTGAATTGCCTGCTGAAATTAACGAAGCTCTTATCGTTGAGTTCTACTCTCGTTAATAACTTCAAAAACCCCATCCTTGGATGGGGTTTTTTTTTGCACCTAAACACCTTAGCAGAACAAAGCCCGGCTGAATCCCAGCCGGGCTTTGGACAATCATTTCACTAATGTGTATTTCTTCTTGCCGCGACGAACGAGGATGAACTCCCCTTCAATCTTGGCAGCTTCCGTCACTACATATTGCAGATCGGTCACTTTCTCCCCATTTATGGAGATTGCCCCGTTCTGAATATCTTCACGGGCTTGACGCTTTGATGGCGAAATTTTCGCTTCAACGATTAAATCGACCAAACCGATATCTTCCTTGCTTTCACGTTCGAAGCTAGGGACATCTTTAAAGCCCAATTTGATTTCCGCTGCACTTAAATTCTTCACCTCACCGCTGAATAGGGCGGCAGAGATTTTGATTGCTTGGTCAAGAGCTTCCTGACCATGAATCAAACGGGTCATTTCTTCCCCTAAAGCTTTTTGCGCTTTACGCAAATGCGGTTCGTTTTGTACGGATTGCTCTAACTCCTCAATCGCCTCACGTGATAGGAATGTGAAGAATTTCAAGTATTTTACGACATCAGCATCCGCTGTGTTAATCCAGAATTGGTAAAATTCGTAAGGAGTC
This sequence comes from Peribacillus sp. RS7, assembly GCF_041956845.1. Taxonomy (NCBI): domain Bacteria; kingdom Bacillati; phylum Bacillota; class Bacilli; order Caryophanales; family Bacillaceae; genus Peribacillus; species Peribacillus sp. RS7. The sequence goes on from NZ_CP168135.1 coordinate 586,907, forward strand.
GTTTTTTCCGGATCAAGCCAGATAGCCCCGCCTTCCGTTTTACCGAATTTCGTTCCGTCCGCTTTCGTTACGAGCGGAATCGTCATGCCGAACGCTTTTGCATCCTCATCATTGGATTTCCGGATCATTTCAAGGCCGGTCGTAATGTTGCCCCATTGATCACTGCCGCCAATTTGCAATTTACAGTCGTAATTGCTGTATAAATGACTGAAATCAATTCCTTGTAAGATCGTGTACGCAAATTCAGTAAAGGAAATTCCCGTATCCAAGCGGGAAGCAACCGTATCTTTTGCCAGCATGTAGTTAATGCCGATGTATTTCCCGTAATCTCGCAAGAACGTAACCATATCGATTTTACCTATCCAGTCATAGTTATTGACCATGACCGCACCATTTTCACCATCGAATTCAAAGATGTGGGATAGCTGCCCTTTTAGGCAGTCGGCATTATAGAGCACTTTTTCCAGCGTTTGCAGCTGACGTTCCTCTTTTTTACCGCTAGGATCACCGATGAGTCCTGTCGCACCGCCTACCAGCACAAGGGGACGATGACCGTGCTGCTGGAAACGGCGCAATGTCAAGAATGGCAATAGATGACCGATGTGCATGCTATCCGCAGTTGGATCGACACCACAGTATAAAGAAATTTTCTCTTTTTCCAAAAGGTTCTTAAAACCTTCTTCATCCGTTTGTTGATAAATAATTCCTCTCCACTCGAGGTCTTTAAGCAATTCCATTAAATATTCCTCCTCCATCTTAGAAAAAACCCGCAAAAAGCACACAAAAACGCCCCTTCATAAATATGAAGGGACGAATAAATTCGCGGTACCACCCAACTTGAGGACATAATATGCCCTCCGCTCAAGACGAATAACGGTCGTCAGCCGTTTCCTGCTACTAATCATTTCACAGCAAATGCTCCAGGAAGTAATTCATCATACCATTTGTACCGATTTCCACTAACCACCGGCTCTCTGAAACAGGGATAGTCTGACTACTGGGTCCTATCATCGCGATCATTTAATCATTTTATTGTTGTTAATAAACTTTTATCATACATAAGAATCCTTGTCAACATCACCCTTACAGATTATAGAAAAATAAGAAAGATGCCCTTTCCCCTACCTGTTGTATGCTATAATATATGTGATTTCAGGGGGTATGATACGATGAATAATAATCAAAAAGATAGATTTCAAACAGTCTGGAAGCAGCTGACCCGTTTTTTCCAAAGTGAAAAAACACATAAGAACGCGCGGGTTACATACCAAGTCATTTGGAATTTAACACTGATCCTCATTATTGTCGGGATCCTAGGATTCTCATTCGCCGGCGGCGTCGGAGCCGGCTATTTCGCTGCCCTCGTCAATGATGAGCCAGTACGCTCAAAAGAAGATTTAAAAAAAGACATTTACAATTATGAAGAGACCTCTGAAGTATACTTTGCAGATGAAGTATACTTGGGCAAGCTTAAGAGTGACCTTGAGCGTGAGGAAGTGTCCATCGATAAAGTTTCCGAGCATCTTAAAAATGCCGTCATCGCTACAGAAGATGAGTATTTTTATGAGCATGACGGGGTTGTCCCGAAAGCCATCCTGCGTGCGATTTACCAGGAATTTTCGAATGCAACCGTCCAATCGGGAGGAAGTACATTAACACAGCAGCTCATTAAAAACCAGGTCCTGACCAACGAAGTTTCGTTTGACCGGAAAGCCAAAGAAATTCTTCTTGCGCTCCGGGTCGAAAAGTTCTTTGAAAAAGAAGAGATTTTGGAAACGTACTTAAACGTCTCCACTTTGGGACGAAACTCTTCAGGCCGTAACATCGCCGGGGTCGAGTCCGCCGCTGAAGGTATTTTTGGCGTGGAGGCCAAAGATCTGACACTGCCCCAATCAGCCTTTATCGCGGGATTGCCGCAAAGCCCTTTCGGATATACACCATATACCCAGAAAGGAAAATTGAAGGAAAATCAAGAGCCCGGCATCAACCGGATGAAAACCGTTTTAAAGCGGATGTATAGTAACGGGTACATAACAAAAGCAGAATATGATAAAGCAAACGCATACGACATTACAAAAGACTTTATCGGCAAAACGGAGATGCCATCCGAGAAATATCCATGGCTCACCTATGAAATCGAAAAACGCTCCATCGAAATCCTATCTGTCAGTCTGGCAAAAGAAGATGGATATGAAGAGAAAGATTTAAAGAATGATGATTTAAAAGCTCAATATCTAGCACTTGCCGACCGTAAGCTGCGCCAAAATGGCTATAAGGTTTATACGACCGTCAACAAAAAGATTTATGACAAGATGCAGGAAGTAACGAAAAACTATCCGAATTTCGGGTACGATAAACTGGCGCAAGTCCCCGACCCGGATACGAAGGAAATGAAGACCGTGAGCCAGCCCGTAGAGGCCGGAGCGATTCTTATCGAGAATAAAACAGGGAAAATCATCAGTTTCGTAGGCGGGCGTGATTTCAAGCGGGAACAGACGAACCACGCCACCGCATCATTGCGCTCGAACGGATCAACGATGAAGCCGCTGGTGATATATGGTCCAGGCATCGAGCTAGGCAAGATCTCGCCTGGCAGCGTATCGGCCAACGTGCCGATCTCCATTCCAACAGGCGGCAAACCGTGGAGTCCAGGAAACTATGGCGGCGGCAGCTATACGGGAGTATCGACTGCCCGCGAGGCCCTGAAGAATTCCTATAACATCCCGGCAGCGCTCTTTTACAAGAAAATCATCAACCTGAGCCCGGCTTCGTATTTGGAAAAAATGGGCTTCTCCACCGTGACGAAAGGGGATTACTCCAATCTTGCCATGTCATTAGGTGCGATGGAAAAAGGTGTAACCGTTGAAGAAAACGTCAATGCATATGGCACTTTTGCCAATTCAGGAGAATTCATCGATGCTTATATGATCGATAAAATCGTTTCGAAAGATGGCAAAGTCATCTATCAGCATAAAGTGAAACCAGTGGATGTTTTCTCTCCGCAAGCCGCTTACCTGACGCTTGATATGATGCGTGATGTCATAAACAGCGGGACGGCGGCCTCAGTCAGGAACCGCCTTGCCTTCTCAAGCGATTGGGCAGGTAAAACCGGTACTTCACAAAACTATTGGGATGCCTGGTTTGTAGCCAGCAACCCGAATGTATCGTTCGGGACATGGCTCGGTTATGACAAGCCGAAATCCTTGCAAGGGACCTATAATGGTCTTGAATATAATAAACGTAATATGTATTATTGGGCAGATCTGATCAATGCCGCATATAAAGTCGATCCTAAACTAATCGACCCCGATAAGCGCTTTGAAATGCCGGGCGGAATTGTCAGCCGTTCCTTCTGTGGCGTTTCAGGACTGCTGCCTTCAAGTTCATGCCAAAAGGCCGGGCTTGTAAAATCAGATTTATTCATCGCGAAATATGCTCCATCCAAGGCAGATGATAGTTTCATAAATGGACAATATGTATCAGTCGGCAGCAAACGCTACGCAGCCCTTCCGCAAACGCCAGGCGAATTCACAAGCGGCGGGTTCATGTTGAATCCCGATGCCTTTGGAGATATCGGATTGAAATATGTCGATGACCCGGGATCCGTGATTCCTGGAGGCGAAAAATCAGGAAATGTCGTCGGGGCGACAGCGAAATTGAATGATAATGGCAAAGCACCAGATCCCCTATCCATAACAAAAAGTAACGATAGGATTACTTGGGGCTTGCATCATGAAGGAGATGTCGTCGGTTATCGTGTCTATAAAGACGGCAAAAAAGTGGCAAGCATCAATGCTGGGGAGAATCTTGTTTACAAAGTCGGCTCTGGCGGATCTTATTACGTAACGGCCGTCGACATTGTCGGTAAAGAATCAGCCCCTTCCCAACATGTTGAAAACGGCGCTAAAAAGACAAGTTCCAAAGAAGATTCCACGAAAAATAAAGATGATCGCGGAAAAGATAAAATAGTTAACGAAGTTAAAAAAACAGACTCAAAAGAAGTGAACGTTACACCAGAAAAGGAAAAAGTAATAGAAAAAGAGCAAGATAAAGTAATAGAAAAAGAGCAAGATAAAGAGCTAGATCAAGATAAAGAGCAAAACAAAGACAATACAGATAAAGAAGATCCGGAAACCGACAAAGATCAAAACACAGTCAACGATAAAGAACAGGACACGGATAAAGCTGAAGAAGAGGAAAAATGACACTCTTTCGAAGTAAAACAGGCTGTCGGGGATGACCCGGCAGCCTGTTTCATTTAATCTCCCACACTGGTTTGGCGAATGACCCAAACTCCCAAAAAGGCATCCATGCAATGACATGGATGCCTTTTTACCTTCTCAATAATCAGTATGACTCAGCTTTTCAATCCTCCATCGAGGATAAATCACCAGTTGGCAGATCAAGTTCCCAAGCTTTCAAGACACGGCGCATGATTTTTCCGCTCCTTGTTTTAGGAAGCTTATCCCTGAATTCAATTTCACGCGGCGCCGCATGTGCTGCGAGACCATTCTTTACAAATTGACGAATTTCTTCAATCAGCTCATCGTTTGCATCGTATCCGTCACGGAGGGCGATAAACGCTTTGATTATTTCTCCCCGAACTGGGTCCGGCTTACCGATGACCCCTGCTTCAGCTACGGCCGGATGCTCGACCAACTTGCTTTCCACTTCGAAAGGTCCGACTCTTTCCCCTGCCGTCATGATGACATCATCAACCCGGCCTTGGAACCAGAAATACCCCTCTTCATCCATATAAGCGGAATCTCCAGAAACATACCAATCACCCGGCATAAAATAAGATTCATATTTTGATTCATTCTTCCAGATGGTCTTCATCATCGAAGGCCATCCTTTCTTGATGGCAAGGTTCCCCATTCTATGCGGAGGAAGCTCGTTGCCCTGATCATCCACTATTGCCGCTTTCACACCCGGAATCGGTTTACCCATCGAGCCCGGTTTGATTTCCAGGCAAGGATAATTGCAGATTACCTGAGCCCCGGTCTCCGTCATCCACCATGTATCATGGATACGGTGATTGAATACCTTCATTCCCCAGCGCACCACTTCCGGGTTCAACGGTTCACCGACACTTAAAACATGGCGGAGAGAACTCAAATCGAACCGTTTAACGATTTCGTCACCTGCGCCCATCAGCATCCTGAAGGCAGTCGGGGCACTATACCATACAGTGACTCCGAAGTCTTCCAGGGTCTTGTACCAGGATTCAGGCTTGAATCGCCCGCCTACAATGACATTCGAGGTGCCTGTCAGCCACGGTCCAAAGATACCGTAAGACGTCCCTGTCACCCATCCAGGATCCGCTGTGCACCAATACACGTCCTCTTCCTGTAAATCAAGGACCCATCTTGCCGTTTGATAATGCTGGATCATCGCATTATGAACGTGAAGTACGCCTTTTGGTTTTCCCGTGGAACCGGAAGTATAGTGAAGAATCAGTCCGTCATTCCGATCCACCCATTCAATTTCGAATTTTTTGTCCGCTTCTTTTAATTTTTTGTTGAAGTGATGATACTTTCCTTCTTCTTTTACATTTTCCCCCACTAAGAAAATATGTTTTAAATGGGGTAATTCCTCTACTGGGACCCGCGGCAAAAGCTCCGGGGTCGTCACTATCACACTTGCCTCACTATCTTCAAGGCGATCCCTTATCGCGCCTTCCATGAAGGCTTCGAACAACGGACCTACGACCGCCCCCGTTTTAATCGCACCCAACAATGCAAAATAAAGCTCCGGGGAGCGTGGCATGAAGATGAAAACACGATCACCTTTTTCCACATTGGCAATGTTCTTGAACACATTGGCCGCTTGGTTCGTATAATCTTTCATTTCCTTGAATGTATACTTTTCATTTCTTTTATCGTCTTTGTAATAAAGGGCGACTTTGTTCTTTTTGTATGTTTCGACATGGCGGTCAATGGCTTCATACGCAAGATTCACTTTACCGGTTTCAGACCAGGAGAATTCCTTTTCCGTCTCAGACCAGTCAAACTTATTGTATTTCTCATCGTAATTCTTTAAATTAAAATTACCTTCCACTACTGGCAGCGCTTTCACATTCATACGACAAACTCCCCCTTTATTCGGCTCTATATTTTCATTATAGTATAAGAAACAAATTATCTCAATTTTTAAAATATTGAAACCTTCCATATTAGGGAAATTCCTTCTTGGCCTAATTTTGAAAAACACAGGTATATTGGTATAGTTAAGATGACTTCATAGCGATGGCGGGTATATGAGAAGTACTGTAACAAAAGATTCATATATGCCTTGAACTTTCTGAATTATGCCACTTGTTTTTAAGTATAATTAATGTAGGCTTTCGATTCGTTCAGTTTTAATAGCAATGCTCCTTATGCTTCGGAATGCGAGAGTGTAAGATTACTATATAATGAGGGTGGTGATAGAATGGAATATAATAAGACCTTTTATACCAAGGAACTGCAGACATTAAGCGGAACGCTCATCATCGAGGGGCCGTTAAACGGCGAAAAGATGTCCGCTTATGAGTTTCACGAAGACTTGGTCGCCTTTCGCCAGCCTGCTTTGCAGCATAAAGCGTTAATAGAGATTGCAGACTTGCCCGAGGGCAGGATCTTCATCGCCCGTGAAAATGAAACGATCGTGGGTTATGTAACTTATTTATATCCCGATCCCTTGGAGCGCTGGTCGGAAATCGAGATGGAGGATCTGATTGAGCTTGGTGCAATCGAGGTCATCCCTAAATACCGGGGTGCCTCCGTCGGGAAGAATTTAATCCGCCTTTCCATGGAAGACGATTCGGTTGAAGACTTCATCATCATCACCACTGAATACTATTGGCATTGGGACTTGAAAGGGACAGGGCTGAATATTTGGGACTATCGCAAGGTCATGGAAAAAATGATGAGTGCCGGCGGCTTGGTCTACTTTGCAACGGATGATCCTGAAATCAGTTCCCACCCGGCCAACTGCCTGATGGCCCGTATTGGCAAAAGAGTGCCGTCCGAATCCATCCAGAAATTCGACCAATTGCGTTTCATGAATCGGTATATGTATTAAAGAGGTGAAAAAGAGGAGGAAGGAAAATGATTGTTGAAACAATAATGAATGAGGATATCATCACCCTCACTCCAACGGATACAATCCATAGCGCTGTCATGATCATCAAGGAGAAGCGAATTCGCCATATCCCCATTGTCGATGACAGCTTTCAACTTGTGGGATTAGTCAGCGACCGTGATATACGGGATGCTGCCCCTTCTATATTCCGCACCGCAGAATACAAAAGTGATTTACAAAAACCACTATCGAGCATCATGAGAACGGATATAATCACAGGTCACCCGTTAGATTTCGTGGAAGAAATCGGGGCTGTTTTTTGTGATAACAATATCAGCTGCCTTCCAATTTTAAAAGGAAGGAAGTTAGTCGGCATCATAACCGGTTCTGATTTACTTCATTCATACGTTGAGTTGACAGGAGTCAATCAGCCCGGTTCCCAAATCGAGATTAAAATCCCGGATAAGGCAGGTACCCTTCATGATATTGCCCATATTTTCAAAAGGCGCAATTCGAATATCCTGAGCACTCTCGTTTACCCGGATAAAGAAGGGACCGATTATAAGATTCTTGTAATTCGTGTGCAGACGATGAATCCATTTATGGTGGTGGAGGATTTGAAGAAAGAAGGCTATACCGTTTTATGGCCTAGTCTGCCGGGGATTTCCCATGAATGATGCATCCCTTTTTATCTATTCGGATGAACTCCTCACCTATAAATTCAACGATGAGCATCCGTTCAATCAAAAACGTCTTAAACTCACGCTGGATTTGCTAAAAAAACACCATGCCATCAGTGATGATCAAATTATCAAGCCCAGAATGGCCACCGATGAAGAATTGGAACTGATCCATGATCAGCATTATGTAAACGCTGTCAGATTAGCAGGCCAGGGAAAGCTCCCCCCTGAAAAAGCCGGAAATTATGGGCTCGGAACAGAAGATACCCCAATCTTCCCGGGAATGCATGAAGCAAGCGCCTTGCTTGTAGGCGGTACCTTGACGGCAGTGGATGCCGTCATGACCGGTCAGTCCCTGCACGCACTTAATCTGGGAGGTGGCCTGCATCACGGTTTCCGCGGAAAAGCCTCGGGCTTTTGCATTTATAACGATAGTTCGGTCGCGATTAAATACCTGCAAAAAAAATATGGAGCACGAGTCTTGTATGTCGATACCGATGCACATCATGGTGACGGAGTCCAATGGTCATTTTATGATGATCCGGATGTATGCACCCTATCCATTCATGAAACGGGACGCTACTTATTTCCCGGCACCGGCAATATTAACGAACGGGGTCAAGGAAAAGGCTACGGCTATTCATTCAACATCCCGGTCGATGCGTTCACTGAAGATGAGTCCTGGCTCGAATGCTACAGCGCTTCCTTTAAAGAGGTCATTGAATTCTTCAAACCGGATGTCCTTTTAACGCAAAACGGAGCCGATTCCCATTATTACGATCCGCTCACCCATTTATCTGCCACCATGAAGATTTATAGGGAAATACCAAAGTTGGCCCACGAAATGGCCCATAAGTATTGTGAGGGCCGGTGGATTGCAGTAGGCGGCGGGGGATATGATATATGGCGCGTCGTCCCGAGGGCTTGGTCGAGGGTCTGGCTTGAAATGACGAATAACGATATTTCAGGGCCCCTAGCAAAGGAATGGCTTGAATGCTGGCAGCCTGAGTCCCCTGTTCTGCTACCAAACGAGTGGGATGACATGGAGGATATATATGAACCCATTCCGAGAAAGCCTGAAATTACCGAGAAGAATGCCCTGACGCTTGAAAAGGCCCTTTATCCCATCAGGTCTTCCAGGAAAACATCGACAAGCAATGACCAAAGTTAACCAAAAGATCGTTGAAAAACGATCTTTTTTGGTTGTGAATATATTTGAAAAACAAAAGAGAGTGCCCTCGGGACACTCTCTAAACCAGCTTATTTCGTGGATTGACGGTTTTCAATCCGATGTGGCAGGATCACTTCATGCCCTTCCTCCACTTGTTCTTTATTCATCAACTTTGTCAGAAGCCTCATAGCAACCGCACCAATATCATATAATGGTTGAACGATCGTCGTGATTTGCGGACGCACCATCAATGTCAATCTCGTGTTATCGAAGCTGATCACTTCAAAGTCTTCCGGTACATTATACCCTTTGTCCTGTGCGGCATGGACAATTCCAAGCGCCATTTCATCAGCACCGGCGATGAATGCCGTCGGTTTCTCTTCAGTTTCCAGGGACTTTTCAAAAGACTCAATTCCTGAATCATATGTATAATCGCCTTCAATAATATACCTTTCATCAAATGAAAGCCCAGCTTCTTTTAATCCTCTTTTATAACCAGCCAATTTCTTTTCATTAATCAGCGCGGAAGGGTTTCCGCTTACAAAAGCGATATGCTTGTGGCCATTTTTAGCGAAGAAGGTCACTGCGTCGAATGCCGCCGCCTCATAATCAATATTAACCGATGGAACTTGCCCGCTTTCATCCACCGAGCCTGCCAGAACGATTGGAACCGGTGAATTCGTAAACTCTTTGACATGCTCATCAGAAATGTTACCGCCCATGAATACGATACCATCCACTTGTTTTCCAAGCATCGTATTCAACAAATGGAATTCCTTATCTATATTCTCATCAGAACTGCTTAGAATGATATTGTATTTATACATTGTGGCTATATCTTCTATGCCCCGTGCCAATTCGGCAAAAAAGATGCTCGAGATATCCGGAATAATGACCCCGACTGTAGTCGTTTTCTTGCTTGCAAGACCCCTTGCCACTGCATTGGGACGGTACCCTAACTTCTCAATCACATCCGAAACTTTCTTTCTTGTTGCAGGCTTTACATTTGGATTCCCGTTAACTACGCGGGAAACAGTGGCCATGGAAACATTCGCCTCACGCGCCACATCATAAATGGTTATATTATTCATTCATCCATTCCTCCATTTCTTTCATTTTTCCCATAAAAGACCCGAATTATTTCGAAAAATATTCTTTTATGCGTTTTCCTCTATAAGGAAGATTATTTCAGGAACGATCTGCCTAACAAAAAATGCAGTCCTCTCTCTTCTCAGTCAAAGATTCAATACCCTATTCAAGTATAAAATTCACATAGATATCTCTTTATGTATGACTCAATCTTCCGAACAGTTCTCATTCTTGTTATTTATCATACGATAGTCGAATCTTTCCTGCAATCCAATAGTGCTTATTTCGATGCTTTTTCTGCAAAAACAAGTATTTTACCATTAAAAATAGCCCTTGCCAATATGGTAAGGGCCGTAAGTAGATATTTTAAAGACTTTCCAGCTTAAACAGTTACCCAGTTCAAACGTTTAATTTCATCATAGAATTCATCAAATTGTTTGAAGTCCATTTGCTGTGCAGAATCCGATAAAGCAACGGAAGGATCCGGATGCACTTCTGCCATTACACCGTCAGCACCGATTGCAAGAGCCGCTTTAGCCGTCGGAAGTAAGAGGTCGCGACGTCCAGTGGAATGCGTTACATCAACCATGACCGGTAAATGAGTTTCTTGTTTTAAGATCGGTACAGCGGAGATATCCAGTGTATTTCTTGTTGCTTTTTCGTAAGTACGGATACCGCGTTCACAAAGGATTATGTTGCCATTTCCCTGTGACATGATGTATTCCGCTGCATGAATGAACTCTTCAATCGTTGCAGCAAGTCCACGTTTTAAAAGAACTGGTTTATTTACGGCACCTGCCGCTTTTAGCAAGTCAAAGTTTTGCATGTTGCGTGCTCCGATTTGGATGACATCGATATGATCGATCGCCGCTTCGATATCGTTAGCACTCACGATTTCACTGATGACAGCCAAGCCGTATTCATCAGCAACACGTTTAAGTATTTGTAAGCCTTCCAAACCAAGTCCTTGGAAGTCATATGGAGATGTACGTGGCTTAAATGCACCGCCGCGCATCAATTTCAAACCTTTAGCTTTAATGACTTCCGCCACCGCAGCTGTCTGTTCATAAGATTCAACGGCACATGGTCCGAACACGAAGCTAGGGATCCCGTTACCGACTAATTCACCTTTAATGTCGATGATAGTGTCTTCAGCCTTTTGTTTTCTTGATACCAGAAGCGTTTTCTTCTGATCATCTTTTTGAAGCTCCAAGCCCAATTTGAAGATTTCTTTGAAAATATGTTTAATCGAACCAAGATCAAGAGGTCCTTGATGATTGGCTTCGATAAGATCCAGCATTGTTCTTTCACGGACCGGATCGTAACGGTTAACACCTTGTTTTTCTTTAACGCGACCAATTTCCTGTACAAGTTCAGCACGTTGATTAATAAGATGTAATAACTGAATGTTCACATCATCCAGTTGATTACGAAGTCCATCAAGCTCTTTGTTGCTCATTACAAATCCATCCCTTCGTTTTTTAAAATAGAAATCGGTACAGCGGAAATCTAACCCGAAAATCCCATCTGGATCCTCGATCATCCACCCCAATTATTTTATCAATGAAAAATTTAGAATATTTCATGTATGATTAAATCAATTATAAATGAAGTGTCCTTAAATGTCACTATATTTTTCTTTAATAATTAAACGCTTTTAAGCATTAAAGTTATAAATGCATAAAAGTAGGTGTTACCCATGTAAGAAAAACGATTTGCACTAGCTATTGGAACACGATCCGTTGTAGGAATTATATTGGAAATAGAACAGGAAAGCTATAATATAATTGATATTTTATCTAAGAGCATTCTGAGAGATCTCCAGAAACGGTATAGCGGTATTCGGCGAAAAATTTTGAGTTACAGGTTCCTCAACTCCCAGCGTTGTTAACATCCTTTCAAGAAAAGGTTTCCCCTGGAGATCGATAAAAAATCCCCTGACCCATGAATGATGGAATAATAAAAGGCCGGATCCCCTACCTAAGGGATCCGGCCTTAATCAATCATTCAGTAATGGCCTTGCTCAATGAATCATATGTAATCCGCCAATGAGATTCATTCCAGGCCGGTTTTCCACTTTTAAAAAGGATGGCCTGAGGTGATTGATGTTTGATATCAAATGTTTCTGCCACATAATTGGATAATGGACGAGCTTCCTGAACGGCTAAATAGGCCGTTTTAAGTTGTTCGTTTTCCAAGATGTACTTCTCATATTGTTCATATGCTTCAGCACTGACCGGGCATGTTACGCTATGCTTGAAAAGTAGGAATGTATCCTCTTTTAAAAGCTCATTGAATTGTTCTTCTGCTTCAATCTTGGTAATCGTCATAATACATCTCCTTTTCTTGTACATATAAATTTTACCATCAAAAAGGCGATGAAGCCATCGAAGCACTTCACCGCCTTATTCTTCGTACCTTCATGCCTCTTCATCCCCATCAAAGGAATGTAAGAGTTTATTTTTTAAGGTTATTCTCTGTTTCATCAAATGCCTTTTTCGTTTCATCGAGTTTTAATTTTGCCGTATTCTTGTTACCGCTTGTTGGATCGGCAGGGTTATTTTCCAGGTCGTTGCCGTTAGCAAAATTCGTTTCAACGGATACGATAGGAGAATCGGAAGTTCCCGTTACATCTATATCTTTATTGCTCGAATTTGTCGTATCATCAGCCGCGTTGCCGTTTTCTTTTCCCGTTTTCAAGCTTTTCACTTTATTGACGATATCTGAAGATTTAGTTGAAACGATTTCCGTGACGGAGCTTGTTTTTTCTTTTGCAGTATCAGCAAGCACTGTTCCTTTTTCCATCGCGGTTTGTCTTAATTTTTCTGTTTTCTCTGAAATATTTTTAGCTTGTTCATTGAAATCATTCCTTAATTCCTTGCCTGTTTTCGGAGCCATGAACAAAGCTGTAGCCGCTCCGATCATCCCGCCGATTAAGGCGCCAATCATAAAGTCCTTAGAATTGATCGAGTCGCGTTCGTCCTCATATGATTTCTGATAGTCCTTTGCCGGAAATTCTTTTTGAGTCATAATACATTCCCCTTTCAATTTTCAGTTCATTTTTATTTAACTAGATTTTAAGATCTAGAACGTAAAAACCTTTTTTTAGGTAGGTTATCTGTTTCCAGTGCTTCCCTTTCTAACTCCGCCCTTTCAGTTGGGGTCGGGGCAGCCTGTTTGCTTCTGGTTTTCCATTTGTCCCTAATCTCCATGGCTACATTACTCCATTGTACAATTTGTGAGATTCGTTCTTGATTATTATCAATCTCAGCCTGTACTTTATGAGAAACCTTTTGGATGGAAGAATTGAAGCTAGAGATGGATGTACCTACATCCTTCACGGCATCCACCACTGTGTTCAGGTTTTCTGACTTTTGCTGCAAGTCTTCAGCCAACGTATTCGTTTTATGTAATAGCTGGGTAGTTTCGAGCGTTATGCCCTGCATTTGGCTCTCTAGTCCTGTCAGCGTCCGGGCCACACTGTCCAGGGTTGTTTGAAGTGATGTCAGTACCTTTGTCAGGAAAATAACAAGGACCAGGAAAGCTATCGCTGCAACAGCAGCACTTACGTATAAAATAATCTCCATTGGAACACCTCCGAAAAATCGACTTATTTAGTAGCTGTTAGTTATTAATTACCCCTTCCTTATTATTATAAACGTATTTATTTTTTCAATATACCCTATCAAACCCTAATCTGGAAATATTGTTGTCTGTATCCAGTTCCTCCATGAAATTCATGGGTGACACTTATGGCAGGAAATCGGGTATGATAGAAACATAAGTCGAATTTAAACAATGGAGGTAATTTTATGAAAGATCCCAGAATTGAAACATTGGCCAAAAACTTAATCAATTACTCAGTAAAACTTCAAAAAGGTGAAAGAATCTTGATCGAAAACTTTGGATTGCAGCGTGAACTTGTTAACGCGCTTGTGAATGAAGCCTATGCAGCAGGTGGTTACCCATTCGTCCTTTTAAAGGATCACCAAGTGGATCGTGCCTTGTTGATGGGTGCCAAAGAAGAACAGTACAAGATGATGGGTGAGTTTGAAGCAAACGTAATGAACCAGATGGATGCCTATATCGGGCTTCGTGCCGGGGATAATATCAATGAACAATCCGATGTCCCTTCAGAAAAGATGGCGATTCATGGACAGACAGTCGGTAAAGTACATAGAAATATCCGCGTTCCAAAAACAAAATGGGTCGTTCTTCGCTACCCGACAAATTCGATGGCCCAATTAGCCAAAATGAGCACAGAAGCATTCGAAGACTTTTATTTCGAAGTCTGCAACCTCGACTATGGCAAAATGAGCGCAGCAATGGACAACCTTGTTGAATTGATGGATAAAACGGATAAGGTCCGCTTAACTGGGCCCGGTACGGACTTAACCTTCTCCATCAAAGACATTAAAGCCATCAAATGTGCAGGTGAGCTGAACATTCCTGACGGTGAAGTATATACGGCTCCAGTTAAAGATTCCATCAATGGAGTGATTTCGTATAATACTCCGTCCCCTTATCAGGGTTTTACTTTTGAAAACGTGAAGTTAACATTCAAGGATGGAAAAATCGTTGAAGCGGTCGCGAATGATACGGAACGCATCAACAAAATTTTTGATACTGACGAAGGCGCACGATATGTCGGTGAATTTGCAATTGGTGTAAATCCTTATATTCTACATCCGATGCAAGATATCCTCTTTGATGAAAAAATTGATGGAAGTTTTCATTTCACTCCCGGACAATGTTATGATGATGCCTTTAACGGAAATCATTCAGACATTCACTGGGACCTGGTCAATATTCAACGCCCTGAATATGGCGGCGGGGAAATCCATTTTGATGACGTCTTGATACGTAAGGACGGACGCTTCGTTTTACCGGAATTGGAAAATTTAAATCCAGAAAATTTAAAATAAAAAAATACCAATAAAAAAACGACCGACCCGCACTAACTAACGGATCGGTCGTTTTTTTATTTTACCTGCAGTGAATGCTCGTAGGCTGCTTGGAATTTTTGAATGTCCCCCGCACCCATGAATAACACGACACTGTTTTCATGTTTTTGCAATATTGATGTTGTGTTCTCCGTAATCAGCTCGGCACCGGGAATTTTATCTTGAAGATCCTCAATCGATAATTTCCCTTGATTTTCACGAGCAGATCCAAAAATTTCACATAAGTATACTTTGTCGGCCAAATTCAAACTGTCGGCGAATTCATCCAGGAATGCTTGCGTTCTCGAGAAAGTATGCGGCTGGAATACCGCTACAACTTCACGCTCTGGATACTTTTGACGAGCAGAGTCAACAGTTGCCGAAATTTCAGTCGGATGATGCGCATAATCATCAATGATGATCTGACTTCCGATTTCCTTTTCGGAGAACCGGCGTTTAACTCCGCCAAAAGTCCGCAATTGGGCTTTCACAGCTTCCGTATCCAAGTTTTCATATTTACAAAGTGCAATGACACCAAGTGCATTCAACACATTATGCTTTCCAAAAGTAGGAATAGTGAATGTATCATAGTAATTGTTCCTTACGTGCACATCAAAAGTGGTGCCATCCGGAGTGACGGAAACATTTTTCGCTTGAAAATCATTTCCTTCTGCAAATCCGTAAAAAATAACCGGTACTTTCGCCTGAATATGTGGTAAATGCTCATCATCCCCGCACGCAATAATGCCTTTGTTGACTTGAAGGGCCATCGTTTGGAAAGCCTCGAACACGTCTTCGACATTGGCGTAGTAATCAGGATGATCAAAATCGATATTCGTCATGATTGCATAATCCGGATAATATGAAAGGAAATGACGGCGATATTCACATGCTTCGAATACGAAGTAATCAGAATTCACGATTCCCTTACCCGTTCCATCCCCAATCA
The DNA here is from genome assembly GCF_041956845.1 of Peribacillus sp. RS7. Taxonomy (NCBI): domain Bacteria; kingdom Bacillati; phylum Bacillota; class Bacilli; order Caryophanales; family Bacillaceae; genus Peribacillus; species Peribacillus sp. RS7. Next base: position 602,804 of record NZ_CP168135.1, read on the forward strand.
AGAAGGATGTCGGTTTAGCGCCCCCCATTACATGGGCCAATAAACCGGTTGTCGATGTTTTACCATGCGCTCCCGTAACGGCCACGCTGATAAAGTTTTTCATGAAATCACCTAGGAAACGGTGATAACGGATGATCGGCAAACCAAGTTCCTTTGCCTTCACGATTTCCGGATGACTATCCGGAAACGCATTTCCTGCAATGATGGTCATTCCAGTTTGAATATTTTCCTCGTTAAAAGGAAGGATTTTAATCCCGGCTTTTTCTAATGCCAATTGTGTAAAAAATTCTTTTTCGTAATCGGAACCCTGCACTTCAATATTCATATCATGCAGTATTTGTGCAAGAGCACTCATACCCGACCCTTTAATTCCCACAAAATGGTAAGCAGTCATAAAGCGAACCTCCACCAATCGTCTACCTGTATGACAGTATATGACGTCATCTTTTATTTGTTTTTTCATTACGAGACTTGTTAGAAACGCAATTTCTTCTTTGGTTTTTCATGCATATATTTTCAATCATTCATAACAAAAAACTATTATATCACTTTTTTATCCATTCATCCATGTCAGGCAGATGCCAATTTATCAAATCATTGGTTTTTTCCTCAATTAAGGTGATAATAACGGGTTTTCACCCTTTCACATTATATACAATTTCCTTTTAATAGGTTCTCTTAATTAACATGTAAAAATTCAAGTTCTTCTTCCGTAATCAAAACATCCCTTGGCCTTGAGCCCCTGGATTCGGAAACGACTCCCTGCTGCTCCATCATTTCTATTAAACGCGCTGCACGGTTATAACCGACACGGAAGCGCCTTTGTACACTCGATGCAGAAGCAGCCTGTTGGCTCACGACGAATTCGCATGCCTCGAAAAACAGTTCATCCGCTTCTTCCGTGACCTGTGCCCTGTTCAACAAGTCTTCCTGTTCAAACAGATAGTTCGGTTGCTGCTCCAATTTGACATGGTTTACGACTTGATCGATTTCTTCATCACTAACAAAAGTCCCTTGCAGGCGCACCGTTTTTGAAGAGCCGTTTTCAGCAAATAACATATCTCCTCTTCCCAACAGTTTTTCTGCACCACCGCTATCGATGATTGTACGGGAGTCGACTTGTGAAGAAACCGAAAAAGCGATCCTTGTCGGGATATTCGCCTTGATCAATCCAGTTATGACATCGACAGAAGGTCTCTGAGTGGCTACAATCAAATGAATGCCACAGGCACGGGCCTTTTGGGCAATCCGGCAAATCGCTTCCTCTACATCAGCAGGCGACATCATCATTAGATCCGCAAGCTCATCGATGATCACCAGGATATAAGGCAGCTTGCTTGAATATTGACCTGCTTTTTCCGCTTGGTCATTAAAGCGGGTGATATCACGTACACCTGCATGTACAAACAATTCATAACGCCGTTCCATTTCCTCAACCGCCCATTTCAACGCAGCCGTAGCGGCTTTTACATCGGTTATGACTGGACTGACCAAATGCGGGATTCGATTATATGGGGCAAGCTCGACCATTTTCGGATCGATCAACAGTAATTTCAACTCCTGCGGCGTCGCTTTATAAAGCAAGCTGACCAACATCGTGTTGATACAGACGCTTTTCCCCGATCCCGTTTGCCCGGCTATCAATCCATGCGGCATCTTTCTCAAATCCGTGATAATAGGCTGACCGGATATATCGAGGCCTAAAGCCACGGCAAGCGGTGATTCATGCTCTTGAAACTCAGTACTTTCCAAAACCTCGCGCAAAAATACCGGCTTGCTCTTCCTATTTGGAATTTCGATGCCAATTGTATGTTTACCCGGGATAGGCGCTTCCATCCTCATATCCTGAGCGGCAAGGCTCAATTTGATGTCATCCATCAGGTTCGTCACCTTATTCACCTTCACTCCGGGTTCCGGATGCACCTCGAAACGAGTTACTGCCGGTCCTTGCGTGACATTGACGACCTTTGCACGGACATTGAAATTTTTCAACGTCTCATCAAGTAATAAAGTCTGTTCCTCGAGCCATTCATCATCATGTACAGCATAGGTGGGAGGCGTCAGCAACTCGATATCCGGAAACACATAGTATGGATTATCATTGGCTTCCACGGAGCAAAACACTTCGGGGGTTTCGCTCTGCTTAGCTTCTGCTGCCGCCTCTATATAAGCCGGTTCTTGATTTACATTTTCAGAAATGGGAGATCCCTGTTCGAAAGACTTTGCAGGGACCGGGTTCGAACCGATATTGGATTCAACTGTATTTTCAGGCACGGCAACCGTCTCGGTTCCATGCTTAGTGTCCACTAAAGTTGGCTGAATGACCGGAGTCTCCTCCTCTTTAAACATCACTTTGCCTTCCTCCGATTTCCATTCAGGGATGGAGGATGGTTTCGCTTGTCCCGCTTCCGTTTCAGCAGCGTTAATCAGAGATCGTTTATCAGATGATGCTACTCCAATTTCGACATCAGGGCTTTTTTTTTCCGGCATCATTTTATTGATGAACCCATTTTTTTCCCTATCTTGCTTAAGCATCATCACGTTAAATGGGATATGTTTTTTCGGACGTTTAGGCTGTTCTTCCGGCATTGCCTCTGATGGATCACTTTCCGGTTGTGCCCCTTGACTGACGGATGGCTGAGGTGATTTTACAGTGACCTCCCCAGGAACCGAAATAGCTTCAGGCGTTGTTTCGTCCACCTGTTCCATGATGGAAACAGCGACTTCGCATCCAAAATCAACTTGGTCCTGTTCATAAGCCTCTTTTTCTACTGCTGGCTCATCTATACCAGGCTCGCTTACTGCTTCTTCAGGCGGTGACTCAATGGAATTCTTACGAAAGAAAGCGGGTATCTCCGAACCTTCCCTTTTTTCTTCCGTTTGTTCTGGTACAAGGACGGATGGCTCTATCGTCAATTCCTCATTGGCTTTTGGGATTTCAGGGATGGATATCGGAATCTCAATATCGGGTTCTTCTTTTTTACGGACCGGCATTTTACTTTCCAATTCATATTCGACAATTTCTTCAGTAGGGACTATTTTTTTTTCCGGGCGACGGAATCCATAAATGGGTGAAGGGATTTCCGTTGGGCGGAATGGAGTATTCGACGGGACTATTTTAGGGATTTGCTCCCGATCGAAGTTTCTCCGTTTAGGTTCAGGATCCCTCACAGGCCTTTTCGTTTCTTTGGCCGCGTTCCCCTGTTTGGGTTCGTGATCTTCCCTGTTTCTTTCCCTAGGCTTTCTTTTATTCTGCTCCCGGTCAGGGATGAGCGGAAACTTGAACTGTCCTTTTGGATATTGAAACAGGATTTTCGTATCCGGATCTGGCGTCTGTGACATTTTTTCCACTGTTTGATTGTAAACTTTTATTTCTTCTTTCTTTGACTTTGCGAGCTTCGAAAAATCCATATTCCTTAATGTCTCTTCATCAAGCGGTTCATCTATAATAATTTCTTCGATTTCAATAATTTCCTCTGCTTGGAACCATTTTTTCATCTTATTTAGCCATTTCAAACCTATCACTCTTTCTACATCTGTAGTTATGTAACTAATTCTACCAGTTATTTTTAAAATATCGAGAAAATTTGGGATTTGTATCTACTTTTTTAATCGTATTCTTTACCAACTCTACGTATTTCGCAGAACTCCTACCCTACTAAACCCCTTCTGGAATGAGTTTAAACCTATCCATCGCGAAATAACATTAGCCCCTAGTCTACTATTTAAATAAAACACCGCTGTTAAATCGCGTTTACAAAGAGATTAAGTTTTCATGCAGCCCAGGATGAAAGCTGGTCATTTCATTGCATCATCCTTCACGAAACCTCCTGTGGCATCCAAATAACGGCTGAAACCTATAAAACACCGTTCGTTAATACTGAACGGTGTTTGTGGGTTCAAGCGTTTTTTTTTGCAAACCAAGACCAATGGCACTAAGCCCAATCATAAAAACTGCATACAACCTGCGCCACTGATTTGGAAGCAATCAAAATGGCATCTTCATCAATGTCGAATTTAGGATGGTGATTGAAATATGGCTTTTCCACCCCTTTCGGTTTACAGCCAATGTAAAAGAAGCAGCCAGGAATCTTTTCCGCATAATACGAAAAATCTTCTGAACCTGAGAATACCGGAAATTCCACGACCTTCTTAATTTCTTTATCATGCATGCTTTCCAGGCTATTTTTCACGAATCCAGTCAGTTCAGGGTCATTATATAACGGAGGATAATCAGGCACATAGGTAAGTTCGCACTGAACATCAAATTCCGTTTCCACCCCTTTGACGATCCGATGGATTTCCTTATCTATCAGCTGTTGGGTCTCTGCTGTCATATAACGGACATCCCCTTCAATTTCTATACGATCCTTTATGACATTAAAGCTTCCTTTTCCATCGAAGGAGCCGATTGTGACTACCCCCATATCAAAAGGGTTCAAGCGACGGCTGATTACGGTTTGTACGGCTGTCACGAAATGGGCGCCTGCCACAATGGCGTCATTAGCCATATGCGGGGAGGAACCATGACCGCCTACACCCTTTATCGCTAACTTGAAATAGGTCCGTCCAGCCATCGAATAGCCGCCGCGATACCCGACGACCCCCGCTGGATGCGACGGAAATAAATGGATTCCAAAAACAGCATCCAGTTCATCCAAAAAACCTGATTCCATAATGCTTTTTGCTCCTCCTGGGGGTGTTTCTTCTGCATGTTGATGGATTATTTTGATAGTGCCTGATAGGGAATCTTTCAACTCGTTGATGCAGTCGGCCAGTACCAATAAATAAGCGGTATGCCCATCGTGTCCGCAGGCGTGCATGACACCTTCATTTTTTGAACGGAATGGGACCTCCGCTTCTTCTGTAATCGGCAATGCATCGAAATCCGCACGGAGACCTATCGTTTTCCCTGGTTTTCCGCCTTCGATCGTTACGATGATCCCTAATCCATTTCCTACATTCGTTTGAATCGACACATCTTTCCCTTTATAAAAATCAATGATATATTGTGCCGTTTTCTCTTCTTTGAAAGATAGCTCCGGATTCTCATGTAAATGACGGCGGATTTGAACCATTTCCTCTTTACGGGCTTCCAGCATGTTCATTAATTCACTTTTCACATTCACGATAATCGTCCCCCTTAATGTTTATTCATAAGGCTTAAAATTTTCTTTCGGTCTGGTAAATTAACTCTATTAAACTTGTATATACTTCTCGATAATAAAACAGGACCGCTGCCAAGATGGAGTTTCCCCAATGCTGACACGGTCCTTATGTTTTGCGATGATTTATTGTTCTCGCTTTTTGTTTTTACCCATAATGAAAATGGGCTCCAACTCATTATCTTCGTAAAGGAATGATAGAGCCGTTATCGGTACATGACCGCTGGCAAAGAAGCTCATGGCCATTTGCGCAAGAATATCATAACCCGTATCATTCTTCACATCGGCAATGATGATGACATCCTGATGCGGAATGGCCACAGCCATGGTCCCCTCAATCTTTTCCTTCATTTCCCGAAGCCAGGATTCATTCAGGATTCTGCTGGCATCATATCCATCATTCGTGTTCAAAAAATAAAATGCATTATCCGCGACGATATCCGACTTCATTTCAGTGGAGAGGGAACGGGCATTGAAAAGGGCAATTTCACGGATTCTGTCACCCTGCCAATTTTCCCGTTGAATCATCTTTTCATCTATAAGACGGTAGGTTTTTCCTAAATCAAGGGCATAAAAAACCCGGGTTTCAGCCGTATGCTCATCGAATAAAAATGGATTTCCTTCTTCCGATTCCATTGGAAAGGAGGTAGAGCGGATGACTGGGAAAATGAATTTCTCCTTGCCTTCCATGCTGTGTTCTTCCCCCATCACATTCAGGGCCTCTTCCACGTAATAGGTGATTTCATCGATGGCTTTTTCCTGTACGTTTTCATAGTTAGCAAGTACAGGAGGCAGCTCGATGGTGATCCCCTTCCCGGTCTTCACATTTTCCACGCGTAACGTATCTTGCTTGCTATCGAATTTGAAAGTCCGATTATCATCTTTTAACCGTTCCTTCAAGATATTTTTCAGCTTTGTGCTGTCCATTTTCATGGTTGACCCTCCTCTTCATTGAAAAATCCCCAGCGAGAAGGGGAAATTGATTATAGTGATTGTATGAATTCCTCAATTTGTTCTTGTGTTTTGCGATCCTTGCTCACGAATCTACCTAGCTCTTTGCCATTATCATAAGCGATGAAACTTGGTATTCCGAATACATCATTAGCTGCACAGACATCGATGAATTCATCACGGTCCACATAAATGAATGTGAAGTCAGGAAATTTCGTTTCAATCTCCGGCATAATCGGTTCGATTACACGGCAATCTCCACACCATGTCGCCGAAAAAAGAAAAATATGTTTGCCTTCATTTTTTAATGCATCATATTGCTCAATGGTTTGTAACTTTTCCATTTGAATATTCCTCCTGCTCTATATGTCACCTTAGTTTTTATAATCCCATCATACCAGACTCTCCGCGAATCAACCATTAATACGGATCGGTTGAATGACCGGGAAATTGGGGAGTTATCTTATTTCTGGGGCACGGATGATACGATTTCCATCATCTGTTTCGCATCGGTTTTTAAATGGTCTTTATCCGTTTCGGTTGTCAGCTTGACCCCACCGATCCCCACTGCAAGCTCATACTTTTCTTTCGGTATCTCTTTAATCGAGATAAAGCCGAATTTATCATCAGTTTGAAAGGAATGCAGCACCAAATATTGATCTCCTTGTTCCTTTATCGCCAAATATAAAACGGAGCTGTCTTCTTTTTCATTCGGATTGACAAATAATATATAAGCCTTATCACCTTTTTGTAAAATCAAATTATTATCATGTTCTTCCACTACCCTATATTCCTTTGGCAGATGGACTTGAATAAGCCCTGCCTCGAGATTGGGCTGTTTTTCATCGTCACGAAAAGCCACTTCAGCAGCCTTCATTGCCTTTTCGGTTTGTCTCTCGATACCTGAGCAGCCAACAAGCAAACTGCTTATTAACAGGAAAACAAGAAATTTCTTATTCGATAAAGCCATCTTCATTCCTCCAGCCGTCTCTTTTATTCACTTATGGATACTATTATCCTTATTTATGGAATTCATCCATTTTCTAAAAAACATGATACAATGAAAACAATTTAAATACCGAGGAGGAAAACAATGAAATTAACCGTGTATCTTGCTGGGGAGATCCATTCAAGTTGGAGAAGTGAGTTGAGAGATAAGGCTTCTGCACTGAAGCTTCCTTTAGAATTCGTCGGTCCGATGGAGAACCATGAACGCTCCGATAATATCGGTGAAGATATTCTCGGAGAACAGCCGAACCCTATTCTGAAGGATGCGGCCGCTTCCCAAATCAATAATTTGCGGACAGGTCTTTTGATGAAAAAAGCTGATCTTGTCGTCGCCCTGTTTGGAGAGAAATATAAACAGTGGAATACTGCCATGGACGCAAGCACCGCCCTTTCCCTGGGTAAACCGCTTATTTTGATTCGCCCGGAATCCCATCACCATGCCTTAAAGGAATTATCGGAAAAGGCGAGTGTAACGGTCGAATCCGTGAACCAAGCCATGAAGGTGCTTTCTTATATTTTTGAAGAAGGGTTATAAATCTCCCGCCGAAGGAGTATCCCCTTATATCAATAACGAGAAACGGTCTTTACCCCAATAAAAAGCTTGTAGGGATAATTACCCTACAAGCTAAAAGCCAATATTTATGGGTTGAAACTTATCCCTTTTTAATGGGAATCCAAATTTCCGAGTAATAGTCAGGGTTTGAAGCGTCATCATTCGCGTATACTTCCATTTCGGGAGTTCCGGCATGTTCATAACCGCTGGTAGGAAACCATTCGGAGAAGACTTGCTTCCAAGCCTTTTGAATGGCATCCGGCATAGGTCCGTGAACTTCAAATACGACCCACTTGGAAGCCGGTATCGTAAGGGTTGAAAACTCTTCAGGCACTTTCCCGGCATACTCTGCACCTATCCAATAATCCATCGTTTCATTTTTTTCCACTGCCCGCTTATCGACACATACACCAATCAAGCCATCTATTTGGCCATTGTTCAACTTTCCTAACCTATCGCTGGTTCCATCCGTATTCACTTTATCCCACAACATCGGGATCCCAACCAAATTCTCTTCATTGACCAAGGAAAACTCTTGCTTGATCCCGATCAATTGAAAGGAATCCCTTTCGAGGATATTGTATTTCATCGGTTTTGCCCCTTTCAAAATCACCTGTATCACCAGGCGTTCATAGAATTTCAGCTTCCCCATACACTTTCGTGCTTCGCTTGGAGATACTCCATGCTGCCTTCGGAAAGCTTTTGAGAATGCCTCGGGAGTGTCATAGCCATACTTGTAGGCTAAATCAATGACCTTGCCATTTGTGGATGAAATTTCTTGGGCCGCTAAGGTCAGTCTTCGACGCCTGATATATTCACCAATGGAAATATCCGTTAAAATGGTGAATGTCCGTTGAAAATGAAAAGCTGAGGCATTCGCCTGCCTGGAAATACTCTCGATTGTCAGGTCCTCCAATAAGTGCTCCTCGATATACTCGATTGCCTTTTGGATTGATTCAACCCACCCCATTCCGCTCACCCCTTGTCATCTATACTAGCAACCCCACTCATTAAAATCCTGTCAGATTCTGCTCTGTTTTGGCAGTGTTCTTTTTCCTGATTCGAACCGACATATGTACTCTTCTATCATCATTCCATGGCTATTTCAGTCATGACATGATTCAAAAATCCTACTTTTTCATTTTCAGCTTATACTCGTGTTGACCCGTAAGCATCCTCATGATATGAAGGAACATTTCCCCCCTGGTGATTCGCTCATTTGTAAACACGCCGATCGCTCCTTCCTTTTTGCTGATATTCTCCTGCATTGTGTAAGCGTCCATCACCGGACCCAACTCTTCACCGTGCAGTAGCTTCCCGGCAACAATTCCGGGCAGCGGGATTCTTGCTCCGCCAGCTACAAAGACCTCACCGTCCCTCGTGGCCATCGCACCCCAATTGCATAGAAACAGGCCTTGCTCCATTTTCACGACACCGCCTTCAAGTCCGATACCGATTTCGGCATCACTATGAATTAAGCAATTCCGGGCACGCGTCATTGCCCCATCCATCGTTTCCTCATCTGAAAATGGCTGTTCCGAGACACCGCTTTCCACTTGAAGCGATATGATTTCAGCTTCTTCATATACGTCAAGCACTGCCTTTACTTTCGCCGGATTCTTACTGCCTACTGCTATTTTCAATATGGTTACCTTCCTTCCATGTAAAAAAAAGCTGATGGAAAAGGATTCATGACAGCTCCCTTTCCATTTCAGCTTCCTCTATCAACCGTTATTTATCAATGTCTCGAATGTCGTTTTATCACAGGAACGAACCAATTTCCCGATTAGTTCACGTGCAGCGGCATAATCATCAATATGAATCATGGATGCATGTGTATGAATATAGCGGGAACAGATGCCAATCACCCCGCTTGGAATGCCTTCGTTTGCAACATGGACCTTCCCTGCATCCGTGCCGCCTTGGGAAACGAAATATTGATACGGAATGTCATTCGACTCGGCCGTATCAAGGATGAACTCCCTCATGCCGCGATGCGTAACCATCGAACGATCCAAAATACGGAGAAGCGCCCCTTTCCCCAGCTGCCCAAATTCACTTTTACTGCCGGACATGTCGTTCGCAGGACTTGCATCCAAGGCGAAGAAAAGATCCGGTTTGATCATATGAGCTGCTGTTTGCGCACCCCGTAATCCCACTTCCTCCTGCACGGTTGCTCCGGAATAGAGGATATTCGGTAATGTTTCATCTTTTAAATCTTTTAACAATTCAATCGCAAGTCCGCAACCGTAACGGTTATCCCATGCTTTTGCCAGGATTTTTTTCTCATTGGCCATCGGCGTGAACGGACAAATCGGTACAATCTGCTGACCGGGCTTAATACCGATTCTCTTCACATCTTCCTTATCATCCGCCCCGATATCAATCAGCATATTTTTGATATCCATTGGTTTTGAGCGTTGCGATTCATCAAGCAAATGAGGAGGAATCGAACCGATGACACCAATGACCGGCCCTTTATCGGTAATGATTTCGACTCTTTGGGCCAAAAGCACTTGACTCCACCAGCCTCCAAGGGTCTGAAAACGAATCATTCCATTATCCGTTACGGAAGTGACCATGAATCCCACTTCATCCATATGCCCGGCAACCAGTACAGTCGGCCCTTCTTGATTACCTCTTTTTACGCCAAATATTCCGCCAAGGCGGTCTTGGACGATTTCATCCGAATATTTTTCCAGCTCACTCCTCATGAAACTCCGAACTGCATGTTCATTTCCCGAGGCTCCCGGTAATTCCGTCAATGTTTTAAAAAGTTCTAAAGTCTCATGATTCATTTTTCTACCCCTAACCTATGTATTGTTTTATACTATTTTACAGAACTTAGCATCATGTTACACTAGAAAGTTCTAATTTATCAGTTAATGGTTAAAATTTCAAATTATTAGTCAAATAAAGCGTTCTTCTGTATACTAGAAAGAGTGATTGAAAAAATGCAATGGAGGAGAAATCAATGAATTGGAAAACGTTTTTACTAGGTACTGTAGCCGGGTTTGCTGCTGGCTATGCGACAAAACAAATATTGGATCAATCAATTAAACCTTCTCCGGATAAAGTCTTGGCCCAAGTGAAGGAAACAGTCAAAAAGGACGGAAATATATATGGCTCATGGATCTTGATGAAGCCGGAAAACTATACAAAAAATGATTTGGACTATGAAGTGTACAAAGGCGGGATCACTAGAAACACAGAGGGAAAACGCGAGCAATTCGAATTTGTTGCAGATGCCTCTACAGGAACAATATTGGAGCTTAATGCGCAAAATGATTGAAACAAAAAGGAGGGCCGTCAAAATGACGTCCTCCTTTTGCTTCCCTGCTTACCGATTCCGTTTCAATTCGGCTATTATCTCTTTACCCGTTACATCCCATTTGATGGCACAGTAGTGGGCATCATGGTAAAAGCTGTACCAGGACCCATTTTCCAGTCCGGATTTCATCCACTTTTCCTTCGCTTCGATGGAAGTCATGGGATAGTCGTCATAAGCAAGGACCCAGAGGACATTCGCATGCGCGTGCGTCGGCATGATATCTGCCATGTGAATCAATCTTTCCCCACCATCTTCAATGATGATGATTGCATGTCCATCACTATGCCCCCCTGTATGGATCATTTTAATGCCTTTCGTAATTTCTTGTTCACCTTCAAAAGGACGTACCTGCGAAGCGACAGCCTCCCAGTTTTCTGCCCAATATGTACTTTTTGAACGAATATTCGGGTTTTTCATTTCATTCCATTCAGTTTGAGTCGTAATGATTTCGGCACGCCCGAATACAGGCACCCAAGTTTCACCTTCACGTTTCGTCAAACCGCAGGCATGGTCGAAATGTAGATGGGTCATTAAAATGTAATCGATATCATTTGGTTGAATCCCAAGTCTGCCAAGATCTTCGACAAGACTGGATTCCTCCGTCACCCCAAAATTCCGTCTTTGCTTCTCATTCATCTTTCCATTACCAATACCGGAATCTATAAGCATGTTCAATCCATTTGCCTGCACTAAAATCGGATCAGTGCGTAACTCGATTTGGTTATTTTCGTTAACAGGATACTTCTTGGACCAAAGCGGTTTCGGTACAACACCGAACATCGCACCCCCATCCAAGTGAGTCACACCGCCGTTCAACCATGTTAATTTCATTTCCCCTATTTGCATCGTTTCCATTTTACCCCTCCTCTCCTATAGTTTAACACCCACTTCCATATATTGAAATTGATAACAATCATCTCATCCTCGTGAATGCTCCCCTCCCATATCAGACCTTTACGATTTCCCCCAAACGAAAGAGCCATCACAAAGGCAAACATGGTTCATGGTAGACGAAATGGTGGATATATTTCTATCTAAACCTCCGTTGAGTTTCCTTGACATCCTTGCTTATTAACTTTGTTGGACATGTATATGGCAGCATTTAATTGGTGTGAACTTATGAAATTTTATTCGGCTTAAACAAAAAAAAAACCAGATGCTGTGCACCTGGTTTCTGATCGATGATTATTGGAACATTGCTTCCAAGCGGTATATCCGGTTGCCTTTACTCGAGAACTTTTCTTCATATTCTGTCATGATATTACCTTCAAAACTGCTGTTATGCAGATCAAGGCTTACATATTTCAAGAGCATGCCGTATTCGGAAATACTCTTCAAGGAAGATTCGAATAACCCTTGGTTATCCGTCTTGAAGTGAATCTCGCCTTTGTCTGGCAGGATGCCTTCATATACTTCGAGGAATGTCTTATAGGTTAACCGACGTTTTGCATGACGCGATTTCGGCCACGGATCAGAGAAATTCAAGTAGACGCGATCCACGTCACCTTTTGCAAAATATTCCCCTAAGTTCGCTGCGTCAACATTCAACAGCTTTAAATTTGGAACATCCGCTTCAATCAGCAAGTCCAATGCAGCTACAATGACACTTCTATATACTTCAATTCCAATGAAATTCACATCAGGATGGGCTTTTGCCATTTCTGTAATGAAACGGCCTTTCCCCGTACCCACTTCAATATATAACGGATTATCGTTACCGAAAACTTCATGCCATTTACCTTTATGGCTCACTGGCTGCTGAATTACATATTGTGGAAAATCATTCAAACGGTCTTCAGCCCAAGGTTTATTTCTTAAACGCATGATGACACCCCTATTTATAATATAATCGTTCAAACCATAACACGAGTGGATGGATTCCTGCAAGATGATTTTTTCAGGAAAAGCCTGCAGGCACCCACTGACAAATAAAAAAACTGCCGGCCATCCAGGCGACAGTCTCTTTAGTTTTCATGTATAAAACTTTCCGCAAAACACACCATAAATAAGTGAAGGGCAGGCGAGAACCACCTGGGAACCCCTTGAATCCATATTTAAGATAGGAGAGGTATTATATGCCGCTTTCCCATGAACATCAAATGTCACTATTAAAAGATATATTAACCAATCATCAAACAGATTGCTGTGGATCCGTTTCTGAATGTGAACAGGTTGAAAGGCTCGTCAAATCCTTAATGGTCAATATGGATATTGACAGCAATGTAAAAACGATACTGACGGAGATTTACGAATATAGCCAGACAGGCATCGGTACCGCCGATTTAGAAGCACATATTTCAACCCACCAGAACGACTTGTCCCAGTGGGTGGATGATATAGATCAATTCTGATCAGCCAACCATCAATAATGCTTCAAGTTTTTGCAGTAATTCATTTCTTTCCTCGTACCGCTTTCTACGATGATGCCATTGGATGGAAAGCACTAGTTGTGAAACCGTGTGCCATTTCATCCTCATCTCCAGGCCTGCGTCAAGCTTCTTGCCGTAACGGGCAAGCCATTGATTCCATTCTTCCCTTGGGACATATGAATACAGGAGTACGCCGAGGTCAATGGCCGGATCGCCAATGACCGCTCCGTCCCAATCAATTAGGAACAATCCGTCGGTTTCGGTCATGAGCCAATTATTATGGTTCACATCACAATGACAGACGACTTTTTCGTCGCATTCAATCAACAGGAGATTATTCTGTAAAAAATGGATGGCCTGCTTGATAATCGGAATATCCGTAACATCCGAAGATAACCCGGTTTCTATGTCTGTAAGTATACTTTCAGGTCGTAAAGGGGATTTCCCAAGCCTTTTGAGCATGCTTAACAAAGGATCGGATTGATGAATTTTTTGAAGCAGCTTTGCGACTCTTATATTGTTCATTTCCTGCTGAGATAGCTCCCTGCCTTCCATCCAATGCTGGGCCGTAATTACATCCCCATTTTCCAGGCGTTTTGTCCACATTAACTTTGGAACAATGCCCTCAGCTGAAAGAACAGCTAAAAATGGCGATGAATTTCGTTTAAGGAAGAGCTTCTGCCCCTCTTTCTCGGCAATAAAGGCTTCTCCCGTAGCTCCTCCAGCAGGGGATATATCCCACTCCTGACCTAATAAATGTTCCAACTGGTTCACCTTCGATTTCCTCGCTTAATCATACAAATGTGGGTACGTTCACCTAGTGTATGTATTACCACTACTTTGAGTCCATGTTTAATAAAAAATCCGCCTGCCGGCGAAGCTGCATTTATACTTGCATCGGGATGATACCCGCAATTAAAAACATCCTCATTTTAGAGAAATAAAAAAATAGCTATTGAGCAATTAAACAATAGCCATAAATTAAATTTTAGTTGAAAAACGGTTTCTTCGTCAAGTACTATAAAACGATTATACGCATAAAACAAAAACAAATAAATCATTTCATATTTTTGTTTGGAATATCATCCTTGAACATGACGCGAATTTTCTCTTTTAGAACCACTGCAGCTACTTCACCCATTCCAACAATTTCCCCATCATACTGGATTTTCACTGACCCGTGGTTCTTCATTTTTATCCTTTCACCAGAAAAAGAATCAACATTTTTAATGTTTAGGTGACCGCCCCATAAAACGGTGATGAATACGGTCAATAATTTCAACATTGTAATATCATGGACCACAATCACATTCAACCTGCCATCATCCAGCTTTGACATCGGTGAAATTTTCATGCCACCGCCAAAGTAGGGCTGGTTCGCAATGACGATGAACCATACCTTTTTCAAAAGATGCCGATTTCCATCAATGATCAATTCCATACAGCTGGGCTGGTAAGAAAATATTTTTTTTATAAAAATGAACAGATAAATTAATTTACCCGCTTTGACAAAATTAAACCATTTTTTCAGAGGCGAACGGTCTGCTTCAGCTGAAATTTCAGCATCAATGCCCATTCCCAGGCTGTTAATAAAATAACCAACCTTACCATCCGTCTCGAACTGTCCAATATCAACGGCACTAAAGGCGTTATCCTGAAATAGAGAAAGCGCTTCTTCCACACTCTCAGTTTTTTGAATGCCCCTTACATAATCATTGCCAGATCCAGCCGCAAGGGAGCCGATGATTGCATGAGGAAAACCAATCGCGCCATTTATCATTTCATTGACCGTTCCATCTCCCCCGACAGCGATCATCCGGGTTTCCAGATTCGTCCCTGATAGAATTTCCTTCGTCAATCTTAGCGCATGACCCTTTTCCTCCGTAAAAAACACCTCATGGGGAACAGCTTTTGAATTCAGTATTTCCTCGGCTTTTTTCCAAATCTTCAAACTCTCTTCATTTCGAGCCATTGGATTGACAATGAAATACAGCGTATCATTAAGGTTCTGCATGCTCATTTTCCTCTGTTTGGTTATATTCAGCATCCCATTCAGGTCGCATGCTCGATGTAGTTTGACAATATTCAAGCAATGCCTGCGCCCCTTTTAGCTGCTGTGCCTTAAGAGGAGATGAAATTGCCCGCATCCTTTCAAACCATTCCGGGAAGGTCTTTTTATCCAATATCGTAATTTCATAAGGAGCTTCGGGATAATCCACATAACCATTCCGGGATAGAATCACCTTTTTAATCGGTACGTTCACTTCATAAAGCTCAAATACCCGGGAAACGATGTTCGCCATCCGATTTGCGCCCAGCATGGGGTTGAGCACTTTTTTATCAGGATGCTTATGATGCATGCGGACCCAGAACCGGTCACCCGAACCGATGAAAGCAGCGTTTTCTTCCGCTTCCAGAAAAGTGATGCACCAAGCATCAACAGGGGTCAATAAAATGACATCGACTTCAACTGGTGCATTTTTCAATAGAAAGATAGGTTTATATAATACGAGAAACGTATCCGGAAAACGTTGCAGAAAAAAACGGAGCCTTTCATCCAAAAAGAATGATTGGTCCACAAATGACTTTTCATGAAGCGTAGAACTTCCCCATTTCATTTGAAAGCGGAGCAATTGATTTAAATAATTTTGCTTTAATTCATCCAGACTGGCCGGACGGAACGGAAATCTTAATGAAAAAACATTAGTATCTTCAATCTGGCCCGGTATTGGCAGTTCTTCTGCTTCTCCCTCTGCGTCCTGTTTTCCTGTCCGGGGGAATATGCCTTTCACCTTTTTAAACAGGCCCTTTGACTCTTCCCGAGGCGTATCAAATTTGACCTGTGTTTCACTTTCAGCATGTTCACTATAGAGCCGATCTAGCTCGCCCGCTTCATAAGCAGCCTTCAATTTATCCCATTGCTGTTTTTTCAACCGGGCAAATTGTGTTGGATATCGATAAATATCCTGCTCATACCGGGAAATATAATCCTGCATCTTTATGAGCTGTGCCATTCGACCACCACCATCTCTCTCTATTTTTGGAGGTTTATCGCGAAAATCTTCTCATATGAAGGAGAAGCTCCAAGATGTGTTTGATATAACGCAACCTGGTCTGCTTCAAAATGCTTATCCTCCAAATCCGCTATCTGCCGGACGCTCTCCAACGAAAAGGGACTTACCCCCTCGAATTTCCTTGCTAGCGTTATATGAGGCTTAAACGGCTTTTTATCAAGTTCAAAACCTGCCCCTACACAGGAATTATAGATTTTCCTTTGAATGGTAAAAAGCCTTTCTTGCTGCTTGACACCTGCCCATAGAATCCTTGGACTATCACTCTTGCCGAAACCGCCGATATCGCCGAGTTCCAAACCGAATGAGGCCTCATTGGCAAGCTCGCTTTCCACACGCCCCAAAGCATCCTTTTTCAATGTATCGGGAGCATTGCCCAAAAAAGCCATTGTAATATGATAATCGGCTGGATGCAGCCATTTCTTAAATGGAAAGTCTAACTTAAGTTGTTCCGTAACAGCATTTAAATAGGACTTGATATCATCAGGTAATACTAAAGCAAAGAAAAAATGAGTA
This sequence comes from Peribacillus sp. RS7, assembly GCF_041956845.1. NCBI lineage: Bacteria > Bacillati > Bacillota > Bacilli > Caryophanales > Bacillaceae > Peribacillus > Peribacillus sp. RS7. Next base: position 619,768 of record NZ_CP168135.1, read on the forward strand.
TTCATGGTCAAATACATTCCTTCCTATTTTCCCTTTAATTTTACCATATTTCCAATGTATATACCTTTTCATGGACATCCTTATAAATATTCCCTCCATCAAAAAAACTGGTATATTCCCAGTCTTCCATCCTGTGAACGAAGCTATGGCGGATTATTGATACATGCGCAAGGACGGATGATCACGCGTTAGGACGGATTTAAAAACTGCACCCCGATTGTTAGATGTTTTCTAACGATTGGGATGCAGTTCAATATTGGTCTTTTTGTGCCGTTTAGCTGAACAGCGTTTCGTAAAGCAGGAACAAGTTCAGTCCGATGATAAGTACGGCAATAAGCCAAGCAATGCTTGAGGTGATTTTATGATTGACCAGGTTCCCCATGATTTTCTTATTGCTTGTAAACATGATCAATGGCACTAAGGCAAATGCGATGCCAAACGAGAGTACTACTTGGCTCATCACAAGTGCTTTAGATGGATTCACTCCCCATAATATTATCAGCAGAGGCGGAACGGTCGTAATGATCCTTCTCAAATAAATCGGTATATGTCTCTTAATGAATCCCTGCATGACCACATCTCCTGTCATTACACCGACTGATGAGCTGGATAAACCGGCAATTAATAATCCTATTCCAAAGAACATCGCGACTGATGGTCCAAGCATGGCACCGAATTGTTGATAGGCAACATCCAAATCCTCTACAAGCATTCCATTCTTATGAAATAGGGCAGCTGAAACAATGACCATGGCGGCATTGATTCCGCCTGCGATCAACATGGCGATGACAATATCAATTAGTTCAAAACGAAAAATCCTTTTTCTTTCCAAATCGTTTTTACCGACAATTCGCTTTTGAGTTAAAGAGGAATGAAGGTAAATCGCATGTGGCATAACGGTAGCTCCAAGCATACCCGCCGATAGTAATATACTGTCCACTCCCTCGAATTTTGGAGTGAAGAGTCCTAAAACAATGGCTGAAGTGTCAGGTTTTGCATAAAAAACTTGAGCACCAAAGGCAATCACCACAACAAATATCATGACCGTGATCAAGGCTTCGAATGTTCGAAAACCTCTGCGCTGGATTTCCAAAATGGCAAAAGAACCAATCGCTGCAATGATGGCCGATGTAATAAGCGGTAAGTCAAATAACAAATAAATTCCTAGTGCCGCTCCTATGAATTCAGCTAAGTCGGTTGCCATTATAACGGCTTCGGCCTGAATCCATAATAAGAAAGATGTCTTTTTCGAAAATCTCTCCCTGCATAACTCAGGAAGGTTCTTTCCCGTGGCTATCCCCAATTTAGCTGATAGTGATTGAATTAGCACAGCCATTAAATTGGATGCGAAGATAACCCATAATAACGTATAGCCATATTTAGATCCGGCTGTGATATTGGTAGCATAATTCCCTGGATCAATATAGGCAACAGCTGCTATGAAGGCCGGCCCTAGATAGGGAAGCAGTTTTTTGATTCCTCTCGAAGAAGAATGATGCAACACATCGGACATATCTATCTCTACTCCTTTTACACGCAACTCAAATTGTTGCAACAGGTAAACTTTTTAAGTTAATACCAAGTATATTCCTGGATCTTGAAAATGTCAAAAAGGAAAATCGGGAAGTTCAAACTGAATTAAACTGCATAAGGAGGGGGTGAACGGAGGCATGTAAAAAGGGATCCGGACATGATTTATTTCACTTCAGACTTGAAGTCAGGCAATGAAAATGTCTGGACATGCAAGATTCATTCCGAGTAATTGCTGAATAATAAAAACCCCTTGCCGATTGCGGCAAAGGGGACTTTGATCTATTTAAGGGTACCGCATTGCTTCTCGATTTCCTCGGAAAACAGTTTTTGCAGTCTTTGGGTTATCGGACCGGGTTCCCCGGCTGCAATCGATTGGCCATCAATATTAATAATTGGAGTCACTTCGACGCTTGTGCTCGTATAAAGGACTTCATCTGCTGCCATCATGTCCTCGACCGTAAAGGCTTCTTCGACATAGGGAATTCCATGATCTGTGCAAAGTTTCAGCATTACCTGACGGGTGATTCCATTCAGGATCAAGTTGGTGGCCGGATGTGTTTTAATTAGCCCATCCACCACGATTGAAACATTGGACGAACTTCCCTCCGTCACCGTACCATCACGATGCTGGATCGCTTCATCACAACCAGCTTCGACCGCTTGCTGTTTAGCCATTATATTACCCAGTAGATTTAAACTTTTGATATTACAGCGAAGCCAGCGTATATCGTCGGTCGTAACAGCCTTGACCCCTGGCTTCATTTTTCCTGTATAAGGAATTTCCTTGGTATAGGCAACAAAGACCGGTTCCACCTCTGTAGTTGGAAAAGAGTGTGTACGCGGCGATGCTCCCCTTGTCAGCTGCATATAGACGATGCCGTCCTTCAGTTGATCTTCAGTGATCAGCTCTTTCATGCGGGCTTTGATTTCCGCTACAGTAAAGGGAACTTTCATCTGAATCAACTTCGCACTGTCCATCAGCCGGTTCAGATGCATGTCCCCCGCAAATAATTCGCCATTATAAACCCGGATGACTTCATAGACGCCATCGCCGAATTGATATCCCCGGTCTTCAATATCTACCTTTACTTCGGACCTGCTTTTAAGGTCGCCGTTGAAAATGATTTTTCCCATGTCTTTCTCCCTCTTTGCCTCTTATTTAGCCAATTCATGAATGGCACGTGCATAAATGGACGTAGCCTTAAGCATATCTTCAATATCAATATATTCATCTTTCTGATGCGCAATATCTTCGCTGCCAGGGAAAAGCGGACCGAATGCAACGCCTTCCTTCAATGAACGGGCGTAGGTGCCGCCACCAATGGAAAGGAGTTCAGCTTTCTCACCTGTTTCCGCTTCATAAACTTGCTGCAAAGTCTTAATCAAGAAGCTTTCACTGTCCACATAATGCGGAGTGGAATGCGAATTGGTCTTCACTTTCAAAGTATATGCCGCTAACCTATCTTCCAATGCCGCCTTTTCCGCTTCCCACTCAAACGTCACCGGATAACGCATACTGAAACCAATCGAGCTGTCCCCTTGTTTTGAATAATTGAAAACGCCGGCATTGATTGTCAATTCACCTGTTTGCTCATCCGAATATGCAAGGCCTAAATTATTTCCACGGGAATCTTCAAACAAGCGATCCTTGATGAAAGTGAAGTAAGCTTTAGCATGGGGATCAAGAGTAAGATCAGCTAGAAATACGGCTAAATGCAGACCTGCATTAATGCCATTTTTCGGTTCCATCGCGTGTGCCGAAACACCATTCATTTCAAGAAGCACTTGATTTTTTTGTGGAACGGCTTGGCCCTTCAATGAGTATTTTTGCAAATAATCCTGATAGTTTGCCACCACTTCAGCAGGGTTAGCCGCTTCCACAATCGCCGTAGCAAAATCCGGTACCATATTCGTCCTTCTACCTGAAGAAAATTCCATGACATTCACGTTTGAGTTCGTACCATTTCCTGCATCGGCAGGGTGTATAACCGAGAAATCCCAGATTCCCTTTTCCGCACTGATGATCGGGAAGTCAGCATCCGGCGCGAAGCCCATCGAAGGCATTTCCTCCACTTCAAAGTACCGGTCAACGCAGCGCCAGTTCGATTCTTCATCCGTTCCAATGATCATCCTCACACGTTTGTTCAAAGGTTTCCCTAGCTCCCGGACCAGCTTCATTGCATGATAGGCTGCCATCGTCGGCCCTTTATCATCGATTGCCCCACGAGCATATATGCGGCCATTACGGATTTCAGCACCAAACGGATCCGAACTCCATCCATCTCCTTCGGGTACCACGTCGACATGGCATAATATCCCGATTAACTCCTCGCCTTCACCCATTTCAATATGGCCAGCGACATTATCGACATTTTTCACAGTAAAACCGTCTTTTTCGGCTAATTGAAGCATGTAATCAAGGGCTTCCTTCACCCCTTTACCGAATGGGGCCTCCTCTGTCGGATGTTCTTCATCCAGTACACTTTTTATTTTCAGTAAGTTTTGTGTGTCCAGTAATAAGTCCATTTTCCGTTTTTCAACTTCTTCTCGCCAATTCAATTCACTCACAATACGACAACTCCTCTTGTATATATATTTTTCATTTTATCACTTTTACTATCTGATTCGCCAAGCGTAGCTACCTTTTTCTTCGTATTCCCGTATTATTGCTAAGGTCAAACTACCGATAAAATTCCTTATATAAATAAAAAAACACCCTCTTTAATTAAAAGAGGGTGTTTTCAATAGGCTATCTTCATCCATCAACTCTGTTACTTTTCGGTTCAGTCTTGGGATGTATAACGCTAAAAACAAGGAACGTCCTAAACTGAACGCCAGGAATGCAAGCCATAATCCATGATTACCATGGTGAGGGACTGCCATGAATTGGACACATAGAAAGGCCAATAGTGCAAGGAGCATCGAGTTCCTTACAGGAACGGCTTCAGTCGCACCTGTAAACACTCCATAGAAAATGAGTCCGATAAAGGCAGTGAAAGGGAATAGGACAATCCAAAGTCCGTATTCATGGGCCAGGTCGATGACGCCTGGAATATTCGTGAAAAGGAGAATGACCTTATCGCTAAATAAATAGTATGATCCGGCAAGTATGAACGAAGCATACAAGCCCCACCGCGCCGAAAGTAAGAGCGTTTTTTTATAAAGGTGTATATCTCTCGAACCAATGGCCCTCCCAATCAGGAGACTCGACGCGTTCGCGAAGCCATCAAAGCAATAGGCCATCAGGTAATGGATCTGAATGAGTACGGCATTGGCCGCCAGTGTCTCTGTCCCGAAAGTGGCTCCTTTGGCCGTAAAAAGATTGAAAACCGTAATCAGGCAAATGGTCCTGATGAATAAATCCCTGTTGACCACCATCATTTTTTTCAGGGAAGCATGATCGAACGCCTCCCGGAACGAAAAAGCATCCGGTATGATGACCGCTTTCCGAATCACCCACAAGCCCAGGAAAAAAGCGGCAATCTCTGATATCAATGAAGCGGCAGCAACCCCTGATACAGACCATGAAAAGCCATTTACAAAAACGAGGCACAAAATAATATTGATCACGTTCATGAAAACTTGTATGAACAATGATGTTTTTATCCTGGATTTCCCAATTAACCAGCCTAAGATGACATAGTTCAATAATGCAAAAGGTGCCCCCCATATCCGGATGCTGAAGTAATCGGCGGCAAAGGAGGAAACGTCCGATTCCGGACCGATTGCACCTAGGGAAACATTCAATATGGGTTTTTGGATCACGATAAAAAGAAGACCGATGATTGCTGCTATGAAAAAAGGACGAATCAAGGCCATCAGGCTCTGCTTGTCATCCCTTGCCCCCTCAGCTTGTGCAGCGAAGGCAGATGTACTGACCCGAAGAAATCCAAAAAGCCAATACATCGTATTAAAGATAATGGTTCCGACAGCTACCCCACCTATATAAGCGGGATCACTCAACTTTCCAACCACAGCCGTATCAACCGCACCGAGCAATGGTGTACTCATCGTCGAAATCGTAAGCGGAATGGCCAAGGAAAGATACATTCTGTTATTCATAAATGGATGACCCCCTTTTTCATGTCTGAAAAGTTCACAAAACTTTGCATTAAAAGTACAACTTGTTAGGCTATTTTTGATATTGACAATCTACGGAATCAAAATTTGAATATTTGTAGATTGATAGTGACTTCAAATTGAAGCGGTTATTTAAATATATCAACTTTCCGGCAAAATTTCAGATATACCTCTACTTTTCATCCAGCCAGAAAAAAACATTCGCAAGCGGGAAAACAAAATGCTTGACGGATTGATGACGGAGGAATAGTATTGCTCGTTGATAAAATAACTTTTGAACTATGCCTGACATATATTCATCGTTATATCAACTAAACAGGAGTGATCATGATGGGAAGATTGACTAATAAAGTAGCCATTATCACTGGCGGAGCATCCGGTATGGGAAGAGAAATGGTCGACCTATTCACAAAAGAAGGAGCACAAGTCATTGCTGCTGATATCAATGAAAAAGCTGTAGCAGCTGTGAACGAATTGGATAACGTCCATGGTACTTTCCTTGATGTATCTTCAGATGAAAGCTGGAAAAAGGTGACGGATGAAGTCATCGCTAAATTTGGCAAAATCGACATTTTGGTTAACAATGCCGGTATCTCGACAGAAAAAGGAATTAACGATACGACATTGGCCGATTGGCAGCTAATGTTAAGCATTAATGGATTTGGACCATTCCTTGGAATGAAACATGTTGTTCCTTACATGGTTAAAGAAGGTAAAGGCGCTGTTGTGAACATTTCTTCCTTTACTGCACAAATCGGAATGGGCTTAAACTCTTATTCAGCTTCTAAAGGTGCCGTTCGTGCTATTTCCAAGGCTGCCGCAACTCAATATGGCCGCATGGGCGTCCGTGTTAATGCCGTATTCCCTGGTATCATCGAAACACCAATGACACAGAAATTAGAAGAGTCAAAAGAGTTAGTGAACCAAATGATCAAGGCAACTCCATTACAGCGTTTGGGGCAGCCGGCGGATATTGCAAATGCCGTGCTTTATCTAGCATCCGATGACGCTTCATACGTTACTGGTGCCGAGCTCGTCATCGACGGCGGATACTCTGCTCAATAATAAAAGGTGGAAATGGAAAATCCCGTTTCTGAAATCCAGAAACGGGATTTTCTGATAACATGGAAATTTGGCGGTTACGTTAACACACCAATGAAATAGCCAAAAGTCGTAAATACCAAGCACCAGCTGAAAGCCCCTGCACCTGCAAATATAAAGTACTTTCGTTTCCCCATTCCGTTCATTCCGGATATGTAACTGGCGAAGTGGCGAACTCCTGGGATGAAATAGGCAATGATAATGGTCCATGGACCGTATTTATTGAACCATTTCTCCAGTTTTTCCAACCTCGCGGGTGTCATTCTGATCCATTTACCATGCTTTCTCAAAAAAGGCTTACCCACCTTTTTCCCGATGAAATAACTGACAAGCATCCCGGATATCGATCCAAGGAAACTGACTAGGAATGCCCCCTGGACATTCAAAACGGAAATGGATGACAAATAGCCGACAAAAGTCAACATGAACTCATCAGGTACCGGCAAGCCAATAATTCCAATGGCCAACAGTCCATATATCGCAAAATAACCATAGTTTGAAATTAAATCTTTTACTATATCCATCTATAGTACTCCATCTCAGCACCCTTTTTTAAAGTAATCCAATTTCTATGCGGGCCTGGGTAACGTGATTACTTCTTTTTAATAGGATAACCTAAATTAACCCAAATGAGTGGATTTTCATAAAAAAAGAAAAAAAAAGAAGAATGAACACGTTTTTTGTTGAAAGATTTATATCGCAATGGCAGTCAACGTTTCCCCCTTTCCGCGATGAATGACGGCAACAAAAGCGGACCCGATGACCGAGTCCGCTTCCTCTTATTTCACAATTTTTATTTCCTTGATCGGCCAATACACTAGATTCGCCTTGCCGACAATTTCATCGACGGAAATCGTGCCGATTTCACGGCTATCCAAACTATTTTGGCGATTATCCCCCATAAGGAACAGCTGGTCATCCGGAACTGTCATGCTGCCTGTAATATCTTCGAGCTTGAAGGATTCAGTCAGCGGCACTCCTGCCATCTGGTTCTTATATTTGTCCAAGTATGGTTCTTCATAAGCTTTCCCATTAATATAAAGCATATCATCTTTATATTCAATATGGTCACCTGGTAGACCGATAACCCTTTTTATATAATCTTTATCTGCCGTTGCATGAAAAACGACAATATCAAACCGGTCGATACTATCAATATTCGTTCCAAACTTGGTAAGAACAATCCTTTCGTGGTCTTGCAGGGTCGGCATCATTGACTCACCGTCCACGACAATCGGTGCAAAAATATACGTTCGAATTAAAAAAGCTAGAATGACTGCAATCAATATCGCTTTTATCCATGAAAAAACTTCTTTTCTATTTTCCAATCGAAGTCCCTCTCTCTGTTTTTTATTCATGCAATTATATCATAATCCCTTCATGATCACGTCATACAAATACCCACATTTTGCACATTATCAATTACTTCCATTTTTCATACTGGATCTCGATGCTTTCCAACTCTATTTCCCTGCGCTGCATCTTTGGAGGACAAATCGCATTATATGTACGGACTTTCTCATTTATATCGTCAATTCGTTTGATTAATTCCGATTCAGTTCCATTCATTTTTTTCAATCGAACCACTTCGGATAGCTCTTCCCGAATTTCTTTTTGCCATTTTATCCAAAGCGGAAGGTAACCGGCATCCTTGGCCTTCGTCAAGAAGTTGTCATAGATATTTCCCGATAGCACCGACTCCGGAAGCGGTTTTCCAAAGCCAGGATTATTCTTCAGTCCGCCGTCCTTTTCATAATCCTTAAAAATCTGATCCATCAGTTTACATGCCCCTGTTCTTTGCCCATAAACAATCTCCCTTCAGATCACTTATCATTACATATATTTACAATTATAACATTTTTATCTATATCCACTCCACCCTTGAAGATCATTCAATGAACACTTTCTACTATTATATATGCATGGCTTTCGGCCAAAAACATTCATGCATCAAAAAAGGGATTCCATTATTAACGGAATCCCTTTTTGCCATCTATTTAACCGTGATTTTCCTTTTTACCTCTGCCTTGTTCTGCGATTTATCCGTAACTGCGTAAGTCAATGTATAGGAACCCTTTTTCTTTGTATTCACAGTCCCTGTTATTTTGATCTTACTTGTTAAACTTCCATCCAGGTTATCTTTCGCAGATACACCTGATTTAGGATTGAATCCAGAGTTTATGGCAATGGTTTTACTTTTGGCTCCGGAAATGACCGGCTTGGTGCTGTCGATTGTGATCTTCCTGGTCACTGTAGCAGTATTTTTCGATGAATCAGTGATTGTATACTTTAATGTGTACATTCCCTTTTTCTTCGTATTCACCGTACCCGTCACCTTGATTTTACTGGTCAAGCTGCCATCCAGGTTATCTTTGCACGACACTCGATAGCCTATTGGAGATGTAAGCTGATGAAACATACCCCTTAATCTTCCCGTCTTCCGTTTGTACGGGGTAAAAGACAAATTTATTTCCCTTAGATTCGTGATAGTCAAAATTCCCTTTGATGATCAAGCTTGTATTTGGAGGCACAAGCACTGCACCTACCGTAGTGTTTATTTCTTTCCTAATATTCGCGTTGGATGTCGTCACCACTTTGTCTTCTGGCATGAACCAATAAACAGAGTCATGTGTTTGGTCGGTCAGTGTGTATTCCAACTTTTTAAAGATGATATTTTCAGTGCTTTCACGATCATATTGAAAGTCCAATGTACTGAATGGATAGATTGCCAGTTTAGTGCTTTTCAAAAAACTTTGGTTTTCCAATTCGGCAAAAACTTCCTCTTGGTAAGCATTCACATTTCTTTTCCCGCTTTCCTGGTAAAGAGGACTGTTAACCGGCTTTGTCCCATTGTATGCCATGACAGGGAAATACCAATTTTCGATGACCCTGCGTCCTGCACCTTCGATCTTGGGCAAATCCCTTCTAGAATACATGCCGCCCAGCACCTCGACACCAGCCTCGATATTGTAGACTATATCATTTTCCAGCCTTTTCTGGTCATACCCACTTTTATTGGTAAGCTGCATTAGACCGATACCGCCATCGCCGGATATAATCGGTTTGCCCGCATCATTAAATTGCCTCCAATCCCCGTTTTCCTGCGTAGCCACCGCTTTTACCACTTCAGGAGGGATTTCAGTCTCTATTGCCGCATTCGTCAGTAGGCAGTTAATCTGCTTATGGGAAGGATTTACATTCGGTTGGATTTCACCAAATGATGAACACGCATTGGTTATTCCGGACTCTGCAAAAGCAGCCTGTCCATTGAACAAACCGAGTGTCAAACAGGTCATTATCCCAATCTTCATTAAAGGTATCTTCATCGATCGAACTCCAGTCTATTTATATTTAAATCTATAATAATAGTACCATGATAGACTGGTTAATGCAGGTATAAATAGGTATATTCCCCTAAAATATCCTTGCATCACAAAAGGAGCTTACCCGCATTTTCGGATCAGCTCCTTTGTTTTTGAATCACAAACTATGTATGGTGTTGGATCATACGATCACTTCCACCGTTTCCCTCGTCTTCCTTACAAGGCACATGATTCCCGGCACGATGAAGAAGATAAGCGGCCAAACATGAAAGATCGTCAGAATGCCCGTAATGATCAATAAGATTCCGGCTGCCTTCGCTTTGCCGCCTTTTAATAGAAAGATAGCAATCAAGCCGCCTGCCAAGGCAATGAACAGCGATATGATTCCCGCCCATAGTAAGCCCATGAAAAACTTGATTGACATATCGACCTCAGACGTCGAAAACTCGGAGTCTGACATTAATGAGTAGTCCATCATTTCTGTCATATCGATACTGTTGAGATAAACTGCCGTTATAATCGTCACGATTAAAGAAATCGCAGCGATACTCACGCCTATGATACTTAATACGAATTCCCATGTGCGTTTCATTTACTTCGCCTCCCTAGAAAAGTCACTTATATATATACCCAATCTGGGAAGGAATAAAAGACTTTTATTCCTTCCTTTCAAAATCTGTGAGCGTCCATTTGGTATTTTCATTTTCCTTACTTGGATCGATAAGGCATGATGAATGGAAAAATCAATCCGAAGAAAGTACCCGTAGAGCTTGGCTCTTCTGAAAAAAGAACAGGGAAAATGAGCCGGATATATGGCCGTCAATCATCCTTCTTTTTCAATCGTTCATTTACTTCATCCGCTTTATTTTCCAGGTTATGCATTTTTGTCATATGTTTTATAAAGAAACGGACAACCTTAACAACCATTACGATTAACAAAACGAGTAGAGCAAGATAGAATAATTGCCATAAAATATCGCCAATATTAAACATGAAAACACTCCCTTCCAAAGGAAAATCATATCATTTAACACCGGTCTTTTGGGTAAAAAAAGGAAAAAGACTCTGTTTTTTTCAGAGCCTAAAAACCATTCCTATTCACGATCAAAGCCACCAATTGTTCAACAGACGGTTCCTCGGGCATCATATCCACTTTAAATCCATAGTCTTTAAGTCTTTTGCCAGTACTTTCCCCAATTACCCCGATGGAGGCATGATTTAGCAACCCTTCAATATCCACGTCTGCCTGTTTCCCATATTCCAACAGCATATCAACTGAATGCTGATTCGAAAAAAGTACCGATCCGATAGCTTTCCCGTCTAGCATTCTCGGAAGGATTTCAAGGAATCTTCCATCAACAAATTTAGTGCTGGTTTGAAAATAGTCTCCTTCCCCATGAGCCGGATCTCTTTGATCCTTGTTTCGATCTCCAATGACCAACAGTCTTCCGGCTTCCGGCATCTCGGATTTGAGCTCGGCCATTAGTCCACGTTGCTGTAAAGCTTTCTTCGATTTCCGCGATATCACATAAAGTTTTGAAGAAATCCGGCGGAAATCAATAGCGTGTTCAGTAAGTGAATCCAAGAATCCATGGACGCTTTCGGGTGAAGTGAAGAGGATTCGATCATACGAAAGAAAAGAGATCAGCTGACTTTCTTCTATTTCAACTTTTGCCGCATTCCATTTAGGAAACTCGATGACATCGCCGCCAAGTTCATGCAGCGTTTCTGCCAAGGAACTCTTTGCCGTCCCGGTCCGGGCCACTAAAAACCGTTGACCATATAGTGGCTTCTTTTCGAACCATTGCAGTTTTCCCCTTAGTGAAATGATATCCCCGACCAGGGTGATCGCCGGATTGCTAAGCGACCTTCCACTTACCTTTTCGACGATATCATCCAAGGTCCCCTCGACCGTTTCCTGTCTTCCATAAGTGCCCCATTGAATGACGAGTGCCGGCGTGTTCCCCGGCTTTCCATGATTGATCAAATTTTCGCGGATATACGGAAGGTTTGCTACACCCATATAAAATGCAACCGTATCTATACTATTCACAAGCCCATTCCAATCTATATCCTTCTTCATTTGGTCATGGCCCGTCACCATCGCAAATGAACGTCCATAATCCCGATGCGTGACGGGGACTCCTGCGTACATGGATGCAGCAATGCTGGACGTAACCCCCGGAATGACTTCGAATGGGATACCCTGAGCTTTCAACGATTCCGCTTCCTCCCCGACTCTTCCAAAAACGGCGGGATCACCGCCTTTCAAACGGACGACCCGATGCCCCGCCAGTGCTTTGGACACAAGCAGCTCATTGATGTTCCCTTGACTGATACCATCCGCATAAGGTGTCTTACCACAATATATCAATTCACAATCGAGGGTTGCAGCCTCCAATAGTTTGGGATTCAGCAATCTGTCATATAAAATGACATCCGCTTTTTCAATCTCTTTTTGACCTTTTACGGTAATCAGGCCCACATCACCCGGACCTGCACCAACAAAATAGACCTTACCCTTGGTCATACCACACTCACCCCTATCTGCTTGCAATTCCCTGATAGTATTTCACCAGCTCCACCATTGCACTGCCCATCCGTTGATCTTCAGGATATATGACCCGCTCTATCCCTTCATCGATTACCACCTGCGCCGTTACCTTTCCGACTGCAAGAGCAATTACATCCGATGCAAACAGGTCGATTATCTTATCCTCCACACCTTGTTCTCGGACAAATCTCATTAAATTTCGTGGCTGCGGTGCACTCGTGAACACAACGGAATCAATTTTGCCCTCAAGGATTTCTTGGATCAGCTGCTGCATCATTTCTTTTTCGGGCGGTATATGCTCGTATGGAAGAATTTCTTTATGTTTCAGCTTTTGTTCATCCAACCAGTTCATCAAAAGCAGCGCCGGATCGCCGTGAAGCTGCAAAGCGACCTTTACATCTCCGGAAAGATGGCCTTCCAGATTACGAACGAGCCCTGCCGTACTGCCATCATCATCACGGATTAATGGCTGCAGGCCAAGTTTTTTCAGCATATTCACCGTTTTATAACCCCTAGCTGCAATTTTCATGGACCGCAAAGCTTCTATGAAACGATCTCCCGCTTCCATTTTCACTGCCGTATTATATAATAGTTCCGTCCCCACTCCCGTCGTGAGGATGATCCAATCGAACTCCCCTGCCATCAAACGGGTGACATCCTCTTCCAAATGAGAATCATCAAGGAATACCGTCCCCTGTGCTGGACGAACCAGCGGAACTCCCCCAAGATTATGAACGATTTTACTAAGTTCTTCCGTTTTCCTCGCTCCCAATAAAGCAACGGTCCTGCCATTAAGCTTACTCATCCATGCCCCTCCTATATGTACATTCATTTTTAAAACCTCTTATCCATCTCAACCATTATACAAATTTTCAGTCTTTGAAACTATAAAAAACGAATTCCATATCAAAATCAAAGCTTTTTCTTTCTAATACCCTATATGAATTCAAAGGAAAGATAGTTTAGCAGCACTTTGCTTTTTATAAGTCCCACCCTCGTGAGTTTGGAGCAAATACTCGTGAGTTTCCAAGAAAGTAAAACTTGACCTGGAGTTCACTCCAGTTTGTCAAGGAGAGGCATTTCTTGCAAACCTTAACCGTATTGACCAATTTAAGTATTCGCACAAAAGAAAGAAGCACAACCTGCCCAAATTGCACTTCCAGTCACTAAAAAAAGCTGCCTCCAGGACAGCCAATTTCAATGATCTAACATTTATTAATTGTTGTGAAGGGTCCTTTGGGCAATTTGCTCTTGTTCTTTTTTTACAAAAATATCATATTGACTAGTTTTATGGCGATTTTGAAAGTTTTCGGAACCTAAATTCATAGGCGTCTTCGTTTTGAATTGTATCCCTTCACTTTCCAATTTCGCAATCGCCTTAAAATAATTTTCATTCCCGAATGCCGTATAAATGCATGTCCAATATTTATAGGAAATGATTTTGGCAGTTAATATACATGCAAGCACGAAAACTAGTATTCCAATTATTATATACACCCTTTAGCTTCCTTTCATTTCGGACTTTTTCGAAAAGACATCCTGTACACTATATTCTTTGCCATACATAACATTTCCTTTTTAAGTAAAAAAAGGAGACCCCAGTTTCGGGTCTCCTTCTTCATATCTTCATTATTTTTCCGGCACGTTACAAGAACCGTCCGTACAAGCTTCGCCCGTTGCTGGATCATTCACCATTTGAAGCGGATTCTCCTCAGCCCACACTTTTTTCAGCGTATCAAGGAACGCTTCTGTTGGCTGAGCGCCGGAGATTCCATACTTGCGGTTAATGACGAAGAATGGCACACCTGTAATTCCAAGCAGGCTTCCTTCTTGCTCATTTCCTCTAACCTCCGCCGTGAATGCCGTTCCTGCCAGCATCGCTTCCGCTTCAGACTTTTCAAGGCCGGCCTCCTCAGCCAAACTAGCCAATGTAGCATGATCGCCAATATGTTTGCCTTCCGTAAAGTATGCTTTAAATAGGCGTTCATTCATTTCGTTCTCTTTGCCTTTCGATTCAGCAAAGTGCATCAAGCGATGAGCATCGAACGAATTTGTTAAGACCACTTTGTCCAAATGATAATCGAGTCCCAATTCTTTTGCCTGTTGAGTCAAGTTTTGGCTGTTCGCTTCCACTTCCGCCTGAGACATGCCGTATTTCTTGGCCAGCATTTCATTTTGCGTCATATTGATATCCCGCTCAGCCTCTGGGTTCAACTCAAAACTGCGAAATGAAACCTCTACCTGATCTTTATTTTCAAACTGCTTCAAAGCCTCTTCGAATCGACGCTTCCCTATATAACAAAACGGACATTGATAATCCGACCAAATTTCCACCTTCATGTAAAATACCCCCTCATTTTAAATGCAATCGCATTAAGCACATTATATAATCTAGGGTATCCTCTTGCAAGGAAATTACCCTAGACACTCATTTTCAAAATTGGTGAAGTCGACTTTTTTCATGAATTCTTCTAATGTATAGCCCTTTAATAGGCGCAATGTTTCCTTTTCGGCTTCGTTCATGATTTCCTCCAATGCCGAATCCAACTGCTTCCCGACTTCACCGCATTCGCTCGTTTCCATACAAACAAGGCATTCCGGCCGTACCGCTTGATACACATCGGCCAAAGTAAGCTGTGAGGCTGGTACCTTCAAGCTATATCCGCCTTCCCGCCCTTCCTTTGTTTCGACGATTCCCTCAGCTGCAAGCTGAGCCATCACCCTTCTTAAAAAAGTGGCATGTGAATTCACCTTCAAGGCGATTGCCGAACTTGTCAGGAGCTTTTCGCTTTGTGCGAGCCAAACCAGAGAGTGAATGGCAATTGCAAACCGCGGCGGTCCAATTTGATTGTTACGATTACCTGAAGACATGCTTATCCCCCTTACACCACTATCCATAGTAAGCCCATTATACTATGTTACGTTCTCCCGAACAAATGGACGCTTTGACTTAATTGACACAATCATATATTCTGAATAGTAAATCTTTATTACAGGAGAACTTCCATGAAGGAAAAATACCCCTATTTACTCGTCATACTTGGTGCCATGCTGTGGGGAACGACCGGAACTGCCCAGTCATTCGCCCCCGATGGAGCCCATCCCATAGCAATAGGTGCCGTCCGCTTGGCAGTCGGCGGTTCCGCATTATTGCTCATTGCAATCTGGCAAAAAAAATTAACGCGATATAATTGGCCACTAAAGGAGACCATCTTAGCCACGTTAGGCATGGCCTGTTACCAGCCGCTATTTTTCATGGCTGTCAGCATGACCGGAATTGCCATTGGCACCATCATCTCTTTAAGCAGTGCCCCCATCATCGCCGGATTCCTTGAATGGCTGTTCAGTAAAAAACGGCCATCAACAAGCTGGTGGACCGCCACGGGTTTATCGATTGCCGGGTGTCTACTGCTTTTTTCAAATAAAGGATCCGTTACCATCGATCCTGTAGGTGCGCTGCTTGCGCTTGGGGCTGGATTTTCCTTTACGGTATTCACATTGGTTAGTAAAAGGATTTTGGATAAACAACCTCCAGAAGCAACTGCCGCTATCATCTTTAGTTTTAGCGCCCTGCTATTGGCACCCGCTTTATTCATACTGGATATCAGCTGGATCGGCACAGCGAACGGGATGGCCGTCAGCCTTCACCTTGGACTTCTTGCTACAGCAGCAGCCTACTTATTTTTTAATAAAGGGCTTTTATCCGTTCCTTCATCAACAGCCGTTTCCTTATCACTCGCCGAGCCGCTGACAGCCGCTCTTCTCGGTGTCTTCCTTGTCGGCGAGAGCTTGTCCCCCATGTCATGGATCGGGGTCGGATTACTCTTATGCGGAATCATCTCATTGACGATTTCACCAGGGGTACGAAAAAAAACTACATTGATGAACCAGGAGCTTTCCGCCAAAAAGTGAAAAAAATAAAGCCAGGATAATTCCTGGCTTATTTTCGTTATTGGATTAACTGGTTTCCGGGCTTTTCCGGGAGATTCAGGTGCCCAACAGATCATTGTATACCTTCAATATATGAACGGAAGAGACGTCTCATCCCCGGTTTTCATATCTTTGATTTTTATGAGATTTGCTTTCACTTCATTTTCCCCTATGATCATGACAGTTTGAATTCCTTCTTTGTCTGCCCTTTCCAATGCTTTGTTCACCTTTTTACCTGATAATTCGACTTCCACTTTACAACCTTTTTGGCGGTATTTTTTTGCCACGGACAACGCTTCTTTTTCCATACCCATCGGGATGATGTAATAGTCAGGAGCAGAAACGATCTTTGTTTTTTTACCTTTCAATGCAGTTAAAATCACATCCAGACCAAAAGATATGCCCACTGTCGAAACTTTATCATTTGTACCAGCAAGCCCGCCGATTGCATTGTCATATCTTCCTCCACTTCCAATGCTCGATTTTATTTCGCCGTCTGCAAGAAAGATTTCATAAACCGTTCCCGTGTAAATCTCAAGGCCCCGGGCTAAAAACGGATTAAAGATGCAGATGTCACCCAGTTGCAGATAATCCACTAACCCTTTTAACTCCGATAATTCCTCCACTCCTTTTTGAAGGGTGATATTGGTGACTGCAATTCTTTTGAAGTAATTCAAATCGATTGTCTCCGCTTCAGTCAGCCAACTCTCGATGGCTTGGATCGTCGCTTCATCGACTCCTTTCCCCGCTAGCTCTAGTGAGACACCCTTTATCGATATTTTTTCAAGTTTATCCAAAGTCAATGTCACATCAGCTATTTCCGCCTTGGGGACACCTAGCCCTTCAAGCATCCCCGCTAATAGTTTCCGGTTGTTATATTGGATACGTACGTCCAATTTCAGCTTCCGGAAGACCTCTGCCGCCATCATCAGCAGTTCCGCCTCCGCTGCCTGTGATTCGACTCCGACTACATCCACATCACACTGGGTGAACTCACGGAACCGCCCGGTTTTAATCGGTCCATCACGAAACACTTTGCCGATTTCATACCGTTTAAAAGGCTTTTTTATTCCTGGATTCATCGCGATGACCTTTGCAAATGGAATGGTTAAGTCATAACGGAGCGCTAGTTCCCGCTTTCCTTGATCGGTCAATGTGTACATTTCCTTTAAGATTTCCGCTCCTCCTCCATATTTCGAGGCGAGTAAGCCGGCATGATTCAAGATCGGTGTTTCAATCGGCTTACAGCCATAAAGCAGAAACACTTCTTCTAACGTCCTTTTCACTTCATTCCGGATTTCTTCCTCTTGGGGTAAATAATCCTGTGTCCCTTTTACATTTTGATAAGCCATCTTTTTCATGAAAGCCCCTCCCATTCGTTGGATAAAATAAAAAACCGCATCTGATTAACTTACTAATCAAATACGGTTCATGATAAATAGCTTTCCTATCCACGATTTTTTAACGATCGGATAGCAAAGCTATTTTGTATGATGATGAAGTTGTGAATTCATGAAGGTTTTTCGTTCTTTCATTTTCATCCACTCCTAATTGTCATGTATTGTAGCACACATCTTAAAAAGGAACAATATTCCAAATCGATATTAATCGTTTAAAGCAGGTTGATCTTATATTTCATAAAATCTGAATGAATTCCTTTGCCAGAAATCTTGGTGTGCATTCCTTTCCTCCTTGGAGCCTATACAAGATAAGACCCTCTATAACTGAAAACCCGTCCTTTTGCCGGGTTTTCCAATCCTATTGAATGATTTGCACATTTTCATATAAATAAGCTTCTTCCGGTGCCTTTATTTTTTTCGACTCTTTTAAATCGATCACAGGTACGGCTTCACCTTTATAGCTTCCTTTTTTTAATGTACCCGTTATGGTGTACCAATCATTCGTCTTCATGCCCTCCACATTCCCGTTGACCATATATCCGTATAATGTCGCATCGACTACACAGCAGGACATGGAGAGGCGGGAGATGGCCATTTGTTTGTCCGTAAAAGTATCTTCACGATATATAAATCCCGAAAGCTCTATTTCTTTCCCCTCAATCGCATCGAGGTTGTTCAGCAAATCATCCAGTACCTCAAAGTAATTATCATCCGTAACGGTGATTTTATCCCCATTCACATGTTTCCCAGTATCATACGAACTTACCTTCTGTGGCTGCTGATTCGCCATCCCTCTTTTTGCCAGCACTTCACCGCTTAATGTAAAATCGGTCAAGGTGAAGCCGAGAAGGATCGGAATGAAAAACAAACTATATTTCAGGACCAACGCGGACGAGGAAGACTCTCCATTCGATTCGCAATTACAATGATGTGTACCCTGTTTTTGTTTTTTTAGACGGAGAAGACTGATCACTAAAAAAGCAAAAAGAGCCGCCAATGCATATGGAACCATTTTGGGTGCAATCAATTTCGTTAAATGTCCCGAAACATACAATTTAAAAATCATGAGGCCCAGTCCAAGCAGCAGTAATCCCTCTAGTCTTTGGATAAAAAAACATTTCATCAGAAGCCCCCCTTACTGATCAATCCGCCTGCAATCAGGCATAGGCTGAAGACGACTGCGAAAACAAGCAAGACATATGTGACGACAAAGCTCCGTTTAAAACAGGACATCATGATCAGGACATTTTTCAAATCCAGCATTGGCCCAAATACTAGGAAACCCAGAATCGAACCTGGTAAAAAACTATGGGAAAAGGAGGCGGCAACGAATGCATCAGCTGACGAACAGAGTGAAAGCACAAACGCAATCCCCATCATCAACGCCGTGCCTTTTATCGGCGCCTGACCAATATCGGCCAGTACGGTCCGATCCATAATCACTTGAAATATACTGGCAAACAAAGCCCCGATGATAAAGTATCTGCCGACCATAAAAAATTCCTGTGAAGTATGATCAATGAAGCTTGTCCATTTAGTTGACCGAAAATCATGTTCATGCCCATGAACCAGTTCCACCTTCTCCTCTTTCACCACATCTTTAGTACTGAATATATAAACGAATAAACCTACGATCACGGCGGTCAAGACACAAAGAATGATTCTTCCATATAGAATGGACGGATTATTTTGGAACGCATAATAAGTTGAGCCGAACACGATGACATTCAATATTGGAGCAGTTACAAGCAAGACAACACCTGCATGGACCGGGACACCCTTTTGAATCAATCTCCGTACGACCGGTATGATCGCACATTCGCAGACCGGAATGATCAGTGCTGCCCCTATCGCAGCAAAAATAGCCGTCAGGGGTCGTTTTGGTATCATTCGCTGAATGATTTCTTCACTGATGAACAACTGAATGAATGAAGATGCAATGGCACCCAGGAACAAGAAAGGAATCGATTCTAAAAACAAACCCAAAAACACGACGAGCACAGAGTGAAGCATCGGATAGCCCGAGAAATCAATCGCTTTTGGAATGAACACATCGCCTAGAAAAAAGAACGCTAGCAGCAAAAACAATAGAATCAATAACAGCAAATTGCCCGTGTATCGTTTCAAAAGCATGTTCAACCACCCTCACAAATCATAATTATTACGATTTAAGTTTTGATTCGGTCTAGTATATGCTTTTGATAGGATGAACATGACAAGAAACAAAAAGAGAAAGGAAGACATTCCTCCACCCTCATTTCTTTCTTCGATATAAATCCCTGCTCTTGTATCCCTCTCCTAGAATCAATTTCATTTCCTGGCGCCGTTTCACTTGGGTCGCCTCTTGTTTCGCACTATACACGTAGCGGGCCCAATCTTTACGGTACCCTGGGGTAAGTGCTTGATAGAACGCAAGCAATTCAGGGGATTCCTGCAAATCTTTCTCAATTTCCTGAATCATTTCGATATAATCATCTACTGATTGGCTTGCTTTGGTAGATGGACGGTTTCTATTTTCCGAATCTTCTTTCAGTCCGACTACCGTAAAGACATCATCCAATCCCACCATACGTGCAAACTTCATGTCACTCGATCCAACATAACCGCTTTCATCCGTACCCAGGCCTTGCATCAAATCATCACGATGAATAAATGTGGCATATTCTTTATTCCCCTTCTTGGGATATGCCAAATAGATATAGCCGTTTTTACTCAAATGATTTTTCTCGATCACCTTATCCACGATTCCTTTTAAGGAATCCATATCCAATACAAAGGCAAATATAAGATCATACGCTCTTTCAGTAAGCTCTGTATCGTAATCCGGAAGCTCCGCTAAATAATCCGCCCCGGCTGGCAAATCCAAGACTGCCACCCGTTCATATTTATGTAAATTCAGTTTTTCAACTATTGTTTTAGCCATCGGCATTCACCCATCCCATTTCATTTTGGCTATCTACAGTTTAAAAGTTCCCCATTCGGTTCGCAACTTTTGATAATCGTTTCCATCTAAAAAGCAAAATGACGATGAGTAAACCTTCCGTCTTTTTTCATATAATCATTTCTAGGAAAATATTAACTGTGCTATACTTCAGATATAATCAATTCCAATGCTTAGCTTCTAATAGTTTCTTTTTCCCTTTTGAATGCCAACTTACATTTCTGGATTTACCAGAGAAAGCCCTAGAGTCGCATTCTAGTTTTTGAAGCTCAACATTCAGATTGCAGGCATAAATTTAACTTTTATGCATAGGCATGATAGGGTATCAACGCTCCAGAAAAGATATAGTCCCTGTAAGTACTGATCTGACCTCAGCTCTGCATTTCTTCCTCAAGACAACATTAAAGCCGATTATTAAACAATGTCCTTACCCATGAAATATGCCTTTTCTTCACTCTTACTCAAATCGAAGCCATCTTAGATGCATAGTGTCACTTCTGCAAAAGCACCCATAACCCAACATTGAAAACAAATCATGAATCCACTTAAATCAGTGTATTATTTAATTAGTTCCCTCATCGTATGTCCTAGTTTTTATGCAGTCGATATCCCTTTGTTTTTTCTATATAAAAAAATCAGTGATGCTTTCAAATGGGGGTGTCACAAAAGGGGAGTTCCCATGAATTTTATCGAGTATGATTTACTATTCGAATCAAGAAACCAGTTAATAGAGGAAGTTACGCAATTGGATGAAAAAATGCTCCACCATAGGCCAGCACCTGAAGTATGGACCATCGCCCAAATTTGCCATCATTTATATCTTACTGAACAGGTATTTACAGAAGCTATAGCAAATGGCATTCAGGAAAGGGACTTTAATAATATCATCCAAAAAAACATTTACTTGGTTACTAATAGAACAAAGAAATTCGCAACCCCTGATATCATTTCACCCTCAAAAGCCCCATTTCAATTATCGAGCCTTATGGATTTACTGGCAGAATCAAGGGATCGGTTATTACAGGTTCTTTACGATATGGATTCAGATATCATCTTGAATAGAAAGAAAGCCAAGCATCCCCTGTTCGGGGACCTCTCTTTGGATCAATGGATTGAATTATTATCCTTACATGAACAAAGGCATATCAAGCAGATACAAGAAATAAAATCATCGGTATTATAATCCCTTCCACCTGAGCTGAATAGACTAAAAAGCTAGACACTCATTTCTAAAGTGTCTAGCTTTTACTATTTTGAGAACTCGTTACTATCCAGTTAGAAATAACAGACATGTTTTTCTGGCATTTTTGTAAAATCCAATTTTCCACTGAGCGTTTCATACAGCCAAATATCGGTTTCCTCTATCATTATTTATACGATGGCATACGTTCGATTTACCCTTCTCTTTATCAATTTGTCATAACTTTTCTGAAGTGACACAAAATAAAACCATTAAAAATTTTGACTTACTGATAAAAATGATGTACATTACCTAATGGGGCGAACAATTTTTATATAAAATGACAAAAATATTCGTATATAGAGGTGCATAGTATGGAAAACGTGTTTGATTATGAAGATATTCAATTAATTCCTGCAAAATGTGTAGTAAATAGCCGTTCGGAATGTGATACATCCGTTACTTTGGGTAAACATACTTTCAAGTTACCTGTTGTACCTGCCAATATGCAAACGATCATTGATGAAAAGATTGCGATTTACTTGGCTGAAAACGGTTACTTCTATGTAATGCATCGTTTTGAACCAGAAAAACGACTGACTTTCATTAAAGATATGCATGCACGTGAGTTAATCGCGTCCATCAGTGTCGGCGTTAAAGAAGAAGAATACGGATTCATTCAACAATTATCAGAAGACAATATTGTGCCTGAATTCATTACGATAGATATTGCACACGGTCATTCCAATGCCGTGATAAAGATGATACAGCATATTAAAAAACATTTACCTGAAAGTTTTGTCATTGCAGGAAATGTGGGAACTCCGGAAGCGGTACGGGAATTAGAACATGCCGGTGCCGATGCAACAAAGGTAGGCATTGGACCAGGGAAAGTATGCATCACTAAAATCAAGACTGGATTTGGAACGGGCGGCTGGCAATTAGCTGCACTTCGCTGGTGTGCAAAAGCGGCTAGCAAGCCAATCATAGCTGACGGCGGCATTCGCACAAACGGTGATATAGCTAAATCAGTTAGATTCGGAGCTTCCATGGTCATGATCGGTTCATTATTTGCTGGACATGAAGAATCTCCAGGTCAAACGATCGAGAAAGATGGAAAGGCCTTTAAAGAATACTTTGGTTCAGCTTCTGAATTCCAAAAAGGTGAAAAGAAAAACGTTGAAGGCAAAAAGATGTTTGTCGAGCACAAAGGATCTTTGGAAGATACGTTGAAAGAAATGGAACAAGATCTTCAGTCTTCCATTTCTTATGCCGGAGGAACCAAGTTGGAAGCCATCCGGAACGTGGATTATGTGGTCGTTAAGAATTCAATCTTTAACGGTGACAAAGTTTATTAATTGAGTATCCAATCTCATAAAAAAGAACGGTCTAATCAATAGATTAGACCGTTCTTTCATTCGTTATATAAGTTCACTATACCTTTTTAACAAATTGGGATTTTAATTTCATTGCACCAAAACCATCGATCTTGCAATCAATATCATGATCTCCATCAACTAAACGGATACTTTTGACTTTTGTGCCCATTTTTAAAACGGATGAGCTCCCTTTCACTTTAAGATCTTTGATTACCGTCACGGTATCACCATCATTCAAAGCATTTCCATTTGCATCTTTAATAGTCTTTTGATCATTATTTTCAGTTTCCAATTCCATCGTCCACTCATGGGCGCACTCTGGGCAAACAAAAAGACTTCCGTCTTCGTATGTATATTCTGAATTACATGCAGGGCAATTAGGAATAGCAGACATAAATTCACTTCCTTCATTCGTTATTGTCAATTCTAATATAATAATGGTTTACATACAACAAGTAATATTTTAGAGTTGATGCGTTCTTTGTAACGATGGACAGGCTATTTCAGCTCCCGTTTCCTCCCTCCTATAGAACCTAAAAAGGTTTTACTATATACTTTTAAGAAAAAGCTGGAAAGTGCGGTGAAACCTTTGTTTAAACTACTATTGATAGAAGATGATACGACGTTATTCAATGAAATTAAAGATAGATTGGCGCAATGGTCTTATGATATTTACGGTATTGGGGATTTTAGTAAAGTGGTTCAGGAATTCACGGACATAAAGCCTGATTTGGTCATCATTGATATACAGTTGCCGAAGTTTGATGGGTTTCATTGGTGCAGAATGATCCGGGCCCATTCCAATGTTCCCATCATCTTTTTATCATCACGGGATCATCCGACCGATATGGTGATGTCCATGCAGCTTGGAGCCGATGATTTTATCCAGAAGCCTTTTCATTTCGATGTACTCATCGCAAAAATACAGGCCACCCTCCGCCGGGTATATAATTACAATACCGAAAAGATCGAATTGAAAACCTGGTGCGGTGCAACAGTGGATTACGAGAAGAACACGGTATCGGCCGAGACTGGCTCAATCGAATTGACGAAAAATGAAATTTTCATCTTGAAAAAGCTTATTGAACAGAAAAACAAGATTGTAAGCCGGGAGGAATTGATCAATAGCTTATGGGATGACAAACGTTTCATAAGCGATAACACCCTTACAGTGAATGTGAACCGTTTACGGAAGAGGTTGGATGAACTGGGTTTAGGGCATTTTATCGAAACGAAGGTCGGACAGGGCTATATCGCCGTGGAAGAGGCAAACGCATGATCAGAAAATATCTCGTGGAAAGGTTCAGCTGGATCACATTCTACATACTGCTTCATCTATTCATCATCTTTGTCGCTTATCTTGATTCGGCCATTCCGTTAAAACCCATACTGTATATTGTTTTTTTATCGTTGCTCATATTCAGTATGTTTTTGATATTCCGCTATAAAAAAGAAACATTTTTCTATAAAAGTTTAGAAGCGCGGGAAGACAACCTGGATATTACGAATATAGCCGAACCGGAAAGCCCTTTCGAAAAAATCATAGAAAACAGCATCATTAACCAAACCGAAATATTGAAGCAATCCGCATCAATTGGCCGAATGACTTTAGAGCAGGAGAAGGATGAATTATTATCTTGGATTCATGAAGTGAAAACACCATTGACGGCGATGCATTTAATGATTGACCGCTTGGATGATGAATTGCTGAAATCCCATTTGACTTATGAGTGGCTACGCATTCACCTCCTACTTGATCAGCAGCTCCATCAAAGGCGCATGCCTTTCATTGAAAATGATTTGTATATTGAAAATACAGATTTGGAAACAATAATCTTTGATGAGATTAAAACGTTGCAATCATGGTGCATTCAAAAAGGCATCGGCTTCGATATACAATTGGATGTTACCGAAGTGCTAAGTGATGCCAAATGGCTGGCCTTCATTATGAGGCAGCTCTTGACTAACTCCATTAAATACAGTGAAAACTCCGATATCACGATATATAGCCATGAACAAGCTGAACAAACGGTTCTTGAAGTGAAAGATTCTGGACGGGGCATCGACCCAAAGGATTTATCCCGCATATTTGATAAAGGATTTACATCCACGACGAATCATCGTGACACGGCTGCAACTGGCATGGGTTTATATTTAACCAAGAATGCAGCAGAGTCCCTATTCATCTCCATTGACGTAAAATCAGAGCTTGGAATGGGAACGACCGTTACCTTGACCTTCCCAAAAAGAAATGAATTCGTGAATATCACAAGCATGTGACAAAAATGTCACATGCTTTTATTCTTTGTTCGTCCAAACGAAGGAAAAGAAATACATGGCCTTTTATAATGAGGATATAGAAAAAAAGGAGTGTATCCAAATGAATATATTAGAAGCGAAAAAAATCCATAAAAGCTATGGTAATAAATTCAATAAACAAGAAGTATTAAAGGGTCTCGATATAAGCATACAAGAAGGTGAATTCGTAAGTATCATGGGTGCATCCGGTTCAGGAAAAACGACTTTGCTGAATGTCCTTTCCTCGATCGATAAAATCAGCAACGGCACCATTACGATCGATGGAAAAGAGATTTCAGGTATGAAAGAAAAGAACTTGGCCGAATTCCGGAAGAACCATCTAGGCTTCATCTTCCAGGAATATAACTTATTGGACACACTGACTGTCAAAGAAAATATCCTTCTGCCTTTATCCATTACAAAAACACCCAAAAATGAAGCGGCACAAAAGTTTGAAAACGTAGCGAAAGAACTGGGCATATATGAAGTGAAGGATAAATACCCAAATGAAATTTCCGGTGGCCAAAAACAGCGTACGTCTGCAGCACGGGCTTTCATCCATGATCCAAGCATCATATTTGCGGATGAACCGACTGGGGCGCTTGACTCCAAATCAGCATCCGATTTACTGAACAAACTGAGCGAAATGAATCGAAAGCGCAAAGCGACCATCATCATGGTAACCCATGATCCAGTGGCCGCCAGTTATTGCAGCCGAGTCATTTTCATTAAAGATGGACAAATCTATACACAATTGAATAAAGGTGAGGAATCCAGGCAAACCTTCTTCAAGGACATCATGAAAACACAAGGTGTATTGGGAGGGGTTCAAAATGAGCATTAATCAACTCATCTTTCGAAATCTGAAGAAGAATCTGAAGAACTATTATCTGTATGTGTTTGCCCTGGTCTTCAGCGCTTCCCTTTACTTTGCTTTTGTCACCTTGCAATATGACCCATCGCTGGATGAAGCGGAGGGTACGGTGAAAGGGGCCGCCTCCATCAAGGCTGCATCGATCCTGCTTGTTGCGATTGTTTCCATATTCCTTTTATATGCCAATAGCATTTTCATAAAAAGACGCAGTAAAGAAATTGGCTTATTCCAATTGATCGGCATGACCAAGAACAGGATATTCCGTATCCTAAGTGTGGAAAACCTGATCCTGTATTTCTGTTCCGTATTCCTGGGAATCTTTGTAGGGTTTGCCGCTTCAAAATTGATCATCATGATATTATTTAAAATAATGGGTGTCCAGGCGATCGCGACCCTTAAATTTTCTTTTCAGCCGCTTGTTCAAACCATTCTCGTTTTTAGCGCCATCTATCTTTTCATCATGTTGATGAATTATGCCTTCATTAAAAGGCAGACCATCCTATCATTATTTAGGGTGACTTCAATGACGGAAGGAAAAGTGAAAAAGGTTTCGATGCTCGAAATGATCATCGGGATATTCGGAATTATCCTGATCATTGCCGGCTATGTCGTTTCATCCAAGTTATTCGATGGAGCCTTTTCAGAGATGACCGAGCTTTTTATGGCCATGATCTTCATTTTGGCATCCGTCATCATCGGTACTTACCTATTCTATAAAGGATCCGTAAGCTTCATCTTTAATATCGTCCGTAAAAAGAAAAATGGCTATTTGAACATCAATGAAGTATTGTCCCTTTCATCCATCATGTTCCGGATGAAATCGAATGCGATATTATTGACGATCATCACGACCGTTTCGGCTTTGGCGATTGGGTTATTATCATTAAGCTATATCTCCTACTACTCAGCGGAGAAAATGGCACAAAGCAGTATCCCCACCGATTTTTCCATGACGGATAAGGGAGATGCGGATGCATTCAAAGAAGCTTTATCAGACAGTAAAATTGATTACGACGAAAAGATGATTGATGTCATTCAAGTGGATGTCAATGTAAAGGAAATAATGGAGACTAGCTTGGAAGGTGTGAACTTTGATCCGGACATCATGACCGTTCCTGTCATCAGTGATGAATCCGTTAAAGGAATCAACCTCGCTGAAGATGAGACCCTTTTCAGCGGATACAGTAATATGATGGAGAAGGTCATGTCCTTGAAGGATTCCGGAAAGATTGAACTGAAGGGCAAACACGAAGTGATTCCGCAAACATATATGGGATTGAATGATGATACCTTCGTGTCCTATTACTTCACGAACGGCGGATTACCCGTTGCCATTGTAGACCAAACGATATTCGACCGTTTGAAGAAGGATGTCGACCCGAAAATCCAAAAAGTATCATCTGTAAATATCGGCATTGATGTGAAGGATGAAGCTGAAGTTGAAAAAGCGAATGATCTATTCAATAAAATGAGTTTTAAAGAAGAACATGTGAATGATTCCCAATTTGAAATGTTCAACACCCAGAAGAAGAACATGGGTCTTATCATGTTCATCGTCGGCTTCTTGGGGTTAACCTTCCTCATCACATCCGGCTGTATCCTATATTTCAAACAAATGGATGAAAGTGAAGGTGAAAAATCCAATTATACCATCTTAAGAAAACTGGGATTCACGCGAGGTGACTTACTAAGGGGAATCCAAGCAAAACAAATTTTCAATTTCGGCATTCCTTTAGTCGTCGGACTGCTTCACAGTTATTTCGCAGTCCAATCAGGATGGTTCTTATTCGGTACCGAAGTTTGGACACCGATGATCATCGTAATGGCATTATACACGGCATTGTACTCGATTTTCGCAATCCTATCCGTATTCCATTACAAGAAGGTCATCAAAGAATCTTTATAATGTGGAAGATGCTAAAAGCTCCAGGGCCCATGAGGCCCTGGAGCTTTTAGACTTAGAAAAATCCGAAGAAGTTCCAGCTGTTTTCAGAAATCCAATGGGATTCCATCCATAAAAAAGTAAACCATGAAGGATAAACAAGTCTTGTTTTATCATCATGGTTCGGGGGTGAGACATTTCGAACCAGATTTCAGTTTTCGTTTCCCTTTAAAGGACCCCAGCCGGTTTCTTCATCATTTCTTTGATCAATTCCCTATTGCGCTTTTTAAAGACTTCATTATGTGAAGAGACCATGCCCACTCCGTTAGCGTCAGGCTGGATATATTGCTTTGCCTTGTTTACGGCGTTTGCTGCATCTTGGAAGGTACCTGCTATTAAGTTCAATTTACCTTCGTGCTTTAGGATATCACCGGCAGCGTATATTCCATCCATCGAGGATTCACTGGCGGAAGTACCTTCAATATAATAATTGTCGACTATGGCAATATCCACTTTACTATTTCGAAGCAGCGATGTATCACGCTCATAACCATGATTGATGATGACTTCATCGATTGGCAAGTAAGATACCTCGCCCGTTTCATGATTCGTCAGTTCAACATGTTCAATTGATTCATGATCAGCGCAAGCGATCAATTTTGTGATCGTGGTATTCAAGAAACAAACCGCAGAGCTTTCCATCAATTGTTTCGCTTGTGATTCATGACCTGCTAAACTATCTTTCCTATATGTCAGATACACCTTTTTGGCGATGGGCTCCAATTCATTTGCCCAGTCTATTGCAGAATTCCCGCCGCCTGAAATGATCACCGTTTTATCCTTGAAACGATTGAAAGACTTCACGGTATAGTTTAAATTGGAGACTTCAAACCTTTCTGCACCGTCTATTTCCAACTTTTGCGGATTCAGGATTCCACCGCCGACTGCGACAATGATCGTTTTGGAAAAGTGCTTTTGACCTGATGCTGTATGTAAAACGAATATACCTTCCTCATTACGTGTGATCGATTCCACTTTTTCATTCAACACGACCGTTGGATTGAATGTTAACCCCTGCTCCACGAGCTGTTCAATTAATTTTTCCCCCGTAGTGGGCGTCAGCCCTCCTACATCCCAAATCATTTTCTCTGGATAAACATGAATTTTCCCGCCTAGCTGTGGCTGGTATTCAATCAGTTTAACTTTCATTTCTCTAAGTCCGCTATAAAAAGTGGAGTAAAGGCCTGCTGGCCCGCCTCCAATAACCGTTACATCAAATAAATCTTGCTGATCCATTTACGTCCACTCCTCGGTAATCAAGTGTGATTGATTATCATTCTCATTTAATCGTACACTCTTTTCTCACTTTTTACAATATGGATTTATTAAAAAACTCTGTTCATTTTAAAAATCAACAGAGTTGTTTATTTCCAATCACTAAAACTTACCATTCATTAAGAACGTATGAATGATAAATGGAGTATTACCATTAGAATGAAAAATTAGGTTGAAAATGGAGTAAGGGTATTGGTGTAATGTTAAAAATTAACCTGCTTTATTCATAGATAAAGTAGTTTAACAGGATAGCTCTCTTATCATATGCCCGTTTTTACTATATTAGAAAAGTTGACTCGTTTTAATAAAGTGTTCAATATATCTGTTCGTTGCATTCTGATTAAATCCAATCCAAGATTTGTTCTCCTCAGAGGGCACATCCAGTGAAATAGCTACAACCGTATAGAGAGTTTTTTCTTTTCGTATAATTAATCTTAGAAAGTAGACAAGAGATATTGTGGAACACGTTGCTATGCACCCCGTGATTGTGGCGGTTGATAACTACTTCGTAAGTACTCCCCCTTGTTGTATAAGTTGATATGCTTTCAAAGCCATTTCAACGTTTAATCTGTTCTCAGGCATATCAAAATCAAAATCAAGAATCTTTTTTATTTTTTCCATCCGATGATAGAGTGTTTGTCTTACAATATGCAATTTTTGAGCCGTAAGCTTCTTTGAGCGATCAAACTCAAAGTATTTCGTTAAAGTCAGAAGCAATTCAGTTCCATATTCCTTATCATAGGATATTAAAGGAGAGAGATAGTCTTCAATAAAATGGGCTGTATCTTGATCATGCTGAATTAATTGAATCAGCCGAAAGATTCCAAGGTCTTCGTAAAAGGCACTTGTTGAAAACGTACGATAATTTAAAGCTAACTGCGCTTCTCGATAACCATTATGAGCATCCAAAAGTAACTGGTATTGTCGCCCAACGCCTATACGGATTTGACTAGATTCACCTTCTCTAACATATAGCAAGGTTTCGATCACTTTCAAGATGCGCGCCTTAGAGGAATCGGCAGTTCCAAGATCAATAGCTAATACAATAATCTGATTTCTTATTGATGTGATATAGGGTGTAAAAGAATATTTTGCGAACCCAGATCGAATTTTTAAAGAATAATGATAAATAGCAGATTCATTTTCTTCATCCGATAAACTTAATGAAGTCGGATGAAAAACATCTTCGATATCAATGATTGCAATTCGATAACGTATAGAAGCGTGCTTAGATTTTAACGAAATAAATCCCCTTGCTTGTTCCTCATTATTGATGCGTCTATAAAGTAAATCATTTAGCCATGTAGATTCTAAACGTAATCGTTTTTCATCCAAATAATGTTTACGCAATAAGTCTTGTGAGATTGCTAGAGAAGCACGATCAAGGATTAGGAAATCAAATTCATCCGATTCACGATCTAAAACCATAACAAGGTACGCCCAGATTTGATCCATTGCTCCGATCGGTTGGAGAAGAATAGTATGGTTTAATGCCTTCCATTCAACGGGCGAATCATTTGTAATTCGGTCGTGCCAGTGTTCTTTATCTTCATAAATGGTTTGAAGTAGCTGTTCCATAAATTCATTTTTCAATCCTGGAATCGAAAAAGGTGTTCCTTCTATAGGAAGATAGATAATTGGTGCTTCTGTCTTCTGTTGCAACAACTTTAAAATATTGGATAACCCATGAGTAGTGAGTGACAATGAATGGAATTCTCTTGAAATTGAATTTAATGTAATCAACTTCTCATGATGAGCATTAATGAAAAACGAATGTAGATCCTGCGCTATTTCGACGAAATTTATGAATTCTTTGAAAATTATAATCGGAAAGTTATACTCATTTGCCATCTCGATCATTTCTTTAGGGACCTTTTCGAAGTAGTGTCCAAGTTCTATACATAAACATGAGGCGTTGCGTTCGATAAGATTTAACAAAAATGAAGTATTAGAGGAGTCTCTCCATTCAAAGCCAAATCCGGTGGAGAGTATCAGTTCCCCTCCCTGAAAGATGGTATCATCAAAAAACGGAATTTCAAGGACATGTGTCCATTTGACTTGACGGTGCAACCCGTTTGCCCCCGCAACTACCTCCGTCTTTGAAAAGAGTGGGCGCTTAAGAACATCTTGTACTGTAAGCATATGTACCTCCTCATTTAATAATTGTTAGCTGTATCATCTTATTATAACTATACTAGAATGTCTAAGCCCATAAAATATGGATCCCTTTCTCTGTTTACCCCCAAGTAATACGGCCGGTGTCTATAAGTACGTTCTTTTACCTGCTTTGATGAAATACCTTAATCAACCTGAGAATCTTTCATAATGGTATCCATTTACACCGTATTTCATCAGTTATATGTGCGAATGAACGGTGGATTACTGAAACTTAAAACGACCAAAATATTAGATAAACAATGAAAAATTTTCACTTTTTCACCAATGCTGTATTCATAAAAGTTCAAGATGACCGAAAGTGCTTGGTTAAAAAAAAACTAATATAAATTTAACCTCGTGTCTAATGAAAGGGTTATCATTTCCCTGTAAGATTTTAGAATGTTCAATAAATTAAATGCAATTAAAAAGGAGAATGAACAATGATAGTAGGAGTTCCTAAAGAATTAAAAACTGCAGAGACTAGAGTGGGATTAAATCCAACATGGGTAAAAAAATTAACAGCTTTCGGTCATGAAGTACTAATACAAAGCATGGCAGGTGAAGCTAGTGGTTTTTGTGACGAAAAATATGTTTTGGCTGGAGCAAAAATAGTAAACACGATTGACGAAATTTATGAGAAGGCAGAATTTGTTGTTAAAGTAAAGGAACTTCAACCCTATGAATACGGCCTTCTTAGAGAAAATCAAATGATAATGGCATGGTTTCATTTGGCGGAAGATGTAAATCATGAAATGACACAGGCATTACTAGATAAAAAAGCAATTTCATTATCAATGGAGTTAATCGTTTTACCTGATGGGACTAGACCTACGATCAAACCAATGAGTGAAATTGCAGGAACATTAGCAATGCTTGAAGCAGTCAAATATGCTCAATATGGTTATGGTGGAAAAGGAATACTTCTCCGGAAACTGGCCGGTTTACCGTCGAGCAAAGTATTCATACTTGGTGGTGGCAATGCTGGACTCAATACTGCGCAAGTTGCTGTGGGTCTTGGATTGAATGTAACAATCATGGAAGCATCAATGAAACGCATTGATTATTTGAACGATCAGTTGCCACAGGTGGACATTTTGTGTTGGGATAAAGATATGATGTTCGAAGAACTTATTCAAAGTGATGTTTTAATTAATACAATTTATCCGATGCCAGGGGTAACCGAATCTCTCATAACACGAGAGATGGTCAGTAAGATGAAACCTAATTCTATTATTATTGATATTGCAGGAACGGGTATAATTGAAACCTCACGTTATACGACTTTAGAGGATCCAGTTTACTACGAACAAGAAGTCCTACATTACTGTGTCCCGAATATGCCTGCTCTATGTCCACAAACCTCGACAAACATGATGTTGATGACAACCGGCCCATATATTATGAACATTGCGAATAATGGTTTGAAAGAGGTTGTAGTAAATGATGCAATAGTAAGAAATTGTATCAGCACTTTGAACGGTGAAATTGTTCATCACGAAGTTGGGATCAATCATAACATGCCTTATACAGATATAAAAACGGAGTTACTATTGTCCAAATAATAAAGCGTCCTTAGGTCATCTCATATTCTACGTTTCATTTCTATTGATTAGAAATCAGTATACAAGTTATTGAACAAATCGCTACTAAAGAATTTCCAGGAGTCAGGAAAGATGCCAGCGAGAAAACTTTTGCAGGAATTATATAAGATATAATATACATTCCAATGAATTATCTTTGTCATTCTGCAGACGGAATTCTCTACGAGGAATGGGGAGATAAGTTCTACACAACAAATTCATGGATAATTCAAAGCAGGCTCCCTAGCATCTTTCTGACTCTTTTATGATTACTAGAAAACCACGTATTAAAAAAGCTATGGACGTAATAATATAGATCCCACTTCTTGTAAAAGGTTAAATCAGGTAAAAGAGGAGAGTATTTTACATGTCAAATTTAAGGAAAACAGATCGAACACTGACACTCATTCCAGTTGTGTTGTTTGGTTTTTCATTTATGGGGTTAACCACAGCTTTTACTACGTATGGTATTGCGGCTAATATTTCCCACGGTATGGTTCCGGGGGCAATGATTGTTGCTCTAGTGGTAATGATGTTTACTGCTTACAGTTATGGGAAAATGGCAATTGCGTTTCCATCTTCCGGTTCTGCTTATGTTTATACGCAAAAATCGATCAATCCCTCTGTTGGATTTCTTGTCGGATGGGTAATCTTAATGGATTATTTATTTATGCCAATGGTAAATTACTTAGTATTTGGTATATTTTTCTCAGCAGCCTTTCCTACAATTCCAAGTTACATCTGGATTGCAGGTATGCTGGTGCTCGTCACTTTTATTAATATTAAAGGATTGAAGTTTGCTACAAATGTAAACGCATTCATAACGATTTTCGCTTTACTTTTTATCCTTATCTTTATAGGTTTTTCCATTAAGGAAATTTTTATGGGCGAAGGCACGGCAACTCTTTTATCTCTTGAGCCATTCTATAATTCGAAAGAACCCTTTTCTTATACAATAGCTGGAGCAGCTTTATTATGCTTTTGTTTCCTTGGATTTGAATCAGTTACAGCGTTTGCTGAAGAGACAGTGAACCCTAAGAAAACGATTCCCCGAGCTGTTATTTTAATTACTCTTGGTGGTGGTTTAATCTTTACAAGTGTTGCATATTTCTCATATCTTGTATGGCCAGAATATAACACATTTAATAATCCTGATTCGGCTGCCTACGAAATTATTAAACTTGTTGGTGGAAAGGCGATGTACTCAATATATCTTGCGCTTTACGCATTAGCTGTATTGGGTAGTGCCATGTCGTCCCAGGCAAGTGCATCACGAGTCCTCTATACGATGGGGCGAGATGGACAGTTTCCTAAAAAGTTCTTTGGCACCCTGCATCCGAGATATAGAACACCCGTAAATAATATCCTGATCATTAGTTCTGTCTCTTTGCTTGCTTTATTTTTAAGTTTAGATCTTGTAGCATCATTCATTAATTTCGGGGCGTTTCTTGCGTATACTTGTGTTAATATTGCCGTAATTGCTCATTATTATATTAGAAATAGAGAACGTTCGGTAAAAGGAACTATCTTATATTTATTTGTTCCTCTTATTGGAGCTGCTCTTGATATTTTACTACTTGTGAATCTTGATGTGCACTCAAAAATACTTGGAGTAAGTTGGTTAATAATAGGCTTCATTTATTTACTTGTATTGACAAAGGGACTTAAAAAACAGCCACCACAATTGAAAATCGAAGAAAATTATGATGTAGATTTAAAAAGCCAGGATGCTTGAAAATAAGATAAAAATGCAGCTTAGACACGACTATTGTCGGTATGAGACATACAGGTCATTACTGGATTAATCTATCGAATGGTTATCTAACGAAAAGATTGATGTAGTAAGTCAATCCTCACCCTTGTGAAAAGAAATAAAGAGAATCGAGATAGAACCCAGTCCAAAAGTGAAAAAGTGCAGCATCCCTCATCCCCACTCATGGGTGAAAGAGATGCTGCACTTTTTTTTGGCACTGGGAGTTAGCTTGAACGAGGTCTCTTCCCTTCTGATATAAGAAGGTTGATGGTATCTATGAGTTCAGGTAATTCCTCGATCGTTTTGACGGTAAAGTCGGCACCGTTTTTCATAAAGGTGTCTGCCGTTTTAGAGATGAGATTTTGTTTATCAAGTTCTGGTAAACTTGTATACTCATTCAAACTCAATCCCATCTCGGAGCTTCCGACAATGACTCCGACCGTCCATACCCCAGCATTCACTCCTTCTTTCATATCGGAAATGGTATCCCCTACCTTCACTACCTTCCTTGATGCCGTTAACTTCAATTCTTCCATATTCCGATATATCATGTAAGGATAAGGCCTTCCAATTGAATGGGTTGCATCCGGGGTTACATGGAAATCCGGCCGGTACCCTTTTTTCAAAGCATTTGCTACGACAACCTCCATCATTGTATCCGTATATCCCGTTGTCGACCCAATCTTCAGGCCGCGATTTCTTAATGCTTGCACCGTCTCGATAACCCCTGGAATGGGATCTGTATAATCCGCCAATGACATCATCAGTGCCGGTTCGAATTCAGCATATAGTTTTTCAACATCTTCCTCATTGAATGGCCTTCCATATTGTTCTTCCCATAACGAAGATATCCTTGGCATGGTCAGCATCGCACGAATATGGTCGATTTTCAGCATGCCCATCGGAGCTCTTGCTTCTTCCATCGTCACGTCCAGTCCAGCATTCTTAAAAATATCCACAAAAACATTCACTGGCGCAAAACATCCAAAATCCACAGCAGTTCCAGCCCAATCCAAAATGATTCCCTCTACCTTATTCATCCTGTCACCACTTTCATATATTTTTCTACGATTTTGCCAAGTTCCTCGATATCTTCTTCATGGATTTCGCCAATATTGCCGATTCGGAATGTATCTATGTCAGTCAGCTTTCCGGGGTAAATTACGTAACCCCTCTCTTTGATAAAGTAGTAAAAGTCCTCAAAATCAAAGGTTTCACTAGGAAAAAGGAATGTTGTAATGATGGGCGATTGTTTATCAGGTGAGATATATGTACGAATGCCCAATTTACCCATCAGCTCCCTCAGCCTATCATTATTATTTTTATAGCGGGCGAATCTAGCTGGAATGCCCCCTTCTTCCGTCAATTCTTCCAACGCTTTAGCGAACGCAGCCACTACATGTGTCGGAGATGTGAAACGCCATTTCCCATCCTTGTCCATTTCTTTCCACTGATCATATAAATCAAGGGACAAACTGCGGGCATTGTCTTCACAAGCCAACAATTTATCAAGCTTTGCGATGACAAAACCAAAACCTGGGATACCTTGAATGCATTTATTTGCACTGCTGATCAAATAATCAATTCCGAGTTCAGGCACATTCATCTCAACTCCGCCAAAGCTGCTCATCGCATCAATGATCAAGGTTTTCCCTTGTTCCTTTGATATCTTCGAAACCATTTCTATCGGATTCAAAATCCCTGTCGTCGTTTCACAATGAACCATGGCAATATGTGTGATGTCACTATCATCCAGTAACATGTTCCGAATTTCAGCTTCTTTTGGAAATTCATTATACTCAACGCCATATTCCGCATGATTCAATCCGATGCACTCTGCCATTTTCACAATCCGTTTTCCATATGCGCCATTCGTTATGATCAGCACTTTATCGGTTTTTGAAAGTGCGGTCGTCAGCACAGATTCTACAACGAACGAACCGCTTCCTTGCATAAGTACAGCCGTATACTCTCCGTTTGCAGCATTTGCCAATTCAAGAAGCTGGGATCTGATTTTTTGGGTGATTTCTTTATAATCATTTTCCCACGTACAGCGGTCAACAAGCATTTCCTGTTTCACCGTACTTGTAGTGGTCAGCGGTCCAGGTGTTAATAGTTTATAGGTATTCATTATCTTTCACTCCTCACTGTATTTATCATTGTGCTGATTTAAAGAACTCTTGATGCTGTTTTAATAATTCGACCGTTAGAGGCTGCTTGAATTTCATCGGGTGAGCCGGTTTGTTCTTTTCCGTTACCTTTTCACCTTCATAAAGTGCGACCGGGTAATGTTCCAACAGTTCTTTTCTGGCATCTTTACTGATGGTTTCTGCCATTTTCATCGCTAAACTTGTTTTCGCTTCATTATCTTTATGGACGACAGCCACAGATTCGGTGTAGGAGAAATTCCCCTCAGCCGGATCGACGAACTTGATCGGTAAGCCTGACTCTTTAGCCATCACGGCTTGATAGCGTAAACCAAAACCGGCAGCCACTTCCCCTGCTTGCACTTTATTGATTGGACCAGAACCTGAGCTCTCAAGATGCGGACCGCTATTTGCTATTAAATCATGGAGAACCTTTTTCCCTTCTGCGTCACCGTATTGACTGATAATTGCTTGAACTAACAGCCACCCTGTTGAAGAGTCCAGGATATTAGGAATTGAAACGAACCCTTTATATCCCGGCTTTGTTAAGTCCTTAATCGAAATCGGCATCGGCAGGCCTTTTTGTTTGAGTACTTCCGTATTCACAAAAATGGAACCGGTATTGGCCAAAATCGGCGTATAATAGGCTGGATTTTGTTCCAATGCTTTTGTACTGAATGACAGGTCCTTGAACATGGAGTGCTGATCCTGTGCACTTTCGATGAAATAGGAACTCATCGTTACAACATCAGCCTCGATTTCATCACCTTCCGCCAGTAGTTTCCCTCCTAATTCAGATGTGCCTAACGATTGAAGGACATATTTCCCTTCGAAGCCGGCATCTTTCAGGGAAGTCTCCATTGCTGCAGTGGCTTCTTCATCGCCATTCGTGTAAATGACCACCTTTTCTTCATCCGCTTTGCCACTGTTACGGCCCACCAATACAAATACCAAACTTAAAGCAACTAAAGAAAGTAAGGCGATCTTGATCGTTTTAAACATAATATCCCCCTCATTAATGTTTGAATTGTCTTTTTTGATAATAATCACAAAGCAGCTTCACGATTAAATTTGTAAAAAAGATAAGTAAAGACAGGATGAATATTTCATTGAATTTGGCAAAATGCTGAAGCTCTTTAATTTTACTGGCCACTAATGTGGTTTGGGCCGTGACCAAAAAGATGATGCCGCTGATCGTCACCATACTATTGATGAAATAGTAGCTGAACATCTCGATCACCGTAGATGCCGAGTTTGGCAGAATGACACGATAGATTGTCCTGATCCAGCTATCCCCCAATAGATTCCCGGTGGTTTCCCAAGCAGGGTTCATTTTGGATAAAGAGTTTTTCGCCATTAAATAGGGTGTCGTAAAGAAGTGGACCATGTTACATAGAATGATGATGGCAAAGGTCCCCTTCCAGCTGCTGCCGTTGAACAGCAGCAAATACGATAAACCCAACACCATTCCTGGTACTGTATTCGTCAGCATTGAAATGACATCCATTGTCGATTTCCCCTTAAGGGGCGTTCGGACATTCAAAACTGCCGAGCTAAAGGCGATGAACGTTCCCAGTACGGCCGTCATCAAGGAAACAAATAAGGAGTTTTTATAGACTGCCGTTAAATCGCTCGATTGGAATGTGTCGATAAAGTGCTTTAAGGTGAACGAGAGATCGTAAGGGAAACTAGTTAAAAATGGTGCAATGAACATGACC
Source organism: Peribacillus sp. RS7 (assembly GCF_041956845.1). NCBI lineage: Bacteria > Bacillati > Bacillota > Bacilli > Caryophanales > Bacillaceae > Peribacillus > Peribacillus sp. RS7. The sequence continues at coordinate 658,933 of NZ_CP168135.1, forward strand.
GCAAATACAGAAAACATCCCTATTAAGACCAGCAGCGAGATACCCCCAAAACATATATCCCTCCCTTTGTGCTGCCTCATTTCGATATCGCTGAACTTGTCGTAATGAAAATTAAGTTTCTCCAGATAGTTTAATAGGAAAACGCTGAATACTACCGGAATGAGCATGAGAATGGCAATCACTGCACCATTATTGAAATCAGGGATTGAACCTAGCATGACTTGATACAGTTGCGTCGCAACAACGGAGTAGGTCCCGCCGACTGAAGCCGGTATCCCAAAATCGGTGAAGCTCAAGATGAAGGAAAGGACAAAGGCTCCACCCAAAGTTCCCGACAATGGCCGTATGATCGTATTCATGAAACTTCTTATCGTTCCGTCACCCATTAATTTCGAAACGATCATGAACTTTTTATCCATGTACTTGAAGGAATTATTAATGAGCAGAAAAGCTGATGGCAATGTATAAATCACATAACCTATCAATAATCCATTAAAGCCGTATATATCGAATAGATTCCTTCCAAAGATCTTCGTTATGATTCCTTGATTGCCGAAAGAGTAGATGATCGCAAACCCGAATGTGATCGTCGGAAGCAGCATCGGAATGAGAATCCCTGTTTTAATTACACTTTTTAATGGCCTATATAATCGGGTGCAATGGATGGAATATGCCAGGAAAAAGGCTAAAACGGTCGTAATGACGGCTGTGAGCCCTGAGATTTTCACGCTGTTTCCAAATGACTTCATCAGCTCTGCATTTGAGAGGACCGTTAGATAATTCGAGAGATTGATTCCATCTGCCGTTTCAAAAGAACGGACGAACAATATGCCAAGCGGCAAAAAAAGAAAAGCGGCAAATAGCAGTAAGATAGGTATATAAATGACTCTCATTGCCGGTTTTACATCAGGCATACTTTTCACCGAATAAGTTATAAATATTTTCTCTCTTGATCTCCAGTTGTTTTAGAATGAATTCCTTAACAAAATCATTGGCTGGCTGATTGATGATTTCTTGGGGTGATCCAAATTGAGAAATATTCCCTTGATTAATAATCAAAATTTTATCGGACATCGTCAAAGCCTCTTCCGGGTCATGTGTCACTATGATCGTCGTCAGCTTATATTCTCGGGCAATGGATTTGATGCGTTCCTTTATCGATTCCTTGATGACACCATCCAAAGCACTCAGTGGCTCATCTAGTAAAAGGATCTTCGGTTTCATTACAAGAGTCCTTGCGATCGATACCCTTTGTTTCTGACCTCCTGATAATTCGCTGATCCTCTTTTTCAAATGCGGTGTTAGTTCCAGGAAATCGATGTATTCCTGAAGCTCTTCCTTGGAAACCGATCCCTTCCTGTTCCTCAATCCATAAACGATATTTTCATAGGCATTTAAATGAGGGAAAAGAGCGTAATCCTGGAAAACGATATTAAATCCCCGGTCTTTCATGGTCACGTTACTCAAATCGATATCATTGAAAATGATTTTTCCATGATTGATACCCGTCAAGCCCAATATAATATGTAATAAAGTAGTTTTACCGCTTCCACTTGGTCCTAATAGTGAAACGATCTCCCCCGTTTTAATTTCAAGATTTATATTATCCAAAACTGATTTTCCATCGAATTGCTTGCTAATATTTTGTAATTTTAGCAAACCGTTCACCTCCTTCAATACACCCTCAGTATAAAAGCCATTTGTAATACGAATTTGAGATTTTTGTAAATACTCTGTAAATATTGAACACTTCATTACCAACTTCATACTAACTTTTGACCAATTAATGATAATTTTATCATCTACTTGTTGAATATGTTCGCGGTAAACAGTACACTTAAATGAATATCAGGAAGATAGATATGAAGAATAGGCGGGTGAAACTTATGCTTCCTCTTGAAAGGCAAAAGAAGATCATCGAGTTATTAACGATTAGAAAAGTCATGAAGATTGCAGAGCTTACTGAAGAAATGCAAGTTTCCATCGAAACCATCAGAAGGGATATAAACCTTCTTACAAGGCAAGGAAAAATAGAAAAGATCTATGGCGGGGTTAAGCTGGTTCTATCGAAGTTTGGAGAATCGACAATAGATGAACGGATGTTCAGTCAATTAGAAGAAAAAGAAAGCATCGCCCAAAAATGCAGTGAGTATATCAACGATGGTGATTGCATTTATATCGATAGTGGTTCGACAACCTATCAAATCGCTAAATATATAAAACAGAAAAAGAAACTGACCGTGATAACCAGTTCGATCCCTGTTGTAAATGAGCTCATTCATAGCGATATCGAGATATTGATCATAGGGGGGAAAGTAAGGCAAAATGAACAATCCATTGTTGCATTTGACTACTTATTCAACTTTAGTGAATTGAATATTTCAAAAGCATTCATTTGTGCGAGTGGCATAACCGTTGAAAAAGGCATATCCGACTATAATTTAGAAGAAGCGAACACACGAAAAAAAATCATTGATTTATCTCAAGAAGTCTATGTTGCCGCTGACAGCACCAAGTTCGGGAAAGACGTGACCATCGGGATTTCGTCACTGGATAAAATCGATTACATCATTACCGACGATCATTTACATAAAGATTTCATCTCTTCGTTTAAAGAGACCGACACACATTTGATTCTTTCTTAATAGTCGAAAAAACGGGAACTATACAGTAGTATAGTTCCCGTTCAGTTTGTAGACAAAAGGAGTTCGGCGAATGTCAAATACAGTTGGAATGAAGGACGTTTAACAAGTCTAATTGTGGCGATCACCTTCGGGAAATCAATAACTGCCAGACTAAATGATGTTCAGGGACGAATTGGCCCAAAGGCACACCCTTAACACAACGTTGATTTCCCCTCCAGGCACTCGCTTTCCGTGGGCGGTCCGGGAAGCCTCCTCGGCGCTTTTCCCACAGGAGTCTCGTACCTTCCGTTCCAATCAACTGGAATGTTTTAAAAAAAAAACTGCAGGTAAACTCGCTTTTCTTTGAGTTTGTCGACCTAATGGGAATGGTCTCATCCCGAATCCCTTTCATGATTACCGAGGGGATTTTTACTACATTTTTAAAACAAAACTTGGTTATCCTTTATGTATTTTTAATGTTTTATATGATGAAAACCCTCTGAATTAAAGAAATTTGCGACACTCCTGCCGAATTACTGGCTAGCCGAGACGCAGGCGCTTGCGTCAAGAAGGCTTGGAAGACAGTCGGCAGAAAGGGAGCGCATTTCTGAAATCAACTGGAACGTTTTTATAGATAAAAACTGCAGGCAAACTCGCTTTTCTTAGAATTTGTCTACAATCGGAGGTTCGGAATGCTCTCATCCGGAACCCTGATTTTAAAACAGAACTAGATTATCCTTAATGTTTTTTTACTATAATCCTTATTTTTGGATTGAAGAAATTTGCGACACTCCTGCCGAATACCTGGCTAGCCGAGACCCCGCAGGCGCTTGCTTTGATGTGGCTTGGCAGACAGTCGGCGGAAAGGGAGCGGATTTCTGAAATCAACTGGAACGTTTTCTTGAGGGTTTGTAATATCCAATCATTGTTTTAAATTTTGATAGAAATCACCTAAGCAAATAACATATCCTATTTAAAGTTCCTTTCATGCAAAAGGAGCCATTCCTTTCTCCATAAGCCACCCGTCCGCCTATACTGCTGCAGAAAGACCACACATATGCTTACGTTTATATCAAGATGAATTTCTACTGGATCTCTGGTTTTAATGGAATGGTTGTGCTGGATTCTCGTTTAATGGTTCCGGACAAATAAAAAAATGCCCTTTCATACCGAGGGCATTTTCATCATCCAATTTATTAATTTACGAAAAGATATAACCTTCTATGATATTCCACAAATGCCTGCTGGTCCTTTTCCGTGTAGTCCATCCACTTCACTTTCTTGCATCTTTCCTCTAATCTCTCATTCAACTCATCTTCTATTTCATTCATGAAACGAATGATTTCCCCATAAGGCATATTGAAATGACGGGCTGCGAGCCTGGGCGGAGAATGCTTTACCAGCAATCTCATGAATTGATCGACCGTGTCCGCCTTCGAGGCAAGATAATCTTCCTCATTCACGATGAATTCATACACTTGTTTTTTCACGCCAGAAAGTCTGGTCACTTCGTCGCGCAATAAAAACTCCATTAATCTTTCGTTCATATGGCTCTACCTCGAATTTGTTTATATTTACATTCTTTTTAGATCATGTATGAAAAGGTTATACTGCCCTTCACACCTCATTATGACATCGTAACCCCAAGCCATCAAGCAATTCCTGTATCCTCACACAAACCGTAACCGTTACGATTTGTGAACCTTTTTAAGTAAAATAACATGTATATGCCTCATAGTCAACGTTCGAGCTGTGTGCATCCCTTTATGCATATTTAGAATCGTTTATTGGCAAAATATGAGTATGAACAAATGGCACAACACAATCTTATTAATTTTTATATATGTAAAGAGAATAATTTTGTTAAAATTTGATATAATAAATGTAATATTTAGTCAATTAGCATCTTTTTATAGAATTTGCTTTTGTAAAGGAGTAAAATGATGCTAATGACATCTTATTTTTTCCGATGTTTCCGAGGAGTTATAGGGTGGGTATAGCAAGTACATAGTGACAGCTGAAATGCTGTCCGACATATCGGTTGTTTTCATTTGTTCAGAATAACAATGAAAAGAATAAGGAGTGATTTTTTGAAACCTTCAACAAATCGCATGTTAACCCGTATTAAATCCGTTTATATGTTCATCAGTAATAACGGTACGGTTTCTACTCAAGAGCTTGTAGAAGAATTTGGCATCACTCCTCGAACTGTGCAGCGCGATTTAAATGTCTTAGCATACAATGACCTTGTTCAAAGCCCAAGCCGTGGCCTTTGGACGACAACAAGTAAAAAGGTGAAGATGTCATCGTAAAAAGAACGACCACCCGAACAAGATCGATATGTAAAATACTTTGAGGCGGACAATATTTGTCCGCCTCATTTTTTATGCCTATATTCATTCAGCAGGCTGCCCCGCCTTTAACTGTTCATGCTCTTCCGCCGTTAGCTCACGGTACTCACCAAGCTCAAGTTCCTCATCAAGCTGTAAACTTCCCATGGAAAGACGCTTTAGGTAGACGACACGTTTGCCGACGGCCTCAAACATCCGCTTCACCTGATGGAACTTTCCTTCCATAATCGTCAGCTCGATATCCGAAGTCAGACCTGATTTTAAAATATTCAATTCACCTGGTTTTGTTTCGTACCCATCATCCAAGGTCACGCCGTTGCGGAATGCCTCAATATCCTCTTCCGTCACTTCGCCATCAATGACCGCAAAATATGTTTTAGGGACATGTTTCTTCGGGGAAAGCAATTGGTGGGCAAGCTTTCCATCATTCGTGATAAGCAATAACCCTTCTGTGTCCTTATCCAGACGGCCTACAGGAAATGGCTCGAATACTGAATCCTCTGGCTCCAAGATGTCGATGACCGTTTCTTGGTGTTTGTCTTCCGTTGCCGACAATACGCCTGGCGGTTTATTCATCATTAAATATATGAACTCCCTATATTCAACCCGTTCATCATGGACGGTCACGATTTCCGTATCAGGGTCCACTTGCTCTTTCGGATCCTTCAGCACCCTTTCATCGACCTTCACGGCGCCGGATTTCAGGAGCTTTTTCACTTCTTTCCTGCTGCCATAACCAATATTGGATAAAATTTTATCAATTCTCATCGTTTCCTCCTAAAGCCTTTTCAGTAAAAAGCCTTGCCCACTTTAATGACAGGCAAGGCCAATATATTTTTAATCTGGGGATTCATTTTATCATACCCTTTTTTTTACACATCAAACTTCTATCTTATAATCCCAATTTAGCTTTTAACCGATCGATCCGGGTACCGAACAAACGATGGGCAAGTTTGCTTTTCAAGGAAAGTGCCGCATAAATGAGCGCTCCAAAGATTGCACAAATGGCCACGATCAAAATCGCTTGAAAGCGCCCTTCCGTTGTAAGCCACAGCGATAATAAACTGTTCATGCCCCATGCAGCCAGTCCCATAATCATTGAAAAAACAGAGATCAAAACAGATCTTCTGATGGTAAGGCTGTAACGATATCCAGTAAAGTAAGTAATGACATACAAATTCAGCAGTACAGCAGCCAAGTAGCCGAATGCCGTGGCATAAACGGATCCTTCCGTTTCAAACAACTTGATCATCGGGATATTCAAGCTCAATTTGATTAAAAAGCCAACAAGCAGGCTGAGCACCGTATATTTCTGCTGATTGATGCCTTGTAAAACGGCCGCCGAAACGGAAAAAAGCGCAAACAAGATGGAAACGGGCGCATATGCCTTCAGGACACTGATTCCTAGTGGATCATGGCTATAAAAGGCACTATAGATTGGATCGGCCAGTACCGACATGCCAACGACCGCAGGGATCGTAATGAACAACAAAATCTGGAAGGCTTGGTTCAGCTGGCGGTTTAACTCTTCCGAATCCTCGCTTACATAAGCCTTCGTCACCGAGGGCAGAAGCGCCATTGAAAACCCGGTTGCAAGCGTCATGGGAATCAAGACAAGCTTCTGGGCATATACATTCAACACCCCAAGGGCATCTTCTGCGACATGCTGCAGCCCGATGGCCGACATCGCCTTATTGAAAGACAGCAAGTCCGCCAACTGAAACATTGGCATCGCGATTCCGACGAATATGAAAGGAATCGACGACAGAAATATTTCTTTATAGATTTCCTTCAGGGAAATGTCCATCGTCCCCCGGTCTTTCTTCATCAAGCTGTCCAAATGGGGTTTTTGTTTTTTCCAATACCAAAATAACACCACTAAACCGCCGACAGCCCCAACCGTCGCCGCGAATGTAGCCATTTGGATGGCCTTCACTAACTCTCCATCCAAGACATTTAAAACAACATACACACCGGCCAGAAGGAACACGATGCGGACAATTTGTTCGACAACCTGAGAGATGGCCGTTGGTTCCATCGCTTCATGACCTTGAAAGAAGCCGCGGATGATACTCATGAACGGTACAAAAATCAAGGCGAAGCTGACTGCCCGTATGATCTCCGTGACATCACTGACATCTTCCTTCTTGACCCCGAAGACTCCAGTAAACATCGGTGCCATCGTATAAAGAACCAAAAAAGCGAGAAAACCGGTGACAACCATTAATTTCAGACTCGATTTAAATAACTTCTCACCGACGGCGTATTCCTCGAGCGCATTATACTTCGAAATGAATTTAGAAACAGCAAGCGGCATGCCTGCCGTTGCAAAGCTAATGAAAATGGTATATGGAACGTACCCATATTGATAGAGGGTAGCCCCTTTATTCCCAACCATATGTTCAAATGGGATGACGTAAAATAAACCAAGTACCTTGGAAATAATCGCTCCCAGCGTTAATATAAAAGCCCCTTTTAAAAACTTAGATGACATCTAATCCCTTCCTGCCTCTGTCAGTTACGTTTCACACGCTCTTTATCTTATCATATTAAAGTATTTTTTCTATAGAAAACTACAATCAAGTTTATCGTTTTCGAAGATAATACACAAACAAATACTTCCTTTTTTTCTACATTCGCAATCTGACGGGCACTTGCTATATAATGAAGGGACTGAAAATGATAAAGTGGTGATCAATTTGAAATATGATGTAGTGGTAATTGGCGGTGGTCCTTCCGGATTGATGGCAGCAATAGCGGCCGGGGAAAAGGGCGCCCATGTATTGTTAGTGGATAAAGGCGAGAAGCTTGGCAGGAAACTTGCAATCTCGGGCGGCGGACGCTGCAACGTGACGAACAGGCTCTCAATCGATGAAATCATTCAGCATATCCCTGGAAACGGGCGATTTCTATACAGTGCTTTCTCAGAGTTCAATAATGAAGACATTATTCAATTCTTTGAAAAATTGGGCGTGGCCCTCAAAGAAGAGGACCATGGGCGGATGTTCCCGGTCAACGATAAAGCGCAAAGTGTCGTGGATGCGCTACTGACGCGCCTGTCGAATTTAAAAGTAACGATCTATAAGAACTCCCCAGTTGCGGAAGTTCTCTATGAACATGGAAAAACAAGCGGTGTCCGGTTAAAAGATGGACAGACCATTGACACGGATGCAGTCGTGATAGCAGTCGGTGGAAAATCAGTTCCTCACACCGGTTCAACCGGCGACGGCTACGCATGGGCTAAGAAGGCGGGGCATACGATTACCGAACTGTTCCCAACTGAAGTTCCCGTACTAAGCCATGAAACATTCATTAAAAATCGAACGCTTCAAGGTCTCGCACTTCGGGATGTTTCATTGAGTGTCCTTAACCCAAAAGGCAAGGCCCTGATTACACACCAAATGGATATGCTCTTCACCCATTTTGGCGTCTCCGGTCCAGCTGTTCTAAGATGCAGCCAATTCGTCGTGAAAGCGATGAAAAAATGGAACCTATCGGAAGTGACAATGAAACTCGATGCCCTTCCGGACAGAAACAAGGAAGAGGTTTTTCAAGACATCATGAAGGAAATCAAAGCCGAACCGAAAAAAGCCATTAAGAACACCTTAAAAGGTTTAGTTCCTGAACGATACCTTCACTTCCTGCTTGAGCGTAGCGGCATCGACCTTCAAGAACAAGGAGCGACGATATCAAATGAAAAAATCCGCCGCTTTGCTGAACTATGCAAGGACTTCCAATTCGGAGTACACGGCACCCAGCCGCTGGAAAAAGCCTTCGTCACGGGCGGCGGCGTATCCGTCAAAGAAATTCACCCAAAAGAAATGGCATCCAAACTAATGGATGGACTGTATTTCTGCGGTGAAATCCTGGATATACACGGATACACAGGCGGCTACAATATCACCTCGGCATTAGTAACCGGAAGACTCGCCGGAATGAATGCTGCCATATATGCCCGTTCATAATTCTAAAAGAGGCTAATCCATTTGGATCAGCCTCTTTTAGATGTGATTTCGCATTTCCGGCGTAGGCGCACTTTTTTCGGCCACCACTTCTTTTATTCCGACATTCCGTTAAAAAGTTCTGGATGATAGCGAAAAGCTTCGAGGTCAATGGTATTCCGTTTCGTGAATATGACGCCTTCACTCTCGAGCATCGCTTTCTGGTGTTCTGCGGCGCCGTCCGCTTTTATACCGATTTCGCCTTTTGCATTGATTACCCGATGCCAGGGAAGGTCATGTTTTTTGCTGCTTGAATGAAGGATCCTTACGACCTGCCTTGCACCGCGCGGACTTCCGGCGAGCTGTCCAATTTGACCATATGTCATCACTTTACCGGAAGGGATATGTTGAATGATTTTAATCACCCGTTCAGTAAAACTTTCCAAAATAACTCTCCCCTTTGTTCTATCCGTTAGCCAAAATCGTAATATTTTCATCGGTTACCAGGACCCCATGATGCTTGATCAAGTTTGCTTTTAGCTCGGAAGGCACTCTGCAGTCATCGTACGCACAAACAGAAATCAATCCTCGTTCATTGATCAATTTATCGATTCCTTTTTCATATTCACCTATTGCTACGCTGACTTGATCGTCATGGCCCCATTCAACATGTCCCCATGTCCGCACGAGTTGATTTCGTTTAGAGTATGTATCGATATTTTCCAAGAAATAATTAACCATCGTCGAAGGATGGAAGTCTCCATGAAAACAATAAAAATCAAAATTATTAATAAGATGCACTTTCTCCAATTGCTCCTCATTTAAATGAAGCTGCAATTTTTTGTACACCAAAGGAAAGATACGGTCATTTTCGACAATCAGGATGTGGTCTCCCTGTTCAACACCCGCAATGATGAATGTTGCTTCATTTTCTATGTAGGCTTCCAATTCATTAAAACAGTATAAGATATGGCCCCCATCCGATTGCTGTATAGTTTCTATTAGTTGTTTCATATTGTTATCCAAAATGAATCTCCCCTTTAAATACACCAGTCCGCACTATGTATTATGTTTAACTTTACCCATTATCTCTGTGTTTGTAAAATTCATAGAAGAATTTCATTGGTTTTTCCTAATTTATGCCTACTATCTTTTTTGATTGGGAAGTCGAACTGAGGCTGCTTCAAGTCCACTCATCAAAAGACCAAGGCAGCCCAATTCAGCAGACTCCGTTCTTAAATGCATTTTCCTTTTTGATGTACGTACTTAGATCACAGGATAATACGGCACAAAACGCGGGTTATAATAAAAGGGCGGTCTTGGTCCTATGAGGGGCAATTCAAAGGTATTTGGGTTGGAATCATATAACAACTCCACTTTTTCATCGGATTGTTCGACCAATAGCAACTTCACTTCTTCACTATAATAATAGGGCATATAGAGGCCTCCAAAAACTTTTTTCTCCCCTTCAGCATATTCGAAACTGCACGGCAACGAGCCCGTACCCAAACATGTTCTTCATGCACGGCACTTACCTGATCGACATAAAGTAATCCGACTAAATTCTTTTAGGAGGACTCCTCATGGCAGAAGATAAGAAAAAGAAATCATCAGAAAAAGGCTATCCCATGCATCCGAATTATGGAAAGATCACTCGTTATCAAGACGTTCCCATTACAGTTCCGGAGCAACGCCAATTCCGCCAACCTGGTGTGGAAAAATTAATGGTGCCCCGGCCCATCATTGAAAATCCCAATTATAGAGGAAGCGGAAAATTGACTGGAAAGGTGGCATTGATAACTGGCGGTGACAGTGGGATTGGTGCGGCGGCTGCCATCGCTTTTGCTAAAGAAGGCGCAGATGTCTCCATCGCTTATCTGGATGAACATGAGGATGCCAATCGGACTAAAACGAGAATTGAAGAGCTTGGACAACGTTGCTTACTGCTGCCTGGTGACTTAAGGGATAAACAGCAATGTATCGATATCGTGGAAGACACCATCGAAACATTCGGGAAGCTCGATATTCTTTGTAACCATGTGGGTATTCAATTTCAGCAATTAAGCTTGCTTGATATTACGGATGAGCAATTCGATGATACCTTTAAAGTGAATATCTATTCCCACTTCTACACGACCCGTGCTGCCCTTCCCCATTTAAAAGCTGGGTCCTCCATCATTAATACATCCTCCGTCGTGACGTTTAATGGGAATAAGCAATTAATTGATTACACGGCGACTAAAGGGGCCAACATTGGTTTTACCCGTGCCTTGGCAAATAGTCTTGTCGATCAAGGCATACGGGTGAACGCCATTGCGCCTGGAAGGTTTTGGACACCCCTCATCCCGGCAAGTTTCTCGGCAGACGAAGTGACACAGGTCGAGAACCCGATGGAGCGTCAAGGCCAGCCATTCGAACTGGCTCCCACCTTTGTCTATCTCGCTTCCGATGATTCCCGTTTTGTGACAGGACAAACACTTCATGTCAACGGCGGGGAAGCTACATCATCCTAACTTTCCACACCGAATAATTCTCCCTTCCCTGAAACGCAAGAGGTTTTGGGAGTCCACTTTCTTGGCATTCACGGAAAAAGACTACCTTGGTTTGCCCGACTTGCAGCAATAGGTAGTCTCATGTGATTATATGTACGAATAAAGGTAGGGCAAAGCCTCCTTTATTTTTTCTTATAGATGATCATCGCACTAAAACAGTAAATCTGTTCCTCTTCCTCTTCACCTGTAGTGGCGACATTGTACTTGATATCGACGATTTGATTATCACGGATGTCTTCCAAGAAAACGTTCATTTCATCCTCTAGATCCTTTTCATGCTCATAATCGAATAATTTAACTTGAATCATCGGCTTTCCCCTGCCCTTTTACTATAATGATAGTTATTGTGCAGGATACCCATTTTTCATGAGGATTATACTCGATTTTTTTGTGAAGTGGATAATAATGCAACCACTTCATCCCCGACTTCTTCTGTAGAGGCTCCCCCGCCCATATCGGGTGTCAGCGACTTTTTATCGACCATCACCCGTTCGATCACGTCCAACACTTTTGCTCCCCAATCCTCATGCCCGAAGAAATCGAGAATCTGACTGGCGGACCATATGGCCGCAAGTGGATTGGCGATGCCTTGATGTGCAATATCCGGGGCTGAGCCATGAATCGGTTCGAACATCGAAGGATAAATCCGTTCCGGGTTTAAATTGGCTCCTGCTGCCAGTCCCATCCCCCCTGCAATGGCCGCACCTAAATCTGTGATGATGTCACCAAACAAATTGGAAGTGACAACGATTTGAAATCGTTCGGGCTGTTTGACAAAAAACATGCTCGCCGCATCGACCAGATAGGAATTCGTTTCTACATCCGGATACTCCTGTCCGACTTCTTCAAAAACCTGATCCCAAAAGACCATTGAATAATTCAATGCGTTTGCCTTGCTTATACTCGTTAGCGTCCTTCCTGTCTTACGCGCCAGTTCATACGCATAACGGATGATTCTCTCCGTTCCTTTTCGTGAAAAGACCCCAGTCTGCAGGACGACTTCTTCTGGCTTGCCTTTAAAAAGCCAATCACCGGCACCGGAATATTCCCCTTCACTGTTTTCACGGATGACAACCATATCGATTTGGTCACGAGTCACGTCTTTTAATGGACAAGGTGCACCTTGAAGCAATTTGACTGGTCGAACATTCACATATTGGTCAAATTGCTTTCTGATTTTCAGCAGGAGTTCACGTAATGAAATATGATCAGGGACACCAGGATAACCGACCGCCCCAAGATACACGGCGTCAAACTTCATCAGTTGTTCCAGTCCGTCGTCGGGCAGCATTTTGCCGTGCTCAAGATAATATTCACAGCCCCATGGAAAATATGTGAACTCAAAAGTAAAATCCCCGGCAATTCCAGCCACTTCTTTAAGGACCTTCACACCTTCATTAATCACCTCAGGACCTATACCGTCACCCGCAATGACCGCTATCTTATGAACATTCATTCTTCAACTCTCCTTTTTCTATATTTTCTGATTTCAACAACCTAATTTTAACATATAACGTTTGCTTCCCAGGCCCTAATGGAACGCGTACAAGTGAACGGCAAAGTTTTATCGAAAATGTCCATAATGAAAAAAAAGCCCTTTCATGATGAAAGGACCTTTTTTTCACGCCTTCAAAAATGCGCGTCTTTCCGCATATTCACGGCATTGTGAACAAACCGCGATCTTTTTTCTTTCTTCATTCAGATATGCCGTAACATTCTTGGATTTCCGCTTACAAAAGTAACAGGTTTTTTTAAAGAACTTCACTTAACGATGACTTCGCCGTCCCACTCAAGCATTCCGCCAACCATGTTTGCCACTTTATATCCTTGTTCCTGAAGATAATGGCATACATTTTCACTGCGGCGTCCAGAACGGCAGATAAAAATATATTCTTTTTCTTTATCAAAATAGTCAAGATTTTCCGGGATATCATTCATGCGAATATGCTTCGCTCCTTCGATCATTCCCTCTTGCACTTCTTCGTCTTCACGAACATCGACAAGTTCCATCGCTTCGCCTGCCTCAAGCTTGGCTTCCACTTCTTCAGTTGTAATGATTTTGATATCTTCCATAATTAGCACCTCGAATTATCGTTTGATTTATCTTCTTCATTATAACAAAATTTCCAGATAAACATCACCTAATGGATCTCCTGATGAAATTTCCCATCAATAATTTGATCCAACTAAATACGCCAGCGAATAAAATTATTCGCTGACGTTTTCAGGATTGAATCTGTATCAATGCTTGAATCCCAGTTGATATTGTTTAGGGATCTCCGTTTCTTTATTCAAAGCTTTAGACGCTTCAAGTGCCCAGTAAGGGTTTCGCAGCATCCCTCTGCCTACGGCTACTAAATCGGCTTCTTCATTACCGATGATTGAATTTGCAAGAATCGGATCATCTAATCGGCCAACAGCAATAACCGGAATATCCAAAGCTTTTTTAATTTCCCTGGCCAACGGCGTTTGATAGCTGGCATGCGTACCCGGTCTTCCGTCTGCCCCAATCGGACCTTCTCCACCAGAGCTTACATGGAAAATATCCACGCCTGCTTCTTTAAAGACTTTTGAAAATGCAATGCTTTCTTTAAGACCATATCCGCCTTCAACGTATTCCTTTGCAGATATGCGCATGATTAAAGGCATGTCGGCAGGCATTTCGCTTTTCACTGCTTTAATGACTTCCACTCCAAATTTAGTCAGGTCTTTTCCGTATTCGTCTTCACGTTTATTCGTAAGCGGTGATGTGAATTGGTGGATTAAATACCCGTGTGCACCATGAAGTTCAATTACGTCAAATCCTGCTTGAACAGCCCTTCTGACGGAAGCACGGAATTTATCGACCATTTCCTTTACTTCTTCCGTTTCTAAAGCTCTTGGTGTTTTAAACGTTTCATCAAATGCTATGGCTGATGGTGCTACCGGAGTTTCGGCATCTTGCGCTTTACGTCCTGCATGGGCAATTTGTATCCCGATTTTTGCTCCGTATTGATGTACTTCCTTAACAATTTTGGAGAAAGCATCAATTTGATCGTCGGACCATAATCCAAGATCGCGATTCGAAATACGTCCATCAGGCTCTACATCGGTCATTTCCACTATAATTAATCCCGTGCCGCCAACTGCCCTGCTTACATAATGCTGCTGATGCCAGTTTGTCGGGATACCATCTTCCGCTTCGACGGAGTATTGGCACATCGGCGGCATGACGATCCTATTTTTAAGTTCAAGTTCATTTATGCGATAAGGTGAAAATAAATCTTTCATAATTTTATCTCCTTTTTTATATAATGCATGCACATGCATTTATATCATCTGGATAATACTGTGTCAACTAATCAGATTCCCTAACACCCGATGCTGTCATTGTAAACGCTATCGTCTGTTGGTACACTTCATTTAATATGTGTTATATTTAATGGAAGTAAGCAGAGGAAGGCGAATATAAATGTCCAGTGAACAGAACCTTATCAATACATGGCTATCGTTTACACGTGTTCATGCCGAGCTCTCCAATGAGCTTGATCGAATGCTACAAGCAAGACACCAAACGACTTTAAACGAATTTTATGTTCTATTATTTTTATCGAAAACACCAGAAAAAAAACTGAGGCTCCTCGAATTGCAGCAACTGGTCGGTTTAAGCCAAAGTGCGATGTCCAGGCTGTCTGTTAGAATGGAAAATAAAAGCTGCGGTGTCATCCAAAGGCTTGGATATGAAGACGACCGTCGCGGAGTGTGTGCAATCATAACGGACCGCGGTAAGGTAAGGCTTCAGGAAATCCTCGATACCGTTAATGAAACATTGGAAAAGTCCTTAAAAAACAGTGATATTGACACAGTACTGAAACTATTCGTGGATGCAAAAAACGGTCTCCAGGAGAATGAATGAATCAATGGCGATGTATGATGTGAAATTTTGTGCCCCATTCAATTTGAGGCCTTTTTTGCATGCCCATCCCCTTCGTTGCCGACATCCAATTAAAAAAGGAGAAAGACGGATAGGCCCGTCTCTCTCCTACTTACATGATTAAAAGTCGAAATTATCAGGATCTGGACCTACACGGTGATTTTGATTCAATCCATCAATTTGGTTCATTTCTTCTTCCGTCAATTCAAAATCGAATACAGATGAGTTTTCTACAATGCGATGTTCTTTAGTGGATTTTGGAATCGTTACAATCCCATTTTGTAAATCCCAGCGTAAAATGACTTGTGCAACAGACTTGCCATGGTTGGTCGCAATTGCTTGTAATACTTCATTATCCAGCAGTTCACCTTGCATCAAAGGAGACCATGCTTCAAGTTGTATTCCTTGTTCCTTACAAAACGCCTGAACTTCTTTTTGAGTTAAACGCGGATGGCATTCTACTTGATTGACCATCGGCTTCACTTCTGCATCTTTCATTAAATCTTCAAGATGGTGAATCTGGAAATTGCTCACACCGATCGCTTTCACTTTTCCTTCTTTATAAAGAGTTTCCAACGCTCTCCAAGCTTCTTTATATTTCCCTTCCACTGGCCAATGGATAAGATATAAATCCAAGTACTCCAAGCCAAGTTTCTTTAAGCTTTTTTCGTAAGCCGCGATTGTTGATTCATATCCCAAATCAGCATTCCAGACTTTTGATGTTACGAATAATTCTTCCCTGGAGATTCCAGCTTCTTTCAATCCCTCACGGATCCCTTGTCCAACCCCTTCTTCATTTTCATAAATCGCAGCCGTATCGATGCTGCGATAACCATGTTTAATGGCCACTTTAACTGCATTTACCAGCTCAGGTCCTTCTTCCACTTTAAATACGCCCAATCCGAACCAAGGCATTTTAACGCCGTTATGCAACGTTGTTGTATCTTGTAAATGTTTCACCATTATCACTCTACCTCCAAATTTTTTCTTCATTGTTTTTATAGATTGTAATGCGCTTAAGTATCAGTATCATTACATCCCTTCAAGGAACCTTCCACATTCGCTGAAGGGATGCAATGATACTAGGGTTTTGATACTCTATAAGCTTTTCAAGAAATGGAACATGCTTTTTCTAACATGCATCACTTCTTCATTCCTATGCTATTTTGTCAGTTCCCTTGGTACGGTCTTTACTTTCCAAGGTCCGGCTCCAGCCTGTTAAAATCACTGCAGCAAACACCATGACTCCACCTATCCACGCTGTATGGATCAGTCCGATCGAATCCGTAATCACCCCTCCTAAATAGGCACCAATGGCGATTCCCGCATTGAAGGCGGCAATATTGATGGCTGACGCCACGTCCACTGCACTCGGCACGAAACGCTCCGCTAACATGACGACATAGACTTGAAGCCCTGGAACATTCATGAATGCAAACAATCCCATTAAAATGATCGTAATTAAACCAGCTATCTTAAACGGTGCCGTGAAGGTCAAGACCACCAGTACAATGGCTTGTATAAGAAACATATAGAATAGGGCATTAATAGGATTGCGATTGGCCAATTTCCCGCCGAGAGTATTCCCTATTGCTATGGCTACTCCATATACTAGCAAAATCAAGGCCACAGTTCCTTCTTTAAACCCTGTTACTTCCTGAAGTAATGGCGACAGGTACGTGAAGACAACGAATGTACCTCCGTATCCTAACGCTGTAATGATGAATACTAAAAGCAATCGGCCATTTGTCACCAATTTGATTTGGTCACGTAACGTGGTCCGTGCAGCTTTTCTTAAATCGGATGGGACAAGGATGCCATTCCCGATGAAGGCTATCAGGCCGATTGCCACAATGATGATGAAAGCGAATCTCCAGCCGAATTGCTGCCCGATGAAGGTTCCAAACGGAACTCCGGTCACCGTTGCCACCGTTAGACCTGTGAACATGATGGCGATGGCACTCGCCCTGCGGTTTTCAGGGACCAAATCAGCCGCAATCGTAGCGCCGATCGACATGAAGATACCATGTGCAAGCGCTGAAATGACACGTGCGATCAATAATACACTGATCGTGGTCGCAGAAGCCGCCAATGCATTTCCGGCAATGAACACGACCATGATCCAAAGCAATAAGGTCTTTCTCGACATATTCGATGTCAGGGATGTAAGGATAGGTGCCCCGAACATGACCCCCAAGGCGTATAGAGATACCGTCAACCCCGCCGTCGTGACTGTAATGTGTAAATCTTTAGAAATGAGCGGTAATAATCCCACGCTGATGAACTCGGTTGTTCCAATCGCAAAGGCGCTGATCGCTAAAGCGAGCAATGCCCATGTACTTCTATTTTTATTTGAAATCATATCCTCTTCTCCTTCTTGTTGTTTTGTACTATCATTGAAATTGCCTAAGCAACTTTTTTTATAAATGGTACAGTGGAATTCGGTGTGCAAATGTTATTATGAGATATAATACAAATAAAAAACAGTACGTACTTTAAAGTAATATAGGTACCTTAAAGTTCCTATAAAATAAGGAGAGTATGCAAATCATGCAAAAAAAGAAGTACAATATATCCGTTGAAGCGACACTGGAAGTACTGGGCGGGAAGTGGAAATGCGTAATCCTCTGCCATTTGACCCACGGAAAAAAGCGGACTAGTGAATTGAAGCGCCTAATGCCAAACATCACCCAAAAAATGTTGACCCAACAATTGCGGGAGTTGGAACAGGACGGTGTCATCAATCGGATCGTTTATAACCAAGTCCCCCCAAAAGTGGAATATGAACTAAGTGAGTATGGACAAAGCCTCGAAAGCATCCTATCCGCACTATGTACGTGGGGAGAAAATCACATTACCAGAGTGTATGGTGATAAGTTTTCCGTTCTCGAGGAAAGTGTATTGAATGATCAATTGAAGTAATTCAAAATAAAAAAACGGCGTCCACAAAGGGACTCCGTTTTTTTTGGATGAACCATCAATCATCTTTTTTGTTTATACTAATTTAACTACGAGAGGTATGAAAATAAGAAGAGTTTTGTTATCCATAAGCATTCCGCCTTAATTTATCATAAATGCAAATATATAATTGGTGTGCATATAAATATAATTTCACTTTAGTAAGAGTCACCCGTTTTATTCCTTTCTTACTTTTTGGTATAATATGTAATACCATTTGATATCCAAACTCTTTTATCTGATCAAGCAGGAAGTGTTGATCACTTAAAGTTTTTATTTTGTAGACGAATGAGTATAATGGTGAAACCAAGGAGTGACATATGAGAGTCATATTAGAATTGATACGCATCGTATTAATATTCGGGATAGCCGGATCGATCATTTCGATCATTGTAAACGGCATATATATAAACATAGGAGTTAATATGAATCAGTATGGCTGGCTAGGCTCGATAGCGATACTCATTTTATTGTTTATCTGGTATAGAAATAAACTTCAGTTCAGTGGCTGGTATTCGGGAAAATGGAAGGAAAAGCTTCCAAAAACGGCATCCCGAATACTCATCATGTGTTCACTCTTCTTTTTATGTGCCCCACCTGTTTTAAGTGTGCTGCAAATGATCTTTCAATAATCGGGATTCTATATCCCAGATAGAGCAGGAGTGAACGATTTGCGGAAATTGTTTAATAGTGTGGTTCTTATACTCCTACTCGGTGGATTTTGGTATGGATATGGTAAAGATATTCAGGAGTCTGGATTCAAGGCGGGGGTTGGTTCCTTTGCATCCGATGTTCGCACCTTTATAAACGGGCCCGAGGTTTCAACTGCCTTGGAAAAACTGAATGCTGGAGTCAGCAACCTGATAAGTTCGCTTAAGGAAACATTGGATACCGCTTCGGAAAAAGAACCGCAGGAATCGGAAAAAGTGAAAAAACCAGCACTGGAAGCACCTGCTGATGCATCCTTTTCAGTCCGGAATATTGAAATAGGCGACACGAAGGATGCCGTAGAAAAACTCGCTGGTGAAGCAAAGCGGAATACGCGGAATGAATATGGCGTGGACTGGTTCGCCTATCACGAAAATTATCAAAACTTTTTCATGGTTGCCTACGATACCAACAATAAAGTTGTTGGTTTATATACGAACCAAGATTTGATTTCCTCAAAAGAAGGGATTAAACGCGGCACCCCTAAAGATAGTGTGACAGGGAAATTGGGGGAGCCTGTTACGAAATTGCTTAAAGGAAACGTCTATTACCAGATTCGAAGCGATGGGGAATACGATATGTTTGAAATGGATAAGAGCTATGTAACCATTTTTTACGACAAACATGAGAAAAATACAGTCACATCGATCCAAATCATCGATGCAAACCTTGAAAAGCAAAAGAGCAGCTATTTTGCAGAAGCCAGCCCCGGGTTAAAGAAAGGCTTTGAATATCAATTATTCGATTTGACCAATGCATCACGGGTCAATCATGATCTCTCCGTGCTTTCATGGGATAAACAAGTGAAGGTCACTGCACAGGATCACAGTAAAGATATGGCCGTGAATCAATACTTCAACCATACAAACCTTGAAGGAGAATCCCCGTTCGACCGGATGGAAGATGACAAAATCAATTTTCGAATGGCTGGGGAAAACCTGGCTGCCGGTCAAAATAGCAGTATCTTTGCCCATGAAGGCCTGATGAATTCCATTGGACACCGGGAAAACAAATTACAGAAGGATTTTCAATCCCTCGGTGTCGGAGTTGCCTTCGATGGTGAAGAAAAACCATATTATACGGAGAACTATTTAAGGAAATAAACAAAAAAAGCTGTGCATGGCGAAATCCTGCACAGCTTTTTTTCTCTTGTTTTTAATAAAATATCACCAAACGAATAATCCAACGACCATGGCACTTAACAAGGAAACAGCCATCCCGCTAACCAACAGTTTCCAAACATTCCTTCCGATAATGTTCGATTTCTCATCATTGAGGATGGAATTGAATGTTCCATAAATCATGCCCACTGTACTGAAGTTGGCAAATGACGTCAGATAAGTGACAGCCACAGCAACTGTATGCGGAGGCAGTGTACTGACTTTATCTTTTAAATCGAGCAAGGCAACGAACTCATTCGTGGCAAGCTTGATTCCCATCAATTGAGCGACGTACATGGCATCATGTCCAGATAGTCCAAGCAGGAATGCAAATGGACTGAAAATGACAGAGAAAATCTTTTGAATGGTCAAGCCATCCACAAAGAAACCGAAAATGCCGTTTACGCTGGCCGTTAACGCCACATAACCGATAACCATGGCCATGATGACAAAGACCATTTTGGCCCCAACCAGCATACTGTTAGAAATGGTGGAAAAGAAATCCTTACGTTCCTCTTTAGAAGGTACATAAACGACGTCTTCTTCTTTACTGACATCGACAGGATTTAGCATGTTAGCAATCAGCAAGGCATTTAAGCAGTTCAAGGGTATGGCTACAAAAACATAGGTTGCCGGTACCATTGATAAGTAGGCTCCAATGATTGAACCACTGATGCTGCTCATGCTCATGATTCCAAATGTCAAAAGTCGCTGATCTTTAATCGCACTAAGTTGAAGGCGCAGAACGGCAAGTGCCTCGGTATTCCCAAGGAACATCATCTGAATCGAAAAGAAACTCTCCAGTTTTGGCAAACCGGATACTTTTGAGATGAGCCATCCCACTTTGTCAATGATCCAGGTAAGTATACCGAAATACGATAAAACATCAAAAAACGTGATAATGAAAATAATTGGCATCAATGCGCTGAAAAAGAAATCCACTTGTTCATTTGCCATTAATGAAGGAAAGACAAAAGAAATCCCTTCATTTGCACATTCAATCAACCAGGTGAAGAAGGAAGCGATCAGATTAATGACCCACGCCCCTATTTTAGTCGATAACATGAACCATGTGATAAGCAATTCAAGAACCAGCAAGGTAAGAATGGCTTTCCACTTAACGTTCCTTTTATTAGGTGAACAAAGGTAAACGATGCCCATTACAACTAAAACACCTAGTATATTCAATAAGAAATACATGCTTTCATCCCCTTTGGTTATATCATTTCCCATTCATTTTCTTTATATAAAAAAGCCCTTACCTTTTTACACTTTCAGCCGCAGGAAGAAAGTGTGAAAAAGTAAGAGCCTTCATTGAAACACTAGATGCTGGATAAAACTTTTTAACTGAACCAACATAAACCTGTTCATCTCTTCTATTTTCATACTTCCTTGTAGTCCGGCATTATTACGGCTGCCAGGTAGAAACTATCAGACCATTGTCACTGATACTATACAAGGATATTTTTTAAAATAAATTTCTCTAGGAAAGATATCATTTTAAAGCAGTTTATTTTCAATTACAATACGTTTTACAATTGTTATATTAATATAAATTTTTTGAAAACAATTAGGAAATGAAAGGGAAAGTCTCAGAGGGCCCAAGTTGGGTAATACTTATGAAGTGGCGTGTCCCACCCATCCACAATAAAAAACACCTGCATGATAGCGATGTTGCTATCCAAGAATAGACCTGTTTTAGCCGAGTTCACTTCAAGATTTAAAGTTTCCTCCATGACATTGTTGTCTAAGGGTCATGCCGCTACACAAATTTGGCAAAGGATAAGCAACAAACACAACTAAACTTCCCAAGTTGTGATAATCCTTGATTCAATGCTTCATACTAAATAATACATCTCATTTATTATAAGGAAATAAGGACGTGAATTTCGGGTGGATTTTTATAATAGCCAGGAAACTCTTACTGCAATTCAATGGATTTTGAGAGCCATTATATCCTTCTTCTTCTTACTTTTTTCGGTTAAATTGATGGGGCAACGGTCCATTTCCCAGTTAAGATTACTTGATTTCATAATGGCATTAATTATTGGAAACATTCTTGCCCACCCTTTGTCTGATGAACAGTTAGGTTTGAAGGGCTCAATGATTACGACCTTTGTTTTAGTGATTTTATATATAATTAGTGTGTTTACGGGTCTTAAGTGGGGCAAACTCCGAAGGTTTTTTGACTCCGCCCCCTTTCCACTTATCGAAAATGGACAAATCATTTACAAAAGCTTAGCAAGGGCCCGAATCTCCATCGATTTTTTATTATCGGAATTAAGAAAAGAAAAAGTCGAAGATATTCAAAAAGTGTCCCTCGCACTATGGGAACCGGGTGGTACCATTTCATTGTTTTTAGATCCACAATATGAAGCGGTAACCCCAGCAGATATGCATCTAGCAACAAATGCCTTCACTTTTCCTAAAACGATCATTAAAGAGGGGAAGATTGATTTTAAAGAATTAAATCGAGGCGGTAAAGACGAAGAATGGCTGAAAAACAAAATCAAAATAACATACCATGCGGATGTAAACGATATTTTATTAGCAACCATCGATAATAACGATAACGTAAAGGTCTTTTTCTACAAATAAATACTTGGAGCTTACAATAATCAGACCCTAATGGCAGCCCGATTTTCCCAAAATAAAATCCCCTCAAGATGGAAGTGTAACACCTACATATAAAATGTCGGCTTTTACACTTTCAAACTTAAAAGGGGATAATATCACATTCATACCTTCAAGAAAATATTACTCCGACCAATTCAGAGTATTTAAGAACTTGTACACATCCTCATAAACCTGCTCACGTTCTTTACCTAATGTGATTATATGACCAGAGTTTTCATACCATATCAAGTGTTTATGCTGCGTATCGACTTCATTGAAAATCGCTGTAGCACTATTCGTATAGTCAGGATCATCCAAGCGCCCTTGTAAAACAAGAGTTGGTGATGTGATCAGATCTAAATTTTCACCCGTCTCATTTATTACATTCACCACATCTTTCAGTGAAGTCATCGGGTCTTCTTCCAACAGCTTCACTTCTGCAGCAATTTGGTCAGCATCTTTGCCTTCAAACTTCTTATAGGCCTGTGCATAATTGAGCAAGCGGTTTTTTTGTCGATCGCTACTCTTTCCTTGTGTCGGGGCACACATTGAAACTACGCCTTTTACAGGAAGTTCAATTCCCACTTTCAATGAGAACAATCCTCCTAAAGAAATTCCAATAACAGCAATTTCCTCGTAACCTTCCTCTTTAAGGAATTTATAGCCATTGACTACATCTTCCCACCATTCCTTTGGACCTGTTTTAGCAAGTTCCTCGGCTGATACTCCGTGTCCTCTATAAAGAGGCCCGTGACAAGTATAGTCGCGATCATGCAGGTATTTCCCTAATTTCTTCATATCTCCTGTACTTCCGGTAAACCCGTGAAGTAAAAGAACAGCTCTATTTCCACCTCTGTATGTGAATGATTCAGGTGCTTTCACTTTCATCTTTCTAGGACCTTCTTTCTGCTCTTGTTGATAAATAGAATCTAAATGATTTTCAAAAAAAAATCAATTAATACCCCTTGAGTGGGATTTCTTCTATCCTATTCCGTATTTTCATTAAAACAATTAAATCATGTATATAATATCCTTACCACACGCTTTACAACTCATCCGTTCCGAAGCACATTTTACTATGATTGATTTTATTTAGCAATCGTCATTTAACCATTTTTTTTAAGAAAAGTAAAATGCACCTTGTGTTACGATGCACAAAGTATTACACTTTTAAAATGAAAAGGAGGCGATTTTATTTGGATAAAGAACTAATGAAGGGAAGCATTGACCTCCTTTTGCTTTCACTTCTTTCACAAAAAAAGCTATATGGCTATGAAATCACAAAGATCTTGAGAGAAATGAGCATGGGCAAATACGAAATCAGTGAAGGCACCCTCTACCCCGCCCTTAAACGGTTGGAAAAAAAGGAATTCATAGAAGGCCATTGGAAAGAGTCCGAATCAAGTCGCAGGAAATATTATCATGTCACGGAAACTGGACAAACCGAACTTGAACGGAAACGGAAATGCTTTTTCACCCTGGAAAAGTTAGTTCGGAAAAGCGCAGAGCAATTCTGATCAAAAACAAGATAAAAAGCTTCCCGCACCCATTATTGGAAATGTGGAAGAAGCTTTTTTTGCTGTTTACTCGCGAGATTCGTGCTGCACTCTTGGGTTTGTGCTGTTTACTCGCGAATTTCGTACGTTTACTCGTGAATTTTGCTGTTTTACTCGTGAGTTTGGAGCATTTACTCGTGAATTCATGCTATTTACTCGTGAGTTCGTGCTGCACTCATGATTTCGCGCTGTTTACTCGCGAATTCGTGCTGCACTCTTGGGTTTGTGCTGTTTACTCGCGAATTTCGCACGTTTACTCGTGAATTTTGCTGTTTTACTCGTGAGTTTGGAGCATTTACTCGTGAATTCATGCTATTTACTCGTGAGTTCGTACTGCACCCATGAGTTCGCGCTGTTTAACTCGTGAATTCGTGCTGCACTCTTGGGTTTGTGCTGTTTACTCGCGAATTTCGCACATTTACTCGTGAATTTTGCCGGTTTACTCGTGAGTTTGGAGCATTTACTCGTGAATTCGTGCTGCACTCATGATTTCGCGCTGGTTTACTCGTGAGTTCGTACTGCACCCATGAGTTCGCGCTGTTTAACTCTTGAATTCGTGCTGCACTCTTGGGTTTGTGCTGTTTACTCGCGAATTTCGCACATTTACTCGTGAATTTTGCCGGTTTACTCGTGAGTTTGGAGCATTTACTCGTGAATTCATGCTATTCACTCGTGAATTCGTGCTGCACTCATGATTTCGCGCTGGTTTACTCGTGAGTTCGTACTGCACCCATGAGTTCGCGCTGGTTTACTCTTGAATTCGTGCTGCACTCTTGGGTTTGTGCTGTTTACTCGCGAATTTCGCACGTTTACTCGTGAATTTTGCTGTTTTACTCGTGAGTTTGGAGCATTTACTCGTGAATTCATGCTATTTACTCGCGTGTTCGTACTGCACCCATGAATTCATGCTGTTTTACTCGTGAACTTTGCACGTTTACTCGTAAGTTACTCCGATGACGCAAAAAAAGGACCTAATTAGGTCCTTTTTTCTATTCCTTTATGCTTCCGATAATTGGCGCAGGAGAGCTTCATACAATCCCCTTGAACATGCGGGCCATATTTTTCACGAAAGGCCTCGAGGCAATAGCATTTGTCTTCTTCCTTTTTGGTTCCATCCATCGAATGCATCCCTCCTAGCATTCAACCGGAGACTACTCGCTTCTCCAGCCTTACGTTGATTCGGCCCAACAATGTGGCACCGATTGACTGAATGACTGTTTTAACGATGATTTGGCCGATAACCGCAGCGGGTACAGCTTCCCATGGCAATATATTGGCACCCAGTGGACTTAGGCCAATCACGACAAATATCACTGAATCGAAAAATCCTCCAACGATCCCGCTGTAAAACACCCTCCAACTCATCGGGAGCTTTAACCGGGTATAAATTTCAGTATCCGCTGTTTCTGCCACCACGAAAGATAATGCGGAAGCAAATACAATCAATAATGTATCTCCTAATAAAAATGATACACATGCAGATAAAATCAGTGCGGTAATGATGCACATATAGGTTTTCGCGCGGCCGAACTTATTTTGGACCAGATCTCGAAAGATGAAGGTTCCCCCGATGAGCAATGTACCCATAGGAATGATGAACATACCAAAGTGCAATGGCTCAAAAGCTGCCGTAACCACATTCGCCGTGACGATGGATACTAAATACAATAGAATTCTTAACATTTCTTACATTCTCCTTATACAGAAAAAACAGCACCCTAAGAAAGAGCACCGTTCCCCTTAGTTTTTTTGAGAGGGTAGCTAGAACCTCTTCCGCCCGAGCGGATTATCATTTTCCTTAATTATCGTAGCTTGAAAACGATTGGAAATCAAGAAGTTTCCATGTTGCTTCGTGATTTCGATTTAGTCGCTGGGAATGGTGCGAAACCAAGGTTTTCATTTGCCGAATCGTTAAGTCAATATCCATTTTTCCAAAGCTTTGTACGTAGTGAAATTAATACGAACATCCCACTTTGATATCACTTTAGGACTTTTGCCGATTCTTGTCGCAGAAAACTGCTTGACCAGCTGTATATGAAAAGCGGACAATCATTGATAGAGTTATGTTACGGTCTTTCCTTGTAAAAGAAGAAACTCATTTGGCCACGGTCTTAAGAGTAATGACAAAAGTATCAACGCGAGGAGGAAAAAGAATAATGAAAAAAACGACGTTTGTCTATCCTATTTATATCGCAACCACGCCAGAGAAGCTTTGGGAAGCCCTGACGAGTGGTGAATTCACGAAAAAGTATCATTTCGGATGCCAAGTCCAGTCTGATTGGCAAGAAGGCTCAACCGTTGAATATTTGCTGCAAGATGGGCGGGTTACTGATCATGGTATTGTACATAAGTGTGAGCCGTTGCACCTGCTCTCGTTTACATGGAACATGGCAGGAGACGAAACCCCTCGCGACCATCCTACACGGGTCACCTTTGAACTACAGCCAATGGATGGTTCAACCGTGAAGTTAACGCTAAAGCATGAGGAGCTATTGGAGACAGATTTCGTATACGATGACAATACCTTTAAAGGCCTAAATAATGGATGGCCTGCCATTCTAAGTAACCTGAAGAGCTTGCTTGAAACCGGACGGACCTTGCCGCCAATTATGTAGATCGGGAAAATCAGTTGTTAGTGGAGAACGATAAAAACACATTGAAAGAGAGTTGATTCAGTATGGATACTCAAATAACTACGAAATTTAAAATAGTCAAGCCAATTAATGAGGTGTTTGAAGCCATAGTGAACCCTGAAAAAATCGGGAATTTTTGGTTCTCATCGAGTTCGGAAAGATGGGAACAAGGCCGGACGCCTACATTGAGATATGACGAATACGATGCTGAAGTGGTAATCCATGTTTTAGAAGTCGAGAAGAATAGGAAAATCGTGTTTACGTGGGGAGGAAATGATCAAGAAACGGTTGTTACCATCACACTTAAAGAGTTGGATAATACGAGTACAATTATTGAAGTAAACGAATCCGGTTTGAATGAAGATGACCCTGAAATAATAAACAAAATGATAGGACAAAAAGAAGGTTGGGTATATACATTAACCTGTTTAAAGGGTTATTTAGAAAATGGCGTTAATAATTTGAGAGCATCAATAGTTTTTTAGTTATTAAAGGGTGCTGGTAAGAATCAATGGCAGTTGGGCGTGCCCAACTAAATAAAGGCTTTTTCTTCGAAGTTCAAAAAAAGAAGGCTTACAAGTCTTGGTTAGACGATATAATTTTCTTGATTTTTCCGTATTAAACGGAGAAAAAACTCAAGGATGGATGTCACCCTTGAGTTTTTCACTTTCCGTATGGTTTGACCGAGATTTAATCGGATATCACTTTTAGATACATTCCCTTCGAAGCTCTTTTATGGGCTTTAACCCCCATGTCCTGGACTTTTTCCGATAAATTGGAAGCTCTTACTAAATGGGTTCCTTGAATAACGGAAGGATCAATGAGCCGCACTTTATTTTTCAGATGAATATCGTAGTCCAATTGATCTTCTTTCAGCTTTACGTTTCCATGGATCCGTTTTATCAGATTTTGCACTTCATGGTCTTCAGTAGAGCTTAATAAGGACATGACTTCTTCATCTGTACCTAGTAAGTCATCAAGGCTGATCAGGTTGTTAGCCAAAGCCAATTTTAAGGTCTTTGCCAAGATATCATAGCCATATATATTAAGAGGGTCCATGAAAAAATCAATAACTTCGCTGTAATACGTTTCTACAAACCATTCTGCCGATTCAATATTATCCAAATACATCCTTCCATTAATTATGGTTACATGGTGTAGAAAGTCATGAACGGATTCCAGTGTGATATGTCCGTATTGATACATATCCCGGAGAGTATAATCTACCCGATCGGCGCATAACTCAGGTGCTGGCTGTTCAAGCAATTCCCATCTTGATTGAAAAATATCTTCACATTCATATCCATACCTCTTCAGTATTGAGGGGATTTCGGATTCCATAATGACATGTTCATATATTTTTTCATGATAATCTTCATCCTTACAATCCAGAACGAAATCAATTACATGTGAGAATGCAGTGTGGGATACGTCATGCAGCAAGCCCGCGATTTGTTCCTCCAATGACCCACCAAGCGATTTTATTAAAAGCATCACACCTATTGAATGGTCAAACCGTGTGGCGTCCCACTTCTCATTAACTAAATAACTTGCCCCTCCTTGATGTATCCCCTTCAATCTTTGGAGCGGTTTGCTTACTATCAGCTCTTCGAGAACTCCCTCTACAATGTGTTTCCCATAGATACTATCCGAAACTATCAATAACTGCCACCTCCCCCATTAGTTTACTCATTACAGGCAGGTGATTTCACTGATTTTCTTCTGTGAAAATTATTTCTCCCTTTTCATTTTGCTCATATTGCTTCCTTGCCAATTTTTCTAACTCCTCTTCATCATTCAAATCGATATTCCCTGGATTGACCTCATCAATACCCTCTATGAATATCATTTCATTTGTTTTTATTACCTGATCTGTCGGATACACTTCAAAAATGTCTTCTACAGGTTTTGTTTTATTTTTATAAGGTTTAGTGAATAAAAAAAAAGCAGTCAAGACTATGATAATTGAAGACAAAATACCGAATTTCTTTTTCATTTATTCATCCCTTCCAAGCTATCTGTATAACCTTATACTACCACAAAAGGATATAACTGGTTAAAAAATAAGACAAGCTCATATATAGCGGGTTCCCTTTTTCAGTTACAAGGACATTCAAATTTCTGGTTAGGGGAACTGGAAATGGATTCTGCATCTTCGCCCACTGCTGCCTTTGCAACTTTATCCTCCCCTTGAACCGTAAGACAGCAAGTGTTCCTTTCGGTCGCTTCCAATGGAAAAGTCCCCACTAGAAAAACATTTATTCAGAAGAATGTCTAATATTTGACATTTGAAAATCAGTACGATATCATCCTAATTAACCAGTGTTCAATAAATAAGGAGGGTGCTATAATGTCGCCAAGGAAATCGGCAGGTAAAGAATTATCCAGGGAAATGGTATTGAATGAAGCTAGACATCTTTTTGCCACCGAAGGGTATTCGAACGTCTCAATGAGACAATTGGCTAAATCATTGGATTGCAGCCATGGAGCCATTTATTATCACTTTAAAAATAAGGCAGAAATATTTTATAGTTTGGTTAAAACGGATTTTTCCGTTTTAAATACTTTAATCGATGATATCATCATGTCGGAAAATGACCCTTCCCGAAAAATGGAGAAGATTTTATTGTGCTTCATAGAGTTCGGTTTAACCCAACAGAATCATTATTCCATCATGTTTTTATCCAAGGAAAAAGAAATTCAGCATTTACTTCAAATCGATTCCAATAAGACCTACGAAAAGCTAATCCAGTCCTTGACAGACCTTACCGACAACAAACTGAATCCTGCATCCATATGGTCCATTTTCCTGTCTCTTCACGGATTCATAACGTTTTATATTAATTCTGATCTATCTTATCCGGATGTAAAAGGTTTAGCTGATTTTCACGTAAAAAATATCATCAAGAACATTATTTAATTTTTCATGAATTTCATTGACCAATGGTTAATTGAATTTCAGGAGGCTTTTAAATGGTAAAGAAATTCCTTCATATCGAAGGACTCATGGTCCTTTTAGCGATGATTTACGTCTATTCGTTATTTGAATTCAGCTGGTGGATTTTCCTTTTATTGATTTTGTCGCCTGATGTTTCCATGTTGGCCTATTCGATCGATGAACGAGTTGGAGCAAAAGTTTATAACTTTTTCCACACTTATACCGTGCCGATTTTCATGATTTTGCTAGCCGTTTTTCTAAAGTCGGATGCATGTATGATGATTGGTTTAATTTGGACCGCACATATTGGAATGGACCGCTTATTTGGATATGGCCTTAAATACACATCATCCTTCAAAGCTACACACCTTCAAAAGGTATAGGAAGCTTTCCACATGTAAAAGGCAGTGTGATTACACATCACACTGCCTCCTGCTCTCTTTTCTTTACACGCCTCGCTTGTTACCCCATATATAGGTATGCAGCTGGGGCAGCACTTTCACATCATTCAAATCATCATCGGCTATCACTTTATCTATTAACTCTTCGTATTTCTTCAAAAGACCGCTGATCAATTGATTATCATCAGCCGTCGTGCTGTCATCATTGCCGACCTGCAGATAAAACGGAATATCCGGGTAACGGCCATGCACACTTTTGGCATACTGGTAATCTTCTTCGTTAAAGACGACTACTTTCAATGAGACATGGTTTTCAGGGTTTCGATTGGCAAGGTTCGATATGATTCGGTCAAGTACCGTAAAGTCCGTGTTCATTCTTGAGCTCGGCGGCTTAGGTGAAATGGTCAGTTCATCAATATCAAGAAACCAATCCTGCCATCGGCTCCCTTGTGTTTCCACACCTATTTTCATTTTATTTTCATGTAAGATTTCTACCAAGCCATTTAGGTTTTTCAGCAGTGCCGGGTTTCCGCCTGATATCGTCACGAACGAAAAGCCGGAACCCCCAATTCGCTTCAGCTCATCCCATATTTCTTCGGCAGTCATTTGGACGGTATCTTCCTTACCGGTGCCATCCCAAGTAAATGCGGAATCACACCAGGCACAGGAATAATCGCAGCCTGCCGTCCGAACGAACATGGTTTTTTGGCCAATGACCATTCCCTCACCTTGGATGGTCGGTCCGAAGATTTCCATAACTGGGAGTTTACTCACTTTCCATCCACTCCCGTCTGGCTTCAGCATAACTTGTCGGCGTTTCGTATAGTCGGACAAATTCGACTCTAGCACCCTCATAATCTTTTAATGAAAGGGCTTCGGCCATTTTTTCATAAATCCAGACAACCATATTTTCAGCCGTTGTATTCATGAGTGGCAAGGTTTCATTCAAATAACGATGATCAAGGTGGACTTCGATTTCATTTTTCCATATATCCTTGATGTCCCCGAAATCTATCATCAAACCACGTGAATCCGTATACCCGCTCAATCCGAAAATGACCTTATACGTGTGGCCATGCAAGTTCTTGCATTTTCCTTCATAGTCATGTAGGTGGTGCGCTGCGTCAAAGGTGAACTCCTTACTGACCAGAACCCTCTTGGTGGTATATTTCAATTGGCTGCGCTGAATATCTTCATCTATTTTTTGGAGTTTATCCACTATAGTAAAACCGTACATCATGAAAGCACCTTCCGTCTGCTTACATAGTCATCCAGTCCTTTTTTCCGCAACTTACATGCGGGGCAATCTCCACAGCCATCGGATATGATTCCGTTATAGCATGTCAGGGTCTTTTCGCGAACAAAGTCGAACGCTCCGAGCTGATCCGCAAGCTCCCATGTTTCCTCTTTATTAAGCCACATAAGCGGCGTATCAATCACGAATGACTGGTCCATCGACAAGTTCAAGGTCACGTTCAACGATTTAATGAATACATCACGGCAGTCCGGATATCCGCTGAAATCCGTTTCACAGACACCGGTGACAATGTGTTTAGCGCCAATCTGACTGGCCAACACTCCGGCAAACGAAAGGAACAGCAAATTCCTCCCTGGCACGAACGTCGACGGCAATTCCCCGTCTTCTCCGTCCTCCACTGCAATATCACTTCTTGTCAACGCATTCGGTGCCAGTTGGTTCAGCAGCGACATGTCAAGAATATGATGGTTCACGCCCAATTCATTGGCAATCTTTTGAGCGCATTCGATTTCCAGGCTGTGCCGCTGATTATAATCAAACGTTACCGCTTCCACTTCCTCATATCTCTCCATCGCCCAGAACAGGCACGTCGTACTATCCTGCCCTCCGCTAAACACAACCACTGCCTTTTCTTTCTTCTTCATTTCTATAAAACTCCTTTTTACGGAAAAAAACAGCACCCTAAGAATAGAGCACTGTTTCTCCTTAGTTTTTTTGAGAGGGTAGCTAGAACCTCTTCCGCCTTAACGCGGAATATAATATTTTTCCAATTCAATAGTAACTTGAAAACAAAAAGAAATCAAGATGTTTATATTTATTGAAAATTAGACCTAATGGAAACCTTGGTCATCTCCTCTTCTGCTTAAATATCCCATTATCCATCCGATAAAAAAGAGTGAATAAAATATCGATAAAGGGGACCATTAATTTGAAAAGCATTAAAGGAAAGATATTGGTGGCATTTTCACTCATCATATCTTTATGTATCATCTTAGGAGCATTCAATATTTATAGCAGCAACAAGTCACTTAAACAGTCTCAGGATATCATTGATGAGGAACTTCCACTTCTTATCCAAGACGAAAAGCTACTTTATAATTTAGCACAAAGAACCGCACTAGCAAGAGCCTATATTTTATATGGCGACGAGAGTTATAAAGAAAGGTTTTTACAATATACAGAGGATAGCAAGGCCATCCAGGAGGATCTTTTGGCCATAAGCGATTCTGATAAAGCGAAGGAATTGATCGAGAAAAGCGTGGATTGGAGGACGATGATTGTAGACCGGGTATTTACTCAATATGATAAAGGAAATGAAGAACGCGCTAAAGAAATACTCAAAAATGAAGTGGCACCGGTCGGCGATGAAGTGACGGAAGGGCTCAAGGAGCTGACTTTGGAACGTGAGGAATTGATTGTCGCTTCAGGGGAAAGCGTGATCGCAAGCGGGAAATCGGTCAAGACGACAAGTATCATCATCTCGATTGCGGCTGTCATTATCGGCCTTCTGCTCGCGCTTGTGACTGCCAACCTCATTACCACCCCCCTCCTTAAAATCAGGGACAGAATGAGAATGATAGCTGATGGGCAGCTGAATCATGAGCCCTTGGAGCAAAAGTCCAAGGATGAAATAGGCGAATTAACGGTATCCGCCAACCAAATGCAGAAAAACCTTCGTGATACGATCGAAAAAATGCTGGTTGTATCCGAATCCGTTTCCAGCCAAAGCGAGGATCTGACTCAATCGGCAAATGAAGTCCAACAGGGCAGCAGGCAGATAGCGACTACCATGTACGAACTTTCGGAAGGTTCGGAGTCACAAGCCAACCGGGCAGCTGAAATGGTTCGCATGATGGATGATTTCACAGGCAAGATCGTGGAGGCCCATCTTGAAGGAGTGGAAGTATCTCAAAGTTCAACCGAGATCCTTTCCTTGACTAAGGAGGGCACCACTTTAATGCGCAGTTCAGTCCAACAAATGGAGATTATAGATGGGATTGTCAAAAATGCCGTCGAGCAAGTGAAAGGACTCGATTCTCAATCACAGGAAATCTCGCAGCTTGTGCTGGTCATCAAGGATATATCCAATCAAACCAATCTATTGGCGCTGAATGCGGCCATAGAAGCTGCACGCGCAGGTGAACATGGCAAGGGCTTTGCCGTCGTCGCAGCTGAAGTGCGTAAACTCGCTGAAGAGGTCACACACTCGGTTGGGGACATCACCGATATTGTCTCCGCTATACAAACAGGTTCAAAAACGGTCGTCCACTCCCTGGAAGATGGTTATACACAAGTGGATGAAGGCACGAAACAGATTACGCTCACTGGACGAACCTTTGAAACAATCAATCACTCTGTCGGGAATATAGGCATGAAAATACAGCATATTACAGATGAATTGAAATATATCTCTACTAATAGTAAAAAAATCAATCAGGCTATCGAAGATATCGCAGCCGTTTCCGAAGAGTCCGCGGCAGGAATCGAACAAGTCTCCGCCTCCGCCCAACAATCCAGCTCTTCAATGGATGAAATCACTAATCATGCCAGTGAACTTGCATCGTCAGCTGAACTGCTGACTGAACAGGTTAAGAAATTCAAATTATGATACTAGCAATTTCCCGTCACTTGAATACGGGAAATTGCTTATTTTCCCTCCATGATGTGAATTGTTTCGTTTTCGTATATTCGGGGAATAAAACACTATACACATTAATGATTCATCAAAAGACAAATCAATCAAAAGTGGTTAGATGTGAATATTTTCGTTTGTTTTCAGAATATTTAGTGTATAATAAATATTATTATAGGAATAATTTAACTGAAATAATCATCATTTCCAATACCTGCTTACCGCAAATCCCGGTACACGGATTCACTTGATCCGGACAGTTCATTTCAACACAATGCACGGGTACCTATCCATTGCTTACTTTCATTCAAACCACACCATTCACAACTTTATTCACACAAAATCATAACTTTTTCTACAAAATTGAAAAAAAGGTTAAACTTCACCAACGATATGTTACTATTAAACTAAGACCTTTTAACCCCATAAGGAGGAATTCATATGAAACGTTTTTTCAAATTCATCGCAGATTTTAACGAAAGAAAAGCAATGGAACGGGAAACCGAAGAATTCTTTCGCAAAGAATACGAAAATTATATGAAGATGAATCCTGAAAATCAAGGAAAAAGGAGATTAGCTCCTAGATTTTATGTAATTGATGGCGGTAAAAAAGGCTCCAACCTTGAGATTTCCGACAGAAAGAAATCCAGTTAAACAGTTCCCTTCCATAATCAGCCACTAATGTTGTAGCTCCTAGCCCACAAACGGGGATTATAACCCATTCGGATTCATTTAAAATATATAAGCCGAAAGCTCAGATATACATCTGAGCTTTTTTTATTTTTCATTCTTCTATTAACACTATATCAATAGAAGAAACTAGGTATTTTTTAAAAAAATTGGATGAACTTTAGTTTATTTCATGTTTAAGGAAAAGATCACTTTATAGGCCCATGGGTATTTTCCAATGAAAAAACCAAAAAATAACAAAAAAAGAGATGTGTTCTTTTACTCATCTTTGTCCATATTCAAAAGAGTCCAACTAATTGAGTCGATAGGTGCAATATCTTACATTGAATGACAGATGCATAAATATTGTTACATTTAGGTCAAATAAATGGGTATAAACAATTATCATTCTGTAATAAACCTCACTTTTAAAAACAATTAATTATATAAATATAGCCAAAATGAATTGGGCTCAAATGCTCATGAAACTATTTTGATGCTGTTCAAAATGGGCTTTTATTACACTTTCCATATTTTAGTGTAAATATTCCAAGGTTTACGTGTTTTTTAGCCATTTCTTTGTACTCATAAAGCATTTTATCCCTTTAGATACTATTACACTTCTATATACATTTATTTGAAAAAGCTGACATTAACTATATTACAATAGAATAATTGACTATTGCCTATTAAGTTTAAAATCATGTAGTGTGTATTCAGTAAATCAAATATTTAAAAAAAGAGAGGTTAAAAAATGGCACCAATATTTATTTGTGCGATCTTTTTGCTTGGCTATGGCATATTCGAACAAAAACGCCATCAGAAGCGTCTCGACTCCATCCCGGTACGTGTGAATGTGAATGGAATTCGAGGGAAATCAACTGTAACGCGTCTAATTACAGGGGTGATCCAGGAAGCTAAGTACAAAACTGTAGGTAAAACAACCGGAACATCAGCAAGAATGATCTATTGGTTTACCGACAAAGAAAAACCGATTAAACGCCGCCCAGAAGGACCCAACATTGGAGAACAAAGGCGTGTAGTTAAAGAAGTTGCCGATTTAGGCACGGAAGCACTGGTTTGTGAATGTATGGCCGTTCAGCCTGACTATCAACTAATCTTCCAAAATAAAATGATCCAAGCAAACATTGGGGTCATCGTGAATGTATTGGAAGACCATATGGATGTCATGGGACCGACCTTGGATGAGGTTGCAGAAGCTTTCACTGCTACCATACCCTATAACGGTCACTTAATAACCATCGAAAGTGAATATTTGGACTTTTTCAAGCAAATTGCTAAAGAACGCAACTCTAAAGTGATCGTTGCTGATAATTCAAGAATTTCGGAAGAATTCTTACGCGAATTCGACTATATGGTATTTCCGGATAACGCTTCACTGGCGTTGGCCGTTGCAGAAGCTTTGGGCATCGATGAGAAAACAGCTTTTCGCGGCATGTTAAATGCGCATCCCGATCCAGGTGCCATGAGGATCACCAAATTCGGGGATTCCATCCAGCCAACTTTCTTTGTCAATGGGTTTGCTGCAAATGACGCATCATCGACGCTGAACATCTGGGAACGCGTCAATACGTTCGGATACAGCACAGAACCTCCTATCGTCATCATGAACTGCCGTGCCGACCGTGTGGACCGTACAGAGCAGTTTGCAAGAGATGTATTGCCTTACATAAAATCTGAAATCGTCATTGCCATTGGTGAAACCACTTCACCGATCACAAAAGCATTCGAGCAAGGTAAATTGGATACAAAAGAATATTGGGATTTAGAAAACTGGTCAACTGAAGAAATCGTGGCACGTCTCCGCCCATTGATGAAAAATCGAATCGTCTACGGTGTCGGGAATATTCACGGTGCAGCGGAACCATTAATTGAAGCATTCATGAAATCTAAAACAAAGCAAAAAGCGAGTTAAGTAGGAGGAACCTTAATGTTTGGATCGGATTTATATGTAGCCCTAGTGCTGGGAGTAACGCTTAGCCTTATATTTTCAGAAAAAACGGGTGTCGTACCCGCAGGACTTATTGTGCCAGGTTATTTGGCATTAGTATTTGATCAATGGGAAATCATGCTGACCATCCTGATCATTAGTGTCGTAACTTATTTAATCGTCACTCACGGCCTTTCAAGATGGGTGATTTTATATGGAAGAAGAAAATTCGCAGCCATGATGGTGACAGGGATTTGCTTGAAACTCCTATTGGACTTCGTCTACCCCGTCATGCCATTTGAAATATTCGAGTTTCGGGGAATCGGTATAATCGTTCCCGGTTTGATAGCGAATACCATTCAAAGACAAGGAATGCCATTGACACTTGGCAGCACGCTTTTATTATCCGGCTTGACTTTCGGATTAATGAACGTGTACTACCTATTCTGAGGTGCAAAAAATGAAACGGACTTTAAATGCAAAAGAAAAAACACTTATCTTTATTAAACGTACGAAGAAAAAGAATCTTAAATACACTGGAATCATACTACCTATATTACTGATCGCTTTAGTCATTACCACTTGGATGGGACGGGCTGAGGAAGTGAAAACAACCGCTTCAAAATCCGAGCAACCATTGACGATGACCATGGTCGGTGATGTAATGATGGGGCGTAATGTTGAAGAAGTGACGGAAAAGTACGGATATGAATACCTTTTCCGTTATATGAAGCCCTATTTTTCCGATTCAGACTATGTCAGTGGGAATTATGAACACCCAGCTTTAAAAGAAGAGGCAGCCAACTACAAGGAAGCTGATACGCCCATCCATTTAAACTCCAATACTAGTGGTGTGCAAGCCGTTAAAGATGCTGGCTTCTCTGTGATGACTTTGGCCAATAACCATATGAAGGACTTTGAAGAACAGGGACTCCTTGACACGATTGATGAATTCAAAAATGCGGGCATGCACTATGTCGGTGTTGGGTCGAACACTGAGGAAGCTAAAGCTAGCATCGACTATGCGGATGTTAATGGCGTTCGTGTCGCAACACTTGGCTTCACAGATGTTTACGGTAAGGATGCCGTGCCAAAACATAATCAAGCCGGCCTATTGAACTCCAACCCTGATTTATTATTTGAAATGATCGGAAAAGCAAGTGATGCCAAGCAAGGCAACGCAGACTTGGTTGTCGTGAATATGCACTGGGGGCAAGAGTATTCAACATCTACAACCACCCGGCAAAAAGACTTGGCTAAAGCTATCATAGATGCGGGGGCTGACATCATCATCGGCCATCACCCCCATGTACTTCAATCGTTTGATGTTTATAAAGATGGAATCATTTTCTATAGCTTAGGAAACTTCATATTCGATCAAGGCTGGACACGGACAAAGGATTCAGCCATGGTTCAATACCATTTAGCGGAAGACGGCAAAGCTACAATCGATGTCGTTCCACTGCAAATTGAAGAAGCCACACCAAGACCAGCTACCTCTTCAATCGACAAATCACGTGTTTACCGTCAGTTGACGAAGGAAACGAGTGAAAAAGCCCAATGGTCGAAAAAAGAGGATCGCATCGAGATTACCTTGGATCACAAGAAGATAATCGACCATAAGGCACAACGTGAGCAAGAAGAAAAAGCAGCGAAAGCAGCAATGGAAAAGAAAGCTGTACAAGAGAAAAAAGCAGCACAAGTTAAACAACAGGACATACAACCCATTCAGTAAAGAACGCTTTGTTACTACTACGTGAAGAAAAAAGACACACAACTTAGAAACTCAACGAAAAGGGGGATCAACCGATGATTAACCGTATGACGAGAAAAGTGATTATATCCCTTAGCATGCTCATATATATTGCTGGATGTTCGAAGACACCCCCTATTTCTGACACGAATGAACCGATAGATAGTAAAAACGCTCAATCATATGGGGTCAGTTCTTCAAACCCAATCGCAATAGATGTCGGGATGGATATATTGGAAAACGGCGGAACGGCGGCGGATGCTGCCATTGCCGTATCTTATGTATTAGGTGTAGTTGAACCTTATGGATCTGGCGTGGGTGGCGGCGGCGGTATGCTGATTGCCCCGGAATCGGGCGATCCCAATTTTATCGATTATCGTGAATCCTCTCCAGAAGACCCGAGTTCAAGACACGATACAGGGATTCCAGGCTTAGTGGCCGGCATGCAGGTTATAAGTGATAAGTATGGGAGCGTACCAATGGCAGATCTTCTTCAGCCAGCGATAGAGTTGGCTGAAGGCGGATTTGAAGTCGACGAATCGTTATCATCACGCTTAGAAGCAGCTCAGCCAAGGATATCTTCCGATGCGACTTCACCTTTTTATCCTGATGGTGATGCCATTGAACCAGGCAAAACCCTCGTCCAAGAAAGACTTGCTGAAACATTGAAGCAGATTCAAAAGGATGGTCCTGATGGTTTTTATAAAGGGGAAATTGCGCGAGATATTAAAAGAGAATCAGATATCGACTTGATGGATTTAAAGCGCTATGAGGTTAAAGAACATAAGCCGGTCCAAGGAACATTTGCCGGTTATGATGTTTTTACCGCCCCTCCACCCTTTTCAGGAATCACAGTTCTTGAAATGTTAAAACTAGCCGAGGAAATGAACCTAGGTGATTCTTCAAGCAAATCAGCTTATATGAAAGTCTTGGGAGGCATCACAGATACTGCTTATCAAGATCGGTCCGACCACATTGGAGATGGAATAAGTCACTCTAAGGCGGAAAAATTGCTCTCCCCCATTCACTTGGATAATCTTAAAAGTAAGATCAAAAGTGAAAAATGGGAAGATAAAGAATCGAATGGCTCCGAAGAACATGAGAGTACGACACACTTTGTGATCATGGACAAGTATGGCACTGTCGTTTCCACAACAAATACGCTCAGTAACTTTTTCGGATCTGGTGATTATACGAATGGATTTTTCCTTAACGATCAATTGAAAAATTTTGGGTCCGACTTGAATTCCCAAGAGGCCTATAAACGGTCTAGAACGTTCACGGCACCAACCATTCTCAAGAAACCAGGGCAGGAATCGATTGGGATCGGCTCACCAGGCGGTGATAGGATTCCGCAAATATTGATGCAGGTCCTTTATTCTTATACAGAGAATGAAGGCTCATTTCAGGATATCGTCGACCGTAATCGGTTCGTCTTTGATGGAAAGAAGATTTATACGGAATCCAGGCTTTCGGATGAAATGATATCCAACTTGGAAGATTCAGGATATGAAGTCATCCAGAAGATTTCCCCCATGTATTATGGCGGGGTTCAAGTTCTCGTTAAAAACGAGAAAAATGGACGATTATCCGGAGCTGGGGATAAAAGAAGAAATGGAGGCTGGAAAGCTCAGCAATAAAAGTGCAATCCAGCCCCTCCTTTTCTAAATATCATATGAATTTTATCGATGTATAAGGGGATTTTGAATATGAATATCGCAAAAAAAATAACAAGCTGGGTTATACCTGTTCTTCTTGTAGCAGCCCTGCTTGTGACCATGAATACGTTTAAACGGACAGAAACTTTAACACCCGACGAGCAAAAGAAAATAGAACAATATACGACTGTCGAAGAATAAAAAAGCTGGGGCATCCCCGCTTTTTTTATTTTTGCCGTCAACGGTATGGAAGATTAAATACACTAGAGATATGGAGGATAACCATGATTGAAAATAACTATACTGATTTTTTTGAACTGCAGCAAAATGAACAAGAAGACCTCGATTACCGCATCATCGTTCATCACAGGAATCCTGATATTGCAGTTCTAGCCATACATGGCGGGAACATCGAACCGGGAACCAGCGAGATTGCAGCCGCACTTGGAGAGAAACTTTGTGCAAGCACCTATCTATTCGAAGGACTTAAACCAAGGGGCAACCAGGTCCTCCATATAACATCCCGCTTGTTCAATGAACCGATCGGCGTTTCAATGGCAGCGAACGCACAGACCACCCTTTCCATCCATGGCCACTACGACGTACATAATGCGCTGGTTTACATTGGCGGAAGGAACGAACCCTATAAGAACCTTATTCAGCAATACCTCAACAAAGCTGGATTTCAAACTGATCATGCACCGCAGCACCTTTCAGGCATGAAAGGAAACAACATCACCAACACATCCAAAACGGGTGCAGGCGTGCAATTGGAACTTTCCACAAAGCTTAGAAAAAGCTTTTTCAAAGGTGATGACTTTACTAGTAAGAACAGGGTCAATCCATGTGATCTTCTTTTTAAACGGTTCGTTACTGCCATTGAAAAAGCGACTCTAGCATATAAAGAGATTGAATGATCTTTTTAGTCGATGAGGCTTTCAACTTGACCGAAGCTTTCGAATTTCTCGGCAAAATAACCTGACGAAAGATTGGAAATATGAACGCCGGTGTTTTCCGTTGTATTAAGAAAACGGCCATCACCTAGATAAATACCTACATGGGTCACACCTAGCCTAGTTCCTGTGTCCCTAAAAAATACTAAATCCCCTGCCTTTGGATATTCGATTTTGGGCACCAATGAGAAGTAATCCGCTGCGGAATCTCGTTTTACTGATAGGCCCTGCTCCTTCATGACCCAATAAATGAATCCGCTGCAGTCCATTCCGATCATCGGATCTTCTCCCCCGAAAACATAAGTGAATCCGCGTAAAGTATATGCATACTTGATGACATCATATGCTTTATCATAGGCAGCCTCCTGGTCTACATAAAACGGATATAACGGGTTGCTGTATAGTTGAAGATACTGCCCTTTCATCAACTCATCAGTTCTTAACGCGTTACGGCTTTTGATCGTACTCATGGAAATGCTGTAATGCTCCGATATACTATTAAGCGTTTCTCCCGTTTGGACGATATGCTCCCCTTTAGGCGTGTATGTTTTGTACGCCACTTGGTATTTTGCAAAGTAATCTTCTGTAGTGGATCTCACCTGAACCGTTTCTGCACCATATCCAGAATTGACAAATTGGTTTTCGCCGACATAAATACCCGCAGTCACGACTTTTAAGCTGTCTTTTTCCAGAAAGAATATAATATCCCCAGTTTTCGGAGTGGCTGTATCCATCCCTTGCTTATAAAAACCATCTACTGTCAAACGGTCGACCGGCACATTTTGCTGGGAAAGCACCCAATGAATCAATCCGCTCGAATCAAACCCTTTTTCAGGCGTCTCTTCTCCAGCTGTCTTTTTAAACCCTATAAAGGATTTCGCATAGTTCGCTACTTGTTTTCCTCTCTCCGACCATTGATAGATGGAAGGAGTATAATCCGTTAGAATGATCGTCAACTTTTGGCCCGCAAATAACTTATCATCCGGTAAACCATTCGATTTCATTAATTGCTCCGCCGATATATCATAAGTGTCGGCAATCGATTCTACCGATTCGCCAGAAATCACAGTATGCACACGATCTGCCGCCTCGGCCTTGAAACCAGGTAAAAAAGTGAAACTAACCATGAATACCAATGTAAGTACTATAACGTTTAATTTCCCTTTAAACATTTAAACCCTTCCTTTATACGCTCAAATATTTTAAAATTTACGATTTTCCAATAAATACTCCATTATAAGAAGCTGAACCAGTTCTATATAAACCTTTTACCCTATCATCAATCTATGGAAATATACCTTAATGCTCACCACGAGTGTATTATCGGCGAATAAACCGATACCTTTAGCCTATTAATTGACCATCGTTTATCAAACGACCTAAAAACAAACCATTATACCCACTGTTTGCATTTATCCTTTAAATGTAAGGTTATGGAGATAGAAAAAGGTTGATAGTGGATATACTTTTGGAAATCGAAGATTCAAAGAAGATCATGGGACAGCGCAATTTATTCATTTATTAATCGTGCAATCATATGGGTAAAGTTACATTAGAAACATCTAAAGATAAGAATGTTATCGGTTTTTTTCCCGGTCATGATAAAGTTGTACATATACGGGTGCCCTATGAAGAGCCTAACCATATTGGAGTGAACATCTTGATAAAAATGACAGAGAAAGCCCAGCAGGCTATTAAAGATATGCAACATAGTTTGGGAGGGGAAACGTATGTGAGGTTTGGCATAAACAGACCTTGCTGTAACCAGATGAACTACACATTAAGTTTGGCAATCTCTAAAAAGGATCACGAGAAAATACTGATTTTACATGATATAAAAATGTTGATAGATCCATCGGACTCCCATTTTACAGATCAAACGGAAATTGATTACGAAGGCGATGGATTCTTGATCAGGAACCCGAATCCATTGGTATCACCCATCATCTAGCAAAAGTAAACAAGGGGAAAGCTTAAATGGCCTTCCCCACATTTCTATGAATCTATGGCATATACACCGCTTTAATATGTTATTGGTATGACTCTCCTTGTCATGACAAACCCAAAAATAGTCCTGCCTTTTGGGTCTTGAGCCATTGGACCCTACATGTCCGATTCCTATATATTATTCCCCTTCGTAAAAAAAGCATGGATACTTGACCAGTCCCTCTAAATTGTACTTTTGTATTTCTAGTGATTTTATCCACTAAAGAGAAATGCAACGTTCAGCGAATCAGGGTTAAGTGCCTGCAGAATGATAAAATGGCCATACAACAAAAAAGGGGAAACCAATTTAGTGGCCTCCCCTTTTGCAGCGCTTATGTTATTCCTAGTTCTTTACCTGGAATTCCCCCAGCGTATGCTCCAAATCATTTATTAACTGTGTAAGCTGCGAAAAACAGAATGAATGTAATTATGCATGAAATGCATGCCAGTGAAAATGATCCGAGAAAATGAAGTACATTTTAAACGTGATTGGAACGTAAGGGCACTCGCTTTCCGCGGGAGTCTCGCATACCCGTTCCAATCAACTTTGTTTTTCTTTTAAATTGAAGAAATTTGCGACACTCCTGCCGAATAACTGGCTAGCCGCTTGCGGCGAGGAGGCTTGGCAGACAATCGGCGAAAGGGAGCGGATTTCTGAAAACAATTGAAACGTTTTCCAAATGAAAAAATGCAGTCAAACTCGATTTCATCGAGTTTGACTGCATTCTGGGACCGACAATAGAATATGCCGGTCTTTTGAACTCGAAGCTGATCATTTCCGTGAGAAGGAAAGATGATAACTCCTTTTTACTTTTTATCCGGCTTGGTGAATTGCTGACCAATTGCCCCTATTATTAAAATGATGATTGAAATGAGACTGTAGTCCTTAAAAAAAGTCGTGAATGGGATGTCCAGAAATAAAAACACCACCGTAACCAGTCGCCCTATTAGCAGAATCATTCCGATAACTACCATCCAATTAAATAATTTCCCCAAAAAATTCATCTTTTCCCCCTTACCGGTCTAATGTTGACTTTCATGCAGATTCCACCTCGATCCGCCAATTACCTTTCCACAAGAGCACTGCCAACTATCTAA
The DNA here is from genome assembly GCF_041956845.1 of Peribacillus sp. RS7. NCBI lineage: Bacteria > Bacillati > Bacillota > Bacilli > Caryophanales > Bacillaceae > Peribacillus > Peribacillus sp. RS7. The sequence continues at coordinate 703,242 of NZ_CP168135.1, forward strand.
TAACCTTTTATATTCACAACATCCCATTAAGACAAGTCCTTTTCAGCTAACCCTCTAATACCGCTGTCCTTCATCCTGACTAGGCGTTCTGTGTACCCTTTACTCGGGGGAATCTTTCGTAATCGGTTTTCCAGCTTCGATCAACACTTTGCTTCCCAGTAAGAAAAAACCTTGAATGAACAACAATACACCAGTTCCTATAAGCAGCCATTCAATTTTAATGATATCGGATACCGGTCCGAATACAAGCATGCCCAGCGGCATCATCGAAGTCGAGATCATCCCTAAAACACCGAAAACCCTCCCGAGAAGATCCTCCTCGACTTTCTCCTGTAATAAGACCATGGACGGCGTATTAAAGATGGGCATCGCCAATCCGACTACTCCCATGATGATTAAGTAAATCCAGAAAACGGGGATGATTCCAAGCGCGAATGTACAGGCCCCGATCATAAGGCTCGCAAGTGTCATCGTATGGATCTTATTTTTAAAGCCTCCCCAGGAAGCCATGAAAATCCCGCCTATCATCATACCGATGGCAAAGGTGATTTCTATCGCAGTCAACCGCCAAACATCATTCCCGAAAGAGCGTGTGACCTGTAGCGGTGTAAGAAATGCAACAGGTGCGGCTAGCACAAAGAAAAATGCGAAAAAAACAAAGAACTTCTTAAGAAAGTCGTGATTTCTGATATAACTGAATCCTTCTTTCAAATCGGTGAAATAGCTGGTTGTTTGCTTTTGTAATGCCTTCGCATGGGCTGGAATTTTCAAAAATGCCAGTAATGTGAAGATGGCAATTGCAGCAGTGATCACATCTATGAAGAAAATGGTTTCGATTGAAGCCATCGTAAGCAGCGCTCCGCTCACCATGGGGGAGACGAGCATCACGAGCGCTTGAATGCTTCCATTTGTCCCGTTCACCTTAGTAAGCTTATCCTCCGGCACAAGCTGCGGAAGAATGGCCCCGACAGCCGGAGTTTGGATTCCAGTTCCGATTGCGCGGACGGCTGACATGACGAAAAGCAGCCAAAGCTCATCGTATCCGATTAAAAACAAGATGGCCAATATCAGGGTTGAAAAGGCAATCAATGAATCCGAAAGTATGATTAGCATCTTCCGATTGTAGCGATCCGCCCATACCCCCGCGATTGGCGATAGTATAAAGGTAGGCACGAAACCACAAACGATGGATATCGTCATCATGACACCCGACTGTGTATTCAATGTGATATACCACATGATGGCATACTGAACCAATGACGATCCAAAGAGCGATATGGTCTGACTGCCTAGAAAGAGAATGATATTCTTTTTCCACTTTTCCTTTACTTGTTCATTTAATGATTCCATCTTACAAACACCCCATTCTATTTTTAATAATGCCCCAAAAAAAACACAGGCTATCTGCCTGTGTTTAGAGTAAATGGATAAAAACCTATCTAACGGAAACCTGAGAGGAACTGATCATCACGGAAAACAATAATCCCTCACTGGCCTTCGGTTTGGTCAATTAATTGGAGAAATGACACGAATCCAAAATAACCTGTCTTGGATAAGTGGAGTTTCTCCCCTTAATATCCTTTTCTATTTTTTAAAAACCAGCTTGAATAGCGAAAGCCCTTGATCCACAAAGGTTTTATGCTTCAGCTGGACAGCAAAAAAAGAGGATAGAATCGTCCCAACTTTTTTCACAAATCGTAAAATGAGGTTTCCTTAAAAATAGACAGACCATTCCCATTTACCCTGCGGACATGCAGAGCCCTTGAACGTATTCAATTAACGGTTCAAAGATAGGAAACGCAGTCTGATAAATGTCACAAGGAAAACCTCCATTTCTTAAAAGTTAAAATAATATTAACATGTCACCAACTGGAATAACAATAAAAAACTTCCTTCATCGCAGAAGCATCACTTCGGTTTAAGGCCGTCTTATGTAACCAACTGCATGTCATTCATCCACCAATACGTTTAACGGCGACGATATATTCCTTATGCCATTTTTCCCATTCATCCATTGGAAAGTCCTGATATTGACCATCCAGTAAATCACTTAACATATCGAGGCAAACATGCCAGCCTGCCAAATCTTTTGATGTATGATCATTAACCGGCGTGATGGATTCTTTCAATACTAATGAGCATCCATCCTTTTCAGGGGATACCTCGAAACGAACCCAGCCTTCCCCCCATTCAAAATCTAAAACGGCAGATTCCCGAAAATCCCTTATCTTCATATCAAAAGATTCCCCTGACCCATCATTGAAATTGAATTTTATCGTCCCGTCTTTTCGAAGGTCCTTCATTTCCAGGTTGGACATCCACTTTTCCACCTTATCATTCTCCGTTAAAGCACCCCATACCTTTTCCACCGAATGATGGAGCTGGCGATCGAATCTTGCGATGATTCCTTTACCTTCTTTTTCGATTACTGCTTGCACGTAGATTCCCCCATTCAATTTCGTTACCCAATCATATTTTTATAATAAAAAATGGTCGGATGGAATTCACCATTTGCAGATTTCGCAAAATCAGGAATGCTCCCTGCCTGAATATATCCCAATGAATTATACAGGAAATTAGAAGGATCCCCTTCTCTTGTATCAAGGACCAATAATCTCCGACCCTCTTGCTTGGCTCTCTCCTCAGCCTGGTGCATGAGTGAACGGCCTATACCTTTTCGCCTATGACCAGTATGCGTCATTAATTTTGCGATTTCCGCCCGATGGCCGCCGTTCCGCTTTGTACATAAATGTAACTGTACACTCCCGGCAATCTTCCCATGTAATTTAGCGACAAATAGAATCACATCAGGATTAATGACACTCTTCCAATAGTCAATGGCCTCGGACCGTTTCATGGGAGGCAAAAAACCAATCGACGCGCCATCTTCCACAACTTGCATCAAAAGGTCCGAAAGCTCATTAAGATGGTGCCCGATCGATGTTAATTGTTCGACTTTCACATCAGAACTCACAGTATTCACCTCACTTTCAGGAGATACAATATATATTCACCATCCCTGGAGCTTTGATAAAGAAGTAATATGAGCAAGATGATGGCGTCCATGCCATGCATAAATGCCTATATTTTCACCGACCGTCACCTCTCCCGAATCAGGATGGATGAATGTTCGGCTCAGGTCGTCTGCATGAAGACCCGATAAAAGTTTGCACATTCGGATATGTACGGCTTCGAGCAATGATAGAGAAATTTCAATCGGCAAATCATAATCAGACATCTCTGCCCATCGCCCCTCTTCGTACGGCTTAATGACCGGACTTTCTTCCGTAAGGGCCAATTTAAAGCGAATATACGCATTCATATGACTATCAGCAACATGATGCACCACTTGGCGGACCGTCCATCCTCCAGGCCGATAAGCCGTATCAAGCTGTTCATCATCCATGTTACCCACTGTCTCCCTCAGCATCCCTGGCAAAGCTTCAATCTCCCTGATCCATCCCTCGGCCACAAGATTAGTAATTTCCCCGTCAAACTGAAACTTTCCTATCGGGTATCTTAAATCCATCTTCATTCCCCCTTGATGATCGATAAAAGTAGCATCCAGTATATATTCTTTATCGATTGAGACAAACCCTTTTTACCGGCAATTCTTGGCTTTGCAATCCTGTTTTCATTGATCCTCAGGAATATTAATCCACATCATTAGCATGTATACTATTTCCACATTTAGCAACCATAACAAAAGAATGCCATGTGCATCAATCCATCTTTAAACAATGGAAATGGGGATAGGATCATCTTGAAGAAAATTAGTTCGATACAAACCCTTAGCATCTTCTTTTTATCAATCGGCCTTCTTGATCACGTTATTTTGATCCCTTTCCTCCTATCCACCGGCGGAAGGGACGCTTGGTTTTTTTCCATCCTTACTATTGGAATGATACCGATTTGGGTCTACATATTATCGAGGATAATCAAGAATATGAATAATCAATCCTTGACGGATTGGCTTGAAAATAGATTTGGGAAACACATTAAAAATATCGCTTTATTCTTTATTGTGATTTATTTGATCAGTCTTGTATTGGCAACGACCAAGGAAACGATTGATTGGATCACTACAAGCTTTCTTTTTGAAACCCCAAGTTTAGCCATTATCATTCCGTTTACACTGCTATGCATCTTCCTTGCCCATTCAGGTATGCGCTCCATCGCCATTTGCTCTTCTGTATTATTACCAATAGTCGTCATTCTTGGGATTTTCGTTGCGACCGGAAATATACCGACAAAAGACTACAGCCACCTCCTTCCCCTTTTCGAGATTGGCTATTTCCATGGCGTTAAAACCTTTCAATATACTGGTTATGGTCTTGCCGAACTGATTTTAATCGTTTTTTTTCAGGAAAAACTTTCGGATAAGTTCAGTCGGAAATCTTTGGTTTTCTTATGTCTCGGTTTAGTGTTTCTACTTATGGGCCCACTAACAGCTGCTATCGCCGAGTTCGGGCCCACCTTAGCAGAAGCCATGAGGTACCCCGCCTATGAACAGTGGCGGCTGCTGACAATTGGAAAATATATCGAACATACAGATTTCTTTTCCATTTATCAATGGCTTGCTGGTGCCTATATCCGTGTTTCACTGGCTTTATTCTTAATAACGGAAGTCTTTAATAGAAAAACGAACCAAATGAAGGTCGGCATTCTTTTCGCTGTAGGCTTTCTCATGGTCGTCATCTCCATCGTACCCTACAGTAATTTCAAGTTCTTGCATGTAAGTCAGACATTCTACTATCCTGGCGCTTTTTATTTCCTGTTACTTTTGTCCACCCTTTTGTTTATCGGCACTTTCATCAGTTCTAAGGAGGGTAAACGACATGCGAATGAAACGATCCAAAAATGAACCACACTCGCCTGAAATAAGGGAGGAGACATTTCGGGAGTTATTCAGTTCAAGCTCAGATATCATGTTTGACACGATTTATATCGGAGAAACCGAAAGACCCATTCCTGTCCTTATTTTTTATTGCTCGGGTATGGCCGATATCAGTTTACTTAACGAGGGGATTTTGGAAAAGTTAAACAAAATGATGGAATTGGATGAGAGAATCGATGCTGAAGAAGCTATAAACAAGTTAAAACCCTTGATAGATCTGAGGAAAGTAACCATTGATAGTGAATTCAATAGCGTCCAACAGCTGATTTTCTCCGGGAATGCCTTATTATTCATACCATCAACCCAAGATTTATTTTCAATAAATTTGTCAAATGTACCGAACCGGCAGCCTGAGGAGTCTTCCTTCGAGGTCTCGGTAAGAGGTCCAAGAGATGGATTTGTCGAGGACATATCCATCAATACAGCTTTAATCAGAAAGCGGCTAAAAACCAAATCGCTTGCCTATGAAGACTTTATCGTCGGCAGGCGCAGTCAAACGAAAGTCGCACTGATGTACATGGATGACATCATCAATAAGGAACTGGTTAAAAATGTAAGGTCGAAAATTAATAACATTGATATTGATATATTGGTAAGCAGTCAACAATTGGAGGAGTTGATCTCGAACAGTAAATATAGTATATTTCCACTCACTCATTATACGAGTCGCCCTGATTTTGTAGTGGAAGCACTCAATCAAGGAAGATTCATTCTAATCGTGGACGGGATGCCAACTATAATCGTGGCTCCTACTACCTTACTATTGCAAATAAAAACCGCGGAAGATTCGAATCTCCCTTATCTATTTGTAAGCCTTGAGAGACTTCTTCGTTTTTTGGGGATTGGAATAACGATTTTATTGCCGGGGTTTTGGATATCCATTTCCGCTTTCAATATTGAACAAGTGCCGTTTCCGTTACTAGCCACCATTACCCTTTCTAGGCTAGGGCTCCCCTTATCTGCCACCATGGAATTCATTCTCATGCTCATTTTATTTGAATTATTCCGTGAATCCGGAGTCAGGTTACCTAAAGCGGTTGGACAGACAGTTGCAGTTGTAGGTGGTCTCATTGTCGGTGATGCCGCAATAAGAGCAGGGCTGACCTCACAAACCATGCTTGTGGTAACAGCAGTGACCTCTGTCGCATCCTATACCCTTGTAAACCAGTCTTTAACAGGCGCCGTAACGATTTTGCGTATGTTTGTGTTGTTACTTAGCTGCATTTATGGAATCTACGGCTTGATAATCGGTTTCCTTTCCATTGTCACTTTACTATCCAGGCTTGATTCATTCGGGGTTTCATATATTGGCGGAATGAACCCACCAAAATTCACAAAAATCCTGGATTCATTCATAAAGAGGCCATGGAATTCCATAAGCAAACGATCCTTGGCAGCAGATGATAAGACCAGAAAGGGGCAGTAAGGCATGTTCCGCATCTGTAAAATTTGGTTGACCCTACCTTTAATCCTTTTACTTTCAGGCTGTTGGGATGAAAAAACGATCCAGGACTTTCATTATATAACGGCCATCGGGATTGATTTCAAAGATGGGGAATACATTGTTTATACGCAACTTGTAGACTTCGCTGCGGTAGCTAAAACGGAGGCGAAGCCTACGCAAAATCCTCCCGTATATGTAGGGAAACAAAAAGGCGGTTCCATCTCAATCGCCATTAATAAACTAATGCGCGATACTCAACAGTCTCTTTATATAGGCCATGTTTCTACATTTGTCATCAGTGAAAATGTTTTGAAGCAGCAAAGCACAGAAATTGTGGATTATATATACAGAAACCAATTACTTAGGTACTCAGCCAATATCTTTGGCACAAAAAGTTCCATGGATGAGCTCTTCTCCATTAATGGTTATTTTAATTTGTCGCCTTTATACACAACATTATATTTACCAGAGGATGTCTATCGGAGCAGATCATACATCGAACCCATTACGGTCCAAAGGTATTATTCTAACCAGAGGGAAAAAGCATCTACAACCATCTTACCCTCCATATCCTGGAACGATAAAGTTTGGAAAGAAAAAGATAAAAATAGAAAGAGCCTCTATATGGATGGTGCATTTGTCATTTACTATAAAGTGTCCCAACCCTGGTTCTCTGAAAAGGAACTGAGCGGTGTACGCTGGCTCACCAAAAGGACCAACAAAACTCCCGTAAACATTATCATGAATAAGCAAGACATCTATGCATCGTTCTCCCATCCACACCATAAAATAAAGCCTGTTCTCAAGGATGGAAAGTACAAATTCGATATTGAAGTTGACGTATCAGGTAGAATACTTGGGCTTGATACCCAAATGGATATCGATAAAATAAAACGAAAATTCGAAAGTCAAATAAAAAAAGAAATCCAAGCAACCTTCCAAACCGGAATTCAAAAGAACGCAGACCCACTTAGCTTAGGCAAGATCCTTTATATCAAAGAGACAAAATACTGGCAAGAAAATCATATTAAAGAACCGACTGATTTCCTGGATAAGGATTCGATACATGATATAAACGTAAAGGTACATATCCTTAACACAGGCGGTTTAGAAGCTAAACCATTGCAGTAAGGAAAAAAAAGGATTGGTGATTGAAAGCCTGTTTATTTGTAAATGCTCAATTCACGAGTAAATCGACCAAACTCACGAGTATTTGCTCCAATTTCACGAGTAAATCAACCAAATTCACGAGTAAATCAACCAAACTTACGAGTAACGCTTATACCTCATGAGTTTGCTGCTCATTCAAACGAGTAAATGCTCAATTCACGAGTAAGTCGAACAAACTCACGAGTATTTGCTCCAATTTCACGAGTAAATCAAACAAACTCACGAGTATTTGCTCCAATTTCACGAGTAAATCAACCAGACTTACGAGTATTTGCTATAAACTCACGAGTAACGCTTATATCCCCCAAGTTTACTGCTCGAGTTGTGTTTAAAAGCCCTCTTAATTATAAAAAAATTCAGGATGGATCCTTTTAGAGGCTCCATCCTGAATTTTGGCGCTAAAATTGGGTCCTGAATATATCATTAAACAGAAACAAATGGTAAATTAAGAGTATTCTAAAAATGGAGGTTTCCAAATATGAGCATTCAGAAAGCGACATTACTTGAGCTCGAATCTCTGACAGAACTTTTTGATTTATACAGAGTGTTTTATGAGCAAACATCTGATCCTGATCGTGCAAGGGAATTTTTAAGAGAAAGGCTGACAAATGGAGAGTCTGTCGTTTTTATGGCCTTTGATGAAGGGAATCCTATTGGTTTTGTGCAATTATATCCTTCTTTTTCATCTGTGAGTATGATGCGTTCATGGATATTGAATGATTTATTCGTGAAGGAGTCCGCCCGCAAAAAGGGATTTGGCGAGGAGTTATTGAACGCAGCCATCGCTTTTGCTCGGGAAACAGGTGCCAAAGGGGTTTCGCTCGAGACAGGTAAAGATAATGTAAAAGCACAAAAACTTTACGAAAGAATTGGTTTCGTCCGTGAATCGAACCATTTTTATCATTTCGCCATTTAATTAAAAAAGGTGCAGGGAAAATTTTCTTTTCCCTACACTCCGGATGATTTTATTAAACAGTTTCCATGCTGGCTTGAATTTCTTTAATTAGAAGTTCGGCACCTTCAGGGCTAAGTATTAATTTTCCGGCAGCAAGTTTCATATTGTCATCTGACACTTCACCTGTTACCTGACAAGTCATGTTCGGTTTATATTTTTGAAGAATGATGCGCTCTTGTTCTACATAGATCTCCAAGGCGTCTTTCTCATTAATTCCTAATGTACGGCGTAATTCAATTGGAATGACTACCCGTCCTAATTCGTCAACTTTACGTACAATACCTGTAGATTTCATTTAATTTACCCCACTATTTTTCTTTCGAATGTTGCATCTATATGTTTCGTCACCATTCGACATTATTTGCACTTCTATAAAGATACCACTCCCTACCATTTTCGTCAATTCTCGTATCCTCATATATTATCTGCCTTTATATGATTTTTATATAAATTCACAGTAAACCCTTTATAAAACGCGTCATACCGCCGTTTCTCGATTAATTTAATGGAACTTATTGTTAATTTGATCATGAAAATGACAACGTTTCCATTTTATTTCCCACAACTATTCTTTCGATTCCATGTCGAATCATGGAGATGGAATTTCAGTAGTCTAAAAGAATCCAGTTGATTTTCTTTTACATTTGAAGGAAAATTAAAACTGATGGCTTATTATATTTCGAAAATTCATTCTTCTGCCTATGACGCAGTTGAACATGAGTGTATTTTAAACTTTTTTAAGACTTGGAAAGCCGAAACGATTGCCACACTTCCAGAGTTTGGCTAATTACTGGCTCATAAAACAGATTGAGGTGAGTCAATTGCGTCCGATTATATTAGGTATTTGTTCTGCTTTCTTTTTTGCGTTTACGTTTGTTTTAAATCAGGCCATGGAGTTGTCTGGTGGAAGTTGGATATGGAGTGCTTCGCTGCGTTACATCTTTATGGTGCCTTTCCTGTTGTGTATCGTATTAAGCAGAAAAAACCTGCGTCCCCTTTTACGAGTGATGAAAGAACGGCCGGGGCCTTGGTTGCTTTGGAGTTTTGTCGGATTCGGGTTGTTTTATGCTCCTTTATGCTTTGCTTCCGCCTACTCACCTGGCTGGCTAATCGCCGGCACTTGGCAGATCACGATCATTTCGGGTGCTTTACTTGCCCCGCTATTTTTTGAAAATGTCCAAACGAAAGATGGGCTCGAAAGGCAAAGAGGAAAGGTATCTGTGAAAGGCCTCCTCATGTCGATGATCATTCTGCTTGGGATCATCCTGATGCAATTGGAACACACCAAGCACATTTCAATGGCCAATCTTTGGTTGGGAGTGATTCCCATCGTCATCGCCTCGTTTGCATACCCCCTGGGGAATCGCAAAATGATGGAAGTATCCGAAGGACGTTTAGATGCTTACCAGCGTGTATTGGGAATGACTTTGGCGAGCCTGCCATTCTGGTTCCTGCTTTCATTGTACGGTTTCTTCACAGTAGGGGCACCGACGAAGATGCAGAGTTTCCAATCCCTTTTGGTAGCACTATTTTCAGGTGTCATTGCCACGGTCCTTTTTTTCAAAGCGACCGATTTGGTAAGTGGAAATATGCAGAAATTAGCTTCAGTCGAAGCTACACAGTCGATGGAGGTCCTTTTTGCCCTGGCTGGCGAATTACTATTCCTATCTTTACCGATCCCTTCTCCGTTATCGTGGTTCGGCATCTTTGTAGTTATCATAGGAATGATCCTGCATAGCTATGTATCACATAAAAAGAAGGTCCATCCCGGAAACGGACAGTGAGTGCCTGAATAGCAAGTCAAAAAAGAACCTAATCTGTACCTTTATTGGTATAGACTAGGTTCTTTTTTCCATTGACAGGTCATTATTACTGCGGGTCGATTCTGTTGGAGCGTTCCCTGCTATCGGGCGCTTTACGGGAGGGGTTTGAACCCTTCCTGCGGCAGCATGCCACGCTACGTACCGATCATATATACCTTTTTCTTTTAACTCCAAAACCGCATTGATATAGTTCCTTTTTTCCTTTTCAGAAAGATGTTGTGCATTTTTTCTGATGTTATATTCAGGAGCCATGATTTGCCCTCATTCCATCTAAACTAAAAACCTTGGGATATATTAAGTCATCCATAGTGGAAACGTTACAAGACGAATGCGAATATTAGGCAAATTGGGCATGACTCAAAAAGGTGAATGGATGGATCAAGGGCTTTCGAGTTGACAAAACTTTTACCTTGAGTTAATTCAAAAAGTATGTATAATGAAATGTAAATTGCATAATTCAAATGTTTTCTAGGGTTCCGCAGTATATCCAATTACTGGTCTGGTCCGAGAGAAAACTCACAGCTTGCTGTGTCACGGAAGGATAAAAGCCTGGGAGAAAACTGTTTAACGGTTATCTCTTTGGCTTTTTTTGTTTTTTTTGTAAAGAATAAAATTGGAGGTGTTATTTTTCATGAGTGCAAATTGGATTAAAGTGTTCATTGCAGCTTTTTTTGAAGTTTTTTGGGTGATTGGCTTAAAACATGCAGATGATTTTTGGACGTGGACTGGAACGGTCATTTCCATCATCATCAGTTTTTATATGATGATAATGGCTGGCAGGAGGCTCCCTGTCGGAACGGTATATGCCGTTTTTGTAGGTATGGGAACGGCCGGAACCGTTCTTTCCGAAATCATTTTCTTCGGAGAATCTTTCAAACTGAGCAAAACGCTATTGATCCTCCTATTATTATCAGGGGTAATCGGGTTGAAACTAGTGACTGACGATAAGGTCGAGGAAGGGGATGAATCCTAATGGCTTGGATTTCTTTAATTTTAGCGGGACTATTCGAAATGTTCGGGGTTGCGATGATAAATAAATTGCATAAAGACCGAAATTGGCAATCCTTGCTGCTGTTATTCATCGGATTTGGAGTAAGTTTTCTATTTCTTGCTTATGCTATGCAAACCTTGCCGATGGGGACGGCTTACGCAATCTGGACAGGGATCGGCGCATCTGGCGGAGCGATTATCGGGATGCTCTTATATGGGGAATCCAAAGATTGGAGAAGGGTCGTTTTTATTGCCATGGTCCTAGGTGCGGCAGTGGGATTAAAACTGGTTTCATAGGTGACCGACCCCACTGAATTCCCTTTTTATTGCAAACCACCTACCTGCTCCATTGAATTTTTGGTATGATACATGAGTTAAATAAATTAGTGAAGGTGATTTTACTTTGTCTGAAGAAATTCCAGAAGAAAAAAAGGAATATGACACCACAATCATTTATGATTACAATGACCATCCTGACATCGTTAGTGGACGGTGTGACAATTGCGGGAAAGCCCAGTTCGAGAGTTCGGTCAAGGATTATGTATATATTCGTAAATGCAGGGAGTGCGGCATGAAGAAATCGATTTAGTTGTTGGTTTGCCCGGATATATGAATTCATGCTACCCTTCTATATAATAGGCCGCCAATTAGTTGGCGGCCTTCTTGGGCTGGCAATATGCTACCCAATCTTTTAAAGTTGTAGGAAAACGGCAGCCCTATCCCTATATCATCAAGATTTCCCTGATATCCTCTTCTGTTAGTGCAGATGACGACTTTTCATCAGGGTCGATGATTTCTTCAATAAGGTGTCTCTTTTTCTCTTGCAGTTCATTCATTTTTTCTTCGATTGTGCCACGGGCAACAAGTTTGATGACCTGAACCACATTCTTCTGCCCCATTCGATGGGCACGGTCCGCAGCTTGTTCTTCAACTGCGGGATTCCACCAAAGGTCGTATAGAATGACTGTATCGGCCCCCGTAAGATTAAGACCCGTGCCGCCCGCTTTCAATGAAATAAGGAATATATCCCGTTCTCCTGCATTAAACCGATTGCAGATTTCCACACGTTCCTTTGATGGGGTTTGTCCATCCAAGTAGAAAAAGGGCTGTCCTTTAATAGCCAAATCCCTGCCGATAATTTGCAGCATTTTTGTAAATTGCGAGAAAATCAGCACCCGTCTTCCGGAAAGCTTCGATTCCTCAACAATTTGCATCAGCTGCTCATATTTTGCCGAGCTACCTTTATAACCGTCCACAAACAAGGCGGGGTGACAGCAAATCTGCCGGAGTCGGGTCAGGCCAGCGAGGATCCTGATCCGATTTTTCCGGAGTGTATCCTTGTCCAGGTGTTTCAGTGTATCATGCCGCAGCTTCGCCAGATAGGCGGCGTACAGCTTCTTCTGATCAGGAAGCAGTTCCATCGATTCAAGCGACTCGATTTTTCCCGGAAGTTCCGCAAGCACATCCTCTTTCATTCTCCGCAGCAAAAATGGACGGATCCTACGTGAAATCTTCTTCCTTGAGAGGTTACTATACTCCTTTAACCCCATGAATAGTTCAGGGAATACCACGTGAAAAAGGGACCAGAGCTCTTCTAGTGAATTCTCGATGGGCGTACCGGTCAACGCGAAGCGATGGGCCGCTTTTATCTTCTTGGCCGCTCGTGCAGTTTGTGTCCCCGGATTCTTAAAGGCCTGTGCCTCATCGAAAAACACCGTATGGAATTCCTCGTTTTCAAACCACGTGATGTCCTTCCGGAGCAATGGATAAGAGGTGATCACTACATCCACGTCCATTACTTCCTTAAGCAGCTTCGACCTTTCCGATTTGTGGCCATCCACGACGACGGCTTGTATTTCAGGAGCGAATTTAGTGAATTCACTCAGCCAATTATAGGTTAATGATGATGGGCAGATAATAAGCGCAGGTACCCTTTTCTTCCTGATGTCAGGCAGCTCCGATAAAATGAACGTGATGCTTTGCAGTGTTTTTCCCAGTCCCATATCATCAGCAAGTATCCCGCCAAAACCGTATTGGGCAAGTATTTTCATCCATTTGTAGCCGTTTTTTTGATAATCACGCAAGATCGGTCCCAGACTATTTGGCACCTCGAACTCCAAGGCACCCGGATTCCTGATGTTATCCAAAAACTGACGGAATGATTCCTCCATTGTGAATGTCTGGCTATCATTCACGGAATCAAGGAGTTGCAGCCCTTTTACGATTGGCATGTTCAGACTGCTTTCCAGGTTTTCATCCTGAACGGGAAGTGCATTCAGAAACCGATTGATTTCCTCGAACTCCCTTGTTTCAAGGGAAAGCAGCGATCCATTCCTTAAACGATAATACTTCCTTTTTTCTTCAAGCGCTGCTAAGACCTCACGTATTTGTTTATCGGGAATCGCATCCATTTCAAATTTGAATTCCAGCCAATCAGTCCGTTCTTTTTTGATTTTCACCCTAATGCGCGGTGCAGCATTCCCACGGGAAATCCGGTTTCTTACAGCGGTCGTAGCATAGATTTGTACCAGCTTTTGAAGTTTCGGAACGATATGGTACAAAAACTCATACTCCAACTCTTCGTTATGCAAGACATAGCCGCCATCAGTCTTGGCAAACAGGCTATCCTCCATAAGCTTTAGTATCTCAGCTTCCTTCTCTACATCCCTTATGAGCATGGAGACTGCCTTGGATTCCTGTTTTTCCAAAGGGTTGATCACGATATTTTCATAGTGGAATTCCAGCCCCGCAAGCAGTCTGTTTTTCACTCGATCCAAGAATAGCTTTGCAACCAGCGGTGTCTTCAAAAACAATTCGGTGATGGACCTTGCTATACGGACTTCACCTAGTCTTTTCAAACCTGGCACCACTTTGTCGAGGAATAATTCCAGTTGGTCATGATGGATTGGAATTCGATTCATGCCCGAATTCTCCAGCATTTGCTTCAATTCTGAAAGGCGTTGGCAATCCTCGTTTTCGAGCTGAACCAAATTCCCTTCGAATAGAACCATTTTATATGCATTCATGACGATCATCTCATTCAACCCTTTAATATTCAGTTGATAACCTTTTCCCTCGCTTTCGGTAAAGTCAAACTGTAAAGGAAGCGATCCGCTGGATAAACGAAAACCATTGAATGTATGGCTCCCATGGGATAGCTTTACCAATGGTGCTCTTTCAAGGATGGGGACAAGCCTTTGAAAAGAAGATGGAGGCAGAAGCAATAAGTGTTTGTCCAACGTATATTCAGATTTGTCCGCCAATGCGTCAACATAGACTCTTTCATCCGATACTACTGTAATAAGCTCCTGAAGTACGGAATCCATTTCGTTCTGAAAACAATGCAGTTCCGGGTCATATATAAATGCAAGGGACACTTGGGCAGGTTTTCCTTCTTTTACTCGCTTCAGGAATTCCCGGACATTCGCTACATTGAAAGAACCGATTTTCATTTCCATTCCTAACATATATTGATCCGTGCCTATCCTTACAGGTTTACACGTAAATTCTGCATCAATCATCTTTCTTTTTTCAAAGTGGCGCTGATGACCGCTTTTGCGTACAGGCTGATTATTGAAAAGGGTCAGCAAGCCCTCTGACAATTTATCATTGGCTGAAGCATCAGAACGAGATACATTTATCGATCCATCTCGCTGATGGTCGTAAACCGACAGCAGGACGGCTGCAATATGCTGGCAATCCCTTTGGAAGGAAGCTAGCGTAGGACAGCTGCATTTCGTCTGAAATCCGCCAACAGCATCCACTTCGATCTTGACATGGAAGTCTTCCTTTCCTTTAACCGTTGCTTCACAACCATCAGGCTGGTAACTTTCAAATGTCACTTTATTGGCACGATGAAAAGCTTCCCCTCTTTTGAAGGAGACGGCCCCGCACATGTCTTTTATGATTTTTTGATTCAACTTGATATCCAAATTGCCGTCCTCCTCCCGAGGTTTTGTTGTTGAGTGATTTTACATTCCGCTGAAAAATAAAGCTCATTTCATCATCATACTATGAAATGGGTTTACGAGGTTGTAAAAAAAGCAAAAAGACAAACTCCCATATTCGGAGTTCATCTCTATTTCAGCAAGGGGAATTTGCACCATCATTGTTGTCCTTTGGTGTTGCCTTTCTTTTTTTTTCGATAAAAGAAGCTGAACACAAGGAATGCAAGAAGAATGAGAAAAAGGATAAGTTCAGCGGGGTCCTTCACCAAAAATGGGTTAAAGGCATGCTTTATCGAATTATCCAAATCAAATCCCAATAATATATCCATACCTAAAGATATGACCACTAAAGGGGCTAGGATCAAAACTGTAATACCAAACATTTTCATTTCTCATCAATTCCACCTTTTAGGAACTTTTTTTGGTGCTTGTCTTCCTTTTTTTTCGATTCTTAAAAAAGGCAATGATCAAGAGAAGCAACGGGATGATCACCTGAAATGGCAGATGGATGTAATTTGGTACGGCATCTAGCCCTTCATGGATATGTTCCGTATAGCTGCTTGCCATAATAATCGAAATCAATAAAATGACCATGCCAACAGGGTATGCAAGTCTGGAGGGCTGTTTAACATTGAAAACATTCGCCGTACCCGTTACCGCTACATAAGTAAATACACTTATCTTGATGAACCCGCCAATCATCAACAAAAACAAGAAGTACACATCGAGACGTTCAAGAAAGCCAGCGACCTCTATTGACTGAATGAGGGTAAGAAGAGGGTATTGCGAACGTGTCGTAAGGTCCACCCCAAGTACAGCAATATTCACAGCCATTATTATCGCGAGAAAAATACCGCTTGTCGCCAAGCCCCCTATCCCAATTTTTTTCAGTCGCTGAGGTTCGTTCAAATAAGGAAAAATCATTAAAAACACTATGATCTCGCCAAATGGAAAGAAAACGGTTTTAGTGAAACCCATTTTCATCATCTCTGTCCCGCTGATTTCAAAAATGGGTTTTAAGTTGTTTAAATGGATCATGCCTGAAGCAATAATCAGAAGCATGAAGGTCATTAAAAGTAAATTCTCCAAGACAAAGAATAGTTCCCCCGTCCTCGTCAATACTTCTATCCCTTTACGGACCGTATACACCACGACTAAAATGAATACAGCGTTCGCTACAAATAACGGAATATGAGGATAGGCAAAAGTAAGCAGTGTATCTCCGAAATCCCTCAGCACCCTTGCAGCAAGATAGATGAAATAAAGGATGTATAGAAAAGCTACGATCCTGCCTAGAAAATTCCCCAATATATGTTTTACAAACTCTGTTAACAGCTGATCAGGGTAGTATTGAAAAAGGCCATAATAAATGAAAAATAATAAAAATCCGCCTATCATCGCAATAAGGATGACTAGCCAAGCAGCCTGCTTGGCTTCACCTGCAAGCGGAACCAAAAGTGCACTGCCCATTTCAAACAGGAAAATAAGGACGAACAGCTGGTAACCGCTGATTTGTGCCTTTTCCATGAGGATGCCACTTCCTTTCCATTATTGATCTTTCTTTTTTAAATTTGAAAGAAATGGCTTATTACGTAATCCGGTACGGCGAATGAAAGTCTCTACCTGCACATCTACTTCGAGCTTAGGAAAAGAAACATCGTCCCAGTTTTCTTCGATTTTCTTCCATTCTTTAGGGTGGGATTCATGCAGGATTTCACCAAAGCCAAAAATATCGGATTTATTTTTCTGTGCCCGAACGATCGCGACTTCCATCTCCTTCTTCACGTCTTTCGCTAACTTCTTTTCAATATCTATCAGAACATGCGTATCGGTTAGATTCAAAGGAACATTCACCTCTCGGATATCGCCTTCTGCACGGACCTTTATCGATATTTTCGGTTTGCCGTTTACCAATTTTGCTCCGACGTTGGTTTTTTGGCGAATAACCTGATAGGTGATTGCGTCTTTTTCACCCTCCCAATCAAGGTTTAAATTGGTACTTTCGATCCTATCCAATACCCACATTGATCCTATTGCCTTATCGCCATCCAGCCAGTCAATCAATTTGCCATCTTTAAAAACACCTATCCCTACTGCATTAGGGTTTGCCTCAATATCCGAGGACATGGTATTCTCCATTTTATCCTCTTTACCTGTGTTTCCTTTCACGGTAAAACCACTTATTATCGGTTCTTTTCCGGTACTAAGCAGATTCTTGATTACTTCTTGGAGATTGATGCTAATATTTTTCCCCTGGGTTTTTTCAGTGGTTTCAATCGTTTTAATGACTTTCTCAGCAGATACCTTATCGATTGCGGTTAACGTTTCGACAATATCCCTTGCTTTCACACCCCGGGCAATCACGATCCTCGTAGTTGCCCTGAATTCCGGTGAGCGCTCAAATGCGTCGAAAATATCGTTGAGGCCCTCTTCTTTTGCTAGTTCCTCACCTATGACAATCAGGTTGGCATGGGCAAAATACATATCTCGTGAAATCTTGGTTGAAGCGAGACTATCCAGTTCAAGCACATTATCTCCGGTGGCCCTATAAATGGATATCGGTGGATTTGTTCCGCCGCCGCCCTGAAGAGCTCCCGCTACATTGCCTGGATTAATGATTTGGAACGTTCCCACTAACTTTCCTTCTTTATTTCTATCGAGTCCAACTGCCGAGACGATGGCCATTTCGTTTAACTCTGTTTTATCCCAACAGCCGGTGGTGAATGTGGTACAGATCAACATCAAGAACAGAATTAGCTTTTTACGATTCATTGCCTTCACCTTTTTTCTCGTCAGCTGTTTTCATTCCGCGCGATTCAGGAGGCAGGGGTCTTTGATTTTCGCCTTCCCTTATCAGATTATTTTCGTTGGTTAAAAATTTTGGCCTTTCCTTAAAGGCCCACATAGGTCTTCTGAAGAATGTGTCGCCCAACCCTTCCGGATTCAGAGGGGCGAGCGGTGACATATAAGGAACACCGAATGAACGGAGGCTGCATAAATGGACAATGAGCACGATAAAGGCCAAAATCATGCCATAAAAACCTAAAGTTCCGGCACAAATGATAAATCCGAAGCGCACGATACGGGCAGATATGGCTATGGAATAAGAAGGGGTTGCAAAACTGGCAATCGCCGTAATTGAGACGATGATGACCATTGCCGGCGATACGATACCAGCCTGGACTGCCGCCTGCCCGATGACCAATGCTCCGACAATGGACATCGTCGAACCAACAGCCTTTGGCATCCGAAGACTTGCTTCCCGTAATATTTCAAAGGTCATTTCCATGAGAAGCGCTTCAATGACGGCAGGCAAAGGAACCGTTTCCCTTTGGGCCGCTACAATGACCAGCAACTTCGTTGGGATCATTTCCTGATGAAAAGTCGTGGCTGCAACATAGACAGCCGGCCCGACTATAGAAATAATGAAAACGATGATCCGTAAAAAACGTGTGGCAGAAGCAATGTCGAAGCGATTATAGTAGTCTTCGACAGATTGAAAAAACTGTACAAATAAGGCCGGGGCTACCAAGACGAAAGGCGTTCCATTAACGAATATCGCCACTCTTCCTTCCAGAAGATTTCCTGCGACCATATCCGGTCTTTCTGTATGGTTAAGGGTTGGGAATGGGGTCATGACCTGGTCTTCTATCAATTGTTCAATATATCCTGATTCAAGAATGCTATCGATGTTAATTCGATTTAAGCGCTTCTTGACCTCCTCGACAATCCCTTCTTTGACAATTCCATTTATATACATGATGGAAACGTCGGTTTTTGTCACCGTGCCTATTTTCATCGACTCTATCCATAAATCAGGGGTATTGATGATCCGGCGTAACATGGCGATGTTTGTTCCATTCGATTCCGTAAACCCTTCTCTTGATCCCCGGACAGTCAAATGCGTGCTCGGTTCCTGAATCGAGCGCCGCTCTCCCCCTTTTGTACTGGCAACCAGGGCGATGTTGATACCATCAACAAAAATGATGCTGTCCCCTGATAATAATGACAAAAACAATTTTCCCCAGTCCTTGACTGTTTCTACACCACCGAGAGAAACCACGTCTTCCGTGATTATATCCAACGCTTCTTGTGGAAGTATTTTTTCTGATAGATGAGGATTTTTCATGATTGACTCAATTAAAAAGTCCGTAACGCTTGGATTATCTATCAGACCCTGCACATACAAAATAGTCGTTTTTATCTCCGGATTTTGACCGATTTTCAACGTTCGGATAATAATGTCCGGACTGTTTCCCGTCTTTTTCTTCACGATTTCCAGATTTGCTGCAATGGAATTTCCTATATAATCAGGCGTTTTGCTTTTGGATTGACTTTCATCTTCCTTTTTCTTTTCACGTTGCTTCATTTGTCTTTTTTGTTTGAAAAAAGAAGCCATAGCACCGAACCTCATTCCTTTTTCGTTTCACTCATTTTGTCCAAACCATTCCCCCTTTATTCTGAGTTCTGCCTTCTTCCTTCCATAAGAAAAAGGCTGTCGCAATGACAGCCTTTGGTGTTCATATTCGGTTATGTAATGAAAGTGCCGATTTGAACGGCCCAATCAACTAAACTGAGATTATACTTTGCCTTTATTCCTTCTGAAAATCAAAACAACGAAAAGAATGAATAGCACGGCCAATATCGCATAAACGATGTTTGAATAAATGTCCATATACCCTACAATATCTTCCCATGAAGACCCAACAGCTGCCCCGATATTCACTAAGATGATGTTCCAAATTAATGTTCCGGATGTTGTGTAAAGCAGAAAGAGCCAAAAGCTCATATGGGACATGCCTGCTGGAATCGAGATCAAGCTTCTGATAAGCGGAACCAGTCTACAGAAAAACACGGTCCATGCCCCATACTTGTCAAACCATGAATTCGCCTTATGGACGTCCGGTACCGTTAACCTAAGAATATGGCCCCATCTTTCCACGAACTTTTCAATGACCTTAACATCAAGAAGTAAACCAATTCCATAAAGGACGACTGCCCCTGCCACTGACCCTATAGTCGATGCGATCACGACGCCCATAATCGTCATATTCGCTGTTGTCGTCATGAAACCGCCAAAAGTAAGAATGACCTCAGACGGGATCGGCGGGAAAATATTTTCCAATGCTATTAATAGAAAGATTCCCATATACCCAAAATCATTCATGAATTCCGTAATCCAGTTTTCCATTTATTACGCTCCTAACTGATTTGAATCAACAGCTGACTTGTTACCCGCCGGCTGCTTATCTTGCAATAATCTTGATCCTTTATTAAATATCTTTTTTCTTCCGCCGTTCTTGATACCTTTGGAAAAACCAAATGGAAATCGCAATCCAAAAACCACCCGCCAAATATCCCGCAATGATATCACTAGGATAATGGACTCCCAAGTATATTCGACTTATACCAATCGATAGGATCATCATCATACTGAACAGAATCAATAGGATCCTCGCCCACTTAGCCGTGATGTGACGCCATAGCAGAAATGTGAGAATACCGTATAAAGAGAATGCATTCATGGCATGTCCACTAGGGAAACTGTACCCCCCTATTTCGATGAGCCGATGTAAATCGGGCCGGGCGCGTTGAAAGAAAAGCTTGACCATCAAATTGAGAAGAGGTGAACCAACCATGACGGCACTGAATAAGATTAGCTCCAAACGATGCTTCAAAACCTTATATAAGAAAAACAAAATCATCAAAGAGAGGATGATCAAGGACCAAGTTGAACCTATGTAGGTAAAGAACTTCATGATACCAGTCAGTAAGGGGGACTCCCATCCCTGCACTAAGGAAATCACCTTTTCATCAAATTTCAGGTATTCATTTGCACTAATGGTAAATGCCATGAAACTGAACCCGATTAAAGAAAGTACACTTACTATAAAAGCAATGGTTAATTGTTGCTTTAATTTCATAATAACATCCTTTCACTTTTGAAAACCGTTTCATATGGAAATTTCTATTTTATCATATCTTCTTCATTGCAGAATGAATGTATTTGCTTCATTGCCCACAACGCATCCAGTGTTTATGATCAAATCTTCTACTTTTTCATACTACTCTATTCGTCATTGTCACCTCAACTTCTGGTTACTTTAGTTTCATTCACTTGAATCGTTACATCTTCGGTATTCGTTTCTCAGGGACTCACTTATGATCGATTATGGTACAATCAAAATATACATATTTTGTATTAATGCTGCAGATGGTTTTATCCGTATTGGATAAAACCACAATAAATTATGAAAATGGTGATTAAAAAGTGAAGGTATTAAAATCGCTGTTAGTATTGATTGCTGTTGTAGGCATCACAATGAGTGCTTACACATACTTCAACCCGAATGATATATTTCCTCAGACTTTATTTTTGATCTTACCAGTTATTTTATTGCTATTACTAATGATATTGAAACTCCAAAGACCAAGAAGTAAATAAAACTACAAAATGCCTTTATCATTTCCCTAGATCTTCCAGGTATCTAAAGGTCTTTTCAAGTCTCTATTAAGTTACTTTTCTGGAAAAATGCATATTTAACATGAGTCTAGGTAGTTGCAGCTTCTTAGGCTCTTCTTATATTGTGCAAGCAAAAATATATGATTTTGAAATGAAAGGTGAAAAACCAGTTTCCCTAAAAAACTTTTTTCAAAAATTCCACTTCCAATAAAGAAATCATCTGACAATTATGATTAGGGTGAGTTTTATGGGATTATCTAAAACCGTAATGTATTCATATTGTGCAAAGAAATGGGATAGGGAGACTATGACACCGTTGTACGAAAAGAATAAGATTGTACATCAAAAAGTACCCTTTTGGATCACCACTATTTCAAGTGTCTAATCTAAAGGGTACTTTTTTAAATTAGGGTTCTACCAGTTCCTCAAGTATTACCGTTTACTTTTCTGCTTTAGACTAGCCCCGATAACTAATTGGTATACCCCAAATAGAACCATTAATACGACAATAGCAATCCATGTATAATCATCAGGGACAGTGAAATATATACCCGCTAGACAACTAGGACTATTACGTATCCTAAATTGAAGGCTTTAAGTCATTAAATCACCTCCAGTTTCTACCTTGTAGACGCGCACTTTCGTTGGAGTACTTGTTTTAGATGATAAAAAATTAGTACGTGCCTTGGCTTTATACAACAAATTTACAGTTGTTTTGTTCCATAGGTAATCGGGATTCGTATCTGCTCTTGTGCCCCCACGTTTTTTGAAAGAACCAGTTTGCATTTTAGAGGCTATCATTACACCAGCCAATGCCGAAGCAGCAAAGCCTACATATGGAAATTTAGATAAAATGGCAGCTTTAATAACATTACGCTACCATTCACCATGTATGCCCTGCGTCCCTACTAAAACGAAAAAACCTTATGCAGGTTAGTGCACAAGGTTTTTCGTTTTTTTATAGTGTACGGCATGCCTTAAGCGGTAGTGATGTCAAAGTTTGCCCGGTCGCTGAATCGGTAAGATTCTCTTCTAACTGGAACGATGGCACCGCTTCAATATGCTTGAATTTCTTCAGGAATGTAGTAAGCGCAATCTTTGCTTCCAGTCTCGCTAACGGAGCTCCGAGGCAGAAATGAGGACCATTTCCGAAGGTTAGATGTTTCTTATTATTTGGGCGGTGGATATTAAGGGTGAAGGCGTCTTCAAACATCTCTTCATCCAAATTAGCTGCGCTCATCCAAACAACCACGTTTTCCCCTTCTTTCAATTCCACTCCCAATAGATCGTTATCTTCCTTTACGGTGCGGTCTAATTTAATGAGATTGAAACGGTAACGGAGCATTTCTTCGACCGCCTGCGGAACCAAATCCAGGTTTTCATGTAACTCTTGATAAACTTCCTTGTCATCATATAGCAGGGAATAAAAGCTATTGGCCAGTAAATGACTTGTTGTCTCGACACCTGCTCCTAAAATCAGCATGGTCGTGCGGACAACCTCATCATCCGTAAACATCTCCCCATCCACTTCCGCCTTCAAAAGATCCGATATGATATCATCTGCCGGGTTCAATCGTTTTTGCACAACAATCGGATACAAATACTGATAGTATTCTTTTGCTGCCACTTGCTTCAATTCATTTACTTCTTCTTGTTTTTCTTTATCAAAAGGAAGGAATAAGATATCCACCCATTTCTTAAACAATAAACGATCTTTCGAAGGAACGCCCATCAAATCTGACATGACAATGATCGGAAGCGGACTCGCCAATGATTGCACAATATCGATTTCCGTTTCCTCATCCATTTCTCCGATCAATTCATCCGCTATTTCCTGAATGCGAGGTTCCCAGTTTTGAAGACTTCTAGGTGTGAATGCTGCGGCAAGCAGTGAACGGCGTTTTCTATGCTCCGGTGGATCCGCTTCAGTGATTTTGATCTTATCAGGAACTGAACCTTCCTCACTATCCGTTCCAACCGATATGGTAGTCCGTTTCCGGACACTCGAAAAATGTTTATAATCACTGAGAACACGCTTAACATCTTCATATTTAAAAACATTCCACGTATCCGTTCCTTCGTGATAACTCACGGGGTCATTTTCTAACATCCGTTTACACCAAGCGTATGGACTAAATTCCTCCGTACGTGTTTTAAACCTAGTAAATTCTTTTATTGCTATAACTTCTTTCATGATACCGACTCCTCCCACTTCTCAAAGATACCTAACAAAAGGATCGAATGTTCAGCATTCCCATCTCAGTCGATTTGTTATAGGGTCGAGCAATCCTGATAGACTTTTTCACCAAATCCTTAAATACACATCTATTCCATTATAGGGTAAAACCCCGCAACAAACCATGCATCTTCCATACCAGCAGCCTTACATGAAATTTGCCCCACAATCCCAACAACCCTATGTAAAACTGCTTATTTTTGACAATTCCCTTCCTTTTTCTATTTTTTTATGCCTCTCAATTGACGCTTAAAATCCAATCCTCTTTTTCAAATTCGGAGACAGTGCTTTTCACTAAGTTATTTCAGTATAGATAATTTAATAATTTCCGGAGTTTGTAAAAATTGAACGTTTATTGAAACGTAGGGAACTCACTTTCCGCGGCGGGCGGGGAGCTTCCTCGGCACTCTTTGTACCTGCGGGGTCTCCCTTGGACACGCTTTTCCCGCAGGAGTCTCGGAATGGTCTCTTCCCGAACCATGATTATAAAAGAAGACTTGGTTATCCTTCATGTTTTTTTATTGTTTTATGAAACCTCATTAGACTGAAGAAATTTGCGACACTCCTGCCGAATAACTGGCTTGCCAGACCCCACAGACGCTTGCTTTGATGTGGCTTGGCAGACAGTCGGCGGAAAGGGAGCGGATTTCTGAATTTAGCTGGAACGTTTTCAAATAAAAAAACTGCAGACAAACTCGCCTTTCTTCGAGCTTGTCTACAGTCTGAATGGCTGCACAATGCAGCCGTCAATTTTTGCCCTTTTTAATCAGTTCATGTAAATCATCCATTTTCTTTTCCATGATATCCATTCTGGTTTTACGATGCTTGACGGAACGGAAAAGGGATACGGTCCCAACAATGATCAGAATTAAAAACACAAGGCAAAACAATTGGTATATCAGATCCGCAATATTAAAACCACTCACTATGTAATCCCCCTAAATGGCATTCTCAGTATTCTATTATACACCAGGAAAAATGATCATTTTAACCTTTTTATGGGGAATCGAGAATTAACGGCATAATTGAAAAACCGATAGCCAATTGCTATCGGTTGATCATTTATACCTCTATTTGTTGATCGTCAAAATCTTCTTGAGGTACGATTAATTCATTATAGAATGCAGCCATTGTTGTTCCTGCATAAGGAATCAACCATAGTAAACCAATTCCCAGCGTGAACATGCAAAGGATGCCCCACCCTATGAAGCTTAGGTGCATAAGGAAATACTTCCATTTCAAGCCCTTCATTCTTTTTCTGCTTTCTGTAATGGCTTCAAGCACAGTGTATTCTGGATGATCCTTCAATAAGAAAAACTGCTGCGAATAGGCGATGCTTTTAATGATACCCGGAATGATTAATAATAATGACCATAAAAAAATGAAAATACCTTGTAAAATGGATGCACCAATAAGCTTGAAAGAGGTTCTTCCATCTTTATAGATTGCGAATACCTCTGGAATATCAGGATTTCCTTCCCTAACCAAATTCAAGTAGAACCAAGTGGTTGAAATGGTGAGCGGGATTAAGGCGATGGACAGGACCGTACTGAAGATATCAGACCATACCGGTGTTTCTTCCTGCATGAACCATTGTGAAAACCCACCGCTTACGATCACTTCGACAATTAAAGGTAAAATGATATTTATTAAGAAGAAGAGCAACATAAGCGATACAGCTGTTCCCCATTTACCTCCCAACGAATGTAGGGCTTTCCTTTTTAATTCTGAGATTCTCATATTCTATTTAACTCCCCTTTTTTAAACAGTGGAATTCTGAATATTCACCATTTTATTGCATATTTGGTTGAATTAAGAAAAACCACTATTTATTTGATGTTTAGATTCCATTTTGTATTTTAACATAATATTTCGAGCCGTGGGCTTAATTTCCTAGAAAGCACGACAAGCGGTTGAATCGGTTTCGGGCAATCACGATCACCTCCGATCTGGGCAATTAAATGATCCTTGGCTTGTTTGTATCCCATAACAGTTTATGAAAGCGAATATGACAATATGCCATTAATCACTTTCAGTACCACGAACCCAACAATTCCTTCCAAAAACTTCGCTGAACCATGGCTTGTTAAGAATACTTCAGCGAAGGCGCTTTTATTTTTCACTATTGTTATTCTAGTTCCATTTTCCTTCTCCCCAATAAGACTTTGTGCGCCATTTACACTCAAGTAGATTCCAAGGCTCTCTTGCAAGAAAAGAGTAAAAAGTTTCTCACTATAGAAAGTTCCTTTCATCCGTTCAATAGTGAAAGGGACGAAAAGGAAATCTCCCCCTTTTCGTCCCCTATTATTTTTACTTAGTTTTCCCCCTTTCTTACTGATGAACCAAAGAACCGCCCATATAGGTTCCTTCCACTTGAATCCTATCGATTTCCTCCGGTCCGATCGAAAAATATCTTTTTCAAAATTTTTCCTGACTTACCCTTAAAGATCCGATTGCGCTTTAAAACAACAAAAAAAGAGCATCCCAAAAGCCGAATAGTTTCCGCCTTTGGAACACCCTTTTTCCTATGATCAATCAGAGCCAGTTATAATAAAATCGTCTTGGAGCAAAGCTAAAGGTAGCTTTCTGTTTATAGGATCCCCTGCCGTGACATTGATTTCAGTAATGTGACCACTGGCACCTATTGAAACATCAATCAATTTCCCATCCTCCGTTTTCACTAAAAAGAGCCTCTCCCATTCATAAACATAGGAATTCTTTTGAACGTAAACTTGTTCGATGGTCCCATCATGTACACACTCGATGGTATGAATCGGTTTTAACACGGAATCACTCCTCCACTCTCCATTATTAGACTAAAGCTTAAACCCAGCCACGGAATATCGAGGCTTCTGCCATTTTTCTGACACCCACCATATATGCCGCCAACCTCATATTCACTTTTCTAGTCTCGGACATTTCATATATTTGATTAAATGAGTTGACCAATAACGCTTTTAATTTGGTTTGGACCTCTTCATCTTCCCAATAATAACCTTGATTATTTTGAACCCATTCAAAGTAAGAAACAGTCACACCGCCTGAACTTGCCAATACATCGGGTACAAGAAGCACATCCCGTTCCGTCAAGATCTTGGTTGCCTCTAAAGTTGTAGGTCCATTCGCTGCCTCCACGACAATTTGGGCCTTGATAAGATGTGCATTTTCTTTGGTGATTTGGTTTGAAATGGCAGCAGGCACTAAAATATCACAATCTTGTTCCAGAAGTTCTTGATTAGTGATTTTGTTTTCGAATAGTGTCGTTACCGTTCCAAAGCTATCCCTTTGATCAAGTAAGTAATCGATATCCAGACCATCCGGATTATATATCGCACCATATGCGTCCGAGATGCCAATCACTTTCGCACCTGCATCATGCATGAATTTAGCTAAAAAGCTTCCTGCATTCCCAAACCCTTGGACGATGATGCGTGCACCTTTCAATTCTATGCCCTTACGCTTTGCCGCTTCTTCGATACAGATGGTGACACCTTGTGCAGTCGCCTTTTCCCTACCGTGTGAACCGCCCAGTACCAGTGGCTTACCTGTAATGAAACCAGGAGAATCGTGTTCTCTTATTCTACTGTATTCATCCATCATCCATGCCATGATTTGTGAATTCGTATAAACATCCGGTGCCGGAATATCTTTAGTCGGCCCAACTATTTGGCTGATCGCCCGAACATACCCGCGGCTAAGTCTTTCCAATTCACCAATGGACATTTGGCGCGGATCACAGATGATGCCGCCTTTTCCTCCGCCATATGGCAGATTCACAATTCCGCATTTCAAACTCATCCACATTGACAGTGCCTTGACTTCTTCCTCATCTACTTCGGGATGAAAACGGATCCCACCTTTTGTCGGACCAACGGCATCGTTGTGCTGGGCACGGTACCCAGTGAATATCTTCGTCGTATTATCATCCATCTTAATTGGAATCCGGACGGTCAGCATACG
This sequence comes from Peribacillus sp. RS7, assembly GCF_041956845.1. NCBI lineage: Bacteria > Bacillati > Bacillota > Bacilli > Caryophanales > Bacillaceae > Peribacillus > Peribacillus sp. RS7. The sequence continues at coordinate 731,127 of NZ_CP168135.1, forward strand.
AAGAGGTTCCTTCAAAAGCTCGAACACTTCTTCAGAATATCCAAGCTTATCCAGCGCCTCCTTGATTACGACCTGTGTTGATTCAAGCAAGCTGGCAGTTTCTTTTTCTTCTTTGATCGTTGTACTCAATGGAATTCACCTCATAGGGATATTAGGATAAAACTCTTTTAATGCGTTCGATTGCCCAATCCAATTCTTCTTTTGTAATCACTAACGGCGGAGCAAAACGGATGACTGTATCATGTGTTTCTTTACATAGCAGTTTTTCTTCTTTAAGTTGCTCACAATAAGGTCTTGCAGCTTCTGTCAATTCAACCCCGATGAATAGACCTCTACCACGGATTTCTTTAATCATCGGATTCTTGATTTCTTTTAAACTATCCATGAAATATTGTCCAAGCTCCAATGAACGTTCCGCAAGCTTCTCATCTTCAAGGACTTCCAATGAAGCGATGGAAACCGCACATGCCAATGGATTGCCGCCGAATGTGGAACCATGTGAACCAGGATTGAATACGCCAAGGATTTCACGGTTTGCAGCTACGCAAGAGATTGGGAAAACCCCGCCGCCAAGCGCCTTGCCTAAAATGTACATATCCGGAACTACTCCATCCCAGTCAGAGGCGAACATTTTTCCTGAACGTCCAAGTCCTGATTGAATTTCATCAGAAACGAATAGGACATTATTTTCTTTACACAGTTCGTAAGCTTCTTTTAAGAATCCTTGAGGCGGTATGATGATTCCCGCTTCACCTTGAATCGGTTCGATTAAAAATCCAGCCGTTTGCGGTGTAATCGCTGCTTTCAATGCATCAAGATCACCATAAGGAATAAGCTTGATCCCTGGTAACATCGGTCCAAAGCCCCTTCTATATTCATCATCGGATGACAATGAAACGGCTGCCATCGTACGGCCATGGAAATTCCCGATACAAGCAATGATTTCAGCTTGGTTTTCTGCAATTCCTTTAACATCATAACCCCAGCGCCTAACAGCTTTGATTGCTGTTTCAACGGCTTCAGCACCTGTATTCATAGGCAGCGCCATGTCTTTTTGCGTAATGCGGGACACCATTTCATACCATGGGCCTAATTTATCACTATGGAATGCACGGGACGTCAATGTCACGCGATCTGCTTGTTTTTTTAATTCGTCGATGATTTTCGGATGCCTGTGGCCTTGGTTCACTGCTGAATAGGCACTTAGCATATCCATATATTTGTTTCCTTCAGGATCTTCCACCCAAACTCCTTCTGCCTTCGAAATGACGATTGGAAGTGGATTATAATTGTTTGCACCATATTGTTCTGTTTGCTCGATTAATTTTTCCGTTACTGTTGTCATGTTGATTCCCCCTCAAATTATAGCGTTTCAGATGTTGTTTTTCCTTGAAGATGCAGAACTAAATAATCAGGACCGCCCGCTTTTGAATCTGTACCTGACATATTGAATCCGCCAAATGGCTGGTATCCTACAATGGCACCAGTACAGCCACGATTGAAGTACAAGTTACCTACGTGGAAATCCTCACGCGCCTGTTCGATATGTTCAATATTGTTCGAGATGACCGCACCTGTTAATCCATAATCCGTGTTATTGGCGATCTCGATAGCATGATTGAAATCTTTTGCCTTACAGAACGCTACCACTGGTCCGAAAATCTCTTCTTTCATGACTCGTGCATTCTCATCCACATCAGCAATGATGGTTGGCTGGATGAAGAAACCTTTTGAATTGTCTCCTTCTCCACCTGCAACAAGTTTCCCTTCTTGTTTACCGATTTCAACGTAGCTCATGACTTTGTCGAAAGCAGCTTGATCGATAACCGGACCCATGAAGTTGTTTACATCGGTTGGTTCCCCGACCGTTTTTTCTTTCGTTAATTCAATGACACGATTCAAGACTTGGTCATATACATCTTCCACGATGACGGTACGTGAACAAGCAGAACATTTTTGACCAGAGAATCCGAATGCAGAAGCGACGATTGATTGTGCTGCCAATTCCAAATCAGCCTCTTTATCAACAACGATCGTGTCTTTTCCGCCCATTTCAGCGATGACACGTTTCAACCAAATTTGGCCTTCATGAACTTTAGACGCACGCTCATAAATACGGATTCCAACATCACGAGATCCGGTAAAGCTGATGAAACGTGTGCGAGGATGATCTACCAAATAATCACCAACTTCAGCACCGCTTCCTGGAATGAAGTTCACGACTCCTGCCGGTAAGCCCGCTTCTTCCAATACTTCAATGAATTTTGCTGCAATGACCGGTGTTGTACTGGCCGGTTTCAATAAGACGGTATTACCTGAAACAAGGGCCGCTGTCGTCATGCCTGCCATGATCGCAAATGGGAAATTCCAAGGTGAGATGATGACACCGACACCAAGTGGAACATAACTGAAGGCATTGTGTTCAATCGGACGGCTTTCCACTGGCATGCCGTCTTTAAGCTTCAGCATTTGGCGTGCGTAGTATTCCATGAAGTCGATCGCTTCCGCTGTATCTGCATCCGCTTCATTCCAAGGCTTTCCTGCTTCTTTAACCAATATAGCAGAGAAATAGTGTTTTCTTCTCCGAACGATGGCTGCAGCCCTGAATAAAATATTTGCACGCACTTCAGCTTTCGTTTTTCTCCATGTTTGGAATGTCTTATCTGCCGCTTGCATGGCTTGCTCAGCAAGGTCCTTATTTGCTTTGGACACAGTTCCAATTACTTCTTCTTTATTTGCTGGGTTTACAGAGGTAATGACTTCATCAGTAAACACTTTTTCACCATTAATGACCAGCGGATATTTCTTCCCTAAATCATTAGCTACATCATTCAATGCCACTTGAAAAGCTTTATTGTTTTCTTCGATTTTAAAATTAGTAAATGGTTCGTGTTTATATGGTTGGACCATTATGGCTCATCTCCCTAAAGTTAATGTTTTTATTTCTCACTTATTTAATAAGCAAGTTCCGTGCCAACTTTTCATTTTTTCGTAAAAATATTGTTTTTTTATGAAATATGCAATGAAATTCAGCACTTTTGGGGCAAAATTGACATAGTATGCCATTATTTTTTGCTCTAATCCCTGTTTTTGTCGCTTAAACCTTACACTTTTTATTAATGCAAGATTCATGCCAACTCATAAAACCATAAAAAACAGTGTTTTTACACTTTTTCCGCAAAATATCTTTGCACCTGGATGCAAAATATCCTTGCTGTGCAAATTTTATTTGCGCCTTTTCTTCAATTCCACTACAATAGCTCTAAGAAATGAATAAAAACGGGAGGCATTCATGCATTTAGATCAAATCATTAAAATAGAAGGTTTCCAAACCATCCTCTATTCGCTTGTGGATGTAATCGATATTGGGATACATATAATCGATATAAAGGGTCGAACCATCGTTTATAACAAGAAAATGGCTGAAATTGAAGGAATGGAATCAGATGAGGTATTAGGGAAAAAGATTCACGATATCTTTAAATTCAAGGAAGAAACGGAGAGTACATTAATCCGGGCGCTCCATTCAGGTAAGGCTACCGAGAACTCGAAGCAGACATACTTCAATAATCTTGGACAGGAAATTACAACAATCAATAATACGTTTCCGATTTTGGATCCGAACCAAACGATCATCGGAGCAATTGAAGTGGCAAAGGATATAACGAATCTCGAAAGAATCATTAAAGACAATATCTTAAATAAGGGCGATACCAAATATACGTTTGACAGCATCATCGGAACCAGTGAGAACTTCCTGGACGTCATAGAAAAGAGCAAGCGCTCGACCAGGACTACATCCTCCATCCTCATCGTCGGGGAGACGGGAACCGGAAAAGAACTCTTCGCCCAAAGTATCCATAATGGCAGCAGCCGTTCGACACATCCTTTCATCAGCCAAAACTGTGCTGCCCTGCCAGATAGTTTAATTGAAGGAATACTCTTTGGCACAAAGAAAGGGGCCTTCACCGGATCAATCGAAAGGCCTGGATTATTCGAACAGGCACAGGGCGGAACCATCCTGCTTGATGAAATCAATTCGTTAAATCCGAATTTGCAAGCGAAATTATTAAGGGCCCTTCAAGAAAGGACGATTCGTCGTGTTGGGGATACAAAAGATAAAAAAATTGACGTTCGGGTCATTGCAACGATAAATGAGGATCCAATAGATGCCATTTCAAATGATCATTTACGAAAAGATTTATACTATCGATTAAGTGTCGTTTCGTTATTCATCCCTCCTCTTCGCGAGCGGAAAGAGGATATCCCTTTGCTGGCTCAATCCTTCATCGAGAAATTCAATGCGCTGTTCGAATTGAATATTGAAGGGATCAGCGAAGAGGTTTACTCACTATTTTATGATTACGACTGGCCCGGGAACGTAAGGGAACTTGAACATATCATTGAAGGGGCCATGAATTTACTGGAACCTGGCGATACCAAGATTGCCATCAATCACCTTCCTACCCTATTTAGAAAGAAAGCCCATTTTGAAGACATTCATCCCGATAAAAAAGATGTCCAAACGAATGGAGATTTACAGGAGTCGACATTATCTCTTGATGATTATATCGCCAATACTGAAAAGCAATACTTGGATAAGGTATTAAAGGAACATGGCATGAACATTTCTAAAGCAGCTAAAGCCCTGAATATCAGCCGCCAAAGTCTTCAATACCGTTTGAAAAAGTATCAGGACAAATAACGTCTTTCCTGCACAAAGAAGGCCCCCATTGATATATGAGGGCCTTCTTTGCCTATTCATCCAGTACCTATTCGATTTCTTTCAGCCGAGAAACTTCGCAATCAGAATGTTTCAGCAGCTTTTGTAACGTTTTCCAAACCATCCGCGATGATTTTCTGTGTCCGATCCGGATACTGATTATGTCCTTCAATGACCACTGCCTCCGGATTGTTGATCCCCCACAGGCTAATGATATTTTTAACTAAATTCACAGCCATTTCAGCAGAAGCCATTCCTTCCAATGCATAATCCGAACCGCGGGCATTCAATAGCATGACCTTTTTATCGCCAGCATACCCAACCGGTCCCTCCGCGGTATAATTGAACATAATACCTGCTTGTGACAAATAGGAAAGGTATGTGATCAGCGGTGCAGGAACCGTTGCGTTCCATAGAGGGAATGCGAATACAACTTTATCCATGGCTAGGAATTGATTTAAGTATTGGTCAACCAGTTTTGCCGCTTTTTCCTCTTCAGCTGTCAGTTCAAGACCCTGATTGCGTTTATACAAACCAGTAATGGCTGTATTCCCATAGTAAGGAAGTTCTTCTTTAAATAAATCCAACTCGATCACTTCATCTGTACGGTGGGTCTCTTTATATGTTTCTAAGAATGTGTCATACATTTTCGAGCTGATTGCCTGATCTGCAGGGCGATCGTTCACTTTTACGAATAATACTTTTGTCATTTCCCCATTCTCCTCTGTTGCCGTTTCTCTTTTCCCAAATAATCTATTTAAGAATCCCATTTTTCCTCACCATTGCTTTCTACTTTAATTCCATTACAATAAGCCCTTTTTAGACGACTAAATGAATCTCATTGCCTGATGGATCTGTTACGACATAAAACTCCTCTTTTTCCGTAACGACAGCTCCTATTCCTTTCAGTCGTTCCATCACTTTATCTCTCGCTTCATCATTTGCAAAAACGAGGGTATACCAGTTTAGTCCCACACTATTTTCCTTAGGAGCTGGGGCGCCTACACCATTCCAAATGTTCAATCCGATGTGATGATGATATCCCCCGGTGGAAGTAAAGAGTGCTCCTGCGTACCGATTCACAACAGTAAACCCAAGACCTTGCATGTAAAACTCCTCCGTGTTACGTAAATCTGACACATGCAAATGTATATGTCCCATTAAGGTACCTGCAGGCATTACGCTCCATTCTCCATTACTTTCTTCCAGAAGGTCATTCCCATCCAACGGATCCGTGCCCATCGCGACCTCCCCATTGGCCCACTTCCAATCAGTCGATGGCCGGTCAGAGTAAACTTCAATGCCATTGCCATCAGGATCGGTAATGTACAGCGCTTCACTCACTTCATGATCCGCCGCTCCAAATGGATATTTCGTTTGAAGTAAATGTCGTAAGAAAATTGATAAGTCTGCACGGGTCGGCAGTAAAAGGGCAAAGTGATATAAGCCCGTCGTCCGCCCTTCTTTTGGAATCACATCAGCAGGCTGTTCAAGTGTAAGCAACGGGGTTTTTCCGTCAGTCGTTAAAACAGCTTGCCTTTCATTTTTCTTCAATACTTGAAGGCCGATGATATCTTGATAAAACGTGATGGCTTTATCTAAATCCAAAACATTTATACTGACTTCGCCAACAAAAGTAACTGGTTTTTGATGAAAATTCTTCATAATGTCACTTCCCTTTTTTATTGAAAATCATGTTATCCAAAGAGAGGGCTATGCGGTTTGTACACGCTAGATAGACTGACATGGCTAGTAGTGCCAAGTCCAGTTCGTAGCCCGCTGCTTGCCCGTTTCCAAGAAAACCAGCAGATAATTTAGCCGTAAAAATCGCCCCCGCCATAATGACCGCAAACAGGACGGAAACGATTCGTGTTCCCAAACCAAGTATAACCGCAAGTCCACCGATTAATTCGATACCTGCAACGATGTAAGCCATGAACCCAGGAATACCAAGACTATCAAAAAATCCCGCCGTGTTTCCTATGCCCCCTTGAAACTTTGAAATGCCGTGAATGAAAAAGGTAAGACCTAAAATCACCCTTAAAAAAACTTGACCTGCTTCATTTTTATTCATGTATGAACTCTCCTTTTTTATCGGTTACTTTATGTAAGTAATTATATTTAAATAAGTTTATAATGTCAAGTAAGTTTATTGGAATATAAAAAGAAACGAATTGCCGAAGCAACTCGTTCCTTGGTATCACGGTTTAAATGTGTAATAAATGGTTGAATTGATGATGAAAGAGTCCGCAATGGTTCTCCCGACTTCCTCACATGCCACTTTACGGAACTTTGTTGCATCAACGGGCTCATATAATAATTGATGAATGCCGTCCACTGACCGTATTGCGACAGTTGCGTCAGGGTTCGTCTGAAATATCCTTTCCAGGATTTCTTCTTTATTGGGGACCAGGCTGGCAATCCATACTAGATCAAACTCCGCATAATCATGAAGGGCGCCATCATTCAAAATATAATCTGAAGTCCCTTCGTTATCCAGTTCTTGGACGATGCGCCTGCCAAGTGAATGGGCTTGTTCATCTATATCGAGACAAGTCATTTTTGCATCCAACTCCCGTTGAAGCAGTAACGGGCTTAATGGCAAAGGACCCGTTCCTACAAATGCAAATGACTGAATATCTTTTTTCACTTTTTTCAATTCATTGACTTCCGTTTTGATCAGTTCTTTGTAGTTATCCCAATAAATGAACGAACGGAAGTCATCCAGGGAGTTCACCCTGCCAATAAATAACTTGGCATAATGATCCTCCATCAAGGTTTCAGCAATCGTCAGCTTATCAAGCATGGTACCCCGAATCGATCGGATTTCATCATGGTTGAGAATTTCTTCAGCCATTTGCGGGTCCACTGGTTTCGAAACCATCGAAACCAGTTCGGATAAAACACGATTGATTATTTCGTTATTTGGTGATAAATCATCTTCTTTGAGTAAGATTTTATATATATCCATATATGTATGAATGATTTTTTCCTGTTTTCTAGACCATTTGATCGTTGTCAAGGCGAACACTCCCATTAGGAAATAATTTTTTACTTAACTGTGGAATATACAATGCTAAAAATACGGAACGTCCTAAGCTGAATACAGTAAAGGCCAGCCATAATGCATGGTTTTGATATGCCGGCACAAAGATATACAGTGTGATCACAAAGGCGATCAAGGAATAAATCATCGAGTTACGAATCGGGGCAGCTTCTGTTGCCCCAGTAAAAACTCCGTAGAAAACGATGCCTACGCTGGCCGATAGAGGAAACAAAATAAGCCAGATCCCATAAACGTTTGCAAGCTCAATGACACTCGGTATCCGTGTGAAAAGCGAAAGGATGGACTCACTGAATAAATGGTAACTGGCAGCAATCATCAGGGAAGATATTCCCCCCCCCACTGCAACGACAGGCTCAGGGTCTTCTTATATAAGCGCTTATCTCCCGCACCAATCGCTTTTCCAACAAGTATGCTCGAAGCATTTGCGAACCCGTCAAAGCTATAGTGAATTTGGATGAGAACGGCATTCGCTGCCAATACCTCCGTTCCATACGAGGCTCCCTTTGCGGTGAAGATATTAAAAACGGTCAACAGGCAAAGCGTCCTGATGAATAAATCCCGATTCACCGACATCATTTTCTTAATGGATGACGGATCGAACATCTCTTTCAAAGGAGGCAATTCCATTTGATGTGGCGACGCCTTCAAAATAATGATTAGTCCAATGAAAAAGGCCGTCACTTCCGAAAGGAGTGTCGCTATGGCCACCCCCGGCACACCCCATTCGAATATATGGACAAATAACAAATCCAGGGCAATGTTCATGAGGTTCATGAACACCTGTAACACTAGCGAAACCTTGATCTTGGACATCCCCATCAGCCATCCCAATATGACGTAATTCATCAAAGTGAATGGGATTCCCCAAATTCTAATGCCGAAGTATTCAGCCGCATATCCGCGTACATCAGCATCCGGATTCATCAGTGTTAAGGAAACTGTTCAAATGGCCCCTGAAGAAGGATGAAACCCATCCCTACAACAATCGCCAGGATAAATGGCCTTAAAAAGGCTAACACACCTTGCTTTTCGTCGTCTGCCCCAAGTGCTTGTGCAGCAAATCCCGAAGTACTCACCCGCAAAAATCCAAACAGCCAATACAAGGTATTGAAAATGATGGAACCTATAGCAACGCCACCCAAATAAGCAGGGTTTGGTAACTGACCCACAACGGCGGTGTCCACCGCACCTATTAATGGCGTCGTTATCGTCGATATGGTCAGAGGAATGGCCAAGGCCAAATATGATCGATGGTTCACTTTACTTCCCCCTTAGTCCCCTTTAATCGAAATCGTTACGATTTAAAACCTATAAGTGGTATAACCACTTTATTCAAACATCGAAATCAGCTCTTTCGTGTATGAATGGCGATCGTTGCAAAAGAGATGTTCGTTTTCAAAAGAATCCACAATAACGCCCCCTTTCATCACCATGATCCGTTGGCTCATCTCCTGTACTGCCGACAGATCATGGGAAATGAAAAGGTAAGAAATGTCCAAAGTCTCCCTCAGCTCGCCTAACAATTTCAGCACCGCCGCTTGTGACAGCACGTCAAGGCTTGAAGTCGGTTCATCCAATATAATGAGGGCCGGTTCAATGCTGATTGCGCGCGCAATGGTCACACGCTGCTTTTGTCCGCCGCTTAGTTCATGCGGGTAACGTTCAGCTAAATCCTTTGGAAGCTCCACGGTTTCCAGCAGCTGTCCGATAAAGTTCCCTTCACTTGTATACGTAAAATGTTTCATATTGACCTGGCTGCCATATTGAAGATATGGATCCATTAGTGAATCTTTTATCCTTAGTTTTGGATTCAAAGCTGAAGCAGGATTTTGCAAAACGGCCTGGATATTCTTGCGGTATGGGTTTAAACTGCGTTCACTTTTATTTTGCAGCGCCGTTCCTTCAAATAGGATGCTTCCTCGGTCAATAGATTCTATCTGAAGGATAATTCTTGCCAATGTGCTTTTTCCGCACCCGCTCTCTCCCACTAATCCCAGGCATTCCTTCCTTTCGATGCTAAAATTCACGTTCCTCAGTATTTCTACTCCATTATCATAGGTTTTATGGACATTTCGTACGTCTAATAAACTCATCCCGACACTCCTTCAAGCTTAAATGGACTTCTTCTCAGTGTAGGCGATGATTGAATCAGTCTTTTCGTGTAAGTATGCTGTGGATGATTCAATACCTCATCCTTATCACCGGTTTCAATAATGGCTCCGTCTTTCATGACCGCAATGCGGTTCGCATATTTCCTGACATGACGTAAATCATGGGTGATGAACAAGATTGCACATCCGGTTTCTTTTTGGAGCCTTGATAACAGCTGCAAGACCTTAAAGGAAGATACACTGTCCAAGGCAGTGGTCGGTTCATCAGCTATCAATATATCCGGTTCAAGCAGCATGGCTATTGAAATGGATACACGTTGAAGCTGCCCACCGCTTAATTGAAAAGGGTATCTACTGTAGATACCTTCATTCAGGCCCACCGATATGAGCGCCTTGACCGCTTGCTTGCGCCTTGCCTTTTTGGAAAGGTTCAAATGTGTCCGCTGATATTCCTCGAAATGTTGACCGATGGTATGGAACGGTGTGAATGAACCCTGGTAATCTTGAAAAATATAAGCCAGGCGCTTTCCGCGAAAATGCCGGATTTCAGAAGTGGATAGCGTTAAAAGATTCTTTTCCCCATACCATATTTCCCCCTTCGCTTGGAGATTCGGTGCAAGCAGCTGGCCGATTGCCATGGCCGTCATGCTTTTGCCGCTCCCACTTTGTCCGACAAGTGCGAACCACTCACCTTCATGCACATCCAATGAAAGATCCTTGACGATATGATTTTGCTTTCCCATGATATTTAGATGCCTCACGGATAAAATGCTCATGATTCCACCCCCTTTTTCACATCGAATGCATCGCGCAAATAATCACCGAGTATGTTGGATAAAAGGACGACAAATACGATGGCTAGCCCCGGGTAAATCATCAGTAACAGATTGAATTGAAAATATGGACGGGCATCGTTCAGCATGGCCCCCCACTCCGGTGCCGGCGGCTGCGCCCCGAGCCCAATATATGATAAGGAAGATATGAGCAAAATGATTTTCCCTAAATCGAGACTTGAAAGGACGAGCACGTTGCCGATGAGATGAGGAAATAGATGCTTCCGCATGATCCTGAATGAACTTAATCCATTGATTTTAGCGGCTGTGACATAATCCTTCTGGCGTTCAGTGATCACCGTACTTCGTACAAGCCGGGCATAATTCACCCATTTCACTAGAACGATCGCCAAAAGAAGATTTTCGATACCTGGCCCTAATAGGCCACTCAGCACAATGGCAACAATCGTATCAGGGAATGCGAGAAACGCGTCTCCAATGCGCATGAAGATCCGATCGATCAGTCCTCCTTTAAATCCGGCAATCACCCCGAATGGGACGCCAATGATAACAGCCGCTAACAAGGATAAGAGCCCGTAGCCAACCGTCAGCTGTGCACCTAGCAGAAGGCGTGTCAATACATCACGCCCTAAATGATCCGTTCCTAATGGATGTTCCATACTTGACGGCCATAGCCTTTCTCCCAGATTGACCAATGTCGGATCATGTTTCAGGATAAGAAAGGTGTAAGCCGCAACGGTTAGGACCAAAACCATCACCGTAAATAGGAGGGTCATCCTCCACCGTCTTTTGGATTGTTTTTTGAACACTAACTCCATTTTCCATGCTTCCTCCCCTTCAGTCTTAGCTCCGGATTTAAATATCGATAAGATAAATCAACGGCACTATTAACCATGAATACAATGATGGCCATGATCAACAGGTACCCTTGGATGACTGGGTAATCCCGCGACCGAATCGAGTCCACGACCATCTTACCTATGCCTGGATAGGCAAAAATCACTTCGATCACCACTACACCGCCGATCAGGCTGCCAAGGCTGACACCGAATACGGTAATGACCGGGGGCAAACTATAACGAAATGCATGGACAAAGAATATCCGGATTTCTGAAATCCCCCTTGACCTGGCAGCCCTGATGAAATCTTGACTGAGGGAATCAATCAAACTCGACCGCAGCAACCGGACGTACACACTAGTGATGGCCAGCCCCAACGTGACTGACGGAAGAATCAAAGAACGGAATCCGTCCCTGCCCATTGTTGGAAGCGCCCCCCATCGCACCGCAAATAAATCTATCAATAGCAGTCCCAGCCAAAAGCTAGGAATAGCTGCCCCCAACAAAGAAACGGTACGGCTAAATTGATCAATCCAGCTTCCTCTGTACAATGCGGCAAACGACCCTAAAGGAATGGCTATACCGAGCATGACAAGCAATGCCCCAACCGTCAGCTCAAGTGTAGCAGGCAGTCCACCCATGATCATTTCCATAACGGGCTGATTCGTAAGATAGGAATTCCCGAAATCCAATTGGATAAAGTCCGCAAACCAATCGCCATATTGCACGAACAGCGGATCATTGAACCCCAATTCTTCACGAAGCTCATTGACTTGCTCGTTTGTGATCGAAACATCATCCACTTGAAGTATCGAAAGAACCGGGTCCCCCGGAGCAAGCCGAACAAAAAGGAAAGAGATAAATGTAATCACAAGGACAAAAATCACGACCTCAATAAATCGCCGGAACAAGATGCGGAACATCACTTCACATCCAGTTCATTCGTCAGCATGTAGTATTCGCTTCTCGAAGTGATCCAGTTTTCAACTTTATCGGTGTCATAGGCAACAAGTGTATTCGGGTGTAAAATGAACGAATTATACACTTGTTCATCCACATACATCGCAATATCTTCAGCTAAATCCGAGCGCTTCTCCTGTCCGACCGTTACATTCAGCTTGTCAATAAGGGACGTCAGGTGATCATCATCGGCCCCGCTGAAATTCAAAGCTCCCTTTGGATGATAAGTTGCATTTAAATAATAACCGGCATCCCCGCGCGGAGCCGTTAAATTGCTGTAGGTCGTTAAATCCCAATCGCGATTGGAAGCCATATACTCTTCCGGGATTTCTATTTGCTTGATTTTCACATCAATCCCCAACTGGCCGGCATCCGATTGAAAAACTTGGGCAATTAACGGCAGGTCGGCACGAGAACTGTATGTAAGAAGTGTAAACGTTAACGGTTTGCCGTCTTTTTGCATGACACCATTCACTTTCTTATATCCCGCCTGATCAAGAAACCCCTTAGCCGCTTCCATTCCATTCTCTTTTTTCGGATAGTCCGGAGCAAACGAGAAAGTGGATGGAAAAGGCCCTGTTGCCACTTCTGCATGACCATGTAAAATCGTATCCGCAATCGAAGAGCGGTCGATCAAGGCATCTATCGCCTTTCGGACGTGTATGTTCTGCAGGGGTTTACGCTCCAAATTCATCGTCATTTGATGGACACGGAAAGTCGATGTGGATTCCACCTTCACCCCATCTATCGCTTCTAAATTTTCCAGGCTTTCCACTTCCGGACGGAAAACAATATCGGCGTCTCCCGATTCCAGGGCAAGAGATCGTGCATTGGCATCTTCATTAAATGAAAACCTGGCTTTCTCAAGCTTAGCGGCTCCATCCCAGTAAGACTCATACCGGATTAGATCAACAGCCGTACCTGGTATGAACTTCGAAACGGCAAATGGCCCTGTTCCTATCGGCCTGTTTATGTAGTCACGTTCCGTTACATCAATAATCGATGTATTTGGATGGACCAATTCAGATGGAAACTCCGGAAAGGGAACCTTTGTCTTAATGGTCAACTCATTTCCATTCGCTTCAATCGATTCAATGCGCAAGGCATTCTTGATCGCTAAACTATCTTTCATCGCCCGCTCCAAGGATGCCTTCACCGCTTTGCCATCCATAGGCTTTCCATTCTGAAAAGTCACACCCTCCCTCAACTCGAAATTCCATAATTGACCATCCTTGCTATCCCAGCTTTTCGCCAGCCAAGGTTCGATAGTCAAATCCTCATCATTGAGATGCACCAATGTCTCAGTGATCCCAGCCCTTAGTGACACATAACTGGTATCAACATTCGGATCAAGCGAGCTAGTTGCGAAATTAAAAAGTAAATTCACTTCCTTCTTCCCACTCCCTTGCTCTTTCGCAGACTCGGTCGAGCAAGCAGCCAAGAGCAAGAATGAGAGAAATAGTACAAAAATCGATTTATATTTTTTGAACATGATATATTCCTCCATTACTTCATATTTATTTATGCTGTAAAATCGTATTGATTACGATTTACACCTTAGTCATGACGAACCAATCTAATGTTACCTCAATCAGAAATCATCCTATGTACACGCACCGTACTCGGAGTACACGCACACGTACGAGTAAATGTGCCAAACTCACGAGTATTTGCTCTAAACTCACGAGTAAATGTGCCAAACTCACGAGTATTTGCTTCAAACTTACGAGTAAATGCTCTAAACTCACGAGTAACAGCTCTATATCTCGTGCAATGGACGCAAAATCTTGTGTAAAATCAACCAACTTAACTAAAACACCCATTCACGAGTATATCAGCCAAATTCACGAGTATTTGCTCTAAATTCACGAGTAAATGTGCCAAACTCACGAGTATTTGCTTCAAACTTACGAGTATTTGCTCTAAACTCACGAGTAACAGCTCTATATCTCGTGCAATAGACGCAAAATCTTGTGTAAAATCAACCAACTTAACTAAAACACCCATTCACGAGTAAATCAGCCAAATTTACGAGTAAATGCTCTAAACTCACGAGTAACAGCTCTATATCTCGTGCAATGGACGCAAAATCTTGTGTAAAATCAACCAACTTAACTAAAACACCCATTCACGAGTAAATCAGCCAAATTCACGAGTATTTGCTCTAAATTCACGAGTAAATGTGCCAAACTCACGAGTATTTGCTTCAAACTCACGAGTATTTGCTTCAAACTCACGAGTATTTGCTTCAAACTCACGAGTATTTGCTAAAAACTCACGAGTAAATGCTCTAAACTCGAGATTAAACACCAAACTCTCGAGTAACAGCTCTCTAAATCTTGTTAATAGCCCAGATTCTTGAGCAATTGCACGAATCGCTTGTAATACGGCACATATCCTCTTATGTAAAATCTAAATCTTAAACTCAAGCAAGTGCTATATCCTCCAACATTAAAAAGCTCCTTCCATCAAATAAATCAAAATCGTTACGATTTATACTTTGTAAAAATTATAAAGTGACTCTTGTCTTGACTGTCTTTCATTATAAAACGTAATGATTACTATTAACAAGGTTTTTTTTCGTTTTTGTTAAACGGCTTGCACTTCTTCCTTTGAGCTTCAAAATTTTGCTGCCATATCGGCAAAGAGGTACCTTCTTTAATTGGCTTTTGATTAAGAAAAAACTCCTGAAAAATAAATTTCAGGAGTTCTTCGGATCTTGTATATTTTTATTTTTTCAATTCGTTGTAATGATTGATAACTATTTTGGTTATTTCGCTATTTTCGTCCAATCCGCTAACCTCATTAAGTGCGTTAGCTACACCATTTTCTTTGATCATCGTTTGCAGTTTAAGCGCTTCTTCATCTTCATTAAAATCAAAGAGTAAAGCGGCTGCTATCGCCTTCGCCAGATTAGTATAGGAAAGACCGGCTTTCTTAGCTTCTACGGCAGGACGGACGAGTCGGTCGTTTGGCCCGAGCTTACGAAGCGGTGAACGGCCCACTCTATTCACTGAGTCATTTAGGTAGGAATTTTTAAATCGATTAATGATTTTTTCGATATACTGCTTATGCTCATCTGCGTCCAACCCGTATTGCTTTATTAAATATTCTCCCGTTTCCCCTAAGGTTTTCTTGACTTGCTCTACAATGCCTTCGTCTTCCAAAGACTGGTCAATCGTCGATTTGTTATTTTTGAGATAACCTAGATAAGCAATGACGGCATGTCCTGTATTAACGGTAAACAGTTTTCTCTCAATGAACGGAGCTAGTTCTTTTACAATGGTCATCCCCTCGACGGCAGGAATGCTTTCATTCGTTTCAACGACCCATTCATAATAAGGTTCCACCAATACATCTAGTGATCCCTCGTTATTTTGTAAAGGAACGATCCGGTCGACAGCTGAATTAAAGAAGAATACTTTTCCAGCTAGGTTTTCCTTCGTTTCTTGATCCATGTTTTCGAGAATGTACCCTTCTAAAAGGTCTGTTGCCGATATTTGGTTTTCACAAGCGATCACATATAGTTTTTCATCGGTTTCCTTCACTCTTGAAGCTAACCCTTTTGCAATTAAAGGAGCGATATGAGGCAAAATATTCGGACCGATTGCAGTGGTAAGGTAGGTTGCCTCTGATATTGCCTTAATGATTTCCTCTTCCTGCTTTAAGCTGTTTAAACCTGAAACATTTTTTACAGTGACCGATTCTTGTTGATCAGTTGCCAATTTGACTTGATATTGTTTTTTATCATTTAACTGATCGATGATTTGTTCAGCTATATCTACAAATGTCACATGATATCCAGATTGTGAAAAGAGTGCTCCGATAAATCCTCTTCCAATGTTCCCTGCTCCAAAATGTACTGCTTGTTTCATTACAATCATCCCTTTATCAAGTTAGTATATAAATAGTCCAAAAATATGGCTTCCAGTCTTCTGCTGATCATTTCTTCGTCCGAAGATGAAAAAATCATGATGGATTCATTACTTTCAATTAAGCTTGAACTTATTAAGCTGACGATTTCCTGCTGCTTCACACTCAATTCTTCAGGCGCCAGCATCAGCAGCAAATTTTTCATATGGACTTCATTTCCATCCATACCTTTTACCAGACAATAATCCTCCAAGTGGGCGACCTGGAATATCAGCTCTTTCACATTCTTATGTCTGGTATGGAATAGGCCCATTCCAGTGCCTGGAATGCCTAATCCGCCTTTTTTTTCCCGCTCGTTCAGTGATCGGATCACATCATCCGCACCAATTAGCAATTCTTCCTTTTCAGCCAGCCTGACCATTTCTTCGATGATCCGCGGATGTCCTTTCATGTGTGGAAACCGATAAAACCGTAAGTTATCCGTGATCGACTCGATGCTCTGCTGGACATCTTTCAATTCCTGCAGCACTTCTTTCAATTCGCCATCCTCTTTTTTCGGCTGGGAATCCTTATGGCCAGTATGACTGCCATAACGCTTATTCTTCGTGAAGTTTTCAATATTCTTCCTTAAATAATTCCTGATGTTCAATAATCGATATATGGAAGCCGAACGGTAGAAATGATCACATCATAGTTATTCAGGCTGCCCTGCTGCTGGATATCCTTGATCGTCTTGATTTCTACAGTCTGGATTTCCATGATTTCTTTTTTGATCCGGCTTGCAAGCATCTTCGACGTGCCTATACCTGTCGGACAAACGATGAGTGCCCTTATTGATATTTCTTCCTCCCGCAATACTAAGGCAGATCCGAAATGAAGGACGATGAAGGCTATTTCATCTTCAGGAAATTCTTTGATTTCTTTGAATCCCTTTTCCAGACTGGTCTTCACTGCTAAAAAGAGAACCGGATACTTTCGTTTAATATCTTCCGTTAAGGGATTATACAATCCCATTTCCTGCTTGATCCGGAAGAGCGATGGTTCCATATGGGCAAGGAGCCCTTGGTACAATGGGAAATCCTTGGTCAAATCGATTTGCAGTTGAGCAGAAACATCTTTTATCAAGTTCCTTATCAGCTGGCCCAGCACCACACTGTCATAGGGAACGGCATCCGCCGCATGAAGCTTGGAACCTTTAAGGATGGCCGCAAGGTAGCTAATATCATCGATGGTAAAAGAGACTTCCAGCATGGCACTGAGTTCCTTGCCTATTTTATTCATGAGATTATTTTCATCCGAGAGTTCGCTTATTTTCTTGAAGTCCTTCTCCAAAAGAAATTGGCCTTCATTCCTTTGCAGGGTTACATAAATATGTACAATCAACCCTATATACCCGCTATCCGCCAACCGCGAATGGACACTGTTAAAAGTCGAGTTCAGCACCCCATCAATAGCCAGAAGATATTCGGGATCGAAATAGTCGAGGATTTTCGCTTCTGGAAATTTTCCTTCTTGCAACAAAAATAAACTTTCAATCAGCTCTTCATTAAAGAAGTGCAAGAAATAGGCGGCCTGGGCTTTCCGTTTATTTTCTTCAGTTCCGGCAAGCTCAATTCCGACTCCCCTTTTTCTGGTGACCACGATATTAAAATTTCTTAACCACTCGGTCAGTTCGTCTAAATAGGTGGTAAGAGTGGTTATGCTTATACCGAGATCCCCCGCAAGTGCTTGAGTTTTATATGATTCCTCCTGCAGTAAAGCTAAAAGGAGATGCAACTTTCGTTCTTGTGGCGTTTGATCGATCGGATGATTACCCATCAAGTGCTGTACTAGCCGAAAGACTTGTTGATTCTTTCCATCGATGGACAGCCCTTCATGCGTATTGCGTGTTAAATGCAATTCAAAAGATTGCAGGATTTTTTCTATGGACTTCAGATCACGTTGAACCGTCCGTACACTAACATTCAGTTGTGTCGCAATGGATATGGCTGAATGTTTCCCTGAAGTTTTTATGATCAATTCTATGATTGATTTTTCCCTTGAAGTAATATACATGCTACCAACTCATTTCAGGTGGAGTAACACGAGAAAATACTGAATAGAAAAGCGTAAAACGCTTTTCTATTCATGGTTTAGAGTATTTAATTATTTCCGACGTTTATGATATCCATCAATTCCCTGGCTGATGTGGCTTTAACCATCTTTTCAATATTCTCCATTTCAGAGCAGGTAACTGCTATGCCAGATAGAATTTCAAGATGTGTTCCATCCTTACCGGCAATGCCGAATATCAATCGTGCCTTTTGGCCGTCAAAGTCGACACCATCAGGAATCTGTAAAACGGTAAATCCGGATTTAAGGACATCTTTCTTCGCTTCCTCGGTTCCGTGCGGGATGGCTACATCATTGCCCATATAGGTTGAAGTCAATTCATCGCGGGCAATCATTGCCTCAATATAGCTTTCCTTCACGTAACCTGCATTGAACAAAGCCCTTCCCGCAAAGCGGATCGCTTCTTCTTTATTGGCAAATTGTTGATTAAGGAAAACATTTTCTTCGCGAAGCAATTCATTATCATCCTGTTCATCTTCGTTGATGCCAGGCTCGATTGAATGCTCACGAACACCGGGAACTTTCTCTTCGGCATCTTCGACGATTTCATGAAGCTCATCGGTACCGTCATCCTGAAGCCGTGCAAGCAATGCATCATATTCAGGGCTCGATAAGAAATTATCGACGGATACATGATAAGCATTCGGAACTTTATTCTGTGCCCTTGGAGTTAACTCTTCCTGTGTAATGACTATTTGTGCATCAGCAGGAATGTTTGAGATCGCCGTATTTGTAACCGCGATATTCAATCCGGCTTCCTTCACCTTCTTGCGAAGCAGCGAAGCCCCCATCGCACTTGATCCCATCCCAGCATCGCAGGCAAATATTATTTTGCTGACGTTTTTTGGCATCGTTCCCGGATCTGAAGCGAATACATCGGCTACAGAGCTTTTCTTGCCTTTCATTTCTTGCATTTTTTTCGCGGCATCTTCAATATTCTCTTCGGATTGCTTTCCTGTTTTCAAGATGAATGCACCGACGATGAATGAAACAAGGGCCGCTACGATCACGCCTGCAAAGTTAGCAATATATGCGCCCGCATTATGCGGAGTTACTGCTGTAATGGCAAGTATGCTGCCTGGAGAAGCTGGAGCGAACAATCCTCCGCCTAGTAGGACCAAAGTGAAAACTCCACTCATGCCTCCAAGAATGACGGCTAAAAATAACATCGGTTTCATTAGGATATAAGGGAAATAAATTTCATGGATCCCGCCGAAGAAATGAATGATGGCTGCTCCTGGCGCCGATTTCTTTGCCGTTCCCTTTCCAAAAAAGCAATAGGCAAGGAGTACGCCGATACCTGGTCCAGGATTCGATTCCAGTAGGAACAGGATTGAAGCCCCTGTTTGTTTAACTTGCTCTACACCGATTGGTGATAGTACACCATGATTAATGGCATTGTTCAAGAACAATACCTTGGCAGGCTCGATCAAGATGCTTGTCAACGGCAGTAAACCTGTACCGACAAGCCAATCGACTCCTGCTACAAGCCAGCCTGTAAATACATCCACAGCAGGCCCGATGGCCAGGAAGGATAGAATCGACAATAAGCCGCCAAGTATCCCCGCCGAGAAATTATTAACAAGCATTTCGAAGCCGGCTTTTATTTTCCCTTCAATGAGTTGATCGAATTTCTTGATGGCATAACCGCCGAACGGTCCCATTATCATTGCGCCAAGGAACATCGGGATGTCAGATCCAACGATGACACCCATTGTCGCAATGGCACCAACTACTCCACCTCTATGGTCATGGATTAGCTTACCGCCCGTATAACCAATTAAAAGCGGCAGTAAAAACGTGACCATTGGTGTAACCATTTTGGCAAGGCTTTCATTTGGCAGGAAACCCGATGGAATGAATAGGGCAGTGATTAACCCCCATGCTATGAAAGCTGATATATTCGGCATGACCATTGAACTTAGAAAGTTACCGAACTTCTGAACGGCAACCTTTATATTAAAATGAGCCATTTTGCTCTCTTCCCTTCATATTAATATAGTTTCCATTAATCTTAAGGTACGTAACTTCCGCGTTCAATAAAAGAAAAAGCTAACTTTGTCGCGGAAGGGAAGACAAACATAATGTATCTCAATTTTCCAGAATTATTCAGCGCTTGATGCAGATAGAAAAGAGTCCCGTTCGCATCTTTACGAACGGGACTCTTTTAAAATATTTCTTATAGTGGGATGATTCCCAATAGGACAGCTACCACTATCATGACAAGCGTCGATCCGCATGCCCATTTCAGGAAAGTGCGCTGCAATGCACCGAAATCTTCCCCTACCATTCCAACCAATAGATAAGTAGATGGAACAAGCGGGCTTAATAGATGGACAGGCAACCCTAAAAGAGAAGCTCTTCCAATCAAGGCAGGGTCAATTCCATAAGCGGCTCCCGCTTTAGCAAGTAATGGGAGTACACCATAATAAAAAGCGTCATTAGACATGAAGAACGTGAAAGGTGCTGAGATGACGGCTGTGATGACGGCAAAATGTGCACCCATTTGGTCTGGAATATGCTGAATCAAAGAGTTTGCCATGGCATCGACCATTTCCGTACCGGCAAGGATTCCAGTGAAGACACCTGCTGCAAAAATCATCGAAATTACAGATAATGCATTGTCCGCATAGTTTGCCACACGTTCTTTCTGATCACTGAGTTTCGGATAGTTAACCGTAATGGCAATCGCAAAACCTATCATGAACAGGACCGCTGAAGGCATAAGTTCCATGATCAGCGCAACCAATAGTGTAAGAGTCAATGCGTAATTGAATATTATCAATTTAGGACGTTTAAGATAAGCATCTTCCGTTGCAGCAGCTTGCTGTGCCATAACATGATAATCGACTTCGATGATCCCAATTCTCTTTCTTTCTTTTTTACCCAGGCAATATGCCATGAAAAGAACGAATAGGACTCCGCCAATCATCGCTGGAATGACAGGGGTGAAAACATCGGACATTTCAAGTTTTAAAGCGGTCATCACCCGTGCTGTAGGGCCTCCCCAAGGAAGAAGGTTCATGACTCCAGATGACGATACGGCAATACCGGCCAATACTAACGGTCTCATTCCAATCCGTTTATATAGCGGAAGCATGGCTGAAATCGTTATCATATATGTTGTCGTACCATCTCCATCCAAGGAAATCAGCAAAGCTAGGATTGCCGTACCGATGGCAATTTTCACTGGATCTCCTTTTACAACCTTAAGGATTGTATTGATGATCGGGTCAAAAACGCCAGCATCGATCAAAATGCCAAAGAAAAGAATCGCAAATAAAATCATGATTCCCGTTGGCGCGACGTCTTTGATTCCTTCCAACGCCATCTCACCCATTTTACCGCCAAACCCACCAATAAGTGCAAAGGCACTTGGTACTGCAATCAAAGCTATCATGGCTGAAAGTCGCCCTGTCATAATTAAAATCATAAAAACTACTATCATCAAGTATCCCAATAAAGCGAGCATATCTATCACTCCTAATCTTCTAATAAGTTAAATTGTATATGAAATCGCTTTATCTGTAAGCGTTTTCAATTTATTGTGTTTTAAAAATATTTTGTTAATTGTGTTCATTGTGTTCACGGAAGCACTTTTCCAGAGTGAACCGGACGCCATTTCCCGGGTTGAATGGCGGGTTCTTTAAGGAAAAGATATGATTATTAAACAAACAGTGACTAAATCTTTATGCAAGGCAGAGGCATCGTATTTATTCTTCAAATGATAAATTTGCCGGTCCATCCAATAGGTCACAGCCGTAATCTATATTCGTCGTTGGTGTATCTATATTGACTTCCTCGAAATCCAGTTCATCGATCCATACTTGGCCACGCCCTGAAAGAAGGACCCCGAATGAAATGATGGCACTGTTTTCGGGTACATCCAAGACAATATAATAATGGTTCCATTCCGTATCGTTAACGATGGGCCTATTTCCCATATTGTCGAATTGCAAAACATCATGAAGGGCATTATCCACCCTCATCCATAAACCACAAAATCCATCAACATCTTTTGATTTTAAAAAACCCGACAGTTTCATTCTTTTACCAAGGTAATTTTCCGCCTTGAATTGTTGCATCATCGTTGCAAATTCCTCCTTGGATTCCGCAGTGACGGATTTCAGGAAACCTGATGCCCGGCCTTTATGGAATGTCTCCCGGTCAATTCCCATTTTATAATTGAATGGATGACTCCCACTTAAATTCCATCCTTTTAATAATTGTTCGTTTTTCATCGTCATTTCCTCCTTTTGCAAGGTTAATTTACTTACGAGTTTCCGATATTGCCCTGGCGGCAGTTCATAATATTTCTTAAATGAACGAGTAAAGGATTCTTGTGTTTCAAAGCGGTAATATAAAGCAATGTCAATTATTTTTTCATCCGTATAAAGCAGCATGTTTGCGGCATTGGCGATCCTTCGATATCGAATATATTCTGATACGGTCACGCCAACCTCCTTGTGAAAAATACGATGATAATGAAACTTCGAAAAACCTGCGAATCGTGCGATGTTCTCCAAGGACAATTCGTCATGTAATATTCTCTATATATTCAATCGTTTTTTGAATGATGGGACTGTATCTCATTTCCGAACCTCCTTAAGAATAAGATAACAGATTAAAACATCGTTTTTTTGACATATATTGCTTTTTTTGAAATCTTTCAAACCATGCATGCATAAAAAAACACCTCCATAATGAAGGTGTTTCAATTCATACAATCTCTATTGAATTTTATAATATCTTCGCTCGGGTCTTCCCACTACCCCATATACGACTTCCGCTTTACATTTCTTTACGGATATCAAGTATTCCAGATAGCGTCTCGCGGTTGTCCTGGAAGCGCCGATCTGTCCGCTCACTTGCTCAGCCGACAAACCGATATCGCTTGCTTCGAGTACCTCGATCACTTTCGCCAAAGTGATTTCGTCGACGCCTTTCGGTAAGGCGGTCCCATCGTTCGTTTCCGAAACGGCAGATCCCTTTTTCAAAATGAGATCAACAAAATCCTGATCTATTTCTTGTTTGGATTTCATAAGATGCGCTTTCTTAAGATACTCTTCGATAACTTGGTTGAAGCGCTTCATTTCCACTGGTTTGATTAAATAATTCTCTACACCGTAGTGAAGCGCCTTTTCAAGTAGTTCTTTATCCGTTGCAGCGGTAATCATGATGATATCCACATTCGGGAATTTTTGCCGAATATCCGGAAGGAGGTCTGTACCAAGCTGATCTGGCATATATACATCAAGCAAAAGCAGATCAGGGCTTTTTTGTTCCAAAATCCGAAGCGTCTTTTTGGCATTGACAGCTTTTCCGACCACTTCTATTTCATCAAAGTTTTTCAAGAATTTTTCATGGATATCCGCTACACGAAAATCATCTTCTGCGATGACTGCTCTTATCTTCAGCATTCTTTCCCTCCTCTCTGTTCTTTAGGAAGATACACGGTGAATATGGTGTTTCCATCCTCACTTTGAACTTCGATGATGCCGCCCAGCTCTTTTACGACACGATCAGCATTCGAAAGTCCATAACCACTCGGACTTCCGCTGTTTTTCGAAGTGAAACCCCGATCGAAAATATGGGCGATTGCATCCTCAGGTATTCCTTTTCCGTTATCACTCACTTCAAATACCATATCATTTCCGATATCGGTGGCGAAAAATCTCACAAGGGGCTCCTCCATGCCTGAAACCGCTTCAAGTGCATTATCGATAATGTTGCCTAGAATCAATGTCAGCTGCGACAATTTTATATGATCCGGAAGTTTCTCTAGGTAACTTTGTGCGTCAATTTCAAAGAATATCTTCTTTTCCGATGCTTTCCCTATCTTACCAAGTAACAGGGCTTGTACCTTTGTATCCTTTATCTGTTCGAACACGACACGGTTAAGGGAATGCAATTCGGACGTTTCGCTTTGGATCATATCTATCGCTTCATCATATTCCCCTAATTGTATCAATCCGGATAAGACATATAGTTTATTGGTAAATTCATGGGTTTGTGCCCTTAAATCCTCTGAGTGCATCTTCACTTCCGATAATGTGTTGACCATTTCCTCAATTTCCGTTCGATCACGGAACGAAGCCACAACACCGCTTACGCCTTCACTATCGAAGATTGGCGTACAATTAACAATTACGGATTTATCTTTCCATGAAATCTCCTTATCTATTTGCGGTTTACCGGACTTCAACACTTCGAATAAATATTTCGAAGGAAATAGGCCATCAACGTTCAAATGGCGAACGGACTCTTTTATATCGAGCAATTTTTTCGCCGGCTGATTCATCGAGGTAATCAACCCATTTTGGTCAATGGCCAATATCCCTTCTTTCACCGATTGAAGCACTGCATTTTTTTCTTTATATAAATTGGCGATTTCAAAAGGTTCCAGCCCCAATGTATCTTTACGTATGCTCCTTGCCAGCATATAACTGCCAATGATCGATATCATGATGGCCACTAAAGAAACAATCATCTCTCTGGACAAATCCTTGAAAATTTGGGCGCGGACATCGTCCACTAAAAAACCGACCGAGACGATTCCAATAATTTTTCCATCCTCATTGAAAACCGGTGACTTTCCCCGAATGGAAAGACCCAGTGATCCAGCGGCTTCGGAAACATAATATTCACCATCCCGAATGGCCCTGCTATTATCTCCTCCTTCCATCCGCTTCCCAATTTCGGAAGCCAGAGGATGGGAATAGCGAATGCCCTCTTTATTCCCTACAACGATGAACTCAGCCCCTGTTTCCACGCGGATCTTTTCGACAATTGGCTGGATTGTGGCAGCAGGATCTTCCTTTTCAAATGCCCCTGTAACAGTAGGCATGAAGCTAATCGTCTTTGAGAGTTCCAAAGCCAATTGACCCTTATCCTTCGCTATTTGCCTTCCTTCCATATAGGAAAATGTAGTCGTCAATAAAAGGATCAAAAACAGGCTCAACGATAGGACCAACCCGAGAATCTTGGTTTCCAGCGATACTTTCCTCATATTCAACAGCATCCTCTATTTTCATTTTCATTCACTAAATTTTATAGGAGCATAATGATTTTACCATTTCTATTAAATATTGAACATTGTTGGCCGTTTATTTCGCCACAATCAAAAACGAAAGAGCACCTGCCTCCAAAACAAGGGATAGTTTAACAAAAAAGGGAGGGGAAAATGAATTTCTTTAATCCATTTCAAATAGTCTATATGACCCTCTACTATCTGATATCGTTTCACCTGAGGTGCTGATCGGATTAGTTCTCAGTCTCCTATTAGACAAAACAATCATGGTGCGAAGTTCAAGGAGCAAATGATTTGCACCTTGTATTTCCTTTCCCTAGAGGGGTTGTTGACCGCTTTAGTTCGAAAAAAACATAAAATGCTCAAAGGAGATCGTATGACCGACATCTCCTTTGAGCATTTTTCAAAAACAACTAAATGAATTGATTTGTCTTGTATCGATACCAAAAATTGTCCAGAACCTGCCATTCCATCTAAAGCCGGCAACAGAACGCGGACCGACGAAAATCGGGTAATACCAGAATCTCGCACCATTGTTAAGCCAGATAAAAGTATTCCTGAACAGACAAAACGAAATGGCCCCTGGATCTACAGCAAATGTTGAAGCCGATTGTTGTTGAGGGATAAACGCTGGTGGTGGGGCTGTTGGTGCTTGCGAATACGTCGGTGGTCCAGATTGACCTGGAAATTGAGGAGCACCTGGAAAGCCCGGTAGACCAGGAAACTGTCGATCACGAAAAACTTGATCTTCATAATGATACGTTGGGTACATATACATGGTCATTCACCTCTATATGATTGAATGTAATAATGTATGTTATATGACTTAAGGTGTTTGGGCTGCTGACAAATTGAAGGGGAATTGCAATTTATCTTCGAAAATAGAGAATATCGACGAAATCTACAGTTTTATCACCGAAAATAGAGAATATCGACGAAACTTACAGTTACCTTTTGAATCCGTTCCAAAGAATAATTCAAGTCAATATAACAATCTCCATAAATAGAAGGTCGCATATGATTCCCAACCGGTCCACGCTTCCGATAGTTTCAGGATTTCCGCTTTCGTTGGTTTTGCTTCCGTTTCCATGACCAGCTTCATGGAATTATGCAGCCCGACGTCATCGATTGGAAAAGCTGCTGGAAAACGTAGACACCTCATCAGTACATAATTGGCTGTCCACGGACCTATTCCGCGTATTTTGGTCAGCATTTTTTCGGCAACTTTTACATCCTTTGCATTCAACAGCTTTTCTTTTGTAAGTTCACCGCGTACCATTAATTGTGCCACGTCAATTAAATATTCGCATTTCTTTACGGTCATTCTCATTTCCACAAAATCTTCTACCGTTAAATTCGCAATCACATCAGGCGTCGGGAACAGCCAAAATCGTTTCCCTTCATATTCAACGGATGTCCCGAATTTCTCTACCAATCTCCGTTTCAAGGTATAGGCATAAGTCAAATTGATCTGCTGTCCAAGTATTCCCCAGACAATGGCTTCAAATAAATCCGGAATGCCCATATTTCTTAAACCGAAGAATTGGTTTACCGGCTTTTGCAGTAAAGGGTCATTTTGGGCAAGCTCATAAAAAGGAAGCAGATTCGTTTCAAGATCGAACCAATGACGAATATATTGGGAAACAGTATCTTTTACATGTTTTTTCACCGGTGCAGTTCGCCCTGGAAATCGAACGGTCAGCTCCGTTTCGTTCATTGAACTGATTTCGACTAAAAGTGTCTCGTTATCGACAACAAGAGCACGATAAATCTTTTGATCAACAATTTCGAACATGCATTCATTGGAGGATCTTGATAAGTATTTAAGATTTTCCGAAAAACTAAACTCTTTTGGTGCACGAATTCTCAATTCAGTCATGCCTTCATCATTTGATAATGTCTCTTTCATTCTGCTCCTCCTTTAGCTTTATTCTAATGAAAAAATGAGTACGTTATCTTGCTCTTTCTTTCAAGCTTAGTGATGTTCCGGAAATTTCATCCAACCCCCTTATTTTAACAGAATGGCTCTAAAATGATTAATTACGTTATCTTGCTTTTATATTATCAAAATGTTTGTATATGAACCCTTTCTTGTATACTAAAAAGAGAGGTGAGTGTGATGAATCCGAAAAAGGCAGATATCCCGAATGATTATTGGAAAGCCATTATGGATTGTGATGCCGCATATGATGATCAATTTTTATACGGAGTAAAAACGACCGGCATCTTTTGCAGGCCTTCCTGTAAATCCAGGGTGCCGAATAAGGAAAACGTGAAGATTTTCAAAAATGCCATGATGGCTTTAGAGGATGATTTCCGGCCTTGTAAACGTTGTAAACCCGAAGGACTGAACTTGCCGACAGAAGAATGGGTTGAACAAATAGCCGAATGGATCGACACCCATTACAGCGAACCCCTAACATTGAATAGATTGGCGGATATTTCCCACGGCAGCCCCTATCATTTGCAAAGATCATTTAAGCGTGTGAAGGGGATATCGCCCACAGAATACATTCAACGGCTTCGCCTTGAAAAAGCAACGAGGCTCCTAGAAAACTCCGAACAGCCGATAAATGAAATAGGCTTGGCTGTCGGTTTCTCAAGCACACCCTATTTCATAACGCTATTCAAAAGGAGAATGGGGAATACACCTTCAGGATATCGGAAAGCTTATCACCAAAACTAAAGCCAAGGAGCGTGAACCAGATGAAGAATGTTAAACAACAAACCATTGACTGGGCCATATTACATTATGATACGTGGCAATTATATATCGCAAAGACGGAAAAAGGACTGTGCTATGTAGGCTCTCCGGGTCAATCGCATGAAGAACTGAAGTCTTGGATACAAAAACGCTTTCCAATGGCGAGCCTTGTTGAAAATGAAAAAGCACTAACACCCTATCTAAAAGAACTCCAAGAATATTTCGAAGGGAGCAGGCAGACTTTCTCTCTTCCCGTAGATGTAACAGGTACTCCCTTTCAACAAGAAATTTGGGCAGCATTGAATCAAATACCTTATGGAAAAACCTGTTCCTATTCCGATATTGCCCAAATCATCCAAAGACCTGCAGCTGTTCGGGCGGTCGGAACGGCCATTAGTGCCAATCCTGTTCTGATCACGGTGCCATGTCATCGGGTAATCGGAAAAAACGGGGCCATTAC
This sequence comes from Peribacillus sp. RS7, assembly GCF_041956845.1. Lineage (NCBI taxonomy): Bacteria > Bacillati > Bacillota > Bacilli > Caryophanales > Bacillaceae > Peribacillus > Peribacillus sp. RS7. The sequence continues at coordinate 759,800 of NZ_CP168135.1, forward strand.
CGGTTACCGGGGAGGTACGGAGATGAAACAATATCTACTTCAATTGGAAGCACAACATCGTGAGGATGAATGAGGGGTGAGTTCAATCTGACCGAAAAAAAAGCATCCGGTCATGCGGATGCTTGCAAACTGCTTTTGACGTTCCCCAAGTTTTTCTAGTACCAAATGGTCACCGCTTTTTTATATGCATCACTATTAGGGATCGCATGTATCCCTTGCGCCTGTGCTTTCCGCGGGTCATAATCATATACCATTGGTGTATAGCACGAGGTCTGCCCTTTATTCACAACACCATTTCCCCCGGAACTGGCGCATGTATAGGCTTTACCATCAGTACTTCGGACGATCCTGGCATCCGCTTCATGGTTGTATACGGCGGGGCGTGTTACGGTCACTTTTGCCCAGGCGGTTTTACAGACAGTGCTGAATTTCAATTCTACGTACGAATTGGAATCGATCCATTTTTTATCCTTCGTTACCGCCGTACTTGCACAACTATTATAGTTAGGGCTTTTACCATCATAGGTGTGTGTTTCTGCCAGTGCCTGATCATTTCCAAATCCAAAATCAACAATGAACATCGACAGTGTCATCACTATCGATAAACCTATCATTTTAAGCTTTTTATTCAAATCATTCATCCTTTCGTTGCATAAAAGTAGATGAAGGCTTTTCCTTTTTCATTAATACCAGCCGGTTTCACCTGCTGTATATGGCCAAAACGCGACCGCTTTTGCTTTCCGCGGATCTAAATCATATACCATTGGTGTATAGCACGTCGTTTGACCTTTATTTATTTCACCATTTCCTCCAGGAGATGCACAGCTAAATTGTTTATTATCAGTATTTCGAACAACCAATGCCGTTGCCTCCCCATCTGTTTTAGCCGGTCTGCTTAGAGTGATCTTTGCCCAAGCCGTTTTGCAAGTTGTGCTGAATTTCAACTACAAATTGGCAGAACCTCCGTTGGCATAAATTTTCACGGACTTCTTCGTGACTGCGCTATTCGCACAACTATTGTAGTAAGGACTTTTTCCATCATAGGTGTGTGTTTCTGCTGATGCTTTGCTGGTAAATGAATCAAGGGAGCCAAAAAGGACTAAAAAAGCTACAAGAAATGAAATGCATAGAACCATTTTTTTCATTGTTTTCACTCATCCCCTTAACAAAATTTATACACTGTTCATCTTACAATTTTGTAATATTCTTACAAGTGATAAATTCCCTAGATTATGAAAAACTACAGAAACCTCCTTTAACTTGCATCACACTAGCACCCTTACAGTCTGGTATGTCACGCTTTATCATTTAAATAACCGTATGGACAAAGTCATTATCCCTATGAGAAATTCAGGGAAATGAGAAAAGAACTAAGGACATATGCGTATCACGTTGGGACAATACGAGCCAATAGGCTACCGTTGACCGGGAATGGTCACAGGTCGATATGCTTAATGTTTTTAACGGGATTCGATTTAGAAAAGAGAAAAACCCCAACAAAACAAGAATCGTTTCGTTGGGGCAATATTTTATCATTTAGCGGCGCCAGCACCTGGCTCCATCGATAAGTTTTGCCTAATCAATCTGATGATGCTTTCATAATAGGAAATCTCATGCGGCACGAACTCATCCCGCCCGACAAATCGATCGATCATCATCCTGCGGCCTTCTTGATTCATTTCAAATCCCTTAATGTTCACTCTTTCCTTCGCATCGGTCCAAAGCCCTTCAAAGTCATTCAGTACAACCTTCACCATCCCGGAAACCTCTTCTGGCTGCAAGGTGAAATCATCGAAGCTATGTGTACTTTCATATAGAAAGACGTTAGCCAGTTCTTTATCGATGAAATCTTCCTTCGTTTGATGGTATTCGATAATCCCTAACGGAACCAATTCGTTAAAGGAAATTTCAATGCCTATTTCTTCTTTTATTTCCCTTACTCCGTCATATACCGTTTCATGAGCCAGTAAATGACCGGCAGCCGTAATATCCAATAGATTCGGATAATCTTTTTTCAGCGCACAGCGATGTTGAAGATATAGGTAATCCACCCCGGCTTCCCTACTAACGAACCAACACTGGAAAACCTCATGCCAATGTCCCATTCTATGTACTTCCTCACGCGTAGCCACGCCGATTTGAATGCGATTGGAATCGAATATTTTCAACATCTCAGTTTCCATGGAGCTTCACTCCTAGCCCTTTTTTATAAAAAACTGCTTAACTGGCTGCGTTTCTTCACCCTTTTTCTTTTCTCCAATTTTTCGGGTTTAAATAACCTTTATATTTAGCAGCCACTTCTTTCCCAACCAAAAGTGCACCTGCCCAGAACATGACTTCCGCAAAGACGATCGCACCTGTTATGACCCCCGCTTTAACAGCAGTCGAAAAAGGCGTAAAAGGTGCTATTACAGGAATGATCCAAGTGAGAAGGGAAATGATCAGGCAACCCATCCCTACTTTGTAAAACCTCGATTTCGTTACTTCCTTACTTTTTTTATCCAATTAAATAACCTCCGTCATGATGATATTCATTTGATTATTCTGCAAAACTTTCGACTTTCTAATCTACCATCTTGAATATATTCTTTTTTTATACGTTTGAATGTTGATTTCGTTTCATAAATATGAGAAATAAAGAAATCCAGTTGAGGAAAGTTTGGGAAAACCGAAGCAGTTATTTAATAAGGTATCCGGTTATAATAACGGTGAGTGGAGAAACTCATTGTATTCATTAGGATTGACTTTACTATTCTTAATGGATTAAATAATCTTATACATACTATTCTTTATAACACTTGCATGCCGGGAAAGGAAAATCCAATGTATATTGAATTCATTGCCACAACCATAGAAGATGCACTTTTAATCGAAAAATCGGGAGCAGACCGAATCGAGCTTGTCAGTGCTTTAGCCGAGGGGGGATTAACTCCAAGCCACGCCCTGATAGAAGCTGTCGTCAGCTCAGTAAAGATACCAGTCAACGTGATGGTAAGGCCTCATAGCCAGTCATTTTGTTATACTGAAAATGATTTGGGAATTATGAAAAAAGATATCCAAATCATTCGATCACTGGGAGCGAACGGGGTCGTATTGGGTGCATTAAATGAAAAAAATGAAATCAATCGACCATACCTCGAAGAGCTATTGACGGAATGTGAAGGTTTGGAGATTACGTTCCACCGAGCCATCGATGATACGTACGACCCAGTCCGTTCAGCTGAAATGCTAGCTCAATATCCAGAAATCACAACGATTTTGACCTCTGGTGGACACGGGGATTTCCCCAGCCGCATGAAAACCATTCAACAAATGAAAAGAGCCTGCGGCGACATAGCGATATTGGTGGGAAGCGGCTTAAACAAGGATAATATCCTTTCCATCGATTCCGAACTGCATACCGGTTACTATCATTTCGGTACGGCTGTTCGAAAAAATAACAGTATCATTGAAGGCGTTCAATTAGAAAAAGCTAGTGAAATCGTAAACATGCTGAAGAAATAATGTCGGAAAGGGACCGCTACTTTGGTCCCTTTTATGATGCAGATCTCTTTTTCTGTAAAAAGACTGAGTCCCAAAACCAAAAAATCAGGGCCGCGGATAGACTCATTGCATAGTAAACCTTTGTAGTTAAAACTTCCATGCTGAAGTCAAAGTTTAACACCGAACTATAAATGAATACAGCCACCAAAGAGAAAAAAACATAAAGGTATAAATAAACTAAATTGAATTTATTAGGATACTTATTGAAAAGGACCTGTACCGGAACAGCAAAAAATAAATAAGGGATAACCACATAAAAAGAAAACACGATAATGCCAGGCAGCCCCCAATTAGAACCCTCGCTAAAAATAACCAACACCGTAGAAAGCGATAGACAGGAAGAGACTAGACTAAAAAAATAATAAGGAATCACATCGCTAAGCTCCGATACCTTTACACTCAATTTCCAAGTTTCCATTTAAACCAGCACCTCGCTATAATGCAGACGGACCGCACAGCCTTCAATAATATAATGGGAATTTTTACATAATCATTATACTATATAACGCGGAGATGTTTTAATTTGGAGCGAAACAACGTGCCATTCGTGCCTGATTTTCAGCTCACAAAAAGAAGGTTGCCGCAGCAACCTACCATCATGAAATTCCTTCAATCTTGGGCACCCCAGATTGATGAACAATAATCAATTTTTGTTAGAATCGGCAAAGTGACCCATCGCATCACACATGAATTTTGCTAAACCATCACCATATTGGTCGATATTTTTGGTGAAGCGTTGATCATCTACATACATTTGACCCAATCCTTTGAAAGCATCCAATGAGTATGTTCCAAAGTTATTGTTCAAACAGTCATACCATTCTTTAATCGCTTCTTGTGCTTCCTCCGACTCGGGCGAGGCATTTCGCATTGACGCAAGTTTTATATAGATTTCCGATACAACTTTTTGTGCATCTTTAGACATGCCCGCCACTTTAGCTTTCGACTCATCGACAGCTTTATCCCCCCAAAGCTTGCGAGCTTCTTCTTCATATGGATTCTGGCTGAAGTCAAACCCTTCAAATTTTTCTTTATTCGTCATTTGAATTTCCCCTTTCATATGCTTAATCGATTTATCAACCGTGTTAATTAATTTATCAAATTGTTTGCGTTTCTCCAGTAACATTTTTTGATGTTGCCTTAACGCTTCTTGTTTATCAAACGAAGAGCTGCTTACCATTTGTTTGATTTCCTTTAATGGCATGCCGAGTTCCCTAAAAAACAGGATTTGCTGCAACATCTCAAGATTATCATTCGAATAAAGGCGATAACCCGAATCGGTTGTTTCCTCTGGCGATAATAACCCGATTTCATCATAATAATGCAGTGTCCGCACACTAATGCCAACTAAATCGGCCAGTTCTTTCACTTTCATTGCCACTGCCCTTTACCTCCTTTCGATATCATTTACTGTAAGGTATTACGCAACGTGAGAGTCAAATGGAAAACTGAAATTTTCACGCCCAATTTTAAAAGACGATCCTTCCTAATGAAGAATCGCATGTTAGTATTAAAATTCCTTTTACTCGTGAATTTGATGCTTTTACTCGTGAGTTTGGAGCTTTTACTCGTGAGTTTTGGCCTTTTACTCGTGAGTTTGATGCTTTTACTCGTGAATTTGATGCTTTTACTCGTGAGTTTGATGCTTTTACTCGTGAATTTGGCTTTACTCGTGAGTTTGATGCTTTTACTCGTGAGTTTGATGCTTTTACTCGTGAATTTGGCTTTACTCGTGAGTTTGGAGCTTTTACTCGTGAGTTTTGGCCTTTTACTCGTGAGTTTTAGCCTTTTACTCGTGAATTTGGCTTTACTCGTGAGTTTGATGCTTTTACTCGTGAGTTTGGAGCTTTTACTCGTGAGTTTGATGCTTTTACTCGTGAATTTGGAGCTTTTACTCGTGAGTTTGATGCTTTTACTCGTGAGTTTTGGCCTTTTACTCGTGAGTTTGATGCATTTACTCGTGAATTTGGAGCTTTTACTCGTGAGTTTGATGCTTTTACTCGTGAATTTGGCTTTACTCGTGAGTTTGGAGCTTTTACTCGTGAGTTTTGGCCTTTTACTCGTGAGTTTTAGCCTTTTACTCGTGAGTTTGATGCTTTTACTCGTGAGTTTGGCTTTACTCGTGAGTTTGATGCTTTTACTTGTGAATTGGGCTTTACTCGTGAGTTTGGGCCTTTTACTCGTGAGTTTGGCTTTACTCGTGAGTTTTAGCCTTTTACTCGTGAATTTGATGCTTTTACTCGTGAATTTGGAGCTTTTACTCGTGAGTTTGATGCTTTTACTCGTGAATTGGGCTTTACTCGTGAGTTTGATGCTTTTACTCGTGAATTGGGCTTTACTCGTGAGTTTGATGCTTTTACTCGGGAATTTTAGCCTTTTACTCGTGAATTAAACAATTTTCTTATCTATGAACTCTGCATAAAAGTTAGCTCCGATCCTAGCTAGCCTTCTTTTCTCCAGTGATCGGGAATGCTTAAAGAAAGCGGCAATTTCGTTTTCATATCACCTTTAGCCGAGTTAACCTGTGCTTGTGTGATGAAGAAACTTCCAGTGAGGTCGGCACCGCGCAAATCAGCGTCCCTAAAGTCTGCGCCGATAAGATCAGTCACTCTCATGTCAGCTTCTCTGAGGTCAGTTGCAATAAACAAGGCCCCTCTTAAATTCGCCCCTCTAAGGTCTGCACCTCTCAACTTTGCACCAATAAGGTCACTACCCCTGCCTATTTTGTTCTGTTTCTTTCGATTTCCATTTTTCTTATTTGGTACCTTTGCACGTACCAGTTCACTTGTGCGCAGAAGTAACTCATTAACGGTCGCTCTATGGGCTGGTACATTTAGATTCATGATAGCTTCTGGGCTTTGCTGAGTGAGATATTCCGTGTCCTCAAAAGCGACCTGCAAATCTCGATGAAGAGGTTTCGCATCTTCTAAATTCAGTGCTTCATTCAAGTAGCAAAGCATTTCATGAAGTTGTTGCATAATAGGAAATACCTCGAACATTTCCTTTGCTGACGCTGGGTTATCTCTCCAATCGTTTCCTTCATAAGTGAGTTGAGATACCTTCTGACCTGCACCGAAGCATTCATATACCGTACAGCCTCGATATCCTTTTGCTCTGAGATTTTCATGGATGCCGCAACGATAATCCGATTGCAGGTTTGAACATGGTGTACCTCCATCTTTATCCAATGCAAAATCAGCAGATTTTGCATAAGGCAAGGCTACACAGCACAAACCGAAACAATTCTCACAGTGTGCACGTAATTGATTAAGAATACTATCGTTATTCGTTAATTTATTAAACATACTTACACTTCCTTCTATAAAACCAATTGTTTCATACTAGTAGATTTTTTTGTTTTCTACTATTTTATCAAAAATCCCAATTAATCTACATATTTACAAAATACAAATAATCAAGAAATGATAATCCAATTGATATGGCTGCTGTATTTTTTTGAGATTAATTGCGAAACTGAAAATATGAAATTAATCAGGAAGGCAAGTAATTTCCATAATATTTCGAGGAATTATTAATCATGTTATAATTTCTTCAAGATCATGGAACTCCAGGGGGTGTAGGCATGTATCCTTTTAACGGCAGAAAAAAAGGCGAGACAAAAAAAGAAATGCAGTATTGCAACTACACGTTGGAGGCAGAAGGTGAAATAGACGAAATGTCTTTTCATATCGCAAGGATTCTTCGGCCAACGTCCAAAGAAATCATCTTTTTATGTATTGGTTCAGATCGTTCCACGGGTGATTCATTCGGGCCTATAGTAGGGACGATGCTAAGAGAAAACCAAGTCCCTTATCCTGTCTTCGGAACACTTGCAGAACCTGTTCACGCCCTTAATTTGCAAAGTGTTTTGAAAGAAATAAAGAAGCAATTTAAAAATCCCTTTATTTTTGGCATCGATGCTTGTTTGGGAGGTTATCATCAAATAGGTTCTATATTTCTGACAAAAGGTCCTTTTAGCCCTGGTGAAGCCATGAGTAAATCATTACCTGAATTGGGTGATTATCACCTAAAAGCCGTCGTGAATTATTTAGATCCCCTTTTGCCCCAACAATCTTTAAATGGTACGAGACTGGATACTGTCATGAATCTTGCGAAGATTACCACAAAAATCATAGTTAAAGCGTTCTAAAATAATAGTAAAACCCCAATAAAGCTTTACCTTTTTTGGGGTAAACAATTTGCTGTTTGATTTGTGTTTTAATCATCATATTTTGTAAAGTTACCCTTTATTCTTAACTAGCCCATAAACCACCTCTTCGATTCATTGCTATCATAATGCTTCTTGTCCAACCTGATGTGCTAAACCTGGGTCATTATAGTAAATAACTTCTGATAGAATCCTATTGCCCTGAATATTACGGAAAACTTCCCTTGCGGCTTGTTCTGTTTCAAATTCATACATTACAATACCTCTGTTTTTATAGAGTGTGATGATCCACATTGAAGATCCTCCAATTATCAATTTCATGATCGTAAGATAGGGTTACCGTCCCTTTTCACTAAATGACTCCCAAGATTATCGCTGCTATTGTCATGACAGTGACAGTCCCTAATGCCCATTTCACGGCAAACCGTTGTAAATCCCCGAAGTCAGTGCCCACTAAACCTATTAGCAAATGGGCTGCAGCCACCAAAGGACTCAATACGTGTATCGGCTGCCCTATTATCGAGGCGCGTCCTATTTCTGCTGCGCTAATTCCGTAAGCATCAGCTGCCTGTGCGATAATGGGAAGTACGCCAAAATAGAATGCATTATTTGACATAAAGAAAGTAAAAGGGGCACTGGCATACGCAACAATTACCGGTAAAAATGGTCCTAAAGATTCTGGGATCAGCGAGACCAACGTAATGGCCATTGCATCAATCATTTTCGTTCCAGACATGATGCCGGTAAAAATCCCGGCTGCAATGACAATGGAAACGACGGCCAATGCATTTTTCGAATGAATGGCGATTCGATCCTGCTGATCCTTTAAATCAGGGTAATTGACCAATAGCGCAATGGCGAAAGCAACCATGAATAAAATGGTTAAAGACATAAAATCAATGATTAATGATGCCATGAGCACAATCGTTAAAATGAAGTTGAACCAAACCAATTTCGGTCGACGATAATCACGGGAGACCGTTGTTGCCGCTAACTCGGAATTAGCCTCCGAATTCATTTCTTTTGTGTGATTATGCTGGATCTCCACAACGCCCAATCTCTTTCGTTCCCCTTTTCCCAATATAAAAGCCACAACAAGAACCCAAATGAGGCCAAATCCCATGACAGGAATCATTGGTAAGAACAATTCCGATGCGTCAATGTTCAACGAGGCCATCGCCATGGCGGAAGCTCCCCCCCACGGTGTCATATTCATTACACCCATGGATAACATGGCTACAGTGGCTAATATTATTTTGTTCATCCCCAGACGCTTATAAAGGGGTAAAAGCGCTGATACGGTAATGATATAAGTAGTTGTCCCGTCGCCATCTAATGCGACGGTCATTGAGAGAATCGCGGTTCCTAAAACTATTTTTAAAGGATCTCCTTTTACTATTTTCAATATTTTAGAAATGAGAGGATCGAATAAACCGGAATCTATCATTATTCCAAAATATAAAATAGCAAATAAAATCATTATGGCTGTGGAAGCTATTCCTTCTACCCCATCCTGCATCATGGGTCCCAGTTCTGTAAAGAATCCTCCAATCACTCCAAATACGATTGGAACGAGCATAATGGCCACTAGTGCCGATAGCCGCTTCGACATAATTAAATACATGAATACTGCAATCATGGAAAATCCTAAAATGGATAACATCTTCATGCTCCCTTCCTTATTGATAAAATATTACTATCTTTTTTGATAGCGCTTTCTTTAGAGACTATCATCCATTAAGCCTTATTCACATATAAAGAAAGTAATAAGAGTTTTATTCATTTTTTTCACGCCTGAAAAAGAAAAAACCCACATTGATGAAAACGAATTTCATCAACAGGGATTTATAGGTGTTTTATTTTATATTTTCTTTCAGGCCTTCCTATACTGCCATACAAAACCTCAACTTCCATTTCATCACAGGAAACTAAATACTCCAGATATCTGCGCATGGTTGAATAACTAATTCCAACGAGTTGACCCAGTTCATCAGCATTTAAACTGCCATTGACGTTTTGAATCTTGCTTCTGACCATTTTCAAGGTATGTTTGTCAATTCCCTTGGGTAGGATTTGGACATCATTTACTGTATTTGGATTACTTATGGTCCGAAAAAAAGTATCGACTTTATCCTGATTTACTAAATTGTTATTATGTAGCTGCCGTCTCGTCTGATCGTATTGATTGAGCGTTGCAAGAAGCTTATCGATAATGATCGGTTTAATAAGGTAACCAAACGCGCCTCCCCTAATCGCTTCACTGACTGTTTCGGTATCATTCGCGGCGGTGATCAGAATTACATCAATTCCCCGGTATTCCCTCCTAATTTCCCGAAGAAGGTCAATTCCATTCATATCTGGTAAAAAGATATCCAATAAAATTAAGTCCGGTTGTGCGGCATGCAAAATATTTAATGCTTGCTTGCCTGTGCTAGCTGTAGCAATGACAGTGAATTGATCAAGTTGATTCGTAAATTGTTTATATATATTCACTGCATTTTCGTCATCTTCAACAATGACAACTGTAATCGGTCCTTTGGACATTCTTAAACCTCCCTTTCTGCTTTTAAATCCTTCGGGATGACGATGGTAAATCTTGCTCCTCCCAAATAACTGCGATCAATATAAATTTCACCGCTTAAAAGACCAATGGAGTTTTTTACAATGGCCAAGCCGATCCCATGATTTTCCCCATTTTTAGTCGTATAACCATCTGTAAAAATAATATCTCCCATGGCATCAGGGATTCCTGGACCGTTATCCTCGATATCAAATATAATTTCGTTTCCTAAATCCGTAAACGAAATTTTGACCTTTCCTTCATTTTTTTTCATTTGCCGTGCTGCCTCCATCGCATTATCGATGACATTACCAATAACGGAAACCAAGTGATGGGAATCCTCAGGTTTTAATGAACTATTTAAATTGCTTTCCTGTTCTATTTCTAATATAACCTGCAGTTCTTTTGAACGGTTTATCTTTCCAAGTAAACAGGCGGCTATTAAAGGATCTTTAACTGATGACATTAGAAACGAAATGATATCTTGCCTCTCCCTCACTTCTGAAGAGATGATGTCCAATGCCCTATCGTATTGTTTTAAACTAACTAATCCATAAATGGTATTTAATTTGTTTAAAAACTCATGGTTTTGTGCCCGCATATTTTCTGAAAAGGCCTTGATTTCTGAAAATTCATCTGTTAATTGTTCAATTTCGGATACTGTTCTTATTGTTAAAACGATGCCCCTGACGTCATTATGATTTAAGATTGGGGATAAATCCAAAATATATAGCTGTTGCCCTAAAAGTAACTTACGATTGAACTGTCCCTCTTTTGTGCTGATTACCATTTTGATGAGTTTTTCTAAATGCCCATTTACGATCCGCTTACCCACCATTAGCTGATGGTCATGAAACATTTCACGTGCTCTTTTATTCATGGAAGTAACCTGTTTTTCAATATTAATCGTAATGGTGGCATATCGGATGGCATCAAGTGTCGCTTCCCTTTCTTGAAAAAGAAAAGAAATTTCCTCCGGCTCTAGACCTAAAATAAGCTTTTTTAAGCGTCGCGCTATAAATATTGCCCATACGATTCCTACACTGATTGGGATAAGTGACAAATGAATAATCTTCATTTTATAATTGGACAGTTGATCTTGCACATTCTCTATCAAAAACCCTACAGATGAAACACCGATAACTTCCCCTTTATCATTCCAGATAGGCGCCTTAGCTTTAATCGCTGGCCCCGATATCCCATTTCCTTGATAAATAATTGATTTGTGTTCTTTGAGTACTGGATCATTACTCGTAGCCGTAGGCTTACCGATATAATCTGGATTAGGATGAGAGTAGCGAAGTCCTTTATGATTCGCAATGGTTACATAATCGGCACCCGTTGTTTGACGAATCATTTCTGATGCGGGTTGAATCACCTCTGATGGCTGATCTTCGTTAAATCCCTGGATGATCGTTGGATTTTGAGCCGCTAATTTGGCCACCGTCATTGCTTGCTTCCCCATTTGGTTTTCGACGATGTCTTCCAGCAGTGTGGAGAATAGAATGCTCACAAGCAAGGTACTGATAAAAACAACGAATATGATAAGTAAGGTCATTTGAGTTAATAAGTTCACTCTAATTTTAAACATCCGCATTTATGCCCTAAGCCTTTCCGTATTGAGTCAATAGTTCTTCCCATTCTTCAAGTGAAAGTTTTTCGGTCATATGCTTATATGCATCAGGGACATCTATCGAACACATAAGTTCGAGACTATTGCCATCCGGATCATTAAAATAGACGGAAGCGTTTCCTTGGTGCGGGCGCACAAAAGGTTCAATCGATGTCCTTTTTCCAAAAGGGACGACTTCTATTTTTAGAGATTGGAGCCAAGTTAATGCATTTTTCATATTTTCATAAGATACCCGAAATGCGATATGCCTTAGTGAAGGGTGGTATGGAGTTTGAGATTCTTTCCCTTCCCATAAGCCAACCCAGCTTTTGTTTTCCTCGATCCAAAAGAAGGCAGTATCTTCATCCCTCCAAGCTGGTTTCAAGCCTATTTTCTTATAAAAATCGATTGAGATGGCCAGGTTCTTGACGGGCAAATGGGCTTCATATAAACCTTCTATCATCGTAAATTCTCCTTTCCCCTTTAAGTAAGGACGCCTTTTACTAATTATACATCCCGGGAAAATATCTGGGGATATTTCTTCATTGCTACAACACCCAAGGTCCCTTACAATCGTCACTCCTGCCCTTTCCCTATTATTAATAGAAGAAAATGGATTTATAGGTTCTTACTATAATGGTAGAATATTAGCTTTTGAACCGTATCCGCACTATTTTCCTCATTACTCGAAATCCGTTCAAAACCATTTTTCTCTAAAACCTTTTGAGAGGCTATATTGTCGCTTGTCGTTTTGGCATGTATTTGAGTCACATTCATTTCCGGTGCCAGATTAACCAAAAGCCTTAAAGCTTCGTTCGCAATCCCTTTTTGCGTAAACGCTTCACCGATTCTATAACCGACATGAGCCGTACCATTAATCGGGTCGATATCCACAAGATTAATCCTGCCGACGATTGTTCCTGAGTCTTCCTTAATCAGATAAAAAGAGGAGATAGCATCTTCTTGTTCTTTTAATAATTCCTTATGCCTGATTTCAAACGTTCCAAAGCTATAATAATCATCTCCACGGGCTGGGACCGTTTGCTCGAAAAACGTTCTATTATGGCATTCAAATGTAAATAACGCTTGTGCATCCTGTTCATTAAGCCTGTCAATGTATATATCCATCATTCCTTCATCCTTTCAAAAGAAGCTAAGCATCTACGGCCTGATATATCATTCAAGAAAAACAAGGGATTATCCTTCCTGATAAAGATATATAATGGAAGATTTGTATACCTCTTTTTTGTGACTTCTTATTCAGTCCATGAATATGGATACATACATGAATTACTTGAAATGTCAAAAAAAAATTATTTTCTTCTGGTAATAAATCAACGGATGATGTATCATAGTCATCAGATATTCATTATTCTCATTTGGTTAATCGGAATTAGGAGGAATATATATGATTGGTTATGTGTTTTTAAATCTTGCCATAATGCTCGTTCTTTTAGGCGTTTTATTTTACATGAATAAGAAGCATGTTTCCTTTACAAAAAGGGTCTTTACTGGACTTGGTTTAGGGATTGTATTCGGACTTCTTTTGCAGTTTTTCTATGAACCTCAGTCAGAAGCGATCGTTAAATCGGTCGATTGGTTTAACATTGTAGGTTCAGGCTATGTCAAGTTCCTGCAAATGATCGTTATGCCGCTTGTCTTCATTTCGATCTTATCCGCATTTACAAGATTGAAACTAACTAGCAATATCGGAAAGATCAGTATCCTGATCATCGGAATCCTGCTTGGAACGACTGCGATTGCAGCAGCCGTCGGGATTACCTCGGCAACTGTGTTCAATTTGGAAGCCGTTCAAATTGACCAAGGGGATGCAGAGTTAAGCCGCGGGGATGAAATAACGGAAACTTACGGTACGATTCAGGATAAAACGATGCCGCAGCAAATCCTTGAATTGATTCCGTCCAATCCGTTCCTTGATTTAACGGGAGCACGACCGACATCAACCATTTCAGTTGTGATTTTTGCCGCATTTCTTGGGATTGCCTATTTAGGGGTCAAAAGGAAGCAGCCTGAACAAGCTGAATTTTTTGCTAAAATAGTAGATACATTGCACAGCATCACCATGCGCGTAGTCACATTGATCCTTCGTTTAACACCATACGGAATCTTGGCGATCATGACGAAGACAGTAGCTACGAGTGATTTGGATGCCATCCTGAAATTGGGAAAATTCGTCGGTGCCTCTTATGTCGCCCTGATTGTCATGTTCCTCATCCATTTGTTATTGCTGACGATTTCAGGATTGAATCCAATGGTATATTTGAGAAAAGCTTTCCCGGTATTATCGTTTGCCTTCACTTCGAGAACAAGTGCAGGAGCACTTCCATTGAACATCCAAACACAGAAACAACTAGGGGTGTCCGAAGGAATTGCCAACTTTGCCGGATCCTTCGGCTTATCGATCGGTCAAAATGGCTGTGCCGGCATCTATCCGGCCATGTTAGCGGTCATGATCGCTCCAACGGTGGGAATCGACCCACTATCGCCTTCCTTTATAGCCATGTTGATTGCCGTCGTGGCCATTAGCTCTTTCGGGGTTGCAGGTGTAGGTGGAGGAGCAACATTCGCTGCCATTCTAGTATTATCTGCAATGAACTTGCCAATCGCTTTGGCTGGTATATTGATTTCCGTCGAGCCATTGATCGATATGGGAAGAACGGCTGTCAATGTCAGCGGCAGCATGACTTCCGGTATTCTGACAAGTAAAATAACGGGTGACCTGGATAAAGAACAATTCAGCGAAGAATCATCTTTGAAAATTGAAGCTGAAATGTAAAATAAAAAAGCATCGGACTTCCTGCCTTATGGGAAGTTTGATGCTTTTTATTTGCTTGTAAATTGGAACTATATAATCACTTCAATCACTTTTGGTTTTCCTGATGGTATATCCACAATAAAGAAGGATACCCAGCATCGTTATGACACTGCTCAATATCAAATTTACGTTCCCTTGATAATTGGTCAATAAAAGTTTTGGTGCAAAAAGCAATATTGGAATGATGATGGAAACCCAGGTTTTACTCCATATGGATATGAGGATGAATATAGAAATGGCTAGTATTACAGCAACAATAGTACCTGTGTTTTCAAGTTTTATAAAAGTTGTGCTATGAATTCCACTAAAAATAATTAAACCTGCAAACAATGCTATCGAAATCATGCCTAGGGCAAATAGGATTACACCTTGCTTGAACATGGATAATTTATGCCTCGCCATATACCTGAAAGATATCATATAAACTAATATTGAAAGGATTCCAGCCATAGGATAACCGATGATCTCCAAAAACGAAAATTCAATTCCACCATTTAAAGCCTTATCAATAATCAAATAGGAAAATGCCCCAAATAAAATCATCAATATATATTTAAACCATCCCTTAAAATCAACTGACATTTCATCAGAAAGAAGTTTCATGTACTCTTTTGGACTACTGCCTATGATATGTTCTACACTTTTTTCATCACACTCCGCTTCAAAAAGATGGACCTCTAACTCTTCAATGATATCCTCAATTGCATCGGTTTTCTTCCCACTCGAAAAAAGGTATAATCTGAGGTTTTCCAAAAAGGTTTGACTCTCCTTGGATAACGTTTTGTTAACATCAAGCACCGCTACATTCCCCCTTGGTTTTTCACTATTTTATTTACATTTGAACTTAGCTTATCCCAGCGGTCAATGAAGACTTCCAGTTCGCTCTCGCCTTTTTCAGATAACGAGTAATACTTCCGGCTAGGTCCCGCTGTTGATTTCTTTAAAGTGGTATTGACTAATTTTTCTTTCTGCATGCGTATTAATAAGGGATAGATGGTACCTTCACTTAAAGAATCAAACCCATATTCCCCAAGCTTCTCGGCTAATTCATACCCATAAACTTCCCCTTCTTTAATGATCGCTAACAGACAACCTTCCAAAATCCCTTTAAGCATTTGAGTTGATGACATGGATATTGAATCACTTCTTCCTTTGTCTTGTATAACAAGGTATTGGGCCCAAAAATATTTACCTTGCAAAGCAAGATATACTTTATTTTACATTTTACTACCTGGTATTGCAAGTCATTAATTCCTTATTATTCCTGTAGGTAGATTTACTTTTTTTTTGCGTTTTAAAATTTTTGGCGATTTAACAAAAAGGGACACTCCCGAAAAGATTTCATATAAAAAATGATAGTTTAATAAGATATGAGGATACATTTTAATCAATAAGTAAATGCAAGTTATTTTCTTGTTTCTTATATCTTCCCTTTATTTCTCCAACATCATTAATTGTAATCGAATCAATGTTTTCAATGGGGGCATTCTCTAATATCAGGTGTAGTTTATTTATGTTTTGAATTCCATTATCAACATGGGCAATAACAGGTTGTTGAATAAGAAAATCTTGATTATTCATTCTTACTTTTATAAAGCTCTTATGTAAAAGTCTATCTTCTAATGGGATGATATTCATAGGGTCAAAGGATTTAGCAGTTATTTCCCCTTCAATATATAGATGAATACCTGCTTGTTCATTAAACTCTTCAAATGCTTTAAATCTCTTTTCCATAGCAAAATTAACGACTTCCTCTGTTTCAGAACTTATTTTAACATCAGCTATTGAATATTCCATATAGTCACCGGACTGTTGTTTTAATAGGTCATATAATGTATCTTCTATATCAAAAAAACTTTCCATCCAACCTGGCGAAAGCTCTTCGAGTAACAAGCACATAAACAAGCCGGAACTATAACTACTCCTTCTTATGTTAGAAGTAGATTCATATTTGTTCATTAAGTCCTGTCCATACATTCTTAAAACTGAATCGTAATCAAGTAGGCTTTTTTCCGAGTAAGCCTTTAATTCCACATACAACGCAGGTCCCTCAACGGTTTCAATTAATTTTTCATATGTTAGGTACCCTGTAATCTTGGCTGTTCTTTTTTCTCTAAAGGCAATGAAAGTATTAAGATATTGTTTCTTCTTAATTATGTTATTTTCCAACAATGCATTATAAAGATTTGTTCTTTCCTGATTTCGTAATTCCACATTACCTTTTGACAACGGATATGTAATTCCCATCATTTCATCTGGAAACCGTTTTTCACTTTTTATATACTGATGCCCGTGAAATAATTCGTGAATCAGTATTGAATACAAACCTTCATATTCCTCATATGATTCCATATTGACAATCGCAGTGGGATATTCTTCATATAGGATGATTGTGTCTCCAGTAAACTGTACATCCCATCTTAAAATATGAAATCTATCTTGTTGATTGCAACTAAATTTAGGATGATTGAATAGATAAACATTTCTCCTATCATATAATGCATAAGCAACGAGTTCAAAACCCGGCCAATAATTTTCCACTTTCTCTTTAACTAAGTCTTCAGCAATTCGATTAAGATAATGAGTCATTTCTTACCTCCCCTCCACTGTTTCAATTCGGTTAAAAACATAATACCACATATGATTTAACATAAATATCCAAATCCTTAATAGAAACACAAAATGCCACTGTAAAATATCAGCTCACGGGAGCGAATATCTTACAGTGGCATTTTTCATGTAATGTGGCCTGAGATCATTTTTTAATTTGCCTTGCTGGATAATGATTGGCCTGATAAGCCGAAAACGCTTGGTACATATACTGGATCGAAGCATACACCCCATATGCAAGGAGTATTCCGGCCAGCACATCCAATACAGCATGCTGTTTCGTAAATAGCGTGGAAAGGATAATCAGTGTTCCGAATGCAGTGACACTGGCATACTCCCATTTATGCTGTTCTTTCCGCTTATGGACGACGATCATCATGATGAATGTAGTCAGTACATGAATGCTCGGCAGACAGTTGACAGGTTGATCATGACTATAAACGAATCGCATTAAATGGGCAAAGATATCGTTCCCCACCACTTCTGGACGCGGGACTGTCGATTGCCATAGGCAATATACAAGAAAACAGAGAAGTTTCCCCGATATCAAGCTGCCTAATGCCACAAAATAGTGCTTACGGTCAACAAAACAGTAGTAAATCAGCAATCCATAAATATACGGATACCAAAGTAAATATGGAACGACAAATTCTTTAATAAAGGGAATCTCCCCATCTATTATAGTCGTAACATCGACAGCGTGACCTGAAGATTGATTGATTACCGAGTAGATGGAACTAGTAATCATTAAAAGTAATAAATAGCATAGCGGGTGAAAGGATAAGATAGGATTGTTTTTCATAGCTCGCTCCGGCTTTCAATATATTGGGTAATTTCCAAAGATTATTATACAACATTTTTCGCTAGATTGATTATTTATATGCTAAAGTTAATGATTCCCATGAACTATTAAAATGGATATCTCTTACTTTTCCAGTTGTAGACCAAAAATAACTAAATTCCCATTCAGCTGCATGACATAAGGAAAGCCATGGTATGCATACCACGGCTTGATACTGAAACTTTATTTATGCCCCGCTTACTGCTAGATCTTGTTAAGCCTTCTTTTCCATACATACGTCAAGGTAATGAAGATATAGATGCAAAGTGTAATGATCGTTACGATTATGGATGTCGTGAAAATGATTCCGATAAGGATCGTTATTAAAGCGATGATCGCAGCCCATGTCGTATACGGGAACCATTTAACTGCATAGCCACTTGTTTTTCCGGACTGTTGTTTACGTGATTTCAAATGGGCGAATGCAATGATCAACCAGATGAATAATACGGTATATCCCAGCGATCCCATTAGGAAATCAAAAGTCTTGCTTCCTGCAAATAAGGAAATCAGTACACCGCCGTATAAAGCGGACGTACACATTAATATTGCGTAAACAGGAACTTTCTTCTTGGATAAACGTGAAAAGATTTTCGGAATGCGACCGTCCACAGCTTGTGTATACAGGACGCGGGATGAACCATACAATCCAGAGTTCATCGATGAAATGATCGCCAGTAGAACGACGGCGTTCATAATATGGTCGGCACCTGGAATCCCAATCATTTGAAAGACCATCACAAACGGACTTTCCGGCACACCGTTTACTTCGTTCCAAGGAATCAAGCTAACGATGATGAAAAATGGAATGATATAGAAAGAAATGATCCTGACCAATGTACTGCGAACGGCTTTTGGAACAACTTTTTCAGGATTTTTCGTTTCAGCCAATGTGACCCCGATGATTTCCGTACCACCATATGAATAGATTACCACCAGCATCGCCGTGATTAAACCTGTCGATCCATTCGGAAAGAAACCGCCATGCTCAGTCAAGTTAGAGAAACCGACCGCTGTATGATCACCAAAAGTCACGAGCAGTAACAATAATCCAGCCATGATGAACACAATGATGACGGTAATTTTGATTAATGCAAGCCAGTACTCCGTTTCAGCAAAAACCTTTACCGACAGCAAGTTAACCGCAGTAACTAACACCGAAACAGCTAATGCCAGAATCCAGATCGGATATCCAGGCAGCCAATATTGAATAAAAATCGCCGCAACCACTGATTCGGCCGTGATGTTCAATACCCACATTTTCCAATAGATCCAATCCAGGAAATAGGCAGGATACTTTCCTAAAATCGATTGGACCAAATCCCTGAATGTTCGTGCACCGCTATTGCGGACCGCCATTTCAGCTAAACCTTGCATGATGAATAATAGGATGATGCCTCCTATCAAATAAGCAACGATTACGGATGGTCCTGCCATATCAATGGCTGAACTGCTTCCTTTAAATAAACCTGCCCCGATGGCACCGCCCAATGCCATCATCGTAATATGCCTTGAAGTCATTGTCCTCTGTAAATTCCGTTTTTCAGTTTCCATATCCTAACCTCCCAAAAATCAAAAAAAGCATATCGTCTCTTCCTTCATAATCAAATGAAGAAAGAGACGATATGCCTTAAGCTTACCGCGGTACCACTCTTATTGGCTCTTTTCGAACCCTGCTCTAAAAACCTTGTAACGAAGGTCAATCGTTAAAACAAAAGAGTAGATTACATCTAATCTTCCGCTTTACCACTCCCAGGCAAGTTCAAAGAATCATTGGACTGCGTTGCACCAACCCGCAGCTCTCTTAACCGAATAATATGCTTTTACTACTCCTGATCATTGCGTTTCAAAAATTATATCTGAATATTTTTAATAATATCCAATACTATACGGACTCGAAGTAAATTTGTCAATAATTTTCTTAGGATAATATTTTTAAAGAAACAAATCACCGGAAATCATGATTGGAAAGCTTTTTGAAAACAGTAAAATGCTATTTAAAATAAAGGCACTTTGTGGCTTTATTTTGGCGCTAACGCACCCGTTAGTTTATTAATGTTAACATCTGTTATAATTGGCATAAAATATAAATATTAACTATTTCCATTATTATTGGAGGTCAATTTTGATGTTTGAAGCATTGGGGAATTTTATCGGAGCAATAGCAACTGCTTTAATGGGAAAGAATAAGAAAAATACGAAAAAAAATCAATAAACTAAAATCCATCATCATTAAATCGGTGGCTTTTATAATAATTTTTTCCTTTTTTTCGAAGGTTTTTTAGTTACCTTTCTACATTCCAACTACCTCTCATTCGCAAAATCAAAAAGAAATAGACCCCTTCCTTTGAGGAGGGAGGTCTATTCTTTGGTTAGCTCTCGTATTACTTTTTTAATAGTTACAAACTCTTTATAAATTTATTACACGCATAAAGCCCATGCGACACCAGTTATTTCTGCTGCTAATGATTTAAGAGCAGATCAACCTACTCTCAGTTTAATTTGAATGAATAGAGACTATAGCTGTAAATAATACTAAACTCAGGAATACCATAAAAATCCGATTGAAATTTTTTATTGCTCAAAATACCTTTTCTCATGTGTTTGTTTTAATTGTATAATCATGTATACAATATGTAAATATTCCCCTTGGAAAAGGTGGTAAATATGAATAGAATTTTTAATTACACGACTGTATTAACATTCTTTCTTTTAATTTTATTTAGTGCGAATATGATTAAACAAACAACTTTTATAGTTCTATTTATTCCATTAAGCCTTTGTATGTTAGGAGTCGGAATAATTCAATTTAAAAAAACTATAAAAAATAGAAATAATATTGAAGAAGAAGCAAGTACATTTAAAGCTTTATTAGAAAAAAGTGGAAAAAGCCACTCCCTTTTTTAGGTGTGGGTTTTATTTATGTACCTTTCTTTACCATTTTTTGATAACTAACACGGTCTCGATAGTTAAAACAAGAGTATTTTTCAAGACTTTTCTCGTTATTCTAAGAAGAATCGTACATTTTGTTGCTAGGCCTTTGGAGAATACCCATTTCTGTAATTAAGTTCAATAAAAAATGTATCATGATGTCACCTTCCCCATCTATAATTAGATGGAATAGCAAGACCGTGACCTTTTTCCTGAATCTTATATTAATAATTCCAGCTGGAAAAACCCTACAATTAACAGATAATGTTTGCCTAATAAAATCAAACTATTAAAACCTTATCCCTAACCATGATGCAACCACCATCAACACCCCAACGACAGCCACTACAACCGGCCCTACAATAATTAAGCCGAATAGCAAAGAGACTACTGCATCCATGAAGATTCGAAGGGGTCCTGCTTTTTCCTTTTTATTAGCTTGCTCCGTCAATAGGTTTTCAAGATGACCGACTTTTTGCTTCAATTCCTGCAACTCTTGAACCACTTTTGTGTTTTGATCCATTATTTACACCACTCCTTGAATTTAACAATAAGTGTTAATTCTATCATTTACATCCATTTAAAAAAAGTGAAATTCAACCTCGAGACCAACTCTACCATTTTATTTCCATCCATAAATATTTAAACTATTTTCTCAAATTCTGTCATCAATGTTACAATAACAGGGTTAATCAACCAATCTATAGAACACGTGAGGTATCATACTTTTTATGAAAGCATTACGATTATTAAAAAGTTTTAACTTTTTATATTTTGGACTGCTTGCCATTTTCATTCCGTTTCTCCCAGTTTATCTGGCTGATCAAGGTTTGCGTCCAGCCCAAATCGGATTCATCATCGGTACAGGAGGTTTTGTCACCCTCATCACCCAGCCTTTATGGGGAATGATCAGCGACAAAACGAGGACTATACGAAAAGTCCTGTTGTTACTCATCTTTTTCTCGAGCGTAATCGGTTATTTTCTCTATGACTCAAGCAGTTATATTCAGCTCATCCTGTTTGCCATGCTGCTATATTTCTTTCTGATGCCGATCGATCCCCTGACAGAAAGCCTCAATTTCACGATTGCAGAGAAATCCGGGATCAGTTACGGTTCCATCCGGACATATGGTGCTTTGGGTTATGCGGTCATTTCACTGATCACCGGCTATGTTATGTCATATTTCGGAGCTAACAGCCTGGCCTTCCTTTTTGCCGGCATAGGTTTGATCAGCTTCATCGTCAGCTGGATGATGCCTGATGCACCCGTTTCGGGAAAACCTGTCACTTTAAGCAGCCTTAAGCACTTTTTCAGCAATAAAGAGACACTTCTCTTTCTGTTATTGGTGTTTATCTGTGCTGTTCCAGCAAGGATGAACGATACTTTCCTCGGAGTGTATATCCGGGAACTTGGAGGAAGTGCCAAGCTTGTAGGCTTGACCTGGTTCTTAGCGGCAGGAAGTGAAATCGTTGTATTCGCCCTAAGCTTCTGGTGGCTGCGCAAGGGTAAGGAAATCATCATCATTTCGTTTGCAGCGGCGTTTTTCTTTATCCGTTATTTCGTCTCTGCGTGGATAACCGATCCACAGCTATTAGCTTATTTGCAGGTCATGCAGCTATTGACGTTCCCCATTTTCTACTCGGCCGCCATCCAATATCTGTATCGGATCGTTCCGGTGGAATGGCGTGCTACAGGCCAGACGGTACTGGCGCTGCTATTCTTCGGGGTTTCGGGAATCATTGCTTCTTATATAGGCGGAGCCATATATGGGGCTTTCGGGGGCAAGACCCTTTACCTGTTCATCTCCTCCATCTCCTTCATAGGAATGGTATTTGCTTTGGTTCTTTATCGGATATATGGCAAGAGGCTCGATACTGCAGAGGAAGCTGTATAATCCAAAAAACGGTATAAAAAAGAGCATGTTTTGATCAAAACATGCTCTTTTTGCATTCGAATGTAGCTTCCATTAGCGAAATAAGGGGGCAACCGTTAACATTAGCACGGAGATGCAAAGCAGAATTGTAGTTGTCCTGTTTGAGAGTTTTACTTGTCCGCCATTTTTATAGAACCCTGAAAATTGAAGCCGATTTTTATAGAGTACATAAAGTAATGGAAAAATTGCCAGACCAACAATCCATCCGCCCGTGGTATTCTCTACGGTTATACCAAAAATCGCATAGATTGAATTAATGATGAACCCCAAAATCATTCCAATAACGAAAATAATGGTGACGATACGAAATAATTCTAAGATGACTCTTAACATCATTCACCCGCTTTCTGCTTTTAAGCTGATTTATTATCCAAGAAAAAAAGGCTGCCGCAGCAACCCCTGATCGTGAAAAGAACTTTCCAATATAGTGGGATAATTCCCTTAATATAACAAACTTTTACCTATTGGTAAATAGACGCTCTCACTGTTCTTCTTGTACGAGCGAATGCTTAAATGCGTAAATCACTGCTTGTGTGCGGTCTTGCACGGCAAGCTTACTTAATATATTGCTGACATGCACTTTGGCTGTTTTCAGGGCTATGTATAGATCATCCGCAATTTCCTGATTCGATTTCCCTTGTGTCATCAGCAGTAAAATTTCCATTTCGCGATTCGTCAATTGATCATGAAGCTGTGAAATCTTTGGACGACGCAACTTTTCCATCATTTTCCCCGTCACTTCCGGTTCAAGTACGCTTTGCCCCTGGAACGTGGAACGGACAGCTCTCGCAATCTCGCTGGCCTTAGATGTCTTCAACATATAGCTCGTCGCTCCGGCTTCCAATGCCGGGTACACTTTTTCATCATCAAGGAAGCTTGTCACAATGATGATCTTTGCTTCAGGCCATTTTTCGATAATTCGTTTCGTCGCTTCTATGCCGTCCATTTCCGGCATGACCAGATCCATCAAAATGATATCCGGACGCAAATCCATTGCCAGTTCGACAGCTTTCAGACCATTGTCCGCTTCCCCAATCACTTCGATATCCGCCTGTGCGGATAAATAGGCCGATACCCCTATTCGTACCATTTCATGGTCATCGACAAATAATACTTTAATCATCATGATCACCTCCAGCATTTAATAATGGGATTTTCACTTCAAGTTTCGTTCCTTTATTCGGAACGCTAACAAGCTGCATCGTTCCGCCTAATTCAACAGCCCGTTCATGCATGTTTTGCAGACCATATGATCCCGTTTTCGACTCTTCGACGTTAAAACCGATGCCATCATCCGTTATCCGTAAAATGATCAGCCCATCACGAACGATCAATAGCACTTCAAGCGAATCCGCTTTTGCATGTCTTAGAGTATTGGAAATCGATTCTTGTAAAATCCGAAACAGATGGTCCTCAATCCCCTTATCCAGAGTGACAGGCTCCATCTTCCAATTTATATCCATCGTTACTTTTTGAGCCAATTCCAAAAGGAGCTCCTTCATTCCTTCCTGTAAAGATTTTCCCTTTAATGCAACGGGTCTCAAGTGAAGCAATAAAGCCCTCATCTCGAGCTGGGATTGATGGATCATCTCTTCCACTATCTTGAATTGTTTCATTTCCGTTTTTTCCATATCGGATTGTGACTCGGTAATGGCCGACATGAACATCGAAGCGGCAAACAATTGCTGACTCACCGAATCATGCAGTTCCCGCGCCAAACGGTTTCGTTCCTGGGAAACGATTTCCTGGATCTGTTTCTCCTGATCAATGGCCTTTTCATTCGCCATTTTTTGCGATAATTTAGTCTGCTCATTGATTTGCTTATGAATCAGATGCATCCGTTCCACCATTTTAGCCATTTCTTGGACCGGAAACGTCTCCTCTTGCGAAGGTAAGCGGCCCTGTTCAAGTAAATGAAGCCCTTCATCCACCCTTTCCAGCTGCCTCTTCCAAAACATCCCCGAAACGACTCCATAGATCAACCCTACCGTAATGACCAGACTTGGCAGGAATATGACGAAAGGTAACCCCATGACCACTTTCTCCCACAATAAACTCCAGTCGGATAAAGGAAAGATAAAGAAAACCGCCGCCGGCAAGGCAAGGGAAAGAACAAAAGAAACACCAAGGGCAGTCAATATCTGCCGTGTCATTATGCTCATACCCGCTTCACCTCTAAATCCCCAACTAAGATTGAAGTGATGATATGAACCTTGTGATCCGTTTCATTGAACCCTTCCGTTTGGTAGGAATAAATTTGATTAAAGACCCTGGATTCAGGCTTATTTTCAAAGATTCGGGCCCTGCCTGCAACGACGGAATGATGGACCCTGATTTCGATGCCATATGGTACAAGGACAGTAATATTGCCAATGATATTCCTAATGGAAATGACAGCGTCGCCTTTCGGTAAAATCGTTTTGCTTAAATCGATAACCGTATCACCGACCCCGCCCTGAACATTAACGGAATTCCATTCATATACATGTTCGGCCGTTTGTTGATGACCGAACAACTTATTTTTAAATAGATAATCGGTTTTCAGCAATCGTTCCTTCTTGATCCGTTCTTCGTCCAAATCCTCATTGGTTAAAATGGGACTGATCCAATCAGGGTTCTTTTTGGACTGATAATATAAAAGCAAAAGATAAATGAGGATCGCCATAAGGAAAAATCTAAAGACGAACATATTCAAGACTGTGATGATAAGGGAAATCAACCCTATAAAAAATAGGATTTTCCCGATTGACCGTTTTGTGAATTTCCTGCCTAAATAGATAAATCCTATCGAAAAAGCGATGGAAAAAAGGAGACCTCCACCCGTAAATGAAATCTCTAAAAAAAGCAGGACGACTCCGATGAGAAATATCCATCCCATATAGTCCGTCTTCATCTTGTTCAACATCGGTTCGCCTCCCCTGTATGATCATGATATTCTTAAAAGGCACAGGAACCCGTGCCTTTTAAGAATACCATGAAATTATCACGTTCTGAAGACTGTTTTCCCCCGCCCTCCATTCCAATAAGCCAGGGGATAACAGCAATTCTTCAATGTACGTTTACGCTTCTTTCTGTTCCAATTCTTTTTCAAGCTGGACAATCCTGGCATCGATCGTATGCCGATTATAATCTGTATGAACCTGATGCTCGATGCGATCGATATAATGCTCCATTTCTTCAAACATCGCTACCGGTTTGGCGTCGGAACTACCTCCGTCCAATACCCGATTGATCCGGTGGTTTGCCCGGGCAATATTCTCCCTGCCCATCAGTTCCATCCGCTTTAGATGCATATCCTTGAGCTTATGCTTCATTTCTTCATACTTCCGCTCCAGTTCAGCCAACTGAACCTCTGCACTTTTATGCGCCTCCTTCAAACTAAGCGCCCGATCCTCATAGTGTAGGCTTTCCTTGATGGCAAATTCCATTAAATCGGTTTCTCCCGACTGCTTAGCGATTTCCGCCTGTTGCTTTCGTTTTTCAGCTAGATTTTGCGCTTGATTATATTCACGCGTGAACTCTTCTTTCAAAAGATATTGACGTTCAAGCAGCTTACCGACCTTTTCTGTCTCCTGCTCACATTGACGCAAATATTGATTTAACATCCCAATTGGATTTTTTTGCTCCTTCTTATCCAACAAGTCATGAAAATCCGCTGAAATCGTTTGTTTCATTCTTGAAAATAAATTACCCATTTCAATTCCATCCCTTCTATTAGTTCTTATTCAACTCTTTCCACTCTCTTTCAAAATTTGAGAATGGGTCATTTTCATTCGATGATGCACTTTCATCATTTTCATTCCATTTTTTATAAACCAGGTAAAGAACATAAGCTGCCACCAATCCCAATATTGCCGGGATATGGGAAATAGAAATTATTAGCACGATAATGGAGACTGATCCCCACGCAACCTTTGCCCCTGTCGATTCGGACTTCATGAACTGCTTGAATCCAAAGTATAGGATCGCCAAGCAAATCGCCAGGCTGATCAATGGACCCACATTCGCCAGTAACAGGAATAATGCGATCAGTCCTACAATAAATAAACCAAATTTCTTCATTGTTTTCGTCCTCCTTTCCTTGTTTATATCTTATCTACTTTTACAAGTTCGTATAATGAGCCTTAGCTATATTTTCTAGTAAGACTTAAGGCGTAGACGCTGTAAGTCCCAGGCTAATGAGGGGCGTTTTAATCGTGAGTTTGGACTCTTTACTCGTGAATTCTGATGATTTACTCGTGTTTGGGTGCTTTACTCGTGAGTTCGGACAATTTATTCATGAATTTAGCTGATTTACTCGTAATTCTGATGATTTCCTTGTGTTTGGGTGCTTTACTCGTGAGTTTGGACACTTTACTCGTGAATTCTGATGGTTTACTCGTGTTTGGACGGCTTACTCGTGAATTTAGCTGATTTACTCGTGAGTTTGGACACTTTACTCGTGAATTCTGATGGTTTACTCGTGAGTTTGGACGCTTTACTCGTAGAATTCTGATGGTTTACTCGTGTTTGGACGGCTTACTCGTGAATTTAGCTGATTTACTCGTGAGTTTGGACACTTTACTCGTGAATTCTGATGGTTTACTCGTGAGTTTGGACGCTTTACTCGTGAATTCTGATGGTTTACTCGTGAGTTTGGACACTTTACTCGTGAATTCAGCTGGTTTACTCGTGTTTGGACGGCTTACTCGTGAATTTAGATGGTTTACTCGTGAGTTTGGACGCTTTACTCGTGAATTCAGCTGGTTTACTCGTGTTTGGACGGCTTACTCGTGAATTCTGATGGTTTACTCGTGAGTTTGGACACTTTACTCGTGAATTCTGATGGTTTACTCGTGAGTTTGGATACTTTACACGTGAATTCAGCTATTTTACTCGTGTTTGGACGGCTTACTCGTGAATTCTGATGGTTTACTCGTGAGTTTGGACACTTTACTCGTGAATTCTGATGATTTACTCGTGAGTTTGGATGGTTTACTCGTGAATTCAGCTGTTTTTCTCGTGTTTGGACGGCTTACTCGTGAATTCAGATGGTTTACTCGTGAGTTTGGACGTTTTACTCGTGAATTCAGTGTTTTGCTATTTATGCTGAAAATAAAAATCTTCCGATTATATATAACCGGAAGATTTTTGAACTGCTATTATCATTACAAATACAAACCTTCGACGTAAACTGACGTGATGGTTTGAGAAATTTCTTCAACAGAACTATGATGTTCGTTTCGGACAATTTCCCAAAGATACATTTCATTCGTGAAAAACCACCCTCTTGCGACAAGCTCATGGTTCAGTTCAGCTCTTGCCAGTCCATTTTGCTGTGCGTAGGCGACGTCCTTTGAAATTCGCTGGATGAACTTCATGCGGATCGCTTTCCATTTATCTGATATGACGGTTGAAACCCCAATGGCCTGTTCGAAAACTTGCATCATATAGCGTTCAGCCTCTGCCATTTTTAAAAATGCATTGGCTTGTTTGTTTATGATATGTTTTGCTTCGTCTTTTGATTTTGGAAAGAAAGAGGTCTCGGCAATTTCGTAAAATTGCTCCATTACGTTCTCCATTAGTACAATTAAAAGATCCTCTTTTCCTTTAAAATGAACATAGGCAGTTCCGTATCCGATGTTTGCCCTTTTGATCATTTGGGAGATAACCGCAGCTTGAAAACCTTCTTCAAGAAATACTTCCTTTGCAGCTTCCAATAACTTTTGACGTGTCATGATTGAGCGCAAATGTCGTTTATCCCCTACTTTACCATTATCCATGCCTATTCCTCCCCTTATCTTCTAGCATAATGGATTTTCCTCAAAATAAAAAACATTTGTTGGAAAATGTTTTTTGTGAATGATCTAATGTTTATAATTTTCTGAATTAACTTATTGACATCATGTCATATTCTTTGGTACGATTCTCCTAGAATATTAGATAAACTAATATAGGAGGATGATTATGGTTTCAGAATACACGTTGAATTATGCAAAACAATTGGATGAGATAGATACACTTAAAGGTTTTCGAGAAGAGTTTTATTTAAAGCCGGATTCGATCTATATGGATGGAAACTCATTGGGGCTTCTGTCGAAAAGGGCTGAACGCACTCTTTTGGAATCTTTGGAAGATTGGAAGGAACATGGGATTGATGGATGGACACAAGGGAATCACCCATGGTTTTTCATGGCAGAGAAATTGGGCGCGAAGATGGCCCAATTGGTCGGAGCTTCTCCCGAGGAGGTTATTGTAACCGGCTCCACAACTGTAAATCTGCATCAACTTGTAGCTACTTTTTATAA
This sequence comes from Peribacillus sp. RS7, assembly GCF_041956845.1. Classification (NCBI taxonomy): domain Bacteria; kingdom Bacillati; phylum Bacillota; class Bacilli; order Caryophanales; family Bacillaceae; genus Peribacillus; species Peribacillus sp. RS7. The sequence continues at coordinate 789,122 of NZ_CP168135.1, forward strand.
GCCGGAAGGCATGCGTACAAAAATTTTAGCAGATGAACTAACCTTTCCGACTGATATTTATGCTCTTCAAAGTCAGCTGCGTAAACATGGATACGATCCGGAAATCGATCTTATCCGCGTGAAAAGCCGCGATGGAAGGTTTCTTGAAGAGGATGACATCATCGAAGCAATGACCGATGACATCGCTTTGATCATCTTGCCTACAGTCCTCTATCGCAGCGGTCAAATATTGGATATGAAACGATTAACTGAGGAAGCTCATAATAGAGGAATAGTAATCGGTTTTGACGGATGTCATTCTATTGGTGCGATCCCGCATTCATTCAGCGAATGGGGTGTGGATTTTGCGTATTGGTGCAATTATAAACATTTGAATGGCGGTCCTGGCGGTGTTGGCGGTTTATATGTAAATCGAAAACATTTTGGAACGATGCCTGGATTGGCTGGATGGTTCGGCTCCAAAAAAGAAAAACAATTCGATATGGAACATACCTTAACACCAGCTGAATCAGCAGGCGCATATCAAATTGGAACGCCGCATGTGTTAAGTTGTGCACCTTTGATTGGGTCATTAGACATTTTTATAGAAGCGGGAATTGAGAATATTCGCGAAAAATCACTGAAAATCAATCAATATTTAATGGATTTAGTCGAATTCGAATTGGAAGACATGGGTTTTTTCATTGGAACGCCTAGAGAAGACATACGTCGCGGCGGTCATGTAAGCCTTGAGCATAAAGAAGCTGCACGGATATGTAAGGCATTGAAGGAAAACGGTGTCATTCCCGATTTCCGCGCACCCAATATCATTCGCCTTGCTCCAGTTGCACTATATACTTCCTACGCAGAAGTTTGGGAAGTAGTACAAATACTCAAGAAAATCATGTCAGAAAAACAATATGAAAAATTCAAGAATGAACGTGAAGTGGTTGCATAACGTGAATTTTTCGGCAGAGGAGGCTTCTTCCCTCCAATGGTTAGTTGAATCAGCCCGTCATTAGTCTACGCTTAAAACTGACTGCCCATTAGGGCAGGATAAAGTCTTTTGGATAAAAAGGGGATGAACTATGGAGAACAAAAATACTCAATTGAACATTAAAGATGAGCCAGAGAAAGGATTAAAACGTGAGTTAGAAACAAGCCAGCTTTCCATGATCGCGATGGGCTGTGCCATCGGGACGGGGCTATTCCTTGGCAGCGGGCTTGCCATTCAAGCGGCAGGGCCAAGTGTATTGCTCAGTTATGCTCTCGGGGCGTTCATTGTCTTACTATTGATGGGCTGTTTAGCCGAAATGACGGTTGCCCATCCTACTTCCGGATCTTTTGGAGCCATTGCTGAAAAGTACATGACTCCTATGGCAGGCTATCTTGTCCGCTATTCCTATTGGATTGGCAATGTTTTGGCTGTTGGGGTAGAAGTGAGTGCAGTCAGTGTATATATGAATTATTGGTTTCCGGCCGTTCCGGGAATCGTATGGATTTTGTTGTTTGCAGGTGTCCTGATTTATGTAAATGCTACCAGCGTGAATACATTTGCTACATTTGAGTATTGGTTCTCCTTTATTAAAATAAGTGCCATTGTTGGTTTTATCCTTCTTGGAGCCTATGTACTATTCGGTTCATCCGAACAGCCACATATAGGACCGGAAAACTTCGTGAATGAAGGCGGTTTTTTCCCATTTGGTTTGAAGGGTATGTGGATAGCCGTATTTATTTCTTTATTCAGCTTTCTTGGAACTGAATTGATAGCGGTTACATCAGGGGAAGCAAAAGATCCAGATGCAGCTGTTCCAAAAGCATTAAAAGCTACTGTGTTTCGTTTATCCACTTTCTATGTGCTGACAATCGGGATCATGCTGATGATCGTTCCGTGGAAAACGGCTGGGATCGAGGTAAGTCCATTCGTAAAAGTGATGGAAATATTGAACATTCCAGGTGCATCCGGGATCATGAACTTTATTATTTTAACGGCTGCCGTTTCTGCCATGAACGCTCAGCTCTATGCTTCAACACGGATGATGTTTTCATTGGCACGTGGAAAAAATGCACCTAGCTTTTTAGGAAAGTTAAACAAAAAGGGTGTTCCGACAAAAGCACTTGCTGTCTCTTCAACAGGGATTTTTATCGCTGCAGGCGTTCATGCGTTACTTCCTGGTTCTTCCTATGCCTTCATGATGGGGATTTCCATGTTCGGTGCCATGTTCACATGGCTTATGATCTTCATCTCCCATTTGTTTTTCAGGGTGAAATGGGATAAAACAGGCGGACGCAAGTTACCGGTAAGGATGATCGGTTTCCCCTATTTAACGATACTAGGAGCTGTTCTTCTATTTAGTTTGATGATTACGTCATGGTTTACGGATTTCAAAATCATGCTTCAATTCGGGATTCCTTGGTTACTATTTTTATCTGTCGCTTATTTTGTTTCGAAAAAAAGAAATATTAATCATAATGTAGTGGAGGAAACTCTGGCAGAAAAGATAGAATAGAATGACGGAAAAAATTGATCACAGTTTTTTATATGAAAAGTGAGGGGATTGCGGAATGAAGAATATGGATAACAATGGACAAACAATAACTGGGCTTGAGAAAGAAATTCAAACCGATTTTCAAAAGTCGATGTCTTACGGAGATTATCTCCACCTTGATAAGATTTTAACTAGTCAACATAGATGTTCCGATCATCATGATGAAATGCTTTTTATCATTATCCATCAAGCGAGTGAGCTATGGATGAAGCTCATTTTACATGAATTGACAGCTGCTACTGAGTCTATTCGCCAAAACAAATTGGAACCCTCGTTTAAAATGCTGTCGCGTGTTTCAAGGATTCAGCAGCAATTGATTCAGTCATGGAATGTCCTTTCAACTTTGACACCGGCAGAATATATGGAGTTCAGGGATAAACTTGGACAATCTTCCGGATTCCAATCCTATCAGAATCGTTTGATTGAATTTGCTCTAGGAAACAAAAATGTCCATACGCTATCTGTCTATCAACATCAGACAGATCTATACGAACAAATGCAGGAGGCCCTTAATGAGCCAAGTATTTATGATGCGGCGATTAATGCCCTTGTGGCGCGGGGATTACCCATTGATCAAGAAGCGCTTAACAGGGATTGGTCACAAAAATATGAACCAAATACCAGTGTAGAAGAAGCGTGGCTGACAGTTTACCGAGATGTCGAGCAATATTGGGACTTATATGAGTTGGGCGAGAAGTTAGTGGACATTGGCCATCAACAGCAATTATGGCGTTTTAATCATATGACCACAGTGGAAAGGATTATTGGTAATAAACAAGGTACTGGCGGATCATCAGGTGTCAACTATTTAAAAAGAGCCTTGGACCAACACTTTTTCCCAGAACTATGGAGCCTAAGAACGAAGCTATAAGAGGAAAATAGGCAGGTTAATTTTTAAAGAAAGCAACAGCCAGAAGATATGGAGGTAAGATGCATGGGAACATGGATTGATATTTCACAACGTCTGGATGAAAACGTTGCAGTCTGGCCTGGAGACACACCTTTCTCCTACAAAGTCAATTGGAGTAAAGAAGAGAGTGGATCTGTCAATGTAGGTCAAATCAATATGAGCATTCACACTGGTACCCATATTGATGCACCTTTTCATTTTGATAACGATGGAAAAAGAGTGATTGAACTGGATCTCGATTTATATATGGGGAATGCCCGAGTCATCCATTTACCAAACAGAACGAGCATTGGAGTCAATGAATTATCCAATCTGGATCTACAAGGCGTGACCCGTCTGTTAATTCGGACAGACGCATGGAAGGATAAACGTGTGTTTCCACAAACCATTCCTCATATCCAACCAGAATTAGCGGCATATCTTTCAGAACTCGGTGTTCGTCTTATCGGTCTTGATTTGCCATCCGTAGATCCATTGGATAGTAAAGAACTGTCTGCCCATCATGAGCTTGCCGGTCATGGAATTCACATTTTGGAAGGGCTTGTATTGGACGATATAGGACCAGGGAATTATGAGTTGGCAGCCCTCCCACTTCCATTAGTTGAAGCAGATGGAAGTCCGGTACGTGCTGTTTTGAAAAAGTTACCCTAACATATAACAGTGTTGGTATTGAATTAATAAAAAAAACGAGCCAGATCAAAAAATGATTTGGCTTGTTTTTTTGTTTCATTAAACACCGTATTTATTAGTCAAGCCGACGATTTCCCCTCTCTATCGAATTTATCTCCCTAAACCAAGTACATCTATGTTATAATTTTCAGAATTCATCACTAAGAGTGGAGGTTCGAATATGGAAAACTTTTATTTGTTCATCATCATGTGCATTCTTCTCATCATTTTACCTGGTCCAGATACGGCGATAGCCACAAGGAACACCGTTACCGTGGGGACGTCGGGAGGTTTTAAAACGATGTTCGGCACATGCTGTGCCCTGCTTATCCATACATCAGCTGCCGTGTTCGGACTTTCGGCAATCATTGTGAAATCCGCTTTACTATTTTCCATCTTCAAATATGTCGGTGCCGTTTACTTGGTATATCTAGGCTTCAAGACCTTATGGGGATTAAGGAATAAGCAAGTGGCTGCAGCGGCGGAAACGTCAGTCAAAAGTAGGTACGAAAACCAGTCTTGCTTTAAGCAAGGGTTCCTTACCAATCTGCTGAACCCTAAAGTGGCCGTTTTCTTCTTAACGTTTCTGCCTCAGTTCGTGGATCCTGGCAAGGATACGTTTTTACCGTTCCTGATCATGGGCATTACGTATACCGTTTTAACTGCAATGTGGTTTGTATTTTATATCTATCTGTTGAACCAGATCAGTGCTTTTATGAAAAAGCCTAAAACCCAAGCGATTTTCGAGGGTATAACCGGGACGGTCTTGATTGGTTTCGGGATAAAGCTAGCTTTGGAAAAAGCTCATAATTAATTAGAACTGCACCCTAATTGTTAGACACCATCTAACAATTGGAGGTGCAGTTTTTATAGTGGTCTATTTTGGTTCTGATACAGGTGTAGGGATTTAAGTACTTGCTGAGTTATGTTACACAACAAAAAACCATAATTTGGTGTTTTTATACAAGGAGAAAAAACATGCCAACTATCGAAGTTAGGAAAACAAAAGATATCGGATTAGGTTCACTTTCTTTCGCCCTATGTTTAATCGGAATATTGTTCACCTTTCGATTTGGTGATGAATTTTGTATTGGAGATACTATTTTAAATAATATCGGCCTAATCGCTTGGTCAAATGGAGATACAGGCATTCATTATACAATGATCTATTCAGCTATATTTTTCATCCCTTCCTTTATTATTGGTCATATTCATCCCGATAATAGCGGAGCAAAAGCTGGGAGAATCATATCAGGTTTCCTATCAGTTCTTATTGTTTCAGTACTAATATCGATTATTATCGATTTTGTGTAGATCTGTTGCAGAAAAAGGGCAAACCCAAGGGTATGAGCCCAATTCCAAACTCATACCCCACCCAAACCTTTAAAATAAACCTGTTTACCTTTTTGTGTTCTTTAACTTACCAGGTGTTCAAATCACTCAACATAACCATTTACGAAAAATCCAATCGTTTCGAGCTCATCTTCCGTTAAATCCCGGTTTAACTCTTTAACCAATTCCGCCTCCATTAAAGCTCGATTTCCCTGATGTTCGACCACGGTTCTGGCACATTCTTTCATTAGCTTAAGCTCCGCCTCCATTTCCAGTCTCGTGCAAGGCTGCTCATGATGGGAGAGTATATATGTATCGGCATCATAGGCTTCAATTTTCTTAACGAGCAGAGATGCCTGTTCAGCCGTAAAATTCCATTTTTCAGCATAAAGATTGGCATAAAGGCAGTCTCCCAGAAATAATGTTTTTTCTTCTGGAACATAAATGATGCAGGAATCTTTGGCATGGTCGCCGCCGACATGTTCAATTACACAGGTTACATTGCCTAGATCGATTGTCATCGTTTTTTCAAAGATGATATCGGGCAGGGGCAGGGAAATCTCTCTATTCGTCCCATGTTCCAATTTGATTGCATCGGCGCAAAAGGGAATCTCTGTCCCTTCTTCGACCCGTTGATCAAGTGCCTGATCTTCCCATGAAAGCTGCTGCATATCTTTAATGTTGTTGTATGTTTTTTCCTGACAAATTACCGGAATCCCGATATACTCCAGTCCGAAAACATGGTCCCAGTGGGAATGGGTAAGAACAAGGAAATTCCCGCTTAAATCATTCCGAAGCAATTCGTCCTTAAAGAGCTGTGCATGCTGGACGGAATTCCCGGCATCGATGATGAGCGTTTTCTTGTTTCCCGTAACGGCGGCAAGAACCGGCCGATCGGTTACCTGAACTGGCGGCAGATAGACGATATGTTTCGATAGATGCTGTAATGTTTGCATGTTTCTGTTCTCCTTCGGATATTGGATGATATCCCCAATATATTGATTGGCTTTTTTCAAGTATAGCAAATTAAACATTTGTTAATTAGCTAATGATCCATTTAAAACGAATACGACTAATAAAAGACAACAATCACTGGGATTGCTGTCTTTTCGTCATCATTCAAATGAACCTATTCAAATATACCGTAACTTTCGAGAGGGCATTTAAAAAGGTGGCTTTAAAAAAAGACTCTTCCTTTTTCTGATCTTCAGGTGGTTCTATATATTTATTATTGTCCGCAACGAGTGTACTATTTGAGATTTTCGACTCGATGGCTCCTGTCAATTGCGCTGCAAATTTTTCACTATCGATGACCACCATCGATTCTGTATTTAAAAAGGCAGATCGAGAATCCAAATTGTAGGAACCCACTGCACTTAATCGTTGATCATAGACAACCGATTTGCCATGCAAAGAATAAGGCTTTGCATATTCATAAAGCCTTGCGCCCGTCTCAACGATACTATCCCTAAGCGCCAAGTAACCTGAAAAAGCGATCACATTCGGGGTTGATGCCACCGAGTTGGTAAGTATCGTCCAATTAGCCTTTGAATCCATCTGCTTCGGTACATATTCCTTCAAGGCATCCGCAGGAACAATATATGGACTTTGGATGAGTACCGATTGATTGGCATTTGCCGCAATATCCACTAGAGATCTCCAAACAATTGGGTGTTTATTGAAACGCTCGATGGGATTATGTATGAAGGACACTTTTTTAGTAGGTGTTGAAGCCTTGCTCCAATCGACGGCAGGATTAACGAAATCTACATTAGTTTTCAAAGCTTTACTGTATTGATTCGCTAATGCATCTCTTTCACGTTTTCCTTTCTCCGTTTGCCTTTTCGAGAGGTCCGAAAAAACATCGCTCGTATACGGATGGGTCCATAATTCATGCAAATAGTCCTTCATTTCAACGATTACACTATCTTTCTCCTCTTTAGCATTGAAAATGAGTACATCCCTGTCATAGACAAAATTCCTCGGCGGCTTGCTAGCTAAATACTTATCGGCAATATTTCTCCCTCCGATGATGCCTAACTTTCCATCTACAGTGATGATCTTATCATGAAGGCGATTATGCCAGGTCCACGGCTTAAATGGCTTAAAGGTTTCGTAATATCTTAATTCAATGTTTTCATGAGAGGCCAATGCATAACGGGCACTGCTTAATTGACCTCTGAGTCCATGAGATATTCCATCCAGAAGGATTCGGACTTTGACACCTCGGTCAGCAGCTTCGATCAAGGCTCCAAGAAAAAGTTCGGTTGATTTGCCTTTTCCAAAAGCATAGTAGGCAATATCGATTGAATTCTGGGCTTCCTGGATCATTCGCATTCGGGCGAGTCCCGACTCATAACCGTCTTCGAGAAGAAGGACACGATCCACGGTGGCTTCCTTCTCTCCCATATATGCACTTACTTGATTAATCGGCCTATCTTCTTCTTTTTCTTCTTTGGGGAAAAGAACCACTGCCGTCACCACTACATAAAGCAAATACATTAGAAGAACGAGCAGCACTCCTTTAATTGCCGTTTTTACAGTCATTGAGCACTCCCCCCCTTTTAGCGATATTTTAATACTATTCGTAATATGCAAAGACTCTATTCAACATCTTCAAGCAGAAATAAAAACGCATCTGATCAGTTAGCCAGCGGCGCCTATCTAGGTCATTCTTGGGTAGAAATTGGTGCATTTATTTTCCTTTTAAATGTGACAAAGTGGTGAACATGAAAGCAGTTGCATAATATGATATAGAAGGAGGGATTTCATGCTTAAACAACCTGATAGAATAAGTATTTTCAATTATTGTTTTGCCTTAGGTGTGTCAGAGGTATTCTTTTTATCAAGCTTTTATCTTTCCATTCTAGACGTTTCATTATTTGCCGTCGCTTTACCATTTTCCGCATTATTTCTAATGTTCTCCTTGTACCTATTCCTTCGAACGCATAAAGCAGCAATGACGTTACCCAATCAAGCGGAACGAAGAAGGGAAATTCATGCGTTCTATCATCAGTCTTTCGGGATTTTCACAATCATATTTTCCGTCTTATTTTTTACAGCTTTAGCCTATATTCCCTTGCTGGAAAACGGGGGGCACTTCTATCTTCTTTATTGTTTACCGATGGCCTTGCTTTGTTTGATTCCTTCGATTGTATCTTATAAAGGAAGGAAATTATTCAAACTGGAAATGATTTAGTGGAACTCCTTTGGAATCCGAAAGCTTCGTTATTTAAGAAGCTAATCGAGAAATGGATTTTAGTCTCTTTCCATGTTTATTAGTTGAATGTATAGGTAAAATGAGGATATAATAAAGATAACTAACATATATAAAAAAAGACACTGGTTAGACCAGCGTCTTAATGAACAGCAAACTGCATAAAGAGCAGCGGCTTTCTGTGGTAAGTCAGTAGCTACTCAATCATGAAAGTAACCCTTTTCCTACATACATCTGGCCGGATGGTATGGAGGGGGTTACTTTTTTAATGTAACCGCGATTACTGCGACGATTAAAGAGGCAAATGAAATCATAAGCATCAGTCCGTCCATAATAGAAATCACCAGCGACACCCCCTTTCATTAAAGGAGTGACCGCTGCCCACTATACCAAATTGCTGTCCACTTTCTATTATATCTGTATTTACTTGTTATTTATAGAAAAATATAGATATATTCATTCCCCTTATAAAATCCATGCTTATACATAAAAAAATCCCACTTATAGTGAGACCATTGTATATCCCATTATTGTTCCACTACACGGCCATCTTTGTAAATGTGGAACCACCCAATCGTTCCTGACCCGCCTTGATCCATCCAATCTTTATTAGCTGCTTTATAATTGTAATATGATTTTCTTTTGCCGTCTTTCAGCAATCTGCCATCACCGCTGAAAACGATATTGTTACCCAGCTTCTTTTTACCTAACGCAATCGCGTCTTTCTCCGTGAACTGTTTTCTTTCTACCTTATTTTCATCTAAGGCAGCCCATGTCAATGGTCCAACGATACCATCTGAACCCAGGTTATGATCCACTTGAAACTCTCTTACGACATTTTGTGTTTGGGTGCCGAAAATCCCATCAACGCCTACATTATATTTAACATCTTTAAGGCTTTGCTGTAAGTCTCTTACATAACTAGAACGCGAGCCTTTCCGGAGGGTCGGGCGCGTTTCCGCCTTCGTTTCGATTTTCTGGGTTTGACTGCCCTTAGATGCTGCCTGGGTAATTGAAGTTCCCATTCCTAAAGGGGCTAACATCAGGGCAACGGTTGGAATGATGACCAATACTTTCTTCTTCAACACAAATAACCTCCATTCATATAATCACTCCTGCAGGTTTCTGACTTACTTTCCTTGGAGCCCATTCATTATAACGTATGGAGTTATGTATTTGGTGTTTTATTACTTAAATTATAAAAAATGGTAAATAGTATCTACGGGGTGCATTTCCGAAGCTTATTTGATGGAGACCTCGTTTCTTGAATAAAAAAATAATCTGACGGTTGTTGATTCTGCCCTTGCATCCCAGTTCCCATTCCCATCAAGTTAGTAGCAAGCGGCATCATATTTTTCATTTTCCCGCCATTTCCACTCAACATTTGATAAGTGGCAATACCTACTCCGACCCTAAGCGACAACTGGTAAAATTTTATCCATGTTTGCCTTCATTTTCATCACCTATTTTTGTTCATTTCCTGAACTCTTATATCTTGTTCAAAAGAACCCCAAAAATTCAAGATGTTTATTACCGTAACAATTAGTAATAAAAACATGTTTTTAAGGGAAAATTCTTTCAGGAGGGATATTATGCAAGTACCCTTCGAATGGAAATTTATTTTTATGCTGAAATCCAAACGCTTATCAAAAAGTTGTTTATTAAATAGTATAGCCATTCAATGATTGAAAAATGATTTAAGATTATTGAGGTGAATACTCATGCCAATGTTAGATGTGGACGGTACTAGCTTGTATTATTCTGTTAAGGGAAAAGGGGCTCCTATTGTTTTTATTCATCCTCCAGTACTGACTAGTGTGAATTTCCAATACCAAATGGAGGAATTATCCCAAGAATTCAAAGTTATAACTTTTGATATTAGGGGTCACGGAAGAAGTCAGTATTCAAGACTGCCAGTAATTTATCCCCTGATTATCGAAGATATCAAACAACTGTTGGATCATTTGAAAATTAAAAAAGCAATCATATGCGGATATTCAACCGGCGGCTCTATCGTATTGGAATTTTTGCTGAGTTGTGCCGATAGGGCACTAGGAGGCATTGTAATAGGTGGAATGTCTGAAGTGAGGGATAAATATTTAAAGCAAAAGATCTCTTTAGGAATATCACTTGCAAATAAAGACGCAGTTCCAATTCTTGCGCTATCCATTTCATGGAGTAATTCAAATACGGAAAATTTGTTCAACAAAATGTTTAATGAAGCCCTAAAAGGAGATGCCAGAAATATCGAGCAGTATTACTATTATAGTTTGCATTATAACTGTACCCATCAGCTAGAGAAAATCACCCTGCCAATTTTACTGATCTATGGTAAAAAAGATAAACCACTTTATCATTATGCTAATTTATTGCATGAAAAATTGCCATGTACGGAATTAAAATTTATTGATCATGTAAAGCATCAGATCCCTACAAAAGCGGCTAATGATTTAAATGAAAGTATTAAGCATTTTATCCATACAACTGTTTGATTCTTTCTATTTATAAACGAATAAACCAATCCATCAAGTACTACTATGTAGAAAATTTCATTCTTTTACTATTGTACATATCCTAAATTTATGGAGTGAAAAAATTGGGAAGAGATAAAAGTACACTGATTCATTTAATATTACTATTGCTAGTAACGGCAGTTTTTATTTGGTCAGTTATTAAGCCTGAAGGATACTTGATATGGACAATGGAAGTACTTCCTGCCGTTGTGTTTCTGATTTATGTAATGGCTACATATAATAAATTCCGCCTTACTACATTATCCTATTTCGTTATTGCCGTTCTTTCAATTACCATGTTCATCGGTGCCCATTATACGTACACAAAAGTTCCTCTATTTAATTGGATAAAAGATCATTACGATCTAAACCGGAACCACTATGATCGGTTTGGACATTTCCTAAAAGGTTTATTTGCGATTGTAATTAGAGAAATAGTAATACGTAAAACCCCTCTAACAAAAGGACCCTGGTTATTTGCTGTCACATTAAGTTTTGCGCTAGCCATTGGAGCCTTATATGAAATCATCGAATGGATAGCTGCCATCATTTCAAAAGGCGGAAAGGCTTCAAAGGAATTTTTAGGAACACAGGGTGATATCTGGGACGCACAATGGGATATGTCGTTAACCTTAATCGGCTCTATCCTTGTATTGTTAACCTTATCCAAACTTCATGACAAGCTGTTACGAAAAGTGAAAAATCGAGAAGAAAACAAAAAGAAAGGCTCTGAAAAACGATAAATTTAAAAAATAATGATCTATATAGATCACTATTTTTTAATTAGAATTTGATTGTTAATATGATGTTCCATATGTTCTAGATAATCATTTATTAGCCACTCCAATGATTTTTGTTGATTATTTCCGATATCACAAAGATTAGATAATCTATCATTTGGTGTATTCGTTATTATATGTACGATTTGCTTATTTAAAGTACAAAAAAGGTTAACTATCTCATCCATTGGTCGCTCTTGATAATTCTGGACTAATACCCATTGGTCTTGATTATATGATTGTATAACATATGGCTGTTCAACGTACTGAATCTTGATAAACCTATTCATATTGTTCAATGCAGAATCGCATAGATGTCCTAAAATCTCTTTTTTGGACCATTTGTGTGGCATTGGTCGATGATTTAATTCTTTTTCTGTCATCCGGTTGAACTCTTCTGGTATAAAACCTATCCAATTATTGATTCCATCTATTACATTTTTCAAGTTGCACTCCCCCTAAGTTTTACCTAAAGGATTTTTATTCGGCAACCAACCAGAAAATACCTTCTTCTTCAATCAACAGCATTTAATAACTGACCCAAAAGAAAAAACCGAAATCAAAAATGGATTTCGGTTCAGACTGCAGACAAACCCGAAAAAAAGCGAGTTTCCCTGCAATTTAAAAAACGTTCCAGCTGTTTTCATAAAATAGTAACAAACCATTAAGGGTAACCAAGTTTTCTTTAAAAACGTTCCAGCTGTTTTCAGAATTCCGCTCCCTCGCCGTAAGCGTCTGTGGGGTCTCGGGGCTAGCCAGTTTTTCGGTAGGAGTGTCGCAAATTTCTTCAATCTAGTAGGGGTTTCACCCCATATATAAAACAGTAAAAAATCATGAAGTATAACCAAGTCTTGTTTTGAAATCATGGTAATCATTCCCTCGGTAAAATCGTGAAAGGGATTGAGACCATTCTAAATCCCTTTTTCCTGCGGGAAAAGAGCGCCCGAGGGCGGACCGACCGCGGAATGCGATTGCCTGGAGGCAACGTTCAAATTTAAACCAGTCATGATTGTACTTGCTTACTTTCCTTTTTTTCATTGATAGCTTTTTGATCGATTTTTGTATAAATGCGTTCCACTTCTATTTTGTCATGCAACAGAAGTTCGCGGTTTTCTTTTAGCAATTCAGTATAAGATTTCTTTCTCCTAGACATTTTTTAATTCACCTCTCAAGTGATTGAATTCCTTTTGTAAAACTACTAACGGAAGCTCGTATAGTTGTTTATTATATTTTTTAAAAATCCCGAATTTCAGAAGTTCTTGGATAAGTTCCTCTTTTTTTGCTTCTCCCTTTGCACTTAATTGGGTAATCATCAAGGGCCCTCCTTAACAAAAATGCTGATTTTTGGTATTTTGGGTTGCCTAGCATCCGATCCCACATGAAGAATCTCCACTTCTTCCTCTTGCTTCCCCATATAAGGGCATGCTCTGCAAAGTCTTCACATTTCCTTAATCGGTCGTATGTACTGCTTTCATGGTGTATTTTCAATACTCGATCATATACATTAAATCCAAATCGCTTCATTTTATCGGAAAGGATATCTATCGCGGCGCACGGTTTCGAATGGGTCAAGTCGCCGGCACCAAAGAATGCGACTTTAACTCCAGCAAAGTCCACTTGGTCAATTTCTTCATAAAATTCGTTTGCTTCATACGGTAAATCTTCAAGATTCCATGTATATAAACCAATAAAGGCCAAATCAAAATCCTTTAAGGCATCAACTTCAACAGTATCCAATCTTTCCATATATACTTCACAGCCGACAGCCTTCATTCTATTCTTTATGTTCATAGCCATTTTCTCGGTATTACCGGATAAACTGACATAACCAATGAATACCTTCATCTATATCACCTTCCTAATTGAGAATTAATTTCATTACACACCTCACTATAAATGAAAATGATTATCATTGTCAATTATTTACCTCCGCTAATTATATGAAGGATGAATCAGGAACGGATATTTTCGCTTCACTTTCCCTGTATCTGTAATGCTGCTGGAAAGTTCAAGTTCATTCTTCCAAAAAAAGAGCCCGTTTTACTCATTAAGAGTAAACGGGCTCTTGGTTAATCTATTATCTTAAATCTTTATTCTTTAATCTTTGAATTAATAAAATTTCACAATATTTTCGAAAGGTAGGAACGTTTTGTCTTCTTGTTGTTCATTCGGCTCACCAAATGGCATTTGAGCTATCAACGACCATTTCCCTGGAAGATCCCAAGTCTTCATCACAGCTTCATCAATTATTGGATTATAATGTTGTAAAGATGCCCCTATGCCTTCCGCTGATAAAGTCACCCATATTGCATACTGCAGCATAGCACTTCCTTGGTGGGACCAATATGGAAACTGTTCTTTATAGGAGGGTGCTTTTTCTTGCATTTGTTCTATCGTTTCTTTATTTTCAAAGAATAGAATGGTCCCCACTCCATCACGAAATCCTTGTAATCGTTCTACAGTTGCCGCAAAGCTCTCTTCCGGAACGCGGGAACGTAGTGTTTCTTTTACAATATCCCAGAACTTTTCATGCTCGTCATCCATCACTACTACCACTCGTCCACTTTGCATATTAAATGAAGTTGGTGCATGTAAAGCGGTTTTTAACACTTCATTAATTCTTTCTTTCGTAATACTTTCGTTCTTTTTCACCTTACGGATGGAACGACGATTGATGATTGCTTCTTTTACATTTGTTGTAGTTGCTGACATTTTGATTCCTCCAAATAAATTTTCATTTAATTTTATTTAATAACTCAAAAGGCTTTTAGCAATTCCCCTTAACGTCGCATTGCAGGCCATCAAATTCATTCAGTTTATTCTTGGTTTCTTCCTTCTCAATGACTTGCGCTAACCTTTCTTTGCTAGCAAGTCCTTGGATGACTTCATCACCAATAATAAACGTCGGGACAGCCCTGATATCCGCTTCTTCATAAGCATGTTTGAGTGCTTCTTGGTGCACTTCCCGATACTTCCGTGACACTAATGCTTCTCTAAAAGTATCTACAGGAAGTTCAACTTCACCCGCTAATTTTGTCAATACTTCAATATCTTCAATATTTTGTTCCTCTTGAAAAAACGCTGTAAATACTCTGTTGTGGAACTCGTTCCCTTTTCCGTGCTCCTTTGCAAAATGGCACCCTTCGAACGCCAAATGTGTATATGGATGCGGAGAAACACGGGGTAAACGCATATCAACTCCCAGCTTTTTCGCAACAGGAAGAATGTAAGAATCCCATGAATTCAACTTATCCGGTTCCTTCCATGGATCAATTTTGGAATATGGACTAGGACGAAGTTCAAATGGCATCCATTCCACTTCCACATCTTTTTCCTTCACGATTTCGTCTAAAGGACCTTTGCCCAAAAAACAAAATGGACATATAAAATCAGAATACGCTTTAATTTTCACTGTCATATTATATTCCCTCACTTTTCATCATTAGCTCAACTTGTAACCAAAATAGTTACAACATAGAACAAAAAAATATTAATATAAGAACATTGCATTTTGTAACTACACAGTCGATTGCTTCCTGCGTTTGTTTCATCACCTCTGCTGTAATCATTTTAGTTACAGGTTGAAGATAAGTCAAGCATTATTTTAAAAAAGCTTTAAAACCTTCATTTCGGGAAGTAAGAAAAAAAGTTTGTAAAGGAAGCGTCGCTTTCTCTACAAACTTTTCAGTTATTCTCCATTACATCTCGATTTGTTCGTTAACGGGTTCTCTCTTTTTCTTCCTCTGTTTTTTCGATTTTTTATAATACAGCAATTCGTATATACATGGAATCACGATAAGTGTGAGCAGTGTTGAAACAGCTAGCCCGCCAATGACCACGATCGCTAAACTTTGTGAAACAAGGCTTCCTGTTTCCGCCTTTTTATATAAAAGCGGCAGCATGGCACAAATGGTTGCTACAGCCGTCATTATGATTGGACGGAATCTTGTAGCTGTCGCTTCAATGATCGCATCACGGATAATCATTTTTTCTTCGTTTTGTTTGACTCGATCCAGTAGCACAATTGCGTTTGTCACCACAATTCCAATCAACATGAGCGCACCCAACAGTGCTGTAATATCCACTGGAATTCGACTGATAACCAATCCTAATACCGCTCCAATCGCAGCGAATGGCAAGGAAAATAGAATGGCGACAGGTGCTTTAATCGATTTGAAAGTTATAACCATGATTAGAAAGACAATGCCTATGGATATTAACATCGTAAGGAACAAATCAGTAAAATCATCTGTTTGCTGAGCACTGGCTCCTCCAACTAAAATTTCTACATCTTTCGGAATATCAAGGCCGCCTTTGTTCTCCTTATCTCCAAATATCTCAAGATTTATTTTGCTTGCAATATCGGAAAGTTTAGTCGGATCGACCGTTGCCGTTAATTGAAGATACGTTTCCCCATCTTTATGGAACTGCGTTGTTGCACTCTCTTCGCTCTTTAAAGAAGCAACCTTTGACACCGGAGCTAGACCGCCATCTGTCATAATGGGAATATTTTTTAAATCCTCTGGTTTTTTGGGATCTAAGATTGGTTCTAGGACGACAGGTGTCTGCTTATCCTCCAACGTTATATTGCCGATAGGGGTTGTATTAAGCATGATCCCTAATTGTTGACCTATTTGTTCTGTATTGCCTTTAGCTGGATCTACCTTGAATGAATAAATGGTTTTCTTTTCGTCCTGGTTCGTTGTAACATCTTCAATTCCTTTAATATCCTGAATTTTTTCTTTGACCTTATTGGCAGTCAGTTCCAAATCTTCAACATTACTGCCGATCACATCTATCGTAATGTTCGTCTTTGATGCCCCCATCATGAATGAAGAAGCGGTGGTCGTAAGCTTCGCATCAGGATAGTTTTCTTGTTCCTTTTCAATTTTTTTCAGGATTGCATCAATATTTGCTTTATCCTTCACCAGGAGGCCGAAAGTCGCTTCTGTAGGTGATGTGACCGCGCCATATTGTGCCGCCTCTGCAGAGTTTCCTAATTGCATGAACACATTATCCACTTCACTCATATCTTGCATCGTTTCTTCGAGTTCAATCGCTTTTTCTTTTACTTCATCAAATGGCTGATCATTTGGATAAGTTAATGTCACGGAGACATAGTCTGCAGACGAATTATCAATCGCCCCTTTTGGCATGGCAAAATATGTACCAACAGAACCGACAAACAATAGCAAAGCAACAATCAAGACAACCCATTTATGGTTTAATGACCATGTAACCAGCTTGGTGAAACGCTTTGCTGGTCGATGTTTTGGAAGCTTCGCTCTTTTCAGCAATCCCGCACTCATTAACGGAACAACCGTCAATGCGACAATCAAGGAAGCCAGCAAAGAATAAGTGACCGTTAAAGCGAAAGGCAGAAGAAACTCTTGGAGCCCTCCGTTCAATAAAGCTACCGGCAAGAAAACGGCTACAGTAGTAAGCGTTGAAGCTGTTATCGCCACTCCCACCTCTTTTACTGCATCCATCACCAATTCGATTGAAATCTTCTCTTGCTGCATTTTCCGGAAAATATTTTCAATAACAACAATACTATCGTCCACCAATCGCCCGATCGCTACAGCGACACCGCCTAGCGTCAAAATATTCAGCGTCACTCCCGACAATGACAGCAAAAATAACGTAAAGCCAAGAGATAACGGTATGGATACGATTGTAATGAATGTAGAACGTACATTTCGTAAAAAGACCATGATCACAATGGTGGCGAATAGCGCACCAAGCAGCACTTCTTTAACCATCGTCTGAACGGAAGTCTCCACCATATCTGCTGTAGATAAATAGATGGTCGATTTCTGGTCACCATACTTTTCATTAATATCTTTTGATACTTTTTCAACCTCTTTACTGATTGTGACAGCATTTGATTGGCTGTCCTTGATAATGCTTAAATCAATGCTTTCCTTTCCGTTAAAACGACTGATGAGTTTACCATCCTTCGCTTCTTCAACTTTTGCTATCTCTCCAAGAGTTACATTTGGAGTGACTTTTAACGCTTTTAATTTTTCAATACTTGTTAAATCCCCAATAACCTTAATGTTACTTGCCTTCCCATCAATCACTTTTTCGCCTACGGCCAGAGCTGTATTCTGACCGTTAAGGACGCCCATGATATCTTGAATGGAGACTTTCTTTTTAGCCAATTCTTTATTGTCCACTTTGACTGAAAGTACAGATTGGGAAACTCCAAATGTCTGTACATCCGAAACCCCTTTAATATCTTTATATAGAGGCTCTAATTCCTTCTTGGTAAAGTCTATGTTTTCAGCTGTTAATCCTTCTTTGAAAGTAACAGCTATAAATGAAATGGGAATCATTGATGTATTTAGCTGTGTAACAGTAGGCTTTGCCATGCTTTGTGGCAATGCTACATTGCCTAAAGCCTCTTGAACATCGAGTTTCGCCTGTTTCATATCCGATCCGGCTTCAAAAAATAGATCTACTTTTGAAAATCCATCTCCAGTGGTGGAGTATACTGAACTCTTTCCTTTTACTCCCGTTACTGCTCTTTCAATCGGATCTGTAACTTGTGTTTCCATCGTTTTCGAATCAGTGCCCTGCCCCATTGTGATAATCGTAACTTGTGGATTATCAGCAGATGGTAAAAATTCCATTGGTAATTTAAAATAACTGACCACACCTATCAACAAAATAAAAATGGTTACCAATGAAACGGCAGCCTTGTTGTTAAACGACCACTTAGTAAAAAACTCCACGAACAAATCACCCCTGATTATAATTTAAAAGAAAATATTTCCATTTTAAATCTTACCATATTTTACTAATGCTGGAGTGTTAATTTTTTATTGATTTTTATATTTTTTTGCGTCTCTATAAATTAAGATAAACCAACTTGGTATGAAGAACTTTTTCCACATAAAAAAAGGCTGCGCAGCAGCCTCATAGAAACAATCTTGATTATTTAAATCCTTTTAAAAAAAGCATAACGATAGCGAAAATCATTATCCCGATAAATAATAAAGGTCCGATGCCCGAGCTATACACGAAGTATACCGTGATGTGGCGAAAAACGAGCACGACAAGAAATAGGAATAACAGGAAACACAAAATGATGATTAGAGCGGTATTTTTATTCCGATACAACGTAACCAGCCCCATTTTAATAGCTTTATTTACATGAAGGAAAATTCACAGGAAATCCTGCCTCTTACATCAACATACCGTTATGAAACAATATGCCGCCCCCATTTTGTACTATTCTGTATATCGGGAATTATTAACCCTTCACATAGCGGAATAATAAAAAAAAGGTTGCCGCAGCAACCCATTTTTTCGAGAATCTTGTAAAAATTTAACCCTATAACTCTTGAAGTTCATTGACCGTTACAAACGTGTACCCTTCGTTCGTTAACTCTCGTAAAATCTCTTCAATCGCTTGAAGTTCTTTACCCGTATCATCATACATCGGATGCAACAGGATGATCGAACCTGGTTTTATATTTTCCTTCACATACTTCACTTTGTCAGAAGCGGAAGTGTAATAGCTATCCGGTTCCAGATTCCAGGTAATGGTGTCCCTATCATTTTTATTTAAGTAATAAGGCAAACCTAAGATCTTTTTTCCGTTTGGTGGGCGAACGTCGATTTCACCCTTATATCCTGAGTTTCGAATCAATTTATCCGTTTTCTCGATTTCCGCTTTTATAAAGGAAGGGGATTTAAAAACCATTCGCTTGTGGGCATACGTATGATTCCCAATCTGATGTCCGGCTTCCGCTATTTTCCCAGCTTCCTCTGGATAATTTTCGATTTCGTTACCAATCAGGAAGAATGTAGCTTTTGCATCGTATTTATCCAACAACGGAAGGATTTGATTTACATTCTTCGATGGGCCGTCATCAAAAGTCAAAGCGACCACTTTTTCATTCGTCTCGACCTTATCCGTTAATCCTCCGAATACCTGATAGGTTCTCGAATTCATCAATTTATACGTACCAAGCAATAGCAGGAAAACAACCAGGATACCCAATCCAATGAATGTCAGTTTCTTTTTCATGGCAAATACCTATCTTTCTATAAGTTTTTTAATCCAATGACCTATTATAGCAAATCACTGAACGAAAATACTTATTGTGCACTTACGAATGAACCCTCTACATTCACTTCACATGAATCAATTCAAAACGCTCACACACCAGCAGCATATCTTCTTTAAAGGTGTGGCCAATTTTGTCCAGTGCTTCCTTGAAAAATTTTTCATGGGCATCCCACCAGTATGTATAGGTTCCATCGCCTTCCCCTTCTGCCATCGCAAACTCTTCACTCACTTCATTCATGGGCGATATATCGACTTTCACTGTTTGTATGATGGCTAAGGGCACATCCCCACTGCTTAATATAATGCTATAATCACCCACGGATGGTAATGGTTCATTTTCCTCTTCATAAAAAACATAACCAGAGCATGTAGCCGTTTTTTTCCCCTCGATCACTAATTGAGCCAAATGATCGGGATCAGCCCCGAATTGCCAGGCACTGACTGACTTGGGTTTTCCTTCGTCTTTCCCTTGCCAAAATTCATTCCAATATAATTCCGCTTTGACATTCATACTATGAATCCCCCATTCTGTTTTGACATAAAGCATATTAAAACGATTCATTCTTAAAACTTCCGCCCATCTGTCATTCGCTTTTTTCACTTCTGTATTCATTTAACCGTTCCCATTCACTTAAATACATACGATTCGTGATTTTTTTTGGATTTGCCAATTTACTAATAAATTCCAAACTGTTGCCATCTGGATCATTAAAGTGAATTTTAGCGTGGGCATCTTCCCCGTGAGGCATCACGAAAGGTTCAATTGGTTGAAATCCGAACGCCTCTCTTGGCGAATAGCCCCTATCTTCAAGCCATGCGACTGAACTCTTTAAATCTTCCAATGATACTTGAAATGCTATATGCCTTAAAGAGGGATGATACTCAACCTCCACTTTTTCCGTTTCCCAAAGCCCCAACCAACTTTTATCCTTTTCAATCCATAGAAAAGCCAGGTTGTCTTCAACCTTATGATCCAACTGTAAACCAAGTCCCTCATAGAATTCGATGGACCGTTTCAAATCACGGACCGGTAAATGTGCTTCATATAAACCTCTTATCATTGAAAAACCACCTTTTTAGTCAGATCCAATTGGGTCTACGGGGCAAATTCAATTTCACCCGTTAATAACAAAGTGATGACGATAACCCATAATATGAAGAAAGACGAAGAAAAAACCAAAGAAATAATAGGAATCACTTTTTTCTCCGTATTCTTCAAAATACCTATGATAGAAAGGACGATGCCGGTAATCGTAAGGAAAAATGTTATATAATATCCAGTCAGGCTCCCGATATTGGCAATTCCAATAGGTGTAACAAAAACAATAAAAAAGCAAATAATTCCGATGATGAATGAAATAAAACTAATTACACCGTACCTCTTCTGAATAAATGCTTCGTTTTCCATCGAGCACACCCTTTCATGATTGTCATATAGATCCTACACATCTATAAATATCTCACGAATAATTTTAACATATAATACCAGCGAATGTTTGTACACAAAAAAAAGTTGCCGCAGCAACCTTCCCCAATGATAGGACAAAAAACGTTGAATTAAAGCTTCATTTTCAAAGGTTTGCAAATGAAATTAGTAAGTGAATTAGAACGATAAAAGCCTACATCCCGATTAAGGATGTAGGCTTTTATTGACATTAATATTATTGCATTACTTTAAATGTATAAGTTATTTTTTTACCACTCGTGTTTTCAAATTTAACGCGGTATGTAGCGCCTTTGGTAACCCCCGTCCAATCCATTTGTGTTGTGCCATTTTTAGCAGGATATTTTGTTTTGTAATTCTTCCATACACCATTAGTCTTTTTTTGAAGAACTGCTTTGAATGTTCCAGATGCAGAGCTACTTGCTTTTACAGTAGTCCAAATTTCGTCTGACACAGTAGTCGTCATAGTACGTTGGTAAACATAATTAGTGAATGAACCAGAATGATAATATGAAGTCCAAATACTTCCTGTAGTTGACCAATCTGCTGCCTCTGCTTTTTGAGTACCTCCGAAGCTTGAAAGACTTAAAACAAGTGCAAGTGCAAGTGAAGCTATGATGCTTTTTTTCATATGTATTTCCTACCTTTCTAATTTCATACATTAGTAATATTAACACAACTACTCAGTAGTACAATTACATAAATTCATATTTTCTTCTTTTTATTATAGATAGTCATTCTCGTTATTTTAGCTTATTTAACGCTGTATTCTAGTTCCATAATTTCTTTCCATTCTTTGAGTATCTCTTCCTTATTACGGCCAAACCTAGAAAGTTTATGAATAACTAACTCATCATCAAAACGGATTATATTTTTATTTTTTGATACTCTGTACGTTCAATATCTCTGCCAGATAGATCCTACACATCTATAAATATCTCACGAATAATTTTAACATATAATACCAGCTAATGTTTGTACACAAAAAAGGTTGCCGTAGCAACCTTCCCCAATGACAGGCAAAAAACGTTGAATTAAAGCTTCATTTTCAAACCTTCATGAGTCGCTTTGAACCCTAAATGTTCATAAAAACGCAGCGCTTCTTCCCGATTTTTATCGGTCGTTAGCTGAATGATATGACAGCCCCGCGCTTTTGCACGCTCAATCGCATATTGGATCAACTTGCTTCCTATTCCTTTCCCCCGTTCTGAAGATGCCGTCCGAACCCCTTCAATCGTAGCTCTCCAACCGCCTTGATGGGTAATATAAGGAGTGAACGTGATTTGTTGCACCCCAACGATTTCCTCACCAAGACAAGCTACGATCAATTCATTATTCTCATCTGAATCAATGGATTCAAATGCTTTTTGATAGCTTTCAGGAAGGGGATTTTCATAGCGCTCCCTTTCCCTCCCCAATACATCGTCCGCAAGCATCTTCACTATTTCACTTAAGTCCTTTGCTATCGCATTCCTGAATGTGATCATACAATGCCTCCTAATACGTACTTCATCATCACACTTTTACGTCATGATGAAATACTAATCTATCAACCATCAATTCATGTATAACTTCTGCCAATAGTTCGGCGGTCCTCTTTTCTCGAGGAAAAATAATGACAGCATTAAAAATAGGAACAACAAAAAAAGGACAAACTTCCACTTTTATAAGGAAGTCCGTCCAGAAAATCATTATTAGGTAATTGGAGCTGGATTGAATAATGCCAAATCATTATGCAGGCCCCAATGCTCTGCCCAGGTTTTCTTTTTACCGCTGGCCACTTCCAATATAAGGTGAAATATTTCCCACCCAACATCCTCTATGGTTGCTTCTCCAGTAGCGATAGTTCCGGCATTTATATCAATCAAGTCTTTCCATTGCTCAGCCAATGTATTTCGTGTAGAAACTTTGATGACGGAAGCCATTTCCAGATTATAGGGTGTCCCTCTTCCGGTTGTAAAAACTTGAAGATGTATGCCGGAAGCCAGCTGTAACGTTCCGCAAACAAAGTCACTAGCTGGTGTAGCTGCAAAAATCAGCCCTTTTTCCGTAGCCTTTTCACCTGGAGCCAGTACGCCAGATATAGGGCTGCCTCCTGATTTGGCAATGGACCCTAATGATTTTTCCACTACATTGGCCAATCCGCCTTTTTTGTTTCCTGGCGACGGATTGGCACTTCGATCGGCATCACCCAATGCAAGGTAGTTATCATACCAATCCATTTCCTTTATTAAAGCCTTCCCTACTTCTTCATTCACTGCACGAGGCGTCAATAAATGAATCGCATCCCGTACTTCCGTGACTTCAGAAAATAGAACGGTCGCCCCTGCTCTAACTAACAGATCTGTAGCATACCCCACTGCAGGGTTAGCTGTCACACCAGAGAATGCATCACTTCCTCCGCATTGCGTTCCGATGACTAATTCGGAAACTGGACATGTTTCGCGCTGCCTGCGGTTCAACTTCATTAATCTTTCTTCAGCCATTTCCATGATGGATTGGACCATTCCCGCAAATCCCTGCTGATCCTGAAGTGAAATGATATCCGAGTCGTCTCCGCTTGGATTTATTCTCATTGGGGAAAGCTTTTCACAGCCCAATCCAACTACCAAGGCTTCACCGCCGAAGTTTGGGTGTTTCGCCAGGTTCTGAATCGTACGAATGGGAATAACTGCTTCCGGTGCATTGATTGCGACTCCACAGCCATAGTTGTGATTCAAAGCGACAACATCTTCAACATTGGGATACTTCGGGAGAATCTCTTTTTTTATGCGGTTCACCACGAAATCCAGAACGCCTACTACACATTGAACGCTAGTTGTAATGCCTAATATGTTCTTAGTTCCAACACTGCCATCTTCATTGCGAAATCCTTGAAATGTATATCCTTCAAGTGGTGGTAAAGTTTTAGGTATATCATTTGCTACCGTTAATTCCTTTAAATCCGGGGATGCCGGCAGTATCACCAATGACTCATGAATCCAACTGCCCTTCCTGATTGATTCAGCTGCATGGCCGATAACTTCTCCATAGCGGATGATGGCTTCATTCTTGTCTATATCCATTAATGCTACTTTATGTCCTTGTGGAATTCTTTCTTTCAATTCTAGCCCACAAGGGAAAAGGGTTCCTTGATTCAAGCCCCCAGTATTAACCACAATGGCGACATTGTCTATCGTATTTACCTTAATATAAAGCGGTACCTCCGTGAGTTGCATTTTCGTATCCACTTTACCACTCCCTTCATTATAAGAAAGCTAACAAAGATTCACGGGCCAGTTATTATTTCCGATATAATATCAGTTTAATAAAATGGTAACACACACACTTCTTCTTTTCCCCTTATTTGACAAACACCGTTTTAATCGATGTAAAAAACTCTTTTGCTGCTTCCCCTTGTTCCCTGGAGTGGGAGCTGGAGTTTTTCATGCCACCAAATGGCGCCTGTAATTCAACGCCTGCGCTTTCCGCGTTGACCCTGATCAATCCCGCTTCCATATCGTTAACAAATGAGAGCAAATGTTTGATATTGGCTGTAAAAATCGAAGCACTAAGGCCGTATTCCACGCTGTTCGCAAGATGCAGGGCTTCTTCAACTGAATCAGCTTTCATTATGGCAATCACTGGACCAAAAATTTCCTCTTGAACAATTGCCATTTCTGACTTGCAGTTATCAAAAATCGTCGGCTCTACATAAAAGCCATTTGCCTGAGGGCCTTCTTCAGCACGCTTTCCGCCAATTAGAAGGGTAGCGCCTTCTTGCACTCCTTTTTCGATATAGGAAAGAACCGTATTTAATTGATTTTCGCTAGCACATGGCCCCATCCATGTCCCGCTGTCCAATCCATCCCCGATGGAAATGCCTTTCGTTTCTTCCACCAGCATCCGCTTGAACTCTTCATAAACTTCTGCAGCAACAATGACACGGCTTGTCGCTGTACACTTTTGCCCCGTTGAACGAAACGCACCTGTAATGACTGCTTCCACAGCCAGATCAAGATCCGCATCCGCTGCTACGATTACCGGGTTTTTCCCACCCATTTCAAGCTGGTATTTCGCTCCACGTGCTAACGCCGCTTGTCCAATCCTTTTACCAACGCCGTTTGAGCCGGTAAAGGTAATGCCGTTAATATCTTCGTGATCGGCGATGCCCTGCCCGATGACACTGCCCGGCCCTGTGACCATATTGATTACACCCGCCGGTAAACCGGCTTCTTCAAAACACTCCATAATCTTCGCACAGGTGATGGCCGTCTCGGTTGCGGGCTTCACCACAATCGTATTCCCATATACAAGAGCAGGAGCCATCTTCCAGATTGGGATGGCGATTGGGAAATTCCAAGGTGTAATGACGCCCACTACACCAAGCGGGATGCGCGTCGTGAACATTAGCGCTGAACTGTCGGTGGATGGAATGACATCACCCACTTTACGCATTCCTTCTCCTGCATAGTATTTCAGGATCGCAATGCCGCGTGCCGTTTCCCCTTTTGTTTCAGCAAAGGTCTTACCCATTTCCCGTGTTGCACATTCAGCAATTTCATCAATCCGCTTTTCAAGAATTTGAGCTACTTTATATAGATACTCCCCGCGCTCAGATCCAGCTAGTTTGCGCCACTTATCTTTTGCCTTTTTTGCAGCTTCCACAGCCAGGTTCAAGTCATCCTTAGTAGACTTTTGTACATATCCGACAATGGCCTGTTTATCTGCCGGGTTTAAACTTTTTTCAACTTCATTTGAAATGGAAGCAACCCATTCACCATTAATATAATTTAGATACGTTTTTGTTTGAACTGTAGTTATCATATATAATCCCGCCTTTATTAGATTGATTGGATGGTTGTTTCTTTTGGAAAACGATCTAAGGCATTCTCTAATATCGTTTGCATTTCTGCATAATGTTCTTTTTCAACCGGAAGAATCGGTAATCTGACTGTTTGCCCAACCGGCATTCCCATGATCTCCATACCTGCTTTAATGAGAGAGACGGCATACCCTTTTCGCTGACGGCGAATGTTGTTGATCGGCATGATGACCTGTTGGTAAATTTCATTGACCGTTTCTTGATCTCCACTCAAAATGCCATTATAGAATTTTCGTGAGATGTGCGGGATGTAATTGGATATCGCAGATGAGTATGAGTCAAAGCCAAGTGGAACATAGGCCGACATGGTAACTTCCGCAAGCGGCATTCCGTTCAGCCAGCCGAAACGTTTTCCGAAGGTTTGTGTAAGCAGTCCATTCAACTCCATATTGCCTAGACCATCTTTGACGCCGACCACCTGCGGGACCTCCGCAAGCGCTTCCAAAGTTGAAATTGAAAGGGAAACATTATCACGCTGATATACAATCGAATTTAAGTCTGTACTCTCTGCGATGGCTTTGAAATAAGCCGCCAGACCTGCCTGTTCTCCAGTAACGAGATATGGTGGCAATATTAAATAACCATCCGCCCCTCTATCTGCTGATATTCTGGCAAGTTCCAGGGAAGTTTGAATGTTCCCCCCTACCCCTGTGTATACAGGTACTTTTCCACCCGTGACGGATACGGCCACATCCACCATCACTTCATATTCCTCTTTACTTAACGATGGATACTCTGCTGCCGCACATGCCACGAAAATGGCCTCTAGGCCTTCATCTATTAAAAATTGGATATTTTGGGCGAGTGCTTGTTCATCAAGCTTATTACTCGTCGTGAATGGAGCCACGGGAAAACCTAGGATCCCTTTAGGTGCTTTGCGAATCTTATTCATTATCCATTCCTCCTTGTGTATTATTGTTTTATTGTAAGACAAATACACCAAATGGTCAATCGTATATTTTTTATTTTCTGAAAAATGCGACATCAAATCATACCTCAATAATTTTGCTTCTAATATATACAAAAAAAATAGATAATTAAGGAGCTAAAATGTAAAAACGAATTTATAAAAAACACATTGACAAACAATTTCATTTGTCTTACCATTGGACAAAACTAAATAGTAAGAATTTTCGCAAAGGGGGGAAGCGAACACATTGTAAGCGGTATCAAGAAAATAAAATACGTTTAAGGAGTGAGTATATGAACGCAGAAGAAAAAGTTTTTCAAGCATCTCCTATACTGCCAAGTGCACAGAAAAAAACACGCACACGATGGTTCATTGTCTTTATGCTCTTTATGGTCACCGCCCTGAATTATGCGGATCGTGCGACGCTATCAATCGCGGGTACGGACATGTCTGGTCAGCTTGGTCTCGATTCAGTCATGATGGGCTATGTTTTCTCCGCTTTCGCTTGGTCTTATGTAGCTGGACAAATTCCAGGTGGTTGGCTTTTAGACCGTTTTGGCTCAAAAAGAGTTTACTTTTGGAGTATCATGCTATGGTCTACCTTTACGCTTTTACAAGGATTCCTCGGATTTTTCGGTTCTGCCGGAACAGCGGTCATGGTATTGTTCGGACTCCGTTTTTTAGTTGGATTGGCAGAAGCCCCTTCCTTCCCGGCCAACAGCCGAATCGTTGCTACCTGGTTCCCAAGCCATGAACGCGGAACCGCGGCTGCCACGTTCAATTCCGCCCAGTATTTTGCAACTGTTCTCTTTGCACCGATCATGGGTTACATTACGTATAAATTTGGTTGGGAATACGTCTTCTTCTTTATGGGCGCTTTAGGAATCATCGTTGCTTTCATCTGGATGAAAACGCTTTATAGTCCAAAGGAACATCCGCGTATCAACAAAGCTGAGCTTGAATATATCGAAGCAGGCGGCGCTTTGATCAATATGGATCAAACCATTACACATAAGGAGGGAAAGAAAGGCGTCAACTGGAATCATATTAAGCAGCTTTTATCGAACCGTATGCTGCTGGGTGTTTACCTCGGACAATATTGCATTACAACGTTAACGTACTTTTTCCTGACATGGTTTCCTGTGTACCTTGTGCAAGAAAGAGGCATGACCATTCTTGAAGTTGGATTCGTTGCTTCCCTTCCAGCCATTTGTGGATTCTTTGGCGGCATTCTCGGAGGGACATTCTCGGATTTCTTGTTACGGAAGGGATTCTCATTGACTGTCGCCCGAAAAGTGCCAATCGTTGTTGGGATGATTCTATCGATGAGCTTGGTGGCTGCAAACTATGTAGATACGGAATGGGTTGTTATTTTCGTTATGGCCCTTGCGTTTTTCGGTAAAGGATTTGGGGCACTCGGCTGGGCGGTAGTGGCCGATACCTCACCAAAAGAAATGTCCGGTGTTAGCGGGGGGCTTTTCAATACATTCGGTAACATTGCAGGCATTACAACACCGATTATCATCGGATATATCATTGCCACGACAGGGTCGTTCAATGGGGCGCTAGTCTTCGTATGTGCTAATGCTCTTGTCGCGATTTTAAGTTATTTATTCCTAGTTGGTGAAATTAAACGTGTCGAGTTAAAATCATAGTCAATTAAATATTCTAGTAGGGGGAAAAATTATGAACAATCAATTGCTTAAGGATAATGTAAAAATCGGCACACCGGTCATTTCAGAAATGAGCGTCATTCCAGTTGCGGGCCATGACGGCATGCTTCTGAACTTGAGCGGCGCCCATGCTCCTTATTTCACCCGGAACATTGTCATTCTAAAAGACAATGCGGGTAATACGGGTGTAGGTGAAGTTCCTGGAGGCGAAAAAATTCGCCAGACACTCGAAGATGCCAAACAATTGGTTGTCGGCCAGTCCATCGGGACATACAACAACATTCTAAATACCATCCGTAAGCAGTTTGCGGACCGGGATGCAGGAGGGCGCGGCCTTCAAACGTTTGATCTCCGTATTGCCATACATGCCGTAACAGCATTGGAAGCGGCACTTCTCGATTTAGTTGGCCAATACTTGGGGGTTCCAGTCGCAGCCCTTCTCGGCGAAGGACAGCAACGCGATAAGGTGGAAATGCTGGGCTACTTATTTTATGTAGGTGACCGTAATAAAACAGATCTTGGTTATTTAAGCGAACCTGAAGCGGAAGATGACTGGATCCGCCTCCGTCATGAGGAAGCACTGACACCCGAATCGATTGTCCGCTTGGCAGAAGCTGCCCACACTCGCTATGGATTCAATGATTTTAAATTGAAAGGCGGGGTTTTGCGCGGGGAAGAAGAAATCGAAGCGGTGACGGCACTTGCGGAACGCTTCCCTGAAGCCAGGATCACCCTTGATCCAAATGGCGGCTGGCTGCTGGAGGATGCGATTAAGCTTTGCCGGGATCAGCATCATGTTTTAGCTTATGCGGAAGATCCATGCGGAGCGGAAAACGGTTTTTCCTCCCGGGAGATCATGACGGAATTCAGGCGCGCAACGGGTCTTCCCACCGCAACGAATATGATTGCAACGGACTGGAGGCAAATGGGGCATTCCATTCAACTTCAATCCGTGGACATCCCTCTTGCCGATCCGCATTTTTGGACGATGCAAGGCTCCGTCCGTGTCGCTCAAATGTGCAACGAATGGGGATTGACATGGGGATCCCACTCCAATAATCACTTTGACATTTCACTTGCCATGTTTACACACGTTGCAGCAGCAGCGCCAGGCAAAATCACTGCGATCGATACCCATTGGATTTGGCAGGATGGTCAGCGCTTAACAAAAGAACCTTTTAAAATTGTCGGCGGAATGGTGGATGTTCCTTCCAAACCCGGACTTGGAATTGAATTGGATATGGAACAAATCGAGAAGGCGCATCAGCTTTATAAACAAAAAGGGCTTGGTGCCCGTGATGATTCAATCGCTATGCAATACCTGGTCTCCGGATGGAAGTTCAATCCAAAATCACCTTGCCTTGTCAGATGATTTTTTAAAGGAATGCATGCGTCACTCTCTTAAGAGCGGCGCATTTTACTTTTTTTGGACATAGGTCTACATGCAAATAAGTTTATTATATTATATAATTAGTCTTACAGTAGGAATACATATAGGAAGTCACAGAAAAGGGGTTACATAATGGAAGAATCGTCAAAGAAATTAGGCGTACAATCGGTACATCGCAACACTCTTTCACAACAAGTAGTGGATCAAATTGTGCATCTGCTCGTCACTGGACAAATGAAAGCGGGTGACAAACTGCCTCCTGAAATGGAACTTATGAAAGAACTTGAAGTAAGCCGGCCGGTTTTACGGGAAGCGCTCAGTGCACTTGATACCCTGGGTGTCATAACACGGAAAACACGTGAAGGAACCTTTTTTAACGATAAAATCGGAACTCATCCATTCTCTGTCATGCTGGCGCTGGCTACCGATAATTTACCAGCGATTATCGAAGCACGAATGGCATTGGAATTGGGATTGGTAACAATGGCTGCCGAGAAGATCACCGATGAACAACTGGGGAAATTACAAGTTACGATCGACACGATTGCCAATAGTGAAGACAACGATTATGGAGAGGCTGATAAAGAATTCCACAAAATCATTGCTTTAAGCGCGAACAATCCCATTATCGAAGGGATGATCGATTCCTTATTGATTACCCATAATAAAATAAACAGCCTGATTCAATTCAGGGAACGGGAATTGACTGTAAAATATCATAAAGCAATCTATGCGGCACTTGCAGCACATGATCCCCATGAAGCATTCAACCAAATGTACAAGCACCTTGATTACGTTCGTCAGAAAGTCCTTCAATATTCTCACGCAAAATAATATATCGTTTGTGAGGACGCAGCAAACTAATGGATCACTCAATGATCCAATTTAATAGGAAAAGTGGATTTTTTCAGGGAACCAATTTTGCTTCCAAGATTTCAGAGTTCAACTCATCTTTTAAATCCAATTGATAGCATAATTCTTTTTGAGAAAAACTGGATAGTAGTTGAACTATCCAGCCCCCACTTATCCAGTTCGATTGAAATGACAATGTCAGGACTCCCGAATGAAGTCGAAACCTTCCTCTTGCAAATTGTCTAACTAACACCAAAATCCCCATCCAATGAACCTGCCAATGACCCACTCAAAAAAATGCACCCCTGCTTATTGGCAGGAATGCATGCATATTCACCTAGTTTTTGACCATCCTCTTTTTAATCTACGGCTTAATAAGCACTCCAGCCAGCATCTGCCGTGATGACAGTACCATTAACAAAACTAGAATCGTCAGAAGCAAGGAACAAAGCCACTTTAGCGATTTCTTCAGGTTTGCCATTGCGTGGATTGATAGCCATACCCAGTTGTTGGCGGGATGCGCCAAACTTATTGATATTCGTCATGCTGGAACCAATATTGGTTTCAACTCCACCTGGTGCTATTGCATTGCAGCGAATGCCTTTATCTGCATACATGAAGCCCGTGTTTTTTGTGAACCCGACCACTGCGTGTTTAGAGGCAGTATATGCTGCGCCTGCTCGAGCACCATATAAACCGCCAGCAGAAGCAATATTGATGATGACCCCTTTTTGTTTTTCTAAAAAGATTGGTAAACCTTTCTAGTCGAACGCATGACGCTTGTCGTGTTAATTGCAAAAATCCGATCCCATCCAGAATCCTCTATATCCCCGGCAGGTTCCATGCCATCCATGATACCTGCATTATTCACCAAAATATCAACCGTACCATACGTACTGACCGTGGTATCGATCAAATGTTGAATATCTTCTTCTACCGCTACGTTCG
Organism: Peribacillus sp. RS7; assembly: GCF_041956845.1. Classification (NCBI taxonomy): domain Bacteria; kingdom Bacillati; phylum Bacillota; class Bacilli; order Caryophanales; family Bacillaceae; genus Peribacillus; species Peribacillus sp. RS7. Next base: position 821,231 of record NZ_CP168135.1, read on the forward strand.
TTTTAATGGCAAATGCCATTCCGCCATTCGCTTTTATTTCTTCTACCGTTGCATTCGCACCATCGAGATTTAAATCCGATACAACGACTTTAGCACCTTCTCTAGCATAATCTATAGCAATTTGTTTCCCCATGCCTGATGCTGCGCCAGTCACTACTGCAACCTTGTCTTGTAATTTCATTCAAACTCCCCCATTCATTCTAGTGAAGTGATACTTATTGTACAGATGTTCATTAACTACCTTCCCTTATAGTATAATTAGTTTCAGCAGGCTTATACAATCAGCAAATGATGACCTCGATGTTGAACAATGAACAGAAAGAGTTATATTGTTTATCAAAAGTACAATAACGAACAAAGGGTGAAGAAAATGTCTAATAATAACACTGGGATTGATAGAAGGATCAGGAAATCCAAAAAGGCTTTAAAAGAATCCCTCATATCATTAATGCAAAATAAGGATTTCAGGGAGATATCGATTACTGACATTGTAGAACTCGCCGATCTTAATCGGGGTACATTTTATAAACACTATCAGTACAAAGAGGAACTGCTTGAAGAGGTCATGGAGGATGTCATAGCTGATTTGATCATATCTTACCGGGAACCTTATAAAGATGTGGATACTTTCACCATCAATGAACTGACGGCTTCCGTCATCAAAATATTTGAACATGTAGCTAACTATGCAAACATTTATACCCTCATTCTAAAGTCGAATGCATGGCCAAAATTACTAGAAAGGATTTGTAATGAATTAAAGAAACTCCCTTTAGAGGACCTAGAAGATTATCGGCCGAACCCAAAGATCAATACAGAACTTGCCTCCAGTTACCAAGCTTACGCGATTTTAGGCATGATAATCGAATGGGTCAACACTGGATTTAAATACAGCGCTGACTATATGGCTGAACAGCTTCTGGAAATCATTAATAATAAGCCGGTAAACGCCGTTTATAAAATAAACCAAACATTGAAAGATTCCAGGCAAAAATAAGAGGGCTGCATTGGCAGCCCTCCCTCAAAATGCTATTTGGATGGAATTTAATCATTTATCTATTAAAAGGGCCTTATAAGTAGGTGGATTCACGAAATAAGAAAACTTCTCACGGCAGCTAAGAAAGCTGGTAAATTATCATCATGCACAAAGTGCCCGGCGTCCTCTATCGTCACCAATTCACAATTCGGAATAAGCTCGGAAACTTCCTGTAATTTGTTTTGGGGAATATGACTCGCCCCACCGCCTATAACAAGAGTTGGCATGGTAATCTCAGTAAGACGCGCCCACCATTCGGGATTGGGTTCATTCAGTTGCTGTAGAATCGAAGGCACCACCTTCCAATCAAACGGCAGAGGGCCAGAAGGTCTGGAAGGAAATTCGATTGGTTTATCCGAAAAAGGAGGAGGCGTGTCTTCGACTATCAACCTTTCTATCCTAGAAGGATAAGTTTGAGAGAAAAGATAGGAAACCGTTCCCCCCATGGAATGCCCCATTAACGAAAACCTTCCCAAATTCATAGCATCCGCAAAATGAAGCAAATCATCGCACATCAATTCAAAACTGTATGTATCAGTTCTCGAACTCCCACCGTGACCCCGTTGATCTAAAGCTAATACGCGATAATTTTCCCCTAATACGGCCGCCGCGTGATCCCATGATTCTGCACTTTTCCCCAGCGCGTGAAGGGCGACAAGCGGTGGTGCGGAACGTTCCCCACTCTCCCGATATTGAAAAGTGAGGCCATTCAACTCAATTTGATTAACCCGTACTTCCATCTCCATTCATCTCCTAGGATCGGATTTGTCATTTTGAACCCGATCTATTTAATAAAAACCTCCTAAAATACTATGTTCACCATAATTAAATTATACTTTTTATGCCTCCACCCATTTATTCGCCCTTCGCACCTTCTATTCCGGCCCTCATCCCTTTTATTCCGGCCCTCCTCCGATTTATTCGACCTTCACTCATTTATTCCGTCCTATGTCCGATTAATTCGACCTTCGCACGGTCAATCCTGCCTCTGTCCTATTATTCACCCATCAGCCTAGCAGAGTTGACAGCAGCGAAGTAATCCATTACAAATAAACGAAATTGCTTGGCTACTGGTGTGAAGTAGCGTTTTTCTGACCAGCCGAGCCCAATGGTTCTTTGACAGGCAGGCTCGGTTATCCGGATTTTATGGGATAATGATCCGGTTTGGTGGAGCCATGTCAATTCGGATACGAAGGCGACGCCCAATCCTTTCCTGACAAGGTCCGAGATGACAGCAGGTTCATCTCCTTCGAATGCGATGTGCTGGACAAATCCAGCTTCGAGGCAAAATTGGTCGGTTAGGTTACGGAACCCGAAGCCTGTGTTCATACTTATGAATGGTTCATCTTTCACTTCATGAAGTTGAATGCTTTCCCTGCCTGCCAGCCGGTGATTTGGAGGCACGATCAGATATATTTCTTCGGTAATCAGCGGTTCCCACTTTAATTCGGGGCCTTCAATTGGAACGGATGATATGCAATAATCGATTTCCCCTTCAATTAGTAGCTGTTTCATGGATGATATGGATTTTAGGAATTGTTGAAAACGGACATCCGGGTTTTGAGATAAAAATGTACCCAATAAATCAGGCAGGACCCTGGGAATGGTAACGGCCAATGTGATGTTCTTTTGGTCTTGATCTGTTAATTCCTCTATTTCGCGCCTTCCTTCGTTCAGTTCCGCGAAAGCCCGTTCGACCCGGTTCAAGAATATTCTTCCGGCTGCATTGAGCCTGATTTTCCTGTGTTCCCTATCGAAGAGTGCGACTCCCAAATCCTCTTCTAGGCGGGATATGGTTTTACTGAGGGATGGCTGTGCAATCTGAAGCTGTTCCGCAGCCTTCGTCATATGTTCCAGTCGTGCTACGGTTTGAAAGTACTTCAGCTGTAAAATTTCCATTTTCCCACTCTTTTCACATAGATTTAAATCTATTATTACATAATCATTTATGTATTATACAGTATCTTAAAAAGCCTTTATGATGAAATAATCTCATTTAGTTAGAAAGGGCAGGCTCTATAATGAAAGGTTTACAACTTGTACTTCATGATATAACAGCAATGTGGAAACATAAACACGGGAGAATCGCATTGATTTTCCTTTTAGTCGTTCCTTTAATTTACTCAGGTTTCTTCTTGGCAGGATATTGGAACCCTTATGGAAAGTTGGATCAGCTCCCGGTAGCGGTGGTCAATCTCGATAATGGTTCGGAAATGGACGATAAGCCAATCGAGGCTGGAGATGATTTCGTTAAACAATTGAAGAAGCAGAAAGAATTGGACTTTCACTTTGTTTCGGCAGAGGAGGCTAACACAGGCCTTGAAGAAGGTACCTATTATATGGTTGTCACGATTCCGGATGATTTTTCGAAAAATGTCACGACACTAATGGATGAAAAACCGGAAACGGCCAAACTTTTATATACGGTCAATCCAGGTAAGAACTTCGTTGCCTCACAAATCAGCACAACTGCTGTTGAAAAGATGACTGCAAAAATCAACGCAAGCATTACAAAGGTATATTCGGAAGGCATCCTTTCGAAATTCCAGGACGTTTCTAAAGGCTTGGCGGATGCCGGGGATGGAGCGGAAGAGCTTCATCTTGGAACGGCAGATGCGAAAAGCGGCAGTGAGAAATTGACTGATGGCATTCAGGATTTGAATGATGGTGCCCAGAAGCTGCAATCAGGCAGTACCATGCTCTTGAATGGACAAGAAGCCTTGGCTGATGGTGCGGAAGGATTAACATCAGGTTCCCAGAACTTGTATTCCGGCATGAAGCAGCTAACGGATGGACATCACTCATTGGAAAATGGAATGAATGAAGTAAGTCAGGGTGTTGAGAACTGGTCAGCCGGAAATGCAAAATTGATGCAAGGGCAAGAACAGGCTGCCGATACAGCGAATACTCTTAAGAAACAATTGGATGCCTATATCAAAAGTCATCCCGATGCAATGGAGGATCAAGACTTCAAGCAAATCCTTGCCCTATCAGAAGGCTTATCAAAAGCAGCCATCACTTTAAATGCCGGACAAAAGCAATTGGGCGAAGGTGCAGCTAAAGTGGCAGATGGCCAAGGCACCATTCAATCGGGAATGAAAACCTTTGGTGATAAAATGGCACAAGCTACCTCGGGTGCTAAGCAATTGAACGAGGGGTCTGAAGAATTCTCGAATGGATTCTCTAAATGGACTAATGGTTTTTCCACTTTAAATACCGGAATCGATTCACTAGCTGACGGCAGCAGCCGACTAGCCAGCGGATCGACGGAACTTCAAGACGGACTGGCTTCATTGGAAACGGGTTCAAACAAGTTATCTTCCAAGCTAAATGAAGCTGCGGATAAAACGGCCAGTCTTCAGTACGACGATTCGACCACCTCGATGTTCTCTGAACCCGTGCAATTGGTCCAATCCAATCTGTCGGAAGTTCCTAACTATGGAACCGGGATTGCGCCTTATTTTCTGTCATTGGCCTTTTATGTAGGCGGCATCATGGCTTCCAATATCTTGCCGCTTGGCCGCAGGCAGAATCTTAAGGTTACCGGAACCGTCCATTTCACGAATAAACTGGGGCTGGTATATGTAATCGGCTTGATTCAGGCACTTCTAGTGGATGCAGTCGTCCTGCTTGGATTCCATTTACATGTGGCCAGTATCCCTGTATTCATTCTATCAAGCATTATCGTTTCATTTACCTTCATGACGTTCATTCTTATGTTGGTGACCGTATTCGGAGTGATCGGCAAATTCGCAGCCGTGACCCTTCTCGTATTCCAATTGGCTACCTGCGGCGGAACATTCCCAGGCGAACTGGGCATGTCGATATTGACGAAAATCGGTCAATTTTTGCCAATGGCCCACTCACTAAAGGAGCTTCAAGAGGTCATCTCATTAGGCGGCTGGGAAAACTTGCGAACGCAGATTTGGATCTTACTTGCCTATCTCGTTTCTGCAGCGATCATTGGCTGGATAGCGAGTCATATCCAGCATGCAAAGACGACTTCAGATGAAGTGACATCCTGATGTAAAAGAGCGCAGTGCCAATGGCACTGCGCTTTTTTGCATACATAAAGTCAGAAGTGAACTCACGGAAAAAACATACTAACGGATGAGGCTTATGGATTGTTCGAATTATTTCCATCCGGGGTTTTAAATTTGGTGATAAACCAAACTAAATCGGCTGAAGTTTAAACAAAGCCCCTATGCTGCCTGAGTATTCAGGTGACATAGGGGCTTTTTGATTGTTTCCTTTAAGCGGTTTGATCTTCTTTCACAGCTGGTTTTTCTTCAGCCGGCCATGCACGCTTAATGAATAATGTCAGAATCAGTGCCACAGCAGCAATGAAGGTAGATACAAAGAAGGAGAAGTTAATTCCATCGAGCATCGCCTGCATTCCGATTTGGGCCTGCATTTGTTCCATCATCTCGGCAGTGGGCTGGCTTGTTAATTTGCTCATCGCTTTGGTCATTAAATCCTCACCGGAAGAAGCGGCATGGTTTGACATGACCGTAACAAGCAATGCTGTACCGATTGCGCCTGAAATCTGGTTCAGCGTGTTATTCATGGCTGTACCATGCGGGTTCATACGGGCTGGCAGCGAGTTCAATCCATTTGTCATGATCGGCATCATGGCCATGGACAAACCGAATAAACGGACGGAATACAGAATCACAATATGTGTATAAGAAGTATCCATTGATAATTTACTGAAGAAATACGTCGTCACCACAGTAATAAACAAACCGGTTGAAGCAAGTATGCGCGCACCGAATTTATCGAAGAGCTTACCGGTAATCGGTGACATGAGGGCCATCAATAGTGCACCGGGCAGCATCAATAATCCTGAATCGAATGGTGAAATGCCACGGACCGTTTGTGTATACATCGGCATTAAGATCATCGCCGAGAACATGGCCATATTCAACACGATTGAAATCGTTGCGGATAAAGCGAACATCGGATGTTTGAAAATCTTGAATTCAAGCATCGGCGTTTCCATTTTAAGCTGGCGTGTAATGAAAAGGATCAGGGAAATGGCACCGACAATCAATGTTCCATATACCCAAGGGCTATCCCACCCCTTGCTGCCTGCGGAACTGAATCCATAAAGCAAGCCGCCAAAGCCTAAGCTTGAAAGAACGACCGATAATTTATCAATTTTAATATCGACTTTTTCCTTTTTGTCTTTAAGTTTAAAGAAGCCGAGAATAAGCACTAGTAAAGCTAGCGGAGTAATGAAATGGAATAGCATTCTCCAATCATAATGTTCGATGATCCAGCCTGAAAGCGTCGGCCCGATTGCAGGGGCAAACATCATGACTAAACCGAATAATCCCATTGCCGAGCCCCGTTTTTCAACAGGGAATGCAGTTAAAAGCACGTTCATTAATAACGGCATCATAATTGCAGAACCTGCAGCCTGAACCATACGTGCGCTCAATAATAACGGGAATGCATGCGCAACACCTGCAACGATCGTCCCGATTGAGAATAGGAGCATGGCTGTCAGGAACAGATTACGCACCGAATATTTTCTTATTAAGAAAGCTGTTGTCGGAATCAAGATTCCGTTCACTAGCATGTAGCCCGTCGTCAACCATTGTACTGTGGAAGTCTCAATCCCCAGGTCTATTTTGATTGATGGCAGTGCAATATTCAAAAGGGTTGAATTCAGTATCGATATAAACGCCCCGACCATCAGTATGATCAAAATGCCATACGAACCCTTTTTTTCAGTTGTTTGTGCAGTACTCACTTTTTATCTATTCCTCCATTCAAACTATTGGTTCATTTAATTGTACGATAGGTATAACCCAATCTCATAAAATCAATAATATACCCCTAGTTCATTTTTTGCAATAAATATTTACTGGTTAAAATAAGGGTTTGTGCTGTGATGGAAAATAGAGTACGATTACATTATACAAGCAGTATAATGAAAATTAGGTGATATGATGAATAATCGAAGGCAGAATGTCATCGATACGGCTCATAAGCTGTTTATTGATAAAGGTTACCAAGCCACCTCCATTCAGGACATTCTAGACGGCAGCGGTATTTCAAAAGGTACATTTTATAATTATTTCCCTTCGAAGGGTGAATTATTTATAGCCATTTTCCGCTCCGTCTATACAAGGATTCGCCACGAACGGGAGAAACTGTTGATTGATCAAGATTCAACCAATATCGAAATTTTCATCCAGCAACTCGAACTGCAGATGATGGTGAACAAGCAAAGCAAATTGCTTATCCTGATCGAAGAAGTCCGTGTCTCCAACGATGAAGAATTAAAACAATTCATCAATCAGACGCTATTGTTGAGCATACGTTGGATGTATAACCGGTTTCTCGATATATTCGGGGAAAGCAAAAAACCCTTTCTTTTAGATAGCGTCATTATCTTTCATTCGATGATGACCCACATGAATCATTTTAGCTATCGTGCTAATGCGGCTGGTACACCGGACATACAAATTATCCGCTATTGCATGAACCGAATTGTCCATTTAGTCAATGAAGTGGCTGAAAGCGGAGAACAGATTCTTGATCCGGAACTAATGGACACGTGGTTTCCCAACTTTAAAAACCATCTTGATCCTTGCCATAATGATTTGCTGGACGCCACCACGGAATTGAAAAAAGCGATAAACAAAGCTTTTCCTTGCGGTGAAGATCGAACAAAAGCGATGGAATTGGTCGATTTTATTCAAGATGAGCTGATGCAGTCAGACAAACCGCGAAAATTTTTGATAGAAAGTTTGCTGAACTCTTTAAAGACTCAATATGCAGCGCAGGTCCAAGGATACATTGAGACTTTTGAGGAAAGCATCAACTCTTGCTTGAGCCAATGAAGGAACGAGAGCGGATTCTTCTCTAATGAGGATGGAATGGTTTACTCATGCACCTACTGAAAACGGTAGGTGTTTTTTTTATGAGCATTAGTAGCTTGTTAACGCATGTTTCTCAGACCTCCTCCCTTTCAGGTTTGGTTTTAAATTGCTTGGGAAGTCATTTTAAAAAAGAAGTTGGTTTTATAAGAGGGGCCTAAGGAAACACTATCTTTAATATATTAAAGGGAGGTCTAGCTATTTGAGTGTGAATGAAAATATTTTGTCCATACTGGCTCTAGGCGGAGTGAATGAAATCGGTAAAAACATGTATGTGGTTCAATATTCAAACGATTTGGTCATTATTGACTGTGGTGCAAAGTTTCCTGATGAAAGTTTATTAGGAGTCGATTTGATCATTCCTGATATTACCTTTCTTCAGGAAAATAAGGAGAAGATCCGGGCTTTAATTGTGACTCATGGGCATGAAGATCATATTGGCGGTATCCCCTATTTCTTGAAAAAATTGAATGTACCGATTTATGCCACACGTTTAACACTTGGTTTGATTGAATTGAAATTAAAAGAACATAACCTTTTGGGTGATACTGAATTGATCCAGATCGACTCGGATTCAAAGTTGGAGTTCGGGGGGTTGCGTCTGGACTTTTTCAAAACGAATCATAGTATACCCGATTGCCTTGGAGTCACCATGCATACTCCGGAAGGCACGGTCGTTCATACAGGGGACTTTAAATTTGACTTGACTCCCATGAATGATCAGTATCCTGATATTCATAAAATGGCGAAAATCGGGAGTGAAGGTGTACTGGTTTTATTATCTGAAAGCACGAACGCAGAACGTCCCGGCTCAAGTCCCTCGGAGCATCTGGTTGGCAGCCATATTGAAGAAGCCTTTATGCAGGCTAAACAGAAAGTTTTTCTTTCAACCTTCGCTTCAAACGTCAATCGCGTTCAACAAGTGGTGAACGCTGCTCAGAAGACAAACCGAAAATTGGTCTTACTGGGACGGAGCATGGTGAACGTCGTATCCGTTGCCATCGAGCGCGGCTACCTCGACGTTCCTGAGGGGATGCTGATCCAAGCACATGAGGTCGATAATTATGCTCCTGAAAGAGTCGCGGTTTTATGTACGGGAAGTCAAGGAGAGCCGTTTGCTGCTCTGTCTCGCCTTTCCAGTTCGAATTATCGGGATATGAGTATATTAGCTGGTGATACCGTGATTCTTGCCTCCACTCCAATACCGGGAAATGAACGCGATGTTTCACGCATCATCGACAACCTGTTTCAACTGGGGGCCAAAGTCATTTACGGATCTGGGACTGTAACAGGCATGCATGTTTCCGGACATGCCTATCAGGAAGAGTTAAAGCTCATGCTTACCCTGATGAAACCTAAGTATTTCATACCCATTCACGGGGAGTATCGGATGCTGCACCAACATCGACTACTAGCTGAGTCTGTCGGGGTGGAGAAGGACAATACTTTCATCATCAATAATGGAGATGTCGTTGATATTGAAAACTCGGTCGCCCGTCAAACGAGAAAGGTCGCTGCCGGCAATACCTTTGTTGACGGTGTGGGCGTTGGTGATGTTGGAGAAATCGTTCTGCGGGACCGTAAGCAGCTTTCCGAAGATGGGATGCTCGTAATCGTCATAACACTAAGCAAGACGGAAAGAAAAATAGTATCAGGACCCGATACCATTTCCCGTGGATTTGTATATGTTCAAAATTCCGAAGAGCTCCTGAGACATGTAAATCGTCTTGTTACGAAAACGGTCAACGATTTACAAAGTGATAAAATATACCGATGGAATATCATTAAACAAACCATAAAGAAGGAACTGGGGCAATATCTCTTTACCCAAACTAAGAAAAAACCAATGATCCTTCCGATAATCATTGAGATTTAGCGCCAACACATAAAAAGGAACTCGACTTCATATAGTCGAGTTCCTTTTTTTCAATCCAGTTCCGATTTACTGGCTTTTGCGGCCATCGCCTTATTCTTATTCCAAACCTTGAACTTCATGAAAACGGCAGCAAGACCGATGATCACGATGAATAAAAGGCTGATGAAAAACCCTGGTCGTATTTCTTTTTCAAGCAGCGTGCCACTGACAGCGGCAAAAATTAGAAGAAGTCCGAAAACGGCCGTAATCTTACTCCAAATCTTATTTTCCAAGATTTTGAATGAAGAAAGAATGATGAATGCCCAGTTATACAAAAGTAATATTCCAGCAGATGTTGTAATGTATTCATAAATCTTGCCTGGCAGGAGCAAGGCAGTGATGATCGATCCTAAAAGACCTAGGGCTCCAAGCCCTAGTGAGGGCAGTGGAAGATCCTTGAATTTCTTGATCTTTTGCATGAATACCGAGGGTGCATTCCCATCATTGGAGAGCGTTACCAATAGATTGGTTACACCAAATAGTGAAGCGGTCATCGTCGAGAATCCGGCAATGATGATCGCACCATTAAAAACGTGCGGGAAAAACGTCAGGTGATAACTGTCCAATGCCGAAACGAATGGGCTTTCTTTTTCACTGAATGCCCCTAACGATATCATGGTCACGGCTAACCCCAATGAAACGACATATATTATAGTAAGAACCAAAAGCATGATTGTCCCTGCCTTTGGAGCATCTTCTTTCTTTTTAAGCTGCATCGCCATCAGTCCAATGACCTCAATGCCGCCAAACGCATAAAAAGCATAGATAAGGGATGTCCAAAACCCTTTTAGCCCTTTTGGGAATAATTCATTGTACGTATTCGGAAATGAGGGCGGTTTCCCTCCATTAAGACCAAACCAGCCGAAAACGGCACATATTGCAATAATGATAAACATTACGATCGCTGCTGTCTTAATTACCGCAAGGATGTTTTCCACTCTGTCGAACCCTTTTGTTCCCAGCAATACCACCACGATTGAAACAATGGCAAAACCTGATGCAAATAGCCACAGCGGTACTTTAGGGAACCAAAATTGTGATAATAGCGAAAGAGCAGTAAGCTGACTTCCCATGATCAATATATTGGAGGACCAATAATTCCAGCCACAGCTAAAGCCAGCCCATCTTCCAAATGCTTTATTGGCATAATAACAAAAAGAACCCTCTTGAGGATCGGCAGCTGTCATCTTAGCAAGTAGATTATAAACGATGTAGGTACCTAGTGCAGCCAATACAAATGAAAATACAATGGATGGCCCCGTCGTTTTAATCCCTATAGTCGATCCAAGGAAATACCCTGTCCCGATCGTACAGCCTACACCGACCAATGATAGCTGCCACCATTTCATATCGCCTTGTTGTTCACCTGATGCATTAGAATCTTGGACAGCCTTCCCTTTCGCTGAACTGCAATTGGCTTTTGTCGTCATGACATTACCCCCTTCCATCATTCATAGTGTTGATAATGCCACAATGAATTATGCAAGGAAGAAGTTTTCAAATACCCTACCTTATGTAATAAACTAAAGCATTTTACTTTATGATATGATGGCAAAAATACCTTGATAAGCAAAATAAACCCCAAAGCCTACCAATGATAATCCAGAGATGATCGAAATCGCCATTAAGCTTTTTTCATTTAAAAACCTGCGAAATCCATTCGTTAATGCCGCTACAAAAAAATCCCAGCAGGTAAGACCAAGAAAAATCATCCCGCTATAGATGAAAAGTTGGGATGTCCCATAACTTGAAGCTGTTTTAGCCAAAACTGATCCATATATCCCTAACCAAAATAAAATCGATAATGGGCTGGTCACTGACATAATGAAACCAGTTAAAAAACAGGATAATAAAGAATCTCTATTCCTGTATTGATTTAATGTTATCGTATTAACCCGTAAAACACTTTCGACCCCAGAATAAATTAGCACAAATCCGCCAAAAAGCCATAGAAAGATTTGGACAATCGGAATTTCTAAAAACCGTACCATACCTACATACACTAAAATCATGAACAAGGCATCTGCGATCATCGACCCTACCCCTACGATCCAAGCATGCCAAAACCCGTTCTTGATCCCTTTATCGATACGAGCAGAATTCACCGGACCAATCGGTGCTGCAAGGGTAAGCCCCAAGAAAAAATAACTCAGCAGTAAATGTACACTCAAAAAGCATCACTCCTTCGAGCTAGTTAATAACTTGTACATTCTATGTGACACCCCCTCACCTATAACCTCTTGCTGAAAAAAATTTAGATGGGATAACACTTTTCACGCGAATTACACACAAAAAAAGCCGTGTGGAAAAACCCGGCTTTTTTGAATTTTCCTTAGTATGCTTTTCGAAGTCTTTTAGTTAGCAGCTGCTTCTTTTTTGTCTGAACTAATGAATTTCATAACAATCAATACAATGCATATACCAATGATTCCCGAAATGATATAGGTCATATTGACATGATTTTTCATGACAAGGGACATAACCGGTGGGCCTGCGGCAACTCCGATGAACCTAGATGACATGTAGAAAGAGGTAATCGTCCCCCGCTGTTCCTTTTTTATATTTTGAGTGATGATTGCGTCGAGTGTCGGCAATAACGCACCAATTGCTATGCCAACTAGGCTCGTTATGAGTAATAGAAGGAAAACCTTTTCTTTTGTAAAACCGACAAAAACAAGGCTGATTGAAAGGACAGCTATACTGATCATGATGATCATTTTCATGATTGGTAATTCTCCCTTGATTTTTTTCCCTGCAACATAAGAAGATACACAAAGAAAAAACAGCGGGATCGCTATCACGAAACCTTTTTTGACTCCATGCAAATCATGGACTTTTTCAAGGTTGTCAGACAAAAAGAAAAGAACACCGAACAAAACCAACATGACAAATACACCAATCAGGAAAACTGTATATAACCATTTTCCCTCCTGCTTGAATATTTTTTTCGTATCATGCCAGAATTCTTTAAATTTCTTCGGTTCATCCTTCTCCTTTGGTACCTTTATAAAGAAAAAGACCAAGACAATAGATATTAAACTGAAGAATGAAATCGAGAAGAATGGTAAAAACCAGATAAATGCGGCAAAAAGGGAACCCAATATTGGACTCAGGACTTTACCAAATGTATTCGAGGTTTCAATGATACCCAGGCAAGAACTGGTTTTTTCATCATCATCCTTGTATAGGTCCCCCACTAGAGGCAAAATGATTGGCGAGGCTCCAGACGCACCAATCCCTTGCAATACTCTCCCAATGATGATCCATGTATAGGGATCATCCATTTTCCATGATGCATAACCCGCGATCAAGCCGCCGATTAGGGCAAGGACAAGGCTTGGCAGGATCACCATCTTCCTTCCGAATCGATCTGATAAATAACCAGCAATAGGAATTAAGAAAATAGATGCAACAGAATAGCTTGTAATCACCATACTTGATTGAAATGAAGATATTCCCACCTTTTCCTCGAAAATCGGCAAAACAGGGATAAGCATTGAATTTCCTAGTGTCATTACCAATGGAATCGATGCCATACTGATGAGACACCACACGCTTACATTATTTTTTTGCTCCTCATGACCTTCCATACTTACACTCCTCATCCATTATAAAAGCAATAAAAGGTAACCTATCTGTGTAACCAATTTGTTGTGCATCATTTTTTAGATGTCTTTAATTATTATGTTATAGGGCAATAATATTTATTCAGTGCCAAAATTACCCCTTTAGGACTTCCCCTTCTAGTTTGCCTCGACTTTAAAATATGGATTCATTCTACTTTAAACCAAAAAACCCATTCTTTAAATGAATGGGTTTCCCTGCATTTCAAACGTCACTCGATTACAAGGTTTAACCAGTTGAAAGTCTTTCTTCAAAATGATCCTTAATTTCATTAATAGCAATATCAGTATGCATGATATCAAGGATTGTTTTGTACTTATTTGGCATTGATAATTTCGGCATAATTATCCTCCAATTCCCTTTTGAACATAGCGCATGCATTTAATTTGACGTCTTTCCATTTGACTAAATTACATTATGAAGGACCTTTCTCTGTTGTTACAAAAAGGGTCTCTACCAAGTGCAGCAAACCCGACTAAATTCACCATATCCACTCAAAAAAAGGACTAAAAAGGTGGTACAAGTCCAATTGTTTGAATACATTCAATTAACGAAGATGTAACAAACGATGAGGTGATGAATTGGGTGTTTTTTTCAGCTATGTATTATTGGGCTTATCACTGGCAGCTCCTATCGGTCCCATTAACGCTGCACAATTGGACAAAGGGATCAAGAAAGGTTTTTGGCATGCCTGGGTTTTTGGCTGGGGTGCCATTTTAGCGGATTTTGTTTTTATAGCCCTCGTCTTTTTCGGTGTCGTCCACTTTTTGGACAACTCCTTCATGAAGACATTTTTGTGGCTCTTTGGCTTTTTCGTCCTGACCTATACCGGAATCGAAAGTCTACTTAGTGCGGGTAAGATTGAAGTGAATGAACGAAAAGCAAAAGATTCCCTTTTTTCTTCATTCCTAACAGGATTCATCATGTCCCTTTCGAATCCTTTATCCATTTTGTTTTGGCTGGGGATTTATGGATCGATTCTCGCAAACTCCGCATCAAAATATGATATGGATCATTTACTTTTATACAGTTCAGGAATCCTTATCGGCCTCTTAGCCTGGGATTTCACAATGGCCATCATCGCCAGCACCTTCAGACGTTTCTTATCCAAACCCATTCTAATGGGCATCTCGATCATTTCAGGAATATCCCTTATAGGGATTGGCATTTACTTTTCCATCCAGGCAGCCAAAGTTTTGTTTACATAAAGATTTAAGGAGATGTAAGCATTTACTCGTGAATTTTGGTGCTTTACTCGTGAATTTCAGGCATTTACTCGTGAGTTTGGAGGATTTACTCGTGAATTTCGATGCTTTACTCGTGAGTTCGTAATAATTATCTTACTTTTTATAAAATAGGCCGCCTATTTTATTGTCCATAATTGTCCATGTCGGACACTAGCCCCTCTTTGTTCATAGTCTGAAGGGTAAACACAAAGGGAGGATTTCTTGAATGTATAATAATTACGGTTATTACAATTATAATGTTCCATATTATTATGATAATTCTTATGCTAATTTGCCTTATTATGATGACAGACTGCCAGTACAAACACTGGTACCAGTAGCCACTATTCAGTCACATTTAAACGCAGGCCGACAAGGTCATTGTTTCAGAGGTTTTTGGGGTAACTCCCAGCACACCTTTATTTTGATGGGAATAAATAATGTTACTAATATGGTACAGATACTCGAAGGCGGCATTCCAAATGAGGTTCATCATACAGATATAGTCGGATTACAATACCTAGGATTAACCTGCCCTGTCGGTGGCGGTGGCCAAGGTGGCGGCCAAGGCGGCGGTCAAGGTGGCGGTCAAGGTGGTGGCCAAGGCGGTGGCCAAGGCGGTGGCCAAGGTGGTGGCCAAGGTGGTGGCCAAGGTGGTGGCCAAGGTGGCCCGGGGGGTAACTGTTTCCAGCAGTTCATTCCTGGCGTTGGCTGGGTATGGATTTGTAGATAAAATAAGACAGCCGATTTATTCGGCTGTCTTATTTTATGGGTATTTATGGAAACGCAAGCATTTACTCGTGAGTTTCGTGCTTTACTAGTGAATTTCGTGCATTTACTCGTGAGTTCCACCCATTTACTCGTGAATTTCGTGCATTTACTCGTGAATTTCGTGCATTTACTCGTGAGTTTCGTGCTTTTACTCGTGAGTTCCGGATTAAGCTCCTTTCTTGTTAGATGCTCCGTTCTTTTATTTGCTGGACCATTTTATTGATGAACCGTTCAATTGCGACATTTTCAAATTCTTGTTCCCCGTATTTCCGGACATTCACTTCATTTTCTTTCTCCTCTTTATCGCCAAGGACCAGCATATATGGAATTTTCATTATCTGAGCTTCCCTGACTTTATACCCCATCTTTTCATTCCGATCATCAATTTTCACTCTTATGCCTTGATTCTTCAGTTCTTTTTGAACCTTTAAACAATAATTCAAATGAACTTGTGAGACAGGGATGATCTGTACTTGCACGGGGGCAAGCCATACCGGAAAAGCACCGGCAAAATGTTCAATCAGGATTCCAAAAAAACGATCGATCGATCCAAATATGGCACGATGAATGACGACAGGACGAACCTTTTCATTATTTTCATCGATGTAAGTCAGATCAAATTTATCGGGCATCTGAAAATCAAGTTGGATTGTTGCACATTGATGGCTTCGTTTTAATGCATCTTTAATATGAAAATCAATTTTCGGTCCATAAAATGCCCCGTCCCCTTCATTTAATTGATAATGTATCCCGATGCTTTCCAGAACATTTTTCAAGGCTGTTTCAGAAGCTTCCCAAAGGGAATCTTCGCCCATTAAATCCTCTGGACGAGTCGAGAGTTCCACCGAATACTCGAAACCAAAAGTGCGATACACCTTATCAATCAGATGAAACACTTGTTTAATTTCACTTTCGATTTGATCCTGCCGAACAAAAATGTGGGCATCATCCTGACAAAATGTACGGACCCGCAACATCCCGTTCAACGCACCGCTATATTCATGACGGTGGACTTGACCGAACTCGGCCATCCGGATGGGTAAATCCCTGTAAGAATAAAGATTGTTTTTGAAAATAAGCATATGACCTGGACAGTTCATTGGCTTCATAGCGAATTTTGTTTGATCCACCTCAGTGAAGTACATATTCTCATGGTAATGATCCCAGTGACCCGATTGTTCCCATAACTGCTGGTTCATCATGAAAGGAGTCCGAACTTCGTCGTAATCAGCTTCAGTCTGGATCTCCCGCGAGAACTTCTCCAATTCATTTCTAACGATTTGTCCTTTCGGTAAATAAAACGGCATTCCAGGAGCTTCCTCCGAAAACATGAATAACTCCAACTGCTTCCCTAATTTGCGGTGATCTCGTTTGGCCGCCTCCTCCAGGAATTTAAAATGATCCTGTAAATCTTTTTTCTTTCGGAAAGCCACGCCATACACCCTTTGAAGAACTTCATTTTGATTGTCTCCCCGCCAATAGGCTCCCGATACACGAGTCAATTTGAACGATTTTACAAATGATGTGGATGGAAGGTGGGGTCCTCTGCAAAGATCGACGAATTCCCCCTGTTGATAGATCGTTAGTTTTTCATCTTTAGGGATATTCTTTGCTATATCCAGTTTGAATGACTCCCCTCTATCCTGGAATAACTTCACAGCTTCTGCATAAGACACTTCGATCCTTTTAATTTCCAGATTTTCACTTATGATATGTTCCATCTCTTTTTCAATAGCTTGTAAATCTTCTGAGCTCAAAGGATGATCTAACTTAAAATCATAGTAAAAACCATCTTCTACGACTGGCCCCATCCCTAATTCCACATTTCGGTATAATCTTTTCACAGCCTGTGCCAAAACATGCGCCGATGTATGTCGCAAAACTTGTAATCCTTCATCCGAATCCAGATTCAAGATTGACAGTTCGGCATCCTTATTCAACTTGTGACTTAGATCAACCAGTTGTTTATCCAGTTTTCCTATTACTGCCTTTTTCCTTAAACTTGGGCTGATGGACCCTGCCACACTTTCCACTGTCATCCCTTGCGGATATTCCTTTTGCTGACCATCCGGGAATTGAACTTTAATCATTTTTTCACCCATCACATAAACACCCCTTTTTAGTAATAAAAAAACGCACCCATCCCTATATAAGGGACGAGTGCGTTTATACCCGTGATTCCACCCAATTTCCCATAAGCAAGAAAACACTCATGGCTCTGGAGCTTTTAACGCAGCTTAGACGATATCAGTTACTCTCGTTCACCGATATAGCTCAAAGGCGGTAAATCATTTTCCTAAGCCAGGAAGTTCGCAGCTGCCCTTCCCTCTCTGCAGACCGTAAAAATGATTCATGTCCTTATCATGGCAATATTTTTATATAAAAAAAACGCACCCATCCCTATATAAGGGACGAGTGCGTTATACCCGTGATTCCACCCAATTTCCCATAAGCAAGAAAACACTCATGGCTCTGGAGCTTTTAACGCAGCTTAGACGATATCAGTTACTCTCGTTCACCGATATGGCTCAAAGGCGGTAAATCATTTTCCTAAGCCAGGAAGTTTGCAGCTGCCCTTCCCTCTCTGCAGACCGTAAAAATGATTCATGTCCTTATCATGGCAATATTTTTATATAAAAAAAACGCACCCATCCCTATATAAGGGACGAGTGCGTTATACCCGTGATTCCACCCAATTTCCCATAAGTAGATTACTCATGGCTCTGGAGCTGTAACGTAGCTTAGACGATATCAGTTACTCTCGTTCACCGATATGGCTCAAAGGCGGTAAATCATTTTCCTAAGCCAGGAAGTTTGCAGCTGCCCTTCCCTCTCTGCAGACCGTAAAAATGATTCATGTCCTTATCAATGCTTCTAAAATGTAAATGGATTTTTATATTGTTATATATATTACAATATATTCCCATAAGTGACAACCTCAAATTTTTTAATTTCATTATAAACACTAAATTGGTATAATTAGTAAAAAGGAGTCGTCATGAAAAGTTTAAGCGATTGGTCTTTCGTATTTGCAGTGATTGGTGCCGTATCATTTTGCTGCGCCTTTTTTTCACCAAAATCCTTCGAGCTTCTAATGGTCTCAGGATTCGGTGCGTTACTTATTGGTATGTTATTTAGCTTCGGGGCCATGTTAAAAAGCGAAAAAGGAAAGACGAAGTTTCTGGCTGTGGCTGCCTTCTTTCTTTTAAGTTTCATTCTGGTTTGGAATGAACCATTTCAAATTGTCAGGCTATTAACCTGGATGAAAAATTAATCAAAACCCGTTCGCCACGACGGATTTTTGTATGTTTCCTATTTATTTTCATTGTGTGAATCTTCCTCTTTCGCTTCCCTTGGATTCTTTACACTAAGCAATAATGTCAGTCCAGTGGTCCAAAGAATTAGCGCGCATCCAAAGCCAAGCAAGGATAACGGTGCAAGGATTTGATGCTCCCCAAACATGACGGTGTCTGGCACAATAAGTAATGTGATAAGCGCCAATAAACAGAGAAGCACTCCTGTTGCATAGTAGATCTTGATTTGAAAAAGCGCCGCCAAAGGTAAAAAATGAATCCCTACAATAATGGCGATGACTCCAGGAATAAGATCGGTCTGATTGATCATATTACAGATGGCGATGGCAATCCCAATCAGTAAACCTTCGGCAATGAAAACGATATTAAACCAGAAATTCATACGTTTCAAACGCCTAGCCCCATTTTCTGAAACTTGATCGGGCATTTTTTGTGATGTATATATTAATGAAATGCCCTCTATAACCATTATGATTCCTACGAATATGGCAGCAAGTTCCACGTAAGGAAACCCCCACCCTTGCAATCCCATTACACCGGTACCTGCCCACAACGTGCCGAATAATGCCATGAAAATGACGCCAATTCCAGAACCGCGAAACGCCTCTTTCGATATGAGTCTTGAGGTTTGCATCATCAGTTTCCTTTCATCCACAGGTAATATCTTACATAGAATAATAGTATTGCGCTCACTCCCCGATTATTCATCATCACGGTCTTAAGCCAGGCAGACCAAACTGGAAAAAATGATTTAAATACCTTATTGCAAAAATTACCATACTGCGATATTATGTTATTAATTAGTGATTGATTAATCACTAATTAATTAAAATATGGAGGATACCAATGGCCAGACCAAAAAAAGAGAATCGAAAAGATGACATACTGGAAGCTGGTTTGGAGGTGTTTGCAGAAAAAGGCTATTACAATACAACGACTGCCTTAATTGCAGAAAAAGCCGGCATATCCCAGCCATATGTTTTTAAATTCTTTAAAACTAAAGAGGAGTTATTCGTAGCGGCTCTGGATCGAGCATACGAAAGGATCCTTCAGGCTTTCGAAATTGAAACAGAACCCGAAGACCTTGTTAACCATATGATCAAGGTATATGAAGATTTAACTGATTCCAATCCAAATGAAATTGCCTTACAGGTCATAGGACTTTCAGTAACGGAGGATGCAATAAGAAACTCTACGCAGAAAGGGTTATCCAGCATCAGGAATCTCACGCTGGAAAAATTTCAATCTGCTGGAATTCCGAATGCCGAGGACCAAGTGACCACCTTCCTGGCAAGGGGGATACTCTGTAATATTTCCCACTTCATCAATATGCCAGAACTTATAGATAGCGGGAGCAGGTAAGGACCGATTTTCATCGGTTTCTTATTTTAATCATTTATTTAGTGATTGATCAATAAATAAAAAGGGGATGAAAGATATGAAAAAAGCTATTGTATTAGGAGCAACCGGTGGATCAGGTCAAGTCATCGTTTCAGAATTGTTATCCAGGGGAAAAGAAGTCATCGCTTTCGGGCGATCAGAGAGTAAGCTTGAGCAATTAATGAAAGAACATGATCATTCTCAACAATTAACATACAGAATTGGTGACATCTTTGATTACAAAACCATTGTAGAGGCTGCAGAAGATGCGGAAGTCATTTTCCAATGCGCCAACGTTCCCTATCAAGAGATGGCTTTGAGACTCCTTTCACTTGGAGAAAGTGTAATGAAAGCCGCCGATATTTTAGGAAAGAAGATTGTCATTGTAGACGGGATATATGTTTATGGGCATCAAGTTACGAAAGGAGATGAAAACCATCCAAAACAGCCACATACAAAAAAAGGGAAAATCAGAGTGGAATTCGAGAAGCTTATCTTCAGCCAAAAATGGAAAAATGCCAAAGCATTGATTGTCAGGCTGCCCGACTATTATGGTGCCACTTCACAGAACTCCTACCTTCAGCCAACATTGAATGGGCTGGCAGCAAATAAAATGACCGTTTTTATCGGGGACTTAAAAACACCAAGAGAATATGTCTACTTACCGGATGCAGCAAAAATGATCGTGGAAATAGCAGAAAAAGACGACTCCTATGGAGAAGATTGGAACATCCCTGGGCCTGGGCTAATTTCCGGAGACGAAATCATCCAAATTGCCCGTCTGGTAACGGGACAGAAAAAGATGGTCCTTCCCCTTACAAAAAACATCATTCAGATACTCGGCTTGTTCAATCCTTTCATGAAAGAAGTAGTGGAAATCATGTATTTAACCAAAGAAAGATTCATTCTGGATGGAGAAAAATATGAAAACCGCATCGGCTCCATCCCTAAAACTTCATACAAAGAAGGAATGGAAGAAACACTGCGACTTTTAATGAGATAATTGCCCTTTTCGTCGATATATTCTTACTTTCGGAGATATAACTGGGTTTTCGTCGATATATTTCTATTTTCGGAGATATAAACATAAGTTACGATGGTTTTATGGATATGTTGTCTAAAATAGCCTACCACTAAGGTAGGCTAAAATTTAATCTAGCATTTTATATTTTTCTAAATTTTCCAAGTAGAACTGAAAATAATAATCATTAATATCCTCTTCATATTCACCTGTTTCATGAACTAGCTTTGCTCCTACCATTAAAGCATTAATGTATCCATCCAGATAATCACATCTAGCTTTCACCTTACATTCAGAAACATGATGTCCATCTTTACTTTCAAGAACAATATCAATTCGTCTTCCTTCATGTTCATCGATAATCATTTGATTATAATTATAATCGAGCCAGTTTTTTTTCCTATTACTTTTTTTAAGTGGGTAGCGACGATTGTCCTGCCGTTGTTCTTCATGAAATTTTAGTTCATGAGGCAGGAAAACTTTTTTCAACACATCTTTATCACATATTTTGAGGCAAAGAAATATCTTCTCATAATCAAAATGCTCATCCCTTGGCAAATCAAGAATTTCCGCTTTACTGAATTCCTCTGCCTTGAACTTTTGCTTCAATCTAGTTACAATCTCTTCTTTGTTAAAAACCAAATTTTGTTTCTTTTTTAAGTACTTCTTATAAATCTCCTCGTAATTAAAATTCATAACATTCCCCCATTATTTAACAGGCCCTCCATAAAAAGCATGAGCATTTGGCGTTTTTTTATAAGGATGCCAATGCCAATAATAACCTTTTCTAGGTTTATTATCTTTCTTATCCACTTCAGCAAAAGGCTTACCTAAAGTATTAGCGCCTTGTGCTACACCTTGTGCTTGATTACTTGAGACTGACCATGTATCTTTTTTAGATTTCATTCTAGAAATAGCTGCAGATTTAGAAAGCCCTTTACCAATATATACCCCACCACTTTTTACAGTCGCTTGAAAATGAATATATTTCTTATCTTTTTTTGCTTGTGTAGCTATCACAAAAGCACTTCCGCCAACAATAATCATAGCCCCCGTATGGAATAATGCAGTTAATACTGCTGGACTCATAGCAATTCCTAATGGAATTAAAAATGCTAGTGATGCATTTCCCTCTTCTGAATTATAATTGAATTCTTCACCTGAATTTGTATCGATAATCGTTACGTCTACTATCTCATTATCAAATGTACTATATTCTAATTCATTTAAGGGAACCTGATATTCTTTTTTCTCTAATTCACCAAGTTCATTAATTTCTTCTGTATAAAGTTTAATAAACTCTGCCCCTGGTTCTACTTCTACCTTGATATACCCAGTCTCGCCTACTGCATTTTCTACAGAAGCTTCTAATAATAATTCTTCACTAGAAATATCAAAATCTTCTAGTTCAATATTTTCATCTAATAATTCAGTTTCAATATTTTCTTGGAGTTCAATTATTTGTTCTTCACTTACTATACTCTTACTGTTGGCACTCATTTTATTAGGCAATATTGAAATAAATAAAGTGAATAAAAGTAAAAATATTAGATTTTTTTTCATCTGAATTCATCCTCCTATGGAAATGTCGGTACTCCATTACCAACATTCTCTTTATTAAGGTTTATACCTTTTGAATTTTTTTTAAGTAAATACATAACTTCAGAAAATGTATTTTTACCTTTTTCAATATCTAGATTATTCAAATTTTCGACAATTACCCCTGACACCAATGCTGTTGAAAATGAGCTTCCACTGAATTTAGAATACTCTCCATGATTATCTAGAGATATTAA
Source organism: Peribacillus sp. RS7 (assembly GCF_041956845.1). Lineage (NCBI taxonomy): Bacteria > Bacillati > Bacillota > Bacilli > Caryophanales > Bacillaceae > Peribacillus > Peribacillus sp. RS7. The sequence goes on from NZ_CP168135.1 coordinate 844,204, forward strand.
ATTTGTACCAGGGGCTACAAAATCTATTTTTCCAATAGCAGATAGATTAGTTGGTAAAAGTTGTTCGTTTACAACCCCAACTGAGATTACATTTTCAAACCTTGCTGGATATTGTGCATTTAGACCATTAGTATTTCCGCTTGAAGCAACAATGATAATTCCATTATTAACTGCTTCATCAACTATATCTTTCAATTCCTTAGATTCTGAATTGAACCCTAAACTTACGTTAATTACATCGACATTCTCATCTATCGACCAACGTAACCCATGTATGAAATCGCTTACATTAACTTCCCCATTATCTTGAATGACTTTAACAGAATAAATATCAACATTTTTTGAAATGCCTATACTATCACTATCATCATTTTTAGATGCTATTAATCCAGCTACTGCTGTCCCGTGGCCAAAATTATCAGACAAATCGTTTGAGTTATTCAAAGCGTTGAAACTTTTTTTAACAATACCTTTTAGATCAGTGTGATTTTGATTAATTCCACTATCTAAAACAGCGACTACAACTTTATCTCCTGAAATAGACTTAGATTCAAAGCTAGAATTATAGTTAAAAAGCTTATTAAGAGTTACAATTTGCTGTTTCTTTAATTGATTTAATGTTTCATCTTGTGATTTTACCTCTATCTGAGCATTTTTTAGAAATTCCATATACAATAATACAAAAAAAAACATAAGGAAAATAGTTAATGCCAATCCAGTGAATGTAAACTTTTTAGGAATATTATCACCCACTTATCGTTTATTTTAAATAAACATCTATAATTATAGTACTTTTAGTTTATATTTTTAACAATAAATAGTCAATTATTATTTTAAATGGACAATTTTTCATTAATAAACAATTTGTTATTATTCTACTTTATATAGGACATAAAAATCCCCATAAAAAAACCTGAGTCCCCAAAGGGGTCTCAGGTTTTTCTATTCCTATCAGCTAAATGGTTTTATCAAATTGGCAATCTTCCAATGAAATTAATTTGGTTTTATGATAAATTTTGTAACCTAACCAAATTGCCAGGAATATCGGTAATCCGATATAGGAGACAGCGACGCCATACCAGTCGATGCTGCCGCTTAGGTATGCTTCATAGTTTTGTCCTGCTATGACGACCATGCAAAGGATGAATGAAAAAATCGGACCGAATGGAAACCATTTTGCTTTATATTTCAATTCGGTTAAGTCACCACCTTGTGCAACATAGGCACGTCTAAAGCGATAATGGCTTATGGCAATTCCAATCCAGGCGATGAAGCCGGTTAGCCCCGATGCGTTCAATAGCCATGTAAATACATGGTCCCCAAAAATGGAGGTCAAGAAGGCGAGTCCCCCAATAAATGCCGTGATGAGCAAAGCATTCATCGGGATTCCCCTGCGATTGACCTTGCCGAGGAATTTGGGAGCTTGATTATCTTTTGCCATCGACCATAACATCCGTGTTGATGCATAAAGCCCCGAGTTCCCTGCGGATAGTAAGGAAGTTAACACGACAGCATTCATGACGGATGCCGCGAATGCAAGTCCTGCGCGTTCAAAAACAAGTGTGAAAGGGCTTACGGAAATATTTTCCACATCCCCGTTCAGCAAACTTGGGCTCGTATAAGGAATTAACAGGCCGAGTATCAGGATGGCCCCGATGTAAAACAATAGGATGCGCCAAAATACTTGGCGGATCGCATTCGGAACATTTTTTTCGGGTTCCTCACTTTCTCCGGCAGCAATACCAACCAGTTCCGTGCCTTGAAAAGAAAATCCCGCTATTAGAAAGATGCTGATGATCGATAAAAACCCTCCCTTGAATGGAGCCTCATCCATGGTGAAGTTTTCAAACCCGATCACCTTTCCGCCAAAAACCCCTAAGATGGTCAATAATCCAATAATGATAAAGAAAATGATGGCGACGACTTTTATTAAAGCAAACCAATATTCAGATTCACCAAAGCTTTTAATGGATAGGGCGTTGAGGGTGAAGACGATTCCAAGAAATAATGCACTCCAGATAAGGCTGGGGACATCAGGAAGCCAGAATTTCATGATGATGGCTGCTGCAGCTATTTCCACGGCAAGGGTGACTGCCCAGTTAAACCAATAATTCCAGCCTAGTGCAAAGCCGAATGCGGGATCTACAAAGCGCGTGGCGTAGGTGGAAAATGATCCCGATACAGGCATATATGTCGCCATTTCCCCTAAGCTCGTCATAAGGAAATAAACCATGATTCCAATGCATGCATATGCAGCGAGGGCACCACCGGGCCCTGCACTCTGGATGGTTGCCCCGCTTGCCAGGAATAATCCGGTTCCTATTGAACCGCCAATGGCTATCATGGTCATATGCCTTGCTTTGAGATTCCTTTTAACTGTCGGTTCTTGATTATCATTGAGATTCCTTTTAACTGTCGGTTCTTGATTATCATTGAGATTCCTTTTAACTGTCGGTTCTTGATTATTAATGAGATTCATGTCCATATGGTCCCTACCTCATTTTCTTTTAATATTAAAAGTTCAAGAAATAGTAAAAGAGATATTTTCAGATATGAATAGTCTCCCACAATCGTTTTGTGGAAGACTTTATTGCAGTTAAGGAAAATCCTGATATTTACTGGCTAGTCTACTATTGGGTTTAATTGCCATTGCCTTGAATCGTCAGCTTATTCCCTACAGGAATAGCCTCATCCTGATCTTGTTCCATTCCACACCATTGAATTAAAGTAAGGGCAATGATCTCCGCTGTTGAGAACACATTGTCGAGTAGGATGTATTCATTTGGATAATGGGCAACCTCGGTTACTCCAGGCCCGAACACGATTGCGGGCGTTTCACCTACATGTGTCAGCAATCCCCCATCCGTTCCCCACGGGGAGGCTTCAATGACCGGGTCCTGTCCAGCAACTCGCCGATATTGATGAACAAGCGCATTCATCAGTTCATGCTCTACATCAATTGCTCCTGGAACCCAGCGTGCCCCAAACCATTCCAATACGGGCGGGTTTTCCTTGAACCATTCGTCCACTTCTTTCAGCTGCACTAACCAGTCAGCCATTTCGTCCTTCGCCTGCTCCATCGTTTCCTCCGGCGCAACGCCCATCCTCCCCTCGATTTTCACAAGGTCGGGAACGGATGACGGCCAATTGCCACCTTCAATGACACCTAGATTGATTGGAATCGGAATAGGCGTGTTCTGATAAAGCGGGTCACTGATACGTGCATTTCGCTTCTCTTCCAAGGCACGAATATGATTGATGACGATCATGCTTTTTTCAATGGCACTAACGCCTTCATACCTTGTTCCGCCATGGGCTGAACGTCCTTTAACATGGACCCGGAACCACATCGAGCCCTGCTGTTTCGGGAAAATCCTCATATTCGTCGGTTCAGGGATAAGGGCAGCATCAGCTTTATATCCCCTCAGGACGGCTGCTAATGTTCCGGCCCCGCCGCTTTCTTCTTCAATCACACTTTGAAAAATGACATCTCCTTTTAATTGGATGCCATTTTCCTTCAATGCCTGCATGGCAAGGATCAGGGATACATTGCCCCCTTTCATATCGGTTACGCCACGTCCAAACATTCTTCCATTCTTAATGGCTCCACTATATGGATCGTCGTCCCATTGTGCCCGGTCACCGTCAGGAACCACATCGATGTGCCCGTTCAAAATGATGGAACGGCCGCCTCCAGTCCCTTTCATGATTCCCACCACATTAGGGCTGTTGGAGAAATCACTTCGTGGAGAATGGAAATAAGAATGCTTCTTCAGTTCGCCGCCGTCAGGTTCCCAACTATCGATCTGCAAACCCATTTCCTCCAGCTTTTCGGCGACGATGGCCTGTGCCCCGGCTTCATTTCCTTGCGTACTCGGGGCTTGTACCATTTTTTGCAATAGGTCTGTTCCTTCTTCCTGATGATCCTTAATCCATTGGTTTATCCGTTTTTTTATATCCGGCACTTTTATCCTCCTTAGTTATGCATATTCTATTCCTTTTTCGGCTTATTCAATAGTGTTGACGGCAGCATGGATTTTCAATGTCGCCTCTGTATTCCTTATCACATCATCAACGGTATATGGTGCCATGACTTCCTTCAGCACCAATCCCTCTTCCGTAACTTCCATGACAGCCATCTCCGTAATGATTAAATCCACACTTTGCCTTGCCGTCAATGGAAGCGTACAGGTCTTCAATATCTTCGATTCACCCTGCTTATTCACGTGATTCATCAGGACGATCACCTTTTTGGCTTTCTGGGCAAGCTCCATCGCCCCGCCCATCCCCGGCACCCGCTTACCTGGGACGATCCAATTCGCCAAGTCCCCCTTTTCACTGACTTCCAGGGCTCCAAGGATGGTGATGTCGATGTAACCTTTCCGGATCATTCCAAATGCAGTTGCACTGTCAAAGTATGAAGCGCCCATTACAGTGGTGATCGGGAACCCTCCCGCATTACAGAGGGCAGGATCTTCTTTCCCCCGATCCGGACTTGGACCTGTACCGAGAACGCCATTTTCCGCATGGAACAGCACATGGATATCTTGAGGTATATGGTCGGCCACCAGGGTAGGGATGCCGATGCCTAAATTGACGATCAATCCGTCATGGATTTCCTTGGCGGCGCGTTTCGCGATGCGATTTCGTACATCTACTGCCATGCCCATTTCCAATTCACCCCTTTTGTCGGAATCACCATATCTACATAAATGCCTGGTGTGGCAATACACTCCGGATCCAATTCGCCTGCAGGAACGATTTCTTCCACTTCCGCAATCGTGAAGGCCCCAGCCATCGCTACCAGCGGATTGAAATTGCATGCAGTCTTGTCGTACACTAAATTCCCTAGTGAATCTGCCTTTTTCGCATGGACGATGCTGACTTCAGCGGTCAACGCGGTTTCCACCAAATATTCTTTTCCTTCTATGACCATCTTGTTCTTGCCTTCTTCGGCTATCGTGCCAATCCCGACATCGACAAAAATCCCGCCTAAGCCTACACCGCCAGCACGAATCCGTTCTGCTAATGTCCCTTGCGGTGAAAACTCCACTTGCAGCTTTCCTTCAGTCATGAGCCTGCCTGCATTAGGATTGGATCCGATATGTGAGGCGATGACTTTCTTTGCCCTTTCAGCAGTCACAAGCCGGCCAATGCCGATATCAGGGAATCCAGTATCATTGCCAATCAAGGTCAAATCCTTAACACCTTTGGCCAGGATACCCTGCACGAGCGTGGGGGGAGTCCCCACTCCGCCAAATCCGCCATACATGAGCGTGCATCCATCGGAAATATGCTCCAGTGCTTCTTCCAGGGTCACAATTTTGTTTTTCTTCGTAATGACCTGCTTCATACCGTTCCTCCTAAATAGCCTGCATGTCCTCAATCAAGCCTTCCGAGTGCAATTCACGCTGCAACTCTTCAAGGGAAGCTTCCAGTATCTTGACGAGGCGATCGATTTCTTCATTCGTAATGATTAATGGCGGAGATAGGATAACCGCATCACCAGCGATTCCTTCAATCGCACCCGCAGCAGGATAGATCAACAATCCCTTCGCAAAAGCCTTATTGACAAGCCTAGTGGTCAGGCCAATTTGCAAGTCGAATGGCGTTTTTGAAATCCGATTGGAGACAAACTCAAGTCCGAGGAGAAGCCCTTTCCCCCGTACATCACCAATTATGTCGAATTTCCCAGCCAACCCTTGCAGCTTCTTAAACAGATATTGACCTTTATCTTCAGCCGCCTGAACCAGGTCATTTCCCTCAATGTAGGAAAGCACTTCCAATGAAACGGCTGCAGATAGAGGATTTGCACTATATGTGTGTCCAGCCATGATTGAATTCGAGCCTTTTAAAATGGGCTCCATGACACGGTCACTAACCATTGTGGCTGCCATTGGAGTATAACCGGCGCTCATTCCTTTACCCAATGCGATGATATCCGGGTCGACTCCCCAATGTTCCATCGCGAACATTTTTCCTGTCCGTCCGATTCCCGTCATTACCTCATCGGCGATAAAAAGAATGTCATAGTTTTCGCAGATTTCCTTAATCCTTTGATAGTAGCCATCCGGCGGTGTTACAGCACCAGCGGATGCCCCGATGATCGGTTCTGCGATGAAGGCTGCGATATTCTCGGAGCCGACCCTTTGAATGGCTGTTTCCAGTTCATTAGCACACTGAAGCTTGCAGCCGGAAGATTCATTATTATAAGGACAGCGATAACAGTAGGGAGCGGAAATGCTAGGGAAATCTTCCAATAGCGGAACAAAACGCTTTCTCCTCGGTACATGACCTGACATCGATAAAGCGCCCATCGTAATCCCGTGATAACTCGTCCATCTGGAGACGATACGATTTTTTCGCTCATATCCTTTTTCTTGCCAATGCTGAATCGCTATCTTCATCGCCGTTTCGGTCGCTTCGGATCCGCTATTCACGAAAAATGACCAATTCAAATCCCCTGGAGCCAAATCACTTAGCTTTTTGGCTAATGCTTCTGCGGCTTCACTCGTAAAATGAGACCTGTATGCAAAAGAAACTTTGCGGGCCTGCTCCGTCATTGCATCGACAACGTCTATTACACCATGGCCAATACTAGCCGTAACAGCACCTGATGATCCGTCTATATACTGCTTTCCATCTGTATCATAAAGATAAATTCCATTCCCATGAGAGATAGTGGGATAGTCATGATCTAAAGTAGGCTTAATCAAATAATTGCGTGTCATGTCATCTCTCCTTTTAACGTTCGTACCCACTGTGCAGCATTCTATTAATCAATTAATTTCCCAGATTAAAAAAACCTAGTTTACCAGCTAAAAGGTTCATCCTGAATCAGGATTGACTCTGTAGGGCAGCCTTCCATAGCATCCTGCATGTCCTCATGCAGGATTTCAGGAACTTCGGCAATCCCCTGATTATCATCCAAGATCACAAAAGCAATCCCTTGATCGTCATAGTCATAAATTTCAGGACCTGTTGAACCGCATGCCCCGCAGGCAATACAGGTTTCTTTATCAACCCATGTGTATTTAGCCATAGAAACAATCCTCCTACTTGAAAGATAAATCTTTACCCCAAATATTCATGTCCTCATACTTATCCCAAATATTGCAATTCTTCGTTAATCTGCCGCCATATTCATAACCAAGCTGATGAAAAACGGCGTTCATTCCCATCGACAATGATCGCGCCAATGAATAAGAGCAATAAATGTTTTTCCTGATCAATTCTTGTTCCAAAGCGGAGATTAGCACCTTCATGAAACCATGCTTTCGATGATGGGGAATCGTTGCACAGTCCGTCAATTCAGCATTATGATACATCTCATTCACTTCCGCGGATGCAGCACTCACAATGGATCCTTCATATTCGATAACACTGAAGATCGTACCTTCCTCCATCACTTTCTTGATATATCGCTCATCATTCATCGGTGTAGGATAGGTTTCAAAAATTTCACCATATAAATTAGCCAGCTCTTGCGCATCTTCATCTGTAGCAAAACGGAGGAGATAATTTTCAGGAATTTTCAGCATGTCCATCAGTCTGGGAATCTCACTTACATCTTGGATGACTTTATCTTCCTTGACCCAAAAGTCGCTCGTTCGCCTTTCATCCGTTAAATAGAAAGCCATGCAATAGGCATCATTCCCGTTGAAATACCTGCTTAATATTCCTTCCAGCATGTATCCTTGTCCCAATGCCGCAGATAAATCTTCGTTTCTAGCTTTAAGTATCACTTTAGTAAAGCCCTGCTCCTTTGCGATGACAAGCGCCCGGGCCATCGCTTTTTGGATATTTCCCCGATAATCATCCATGCGCAAGCGCTGATTGGCATGATCATGATAGAGTTCCATGGTATAACAATCCCCAGTCTCGATCTGGGTGAAAAAAGGCAGCTTTTGAACAGGCATTATGTAACCCCCTTATTTAAAGAATTCGGGAGAAGAGATGCATATCATCCGCTTCTCCCGGCATTCTATTTCCAATTGAATAATTTTTTGACGGGTGCCTGAAGAAGCTGCTCATACGTAAACTCATCAGGGTATTCACTCACATCATATATGGATAAGGCTTCGTCCACCTTTTGATTCATCGAATCAGACACATAGATTCCACATTCCGGACAGTTCAAGGCTGGAACTTGAAGGACTCTTATAGAGCGTTTCCCATCAGGCATGATCCAGTAACAATCCTTTTTTTCACTTTCTTCTACGTTTGGGGCATTACACCACAAGCAATCCATCTTCATTCCTCCTTGCCTTCAGATTTCACCGAGCCGCTTCCGACCAAGGCATTCTTTTTTTCTTGGGCTAACCTTAATTTTTCCTTCATTTCATCCCGTTTATCACGGCGATCCTTCAATGATGCATGTTCATCAGTGGTTTCATACGCCTTTCTCTTGTCAAGACGGCGAAGGCCCTCTGGCACCAAATTGAATTTCTCATCCGTCATGAGAGCGGAAATCCCCACGGCTTCTTTCCTATCCTCAGTACCATACACTTCATCAAAGTAAGCATCCGCACTGCCGGAAACATAATTCTTCGGCTCCGGATAACTAGTGATCACTCCTTCAAAGTTCCGTAAAACGACTTTATCCGGACTTTGCGAAAGCAGGTAATTCGGAGTCAAGGCAATCTTTCCTCCACCGCCAGGAGCATCCACCACAAAGGTTGGCACCGCATATCCTGATGTATGGCCGCGAAGCGCTTCAATGATTTCCAGTCCTTTTGAAACCGGCGCCCGGAAATGGCCAATCCCTTCAGATAGATCACATTGATAAATGTAATAAGGCCTAACCCTTGCTTTAACACAGTCATGCATAAGCTTTTTCATGATATGGACACTATCGTTGATGCCAGCCAGGATGACAGCCTGATTACCAAGCGGCACGCCTGCCATCGACAGCATATCGCATGCCTTTTTCGCTTCATCCGTCAATTCAAGGGAATGATTGAAATGCGTATTTAACCAAATCGGATGATACTTTTTCAGAATATTGCATAAATTTTCCGTAATCCTCTGCGGGAAAACGACCGGTGCACGAGTTCCGATCCGAATGATTTCCACATGCGGGATGGCACGTAAGTTACTCAATACATATTCAAGGATCTTATCATTGATCAACAGGCCGTCTCCTCCAGAAATCAGCACGTCCCTAACTTCGGGAGTATTCCGGATATATTCAATCGCCCCGTCCAGCTGCTTTTTGGGAACACCCATGCCAACCTGACCTGAAAAACGGCGGCGCGTACAATACCTGCAGTACATGGAGCATTGGTTCGTTACAAGGAATAGAACGCGATCCGGATAACGATGCGTCAATCCTGGAACAGGGGAATCCTCATCCTCATGCAGCGGATCCTCCAAATCATATCTGGTTTTGTTCATTTCTGCCGAAAGCGGTACCGACTGTAAACGAATCGGACAGCGAGGATCATCCGGATTCATCAAAGATGCATAATATGGCGTAATGTTCAATGGAATCGTTTGAGTCGAAATCCGGACTCCTTCCTCTTCATCAGGTGTCAAGTTGACGACCTTTTTCAGATCATCCAATGTTTTAATCGTATTGGTCAATTGCCAGATCCAATCATTCCACTGCTCTTCCGTTACGTCCTTCCAAAGTTCGATATCATTATAATGCCTGCGCCCACCAAGGTATTCTGTATGTTTTACATCCATTCCCATCAAATTCATTTAATATGCCCCCTTATTCTAAGAACTTATCTATATACATTTGCAAGAATGATGCCAACATTCAAAACAAGGGAAACATAAGAAAAGGGGCACAAATCGACCTTAAAATCGCAAATAATTTTTCGTTATGCCTAATTTTTTGCAGCCAGATTCTTTGCGCCAAGCAAAAAAAAAGAGGGTCTCTTTACACAAGAGCCCTCTTCAAGTTACATCATTATCAATGATTTGACAGCGTTTTCAAATACAACCACATTTATTTTGATTCTCGCGATCCTGCCGTATAAACTTTTTCAATGCCGTACTTGTTTAACTTATATTGTAATCCCTGTCTTTTAATATTGAGGGCTTCAGCCGTTTTGCTGATATTCCCGTTATATTTCTCGAACATATTGATGATCATTTCCCTTTCCATTTCTTCAAGAACGACAGGTAAATCAATCTTATTTTTCAATGGGGAAGGATGGTTCTGCGTATTTGATGCAGCGTAATTCCCTGAAGGAAAAAGATATGCAGGAAGATGGTGTTCATCAATCATATCTTCCCCTGCGTCCATGACGTTAAAGGTTAACTCGATGGCATGTCCCAGTTCACGAATGTTCCCGGGCCATGGATATTGAAGAAGCCGCTGCATTGCCTTATGACTGATTCCGCGTACTTCCGTAAAGAATGATTTGTTGAATTTCTGAATAAAGTGATTGACGATTTCCGGAATATCCGTTTTACGCTCCAGCAGTGAAGGCATTTGGATCGTCACGACATTCAGGCGAAAGAATAAATCCGAGCGAATGATTCCCCGATCTAACGCCTCTTCTGGAGAAATGTTCATCGCAGCAATGATCTTCACATTAACCTTTTGCTCCTTCGAACCCCCAACACGGCGTACCTCGCCTTCCTGAAGCACCCGCAGCAATTTTGCCTGCAGGCCGAGATCGAGGCTATTCAACTCATCAAGGAAAAGGGTACCGCCATTTGCCTGTTCAAAAATGCCCAGGCGATCCATCGCTCCGGTAAAAGCCCCTTTTGTCGTACCGAACAGCAGCCCCTCCATCAATTCCTTTGGAACAGCCGCACAGTTTTGCGCTATGAATGGTTGATTTCGCTGAGCACTTACATTATGTATACTTTGAGCGACCAATTCTTTTCCCGTCCCTGTAGGTCCATAAATCATGACTGGGGAATGTGTACGGGCCGCTTTTTTCGCCAATGAAATGGCTTGCTTAAATGCAGGGCTATCACCGATTAAATCACTGAAATGGTAGGTCGCCGTCCCTTCAAGGAACTTGGTTTTCTTATGGGTCTCGGCCAGCTGGGAACGCAAATCAACAATTTGGTCGTACATATTCATGACCTTCGTAATATCCTTTGCTATTTCCACTGCCCCAATAATTTCACCATCCTCATATAAAGGATACGTACTATTGATTGAAGTTATTTTTTTCTCTTTTAAATTGACATACGTCTGGATGGACTCATTCGTTTCCACGCCCTTTTCCAATGCTACATGCAGCGTACTGGATTCATCGGTCAAGGATGGATAAAGCTGAAAGATATTCTCCCCCAATACCTGTTCACGATCAAGCCCATCGATATGTGCCATCATTTCATTGTAGAAAACCGTATCCCCATCTTTATTCACTATATGGACACCCACATTGATCACATTCAATATCCATTCAAATTGAGTGGAAAACTGATTCACTGAAGATTTCATTTCTTCATCTCCGTTCTCTGTCATTTGATAGAATCACCTGTAAATTATAGCATTTAATGGGAAACTTTCATCTCTTTATCTTTAATAAAATCATACCCCAATAGAATAGTAATTTCACATATAAAAAAAGGTATCTCGCATCCAGCAAAGAAAGTTACTATAAGAAAAATTAAAAGGCAGGGGTGAGTCGGATTTCAGAACGAAGCAAAGAAACCAGATTAGAAATTAAACCATGGGAAGATAAGGACCTTGATTTACTTTTTCAACTTAATGCCCCAGAAATGATGGCACATCTTGGTGGTCCGGAAAGTAATGAACAAATCATGAAACGGCATCAACGGTATCTTCAGCTGGGAAATAAGGGGTGCATGTTTAGCATCATCCTGTTTCCAGAGACAGAAGCAGCTGGTTCCGTTGGCTACTGGCAAACCGAATGGAATAATGAAAATGTGTACGAAATCGGTTGGAGCGTCCTCCCTTCATTTCAGGGACAAGGAATCGCATCCCATGCCGTGAAGGCTCTGATAGCCAAAATCAAAGCCGAACGGAAATATAAATATATTCACGCATTCCCGTCAATCAATAACCCTGCGTCAAACGCAATTTGCCGTAAGCTAGACTTCCGCCTCATCTCCGAATGTGAATTCGAATACCCACCGGGAAGCCTAATGCGATGCAATGATTGGTGCTTGGAACTTGAATGAATTCTTTATGGATTATTCCCGGGTAAGTCGAATTATGCCGAGTTTAGGTGAATTATTTCCCGGGTAAGGTTTGGGGGGAGGTCGAATAATATCGTGTGCAGGCCGGATTTGGTGTTGTTCGATTATTGCGATGTAGGTCGAATTATGCTGTGTAGGTCGAATTATTGCTGTGTAGGATCAAATCCGCCATCATTTACCCGCATTCTCTATCAAGCAAACAATTCATTCCATGTTTCTTTACCTGCTTGCTTATCTGCAGAAATCTTGCTTGCCTTTTGGTATTTATATAATGCCATCTCTGTATTATCACCGAATTCTGCGTCAAGGGGCCCAGGGGTAAAGCCTTCCATGTAAAGTGCTGCTTGGAGGATCCATGTGATATTGCCTGCAGCTCCTTTTTTTACGGTGACAATCGCAGTCTTGGTTTTAGGCCCCCATTTTCCATCGACAGCAAGCTTTTTATTGAATTGCTTATTCAGTTCCGTTTGTATAGCTTTTATAAGGGCCGATCGAGTTTCGGGACCGTAAAACCCATCAACGGAAATTGCTGCTTTATACCGGCTATTTAACGTATTTTGTATGGAAATTATATAGGTATCTCCTTTGCTGGTTTTCGGGATATCCGTTTTTTCGAATTTAAAGGTAAGATGAGGTTCTTTCCCTGCTTGTAACTGTGAATAGGATAGCCCACCCGTCATTTCCAAGTGGGGATAATCCTTGAATGAACTCCAATCCCCGCCCCATTTAAATCCTAAATCCTTACCTATAGCAGCTACACGCTGCCACTTTGAATTCACTGTCCAGTTCGCTTTCTTGCCATCATCACTCACAGTGAAAAAATCAATAGCCAGTCCAAAATTATGATAAGACTGGCCTGGTTTAGCGTTTGTCACATTAGGCTTAGCTAGATTACTATAGTTTTTTCCATTGTAGCTGTAAACTCTTCCTTGGCCATAAAGCGCAGCTTGTTCTTCCAAAGAGCGGTGGCCAGCACTTATCTGTACATAAATCCCTTCATTATAAGCACGTTCGATCATTTCCAATGCTGATGCCTTCACCACTGGATTCATCCTTGTGCCCATCTTTTTCACTGATCTATCCAATAATGTTCGTAATGCTACTGTCAATGTAATCCCTCCTTTAAACCTTATATAAGCCTTTTTAACGGAAAAGTAGCATGGCTGGAATATTTCCATTTTATTATTAAGTCTCCGTTAATTGATTATGCCTTATTGAAAGGTTCTTCAGTTCTGATCTATCTTCCTTTGCCACATCTAGACCAACATTGCCGATCTTTGAACAGTTTTCTTAGTCCTCCGTGTATTTTCATAGCTTCGCCCCACCCAGCCTTAAACATGTTTCTACAAGTAGGGGCAACAGCTTAGTTCAATGAGTTTAGCAATCTGGCGAAAGTCATTGACAATGATTATCATTCCTATTAACATATTAAGTAGTAATTGAAAATGAATATCATTACTAATTACATACATTTTTTAAACTTATACTATAATAAGCAAGGAGAAAATCAGAATGAAAAAACTATTCATACCATTCCTACTCTTGTTCGTACTTATTCTTAGTGCTTGTGGGAACAACGAGACAGCGAACGAAGATAATGCAGCCAAGACTAAAAAAGAAACATTTACCTATCAATCAGAAACTGGCCCTATTGAGATTCCTAAAAACCCAAAAAGAATAATTGCTCTCTCTAATGGACCTAATGTTTTGGCTTTAGAAGGTAATATCGTTGGGATAGATCAATGGACTAATATGAATCCCCTTTTTCAAGAAAAACTTAAGGGAGTGGAAGTCGTTTCAGAAGATAGCCTGGAGAAAATCATCGAACTGGAACCGGACCTAATCATAGCAGGATCCGAGATGAAAAATATTGGCAAACTAAATGAAATTGCTCCTACTGTAGTATTCACTTGGGGGAAATTGGATTATTTATCACAGCAGATAGAAATCGGAAAACTCTTAAACAAAGAAAAGGAAGCAAAAGAATGGGTTAATGATTTCAAAACGCGTGCAGAATCCGCAGGAGAAGCGATACGTGCAAAAATTGGCGAAGATGCAACCGTTTCTGTAATTGAAAATGATGCCAAGGAGTTTTATGTATTTGGAAATAATTATGCACGCGGGACAGAAATATTGTATCAAGCAATGGATTTGAAAATGCCTGAGAAAGTAAAAGAAAAGGCACTTAAATCAGGCATTTATGTCCTCTCATCGGAAGTGCTTCCTGAGTATTCTGGAGATTATATGATCTTTAGTAAAAACCCGGATGTTGTTAATTCATTTTTGGAGACTGATTCATGGAAAAATATACCTGCCGTTAAGAACGATCGTGTATTTGAAATAAATAGTAAAGCATCAACTTACAGTGATCCAATCACACTAGAGTATCTTCTGGAATTCTTCGAAAAATCATTTCTTAACAATTAATATGCAAAGAAGGAATTCTTTTAATAAGAATTCCTTCTTTCAGACTGTAGACGAACTCGATGAAAACCGTGTTTGCCTACAGTTTTTTTATTTCTCCATACAAACTCTATGTAAAAAATGGAAGATGATAATTTTTCTAAGATTGATAACTGAATGAAAAGCCTGTTTTCCCTCCACAATCTCTAGTAAAATACAAACTGCTTTTTAACTATAGAAAGGGAATTTATTTCAACAACAAAAAAAAGACTACCTCCGTCCGCACGTTTACGAACTGAAAGTAGCCTAATAATGAGTTTTATCCGTTTCCCTGATAGGTCAATTCAAGTAATCTCTTACTATGCCTTAATTTCAATAGAGGGGCTTATTGTAAAGTCAGCCTCTGTTTTACTTTTCACTTCATCAAGTGTTATGCCATTTTGCAATTCAATCAATTCCATACCCGCTTCTGTAAAATGAAATACGGCCAATTCTGTAATCAGGCAATGGACGACCTTTTCTCCCGTCAATGGCAGTGTACAACTCTTTTTCACTTTGGATTCCCCATGTTTGTTCACATGGTCCATGATGACAACGATCCGTTTTGCTCCTTGGACGAGGTCCATCGCACCTCCCATTCCTTTTACCATCTTCCCTGGAATCATCCAGTTTGCCAAGTCCCCATTTTCGGAAACTTCCATCCCGCCTAAAATGGCTAGATCGATGTGGCCGCCGCGAATCATTGCGAACGATTCAGCACTATCAAAAAATGATGCCCCGGCCTTTGCCGTTACTGTTTCTTTTCCTGCATTAATCAAATCCGGATCGACTGCATCTTTTTCTGGATATGGTCCGATTCCCAGTAAGCCGTTTTCCGATTGAAGCATAACATTAAAGTCATTTGGAATCATGTTAGCAATCAAGGTCGGCATTCCGATTCCTAAATTTACACACATACCATCTTGGATTTCTTTAACGGCCCGTTCTAAAATTTGTTGTCTAGTCATTCGAATACTCCTCCTTTTTATACGTTAGCAGTTGTAAGTTTTTCAATTCGTTTTTCATAACGGTTTCCTACAAGTACTTTTTGTACATAAACCCCTGAAGTATGAATTTCATCTGGATCGAGCTCTCCTGTGTTCACAAGCTCCTCCACTTCAACAATCGTGACTTTCCCCGCGGTGGCAACGACAGGGTTAAAGTTTCTTGCCGTTTTCCGATAGACGAGATTACCGAAATGATCTGCTTTCCAAGCTTTTACAAAGGAAAAATCTCCGACTATTCCTTTTTCCATAATGTATGTGCGACCATCAAACTCTTTATGTTCTTTACCTTTGGCGACTTCCGTTCCTACCCCAGTAGCTGTATAGAAGGCAGGGATTCCTGCTCCACCCGCTCTTAGACGCTCAGCAAGCGTTCCTTGGGGAACTAGCTCGACCTCCAGCTCTCCACTTAAAAATTGCTGCTCAAATAATTTATTTTCCCCTACATAAGAAGCGATCATTTTTTTGATTTGTCTATTTTCCAGCAAAAGACCTAGACCCCAATCATCGACTCCACAATTGTTGCTGACAATGGTCAAATCCTTTACACCTTTATCACGCAAAGCAAAAATCAGATTTTCTGGAATTCCGCTTAATCCGAACCCGCCAACGATAATGGTTGCTCCATCCTCGATTTGTTGAATAGCGCTTTCAAAAGATGTTAATAATTTACTCATTTTCCATCATCTCCATTCCTAATACTATTCTATTAAATAAATAGGGAAGTTGCAAAAGCAAGGATGAACACAGTCACTGTTTTCAAAATCGTGATCGCAAAGATATCCTTGTAGGATTGACGATGTGTCAGTCCTGTAATAGCAAGTAAAGTAATAACGGCACCGTTATGCGGAAGCGTATCCATTCCGCCAGATGCCATGGATGCAATTCGATGTAGCATTTCCGGGCTGATTCCAACACTTTGAGCCACCTGTAAATAGTGACCGCCCATTACTTCTAACGCAATCGAAAGTCCACCAGATGCAGA
Organism: Peribacillus sp. RS7; assembly: GCF_041956845.1. NCBI lineage: Bacteria > Bacillati > Bacillota > Bacilli > Caryophanales > Bacillaceae > Peribacillus > Peribacillus sp. RS7. The sequence goes on from NZ_CP168135.1 coordinate 860,773, forward strand.
TCCTGTAATCCCTGCCAGTACATTGACGGCAATAGCCTCCGATACGAGTGGGTTACCGCTTGCATTGAACACCCAGTTTTGAATCACCGAGAATCCAGGAAGCGTTTTCACGACATTCCCAAAACCAACTTCAGACGCAGTATTGAATATTGCAAGCAAAGATCCCATTGCAGCAGCTGTTAATCCACTTGCCAATTTGACCTTTATACGCCCAACATTCAGAAGCATCGCTGCAATAATACCGATTGTCAGTGCAACAATCAAAGACCAGGATGAAGTGACTGTGCTTACATCGGCAATATTGAAGGATTCCTTCAACACCGATGCATCATACCAGTGCTTAACCGAAATGGCACTGCGACTGAAAGCAAAATTAAACGCTACGACAAGGACGAGCGGTACGATGGACAGCCAAAAGTTAGGCAGGTTTTGCTCTTCGGCACTTTCCGGTTCATTAATATGTCCTTCCCCGTAGCCTTCACCATTTGCCACCGCTTGTTTACGGCGACGTTCTAACCAGATCATTCCGCCAGTGAATACCATGATCGCGCCAATAATCCCGATTAATGGAGCTGCATAAGTATCTGTTCCGAAATAGTTCGTTGGAATGATATTTTGAATCTGTGGTGTTCCAGGAAGGGCATCCATCGTATAAGTGAATGCGCCTAATGCAATCGTTCCTGGCAATAATCGCTTTGGAATGTCTGCTTCTTTAAAAATTGCAGCTGCAAATGGATAAACGGCAAATGCCACTACAAACAGCGAAACCCCGCCATATGTCAGCGCCGAACAAGCCAGCACTACAGCAAGAATAGCCTGCTTTGAACCTAGTGATTTTACGATGGTCTTGGCAATGGATGCTGCTGCACCGCTCATCTCCATGACTTTTCCAAATACGGCCCCTAATAAAAATATCGGGAAAAATGCTTTTACATAGTTAGCAGCAAACGTCATATAAGTTTCTGTATAACTCGGCAGCAAATGCCCGCCAGATAAAATGACCGCCAATAACGTAACAATTGGCGCTATGATAATGACCGGATAGCCCCGATAGGCTAAAAAGATTAAAAGTCCTAAAGCCACTGCAATGGCTAAGATTTGAATCACCAATTTAATTCCCCCTTTTCTTTTTCTCCCCTTGCCCCCAAATTATTTCGGAAGCCTTTAAGTAGAAACATTAATCTCCCTAAATTCCATATTTTTAATTTTTCCGCTTTCACCATCCAAACCTGCCTTCCCCAAGTCAAGCTGAATGATCTTACTAAGTGCTTCCCATTTATTGAGAACGCTTTCAACAAACTATTGAATTAAAAATCCCTTTTCATTTTACGTCGAAACACCAGATAAAATGACAGATAGGCCATTCACCAAAGTATTTATGCAATTCTTGTGCCAACTTATCCTAAATTAAAAGAACATCATCTTTTAAAGCCTTTTCAAAGATTTCATCTCCCTTTTTATAAATTGTAAAAGCTGAAACCCCTTAAAACTGTCAAGGTTTCAATACACAGAAGTCATAAACCCCAAAAAAGTGTAAACCTTTTCTTACAACATTCAAATCCCCTCTTGTTTTGTGTACGGATTTCTTAACACACTCAAGGATTTACGGGTGTAAAACATGCACAAATGTGTATCTATTCTTAAGAGGTGGTTTAAAAGTATAAAAAAAGTACCCTTTGGCTAAAGGGCACTTCAGAATGTAGACAAACTCCATAATAATGATTTTTTGAGGATTTGTATAAATTGACCGTTGCGTTCAACTCCATGCACTCGCTTTCCGCGGGCGATCCGCCCTCGACACATTTGCGCCTGCGGGGTCTCCTTTGGACACGCTTTTCTAAGCAGGAGTTTCGCACACCCGTTCCAATCAAAATTGTTTTAAAATTCAGAAAGAACCCTTTGGCATAAGGGTTCTTTTCTACAATCATAAACCATATTTATTCATTTTTTCATACAGTGTTGTTCGGCTCACTCCGAGTCTCTTTGCCGTTTCTGATTTATTACCAGAAGTCATTTCCAAACATGAAACGATTGCAGCCCGTTCAGTTTCATCCATTACTTCAGCTAAAGTGCGGATTGAGACTGATTCTTTATGTCCCGTTATTTCTTTAGGAAAATGCTTGGAACGTATCATTTCCTCTTCATCGACGATATTCAATGCACGTTCAATAATATTTTCCAACTCACGAATATTACCCGGCCATTTATAAAGGCGAAGGAGACGTAATGCTTGATCACTCATGCCCTGTACGTGTTTTTTCATGAGGTTCTGGTACTTTTCAACAAAATGATTTACCAGTATTTCAATGTCTTCCGGTCGCTCCCTTAAGGAAGGTACGTGGATTTGCATGACCTTTAACCGGTAATACATATCAAGTCGGAATTCCCCTTTCGAGACCATTTCCTCCAAATTACGATTCGTTGCAGCAATTACCCGTACATCAATGGGAATGCTTCCCGTCGAGCCGACCCGTTCAATTTCTTTTTCTTGTAAAACACGGAGCAATTTCACTTGCATATGCAGTGGCAGCTCACCGATTTCATCCAGAAAAATCGTCCCGCCTTCAGCCGCTTCGAACTTACCTGCTTTTCCGCCTTTTTTTGCACCAGTGAAAGAACCCTCTTCATAGCCAAAAAGCTCTGACTCCAGCAGCTCTGCTGGGATGGCTGCACAGTTCACTTTGACAAATACACCCATGGCCCGTCTGCTGGCATTATGAATTGAATGCGCAAACAGTTCCTTACCAGTTCCGCTTTCACCCAAAATCAACACATTTGAGTCGCTTTTAGCAGCAATTTTCGCTTGACCTTTTACTTCCATGAATTCTGGACTTCTTCCCATCAAATGATCAAACGTATAGGAGGCCTTATTTCTCTCGCGAAAATCGCCTTTGTACTTTTTCAGCTCTACTTCAAGTGAGTTTATCCGCTTGGAAAGAGCGGTAAACTGCCCGACATTCTTAAAAAGAATCTTCCCGACCGCTCCCATTAATTTACCTTGTTTCCGTATCGGGGAGCGGGTCGCAATTATATAATTATCTTTAATCTTCTGTAATTCAGCGACCTCTTGCTTTCCAGTTTTGGCGACCACATGCATACGGGTATTTTCAATGACCTCCGTTACATGTCTCCCAATAGAGCTTTCCTGATCGACTCCAAGAAAATCCGCATAAGCGTGGCTCAGCATTTGGACATACCCTTCCGTATCGACCATCACCAAGCCATCATAGGCAAATTCGATGATATCCTTAAACAGAATTTCTTCATGATTATCGATATTAAGGAAATCACTTTTATTATTTGTAAACAATAGGAGATAAATCTGATATTCCTCATCAACCATTTGAACGATTGCTTTTCTGACAATCCCATTATTACCGTTCAAACGAATAGGAGTATTTACGTCTGGTATAAGGTTTTTTTCGATAATTAAATTTACTCGCAGGTCAAATTGATTCTCGGCAAAAGCCTCAGATAATACGCTATTGCATAAAACGATTTCTTTTTCGTTTTTCGTTACCAAAACCCCAAAAGGTAATTCTTCCAATATCGCTTTCACCAATTCCAATTGAACAGTTTTATTATCGCTGGCCATTCCCATTCTCCTTAACCGGTCTGAAGTTCCCCCCATTATATCATAGGAAATTGAGGCCAATGCATCAACGTTCCACAATCAGCGCAGTTCCCTGTCCGCCTCCGATACATAGGGTGGCAAGGCCGGTTTTTGCATCTCTGCGCTTCATTTCATACAACAATGTCACTAAGATGCGGGCACCAGATGCACCTACCGGGTGGCCCAGAGCAATTGCCCCGCCATTTACATTCACTTTTTCCGGATTCAATTCAAGGTCCTTCAGCACGGCAAGTGACTGGGCCGCAAAGGCTTCATTCACTTCCATCAAATCAATATCATCTATTGATAATCCCGCTTTTGCCAAAGCTTTTCTTGTCGCAGGCACTGGGCCGTATCCCATGATTTTCGGATCAAGCGCGGCGTTTCCATATGACTTAATTGTCGCTAACGTTTCCAGTCCCAGCTCGTCCGCTTTTTCTTTGGACATCAGGACCAACATCGCCCCACCATCATTGATCCCGGATGCATTTCCAGCCGTAACCGTTCCATTTTCCTTAAAAGCAGGACGTAGCTTCGTTAGCTGGTCTATGGTCAGCCCATGACGTGGGTGCTCATCTTGGTCTACCAAGATTGTCTTTCCTCTGCGTTTATATTCAACAGGTACGATTTCATCTGCAAATCGTCCTTCTAGCTGCGCCTTTTCAGCCTTCAATTGGCTATCTAAAGCAAATTCATCCTGCTTTTCCCGGCTGATGTCCCACTGCTCCGCAATATTCTCCGCAGTCACGCCCATATGATACTGATTGAAAACATCCGTTAAGGCATCATAGGTCATTGAATCCACTGCTTCGGCATTACCCATTTTCTGTCCAAAACGATAATTTGGAAGTAAATACGGGGCATTGCTCATGCTTTCAATCCCCCCAGCAAGAATCACATCGGCATCACCAAGGGCAATGAATTGCGCTCCCATTATTACCGTACGGAGGCCAGACCCGCAAAGTTTATTAACGGCCATTGCCGGCGTTGTTTCCGGAATCCCTGCATGAATCGCAACCTGACGTGCCACATTTTGCCCTAATCCAGCAGATAGAATATTTCCAATCAATACCTCATCGATCATATCAGCCGAGATATTTGCCCGCTTAATCGCTTCCTTTGCTGCCACAACTCCCAAGTCAACCGCTGAAACATTGGCTAGACTGCCTCCAAACGCACCCACTGGTGTTCTTGCTGCCCCTACTATCACTACTTCTCTCATAATACTTCCTCCTTCTCCATTTTTAATTTACCTAGTTTAATAAAATTACGGTCCCTCTCATTGATTTTCTGAGAAACGGTAGATTCCTCATACGTGAAAATCCCTTCACCCGACTTCGCCCCAAGCTTCCCCTTTTCGACCAAATCACGAATCAAAACAGGGGCTTCCTTACTCTGATCCAACACTGGTGAAACATTATCAAAAACACGCTGCCATGTATCCAGTCCGCCAAAATCGGCAATCTCGATTGGCCCTGTAAATGCCCATCGAAAACCTGGTCCTGCCGTTATCGCTGTATCAATATCCTCAGCATTGGCAACGCCCTCTTTTAATAGATAAAAGGCTTCCCGCATCAAGGCAGTCTGCAAACGGTTAGCAATGAATCCTGCTATTTCTTTTTTCAAGAGAATCGGAGACTTACCGATTTTACGCATCAAATCAAGTGTTGTCTTGACGACTTCCGGCTTTGTATCGTTATGCTGAACAACTTCAACCAAAGGAACCAAATGGCCAGGATTAAAGAAATGCGTGATTACCATTCGGTCCGCAAACGAGGCCTTCTCCATCAATTGGGAAATCGGAAAGGTCGATGTATTTGAAGCCACAATTGCATCCGGTTTGATTATCTTCTCCAATTGCTGATAAAGATCCAACTTCAACCCGATGACTTCCGGAATGGCCTCAATGATAAAATCAGCATCCCTTATAGCCCCTTCCAAATCAACACTATATGTAATATTAGCTAAGGCACCTTGCTTTTCCCGATCAGTCAAGACCCCTTCCTCAATGAGCAATGCTAGATTCTCAGAGATTCGATTTTGGGCATATACTAGATACTCTTCCTTTATATCGTTGATGGTGACGGAATACCCGCCAACTGCAAATGATTGAGCGATTCCACTCCCCATTACACCTGAACCGATAATGGCTATTTTTTTAATCATCTAGATTCTCCTTTCTTATCCGTTTAAATTACCTGCATTTACTCACCTTTTTATGTATGCAATATCTGTGCCAGCAATATGGGTAAACAAAAATTCTTTTGTTATTTTGAAAATCATGATAGACTCTTACTCAATAACCTATACCATATTTTCATAACCTTCCCTTTATATTCCCTTCCCTAGTTAAATATCCCTGTTCACCAACTTAATATGACAGACCTGGACCATTACATTTTTATTGGAGGAATGTAATATGGTTAAAGATAAAGTGGCGATAATTACCGGATCTGCCAGAGGAATTGGCTTTGAGATTGGAAAGATATTTGCTGAAAATGGCGCAAAGGTCGTTTTGTCCGACCTTGATCTAAACACTGTTGAAAAAGCTGCATTGGACCTAATGAACAAAGGCTTGGATGTTATCGGCTTAAAAGCAGACGTAACAAGTGAAGAAGATATTACCCAACTAATCAAACAAGCTAAAGACAAATATGGACGAATTGATATTTTCATTAATAACGCCGGCCTTCAACATGTTGCACCAATCGAAGAGTTTCCAACTGAAAAATTCGAACTGATGATCAAAATCATGCTGACCGCTCCATTCATCGCGATTAAGAACGTTTTGCCCATCATGAAAGAACAAGGCTTCGGCAGAATCATCAACATCTCTTCCATTAACGGACTAATTGGATTCGCCAACAAAGCAGCTTACAATAGTGCAAAACACGGTGTAATCGGATTAACGAAAGTAGCCGCCTTAGAAAGCGCCTCTTCAGGCATAACCGTAAATGCCCTTTGCCCAGGATACGTGGACACACCTCTCGTCCGCGGTCAACTGGAGGACTTGGCAAAAACAAGGCAAGTACCGCTGGAAAGCGTTTTGGAAGAAGTCATCTATCCGCTCGTCCCACAAAACCGCTTGCTCGACGTAAGCGAAATTGCCGACTACGCCATTTTCCTTGCAAGCGACAAAGCACGAGGCATCACCGGCCAGGCAGTTGTGTTAGATGGCGGGTATACAGCACAATAAAATACATCTTGCAAAAGAACAAAAGCCCGAATGAATGGCACCAAAAAGGTGCTCTTTTATTCGGGCTTTTCTGTATTCATGGAATAACAGGACAGACTTTTTCCTGAGGAAATAATGTGGAAAATTTTGGTGGCACAAAGAATTCCCCCATGTTACAGTATTATAGGGATACCTCCCATTTTACAAATATAAAAGGAGGCCTCGTCATGATTATTAAGTGGGTTAGACTGCGATAATTAAAGGGGCAGGCCCATCATGCTCCGGAAAGAATTTATTGATCTGCGCAATTGGATAATATTTTAAGCGGAGGTAAAAAACATGAGTGAACAGATACTGAAAATAAATAAAGTCGATATATGTACAGAAATTTTTGGAAACCCTAAGGACCCTGCTGTGCTTTTGATCATGGGAGCCATGTCTTCATTAGACTGGTGGGATGACGATTTCTGTCTCCGACTCGCTGGTCAGGGGAGGTTTGTCATTCGGTACGATCATCGGGATCTGGGACGATCGGCCGTTTATGAACCCGGTACTTCCAACTATACAATAACGGACATGGCTGACGATGCCGTGGGTGTCCTGGACGCTTATTCCATAAAGCAAGCTCATATCGTCGGAATGTCCCTAGGCGGTATGATCGGCCAGATTCTTGCCTTAAAATATCCGAAACGCGTATTTACCCTTACGCTAATTGCATCAAGTGTGTTCGGGACTGTGATGGAAAAACTGCCTCCAATGGACCAGACTATATTGGATCACCATGCGAAGAGTGCTTTCATCGATTGGTCAAATCGGGAGGCGGTCATCCCTTACCTTGCGGACGGATGGAAAACATTAGCCGGTTCCAAACCTTATGAGCAGGAAAGAATGTATAAACTGGCGGAAAGAGAGTTTGATCGCGCCAAACAGCTACCGAGCAGATTTAATCATGCCATGCTGCAAGGCGGAGACTTGTATTACGATAGAATGGGTGAGATCAGTGTACCTGTCCTCATTATCCATGGCACAGAAGATCCAGCCCTGCCATACGAGCACGGGCTTGCACTTACGAAAGCCATCCCTCATGCAGAATTAGTGACTCTTGATGGATCAGGGCATGAGATTCATAGTGAAGATTGGGACAAAATTATAGATTCAGTTATAAAGCTTAGTTCGTGATAAAAGAATAAGTCGAAGATGACCCTAATAAAAGCCCAATTTCTCAGTGGTACAAACGAGAAATTGGGCTTCCTTTGTTATATAGCGTACACAAACGTTAATTCAAATGCGTGGTACTGTTTAAAAATCTAATAAGTTTATATGGATGTTCGGTATACTCAAGAAGATGAATGCCAGTATTATTGGAATTGAACCACACATCATCAATTTCGTGTGGCAATTGAAGAAAACTTTCAATTATTTTTGTAATCATACCCCCGTGGGACACAACCGCAATCCTTTTATAGTTTGCACTGTTTTCTCTAAGGTGGGAAAGTACATTTTGAGCTCGTAATCTAAAATCAGATTCACTCTCCCTATCTTGCATCTCTCGTAACTCATCCAAGAATGTTACTGGACATTTGATAGTATTGGATAAAGTTTCAGCAGTTTTACTGGCACGAATTAAGGTACTTGACCATATGAATTCCGGTGGAAACTCTTCTGAAACACGACGACACATTTTTTCCACTTGTTCCACGCCCTTAATAGTTAGCGGTAAATCTGTAGATCCTTCATAATTTTCTTCTAAAAAATCGTCTTCTGACTCACCATGTCGAATTAATAGTATCTGCAAGATAACACCTCAATTTTGTTTATATATCCAAATTAGTAATTCTATTCAACTTTAATAAAACCTTTAAAAGAATAAAAACAGAAGTATTCGTTACAATTTATACGTGCATGAAACTTGTTCGTTGCATAAGAAAAGGAGCTGCTGATCAGCTCCTGGTAATGAAGTAAAGCATCCGTTAGTTCTACAAAAAAATCAACATACCCTTTAACAGAGCTGGCTTAAAAAATGTAATATATTTACACATAACCACTGGAACATCTGTTCTATTTATGTTATTATTATAAAAACAAAAAAAAGATCTGATCCTACCAAACGATTTGATCCGTAATTATAATTAAAGGTCGGTTGTATCCGCGGGCCTTACACGGTTGTACCGCTGAGCCGAGCCAATTGCTCTAGGGTGCCGGTAAAGACAGCTCCGAACTTCAGCTAACGCACCCATTAATTTAATAATCTGTTTAAATTTGAAAGGATTGAACTAAACAATCTTCATCATCGACAATTTTCTTTTTTTCTTCAAAATCTATATTTAGCTCACTCTCTTGATACCTGCTGCCGTACTCACGATTATTGCTATGGTACTTACAAATCATACCCGGGTCGTTGTAAATGTGACCAAAACGTTATCAATTGTGCGAAATCAACTAACATTTTTGGTTGGGGCGATATTGTAATCGTATTAGAAGGAATAATGCGTGCAAATTTGACTTCTTATTCATAATGAAAAAGCTGCCTTAAAGACAGCTCCTATCTTCAGCAAAGCACCAGTTAACTCAATAACGATCGATCTACTCTCGGTGTTTATCAAGCATTTGTTTTAAATATTCTTCAGATTTCCCCTTTGGTATACTGAGGCTTTCCCATTTATTGTTTTTTACTTGTTTACCAATATAAACAATTTGCCCAACATGATAAGAATAATGTGCCATTTGCCTCTCAATAGCCTCTAATACCAAATGACCTTCCCCACGAATATATATTTTTTTTAATAAATCTTGTTCACTTAAACCAGTTAATGTATCAATCAGGGTTTGCCAACCCTTTTCCCAAACAATTGTGAGCTCTGATTTTGAAGATATATCATCTGAAAATTCTTCGTCACGATTTCTATATTCCTTCTCTCCGTCTGTTGTTAAAAAGTCAGTCCACCTTGAAACCATATTTCCACTCAGATGCTTTACTATTATTGCGATACTATTTGACTCGTCATTATAAGTCCAATAGATCTCCTCTTCAGATAATTGGTTTATCGTTTTATCTCCAAGATCTTTTACACTTTTAAATCTTTCAATTACAATTTTTAAATATTCGTTTCCAATATTCATTATTCCGCCTCCTACAATTAATCTGATTTCTTAGAGCCTTCACAACTAAACTGCCAAGTTAGCTCCTATCCCCATTTCTTGATTTAATAATAATAAAAGACGGTCTCCGGTTTTCATTAATTAACTTCGGCATTTGCTCTAATCCAGTAGGGATTGATTGTGGTTCAATAATCTTTTCTACTACAAACCCATTATCTATAAGTGTATTTATTAAAGTTGAAATGGTTCTATGATATATAATCACACCATCAATATACCAATGTTGTTCCCTTTTTCCTTCTTCCTGGTAATTATCCAATGCCCAATGTAATTTAACCCCTTCATTATCGTGAATCCAATTATCCATCTCTTTTCGAGCTGTAACTATCGGATGTTCAGTTGAAAAGATAAATTCACCGTTCTTTTTTAATAATCCATTAATCTTCTTGATTAGGTTTGGGTAATCTTCTATGTAATGAATAGCCAAAGAACTTATGATTAAGTCGAATTTATGATTTGGTAGATCCAGGTCTTCTATTGGTATACACATATAATCTATTTTCTCGTGATTGTTATCTTTTTTCGCCTGTTCAATCATATTTCTTGAAATATCTACACCTAAAACTTTCGAAGCACCGTTTTCTATACAATAACTTGAAAAATGACCAGTTCCACAACCTAAATCTAATATTGATTTCCCCTTAAGGTTTGAAATGGTAGATTTAATTGATGGCTGCTCAACAAAATCATTATAGGTAACACCACTCTCACGTAACGACGTATATTCATTAAAGAAAATCTGATTATCATAAATATTTTGTTTCATTCATTTCCTCCCCCTGTTCTAGCATTAATCTATTAATATTAATTCTCGAAACATAATAAAAAGACCTCTTTTGCTTAGACCTGCCACCGATAGTTCCATAATAAAAAAGCTGCCTAAGGCAGCTACGATCCCCAGCTAAAAATAAATAAGAGCTGTCGAAACAGCTCTTCGGATAAATCTTATGCCTATGCTTACTTTTTCAAAACCGGAATCCAGATTTCACTTCGAAATGTTGGTGAGGTTACATCTTTATTTTCGTTCCAAAGGATTTCCGGCCCTTCGATTTGTTCATAGTTAGAGGATGGAAACCATTCGGAATAAATACGGCCCCATACATTTTGCAGTGTTTCAGGAAAAGGTCCGACTGCTTCGAATACCGCCCATGTAGATGCATCAACTTCAAGCTGTGTTAAGTTATCTGGACATTCCTTCGTTGTAGCTGCGCCGATATAATGATCAAGCTCCCCTTTTTCCTCCAGCCTGCCTTCGGAAAAGTTCGTAGATGCACTAAGCAGTCCTGTTGGCTCGACATTCGAAAGGTCTTTAAGTTCATTTATCATTTTCTCGTCTAAACTTTGCCACATGGATGCAATCTCTGGATTAACCCCGTTAAAAATGATCGGAACTCTTTTTTTAATTCCAATAATGCGAAACGCCTCTTTTTCTTCAATTCGGTAGTTCATTTCGTTGCCTCCTTTAATGGATAGTTGGAAGGACATCAGTGGAAAGGCTTTAAGTGAATGGCCATTACTTCTCGCTTCTGATGGTGTGATACCATGCAAATGTTGAAACGCCCTTGTAAAAGAGTCCGGTGAGCTGTACCCGTACTTTATCGCTATATCAATGACCTTTATCTTGTTATCTTTAAGCTCAAATGCCGCAAGCGTAAGTCGTCTTCGGCGGATATACTCGGATAGGGAAATACCTGCCAGGAAGGAAAACATCCTTTTAAAATGATATTCCGAACAATAAGCTAGCCTTGCAACTTCTTTAAAGTCAATTTCATTCGTAAGATTGTCTTCAATGAATTTAATGGCGCCATTCATATTTTTGAGCAAATCCATTCAATGACCTCCCTTATATCAACAGAATAGCAGGAGTTGAAACTAATCATCCGACATTCTGTGCACGATTATGTAGGGTCTAATCCTACTTCAGCTAAACTTCAGTTAGTTTAAGTACAAGCCCTCACAATCTCTTTATAGACTTTCAATAAAAAAGCAACCTTTTACAAAAGTAAATGAAAACGATCACACTGTAAGTCATTTTATTATTTTTATTCATGTTCAGTAAGAAGAAGCTTTTCGTTCAAAATTCTTTAATTTGGGCAACCGCATTTTTTGATTGTTTAATCAAAATGGCCCTTTTATTCACCCCGAAATTATATTTTTTAACGAATCGCTGTCATATATCCGTTATATAAATCATCACATTTTTCAAGGCATTCTAAATATAATTGTCTGATTTCTGATATAGGACATAGTTTTATATAACTTTCATCTTTTATTATCCTAATTAGTGGGTTCATTTCGTAATAATAACTATATTCTTGGTTTTCTTTATTTAAAATGCTTTTATATCTTTCTAAAATAGTTATATAAGCATCGTCAATTAACCTGTATTCACATTTGGCTCTCTCTTGTTTATAAAACGTATAGATTTCTCTTGCGAAAAATTCACTTTCCGTAAAGAAGGAAGAACTTACTGGCGAATAATATAGATACTGATCTTGATAAGGTCTCTTACAAATCTGCATTCTATGCCAACTTTTAACTTCTTTATACCGATCTCCTAAAGCTTTATGATTATTCGATATCGTTTTTATTTGGAGATTCGATACATATTGAAAAATAGCAGAATTATTTTCATAGTCAGAAATCGTAGTTATAGAACACCAGCATATATAGTTATTATCTAATATCCCAATAATGCAGACCTCTTGTTTTGGACTAATGTATATATCAAAAGAAACTTCCTTATCATCTACTTTATAATTTGGAACTACACTATGATTTTGCTTGATCAAATTAAATTTTTCCATTTTAATTCCTCTCATATCTTATATATACTGTTTTCCTGCATATAAGTAAGAATTGCTGCTTAAGCCCTTTTGCTCTATAAGAAAAGAGCAATTCGTCACTGTCCCTTAGAGAACTTTTGCACCTGCTAATGAAAATAACCTTATTGTTGATATGGGGATTTACGGACTTTTTGCATAAATAGCTCTGGATTATCAATCTGATTAAAACCGTATTTTTTATATAATGAATGTGCATCATTAGTAGCTAACATAAACCTGCGAACCCCTTCTAGTTCGGAATGGTTGGTGATAACATCCATTAACCATTTTGATAATCCCAATTTACGATAGTCAGGTAATATAAACACATCGCAAAGGTACGCATGGGTTGCTAAATCGGTTATTACCCTTGCAAATCCAACTTGTTCACTTCCTTCATTACCTATTTCACCTTTATAAACCCCAAAGCATAAGGTCGTATTTTCAATTGACTTTATTACTGTTTCCTTGAGTATCCCCTTTGACCAGTAAGCTTCTTGATTCAAAAAATTATGTATTAAATCTACATCTAAATACTTTTTATTAGTAGAAATTGAAAATCCCTTATTTACCCATATAGTCATTTTACATCCCCCTAAACTTTTTAATGTACTGTAATTATATCAAACCACTGATTTTAGTCTTTTGAACTAACATGCCGCGTTATTGGAAATAATTAAAAACTGACTCGATCTTCAGCTAACGCACCAGTTAGTTAAGTAAGGGTGTAAGGGCATTTTAATTACAACAGGTATATCTAAGTAATTCGAAACAAATATTATACATGTTGCAAGTCCAAAGGAGGTGGCTAAAATGAACGCACAACGAGCGGAAGAAATTGCTTCTTCACCAAATATGGTTACTGTAACCTATAATGAGGAAAGTATCTACATTGAGCACGTGGATGAACAAAATGGAACGGCTACAATCCATCCCCTTGATGATCCCAATAAAAAACAAAGTGTTTCTGTAACCAGCTTACAAGAACAGTAATTTCCTCGATTCAATAATAAACCTCCACTTTCGGGTGGTGGTTTATTGTTCGGTTCAATTCAATTATCATCATATTAATTAATCTATCCCCTAATGCACCCGTTAGATGAACAATCACCACCTCTTCTATAGCACATCTTCATTAAAAGCGTAACAAAAAAAGCCAACATCAATTGTTGACTTAATCTATATATCGACATTCGAATTCCTATGGGCTAAGCAATCTTTTACTAACAGAGATAAACCATTTAATAGTATTACTTATATATTTCATTTTCCAATATAATCACTTTTTCCCCAGTCGCTGCTTTCCCAATTTGTTTCGTATTTTCAACCAACCGAAAAATATTATCACAGCATTGTTTGGTGCCTATAATTAATAATGGTACACCTATAAAATCAATTTTTAATGCTCTTGATAAATATCCCCCTATGGACATTGCAATAGGTACGGTTGGTGATGTATTGGAGAATACTATTTTTTCGTTAAAGTGAAATTTCTCTTCTAGTAGTAAAGTCAATTCTTTTAATGCTGGAACAACAAGTTTGTCTCTTTTATGTCCAATTGTATAAACTGAGTTGCCCTCTTCATCGGTCCCGCGAAAAATTAGCTTTCCAAATTCTTTTTTTGTTAATTTATTGAAATATTTTACATGTAATATTTCTTCCGAAGTTAGTTTTCTTTCCGATTGAGGTAATTGTTTTAAATGATATGCGGCAGCCAAAGACGTGGTATGTGTACCCCCATAATCATTATAGATATACATCATGAAATCATCCCTAATAGTTTTATTTAATACTATTAGGGTCAGATACTCCATTTCCAATTCGGCTGGTTATTTGCCTCCCCATGCTAGAGATGGGAAAGAAAAATTTATTAGCTTCTCATTGATTGTTTCTTTTTTAATCGAGGCAGGCAAAACTGTGTTCCTGACATCAGCGACCGTTTTAAGGTCAAAGGATTCTATTGCTTCCCCTTCTTGGTTCATGATTGAGAGAATTCCATCATTGCTCGTTTTTAGACTGGGTATATCATTAATTAAATGAGTATAGTATAAGTCTTCGTTCAGCGTGTAGGAATTAGAGTAGTCCGCTGAATACAGTATGCTTTTTTTATCAATTTTGGCTGATATAAAGTTTTCAAAGGCATAGCTGAATAAAAGCTCAGTATCAGAATAGGCAACCTTGTCCGAAGGAGCATTTAGAGTGACGGCAATCAAGTCCTGTTCTCCTCTAGTAGCAGTAGATATCAAGGTGTAGCCGGATTTACTGACGAAACCGGTTTTCCCGCCGGTTATTCCCTTATAGGGTAGTTCGCCTTTTAACATTTTATGATGGGTAACTAGAGTTGTGTCCCATGTTTCCACTTCCCATGGTAACTCCTTCTTCCCAAGATATTCACGGAAAATTTCATTTTTCATTGCATATTGGGTAATTTTCGCAAGGTCACTTGCTGTAGTTACGTGGTTTTTGTCAAACAATCCATGGGGGTTCGTAAAATGAGTATCGGTGACGTTTACTTCTTTTCTTAAAAACTCATTCAGATCTTCCATGAACAGTTTTTCACTACCAGACATATGCTCGGCAATTGCGATGGCTGCATCATTTCCAGAGTTGATTAGCATCCCTGCAATTAATTTGGAAAGCTCTATTTCCTCCCCAGGTTCAATAAATACCGAAGACCCGTCTGCCTCCGCTGCTTTTTTGCTAACAGTCACCAGTTCGTTCTTATCCCCGTGTTCTATAGCATATATAGCAGTGGCAACTTTCGTTAGACTGGCTGGATACATACTTTTATCCATGTTTTTTTCGTATAATACTTTTCCACTTTTCGCATCAATAATGATTCCCGCTTCACTATTGAGAGGTAAGTCAGATTCTGCACTTACAGTCGTAGAGGCGAAGGGAATTAAAGCCAAAATGAAGATGAAGAAAAACTTTTTCATATGCCTCTCCTTTGTTGATAGTAAAATCCTATATAGTCATAATAAAATAAATCTGAATGTTTAGAGGTGGTTTATTGAAATTGAAATAAAACAGTAATTACCCTTTAATAATTTTGGAAACATTTCGGGTAATAACCTTCATTTTCTTTCCTGAAATAACTTTATAAGGGGTATTGCCCTTTTAGTGGGAGGCTCCATTTAAATAAAAAAGATTCCCCTTTTAAATAGATAGTTTTTTGCGAATCACCAAATTAGGGGATCTGTGTGTTTTTTTATCTTGATGCGATGGGGTCCTCCTGCATGACAATATCTTTTCATGAAAAAACCCTTCAAACTGAAGGGCTAGTTACTTTTTAGATGCTTGATCATTTCTTTATGAAATATTCATGTCCATGTATTTCGGACCTGAATTTTTTACAAGCTTTATTTAAACCTATCTTCAATTATCTGTTATGTTTTCATTTTCATACCTATTAACACACATTCCACTTTTACAATCGGTTTTCTTGATAATATAAATATAATGGTCACAGGTATGACTAATAAAACATAATATTGGCCACTTTCTTTGATCCAATCATATATAAATGAGTTATAAACATATTCCAAAATAAACATATGAAAAAGATAAATAACCAATGTTATGGATCCTATCTCAGTAAAAAATGTATGCTTTCTAGGAACGATACAAAAAAAACAATAAGTTGCTGCTCCCATGATTAAATAAACGATCAACTTATATATAAAACCGAGGGCAATGGAACCTTCCATTAATTCCTTATAACCTAAACGGCCATAAAACCATTCCCTCCAAGTAATTTCACCATAGAAGTAAATACCGGTAAAGATTAACCCTAGTACAACCCAGCCGATTAGGGCATTACTTTTCTTTTTAACCCATTCAAAATGATCTTTTTCTAAAAAATGTCCAATTAAAAAGAAAGGAAAGAAAAAGAACGTTCTCGACAAACTTAACCATTCATTTACTTCACCAATGTAACCAATTATTAGAGATACAATTATCGAAAAAACGATTCCATATTTCCTGGAGGAAAATATAAACAATAATATATTCCAACAGAATAAGCTTATTAAGAACCATAAGGCCCATCTTGGAGTCAAAATGGTGAATTCAATTGGTTCATCAAATAACTTCTGATAATAGAAGGTATAAATCACCTGGAATATTACAAAGGGAATTAATATTTTCTTTATTAGCACCCAGAGGTCCTTTTTACTTTTTATCTTTCTTGAAAAATAGCCGGATACTAAAATAAAAGCTGGCATATGGAACGAAAAAACAAACAAATAAATAGTTAAAATCCATTCGTTTTCTTCTACCATTCGAGCTAATGTGTGTCCCAAAACCACTAGTACGATTAAAACAGCTTTCGCATTATCAAAATAAGGATCACGTTTCAAATAAATCTTACCTCCTATAAAGAAACTGCTAGTTATATCTCCTAATCCTCAATTATGGTTTGAATGAAAAAACCGGCTCTCCTCTAATAAAGGATTGCCGGCTTTTTACTAAAGGAACTTCATTGGAGTATCTACCATAACATAGCTTGTTTACAGTATGGTTAATGGAAAATAACAGTTTGATAACAGACAGAGACTGAAACCAAATTCCACCGCCAAATGCGGCCTTCTTATGGCGCTAACGCACCCGTTTAGTGACTTGCCGGAACAATCAATCACCTTCCAACATTTCAAAACTCCAAACAGTTCCAGACGTTTTCGCCTTACCAAAACGGGTAGTGTATTATATAAGCATGAGTATGATAAACGTCTCTCTATAGGAGGAATGTTCATGAATCCGGTCATTTTATTTGATGGTGAATGCAACTTTTGCGATTCGAGTGTCCAGTTCATTATCAAGCTGGATCCACAGGGGCTTTTTCATTACGCTTCGCTTCAAAGTGAGGCTGGTCAAGAGTTGCTGAAGAAGTACGATGTTCCTGCAGATATAGATAGCATGGTGCTGATCGAAAAGGGTCAGGCCTACTATAAATCGTCTGCAGCCTTGAGGATTTGCCGCCGCTTAAAAGGGGCATGGAAATTGCTTTACGGTTTCATCATCGTTCCAAGCTTCATCCGGAACTTCGTTTATGACTTCATTGCCAAAAACCGTTACAAATGGTTCGGAAAGAAAGAAGAAAGCTGTATGCTGCCATCGCCAGGTGTTCGAAAGCGGTTTTTATAATAAGACCTAATCGAGAAGCAAAAAGGACTTAAAAGTATTCGAGGTCCTTTTTGTTTGTTGTATTAAAAATGGTCAAAAAAAGGACGATAAGCAATCATGGCTTTTCGTCCTTTCATTGTGTAAATGTGGAGTATCTCCACAAATGGTTGGCCGTAGGATGCGCCATCATTTCGAGCCCTTTGTTTTCCGCTTGGTGCAGGGGTTGCCAGTTTGGGTCATCTGCCTCCTTTAGGTAGACTTCGTGATGGGGTGCCTGGTCATGATAGCCGGCTATATTGATTTCGCCATTTCGGTAAAAGGTCCCGATCACTTTATAATCCACGGCAGGAGAAATGATGATTGGGTTGCCTACAGAGTGTGTCAGCTGTATTGTCGTTTTCTCATGATTGGATAACACGTGCTTCACTACAATGTCTTTATCGGATGCCACTCCTTCTTCGAGGAAATCCCCATCATGGTTGTAGGCCTCACTCTTCCCGACGGCTTTGGAAAATTCAATCTCGGCTTCCTTCTCCTTTTCGTGAATATACACATCGACCCTAGTCCGGTAACGGGATGATTCAGGATCAAACCCGCGGTTGTCACCTTTAAAATATGGAACCTTTGAGGCAAGATTGGGGTTTTTCAGCCATTCTTCCGGTAAAAAGGTGGAATAGCGCAGCTGCCAATTTCTTTTCTTTTTACCATCCACATCGTTTTCAACTGAATATAAAAGCTGTTTCACAGGTCCTATCTTTTTGGTATTCGTTATTTCCTCGATCGCTGCCTGTGCTTGGGAAGAACCTTTTTTAAATGCTCCGACAATACTCGCCAAAAGGGATTTCACCGCAAAGGACTCTTGCTCTGAAAGTGGCAGGGGCCGCTTCGCTTTGATGGTGTAGGTGTATGCTTGATCTTCACTAATGCTCCGATCACTGAAGGAACATCCATCCACTTTCCCAACCTCCACGCTGTTCCGGTAAACCCTATACTCCTTTATCCCTTTGATGGGCTCCCATTCCAGGCTGGTTTGGCCTTTTGCGACAATCGTGGTGAACACCAAATCCAAAAGGATATTATCCTCTTTTTTATTCTCGGGGGTCGTTGATGTCTGTATCTTCATCCTGTTCACTGCCTGTTCTTTTTCATTCAAGCTATCTATCGTGTACGTATAGATGGTCCCTGGAGTCAAACCCCGATCTGCAATACTTGGCTCCGTGCCGCTGTAAATGAGCTCTTGCCCCCTATATACCCGATAGAAGCCACCTTCATCAGGCCACCTAAGCTTAATGGCATCCTTTTCCCTTTCGATCTTACACATCAATGAAGCCGTTTTGAATACCGCTTGATGCTTCCGCTTATTGGAAAGGAGAAAAGCGATTCCCGCAAGACCAAGAGCAAGCAATGAATGCCGTGCAGTGAATGTAACTCCGCCCACTTTTAAACGGGGAATTGAATAATGAGCGATCAACTTCTTCATCACCTCTTCCTTTTCTAGGTGTTATTTCTTTACCCACTTTAAACTCCAAGCACACTTTGCAATGTGCTGTGATAGGCATTTCCCCGGGACACAATGTTGAATCAACATAAAAAAAACCGAGGGAATGGTTACTTCCCTCGATTATTTATGTGTTTTACTGATTTTTCCTTCTATTTTAACGGCGGCTTTTTTCCCCGCCTTTGCGTCCTGCTTCTTCCCGGCTCATTTTCCCATTACCGGAACCGTCAGAGCTGCCGTCGCCATCTCGTTGATTGGCCCGTGCCTCTCCGCCTTTTTCGCCGATTTCCTGATAGAATTCCTTACCATGACTTTCGGATGTCGCTTCTCCGCCTTTTTGGTCAATCTCCTGATAAAATTCCTTACCATGACTTTCGGATGTCGCTTCTCCGCCTTTTTGGCCAATCTCCTGATAAAATTCCTTATCATGATTTTCGGATGTCGCTTCTCCGCCTTTTTGGCCAATCTCTTGATAGAATTCCTTACCATGATTTTCGGATGTCGCTTCTCCGCCTTTTTGGCCAATCTCTTGATAGAATTCCTTATCATGATTTTCGGATGTCGCTTCTCCGCCTTTTTGACCAATCTCTTGATAGAATTCCTTATCATGATTTTTGGCTGTTGTTTCTCCACCTTTACGGCCTGCTTCTTCACGATTCATTTTACCATTGTTGTTAGTCATTAAAAATCCCTCCTAATATTTGGATTTTCCATGAACTAGCTACATGTGTCATATACCCGCTTGAACGACTATAAAACTAGAATCTACAAATACTTCAGGTCGCTTCTTCTATTTAACGGCGACTCTTTTCCCCGCCCTTGCGCCCTGCTTCTTCCCTGCTCATTTTTCCATCATCGGACCCATCACGTTGATTGGCCCGTGCCTCTCCGCCTTTTTGTCCAATTTCCTGATAGAATTCCTTATCATGGTTTTCGGAAGTGGCTTCTCCGCCTTTTTGGCCGATTTCCTGGAAAAATTCCTTATCATGATTTTTGGCTGTCGCTTCCCCGCCTTTGCGGCCAGCTTCTTCCCTACTCATTTTTTCATTGTTGTTAGTCATTAAAACTCCTCCTTATTATTTGGATTTTTCATGAACTAGCTACAGTTTTATGTATACCCGATAGTTAAGGTATAAAACTAGAATCTATTAAAACTTTGCCATTTCAAAAGGAAGAGCATCATGAATGATATCACTCATGATGCTCCCCGCTTTTCGTTAACCTGACTTGGAAATCCCTTCTCGCAAGCGATTTGGCAGCTCCACAAGCGTCTCATTCAAAGTATCCAATTTCGTTTCAATCCTATGAAGCAAATAAAGGGTAACAATGATCGGGAACCCAATATCACTGACAAATGGCAGGATTTGATCCACTTTTCATTCACCTCACTTCCAGGGCGTCCTACAAAGATGACCTTCCTCCGTTAGATAAGTTCCACTTCCTCGACATTCCGCTCGACAACGCGCGCCGCTTTCAAATCTACGAAATCCCCGGAAGATGTAACGAACACATTCCCCGCTATCACTTTTTCCATAGCCAGTTTAACCGTATTTACACTGACCGGCTCCTTCGGATTATCAACAGAAATCGTCGCTGACTGCCCTTCCTTCGTAACGAAAATCATTTCCAGTACTTTAGCCATTTCATGTCACCTCCCCCTCTTCCAACTATCCAAAAGCCAATTAGCCAAACAATGAATACGTATCCACTCGAGTCACTTCGCCCATTGGATAATTCTGCACACTCGCGATTGCAACAGCTGTCGAAAACAACTGATCTGCCGTCGCATCGACCTTGATGTTCGAAAATGACCTCCGCCTGAAAACGAGAGCCCCTTTTTCATTTAACCCAGTCTCAAAATCGATCCGCAACGTACTTGATACTGGAATCTGGTTTGCCATGCCACTCACCCCCTTTCACACTCTATATAAACTTTTATGGGATGAAAGTAGCATGGCCTTGAAATTTCTTAATTAGGACATAAAAAAAGCCGCTCATCATTTGAGCAGCTCTCTTTATCAGTCTTCTTAAAATCCATATTTTTTACTGTTTTTCAGGAATGCCTTTAAAACAATTTCCACAAATTCTCTACTGGCCATTATCTATTATCTTCTTCTCTCACTAAAAAATCTTCCTCAATTATTAGCGGTTTTTCCACAAAATTAATTCTTCTCATTATTTGTTGTATTACTCTGGGAAAAAAGTAAGCTCCAAAGAAAGCACAGATAAAAGCCTGTGACCAAGTTTTTAACCATGTAGATAAGAATATATGATCATACCCACTATTTATTGAGACTAATATAAATGAAATAAAAAAGGACATACTAAAAGCCATTAATAATGCAAAAATAATATTTCTGTATTTAACGTTAATATTCATTATTTTTCTACTTCAACTCCTGATCTAATAGGTTCCTTGATATTTTCAATTAATTTAACAAGTGAAACATTACTTCCCAACCGTTTTACGTAGTCCTGTTCACAACTATATTTTATTTCTTCCATTTACATTAGTAAAACCAATTTTTATAATAGATCTATTAGGATTACTAATGTAAAGGGGTTAGTGGGGTTGAATTCGTATTATGCTTTTATCAAAACCATAGAAACAGGCAGTTTTACAAAAGCTGCTGAAGAACTTGGCTATACTCAGTCCGCCATTAGCCAAATGGTGCATTCATTGGAGGAAGAGCTTTCTACCACTCTTATTTTACGTTCTCGAAAGGGTATTACACTGACACCGGATGGCGAGGAATTTTTGCCCTATATCAGGGAGATTTGTAATTCACATAGGGAACTGACTGAAAAGCATAAAGAGATGGAAGGACTGCAAAGTGGCCTTATTCGAATTGGCACCTTTTCCAGTGTTACATGCCATTGGATACCGGGATTGATCAAAGATTTTAAGGAACTTTACCCAACTGTTCATTTTGAATTACATCAAGGAAATTATACGGAAATCTCAAACTGGATTAAAGAAGGCAGCGTAGACTTTGGCTTTGTGAATTCAAATGTTTCGGATCTAACTACGATACCCTTGCAAGAAGATGAAATGCTGGCTGTATTGTCAGAAAATCATCCTTTAGCATCATCCACAAAAGTTTCATTAAAAGAATTGCTAAAAGATCCTTATATCCTATTGGATGAGGGAGTGATAAATGAACCTTTATAGTTTTTAAACAGTACAATTTTGAACCTGATACACAATATCGAGTATATGATCCCTATGCGATCATGTCCATGATTGAACAAGAGCTTGGCATTTCGATTTTACCGAAACTGCTCTTAAATAGATGTCCCTATAATATTGTGACGAAAACTATCACTCCTTCTATTATTCGAACAATTACTTTGGCATACAAGGATAAAAGGGTATTGCCAATAGCAAGTAGGTATTTTATTGATTTTATTATTGAAAGGTATAGGGAAGCTAGATAAAAATGCTCAAAACTGCGTTATCCATAAATGGAACCTTCGTATTCTACACTAACGGCTGGATTAAAAATCAAATAAATAGCCTTAATTCGCTTCGATAAACACTCTTCCATTAGATGGTTTGGTTTTATTTAGTAAGGCAATGCAGTTTGCAAAAAGCATTGCCATTGATGGAATAGTACAACCAGACATTTAGCCTTTTTGCTTTTCACTTTATTTTTCCTTTAAATTTTTTTTTTATAACTGACATTTTTGATGTGAAGTTAAATTCCATTTGGCTTTAAATGGAATGTCATGTTCGCCTTTTCTGGGAAATAATAATGATGAAAGGAAGTGGATGTTGAATGTCATTAGAATGGTTTGACAGAGTAAGCGGGGAATTGCAGGATCATCTTAAATCAATTTGTGAGAAATACGACCGCAATGGCAGCATGATCGTAGAACGCGGGTCTAAGCATCCACGCATCGAATTTTATACAGAGCTGGATGACGATGAGAGAGATTATTTTTCCACGCTGTTTTTCGATCCGTATAATGAGGAATTTTATATGGAATCCTTCGATCCGGATTTAGGGCAGATTAGCAAGGTGATCCTTTCAGATATTGAAGATATCGTCGATGCTGTCCATGAGAGCTTCCATAATTATTTGGAAGAGGATGACAACGATTATGAATTTGAATTGGATGATGAGTATGATGAATCTTATGATACAGACGGCGGCGAAGAATCCGATGTATACGAAATCGATGTAGATTGGGAAACGCCTGAAGTGACCGCCTATATCCAGGATAATGAAGTGGAGGTCACCTATCAATTCGGCATCGTACAGGAAACGGGTGATGGCGTGTTGAAACGGATCAATCGAATTCGGACAGCGGATGATGACTTGATAAAGGATGAAACAAATTTCATTTTCAGCAGGGAAGAAGCTAGCACGATCATCGCCATGATAGCCAGTCATATGGATTCACTTAGTGAAATGGAGTAAAAAAAACCAACAAAACCTTGTCCATGATCATCATGGACAAGGTTTTATTAAATAAGAAGCAGTTCATATACCTCCGACAATTGAGTGACCCGTTCCGTATCACTGACTTCCTTTGCATGCTTAATTTCCTGGGGAAGAATATGGTTAAGGAGACTGGATTCTTTACCAGTAAGCTTATTGACGAGTTCTTCTTCAGAATGAAAATGTCCACTTTTGATTTTATTGTAAATTTCCTGCGCTTCAGGATATTGGTCCGTATAGTTAGACAATATCTCGCGTAAGTAACCAATCGTACGATCCATCTTACCATCCCTCTCGAATGTTAATTTTTAGATACTCCATTTATAACTTCCCCCATTATTTGCTGATAAATTCCTCTGTTGACCCCAAAAAAGGATATCCAAATTGGATATCCCTTCTTTTTAGGGTTTTACTCGTAAGTTTTGGGGATTTACTCGTGAATTCTTGGCTTTTACTCGTGAGTTTTGGAGTTTTACTCGTGAATTTCAAGGATTTACTCGTGAATTCGTTATTTATACAATACCAAACCAAGAATAGAGGGCAATGATCACAAAGACAGCCAATGATTTAATGATGGTAATCATGAATATGCTGCCATATGATTGTCTATGCGTTAATCCTGTGACGGCAAGCAGGGTGATGACGGCTCCGTTATGCGGAAGTGTGTCCATACCTCCTGATGCCATGGCAACGACACGGTGCATCACTTCGGGTGAGATATTTGCCGCAGCGATCGCCTGATTGTATTTATCGGCCATTGCGCTTAATGCAATACCCATTCCCCCTGATGCCGACCCGGTTATACCTGCCAGTGCACTAGTGGTGACAGCACCATTGACTAGCGGATTCGAAAATACGCCGGAAATTCCATCACTGATTTTCACAAACCCTGGAAGGGCAGCGATGACTCCGCCGAAACCATATTCCGAACCAGTGTTCATGACGGCAAGCAGTGAGCCGCCAATACTGTTGTTCAGTCCTTCTTTCATGTTTTTCGTTACTCGTTTCCAATCATAGGCAAGGGCTGTGATGATTCCGACGATCAGGGCAATTTCCACTGACCAAATTGCAGCATTGGCCGCTACATCAACTGAGTAATCCTCTAACCCAATTGCAGAAAAATCGAATCCATCCGGATACCATTTCGGTATGGCTTTAGACAAATAGTTATTCATGATGGCAACTAATGCAAGCGGAACGAATGCTAAAATCTGCCGTAAAACAGATTGGTTTGAATGCAGATCAGGAACTGGTTCCTCTTTTTCCTTGTCCTGTTCAGGTCCAGCGGCATTTTCCTCTGCAAGCCCATAATATCCTTCTCCCGCTTTTTTGGCTCGCCTCTTCCGGCTCTCCAAGTAGGCCAATCCAACCGATAAGACAAAAATGGCACCTATGATTCCAAGGATCGGAGCCGCATAAATGTCCGTACCAAAGAAGGACGTAGGAATGACATTTTGAATTTGCGGAGTTCCAGGCAAAGCATCCATCGTGAACGTGAATGCACCAAGTGCGATGGTAGCCGGCATAAGCCTTTTAGGTATATCGGCTTGCTTGAACAATTGAACGGCAAAAGGATAAATGGCGAAAACCGCTACGAATAAACTCACGCCGCTATAGGTTAAAATGGCACCCAAAAGGACAATCGTCAGCATGGCTTGTTTGGCACCGATCAAGCGAACGATCGTCTTCGCAATCGATTCGGCGATTCCCGACATTTCGATGATTTTCCCGAAAATGGCCCCTAATAAAAAGACGGGAAAATAGTTTTTAATGAAAATGACCATCTTTTCCATGAAGACGCCGGAATAGAACGGCAAAACATTACCCGGGTCAATGAAGAAAACCGGTAAAAGTGCAAAGATGGGTGCAAATAAAATGACAGAATAACCGCGGTAGGCTGCAAACATCAATAGCCCCAGCGCCAGCAATATAATCATTAAGTCCATGAAAGTCCCCCTTAACATTTATTCCAAGTCTGAAAATTTTGCCCAACTTAGTCAAAAATACGCCAAAAGTGAACCTCTCTGTCAATATTCAAATTGACAGAATGGTTCACCATGATTTTTCTTATAATTCATCAATTATTGAGCTGTATAACCGCCGTCGATGACTACAGCTTGACCTGTTACACTTTTCGCTTTATCGCTTGCCAAGAACAATGCATAATCAGCAATTTCACTAACATCCAATAAACGTTTTTGAGGCACTAATGGAAGAAGGACTTCTGCCAATACATCCTCAACCGGGACATTACGAGTTTTCGCCAAGTCTGCCATTTGTCCGCGAACAAGTGGAGTATCTACATATCCAGGGCATAAAGCATTAACCGTGATACCGTGTTCCGCTCCTTCTAATGCAGCCACTTTCGTTAAACCGATAACTCCGTGTTTTGCGCTGTTGTAAGCCGCTTTACCTGCGAATCCGATAACTCCATTAATGGAAGAGACGTTAATGATTCGGCCGAAACCTTGTTCCTTCATGATCGGGAACACGTTTTTAGTTAGAATGAATGGCGCTGTCAGCATGATTTTTATCATCAATTCGTATCGATCAGTCGGGAAATCTTCGATTGGTGATACATGTTGCAGCCCGGCATTGTTAATCACGATGTCGATTGAACCATATGTTTCTTTAGCTTCCTTCACCATATTTACGATATCTTCTTCTTTTGTTACATCGGCTTTGATTCCAATTGAATCGTAACCTAGTTGTTTCAATGATTCCGCAGCTTCTTTTACCGCCTCATCATTAATGTCAGATAGAACCACTTTGGCTCCACTTTCAGCGAAATGCTTACCAATTTCAAATCCAATACCACGAGCAGAACCTGTAATAATAACGACTTTATTTTCAACCATCATAAATTCCTCCTATAGTAAATTAATTTTTTCAGGTTTATTAAACGATACCGATGGCACCCATGATAATGCCGACGATCATGGCAATGGTCGGGATGATGAACGCTACCACGAAAACATCTTTATATGTTTCTTTATGAGTCAATCCTGTTACCGCCAAAAGTGTTAACAGCGCACCATTGTTAGGGAAAATGGATGCACCCGAAGCAACGGCAGCCATTCTATGGAACACATCCGGGCTGATTCCCGTTGATTGGGATAAGCTGTAGAAAGTATCGCCAAGGGCATTAAGTGCAATACCCATACCACCTGAAGCAGAACCAGTGATGATCGCCATGATTTGTACGGCAAGAGATTCAGCAACCAGCGGATTGCTCGAAATATTAAGTAACCAAGTAGTGATGTTATCAAAAGCGGGTATAACTGCAATGACAGCCCCAAATCCAACAGCGGCACTTGTATTCAGGATGGCCATCACTGACCCTTTCGCTCCCTCGTTAACAGAGAAAATGAACTTTTTGTAATCCTTGATATTGATGACCATAATGCTCAGAACCCCTAATAATAAAGCATAAATAGGTTCTAATTTCACAACGTTAAGCAAGAGGACAACAATAAGAAGCGGAACCAAAGACAATAACCAATTCGGTACTTTTTCACCTTGCTCCGAACCCGTAACCGAATCATCTTTTTCGATGAATCCTTCTCCTTTGGCAGAAAGAGATCTTTCTCGATAGGATAACCAGAAATACCCGCCAACTGCCATTATTAATGAAGTGACGATCCCGATGATCATCCCTGAAGTAGGTTTCGTATGGAAATACTCCATCGGTATCAGGTTTTGGATTTGCGGTGTTCCCGGTATAGCCGTCATCGTGAAAGTGAATGCCCCAAGTGCAAATGTAGGAACAAGCAGCCTTCTTGTAACGTTCGCTTCTTTAAATAACGCCAACGCGATCGGATAGACGGCAAACACGACGACAAATAAACTAACTCCGCCATACGTCAATAAAGCGGAAGCGATCAGTACTCCAAGAATCGCCCTCTTTTTACCAATGATTTGCGTTACCTTCTTGGCAACGGATTTCGCTGCACCCGTTTCTTCCATCAACTTACCGAAAATCGCTCCCAGTAAGAAGATCGGAAACCACTTCTGTACGAATCCGACCAAACCGGTCATATACGTACCAGTATACGTATCAAATACATCCAATCCGCTCATCAATGCGACTACTCCAGCCACCAGTGGGGCCACCCAAATGATGGACCAACCCAAATAAGCCAAAGCCATCAGCAATACTAAGCCTACAATTATACTTAACACTCGAAATCACCTCTTTTTAAGGTGATGTAAAAAGTTATGCTTTCCATCATAAATCCCCCTTGGTGTGTACATCCCTCTGCTGCAGACATCAAAATCCTTGTCTTAAAGCAGCAAACTCAACCCTAAATGCCATTACAAAAAATGTGAAAGCGGATACGATAACATCCTCTTTTTTTGGTATTCTAAAATAACTTAATAAACATAACTTGTCCGCATTCTGAGAAAGATGAATATGTCGCTTGATAAGTTGGAGATATATTCATTAACCAAAAACAGCTCATAAGCAATCCCTTTCCCCCTATACTTCTACAAGAGAGAATATTTTATTAAAATAGGGTTATATATACTTGCTTTTTAATCCTCATATAGTTTACATCCACTTTATTTATAAGTAAAATGAATAAAAAGAATATATTCTATGCTAATTGCGAATAAATAGGAGACAGATATGGAATTACGAGATTTAAAATCATTCATGGAGGTAGCCCTTCATAAAAGTTTTACGAATGCCGCCGCAAATTCTTATTTAACACAGCCTTCCTTAAGTAAAGCCGTCAAAAAACTCGAAGAAGAACTGCGTGTCGAACTTTTCGACCGCTCAACGAGACACTTGCGTCTTACGGATGCCGGACAAATCGTGTTCCAGCAAGGCCAAAAAGCCTTCGCGGCATTATCCGAATTGAACATACTCTTGGATGACCTCAGGGACATTACAACAGGCGAAGTGAAAATCGGCATCCCGCCGCTGATAGGCACATTGTTTTTCCCGGAAATTGCCCGCAGCTTTCAAGAACGTTATCCGAAAGTTTCCCTCGAGTTGGTCGAACTTGGGGCAAAGCTGATCGAAAAGCTTGTCGAAGAAGGCGAAATCGACCTCGGCATCGTTGTATTGCCGGCCAGTGAAACAAAATTCAATATCTACTCCTTCATTGAAGATGAATTCGTTTTATTCCTTCATGAAGAGCACAGACTTGCCCGCCATTCTGACATCACCTTGACTGAATTGAAAGACGAGAAATTCATCCTTTTTTCAGAAGACTTCACATTACATGATTACATTATCCAGGCATGTGAAAAAGACGGATTCACCCCTGACATCTCATACCAAAGCTCACAATGGGATCTAATCATTGAACTCGTCTCATCCAAACTGGGCATCACCCTCCTGCCGAGATCGATTTATCATAAGCAAACTAACGAAAATGTTAAAGTCATCCCGCTAAAAAACTCGAACCTCCACTGGAAACTCGGGATCATCACCAAAAAAGACGCCTACCATTCCTTTGCCTTGAAGGAATTATTGAAGATGCTGAATGAGGGAGTTCGTCTAGAAAAATACATGCATTGTGACATGAAAAATGAGCCTTTAACAGATTAAACAAATGTAAAAGCAGTGGATTTCGGATGTGAAATCTCACTGCTTTTAAGCATTCATTCAAAAGTTTCTTTAGTTTCGTATCAATGTAGTTTTATCTTTCAGCTTATTTCATAGTATTAAAAGATTGAATCCAAAAACTAAGGAGACTCGCGATGAAAGCAATGATATGCACTAAATACGGTTCACCCGATGTACTGGAACTCAAAGAGGTAGCAAAACCAACTCCCAAGGACAATGAAGTTCTGGTAAAGGTCCATGCGGCAACAGTGGCTTCAGGGGACATAAGAGTCCGGAGCTTCAAGAGCCCTTTCTTGTTATGGCTGCCGATGCGGATCTTCCTGGGTCTTAGAAAACCGCGAAAACCGATACTCGGAGTGGAGTTGGCCGGGGAGATAGAGGAAACAGGGAAGAATGTGAAAAAGTTCAAAAAAGGTGACCCGATTTTCGCCATGACTGGCATGAATTTTGGGGCACATGCCGAATACACCTGCTTACCTGAAGATGGGACCATGGCACTGAAGCCTGCCAATATGACCTATGAGGAAGCCTCCGCCGTTTCTTTTGGGGGAACGACAGCCCTGCATTTTTTCAGAAAAGCCAATATCCAGGACGGACAAAAGGTCCTCATCTACGGTGCATCCGGTTCGGTTGGCACTTCCGCGGTACAGCTTGCCAAATACTTTGGCACAGAAGTTACCGGAGTATGCAGTGCCGCTAATTTTGAATTGGTGAAATCGCTGGGGGCCGATAAGGTAATTGATTATATGGAAGAGGACTTCACGGAAAGACAAGAACGATATGATATCATCTTTGATGCAGTCGGGAAAAGCTCGAAAGCCAATTGCAAGAAGGCACTAACCCCGAACGGGCGATACGTGTCCGTTGAAGGACAAGGAATAGCAAAGGAACGTACGGAAGATTTACTATTTCTCAAAGAACTAATCGAAACAGAAAAGTTAAAATCGGTCATTGATAAACGCTACCCGCTGGAACAGATTCCCGAGGCTCATAGATATGTAGAACAAGGACATAAAAAAGGAAATGTAGTTATAACTTTGGTTGATCATGATAAATCCTGACAAAACCTTGCACATGTTTTAACTACCCTTTTGGACATGAAAATACCCCTTAGGCAATGGATCTAAAGGGGTATGTCGTCACGTGATCATTATCAAAGGTGTCCTTTCATATGTTGAAACTTTAACCAGATACAAACGTATATGGAAGATATGTAGCAATTTTCTGGAGGACTCAATGAATATAGATGCAATCGTACGATTAGTTTTAATGTTAGGGATTCCGGCCTTCATGATGTGGCGGGGTTATAAAAAGATGTCAGAAGAAGAACGAAATGACCTGAAGACTGATGTTACGAGTATGCGTTTTATCGCTACATATGGTTTAGTCGCACTCAGTTTGATATTCTTGTTGGTCGAACCAATTTTTGAAAAGACATGGATGAAAGTGATTAGCGGCGTGCTTTTTTCTATTGGAATGATAGTGAGCAGTGTCTTTATATGGTTGAACGCTTCTTCAAAGTGGAAAGCAATGCTTGGTATCATCTCTTCAATGATCGCTTTAGCCATCTTTTTATGGGCGATTAACTAAATAGAATCACCCCTTTGCACCTATTCTTCTATCCTGTAATCATTTTTCGCCCTATTCATTAATGAACGAAAATTCCTCATTTTTCTATTTAAAAACATTCCAGTTGATTGGAACGGAAGGTACGAGACTCCTGCGGGAAAAGCGTGTCCAAGGGAGACCCTGCAGCCGAGCGGCGAGGAGGCTTCCGGACCGCCCGCGGAAAGCGAGTGCCCTACGTTCCAATCAACGATCAGATTTACAACCCCTCAAAAAAACATTAAGAAAACCATAGTCTTGTTTTAAAAATTATGGTTCGTGATGAGACACTTCCGAATCTTCTATCTCTGACTTGGCCTTTAAATTATACTATTCGAAAAGCATCCACATAATGATTGTGTCCAAGCCCCCACTAAAACCCCATTTACCTTGTAAGAAATTGGCTTTTTTATCGAACCTCCCCTTAAATACGAACATTAAAACAATTTTATATTTAAACGTTCATTTTTTTATTGATTATCTATCATTTGTTTGTTATATTAGCAAAGTAATAATCGTAATTTACTCGTATATGCTCGGAAATATGGTCTGAGCGTTTCTACCTGGTTCCCAGTGAAAGAACTAGACTACGAGTTAAAGTATTCGGCTGCCCGCTTTCTTGAGCAGCTAATGATTTAGCATTATAATCATTTTGCTTAATCATCTTTACTTTGACTATCGTAGGTCTAGAAGGCAGTAATCATTCTGCCGTTCTGGACCTTTTTCTTTGACCGCAACTGCGAGTGTATCAAACAATCGAATAAATATGTTTTAAGGAGAAATTATATGAGAAAAAACATGTTCAAAAAGTACACTCTATTAGGAATCCTTACATTACTTTTCGTGTCGGTGATTGCAGCATGCAGTTCTGCTTCCAAAAATGAAACGGCCGAAAAAAAGACTCAAAGGCCTATCATGATTCAAGGTCCAATGCCGATCGAAGCTGAAAATTTCGCGAAAAGGTTAAAAAATGTCAAAGAAGAAAAATCAGGAGATTTTGTATTTTACATTGGAACTTTAGACAATTATCCTGTAATCGTTGCAAAAACAGGTAAAGGGATGGAAAACACAGCTGCCGCTACAGCATTGGCCATTGAAAGATATAACCCCATTGCCATCATCAATCAAGGAACATCAGGCGGACATGATCCAAGTTTAAACGTTTTTGATGTTGTTTTAGGAAAAAGAACGGTAAACCTAGGTTCATTAAAAACGGCAGATAAAACTGAAAACCAAGGAATTGATCCAACCATTTGGAAACCAATGGACCTAATGGCTTCTGAAGGAAGTGCAGGAGAAGATCCTAACGCTGAAAAACCACGCTTTTACGAGGGAGATAAGGATTTACTCGCAGCTGCTCATGCAGTTAAAGATACCTACACAAAAGGTAAGGTTGTCGATGGTACTATCGGTTCTGCAGACGTTTGGAATAATGAAGTGGATCGGATAAAGTGGTTCCATACGAAATATGGTACATCTGTTGAAGAAATGGAAGGAGCTTCGGCAGCACAAATCGCCAAAGCTTACGATGTTCCCTTCTTAGGTATACGAGTGCTATCCAATAATAAAGTGAATGGCGGTAAATATAACCCTAATACAGCAGCAGCCAATCAAGAATATGTGTATGAAGTAGTCAAAAAATATATCTCTGCGATGCCAAGCAAATAAGATCGGGCTCGGAGCAAAAAGAATTAGAATCTTTTTGGTCAACTATCCCTATAATGAAATAGAAGAAGAGCACATATTATATACGATAATATGTGCTCTCTTTTATTCGAGGATGCCCAAATTAACGGACTATTTTTTTGTGGTTATATTGATTCTTCCTCGTTACAAAAGGTTAAACTGAGGCTATTCAATGTGTAAATTCTAGCGGTAAAAATGAATAAATCACTGTAGTTATTTTCTACGTATTCTTCAATGATGCCCATTCCTTTCCTGAATCTATCTACTAATAACGTAGTGTAGTTTTCATCCCAGGTAAACCGATTGATCCGTTTAAGTTCATCGGCCAATACTTGAAACTTAAACTCCTCAACAAGAAGCTTTAATTGATACAATTTATCTCTATTTAAACAAAAGCAATTGTTTTCATTTTCATGATTTTCCCGAACGAATGTAATGAAACCATTTATGTTTTTAGCCAACATATTCGCTATTTGCATCTCGTAGTTCATTTCTCCATCACCTCAATTTCCAAAATCCAATATATGAAAAGTGTATGATTTGAAATGATATTTTAACACCAACAATTATCTTTAAAGATAGATTTCCTTGCTATACTGAAAGTTCTAATGGAATATTACTGGTCATGATGACAATGACCATTACCGAGCCACCTCTAATTAAACTTGCTTTAATATTGATCGACAAGGTATTGCATACACAAAGAAACCTAGAACTCGCCCTCTAAATAGAAAAGCCTATTCGATATTTCCTTATTTTACTAATTTATTCCTTGACATTATATATATTGAAAGATAGGTTAAAAGTAACAGAACCCACCACGCCTCTTAACAATGCGGACCAAGGTGGGTCATTTTATTTATTCAAGGAGAAATGTATGTATGGATCCTGAAAAAGATAAGCCGACTGGAAAACTCCCCACTACGTATAAAGAACAAGTGGAATTATATAGGAGCAAAAATTTACATGTAGCGAATTCTGAAAATACAGAAAAAATATTACAAAGGATTAATTATTATCGTCTATCTGCTTACGGACTAACTTTAAAGGATCCAATTAATAATGATCAATATTTAAACGGAGCATCATTTAATAAATTACTATCATTATATGAATTTGATCGTAAATTAAGAGTATTGCTTATAAGTGTATTAGAAACTATTGAAATAGCCTTCAGAACTCATACTTCTTATGAAATTGCCCATAGATTTGGACCTCTGGGCTATAAAGATAAAGAAAACTTTATTAATGAAAAATTTCATAAAGAATCTCTGGATGAATTGGACAACTTAATTAAAAAAAGTCGTAAAGGTGAACTATTTATTCAACATCATTACAAAAATTATGATGGTAACATTCCTATTTGGGTGGCAATAGAAGTGACTCCGTTTGGCTTCCTGTCTAAACTATATCGAAATTTAAGCGAAGATGTAAAAAAACACATAGCAAAAATATATTATAACGTTCCTTATCTATACTTAGAAAGTTGGTTGCAAACATTATCCAATGTTCGAAATGTCTGTGCTCATTATGGACGGTTATACAATAAAAAGTTAACTTTTAAGCCACGCTTGTTTAAAGAAGAAGTGAAAAAATTTGATAACAGATTTACATTTGCTGCAATATACATTATTCAAAGATTATTGACCAAGGACGAAGGGCGAAGATTCATTACTGATTTACACGCACTTATTTTAGAGTATGAAGATAGCTTAGAATTTCCACATATTGGGTTCCCCTCCGATTGGGATGAACTTTTATCTAAAATCAATAATCAAAAGTCTTAATTGTAAAAAGATAGGAATGACAAACTCTTACTAATAGACCCAGGTTTATAAAATTGGCTTTTTTCCACAACAGCTTTCTAAATCTCCATAAACTACTTCCCACACAAAAAAAATGCCCCCTTTTCCAAGGGGACAATCTCCCTTTTCGTTATCACATCGAATCCAAAACCAAAGATACAAGCAGGCCGGCTGCAGTGAATATGCCCGTGATCGGTCCTCCGTCTTCATACGCTTCAGGCATCATCGTTGACGCAATCATGGCGATGATCCCGCCGCCTGCAAAGGCTGCCATCGCTGCCAGGACATATTCCGGGGCATGATCGAGAAATAGATAGCCCGACATCGAAGATAAAGCTGAAATGAGCATTACGGAAAACCACAGCAGCATGATTTTCTTCTTTGAATAGTCACTTTTAAGCAGACCAGTTGTACTGGAGAGTCCCTCAGGGATATTACTGATGAAGATGGCAATGATCAATAGCCAGCTTACCGAGCCACCGCTTATTAAGCTTGCGCCAATCATGATCGACTCCGGTATGGCATCCATCACCGTCCCAATAAAAATGGCTAGGCCCGCTTCTTTTGAAGAGCTGTTATTGGACCGTTTCCTTTTATTCGCACCTTTTTTGGAAACAAGAATATCCAAGCCAGTAAACACGGCGGCCCCTGTTATGAATCCAATCGCCGTTGCCCAGATTCCTCCATCCCGCACCGAATCAGCAAGCAGCTCATATGCCGCTGCACCTATCAATACTCCAGTACCAAATGCCATTATATAGCCAATGATGTTTTTCTTTATCGGAATGAAGATGGCGGCAAGTGCGCCAATCAGGACTGCAGAACCCGAAACCCCTCCCCAAAAGACCGCACTCCACATGCTACTCCCCCATTTCCTTTTTATAGGATAGTGTACCCTGGTTGATGTTGGGGTAAACGGTGATTCGGGAATAGAGGCGGTTAGCGCTTTTTTTGCAAATCCCCTCAAAAAAAAGCAGTTATAAATCCCTGCCATGGTAGATGAGTATGAAAAAAATAGTAGAGCCGATCCGGTTATCCCATAAGGATTCCTATGGATTGAGGCTCTGAATCTTTGCCTTATATGACTGATATTTGAGGCTTTCCTTCTTCTCTTTCACTAACCTTTTCAATTTTATCAACAAACATTTGGAAAACCTTTCTCTTCTCTTCCAGCTCTTTTATCGATTCTTTCAATTCGTTCAACTTTTGTTCAAAAGGTTTATGATAGAGCTCGCGGATGTTCCGAATAATTTCATCATTTATAGTGGATTGCACAACTTGTTTGGTGATATTGAATTTATAGGAATAAACCTGAAGGTCACGCTTAACTTCTTCATACTCTTTTTCTATCCCATTTAACACATCACTAATTTCTTCATTCCATTCAACTAAAGCCTTTTTCACATGTTCCTCCACCTTTGTTCCCCCTCTTTAACTAACAAAAATCCGTCTCCATAAAAACTTATTTTATCAAAACTTCATTTCGGTTTCTTTTCTGCTTAGTTACTTAACAAATAAGTTTTATTAAAAAAAGATAACAGCCTGTCATGGTCTTGTGGCAGTTACGAAACACTTTTTAATAATTACATAGAATGTAACATGACAACTATAACCTTTGGAGGTGTTCAGACTGATTCATACAGTTAAACCAGGTGAAACACTGACACAGATATCAAGGGACTATCGGAAACCGCTATCGGCAATCATCACTGCCAACCCGTCCATAAATCCAAATGTCATTTACCCTGGTCAACCCATTTTTATACCTGGTTTTCCTCCTGCCGATACCATTCCATTTCAAATCGATGTGTCCGTTAACAATCGTAAGCTAAGGCTGCTAAAAGATGGAGTACTGCAAAAACAATATCCGATTGCCGTTGGAAGAATGCTGTTCGGTACACCAGTAGGACAGTTCATCATCATTAATAAAGCCCCCAACCCTGGAGGCCCATTCGGTACCATGTGGATGAGTTTATCAAAAGAACACTATGGCATTCATGGAACGAATGATCCCAGCTCGATTGGTAAAGCTGTCTCAAAAGGCTGTATTCGCATGCATAATCGGGACGTGGAGGAATTATCAAGAATTGTTCCAATCGGGACAACGGTTTCGATTCATCCTTAGTTTTGTTTGCCCGCGTACCATAGAGGAAGCGACGCATGAGGGGATGATGAGTGCTATAAGTTTATGAGGGAGAAGAGACATACCTTTTGGGAATGTCTCTTTTTTTAGGGTGGGTTCTTTTACTTAGCCTTGCGCTCAAAGTGATAATGAAGTCTATATTCACAAATATCTTTGGTCATATCAAACAAAACCCTCTGGTCTTCTGGTCTTACATCAAAGTTCAGCTTGAAAATATCACCTTCGTAAGAAATCAATCCTTTGGAGCTTCCACTCCACTTAGACATTGGCATAGTCGCAATTAACTTACTAACTCCATCTTTATCGTAATGCCATAGCTTTTTAGAGGATTTGTCAGCAAAGTCGATTTGTTTTCGATACTCTGTTTCTGTTAAGTAGCTATGAAAGAATGGTGCAGCTTCCTCAGAAGTGATTGACTTGAACCAACTATCCTCTCCACGCTCTAACATCGCTAGCAGAACAACCATCTTATAGCTCTTCGCCATACCTGTTTTCTCAACTTCCACTATCCATTGTTCATATAGACGAAAGATTTCGGATTCACTTTCAGAAAGCTCTCTAGCAAAGTCCAAGAAACCATAATATGAAGAGAATTCCTGACGATACTGCAGGGAATCAGAGGCACCTTTTAAATGCAATTCCAAATAGGAAGGCCTTCTCCCTAATTCCTGCTTTAATACGAGATAATCATTTACTAATTTATCTCGTCTAGGTTGCTTCTTTTTCGCCATTTCCTTTAATAGATTAATTACTTGAATATCTAATTCTATATCACATAAATCAGGAACAACCGGCTCAATGGTTTTCTTCTTCTGCATACTCAAATCCGTATCAAACAAACTTAATTTAACATCTGCATTTCGATAATTACCAATTAAATCAATAATAACGCAATGATCCTTGGAGTCATGGAGCCTAAGTCCTCTGCCAATCTGCTGGGTAAAAACCGTTAAAGATTCTGTTGGCCTTACAAATAAAAGCGTATCAACAGCCGGGATATCGACTCCCTCATTGAATAGATTGACCGTAAAGATAATATCGAGGGCTCCATCTGCAAGCTGGCTTATTGCATCATCTCTATTCATGTCTTTTTGCTTTGAATGCAGACTAATTGCTCTAAATCCCTTTTGATTAAAAAAGGCAGAAAGAAAATCTGCTTGCTTAATGGATGAACAGAAACCAATTGTACGAGTCTTCCTTTTTTCCTTCCACGCATTCAATACCTTTTCAGCCATCTCATCCCGTAATTGAAGCTGGAGCAACTCCTTTTCATCATACCGATTTCCGAGCCAAGTAATCTGACTATAATCTGTATCATCATACACACCAAAATATTTAAAGGGCGCTAACCAGTTCCGTTGAATAGCCTCAAGGAAATCCATCCGGAATGCTACATTTCCACCACAGATAGCATATACATCCTTGTTATCATTCCGATCCGGTGTGGCCGTGATTCCAAGCAAAAATTTCGGTTTGAAGTAATCCAGTACTCGTTGATAAGATTCAGCCGCAGCATGATGAAACTCATCGACGATAATCAAGTCAAATTCTTCGGGATCAAAAACTTGAAGATGCCGCTGCATGCTTAACGTGTAAATCGAAGCAAAAATGGTATGTCCATGCCTTTCCTTCACCTTGCCATTATAAATAGAAAAGCTCTCTTCCGGCATAACCGTTTGGAATGACCTCTTAGCCTGATATAGAATTTCTTCAAGGTGAGCAATAAACAGCACCCGTTTGAAATTGCGCGCAACGAACCCGGCTAAATATGTCTTTCCTAATCCTGTGGCCATCACTACTAACGCCTTATCATAATCTTCTTCCATTGTTTTATTTAATTCCTCTAATGCCTCAATTTGCGCAAAGCGAGGATAAATTTCCCCATAAGGTGCAGATGATTCATGAATGATCTCCGTTGTTGGAATAGACTCATCAACTTCACTTGGAAGCATTAAATCCATTTCCTCTGTCTCTGTCCACTTTTGAGGAAGATTTGGATTAGTTATATGAAACTTCTCATAGCTTTCTTCATAATTCTTCAACGTCTCTTGATTCAATGAAATCGTTTGATCACTATAAAACGTTTCTAAAAATAGATGCAAGCCTTGAGAAAATACTTCTTCATCATCACTAACAGAAAGACTCCATTCCACTCCATTACTTAAAGCCGAACGGGAAAGATTGGACGAGCCAACAAACAAGCTATCTTGGCTATCTTTTTGAAACAGATAAGCTTTAGGATGAAAGGACACCCCGTTACTCTTCCATAATCTGACCTCAATCCTTGAATCTATCCCTAATAATATCCTCAATCCTTCTGGCTGGGTCACAAACAAATAATCGCCAGTACACACTTTAATTTCCGCTCCACGTTCAGCAGCTGCTTTTAATGCTTCTCTCAAGTATTGAACACCAGATTTCATCACAAAAGAGGTCAAAATACAAATAGAAGAAGCAGAATCAATCTGCTTCAATAGGTGTGTCCCTAATTGACTGGTAATTAATTGCACCTTACTCATCTTCAACCTCAATCAGATAAATCTTTTCCTTAAATCCTCCTCGTTTGTCTGCTTTGATCTTCCTTACCTTCTCCACTTCCTCGATAGAAGCCCCATGATACTCAGCGAGCGCATGAAGGATTTCTAGCACATCGGCCAACTCCTCAATCGCATCCTCTTTACTTTCAGTCTCTACATATTCCTGTAACTCTTCAAAGCTCTTCTTTTTCAATTCTTCTATGTATTCCTTCTCATCTAGCACTCTCGTTGTAAACTTCTTACCTGTAGCTTCAATCACTTCAGGAATCCGATCACGGACTAATTTATTGTGGACTGGCATAGATTGGCCTCCTTCAAAGTTTATATTACAATTATATCACTTACCCCAATTTTGTATTTATAACAAACCTCACTTAATCATGATATTATTTAATCATAGCAAACCTATAGGAGGATAACATGAAAAAGCAAGTTAAAGTAGTTGCAGCCATTATTGAAAATGAAAAAGATGAAATACTATGTGCGTTACGCTCTCCAGATATGAGCATCCCGAACATGTGGGAATTCCCAGGTGGAAAAGTAGAAAAAGGCGAAGATATTTTTACTGCTTTAATAAGAGAGATTAATGAAGAATTACATTGCAAGGTTGAAACAGAGACTTCAACCTTTAATGATAATACGCATGAATATGAAACGTTCATTATTAACCTACTGTCTATAAAATGTAAGGTCATTGAAGGTACTCCAACTGCCAATGAGCATTCTAAACTTATATGGTTAAAGCGCGAGAATCTAGGTTCTCTAAAATGGGCTCCTGCTGATATTCCAGCTTTGGAACAATTGATAAATGAAAAAAATAGTCTTCTCAAATGAGAAGACTATACTCTTTCAGTGAACTCAGTATATAAACTAGCTGGGACTTCATTCTCTAATTCCATTGTAACGGTAATTGGCTTTTCCCCTTCATAGTCCACGGTGTTACCCTTCCCTATATAGATATAGGGTTCTGTCTTTCCATCTATTTCTTTATACTTTCTAATAAATAAATGTAAATGTATCCCTCTATCCTGATTGAAAACAATATTCTTTCCTCTCTCAGAACTTGGGGCAGTACTATTTGGAGTCTGCCATTGAAAAATGCGTTCGTTTATAAATTCATCGTGGTAATTAATGCTCTCTTTAATATCTTCTTCCTTGTGCAAATCAATAAATAAGAAATAGTCATTTCCATTTGAAAGTAGGCCGGAACCTCTAAAAGCACTGTGGCTTTTACGATAATTTGAGAGTAATGCAGCATCAGCCATTTGATATTGTTCATACAGCTTCAAATGTGGCACACCATAGTAGTCTTCTTTAAATTCCTTTTCATATCTAAAGATTCCATAAATGATCAGATCTTCGATATACGTTCTATACTCTTCATTCTGTAGAACCTTTTGATAAGAAGTTGTCTTAGTTAAATGACCATTTTCAAGAGCAAATAACTTCAAGTTCCTCTTTTCTGACCAGGATCATAAAAATCCTGATTTAGACACTGCAAGGCATGTAATACGCTATCTTCATCTACCTCTTTAACCAACTTCAATATCTCATGTTTTGCGATTTCTAAAGAAATATCATCATGCTCCAATAGATATTTAGCAATAGCAAATTCATACACTCGCTTTAAAGGTAGCTTACTCGATAATTCCCTTAATACTCCTTCAAAAGCTTCGTCTAGTAATAGCCTTTTCAAGAAATCTTCTTTTTCCACTTTTGCTACAAATTGCAAATATGATTTTTCGCGATTAATAAACTTAATCGGATCTGGAGCTCCATCAAATTTCATATAATCCATTAATAATAAAGGAATTTTACCTTGATTCATTTTCTTAAATTCAAAGTACTCTTCCTTCAAATACTTCAAAGAATTAAAGTTTTCCTTATCAATCTGCGCTAATATCCGTTCTTCAGAAATTTTATCCATTTGAATATGCGTACACCCTGGAATATTTGCAAATCCAGTCGCAATGGCGACCTTCAAGCTTTCTTTATCATAATAACGACTTCCATTTAATGCGATGGCAATTAAGAACGTTTTACTATGATTCCCGATGAAATCAAGTACCGTTAGGAAAGTCTTGTCTTTATGTTTACGAAGTCCTCTCCCCAGCTGTTGAATAAAAACAATCGGAGAATTTGTAGGTCTAAGCATTAAAACGGTATTTACAGAAGGAATATCCACACCTTCATTAAAAATATCAACGGTGAAAATAAATTCTAAGTCATCATTGTCATCTTCTAACTTATTTATATAATGTGATCTCAGCTCGACTGAGTCATTTCCAGATAAACAGATACTTTGAATACCCCTACTATTAAATTCTTGTGCCATATATTGTGCATGTTCAACGGTTACGCAAAACCCTAGACCTTTTCTTTTTTCACCGTCATGGCCATAGAAATTCA
Organism: Peribacillus sp. RS7; assembly: GCF_041956845.1. Classification (NCBI taxonomy): domain Bacteria; kingdom Bacillati; phylum Bacillota; class Bacilli; order Caryophanales; family Bacillaceae; genus Peribacillus; species Peribacillus sp. RS7. The sequence continues at coordinate 902,375 of NZ_CP168135.1, forward strand.
TATTCTTAATAATAAAGTCGACTCTCTCGTTAACCTTTAATCTCTTCGTTATCTCCACTACATCGTCAATATCTACATCACTTAAATCAATTCCCTCAATGTCGGTAATACCAAAATAATGAAAGGGAATAACCAGTTCATCCTCTAAAGCTTCATGTAAACGAACTTCTAATGCCACATTATTATCAAATAGGTCAAAGACATTTTGTTGATCGCTTCTCTCTGGAGTAGCTGTCATCCCTAATGTGAACTGTGGGTCGAAATATTCTAGCACTGCTTGATAGCTTGGGCTTGTTGCATGGTGAGCCTCGTCAAAAATAATATAATCAAATTCGTCTCGTTTAAATTCCTCGTAGCATTTAGACAAAGTTTGTATGGTGGAGAAAATATAATTAGCATTTTTTTGCTTTTGATTCCCAGTCAGTAATCCAAACGTCAGTTTTACATTAGGAAGGAGCTTTTCAAAAGTCTCTTTTGCTTTTTTTAATATTTCTTCTCTATGTACAATGAACAGTAATCTTTTAGGCTTGAATCCCTTTACGTCAAAAGCAGACATATACGTTTTACCCGTCCCTGTTGCTGCTATAACTAAGGCCTTCTTTTCCCCAAACGATCTAATTCTTTCAAGGTTTTCAACCGCACGTTTTTGCATGTTATTAGGAATGATATATTCAGAGCTTTCATAAATAAATTGCTGAGTATTCGTATAGCCCTTTAATTTACTCAAAAACTCTTCATACTTACTAATGAAATTGTCATCCGCTACGACACTACTGTTCCATAAGCCATCATATTCCTTAAGAACATCTTTAAGAAATTGAGCATCCTCTTTAGCAATAATCTCAACATTCCATTCAATATTACTCTTAAGGGCACTTTGAGTAATATTAGAAGAACCAATAATCACCTTATAACTATCCTTAAATTCAAAAATATACGCTTTCGTATGAAAACCAATCGCCTTATCTGTCTCAAAAATCTTCAAATGAATATTACTAAACTCATTTATTTTCTTTAAAGCCTTCGCTTCAGTAAAATTCAGATAAGTAGAAGTTATAATCTTTCCCTTTACTCCCCTTCTTTCCGCGTTCTTAAAGGTATCCAACAACAGCTGAAGACCACTATAATTAATAAAGGCCACGCTGAAATAAAACTTTTCACACTCATTTATAGAAGAAATTAATTCATTTAATAAATTACCCTTGTCTGAATTGACAATTAGCTTTTTCTCGATGCTCATGATTTGCTCCTGACTGTGGTTATATATATAAGGGATTATAAGATGTAATTTCAATAACTCGTAAAACAATAATACATTACTCTGGCTTGTTTATATAGGCGATGGTTTATCTTCAACTATTTCACAAGACAGGAAAATATATTCTATTCTTACTTCATCAAGTAGTAGTAGTAAGTCTTTATCTTTTTTATAATACATATTTCTTAAAAGACACATAAAAAACTCCTACAATAGACCATCTATTATCTGTTTTAATTCTTCATATGTACTTGGGTGAGCTATTTTTTTTAGTGAATTTAAAGATATTGTTTTTTGATTAGGAAAATATAAATCTAAGTCTTTAGTTAATGCAACGTAAAAATCCCATTGTTTCATATTTAATGGTTCAATTATTTCATGATTTTTTTCTTTTAGTAAACAAAAGACATATATATCAGCATTCCGTTTTACGGTCGGGTTATATTTATTTGTTGTATAATCATATTCTTTTTTTGCCCCAATACTAAAACTGATGTTTGAATATTTTTCCTTATGCCATGCTTGGATGTATGCAGAAGATTTCACCTCAATTTTCATATCTTTATAAACTAAATCAAATGCGTCCCATTCAACTCGTAATTGATTTAAACAGCCAAGAGCAGTTCCGATTAAAAACTCGGCAAAAATTCCCCTTAGGTTGTTTGTTAAAATTTTTGAAAATCCCCATTGCCAGAAATCTAAAATAGTATGGTCTGTTCCTAATATTGGGGTTTCTGATTTAAGAGGTTTATCATTATTCATTAATAACCACATCCTTTTATGCAAACTTTCGAAACTATGTTTTCTTTTCTTATATATTTTAACTCCCCAATTAATTTCCATATAAACCTAAAAGGCATGTCCCATTTATAAATTGCTTCTAGTTATCCATTTTAAAAATCTTCTTCCCATGCGTCTTTTGCATCCAATAACCTTTGTGATAAAAACTCATAAAAGTTCTTTGCTGTATTGTAGTCATCAAGTCCCCCTTGTCTATTCCACGCTATTACTGGGCACTCATTATTCTCCATTTTGCTTGTATATAAACAATAAACATATTCTCCAGCATCTTCAATAACCACTAAATCCTTTTCCAATCCTAACTCTCTATAACTCTTCGTATTAACAACAATAGGAGCTCTATTTGACTTAGCCACTCCTAAAATATCAACACCAAATACCCCACCAGAACCATAGGTCGTTAAAAACCACTTATAACCTTCTGGTAATTCCATCACTAGATCATTTTGGACAACATTGATTTGACTTTCATCTACTCCACCTGTAAAGTCATCTGATTTCTTATGTTCATTGATAAAATTTGTTAATTCCTCTTTATTCATTCAAGATTTCTCCTTTTACCTTTCGCTTTTATCTATTTGCTTATCTCTCATACGACTTGTGCAAACTGTGTGGAATTTCCACCATTGATACTGGCTGATTAAATGATGAAACTCTATAACAGTGCCCTCTTTCCAAAAGGAAGTGCATCCTTTCTTTACCATAAATAATTCCACTATATTCCACATCTTTATAGTTTTTATATTCTTTACCCGTACCCTATAACGTTTTCAAGCTACTTCTTCTCTCTTACTATCGACAATTTATAGGCTGTTTTGTGCTTCATCATTCCGTAGTGCATGATGTTTAATTTATTATCTATAACACATTAGGTATCTGTATTTGAAATAAACACGTACATGAGGAGTAAATTCCTAGCTTTCTTTTTAGTGTGTAAGGAATCGGTTATATAGGTCAAAAAGAAAACCTTGACTGAGTGACGAACACTAAATCAAGGTTTTTTAGCTAATTGGTTTGGTCTTGTTTTATTAATTATTTTCATTCTTGATTTGTTCAAACCATATCCTAGCAATAGAACTTGCAGTTTTATTAGGATCATTTGTATGTACAAGATCATATTTATAATCTGCCGCTAGTTTATTTGCTTGTACATCATAAACAATCTTAATTTCTGTAGGCATTTCACGATCATATTTTCTGCATAATTTAATCAATTCTTTAATATTTTCATTTATTATTTTCACAACTGCTTTTTGTCGATCTACTGATATATCATAAGAAAAGTTTGCATTCCCCTCTTCATTGACTAATGCATCATTGAGTTTATGTCTCTCTACAATCTTACCATTGATATTATAAAAAAAGTCATTAGAGACAAGGCCTTCTTCATGTGAACAATATATATATATTTTATTAGCTCTTTCAAAAACATACTCTAAACATATCGAAACCATATCTGCTTGCAATTCACTAAAGTAATCCTCAAATACTTTACCCACTTCTTCCACTCCTAATTCAATATATTTACTTCATCATATTTTCCGTCTATCTCATATAGTACGAGAAATTGGATACCCCATTACTTTATCTAGATTTATAAAACTTAATTCTTAGGTTCTTTGTATCTTTGGAGTTAGTATAGTTTCATCCATATCAATATTGAAATCTATAAAAAATTTGGAAGGAACAGACTCCCCATCTTCATCATATTTTAAATCCACATATTCTTCTATAGAGTTTTCATTTTTGATATTACCTAACCATATAGAAACCATTCCTTGTTTTACCATTATAAACGCTCCTAATTTATTCCAGTCTATAGTTAACCCGATTATTAAGTTTAAGGTATGTTATTAAGAAAAACCTTGAAAGGCTTTTAGCCATCAAGGTTTTCCTCATAAGTCTATTTTGTTTTAACAGCTTCTTTTATTTGTTCAATTACTTGATAGAGCCACAGAAGTGGTTCTAAACCAAGAGCGGGAAAGTACAAGCCATCTGCACAAGATTGAATGTATTCATTCTTTTCGATATCTGAATACTCACTTCCAATAAAATCTGTTAAAAAAACAATAGCAGATTCCAGATACTCTTTACTTTCCTCTGTTAATAATTCTTCCAATGCCTCCTCTGGAGATTCAATATCCTGATGAAAAGTTCCAGCCAAGAACTGAAAAACTGGTTCTTCTAATTTGTTAGAAGACAACATAACATCACAACCTTTAGTATTAATTTGGATAACCAGTTAGAGAGGGCACGGGATTACATAAAGGTTATTTGGGATAGCCCTGTGCTTTATCTAAATCTATAAAACTTAATTCTCTGGAATGATATCATCAATTCCAGCCAGTATAAAAATAATACTCCTTGATGGTACTACCATCATGAGCTCTCGATTCTTAAACAAATCTTTTTCTTTTTGTATCACTCTATTCAGCTGATTTATTTAATATAATTTAATGTAAAAAACCTTGAAAGGCGTAAAACCAATCAAGGTATGAGTTTTATTATCATTCTTTAATCAGCTAGTAACTCCAAGTAATATTTATCATTTTCTACTATCTTTCTTAAAAATTCTTCAAGAGAAGTCGCAATTTGAATATCATAATAGTAAACTGGACTTCTATTATTTTCATTCAAATCGATTGACATTAAAGCTGATTCACTTCCTTCAAAAAATATTAGTTTGTTATTCTCAAATTCATCATAAATTTCTATGTCGGGATAAAACTCAAAATCATTAACTCTTAATTGAAAATCTCTTATGGAATAAGGATCCATAATACGATTAATATTAAACTCTGAACCTTTTATAAACCCGTAGCCAACCTCTATATAAAAGTTAACTAACTCCTTAGGAAATTTTAAATCGAGTTCCTTCTCAACCTCTTTTATTTCGTTTTCAGTCACTGGATTAAAACTATTTTCTTGGTTTGCCTTAGTAAATTCATAGTCCATTATTTTTTACCTCCTTTAAATAGTGTATTTGCTGGTGAACCTGTTCCATGAATACCAGCTTGATGCTCATTTAGGAATTTTTAGGATGTATATTCCACCATTCATGTTCTCCTCTAAAAGTATTTTCAATTATAGGTTGTAACCGAAATAAAGCATATAGATGCCCATTATGCTACGAATCCTGAACCTTCACATACAGCTATTTCCGGCTGCTCACTTGGAGGACTTGTTTCGATTTTCGCTTCCTATTATTATCCAGAGGTATTCCATCAATATATCTCATTATCTGCTTCTTTTTGGTACGAGGATGTTCTTCGCTATCTTCAAGGGGAGAAGATTGAACGGCAAGGAAATATCTATATCAAACCAACTGTGAATCGTCAAGATCATCAGCTCTATTTCTATGTTGGGGAATTAGAGGGAATTTATAAAGAAACGATTCAACATAATATGGTTGACTACACCGAATAAGGCCCATATTGAATTTATCAAAGAAGGCTATTTGGAATCTAATCTATTATTTGAGTTAGATCCAGAAGGAACTCATGATGACCTATTCTTTTCTAACTACTTCAATCAGTCACTTCGTTGGTTATTTCGCATGGAAAATAAAAACGAAACGTTGGATCGTTAATTTGCCTTAATTGATGGCATCACAATAACCTCCAAGAATGATGATTTTCCTCCAGTCTTGGGGGCTGCTTTTTCAAAGGTCTTTATCTATTGGCGAATCGAAGGCCATACTTATAATGGTCGGCACTACAGAAGCATGATTTTCTTCAATCGCTACTACAGCTCCTTATTCCTTTTTTAACACTTCATATTATAAGGCAAAAAGCACCTGTTTCCTAAAAGACAACCAAGTGCTTTAATCCGGTTCTTGATAGAATAACTTATAAAGTCATTGTAACCATTTTATTGCACTAACTAAAAAGTCACTTTTCTATTCTTTTTCATCTATCTTCTGCTTTAAATATTCAGAAATTTCTGTTTGCCCTCTTTCAATAGCAAATTCATAAGCTCCCATATCTTTCATAGTATCCCCTGTATACTTAACAGTAATATCAATACCATTCTGAACAAGATACTTTACAATATCAAGATGCCCACCATAAATCGCTGAGAATAAAGGGTTTCTATTCGGGTCACTAACATCTAATATTGCACCATTATCAAATAAGTACTCTACAATACTAATTTCACCTTCACTAGCTGCATGTGCAATAGTCGCCGACTTTGGTACGCCTTCGTTTATGTTAATATCCATACCCGATTCAACTAGAAATTTTATCATATCCAGTTTACCAGCTCTAGCCGCAACATGTAGCCACGTTCCAAAAGGTGTTACAAAATCAAGTAAACTTTTATCAGTAATAATGATCTCTTTCGCATGTTCTATATCACCATTCTTAATTAAATCATAAATTTTTATTGCTTTTTCCTTATTATCCATAGTATCCTCCAAAAATATCTTTATTTCATTGATGCTGCTTCTTCACCTAGTAGCTTAAGCATATCAACCATTTTTTCACGAGTTCCACCAAAACTATCTACTTCTTTCAACTTATCAACAATATGTTGAAGACGTTCTATACCGTGTTGTCCTGCAATTCTATTTGGTGCCCAAACAAGATTTTCTTCACCAATTATCGATTCTATTCCATACCTTTTTAATATTTCTTGACCTTCTGCAACAAGTTCTTTTTGCTTCTGGCCAAGACCTTTTTTAAATAGAATATGATGTGCATGTGGATCTATCATAGCAGTAGGTGGGCCACCTATTAGTCCTCTAAGATACTTACCAAAATCAATTTTAATTAATGCTTCATTATATTCTTTAGTAATACCTAAATCAGACATCTTTTTAAATCTTAGAAAGTTCATCTATACTAAAAGTATACTTTATGGGTAAAATTTATGAGCTTTTTCCTTCCTTATTTTTGGACTTTAGAGGAAATGGGATTACATAAAGATTTATTATTTTTCTTCAAAATTAAAAAGTTGATAGAACCAACTTTTCATGGTTGTATCAACTCTTCTTTAAATTTTGGATATCCCATTACTCTATCTAGATCTATATAACTTAATTCTCAGGTTCTTTGTATCTTTCTGGAATTTTTTTTCTCCATATTAGCATAAGTTCTTTAAATTGTTCAGTTTCCATTTCATTCTCATTTGGCTTATCGAAGATATAAAAGTGGTGAAGAACCGTTGTATCTTTTTTTATCAAGACACTGGTAGCATTCCCTTCTATTTCAAATTCATCGTATTCACCTTCCATTACTTTCTCAACAATATCAATATACTCATCCACTTCTGTTTCAAATACAATATCTTCAATGAAGTCTGAGAAAAGGTTAATTTCTTTTGGTAGGATTACTCTTAGATATCCTAATGGGTTTCTTTTAAATTCATATGAATATTTCATACGCTTTTATCCCCTTTTAGACCATTTATATATAATGGATATGCCGTTTCTATTGATTCATCTTTATTCAAGTACATTTCTACTTTAATATCAAATGAAGTGATACCCCTATATTTATTTGACCTATTTATTCTCTAGATTGATAAGTTTCATTAATAGCTTTTAATAATTCGACACGGTTTCACTTTTTGGGGAAGAAGCGCATCTTCTTGATACTTCAAGCTATATCCAGCTCTTGCTTGTTAATCACAAAAATTTTATGTTAAAGCCAACTCGCTTGTTTAATTTCGTTAGTTGTTTTTTTCCCTCTAACTATACTTGGTAAGTTTAAATGTCATCTTCAATTCTTATTTTCATAACTAAGTTTCGTCATACAACTCCATGATGATACAACCATTAATCCCAGTTATCAATTGCCTCTTGAAAGCTATCTTGTAAAAATTGATTAAAAGATGAATATCTATTTAATTCTTTTTTGCTTATATCATCCCATCGCACTACATTATGTTCATCTATTGTGCTTAAACAATAAACAAACTCATCAACATTCTCTATAACAACATATTTTTTTGGTAAACCTAACTTTCTATAACGCTTTGTACTTTCAACTACAGATGCGTAGTCTGCTCCTTCAACACCAAGTACGTCAACTCCACAAATCCCTCCGGAACCAAATTTTTTAACAAATTCTTTATATTCTGGTGGGAAATTCACTTCCAGTATTTTCTCTACCCTTGCTATGTTATCATCAGAAACTTCTCCAATAAAGGCTCCTTTTTCCGTATATTGGTTTATGAATTCTAATATTTATTATTCAAGATTAAACACCTCACTCTAGATTATTAGAAGACCATTTATAGTACTTCTTTCTGAAGTTGTTGAATTGTTTATCTAATAAGCTGTTTTGTTCCTTAATTCGGATATGGAAGTACATAACTCTAAATGGACAAAAAATGGATAGTCCCTTTGATTTTCGAAAGGCTCTATCCACTTCTTCTTTATATAAAAATAAATATTTCTTACTTTATAACAAAGCAATATAACTATTACCCTCAGCTTTTACCAATCTTCTTCATCTTCATCCCAATTATCTTTAGCCTCTTCAAGACTTTCGATTAAATAGTCTAGGAAATTATCAGCTACCTTTCGACCATAGCCTTCTTGATTATCCCACATAATAACTGGGCATTCACCATTCTTCATTTTATTAGTATCGAGACAATAGGCAAATTCATCAACATTTTCTATAACAACTATCCCATCAATTAATTTATAATACTTCTGATAATCTTTAGTGGCATCTACTACTGCTGGACCAGTTAAACCATACCCAATTATTTCTACACCAAAAATACCACCATAACCATAGTTTCTTAAAAACCATTTGTAACTATCCGGAAGTGGGACTTGTAGTTTAATTTCAGTTTCTTTTACTTTTTCATCACTTACTCCACCTGTAAAATAAGCATCTTGACGATTTCCCTTAATAAATTCTTGTAACTCAGAATACCTCAACTAATTCACCTTCTAGTCTTGAGTTTCGTATTGCTTTCCTCTCCACTTCCAATACTTTCTATGGAATGCTTTATATTGACTTTCAAGCTCAGGAATATTTCTAAAACTTTCTCCATTATTTTTCAATCCATGTATTACTTTACTATACTGTTTATGTAGACTCTCTGGTATCTCTAACATAGTACCAGGTTCTTCTTGAATTAAATGATGTAAATTAATTTTAGTTCCATCATTTGCATACGGAGCACGCCCACTCTTCATTCTTTGCAAATTGGTTTCATTTGTTACCGGATCTAATTTATTTATATCTAAATCCTTGATTTGATACACTCTTCGGTCTATATCTTTTATCTTACCTTTAGCTTTAACTTTCCCTTGTACTTCAACAGCATTATATTTTTCATTATTCAACCAAGGTAGTGATATATTTTTCCCTGTAAATGGTTTTCTTGTTGGATCTGAAACTTTTTGGGCCTTAGATATAAGCTGATCTTTCAACCCAACACCATTTACCACATTATAAGGTACTCCCCCTGCCAACGACAGTTGGTTTTTAGGATTGTATGGCAATAGGTTAGGGATAGTGGCCAGTTCTTTTGCCTTCGATACGCCTTTTACTGCAGCCGCTTTTGTAGTGGCTGCCCCAGTCTTCGCTACAGCACCCGCTCCTTTTGTTCCTACTACTGATGTGACGACTGTTCCGAGGGCATAGGATACCCAATGTGCCCGCGAATAGGCATCGCCATTTACCATATCCCGTTCATATGAGTCCGAGATGGATTTGGATATATATTTATAGGTTTTTATCGGGTGCATGATTGAATTTGCTACACCTTCAACTGTTTCCCCAGGATCTGTGACAAAGTCCCAAACTCCGGTCACAAAGTCTTTCCCTACATCATACAGGCCTACGCCATTTCCTTTTGTAATGTCTGCGGTTTGCTTAGCCGCTTCTAGCTGCATGACATATTGCTGCTGGGTGGGTGCTAAGTTTTCATACCCGATCTGCTTGGCGATTTTGAGAAACTCATCTGGATCTGTTACATGATCGAGTTGTGCCTTCAAGTCTTTGATCCGGCGATTCTCCGCTTCCTCTTGCTTAACCTTCAGATATTCGGCGGTTTCTTTTTTCCTTACTTCTAGGTTTTTATAGGCTTCACTATTTTTATAAGCTGTTGCATTAAAATAGAGCGGGGATACTTCTCCTCCCCTTGTACTGGATATTTTCAATTGCTCCATGAGTGCCGTCACTGCCGCTTGGTCCGCTTCGGATTTAGCATATTCAGCCGTCCACTTATGATCGATTTCGTTTACTTTGTCTATCGTTTGGTTCCGTTTCCTTTCAGCTTTCTCGATATTCTCAAAGAACGCATCATCAGAGAAAGGCTCTAACTGAATGATATCATCAATTCCGGAAAATATTTTTTTCAGATCATTTTTCTGGGCTGTGACCATTTCCTTGGAATTTCGATTGGCGTTTTCCAGCTCTTCCTCTAAAAAAGGAACTGTAACCACGGTTTCACTAAGGTTCGCTTCGATTGTATCTCCTTGAATTCCACTTAAAAAGGCAACATGCCGATTGATCAGGCGCAGCCAAGAATCCACGACATCGATCTGTGCTTTGTAAAACCCTTTAATGGCCTCTGCACCTTGACCCTGTAGCTCATCATCCAAATTAACGATACTCTCAAATCCTTTTTTTAATTCCGTGAGCTGTTCCTTTAGATCTTTATATTGTCCGACACGCGTTTGCATGGCAGAAACTAGTGTTTGAGATTCGTAAATCATCGACATAATGGAAAGTCCTTTCAACTACTTGTCTTATAAAAACTTAGAGATTACTTATGTAATATTTTTATTCACTGTAAAATTATGGACTAAATATATTTTAGAAGAGTTTCTAGATTTATTCAAGAATTAACAAGATAAGTGGCTCTTTTGTTCCAATACCACTAAAAACACAAAAGGGCGCTTATAAGCGCCCTCAATCCAAAACTAAATTAATTTTCCTCTGACCAGATTATGGTTAATTCTAGATGTTTATTTTCTATTAAACCCCAGATAAAGCTTTGATTTCTCCCCTGAGTTACTCGCCTTTTTTACCAAGAACCACCGCCAAAGTAAGAAATATATAAGGATAAGTTAATAAAGTAAGCTCTAAAAAACCCATACTTCCAAAAAGAAATAGATCTGGAGCGTGTCCGTCTGAATAATATCCTTTTCCGGTCAAATACAAGCCAACAAGAAGATACGTTATTATAGATATACCTATTAAACCATAGCCTATGAAATTAAACTTAATTATTGTAAAACTATATACTAAAATACCTAAATATAACAATCCAAGCAGCAGCAATAAAATCGGTATGTAAAATGGCTCATAAAAATAGTCACTCATACTTTCAATTAGCATCTTATACCCCCTTCTGACCATAACTTATTCTGGATTACAAATATTAATATAAGTACCAGCCAAAGTTTTATCAGGTCGCCACGGTTCTAAATTCCAAGAACTTTTATAAATAGTAAGAGGATTAGCTGCATGACATATAAACTGGTCTTTAATTCTACCTACCTTTGAGCTACTAATATACTTCTTGAAATCAGCATCAGCCGTCACTTCACTCCACATATCCAACATAATTTTTGCTTGAGAAAGACCTGTCATACTAGACGGACCCAAAGCCCAATGAGCAGTAATATAAGCTTTAGTACAGGTTCTAGCTCGTTTTTTCATTTTCTTCTCCTTTTTTGTTTTTTCCTATAATAGAACATTAACAAAAAACTAGGATTGATTGATCCCAAAAATGAATTCAGGATTTCCACATATGGAATATTTCCCTTCTTTCCGTCCACTCACATATTAGATAGGTAAAAAAGCTGTGAACCACCTCTTTGTGATACCTTTTTCCCCGCAAATTAAAAACCCCTGACACTAAAAGTACCAAGGGTTGAAGATTAATATATTTACATATAATGGGCACGTTCCCATGGAAGGGTCATTAAACATTTGTTTTTCAAAAACAATTTTACTGACCTCAATGCGAGTTCTTCAGTTGTCCAGGTTAGTAAGTAGCTTTACTCGTGATGTATCGGTCATTACGGTATGGGGGCTAATAGATTTGTATTACTTTAAGCTTTGTAATATTGAACAAAAATAGGCTGTCCAGGAGCCACAAAATTGGCAAGCTGGACAGTATTTTTTAATAGTAGTTAGACGATGGGTGATCACAAAGTTAAACTGATACGTAAATAAGGGCTATTCCTCTAGGAATAGCCCTTTCTTTGTATCAAAATTAAAATGCCGGTATGGCAGTTTCACTATATTTCTCTTCTAAAAATTTGCGTACCTCTGGGCTTGTCATAGCCTTGGCCAGCTTTTGGACTGGCTCAGAATCCACGTTATCCTTACGTGCTACTAATGTAATCGCAAAGTCATTTTCAACACCTTCTGTGAGAAGAGCGTCATTTTTTGGTGTCAAACCAAGCGGTGCAGCGTAAGCAGGTGTTATCACTATCGCATCTGCTTCATCATACGTTCTCGCTAGCATTAATAAATCCACTTCTTTAAACTGATAGTTTTTAGGGTTTTCGGTAATATCAGACATTGTATAGTATGGACCCTTTTTTTCCTTTAAAGTAATAACTTTATGCTGTGCTAGCAATGCCAATGAACGATCAATATTCGACACATCATTTGCAATGGCAATAACGGCACCCTCTGGCAATTGATCGATTGAATCGTATTCTTTTGAATACACACCATAATTGGCAAAATAAATTGGTTTCACTGGTACAAGCTCGGCATTTTTGTTTCGATTGAATTCCTCCATATACGGAACGTGTTGGAAGAAGTTCACATCCACTTCTCCTGCCGCAAGTGCGGTGTTAGGCTGCACATTATCACTTAATACAACCATTTCCAGGTTAATGCCCTCCTCTGCCAACTTTGGTTTAACAAGCTCAAGAATTTCCGTCATTGGGGGAATGAGTGAGGCCACTTCAATGTTACCTCTTCCTTCTCCTGGTTCTGCGCATTTTCTTTCTCTTTTACTTCATTCGCCTTTCCACATCCTACTAAAAGCAACATGATTGCTGTCATGAGAAAGAGTATTTTTTTCATGATGTTTCCCTCCATTATTTATCTTTTATCAATCATTCTGGCTACAGCTGTGCCAATAAATTGGATAAGCTGTACTAGAATAATCATAATGATAATCATATAAATCATTAGCTCTGTTTTAAACTGCTGATAGCCATACCTGATGGCAAAATCGCCGATACCGCCGCCTCCGACCACTCCCATGATCGTTGAATAGGAAATAAAGCTGATAATCGATGTTGTTAGTCCGAGGACAAGCCCTGAACGAGCCTCCACGTAAAGAAATTTGAATATGACATCCTTTACAGAAGCCCCCATGGAAATGGCTGCCTCGATCACACCCTTTGGCACATCCAATAAAGATTGCTCGACCAATCGCGAATAATGGGCAATGGCAATGATCGCTAATGGAACGCAAGCAGATGCTGTACCAATGGCTGTGCCGATTATGAGTCTGGTAAACGGGATTAAAAAAACAACCAATAACAAAAATGGGAATGAACGAATAATATTCACAAGTAAATTTAAAATCGAGAAAGCCCACGGATTTTCAAGCAAATGACCCTTCCTACAAAGAAATAGCAAGGTCCCGACAGGCAATCCAATCAAAATCGCAGCTAAAATGGACACACCAACCATGGTAATGGTTTCTCCAATTGACTGCCAAATTTCTGCCTCATATTGAACTAAAATCTCAGGCATGACCTAGCCCACCATTCTCTGCTAATTGTTCGATAAAGTATTCTGGACGATTATCCCTTTTTTGAATCCCGGTTGGTTCGATTAAGACAGTGTCATAAATCTCTCCATCTGCCATGATAGTAACACGATTGCATATACTTTTAATGACATCCAGCTCATGACTAACAATGACAATCGTCACACCGAAGCGTTTGTTTATGTTCTCTAGCACGTCTAATATTTCAGCCGTTGTATTTGAATCAAGGGAAGAGGTCGGTTCATCACATAACAACACTTGCGGGTTATTTGCCAATGCCCTTGCTATGGCAACACGTTGCTTTTGTCCCCCACTTAATTGTGCAGGATATCTCTCCATCTCCTTCTCCAATCCGACAAATTGAAGACACTCTACAACACGGCTCCGACGTTCTTTCTTTGGATAATTTGCCAGCTCTAAAGAGGCTGCCACATTGTCATAAACCGTTTTATTTGCCACAAGATTAAAATGCTGAAAGATCATGCCAATCGACTTCCGTGCCCCTCGAAGTGCTTTATTGTTCAATGTTGTCAACCTTTGGCCGTTTACCTCCACTTCGCCCGCATCTGGGGTCTCCAACAAATTCATTAGCCGCAGCAACGTTGATTTCCCTGCTCCACTTGCTCCGATTATTCCATGAATTTCACCTTTAGGTATTGTTAAAGTAACAGACTTAATTGCCTGAAACTGTGAAAATTTTTTACTCACTTGATGCAGGTTTATCATAAAATCCCACTTTCTATTTGTTGAAAGGTAAGCATATCGCTCCTCATTATAGTTTCATCAAAGAAACACAACTGAGAAACATTTTATCAACTAATGAGGACCAAATGCAAAGACACAAATTAACAGTTAAAGACTTCCAACCCTATTAGGCTCCCTCTTTCTATTGGCTTTTTATATACCATTCTTAGATATGAGTGATTATTTCATAATTATCATCCTTTATGACTGGATTTTTTTGAGTTTTCACTCTATTAATCGGATTATTCATTTTAAACTAATAGAGGGTGTATTATAATTATAAATGATAATGGTTATCATTATCACAAAAATACGAATATTCTAAAGGACGTGGAGGAAAATACATGATTCAATACCTTGATGAGAAAATTGCCAACTATGAGGTATGTGTCATCTTACCCTCAAGTTACGATCAATCCAAGAAATACCGAACGATCTATATGCATGATGGTGGGGAAACTGCCATGCAAGCTGCAAACTATATCGATCATTTAATACTTTCAGGTCAAATTGAACCACTTATCGTTATTGGAATTGAACCAATTGATCGCAACAATGACTATACGCCGTGGGAAGCACCATCACTTGCACCACATGCTTCTACCTTTGAAGGACAAGCGCAGATTTATTTACATACTGTTGTAACCGAAATAAAGCCATATATAGATGCCCATTATGCTACGAATCCTGAACCTTCACATACATCTATTTCCGGCTGCTCACTTGGAGGACTTGTTTCGATTTTCGCCTCCTATTATTATCCAGAGGTGTTCCATCAATATATTTCATTATCCGCTTCCTTTTGGTACGAGGATGTTCTTCGCTATCTTCAAGGGGAAAAGATTGAACGGCAAGGAAATATCCATATCAAACCAACTGTGAGTCGTCAAAATCATCAGCTCTATTTATATGTCGGGGAATTAGAGGGAATTTATAAAGAAACGATACAAAAACATATGGTTGACTACACGAAGAAAGCCCACCTTGAATTTATCAAGGAAGGCTATTCGGAATCTAATCTATTATTTGCGTCAGATCCAGAAGGAACTCATGATGACCTATTCTTTTCTAACTACTTCATTCAGTCACTTCGTTGGTTATTTGGCATAGAAATTGAACTACCCACCAATTATCGACCTTACAGTCTGATTGAAGTGGGGGATTCCTAAGAACATTAGCCTATCGGCCAATTTTTAATTAGGCTAACCCCGTAGTTCCTACGGTTAGAAGCCTTATGGCTTCATTCATTAAGTTGAGTCCTGCGTTATTATCTCGATCGTGGTGCGTAGAACAAAAAGGACAATCCCACTCACGAAGATTCAGATGTTTAACCTCTTTATTTTGGTAACCGCAGCTAGAACACAATTGACTAGAAGCAAACGTTTTAGATACGGTCACGATTTGTTTACCATACCATTTTGCTTTGTATTCCAACATTTTTTTGAATTGGTACCAAGATACTTCACTAATTGCTTTAGCAAGTTTGTGATTTTTCATCATATTGGACACTTGCAAGTCTTCCATTCCAATAACATCGTGGTTTTTGATGATTTCGGTAGAAAGTTTATGTAAGTAATCCATACGGGCATTTGAAATTTTTTCGTGTTGGATAGCCACTTTTCTTTTTTGTTTTTGATAGTTTTTGGCTTCAGCCAACGATTTATTTTGATTCAAGGCTATTTCTTGTCGCCTTGAAAGAATCCGTTGTGCTTTGGCCAATTTCTTTTCGACCGTCCGGAAGAATTTTGGGTTTGTATAGACCGTACCATCTGAAAGAATCGCAAAGTTCTTCAAACCAACATCTACACCGCACGAACGATTCGTTTTAGGAAGTACTTGTACATTGGTTTCGGCTAAAACGGAAATGAAATATTTACCCGAAGGGTTTCGCCTGATTGTGGCATTGATTATTCGTCCTTCGACTTCACGGCTTTTAGCAAAACGAACGAAACCGAGTTTGGGCAATTTGATTTTGTTTCCAATCATTCCGATATTTCCATTCGTATGTTTAGTCGTGTAGGATTGGACCGGGTTCTTTTTCGATTTGAAGCGTGGTGACTTGTTTTGCTTTTTATAATATCGACTATAGGAATCTGCTAAATTTTCCACCGATTTCTGTAAGGCTATACTGTCTACTTCTTTCAGGAAAGAATACTCTTTCTTTAAAGCTGGAAGTTCTTTGATTGTTGCGTATTTATTCAGAAAGCAACCTTTCCATTCATTAAAGGGTAATTGGCCGTTCTGCTTCATTTCTTCACAGACATACCAGTAGGCATCTTTCTCATTTTGTTTGCCCAAAAAGAAGTTATAGACAAAACGGGAGCAGCCGATCGTTTTATTGATTAGAACTATTTGTTCTTTCGTTGGGTAGATTCGAAATTTAAAAGCTTTGTTTACGACCATTGGTTTCACCCCCTTATAGTTATCATTACCCAAGGAACATATGTTTGTCAACAAGGATACTTTGGCTTATGCCAACCGCCATTCATCTCCCCCTTACCGTTGGGCTCTCGCCCTTCACACGCTTGAAGAGGGAGTCTTCTGGCGGGAAATGATAAAACCGAAACGCTGGATCGTTAATTAGCCTTAATCGATTGCATCACAATAGCCCCCAAGACTGGTGATTTTCCTCCAGTCTTGGGGGCTGCTTTTTTCAAAGATCTTTATCTATTGGGGCGAATTGAAAGGCCCTACTATAATGGTCGGCACTACAGAAGCATGATTTTCATCCATCGCTACATACAGCTCAACGCTAATTCCTTTAATGATTGTCTATTCAGCATGGCATATAGAACTTTGCATCCTCTACAATAAACCCTTCCTCACTTCCAACAGTGATCAAAAGCCATTGATCGATACAATGATCGCAATCAGCATGCAGCAGAACCTCATGATCGTTCCACCAAATGGAAGGACTTGATGCCCACATACGATAAAAAGCTTTGGTTGAGTAAAAAGCGCCCAGAGCAGGTTGATAGGCCCACTGCCAACATGTTTTTGTTAACCTGTTATTTAAATAGCTTTTTCCATACCATCTTGTTACCCTTATGCTTTTCCTTATTAATCCGTATATAAAGGTTACGGTAAAATTAATGAATGATTCAGCTACAAGTTTTTTAGCAAGAAATAACCGATAACTAAGCAAGGGTTTTCCTCGTAAAAATGTTTTGTGGTATGATAGTTAAATTGTTTATCTACCCTGTGTCACATTTACATTCATCTAAGAAAAGAGGTATTTATGCACGCCACAGAATTATCCAAGCGTCATTGGTTACTTATCTTAACACTTACTTTATTAACATTTGTTCTCGGGACAAGCGAATTTGTTATCATCGGGATCTTAACCGATATTTCCTCGAGTCTCTATATCACAAATGCAAAAGCAGGCACACTCGTTTCTGCGTTTGCGATTACGTTTGCCATTGCCACACCACTCGTGATGTCGGCAACGAGTCATTTTCCAAAGCGTAAATGGATGTTGTTTTTGATAGGTTCGTTCATCATCCTGAATGCTTTGTGCGTGATTTCGACGAGCTACATCATGCTCCTTGCACTTCGGATGCTGACTGCGATTGTAACAGGGGTTTTAATTTCTCTTGCCATGGTTGTTGCAAGTGAAACCATACCGATCCCTAAACGCGGACTTGCTATATCATTCGTTTTCGGTGGCTTTACTCTTGCAAACGTGATTGGAGTACCAATAGGCACTGTCATCGCTGAATGGTACAACTGGAATGCAACCTTCCTGTTAACGACTTTTCTCGGAGCTATTGCGTTTTTGGCATCTTTCTTCATTTTGCCTACTATGCACAGTCCAATTCGGAGTTCGATGCGTGATCAATTTTCTTTGTTAACACACCCACGAATTTTAATGGCTTTTTTCATTCCATCTCTTGGATTTGGAGCGACGTATGCTGTTTATACGTATCTCGTTCCAATCCTGAAAGTTATGGAAGCACCAAGTAGTTCAATCAGTTTGATTTTGTTTGGCTACGGATTTATTTCCATTTTCAGCAACATACTCGCGGGTAAAATTGCCAGCTACAATGCTATCGGACGCCTCCGGTTTGTTTTCCTCGTGCAAGCAATTGTTCTGATCAGTTTATATTGGACGACAAATAATTTTATCTTTGGATTGGTTAACATTGGCCTGATGTCGTTAATGGCCATCCTCTTAACAACATCCACCCAGCTTTATTTGATAGACCTTGCCGGTATCTATCAACCAAAAGCTACAGGACTAGCTGCTTCACTGATGCCAGTAGCAAGCAATGTCGGTATCGCCTTTGGTTCCGCATTAGGCGGAATTGTTTACCATCAGGGAAATTTGATGAGTGTGACATGGGTCGGTGGGCTGGTTGCTATCTGTGCAAGTCTTCTAACTTTCCTAAGTCATCGCTTAGACCAAAAACAAAAGAAAGCAGCATAAGAGAAAGCTAAGAACGCCTTGGTATGCTTCCTAGGGTACCTCTATAGAACAAAATCTTTCCATGTCCTAATAAAAGGGATTACAGTTAATCCTTCAAATAAAATTGAAGAAAGAAGTATCAAGAAAGTTAGTTGTTCTTTGATACTTCTTTTTTTAAAAAAACTAGGTGCTTACCTCTAAAAACCAAGCGGACAATTGCGATTTACGCTGCCTGAATTATACGCTTTTTCTTCCATTTATATACCGTGACGTTATTTCGACGACACCACCAAAAACCGGACAATTTGATCCGAGAAGTTAAACCAGTAATGGGCTTTTCTAGCATCGAACATGAACGAATGCTGTTCATGGAGTTCTATTCTTTCTCCCTCTATTTCCACTGTTAACTTCCCTTCGATAATGAATAAAAATTCATGTCCGCTATGAGAAAAAGCGCTTCCTTTATTTTCCCCTGGCTTTAACGTGACTAGAATAGGCGAAAAAACAGCATCACGAATGCCGCTGGATAAATTCTGATAATGAAATTGTTCATGATTATAATCTGAATTTTCTTGGGAGCGGTCCTCAGAAAAAAAGAAACTTGGATTGACATCTAATGTATCAGCGATTTTTTTTAATGACTCTAATGTGACGCTTGATTTTCCCCGTTCTACTTGTGATAAAAAGCTGATCGAAACGCCTGTTTGTTCAGCCAGACTCTTTAATGTTAGTTTTCGCTCTTTCCTCAATAATTTGAGTTTTTTTCCGATTGAATCAAAAGGCATACAGATGCCCCCTTTTTTACATAGTATCTAGCTTCATTATACAGACAAAATTTGATGAATGCTCCGTCATTAATAACTTATTAAAAAAATATTGACAGAAAATTTCTAATTATTTAAAATAAAGAAAATAAAATAAATTGAAGTGATACTTCAATTTTAAAGGGGTGACTCATGATGGAAAAGAAACAAATGCGGCGAATATTAATCGCGAGTTTAGTCGGAAGTTCGATTGAGTGGTTTGACTATTTTTTATATGGGACCGTTGCAGCTCTCGTGTTTAACCAGCTATTCTTCGTGAATGAGGATCCGACAATAGGGCTGTTGCTTTCCTATGCATCCTTTGCGTTAGCATTCTTCATCCGCCCTTTTGGCGGAGTGATCTTTAGTCATATTGGCGATCGTATCGGGAGAAAGAAAACACTTGTTATAACACTAAGTTTAATGGGGGTCGCAACATTTGGGATGGGGCTTCTTCCTACGTATCAAGCCGTTGGTATTTGGGCGCCGATTTTATTAATCACGTTGCGCTTAGTTCAAGGTCTAGGAATTGGCGGTGAATGGGGAGGCGCGCTTTTATTGGCCGTTGAATATGCTCCCGCTGAAAAACGGGGCTTGTTCGGAGCTATTCCCCAGATGGGTGTTACAATAGGAATGCTGCTTGGAACCATTGCCTTATCTATTATGACACTGCTTCCTGAAAGCGCATTCATGACTTGGGGATGGCGTTTACCATTTATTTTTAGTGCTTTGCTTGTGTTTTTTGGCCTATGGATTCGTAAAGGAATCGATGAAACACCGTCTTTCAAAAAAGTAAAGGAATCCGGAGAAGTTCCAAAGCTACCGATTGTAGAAACTCTTAAGAATTATTGGCGTGAAGTGATTATCGCCGTGGGAGCCAAAGTGGTAGAAACAGCGCCATTTTATATTTTCAGCACATTTGTCGTATCATATGCTACTTCGAATCTCGGTTTCTCACGGACAGCTACCTTGACTGCAGTCATGATTGCAACAATTATAACGACAATTTTAATACCATTCATGGGGATGTTATCCGATAAAATTGGCCGCAAAAAGCTGTTTATAGCCGGAACGATTGGGATGGCACTGTTTGCATTCCCATACTTCTGGTTGCTGCAGCAAAAATCGGTACTCCTATTAATCATTGCAACAGTGATAGGTTTAGGGGTTATTTGGGCTCCAATCACAGCTGTTCTTGGAACGATGTTCTCGGAAATTTTCGATGCAAGGATTCGTTATACCGGCATCACGCTTGGATATCAAATCGGGGCAGCTCTGGCAGGAGGAACAGCGCCGCTAGTTGCAACTGCTTTACTTAATAGGTTTAATAACTCCTATGTTCCTGTCGCCATTTATATTATTTTTGCATCTGTCCTTTCCCTAGCGGCGATTTGGGCAGTTAAGGATCGCAGCAATCAGAAATTAGACGAAACGCATAATAGTAGCGCCATGTAACCTATGGTTTTTTACTTCAAGGAGGACAATTGAATGTTGGTTATAAGTGAAAAGGAAATTCAACAATCATATGGAATGAAGGACGCAATTTCGGATGTAAAGGCCGTATTACGTGCACATGGTGCTAGAAAAATAGACAACCCTCATCGCACAGTTCTTGCTTTCCCTCAACACGAGGCATCGGCACTTTACATGCCAAGCGCTGATTTATCTGAAGAAGTTTCGGCGGTCAAAGTTGTTACCATTTTTCCAAAGAATCCTTCAAGGGGAATGGCAACAACACAAGGAGTCATCTTGCTGTCAGATGCGGAAAATGGCGAACATTTAGCGTTGTTGAATGCCTCATATTTAACACGTCTCAGAACGGGGGCATTGAGCGGCATTGCCACAGACTTTCTTGCTCGTAAAGACGCCAGGGTTCTCACGATTATTGGAACAGGAGCTATGGGATTTGAACAAGCACTTGGTGTGTTAGCCGTAAGGGACATTGAGCGTATTTTATTAGTAAATCGTACACCAGAGAAAGCGAAGAAATTCGGTGAAAAGCTGCGGGCATTCGGAGTAACCGTTCCTTTTGAAGTTTGCGAAGATGTTTCAACAGCTGTTCGTCAAGCAGATATTATTTGCTGTGCAACCCGCTCGAACGAGCCTGTATTTAATGGGCTGGATTTAAAGCCGGGCACACACATTAACGGGGTCGGTTCTTATTTGCCGTATATGAAAGAAGTGGATAATACCACGGTTTCACGCGCTGCTAAAATTATCGTCGACGATTTGGCGGGCGTGAAGGATGAAGCAGGAGAACTCATTCATGCAGCCAATCACGGAAATTGGTCGTTTAATGATATTCATGGGGAGCTTTTTGAACTTGTAATGCTGATCAAAACAGGCAGGGAAAATGATGAGGAAATTACCTTCTTTAAATCAGTCGGTGCAGCTTACTTTGACCTCGCTGTGGCAAAAGGTGTTTACTGCCAATCGAAAGAACGGAACATCGGGATGGAGATTGAGGTATAACAGAAGCTCGTACATGTTGCGGTCTATTATTTGAGTTAAATCCAGAAGGAACTCATGATGACCTATTCTTTTCCAACTACTTCATTAAGTCGCTTCGTCGGTTATTTGGCATTGAAATAGAAACGATGGATCGTTAATCATTAAAATAGCCGCAAAGAATGGTGATGTTCACCAAGTCTCGGCGGCTGGTTTTTACAAAGGTCTTTATTTATCGGCGAATGGTACGGCACTGCTCATGGTGGTCGGCACTACAGACGCATGATTTTCTTCCATTGCTACATACAGCTCCACTGCTAACTTTTTCAATCACGTTTACTTTATCATCAATTGCTGTAGAATACTTACCAAATGTTTTAGCTTTAACCGTACCCCTGCCAACAACAGTTGGTTTTAGGATTGTAAGGCAATAGATGTGTTTAACTATTTAGAAATCTTTAATTACTTAACTTACGCCAGAATCATTTCCAAGTATTTTCTCTAATAATCCCATCTGACTAACTATTTCAATATCATTTTTAAAATTTTGTAAACTAGCATTATGTTCATCGTATTCTAAATCTTTGGAGTAGCCAATACATAAGTTTAATATACTGTTTAGTTTTTCAGCAGAACCACTAATAAAATAGGTCGTGAGTATTTTATTATTTGTGCTTGCAAGTACTACAATTGTTGCCATGTCCAGTGCATATTCTATGTCTGTATCTGAAATCTTTCTATTCTTTTTCTTAGGGTATTTAAATTCATAGCTATTAATAGAATGAATTTTTCCTGTGATTAATTCTAGTATCGTTTTATTATAGATTAAATATACTCCTTTAATTAGCTTCATTTCTGGAGCATAAGGATCAGCCAGTATATATTTTATACGTTCATCTTCTTTAGGAATCTCTATTCCGTCTAAATCAAGCTCTAATATATAAGCTACTTCCTCAATTCTTTTAGGAGGGAATAAATTCGCGAAGCCGTATTTTTTTTCCATAGAATACTCCCTTTGTAAATGGATTATTTATCCAAATGCTCATAAAAAGAACTGAAACGATCACACCAACCACAAATACCCATTTCATTCAAACCACACATTTCTTGAAAATTATAACTATAGGTAGAAGAGCCTTGCTCAAAAGGAGGCGAATATCGTTAAATAGAACAAAGCAGATAAAAAAGTAATCCGCATCACCTACAGTTTCTTGTGGAACATCCACATCTACCGCAAAAGTACCATCCATTTCATTACCTTTAGATTTTTTATATCCTCCGAACTTACGTCACTTACATCATCTTTCTCGGAATCGGAACAAGCTGAAACTATCAAAGAAAGACTAACTATAAATAATAGTGAAGCAAGTAACTGAACTTTTTTCTTACCCATCGTTTTCATTACTCTTCTTCCTGTTAGTATTTCTTATAAGCAGCGGTATAAGAAGCTTTATCATAATGCTATAATAACCAAAAATTCAGATTGAAATATCCCAAAATTGAATTCAGGATTTTCATATATGGAATATTTAATAATATTAATTAAACCAAATATACTCGTGTGATATCAGATGCATTGAAGAAAAAAACTATGATTACTATTTTTTATATAATCAAATTTAGCCACCATCAATTACCTTTTATATTGGTAAAAGTTTCAACTAATAATCACTCATTTTTTATTGATTTTTGAACGAATAAGTATAGATAAAGCACAAGTACCATAGAGAATAAAGCTATGAAAAGTAAAGGTACTAATATTGTTGATATTTGATCTTTTGGGACAACCCAAAATAATAGAACTGCAAAGGAAATTGTTCCACTTAACCCCACGAATATCGCATAAAATAATAATCCGAAATTTAAAGCCTTTTTATAATTCTCTTTATTTGTAGACATCAATATCAAAATTCACCACCTAATTTTAATTTTGTTTTAACCACTGTTTTTTAGAATTACTTATCATCTTCTAATCCTGCCTTTACTCCTACTCCGATACCGTAACTTTAGAAAAATAACTTCAAGCAACTCCCTATTTGGAGTAAGCACCAGTCAACAACTCCTCCTCAGACCCTATATTTTACAACAAATAAAAAAAAATCCATCTTAAAAAAAGATGGATTCTTTTTCTATCTGTGTTGCTGTGTCAACTTAGTTTTCATGCAGAGTTGATTGAAACGGAAGGTGCAAGACTCCTGCGGGAAAAGCGTGTCCAATGGAGACCCCACAGGCGCAAAAGCGCCGAGGGCGGACCGCCCGCGGAAAGCGAGTGCCTGCAGTGGAATGAAACGTTCAAAGCACACCCTCCAACATGGGCAAGTTGTATGACCCCTATAATGCGGAAGATTGACTTAATTAATTCATGATCCACTTGTTTCTGCTTCAGCTACCTTTTTGACACGTTCTAAAAATTCAACTACCACTTTATCGGTAGCAAACAATAATAATATTTTTAAAAACCATTTTAACGGGCGACTTGTGACTGTATATGTAAAGGAAGTCTTATTGTCATTGATTTTATTTAGTTCATAAAGAGCTGTAATTTCAAACATTTTAGCAAGTATAAAGCCTACTTTTAGCTTCTTCTCATTAGTTTCATTCAAGTATTCTAATGTTTCTATATCATACTCTTCCGTTCGTTTTCCTTCTCTATATTTTTGGCGATATACACTTCCAACTACTTCTTCCGTTATTTTAACGGGCTTTTGTTCAACCACCTGAGGCATGATTCGTTGCATATTCTCTACAGAACCATCAAGAAATTTCCAAACCTGTTCAATTGGGGCGTTTATTTCTATTTCTCTTGTCCATTTTTTCAAAGAAAATCACCTCTACTTACATTATATTCACTTTTTCTTAAATATAGGCAAAATAATGCAAGTTTTGTTTTCCTTATTTAAGAGGCAACAACTCTTTTTTGAATTTAAATATCTTTCTGTCAATAAATTACTTTATTAAATTCCTCCCATTTAGTGTTATTCTTGTATAATAGACCAAATTGTAATTTTCAGGAGAATCCAATGAATTTTATTTATATTAATCAAAATATATTAGATAATCTCTTTTATATTTTAGTAAGCATTTTGATTTATTACATTTTATTAGATCATGGCAAAAGGTTAAATCAGTATCGCAAGACCCTTATTACTGCATGCATGAGCATTCCCATTATATTATGTATGAAGTTCCCTATTTATATAGATGAATATTGTGTCCATGACCTCAGGCAAATTCCTTTTATAATAGGGACACTTTATGGTGGTTGGCCTGTAGGGGCTGCCCTGTTAGTCATAATATTAACAGTTAGGTTTGCTTTTTATGGTTTCAATTTACTTACGTTAATTGTTTATATCGTTATATTTATTATAACGGCTCTATTTTCTTCCAAATTCAAAAATTTTAATAGAAAAAATAAGCTAAATAGCTCGATACTATTAATTTTGTTTCTAGGAATCCTAACCAGCTTTATTTCACTCGTTATGTCTGATTATTTTCGAATAACGGATGCCTATGTATTTTACTTTATTATCCTTCCTCCTTTCATTATAGGTTTAGCTGTATATATCATGGAAATTTTAAAAGATGCAATTTTAATCCGTACACAAATGGTAAGGCTTGAAAAGATGGAGATAGTTAGTCAGCTTGCAGCTAGTATTTCACATGAAGTCAGGAATCCTTTAACGGTTGTGAAAGGATTTGTTCAACTGCTAAAGGATTCTGATATTTCTCAAGAAGTAAAAGAACAATATATAAAACATATTGTTAGAGAACTTGATAGTGCAGAATCAATTATTAGTGAATACTTAGCATTTGCCAAACCTGCAATTGAAAAAGTGGATACTATTTTAATTAACCGTGAAATAGGATATGTAATTGAAATGATAAGACCTTTAGCTAACATGAATTTAGTTAATATATCAGAACAGTTGACTCCAGGCACTACCCGCGGGAATATTCAACATTTCAAGCAATGCTTCCTAAACCTGATTAAAAATGGTATCGAGGCTATGCCAAATGGCGGGGAACTTAGTATTGTTTCCTATATTAATAATTCCGGCATGATTATCGAAATAAGTGACAATGGAATAGGAATGAACAAAGAACAAATAAATCGTTTTGGCGAACCTTATTACAGTTCCAAAGAAAAAGGGACAGGGCTAGGATCTATGGTAGCTGTTAAGACCATCCAAACGATGAATGGTTCACTTCATATAAATAGCATTTTGAATAAGGGAACAACGATTTCAGTAACACTTCCCGTTTATCATGAAGATAATCCTAAAAAATAAATGAAGAATCTTTTCATAAAAAAAGTCCGCCATTATCGGCGGACTTTCAAACTGTAGACAAACTCGATGAAAACTCAGTTTGCTTGCAGTTTTTTATTTAAAAAGTTCAGATGATTTCAGAAATCCGCTCCCTTTCCGCCGACTGCCTGCCAAGCCTCCTCGGCGCAAGCGGGCGCAAGCGCCTGTGGGGTCTCGGCTAGCCAGTAATTCGGCAGGAGTGTCGCAAATTTCTTCAATCCAATGAGGATTACAGTAAAAAACCATAATAACCGGAGCATTTTATTCGACCAGCTACACTGTCTTGGGCCATTGACGCAGTTTATCGACCTAAACCACACAATATTCGGCCGTTCACGCACAGTATTCGACCTATCCCACATAGTATTCGACCGTTCATGTTCGACCTTCACCTCACTATATTCGGACTCTGAACCCCTTTTATATTCAAACAGAACTCCGCCTTTATCGGCGGACTTTTTTCAATTGAGTGCTGTTAAATTTATTTTTTCTGTTCAAGGCATTGATGAACCGCCATCATATCTCGTTTGTTCAATTCACGAATCCGGTTGAAAATGGGAATATCGGCAACGGCCTCGGTACGTTCACTTTCTGCCACGACATCCCTTACTTTCCCTGTCAGCCAGGTCTGCACGTCGATGTCTTCGACGATTGCTTTACGCCCTTCATCATCGATGCCACTGGCATGACAACTCACACAGGGTATCGTTAATTTATACACACCGTCATGGATGTTATCTTCTGAAATGACTTTCTTCCCATTACAGAATGGGCATTTATGACTTGCTTTTACTTTATTGATTTGGGTAACGATTTTTTTGTAGCCAAATGCTTCATAGACATAGGTTAGTTTTTTGTATTTGCCATTGGTGAAGTATTTATCAATAATGGTTTCTCTTGTTTCGTTAATATTGGCAAAGTCACAGATGGTGATCTGGTTTTTGCTGCTGATTGCTTCGATATTGCCTTTAATGCTGCCCCAGAATGGCAGGGTATTTTGTAAAACCACTTCATAGCCGACGAAGCTTGCCAGTTCCAGTTCGAGCATTTTCAACGCCGCTTTTGTTTCCCGAGGAAGGAATGAGACATCATCTGTAAGTGCGATATCGCCCCCCACAATCGCTTTTAGTTTTTCCAGTTCTGGAAGCTTCCCAACAATTTTGATGACTTGATCAATCGGCTGTTGGATGATCTCGCGAATGTCTGTATCACCAAATGTCAGTTTTTTATGATGCTTGAGGATCGTTCCTTGACAGACAGGACAGGCGATCATCTCTTTTGATGCTTTCATCTGCTCTTTAATGATCGATTTCGATATGAACATATAACGTCCAATGATGAAATTGAATCCTTCCCATGTTCTTGATGCCTTGCCTGCTTTATCGTAAAAGGACTTTTCCCAATACCCATATAAGAAGGTCTGCTTTTCGGCATCTGTCATCTCATTATAGCTTTTACTAATGTCGTGACCGAGTTCATTCTTGATCTCATCAAACAGGAATTGCAGTTTTGAATGTTGATAATATTTTAGTACTTCCATCACGTCTGGATGTAATAAGCCATCCCAGAATGGCACGTTTTTGTCTTGAATGACGACATCAAAGTCAAATTTTTCAATGACCCTGCGGCCCGAACAGCTTGGACAATGATTTTCTGCAGAATAGAAATCGAAGCTTCTTGTATCTTTATTGGTTGGATGTGCAGCCACTATATGGTTGATCATTCCGCCCAATTCATAAAGAAACGTATATTGACTGTACAAGTGCCGTTCAAGATCGATGGCGATCACAGGTGCAATCGTGTCTGATTCGTATTCACCATAAATCACACGAGCGATTGGTGATAGGCTTTTTAAAATGCCGCCCTTATAGACGTTCTCTGCCTTTTTGAAATAGTCCAGATGATTTTCCTGTAAATAATTGATGCCATTTTTTGACCGGAGTGTAGAAGTGATTTGCAATGGTTCCACTTGAACCTCACTGTTATTGTGTCGAAAATGATCATCATGACTGACAACGTCAAGATGTTGGACAGGTGTTAGCTGTCGTTTACCAAAATCAACGATATAATCCGAGCTATCCAGCATATAACCATTATGTTCTATCATGATGATGGAGACGGATTCATCCTCCAGGATGACCCTGACACTATCGATGAATTGGTTTAAAATGTTTTGGGATAACCCTTTTGAAGGCTCGTCAAAAATGAACAGCGTATGCGGGTTTCTTGTCTTCGCGAAAAGCTCGGAAACTAAGTGGACACATTGAAATTCACCCGTCGATAGTGTTTGTGTTTTTCTTTCCAACGTCAAATAACCAAGCCCAAGTTTGATCAATAAGCTCAAGCGTTTATGAGCGATGTCTTCATTTGGCAATTCTTCGATGATATCTTCAATCGAACGCAGAAAAATATCATCAATTTCATCACTGTATTTGGTTAGTTTCTTTTTAATATCAAGAAATGTCGCAACGGTTGATCGACTGGTAATCGATTTGTTTCGATCCTGCCCGACCATGACCAGTTTATCTTTTGGATACCGCTTCTGAAAATCTTTAGAGATACATTCATTGACAAGTGTAGATTTCCCACAACCTGACTCACCCGTAAAGGTAACCAGCCTATTCTTGGGAATCCGGATTTCTTCCATTTGAATATTACGGCAGTAAAGATCCTGAAATTGATAGTATTCCATTGGCGCTGCTTCATTTCGTTCCCAGGCGATTGGTTTGGGACGTGGTGATTCCTCAACAATTTTCCCGCCATATTTCCCGCTGCCAGGTCCAAAGAACAATTGTTCATTTGTGCTATCTAATACCGTGTCTGAGTGATCAATGAGCCAAATTTGATTCTTATATCCTAATTGCTTAATCTGTTCCAAAATTTTCAATAGGGTTTGATGATCAAGACCGACGGAGATTTCATCAATGATGATCACGGTATTTTCACTTGTTGCCATAAATTCGGCCAAGTAAAGCCGTGTTAATTCTCCCCCTGATACTGTCCCCATAATACGATTTAAACTTAAATAACCAATATTCATATTGATTATATTTTGGAGAATATGCTGTTTAGCTTCACTAATATGTAATGTCTCTGCGAGTGAAAGGATCGTTTCGATGCTTAAGTTGTTGATATCGGAAATAGTATGCGGGCGATCTAATAATTCAATCGTATATTGCTCGACTTCTTGATTGTAGCGTTTCCCCTCACACTTTGGACATTCGACATTTTTCGTCGTACCGCGTCCTTTACAAGTGGGGCACCAGCCTAAGGCATTATTAAATGAAAAAACTTCCGGAGAAAGATTGAATTTTTCAGCAAGACAAACACGAATCTCTTTAAAGACACCAGTATGTGTGCCAATGGTTGAACGGGGATTGGCTGAAATGGATGATTTGCCGAGAAAAAGGACCAGCGGCATTTCCTCCATCTTGATGGCGCTGAAGTTGGTTTCCATAATATTAGGAAATAAATATTGATATTCAGACTTGGGCAATAAGGAAACGAGACGCTTCTTGGATTCTTCCCCAATGGTTTGACAAAAAGTCGTCTTCCCGGAACCGGATAACCCAGCAATTCCTAATGATTGATCGTCTTGAAGTGCTGCATCTAAATGGTTTATATTGTTCGCTATTAATCGATTTATTTTCATTTGTAACTCCTCTCCATTTTATTAAGCTCAGTCTTTCATATTAGCACAGCGACAAATGTATTTGGTATTTTTTTAACGGTAGCCCCATTTTACTATTCTTTCACATTCCGCTGCTCCAAAAACGTATGATTCATCGACAAAAATCGTGGACTTAGGATAGGTTTTTTTCCATTATCAATAAAATGATTAGAGCCTTCTTATAACTTATAAAAGCCCCTCTCGATTAAGAGAAGGGCATTCTTTACGAAGTATGACCATATTTTTGCCCAATACACTTATTTTGTATTGGACTTTTTTGCCTTGTTTTCAAGCTCGCTTTTGGGCTCAGTGGCGAATTCGACATCTTTTCCATGTCCCTGCGGGTTAACACTTGGTGCGATTTGGCCTCTTCCTGCTGTCTTTTTACTCATTTCCTTCACCTCCAAGTATATTATGTCCGAACTGTTGTAAATTAAAATGGAGGTCCTTTCTTTCTGTGAACTTCTGCCTGCGATCAGGAATTTATAAAGAGTACCCCAATAAAAAACCTGCATAGAACTAAAGTCTACACAGGTTTCAAAAAAGTTGTTTTCCATATTCGGGCCCTCTTTGTCAATCTAGGGTCAGAAGTAAACTCTTCGTTGCATCGTTGAGCAAGAAAGGACTGGGTTCGCCAACCGTATATATCTGCAAGTTATGCATAGCCCTGGTACATGCGGTGTAGAACAATCTTCGTAAGCTCTCATCACCGTAAGCTTGCACAGATGCATCATAAATGATGACAGCATCAAATTCGATGCCTTTGGCCAAATAAGCCGGTATAACAACAACACCCTGTTCATATTCATTTGTGCCTTTCTGTACGAGTTTAATTTCACTGATGATACTAAGGGCATCGTATGCAGCGGCACTTTCCGCAGCAGATTTACATATGATTGCGATTGTATTATACTCACGACTTTGAAAGTCTTTGACTTTAGTCACGATTTTGTGGTGCAATTCATCACGGCTGGAGACTTGGGTCAGTACAGGCTTTTCACCTTCACGGTCGAATGCCTTAATTCGATGGCCTTCAGGAACTAGTTCACGTGTAAATTCTATAATCTGCTTTGTGGATCTGTAGCTTTGATCCAAGGTTATACTCTCGGTTTCACTTATTCCGTATAAACTGGTAAGAGTCTGGAAATCCACCCGTTCGCTGGCATGAGCGAATATCGCCTGGTTAAAGTCACCGAGCACGGTCATCCTTGCAGAAGGAAACAACCGTTTCAAAAACTCGAATTGAAATGGAGAATAATCTTGTGCTTCGTCTACAAGCACGTATTTTATAGAGGTATTCGTCTGAAACCCTAGAATTAGCTCCTTCAGTAGCAAAAATGGAGTCGCGTCTTCGTAATGCAGTTTACCTTCGTCCAGCATTTTTTGCGTTGATAAGCAAATTTCCCTTTCGATAGGTGTTTTACCCTCATTCCACACTTCGATCCGTATTTGATCGTCAAAAAGTTGCTTGTATATTCCCTTAATGTTGATAAAATGAAATGCTTTTATCCGTTTGCGTAACGTCTTCAATTTCTTTCGAACAATCATACGCGCGAGCATTTTATTCTCCATCTCATAATCGTCAAAGGAATCTTCATTAACACCGCGTTTTTTCTCTAAGTGAGTGTATACCTTTTGATAGTCTTCTTTGCTAAGATACTCGATTTCCTCCTGGACCCAAGGTTGTTTCAACTCAAACTTTTCCCTTTCATCAAGTAACTCACATAACCATTCTTTCAACTTTTCAATCCTATTGTGAAATCTTAGTGTGGTGTCTCTGTTATAAAATCTTTCTGAGATTTGTTTGGCGGAGACGAGCGTTTCCCCTCGGAACTTGAACCCTCTAAAGATCATTCCAGATGATTCCAGTGATTGACTGTATGTTTTGATTATCTCAAAGAAGCGAATTGAAGCCTTAAATCGGATACTCGCTGCCCTAGTGCTATAGGAAGGATCATCCGCTCCAGTCAACAAAAATTCTAATTGCTCATAAGGGTCCTCAACTTGAAATGAGTCAGCCAGACGATGGTCCAAATATTCCTGGAATGTTACCTGCTGCATATTCTCTTCACCAAGTTCGGGTAGTACATTGGATACGTAGTTATTAAACATGGAGTTAGGTGAGAATAGAATGATTTGATCGGCCTTAATCCTATCTCGATATTTATAAAGCAAGTAAGCGATCCGTTGGAGGGCAGCTGATGTCTTGCCACTGCCAGCGGCTCCTTGAACAATGAGCAGACGTCCGCGATCGTTCCGGATGATTCTATTTTGCTCCCGTTGAATGGTGGACACAATACTGTGCATATGCTTATCCGTCCCCTTACCAAGCACCTGCTGCAGTATCTCATCTCCAATGGTGAGACTCGTATCGAACATTGAGTCGATAACGCCTCCCTTGATGATATATTGCCACTTATTCTCCAGCATCCCCCGAATTACGCCTCCGGGAGTAGAGTATTCTACGGGACCGGGAGGATAGTCATAATAAACACTCGAAATCGGAGCCCTCCAATCGTAGACAATGAAGTTTTCTCCTGTTGTATCAGTAAGGGTGGCGGTCCCAATATAAATATGTTCCGTAAGGGAAGCCCCTTCTTCAGTTAAATCAATCCGGCCGAAATAAGGTGCCCCCTGCATGCGGCGCAGTGTTGACAACCTCTTGAAGGAATATCTATGTGCACCTTCGCTTTGTGACAAGTCTTGAGCCTGTTGCCTTAAGCCAATGATCGTCTCGAGGTAATCATCGAAAGTATCCACATTAACCTTGAGGTCATCCCAAAAGTGTTTCCGGATATTAACAACTTCTTTTCTACGCTGTAAAGTCTCTCCTTCTATTTTGCTGATTTGCTTCGTAATTGTTTCTATCACCTCATCCAAACGTTCTTGCTCCTGCCGAATTTCATTGTTCATATCAGACACTCCTTCAAAAAAAGAAATTAGGGGTTGACTAGAGGTGAGTTTAACCTTATAATTAAAATAAGGGATAAACTGTTTATACATAATTCGCAAATGTGTTTCTATACTAAGTTATCACAATTCCAGAATTATATCAATGAATATTACATAACAGTTGCCATGAAAGATCCGTCGTTTTTAACGCATGGAGGAACAATCCAACTTAACATTTAATGTCAGTAATCACTCCAGCATGTCGCATGGCTGGTTATTTTTTTTGTCTATTTACATATTTGAAGGCCTCATTGCTTCGCTGGTCACTGATTTCATGGTAGCTAAGACACTCTCATCAACGGTTTGGCTCGTAGTATCGAGACATGTGATTCATAGTGTCCTACACCTGTATACAGATGATGATCAGGACCTCCTTATAAGAGGATTACAATAGCCCCCTTTCGATATAGAGAAGGGCTTTCTTATATGAAGTGTGACCTTAATTTACCCGTATACCGCTTATTTTGTATTGGACCTTTTTGCTTGTTTTCAAGCTCGCTTTTTGGCTCTGTGGAGAATTCGACATCTTTTCCATGTCCTTGCGGGTTAACACTTGTTGCGATTCTGGCGCTTCCTATCTTTTTACTCATTTCCTTCATCTCCAAGTATATTATGACCGATCTGGTCTATATTAAAGACGAGTTCCTTTCTTTCTGTAATCCGTAATTCTACTGCCTCCTTATCTGCATGCATTTTTAAACAGAACGATTCAAAAAAGGCTTGCCTGATGGATTTGTCATACATATGTGAGGCTTGTCCCAAACTTCAGTCAGTTCTACTCATAATTTCTTGCCTTATAATTTGTTTAGATTAAAACTTTTTGTAGGAGAATTTATAATGAAAAGATATAAAACATGTCAGAGTTGTGGAATGCCGCTCTCTAAAGATGAATTAGGTGGAGGAACTGAAAAAGATGGTAGTAAAAGTACTAAATATTGTAGTCATTGTTATATAAATGGTGAATTCACTCAAAATATTACTGCGATAGAAATGCAAAAATTTGTTCAAAATCATTTGATGGAAAATATGAAAATGCCTAAATTTATTGCTAAGTTTTTTACTAGAGGAATACCAAAGTTAGAGCGATGGCATTAGTCAAACTATTAGAAAACGAATAACTTTTTTATCTTTTTCTGTAGATTTGAAAGAAAGTCATACTGTTCATAAAAAATACGAAGAAAAAAGTGATAAAGACAAATCCATATAAACGGATTTGTCTTTATTATGTTTTTGTGAATTTTCAATCAATTTCACTTGTGTTTCTGGTTTATTATTTCATCATCTGTCTTGCTTCCATAAACAGCACTTGGATAAACTTTTTCATGTTATTACGGCTCTGGCTGCTTACTTTTTTGCTCTTGTCTTCCAGCTCCAGCATTTTTTTGCGGACTTCCGAGAAATCAAAAAATGTGGATGAATAGGCTTCGAATTTTGGATTCAAATAATCCGTCAATCCTAATGAAGCGATATGGATGAGGGCCTGGTTAAGAGCGCGACGGACACGCTGCTCAGAAGCTTTCATTTCTTTCTGGATTTCGGCCTCTTTCGCCTGATCTCCCAGCTTTTCAGCAGCAATCCCTGCAAAAATTTCCTTTAAATATGGAAACGTGTAGGCGGAACCGAGTCTTTGCTTTTCATTTTGGAGGAATCCTAAAATGTTTAGTAAATCCTCGCTTCCCCCTTCGCCAATCATACCTAAATCGGAAATTAAGGAACGTCCGGCTTCCATAATATTTTTTGTATGGGCGGAGGGCACTTTCGAAGACCTCGGGCGGCCCGTAAAAACGTTCAACGATTTTTGAATGCCCTGGATCGATTGATCCACCAGTATTCGCTCATTTACTTTGTTTAATATGCTTGAAATTTCAACTTGGTTCAGCGGTTTTGTAATGTAGTATTCCGCCCCTAATCTATACGCCTCTCCAATCAGTTCCTTCGATTCCACTTGCGAAATCATCACAAACTTCCCTTGAAATCCATCAGCAAGAGCCCTGATCGTTTCAATTCCGTCCCTTATTGGCATGAGCAAATCAATTAGGACAACGTCTGCTTTTTTTAAAAACAGCAAGCCATTATTCACTAGCGATCCGTCTTCTGCTTCTCCTACCACTTTTCCTAAATCTTCATCTTCAATCATCTCTGTCAGCATTCCTCGAATGGCAGGATCGTCATCTATAATGAAATAATTCATTTCGTTAACCCTTTCTCCATAATCGCATCAATCGGAAGTTCTACGATGAATACGGTCTCTTTATAGTTATCCATTAGCCTGATATGTCCTCCAAATTTTTCAACAGTTTGTTTCACATACGATAAACCGATTCCCGTCGAAGGGTTTCCCGCCGCATCGAATTTCTTTGTATATCCTGCTGTAAAAATGAGTTCCTTCTGCTTCGGTGCAATGCCGGGGCCATTGTCACTGATGCAAAACTCCACGAATTGATCTTTCCTTTTCACATGCAGTGATACGTACCCCTCTTCTTTAATGGCTTCCACTGCATTGGCCAATAAATTATTTATTAATGATAATACCATATATACATGGTAGGGCGGATGATCACCATCTATCTGCAAGGAAAATGAAATATCTTTGCGAAGGGACTCTGCATATCGTCTATTGGACACGATCATGATGTTACCAAGCTCTTCGATATTCATATATTCCTGCAGGTTTTCGGAAGACACGAGTTCCGACAGCCCCGCATAAATCCGCTGGTTATCTTTTTTGATCTCATGCACGAGACCGGCAATCTGCAACGCAGTTTGCGCATCGCTTCCATTAGTCCCCTCTGATTTTAACCGACGGTAAAAGTCATAACAAGTGCGGGTGATTTCTTCCGCATTTTGCATCGTTTTCTTCAGTTGAACCGATTCTTCATACAAACTTGAAATGAAAAGCAGCATTTGTTCCTTTTGCATGCGCTGCTCCGCTTCTGCGAATTTTGCTTCTCTCAGCTTTAATATATTAAAAAAGCCGAGGACGAAAAAGCTTCGAATAAAGGCGATTAAAACGAGTTGGTCAATGGCTAGCAAGGGTGTGCCCTGATTCGCCAAGAAAGAACGGATCATCATTTCCGATACACTTGCAAAAAGCTCGATCAATACCCCTAAAAGTCCGATCATAAACGGCTGATTGTGCCGTTCGTTCAATTTCGTTTTATGAAATGCGAACGCGTAGATGAAGTAATAGAAAAAGGCTGGAACATAAAGATACATCGCTTCCTCAACAGATATGTCCCGTATCCCGACAGCCAGTGAAAAACGAAAAACAAACACACTCATTCCCGTTAATATGCCTGCAATAATCGGGTGGATTCCCCTCCCCCATAGTAAAAATAAGAAAAATACGGGGGTTCCCAAACTGACTCTGAATGTATCGTCGAATGGATAAAACTTGAATTCACCCGCAAGAGGCACCGCAATCATAATCAATAGTAATATCCTTATACTCTTTTTCAATACGGTCCCTCCCAGTCACTATAGTAAAAACATAACACATGAAATGGTAAAAAGGAGAGAAGGGTTTTGACTGAAATTATTATTTTTTCTGGCCCTTGTAAGTATCAGTAGGTTTCAGTAGGTTCCAGTAGGATGATCATAAACTTAAAATAATCTAAAAATTGAAAGCGTTAACAATAATGCAATCATCATAGGAGGAATTTAAATGAAAAAGTTTGGCTTAGCTACTCAAATTTTTGTTGCACTTGTACTAGGTATCATTGTCGGTGCTTTATTCCATGGTAATGAAACAGCCATGGCCATCATGGTACCTATCGGCGATATTTTCATTCATTTAATTAAAATGATTGTCATCCCGATTGTCATGGCTGCATTAGTAGTCTCCATTGCGGGAGTCGGCGATATTAAAAAACTAGGAAAATTAGGCGGGAAGACTCTTCTATATTTTGAGATTGTCACCACAATTGCCATTGTCATTGGATTACTGGCGGCAAACTTGTTCCATCCGGGGGCTGGTTTAGATACAAGCAATCTTGAAAAAAGCGATATTTCAAAATATGAAGAAACAACAAAGACGGCAGGAAGCAGTGGCTTTGGAGAAACAATTTCTCATATTGTTCCTCAAAATGTATTTGAATCAATGGCTCAAGCGGATTTATTACCGATTATCTTCTTTTCTGTTTTATTCGGCTTAGGTGTGGCTGCGATAGGCGAAAAAGGAAAGCCTATTCTAGGATTCTTTGAAGGTGTGTTGGAAGTAATGTTTTGGGTGACGAATCTAGTCATGAAATTTGCCCCCTTTGGCGTATTTGCACTCATTGGTGTAACCGTTGCTAAATTTGGCATCGCAACTTTAATTCCTTTAGGGAACCTAGTAGTTGCCGTTTATGTGACGATGGTATTCTTCGTGTTCGTCATTCTTGGAATTATCGCGAAAATGTCTGGGACAAGCATTTTCGTTATCCTGAAAGTATTAAAGGATGAACTGATTTTGGCCTTTACAACAGCAAGTTCAGAGTCGGTATTACCAAGGCTTATGGACAAAATGGAGAAGTTTGGCTGCCCGAAATCCATTACTTCTTTTGTTATTCCAACAGGCTATACGTTTAATCTGGACGGCTCATCGATATATCAGGCACTCGCTTCACTTTTCGTGGCACAAATGTATGGTATTGATCTATCCATTACACAACAGATTACGTTGTTACTAGTACTGATGTTAACGTCAAAAGGAATGGCTGGCGTTCCGGGTGCGTCATTTGTTGTTGTTTTAACAACACTTGGTTCTATGGGACTGCCGGTGGAAGGTGTTGCGTTCATTGCCGGTATCGACCGAATTTTGGATATGGGAAGATCAGCGGTTAATGTCGTGGGGAACTCATTGGCGGCGATTGTCATGTCGAAGTGGGAAGGCGAATTTGACCAGGAAAAAGCAGACCATTACGTTGATTCTATTAAACAATCAGACGTAGCATAAACTATAAAGGAGGAAACACGATGTCAACAATCCATATAAATCATAACGTACGTATTGAGAAAGATTTCTTAGGATCAAAACAAGTACCAGTGCATGCATACTATGGTATCCAAACATTGCGTGCAGTCGAAAACTTTCCGATTACAGGCTATCGCATTCATGGAGAATTGATTAAAGCGTTGGCTATCGTGAAAAAAGCAGCGGCTTTAGCAAATATGGATACTAAACGTTTGTACGATGGTCTTGGTAAGATGATCATTCAGGCAGCAGACGAAGTAATCGAAGGCAAATGGCATGATCATTTTATCGTGGATCCCATCCAGGGCGGTGCAGGTACATCCATGAATATGAACGCAAACGAAGTCATTGCTAACCGTGCACTCGAATTGCTTGGAAAAGAGAAAGGTGACTATGTTCAATTAAGTCCTAATAGCCATGTGAACATGTCACAATCAACAAATGATGTGTTCCCGAGCTCGATTCATATCGCCACTCTTATTTCACTTGAAAAATTGTTGGATACGATGGAATATATGCTTACTATCTTCAGGAAAAAGGCCCAACAATTTGACCATGTGATTAAAATGGGACGGACACATCTTCAAGATGCAGTGCCCATCCGTCTTGGTCAAGAGTTTGAAGCATATAGCCGTGTAATAGAGCGGGATATTAAACGCATTCAACAATCACGCCAGCATTTATATGAGATAAATATGGGCGCAACAGCTGTGGGAACAGGATTAAATGCAGACCCTCGCTACATCGAAAGTGTGGTTGAACATTTGGCGGATATTAGCGGGCTTCCGCTTGTCGGGGCCGAGCATCTTGTTGATGCGACACAAAATACAGATGCTTATACAGAAGTCTCTGCTGCATTGAAAATATGTATGATGAATATGTCCAAAATTGCGAACGACCTACGTTTAATGGCCTCAGGTCCCCGTGCGGGCCTTGCGGAAATTAACTTGCCGGCTCGTCAGCCAGGTTCATCCATCATGCCGGGAAAAGTCAATCCGGTCATGCCTGAAATGATCAATCAAGTAGCGTTCCAGGTTATTGGCAATGACCATACCATTTGCCTGGCATCTGAAGCGGGTCAGCTTGAACTGAACGTGATGGAACCTGTGCTTGTGTTCAATTTGCTTCAATCCATCAGCATTATGAACAATGCATTCCGTGCCTTTACAGACTACTGTCTGGTGGATATTGAAGCAAACGAAGACCGTCTAAAAGAGAATGTGGAAAAAAGCGTAGGGATTATCACGGCTGTTAATCCGCATATTGGATACGAAGTGGCAGCCCGTATCGC
Source organism: Peribacillus sp. RS7 (assembly GCF_041956845.1). Lineage (NCBI taxonomy): Bacteria > Bacillati > Bacillota > Bacilli > Caryophanales > Bacillaceae > Peribacillus > Peribacillus sp. RS7. Next base: position 941,729 of record NZ_CP168135.1, read on the forward strand.
ACGGGAAGCCATTTTAAAAGGAAAATCAGTACGTGACCTATGCCTCCAGTATGATGTGTTAACAGAGGAAGAGCTTGATCTTATTTTAAATCCTTACGAGATGACAAACCCAGGTATTTCCGGGGCTGAGCTGTTTGATAGATCGTAATTTTCGATTTTGATGGAATGGCAGATGCGGTTGATGAATAATTCCAGTTATTTTCAGCAATCCAATGAGGATTTCTTAAAACAGTAAATCCGAACTCCCTGAAGCCCTCTTTTTATAGAGGGCTTTTTTTGCTTTACAGGATGAGTAAAAATATTGAATAATCCGGAATTGAAAAACTGGATAGCCCCATAAAGGACCATCCAGCGTAATTCATTCCATTATAAATTACTTTACCTTTACACCAGCTTTAATCAAGGTAGGCGGAGTTTCCCCCTGTAATCCGGTAACAAGGTTGGTTGCGGCCAGTATCGCCATTTTCAAGCGGGTTTCATATGTTGCGGAACCGATATGAGGCAAAGTGACAACATTCTTCATGGAAAGCAATGGGTTGTCTTCCTTGACGGGCTCTTGTACAAAGACATCCAGTCCTGCCGCGTGAATTTCACCGGTTGTTAGCGCATGGATCAAGGCTTCTTCATCCACTGTTTTCCCTCTTGAACAATTGATGAAGATGGCGGACTCCTTCATGAGTTTGAATTCTTTTTCCCCCATCATATTTTCGGTTTGGGGAGTGAGCGGTGTCATCAAGCAGACAAAATCAGACTGCTTTAACAGATCTTCCATTGAACAGTATGTAGCCCCATACTTTTGTTCCGCTTCCTCATTTCTGGATCTGTTGTGATATAAAATGTTCATGCCAAACCCAAAATGAGCCCTTTTTGAAACGGCAGATCCTATTCCTCCCATACCGATGATTCCTAATACTTTATGATGGACATCCACCCCAAACCATTTTTCCCCGATATTCGATGTCCATTGCCCTGACTTCACCAATTGATCCAACTCTGGCATTCTTCTCGCTGTGGATAACATCAAGCCCATAATCGTATCGGCGACTGTCTCATTTAATACCTCAGGAGTATTCGTAGCCATAATTCCCCGATTGGACAGCTCTGTTACATCCAGATTGTCGTAACCAACCGACGAATTACAGACGATTTTTAATTGCGGTGCCTGATCCAGTAAACTTTTATCCACTTTTAATCCTGAACCTAATATCCCTTGTGCTGTCTTCAACTCTTGAAGGAATTCAGGATGATTTTGTGAGTCAAGACCCTCAAAATATACGACATCACATGTCTTTTGAATATAATCCAACACTTCTTGATCCACTTTCTTATAAATGATTACTCTCGGTTTCATCATTGATCCCTCACTTCGAATAAAGTTTGATGTTCATTACCCAAGCAGACAAATCCCCTAACTATAATCTACCATTATTTCAAATAAAGGTAAGAGCCAATTGGACTGCTGACCAGACCGCTAAAACGGAGGCTAGAGTCAGAACAATATTTTCGAACCAATTATTTTTATATTTACCCATCAAGCTTTTTCGATTTGATAGTACAAGCATTCCTATTGCGATAATAGGGAAACCAATTATGTTTATTGCATTTACACCAATTGTCAATGTAATAAAACCAGGCATGCCAGGAATGGACCAAATGATTGGAGTAACTAATACAAAAATCGTAATCCATTTATACATTGGATCTTTTTCATATTTTCCATTGTACTTTTCGCGTCGGTCCTTATTGATTACGTAAAAGGCGTCTACAATCAATCTTGGAAAACCAGTTGACTTCCCTACTATACTCGCAAACAATACGCCAAATACACCAAGATAAAAAATGTACCAGCCAAATTGCCCTAACGACATTTGTAATGCCATTGCCAAATCATCAATCGTTTCCACATGAATTCCATTTGGTTTTAAAATTTCTGCACCTACAACCCAAATGGCCAAATTGATCACAATGCAAACTCCGATGGCAAACAGTAAATCATTTCTTTGAACCTTGACGTGACTCGGTTTCGTCCAACCCTTTTCTCTCATGAAATATGGATGAACAAAGTTCGAAATGGATCCTGCCACTGCACCTATAATTGAAATCGCCACCAGCAATGCTCCATGAACGCCAGTATCACTTGGAATGCTAAAACCGACCGTCCCTTTAATGATTTGCCCCACATCCGGTGTTGCTGAAATGGCCAGGTACAAGAAGGCAATCGTCAATAATGCCAAAAGCACTTTCATTACACTTTCAATTCTATTATAAATATTTCTGCCAATAAGCATGAAAACTAATGCTACAACTACCATTGAAGCCAAGAATGGCTGATTAACATGGAATAGGGTCGATAATACCTCTCCCGCACCCTTAATCATATATGCATTAAAAAGATGACCCATTATTAATGCATAACCAAACATGAAGTAACCGAAAAATGGATGAATACGTCCATATCCTTCAAGAATGGTTAACCCCTCTGTGTTACAAAGCTGGAACCGAGCAATGATATTAACGATAAGAAAACGAAGGATTAATGATAAAGCTAAAATCCACATTAAACTATATCCATAATCTGCCCCGGCAACAGAAGAAGTCACCAGATCACCAGCTCCAAGCCACGTTAATACGGCAAGTATTCCTGGACCATAAGCTGTTTTAAACTTCGTGAAAAAATTTTGTTTCCTACTTTCGACCTCAGGAGCCATTACAGTAGATTCAGCAAGATTAGATTGATTTTTCAAGTTTTTCAACTCCATCCCAAAGAGTATGTATTCGCTTTCATTTCCCTGAGTAGTAAATAAATTGCTTACTCAAGACATACAGATATTGAAAATATGACAAAACCTTCTGAAAATATGATTCCGGAATTGACATAGAGTTTACACTCAGGATGTTGTCATGCTTCATGTTGAAGTGAATCAGCTCCTTAAAAAAGCTCCCCTTCCATTTAATTGAATGTTTCGACTATTACAAACGCAATTGTAAGACAAATTAAAATGTAAGTCAATAATAAATTTTAGAATATTCTTTAAAATAACACCATAAAAATCCTTATGACCTTTCTTATTAATTGATAAATCAGGACGTTATCTTTCAGACTGGCAGCCTCAAAAATTCTCGAATATTCTTTTCTCCAATCCATACATTCTCTTAGAAACGAATTACTTTTTTAGAAAGTAAATAAGCCTGACTCCCAATATTTAATGGAGTCAGACTTTTTACGTTCTACATTCTCTTAAACAAGCAAATCTTTCTTTGTAAAAATGAAAAATTTATAAAACGACGTTATCACAAAATAACAAATAACAGTACCTAGAGTGAGATGTTTGACGTGAATTTTATTACATTGGATTGCTGTCACTTTTCCAATCAATAATAACAAGGAGCATGATTTCAAATGAAATCATGCTCCTTTAAGTTGTTTTTCATGGCTAATTCAGGTGGTCTACCTTTACATTTTCCTTGGCTAGATTTCCTTCCCTTTCACCCTGTAATGGACCTCACCAGGTTCTTTGCAAAAGGTGATTCCGCTTCCCGGCTCGTAATAAAAGGTTTTTTTGCCTAAAGAGCGTCCATGGAAGGTGGTATGCAGATAGGATGCTTGGTCCCTTTTAAAGGCGAGCTGATTTTTGCTTAAGGATACAGGAAGGCAATGTCCATAGTTTGTGTGGACCATTGTTTCTTTTTCGTTCATTTCCTCTAAATCACGAATGTGGATGTAGGAAAACCAGACCCCTCCTCTTTTCCGGAAAGAGCGGGAGGAGAACCAGACCATTCCAAGCTGGGCGTTTATACAGACGGGCAGCCTGTATTTTCCGCCAAGCACGGATTTTGCTGCTGCAAGCCCGCCGTCAAGGTCCAATCCAAAGTGGTTTAGCGTGTTATTCAGGATTTCCTGGCGCGGTTGTGCGACATGGAATGTGTTTTCTCCTTCCACCACCATGGTCATCTCGGCACCATTTGAATCGTAACGCTCCATCATTCCCACCGTTTCCATATTCATTAAATAATTTTTCCGTATCATCATTCCATTCACTCCCCCATTTACTATTCACTTTCTTGGAGTATACTGGATATAGAGGCAGGTATACTCCTGCTCGCAAGCCCTTAGGTGATTGTCTTCCCGGACGTACTCACCTAGGGGTTTTTATTTCTGGCTATCGTCACTTTCATTTCCTGAGATGTCATTCACTTCACCTCTATGCGACCATTATCCTATTTTATGCATTTTTTGTAAAATCGCTCTGATTTTACCTCTATCAAAATTCGTTCCCTTTTTGTGATTCCATTACCTGTTTGATAGCTAACTCTTTACAATTTGCCATCAAACGGCCATACTTTCCAATTTCCTTTTCAAGCTTTCTGCTCTAGATCGATCTTTCCTTGTTAATCTGTGTCCATTTAGAGAACTAACTGCCAAAATCCATACAAAAAGTGAAATGAAATGACATTTTTGTGAAGTTTTAAAACCACGTAAAAAAAGGTCTATCTGAATAGATAGACCTTCTTTCATTACCTTCATTTCATTCTGCCATCTTTATGTCAATGGCCAAATTACGTAAGTAATCCAATAAGGGCCGAACTTCCTCTGGAGCGGTTGTGTCAGTAAATGAGAAAGACTGTTTCTTCTTTTCATCAGCTATATCCAGCTGGTATGAAAACGAGTCGAACCCTTGAGCTTTAGCTCCGGCCATTTTATTTAGTTGAGCATTAGGAAGGTCCGCTGTCTTCATTAAGTTCTGTAATTCCTCATTTTTCTCCTTCGGCAATTCATCTGTATCTATCTGAAAGTTCAAGTCGAGGTTGGCCATTCCCCCCATGCAGCTAAATTTGATATGCATTGTAGATGAAGCCTCCTATTCATCGAATATGACTACTCAGGCAGTCCAACCGCTTTAAAAGCATTTTCAATTGTCTCTATGGCTGTTTTGGTAACTTCTCCGCTATCAACAAGTTTTTGTGCTGCCTTGATGACTATTTGTACAAATTGATTGAAGTTTGCCGTTGCAAATAAATTTTGCATTGCATTGAACCAGATCAAAGCCGCTTTGTCCGTTCCGATCTCCATGGATACTAGATAAAAGGCCTTGTTGGGTATGCCGCTATTGATATGGACACCATGATTATCCCGCTCTCCTTTATAGAAGTTCCTCATGTGATCTGGCTGAATATCTTTACCCATTAACTTATTGTCAAATGCAGTACCTGGTGCTTTCATCGAACGTAGGGCCTGTCCTTTCAGTGTTGGTCCCATTATATCAGCTCCGATTAGCCAATCGGCATCACCTGCTGTTTGCTTTAAATGAAATTGTTTTATGGCAATTCCAAACACATCCGAAAGATGTTCATTCAAAGCCCCCGACTGACCTTCATACTCCAATCCACTTGTGAACTGCGTAACCCCATGTGTCAGTTCGTGTCCAATTACATCGAGTGAATTGGCAAAATTGCTAAAGATGACCCCGTCGCCGTCACCAAATACCATTTCATCCCCGTCCCAATAGGCATTCGTGAATTTATTCCCATAATGAACGTTCAGAATGATATCAAGGCCTTGGTTATCAATTGAATTACGGTGCAAGACATCCTTGAAATAATCACGCACAACTCCGCTATAATCGTATGCAGCGTTAACTACCGAGTCTGCACTTGATCGATCTCCTTCTTTCCTAGCCTCATTCTCCCGGAGCTTGGTTCCTCCTTTACAATCATAAACATGGCGGGCAGATTCACCATGACGCCCAGATCCTGCATCAGTTAAAGCAACAACCCCGTCAATATCATATTCTTTCAAAATTCTGCGCCTGCGCATTTGACGGCTTTTCGCTAAACTGATCCGTGCTTCTTCCACTTCATTTTGTGCCAAATTCTCAAGAATATAGTTAGGTACAATGAAACACTGACACTTCAATTTGGAACAATCTCTTTTGTGCATATTTAACACCCCTCCATGATTTTTTTTACGATCTATTACAGTTTCTTTTTTCAAGAGTGCTGGTTCCCTTCATGTGTTTGTCTTCATGTTCATTAGCAGTTTATCTCTGATCCGTTTACATTGTTGTCTCGCTGCTCTTCCTATCTTCAAGACATTCTATAGATTACTTTCGCCGCACTTACCCCATTTCCCTCCATTCCTTCCAACTCTACCAATCGCAAACTCTTTCTCATTACGTTCGCTCCTCTGTTCCAGTTGTTCTTCTTATTTGGAATGACCACCATCTCATCTTTAACAAATTCAAACTTCCTTTTTTTGAATAAATTTCATATTTTTCTCACAACTTTCTTTTATCATCTATATAGGTGAATTTAATAGTACTACTTGGAGGTCCTGTATAAATGGAAACTAAACAACCAAACGCCGCTCTGTATAGAACAGTATGGAGATGGCATTTTTACGCTGGAATTATTTTTGCACCCTTACTTATCATTCTGGCAGTTACTGGTTCAATCTATTTATTTAAGCCACAGATTGAACAAGTACTTTATCAAGACTACCAAGAGGTAACACCGCAAGGAGATAAATTACCAGCATCTCGGCAGATCGAGAAAGTGAAGAAGCTATACCCAGATGCAGTGGTGACAAAATATCATCCCGGAGAAAATGCCTCCCGTTCAAGCGAAGTGAGCATTACTACTAATAATGAGTCTCTTACCATTTTTATAGACCCCTATACAGGTAAATCTATTGGAGAGTTAAATGATGGAGACAGAATTATGGATAAAATCGAGGAAATTCACGGTGAACTGATGGCTGGCACCTTGGGAGATAGAATTGTAGAGTTAGCTGCGTGTTGGGCAGTTGTGTTAATTGTTTCTGGTCTTTATTTATGGTATCCCAAAAATAAGCTAAGTCTTTCTGGTGTTCTTTTTCCAAGAATAAATAAAGGGAAAAATACTTTCAGAAGAGATTTACATGCAGTACCTGCATTTTGGATATCAGCAGGAATGTTATTTTTAATTATGACAGGTTTGCCTTGGTCAGGTTTTTGGGGAAGTAATTTTCAATCGTTAGCTACCTATTCCGGATCTGGGTATCCTCCTTCCATATGGACAGGAAGTGCTCCAACATCCTTAATTAAAACAAAAGACATTGCAGATGTTCCTTGGGCTGCAGAAAATTTAGATGTACCTATCTCAGATATTCAAGGTTTTATCCCACTGTCCATTGATGATGTAGTCACGATAGCGAATCGTGAGGGTATGCATCCAAGTTATAGCATTAATATTCCAAAAGAAACGGATGGCGTTTATACATTGTCAGCTTTTCCACCGAAAGCAGAAGATGAAGCAACTATTCATATTGACCAATATTCCGGTGCTGTTCTAGCTGATTATCGTTATGATCATTACGGTTTAATAGGAAAAATAGTTGCTTGGGGGATTACCTTGCATAAAGGGACTCAATTTGGTTTGATTAATCAAATAATCAGCCTTCTTATTTGTTTAGGAATTATCCTTGTTGCATTTAGTGGTTTTTATTTATGGTGGAAGCGAAAGCCGAAAAAAGGATTAGGTGCACCAAAAGCTCCTCCTATAAAGAACATGAGATTCTTTCTATTTCTGTTAATAGGTCTAGGAATTTTGTTTCCTTTGGTTGGTTTGTCTCTTATTGTTGTTTGGCTAATTGACTGGTTAATTATTAAACGAATATCTGCAGTTAAGAAGTTTTTGAATGCATAATTCGAAATGTAAAGGGTGGCTTTTGCCGTGAAAAAATATATATGTATTTCTTTAATCTTTATTTTCAGCCTATTGTTAAGTGCGTGTTCACTTGAAAAGGATGTCACTAATCTATACAAAGAAGAAACACCACTTGAAGCTGAAATAATTATACCAGCATCCTTTTCAGCTAATACACAGGAGACGATAAAGGCTGTTCTTACTCAAGGTGGTAAAAAGGTTGAAAACGCAGATTATGTTCATTTTGAGATATGGAAACAAGATGGCTCTCTCAAATATAGTATGGAACAAGCTGAGGAAGAGGTAAACGGCACTTATACTTTACGTAAAAACTTTGATAGTGATGGCCTATACTATATAAAAGTACATGCTAGTAACGATGGTTCAATCATTATGCCTCAAAAACAGTTTATCGTAGGAAAACTGTCTGAAAGTGAATTGAAATTCTTGCAAAAAGGGATCCAAAAACAAGAAGAAAGTCATGAACATCATCATTAATAAATTTATTTGAAATCCGGTTTTCATTTGAAGACCGGATTTTTTATGGATATTTGTTTACCACGATGGTTCGGAGAGGATGCAGTTACAGGCAGGGTATGTAATGCTTCACCTTTATTTATTGGATTATTCTGCTCGTGCCGCATATACTGGATTGTTCCTATAAACAAGGGAGCTTCCTCAGAACATAAACAAACTTTAAGGGAGGGCATAGCATTGGTAACTTCACAGGGAACTGCTTCAGTTAGCTTTCCATTCCCATCTGTATGGGGTATCCACTCTTCAATAGCTGGCAGAACGATTATTTGGGGAACACTTAACATTAACTCCATTACAGATAATAGAGTAAGTGGTACGGCTAATTTTCGTGGTACACCTATTCCGATTAATGGCTTTTGGAATGAAAGCACCAAACAACTCACATTCGATTCACCTTATGCCACATTCTCTGGCAACTTAACCATTATTGATGATTTCCAGATTAGAGTTCGACATTTTATTTTACGCGGACGTTTTCTTATGAAGCCTCCCTCTTTACAAGCAGGTGAGTCTGGATCGTGGATTGCCACTACTGATATAGCTCTGAATGAATTTCCTGTTAGTGGTAATACCTATGCCGAGCAATTACCTCCTGTTGGAGCTTTTTTAACATCGAATATCCTTCATCAGTATCAGAATTTTTGGGGCAGAACAACATAGGGAAATCCTTTCTGTGTAGAAAGGGTGTGAATCGTCTCTGTATTTCCTAGGGACGATTCTTTCCTATAGCAAATTACCAAAAGCCTTATTGAACTGACAGGTTGGTTGAGAATTTAGGGATTACTTTTCTGATACCTCATCTTTTCAAATGTTTCCCATCATGATATTACATTTTGATGTAATCCTGATGCCCACATAGGATGGCAAAAAATAAACCCTTTCCCAAACGGAAAATGCGATGAGATGAAGTGAACGGATGCAAGGAGGCACACCAATGACTATCTAACTATGCAGATTAATATTTGAGATAGTGATTTTGGTAGATAACTTTTGAATCCATTAACTCAAAATGAGTACAGATGGAATATTGATTGACAGCATTTTCCCTGTACTTCATACTATTGTAATAACGTAACTGACAGAATATTTGGTAAATTAGGAGGAGGACACTATGAAACCAGCAGTAATGACAATGGATTTACAATTATTAGCAGATGTTCTTAGGGAAAATAATTGTACAAGTTTAATAAATGCAATTGCAGAAAAGGATTTTCAAGTGGCTCAAATGCTTGATGTATTAATATTTGAGGATAAATGGGAGGATGACATGTGACTAAGCTCAGAATCCTTTTAACCATTCCAATTTTGCTATATGGAATTTTCATATTTGTTGTCATTCAAAATGATAAGAATATTCCACTTTATTTGCATCTTCTATTCGCAATCTACTTGATGTTGTTTGTACATTATGAAGAAGAAACGGAAGTGAAACCATGACAGATTTTTAATCTTGGAGAAGTTCGATCTTAATCAATTCGTGATGGAAGAAGTTTTGACTTCTACAGACTGTATCGAGCTGCACGGCATAACCCGTGCCAGGCTGAGTTCGTTCTCAACACGTGAGTCACTTTAATATGATCACCACAATAAGTGGCTTTTTTTGTTCAAAAACATTAACAAAGCCTAAAAAAAAGCCCCAACTCCTTAAAGGAATTGAGGCTTTCACTATTTATCATCTATCTTCCGGTACCAATTAGATAATACGAGTTGTGACGATACCTTCGATTTGTTTGATTTTTGCTTCCAAACCAGGAATGATATCGCCGTTTACTTCACCCTCAATGTCGATGATCGTATACGCATATCCCCCACGGCTTCTGTTAACCATGTCAGCGATGTTCAAATTAAAGCCAGATACAGCCAGTGTGATTTGCCCAACCATGTTAGGAACGTTTTCGTGGAAAGTTGCCACACGACGATTTCCTGTATAAGGAATGGCAGTATTCGGGAAATTCACAGAGTTCTTGATGTTCCCTGTTTCTAAAAAGGTCTTCAACTGACGAGCTGCCATGATGGCACAGTTTTCCTCTGATTCTAGTGTAGAGGCACCAAGATGCGGAATTGGAACGACATTTTTCATTTTCAACACATTTTCATTCGGGAAGTCTGTGATGAACCTGCCAACTTTCCCGCTCTCAAGTGCCGCTTCCATATCCGCTTCATTCACTAGCTCGCCGCGTGAGAAGTTCAAGATATGTACGCCAGGCTTCATGATGCCAAATGTTTCTTGGTTAAACATTCCTTTAGTGTCATCAGTTAATGGAACGTGTACTGTAATGTAATCAGATTCTGCAAACAATTGTTCAATTGTCATGGCGCGTTGTACATTGCGGGACAAGTTCCAAGCTGTATCAACAGAGATGAACGGGTCAAACCCAATGACATCCATGTCCAAATCCAGGGCATCATTCGCTACAAGTGCACCGATCGCTCCTAAACCGATTACGCCAAGAGTTTTCCCCTTGATTTCTTTACCAACGAATTGTTTCTTTCCTGCTTCTACAAGCTTTGGAATTTGTTCTCCTTCGCCTTCCAGCGTCTTTGTCCAGGCCACACCGGCAAACAGGTTACGAGATGAAGCCATTAATGACGTTAGCACCATTTCTTTTACAGCGTTTGCGTTAGCTCCAGGTGTATTGAAAACGACGATTCCTTGCTCTGTGCATTTGTCGACCGGAATATTATTGACTCCTGCCCCTGCCCTTGCAATTGCTTTTAACTGATCGCCGAATTCCATAGTATGCATGTTAAAGCTGCGAAGTACGATCGCATCAGGGTTTTCACTGTCATTGTCGACTTTGAAATCGCCTTTGTTGAATACATTTAGCCCGCTTTCGGCAATATTATTTAACGCTTTGATCGTTTTGACTTTTTCTAAAAGTACTGTGCTCATTTTGTTTGCTCCTCTTTGGTTATGATAGTTTTGAAGTTTCAAAATATTGACAAGATTTTGAATCCGTGAAAATCTGCATTCTCTAAACCTTTACTATCCTCTGTAAATACACAGAAAGAGGCAAGGGATAAAATCCCTTACCTCTGCCCAGGCGAACGGCTACGACACTATGTGTTCCCTCACGGTTATCCGTGTTTCGCCAGTTGCACATAGTCTTTTCATTTATTTTATTTTATCAAATTATTCAGCAATCTTCAATATCATTTTAAAGATTTATCTCTTTTTTTGAAGAAGTCACATCTCACCAGAACTTTATCGACGAAATCTATCGTTTTATCTCCGAAATTAGGAATATATCGACGAAATTAATTATTGGCTATTACTCGTTGGAAAAAGGCACTGTTGAAAGTGGCTGTTGATATTCTTGGACTATTCCGGACAGCTTTGTTGTAAAATGGATAATATTAGTAAAATAAAGAAAGTATAGCAAACTAAAAGATAATTAGGGGGAATTAATATGTTAGTAAGAGAGGCAACGCTTGCTGATGCTGAAGGTATAGCAATAGTCCATGTGGATTGCTGGAGAACCACTTATGAAAATATAATACCAAGTGATTTTCTAGATAATCTGTCTTATGAGAAAAGGAAAGATTTATGGATAAAGAATATATCCAGTGATGGGAATCATATTTATGTAGCAGAGAATAACGAGGGAAAAATAGTAGGATTTATAGCTGGTGGTAAAAGGGAAACAAATAAAGTTGAGGATTCGGGTGATTTAACTGCAATATATATCCTCGAAAATTTTCAAAGAATGGGAATAGGAAAGAAACTTATCAAAGAGTTATTTTTTAAATTTGAAGAACTTGGATTCAAGACCATTCTCGTTGAGGTGCTTGAAGATAATAAATCTCGTTACTTCTATGAGGCATTTGGTGCTGAATTGCTTAAAACCGAAAAAATCAAAATCGCTGGCGCTGAAATAAATCTATTGGTTTATGAATGGAAGGATATTAGCCCGGTATTGTTATGAATAAACCTACGACACCGAACTTCAAAAAAAGACACAATCCTAAGTGAAGGATTGTGTCTTTCATTTGATTTAATTTTGATTAAATCCGCTTTCGTCCATGTAGAACACTTCCCAAGAATGACCGTCGATATCCTTAAAGCTCCAACCGTACATGAAACCATGATCAATTGCTTCATTAAAAGGCTTTCCGCCAGCATCCAGTGCCCTATTCACGACCTCATCCACTTCTTCCTTACTTTTAACCGATAGGGCTACGATTGCTTCCGTAGTTGTTGCTGGATCCGGGATATCCTTCTTGGTAAACGTTTTAAAGTAATCTTCCACCAATAACATGACATATATGGATTCACTGATAACCATGCACGTTGCATTTTCATTGGTCATTTGCTCGTTAAATTCAAAGCCGACCTTTGTGAAAAATTCCATTGAGGCATCCAAATCTTTAACAGGCAAGTTTACAAAGATCTTTTCTGCTTGAACTCCCATCAAATTCACCCTCGCTTGATTTATTTTATGTTCATTCACCTACTATTCGCTGCACTTCCCGATAATCCTGCTTGCAGCAAAAAAGGAGAGCTCACCGTGCCTCCCTCCCTATTAGGTATGCATAATAAAACCCATTCAACGCCGAACGTCGCTTTCACTGCAAGTGCATGCCTGATCAGTTCCAATCTCAACTATCCCGCTCCACAATGCCGCTGTGCAGGCTTCGTAAAGCAGAAAGGTCGCTTTCAATAATTTTCATGCTTCATTAGAACATAAGCATCCGTGAGGCTAATGATTCCGTTTGCTAAACTTGTAGACATGTAGAATCGCGTCTAATAAAGGACCTTTATTTTCACTTCAAATAAACACTCATAATCTGTGTTTCCTTAATATTTGCTTGTGTACTATCTGTTTTTTCTATTTTTTCAACCAGGTCGCCATTCGTGACAACAATCGGAGTTACGATGCTTGGAGCTTTGGATTTTAGAAATTCAATATCAAATGTAACAAGCTTGTCCCCTGCTTTTACCCTTTGCCCTTCTGTGACATGGACTTCGAACCCCTCGCCTTTCAGGTTCACTGTTTCTAATCCAATATGAATTAACAATTCTAAGCCATGCTTCGTGCGAAGGCCCAAAGCATGTTTAGTATGAAAAACCTGGATCACTTCTGCATCAATAGGAGAAACAACGAGCCCCTCCTCAGGAAGAATCGCTATTCCGTCCCCCATCATCTTACCGGAAAATACCGGATCCGGAACATCTTCAATATTTATTACTTGTCCATTTATAGGAGCAAGTAGTTGTTCCACTTTTTCTTTGTTACCGAATAATTTTTTAAACATAATATTCCTGCCTTTCTCTTTCCAGTTGATTTTAAGCTTCTTACAGCTTACATTTAGTGTTTAGTAAATTCTGATAATAGTCGAGATTATTTTTTCTTTTTCAATTTACCTTCTGCTTTCTTCTTATTCTCTTCCACTCTAAATGTAACCATCTTGGTTATTAATTCATAAGGAATTGGCTTGTTAAGTGGAAACTGAACGGCTCCTTTTGAACATTTATATTCAGATAAAGCATGTTCAAAAGCAGAAATCGCGTTTGGAGTTGGATAGAATCCAATATGTTTTTTATAGGCAGCGAAATGCACCAGATTTCCGTTTAAAGCAAAAGTAGGCATTTGATAACTGATCTTTTCTTCTGCAGCCGGTGCTGAATCTTTTATGACTTTTCTTAACGTTTTCAGTATCTCCTGAACTTCTTCGGGAAATTGCATAATGTATTCATCAATTGATTGAATTTCCTCCATGTTTAACTCCTTTCATAATCTAAACGATCACTGCCCACTATTATACCCTATCCTTTTCCGTTACCCTTAAGAAGAAGTGCTCCAAACACAACCCGATTCAAGAATCACTTTCCTTCTTTTGTTTATTTTTTTTAGTGTCACTAAAGTGAAAAATGTTCTTAATCGATGTTAACCCCTCATCATTCCAAAATAGGGCCCCTCCATTTGGGATGGCATATATATCCCTCTCCTTTGATAGAGGAATGAGTTCTTCATCCACAGAATCTTCATAATGGACTTCGACACTAAAGTCCACCAATCCAAGTCCTCTCAGTATTTGGGTTTCAGGATAATCCTCGTCTTTCGTTATAAGGCAATCCTTACAAAAGGCCAGCGCACCTGCACTAACACCGATCATTAAACCTTTGAATTCCTTTACCGTTTGTATCAAACCTTTATTGACCATACATTCCATTAATATTTCGGGTCTTCCTCCAGTGAAGTAAAGTACATCTTGAACTGATATATTTGCTTTCATTTCTTCATTGCCAAGTTCATCATTAAGAAGCTGAATATTCTCTACACCTATATCGTTGAATGATTTTTTAGCAGATTGAAACCATCCATCCCGTTTTGCATGTTCTGTAGCGAACGGAATGATCAAAACCCTGCTTTCAGGTTCAACATAAGTGGCTATCCGCTTCATGACCTCATCAAGTTCCCCTGTTAAAGGATTTCCTCCCCCAATAAAACAAAGATTCATATTTTTATCTCCTTCGTTCGTTATTTCCCGCTACCCTAACTTAAATGAGTTATATCTTTAAGAACTCTTCCATTCTTTTCATTACACCTTCTAGCATGGTAATCGACCTTGAAGTATTCAAAGGTTCACTATCCAAAGAATGATTAGCATAGGGAACTTTATCCATACTTATATTCGTTTTTGTTTCAATCATTTGAATTTTACCTGGAATATAATGATGATCTTTTTCTCCTATTATTATATGTACTGAATGGTGGCTGCTTAATAACCCTTCAAAAATCGAATCGAACTTCAATAGTGGCGTAAGCAAAATCATTTTGGAATTCATAAACCGCTCACTTTTCATAATTCCGTTGATGATTGGTATGGTACCAAGTGATTTGCCCAAAAACACAGTTTCTTGATATTCATGATTTTGAAGAACTTCAGTTATGACGGGATTAATATCATTAACTATCACTTTTTTGATATCTACCAACGGATGCTTGAATATATCCTGGTCGTAAGAGTAATGAATATGCACGACATCATACTGAGTTTGAAGCATGATCATTGTCGAATAATAAAATAGCGGCTTCTCATACGTGTAACCCGCACCAGAAAACATAAAACAAACGGCTGGGCTTCCATTTTCAATATGCGTGTATGTAATTTCTTTTTCATTACTATTTATTTTTCCTTGGTTAACCTTCATGATAGATTCCTCCCATTGAATCCATTCTATCGTTTGCTCTATATATTCATTAGCTACCCGCTGCATTCCTCCTTGATTGATACATCTAGATAGAATCCAAGAATAAGGTTTCGTTTTTCATCGGGAATAGGTATACTTTAGCTGTCAACCTATTTTTTGGAAGTTATTCTGTATTTCTGATGATCGATCAATCCATGCCTTAAAGGAGAGTGTGTAATGAAAATCAAAGCGTTATGTTTCATTCTTGTCCTGCTAGTCACTGGTTCCATGGGCTCGATTCATGCAAGTGCAAACGATCAAAAGGTGAAAGAACTGGATATCGGGGAGTCTTTCGATGGTGCGGAAGGCACGATGGTTCTCCAAAACTTAAAAAATGATAAAGTATTCATCTATAACAAACAGAGAAGTAAAGTACGCTACACTCCAGAATCGACATTCAAAGTGGCGAATGCATTAATCGGCTTACAGACAAAAGCGGTAAGCGATGAATATGAAGTGAAGCGCTGGGATGGCGTAATCAGGGAATTTGAAGATTGGAACAGGGATCATACGCTGGCTTCAGCCATGAGACATTCAGTGATCTGGTATTATCAAGCACTGGCCCACGATATCGGGGCGGAAAACATGCAGCAATATGTGAAACTAATCGATTACGGCAATCATGATATCTCCGGTGGAATCGATCAGTTCTGGCTGGACAGCAGCATAAAGATTTCTGCCCGGGAACAAGTCCGATTCATCGAAAACCTTGTAGAGGAAAAACTGCCTATCGATAAGCAGCATATGAGAACCGTTAAGAGAATCATGATCAATGAAGAAGCAGACTCATATGTCCTCCATGGAAAAACCGGTACACGCCTTTCCGATATGGGATTGGGCTGGTATGTGGGTTACATCGAAACGGACAAAGGCAAATGGGCTTTCGCCACCAACTTGGATGGCAGCGGAAGCAAAGCCAAAACGATTACACTGGATACCCTGAAAGAGTTGGAAATCATAAAAGAATAATAGTTCACGCATGCTCTTAATTCGGGCATGCGTTTTTACTTTATGAAACTTCACCTGAATTGTCAGCAAACACATTCAAAACTCTTCTAGACAAGCTACTATAGTCGTAATCATTTATACTCTTCCTTCCTCCAATTTTGAAAAATGAGAAATTATGAATTTCCCGTTTTTTTATATCGAATAGTTTTTTGTTCCATGTTCTCAATGGGCATCACGTGTTTATGCCTTGTTGACGATACGTGTTTATTTGATATAGTTTTAAAATAGTATTCAAGACTGACTAAATAAAGCAAAAAAACTGCATCATAATAAAATGGAGCTAAGGATTATTTGTTTGTAACGTTTATATAAACTCTGCATGAAATAAATAATGGGCCTTTAGCGAAAGGGGCACCTTCTGTGAAAACCATTCAAAGTCGCTTATTGTTAATGTTACTTCTTTTTATCATCTTACCGTATTTTCTATCAGTGTTTCTGATTTACAGCTATACAAAAAATAGTGTGGAGAGACATGAGCTTGAAAATAGCCAAGAACAACTTCAGAATAACGCTGAAGAACTGGAGCAATACTTTGATGACATGATTAATCTTCCCTATCTATTATATCGAAATCCCGATTTATTCCGGATTTTCAAGAATGGTTTTGAAGACTCGATATACTTTAACCCAATTGCGATGGAAAAAAGTATAGAAACCTTTTATCTGATGCGAAACGAAATCCGTCAAGTACGGTTTTATATTGATAAGGATCAAGAATCGTTTACAGTTTATAATGCGACGGTCAGTGCCCGGAAACCTCAACCCGATTTATTAAATGAGGAGCCGATAAAACACTTTTATAGCTCTGACTCTAATTACATGATTGAGCCGCCACATCAAATTCAAAATTACAATGACACAGCAATCATTCCCCAGTCGGACGACACGATGGTGATGACTTTTCACCATAAAATAGTCGATGTGCCTTCAAACGAATATCTCGGAATAATTACAATTGATATAGATTTGGATGCCTATGCCCGTATATGTAACAGCCTTATTCAAAAGGATGAAGAATCTGTAATACTTATGGATTCACATAACAATGTCATGTATGCAAATGATCGGTCCCTTATAGGAAAATCAATTACTCCTGAATTTAAAAAGCAGATTACGGGTGAAGATATTATCTTAACCAAAACATTATCAGGAACTCTAAATCATTGGAAATTAGTTAAGATAACCCCTAATCATGTATTATTCGATGATGTCCGGAAGACTGCCTATACAAATATAATTGTTGGACTAATAGTCGGCTTGTTAGGGCTATTAATGATTGGTATTATTTCATACAGAATCACTCGTCCCATTAAACTTCTTAGCAAGAAAGTGAGAACAATAAAAGGTGGAAATATGGATGTCCCCTTTGATGATGGAAGAAAAGACGAAATTGGTGAGCTGGAAAAACATATGAAGGATATGATGAACCGAATCAATCTACACATTGAAAGAGAATATAAACTCGAAATAGAAAATAGAAAAAACCAATTCAGAGCATTAAAATCTCAGGTTAATCCGCATTTCTTATTTAATTCGTTACAATCTATTGGTGCAGTTGCCCTAAGATCTAATTCTCCAAGAGTTTACCATTTATTGACGTCACTATCTAAAATGATGCGCTACTCCATTAAGGCAAACCAATGGGTGTTGGTTCGAGATGAAATGAATTATATAGAAGCATACCTAAACCTTCAAATGGAGCGTTTTGGAAACAATGTGAACTATTCTATTAAAATAAGCGAGACGATCCTTGATATGACGATTCCAAGTATGATTCTTCAGCCCCTCGTTGAAAACTTTTTTAAACACAGTTATGAAGAAGGTTTCTATCAGGCTCATTTAACTATTCATGGAGAAATACAAGGAGAATTTTTACACCTCATCGTTGAAAATTCGGGTCCTAGTTTGACTCAGGCGGAGCTTCGAATATTAAGAGAAAATATATACGCGTCCCCACATGAAAGCACATATTCACATAATCATATCGGTCTGAAAAATATTTATGACCGTTTAGTTCTAAATTATGGATCAAAAGCAGGCCTGGAAGTGGATACGTATCAAGGACAAGGATTTTCCGTTAAGATAGTGATTCCACTAGAATTTCCGCTTGCTAATGAATAGATTGCTTCGTAGCTATTCAAAAACGGACACTTTAACTCATTCATATAAGGAGATGAAATCTGTGAAAGCTTTAATTGTCGATGATGAGTTCAATGTACGTGACGTAATACGCCATTTGGGGCAGTGGGAAAAATACGGTATCACCCAACTATTAGAAGCAAGTAATGGCGATGATGCAAAAAGAATGATAGAGAAGGAAAGTCCGGAAATCATCTTTACAGACGTGAAAATGCCTGGAATGAGCGGTATGGAACTAATCGAGTGGCTAGATTCCATTTCTTATCCTGGTAAAGTGATATTAATTTCGGGTTTTGACGACTATTCATTTATGCGTAAAGCAATTCAGTTTAGCAGCTTCGATTATTTGTTAAAACCGATTGAAGCTGATGCATTTAACAAAACACTGGAAGAAGCCGTTAAATCATGGGCGAATGAAGAGGAAGTTCGTGCTAATGAAGATACCGGTGTATATGAAGATGTTAAAAGGTATCGGGGTAATCAAATAGTTACTGCCGCTTGTATGGGGGAAAACTTCGACAAAAACGATATTGAGTCATATCTTCCAAAAGCAGACGGATACAATCTTACATTAATTTCCTTTTATCAAATGCACCATCCTGCCCCCTACATTCAGTTACTCGCTGACGAACTTGTTGAGCGGAAAATCGGAAATGTATTTGCGCTTCAGAATGATCATAATCTTTGTCTAGTGATCACCATACCTGACCATTGGTTATCCGTTGAAGAATGGATCAGTCATCAATTTGATATTCCTGTTCGCCTTGTTTGTGGCGAGCCCTTGGAATCATTGGGGGATATCCACAATTCCTTTAAGTCATTACAAAAAGCAATGAAAAATCAAAACTTCAGATCCATCCACCGTTTGGATGACTTGGATGTTGCACGTCGCATAGAGGACATCGTTTCATATGTTGAAAAATATTACATGGAAGAATTGAGTTTAGAAAAACTATCGAATGTATTCTTCTTAAGTCGCGAACATATCTCAAGAAAGTTCAAACAAAAAACCGGAATGCTCCTGTCCAAATACGTCACTAAACTTAGAACTGACCAAGCAAAACGCTGGTTAAGAGAAACCGAAAAAAGCATTTACTCCATCTCTTTAATGCTCGGCTATCAGGATGAGAAATACTTTTCAAAACTATTCAAAAAAGTGGTTGGCATGACACCATTCGAGTACCGAAACGGTGAAAAGAATGCAGATCAGAAGTAAATAATTCACCTTAATTAGAAAATTGCAGGGGTGACATGATGAAAAAAGAGATACTAAACATATTTTTAATCGGAATATTGAGCCTATCACTTTGTGCATGTCAAACAAAGACCGAGAGCGGAACAAAAAAACCGGAAATTTCAGAGCGAAAAATCACTTTGAATGTAAGGAATCCGAAAGTTGAAATTTCTACGCGGTTCGAACAAATGGTGATTGCTTATGAAAAAGAAAATCCAAATGTAGATATAAAGGTTCACACGGTTGGCGGGGCTATGGATAACCTTGCTGATTTGAAAGCAAAAATGGCCACTGGCAATGGTCCTGATATTTTCACAAACAGCGGATACGAAAATGCCAAACAGTGGAGTGAATATTTAGAGGATCTTTCTGACCAACCCTGGGTTGAACATGCATATGAAGATGCATTAACCCCTATGAAATTCGATGGGAAAATTCATGGGATGCCGATTAATCTGGAAGGGTACGGATTCATCTATAATAAGGATATATTTAATAAGGAAGGAATCGATGAATTACCCAAAACGCTGACTGAATTAATAGCAGTGGCTGAAAAATTGCAAAAAGCAGGAGTTACTCCTTTTGCAACTGGATATTATGAAGAGTGGAAATTGGGTGACCACTTAATGAATGTTGGTTTTACAGAGCAAGAAGATCCACCGGCTTTTATAAAAGGCCTAAATGATGGAACTGAAAAAATATATAATAATCAAAAATTCAATGATCTAATCAATTTGTTGGATGTAACATTAAAGTATGGAAACAATAACCCGCTAACAACCGATTACAACATGGAAGTGAATCTATTCACTTCAGAAAATGCTGCGATTATCCAACAAGGAAACTGGATACAGCCGATGATCGATCAACAATCACCGAATATGAACATCGGATTTATGCCAATACCAATAAATGATCAACCTAAGAAGGAAGCCTTGATGGTCGGCGTACCGAATTATTGGGTTGTAAACAAACAAACCACACCAGAAAAGAAAAAAGAAGCGAAGAGATTTTTAAATTGGATGGTTTCTTCCGAACAAGGCAAAATGTTTTTGACAGAACGCTTTAAATTCATACCTGCTTTCACTAACATTGAAGCTGACAATTTAGGACCTCTTGCTGATGAAACGATTCAGTATTATAAAGAAGGAAAAACATTACACTCAAACTGGTATGATTTCCCTGTCGGAATAAGAGAAGAATTTGGGGCTGCCATGCAACTATATGTAGGAAACAAGCTTAGTCGTGGTCAATTACTGCATGAGTTTCAGAGGTCATGGGAAAGGGCTTCCAACGAATAAAATAGGACTTCTGTACACTTCTTGCCTCCTTTGTTGGGGCATTTTTTTGTACGGCGAAAACTACGATATCAATATAAGACTAAATTCTAATCAATATATGACATATCCATAGAATTAAGACTAACCTATAATTTTATTAGTACTTCAAACAGGCGGGACTGTTACTCCCAAAAAGTAATCGTTCCACTAGACTTTATTTTTATATACTAATAAACATTCTAGGAGGAAGGCATATGAACCTTAACAGGCTTGCCAAACAAGCAACAGTAATAACACTTAGTACAGTTATCTTATTAGGAGGCAGTCGCTCAGAAACTTTCGCGGCACCAAAAGACCCATTAGATCACAATGAAAAGTATGGCACTTCACAAATCACTCGTTACGACATGCAAAAAATGATTAATCAACAAGGCGATGCAAAGTTTACAGTTCCCAAGTTTGATGAATCAACAATAAAAAACATTCCCTCAGCAAAAAAGTATGACAAATCAGGAAATTTAATTGATATGGATGTATGGGATACCTGGCCATTACAAAACGCTGATGGTACAGTGGCAGAATATAAGGGCTATCATATCGTATTCGGATTGGCTGGAGACCCTCAAAATGGTAGTGACACGTTCATTTACTTGTTCTACAAAAAAGTTGGAGAAACATCCATTGATGCTTGGAAAAATGCTGGCAGAGTATTTGATGATAATGATAAAAATGTTCCAAATGATCCTTATTTAAAAAATCAAGCAGAAGAGTGGTCCGGTTCTGCAACCTTCACGTCTGATGGAGAAGTTCGCTTATTCTATACAAATCGCGGACAGTTTTCACCAGATTCCAAGCAATACGGTAAACAAACATTAACAACGGCTCAAGTAAACTTATCTGAGTCAGGTGCTGGTACATTGCAAGTGGATGGCGTAGAAGATTTCAAGTCCATCTATGAAGGCGGAGACAGCAAGTTTTATCAATCACATGATAAGGCTTTCGCTGATGAAAATTTTAGTGATAATCATACATTCAGAGATCCTCACTATATTGAAGATAAGGGTCGTAAATACCTTGTTTTTGAAGCGAATACTGGGACTGAATATGGTTACCAAGGAGAAGAATCCCTTTACAACAGGGCTTACTATGGCAACAGCAATAAATTCTTCCAAGCTGAAAAGGATAAACTTCTGCAAAGCTCTAAAAAAGGTTTAGCTGAATTAGCAAATGGTGCAATTGGCATCATTGAAATAAACGATGATTATACATTAAAAAACGAAATGAAACCCCTGATTGTTTCGAATACAGTAACAGATGAAATTGAACGTCCTAACATATTTAAAAAGGACGGAAAATGGTATTTATTCACAAGTACAAGAGGATCAAAAATGACCATTGATGGAATTGATGATAAAGATATTTACATGTTAGGCTACGTGGCAAATTCTTTAACTGGCCCATACAAACCGTTAAATAAAACCGGAATTGTCTTACATCAAGATCTTGATCCTTATGATATTACTTGGACATACGCTCACTATGCTATCCCACAACCGGAAAGCGATAATGTAGTTATCACAAGTTACATGACAAATAGAGGTTATTTTAAAGACCATAAATCTACCTTTGCCCCAAGTTTTTCACTTAACATTAAAGGGCCAAATACAGCTGTGATAGAAGATAGTATTCAGGAACAGGGTCAACTAACGAATAACCAATAATTTAATGTTCATCCTAATTTTTACAAAATAAATCAAAAAAGAAAATGTCTATAAAATTGGCATTTTCTTTTTTTGATTAGCGTGGTGATTTACTTGGACAAAATAGTTTTTACTAAGAAAGGTTTTAAGTCGTTGGCTCTATTAATACTTGGATTATTCATTGCAGGATTATTAGTCTTTTTAGTCAAATCAACTTTACCAGTTAAGCATAAAGAGGAATCGTATCAAGCTAACTACCATTTCACTGTACCTGACAAGTGGAAAAACGATCCTCAGAAGCCGATTTTCATAGATGGTGAGTACCATTACTTTTACCTCTATAATGGGGATTATCCGGATGGAAATGGAACAGAATGGCGTCATTCAACCTCAAAGGACTTGGTGCATTGGAGCGATCAAGGGATAGCCATTCCGAAATATACCAATGATAATGGAGATCCATGGTCGGGATCAGTCGTTGTAGACAAGGAAAATACGGCAGGCTTTGGAAAAGATGCTCTTGTGGCAATTGTTACGCAGCCCTCCAAGGATGGCGGTAAACAGGAACAATTTCTATGGTATAGTACGGACAACGGTAAAACATTTACCTCCTACAGTGATGATCCTATCATCTCAAATCCAGGAACAAAAGATTTTAGAGATCCAAAAATCATCTGGGATGACAGTGATCATAAATGGATTATGGTCATGGCTGAGGGAACAAAAATAGGTTTTTATAAGTCTGACAACCTAAAAGATTGGCAGTATATGAGCGGTTTTGTCACGAAAAACATAGGTATTGTAGAGTGCCCGGACCTTTATTTGTTACGGGCGGATGATGGGACTCTAAAATGGGTACTTGGTGTCAGTGCTAATGGGCAATCGAATGGTAAACCAAACACATACGCCTATTGGACTGGAAGCTTTGATGGAATGGAATTCTTCCCAGATTACAATGAACCGCAATGGTTGGATTATGGATTCGATTGGTATGGTGGAGTTACATTTGAAGATGGGACAGAAAGCGATAAATACAACAAACGGTATGCTCTCGCTTGGATGAATAATTGGGCCTATGCCGATAATACTCCGACCCTGAAAGAGGGCTTTAATGGAATGGATTCCATCGTTCGCCAAATCGGGCTAAAACATGCGGGCAACAACCAATATTATTTATCTTCACAACCTATCGAAGCATTGAAAGAATTGACGAGTTCAACGGATTCCTATGAACAAATTGAAGTGAATGGTTCCAAAACACTAGATGTAAAAGGTGATGTATATCAATTGGAGACGGATATCAATTGGTCAGACCTAAACAATGTAGGCTTAAGGCTTCGAGAATCAGCAGATCGAACACGCCACATTGACGTAGGAATTTTTGTAGAAGAAAACTACTCTTATGTCAATCGAAATTTCACCGAACACCCTGACGAAAGTAATCAATATATTAAAAGCATTGCTCCATATGATGCTAGCAAGAAACATGTTCACTTAAAGATCCTCATTGATAAAACAAGTATTGAGGTGTTTGTGGATGATGGAAAGATTGCACATTCAAATTTAATATTCCCTGAATTTGATGATAAAGGAATATCCCTCTTCTCAGAGGGAGGCAAAGCGGTCTTTCATAATATTAAGATCAAACACCTCGGTTCGATTAATTGAACATCATTTATGAATGGCGATACTATGAGGGTATACATCGACCACAATTCACCATGTCTTCCCTACTCTTCAATAAGGAGTAATAACGAAAAGCCGGATTCAACAAGTATTGAAATCCGGCTTTTCGCTATGGCTGAGAGGCTTCTGTCCCTCCCTCTCCATTGTGTCTTCATGAATCTATTTGTATTTGAGTTACTTCTACTTGTAACCTTCCTGACTACTACCGTATTCATTTATAGCCATGGTGAATCAAGAAGATAGTTGATTAGAAAAAAGGGCATCTGCCAAAAGCAGATGCCTTAATTTTCGTGGATTGATCTTTCCTGATAAGGGTCATGTTAACCCTATCTCCCGTTTTCTTTTCTGTTTTAATACCGCAGGCTTTGGAACCTGCTGGGAGAGTACCGTACATTCATCAAAAGCAAATTGTTTACACCCTTTACAACGGTTCTCATCCAGTTTGGATAAAGCTTCATTAATGGCATCACCCGTATTGGAAAAGAACTGTTCTTCACCAACCAGTTTAATAAAACCGGTTTTTTCGAGCATTTCTTTAGGTTCCTGTTGAATCCCGGAAATCAACACTTGTAGTTTGTGGGACTTGAATTGCTTCACAATGTCGGTGAGAAGTGCTTCTCCCGAAGTATCAATGAATGACACATTGCTCATTCTTAATAGGAGGATTTTTGGTTTAGAACGCATCATTTCCTCGATTTCTTCTTGCAACCTTTCGATTGAACCAAAGAATAAAGGTCCTTCTATCGTATAAATGTTTATCTGCGGGCAGCTTGAACCTTGTTGCACCATTTCCGGTTTAACTAGTTTATCAGCTGGATCTGGTAAAACCTTTGTTAATTTCAGTGTACCGCTCATTAGTTTAACAAAAGATAGAATAGCTAATAGTAAACCGATCCCAACACCTGTTGTCAGGTCAATCAAAACCGTTAACAAGAAGGTGACGATCAATACGACCGAATCCATGGTTTTTGCTTTTAAGATATGCGAAAATTCTTGGCGTTCGCTCATGTTCCATGCGACAAACATAAGAACGGGAGCCATGCTTGCCAAAGGAATGGCAGAAGCATAAGGAGCTAAACTGACTAACACCAGCAATACCACCAACCCATGTATCACACCTGATATGGGGGAAACTGCACCGTTTTTAATATTCGTTGCGGTACGGGCGATGGCACCTGTAGCCGGAATGCCTCCAAATAATGGCGTAATCATATTGGTCAATCCTTGCCCCATCAGCTCTTTATTGCTGTTATGTTTACTGTTGGTCATGCCGTCTGCCACTACAGCGGATAATAGTGATTCAATTCCTCCAAGCATGGCAATGACCAAAGCAGCCGGAAGGAGTTCAATCACTAGGCTGCCAGTGATATGGGGGAACTGAAAATGGGGCAATGCATTAGGGATGGCGCCATAAGCCGATCCAATGGTCGCTACCTGATCAGGAAAGAAAAAGGTGGCGACTAGAGTTGATACAATCAATCCCAGCAAGGCTCCAGGGATTTTCGGTAAATATTTTGGAGTTAATATGACGAGAGTTAAACTTATAAAAGCCACCAGTACACTGTAGATATTAACTGTATTGAAGTTCAATAAGATTTCTTTCATGTTTAAAAGAAAGGCTTCTTCTTTTTTTAAGTTACTGAGTCCAAAGAAATTGGCAATCTGGCCAGAAAAGATAATCACAGCAATTCCAGCAGTAAATCCGATGGTAACTGGACGCGGAATGAACTTGATGAATCTCCCCAGTTTGAACACACCTAAAAGAAAAATCATGATACCTGCCAAGAAACCGGCGATTAACAGTTTTTCATATCCATACTGCATGACCACTCCCAACAAGATCGGGACAAAGGCTCCAGTCGGGCCTGCAATTTGATATCTCGATCCGCCTAAAAGGGAGACCATGATTCCAGCTATTATTGATGTGTACAGTCCGTATTCTGGTCTTACCCCTGAAGCAATGGCAAAAGCCATCGCTAAAGGAATTGCTACAATCCCAACTACCACACCGGCAACCAGGTCTTTCTGAAAATGGCCAAAGTTGTATCCTTCAAGCCTGCTAGAACCCATCATTTTATCGCCCCTTCTTTTATTGAATATGTATTTCATCCTTGTTGACAACGTTGCTATATCCATCTATGATTCGATCCAATTTACCGGTTTCGGGATGGATGACCATACCGTGAACGGCAATGGAATCCGGTAATAAGGGATGGTTTTTGATCAAACGGACACTATTTGTAACACTCTCCTCCACGCATTGAAAACCTGACAGCCATTTTGTTAAATCAATACCAGAGTTTGTTAGGATATCAATATGCTCCTGACTGACTTTCTTCTGCTTTGCGGCATCAAGAAGTGAAGAGGATTGAAGCCCCACCATACCGCATCCGTGATGTCCGATCACGCATACTTCCTCCGCTTTCAGCTCATAAATAGCGACAAGGATACTGCGCATAATACTGCCAAAGGGGTGAGAAACAATAGCTCCTGCGTTTTTAATGATTTTCGCATCTCCATTTTTTAAACCCAACGCCTTTGGAAGCAATTCCAATAGACGGGTATCCATACACGTTATAATGACGATCTTTTTATCTGGATACTTTGTCGTTTGAAACTCTGTATATTTGTTTTGATCGACAAACATCTTGTTATAATCCAAAATACTCGAAATGATTGACATTCATCATTCTCCTTTCCGTTGCAATTCTTTGTTAAATTGTTATAGAAGGTAAGGTTCTAAAAAAGGGTATGTACAATGATCCAGATGCCTTTCATCCAATGATCTTATTTGGCTTCGTTTTACATGGATGAAACCTTCTTTTAAGCTAATTCCATGTTAAAGTTATTAAATTAGAGTTAAATGATAGAAGGATTAGAAAATGGTGAGAATTATTACAATTTCTTCTCTTTTGTTTTGCATTTCCCTTACTCAACAAAAAAGGGTGATACCCATTAGACATCTAATTGGTATCACCCTTTTTTATTTTAGCGGAAAGAAAAATTGAAATGTGATGGGAAACATCTCTTAGTTTTTCTCAGTTTTGAGCAAACTGTTTTATTTAGAGTCATCATTATCATCCACATCAGCATCATCATCTTCCCATGTAACTGTTTTTACCTCTTTTGTGTAACCGTCCACTTGGACAACTGCGTCACGATCATCTTCCAATTCAACTTCGACCAAATAATAGGGTGTCTGATTCGGGGGTTGATAAAATTCTGTATCATCACCTGTTCCTTTAACATGTTTTTCGGCAATCGCAATTGCTTCGTTTTCTGTAATGATACTATCTGCTACCTTTTTTGAGTCAATAATAGTTCCTGTATATGGGTCGAGTATTAATGTGGTTTTTTCATTATTCTTATTTACAACTGCTTTATAATAGGAGTTGTCTTTTTCCTGCACAAAATCAATTTGTTCCAGATCACCTTTTGCGGAAATACGTTCCTTTATTTCTTTTTGAGTTAGTTGCTTTTGAGGTGTTTTTTTCGTCGTTTCTTCAGTTGCATGATCTGAAGTTTCTTCAGCTAACCTCTTCCTTTTTATGGAATTAACTTCCCCAATTTCTGCATCCAGCCTAATTTGATATACCCCAGTTTCAAGCTGCATTTCAATCTGATATTCTTCACCATCATTTTTCGTTGTCTTAATAATGGTTCCAGGATATTTATCCTTTGCTATCTGGTTCACTTCTTCTATAGTCAAGTTTTCCGCGGATAATGATGGAGCCCACCATTGAAAACCGACAAATGAAAGCAGACCAAACACGACAATTAACCCAACTGGTACCAGCCATCTTCTACTCTTCATCGTATCACCCATCCAACTTCATTCTGGCTTAATTAAATCTTGGTAAAATGAGAACTCGATAAGAATTCACCCATTCTTTTATTTAAATCTCTTTCAGTAAAGGGACTTAAGTAAATAAAAGAGTGACGATTGTTCCCTTGCCTTCGAGACTATCCATTTCAATCCGTACGTCAATTGCCTCAGCAATTTCCTTTGCCATGGAAAGCCCTAATCCTGATCCGCCTTGCTTTCGGCTTCTTGCTTCATCTACACGATAAAAGCGATCGAACACTTTTGGCAATTCAGCCTTCGGGATTCCGTCCCCTCTGTCTTCGATGCGGATATATGCTTCATTACCCGTTTTTCCTATGTAGACTGAGATATGCTCGTCACTATACTTTCTTGCATTGTCCAAAAAAATGAACAAAAGCTGTTTTAACTTTTGAACGTCCGTTAATGCTTCAATTGCATCGCTGCTAAGAATCTCCACTGTTCGATCGTACGCATTTTTATACACTTTTGCTAAATCTGCCATGATATCAGTCAGATTTACGTTTTCCTTCACTATATTCCATTTTTCCTGATGCTTTGCAAGCAGGAGCAATTGCTCTGTCATCTCTCTCATTCTAATGGCCTCAGAATGAATGGCCTCTATTGATTCATCAAACAAATCAGGACGCTTTAAACCCCTTCTTTGCAAAAGACTCGCATAGCTTTCGATGACAGTTAGCGGTGTTTTTAATTCATGTGAAGCATTTGATACGAATTGTTCCTGTTTCTCGAAGTTAGCCTGTAACAAATCAATCATGTGATTAAAGGTTTTCCCCATTTCCACAAGTTCATCTTTTGAATTTTCTTCTAGGCTGAGTCGCTTAAATTGGCCACTTGTTTGAATCTCTTTCATCGTTTCAATCATCGAGCGAATCGGACGAGCAATGAAATTACTGAGAATACTGCTTGATATCAGAACAGGAATCATGGCGATGACCGTTACAGCAATTAATACAATGCGAAGAACAGCGAGCATTTCTTCTGTTGCTTGGATGCTTTTGGTGATTTGAAGATTAACTACGCTTCCATCCCCCCAAACGATCGGGTTTGAAACGAACACATACTTTTTCTGATCAAAAGTGATGATCGCGCTCTCCTCACCTGGGTAAAAGCTGCTAGGTCGATTGCATAACTGTTTTTCAGAATTGGATGTAACAACTGTTCCTTGCCTTTGACCCTCTATTACAATACCAACCATGCCATCTATAGGCACATAGGCACGTAGTAGATCATTTGGTGAAATACGATTTACATTTTCACTAACATCAAATGCCATTTTCTCTGTCTCCGCTTTCGCACGATTAAGTTCATTCATCATCACCTGTTTACTGAAAACAAAATAAATGGAAACATTCATCAAAAGCAGCAGGAAAATGAATAACACCGTTGTATATAAATTTATTTTCCTTCGAAGTCTCATTTGGCTTCCTTTATGACGTAGCCAACGCCTCTTACAGTATGAATAAGTGGCGCATCAAAGCCATATTCGAGCTTTTTTCGAACATATCGGATATACACATCCACTACGTTTGTTTCTCCATAGAAATCATACCCCCAGACCGCTTCCAGAATTTGATCCCGGTTTAGCACTTGACGCTTATTCTTCAGTAAATAAAGAAGTAAATCATACTCCTTTGGGGTTAGGTCAATTTCATTTTCGCCTCTGATGACTTCGCGCGTTTTGACATTTAACCTTAAATCAGCAGTATTTAGCCATTCATCGCCGTCATCTTCCATTGAAGGTGCTGCAGTTCGCATTCTTAAAACCGCACGGATTCGAGCAAGCAATTCCTCAATTTGGAAGGGTTTTGTAATGTAGTCATTCGCGCCGAGATCAAGACCAGAAACTTTATCTTCCACCGACCCCTTTGCCGTTAACAGGATGACAGGTGTAAAGGTGTTTTTCGTACGAATTTTACGAAGAAGCTCGATTCCGCTAATGCCTGGAAGCATGACATCCAATAAGATCAAATCCCATTTTCCTGATCCATATACTTCAAGTGCTTCATTCCCGTCCATTGCCTTTCCGATTCGGTAGCCTTCGATTTCAAGCTCTAATTCAAGCAGTCTCAAAATTTTCTCTTCGTCTTCTACGATTAATATTGATTCTTTATTCATATGGAATGCCTCCTTTTGGGGGGATTTTTTTGTGGGACTTTTTATTTTGCGTAAGAAAAATAGAATCACGAGATTAATAGCGAAGCTAAGTTCAATAAGAAAAAGGCTGCCTCAGCAACCTTACTATTTGAAGCAAAGCACCTGTTAGAATGTTAGGTTATTAAAGGAACCATTCACCTTGAGCAATTTTCACTACTTTACCTCCTACATGAACGTTGATTTTCCCGGTATCATACCCTGCTTTTAAAAACAACAAAGAAGGCCTTCCGATTTCGTATCCTTGTTCTACGCGAACGTTTATTTCACTATTTTCAAAATACCGGTATTTAACTAAGTAAGAAGCTAAACATCCATTAGAACTGCCAGTAGCTGCATCTTCGGGGATACCATAAAAATCTGCAAAGTCTCGAACATTTAAATCATTTTTCGAATTATACGTTTCTGGAGAAAAAACCATAATGGCTTTTGCCTCAGTATGTTCAATTAACTCAAATTTTTTTCCTCTATTCACCTTTACTTTTTTAACGGCATCCAATGATTTTAATGGGACAACAATCACTGGTAGTCCAGTCGAAACTTCCTGAATGGGAAATCTATCATCTATGTTTTCTTTATGTATATTTAAAACTTCAGAAATTTTATTTTCATCTAAAATCCGGCCGAAAGTTGGTTCATTTTGTTTCATCCATATAAGTTCTTCCTGATTATTGAATGATACTGTTATCTGATCACCTTTAAAGTTTAAAATAATGTTTTCCAATGGTTCATCCAATACTTCGTTTTGAATGATGTATGCAGTTCCTAAAGTCGGATGGCCAGCAAAAGGAACCTCTTCATTAGGTGTGAAAATCCGGACATCATAACCGCCATCAATTTTTGAATCAGACAAGATAAAGGTAGTTTCTGAAAAATTAATTTCTTTGGCTATTTGTTGCATTTCATTATCCGGAACATTTCCAGCGTTTTTAAAAACCGCGAGTTGATTTCCTGTATATTTTCCATTTGAAAACACATCAACAATAGAATAATTAATCCTCTCCATAAGACTCCCCCTCATTTACTTGTTAGTTATTTAAACGAATGTCCCAATTATTGCATTTAAATTTTTAAAATTACAGTCGCTATTTGCCCAGTTAGCTCCATAAAAAAAAGAGCTGCCTGAGCAACTCTCATGTTAAAAGCCCTATATCTATTCCACTAAAAATAATTTGGGATTTCATAGGATATGGAGTCCATATCCTTTTCATTCGAATAATACATACAAATACTATCCTCATATTTTTGCTTAGTGGAAGTGAGTTCAATAAAGTTCAATTTTTTATAAAATGCCGTTCCAATATCGCTATATAGGAAAAAATCAGTACAATTCATCCTCTGCTCTAAATCGTTTATCACTTTCTGGATCAATAGCGATGCATATCCTTTGCTCCTCAAATGCATCGGGGTGGCAATTGAACCGATCCCTCTGACAATCAAGGCTTCCGAGGGATTTAATTCATATACAATCAAGGAACTTAATAGCTCTTTTGTAGCCGTTTCTTCTAAAACATGCCATTTACCTTTTTTATATTTACTGGAATTCCGACACATCGTTATATATTCGTTAGCTGCCATTTTGTCTCCCCAAACATCATGGCCCATCATATACACAGCTTCCATATCCCCGCTTGTTGCTTCTCTCATTATTTTCAAATTATCCGCTCCTTATGTACCATCCAACCTATATAAAATAATCCACATTATACATAATCACTAAGGCTAACAGAAGCTGAACTATTGTAATGACATGTTCTTTTGCGTTTTTCAAGTACTTCCATTCCAAGAACAACTGAAAACCAGTTAATACAATTAAAAAGGATATCAGATACACCTTCATGACATATGGGTCCTCTGTAACAAAGGGGATAGTACATAAATAAATGGATGCAATGATGGCTCTTCCCCACCGATCCACTTTCTTACCAGGGGTATCGGCTATCTTTTTCTTATCTACACCAAACCATTTCCTTAAAAATTTATCTATGAAGAGAGAAAAACTAATAAAAATAATGAAGATCCACACAATTCCCACTAA
Source organism: Peribacillus sp. RS7 (assembly GCF_041956845.1). Classification (NCBI taxonomy): domain Bacteria; kingdom Bacillati; phylum Bacillota; class Bacilli; order Caryophanales; family Bacillaceae; genus Peribacillus; species Peribacillus sp. RS7. The sequence continues at coordinate 974,227 of NZ_CP168135.1, forward strand.
AACTACATCCCTTCCACCAACCATTTTATCTATATTTTACCATAATTAGATATGGTCTTATCAACCGAATCAGCCATTTAAGCACATAAGAAAAAGAGCTGCAAGAGCCCCCCTTGTTTTGTTATGAACTTCAAATCTATATCCCAATGATGAACAAAGACCCCCATTAAGATCTTTAGGTAAAAACTAATTCTATATTAAGAAACTCAGAATGACGGTAAAGAGAACTAATAGCGAGACAACAAGACACATATACCCCACGAATCCTTTACGATCCTTTTGAAGTTCGGTAATTCCAATCACCAGCATCATTAACCCCAGGAAAAACATGCTGTATGGTAACAACTTATCATTCCCGGTAATTAGCTGTGTAGCTGATAAAGCAAAAACAATGATTCCTAAGATGATTCTAGCTATATTCAAGAATATTCCCCCTTTAATCCAATCCACCAACTATATCCTAATTATACCATTTTGTGAAAGGTGAGCTTTCAGACAGAGGGTCTTTTTTATATATTCACCGAAATAATTTTAGTTAAAAAGCACAAAATAATATCTGAAATTTCACACTTCTTCTAATGATTCCTAAATCCAAATCTTATATACTTTATTTATGTTAGCTTTTATTACATTATGCGGTATGTCATATAACACTACGAATGGGAGTTGAGTGTAAATTGTCTACATATCTAGAAAGTCATGCTTTGGAAGAAACGGAGTTCAACCATACTGCGGATTTGGATGAATCTCTGAAGCCTAAAACAAAAGAAGATAGGACGGTTGGCCCGATATCCTATATATTCATGTGGATTGGAGACGGCGTCAATTTAGGGAATATGACACTAGGGGCCAGCTTGGTTGTAGCGGGAACCGCAACGTTGAACATCATTCAGACGTTTGCTGCAGCTGCCATCGCCATCGCCATCATTTCCATAATTTTCGCTTTAAATGATAGGATCGGATACAGGACCGGACTTCCCTATGTTGTTCAGCTCAGAATGTCCTTCGGGATGAAAGGCTCCATCATATCATCACTTTTGCGCGGAATTCCGGCCATCATCTGGTACGGTTTTCAAAGTTGGATCGGTGGTACTGCCTTAAACGAAATCGTGAAGATCATGACGGGTGGCGCTTTTGATAATGCCGTCATTTGCTTTGTCGCGATTCAACTGGTGCAAATTGCGCTTTCGCTGTACGGCTTCCATGCCATCAAATGGGTGGAAATGCTTGCATCCATCGTTATCATGCTAGCGCTTGTCTATGTATTTGGTATTCTCCTTACATCCCATAGCAAGGTCATCGCGGAAAAATGGGTGCATGCCCAAGGATCATGGGGCTTGCCGTTCTTTGCTTTCATCATGATGTTTTTGGGGAATTATGCGGCTATCTTTTTGAGCGCAGGGGACTATTCAAGAGAGCTTAAGTCTGGCATCAGTGATGCAAAACGAGGTTTTTTGTACTTTTCGCCCATTTTAATAGCCTATGGATTCGTACTGACAATCGGTGTAATGCTTGCTACCGCTACCGGCATATCCAATCCCGTTAAGGCGTTTGCAATAGTGGTGGACAATCCTTATATCACTGTAGGCGTTTCTGCATTTATCGTAATAGGTGCGATTGCCGTAAATATGGTCGCCAACATTATTCCGCCAACCTATGTCATTACTTTACTTACAAAGTTGAAATATAAGATTGCCGTTATCATAACCGGACTTCTTGCCTTTTGCTCATTCCCTTGGGTGCTTGTACAGGATTCTTCGGCGAAGGGGCTCGGTATGTTCATACTGATTTATTCCGCTTTTTTAGGCCCGATCGTTTCGATTTTATTAGTCGAATATTATATATTAAGAAAGCAAAAAATGAATGTTGCCGATTTATACAGAGAAGACGGACCATTTGCAGGATATAATCCATGCGCACTGCTCGCCATGCTTATCGGCGCCGGTGCCGCCTTTATAAAAGTGGAGCTTGCCTGGATCATCGGTGTTGTTGTGGCAGGCATTGCCTATATTATTCTGATGAAGTTCGCCTTTAAGGATTCAAGATTCAAAAAAGGTACGATATTCGAGAATGAATGTTAATTTGTAGACGCAATCAACATTCATATGACAGCCCAAAAAGGGATACTGCTCAAAATGGTAGTATCCCTTTTTTTAAGGAAGGTTGGTTTCATGAATGATACGTTTGACCATTTTTGTAAGTGAATGTGTAGTTTCCTTCTTTATTCAATAGAACCGGTAAGTACTGTGCGACCATTTCAGCAATTCCGAGATTCTCTGGATGGAGGATCCACTCAATCGATTTCCATTCCAGAATACCTTCCCGCGTTTTTTTCGGTGTTTCATATATTAAATCTGCATCCACTTCATACAAATATACATATATCCCATCCAGTTCACCTTCTGGAGTCTCCCAAGTTACCGTTCCTTTAGAAAAAAAGGGCTCTACTTCAATGTCCGTTTCCTCAAACACCTCACGCCGTGCACCTATATCAGGTGTTTCACCGTTCTCGATTTTGCCCCCTACCCCGTTCCATACACCCATAATTGGAGCCTTCTCCCGATTGAGCATGAGTATTTCATTACCTTTCTTAACAAAACAAACTGTATACTTAAACATTATATAAAGTGACCCCTTTATCGTTAGTTTAACCCCACCACATGGCCGTGACGAATGTTGACCATAGAGAGCGTCATCTGCCTCCACTATTAACACACCCTCAAATTTTAACAATGAATAAAGAATCCGTAAACGTCCGTCCTCCCTCAATGGATGTTGTACTCCCCATTTGCAAACCAACTCTTCTATTTTTGCGAAAATAGCTTATTTCACTCGTGAGTTTGATCGTTTGAGCTGTTTACTCGTGAGTTTGTGCTTTTTACTCGTGAGTTTGCGTGTTTTACTCGTGAATTTGTGCTGTTTACTCGTGAGTTTTGCTGTTTACTCGCGAATTCGTGCTGTTTACTCGTGAGTTCGTACTTTACTCGTAAGTTTTGCGCTTCACTCGTGAATTTGTGCTTTTTACTCGTGAGTTCGTGCTGTTTACTCGTGAGTTTGAGCTGTTTTACTCGTGAGTTCGTGCTGTTTACTCGTGAGTTTACGCACTTTACTCGTGAGTTTTGCTGTTTTACTCGTGAGTTTTGCTGTTTTACTCGTGAATTTTGCTGTTTTACTCGTGAGTTCGTACTTTACTCGTAAGTTTGCACTTTACTCGTGAATTTGTGCTGTTTACTCGTGAGTTCGTGCTGTTTACTCGTGAGTTTGCGTGTTTTACTCGTGAGTTCGTGCTGTTTACTCGTGAGTTTTGCTGTTTTACTCGTGAATTTTGCTGTTTTACTCGTGAGTTCGTACTTTACTCGTAAGTTTGCACTTTACTCGTGAATTTGTGCTGTTTACTCGTGAGTTCGTGCTGTTTACTCGTGAGTTTTGCTGTTTACTCGTGAGTTTTGCTGTTTTACTCGTGAGTTTTGCTGTTTACTCGTGAGTTTGCGTGTTTTACTCGTGAGTTTTGCTGTTTTACTCGTGAATTTGCGTGTTTTACTCGTGAGTTTGTGCTGTTTACTCGTGAGTTTGTACTTTACTCGTGAGTTTTGCAGTTTACTCGTGAATTTGTGCTGTTTACTCGTGAATTCGTACTTTACTCGTGAGTTTTGCGGTTTACTCGTGAGTTTTGCTGTTTTACTCGTGAATTTGTGCTTTTTACTCGTGAGTTTGATCTGTTTACTCGTGAATTTGTGCTGTTTACTCGTGAATTCGTGCTGTTTACTCGTGAGTTTTGCTGTTTTACTCGTGAGTTCGTACTTTACTCGTAAGTTTGCGCTTTACTCGTGAGTTTTGCTGTTTTACTCGTGAATTTGTGCTGTTTACTCGTGAATTTTGCTGTTTTACTCGTGAGTTCGTGCTGTTTACTCGTGAATTTGTGCTATTTACTCGCGAATTCATATATCATTGCCGCACAAGAAAAGCAGCGATTCTCTTGGAATCGCTGCTCCCTCCTATTTATGCTCCTGCCCAAACATCTTTTGCATATCTGCCATTCTCCTCTAATGATTGCAGCCATTCCGTGGCTTCCTCTTGAGGTTTTTGATAGAAATGCATATAGCTGTCGATTAATGTTCGTTCAACATCGGGTGCCATTTTACCTCCGTCTCCGCAGATGTATAGGTGTCCTCCTCCTTCTTTTAATAAAGGAAGTATGTCATGAGCGTTTTCCGCTAATCGGTTCTGGACATACGTTTTTTCTTGGCCGGGACATCTTGAGAAAGCGGTGTGCAGTGTTACAAGTCCCTCTTGTTCGGCTTGCACGAGTTCTTCTTGATAGAGGAAGTCGTGTTCCGGATTACGGCATCCAAAGTAAAGGTGGGCAGCCCCTAGCGTTTCACCTTTTTCCTTCAGAACGCGACGAGCCTGAATGAATCCTCTGAATGGTGCAATTCCTGTTCCAGGGCCAATCATGATGATTGGTTTTCCTGTTTGCTCTGGAAGTTGGAAATTGGATTGCGGCGTATTGATAAAGCAGGCTACCTTGTCGCCTAAGGAGCGTTCTGCCAAATAATTCGATGCAATTCCTTTGTATTCCCCGTTGCCGCTCAAAGCTTCCCCGCGGACAACGCTGACGGTGATGCTTGCTTCTCCTTCCTTGTGAAGTGGAGAGCTTGAAATAGAGTAGTATCTTGCTTTTAAAGGTGGCAGTAAAGCCAAGAAACGTTCAAATGGGATTTCACATGCAAGATACTTTTCTATAAGATCAAGCATGGTTATGCGCTTGTTCAGGATTTCTTGTTTATAGGTACTGTCCTCAAGTAGTTCTTCAAGTTCTTTTACATGTGGAGGACATACCGTGTAAGTGGCAAGCGCCCGAATTTGAGACCGGGTGGCGGGTTCTTGGAACTCCACATGATTTGAAAGTAACTCCTCGAGTTTTACTGGTTTTCCTGTAGGAAGATGGGCAGCTTTTCCCGAATCCCCAGTCAGATTCACGTAATCTTTGCCGTTTAGGTTAAATCGACTGAGCACTCGCTCGACAAGTTCCGGTGGATTTTGTGGAAGAACCCCGAGATGATCGCCTTCCTGATAATGTATTCCCTCTGGCAAAGTTAACTCTATATGCCGTGTACTTCTTCCGCTTTCCACATGTTGTAATTCGTAATTCCTTTTTAAAATGGCTGTAAAAGCATGATGGGTGCGGGCTAGTGGCGTTCCGCTCACATCGCTTACGAAGTTCATCGTAATCGAGCTGACTACCCGATCATTCATATTCACTTCAATGTTAAGGGTTTCGGCAAGATTCGGCCAAAGGGCTTCTGTCCATTTCTCGTAATCACCTTCAAAGTCATCACTTGCATCTCCATAGCCTGTTTCTGACAGCCGCACCGCTCCTTTTTGTTCCAGCTGCTCATCAATGAAACGTGGAATGCGTTGGTACGTATCGGCCCAATTGCGGTCCCCGCATCCGAAGATCGCATAGTGAACACCATCCAATGTGTCATCCTGACTTTCCTTCAGCCATGAAACAAAGTCACCCGCATTATCAGGGGGATTTCCATTATAAGATGCCGAGACGATGAGAACAGCCCCTTCTCGAGGTAGCCGATCCGTGTAATCATTCAAAGGGGCAATCTCGGCATTGAAGCCTTGCCGCTTTCCTGATTCAGCAAGGTCACGAGCAATCCCTTCCGCTGTTCCCATGTTTGATCCAAACAGGACAAGTAATGGTGTACCATGTGCTGATTCGATTGAAGATGCCGTGGCTCCTTTGTCCGCAGACTTTGGTTCTGGAGAAGAAACGGTAAACGACATCTCCGGCTTCCTCGGAGAAACGCGCATGGTCATCCCGTCCGGTTTGAGAGTCAACGTTTCTTTAACATCCAATTGATATTCTTCATGATCAATCAAGTCAAAGTGCTGTAAAACCATGCCAAGCACCAGTGTCGCTTCATGAAGGGCAAACTGCTGTCCGATACAGGCGCGCTGCCCGTTTCCAAACGGTTTATAAGCATGATAAGGGATGGAATCCAAATCCTCGAACCGCTCAGGAATGAACGATTCAACGTCATCACCCCAAACGGATGGATCACGGTGAAGCTCAGGAATAAGTAGCGAGAACACATCGCCTTTCTTCACCTTGTATTTTCCGCCCAGCATGGTATCTTCTTTAGCATAAACGGAAAATGCCGGAGCTGTCGGCCACATACGAAGCGTTTCATTCAGCACCATCCGGACATATTTCAGCTTTTTCACTTGTTTGTAATCAGGAACATCATCACCAAGCACTTCATCGACTTCCTGCTGCGCTTTTTTCAACTTGTCCCTGTTATTCATCAGGAAATAGATGGCGAACGATAGGAGACCGCTCGTCGTTTCGTGCCCGGCTATTAAGAAGGTAATGATTTGAAAACGAATATTTTCAACATCCAGGGAAACGCCCGTTTCAGGATCGACTCCCTTCAACATATGGGAAAGAAGATCATCTTCTCCTTGATCGCCATTTTGTTTTCGTTCAGCAATCATTTCATCCACTAGAGAGAACATATATTGAATGTCTTCCCTGAATTGTTTTTTAGACTTGATCATCAGTTTATCTTGGATGCCAAGTCGCTGCGTTTGACTCATCGCTTCATCCAACGCACGCACCATACTGGTGACGAAAGGATGGGTGGTCTCCCGATAAAAACTGTTAAAGCGGTAATTGAACCCGCAGAGTCCGATCGTATCCAAGGTCAATCGTGTCATATCTTCAGGAACATCTATCTCATCAGCCGGATTCAGGCGAGCCCATTTTTGAATGAGTTGGGTTGCAAGATCCACCATTTTAGCATGGTAGCCCTTCATTGCCTGCTGGCTAAAGCTGGGCAGCAGGATGTTATGGGCTTTTTTCCAATTCGGCTCCGTGGTTTCACTTGTGAAGAGTCCATCGCCGCCGAACGCTCTCACTTTTTGTAGGGCAGGTCCAACTTTCTTATCAAACCTTGCTTCATCACAAATTTCTTTAGCGAGGTCAGCACTGGATACGAATGTAGCGATGCGACCAGGAAATTGAAATTGAAAAACCGGCCCAAGTTCCCGTGCCAGCTTCATGAAAGACTGAAGCGGCTTATCCTTATCAATGATAGGCAGGCTGCCTAGGGGTCCGTAAGTTTTTGGCTGTGGAAACTGAGTTGTATTTTCCATTTTATAAGCACCTCTTTTAATAGTTTAGAATGAGGAATGAACATTCATTCAGTTTAATTGTTAAAAATGTGTCAAGCGTGCAATCGGACTGCATCCCAAAAGCTTTCTTCCACATCTGCCAATAGTTTTGGTTCAGGTTCTAATTCCCCAATGCGGACAAGTCGCTCAAGCTCAAGAAATGCTCCGTAAATGATGGCAATCAAAGCAGAAGAAGGCAGCTCCTTAATTTCTTTTTTTTCTTTTCCATAATCAAAGAAATTTTTAAATATATTCAATAGCCCTTGAAAACTAGCATGACTATCTTCATTTAAAAAATGGGCTCCACTATGTATCTTTATAAAATAAAGAGCTTGGTCCTGCTCATTTGTAAAATGAACCATAGATTTAAAAATATGGTGGAACTGATTGCGAATCGAATCATCATGGGGAAATCCATTCTTGATCGTTTCAGTGAAAATATCCAAGTACTCTTGAAAAATCTTGTTGCCTAGCACCTCCTTATTCTCAAAGTAACGATAGATGGTACCGGCTCCCACCCCTGCCGATGTAGCTATCATCGGAATCGTCGTAGCATCATATCCCCGTTCGGCGAATAGTTCCAAAGCGCTGGATACTATACTGTCTCGTTTATTTACTGCATTGATCATAATGATTCACCCCTTTTATAAGATGCGGAATGAATGTTCATTCCTATTAATGTAAGTGTATACCCAATAAAATCCCATCTCAATCGCGCATAGTACCCATATTTTGTGAATTCTTTGTTAATGAAGAGGGATAAAAGGCTGATGTTTTTCCTTATAATGAGTTAAATTAGTACAAATCACTATCGTTAGACCCATGAGAAAAAGAGCTGATCGTCACAGCTCTCCAAGTTTAAAAACAGGATGTTTTTCATGCACACCAATAATGACGGAAATTATGCATGATGATAGCGTTCGGATAGTTTATTTTTATGGGCATTAAACACTTCTTCCAATGGAATATCGTACTTGTTCGCAATCACAATCAAGTTACCTAGCACATCTCCCAATTCTTCGGTTAACTCCTGTTTGTTCTCTTCAAACGAACCAATAACTTCATCAGGCCTATCCCTGCCAATCTCAAGGGAGCGAATGGCTCGTGCCACCTCGCCAGTTTCTTCTGCCAAAAAGCCAATCTTTTACCCATTGTTGAAATTCAGTGACGTTCATATTCATCCACCTTTCATTTAGATAATTCAAGTTTAACAAAACCCCCTGAATTATGTATGATAAGAAAGGAAGATTACTAAATGGGAGATGTGATATTTTGAAAAGTCTAGCTGTATTTTGTGGATCAAGCATTGGTGCATCTGCTGTCTATGTAGAAGAGGCTAAAAAACTGGGTGCGGTACTGGCAAAACGTAATATTACCCTTGTTTATGGAGGCTCAAGTGTAGGAATCATGGGTGCAGTTGCAGATTCCGTTTTGGAAGCAGGCGGAAATGTAATTGGCGTAATGCCAGATTTTCTAGAAAAAAAGGAAATAGCCCATAAGAACTTAACCGAACTGATTGTCGTGGAATCCATGCATGAAAGAAAAGCTAAAATGGCTGAGCTTGCAGATGGGTTCATGGCCTTGCCAGGCGGGCCAGGAACATTGGAAGAATTCTTTGAGATTTTCACTTGGGCTCAACTTGGTCTTCATCAAAAACCTTGCGGACTCTTAAATATCAATCACTATTATGATCCTTTGGTCGCTTTATTCAATCATATGTCCGACGAACAGTTCCTTCATGAAAAATTTCGTTCGATGGCGCTGGTAGATGTTGAACCAAATGGACTTCTTGATCAATTCAATACATATGAACCGCCAACCGTAAAAACTTTCATTACCGAAAAACAGACCTGATTATAAAAAAACAACAGGCCAAGATCAATAATGACCTTGGCCGGTCGTGATATACTGCTGCGTACTGAAGGGTTAGGTAAATATCAGGTTTAAATAATCTTTATGCCCTTTAATAAGTTCCACTTCATGTTGGGATGAAATCCAGAAGAAATGGAATGTCAGCCCCTCTTCATCTCCTCCACCCGTTGGCTGATAGTCCCATTCATCAGGAACAATCGATACACTTATTTGATAAAAATATCTATTATGTATGGCACCATCAGCGCTCTCCCAAAAATCTTCCGCAACTAATTTCTCCACATAAAAATTCTCAAGACCTGTTTCTTCTTTCATTTCCCTAATCACTGCTTGGTAAGCACTTTCTTGAGGCTTCACTGTTCCCTTTGGTATCTGTATACCCGCTCCTCTAATGGGATGTTGAAAAACCAATACCTGAGTTTCTCCATTTTTAATTCTTGTCACATAACCATAGGCTTTTTTTATCGGTATCAATTTCATACCCCCGTTGTTCAAGTTACCCCTATTGAAAGATCAATCACCAAAAGCAAATATGAGCTCTGTCTCGCATACAGTTTCTCCATCGACAGTAGCCCTTCCTTTTCCTTTCCCGATAGGACCTTTCAAGCGAGTAATCTCCACTTCTAAACATAATTGGTCCCCTGGTCTTACTTGCCTTTTAAAACGACATCCATCGATCCCAGCCAAAAGCCCGATCCGCCCTTGATTTTCTTCTTTTGTAAGCATAATAACAGCACTTACCTGTGCTAAAGCCTCAACGATCAATACCCCTGGCATCACTGGGTGATTTAGAAAGTGACCAGTAAAAAACTCTTCATTTGCTGTTACATTTTTAATGGCCACCGCTCTCTTTCCTTCTTCCAATTCCAGTACTCTATCAACTAAAAGAAATGGATAGCGATGCCTGATAATGTCTTTGATTTCTTGGATATCAACCAATATTAAGCCCCCCATTGTGATGAATTCTTTCCCTTTATTTTACCATCAGGATCATCATATGGATATTTTTGTATTTACTTTCTACATATCGTTCACTAAAATAGCGGCTGTACTTAAAATACAAAATTGAAGTGTTACTAAATAAATAAATGAACTGGTACAACGCTTTATACTTGTGGAAAATATATAGCTGATAATAATTCAAAATGGGTGGCAAACATTTGAAAGTAAGTGGTACTTCAAAAAGTATCACCTGTCCTCATTAGACTAAAGTAGCAGTTTTGTGGAAGAAGGATTTCCACTTTCTCACGAACAAATATTAGAAAATTTTATAGGTCATACTGAAGAATTTATATAAGGATCTAACATATAGTAAGATGTGGAAAATGGCATATAGGTAACGTGTATCCATTAGAATATATTTATGATGTTGAATAGCCATCAGGTGATACTGAAATTTTAAATGACAGTAAAAGATAACATCAAATTTCTAGAGGAAACAAATTAACGCGATTGTATATCTCCTAAAGGGCGTGATGACTATATCGAGCATACCAATCGGTTACCTTATTTCTGTGCTTTTTGTCGCTTGGTGTACATATTTCGTAGTGGCACCATCCAACTTCCCTCGAAGTTTTAACTCTTTAGGTTCTTACTTTTCCGTAATAAATGAGCTACCATTCTTTGCACTTTTCTGGTTGATTGGTTCAAATTCGTTAGCCTTTATTGAAGGCGACGTTCATTCTCCGGTTGGGTGGATGGCTTTTGGAATATCAATTTTGACAGTGGGAACACTCTTAGTGATTATCCATCGGGGATTACAAACTTCTCCTGTAGTCAGTCAAGCCATGAATGATAGTCTTGAGAAAACGTGGCGAACTACAATTAACCCTAAGAATGAGCGCCGATTACACAAGAAATTTAGTTTCACAGCTTTACTCGGTCCATTCTTTAAAAGACGATACGATGTAGTGAGGATTGCAAACATCAACTACGGTAATGCAGGTATGAGAAACCAACTAGATGTTTATCGCCATCGCTCTCATCCGACGGGCTGCCCCACGTTGGTGCATTTGCACGGTGGAGGATTTGTAGGCGGTAAAAAGAACAGCCAATCTCTCCCTCTTATTTACCAGCTTGCTAGCAAGGGGTGGGTGTGCATCAGTGCAAACTACCGCTTAAGTGCTGACGTGAAATTTCCCGACCACTTGATTGACATTAAGAAAGTGATTGCTTGGGTACGCGAGCACGGGTCCGAGTACGGAGCTGACCCTACGACGATATTTTTAGCTGGTAATTCGTCAGGGGCTCATTTGACTGCTATGGCTGCACTAACCCCAAATTCCCCTTCATTCCAGCCAGGTTTTGAGTGTGTGGACACGTCGGTAACTGCCGCCATTTGTCTATATGGCTATTACGGTTATATCGATACACACCCTGGCTTATTCTCATCTCCTATGGCTTACAGTGGAAAAGAAGCACCGCCATTCTTCGTGGTGCATGGTGATCAGGACAGGTTAGTGCCCGTGGAAAATGCACGACGCTTCGCGGAGCATTTGCGTGATTCCTCATCTAATCCGGTTGTTTATGTCGAACTTCCCGGTGCTGAGCACAATTTTGATTTATATCACTCCATTCGTACCAAAGCAGTCGTGCATGGCATTGAAGCCTTTACCGATTGGGTTCGGGCAAATAACAAACATAATTCCAAATAACATCATTGTTTAAGTTTCTAGTCCTTATTTTCAAAAATGGGAGGCAAGACGAGGGATGGAATTAAGGGGTAGCCTCCTGTAATAATATAAAAAACTATGTTTGAATTAGAAAAACAAATTGTTGTGGTAAAACTTTGGTGTTGTAGTAGTAAATGAGGTCATATGTTGAATAAAAAGGATAGATGTATTCAGGAGTGCTTCCCTGTTCATTTATCCTTTTCTCTTATCTAAAATATTTATTGTATTGAATTGAATAAATATTTGCTGGACTTTTTAAAACCTGAGCAACCCTGTTTTTAAGTCTCGCTTAAAAGTCCTTTGATTTTTTTTCCTTCGATTTAGTCAATGGAGATAGAAGTATTTGTTCATACCTCGCATAACCCGCTAATATTTTATGAATCAAACTTATCTTAGGAACAACAAAGTAAACCACCAGGCCCGAAATGGTGCTCAGTATAGCTCCTGCCAGCACATCCGCCGGAAAGTGGACTCCTACCCAAATACGGGAAATGCCAACAAGGAAAGCCAGCATGATCCATAGCATCCACCATCCTCTTTTGAAAAGCCAAAAGGATACACAAAACGAGAAAAACAAGATGGTATGGTCGCTTGGAAATGAATTATCCACTGCTTTTTCAATCAACTTATTAACATTGGTCAATTCGGCAAATGGCTGATTGTTCGAATGCAATCCCCCTGCCATTTTCCCCATCATTTCAGCTATTACAAACGTAATCATTCCACAAACAACCATCATTCTACTCTGTTCATTTCGAGTGAACCATATTACGATGACTGCTAAAGCTAATAAGAATACCATGTACTCGGCAATGAAAATGGCAGAAGGGTTTAAATAAGAGTATTGTTTCCCTAAGTCATTTATCATTCTAAATACATTGACATTCCATTCAAAAAGACTCATTTCATATCCACCTTTCCTCTTTTTCTTTCATAGTAAAAGAAAAGAGGTGTAAATCGCCATCGATTTTCCTAACAGTTTTAGCTACAATCTAACATTATTGTCACGTATTCAACTATCGCTAGAGTATAAATCTTCTTGTATATTTCTTAGACATTCTATATAATCCATAGAAAAATCAGGAGGTTAGTCAAGTGAATAATGATAGTAACTCTGTTCTAATTCATAAAAACCAAGAAGCCGTTTGGCATGCGATTACAAATGATGAAAACATTTCAAAATGGTATGCCCCGGGTTCAAAATGGAATATTCCTAAACTCAAGGTTGGCGAGAAGGCAATCTTCGTATTAATGCCTAGTGCACATAACAATCTTAAAGATAATGAAAGTATTCCAATGAACTTTACCATCCAAGAAGTAATTCCTAACGAAAAGTTTTCTTATTCCTCGGATTCGGATAACCTCGTTTTCACTTTCGAAATATACCCAGAACCTGAAGGAACTAGAGTATCCATTAACATGGACGGATTTGAACTTAGTTTGGCAAATCTAAAAGCATTTTCAGAAGGAAGAGAACTTCCCTATACCTAAATACGACTCATGCTGTTGGAAATGATTTGTGGGTGTCTATTGGTTGGATGGTGCCAATCATTATGATTTCATATTTATATGGAATGAAAATTTTCAGGAAAGTATAAAAAATTATTAATATTTCATTCACTCGCTGGTTTTAAAGTCACGAAGTTTATTAAAAGATGCGAGTAATTTACTTAAACCAATAGAGAAGGTTCGTTGAAGAAGAAGTGATAAAATAAAGGGGAATTTAGTTGTGAGGTGGAAGAAATGAACACCATTTTAAAAGAGTTCTTGGAGTTAAAAGAAATATTAAACTCGTTCAATGGCCTCAATAAAGATTATAATTGGCTACTTACCGACTTAGATTGGTCTTACCCTGAAAATTACCTTGATTACTTCGAAGATTATCGAATTATTGACGACCCTCATAATAACTTCTGGATTACAGGTGAAAATCTAACGGAACTTGCCAATAATAAAGATTTTCATTTTATATGGGGTGCATTTTCGGCATTCGATAAAAACGAAAAAATTGATTTAGATGACATTAAAGAAGAACCATATGCTGATGGGAATCCAAATTTTGGGTGGAAAATCCAATTATCCAACATCCTAAGGCTATGGTTGAATTGGTTCTGTGGGACTCTTCATTGATTTTACTTCTTAGTAAAGATGATGATATATCCAGAAATTTCAGAAATACTTTTGAAGGGTGGAAAGATTTAATTTATCACAATCAGTCGTAATACCAACTGCTGCAACCCTTTTCTTCCGAACTAAAGGACAAGTTAATGAGGAATGAGGAAAATTAACGAGGTGCAAAAATGCTTTTAAACGAATTTATGAATGAGAATTTCCCAAACTTAGAACTTAGACCACCCGTGTTTTATAGTTGGAAAATTGGTATCCGTTTTGAATTAGGTGTGGACTATGATAGTGGTTTTGCTTATGAAAATAGCCCATATCTACAAGGAGTATATAAAAGGGCGATCACTTTATTTAAGTCCTTGCATTCTAATAACGATGATATTTATATTGTAGTTGACGTTAGTGATTATGCAGATGATTTTAAACTTCAATCAAAAACTTTTTCTCGTTATATTAAAGGGAAATCTGTCTTATATGGGTTAAACCAAAAGACTATTATTCATGACGATGATGAAGAAGGAACATATAAAACACATAGATTCACTTTAAAATGTAAAACATCTGACTTCAAATACATTCCTATGTTGAAAGCAATCTGCAATCAGGATATGGGGATAAGACCTAGTATTTTTAATATGGTCTATTTTATCAACATCAACAGGAAAACTATATTTCACGTTTATGATGACAGGGGTTGTGATTTAGTGGCGACCTCGCGCGAAACAATAAGAGATGTTTATGACAACTACAACGATTGGATATTAGCTTACGACAGAAATGAAACAGACGGGGTATTCAAATAAAGGATTCAACTAACAAGTGCGTTAGCTGAAGATCAATATATAATGAAGCAATAGGATAATGGGGGGGAAAAATGCTGCACATACAGAAAGATTCCGATACTGTAATCATTGTCATTCACGAAATTTATGGACTGAACGAACATATGCAGGGTTTTTGTGAATCATTAACGAATCAGGGTTTTGATGTCATCTGTTCGAATTTGTTAGACCGAGAGGCACCTTTTGATTATTCCCAAGAGGATGCTGCTTATCGTCATTTTATGGAGAATGTAGGTTTTACAGGCGCTTTACATAAAATAAAGGATATATTATCGGATGTTAAAGATGAATACCAAAAAATATTCATCCTTGGATTTAGTGCAGGGGCAACTGTGGCTTGGCTGTGTAGTGAGGACGAATGTGTCGATGGAATGGTTGGATACTACGGTTCCCGTATTAGGAATTATGTAGAATTAACGCCACAATGCCCTACACTGTTATTGTTTCCGCAAGAAGAATCAGCATTTAATGTGGACGAATTGATTTCAGCTTTAGAAATAAAGAATATCGAAGTGCATAAATTCAACGGAAAACACGGATTCAGTGACCCTTACAGTTCAAAGTATCATGTAGAATCAGCACAAAACGCTTTTAGCAAAATGATGAAGTTTTTCATGATGAACTGAGGTGTCACATTCTCTAATATCGTTTTGTATTGATCCATTGTATCGAACCAGCATCACTATGGGGATGACTGTCCGTTTGAACCTTTTTGTACTCCACTTCCAATTCTTTCAAGGTTAACTTCATAAGCTGTTCCACACTCTTATTTACAGTATGGATCATAAGTTTATGGATTAATTCCTTCCGCCTTTCTTCCACACTCTTCCTCATTTCACCCTCCCCTTTTCATTATCTTTCCACTGATTATATGAAATGATGTATCTTCAGACAGGGGTAATGATCATCGGATTCCTTCTCTTCAATTTTAATTATTTTGATATATTCTTCCTCTAAATCGGTTAGTGTTAATTCAAATAGATGGATGTCATTCTTTTTATAGACTCCCTCGTTAATCAACTTGTTGATCAGGAAGTTTCTTTTCTTTTCAATTGCTTTACGTAATAATATCCCCATAATAAATCCTCCTTTATTATATGAACAACTACGGTATTGGAACAGCGATGGAACCTGGCTCATACACCAAAAAAAACGGAGACATCTCTTTTTAAAGAAAAGTCTCCGGTTTTCCGGTCAATTAACCTATAATTCCTATTTAATTACTTGGTATTGTTATTTCTTATATTACAAACTCCGGGCTCCGTAGTCAACAAAAATTTTTATTTTATTTATTTTTCCGTTTGCTTCGCTTCATGAAATGCCGTTTTCACCTTACCCAACAGGTCTTTATCCGATAGCAATCGATATCCTGTAAGCGCAAGTGCTTTTGCACCAGTCAGGATGGCTTTGTTTCCAGCTTCTGATTTAGCACAGTCGCGGAATTCATTCGTATGGGCTATCAACTCATCCGGTCCAATTTTAATATAAGGATGGGCTGTCGGCACTACATGGCTTACATTACCTGCATCCGTCGAACCAAAACCACTCTCTTTTCGAGGGGCCACCGCTTCCCCCAATTGATCCAGTTCTTCTTTTAACAGTTCATCAAGGACTGGATTAATGACAAAATCGAGTACTTCATTTTGGAAACGCTCGACTTTAACCGTGCTTCCTGTGGCAAGCGCTGCCCCTTCAGCGACAGCACGTATTTTACGGGACACTTCTTGGCAAAGTTTCCATGTTGTTGCCCTAATGTAAAATCTGGCTGAAGCAAATTCAGGAATGATGTTAGGCGCTTCCCCGCCATTGGTGATTATTCCGTGGATCTTGACCTCGGTTGGAAGCTGCTGGCGCAAAGCATTAATGCCATTGAACAGCTGAATCACCCCATCAAGTGCATTTACGCCTTGTTCAGGAGCAGCAGCCGCATGTGCTGCCTTCCCGTAAAAATGAAAATCAAGGGGATCGACGGCCAAAAATGGACTAGTTATACCCGTTTGCCCGGCAGGATGGATAATGATGGCTGCATCCACCCCATCAAATAGACCATGTTTCACAAAACTGCCTTTTGCGCTTCCATTCGGCCCGCCCTCTTCAGCCGGTGTACCGAAAACAATCACCTCTCCGCCCGTTTCCTCCAGCACTTGAGCCAAGGAAATGCCTGCTGCAACACTCGTTGTGCCGATGATATTATGGCCACAAGCATGGCCTAAACCCGGCAATGCATCATACTCGGCTAAAAAGGCAATGGTAGGTCCTTCCTTTGAAGAGGTTTTTTTGGCGATGAATCCTGTTTCATGTCCAGCTATATTGCGGGTCACTTCAAATCCTTCATGGTGAAGTATTCCGGTTAACGTGTCCGAAGCGAAGAACTCTTGATTCCCAATTTCGGGTTTGGCATGAATGGCTTGACTCGTTTGGATATATAATTCGGAATGAAGGTCGATGTGATCTTCAATGATTTGCTGATGCTGCTTCTGCACTAATTCTCTCGCCATACTCTTATCTCCCCTTTTATTTATTGGTTTAAAAAGCCGGATAGCATTTTGAATCCTTCCGGCATTCCTTCACATTGTTCTATTCATCATTTTTCGTTAGCTGGTTTTGTCCAAGCATCTTGGTAATTCAATAATTCATCTACAGAAACATATGCAGGAATGGTGTTTCCATTAAACGTTTTTTCAATGAATTCCTTCACTTCTTTCGATTGATAAAGCTCTACTAATTTTTGCAGCTCAGGACGATCGGCATTTCCCTTTTTAACTGCAATGATATTGATATATGGTTTCGCCGTTTTACTTTCATGGAATAATGCATCTTTTAAAGTAAGGTCTGCTTCGACGGCAAAGTTATTATTAATGGCTGAAGCATCGGCATCATCCAATAGACGCGGTGTATTGCCGGCAGCAACAGGTTTGATTTTCAATTTTTTCGGGTTTTCCTTAATGATTTCCAATGATCCCGATCCATTGAATTCCTCTTTCAATGTAATCAATCCAGCTTCTTGAAGAAGGAGTAACGCACGGCCAAAGTTTGTTGCTTCATTCGGAACCGCTATCGTAGCGCCATCTGGAAGATCCTTGAGATCTTTGTGCTTTTTCGAATAAAGGCCCATAGGTGCAATGACAGTCGACCCGATGGCCTCTAATTTCAGATTTTGATCTTGAACGAATTCATCGAAGTAGGCGACCGTTTGGAATGAATTCGCATCAATTTCCCCTTCACTTAATGCAAGGTTCGGTTGGATATAATCATTGAAAGTGACCAGTTCGATATTCAGCCCCTTATCTTTAGCTAAGTCGACAATGTATTCCCATGTTCTCGTATCCCCACTGCTGACACCGACTTTTACTGTTTTCACATCATCCGAAACGCCTGATGCACCCTCTTCGTTCCCGCATGCTGCAGCCACGATGGCCAATGCCAATACTATGATCGTTAATAAGATTTTCTTCATTTTCTCCTACCTCCTGTTATTTTTATCTTCTTCTGATTTTTCTTGAAACAAAATTCCCGGTGGATTGTAGTAATTGAACGATGATTACGAGCGCCGCTACTGTGACGACCATCGTCATCGTATCGAACCTTTGATAACCGTAAGCCAAAGCTAAATCTCCGACCCCGCCTGCTCCGACGGCACCTGCCATGGCCGTAGATCCGACCAGCCCGATTGTCGCTGTTGTAAATGTAAGGATCAATGAACTAAGTCCCTCGGGAATCAAAAAGCGGTAAATGATTTGCCATGTCGTCGCCCCCATCGCCTGAGCTGCCTCGATGATCCCTTTGTCCACTTCCAAAAGGGAGTTTTCGACAAGCCGGGCAATATAAGGAGCCGCGTAAAAGATAAGCGGAACAATGGCTGCATTCGTTCCGATCGCACTGCCTACGAGCATTCTGGTAAACGGAATAAGTGCTACAAGCAAGATGATGAAAGGAACCGACCGCAATATATTGATGATCGGATTCAATACATTAAAGATCCATTTATTCTCCAGGATGTGACCCTTTCTTGTAATGACAAGCAGGATACCGAGCGGAAGCCCAATCAATCCGGAAAATACCAATGAGATGGCTACCATATAAAGTGTGTCACCGAAAGCTGTCGACAGCTGCTCTGCCGTTATTTCCATTCCCCAAAGCGTATTACCCATTTATCTGCACCTCCTGGACGAGAATCCCCTCATCTTTAATATATTGATAAGCCTTGTCCACCTCTTTTTTGTTCCCTGTCACTTCGATGATCAAATTCCCAAAAGGCGTTTCCTGAATTTCAGAAATATTGGCTGATAATACGCTTAAATGAACATCATATTTCTTCGAGATGGTAGAAAGTAAAGGAGTACCCGAAGTAGTCCCAATAAAATTAATTTTCCAAATAATCGGGATATGGGACCCTATACTTTTTAGGAAACTTTGTGGAATCTCATCATGTATGACCGTTCTCACGAAGTTTTTTGCAATATCCGTCTGCGGCTTGGCAAAAACCTCGAAAACTGAACCTTGTTCAACCACGCATCCGCCCTCCATGACCGCTACTTTATTGCAAATTTCCCTAATAACAGACATTTCATGAGTGATTAACAGAATCGTAATATTGTATTCTTTATTAATTTTCTTTAAGAGCTGCAGAACCGCACTCGTTGTTTGTGGATCCAATGCAGATGTAGCTTCATCACACAATAAGATCGATGGATTGGTAGCCAATGCTCTCGCTATGCCGATCCGCTGCTTTTGACCGCCGGATAATTGTTCCGGATAGCTCTTTGCCTTGCTTGATAAGCCAACGAACTCTAACAGCTCGCCTACCCGCTGTTTGATTTCTTTACTAGGAGTTCCTGATAAAACCAGCGGCATGGCGATATTATCAAAAACAGTCTTTGAGTTTAGCAAGTTGAAATGCTGAAAGATCATTCCGATTTTTTTCTTTTCTGCCCGCAATTCCTTCGGATTTAATGAAGTTAAATCCTTACCCCCGACAATCACCGAACCATCTGAAGGCTGTTCAAGCAGGTTGACCAACCTGATCAACGTACTTTTCCCGGCCCCGCTATAACCGACGACACCGAATATATCCCCCTTTTCCACCGTCAAATTAATTCCTTTCAAAGCCTCAACGGTCTGTTTCTTTGTTTGATAAACCTTTTTAACATTTTGAAACTCAATCATCCTATCTCCCCCCATGTTGTTTATTTGTTAAAATTCATTATCAGAGAAGAGCTTTGCAAAGTTTCATAATGATAGGGTTAATTTCGAAATTCACGAGTAAATGCCCGAAACTCACGAGTAAATGATCGAATCTCACGAGTAAATGCCCGAAACTCACGAGTAAATGATCGAATCTCACGAGTAAATCAATAATTCTCCAAATAACCATATACATTTTGAATAAACAAAAGAGGCCTCTTCCGTCATCAGACAGAAGAGGCCTCTTTTAGAAATAAAAAAGAGTAAACTCTTAATTTAATTATCTAAGAAAAGCTCCTTCTTATCTTTCAAACTTTCGTCCGTTGGAATTAGCACAGTATTTTTACAAAAGTAAAAACCCGCTGCCGAGGTATCATAGGGCCAAGTCCCTCCACATCTCTTGATAAGAATTAACGTTATATTTAATTATGTCCTTCACTATATATTCTAATTTCTCTAAAGTCAACCATATTTTTAATCGCTCTAAATATTTTCATAGTATAGTGACTTGTTGCTTTTTAATTATATTAATATAATTTTTATTTCTATTTTATAATGATTTACTCATTCTCCATACAGGGTAATTTTCATTTTCTTCGCTTATCTTCATCATGCCCGAATTCGTATATAATCGAATCGCCCTTTGATTATCCGGAGAAACCCTTAAATGATATTCGGATACATTAAATTGCCTGAAAAAGTTTTCTGCGTAGCGAACCAATTCCTTGCCAAGGCCTTTACTGCGGTATTCAGGAATAAGATAAAATAGATTCACATAGCCGATCTCAGTTCCTTCATACTCCCGAATTTGAAGCTCCATTTGTCCAATCGGTTCTTGGTCCTTTTCAAGGATCACCTGTCCATCCGGAAATTTGCGGACCCGTTCTTTCATTCGTTGCAAGTATGTATTTTCATCTCCAAAACCGTCTTCAGATCCAAAACTTACAACAAATGAATCTTTCCGGAATTTAACGATAATATCTTTATCTTTGTCCGTATCAATGGTACGAAAAAGCAACTTCATCCACCCCTATCATTTTATTGGAATAGTTTTCAGATAGGTAATACTCATTTTTTTACGCTAATTCACCATTTTCAATTTCATAAATAAAAGGCTTAAAGAGGCCCTTTCGTTTTTGTGCCTTGATGAAAAAACATTTGCCATCTTCCATTCGTACATTTCCAGATTGAACTTCTTAAGGTATGTTCCGCTTTACTTTCATCAAAAATCCGGTACGTAGTTAACACGGTATCCTCTGACAATTGATGCATGTCAAATTGACTTAAGGTCATTTTCACCGCACCGGCTCCCTCTTCCCCCACAAAATCGCTTTTAGTCCATATATTACCCGAACTGCCAAACTCAAAGAAATCATCTTTCAATAATAATGAAAGCTCTTCTGGAGATGTACGGATTTCAGATTTTAACAATTTCTCCTCCAGCTGATACAAATGCTCTTTTAACAACGAAGAATCACTTTCCATTCATCTTGTCCTCCTTTTTCAACTACTTTCCTCGAGTTGACTGCTTCTCAATACGATTGGAAAATGGTGTATAATTCATACAAAGACTTTCATACGGTGGTGAATTCATGATCCATGCTGTCAAAGATTTTTTTTCCAGCTGCTTGCTGATTACCAGTTGGTTAATATTTGCGGTCAGCAGCATTTTTTCGTTTTTAACCGTTTTTGCCATACCTATTTTCTTATTAATATTTTCAACTGGCTTAATTTGTTTCCATATTTCCAAGAAACTGGACTCATGGCGGATTTCTAAGTGTTAAGAACAATTTATTCCACAATAATTGCGGTAATTCCTTTTTAAACTGCATTCGATACGAATTATTCCTTGCTAAACCGAATAATATGGTCCTCAAAATGGATTAATTCGACCTACAATCGACTTATTTCGTCCTAAACCGGATTATTTCGACCTACATCAGTTTAGTTCGACCTACACCCCATTTATTCCGTCCTACATCAAAATAATTCGTCCTACATCCCATTTTTATCATTGAATCCATAAAAAAAAGGAGCTGCAATGACAGCTCCTTTTTTCGTGCATCCGTTCATGTTTATCGTGATAGTGTCCCCTGCAGCCGATTCGTTTCGGCAATCACTTTTTCTTCATCGATCGTTAAGCAGCGGCCATCTTTCACGACCATTTTGCCATCAATGTATACATCACATACATCATTTCCGCGTGCTGCATAAAGCAGGTGCGAATAGGCTTCACTCAGTGGCTGCAGATGTTCTTTGTTATATGGGTAAATGGTGATGAAGTCTGCTTTTTTACCAGCTTCAAGTAATCCCGTATGACCCATGCCGATCGCTTCTGCACCCATTCTGGTGGCCATGGCGAGTGCCGTTTGTGCAGGGAATTTAGTGGCATCCTTATAGATTCCTTTTTGTAGTAATGCAGCTGTCCTTATTTCCTCGAACATATCGAAGTTGTTATTCGAGGCGACGCCGTCTGTTGCAACCCCAACTTTAATGCCTGCATCAAGGAGGCTGACGACATCTGCTATTCCAGATCCGAGCTTCAGGTTACTGATTGGATTATGGGCAACCCGAACGTCATGCTGTTTTAGTATCGCCCGCTCTTCATCATTGAGAACCACACCATGGGCCATCACGGTAGGCTGATCGAACAGTCCTAAACGGCGAAGGTGCTCGACAGGACGGAATCCGTAACGTTTTTCGATGTCGAGGATTTCAAAGTCCGTTTCCGATACGTGAATGTGCACCATTAAATCATTCTCTTTTGCAATCCGTGCACTTTCCATAATCGCCTCAGGTGTACAGGCATAAGGGCTGTGTGGCGCGACCATGGTGGTTAGGCGGCCATCGGCAAACGTTTTATAGTTTTTTGAAAACTGCTCAGCCCCCATGAGGTTCGCTTTTTGGTCTTTTTCCGTACCCAAGCTGAAAATTGTGTAAGAGAAGGCTCCGCGCATTCCCGTTTCGCCTATCGTCTCCATGACAGCACCCGCATCTATTCCATTAGGATTAAACATATCCGAAAATGTCGTAGTTCCTGATTTCATCATTTCCATAAGGCCAAGCTGAGAACTT
This sequence comes from Peribacillus sp. RS7, assembly GCF_041956845.1. Classification (NCBI taxonomy): domain Bacteria; kingdom Bacillati; phylum Bacillota; class Bacilli; order Caryophanales; family Bacillaceae; genus Peribacillus; species Peribacillus sp. RS7. Next base: position 997,184 of record NZ_CP168135.1, read on the forward strand.
ACAGAGGCGATTTCCGTTGTAAACTGGCTTTCAATCGGCCATATTTTCGTTTCAAGCCACGGCTTCAGCAGCATGTCGTCCCCGATTCCGCGTAAAAGGGTCATCACAATATGCGAATGGGCATTCACAAGGCCTGGCATAATCCATTTCCCGCCAAGGTTGACCACTTGATCAGCATCTGCCAATTGTTCTTCAGAGTGCTGGCCGATGTAGGATATGGTTTGATCTTGTACAATCATCATCCCGTTTTCAAAGATTTGATTTTCTTTATCCATAGTAAAAAAGGTAGCATTCATATATATCGTTTTCATATAAGTATTTCCTCCAAAGTCGTATCATGTATCAACATGTTTCTATTCCGCATTCTAAACTAGCATCTTACAGGTAATCAAGTAATTCCATATTATCAGGGGACATTTCCATTTACCTTAGGAACCTATTGGAAGAGCTTCAAGATGAATGCTTCCTTCAATATGTCCGTTCAATCAGCAAACCACATAGAAATGTCCATTGCAAATTCAGCAGGCAAATCAGCTGCTTAAAAAAATCTTCCCTCTATTGCCCACAGGGGTTTCGGTAATACGAATGGCTTCTTGCACATCTTGAAGGCCGTAGTAGGAATCCGGCTTCATGAACATCAATCTTTCATCAGCAATGAAACCCATCAAAAGGTTAAACGTTTCATGCCAGGTTTGAACGGAAGCCTGCTGATTCCAATGGCGAAGATGAAACATTTTAACATTCACTTTTGTCCTTTGTGAAATTTCCGCCCAATTTACAGATTGTCCTGATAAAAGACCAATCGTTAATAAGATGCCGTTAGGCCGAACACAAAAAGCTAGCTCTGAACCATCAATGCCGCCCACTGAATCTATGGCCGCATTCGCTCCGCGCCCATTCGTCCATTCCATCACGGTATCATGCAAGGATGATTGGGACGTATCGATTACATATGCAGCACCAAGTTCATGCAGTTCTTCCGTATACTTATCGTTTCTCGTTACAGCAATCAGCTTAAAACCAAGAATTCTGGATAACTGGGCAAATAAACGGCCAATGGAAGATCCGCAAGCATTTACGAGTAATACATCATCCGGTTTCAATGCTAATACTTCTGTGATTATTAGCCACGCGGTTATCGGATTTATATATAATTGCGCTGCTATATGGTCCTCGATCGAATCAGGAATGACGATGGCCAGCTCCGCAGATGCTTTAACATAATCCTGTCAGGTCCCTTCACCACGCAAAGGCAGTACACGCTTGCCTATCAGCTCTTTCGAAACCGATGGACCCACCTCTTCTACAATGCCGACACCTTCATAACCAGGTATGGCAGGCAAGGGAATTCGGTGGGAATAGGCACCGCGAATGGGCAGCAAGTCAGACGGGTTAATGGGACGTGTGGTCATCCGAACGAGGACTTCCCCCTCGAAAGGTCTTTGGATAAATTTATTTTCAACTTTTAAAACCTTTTGCGGATTCCCAAACTCATAGAATGTAACACATTTGGCTTCCAAAATAATAAGTCTCCTTTTATGTATAAGTCTATCTATTTTATCATTTAAACTGAACCTGGCCAGTATTCTAAAAAACTTAAAGAGCTGTTAACTCTGGATTTAATGTATTGTGGTTTTCCACGTTTTAATCACTTCTAATTAAGCATTCCGTTTTATTATTATAATTCCTTTTCACCTTCAATTGACCTGCCCCTTTCGTTCCATAAAAAAAAGGTTGCCGCAGCAACCCAGGTTTTGAAGTAAAAAATTCTTTTGTTAAATAAGAACCTAATCATAACTTTTCTAATATAAAACCCCTATCAGTTTAATCCGGCATTTTAGTAGGAAACCCCTATCAGTTTAATCCGGCATTTTAGTAGGAAACCCCTATCAGTTTAATCCGGCATTTTAGTAGGAAACCCGGGATATTTCACAACAGGCCATTTCTCCTTGCGTAGTGAATCGAGCAATTCTGATCCAACATTCAAGTTGCTTTGAACTAGCTCTTTAGGAGTCAGTGCCATCCACTGGTTTAGAGATACGTCTACAAAGCGATTGCTTTTGAACATTTCTAAAAACCATAACGTTTCGGTACCGGTGTTCTGAATATAGTGCCCAGTAGCAAAGGGGACATATCCGACATCACCTGCTCTATAATCTAATGTACGAGCTATACCGTTTCCAGTAAATACTGTCATGCGCCCTTGTCCAGTAAGGTAATACTGCCACTCGTCGTTATTGGGATGCCAATGAAGTTCTCTCATTCCACCCGGCTCAATCTCAACGAGTGCCGCGGCGATTGTTTTTGAAATAGGGAAGTTAGAAGAGTCCACAATTCGCACGCTTCCACCAGGGGTCTTGATTGGTGTTTGTTTCAACAGCTCGTGCTTAAAGGTTAAAGGAACTTCTCCGTAAGGTGACTGGACTTCCTGACTTTCCAGTGAACCGGGTACCTTTCCCTGATAGATATAGACCTGATCTGAAGGAATGGAGTCAAAGGCACTCTCTGGAACGCCGAAATTGGCCGACAGAACATCTTTTGGAGTGTGTGCAAACCAATCTGAGATGGATAAGGTGTTAAGATCGGAAAAGTTTCCGTCATCGAAGACGAGCAAAAATTCGCAATGTTCCAACCCTTGAATCGAATGTGGGATTCCTGGTGGAAAGTACCAAAGATCGCCTGGGCCGACGTCGGCAATGAAATTTCGTCCTTCTTGGTCAACCGAGGTTATGCGTGCCCGTCCTAACAGCATATAAGACCACTCTGCTTCTTGATGCCAATGGAGTTCACGTACTCCTCCTGCCGTTAAGCTCATATTCACTCCCGCAAGTGTGGTCGCAATCGGAAGTTCCCTTGCGGTGATCTCCCTTGACCATCCCCCGTGATTTAATGTCATTGAAGTGTCTGAGAACGAGAATTTCAAGTTAGGAAGCAAGCCTGCATCTGTGATAGGCGGGACGAGCATATTTGGATTTTGAAGATCCCGCATAATATTTCGCGGGCCAGAGTCAATCGCTCCGGCTCCATCACTTCGGATAGGCTGTGGCACATACCCGTCCACTTGATTAATAGTTCGTTTTTCCATCAAAAAGCACCTCTTTTTGGCATTATAAAGGGATAAGCCTTTATAGTAGTCTTATGATTTAGGCTTCGAATGTATGTCACTGTGCCTATTGAGAAAAAACAAAAGGCATCCCCTTTTGAAGGAATGCCTCATTTAATATTGGTTGGATTAATATAAAAATCTACCGCTAACGTCTTGATCTATATTAATAGGGAAGAAACTGCTTCTAATGATCTTGAGATAAACCAATTGGAATGCATAGAGGCGTTTGATCAACTGGATTTTCAATAATACAGCATTCCAGTCTAAAGACGTCCTTGATCATCTCTTTTGTAAAGACCTTTTCAGGCGGTCCCTCTTTATAGATTTTCCCCTTAACGATGCTAATCAGATGATCCGCATACTGTGCCGCTTGATTTAAATCATGTAGAACCATGACAATCGTGCGCCCATAAGTTACGTTTAAATCGCGCAGTAATTCCAATATTTCAATTTGATGTGCTAAGTCTAGATAGGTTGTCGGTTCATCTAACAGTAGAAGGTCGGTTTCTTGTACTAAAGCCATCGAAATCCATGCTCTTTGCCTTTGTCCTCCAGATAAGGCATCCAATGTACGATCAGCAAATTCAGTCATTTTCGTTGCAGATAAAGCACGGTCAACAATGGCATGATCTTCTGGAGTTTGTCTGGAAAACAAGCCTTTGTGTGGATGCCTGCCATAATAACATAAATCTTTAACGGTTATATCTTCCGGAGCTTCCGGAGCTTGCGGTAAAATAGCCAATTTCTTCGCAACTTCCTTGGAAGATTGTTGATGAATAGCCTTTCCATCTAAATAGATCGTGCCTTGCTGAGGTATTAATAATCTAGCTAGAGACCGTAAGATGGTAGATTTGCCACAACCATTGGAACCTATGATTATACTGATTTTACCTTCAGGAATTTCTAAATCGATATTATCAATGATTTGAGTTGATCCATAAGAGAGAGAAAGATGCTCTGCTGATAATGTTGTCATGATCGCCAGCCTTCCTTATGTTATTTTTCGTTCACGACGTAATAGATATAAAAAGTATGGCACCCCAATCACCGCAGTGATAATTCCGGCGGGTATTTCTATTGGAGGGAATAATCCTCTGCCCAAGCTATCAGCAACGAGTAGAAAGATAGAACCAAAGAGCGCTGAAGCAGGAAGTAAAACCTTGAATTTAGATCCAACCACTCTACGGGCAATATGGGGGGCGATTAAACCAATAAATCCGATAGAACCAACCGCAGCTACACAGACTCCAATTAAAATGACAGAAACACCTAGTAAAATATAACGCAGTAATTTTGATCTTTCACCGAGACCTGTAGCTATTTCGTCTCCAAGGCTCAGTACATCCATTTTAGAAGTTAATGCAATTAATACCGGGACAAGAACTAGACATGGAAGCAAAATGAATACTTGATCCCATCCTCTTCCCCATAGACTCCCTGTTAACCACAAGAGAGTCGTATTCACATCATCCGGGAACTTGACCATGAAATACTCTATGCCTGCTTGACATATTGCCCCTAAAGCAATTCCCACCAAAGCTATTGTATTTGGTTGAGCCCCTTTTTTATAAACAAATATCATCAAAATTGCCGCCATGACCGCTGCTCCGATAAAAGCTGAAAGGGGTAAAATGATGATTGGCGATTGCGGAAATAAAACAATGACGATAACAGCTGCCAATCCGGCACCTTTTGTTACCCCAATCACATCGGGAGAAGCCAATGGATTTCGAAGGACCCCTTGCAGAATGGCTCCAGCCGTTGCCAATCCGGCACCCACTATCACGGCAATCAAAATACGGGGTATCCGGTAGTTGTGCAGTATGAATGCCTGACTTTGCATGCCATTTCCAAGGAAATTTTGGATGATTTCCAAAGGTGAGATGTAAATGGCCCCTAATCCCAGGCTCACCATTGATAAAATCAGCATGATTACCATAAGCATAAGGAGAATCGAATAAGGGTGAAATTTGGGTTTCAACACGGATTTTCGACTAAGTTTCATTGCTTAATATTCCTCCCTCTCTTCGCTAAATAAAGGAAGAATGGCGCACCGATTATAGCTGTTACAATTCCTACTGGCGATTCAAAAGGATAAGCGATAAACCGGGCGATAATATCTGCATAAACTAAGAGTAAAGCGCCGAATAATGCAGAAAAAGGGATGATTCTTCGATAATCTCCCCCCACCAGCCTCCTGACGATATGAGGAATAATCAAACCAACAAAGCCCACTGGGCCTGCGACGGCAACCGAAGATCCTGCCAAAATAATGACCAATATTCCTGCTAAAATACGGATTCGGTACACCCGTTGCCCAAGTCCTTGCGCCATATTTTCTCCTAGTACAAGGACGGAAACAGATCGAGAGAACAAGACAGCGACAAATAGCCCAAAAAGAGACCAAGGAAGAATCATGTTAACGTGCGCCCATGTTTTCCCATTAATAGATCCGACTAACCAATAGAGCACATCTTTCGCTTGTTCATTAAAGATGATCATGCCTTGCGTTAAAGAAGATAAAAAAAAGTGAACAGCCATTCCCGCCAATGCCAGCTTCACTTGGGTCATTCCCCCTCCCGAAGCAAAAGAATAGACTGCCATCCCTCCCACTGCTGCACCAATGAATGCAACGCAAACTAGAGAGACGGAAGAAAGGTTAGGAAAGAAAACAAAAGCTGAAACAATAAAAAATGACGCACCGGCATTAACACCAAATACTTGTGGAGAAGCTAATGAATTCCGGGTGATAGCCTGCATGAGAGCACCCGCCACCGCTAAATTAGCACCGACCAATGCTCCAACCAAAGCCCGAGGTAAACGAAGAGTCCTTATAATAACCTGTTCTTTTGACGAGTCCATCTCAAAAAAGGACTTCAAAACCATTGCTAAATTTATGTCGGCCGCGCCCACAGAAATACTTGTTAGGACTCCCAAAATTAACAAAACGATTCCGGCTACAGCTGTACAATACACTTTCATTTTACTTCTAACTAAGGTCTCCATTGACTATACAACACACTTCCTAACAAGATTTTCATACTAATAGAAAGAGAAGTAAGAATTGGATCTCTTACTTCGCTTTTGTTCCTTATTCGTTACCAAGCATGTTTAAGGTGTCTTTAGCAATGGCCTCTGCGGATACAACACCACGGTATCTTGTCCATAAATCCCGATCAACACTATAAACTTGTTTGTTTTTTACAGCCTTTAGGTCTTTCCAAAGAGGGTTGTCTTTCCACTCATCAGTAAGTAACTTACCCTCATTGTTCGCCAAAAGCAGCACATCCGGATTAATCTCGACAAGTTGCTCCAGATTCATCTCAGCATGTGGTTGGTCTTGCTGAATGGCATTTTTCAATCCCATTCGTTCAAGCAATTCTCCATCATAAGAAGAAGAAGTATGAGCTTGGAATGAAGTATCCCGTACAACAGCAGGTAAAACCGTCATATTTGAATTAACTGTTAGCTTTGATTTAAGTTCTTTGATCGTTTTTTCATGCTCGTTTAATCTTTTATCTGCAGCCTCTTCCTGATTTACTGCTTTTGCAATCGTTTTGAAAGAATCCAAGTTTTCTTGATAGGTAGATTCCCGACTTTTTAAGACAACGGTAGGAGCGATCTGCTGTAAATCTTTATAAATACCTTTATGCCGCTCAGCATCTGCAATGATTAAATCCGGCTGTAATGAACTGATAACCTCTAAATTAGGCTGTTCACGTGTTCCCACTGAAGTATAATCCATTTCTTGACCTACAAGTTTTGTAATCATATCTTTTTTGTTGTCATCTGAAATCCCAATAGGTTTTATTCCTAGAGCATTTAGAGAATCAACGAAAGATAACTCAAGGGTAACTATTTTTTTAGGAGTATTTTTAATTTCCGTTTCTCCCATTTCATGCTTAATCGTCCTTATTTCTTGATTCTTTGTTTCGGCAGATGTCTTATCTGCTTCTGTTGTTTTTTGAGAATTATTACATCCTGATAAAATCATCATAATCGTAAATAACAGGATTAATGCTCCTCCCCCAAATGTTCTTACTTTTTTAGATTCTCTCATTTTTTGCACCCTTTCTCTCATCTATATCTATTTAACTTCTTATCCAACGAATACATTCATAATTGAAAATGATTATCATTATCCTGTTGTTATGATAAAGTCATCGATTGATAGCGTCAATATTAATAAAATTTTGTGAATAAAAATCATTATGGCCATTAAGGCAACCTGCATGCATTTTATTGATTACGTGAAGTAAGTTGAAGTACCGTTTCGGCAAGGGCTTGAAGTTGAACATTAACAAAAGTAAAAAAAGCAGACCCGTTAAGGTCTGCTCTTTTGATCAATGTATGTCCTCATTTTCTTTCCATCAGCATTTCCTCAATAGGAAATACTTCTTTTGAAGCTTCCCCTTTTGAGGGTTTTATGGAGGTGGAGTTTATTATAAGAATGATTCACTTGATCCCAGAAATCCGCATCCTTTCCGCCGACTGTCTGCCAAGCAGCATCAAAGGAATCGTCTGTGGGGTCTCGGCTAGCCAGTTTTTCGGCAGGAGTGTCGCACTCTTAATCCATTGAGGGTTTCATAAAATAGTAAAAAATCATTAAGGATTATCTAGTCTTGCTTTACTATCATGGGTCGGGTTGAGGCCCTTCCGAACCCCCTTTTATTGACCAATTATTATCGATTTTGCAGACAAAAGAAGTTACATCTAAAACAAAGTTGATTGGAACGGAAGGTGCGGGACTCCTGCTGGGATAGCGCGTCCAAGGGAGACCCCGCAGGCGCAAAGGCGCCGAGGGCGGACCGCCCGCAGAAAGCGAGTGACCTACGTTCCAATCAACGTGCAAATTTCACAAACAAGATTGGATCTTCTTTGCTTTCCAGGTTATTTAGTGAAACTTTCCCTTCAAAAATCGATACAGTCCATCTTCTCTGTATGAATGCTCCGTCACTTCATCGGCTTGTTCTTTGACCAGGTCAGTGGCGTTTTTCATGGCAACGCAATGTCCTGCGAGTTTAAATAGGGGGAGGTCATTTTCACCATCGCCCACTGCCAGGATATTTTCCGGTGCTAGCTGGAAATGCTTCAGTAATAGTTGGACCCCTGTTGCTTTTGAGACGCCTTCCACTGTCACTTCTACATTGTGATGGGTGGAGGAAGCTGTTGTGAAGGCATTGTATTGCTTGATTTTCCCCAAATCCGCTTTCCATTTTCGAATGGTATTCATTTCATTGCTGAAAAAGTAGATTTTGGCGACGCTGCTTATATCCATTTGTTCTGACCATCTTATTTTGTCATCCACTGCATCCTGTCTTGATAGCCATTCATTTTCATCGACTGTCTCGGGCTTTGGCACCAAGCCTTGTTTAACCATATAGTCTTTATCTTTAAGTAATGCCATCCGTGTTCCAGCGTTCGGATGCACTTCGTAAAAAATCTCTCCAGCTCCTGCTTTGGCGACCAATTCTTCCACAAGTTCCGGCGACAGGGCGTGTTCGACAATCTGTTCCTTTCCGATGAATACGGACATTCCATTGGCTGTCACCATTCCATCGGCTTCCATGCCAGACGGCAAAACGTCCCTCACTTCTTCCAGCGTTCTTCCTGTTGCAATGAAAATCAGCTTACCTCTTTCCCTAAGTTCGCCTATGTACTGTTCCAGCGTCTCATTCACCTTATTCATTTCGTTCAATGTCGTGCCATCCAAATCCAGCACAATTGCCTTGTTAGTCATGCAAATCACCTCTAAAATCCGAATGATATGAAAATGCCAACAGCCCATTATCAAAAAGATCTTAGGCTGTTGGTTTCATTGATTTATTTTTTTTCATGTACCTTATCAGTATAACAGTTTAGGATAATCCTAAAAGTTTCATGACACTTAGGATGAAGAGACCGACCACGCCGAAGTCCGAATCACCAAATGTGGTTCCTTCAAAACCTACATCCCCCAAGAAGACCAGGAGTATCGCCGGCAGGAAACTAATGATGAGCCCGTTGGCAAATGATCCTAGCATCGCACCGCGTCTGCCGCCTGTGGCATTTCCAAAAACACCTGCTGCCGCTCCGGTAAAGAAATGCGGTACGAGCCCCGGAACGATGACTTTCAATCCGATTGCCGGAAGGAGGAACATGGATAATAGGCCAGCCAGGAAACTGAATAGGAATCCGATGATCACTGCATTTGGAGCGAAAGGAAAGATGGTCGGGCAATCCAATGCAGGTTTTGTATTCGGTGCCACTTTATCAGCAATCCCTTTGAATGCAGGGACGATTTCAGCAATTAACATCCGTACCCCTGCAAGGATGATGTAGACCCCTGCTGCAAATGTTATCGCCTGGATGAAAGAAAATACGATGAAGTTCGAGCCGCCGGATAATTCCGTTTCAATATAGTTCTGTCCGGCAAACAATGCGACGATCACGAAGAACAACGTCATCGTAAGCGATACGGCGACTGATGTGTCCCTCAGGAATCCTAAAGATTTAGGAACCTTGATCTGCTCGGTCGTCTTCTCCTTATTCCCAAACCATTTTCCAACAGTCGCGGATACAAAATATCCGATGGTCCCGAAGTGGCCGATGGCAAAATCATCGCTTCCGGTGATCTTCCGTACGTATGGCTGAAGGAGGGCTGGGAACATCACCATGCATACCCCCAATAGAATGGAACCGACCAAGATAAGCGGAAATCCGTCAAGCCCGCCGACCGATAGGGTGACTGCAAGTAAACAAGCCATGAATAAGGTATGGTGCCCCGTTAAGAATATATATTTAAATGGCGTAAACCGAGCTAGCAATACATTGACGACCATACCAAAAACCATGATAAGTGCAGTCGAGGTCCCAAAATCACTTTGGGCGGCTGCGACAATGGCTTCGTTATTCGGTATGACGCCTTGTACATTGAATGCATGATCGAACATTTTACTGAATATATCAAGGGCGCCGATGAGCACTGCCGCTCCCGCTCCAATGATAATGAAACCCATGACTGTTTTTAACGTTCCAGATACAACATCCGCACTGGATTTCCGCTGTAACAGCAGGCCAATGAGAGCAAACAGCCCCACTAGTATGGAAGGTGTACCCAAGATGTCATTCATGATAAGTTCCAGCATTGCCTCTCCCCCTCTTTTTTAAGTTTTCTTGTTATAGATGTGACGCTAATTTCGATGTGATTTCAGGGATGCTCATCATGTTTTCCAGCGTGACGATCGTCCGGGTTCCATCATCCAGCTGACCGACAATATCCGCCGCTCCCAGGAAAATATCTGCCTGAACCGTTTTTGCGGATGTAAGATCCGTATGATCCACCTCGGCCGTTTTTCCCATTTCCGTCAATGCTTTCTTCACATTCATCTCCATGATGAAGCTGCTGCCCAATCCGTTTCCGCATACTACCATGATTTTCTTCATATCAATCTCTCCTTTTTTTATCCTACATGCTTGTCTAATTTAGATTTGATTTCAGGGATGCTCATCATGTTTTCCAGTGTGACGATCGTCCGGGTTCCATCATCCAGCTGACCGACAATATCCGCCGCTCCCAGGAAGATATCCGCCTGAACCGTTTTTGCGGATGTAAGATCCGTATGATCCACCTCGGCCGTTTTTCCCATTTCCGTCAATGCTTTCTTCACATTCATTTCCATGATGAAGCTGCTGCCCAATCCGTTTCCGCATACTACCATGATTTTCATTCCGTTTCCTCCTTCGAATATTTATGAACGTACTCCATAAGGAGCGATTTATCTGAAGTGCGTAAGATTTCCTCTATATTGGCTGGTTCATTCAATAATTGAGTGAGCTGGATCAATGCCCGCAAATGCGAATCGTTATCTACGGCTGCCAAAATGATAATCAGGCGAACCGGTTTATCCGGCCCAAAGTCCACGGCTTCATCCAATTTCAGCAAACTCATGGATAAAGATCTTACCCCCTGCTCCGGACGTGCATGGGGAATCGCCACTCCAGGCGTTATCACTACATATGGGCCATTCGTTTCTATGGCCTCGATCATTGCATCCACATATCGTTCTTCGACGGTTCCTAAGTCCACGAGAGGCTTGGCCGCGACTTGAATGCCTTCTTTCCAATTGGAAACATGCGGCTGTAATTGAATCGTTTGCATATTGAGCAGTTCTTCTAACACAGGCTTCTCTGCCTCCTTTAAAGAAAATTGGGTTACTTTTGGCGTGTGAGTAAACACATTCGACTGCAGTGCCTTTTCAAGCTGATCCGGTTCATGGATTGTCGCATGCTTGGAAATGATTTTTAATAATGCTGCAACATCCACACTTTCCGTTGTATATCCATACAATTCCTGCATGACCTGCTGGCGCAAAGTATGTTTATCCTGCATTTCCAAAATGGGCGGTACAACGAATAAGGCCGCTTTCGTTCTCATATGCACCGTTGAAAAAACAAGGTCGTACGACAATGGGTATTCTGCCGCATTCCTTACTGACAGAACATCCAGGAACAAAATATCCGGAAATAATTCCCTCAATGTATAAATGAGGATATTGCTGATGCCGATACCATTCGGGCATACGACAATGGCCCGTTTTCGATCATCCAATGTGGTCCCTTGCCTGCGCAGCCATCCGCCAAAATAGATCGTGAAGTATGCCACTTCCTCTTCTGATACTGGACAGCCAATCTCTTTCTCCAACACCCACAGGGATTTTTTTGTCAAATGATGCAGTTCAGGATATACTTTCTGAACCCGTCCCGTCATCGGGTTCATTTGCGGGAGACCATACCGCAGGCGATGATATGCCGGTTTAAAATGAATGTATAATTGTTGGCAAAGCTGCTCTTTGTCTTTCAGGTGAACAAACGCCAGCCTCTCGAACTCTTCCACGATTTCCTGCAAAAGCTGTTGAATGACTTCATCATCCTTAAGAGGGGAAATGTCCTTCGTTCGATTCATGCTCAGTAAATGTAACGTTGCGTATAAGTTTTCCGTTTCGCTCCACACTGATTGAAAGGCATCCGTCATGGTCATTTCCTCAACCATTTTGTATTCTTCCGTCGCTACAAATGGAGCCCAGCTCTGGTCGGCCTGTAACTCTTCCCCTTTTCCTATGAGCTGATCTGTACATAAAAATAAATAGCTCAGTTCATGAAGCCGTTCATCCGTAAAGGTGATGCCTAATTTACGCTCGATTCCCTCAAGCTGGAACCGGATTGAGCTGATTTGCTTTTCATGATTTCCCCATATGCACTCCATGATCAATTCACTATTGGGACTGTTCAGTACATCATGCACGAGACGTTCAATGATATATCTCTTTACCCGGCTTTCCCCAATCACCACGTAGCCATCTTGTTTGGAATACTGGATTTTGAGCGCTATGTCCCTGTTTTTCTCCTTAAGCCTTTTTAAATCCTTCAACACCGTATTTCGTGAAAGCCCGGTGATTGTCTGGAAATGATAGACGGACAATTCTTCATGGCTTAACAGGATCATGAGGTAAAAAACCTTTTCCCTATCTGTCTCTGAAAATATATAATTGCGTTTTGTCAGTTTTACGTTCAATTCTTCATCCCTGATTGTTTCGGAAAAGGAGTAGCCCAGTTCACGATTATATTGAATCGGTTGATATCCATGAAATTGGAGCCAGTCATTCGCTTTGTTCAGACCATATTGTATTTGCCTTCTCGTCAGACCTGTTTGGGCTTCAAGTTCTTTCATTTTTGAAATGGGCGAATGCTGTAATAGTTTTAGTAAATTGGCGCTTCTTTCATCTAAAAACATTCTCTATCCCTCTCCCTGCTTCTACGATATCTCACTTCTTATTAGAATTATAGCGTTTCTAAGTCCGAATGTTGTCATGGGTACTGCACAATAATAAACTCTTTATAAATTTGTGCACAATACCGCATCCTTGCTAGGTCAATTACCATTCTGCCTTGTAGAAAAGCGGGTGAATTAAAAGTGCATTATGCAGTACTAAAATGAAATTGCACACACTCTTTAAAACAAAAAAAAAGTGGTGAAAGTTTTGAGATTAAACTCCACCACTTTTTTATAACTATTAAGAAATATGCCAACAGGACCTGTTTATAAATCACAAGTATTGTTCCAGATTACTATTTTACTTAGCTCTTTTTTGATAACTCACACTTGTTTTTCCTACTTGTATTTTACGTGCCTTGTCTTTGAAAAATTTCACAGTTCTTTTGTTGTATAAGTACTTACCAGATGTGCATTGAGCATCATTCAAAGAGTAATATATATTTGAAACAGCGCCAACAACAACACTTGCAGCTGCTAAAGCTGAACTGTAAGGAGCTTTCGTAATAGTAGATAGATATGCTGCAAATGCTGAAACACCTATTTTAGGTACAGCTGAACTTCCATAATACGTCCCCAGACTTTTATACTTGCACGCATTAGCTGTGGCCATTTCTATAACTTGAACCTCATTTTCTGCTGAGACGAAGTATTCACTATCGGAAATATATTCATTATTAACATATTCAACATAATTATTAAGTTCTATTTGTTCTTCTTCAGACAAATTCACACCATCAATTTCCAAATGATTTGTTAATTTATTAATCTTTACTTCAGTAATCTGATTCCCTTCTGCATCTGTAACTGTTGAAATGATGAAGTTATCGTTTTCAACACTATTAAAGTGAAGCTCCTCGCTAGTTCCTTCAAACAATATTTCTTCATTTTCATATTCTTGAGAAGCAAACGCTATAGTACTACTTGAAAATAATGAAAAAGTAATAGCAAAGGCAACCAATAGACTTAAAATATTTTTTACCATAGGTAAAACCTCCTCTTTTTCATTACAAAATATTTTCAATTATATATTTTACATTAAATTATTTGTAAATTCAAAACATTTTGACTATAATATGTAATATACTAACTAAAAAAGTGAGGAATTGTATTTTTATGTTTAATTACCTAAGGTTTAGATATAAATCTTATATTATTATTCTTTTAGGGATTTTTATTGGTACAATACTTGCAGACATTTTATTTGAAAACCCAGATTATTTTATGGGCATTACTTGTGTTCTAGTAGGTCTATTAATTGGAGAATGCATAATGATAAAAAAATGGTTCAAAGAACGATAAACAAGGAGAAGACTTTACAAAGGTGATCCTCTAACTATTCAAATGAATAAGATTTAGAAGAATAATCATGGTACATTCATTTTTGTTTGAAAGCTCCAGCTTATTAAACACCTGCGATTACGAACGGGTAGGACAACCATTCTCGATAACTGCTTTAAAATTCGGTAAAAATTCAAAAAGGTTTCGGAATGGGAACATTCCGAAACCTTTTTGTTTACAAACCGGGAAGGACATAATGTCCCCTCCCTTATTCAACTTGGATAAAGACACAATCTAAATCTGCTTGCTGAGATTGCGCTGAGCTCCCCTATAGCTTCCGATTATATTTTGATAACCAGGCAGCTGGCTGGAAAGTAAAGCACCAAAACCTTCGACATCGTTGCGCCAATCACGTTGTAATTCGCACGCTACGCTAAACCAGTTCATAAGCTGCACACCGCCATGTGCCATACGCGATAATGCCGCATCAGCTACCTGTTTGCTGACTGTTCCAGAAGCATCAGTGACAGCGAATACTTCATAACCAGCTTTCAAAGCGGAAAGTGCCGGGAAAGCAACGCAGACATCTGTAACCACGCCCGCGATGATAAGTTGTTTTTTTCCAGTTTCTTCGATTGCTTTAACAAAATCTTCATTATCCCATGCGTTAATTTGTCCAGGCCGAGCTATTTTTGGTGCGTGAGGAAAGAGTTCTTCCAATTCTTGCATCAGCGGTCCGTTTGGTCCGTTTTCAAAGCTTGTTGTTAAAATAACTGGCAAATCAAAAAACTTGGCGGTGTTGGCAAGAGCCATAACATTGTTCTTGAATTCATCAACACCATAATCACGCACTAGCCCGGAAATAAGACCGGTTTGATGATCCACTAGAAGAACGGCAGCATCATCTTTGGATAGACGAGAATAGAGATCAGACATTTTTAAAGTCCTCCTTTTATTAAAGCTATCGAAGAAAGTTCATATGTAGGGAAATTCCCCCCAACTCCTTCGTTGGTTTCAATCAGTTTATAACTTAACTGACTGTTGCTCATAAGTTTATCTATAAACTTATAGCCTGTCAATCATATATATAATAAGAATCATTGATTATTGATAATTAATCTAGAACTGGAGTGTGATCGATCCAATGAATGAATTGTTGTAAATAACGCTCAAGATAACGTTTTGTTTGATCATCAGTAAGCTCTTTCCGATCAGAATCAATCTTTTTATGCACTTGCGATATCAGCATTTTTTGAAATGGAAGAACATGAACTTGCATCGCTTCAAGTACTTGCCTGATTTGCATTTGAGCAAATGCAGTACCTAATCCCCCAGGAGTAGCTCCAATCAGGCCAACTGGTTTTTTGGTAAGAACAGCGGACTCCCGAGGTCTTGACGCCCAGTCCAATGCATTTTTTAATACGCCTGGTATTCCAGAATTGTACTCTGGACTTACGATAATGATACCGTCAACGTCCTGAATGGCGGATTTAAATGATGTCACTGTTTCTGGAACCCCACTCATTTCCAAGTCTTCGTTAAACAAAGGAAGATCATTAATTTCGATCCAGCGAAATTGATAAGAATCAACCATATCTGTCAATGATTGAGCAATGATTCGATTATAAGAATTTTCCCGTAAACTGCCACAAATAAGGCCGATGGTTCTAGTCATCTACTTCCCTCCCTGTTTGAAATCATCTCCTATAGTACCATAATCTACCAACTATAAAAAAGTGGCGTTATTCCTAATTAAGCTTGTGATCTAAATATGGCATAACATGATTGCTGGGTAAAAAGAACTTCCTTATATTGATTCCACTTCCATTTTCTGAATATTTCCAACATACTATAAACTAGAAGGGTATTGGGAGGAGTGCAGAAATGGATGAAAAGAAAGTCACATGGTTAGAGCTCTTTTATGATTTGTTATTTGTGGCGGCCGTTGCGGGCGCAACTCATGTTTTACTTCATGTTGAAGATGGATATATCCATCCGGAGTATTTATTGAAGTTCGTGTTGATTTTTATTCCTATCTGGTGGGCTTGGGTAGGGCAAACCATCTTTATTAACCGGTTTGGAAAGGATTTATTTCATCAACGGCTATTTTTGATACTGCAAATGTTTTTTGTCCTAATTATGACATCAAGCTTATCAGCTGATTTTGATCCTTATTACCTTTCTTTTTTAATTGGTTATATTGGCTTAAGAGCCGTGACTGCTATCCAATATCTTGTTGTACAGCGTATAGAAGAGGGATTTCGAAAAAAAGCGGCACTCTTTTTGGGAAGGTATTTTTGGATTGGAATCGTCATTTCATTATTCTCCGTCCTTTTTGATTCTTGGCTTCGATATGCTGTGTTGTATTTGGGCATCCTGATCGATATCATTGTCCCAATCCTTGGAAGAAAATGCTTAGAAAAGGTTCCTACAAATACGGCCCACTTGTTAGAGCGCTTTGGTCTATTTACCATCATTCTCTTTGGGGAAGCGCTTATCAGCACTCTTGCGGTAATTCAACCTAAACAAGGAAATTGGGACTCGATAGCCTTTTCCATCATTTCATTTGCCTTGATAATAGCTATGTGGTGGCAATATTTCGATAACATGGAGAAGAAAATCGACAAGTCTGTACAATCTTCCGGCCAAATCATCATTTACGGTCATCTGTTTATTTTAATGTCTATAAGCATGATTGCAGCAGCCATCAGATTATTGTTTTTACATGAAGTCCATTTTTCATTTATCCTCTATTTTGTTTTTGGTTCCGTATTGCTCTATTTCATTTCAACCACTTTTGTTTTCCACCAATATAGACATAAGCACCAGCGGTTGCAAATATATCATTTAGGGTTATTTTTAGGGATTTTAGCGGTCTTTTTTATTTTTAATTTGATTGTCGTGGTACCGAATATTGTGATAATAGGCGAATTAACACTGTTTTTTATCATCTTTGCTAAACTGACGACCACATAATAAAGGAATCAAAGAAACCAGTATCAAACGATAATACTGGTTTCTTTGTATGAAAATTGGAAGTTTTTGTATTTGACTTCGAATTAGTTTATTCATAAACTGATTGTGACAAAAGAAGAATGAGGTGACATTCATGAAAGAAAACACAACGAATCCCTCCACATCTAATAATGAGGAACGACTGGGTTTAATGTTATGGTTCCGAATAACACGAATATATAACCAGAGTATCCGGGAATCCAATCAACATTTAAAAAAATGGAATCTATCGGCAGCCCAATTCGATATCTTGGTTCAAGTTGGTTCCCATGAACGATTATCTCAGCAAGAACTTGCAAACAAGCTTTTTGTGACAAAAGGCAATATCACTCAACTATTAAGGAAAATGGAAGAGTTGGGATTGATTAAACGGGAACAGGAATGGAAAACAAAATACCTTTCATTGACTGAGGAAGGAAAAGAGTTTTTTCATGAAGTTGTTCCAAAACAAGAGCATTTTCAGGCATCACAGTTTGCCAACTTGAATGAGACGGAAAAACAACAGCTTTTAGATCTACTTAGTAAAGTTCAAAAATAAAAACAGATCACCTGTTTAATGGTGATCTGTTTTTCTATTGATAATCGAATTTGTACTTTGAGCAGATGTTTTTTTCTATTTGTATGCGTTGACATTTTGTATACATTTGTATACATTTAAACCAAGACACAATGTGTATACAATCGTATACACAGAAAGAGGATTTAACATGAGAAATGAAAAATTCAAGGATTTCAAGAAAGAGGGACATCACCGTGGGGAGCATCACAGTGGCAAAGGCCATGGTCCAAAAACCTTTCGCCGAGGGCGGGCAATTGCTTTTTTGGAAATGATGAACCTTAAACGTTCAACCATTAAGGAACAGTTAGATAAACCAGAGTTTCAATCCATTAATCAAATCTTAGTCGGTGAATTAAAAGCCATTGATATGTTAATCAACGAATTCATTCAATTATTTGAAATACAAGAAAGTGAAGCAGCCGATAAGAAAAGTGAAGAAAAGGAAACTTCCAATAATAGTGAGAAAGGAATGGAAAGCAATGAAACAAATTAACAGTTATATCGATTCAGTGTTTTATACCCAAGATGCCCTTTTGGAAGAAGTCATTACGTCCATACAAGAAAACGGAATGCCGTCCATATCGGTATCTCCCTCATCTGGAAAACTACTTACCATGCTTGTATCCATTTCAGGGGCTAAAAACATTTTGGAAATAGGCGCTCTAGGGGGATATAGCGGGATTTGCCTTGCCCGGGGATTCGGCAGCGAAGGAAAATTAACCTCCCTTGAATTAAAGGAGGAGTACGCAAAGTTAGCTTATGGCAATCTATCCAAAGTGGGCTTTGGCAATCAAGTATCATATATGACCGGAGCAGCTCTGCTAAGCCTGGAAAAACTGGTTCGTGATAACAAGAAATTCGATTTTTTCTTTATAGATGCTGACAAAGACAATTATGAAAATTACCTGCAATATTGCATTAGTCTGGCGGAACCGGGTGCTTTAATCGTCATGGATAACGTACTTGCGGGAGGCAGTGTCGCAGACCAGGATGCTAAACCTAAACATTATACTGCATTCATGAAGGCATTCAATGAAACTGTGGCCAATCATCCTCAATTGGAATCCCTGCTCATCCCGATCGGTGATGGACTGACCATTTCAAAAGTAAAGAAATAAAGAATTGGAATGAAGTTTGATTAAAAGTACGTGCATGAAGACATATAAGTCAAAAAACAAAATTCACGAGTAATACTGCTAAATTCACGAGTAAAACAGCTAAACTCACGAGTAAAACTGCTAAATTCACGAGTAAAGTGCTCTAACTCACGAGTAAACAGCTTAATTCACGAGTAATACTGCTTAATTCACGAGTAATACTGCTAAATTCACGAGTAAAACAGCCAAACTCACGAGTAAAACAGCCAAACTCACGAGTAATACTGCTAAATTCACGAGTAAAACAGCCAAACTCACAAGTAAAACTGCTAAATTCACGAGTAAAGTGCTCTAACTCATGAGTAAACAGCTTAATTCAGGAGTAATACTGCTAAATTCACGAGTAAAACAGCCAAACTCACGAGTAAAACTGCTTAATTCACGAGTAAAACAGCCAAACTCACGAGTAAAACTGCTTAATTCACGAGTAAAGTGCTCTAACTCACGAGCAAAGTGCTAAATTCACGAGTAAAGTGCTCTAACTCACGAGTAAAACTGCTTAATTCACGAGTAAAGTGCTCTAACTCACGAGCAAAGTGCTAAATTCACGAGTAAAGTGCTCTAACTCACGAGTAAACAGCTTAATTCACGAGTAAAGTACTCAAACTCACGAGTAAAACTGCTAAATTCACGAGTAAAGTGCTCAATTTCACGAGTAAAGCTGCTAAATTCACGAGGATATCGATCAAACTCTCGATTTTATCGATCAATCTCTCGTATTTATCGATCAAACTCGAATTTATCGTCCAAACTCTCGTATATATCGCACAAACTCACAATTTTATCAATCAAACTTACGTATATATCGCCAAATTTCCTTTTCATGAAGAAAAATAAAATGAATTTCTATAATCTTGAATGAAAATGATTTTTATTATCAATAATAAATATGAAAGAAGGGTAACCAGTTTGATGGTTACCCCCGATGATTTAAATTTCTGGATCAAATGTTTTGCAATCCGTTTCTTTGCTATTTGATGCTTGGTTCCCTTTATGACTGACAACATAAATAGCATCTGCACTGCATTTGTTTCCAGAATCCCAATATTTACAATTATTCACTTCACATAGAACATCTTTTGCCATCGTATCACACCTCCTCATTTGCTATCATTAACAAAATTGGGGTTATTGATACTTTCCTTTTTTAGGTTCAGGTTCCTTCATTTTAAGAAAACCGCCAACCTCGTGTAATAGAGCGCTCTAACTCACGAGTAAATCGCTCAATCTCACGAGTAAATCGATCAAATTCATGAGTAAATCGCTCAATCTCACGAGTAAATTGCTCAATTTCACCGAGTAAATTGCTCTAACTCACGAGTAAAACCACCAAATTCACCTGTAAAACGCTTTTCGATGAAAGAATTTCATTCTCGTGTGGAATCTAAGGACAAAAAGATCCGGGCAGCTTCTGCCCGGATCTTTTTATGATCATGCTGATCTTTTCAGTAGTTCTGCTTGTGGGATTTTCCAAAGCTCCCGCCATTTTTTCAAGGCTGCAATGAGAATGACCAAGCCTAGGCATAGCATGATGATCGATAATACTCCGTTCAAGATGCTGAATCCTGCAGAGTCCGGATTCAGGTATACATTTTTCACCATCCAGTACCCAGCTACATTAACCGTTACATATAAGTAGGCTAGGGGTACGAGGCATGTCCAGATATACCAGCGTTTGTCTGCAATTTTCAAAACGACGGTCGCACCGATGATGAGCCCAATCGAAGCCATGAGCTGGTTGGATACACCGAAGAGTGCCCAGATCGAACCAATGTCCCCAGAGTATAGAAGATATCCCCATATAAAGCAGGCTAACGCGCTGGCGAAGATGTTACCTGGCAACCAGTCGACTCTTTTTAATGGTTTATAGAACTCCCCAAAGAAATCCTGGATTAAGTAACGGGCAACACGTGTCCCCGAATCGATTGCGGTTAATATGAACACCGCTTCGAACATGATGACGAATTGGAAGAAAAACGAAGCCAGTTTGTCAAAGAAGGGTATTTCGGTAAAAATATAGGTCATGCCGACAGCAAGTGTAACTGCCCCGCCTGTCCGTCCTTCTAGATTCATGCCGATTTCTTCACTGAGTTCGTTAAGGTGTACGGTTTCCATGCCTAATGTTTGAAATACTTCAGGTGTGGAGTTAATGGCAAAATAATCTCCTGGCTGTAGCGAAACCGCAGCAATCAGGGCCATGATGGCAACGACACATTCTACAAGCATCGCTCCGAAACCAACGGATTTGATATCACTCCATCGGTTTAACATTTTTGGAGTTGTGCCTGATCCAACAAATGCATGGAATCCTGAAATCGCTCCACAGGCGATGGTTATTGAAATGAATGGCCAGACAGGTCCGGCTACAATTGGGCCCCCGCCATTAATGAATTCGGTAAACGCAGGAAATTGGATTTCTGGATTCACCACGAAAACGCCGATAATCAATGCGGCAAATACGCCGATTTTCATAAATGTACTCAAGTAATCACGAGGTGCCAGCAGCAGCCAAACAGGCAATGCGGCAGCGAAGAAAGCATAGATTGGCAAAATGATGGCAAGTGTGCTCGCTTCCAGTGTCAATAATTCACCAAATGCCGTTCCTTGAATGTTCGGCCCAAGTAAAATTCCGGCCATGATGAGCGTGAACCCGACGATGGTCGCACCTTTCAGATTGCCAGTTTTTTTATGGTAAAGCCCAACACCCATGGCGATGGGAATGGTGATCCCGACAGCAAATGTCCCCCATGGATTATTTTCCAAAGCATGCAGAACGACCATTGAAAGTCCTGCCATCGTAATGGTAATAATAAAAAGCATGGCAAGTCCTGTACAGAAGCCTGCTACAGGTCCAAGTTCTTCTTTCGCAACTTCCGATAGGGATTTTCCGTCTTTACGCATTGACGCGAAAAGCACGACGGCATCATGGACGGCTCCCCCGATTACAGCCCCGATTAAAAGCCATAATAAACTTGGTAAATACCCGAATTGTGCAGCAAGGATCGGGCCCACCAATGGACCAGCCGCTGCAATGGCTGCAAAATGGTGGCCGAATGCCACCCATTTATTTGTTGGAACATAATCTTTTCCATCCTCTAATTTATGGGCAGGAGTCGGCTTGGAATCATCTAGTTTTAATACTTTAAGTGCTATGAATGTCCCGTATAAACGGTAGGCAATCATTAATATACAAATGGAGCCTATGACGATTGGAACCGCATTCATATTTGAACCCCCTCTATTACTTACATCGTAAACTGATGATATCACGATGAAAGCGGATTCAATGGGTTTTCAAGTTATAATGCAGATAATGAGGGATGGGCTGCATTATATAGAAGATAAAATGCAGAATTGTGAAAATTTTTAAAAACCGATTAGCTGCTTTAGCTCCTTCACATACGTGCGGCTTACCGGAATGTTTGATCCGTCACTCATAATGAGGTTATAAGTAGAATTGAACCAAGGCTGTATTTCAGATATATGGATGACATTCACGATAAAACCGCGATGAACCCGTAAAAATGAGCGATTGTCCAGCTTCCTTTCAAGCACGATGAGAGGGTCACCGATTTTATATTCATTTTCCTCGGTTTTAATGATCGTCTTTCCTTCTATGAGTCCTATGAATAAAATAGTGTCCCGGTCGATCAAAACAATCCGATCATCTATCTCTACAGCCAATTTACCTGTCTGTTCCACCGCCGTCCGACTGGCTGGAGGTGCTGTTCTGGGTCCATCTTCCCTGTTTTTACGCTGCTTCATTAGCTTATCCAATGTTTGACGAATCCTATTTTCATTATAGGGCTTTAATAGATAATCAAACGCATATAATTCGAAGGCTTGGAGGGCAAACTCATCATAAGCGGTCGCAAAAATGAGCGAAGGTGCAGGGTCAAGTTCAGCTAATTGCTTAGCCAATTGGAGACCATTCCCCTCTGCTAGCTCAATATCCAAAAAGACAAGATCAGGTTTAAGGTGGGAAATATCCCTCATGGCATCTTCTATCCCTTCGGCCTCACCCACAACGTCTACTTGCCTGCTTCTCTTCAGTAAATATTTCAATTCATCTCTTGCCAGTGGTTCATCCTCTACGATAAATGCTTTCATCATCGTTGACATATGCTCCTTTTTCGTTGAGTGGTATTGATATTTTCACTTGTGTTCCGTGCCCCGTTTCGCTTTCTATCGAGAGACTGGCCTGACCATTATAGATCCCATCCAGCCGTTCACTGATATTATGAAGCGCCGTTCCTGTACCTTTAGTCGATTCTACAGCATGCTTACCCAATTCATCTAATCTCCCGCTTGAAATCCCTTTCCCGTTATCTGCCACAACAATCTGCATCTTATCGTCTTTAAAAAAAGCCTGTATGATGATTTCACCTTTGTTTTTCACATGTGGAAATGCATGGTGTACCGCATTTTCAACAAGTGGCTGTAACGTGAATGGAGGAATGAGGACTTCCTTAAGCCTTGGCTCAATGCGATAATCGATATGATATTTATCTGGAAAACGGGCCTGCTCCAGTGATAAATAAGCGTTGATATGCTCTAATTCCTTTTCAAGCGGTACCAGGATTTGACGGGCCCCTTGTAAATTTGAGCGAAAGAAGGCACTGAGCTCCGACAATAAATTTCTTGCCTTCTCGACATCCATCCGGCATAAAACGGATATCGTATTGATTGCATTAAATAAAAAATGAGGATGGACCTGTGCCTGCAAGGCCTTAATTTCAGCATCTTTCAATAATTTCGTTTGCATTTCCGCTTTAGCGAGCTCCAATTGAGTGGAAAATAGTTTCGCCAATCCTTCCGCTAGCTCTTGCTCCACTTGGCTTAATTTATCCGGATGCTTGAAATACATCTTCAAAGTCCCCACCGTTTTCTGTTGTACCTGCAACGGCAGGACTACGGCCGCCTGCAATGGGCATTGATCATGAAAACAATAAATGTCCTTTTTTGTTTTGGCCACGATGATTTTGCCTTGTTCAAGGGCCTTTTTCGTTAAGCCTGTCGCTATTCCCACTTTCGGGACATGGTGATCGGACGCAGCACCCACATGGGCAAGTACACTATGTTCATTGGTAATGGCCACGGCATCGGCTTCAGTCAGCCCCAAGATGATTTGGGCAATTCTCTTACAGGAAGATTGATTCAACCCTTGCCGGAAATAGGGCAATGTCTGATCCGCAATCAGGAACGCAAGGTTCGTTTGCACGGCCCGCGTCCGTGCTTCTTCCCTCGTGATCGATTGAATGATGAGCATGAATAGTAAAGTGCCGAACCCGTTGATGATGATCATCGGGAGACCGATTACTTGTACGAGCTCCCACGCCCTTTCAAATGGTTTGGCCGTCACTAGTATGATCCCCATTTGGATCGCTTCCAAGGCCATGCAAATAGGGAGGGCAAACCAAGGGGTGATCGTCCCATGCTTTCGGCGCCTTTTTCCCAAAAACCCCGATAAGACTCCAGCCAAAATCGCTGCGATCGCACAGGCCACCGCTGTAAACCCCCCGAGAGAATAACGGTGAAGCCCCGCAATCAAACCCACGCCCAAACCGACAAATGGTCCCCCCAGCAAACCGCCGATTGCCACACCCATGATCCTTGTGTTGGCAATCGCATTATCCGGAGCTATCTCAGTATGCCAAGCACCCTCTGGTATGGCATGATTCCCGATTTCAATTCCTGTATAGTTACTTATGATGCCGAAAGTTCCAAAAAGTGCGATAAACATGATTTTCTTCGACATTTCATGTTCATGGCCTATCATTTGCCGAAAGGGTTTCATATAAGAAAGCAGGAATGCAGCAATCACGATGATCCCCACTTTTTCAAACAGCGACGGTAATAAATGAACCAACTCACTCACCCCATTTCTGGCTTTTTCATTCATCTTACAACAGCCATGAAATCTTTGTCGAATTTTGTTTTTACGATTAACACTGATAATCCTAGGGGCGCTAAACAATAACATGGAAACAAACATGTCACATTCGGGACATACGCCTTCAGATACCTCTCATCAATATATCGGGAGAAAAAGCTAAAATAGTAGTTAGAGCAGAATAAATCTAGTGGGACAGAAGCTTTAGGGCAATTCTATTAAATACAAAAAGGGCATGTTTTGATTAATCTTTTTTCAAAACATGTCCTTTCTATCGCTTTCGAAATTACCTTTGTAGGTTCGTCAAAAAGGTTAATTATCGGAAAAGTCCACATCTGCACCCCCGGGTATCATTTCTGAATTTGCATTCGTCATTTTTGGAATCCATCACACTGAAAAATAGTTTATTGTTAAACGAGGAGAATAAATAGGTTATTTCATGAAAAAAGGTAACCTGAAGGGTTAAAGATGCAGTGCCTTCGCACCCTTTTTAAATGCCAAAAATATTATCTTTTATAACTATGAGGTATGAATATGGAATTGAAAAATCAAATCATTTATATCAGTAAAAAAGTATTGAATAGTATTAAGAATTTCAAATTTAATTTTGAAACTTCTATATTTATCTTTGATAAAGAGCTAAATGTTTTATACTCTAAGAGTAATTTTGAAAATGAAGATATATGTAAAGTGGTTATAAAAGAATCTGTTGAAAATAATGCATTTGTTTTAAGTACATTGCAAAATACTACTGTAAGAACTAAAAACCAAATCTACGGGAAGGATTTTAGTGTCATATCTTCCCCCATCCATGAAATTAAAAATAAGGAATTGCAAGGATATGTAGGTATAATTACAACGGATGATAGTGAAAATTTCAAAATGATTTCTGAATTGCTAGCTAATCAAATCTCCTACGAGTTACATGTGCATCGTGAGAAATTATTAATTGAAGATATAATAAAAACAGATACATCATCTTTAATTACCAGGGAGCAACAACATAAAGTTGAATTGCGAATAATAAAGAATATAACTCAAGGTCTCAAAGATAAAGAAATAGCTGATAATCTGCATATAAGTGTTTCTACAGTTCGTAACTATGTAAATAAAATGTTTGAAGAATTAGAGATAACCTCCAGATCACAATTAATCAGCTTGTACTATGAAAATAAATTGTATGACATTCTTAATCAAATAAAGATTTAAAACCGCTATTTTTAGTAGGAGGAATTAAGATTAGTGGAGTCAGGATTTTTTATACACTAGGGATAACATCATTAATTGGTGCTGCACTGTTCCCAGTAGGCTATGTAAAATCTTTCAATATATTTATCTCGTTGTTTATTTTAGGTATGGTACTTATCTTAATCGCTCAAATTCAAAAAAAGAAAAATAAATGATGAGATTTCACTATAAGTTTATATTAGATGGTTGAAATCATTAATCTGCTTGATAGTTCAAATTTGACTATACAGAGGTTTATTAAAAAAACTGAGGATTACCTTTCCGCTAAAAAGCTAAATAAAAACCCCTCGCATCAATGCAAGGGGTTTTTTTGTTCAAAATCATTTTTCCATTACAGGCTTATAGTGTCCGGGTATGCTTCTGGCTGAAATGGCCAATCGGTTCCAGCCGTTGATCGTGATGATTATGGTAACGAGATCGATATATTGTTTTTCATCAAAGTGAAGGCGGACCCGCTCATACAGATCATCAGGGACACCATTTGCAGAAATGGCCGTGACCGCTTCCGTCAATTCCAGCGCTGCCCTTTCAGACTCAAGATAGAACGGCGATTCACGCCAAGCACTCAAACAGTAAATTCTTTGTTCCGTTTCACCCATTGCCCGGGCATCCTTTGTGTGCATATCCAAGCAGTACGCACAGCCGTTGATTTGAGACGCACGAATTTTAATCAATTCGATTAACTTGCTATCGATTTCCGTTGTTTTCTTGTACTCCTCGAGTTCCATCATCAATTTGACTACTTCCCGATTTGTTTTCATGTAGTTAATGCGTTGTTCCATGTCTATCTCCTCCATTAAATCTTTTTAGGTTTCACTTATAAGACAAAATAGAGGATTGATTTGTGACATACCAAAAAGAGAGCCCTCAGTCCATCCTATTAAGGAACAGGAATATGAGTTAATTTATCCGGATTTGAAACAATGAAGATTTTCCGGATATTTTCTTGTTTTGGATCTAATTCAAAGCAGATGACTTTGATAGGCTGCCCGTCTTTCATTTGCAAAATTCCTTCCTGACCATTGACCATCACCGGAAGAAGCTCTCCTATGAAACCTCCTTTAGCAGAAACTCCTTTAAGAAAGGAGGATACGCGCTGTTTGTTTACAATTGGATTTAAAGCAGAAAGCACTTTTCCTCCGCCATCAGTGACAAGAACGACATCTTCTGTAAGGATATCCAAAAACTCCTCAAAGTTCCCTGTCATTGATGCTTTTATGAATGTTTTTGCCAAAAGATCGACATGTTTTGTATCCTCCGTAAGGACTGGCATATCATTCTTTAATTTCCGCTTAGCCCGGCTGTAGATCTTTCTGCAGTTCACTTCATTCTTTTCCAGCATCTCGGCAATATCCTCATAGCTGTAAGCGAATGCTTCTCTAAGCACGAACACCGCTCTTTCAACAGGTGACAGCTGTTCCAGCAAAACGAGGAAGGCATAAGCAACCGTTTCATCTGTTACAACCTTATCTAACTGCTCTGTTTCGTTTACCCGAGGTTCAGGCAGCCAAGGTCCTGTGTAAACCTCTCTTCTCTTACGGGCTGATTTTAAAAAGTTTAGACAGCGATTTGTCGTCATTTTCGCAAGATATGCTTTCATGTCCTTAATTTGGTCGGTATCAAGCTTAAGCTGCAGGAACAAATCATGAACGATATCTTCTGCGTCGGTAATCGATCCAAGCATCCGGTATGCGATGGAAAAAAGAAAAGGTTGATATGTCTTATATAATGTATCCAACTCCACTTTCTTCACCTATTTTCTATCAAATTCATTTTCGAGAACGTATGACCCTTTCCATAATTATTCTCTAAATCAATCATTTATCCTTCTTCACCTGGTATAAAGCATTCATTCTAAAATTGATATAGTTTAATTCAAACAACATAAAAAAGAGCAGCCAAAGAGCTGCTCGATTCGTTCTTGTTCAGTATATCCAGGCATATATAACCGAATTCACCACTTACCATATTTAATATCGAATGAAATCTGCTATTAAAATAAATACAGCACCTATTACAATCCATATCAATAACAAAGGCCAGAAGAATTTTACCCATTCTTGATATTTAATTTTAGAGACTGCTAAACTTCCCATAAGCATGGCAGAGGTAGGGAGAATACAGTTTGAAAGACCATCTCCTAACTGATAAGTAAGGATGGTCGTTTGTCTCGTAACACCGATCAGGTCGGAAAGCGGTGTTAAAATCGGCATGGTCGTTGCTGCCATACCCGTTCCTGAAGTAATGAACACATTCATGATTGTCTGAAATATATACATGCCAAGAACTTGGATCGAACTTGGCAAATGGCCTACTGTTGATGCAAGTCCGTTTACAACTGAATCGATGACATGCCCTTGCTCCAACACTACGACTACACCTTTTGCCAGACCAACAATAAAGGCCCCGAAAGTAATATCCCTTGCCCCCTGAACAAACTCACTGGCAATTTTGCTCGGCCCATATTTAGATATAAAGCCAACAATCACACCTAATGTTAAGAAAAATGCAGCTAATTCTTCCATCCACCAGCCTTTTTTGGAAACACCCCAAATTAAGAAGCTAAATCCTATCAACACGGCAAATATCGTTAAGTAATGATTGAGCTTCATGGAGGATAAAGTGGATATATCCAAATTCTCATGCTTTTCTTCTTTTTCTAAGTCATATACAATACCGGCTTGTGGATTTTTTTGCACTTTTTTTGCATATTTAATGATATAAAAACTCGTGACAATTAGTAAAACCACCAAGATGATTCCCCGTAACCACATTCCGGAAAACATCGGAATTTCAGCAATGGCTTGAGCGATTCCTACATTGAAAGGATTAAGGAGTCCAGCTGTAAATCCGACCGCTGCGCCAAGCGTCACCATCGCTGTTCCAGTCATGGCATCATAGCCTAATGACCTTGCAACGGCGATGCCAATTGGCACAAATGCCATCACTTCAGCTGACATTCCAATCGTGAATCCCCCAATTGAAAATAGAGTTAAAAAAATAGGAATAATGACGATTCCTTGGTTCATGAAAGTCTTTCCAACCCTCGCAGCCACGGCTTCAATCGTACCTGTGGAATTAATGATTTGAAATACTCCACCGACAATGAAAATAAAGAAAACCGTATCACTTGCATCAATAAGGCCATGAACGATCGCTAAAGGGACTTCGAATATACCAATGGGGTTGTTCTCTACAGAATGGTAAGAGTTTTCCACTACTACCGTATTGCCTGTTTTTTTATCTTCCACTCTGTCAAACTCACCTGCGGGTACTAAATAACTTAATGCAGCTGCAATCAGGATCATACAAATAATAATTACAAATGTGTGTGGCATTTTTATTTTGCTTTTTTTGAATGGGGGTTCACTCTTTATTTTTCCGACGCTCACTTTACTCATTTTCCCGTACCACCTTCAACATTATTTCCACCTGTATTTCCTGGATCCACCCCGCAAAATGGAAGCTTTCTTTATCTTCCATTACATGATTTAGTAGCTTTCCATGCTTCGAATTCTCCCCGAATTCCTTGAATATATTGAGGGTTCATACATACTTCGTATGCCGTCATCGCTAATGCCTTTGCCGCTTTATTCAATCCGATCATCCCGCTCTCCGATGCTGCTGCTTGTACAAACTCCGGAGTATGGGTTATTGCGTCATCCGTTATTTTGATATACGGATGAATCGTTGCAGTTACTTGTCCAACATTACCAATATCCGATGAACCGATTCCCCCTTTTGCAGGCGGGTCACATACTACCTCCCCTAACAACTCCAGGTTGTCTTTAAATAAGGCGGCTAGCGCTTTATTATTATTTCGTTCAGCATATATCAGCCCTTCGGTTATCTCGATTCTGGCACTGACAGCTTCTGTAGCATGACGAGCTGCAGCATATACTTTCTCACGAACAACATTTAACTCTTCCACAGTGCTTGCTCTCAGTAAAAACTCAGCCTGGCAATAGGCAGGAACTACATTTGTTGCATCCCCGCCCTTTGTAATGATCCCATGGATTCTCACATCATCTTTTAAAAATTGACGTAAGGAATTGATGGCAACAAAAGTATTAATGACTGCATCAAGAGCACTAATTCCTTTTTCCGGAGCAGAAGACGCATGAGAGGCTTTTCCATAAAACTTAAAAGATGCATCCACACATGCCAGACCCCCACGCAATACCATTGTCTGTTTTTGCGGATGACACATCATGGCTACATCCACATCATCGAAAATGCCATCCTCTACCATTAAAATTTTCCCTCCGCCTTCCTCTTCCGCAGGCGTCCCTAATACGACGATTTTCCCCGGAAGGTCAGGGTGAGCATCTTTCAATGCTAATGCTGCTCCAATTGCTGATGTTCCAATAATATTATGGCCACATCCATGGCCAAGTCCTGCCAGTGCATCATATTCAGCTAAAATGGCAATCGTCGGACCGCCGGGGTGCCCCTCCCATGTTGCCCTGAATGAAGTTTCTAAATTAGCAACCCCTTTTTCAACCGAGAAGCCCGCCGTCTCTAAAGGCTCTATCAACCATTTCATTGCCTGGTACTCTTGGAAACTAAGTTCTGGATGAGCATGAATGTTTAATGCTAGCTCACGTAATTCAGCATCACGGGCATCAACAGCCACTTGAATAGATTTCTTTCCTTCCACAACATTCATTGACATAAATATACAACCTCCAAAATATTCAGAAAATTAAATGTTTATTTTTAAATATTACGTTCACTTTAATGATAAGTAAAATTAAGGTTTTTTTATGATACTAAAAAATTCTTTTATAGTTTAAATAGTAACAACCATGAATATTTAAAAATTAATTGAACTTTCTGTTAACAATGAACGCAAAAGGAGGGTTCGGATTGTGTCTCATCTTGAATCAGCAAGGAGCGAATTACGGAATCAATACTTGGGGATTACCATAATTTCAAAACAAGAATTGGTTATAATCCATGATTTTTTACTGTTTTATATGGATGGAACCCTCACTAGTTTGAAGAAATCTGCGACACTCCTGCCGAATAGCTGGCTAGCCGATACCCCACAGGCGCTTGCTTTGATGCGGCTTGGCAGACAGTCGGCGGAAAGGGAGCGGATTTCTGAAATCAACTGGAACGTTTTTTTAATAAGGCTTTGCTAAAGATTAATGT
Organism: Peribacillus sp. RS7; assembly: GCF_041956845.1. NCBI lineage: Bacteria > Bacillati > Bacillota > Bacilli > Caryophanales > Bacillaceae > Peribacillus > Peribacillus sp. RS7. The sequence continues at coordinate 1,028,411 of NZ_CP168135.1, forward strand.
TGATTTTTGAACAAATAAAAGAGACCACCTAATAAGTGATCTTCTTTAGTGCATCCTATGGAACTAACGCACCCTATAGTTTAAGAAGAAACCTTCACATTCTCTTACGTGTATCAAAAAAAAGGATGGAACCAATGCGATCCCATCCTAAAAATCTTTATTGATTGTGTTTCTTTTCCTCTTGTTGTTTATGCTTCTCTTCTTTTTGTTTATGCTTCTCTTCCTTTTGTTTGTGTTTCTTTTCCTCTTCCTTTTGTTTATATTTCTCTTCCTCTTGTTTATGTTGTTTATCCTCTTTATTTCCATCAATATCAAATGGTTTATCTTTATTATTTTTTGTAACTGGTGGAGCTTCTTCAGGATTTGCACCTTTAATGAACAGTTCATTATTCACCTGGTATACATCACTAGGCTGTTGGAAGCTACTCCGGTCTGTTCCAAACGCTTCCAGCATGACCTTAAACATTTGGTGCGAGATTTTAGTTATATTTCCATCCATATAATTACCCGGACCATTTTTAGTATATCCAGTCCAAACCGCCATAGTGTATTGCGGTGTATAACCAGCGAACCAACTATCATTTACCGAACCGGATGGATATCCATATTGTGCTCTGGTTTTACTGTCAAAATTGGTTGTGCCAGTTTTTCCAGCCACATCTAGTCCAAGGACATCTGCTGTTTTTCCTGTACCAGATTTTACGACTGTCCGTAACATATCCGTCACCAAATAAGCTGTGTAGTCATGCATAACACGTTTTGGCTTTGGAGTTAAATTAACAACTCTGCCATCAGGATAGACAACTTTACGAACAAAATGTGGTGTATTGTATTCACCGTTATTTCCAAAAGCACTATATGCCCCTGCCAGCTCTAATGGATTAACCGTATTACTTCCAATCGCATATGATTCGTACACCTTATTATTATTAAAAGTAATACCCAGATTTTCTGCAAAGTTTTGTGCTTTATCCATCCCTACTTCTTGAAGGGTAAGGAGTGCTGGAATATTGTATGACCATTGAAGTGCTGTTCTAATCGACAACATTCCGTGATATTGATGATCCCAGTTAGAAATAGATTGACCATTTGAGTAGGTTATCTCATGATCATTAATTTGGTGTGCTGTAGACCATTTTGAATTTTCAATAGCCGGACCATAATCAAAGACTGGCTTGAAAGTAGATCCTGGTTGACGTTTAATATCAACCGCAAAGTTGTTGCCTCGGAAGGAAGCTTTATATTGGTTTCGACCGCTTCCAATAGCTCGAACTTCTCCTGTTTTTGTATCTAAAAATACGAAGGCTCCTTGAAAATTGTCATTTGGATAAGAAATAATCGTATCGGTGTTCATTATTTTGTCCGCAAAGGTCTGAGCTTTTGGATCTAGCGTCGTATAAATAGATAATCCATCCGAACTGATATCTACATTTTTCAGCTTTCTTTCAACTTCTTTTACAACAGCGTCCAAAAACGCCTCGTACGGCATTCCATGTTGTTTCTTTTTTGGAACAAGTCCTGATGTAACTGGAACCTTCTTTGCATCCTCCAATTGCTTTTTCGTAATATACCCTTGTTTATACATGGCTTCTAAAACAATATTTCGACGATTTGTTGCAGCTTTCACATGTTCGGGTTCAGTGGGATCGTAATAACTTGGACTCTGTGGGAGCCCCGCCAACATAGCGGCCTGCGGAAGCGTTAATTTATTTAGATGATCGGCATCGATTCCGTAGTAATTTTTGGCGGCAGCTGCTACACCATATGCCCCGTCTCCAAGGTAGATCTTATTTAAATACATCATTAAGATTTCATGTTTAGAATACTTTTGCTCAAGCTGATATGCCAAACTCCATTCCTGTACCTTTCGCTTTATTGTTTTCTGTGGGGACAAAAAGGAGTTTTTGATGACCTGCTGTGTAATCGTACTTCCGCCTTGAGATCCGAAATCCCCTTTTAGGTTCTTGAAGATTGCTCTCGCAGTTCCTTTTATATCAATGCCATTGTGTTCATAAAAATGTGCATCCTCCGTGGCAATGAAAGCATGTTCCAACATTTTTGGAACTTGAGAATACTTAATTTTTGTCCGCTTTTCTTTACCATATTCGTAAAGGAAATTCCCGTTTTTATCGTATAATTTGGTAGAAAGCGGATCGACTAGTTTTGAAGCATCTATTTTAGGTGCATCCTTAATCATTGCTGTAACCGTAACTGCCCCTATTCCAATTGAAACAACACCTAACAGTAAGCACCAAAGTAAAACTTTTTTCAAGAAAGACCTTCTTTTAGGGGAGTTTTTACCTTTTTTTTGATCTTGTTTTGTTTTTTCCACTTGTTTTCGTTCCTGACGAGAACGATACGTTTCTGACATTAATCTTCTCTCCCATATTCAAGTTACTCAACAAAATTGAAGAAAACTTTGCAAAGAAATAACCTTTTATTTACTCACTGGTCATTGATGATCAGTATGGTATTTAATACAATGCATTTCATGCAAAACCTGTATATAACGTATTAAGGAAGAATTTATCCTATACTCTCCTTGGTCGGTTTTCGCAATAAAGTAATTACTTCGTACTATCTTATCTAATACATCTTGTAGAACGTCTTCCTTCTTTACATCTGGCCCTTTTATTATTTTTTCTCGTTTAATATCATTTTCCAAGGTATAACAAACAATAAAGTTCTTCAAATTAAATCCCCCTTTCGAGAACCACTTCTGATTGTCTTAAGTAGGGAAACACGTCTACTTATTTGAAGCGAATAGTCTTAAAATTTATATACTGAATAAGAAGGCAATTATCGACCAGCTTTGTCTTTCAAAGACGTTATTCATGAAGCAAATACCCATGTTGATAAAATGATGGATAGCATTCCTACTATTTTTGAAAAATACCTTGTATACCATCTATAAATATTTCATGAATACCATAGATACAGCCTAAAAAGGTCAAAGCGTGTATAGAAAATTTCTTTTTTTTCAGTCCATTACACAGTCCATTTATATTAATTCGAAAGGAACCTTAGTAATAAGGGGGCACCTCGATTCCCCCCTCTATATAAAGACCAAATCTGCACTTTAATCAAATAAAAAGCCACCAATTATGGCAGCCGGATTTTGTTCCCGTTTATAAGCACATTCTCTTATTCTATATATTATGTTCGTTTTACGTAATAACCTGGATAACTTACCTTTCTATAGACCATAATAAGATTTATCCAAGAGACACCCTAAGGATCTTGGTGTTTGTCTGAAATCCATCCTTGAAGCTTTTCAGGGATGGATTTTTATTTTTTACTTTTCTTAGCTGAATAATATTTCTCAAGAGCGACTTAAAAGAGAGCTGGATTTTTCAACCCGTCTTATGGCACTAACATGCCCCGTTAGTTCATCAAGATGATCAACAACACTCTTTAACATAGCCTTTAATAAAAAAACTGCAGGCAAACTCGCTTTTCTTCGAGTTTGCCCACAGTCTGAAAGAAGAACAATCATTATCTCCGTTTAGCAATATAGCTTTTTGATTTCACTCACAAACTTGGAAACACTGGCTAATTGTAAAGATGATTGCCGGTATAGCATCCATGTTCTTCTTTTTAGTTCTTCACCATTTTTTAAAATCAAATCATGGGAAAACAAGTCATCATTTTCTTGCAAAAAAACACGAGGAATAATGGCATACCCAAGCCCTCTTTTTACCATTTCTCTGCATGTCTCATAGCTATCCACTTGCATCATCATCAAAGGAGGTGATGTAAACCTTTCATTCCACCAATGATCGATACTCATTTCAGAAGGAATTTGCGATATATTTCTATATTTCAGCAAAACATTCGGTTCTTTACGATTAATCATCGGCAATCCCGGAAGGCTATCAACAGGTATCTCATCTTTTGAAATGATGCATATATTTTCTTCCGCAAGAAGATGTTTTTCATCGAACCATTCATAATCGCCTTTTACAATCGCAACATCGATCTCCCCTTGCATGAGCAATTCCATCATTTCCGTACTGAAGCCCGTATCAACATTTAAATGGACCATAGGACAATTGACCATGTAATCTTGTAAAATGGAAGGCAGGTTATAAAGACCGAAATGGCTGCTTATCCCTAACTTCAAACTACCCTTTGTTTCACTTCCCATATTCAATAAATACTCTTTGGTTTGACGTAAATCTATGAGCATTTTTTTTGCATAGCTTACCAAATATTCTCCAGCTGGTGTCATTTTAATGTTTTTTCCGTTCTTGGACAATATTTCAGTTTGGAATTCCTTTTCAATTTGCCTTACGCGGTACGTTAATGCAGGCTGGGTCATGTAAAGCCGCTCCGCAGCTTTTGTCAGATTCTGGTCTTGGTATAAATATTGCAAAATTAAACAATCTTTCTCATCCATAAGTTTTCGCCACCCCTAATAGTTTCGCAGCCTAATAATCAACGGTTTCAGCGATCCTCAATCATTCTATGTACAGAGATATGATGCTCCCCTTCCTTCATACTAGCTCAGGAGTGGTTCCAGGACTTTGCTTAAATCGGTCTTCATGATGAACTTCAATCGTTTGCAAGAAGCTTTGCATGGAGTTTGTCATATAAGCATCTTTACGGTGAATGAAGACAGTCGAAATATTGCCGTACTCTTCCGGAATTGCATGCACGTGCACTTTTTCATTGGCTGCAAGGTGATTTACCGCTGATTGTGGTACGAGGGTAATGCCAAGACCGAGAGTTACGCTGGTTAAGATCGTTTCCAATACATTGAACTCCATGATCCTTTTGGGCATCACTTCTTCTTCTTTCAGCCATTGTTCCAGTTTAGAGCGATAGCCACAACCCTGACTGAATACCAAAAATGGTTCTGTTATAATTTCTTCAAGGTCAAATGTTTCATTTCTTGTAACCAATACAAGTTTTTCTGTACACACATCATATGGCTGAATGAGCGGATGTTTAATCGGTCCTGTAACGAAAGCTCCATCCAACCTATGTTCAATGACATCTTTAATTAGGTCTTCTGTTAACCCCGCCTTTATGGATAAATCAACATTTGGATACTGTTTATGATAAGAGGCTAGAATCTTGGGAAGATCGGTGACCGTTTCAACTGTACCTATGTTCAATATCCCTGTAGGTGTTTCACTATCCAGGAATACTTGCTTGAGTTCTTCAACATCAAGCAAAATTTTGTTTACATACTCCAACATTTTTCGAGCCTCTGCAGTTAATGACATACCACGTTTATGTCTATTGAATAAAGGCGTCCGTAACTCCTGCTCTAAATGCTTAATCCTCGCCGTTACATTGGATTGGACGTAATTCAACTCAACAGCCGCCTTACTTATGCTGCCATATTTAGCGACGCACTGGAATATTTGCAAATCCCTTATTTCCATAAAAGTGACCCCCTTTCTCAACTATCATTAATAATGATGATTATATTCATTTTAAGTCATTTTACATGATAATGACTTTATCATAAGGTGTGTATAGGAATTTAATCAATCATTATTTTTTGAGGGGAAGCTTTTATGAAAAAAAATCAAGTTTTAATCGGTGCACTTTTATGTTTGACAGCCAGTATTTCCTGGGGAGCCATGTTTCCAGTTGCAGAAAGGGCATTAATGTATATTGATCCTTTTTATTTCTCTTTTTTGCGATATTTAGCTGTTAGCGTAATTTTAGGGATATTACTTTTAATGAAAGAGGGGAAGGAGTCATTTAAGCTGGAAGGGCAAGGAAAGAGTTTATTGTTTTTCGGAACGATGGCTTTTACAGTATATAACTTTCTCATTTTCGCAGGTCAGGACTTACTGGGACATAACGGGGTAATTGTTGCTTCCATCATGGAATCATTAATGCCCATGATCTCAATTTTAATAATGTGGGTTTTCAAAAATTCCAAACCCATGAAATATAACATCGCCAGTATGCTCCTTGCCTTAATTGGGGCCATTCTTGTCATTACAAGTGGCAAATTATCATTCCTATTATCATTGAAAGATAGCATCATTCCTCTACTTTTCATTCTCATCGGGGTTATCGGCTGGGTTATATATACGATGGGCGGCAACCAATTCAATGGATGGTCAACACTCCGCTATTCGACTTTAACATGTATTTTAGGAACTTCGGTATCAGGAATCATTACATTATTTGCAAGTGTACTGGGCCTGTCTGTCCCTACAGCAGAGGTTATGCAATCCATTTATGGCGAAATGATTTTCATGATTATTTTCCCCGGTGCCATAGCCCTTTTAAGCTGGAATTTAGGCATAAAACTTTTAACGCCGATCAATGGAATCCTATTTATTAATTTAGTGCCAATAACCACGTTGGCCATCGTTTTCATCCAAGGAGGATCACTATCATCATTCGAATTACTGGGAACTTTTTTAGTGATATATGCATTGATTCAAAACAATTATTATCAAAGAAAAAACTCGCCTTCCCAAGTTGAGGAATTGAATCCAAGGAAAGTAAAGAGAATCGTTTAAACATAAAGGTACAAAACATCAATAGGAGGGCAACAATGGATTTATTAACGCTTATGCTAATCTTTGGATTAGCTGTACTATGGGAATTGGCAACGATTAATAAGAATGTGAAAAAAATGAATGAGCAAAATGCAGAATTAATCAATCTATATAATGATAGAAATAAAAGAACTCAATAAAATAGACTTTTGGCAATACAACGCAAAAAAGCCTCTCATTTAGAGAGGCTTTTTTGCATATTAGATGATCGTACTATTCACCAAGTTTCTTCCGTATATCCGCTGCTACATTCTTTAGCGCCTTTTTTGATCCCCTGTCAAGGTCGTGGTTCAATTTCCTTTCTTTGTAACTGACAAATAAAGTATTGAGATCATAGCCTTCAGGGTATAAATCGACGGCCTTTATTTCAAGCTCGAGCTTATTGGCGTGAACCTCCTTGAAGGTATCTTCGAAAAGGACGGTGACATCGCTTCCGCGGAGATCCGTTTCATTTCTGAAATTACACTGGTCATTTTTGGAACCCACGAACAAAAAAAAATAGTTTAATGTGAAAACAAGGGTAAGTAAATATGTGATTATCATTCTATATATTTGGAATACCAGTTTACCCTGAAAAAGGAAGCTCCAATTTCTGAGATTTTATGGGTTAAATAATTTACTAAAGGGGGAGTAAAATGTCATTCTTTAAGAAGGTATCTATACTAACAGTTTTAATGTTATTGTGCAGTTCACTAACATCTATAAGTGGTTTTGCAAGCGAAGAACCCATACTTGAAAATGTATTGGCTACAGAAAAAATAGAAGGAATTTCAACTAATGTTGATTTAAATGAATATGTCACACCTAGGTGATACTAACAACCTTTCAGATGATGTATGTATCCCTTTCTTATTTTATCTTTCAACTCTAATTGATTTTGATTGTTTATACCTTTTATATCTGCGTCTAGAGCCTAATCCTTCCTTCTTCACACGAGAAAGTAAGACAAAATTAAAGGGTATGAGCCCTGTTAAAACAGAACTCATACCCTGCCGATGTCGTTTTTTTACAACCTCCAAATACCATTTCATTAATTATCGGTCATTCACCAAGTTTCTTCCGTATATCCGCTGCTACATTCTTTAGCGCCTTTTTTGATCCCCTGTCAAGGTCGTGGTTCAATTTCCTTTCTTTGTAACTGACAAATAGGGAATTGAGATCATAGCCTTCAGGATATAAATCGATGGCCTTTATTTCAAGCTCCAGCCTATTGGCATGAACCTCCTTGAAGGTATCTTCGATAAGAACGGTGACATTATTGTATGAATCCTTTTTCTTATAAACGATCCCATATCCATTCAGTTCGCTTACCTTCACTTTGTCGCCGACTTCATATTCATACGATGCCTCCTTAGGAACGGCCGCTGGCTTCGCTTTTTTGATTTTACCTTCCTGGACACACTCCAGGTCATAGTCTTTATTGTCGATATATAGCTTTGCCTTTTGCAAAACCTTTTCACGCACATTCATTTTCTTCGCTATCCACAAGGCATTGCTTTCCCCGGATTGACCGATCAACAGCTTATACTTTGGCTCAAGTGTTTCACTATTGAATTGCATGGCCGCATTCATGAAATCACTGTGTATTTCCGAATAGCGCTTGATTTCACCATAATGGGTCGTCGCAACGGTAATGCAGCCCCTCTGATAAAATTCCTCAAGGATGGCAATTGCTAACGCGGCGCCTTCATTCGGTTCCGTTCCGCTCCCGATTTCATCGAACAGCAGCAATGAGTTATTGGTTAATGCCCCCATGATTTCCGAGATGTTTTTCATATGCGACGAAAATGTGCTCAGTGCATTTTCAATGCTTTGGTTATCACCGATATCGACGAATACCTGATCGAAGACGGCAAGCTCCGTCCCCTCTTTCCCGGCAACATGCAGTCCTGACATGACGGCCAATGTAAGGATGCCGATCGTTTTCAGGACGACCGTTTTACCCCCGGCATTAGGGCCGGTAATAATCAAGCTGCGATAGTCCCTACCGATTTCAAAATCCAAAGGTACGCTGTCTTGCGGCAAAAGGGGATGTTTACAGCCCTTTAATTTAATATAACCATGATCATTGATTTTCGGTTCGATGGCATCCATGCTTTTACTGAACTTGGCTTTTGCGAAGATCATGTCATATTGACTGATTAACTCGATGTTTATCTTGATCGGTTTCAGCTGTTCGAAAACCGTTCCGGATAATGTGGCCAAAAGTTGATACTCTTCCATCGATTCCTCCGCTTTTAAACTGGCCAATTCTACATTCAATTTCGTTACCGAGGCAGGTTCAATGAACACGGTAGCCCCTTTTGCAGATACTTCCACAATAGTTCCAGCCACTTGATTTTTATAGGAGGCTTTGATCGGGATGGTGTAGCGATCATCCTTTTTACTGATGAAAAATTCCTGAATGAACTCTTTATTGGCTCCGCTCTTCAAGAACTTATTCAGTCGTTCCTCTATTTTACCTTCTGTCTTGATGATTTGGTTCCTGATCCGTTTAAGATCCTTGCTGGCTTCGGAAACAACAGCATTTCCTTTGATGGTGAATTGGATTTCTTCTTCAATGCTCCTGAATTCAGTCATGGAGCGGGCGTAGGAATGCAGTGTTGGTGCAAAGAACTCTTTATCGGTCATGAATTTCTTGATATTCCTGCAGCCTCTTAAGAAGTCTGCTATCGCCACTAACTCTGACGGCTCCAAAATCATTCCTTTTTCCAGTTTGTCGATATGGAGGCCAATATGTGAAATTCCTTTTAAGGGAATATGGCTTTCCGCATTCAGTAAGTTCCTAGCCTCCGTAGTCTCGTTCAAACGATTTTTAACGACCTTCAAATTGCTGCTAGGCTTAAGCTGATCCAATAATGCTTTTCCTAAACCGCTTACGCAATGGTTTTTCACCATTTCCTTGAGTTGGATATATTGTAATTTTTCATAAGTCATTGTATTCATCTAATGATCCCCCTTGAATGAGTGAGTGATTAAAATTCCCGAATCCAAAAAATGCCCGCAATGGTCCCCCTACCTTTACAAATGAACAAGCCATTTGAGTAGAAAGCTCCTGCGGGCATCGGTCTTATCTATAGATAAGGACCTAAAATCGTTAACAAATAAGGCAGCTCGAATAGACCTGCGTACACAAAAAAGCATGATAGGACAAATCCCACCATGCTTTTCGTCGTAACACCTACATGTTACACGATTTATGGAAAAGGAAGCAGTCTTAAGGTAGGTATTCACAATGCATAATTACACTGTGAAAAAAGGCATACTTAATCCACTGACCAATCAGTGATTAAATACCTTATTCAACTAAATTAGTTGATACCTACTCCCGACATAAAACACCACACCTTTTCTTAGATTGGAATTAATATACCATATCAGTAAGAAAGAGTCAATTCATTTTTTTGCCGTCCTTCGAATCCATTCATGTAAAGCAAAAGGGGATATTGGCTTTAACAGCCATAATGCTTCAGTAACTCCCCTTTTCAGTGTCTGAATATTTACTTTAAAATTTGGGTATGTTATCCTTATATTAACATAAACTAAAAACAGCCCCATGCGCTAACATGAGGCTGACAACTAGCAAGAGTGGTTGGTCACAACTAATAACTCTTAATCAGAAGAATCAGAAGAAGAACCATTGCCATCTTGGGAGGATGAGTGGTTCTTTTTCATTTTCTTGGCGAACACAGACAGGATTAGACTGGTTGCTACAGCAACAATTATCTCTTTACCCATATCTGCAATTAAGTTCAATAAGAAATGAATCATGAGGTCACCTCCTTCCCCATCTATAATTAGATGGAAAAGCAAAACTGTGACCTTCCACTCTATCCTCAGTTGTCCCTCTATTTTATCATATCTTTCACATTATGGAAAATATATGTAAACAAATATTAGAGGATGTATTCTCCCCCTTCTACTCTAGAGTAGATTAATTCCCTTTATTTAAAAGTGCAGCTAACATTTGAACAATATCTCCTAAGTAACTAGACATATGATACGTAATGACGAAATGAGTCCGTCCTGTAAGTCATTAAGAATAGGGGATTATCCATTGGATAATCCCCTTTGCAGTTTAAGCTTCATCATTCATTATGAGAGGGACTATTTTCCCTTCATTCACGTTGATCAATCCATGGTCGGTTATTTTCAGGGCTGGGCTGACAGGAAGCGATAAGGTGCTTAATGACATGATGACATTATAATGTTCGTAGCCTAACGATTTAAGTGCATCTGTCAGGTGCTGAACCTGTTCGGATACGATGTCCATTGGCTCTTCGGAAAGGATGCCCCCTACAGGAAGAGGTATCATGGATAGGACCTTGCCATCTTCTACGCAACAGACTCCGCCTTGCTTCTTTATCACTTCGTTAGCGGCAAGCAGCATATCCTGCTTGTTATGGCCAATCACCAAAAGATTATGGTTATCATGCGAATAGGTTGTGGCAACCGCTCCCCGCTTCAAAACATCGCCGGCGATTAACCCGTGCGCCCTGTTGCCGTTTTTCCCGTATCGCTCGAATGTTGCGATTAAACCATAAGGGCTTTCTTCCCAGCATAATTCACCATTCTTCCCATCAATAAAATCATGGGTTTCCGTTGTGAAAGTGGAACCATTCTGCACGTTGATAATCCGGCACTTGCTGTGTCCATGCTTGTCTGAAATTGGGATGTTAAAATCGTTTTCAGTAAGTTCCGCTAGTTTCACACTTTGATAGAAATGCTCAGGAAATTGCCTTTCCTTCACTTCTTGCACATATGGCCGGGAAGATTCATAGACTAGCTCGCCTTTTTTGTATACTTGTTCAATATCAAATGTTTCCAAGTTGGATACAAGTAGAAAATCTGCCGCTTTTCCTGGCGCAATGGCGCCGCGGTCATACATCCTCATCCGCTGTGCAGGTGTATATGTGCATGCATAGATGGCTTTTTCCGGGGACATGCCCATTTGAATGGCTTTCTTCAAAAGGACATTCAGGTGTCCTCTTTTTTGGAAAGAGTCGGTCATGACGTCATCGGTGACAAAGCAGAAATGCTCATCCACCTGCTTTTCCTTCAAGTACTCGATCACTTCTTCAGTCATTGATTTTTCTTGAATCTCAATAAACATTCCGGCTGCGATCCTCGCATCCATCCCTTCCACGGTCTGGTGTGTATGATCTGAATTCACTCCGGCATAAATAATCTTTTGCAAGTCCAAGTCGAGCAGCTTTGGAACGTGCCCCTCTATGATCAGATTTGGATAGCGGGAACGGATATGGGACAAGATCCGGTTCGTCTTGCAATCCGGGTCGGATATGACCTCATAGTAATTCATGATCTCGCCGAGGCATATAATGTCCTCTGTTTGCATCAATTCATCTATGTCGCCTATTTCGATAGAACCGCCTGTCGTTTCCATCGATGTCGCAGGAACAGAACTCGGGATGGCATAAAACATATCCGCTACGCAATCTTTACTCGCTTTGATCATTTCCTTCACACCGGAAATTCCGAAAACATTGGCCATTTCATGCGGTTCCGGCACGATCGTCGTCACGCCGTTTTTAATTAACCCGTAGGAAAACGTGGCCGGCGTGACCATTGTACTTTCAATGTGGAGATGGATATCGATCAGACCTGGAACCATATACTTCCCCTGTCCATCGACGATTCTATCCGGCTCGAAGGCATCCAATTCCCGTTCTCCAATATAATAGAACTTTCCATCCTTGATGGCTGCATTCCCTTTAATGAATCTTTTAAAATAGCTGTTAAACACGTTGATATCTCTTACAAGCATATCCATTCGCATAACTTACCCTCCTAAGCTAGTCAACAAGCACCATCTGGTTTCTCGGAATTTCAAGGATGATTTCCTGACCCGTCCGGTAGGATTCCGTCATTTCCTTGTTCACAGTGAAATCCCCTATTGGCGTTTCAACGACATATTGATAGCTTCTTCCCAGATACGTACTTACCTTAACCCGGCCTGATAAACTATTTTCCAGAACCGCTCCAACATTGTCTTTTTCCCTAATCAACAGATCGTCCGGTCTGATGGCGCCTATTTTTCCAGTCGAATTGGTCATCTGTGCATCCTTGTGCAGCACAAATGAGTAGCCAGACTTATTCAGTTCAATTTTGCCTTCATGATCCGTCCGCTTATCAAACTCAATGAAGTTCTTAAAACCGATGAAGTCTGCGACAAATTTGGTTTCAGGATATTTGTAAATGGTGGCAGGGTCACTAAGCTGCTCGATGATCCCTTTATTCATGATCGCTACCTGATCGGATATCGAAAAGCATTCTTCCTGGTCATGGGAGACATACACAGTCGTAATACCCAGCTCTTGCTGGATACGACGAATCTCGACTCTCATATTCACCCTTAAGTTCGCATCAAGATTACTCAATGGCTCGTCGAATAATAGGATGTCCGGCTCAATCACCAATGCCCTGGCAATCGCAACCCGCTGCTTTTGGCCTCCGGAAAGCTCTTGGGGATATCTCTTTTCAAATCCTTTTAAATTAACGATTTCGAGCACATTCATCACTTTTTTTTCAATTTCACTTTTTGAATTCTTTCTAAGGCGGAGACCGAATGCAATATTATCGAATATCGACAAATGCGGGAATAATGCATAGTTTTGGAACACAAAGCCAAAATTCCGCTTGTTTACGGGCACTTTCGTATAGTCCTTTTCCTTAAATAAAAACTTCCCTTCGTTCGCCTGTAAAAACCCGGCAATTAAACGCAGGGTCGTCGTTTTCCCACAGCCGCTCGGGCCAAGAAGGGATACCAGTTTCCCTTTTTCTATCTCAAGATTGAAATCCTTTAATATATTCTGTTTGTTATAAGCTACAGATATATCTTGTAAAGTGAATAAAGCCATCCATCATTACCTCCTTTATCGTTTTGTGAAATAAGACAAGCCCATGAGCCGTTCTACTATAAACATGAAGAAAGCCGTTATGAACATGAGTAATACGGAAATGGCCGAAATGGTAGGATCGAAGTAGTTCTCTACATACGTCAGCATCTGGATCGGAAACGTACTTACCCCAGGGCCTGTCATATAAACTGAAATGTCTACATTATTGAAGGATTCCAAGAAGGCGATCATGACTGCCGCTAGAATTCCTGATTTTATATTCGGGAGGACGACTGTAAAGAATGTCCCCAATTTACTGGCTCCGAGACTCTCCGCCGCTTCTTCAATGGAAAAGTCAAAGTTTGATAAGCTTGAAGAAATCACACGGATGATGAACGGCAGCATGATAACAGTATGTCCAACAAACAGGGCCGCATATATCGGAAGCTGATAAGTTCCGACAATATAACGTAAAAATGCAAAGCCCAGCACAATTCCCGGAATTAATATTGGCGAAACGAAAAATGCATTAATCACGCTTTTCCCTTTAAAATCATATCGGCTCAATGCATAGGCAGCTGGCACTCCCAGTAACAGTGCCAAAAGATTGCCTCCGAGTGAAACAAGGATGGAAGTTTTAAAAGCGACCAAAAACATTTCCACATTAAAAATATTTTCGTACCACCTTAAAGAAAACTCTTCCGGCGGGAATTTCAAAATATTTCCGCCTTCAAATGACGTAACGGATATGATAAGCAAAGGCCCTAGTAAAAAGAGAAACACCAGGAGAGTAAACAGGGCCAATCCTCGATTTTTTTCCTGCATACACCTCTACCCCTTTGGATTTAATTTTTTTGCCAAACCATTCATGATCGATATGATTAGAACGGTCACGGCAATCATGATGGTGGCGACAATCGATGCCACTTGCCATTCGTTCAATGTAATGGCGTTTTGATAAAGAAATGTCGAAATGACCCGCTGTTTCCCACCTAGTAAAGCAGGCGTCGTATAGGCAGTGAAGCTCCCTACAAAAACAAGGATGCTGCCAATGACCAAACCTGGAACCGAAAGCGGAATGATCACTTTTGAGAATACTGCCAATCTTGACGCACCAAGGCTCTCCGCCGCTTTTAATAAATCCGTCTCGATGTTCTCCATCACTCCCACCAGCGTCACGATGATCAATGGCAGGAATAAATGGACCAATCCGATGATGATTGCAGTAGGTGTGTATAAAATATCAAGCGGCTTTTCAATCAGGCCCATGCCCATAAGCAATTTATTCACCACGCCGTTTTTACCGATAATCACCATCCAGCTGAATGAGCGAACCACAGGGCTTGTCAATAGCGGAAAGATCGTCAGTAAAAGCATGATCGCTTTTTTTCGTTGTTTCAGTTTTGAAATATAATAAGCTGCTGGAAATCCTAATAGAATGCAAATGATGGTCGTGAACAGACTCACCCTAAGTGTCGTGAGCAGTATTTCAATAAAGTATCGATCTTTGAAAAAATCGAGATATCCTTGTATGGAAAAGCCGCTTTCAGTAAAAAATGTCGTGCCAATCGTCAATAGGATTGGAATGATCATGAATATCGTTAAAAATAGAACCCCTGGCAACAGCAACAGGTATAGATAGCGTTTTTTCACCTCGGAACCCCCTGTTCGTATTATTTATGAATTGATTATGCGAATAAACAGGTCGAAAAACGCTTCCGCATTCACGTCAAGACAAACATGCGCATTTGGCGGCTTATTCAGCCTATTTTGAAAGTCGCAAACCATCTGTCCGTCACAAATTTCACTTTTTGTTTCTACATCCACATAATATTCTTCTCTAGTGACAAGATCATTTTGCAAAGCAATGGCTACAGCTAATGGATCATGCATCGCACAAGCCCATATACCGTTACGTTCAAAATACCTTTTCCGATAATCGGATGTACTTTCGCTTATATAGTCAGCAAGTGCATCGTTTTGGATCAATTGGATATGGTCTTCATCCAATAGAACCTTTCTCGTGACATCAAGACCAACTTGCGTGATCGATTCGAATCCCGCCTGTAAGACGATTTTGGCTGCTTCAGGATCGACATACGTGTTATATTCAGAAGTTGGCGTGACATTGCCAACCCCTTGTACAACACCGCCCATGAAAATGACTTCTTTAACAAGCTTGGTGATTTGCGGACATTTTTTCACCGCTAATGCCAAATTCGTAAGAGGTCCCGTCATGACAAGCGTCACTTCATCAGGAAAATTCAAAATGGAATTGATGATGAAATCAGAAGCAAATCCATCATCAGGCTGCTTTTTGACCGGCACATCCTTCAAGGCACCGCCAATCCCGTCTTCGCCATGGATCCGGTGTTCAAAAAAGGGTCTCCTGATAATTGGGCTATCTGCCCCCTTTATGACTGAAATGTCCTGTTCATTCAATAAATCCAATATTTTGCATGTATTCAGTGTGGCCGTATCAAGTGATACATTTCCGTTCACTGTCGTAATCGCCAATATGTCGAATTGACGGCTTTTAACAGCAAGAATGATCCCGATCGCATCATCTATTCCAGTATCCACATCAAGAATCATTTTTTTCTTCATCAAGCACACCTCTTTTTTTTCTTAGTGTGTAAGTTCACGATTCCAACGGTCGATCCATTGTTTAGATTCTTGATTTACAAACTTCATATCTAACACACGCAAGCTGCTAATGACGTCATCCCCATATGTTAAGCCTTTCGCTTCCGTTTTAGAGAGCTTGACTTCGGTATTGACAGGAGAATCCACTTTCGCTTTCGCTGATTTTTCCTGAACTTCCTTGCTTAAGATGTAATTCATGAATTCCCCGGCCAATTCTTTTTGATCACTGGCTTTTACAATATTCACCGTATTCATCACTGCGTAACCGCCTTCTTCAGGTGAAATGAACTTAGCTTGAGGAACAGCTTCCTGTAAATCGCCAAAATACATTTCCATGATCGGGCCTGCAGCAATTTCCCCTTGCGAGAACATGTTTACGAACTCAGAGGTTTGCCCATATTCCTTTACCGCATTCGGCATGATCTTTTTCATTTGATCAAAGGCTTTATCTTCATTAAACTCTTTACTTCCGCTGACTTTTG
Source organism: Peribacillus sp. RS7 (assembly GCF_041956845.1). NCBI lineage: Bacteria > Bacillati > Bacillota > Bacilli > Caryophanales > Bacillaceae > Peribacillus > Peribacillus sp. RS7. Next base: position 1,044,929 of record NZ_CP168135.1, read on the forward strand.
AAGCGGCATCCAAAAACATCGGTCCAGTTGTTGATGTGATTGACGGGATCGTTATCTTCCCTGCCAAATCCTTGCTCCAAAGATCTTTCCAAGACGTAATTGGCTTATTCACTTCATCGGGATTATAAGCAATGCCAAATTGTGCAATGGTATAGGCTGGTCCAAAGTCCTCTCCATTTGGTGCTTTTGCTTTGTCGTATATATTATCAATATTCGGAATTTTACTGTGGTCAATTTTTTCAAATAAGCCTTCATCGATGCCCTGCTGTGCATAGTAGTCGGATAAATAGATAACATCCACATCACTATTCGCTTGGCGTACCTTGTTCAGTCGATCAGCATTATTTCCTGAATCAACGACAATCTCGACATTATGCTTCTTTTCAAATGGTGCGTAGACTTCCGGCCGGAAGAAATCATCAGCGAATCCCCAAGTGGAAACGACTAATTTGGCTGGTTTTTTCTTGCCATCCTCCTTTGAAGAGCATGCAGCTAAAACAAATGTGAAAAGGGATAACACCATCAATACGCTAATCATTTTTTTCATCATTCAAACCTCCACTTTCATATTGTTTAAAATTTCCTTTTTACTGATATAAATGTAAAAAAAGACAATCTTAAATAGAATTGAAATTCTACCCAAGATTGTCTTTTCTTTGTAAACAAAGATAAAACTTATCATTTGGTTCTATTGTGGCGTTCCCTCCAGATAAATCCGAGTGGAAATCCATTTATATGATTATATTAATTTTCCTTCAATACAATATTGGTGAATGCCAGCTGCGTCGCTGAGTCATAATCCCTCAGGACGGCTTCAATATCCCAATCCGTTTGCGTTTCCAACTTTTGTCTCAGTTTCTTTTTATAAAGCAGTGACATATGGAAGTCAACTTCCTGCTTCAGGCTGGGAACTTCACCCTCTAAAGCTTCAGAGCGCGGGGCACGTCGATGTTTGGCCTGAAATGTAATCACATTCTTCTCAATGGTAACCTTTAGCAAAGTCGTACCAAAGCCGAACAATTCCTTCGATACCTCATTATACATATGAGAAAGCAATTTCTTCGTTTCGTTAGAGTTTATCGGTAAGATGACTATCACCTGCCAAACTATCATTTGAGGTAATTATATATACTTTTTCAAAATTGCACAAGATAATATTCGGATTTCGTACAAAAAAATCTTTTTTTTCATAAAAAACGTACATTTACTTACCAATACACGAATTATAAAAATAAACAAATGAGGATTTCAATATATTCATATAACTTTATATCCAAGCCAGCACTTCTATTAATGAAAACTTTTTCAGAGAAATAAGCGCAAGATTGAAAACCATTGATATAACCTTGCATCGCATTGAAAACGCTATCACAAGGATTTAATATAGCTAGTATAGAGCGATTAAAAATAGAGAGTATCAAAGGGCTCGTTAAATGAGGGAGGAATTAATATGAAGAAAGCTTTTGAGAAAGCGCAACAGTTCGGTAAATCTTTTATGCTCCCGATTGCCGTTTTGCCAGCGGCCGGTTTATTGCTGGGAATTGGCGGTGCTCTTTCTAATCCAAATACAGTTGAGGCCTATCCTTTTTTAGACTTTGCTTGGCTGCAGGCCATTTTCACGATCATGAGTTCTGCAGGAAGCATCGTATTCGGCAACTTGCCGGTTATTTTTGCCGTAGGTGTTGCAGTGGGCTTGGCACGCTCGGATAAAGGGACCGCTGCACTTGCAGCCATGATCGGCTACTTCGTCATGAACAGTACAATAAATGCACTGCTTCTAATAAACGGGGAACTTGCCAAAGAGAATCTGGCAGGTGCCGGACAGGGAATGGCGGTCGGGATCCAAACACTGGAGACTGGTGTGTTTGGCGGTATCGTAGTAGGTATCTCTGCTGCATTTCTGCACAATAAATATAATAAAATTCAGCTTCCGCAAGTTTTAGGGTTTTTCGGTGGTTCCCGTTTCATTCCAATCATCGTTTCCTTCGCGTCCATCTTGGTTGGAGCCGTGCTTTTTATCGTATGGCCTTATTTCCAACTTCTCATTAACCAATTAGGTGCGCTGGTAACGAGCACAGGTACGATCGGGACTTTCTTTTACGGATTCATATTACGGATGCTCGGGCCGTTAGGGTTGCATCATATTTTCTACCTTCCCTTCTGGCAAACAGCTTTAGGCGGGACGATGGAGATTAAAGGGCAGATTGTCAGCGGGACTCAGAATATCTTCTTTGCGCAATTGGCCGATCCAACTACTGTCAAGTACTATGAGGGTGTTTCCCGGTTCATGTCCGGGCGGTTCATCACGATGATGTTTGGTTTACCAGGCGCTGCACTGGCCATTTATCACTGCGCTAAACCTAAAAATAAGAAAGTCGTGGCCGGTTTGCTTCTTTCAGCTGCCTTAACATCTTTCTTAACAGGCATTACCGAACCGCTTGAATTCAGTTTCTTATTTGTCGCCCCAATCCTTTATGTTTTTCATGCCTTGTTTGACGGGCTTGCCTTCATGATGGCAGATATATTCAATATAACAATCGGTCAAACCTTCTCTGGAGGATTTATTGATTTCACTTTATTCGGGATTCTCCAGGGTATCAGTAAAACAAACTGGGTTTATGTACTTCTCGTCGGCATTCCATGGTTTTTCCTATACTACTTCACTTTTAAATTCTTGATCAGGAAGAAGAATTTAAAAGTGGTTGGCCGTGAAGATGATGAACAGGCCGCTGTTACACAAGTAACGGCATCAGAGAGAACCCAGACCATCGTTAATGGATTAGGCGGACAGGAAAATATCGATATAGTCGATTGCTGTGCAACCCGTCTCCGTGTCACGGTAAAGGATGAATCATTGGTGAAAGAGGACGTCATTAAACAAACCGGTTCAAAAGGCGTCGTAAAAAAGGGGAATGGCATTCAAATAGTTTACGGTCCCCAAGTAACGATCATCAAAAATGAAGTGGAAGAATTCTTGGGTCATTAAGAACATAGATAACGATAAGGAAGTGTTAAACATGCAACAGGTGCTGGATCAAATTCACAAAGGCTTAATTGTATCTTGTCAAGCATTGGAGAATGAGCCGCTGCACAGCTCTTTTATTATGGGACGCATGGCTATTGCTGCCAAAGAAGGCGGTGCGAAGTGCATTCGCGCAAACTCCGTAGCTGACATAATGGAAATCAAGAAAAATGTGAACCTTCCTGTCATAGGGATCATTAAACAGGTGTATGGACAGAATGATGTCTTTATCACTCCCACCATGGCCGAAATTGATGCATTGATGGAAACTAAAGCGGAAATCATTGCGACGGATGCTACAGCCCGGGTAAGACCGGACGGTAAAACGTTAAAACAGTTTTATTGCGAAATAAGAGCTAAATATCCGGATGTTTTACTAATGGCTGATGTATCCACCATAGAAGAAGCAGTATACGCCGAACAGTTAGGATTCGATATTGTAGCACCCACTTTATACGGCTATACGAACGAAACATTTGGCCAAAAAATATATCAGGATGATTATGCTGTGCTCAAAGAGATAGTAAAAGCAGTAAAAAAAGCGAAAGTGATCGCTGAAGGAAATGTCATAACACCAGAAATCGCCCGCTCTGTATTGGATATGAATGTCCATGCAGTAGTAGTGGGCGGTGCCATTACCAGACCGCAGCAAATCACTAAAAGATTCGTGGATGCTATCCAAGAATAGAAAATTGCACATAGTAATGAAATGACCCAGACTGGCAATAGTTTGGGTCTCTTTTTTGATTCATATTCCTGTAGCCATCCGTTCCGGTTATTGACGTCCCTAATGGATACATTAAACTATAAAAGGTATACATATAAGTAATTTGAAATGGGTGATCAGATGGAATATCTAGCAGAAAACCTCATATATGGCATTGAGTGCAGTATGGACAAATTCACCAAAACAGAAGAAGAATTGGCCAAATACATTCTGGAACGCCCTGAAGAAGTAAGTCAGTTAACCATTAGTCAAATAGCTAAAAAGCTTCATATTTCTCCTGCAACGATTACGCGTTTCTGCCAAAAATTAGCCTTTTCTGGGTTTAATGAGTTCAGGCATGAGTTAAAAAGGTTCGTGGATCTCCGAAAAACACCGAAAAATATGAAGGACATCAAGCAGGTGGATTATTTCGCTAAACTGTACCAAGATCACTTAGGTATCATAGATAATACCTTTCATATAACCACATATGACGATATCCAGAAAGCGGTATCTTTCCTTACACAGGCAAATAGGATACATGTATATGGAATAGGGAGTTCGGGTTTAGCCGCCCAGGAGTTCAAATCCAAGTTTTTCCGGATTGGCTTATCTGTTGAGGCTATTACAGATCCCCACCAGTCAATGATGGACGCAGCTTTAAGTGACCAGAATAGTGTTGTCATCGGCATTTCCATTTCCGGAACAACAAAAGAAGTGATTCGCGCAGTTAAAATCGCAAAGGCACAAGGCTCGCGCATCTTGGTTTTTACTGGTGATAAAAATTCCGAGCTCTCACAGCTTGGTGATATATCGCTATCGGTCACCAGCAAAAATAGCCTGCATATGGGACAAAACATCTCACCATTGCTTCCACTACTATTACTTTTCGATTTAATATATACAGAGTTGGTTGCTAAAGATTATAAAAACAGGATAAGCATCAGGGAAAAGACTTTAAAGGTATTAACCGAGACCGACTGACTTTCGGCCGATCCGTTAAAACCATACACGAATTATACAAGATCCATTGGGTATTTTTTGAGATTTCAATTACGACTACATACAGCTGCAATACCCAAAATTTGGATTCACCCTTATTATATTCTTATAAAACGACTCCCCCCCAGCGCCCGTACAACTACAGCTTTATGATTGGCAGAAAACGGGGCAAATCCATGGTAGGGCTGAAAGTTATCAGTTTGTTTGATTAGCAGAACCTGACCGAAAGTCATTTTCGTTATTCATCATATAAAAAAACTGCATCTCCAATTAGTTAGATGTTACTAACAATTGGGGTGCAGTTCACTTTAAAAGACATCTTTTTTTTTGTTACTTTTAAACTAAATTCCTTATTACTGGCATGGATTGTTCTTGGAGGCTCTCGGAAAGAAGACTATACGCAACTACTTTATTCTTGAACTGTTTGACCACATCCACGTGGTCGTTGTAAATGTACACAAATAATCTAACATCGTTTTTCCCTCTTCTAGTATCAATTATTATTGGAGTCCCACTGTTCTCTGGATGTAAAAACAATTTCTCGTTCCCTGGGAATATATGATTTTTTTTCAAAAACTTAGCTTCGTTAAAATAATTAATTACTTGAATTTTGTCTTCACCTTCCAAACGTTTTTCATCAAAGGTTACGATTGCATTCGCGTCACTAATTTCTGAATGCATTTTAAATTTACTCATAATCCAATTCACTGCATCGGTTGGAAGACAGGTAACTAATAATTTAAGCAAGCTTAAGATAATTGTCAAAATCAATACAGGCAATGTCATTTTTGATCATCTCCGCGACGTTATAATTTAATTATTAAATGAAAGAGGCGGTCAGTTTTTCTTTGAAGTGACTTCTATTAACGTTTCATTTTTGGTTTCACAAATAGAGTTTGTCTTGTAAATCACTCGTACAAAACATGACCTTTATATACAATTAAGCCTATATTTCTATGCATTTTGATATACTATTATAATAATCATTCACGTGGTATCTTAGGCTAATTTTATTACGAAGTAGATGATGCCCACAGTTAATACTAGGGCAAGACCAATATAAATATAACTAAGGTTCAACAAATTCCCTCTCGTTGCTGCAGAATAATCACTATCACTCTTCCCCGTTAATGAAAGGGTGCCAACCAGAGCAACTAAACTAATGGCTACTACTAATATTACACTTATCGTCATGATTCAACGCCTCCCAATATTATTATCTATTTCCTTGAACCATTTCAAATTATTCCGATTCTCATCGTATATCGTAGTGTAACTACCTAATTTGGATGTCAAAATTATATTGTCCAAGTAGTTCGCGATTCGTGTTTACTGAGTAAATAAATTAGAACAAGCCTACTTCTCTATAATAAAAGAACAGCAAATTTTCGGACCATCCAATCAAGTGAAATTTTCACCATCCACTTGTTGAATTCTTTCGTTCATATACATAGAAAAGTGCAAAGCGCCACTGAAGAAATGGCTAAGATACCACGTATTGCAGGAACTCAGACCTAACTTGCTTCCTCGAAAAAGACAAAAAAAGGGGTTCGGAAAACTAACTTTCATCAAATGATGTTCCTGAACCAACTGACCCAAAACAACACCTTCAACTCCTCGGGTATGGTTACAATTTAGATGTTGATTTCCACTCCAGGCACTCGCTTTCCGCGGGCGGTCCGGGAGCCTCCTCGGCGCAAGCGCCTGCGGGGTCTCCCTTTGACGCGCTTTTCCCGCAGGAGTCTCGTACCTTACGTTCCAATCAACTTTTTTTAAACATATAGATGGAACCTCTTTTGTCGACAACAGGAATGTGCCATGATCGGCACCTTACACACTGTAGATAAACTCGATAATAATGGAGTTGCCTACAGTTTTTTTAATCCGTACTCGGTGCAGCCTGCGGGGTCTCCCTTGGACGTGCTCATCCCGCAGGAGTCTCGTACCTTACGTTCCGATCAACTTTGTTTTAAAATCATGGTTCGTAATGGTCTCATCCTGAACCATGATTTTAAAGAAGACCGGGTTATCCTTCATGTTTTTTTACTTTTTATGGATGAAACCCCATCGCCATCAAGCTAACCTGCCAAGAGTTAATTTGAAAGTGCGTTCTCTTTATTTTGCTACAGTAATACTAAAATTGTGCATGACAAAAAAACCTATTAAATAGGTTTTTTTAAAAAGTATTAGGCAACTTTGAGTTTTTGTGACATCGAATAATCATAGACAACACCTAAGATATCGAAGACCGTTTTCTTGTTATAACGATGACATTTCCGTCCGTTTTTCTCCAAAAGGTAAAACAAGACGGAGAAAAGTCTTTGATAGTTCTTGGGTGTCCTTTTGTAATCCTTGATAAAACAATAAATAATAGTCTTTTATCATATAGATAGATTTATATTCACTTAACTCCTTCTTTTTCATGTCTAAAAGTAACTGACGCATTTTAAACATGGTAGAGGAACAGAGTAAAATGCTAATCAGTTGCCCATACAAGTGACACTCTAAGCGTTCCCTTTTGATCTCTTTGCACTTGTCAATTTGAAAGAAAGATTTCCAGGTCTTAAATAGAATTTCAATCTGCCAACGTAACGAATACAGGTCATGGATATGTTCCGTTGGAACGTCTTCTAAAGAAAGATTTGTAATATATACGTTCATTCCACTTAATCGTTTGCTTCGGTCTTTATAGGTAATGCCCTTCTTCTTTTCTTTTTTTGCTTGTTCTTTCAATCTTTTCTCTGTTTGTGCCTCAGTTAGTCGATGAATAACACTCGGGCGGGTAGTTTTTGATACAGTTCGATGTATGCTTCTGAAATTTCGAGTGTTTGACCAGGTTGTAATTGATTCATAAGCTCTTCCGTGTCTAACTGAATAAAGAGAGTACCTTTCTTCACAGTCCCATTTCGAAAAAACTCTGGTTTATCGTTCTTACGATAGATACGAGAATTTAACTTCAAACGTGAGACATAGTAAGCACCTTCATCATTCATTTTCTGTAAGTCATGTAAGTCGAAATACCCTAAATCCCTTATGTATAAGTCTTTCGGTTGAATGATTTGTAGACTCGTTGAACCGAAGGTTTTATCATTTTCTCTCCCTTCTCCTACATAAACGTGAAGGAACTTCCCACTCAATAAGTCATATTCAAGTTGGATTTTAACACCTGCGGTATGGCTGCTTCCGCCAGAACCTTGATAATGTGAGGCAAACTTATCTGGAAGTTGAAATGTTGTAGAATCTAGGATCCGAATACGATTAAAAGTCGTGGAGTATGGGTGAAGTATTTCTTGTGTTGAATGAATTCTTTGAGTGAGAAGATTAGCTAGAACTTGTTGAAGAAACTGTACGGCTGAACCATTAAATCGTTGATTAAGCCCTTCGGAGCTCATGAGGACACCTGTAGATGCTTCGAGATGGCTACAAAATTGTGTGAGTGGCGTACTCGCAACCTGTTGACTAAGCCATACACATAAAGCAATTAATTCTTGTGCTTGATATTTACTTTTACGTTGAACAAAACCAACTTCTTTAGCTAATTGTTGTAGAGAAGACGGAGATAAGTAGTTTTGAAGTTCTTGAGAAAAGAGATTCATTTCGTCTGAAACAGAAAAACTCATAGAAAACGCCATCCTTCCTGTATATTTCTACAAAAAGAATAGCGTTTTTTTCGTTATGATGATACAAATTCACCTTAGCTTAACGGCCATGCGGTGGGACCCCTAAAATAGTAAAATATCGACTAATGTCTCATTATGGATGATATACTATTATTTTAATAAATTTCCAAATTATGAGGAGGTTATTCAATGAAAAAGGTACGGAATGGAATATGGATGTTTGTTACACTCGTTCTCATGCTATCTTTACTTCCAGAAATGTCTGTTAAGGCGGCAGCCGATCCGATCATTAAGGTTAAATTAAAAGGCTATCTTGGTAATAAATCCGAGATTACCGTCGAACCGGAAGTCACGTACACTACGAATCTAGCAAATGTAAAACTAGAATCGAACAAGAAGTATACGTTGAGGGTCAGCGGTACGGACATTGTTGTTCTGACAGATTCAAAAGAAATAGGCAAAGCTTCTGAGATTGAAGTGAAACCTGAAACAGGGAACGGTCCACTTTCGATTAATGGGCGTACATACTTAGGTAGTTTACGTTTTATTATGGAAGATGGGAAATTCATCCGTCCATATAACTCAATTGGTCTTGAAGATTATTTAAAAGGGGTTGTTCCAGCTGAAATGCCGGCTTTATGGAATCAGGAAGCCTTAAAGGCACAGGCTGTTGCGGCAAGAACCTATGCGATGAGCTACATCAACAGAACGCCCGATGACACAATGAGTTACCAGGTATACGGTGGCTACACTTGGCACGAAAACTCAACAAAAGCTGTTAAAGCAACAGAAGGTCAGGTCATCGGTTATGGTGAAAAACAACATATAGGTTCAGATGCTCTTTTTTCCTCTAGCAATGGAGGGAAAACCGAGTCCAACAATAATGTTTGGATTGGTACAGAGCTACCATATTTAATGGTCAAAGACGATCCATATGATCCGCAAACTGTGTGGAGTTTTAGTGTAAAAAAGCAACAAATAGACCTTGCAAATTTAGATTTGACAAAAGCAGATACATGGTGGGCTAATACCAAGGAAGCTGAACAAACACCAGTAATTTCTAATATAAGAGCATGGCTACAGAAAAATGGATATACCGGCAAAGACATTAAAATAACGGCTGTCCCTCACCTATCCCTTCACGCACTAACAAGTGGCGGCAGGGTGAGTAAAGGAAGTATAAAGATTGAATTTATGGTGAAAGAAAAGGGGAAAGCGCTACAGCAAAGTGTAATATTAGAAGATGTAACGGCTTCGAAAATTAGAGACATTATCGGTCTGGGCATCATGAAAAGCTTTTTAGTAGACAAAGTGGATACTGCAAGGGATGCGATTAACGTTTCAGGCAAGGGATACGGCCATGGTGTCGGACTTAGTCAGTATGGCGCGAAAAAGGCTGGCGAAAAGGGAAATACGTATCGCGAGATTCTTGCTTTCTATTATGAAGGGACAAGCTTAAAACAAGCTTATAAGCCCGAGCCTGAAGAAGTAGAACCAGTCAAGCCAGAACCGGCACCTATCATTCCAACGCCAATTCCAACACCAGCTCCGGATCCCGCACCTAAAGATGAAACAGCACCAATGATTAATAGTTTAAAAGCCCATTACGATTCTAAAACAAACCAAGTCAAAATAACCTTTGATACAAATGAAAAAGCGAATGTGACAGTGGAAGTTAAGGATGAAAAAGAGCAAATCATCGCTTCTCTTGTCAAAGGGGATCAAAAGCCGTCAGGATCGCAATTAGCCATTTGGGATGCATCAGAGGTAAGTAACGGTTCATACACCTTTGAAGTTAAAGCGATTGATAGTAGTAATAATGCAAGTTCAGCATCTGTTCCATTTTCATTAACAAAGCCTGACACAGCGGCTCCAGTTATTAAAAATACAAATACCTCATATGACTCAAAAACAAATAAAGTTTTCCTGAAGTATGAGATCAATGAAAAATCAAAGGTTACCGTTCAAGTAAAAGACGCAAAAGGCAAAATCCAAGCTACTCCGATCAATAATGCAGAGAAAAATGCCGGTGTCCAATGGACATCGTGGAATGTATCGAAGGTTATGAACGGTAAGTACTCATTTGAAATTGCAACGATCGACAGCAATCAAAATAAAAGCTCAGCAACGGTTCCATTTACTTTAACGAAACCCGATATAACGGCACCTTCCATTAATAATATAAAAACCTCATATGATTCAAAAACGAGTAATGTTGCTTTGAAGTATGAGATTAATGAAAAGGCGAAGGTAACCGTTCAAGTAAAAGATGCAAAAGACAAAACCGTGGCGACACTAACCAATAATGCTACAAACAATGCCGGTATCCAAAGTGCATCATGGAATGTATCAAAGGTATCGAACGGAAAGTATACGTTTACCATTACAGCGATTGATCCAAGCCAGAACAAACGTACAACGACGACTTCCTACACTTTAAACAAACCGGCAGCGAAGAATATGACTGGTAAGGTCAATGCTACGAAGTTGAATGTCCGTTCCAAACCAACCACATCTGGGAAAGTTCTTGGCTCTTTGAAGAAAAACCAAATCGTTACCGTAATTAATAAGAGTAGCTCTTGGTACAAAATTCAGTACGGTAAGGGAACAGGTTATGTGCATGCAAAATACCTAACGAACGTCCGATAACGAAATCAATCAGTGAAAAGCCCTAATCAAAATTTGGTGAGCACTGAAAAAGACCATGATTTTTTAATAGTCATGGTCTTTTTCTATATATTTCATTTCCGATAGAAAATTCAGTCTGAAACAGCACCTTATTGGGGTCCCCACCGCATCGCCATCAAGATAAAAAATATAAAACACTCCAAAACGAAAAAAGAGCTACTTTTTCTGTAAAATTAATTAATAGAAAAAGAATTTTTTCGTTATGGGGATACAAATATATCTTAGCTTGATGGGTATGTGGATGAAACCCTCATTAGATTGAAGAAATTTGCGACACTCCTGCCGAATTACTGGCTAGCCGAGACACCACAGGCGCAAGCGCCGAGGAGGCTTGGCAGACAGTCGGCGGAAAGGGAGCGGATTTCTGAAATCAACGGAACTTTTTAATTAAAAAACTGCAGGCAAACCGAACAAGTTTGTCTACAGTCTGGAATCATCATGACTCTCTCTCGTGAATATCAAAGCATATGATTATAAACTTTTTACAGCCTCTGCAAACCTTTTGATGCCTTCGTGAATGGATTCCTCATTTTCCCTTGCAAAAGTAAAGCGTACGTATTCCTTATTTGTACCTAGTGTTGAACCCGGAACGTATATGACTCCTCTTTTGATGGATTCCTCCAGTAACTTTATTTCGTTCAATGGCACTTTCAGCTTACACCACAAATGAATTCCACCATTTGGCGAATTATAATCAACTTTTTTTTGCAGGAATTGTTGAAGACTCGAAACCATTGCATCCCTTCTTTTTTTCAGTTGGCCCCTTAAGTAGGCAATATGGGCAGGAAAATACTCTGAATCCAAAAAATCGTTTGCTATCCATTGAGTGAATGAGCCATGACCGAAGTCAACCTGCTGCTTAGCATCAGATAGTCTCTCTATAACTGGTTTCGGTCCTATAATCCACCCAATTCTTAAACCGGAAGCAACAATTTTTGACAAAGAGCTTATATACAAAACATTTCCGTTGTTGTCCATCGATTTAAGCGTGGAAATTTCTTCCCCAGTAAAGGAAGTTAAACTATAAGGATCGTCTTCTATGACCGGTATTCCATATTCGGATGAAAGTTCAAGAATTCTTTTACGACGGTTGATATGAAGGACAGTTCCTGTAGGGTTTTGAAATACAGGGTTCAAAAAGATCATCCTGATCCGATGTTTTTTATGGAGTTCCAGTAAATCCTCTGGGTTGATTCCATCTTTATCAACTGGTAAAGGAAAAATTCTTAGCCCCGCGGATTGAAAGATGGGAAGGTTGTAACTATATGATGGATCTTCCAATACAACGGCATCTCCTGGCTTTAACAAGCATTGGACCACCAGATGTATGGCTTGCTGTGCACCCGAAGTAATGAGTATAGAAGATGGATGCGTGTCAATTCTCCTATACTGTTTAACATGTTTGGTTATTGTTTCCCTTAAAACCGCATTGCCTTGAGGGTGATCATAACCTAAGCTACCAATGAAGGACCTATTAGAAATGATTTCACGTAAGGATTGGACTGGAAATAAGTCTTCTGAAAGTTCCCCACTAGCTAAGTTAATAAGGTTATGCCCTTCCGTCTCTTTACGAATTCTTTGGGTTACTGGCATATTGGGCAAAAAAGAACCCGCTTCGATATATCTATTCCAACTAGGTATACGTTTTCGGGTAATTCCCCAGATATCCTTGCTGATCATCGTTCCGCTTCCTTTTTTTCGTTCAACTAGCCCATTTGCTTCCAATTCATCATAAGCCGCAACAACTGTGCTTCTGTTAACTCCCAGTTCACTTGCCAAGAAGCGTTCAGACGGTAGCGGCTTATCCAATAAAAATGTTCCATCAGCAATGCCACTCTCGATGTAAGCTGCTATTTGTTTATATAAAGGCTTCTTGGATTTTCTGTCAGTTTTCCATTCCATAAGCTACATCCTTTAAAATGTTTAGTTAAAAGCGTACAAAATTATTAACTTTATATACTTATTCATTCCCAAAAGTAGTAAAATCTTTTATTTCAGTATAATCTTCAGTAGAGATTATTGCACTCTTAGGGATAGAAGCTGCACTACAAAATAAAAACGAAAGCCTCCATTTCTTAAATGAAATGGAGGCTTTCGTTTCATCTTTGTCAACAATGCAGACTCCCCTTCAGCCAAGGACGATTCCGATAGTGGCCGATTGGGACTTGGATAAGGCTCGTTTTTCCTTGAGGACCACCACCGATTTTGTAAAGTTCATCACACATATTCACATCAAAGCCGAGCAGCGGGTGCCCGTTCATTCCGAGGGCTGAGGCCGCTATCAGTAATTTCTGTACGAGCATACCTGCCTCCATTTGCTGGATGCGGTACCCTCTATATCCAAGCTGCTTTTTGGAATGATCTTGATCGCCAACTACATGTATGCAGATCGGCACTTGCTGAAAGTTCATGATATCCAGGGACATTCCGTATTGCAATTGGAGCCGATGATCTCCTGATTGTATCTGTCGTAATGAATGTGTCGTGCTGTCATAATGGTATGCACCATCTTGAATGTCTTCCACATTATACAAACAAACATATAAGGAAACGCGATGTTCGTTGTTCTCGTTTGTTCCATCCAAATCATTTCGATAGGAGAACGAGGCGGTTGCCTCCTGCAGGAGAGCCGCCAGTTGCAGTTGACTGACTTTCCCTAGAGCGAAGTCCATTTCAGGTGAAAACCGCTTTCGGCAAACCGCTGCCAAATCATGGGATAACCTTTTAACGATAGGTAGGGTTACTACATGCCCTTCGCATTCGGCCCCATTCTTTGGATCAATCGGCCGGAATGATTGGGTGGACTCGATCATGGATGCTTCATTCATTTTAGTTAACATCGGAAATTCCCTGATCCTCTTCGACCGAACATAGTGTTCAGGCTGAATCCCCGTCAATTCCCTGCATAATTCCGTCGAAGTGACATGTCCGTCACTGTAGCTTTCATCCGTACACCAAAATGCTGGTTCTGCCGATAAGGGAATCACCGCATACGTGCTCTCCTCCTCTTTCGAAAGCCCGAGCAGATGATTGATGGCCCGGTCAAGGAATTGGAAGCAAACCCCAGATGCGATTCCAAACCGTTTCGCCACTTCGAGTAACTGTCCAATGAGCACGCCCGCATCCAGACCTTGCAGGCGGTATGAAAAATTATTATATTTGTAGAAGTTTTTCCAAAACATCGTCGATATAAAAACCGTCCCAAAACATGAGGTCATATCAAAGGTTTCACCAAGAGCTTTTGTTACATATGAATCAAAATCCCCTTCCCGCAGCAATACCAACCGGTGGTGTGCCGCATCATAGTGGTATACGCCAGCAGGCACTTCCTCCATCTTCAAGTACACGTACAATTCACTTGGGTACAAACCTCCCCCTGATGGCGGAAAACGCCGGAATGACTGCATGAGGTCCTCGGATTCCGAGGATCTCGGTACCTGACTGACTTGGGTCAGGCCATATGCATACCAGAGGAAATGACCGATTCCTTCGAGGTCCAGCTTTGTAGGCCCATTGCCCCCCTCAAGCGTCAGCGGCACCTCCAGTGATAGTGGAAAAACAGGCAAGTCACGGTAAATCTTATACGTTAGCGGTGCATCATCCCAATCCACTTCCCAATCCGCCGGACTTGCCTTTTCGATGTCAAAATGCAAATTGTGCAGAAATGCCTCTAGACTCATCCTCCTACCTCCTAAGTCACCGCTTATGGAAAAGGATGCGGATGCGGATTGATCTGTTCGAATTCAAGCGGCCGTTTTGCATATCCAAGTTCCATCGGAACCCTCAGTATCCTCTCAAGCCCCGTTATGCGGGTAAGATGATGGCCGAATGTCATCGGCAGCATCCCCGGGATCAGCACTTTTACGCAATGTAATCCATTCCGTTCAATCTCCGGTGTCGTCTGATCCACCACGATCACCTCGAGTTTCAATCGGCGGAACTCCTGAAGGATATCCTGCAGATCTTCGGTCAAGTCCGAATGATTCACCTTTTTCCCGAATTCTTCATCGAATGTTCGCATCGGCCGGTCAGCATCCAGCAGAAATTGCAGTCGCTCCTCGGCTTGCGGTAAACCGTACAGCATGCCATGATCATCCATTTTCCGTACCAGTGAGGAATCATGCAGCATTTTCTCAATCTCCTCCTGGTTCTCTTCCAATTTATCGTCAAGGGTCAGCATCATACCTGCCAACTCGAAGACCGCGCTTTTCACCGCCCGGATCGGGTCCAGATGAGCCCCTGCCGCACATATGAGATTCAATCCTTTTTGTTTCCTGTTTTTTGCCAACGCCCATACGCTTGGTATACCGTGTTCCATGGTGGCATTAAACAAATGGATATCATACCCCGCTGCCGCCCTTGCCCTGTCAATCATCAATTCCAGTTCTTTGTCATTTGCAGAATAGGGGTCAAGACGTGCGAGGGGCAACTGCGCGTACCAGGTCAGCAGAAACGAATCACGTTCCACCACTTCCATGATTCCGTAGAAAATGGCCTCCTCCAAACTTCCCCCTAATGCACAGCCATTGGAAGTTTCATAGACGAATCCATCTCCGCAGCCCAAGCTGTAATAGGAAAGCAATTCCGGGACCAAGATCGGCCGCTCTTGCAAAAATGAATGGCCCCACACCCAATCTATCTTGCGGTCAGGATCAAACGGTCGAAAAGGGAAATCCTTCTGGGCATAATGTTCCTTCGAGTGCACCCCTATCTTGATGGGATCGAGCGCATGATCTTTCAGGTTACTGTAGCTGTCATGTATGACTGTCCGTTTGCCGCGGGGCTCCATTCCGCAATACCTTTCCAATCCCTCCAATATGGCAGTCATCTCACTGACGGCGTATGAGAGAGTCCGGCCTGCCGCCCCCTCATCTCCTATGAACAAAGGCAAATTAACACTTACATCGGCAAATGGCGGCACAAGGTCTATCATTTTATTATTCAAGAATCCTGTGCGGTGATCCAAGTAATCTTTGGCCAGAACTTCATTCAGATCATCCATTGAACGGGTCCGGTAACTGTCGGGACTTATTTTCGGACTTGGCTGTAACGAAATCCTTGCACGATCCTTCGAGTCATCAGGTAATTGGCTGCAAACAGGACACAAGGGATCAGGTAAAAACGAGTGCCACGAGCCGTTCAGCGTTTTCAGATTGATTAATGATACACGTCCTTCCGAATTGGCGTGTTCTCCCTTCATCACCTTCCTTACCTCTGCACCAATCAGGTGAGCCATCTGCAAAAGGCCTGTGCGTGATGCCGCCGCATCACGCTGTATCCCCCCATTTTCTTGCAGCTGTTTGCGGATTCCCCACATTTCTTTACGATCACGCCCGGCCATGAAATGTCTTTGGTCTGCACACTGTGAGCAACCTGTAATACCTGGGCGCACCAGCGGACCTACCACTCCCTCTCCAAATGATACGAACCCCCGCAGCCATGGAATGCCAGCTGTTCTTATCACCTCTTCCGCCTTTTGATGGACCGTGGGGTTCCAAGCATCTTGAAGCACAAGGACCAAAGCCGTCGTTTGCGGTATTCCTGCCTCGAAATCGGTTTGGCGATTGACCTGATATTGGCCGGACAGGTCCCCATGAACATGGTCGGCCAACACTCCTTCCCCGACAACCAATACGTCAGTTTTCACCCTGATTCCTCCTTTCGCAAAAATACCCCAAACACACCTGCCAGTTCTTCCTTAAAGAATGGTTCCAGTTCTAATTCGAAAACGAAAATCCGCTTCTTATTCTTCTTCAGGACTTGAATGGCGGACTGTACTATCTCGGAATTCCCTGTTATCTCGCACGAAGGAATCACAAGATTCACCTTTTTTTCCTTAAGAACAGACGATGCCACTAGATCTGGAGCTGTGAGGCAAACGGTCTGGTTCTGAACTTTCATGATTGCCTTTTGCAGCGCGTTCCGTAATGCGATCGTTACATTCAAACCGACAGCGCCAGACCAGCCGTCGCTCGTTCCTGCCCAAACAACTGGGAAACCGGACACTTCCTCACCCAACGCGATGATTGGATCTCCTTGCAGCCGGGTCAACGCTTGTAAATAATACCGGCAGCGTTCATCACCCACATCGGCCAACTGCACCGACACAAGTTTCTCCTGGTTGAACTCCTTATTTCCAAACTCTGTATCTAAACTGCTTTGCAGCCCACGGCAAACACATTCAGCAAATGTTTCCCCTGCTCCGACACCGATCGATTCCTTTATTTCGCCTGCTCCCTCAATCGGAGGAAGAGTCTGAATGAGCTGGATGAGTGTCCGCGATGCATATGCTTCAACCCCTGCCAGACCGCTTTCCCTCCGCGCTTCCTCATGCGTCAAATCTGAACGGATAATATCAGGCAGAAGTCCGGCTGGACCGGACGACAACGGATCAACAACCTGAACGCGGCATTGAGCCAACGGCAGCTGTTTTAAATCGCCCTCTTCCCAAGTATGAAAGATTCCGGATTCCGCCGATGTCAACCGGCTGAAATGCATGAACACTTTTCCCGGCTCACCCCGGCCCGATTTCTGTTCGAGCCGCTGATCAAAATCTTCAATCCATTTAGCAGCCCCTTTTCCCGTCACCCCCGGATGGGGAATGAATGGATGCCACTTTCCCTCCAATGTTTCCATATCCAACAGATAGAATTGATTGGCTTGTTCTGCAGTTGTAATACCTGTAGCCTCTTTGAACCACTCGAATACCATTATATTGGCTAACATCGCTCCGGCTGTGGAGGAAAAAGAAGTCGAAGCCTGATCCTTTTCCAGCACAGTTTGATGTAAACGGTGCCACGCTGACTCCCAACATCCTTTGGAATCCGGATGGACAAGCGGGCCAGCCATACCTATTTGATTGATGATCAATGCAGGAAACAGGACCTTTTTCCCTTGCCTGCAAACCGAATGAAGTTCTCTTAATTCCTTAATATCACCCTCCTGTGACACATATAATATCGAGTCGAATGGCCGCACGATCTCCTGCCATTCAATCCCTGCTCCCTTCTCAAGCACGACCTCCTCTATCGCTGCCTCTTCGTCCGACTTACGCGCATGTGCAACGATTTCCTTCAATCTTTCTCTATTGGTCGGTACCGTGTCCGTAATGAGGATATGGAATGTGGGCAGTCCGGATTCGATCAGCGCGGACACCAATGAAAGGAACAGTGGGCCAGAACCTATTGCCAGAGCCCTTCCCTTTCGATAAGCTTGAAAACGGTATGCCCCGGAATCGCTGTAGCTGTCGAGGAACTCGATTTGGGAAGCATACCTTTCAAGAACCTGATCCCCTAATTGATGGGGACTGTCCTGACTTACATCCCGAACGAACCCATTCGCGTACAAAACCTCGGCAATTTCCATGACACGGTTCCGATACGGGCCAGGCAATCCATCCATCAAATCGCTTAATGTATGGTCCCCGTTGAACATCGGCAATAACTTTTCAATCCATTGGACGATCGTGCTGCCCTCCATTCGGAACGAACTTATGTTATTCCTGAAATAAACACCTCTGTTTGGTTCCGGTAGAAAAAACGTATCCCTTTTCACTTTCAAACGCATAGAAGGGGTCAAATTCACCATTCCGCTCCTCCTAACCCGAAGCATTCTACGTTCTGCTTCAGCACTTCACTTTAATCCTATGTACGACAATTTGTCCCTTATGTCTAATAAAGAAAAGTCCCTGCTGCACCGCAGGGACTTTTCTTTATTAGACCTGAAACCTTAACGGCCGCAACGTCCGCAACGTCCACCGCATCCTCCACAACGTCCGCATCCACCACAACGACCACAACGACCGCCGCATCCTCCACATCCAAAGCAGCCAAAACACAAGAAACAGCCAAAACAACCTAAACCAAATTGACGAGAATCTTCCATGGAATACTGCTGAGGGACTTGTTCCCAAGAAACTGGCTGAGTCACCTGGAAATCATCGACATTCAGGTTTTGCAATTGATTTTGAAATTCATACATTTTATATAACCTCCGTGTATTATTTATAAGGTAGTGCTTGGAATAGATAAAAAAACCGGAACGAAATGGTCAGGGAATTAACACCACGTCAAGTATCCCTCCAACAAAATATGTAAGGGGAGTGGGTATTGCCACTGATTAAAAAGCCTATTTTTACTAAATCCCGTTCACGTCGAATGCCTGATCACCATTAAAAACCCAATGAAAAAGCAGAAAACCGGAAGGATAATATCCTTCCGGTTTTCATGCTCACCTCTTAAATTAAGTCCTTACAAGACACTTCAATGGAGGATCATTTATGTATAGGCCATATCGATCGGTCATCAGGATATGCATGAAAAGTCACCTTAGTTCTGCAGTTGTTCATAGCGATTCCAGTTTACCGATTTTTCCAGCACGATTGATATTAACACACCCATTATGAGCCCATTCGTCAAAAAGGGCTGTAAAAGCGTGGGAACGCCCGCAAATGCATTGGGCAGGATATTCATCAAACTCACTCCGATCAATACTGGTACGGCAAGCCTGAATATCGTGTCTGAAGTGAAATGCTGACCCTTGACGCTGTTGAAAGCCGTTCCAAACAGTTGAAGGTAAGCGACGAACAATACAGCGTTCCCGACTGTTATTGGCATGCTGGCCAGGAAAGAGATAAACGGAGGTATGAGACCAATCATGGTCAACAACATGCCTCCGAATAAGAAGGGCCTCCGCTCATAGATTTGCGTGCTTTGCAAAAATCCGATGGATGAAGTGAAAGGTGTATACGGCACAAGGCCAAGCACCGGAGCGAAAATGGTAAATCCGCCAGTCATGAATAAAGAATTTCGATACTGCTTGTGGTCAGCGTCATCCCCCATTAACTCGGATGCGGCTTGAATGGAAGCGAACGTGTTACACAAATTCAGTAAGCCTGCAAAAAAAGAAATCGCTATTATCCCGAATTCCAGGTTTGGTGTGCCTAATGGGAACAAGGAAAAAGAGGCACCCGTCGATCCCATTTCTCCCCCGTCCTCTGGAAATAGCAGCGAGTAAAAAATCCACCCCACAACAATCCCGATCAAAATGGAGAAATTGCTTATGGTCCTTGGTCCTTTTATTTTTAATATACTTACTAAAAAGACAATCCCCAATGATAGGAAACTGACCGGGATGTTAATTTCCCCATCCTCCGTAATCCCCAGCATCCCCTTAAAAAAGACAAAAATGAGCTGGAACGTCAGAAGGAATAAGTAAACGGTCATGACCATGGGCGTAAAAATCTTCTGGACATAAGAAATCAGGTTGAAGCCAGATATAATGAGGGTCACGACACCGGCTGCAATGAGACCAGTAGCTATTCCCCCTCCTATTTCAGCATAACCGAGCCCTATGGATGGTGCAGATAACCCTAAATTCAGCATCACTCCCCACAATAGACCGGAGTGCCCTTCCATAATGGGATACTTATGTCCCTTCCAACCCTGAATCACGCAAGCGATCCCGGTGAAAATGAGCGAGCTTCTCATGGTCATCTCCGTAACATTGGGAGGAAGATCAAAAGCTGCGCCAATCGATATGGGCACCACTACCGTATTTGCAAAAATAAAAAACAACCATTGAAAAGAAGAAAATAGAGTCACGGAAGATCTCCAACTTTTCATAGATTCCATCTCCTTTGAACATGATACTTTTTTAAGCTCATGGTGAATACATGGTTTAATCGCCCTTCATAGGACAACACCATGCTAATGGACGCGGTCCCCAGATTGCCATTTCTTGAACACATGGCAACACAGGGATCAAAGTCCTCTTACGCTTTGCGGTTCTGCTGCCATCATCATGCCAAAATAAAGATGCAGATTCGATGCAAAAATGACAGCGTTTACCATTAATAGTAACAAAGGCCGCGGCTTCTTGCTAATTTGTTGGCTGGACTCGATTACAAGGCAAATGGACTAGCGGAAGCCAAACCCTTTAATTTGATAGTAGAGATTATTGTTAACCAGCCCTTTTGGAATCGTAGTCCATTTTATCCTGTTTAAATCATATAGGGCAAAAACATAATGACATGGGAAGCAAGTCCTTAACCAATATAGCAAAAAAAATTACAGTAAGTAAAAGTATACGGGAGCGAACATGGCAGACTACCTGCATTCAGAGACTTTCAATCCCCAAAAGAAAAAGGAAATCCGGAAGTATCCAGAGATCCTTGGGTTAGCCCTACAAGTCTATTGACTGCTTTTGTTTATATAGTGAACCGGAAACCAAGTTACCCTTGTAAATGACCGCTTTACGTTCAGAACGCCTGGCAACTGCTTCTGCAGAACAGCTTGCGTCAATTAACACCAAGCTTGCTGCATCCCCCACTTTCGGCCATACCTGGTTACCCTTTTCGTCCAATGGGGTTTTTCCGCCCGTTATATACCCGAGTGTTCGGGAGAGGGAAACTTCATCAATCCATTTGAAGCGTTCTGCCAGCCTGCCGGCTCTCTCTAGAATGTCACCATTCCCTAGAGGTGACCATACATCAAAGATATTATCATTCCCTACTGATACTTCAACCCCTCTTTCATGTAATAAACCAACAGGGGGCATCTGTCTGTTAATAGGGACACTTGTGACGATGGAAATCCCCGCATCCTTAAGGATGTCAGCCAGCTCAAAGGCTTCTTCCCTGGATACGTCCCCTATGCCAAACGCATGGCTTAATGCTACCCTTCCTTCCCAGCCTGCTTGCTTGGTCAGGGCTGCCAAACGTTTCATGGTGAACGTGCCCAAGTGGCCGGGATCATGTAAATGCAGGTCCACATCAGCGTTCGCTTCCACTGCCAAATCCATCAATTGCACGAGCGAAGCTTCAATATTGTTATCGACTGTGGCTGGGTCGACTGCCCCGACGATTCCCGCTCCGTTTCGCAATGCCTCCCTGACAAGCTGGACAGACCCCGACCGCAACAATCCGTGCTGCGCAAATGCGACTATTTCTGAACTGAGTCTATTGGAATAGCCAGCAAGCGCCTCTTGGACTTGCTCTAAGTTCTGCAATCCCACTTCCGGGTAGATATCAACATGGGTCCGTACATGTGTAGAGCCAGAAGCTAAAAGTATTTCCAGTAAAGACTCTGCCCGTTTACATGTGCTTGTTGCAATGGAAGGCAGCACCCTCTTCTCATTTTCAAAGCGTTCAATGACACTTTTAGAAGGCGTGCATGCTCTCCATACATCCCCCATCAGTGTCTTATCAAGATGGACATGCTTTTCAATGAAGGAGGGTAACGCCAGCAATCCTTTTGCATCTTCCGCTGGCAGTTCATTAGGTATGGCCTCCCCATCTTTAACGATCTTCGTGATCCTTCCATCCTCCATCAACAGATGGAATAGACCGGTTATTGTTCCTGTAACTCTATCATTCTCTTTCCGGTAACCACATTCCATACGAACATTCTTTAACCAATAGATTGTATTCATGCCCTTCATTCCCTTCTTGAAATAGACATTCCCTTCACATTCAAGGCGGATTCACAGTCGAGTCCGCCGTAGACCAGATTCCCATTGACCATGACCGCAGAACGCGTGGATCTCCGGGCAACTGCCTCGGCAGCACAAGAGGCATCCACGAATACCATACTTGCTTCATTTCCCACGTTCGGCCATAAACGATTTCCTTCATGGTCCAGTGTCCTGACCCCGCCCGTAATGAATTGGAGCGATTGAGACAATCCATACTCGTCCTTCCAGTTGTACCTCTCTGCCAATCGACCTGCCTTTTCCAGCATATCCCCTGTACCGAATGGGGACCAGGAGTCATAAAAGCCATCACATCCGAGAGCAACGCGGACACCTTTTTCATGCAGTACATCAATTGGGGGAATGACCCGGTTGATCGGAACTGTGGACATGATGGCTATCTCTAGGTTTGATAATTCACTGGCCAATTCATTTGATTCCCCACTGGAAACATCCCCAAGGGCAAAGGCATGACTGACAGCCGCTTTGTTTTTCCAGCCTGCTTCATCGATTAAAGAAGCGAGTTTCTTAATCGTATAAAAACCAAGATGACCGGGATCATGTATATGAATATCAATGTCTGCATCAAATTCAACAGCTAAATCCATCATTTCATAGAGGGAAGCTTCTATATTATTATCCACTCCGCCAGGATCCAGTCCTCCCACCAAAGACGCCCCTTCTTTCATCGCTTGTCTCATCAACCCTTTTGAATTCGTTCTTAGCAGTCCATGCTGCGGGAAAGCCACAATCTCGTATGTCATTTTCCCTTTGAAACTGCTTAACGCCTTCTGAATTTCTTCCAAGTTCTTCATACCGATGTATGGGTCAATGTTAACATGCGTCCTTACATGCGTCGCACCGCCATTCAACAATAATTGAAGCATCCGTTCAGCCCGGAGCCGCCCAGTTTCAGCCAGTTCGGCAAGCTCTTCCGCTTCTAATTTCAAGCGTTCGATTAAACTCGGAACAGGAGTGCATGATTTCCATGGCAGTCCTAAATAGGTCTTGTCCAGATGGTTATGCATCTCTTTAAAAGGCGGAAGTGCAAGCAAGTTTCCCGCATCTTGGACGGGCATTTCCGTTTTCAAAGGCATACTTGAAGCCAATTGCAATTCCTCAATGATCCCGTCTTTTATATACATGTTGTATGAAGCTGTCTTTGTTCGATCGATTCTTTCATTCTCAAAAACAAATCCACTATCAAGTGTAACGTTTGTAAGCCAGTATGCTTCATTCATTGAATCACTCTCTTTAATAGAAGATTAAACACCTGTCGTCTCGAAAGATGAAATAGATCCGCTTACAACATTGCCCCTAAAAATGACAGCGGCACGCTTTGACCTTCTGGCCACCGCTTCCGCGGAACAGCTAGCTTCAAGCAAAACGATATTCGCCTCATCCCCGACATTGGGCCATGCCTTGACCCCGTCTTGGTTTAATGGGGTCTTCCCTCCTGTTATGAACTGCAGGCTTTTAGCTAAAGAAAGTTCCTCAATCATGCGAAACCTCTCAGCAAGGCGACCGGCCTTTTCCAGATTGTCACCGATGCCGAAGGGTGTCCAATGATCAGTGATGCTGTCATTGCCCAGTTCAACTTTCACCCCTTTTTCATGGAGCAGGGGAATGGGGATCGTTCTGAAGATAGGCACTGTGGATGTAATGGATATTCCTGTTTCCGAAAACCTTTCGGCTATACCCGTAGCCTCTGCAACGGAAAGATCTGCCAAACCGCTGGCGTGGCTAACCGTTACCCTTCCTTGCCACCCTGCGTCTTCCGTCATCGAAGCGAGGCGTTGCATGGTAAAGAGTCCAAGGTGATCCGGATCATGTAAATGGACATCAATATCGGAGTTCGATTCAACCGCGATATCCATGATCGTTTCAAGAGACCGCTCTATATTTTCATCAATGGTGGCTGGATCCACGCCTCCTACCAGATTCGCCCCATTTTTCATGGCCTCCCTTACTAGTCCTGCGGAATTGCTGCGTAATAGTCCATGCTGTGGGAATGCGACGATTTCATACGTCAATTTATCCTTATATCCTTCGAGCGCTTGAATGGTAGCCTCTAAATTTTTCAGACCTATAACGGGGTCAATGTTACAATGGGTGCGTATATGGGTAGATCCGAAGCTCAATAATAAATCCAGCATTTTTTCTGCTCTTGCTTTAGCGGTAGGCAATAACTCAGGAAGTAAAGCCTGCTCTTCCTCTATCCGGGTTTTCACGCCATTTATGGCAGGCATGCAGGCCTTCCACGGACCGCCATAGTACGTTTTATCAATGTGAATATGCATTTCCTTAAACGAAGGGACCATCAGGAGACCTTGAACATCATGCTGTGGATCCTGATCTGTTATCGATTCCTCCGCTAATAAAATCGAGGATATTTTTCCATTTTCAATCTTGATGTGGTAATTTCCGGTTTCAGTGCCGGTAACCGTTTCATTTTCATTATAAGTAAAACCATTTTCCAAGCGTACATTCGTCAACCAATATGATCGTGACATTAAACTCACCCTTCCACTCCAGATTGAACATGCATCCATTTCATTATAATTCTAAAGGTCATTTAATAATTTCAGAATTTTTACTCATTTTTATGTTATTTTTACTTATTCTGATTTAACCAAAGAAAAAGGCTCACCCTAAAATGGATGAACCCTTTCAGACTGGAGACAACTCTATGAAAACTAGTTTGCCTGCAGTTTTTTATTTAAAAAGTTCAATTGATTTCAGAGATCCGCTCCCTTTCCGCCGACTGCCTGCCAAGCATCCTCGGCGCAAGCGCCTGTGGGGTCTCGGCTAGCCAGTAATTCGGCAGGAGTGTCGCAAATCTCTTCGATCCAATGAGGATTACAGTAAAAAACCCTGAAGACCGGAGCACTTTATTCGACCCGCTGCACTGTCTTGGGCCGTTGACGCAGTTTATCGACCTAAACCACAAATTATTCGGCCGTTCACGCACAGCATTCGACCTACCCAGCACTTTATTCGACCGTTGAGGAACTATATTCGACCGTCATTTTATCGTTACGTCATTTATATCCAAATAGCCTGAAGGGCTGATCGAAAACCCTTTTACTTCTGTCGCGACTGCAGCAACATTTTCAATGACCCTTACAGGAATATACGGGGTGTCACCCATCTCGATTTCCTGTGCCTCTGCGTATAGTTCTTTGCGTTTCCCTTCTTCCTTTTCTTTTCTGGCAGCATCTATTAAACTGTCAACCTTTGGATTGCTGTAAAAGAATGTATTTCCAGCCGCCCCCTGTGAATCCGTATGAAAAAGATTATATTGATTATAATCAGCATCTCCGGTCGCGTTTCTCCAACTGATGATGAACATTTCCGATTGCCCTTTATTCACTTGTTCCACGAACGAACCGTACTCCATGACCTGTACCTTCAAGTTAATTCCAATCCCTTTTAGTTGGGATTGCAGGACTTCAGCCAAGTTCACTCTTTCCTTACTGTCCATCGTCAGGATGGTCGCATCCAAACCTTTTGAATATCCAGCTTCAGCCATCAGTTTCTTTGCTTCTTTCAGATTGTATTCATAGGCTTCCAGATCTTCGTTGTACCCGAATACTTTAGAGCCCATCAATGAGTTCGCCTTTACTCCCACATTATTGAAGACACCCTTGATGATCGAATCCATTTCTATGGCATGGGCAATGGCTTTTCTGACCCGGACATCATTGAACGGTTCATTATTGACATTGAACCCTAAATATTCGGTGCCATACCCTTCACTGCGGTAAACATCCATTGCCGGTGAAGATTCCACCTGGTCCATGACAGCTACAGGAAGAGGTTCAGCAATCTGCGCTTCACCGGTTTCAATCATCGATATCCTCGTGGAATCTTCAGGGACGACCTTGAAGATGACCTTGTCCAATTTTGGCTTGTCTCCCCAATAGCTTTTGTTTTTCATCAATGTGATTTCTTGCCCTGGGGACCATGAATCAAAAACGAAAGGACCGGTTCCATTCGGTTCCTGGATGATCTTTTTGCCAAACTTTTCAATTGTTTTCGGACTGATGATGCCGCCTTCGTGATTCGCCAATATGGAAAGGAGCGGGGAAAAAGGTTCCTTCAGAATGAATTGCACAGTAAATTCATCAATCGGTTTCACCTCTTTTACCATATCGAATACTACCGCTCTAGGAGAAGCGACCTTTGGATCCAATAGTCGATCAAACGTCTTTTTTACTGCATCTGCATTAAAAGGCGTGCCATCATGAAACGTTACGTCTTCCCTAAGCTTGAATTCCCAGGTCGTGTCATTTATTTGCTTCCATTTTTCTGCTAGCATTGGCTGTATCTCACTATTCTCATCCCGTTGTACAAGACCTTCATAGATTTTATGGTGAGTGACACTAGCGGCGTTAATCGTGGACATGAACTGCTGATCCAAATTCTCAGCGTCGGACAAACGGGCAATGACCAATGTACCCCCTTCGTTTGATGCTTTGCTTTGATCATTTGCCGTTTTGCTTACATCATTGTTAGAAGAACAGCCCGTAATTATGATAACCATGATCATGACTAGAAAAAGCTTTCCTGTTCCACGTTTTAACCCCATCGACTTCGACCTCCCGATTTCATTTAATTGAGAATTTATCTAATTATAGGAAATATTCTGACTATTTATTTTGAAAATCTTTACTATGTTTTTCATTTTCTTTACTTGTTTTCGCAAATGGTTTTCACTTCTGTATCGCTTATCGATTCGACGACCTTAAATGATGGCTTAAACAATTCTTTCTCAGGAAGCTTCTGATAATCTCTTTCCATATATCCTCTTCTCATCTTATCGAAATACTTTTGCCCCTTATATTTGATTTCCATTAAATCAAGATTGGGGATTTTTTGATCCTTCATGACTACTTTTCCATTTATGATGGATAATTTAACGTCTCTTCCTGATCCGCTTACGAACATGGTTCGAATGGGATCATCGATTACACCCATATGATAACTGTCCAAATCAATCGCAATGATATCCGCCTTGGCCCCTGCTGCAATGCGGCCTAGATCGTTCCTGCCAAGAAAAGCCGCCGCATCAAGAGTGGCTGACCGAAAGAAATCGGCAAATGCAGAGCCTTCCGCTTCTCTTTCCACCATCCGTGAGAGCATGCTGCCTGTCCTGACGTTCTGAAACATATCCGGAGGGAAGGTGTCCGTTCCAAGCGCGATATTTATCCCTGCCCTTTTATATTTAGCGAATGATTCCAACGCCTCCCCATGCCTCCCGATAATCAGAGGGCAATGAATCACTGTTGTATTCGTTTCTCTTAGCAGCGCCAAGTCATCCCCCTGTCCATATTTCGCTCCACTGTATCCTGAAACAAAATGGGCATGCGGTATCCCTGTTCTTGGACCCAGAAAGCCAAGGTCGTACAAATATCTGATCGGTGTGACACGATAAGCTTCCCATATGGTATTGAATTCAAAACTTCCTTGTGCAGCATGGAGCTTTATCGGTACATCCAATTTTTCACTGTAATATTTGATCTGTTTTAATTGCTCTGCAGTTTGAGACTCTATACGTTCTGGAGCGAGCATCCCTCTGACCATGCCTCCATGGGCTCCATCGAATTTTTCTACAAACTCCACCGCTTTCCGCAATCCCGCTTCCCCGGCCTTTTCATCCCAATGCAGTTTTATATTTCCGTTAGGCTCGACGACTCTCATTCCTGATTGGAAACTTGGTCCCAGGTAAATCCTTAACCCCAATTCAGCTGCATGTTTTGCCGCAGCTGCCAATTCTTCATAGGTTTCGGCCCAGCTTTTATAAAAAACGGAAGTGATGGGCATGGCCGTCGTCACACCATGAAGAATGAGTTGTGAATAAGCATATAAAGATTTAAAGGATTCTTCTTCCTCGGTCATTAATTCGGGATGTCCGCTTTGTATATGATTCTCTGACCAGAGAAGGTTTTTCTGTCTGTTGGAACCGGCTTCAAAATGTAAAATATCATGGTCAATGTCCCCTAATGCATTTAAATCGATGAACCCGGGACTGATAATGGCGTTACCGGCATCCATTACCTCGTCCACTTCTTCCGGATAATTTTTTCCGACATACAGAATCGTGTCTTTTTCATAAACGATCTCTGCATTTTCCAAAATGACATGATCGCACCCGTCATACCCAATTACATATCTTCCTTTAAGCTTGGTTTTCATCTTATTCCCCTTTCCTCATTGAGGCAGCGCCTTCTCGTTCGTCATATCTTTTTTCATCTACATATGCCCTGGCATGTCCCCAGAAATATTTCGTCGGCTGCATATACTTTTCGAGCCCGGCACGCTTTATCGTTGAAAAGGCCTCTTCATTCGCTTCGTTCAGCACTGTACTTTCATGAACCGTCCGTACATTCCTCCCTTCCATGATCAATTTCCCATCCACGATGACATGCTCCACATCATTCGCCACTGCTTGGAAAACAAGCCGGTGAACATGCATGAATTCAGGGGTCAGATGAGGCTGATGCATGTTCACCGTAATGACATCCGCTTTTTTCCCGATCTCCAGGGAGCCTATTTCATCATCCCAGCCAATGCATTTCGCAGCATCTATCGTGATCATTTCCAACAGTTTACCTGGGGGTAAATAATAGTAGTCCCTAAGGGCTGCCTGGTGAACGAACTGCGTTTTCCTCATTGCCTGAAACATATCGAAACTTGTGGAAGGGGAAGTCCCATCCGTGGAGATCGCCACAGTTGCACCCATCTCCAATAATTCAGTTATCGGGGTGCGTGCATGAACCTGTCCAAATCCAGGTGATGCACTGACGTTGGTACCTGTTTCTGCCAGTATTCTTGCTTCATCGAAGGAAATGCCCCGACAATGCTGTAAATGGACATCCGGACCCAATAGGGCATTTTCCTTATCCTGTATCGCTAAATGAATCATCCCGCCAAAGGCATCGGAGTGTATCCTTGTGTTATATTTCCTGGCAATCTCCCTTATTTTCTTCGCTTGATAAAGATCATGATCATTCAGCCCATAAAGCCTGTCAGGTGATGTGGGATTGGAAGGATCAACGGATGTCACAATGACAAATGGTGTAATGAAGGCTCTCGTGCGGTCTTCATTCGCATGGTTCAGTGCCTCGATCACCGCTTCCGCCCCCTTCAATACTTCTTCATAGGAAACTTCCTTCACCACTCTCTTTCCGTCAATCCACCGGCTGAATGAATGGGGCCATGGAGGGTTGCAAGGACCCGTACAAACCACTTCCCTGATTCCCACTTCGGCGTATGCTTTTGCATGATTGATGGCGAAAATCGGTTCATCGGATCGTGGCATGGATCCTAAAACGCTCACCCCGGTTGTCACTCCCGCCTTTAATCTCTCAAGGGAGGACAGCTTTCCTTCGTAATACCAAAAGTCATCCGTAACAAAATGCTTGTACGTATTTGTCATGATGGGCATCCAAAAATCAATATTCTCCATTGCAATCGTTTTGAACATGGAATGTCCACCATGACCATGAACATCTATTAATCCGGGCAATATACACTGATGGCTGCAATCAATGACTTTTACAGCCTCATACTTCAATTTCAGTTTTTCGGTTGAATCAACGGCTAAAATCCTTCCTTGATTAATGGCGATGGCGCCATCCTGCAGAATTCTCCTGTTTTGATCCATGGTTATCACGGTTCCATGGATTAGCAGTAAATCTATCATATTTCTCCTCCTAATTGAGAAGACAGCATAACATCCTTATGCTGCCTCCCTTTTTTGATGATTTCCCTACTTCACGGTTACGTCATCAAGCATTAAATAATTTGCCGGATTCAGCCAAAGCCCTTTAACCGTCCCACCATATACCGCCAAATGTTCATAGTTACGGATAGGAACATATGGAACTTCTTCCCTCTCAATTTCCTGTGCCTTCGAATATAGTTCCTTACGTTTATCTCCATCCGATTCTTTACGTGCACTTTCAATCAATTTGTCCACTTCCGGGTTGCTATAGAATGAACTGTTTCCAGCAGCACCTTGGGATTTGCTATCAAAAAGATTGAATTGGTTATAATCTCCATCCCCGGTAGCATTGCCCCAGCCGCCTATCGATACCTGGTGCTCGCCTTTAGCGGTCGCATCAATGTAAGCCCCATACTCAAGGACTTGAATCTTGACCTTGATTCCAATTCCTTTTAACTGGGATTGAATCACCTCGGCCATATTAATCCTTTCCTTACGGTCACTCGTCGTCAATGTAAACTCCAAGCCATCCTTGACCCCTGCCTCAGTCAAGAGCTTCTTCGATTCATTAATATCATAGTCGTAGCCTTTTATATCCGGATCATAGCCAAACACTTTTGGGCTCATTGTCGAATTTGCCCTCGTACCGACATCGTTATAAACCCCTTTAATAATCGAATCGACCTCGATGGCATGAGCGACCGCTTTACGGACACGTACATCATCGAAAGGTTTTTTCTTAACATTGAAGCTTAGGTATTCAACCGCAAGTCCCTCCGTGCGATATAAATTCATCGTGTCCGATGCTTCGATCCTATCAATCTCAGTCACTGGCACTTGATCGGTCACATGTGCTTCACCGGTTTCAATCATCGCAATCCTCGTGGCATCTTCAGGGACAACCTTGAATACTACGCCATCAATCTTCGGTTCATTCCCCCAGTATTCCTCGTTTTTCGAAAGTGCGATCTCTTCACCTGGCTTCCACGATTTAAAAACGAATGGCCCTGTCCCAACCGGGTTTTGACCTAGCTTGTCACTATGTTCCTTAATCGCTTTAGGGCTGATGATGCTTCCTTCATTACTCACTAAAATCGATAACAGCGGTGCATAAGGATATTTCAGCTTGAATTGTACGGTCGTTTCGTCAACCACTTTAATTTCTTTGATCATTTCCAATTTACCAGCCTGCGGAGAAGCTGTTGCCGGATCAAGTATCCTGTCGAAATTGGTTTTCACCGCTTCGGCATTGAATGGAGCTCCATCATGGAATTTGACTCCCTCTTGCAATTTAAATTCCCAAGTGACATCATCCAGTTGTTTCCACTCTTTTGCCAGCAGCGGTTTAGGATCCATGTTTTTATCAGGAACGACCAACGTTTGATAAACCTTTTCATAAACGACGTTTGCTGATGGAATGTCTGTTATGAAATGAGGATCCAGGATGGTCGCGTCAGATAATCTCGCGACGATCAGTGTACCTCCTTCTTTCGCTTTTCCTTCCGGTTCCTTGCTGCCGGTTTGATCTGCTGCACACCCAGATAAAACCGATGAGATGCCTAATAACGATGCAAACAGTAACCCCATCATACTTTTTCTCATTCTATTTCCTCCCTTTTCAACCTGCCTTTGTTTTCTCCAAGTAACTTTCAGCTATGAGTACATCGGGCTTACTTCAAATTATAAAAAAAAACCGAATTTTATATTTTCAGAATCTTTACACATTTTTTAATTATCTTTACTGCTTTTCCGCATCATATTTACTTCAATACCTATTTTGAATAAATTTAATGAAAGAAAAGGAGGAAGTGCAATGAAGCCAGAGATTGTCATTAATAATACCGAATTGAAGGTAAACGAAAAAAAATCTCCAAAACTAAGCCACTGGAAAGCCTTTTATAAAAAATTCAAGAGAAATAAACTGGCATTGATAGGCGGGTATATCGTACTTTTTTATATTTTATTGGCTATCTTTGCACCTTTGATTTCACCGCAGGATCCCTATGAAATTGATTTAGTCAACAAACTCCAGCCTCCGTCGGCCGAACATTGGATGGGTACGGATGATAAAGGAAGGGATATTTTAAGCAGATTATTATATGGAACCCGGCTTTCATTAACCGTTGGATTTGTCTCTGTATTCTTCGGGGCTTTCATTGGCATTCTGCTTGGGTTAACGGCTGGTTATTACGGAAAATGGATCGATACCGTCATTATGAGGATTGTCGATGTTCTGCTGGCTTTCCCGGGAATATTGCTCGCACTTGCCATCATTAGTGCCCTTGGCCCAAGTTTAATCAATGTAATGGTAGCGGTCGGTGTCTTTTCCATACCCATGTTTGCCCGAATTGTCCGCGGCTCCACACTGTCAGTCAGGAAGCTTGAATATATCGATGCCATCCGTGCATTGGGAGCCACTGACTTCACGATCATAACCAAGCACATTTTTCCAAATATTCTATCACCTGTCATCGTTCAAGCTACATTACGTCTGGCAACAGCCATTCTATCGGCAGCAGGATTATCATTCCTGGGGCTGGGAGCCCAGCCTCCCTCACCGGAATGGGGAGCCATGTTGAGCAGCGGTCGGGATTATTTGTTCAGCGCCCCTCACATCGCTTTGTTTCCGGGATTAGCCATATCAACACTGGTACTCGGTTTCAATGTCTTCGGGGATGGACTTAGAGATGCCCTGGATCCAAGAATGAAAAAATAAGGAGGAGAGAAAATGTTCGTATTTATAATCCGACGGGTCTTTCAAACCATACCGGTTTTACTAGGAGTAAGTCTTGTTGTTTTCCTTATCATGCAAATGGTCCCTGGAGATCCGGCAACACTGCTTGCAGGTGAAGGAGCGACTAAAGAAACGATTCAATCACTGCGACATGAGCTTGGCTTGGATCGCCCAATCCTTTATCAATACGTCGACTATATCATTCATGCCGTTCAAGGAGACTTTGGGGAATCACTCCGCAGCAGCCGGCCTGTTTTGGATGAAATCATGGTCCGCTTGCCAATCACCCTTGAACTGGCACTCGCCAGCATTTTCATAACCGTTGTCCTTGGTATGCTTGCAGGGATCATCTCGGCAACCAAGCAATACTCGGCAGCTGACATTTCCATCATGATCGTTGCTTTACTGGGAATCTCTTTACCTAGTTTTTGGCTGGGTCTGATGCTTATCTACTTCTTTTCCGTAAACCTTCATTGGTTTCCGGTTTCAGGTTGGGGAACCATCAGGCACATGATTCTGCCAGCGATAACCCTTGGGGCCGGCGGAGCGGCCATAGTTGCCAGGATGACCAGGTCGAGCATGCTCGAAGTCGTTCGCCAGGACTACATCCGGACAGCAAGAGCCAAGGGATTAAAAGAATATGTCATCATTTATAAACATGGCCTGAAAAATGCGCTTATCCCCGTCATTACAGTCGTTGGCCTCCAGTTCGGTGCACTCCTCGGCGGTACTGTATTGACAGAGTCCGTTTTTGCCATCAATGGACTTGGGAGATTGATAGTCGATGCAATCAGAACGAGGGATTTACCAATGGTTCAGGGCGGGGTCCTTATCGCTTCCGTTATCTTCGTATTCATGAATTTGGCAGTGGATGTCCTCTATCGATACTTTAACAAAAGAATAGATTTGAATTAAGGAGGTATGATGATGAAACAGGTTGATGATAAAATACTGGAGGTAAAAAAGCTGCAGACCCACTTTTTCACTGACGAAGGCACGAGTAAAGCGGTCGACGGAATCAGTTTCTCCCTAAATAAAGGGGAAACCCTTGGAATCGTCGGGGAGTCGGGAAGCGGCAAAAGTATAACATCCTTATCATTGTTAAGGCTTATTCCATCGCCACCCGGAAAGATTGCCGGGGGCAGCATCCTGTTTAAAGGGGAAGATCTGCTTACGAAGACTGAAAAACAGATGCGGTCCATACGCGGCAATGAAATTTCGATGATATTCCAGGAACCGATGACATCATTGAATCCCGTATATTCAGCAGGTGAGCAAATAGCAGAAGCGATCCGGCTCCATCAAAATCTCGGAAAAAAAGAAGCATGGGACAAAGCGGTCGACATGCTTCGGCTCGTCGGAATCCCCTCACCTGAAAAAAGGGCAAAACAGGAGCCGCATGAGCTAAGCGGCGGAATGAGGCAAAGGGTCATGATTGCCATGGCACTTGCCTGTCACCCTGAGGTTTTAATAGCCGATGAACCTACTACAGCATTGGATGTGACGATCCAGGCCCAAATCCTGGAACTGATTAAGACGCTGCAAAAGGATTTCGGGACGGCTGTCATTTTGATCACTCATGATTTGGGTGTCGTATATGAAACCTGTGATCGGGTTGCTGTTATGTACGCAGGAAAAATCGTTGAATACACATTGGCCAAGGAAATATTCACAAATCCTAAACATCCTTACACCATCGGTTTATTAAACTCCCTTCCGCGTCTGGACATGGACCAGGAAGAATTGACTACAATTCCCGGGACTGTTCCGAGTCCTTACAATATGCCTAAGGGCTGCAGCTTTGCTCCCCGCTGTGCACATGCGAAGAGCATTTGTGAACAAGCCGTACCGGATCTACAAGCGACCGGCCCAAGCACCCAGGTCAGCTGTTGGATGTTCACCCCCCAATGGGAGAAGGAATATGACACTCAAGAGAAGGTAGGGGTTTAATGATGGGTGTACCAGTTGCAGAGAAAAAGGTTCTGCTTAAAGTGGATCAATTGAAACAATATTTTCCGATCAAGGGTGGGTTTTTCGGAAGAACCGTCAATCATGTAAAAGCCGTTGATGATATCAGCTTCCATATCTATCAGGGTGAAACATTAAGCATAGTTGGCGAATCCGGCTGCGGAAAATCGACTACCGGAAGGGCGATCCTTCGATTGGATGAACCTACAAGCGGGAGTATACATTTTCAGGATAGGGATTTACTGAGTTTAGGAAAAAAGGAAATGAGGAGCACCAGGAAGGACTTGCAAGTTATTTTCCAAGATCCATTTGCCTCTCTTAACCCCAGACAGACCATAGGGAAAATTCTCGGAGAAGCCTTAGCCATACAAAATGTAGTGCCTAAAGAAAAACGAAAGAGCAGGATTGAAGAATTATTGGGACATGTCGGGCTGAGACCTGAATCCATGGAAAGATATCCGCACGAATTCAGCGGCGGCCAGAGACAGCGGATCGGCATTGCACGGGCCCTTGCAGTGGACCCAAAATTGATCATATGCGACGAAGCCGTATCTGCACTCGATGTCTCCATTCAAGCGCAAGTACTGAATTTATTAAAATCGTTACAGCGACAGTTCGATCTTACCTTTCTTTTCATATCACATGATTTGGGTGTGGTCAGACATATCTCGGATCGTGTAATGGTCATGTATCTCGGAAAGATAGTCGAAATAGCCGATAAAAAGTCCATTTTCGAGCAGCCGCAGCATCCATATACGAGAGCATTGCTATCTGCCATCCCAGTACCGAATCCAGTGCATGAAAGGGAACGGATCCTATTGACGGGTGATGTCCCCTCACCCATCGATCCTCCAAGCGGCTGCCGCTTCCATACACGATGTCCTTTTGCATTGGACATCTGTAAAACAGAGGCACCCGAACTAAAATTATCTGAACAGAATCATCAGGTGGCTTGTCACATTGTGTCATAAGTTGTAGATTTCCCAAGGGGTCTTTAGTATGATACTAATAAACAGAATAATTAAAGTTATATAAAAATATAACCAGCAGAGGTTCTCCATGCTTAGTTACGAGGGATTCACGTTAATTATCATGCTCTTCATATTAGCTCCCATCATGGGAGCTATCGCTCTTTTATTTCTATTCATATTCGAGAAGCGGATCGATCTCCTTGAAAATAAAAACAAAGAGATACGTCTGGAGCAAGCACTTCAAGAAGCACAATATAATAAATTGAACCAGCAAATCCAGCCTCACTTTTTGTTTAATACACTAAATGTCATTTTGGGCTTGGCCCGCCTGAACAGGACGGCTGAACTAATAAGGGCCTTAGAGGCATTTTCGCAATTCTTGAAATTCAAATATAAAGCAACTGAACCATTAATCCCCCTTTCCCAGGAAATTCAGTATACTCAGCATTATCTTGACATCCAAACCCTTCGCTTTGGCGATCGCCTTAAGATCGATATGGAGTGCCCAGACCCATTATCAATTGCAATGGTACCCCCTTTCATTCTCCAGACTTTAGTGGAGAATTCGTTTAAACACGGCTTGGAAAAAAAAGTGGGGGAAGCCCTTCTGCATATCCGGTTCCATCAGGATTCACAGATGGTGTATCTCGAAGTGATGGATAATGGATTAATGGGACATTCCGTTACAAACGAAGGCGGCCATGGACTGGATAATATCCAAAAGCGTTTATATTTGTATTTCAATGACCGTGCACAATTGAATATATCTTCTAATGAATCTGGAACAAAGGTAGAGGTATCATGGCCACTGGTTCATGATAAGAAAATGGAGGAGGCGGCGCCGGAATGAATGTATTATTAGTTGATGACGAACCATTGGTCCTTGAACAAATGGAATATATGATTCAGTCCATATACCCTTTTTGGAAGTTTCATAAAGCTGCTGATGCCTGTCAGGCACTGACCCTCACCCAAAACTTTAAAATAAACCTCGCTTTCCTGGATATCAATCTCCCGGGGCGATCGGGTCTTGAATTTGGTGAAGACCTAAGGGCACTGAACAAAGAAGTGGAAATCATCATGGTAACCGCACATCAAAGTTTCGATTATGCCCAGCAATCCATTAGGATAGGCGTAGTTGATTATTTAACGAAACCTGTAATTGAAAGCGATTTGCATAAAGTGCTATCCAGGTATGATAAAAGGGAGTCTTCTCATAACTACTCAACCCTGATTCACCATTCCCTTTCATTCATTCATGAAAATTATGCTGAAAAACTCTCCCTTTCGGACATCGCCCGTGAAGTGCATACAAACCCGACTTATTTAAGCAGGAAATTCCATGAAGAAGTCGGCACTTCCTTTTCGGAATATTTAATGCAATATAGAATAAAGGCAGCTAAAAGGGCCTTAACCAATAACACCAGTTGGAGCATATCAGACGTCGCTGAAAACTCGGGTTTCAATAGCCAGCATTATTTCAGCACTTTATTCCGGAAGATAGAGGGAATCACGCCCAAGGAGTTCCGCGAGAAAGGAAAATGAACATTGCGACCACGTACATTTCAAGAATACGTACAAGGCCCCATTCAAATTGGGATGGGTTTAGGGATCATCTCCCTCCTGGCACGCTGGGTGACGGGAACAACGATATTATCCTCCCCTGAATCGATGGTGAAGTATGGAGTTTTCGGAGGGATCGGCTATGCCCTGATGGGAGCGATCGCCCTGTTCATGTTCAGTTTCATCGGGAAGAGGGTCAGGCAGGATTTTCCCGTCGGTTTGACCATCGGGGACTATTTAAAAACCCGGCTTCATCCATTGGGATATTGGATATTGATCGTGATTCTGGTCATGACCAGCTTACACATTTTATTCATTCAGGGAA
Source organism: Peribacillus sp. RS7 (assembly GCF_041956845.1). Taxonomy (NCBI): domain Bacteria; kingdom Bacillati; phylum Bacillota; class Bacilli; order Caryophanales; family Bacillaceae; genus Peribacillus; species Peribacillus sp. RS7. Next base: position 1,082,726 of record NZ_CP168135.1, read on the forward strand.
TGGCCGCGTCCACCCTATTGCAGTTTCTTTTCGACACGCCGCTCTATGTCGGGCTGTTCTTCTTTTACGGTTTTTGTGTTCTTTTTGCTGGTTTCGGCGGGTTAAAGCTCATTCATCGATTCGCAGCTTTTCAAGTCGTCTTCATGTTTGCCGCCGTTATCTTAATTCCTTTATACTTTTTCGTCAAGGAAGGCATTCAGCCTGTTTATGATGGGATTCGTTTATACCATCCTTACATGCTGGTGATCAATAAGTATGATCTATGGAGTTTTCTATTTGCAGGACTTCTTGTTGGATTCGGCCAGTTTTTCTTTGACCTGACATCATGGCAGCGATTATTTATGATGGAAATGAAAAAGGTTCGATTGACATTTTCTTTATCCGGCCTTATATGGATCATATTCCCGCTCTCGTTTTCATCCCTGTTCATAATGGTTATCTTTACGGGCGGATTCACTGATATACACTCGATTTTGGCTGGATTGGCAAACAAGATAACGACTCCATTCTTTTTCGTCCTTTTTGTGCTCTGTGCTTTCAGTGCAATCACCTCGACATTCGGTGCCTGCCTGCATTCATTGGTAAGCCTGATCGTCGCCAATATTCTTGAACCCTTCCAAACCCAAAAAAGCGACCAGCAAAAAATAAGGATGGCCTGCCTGCTTTCAGTCTGTATTGGTGGATTGATTTTCGTAGCTACGCTCTTCTATTCCCCAAACCTGTTAGAGCTCTTATTTTATTCAGGCAATGTATACTCAGCATTGCTGGCACCCATTCTGGTAATCGTATTCAGTAAAGGGAAAATCGCTGATTTCATACCGATAAGCGCGGTCTTGGCCATTGCCGCTTCATACATCATCCAGCCTTATGTAAGTGAATTCCAAAGCATATGGTTTAGCGGATTGGCTTCATTGACCATCATAGTGATTTGTACGATCCTTACGTTCATCAAGAACAAATGGAGATCCGTAATAACAAAACGGCATGTATGACGAAGGCCGACTCATTGTAGCAGGTGCACTGACCAAGTGAATATCACCAACCCCATTCAGTGTGAAGATCCTCATGAATGGGGTCCTCTATTAATCTCGTAAAAACTTAGCTATCCACCTTTTTGAAGTACCGATAAACCTTTTCTAGTTTTTGGGTTTGTTTCCCCTTCGGACTTTCCATATTACCGAATTCGAAAAACTTCACTTTTTTGATTCCGACAAAATTGAATAACGCTCTCTTCATCAATATTTTATGGGCATCATTCAACCAGAAAAGTGGATACTTTGCAGGGCCCTTCATCGTGGACACACATACGACCGACTTTCCTTTTAGAAGACCTTCTGGTAACAGTCCCTTCTTATCCCTGTAGGCAAAATTCGCAGAAAATAATTGATCAATGTATCCCATGAGCATGGCAGGAGGCCTCCCCCACCAAATCGGATAGACAAAGACAATCTTGTCGGCCCAAGTAATCTGGTTTCTATATTTTTCAAGCTGAGGATCACGATGCATATCACGCCTTCGTTTATGCTCATTGAACTCCAAGAGTGGATTAAAGCCCTCAGCATATAAATCCAACACCTGCAGCCCCTTTATGTTGGTGTTCTCCTTACTACCTATGATGACTTTTTGTAAAAAGGCATAGCTTAAACTCTTATGATTTGGATATGTGTAAATGACCAAAATGTTCATGAGGCCCCCCTATTTACTTATCATTTGATAACAATAATATAGCACTCCCTGTTTTTTGTTGTCAAATGATAATTGTATTTTGATAACACTTTTGTTATCTTCTCTGTAGAGGTGAAAGTTATGGACAACAAAGCTCTTTTTGATAAATGGGTCTCATTTACAACTTCCGTACATCAAGTGACGCATGAATTAACACAACATGCTAAATCTACTTCGATCACGCCAGTTCAATATAATATTCTTGAATACATCACAGTCAGTCAGCCTGTCACTCCAAGTGAAATCAGTGACTGTCAGCATATTTCCATGCCTAACACGAGCCGTGAACTGAAAAAATTAAGCGAAAAGAATCTAATTGAAAAATTAAGTGATTCGGAGGATCGAAGGAAACAATACATCCGTCTCTCGAAAGAAGGGGAAAGGATGATGAACGAAGCCTTTGCAATCGTGGAATCCCGTTTCCAAAGCCGATTGCAGCATGCATCGAAGGAAGACTTAGAGGATATTGAGCGTGCCATGGATATTCTTCACACAAAACTTTTTTACTAATGGCATGAATACACAAAATAAGGCTCCCGCGATTGAAGTTGACAACTGGTCAACTTCAATCGCGGGAGCCTCTTTGTTATTTTGACAAAAAAACAACGCTAATATTATGGATGAAATGAATAGAAGCCATACAAACCCATTAAATGTATATAGGAATTCCCACTGGGAACAATATGTTGAAACTATAAGGTTAAAAACATTTCGCAAAGTTGGAAAAATTACATCCTAAATTAATAAGGGGTTACATTAAATTGAGACTGAGAAAGAATATTGAATTTTACATGAGTGACCAAATTAAATCACAGGATTTAGAAATGCAACATTTAACAAACGGTCAGTTCAAAGTCGACATTTACTTCCTAAAGTCACTTTGTGATATAGCGTTAATCCGCACTTGCATTTCTGAGCCATTGTTTAAGAGTCAATCTGCTGGGGAGTTTGCGAATCATTTAGATTCTTCCATTGATTGTAAAAGGCTGGAGAATGTGGACGAAATTCAGTCAAAACTCCTTAAGGGTGAGGTCATCATTCAATTTGATAGTCAAGTATGGGTCCTTCAAGCAGCCAACACTATAAACAATACACCAGCCGAGACTTCCATCGAGACATCCTTACAAGGACCTTCATTGGCTCTTGCGGAAAATATGACAGCAAGCATTAATCTCATTCGGCAAAGATATTCTTCATCAGGGCTATTGGTAATGGAAAAGTCGATCGGCAAAATTTCTGAAACTAAATTGTCCATCCTTTATGATCAAGAGCACGTAAACAATCGGGTATTACAGAAACTGCTTCAACAACTTAGCCATGTTAATGCTGACATCGTTCAATCCATAGGGCAGCTTGATGCCTTGATTTCAACTAAGAAAATCCGGCTGTTTCCCACCATGTTAATAACAGAAAGACCAGATCGCATTGCCCTTAATCTTGCTACAGGAAAGATTATCATCTTAATGGAGGGAACCCCATTTGCTCTGATAGCCCCGGCTGTTTTTTTCGACTTCATGTCTGCCATGGATGATGTCTATCAACCCTATTTGATCAGTAAGTCTTTAGTACTCATGCGTTATATTGCTCTGCTATTATCCATTATTCTTCCGGCCTTATATGTTGCCATCGTTTCCTACAATCCAGAAATATTTCGAATCCAATTAACAGTATCCATTGCAGGTACCAGGGCGGCTGTTCCCTATCCTTCATTTATTGAAGTGTTTATCATGCTTTTTTTATTTGAAGCATTGGTGGAGGCAAGTATTAGACTGCCGAAAGCAATTGGACCAACAGCAACAACTGTCGGTGGATTGATTTTGGGACAGGCCGCACAACAAGCTGGCTTAATCAGCAGTATCATGATTATCGTTACATCGAGTGTTGCGATATCAAACTTTGTTATACCGGTGAATGCAATGAGTTTTGCCATACGTTTTCTTAAATATCCTCTAGTCTTATTAGCTATGTTTTTTGGAATAACAGGGGTCATCGCTGGTGCTTACTGTATTTTATTATATTTAGCCAATTTGAAATGCTTTGGAGAACCTTATTTTAGAATTTTCACAAGAGAACACTCTCCCACTGGTTATAAGGAAGGGGATATAGCTTGAATCGTTTTTTCTACTATCCAATCATTCTTTTCATGCTGATAAACACGGTTATTTACGTTCCTAGAATTTTAATTGAAGCCCGGTTTCATGGAGCAATTTCCGCTATGCTTATTGCCATTCCATTAGGCTCACTTCTTATTTACATGTTCTACAAAGGCATGCTCAATTTTCCTGGCATGGGGATAACGGATATTTTCAAACAATATATCCCTGGTTTCATTCGAATCCCCAGCCTCATTTTTCTAGGGATGATGTGGTTTACAGCCGGTTCCATCGTACTTGTAGCTATTTCACACATTACAATAAGGTTCTTGAATCCAAACGTTTCATTACAAACGATGGTACTTTGCTTTGTTCTTGTAGGATGCTGGACTGCAACCTTCTCTTCCTTGGCCATTCTTTCTGGGTTGGAGATCATTTTATTGGTTGCCCTTCCCGTTCAAGCGTTCATTATTTATAAGGCATACATAACCCAATCCTTTGAGTGGGATGCGGTACGATCCATGTCGGAATATTCATTTGGCATTCCCTCTTGGGGTACTCTTGCTGCTGCAACTTTCATATTTTCAGGATATATATCCTTCTCATTGTTCAACAAATTTTTTGAGCCGAAAAAGAAGCTCCGCTATTTTTGGATCATCCCCATTGCTGGAATCATCTTTTGTTTCAACACTTTTTTCATCCCAATTGGCATTCATGGTACACAGGCTGTCAATGAATATTTGGAAGTTTGGCTAGATACTGCTGATTCTCTTCGAATGAAGTATGGAATAATCGAAAGAGTACTATTCTTGTATCTTTTTCTTTATATCGGATTGGCCCTTATCTTCATTACCATGTGTTGGCATTTGGGGACTGAACTAGTAACAAGTGTGTTTTCGAGACAACCTGTTTTTCTAAAATGGTGGATTGTCGGGATCATTGGTGCGGCAACCATTTTGTATACGTATTTTTTTGACCAAAAGCAGATTTATCATTATGCACAGCATTGGTTAAACTTACGCTTTGGCGTGGAATTATTATTGGCAATAGTGATTTTTGCTCTTGGATGGAGGAAAAAACATGCTTAGGACTATCGGGATCATGGTTATTATATCTTTGCTGTTTACATCCGGATGCGGGTTCAAGGATATTGATAAAAGATTTTTTGTAGTTGCGATTGGTGTAGATAAAGGGAAGGAAAAAAATTACGAGGTATCGATAAAACTAGTTATTCCTTCATCTGCCATTGAACCAGGTAAATCTAAATTTCAGGTAGTAAGCCGAGAGGCTGATAGTATATCCGAAGCCCTACAAACATTGAATTCTGAAGTCGATAAGGAATTGGACATGGGGCACACCAAAATGATCATCATAAGCCGGGAATTAGGGAATGAAAAAGTGCCAGAAGTATTAAATGGTTTTATGAGACGTCGCGATATTCAACGGATCGAATATTTGGCCTTGGGAGAACCTTCAGCGAAGGCTATATTGGAAACAAATCCAAAGTCAGAACGTTTGGCCTCAAATTCTTTATTTTTAATTTTTGGAGATGAAGGAACGGAATCCCCCTTTATCGTTACAGAGTATTTATATGATTTTTACAAAAGAATGTTGGAACATGGAAAAGATCCCTTTTTACCGATTATTAATATCAGGGAAGATAGATTTGAAATTAATCGTGTATCAATTTTCAATAAAGAAAAAATGGTAATGACACTATCAAGTGAGGAAACGGCGATTTTTAGTCAATTGGCCCATAAGCATTCAAATATAGAAATTGAAGCAAGTGAAGGTGATAAAAGATACGCATTATCCGTCGATGATTATGATTATTCATACAATTTCTCGGATTCCAATCTGGAAAATCCAAAAATTAATATGGATGTAACGATTAAAACAATAGCAGTGGAATCCAATCAGCCTTTGTTTGATAAGGATTGGAGTGAGTTGGAGGTTATAGTAGAGAAACAGATAAAAGATCGTTACATGAGCCTGTTAGAGGAAATGAAAATGAACAAAGTTGATCCCATCGGGTTTGGTCTCAGGTATTTGGCAACACATCAAAATGGCGATCAGGATTGGGAGAAATGGAAAAAAATATATCCAAAGGTGGAATTCAATATAAATGTCAATGTCACTCTAAAAGGAACAGGGGCAATCAAATAGATAGGCTCTTAGAGCATCCCCATAACCGCCCGCCTTGGAAACTTACAACTGAAATAATGCTGCCCATGATTTGGGTAGCATTATTTTAAATTGAAAATTAAAACTGTCAAAGTGTCGAATCAGTAAGTATGGGGGCCTAATCCTACTATCAGGTACCGCAAAAGGTCCGGTAAGGTGTTGTTGTCGCAGGCAGTGTGGAGTATTCGGCTTGGTCTCCGGAGTGTGCATAAGGATTTGAAAGAACCGCCAAAAGCCGTTCCATCACGCTGTAGTCCCTTTGCTCCACTGCCGCTTCCAATGCCTCTTCCACCCGGTGGTTCCTTGGGATAACCGCAGGATTGCTGTTCTGCATCAACTGATTCGAAGATTCCTTCGATTCCTTCTGCCTGCCTAGTCTCGCCTGCCAGAGCTCTTGCCACTGAGCGAATTCAGGTGTCCCGAAAAGGACCGTTTCCTCCATCGTATTAAAGGTCAAAGCACGGAAGGTATTGGTATAGTCGGCACCATGCTTTTTCATCATGCTGAGGATGCCATTAATAAGGGCTTCATCCTGTGTCTCTTCGTTGAATATCCCCAGTTTTGCTCTCATTCCCGCTACCCAATTAGCGTGATAAAGATCATTAAAAACGGAAATCTTATCTTGGGCCAGCGTAACCGCCTGATCCTCATCATCATGCAGCAGCGGCAATAGGGATTCAGCGAATCGCGCAAGATTCCATCCCCCGATAACCGGCTGGTTGCCATAGGCATAGCGGCCTTGAGTATCAATTGAACTGAATACTGTTGCAGGATCATAAGCATCCATGAAGGCGCAAGGGCCATAATCGATGGTTTCCCCGCTAATCGTCATGTTATCGGTATTCATCACCCCATGAATGAAGCCTACCAGCTGCCATTGGGCAATAAGCTTGGCCTGACGCTTGATCACTTCCTGAAGGAGCGCAAGATAACGGCCTTCATCGGCTTCAATGTCTGGAAAATGACGCTTTATTGCATAGTCGGCAAGGGTCCGGAGTTCCTCGACCGTACCCCATTTTGCACCGAATTGAAAGGTTCCGACACGAAGATGACTCGAAGCCACACGGGTCATGATGGCACCAGGCAGCCCGGTTTCACGGATTACCGTTTCACCGGTCGTCACCACTGCCAGACTTCGGGTGGTAGGAATGCCGAGCCCGTGCATCGCTTCGCTGATGATGTATTCGCGCAGCATCGGTCCAAGTGCAGCCCGGCCATCGCCACCGCGGGAGTATGGCGTTCTTCCCGGACCCTTCAACTGGATATCATACCGCTCGCCTTGAGGCAAAACCTGCTCGCCAAGCAGTATCGCCCTGCCGTCGCCTAACATGTTAAAATGCCCGAATTGATGCCCCGCATAGGCTTGGGCAAGAGGCGAAGCACCTTCTGGAACCTCGTTGCCGGCAAACACCGCTACGCCATCATCGCTTTTCAGTTTTTGAACGTCCAAACCAAGGGATGCAGCCACACGATCATTGAGAATGATCAACTCCGGTGAACGTACAGGAGTCGGGTTCGTGCTCGTGAAAAATTTTTCCGGAAGACGGGCATAACTATTATCTAAATTCCATCCAGTTTCATTTGTCATGGTTTCTCCTTTTCTTGTTTTGACTTTATTGTATAAAAGTCTTTCTCTCATGATTCAATTAATAAACATCATAAAACACAGGTGCAGTCCATTTTAATGTCTACTTCTGCCAATTAATTATACCGTCTCAGGATAAAAATGGCTCTTTTAAAGTCATGTAAAATCAATGGCGCCTTCCGGGATTTCATAAAACGATTGTGTAAAGCGCCAATAACCTCCCTGTCCCTTAGAAATAATGAAAGCAGGTACCCTTACTGGGTTCCTGCTTAAGAATATCTTAGTCTATTCCCGTTTAAAATTGTGAAACGGTTCAGCGTGATTATATGGATGAAACCCTCATTGGATTGAAGAAATTTGCGACACTCCTGCCGAATAACTGGCTAGACGAGACCCCACAGACGGTTGCTTTGATGCGGCTTGGCAGACAGCCGGCGGAAAGGGAGCTGAAATCAACTGGACCGTTTTTTAAAGAAAAAAACTGTAGGCAAACTCGCTTTCTTCGAATTTGTCTACAGTCTGATACCTGCCGTTAAATCGGCAGGCTTTTTTATAGCATCTATGATTTTCACAAACAGGTGAACAGAAACTTGCCAATCGGGTGGAGGATTCATGTTTTCACCATGCCTCCCCCACCTTTTTCTATCTTCTTCCTTCCCGTTTCGTCTCCAACATCCCTCTTTAATCCAGGATATGCTTAATTCAGTAAAGTCAGGCTGATAAAGGCAATGCCAAATATACAGTACAGAATGAGGGTAAAGGGCTGGGGAAAAATAATATATACCATCATACTAATGATCATCAGCAGGATGCTGAAGGCATTTATCCTATCTCTCCACATACTCACCTTTGGTCAACTCCTTTTCCATTGCGTTCAAGCGTAAGGTACATTTTCATCGCATACTTCTTCCGGTGCTGCCTGGTCGGCTTTGAGGAAATGCCATAAAAATACTCCTCCCACAGTCAAAGCGAATATCAGCAAAAATAGAGTTACTTTCTTCATCCATCATTTCTATTTGTTATAATGGCTGTGTGCCTAATTTGTATTTTTTCATTTTTCGTTAGTAAGTAAGCGACTGATAATTTATAATTATAAGATTGAACCCACTAAACAGCCATGTAGCCAAAATGATAAATCCATGAAAATAATTTAAATATTCAGACTTTTAAGGGGTATGAAGTGAATGATCTATAAAACTTTCAAGGTTGTATTGAGGGCCTTGCACAAAGGTCAAACCGAGGAATTCGCCTATGTTTTTGAAGGGAAAAGCCTGCTGATTGGCCGTGCAAGCCAGCACTCCAAAGCTGATTTCAAGCTTTACAATGACTTCGTTTCCAGGGAACATTGCCGGATTTATATGGAGGAAGGACAGCTCTTCATTGAGGATTTGGCAAGCAAACACGGTACCTCGGTGAACGAGATGCCGCTCGTACCGGGCAATCCCTGTCTCATTGAACCGGGGGATTCCATTACTTTGATTAATGGATTGATTGAATTCATGATCTCCATCGACAATGATTTAACACGGGATTTCACGCCGTTGAACCCCGATATCATGCAAACCGTGGCTATCAATGAGCACCTTCAGACTGTGATCATCAATGAAGAAGCACCCATTAAAATGCCTACAAAGGAATTCAATTGCTTTAAGTTGCTTTATGAGAATTTGGACAACCTTATTTCGAAGGAAGAGATTGTCCAGCATGTATGGCCAGAGAGAATCGGTGATCCCGAGCAAATCGTGACGGCAGAAGAAATCGCTTCACTCCTGTACCGGGTACGGAAACGGTTAAATGGGCACTTCGCCATAAAAGCCGTCATTCAAAAGGGATATTATATGGAATCCATCCTTACATTCAATCTATCGGACTTATAATGACAATCATTCGAAGACATGAAAAAAAGCATTGCTGATTACAATGCTTTTTTTCATGCTTTAATAATTGGTTTAGTGTTTCATATATTGGAGATGGCCAGCCTGTAGCCTGAATCCACCCGTTTCATCGTAATACTTTTATTTCTTTGGTAAGTCCAGATTAGTGAATTGATCGACTGGAACGACATCTTCTTCCATATCCATCACCTTCAGTACAACCCGGTCTCCTACATTCGTCAATACAACATCGGATAGCGCATTGACCCCAGGGTCCACTGAGAATCTCTTGGCATTACCCTCAACGATTAAATGAAATACATATCCATTTGGGAGATTGGCGTCGTTGATCCTTGTTACTTTCCCCTTTATTTCTTTCATCTCAAATCCTTTTTGTGGCGTTATACCGCTGACTTTCCCTAAAGATGCAATCAGTTTTTTATAATTCCGGAAAGCTTCGTCTTTCGTTTTCCCGAAGACCACTTGGGGATTATCGCTATTGGCGTAAACGATCGCCACACCTTGAAACTTGCTGCCCTTTGTAACTGGAATGACATAAGTGGGAGCACCGTATATCGTATAGAAAATTCCATTAGTGGCTTTCCAGCCTGGATATTTAGACAAAAATTCACTCGCATTGGCGTTGGATTTTGCTTCCTTTCCAGTTAGAACGGACGTGACACCTTTGTAGTACGTCATTTCACCGGTTTTGGCATTGAAAACACCGTAACCTACCAAGGTTTTGGAGTTTCCTTTTGATTTAGCCCTGGTAAAGTCCACTACATAAATCAATTCGCCTTTTTCGTTAAACGTGACCTGCATATTATCCTCATTAGGTATCAAGACATCTTTCTTCGGCCCAATCAGGGATTGGTTTTTCCACCCGTGAACATATTTCCCCCAGTAGGTCCAATATTCCAGGGCTGTTTCCAGCGTGAATGTTCGATCCACCCATTCAGGTTCTTTTCCTTTTGGGTAGTATTTCGTATCCCCCGTTTCCGGATTCACCAATACCACCCCGTCCACTACGGACCCGCTGCGGTATTTCAAATAATGTCCCACAGAAGCTACAAAGTAGGGCTTTCCATCTTCGTTCGGTTCCAAATATGAATCATGGATGATTTTATTCGGATAGGCCTTGCGGATGGTCCTTTCCAAATCATGATCGAGATACTGTGAGGGAGCATACAGCATCTTCCCTTTTACAGTACTTGCCCCTTTATCCGTCGATACGGCGGAAATCAGATTATAACCTGGCGTGTACTCCGCTTTCCCGGCTTTCAAAAATCCGTCCATTTCAATGGGTGAAGTATAAGCCAATTGATCATTTATATTCGTTAGACGGTATTCGCCTTCAGTGAAATATGATGCATTTTCTATTTTATTAATCGCGGCATCGCCTTTTGCGTCTGCCATTTTCACTGTAACAAGCGGCATGGTTTTAATATCTTGAACTTCTTCCAGCTCATTTTTCTTATCGACCTTTGCCAAGCCATGCAGACCTGAGGCAAGAGTGATGGGGTAAAACAACATGATAACCCATGCTGCAATCAAAATGCCCCCTAACAAACTGTTGAAATGTACGTTCCATGGTGTTTTTGGTTTCTTCGCAGCTTCATTTTCCCTCCGATTTCGTCGGGTCATTAAAGATTCCCTGGCACTGTACACATACATTCTTGAATCAATGATGAGAATGAGCCCAAGAATGATGGCAAAACTCGAAAAGAATGCTGCAGCAGTAAGATCCACTAACATAATATCGATAACGAAAAATAATACGGCAGCAGAAACTAAAAGTCTCAGCACCTGTTCAATGAAAAAGGGTATATCCTTTTTGGTGATTGCGTTTGTCCATCTCTGCGGAATCAAGGAAAGTCCCAATATGGCAAATGGTATTTTCATTAAAATTCCTTTTAAGATGAAAACGAGTAGTGAAAGTATCATGGTTTTAAAAATCTCTCCTTGTCATATATGTTTCCATTTACCCAGTTTATCACTTTTGTGCAACAAATTTACTGTTTTCGAAATATATCGAAATAACATTTCTACCAAATCATAAAACTTATTTTTTCAGCGATGCTACTTTTTCCGATTCATTGTTTATATAGACGGTGAAGTTCGTTCTTTTCGATGTAGATATACCAGATATTCGATAGGATCGAACCAAACCATTCGGGAGGGATGTAAATGAAAATGGAATTGGAAACGATACTCGATCAGATATATGAGATGGGGCTCAACCCCCATTTGGCAAAAGCGATTGGCTTGCAAAAAGCTCTGATGCTGGTACATCTTCATTCATTGATTGAAGCTTATGGAGTGGAACGGGACGGGAGTGATTGGATTTGCCAGACTTATGAACAGTTGCAAAGGCAGATGCCCTTTTGGTCGAGGGGTACAGTCAAACGGACGATCCTTAATCTTGAAAAGGCTGGATGCCTTGTTTCATGGAACTATAACAAATGGAAAATGAATAAAACGAAATGGTATAGCATTCGTTACGAATTAGCCATTGATATGTGTGATGACACAGATAGAACATCGCATTATCTTTGAAAAGTGACACTGCGTCATAGAAAAACCAAAGGGGACAAAACCGTATGATTTATGAAGAAACCTACCAATACCTATTAAGAAATGTATCTTCCACTGAATTCGATACGTGTTTGTACGCCTTGCTTCACAGTGATTGGGATGGGGTCATCCAGAGCCCGCTTCATATGATGGCCCGAGGAGTCGGGACAACAGAAAAGTACTTAAGGCAGATCATCAATAAATTCACCGCCCCTCAAGGATCACTAAAAGAAGTGTTTGTGCCTGTTCATCAGGGCGAAGACATTTTATATAAGTTTAACCTGGGGCCTGCAAGCAATCTTGGTTTTAACAGGAAGACGGACCGTTACTGCAAGAAATACCGTTTCTTTTATAGCGATGCTTTCAAAATCTTAACGATTCATGGAAAACGGCTGCTGCTGATGGGCGCTTTTCGAATGTCTGTTTTGAAGTCTGAAGAAGTACTATTCGATTATAGTGAAATTGTTCCTGATTCCAGCTCTCTCTTTACTAGGCAGCGCTTATTGGATGCAATCGATGCAGTCCATGACGCTTTAGGCCATTTAGTGAGGATTTCTTTTGCAAGCAGGGCTTTTTCAAAGAAAGAAGTTCTGGTATTCACCTTTACCGAAGGCGTCTTGGAGCAGTATAAGGAAAATCGGGCGGAAAGGACATTGTTGCGGAGAACGATTTTCAACTCTGGCTTCCTTGGGCATATCAATGATTCTGTATGCAGGGAATTGGAACGGATCGGCAAATATATTTTCCGTTCATTTCTACAAGAAGCGACAAATCCAGGGGTTTCCAATGATACCCAACAGGAACTTCTGAAATTAGCCCGTTTCGTCTATTCTCATTCCCTTAAGAAATTTGGCACGGCCCTTCCTGCCAATAAGCAGTTACTTCTGGCACCAAAACAAGCTTCTGCCTATTTAAGCAAGATCATTTATAACGAAACCCTGGAACAGATGGTGAAATTTTCCCACCAGGCGGAATCCATCAAAAGCTTGCTTGAACGTGTTCATTTTCATAGGGACATCTCCGAGAAAGCTCTAGGCCGGGAAGTGAATGATTTGGAAATGGCTGACCATATCGAACCCATTCTCCATAAATACCATCAGGCGGAATTCATCCGCAATGTACTGAACAGCTGGTGCGAGGCATGGCTCATTTCCCGTGTGAAGACAGTGACCGAAGAACTGAGAGCAGAAGGAAAAAAGAAAAGTACGCATGATGATAAGCAGATTGCTGCCGAATATATGACACGCATTAGAAACGATACATATGGACAGTTGGACAGGCTGTTGACCTTGATCCTTAAATTCGGCAACCATGCAGTGGCCCCGTCTGCCCGGAATTCTCCCCTCACAAAGAAAAAGGAAATCCTCCAATCCTATTTCGCAATCCAAAAGGAGCGTCTGGATGTTCTCTCTATTTCCACTTGCTAACATTCACACAGAGCTTTAAGTTTCGTGTGGTTCCCCATGCCTTTTCATATAGATTGTTCAAGAGAACGAATCCGTTCTCTTTTTTTTGCGGTCTTTGGGGTATGTGGATAACGAATGTCGAATGTGAATTTCAGAATGACGATTGTGGTTTGGGGATGGCCCACTGTGGATTTCCCCTTTGAATTCGTGGGTTGCATATGAATCATGTGGATAAGAGAACTTGGTCAGCAGGTTGTTGTGACAGCAGACCCTACCCCCTGTAAGGGCAAGGGCATTTATAAATGAGTTATCCAAGGGTCTAAGAAAAAGGTCTATATAAAGGAACTGAAAAAGATTCTGATCATCAGTATGAACAAGGAGTTGAATGTGGCGGGCCCATTTAAGAAAGGAATGAAAAAAGGCCCCCATTTGAATGGATGACCCTCATACGTTTTTACGGTATTAATAATATCTTCCCCGTACTTTTCCGGCTTTCAAGAAGTCTATGTGCATCCGCCCCATTTTCCAACGAAAAAAGAGTCGGTTTATCAATGAGGATTTTCCCTGACATGATCCATTCAAACAACTCTGCGGTCCTTCTTTTCCGTTCTTCATGGGTAGTCAAGACGTTCCAGAGGTCTCCACCTATCAATGCTTTGGATGTATCCATCAACATTCTCGGATCGATTTTCTCTGGATCTCCGCCCGCCATTCCAAAGAAAACGACCGTTCCACCAGTCTTGGTCGCCTCGAAACTATCCAGCAAAGTTTGTCCTACTGATTCATAAACGACATTAACGCCTTTCCCGCCGGTCACATCCTTAATGGAATTCACCCAGTCGGATCCGTAAAGGAAAACATGATCGGCACCCGCTTGTTTGGCAACAGACGCTTTATCAATTGATGAAGTCAAGCCAATGACCTGACCGCCCTTCATCCTGATCATCTGTGTCAGTAATTGACCGACTCCGCCAGCAGCTGCATGGACCAGAATGGTTTCCCCTTCTTTTACTGGATAACTGTCATGAGTTAAATATTGCGCAGTCAATCCTTGAAGTAAAACGGAAGCGGCCGTTTCAAAGGAAATGCCCTCAGGCAGCGGTAGCAGTTTATCCGCTGGAACTGAAACCAGCTCCGCATTGGCATGGGGAACATCAGCAAATCCGACACGATCACCTGCTTTCACATGATGAACATCTTCCCCGACATATTCGATGACCCCCGCCCCTTCATAACCTAGAATAAATGGAGGATCACCCACCAAGTGATAATTCCCTTTCCTTCTATATACATCAGCAAAATTCAATCCGATTGCTTTCATTCGAACGATCACGGTTGATTTTGAATGTTCAGGTTCTGCAATTCCCCTTACAGACAGGACTTCCGGTCCGCCGAAATTATCAAAGACAAGTGCTTTCATCATCCTAACTCCCTTCAATGGTTCTTTACATTCTTAAAGATATAGGATGAACCCCTTGATGGCAAGGAACACAAATAACCGCCCTGCCCTTAAAGGCTAGAGCGGTCACTAAGTTTGACCCATCAATCGGTATTGGAACCAGGGCCGTTCTTTCGTTTATTCGCAGAATATTCCTTACCGTGTGCTTCATGTTCTGCAATGATGTCCGCTTTCGGAATATGGTTATTCTTTTTCGGTGAACCGGTACGGTTGCGATGTTTTTTTCCCATGATGCATCTCCCCTTCATAATGCTATTTATTACGTTTTCTAATGTTAGCTTGTCCGATTATCACCGAAAATACCTGCAAAATAAGCACTTCATAATAAAGGAAAAACCATCGCTGAGACCGAATAGATAGAAAACTGATATATGTGGAGGGAATAATATGTTTCCTGTATTGAACACGGAAAGGTTACGATTAAGGGAAATTCGTGAAAGTGATGCGGAAGCCCTTTTCCAATGTTTATCAAAAGATGAAGTCACCTGCTTTTATGGTCAGGATTCATTGGAAACTGTCGGGCAGGCGCAGGATATTGTGGCAACTTTTGCGAAAAACTATCTTGAAAAACGAGCGATTCGATGGGGAATTGAACGCATTGATACGCAAGAATTGATTGGTACAATCGGTTTTCATGCCCACAGTCCCAAATACAGGCGGGTGGAAATCGGTTATGAAATCCATCCTGCACATTGGCGCAAAGGATTTGCTTCAGAGGCTCTTAAAGAAATTATCGCTTACGGCTTCAACAACCTTGATTTAACACGCATCGGTGCGGTTGTCTTTCTGGAAAACCAGCCATCCAGTGATCTATTGGTTAAGCTGGGCTTCATCCAGGAAGGAATATTAAGGAGTTATATATATCAAAATGGTGTCCCTCATGATACATATGTCTATTCACTGCTGAAGTGAAACGATAACCCTCTTTGGAGGGTTCCATTGAAGAAATTTGCGACACTCATGCAGAATAACTGGCTAGTAGAGACACCACAGGCGCAAAAAGCGTCGAGGGCCGACCGCCCGCGGAAGGCGAGTGCCTGGAGTGAAATCAACGTTCACTTGCTTCGAAGCCCCATTCCATTTACTTATTCGAGTCGAAAAAAACAGCAAATAGATTTCCTTAATATACCAAATTACCCACAAGAAAAAGTCACCAAAACATGGCGACTTCCACTTCACGATTTAGGTGACTACAAGATAGTCTTTCAAGGCCTGCTGCAGCGTCCCCTTTGTCTCTGCTCTACTTTCGATTTGAACCCCTGAACGGATCATTTTGGTAACCACTTCAGGGCGTAAACCAGTCACTACAGCTTTACACCCCATCATTGCCGTTCCATCGAGGATTTTCAATAAATCATTAATGATTTCAACCTCCATTTCGATGATACCGGATAGATCCAAGATTAAGGTATGTATCCGTAGTTTACCTATCTCCAGCAATACCTTTTCCTCGATTATCCGTATACGTGAATCATCGATTGTCCCAATTAAAGGAAGGACGCAGGTGGTGGAAGTGATTGGAATGATCGGGACGGATAGATTTTCCACCAAGTTTTGCTGGGCCAGAATCAATTTGTCTTTGTAATCGGAGTAACTGACGAAAAAGGATTTAAGAAATACATCAACCTTTTCATTCACTTTTTTCTCTAATTCAAAAAAGGTTTTGGATTCACTAAACACTACTTTTGCACTTTCGTACTTATAAAGAAAGGTCCAAAGCGTTCGGCGGATGGCCTGAATCCATTCCAGCTTGAATGAAAGCGTCAAGGAGTGGGTTGCCCACGTAACTCCCTCTTGTTCGGCAAAGGCAATCATATCCACTTCATTCTGTTCCACTATATAACGGATGAGTTTATGGGCATTATTCAAAAGGTCGACATTTCCAATCAGAAGGATTTCTTCGATCTTATCCCTGACATTGACAGCTTCCGATAAAAGATATTCTTCAAATTCACTTTTATTCTGCAAAAGGAATTCCATTATTTTTTCTTCCTCATAAACAAAACTCATTCGTCTCCACTCCCTTTTTGTAACTTTCAACTGTGACTTTTGTTACTAATTACTTTCTATATTGGTGAAGTTTTTTCCTGCTAAAATATTAGAGATATGGCAGGCATATAATTAAAGCTGGGTTACATCCTCGCCTGAAAAGACATTATTCGTTGCTGAAGAAAAAATCAGATGGGTGGAAGATTTCCCGTATTTGATGGCTTCATCGACGAATTCTTCCAGTGTTTCCATGGAAAATGTACTTATTTTAATAAGATAACTGTATTGTCCGGCTAACCGGTGGCACTCCAGAACGTCTGGATGACTTAAGCTAAAATTATAAAAGTCTTTACATCGATCCGTTTCGAATAAAATGAAAGCTGTAATGCTCCTATCAAGTTTTTCAAGGGATATTTCCGTTTTATATCCTTTTATCACTCCGCTTTCCTCCAATTTATTAACACGTTCTTTAGTTGCTGGAGCTGTCAAGGAAACTTCATGTGCCAGTTCCTTCATTGACATGCGTCCATTATTCTCCAGAAGGGAAAGTATCTTTTTATCCGTTCTATCCAACTCAATCGCCCTCACTTTTCATTATTAATAAAAATCATCTAAATACATTATAAAATAAATAGAAATGTATTGAATACGTAATTAATCGTATGTAATGGGGAATTTCATTTTTATATAATTAATACAAATATAAGGTTAAGGGGGATGCTGCTATGAAAAAAGTATTGATGCTGCTTTCCAATGGATTCGAAGCAGTTGAAGCAAGTGTTTTTACAGATGTATTGGGATGGAATAAATTGGAGGGTGATGGTACCACTGATCTGGTTACGGTGGGACTTCATGAACAATTGAAATGCACATGGAATTTCATCGTGCAGCCCGAATTGACCATCAATCAAGTAAATCTTGATGACTTCGATGCTTTGGCCATTCCTGGAGGCTTTGAAGAAGCCGGTTTCTATGATGATGCATATGATCAGAGGTTTCTTGATGTTATAAAGTATTTTCACAATAAGAACAAAATCATAGCAACGATTTGTGTAGGTTCTCTCCCATTAGGAAAAAGCGGGATATTGAATGGAAGAAAAGCCACTACGTACAACCATCCAACTAGTAAAAGACAGGGTCAGCTAAAAGATTTTGGTGCGATTGTCGTTAATGAACCGATTGTCGTCACTGATAATATCATTACATCCTACAATCCTTCAACAGCATTCGATGTTGCCTTCACGCTCTTGGAAATGCTCACTTCCGAAGAGAATTGTAAACATGTGAAGGAATTGATGGGTTTCCATTAAGAATGGTTCTTATCCTAATGAATAAGAAAATCCAGCGGTTGGCTGACACTCATTCACACGGTTCTATTTGAAAAGACTGTAGGCGTAGGAGAAAGGGGGCGGAAAACGTATCTTTCGTCAAATAATTCCGAACCAATGACCAAAAGCAACACCTTCAACTCCTCGGGTATATCTAACTATTGTAACAAAGTTGATTGGAGAGGAAGGCGCGAGACTCCTGCGGGGAAAGCGCGTCTAGGGGAGTCCCCGCAGGCGCAAGCCGAGGAGGCTCCCGGACCGCCCGCGGAAAGCGAGTGCCTGGAGCGGAAATCAACGTCCAAATTGTATACAGTCTGAGGGTTCCGAAGGCCAAAAACGGAACAAGATGAATGATGAAATAAAAAAACCAGTCATATCAATAAGAAATAATTGATATAACTGGTTTTTGATTTAGGTCTGCCATCGCCTTAAAATGGACTCGGTGATTTAAAAGATTAATCTATATATAACTGTCGAATCTAATGGACTTCGCCAGCCAGCGAAGCTAAGAGTTAACTTTTAGAATATCCGAACAGCTGCATAGTGAGGATTGAGGAGTTTTTTTACAAAAATGAGCAACACTAAGTAAGCATAACTGGTTCGCTATGCTTACGAAATTATTATTTATCAGATGTTTCCGATGTGCCTTCCTCACTGTTTTTGAGGTAAACTTCAGAAATTCCATTCATGCCTTCCAATAGTTGCGCTTTCGTATATTCCATATTGCCAACCAGTTTATTATGCTTCTTATCATTATTCTCTTCTACAAGTTTAGATTCTGAATCAGTCACAATATTCACCTCCATCATTTAGGATGGCAGATAAAGAAGGAAATATGTATGACAGGCGACGACGATAGACATTTTACAAAATGGTCCATTTTAGTGAAAAATTTCAGGCCATACATAAGACCTTCCATTTGGTTAGATCCTTTAAATATGAAGGAAAAGCTTATTTTATGGATATTTTTAAAAAATCAGCTGTTTTCATGAAGCTAAAGGGATATACTAAAGGATAGCTTTTATTTAATTTTTAAAAGTATTTTTTTCGTGTTGCACTTTGTGCAATATTTTACAAGTTTTTCTAATTTTTTTAACAAAATGCTTATTGTAAAGGAGAATTGGATATGTCAGAAACGATTACCCAATCACAGACTGAACAACTTAATGACCGCCAAAAACAATTAGATGTACTGGACCAATTATTAAAGCCTGAGGTTCAGGAATCCTTGAACACTTTAGTTGAGCAGTTACCAAAGCTGACTGAGATAGTGAATATTTTAACAAAGTCTTATGATTTTGCTCAATCAGTAGCGACTGATGATGTTTTGAAAAAGGATACGGTCAGCGCCATTTCGGAGATCGCAGGACCTGTGGTCGATTCAGTGAAAGGGCTTGCGGCCACTTCCATCGAAGCTAAGGATCGCGCTGAAGTGAATAATGATGTGATCGGTCTTTTTGGTCTGTTAAGAATGATGAAAGACCCGCAAGCGCAAAAGCTTTTCCGTTTCGCCCAAGCTTTTCTTGAAGTCTCTTCAGAACGTAAAAACCAAAAATAATTTGATAAACTTTCAATCAGTAAGGACGGGGGATTAACTATGTCAAAACAAATCGTCATCTTAGGTGCAGGTTATGCTGGATTACTATCTGCCTTATCCGTACGTGAATATTACAAGAAGGATGAAGTGCAGGTTACAGTGGTGAACCAATTTCCAACGCACCAAATCATCACCGAATTGCACCGTCTTGCAGGCGGATCCATTTCTGAACAAGCTGTTTCCATTCCTTTGGAAAAGCTTTTTAAAGGAAAAGATATCGACCTTGCCATTTCCAAAGTGGAGTCTTTCTCAGTCGATAAAAAAGAAGTGAAGCTTTCCAATGGCTCCACTTTATCTTATGATGCCCTGGTTGTTGCTTTGGGAAGCCAAACAGGATTCTTCGGCATTCCGGGACTTGAGGAAAACAGCATGGTCTTGAAATCCGTAAATGATGCAAACAAGATTTACAAACATATCGAAGATCGCATCCGCGAATATGCACAAACGAATAATGAAGCGGACGCAACAATCGTGATCGGCGGCGGCGGCTTGACGGGCGTCGAGTTAATCGGTGAAATCGTGGATCATTTCCCTAAAATCGCCAAAAAGTTCGGAGTGGACTTCAAGGACTTGAAAATCAAGCTTGTGGAAGCTGGTCCAAAAATCCTACCGGTCCTGCCTGATCACTTAATCGAACGTGCCATGACAAGCTTGGAAGCACGCGGCGTTGAATTCTTGACAGGTCTGCCTGTTACGGGTGTTAAAGGAAACCAAATCGAATTGAAAGATGGACAAACGATCGTTGCCAATACGCTTGTTTGGACAGGCGGAGTCGCAGCCCTTCCTATCGTAGGCGAATCAGGCCTTGAAGTGGATCGCGGCAAAGCGGCCGTCAATGAGTATTTGCAATCCAAATCCCATAATGATGTATTCGTCGTCGGGGACAGTGCCCTTGCTTTCCCTCCAGAAGGCGGACGTCCTTACGCTCCTACTGCACAAAATGCTTGGCAAATGGGTGAGCTTGTTGGATACAACCTTTATGCAGCGTTTGAAGGCAAGAAACTTGAAGAATTTTCACCTGTAAACTCAGGTACACTTGCGAGCCTTGGCCGTAAGGATGCGGTGGCAACCGTTGGAGCCAATAACACTTCCCTAAAAGGTCTGCCGGCTACATTGATGAAAGAAGCAAGTAATATTCGCTATCTATCACACATCAAAGCCCTATTCAGCTTGGCTTATTAATTTATAATAGCCGTTGACATGCATTTACATGTCCGCGGTACATGCCCTTTATTCCCGCTCATTGGGAGTAAAGGGCATTTTTATTTCACTAGGATTAACTTTTTATTGATGGCCTACAGAAAAGGCGGGCCCCCTACTTGAAGGGGGCCCACCTTATTTCACTCTACATTACTATGTTTGGAATAAGTGAGCTCGTGGCTTATGGACTGGGTTAATGAATAGTCCAAGCATACTGCATCACATAAAACATGTACGCATTGATCAAACAATGAGCTTAACGGCTGGACGCTTTTCGTTTCATGGTCCAAGCGATTTTTCGTTGCAGCTGGAATCAACAAGACCTCATGCGAGACATTCGCTAAATCGGATTGATCATTCGTCGTGATGGAAAACACCTTGCATCCCATTTCCCTGCCTTTTGCCGCAACCGAAATCACACTTTTCGTCGAGCCGCTACCGCTAATGGCTATGATTAGATCGCCTTTTGCAATAGAAGGCGTAATCGTTTCGCCGACTGCATAAACGTTTACGCCGAGATGCATCAATCGCATCGCAAAGGCTTTAGCCATGAAGCCCGACCTTCCTTCACCTACGATAAAAATCCTGTTTTCCGACTGTAACTGCTTTAGGAGCTCATCCGTTTCCGTTCCGTCCATTTTGTGAAATACACCGTTCACTTCTTCTAAAATAACCGCAATTTCTTTTTTCAAACTTTCTTCACACCTTTCTCCCCATTCATCGTTTCCTTAAATAGACGTGCAGCTTCTGCTGGATTTTTTGCTTGTGTAATCGCCGAGCCAATTATCAAGACATCCACACCCCGCCTGATCATTACAGGCAAGGATGAAAGTGTGATCCCTCCTGCAGCCGCGCTCATGGATCCAGCGTGATTTCTCATATGGATCATGGCATGATCAGCTATCTCCTGGCTATCCTTGCTTACATGCTCACAGAAAATCGCCTGATTGTAAATCCGTAACTGTTCAAGCCGGGAATCGGATACATTCAATAAATCAATCATGATCTGCCCATTGTATTCAAGTGCCTTTTCCAGACATTTTTGGATGGTTACATCTGATGCAGCCCCCATTACCGTAGCTACATCGGCCCCGCCTTGAAAGCAAAGATCCATTTCGTAAGCCGCATTGTCCATCGTCTTCATGTCTGCAACAATCTTTTTATCGGGAAAGTGTTTTCTCATTTCTTTGATGCTATTCGTTCCGAACTCTTTGATCAGGGAAGTCCCCACTTCGATCCAATCAATCGAAGATTCCACGGTTCGTGCCATTTCAATGGCTTCCCCCATATTCATGCGATCCAACGCCAGCTGAATTTTCAAGACGAAACCACCTCCATTTGCTTGACTGATGTAACCGCTGGCTTTTTAACCATCAATGTCAGTAACGCTGAAATCAATAAAGATCCCGCCATGAAAATATAGGATGCTCCAGGCCCGCCAGTCAATCCGTTTAAATATCCGACGAAATAGGCACCTACAAATGAGCCAAGCGCCCCCATGCTGTTAATCAGGGCCATTGCTCCGCCAGCGACATTCCTTGGAAGTATTTCAGGAATGATGGCAAAGAACGGTCCATACGGGGCATACATCGCACCGCCAGCAATGACCAACAGTGCATAAGAAAGCCAGAAATTCGATGTGCCGATCATGAAGGATCCGAAGAATGCGATGGCCCCCACTAGCAGCGATGTCCAAACGAACGTTTTTCGATTCAATGTTTTATCCGAATAATAGGATAGTGTCAACATTGAAATGACCGCTAATAAGTAAGGTCCGGATGAAAGCCAGCCCGTTGCTACTATATCCATATTGGACGCCTGTTTAATAATGGACGGCAGCCACATGACGAACCCATAAACCCCAATGCTCCACATGAAGTATTGGACGCTGAGCACGATGACCTGCTTCGACTTAAAAGCTTCCTTATAATTTTTAACGGGTTTTAATGCGGCCTGTTCTTTCTGGAGGACCATTTCCATATCTTTCTTTTCTTGATCGGTAAGCCACTTGGCATCTTTTGGACGATCATTGACGACCTTATACCAGATGAACGCCCACAGGACAGCCGGAAGTCCTTCAATGATGAACAGCCATCTCCAGTCGAATGCTTTCAATAGGTAGCCTGAAAGGATCGACATCCACAATACAGTAACAGGATTCCCCAGGATCAAAAAGGTGTTGGCCCTGGAACGTTCTTCTTTTAAGAACCAGTGGCTAAGGAAAACGAGCATCGCAGGCATAACAGCGCTTTCAACGACACCCAGAAGGAAGCGAATCGGATAGAGCCATTCCACACTTGTCGCCATACCCGTCAATGTGGCCAGTCCTCCCCAAAGAATCAAGCTCCAGAAAATCAGAATTTTGGCACTTTTCTTTTCCGCGTAATGCGCGCCTGGAATTTGAAAGAAGAAATAACCAAGGAAAAACAACGCGGCCAGAAAGGAAGATACCCCGGCTGTGATATTGAGGTCTTCCCCCATCCCTCCCGCTACACCAAACCCATAATTGGCACGGTCGAGATAGGCGAGGCTGTATGTGATGAACACTAAGGGGATCAATCTCATCCACCTTTTTCGCGAAGCTACCTGTAATTGAGACATGATTGAACCACTCCTTTTTTCATAAAGTGTTCTAGCTCTGCCATATTAGGAAGCCCTTCGTGATCTCCAGAAGACATCACGGCTTTGGCCCCTATCGCATTTCCCCGTACAACTGCTTCTTGATACGTTGCCCCTTCCAATAAAGCGCTTATTACCCCGACTGCAAACCCGTCTCCTGCCCCTACGGTATCTACGACCTTCGTTACAGCAAAACCCGGTACCTCTTTCCTTTCATTCTGGGTCGCAAAGTAGGCGCCTTCTTCCCCAAGTTTAATCACCACAAACTTCACACCGAGTTCGAGATAGTAACTGGCGATATCCTCTTTGTTGCTGTATCCTGTAAGAATTTCACCCTCCTTCATTCCGGGAAGCAGCCAATCCGCCTCTTCCGCAAACCGATTGACGATGTTGATCATCTCCCTTTCATTCGGCCAGAGTGATGGACGCAGGTTTGGATCGAAGGATACGGTTACACCCTTTTGTTTCAGATGATTCAAGACTTCCCACGACAACTCTCTGAAGCTGCTGGAAATCGCAGGAGGTATCCCCGTTAAATGCAGATGCTGAGTTAAAGGGAGCTTCTCCAGGGGAAAATCCTCCAGGGAAATCTTACTGGCGCTTGAATTCTTCCTAAAGTATTCAACGACCGGATCCCCTTGTTCGACTTTCGATTTTAGCTGGAACCCAGTTGGATTGAACGCATCCACTAAAACATTGGAGACATCCACGCCTTCATTTGTTAGCGTTTTCAAAATCATTCGCCCGAACGAATCGTCCCCCACCTTGCTCATCCATGCAGTTTTGATCCCTAACCTTGACAGACCAATCGCTACATTGGTTTCCGCCCCCGCCACATAACGTTTATAACTAAAGCAGTCTTCAAGTTTTCCTGGCTCATCAGCTATGAACATCGCCATTGCCTCTCCCATCGTCAATACCTTAAGCTCGCTCATGGCTAACCTCCCGTTCTGATTTCATGTGTGAAATATAGGTTTCTATATTTTCCAGGGTTATCGGGAATTCAATCGCTCTCGGACAGGCATCACTGAACCTTTCCAATAACTCTATCACCTCAGGCTGCAGCGGCAATGATACCGGCTCGGTCACCCATTCCTCTTTCCCCCGCTTCACTTTTTTCAGATGAATATAGTCTACATATCTCGCTAAATCTTTTGCAGCATTCATTGGAACCTCGTCTGTATACAGCCAGTTCCCCGTATCAAACGTCAATCTAATCGAGATATCAAACTTTTCGGAGCGGTTCAGGAAATGGGCGATCCGGTTTACATTTCCGCCGTCTAGCGTTTGATCGTTCTCGATGGTAATTTTTAATCCGCCGTTTTGCAGATTTTCCGTCAAGACCTCTTTCACTTGAGCCATATCGGTTTCCGAGAAGTGGTAGTTTCCTAGAGGCATCTTTAACAATTCCGCTCCCAGTTCATCCGATTCCCTTGCCAGTCGCTTAAAACCTTGTTCATTGATTTGATAGTTAGGTCCGATCAGGAATTCCGGAGCGGAATAATAAATGTCCAAGTTAAGCTCCTTGCATAAGGCACCCAATTCTTCCAACGTATCATCCTGGCCCAATAGCTCTCTTCTGATTTCGATTCCATCAGCTCCAGCAGCCGCCACTGCTTTTATGATTTCAAGATGTCCGAGCGTTTGAAGCAATTCCTGCGGTAGTGAATTCATGCATACAAAGACTTTCATAATGCTTCCTCCTCCTAATGAACGCTTTAACAAACTAAAATGGTATCGGTACCATTTTGGGTGAAGAATAAAAGTCTTCCATGCTTAGAAGACTTACTTCTGTATAAAAGGCGTCGTTTGTCTGACATTCAACTTCGCTTGATATGCCATTGTTTGGGCTGGAGACACCTGCCCATCAATGCGGCGCAGGATCATTTCCATAGCAGCGACCCCGATTTGGTATGTGGGCTGTTCAATCGTTGTAATACCCGAATAAACAATGGTACTCCAATCCGGATTATCAAATCCCATTATTGCTAAATCTCTAGGTACCGCCAATTTCTTTTCTTGTAATAGTAAAATTAATTTTAATAGCACGACGCTATTTGCCGTCAATATAACTCTTGATACGCCTTTTGAGTCATCTAAAAAATGCTGGAGCTTGGACTCGACATCATGTAAATCGTCGACATTTACCTCATAAACATCTTCTGAACTCGGATGACTGTGGCTCATCAGCGTTTGCTGAAACGATAGCCGCCGTTCATACCTGGTACTGACCTTGCTTGCAGGTTCGCTGAAAAACGCAATCCGTTCATAATTTTGGCCGACGAGATAATTGACCGCTTGGGAAGTAGCCTGAAAATTATCCAATCCTACCGTATCGATTTCAAGATCTGGCACTTTCCGATCCAAAAGGATGATCGGTGTCTTTTGGGCTTGCATCTGTTTTAACATGTCGTGATTTCCGCCAGTCGTATGAATGATAAGACCGTCAATGCGATGGGATAGAAGCATATCAAAATATCCTCTTTCCTTCTCCGGATTATTATCCGAATTGCAAATCATCAGATTATATCCATTCTGGCTGCATATATCTTCAGCCCCCCGAAGGATGGCCGTCGTATATGGATTGTTGATGTCCGCCACGATGATTCCAATCAAATAACTCTTATTACTTTTAAGCCCTCTGGCCATCGTGTTTGGGCGGTAATCCATTTTGTTGATCGCAAACTCGATTTTCTTGCGGGTTTTGTCAGAGAGTTCATCATATCTCCCCCCTAAATACCGGGAAACGGAGGTTTTTGAAACTCCTGCTTCTCTAGCGACATCGTAAATTGTAACTTTTGAATTTTCTCGTTTAACCATTTCATTCATCCATTCGCGAATTTTGGAACCGGTTCCATTTTTATAAATATTAACACATTCCCAATGAATGTCAATCCATTTTATTCATATTTTCCCACATCAAATTTAATAGCAGAGCCTGCTTTTGAAAAAAGAGCTTCTTCTTCCGGTCCGTTCATCCATCAATCACTCTCTCTTGCAGGTTCCTGAATCAATACCGTAAGTACTACAAAACACTCTTGGTTGAAACATTGAAAACTACATTTACCGTGCAGCATCTGGAAAACAAAGTAGTATCACTGCACCAGGGTTGCCTTAGGAAATGAATCACTATTCAATCATTCTTATACTCCGAATGCGCCGTTCGATCATAATTCAGAAGATTTAACGATAGACTTTTTTGCACATAAAGATATAAAGGCTGGCGAGGAAATCACGATCGAAATTGATGATAAATCACCCTTATGGTTTTATGTCATCGAGTAGGAGTTTTTGCCATTTCATTTAAAAAGAATCCATTTTGATCAATCTTTCGTCAAAATGGATTCTTTATTCGTTTTAACGTTACATTTTAGTCGGCGCTGAAATTCCCAATAAACTTAGCGCATCCTTTAATACCGTCGCTACGGAAAAAGCGAACGAGAGCTTCATTTGTTTCCATTCATCTTCAACCAAGATTTTCGTATGTGCATAATACTTATTGAATGCGCGTGATAACTGCAAGCTGAATTTCGCGATTTGTGATGGGTCGGCTTGTTCAAATGATTTTTGGACAATGATCGGATATTGCTCCAGCAGCTGGAGTACTGACCAAGCATATTCTCCTAAAGCTTCAAAATGGATGGCCTGCTCTTTATATTCACCTTTCTCAAGCAATGATGAAATTCGCGCAAATGTGTACTGTACATACGGACCCGTTTCTCCCTCAAAATTCATCATTTGCTCTAATGAAAAATCAATATCGTTCATGCGGTGATTTTTTAAATCATTAAAGATTACCGCTCCGACACCAACCTGTTTCGCAACCAGTTCTTTCTGTTCAAGTGCCTGATTTTTTTCTTCGATATTGCGCTTTGCAGTTTCGATTGCCTCTGCCAATACATCCGCAAGCAGCACGACTTTCCCTTTACGTGTCGACATTTTCTTACCGTCTTTTAACATCATGCCAAATGCTACGTGCTGTAAGTCATTTGACCAATCGTACCCCATTTTCCCAATCACGTTAAAGAGTTGTTTAAAATGCAGGGATTGTTCGTTTCCTACAACGTAAAATGTTTTCTTCGCATCATACTGCTTTTTACGATACAGTGCTGCTGCTAAATCACGCGTCGCATAAAGTGTCGCACCGTCCGTTTTCGTAATCAAGCAAGGCGGCATATCTTCCAATTCCACGACATAAGCACCTTCGGAAAGGGTAAGTAAGCCTTTTTCATTCAATTCCTCGACAACAACATCCATCTTGTCATTGTAAAACGCTTCGCCAGCATAGGTATCAAAACGGATGCCCAATAAATCATAAATCGTATCGAATTCTTTTAAAGACGCATCCCTGAACCATTTCCATAGTGCCAGTGCCTCCTCGTCTCCATCTTCAAGCGACTTGAAGCTAGCGCGTGCTTGGTCATTCAACGATTCATCCGTTTCAGCCATAGCATGGAACTTCACATAGATTTTCAATAATTCTTGAATCGGGGAAGCTTCGATTGCCTCTTTGTCTCCCCACAGCTTATACGCGACAATCAATTTGCCGAATTGCGTGCCCCAATCCCCTAAATGATTAATACGCACGGCATTGTAGCCATTTTTTTCAGCAATGTTAGCCAGTGCATTCCCTATGACCGTTGAGCGTAAGTGCCCCATGGAAAAAGGCTTGGCAATATTCGGGGATGAATAATCAATCACGACATTTTCCTGTACAGGCTGCTTCGAACCATACTGCTCCTTCTCACTTAATATGGTTTGCAGCACATTTTCCGTCACCATCTTTTGATTGACGAAGATATTCAGATAGCCACCCACTACGTTCACTTCGTGGATCAATTGACCGTTTAATTGCTCAGCTATTTCAGACGCAATAACTTGAGGTGATTTTCTAAATTTTTTTGCAAGTGTAAAGCACGGAAAGGCGACATCACCTAACTCAATTAATTTAGGCTTTTCCATTAATTTTTCTATTTCACTTGCCTGCAATTCATTGTTTAAAGCAGTTGAAATTAATGCTGCAATTGTTTTATTCATCGTCATTTCCCCTCCTAAAAAAACAAAAAAGCCCCCGTCTCTAAATAAGAGACGAGAGCATAGATTCCCGTGGTACCACTCTAGTTGCCACAAATCGTGACCACTTTCCATTGTTAACGAGGTGACTCCCCGATGTTCCCTACTAAACGTTTCAAGAAATTTCTCCAAAGTGCGCTTCATTCATCCGTCCTGCATTAGGCTCACACCGTCCCTAACTCGCTTTCCATTTCAAAATGAACTACTCTCTTTATCACAGAATTTTCAATATTATGATTTAATCCATCGTACACAATTTAAAAATACGTGTCAACACAGGATTTCAGATCCAACCGGTTATTAAGCCTCAATATGACTAACCAGCCGGTAACTTCATTTTATCCTTTATGGTTGAAAAATATTTCCTTACGGTACCAATTGGGTTTCTTTGCTGATTAGATGGTTCATTTGTGGTTTGACCATCGGCTAACAGGCCTAACACTCCCATTTCCCGGGTATTATTGTTGGAAGACTCATCTGTAAGTTCGGGGGAGTATATACGCTCGCCATCCATTATTCTGCGAATCGAGCAGGCTAACTCTTCGCTCGGGCCATCCTTCAATAAATAACCACTTACATTAGCTTTTAACGCAAGTTGAAAATAACCAGTCCTTCGAAATGTCGTTAATATAATCACTTTGCATTCAAATGAATTTAAAGCTTCTGCTGCCTCAAGTCCGCTCATTACAGGCATCTCCATATCCATGATACAAACATCAGGCTGTAATTGGTTCACAAGAGTGATCGCTTCTTCTCCATTACTGGCTTGCCCGACAATTTCTATATCTTCTTCAAGATTGAGTAGAGAACTTATTGCCTCTAACAGCATTTGCTGATTCTCTGCAATGACAATTCGAATCATTTTAAGTTCTCTCCTTTATCGAGTCGCTTATATGAAGCAAAGACTCCCCCTAATCCAAGGATTATTAAGGGAGTCTGGAATGATTCATGAACGTTACAGTTCAGATTTCACTTGAGCGGAAACGCTTTTTTTCGTTAAATATTTTATGTCTTTGAAGCCAACAAAATTCTTGTTTTTCTCATCCCATAAACGGAAACGGAGTGAGCTCAAGCTTGTCGCAAGAGTAATCGTTGGAACGTTCTCTAATGGCTGCGTATTATTGTGCGCCATTTCCAATTTATAGTTAGGTACCCTTGGACTTAAATGGTGAACATGATGGTAACCGATATTACCAGTAAGGAACTGCATCAGTTTTGGAAGCTTATAAAAAGAACTTCCTTCCACTGCTGCCAATACATATTCCCACTCCTCATTTTCTTCAAAATAAGAGTCCTCAAATGTATGCTGGACGTAAAACAGCCAAATGCCCACTGAACCAGAAATCATGAAAATGGAACCTTGTACTAAAAGAAACGTCTGCCAACCTACTGCCAGGCAAAGTAATGCCACTAAAACAACGATTATTGCATTCGTCAAATAAGTATTCATTTTTTCCTTCTTTCTAGCACCTTTACGGTTAAATCTATTCTTAAGAAGGAAAACATAAATTGGACCTATTCCAAACATAACCAATGGATTGCGATAAAAACGATAGGCAAAACGAAGCTTAAGCGGTGCAGCCAAATATTCATCCACCGTAAGGGTCCAAATGTCTCCTGTACCCCGCTTATCTAAATTACCGCTTGTTGCGTGATGCACAGAATGCTCATGCCCCCATTGATCAAAAGGGAATAAAGTCAAAACACCCATGATTGTCCCGACTATTCTATTCGCACGGCGGCTTTTGAAAAATGAATGATGCGTACAATCATGAAAAATAATGAAAATTCTTGTCAGGAAACCAGCAGCCAACACAGCTGGAATTAAAGTTAACCAATAAGAAACGGAAAGGCTTATATATGCTAGGTACCATAAAATGATGAACGGTCCCAATGTATTGACGATCTGCCATATACTTTCCTTTGTCGTTGATTGTTCAAAAGGAGCAATTTGTTTTCTCAAGTTTTTAGTGTTTTGTATAGTCATTAATCAATTGCACTTCCTTTTATTTGTCGTTATTTCATATTATAAAGAAATCAACCTTAAATTATTAGTACCAGGTGTCATGACTAGAAGATGACAAATGTCATGTACAAGTTTTTTTTAGCCTGCACATAAATGAAAAACCTTACCCAAAAACCAAAACGAGAATAGGCCAACCAGTGACAACTGGTTAACCTGTTCATAAGTATAGCATTTCTATATCGTTCTCCAATAAGGCTTGGCAACATTTTTTGACAATACAACAGTAAGTAAAATGATTTTAGAGAGATGTTTATTATCGACAAATGCTACTTATGATAGGCTTAGACTATAAGGATTTACCAGGTGAAAAACTGTAAAGGAGGATTTAAATGGATAAGGAAATCGAAAAAATAATTGTAAAATCATTTTTCACCAAAAGGCTCCAAGATAGAGTTCTGTTCGAATTGTCTTCAAACAAGAAACGCAAAGATGCCTTAAGTCGACTTTGTCATACTTACAGAACAACTCTTCGTGAAGAATATATCATTGAGATCCCAAAACCTAATTCAGATCCAGTAGATATAGCAAAGTTACTGAAACAGAATGGTGCTGAAGACTCTTGTTATGTAATATCCTGGGATAAAGATATTGATGGTAAGGAGCTCCCCTTATTAACCGCCTTAGAAAAAGCCGTTGGGATGGGAATGCCGTCAATCATATCCTGTATCCCAAATAAACTCGCTTATTTTGAAGCTGAACAAGAAGTCCTTCCATCTCCAAGATTTTTACTTAAAAGAAAACAATAAATATTTGCATACACAAATAGTCCTTTTTCTAGATGAAAAATCAACATTAACCTTTAGTTACTCCCCTTTTAAAAATAAATAAAGACCGTAATCCGTTGAAATTGAAGCGTAACCCATTTGGCGTAACATGGCTGTGATATTGCCACGATGGTATGTTCCATGATTCACGACATGTGGCCCCAATTCGGCTACACATGTTTTCATTAGGCCGCCAGATGGGTTCTCAATTACGCTAAATGTAGGTCCTAATAGACAAGTCTATATGGGATATAGAGTGATATATGCTGTCGAAACAGGCGAAAACCACACAGTCAATATCTACAATGGGGATATCATTTCTAAGAAAAAAGATAAAGTCAATAAAATTAAGCACGGCGAATACACAAACTAGTCGACTATTAAACCATCAATCTAAAAAAAAGATTAGCTCATGGCTAATCTTTTTTATTTAGGCTATGTTAAATTCTAATGTTGATATTTGACCATAAGAAAACCGCCTTGGTGAAAAGGCCGTTCATTGAGCTATCGTCCCCGTAGTTAAATAAATTAGTTGTGTCTGTTTTTATTGAGTGTCTTCGTCGCTTTTGTACTCCAAAAATTACCTGGCTGACAATCCAAAGTCTTACATATCCGTTAATCATTCATTTTTTGACTTTATATCTGGGGCATTTTTTAATGGCTTTTGAAGTGCGTCCACAATGGCTGCGATGATACTTGTTGCTAAAATACCCATTAGACATAATGATGTAGGACCCGCTGCATCATCACTACCTGTAACTTTAGCAAGCACCCTTAAGCTTACTATTCCTAACAAAATGAGGAAAATGACTGTAAAAGCACATTTCTTTATAATCTTCAAAGATTTAAGGGATAATTCAGAGAAAGCATTGTTCTTTTCGATGTAGGTTAATAGTTTATATGCTTGATACAACGCAACAGAAAACGCAATACAGAATCCGTATGCACATACTAAAAAGGGGATTAGGAAGTAAGCCGTATCTGGATGTACCCTTGCATCTCTAACGGCTATCTCAGGCAACCAGATACACAAAGCAAGCACTGCAATTCCAGCCAGAAAAATAATTACCTTTAAGAAAGTGGTTGAACCTCGTTTAACATTCATTTAAAACACCTCACTTATTTAATGACAACATGATTTTAGCATATCATTTATCGTTTTACAATAAATTTATATTGTTTTTATTTATATTGTTATTGAAATATCCTTCTAATTTTGACAAAAATAAAAAGCACTTCTCATTACAAAGAAATGCTCTTACTTTAAAATGTTAAATTTACAACTTGTTCAACAAAACTGCCCGTTAGCTTAACAAGAATAAGCAGAGAGCCGAAGTTTGGTATTCGTGTCGGTCACAGTAAATAGGCACGATTTGACCAACATAACAGCAGAATCGTAATCCTTTTTAGATTCCCCATTTCCTTCTATATAGGGCCTTTCCACAATGTACCTCTATTTTAAAGCTATTTACCATAGTAAACTAGTAAAGTTAAAATTGACGTAATTTAAGGGGAATAAAATAATAGTGAAAAAATTCTTTGGATGTCTTATTATGTTAAGCCTTCTTTGTATATGTCTCTGTCCTGCCAGTGGTGAAGCATCAAGTAAAACCCTTGACATAGGTTCCGTTAAGGAAGGCAATACGAAGGTTTTCAGTTCTCCTAAACTAGGTTCCACTATATTACAGACCTTAAAAAAGGGCGAGGAATTTCCCGTCATTTCTTCTGTCGCCGGGGATTCTGCGAAGCCTATTATACATACAGTAAAGACTGGAAACACCTTATGGAAAGTAGCAAATCAATATGGAGTTTCAGTAAGTGCGTTACAGAAAGAAAACAAGTTAACCTCTTCCGAAATTACTGTTGGCCAAAAATTGAAGATTCCTCAAAAATATAAGATCCATACGGTTGGATCAGGCGATACATTGTGGAAGATTTCTTCTACATATAAGGTAGCCACAAGTGATTTGACTAAATTGAATAACTTACGTACAACTTCCCTTAAAGTTGGCCAAAAATTGAAGATTCCGGAATATTACTACCAGGTTCAATTGCTTGGAGGTAAAAAGGGATGGATAAAGAAATCCCATCTTCAAAAAAAAGCGCAAAACCGCATCGTCATGGGCTGGAAACATAATGGATCGAAAGAAAACTACACCCAACAACTTAAACACCCCAATTTAAATGTAGTATCTCCCCGTTCCTATACGCTGACGAATACCGGTAATTTCGTTTCCGTTTCTGTAGATACAAAATACGTTCAATACGCTCATAAACAAGGAAAACAAGTTTGGCAACTTATCGGTAATAAATTCGATCCTGTTTTAACTGGTTCTATACTAGGCAATACAAAAAAACGTCAGAAACTAGTTTCAGCTTTACGTGATTCACTTGTTCAAACTAAAAGTGATGGATTAAATGTAGATTTTGAAAACATTGATCCAAAAAATAAGAAAGACTTTGTACTTTTCATAGGTGAATTAAAAAAGGCCCTAAAACCCCATGGCATCAAACTATCTGTGGATGTCACCCGAGAAAATGACGATCCTTTTTGGTCAAAAAGTTTAGATAGGAAAGCACTTGGCAAAATAGCGGACTACATAATCATAATGGGTTATGACGAGCATTGGGGAGGTAGCCCAGTAGCCGGGTCCGTTTCCTCGTTACCTTGGATCAAAGAAGGAACTAAGCTTTTAATGAAAGAAGTACCAGCTCATAAGATTATATTGGCTGTCCCATTTTATACGAGAGAATGGGTAACCGATTTATCGACCAATAAAGTGAAAAGTCATGACCGTACCATGGCTGAGGTCAACAAAATCATTTCATCTCATGGACTTAAAAAGGTATGGGATAAAAAGACCTCACAAAATTATGTGGAGTATACTTCCAAAGGGAAAAAGCATCAAATATGGATAGAAGATAAAAAATCGATGACCCTTCGTCTTGACTTGGTAAAACAAAATCATCTAGGCGGTGTAGCTGCTTGGTACATTGGAGCAGAAACTCCTGACATTTGGGATGTATATCATTTTAATAAATAGGTTAATAGAAAAATCATAAAGGAAAAAGGCCTCACATTGTGTGCGGCCTTTTCTGCATGACATCATTTTCAGTCGGTCTTGTCGTCTTAAGTGAATAGACCACCCCAATGAATATTAGTGAAATGCCCAAGATTTGAATCCTGTCAGGTTGAAATCCTGAAAGCAGAATATCCAAAAGGATGGCAACTGCCGGATCGACAAAAATCATGAAGGATACTACATTTGTGGGCAAATGACGGATACTATTAAAAAACAGAAGATACACGACGCCTGTATGGATGATGCCGGTAAGTATCGTATAAAACCATTCGGAAGAATGCAGGGTTGTGTAGATTGAAAAATTAACAAAAGGAATCAGTAATAGAAATCCAATGAACATTTGCAGAAAAGTGGTCGCATATACACTCGTCTTTGTAATGCTCTTTCCTAAAAGCATGGTTGCCGCATAGAAAAATGCAGCTATGATTCCATACATGATACCTTCCCATTCAGGAGATGATGATCGAAATCCATCTGTTCCCATAATGAATAATGTGCCAATGAAACATAATGAAATGGCCAGGATGGAGAATAAAGTCATTTTCTCCCTAAATATGAAGCTCCCTATGATGAGTACGATGATCGGGGCTAAATGATAGAGCGAAATGGCAATTGTCACGGATATCAGTTCAAATGATTTAAAGAGGAATATCCAGTTTAACAAGTTGGCCACGGCGCAGAATATGATGAGCATCACCTCTCTACCGTTCCATTTTTCGTTCTTGAAATTCCCTGTAATCATCCAGGCTGCACATAAGAATATGGCAGCACAAATGCAGCGAACAAATACCAACTCCAGTGCTGGGAGTCCTGATAGTTCTGAAAAGAAACCGACAGAACCAAAGATTGTCATTGCTAAAGACAGTTGAATAAGTGCTATTTTATTCATTTAATTTCTCCTTATATAATCACCTATTATTTTACA
The DNA here is from genome assembly GCF_041956845.1 of Peribacillus sp. RS7. Lineage (NCBI taxonomy): Bacteria > Bacillati > Bacillota > Bacilli > Caryophanales > Bacillaceae > Peribacillus > Peribacillus sp. RS7. The sequence goes on from NZ_CP168135.1 coordinate 1,118,230, forward strand.
TTAATGTAACTAATACTATCACTTCTCGGGCATTCCGTCACGAGTGATGATATTCTCCCACATTTGCTCTGGAATCATCAATTTACACCTGCTATCGCGCGGCAAGGTTGTCATGATTTGTTCTTCCTTACCTTCCTTTATTTTGGCGGCCCAGTCCGGTTCCATCAGCAATTCCCTCCCCAGCGCGAAAAGCGGTATATTTTTCTCAAGCACACCATTTGCTTCTTCTGGAGTATTAATCGATCCGAGTGATATGAAACTGGTTCTGCCAGCAATGATATCGCGGATGATTTCCGTCCTTGTTAACCCCATGTTCAAGCCGCTTCTAGGCATGGACCAGACATTTTTAACGGAAAGATGTAAATAGGAAAGCTCTTGGCTTGCCAATTTATCCACCAATGCAGCTGTGTCATCCATTTTCATTCCGCCTTCTTCCGGTTCTTCGGGGGAGAAGCGATAGCCTATAATGAAATCTTTGTCTGCGTATAGATCACGTATCCGTTTCACTTCCGCGATGACGGCAAGTGGAAAATGCATTCTATTCTCCAAATTCCCGCCCCATTGATCTCTCCGCCTGTTAGAGTGGGGTGAGAAAAACTGCTGAAGGAGATATCCATTCGCACCATGGATTTCCACACCGTCGAATCCTGAACGAATGGCATGGCGAGTGGCTCTTCCAAAGTCTTGAATAGTGGAGATGATCTCCGTGTGACTCATTGGCCTTGGAATGTATTCCCCGCCCATTTCTTTATAAACGCTTGCAATGATTCCACTCGGACTAACCATACGTTCTCCGCCTGTACAGCTTGGAAGGCTATCGCTTCCCCCATGATGAAGCTGGAGAATTGCTTTTGCACCTTTTGATTTGATTGTTTTTGAAAGCTGTGTGAGTCCAGCGATGCTTTGTTCATCATATACTTTCATTTGCCGGGGAAAGCTTGTAGCAACAGGGGATATGGTGGCCGCAGCAGTAATGAACATGGCAGGTCCATCTGCCCTTCTTTTATAGTAAGCTAGTTCCTGGTCAGAAACCAAGCCATCCTCTTGAGCAGAATAAGTGGTCATTGGCGCAACTACAATCCTGTTTTTAAGAATCGTTCCATTAGAAAGCGTGTACGGTGAAAAAATTTGGCTGTATTTCCGTTTCATCATTTTCCCATCACCCATTCGTATTTTATTTTTTCTAATTTTATTGTATTCTCGACCCTAACATAAGTAAAATGAATGTTTTTCATAACTTACATTAGAACTTCTCATGTATAATTCATTAGAAGAAAGGTGTGGGGCATTTGAATTTTTTTCAGTTGGAAGTCTTCTTACATGTTGTTGAACACGGAAGTTTCACGAAAGCGGGAGACCGGATCGGACTGACTCAATCAGGCGTGAGCCATAACATTACGGCCCTTGAAACGGAACTTGGTGTGACTTTATTAAAACGTGATCGAAAAGGAGTAACACTCACCACTGCTGGAGAACAGGTTATTCCACATATGCGGGCCATTGCTGCCAATCTTGCACATATCGAACAAAAGATTGCAGCTGTGAATGGAATGGAAATCGGGAAGATAACGATTGGCAGTTTTCCAAGCTTCACTGCCAGATTCATACCGATACTATTCTCTATCTTTAATGAAAAATACCCTACTATTGAATTGCTGATTCATGAAGGAGGATATGATGAAATCTTAAAATGGATAGAAGAAGGAACAGTGGACATCGGCTTTGCAGCAAAACCAGTTAAGAATGTGGAATTCATCCATCTGCTAACAGATCCTTTATCAGCCGTCGTATACGAAGGCCATCCACTTTCAGGGAAAACCGGAATCAATCTTGAGGACTTCGCTGATGAACCATTCATCATGCTGCGATCCGGCTGTGAAACACTCATCGAGGATAGATTCCTTGATGCCAAAATAAAACCAAACATTTCATACGACATTAAAGACAATCAAACGGTGCTCTCAATGGTGGCAGGAAAATTAGGCATCTCAATTATGCCCGACTTGGCTATACCTGAAAAACCGGAACGTATAAAAAGCCTGCCCTTGACTCCGGAAATTTCCCGGGAGATCGGATTGGTCATGAAATCATCCAAAGACCTTTCACCAGCAGCCAAGGAATTTTCAAACGTCGTTCAAGATTATTTCCGAAAGTAGAAAAACATAATGAAGAAAAAAAAGAATCCCCTTTCATGAAAAAGGGGATTCTTTTCGTGCAGTGATCATCCAAAGAATAGATCCAGCAGATTACTGCCTGCCGATGATTGCTTATTATAAAACTCCGAATAACCGCAATTCTTGCAATACACAACCGTAAATTGATTATTCTGGACATCGAACATTTTTGACAATCCTGTTCCAGTCATGGCTACGTCCTTCTTAGCAGCATCATTGCTTCCGCATTTCATGCATCCCTTTTCATTCATGATCCTTCATCTCCCAATTTATAAATAATAATGCCGATAAATACCGGAGCTTCCCAGCACCGTTCATAATTAAATATACGGATAACGTGATAAATGGTTTCGGAACTCATGCAAAATATGTAAATTACATTGAATACTGTTTTTATTGGCTGCCTTTTTTATTTTTAGATTTTATGGTAAGCAAAGCATTATACACACTAATTGCAAAATAATAGAGTAAAATCATATGCAGAGCATCACTTATAGGAACGGGGGTATCATCAAGCTTAAAAATGGCAAATAATGCATATACCCCAACAAATATGATTGGATAAATGATGTAATGGTAGCAGAAATTTTTAATGAACATATTCTTTATCGCATCGCTTTCTTATTTACTTAAACGGCCAAATTATTTAATATGGAACACTCTTATAAATCTTACTTTAAATTAGATTCTAATCATTCTTTTCGGTGAAAAAACATCAAATAACATCTGCATCATCTAATCGTATTTCTGCAACCTTTCCACCTTGAACACACCAAAATTCTAAAGTAATATGCCGTTTATGGTCAATGTAGCCGATAATGTCCGCTCCCTGTTCATAACTTTTATAATAATGATCTCCGTACTTCGAAAGAACTTCTGCTTTCTTACTCCCTAATTTAATCCCTTTGCTTGTTTGAAGGGAGCTTTCAAATAGAGCGTCGTCCGTACTTGAAATGATTAACCGCACAATTTTCCCTTTATCTTCGTCTGAATTTATAGAGGCCGTTTTTAACCCGCCTTTCCAATAATAATAATTATATGAATAGTTATTATCCTGATCGATGGGTTCTCCATATTCTTTTATAAATTCTGGACTCGATATGTTATCCATAACTTTATATCCCCCGATAGATTCATCAGACAAATCCGTTGATTTTGTCAATTTCTCAGAGAATGCCGAGTACACATAGAAACCTAATGTGGTTCCAATAATAATAAGTACAATTACTAACTTTCGTTTATAATGGGTTTTTCCCATCTCTAAATCTACTCCATCCATATCGGAAATAAAGTATTGGCAATACCGTTTTCCTTTTTGAACTTTAACCTAACTGAATTAGTCGATTCGCGCGTGAAGTCATTTTCGATTATCTTCCCTGTTGTAAAACTAAAAAGGAGGTACTAACTAGAAAACAGAACAGAACTGATTCCCATTATGAATCCTCCGCCTATCCCAATCGCTACTCCAAAAACCGTCCATTGTGATATGATCATACCTATTAAAAATAAAGAGAATCCTATAAGTCCAATTAACAGAACCTTTTTTTTATTCATTTTGCACCCCTATTACCCAATTGGAATATCCTTATATTATCTTATACGGATAAAATTGGTTAAGGTTTCATTCTGTACCAGATTCAATGATCCAATCGAAGTAAGAAGAGTATATCTAGTAGATTCAAATACCCTCCGTTTTTTCCCATGATAAAATCCCCTTCAAACAGAGGTGTAACACCACGATCGCTCGTGGTCTTTTTACACGTTCCATTTAAAGGGGACGGGAATTGAATATTTATATTATATTTCAATAAAGTTTATGAATCATCAATTGCGATATTCCAATAGTTTTTCATTCAAGTTCTTTGTTTGTGCATAGATTTCTTGGTAAATCAGGAATAAGGCTTCATACTTTTCAGCATTCTCTTTATTGGGCATGTACTGTTTCTCTTCTTTTATGAATTGGGCTGCACATTCCTTTAAAGAATCGAACCAGCCGCAGCCATAAGCCGCTAACATGGCCGCCCCCAAGCCTGGGCCTTGTTCACTTGATAGCCTGACAATTTTCGAATTGAATATGTCCGCTTGCATTTGCAGCCACGCTTCGTTTTTGGCACCTCCGCCAATCGAAATGATTGTATCGATATTTTTTCCGCTCCTGCGGAAGATATCAATGGATTCATTCAAGGAGAAAGTGATGCCTTCAAGGACGGCCCGTACAAAGTCTTTACGCTGATGGGAGCCATCGATTCCAATGAAGCTTCCGCGTATTGCCGCATCTGCATGCGGGGTCCTTTCGCCCACTAAGTATGGAGTGAATAAAAGTCCATTAGATCCGACGGGCACATCACCTACATCTGCCAATAACGTTTCAAATGATTCACCTTTGGCAAAAACTTCTTTAAACCAAGTGAGGCTGTAGCCTGCTGCCAAGGTTACTCCCATCGTGTAGAAGGCATCAGGTGCACCGTGATTAAAGTAGTGGACTTTTCCTTGAAAATCCCTGTCATCCCTTGCTTCATAGGACAATATCACTCCTGAAGTGCCGATGCTGCAGAGTGTTTTTCCGTCTTCTAAAATGCCAGCGCCAATGGCACCGCAAGCATTGTCTGCTCCGCCTGCAAATATACGGGTGGAAACGGTTAGCCCCGTGCGTTCTGCCACTTCGTCCGTTATCCTGCCCACTTCCGCATGTGATTCGACCAATGTCGGACATAGCCCGATATCAAGACCAAGCATCTCACAGATTTCTTTACTCCATTCCTTCTCGCTGACATTCAATAATAATGTGCCGGCTGCATCGGAGTATTCCATATGTAATTCCCCAGTCAGTTTATATCTCAGATAATCCTTTGGAAGGACGAATTTCGCTGCATTTTTAAATACTTCAGGCTCATGCTCTTTCACCCATAGGATTTTGGGTAAAGTGAATCCTTCTAATGCAGGGTTTTTCGTTATTTCCAACAGTCGTTCTTCCCCGACCGTGTCGTAAATGGTCTGACACTGATCGGTCGTCCGCGTATCATTCCAAAGGATGGCATCACGCAATACACGGTTTTCTTCATCCAGCAGGACAAGTCCATGCATTTGCCCGGAAAAACTGATCCCTTCAATATCTTCCGGGTTTCCATCAAAGCTTTTCAGTAGCTCGGCAAGCCCGGCAACTGTCTGTTCCACCCACGTGTCAGGGTCCTGTTCACTGTAGCCTGTTTTCAGATGAATCAATGAATAGGATTTAGCTACTTCCTGCATGACCTCGCCATGTTGATTCACGAGTAAAATTTTTACCGCACTTGTCCCCAGATCGATACCGATTACGTATTTCATGGCAGCACCTCATTCTATTAAGCTTTATTCCCCTGCGTAAGCTCTTAACAAATATTGGTTGATCGTCCCTTTAACTTTCTCCAAGCGTCCTGATTGATTTTTGATTTCTTTCAATCCAAGCGCATATTCTTCCAGTTTACGAAGGTCTGTATTCCCTTCGACGATTTCCAACCCGATTCCTTCTGTATAGCTGCTATAGCGGTTTTCAATCACATCATCAAGGATTCTATCGTCGATCAACTTTTGGGCAACCTTCAGGCCGGCTGCAAAACTGTCCATTCCTGCAATGTGTGCATGGAATAGGTCTTCCAATTCAAATGAACCACGGCGGACTTTAGCATCAAAGTTCAAGCCACCACGGCCTAAACCGCCATTTTTAATGATTTCATACATTGCCAGGGTTGTAGAGTACAAGTCGGTTGGGAACTCATCCGTATCCCAGCCCAATAATGGATCTCCCTGATTGGCATCAACGGATCCAAGCATACCATTTATCCGTGCATAGCGAAGCTCGTGTTCGAATGTATGGCCGGCAAGAGTGGCATGGTTTGCTTCAATATTAAATTTGAAGTGATCTTGGAGACCATAATTCTGCAGGAATGCATGACCGGTCGCTACATCGAAATCGTATTGATGTGTTGTCGGCTCTTTCGGTTTTGGTTCAATCAGGAATTGTGCATCGAACCCGATTTCTTTCGCATAATCGACCGCCATATGGAAGAAACGCCCGAGGTTATCCAATTCAAGCTTCATATCGGTGTTAAGCAGCGTTTCATATCCTTCACGTCCGCCCCAGAATACATAGTTTTCCGCGCCTAGTTCCTTACCGATTTCCAATCCTTTTTTTACCTTCGCAGCAGAATAGGCGAAAACATCCGCATTATTTGAAGATGCTGCGCCATGAGTGAAACGGGGGTTCGTGAAGTTATTCGCCGTATTCCAAAGCAATTTCGTTTGACTATCTTTCATATAGTCTTTGATCATTGCGACGATTTCATCTAAGTTGTTATAGGTTTCTCTCAAATTACTTCCTTCAGGAGCAATATCGGCGTCGTGGAAACAGAAGAATGGTACACCTAGTTTTTCAAAGAATTCGAAGGCCGCTTCTACACGCGCTTTTGCCATATCCATTCCACTGAATTTGTCCCATGGACGGATCATCGTGCCTGCACCAAATGGATCTGACCCATCGGCAGTGAATGTATGCCAATATGCCACGGCATATCGCAGGTATTCCTTCATTGTCTTCCCGCCGATGACCTCCTCCGGATTGTAAAATTTAAATGCATATGGATTTGAAGAGGTGGCACCTTCATAATTTATTTTACTGATGTTGTTAAAATAGGACATTGTTTTTACCCCCTTATTATTTCATGAATGATATCCGGTAAATGTAACTGCTTACATTTCCATTATAGCAACACTAAGTTAGTTTGTACATTAGATAAACTAAGTTTATTAAAATACCCCCATTTTACTAGTTAATCATGTAAAATGAGTAATGTAGTCTTATTATTGGCGTGAATTAAGCCGCTCCCTCTCTAAGTTCACCCATCATGCAGCTCATTCCAAGGAGGAACGACACATTTATGGACAATGCCAGCCGGGTCATTTATAACATACTTGAATGGATCACTAAATTCGCTTACCTGCATATTCTGTGGATATTTTTCACTATTGCAGGCGGAGTCCTTTTCGGATTCTTTCCATCCACAACAGCCATGTTCGCGATCATCCGGGATTGGTTAAGAGGAAACACCGATATTCCCCTCTTTAAAACCTACTGGAAATTTTTCAAACGCGATTTCTTGAAAAGTAATGGACTGGGAATATTCATCACAGCCATTGCCGGCATCATCGGCATCGACCTCTACTATATCCAGAATCATATAAACGATGTTTTGACATGGACTTACATCCCGTTATTCGCCTTCATCTTAGTATTCACTATATTCATATTCTATCTATTTCCTGCCTTTGTTCATTATGACTTACCTGTGTTCAAGGTCATGAAGAATGCTTTTTTGATCATGTTGATCAATCCGCTCAACAGCTTTTTAATCCTGCTTTGCCTAGGCTTGCTTTTCATGGTGATGAGAACACTTCCGGCACTGGCCTTCATTTTCGGCGGAAGCACTTATGCCTTCATTACAATGTGGCTTTGTTTACATGCTTTCAATAAAGTCCAAGGAAAACAGAATAAATAAATAAAAAAATCACCCACCGTTTTATCGATTCGCTTCGGTGTGGTGATTTATTTTATCGCTCTTTATCCTTTCACGGCACTCGAAGAAATCCCTTCGACGACTTTATTGCTAAAGAAGACGAATGCAAGCAATATCGGTAGGATACTAATAATTAATGTAGCCCCGATTGCCCCCCAGTCCGTCATATATTGCCCGATGAAGTTTTGGATGCCCACTGTCAGCGTTTTATATTTATCTGAACTTATAAACGTATTGACGAATACGAATTCATTCCAATTATAAATCATATTGATAATGACGGTTGTGGACATGACCGGTAACGTCATCGGAAGAATGACCTGGAAGAACATCCGGTGGACCGAACATCCATCTATGATGGCTGCCTCTTCTATTTCAACCGGCAAAGTATAGTAGAACCCAAGCAGGATCATCATGGTGATGGGCAAGTTATAAGCCGTATACGTTATAACGATCGACCATGGATTATCAATCAGATTAATATTTAAGAACATGCTGAATAAGGGGATTATTGCGGAATGAATCGGGATCATCAGGCCAACCATGAACAATCCCAACACAAGCTTGCTTAATTTCCACCTCATCCGTGAAATGGCGAAAGTGGCCATGCTCGCTAATAAAACGGTAAGAATGATCGCTATGCCTGTAATCCAAATACTATTCCAGAAGTAAACGCCTATACCGCTTTCCCAAACCTTCGCATAATTTTCCCATCTTAATTCAGCTGGCCATGCAAACGGAGAACCTGAGAAGATTTCACGGTTATCCTTTAAGGAAAACAGGAATAGCCAAATGACCGGGAAGATTTGAAAAACAGCTACCAGCGTTAATAAGAGATAGAGAAAAAAGTAACCCACGCGCCCCATTATGTAACCCTCCCTTAGTATTGGATTTCTTCTTTTGTCGCTGTAACTTTACGGACGAAGACCGTCACGATCAGGGTGATGATCAATAACAAAAAGCCAACTGCACTGCCATAGCCGAAGTTATTGCTCGAGAAGGCCAGCTTATACATGTAGGATGCCATGACCTCACTAGAACCGTTCGGTCCGCCGCCAGTCATTACGTAAATCAGGTCAAAGTATTTCAAGGATCCGACCACAGCCAATACTATGGTCACCTTAACCACACCCATTATTAATGGCAATTTGATTTTGCAAGCGATTTGAAAACTGGTTGCCCCATCGATTTTTGCCGCTTCCACCAATGATTCAGGAATGTTTTTCAAAGCTGCATAATAAATCAAAATATAAAAACCGGCATATTGCCATAAGATCGGGATGAATATCGCATAGAGCACAATAGTTGGCTCCGCCAGCCATGCCGGGGGATTTTCGACCCCGATTGCCATAAGCAGACTATTCAACATTCCGTTCGTCGGGTTAAACACCTTAATCCAAAGCTGAGCTATCGCAACTGAAGACAAAAGCATCGGAATCAAATATATTTTCCTTAAAAGATCGGATCCTTTTATTTTTGAAGCTAACACAAGTGATATTGCTAAATAGATCACTAAACTGAGTGTAGAGAATATCGCCAGCAAAAAGGAATGCCAGGCACTATACCAAAATTTATCGTCTTTCAATGCTTCGGTGTAATTTTCCAGCCCAATGAATTCCATGGGGCCGATACCATCCCACTTCATCAATCCATAATATCCCGTTAAAAATAATGGGATGAATATGAGTACAGCGATTAATAAGAGTGCAGGAAGGACGTACAAGGCTATAATCCACTTATTGGACATTACTTTATTCATAACCATTCAACCCCATCGTTATAAAAAGTTGAAAAGGACCATCCATCATCAAGGATATGCCCTCCTCATGTTTTGACTAAGATTACATAAAGTGAAATCAATTTCTATCAATCATTCATTCTTTCGAAAGGGCCTCTTCATGTTCTTTTGCGAATTTTTTCGGTGTTACTTCCTTACCGAACAAAGCCTGGATCATATCCAAGTGGACTTGTGCTACATCTGAATTCATTTGAACGTCGGCAAATAATGTGATATTCGTTGCTGCATTCAATTCATTCAACACATCCACATACATTTGCGGTAGATCCAAAGACTCGGCATCCACTTTAGTTGCGGGAATCACGCCTGCTTTAGTCACGGATTTTTCTCCCCATTCTTTTACGAAGAATGATGTAAATGCCTTCGCTTCTTCTTTTACTTCCGAATCCTCTGCAACGAATAACCCAACACCAGGTCCGCCAACGAAACTGTTCATGTCCCCTTTCCCGTCGACTGTCGGAAATTTGAAATAGCCTACAGAATCTCTGAATTCTTGGGGAACCCCTTCATTTGTCGTGTAATTGGGCAAGTCCCAAGTAGCGATCAAATACATCGCTGCCTGTTCGTTCATGAACATGCTTTTAGCTTCCTCATCGGATAAACCGTTAAAGCCTTTCACGAAAGCATCCATATCCACAAGGTCCTGGACTTTTTTCGCTGCCGAAACCAATGCAGGGTCTTCAAAAGAGCCAGATCTATTGATTGCATTTGTCAATACGTCTGAACCACCCATGCGATCAGCCAAATACATATACCATAATGAACCTGTCCAACGGTCTTTATTTCCAAGTGCGATGGGTGCCACTTCCTTGTCGGATAGCGTTTTCACTACCTTTTCGAACTCTTCATACGTTTTAGGCACTTCAAGGCCATATTTTTCAAATATTGCTTTGTTATAGAATACATTCGCAACATTCAATTCCAAAGGGAGACCATAGGTTTTACCATCGATTGCGTAAGCCTCTGCAGTTCCTGATACGAAACGGTCTTTAAGATCCCCTTCCAATAAATCATCCAGCGGGGCAAACTTCTTGCCGTTGACATAAGGCTCCAAGAACCCTGCTGCCCAGGTCATCCCCACATCCGGTAATTCATCAGAAGTGGACAGTACTTTTAATTTATCTTTATATTGCTCATTACTTAGTACTTCCAGGTCGATTTTCACATCAGGATTTTCCTTTTCAAAATCCCCGATGATCTCTTTTACAATCTGATTATGCGTTTTAGAACTTCCTTCCGGCCATAAATGCATGAATTTAACCACTTTTTTGTCATCAGAACTTGCTTTTTCAGTACCCGATCCTGAACAACCTGAGATTAATAAAATAGATGATATAACGGCAAACAGTAATGTAAACGCTTTCTTTTTACCCATTCCTAACCCTCCCCAAGATATTAAAATATTGATTATTCTGTTTTTTAAGCTTATTAATAGATTATCAAACAACACATCGTTTGTCTAGTCGACAAACAAAGTTTGTAATCGTTTTATAAAATGCTACAATGTAATAAAGTCTTAAAAAACGAAGGTGAAAATCGATTGAATAAAACGTGGAATCAACATGTAGTCAAGGAAGGAAATAAATCATTAGTTCTGCAAACCATCAAGGATCGTTCGCCCATTTCAAGAGCTGATATTGCTGCCCACACCGGTTTGAACAAAGGGACCGTTTCTTCGCTCGTAAGTGAACTGCTGGAAGAGCAGTTCATCTATGAATCTGGACCAGGCGAATCAAGCGGTGGCAGGAGGCCAGTCATGCTGCTCTTTAATCAGGCAGCTGGATATTCCATTGGTATCGATTTAGGCGTCAATTATTTACTGGGGGTGCTAACAGATCTCGAGGGGAATATCTGTCACGAAAAAACTTTGAAATTCAATGAGCCATCATTCGAAGAACTTGAGATCAAACTGTACGAAACCATCGATCACCTCATCTCTTCCGCCCCGCAAAGTCCATACGGTATCGTAGGAATTGGAATAGGGGTTCCGGGAACGGTCAGCACAAACGGAAAAATCTTGCTTGCACCTAATCTCGGTTGGAAAAACATCGATTTACAATCATTGATGCAAACGAGATACAGTCTTCCTGTCATCGTTGAAAACGAAGCGAATGCTGGTGCTTATGGGGAGAAAAAATTTGGTGCCGGCAAGGATTTCAACAATATTGTCTATGTAAGTGTTGGAATCGGGATAGGCGTCGGCCTCATTCTTAATGATCAGCTCTACAGAGGAAATAATGGACTTTCAGGTGAATTGGGCCATATGACGATCGATATACACGGTGCGGAGTGCAGATGTGGAAATGTAGGGTGCTGGGAACTGTATGCATCGGAACAATCCTTAATGAAACAAGCCATTCGTTTAGGAATAGCCCCACCTGCAGACGAGGAGCTTTCCTTGGAAAGTTTATTGTCTCTTGCGGAAGATGGAGATTTGAAAACCATTCACTTATTTGAATATATCGGTGACTATTTAGGCGTGGGCATCAATAACATCATTAATATCTTCAATCCCCAGCAGGTCATCATAGGCAATCGGATGGCTTCTGCGAAACAATGGCTGACTGATCCATTAAACAAACGAATGGTCAATCAAACACAATGGTTTCACCAAAAAGATTTACGAATAAATTTTTCAGAGCTATCGACCCATTCAACAGCTTTAGGGGTAGCCGCATTTTCCGTCGAAAACTTTTTCAAGGATGATATTCCGAATATAGAGGCGATACTCTAAAGATCACAAACCCTTAAATTTGAATAGGAAACTGTCCTGCAAGGAATCGTAGTGAATGTTGCCCATCTTAGATATTCCACAGATATCACAGCTCCCTCCCAGGGATGGTTTCCTATTGAAAAAAGGACCATGCAAGAAAAAGAAAGCGCATACACTCTTTTGGATTGCCGCTCTGCTTATGTTATTCATTACATTGCTATTATTCATAAAAAATATCAATATACGAGGTGGATTACCCATGACAACGATTCAAAACCCCATTTTAACTGGATTCAATCCCGACCCATGCATTTGCCGCGCAGGGGAAGATTATTATATTGCTGTTTCAACGTTTGAATGGTTTCCCGGTGTAGGGATTTACCATTCAAAGGATTTAAAGAATTGGCGATTGGCATCAAGACCCCTGAATCGGCTGAGTCAATTGAATATGATGGGTAACCCGGATTCCGGGGGGATATGGGCACCCGCTTTATCTTTTAGTGACGGGAAATTCTGGCTTATCTATACCGATGTGAAGGTTACAGAAGGTCAATGGAAGGATTGTCACAATTACCTGGTTACTTGCGATACCATCGATGGGGAGTGGTCAGAACCCATTCACATGAACAGCTCAGGCTTTGATCCATCACTATTCCATGATGATGATGGCAGGAAGTATTTCGTTAACATGTATTGGGATCATCGCGTCGGCAATCATACTTTTTATGGAATCATGCTCCAGGAATATAGTGTTGACCAAAAGAAACTTATCGGAAAAGCCGAAATCATCTTCAAGGGAACGGATATCAAACTGACGGAAGCCCCGCATTTATATAAAATGAATGGCCATTACTACCTGTTAACAGCAGAAGGCGGGACAAAATATGATCATCAAGCCACTATCGCCCGTTCAGAAAATTTACGGGGACCCTATGAAGTGCATCCTGAGAATCCATTGATCACTTCCATGCCATATCCCAGAAATCCGCTGCAAAAATCTGGACATGCATCCATCATTCAAACACATACAAATGAATGGTTTCTAGTTCATTTAACAGGCCGCCCATTACCTCAGGACAATCAACCCCTATTGGATCCAAGAGGATTCTGCCCATTAGGAAGGGAAACGGCCATCCAACGCTTGGAATGGAAAAATGACTGGCCTTATGTGGTTGGAGGCAATCAACCGTCCAAAGAAATTGAAGGCCCGGACATCAAGGAAGTAAAGTGGGAAAAAGGATATGAGGAAAAGGATGATTTCAATTTCAAGACATTGAATCCACATTTCCAAACCTTACGTATCCCACTTGGTGAGGATATCGTTTCACTAAATGACAACCCGGGACATTTACGTATATATGGCAAAGAATCGCTAACATCAAAATTCACACAAGCCTTTGTCGCAAGACGCTGGCAGCACTTTACCTTCACAGCAGAAACCAAAGTAGCTTTCAGACCAGATACCTTCCAACAATCAGCAGGGTTAGTAAACTACTATAATACGCAAAATTGGACATCCCTTCAGATTTCCTGGCACGAGGAAAAGGGAAGAATCCTTGAGCTCGTGACCTGTGATAACTTTTCTTTCGATCTGCCGCTTAAGAATAAGGAAATTGTCATTCCGCACGATGTCGACTATGTTTACCTGCGAGTGGATGTGAAAACGGCGATTTACGAATACTCCTATTCATTCGATGGCGAAACCTGGACCCTGATTCCAATCGCATTCCAATCATACAAGCTCTCTGATGATTATATTCAAGGAGGAGGATTCTTTACTGGAGCCTTTGTGGGCATGCAGTGCCAGGATACATCCGGTCAAGGTCAGCACGCAGACTTCGATTACTTCATCTATAAAGAAAAACATGAGTGACTAAGGTTTTAGGGGAAGAGCCTGCCAAGGAACCCGACAAGCTTGGTAATTCTTTAAACGTGAAAACCCTGATTTTTTCGATTAAATGAACGACTGTCTCTTCGTAGACTACAGACTGAGTTATACCAGAGGTTCTTGGGATGGGGAATAACCACTTCTTCCCTCCCTGATCTCAAGATAATAAACACGTTATATATAGCAAATACAGGTAATGGCTTCTACAATGCCATTGATGTTGAGTTGGTTCGAGCAATGCATACAAATCTTCCATTTATATTTCACTCTCGGCAAAATTCATGGCTTCAATAAGAAAAAACCGAAATCAGCCACTGATTTCGGTTTTTCCAGTAAGGATTATTTAATTAGTGATATCTTTCTTCTGGAAGAAGAAGAAAGTTAGCGCTAAAAAGATTAGATAATAGATGCCCAGTACCCCCATTGAAAATCCAAGGGTAGCCCCATCAAACATTTCTATGGTTCCGGAAATATAGCCCCTTAAATCAAGATGGGGGAATAAGACGAATTTTAACCACTCGTATTTACCGATGAATGATTGAATGACCATATTTAACGTCGAAGAAGCGAATAGGATGAAAATGGATATACCTACTGCAAGTGCTTGGTTTTTAAATAATGTGCTTAGCATGAAAGCGATGGTCGTGATGACTAAGAATCCTGGTATCCAGTAAACGATCATGTCTACGAAATATTCGCCGACTACAACCGGACTGAATTCACCGAAAGATGCGGGATCCATGATTTTGTCTGAATACGAGCCATTTCCAAAGAATATGATTCCGATTAGATAACTGAATATAAGTAGGCTCGCAAGTAATAACGCTGCAAATAACAGGGAAGTAATATATTTGGAAAGAAGAATCTTCCACCGTTTATAAGGCCTGATCAACAGTTGTTTTATGGTGCCATCCGAAAATTCCGAGGAAACGAGCGAGCTGCAAACAATGACAACGAATAAAGTGACAAATGATGTTAATGATGTCGTCCATTCCGCCATATAGGTCCAATTCGTGTTTAAGTCAGGGTTTATATTATCAGCCAACTGTTGCTTATTGAGATCAATTTCTTCCATGATCATGGCTTTTTCCTCGTCACTGATATCCTTAGCTTCCAATGCCTTTTGCTGTTCTTGGATATCTGACTTTAACTCTTGCTTCCAATCTTTACTCGTTTCTTCGGGACTTAGTTTATAATCGATGACTGCAGCCCCTAATGCTGCCAATAAAAGAAAAGCGATGAATATATAAGTTGAAACTTTTGAAAAGATTTTCATCCATTCATTTTTTACTAAGGACATCATACAGACTCCCTCATTTCCTGCTCAGTGATTTCAAAGAATTTATCTTCCAGTGATTTTCTAGTAATGCCAATTTCATAGACATCCAGTTGATTTCCATTAAAACTCCTATTTATATCGGCCGTTTGTTCACGAGTGGCCGATACGGAGATTGTCTTCGCATCATATTTTAAGATCGTAATATCGACAAACTGTTCTTGAAGGATTTTTTTAGCTAGCTCCCCATCACTCACAGTGAATGAAACTTCATTGATCGTTTCGGTTTTTTCATCTAATATATGTTCTTTCGTATGTATCAGTTTTCCCTTTTCGATAACGGCAAAACTATCACACATCAATTGCATTTCCGATAGTAAATGGGATGAAATCAATATCCCGACGCCTTCACTTGCCAGTACTTTCAAATAATCACGAAACTCGCGAATCCCTTGTGGATCCAAGCCATTCGTCGGTTCATCAAAAATCAATAACGACGGTTTATGTAAAATGGCCTGTGCCACGCCAAGGCGCTGACGCATCCCTAATGAATAGGTTTTAACCTTCTTATCGATGGCATGATCCAGTTTGACAAGCTTTATGACCTCTTCTATTCTCTCATTGGATATCTCATTGGATGACATTCGGGCATAATGCAGGATATTCTTTCTGCCTGTCATGTACTTATAAAACTCCGGGTTTTCAACAATGGCCCCCAATTGATTCATCGCACCTTCGAAATCTCTATCGAGGTCACTGCCATTGATCATGACAGTACCGCCCGTACGATTGATAAGACCTGTGATCATACGGATGATAGTGGTCTTACCAGCCCCGTTCGGACCAAGCAAACCAAATATTTCATTACTTTTTATTTCAAAGCTAACATTGTCTACAATGGTTGCTTTTCCAATTTTTTTAGTTAAGGATTGAACCTTAAGAACCGATTCAGACATATAATACCTTCCTTTTTTTATATTTTCCAAAATAACACAAATTCAACATTACCATATTATGCATATTATTACTATACTGATATTTTTCCATCTGGATATGGAGCAGCCCATTGGGATTTGATGGACCACAGTTATTTTCAATATCAGCCACAATCAATAGATTTTTTCATCGTTACCATCGATGGAATCCAAGGTGATGGCAGCCTCTCCGACATACCCTTTTTCAAGATACCCAATGATCGTTTCCGTATGCCGCTTCCCTTTTTAATCCTTATAGTGCAATATCATCGAACTCTCGTTAAAGTCTTACTTCTGCGTTACATTCAGCTTAAGCTCTTTGCCAGCCTGTATAGAGGAATATAATCCTGATATATTTTCCACTGCTTGATTTTTGACCTTAATGTCAAATCCTTTTTGCTTAAACATCCCGCCCCCAGAGTTCCCATTATCAATAACACTGCCATCACTTTTTTCCATCGAAATAGCCACAACTCCTATGTATCGTTACCTTTTAATACGTTTCCGAAAGAATAAGGTTTCAGGATTATTTTATCTAATAAGGAAAATTCATGGAAAATCATAAAAAAAGCAAAAAATAGATAAAGAATATAGAAATGGCAAGACCCAAGGCAAAAAGAAAGATTCTTCTAATAAAAGAAGGAAAAAGCCTATATATCATCATTACAATTACATCGATGAAATTCGTTGGTATTCCTGATCCGAACTCTTTGATCTCTTTCTTTTTGCCAAATACGGCGAACCACATTACAAAAAGACCACATAAAATAAAAATGATGGAAAAAATCTTAAACCCCATTATATGTCACCCGTTTCCTCATAGGTTAAACGATATTGTTATATTCTTATCTTAACTGGGTTTGTGGATTCAAGTTTCAAAATGAATTCTTCAACCTCTTTACCCCTTGCATGGGAATACCCTTTGTCCTCACCGAATCTCTCAAATCCGCATTTTTCCAGCACCCGGATGGATGCTAGATTATCCTTGGCCGACCGGGCATAAAGAGGACGAACATTTATTTTCAGCAAAAAATTGACCAGTGCCTCTGTAGCAATTCCTTTACCCCAATATTGCTTCCCAATCCAATAACTCACTTCCGGGTTACCAAACTGTTCAAACTTGAGAATGCTGCCCGCAACACATCCTTTGCAGATTATCGTCATTTTTTGAATATCCCGGTTCGATACGATATTCTTCCAGCGGGTCAGAAAAGCCACTTTGTCTGTTGGATCTTTAGATGTGAAAGCAGCCATATAATTTGCGGACGTATCCAATTGCTGCTCGAAAAAGATAGGAAGATCACTTTCCTTTACCTCCCGCAGCCGGACTCCTTCGTCATTGATATGCAATCCCATAAATTCACCCTCCCCTTCAAAAAAATCTTCATAGAATATAACATTTATTAAAAATCATTGGACGGTAAAAAAGAAAAACCGAAGACTCTGCCATCTTCGGCGTGGTTTCATTCCTTTATCATACTATACTTACCGCCGAACGCTTATTGCTCAATATGTTTTATAACGTCAGATAAGCTCTTATCCACCATGGATCGGAGGCGTAAATGATGGTTTTCAAAAGCTAAAGCTTCCGTCACGGGATTGGTACGATTACACACTTTAATCCAGCAGTCAGGGCCGCTTGAAGCCCATTTAACGAATCTTCAAATGCTACGGCTTCTGTGGGCTGAATATCCAGGACTTCTATTGCCTTTAAATACAAATCAGGAGCTGGTTTTACTTTATCCACATCATCCCCTGTGATTATTACTTCAAAATAGTTTAACAGTCCAAGTTCCCCCAAATGATGCGTGACCCACTCTTTTGTTGAACTTGAAGCGAGGGCGATTTTATATCCATTTTTTTTTGCTTCTTCTAAATAATCCTTTACACCTTCACGTGCCTGTGATATTTTCATCTTTACTTCATGGACGCTTTTTGCTCTGGATTCAATTTCTTCAATATTACAACTTTCCCCCAGCTGATCTTTGAAGTACTGATTAAGTTCAGTATTATCCGTTCCGATGCATGTAACGAAATGTTCGAGAGGCAAATCAGATTTATAAAAAGACATCGTTTCCTTATAAGCCTCATACCAAGCCGTTTCTGTATCTAAAATTAAACCATCAAAGTCGAAAATAACTGCTTTAATCAAAATAATTTCCTCCTCTAACCGTGAAATGGAATTTCTATTAACATAAACGTACATGAATGAATCCCCTTGTTCAACCAAACGGTTCTTTTCGTTCCATGGGAAGCCTGATTATTTTTCATAGAATCCAGAATCCGTTAATTACTAAGGACATGGTAACCCGTTCTCCGCCTCATTTCTTTTCTTTATGTTACATGTTTTAACAATTCCTTAGTGCCTTTGCGGTGTTTTTCCTTAACTGCGTCTAAAAGAGTGATAGTTTAACGAATGGTTTAATTGCAGGAAACAACGAGGAGGATAAACATGAAGAAAATTTTATTAACGATCCTAACGGCTTCTGTATTCATTCTAGGAGTTTGCATGCCAACTAAAGGCGAAGCCGCTGCTTTGGATCGCACACTTTCATTTGGAATAAGTAATGGCGATGTAAAAGAACTACAAGAATTATTACTGACAAAAGGGGTTTTTCCCTATCATGAAGCAACAGGTTACTACGGACCGATTACAAAGGAATCCGTAAAGCAATTTCAGGAAAAATCAGGGCTGAAAGCCGATGGAATAGCAGGAACACAAACGAATCAGAAAATACAGACCCTGAAAAGCGGGGATATGGGAAAACCTGTAGCTGAACTGCAAAGGCTATTGAAAGCCTGGAATGTTTACACATCAACGATCGACGGCATTTATGGAACAGGTACAAAGCAAGCAGTTATGAACTTTCAAAAGCAAAAGGGATTATCAGCTGATGGAATAGCCGGTGCACGGACTTTCAGTAAATTAGATGAAAAAGCAGTTTCAGCAAGTTCAGCCGTTAAAGAACTGACGGTTACAAGTACAGCTTATACAGCGAGCTGCGAAGGGTGCTCAGGCACAACAAGAATGGGCGTCGATTTAAAAAAATATGATGATGCCAAACTGATAGCAGTCGACCCGAATGTGATTCCACTAGGATCAATCGTTGAAGTCGAAGGCTACGGACAAGCCATCGCTGCAGATACGGGCGGAGCGATCAAAGGAAACAGAATCGATGTATTCATCGCAAAAGAAGCGGATGCTTTAACATGGGGAAGAAAGCAAGTGAAGGTTAAAGTAATTAAATGATGCATGACGGAAACGTCATTTTTATATAAAAAGATACATAACAAACAGAAAGAGCATGTATGGATTCAATACATGCTCTTCCTGTATCCTGCTGAGCTATGGATTTCAAGCAGCCGACTTATCAAACCAACTTGTACATGATAATGTCATCGACGTATTCACTTTCGCTCATCTTAAATTCCTTTATTTTTCGTCCTTCTTCAACAAACCCCATACTTTTGTACAAGGCTATTGCCCGATGATTTGTCGAAAAAACTCCTAAACTCACCTTTTCTATTAACGGATTGGCTTCTGCCCAGTCCAATAATGCTTGAACAAGCTCTTTTCCGATTCCCATCCCCCTGTAATTTTTTCTGATCATCAATCCAAATGAGCCCTTGTGAGACATTCTCTTTCTATTTTCCGATTCAAATCCAATCCATCCAATCACTTCACCATTTATTTCGGCCACGATGATGGTTTCCCGTTCATTTTCCAATGACCTTTGTATCCAATCTCTTTGTTGTTCTATTGTTTTATTAAACTCGTTTGATACTGCAATGAAATACTCCCCTTCGGAAATAACGGAACTCTGTAACTCCAAAACAGCTTCCGCATCTTCCAATTCACCAGTCCGAATCATATACGAAAGACTATCATTTTTCATTTCTGACATTCCAATCCCCCTTGACTGCTCCCGCTCGGATTCAATGACTGTGAAAACCTTAGTAAATAGCCATCTGGATCTTTAACTAAAATCTCTTTTTTTACAAAAACACCTTTATCGCTTTCATAATGATTTTCCATCATTTCTCTAAATAAGTTTATTCCATTTCTTTTTAAAGCAGCCGCCAATTTTTCAACATCATCAATATCAATCTGAAAATTAATCCCTCTGCCTAATGGATAGATTAATTCTCCTGTATCCCAGCTCCCATTTATTTCTTCTAGCATCATTTGCGCTTCGCCTAAAGAAAGAAAAGCAAATTTATCATTAACACGCTCATATTCTAAATGGAACCCCAAAATATCCATATAAAACTTTTTCGATTCGCATATATCCGATACTGATAATTCAGGTACTAGTGCATTGAATTTCATATTTGGTCTAAAGTCTCCTTGTCTAACTTTCTTATACAGCCATTATCAATGTAACTTTTCATTACGAACCCTCAATGAATCACGTTCGCATCGAAGTGAACAATAGGACGGCTTTCCATAATTCTGCGTTCGATTTTTTGAACGGTTTTGTATAATTGACTATCCCCACTATTCAAATCGTACTTTTTATGAAAAAAATTATATAACGTCAGGTCCCTTAATTTTAAAAATAGCGGGATCGCTTCGTAATCTGCCCGTTCCAGTTTATTTTCCGTCTCATAACCTTTTATAAATTCCCTCATGAATTTTGCAGCATAATCATCGAGTTCTTTTACACCTTCACGTTCCAAGCTCCATATCAGATAATACAGGGGTATGGCCAAATCGCTGGCAAACCAGTGATAAGAACAGTCATCAAAGTCAAACACATGAATCTTCCCCTCATGAAAATGGAAATTGCCGTTATGTATATCAGAATGAATCAATCCAAAATTATCTTGATGAACTGGAAGCGCATTTAATTTCTTCATGATTAATTCTTGTTGGTGCTTCACTTGCTCTGGAACATCAGATTGATAGAGTTCGGCATTCAATAATTCTTCTTCATGCCAATCCAGCCTTTTATATTCCGTTTCAGGCTTGTAACTTTTTGTTTTTTTATGTAGTTGCCCTATTGTTCTTCCCCATTCAAAAAATAAATGTTCGTCGAAATTTTCATCGGTGACTTTCATCCTTACACCAGGAGCCTTTTCAAACAGGCAGCAATAAAAATCCGTGCCATCCAGACCCTTTACAATTTCAACTAAATTATTTCCTGTCGAAGAGATGACTTTCGGAATTTCACTTCCATTATTCTGTAAATGCTCAATCCACTTCAACTCAGCAAGCACTTGCCCTTTTGTACGATGTGATTGGTGTGTCATTCTTAAGATGTATGGCGTTCCATTCCGGTAAACCTCAAATACATAGTTCTCTGCATCTCCAAGTTTTACTGGACTCCCTGAACTCACTTGAAAAAAGTGCCCAGCCATTTCTACCAATTCATTAGAAAAAATCCGCTCTACCGACGCTTCCATACTCTTCACTCCCATTAATGATGTTGCTAACTTAGTTAATAAAAAAACGAATTATACTATGCTTTATACGATATCAAGATGCCTTTTCCCTTTATTTGTATATCATTCTTCTTTAATAAAACTTTATGATAACCAGGATAAAGATATGTTTATAGGGATGAAGCAATTACGGACTCCCACCAGTTATCACTCTATCCCCAAAGTTTAACGCATCACTTGGTTCATAAAGAAACCTATATAAATGAAACCATATTTTTCATAGGATCCTTTGTGGTCAGTACAAAGGAAAACTAATGTTTGGTATACTATTCGTATAATCATTAGGGAGCATATCTTATGAAAACAGAAATGTTTCAAAGTATCCAAGAGTTCCTAATCGGCAAAATTGATCCTTCATTTATAATCGTGTTTAGCTCAAACGCGAAGAATACTACACATCGAGATAGTGACATCGATGTGGCGTCCTTACAGTACCTATGAGCTTTTTTATTGGCCCAGGAACGGCAGATATCCTTGAAATAGATGTTGATCTTTCAGGCACAGATTCACACGACTGGTACTGTGATATATTCAAAGGATGACCCCTTCTTAAAAACCAACAAATGACTGTTCTTAGCATGTAAGCTAAATTGGATAAGGAACGTGAAAACATCTTAAAAAAATAGGGGAAAGTGGGACCATATATGAAGAATGATGTGATTTTAAACAAAATCAATGCAATAGAACGTTGCATGAACCGCGTTAAGGTGGTATATGCGAATAATCCAGAAAACCTAAAGGACTTTACCAAACAAGATTCCATCATCCTTAATATACAACGTGCTTGCGAATCCTCGATCGACTTGGCCATGCATATTGTAGCTGATCAAAGACTCGGGTTGCCTCAGTCAAGCAGGGATGCTTTTGATATGTTGCAGGAACACTCGGTAATTGATGAAGATACAGCAAAGCGCTTAAAAGCTATGGTTGGATTTAGAAATATTGCCGTGCATGATTACCAAACCATTAATTTAGATATTTTAAAACAAATCGTAGTGAATCATCTCAGTGATTTCACTGTTTTTACAAAACAAGTCCTGAATTTCAAGTAAAGAGGTTTTCCTGAAATTTGGGACTAGAAACCTCATATATAAAATAGGAAATTGGCTAATAACAGGGGCATCTTGAAAAAAGTCATTAGAATAAAGGGGAAAGATATAGATGGCGGAATTAATCGACTGGAAACATGGTGCTCACGGGCATAAATTTATAGCTTCTTTTAGCGGAGGAAAAGATAGTGTCCTAGCTCTGTATAAAGCAATGAAGGTTGGAGAAGCGGTTGGACTGATCGTCATGCTGGAGGAAGAAGGGAAACGTTCCAGATCCCATGGAATGCCTCCTGAGCTCATACGTGCCCAAGCGAATTCCATAGGTTTGCCCGTATATACTGCAGCTGCAAGTTGGACAGATTATGAAAAAGTATTTATGCGCCTTTTAGAAAAAGCTAAAAATCAAGGAGCGGAAGTTTTAGTAACTGGAGACTTGGATATGCCTGCTCATGGCTGTTGGCATGAAAAGGTTACAAAAAATGCGGGATTAAAGCTTGGGATGCCTTTATGGGAAATGAACCATCGTGAAGCTGTCGAAGAGTTCATGAATCTAGGATTTGTAACGATCATTGTAACTGTTAATTTATCATTGGGAATGCGAGAGGACGACTTAGGGCGAACGTTGACCCATGAATACGTGAAGGATCTTGAAGCCCGTGGTATCGACCCTTGCGGAGAAGGTGGAGAGTTCCATACCACGGTAATAGATGGGCCCATTTTTAAGCATCCCATTCCAGTTCGTAAATGTGAGATCATTAAGGATGGAGAATATGCCTTTTTGCCTTTGGAGCTAGATCAGATGGCAGATATAGTATAAAATCACATAAAAAAGATAGTGAGGGTATCCCTCACTATCTTTTTCCGTTAATTTACATAATTTCAGCGGAAAGGCTAGTAAGAGTTGTCCCATATAAAAAACGCCCAATAGGGCGCCTAATCATGATTCCTTCTCTTCTTCATCATTTGCTATTTTATTGAACTTCAAGATGGATTCTTGGATTACTGGATTGTTGAATTCTTCCTGAATGGCTGATTGTACAAATGAATCCGCTTCATTCGTTTCGTCCCAAGCATTAGCTCTGTACTCTGGATCATTATTCGAATGCTCCCTGGTATCTTCTGAACCTTGCCGACGATTTGATTGACCGTTTTGTTTCTCATTATTCGACAACTATTTTCACCTCTTCACACATTAGAGTTCGTAAAGCCCAAAAATGAAAAAAGTTTTAATTGCCTCTAAAGTTCCTCTTCCTTCATTGAAATCGGTGAACCAGTTGAAGTATGTTGATTAACCCAGTCAAGCGACACTTTTGAAACGGCAGGCCACTCAGGGATTTGGTTTTTATGCTGTTCCACCCAGCTCATGCAATATTGGGGATCTATATTGCTTTCTTCGGATTTTGCCAAGAATGACTGAATTGTAGTTTCCGTACAGTTTTCCCATGATCCACATGTATCCTGCCAAATATTTTCCATTTTCATTTGTATATTTTCGTCAGGCATCGGGGTTCCTCCTTTAGTTAAAATTTTCTTTAAGAGTCTTAACTAAGTATGTCCAAGGCTAAAAAAATCATTACAAAATTTTTCCGAATTAATGTTAAGTACGACTACAGCACCCGTTTTCATAAAGTTTCAGGCTTTTACTCGTGAGTTTCGAGCTTTACTCGTGAGTTTCGAGCTTTTACTCGTGAGTTTCGAGCTTTACTCGTGAGTTTCGAGCTTTACTCGTGAGTTTTGAGCTTTTTCTCGTGAGTTTCGAGCTTTTACTCGTGAGTTTCAGGCTTTTACTCGTGAGTTTCGAGCTTTTTCTCGTGAGTTTCGAGCTTTACTCGTGAGTTTCGAGCTTTACTCGTGAGTTTCGAGCTTTACTCGTGAGTTTCAGGCTTTTACTCGTGAGTTTCGAGCTTTACTCGTGAGTTTCGAGCTTTACTCGTGAGTTTCGAGCTTTTACTCGTGAGTTTTGAGCTTTTACTCGTGAGTTTCGAGCTTTTACTCGTAAGTTTCGAGCATTTACTCGTAAGTTTGGTCGATACATGAGTTTGCGGCTTTTATGCAAGGAATGAAATTACTGTTCCCGTGGCAAACACCTTCAAAAACGACCGTTGCCCCGATAGTCACATAAAAAAAAAGCTGATTACTCAGCTCTTGTACTTGATTACTGCTATTTTTAATCACAATGTTTTCCTGAATGAATAGCACCATTTATCATAATCAAATTTCTCTTCATAAAAACGGTGCGCATCATTTCGCTGAATTCCAGATTCCAATGCCACATATGCAGCTCCATTTTCTTTTGCCCAGTTATGTATATAACTTAATAATTTCTCTCCATATCCAAATGAACGGTGCGCAGTATCTGTTACCAGATCATAAATAAACACGTGACGTTTATTATAAAAGTTAACTCTCCAACTTAAACCAGCCAAGGATACAATCCGGTCATCCTTATATAAAGCATACAAACGATACCCATCTTTCCTCATTTCTTCTAGTGACTCCAGATATGTCTTTTGAGTTAAGTCAGTACGTAACTGATTCATAATTGGAAAGGCTGCTAACCATTGTTCTTTCTCTGTTAATTCTTGTATTGTTTCTACCGTTGAATTCACATTAACACCCCTGAAAATTTTATTAACATTACATTCAACTTTGAACACCGTAATTCCTCCATCAGATTGCAAGGGGCGCGTCCCATCTGTACACTTTTATTATTTTAATTTCCTATGCCGGGCGAATTCATTAATACAATTCTCCAACCATCCGGGTCTTCAATGGTAACACCTGACTTTTCCCAATATGGATTCTCTGGAGAAACTGGATCATACCCCATAGCTTTCAATCTATTTGCGATTTCTTCAATGGTCTTACGTTCAGGAATATAAAAGACAAGCAGATTATCCTTTGATGGGGCAGGACAAGGACTGCCATCTTTATGTTGAGTGAACTCTAAATGATAGTCGGAATCAGGTAGCCCGATCATGATACCGTCATATCCCTCGTGCCCTTCAAAGGAACCAATTTTTTTCAAACCTAATCCTTCACAATAGAAGTTGACAACCTTTTTTAGTTGATCAGTAGGACGTGCAACTCGGATTTGCGCTACTTTCATTTCTTTTGGCCATTTACTTTCCATTGTCCCATCCCTCTCTGTATATCGAATTACTGCGGAAACCCTTATTTAAGTATCGATTTTTCTTCCTTCAAGTTTATCTTACCAATACGCGTGCCTAACCCTAAGGCAATAGCAGCACCTAAACAACTGAAAAGACAGCCAGCAGCCAAGAAAATGGATGGATCTGATTCACCAATCATCACTGAAGCTATACCTCCAATTGCCGGAAAAAGGGCAACCATGTATCCACTTTTCGCCCCACCTATTTTCTCTACAAGCTTTAGGTAGAATAGCCAAGCTCCAAAGGAAGCGAATATAGTTAAATAGAACAAAGCAGATAAATATGTAATAGATGTTGGCAGACTGACTGCCTGTCCTTTAATGAACACAATTGCCCCTAAAAGAATTCCCCCTGCCGCAAATCCAAGTACATTAGCATAGATTGGATTTACTTTATTCTTAGCATTTCTAGCTGAGCTAGCATCGCCCAATGCAGTAAGGATCGTACCAAGAACAGCTATCATGATACCTTTTATATCATTAAAACCATGAATGTCATTCAAACTTGGGTAAATAACGATACAAACAGCCAGCACTCCAATTACCCCGCCAATTAAGATACGGGGATGTAATTGTTCTTTCAAAAAAATACGGAGGGCAATGGGTGTTAAAATGACTTTCAATGAAAATATCAATGTAACCATTGCCGCTGAACTTAAGATAGTGGCGTAATAGAGGCATAAATAACTTAAGGCAAAATTACATATACCAAACACAATAATAAATGGAACATCCTTTTTCATTGGTTTTCCTTTAGGTCTAAGAATGCACAATAGAATGAAAAATAGGATAGCCGTCAAACTTAAACGATACGTTAAAGATAATTCTAAACTCACAGGCGTACCTTGAATCTTTACGGCAATAAAATTAAGCCCCCATACCAATAAACAAAATAAATACATAAAGTTAGTCATATAAAGCGATATGGCCCACTTTCTTAGATTATTTCACCCATTATTCCTAAAGTTTTTTTATCGCCTATTAACGGAATCACCCAGAATAATGGAATAATAAAGAAATATTACCAGCTATGAGGGAATTGTCAATCTAAACGACTTTTCAAGAAAAGATGCGACCATTAATGCTGAATTAAAAAAGCACTCCAGTTAATTTGGAGTGCCTTCAAATTGAGTTCATTGAATCAACTTTGGATTATGCTAACGACTATTAGCCTTTATAGCTAACTTGTCCAGTTTCAACCAATTCCTTCAGTCCCATGAACATTAAATTCCAGCCATGTTCAGATCCATCATGATATTCTCCAAGAGCTTTTTCAATATCCGCTTCTGTCCAATTTTCTTCATGAGGAACGTTGATGTTTTGTGAAAAGGTCATTTCACAGCCCTGTTGAAGTTCCTTCAGCTCAACTGTAATGGTATCTTCCGATTCACTAAACTGCGGCATTTTAAAAGTGAACACTAATTTGTTTGGAGAGTCTATTTCAAGATACTCCCCTATCGCCCGATAATCTTTTCCATCGCGATGATCAATAATTTCCCAAGTGCCTCCCACTTGAGGATCATTTTGTGCCACCTTATTTGTCCCCTCCAATGTAAAAAACCATTTTCTCATCATCTCAGGGTTCAACCATGCATCAAAAACTCTTTCAGGTACTACATCAAAATTTCTTGTCATCTTTAAAGTGGTTGTTGAATGTTTTTGCATTTACAGACCCCTTACGTAATTTAATGTTCTTTCTTTTTTGCTTTCAATAACTCATTCTCAAGAAGATCAAAACGATTACTCCAAAATTCCTCATATAAATGCAGCCATTCTGTAGCTTGTGATAATGATCCGGTATTCAATCGACAGATGTGAGTTCTTCCATCGACAATCTTATCGACTATATTTGCCCGCTCCAAGACCTTTATATGCTTTGAAATAGCAGCCAAAGACATTTCAAATGGTTTCGCTAGTTCAGAAACCGTCCTTTCTTTCAGAGCCATCATCTGAACCATTTCTCTTCTTGTTGAATCAGCTAAAGCATGAAAAATTTCATTTAAATTATCCTCATTTTGCTTAACCATATAGTTAATATAACAGTTTTTCGCCCTTAACATTCAACCATTTGGTTAAATATGAATGTATGCACTACATCAAATAAAAAACCCTTCGTGAAAAATGAAGGGTTTTTACCTTTTTACATACTTTTTAGTTCTTCTTTTGAGACAGCACACCAACCATGTGCTTCAAGTTTCCCTATGTAGGTTTCTATTTTGATTTCCTGAATTTCTAACGCAAGTGGGTGCAGCGAAACAAAACATTCATTCGAAGCATAATTAATCGAAACTTTTACAACTTCATATCCATTATGAAACCCTGGATCGAATCCCGGATCATCGATTATATCCCCTCTGACAGGACGAATATCAGATTCGAATGTTTTCATCATCGATATACTCTTTTCTTGTTCTTTTACAGACGATATGAAAATCAGTAAATTTATTTTCATTGCAGTCTCCTTTTCTCTAACCTTAGCACCTCTATCTTTATAAAAAAAGATCCCTCATAATAATGAATCGCACTGATAAGATTACATTCCCATTTTCCTTCAATCAATATGCCCCGATAGTTCCTAGGAAAAAGCTACCGAAACTCTCATACTTCCGTCATGGGCTAACACACTGCCTATTTTATAATAAAATACAAAACCATTATGATTATAAATACCATAATATAAGTCAACCATCCTACTTTATTTGATACCGATTTCTGAAGGCATTCGATCTTTGATAAAATAAAAAAGACACAATAAATCACAGCAAATATACATAACCCTATAAGCCAAAAGGAGATTCCTATTTTTTTAAGAAAATAAGGAAGAAAAGTTAGTATAATTACAAATGAAATGCCCCTAGCTACATTTTCCCATTTTTTCAATCTATCCACCACCGTTATTTTTGCAAATTTTGTCAACATTCCTATAATGAACGATTTATTTTGGTACTGGATTCCCCCCTGTTGATTATCTTAAAATATCAACCCATTTATGAATTCTAATAATTTATAAGCGAAAATAATTAATAATTGATACAGGGCAATGGGGATTAGTGTAACGAATGGGAAGTACTTTATCCTATTTTTTTCTTTCCTTTTCAAAGCTATAATCGTACAAACAATAGAAGCACCATACAGACTCAAACTACTAATTAGAAATATATTATCTAACCTGCCATTCATCGTTTCGATTGTAGCAAATAAAATAACGGAGCCATAATTCCAACGATGGCTGCCGTAAAACTAAATATATCTTTCTTCATTTCAAACTCCATCCTCTAACATTTAATTTCCCCCATAAGAATACAACTAAATTTAATAAACTATACCATAACGCAAACGGGTCTTCTTCGCCCCGAGCTTAAGAAAAAGGCTGCCTTAGCAACCTTCCTTATTGTTTAAGTATATTTGTTAACAAACTCCCTATATATCTCTATTTATTAATAACAATCGATAATTTATAATTTGCATGCTCGTTTAAGTTTTCCAAAAATCGATTCAAACTAAATATTACATCATAATAAACCAATTCCTTATAGAACTAACCTGCCCCGTTCGTATTATTAGGTCAGCCAGATATTTCTGGTTGACCAATTTTTATATAGTTTTATTATAACGGTAGCCGGGGAAGAACGTACCTGCCCGTGGGGCTTAAGATCCCGTCAACTAAACAGTTCGCCCCCTACTTGCTTAAACATGATTTGGCTGGTTGGGACCAAGATCTCGTATAACAAGCGAAGCTATGATACTGCAAGAAGGATTAGGGGTTACCGGCAAATATTATGTTTTTGGAGGAGATAAAAAATGAATCCAGTGGTTGGTCTGGATGTAGCTAAAGGTGAAAGTCAGGTTCAAGCATTCTTGGAAAAGAAGAAGCCTTATCAAGGCAGTTTCAAAGTTACACATACCATTGAAGGATTAGAAACGCTATTTCAGTTTCTGAGAAAAATAGAAAATAAAACAGGAATCAAACCTCCGATTGTATTGGAATCCACGGGGCATTATCATACGCCAGTTGTACAGTATTTTGAGGAGAGAGGCTACTTATTAATTGTCGTTAACCCACTCATTTCTTATCGTGCGAAGAGCTCAAGTTTACGCAAAGTAAAGACAGATATAATCGATGCACGTCACCTCTGCGAGCTGTACTATAAAGAGGATTTAGAGCCTTATAAAAAACGAGGGATACAACTCTTAAATCTTCGTAATCTTTCAAGACAACACGAAAATATAACAGGTATCTATGTACAAACAAAACTACAGTTCCAGGCTGTTCTTGATCAAGTATTTCCTGAATATAGAGGGGTTTTTGGAGATTTGTATTCGGTTGTTTCTTTGCTTACTCTATTAGAATTCCCTACTTCTGAAGACATATTAGCAGTCGGTGAAGAAACTGTAGCAAATAGGATTAATGAACTTTGTCCAAGTCGTTCTAAAAAGTGGGCGAATACACAGGCAGAGAAACTTACGGCTGCCTCAGCTCGAAACCCTTTTCAGAGAACCTTATATCAGAGTCACATTTTAAGCCTTGAAATGTATATAAAAATGCTTCTAGAATACCAAAAGCACCTATCCAAATTTGAAGACGAGATAGATGCTTTGGCAAAAGAAATTGAAGAATATAAGATTATCCAATCCATCCCTGGAATCGGTGAAAAAATCGCTGCAACGATTATTTCTGAAATTGGAGAGATTGAACGGTTTAATCACCCTAAAAAACTAGTGGCATTTGCCGGAATTGATCCAAGTATCTTTGAATCAGGTAAATTTAAAGGCACAGTAAATCGGATTACCAAAAGAGGTTCTGGCAGACTAAGACACGCCTTGTATATGGCTGTTAAATGTGCCATTCGTGATTGTCGCAAGAAGAAAACGACAGATGAAATCATCCCTCGTAACAAGCGATTACGAGAGTTTTATGATAAGAAACGTGAAGAAGGAAAGCCCTTTAAAGTAGCTGTGATAGCATGTGCCAATAAACTCTTACATTGGATTTATGCACTTTTAAAAAGCAACTCACCTTTCCAAGATAGGCTAGTTTGAAAGTATAACTAAACCACCCAGAACTTTCCAAACACAGAAACTTGGAAGGTTATTTGGTATGCACAAATTTAGTATAGCATGAAATATTTTAAGGTTTTATTGAAAAATATTGACAAACTATTGGCTGGTTTAGTTGCATAATAAAAAGCTGCCTTAAAGGCAGCTTCGATTTTTAGCTAAAGCACCTGTTAGTTCATTATGGTTTTTACCTTTTTCCTTAGTTTTTCAATTTCTTCTATTATTAATTTTGGATATTCTTTAGGGGTTGTGTTCTTTGTATTTTTTTCAAACACCTTGTTATCATTCAATGTATTCCAAAAGTGTGTTGCTCCATCTAAAATGGCCTCTAAGAATTCTTTTTTAGGTAACCTAGCTTGTGCAAACACCTCAACAGGTTCCCAATCCCCAACAATGGAAAATTCCAATAAATTGCTGTTTATCGAGATTAACTTCATAAGATATGGATCGATACCATATGTTACTTCAACGTTCTCACCGTCTAAATATTTCTCTATTCCAACTATATAATCACTCCATAAATCTAACCCACTAGGAATATCATTTCCTACAACAATTTGATCATTATATTGAATCTTTATATGCATTTGAATATGCTCCGGAGTGAATTTTCGATGTTCAAAAATTCCTCTTAATTTTAAAGAATCATCCAAGGATATATAACTCTCTTCACCTGCACTGGTTTTAACTAGAAATGTACTTATTTTAAACATCATTAATCTCCAATCTTTAAGCCCTTTAGTCCATAAGAAAAAGAGCTTCCAAAGCAACTCCCTTATTGATGTAAAGCACGTATTAGTTCAACAAGGATTATAACAAAAAGGCGTTAATCCTCGTTGATCAACGCACAATAAGTGAAAGACTTTTTTATTTCCCCCTTTATTAAAAAGCACTCCTCAATTTTGAATATGCTGTTCTTGCTCCCAACTTGGGTAAAATACTTTTACGCTTACGTTTAATTAATTGTTAAATTGGGGAAATATAAATCTAATCGATGACTCGAAAACTAGGATGGATATTGATGAGAATTACGGCTAAAAAAATAATGTATTACTTTATTAAATTAAGAGGTAGAATCTTTTTACCATTTGCCATTTTATACATATTAGTTGCTGCGTATGTTGCTTTTTCTATAGAGCCACAGACGTTCGAATCTTATTTAACCTCCGTTTACTGGGTACTTACAACGCTTGCTACGGTTGGTTTTGGAGACTATGCACCGGTCACCGATCTTGGAAAAGCATTTACCATTGGTCTTTACATCACGGGTATTGGGCTTGTTAGTCTTTTTATTGGAAAAATCATTAAATCTGTATATCTTATCGAAAAAATTAAAGTTGGTGGAAAAATGAAATATACAGGTAAAAATCAGATCATTCTGATTGGCTGGAGTGATAAGTCAAAATCCGCCATCCAAGAAATTTTAAAATCTGATGAAATCATTGATATTGTAATCATTGATAACTTGGAAAAAGCTCCTATGATGGAAGAGCGTCTGTTTTATGTTCGTGGGGATGCTACCGATGAAGAAACATTACTCCGTGCAAACCTGCCTAGAGCAAAAGGCGTTATCATTTTTGCTGACCAAATAACACAAGATAATTATGCTACAAAGGATCCGTTACTTGTCGATGGAAAGACATTATTAATTGCCACTGCCATAACATCCATTGAAGAAAAAACGAATACATCTATTCATGTCACCGCCGAGGTAATCAATCAAAAGCATATTCGTTTATTCGAGCGTGTAAAAGTGGATGAGTTTATTCCTACACAAGAGATGATCTCCCACGCAGCAGTAAGATCATTATTTTCTCATGGAGTCACCCACATGTATTCTGAACTTATGAGCACAAAGTATAAAGAAACCATGTATGAGATTTCTAAACAAGATGAATGGAGAACCTATCGTGATGCGTTTATAGATCTTCTTGACAAAGGAGCCACACTGGTAGCAGATCGTGGTAATCTTACCATTAACCAAAAATTAGATGAACGAATTCCTGATGATGCACAGCTTTTCGTTATTTGCGATAAAGAGACCATTTCCGAAATAAATTCAAATACATTACGTTGAAAGCCGAAATCTTTAGGGATGCTATAATAGCATCCTTTATTGATTTTTCTTATTAAACTAAAAGGCTGCCGCAGCAACCCCTGGTAATGAAGTAAAGCACCTGTTATCTGAAGAACAACAACTATAAATACCTCGCTTGAATAAAGACTCTAGGGATCAAAAAAACCAGCTAAAGAGAGTGTAAATTCCGATTAATGTAAAGAAAATGATTAATATTAATATCGTGATACACCCAATAGTAAATAACTTATCCTCCAATGTCTCATCAGGTTCTTCCGTCAATTTCTCTTTAACTTTATTTTGTATAGGAGAAATTTCCTGATCTTGCAGTCTTTTTATAATTTCACTATCTCCTTTAAATTTTAGAACCCTTGCTATTCTAATCGGATCGTTACCCATAGATTTTTCGAACTGAATACATGCATCTACCATTTCAGGTGTCTTATCCTTTTCTAGATACCAATATCGACCGGCCATCGAGGGATATTTTAATGCAAAATAGATATCCCCTAACTTTTTACGGAGTTCTAATTCATCTGGATAGGTGAAAATTAACCCGTGTATTCTATCTCTTGCTTTTCCTAAATCATTATTTTTAATGTCCTCTTCTATCTTCTTTATGGTTTTAACAGGTATTTTTTCTATAAATACTCCTCCTTCATCCATTAGCCTGACCCTATAGTTCCTGAAGAAAAAGATTGCTGTAGCAACCTTGCTTATTGAAATAAAGCACTCGTTAGTTCAACAAAAACCTTAACTCAAATCCACTCTTTTCCATATTCACGAATGAATTTAATATCGTTTTGATAATGTTCAAGATGCCCTTCATCTATCATCTTTTGAAAAGCAATGTCACCTTCACTGGCTTTTCTTGTAATTGTTTTACATAGCCCTTCCAATCGCAGCAATACCATTTCCAAAAAACCTTCTTCTACTCCCTCACCGTAAGAATCAAAAAACAATTTAACTCTTTGTTTTATACGGTTAGCGTGCTGTAATGATTTATAATAAACTTTCTCACCTGTTTCAGAAAGATAAAATCTACTTAAGGGGACGCAAGTATAAAGAGTATAAGCTATGTCCCAAAGTCTTGGACCAGGTCCAGCAACATCAAAATCAATAATACCTACTGGTCTTTTATGATTAAAAATAATGTTGTATCTGGCAAAGTCATTATGGCATAATACCTCCACTTTGTGTGGAGTATTATCTATCGGTTTCCAATCATCTGATAATGGAAAATCACTCACAGCATCATGATAAAGACAGAGCATCTTCGCTATTTCCCTTAAAGCATCATCAGACCACATGTATTCTTTTAAAGGATCATTACCAGCTTCTCCTTCAATAAAGGATAATATCTCTCTTCCTTTTTCATCAATACCTAAAAACTTTGGTGCATAACTGAAACCTTCGTTCTCCAAATGCTTTAATAGCTTATGAATTTTGGTACTGTCTGGCTTTAATTCTCGTCGCACAGTATCTCCTGATCGATAAACGTTAGAAACATTCCCCCCTGTTAGCATTTCTTCGTTTTCATGGTTTGACATCTAAATATCCCCCCCTAATCTACTTTCTATAAACCGTAAAACAAATCCTGTTTGTTCAACTAACCTGCCCCTTTAGTGCCATAAGAAAAAGGCTGCCTCAGCAACCTTCTAAGCCTAAATTTTCATTGGTTCATGCTTTTTCTACTATTATGTGACTCTTCAAACATCTTTAGAAATAAAAACCTAAACAAAAGTAAACCAAACAGTAATGAGTATAATACGTGGAATAGTACATAAATGAAATTTGCACTATAAAAATAGTATTCAAATGAGAGTATATCCGTACTTAATGACATTATTAAGGCACCTAATAGTTCAATTCTAGTTGTTGATTCTTTTAAAGAGAAATCGACTTTATGTATGTTAAATATCTTTTTAAAATCAGAACCGGTTTTAGTACCTTTATAAAGACCTACTAATCCAGCAGCAATTATAAAGGGAACAATTGACTCTATTTTATACATAAATACTAAGACATTAATATGACAAGTCCAAAAATTATATTATATTTCATTCCCGCTCCACTTATCACATTTATGACAGGCTGGCATATTAAACTATCTCCTTTTTTTATCTCTGCCATTATTTTAACATAAAATTACATTTTCTTATGCAACAAACCTGCCACTTTAGTTAAATAAGAAAATGGGCTGGCGCATGACTGGATACCTTATAAACGAAAGGCGTAGCAAACTGATATTTCTTTACGTTTAGCAAATCCAACTCACCGGCAAAACAACCGCCAATATAAAAAATCACCTGAATATTCATCATCGCTATCGGTATCTCTGTATGAATAATTACACTCCAGATAATTATGACCTTTTAGGTAACGACAAAGAGAAGGTACCCCAAGGGAGTGACCTCACTATTATGTGGGGCTCTGACCCTTTGGGATAACCTCTCATTCTTAAACAGTTTTACTTAGTTTCTGATTCATTTTTGCCCATACCATCAGCTAATTGTTCAAATGATTTGACCTTACCATGTGGATTCTGCGATTGTTTACGATCTTTCCATTGACGTTCTTGTTGTTGCTTAGATTGAGTCATCTAAATAAGCTCCTTTACATAAAGTTCAGTAAATAGTTTGAAGCATGATAAGCCTCCACCCTTTGTACTCGGTGCAGGCATCACTTATCAAGAGTCGAGTCTGGTAAGTATTAATTAATGCATGCCTTTCCACTCACCTTGATTTTTAGATGCTTTTTCTTTTTTTGCTTTATTTTTATGTGCTTGATTAGCGTTTGCACTGCCAAATTCTTTAGAGAATTCTGAATCAGTTTTGCTTGAATCAAATCCTTGCTTGTTCTTTTGGTCTGCATCATTTTTCTTTGTTCGTTTTGCCATGGATACCCCTCCTTCTTATCTTTAGTATGAGATCAGAAAGAAGAAATATACCCCGAATTAAAACCGATAATAACATGAATCCGTCAAGTAATTCGGGTAAAAAAACAAAGTGAATAATAAGTTCCAGTTCGGTTATTTTATAAGTTATATACCAACAATGTCGCCGTTTTTACATAAGCTGTTTGAAATTAACTAAACTCCAGAATAATCGGATACATGATGTTCAAGACGTTAGCAGGAGTGGGCATATCAATATAGGAAGCCAAACTCATTTCCACTCACTCCTTGTTATTCCTTTTTGAACTACGCACCCGTTAGTTGCATAAGAAAAAGAGCTGCCAAAGCAACTCCCTTATTGAAGTAAAGCACCTGTTAGTTTAAAAATCTGTTTTAGAAAAGACTTTTCATCTTCTTTAATTCCATGACCAATTATTGAACTGTTATTACCTTTCCTTAAACGAGAACACTGCTATTAACAGTGTTCTCATTGTTCTTTTGTTCGTCATCGACCTATATCAGTTTTCTGAAATATTAGAGAGGTAATCAGCCAGTTGAACGAAGGTTCCTGAAAAGCCCTCCTGAAGCATTTCTTCCGACTCCTCGTATGTTTTCATTTCCTCCTCAGTTGGGGAAACAGGTGTCCCAATCATCGTAAGTATTGTTTTACCTTCATGCTCAGTGAATGTAAAAGTATTGAGAGTTTCCAATGGCCAGTTGTCGTTAAAAGGAGCACGTACGATGTTACCCTTTTCATCAGAAAAGAAAGAGGTGTAAACGAGTTTCTCTGGAGCATTTACTTCATGATAAACAAATTTGACCCACATTACATGACCGTCAGGAGATGTCTGGCTGTAATGGAAGACACCATCCTTGCGAAGATCGAACTTAGAAATATCAAAAGCCCATCCTTTAGGGACCCACCAGTTCTGCAGATGTTCTGATTCGGTAAATGCCTTAAATACAAGCTCACGAGGAGCATTGAAACTACTGGTGATTTCGGTTTTTGGAAACATTTTATTCCTCCAATTATTGTTTTTTATTTTGTAGCTCCTTCAGATAAAGTTCCAAGCTGTCGAGTTTTTCTTCACATATTTCACGATACTGTTCCAACCAAATGTTTAATGCCTTAAAGGGTTCTGGACAAAGCTTATAAATTCGACGATTTGCTTCCGCATAAAATTCCACCACTCCTGATTTATAAAGCACACTTAGATGTTTAGATGCCAATGGCTGGCGAATCTGAAGGCACCCGTTACTTAAAGAAGAGTGATACAAGAATAAAGCCGATTATGATTACAAGAATAAGAATTCCCGTATCTTTCCAACCTAAGCTACCAACTAAATCAGCAAGACCTCCACCGTGAACGCTGCTAGAAGGATATCTTTTTAATTCTTCTTGTCTTAATTTTTCTCTTCTTCTTTCAGGAGTTTCTTTATCTTCACTCATTGGAACACCCCCTGTAAATTAAACAACCATCCCTTTTAAATTTTACCACAAATAACCATTATCCTTATTCAACTATCCTGCTCCGATAGTTCCACAAGAAAAAGAGCTACAGAAGCAACTCCCTTATCGAAGTAAAAAACCTATTAGTTCAATAGCTACTTACAATATTTGATATTGCTTCTTAATATACTGGGTCCCTATTTTTCAGTCTTTGAATTAGAAAGACGCACCTGCGCTCCGATCTTCAGCTAACGCACCCGTTAGTTGATTAACAAAGCTTACCACTATGGTTGATGGGGCGTCTTTTTATTTTGGTTTTATTCTCCCCGTACATATTCAGGATTAA
Source organism: Peribacillus sp. RS7 (assembly GCF_041956845.1). NCBI lineage: Bacteria > Bacillati > Bacillota > Bacilli > Caryophanales > Bacillaceae > Peribacillus > Peribacillus sp. RS7. Next base: position 1,156,095 of record NZ_CP168135.1, read on the forward strand.
ATTCGAATGGCATTATATCTGTTTCTTTGTAGGTCGCGGGTTTTTCATTTGGCATCGTTATAGTTATTTCATTTCTTTCTTTGTTCATCTCTAATGTTAGAAAAGAAGTCTTATTAGAATCCTCACTATAAATTATAGCAGTTAGCTTATTTCCCGTTGATTCCGTTAACTGTAAATGCTTTACAACTTTCTCTTTTCCCTTTTTCGGGATTTTTTGCAGTACATACTTGCCAGCACCTTTAATGTCACTGCTGCCGTGGATCATTATATAAAATTCATCATTTGTCCAACCTCCAGACATATGATACTTTGGTGAATTGAAAGAAGACTCTTTGTTCTGTTGTGTAGAATCTTGAACAACTTTTTGTTTGGGTGCCTCTTCTTTTTCATAATTTACTAGTTCTTGTTCGTTGTCACAAGCAGCAAGACTTCCTAAAGCCAAGAGTCCTACGGTGAATTTTTTAAAATTGAACAAAGGTATGTCCTCCTAAAAGATGAATGTAAATTTCGAACCATTAAATTATCCACCCTAACATTGAGTGTTGAAGACAATAACCTAAATGTAATACCATAATAATCCAATTACTTATATAACTAACCTGTCCCGATAGTTACATAAAGAAAAAGCTGCCTTAAAGACAGCTCTGATCTTAAGCTAACCCACCCGTTAGTTCATTAACTCCCTATGTTATCAACTGTATACGTGAGCTACTCACATGTTAGAATAAGATCTCTTGATTTAGCGTCATAAATCTTATAACTTACTTCAAACTCATGATCCTTTGTGACGGTGACCTCACAATAATAGGGAACTGCCCTTCCATAGTCAGCCCCCTGTTTTCGTCTCCTTTTTATATTACCATAAAAAACCATTACCCTTATTTAACTAACCTGCCGCATAGTTGCATAAGAAAATGCTGCCCAGCAACTCCCTAATTGAAGTAAAGCACCCGCTAGCTGATATAAAAACTAAACTGCAAAATTTATTTAAGTAACTTTATTAAAGTAAATTGGGTGGAATAGACAAAGTTTAATCTTTTTTGTGAAAGTGGCAGATGGGTGCAAAAATATTTTGCAATCGACACATAATAATTATTCATGCAAAAAAATTTGGCAGTCTATAGACGCTTAAACTCTTTTAATTCTGCGAGTTACAAGTTGGCGCGATACTTGCATTGTAGATTGATAAAGATTTATAAACTTAGGAGGTACACAAAATATGTCCTTAATCCTAAAATAATGAACCATTTATAGACTAAGTCATAAAGTCGATGTGCGTATAGCGGCTTATTGTTTGGAATAAGAAAGATCGCTGAATCTTTTCGTTTCCGGTGCTGGTTTTAAAAACATCTAATGGAAAAACAGATTTTAAAAACTTTTTATTGGAGGCCTTTTATGTGGGTAATCACTGTTCATTCAAAGAACAACTTTAAAATTTATGAGTTTGACTCTGAAAAAGAAGCTAAAGATGCTTTCAGGAGGATGCAGGGTTGTAAATTCCTAACAGAAGTCATTTATTTTAATGATCATGAATTAGTTAAAATATAAGAATTCAGAATTTTTCGCTAATTATTACTTTTAGCATTCCCTCTTTTTAACTAGTCAGGAAGAAAGATAGATGTACTAGAACCTTTATAGGGATGAATATAAAGAGGTTTATAAATTAAAGGAGAGATATGTTTATGGAAACTAAATACTGTAAAGAATCAAGAGTTATAAGAACTAGCCGCATTTTCCCAAATGATGTAAATAACCATAATACTTTGTTCGGGGGTCGTTTGATGAGTCACCTGGATCAGGTATCCTCAACTTCTGCAGCGCGTCATAGCCGCAGGGAATGTGTGACTGCCTCGACAGATTCAGTTGATTTTTTACATCCAGTTCGAACAACAGATTCAGTCTCGTTTGAATCTTATGTGACATGGACAGGTACCTCGTCGATGGAGGTTTTTGTGAAAATCATTGCAGAAGACTTAAAAAGCGGTAATCGTAAAATCGCAGCAACGGCACTATTGACTTTTGTAGCACTTGATCAACATAACCGGCCAACACCTGTTCCACAAGTCATTCCAGAAACAGAAGAAGAGCGAAAATTACACGAAACCGCACCTGATCGAGCAAGAATTCGCAAGGAAAGGAAACAAAAAAGTAAGGAATTGGCTGCCTTTTTAACTGCAAATTATCCCTGGGAACAATATAGTTCTTGCTAAGCTTTATGGACGTAGTTGAATGGGATAATTAGATAAGGACCAATAAGTTAGTTTCCTGAGGGGAATGGTAGTCCTAGTGACTCTTACATTCAGGATGCAGCGAGAGGATATTGTGTCAGTACTATAGAGATAAGCGTTTCTACGAAAGATAAAAATGATAGATTCTTGCCTTTACTCCCGTGGAGCAAAGGCTTTTTTTGACGAGTTTCTTCTATTGATAACGATGAACATTATATTCTTTAATAATAAGTTCTAACACAGAGGTATACAAGAGATATAGGTAAGCAAATGTGACGATAATTTTTGTATCCCCCAAAAAACATCAATTCAAATTTTTTGAGGGACAGTTTGAAAGTCAGATATGTTTACTTTTTTTGGCGTTCCTGGTCTTTTAATGCTATTTTTTCAAGTCCATTATGCGCAAATTCTACATCTTTTCTAGGTAAAGCATCATTATTCTTCAATTGCTTATTTTTATTTTTAGACATTTTTCCACCCCCCTGTAGTTTGAGTTAGTGATACAACGTGGATGCCAATAAATACACGATTTAAAGTTACTGTGTAATATTTTTTCTTTTTCGTTATCGGCAACCAGTATTTTTAGTTTGCGTTCTTTTTTGCAGGCTATGCTATTTGAGATTCTTCTTCAACCTCGTGATTTTAACTGACCAATAATTCTAATAACCGATTTTTGAATAACTGATTGTCAATGTTCTTACAGATAGTCGCATTAGGAGGATTGCTGCCAAAACCATCTGAAATAGCGAGTTTACTCCCATCATTTATGATAACTTGGCCATAGGTCGCTTCTTCTGTAGTACACACATAGCAGTAGCAAAACTTGTCTTCAAGAACGATATCATCCCATAATGCGACACCCATTGCGACTGCATCTGGTAAATCAACAAAGTGCCCTCCGCTTGCCTGTAGGTTGTATTCTAGAAGAGAAGAATTACATTGAACGGCAAACATCGCTTCTTCCTTTTGGCTCGCCATTAAAAATTTCATATCTTCTCTATTCCAAGCTGCTTCACCTAAGCAAACATCAAAGCCGATAATACTAATAGGAATTCCTGATTTCATCATGATGCTATATGCTTCTGCATCTACATATACATTAAATTCGGCTACAGGTGTAGTGTTTCCGGCGCCAAATCCAGCAGTGCCCATCGAATAAATACGCTTAACTTTGTTCATCGTTTCTGGTGCTTTTAATATTGCAAGTGCTATATTTGTAACAGGACCTATTGTAACAATTTCTATTTCTCCTGGATTTTTTTCTACCAAGTCCAAGATCACATCAACTGCATGTCCAGGTTCAGGATTAATGGTAGGATGAATTAAGTCATCATCTCCCATACCATCTTCACCATGTACATTAACTGCTGTTACGAGGTCTCTCATTAGTGGCTTGGCTGCGCCTGCATGAATGGGTGGCTGTTGCGAATTTGTTACTTCTACAGTCATTAAAGCATTTTTAGTTGCGAGTTCTAGGGGTACGTTCCCACAAACAGTCGTAATCGCCAGAACTTCCACTTCCGTTGACTTTAGTGCCATCATTAACGCAACTGCATCATCACTTCCCGTATCTGTATCAATAATTAATTTTCTCATTTTCATTCCTCCATAAATAGGTTTGAAATCAGTATAAATTGCGACTTATTATAAAAATAGGTCATTTGACCAAAACCCAAGATCAAAAAGAAATGGTTGGTGAGGAAATGAACCTTGAAATGATTATTAACAAGGCCCCAGATAATATAAAAAAAGAATTTATTTATCGTAAATATCCAAAAGGCAGCTTTATTATTCACCCTTTTGAAGATAACAATTATCTCTATATATTAAATAAAGGCAGTGCTGAAGTCTTTAGGCAAATCTCTGATGGTTCGATGATTTCTCTGTATAAATATCAGTCATATAGTTGTTTTGGAGAAGTTGAGATTTTCAATAAAGACATAAAAACGTTAAGTGTCACGGCGAAAACAAATTGTGAAACAATAGCTATTCATAGGACATTCGTTTACGAATGGATGCGGCAAGATTTTAATTTCACTTCTTATTTGATGGAACACTTAGCGGCAAAATTAATTACAAGCTCAGAAACTGTAGCTAAACTATCGCTTTTAACAGTCAAGGACCGTATTTTGTACAGTATCCATGCTCATTACAAAATTGGTGATCTAGAAACAGTGACCAAAAGCACACTCTCGAGTGAGGTATGTGCTCCAATAAGAAGTCTAAATCGTTCAATATCTGAATGCATAAACGAGAACTACATTGATTTTAAAGAGAAGAGATTCAAGGTGGTTTCATTAGAGAAGCTTGAAAATCATCTTGAAAAAATCTTTTAAAAGGTTCGATAAATTTAGTCAAAAAACATACTAACTCCGAGGGAGGTTTGAATCTTGGCGTCCGTACAAAAACCAGGCGGGACTTCACAGCTTGTTTTGAGTTTTTGAAGGAAAAATCCTTTATAATCGGGGGAATGTACCAACCACATAAAATATACTCTTAGCAAATCATCCTGAATTACCCACTGTCAATGACACTGTTGTAATAAGAAAACTCAAGATCCACGCTCTCTCTATATTAGTCCTCGTTACGTCTACTATTACATTCCTTATGGAACATCTTCCCCGGTAGTTGCATAAAAGAAAAAGCTGTCATAAAGACAGCTCCGAACTTAAGCTAAAGCACCTGTTAGTTAACAAGGAAATCCTTTAATCGAAAAACTCCATATGTGCTTTTTCTTGTTTGTAGTAATCCATTCTATCTTGTAAAGTACCTGTATGAAACTCAAACTTATGGCCATCGGGGTCAGTAAAATAAATAGATTTCTTATCTTTTTCATCTCTTGGACGACCTGACAAGATGTTTACATTCAATTCCATTAGTTTCTCGTACATTTTGACAAAGTCGGCTTCTTCGATTGAAAAAGCTATATGTGTGTATGAATGGCTTATTTCATTACGGGGAATATCTTTTTCTACATTCAGGGCAATCCACATTCCATTCAAATCAAAATAGGCAGTATTTCTTCCCTTAACTAACAATTTTGCATCAAAAACGTTTTGATAAAACTCAATGGAATTCTCTAAATTAGAAACTGAAAATAAAAAGTGGTTCAAACCTTTTATAGGCACCTTATCACCTCAAAATAAGACTTCTTAATTATTATACAAATAGGAAGTATATCTTATTGTACTTCCCTGCCCCGATAGTTACATACAAAAAAGGCTGCCGCAGCAACCTTCCTGATTGAAGTAAAGAACCCGTTAGTTTAAGTACAATATTTCATAATATAATTTCTGAATTTCATTTTTATATTCAATTATCATCCTTTTTTCTTTTTATCTTATTGGTAAAAAAACACAAGTCATGGATATGCTGAAAGCTAACTTTCGGTTTTGTCAGAGAGATCGCTATTGATGCTACACATTTTTTGAGATCTTTCGTTTCATTAAAACCTCACTTTGGTAAATATCTCCCCAATCTCGCATGAGGTAGATGATAGGTTTTAATGTTTCTCCAAAAGCAGTAAGAGAATATTCAACTTTTGGAGGAATCTCCCGATATATTTCACGATGTACAATACCATCCTGTTCCAATTCCCGAAGTTGTAATGTTAACATACGTTGTGTGGTATAGGGCATAAGTCTCCCTAACTCGCTAAAACGTTTAGGGCCGGAAATTAAGTTATATAATATGATCCCTTTCCATTTGCCGCCTATCACATCCACTGTAACTGCAACAGGACAAGCAGTGGTATCAGGACACTTTTCCGTTTTAAAGTCCTTCATATCGACACCCCAATCTTTTTAAGTATCAAATTGTATACTATATTACAAATTTTATCCTATTCAACAGAAATGTGCGTACTTTTAATTTTATATTATATAAAGTATCATTGATTTTGTAAGCTAAGACTAAATATTCATTCTTTTCATACTATTCGTCATTAAAGATGTTACTAATAAAATTCTCCGGTGTATTAATCCTTAACACGAATAGGTGATGAGACATTTTCCCATAAAATAAAAAGGAGTGACTAGAGTGAAATCACAAATCATTCAATCTTTTGGTAAACCATCCGTATTTCAATATAAAGAGATTTCAAAACCTGAACTAAAACCTGGACATGTACTTATTCAAGTAAAGGCTACAAGTGTAAATCCTATTGATACGAAAGTCCGTGCTGGTGCAGTTCCGGCCGTTGCACCCGAGTTTCCAGCAGTATTACATGGGGATGTGGCAGGTTTGGTCTCTGCTGTGGGTGAAGGAGTAACCGAGTTTAATATTGGGGATGAAGTGTTTGGATGCGCGGGTGGATTTAGAGGAACTGGCGGTGCACTTGCAGAGTTTATGCTTGCAGATGTTGATTTACTTGCTCAAAAGCCGAAAAATTTGACGATGGAAGAAGCCGCAGCTTTACCGTTAGTTGCCATTACCGCTTGGGAAGCATTATTTAATCGGGCAAGGCTTACCACAGGACAAGATATACTAATTCATGCAGCCACCGGCGGTGTAGGACACATTGCCATTCAACTAGCCAAATGGAGAGGAGCGACAGTCTATACAACTGCCTCTTCGCAAGAGAAGCTGGAGATTGGCACGCGTCTAGGTGCTGATGTAACCATTAATTATCGAGAAGAAAGCGTTCAGGATTATGTACAAAAATATACAGACGGAAAAGGATTTGACGTTGTATTTGACACAGTTGGGGGTGAAAACCTTGATCGCTCTTTTGAGGCGGCCGCGGTACATGGAACGATAATAGCCATTGCTGCACGTTCGACTCATGACCTCTCCCCAGTGCATTCAAAGGGACTTTCTCTCCATGTTACCTTTATGCTGTTGAAAATTTTAAACAAGGACCTGCATAAACATTATGGAGAAATCTTGAAGAAAGTTGCCAGGGTGGTTGAGGAAGGGAAGCTGCGCCCGCTTTTGGATTCTAATATTTTCACGTTTGATGAAGTCTCAAAAGCCCATGAGTACATGGAGTCAGGCAAGGCGATAGGAAAAATTGTTTTGAAAAATAGCTGGTAATATTACATGCACATTTGAAATGCCTCAGCAACTTTACGTTCATTTAAAAGTAGATGGTCATTAGAATCTTTATAAGATCCTCGATGTACCGTCTGCTTTTATTTTTATTACAGTAAAAACCATCAGGGCATAATAATAGAAATCGGCAACTTTAAGATAATTTGAAACCACTAATACTCTTTAAATAAATGTTTTTGTCAATTTCTTTTCGGTTACTTCCTTTTGTTCTTCATTCAAAAAATCATACTTTAAACCTCAAGAAAAAGCTGCCTTTGAGACAGCTCCGATCTTCAGCTAACGCACCCGTTAGTTTAAGTACATTTCTTCACAAAATAAAAAAGGTTGTCTTTAGAAACCTATCCAATTTTACCTTTTACTCTCTTCGACTATTTCACATAATTGTATAAATGTGTAAGCTTTATCAGATATATTTTTATTATCTGGTAAATGCAACACCCATTTGACTCTTTCTTTTTCCTTATTTAAATAACCCCTAATAAAGGCTGAGCTATTAATTTTAGAACTGTCTAAAGTAACTCCTTTTTCTAAAAATGCATCATCACTTATTCCTTTAGCATCATAAAAAAAAACGGGATACTTTACCTTATTGAAATACTCAACAAACTGATCTTTATCAGCTTCTGAGAAAGCTTCTTTAGTTATAATTAAAGCATCAAAATTTTCTTCCTCGTTTGTTACTAAGTTATCTAATTCACTTTTTTGATAAGAAATACTTGAAAATTTTGGCAACTCACTCTCATTACCTACTACAGCAATTATTAATGAATAACCAGCTGTCACTGTTACTAATTCTTTAGGTTGGTATTTTTCGGATTCTAGCCGATTATAAATAAAAAGTACAATTATAATAATTCCAACTACAACGAATCCAGATAAATCTATCCATTTATTCTTGTCCATACAAACACCCCGCAACAAAACATCTTCTCCACTTTAACTTAATTTCCCTTTTAATACAATATAATCAATCAACATACCCTACTAGTTGCATAAAGAAAAAGCTGCCATAAAGACAGCTCTGATCTACAGCTAACTCACCCGTTAGTTCATTAAGAAAAACGATTCTTATTAAAGAATCGCGCCCTTTTATTGAATAAGAATTTTCTTCAAATCGAGACGGATTGGCATATAACGTTTTCGCATTCACTAACCCTGCGAGACTTAGAACGAAGTTCTTAGGCTCGCAGGGTTTGTCGCCTGAATCTGGCTTCCCTGTTTCTTCTCCTGGCGACCAAGGGGCTCGGAGAGTACCGCAGCGTGAATACTGTGTTATATGGCGTACCCGACTTCTTCGAGATACTTTCACACTGCTTTTCTGTTTCAATTTTTACTTCAGTAATGTATATTTCAGTAAAGGCTTTTTATAAAACGTCACTTACTTATTTGTTACCGAGTTGTTCCGCCAAACCGATTAGAAGTCCTTCGGTTCCACGAATGTAGCAGAGCCGATACGAGTCCTCGTACTGAACCACTTCGCCAACGAGCTGAGCACCATACTTAGTGAGTCTGGATACCATTTCGTCAATGTCTTCAACGGTGAACATGACGCGTAGATAACCGAGGGCATTTACAGGAGCAGTCCGGTGATCTGATATAGTAGGTGGGGTGAGAAATCGCGAAAGTTCAAGTCGGCTGTGGCCATCTGGGGTAACCATCATAGCAATCTCTACGCACTGAGAACCCAATCCGGTTACGCGACCAGCCCATTCACCTTCGACAGTGGCTCGCCCTTCGAGGTTCAAGCCAATCTCCTCAAAGAAAGAGATTGCGTCATCAAGGGATTCTACAACGATGCCGACATTGTCCATTCTTAGTAATTTGTTTTTTTCCATAGTTTTATCTCCTTATGTGTAAAAATTTATTATCTGATCATCTTCATAATTATTCTATTAAAAAGTTACAAATTCCTTCCTAACAAAAAACACCTTGTCACAGTTCATGATAACAAAGAAAAGTCACAGTATAGGAAAATGTGAAATTGGGTTTTCGGGTATTTGTTAAGAACAACACTTCGTAAACCCTCTACTATTGGAATAATCGTGAACCTTATTTCGTGAATGCCATCATGTTCAAATAGTTTCAAAAATTCGATACCGTAGTTGCTATTCGATAAAACAACTTCGACTTCCCCACAAAATATTCCTGCCCTGTACTCCATTAAATGGCCCAATTGTTGAACAACTCCATATGCACTCTTGATCTATCCTGCCCCGTTAGTTCTATAAGACTTATCGCAGAGTTGACACAAACTGTGTTAAAACTGCTTAATCAACATCTCTTTTTCCATAAAAAATCAATGTTACCTTGATAATTAAAATTATGAAAAGGGCAAAAACCATAATAATATCTAGTGTTCCTTCGTCTGTGTTTTTATTAAAAAATCCATTAATTGTAGTAAGAAATAGCAGAATTATATAAATATTGGTTTCATTTTTTTGGAGAAATTTAATTGGGACTACCGCCTTTAGAGTTAAAATTAGTAGTAAACTATCAGCAACTATTTTATCTAAAAAAGGAGAAAATTGTAAGAGGCTCAATGTGTTTTTTAAGAAAGTACAGCACAGTTCGACTACACTACGCATATTGAACTTACCTGCCCCGTTAGTTCAACAACGAAAGTTATGAATAGCTTTCAGGATAGTACAATTTTTTTGACTTGTTCTTTCGTGGATAAATTAGAGTCATTTGTACCAACTAAAAAAGAATGTCCGTGTATAATCACTTCTGTTAGAGTATCGCCTGGACCTAATTCGAATAGAGCGCACTGTGCCGGAATTTTACCCTTTAATGTTTCTCTATCAATTTTCTTAAATCTTATTTCCTTTGACGAATTAGTAATAAAAAAGTCTTCCAAGGTTAATTTCCACCCAACATCGTCTAGTATATGTTTTAGTTCATCTATCGAATGAACCTCGTCAATTTGGTATCTATACACTTTATCATCGTTATCTAAATCATCCATTTCCCTTACAAAGTTATGGATAACCTTAAGTGGAAAACGATTGTAGTTTTTCCAGAATTCAATTAAAGTTGTTTCATATTCACCGTCAACACTATACATATACTCCGGTTCTGTTATACAATCACAAACCCAAAAATCTATGCGGTTATTTTCAAACACCGTTCGGTCATCTATATCAACCATATTACTTTCTCCCCTCTAGTGATGTTACTCAACTTCTTATTTTACTTTTCATTATTCCTTTTTCTTCTTCAACTAACCTGCCCCTATAGTTGCATAAAGAAAAAGCTGCCTTAAAGACAGCTCCGATCTTCAGCCTGATAGTTCTATAAGAAAAGCGAACCTTATTCAAGAATCGCGCTCGATTACTGAAGAACGCATATAAAACCTTGGTACCAAATGGCCTTGTCATTTATTTATGATACGGTTCACCGCACCTATTCAAGCAGTGATTTTTTAAAAACTGTCAGCCTTTTAATTTTACACTTCTACTTTAAATCGACGCTGCTGAGGAAGCAGCTGCTTGATCAGCCTTCACACAATCAATTGCAACAACGAGTGCAATAATAATGGTTTCCATCTCTTCATCTATTATTTGAACCTTGTAGCTATCGCCCCAAGTGAACCACTCCTTGCCCACTTTACCTACGATTTTACCATGCTGTAAAACTTGAAAATCCATATCCCACCAATTACCATGTACTTCAATGCCTGCCGCATCAATTGTATATCGTGCTTTAAATAAGGAAAATTCCTTCTTTATTGTTAATACCTCTCGACCATTCACCTCAACCAAAAACTTTGGTAAAAAGCTGAACACCTTTTTCGTAATGAGTGCTACTTCATCTCTTGCTGTATTCATAATGGAGAAAGTTTTTGGAACTTGCATAAAACTTCCCTCCACGTAATATATATCCTTCTCCTGCTGATCCTTTACTGTAAATTTCCCGCTAAGACTGAATACCTTCTGCTTTATATAAAGCTGCCTCATACTTATGCCTCCCAACCTTAAGTCTTTTACATTACTTACGTTTGAAATGGGCATCGGTTCCAATCTTATGCATTAAATTCCAAATAATAGCTCCCCTCAAAAGCGCCTTCTTTTCGGTTCACCACTATTTATCCTTAACTAATTTACCTTTTGTAAAGTCAGCAATTCTTCCTTCGCAATCTGGCCCAATGGTTGAACAACTCCTTATGTACTCTTGAACTAACTTGCCCCGATAGTTCCATAAGGAAAAAGCTGCCTTAAAGACAGCTTCAATCTTCAGCTAACGCACCCGTCAGTTCTATAAGAAAAGCGATTCTTTTTAAAGAATCGCACTTTAACAGAAGACTAGATTTCAAGATAACCTTAACAGACATTACTATCGATTTTCAGTTACTGCCCCCTTATATGTCCTAGTCAGGGTTCTTACCATAGACCGCAAAGCACCATGATGTCAATGATCCTCCTAATTCGAATGCTCTTCTTTTATGATATAAATGTAATGAATTATAGTATTTCTATATAACCTTCTGTTCCATTTACTCGAATACGTTGCCCATCTTTTATCAGCTTGGTGGCATTTTCAACACCGACAACGGCAGGTAAGCCATATTCACGTGCGATTACTGCTCCATGGGTCATCAGTCCGCCAACTTCGGTGACTAGGCCTTTTATGGATACAAACAATGGTGTCCAGCTAGGGTCGGTAAAGGAGGTGACTAATATATCTCCATCTTCTAGATCAGCATCTTCCATGTTTAAGATGACACGTGCTCGTCCCTCTATAACTCCGGAAGAAACAGGTAGACCTACAATAGCTTCGGCTGGGAGATTTTCTCGGTTGTACTCACCTACAATGATTTCACCATCAGACGTGATAACACGTGGTGGAGTTAGTTTTTCATATAATTTGTACTCGTCTTTTCGTTTGCTGATGATCTGGTAATCTAGTTTATTTGTGCGTACGACTTCGTGAAGTTCTTCAAAAGTGAGATAGTATATATCTTCTTTTTCATGAATAACGTTGGCTTGTACGAGTTGTTCGGCTTCTTTCAGTAGAGCCTGCTTATAAACGAAGTAGCGATTAACCATGCCGTATTTTGGATATTCCCGATAACCGATGAAATTCCGGATTAGGTAGATCATTCGTTTTGTTTCTTTGGCTTTTAGTTCACCATCCGGTAATTGCTTCAATCGAACTAATAACTCTTGTTCTTTTATCAAAGCTTCCTGTCGCCCTTGCTCAAATTTCCGATTGCTAGCATTAGGCTCAAAGTTTTTGATATTACTAAGAATCACGGGGACAAGTGTAGTTGGTTTTTCGCTCCAACGAGTTTTCGTAATATCGATTTCTCCGGTACATCGCATTCCGTATTTGCTGAGATAATCATAGATAGCGTCTTGGGTTTCCTGTCCACCATCAAACTTAACCAGTTCATCCAAAAAGTTATCATCTTTTACATGTTGTAAATAATCAATTACTTCTGGATAAGGACGAATCACATCTGCGACCTCCAATAGCGCAAGACCCATTTCCGAAGTAATATTGTTTGGTACAGATTGAGAAAGGGTGTCGGCTGCGTTTTTTTCACCTAACCACTCGTTCATATTTTCATTGATCCATGATGAAGCATCTATAGCAGCCATAAACACAGCTGAACTTTGTGGGTCAAATAAAATCTTCTTTAATATCTGGATATCTTCCAGAATAAAATCAAATAAATCCGATCCTAATTTCGTTTGGATGTTTTGTTTTAACTCTTCTATCGATGTTTGACTACTCTTAATCAAATCAGAAACGATTGTCACGTCGTTTTCGATTTGTGCCCTAGAATCCGCAGACGACACACTTTTATTGCTTTTACCGGAACTCTGTTCTTGCTTATCATTTGGTAAAGATTTTATGAAATCTCCTCGCTCTATTATGGTCATAAGTGCGTCTTTCATGAGCAGATCGTGTTGTCCCATGGCATCTAATAACATTTTTCTGCTGTCAGGTGAAGCCAGCATATGTGTGACATCAACAAACAACCTTCCACCAGCTTTACGCATGGGTGCATTAGTCGTTAACAGGAAAAAAGACAATCCCAGTGGTTTCATGGAATCGGTCATCATTTGTTGATGACCGACAGATACATAAACGTGATTTTCTTGATCATTCGCTTCAGGGATCGGGTATAAAGTAGTGATTGGCCGACTCTGGACAATATAAAATGTATCGTCAACCAAACACCATTCGATATCTTGTGGGTAACCAAAATAAGCTTCGATCTGTCTTCCTGTGCGTGCTAGTTGTAAAATTTGTTGTTCAGTAAGTGTTTGAGTCTTTTGCTGATCAGGGTCGATCTGTTGTGTCTCTGTTCCGCCTTCTTTTAGTCCATAGATAGCCAATTTTTTGGTTGCTATCATCTTATCGACGATTTCATCTTCCTGTACTTTATAACAATCGGCAGATACCAAGCCAGAGACTAGTGCTTCTCCTAGTCCAAAGCTAGCATCGATCGATAGTAGCTTTCGATTGGAAGTAATCGGATCAGCAGTAAATAAAATTCCTGAAGCCTGTGGGAAAATCATCCGTTGAATGATAACTGATAGGTAAACTTGGCTGTGATCAAATCCGTTTTGGATTCGGTAAATTACTGCGCGATCAGTAAATAGGGAAGCCCAACATTTACTGATATGCTGTAAGATTGCTTCTTTTCCGATGATATTTAAATAGGTATCTTGTTGACCGGCAAAAGAGGCTTGTGGTAAATCTTCAGCCGTCGCACTAGAACGCACTGCATAAGCATGTTCATCGCCAAACTGGGAGAGATAGTGAGCAACTGCTTTCACAACATCGGAAGGAATTTCCATTTCCATAATGATTTGTCGAATCTTCCTGCTGATTTCACCAATTTGACCTCGATCCTCTACTTTTAGCAGTGTTAGTTGATCCAACAATGCGTAGAAGGCTTCGTTTTGTTCGAGGGCTTTTTGATAAGCCTCTGTCGTAACACAAAATCCTTCTGGCACTTGTATTCCATGAATCTTCAATAGTTCCCCTAAATTCGACCCTTTTCCTCCGGCGAGCAAAAGTTGCGTTTTATCGATTTCCCGTAACTCTAGTACATATGGTTTCATTTCTTTCCCTCCCATTTATCGCTCAATACCAAGACGAATCATATGACAAAAATTGTTCATCTGATCAACCAATTACCCCTGTCCACTCGTTCTTGCTCCTGGAGAAATTCCATATTCATATCAAACACTCCTTTTAAAAAATAAAAATAGGGGTTGACTGAAAAGGATTTTATGTTGTATACTTATAGTAGGGATAATTTAAACAAAAATACATATTAGGTGCATCTATATAAATTTACCACAGTTTCTCATTTTTATCAATGTATTTACACGGCCATAATTGTTGCAAATTCAAAAGATTTACAAGACAAATGACTCACACTATAAATGATATCCAATCATTTAGTATATTAAAAAGCCCCATTTCTTAGTATTAATATTAAGAAATGGGGCTTTTTTCGTTACCCCATTAAAGCGCCCGATTACTGAGGATTTCAAAGAGTGATTTTGAATGTTGAAAAGCAACTGTTAGCTTAAGTACTATCCTTCAGACAAAATATCTATGCTTGGAATTCAATTTAATTTACCTTTTAAATCCACCTTCTGCATGAATAATCTGACCTGTAATCCAATCTGCTTCATCGCTCACCAAAAATTTAATAGTTTTTGCAACATCTCTCGGTTTTCCTATTCTACCGAAAGGAAACATCGGTTTTAATTTACTTTTTATTTCCTCTGTCATCCACCCAGTATCAGTTGGACCTGGATTTATTGCATTAACCGTTATTCCTAAAGGGGCCAGTTCAGCTGACAATGTAATAGTTAGAGCATCAACTGCTCCTTTTGTTGTTGCATACGCTAATTCGCCAGGCATTGGTCCTTGAGACTGACCTGAAGTAATGTTGACTATTCTTCCACCTGATTTCTTATCGAACCTTTGAGCGAATTTACTACTTAATAGTGTCGTTGCACGAACATTCACCATGTAATGTTTATCTAATTCTTCGGCAGTTAAATTAGAAAAATCGTTGTTAGTAGAGTATGCTGCGTTATTAATCAAGATATCAGGATAACCAAGTTGTTCAGAAACTTTATTTAAAAGTTGTTCAGGTGCATCATATTGAGTTAAATCCAACTCTAGACATGATACCTTAGCACCTTTTTTTATTAATTCTTCCTTTAATTTCAATGGCTCATCTAATTCAATGCTCCAAGGCATTTTTTCATCATATTCCGTCCAATAAGTAAAAAA
The DNA here is from genome assembly GCF_041956845.1 of Peribacillus sp. RS7. Classification (NCBI taxonomy): domain Bacteria; kingdom Bacillati; phylum Bacillota; class Bacilli; order Caryophanales; family Bacillaceae; genus Peribacillus; species Peribacillus sp. RS7. The sequence continues at coordinate 1,171,643 of NZ_CP168135.1, forward strand.
TATATGATAGCCCGTTTCAGCTAACTCCCTACAAATAGCAGCTCCAATCCCTTTCAGACGGCTTACACCTGTAATAATTGCAATTTTCCCTTTTAATTGGTCCATTATATTATCCCTCCATTATTTAAGTCTGAAATGCTATTTACATAGAAGGAAGGTACACTCTCCATTCTTTCCAAGCTTTAAGATAGCCACTTAAGTCATGCGGGTGAACTCTAATACAAATTCCTATACGTGTGTATAATTGAAAAAGAACTTCATCCAAAAGCCTTTCTTTATTAAAGGGGACATCTTGAGTCAATAATGAGAAAGATGACAATAGTGTCCGTAAATTTAAATTGTCTGGAGAAGAGCAAAATGCATAAGTAAAATCATAAATCTTTGGACCGAATAAAGGTGAAGGATCTATAACCCCATTTAATTTATTGCCCTTATATACAAAATTGTGAACACCAACATCTCCATGTAGGTAATACTTCTCTTCTTGATGTTCGTATGTTTTCAATTTATTAACCAATAACTCTACTTTTTTATGATCCTCTCTTGTTAATAAATCGCCTATATCCTCTTTGGCGAATTCCAAACTACTTAGATTGAAGTCCGCCCATGAATTTCTATGTATTCCATTTACTCTTCCCCAGTTATCTTTGTTTACCTTTTTGTATTTATTTAATAGTTCCTTAATCAAAATAGTCATCCATTCTAATTTAGATCCACGATTAAAATGAGTTTCTCCAGAAATATAAGAGTATATTATAAATCCTTTTTTCTCGTCTGTATAAAGTACATTAGGCAACAAATTTACATCTTTATAAGTAAGGAGAAAATCCGCTGTTGCAGTAATAAGTTTTGGTGTGTCTATTTTTATTACATATTTCGGTATTTCATTATTATTCAGTGTATATAAAATTCCATTGGTAGTACCACTTTTTAATTTTTTTAAGTCTATATCATCATTTTTTAATATGCCTTGGTTTACAAGACTATTAATAATTTCATTTATTTTCTCCATTTACCTAGTCCTCTCGATTAATTTTGACAAGTCTTTATAATATGTAAGTTCGCTCTTCTTAATGAACTAACCTGCCTCTTTTGTTGCATAAAAAAAGGAACTGTTGATCAGCTCCTGGTAATGAACTAAACTCGTTAGTTAAAGAAGAAAAATTCATTTTTCAAATCTAACTAACGTTTTTTCGGGAATTTCAATCTGGTCAATATCAAAGTTATTGATTCGGAGGGTTATCTCACCATCTCGCTTTTCAGCTTCTTCTCCTACCCAACAACTATACAGTTCAAAGAAATCACCTTTTTCAAGGTAACTGTCCATAATTTTACACAATTCTATTAACTTCTTTTTCGATTCGGCACACGTTTTTGGGTTCATATTTTCTGAAATCTCAATTCCCCAATGACTTGATACCTCATAAACGCAAGGAGTAGTAAACTGATATTCCCTTACATTTATCAAGTCAAAATCACCGGCAAAACAACCGCCAATATAAAAAAATTCATCTGAATATTCATCATCATTAATCGGTATTTCTATATTACACCCAATATAGGAAGCCAAACTCATTTCGACTCACTCCTTGTTAATCCTTCTTGAACTAACGCATCCGTTAGTTTAAGTGCAATTCTTCACAATCCTGTTGTTGGAAAAAGCAATCTCCATCTTGAAGGATCGCAAGATATTTAATAATAATAATCATCAATAACCTTTTGTGCACAAGGTTGCAAAATAGCCGTTTGAGGACGGAACAGGCAGCCGTAGCCTACCGCTATGGCTTTTTTATTTTCTTTCAAGTTTTTATTGGTTGTACTTTCTGACTTTCTCATCACCCATTACAAACAAAGTACGTGCATAATAATTCCTGTTCGGCTTGCTCGTACTGCACTCAAACGTAGTCTCCTCTATCCTAGTCGTAGTTTTTTATATACTCGATGAAGTCTTTCCTTGGATGTTTAGCTACATAATCCGGCTCCTGAAAAATAAACATATACTGAATGATACTTGTGACCAGATTAGAAAGGAGAAATCAGCTTTGACAAAATATCGGATCATGTCCTTTGATGGAGGCGGTACCTTAGGTGCTTTAAGTTTACAACTTTTGAACAGACTGGCTCAGCAAAACCCAAAATTAATTAGTCGAACCAATGTTTTTTCGGGAAATTCAATAGGTTCATTCACTGCCATTGCGTTAGCAAGTGGAAGATCGCCGAAGGAGACACTCCAGTTTTTTAAGGATAAAATCCTGCCGGCTTTCAGCGTTTCCCGACCAGGTGGACCTGTTTTTAACCAACAATTGCCATATTCTGGTTTCATTAAAGCGGTACAAACATTTTTCCCATCAGATCTTCTCCTCAAAAACTTAAAAAGACGAATTGTTGTCCCTGCATTTCATTTATTCTCACCGGAGCTGAATCGTTGGACTCCTGTGTTATTCCACAACTTTCCTGGCTCTCCCTATTTAAATGAGAAAGCGAGTGATGTAATACTACGGAGCAGTGGTGCTCCCGCGACGCAACGAGCCTATCAAAACTACGTGGATGGGTATACAGTAACAACTAACCCCAGTACAGCCAGTATCGCGTTTGCAGTGGGGAAAGCCAAACAGCCGTTGGATCAAATTGCAGTATTATCCATTGGAACAGGTGAAGAGCCGACTCAATTAAGAAGAGATACGAAGGGGTGGGGGATGGTAAGTGCAGATAACATACGTCCCGAAAATATGAAGAACCTTCCCCCAAATTGGGGAGTTCTTTTGGATCGATCGCCCAATGAACCCTTACTGCCATTTCTTCAGATTGTCGCTAGTGGATCCGGTTACTATGAATCCATGGTCAGTTCTCAGCTTCTAGGAAATCGTTTTTTTCGGTTAAATCCACGGATCCCTAATTTATCCAAAACGGACCCTTCTGTGGTTCCAGCTGTCATTTCAATTGCTAACAAAACAGATTTACAACCTGCAGTTCAATTTATAGAGAAAAACTGGAATTAATAAAATTATCCCATAAGTCTGATTGAATTTTGGTTTTCATTTCAAGCATTTGGATTTTTCATAAAAAAACAGCCAGAACCTGGCTGTTTTTATTTATTCAGTTCTTCTTCAACTAAACTGCCCGGTAGTGCCATAAGAAAAAGCTGTCTTAAAGACAGCTCAGTTCTTCAGCTAACGCCCCGTTAGTTCCATAATAAAAAGCTGCCTTAAAGACAGCTCCGATCTTCAGCTAACGCACCCGTTAGTTCATTAAGCCTTTTCGCAGAGTTGACACAAACTGCGACATAAAAAATGCAATTAAGGCGAATTAAATTTAATTAATTTATCAAGTTCTTTATCAGAGGCATACCGACTTTTGTAGGAAATAACTCTATAAGGAGTATAGTTTTCCCCAGGTATACGAATAGTCATACGAATTAACTTATAAGGTGGGTTAAGTGGTCCTTCGAATCCAATTACTCGTAATGAAACATCATACGAATCATTTTGAATATCCCTTGAAATTTTTTCAATTCTACTTTCTGTGAATAACTGCTTATCACCGTGTTTTTCCATAATTTCAAAAATTGTTGAACCAAGATATCTTAGAAAAGCTAATTCCATTATGGAAGGTGGTTGGTTTTGAGGGACTATTTCTATTGCCTTTGCTTCAATCACACTATTGTAGGAAAAGAAAATGATAAGAAAGAGTATGGTTGTTTTTCTCATTATTAAGTCTCCTTGTTAATTATTATCTTATTTTTTACAAGAAGACAGGAATTATCCAGTAAAAATCTTTACCGCGTAGTACGACTACACTACGCTTATGCAACTAACCTCCCTCAATAAACTAAACACAATCTCACGATTGCTCTAGAATTCTTAGGATTTCATAGTCATATCATTAACCGTTATCTATGTAAGCTCGGCATTACTCCTCTAGGATAGGGATTTATCGAAAAAAGTGTATGCTAAACTAGCCAATCATAGGAAAAAATTGGTTTAAGTAATGTTATGATCGCACTTTAGGATATCCACATGTCTCATGGAGGTCAACCCTCCCATGTCTCACAGAGTCGATGCTCCTACATTCCTTCGTTCAACCTTTCCATGAGGTGGATGTCGGTCATGCTGCCCCACAGGATCTAAGTCCTCACGTTAGTTGCTTTGCCGACTAATCCGTGCTTCACTTTTAAATAAGTGTTAATTAAATGACCGTGTAACCATAAAAATCCGATGAACTATGCGACTGTTTGATGTGCTACAAATGTTGCCATATGAGGGATATCCTTTAACATCTTGTCTTCTTGAAACGTAAATTGTTTTTTACCGATTGAAAACAGAATTCGAATAAGCTTGTTACACAAAGCTATCAGAGATTGCATTTTCTTTAAGGGGTTGTGAGAACGTGTTGTGTAATATATATGAAGAGCTTTAAAAGCCTTGTTCTTTGCCACCAGTATCATGGCTGCCCGGAATAAGAGAGCCCTTAATTTCTTTCGTCCCCGTTTGGTAATCTTGGTCTGACCTTTGTGCTTTCCGGATGTGTTTTCTTTTAAACTTAAACCTGCTAATTTTACGATTTGGCGAGGATGTTGATAGTCTCTGAGGTCGCCGACCTCTGCGAAAAAACCTGCTACTGTATCTCGACCGATTCCTGACACCTCTAACATCTGTGTGACACCTGGGATATGGTCTAATAACTGATCTAATTGATGATCTATTTCTTCGAATTTCATTTGAATAAAATCATACTTCTCTAGTAAAGCTCTCAACTCTAATTTCGCCATAGCTGCCCCTTGACGAATACCAATCGAACGATTGGCTGCTTCTTTAAGTGCTCGTATCTTCTTTAAGCCTATACTGCGTTTTACCACTTGTCTTAAGGAAAGTAAGAGCTCTTCATCCGTATAATTTACAAGTTCATGTGGCAAAGCTTCTAGCTTTAGAAAATGAATAGCTGCCTTGCCTTCCCAACTTTTGAACACCGTCAAAAATTCGGGAAAGTAACGATCAAGCCAGTTATGAACTTGTCCCTGAACGACCTGTAAATCAACGTTGAGAAGATCGCGAAGTTTTTTGGCCACTCGGAGTTCTGCATAAATTCCTCGTGGAATTGTTGGTTCGGCGTATCTTCCGTCTTTGACTAACTGTGCGATGACTTTTGCATCTTTCACGTCATTCTTTGTAGGTGAATTATCGTCTAATTCTTTACTTCGTTTAACATGTAGTGGATTGACAGATACGAACTTAATATTATTCTCTTTTAGAAAATGAGCTAGATTTAACCAGTAGTGACCGGTTGGCTCCATGCCTACAATCACTTGATTTAACTTACACCCTTTAACAAGTTGGGTAATCCAATCTAGAAACGAATGAAATCCTGCTTTCGTATTTTCAAAGAAACACGTTTTACCTAGTTCCAATCCTCTAAAATCTTGTGCTCTCGCGACATGATTGTGCTTGGCTATATCTACTCCGACAATTAAGGTTTCAGAAGTAATTTGAGAGATTTTATGATTTTGGTTATAATTCATTGTGAGACCTCCAAATAGATGTATTGTCCTTTTTAGCTGGGCAGCTCAGGACACATTCATCTTATCAAGAGGTCTTTTTTCGTTCAAACCTCATTTTCAGTTATTACAGGAATGCTGCCCCTTTAGTTCAGTAAGAAAAAAGTTTTCCGCAGCAACCTTCCTTATTGATATTAAGCACCTGTTAGTTCAAAACATATTCCATTCCATTTTGGGCAAAGTAACTGTAACTAATACAAGGAGGTAATTATGTTTAGGAAAACGATACTTGCTATATGTACATTATTTCTTTTGAACATAGTCGCACCAACTCTAGAGGCAAAAGCTTTAACCTTTGATGAATTGCCAACCAAACAAACATCAAAACAATGGTCAGTTCAAGTAGGCGAAGCTGAACAAGGTAAGGGGTTAGCAAAGCCCGAAAAGGGAAAATTTCATACTTACTCTTTAGAGGTTCATAACATTGGTAAGGATGTATTATCTGCCAAAGTTTATATGTTTAGAAATGAACCTAATTCTACAACGAAGTTTGCACTTTTTGGTTGTCCTGGTGAGGTGGATTGCAATAAGAACAGCTTTGATAAAGCAATTTCTTTAGCAAAATCAATGAATGATGGGTATCCTTATAAATTTAGCAATTTCGTTTTGGCTGAAAAAGCAACGGAAATGGAAGTGGAAATCGTTTGGACTGAAAAGGGTAGCGAAGGTAGACCTTTAAAAGAAACATTTACATTCACTGCTGAATAACAAGAAAAACAAAAAGGCCGAAATAATCGGTCTTTTTGTTGAACTAACGCACCCGTTAGTTCTTTAAGAAAAGCGATTCTTATTAAAGAATAGCTCCCATATGGAAGATAAACTAATTATGTAGTTCTCCTTTCAGTAAAGTTACACAGTCTCCAATTAACTCGACTTTTTCTCCTTTTATCTTTATTTTCATTTCACCCCCGCGCTCTGAATCTTGATATGCTGTAAATTCTTTTTTATGTAAGATATCACTCCAATATGAAGCTAATGCGCAGTGTGCAGAGCCAGTTACGTAATCTTCATTAATTCCTATCTTAGGAGCAAAATACCTTGATACAAAGTCGTACTTATCCGATCCACGACTAGTAATAATTATTCCCGGACCCTCTAGTTCTCTTATTGCTTCCAAATTAGGCGTTAAGTTATGAACCATATCCTGATTTTCCAATTCTAAAATGTACCGATCTCCTGCCCAAGCAGCAGCTTTTATAGGAAAGTCAATTGCACTTATTAACTTCTCAGTCACTTCATTCTGAGTTGTTTCTTTTAAATTAAATCTTATAATTATTTGTTTTTCTAATAACTCAGTTCGAAGGAGTCCTGATTGAGTATGAAAATTAATTGTCGACTCTGATGAAATAAAACCCTCACTCCACAGAATATGAGCAGCTCCTAATGTACCATGCCCGCATAAATCAATCTCTTCAGTGGGTGTAAACCATCTAAGTTGATAGCTATTTGCATCTTTTATTGTAATAAAAGTTGTGATAGGTTGATTGAGTTCTTTTGCAAAAAATTTCATCCACTCTTCTGTTCTTTTCTCTCTCAAGAAAACTATTGCTGCAGGATTTCCCTTGAATTCTTCTTTAGAAAAAGCATTAATAAAATAAAATTCGCTATTCATATATGCACCCACCCCTAAATTCTAATTCCCTTTATAAACCTTACTTTCTGTAACAGTTTTTATGCAACTATCCTGCCCCGTTAGTGCCATAAGAAAAAGCTGCCTTAAAGACAGCTCTGATCTTCAGCTACCGCACCTAAAAAAGTTGTTTAATTCGAGTGGCGAATAGCTAATAATCGTCCCCTAATCAAGTTTAGCGAAAGCTACTAGGGTACCTTTATCACAAGATTGAAAACCGTTCTTTTCGTAGAAGTGACGTACATCAGGTGCTTCTTCTGTTAAAAGGACTTTTTGACGTACATCCTTATATTTTTCAAGGACATGCTGTATCATGATTGTTGCAATGCCTTGATTTTGATATGCATTTAAAACTAAAATATCTTGAACATAGACAATTGTCAGTCCATCTCCAACGATCCGAGTTAAACCGATTAATTTCCTGTGTTCCCATGCTGTTACAACATTTAAAGATTGAATTAAAGCTTGTTGTAATTGATTTAAATCTTTTGTATAAGCATACCACTCAACATCTTCATAAAGGCTTCTTAAATCATCTTGCTCTATGTGTTTTTGTTCTATAATAATGATTGACATTATATTTTCCTCCTCAAAATTTTATTTTGAAGAGTATAAACGTAATTTCACCACTGTCTTATACCTCCTTTCAAACATAGTGCCTTTTCATGAATAAAATAACGAAATATTCCTTCTTTTAATTATACAAGAAATGAAAAAAGATGGTATTAACTTCCATCACACCATCAATGTTTTTAAACAACTATTGTAATTTTTAAACGATTTTTTTTTTAAAACAACTTTATTATCCGTAAACAATTTACACATTATTCCTCATTTCCTTAATGAACTAACTGCCCCATTTGTTGCATAAAAAAAGGAGCTGTCGATCAGCTCCTGGTAATAAAGTAAAGCACCTGTTAGTTTAAGTAGACTTCTTTACAACTATCAGTTTTAACAAAGAAAAAAGCCAGTTTTCCCTTTAGTAATGAAAACTGACTTTCTTTATTTAGACCAATACCATTATATTTCCCCTTGATTAATTCGATTAATTAACTCTTCAAGCCAATAAATTGTGTGCTCTGTTCTAGTTGAAACATAGCCACTCATAAATTCAATAAACTTCTCGTGACCTTCGTCAATCTGAATCTGCTGTTCAAAATCCTTAATTTGCTCCCAACGATCCCTGATATTTTTTGATTTTCTTTTCAGTATTACTAGTACTTCATCCCGATCAACATACTTTAGGTTTGCTAAACCAACCACCATATCCTTAATTTCATCCGCATTTTCAAACAACTTGTAGATTAATTTTGGTAGTTCTTCACGACCTTTAGCTGTAATTGCAAATACTTGCTTATCAGGTCGATGCTCTTCTTTTATGATTTCGACTGCCTCAACTAACCCTTTTTTTGCTAATGAATCAAAATGGTAGTACAGTTTACTTTCTGTTAACCCGCCTAGTCGATCCATTGGAATGGGTTCTGATAGCTGTTTTTTCAATTTATAAGGATAATTGTTATCCTCCATCAATTTACTCAATATAAAAATTTGAATAGGCATTCTCTTTGCTCCTTCAAGAAGAATTATCTCCTTATTATAGCAAAACTAAGCTGTGACTTCCGTTGCATTCTTTACACTTTCCGTTTCAACCTTTGTTTCCGGATCTTCTATTGGCATTGGTTTATGGATAAAGGCGACAATAGCAATATTAATTAACAGTGCACCTGCACCAACTGCAACCATTGACCAAATATATGGACTTGGACTTATGCTGCCATATAGGTTTGCGTAGTATGCCTGTACCGAATAATACATTGGTGAAATGTGGCTCATCCATTCATATGGCAAGTACATCATATCACGTGTAATTGTGGCACCATTTGCTAATGTTTGTATTAATAAAATTGGTAAGTTTAAAATCATACCGCCTTCACCAATTAAGAAGATAATAATCGCTGTAAAGTTGAAACATACCATATAGTTTAAAATTTGTTGTCCTACTAAACTGAAGAACAGGTCACCACTTGGCTCATTGATTAAATATGTTACACCTAAAGCAACTAAAGATGATACAACCGCAACCAATAACGCAGTTAATTGTACATAGCTGAATAAACGTGTTTTACTTGCTTTTCCACGACTTTCTTTAAATGCACCTACTAATTGCATCGCTCCGATCATCGCACCCGTATATCCAGCCATCGTTAAGAACATTGGCAGCATATTATTATTCATACCGTCTGGTACTTCGTTGATTGTCACTACATTTCCTACGTAAGCTGTTTCAATCTTTTTTGCTAATTCAGCAGCTTGCTCTTCTGGTACATTAAAGTTCATTAATACGCCTTGGGCTGTTTGTTCTGAGAATTGTGTACTTAATTGATTGTTAATTTCGTTAACAACTGAATTCATAGTAGAAGAAACAGTTGTTGCCCCTGCTTCATTAATTGTAAAGTCGATACCTGATGATGCTTCACCTTTTTGCATATCCGCAGAGAATGTTTCAGGAATGTGTACGACTAATGATAAATCATTGTGCTCTAAATCGTTTAAGGCTTGTTTATTTGTTAAATCCCTATCGATTTCTTTAAACGGTAAATTTTCTTGTAACTGGTCGGCAATCTTTGCCCCATATTCACCGGCATCATCATTGACAATAGCAATCGGTAATTTATCGATATTCCCTGGAATTGATGTATAACCAGGTAAAAAGATGCCTAGCATTGCAATGGCATAGAAAATCCCCATGAAGATTGTCGCAGTTGCACCTTTTGTTTTTAAGAACTGAGTAAATTTCATATGTTGTATCCTTCCTTAAGTAAGAATTTATTTAAATCAAATCACACAACTTCAATAAAAGTACTTTTATTGAACTACTCTAATTAAAGTACTTTTATAGTTTATTTTATTCCTTTTGCAAAGTCAATTAAAAAAACGCTCCATTTTTTACGGAATACTTATCCAACAGGACAAAAAATAAAAATACTCCCAATATAGCAGCCCAAAGGAAATGTGCTGCTATGGGGAGTATTTTTATGGTTTTCATTCTTTGACGGACCTTAAAAATTAGGTAGTTGTAAGTTCCTTAATTCAACCAAACTGACCCTTTCGTTCCATAAGAAAAGGAGCTGCTGATCAGCTCCTGGTTATGAAGTAAAGCACCCTTTAGTTCAAGTTATATAGTAAATGAAGTTCTCATTATATGTAATGGATGTCGAAATGAGGGGATATTAATTCCATGCTTTGTAAATCCCATTCAAAGGTAAGTATAGCTGATTGTTTCGATTTATGTGTTAGGAGGCGTACACCATCTTTTATGATCATGCTTTCTGCATCCCAAAAACGGACAGTTTCGTCTTCACCAGTACGATTACAGACAATTACGGGCAGTCCTGTTTCTAATGACCTTTGTTCCCATTCTCCCTCTGGACCATGTAATCCGGGACCCCAGGAGGACGGTGCAATTAATATTTCTGCTCCTTTATCAAATAAGTTGTATGCAATACCTTTGGTATATGCGTCTGCACAAATCATGATACCAACCTCAACATTGTCTGTCTTTATAGGCTCTATTACATCACCTGAAGTTGACCAATCATCAATAACACTTATTTTTCTCTGTTTACCTAATAAATGACCTTTTTTATCTATGACAAACACAGAATTATACAACTCTCCGTTACTGCCTTTTTCAGGGCAACCCAAAAATACAGTGCTTTTCAAATTCTTTAGTTTACGGCTCAAATTACTCATCCAAGCATCAGGTTGCCTGTTAATCCATCCAGTCCCAATCTTATGATTGAATTGAAGCCCGCTGACACATAGTTCGGGTGTTATAATCCATTTGGCATTATTATTTGATGCTATATGAATGGCTTGTTCAATTAGTTTTTGGTTATACTCCACATCACCAGCGATAGGCAATAGGTGTAATAAAGCTATTTTTATTCTTCTCATAGTGATCTCCCAAACATCAACTTATATTAATGGCTATGCTTTTAATAATTGTAGCATAGACATTGATTTGCTTGTTCAACTATCCTGCCCCGTTAGTGCCATAAGAAAAAGGCCGCCTCAGCAACCTCTCTTATTGAAGTAAAGCACCCGTTAGTTAACACACACAGGATATAAGAATATTGTAGAGTTGACCAATATTTCGTAATAGATTCTGTTTAAGGTTTGCTATATTTTTTTTTCAAAAAAAACAATATATGAAAATAGGTATGCACTGCTATTCCTACAATTAAATAAGCCCAATAATTATCAGTGAATAATATGTAGGTAAGAGTGATTGCAGAAATAGAATATAAAGAAAATTGTAAAAGATATACTTTTAAATCTGTACGTAAACCTACTAAATAAGTTATGGCATCAATAATTAGAGTGACAGGAATACCAATAATGCAATATATTGCTAATTCATATAATGTGCCAATAATTACTCCATTTAAAAAAGGAAAATATTCGTCTTTTGGAAGTTCTTCATTTAAAGATATTAAACTATCAATTGAAGCACTAAGAAACGATGACAATGGAGCTGCAATAAGTATAGAAATAGGGATCAGATATAATTTTTTCATAAACACCTCAGCACTAAATATTACCATTTCATACAGAGTAGTGCAAATTGTATTGCATTTAATTCACAGTACGAATTTAATACGCTTCTTGAACTATCCTGCCCCTTTAGTTCATTAAGAAAAAGCTGCCTTAATGACAGCTCTGCTCTTCAGTTAACGCACCCTTTACTTTAAGTATAATTCCTCACAATATTTATTTACTTAATTTCACTTATTTTGTTTAACTCTAAAAATACTAATACCAGATACTACACACAGTAATAACAGTAATAATAATCTTAACCAATCCATCGTAAGCCAAAGGTCTCCACCATTAACAATATCAGGGCTTAAACCGTATTCATCAACAAAAATACCTAAATTCCAAAATAATTTAAGCGAAATAAGTAATGAAAAAAGACTTAATAAAAATACTGTAATTGATAATTTCCTTTTTCCCATTGTAAAACCCCTTTTTTGAACAAAATCTTTTATTAAATCCCCTCTAACTTTACCACAAATAACCATTGTCCTTCTTGAACTATCCTGCCCCTTTAGTTCTATAAGAAAAAACCAAAAGGTTTATCATGTTTATAAACGGTTAAACGTTACTGATTGGATGTTGTCAGGCAAGGATTTTCTACTATTGCTGTACTGATTCTTAAAATATTTTCTATATTTTTAGCTGTACTTCAAAATAACAAAGGGATAATTTTAAAAAACAGAAAACCTTCTTATAAGTAGAATCGTCTATAACTAGGGAAGGAAGTGTGAACTGTTTTGGAGGAGTTTGTGTTGAAATGGTCTCAAATGAAAGATGACAAATCCTTACTGGATGAAATCATGTCCCTTTATGGCCAGGATATTCTACAATTGGTCTATTCCTATGTAAAAGATGCAGTTGTTGCAGAGGACCTGACACAGGAGATTTTCATCAAATGCTATAAGGCGCTACCCACGTATAACCAACAATCAAATATAAGGACGTGGCTTTGGAGAATTGCTATTAACCATTGTAAGGATTATAGGAAAAGCTGGTACTTCCGAAATGTTTCGACTGCGGAAGAGGAGCAGGAATGGACTTCTACCGATAATGTGGAAGAAGAGGTCATTCAGCAGGATGAAGACATGCAACTTGCTGGTGCAGTCATGGAGCTGCCAATCCAGTATCGCGAGCTCATTTATCTCCATTATTTTCAGGAAATGAAGCTCAAGGAGATTTCTGAAATTACCGGGGTCAAACTTGGAACGGTGAAGACCCGGATGCGCCAGGCGAAAAGAAGGTTAAAAACCTATTGGGAGGAATCCACCGATGGAAGATAAATTAACACGCTTAAAATCGGCTATGAAAAAGCATACATTTCTTGATTTGAAATTCACAGAAAACCATAGAAACTCCATCCATACTGCCATCGAAAAGCAGGATGTAAGTAAGGAAGACATCTTGATTGGTATTTTCAGATCTTTGGATAAGGAAAAAAGTGGTTATCAAATTAATGAATCTCTGTACCAGAAAGGCATCCGGAAATTTGAAAATAACGAAGGCTCCTTGTATGCTGCCTTGCATGAGCTTGAAAAGGAAGGCTGGCTCCAGTCTTTTTGGGAAACTGAAGAAAGGAAGCTCTATTCCTCGGATGAACGTGCGAAAAAGTGGCTAAAGAAAAAGGAATCTAAAAGTGGTTCCGCCTCTACTCGTTGGCGGACAGCGTTTGAAGGAGGAAGAACCGATTGAGAAGCAATCATTTTTTAGATGAGGTATCGTCGTATATCCGTTCAAAAGAAGCAAAAAAATATATAGAAGCTGAATTAAAAGCCCATTTGCATCAAGCTAAAACTGAACTGGTCAAAAAAGGATATACAGAGGATGAAGCAGAGGAACTGGCTGTCCGGAATATGGGAAGCCCCTCTGACATTGGGAAGAAGATGGACAAGCTGCACAGGCCGAAGATTGATTGGAAGCTAATGAGCATGTTTCTGTTCATGTCAGCTACGGGCCTGTTTTTGTTTTGGTTCTTATTTAAGGATGGTAATTCATTTTCAGTGCTGAAGCAGGTATATTCTGTCACAGGAAGTGTAATTTTGGCCTGTGTCATTCTTTTTTTCGATTATCGGAAATTTCAGAGATGGGGCTGGGTTTTCTTTACGATGGGATGTCTGATTCTTTTTCAGTTCCAATTTTCCAATGTATTAGTGAACGGCAGTCCTCGAATAAATATTATGGGTTTATTGTCGGTCGATTCGATTGTGGTTCTGCCAATTTTTCTGCTTGCCTGGGCCGGAATGCTGCAATCAAAAAAGATGAATGTTTATTTGGCTGCCATTTTATACGTTTGTTCTGCCTTTTTGTTTATGTTTACAACCAACTTGCAGGCGGTGGCGCTTTATTCATTGATGGTTGCTGTAATGGTCTGGAGGAGCAGCCTAAATAAAAGGAAAATCCTTATCACAGCAACGATCCTGCTTACTACATGTGTTTCACTTCTGCTTATAGAGTTAGAGTTGAAAGATATAAAGGCCTATCAATTTGAAAGACTTTTTGCGTTCGTTACGCCTGAAAAATTCAGTGAGACATCGGGGTATATGTATTTGAAACTGGAAAAGCTAATTGAGGATGCCGGATGGTTTGGACATTTTGGTTCCCTCGGGAAGATTGATTTTTCAAATGAAATGATGACAGATTTTATCTTTTTAACGATTACCTATACGCTTGGCTGGGCCGGGGCCTTGTTCATTGGTCTGCTGTTTTTATGGATGATCTGGCGAATTTCTCGTATATTCCAAACTGTGAAAGACCCATTTGGGAAAATGCTTGTTTCCGGCAGTTTTGCCATATTCACTGCACAGGTAACTGTCAGCATCGGAATGTCTCTCGGCTTATTACCAATAACAAGCGTATCCCTGCCATTTATGAGTTATGGTGCTTTATCAGCAATGATTAACGCCTGCTTGTTTGGTTTGGTTTTAAGTGTGCATCACAAAAAAAATATTATACTGATGAAGAAAATATAAGAGTATGGTACTGTAGCTCATACTCTCTTTTCTGAAGAAACTAGGAATGGGTAAAGGCATGAAGCTTTGAAAGATGTAATGAATCATGAGGATAATTATCAGGTGGAAAATTTCCTGAAAGTTGGAAATAGGAACTGATGTCAAGATTGATCAAAATCCCCTCCTGCCCCCCCATATTAGCGTAAATAAAAAGAATCCATTTTGAAAAAAGATTGATCGAAATGGATTCTTTTCTTGTGATTCAGTATACAGTTATTATAAAATAGTTGATTTTTTTTTAGTAATCCTTTTAGAACTAACGCACCCTTTAGTTTAAGTACATTTTTTCACAATCTGAATAGTGTAGAGCCTTTTTAGACACAATCCAATCACCTACAAAATAGAGTTCATAATGTCCATATGACTTGTATCAGAATGCCTATCGTTGTAAATACGCATTATCCTGATGCTACCCCGGTAATGAAGGTAGGTTGCTACTTATATCTAACTGATACAGCTGATACAGATAAGCTATTGATATGTATAGAGGTCCTGGGTGGTGCTCAGAGGTACAGGGAGGGTGAATCATATGTTCTATCAGTATGCTTCAATGAGTGAACCAGCAGTGACAGTGAGGTGCAGTCTGTTTTGTATCCCTACCCATGATAGATGATATGTCTAATGGGTTATGTCGTTATGCTTATGATGGTTGATGTATTATGCTATGAATAAGCAAGGAGCATGACGTTATGATGATAGGTAGCCTGATGTATACTCATCATTGAACAAAATCCTGTAAATGAAAGAAAAACTCGTGAAATGCTCCATAGAAGCAGGGGGAAATTTAAAAAAGCAAAAATAAAAGCCTAACCAAGATTTTTAGTCTCGATTAGGCTTTTATTTTTTGGCTTTTGTTTGATTCATTTCTGCCAGAATTTCTTTAGCACGCTGCTCAGCACGTTCATAATTTCTTTCTTCAACTTCGATGAGCTTTCCATCAATTATAAAATTATAATGGTATTTCATTGAACAATTCCTCCTTCTTTGTTGTTCCATAATATAACATATTTTTATATGTTTTTTCCTTTGAAAATGTAAAGATTAGATTTTTAAAGTTCACGGTCAAACCGCGTTTTGGGTCCTGTAGTGTGAACGACACTTCACATGTTATTATAGGTAAAAAAGTGATTTTTTATGAAAGTGGTAGGGCGTACCTTAAAGTCTGTCCTCGAACTCATTTGGATCCCTGCGGATTTGTAACTGAATCTTCTATCAATGGAGGGTAAACATTGTTTACCTTGACCTGCTTGATATGCTTCTCTTCTTGTGCTCTCTATGTTGTATCCATCATCGATTGAATGTTACTGTTGCTACCTTAAAATTAGGTAATCATTATTCTGTTGGTGATTATGGGTTGAAAATGAGATATTGTGATGTAGGAGGAACAAAAGGTACTGTTTGGACAAGTGTAGATGCTTCATGTGAAGTTTATGATTCAAAAGCTGAAAAAGTAGGTTATGATATGAATGCTGTAGGAACTTATAAAATAAATGGTAAACTTAATAATGGCTATATAGTTCTTACTAGTTATCTCCAACTTACTTCTTTATAGAAAACTAGTAAAGTTGCTCGTGTTTATCAAAGATACACATATAGAGATTAAAATTTTTAATGGGGTTGAATTAAAATGAATGTATCGTCTTCTTATTTTATATTTGGTTTAATAAACATGATTTTAATGATTGGAGCTATACCAGCTATCATATACGCTTTATATTTATTACGAAAAATTTCAAAAAAATAAAGTAAAAAAATGAAGAGGGACTTTTGTAGTTCCTCTTCCTTTTTTGTGCCTTTGTTTCTTCAGCAAATTACATTAAGAAAAATTTCAAAAACACTTCCTATTATAAAATAGTAATTTTATTACCGTAATATCCCAACCCACAAGGTGTTAAAGGTACATTCGTAAAACGTATCAATGACGGTAAATTGAGAGCTGGGCTACCTTCAGGTAGCTCTCTTTTTATTTTTCTTAATCAACTAACGCACCCGTTAGTTCATTAAGAAACCCTGTATTGAAACAAAGAAAAGAAATAATGAGACAACTACGCATCCCAAAAATCCTCCTTTTCTATCTTTTTGAAGTTCAGCTAATCCTCTCACCAACATAATTGCCCCCGAGATCAACATTAAATACGGCATAAACTCAAAGTTTTCAGTAATTAGCAGATAAGCTGATAAAGCAAGAACAATTATTGCTAAGATAATTCTAACTATTTTCAAGAATATATTTCCCCCTAAAAAATTAAGTTCTGTACGATTTTTTATTTAATCATACCATTTAACACCTTTTCATTTGTGTGAAAATGGAAACTCCTTCTTTCACTAACCTGCCCCGATAGTTGCATAAAGAAAAAAACTGCCTTTAAGACAGTCCCGATCTTAAGCTAATGCACGTGATATTTCACAAGGTCTAAATAGTGTTTTATCCATTAAGGGTTGAAACAGCAACAATGAATGAAAAGATTATTGCTAATATTGCATCTTGTCTCGTAGTTGTTCTTATCAGTGGCATCCAGCTAATCTTACCCATTAGGCTAACAAGTCTTGCTATAATAAAAAAGATAATAAAAAAACTAAAAAACGTTCCAATCATAATATCACCTTGCTTCATTTTTCTTTTATTGTAACATTCATCTTCAACTATCCTGCCCCGTTAGTTCCATAAGAATAGGGCTGCCTTAAAGACAGCTCCGATTTTCAGCTAAGCACCCGTTAATTCATTAAGAAATACTGTATGGAAGCCAAGAAAACAAATAAAGAGATAGCAATATTCATATACCCCCAAAATCCTTTTCTGTCTTTTTGAATTTCGGCTAATCCTGTCACCAATATTAGTGCTCCAAGGAAAAACATATAATAAGGCATTAACTCCAAGGTTTGAGTTATTAGACTATAACCTGATAGAACAATAACCACTATTACTAAGCTAACTCTAACTATTTTCAAGAAAATATTTCCCCCTAAAGTTCTGTACAGTTTCTTTTTCAATCATACCATTTGACACCTTTTCATTTGTGTGAAAAATGGGAATTCCTTCTTTCACTATCCTGCCCAGTTAGTTGCATAAAGAAAGAGCTGCCATAAAGACAGCTCCGATTTTCAGCTAACGCACCCGTTAGCAAAATAAATAATTATGTCTCTTTTTTTAATGTACTTTTAGCTAATTCCTCCCAATCTTCAAAGGACAGTTTATCGGTAATATGTTTTAAAGCATTAGGAACTTCAACATAACACATCATTTCTAAACTGTTACCATCAGGGTCTTCAAAGTAAACGGAAGCATTTTCTGAATATGGTCTAATAAATGGCTCAATAGATTTTCTACTACCAAATGGCACGACTTTAACTTGAATAGAATCTAACCATTTTAAAGATTCTTTTAAATTTTCATATGAAACTCGAAAAGCAATATGTCGTAAGGAGGGATGGTATGGCGTTTGATACTCATTTCCCTCCCACAAACCTAACCAACTTTTTCCTTTTTCAATCCAAAAAAAAGCAGTTTCTTCATCACGCCATGCAAATTCTAAACCCAACTTTTTATAAAACTCCAATGAAACATCTAAATTTTTAACAGGCAAATGTGCTTCAAATATTCCTTCTATCAAGTTCCCAACCCCTCTACCATTATGAATATATTACCAATTATAGATTAAAAGTTGTTTTATACAACTAACCTGCTCCGTTAAGTGCCATTAAAAAAGGCTGCCTTAAAGGCATCTCTGATCTAGTAAAGCCATAGTGAGACTTATTATTGTTAATGCAGAAACTAATTTTTCCAAGAGACACACCTAACCTTTTTCATATACTCCATTCTTTATTTTTCATTATTTGATGACAGTATATACGCTAAAGATGTGCTTCCGATGCAACTCCCTTATTGAAGTAAAGCACCCATTAATGTCGAACATAAAACCGACTCCTGAATTAGGCTTTGTGTTATTATCATCTACGTAAAGAATCAATTAAAATTAATTACTACTAGAAAGGATAAGATAAATGAACTACGCAATATTATTAGTAGTATTCTGTCTGTTAACTATATTAATTTATTTTACAGATAAAAAGAGAGATTTTCGTTCCTGGGTTAAAATTACTTTATTATATCTTTTAGTTTTTGTATCATATAATACTGAACATTTACATATTCCTATTGGCATTATTATTGGTTATTTTATTGTTCTGAAGTGGTCCAAAGATGCATCTATAATGAAGGTAACTCTCCTATTTGCTTTAATAGGATATATTTTCTCTATGTATATATTACCTCCTGTTGAACTTAAACATATTCCATATTCAAAAGAGCTTTATGAACAAATAAATAGGTTTAATGAAGTAGACTCAATTAAACTCTTTTCAAAAGAAGAGCAATTACAAGAAAAATTAAGAGTGTATACTGATAATCAAGTAGATATAGACCGCGTAATGTTTCTAACTTATATATTATCTGATAAAGCAGTTAAGATTAAAGATCGGCACTGGTTAATATATTCAGCTTCTCATGATTTAGGAATAATCGGATCAAAAAAATCAAAAGGAAGTAATGAGGTTTTATTTTATATGACTTTTAGTGGTTCAGATTATATAGGTATGTTTGAGCATGACAATAATAAGTCTTATTTGAAATATGTGATAAAAGGAGATATAAAAAAAAGTAAAAAACCCTAAATCTTTTTTTCTGTATATTTTTTGGTACAAAGATCACCCTTTCAAAAAGCAACTATTCTTGCTCAGGATAGTTACTTTTTGAAAGGGTTTATACGGACTGTGACACAATATTATATCTGAAACTGATAACTCTGGTACTAATGTATTTAGTCTAATCAATCTCCACTTCCAATTTTGCTAATAAATGTACCCTTCATTCTATATCAATCCTTACCCGATAGCTCTATAAGAAAAGAACTGATCGTCACAGCTCTTTATGGAACTAACGCACCCGTTAGTTCATTAAGAACACAGTAAAAAAAGTCCCTTATTGGGGCTGTTTTTATTTAGATAATATTAAATTAAATAAAAGCCTATGACCAAAACAAAAAGGTAAATAAACATAGAGTATAGAGTTAAGATGTATTCCTTTTTTTCTCTTTTATATTTCCATTCCATGAAAGCACGAAAACTTAATGAAATAAGGAAGTAGCCAATAAGAAAGGGGATAGTATTATCAACAAACCATATTAAGATAAGAAATGCTATTAGCATAGACATTTCAATCCACTTCTGATATTTATTAACACCTTTGTAAAAACGCCCCTCACTTTTACCGATCTTTAATTTCTTCTTCAACCAACGTTCAAACACTATTGCAATAATAAGAATAGCTATAATAAAAATGATGTAATTTAACAAAAAACTCACCTGCCATGACTACCAATTTTAAAGATGTGAATTATTTACCATGTTCCTTTTTCCGAGCGAAAACCCAGCAGCTAATAAAGATACTGTCGCTAAACCAACTCCAATAATCATAGAATAGTCGAAATAATTTTTAAGTGCCATACCACTAGAAATAGCTACAATAAACAAAAGTAAAAAGAAAACCGTATAATTCTTTTTCATATTTCCTCACCACCCTTTATCGATATTACCAAAAAAATCAAATGAATTGTTGATCTAACCTGCCCCGTTAGTTGCATAAAGAAAAAGCTACCTTAAAGACAGCTCCGATTGATCTTCATAACGCACCCGATAGTGAACATTAATTATAGACTCATTAAATTCCCAGTAACGATTATTGCTAATGAAGCCCATACAAGAAAAAGGATTGCAGTAAGATGCGGGGATACTTCCTCTTGGATAGCTTTTATTAATGAAAATATAAAACTATATCCAAAAATGAAAAATAAAATTACATATAAGAAAACCAATATATACATTCCTTTCTAAAAATAGGCTACTGAACTTTATCTTACGACCCAGAATATTTTACCATATATTTTTCAACTCTTTCCCACAAGTGATTTTCATATAAAATTCTACATCTGTTTATAACATCCTTGTTCAAGTAAATTGCCCCCGTTAGTGTACGAAGACACAAAGATAAGTACATTGGGGACATGAATTTGAGTACATAGAGTTATTAATCCACTCAAAACCGCACCTATTCAATCTCTAACTGTTTTGAGATACAAAATCGAGTACATTATAAACAATACAGTCATATAAATTTATCTGTAAACAAAAAGGGGAAGGCAATATCTATACCCTCCCCTTTTTTAAACACAACTTATTTTTTTAATCTTCTTGATTTTTTTATAAAAAAGATTGATCATATTTGTGATCCTTAATCAACTAACGCACCCGTTAGCTTAAGTAACTTTGTTCACAATCTCTTGTATATACTATTTTTTACATTTAAAATATATACTAGTGTTTTGCGGTAATGAACTATACATATTAACTAGATTCTTGCAAAAATAGGCCCTTTTTAGGGCTTTTGGTAAAAATGCAAGAGTCAAGTAATTAAGCTAATGATATATATATATTATAAGAAGATGGAAGGAATATATATGAAAAAAATATATATAATTTATTTGACTGGTTTAATGATTATATTCTCCTATATCTACACTAACTCTATTTATGAAATCTATGGGCTTAATAATATAGGAGATTCCTCATTAAATGAATATAAAGTAGATTATGAAACAGGTCAAGATTTATTAAAAGTCTATAAAGGACTTATTGAAGAGAACGTAGATTTTCAGATAGTAAAAAATCCAATGTCAGAAGATGGAAAAACCTATTATGATATTTACCATACAGATATAAACTCAGTAAAACAATATGTTGGGATTTCCAATAATGTTTATCGGTATTTTAAAATGACAGAAGATGAGTTTATAGATAGTTCTGGATATTTTAGTGCAAATTTATCCGATAACCAAATGGTAGAACTTTCACTAAGGACTGCAGTAGACATTAAACCAGTAAGTAAGAATAGGTTGTCTTACAATCAAATTTTTAATAACAATCTATTACAATTTTTAGTATTAGGTATCACTACCTTTACAATTTTATACATATATACAATATTTAGATTTAAAACAAATGCAGTGAAAAAGTTAAGTGGTTTTTCTCCTACTAAAATAGTTATAACGAATATAAAGGAAACTTTACAAATTCAAGGAATCCTTATAACAATCTTGGTTGTGGGACATTCAGTATTTTATTTAATAACTGATAAATTTTCTTGGACTTATACAATTTTCTTATTTTTATTTTTATCAGTCGTTAGTATGATAATCATTTTGTTATTATTACTATTACAACATTTTGTAAGGAAAACCAATATCGTTGCAGCATTAAAGAATAAAATTTTTTCTAACAGGCTATATATGATTATTAATTTGATTAAGATTATATTAATTCTTTCTGTAACCATTCTAATGAATCTTGTTATTAATTATTACAAAGAGCTAGATGAAGTCTATAAAAAATATGATGACTATAAAATGTTAAATTCCTTGTATTCTTCGCATGGTAGAAATTCAGATGAATATGATAAATTACTCAACAATCCCCAAAGGTTAGAAGAAGTTGCAGACAATGTAAAGAAGATGTACGTCAAAAATATAGATCAAGCGTATGTTATGTTTGATCCAGTTCGTGATAATTTGGATCCAAATTTCCTAGCAAGTCGTGGAATATCGCGAGAAGAAGTAATGAATACTTATGAAAGAAACAATTTAATTTTAAATAAAAATTATATAGAAAACTATACTGACATTAAAATGGATTGGGATTTTAATGAGGATACCCCTACAATTCTTGTTCCTGAAAAATATAGAGATAGTGAAGAGGATATAAAAAAATATTTTATAGAAAGGTATAATACCACATTAAACTATAATACAAGATATGATATTAAAGGTAAGGAAGTTAGTATTGATGATTTACAAATTATTTATATTAACAATGGATATAAATATAAAATATTAAGTTCAATTCCCTATGAAGATGAGGTAGATATCGAACTTACTGATTCTATTATCATGCTTGATAATGGAAGTTTTGGAAGTGGTTTTTATTTCGATATGCTAGGATCTTCCCAGCTGGCTTTTAAGTTAAATGATAGGGAAGAATTTAAAAGTATGTTGATTCAGTATGATTTAGATAATCTATATATGGCACATAACTTGTTGACCCCGTTTGAATCTATTTTCAGTAGTTATGAATTTCTATTTGACCAAGCAAAGCTTTTTGTATTCTTATTTATCATTGTATTAATTTTTATCATTTATATATCAAATTATATAGATATGATTGTAAATGGTAGAAGTTATGCTGCAAGATATATGCAAGGGTATCATTTACTAAAGAATTTAAGGGCTAATTTAGTAATGATTATTTTTATGATCGGTGTTTCGAGTGTTTGGTATATTTTAAATGTAAATATTTTCATTTATTTGTTGTTTATCTTATATGATTTGGCATCTATGCTTTATTTGTATAATAAGCTAATAGTTAAAGACGTATATAAAGTAATGAATGGTGGGAATTAACTTGGAGATAGTAAGATTAGAAAACATATGTCAGGAGTTTAATGGAAATACGGTAATTGAAAACATTAACTTTTCTATAAATGATGGTGAAATGGTAGCAATCATGGGTAAGAGTGGTAAGGGCAAAACTACACTATTAAATATAATGGGATTAATCTCAAAACCATCTGAGGGAGATTTATATTTATTTAATAAAAAGAATGTTGATATCCACTCGAAAGAGGCAATGTTATTAAGACGTAATAAGATTGGTTATTTATTTCAAAATTATGGTTTGGTAGAAGATGAGACAGTAAAATGGAATTTAAATATTGCATTAGAGTACAAAAAGTTGTCTAAAAATGAAAGAGTACAAAAAATTAAAGAAGCACTAAAAATGCTCCATTTAGAGAAACTTATGGATAAACATGTATATAAGCTAAGTGGAGGGGAACAACAGAGAATAGCAATGCTAAAACTATATTTACAAGAAAGCCAACTCATACTAGCAGATGAGCCTACAGGCTCCTTAGATATAGAAAATCGGGATGTCATTATTCAAATGTTAAAGGATTTTAATAACGAGGGTAACACAATTGTTATTGTTACCCATGATAATCATATTGCTCAAACTTGTAGTAGAGTCATTAATATATAAAGAGGGGCACCAACATTTCGCGGAAAACATTTTCTGCGTTTTGTTGGTGGTATCCCTAAAATCATTGTACCATATTGGAAATATGTTCCTGTGTATCTTATCCCTTGTACTATTCAACTAACCTGCCCCGATAGTTCCATAAGAAACTCCTATGGCGGCGCTCCTCGCCGCCACCATCTACTACGAAAATCTACACTCAAAAATAGAGTCTAACCCATTAACCCCTTGACGATAATGGATGATAACAATACAACCAGGCTGAGCTTTTTTTGGTGGATCTTAAGGAAGATACCCTGTATAAGAAACTGGTTGTGACAGGATTGAAGAACCATTTAGTGTACTACTAGTACGTATACAAAAATTTTTGTAACAAATCTCCTGTCATATGTATTGTTAATCTTTTTTGAGGTGATTCTCCTAATGGAAGCAATGATTGAACGGTGTGCTGGCCTAGATGTACACCAAGAAACAGTAGTAGCCTGTGTGTTATTTGGTTCATTAGATAAAAAGCCAAAAACCTCTATTGAAACTTTTTCAACTACAACAACGGGACTCTTGGCTTTAAGTGATTGGCTCGCTACCCTTCAGGTATCCGATGTTGTGATGGAAAGTACTGGAGTCTACTGGAAACCAATATGGAATATACTCGAAGATTCTTTTCACCTTGTTCTGGCCAATGCCAGACATGTCAAAAATGTTCCAGGGCGTAAAACTGATGTGAAAGATGCCGAATGGCTTGCCAAGCTTGAGTAAGATCTCGTAAATCACGAATATTCTCTGGTGACAAAATTGCTTTCAATAAGTCCGCATCTTAATTATCGAAAAAAATTGATTCATCATCGCACCTCAGAGCAGAATCGCATTCACAAAATTCTTCAAGATGCTAATATCAAGCTAACATCCGTTCTATCAGACATTTTCGGTGTATCGGGCCGCCGTATCCTTGAAGCGATTCTAAACGGTGAAAAAATAGAGACCGATGGTCTCCGAAAAATGGTGGATTGGCGAGCAAAAGCAAGTATTACTGACATTGCCCATGCAATTAATGGCCGTATTCGCCGTCATCATCGTGATATGTTGAGTTACCATTGGGAGCATATGAGTTATTTAGAACAAACCATAGAAGAATTGGAAAAACAAATCGATCAACTCCTGTCTCCTTATCGTAAGGAAGTAGAGTTATTGGATGGTATACCTGGTGTGAACAAAGCTGCCGCAGCTACTTTTATTGCGGAGATGGCTGTAGATATGTCCGTATTTAAATCAGCTAAACATCTTGCCTCTTGGGCTGGTGTGAGTCCTGGAAATTACGAAAGTGCTGGTAAAAAAAAACGAGTAAAACCACACAAGGAAATAAAGCTTTAAAAACGATGGCCGTAGAATGTGTATTAGCGACATCAAGGCAAAATAATCGAATTGCTTCACATCGAAAAAGGATTACCAAACGGCAAGGAAAAATGAAGGGACGAATCGCTTCTGCCCATTTACTATTAACTATTGCTTACAACATCTTAAAAACAGGAGAACCTTATCATGAACTAGGCTAAATTACCTTGAAGATAAACAAAATAACAAAGAATTAAAAATGATCGAATACCTAAAAAAGAAAGGCTATACAATCGCTCCATCTGAACAACAAACTGCATAACCAGTTAAAATAACGAAATAGTACATTTACCCCCATCAAAAAAAAAATGAGAATATGGAGGGTTTATTTTAGCATGGCTTTTTTACTAATGTGTTTTCATACAAAAAAGCTGCCTTAAAGACAGCCCCGATCTTCAGCTAACGCACCTGTTAGTGAAATAACTATAAACTCTCAGGTAAATGATGTTTATACATTTCTATTGCATCATTATGTTCCTCTAATACAGCTATCGTTTTGGGATGTGGCTTTGTATAGATAACTGGATAGTCCTTTTCATCCAATTCCTCATGAGTGGGAAATGCTAATTTTTCTTCATCAATTGAAAATTGAGCATCAATACCCTTTTTATTTCCACGAGCATCTAATCTTACCCATTTATTAATTGATTTTAAGAAAACAGCATTTAAAGCGTGAATACAATACCCCTTTTCCGGTGTATCAAACAACATCAATCTTTGATAGCAGAAACCTGTTGGTATGCCTTGCAACCGTAATAAGGATGCGAATAGATTTGATTTTGCATAGCAAATCCCCTCTTTATAGGCTAATACATCTGATGCATTACAAGTAACACGATTCCCTTGAATATCCCAAGAATGAGAAATTTCGTCACGAACAAATTCAAAAGCTACTTTTGCTTTTTCAATTTCTGTTTGAGAAGGGTCGAAAAGGTCATCCACCTTTGCTCTAATTATAGGGTTAGAATAATTAACTTCACTTAATTCAAGTAGATAATCATCCAATTTTTCTGACTCACAAACCATATTCACTAACTCCACCCACCCCTATTTTGTATAAAAATGTATATATTAAAATTATTTTATATTAAGGAGGACTGAATTTATAGGTGTACTGTTTAACTATTCTGCCCCGATTGTTTATTAAGAACAAAATAAAAAGGACCCTTGGTCCCTTAAAAATACTTTCTATACAAGTCTCTCCGCATTGCACCACTTAGATATGCATAAATTTTTGTGGTTTCACTTTTTTCATGACCCATTAAATTTTGTATCACTTCTAGAGGAGCTCCATTATTCAATAAATTTGTGGCATAACTATGTCTAAGCTGGTGGGGATGAATGCTCTTTTTAATGTCCGTTCTCTTTGCTACCAGTTTTAAAATGTTCCTCGCTTGAGAAATACTCATTCGATGGGGTGCGCGTGTTGTCACAAATAGTGCTTCCTCATGATCTTTTCGCTCACTTAAATATCGCTTCAACCATATTTCACAACGAGTATTGAAATATACTTCTCGTTCTTTACGCCCTTTACCTAAAACGATTGCTGATTGATTAGAGAAATTGATTGAGGCCTTATCTAGAGTTATTGCTTCACCAATTCTGCATCCTGTTGAATACATAAACTCAAATAAAGCATTTTCGAATGTTGTATGACAAGCTTCCCGCAAATGTTCAATTTCCTCTTCAGACAAGTATTTTGGTACCCTTAATTCTAATTTTGGTTCCTTGATTTTGGAAGCAGGATTTCCATTAATTAAATTTTCATCCTGAGCCCATCTAAATAAAGATTTAATAAATCGAATTCTGTGACCCAGACTGGATGGCTTAAGCTTTTCAGCTGCTTTTCCCAGATAAACTTTAAGAGAATTAGTTGACAGTTCTTGAATGGATATATTTCCAAAACTATTCACCAACAAGTTAAATTGGACGTAATAGGCCTTTAATGTTTGTTGAGAATAACCTTGGATTTGCTTATCTGCCTTATATAAACCCCATACATCAGTTAAGATCATACCTGTTTCTCTCCAATCTATACCATATTAATAGACAGTATAGTCAAAAGAAGATCTATTATACTAGATTAGTAGAGTTTTCATTAAACAATAACACTGTTTGTTAAAGAAGAAAAAGCTGCCTTAAGACAGCTCTGATCTTCAGCTAACGCACCCGTTAGTTCATAAGGACACAGTAAAAAAAGTCCCTTATTGGGGCTGTTTTTATTTAGATAATATTAAATTAAGTAAAAGCCTGTGACCAAAACAAAAAGGTAAATAAACATAGAGTATAGAGTTAAAATGTATTCCTTTTTTTCTCTTTTATATTTCCATTCCATGAAAGTACGAAAACTTAATGAAATAAGGAAGTAGCCAATAAGCAAGGGGATAGTATTATCAACAAACCATATTAAGATAAGAAACGCTATTAGCATAGACATTTCAATCCACTTCTGAAATTTATTAACACTTTTGTAAAAATGACCCTTACTTTTGCCAATCTTTAATTTCTTCTTCAACCAACGTTCAAACACTATTGCAATAATTAAAAACGCTATAATAAAAATGATGTAATTTAACAAAAAACTCACCTGCCCCTTTAGTTGCATAAAGAAAAGGCTGCCTTAAAGACAGCTCTAATCTTAAGCTAACGCACCCGTTAGTTCATTAAGAAAAGAATGCCTTGGCAACTATTTAGGTATACCGATTTCTTGTAATGGATAAAATCGAAATTTCACTTCTCCAACAATCGAGTCGTAGGAAATAAATCCGAAAATCCTGCTATCCTTACTATTTAAACGATTATCCCCCATCACAAATAACATGTTTTTAGGCACTTTGGACTCTCCAGTTTTTTCTTGCAATGAAAAGTCCTCTGTCAGTTTATTAAATGGATTATCTTCTTTATTTGCATTTAAATACGGTTCCTCTACGGCTTTTCCATTAATATAGAGCACATCATCTTTCATATCAATACTATCTCCAGGAAGACCTATTACCCTCTTAATATAGTCTTTACCATCAACATCTGGTGCATCGAATACAATCACATCAGACCGTTGAATTTCAGTCGTTTTACTTACAACTACTCTATCTTGATCTTGAAAGGTAGGCGACATTGATGCTCCCAATACAGTTGTAGGTGTAAAAAGAAGCTGTCTACAAATAAAAACGATGATGAATGCAAAGACAATTGATTTTACCCAAGAATAAATTTCTTTTTTTGTACTTTCTTTCATGGTTTCCCTCCAAATATAATCTTGTTTTAATATATTAATTCTATCCTATATCAAGGGATATTAACAAAATTTGGTTCATAGTTCTTATACAACTATTCTGCCCCATTAGTTGCATAAAGAAAAGGCTGCCTTAAAGACAGCTCTGTTCTAAAGCTAAGCACCCATTAGTTGAAAAACTATGCTTTTTTATTTTGGGTATTTTCGTATAGATTGATGCTATAAGGGGGCATAAAACACTCCTTTTAAAAACAAGCAATCAAGAATACAAGAAGGATTAACGCACCTATTAACGACATAAAAAACGTTGTGATTAGCAAGGTATGGCGTAATGGTGACTTTATTTTGAAGGCATTATAGCAAAACAAAATTCCTAACACCAATGCAATTAGAGAGCATATTTGTCCAAACCTTGTATCCAATTTATCTGTCATAAAAACCAACGCATACAAAACAAGCATATGAATAGTAACAAGAAGTATACAGATTGTATTTAATATTTTAGCGTTTTTTAAAATTTCCATACTTCACCTCCAAACTCTACTCTTATCCAAATCACACCATTTCTATCTTCAGCTATCCTGCCCCTTTAGTTCCATAAGAAAAACGGTTAAACTTTTTTCAAATCGGTACGACTAGAATAAAGAAAGCCTACGATCCTTGCTATTTAAGGAAGTAGGCTTTTTTTACTTTTTCTTTTTATGTAGGCTATGATATTGAATATTGTTGATATTTATTAAAGAAATGAGTAACTTCTAGTTCAAAGAAATTACTCTTCTTAATCAAATTAATCTTTAACTTTATTTTTGTGTCTATTTGCTAACTTCATAGCGAAGAACTGAGGAATCAAATTCAAAAAACTAACCAAGATTAATAATTGATTTGGAGTTAGTGGCTTAAAATAGCCACCCCATCGTTCGTTCCCTGTCATCTCGTTTATGAAATTAAATGAAATTATTACAGATAATATATTACCAATAATAAGAGAGATTGAATTATTAAAGAGTTTGCCGAAGAAAGCAAGAAGTGAAGTCACTACAATCATAATCAAATAGCCAAGCATTGAACGGTTAGCAAAATCTTGGTGCATTGAAAAATAAACAAAAGGAAAACAGTATAAACAGACTATTAGAATACCAATTACTATTTTTCTTAGAACAAGCAAAATCTTATTCTTCATATATCCCCATCCCTATACCTTTGTCTATCTCCATAGTCCCCACCGCCTGTAATTCATTTAAACGACTTAAACTCTCTTCTTTATTAAAAGAACTATGCCAACGATAATCATATTGATCCAATATACGGTAATGGTTACTAATCAAATTTTGTTGCAAACGAAAATCCCCTCTATACTCGATTTCTTTCCACCATATCTTACCACCCATTGTTTTTTCTTTAGGCGTACCACCATTTTTGCTAGTTATTAACTGAACAAAATCAATTGGATTGTCACCAATTGATGATATCAGCAATTGGCTATGATTAAACAAAGCACAAAATGCAACAACGGTGGTCCAATTGGCTTCTGTTCTTCTTTTTTCAATTTGAACTAGTGTTTTTTTTGAAATTCCTAGAATTTCAGACATCTTATCTTGAGAAAAACCTTGTTCTGTTCGGACAAGTTTCATTTTTTCTGATATTAAATTGATGAATTCTTCTTTTTCCATATATACTAAATACTCCTTTTTAGTGTAATTTTACACTAAAAGTATTATTTTTCAATAAAAAATACCTCTTTTGAATAAAAAAAACTTTAAAACACAAAGAAAAAAGCAAGAAATAACCTTGCTCTAAATAAGTTTAAAATGGAAATATTTCTTAATTTAAACTGCCCCATTAGTTCCATAATAAAAAGCTGCCTTAAAGACAGCTCCGATCTTCAGCTAACGCACCCGTTAGTTCATTAAAGCTAGTTTTTATTTGTGATTTTTTAATATTTGAACCTCTTCTTCTAGTTTATCGATTTTTTGTTGAAGTTCTTTCTTAGGTTCTGAAATTCTTCGACCTAATATAACGAGGAAGCCGGTAATAGCAATAACTCCCCCAGCAGAAGCTATAATCAAAATCA
Source organism: Peribacillus sp. RS7 (assembly GCF_041956845.1). Lineage (NCBI taxonomy): Bacteria > Bacillati > Bacillota > Bacilli > Caryophanales > Bacillaceae > Peribacillus > Peribacillus sp. RS7. The sequence continues at coordinate 1,202,264 of NZ_CP168135.1, forward strand.
AGGCAATGTCAAACATAAAAACAACTCCTAATTTATTTTCTATATTGCAGGTAGACTCCTTAATGAAGATAATTAAGTTAACTTTACCATAAAAAACCACTTCCTTATGCAGCCCCGTTAGTTGCATAAGAAAAGGCAAAATTATACAGTGGATTTATTTATGGTTTTTAAGTGTGATATTCATAAGATTGTTGCTAATGTTATAATTTCTAAATAGATATATCATCTAGTTATTATATAATATAGGTAAAAATCGTAGGAGCGCTTTTATGTTCATCATAATTTCATATTGTCTAATTTGTGCCATAGTAAGTTTGGTTATGGTTTATTTATTTGCTTTTGCAAAAAAAAATTGGTTACTATTCATTCCTTCCCTATTTTCCTTGCTATTAGGTGGATATTTATACTTTTTAAGTCAGTTCCAACGAATTAAAGAAGATAAATTATCTGCTAATTATTATAGTCACCCTTTTTCAGAACCTAGCGTAAATACTAATTTCATTCTCTTACTTCTAACGCCCCTGATTATTTGTACTTTAATATGGACTATTATCTTATATAAATTAAAAGTAAAACGCGATACAAAAGAGAAAATCACAAAATAAATGTCTTTGATTTATTAAGTTAACGTGGCGTTGGACACCCCTTTAGTTCCATAATAAAAAAGCTGCCATAAAGACAGCTCTGATCTACAGCTAACGCACCCGTTAGTTTATTAAGAAAGTAATCTAATGCTACTCTATTAGTACCAGATCAAATCAAGTGACAATTAAGAATAGGTCAGCATTTGCTATCCTATGTAAAATACCCTTTATCTTTTTTTATATCTACCATAAAGGCTCATCATTATCACTCAATTTGATGAAAAATGGAAAAAACACAATAAATACAAGACTTAAATAACCTAAAGTAAATATTCGTTGAGTCTTGGATGAAATATATTGTTTATTTCCGCAGTTAGGACAGTTTTTCCCCTTCTTTGAAAATCCGAGCGACCAAATTTCTTTAGTTTTCCACTTGTAGTTGCAGTTAGTACAATGTGCCATCTGTATCCCTCCTTTTACGTCTAATATTGTTACGTTGTAATCACTTTTTAGTTTCATCGAATGATAGAACCTTTTCATTTGTGTAGAAAATGGAAATTCCTTGTTGAACTATCCTGCCCCGTTAGTGCCATAAGAAAAAGGCTGCCTCAGCAACCTTCCTAAAGCACCCTTTAGTTCAATAAAGGCTATTAAATTTTTTCTAAATTTTTAGTGAGTCTGATAATCCAATACAATACTATCCACGGAAGTATGAACTTTGTAGCCCATTCAATTACATTAGGAATTAAATATGATGAGTTTATATTAAATAACGGAAGTATTAGCCAAAGTACCAATAAAACTATGATACCAATAATTAAATTTTTCATTTAGATAGCCCCCCTATAATCTCATATTACCATAATAACCCATTATTCTTCTTCAACTAAACTGCCCCGATAGTTCCATAAGAAAAAGCTGCCTTAAAGACAACTCCGATCTTAAGCTAACGCACCCGTTAGTTCAATAAAAATAGGTTTTCATTGTCAGTCCTTTATAAACAGTAACCATCTGAAGGAATTGAATTTGAATTCCTTACATGAATAGAAATTCGGTCATTTGTAAAAGGCTTCATTCTTTTCTTTAAATCGTTTAACAAAAAAGCTAAATAAAATGCTCGTAAATAAATAATATAACCCTAAAATCGATAAAGAATCTGTTAAAACCATCCATAGATCATTACCTTGAATAACAAATCTCCATAAAAAAAAGCTAATCATAAAAATTATTGGAAATAATAGAAAATACCCCAAAAAGTATAAAGTTCCCTTTACCATTGTAATCACCCTTATTCAGACATTTAATTAAAAAAGACTGTATTTATGCTCATTTGATTTTAAAAATCCTCATTTGTGGTTCTTCTTAACTTTATTAGTTTCTCAAGACGAAGATAAATAAAACCAACCGAAAAACCAACAATGAAACCACCTGCAACTGCAACAACACTCTATTCAACAATACCTCTTTTCGGATTTATTTATCTTAAAATAGGTAGTTATTAAGAGCATAAGAATATATTGTTATTTATTTCCTGCTTATTCCACTAACCTGCCCCTTTAGTTCCATAAGAAAAGGAGCTGATGATCAGCTACTGGTAATGAAGTAAAGCACCTGTTAGTGCAATAAAAAATTCTATTTTAATGCCTTTATCTTTCAGTTTCATAATCATTAATGATTACTTTTATAATATTACATTGTTCATCTGCGACTGCTTTGTTAGATTGTTTATTATAGTTGTAGGTTATTAAAGCCTTCCATAAAGCCCAACCTCTTGCTCTATTCCAAGTTTCTGCATCAAAATTCAATGCATTCTTAAATGTCTTTCTGCTACTATCATCAAAAAAAGTCCAAGCCATTGCAGCATCGCAAGAAGGGTCTCCTACTCCCAATATCCCAAAATCAATAACCGCACACAATTTACCATTGTCAACTAATATATTTCCTGGGGCTATGTCACCGTGGACCCAAACTGGGTCACCAGCCCACTTTGAATTTAATGCCAATTCCCAAATTTCTTTCAATAGGTGTTTATTAAAAGTATTTACATTATTATTAATGGCATCTCTACACTCATCATCGTATACAACAATATCTCCGCCTCTATAAAAATTATGTTCTCCAGCTAAGGGACCTCCACTGGCGTCAATAGATTGTAATTCAACTAAAAATCCCCCCAAATCATTTGCAAATTGATTTGAATCATCTATATTTTCTAAAGTTAACGTCTCTCCATCCAACCATTTGTTGACTGACCAAGGATGTGGGTAATCCTCACTTGGTTCTCCTTTAGCTAATGGTTCAGGTATTAGTGTTGAAAGATGCTTGGCTAAAATGGGTAACCATTTTTGTTCTTTTTCAACTTGAGGTACATAGGCTTCATCACTTGGTAACCTAACGCTCATACTGTTGCCTAAGTGAAAAGTTTTATTATCATTTCCACTTTTTTTAACAGGCTTAATTTCCAAATTAGACCAATTTGGAAATTGGCTATTTATTAACTTCGAAACTAAATCTACGTCGATTTTTATCATTTAATTTCTCCTTCTAATTTTATTTATTCATCTCCAAAACCCAGTTACAGTCACAAATTTATTTGACCCTTTAATTTGATTACATTTAATGTACCATATACTTACTACTACAAAGACTTCTTATTCCACTATCCTGCCCCGTTAGTTGAACAAGGAAAACTCCACACTAGAGTCATTGAATTAATAACACAATTGTACGAAGACACAAAGATAAGTACATTGGGGACATGAATTTGAGTACATAGAGTTATTAATCCACTCAAAACCGCACCAATTCAATCTCTATCAATTTTGAGATACAAAATCGAGTACATTATATACAGTCATTAATTTATCTGTAAATACAAAGGGGAAGGCAATATCTATACCCTCCCCTTTTTCGAACACAACCTATTTTTTTAATCTTCTTGATTATTTTTTGATCCTTAATGAACTAACGCACCCGTTAGTTCATTAAAAAACCCAGTATGGAAACAAAGAAAAGAAATGAAGAGCATACAATGCTCATATAAAATCCTTTTCTATCTTTTTGAAGTTCGGCTATTCCTGTTACTAACATAATTGCCCCTAAGAACAACATAGAATACGGCATCAACTCAAAATTTTGAGTAATTATCTGATAGGCTGATAAAGCAAGAACAATTATTGCTAAGATAATTCTAACTATCTTCAAGAATATATTTCCCCCTAAAAATTATGTTGGTACAATTTTTTAATCATACCATTTAACACCTGTTCATTTGTGCGGAAAATGGAAATTCCTTCTTTAACTATCCTGCCCCGTTAGTTCAATTAGAAAAAGGTTGCCGCAGCAACCCCCTATTTCACAAAAACTAGCAATTCGTTAAATAAAATAATCTACATTATACATGATACCTAAAGCTAACAATAGGTAAGTAAGTGTAATGACTGTAATGACATATTCTTTTGAGTTTTTCAGGTACTTCCACTCCATAAACAACTGAAAACCCATTGATACAATTAAAAAGCATATCCAATACCACTTTATAACATTTCTGTCCTCTACTGCAAAGGGAAGAGTACATAAAAAAATGAATAGAATTATACCTCTTCCCCAACGGTCAATGTTCTTACCAGAAGTTTCTGATATCTTTTTCTTTTCTACACCGAGCCATTTCCTTAAAAATTTATCTATAAAGAGAGAAAAAATAATAAGAATGATAAAGAACACTAAGAATTTCATTAAACATCCCCCTTTTATAGCCACTTGATCTATATTTTACCACAAAATTATTTATATCTTATTCAAACTATCCTACCCCGTTAGCTCCATGAGAAAAGAGCTGATCGTTACAGCTCACTAATGAACTAACGCACCCGTTAGTTTAAGTGTACTTATTCACAATAATAGCAACTACCTTTAGAAATGATATTTGTATTTATATTTTACCGATTATATTTCCAACATTATCTAAGAAGTCTATATTTATGTTAGAGAAGTTCTTTTGATTATTATTGTTCATCAATATCCAAATTCTAGTTTTATCATTGAGCATAACAATATCTGCATCTATTCCATTAACTTTTATGGTCTTCGTTTCAGTAACTATATCTTTTGGTATGACACCGTGTAAAAGAATATCTTCATTTAACTCATCAACAACACTTGAATATGAATAACCTCTATCTTCATCTTGAGAATAATATGTTTGTTTCCAACCAAATTTCCCTTTTTCAAACTGTACTAATGAAACATTATTACCAACTTCAAATGGCACAAATGTATAATTACCAATTCGGTAAAATTCTTTATCGCCAATTTCATTTTGAGCAACTTCAGTCTTAAATTCGCTATTTATGAATTTTTCAAAGGCTTCATCGACAGTTTTAGAACTTAGATTTACAGTTTCTATACTTGCAAATATTGCATATATAAAAATCATTGATATGACAAAAATTGAGATTGTTTTTGTACGTCTCCCCAAATTATCTCTTCCCCCATTATTTTTTATTTTCACTCTTAAATTTCTTGAATTAACTTATTGTTATTTTATCAGTTGTTCTTGTTAAACTAAACTGCCCCTTTAGTTCCATAAGCAAAGAGCTGCCTTAAAGAAAGCTCTGATCTTCAGCTACGCACCTGTTAGTTGATTAAGGATGGTCTTTACACCATTAGACTATCAAATAAAATTCCTGAAAAAATTAACACCATCCCAATAATGATATGGACTTTTTTTTCATTCACTTTTGAATTTTCTAAAATAGTAAAGATGATTCCAATTAGGCCAATATATACAACACTTCTTATAAAATAAGATGTATTTACAAGAAAAAGGTTAGGAAACTTTTGATAAAGACCAGATGTAACACCCATAACAAACAAAAAAAGAGGAATTCTTAATTTCCAATACATTTCTTTACCCCATTTAATCAAGGAAATTATTCCATTATTTTATCATTAATCAATTCATAAATGAGTTATTAATGAACTAAACTCCCTCAATAAACTAAACACAATCTCACGATTGCTCTAGAATTCTTAGGATTTCATAGTCATATCATTAACCGTTATCTATGTAAGCTCGGCATTACTCCTCTAGGATAGGGATTTATCGAAAAAAGTGTATGCTAAACTAGCCAATCATAGGAAAAAATTGGTTTAAGTAATGTTATGATCGCACTTTAGGATATCCACATGTCTCATGGAGGTCAACCCTCCCATGTCTCACAGAGTCGATGCTCCTACATTCCTTCGTTCAACCTTTCCATGAGGTGGATGTCGGTCATGCTGCCCCACAGGATCTAAGTCCTCACGTTAGTTGCTTTGCCGACTAATCCGTGCTTCACTTTTAAATAAGTGTTAATTAAATGACCGTGTAACCATAAAAATCCGATGAACTATGCGACTGTTTGATGTGCTACAAATGTTGCCATATGAGGGATATCCTTTAACATCTTGTCTTCTTGAAACGTAAATTGTTTTTTACCGATTGAAAACAGAATTCGAATAAGCTTGTTACACAAAGCTATCAGAGATTGCATTTTCTTTAAGGGGTTGTGAGAACGTGTTGTGTAATATATATGAAGAGCTTTAAAAGCCTTGTTCTTTGCCACCAGTATCATGGCTGCCCGGAATAAGAGAGCCCTTAATTTCTTTCGTCCCCGTTTGGTAATCTTGGTCTGACCTTTGTGCTTTCCGGATGTGTTTTCTTTTAAACTTAAACCTGCTAATTTTACGATTTGGCGAGGATGTTGATAGTCTCTGAGGTCGCCGACCTCTGCGAAAAAACCTGCTACTGTATCTCGACCGATTCCTGACACCTCTAACATCTGTGTGACACCTGGGATATGGTCTAATAACTGATCTAATTGATGATCTATTTCTTCGAATTTCATTTGAATAAAATCATACTTCTCTAGTAAAGCTCTCAACTCTAATTTCGCCATAGCTGCCCCTTGACGAATACCAATCGAACGATTGGCTGCTTCTTTAAGTGCTCGTATCTTCTTTAAGCCTATACTGCGTTTTACCACTTGTCTTAAGGAAAGTAAGAGCTCTTCATCCGTATAATTTACAAGTTCATGTGGCAAAGCTTCTAGCTTTAGAAAATGAATAGCTGCCTTGCCTTCCCAACTTTTGAACACCGTCAAAAATTCGGGAAAGTAACGATCAAGCCAGTTATGAACTTGTCCCTGAACGACCTGTAAATCAACGTTGAGAAGATCGCGAAGTTTTTTGGCCACTCGGAGTTCTGCATAAATTCCTCGTGGAATTGTTGGTTCGGCGTATCTTCCGTCTTTGACTAACTGTGCGATGACTTTTGCATCTTTCACGTCATTCTTTGTAGGTGAATTATCGTCTAATTCTTTACTTCGTTTAACATGTAGTGGATTGACAGATACGAACTTAATATTATTCTCTTTTAGAAAATGAGCTAGATTTAACCAGTAGTGACCGGTTGGCTCCATGCCTACAATCACTTGATTTAACTTACACCCTTTAACAAGTTGGGTAATCCAATCTAGAAACGAATGAAATCCTGCTTTCGTATTTTCAAAGAAACACGTTTTACCTAGTTCCAATCCTCTAAAATCTTGTGCTCTCGCGACATGATTGTGCTTGGCTATATCTACTCCGACAATTAAGGTTTCAGAAGTAATTTGAGAGATTTTATGATTTTGGTTATAATTCATTGTGAGACCTCCAAATAGATGTATTGTCCTTTTTAGCTGGGCAGCTCAGGACACATTCATCTTATCAAGAGGTCTTTTTTCGTTCAAACCTCATTTTCAGTTATTACAGGAATGCTGCCCCTTTAGTTCTATAAGAAAAAGCTGCCTTAAAAACAGCTCTGAGCTTCAGCTAACGCACCCTGTTAGCTGAAGAACTAGGATATTTCAGTTTTTCTTTTGTAAGAAGACAGAATCCCAAAACCAATAAATAGCAGCTGCTGCAAAACTAAAACCGTAATATATTTGGGTTTTAACTAAATATGTAGGTTCAACTCTAAATAACATTACATTAAATAAAAATACTGCTACAAAAGAAAGTACCGTGTAAATTAAAAGATAAAACACATTAAATTTTCTCGGGCGTTTATTAAATATAATTTGCAAGGGTACTGCAAAAAGTAAATAAGGTATAACAACATAAAAAGAATAAATAATAACAGGCATTAACTGCAACCAAGAGGGTTCTCCACTAACTACAATTATAAAAACAGAAAAAGAGATACAAGACAAGAATAGACTACCAAAATAATAAGGTATTACATCGCTAATTTTCGATACTTTTTCACTTAATTTCCAAACCTCCAATTTTTCTCAACCTTTCCAAATGTCATGTTACTTTTTTCCATAATAATATCATTTCTTCAACTATTCTGCCCCTTTAGTTCCATTAGAAAAGCTGCCTTAAAGACAGCTCCGTTCTTCAGCTAACGCACCCGTTAGTTTAAGTAGATTTTTTCACAAACTTTTTAGTATTTCAGTTAATACAGGAATGCTGCCCCTTTAGTTCAGTACCATTTTCCGCATAATTTTTCACCACTCAAATTCAGGATTAAACTCTTCCGGATCCATCATTGCTTTTGTGTAGGTGACCGGTTTTTCGTTCGGCATAGTGATAGTTAATTCTGTTCTATCCTTGTTTAACTCTAAAGTTATAAATGAAGTCCGATTGGTCTTTTCTTTGCTGTATGATACCGCAGTCATTTTGTGTCCCGTGGATTCTGCTAATTTAAAGTATCTGATATCCTTTTTTTCGTTTTTCTTTTTGATATTTTCGTACTTTATCTCATCGCCATTAGATGAAATCACTATGTATGTCTTATATGTCATCCAACCGCCGTAAATATGATACTTGGTTACTTCATAAGATGGTACACTGTTAGTTCTTGTGGGTTCTTCCTTAGTTATTCCTTCTTGGGTATCTATCTTTTTAGTATGTTTGACTTGTTCTGTCTCACAAGCAGCAAGACTACCTAAAAGCAGGAGTCCAACTGTGATCTTTTTCAAAGAAAACAAAGGCCTTCCCTCCTAAAAGATGGATGTAAATTTCGAATCATTAAATTATCCACCCTAACATAGTGTTGAAAACAATAACCTGAATATTATACCATAATAAACCAATTTCTTTTAGAACTAACCTGCCCCGTTAGTGCCATAAGAAAAAGGCTGCCGCAGCAACCCCTGTTATTGAAGTAAAGCATCCGTTACTTAAAGAAGAGTGATACAAAAATAAAGCCAATTATGATTATAAGAATAAGAATTCCTGTACTTTTCCATCCCATACTGCCTACAAAATCTGGAAGTCCTCCACCGTGAAGACTCCCACCAGGATTCCTTTTTAGTTCTTCTTGTCTTAGTCTTTCTCTTCTTCTTTCAGGTGTTTCTTTATCTTCACTCATTTGAACCCCCCCTGTAAATTAAACAATCATCTCTTCTGAATTTTACCACAAATAACCATTATCCTTGTTGAACTATCCTGCCCCGTTAGTTGCATAAAGAAAAAGGCTAACACTATTAAAGTCTCGTCTCTTTCGCTTTAGCGTAAATAGTGGAACGTGGAAGGCCTGTCATTTTAGCTATCTCATTTACACTTAATCCGTTAGATTCTCTCTCCTGAAACAGCTTCAAAGCCTTTTTAACGTCCTTCTCGTCCTTTCCTTTACGTCCCATATGAGTTCCTTTAGCTTTTGCCCTTTCACGTCCCTCAGTGGTCCTATCTTTGATTAAATCACGTTCAAACTCAGCAATAGCCCCCAGCATAGTAAACATTAGCTTTCCAGATGGTGTACTAAAATCAATCTGTTCTTTGATGAATACTAAAGCTATTCCCCGTTCTTCTAGTTCCTTAGCAATCTTTTGTAAATCAAATGTACTCCTAGCTAGTCTGTCTATTTTGTAAACAACCAGCTTGTCTCCTTCCCTTAAAAAGTCTAACGCCTTAATCAGTTCCTCACGATCACTTTTAGCACCACTTTGTTTCTCCATGAATATCTTCTCACAGCCATATTCTTTTAACTTCTCTTCCTGTAAATCTAATGATTGATCAATGGTGCTTACTCGTCCGTATTCATAATCACATCCGATGCGTGAAACAACTACCTTTTGGATTTATCTTTTATAGTTTTTGCTATTGCTAAAAAAATGATGATGTTAATATAGAAGTAGCTATTAGAAAAATAGAAAAAATTATAGGAGTGAAGGACAATGAGTGTACATAAAGCCCTTACGTTACATGCTCAAAAACAAAATCAACTTTTTACTAAATTTTCCCTATTAGACCAACAACGTGAAGATTATATTCAAGGAGCTATAGAATTATGTAAGGCTGAAAAGGATTTTACAACAGACCATATTAATCAAATCACTATGCAAATCAATGTTCTTGCAAACCAAAGGCTAATACCTACTCGTAAATTAGTTACCCCAGAAATGGTTCATTCATATGTGGAGTCATTAAAGTAAAATAATTTACTGATCTCTTAGTCGTAAGAAAAAGCACCGAATATCGGTGTTAACACTCGACCTCCTGACACTCATTTTATAGATGAGTGTTTTTTTATGCTCAAATCGGGGTACAGTCAGGAAAATGCGGATTTACAACGCTAAGATATTTTTCAATTAAAAAGCCCAATTTAACTCTGAATTAATAGAGAAAATTAGGCTTTTTTTGTGCAATAGGGACTGTTGGTTCGTCTGCTTATAGCTTTCCTATAGCTTTGAAACAAAGTTTGATCAAATTAATACAAGAAACCTTGATAAATGAATAAATAGAAAGGGCATGTTTTGAAAAAAAATTGATCAAAACCTGCCCTTATAATTTTTTTATTGGATATTTCATTTATAAAAAAATTGATCATTTTTGTGTTCCTTAATCAACTAACGCACCCGTTAGTTTAAGTGGAACATTTCACAAACTCGCTTGAAAATATGAGTTGTTCTTATCATTTAGGCATTCTATTTATCCATGTTCCAATAGGCTTTTGCTTCTTCCTCAAGCACCTTTAGTCTTTTGTAGTAATCAGGAAACTCGCGAAGATGAGCTAGGGCAATTTTCCCCGTTATAATAGGATCATCACCAGTTACATTTGTTTGGCTGGATATTTTTCCATGTTCCAGCTCGGTATTTACTCCCCTCCAAAACTCATCTAAATCAAACTTGCTTTTATTAAAATCAATGCCTAAAAGTAAAGCTATCGCTGCTGCTTCCTCTTTAGAAAATCTTGTTTTTACGATGTTAAAATTATTTGTTTGAATCCTATTTGGATACTTTGTTGGAGAATAGTGCATATCGCAGTCAGAACGGTGTTCCGCAACCAAAGCATCTGCTTTAGTTACATGAACCGTTCCAAATGGATGTTGTGGAGGTGCGTATATAGAATAAATTTTCAACGGGATATTACCTGTATTGGTTACATTATGCCATGTTCCAGCAGGTATCATAATGGCAGAATCATCATAAACATTTCGTACAAAGTTTAAATTATCTTTTCTCTTGCCCATTTGAACAATCCCTTGACCTTGTTCAATGCGTAAAAATTGGTCAACGTTAGGGTGAATTTCTAAACCGATATCCTCCCCAGCTTTAAGACTCATCAATGTAACTTGAAAATGATTTCCTGTCCATAATGCGGTACGGTAGTTATTGTTTTGTTTTGTAACTTCATTAATATTGATTACAAATGGTTTCTGTCCATAATCCTTTAGTCCGATTTCATTCCTTCCAATTGATGATTGAAAAAAATCAAATCGGTTAGCAACATCATGTGTAGTCCAGTATTGGGGCTGTATTACATTGTTATTTATTGGAACATTAAAATAATAAGGATTTGGATATTGATATTGATATTGATATTGGTGGGGATACGAAAAAGGGGCATCATACATTTTTCTCAACGCCTTCAAAGATTTTTTAAATTATCCTATTCACTATGTTAAGGAAATGTACTAATACTCAGGGTTACCAATTAAAGAAATTGATTAGCCGTTAACATTTGCTCAATTTAATGGAACAATTCGAATAAGGAAATTCCCTTCTGCACTATCCTGCCCCTTTAGTGCCATAAGATAAAGGCTGTTCATTAACAATTGAGGTTATAAATATATCTAAAAGTCTCATATTTTCCATACTTGATAACAGTTTTAAATTCTTCCCCACCATTTTTATCCTTTAACAAAGCATCCATCTTATCATCTTTAATATTGTAATGTCTCTTATTCAGAAAGCCTACACTTCGGATTGTTGGATGGTCTAAAATTGGTGATAGGTCACCATCTAACACATTAGTATCAACAAATCTAAAGTCAATTAGATTAGGAAATTGATTTAAAAAATCCAAATTCTTAATGGGACCGCAAGAATTAAGGCACAGAACCCGAAGATTTTTCAGAGAGAATATTTCGTCATTTGGTACAAATTTCTTAGATTGATTAATATGTAAATGTTCTAACGTATTGGCTAATCCATACAAACCAAAATCATTTTGTAATTTAGTACAATAATGTAGTTCTAAACGCTTTAAATTATTCATTTTTTCCATCCCAAGGAAATCTTGTATATTGGACCAGTTTAATTCTAGATAGAGGAGATTTTCAGGAATACCAACAAAGTTACCCTGCTTATTCTTTTTATGATGCCACAGAGTTAAATACTCAATTTTTTCAAACTGCATCTCATTAAACTTATTTTCTTTCAAGTTTAAGTAAGACTGAAGATTATCTGGTATTTGTTCAAACCAAATCGTATTATTTCTCCAGTTATCCATTTTGAATCGCCCCTATATTCGCCATTATTTCTTTTATCTTATCATTTGAACTTATTAAACTAACTGCCCCTTTAGTTGCATAAATAAAAAGCGGCCTTAACGACAGCTCTGATCTTCACCTAACGCACTTGTTAGTTGATTAAGAACTACATAAAATCATTCTAATTGTTTTTATATTAATATTTTTCTACAATGGCACCTATACTTGATGCCTTTACATAAGGTTGTCCTTGTAATAATAGTAAATTTTCTTTTGTTCCAGTAACAACTACACCTATAATCAAACCATCTTTTTGGCGATTACTTATGAATTGGTAGTCATTCTCATTAGATTTCTTTAAACGGTTTAAGAAGTCTGATTCACTTTTCACATTAGATGTACTTAATGCTTGTCCTAACTTTGAAGATGGGTCTGATATTCCGAATAACCATTGTCCTGATTCAGGAGCATCTCTAAAATCGGATTTTTCCGAGTAGTTATTTACCCAAAACCACGTTGGTTTGATTGAATTAGGCATCATTTTTTTAACTTCATTTAATGAATAACTCTTGTCAAAGGAGATTGCCATTTCGATATATTTATCGTTTGGGTATTCTTTGAGTTTTAATAAATCATTAGAATATGTTTTGTATTTGAATTGCGGGACATAATATAACATTTCCCTTTGTCCACTTGGAAAGTTTAGTTGAGTGGTATCATCAATCTTTGTACTGGAAGATGAAAACGATGTTGAATAAAATCCCTTTAATCCATAATTCACCTCTTGGGAATCCCAAGGAATTACTTTATTTTCAATAACTTTATACACTTCCCGTTTAATAGTTCCTTTAAATAACCCTATATCTATCGTTTCCGTTTTTATTATTGTATTAGGAGCTTTCATTATTGCATCTCTTATAATTAGATTAGAAGCTATTTCACTACCTTTTTTATTCATCCACCAAGTATTAGCCCTATAAACACCAAAAACTATAAGAATACATACAATTGCAGATATTAGAAGTGTCCTCAAGAAAGTAATACGTTTTGCCTTTTTCAATGTTTTATCTAAAGAGTTTTCATCAAAAATTGATTTCAAGTTTTCTTCATTTTGATCTTTCATTTTCTTCCCTCCAATATATTTCTTTAAATTTTGCTCTTGCACGGGCTAAATATGTTTTCACTCCACTTGGTTTCATTTCTAGATAATCTGCAATCTGTTGATAAGACCATTCCAAATCGTATTTAAGAAGGAGTAATTGCTTAAATATCAATGGTAGGCGTTCAAGAGTATTTTTTAATTGGTTTTGATTTTCTTTTGTAATCATTAAATCCTCAATCAATTTTGAATTAGATACAAGATTTTCGTCTAATAGTAGGAATTTTGATTTTTGATTTTTTCGACAGTAATCATAATACAAATTTATCGCTACCTTAAAAAGCCAAGCTTTATATTTGTCGGTATCAATTGACTCAATATGTATCATCGACTTGTAAACTGATTCTTGGACAATGTCTTTTGCTGTCTCCGAATCAGCACCTTGCTTTTTTAAATAGAAATATAGCTCATTCATTACCTTAATTAACTGGTCATTCGAGAACCGACTCTTCAAGAATTTCCCTCCTCCCGTCTTTATAACGTAAGAAGAGCTAAAAAGTATACAGTATCTTTAAAATTATCACGAAAAAAAGCGATTCATCAATCTAAGAATCGCATCTAGTCTATTAACTATTTCTTGTTAAACTATCCTCTGCCCCGTTAGTTGCATAAAGAAAAAGCTGCCTTAAAGACAGCTCCGATCTTCAGCTAACGCACCAGTTAGTTCTATAAGAAAAACGACACCTCTTATTGAAGTATCGTACCCGTTAGCTGAATAAGAGCTATCGGCTATCTAACAATATATTTAATTTAATTAATGATTCATTTATATCTTTTCTTAGTTGTTGTTCAGAAATTTCAAAGGAAGTCTCTTGTCCAGGAAGACACTCGTGCCAGTAACAATCTGCTGTCTCAAACACCCCATTCAGTATTTCAAAAAACGTCTCATCGAACTTATCATTCCACTTTATGAAATTTTTCATATAACGTGTTTGAAATTCATCTGCAGAAATCTTCCTCTCTAAAAAATCCACCATTATATTCTTATATTTGTTTATGAACATTTTTATCCCCTCTCAATAGAGAATCCAAAGGTAAATTAGTGATATTATAACATTTCTTAATGAACTATCCTTCCCCGTTAGTTGCATAAAGAAAAAGCTGCCTTAAAGACAGCTCCGATCTTCAGCTAACGCACCATTTAGTTGAATAATAATTATTCGTTTTCTTCAATTAGATTTCCATCTTTATCATAATATTTATAATTCCGAAATGTATATTCATTTTTATCGGTTTGAGGAAAGTCCATCCAGTTAACAGTTGCCTCATTAGGAGTAAACTCTTGCTCTAATTTCTCTCCATTTATAGTTACTTGCATTTTAGCAATTTCATTTTCATTATTAGTAACAAACATAAACATAGGAAGGTCAGGCATGAAAGAACTAAATGTCTCGTTATCCATAACTTCTATATGATTCCATTTATAGTTACTATCTTTATTTTTATTAAATTGAATATAGCCCGGACTATCGTTAGATAAAAATGCTACAACTCTTAAGTCATTAAAATCTTTTATCTCTAGAATTTCAATTGATTTATTTCCATATCCCTCAATTGAGTTAATCACTTTCACTATGGACTCTTTATCATTTCCATATAACTGCTTAGTACCATTAAAATAAAATATTAAAATTACAACAAATAGTAAAATAGCAACTGTGGTAAATCCTAAATTCCTTTTATTCAACAATCTTCCCCCTTCGAGAACACTCTTTATAACTCTTATTTTCTTTAACTATCCTGCACCCCATTACTTAAATGACTACCACATCGGTTCATCCTTGTTACTTAGCTTATATATAAATGGCATCAAAATAATAACCAAAGCATAAACAACTATTTCAAAAGCTAAGACATAACCTTTAGGGACACCAAATGATACTACTGGTACAATCAATAAAGATATAAATATAAATAGGCTTAATAGCTTTCTAGATTTCTTGGAAACGTATTGTGATGAACCACAGGATAGACATCTTAACTTTTTTTTAAAGGTAAACATTTTAAAAAAAGCCTCTATCCAACCCCATTTATTGCCACAGTGCTGACAGATTGGCATTTGAAACAACCTCCTTTTAAATAAATCCATATTACAAATTATATTATTTATACCTGAACTGACCTGCCTCTTTAGTTCCATAAGAAAAGGCTCGCAGCAACTCCTGTTAATGAAGTAAAGCACCTGGCTCAGAGCCTTTTATACTCTAAACGTCGTCATTTAAATGGATTATTCCATTAAAGCTCCCTTGTACGGAATAAGTTCAAATTATCCATCCATTGAAAACCATACCCAAGTTGATAACAATGTGAAAAACTATGGATGGATATATACTATTGGTCTTTAAAACTACGATTGCGTAGAAAAGCCCTCCGAAAGAAAAAAGTAAGCTTATTATTACAGGAATTCCAATTGATATATGTAGTAACCCGAATCCGATACTGGTTATTACGACAGCATAAAAGGTGGAAACATTTCTTTTTAAACTTGATAACATAATACCTCTCCAAATTACCTCTTCAAGTGTAGCGTTTATGATGGCAAACAATATACCGAAAAGTAATATTGTTTTTAAATCGCTCATTTCTTGATTAAATAATGGTATAAGTATTGTGCTCGATACCATTAGCCCAATAAGTAAAAAATACGGTAATTTAATTGTATGAAACGGCATTGTGATACGTCTGTGCCAATCTGGTAATAGTGCGAAGAAAAATATCTTCTGCTTAGATAACATTAGTGAAATCACTGTTCCAATCATAATAAACATAAGCAAACTTCTGTTTATTATGGTTTTCATTTCTATGGATATGCTCCATTCATTGATGTAGTTGCTTCCAAGTTGATACACCAATGTACCTAATAAGAAGAACATAAACAAGGAAACTGATGAACGGTATTTATTAGTTGAGATGTAGAGGATAAGCAAGAATATAAGTGGTAATAATCCCCAAAGAAACAACCTATATGAAAAAAGAATAATACCTGCGAAAAATAAGATTGCCAAAAATAAGAGAAAAATATTTATCCGTGAGCGATTTATGTTAATACCCCTTTTAATAAAGCACAATTCAATCGTTTCCATCTAAACGTTCAAGATAACTGCTCTTTAGCTGAATAAGCTCCTGTTTATACAATACTATAAAAAGTAAATTACCCGTTATTTCACTTAAAATCAACAAGCAATACGAAAAGAGCCTTGAACAAACAGCACACTTGAACTAAACTGCCCCTTTAGTTTCCATAAGATAAAGGCTGCCTCAGCAACCTCTCTTATAGAAGTAAAGCACCCGTTAGTTTAATAAGACTGTAAATTCCCCATAAAAAAACTGCACCTCAATTGTTAGATGATGTCTAACAATTGAGGTGCAGTTCAAGACGCAGGGATTTTATCTTGAACGAATAAACTATTTAAAAAGATGGTGGTATGCTCTGTGGAAAATGAAATAAATTTTTGGGATCATATTTCGCCTTTACTTTTTGAAGCCTTGCAAAGTTTGAGCCGTAATATGCTTTTCCGAAATTCTCAATATTTTGGTCTGGAACATTAACATATGAACCTGTTACATATGGCTTTATCAGCTTACGTACCCTTTCAACTGATGCAAGATTCATAGCTTCTTGTGATTTATTTTCCCAACTAGCAGTCCATTCCACATAAAACAATGGATTACGCCAAAAGAAGGCTGTTTTGTCGCTAGGTACTCTGCTTAAAGCACCACCCCAATTTATAAAAAAGAAATTGGATTCTGTCCCAGTGGCTTCCTCCAAAAATTTTCTCATGATTGAAATTGGTTTTTCCGGCCAAAGATTAAGTCCCCAAGCCGAGGAGAATTTAACATTCTGATCAGATCTACCAGGGATTGGTTCGTCAGGGTCTAAGAAATCTATAGCGTCTGGATAGGATAATGTTTCTATAACTATTTGTGTTGGTGTTCCAGAATTTGTTAAAGGTTTCAATAATTTAATGAGCTCAGTTTTTGAACCCTGGAAAATTCCTTCGGCATGACACAAACCATTTACTTTGCTGTAAATCTCAAGTATGCACCCTAATCGTTCGTCTACAAACGGCGCCCATTTTTGCCAAGCTTTAAATACTGTTTCCAATTGTTCCCACGGCCAAATGATATTGAAGACGGTTGCAGTTTTAGGGGCAGGACGAACTTTAAATGTGTATTCGGTATTATATCCAAAATTACCTCCTCCTCCGCCTCTGGAGGCCCAAAATAGATCCTTGTTTTCGTCCTTATTTGCTTGAATAATCCTGCCTTTTGCATCCACTGTTTTCAGTGCGAGGAGGTTATCACTTATAAGACCAATCGATCGTGAGAGCACTCCAAATCCACCGCCCATCGTAATTCCTCCGATGCCAACGGTTGGACTGTCTCCAAACGGAGCCATAAACCCTTTTCGAGCTAATCCTTTTACAAGCGGGCCTACGTGAATTCCTGTTTGAACGGTCGCAATTGCCTTTTTTTTATTTAAGTGCACTTTTTGCATGTCACTGACATCAATAACAATTCCTCCCTTTACTACTGAGAGGTTCTTATCAAGAGCATGACGGCCACTTCTAACACGCACGGGTACATTATTCTTACGTGCCCATTTAATTCCATTGCTTACATCAAGGGTATTTTGTGCAAAAACAAAGACAAGAGGAAAAGTATCAACATAAGGGTTCCAATTCTTAATGGCTTCTTTATAGCCGGGGTCTCCTTTGAAGATTACACGTCCTGTTAACTCTCTAGATCCCATGCATTCCACTCCCATTAAATACTTTTGTAGATTTTCAATTGTATGAATTGAGAGTTAATACTATGAAGAAAATTTAGAGAATTGGAATTTCCTTCTTCCACATGTAATCTCATATAGTTCGCTCATATGACAGTTTTTCGTATATGTTTTGCGGAATAGGTTCTTTGTCAATAAGTCGTGTTCGTCTGTTGGTTCAAGCCGTTTAGCTGGAACATGGTGAATAGTGTTTACCTTATTAGGAGGAATATGCGGTCCACCGGCTACATAGCCGGTGGCTTTTTCATTATGTAAAACAATTAGTTTTTTCCAATGCCAAAGACTGTACCTTCATTAAAAATCAAATGACAGTTCAGGCATGAATTGATTCATATGTTTTTGAATTTCGTTATATTTGTCAGACTGATCACTCAAGGTTTTCATTGGAATGATCTCATATGGCCGGTTGACCCAGGTTGGCAGGAATTTGGGATTTTGCAGTTCGATTTTCACATCATCCCCGGTTTGGATTTTCTTTACGCCAATTTGCATAATACCGCCGATGTCTTTGTAATCTCCCTGCTGGCCGGATAAGAAATTCCCAAGGGAATAAGCAACAAATGCCCGTTCGCCGTTTGGTTTTGTAAGCCATGAAACAGGCTGCAAAACGTGTGGGTGGTGGCCAATAATAATATCAGCACCTGCATTAGCTGTCGTTTGAGCAAGCAGCTTTTGTTCATCATTAGGCAACCGTTCATACTCTTTGCCGAAATGCAGACTGACCACAACGACATCTGAAACTTTCTCTGCTTCTTTAACTTCCGTCTGGATTCTCATGGTATCAATTAAATTCACAAGATGCGGCTTCCCCGCAGGAACAGGAATCCCGTTCGTTCCATACGTATAGCTGAGAAACGAAAAGGTAATATCGTTTCTTTTTAATATCCGAATGATCTTCTGGTCTTCAGACGATTGATAAGCTCCTGTATAAGGCATCCCAATACTGTTCCAGTGGTTAAGCGCATTCAAAATGGCCTTTTCTCCTCGGTCAAGTGTATGGTTATTGGCGATTGTCACGAGATCAACCCCGTTTGCCTTTAGAGCATCTCCCACCTCTACTGGTGAATTAAAGGAAGGATATGAGGAAAGCCCTATTTCTTTCCCGCCAATCATCGTTTCCTGATTAGCCACCGTAATATCCGTTTTTCCCAGATAGGGCTTCACAAATCGGAACATCGGATTAAAGTCATACGAGCCGTTTGACTTGCGGGCGGGTATATACACCCTATCGTGAATTAAAATATCTCCCACAGCGCCTATGGTTGCTGCAGTTACTTTTTGTTTCGGAACAGGTGTATGAGCGTTAGATGAAGCGTTTTCGGGTTTAAGTTTCTTTTTATTTTCTGCCTTTGTTTCCGAGACTTTTGGTTCCTCTTGAAATTGACCTTTTACAAATGGTGCAAGAATCCATAACAAACACATAAATGTAGCTAGAAACACTAGTATTCTTTTCATGGCAATGCTACCTCCTACTATTATAGTAGGGTGTTTTTAGGAAATAACAACAAAAATATCTATTTGATATTTAAAATGAACACATCATTTGTTTGAAACAGAGTACGAAATAGGAAAAAAGGTTAGCCATATCATGTGTTGCTATGTCAGATGTGCTTGCTATCTCATCAGTCGTATACAAAGCATTTCCGTTTGACGCAGTCCATTCCAAAAGGATACTTAAAGCAAATCGCAAACGAAGCGAATGATGAATAGACTTACTAGAAGTGAGCGAACTTGTCACTGTTCAACGAATGGCTAATTTTAAAAATGGGCACCAATCATATGTGACCACTTTGGATATCGGATAAAAGCCCTTCTCATATAGAGAGGGGCTTTTTTCATTTGCCACATTCAGTCCAACAATTATCGTTCACGGGATCATGTCCCTCGCATCCGTCCATCCTACCTTGGCTACTGATATAATAGGTTCCATTAAAAAAAGGTCAACCAGTAAAATAAACTGGCTAACCTTATAATACGAACACACCTGTTTGTTAATTAAAGACTTACTAAAACCAACACCCTCGTTTTCATAATTGGGATGAAAGGATCTCAGTGGTTGAGGCCATTATTTATCCGCGGGATTTTCCACCTGAAATATTAACGGTTGTACCTGTAATATAACTAGAACGGTCTGAAGCTAGATAAGTGACCAATTCACCAATTTCATCCAATTTACCAGGTCGTCCAAGTGGTATCGTTTTGCTGTAATCTGTTCCAAGACCTTCTACTGTCACTCCACGTGTGTAAGCTAATGCTTCATTATAAGCGTCTGTTGTTAAACCTGTTTGCTCATTGATCCCTGGCGCAACACCGACTACGCGGATGTTGAATATCCCCAGCTCTTTTGCCCAAGAACGGGTAAAGCCATTGACAGCACCTTTTGTTGCCGAATAAACACTTTGTCCAGAAGATCCTTCCATACCTGCCTCGGAAGAAATATTAATGATAACGCCTTTATTATTTTTCACCATTACTCTCGCAACTGCCTGAGCACAAAGGTAAGGTCCTTTTTGATTGACGGCAACCATGAAATCAAAGTCCTTTTCACTTAACTCATACTCTGGCTTTTCGCCACGGAAATCAACAAGTAAACGTGGTAAGTTTACACCAGCATTATTAACTAAAATATCTACAGTTCCAAATAACTCGGTGGCTATGGTGACCATATTTTCAACGCTTTCTTTATTGGTAACGTCGCATTGGATATGATATGTTCCATCAGTTTGTTCGCCAGTATTTACATTTAGATCGGAAACAATCACCTTTGTACCGTTCTTTACTAAATGCGCTGTAATTTTCGAGCCAATTCCAGAGGCACCACCCGTAACAATTGCCACTTTATTTTCTAATTGAGGCCATGATTCATTCATTCTTTTTCCTCCTTATTATATATAGAGTCGAGAATCATAGGTGAAATTTAAAAATGAGTAACAAACTCTAAATTTTTTATTCTCGTTTTGGCTGTGTTGACTCTTACTAAATGCAATTTTCCGGTGAGGGAACTTCCCTCTTCTTGCATTCAATTATTCTATATAAATCTTTGATAAGCTTATTTTTTCAAGATTTGAAGAGTTGTCCCTGCTTGCGGCATTTGAATATCTCTTTCTTCAAGATGTATAGTGCCAGGTAATTCTGCCGTTTCAGAACCATTGAATTTTAACGTGATATGTCCAAGTGAACCTAAATTCTTTTTCACCACGTCACCTACAGAGGTAATGGTATATTGCTGATTGCCTAAGACGAGAATGTCATCCTTTTCGATTTCTCCATTAATTTCATTTACATCAATTAATAGGCAATAATCCGCTAATTCACTCGGGGCATTTGCTCCGAATAGGATGAACATTTTATCTCCAAGAAAATCAGAGACAGATGGACCAAGTTGGTTAATTTTAGTTTGATAAACTGTCTGCACAAGAAACTCCTCCAATTCTTTGCTTTACAACATTCATTCAGAATCTATTCTAGTAATTATTCATACAAACCGAAGCTTGCGAGCCAAGCAATAAAAACGGTTGGTGCTCCGGTTAAAAAACGTCCGTACAATACGGAAGGAACTCCGACTTCAATGGTTTCCACTTCTGCCTCTGCTAAACCTAGCCCAACTGGAACAAAATCAGCTCCAGCCTGTGAGTTAATCGCGAAAAGCGCTGGCAATGCAAGGTGCGGAGGGATATTTCCTTTTCCAATTTCCACTCCAATTAATGTCCCAATGACCTGTGAAATAACAGCTCCCGGTCCCAAGAATGGTGATAATAATGGGAATGAGCAAATTAAAGAGATTAAGAGCAAGCCCGGCAAAGATCCTGCAAATGGTGATAAATATTGTGCGAACACATCCCCAATTCCAGATGCTTTAATCACCCCGATTAACATGGCCACAAAAGCCATAAACGGTAAAATTGTTTTAATGACAGTATCTATCGTGTCACGGCCAGCCTGATAAAAGACATTGACGATGGAACCCATCGCCATCCCAATGCGTGTTATGACGCCTTTAGGCTTTCTTTGTTCACTAATTTTTTTATCTGCGCTATACTTAGGTTTAGAAATTGTTTTTTCAATTTGTCCGTTAGCATTGTTCACATTGGATGTTGGAGGTGTTGCAGCACCTTCATACAATTCAATGTTTTGAGGCTTTACTCCAGAAACGTAAATGTCCTCGGTAATGTGCATTGCTAACGGGCCACTTTGTCCAGTAGGCATGATATTGATCGTCATGATTCTTTTTTTGGGGTATAAGCCACATCGGAGCGTTCCGCCACAATCAATGATGACACACGCCATTTCATCCTCGGGTACACTCGTTTTAAAACCGTCGACTAATTCACAGCCTGTTAATTCTGCAATGGTGTCTGCAATATCCGGTCTTGTTCCGCCTGTTACATATACCACTTTATTTTTTTCTTCTGTCGGTGAAATCACTAGTGGCCCGCCAAATCCGCCTTGCCCTGCATTGACGACAATTGACTTGTACTTCGTAACCGTTTGATTCATTCCTTTCCCCTCCTTAGAGATCCACTGTTTCTTTCAATTTAACGCCTTGCTGTTTAGATACATAATACGTTGTTAAATCTGTTACCCAACCTCTTAAAAAGTTTGTGAAAATCCCCACCAAGAAGTAACGGAGGGCTAGTTCTGTTGTTTCAAATCCCAGTGTTGTAATTCCTGCAGCAATTCCCAAGAATACGAACAGCTCTCCTGGATTAACGTGTGGAAAAAGTCCGTTATGCGTGTGGCAGGAATAAGAAGCAGCAGCATAATAGCTTGGTTTGTATTTTTCCGGCAAAAATTTCCCAAGTGATAATGTCATTGGATTTGCCAAAGCGAACGTTCCAATTACCGGAAGAACAAAATATCTTGTAAGTGGGTTCTTACTCGATTTCTTCGCAATCAGTTCCACTCTTTCTTCTCCAACCAACCGTATAAGAGCATTCATTGCAACTAAAAGCATGATAAGGAGTGGAACAATACCTGTTACTAAATCGACAAAAGTTTCGGCACCTGCTCTAAATAAATTCATAAAGCCATCTGCTGCATTTGTAAGCCAATCCATTCAATTCACCTCAATAATTCCTATTTTTTTGATAAGAGTAAATCAATCCAGCCTTTCTTAACCTTCAATTCACCCCCTTTAGAGATAATATGATAGCTGTTCAGTGCATCCTCAATGGCTAACCTTGTTAACTTATTTACTTTATGAAAATCCTCTTCACCGAGGTGTAAGAGATTTTTCCCTTCAAATCCTTTTAAGTTCCTTACTCTTGAAAGCACGGTTACTCCCTGCATTTTGGCAGCTTTCAATATGTTGTTTTCTCGGTCAATTGCAAACATTACGACAGTGCCAGATTTAAAAAGTCCCGTTCTTTTCCCAATCGCGACCCTTCCAAGCTTTCTCAACTCTGCATACCTTTTATTGAAATGCTTGATTTGCAAAAATCCAAAAATGCTTTGAAGGAGCCAAGAAAAGCCAATTAATATAATGACATACCATAGCATTTTGATTTCCTCTTTTCATATGAACTGAATCTTACATCTTGTTCCGTTACAATCAGATAATTAATCCATACTTCCTAAGATAAGGATGTTCCATTTTCTTCTATGATTTCAATGATTTCATTTGCCGTTTCCTCAGTGGTGATCAGAGTGTTAATGTATCCTCCTCTTAATCCCCCAATAATGGAAGGAGCTTTTTCAACAGACTCTGCAATACCGATTGAGTATGGAATATTTTTTAGTTTTTCCAGCTCAATGGCTATTGTTCGATCAGATAAGTCAGATTGAATCAGGTTTCCGTCTATATCATAAAATCGTGAGCATATATCACCTATGGCACCTTGTTGATTTAAATCTTCAATTTCCCGATTGCCGCAAAAGCCAGCCCAGACTAAATTAGATGATTGGTTTGGGTTCCCAATCCCTACTACTGCAATTGTTAAGTTGTCCCAAAGCTCCGTTATTTTAGTGAAGTAGTGAGATTGAACAATGTCATCCTTTGTCTCTTTTTTTTCCACTACTGCCGCAGCATCAATAAAATAAGAAGTTCCTCCAAAATCTTCTGCAATATTATAAACAATTCTATTGACGTGATGCTTCGTATCCATAGGTCCAGGCCCGCCTACTAAAGGGACAAAATGAGCGTCTTTTTTTCCGGCGTTGGTAAATTCACCGATCAGACTGGCCATTGTGCTTCCCCAGGCACAGCCTACGACATCACCGTCTTTAATAATCCGTTTTAGTAATTCAGCCCCGGCCATCGCAACCACTTTCTTTTTATCCAGTTCGGTACTGTCTCTTTTTTCAGGAACGATAATTACTTCTTTTAAGCCAAACAACTTTTCCAATTGACGTTCCAATTCAAAAGCTCCATCAATATCGCTGCTGACAGTA
The DNA here is from genome assembly GCF_041956845.1 of Peribacillus sp. RS7. Classification (NCBI taxonomy): domain Bacteria; kingdom Bacillati; phylum Bacillota; class Bacilli; order Caryophanales; family Bacillaceae; genus Peribacillus; species Peribacillus sp. RS7. The sequence continues at coordinate 1,226,930 of NZ_CP168135.1, forward strand.
ATTTTAACTACACCATCTTCCCTTGCTTTTTTTAAAAGTCTGCTGACGGATGTTCGGTATATACCTAATTCTTTTGAAATGGCGCCTTGCGTCATATCTTCTTCATAGTACATTTGCGCAATTTTAACTAAGAGCCTTTTTTCTTCTCTTTTATCCATTTCGTCACTTCCTTTTTAAATATGCACATTTGTGCAACCATAATCATTTGTGCTTTATTGAATTTAGTATACGCTTACAAAAATAGCTACGTCAACAAAAAAATACCACTTGTGCAAATTTTTAAAAAATTATGTCATTTGTGCTTGTTGTGGACATATAAAAGCCAAAAAAAAATGAAGCAGCTCCATTGGATCGGGCTGCTTCATTTCTATTATCAAAAGTATTTATAAAGAGAAAAGCAACAACTCGAACGTTCCTTTTCCAATTTATCCAATTCGGAATTTTGTAGGCCAGGAAAACTTCAACCTAAAAAAAGTCGAATTCCTTACTATTCTAAGGATCCGACTTTTTTTATGAGGGCTCTTAACAGTTATAAAAATTGACTGGTATCTATCCTAGTGGAACTTTTCCCCTTAACCTGTTTTAACGTCGCCACTATAAGAAAGCTAACAATCACTAATAAGAGCCATGAACTCACCTTTCCTAGATGAACCAGACTCCATGCATCGGTTTGGTTTGGATATTCCCACGCCCCAAAGAATGTTGCGATATTTTCGGCTATCCATATAAAAAATCCGATGAGCACAAAAGAAAGCGCTAGTGGCATTCGGTAACGAGTTCCATCAACCTCGTATGTGACCCATGATTGCCAAAAGACGATAATGACAAGTCCAGATAACCACCAACGAACGTCAATCCAATAATGGTGGGTGAAAAAATTCAAATAAATCGCAGCTGCAAGAGGTACAACTACCAAAAACGGTGGCCACTTAACCAGTTCAACCTTAAGCCTCCTCCACGCCTGGCAAAGATAACTCGCTACACTTGCGTACATGAATCCGCTATACAAAGGCACTCCAAAAATTTTTAAATAGCCTTCCTCTGGATAAGACCAGGAGCCCATATGTACCTTGAAAAGTTCAAGAGCAAGTCCAATAAGGTGGAACAATGTGATAACCTTTAGCTCATCCCGTGTTTCAAGTCCAGAACGCACCATCCACCACTGCATCAGAAGGCAGATGATGAGCAGCCAGTCATACCGTGACAGGAAGGGAAGCGGCATGATTTTTGTAAAAGCCAAAGAGGCAAAAATAACGACAGGAAACAAACATGATAGGGCCTGCTCCCAACCAAAACGAACGAGTTGTTTTAGTGCTCTCATGATTGGTGCCCCCATTTTTGAATCGTTAAATTCATGAGTAACTCCCCTTTTTAAAAATCTTTCTTTTCCTTTCAATGTTGCATTTCCCCACTTTATTAATCTTTTGTGCCGTCATCATTTCGGTATTCTAAAATATCTCCGGGTTGACATTCTAAAGCCTTACAAATCGCCTCTAAAGTTGATAATCGAATCGCTTTTGCCTTGCCATTTTTCAATATGGAAAGATTAGCCATCGTGATTCCAACCCTCTCAGAAAGTTCTGTAACGCTCATTTTCCTTTTAGCCAGCATCACATCAATATTGATTATAATTGCCATATTATTCACCTCAGATCAGACTATTAAATCATTTTCCGCTTTTATATCTATAGCTTCTTTTAAAAGCCTTTGAAGAACGGCAGCAAAGACAGCAACCACCATTGAAGCAAAAATAACGACCATTCCGATTAATATGATACCTGGGGCGTCGTCCATCTCCGCCATGAGATAAAAGAGTGGCATGCCTGCGACATACAAGATACTGATTGTGATTGCACAATATTTGATAATCTTTAAAGCTCTAACAGATAATTCCGAGAAAGCTTTGTTCTTGTCAATATAGCTTAAAAGTTTAAAAGCTTGATACAGAGCAAAGTAAAAAGGTATCGCCGATGCATACAAATCGATTAAAACGAGATATTTCATATAAGCAATATCCGGATACAATTCTGCTGCAAAATTCGCTATCTCAGGCACCAAAAATATGCACAAAGCAAGAACTGGAATTCCAATAAGAATAACAGCTATCTTTAAAAAGAGTGTTGTTCCCCGTTTCATAAAAAGCACCTCACTTATTTATTATTAATTTGACTTTAACACACGTTTTATCGTTTTACAATAAAGTATTATTGTCTTTTATTATATTATTATTGTTACGTAATTATCCCTTTCATTTTTAAAAAAGAAGAAAAGCATACTCATTACAAAGAAAGATAACTTGTGCAACTTGCCCCTTTAAATCCATAAGAAAAAGGCTGCCGCAGCAACCTTCCTTATCGATGTAAAGCATCTGTTAGTTCATCATAAAATCTCATTTCGTAGAGAAATTGGTTATTTTATTTTTCACTTCCCCGAGACCAGATAACTACAGGAATCAATAATAAAGATAATAACCCTCCAATAAATGATAATGTTGTATAACTTGAACCCGCCACAATCATTCCAGAAAAGGCTCCACCAGAAGCACCTGATAATGCAATTAAAACATCCACTGTACCTTGAGTTTTAGCCCGAGTCGAAGTTCCAGTTGAATCAACAATGAGAGCAGTCCCACTTATTAAACCAAAATTCCATCCTAATCCAAGTAAAGAAAGAGCAATAACTAGGAGAATCATAGAATCACCTGGTGCAATCGCTGATATTAAACCTGCCAGAAGCAGCGTAACTCCAGAGGCAATAGCCATGGTAGTACGACCAAACTTATCAACAAGGACACCTGTAACAAGTGAAGGGAGAAACATTGCACCTATATGAAAGCCAATAACAAGACCTATTTCACCTAAGTCATGTCCATGATGTCTCATATGAACTGGTGTCATTGTCATAATAGCCACCATGACAATTTGAGTAAGAACCATGATTGTTGCACCAACAATAATGCCTCTTTTGTTTTCTGTTTTATCAGTATCTGTCGAATGTTTTATTCGATTACTTTCTTGGTTGGACACTTCTATTGTTCTAGCTATAACCAATGGGTCTGGACGAAGCATGATGAAAAGTACAAGACCTGCTAAGATAAATGCTGCTGCTGATAAAATGAAAGGACCAGCAAGTGATGGAACACCAATAGAAAGAGCAAAATCCCCCATTACATTCACTAAATTCGGACCTGCAACTGCACCAAATGTTGTAAATACCATAGTAATACTAATAGCAGTAGCTCGCTGTTTATTGTTTGCTAAGTCCGTACCAGCGTAACGAGCTTGTAAATTTGTCGCTGTTCCTGCACCATAAATGAGCAGGGAAGCGAATAAAAGGAAAATGCTATTTATTATAGCTGCAGTTATGACTCCTATCGCTCCAAGTCCACCTACCATAAAACCAGCTGTTAGACCTGTACGACGACCGTAACGTTGAGAAAGTCTCCCTACGATTAAAGCAGCCCCTGCAGACCCTAAAGTGAATAATCCCGAAGGAAGTCCAGCAAATGCATCTGTGCCAAGCATTTGTTGTGCAAGAAGTGCCCCCACCGTAACTCCAGCTGCTAACCCAGCACCACCAAAAATTTGTGAAATACTTATAATAATCAATGTACGTTTGTATAACATTTTTTGTTTTTCTTGAGAATCTACATAACTCTGGTTCAATTGATATGTTTTACTAGACATTTGTTAAGACCTCAATTCATATATCATTCTGTAATTTCTCCGGTGTAGTAACCGTTCTTCACCATATCAGTGATGACCAGGGCATCTTTCTTATCACTTTTCTACTGAGAATCATCACTGTTTTCTTTATTCCTTTTTACTAAGTGATGTTTACCGTCACTACCTCAATTCCTTGTTTAAATAGCCACTTCGAAAGATCATCCAGTAATGGATTTTAGGTTCCATTCCCACAATGGCTACCTCCAGTTTATTTAATCTCTGAATCTTATCCATCCATTTTAATAAACTAGCAAATCCATCTTCATTAAGCTAACCTTTCTTTAGTTCAATAAGAAAAAGGGCTGCCGAGCAACCTCGCTTATTGAAGTAAAGCACCTGTTAGATGATGAAGGAGAAAGTGATTTACCTCGGATTGAAAGTACATTGTCTAATCAAATTATTTTCCTAATGCCATATTAACAGATTCAATGGCATGTATTACTGTTGTATCAAATAATGGTACTTCTGAATCCTCTGGTTTTACTAATAATCCAATTTCTGTACAACCTAATATTATTCCTTCAGCTCCATCATCAACTAACTTCTTAATGACCTTTTTGTAATAATCCCTTGATGATTGTTGAATTTCGCCTAAACATAACTCTTCATAAATTACTTGATTTATCACTTTTCTATCCTCATCATTTGGTATCAAAACCTTAATACCACTAAACTCAATTCGTGTTTTATAAAAGTCTTGCTCCATCGTATATTTAGTACCAAGTAAACCAACCTTACTTATTTCGGACTTTTGAATTTGATTTGCTGTTGAATCAGCAATGTGTAAAATTGGTATGCTAACTTTTTCTTCAATATATCTAATCACTTTATGCATCGTATTTGTACAAATTACAATAATTTCTGCACCTGCCTTTTCCAAAGACTGAGCAACATCCCCCAATAATTTACCTGAACTTTCCCAATCGCCTTCAGCTTGATAGCGTTCTATTTCTTCAAAATCCACGCTATATAAAATGCACTTGGCTGAATGCAATCCTCCCAATTTAGCTTTCACTTCTTCGTTAATAATACGATAATATTCTAACGATGACTCCCAACTCATTCCACCGATAAGCCCAATAGTTTTCATGAATATTCCCCTTTTAATTTGAAATGAATTGAAAATTACAAACATAAATTCAATGTACCTTTCTTCTTAAACAATCCCGCCATTTTAGTTCCAAAGAAAACAAGTGTTGCCGCAGCAACCCTTGTTATTAACATAAACACCTGTAAGTTGTAGAAGGTGTTTGCTAAAAATCCAAAGCAAAACTAAGTTAAATATACTTCTCACAGTAAAACACATTCCTTAATGGAACCCCTGGCTAAATCTCCGAATCTCTTGTTTTTCTTTTCGCCATCAGACGCTTATAAAGAGGAAAGCCAAACATATAATACCCTGAAAATGACAGCAGTATTAAGGCTAAACCTGTCATTGTGAGGATCGTGTATCTATACCAATTGCCAAAGAAGGATCCATCATGCAAAGTAATGAGGAAAGTTGAGTAATCCGGGTTCGTGGATAAAACTTTTCCCGTACTTGCATCGATTTGAACACCTTGACTGTTATTAAAGCGAACCTGGTAAACATTTGCACTTGGTCTATATTCAATTCTAAATATATCATCAACCGAGTCTGTCCCTGGAAGCCCCTGGGAAGCAGCAATCGACACGACCTTCTCCATTGGTATCGCTTGATCTGGACTCGACTCTTTCCCTGTCCTTAACTCATCAGCCACTCCGAATGGTATCATATAAACAAGCACGAGGCCTGTGACTGCGATGAACATAAAAAAAACAGATAAAATTAATCCTGACCATTTATGTACTTTTCGGCTAAATTGATACAACTTTACAGATTTCGACATTGTTCCACCACACTCCTTGGCTACTTTTCACAACATTTTTCAATTTGGAGTAAAAGCCTAAAATTCGTACAATTATAAACTTTTCTTCATAACTATCCTATGTTCATTTACAACATAATCATTCTTTCGATAAAATGCTTCTGCAAGCCCGTCGTTAGCAGTTAATAAATATAGGCTTTTAATCCCTCTCTTCTGTAGTTCATCTTCTAAAGAATGAAGCATTTTTGAGCCGTATCCCTTACCTTGCATTTGATTATTTACACAAAGTTCCGCCAGATAAAAAGTTAAACCTTGATAAGACACCTTACTATTTCCAGCAATAAAACCTACTGGATTGTGATCGTCATGGAATAAAAAACCAAGAAACTTAGGAGTATTCAATAAGTCAGTAAGTCTTTCTTTTGCAGTCTCGTATGTCCAACTTTCATTCCATGGTTCACTATTAAAAACGTTCATGTAGAGTTCGATACATAGCTCTAAATTCTCCGATGTCATTGGTAACATTTCTGTCATATTCATGCTTCCTTTCTATTTTCATTAAAATTTTGTATATTAATCCAAATTATATCTTACCTTTGTTGAACTAACCTGACCCTTTCGTATTATTAGGTCAGCCAGATATTTCTGGTTGACCAATTTTTATATAGTTTTATTATAACGGTAGCCGGGGAAGAACGTACCTGCCCGTGGGGCTTAAGATCCCGTCAACTAAACAGTTCGCCCCCTACTTGCTTAAACATGATTTGGCTGGTTGGGACCAAGATCTCGTATAACAAGCGAAGCTATGATACTGCAAGAAGGATTAGGGGTTACCGGCAAATATTATGTTTTTGGAGGAGATAAAAAATGAATCCAGTGGTTGGTCTGGATGTAGCTAAAGGTGAAAGTCAGGTTCAAGCATTCTTGGAAAAGAAGAAGCCTTATCAAGGCAGTTTCAAAGTTACACATACCATTGAAGGATTAGAAACGCTATTTCAGTTTCTGAGAAAAATAGAAAATAAAACAGGAATCAAACCTCCGATTGTATTGGAATCCACGGGGCATTATCATACGCCAGTTGTACAGTATTTTGAGGAGAGAGGCTACTTATTAATTGTCGTTAACCCACTCATTTCTTATCGTGCGAAGAGCTCAAGTTTACGCAAAGTAAAGACAGATATAATCGATGCACGTCACCTCTGCGAGCTGTACTATAAAGAGGATTTAGAGCCTTATAAAAAACGAGGGATACAACTCTTAAATCTTCGTAATCTTTCAAGACAACACGAAAATATAACAGGTATCTATGTACAAACAAAACTACAGTTCCAGGCTGTTCTTGATCAAGTATTTCCTGAATATAGAGGGGTTTTTGGAGATTTGTATTCGGTTGTTTCTTTGCTTACTCTATTAGAATTCCCTACTTCTGAAGACATATTAGCAGTCGGTGAAGAAACTGTAGCAAATAGGATTAATGAACTTTGTCCAAGTCGTTCTAAAAAGTGGGCGAATACACAGGCAGAGAAACTTACGGCTGCCTCAGCTCGAAACCCTTTTCAGAGAACCTTATATCAGAGTCACATTTTAAGCCTTGAAATGTATATAAAAATGCTTCTAGAATACCAAAAGCACCTATCCAAATTTGAAGACGAGATAGATGCTTTGGCAAAAGAAATTGAAGAATATAAGATTATCCAATCCATCCCTGGAATCGGTGAAAAAATCGCTGCAACGATTATTTCTGAAATTGGAGAGATTGAACGGTTTAATCACCCTAAAAAACTAGTGGCATTTGCCGGAATTGATCCAAGTATCTTTGAATCAGGTAAATTTAAAGGCACAGTAAATCGGATTACCAAAAGAGGTTCTGGCAGACTAAGACACGCCTTGTATATGGCTGTTAAATGTGCCATTCGTGATTGTCGCAAGAAGAAAACGACAGATGAAATCATCCCTCGTAACAAGCGATTACGAGAGTTTTATGATAAGAAACGTGAAGAAGGAAAGCCCTTTAAAGTAGCTGTGATAGCATGTGCCAATAAACTCTTACATTGGATTTATGCACTTTTAAAAAGCAACTCACCTTTCCAAGATAGGCTAGTTTGAAAGTATAACTAAACCACCCAGAACTTTCCAAACACAGAAACTTGGAAGGTTATTTGGTATGCACAAATTTAGTATAGCATGAAATATTTTAAGGTTTTATTGAAAAATATTGACAAACTATTGGCTGGTTTAGTTGCATAAGAAAGGAGCTGATGATCAGCTCCTGATAATGAGTAAAGCACCCGTTAGTTCAACAAAATCACTTCTCTTTATTATGCAGTTCAAATGACTCATCAAAGCCATCCCATTTTACATTTACTTGGATAACTTCGCCTTTACTTACTTTTCCTCCACCTTTTGAACTTCCACTAGTTGTAAATACCTTTTCACTAGGTGGTTCAGTGTATTCCTCTATTTTACTCCCACTTCCATCGATTGTTTCATAAGTGTATTCAAGTTTTTTCATGGAAGACAACTCCTCTAAAGACCCTTTGTATGTTAATACAAATTCATAGCTATCTTCGTTAGAGTAAGCCGTTTTACCTTCATCTTCTTTCCATAATTCGGTTCCTTTATAAGAATATTCGGCTTCCCAATGTTCGCTTTCTCCTTTGAATTTATAATCATTGTTAATGGTTTTCGAATTATTAACTTTGTTAGTGGTTTCCGAATCACAAGCTGTTAAAACCATTATTAAAAATAAAACGGTGAGTATTTTTTTCAACTTAACTCCTCCTCAATGGTCGAACTGAATTCTTTTTTCAATTTTACCATTTAAAGGTTTTCGGTTGGGTTTCTATTGGGACATTTTCATTCTACTAACCTGCCCCGTTAGTTCCGTAAGAAAATGGTCGCCGCAGCACCCCCTATTAATAAACTAAACCAGCTAATAGAAGCTTCAGTGATTCAGCAATCGAGCGCGATTCTTTAAAAAGAATCGCTTTTCTTAATGAACGGGTGATAAGCATTCTGTTAATGAGGTACTTAAATATTTGACAGAGGAAGTTCTGATATCGGTAAGCGTGGTAGAGATAGTTATTTCGAAGAAGGAAAAGTGAATGCATATAGTTCGTAATGATGATTAATAAATAAAAAAAGCAGGGAACCCTTTTTTAGGTTGCCTGTGTAGGTATGAGAATGACGTCGATTAGTTTGTTATACTTTGTATCGGAAAGCTAGCAATTGGAATTAGAATTTGCTAGCTTTAAAATACTCAAGTGTATTTCTATTTATTAATAATGGCCACTATAAAAAACTAACATTATTTTATTTTCAAATACTCAGTAAATAAAAGATAATCCTCATTGCAAAGTAGCATTGCAGTATAACGTTTATATCCTGTTAATAACGGTGTTATTAAGGGTCCTTCATACTTATTAAACAAACGGAGTAGAATCGCAAATGAATGATTTCTTTCCATTTCAGTTCTATTACGCTTAAACTCATTAACTATATCAAGTGTAAGTAATCTGTCCCAATATATTCTATAAGCTTCTGTTCTTTCTTTTTCAGTGATCCGGGCATTTTTTATTACTTCAAATGTTTCAAATAAATACTTATAAAATTCATCTACTGGGATGACGCCGCCAGTTAAATGAGTTTTATTCTCAGAATTAATATGTCTCACCCAATAATAACAAGGAGAATCTGCATATATACTAATTTTTTTAGTGTGTAAATAAGCACTCATAGCAATGGGGTGATCTTCTGCCAATCTAATATCTTTTCTAAAACGAATATTCAAAGAACGGAGATATTCAGTTTTAAACATTTTCAATACTGACATCGTGTCTTTTACTAGTGAATCAAAAAAATTCGTGTTTATTTGCGTACTTTTAAATACATATACAGGAACTCTACGATTGACGCCCTCATATTTTCCGATAATAACATCTGAATCATTTTCTTTACCTAATGTATACATATTTGAAATGGAATTTTCAGCAAGATAATCGTCTCCATCAACAAAGAAGATATATTCCCCTTCGGCTTCATCGATAATTCTATTTCTAGCGGTTGATGGGCCGCCAGTATTTTTTTGAGTTAATATCTTCATATTGCCATTTATATTGTACTGTTTTTTATAATTCTCAATAATTTTTACTGTATCATCCGTTGACCCGTCATCTACTATCAGTACTTCGATACCCTGAAATATATCTGATTGAGATGTAATACTATCTAGGCATTTTAAAATGTTTTTACTTTCATTGTAACAAGGTATCCCAACTGTAACCTTACGCATAACCACTTCTCCTTAAAAGACTATAAACTGCATCAGAAATATTTATCGTCATTTTTTGGTTAATTATACCATTATTAATCTAGTTATTAGGTAATTTACATAAATTTAACAATTATTAATTGTTACGAGGAATATTAATCATATTTAATTCGCTAGAAATTGATGTGTTGAATCTTCTTGTAATAATGTGGTTACTGATGTAGCAAAGCTTCATGAATAATGAGGGAGTTCATTTATTATTAAGAATAATAAATAAAACCTCATTTACACACGTTACGCTTAACCTTACCTCCCCTTTAGTGCCATAAGAAAAAGGTTGCCGCAGCAACCTCGAATTAAGCACCCGTTAGCCATCCATGAATCGCAAAAATCGGCGATTCACCACAAAGAATGAAAATGGTTAGGAAGTGTCAATACTGATACTGACCTTAATCCAGTCAACCCTAATCCATAGACTAATTAATTAACGCTCTCCTCTTTTTTTTAAACGATTGAGCAGGGTCTTCTTAAGTATTGTCATTTTTCCATTTTTAAAGAAACTTATTTTCATGGTAACTAAACTGTCCCTATGGTTGACAGATCCGCTCTTCAGCTAAGGCAAAGTTATTTAAGTGAATTCAATCAAATCAAGTTTATGTAATCAAAAATTATTCATTTATTTTTCTTCTATTTTAATTTTAAGTAAAAATACAACTTTATCATCATTTAACATTTTCTTCACTTCATTTTCGTCTTGTAAATCGTATGTCCTTATGGAGTTTCCATTGGATTCTCTGTATGCACCTAATAAATACGTTTCTCCTAATTTTAAATCTACTTTTTCTTCCCCTATGGCATAGTCCCATCCACTAAACACACCATTAGAATGTATTTTGTCTATTTTTTGTGGTGTTGTGGTTGTATTTGGTGAATAAAGAAAACATAAACGAGTATCATTAGTATTTATTATTCCAAATCCTAAGTTTCCTTCCTCCTCTTTGTTAGGGCTTAACCCATAAGATAGTTCAGCCATCGGTTGAGGTTCTTGCTTTCCATCTTTGTAACTTTCTATCCAAACATTTACCCAAGTTTTATCTGCATTATTTAATTTGAAATCAAAATCATACAGTTCCCCTAAATTTAATTTTTTAAAAGTATTCGTATGTTCAGATTCGGAATTAACTGAAATAGTAGCTATGCTGTCTTTAGAATTAGAGCATCCAGAAATTATTATCAAGGATAAAATTGATATTAAGCTAAAAATGAGATAGTTTTTTTTCAAAAGATTTCCCCCAGTCTTATATTGATTTTACTGAATTTAAATTAACTTTCTTACGCCAATCATTTGTTGAACTATCCTGCCCCTTTAGTCCGGCAACAAAAAAGGTTGCCGCAGCAACCTCATTAATGAAGTAAAGCACCCGATAGTTCAAGGAGAATAATAAATTATTGTGTAGTATCTTGTATAATATTGATAACCAATACTTGTGGTCACATCGCCCTTATTAAACACTAAAGCATTTGATATCTCGTTTCTTTCTTCAAATTCCCAGCCTTCCTTTTCCATCATTTTAATGAAAGGCTTCATTTCCCCGCGTTTTACTAAATATCCGTAAATCCCTCCCACTTCCTCTGTACCTTTTACTTCAGTAATTTCTTTATCCTGAATAATTATTTTAGATATAGCCACAGCAAACGGAATAGGGTTTCCTTCCTGAAATATCACATCTTTTTTTAGAATCATAAAGATGGAGAATAGGATCAATATTAGTACTAACATTCTAAATGCTTTCGATTTTAACAAATAAACTACTTCCTTCTTTACATTTATTTAGCCGAATCATAGGATAATTTCAACATTATTAATTTGGAATTAAACAGATTTTGGAATATTTTTCATGAAGCAAGCCTACCCCATTTGTCGCATAAGAAAAGGAGCTGCTGATCAGCTCCTGGTAATGAAGTGAAAAGTCACTTTCAATTAAAGAACACATGAAGATATGACTCTATCTAAAAAAATTTTGATAGCTTCAAGACGTATTAATTTGAGGCTCAATCCATCAATGGGATGCCGATATTAAGCAGGTCATAATAGTATTACCAAATTCTCGGACATCAGCTAAGTAATCAAATCCATTAGGAGAACCAAAATTATTAAACGCACGCACTGCCACAAGATTATGTTGAGGTATAACCAAAAGAGTTACTCCTGTATAGCCTAAAATTTGAAAGGATCCTTTAGATACAAGTTCACCAATTTCTGATTTTCTTGCAGGTAAATCTTTTACGAACCATAAATATCCGTTTTGGGGAAGTTCCACATCTAATGAATTTGGGCTTTGAACGGTTGTAGCGATATCTATAATTTCATTTGATACGATTTGTTTTCCATTTACATTTCCCTTTTTAAGATGAAAGTACCCCCATTTAGCCAACTCTCTTGATGATACATACATATTCATCTTATTGCCGTCTGTACTCTTACTTGTAGTCCAATTTGGGTCATTAGGCTTCCGTATTACAGAAACAAGTTTTTCATTTACTTCTCCATACCAGCCAGTCTCCGTAAAATTCAGAGGTTTAAATACGTTATCAGCAACTATTTCAGCAACCGATTTACCAGTTGTACTTTTAACGATTTGCGTCAACATATCAATTCCGACACCCCTGTATGACCAATTAATTCCAGGTGTAAATTCCCGATGTATCTCTCCATTAATACTCTTTAAACCATGCGTATGTGTTAGTAGGTGTCTTATTGTTGTCCCATTAAATATTGGCATACTATTCGCTGGAAGATATTTAACTATTAAATCATCTATTGAGCCTATATATCCTTCATAAACCGCATAGGCAACTGCAAAGCCTAAGTAACTTTTTCTAACTGATGCAACATGAAATTGGGTATCTTCTTGGATTTCCCTCGAATCAGGAGTCTTAGAATGTTTACCCCAATATTCCTCTGTTACAATATTATCGTTGTGAATTATAAAAATAGATGCACCTGAACAGTCAACTAATTCAGATGTCTTTCTAACATTTGATACAACTGAATTAAACTGTGTGTTTATCTTTTTATTAATAATCATTTTTTCACTACTCTCCTTTATTAATCTTTTCGATACAATAAAGAATAAATCCTTGTTTCTTATTAAATAACTGCCCCGTTTATTTTGTACCGCGTCTTTTTCGTGTATTGGGCTATATAATGAAATAACTCCTTGTTCATTTTATTGGAATTTGAAATAATTGTTATTATGACTAACAGGGGTCCTGACGCTTCATCGTAAAAACAGCTTGAGGGCCAGGGAGAAAAGGCCAGACTTCCCATTAGAATGAAAGGAAGACTCGTGTTTTCTTCATACGAAAAGAGAGTTTGGTAGCTATACCCGTGGCGATGGAAGACCAGACTCTGACTTATATTGAATCATTTATAGAAATTATAAAGGGGTTATCTACTTTGAAAGTTCTTGAAACAAATCGATTAATACTTCGTTGGATATCACCTGATGATGCGGAGTTTATACTTGAGCTTTTGAATGAGCCTTCATGGATCCAGTTTATCGGGGATAAGGGTGTAAGAACCCTCGAAGATGCGCGAAATTATATTTTGAAAGGCCCCATTGAAATGTATAATCGATTGGGCTTCGGTCTGTATTTGACCGAATTGAAAGAGGAAGGTATTCCTATTGGGATCTGCGGTCTGATAAAAAGGGACACCTTGGAAGATGTGGATATTGGATTTGCCTTTCTTCCCAGGTTTTGGGCGAAAGGATATGCCTATGAGTCAGCCTCTGCAGTAATGGCGCATGGAAAAAACGTTTTAGGTATTAATCGTATTGTGGCTATAACTTCTCCAAACAATCACAGTTCTGCTAAACTACTTGAAAAGCTGGGGTTGCAATTTGAACGAATGGTTAAGTTTCCCAATGAGTCTCAAGAGCTTAGGTTGTTTGCGAATGAAATCTAACTATCCTTTGAATCCTTAGGAGTGGTATTTTAGGTATGACTGAATGAATGTTGATTAAAATTCCTGATATGAAGGAGTTTTTTATTCCACGATCGGGCGCGATTGATGAACAATGAGAAGTCGCTTTTTTTAAAAAGATCAGATAGAGCTATAAATGATTGGATGTAAATAATTAAGAAGCCCAGCTAATCTTCTAATGTGAAGATAGCTGGGTTTTTTTAAAGTCGGATGTGCCAAATAACACTTAAAATAAGCGCATTTATCGGTCAAAGTGACACTTTTCAGGCTTGATATTTATCACATCTTATAAGTTATGAATCTATCCGAAATCAAAAAATCCGATTGCTAATTTAAGGAATCTACCTGAATTAAATTTATTCAACTAATGCACCCGTTAGTCATTTTATTTACTATAAAATATAACCATCTTCCTCTTTAGCTCGTATAATGCAAAAACTAAGATATGTTCTAACACATACATTTTTCTGCATGAAAAAGCCGACTGCTTTAAAAAAAACAATCGGCTATATAGGCTTTTATTTTGTTTGATTATTACGCATTTACTGCTTTACGTGCCTGACTTGCATGTAATTTTTTCATTAAAAATCTTGCTATCGGCTGTGCGATCAAAGCTTCAATCCAAAATGCGATGAAAAAGTTACGTGGCCAATCATAAAAGAACGTTTGAATCGGCTCCAAACTAATTTCTCTCATGCCAATCCAAGAACCGATAATTGTCAGCAAAATGGACAGGATGGTTACGCTAAATAATATCGTGAATAATACTCTTGCATTAAAACCGTCCGTAGGTTCAGTAAACTTTTGTACGAGTTTATTAACAATTGGATTTGCAACAAGTGTTACCAATAAAATGACACAAATCCATACAAATGGAATTACTTGTAAGGTTTCAAAATACACTTCTTTACTGAATCCAAATTTAAATCCCATAATAAGAGGTGCGATAATGTTAACTGAAAGTATTGATATGATCGCTAAGAATAATACAAATTCTTTTCCGTTTCGCGGTAATCTTGTTTCCTCGTGCATATTGATCATCTCCATTAAAAATATTTCAGATGGCAGACGTATCATGAGACATATATTTTTGGTCAATAAAAAAACCAATATCTCTACACACTGATATAACAATATTAGCACGTTTTTCAAATGTATTTCAAGGCTACATCTGGACCTTACTCAACTGACCTGCCCAGTCTGTTGCTTAAGAAAAGGAGCTGCTGATAATGAAGTAAAGCACCCGTTAGTTGAAGAATACAGCTCAATTTTATCCTAATGCATAGGAGACAATTCTTCTTCTCTTCGCTGACTCCTAGACTTTCGCACATATATTTCGTGTTATCAGCAAGGTCTCAAAATAAATTAAAAGGAATTAACAGAAAAGAAAAAGGCAGCCAAGTAAATTGGCTGTCTCTTTTTTATCTTTCAAACCGTCCAAAATGTGTATTTTCTCGATTAATAAGTGTATCTCCAAGAATGATTCTGCCCATAAGTCTCTCATGGTCGGAATTGAAACGTTCTCTAAAGTTTGTAGCTTCCTCTATTGTTGGTATATTATCACCACGCCTAGAACGTTCTTCTCCATCAAATCCAGGGCCACCATCAATCATTACAGATCTGTCAACTGTATCGTTGTCTTCATTCTTATCAGTAGGATAATTAGTTGGGTCTCTACGTGTATCAAGGTTCTCGGCATTATTTAATGGATCATTATAATCTTGTGGCATATGATTCACTCCTTCGCTTATATTATCTGCTGATGGCATTAATCTATTCGCTAACGATTGGAACCTTCTAAATAAAAGGCCATGTTTTAAAATAGTGTCGAAAATTAAGCAATTTTTAAGAATAATGCATAAGCATTTGAAGGTCTTAGTGAATAGGTTACATAAGCCATTGTGAGGTTATCACACCACTTAATAAACTCAAATTGTGAAAATCTGTTTTCTTTTCTACATACGGTATTTAACAAGTTCTTTAAGTTTTCGGACGAGAATGGAAAATCTATAGTAGTGGTTTCATTCCAGTTCCAATTCATATAAACATCCCCTATTATCAACTGTAATTACTTACTATCCTCATCACCTTCTACTCTCTAATTTAACATTTTCTTATACAACTAACCTGCCCCGTTTGTTGCATAAGAAAAGGAGCTGCTAATCAGCTCCTGGTAATGAAGTAAAGCACCTGTTAGTTGAAGAATCATATCCTTGCTTAGTTTCTCAAATATATGACACTGTCTCTTATTTCTACTTGAAAATCTAAATCATCCTTAATATTAAGCATATAACCAACATCTTTATTATTCTCAGATTCAAAAGATATACCATATCCATTATTCTCAGGATAACCATATAAATAGCAGACCACTTTTCCATCTTTTAAAAATACAATTTGATTCATTCCTTCATTTACAGTTTCGCTAATAGTATCCCATTTATAACCTACCGTTTCATATATATGATCTTTCGGGGTATATGGTGGAAAGGAATATACTACATCCCAGTTAAACGGTGTTACTTCTAATAAATTTATTGTTTCAACGGAATGTCCAATTGATAACACTTCTTCTTTTAACAACACTTCGTTTACATCCCATAAATCTTTCTTTAATAGCTTTATAAAGATAGCTATACATATTATACCCAAAGCAATAATCAATACTGTCTTTTTAGATTTCATAACTATACTCCACCTTGAACAGCAACCTTCCTAACGAATATTTCACTTTATTATAACAATTATTCCCAAAAAGAATATGTATTCTTAATGAACTAACCTGCCCCGATAGTTGCATAAAGAAAAAGCTGTCTTAAAGACAGCTCCGATCTTCAGCTAACGCACCCGTTAATTTAAGTACATTTCTTCACAAACTTGTTCTTTATGAAAAAGTTCAAAAATTTCTATTGCTGATATGCCACTTGAATACATGGAAATACGAAAAAATCATTGCATATGCAAAAATGAAATTAGAAAAGAATTTAAACGACTAAACGCTCTTGTTGAAAATTATCAACACCAATTGCTCGAACTTTACCTTCTCGATATAATTCTTCCATAGCCCGCCAAGCACCATAGTAATCATTATATGGTTGGTGAATCACATATAAATCAATATAATCTAGTCCTAAACGTCCAATGAATTTTGAAAACCTCTTTTTGCCCCTGCATAATTAGTATCTGTTATCAATAACTTAGTCGTAATGAATAACTCTTCACGTGGCACACTACTTCTTTTAATCGCCCTTCCCACGGTTTCTCTTTTTTTTAGACAACAATAAATAGGCAGCCCAATTTTTTTGTCCATATAGGACACTAACCCCTCTTTGTACATAACCTGAAAGGGTAAACACAAAGGGAGGATTTCTTGAATGTATAACTATAATTACGCTTTTAACCCTTATAATGTGCCTTATTATATAGACGGAGAACGAATACCGGGCCCGGGCGGTGGTCAATGGGATGGACATGGCGGCGGTCATGGCGGTGGTCAATGGGATGGACATGGCGGCGGTCATGGTGGTGGTCATTGGGACGGACACGGTGGTGGTCATGGTGGCGGTCATTGGGACGGACACGGTGGTGGTCATGGTGGCGGACATTGGGAACACGGGCAATGGGTTCCACGCTGTAGGAGAGTATGGGTTCATGGATTTGGTTGGACTTGGATTTGTAGGTGATGAAAAAAAGACAGCATATTAGATTTGTGTAATAACATTGGTGATATAAACATTTCAAAACACCTCATAATAATTGTAACACTTCAATAAATGTAAATTTACTGGTGATTAAAGTTAATTTAAGAAATGTACAATACGAAGAAAAAGCGAAAAAAAGAGACAGCAATTCTTTTACTGAACTAAAGCACCCGTTAGTTTAAGTACATTTCTGCACAAACTTATATTACTTCGCAACTAAGATTTAAGAACATAATTGATAAATTCTGTTTTTGCTTTAGTGTACGCTTCACGATCATTGCTATATTTTTTTGCTAAATTTCTTTTATGAATAGCGTATTCATCAATAAACTGCTGATTAGTCCGTAATAAATCACGAAAAAGTAGCTGATTATCCCACCGTCCTTCTCCCTCAAGTAAAATATGTAAATGTACTACTCGTTTGTCGTTAACTACTTTCACAAAAAATCTTTGCCAAGGTCGATTGTCTATGTTAGGTGGTACATAATTCCAGTCGTGATTAGCTAACAATGAAGATATTTCTTTAATTTTTTGAAATGAATCAATTTTAGCCATTAAATCAATGATTGGTTTAGCTGGTAAATTTGGAATAGATGTACTTCCATAATGTTGAATTTCCGTTATGCCGAAAGTTGAAAGAAGATTAAGAAGAAGTGCTTTTTCCTGATTACCTTTTTCTACCCACTTGGGATTTGGTTCGACAATGTCTATTGTCTCATTAGCCCAAACGGGCCATGTGCTTTCATCATGAATATCTTTCATTTTACTCTCCCTCAGATTTTAATTTTTTCAGTTTCAGAAAAATCTTTGTACCTGCATTCTTTTACAAACCTGCCTCGATAAAAGAAAAAGCTGCCTTAAAGACAGCTCCGATCTTCAGCTAACGCACCCGTTAGTTGATTAAGGATTAATTAAAACTTAATATTTAATAATTCTTTCATTTCAAGAAGAACATCAGAATGTTTTTCTTTTGATAAATACATCATTTTCTGTTCTGCTCCATTTGTTTCTTGCTTCTTTCCGTTCGGTTCTTGAAACATAATCCTTCCATCACTAAAAAAATTTATAGTGTATACTTTGTTATCCATGGTTTCCTTATCGGATAAAACAAAAAAGTAATTCCCTTTTTTATTTAATTCTTTACTCTTCTCCAACAACTCCTTATTAGGAGGTTGCACAACTTCCATTTTGTTCACTTTTTCTATAAAAGCCTGTATTTCATTAATATCTGTAATGGCCTTTGAAGTTGACTGGGAAGTTACCCCTTCCTCATCAACACCTTGCACTAATAAAGTTGTATATTCATCTTCATTAGGCATTTCCAAAATTTCCCTTTTTGTTTTTGTAGTTTCTAAACTACAAGCATTTAAGAATATTATCATTAAAATGCACATAGAAAACATCTTGAAAATCCTCAAATTTCATCCCTCCATTTCTTCCTTCTACAATATATGTAAATTGAAAAAGTATCCATATTTAGTGAACTAACCTGCCCCGTTAGTACCATAAGAAAAGGAGCTGCTGATCAGCTCCTGATAATGAAGTAAAGCACCCGTTAGTTCTATATGGGGTAGAGTCAGGAAAATGCGGATTTACAACGTTAAGGAAGTTTCAATATTAAAAAACCTAAAATCTCAGCATTAAATGAGAAATTAGGTTTTTTCATTAATAGAAAAAGACTTATAAGTATTTATCACTAATCACTTTCATATGGTGTAACTCGTGCCCGACAATGCCATATGCAAAGGTACCTATCGAAACTGGGCTGTTCATTACAGTTCCATTACGATCCCACGCTGCATCATCAATGGTTGAAATAAGACTTAACGTGTTGGAGCGTACCGTGTCTAAACCAGCTAGTAGCTGCTCCCAGGATAATTTGTTGAAGTTTGCCGCAGAAACGTATTGATCCTGATCCATTGCTGGGAGAGGTGCACTTTCATTTCGTGCAATGGCAAGCATTCGATACGACATCACACGTTCCACGTCGGCCATATGCCCAATCACTTCTTTTAAAGTCCATTTCCCTGGTGCGTACGCCTTCTTTGCTGACTCCTCTGATATGCTGCTCAAGAGAGTAATGGTCTTAGTTCGTTGCTTACTAAGTATTTCTTCAATATCTCCATCTGGCACAAGACTAACATACCTATCATACTCTGGATTTTCAATAGATAATGGTCGTGGACGCACAAGAATCCTCCTCATCGGAATAGTTAATTATGGTTCTAGACTAATATTCGACTGTCAAGAAGATATTTCCTTTATTTGATATTTAATTTCATTACCACAAAATAATTGCAAATTAAACAACTTTATTATCTCTGTACAACTGATTTATGCAGTTAACATAATACAGATAATAATGGATCAATTCACTTTTTATTCCACTAACCTGCCCCGATAGTTGCATAAAGAAAAAGCTATCTTAAAAACAGCTCCGATCTTCAGCTAACGCACCTGTTAGTTCATTAAGAAAAGCGATTCTTATTAAAGAATCGCGCCCGATTCTGGAATATTGAAAAAAAGAGGCCATCCTTTTTTGGACAGCCCCCCTTTCCGCTAATTATAAAATTTCTAGTAGAGCTCGATATCATTATATTGGTCACTTCAGAATGTTACCATCTATACTTCAGAGAAGGTATCTCCAAAATGAATGGCTTTCAATCTTTGAAAACTATGAGAATACTGCAATTTTACGTGCGATAGATTCTGTTAAACGAGATGCTACTTTTGGAACAGCCCATTTAATAATTGGTGTTAACACCGCACCAGATAATCCGCCTGCATGGATTTCCACCGTACAAGTCATTATTGCTTTACCATTAACATCTTCTGCAGTAAAGTGACCGCTTCCTGTAAAATTATCTGATAAACCTTTTAGTTCAAACTTAATATTTGAAGGTTCATTCCATTCGGTAATATCTACCTGCGCTTGTATTGTTTTTTTAATACCTTTCACACTACCTTCAAATGTCCAAATAGATTGCTTGTCATTTATGATTTCATGTTCTTTATAGGCTGGTACTGTCGTTGCCCATTTTTCGAGATCACTGACATAATCCCAAACTGCTTGTACATCTACTGGAACTACTACAGTATGCGTTCCCGTTGCCATTATGATCCCCACCTTCACTATGTATGAATTGTAACTTTACATTTCTACAAAATAATTATTACATAAAAAGCATAAACTTACATCACTAATTATACATAGCTTTCCTTCTTCCAATCCCCCAATTATTTGTAGAATCAAAATTTTCCAATCCATCACAATCCGGCCCTTTAATGGAATAACAGGACTGACGTTTTTAAACGACTTTAATGTCACTTAACAGTATTCCTTATGGAAAACTTTCCTGCCCCTGTGGTTTAAGTACATTCTTTCACAACCCCAATAGTGCAGAGCCTTTTGAGACACAATCCAATTACCTACAAAATAGAGTTCATACTGTCTCATATGACTTGTATCAGAATGCTCATCGTTGTAAATACGCATTTTCCTGATGCTACCCCTTATTCAAGAATATGGCCCTAAAAGGAAAAATAAGCGCTTATCCTTGTTCCTGGATAGCGTCCTTTTATGGCATAACTTGAATTTATCCTCATTCTTAAAAATTTCAACTAACGCACTCCTTTCGTTTAATTACGCTCGTGCGGAAAGTGGTGCAATGCCTTATCAGATTCCCCGGCCTAATTGGGTACTAATGGACAGTTCTAATCATATTCTTATAAAAGAAAACAATAGGAAGGAGTGCAAAGTCAGTTGATAAAAGTTAAGGTTGGTTTACGGCCCATTGCAAGTAAGATAAATTTACCTACTGTTTTGAAAACAACTATACTTCCAGGTGACTCAATTGAAAGATTATTTATTGCAACCCAGGTAGGAGAGATCTTTTACATAGGAAACGGAGTTATAAGGACTTTTTTAGATATTCGCCCGCGAATCCTAAAACTAGGTGTTTCTGGTGGCGGATATGATGAACGAGGATTGCTGGGGCTAGCGTTTCATCCCGAATTTTATTATAACGGTCTGTTTTATCTTCATTATTCAGTAGCTGGAACACAAGGACCAGGTGCTCTTCGTGAATCTTTTAAGCCTGACCCGTGTGATCCTAGAACGTTAAACCTAAAGTGGATAAATAGAGAAACGCAATATGATCATATTGATACAATTGAAGAATGGATTTTACAATCGAATGGTCAACCCCGAAAACGACGGACATTACTTAACTTAAGAAGACCATTTTCAAATCATAATGGGGTCAATAGTTTAAACTTTTCACCTGAAACAGGAAAACTTGTTTTAACAACCGGAGATGGTGGATCAGGCTATGATCCATTTAACTTAAGCCAGGACGATCTAGAAATCGCTGGTAAAATAATTGAAATTGATGTAGGTAAGGATATATACATCAATAATCCACCCATTGTCACACGTTTTAATGAACTTCCCACAACTATTCAGGAAACGCTCATGGTAATGGCCAAAGGAGTTCGCAATATACCAGGCATTTCATTTCAAAAGTTTTATAATCAGTATATTAAATATGCGGGAAATGTCGGACAGGATTTGGTCGAGTCCATTTTTTCATTCGTTCATTATAAACCAATACCGGTTACTCAGCTTATTCAAGCTTCTTTAATGAATTCTGAACCTGACAAAGAAGGATTTATTAACTTTGGCTGGCGAGGTTGGGAAGGTGCTTTTCCTGCTTCGATTATAAGAGGCTGCACTGAAAATCCGACTTTGGATGAGAAAACAATTGCTTTTTACAATGAAGCAGTAACACTTTCAGGTAGTCGTCTTCAGCCTTTAACTAGTTATTTTCATAAAGATACCAGACCCGATAAGTTTGGAGGAACTGCACTTACAGGAGTGCAAGCATATATAGGGGAAAGTATCCCTGGTTTAACAGGAAGCGTTGTGTTTACCGACCTTGCCCGGAAAGAATCTCAACCTAAGGTTCGAGGGGCTTTAGCTTATACCATCGTAAGACCAAATGGTGAACAAAATGATTTTAGTGTGATACAAACCGATTATGAATTTGGGGCTCAATCAGCCTATTATGTTAGTTTGGGAACGAACCTCAATCAAACCAGATTATATTTAGCAGTTTATGGCTCCATGAAAGTGACTGATTTTAACCAAGGCACTGTTTTTGAAATAATTCCATGAATCATAACTATAAAATTCTACTTGATAAATCTCTACATGGATTTAAGTAATCGAAATTAAAACCAAGTGATGGAGAATCACTAAATTATAATCATTTTTAATCTTTTAAAAATGATTAAAGCAATTTCAACCCATAACCAGCTATAAATGAAAGCCAATAAAAAGCCAATTGTAAGAAATGAAAAGGAAACAGGGACGGCTGGACCTAAAACTGGAAAGTGAAAAATAAATATTAGACTCATAATTCCTAACATTAAAAGAATTGCACCAGTGGCAATAATACTTAATCTCTTCCTAAAAAAGTAAAAAGATGCCCCTATGCCAAGTCCTAACAACCCTGTTGTAAAAGGAAATACAATTAGTTCAGATGGCTGTATGATGAATAACAACATAATTGTCAGAAAGTAGGACATTACTCCAAATGGAATGGAAAACATGGAACATAACAGAATAGGTGCAGTGGCTAGCGGACTTAAAAAATATCCTATACCTGGTAAAAAGCCAGCAGCAGCCTGTAGAATAGCAGCAATACAGGCAAAGATAGAACCTAAAATGAGCTTCATCGTTTTTTTATGTTTATTGAATATTATTTGAGATAAACGAACCTCATCAGAAATAGGTTTAAAAAAATACACCTTTCCACCTCATTCTAAATGGTTTATACGTTACGATACATTGTATTACCATTTATTAGAGGTGGAACAATTATTAATAATTCAAACATCAATATCCTGTGTAATGAAAAACTTAATAAAAAATCTCTCTAAAACTTAACCGGTAATACAAAGGAAAGAACATCTGTGGAGGAAAGTTAGCTGTTATGAGGCTGTCTGGGTAAAAAGTAATTTCCTTTGCCTATAAAAAAAACAAGGCCTTATAGGCCCTGCTTCTTATTTGACAATTACTTCTCCAACCATTCCTTCCTGGAAATGGTACCGGCATTTCAGTTCATATGTACCGGGCTGTTTAGGATTCACGGTAATGTTTTTTTCTGTACCTGGCTGGACCTCGGCGTCAATTCCGAGCTTTTCCACTGTGAAGGTGTGCTCTTTTGTACCTTTGTTTTTCAATATCAACGTTGTGGCTGTTCCATTCGGAATAGTGATGACTTTCGGATTAAAGAAATCATCGTTCAACTCGACCTCAATCGATTTTCCCGTCTCCATAGGCTGAGTTACAACACCGGATTCGGCATATACGCCGAGTGGGCCTAGTGTTGTCACAACTACAACCATTGCAACCACAACGACCAATCCTGTTACCCACTTTTTCACAGACATTCGCAATCCCTCCTTCCCCAACACTATTTTTTTCTAATTCATAAAATATTATTACTATTATTTGGTTGCAACGTGCTTTCAAATAATAAAGAAAAAGATCGACTCTAATGGCGATCTTCTGGAATCCATTCTTATGCAACTAAACTGCCCGTTACTTTAAGTACATTTTTACAATCTTATTTATTAAAATAAATATCTAAGTCTAATTCCATTATCTGGACCGTTTGCTGAATAAGTGACTACTATCGAGTATTACCTATATTGTATTTTATCTTTGGAATGTGCAATATTATTAATCCCCATTCAAATGATAGATTAGTTGCACAACGCCAGAGGAGAACGTTCTTGTATTAACCACTTTTAAATTCAACCTCTGTTTTATATCAATAAACAACGGTTTTCCTTCTCCCAAAATTACAGGGTGAACAGATAATCTAAATTCATCAACAAGCCCTAAGTTGATACAAGTAGTAATAAGACTTGCTCCACCATATAACCAGATGTCTTTACCAGGCTTATTCTTTAATTTATTTACTTCTTCAAGAATATTATCATTTATGAATATCGCTTTATTATCAGTCCCTTTTTGCGTTCTCGAAAACACATATTTTTCTTTACTATGAACTAATTCCCAAATTTCTTTATCTGTATCTTCAATTTCTGGAGTAAATTGTCCCCATAAATCGTAGCTTTTTCTTCCATATAAAATAGTATCAATTTGATTTAAGAAATTAATAAACCCCATCTCAGAATCCATGATGCACCAATCAACTTCCCCATTTTCCCCTTCAATAAAACCATCTAAAGTAATTGCTAAATCTAAAATTATTCTTCTTGGTCGTACGTTATTGGTCATAATTCTTCCTCCCTTTAATCATTTAGATATAGTTTCTCCCGCCAAGTTTTTTTATATTTTCATTATTTACAGCATTTATTTCTGAATATTACTGATGTTATTAAACTGCCTTCCCTTAATAACAATTATCTCTAATTTCCATTTTTTCCACAATTAGTTATTCAGAATATGGCATATGCACTCTTGAACTTTCCTGCCCCGTTAGTTGCATAAGGGTACTTTCTTTTCTAATTTGAATGGAAACTCACATTCAAAAGACCACCAATTTGGTGGCCTTCTAAATGAACTAACACACTCGTTAGTTAAGTGTTTATATTTTAATTGGATTCAAATGGTATCTTTCTAATATCGGAAACATCCGTGTGTTCGTAGTTAATCACTTCGAAACCATTCGGTGCAGCCTATGTCCTTCATAAGGATTATGTTTTATTTGTTTTTCTTTTTTCAATTTCTTTTTTCACCAAAGGAATTACCTTTTCTTTTACTGCTTTTTGTACTTTTGGATCATTTATTAATTTTTTTAATTTGTCCTTCAACATTCATACCTCCGATTTATTAAATTTGGGATTTAACTAATATGGAGTTGTGTCCTAAAGGAATAAGATTCTGCTATCATATGACTATTGTACCCTAAAGAATACACTGTGTCTTGCAGGAGCCAGACACCCAAATGTGAAAGAAACAGATTAATTGGTATACTTTAATTTTATTATTTCGGATATATAACCTTTAATTCATCATGATAAAAAATTGAAATAGATAAAATTACTAATATCGTACCCCATTACAATACAAGTAAATCCTAGAACGATTTCATGCTGAATCTAAATAAAAGGTAATTATAGTAAAAAGAAAAAACTCCCTTAAAGACAGCTCTCATTTTCAGCTAACGTACCTGTTAGTTGTAGAGGTTTTTTTTAAGCACTTAAATTCCACTATAAACTTATAGGGGCTTCTTCACGAGTACAGGTCAGGTATTTTCGGGATATAGCATTAAAATATCCTACATCAATAATTGCTTTTTCTCCTTTATCAGGGCATTGAATATGCGTCAGCTGAAGTGATTCATTGATGATGACCAAGTCTATTGCGTCCAATTCCTTTTTGCAGCACGAACATTTTACAGCTAGTAAGTTTTCCTTTTCCATTAAAAGATGCCCCCTTTTGATAAATAGGTATTCTTCATTTCTAGTCGCTAATCCTACCAGTTCACACAACTGTCAAAAATTTCTTTTTCCAGTCGTTTGATTCGGTAGATGAATTATTAGAACAATCTACGATTGACGGGAAGTCTTTACAAGAAGGATGGAGCCGTATTAAAAAGGATTATTAGGCTATTCGTTTCTGTTGGCAATGTAAATTATTTGGTACAATACCCCTCAGCTGAATTTTTCTTCAATCAAGAAAAAGACCACAAAAAGGATCTGGTACATATGACTATACTATAATTGGATTTACCTACCACTTAATAAACTGCCCCTTTAGCTCTATAAGAAAAAAGCGACGCTTCGTTAATGAAGTATCGCACATGTTAGTTCAACAACTATTTCATTTGCATTAAGCTTGTCCACAAAAATTCTTCTCCGAAAAATTCACTTGGTTGAGTAATCTTTTTCATTCCCCTAAAACTTTTGATATCAAAATCCTTTGCGAATACTTCTTTAAGTCTGCTACATACGGCAGTCAAGGTGGCATCATTGTGTTAATGATCTGGTTTTATTTATCTGGGTTCATCATCATTATATGGGGAGAAATCAATGCCTTCATAAATGAAGATCATCCAAAATGTAAATGAGCTTCCTTCAGTTCCCTTAATACCTGAAAGCCCTTCAACGAACACTAATCAAGAAATAACATCTTGTATTGGGGAGGAATTCTTTCATGAGTAAGAAAGGAAAGCATAAGGGGAAAAAGGGGAACCATAAAACATCAAGTTCTGCAAATGGGCAGAATGGCTATCATTAAAAAGTTAAGCTGCATACAAAAGGGAACCTTTTAGGCTCCCTTTTGTATCTGTTTTACTAAAATTTAAAGAGGAGTGTAATCAATCCGTATCTTTTCACTTTTTTTTGTAGTTTCATTTAGGTCTTGTAGCTCTTATTTTCCCACTTTCACCTAGCTCACGAGAAAACTCTTCATCCACACGATCCGGTTCTATTTTTAAGTTTTTGGGAGTTTGAGGTAATGAATTTTTACTGCTAGGTGGTTTTTGATTGTTTGATCTTCCCATAATATTGCCTCCTAACGAAATTTTAATCTTTATTAGTATGGCTAAGAATCACATTTATATATCTTTAGATTTGCTCATGAACGAACATTTTTATCTTAAAAACAGTTTTTGGTGATAGCTCCGATCTTCAGCTAACGCACCCGTTCTTTAGCTCAATAGCAAATGAATTATAACTCGTTATTTCTCCCAAAGCTCGACCAGTCGACCTTCAGGATCTTCAATCCAAATAAACTTTCCAAATTCACTAATCTCTTTTTTCTTTGCAAGAGGTACACCAATATGTTCAAGATGCTTAATAGTCTCGTTTAGATTATGTACTTCGAAATTTAACATCACTTGTTGTTCTGTTGGAAAATAACTGTCATTCTCGGTAAAGAAAGAAAAGATAGTCTCATTTCCTAATTGGGGTTTTATCACAGTCCCATTCCAATTTTCACACGAGCATTGGCTTATTCGTAGGATTTCAAAGAAAGCACGGAGTACTGGATGTATTGAACAAAAGGGCAACGACCCGTTCCGTTAGCAAAACCAGCCTCCACCCCTTGGATAGGCATGACGAAGGAATGAAAGGGCATATAAATATGACCCGTTGAGACATGGGAGGGAAAGCCTCCGAGGGTGTCGTGGAGAAAGCGTGCATTATATGGAATATTAAGGGATTTAGGTTAAATCCTCTGTTTCCATCTGCCTTCATATTGCCCAAACGGTCAAATCCCCTTTTATTCACTCATTCTTACTCTACCCAGTGGAATGAAATCCTGCGAATAAGCGAGCATTCGTAAGAAATACTTAATTAACTGAGGGAGTTCATTAAGTTCTGTCTTTTCAATATACGTTCTCTATTATTAAAACCTTGCTGATTTAGAGCCTTTTAATAAAATCTTTACCTTGTGAACACTCCAAAGAGCTAAGGTTACCGTTAAAGCTGAAATAATGTATTGTAGGAAGGTTTCCATTTCTTGACCACTTGTTGAGTAAGAATCTGGTGTATATATTGATGTTAAAATAATTCCCTGTATTAAATCAGCCATTCCTATTGAAATGAGTACAACGATAAAAATCCCAACATTTTTTTTCATCTTTCTTCCTCCTTTTTACAATACTTACGGAATAGACATAAAGAAAGTTTCGAAGTTTAATTTTTTATATTCTATTTCATTCCTTTTATAATGTCAGTTAATTAAACTAACCTGCCCCTTCGTATTATTAGGTCAGCCAGATATTTCTGGTTGACCAATTTTTATATAGTTTTATTATAACGGTAGCCGGGGTAGAACGTACCTGCCCGTGGGGCTTAAGATCCCGTCAACTAAACAGTTCGCCCCCTACTTGCTTAAACATGATTTGGCTGGTTGGGACCAAGATCTCGTATAACAAGCGAAGCTATGATACTGCAAGAAGGATTAGGGGTTACCGGCAAATATTATGTTTTTGGAGGAGATAAAAAATGAATCCAGTGGTTGGTCTGGATGTAGCTAAAGGTGAAAGTCAGGTTCAAGCATTCTTGGAAAAGAAGAAGCCTTATCAAGGCAGTTTCAAAGTTACACATACCATTGAAGGATTAGAAACGCTATTTCAGTTTCTGAGAAAAATAGAAAATAAAACAGGAATCAAACCTCCGATTGTATTGGAATCCACGGGGCATTATCATACGCCAGTTGTACAGTATTTTGAGGAGAGAGGCTACTTATTAATTGTCGTTAACCCACTCATTTCTTATCGTGCGAAGAGCTCAAGTTTACGCAAAGTAAAGACAGATATAATCGATGCACGTCACCTCTGCGAGCTGTACTATAAAGAGGATTTAGAGCCTTATAAAAAACGAGGGATACAACTCTTAAATCTTCGTAATCTTTCAAGACAACACGAAAATATAACAGGTATCTATGTACAAACAAAACTACAGTTCCAGGCTGTTCTTGATCAAGTATTTCCTGAATATAGAGGGGTTTTTGGAGATTTGTATTCGGTTGTTTCTTTGCTTACTCTATTAGAATTCCCTACTTCTGAAGACATATTAGCAGTCGGTGAAGAAACTGTAGCAAATAGGATTAATGAACTTTGTCCAAGTCGTTCTAAAAAGTGGGCGAATACACAGGCAGAGAAACTTACGGCTGCCTCAGCTCGAAACCCTTTTCAGAGAACCTTATATCAGAGTCACATTTTAAGCCTTGAAATGTATATAAAAATGCTTCTAGAATACCAAAAGCACCTATCCAAATTTGAAGACGAGATAGATGCTTTGGCAAAAGAAATTGAAGAATATAAGATTATCCAATCCATCCCTGGAATCGGTGAAAAAATCGCTGCAACGATTATTTCTGAAATTGGAGAGATTGAACGGTTTAATCACCCTAAAAAACTAGTGGCATTTGCCGGAATTGATCCAAGTATCTTTGAATCAGGTAAATTTAAAGGCACAGTAAATCGGATTACCAAAAGAGGTTCTGGCAGACTAAGACACGCCTTGTATATGGCTGTTAAATGTGCCATTCGTGATTGTCGCAAGAAGAAAACGACAGATGAAATCATCCCTCGTAACAAGCGATTACGAGAGTTTTATGATAAGAAACGTGAAGAAGGAAAGCCCTTTAAAGTAGCTGTGATAGCATGTGCCAATAAACTCTTACATTGGATTTATGCACTTTTAAAAAGCAACTCACCTTTCCAAGATAGGCTAGTTTGAAAGTATAACTAAACCACCCAGAACTTTCCAAACACAGAAACTTGGAAGGTTATTTGGTATGCACAAATTTAGTATAGCATGAAATATTTTAAGGTTTTATTGAAAAATATTGACAAACTATTGGCTGGTTTAGTTCTATAAGAAAAAGCCGCCTTAAAGACAGCTCTGATCTTCAGCTAACGCACCCTTTTGTTTAAGTACGTTTCTTCACAAAAATGAACTACTTCCCTCTAAAACAATTGCCAAAAACTCACTAAATTTTACATACTAACAGAAAACCACCACACAATAACAATGATACTCACTGTCCCCCAAACTGTGGTTCCCACTATCCACCAAACTATGGGTATAGTTGAAATTTCCTTACTTTCCATATTTCCTTTTATAAAAGCGAGCTTACTTTCCATATTTTTTTTCATAGAAGCAATAACAACAAATCCAATTATGATGAAACCAACAGTTAACCAAAGTAATAAGTCCACTTTTTATCCCCCCTTTTTTTTGAATTAACTTACTAACCTGCCCGATAGTTGCATAAAGAAAAAGCTACCCTAAATGAATCTCAAGACCCTTTAGTTATAGATGGAATCATTCCCTTGTAGCACGGGAAGGTCTTACCTAATTCGTACCCCAAACCATAATAATAATCGCCAATTAAGCAAAAGGGACCAATTGGTGGCTTTCGAAAAAGTCTCCCTGACACGGCAGTATTAAGGGTAGATTTATAGGGAGCATCTCTATATTCTATTCCATCCACTTTTTGTAGAGGGCGTCAAATTTCCCTTGAAGCTTCATTTCATCCATCCACATTTCCAAGTAGCTTGCATAAATGAAATCACCTCTTGGGATCATATAACCTTTTTCACTGTTTGTGAAAGGCTTGTCAGTTTGAGCTGCATACAATCTGGGATCAGCTTTTGCATATAGCATTGCTTCTACTGTGTCTGTGATCATAACATCATACGTACCTTCTGAAACAAGATGAGGGATATCAAGATTGTTTTCTACAACAGTTACGTTAGCATTGCTTAGATACTGACGGACAAATTCCTCGTTCGTTCCGCCTGGATTTACGCCGATGCGTACAGAAGGCTTGTTGATATCAGCAATGGTAAGATACTTGTCTTTATCTTCCTTGCGAATCAAAGGCACCTTACCGAATGAAAGGTAACCTTGGGATACATAAGCGCTTTTTTGTCTGGCTGTGTTGCGAGTCACACCACCCACAGCGATATCAAATTTGTCCGCTTGCAGGTCTTTCATCATCGTAGGCCATGTGGTAGCGACAAATTCCACCTCCACCCCAAGGTCTTTGCCAAGCTCTTTGGCAGCGTCCGCGTCAAAGCCTTCATACTCTTTTGTTTCTGGGTTCAAATAGGTAAATGGTTTGTAGTCCCCGGTCATTCCTACCCGAATGTATCCTCGTTCGATTATCTCATCAAGCTGGGAAGCCTCAACATTTTTCAAATGCCCTGGTGCATTTTCTGATGCAGGTTCAGCCGATACGTTTTGCGAGGAGATTAGGTCGTGACCAACGTACCCTGTACCTAGTAAGGATAAGCTGATCACTCCAGCCATCAGTGTTTTTTTCCAATTGTTAACCATGAGATTTTTCCTCCAATTTTTGTCTATTTTTAGAATTAATCTACCAATTATTAAAAATACAACAAAATAAATGAATCACCTTCAAAAAACAAACACTTTTTTATATTTAACTTAAATTAGCTTAACAGTTGATATTAAAAGAACTACACATATTAGACATATCTAAAATGTGTAGTCCAAATTAAAATTCTTATTGAATTAAAGCAGCTGTTAGTTAACGAACCAAATAATCAATTACTATATGTGCCCTTACTCTAACCGTTTCCAATTTGGGTCCTTATATCGGATTTATTTGGCTTTCTTACATACTGCAAACTTCTTTCACCTTTAACCCAGATGTTTAAAAAATTGGCCCATGGCACAATAATATTTAATGAAAGGATTGAGTAGGTGCTTTTAATTTTGACTTTAATAACTCTTATAGGCAACGTTTCCTTTATTCCACTAAAGGAGGAGTATCGATTTGAAGATCTCTTCAATTTCATTCAAAGAACCTCCAGTTTATCATGAATTCCCTCCCCTCTATGAAGGTTTAGGACTGCCTGAGTTATCTTCATTCATTCAGCAACGATTTGATTTTGCTTATACCTTGGGGGAAGTCGAAAGAACCGGGCATGGTAGCATTCGCTTTTATAAACGGCAGGGGGATTTCGAAGTACATATACCTGATAAGTTGCCAGGAGTGGGACCAATAAAGCTTCGGAAATTAAAGGACTTGTTACTGGAGGAAGCCAAAACAGCTTTCATCGAAAATATTGAATCCGAACCAGAAAAGCGAAAGGTGTACTACGCCGAATTTCGTCGCCCTGGGAAAGACTCTGAATAATTGTCCCTATGCCGCAATCTGGACCAGAAAAGAATAAAAGCACTGTTCCTTGTTACAGGAAAGCGCCTGTAAGATCATTGTTGTCTTATTGAATTTGTTTAAAAAAAAGAGATTGTTAATGAACTAGCCACTGTTTCATATGAAATTTCCCTTCCCACTAATAAAGATAGCCGCAGCAACCTCCACCTATTTTAATAACCCGGTTTATTTATCATTATCTAAATCATCATCAATAAAATACTTTTTATCTTCTTTAACTCCATACTTTTTTTCATGAAATTGAACCAATAATTGAATTGTTAATTCCTTTTCTTACTGCTGTTTCAATAACCATCTCCGCCAATTCCATTTGAGGTGGGCTCTACTACTGTAAGACAAGCAGCAGTTGCAATGGCAGCATCAATCGCATTTCCTCCTTTTTTTAGAATATCTAGCCCTGCCTGTGCAGCTAAGGGTTGAGAGGTGGCGACCATTCCATTTTTTGCATAAACTACATTTCGCTGTGATGGATAAGGTGAATAATCAGGGTCAAGCTGTAAAGTCATACTAATAGCTCTCCTTAAATTCAATATGGGCTTATTAACCGGGGTAAAAATAATCAAACGCTTGAAATAATAGTCTTTTCTTTGCGTTTGTTAATAAAATCAGCTTAATAAAATAACAATAGCATGTTTTATCGTCGAAAGTAAAGTTTATTCTGAATATTATAAATCTTTAATAAAGTGAAGGATAATACATTCTATATCGTTTAAGAAATGAGCAGTAGATCTATATTTTAAGGAGGGGATGAGTATTAATGCCTTTCTGTTTAATTGCAATGTTAGTTGGTAAAAGTAGCTCGTACTGGTTAATTACAAATGGTAAAACAACAAACAATGGAGAGGGGAAAAAGTTCATAGAGGTTTGATTACAGAAGAATGAAGGTTTTGCTGAAGAGGAATTAACGAAATCAAAAAAATTGCCTGAGTCCCTTTGAATCGGGAATTCAGGCTGCATTGAGCGTATATTTTTTACAATTATGAAGCGTTCATTATAACTTTAACCCAGACCTGCTTTTGAAACGTCGAAGCAAGATATTACTTTCAACTCGGGAAATGCCTTCTATCCCATATAATTCGTTATTAATGAATGACTCTAATGAAGGAAAGTCTTCAACTAAAACGTGCATATGTAATGTGCTGGGACCTGTCATTTGGTAACAGCTTGCAACACTTGGGTTCTTAGCCAACTTTTCTGCTACATTCACTAAGTATGCAGGTTCACAATCCACTTCAAAAAAAGCTGATACCTTTTGGCCAACAGCTTCAGAGTTGATAACAACACTGAATTTTTCAATTACGCCTTTTTCTACTAGCTGCTGAACACGGTCACGAACAACATTTCGTGATATGTTTAATTCCTTACCCATATCCGCATAAGACGTTCGGCTATTTATCGTTAATATCTCTAATATTTTTTTATCTATATCGGTAATCTTCATCTGTTTCACATCCTACATCGTTATCAGGATTCTTTTCTAAAATCGTCGTATACTGTAACTTAAAAAAATTGAAAAGAATCTAACTTTCACTAGGCCTTAATCTAATAATAGACTTTCTAACATGGACTGTAATCCAACACAATACTTCAGGTTGGCTTTATCCACTTTTAAAAGAAAAAAAATAACGTAGTTCAAAAGTTCAGATGAGCATCACAAGAATTTCCAAAAAGTCGGATCTTTGGAAGGGTGTTTGGCCTACATAAGTTAAGTATAGCATGAAATATTTAAAGTTTTCATTGAAAACTGTTACGAACCATTTGCCGGTGTGGCTAAGTACAATATTAAAAAAAGTCTGCCTTCACGCCTACAGTTAGCTCAACAAGATCTGGAATTCATTCATCGCTTTCCCTGTTTCTTTTTCCTTCCATATGTATGAGTACCGCAAGAACAATGAATGCAATCAATACAATGGTAGATAACCATAATAAGTCCATATCCGAGAAATACTCAACAATGTTCAATATGGAAAGGCCGAATAAGCAAACCATTAGTAAAACATCTTTTTTGCCTTGTTTCCTTTTTTCAAAAAACACTCCCAACATTTTTTCAAAAAATACTCCCATTATAAAACACTCCTTAATTTTTCCTCTGTAACATCATCGTTTCCTTTGACAATGTTCTTCCTACACGCACCTGCCCCTGCCTCTATGAACAATACGGATAAAAACAATGAGCCAAGAATTTCATTTCTCCTTTGAATTTTATCAAAATGAATTTTATTAATGGTATGAGTTACCTTTAGATGTTCAAAATAAGACAAGGGCGGATCACTGATCATCCAAAGTAATTAATAAAAAAACAAAAATATATTGAAATATCAATTTAATTTAGTTATAATACGATACGTTCTTAATATTAGTTTGTATATAATTTTTAGAAAATTTAATAATTTTCTAAAATAGTAAATTCTGGTTTATTCGTGGAGGGTTTATTTTGTCTAACAAGGTACCATTTTCATTTATAGTAGTGATTGGGTTAATGTTATTTGCCCTATTCTTTGGGGCAGGGAATTTAATTTTCCCGCCAATGCTTGGTCAATCTGCAGGAACGAACATCTGGTCAGCTAATGCAGGGTTTTTAGTCACAGGTGTAGGATTACCGTTACTTGGTGTACTGGCACTCGGTTTTTCGGGAAAAGATGATTTACAATCATTAGCAAGCCGCGTCCATCCCGTGTTTGGAATTGTATTCACAACCGTTCTTTATTTAGCGATTGGTCCATTATTCGCAATGCCTAGAACCGGAAACGTTTCTTTTGAAATCGGTGTAAAACCTTTTTTGCCTGAAGACTCAGGGCCACTGCCTTTACTTATTTTCACCATCATCTTTTTTACGATTTCGTGCCTTCTTTCGCTCAATCCTGCGAAAATTGTCGAAATTGTGGGGAAAATATTAACGCCCATCAAGTTGACATTCATTGGAATCCTGGTGGTAGTCGCTTTTGTTAATCCAATTGGAGATTTTCAAGCACCTGCCGAACACTATATGGTTCAACCATTTTTCAATGGGTTTAGAGAAGGGTATTTAACCATGGATACTCTTGCATCTTTTGTTTTTGGCATCATCATCATTAATGCCATTAAAGAAAAAGGTGCTAAAACAAAAAAAGAAATAATAATCGTTTGCGGAAAAGCGACTGCAATTGCTGCCGTTATCCTTGCCACCATTTATACAGCTCTCTCTTACATGGGTGCTTCAAGTGTTGAGGAACTGGGACGTTTGGATAATGGAGGCATTATCTTAGCGAAAGTCTCGGATTATTACTTCGGTGCATATGGCGGGCTTTTATTGGGATTAATGATCACAGTAGCTTGTATAACGACGAGCGTAGGGCTGATTACATCTTGCTCGACTTACTTCCATAAACTATTTCCAAACCTGCCTTACAAAACAATTGCAATAAGTTTATCCATATTCAGTGCAATCATTGCCAATATTGGATTAACCCAGTTAATTGCCATTTCTGTACCGGTAATGACAGCCATTTATCCATTAGCCATTGTTTTGATTTTCTTAACTTTCCTTCATTCTTTATTTAAAGGAAGACCTGAAGTTTATCAAGGCAGCTTATTTTTAACATTCATCGTCAGTTTAATGGATGGATTAAATGGAGCGGGTATACACATTTCATTCATCAATGATTTCTTCACTGCAATCCTTCCTATGTATGAGACAGGACTAGGATGGATCATCCCAGCCATTGTCGGAGGATTCATTGGGTATGCCAGCAGCGTCTTACGGTCGAAATTTGGTCATAATCATCAAATAGATTAAATGGTATAAAATCGGTTCAGGAATATTTCCTGGACTTTTTTTATTTTCATTTAGGACGAATTAATCTTCTGTAGATCGAATTATCTCTGTGTAGGTGAATTATTTTCACTGCAGCTTTATTACGTTGTGACATTAACCAATATACCATAAACTGTAATATATTATGGATAATCCCCCTAATTTACCTAAGCTGCCTGTCTCCCAACGAGAAAAAAGCTGCCAAAAAGGCAACTCCAGCTAAGCTAGATAGCAGGGATATAAAATCCCAATCCCATTTCTTTTCACTTCTTATTCATTCCGTAATTTCTTCAGCAATTGAAAAATCTGCCCCCTATGATGCGATTCATGTTCAATCAAATGGTAAACGACCCACTCAGGCGTGACATCATATTGTTCAAGCACCCTCGGTTTACGCCAATCCGTTAGATCCATTGAACGAAAGTTTGCAAGGAATACTTCACGTACCTTATTGAGGCGGTAGAAATGTTCTTCTAATGTTTGTCCTTCAATGTGGGTTAGGGAGCCATCTTCCGCACGGCATCCTAATGGAAACAAAGCGCGTATTTCCGTATCCCATTCCGTAACAAGTACCTCCTCGTATAACCAATCCGCCTCGACCAATGCTATGTGATATAACATCGAGCCAATCGTTTGCCTTTCATCCATTTTCGAATCGAGTATATTTTGGCTGATTCCAGTTAATTCCGTTATAAGCGTACGGCGAACATCTTCTAAACACCATAGCCACCGCCCAATTTCTTCTTCATATTCCGGTAATGCAGATACCAGTAATGCTCTTCTCTCCAACAAGATCATCCTCCTCTTATTGAACGTACATTCTATTTAAATTGTTCGTTTCCTTCTTTTACATGAAAAATCGCCTGTTAATTAATGGCCTGCTTTATGGGAAGTTTAGTTTTATTGACGGTATAGGCAGGACAAAAGGGCAATCCTCAGATTGCCCTTTCGATTGTGTATGATTTTTTCGTTTTATTTTAACTGATATCGTAAACCGATATTAACTCCCCATAAAAAGATTGGCCCTCATCTCATCTGTTATACGCCTGCTTTGTAAATGATCCTGTTCCCGTTCTTGTTCAACCATTATACGTTGCTCCAGTTTTTGAGCATATTGTGCATAGCCGATTCCATGAGCCTGAAACATTGCCTTTTCCATTGCCGACGTGTACGTTAATTCGAGAAAATTAATGAAGAATCAATCCTTTCCATAGTGAATTTCGTACTCATCTTATCATTGAAAATGCTAACTGACAAAGTTGCTACGGCTCCATATTCACTGATAATTCAGAATTCTCTACAGCTGTTCCTATCTCCATGTACGTAAACGCCATATCCCTCCCTCTTCCTCCATTTTCCATTTTTAACCGTGAAGATAAAATTTTAATTTGTTCAAAGCTATGAGCAAGTAGATAGGAATGAAGTCATTTTTTTAAACAAATTAAAAATCCCATTAACAAACTTGTTGTCAATGGGATGAATGTTTATTTATAAGAACCGAATATTTCTTTTGCCAATTTACGCCCAGTCGGAGTGGCAGCAAGGCCGCCCTCTGCCGTTTCACGAAGTGCGACTGGCATGGTCAATCCAATTTTATACATGGCATCGATGACTTCATCACATGGAATGCGGCTCGTAATGCCTGCAAGTGCCATATCAGCTGCCGTTATCGCGTTAGATGCCCCCATTGCATTACGTTTCACACAAGGAACTTCAACCAAACCTGCCACTGGATCACAAACCAATCCAAGCATATTTTTCAGTGTGATTGCCATCGCTTCTGCGGCTTGACTTGGTGTACCGCCGGCCAGTTCTACAATTGCAGCTGCCGCCATTCCACTTGCCGAGCCTACTTCTGCTTGGCAGCCACCAGCTGCTCCAGAAATGGAAGCGTTGTTTGCAACTACGAATCCGAAGGCAGCGGAAGTGAAAAGAAAATCAATCATCTCTGCTCGGGTCGGGTTAAGTCTTTCTTTCACGGCAAATAACGTACCGGGAACCACGCCCGCAGAACCGGCTGTAGGAGTGGCACAAATCATTCCCATTGCTGCATTCACTTCGTTCGTCGCAACAGCTTTACTGACGGCATCCAATAATAAATTGCCTCCGAGTGCCTTGCCCGTCTTGATATAATTTTGCAAAAGAACGGCATCTCCGCCCGTTAGGCCTGTAACGGATTGCACGCCTTTCAGACCTCTTTCCACCGCCTGTTCCATCACTGTCAGATTCCTGTCCATCTTTTCAATGATCTGTTCTCTCGACAAGCCTGAGAACTCCATTTCTTGTAAAATCATGATTTCCGCGATTTTTACATTTTTACTTTCAGCAAGTTCAACCAACTCTGCTACATTTCGGAACATGTTTTTACCTCCATATCTATACCAACACTTTTAATGATTCTCATTCAACCATCCTTATGACTTGCGACACGTTTTCCAGTCCCTCAATTTCCTTCATGACTTCGACCTTGATTTTCTGATCGACTTCAATCACCATGAGGGCCATTTGACCTTTTTCTTTTCGTGAAACTTCCATATGTCCAATGTTAATTTCATGATTGGCCAATACTGTTGAAACGGAAGATATTATTCCAAACACATCGTTGTGCACAACTAAAATGGCTGGGTTTTCACCAGACAATTTAAGCTTGAACGTATTCAACTCCGTTATTTCTATCGTTCCTCCGCCAATGGAGATTCCAACAAGCTCTAATTCTTTATCTTCGTCAAACAGTCTGATTTTGACTGTATTAGGGTGATCCATCACAGTATCCTCGATTGTAAAGGAAACTTCCATACCCGCTTCTTCCGCTATCG
The DNA here is from genome assembly GCF_041956845.1 of Peribacillus sp. RS7. NCBI lineage: Bacteria > Bacillati > Bacillota > Bacilli > Caryophanales > Bacillaceae > Peribacillus > Peribacillus sp. RS7. Next base: position 1,265,768 of record NZ_CP168135.1, read on the forward strand.
TCAAAGAAGTAGGGATTCGTTCATCATCCGTATCGAAATCCAATATCCCTCCTACGACAGCAACATCCGTACCGTGTCCCCGGTAGGTTTTTGCAAAAGAACCATATAAAGAAATAATGGCTTTCTTCGGTTGCTTTCCGAATAACGTCCTTGCTACTCTGCCAATTCTGGCAGCTCCTGCTGTATGTGAGCTTGAAGGTCCAATCATAACGGGACCGATTATATCGAATGCAGATCTGTATTTCATTTTGTAATGCCCCTTTTCTGGCAATATATTTTTTAACCGTCTTTCATCTCAAATAAGGGTGAACGAAGATCAAAAAGCGGCATAATTACTATATTAAGATATTTTTATCATTCCTGCAATGAAAACCCTTTCATTTCATATCCCATATTAACATATATTACATAACATACCTACCAAAAACTTTTATTATTTATCGCAAAGATAGTATTTGATTTTTCAGTATTTTAAGATAATTAATATAATCACTTACAACAATTAAACATGTAAAAAAGCAGCCATCAGGCTGCTTTCCCTTCTATCTCTCCGCTCTAACTCGCTTTTTTCTCATCCGTGGATTTAGCGGCTCCCCAAATTTCGGAGACCCACTCAGGATGATCGATGAACGGATTGCGGTTATTCTGCCAGTCATATATGACCTCATTACGGTGGCTCTCGAAATCATCGACTGGATCGAGAGCATTCCATTTCAAAAGTGTCGATAGCTTTCCATGAAGCGGCTTCGGATACGTATTGACTGTATCGGATAGTTCCAGATCCAATTCACCATTTCCTTCATAGCGGACGGCCATGTAAAAGAGCATCCGGGCTATATCACCTTTAACATGATCTGGCGGTTCCCATGAATCTGAATCAAACTTACATTCACATCCGCTATATGTTTGACCGCCATCGTCGAAATCCAGATGGCCCCGTTTACCATTGACTGTAACATCAGCCGGACGGAGGTGATGAAGGTCGGTCCCGGGACCTATGCTTGTTCCAAAATCACCGTGGGACTTAGCCCAAACATGCTCACGGTTCCATTGTCCGGCATTGCCTCCATTAGCGCTCTTCGAAATCGATTTTCCAGAGTAAAGCAAGATGACATTCTGGTTGTTTGCCGGATCTTCATCCGTTTCTTTAAGGGCATTCCACACTTGATCATAAGATAACTTCGTATGACCCTTAATAATCGAGTGCAGAACCGATTTCAATTCCGGGCCTGTTTTTCCTGTCGCCGTTTCATAATAAGCTTCAAGCGGCTTATCATCCGTTACGGTCAACGTGAAGCGGGCAACCACTTCCGATAGTTGGTCCACAGCCTTGACTGCAACAAGGTATGTTCCAGCTTCATTTGCAGGAAGGGTTAATATTGGGCCAGCGACAGTACCGATAGTGGATGAAAAGGTCAGATTATCTTCATCCGGATCTGAGAAGTGCTCACTCAAATCGATAGTGACCTTAGAACCGGCTTTCACTTCAAGATTCTCCAGTTTTTTCTTTACAACAGGCGCTTGATTTTCTTTAGGGTCGAAAGGGGAAGCGATTGCTTCCCCTTTTGAATCGACAAATTTGATATTAGACGCGTCGACACCTTCTGTTACAGTCCATTTCTGAACATTTTCAGCACCCCTGATTTCTTTTACATTGGCGTTATCAATGATGACTTCCTTCACCGCCATGCCTCCAAAATCAATGATCGCGCCTTCCTTAGCCGGTTTTATCGTCACAGTTGCATCCTTCAGCCCAAGGCCTTTGAGTACGGCATAGGAACCTTTTAACCAGATCCCTTCCTCGATGTTGGATGTTTCGTCAAGATCGATCAAGACACTAGGTGAAGCAATCGTAAGTCTTTTTGTTTTAACGTTTGTTAAATGATACGTTTTTTCTGGAGCAGCGGGTTCAACTCCCCCTGATTCAGATAACGATGTTTGAATCAATACAGGGTCATGATCACTTGCCCTTCCATGAGCTTCCATGAAGGATGAGTTAATATGGACAATATCGACTTTTGTTGCCGCCGCCATATTATTCGATACAAGGATATGGTCCAGTACTTGTGAATTGCCTTGATATGTGTAAGAATAACGTTTTTCAAAAGGAACTTTCTCGATCATATTGGTTAAATCTTTACCCTTTAATGTTTTAAGCGGAGCCGAAAATTCAAAATCATTAAAGTCTCCAAGCAAGACGATATTCGCCTTGGCATCCTGTGACTTGATATCACTGACAAACCGATTGACGATGGAGGCAATTTGTAGCCTCTGCGTCTCACTTGAAAGGATAGGAGGTTGGTTCCTGCCGAATAATGGCTGGTCGCCGCCCTTGGAGTTAAAATGATTGGCCACCACCACTACACTTTCCCCTTTAAATTCGAATTGAGCGGCTAAAGGCTTCCTGCTTGAAGTAAAGGCGGAATCAGTAGGCTCTATTCGTCCAGGATTCAAGGTGAGTTTTCCATCTTTGAAAGCAACGGATTGCGTCGCCGTTCCTTTCGTCCCCTCAGTTAATTTGACACGGTCCACATTATATAAAAAGCCTACACGGATATTCCCGCCAGGTGCCCCGCCATCAAGTTTATCTTCTGGAGCGATATCGATGAATTGATATTGCGGTCCGCCCAACGCTTTTATTTTGTCGGTCAGCTTCTTGGCACTTTGAGCAGAATCCGTTGTCCCGCTATCTGTTGCCCCATCATTATCTTGCATTTCCGTTACGCCGATTATATCCGGCTGTTTAAGATTAGTAATGATGGATGTTGCGATCGTTTCAACTTTCGAGTCAGCGGTTTGTGTGGAGAAATTCTCGATATTATAGGAAGCGATCGATAATTTATCGGAATCCTTCTCCAAGGATGTCACTTCCCGGGCCGTACCGCCATCCTTTAACGCCGGCAGCTGATTTTTATCCGTCAATACCCTATAGTTGCTATATCCATAACTGATGACTCCCGTAACCGAGCCTTCAAAAGAATCACCCGTTTTCGCTACAAATGATTCATCATCCATATCAAGGGTTATTCTTTCAGGATTGAAATCCGTTTCCGTTATTTTGACACCTTTAACTGCAGTCGTCGTTTCCATATTCCCCGGAATCACGACCAATTCACCATAGTCTTGAGGAGCGACCACTTTCGGGTTATATACTTGCACGAGCATTCCTTCCAAACTCTCGTAGAAATCAATGCCGTCCTCATTCGGATTAAAATCTGTCAATCTATCATCATCGATATTCTCAGACGGTGGAATGACATCTTTTCCAATGATGATCGGTTCTGGCATTGCTACAGTTCCAAGCTTTTCAATAGTCGTATTCGTCAATTCGGTCGTTGGCAGATCCGTCGTTTTCATTTCAGCGTATCCTTCGATATACCACTCCACGACTTTACCTGCCACTTTGATATGATCTCCCGCTTTTAGACCATGCGCTTTGTTGTACACGAGTATTCCCTCTGAAGTCGTTAAGTCCTTATCCGGATTCAGATCTTGCATGTAAAAGTTATTCGCATCCTTTACATAAGTGACGACACCTTCAACACCTGAGACGAGTTGATTCTCATATGATGAAAAATGATTCATCCCCTGAATGTCACGGATCTTCAATTCATTGGTTTTGATAACCGTATAGGCAAATGTGAAAACTTCCGATGTCTTATCATTGACAGCGATTGCCTTTATGACAGTATCTTCCGTTAAGAAGATAGGATCTGTATACAAGGCACTTGAAGACGTCGGAGTGGATCCATCCAGCGTATAATGGATTTTCGCTTCTTCCCAGCCCGATTCAAGTGTTACTTTTGTATTTTCACTAACCGTACCAGGGAAAATATCCGGGTAAACAGCTGGTTTGTTCACCAGTTCATAATCTTCAAGACCACGTGGCTTCAGTTGATACGTGTCATTGAACTGCGATGCTATCCCGGTTACGGAAATGACATCCCCCGCTTTAAAGTTCCTCAGGAAATCTTCATAATTCGAACCGTTCCGGTTATCATGGCGAACGGTAACAGAGTTCCCTTCAGTATCTGCCGCCTTGAATTCGAATGTTCCATATGTTCCCGATGCCGCCAATTCAGTAATGGTCGCTTTTTCAATCGTGACCAGCTCACCTTGCGTTTCTTCATTGACGCCAGCGGCATCGATTTTTTGGATTTCAGGAAGTTCATTCCCGGAAGAAACCACTTCAAGGGAGGTTGGTTGGATTTGTAATTCCTTATTATAAGCGGATACTTGTCCGATTAAACGAACCTTATCCCCTTGCTTTACATCCACCGGCCATGAAGAACCATAAACATATAGCCCAGCCGTTTCATCTTGGATATAAAAGCCTTTTCCTCCCCAATAACCTAGCCCTGTGGTAACCACCCCATCGACCTGCACTACATCTTCGGTATTCGTTCTTGCCTCGGCGATGGAATCCAGAACCTTCACATCAGGCTCTTCAGGTGGTGTTCCTCCATCAGTGATGATTTTGTAATCGGTTGCGGATTTCAGACCTGGTACTGAAAAATATCTTTCCAGCTTTCCAGTAATCGTCACCTGTGCTTTGAGTAATTCCGGATGTTCGACTAGATTCAACGCCGTACGGATATTACCGGCCGGAAGCTGAACAGGCATGATTTTCTTTACATCCGTTTCATCCGGACTATCCGCAATACCTATATTCGTACCTTCAGTAAAAGGCGATGTTTGTTGATAGCTTGTACCGCTTTTAGCTGTACCGACAATATATCCCTTCACCGTTGCCGTGCCACTGTTATTATTAATCGCTTCCGTTACCGTTATAGTCCCTTCCGCATTTGCAGCGTCTGCATATGGCAAAACCGTTGATAGCACGATCAATATGGCAAAGAAAAGCTTGCATATCCCATTCTTCTTCAAGATCTCAACCCCTCCAACTTTTTACGTAGGTTCAGCATTCATACCGATTAAAAAATCGTTTCGCCATTCACAGTGACACCGCTTAGGCTCACGGTTTTACCGTTAAGTCCCGATAAATCCAAATTACCCTCGACTGTAACATTTGAAAAAGTAAAGCTGTCTGGAGGAGTTCCTGTTAATGTAAGATTTCCTTTAACCACTGCATTTTCCAATGAAGCAATATCCGTGATGTCCACAACTACATTACCCTCATGGTTTTTTGGAGCATCAGCCGTTCCGCCAAAGTCTTTGGCCAACACCGTATTCGGGTCTGTAGAGTTTCCGGCCACATCTTTGATGCGTCCTTCGATGCTTGGATCGACAGTTTTGAGCCCACTTACATAATCCCGTAGATTCTCCCAATCAGCGAGTCCGATATCCTTCACTCTTCCTTCTTCATAAGCCTTCTTGAAAACGGTGAATCCATCTCCGCCCTTAGCTGTAAAAGCGTTGGTCGCCACGACATATTCCTTCGCTGTATCCAACTCGGAATATGTTCCATCTTGTCCCATGACTTCAACCTTAGTCACACGATTGCCTGATTCCTTTGAACTATCGTAGCTGAATTTCATTCCGGATACATGCAGGAAGCCGCCATTTTCCTTAGGAGCCAAGCTGACACTATGCTCTAATGCTTCATTGATCTCTGCACCCGTAAGCGCCATCGTCGCTAACGTATTCCCAAACGGTAAAACGGTCAGTATTTCCCCTAAAGTGATCTCACCTTGATCGATACCTGCGCGGATGCCCCCGCCATTTTGGAAAGCAATGACCGCATCCTTATTGAATTCTTTTGCTTTACTAAGCATTCCGTCCGTAATTAAATTACCCAGTTCTGTTTCATTTTTACGAACACTCGGTTTCGTTTCATCCCCTGCATCACGCGGTGTGTCCAAAGCCTTCACAGCTGTTGCCCCAGTCTGCGTTTCCTTCAGGTCCTTAATCTTCGAGGAGTATGTTTCGAGCACTGTTGCCGCTTCAGGATCATCCTGTTTTTCAGAAAGCTTAATCAGCTGACCGGCTTGTCCGACAATCTTGCCTTTCTTATCGAATTCCACATCGATCGTTCCTAAAAAGTCGCTATACTGATACCCTTGAACGATGACTGTCGGATCTTTCGTTTTCCCCTTATCATCCTTATCAATTACAACGGGGGCGTTTAACTGCGTATGGCTATGTCCGCCCACAATCACGTCGATGCCTTTGACCTTGGCAGCTAATGTTAAATCATTGTCATAAGCTGCATTGTCATCATAACCAATATGGGATACGGCAACTATCTTATTAACACCCATCCCTTTGAACGCCTTGACCGCTTTTTCGGCCTCTTCAAGATAGTTTTCGAATACTATACTTCCAGGACTTGAAATATCTTTCGTTTCTTCAGTCGTAAGCCCGAAGAAACCCACCTTCTGACCATCCACTTGTTTTACGATTCCATTGTATATCTTCCCTTGCTCCGGCTTACTTGAAATCAGGTCCGAAAATAATCCCTTAAACTTATCATCCTTGGAGAAGTCCACGTTCGAACTGACAAATGGGAACTGAGCCCCCTTAATGAAGTCAGCCAAAGCTTGATGCCCTTCAGCGCTTGATCCCAAGTCAAACTCATGATTCCCAAATGTCATGACGTCATATTTCATTAAATTCATGAAGCGAAGATCCGCTTGCCCTTTGAATTCATTAAAATAGAGGGTTCCCGAGAATACGTCACCAGCATCCACCAATAGAGCTTGCGGTTTACTCTTACGCACTTCTTTAACAGCTGTCACCCTTTTGGCCACATTGTCCAAGTGGGCATGCGTGTCATTCGTATGCATCAAGGAAAGCGTGATTGCCTTCGCCGGATTTTTCAAAGCTTCTTTAGCAGCTGCCACTTTCTTATCTGCCAATGCTATTTTCGCTTCGAATTCCTTTCGGTCCGACTCCTTGATCCCATTTAAATGGATGTCGGCTCTCGCCTTTTTAGCCGCTTTTATCTGTTCTTTCGTTTTAAGTTCCCCATTGGCAAGAGCTACATAGGTATTGACCCGTTTTGCCACTTCCTTTTTCTTTTCTGCATATACCGCTTCATCATACTTACCTTTCACCTCTTTAACATAAGCATGAATGGCTTTACCGAGTTTGGACGTTTTGCTGACCTTTTTCAACTGCGAAGAAACGGTATTCATCCGGTTGTCCGCGGTCTTTAAATCACCTTTCTTCACCCAGTAAGCAGCTTTCTCATAGTAGTACGGCACTTTCAGGTCACCGCTCAAAGCCGTTTTGGTCGATTTAGTGAATTTATCGTATAAGAGCTTTTCGATTTCCGCACCGTAAACCGTATCTTTAATGGCTTTGTCTGTCTTTTTCACGGCAATATCCAGTGCCTCGTATTGATTCCTGATATCAATAGATTTCTTGGCAAGAATTGAATTCGTAAGGGCGCTAATCGATTTATCATGTGCAGCTTTTGCTTTCTCAGCCGCTTTATATCCTTTTACATAACCTTCTGAACGAGTGATGTACTTGTCATAAGCTTCGATTTCTTTGTATTTGGCGTCTTTTTCTTTTTTGCTTAACATTGATTTTTTAATGGTAGAGTTGATGTCTTTTTTTGCTTGTTTTGCAGACTTGATTTGTTTCTCAACAGTGGATACGGAAGCGAGTTTAGAAGAGTAGAAATAGGTGTCGAATGGTTTTTTGATGGTGGCCTTTGCCGTTTTGATTTTACTATTCAGACTAGTGGCAGCATCCGATGGTGCCGGTGCTACTGCTACGATCGTTGTCGCAGCCATTATGGTTGCTGATGCAATTTTAACGATTTTCTTTTTCCCCATTAGAGTTAATCCCCCCATAAGTTCTATACTGGCATAACATTTCGCGAACATATCCATGGATTTGACACGTTTTTCAAAAAATTAATCCTGAATAAATTTTATTGCTTATACACAAATCCACCCTACTTTTTTCCTCTAAAGATTCGTGTACATCCTATATTACAACAAAATAATCCAATTTTAAAACAAATTTACAATGCCACACGGAATATTAACAGAATATTATCATTATAATCACCCCAAAATACCCATCTGTATATAGATGATATATCAACAAAATTATTTAATGGTAAAATAGTATCATTATTTCTCCGTAGTCAATTTTGGTCTTTATACCTACAGAAGATCAAAAAAAAAGAGAGAGATTTATATCTCTCCCACAGACTGTACAAGTTAGACGTTGAATTCCGCTCCAGGTACTCGCTTTTCCCGCAGGAGTCTCGCACCTTCCTCTCCAATCAACTTTGTTATAAAATTTTGATATAAACCATACCTGAGGAGTTGAAGGTATTGCTTTGGGTCAGTTGGTTCTTGATCAAAGTTACGTTTTCCGAAGCCCTTTTGTCTACAAACTTGAGAGAGAGATTTTAATCTCTCCCAGTCTTTGAGCTGCATCATTGAACATGAATTTTTAATAATTCATAACAAGCAGAACAACATTACTCCATAATTTTTAAGTTGGATAATATAGGATCATGCTTAATCGAGTTAATGTTTCCCCTGAATTATGGTAAGTATGCGGTCTGTCAGCCTTGAATCTGATAGAATCACCATTCCTTACTGTATATTCTTCGTTATTTACACGTACAGTCAATTCCCCTTCAAAAACAGTTATGTACTCTTCAGTTCCTTCTCTATGCGAATCGGAACTTAGGAATCCACCTTTTTCTATCTCGACTGAATATACTTCAAAGCGCTTCTCATCTTCAAAGGGAAAGTAGGGATAAACTCGATATTTGCCGTTATCTTCAGATAATGATTGAATTTCACTTTTTAAAACAATTTTTGTATCCGGCTGCGGACTATTTATCAGTGAAGAAAATGAAATCTTTAATCCATTGGCTATTTTCCAAATTGTTGTAATCGTAGGGCTCGATCCGCCCCTTTCGATTTGTCCGATCATCGTTTTGCTTACTCCGGTTAATTCAGCAACCTTTTCAAGACTTAATTTCTTACTTTCCCTGATGGCTTTTAAATTGTTAGCAATAATAAAATTTATTTCTTCCATAAAAATGCTCCTTATTTACAATATAACGTCGGCATTGTACAATATAAAGGAAGTCGTTATAGTGTCACTTTTGGTCATTATAGCATACAAAGGGGAGTCAACCATGCCTTTACTATCTTTTTTGCTATTTGTTTTTGTTACAAGTTTCACTCCAGGTCCAAATAACATCATGGCAATGTTATTTGCGAACAAGTACGGGTTAAAAAAGACGATTAAATTTTGTTTCGGGGTAGGTGCCGGTTTTTTTGTAATAATGTTATTGTGTAGTTATTTTAATGTTTTGCTTGAAAATTTCATACCAAAGATTGAATTTATCATGACTATCCTAGGTGCAATTTATATGCTGTATCTGGCCATAAAAATCATTTCCAGTTCAAATAAAGATAAGGACGATAATGATGACAGGAACAACAGTTTTATAGCGGGCATGCTTTTACAATTCATAAATCCAAAAGGCATCTTATATGGCATCACGGCAATATCAACCTTCATACTACCTTATCACTCTTCAAATTTCAGCTTACTATTCTTTTCATTATTTCTGGCTTTTGTTGGTTTTATGAGTACGTTCTGTTGGAGTATGTTCGGTTCGGTTTTTCAAACGTTTTTATCAAAGTATAGAAGTCAGTTTAATGTAATCATGGCTTTGTTATTAGTGTATAGCGCCATTTCGATTCTTGTACAATGAAAAAGGGCAACGGGTTCGATCCTTCATTAAGAAAGATTGCCGAGTCGTTAAAACAAAGTTGATTGGAACGGAAGGTACGAGACTCCTGCGGGAAAAGCGCGTCCAAGGGAGACCCCACAGGCGCAAGCCAAGGAGGCTCCCGGACCGCCCGCGGAAAGCGAGTGCCTGGAGTGGAAATGAACGTTCGAAATTTACAACCCCTCAAAAAAACTTTACGCTTATTCCACTCCAGTCCAATCATGTTGTATCAGAAACGAAACCCACAGTACAGCAAAAATCACAGTTGCCATCAATTCGCCTGTATATAAGTGAAATAATTTTCTTTTCACCCTTTTTTGCATAAGATTCCCCTTCTCACCCCTTAATAAGTTTTCCCATCTATAATCTTCTTGAAGCTTAACCCCTCCTTATTTTTCCATATATATAATATACGATGGACAAAGTTTTCCGTTTCTGAATTAGCTTAAATTTCTTTCCTGTTAAATGAAATTTCCGATGCATATCAATAATTTAATGATAGAATTGGTAATTATTGTTACACCATGAATAGGAACTAGTAATAATCATTCGTTATGGAGGGATTAGTGAATTGAGTCATTTTATACATAATACATTGTTGGGACTAAAAGAATTATTGAATAAGAAAGACCAAATGAAGACAGTATCAGACGAAGGAGAAGTTGGTAACGTTTCGTGTTCTTTTAACGCTCCGATAAAGACAACTGAAGTTGAAATGTTTGAAAGTGAAAACAATATCAAGCTTCCTGAAGACTACAAGGCATTCTTAACACTCCATAATGGGGCAAGAATATATGAATTGATTGATGACGACGGTGTTAATATAGGGGGCGGTCTTCATTTATTTAGTTTAAATGAAGTAAAAGAGGCTCAAGAACTTGAGTTTATAGGTGAACAGGGGATTCCGATTGGACATTTATTGGAAGATTGTTTTCTAATATTAGATAAAGAAAAACTAAAGGTCGAGGATCCAAATTACCTTCATATATTGGAGTTTACAGAGCTTTCATCTCTAAATCTTAATTTTGAAATCTTCTTGGACCGCTACATTATTTCACAAGGTGTACCGTTTTGGAGCTGGCCTATATACACAGCTGAAAACTACTATAGAACCAGGTAAAATAAATAAAAAGAGCGATTGCTAAGAAATGCAGTCGCTCTTTTTTTGTTTCGACTCTTCCATTCAGATCCCGAAAGCCCATTTTAATTCGTGGTCAATGTTAATAATTTGGCGGAAGTATAATTATATTTCTCAATTGAAAAATCGAAAACGACTCCCGCTTTTAAGAAGACCGTATTTTCAACAATTAAAGTCGGATCTCCTGGTTGCAAGTCCAAAAGCTTTGCATCATCGTCATTTAGTTTCTCACACGAAATGATTTTATCTGCAAAACCAATATTCAGCTTTAAATCCTCGACGATATATTCATAAATGGAACCATTTGCGATTTCTTTATTTAAAATGGGAATGATGTCTTTATTGAAAAAGGACTCTTCTATTACAATGGGTTCACCATTTAAGTACCTAACCCGTTTGAGGTTATAGATTTTGGTTTTCACATTACATTTCATTTGTTCGGCCAATTTTTCATCAGCTTCTATTAATTCCAACTTCAGCACTTTACTTGTCATTTCATCCTTTGCAAACTCTTTGGTTAAGCCATTCATATCTTTCATAGAAATACAGCCAGGTCTGGAAAATTCCCTTAGGAATATGCCGCTTCCTTGAACTTGGTATATATAACCCTGTTCAACCAATATATTGATTGCTTTTCTTATGGTATTCCTGCTGACATCGAACTTCTTCATCAACTCTTCTTCAGTAGGTAACTTAGTATTTAATGTATATTTTCCATCTAATATTTCTTTCTCCATTTGTTCTACGACCATTCTATACTTTACACCCATATTTCCATATACCTTCCTCTATACATAATGATTTCGAACGTTTTCGAACAATAGTTTTAGACTAAAAGAGAGGTTTTCTTTACAATAGTTTATTTCATAACGATTGTAAAGAAACCGCTGTTTCTTTTTAAATTAACTAACTTTTTCAATTGGGGTTTCTTGTTCCAGCGCTACTTTATCAAGCATTTTAACGAATGGGAAATATACCACGGTAGCCATACCCAATATAGCTAGTTGGACGACTGCCCCTTGCCACCCCGATAATAAAAAGCCTGAAATGATTGGCGGGGTTGTCCATGGGACCTGTACCGCTGTAAAGGGATGGATAAACCCTAAAATAATTGAAAAATACGTCATCAATACGGCAATGACAGGAACCAAAACAAATGGAACGATCATTAAAGGGTTAAATATGATGGGAAGCCCGAAAATGATTGGTTCATTAATATTGAATAAACCTGGAACCAGCGACATTTTAGATAACTGATTCACTTGCTGTGATTTAGCGACAAGCAGCGCTGCTGCAATTAAACCTAATGTTATGCCCGCACCACCGAATTTCGCGTAAATATCCACTAGCTGAACCGTAACGATTTTTGCATTTCCGCCTACGGCCAGCGTGTTACCGGCATCTATGACAGCTTGATTCGCCAAGGCATTTGAAGTTAAAATAGGTGCCATGATTCCCATGACGATATTCGGACCATGTAATCCAAACCACCAGAAAATGGAGATTAATGCCATGATAATGATGATTCCAGGTAATGTATCTGATAGATTTTGCATGGGGATCTGTAATACTTTATAAATGATTTCAGTCATTGATACGCCTTGAATCTTATCACAAATGAGGAAAATGAACATCGATAATAACATGATCACAAATCCAGGAACTAATGCAGAGAAGGCATTTGAAACACCAGATGGTACGCTTTCCGGCATTTTGATCCTGATATTTTTTTTGATGAACCATGTGTAGATCGCACCGACAGCCAACCCTACCAATATGGATGTTATCATCCCTTGTCCGCCTGTCCAGGCTTTAGGAATGACTCCGACAACCACTTCCCCAGAAGGACTTTCAACAAATGAATTGCTGAGAATCAAAAATGAAATGATACCGATTATCCCTGCTGGAACGGCTTCAATATTGCTTGTTTTCACATAGGAGTAAGCTATTCCAAAAACGGCTATGAGAGCAAGAATGTCAAAGGTGGCTCCTGTAACTTGATTCAATGGCACCATCCAATCTGCACCAAATAAATTAGCCATGATTTTATTCCAATTCTTGATCGGCAGGTTTGCTATTAATAAGAAAATGGAGCCAATAAGTGTCAACGGCATCGTAAGTACGAAACCATCCTTAAGTGCGACGGTTGCTTTTGCATTTGAAAATTTCATGAATGCAGGCATCATTTTCTCGAATAGTTTTTCAATACGCGACATAACTACCCCTCCTAGTCAAAAGTGAATGATACTTACTAAGTAAGACTGACCTTATCCTGGAAATGGATTAGGTCGGTCTTTTTCATGATGACTGAAAGCGTTACAGCTCTTCTCCTCTTGTTTCAATAATGTGCTTATACCAATGGAACGATAACTTCTTCTTTCTTTCCAAATTATTTTTATGATCCACATAAATAAAACCATATTGTTTTTTATAGCCGTTTAACCAGCTTAATAAGTCAATGACTGACCAAGCATAATAGCCTTTTAAGTTAATTCCTTCACTTATTGCACTTTTAATCACTGTTAAATGCTCTTCAATATACTTGATTCTTGGGACATCGACAATTTCACCATCTAAGATCGGATCTTCGTCGCCCAGACCATTTTCAGTGATATAAAGTTTTACATCGCCATAACGTTCCTTCAGCATCCTTAAGCCATCCAAGAAGCCCTCAGAAGAAATTTCCCAGCCCCATTTTGTATATACTTTATCCTCCATCATGACCGTTCTGTATACACCGTCAAATGATGGGTTGCCAGGTTTCCCGGTCGACTTATCACGATCAATTTTCGTGCTTTCAATCGCTCCATCAATTTTGGCCACCCTTGCTGGCTGATAATAATTCAAGCCCATGAAATCATTGTAATCAGCCGTATCCTTCAACAAAGTCAACTCTGCTTCTGTCCAATCAGGTGTCAGGCCTTTTTCCTTTAAGGCATCCACTACATAACTTGGATATTCCCCTTTTAAAATCGGATCATAATACCAAAATGTTTGATAGTGATTCGCATGCATCGAGGCAAAAATATTTTCTTCTTTGCCATCAATGCTAAAAGCCGGGTTAAAAACATGTGTTATGCCAATTTCGCCATAGTGCTTTAAGCTTTTATAGATTTGAACGGCTTCAGCATGAGCCACGAAAACATTATGAGTAGCTTGAAAGTATTTTTTTTGATCGTTTACAAGGCCTGGTGGATGGGCTCCATTCAAATATCCTAATGTGCAGAATACAACGGTTTCATTAAAAGTGATCCAATGTTTCACCCTGTCACCGAAAGCCCTGAAACAAACCTCGGCGTATTTAGCGAATGCACGTATCGTTCTTTTATTCACCCAGCCCCCGTCCGCTTCTAAACTCTGTGGTAAATCCCAATGGTATAGTGTAACGAACGGGACGATTCCATATTTCAAACATTCGTCTATGACATTATTGTAAAATTCGATTCCTTTTTCGTTTATTTCACCGTCACCGTCCGGGATGATGCGCGCCCAGGAAACTGAAAATCTATAAGACTCCAATCCCATTTCTGCCATTAATTTTATATCTTCTTTATATCTATGGTAATGATCAATCGCTACATCACCATTTGTATTTTCGAATGTTTTACCTGGAATCTTTGAAAAGACATCCCAATTACTCAGCCCTTTTCCATCTTCATTCCAGGCACCCTCCACTTGATAGGATGCAGATGCAGCTCCGAATAAAAAGTCTTTTGGAAATTTCATGTTGTACCTCCCACTATTGCTTTTTCACTAGATTCAATGCGGCTTCTAAAACCTTCTTGCCGTTCATCATGCCGTAGTCCATTGTATTTATCACCTCGACAGGAACCGATTTCGGTTCGCAAACGGCTTTTGCTTTAGACAGAAGGAACTTAACTTGGGGTCCTAATAGAGCCACATCAATTGAATCTGCGATCTGTTCCAATTCAGATTCTGGATATGCATTGATTTCTACTTCCAAACTATTTGCTTGAGCTTCTTTTTTCATTTTTGTCACTAACATACTTGTTGACATTCCTGCCGAACAGAACAAACCGATTTTAACCATTGTCATTTCCCTCCAATTTTTCTTTTAATGCATTTATATCTTTTTGCATCGAAATTAGATTGTTTAATAGTTCTTTCACTAGAATGGCATTCATTAAATGATCCTGAGCATGAATCATTAAGATGCCAATATCCGTTTTGTTTCCATTTGCCTCATTTGTTATTAATCTAGTTTGGGCTTTATGTGCTTCTAGTAAGGCTGCTTCCCCTTGATGTATCAATTCCTCTGCTTCTTCATATTTATGGTCCCGCACAAGGGAAATCGCTTGATAAAAGTTGGATTTGGCATCTCCCGCTCCAGCAATCAAGCCAAATATGATCATCTGTACATCTTCTTCAGAAGTATACGGCATCTATAATACCCCTCCATTTCATAAGAATGATTTATATTTATTGGTACAAATTCGTTGGTATGAATATAGTATAAAACGTACACACATAAATGTAAACGCTTATATTCTATCTATTTAAATAATTTCATGCGTTTTTATTCAGCAACAAAAGAAGCCAATCTTTTTGATTGGCCCCTTCCTTCAATCTTGGTGTTCATTATCTTTGCCATTGGTAAGTAGCCACGGATTTGGCCGGCAGCTCACCCTTGATTTGTTCACCCTCGCTAATGAACTTGAATTTTTGAGGTTCATAGGATTGATTGATAACTATAGATACAAGTGTCTTTTGGTCAGGACTTAAGAATGTTACATTTGTAACCGTATCCGAAGAACCATAATCACTTTCAACACGAGTGAACCCTGGCTTAACAAACTTGGAGAAATGCCCAGTTAAATAATATTCCGGAGTCAACCAGTAATTATCCCTATCAGCTGAATCTTGAATCAATAGTGTAGGATCCGGCTGACCCACCCATTGATGCGTTTGAATGTCGCTATCCAGCATGACCACCCAGGAATTATAACTCCTCGCCCAGTTTCTCATGTATTGCGCAATTCGATCCGCACCATATGTTCCCCAAACTGCACGCTCCGTTAAATACACGTTTTTCTCTGGGAATAAGTTGTGTAATCTAGTCATTTCAGACAAGGATCCGCCGTAATCATGGAATGCCGTACCATCTAAAGCATCATAGGCTCCCTTATCTTTTAACAATTGTTCCGCGTATGCTCCTGTATCACTTGGGTTATGATCAAATCCCCAAAGTTTTACATGCTTGAAACCGTTGTTATCGAGCTCTTTTCTTAGGAGTGTCGCTAATTCCGCTGCCTGGCTGTATGGCATATTGGTACTCGGGTACTCAATCTCCAGCATCGGTTCATTTTGCAAGGTCATTGCACTTATATCGATTCCCTGTTTCTTATAGGCTTGAAAGTATTTCAAATAATATTTTGCCAGGATTGGCAGGTATTCGTCTTTCACCTGTCCTTTGATCATGCTGTCAGACGTTTTCATCCAGCCTGGAGGACTCCATGGGGAGGAAAAGAATGTAACATCCGGATTAATTTCCTTAATTTGTTTTAACGTTTCAATAATCTTATAATCGATATCCTTTTGGATTGAAAAATGCTTCAGATTAACATCCGTTTTCCCTGGCGGCATGTCGTCATACGTATAAAATTTCTGTGCCGTGAAGTCAGATGTGCCAATCGTTGTTCGAATAAGGCTCATTCCGATGCCTTTATCCGGATCTATCAATTTATCGAGAACTTCCTGTCTCTTATCAGGAGACATTTTCGTCAAATTATGAACGGTCGACTCATCCATTGAAGAACCGATCCCCAATATGCTTTGGTATTGTTTGGTCGGATCAATGTTTATGGTGGTAAGATTTGATGCATCCGGTTTGGTGATATCCATTTTTTCCTGCTTGGACAACTTCTTATCACCTCGTTGATACCTGGAATCAAAGTACCAAGCAACATCACTTGGTTCCCGTTCATTCGTGATCCATGATTCAACTGCCTTTGCCTTAATAACTTCTGCGGGTACATCCTCAGTCGGAGGAGGTGTTGCCGGAATATTGCCAACCCGCTTAAATTCGAACCAGTTTAAGTTCAATGATCCCTCGATATATTCAAATTTGATCTTTTGTTTACCCTTCTTCAAGATGACGCCATCAACTGTAGATGTGTCCCAATTTTGCCATCCCCCAGTGGATCCGACTCGTAACTTACCAAGCAGCTTCTTTTCTTCGCTAACGATATTAATCCCGGTTTGACCACTTAGATTGGCCGCATAACGAAAATCGGCTTGATAAAGGCCATCCTGTTCTACATTTATTTCGTACTCCAACCAATCTCTTCCATCCGCATACCCCATATTTAATGACCCTTCAGATGAATTTTCCGTTTGCAATCCGTATTGGGCGGCAAAATCCTCTGCTTCAATTTTCCCTGGTACTTTTAAGCCAGGCTTTTCAGGG
Source organism: Peribacillus sp. RS7 (assembly GCF_041956845.1). NCBI lineage: Bacteria > Bacillati > Bacillota > Bacilli > Caryophanales > Bacillaceae > Peribacillus > Peribacillus sp. RS7. Next base: position 1,283,012 of record NZ_CP168135.1, read on the forward strand.
AGCTCTGGTTTTTCAGGCAGCTTTGGCGTAGCCTGCTTCTTCGTCAGACCATATCCATAATTAAACATAAAATGATCCTTTTTGTTTTCCCTATTTTCATAGGCTTCCAAATAGAAAGGCCAACTAACTGGCAATTTACCTGAAAATTCCTCACCACCGAGCAAGACATCAGCAACTCCTGCACCCTCAGTACCAGGAAGCCACGCTGCAACCAAACCTGACCAATCCTTCATTTCATCCGTAATGATCATCGGCCGGCCAGATACTAATACGACAACGATCGGAATATTCGGATCTGCCTTGCGGACATTCTCCAATGTTAATAGATCCATTCGATTTAAATGAAGATCAGTGGCATCACCATCAGTTTCTGCATATGGTTCTTCACCTACAACAACGATAGCAGCATCATTTCCTTTTGCTCCTCTTCCATGTTTGTTATAAGTGATTTTCTTTTGTTTTCCACCAACTTCTTTTAATCCTTCTAGAATAGTCGTACCTTCAGTCGTATCACCTGATTTCCCTTGCCATGATATCGTCCAGCCACCCGACTGCTTTCCGATATCATCAGCGCTTCTGCCTGCCACAAATATTTTGTCCATTTTCTTTAATTGAGAAAGAATCGGTTTACCATTCACTTTATCATTTTTTAATAGGACTAGAGATTCACTGACGGATTGACGCGCTATTTCCCTGTTCTTTTCAGACCCAAATGACTTAGCCAACTTTGGATCTGTCATTGGTTTTTCAAAAACACCAGACTCAAACTTGACCCGAAGAATCCGTGTAACGGCATCATCTAGCCTTTTTTCTGAAATTTCACCTTCATTCACCAGTTCTTTTGTAAGTTTAAGTGTCTCTTTCCAGTTTTCAGGCTGCATCAACATATCGACCCCAGCATTCACTGCCACTTCAATCTGTTGCTTTAACCCGGAAACCGCATTCCCATTTTGATCCTTCGTGATTTGCTGTATCCCATACCAATCAGAAATGACAAATCCCGTAAAGCCCATATCCTTCTTCAATACATCGGTAAGCAGCCGTTTGTTCGCATGCATTTTCAACCCTTCGATACTATGAAAAGAAGCCATCACCGTTCTGGCCCCTGATTCGATAGCCTCCTCATATATCTGCCTGTCATTCTTAAGTATCTCTTCTTCTGTATACTCAGTCACATCACCTTGATTGACTCCGCCTTTTGTATATCCTTCACCAATGAAATGCTTAGCGGTAGCTAAAACATTTTCCGTTTTCTTAAGGTTTTTACCTTGAAGCCCGTCAATATAGGCTGCACCCATGTTGGCAACAAGTTTTGAGTTTTCTCCAAACCCTTCATACGTTCTTCCCCATCGGATGTTTTGGACATTGGCCATTGTCGGGGCAAACGTCCAATTCACGCCTGTAGATTTGATTTCTGATGCGGCAGCATGTCCAATTTTCTCTATTAATTCTGTATTCCTTGTGGCACCTAAACCAATATTATGCGGGAAAATGGTAGCGCCTTTTACGTTATTATGACCGTGGACAGCATCTGCTCCATATAATAGTGGAATGCCCAATCGGGTAGAAACAGCTCCCGATTGATATGAATCTACCAACTTTGACCACTTTTCACGGGTGCTGTTTTCCTCCTTTCCATCCGGAAAAGAACCTCCCCCGCTTAATACCGAACCTAATTTATATTCCTTTACATCATTTGGGGTTACTGAGGCTCGCTCAGCCTGGATCATCTGACCGACCTTCTCATCGATTGTCATTCGTTTTAACAAATCTTTGATTCTTTCTTCATCAGGTGCCTTCTCGTTCATATATAATGGTTTCCCTGCTTGCTTCGCCTTGACTGTTCCTGGTATATTCCCGACGAACAAAGTAAAGGTAAAAATACACAAAATTATTATCGTAATGGTTTTTCTCATTTTTCTCCTCCATTATTTGATTTAGATTACTTTATTGCTTCTAAAATCCACGTAAATCTCAAAACGAAATGAAGATGTATGTCACCCCCTTTAAAGAAAGATATGAAATATGTTTCTGCTAATCTAATTATTTAGAAGATGATGATTGATAAAAACAGAATGTTCTGAATTCAAAGACCACTCTCCATTGATGATTTCCATCCTTAATTAAAGGGAATTCTGGCATTTTTAATTAAGATTGATAAGCATACATTTTATTCATTGGTATGAATTTATGGGTACAAATAAATTATAAAGCGTTTACATAAAATTGTAAACGCTTTTTTCACTTGCAGATCAAGTCAACAAAACAGGATAATATCTGCCTTTGATAGACTGGCCCTCTTAATGACTCTTTCTTACTTTTTCTAAAATTAATATAACTTCAATTATATTTTTAACTAGGCATATGGAATTGACCATGTTCCATATCCTCGTGCTGTTCCTTATTTCAACCAAAAAAAAGAGACATCAAATCGTTTACGATAGGATGTCTCAAAATCTATTCGATTATCATTTTACCTGTTCCCCAAACATTCAGTTGATTATAGATCCTTCATCCTTTTTAATGTATAAAGGAAATATCCCCAGTTATTTATAGTGGACGGGATGCTTATGTGTTCATCAGGTGTATGTACGGAAAATATATCCGGTCCGATTGAAACAGTATCCAATCCTGGTATCTTATCAATGAATACCCCGCATTCGATCCCTGCATGCACAGCGATGATTTCAATATCCTCATGATATTTTTCTTTGTATGTTTCTTCAAATAATTGCTTGAGTTTCGAATCGGGATTATAGGGCCATTCCGGATAATCCGCATCTACCAATATCTCGCATCCAAGCATATCAGCTATCGCCTTTGCCTGAGTGACCATATTATATTTGAGGCTTTTGACCGAACTCCTGATTTCACTTTCGAATATCATTTCCGCTTCATTTGTCGTAACGACCCCTAGATTCGTCGAACTTTCCACTAATCCTTCTATTCCCATGCTCATTCCTTGAACGCCATGCGGGATTACCAGTAAAGAGGTAATGGCTTTAGATACCGTCTCTTTGGAAAAAACGTTTGAAGAAATCGTTTCGATCTTTTCAAACCTAATCGATACCTCAGGGTCGGAAGATTGCAGTTCATTTTTAAAAGTATCTTCCCATTGCCGGAGTCTCTCCTCTATCTTCTGAACATCTTCTACATGAATCAGTACAGTCGCCTCTGCTTCACGAGGAATCGCATTCCCTTTCAGGCCACCGTTCATTTGCTGTATGAAGCAAGGAAAGTCTGTCGTTAATTCATGTAATACTCTGCCCAAAAGTTTATTGGAGTTCCCTCTTTCCTTATGGATGGACATACCGGAGTGTCCGCCCTTTAACCCTTTAATCCTGATGTTATAAGATACAGCTTCAACAATTGAAGCCGATTCCCATCCGATTTGCAGGATTTGCCGAACGCGTATTCCTCCTGCTGAGCTGACCAACAGCTTTCCATCTTCCTCCGAATCGATATTGATCATCATTTTTCCCTTGAAGTGAGCCGGATCCACAGCAAGTGCACCGTTCATTGTCGTTTCTTCTTCAGTCGTTATGACTATTTCAAGAGCAGGATGCGGAATATCATTTGCATCCAATAATGCCAAAGCATAAGCAACTGCAATCCCATTATCCGCCCCTAAAGTTGTCTCCGTCGCATACAACATGTCACCCACAATCCTTAATTGAAGCGGATCCTTCTCAAAATCATGAAGTGTACCCTTGTTCTTTTCGCAAACCATATCCATATGCCCCTGGATAATGACGGTAGGTGCACTTTCATATCCAATTGTGGCAGGCTTTTTGATAATGACATTCAGTGCTTCATCCTGAATCACCACCAGGTCCCTATCCTTAGCAAAGCGAACCAAATAGTCACTGATCGTTTTTTCATTGGCTGATCCTCTCGGGATTTCGGAAATCGCTGCAAAATAATGAAACACAGGATGGCCCGTTAATTTTTCTAAAGTGCTATACATGGAATTCATCCTTTCATTTATCTTATTTATGAATCTACTCTAGAATGGATCGCTACCACTCTCGTGAATAATGGATACAGGATATACCCCAGGTAAACACCAATCATATTCAGTATCAGATCATCGACATCCAAACTGCCGCGCCGAAAAACAAACTGACAGATTTCGATGCCCGAAATCGAAAGTAATGGATAAAGAAATTTCCTTGAAGTTGATGGATCTTTCCCTTCCTTGGACAATAAATATAGCCCGAATGGAATGAACAGTCCCACATTGGCGCTAAGATTATAAAATGACACAAGCCCGTTCATTTCGTTCGAAAAATATGAAAGAATCGTGGAAAAAGGAATCAAATTATACGAATAGACCTGCCCTTTTGGCCGAAAGAACAACAAAACCATTAATGATAAACTGTAGCCACTGAAGGCTGCCTGCCACAAAAGGCGCGGAATTTTGACCATTTCACCTCGAAAATAAAGAACCGCAAGCGAAACGAAAATGAATATACAAAACCAGACAACCATGATCACCAAAGGATTCAAATATAATAGGAGCTGAAGGAAAAGAGGCAAACCGCATAAAAACAGTGCTTGCGACAGCAAAAGGGAAAGCATGACCGATTTTAGAGACATGTAACTCCCTCCCCTTCTATTTCTTTCCAAATTACTGCATATCATTATATCCTAGGACATCTTTAACACTCCGTCAACAAACTACTTCAAAGGGAAGCTTTTTAGAATGAATCAACGATGGGAAGGATAATTCGTCCTTATTCCTAATTCGTCCGATGTGTGGGATATTTCGGCCTACATCCGGATAATTCGACCGATGTGCGGGTTTATTCGACCTTACTCCGGATAATTCGACCGATGTGTGGGTTTATTCGACCTTACTCCGGATAATTCGTCCGATGTGTGGGTTTATTCGACCTTACTCCGGATAATTCGACTGTTGTGTGGAATAATTCGGCCTTCAACCAAAATTCGATCTTCTAGTAACAAAAAGCCGGTTCCTCACGATCCAGGAATCCGACTTTGTTTTACGTTATTCAGATGTAATCATCTTAGCAAGGATTGGTATTTAATCCTCATTATAAGGCACGGTATTTTTTAAAACTGATGATATTGATGGTTATAAAAACGACGGAAAATGCCAGGAGAATGAGTAAATCCAGTAAAATATCATTGAATGTGAAACCTTTGTACATAATGCCGTTCATGGCATCCGACGCGTAATAGAGCGGCATGACCTTGCCGATTTTTTGCAGCCAGTCTGCCATGCCATCTAATGGGAAAATCCCTGTAAAGAAGACTTGCGGCACGATGACCAGCGGAATGAATTGTACCATTTGGAATTCAGATGTTGCGAAACTCGATAGTAATGTACCAAGCGATAATGCAACGAGCGCGACGAGTATATTCGTCAATAAAACGAGCCATATTGAGCCAACAAGCACGATATCCAGCACATTTACAGCATATAGGACGACTATTATCGTTTGAATAAGAGCAAATAAGCCATATCCGATCACATAACCCGCTACGATTTCGTATCGTTTAATCGGTGTCGCAAGCAGCCGTTCCAACGTACCACTTGTTCGCTCCTTCAAAAGCGCAATACCCGCTATTAAAAATACGAAGAAGAAAACGAAAAAGCTAACGAGCATCGGACTGAAAGTATCAAAACCCTTTGTGTTTGCATCCCCGTAAACATATTGCTCCTCAATTGAAGGAGTATTTTTCTGTTTCCCTTGCAACGCCTGCATCATTTGCATTTGAACGGCCTTTGCACGAGCCGGTTCGTCGTTTAACAGCGTCAATTTTATCTGGCCATTTTCAACTTGTAACCAGCCATCCGTATTATTTTCGATCATTCTTTCCTTAGAAAACTTTTCAGCAGCCGTTACTTGAAAATCCGCTTGTTTCAATGCATTAACCAGAGTTTCCTCACTGCCTGTAACAACGATTTCCAAATCACTCGCTTCTGTATCGAAAATAAAATACATGAGCGTTAAAATGAGCAATGGAGCAAGGAAAAATAAAGCGAGTGTCCTTCGATCCCTTCGCATCTGCTGTATAATTCGAGTAACAAGAGAGGCAATTCTCATGATAGTCCACCTCCAATCCTCAAAAAAACATCATCAAGCGTTTCGACTGCATATTGTGTTTTTAAAGCTGCCGGTGTTCCTGATGCGATGATTTCACCTTCACGCAGCATCGCCAGTTTATCGCATCGTTCCGCCTCATCCATCACATGAGTCGTGATGATGATCGTCTTATGATCTTCATTTCTTAAACGTTCAAGTTCCTGCCAAATGGATTGTTTCAGCAAAGGGTCTATCCCTACGGTCGGTTCATCCAAAATGAGGATCTCCGGGTTTTGGATGAGTGCAACCGCCAGTGACAGACGCCGTTTCATCCCACCGGAATAATACGCTACCCGAACGTTCAAATCATTCGTCAATTGTACGATTTCAGCTGCATATTGAATGCGTTCCCTTCGTTCCTTTTTCGATAAACGGTAAAGCTTCGCAAAAAATGCGAGATTTTCAGCTCCCGTCAGTTCTGTATATAAAGCATCGGACTGTGCCATATAGCCGACATCCATTAACAGTGCTTCATTTGGCACTTCATGATCAAGAACCGTGACTTTACCCGCATCGGGCTTAATCAATCCGACAATCATCTTAATCAAGGTCGTCTTTCCGCATCCGGATGGACCTAACAAGCCGAAAATCCCATTTTTTTCTATATTCAGATTCAATGGCTGAATGACCTTTTTATGATGAAAACCTTTAGCAATTCCTTCAATGGAAATAGCATTTTTCATTGTACACACATCCTTCCTCTTTAATTGACACGGTGTTGAGTGTATCATCATTCTAAGGTAGCATTTGGTCTAATACAATCAACATATTTGGAAAAAATGTTAAGTGAAGGAGACATTTCATGGGATCGATTCATGAGGATATGGTACATAAAACGAAACTGCAGATACAACATCATTTTATTGCACTCGTAGAAACAGAGGGGTTCTCACATGTAACAGTGAAGAAAATTGCGGAACGCGCTAACATTAATCGGGGCACATTTTATTTGCATTATACGGATAAATATGAATTGATGGATCACTTACAGCAGGAATTGTTAAATGAACTTCAAACACGGATTACTGCCATTCTGCCGAAAGAGGCTTTTTTGGCTCTTCATCATCAACAACTTTACCCGCCCTTCGTAGCAATTTTTCAATTCATTAGTGAACATGCACATGCATTAAGGGCCATTCTTGGTGATCAGGGAGATCCTTCTTTTGCAAAAAAAATAAAGCGTGTATTCGGTGAAGTGCTGTTGGAGCGACTAATCAGCCAGCATCCAGCAGCAAAAGATGAGGCGTTTCGTAAGTATATGCATGCCTTCATGACATCAGCGATTTTAGGCGTGATACAGGAGTGGCTGGAGAATTGCGACGGCCAAACGGTGGAAGAAATGGCGAAAATTCATTTTCAAATCTTGAACTTCATCAGCCAAGTGCGGACATTCGTTCAATGAACTTTTTATAAGAGGCATGTTCCATTTACATGCCTTTTATAAAAAGTTACATCTTTTCCCCGGCATTCCCAATGGAATAATACCTGCTCTTCGAGGCCTTCATACTAAGTATGGACAGTAAAATTGATACGGCGAACATGATCATGGTACCTGAAATGACCACCAACCTAATCGAAATGAAATGTGCTGAGACACCAACAATCGCTGTAGTCATGATGATCAGTAAAGCTTCCAACAAGCCAAAAATACTTCCAACCCTCCCCATAATCTCCACTGGAATATTATTTTGATAAAATGTTTGAAAGCCTGTGTTGGCAAAAGCCAGTGAAAAGGCAATGATGAAAAATCCGATGGCGGCCATCGAAAAGGAATTTGAAAGGGCATAGATCACATAACCTATCGATACAAATAAAGATCCAAGTCCAATTAGGTACGATATTGGTATTTTATTGATGAATACCGCATTGACTATTGCACCCGCAATGATGCCTGCCCCGGCGATGCTTACAAGGAATCCGTAATCGCTGTCCGACAAAAGGAGCACGGCCTTGGCAAACACCGCTTCTTGGGAATCCATGGCCGTTTCCATTACTACCATACAGCTGAATAAGAAATAAATGAGCATGATATAGGAAAATTTCCGGCTGAAGTCCATGACGATGCCCCAATCCTTTTTCATGATGGTCCAAGACAGGTAATGACTGGATTGTTCAAGGGAACGTTCCTTTTCAAGATCGGGCATGAATAGAGTGATGATGCCGGATAATAATAAGGCAGCCGCGTTAATGTAAATGGCTAAAACGGGTGTACCGATCAAGAAAAGGAGACCCGCTATCGCAGGTCCAATCAAAAAAGCCCCAGAATCCATTAAGCTTCGTAACGAGTTAAATCGTTTCCTCTGTTCAATGGGTATTAATTTTGTTATATAAGATCTTGATGTCGTTCCGAACATGGCCCCTGCCATATTGATCACGAAGACAAGGGAATAGATGACCCAAATAGAAGAAGTCAATGGCAGCAAGGCTATGAATACCGCTCGAAATAGGTCAAGTGCCACCATTAGATTTCGCTTATTTATCCGGTCGATCACGCTGCCTGCCCAAACATTCGTAAATATGGCAGCCATCGGTTTAACGATATAAAGTCCAGCTACCGCTAAAGCTGAATCAGTCATATCAAGCACGATTAAATTAAGTGCAATAAAATAAACCCATGCACCAAAGTTGGAAATCCCGATCCCGAACAATAGGATGGAGGGATATTTCCAAGCTACTAATGAATTTTTGAATGTCAACGCTTCTCCTCCTTAGAAAAGGAAATATAAACAATAAAAAAATCCCATCCCCAGGAAAGGCTTCTCTGGGACGAGATCAATAGTGCGGTGTTACTACGCACCATAACGGAAGTTCCCGTCACAGCATCCCCTTCCCATACTGGAGAATTGCTTCAATTTATGCTTACTCCTTCCAGTTGACGGTGCTCTCTGATATGTGGTCATTCCATTTGCTTTCTCTTCATTACATCCAGATTCATCACTTTTCTAAATTTTAACATTATTGTATTAATAGTGTAAACGTCATAATTTTCAACGCAAAAAAACTCATTCAAAAATAAATGAGTTTAAAAGCAAAACAAGTTATGGATTTTTCGCTCTAGTTCCCGGATAGTACACAGGATGACATAATTTCAGTTGATTTACCTTAGAGAAAACAATTTTAACAACGGATTCTTTTTCTTATCCGTTATCCTTAACTCATTCATTATGATTTGATCCTCATGATCGGCTATCCATTTCCTAAGTGCATCTTTATCCTGGCATTGTGTTAAATATGTCTGTCCACCCTTGCCTGTAGCGTTAATAACATATCTATTGAACGTCTTCTCCATAATTGCCCGCCTTTTTTATAAAATGTTTGAAACCTTTAAATAAGAATGCCATACTTTTTTTCTTTATGATTTTCAAAAGAAAAATAATTTATTTATATTAGAAAATAGATTTGCAATGACATGTTCTGCTTGAAAGTGTTGAATAAAGTACATCGATTTTGGTCATCATAATCAGCTTAATCGAACCTATCATAAGGTGCTAACTAATATTTGTCAATACGTTTTTAAAATGTAAATAAAACGTAAATTTTCAGTCTTGTTAAAGAAATATTTTTTTACACTTTAGGGGTTTACAACTGCTAAATGATGGGAGTAGAATACGTTTATCAATTTAATGCAATTCGGCCAAAACTCAAGGGAATTGAGTACGGAGGACCCAATCATTTGGGGTTAATTCTGCCTTGCAGAAGGGATGAGATCAGCTCTTTCGCCATCCTACCCGTCAGCTAACTTCGTCGGCTAAAGCGAAGGAGGTCATAAGACCGCCTATTTCGGGAGCTTTTTTTGCACTCTTTTTGTGACAAAAAAGCCTTTCGATGTTTTCGCAGGTCTTTTTATTATGCTTTGAAAAAGATTTATAAAGAGGATTGATGGTTAAGATTTCATAAGTTTTACACAATATTTTTATAGGTAGGGATGATCATTTGATAAAAGCAAAAAATTTATTGGATCCGCCAAAAATCCTTGTACTCGGCTTTGCCATCCTGATACTTATTGGGGCCTATTTGCTGACCCTGCCGATTTCGACTGAAAATGGGAATGGCCTTTCTTTTCTGGATGCTTTATTCACATCAACCTCCGCTACATGTGTAACAGGGCTTGTGGTGGTGGATACGGGAACGACTTTCACCACCTTTGGTGAGTTGGTCATCTTAACACTGATTCAGATAGGCGGCCTAGGGTTCATGACATTTGCCACGTTTTTCTTTTTCTTATTAGGCAAAAAAATTTCTTTAAAAGGCAGGCTACTCTTGCAGGAGTCCTTAAATAATCTATCCATGGCAGGTGTAGTCAAGTTAGTAAAACGGCTTTTAATTTTCACGGCCATCATTGAGGGCGTGGGTGCCCTTATCTTATCAATCCGCTTTTCTTTTGACATGCCAGTCGGCAAGGCGATCTATTACGGGGTTTTTCATTCCATATCGAATTTCAATAACGCCGGCTTTGATTTAATGGGGGAATTCAGGAGTTTGACCCCTTATGTATCGGACCCATTCGTAACCCTTACCGTCGCCTTCCTCATCACGTTTGGCGGAATAGGTTTTATCGTAATGAATGAACTATACGAATATCGTGAAACCCATCGTTTATCCGTACATACGAAGGTTGTTCTGATGACTAGCTTGACCCTTACAATCGTCGGCGCAATTTTAATCTTTTTATTCGAGTTCGGTAATGCCAAAACATTGCAGCCTTTATCTTTCATGGGTAAAGCGTTATCATCTTTATTTCAATCGGTTTCACCAAGGACAGCAGGCTCCAATACGTTGAATATCCCTGATTTAACTCAACCTACATTACTGCTCATCATTTTCTTGATGTTCGTTGGGGCCTCACCCGGATCGACTGGCGGCGGGATTAAAACAACAACATTTGCGACGCTTCTTGGAACGGTTTGGTCACAGATTAAAGGAAAGGGTGATGTAGTATTATTCCGTCACCGCATTTTGAATGAAACCATCTTTAAAGCATTATCCGTTACTTTCATCGGGGTCTTCCTCGTTTCAATCATTTCCATTCTGCTGACCATCACAGAAAGCGGAAGTGATTTCTTGATGATTTTATTTGAAGCCACTTCAGCATTCGCCACAGTGGGACTTTCAATGGGTTTGACTCCCGAATTATCACCGGTTGGCCGGATGCTTATCATTTTCACGATGTTTGCAGGCCGGGTGGGTCCTTTGACTTTGGCCTTTGCCATCGCAATGAGGCGTAAGCCAGATCCCTTCCGTCATCCAAAAGGGAAAATCATGATTGGTTAACCAAAACTGAAGGAGTGTAAATGATGGGAAAACGACAATATGCCGTGATCGGTTTAGGCAGATTCGGAAGTAGTGTGGCAGATAGATTATATACCGCTGGCCAAGAGGTATTGGGTATTGATATCAGCGAGGAAAGAGTCGAGAATGCGGAACTGAGCGTTACCCATGCAGTCATGGCGGATACCACTGAAGAAGAGACATTGAAATCCATCGGAATCCGTAATTTCGATTGTGTCATCGTAGCCATCGGAAATGATATGCAATCAAGCATTTTGACTACCTTGCTTTTAAAAGAGCTTGGGGTCAAAAAGGTCATTGCCAAAGCACTTAATAAAAATCACGGTCAGGTGCTCACTAAAGTTGGTGCCGACTGGGTCATCTATCCTGAGAGGGATATGGGGGAACGGGTCGCGAATCAGCTCCTGTTCCCTAACATGCTGAACTATATAGAGCTGTCTAAAGAATACAATATCGAGGAAATCATCCTCCCCATGAGCATGAAGGGAAAAAGCCTCAGGGAACTTGATTTACGCGCTAAATATAATATCAGCGTCATTGCCATCGTGAGTAACGGAGAAATTATCATAGCACCGTCACCAGATCAGGATATCCATGAAAAAGATATGCTTTTGGTCGTTGGCAATAAAGAAGACCTAGCCGTCTTTGCAAATATTGAATAATCCGGCAGGTTCCGGCTCTTGCCTTATGGAGCCCGCCACCTATTTTGAATGTAGCATCACCTATACATGCGAGAAGACCGCCATATGGAGGTCTTCTCGATGAAATTTATAACGAGCATACCCTTGCCATGTATATGTATGTATTATTTTATCGTACTGATCGCTTGGGCAAGAGTGGACTTTATCGTCACTTTATCAAAAGGCAGTTGAAGCTTAACGGCAGTCATGGCTATTTCCGGCCGAAGTCCTGAAAGGGTTGTATGAATTCCGATCAAATGTAAGGATTCAATCAATTGTGACAGTTGGTGGGCGGATGCACTATCTATTGCATGAACGCCCGATAGGTCAATGAAAAGCCTGGTGACATTTTTTTCAGCGCACTTTTGTAAGGTGTTTTCAAGCAAGGACATGCCCCTCGTCGTGTCAATATCGCCTATCAGGGGAAGCAACGCGGTATTATCTTTAAGGGAAATGATGGGCGTGCTCAATTCATCGATCGTGGCCTGTTGGGCTTTCATAATTTTATTGGCATATTTATGATTCGCTTCCGTAAACCTCTCCATCACTTCACTGAACACCTTGACCACTATCCGATACCAGGAATTTACTTCCTCCCGTGTATATCGATCTCCATGCAATCCCACAAATCGGTCAATGTAATCCAGATATTGCTCTTGCGTTCGAAAAAACTCCCTCAATATAAAATAGATGGGTGTGTTTAAATGCTGCTCATCCTGACCGATATCTTCAATCCACTCATCAAGACGCTTAAAGAATTCCCTTTCCTCTGTAACAAATATCTGAAAGAAATGTAAGTGGAACTCATTATTTTGTTGCTTCAGTTTTTTAATCACTTTGGGATCGGGTGAGCTATAAACCCCCGACTTATCATTTTTATTCAATGTTGCGTACCAATCCTCAGTCAATTGAGCTGCCTCACCTAATAAAAAGGAATATAGTTCTTTATTTCTGTGCATAAACTCCTCCACCTATTTAATTTTTTTATAATATCTAATGCTATTAAAGGCTGAACCAGCATTGTCAGGGTATTGAAAGTTAACCGTTTTATCAACAAAAGAAGCATCGAGGATAACCGCTTCAATACTTAAGATCCCATGCCAATGGTCCCTCCATTCCATATACCTTCCCAGCTGTTTTTGAAACCATACAACCACTGATTTTTCAAAAAAAAAATCTGCAAGAACATTCATCTATCATTCTGGTAAAGCGGCATTCACCAAATCGTATTTTTTTGTTATAGTTTACCATTTTTATTTTTTGTTAACAAATTCACCGCCATCCTGCCCCTTTTCTTTATCACGTAAAAAAGGACCTGATCCCAGATCCTCCGTTCAGTGAAATTGAGCTATACTATCCACATAACCTAATTAACCTCATGAGAATTACCTTTTCATAAATATTGCGGTCCATAAACCCTGCACCCCAAAGGTTTCATCAGATTGTTCCATTTTCCTCATTTTACGTATTTCCACCACTTCAAAATCCTTGAAGATCATTCTAAGTTTTTCTTCAGTAAAACCTAATCCGCCTTTAAGGCTTCTTTGCCTATATACCTCCCAATCCGAGATATCTGCACCACCCAATATGCCGCCTTCCACAAAACAAGTAATCGAATACATTCCCTTAGGCCTTAACGCCTTTTTCACCATCTCCAAATAATTGATCCTTCGATGTGGAGCAATATGATGAAAACAACCTGAATCATATACAAAGTCATATTGCCCTTCCCCAATGTCCAATTCAAATATATTCCTTTGAATGAAGTTCACGTGCACTTTGCTTTCTTCCGCTCGTTCTTTCCCCCATTCCAAGGCTTCCTTTGAAAGATCCACCGCATCAACGGAACAGCCCTTTTGAGCAAGGTAAATAGCATTTCTTCCAGGTCCGCACCCAAGCTCAAGAACCTTTCCTGACCCAAGTGACCCACTATCAAAGTATTGAACCAAATTCTCATCAGGGAGGTTTCCGAAAAAGGGAATCCCTTTTTCACGGTCTTCATAAAAACCATTCCAGAATGCAGTGGGCTCACGCAATAACGAATCCAGCATGTTCAATAGATCTTCATAGGTTGTAATCGTCTCCGACAAAACTATCACCTCTTCCCATTAAATCCCACCATTTAATTATATCGATTTCGGTCGGCGCCCATGTAACAGCTGCATCAAAAATGCGTTACAGATGGCGTTCACACACTATTGGAACCCGTTGATTATTTAATGTCCACTGGCATTTAAAGGTATCAAGAATGTGCTCTAACTGCCTTCTGATAGTATTTATCCACCATTACTTAATAACCCGTTGATCAGTCCTATATCCATAATAGATGAGGCAGGGGCTTTTTATTTACATGTCAATCATTACATGTACTTTACAGCGGATCAGGCTTACGTTTTCCTATATAAACAGACTGATCCATATGTAAGGCTGTATAGAAAAGAAGGACACTTAGAAGACTTAATTGGAATTTTTCTTTTTAAAAATCCTTTTAAAATAAGCCGACCTAAGGAAAAACAAACAAAAGGTATGATGGATGACGTAATAAGTGAGATTGAAGAGTATATGAAAAATGACTGGAAACTATCCCCCTTTCATTTTCGAGAATGTTTCCACATCTTTATAGGTCTTTACATGAATTAAAAATAGTATGCGACGCAGTGGTCCGCGATAACGGACATGTTTAAGAACGACCCTCCAAATATAAAGCCCCCAACTGACACACTCCATATTATACAAATTACCTTGACTGTCATAGTAATACACTATAAGATATACCAAAGGAGGTGAGGATTTGGTTGAACGTAAACTATCCTCTGACTTGCTTCGCGGACATGTAGATACGATGATTCTAAAACTCCTGCAAAGTGGCGATAAATATGGTTATGAAATCAGCAAACTGATATATGTGAGTTCAAATGAGCAATATGAAATAAAGGAAGCTACGATGTATTCCAGCTTAAAACGTCTAGAAAAAGATGGTTGCATCATCTCTTATTGGGGAGATGCTACACAAGGCGGAAGAAGGAAGTATTACAAAATCACCCCAATCGGGGAAGAGACATATACGCAAAATAAAAATGACTGGGAGCAGGCCAAGAGAATACTTGAACGCCTCTTGTAAGAAAGGAAGATGAAATGTGATTGAAAAACTGCATGCACATGTTCATAGCATTTTTGCCCCGTACAAAAATGCAAAAACCACAAAGGAATTGGAAGAAGAACTGCTGCAAAACTTACTGGAAAAATACAATGACCATAAAAGGAATGGCTCTAGTGAGCAAGAAGCTTATAAGCTGACTGTGGATTCAATTGGAGAAGTATCAGAGCTCATGGAATCACTCAACCTTCAGTATAACGAGCTTGAGCAGGCGATATCCATGGACTATTCCAGACACCGTTTATTGGATTCCGACTTCCGCTCGGTTTCCGTGCATGATGGGAAATTTAATTCCTGTGATTTAAGCCGTTCTGACTTCAGCCATTCGGACCTGACGAACAGCACATTTAAAAGCAGTAACTTAAATGACTGCATCTTTGAAAACGCCAATTTAACTAGTGCCTTATTTAAAAGTGCCAATTTAAAAGGCGTAACTTTCAAGAACAGCATTTATAACAAGACCCATTTTAAAGGCTGTAATTTATCTGGTCTTATATTTGATGGGGAAACATTCAACCAAACCGTTTTCGAGGGTTCTTCATTGAAAAAGGCATCATTTCGCGACGCCACACTCATCAATGTTCAATTTCGGGTGTCCGATTTAAAGAAAATTGACTTTACGGGAGCTTCGATGGATAAACTCACTTACAACTTTTTACATGGAGGTAAGGTTGATCTTAGCGGCGTGACCATCATCTAAGGAGGAATTTCCAATGACTTTACCGTTAGCGATTGTCGTATCCACCTCAATCATTTGCGTGACCGTGTTTCTGACTGCGGTCGTTTTAAAAGGAATGAGCATGGGGGAATGATTCATCAAGAACCCTGTGCTAAGACATGAAACGTCTTGGCACAGGGTTTTTCGTTTTCAATATACCTTTCTCATCATTCAACCGCCCATCCTCCCCTGCATGAACCTTTAGACTTCCACTTCAAATTCATTAACGTAGACAGCATTCCCTGTGATTTCAATATCATAGTTGTCATGGTTTTTTATAGCCGTAACGCGGACCCTGCCATCCTTTCCTATTTCATTTCCCTGTTCTATTAACAGGTGCAGCTCATTTTCACGGTCATCTTTTATGTATTTTGCATAATATGCGCCCATTACACCTGAAGCCGTTCCTGTAACCGGGTCCTCAAGCGTACCTGAAAATGGCGAGGAAAAATGCCGGGCATGCATATAGGCATCCTGATCGTACGTTTCCAAGCAAAAGGGATGAACAGAAGCTCTTGGCATTTCCTTTAAAATTTGTGGAAACAGTTTATTGTTCGCCTTCATCTTTTTGAATCCATTGAGGTCATTTATCGGAATCAGTAAAGTCCATAAACCTGTACTTCCATACATAATAGGTAACTCCGCTTCCAGATCTTCTATATCAAGTCCGAGGGAACTCGCTAAATCCCGCTTATCTCCGCTAAACTCTTCAAACGTTGGGGTAGCCTGCTTCATCGTAATGTATAGCTCTTAATCAGCCATCGTATGGATCTTGATTGGTAATATTCCCGCTCCTGTTTCAATCATCAGCTCATCTTTATCCAATAATCCTCTGGTCTTCAATGCATGAATGGCAGCCATTGTTGCGTGTCCGCAAAGATTCATTTCGTGTCCTGGTGTAAAATAACGGATTCTAAGATCGGCAATATCGGACTCCATGGGAAAAGAGGTTTCATTGAACCCCACCTTCAGCGCTATATCCTGCATTTCCTTTTCCGTCAGTCCATCCGCATCTAAAACCACACCTGCCGGATTTCCTTTATTCGGTTTACTGCTGAACGCATCGTAATGAAAAACCCTAACCATTTTCAAATCTAACATCTCCTATTAACCGAATGGTGCTTCTCTTGAATAGTAATTCTATGTTCTTTATAAAATCCCTTTTTCGTCCAGTTTACCTATATTAAGAGAAACAACCATTGATTTTATTTTCTGACTATTGCACAATGACTCAAATTCATCTAATTTCATTTATAATTCCATGAAGGGAAAAAGTACGTTATAGTTTCTGTTCCAAAGAGAGCTGGTGCTTTGCTGAAAGCCAGTGTCCAGAATATAACCGAAGATCATCCCTGAGAAGTAAAGCCGAATCCTTAGTAAGCTTTATCGGTTTCCCCCGTTATAAGGGACAACGTATTATTGTACGTTCGTAAAGGGTAGTAATTTGCTTTCGAAGCATTTTATTAAACAAGAGTGGTACCGCGAGTTCAAATCTCGTCTCTTAATGAGACGGGTTTTTTTGTATTTAATTCAATGAAAATAAAGGCAAAGAGGTGCAGGTCTAATGCAGACACTATTATTCGTAACAGATTTAAACTATGAAGCAAAAGGAAGAAATTATTACGAGGAGGATTTATATCTAACTTCAAAACTTAGGGAAGATTTTCAATTGGTCATTTGTCATCCTGAAGATATTGAAACGTTTGAAAAGGATTTTGACCTAATTGTATTTCGAAATGCTGGTCCAGTAGCGAATTTTAAAGATAAGTATCAAGCATTCCGTAAAAGAGTGGCTACCGATCATTTGAAAACTTACAATTCATTTATAGGAAAGGCTGATATGAACGGAAAAGAATACTTAATAGAACTAACTAATGCTCAATTTCCTGTCATTCCAACTATCGATACGGTTCACTCCCTAGATAAACTGCCTAATGTAGACACGTATATCGTAAAGCCGAAAGATGGAGCGGATTCTATCGGTTTGGAATTTGTTACGAAAGAAGAATTGGGAGATAAAATGAATTCGGAATCAAAGAACACATTGGTACAACCATTTATCAATTTTGAATATGAAGTCTCATTTTACTTTATCGATACAGAATTTCAGTATGCCCTTTATGCACCGGATAAAGAGAAAAGATGGGAATTGAAAGAATATGTACCTACCGAAGAAGATCTAGCTTTTGCTCAACGATTTATTGAATGGAACAACCTTGATTGGGGGATTCAACGCGTTGATGCGTGCCGGAATGAGCATGGTGAACTATTATTAGTTGAACTGGAAGATTTAAATCCCTATCTTTCTTTGTTGGAATTAACCGATGAAACACGCCAGAATTTCGTAAAAGCCCTGAAAAAATCAATCCAGAAAGCACTGGAAGCTTAGAATTTCGAATGAAGTGTGTGTAGGTCGAATTACTGCGGAGACGGTCGAATAAAGCATGCGGTAGCTCGAATTACTGCGGGGACGGTCGAATAAAGCATGCGGTAGCTCGAATTACTGCGGGGACGGTCGAAAGTAAGAAGACTAATCTCATTACTCCCCATTTAAATTGTCCAAACGATAATATTAATTTGGTCTAAACGAAGTACGCTAAAGCTAGCTTTATTTAATAAAATATGAGGTGGTTAATTTGAAACAATATCATGATTATTATCAAAATCTATTAAAAAGACTTTGTAAAGCTGATAATATTTCTCCTCGAAAACCTAGGTTTGAAAATATTGAAGATCTAGTAATAATTCATGTTAAAAATCATTTGAAAGAAGGAGTAGATTTAGAATGTTTTAAGATTTTAAATCTTATTTATCAAACAGTCGTACCTTTAGGTATAAAATTCAATCAACAGTTATATTTATATCCAAATGGAGATAGATTAGATAGAGTAGCGATAACCTTTAACAAAGATGATTATATACTTTTAAACAAAAAACTAGAAACTGGAGAGATATGAATAATTAATACATATTGGAGATGGCCTCCCTCTATGGTGGGCTATTTTTTTAGGTTTTCCTCATTGTTTTAGGTATGTCGGCTTGGCCGGAAAGGGAGCGGATTTCTGAAATCACCTGCAACTTTCTTTAAATAAAAAAACTGCAGGCAAACTCGCTTTTCTTCGAGTTTGTCTACAGTCTGAAACGACTATCGAGTCCCAAGGGACCTTTAATTCATTTGAGATTTATGCCATTTCCATGCACTTTCAATAATCTCTTCCAAATCTATTGATGCCTTCCATCCAAGTTCTTCATATATCTTATTAGCAGAAGCAACCAGACGGGCTGGATCACCAGGGCGTCGGTCTGCATACTCTATGGTCGGTTTCACTCCTGTGACTTTTTCGCAAGTGTCGATTACATCCTTAACCGAAAATCCTTTTCCATTCCCAAGATTGTAGGTGGCCGTATCCTTCTTCCCGGACAATAGGGCTTGAAGCGCGATTATATGAGCTTGAGCTAAATCCGTTACATGAATATAATCACGGATGCAAGTGCCATCTTCTGTGTCATAGTCCGTACCAAACACGGAAATCTTATCACGTTGACCTAATAAATGCTGTAAAATAATGGGGATCAGGTGTGTTTCCGGATCATGGCTTTCACCGATTTCTGCCGACACATGTGCTCCAGCCGCATTAAAGTATCGCAAAACTACATAATGGAGTCCATATGCCTTTGCAAAGTCACCTAAGATTTGCTCTACCATCAATTTCGAGCGGCCATATGGATTAATCGGATTAGTTGGCTGATCTTCATCAATCATATCTACATTTGGTATCCCGTATGTAGCTGCCGTTGATGAAAAAATGAAATTCTTAACATCATGCTTGAGCATGGTATTCAATAATGTAAGAGTTGCACCAACATTATTCTCATAGTATTTATAAGGGTCTTGAACAGACTCACCAACCAAGCTATTAGCAGCAAAGTGCATAACGGCTTTAATGGGATATTTAAGGAATATTTCATTCAAAACCGCTTCGTCCCCTAAATTCCCTTCAACCAAGATGGCCTTCGAATCGACCAGCGAACGAAAACCGGTTGAGAGATTATCCAGAATGACAACCTCTTCTGTATTCACTAACTCTTTTACAAGATGACTTCCAATATATCCTGCACCGCCAACGACCAAAATCATATAGAATTTCCCCTTTTACTTTAAGCTTTATTCGTAACCTATTTATGTCCTTAGAGTTTGAGGGGCTCTTTTTTATTATTGAAAAGAGCCCCTCCCTTATTTTATAAGCATTTTTTGAAGGTTTCCATGGCTAATCCATTATATTGGTTGTAATCAAACTTTTCTAGTTTAGGATTATCAGTACTAACCATAGTAGATAAGCCTTTTTCAAGTCCATTTATGCTATTTTCAACAAGTAAACCATATTTACCGTTTTCCAAAACGGTTCGGTTAGCAACTATATCAGTAGCCATGATTTTCATTCCTAAAGTCATTGCCTCCAATAATACCATAGGCTGTCCTTCATAATGTGATGAAAGAACGAAACAGTCACATTTTTCCATGAACGAAAATGGATTTTCAAGCTGGCCCAAAAGATGAATGGAATGATTTAATTCCAGCTCATCAATG
Organism: Peribacillus sp. RS7; assembly: GCF_041956845.1. Lineage (NCBI taxonomy): Bacteria > Bacillati > Bacillota > Bacilli > Caryophanales > Bacillaceae > Peribacillus > Peribacillus sp. RS7. Next base: position 1,303,557 of record NZ_CP168135.1, read on the forward strand.
ATTGCCTGCAAATCTTCCTTTAATGGACCTTGTCCTAAAATATACAGCTTGCTATTACTGTATTTCTCATGAAAACCTGCGAATGCACGAATCAAATTATCCTGACCTTTTTCAGGAGATAACCTTCCCATATTGACAAAATTGAAATCATTTTTATCAGGAAATGGAACGAATTGATTGTTTACTTCCAATCCATGCACTTTTTCTACGATCAACGCCTGTTCATCTATCCAACCTAGAGATATCCCGTCCAATGATATATGAGCATAAGTACCAAGTTGAGTAACCGCTTCTTTATCGAATTCCACAATCCGGCCATTAAAGGTTGGCCCATTTTCCACGACCATGGCATCTTGCAACCCATAAGGCTTATTAAAGATATTATAATTTCCTAACTTGATTTCAGCAGTGCCATGCACTTCCCGTTCTTTTAACACGATTGGCTCGTCTATCATTTCAAAGGCACCTGTATTTAGCCAGCCAATTTTCTTATTGTCTATTTCAAAAAGGTAATAGCCGCCTTTTCTGGTTCTGTTGTATCTTATGATTTTGACGGTTTGCCCTTCAAACTCGAATGCCTTAGTTACCCTTTTAGCCTTGTAATTTGGATAAGCCTTTGTCCAGATTGTATGGTCTTCCGGTTTAGTTATTTTCCCGTACTTCTGATTACCTGTGTTTATTTCCTTCAGCGTTCTATTCTCAATCTTATCAATGAATTTTTTATTGTTTTTATAGTTTCTGGATATTATATACTTTCTTTTCACCATGATTTGAAGCTTGTCACCTAAGCTCGTGTTTTCATTGATCGTACAATGTTCAAGCATGGATAAAGCTGCATTATCTATCCAACCTATTATCTTGTTTTTCACAGATATCCTGCTATAAATCGAATGTTGGGTCTTTACTTCCCTATCAATTTTTACAATGATCCCTTTAAAATCTTGACTGCCAGAAACCTTGTACGTTCCTTCAACCTTATATGGCATGGACCAAATATAGTTCGATCGAGGCCTTACTAACCTTGCAATTTTATCCAATTCCTTTTCGTAAATAATGCTGTCTGGCAACAACTCAACAGCTTCTTCACTAATCCAGCCAATTATTTGATTGTTATGACTGAATTTGTAGAAAGTATTTTGATCTGCATGGCCTTTCCTCGAAATCATGATTTCAGCTTCTTCAAATCGTTCATCCAGAGGAAATTGAGTGGCATTTGAAATTCCCGGAAGGGTATTCCAAACCTGATTATCCTTCACATTCCTTAATATCGCTCTTGCTTTGAAGTTTTCAGTGGTCAACGTATCTTCATCATTATCGCTGACTTCAGAGTTATTTGACTCGAGTTGAAGGATTTTATCCGGGTTGATAGAATTCATTACGAAATCAAATTTATCAAAGTCTGCATACTCCAATAGGTTCTTTCGGTTTAATTCCATCGTTCCCTCAGAAACACTTACAAGTTTATCAAATCGATTATATACAGAAAAAATCCCTCTTAGATTAATACGGTGAGGTCTCTTTCCATTAATGATACGCTCACTATCAGACAGTAAATCATTATGCATATAACAAACTTTCTTTTTTGCATCTGCCGCTAGCAAATATTTAGCCCAATAATGGCTATAACCACTAAAATCGATAACAAAATCAAATTTAGTTTTACCGAATAAACGTGCATGCTCTCTAATATAGGCATTTTCCGGGTAAAGCTTTTTCCCTAAGAAACCTCTTTCCCCTCTGTTATGGATGAATTTATCTTTATAGACTTCCAAAAATTTATACACAGGTAAGCCAGGTTTAAAAAGAAAACGCACATTTTTATTTACTTTGTCCATATTTTTCAAAACCTCGTATGAGTGAGGAGTGGCAGTGAAACAGCTGACATCATATTTCTCATAATCAATATTATTCATTAGGTTAAGAAAAGAGGATGTAATTCCGTTATCCCTCAATCCGCCAGGATAAATTAATATTTTTTCTTTTGAGGAATCCAGGCCAGTAATTGTGTTTAGTTCTTTCGCAGACTTATTGAAGAGATAGTTGACTATTCTCTCCGTTACATGTCCATCCTCATGGTTAGTGAATTTTTCCTGCATCTTTTTATATTTATCGGAATAACTCAATTTCACATTATTGATATCTTTAATTGCGATAGCCAATTCTTTCGAGTTAAAAAGCATCGGGCCTGGGAGTTCATCATTTTGGAGATACTGTCCCCTTTGTTCTGTATAAACGTCCGTATCCCATGTGTAAAATAGGATGGGCTTATTGGTAACAAGGAAATCAAAGAAAATGCTGGAATAATCCGTGATAAGCAAATCAACAGCAGCAAGTAATTCATTCGTATCAACATAGTCAGGTATCAATCTATCCATGATTTCTGAATGCTTGGCAGCTTCTTTATATAGAAATGGATGCACCTTGATGAATAAGTTATATTGTTCACCGATTTGACTTTGTAAATAATTAATATCGGCAATGATTTGAAGAAGGTCGTTATCCACTTTGGCAAGGTTCGTTCCCTTCCAAGTCGGAGCATATAAAATATTCTCCTTACCATCACTGATGTTCAAACCCAGGGTCCTTAGATATTCCTTATACTCCCCTGGATTCGTATTCAACGTTAAATCGATCCTCGGATATCCTTCTTCTATAATTTCACCTTTATACAATCCGTTTAACTTATAGCTATCTGTAAATATCTTGGTAGTGTGGGAATTAGGGCTCAAAATGTAATCTGCACTCAAAAAGTTCCTTACAACGTTTTGAGAGACCGAAGGGTTACCGGGTATATCAAAGCCCATATTCTTAAGGGGCGTTCCATGCCAGGTATTCATGTAAATTTGATCGCTTTTAGGTATGAAGAAGGACTGGAATGTGGAGTTATTGATTAAATACTCACTTGTTGCCAACCACTTTAAATACTCCTTTGAATTACGTTGAACAAATTTCACATTCGGCATATCCTTATATTTCGATATTACACCTGAGAGGGCACTAAAATCCTGGATTGACCAAATGTGCATGAAATCTTTAAAGTCTTGCTTTTCCAGCATATATTTAAACATCGCGTATGGACTGTCAGTCATACTGTTTCCATCACGACTCTCATATAAAATCGTGTTTTTTTGCACATTTAATTTCTCAAAATACTTCGCATATCTATTTACACGCTGATGGTTCTCCTTCAATAGAAAATTGGCAAGCGGCTGTTTAAGGAAATCGACTTTTCTTTTTATTACCTTCTTATTCACTAATAGGCATCCCCTTTTATAAATTTAGTATTCACCATTCAAAATCATGATTTCATTAACAAAAAATAACAACTATGAATGATCAATAGTTGGAGATTTTTTTTAAACTCTATTAAACTTAAAACTTAATGACTACAACCATCATTTGCTGTGTAGATAATCTTTCTTTAAACTGAAAAAATCGATTTGGCGGTAATACAGTAAATCAATAAATCATTTTTTGTTCACTGCCTTGTGCCGTTCGAGGATTTTTTCCATTTCCTTTATAATGTCATCTCTTAATTCAGGATGTTGCAGGGCAAATTCAATTGTCGTTTTCACAAAGCCATCGACAACTCCGACATCATAGCGTTTCCCTTCAAAATCGTATGCGAAAACTCTTTGGATTTCATTCAGTTTTTGGATGGCATCCGTTAACTGGATTTCACCGCCAGCTCCCGTTTCTTGCTTAGCTAAGAAATCGAATATTTCCGGAGTCAGTATGTATCTTCCCATAATGGCCAAATTGGATGGTGCCGTTCCTTGTTTGGGTTTTTCAACGAAACGATTCACTTCGTATCTTCTGCCTTCTTGGGTAAGCGGGTCAATGATGCCATATCTATGTGTCTCGTTCTCATTTACTGGCTGCACTCCAATGATGGACGAACCCGTCGCATCATATTCGTTGATTAATTGACTTAGAGAGGGTATTTCGCTTTGAACGATGTCATCGCCTAATAGTACGGCAAACGGCTCATCACCAATAAAGTTACGTGCACACCATACAGCATGTCCAAGGCCTCTCGGTTCTTTTTGCCTAATGTAGTGGATATTAGCTAAATTGGATGGGTATTGTACTTTCTCCAATAAATCGAATTTCCCTTTTTCCCTCAAGTTATTCTCTAGCTCATATGCATTATCAAAATGATCTTCTATCGCACGTTTATTCTTTCCTGTGACAATGATTATATCTTCAATTCCCGATTTCACGGCTTCTTCTATAATATATTGAATAGTTGGTTTATCCACTATTGGCAGCATCTCTTTTGGCATTGCCTTCGTAGCAGGTAAAAATCTAGTTCCCAATCCCGCTGCAGGTATAATAGCCTTTTTAACTTTTTTCATTCTTTTGTAACTCCTCCACATTAATATAAAACTACAAAATTTACTTATTCACCCTTTTCATAGTAACATAGACTTGTTTTTTGTAAATATGTTAGCATGAAACATTTGTAATCCCATATATAATTGCAACTTTTCCCCAAAACCATCTTCAGAAAATATAAAGGCCTTTTCCCGATGAAAACAGGAAAAGGCCTTATTTTCTTCAATATATATGGCTGTCAGGTCCAAGGGTCTGACTTATGTAGCACTATCGATTATCCCATTAATTTTTTCCATGAAAGCATTCATGACCTGCTTCAATTTCAGCTCGGCTGATTCCATCTTTTCACCTTGGACCCCGAAATAGAATTTGATTTTAGGTTCTGTGCCAGATGGACGTAAGCATACCCATGTACCATCCTCAAGGAAGTACTTAATTACATTTGATTTAGGTAAATCAATGACTTCTTCCTTATTGGTGCCCATGTTGAGCTTCACGCCACTTTGATAATCCTCTTGAATCGTTACAGCTTTTCCGGCTATATGCTTTGGAGGAGCATTGCGGAATTGATTCAATATCCCTTGAATCTGCCCAGCGCCTTCAATCCCCTTTAAAGTCAATGACTGAAGTCCCTCCAGGTAATATCCGTACTCTTCAAAAATATTAAGCAATCCTTCATATAGGTCCATGCCCTGTTTTTTATAGTAGGCACAAACTTCCACCGCAAGAATGGCCGCTTGGATCGCATCTTTATCACGGGCAAAATCCTTGATTAAATAACCATAACTTTCTTCATATCCGAATAAGAAAGTATGCTTACCGCTTTCCTCATATTCGTTGATCTTTTCAGCGATGAATTTAAAACCCGTTAATACATCAACGGTCCCTAAACCATATTCCTTTGCGATTCTGCGGCCTATTTCAGAGGTTACTATCGTTTTTAAGACAACTCCATTTTCAGGTAAAGTGCCTTTAGATTTCTTTTCTTTCAAAAGATAATCCAATATTAGTGCACCTGTTTGATTACCTGTAAGCACCACATATTCGCCATCTTTATTTTTAACGGCGATACCGAGTCGATCTGCATCAGGATCTGTTGCGATCAAGAGGTCTGCCGATACCTCATTTCCTAATTCAATGGCCATTTCAAATGCTGCATGCTCTTCAGGGTTCGGGGATTTGACTGTCGAAAAATTGGGATCAGGCAATTCCTGCTCTTTTACAACATGTACCTTGTCGTATCCCAGATCTTGTAAAGCCCTTCTAACCGACTTATTTGCCGTGCCATGAAGCGGTGTGAATACTACAGTCACATCAACTTCTTCACTTAGGTTTTTATTTTCGGGCACAGTAAGCAATTTATCATTATAAGCAGTATCGATTTCCTCTCCGACCATCTTGATGAGGCCTTGCGCTTTCAATGTATCTTCATCTTTTACCGAAATGGCAAGTTCATTTTCAATCGCATTCACGAATTCAATCACTTTATCAGCCGTTGCCGGAGGAAGCTGGGCACCATCTGGCCCGTACACTTTATAGCCATTATATTCAGGGGGATTATGACTTGCTGTGATAACGATCCCAGCATAAGCATTCAGTTCACGAACGGCAAAGGATAACTCTGGCGTTGGTCTTAACTCATCGAATAAATAAGCCTTGATACCTTCTGTAGCCAGGGTCTTGGCTGCTTCCAAGGCAAATTCAGGCGATTTGAAACGTGAATCGTAGGCAATCGCGACACCTCTGCGTTTTGCTTCATCACCCATCGATTGCAGATAATGGGCTAATCCCAATGTTGCTTTACGGACTGTATATAGATTCATCCGATTGGTACCTGCCCCAATTTCCCCGCGCATACCGCCTGTGCCGAATTCCAAGTTCTTATAAAACGCATCTTCAATATTTTTTTCATCATCTTGCATCTTGTTAAGTAATGATTTCATTTCCTCATCAAGGTTTTCGAAATTCACCCATGAGTGGTAAGAACATTTCCAATCCATCTTCACATAGTCCTTCTTTCTTTCTAGTTCCCCTTGGAAAATCTAGATGTTTTCACTAAAAAATAACAGTTACCACTGAAATAAAAAAAAAGCCGTTCATACGACTTTCTTCGCTATATTATCAGCAATAAATAGACATCAGTCAATATTCTCAACATAAAAAATTTGTTGGAAGGCAAAAATAGAGGATGGCGATGTTGCGATGATCGTGGACATCACCGCCTGTAAACAGGAGCGATGTCCACTATGATGGATCACCTTACAAATTATTCAGCTTCGGCAACAACGGTGAAGCGTTGGTTGATGTGTTGCGGGTTTTCAATTTCATCAAGTACTGCAAGGGCAAAATCGGCGTAACTTACATAACTCTCACCCTTTGAGTTTACAAGAAGGTTGTCTCTACCCAATTTATACCCTCCGGTTCTATTTCCTTGCGGATCAAAGAAGGCTGAAGGACTGATGAACGTCCATTGGATCCCAGTGGCATTTTGTAAATCCTCAAGGTTCTTGGATTGATTATATGCCGTTGCAAAGTATTCTTTAGGGAATTCAGGCGTTTCCAGTACACGTGTCGTTTTCGCCTCGTCAACGAAAAGGCTACCAGCTCCGCCAACAACGATCAGTTTAGTTTTAGGAGCCCCTTTCATGGCGTCAATTAGGATTTTTCCTGCATCCACATGCAGATGTTCTTTCCCTGGAGCAGCGCCAAAGGCATTCACTACCACATCAAATTCTTTAATATCTTCCGCTTTCAGAGCGAATAGATCCTTTTCCAGTACGGATGCACCTTGAATTTGGACTTTGGCTTCATCTCTGACAATGGCCGTAACTTCATGTCCCCTAGTCAATGCTTCCTTTAAAATCAGACTTCCAGCTTTTCCGCTCGCACCTATAATACCTATTTTCATTTTCAAATTCCTCCTATATGTTTTTGATTTTTTAATTGTAATCGAATTACTTACATGTAATAATATAAGTTACAGGTTGCTGTTTTGTCAACTTATTTATCGAGGAAGTATTTCGATGATATATTGCGATTTTCGTCGATATATTTCATTTTTCGGAGATATATCCCGATTTTCGCTGATATATTGCAATTTCCGATAGATATATCCCGGTTTTCGCTGATATATTGCCATTTCCGATAGATATATCCCGGTTTTCGTCGATATATTGTAATTTCCGATAGATATATCCCGGTTTTCGTCGATATATTGTAATTTCCGATAGATATATCCCGATTTTCGCTGATATATTGCAATTCCCGATAGATATATCCCGGTTTTCGTCGATATATTGCCATTTCCGATAGATATATCCCGATTTCCGTTGATATATTTCATTTTTCGGAGATATATCCCGATTTTCGTCGATAAAAAAAGCACCATTCCTTGCAGACACAAGGAATGGTGCACTTATTGATCAGTTCTTTCCATTCTTCCTCATTAGCAATCCCATACAGATAGTAATGAGAGTAAAAGCAATAAAAGCCAAAAACGGGATCGTGATGAATCCTAGCCAATTTATATACTCGCCTGAGCAGGGAACACCGCTTTGGCACATTTCGAAATGCTGTAGGGCCGGAATTTTTTGCAGACTATAGTGATACCCTGACACCAACATGCCCAAAATCGATAATGGGAGGATGTATCGATGGATTTTCAGGTCTTGCTCATAAAAGGCCCGGCCCAATAAAATAACGAGCGGGTACATCAAGATCCTTTGATACCAACAAAAGGTACAAGGTACATAATGGAGAATCTCACTAAAGTAGAGACTTCCAGCAGTGGCAATGATGGATAGGATCCACGAAAATAATAGTGGTTTGTTCATCACTATTTCTCCTTCGCTGCATCATCAACCATTTTCACTAAATCATCAATTGTATTTCCTTCAAACTTCTTGCCATTGACAAATAAGGAAGGTGTTCCAGAAACGCCCAATTCGTCGGCCAACTCCATATCCTTGTTCCATTGGTCCTCGGACTTTTCGGCTTTAAAAGAGGAAACGACCTTTTTCACATCTTTGTCATTTGCGATTTCTTTCAATGTTTCTTCTAGGAATTTATCCGTAAAGACATCTTCCTTTTCATATTTCAAGTCATCTGGCTGCTTATCGTACAACAGCTCATGAAATTTCCAAAAGGTATCATTTCCTAATTCTTGATAAACACTTTCCGCAAATTTAGCGGATCTGGTTGAATCGACGTTAATGAACGAATAATTCATGAAATAAAATTGCGCTTTTCCTGTTTCGATCAGTTCACTTTGTATGGAAGGAAAGAATTGTTCCTCGAATGTCTTACATACTGGACATTTATAATCACCAAATTCCACTATTTGGACAGGAGCCGATTTTTCTCCCAAATAAGGCTGTGATTTATAATCGATTTCATTAACGGCTGTATCTTCGTCCTTCCCATTTGCTAAAAATATAAAGCCAATAATGATTACAGCGATTAACCCTATGATCCAAAACGTGAATGCAGAAGATTGTTTTTGATTACCCTTTTTTTTATTAGCCATCATATACCTCCATCACTTGTAGTTGTGTCGATATTCCTTTTCCAGCCATAGCGGCCGATTTCAGTTCCCCCTTCCTGTAGCCTTCACCTGTAACTGATTCATTTACACGTTATAATATAAGTTTCATCATGATGGTTTGTCAATTACACATACCTTTTATTTTTGCCTTTGCAAAAACGGCGTGACTTGACAAGGAAACGGTTAATGGATAAATATTATTCTTGCAGGCCATTATAACTTGTAACCACTTGAATTACATGTTGAATAATTTATACTATATAAGAATAGAGATTTTAAAGGAGAGAAAAAAGAGATGTCCATCAGTACCCGCTTTTCCGTAGGAATCCATATATTATCTCTTTTAGAAATAAACAAAGAAGGCGTTAACACTTCTGATTTTATAGCAAAAAGTGTAAACACAAACCCAGCCTTAATCAGAAAAATCACCGGCATGCTGAAGAATGCAGGTTTAGTGAACGTTCGGCCGGGTATCGCCGGAGCGACATTGGCCAAGGACTTATCAGATATTACTTTGCTCGATGTTTATCAGGCTGTTAACGTTGTCTCCGATAAAGAATTATTTGGAATCCATGAAAATCCTAATCCAGCATGCACAGTTGGAAGAAATATACAAGATACAATAGAGCCCATCTTTTCAGTCGCTGAACTTGCCTTGGAAAAGGCGCTTGGAGTGGTGACTATAGAGGATGTCGTTAGAGGTATTCTGGAAAAGGATAAAAACTAAATAGCAAAAAAACACATGAGTCGGACTCATGTGTTTTTTCCTGTTTTCTTATTTATACTTAGGAACTTCAATCGTCATTTTATAGGAATCTAGTAAACTATACAAATTATAAATCTGTTTCACTTGTTTTGTTGCCCAGCCAATATCAGTTGCATACTGGTGTGAAGCATTTCCATTTTTCTCTGCAGCTGTAGGATTCCATCTCATTTTGTAAAGCGTGTCCTGTCCAGCAGAGATATACCCTTTGGCGATGAATTCGGCACCGCCTATAATGGCCGCTTCCGTGGTGAACCAGCCTGCTTTATATGCGTATTGAGCGCCGCTGCTTACCGCTGTTCCGTCAAAAGCTCCCACTCCGTACATATTATAGACCGTTTTCCCATTCACCTTAACTCCAGTTGCTAACGGTGAAGTACCATTCCCGGTCTCCAGCAAAGCATGTGAAATCAGGTAAATTTCATTGACCCCATATTTTTCCCCTGCCGTAGTGAAGGTCGCAGCTTGGCCTTGTAAAATCCCTTTACCTGAAAGGATTCTAGCGTTCACTTCAGAAACGTTCATGTTGGTGACCTGGGAGAGCTTAACGAACTGGAACGATTTGATTGGATCATTCACAAAATTATCTGGGTTGAGATTATAGTTTATATCATCCGGACTGGCATTTACCCATGTCTTGTTATAACTCACTTCATACCAATAGTATCCGTCAGAGCCCTTTACTTTTGATTTAATATTCAATGATTGATTGTTGCTGACGGCACCGACTGCCCAATAATTAGATCCAGCTCCGCCCCTAACACGCCATCCGCTTCCTTTTACCGTTCCCTTTGTTGAATTGATTAAAGTTAACCCATCCTCACGTATGTAGGTTTTATACGTTTTATCCGTTTGACCATTTACGGCCATTTGAATTTCAACCATCTTGTCCATCGTAAGATTGTACTCTTTATCGATCCTGATTATCGATCCATTCGAACTTCCTGGACCTTGTGCTTTAGCAGTTAAATATTGCGTACTGACATATCCCGTTTTTCCATTAGCCGTGACCCTTGACCAACCATTGGACTCAGAATACACCGTTACGGCCGTATTGTTTACGAGTTTGGCTATAATTGAAGCGGAAGCTGATGCAAAAGAGCGCATATTAAGACTGGAGCCATCATTCACTCTTACATATTTAACTAACGTGGTTTCTTCCTCGTCTGGATTGAGATTCGGGCTTTCCGGTACAGAACCAGGCTTCGTTGCTGATAGATATTGCGTATTGACATAACCTTCTCCGCCATACGCTTTTATTTTTGACCAGCCATTTGATTCCGAGATGACTTCCACCTTCACACCCTTTGCCAATTTCACAATAACGGAAGCACTTTCTGACGGTTTATTCCGCATATTCAGAGAACCAGAGCTTACATTTACATATTTCACCGTCGTTTTTTCAGGTATGGAGGGTTTGGCTTCTGGCTTTGTTGTTGAAAGAAAGTCAGCACTGACATACCCATCTTGCCCATTGGCTTTGATTTTCGCCCAACCTTTGGATTCCGAATACACCGTTACTTGCGTTCCTTTTGAAAGCTTCGCGACTATGCTGGCACTTTCCGACCCGCTTTTTCTCATATTAAGCGTTCCTGAGCTTACATTGACATATTTCGTCGTCGTTTTATCAGGTATGGAGGGCGTGGTTTCCGTTCCTGGTTTTGTTGTCGATAAATATCTGGCGCTGACATGTCCGTCTTTTCCATTGGCCTTGATCTTCGCCCAGCCTTTGGATTCCGAATATACCGTCACTTTCGTTCCTTTTGAAAGCATCGAAACTATGCTTGAACTTGCTGTACCACTTTTTCGCATATTAAGTAAACCCGTGTTCACATATTTCGTCGTCGTTTTTTCTGGGGTGGCTACTGTGGATCCCGATCCCGGCTTTGACGTCGATAGATATTTGGTGCTGACATATCCGTCCTTTCCATTGGCTTTGACTTTCCCCCAGCCTTTGGATTCCGAATACACCGTCACTTTCGTTCCTTTTGAAAGCCTCGCGACTATGCTTGAACTTTCTGTACCACTTTTTCGCATATTGAGTGAACCCGTGTTCACATATTTTATCGTCGTTTTTTCAGGTGTGGCTACTGTAGATCCCGATCCCGGCTTTGCAGCAGACAGGTATTTGGTGCTGACATAACCGTCTTTTTCATTGGCTTTGATTTTTGCCCAGCCATTGGATTCCGAATACACCGTCACTTTGGTTCCTTTTGAAAGCCTCGTAATTATGCTTGAACTTACTGTCGCCGCGCTTTTTCGCATATTGAGCGTGCTTGCATTGACATATTTTGTCGTCGTTTTAACGGTTGCCGCAGCCTTGGTTACCGTTCCAGGCTTCGTTGCCGATAGATACTTCGTACTGACATATCCGTCTTTTCCATTGGCTTTGATCTTCGCCCAGCCTTTGGATTCCGAATACACCGTTACCTGTGTGCCTCTTGTCAGCTTCGCGACTACGCTTGCACTATCTGCCCCACTTTTTCGCATAATAAGTGAACCTGTGCTCACATTCACATATTTCATTGTCGTTTTAACGGGTGCCGCAGCTTTGGTCACCGTTCCAGGCTTCGTTGCCGATAAATACTTGGTACTGACATATCCGTCTTTTCCATTGGCTTTGATCTTCGCCCAGCCTTTGGATTCCGAATACACCGTTACCTGTGTGCCCCTTGTCAGCTTCGCGACTACGCTTGCACTATCCATTCCACTTTTGCGCATATTGAGTGAACCTGTACTGACATTCACATATTTCTCTGCCGTTTTAATGGTTACTGCAGCTTTAGTTAAAGTACCTGGCTTCGTTGCCGATAAATACTTGGTACTGACATATCCATCTTTTCCATTGGCTCTGATCTTCGCCCAGCCTCTGGATTCCGAATATACGGTTACTTGTGTGCCTTTTGCCAGCTTTGCAACTATGCTTACACTATCCCCACCAGTTTTTCTCATATTTAGCGAACCGGAATTTACATTTACAAACATGACGCTTTTTTCAATATTGGCATGCTCTGCTTGTAGTGGAGCTGCAGATATTTTTTCTTCGAAAGCAACTGTAGACAACACTGCAAAACAGAAAGTTGGTATAATTAATTTCTTCATCTCATTCTCCCTACTAAAGAATTATATTTTTAACATTTATTTAAATATCGGTTAAATTTAGTATGATAATATAGGCAATTGTGCTTATTCGTTAAAAATATAACATATTCCTTTAGATCTATAGAGAGATGGACGAGATTGTAACACAACAGTAAACTAATAGACATTTAAGTAATTAATTAGTAACATTAGAAATGCAATCCATTTCACTAAGTTCCATAAGAAGCGGATACAAGCTTAATGACGTAAAATAAGATATTTTGAAATAATTCATTCATACTCATAGTAATGTTTATGAGACGAGCATCTTTCTACGCATACCGAATATACATAAAGGGTAAGCCTACAATCCTTATATTTGACGGATCGAGGCCATAACCTATATAATTACTGTATATAACCTATATGAATCCTTCTGTTAAGGGGAGTAGCTATACAATAAAGTCGTCAGTACAGGATTTAATCCTCGGCTTTATTGGCAACTGATTTTAGTTGTTTGCAAGACCTTGCCGATTATTTGGTGAGGTCTTTTTAATTTTTTAAAGACGGTATAACCAAAAATCGGTTATACCGTCTTTTTTAATCGAAAAAATTGCACAATAGAGGTGAAAAGTATGCAGAACTATAATGAATTAGCTCAAAGCGTTAAGATTTCCGATGATAAAAAGCATATATTGCTTGATGCCGACCCATCTTTATCACTTATCGGAAAAGGCCGCAGCGCTTATGTATTCCGAATACATTCCACCAATAAAGCACTAAAAGTATTTTTCCCGGACCATACTCACACAGCTAAAGTAGAAGCTGAAATATACAAAACCGTTCAATCGATCGATTACTATCCAACCCTATATGATGCGGGGGTAAATTATCTGGTAATAGATCACATCGAAGGCAACACCCTTTTTGAATGTTTAACATTGGGAATCCCAATAACGGAAGAAAATATCAAGGAGATTGACCATGCCTTACAATTAGCAAGGAAAGAGGGATTGAACCCTTCTGATATTCATTTACGAAACATCTTCATCACTTCCGAAAAGAAGGTGAAGATCATTGACGTTGCGAGGTTTAAGCAAGTGAAATCCTGCAATCAGTGGCACGACCTGAAAAGTGCTTTTCACCTTTTCTATTCGAAGTCATTTTTTCCGAAGAAAATCCCAGGCTTCATACTGAATTCCATTGCAGCGATTTATAAAAAGAGATTCTTGCCCATCTGATCATATCACTATAAAAAAATCACATTGGAGGCACATATGAAAAAAATCATGACCATTGCTTTACTGTCCATCCTTACATTAAGCGGATGCTCGCTTTTGGGAGAAGTCAATTCATCATTGGAGTATGCAGATAATGCCACGGAGTATATAAGTACCGTTAAGGAATTTTCCAATGAGGTGCCCGCATTGTCACAAGACGCCGTCGCGAATACCGAAGCAAGAGCAAATCTTGAAAAAGAACTGGAATTAATGAAAACGGAGATTGAAGAATTCAATTCAACTGAACCACCCCAAATCGCTGAAGGCATCCATGAGAAGATCGTCAGCTCAAATCAACAGCTTTCAGATGGAATTGAATTATACTTGAATAATATTGAAAATGGCCAAATTGACCCTAAGGCATTGGAAGATTCAGAGATAATGAAATCAATCGATAATATAACAGGATTGGCAAAGCAAATTGAAGAGTTGGGTAATTAAGCAGCCTGCTCCATTAAAATGAAGAACTCCTCGTACCGATGTCCCTTTTAATTTCAAGGAATTATGAATAAAAAAGGAATGTTCGGAACAAATTATTGACATGAAACCAAAAGGTTTTATATAATCGATAAAGCGAAACCAATTGGTTTTATATTTTTAATTAAATAGGAGAATCAGTATGGAAAATCAACATACATTACAAGATATCAAAAAGACGATTATTCTTGAAGCACCCATCCAAAAAGTTTGGGATACAGTTTCGACTGCCGAGGGTATAGCTTCATGGTTCATGCCAAATGATTTTCAACCGAAAGTTGGACATGAGTTCCATGTCCAATCACCTTTTGGTCCTTCTCCTTGTAAGGTATTAGAGTTAGATGCTCCTCATCGGCTTTCATTCGCTTGGGATACGGACGGTTGGATCATATCGTTCACTTTAAAAGAACTGGATGGCAAAACGGAGTTTACCCTTATTCATGGTGGTTGGAAAGAGCCTGACACGATTCTTCCGAAACCGAACGAAAAAAGCTCAGTCATTCGCGATAGAATGGATCATGGCTGGGAACAGATCGTTAATCAAAATCTTAAAAAGGCTGTTGAGGGCTAAGTGTCTGCAGCAGAAAAGCATGATGTATTTCAGGCTATCGCGGACCCAACCCGCCGAAAGGTCCTGCAATTGCTTGCTGAAGGTGATTTACCCATTTCAGAAATCACTTCTCACTTTTCCATGAGCCGTACAGCGATTGCCAAGCATCTTCATATCCTTTCTGAAGCTGAATTGGTCAGTGGCCGGAAGGTAGGAAGAGAGAAACGCTTTCGGCTTCATCCAGAACCTTTAGCGGAATTGAAACAGTGGCTTTCTTTTTACGATCAATTTTGGGATAACAAACTATCCATCCTTAAACATGTGATTGAAAATCCAAGGGAAAATGGATTTAATGCCGCCGAAAAAGACAAGGACACGGATGAACAATCATAATGAAGAACCCCCCGGCGCATTGCACCGGGGGGTTTTCTTCATTAATTTATGCATCCATCTCAATATTGTGTTCTTTGCGCTTCCTGATGATCATCGTTAGCAACAACAGTAAATTAAATACAATTATGCATCCAGTAAGGAACACGATACTCGTTGTCAATGCATCCGCTCCAAGGCTCGTACTCATCGCCTGACGGAAGCCCATGACTGAGTATGTCATTGGTATGAACGGGTGAACATGACTGAAGAAGTTATTGGTCAGTTCCACAGGGAACATTCCTCCGCTTGCTCCTAGCTGTAATACAAGGAATATCATCGCTAATAAACGACCTGGATTTCCAAATCCTACAGTTAAGAAAGTAACGATGAACATGAAAGTAAGGGAAGTCAATATGGAAACCCCTATGAATTGCCCCATGTTCTCGACCTGTAAATCCATTCCCCAAATCATGATTGCATCCAATACTAATGCTGAAATCGTGGCTTGTATAAATAGGACCGTAAATTTACTGAACCACCAAGCCGCTCCTGATGTAGGTCTTGTAGATGGCTTGCCTGTCGGGTATCCCATATTGAAGGCAATCGCTCCTACAAATAACCCTAGAGACAATACGTAAGGAGCCAGAGCATGACCATAATTAGGCACCTCACTGCTTTTTTGTTCTTTAACCTGTGTCGGCTCAGCAATCATGCTGTAATTATCATCGGTTGTTTTATTTCCCCTTATTTCTTCTGCACCATCACTTAGTTTTTCCGAAAGTTCGACCGTTCCATCTTTTAGTGAGGAGATTCCATCACCCAATTTATGTGAACCTTCAGCTAGTGCCGATGAACCTTCATTGATCTTACCTGCGCCTTCAGCAAGTTGGATCACCCCATTGCTTAAAGTAGGCAGATTGCTTGCCAATTGTTCAGTGCCTTTAACAAGTGCTGATGAGCCATCGTTCAAGGATGCTGAGTTGGCATTCAGTTGATTGGCTCCATTAGCAAGTTTGTTCGCACCCTCGCCAACTTTGCTAACACCAAATGCATACTTCTCCAGACCATTTCCAAAGGAGGATGACCCTGCTTGAAGTTGTGAAACTCCATCAACCAACTGACCAGATCCCTCAGTTAGTTTTGACAAGCCATTATTTAACGAGGAACCGCCTTGTGCTAACTGATTGATCCCATTCACTAGTTCCGGTGCTCGTTCATTTAAGCTTTCGGTTGCCGCCGTTAATTGATTGCTGCCTTTAACTGCTTCATTCAAGCCGCTATTTAATTGGGTTGCACCAGGAATCAATTGTTCTTCCAGTGCGTTCCTTATCGCGGTATATCCATTTAACGCTGATGCCGCGTTTGGATTGACTTTATTCACCGCATTATTTAAATTGGCCACTTGTTCTGGAAGCTGGCCTAATCCATTCAATACTGGCATTACTTTATTCGTTAATTGTGTTGATAAGTCGGATACACTTGAAGCAAGAGTCGATGCAATTTGTTTTTGTGCTTCCGCTTGCATTTGAAGTTCATTTTGAATGGCTCCGATTAATTCGGATTGTTGTTCACTGGTCATACTTTTGTATGCTTCAGTGTTTTGTACAGTATTGATTGTGCTTTGTCCATTATTCGCAATCGTTGATTGAAGTTCTGTTAAAGCTGCTTGGCTATTCTCGAGATTTGCTGTAATGCCCGATACGGTACCGGACGCACCGCTTCCTGCAGGAACCGCTTCTTGCAATTGATTTACACCGCTTTGAATGCTTGTCAGGCCTTGCTTAAGCTGACTCAGCTGTTCTTCCGCGGGCAATTGGCCATCCATCTTTTTCAGGCCGTCATTTAATGCCTGGCTTCCTTCTGAAAGTTTAGTGATTCCCTCATTTAAGCTCTGCTGACCTACTGCCATTTTTGGGATTCCCGTAGATTCGTCAGTCAGCTGGCTTGCATTTTGTGATAACTGATTCAAGCCATCATTTAAATTCGCACTGCCTGTTTGCGCTTGTGCCAATCCATTATTTAATGTTTGGGCTCCTGGAACCATTTTTGCAAGCCCTGTGGAAAGTTGGGAAGAACCTTGTATAAGCGCTCCACTATTATTAGTCAACTCCCCTGTACCAGATGCGAGTTCGTTAGCACCCGTTTGCAACTGACCGACACCAGACGTGTATTGTGAAATTCCCTTGCTTAATTCCGACGCCCCACGTTCAAGTTTATTGGCTCCTTCCAAAAACTCGCCAACGCCAATTTGAAGTTTATTCGCGCCATCTTTAAAAGTTAATGTACTAGAAGCCAATTTATTCAGATTGTCTGTAACTTCTTTGTTTCCATCATGCAGTTTTTCAGCACCGTCATCCAGTTTTGATGCCCCGTCTGCTGCATCACCGAATCCATCTCCGATTTCATCCAGTTGTGAGAAGATCGCTTCTGCATATTCCTTTGTGACACTTTCTGCAATTTCAGTTTTCAAATTATTCGTTGCCTGTTTTCCGACCGTTTCAGAAACGAAACTGCGTCCAGGATTCACATCATACGTTAAATTCATTTTTTGTGGCTTATCATCCATGACGGTTGAAGCATTTTTCGAAAAGTCCTCAGGAATGGTGACGACCATATAATATGTACCATCATCGAATCCTTTTTTCGCCGCTTTTTCCGTTACGAAATGCCATTCTAAATCATCGTTGTCCCTTAATTGCTCGATTAGCTCATCACCGACAGATAAGGTTTTACCCTCATACTCCGCCTTCACATCATTATTCACGACTGCAACAGGCAATTTACCGGTATTTCCGTATGGATTCCAAGCAGAACTTAGGAATAACCCCCCATAAATAATCGGCACGAACAGTAATACGATTGCGACCCCGATCAGTTTTCGATTTGTAAGTAAAAGCTTCCATTCTTGTTTAAGCATGTTCACTCTTTTTCACCTTTCTTTTCACGAATTAATTCACCCAATGACCCCGAATTCCAATTAACAGTCGGTATATCCGTGGTGCCAAAGCTTTCTTTAAGCAAATCTGCTACTGTTTGACTGGAAAAGAAATCCATTAAAAGTTCATCCGCCTGAGAAAACATCCGACGAAGAACGTCCATGCCCTTTTCTGCATACTCTCCATCTTTAAACGCTTTTTCTATAAGTCCTGTATCTGGAAACATCGAAATGGGGCCTTCCATCGCTTCAATAATTTCAAGGTTTTTAATCTTATCTACACTTTTGGCAAGAGAAAGGCCGCCATTATTACCAGGAACGGAAGTGATTATCTGCTTAACGACCAATTTCCTAATGATTTTCTTCAAATAAGAAGGAGACACCTCTAACCGCCTGCTGATCTCATTAGACGAAAGCGGTACATTTTTATCCTGGGTAGAGAGTATAACAATGATGCATATAGCTTGCTCGACACCTTTTGTTAATTGCAAATCAGTTCACCTCTTCAAGTATGTATGTGGATGTTTGATATCCATAATGGATATTCGGTATCTATAATTAAACCCTGTTTCAACTTAGAAATCAAGTTATTTCTAGAAAAAATTTCTAAAAAAGCGTTTTGGGTCCTCAAAACAAGGTGAACCCCGCATGACAACATCATGCGGGGTTCACCTTTGGAAGGATCTATTATAGGTCATTTAAAAATTCATTGACTGCCTCTGGAGTTTTAGCATTTGCACTGTGCAGGTGTGCAACCTTTTCTCCATTTTTAAATACTAATAAAGATGGAATTCCCATTACGGTTTGCTCTTCAGAAATCTCTGGGAACTCGTCACGATCGATTGTAAACCACTGTTTGTCTTGATGTTCTTGAGTGATCTCATCAATGAACATGTCTAAACGTTTGCAGTCTGGACACCACGTAGTCGTAAAAATCCCGACCGTCAGTCCCTCTTGTTTGATTTGTTCACGGTATTCTTGTTCTGTATTAATATTTTTCATGATTGTCTCCTCCGAGCTTTTCTTATCATCATCATACTTTAATCAATGAATATATGTACTCAAGAATTACTATATAATTTATTCCTTCCCAGTTCAAACGGTTTAACCTCGATCTATCCCACTATTGCCCGGTTTATGTTGATTGTTTATGAAAAATTCTCCTTTTTCCGTCGACAGGTATGTGATATTACTTTTTATCTAGCAATCCACAAATCAGTGTTTATTCATGAAAAAAGCCACTTTCCAGTGGTCTTTTCACTTCATTCATATTGGGAGAGTTAGTTGCCAGGAAACACCGAACTTATCGGATACCCATCCGAACTTCTTACTAAAGAAATAATCACCCAATGGCATCATCACTTGTCCGCCATCAGTTAAGCTCGCATAAAGCCTGTCAATTTCCTCTTCACTATCACATGTAAGGAATATTGAAAACGAAGGTGTAAACGTAAATTGATGCTTAACATTGCTATCGATGCACATAAATTCCTGATCCTTCAAGGTAAAGGTAGCCTGCATGACACTCCCCTCTGTACCTGATTCATTTGCACCATACCGTTTCATGCTGGTTATTTTCGATCCTTCGATTAAAGATGTGTAGTAATTCATTGCTTCTTCCGCATTTCCTTCGAACATCAAGAAAGGTGTGACCTTCATCATTCTCATCAAACCCCTTTTCATCTTTAATTAATTTCTTGCATTGAATCATGGCGCCCACCAGTTACCTGAAACCACGATCATTGTCTGTAATTTTATCGTATTGGCAAAATAATCATCATCATCTTGTTCCTGTATCGTCCGATTCCATAACTGATTAATCCATTGCTGATTGGAGGAATCAACCATGGCACTTACCAGGAATGGAGCAACGAAGCTTGTACTATTCCCTTCTTCCAAGGCTTTTCCGCTTAGCGTATAGCCCGATTGGATATTTTCAGGGTTTCCATCCGTTTCCTCTTTAATCCAATCATTCATCCGCTTTAATTGCGGCAGCGCCCTTTCATCACCAGTCAGTAAGTAATCGAGCGTATACCGCCAAGGGGTCCTGCTGCTGTTCCAGCTATAATTGCCGTCATTCTCCCCTTCTAAAAAGTCAG
Organism: Peribacillus sp. RS7; assembly: GCF_041956845.1. NCBI lineage: Bacteria > Bacillati > Bacillota > Bacilli > Caryophanales > Bacillaceae > Peribacillus > Peribacillus sp. RS7. Next base: position 1,323,995 of record NZ_CP168135.1, read on the forward strand.
CTTGTGCTGGCTGATACTCTCCCTTGGATTGTACAATGAAGTCCGGCATGAGACCAGTATTGCCGCTTTTCTCCTTATAAATGGAATGAATGATCGCATAGGCCTTATCCGTAACACCTTTCCATTCATGATTCCCAGTTGCCTCCTCAAATGACTTCAATTGATTCAGAAGAAAGTCCGATGAACGAGTCGATTGTCCGTATACTTCATCTTCATCCTCCGCCCAGTCACCTAGTTTAATCAGGGACTGCGACCGATTTATCTCATTCGACATGATCGCATCCATGATGTCCTTTGCTCTGGCGAGATAGTCGATGTCCCCTTCACTCCCCCACTGGCGATCAGCCAATAATAACGAATAGGCAATATCCATATCGCCGTCAGTTGCTGAATCGGCATCCCCTGGAGTATTTATGATTTTGCCCGATTTATCCTTAACTTGCTGCCACGCCATTAATGAAGGGTCATTGTCACTTCGATGCGCTTTATAAAAACGATAAAGACCATCGAAGTACTGTTTGTCCTTGCTGCCTGCCATTATTGCCGTAACCATCATCCCATAACCGTGCGCTTCAGAAACGGTCACTGCGTTCTTGGGTTCTGCATATCCTTTATCATTGTAAAAGATATAATATTCATCATTTTTATCAGCAGGCTGCTTCAAATATTCATTTTTCCAGGTTTTATAATAATTCGCTACGGCATCATCCATCGCCTTCTGAGATAGATTGTCAGGTTTTATCGTACCCGCTTGATAGACTGTATGCTGAGGAAATGCCCTTTTACCGGCAATCTCTTTCTTTGTGGTTTGAGATACCAATGCTAGCGAGGCAATGATCACGAAAACGATCGAGCCCACCGCTATCAATAAACTTCTTTTTTTCATGGCTCGCTCCTTGGGTTATGGCGCAGTATTCACTTCTTTTTTTATGTTTGGCTATGAGCATTTCAATCTATTAACATGACTTTTCTTCCTTTCCGGAAGACAAAAGAAAAAGGGCCTACTTTATCCTTGTACAAAACATTAAGATTCATAGCCTTATTTAAAGAAAGTGATATTTAATTTACTCCTAATTATTAATACTGATATCAGGAGTAATAAGTTTATACTCATAAAATTTGAATCAGTAATGAGATTAAATGAATATATTAATCCGAATAGGATAATTAAACTTATAATAACCATTGTCAAAAAAATGAAATTCCTCAATTAACTCACCTCTTTCATCATTCCAAATTCCGGACATATCAATCTTACCCCTTGGTCATTTTTTCAACTCCATAAGGCCTTCGCCATCCAATGAAATTTCTAATTGCTGATTAACGACTATCGAAAGCGGAAAGATTTCCGACTCTCTATCCGAAAAGATCCACCGCCGTTTACTTGGACCTAAAAGTAAAAACGAACCTGCTTCATGTTCCCCCATGAAATTCAATCCATCTTCACTTAACGTTTCAGCCTTCCTTACGGGTACACCAAAACTGACCAACTGATTTCCCAAGCTCCTTACTTCATTCGTCGTAATGTTTATTTCACTAATACACAGGACGTTTTGAGCTGAGAAAGACTCCGCCTCAGATTTGGGTGATACGGAATATCTGGAAATGAACTCGACAATGTTGCCTGAAGGATCTGAAAAATAAAAGGCATGTGCATTTGAATAGCTGAAATAAACTTCGTCCACATCATCTTCTCTAGTCAATTCCACTTTTGATTTCGCCCATGCTTTGGCCGAAGTGAATAAATTGGTCGGTATATTCATGGCAAAATGATAAAAAGGCTTTTCCTGGAGATGATATTTTTTAATTTCAAGCACACTGTCCCCTGCCTTAATTTCAAAACCATCATCAGTATGCGATAGTAACTCAAATCCTAACTCATTAACATAAAAATTCCGCATATCATTCAATGCATGACTATACAAAGTGACCTTATTGATAATCAAAGTTTAATCCCCCTTCTCCCAAACCCGTACTCTTCATTTACATATTAAAATATATATATTCATATTCACTTTACCTATTTTTACCACAAATAGCCAATGGAATATCCCTTAATTTTTCGGCCAGCCAACTCAAAAAGGACCACCAAATCGGTGGTCCCCCGTATACATATAGTAAAGGCGGCCTTATTGAAAAAATCTCTCCGCCAGCGCAGTTTACGATGGTTCCATTTAACATGATCACCCCTGTTGTTGAAGCAAAAATGACCATGTCGGCAATTTCTTCTACCGTAACTGAAATGTTCGGCCCTGTTGGAGAACCATTAATTAAACCACTTTGTTTTGAATCATTTCTCCTACTCCATTTGGTCATGTATTTTCATCTTTTCATCTTAAAAAGGATCATTCTTTAATTTTCAGTCCAAGCATGGCTGCAAAGCCTATCGCTTGGTCCGGGGAAACTTCGCATCCATTTAAATCCTCTAGGGATACGGTAAGCCTTTGAAATGTAGAACTGCTAATATCGATTCCTTTGAGCGGTGTCCGGGAAAAGTTCGCTTCATTTAATCTACATGTTTCGAACTTCACTTTGATGAATTTACACTCATAATAATCAGCACTTTCCATTGAGCAATGATCGAACTTCACTTGCTTCAAACCGGAATAACCGAATGCACTTAAATTCAAGTTGCAATTCTCAAAGGAGACATTGCCTAAACTTGCATCAGACAGGTTAATGCCTAAAAGTTTGGACTCCTTGAATTCCACCCGATGAATCGAGCCACCCATGAAATCGGCATTTGTCAAATCGCAATGGTCAAAAATGACATCCGTCAGCTCGATATTCCTGAAAGATACATCGCTGAATATCACATTTTTAAAAACAACCTGTGATAATACGATTTTGTCCATTTTTTCTCTATCGATCGTGCAGTTAGTTATGATACAGGACTCAAGATAAGGCTCATCCTGATAATATATTTCCTGAAAGTTCGCTTGAGTTAAGTCTTGGGGGATCTTTGGCTGTTCAATTTTGATTTTGCCTGACATATTATCACCTTTTCACTTTATTTCTTTTTCCCAACTACTGCATCACACTTCTTTACAGGAAACAGTACGTTTTGCTTTTAACAGCGTATCCCTTTATTTGAAAGGTGCGGTGCATTGAACCGATAAGGGTTCACCTCTGGTAATATAGCAACTGGTCTACTCAATTTCGGCTTAAATATAAACTATATTTCGGTGAAGTTCAATCTAAGAATTTTGCGAAAATGACTATTATTTTTGGTACTTTTGTGTCAACTACAATATCACTTTTCAAAAAAAGCTGCCTCATCGGCAGCCTTGTGACTTTAAATTTCAGTATTGAATCCTGTTGGCATCCGAAAATAATATATAGCTGCGCCCATTATGGCTATCATTCCACCTATCAGGAAAAAAGCTTGAAAGATATTTCCACCAACAGTCGGGGAAGCGGATATGAAACCACTTGAAATCAGAAAAAGGACCCCAAATCCAGCCAAAAATAGTGCTATCTTTTTAATGCTTCTTTTGAATAAGGTATAACCCGTAAATATAATTATATATGAAGCGGTAAGGGCCATTAGAAATGGAAATAACGGCTTGAATTTTGCGGCATACACGAAATGATCCAAATTCGAGATATCATGTGCCTCCATCACCTCATCATCACTTACTTGTGAAAAATGCGCGGAATACTTCCATTCCCAAGGTTCATCCAGAATTTCGCTGCCTTCAAACTATGCACAAAATGAAAATACCATAAAGAAAAGTGCAGCGATTATTATTTGCAAAAAATATTTAAAAGTCAATGCCATCTCCTCCAGTTGTCATCATACCAATAAATGGGTAAAATTCACACCCAATCTTGAAACAAAACTGTCTTTATACCCCAAAGCAATATGTAAACATACACTGTTTCCTGAATAATATAATGTAACCACTTTTAAGGAGCGTTTAAGATATGATCACTCATGGAGATGACCTCCTTATTTCAGGAGCATGGTTACTGGGCCTCGGTACACTCGTAGGTGCAATCGGTCAAACCCGGCAAACTTTAACGGGCACTAATCTCGGCAAAGATCTGGTCCTCAAAGGGAATGTCATTGAAGCGGTTGGAAATTCGCTGCAAGCAATCGGCCGGACGAAAATGCTGAATTCGGAAAATGAACGTTCGGAAACCTATTTCATATTCGGTGGTTGGCTTGAGGCTGCTGGTAATACCGCAAATGCAGTTGGAATAGATATGCAGTTGAGTGGCTCAGAGGAAGAGGGCACCAGAACCGATGCACTCGGCAGTGGAATCCAAGGCCTGGGTGCCACTTTTGAAGCATTCGGGGCATCACTGACGGAGGCGACATTTTCACGCTCTCTAGAGATCAAAGGAAATGGCCTCATTGCTGCAGGTTCTTTTTTGGAATCGATCGGAAATATTTTCATTTTGAATGAAAAACGACGGATGGGAGAGCAAATTCTTTTGCTTGGCAGCTGGACCCAAGTTATCGGTGCATTCATATTAATCGATGCCTTATCCATTGGACCAGAACCCGAACAACCTGAGAAAGGTAAGGATGAACATAACGGCCATTATAGCTATGCAAACTATTACGCATGAAATTGACTGGTAATTAAGTGCCTGCAAGTTCGACTTTCATCAAGAACCCTTGTTTCCGCTTGTACAAAAACAATGCAAATACTTCTCATCCAATTTCCAACTCTTCCCGCTTCCCCACTCCTAGAATGGCTCAAAGCCCATCCCCTCCAAAAATCAATGGTCCTGTTTAAATTTGATACATACAGCTCAAAATTATCATCGCTTTTCGTAAATTTGGGCACTTTACTCGTGAATTCGGGGCTTTTACTCATGAGTTTCGGCTCTTTACTCGTGAATTCGGGGCTTTTACTCGGGAGTTTCGGCTCTTTACTCGTGAATTCGGGCCTTTTACTCGTGAGTTTCGTCTCTTTACTCGTGAATTCGGGGCTTTTACTCGTGAGTTTCGGCTCTTTACTCGTGAATTCGGGGCTTTTACTCATGAGTTTCGGCTCTTTACTCGTGAATTCGGGCCTTTTACTCGTGAGTTTCGGCTCTTTACTCGTGAATTCGGGGCTTTTACTCGTGAATTCGGGCTTTTACTCATGAGTTTCGGCTCTTTACTCGTGTGTTTCGGCTCTTTACTCGTGTGTTTCGGCTCTTTACTCGTGTGTTTCGGCCTGTTACTCGTGAATTCGGGGCTTTTACTCGTGAGTTTCGGCCTGTTACTCGTGAATTCGGGGCTTTTACTCGTGAGTTTCGGCTCTTTACTCGTGAATTCGGGGCTTTTACTCGTGAGTTTCGGCTCTTTACTCGTGAATTCGGGGCTTTTACTCATGAGTTTCGGCTCTTTACTCGTGAATTCGGGGCTTTTACTCGTGAGTTTCGGCCTTTTACTCGTGAATTCGGGGCTTTTACTCGTGAGTTTCGGCTCTTTACTCGTGAATTCGGGGCTTTTACTCATGAGTTTCGGCTCTTTACTCGTGAATTCGGGGCTTTTACTCGTGAGTTTCGGCCTTTTACTCGTGAATTCGGGGCTTTTACTCGTGAGTTTCGGCCTGTTACTCGTGAATTTGGGGCTTTTACTCGTGAGTTTCAGAATCGCTCCTCCCCTTCATTTTATTAAATTAACAATACAAATCCGAGTGGACAGAATGGATTTACTTTGTTATTATAGTTACTCAGGGTAACAATTACTCACGGTAACTATATATTAAGTATAAGGGGTGTTTCTGATAGAGACTTACCAAAAGTTCTTTCAGCAATTTTTGCTGCTGTACCGTCCGTTTGAAAATAATCTTAATATCCAGCTGAACAAGCATGATTTACACAGGGCGCAATGGTCCATTTTACATTTCTTAATCAATTATGGTTCGGCGACGCTTGTAGAGCTCGCTAATTACCAAAGTGTGGAAAAACCCACGATTACGAGGACCATTGCCCGCTTGGAAGAGCTGGGGTATGTCGAACATGTGCCAAGTAAAGATAAGCGCGAAAAAAGAATGCGGCTTACGGAGCTTGGCAAAAAGATCTACAGTGAAGTCCGCGTGACAATTGATCAATACGAACAGGCTATCTTGAAAGGAGTCACTGAAGAGGAACAACTCGAAGCCATACGCATCATGGGCGAAATAAGAAATAACATTATAAAATAAGGAGATAATAACATGGATCAATCCAGAGCCAGACTGTGGACGAAGGACTTTGTCATCGTTTCGTCCATCAATTTTTTCATAACATTAATCTTTTATTTACTGATGGTGACACTTGCCATCTATGCTGTTAATGAATTGGATGCTTCTACAAGTGAAGCCGGACTCATATCGGGTATTTTTATTATCGGGACGTTAATCGGACGTCTGTTCATTGGCCGTTTCATTGATTCAATCGGCCGCAAGAAAACATTATTCATAGGTTTGATCTTTTTCACTTTGACAACACTTCTATATTTTGTGGACCTTGGAATTGGCTTCCTGCTTGTTAACCGCCTGATCCATGGTATGGCGATGGGGATGGCGAGTACTGCGACAGGAACGATCGTCGCCCAAATCATCCCGGCAACACGAAAAGGCGAAGGCATCGGCTATTACAGCATGAGTGCAACACTTGCGACGGCAATTGGTCCTTTCATCGGTCTGTATATGGCTCAACATACAAGCTTCCAAGTCATTTTCAGTTTCTGCCTGGCTTTAGGAGTGATCAGCCTGATTACAGCATTCTTCTTACATGTCCCGGCATTGAAAGTGACAGCCAAAGTAACGGAAAGCAAAGGATTCAAGCTTTCCAATTTCATTGAACCTAAGGCACTGCCCATCTCAATCATCACTCTGGTATTGGCATTCTGTTATTCCAGTGTCCTTTCTTTCATCAGTTTTTATGCCATTGAAATCAATCTGGTCAATACGGCAAGCTTCTTCTTTGTAGTTTACGCAGTAGCCGTATTGTTATCACGTCCATTCTCAGGACCATTGATGGACCGGAAAGGATCGAACTTCATTATGTATCCGGCTTTCATTATTTTCGGAATCGGCTTGCTCCTTCTAAGTATATCAACCAATAGTTTCACTTTACTGGCAGCTGGTTTCCTCATTGGCCTCGGATTCGGTAATATGCAATCAAGCTCGCAGGCGATTGCCGTTAAACTGACACCGCCTCACCGAATGGGGATGGCAACGTCCACCTTCTTTATCATGCTTGATGCAGGACTTGGCTTCGGCCCTTATATTCTGGGATTCATCATTCCGGTAACAGGTTACAGCACACTTTATGTCATCTTGGGCGTTGTGGTCATCTTAACCTCCGTCCTTTACTACTTCTTGCACGGCAAGAAGGAACGTACAGCCAGAACGAACTTGGCTTCCATTTAAATGAAAAAGGGATATCCTATTGGAGGATATCCCTTTTTCATTTAACAGCTTCTAGCTATAGTTGGTCCTTATTTTATTTCCAGGTCATCGATATAAAGTTCAAAACTTTTGCTGTTCTTTTTATTTATGACTGTTTCACCTTTATATAAAGTCTTTCCAGTCTTTATATCTGCAATCAGAAGTTTGGCAGGCTTGTTTGTTTTCCCCACTTGATTCATTCCGTTCAATAGGAAGTACACACGCCCGTTCTTAAAGGCAGCGGTATATTGCTCTTCTTTATTAGCAGCTATATCCAGTTCCGTGTCATTCGTTAACGTTTGACTGCTGAGGTCTAACGTTTTAATGCGATATTTACCTGATTTCATTTCAACTGTATAAAGGTTTTTTCCGTCTGCATATCCTGATCTAGCCATGTCCAGGCTCAGTGATTCTTTTTTTACCGTTTCTAATTTTTCCGTTTCATAATTATAAGATAAAAGCTTGCTTTCCTTTAGTTTTTCCTCAAATCCATCCTCATGATTTACCCCTTTAATTAACGAAATGAATACCATGTTGTTTGGCTGAGAGGGAGCAACATCGATTGGCATCTCAAAATCAACTTGATCTGGGTAAGTAAAGGTTTCAGATACAAGGGTTTTATCGCTCAAGACTTTTTTATTGGCTACATCGATCGTATACAGATGAACCTCTTTTGTCTGCTTCTCATTGTTGGAATTCACATCATTCATCGTTAAAACCTGTAGTTTTGAATGGACCAACTGCACATCCCTGACATCAGCATTCATGATTCTCCCTTGATTCGGAAGTTCAATTTGGAATGAAGTTTCCTCTTCGTCCTTCTTCTCCAGTAAACCGATATCAAACTCCGCTTCCATATTCCCGCTCTTTGTGTATTCGCTATTCACCCGAGCGTAAGCGAGGAAATCATCGTCTTCATATAAAGAACTAATGGAATCTCTGCCACGCATAAATGAACGATGTTCTTTTACCAATCTTTCAATTTCATGACCTTGTCTTCCAGTTAAGTTCTCCAAGTAAGACCTTTCGCTGGCATATGTCGTTGTATTGGATTCAATTGTTAATGATTCATAAAAATTACTGCCATTTTGAAGCGTAGCATTTATGATCACCGGATCAAGCTCTTTATCGCTGCCTTCCAGTGTCTTGAACGTATACTTTGGAAGGCTGGAAGCGGAGGAAGCTACTTTGACATAATAGGACCCGATGCTTAAGATGACAACCATTCCAATAATGATGCTGCATAGATAACGTTTCACCTTGTTCACTCTCCTTTAATGTTTGTTGTTATACGGTAACGCGGTTTTTCAATAACCAGGAACCAAGCCAAATCGAAAGCCCTGTCACAATGATTCCTAATGCGAGCAGCAGACCAAATAATTCATTAGGATAAAAATGGAATTTACCAAGCGCCATTACGAAAACAGGAGCTAAAAACAATGCAGCAGCAATTCCGCAATACACCAAGCCCAGTACGATTCCTTTTATGCGGAAACTTCTTTCAAACATGATCGCTGTGAATAATATCGACATGACCATAAGACCGATGCCATAGGAAAGCAGGAATTGCGTGAAGGTACTTGGGATGATCAACATCAATACCTGATTGGCTTTCGCTATGGAGTAAGTTGACATTTCCGCATTCAAGAATGCTTCCGGCACATTTGAATTAAATAGGGCATTTTCCATTGGTAAAATGATGATCTGGAAAGCAATCAACCCTAATACCATAAGGAAGATGGCCGTAGCTTTTGAAAGGTAGATCGATAATCTGGATGTCGGTAACATCAATAGCCGATAAATGAATGTATTCTTACCAAACCAATCACGATACCAAATAAGGAAAATGTAAAAAATAAGGGCAACCGCACTCAGCGCAATCGGTCCTACAAACAAGAGGGTATTGGCGATATGGCTAAAATCAATGCCATTATAAGTCGCAATATAGGCAGCTTCGGATAGTCTTTCATCCGACATGATCTTCCTGGCATCTTTAAGAAGGCTCTTCGTTACGATGATCACTCCAGCAAATTGCGAAACCAAGGTTATCAACAATAAGGATATATATATTTTACTAAATCGATTGATTTCAAAGTTCACTAGCTTTAAATATCGCATCATGATTGATACACCTCTCTCATTACATCGACTACCGATTTTCCTTCCTCTTCACGCATTTCTTCGGTATTGAACTCTTTAAGCACTGTACCGTTATCCAATAAAATGACCTTATCGATTAAATGTTCAATATCACTGATTTCATGGGTCGTGATGATGACTCCTCTATCTTCAATAAGGTGGCTCGCAAAGACATCGGCGATTTGCTCGCGGCTAAACATATCGATGCCTGAAAATGGTTCGTCCATCAGTACATAATCCACGTCAAGGGACAAACCAAGCATCAGGTTGAGCTTAGCTGTATTCCCCTTTGACAGTTCCGAAATGGGGGTCTCCTCTTTCAGCTTGAAGAATCCCATCAATTGGTTAGCTCTTTCCGAATTCCATGACGTATAGAAATCCTCCATGAAAACCATTGCCTGTTTAACGGTCATTTGCGGAAGCATGATCGGTGCGTCCGGAATGAAGGTGATTTTTTCATAACTGTCCTTTGTCATCTTTTGATCATCGATCAGGATTTCACCTTTATATGGCGTCAATCCCATAATGGCTTTGAGTGTAGTCGTTTTACCTACACCATTTATCCCGATCAGACACGTGACTTCCCCTTTATTAGCTGTAAAAGAAACACTATCCAAGATTTTTTTCCGGCCGTAATTCTTGGAAATCCGTTTTACTTCTATCATTTTTCTTCCTCCTCCCTTATTTCTTCCGAGTATTTTTCTTTAACCACACGAAGCAGTTCATCAACCGGTACATTAATCGGACGAATCGCATCGACAAACGTATCGACGGCTGCCAAAATCAATTCCTGCCTTACAGCCTGTAGAATCGTTTCATTCGTCGTGATTTGACTTGGGAAATTTCGTTCTGTATGAATCAAGCCCTGTTCCTCCATTTCTTTATACGCTTTTTGAGCGGTATTAGGATTTATATTCAGTGAAGCCGCCAGTTCTCTGCGGGAGGGAATTTCCTGCCCCGCCACGAAATTACCAATGGCTATTTGTTCTTTAAAATGCCTAACGACTTGCAGATATACCGGTTCCCGGGTATTTACGTTCATTAAAACCACCCCCTATTTATTAAAAAAAGCCTGTTATGCGTGTATGTACTAAGTGGTTCATACACCTTATAGATGTACTATACCCGTAATACACCTAAGCTGTCAACAAGGAGTTCCAAAAAAATGAAAACCCCGTATGCGCAGTGCAGACGGGGTTTTTCCTTAGTTGCTTTTCATGGAGATGCTAAAATCTCATTGAAATAGATGATGAAGCAGCCGATCTTTATCTTCAAAAAACTGTTTCATTAACAAATAGTGATTGGACTCCTCTAACGTCACTTCATTCATTCCCTCTTCTGAAATCTGAAGGATTTTAGCATCCGGGTAGGCCATGATGATCGGGGAATGGGTGGAAATGATGAATTGGGAACCTTGTTGAACAAGCTCATTTATCCTGGCCAGCATCGATATTTGTCTTAGCGGCGACAAAGCAGCTTCAGGCTCATCAAGGATATACAATCCATCGCCTTGAAATCGTTCTACAAAGGCTGAGAAAAAAGATTCCCCATGTGATTGTTGATGAAGTGATTTTCCACCGAAGGAATCGATGATTTTCGAACCAAACGATGCCTCCCTGTCCAATTCCTCTATATTCGTAGCTAAATTATAAAAAGTTTCCGCCCTAAAGAAAAAATTATCCTTCGGTTTGTAAACTCCTTTTTTCAAACGGAGGTATTCGTCCAAATTCGAATGTGAATCATAATTGGAAAAATTGAAATTCAACGTTCCGCCTTCTGGATTGAAGCCATACGCAATCGCAATACCTTCAAGCAAGGTGGACTTCCCCATTCCATTTTCCCCGATAACATAGGTAACACTGGGATGAAAGGTCACTTCATTAAGGTGGTTGATAACCGGAAGATCAAGAGGAAAATGGTCATACGAAGATATTCGGTCTCTATTCAGGTAGACGCCCCTGATGTACTGTGTATCATAATTTAGTTTCATATATAATCACCTTCTGTATAATAGATTCTTATAAACATTAAAAGAGCTGGTATATTCTATCATGCTTACATTCTTAAAACGGCTAAGAACTGCAATCCAGGAGCCTTCCCTATCGAAGAACTCCAATGATTAGCCAAATTCATAGATTGATAATGAGGGAGGTCCTGTCATTTCCTTATTTTAACATCAATCTATATGCATCACAAAAAAAGCAACTGGGACTACAATCCCAGTTGCTTTTAGTTAACGCTTACATTTCATATGTTTTACTTCGCTCTTTTTATGGAAGTTACATTTGGATCTTTTAAAATGGCTGGTTTCATGCCTCTACGGTGCGGAATGCCTCTTTCTTCTTGTTTCTTTGCGACCCACATCGTAAGCATGGGTGTTAGAATCGCCGTTACCAATACACTTGTTGCGATAATCGCGGTTGCCGATTCCGCTACAGGAGCAAATTGCGGGTTTAACTCGGCAATGATGAATGGTACAGCAACTGCTGCACCCGCTGTGGAAGAAGCGGCGACCCCAGCAACACCATCAGAGCCTGTAACGTAGCGGTCCAGTAAATATAAGACACCTCCGGAAAGGAAGACGACAGCAACACCCATTAAAATACCCATGAATCCGGATTTTACGATCATGCCAAAGTCCAACCCGAATCCTAGAGCTAATGCGAAGAACGGGATAAGGACCGGTACGGCCTGTCCAAAGAATTCCCGGCATTCTTTATCAATATTCCCTACAATCATGCCGACTGCAAATGGAATCAAAGTGGAGACGATTGTTTGCCATGGAAATGTAGCAAGCCCGCCTACTCCCAGGATGATCATTGTGAAGAACGGTCCGCTTTCAATACTGATGAACGGGAATGCGGCAGCATCTTCCGTTCTGCCCAATTTTGTCATAAGTGCGGTATAAAGACCGCCGTTCGTTTCATTAAAAGCTGCTATCAGCACTAAAACCGAAAGACCGGAAAAGAGACCAGTTTGAATCCCATTATCTGGAAGCAACAAAGCTGCCCCATATCCTAATAATGCTGCAAATACGACTTTACCGATAAGCAATGTAAATCCTTTTCTGGCAATATACCCGGATTGCTTAACATCTATCGTAGCTCCGACACAAAAGAAAAAGACGGCTAATATCGATGCGGTACCTGTTAGCATGGCACCTGTAAATCCACCAAAGAAGGTTGCCGTATCAGGAAAAATAGTATGTATCAAGGCTCCTATGAACAAAGGGACAACCATCATGCCACCAGGGATTTTTTCTATTGCAGCTTTTATTCTCATCGCAATCTCTCCACTTCATTATCAAATTTATGATTATTTGTAATTGGAAGTCTAGGTGTGGAGTTAACTGGTTGCTGTCATCGATCATTCAACGTTTAAAAGTTCATTCTGGCTTTCAATAAAGTCCTGTAATTTTTTCCGGCTAGGCATACCATCCATATCACCAGGTGACATGACTTGAAGAGCGCCAATCGCATTACCCCGAGTAACGGTTTCAATCGTAGATTTACCTTCAAGCAAGCCGCTGATCACCCCGACGGCAAAACCATCGCCGGCACCTACTGTATCAACAACCTTTTCGGGGACAAAACCTTTAATATACCCTTCTTCATCCGCATTTTTATAATAGGCTCCCTCTGCTCCAAGCTTGATGACGATCATTTTAACTCCTTTGTTCCAATAAAATTCAGCCACCTCTTCAGGTCTTTTAAGTCCTGTTAAAACTTCCGCTTCGGACATGCCAGGAAGAAATAAATCACAAATGTAAGCAAGCTGATTAATGCAATCCACCATTTTTTGTTTATCCGGCCATAGGTTAGGTCGTAAATTCGGGTCAAATGAAACCGTTTTTCCTTGATTCTTCATAAATTTCATGGCAGCAACTGTAAATTCATGGCAACTTTCAGATAATGCGGAAGGGATACCTGTTGCATGCAGATGTTTGGCTTGCCGAAAATATTCTTCTGAAAGGTCGTCAATATCCAGAGTGGAAGCAGCTGAATTTTTCCTGAAATATTCCACCTCCGGATCTCCCTGGAGCACTTTAGACTTAATTAGCATTCCTGTCGGGTGATCACTTGTAAATCGGATCCCTGTCGTGTCGACTTTTTCTTTATTCAATTCTTCGATGATGAACTTACCGAAACTGTCTTTGCCAAGTTTCGTCATGTAAGCAACATCTAAATCAAGACGCGCCAATCCGCAAGCAACGTTTGATTCTGCTCCCGCAATCGCTCGGGAAAAGGATTTAACATCATGTAATGGCTCTACTTCATTTGCATAAAACATGTTCATCGGTTCCCCAAAGGTGATCACATCTAAATCTTTCATTCCCAATTCCTCCTGAAAAAAGGTATATTACGGTTTAGTAAACCATAACTACTAGAAAGCGCTTTCTTTTGAATGAAATCAGATTATCATATAAACCAGTTATTAACAATACTAAGTTTTTATATTTTATTTTGCATAAAAACACATTTTTTAACATATTTTCCCTTAGTTATACTAATTAACTACTAAAATTTTCTATAAACATTGACTATTCGGAAAACATTATATATATTTTAAATATTGGTAACGTTAACATTTTTTAAAAATACGATAAACCGTTTTACTAAATTAGGAGGTTATTTATAATGCATATGGAAAAACGTTATTCCATTCATCCGTCACAAGCCAAACATTTTGATACAAGTGAAATCCGCAAAAATTTTTTAGTGGAAAATTTATTTCTCGATGATGACGTTTCTTTATGCTATTCCCTTGATGACAGGATCATCATAGGGGGAATCAAACCTGTTTCTAAAGGGGTTAAGCTTGAGGGCCATGATTTCATAAAGGCCGATTATTTTCTACAACGAAGAGAATTAGGTGTATTTAATATAGGCGGCCAAGGGAAGGTTTCAGTTGATGGGGCAGTATATACCCTTGAAAACCGCGATTGTCTGTATATAGGATTAGGCTGTAAAGAGCTAATTTTCACTAGTGATTCAGGCACCGAACCCGCTAAATTTTATTTAGCCTCTGCTCCAGCTCATAAAAATTACCCAGTTCAACACGTTGCATTCAAGGAAGTGCAAGGTGATGAACTGGGTTCACAGGAAACGGCAAACAAGCGGACGATTCGTAGAATGATTCATGAAAAAGGAATCCAAAGCTGTCAACTGTGTATGGGAATGACTGAATTGGCTTCAGGAAATGTCTGGAATTCGATGCCTCCTCACGTTCATGACCGCAGAGTAGAAGTTTATATGTATTTTGACTTAGCTAAAGATGCAATTTTGTTCCACATGATGGGTGAACCCGAAGAAACAAGGCATATTGTAATGAAAAATGAGCAAGCTGTCATTTCCCCTCCGTGGTCCATACATAGTGGTTCCGCTACGAGCAACTACACCTTCATTTGGGCAATGGCTGGAGAGAATTATACATATGAGGATATGGATACCTTTCCTATTTCAGAAATGAAGTAACACCAAAGAATGATAAAACTAAAATTGCCGAAGACAATCATATTCTTATTGGGGATGGAGGAAAAAAGATGAGTTTACTTGATTTTTCAATGGACTTTTTCAGTTTAAAAGGTAAAGTTGCCATCGTAACAGGAGGAAACACTGGATTAGGACAAGGATATGCGGTAGCGTTAGCAAAAGCAGGTGCAGATGTTTTTATCGTTGCCCATGGTGATAATTGGCAGGAAACGAAGGATTTAATCGAAACGACCGGACAAAAGGCAGTCTTTTACCAAGCAGAACTTACGAACAAGGAAAGCCTTAAAGGTGTTGTAAAAGGTTGTCTTGATGCATACGGGAAAATCGATATCCTTGTTAATAATGCAGGAACGATTCGCAGGGCTCCTTTATTGGAATATACAGATGAAGATTGGAATGCAGTAATGGACATTAACCTTAATTCCCTGTATTTTCTTAGTCAGCTCGTTGCTAAAGAAATGGTTGAACAAGGCAGCGGAAAAATTATAAATATCGCATCCATGCTCACATTCCAAGGAGGTAAGTTCGTTCCGGCCTATACAGCGAGTAAACATGGCGTTGCTGGGCTGACTAAAGCATTCGCTAATGAATTAGCCGCTAAAAACATTCAAATAAACGCGATTGCCCCAGGATATATTGAAACGGCCAATACAGCCGCGCTTCGTGCAGATGAGTCAAGAAACAAAGACATTCTTTCAAGGATCCCGGCTGAAAAATGGGGAACACCTTTTGATGTCATGGGAACCGTCGTATTTCTTGCAAGCAAGGCCTCTGACTATATGAATGGCCATATCCTCGCTGTTGATGGAGGCTGGCTCGTTCGTTAATCCGCCGATTAAGACAAATGAATATGTTTAAGGTTAACACCCTTAGCCAAAGCGCTTAGGGTGTTTCTTTCATCCAATGTTTAACAAAATCAGACTCCTTTGTTATGATGTAGGTATCCCGTTCTATTTCAAGAAATTATTCCCTTTAGGAGAACATCATGAAAAAAAAGAAAATTACCATATCAGATGTTGCTGAGAAGGCCGGTGTTTCCAAAAGTACGGTTTCTCAATATATCAACCAACGTTTTCGTTATATGAGTGCTGAAACCAAAGACAGAATCGAGAAAGTCATCCAAGAACTCGACTTTCGTCCCAATGATAATGCCAGGAATTTAAAAGTGAAAAAAACAAAAGTCATAGGGATACTCGTAGCTAATATTTTACATACTTTATCCACCGAAATCATTCGTACCGTCGAAGAACAGCTTCAGCAGCATGGCATGAAGGTATTCATATGTGACTCTGCCGATGATCCTGAGAAAGAAAAAGAATATCTTGATTTGCTGGTTTCCACGCAAGTAGATGGAATCATCATTTTTCCGGTAGGAAATGATTTCAAAGTCTATAATTACCTGATCGATCATTCCATTCCAATGGTATTCGTTGATCGATTGGTTGATGGAGTAACATCTGATTCCGTTCTTTTAGACAATCATGCTGCAATCTTTTTGGCTGTGTCCATGCTGGCTGAAAAAGGACACGAAAATATTGCATTCTTAACCTTACCTATTGATATCCCCATCACACCAAGAATGGAGAGAATCGAAGGATTTAAAAAAGCGATGGCATCTCATAAATTGGAAGTAAGGGATGATGATATTTATTCGTTGCCCAGAAACCAAATTCAAGAAAAGTTGGCCCGGATATTCGATGCAGAAAAGCCTCCGACAGCCATAGTGGCAGGAAATGATTTAGTGTTACGTGAAACCCTTAGCTATTTGAAAAAACAAAAAATCTTGATTCCTGAGGATGTGGCCATTGTCAGCATTGATGATGTCGCTTATACGGAGTTTTATGAACCATCGATCACAACAATCGGACAACCAATACAACAAATGGGTATTAAAACAGCAGAGTTATTATTGCACCGGATAACCGATTCTGGTCAGACCCCGTACATTACTTATCGGTTTGCCCCCGAACTGATTGTTCGAGGTTCATGCTAATTGCTCATACAAAAACGGCAGTTTACATTCACTGCCGTTACCACCTTTTAGGTAATTTACAGAAACATGGCTATATCTTTCACCTTGGAAATCACCCGCCATTCACCTCATTTTTAGCTGATTCTATGACATTTTGGATAAATGGTGCCATCGCTTCCGTGTACCCGACTATATCCGCAGGATGCTTTTGAGCTAAGGATAATTTTAATTGCTGATATTGTTTCCTTACGTCAGGATGGCTTCTTAGAAAGTCCCTAAACGAAAGTTGATTCTTCCACTGTTCACTTCCGAATCTATAGATATGCAAATGATGTGTCCCCGCTCTCCATTGGCCTTTTCTAAAAAAACGCCTTTCGGGAAATTCCTGATGCGGGACAAATTCATACCCAATCGATTTCAAGGTTTCAATGAATGTGTCAGCTTCATCTAAATGTTGAACGCCAGCCATGATGTCCAAAATCGGTTTTGCCCCAACCCTTTGACAGATGTACTTCCAATATGCTCAATACAAAGGCAAGAGTTCTTTAAAACCTCCATTATCCTTACTTTTTCCTGTTGAAATTCGCTAACCCAATCAGGGTTATAATCTTCAATCTTTACTGTTTTCCCCATATAATCACTCAACTTTTCATGTTATCGGCTATCATTTCTCATCACGTGACCATTTGACGATTGGATCTTGCGTGCTCGGCTCATAGTAAGTTCCGACATACACCTTTTCTTTTCCGGTAATTTTATTCGTTCGGATGACTGTATATCTTCCTTTATCATAATTTTTGGTAAGATAATATTTCCGGTATGAAAACCCTTTTTCGGGACCGGTTAATTTCTCTTTGGTTTTATACGCCTGTGGCTTGTTCAAGCTCTCTTTCACTACACTTCTAATATTCAGTGGAGTTCCCTCAAGCTTAATATCACTTCGGAAATCGGCGCTCCTGGTCTCAGTTTTCCCTGAAGGCACGGATGCCATTTCGATCTTTTCTTGGGTTTGTTCCGAGAATGATTTTGTGACACTGTATGAATACAGGATATTCATGGAACTTATATTGCCTTTCATTTTGCCAGCAAATTCAGGCATGGCAAAATTCAATAGAAAGGTGATCGATATACATACGATTAATAAGGTAAGCGAAATTTTCTTCATATTTCCTCTTTCTCAACTATGTATTCTTGTAATCCAACTTGTTCATTTTCCTTAGGAATAATTCCAAATTTAGCGATTAATAGAATGGCAAGAAAACTGAAACAGCAAAAACTGGTATTATCACTTGTAATAAATGAAGCCGGTATAATACGAGATGCCAGTAATGAATTCAAAATGTAGGAAAAAAGAAAACCCAAATAGGATAGGCAAATCAGATAGTTTCCAATCAGTACCCTCTTGTAATGTGCATAATCTGATTTATTTCCATTCCTGATACTGACGCATTGTCTAAATTGCCTAATCAGACCGTATGTGAAACCAATAATTAACATGACTACAATGAGAAAATCAATTATTGCTTCCTCCACTTTTACTCCTCCTTGGTCATTTGTTCTAAAAAACTAGTAAAATATTACATTAAACTCATCATATACCATTTGTGATAAAATGATATATATTTCCTACTTTAATATTGGAGTTGTATCATGAAATTTTTTGTAAAAGTCCTTTTATCGCTATGTATGGTTCTTTATCTATTAGTTCTTACAAAGCTCATTTTATTTAAAACCTTCTCGATAACCGAAATGAATGATCATATTAGTTTTTCCTTCAATGGCCGCTATTGGGGTTCCCATAACTTCATCCCTTTTAAAACCATTTTCCATTACCTGTTCTTAGCTGATGTAAATACATCCATCCGGATTGAAAACACAGTGGGGAATATCATCGGTTTCGTACCATTTGGCGTCATGCTTCCTTTACTATCAAAAAGGTTTACCCAACTCAAACCGATCTTGATTGCGACATTCTGTTTTAGCTTCACCTACGAGATTTTTCAGCTTTTATTTGAATTAGGAAGTTTTGATACCGATGATTTAATCCTGAATACTCTCGGTGGGATTATAGGATACCTGCCGATTAAGCTGTTTTACACAGTTTTCAAAAAGAATGGAACCATTCGCAGTCAAGTGTAGGTCGAATTATCCCCTTATGTTGAAAGATGAATACATGCATGTCCTTATACTTACGTTTAAAGCGAGATGAAGTTTCAATATAAAGTAAAATATTCCTAATATTACTTGTTATACTAAAAAAAAAGACCACCAGATTGGTGGTTATTTCAAATTCTTAAATCCGTATTTTTCAAAAATTTTAATGGAGGCTTCCGTTTGGAGATAGTCATAGAATAGCTTGGCTTCCTTGGAATGGTCCAGGTCATTGATCATTCCGACGGGATATATGATCGGATCGTGTAAATCTTCCTTGGCTGTTGCAATGATATCAACTTTTGATGAGCTCATCGCATCCGTTTTATAAACGAGCCCTGCGTCCACATTTCCCGTTTCCACATATGTAAGCACTTGCCGGACATCCTTGGCATAAATCAATCTATCTTCAACCTCTTTCCAGAGATTCAGGTTTTCCAAGGTTTGTTTCGCATATTGCCCTGCCGGTACAGACTCCGGAGTGCCAATCGAAATTTGGGTAGCCTTTGTGAGGTCTTTCAGTGATTCCAGTTCCTTATCGGAATCCTTTGGCACCACCAGTACCAGGTCATTGCCGACTAAATCGATTCCGTTTTTCTCTTCAATAAGGTCTTCCTCTACTAATTCATCAAATTTATCTTCTGCAGCCGAGAAAAACAGTTCAACAGGTGCGCCCTGGGAAATCTGTTGCTGAAGAGCTCCAGAGGCTCCAAAATTGTAATTAACTTTCACATTTGCATTCTCTTTTTCAAAGGACTCTTTTATATCATTTAAGGCATCTTGCAAACTTACAGCTGCGGAAACCGTCAATTCCACCTGCTGCCCCTTCATTTCCGTGTTTTCCGCTTCTTCATTTG
Organism: Peribacillus sp. RS7; assembly: GCF_041956845.1. Classification (NCBI taxonomy): domain Bacteria; kingdom Bacillati; phylum Bacillota; class Bacilli; order Caryophanales; family Bacillaceae; genus Peribacillus; species Peribacillus sp. RS7. Next base: position 1,343,985 of record NZ_CP168135.1, read on the forward strand.
AACACCCTGTACCCACTGCCACAAGCAGCATAATCGCAAAAATCATAAGGTATATTTTTTTCAAAATCGCTCTTCCTTCCGCCCAGTTATAACTAGTTATATCTTATAAAAACAAAATCAGGAGAGCTACTAATAAAGCAGCCTTCCGGGTTTGGAATGCCATTGACTATAATCTGTTCTTTTCAAACCGCCTCTTCATCTGGTTCACTGTAGGATGCCCTTGCCAGAAAGTGAAAACTTAGCTATAAAGTATTTTGGGCTGTCGGGCTAGATAGGAAGGCGTACCATTTTGATTAAGATTAAGGATCAATTTCATGACCTCCACCATTCGCTCAGGTTTCTCCAACTCTATTTCCTTATGATAGGATTCAATGGATGTGTTCCATTTTTTCATTTTTTTCTGATCCTTCAATATACTCAACAATTGTTTTTCAAAAGGCGTTTTCTGATTAAGTTTAAATACAAGTCCTTGTTGTTTTAAATACTGTAGATTAATTTCCTCCTGCCCCGGAAGCCTGGAATGAACAAAAATGGGAAGCCTTTTTCGCAATGCTTCGCTAATCGTGACACCGCCCGGTTTCGTAACGATTGCGTCAACTTCTTCATAAAGCTTATTCATTTCAGACCTTGATGAGATATAAGGCAATGGTTTGATATGAGCTAAGTTCCACGTTTTGATTTCATCATACAGCTTGGTGTTGTTGCCACAAAGAACTAAATAATCAAAGTCGGTCGAATTCTTTAACTCATCACCTAAGTTCAAAATCCCTCCCAAACCACTATTTCCTCCGGATATCAAAACTTTTGGTCGTTCTGTGTTTCTTTGTACACCGGCATTTTTAGTGATTTCCTCGTGCACAGGAATACCAGTGACCATCATCGTTTGTTTTGGTATTTGACGCTTACCCATCAGCTTTTCTTTTACTTCTTGACTAGGAAGAAAATGGGCATCTATCCCTTCGCTTCCCCACACATTATTAATAAAGAAGTCCGTGTACACGTTTATAACCGGTGTGCTGCACTTTCCTTTCATCTTTAACTGGCTCAAAAGATAGGAAGGGAAACCATGTGTACAAACAATTAAATCAGGTTTTTCTTCAGCTATCAATTGTTCCATTTTTTTCATGAATATTTGCTGATACCATTTAAATATCCGTTCCTTTGGTGAGTGAATGTAAAAAAGGTTTTTATAGGCAAGATTATAGGTTTCTGGCGCATAACGAATCCATGTCAGATAACTATTTGCCACTATTTTTTCTAGAGAGGTGTTGGTATAACTGATTAGATCGATTTTTTTATAAGTAATCCCATTTGAATGCTTTTTCAACATATCCATTAATGCCTCTGCAACTTGATGATGTCCCGATTGCATTCGAAAGAGAGGTAAAAACAAAATCTTCTTCATATGTGTCATCTCCTAAGAAATCATTCTGAAAATATATAATGGGGAAATGTATTAGCAGGTCCATGATATCTTCCTCTTACAATATAATTATCGATATTTTTAAACAATTTCCTTTAAATCAAGTTTAGCAAAGGTTCCATCTTCCGAGAGGGAATCAATGTTGTGCTGTATAACGAGGAGCCGACTCAATTTTCCGACATTCGTTTTCTCTTTTTAATGTATTTGATAGTAACATATAGTACAAAAATTACCAAAAATACAATTCCTAAATATGGAACATATTTGGGATTAACATTAAAAGCATCCCCCACATAATAACCGGCCACTATAAAAGGGACAGTCCAGAGTATAGTGCCTAATAGGGAAAATAGGAAGTATTTCCGAAAGGGTATAGAAGAGATTCCTGCAAAATATGGACTAATTTGTCTTATACCCGGAATATAAAATCCCAATACTAAGGTTTTTTGTGCATTATCCGTATAGTTTTTCTTTGCTTTCTCCCAGCGTTCACTAGTAATTCCAATGAATCTCCCATATTTATTTATAAATGGATACCCCACATATTTTCCGCATGCATAAGCTGCCAGCATTCCGATAAAGGCGCCGAGAATTGCACACAGCGTCGCTAAACCAAATGAGAGCTTCCCTTGGACAACCAACACCCCAATCAGAAATAGAAGGGATTCTTCTGGAGCAGGCACTCCCACAATGCCAAAGAATAAAAAAAGAAAAATGATCAGGTATCCATACGAATCAATAAAATGTAAAAGCGTATCTATATTCATAATACCCCCAGAATTAGTTATAAGTCTTTTAAAGTAATGAAGCGCGTTCCCTTTTCCTTATGCTCCTGCAGGTAAATTTTTAACATTTCAATCATGTAGCCAGGTGCTTCTTTATCCGCTCCCAAGGTTTCACCACAGTCATGAAGCAATAGAATGGTACCTTCTGTTGAAGTGGTTCGCAGTTGATCAAGCAGATTATTTCTGCATTTTTCCACTTTCCAATCTCCGAAAATGTGCGACCACATTATCACCTTATATTTCTTACTTAAAAGTGGGGTGAAAATATTGAAATGGCCCCATGGAGGTCTGTAAAAAACCACCTTTTCATTCGTACATTCATTTATTGCCTTTGCCGTCATATCCAACTGTCTCCGCAGATGGATTGGAGAAAGAACCCAACTTGAAACATGATGAAAATGATGGATACCTATAGTATGTCCCTCTTCATGCATTCTTTTAATAATTTCAGGATTGCTTTTCACTTTATTGCCAACAACAAAAAACGTAGCCTTTATCCCATAATCTTTTAAAAGATCAAGTAATTTTATCGTATATTCAGGGTTGGGACCATCATCAAAAGTTAGCGCCATCCCATTATTCGACTTGAAATTTTTTGTTATTCCCAGACTGCATGCACGAATAAGCACCGTTGGGAAAATAGTATAAAATATAAATAACAAAAATAAAATAATAAAACTAAATATCCATATATGTATCACACAAAAACATACCCTCTCATTATTTATATTACCAATACTGGTCCTTTCCCTATATCATAATCTTTTAACTCTATGCAGCAAATGTTATTATCTTCAAGCAATTACAATTTTCATTGCACTGTCTTTCATTACATTAAAAAAACCTCTTCTTACAATTTAGCATTTTTTTAAAATTATTTTCACTAATCAATCATTTTTTTATTTTTGTAAAGATTGACTGGTCACTTGCTATCTACAGCTAAATAAAAAAAACACCCTGACTGTAGACAAATTGAAGAAATCGGGTTGCCTGCAGTTTTTTCAAAACATTCCAGTTGATTTGAACGGAAGGTACGAGACTCCTGCGGGAAAAGCGTGTCAAGGGAGACCCCACAGGCGCAAAAAGCGCCGAGGAGGCTCCCGGACCGCCCGCGGAAAGCGAGTGCCTGGAGAGTAAATCAGCGTTCAAATTTTACAAACCCTCAAAAAATATTCCAGCTGTTTTCAGAAATCCGCTCCCTTTTGTCACAAACTGAAAAAAAAACACCCTAAGGGTGTTTTTTTCAAATCCATATGGTTTCTTCAAAAAATGAAAGTTTTATAACCTTCTTTATCAAAGAGCACATTCTTCAATTTCAAATCCCAGGTCTTCGATAATTCCCCAATCCGCCGTGGGTTCTTGACCAGCTGTCGTTAAATAATCGCCGACGAAGATGGAATTGGCTGCATAAAGTGCCATGGGCTGCATGGAACGGAGATTAACCTCACGACCGCCGGCCAGACGGATTTCTTTACTCGGATTAACGAATCTCATCATTGAAATCAATTTCAGACATTTATTGGGGGTCAACTCGGAAGTTCCCTCAAGCGGTGTTCCGTCAATTGCATTGAGAAAATTACAAGGAATGGAATCTGCATCAAGGCTGCGTAATGATAGAGCGATTTCCACCGCTTCCGCCTCAGATTCCCCCATACCGAAAATGGCACCTGAACATGGAGACATTCCGGCATCTTTAACAGTTTCGACTGTATCTACCCGGTCCTCATATGTATGTGTCGATGTAATATTGCTGTAGTTTTCCTGTGATGTATTCAAGTTGTGATTGTAGCGATGAACGCCTGCTTCCGCTAGTTTGCCGGCATGTTCCTCATTCAGGAAACCTAAACAGCAGCAGATTTTAAGATCCGTCGTTTCGCGGATTTCTTTTACCGCTTCAATGACATGATCAATTTCCCTGCTAGTCGGCCGACGGCCAGAAGCAACAATGCAATATGTACCCGCTTTACGACGAATGGATTCTTGCGCTCCCTCGACAATCTTTTCTTTAGTCAGCCAGGCATATTTATCGATTGGGGCTTCCGAAACGATCGACTGCGAGCAGTAGCCACAATCTTCGGGGCATAATCCTGATTTCGTATTGATGATCATATTCAATTTAACCTTATTCCCATAATGATGCTTGCGTATGAGATAGGCTGCATTCAAAATTTCCAAAACATCGCCGTCCGGAGCTTGCACGATGGATAATGCTTCTTCCTTCGTCACCTTATATCCTTTAATTACGTTCTCAGCTAACATCTTCCAATCCCTTACTAATGTATCCAAACCTTATCCCTCTTTTCTTTACAATCTTATAAATTCCTTCTCATGAAACTGACTCGATTAATTACCTGACCCTTGGAACGGATTGAATAATTTTTTGCACTCGCTAAATCACATCTGTTGTTCCTGTGATGTGTTGCCATTAAAGTGTGATGAATCGCTGGTGCATGGATTCCGTGGCTTATGTACTTCCTAGGAAAGCAGCTTGGCTCGTTCCGGTTTTCAGCAGAATGGCCCCATTTCGGTATCTATCTTTCCCTTCAAACCAAAATGTTCGGAAGTTCCCCGCCGGTCGAACGTGCAACACCAACCATAATGAGCACCGAAAGATCAACAATGCCTGGAAGCATGCCAATAAGTGATCTAAATAGTTCTCCCGAAAATAGAACTTTTAATTTGTTAACCTAAAATATTTTAAGTTAACATATCGATAGAATAATAACATACAAACAAAATATTATTCAATGGTCTTTTTTCAATATTTTACTAGTCTGTCCATTAAAACCTGTGAACGTATGGTTTTTTATATGTTAACTAAATAATAAATTAGTTGACATATAAAATGGAAATCAGGCAAACTAATAGTGAGCATTTCGCCTATCATTTCTAAAAAAGGAGGTGAAAACCTTGAAAGCAAGGACGATTTCTTATGTGGCCCTTTTTACCGCGTTAACCGCAATTGGCGCCTTTATTAAAATACCTATCCCTTACATACCATTCACACTTCAAATTCTGGCAGTCTATTTGGCAGGCGCATTATTGGGCCCCCGTCTTGGATTGCTCAGTCAGCTATGCTACGTCTTGATCGGACTTATCGGGGTGCCCGTGTTTGCTGAAGGCGGGGGAATCGGCTATATATTCAAACCCACTTTCGGCTATTTGCTCGGATATATACTGGGAGCCTATGTAAATGGATGGCTGATCAACCGGTTTTCCCTCACCACGATTCGTTCCATATTCTTTGCTAATGCCGCCTCTTTACTGACTGTTTACTTCTTCGGCTGCATCTGGCTGTATGGTGCAATGAAGTGGATTGTGGAAACGCCGCTTTCAATCAACCAAACGATTCTTTACGGCTTCTTATTACCTGTACCCGGTGATCTACTGCTGTGCATTCTATGTGCTGTCATCATTCAACAAGTACGTCCGCGCATTGCAAGATATATAAACTTAAAGGAGCTGAATCATCCATGGGCCAAGCCTACTTTATAACCGGAACTGGCACGGATATTGGAAAGACCATCGTCACGAGCGCACTCTATCTGTCTCTTCAAACATTGGGAAAAAGCGTCACGATATTCAAACCATTTCAAACTGGAATCAATGAGGAAAACAATACATACCCGGACATATCTTGGTTTGAGCAGGAACTCGGTGTAAAGGAATCAGGGTTTTACACACTGGAACCTGAAACCTCCCCACATTTGGCGATTAAATTGACCGGAAAGCAAATTGATGAGAAGAAAGTCGTGGAAAGGGTTCATGAACTTGAGGAAATGTATGACATCGTATTAGTCGAGGGTGCTGGCGGATTGGCTGTCCCGCTCATTGAACGATCCGACGATTTCTATATGACGACGGATTTCATAAGAGATTGCGGCATGCCTGTCGTATTCGTATCTACAAGTGGTTTAGGGGCGATTCATAATGTCGTGACGACGCATTCGTATGCCCAAATCCATGATATATGCGTGAAAACCATTTTGTATAACCATTACCGGTCAGAGGATCGGATTCATAAAGACAATATCGAAACCATTGAAAAGCTGACAGGGCTGAATGGCCTCGCCTACATCCCAACACTGGCGGATGTTAGAAAAGACTTGAGGATCTGCATCCTTGATTTACTTGGTGATCAAGATTATACCCAACAACTGAAAGAGGTGTTCCAAGCATGAACAGTCAGGATTTAGAGCAATGGGATAAGGAATATGTATGGCATCCGTTCACACAAATGAAAACGTATCGGGAAAGTAAACCGCTGATCATCGAGCGCGGGGAAGGCAGCTACTTGATTGATGTGGATGGCAAACGCTATTTGGACGGCTATGCTTCATTATGGGTGAATGTGCACGGGCATAACGAGCCGGAATTAAATGGCGCCCTTATTGAACAAGTGAATAAAGTCGCGCACTCCACGCTGCTGGGATCTGCAAATGTACCATCGATCTTACTGGCAAAAAAACTTGCAGAGATCACTCCTGGTCATTTATCGAAAGTCTTCTACTCTGACACTGGATCTGCTGCTGTGGAAATCGCCCTTAAAGTCGCTTATCAATATTGGCAGAATATCGATCCCGTCAAGCATCGGAATAAAAACAAATTCGTCTCCCTTGACGAAGCATACCATGGCGATACTGTCGGTGCCGTGAGTGTTGGCGGAATGGATCTATTCCATAGAATCTTTAAGCCACTCTTATTTCAACGGATTTCCGCCCCTTCACCATATGCCTATCACATGACTGAGTATGGAGATCAAGAAGCAGTGAAAAACCATTGCTTGAAGGAACTGGAGAAGTTACTGCAAGAACAATCAGAGGAAATTGCAGGATTGATCATCGAACCGCTTGTGCAGGGCGCGGCAGGCATCATAACCCATCCGGCAGGCTTTTTGAAAGAAGTCGAACAATTATGCAGAAAGTACAACATCCTCTTAATTTGTGATGAGGTGGCCGTTGGATTCGGTCGTACCGGTACAATGTTTGCCTGCGAACAGGAAGATGTCGTTCCGGATATCATGTGTATGGGCAAAGGGATCACTGGGGGATATATGCCACTCGCAGCAACCATCATGAATGAGCGGATCTTTCAATCCTTCTTGGGAGAACAGGAAGAACATAAAACCTTCTATCACGGCCACACCTATACAGGAAATCAGCTAGCCTGTGCACTGGCCCTGAAGAATATCGAGCTAATGGAAAGCCGCAATCTCATTAAAGACATCCAGAAAAAATCAAAATACCTATCCGAAAAACTGCAAGCACTATACGAACTTCCGATAGTCGGCGATATCCGCCAGCGCGGCTTCATGATTGGAGTGGAGATCGTTAAAGACCGCCAAACAAAAGAAACGTTCACCCTCCAAGAGAATGTCGTTTCCGGAATCATCCATACAGCACGGGAAAATGGCCTGATCATCCGGGAACTTGGTCCAGTCATCACGATGATGCCGATCCTTTCCATGTCAGAAAAGGAACTCGATTTCATGGTCGAAACCGTCTACCGTGCCATTCAGGAAGTCTCCATTCATAAAGGATTGATCCCAGCAGCAAACTGATTCAAAAAGTTGTGGAATTAAAAAGGGCACCCTCAATGGGATGCCCTTTTTTTCGCTTGAATTTTGGATGAAGGCACCTATTCAAACAAAGGGATTTCCGGCGGCATCCCGGCTTCAGGCAAGAAATAAATGAAAATGGTGAAACAAATGATAAGCAATGAAAAGATGATTGCAATAAACGAAATGCCCAAATGAAATTTCTTTACTACTAAATATAAGCTGATCACCAGACTTGCAAACCCAATGATCAAATAAATGCTGGCACCAACATAGGAATTCAACTTTGGAGTAATCCCCGAGATGAAAAGCAGCACGAAAGTCATTTGCATGGATATGCATATTCCAAGTAAACGTTTCATTTTTACCTCCTGTCTTTTGAAAAATCGAGTGCGTTATAAATATAACATTCATCCCTATCCGCTTCTTCATTACGCACCATTAATGGACTAATTTTAATAATGTTGATGTAAATGATTGGATATTTATTGTAAACTGGATAAGCAAAGGAGTGGATTTCAGTATGGCGATAACAAAGAAAAGATTTTTCATAAGTTCTATAGTGGGTATCATACTCATGTTTCTTGCTAACTCTGGTCTGCAATACTTCAGTGGCCAACCGATAAAGTGGTCAGGGAATTTAGGATATGCATTCTATTTCGTAGCATTTATTTTACTTTTTATTTGGCTATTTGGAGATTTTGATAAGAAAAAGGCCGATCACTAATGTAAGTGAAATTTGTTTGTACACAAATATTAAAAATTTAATTTACCTCACCTTTACGTTTGACTTTTTTGTTTTCCTCCCTCATACATCCAAGAAGGTGACCTCCTGCTGTCTTTTTCACTCCTTAAATAAAAAAAGAGAAATTTTGCTAATTATGGTATTATTTACATAATGATTTTAAGGAGGTTACAAAATGATGTTGCGATTTCCCCTCCTGGTTGCTTGTGTCCCTGGGATGTTAGTAATACTTTTGGCGTGGTGGTTTAGGAAATTACATTTATCTTTATTTGTAAGGCTTTTACCAGGCGTATTAACCGTTATAGCGTCAATTATTTTGTTTTACATTGGTTTTGTGAACATCAGAGGGTTTGAAGGAGCTGGATATGGAATACTGGCTTTCTTTTTACTTCCCTTTGCAATTGTGGCTTCAATAATTGCGAGTAAAAACAAAGGTGTGCAAAGCTAGTCCATTTAGTTCGGATAATCTATGAAAACAGGAATATATACAAGCACTAAAACGATTAAAACAAAAAAAACATTGGTGAAATGACAAATAGCTGAATGCGTTGGGCGTTTGACCCCTCCAACCGTATTATTAAAAACAAAAAAGGAAAAGGTTCTTACAACCGGAAAAAAGAGCAATCCTATAAAGGATGCTCTTTTTTACATATTAGCTTATTTCTTTTAATGCTTGCTAAGTGTTAGCGAATGCCTTTCATGTAACCTTGAATTTTTGGTGATAAGGCCATCAGGGCCAGTCCAAGGACGATTGAAGCAACACCGATCACTCCAAAATAAGCCATTTCGGTTTGAGGTGTGTAGAATCTAACGATTTGTGCGTTCAGTGCTTGTGCTGCTGCACTTGCCAGGAACCACAGGCTCATCGTTTGTGCCGAGAATGCAGCTGGAGCCAATTTGGTAGTGGCAGAAAGTCCAACTGGCGATAAGCAAAGCTCTCCAAGTACTACAAGGAAATAGCTAAGTACAAGCCATAGTGGATTGACTAATGCGTCTGATCCACCGAAATAAACAGGAAGCAGGATAACCAGGAATGATAAACCGGCGAACAATAAACCTATTGAGAATTTTTGAGGAATGGTCGGCTGACGCTTTCCTAGTTTAATCCATAACCATGCGAATACTGGTGCAAGGGTAATGATGAACAAAGGGTTCAAAGATTGGAACCATGCCGGGTTTATTTCTATTCCAGCAAAATTCAACTGTGTCCGTTTGTCTGCATAGTTTGCCAATATTGTTGCACCTTGCTCTTGAATCGCCCAGAACATGACAGCTGCTATAAACAAAGGAATATAGGCAATCAAGCGTGAACGTTCAACAGAAGTCGTTTTAGGGCTGCGATACATGAAAAAGAAATAAAGGGTCGGAATAACGATCCCTAGGATACCTACAAGATTAATGAAGGTTTTAATCGTTAAGATGCCTTTAGTGGCCGTGATGCCGATGATGGCAGCTATGATAAGTGCAGCTATCCCCAATTTAGTGAATACTTTTTTCTTTTCATTCTGTGATAATGGGTTAGCAGGAAGAGTTCCAGCCAGACCCAGGTTCTTTTTCTTTGTTGCAACAAAGACGATGAGTCCAATTAACATACCAATTGCGGCTATGCCGAACCCAAGGTGAAAGCTGTAGTTCATGACTGAACCAACAATGAGTGGTGAAAGGAATGCACCCATGTTGATACCCATATAGAATATACTGAAACCGGAATCCCGGCGTTCGTCGTTTTCCGCGTAAATTTCACCGACAATGCTGGAAACATTCGGTTTTAATAAACCAGTACCTAGAACAATGAGTACCATGGAAACAAAGAACATGGAGAGATTGCCTGGTACAGCAAGGACAATATGCCCGAGCATGATCAAGATACCACCGTATAATACGGCTTTTGAGGTCCCGAAAATCCTATCGGCAAGCCATCCGCCAATTATACCGGACATATAAACTAAAGATCCGTAGATGGATACAAGGGAAAGGGCTGTGGTTTCATCAAGTCCTAGTCCCCCTTTAGAAACTTCATAATACATATAGTAAACAAGAATGGCTCTCATGCCATAATAGGAGAAACGCTCCCAGAACTCAGTAAAGAAAAGGGTAAATAGTCCTTTTGGGTTTCCAAAAAAACCTTTTTGAGGTACACTATCCACAATTTTCTGTTTATTTATCGTTGCCATACCCAGTCCTCCTTTTATTATTGTATAATAACATTTTATTTTCTCTATTGTAAACAAATATTTAGTATATTTAAATAATTAATTTCAAAGTAAATAATAATGGCTTTTCACCCTGCAAGTAACACTGCGAATCATCCGGAAAAAAACACCATCCAATAGGAAACACCATCAATGATATATTGCCCTAACTTCATGAATGATATTACGTTTAATACCTCATTAGTAATCATTTACCAATTAAATGAAAGTCCAAAAAGGAAAACGCAAAACCCCAACCAAAACCGTTATAGACACCGTATAATAGAAATAACACAAAAATGAGGAGGCACAATAATGCTCGGTATCATAACCGTCGTGATGATTTTTTCCATCCCTATACTCGGCATACTGACAACCCATTTCGAAAAACAGTCAAAAACCAAACACAATATGCTCAAAGATGAATTGGAGCTTGAAAAACTTAAACATGCAAATTTTCTTATGGAGACGGAAAAAATGAGGCTGGAACTGGATCAGATGAAATTCGATGAAAAAAGGGACGAGCCAAGGTTACTGTAATCAAGTAACGTTGGTTCGTCCTTTTTAGTGGGCATTGTGAGGTCCCCGTTTTAAAACCCTCTCGCCCGTCATAAGAATAATTAAAGCACCTTACTAATAAGTTCGTTTTAATGGATATATTGATCGCCCACAAGAAGATCTGTTAGCACCTTTGTCGGGATGATGAACTCGACGGCCCCCATATATCCCGGGGCAGCTTCATAGCTGTTAAAGGCGATGACTAGCTTGCCATCTTCGTTTATATAAAAGTTTTGGTTTTCATCTATGCCTTTAAAAGCAGTAAAATCATCATCTTCGACCCAATATATCTTTTCCGGATCTTCAGCCATCTGCTGCTTCATCTGTTCCCTTATGTTCTCACTGATCACCTGGAGATAACGATCATCTTTAAATAAGCTATTTAACGTTAAAAGCACTTCGTTTTTCTTGTCGACTGTATCGAATTGACTTTCTGTAGAACTGGAAGCCTGGATCTTATCCGTATAACGCCGTACGGATAAGATCGTTTCATTATCTGTCAATATCTCATACCCGCTTTCCACCGAGATATTACCCTTTTCCCCTTCCTTCAGTTTTGACATGGAATCCGAGAATTCCTTATAGAGCTGCTTGCTTTCCGATAAGTATTTATCATTCAAGCTATTTTCGAGCTGTTTATTCTCCAGACCGGATATAGCAGGTGTTTTGATTACTGCCGAGGAATTATTCGCTTCTTCTTTCCATTCGACGAAGGTGATCACATCGATGACCTTATCGGCTATTGGAATATCACTCATGGCTTTCGCCACTGCCGGACTGATGTTTACGGAAGCTGTCACAATCAGAAGCGCTGCAGCCGCTGACACCAGGATATTCCTGCCAACCCTTGGCTTCTTCCTTGGCCTTTCATTCAAGGCGGCTTGAACGACATCTTTCAATTCCTTTGGGATCGGTGTTTTAAGATACTCTTCCCGTAGATCTTTTAATTTTTTTTCCATCTTTTCGTTTCCTCCCGTTCAGTCATGTTGATCCGCAATAGTTGCAGCGCTTTATATAATCTCGTTTTAATCGTGCTTACGTTCTCTTCCAGCACTTCCGCTATCTCTTCCAACTTCAGGTCCTCAAAGAAACGAAAGACGACTACCGTTTTATACTTGACCGAAAGTCCTTCAAGGGCCTTTTGCAAATCCAGGTCAGCGTAGTGATCTTCCTCACCGCTGCGTAAGTACTCTATTGTTTCGTCATCGGCGACGGTCAGCTTCTTTTTCTTTCGCAAAACATCAAGTGCCGTTCGGACGATGATCTTATATAACCAACTATCTATAGAAGAAGCGTCTTTTATTTTGCTGCTGGAGGCCAGCGCTTTCCTGATCGATTCCTGCACGATATCAAGCGCATCCTCTTGATTTTTGACATAGTAAAAAGCAAGTCTGTACAAATTTTCTTGCCGTTCGGTTATCCGGTCCGTTATTAATTGATTCATATCTAGATTTTTCATTGCATGATAGAGCTCCTTACATTAAATTACGTATCCTAGGTACAAAGGATAGACGTTCGTGCAGCCATAAAAGTTTGAAATTGATCAAGGAAATATTTTTATATAAAAAAATGAAAATATTTACAAACTTTTAAGGCTTTTGGAGCGTCTATATAGTAGAATGATTATCGAGGTGGAGTGCATCATGAGGAAATTAAATTATAAAAAAGTCTTTATTTTTCTATTTTGTCTAACAGCTGCTGTGGGAACGATGGGGTTAGCCATTAAAAGCCTTGCTTTTGATAAGAAAAGAACCGTTTCGGCCTATACAACTGATAAAAATTACCCAGAAGCCGATATTCAAACGTATGTGAAAGATAATACGAAAGGCGGGTATTCAGCCAGCAGGCCTGTTCTGCATTTAGAAAAGATCGACAAGCAGCTAGAAGCTTACATAAAGAAAGAAATTAAGAATTATGAAAAGAAATGGAAAGCATCCGACGGAAAAGCATCCGAGCTTAACCTCACCTATACGATCCTCCATTTCAGCAAACAGACCATTACGATTTCCTTCGATAAATATGAGCAAGTGGAAGGAAAGAAACAGTCTGGAACCCAGATCTTCACTTATGATATTCCATCTCAGCAAAAGCTCTCTATAGAAGACATCTTTGCCACGGATACTGATTATATATCCGTTTTATCCGATATTGTTTTTGAAGAGTTAACGCAGAAGGAAGAAGAAGGCATTTCAAACAGTCTCATTAAAAAGGAAAACAAACTGAAGGCAGCCAACTTCAATTCTTTTTCAGTCTTGAAAAATACGCTCGTATTCTACGTTAAGACTGATGATTCAACTAAGACCCATACAATAGCCATCAAGAAGGATCTTTTTAAAGATAGTTTGCTAGATTCATATCAAAGTCAAGATTTGAATGAGGATCGTGTAAAGGAATGGCAGCCGAAACATATCGTCGCCAAACTGCCCGTGCAAAAGGAATGGATCGACCCTTCAAAAAAGGTCATTGCCTTGACGTTCGATGACGGGCCGCATCCAAGTTATACCATGTCCATTCTTGAAAACCTGAAAAAGTATGATGGACACGCGACGTTTTTCGTGCTTGGAAGCCGCGTACAGCACTATCCGGAAGTTCTGCAAAAAATGCTGCAGCAAGGAAATGAGATCGGCAACCATTCATGGGATCATCCGCAGCTGACGCGCTTAAGCAAGAACAAAATCGAAGATCAAATCGAAAAGACCCAAGACGCTGTAGAAAAAGCTACAGGTACTGAGCCAAATCTCGTCCGTCCCCCATATGGAGCGATTAACAATAATGTGCGTGAACACATGGAGGATATGAAAGTCTCACTTTGGGATGTCGATCCAGAAGATTGGAAAGAACGCAATGAAAAGAAAATCGTAAACAAAGTGATGAGCAAAGCCAAAGATGGCAGAATCATATTAATGCATGATATCTATCAAACTAGCGCCCAGGCTGCAGGAAAAATCATCAAACAACTGCATGACCAAGGTTATCAACTGGTCACAATTTCGGAATTGGAAAAGGTAAAAAAAGATCGTGAACTTTCCGGAATCACCATAAATGAATAATCAAAAGAAAGAGCCTGTTTCGTGATTCGAAACAGGCTCTTTGCATTCAAATAAAATAAGCAGACCTTTGATCATATAGCAAAGGTCTGCTTGTTTTCTCATTCACCAAGGTCTACATTATGATAAACTTGTTGAACATCTTCCAAATCTTCCAATGCATCAATCATTTTTTCGAATTGTGCTTGTGCATCTTCTGGCAGGGTAAGGTCATTTTGTGCAAGCATCGTCAACTCTGCCACTGTAAAATCGGTGATTCCTGCATCCTTGAATGCTTGTTGCACAGCATGGAATTGTTCAGGTTCAGCATAAACGATGACCGATTCTTCTTCTTCAATGATGTCACGTACATCAACATCCGCTTCCATGAGCAGTTCAAGCACATCATCAGCCGTTTTACCTTCAATCCCGATCACAGCCGTTGCGTCGAACATATAAGCAACAGATCCGCTGACACCCATATTCCCGCCATTTTTCCCAAACGCGGCACGTACATCAGATGCCGTCCGGTTCACGTTATTTGTCAATGCATCCACGATGACCATTGAACCATTTGGACCGAATCCTTCATAACGAAGTTCGTCATAGCTTTCTTCTGAACCGCCTTTTGCCTTTTCAATCGCACGGTCAATGATTGCTCTCGGAACATTGTACGTTTTCGCACGCTCAAGTACGACCCTTAATGCCTGATTGGATTCTGGATCTGGTTCACCTTGTTTCGCCACTACATATATTTCCCGTCCGAACTTAGCATAAATCCGACTTGTATTTGCATCTTTTGACGCTTTTTTTTCTTTAATGTTATTCCACTTACGACCCATTATATTCCACTCTCTTTCATCATTGAATATATACGAATTGATTATTAAGATACTGCTCTAAGAGAAAACCCATTAAGGGAATTCCTTTAAAGATAGACAGTACGTTTACTAGATTATATTATACATCAATTGTATAAATTTGAAAAAGTCTGCACATCAACCACTGGCATTAAATCGACGGTTTGGCGCCATATATTATAAAATACTACGGAATACATCAAGAGTGGTATAGTATGAAGTGATTGGAAAGGAGAGATGATTCATGACGGAAAACCAAATCATCATCGGGATACCCGGAAAGTGGAAGGACCGGACAGAATTGATTCAAACGGTAGCCTCCCAAAGCGAAGGGTATCTGTTAGCCGGGAATATTTTTCATAACAAGGATAAGAACATAACTTTTCAGGCGGAGATCCAGGATTATGAACCCACTTTAACAGAGACCTTTTCCTACGCCAGTAAAGGCGCCTTTCCAGAGAGTTTATTAGCGGAAATCAATGACCATACCTTTACCGTTTATATAATTGCTGATATATCCAATGTTGGAAATGTTTCAGATTTGATCGATGCCGGTGCAACAATCCTTAGGGCAGGCGGAATGGCAGTGAAAATAGAAACAGCTGGCATTGCCCATTCAAAGGAAGATTGGCAACAACTTCATCATAGCCCCGATATTCTCTCGGTATATGCCCATTTTGTCACGATCATCGGTGAAGAGGATTATTATTGTTCTTTCGGAATGAAAGCTTTTGGTCTTCCGGATGCCGTGACACTTAACACAATGAGTCCGAAAGAGGCGGCTGCTCTACTTAACACATTCAATTATTACCATGTAGGTGAACAGCCTCTCTTTAAGAATGGCGAAACCTTTAGCATACAAAAAGACGCACCTGACTTCATATTGACGGGCCTTCAGGACTTTAGATACGAAGAAGACCATCCCTTCTATAACCCATTTGGATTGTGGAATTTAGGGACAAGTAAATAGTGGGGCAATTCGCTCCTCCCAAACTGTAGACAAATTCGAATAAAGCGAGTTTGCCTACAGTTTTTTTATTGATTTCAGAAATCTGCTCCCTTTCCGCCGACTGTCTGCCAAGCCTCCTCGCCGCAAACATCTAGCAGGGTCTCGGCTAGCCAGTTTTTCGGCAGGAGTGTCGCAAATTTCTTCTATCCAATAAGGATTACAATTAAAAAACTTTAAGGATAATCTAGTCTTGTTTTAAAATCTTGGTTCGGGATGAGACCATATCTCCCCACTTTTACCGACAAACTCTGAGGAGTAATTCGCTCCTCCATTTTTATTTTTTCAACTGAGTTTTTCACGCTTTTCTTCGTCATGTTCTTTCTTCACGAGGGACATGCCGCTCGCTTGGTATTTGAGAATCTTTTGAATGACCGTGCCAAGATGTGCTCCAGCTTCAACGGGTGGAATCCCGCCTTTATGGATGTTGGAAATGACCATCCGCTCTGCTTCAATTGTGCCCAAGCGAGGTTTATAGCAAATATAAGCGCTCAATGATTCAGCACTGACGAGACCAGGCCGTTCACCGATTAACAGGACAATGACCTCAGGTCCAAGGATTTCACCGATATCATCCATCACGGCAACCCGGCCCTTTTCAATATAAAAAGGGGTACCTGTATCCAGTTTTGCCACTGCCAAGGATTGTTTGAAAGATAAATAGACGTCCTCCATATTTTCTTCGATCGCCTTGGCACTTAAGCCATCGGATATGATGATCTGAACCGTAGGGGCCTTTATGCATTTGGCTTCTATCACCCGCTTTGCTTCATCCGAAAGCTTCCTGCCGTAATCCGGACGCCGCAGATAGACTTCCTTATCATCGGCCTTCGTTTTCACCTTGAATAAATCCAAGCGTTTCAACAGAATTTCACTGACCTCACCATATACAGCATCAACAGCTGCTGCATGGTCAAAACGGAATTTCAGCCAAGAATCCGTTTTCGGCCGTGTTCCCGATCTGCCTACCCCTATCCGCGCAGGGGTTTTCGCCATCAAAGCATCCAAATCTTCCTTATTATTCATTCCCATATCATCCACTCCTAATGGTTAAATATCGTTGGATCACCTGCACGCTTCGTTAACTTGCCGTTTTCCATAATCCCCATCTTCTCCAGCCAAACTTCATATAAGGGGGCAGGCCGCTTATCCATCGTTTGCCTCAAAGTCGCTATATCGTGGTAACTCAAAGACTGATAGTTTAACATGCAGTCATCCCCCATCGGAGTTGCGATGATGAAATTCACGCCAGCCGCAGTTAAAAGTACACCCAAGTCCTCGATATCATTTTGATCCGCCTTCATATGATTCGTGTAGCAAATATCGACTCCCATCGGCAGTCCATGCATTTTTCCCATGAAATGATCTTCTAACCCGGCGCGGATTACCTGCTTGCTGTTATATAAATATTCAGGTCCGATGAATCCGACGACCGTATTGACAATGTACGGATCAAAATAGCGGGCAAATCCATAGTTCCTCGCTTCAAGCGTCACCTGATCGATTCCGAAATGCGCTTCCGCCGATAACTCGGAGCCTTGCCCCGTTTCAAAATAAAGATGCTGTGGACCTGTTCCGGTCCCATAGGCCTTTGCCACCTCATTGGCTTCTTCGAGCAATTGAACATTAATTCCAAAAGAACGATTGGCCGTTTCGGTTCCGGCTATGCTTTGAAAGATCATATCAGCAGGTGCCCCCTGCTGTACGGCCTTAATTTGTGTGGTCACATGCGCAAGCACACAATTTTGGGTCGGGATGTTCCACTTCTGGATGACATCCTGTGTCGCATGAAGCAGCCGCTTTACGCTTTCGACTGAATCATCGACAGGGTTGATTCCAATGAGTGCATCCCCGATACCATAGGAGAGGCCTTCTTTTAAAGAAGCGAGCATGCCATCCACATTGTCTGTCGGGTGGTTAGGCTGAAGGCGCGAGGCAAGCGTTCCTTTATATCCGATCGTGCTATTATTCTTGGTGAGCACTTCAATTTTATTGGCTGCATGAATGAGGTCGAGGTTCGACATCAGCTTGGCGGCAGCAGCAATCATTTCACTATTCAACCCCCTGCTTATTCGCTTTAAATCCTCTCCAGTCGTTTCGTCACTTAAAATATATTCACGCAGCTCGGCAACGCTCCAATTCTTCACAGATTGATAGATGGTTCCATTGATGAGACCATCTATCACCCGTGACACTTCATCCTCTTCCGGGGAGAGTAAGGGATAGTTCCTAATGTCTGCCAAAGTCAATTCGCTAAGCACCGCTTTCGCCGCAATCCGTTCTTGGACCGATTCTGCTGCAATTCCCGCAAGCCTATCTCCTGATTTCTCTTCATTCGCTTTGGCCAAGACTTCTTTCAACGATTTGAATTGATGGATTTCCCCAAAGTATTGAGTGGATAATTTCATCGTGTAATCCTCCTTTTTCTAACTGTGAAAGGTTAGCGTTTTTACGACAACCGGAACGACCCCTGTCCGCAGCAGCCTTCCTATATCTAAATAATCACCATGTTCCACTTGTGTCTGATCAATGCAGATGACCGGCAGATCTGGTTGATTCGCTAGAAATGTTTGACCAAGCACCTTCCCATAATCACTATCCATGACAATGATCAGAGGCTGCTGCTGATTCGGTTTTTGCTTCAAAGCCTCGGTAAAAACGACTGCGAGCTGCTGAATGTCCCGAAATGATAGATAAGGCAAATTCGTTAAATAAAAGGCAAAATTAAGGCCTTCATGCTGGGGATCGTATATCGTGATCGCATCCTGAACAGCTTGTTTCATTCTCTCGGCTCCATCATCCAGCACGCCATGAAAATCGAGCCGATAGACTGGGATATTACGAATTGGCAGATGGGAATCATTCACCTCGATGGTGGCACCGCTGATTTCAGTTGTATGTGCGCCTGCTCCAAGGACAGTCGCCCGAACCGTTTCAACGGGCTGTTCCCACTCCCATGCAGCCAATCCTTCATTTTCCTTTATAGAGGTTGCAAGCATCATGCCGATATCCCGGAAGCTTTTGTCCTTCCGTTCTTCATGATAAATGCAATCACTGACCCCGCCCGAGAACATTAACCCATCTATTCGTCCTGTCCACGATGGCTCCTTCCCCACTAAAAGGAGTTTATCTTCGTTTGTGTATGAACCAGCCAGAAACCGCAAAAGCACCTTCGACATTTCATTTGCGATGATTGCCCCATCACCATTCAAAGGAGAATACCCCTTTGATTTCAGCCATTTTCCTATTGAAGGAGCAACCTTCACCTTCGCTCCCTCCCATTCAACCAAACGGCCTCCTATACGCAGTGTGCAAGTTCCACAAAGCATGCCAGAACGGTATACGGCAATATTCGCCGTTCCCCCGCCAATGTCTATGTTCGCAATTGTCTTTCCTGTCTCAATGGAATGTTGATAGGCACCGGATCCCTTGGCGGCAATGATTCCCTCCAAATCCGGACCGGCTGCCGCTACAAGGAATTCCCCTGCCGCTTTGGATAACTGGTGTACCATTTTTTCTGCATTTTGTTTGGTTGCCGTTTCCCCTGTGATGATGACAGCCCCTGTTTGTATGTTTTCCATCATGATTCCGGCTTGATGATATTCACTTTCCACCATCCTTTGAACGGCAGGTATATCAATTACCGTATCGGATAAAAGCGGGGTCCTGAAAATGGGACTTCGATACAGAATTTTCTTATCGGTAATTTCGATTTTTGGCACCTGTCCGCCACCCGCCACATTCCTAAGCGAAAGCTCGCTGATAACAAGTTTCGTCGTACTGGTGCCAATATCAATTCCTGCACTGATGATTCGTTCCACCTGTTCATTCATTAGAATTCCACCTCAGTTTTACACCACTCGGATTTCATTTCCATCTTCTTCCTTGTTTTCACCTTTATATTCATTTATGCCGATAACTCCTGCTGCACGATCCTTTTCCTCCAATTCCAAAGCTTTCGGAACGGACAGCCAGTAAGCAAGACCGATTCCAATAACACCGGCAGATAGCTTGCCTACAATGATCGGTAATATTAAGGATGGCTGAAAGTTGGCTGTGAAAGATAAATGATCGCCTAATAGGAAAGCTGAACACACTGCGAAGGAAATGTTTATGACCTTATCCTTCGGCGGCATATCTTTAACAAGTTTGAACATCGCCAATATATTGGCTACCGTGGCTAATATCCCTGCACTCCCCGCTTTGCTCAATCCGATTTTCCCGCCCATCGCTTCAAGCGGCTTGCCTGCATACTTTTGAATCAGGTAAATCATTGGAAAAGCACCTGCCAGCATGATTCCGATATACCCCGCCGTTTCCAGGGCACGGAACTGGTCTGCCTTATCGGCCATGATCGGATGGAATCCCCAAGCACCAAATACAGTGGAAAACAGTCCGGTGAAAATTTCCACGATTGAAAACACAAGTACGAGTTTAATCGCGGCATCCAGTATTTTCCCAAACCACATGAAACCTTTGATCATCAAATCCGGCAGGAAATAAAGACCTAACGCAAGCAATACCACAAAAATGAGAAGGGGGGAAAGATTCAGGGCAATTTTCAAATAGCTCAACGCGAATTCGTATGTAGAATCCGCATTCGTGGAAATAACTTCGCGGATTTTCGAATTCGTTGCCACCACTAGCACGCTTGAGATGAAAGCGCCAATCGGAATCGTCAGGATTCCTGACATGACACCAAGAGCCATGTATTTATGATCACGCTTCTCTAACATGGCAAGTCCCATTGGAATCGAGAATACGATCGTTGCTCCAGACATGAATCCGACAATCATCGCCATGATCCAACCTTCATATGATTCCTGGAGCTCGGCAGCCAATTGGTAGCCCCCCATATCCGTTGCCAAAATCGTGGTTGCAGCAAGGGCGGGATCTGCACCAATTGCAGCGAAAACCGGACCGCATACTGTATCGATGAACCATGATAAATATGGGATTGAGGCCATGATTCCAGCAGCCGGGATGAATATATGGCCAACGGTATGCAAACCTTCCATGAATTGCTTGCCCAACCCCCGCTCACTGTCTTTAATCGATGCAAAAGCACCGACAACAGCACACACCATAATGATATAAATAACGAATTTACCTACCATCTCCATACATATTCCCCCTGAATTCCGATTTGATTTGGCCTATCGACTTTTAAAAAAGGGTATAAAAAAAGACGCCTCTTATAGCCCAAACTTAGGTTTTTCAGTAGAATTGCCTACCTATAACCAATTTGGTCCATCAAAGCGCCATTGCTTCATCTATTTACTTGTTTTTGATCATTTGAAATGATCATGCGTGCCACTGTCTCCATGGAAAGCTGCTTATCCATACTCAGCCTTCTCAGCTTTTTGTAAGCGGTTTCTTCCGTTACTTTCTTCCTTTTCATGATAATTCCTTTTGCCTTTTCAATGACTTTACGATTTGTGAGCGTTTCATCCAATTGAGCATTTCGTTCCTGATACTTTTTTGCATTGGCCGCTTGCAGTAAAGCAATCTCCACTGCCGGAATCAAATTCGCCTCCGTTATTGGCTTTACAAGATATCCGACGATATTCGCCCGTTTCGCCTCGTCGATATATTCACGCTGGCTGAATGCAGTTAAAAGCAGGACCGGTATCTGAAAGGTATTGGATATCACTTCGCTAGCCTTGAGTCCATTCATTTTAGGCATTTTTATATCCATCAAAACGAGATCCGGCTGTAAAGCATGTGCCAATTCAACTGCCTTCTCGCCGTCACGTGCATGTCCAACCACATCGTAGCCTGCATCCTTGAGCATAATCGTTATATCAAGCAGAACGATCGATTCATCCTCCACGACCAAAATCCTCTTGACCACTTCTCCCACCTACCTCTTGTATGGAAATCTCACAGAAGCCAGGGTACCTTCTTTAATCCGATGAATCGAAAACTCCCCATCCAAATCATTTTCCACCGTCATGCGGATGATATCCAGCCCCAAAGAAGGTTTCACTGCCGGCGAATAGCCGATGCCATCATCTCTTACTTGAATCTCCAATTCAGAACCATCCTTTTGAAAGCATACGGTAATCTTCCCTTCCGTACCTTCTATGAAAGCGTGCTTCACACAATTATGAATCAGCTCATTCACCACCAGCGCGACGGAAATGCCAATGTCGGAATCAATGGAATGAAGCTCACCCGTATATTCAATGCTTAGGACGTTACGGGTATGATCCTCCGTATAAACGATCATATCGCCTATTTTCTTAATAAGCTCCAGTAAATCCACGTGATCCGCATGGCTGCTTGCCAAAATGATTTCATAAACCGACGATATGCTTAACACCCGGTTCAAACTGACCAATAAATGGGGCTTGCTTTCTTCAGGGGCCCCTATCCTCATTTGCAGCCGAAGTAAACTGGCAACAGTCTGCAAATTATTCTTCACCCTATGATGAATTTCACGAATGGCTACTGACTTGCTAATCAGCTCTCTCTCTTTATCCCGCAGTTCAGTCAGATCCCGGATGATGATGAATGTTTCATCGGAATTCTTGTTGCCTAAATGGAATTTCTTAATTTGGAAAGCCTTTTTACCAATATTAATTTCTTTCATTAAAATCTCTTCTTTTGAAGCAAGAACATCGGCAAAGTCAGGAAAACAATCGAAAATGGAATCCCCCAAGACACAGTCCCTCAAACCTATTTCCGTTACTAGATTAATGGCAGCAGGATTCGTATAAACAAGTCGGTTCTGGTTATTGATCAGGAAAATGGACTCTTCGATGAATTCAGGAACTAAGGAATGTTGTTGATCTTGCCTTTCAAACTGATTTGAAGTTTCAGGTTCTTCCTGAATCACCTTTTCCATGATCAAAACGGCTATGACCCGATTGCATTCTCCCTTGACCGGAACGACACTTTGCTGGACCATTGCTCCCTCTTGAGTCAATGCCCGATTCACGAACATCTCCTTTCCGGTGCGCAATACATAAAATACTGCCGGCTCAAAAGCCTCATAGGCAAATTTCCCGACAACCGGATGATCATAAACCGATTTTACGGAATATGCGCTTGCCTCTGCCACAACTATGGCATGCTTCCCTTCACGCACCGGACAATCAATAAAGATATTCGCTTTATTCAAATTGGCTATCAACGATAAATTCGTTGATAGGTTTTCAAGAACTTGAATATCCTTGTCCAGTAGGTGAGTATGCATCTCACATAATTCTCGGACAGCAGTTGTAGTTGTCCGTTCCATAGGCAAAACCCCAATAACGTTTATTCATGGATATTATTATTGATTATTATAGATACCGTCCTTATTTTTGTCAATATTCAAAATATTTGAATGTAATGTATTCTAACATTAGATAGCGATATTTTTAAATAGTATTCCCCTATAAAAAAAACCCTAGATTAGTCCTTTTAACTAAATTGCTTTTCTGTTCAACGAACTATTTTTCCATTTCTTATATTTTCGAATTATTCATATCATCTAATTTGTCCAATTATTTTTAGTGAATATGAACAATGACAATCCATTATTATTAAATTAATATGTAATAAATAGATACATTCGATGTTATTTAACATAACACCTAACATGGAATATCGATTTCTTATTCATAATACCTGGAAGGACATGCTTATAAACTAAAGATGATGGGGGAAAATTAATGGCATTAGAAAATGAATCAAAAAAAATTGTCAGTATCGATGAAGTGACTAAATTCAAAAAAAAGAAGTTAAATATGCCACATATTTATGTCATATTATTCGTATTTATCTTCCTTGCAGCAATTGCAACTTATTTCGTTCCTGCTGGTGTTTATGAGCGAATTCCAGGTCCTGAGGATCGATTGACGATTGATCCAAATTCCTATCGAACCGTTGAACAATCACCTATTTCTCCAGTAGACTTCATGACAGCTATACCAAAAGGCTTAGTAGCCGCAGGGGAGATTGTTTTTTTTACATTCATCATCGGAGGAATATTTTCTGTACTTCGGAAAACAGGACTTATCGAAATGGGAGTGGATAGATTAGCTAGGCGATTTTCGACAAAAAGTATGATGTTAATTCCTATCCTGACAGTTGTATTTGCCATTATTTGCAGTTTGATCGGAACACAGGAATTAAGTTTAGTGTATGTACCTGTCATCCTCCCCCTAATGATTGCCTTAGGATTTGATTCTATGGTTGCCGTCTCTGTAGCTTTAGTCGCAACTACCGCTGGATTCATGACTGGCTTTCTTAATCCCATTAACACTGGGTTAGGTCAAAAAATCGCAGGTCTTCCCCTATACTCCGGTATCGAGCTAAGGATTATCGCTTTTATCTTTTTTATTACTGCAGGGACGACTTACATTATGCGTTATGCTAAAAAGGTTCAAAATAATCCAAAGTCTAGTTTTGTATTTGATGAGGATCAACCCAAGCGGACGCTATACTTAAATAAGCCCGGATCTGAAATATATAAGGTGAATAAAAGACAGAAAATTTCATTAATTTTAACGGTCGGTTTCTTGTTTCTACTCGTATATGGCGTTTTAGCAAAGGGTTGGTTTATGTTGGAAATGGCAGGACTCTTCATAATCATGGGAATCGTTGTGGGTTTAGTTGCCGGGTTAAATTTAACGGAAATTTGCGAAGGATTTAATGACGGATTTCGAGAAGTTTTGGTAGGTGCCATGATTGTAGGTGTTGCAAGAGCTGTCGCTGTTGTTATGGAGGAAGGTCAAGTAATGGACACGATCGTTCATAGTCTCGGCAATCTTGTCGGCGACTTTCCCGCTGTATTTAGCGCCCTTGGCATGTTTATTGTACAAATGTTATGTAGTCTTTTAATCCCCTCCGGCAGCGGTCAGGCTTTAGTTACCATGCCCATCATGGCCCCATTGGCCGACATCATCGGCGTTACAAGACAAACAGCCGTGTTAGCCTATCAGCTGGCAGATGGAATCGGCAATATATTATATCCAACATCCGGATATTTCATGGCCACCCTTGCCTTAGCAGGAGTCGCCTGGCAAAAATGGGTTCGCTTTTACCTGCCCTTGTTTTTTATCTGGTTCCTCTTATCGGGCGCTTTCTTGGTCATCGCTCAAACAATTCACTGGAATGGTTAAATGCAAATTAAAGATATACAAAATACTAAAGCAACGATTATTACGTTGCTTTAGTTGAATTACATTAAATGAATCCTCCATTTACCCTAATCGTCTGACCCGTAACCCACTGCGCTTGTTCACTTACCAAAAACGAAACCACATTGGCAATGTCATCCGTTTCACCTAAACGTCCGAAGGCATTCATTTTTTTCATCCCTTCAATTTGCTGCTCCGACTTCCCTACATTAAACAACTCTGTGTTGACCGGTCCTGGAGCAATCGCATTGATCGTAATCCGTTTTGGCCCGAACTCTTTAGACAGATGTCTTGTGAACTGTTCAACTGCCCCTTTTGTACCTGCATACATGCTATACGAAGGAAACATCTGGCCTATTACAGAGGTTGATATATTGACGACCCTTCCATCGACCTCCATATATTTCAAGGCTTGTTGGCAAGCGAAGAATGTCCCCTTCACGTTCACTGCAAATTGTTTATCAAAGTCTTCTTCCGTTGCTTCAGAAAGTGGTTTATTTATCATCAGTCCGGCATTGTTCACTAAAATATCGATTTTCCCAAACGCCTGGACCGTTTCTTCGAAGAGATTTTCAATATGGGAAAGTTGGCTAATATCGGCTTTGATGGCGACGGCTTCCCCGCCCTTCTCCTTAATCCTTTCCACTGCTTCATATGCCTTCTGCGCACTACCTGAATAGTTGATCACCACTTTTGCACCCAATTCTGCAAGCTGTTCCGCTATGGCGCGACCAATTCCCCTTGATGAACCTGTGACCACTGCAACTTTTCCATCCAACCGATTTTCCATTCATTTCCCTTCTTTCTTTTCATGATAAGGTGGTTCCAGTTCATAAAAGAATCCCACATTCCAAATATTACCACCTTTCCCTCTTTATAAGGTACTCAGATCACTTCCATACTCATGAATTTCACCTCTTCTGGTTATAGTAAAGAAGAAAATAACGGAGGAGGTTCATTCCATGAAAAGTTCAAAGGAATTTGTGGAAAGCATTCAAAAGCAGCAGAAAAAGGAAGAAGGCAATTTTCGCCGTCAAGGTAACGGTAATCCCGCTCAGAAATTACCGAATAAAAAACATTAATGAAGACCGCAATTCAAAAAATCCCCGCCTTATTTCAAGGCAGGGATTTTTTTCACCCCGATGCACTTTTTTTCTTCTTCATCACTTCGATTTCTTTTGAAAATGTGTCTTCTATCTCTTTTTTATTTCCATATAAAAAGAGGTTATCCCCTAATTTAATTTTATACTCAGATAACTCTTTCCTGATTTTCACTTCTCCGCTTTCAATAAATAAAATATTGATGTCCGCTCCATGCGATATGACATCAAACGCTTTGACATTTATGAATTCAGAGTCCTCAAAAATATCAATCTCCATGACCACGTCTTCATCTTCTAAAAATAGGACCTCCTCTATCGGGTGCTCCCATAATTCATAATGATTATACATTTCACTTTTCAACTTATTCGATATTCTATTATTCAGGAATGGCGTCTTCACAAAAATGGTTAAGACCACCAATACTCCAATAATGATGCTTAACTCCATCAAGCGTAGGTCATCTGTAAGCAATGTACTGATCGATGAAATGATGACAGCAAGTGAGAAAGCACCAAATAATATTAAAAACATGCTTATTTTCCTGCGAACGGGATGATCAATAATGGATTTTGACTCATCAGTTGTAAAACCAGTACCTGTCAGCATGGAGATAACCTGAAATCTGGCTACTGTGCTTTTTAATCCAGTCAATTTCAGCAAGGTAACCGATATTTCAATAACAAGAACAATGATTATAAAGTAAAGTAACATAAACAGTAAATTCATCAACACGATCACTTCCTCATTTATGGTTTACCCTAATCCCGTCAAAAGAATCGCATCCTTTTTTCTTTTCAAGCTTCTCATCAATATATTCACTTACTGCGAATAACTGATATGAAACAAAAAAACACAGTAAGATCCAAATCAGAATCCTACTGCGTTTTTTCCCTATATACACCTAATTCTTAAATGGTCTTCAGCAGTAGCTTTTTTAACAGCGGTGTAAACTGCTCTGGCAATTCAGCTACACTCGGAATCATTAGCCGTTCTTTGCCATAGATGTTTTTCATCGTCAATTCTTCACTTTCATCGACGCCTCCATCCGCTAAAAACAGGCCTATGACTTCTATGCCTTTTTTCCTGGCTTCCGATACGGCAAGATGTGTATCGACAATTCCATTTTGATCATAATCGCTTGCTGCCGGCTCACCATCGGAAAATACGAGCAAGAAACGGTTTTTTTCGCGCCTTTTTTCCAATTCCATTGTGGCCACCCTGATGCTGTATCCGTCCCGGTTGTCTTCCTCCGGTTCAAGCTGCATGATTTTCGCTCCTGAGTTCAGATAAAAAGAATCGGAATGGGACTGGATCACATGGAAGTAATTCGGCTGATATCCTTCTCTCACTTCATTCGCATCTTCCCAAAACCCCACGATCGAATGGGGAATTCTTAATTTTTTCAGCACTTCATGAAACAGGACGACCCCTCGTTTCGTTTCATCCATTTTGTTATGCATGGAGGCCGAGCAATCGATAAGCAATGTGAATACGGCATCCAATTCATTTGAATCCTGGTTCTTTTTATAAAAGACCCTTGGATTTTCTTCAAGTACAAGCGGCAGTAATTTCTTCGATAAACGACCAAAAACCAAATCTTTTCTTGGTGCATTCTTTTTATTTTCCAGTGTCTTTTCAATTGTACTGGAAAGTTTCCTCTTAAACGGTTCGATATCCGCAACAAACTCACGGTAGCGTTTCTCTTCCGAAAGTGTTGGTATTTTTGCTTCCTTGATTACTTGGACGACGTCTTTATTTTCTTCACCAAATGGATGTTCACCACTTTTGCCCATATTGGTTTGTTTCTTCTCCAGCGTTTCCTGCTGATTGTATTCCTTTTGTTTACTTTCCCCTGATGAACCCTGGATCGAAGCCAGCGCTTGGTCGGCATCTTCCGCTTCTCGGGCACCGCCGCCCATCAGACTTGTTTTCGTTCCCTGCTCCAATTCAAATTGAAGGAAAGTCGAATTACTCTCGCCGTTCTTATTCTCCCGGTGCCAAGTTGAGAATTTCTCATCAATGAACTCACTTTTTTCTTCGTCTACCTCTTCTGTATCATCGTTAACCAGTTCATCATTTCTAGTCAGTTCATCAAATAAGGTATTTGCCTTATACTTTTCCACATTTGCAATGGGGAAGATGAAATATTCATTGATCGTATCCTCGTATCCATCGTTCACACGAAAAACGATTTGCTCGCAAATCCTCGTGATATCACTGGTTTTAGTGGCTTCAAAGACAGAATGGATGAACGGTTTGATTTTCTCCAGCTCTTCCAGCTGCCGTACATTGGCTCTGGGAAAAATCGGATCCGGCCGGTCGGATTGAAGCAGTAAATAGATGAGGCAATATAATTCATCCAGCGCAAAACTTCTTGTGACATTCGTTGCTAATTGGCTTTCGAAATATTGTTTAAGGTAAGCTCCCCTTACCGAAAACCATTTTTTCGTGCCTGGCCTTTCTTTCTTCACCAATTCTTCCAATCGCAAATCTTCCATTATAGCGAATAATTGGGCTGCAAACTTCGGAAGCGAACTTTCCCCGATGATGTCCTGGTACTCCTTCATGCTCTGGATTGTTGAATGATGCAGCGTACCTATCGTCCTAAGGAGCACGTCCGTTTTCAGTCCCGCTTCCTTCACTTCCTTATTGCCATTTTCCCAAAAATGGCTGGCTGTGACCTTATTCTCGATCAGATCAATGAAGGAACCATAATTATATTCGAATTCCAGCTCAGAAATGCCGGATAAGACAGTCGAGAGATCCTGAAGCTGTAAAAAAAGGGCCGTATCAATTATTGAATCATTAAACCGGATATACTTCATTAGGCATTCTCCTAGTTAGAATAATGTGTCAGCCAAGTTCTTCACAAACTCACGCTCCCGCTCCTCGTCCAACTTATCCACAATGGAACGAAGAATCGCCCGTTTCGGCGGGATCAATACACTCAGATCGCAAGCATCAAGCAAAGCCCTGATCGATGCCGCATCTTCAGCGACCTTCCCTTGATTCACGGCATTTATCAAATCACTCGACAGTTTAACGAACAATTCAATACTTCTTGGGTCCTTCAACTTTGTATTGGTTTCTATCAATTGCTTTAACTGCTCCCCTTCGATATAGGGAACTTCGATTACGACAAACCTATTTTTCAGCGCTTCATTCAGCGGTACTGTACCGACATACCCTTCATTGATTGCAGCAATCACATTAAAGCCATCTTTTGCAGTGATGACTTCATTCGTGAACGGATTAGTTATCGTCCTTCTGTAATCAAGCACCCCATTGATTAGCGGCAGTGTTTCCGGTTTTGCCATATTGATTTCATCTATATATAGGAAATGACCGTGATTCATTGAATTGGTCACAGGTCCGGGTACGAATTCTATCACCTGTTTTTCCTCTTTATAAGCCAACGTCTTGAAGCCCAATAAACTTTCGGCATCCAAGTCGACTGAGCAGTTGACACTGAACATTGGCTGGTTGAATAAATTCGATAATGTCTCGGCAAACTTTGTCTTTCCTGCCCCTGTCGGACCCTTCAAAAGGATATTCTTCCCCATGCTTAAGGCAGTTATGGCATCTACCATCAACTCCATCTCGGGAGGCAGATATCCGCCGCTCTTGATCAATTCCTCGTATTGAGCAGGATTTTTTTTATTAGCTTCTAATATATTTGCTATTTCTATTGGTAGTCGATTGATCATTGTGTTCCTACACCCCTTTCTGAACATTTTAAGGCTCTTTCCCATTAAAAACAAACACTAAGAAAAAGAGCTGTCATCAAGACAGCTCCCAGACTGTGACAAACTAGAAGAAAAGTGTGTTTGCCTGCAGTTTTTTATTTAAAAGACGTTCCAGTTGATTTCAGAAATCCGCTCCCTTTCCGCAGACTGTCTGCCAAGCCACATCAAAGCAAGCGCCTGTGGGGTCTCGGCAAGCCAGTTATTCGGCAGGAGTGTCGCAAATTTCTTCAATCCAATAAGGATTATAAAATAATAAAAAAATCAAAGTGTAACCTTGTCTTAATCAAGGTTCGGGATGAAACCAGACTACAGTTTTTTCTTAAAAAAACAATCCAGTTGATTGGAACGGAAGGTACGAGACTCCTGCGGGAAAAGCGCGTCCAAGGGAGACCCCACAGGCGCAAAGAGCGCCGAGGAGGCTCCCGGACCGCCCGCGGAAAGCGAGTGCCTGGAGAGGAAATCAACGTTATTCGAAGTTCATTCTGATGACCCTTAAAAAGCTTCCTCAGGGTCCCCTTTCATCAGGTATATCATATAGCCCAATACACCGCCGATGATGGCAGGCATCACCCAACCTATCCCTACACTATATAGTGGAAGGTATTGGGTGAAAAAGTTCGAAACAGCATCCAATTTAATGCCTGATGCCACTACTCCATCCATTATGCTGATGATGGCCGTTAATAATAAGCTTCCTAAGTATACCTCCGATTTCCCTTTGAAAAGGGAATGGAAGAACGTCAGAACGATCAAAACGATCGCCACGGGATAAAGTGCGGTTAACACAGGCACTGTAATTGAAATGAGCTTTGTCAAACCTACATTTGCAACAGCCGCACTAAAAACGGAGAAGATGACGACAAATGATTTATACGATACAGCAGGCAGTATTTTATTGAAATACGCAGAACAAGCCGTTATCAACCCAATGCTTGTCGTCAGGCATGCTGCGATCACGATCAACCCTAACAACACGGCACCAGCCGATCCGAAAAAATGATTCGAGGCTTGAGCCAAAACGTCTCCGCCATTACCAAGTTGACCTAGTTTTTCCACACTTGTTGCCCCGACATAAGTCAATGCCGTATACACGATCACCAACAAGGTTGCAGCTATCAAGCCAGCTTTCATACAGAAGCCTAACACTTCTTTTCTTGAAGTGATCCCTCTGTCTTTGATCGCGTTGATGACAATGATACCAAATGCAAATCCGGCCAGCGTATCCATGGTCAAATATCCTTCTTTAAATCCCTTGAAGAAAGAATTATCTGAATAATTCGCCGCTGGTGACTGGATTTCACCCATTGGGTTAATAATTGCGACCACAATGAGAATCCCGATGAAAATCAATAATAACGGTGTTAATATTTTTCCGACGATATCCAGCATTTTGGATGGATTGATGGATAATAAACAGGCAATTCCAAAGTATATGATCGTGAATACCAGCAATGGTAAAAAACCGACGTCATTAGAAAGGAAAGGTTTAATCCCTATTTCGTAAGAGACACTTCCCGTTCTCGGAAGCGCGAAAAGCGGTCCCAAAGATAAATAAAGAATGACTGTGAAAATGATGCCGAATAACGGGTGTGCCCTGCTTGCAAGCGATTGAACATCATTTTTTCCCGAAAAACCAAATGCCAATATTGTAATGAATGGCAATCCAACACCAGTAATGATGAATCCTAAACTAGCCGACCATAAATTGGTCCCAGCGGATTGACCGAGCATGGCAGGGAAAATTAAGTTTCCTGCACCAAAAAATAAAGCAAAAAGCATTAATCCTGTTACAACGATAAAAGAAAGTGGTGCTTTCTGTGACATATTGAGCCCTCCATTATTTGATTATCTTAACGAAGAAAAGAGTTGTCCATTCGATAAAAAAGTGAAATGAGCCTCGGTCCATTCTACTTATCTATTAAAATGCACCTTCATGAAACTATTGATTATTGATAACTCTCCTTACTATAAAATCCGGCGGAAAGTTTGTCAAAGCTATTTCACTCATTATTCGGAAAAATCTTTCTTTTCTTACTTCTTTTTATAAAAATGAGAGAGGCATTCAGATTCAACAGAAAATTTGAGTAAAATGTCCTGCAATTTATTTTGCAGGAAAAATGTTTTAATATTCAGATATTTAAATAAACTATATAAAAACCAAAAAAATAGGAGGAGTAAACATGAATACTGAAAAAGAAAAGATGGTGAGCGGGGAACCTTATATGGCCGCTGATCCGGAATTAATAAGAGATAGGGAAAATGCTAGAAAGTTGACCGGTTATACAATCAGACAACGGAAAGCGAAGGGAATGAACGAAGGGCACTGCTAAAACAGCTTTTAGGTTCCACTGGACTAAATGTTTATATTGAACCCACTTTCCATTGTGACTATGGATACAATATTTCTGTCGGGGAAAACTTTTATGCTAATTTAGATTGTGTCATTTTGGATGTTTGTGAAGTGAAGATTGGCAAGGACTGCATGTTGGCTCCCGGAGTGCATATCTATACGGCCACACATCCGCTGAATCCCTTCGAACGCAGTTCTGGAGTGGAATACGGAAAACCGGTTACGATTGGGGATCATGTATGGATTGGCGGAAGGGCCATCATCAATCCTGGCGTTACAATAGGGAGTCATTCCGTGGTCGCTTCAGGGGCCGTCATAACAAAGGATGTTCCTGAAGGCGTTGTTGTCGGTGGAAACCCAGCGAGGGTCATCAAGCATATTGAGGGAATTAAATAGCAGAGCTCACTCGACGCTGAGTGGCTCTGCCTCCTTTTTTTCGTTATATTTTCCTTAATGCTTCCGCGATTGCAGTATCACCAGAGATTAAATCAAATGAACGCTTGTAGGTATTTTCTTCAGTTAAAGAAGCAAGAATAGTTCGAGCTACATCTTCACGGGCAATCGAACCTCTTTCCAATTCTTCGGCGGCGGTCACTTTGCCCGTTCCCGGTTCATTAACCAGACCGCCAGGCCGAATGATGGTATAATTCAAATCGCTTTGTAACAATGCCCTATCCGCATAGTGCTTGGCCACATAATACGGTTTGATGGCTTCATTCCAGTTTTCGCGATTATTGGCCTGAAAAGCACTCACCATGATGAATCGGTTGATTCCCAAGTTTTCTGCCGCTTCAATCGTTTTAACTGCACCATCCAGATCAATCAACAGCGTTTGATCAGCGCCAGTGCTTCCTCCGGACCCTGCTGTAAACACGATGGCATCACAGCCTTTTGCCGCATTCGCAATCTCATCCACTGTTCCCGTTAAACTGACGACTGCAGCTTCAATTCCGTTTTTCTCAAAATGCTTCCTTTGATCCTCTTTGCGAATCATTGCCCGTACAGTATGATCCGGACTATCTTTTAATAAATCCACCAGATGTTTACCGATCTGCCCATTTGCCCCAACTACGAATACTTTCATGAAAGTCAGCTCCCATAATGGTTAGTTTGATTTCATTTCAAATTATTTCATGTACTTAGATCATTATCAAACAATCAGCCCGCCATACATTGGAAAAAGTTTGGCAACCACCCTTATATATTTTATAATAATGACAGTACGTGTTCTTCTAGGACACAAAAGGGAGGTGTAAAGATGGCAATAAGAATGTTAATGCCACCTTCTGCAGCGTCTCATGCAAAGCCTAGTATTGGAGGCGATACTTTGCATGGGGTTAAATTAAGCTAAACTTAATCGCCCGACTTATCATTTCTAATATTTGGCTTTGCACCTTATTTCATTCTTAAAAAAGAATAAGGGGCTGGCAGAAATGAAATATGTAAAAGCAACGGCCGTGTTGCCTGAAAAGCTGATCGTTGAAATTCAAAAGTATGTGCAAGGTGAAACCATATATATCCCGAAACCTGAAAAGGCCCATCACAAATGGGGAACCCGTTCGGGATCAAGGGAATTGATCGATGACCGAAATGCCTCTATAAAATATGCATTCAAAGACGGGCATACCATCCATCAATTAGCCGAGGAACATTTTCTCTCCGCGGAAACCATTAAGAAAATCGTTTATTCTAAATAGGATTGCATGGGCAGCACTGATAATGATATCAGTGCTATTCATATGCCAAGAATGTTTCTTAGTCGTTTTCCCCCTTTTAATGCAGATGCGATTTCTGTAAAGTATATAAAAACGGGATCATGTTACAAGTATCGCGCAA
The DNA here is from genome assembly GCF_041956845.1 of Peribacillus sp. RS7. Lineage (NCBI taxonomy): Bacteria > Bacillati > Bacillota > Bacilli > Caryophanales > Bacillaceae > Peribacillus > Peribacillus sp. RS7. The sequence continues at coordinate 1,378,304 of NZ_CP168135.1, forward strand.
TAAAAACAGGAGTGAAGAAAATGGAACCTTATATCAGAAGCGAGCAATATAACTTCATTAAATCCCAAACGCAGATTCTTATAAATGGACACGCGACGGCCAACGATAAGGATGTGATCAACACCCTGAAAACTGTTGCCAAAGAAAGAGTATTAAGCTTATTCGGTGACTTGAGCGAAGAACAAAAACAACTACTGGATCCAGTAGATACCATTAAAGATCCCGCACAAGCCGAAGCCTTTCTCTTACAGGTAAAGCCGTTTGTAATCCCATTTAAAGAAGTAAGCGAAAAAACGATAAAAAAATTGTTTCCTAAAGCAAAGAAATTAAGAGCCCCTTTGTTGGAAAACATCGATTTGAGAGAGATTTCATACTTGGGATGGGATGATGGCGGATCCGGAAAGAAATTCATCATTGCACCCCATCATAATAAACTCACCGGATTGCATGGAACCATTAAACCCGCCAACAAAAAAGGGATCTGTGTCATATGCAGCCGCTTTGAAGAAGTAGGGATGTTCATGTCTGAAACAAAAGGAACTGTCCAAGGGACATTCATTAAAAAAGGGAATTACATTTGCCTGGATAGTATGAAATGTAACCAGAACATAACCACTTTAGATAAAATGACCGATTTAATCGAGCGGCTGAAATAATACGGAAAAGCAATCCTTCAATGGCGAAGGATTGCTTTTTGTTTCTTGTTAAAAAATTCTCATTTTGTCCTGCCTATGGAATTCTAGTATAATTGAAGCGATACATGAAAGAAGGAATGATATATTGAAAAGCAAAATGAATCAGTTGTTTGAAGATCAAAAAAACATTCATGTGCTGTATTCCTATAATGAAATGGAAAATTACATTAACCAGGTTTTAAGTTATATCCAAGATGGCATCGCGGCGGGAGATTATGTCATTCTTGTTGAAAATGACCGTATTTACCCCATTATTCATAAAGAGCTGAGCACTCGGTTAACGGAAGATCAAATGGAGTTCCTTCATTTTGTGAACAACTTCGATTTCTATTGTTCAAGCGGCAGTTATCATCCTCCTGCAATCGAAGAATACTTTAATAAAACGGTACAGCCCTATGTGGAAAATAAAATCTCTTTCCGATCATGGGCACATGTGGAATGGGCAACTCTGGAAGAGCCGCTGCACATCATAGAGGAATTTGAGAGAACAGTAGATGAAGCAGTAAATCTGCTGTCATTTCCATTAATTTGTGCGTACAAAGGTGAGAGGATGCCAGACTACCTCAAAACCATATTGTTGGAAACACATCCTTATGTCCTAAAAGACGATGATATCATCGTCTGTGAACAATACTTGCCACCTAGTTTGAAATAATAATACACAACACGCTCAGGAATCTCCTAAGCGTGTTTTTTTCCGTTGCATTATTGATTATTATCATGAGTCCCTCGTGTATTTATACGGCAGTAATTCACCGATTTTCACCTTGACCGTTTCCCCATTAACAGTCAGTATGACAAAGCAGTCTTTTGTATAATCCGAGATTAATTCCCGACACATCCAACACGGGCTAACGACTTTTAAATCTCTGTCTTCATCATCGGAATAGGGATGCTTAATCGCCACGATTGTATCAAATCCCTTTTCGCCGTCCGATATCGTTTTCCCAATCGAATGGCTTCTGCACATACGGTAACCCGGCCAATATATGATTCAATATGTACGGCAGCAACGATTTTTCCTGACTTTGTTTTTAATGCAGCACCAACATGATGCCTATTTTCCTCGTAAAAATCCCTAATTTTTGCACTTGCAGCTTCTATTAAATCACGATCCGACTCATTCAAAGGATAAGTTTTGATATTGGCTCTCCTTCTCTACTAATATTTCATTTAGGGATTTTTTTTAACGCTTCTAAAGCCAATAAGCGGAAATAAGAAGCAGCTGGAAAAAGTGCCGTTTCTTCTACTATAAACTTAGGGTGATGCAGGTCATACGGACCTCCTGAACCTATCATTACGAAAGCACCTGGTATTTTTTCTTGGTAAAAAGCGAAGTCTTCCCCTATGGAGCTAGCTTCTAACGTTTTTGTCGTGTAACCTGCTGTGTCACCAACCTGAAGCGCCAAATCGGCCCATTCAGGTGTATTATCAACTGATGGAGGGCCTGGATGCCATGATAATTCAACATTTGCATTGAATGTTTCACTTATACCGTGCAGGACTTGTTTCATACGTTTCTGAATGAACTCTCGTTGAATTTTACTGAAGGTCCGGACGGTTCCTTCCAAATATGCACTATCTGGGATAACATTCCACGTTGAGCCACTATGAATTTGAGTGATGCTCAAAACCGCTGACTCTTTTGCCGCCACATTTCGGCTGATAATGGTTTGCAACGTTGAGATAATATGTCCTGTTATGATAATCGGATCATTTCCCTCTTCCGGTTTGGCCGCATGTGAGCCAGTTGCTTTAACATGCACTTCAAAGCGATCGACTCCCGCTGTCAGTGCTCCATGTTTTGTCCCTAACTCCCCAACTTGCAATGTCGGATCATTATGAAGACCAAAAATCACATCCACATCATCCAACACACCAGTTTCCATTAAAGCACTTGCACCATGTCCCGTTTCCTCCGCAGGTTGAAATATCAAACGAATCGTTCCGGACAGATCTCTTTCTTCTTTTTTTAATAAAAAAGCAGTCCCCAAAATGACAGAAGTGTGAAAATCATGACCACATGCATGCATCACGCCGATGTGCCTTGAAGGAAAGTCCACCTCAGATTGCTCCAAAATTGGTAAAGCATCAATATCGGAGCGAAGTGCTATCGTAGGTCCCGGCTTGCTGCCTTTTATCTCTGCTACGACACCAGTTTTCAATGGAAAATTAAGTATCTTAATATTTTGAGATTGAAGCGCTTCTTTAATTTTTTTAGTCGTTTCAAATTCTTCGTTTGATAATTCAGGTGTCATATGAAGATCACGTCTGAATTCCAATAGATAATTCTCCAATTCTACATTACTTATAGTCAACGGTTGTCCATCTCCTTAAAAATCCGAATATTAAAGAACGAAAGCTATATCCAAGCAATATCAAATTAAACAGTATCAAATAAGCTATTTGATAAACGTGTAAAGCATGAGATCTAATTTAAGACGCATCGCAAGCATCATAACAATGAATTCCCTTAAATGAAAAGTGTTTATTTCGAATATTCAGCATTGACAATTTATTATACAAGGTGCTACCATGTGAAGTAATTCACTATATTATAGTAACGTATCAATACTAAAAAGGATTAAATTTCTATAGTAGAAAAGAAGTAAAGACATAGATACACATTGGTCGGAAGGAACCCTCTTCTAAACTGGAAGCGGGTTTTATTTTAACATTAATTCATAGTAAACCAGTAAGGATATACTATTATACATCCCCTGCGTTTAAAAGTGAAGACATAAAGGAGCAATTGACATATGAAAAAGAAAACAGTAAAACTTGGTGTATTTTTGGCCGGAACAGGACATCACGTTGCTTCTTGGAGACATCCTAACGCCAATCCGAAAGCAAATATGAACATCGATTATTTTAAGAGGTTGGCGCAGACTGCCGAAAAAGGTTTATTTGATTTATTATTCTTAGCAGATAGTTTGTCAGTTGCAAAGGACTCGCATCCTAATATTCTGACTCGATTCGAGCCATTGACCTTATTATCTTATCTAGCCTCGGCGACTTCCAATATTGGTTTGGTTTCAACGGCTTCTACCACCTACGAAGAACCCTTTAATGTTGCTAGAAAATTTGCTTCTTTAGACCATATCACCTCCGGCCGTGCTGGATGGAACGTAGTCACAACGTCCCTTGCCTCCACTGCAGTAAACTTCAATAAAACTGAACATTTAGAACATGGTCTCCGTTATAAAAGGGCGACTGAATTTGTTGAAGTTACCAAGAAATTATGGGACTCATGGGAAGAAGATACGTTGGTTATCGATAAAGATAGAGGGCAATTCATTGATGAAAGCAAGTTTCATGAAATCAATCATCAAGGTGAGTTTTTCTCTGTAAAAGGACCATTAAATATTTCTCGCTCACCTCAGGGGCATCCTGTCATTGTACAAGCAGGCTCTTCTGGCGATGGGCAATTGCTTGCAGCAAAGCATGCAGAGATTGTCTTTACCGCTCAGGAGAATAAGGAGGACGCGGTTTCATTTTACCATGTGTTAAAAGGTCAATTGGCCGCTTTTAATCGGGCGAAAAGCAGCTTGAGTATTATGCCAGGTTTGTTCCCGATTGTGGGACAGACTGAGAAGGAAGCCCAAGAAAAGTACGAGGCATTGCAGGAGCTAATCATTCCCGAAATAGGATTGGCTGTTATGGGAAGGTATTTTGGAAATGTGGATTTTTCGAATATCCCTTTGGATACACCGTTTGCTGATATTTCGTTACCAGATAATGTAGATAGCATTCAAAGTAAATATGATTTGATCGTTAAGCGGGCGACCAGTGAAAATTTGACGTTACGTCAGACATATCAGTGGGTTGCTGGATCACGTGGACATCATATCGCAATTGGAACACCAACGCAGATTGCGGATAAGATTGAAGATTGGGTGAATGGAGATGCAGCTGACGGCTTTAATATTATGCCAGCACTCTTGCCTGATTCTTTAACGGATTTTGTTGAACTTGTTGTCCCTGAACTGCAATCAAAAGGAATTTTCCGTACTAAATATGAAAGTAACACATTACGAGGGAATCTTGGCCTGGATAAACCGGTCAACCAATATTCTCATAAGCTTTAAACATCTTACACCTGGCGGAAAGTTCTCAAAGACGGAATCACCCACCCGAAGAGGAATTAACTAGATAGAGTATAGGAGGCGCAAGATGAGTCAAATATTTCGTGAAATACGTGTAGAAGATGTGGATAAATTCCTCCAATTAACATTGGATGCTTATGCGAGTATAAGAGAGTTGGATATTCACTTCTCTGCGGCAACGGCCACGAGAGAGGAAGCGATTAAGCATATATCAGAAAATAAGGTATATGTTCTGGAGGAAAATGGGACATTTATTTCGACCGTTTCGATTCGGTTACCTTGGGGCCCCAATCCTGGCCCGCTCGTATTGCCGCACATAGGTTGGTTCGCTACAAATCCTGCATATAAGCGTCAAGGCATAGGAAAAAAAGTTCTGTCATGGCTCGAAGAAGAAATTTTGAAGAAGCAACTGAGAGCCCCCGCGGTTACACTCGGAACCGCGGATAATCATCCATGGCTAAAAGAAATGTACGAAAAAAGTGGATTTGAAGAGATCGGTCAAAAAGATTTAGGCAAAGGTCATCTCACGATATATTTGAGGAAAATCTTGCAACCGGGACAATATCAAGCTTGGTCTGAAAAACATAATCAAACCATTTAATAATAGGAGGAAAATAACAATGAAGAAAATTCTTTCCCTTGGACTCTCTTTACTTTTCATATTAGTGCTTGCAGCATGTGGCAGTTCAAAACAAGAGAATACTGCCAATGATTCCGAACAAAAAACAATCAAAGTGGGGTCAACTGGCCAAAGCTATCCAAATGGTTATCAAGAGGATGGTAAATTAATAGGTTTTGACGTAGAACTTACAGAACTCATCGCCAAGAATTTAGGATACAAGGTAGAGTGGGTCACTTCTGATTTCAGTGGGATAATGGGGCAATTGGGATCAGGTAAATTGGACACCGTTGCGAATGCCGTTGCTATAACACCAGAACGCCAAGAACAATTTAATTTTACAGAGCCGTATAGTTATTATGGTGCACAAATTGTATCAAGCACAAAAAACGATGATATTAAAAGTTTGGCTGATCTTAAAGGCAAAACCGTTTCCGGTGTGCTGGGGTCTAATAACGTCACAAACCTAGAAAAATATGATAAAAATGGCGATATCAAAATACGAACCTATGAAACCCGGGATGGCGCGATGCAAGATGCCATTAACAACCGAGTAGATGGATATATCAATTCCCGCCCAATCCTGGTTGCAGAAATAAAGAAAAATGATCTTCCGTTAAAACTAGTTGGTGATCCAGTGGCCTATGAAAATGTAGGGTATCCATTTACCAAAACAGAAAAAGGCAAAAAATTAAATGATGAATTCACGACTGAAATCAAAAAACTTAAAGAAGATGGTACATTAACGAAGCTGTCCAATAAATATTTTGGTGAAGACATCACCACGAATTCCGGCGAATAAGCATAGCGGAGGTTTAAAGCATTATGAATTTTGATTTACAATATATGTTGGAAATTTCCCTGCAAATCGCAAAATTTATTCCAATCACTCTGGTTTTAGCCATCATTTCGATGGCTTTAGCCATTATTATCGGACTTGTAGTAGCCTTAATAAGAAATAGCAATATTTTTGGAATCACCCACCTGGCAGGCTTATATATCTCTTTATTCCGAGGAATGCCAACATTGGTACAATTATTCATCATTTATTACGGTTTACCACAGTTATTCCCGTCGTTGTCAACGATGGAAGCAATGACGGCGGCGATCATTGGATTTAGTTTGAAAGAATCCTCTTATTTAGCAGAAATTTTCCGAGCTGGATTGAATTCCGTGGACAAAGGGCAGATGGAAGCGGGACTTGCAACTGGCATGAAAAGAGTGCAGATTTACTCGCGAATCATATTACCACAGGCTGCTTTAAATGCATTGCCAGCAACAGGAAATACATTTATATCTTTGATTAAAGAAACGTCCCTTGCCTTTACATTAGGAATTACGGAACTATTTGCAGAGGGAAAAATTATTGCATCCGCTAACATGCGCTTTTTCGAGACATATTTGGTGGTTGGCTTGATTTACTGGCTATTGGTTATTCTTTATTCTTGGATGCAAAAATACCTGGAGATTTGGCTCAGCAAACCACTTAGAAGGTGATCATATGATAAAAGTAAGAAACTTATCTAAACATTTTGATGATAAACAAGTATTGAACGATATTAACTTGGATATAAGAACCGGGGAAGTTGTCGCAATTATTGGCCCTTCAGGTTCTGGAAAATCAACGTTATTACGCTGTCTGAACTTGTTGGAAAAGCCCAACAGCGGCACCATCGAAATCAACGATGTAAAATTGGATACCCAAAAATATAAAGAGAGAGACGCGTACCAATTAAGACAGCAAACAGCGATGGTATTCCAACACTATAACCTTTTTAAAAATAAAACAGCTTTAAAAAACGTGATTGAAGCTTTGCTTGTCAGAAAAAATATGAAAAAAGAAGATGCCATTCAAATCGGCGTGGATTTATTGAAACGCGTTGGCTTAGAAAAACAAGCAAAACAATACCCCGCTACCTTATCTGGTGGACAACAGCAGCGCGTCAGCATCGCTAGAGCCTTAGCTGTAAAACCACATGCCATTTTATTTGATGAACCTACCTCCGCTCTTGATCCCGAATTGGTTAATGAGGTTTTACAAGTAATACGGGAGTTAGCGAAAGAGGATACCACAATGGTGATCGTGACGCACGAAATGCAATTTGCGAAGGAAGTTGCTGACCATGTCATATTCATGGCAGAGGGACATATTATCGAACAAGGCACCCCAGAACAAGTAATTGAGCATTCTCTTAATCCGCGAACTCAGCGTTTTTTACGGCAAATGGGAGATGAAACGGACGGATCTGCCAGGCAAAAAAGGAAGTGAAGTGTATGAACACAGAAAGGTTATCTGAAATGATTTATCATTCCAATCCGTTGGTAAATGAAGTAGTATTACAGGCTGCCATCGAAGGACTTCTTGATTATCTTGCTGTTTCCTATCAAACAAAATCCGAAAAGGAAATTACGATTTTAAAGCAAATCATTTTGGAAGAAGGCGGAAATGGGACGAGTTACTTGATCGGAAGTCACATACATGCAACACGATCCCAAGCAGCACTTTTCAATGGCTTTCAAGCTCATTTACTAGATTATGATGATGTACATTCAGATGTACGCGGTCATCCAAGCGCAGTCATTTTGTCTGCTTTGTTAGCAGTTGGAGAACCTGAAATGCCTGGGAAACGTTTTTTAGCTGCCTATGTGGTTGGTGTGGAGATTATGGCTCGGTTTGGAGAAGCTATGAACCCATATCATTATACAAAAGGGTGGCATAATACAGCTACACTTGGCGTAATAGCTGCAGCTGGTGCGGTTGCGTATTTACGGGAATACTCACCACGCTTAATAGCTGAAACCATGAGTCTTGCCGCTACCCAATCGGCTGGTTTACGACTCCAATTTGGTACTGTGGTAAAGCCGCTCCATGTAGGGATTGCGGCTAAAAACGCTGTGGATTCCGCAGATTGGATTCGGATGGGATTACATAGCAACCCCGACTTTTTGAATGATAAGAATGGTTTCTTTGAGGTATATGCAGAAAATGGAGTTCCCGATTTGACGGTAAATTGGGGAAAGACATGGCGGATCGTATCACCGGGATTATGGTTTAAACAGTATCCCTTTTGTTCTGCTGCGGCACATGGCGCTGAAGCAGCTGTTTTTTTACATAAAACGTACGATTTGTCGGAAGAGGATATTGAATCGGTGAGTGTTTGCTTTCCTCCAAATGGTGATTCCGCTTTGCTTCACCATAACCCATCGACTGGTGAAGAAGGAAGATTTTCGATTGAGTATATTGTATGGCTCGCGCTTACAGGCAAACCCCTGACCTTTGCTTCTTTTGAATCGAAACCTATTCCCCATTCATGGAGAGAATCCTTTCAAAAAGTAAATAGAGAGACGGATGCAACGATCAAGCCTTCCAAAGCAGCACTCCCAGTGGGACGATTTACAATTGTGACCGTGACTACAACGAGTGGGGATGTACTATCGAAACGAATCGATACACCTAAAGGAAGTCCTGGGAATCCATTAACAAAGTCCCAGCTAATAGAAAAATTGCATAAAGCCGTAGGAGATGAAGTAGAGACAGAGCAAATAATAGCAGCGGTCCATTCACTGAATCATACCTCACTTGGTGTTCTTCAAGAAGCTGACTATAGAAGCTGACTGATAATAAATTAGGCGAACAGTATTTATATACTGCTCGCCTAATTTGTATACCATCAATCCTAATTCCATGACGTCCCTCTTCTTTAGCACGGTATACTTTACTTGTGTGTTTGGAAGCTTTTACTCGACAGTATCGGTGCTTTACTCGTGAGTTTCGGTGCTTTACTCGTGAGTTCCGGTGCTTTACTCGTGAATTTCGTGCTTTTACTCGTGAGTTTTGGTGCTTTACTCGTGAATTCCGGCGTTTTACTCGTGAGTTCCGGCGTTTTACTCGTGAATTCCGGCGCTTTACTAGTGAGTTTTAGCGTTTTACTCGTGAATTCCACATTTCCCACCACAAAAAAAGAAGCGCCATAATGATTGATATGGCACTTCTTCTTTTGCAATTATGGCAATACCGATGCGCCCATCAAGTAGCGGTCCACTTCACGTGCTACTTCACGGCCTTCATTTATCGCCCAAACGATGAGGCTTTGGCCTCTCCTTGCATCTCCGGCAGCGAAAACGCCTTCGACATTCGTTCTGTATTCGCCATAGACGGCATCAATTTTTTGATTGACTGTTTCTACGCCAAATTGAGTTAATAGTGGCTGTTCAGTGCCTTCAAATCCGATTGCGATGAAAACGAATTGGGCAGGCCATACTTTTTCAGTTCCTGGAACTTCCCTGAAAATGTATATTCCATCTTCACCTTTGATTTTTTCCATTGAGATTGTATGCAGTTCTTTAACGTTTCCATTTTCATCGGCTACGATTTTCTTTGTTTGGATGGAATATTGACGCGGATCAGCACCAAATTTCGCTTCCGCTTCTTCATACGCATATTCTAGTGAAAATACATTCGGGTAGGCCGGCCACATATTATCAGATGTACGGGCCGTCGGAAGGATTGGATGCTTCCCGAATTGTACGACGCTCTTACATTCCTGGCGAAGGGCAGTCGCGACACAGTCCGCTCCTGTATCCCCGCCGCCGATGACGATGACATCCTTACCCTTCGTGTCTAAAAATTTGCCGTCTTCAAAATTGGAGTCCAACAGGCTTTTAGTCGAGGTGGTCAAGTAATCCATAGCAAGGTGAATGCCTGATGCCCCGCGGCCTTCAATTTCCAGGTCACGCTGCTTTTGGGCACCTGTGCATAGGATGACTGCATCATATTGATCTTGCAGTTCTTCGGCTGAAATATCTTTGCCCACTTCCGTATTGGTAATGAAATCGATGCCTTCTTGGGTCAATAATTTGATCCGGCGTGCAACGACATCTTTTTCAAGTTTCATGTTCGGGATGCCGTATGTCAACAGCCCGCCTGCACGGTCTGCGCGCTCATAAACCGTGACAGAATGACCTGCTTGATTTAACTGATCGGCACTCGCCAATCCTGCTGGGCCTGAACCGATGATGGCAATTTTCTTGCCGGTCCTACTCTCAGGGATGCGAGGCGTGATCCAGCCATTTTCAAATCCTTTATCGATGATGGTCCGTTCAATGTTCTTGATGGTAACCGCAGGGTCGCTTATCGCTACCGTACAAGACCCTTCACACGGGGCCGGGCAAACTCGCCCGGTGAATTCAGGGAAATTATTCGTTTTCGACAAACGGTCCAATGCTTCTTTCCATCTGCCGCGGTAAACCAAATCATTCCACTCCGGGATCAGATTATGAATCGGACAGCCTGTTGTGACTCGGTTCAATTCCATGCCCATATGGCAGAAAGGGGTCGCGCAGTCCATACACCGCGCTCCCTGTGTACTTAACTTTTCATCAGAGAAAGGAGCTGTATATTCTCTCCAGTCGCTTAAACGAGTGAGAGGATTCCGGTCTGTTGGCTTTTCTCGCGGATAATCCATAAATCCTGTTGCTTTTCCCATCTTTCTCTCCCCTTCCTTACTGCATCACAGCTTGTTTAGTGATTTTTTTATCTTGAACGGAATTTGCATGAAATGCACTCATGATCGCTTCTTCATCCGACAACCCAGCGTTCTTCTGCTCATTGATGCTTTTCATCATCCGTTTGTAATCTTTCGGAATGACTTTTACGAATTTCTTAACGAAATCCTCCCAGTTCTCCAGTACATAAGAGGCTTTTGCACTCTCTGTATAATGAAGGTGGCTGTAAAGCATTTCTTTTACCTCGTTTGCATCATCCATATCCGCCAGCGTCTCGAATTCTATCATTTCACCATTGCATAATGCCTTGAATTCTTCTGCATCATCGGCAAGTACATAAGCGATGCCGCCTGACATTCCTGCCGCAAAGTTTTTGCCGACGTCGCCAAGGATGACCACACGACCGCCTGTCATATACTCACAGCCATGGTCTCCAATTCCTTCAACCACGACATTGACTCCACTGTTCCGTACGGCAAATCGTTCTCCCGCACGGCCATTAATGTAGGCCTCGCCGCTTGTTGCACCGTATAAGGCGATATTACCGGCAATTACATTGTCCCCGGCCTCAATCTGATTCCCAGAAGGTGCCGTGACAATGATCTTACCGCCAGATAATCCTTTCCCAACATAGTCATTGACATCACCTGTCAAATACATCGACATTCCTTTTGGAATGAACGCACCGAAGCTCTGGCCCGCCGATCCCGTAAAGCGAAGTGTGATCGTATCTTCAGGCAACCCATCTTCCCCATAGCGTTTGGATACTTCACTGCCGACGATCGTTCCCACCACACGGTTCACGTTTGTAATCGGGAAGCTGACATCCACTTGGGTTTGATCATTTAAAGCAGGCTGCACCACAGGTAAAATCTCACGGATATCTAAGGATTCGTCAATTTTATGGTTTTGCGGAAGTTGATACGTACGTATCCCCTCCGGTTGGAAAAGAAGTGTCGTCAAGTCCAGATGCTTCGCTTTCCAATGGTTTTGTGCCCGCTCGCTCACTTGTAAAACATCAGTGCGGCCGACCATCTCCTCTAGTGTTCTAAAACCAAGCTCAGCCATCGTTTCCCGCACTTCCTCAGCGATGAAGCGCATGAAATTCACGACATGATCCGGATCTCCAGTGAATTTGCTGCGAAGCTCAGGGTTTTGAGTAGCTACCCCGACTGGACATGTATCCAAATGACAAGCACGCATCATGACACAGCCAAGTACCACAAGCGGTGCCGTAGCAAAGCCGAATTCTTCCGCTCCAAGGATTGCCGCCATGACAACGTCGCGTCCCGTCATTAATTTCCCGTCCGTTTCAAGGACTACACGGCTGCGCAGGCCATTCAGCATCAATGTTTGGTGTGCTTCAGCAAGGCCAAGCTCCCAAGGAAGACCCGTATGTTTGATACTTGTTTTTGGTGATGCACCCGTACCGCCATCATACCCGCTGATAACGATGACATCTGCGGCACCTTTGGCCACACCCGCTGCAATCGTGCCTACGCCTGCTTTTGACACTAGCTTGACGCTGATCCTGGCATCACGATTCGCATTCTTTAAATCATGGATCAGCTGTGCCAAATCCTCAATCGAATAGATATCATGATGCGGAGGCGGTGAAATCAGGCCGACACCTGGTGTGGAACCACGAACCTCTGCAACCCAAGGATATACTTTATTCCCCGGTAGCTGGCCGCCTTCACCCGGCTTTGCACCTTGTGCCATTTTGATTTGAAGTTCATCGGCATTGACTAGGTAATGGCTTTTCACACCAAAGCGTCCAGATGCAATTTGTTTAATCCCGCTACGGCGGTTATCACCATTTTCATCCACTTGGTAACGGCTTGGGTGTTCCCCGCCTTCACCGCTATTGCTTTTTCCGCCTAAACGGTTCATCGCGATCGCCAATGTTTCATGTGCTTCCTGACTCAATGAACCGAATGACATCGCACCCGTTTTGAATCGGCTGACGATGGATTCCACGGATTCCACTTCATCTATTGAAATGCTTTGGCGCTTTTGATCGAACGAGAATAAATTCCGTAAAAATCCGAGTCTCTCTTCATTCGCCAAGTTTGAATATTGCTTAAATAAATTATAATCGCCTTTCCGGCAGGCCCATTGCAGTGTATGGATCGTTTTAGGATTGAAAGCATGATGTTCCCCTGTTTTTCTCCATTGAAAATCACTTCCGCTTTCAAGTGTTTGGTCAAGGGAATCAGCTGCAGCTTTTCTATGGCGAATCAACGCTTCATCCGCTATCGTTTCCAAATCTATCCCACTAAGCTGCGATGCCGTACCACTGAAATAGCGTTCGATTACATCAGCACCAATTCCGACTGCTTCGAAAATTTGTGCCCCACGATAACTTTGAATTGTGGAAATCCCCATTTTCGACATCACTTTTACGATACCTTCCGTCAAGGAGCTTACATATTTCCTTACCGTTTCTTCGTAGCTGATGGCTAAACTGCCTTCCAATACAGCTTGCTTATATGTTTCATAAGCAAGGTATGGGTAAATCGCATCCACTCCATACCCGATAAGGGACGCATAATGATGGACTTCCCTTGCTTCACCCGATTCAACGATAATGCTCACTTTCGTACGGTTTCCATGACGGATAAGCTCTTGATGAAGGGAGCTCGCAGCCAACAAGGAAGGAATCGCAGCCTTTTCTTTGCTCATATCCTTGTCAGATAATATCAAAAGGCTGACACCATCAGCGATCGCTTGTTCCGCTTCACGGCAGATGCGATCGAGTTCACTCTCTAAATCTTCTGAAAATAAAGTGTGTATGACTTTGCTTTTGAATTCCGGATAGGCATTTTCCTTCAACTGCTGCATTTGACCTGGCGTCAAAACAGGTGAATCCAATTGAATGCGGCGGCTGTTCGTTTCATCCGGTTTCAGCAAATCTCCTTCCGCACCCAGAAATGTCATCGTTGACGTGACGATCTGTTCACGAAGCGAATCGATTGGCGGGTTGGTTACTTGTGCAAAGGATTGTTTGAAATAGTTGAATAGCGACTGCGGACGATCTGATAAGACCGCTAACGGAATGTCATTCCCCATGCTGCCCAGCGGGTCTTTGCCTTCGGTAATGACCGGCAGTAAATATTTTTGGACATCTTCATATGTGTATCCGAACGCTTTTTGCCTGAATAACAAATCACTCAATGGCTTCCCTTCGGTCACTGGTTCTTCGTCACTTAATTGAACAAGCTGTTCGTCCAGCCATTGCTGGTATGGATTTTCCTGAGCCATTTCCGTCTTGATTTCTTCATCGGAAACAATACGGCCTTCCTCTAAATCTATTAAAAGCATTCTGCCTGGGCTTAAACGATCTTTATATAATACATTCTCCGGCTCCACATCGATCACGCCGACTTCGGAGGAGAAAATGATGTAGTCATCTTTTGTCACATAATACCTTGCAGGCCTTAAACCATTTCGATCTAGGATTGCCCCGATTTGCTTGCCATTCGTAAAGGATATGGCCGTCGGACCATCCCATGGCTCCATGAGCATGCTATGATATTCGTAAAATGCCTTCTTTTCCTTCGTCATATGCGGATTTTCCGTCCATGGTTCAGGAATGAGCATCATGGCCGCATGTGCCGGTTTACGCCCGGCTAGGACGAAGAATTCAAGTGCATTATCAAGAATCGAGGAATCACTGCCGTCTATATCCAAAATGGGCAGTACCTTTTGCAGGTCATCTCCGAATGCTTCTGAAACAAACTGCTGCTCACGCGCTTTCATCCAATTCACATTGCCTCTAAGCGTATTGATTTCGCCATTATGAATCAGGTAACGGTTTGGATGTGCCCGTTCCCAACTAGGAAAAGTATTCGTGCTGAAGCGGGAATGCACTAAAGCGAAAGCCGAAACGAAATCCTCCTGTTGAAGGTCAAGATAAAATGCATCCACCTGCTCAGGTGTCAACAAACCTTTGTAAACGATCGTAGTACTTGAAAGGCTGGCAAAATAAAAACGATTCCCACGTTCACGAGCCCAGTTTTCAGCTTGTTTTCTAATAATGAACAATTTACGTTCAAAAGCTAAATCATCGGTTATTCCTTCACTGGCACCGATGAATACTTGGCGGATCGTCGGACATGTCTCCTTACCGACCTCCCCGATTTTCGCTGCATCAACAGGGACCGTTCTCCAGCCTAATAGCGTTTGGCCCTCTTGTTCGATAAATGCATTCAAACGAGCTTCAATTTCATTCCGTTCATCCTCATTGTTAGAGAAAAAAAGCATGCCTACACCGTAGCGCCCTTTTGCTGGCAAATTCATCTCCGGGCATGCCAGCCTGAAATATTTATCGGGAATCTGCACCATTAATCCTGCGCCATCTCCTGTAAGGGGATCGCTGCCTTGTCCGCCGCGATGATCTAATTGGCACAGCATCTTCAGTCCTTGTTTGACGATGTCATGTGTAGCAAGCCCTTTTAAATGAGCGTATAAACCGATCCCACATGCATCATGTTCAAATTCAGGATGGTAGAGCCCTTGTGCTTTTGGTATTTTATTGTATGTCATATTAATCGCCCCCATCGTATTCTTACACCGTTATATCACTTACATTTATTCTAGGTTTTCAAATCGATATAAACAATATATAATTCTAATAGAATCTATCTCAATTTGAGATGAATGGTTGGAGGATGAATAAATGGAACTACGGCAATTACGGTATTTTGTTGAAGTCGCCGAGAGAGAACACGTCTCTGAAGCCGCAGAGCACCTGCATATCGCACAATCAGCAATCAGCCGGCAAATTTCCAGATTGGAAGATGAGCTTGGCGTCCTTTTATTTGAAAAAATCGGCCGAAATATTCAGTTAACCCCTATCGGAAAAATATTCCTTATCCATGCAAAAACGGCGATACATGCGATAGAATATGCCAAATATCAAATTGAGGAGTTTTTGGACCCTGAACATGGAACCATTAAGATCGGGTTCCCGACTAGCCTTTCCACCCATTTACTGCCTACCGTTATTTCTGCTTTTAAAGATGAGCAGCCGAATATCGGGTTCCACTTAAGACAGGGATCTTATTCCTCTTTAAAGGAAGCCGTCAAAAATCGCGAAATCGGATTAGCCTTCCTTGGACCAATCCCGACAAACGATCCAGATATCGAAGGTCATATCCTGTTCACGGAAAACATTTCCGCTTTACTGCCCATAACTCACCCATTAGCGGAAAGGAAGAGTTTGCGACTAAATGACTTACGAAATGATCCATTCGTCTTGTTTCCGAAAGGATACATCCTTCACACTATCGCTATCGAAGCGTGCAAAGCAGCTGGTTTCGCACCGAACATCACCTCGGAAGGTGAAGACATGGATTCCATTAAAGGTCTCGTATCAGCCGGAATCGGAGTCAGTCTGCTCCCTGAAAGTACGTTTTATGAAGTCACTCCAAGACTTACCGTCAAAATCCCGATCGATACACCCGAAGTCAAACGGACTGTTGGCATCATCACTCCAAAACACAGGGAATTGGCTCCATCGGAAAAGGTGTTTTATGAATTTGCCAAAAAGTTTTTCTCTGTTCTCGAGCAATATCAATAAAATATGGCGATCCTTCTAAACTGTGAATGTGAACGAAGATGGGACAGCCTTTTCCATAAATGATTTCACTAGACAACTTACAAATAGCCCACTGTTCGAATAACGTATCAAGATTATTCGTTCAGGAGGAACTTAAATGACACCCACCCATTCACATCTTGCATGGCATGAAACACTCGAGCTTCATGAATTGGTCGCCGCCCAGTCCAATGCCCTTATGAAATTTAAAAAAGCTTTTCCAAAAATAAAAGACCCCATTTTAAAAACGATATATAAGCAAACGATTGATACCCTTACCCAAAACATCATGGAGCTGCTGCAATTTTACCCATTGGCGCCTAAGACGGGCCGGGATGACGATGTATTAAGGGATGACGCTTCGGCCGCTGCTGCCGGGGAATTGCTGGGCTTTGCCAAATCATCCATCAAAAGTTATGCACTTGCCATTACTGAAACAGCCACCCCTTCTCTTCGAAAAGTATTTAAGAAACATTTAAATGGAGCCATCGATACCCATGCCAAGATTTTCAACTACCTTTATGAAAGAAACCTCTATCCTGCATACGACTTGAACCAACTGCTTCAAAATGACGTCGATGTTGCCAATAAGGCTCTTTCCCAGCCATTCTAAATACAAAAAAGGTAAGCATACCGATTGCTTGCCTTTTTGCCGCGTTCCGATTCCGATTTTCATTATAATGTTATAATATATAAGAATTGGTTTTAATTAGGTTGAAAGTATTAAAGAGGTGAAAATCATGAAAAAGATCTTTTTATCCATCAGCATATCCCTACTATCATTTTCTTTAGTCGCCTGTAAGGCTGATGGGCCAAAATCCGAGAATATCCTTTCAGTTCCTGAGTTGACCGCTAGGGAAAAAGCAATCCTGGAGAGTTCAAGTGAACATTCCTTCCTTATCGATTTCAAAGTTGATGATACATACAAGGAGATATCCGTCTGGGTCGAGAAATATGAATTTGGTAAACTAGTTGAGGATGAAAAAGGCCGCATGACAACTGGGGTTGAAAAGAATGGGACGATTATCTTCACCACATCCAAAACGGATGATGACCAAGATCAATCGATGTTCAATATCAGCATTCAAAACGATGACGGTTTGGTTTCAGCTACTTATCCTGAGAGCATTGATAGAAAGGATTCCAGCGTATGGGGCAGTCCTGATAATATCAATATTAACAGCACAACAAAGCTTGCATTGGCGAGTATATGCTACTCAAGCGGAAATGGAGGCATACGTTCACTTTCCACTGATTTTTATGGTGATATGGATGGCCATATGGACGAGTTGAAGGAATACGATGTTGTCTACCTCCTGAGAAGTGAATTCACTAAATGAGCTGACAAATGCAGGGGCAAGTTGAATCGAACTTGCACCTGCACAGTTTATTTTTAGCACGCTAATACTACAAAACTCTATGACTTCAAGAAAATAAATGAGCCATTTGAAGATTCAAAAAAGGGTTGGCGATCAAATTGATGAAGTGTAAAAGCCCAAGCAAATGATGATCTTGCTCATTCGATATATGAGCAAGTCCAAATAATGGGTATGGGAAAATTTTAAAAAGGGGTTGAAGGAAGAGGCATTTGGGTGTAATCTTTTAAAATAAAAAAAACGGAAAGAAGATATTACATTGAAGAAAATCATCCTCCTCTTTGCAGCAGTAGTCATCGCGAGCTCTCTCGGACATCAAATAACCGGCGGATATAATGACCCTCGAAAATCCCGCCCTAGGTATATACATTTGAAATAAGGAATCCCGCAAGATGACAGATTACGGATCAATGTTCCAACATTCCCCTAGTTTATCGTAATTACACTAGACTTTTTTTACCGAGATTAAAATAAGCTAATGAGAGTCCGCCAAGAGCGTACAAGTTCTTATTGTTCTAATATAAATTTTGTGAATTTATTTAAAGTCCTTCAATTCTAAATTAATACCATCTACTTTATCTTTATAGATAAAGAATGAAATTAATATATGGTTATCCTGATCAATATATTCAATTAATTTGTCAGTTTGATCACTGGAGCGCTCTATATAGTTTCCCCCATAGATTTTAATTAAGTCTTTTTCAGATGTACCTATGGAAACATTCTTAGAAGTCTTGGAGCTAGAATCAAAAGTTTCAATTCTATATATCCTGTTATTTTTTTTACCCTTATGTACAGTAATTCGTTTATTTAGATTTTTATCGATGTTATACATTTTATAACCCGGATGGCTAACATCTTTAGCGAGAGAAAAAAAGTGGTTCTTTCGATACTTTTCCATACTGTCCAATAAATATATATGATCTATATTTTCTTTTGATAGATCTGTCGTTTTTGTTTTATATTCATAAAACTTATACCCTACAAAAAAACTTATTACTGCTAAAATGATTATAGTAAATAACAAAAAATTGTTTGCTTTTTTTATTTTTTCCAATCACCGATACTCCTAAAAATTAATGGCTCTATTAAATGATAGTGTTGATTTTACCAAAACGATAAGGGGCCCAATATGGGGTCTTTAAAATTATATATCATTCCTGTCTTAAAATCTTATGAAACATCCTTGGCTTATGTTTACCAAAACCATTTATTAGTTCTTTTCCAAATATAGTTATACTTTTTTCCCATGGATGCCCTAAAAAGCCCCACTTAAAATCCTTCTGAATAAAGAAATAGTAATCGCCATTCGGAAAGATTGGTATTATCCATTCACCGAATTCATCTCTTTCAAACTTTACGTTTGGATTTACCCAATAACATTCGTGCTGCCAATCGAGTGCCAGTATATATTCGTTAAATGATGTGTTCTCTTTAAATACAAGTAATGCCTTTTCTTCGAGGTCATCATAAGCATCCAAATCCACTGACTCTCCGAAGTAATCAGAAACATCATATGTTATAAAAGGATACGGCACTTTAAAGGACGGAAATTCAGAAATACTTGGCTCAAATTTAAAATCTCTATATATCCTTTCCCAAATTTGGTCGTACTCTTTGTCCGAAAAAGGAACCCAGTTCTTCATTAAATAACCACCTTTAAATTGCAGTTGCTAGGATCTCAAACTATTAAATTTCCTAAAATTTCTCATTATTTCTCTCCAATACCAGATCGCCCTCATTTGATATAAAACCATCTTTATCCATTTTCTTAATATATACGTTATAGCCCTTTTTCAGTTCGATCTCGATTGGTTTTTTCACTTTTTCGTCAATTTCCCATTGAATCGTTTGCAAGCTTTCGGTTTCCGTTTCATCTTTTATATCGACAAACACTCGGATTTTATCGGTTGTTCTTGAAAGCACATATTTTCCCGCTGGGATCTCTGTACCGACCACATAATGACCAGGATCTTTCATGATGATTTTTTGATTTTTTTTCACGACTTTTTCAAATTCAGAAGGCTTGAATTCAATCTTCCCATTAATTGAGAAATTTTCATTCATATATGAAGGCTCTGCATGCATTACAGCATTTTTGTGCATTTTATTGCCAGCAACTACAGCTTCACTATCGAGAGCTTTAATATCATAATAACCCTGATCGATATCTCTCCCGACAATGATGTTTTGTGATTCCAACACCTTATAGGAAGCAGCATTATTTTCCGTATTTCTATTAGTGGCACTCATAGCTGATGGAACAATGTACACTTTATAGATAAGGAATCCGCTTATCAATACGAGTAAAGTTAACGCGGCTATGCTTTTATTTAGAGTCAAGGACGATTCCTCCATTATCCATCTTTACATACTCATCGGCTAATGCCTCCAGGTCCTGTTTATGATGGCTTGTCAACAGAATGAGGGCGCCGCGCTCTTTTTCTTCCTTCAAGATCTGATAAACTAGCGTAACACCTTCTTCATCGATGGCATTTGTCGGTTCATCCAATAATAAAATGTCCGGTTTTTCAAATATCGCTTGGGCGACGCTTAGACGCTGCTTCATTCCTAACGAAAATTTTCCAACCTTCATTTTTGATTCCGGATCAAGGCCGACTCTTTTTATATTCGCTTTAATATCTTCATCAGTGGCAATATTCCTGATTTTTGCTAATATTTTCAGATTTGTATAAGCGTCATATTGGTGCAGCAGCGAAGTGTTTTCAATAATGACACTACTATTAGCAGGAAAGAAAATATCTTTATGAAGGATTTTTTCGTCTATGGCAATTTCTCCTGAGCTTGGCATGATTAATCCTGCAATCGCTCTAAGCAGCATCGTTTTACCGGAGCCATTCCTTCCATACAAACCATAAATTTTCCCGCTGTTAAACTCATAATTGATATCATGCAAAAGTGTCTTCTTCTTCATCTTTTTATGTAAAGAGCTAATTCGTATTTTTGTCATTGTGCACCTCGTTAAATTAAATCGATTTTCTTTAATCGTCTATAGGTTAAAACAGTTAAAATGATCGTCATTACGGTTAAAACGATATAAGCATTTACTGTTGATATTCCGCCAGTTTCAAGTACATCACTTCTTACATACATGCCGAAATTGGGAAGCAAAAAATATAAAATCCACGTCAGCTTTTGTGTAGATAATAGAACTCCGCCTAATGTAACCGAAAAAAGCACATAAACATTTATCAGCAATAAAGATACTTCCTCCGTAAAATGAAGTTCGAGTGCCATTTGAATGAAAATCAGGACAATATTGGACATCATATAAAGACCCGCTATACAAATCAATGATTGAAAATCATCATAAAAAAAAACCTGATCCTCCTTATTTATAAAAGCGAATATGATCGAGAAAAGAAGTTGAATTAACGATAATCCAGATATAAGGATCATTAAGTTCCCGATTCTTCTAAGCCCAAGTTTCACCCTGCTTTTTTCCCTGATCATCAGGTAGACCCCATAACCGGAAATATATTGCCGCAAATAACCTAACGACAAAAAACTCAATCCAGAAAAAAACATATACCATGTTCCCAATACAACAAACTTATTACTGATCGGAACTCCGCTAACGATCATATATCCCGTAAGATCGGTTTTAGAGCCATCGAAATAATCAAATAGTAAAATTTGCAACAAAATGACGATCAACATCGTTAAGAAGATTCGTTTAGTCATCAGAAACACCAAACATGAAATCTTTTTTCTCGATCGCAAATAGCCCAAGTAAAACCATCACGAGAGATAGAAATAATTCTTTTCCAATCATGATTAGCGAATAATATCCTGTAATTCCGCTGCTTAATAAAGGATCGATAACATTTGCGGAGCTGGCAGGACCCCAAGCAATATTCAGCTGACTCTTCATCACATATAAGAAAAAACAAATACAAAAGGTCGCTGCCATCGCTATGATTGAATTGGAATAATCAAAAATGAAATAATAAAGCAGGCCAATCGAGAAATAAATACACGTCAATAGGGCTAAATTAAGTAGAGATAAGTTCCAATATTTTGATGATATAAAGTGAAATCTATCAAATAAGAAAACAGCTACGAAATTAATCATTAAGATGATGAACGCAAAGATAAACGAACTTATAAAAACTTGGATGCTCCGTCTCCGATACATGTCGATTCTTGATGTTAAGCGAACGATAATATGTGGATGCTCATCTTCAATAAAAAAACGATAAAATAGTAACAAAGGAATAATATATGTGATCAGTAAATTTTTAACTGAGAGATAGCCTTCTACACTCGCACTTACATCACTGATCAAAAGATACGCTGGGTCTAGCTGCTTGATTTTTAAATAATGAATATTATAGGTCATCCATAAACATCCAAATAACAGAACAAGCAGCAGTGATACATACACTTTTTTTTGATTAGACTTCATCACTTTTCACCTTATACATGAACCCGACTGTGATGATCGCTAAAAAAAGGATGGTCGATCTAAAGAAAATAAAAACGAAAGCTTCCAAGGTCACTTCGTTAAAAGGCTGGATGATCATTGCTAATGAATAATTCAGCCCTAAAATTTGTGAAAACCAGATAACAAAGCTTAACGGATATGTATACTTTATATCCGGGAAACACCAACTAAGAACAGTCGCCATCCCTGCACATAAACTAGTGTAAAACCCAAAAATGATGATATAAACCACATTGGTGACAGCAGGCATTTTGTTGGCGAGTGTATATAAAAGATTTTCCGGGGATAAATCTGGTGTCAACCCTGTATCAAATTCACCATTCATGAATACAAAATATGCAATAATCATGTTTAATAGCAAGCAACCAACCATCACTAAAAAGGCAAATGACATATTTCCCAATAACATCGTTTTATAATAAGAGTATCGCCCTTTTTTGGTCGCTACGATATATCGATAGCCTGTTTTATAGTCTTGGATATAGCTGTCGGCACACAAGATTAATAGAAAAATAGGCAAAAACCAAATAAGTAGTATTTGCATCATATGACCTAATGAACTTCCCGCTAAAAAAGTGGCTAGATGGGGCATGATCCATGACTCTAAAACATTGCCGATCAAAATAAAAATATCAATAATAACAATCGCCACAATACATAACACGATGAACTTTGTTTTTTTATTATTTGTTAATCGATAATAATAACTATTCATTTTGTCTCCCTTTAGAAAGCCACCTTGAGTCAACAATCATCCAAGGTGGCTTCACCATATTCATCATTTTTTATTTATTATATTCCGTGGTGTAAGATTCTTTATACTGTCCAGGTAATATTCTCCCTGTCTCTTCATCCCAATATCCGTCTACGGAATAGGTATTAGAGCTATAATTATTATTTTCTGCCGTTAATCGTACCTCGGTCGCATTGGCACCTGCATTGCCTTTAACATAATGATTGCGCCCACTATTTAAACCGCCGCTACCGGCTTTCACTTTCGCTGAAGGAGATACATTCGTCCCATTGCTTTTCTCCAGCCAATACGTCGTTACCGTATTAGTTCCTTCTGTTGATTTATACATTCTCACCTTCCATGTATTCCGTTCTGTAGTCGTTTGGCGATACTTAGTACCTGTTGATGTGTTTGCTTGCTCTTTCTTAATCTTAAAGGAATATCCAGAATTTTCATTCCCAGCCTCAACTGAAAGCGTCCCTAACCCGATGGAGCAAGCTAAAATAGTGCCTAATGCTATTACTCTTACTTTTTTCATGTTATTTCCTCCTGATCTTTGGTATTACTGCACTTTGACTTTTATTCTTTCTCCTCTCTTTTTCTCTAATAAAGTTTTATAGTACAAGAAAAAAGAGTAGGTTCTATTTCAGAATTAAAACGCGAAACTCCAGATCTGACATCATGCAATGACAACGCACAGTCAAAAGACACGCTCATGGCAAAAACACCGCTGATCATCGAGCGGTGTTTTCATTCGTCTTCTCACATAAAAAGGCCGTTTAACATGTAAGTTAAACGGCCTTCACCTCTTATAACTATTTTGATTTTTTAACGGTTACTTTTGTTGCTTTTCCTGTATTGCCCGCTTTGTCTTTTGCTGAAGCATATAATGCGGACCCTGCTTTTTGCTTGCTGATTTTAATGGAGAAGTTCCCCTTGTTATCAGCTTTTGCCGTTCCGATGTTTTTATTGCTGTACTTCACGGTAACGGTTGAACCGATTTCCGCTTTACCTGTTACTTTGGTGGCTTTGTCGTTCACTTCATTCACTTTCGGTGCTCCTGGAGCCGTTTTATCTTTAACCGTTACTTTTGCCGCTTTTCCTGTATTGCCTGCTTTGTCTTTTGCAGAGGCATATAATGCGGACCCTGCTTTTTGCTTGCTGATTTTGATGGAGAAGTTCCCCTTGTTATCAGCTTTTGCCGTTCCGATGTTTTTATTGTTGTACTTCACGGTAACGGTTGAACCGATTTCCGCTTTACCTGTTACTTTGGTGGCTTTGTCGTTCACTTCATTCACTTTCGGTGCACCTGGGGCGGTTTTATCCAGAACAGTTACGGTTGTCGCCTTACTTTCCCGTTTTGCTAGATCTGTAGCTGTGACTGAAAGTTTAGTGCCAGCTTTTTGTTTGCTGATTTTCACTTTGAAATTCCCTTTGCTGTCCGTGTTACCTGAACCAATCACTTTTTTTGCATTATTTTTGACCGTGATTTTCATGTCCGCTTGTGATTGACCAGTTACATACGTATCTTTGTCACTTACAGCTTTAACGGTTGGCTTATTAGGGGTTTCCCCTTTCTTCACGAATACTTTGATTGAAGAGATTGCCAGTTTTGAAGAATCAGAGATATTCACAGTAAGCATTTGCTCAGCTTTTTGGACCGGAATCGTAACGGTGAACGTTCCGTTAGCTGACGCCGTTCCTTTACCGATCGTTTTGCTTCCGCTTTTCACTTCGATTACTGAACCTTTTTTAGCTGAACCAGTCAGTTTTGTTTGCGTATCCATCACAAGATTGACTTTTGCTTTTAAATCCACTGCACTAAGTGCACTGTATGCATTCAGCCTTCCATATCCGGATACTAAATCTTTTCCGACAGGAAGTTCTTCTTCTGGTATTATGATTTCTCCATCCTCAGGTGGATAGTCCTCATAAGGGTCTACATTATCTTCTTCTTCAAAAGCAACATATTCCGATGTCTCATGAAGGATTTCCCTTACTTCATTCAATTTCAATCCAGGGTTTCCGGATAATAACAAGGCCGTAGCTGCCGCAACATGGGGAGCTGCCATTGATGTACCATCCATATAGGTAACATTTCCATTAGGTACAAGGCTCGGGATGCCTGTCCCTGGAGCGACCATGTCCAATTTCGTTCCATAATTGGAATAATCCGATACTAAATCAAGGGCATTGGTTGCGCCGACGGAAATGGCGTATTTAGATGATGCAGGATAAGAAAGACCTTCCATCCCATCATTACCGCTTGCTACGACAACCATTACATTTTTGGCGGCTGCATCTTTCAAGGCGTGTTCAATCGTCCTGCTATATTCTCCACCCAAGCTAAGGTTTATGACCTTGGCACCATGTTCCACGGCATATTTAATGCCTAGTGCAATTTTCTCATTGTCTCCATATCCTGAAGAGTCCAAGACCTTCACAGGCATGATTTTAGCTACTGGATTGATTCCTTGCATGGAATAGCCATTGTCTGCTTTTGCAGCGATAATTCCGGATACATGTGTACCATGGCCATTGTCATCGACGGCATTTCCCTTCTTATCAATGAAATTCTTGCCTAAGTCCATGCGAACCGTATCTTTCAAATCCGCAAGTGAATCATCGACACCTGTGTCGATAACCGCTACTAATGTATCCTTTAGATTACGTTTCTTAATAAGGTTTTGCAGTTTTTCGTTATCGATGTCCGCACCCTTTATGCCCTCTTCACCACCGAGGTTATTTAAAGACCATTGATACGATGATTGAATATCGGCTGAAAGTGCTTTATACGTTTTTACCGGTTCGATATATTCCACTTCTGGAAGATTTTCAATACCGGAAAGAGCTGCTGTGCTCATTTTTGCTTGATTCTTTAACTCTACGACATACATATCATCATACAGAACCTCTTGTTTCTTAGGTGCCGATAATGTTCCATATCCTTTTCCGCTTACTTTGGATTGGACAGAGCTTAATGACTTCCCTGGTTTAAGTTTGACGATATATTTGTTCTTTATATTTTTCGAAGCCGGAACTTCAATTCCCGCTTTGCTTGCGATATCGACGATTCTCTCACCGGCAAGCTTATCAAGATTGATTTTCTTTGCAATGCCGTCCATATCCTTTTTCAATCCAGCCGGAGCGACGTCTGCCGTCTTAGTGAATAAAGCTTTAATCGCTTCTTGCTGCTTGTTGCTAATGACTGCCGTACTGCTTGCTCCATTTTCATTAAGATCCTCAATAAGGGGCTTAATGACGACTAAATGATTATAGACGGCTTCCCTTGCCGTTTTATTACCAGCCAGATGAAGTGCCAGGAATGGAGAAGCCTTATAGTATAAAGAGGACATGGTGCGTCCCTCAGATGATTTCGTGAGAACTTCATCTCTAAACACGCGGAGTGTTTTCAACATGGATTCTCCCGTTTTCTTATCGTTTACACTCAATTCAACCGGGCATGATTCGAGATTTTCCCCTTCGTCCCCGGCAGATGGTGGCAATGTCACTGAATGGGCATTGATGGAGTATTCAGCTACATTTTCCGCATCCGGTAGAGGATTTCCTTCATCATCCGTATCGCCGAAATATTCAACTTTAACATAATATGTGCCGTCCCAAGCATATGGGAAATCGACTACAGCTTTTTCATCAGGATAAGAAGAGACAAAATAATTGCTCTCATCTTTTTCTGCTTTTTCTTTATCTTGATATACGGAAATATTCAAGATTTTATCCGAATTGACTTCGAACTCAATATGGGAGAATTTTTGTATTTCTTCTTGTGTGGGACTGATTTGATACCATTGAACACCCGGTTTTTCAAACTTCCCGTCCAAAGTGTCCCCATTTTTAATCGTATTTACATTTTCAATAGGTGTTACAGCTGCAGCTTGAGAATTTTGTGGAACCAAGCTGAAAATCAGTGCAAAAATAAGCACAAACACCGTAATTCGACTCACATTCTTAAATTTCACAGTTTCGCCTCCAATATTTGGTTATAAAATAACAGTACTATACCAAACTATCACACTGTATAATTTTATCAACCAATTTTTTCCCTTTTTTATGAGAAATGCTTGATATAATTGGACAGCGAGCAGAAAAATGATTCTCCTGTACCAATTAAGCAAGATATTTGAGCTCCGATCGACACCTTATAAGGATTGTTGATGCCAAAATTTGATAGATTCATCGCTAATGGACTTAAATCGGTGAAAATCCTAACATGACCTAATTCCTAAGTTCCGCCAATGCCCGCGAAAAAAAAAGCTGTCCCAGCATTAAAACATGCGGAACAGCTCTCATTCGATTTCGTTAGTTTGCGACGATATTGACTAATTTACCTGGTACAGCAATGACTTTACGGATGGTTTTCCCATCGATTTGTTCTTTGATGGAATCATCACCCATCGCAATTTCTTCCAACTTTTCTTTCGTAGTGTCAGTCGGCACCATTAATTTCGTTTTGACTTTTCCGTTGATTTGGATGACGATTTCGACTTCGTTATCCACTAACTTCGCTTCGTCGAACGCCGGCCATGTTCCGTATGTGATGCTCTCGGAATGGCCTAGTTTAGACCAAAGCTCTTCGGCGATATGCGGTGCAACCGGTGCAAGCAATTTGACGAAGCCTTCGATATATACTTTAGGAAGCGAATCGGCTTTATAAGCATCATTGATGAAAACCATCAATTGTGAAATCGCCGTATTGAATTTCAATTCTTCATAATTCTCGGTCACTTTTTTAACCGTTTGATGATAGACTTTTTCAAGCTTGCCCGTGTCATCCGTTTCGGTCATCTTATCTGTGATCGAACCGTCTTCGTTGACTAATAAACGCCAAATGCGGTCAAGGAATCTGCGGGAACCGTCCAATCCGTTTGTAGACCAGGCAATCGAAGCATCCAATGGTCCCATGAACATTTCGTACATGCGAAGTGTATCTGCACCATGGCTTTCAACGATATCATCCGGGTTCACGACATTCCCTTTTGATTTACTCATTTTTTCATTATTCTCGCCAAGGATCATCCCTTGGTTAAATAGGTTTTGGAAAGGTTCCTTCGTTGGCACAACACCGATATCGTATAGGAATTTATGCCAGAAACGAGCGTAAAGCAAGTGAAGCACCGCATGCTCAGCGCCGCCAATATAAATGTCGACCGGCATCCATTCTTTTAATTTTTCAGGATCTGCAAGTGCTTCCTTGTTGTCCGGATCGATATAACGAAGGAAGTACCAGCTGCTGCCTGCCCATTGTGGCATCGTATTTGTCTCACGGCGCCCTTTACGTCCGTTTTCATCCGTTACGTTCACCCATTCCGTAATGTTCGCAAGTGGAGATTCGCCTGTACCCGAAGGCTTGATGTCCGTAGCTTTCGGTAAAATCAATGGAAGTTCATCTTCCTTCACTGCAGACATCGTGCCGTCTTCCCAATGAATGATTGGAATCGGTTCACCCCAGTAACGCTGACGGCTGAATAACCAGTCGCGAAGACGGTATGTTATTTTCTTCGTACCGATTTCTTTTTCTTCCAGCCATTTGATCATGGTTGAAATGCCTTCTTCTTTATTCAATCCATCAAGGAATTCCGAATTCACATGAAGGCCATCGCCTGTATATGCTTCACTTTTCACATCTCCGCCAGCTACGACTTCCTTGATCGGCAAGTTGAACTTGACTGCAAATTCATAATCCCGCTCATCATGCGCAGGAACGGCCATGATCGCACCTGTTCCGTAGCTGATCAACACGTAATCAGCAATCCAGATCGGCATTTTTTCGCCGTTTACCGGGTTAATGGCATATGCCCCCGTGAACACGCCTGATTTATCCTTAGCCAAGTCTGTTCTTTCCAAATCGCTTTTATGTTTCACTTCATCTAAATATGCGTCGACTACCGACCTTTGATCAGCTGTCGTAATTTTATCGACAAAGTGATGTTCAGGTGCCAATACGGCATATGTTGCACCGAATAACGTATCCGGACGGGTCGTGAACACCGTGAATGTATCTTCAAAGCCATCGATATTGAATGTAACCTCCGCTCCCTCGGAACGTCCAATCCAGTTACGTTGCATATCCTTGATGTTTTCAGGCCAATCCACATCATTCAAATCGTCGATTAAGCGGTCCGCATAAGCCGTGATTCGAAGCATCCATTGTTTCATCGGGCGGCGCTCAACCGGATGGCCTCCACGCTCACTTTTTCCATCGATGACTTCTTCGTTCGCCAATACCGTGCCAAGAGCCGGACACCAGTTAACGGCCACTTCATCAATATATGCAAGGCCCTTTTCATATAATTTCAAGAAGATCCATTGCGTCCATTTGTAATAGTCGGGATCTGTCGTGTTTATTTCGCGATCCCAATCATAAGAAAAACCAAGGGCTTTGATTTGGCGGCGGAACGTGTTGATATTGTGCTCCGTGAATTCAGCTGGATCATTTCCCGTATCGATCGCATATTGCTCTGCCGGAAGTCCAAATGCATCCCAGCCGATCGGGTGTAAAACATTATACCCCTGCGCCCGTTTCATACGTGCTAAAATATCGCTTGCCGTATAACCTTCCGGGTGCCCCACATGAAGACCTGCGCCTGAAGGGTATGGGAACATATCCAGCGCGTAGAATTTACGTTTGCCGCTTTCTTCACCCGTTTTGAATGTCTTATTGCCTTCCCAATACTGCTGCCATTTCGTTTCTATGCTTCTATGGTCAAAACTCATATGATTTCCTCCTAATTTCCGTATAAAAAACAATAAAAAACCCCTCATCCCAAAATAGGGACGAGAGGATTATGTATATCTTCCCGCGGTACCACCCACATTGGCGATAGCTAAAATCCGCCCAGCTTAAAACATCCGTAACATGGATTAAAACGCCAGGCATTACTTTTTACCTTCACACCCGGAACTCCAAGGGGAGTTCACGACCCTCCCAGGTTGACTTGCACCACCCGTCAACTCTCTTTACTGGAATCAAATCGCTACTGTTCCTCATCATAGTCTTTATGAGAATATTTGATTATATTAATTCTAGTCAATTTCACCGATAATTGCAATAGCCGTACATAAACATTATCGACAGGTTTTTCATTATATATTCGAATTCAAGGAAAATCGTGCAAAAAAGGGAGCTATGCATCCATAGCTCCCTTGCTTCCCTTTAATGCCGCAGTAAAATCATTTCATTTTTCAATTCATTCATCTGCTGCCGCATCCGCGAAAGCATATCCCGTTGTTGGGCATTCGAACTGGCATACAATCGTTCCATATCCGTCAAAGCCTCTTCGATATACTTTTGCGAATTTTGAAATTGTTCATCATCATAATGCTCCTGCCGTGAGGCCTCGTTAAATTCAAACTCTGCAAAATGGAGAGCTCCTTCACATTGCTCTAAAAAATGATCGACGGATTGTCTGGTTGCCATTACAAACCCTCTCCTTCGCGTCTCATGTGGATGATTCGGAATCATCTTGTTTAGTTTGAGCAAATAACGAGTGGATTATCATTTTTTTTGAGGAATCAACCTTTATCCCAAAACTTCTCCCCGTGATGGGAAATGAACTGCTCGATCCACTCGGCAAAGCCCATATGGAGTTTCTCGCCTTCTTCAAAATCATCAATATGGCCTTTTACCATTAAATAATCCTTATCACCTTTAGCGACGGCTTCCCCATCTATCACGATATTATCTTGATAAATGCATGCCACTTTATAGCATCCTTCGTATGAATTTTCATATGTGTAATTAACAATATCATCCAGGCTGTATAAATCATTTTCACCGCCAGATTCCACATTATCGAATAGACGGCATCCATTCGTTATTTTTAAAAACTCTTTATAATCATCGGGCAGAAGCAATCCGGTTTTCTTTTCAAAGGAATGAATTTGTTCATCCGAAGCAGGTGAATTGAAGGTGCAAGTGGCTTTGTATATGAACCCATCATCATTTACTTCGATCACCTGATTATTTTCGGCTAATTTCTTTTTCATTTGATTAATCGCTTCTTCAACTTGACCGGTCATGTCCATCAGCTCCCGATTGGATATAGTCATTCATTAGATATACTGAAAATAGCAGCTAAATTTTAACCTTCAAGTATACAGTATACGCTTATTTTTCAAAAAAAGACCTAGCTGCCAGAATGTTGTATAATATATGTTGCGCTTTATTTTTAATTAGGAGGTTGCTGATTTGAATCAAGCAAACCCGTTTATATATGCAACGGATAACAAACGATATCATACATGGAATTACCACTTGAGAAATCATTTTGGACATAAGGTTTTTAAAGTTGCCCTGGATGGCGGTTTTGACTGCCCCAACCGTGATGGCACCGTCGCACATGGAGGCTGTACCTTCTGCAGTGCCTCAGGCTCGGGTGACTTTGCGGGCAGCAGGGTTGAACCGTTAGACGTCCAATTTAAGAAAATCAGCGAACGGATGCATCATAAATGGAAAGACGGAAAATATATGGCCTATTTCCAAGCGTTCACGAATACCCATGCACCCGTGGCAGAGCTTCGCGAGAAATATGAAAGTGTATTGACCCAGGAAGGTGTCGTCGGACTCTCCATCGCGACACGACCGGATTGCCTCCCAGATGATGTAGTCGAGTATTTAGCGGAATTGAACGAGCGCACTTACCTATGGGTGGAACTCGGTCTCCAGACGGTTCATGAAAAGACCGCGACGATGATCAATCGTGCCCATGACTTCAATTGCTACAAAGAGGGTGTCGATAAACTGCGTAAACACGGCATCCGCGTATGCTCCCATATCATCAATGGTCTTCCTCAGGAAGATTACGAAATGATGATGGAAACAGCCCGGGAAGTCGCCAAACTCGATGTGCAGGGCATAAAGATCCATTTACTTCATCTATTAAAAGGGACACCAATGGTCAAACAATATGAAAAAGGCCTACTTGAGTTTCTCGACCGTGACGATTATGTCAGCCTGGTATGTGACCAGTTGGAAATTATCCCTCCAGAAATGATCGTTCACCGCATTACGGGTGACGGTCCGATCGATTTGATGATCGGACCAATGTGGAGCGTCAATAAATGGGATGTCTTGAATGCCATTGACGCCGAATTGAAACGCCGCAACAGCTGGCAGGGGAAAAATCATCAGACGGAGGTACAAACATGAAGCTTGATCGAATTTTGCCATTCGCCAGGATTCTGCTTGAAAAGGCGGTTCAGCCTGGAGATATAAGCATTGATGGCACGATGGGCAACGGTTTTGATACGGTCTTTCTTGCAGGACTTACAGGTGAAAACGGACATGTCTATAGTTTTGACATTCAGAAAGAAGCCCTCCAAACCACAGCGGCGAAACTGAAGGCCGAGAATTTACAAGCGCACTGCACCCTCATTCACGATGGGCATGAACAATTGAGCAAATACATCAGGCAAGAACATTCCGGAAAGATCACAGGTGCCATATTCAACCTAGGCTACCTTCCTGGCGGAGACAAATCAATCATCACCCAAGCAGATACCACGATATCGGCCATTGAACAGCTGTTCGAGATGCTGGCACCAGAAGGCATCATCATCCTCGTCATTTACCATGGACATCCAGGGGGATCTGAAGAACGGGATGCATTGATGGATTATGTACGGGACTTTCCTCAACAGAAAGCGCATATCCTGAAATACGGTTTCATCAACCAAGCCAACAATCCGCCATTCATCTTGGCGATTGAAAAGAGATGATCTCGCATGACACCGTTCTTTAGTAACGGTGTTTTTGCATTAGACATTCGTTTAAGCCTCCACTCGAAGGGTGCATGGAACAAAATAAGAAAACGACGCGTTTAGACCTATTCGCCAATATCCTCCACATTATAAAAAGATACTTGTTATGTATTCCGTGCACCGGTCATCAAGACGAACGAATTGCTTACAAACACAGGTTAATCCAAATAAAAAAGCTGCCAAAGATCTCACTTCAGCAGCTTTTTCATTATATCCCGCAGTATGTACCGATCAAACGACATACCCTAATATCTTTAAACGATTTTCAACAAAACTCAGTGCATATTGAAATACATCATCACGCTCTGGCTCGTTGAAGATTTCATGATAAAGCTTCGGCCATTCCTTATATTGCTTTTCACTGGCCAAGTTATAATTAAACCACTCACGAACCGCCTTCTTATTCACGATTTTGTCATCTCCGCCCTGCATGACCAAAAGCGGTACATCCTGAATTTCGGGAATCTCTTCAAAAGCATCCTTCATAGCCTGTGCAAGCTCGCGATACCAACGAATCGAAACTTTTGTGATATATAGGGTATCGTTTCTATCGGATTCACGAACTTCAGAGCTTCTCGTTGCCATTTCAGGTGTCAATCCGGAATCTACCCTGAACTTAGGCATCACGATGTTCAAACCATGAGAGAGGGCTGTCATGAGCTTCGGCGGCTTCGTCATGAGGCCTAAGCATGGTGAAGATAGAATCACCCCTGCAATGTCCCATTCCTCTTCCTGAAGAAGGCGTATCGAGATCAAACCGCCCATGCTGTGACCAAGTAAAAACACCGGCAGCGAATATTCGTAGGCATCTTCTATCCAGCTTTTCACTTCATCTAAATATTCATCAAAGGAATCGATATGTCCCCGGTAGGCGCGTGTTGTCATTCCCTGCCCAGGAAGGTCGCCCATGACCACATGGTATCCGGCTGAAAGCCACATTTGTGTAACCCACTTATAACGGCCGTGATGCTCCATAGCCCCATGAATGATGACAATGACGCCTTTTGCGTCTCCTTCTGTCTCCCATTTCCACATTCGAAATCCCCCTTTCACTTTTCACTTGTTGTATACGATCCATGATAGTTAAAATAATATATATAAATTATAACCATATTCGTGATTTTCGACAAAAAAGAAATCTAACAAGTTGTACATTGGTATTATAAATAGCCAAGTGTATTTGCATACGGTATATTAAAATAATACATAAAAACATTAACTTCGGAAAGGAAATGATTGAAAATGATTATTTATCCGTTTAAAGGCAAAGAACCTGAAATCGCTGAAAGCGCTTATATTGCTGAAAATGCTGTCGTCACAGGTGATGTGAAAATTGGTGACGAATCATCAATTTGGTTCAATTCCGTCATTCGCGGTGATGTATCCCCAACCATCATAGGGAAAAAAGTCAGTATACAGGATAATAGCGTCCTGCACCAAAGCCCAAATAATCCATTGATCATCGAGGATGAAGTGACCATCGGCCATCAGGTCATTTTACATAGCTGCAAAATCCGTAAAGGAGCTTTGATCGGCATGGGATCGATTGTGCTTGATGCAGCGGAAATCGGCGAAGGGGCATTTATCGGTGCCGGCAGTCTCGTTCCCCAAGGTAAAGTAATTCCACCGAACATGTTGGCATTCGGACGCCCAGCTAAAGTCATTCGCGAAATCAACGAAGAAGATCGCCAGGATATGGAACGAATCGTACGCGAATATGCCGAAAAAGGACAATACTATAAAACGGCAGAACGAATAAAATAAACTAACGAGTCTTTGCTCCTAACTCACGAGTAAACGTTCCTAACTCACGAATATTTGCTCCTAACTCGCGAGTATTTGCTCCTAACTCACGAGTATTTGCTCTAATTCGCGAGTAAATACTCCTAACTCACGAGTATTTGCTCCTAACTCACGAGTATTTGCTCCTAACTCACGAGTATTTGCTCCAATTTCACGAGTAAACGTTCCTACCTCACGAGTAAATGCACATAACTCGCGTAAATACTCCTAACTCACGAGTATTTGCTCCTAACTCACGAGTAAACGCACATAACTCGCGAGTATTTGCTCCAATTCACGAGTAAATGCTCCTAACTCACGAGTAAATGCTAAATTCGCGAGTAAATACTCCTAACTCACGAGTAAACGTACATAACTGGCGAGTATTTGCTTCCATTTCACGAGTAAACGTTCCTAACTCACGAGTATTTGCTCCTTACTCGCGAGTATTTGCTCCAATTCACGAGTATTTGCTCTAATTCGCGAGTAAATACTCCTAACTCACGAGTATTTGCTCCTAACTCACGAGTAAATGCTAATTTCACGAGTAAACGCATATAACACGCGATTAAATGCTCCAATTCACGAGAAAGCTCCAAACTCAAGAGTAACTATCGATTTCTTGAATTATTCCCCCTGAAGGCAAAATTAATCCATAAAAAAAGGTGCCCCGCTGTTGCGGGACACCTTTTTTTATGGATTATGCTTGTGCTTTTAATGTTTCTGCTTTATCCGTGCGTTCCCATGGAAGATCGACATCTGTACGGCCAAAATGTCCGTATGCAGCTGTTTGTTTGTAGATTGGGCGACGAAGATCAAGCATTTTGATGATACCAGCTGGACGAAGGTCGAAGTTTGCACGAACTAGGTCAACTAGGACTTCTTCGCTAACTGTACCAGTTCCGAATGTATCAATCGAGATCGATACAGGCTCTGCCACACCAATTGCGTATGCCAATTGAACTTCCGCTTTGTCAGCAAGGCCAGCGGCAACGATGTTTTTCGCAACGTAACGCGCTGCATATGCCGCAGAACGGTCAACTTTAGTAGCATCCTTACCAGAGAATGCACCACCGCCGTGACGAGCGTATCCGCCGTACGTATCAACGATGATTTTACGTCCAGTAAGACCAGCATCCCCTTGAGGTCCGCCAATTACGAAACGGCCGGTCGGGTTGATGAAGTACTTAGTTTGAGCATCGATCAATTCAGCTGGAACAACTGCTTTAATCACATGTTCTTTTATATCGGCTTGAATTTGTTCAAGCGTAATTTCTGCATCATGCTGTGTAGAGATAACGATCGTATCTACACGTACAGGACGGTTATTCTCATCATACTCCACAGTTACCTGTGTTTTACCATCAGGGCGTAAGTAAGCAAGAGTTTCATCTTTACGAACTTTAGCCAAGCGGAATGAAAGTTTATGTGCCAATGAAATCGGAAGTGGCATAAGCTCTTCTGTTTCATTACAAGCAAATCCGAACATAAGACCTTGGTCCCCTGCACCGATTGCATCGATTTCTTCCTCTGACATGTTTCCTTCACGAGCTTCCAATGCTTTATCGACGCCAGCTGCGATATCGGCAGACTGCTCATCAATGGAACTCAATACAGCACAAGTTTCAGCATCGAAACCATATTTCGCACGTGTGTAGCCAATTCCTGCAATGGTATCACGAACGATACGCGGAATATCCACGTAAGCGGATGTTGTAATTTCACCAGCAACAAGCACAAGACCTGTTGTTACACTTGTTTCACACGCAACACGTGCATTTGCATCCTTAGCAAGGATAGCATCTAAAATGGAATCTGAAATCTGATCACAAATTTTGTCCGGATGGCCCTCTGTAACAGATTCAGAAGTAAATAGACGTTTCTTTGACATCATATTTCCTCCTTGGAAGTTAGTATGTTGTAGGCATAAGCCTGATTTTTTACGGAACTCGTTTCCCTCATTAGTTTCAACTATAGACACAGAATTACTTATAAATACACAAAAACCTTCCCTGGCAAATGAGGAAAGGTTTAAAATTCTGTCTTCTATCCTTTCACTCTTATCGTTCAAGGGTTTTTTACCTTGCTCAGGTTAGCACCATCACCACTATTCCTTGAAGAACCATCGCTTTATTTTCGGCGATCGATCTTGGAGTCAAGTTCAATATGGCAGGTTGCTGGGTTTCAAAGGGCCTGTCCCTCCACCAACTCGGGATAAGAGAATCCGTACAATTTAAGATAATATCGTATCAGGTTGGAACTTGTCAATGTTTTTCTAAAAAGAACATATCCGCCCACTTGAAAAAATGGGTTGTTTCAGCGTCTTCAAAGGGTTTCCAAGGCAGAAGGCGAATAGAAATGTTGAAAATTGCCATTAATAATAGAAAATAAAGCATACTAACAGGAATGGCCAATTAGAAATATGTTGCTTAATTACTTCCTATTTAAAATAAAATTTTCACTCCATGTAAGTATATGCAATTGTATTGACTCGGTTCCTGCGCCTTAATAAGGAAAATTGATTAACGAAACCAGTTGAAAATAATCACAAATTAAAAGAAATAGTATAGACTATTTAAATGAATGTGTTATACTAATTGTAATATAAAAACTTAAACAAAGGAAGGTACCTCATATATGAATTCTGTAGATGTTTCTAATGAGTTACACCAGTTATTAACAGGAAACAATGTTCAAACTCAACTTTCAGTTCCTCAATTGGTCGAAAAAGTATTAAGCAGAAATGAAGGCGTACTAACATCAACTGGTGCAGTAAAAGCTGAAACCGGCAAGTATACTGGTCGTTCACCTAAAGATAAATATATCGTGGAAGAAGCATCCGTTAAGGATAAAGTCGATTGGGGTTCAGTGAACCAGCCAATTTCTGAAGATGTTTTCAATAAACTATATAATAAAGTAGTTGACTACCTAAAAGCAAAAGAAGAGATTTTCGTTTTCAAAGGTTTCGCTGGTGCAGACGAATCATCACGTCTTCCCATCCGAGTTGTTAATGAATATGCTTGGCATAATCTTTTTGCCCATACTTTGTTCATCCGTCCGAACGAAGAGGAATTAAGAGGTCACGAAGCTGAATTCACAATTCTTTCGGCACCTAATTTCAAAGCAGACCCAGAAGTGGACGGGACTTCATCCGAAACTTTCATCATCGTTTCATTTGAACGCCGTACCATCCTGATCGGCGGAACGGAATATGCAGGAGAAATGAAAAAATCGATCTTCTCGATCATGAACTACTTACTTCCAGAGGCTGGAATCCTTCCAATGCATTGCTCTGCTAACGTAGGACGTGAAGGAGACGTCGCTTTATTCTTCGGACTGTCTGGAACAGGTAAAACAACTTTATCCGCAGACACTAGCCGTAAACTGATTGGCGATGACGAGCACGGCTGGTCTTCTAACGGCGTATTCAACATCGAAGGTGGCTGCTATGCGAAAACGATCAACCTTTCACGTGAAAAAGAACCACAAATTTTCGATGCGATCCGCTTCGGTGCCGTATTGGAAAATGTAGTTGTGGATCCGGATACACGTGAAGCGGACTATGATGATAGTTCATTGACTGAAAACACCCGTGCTGCATACCAAATGCAAGCGATCGATAACATCGTGAACCCAAGTATTGCAGGACACCCAAATACAATCATTTTCTTAACAGCTGATGCTTCAGGCGTTCTGCCTCCAATCAGCAAGCTTTCCAAAGAACAGGCAATGTTCCATTTCCTAAGTGGTTACACTAGTAAATTGGCTGGTACTGAAAGAGGGGTAACTTCACCGGAAGCTACATTCTCCACTTGCTTCGGTTCACCGTTCTTACCGCTTCCCGCTCAACGCTATGCTGAGATGCTTGGTGATAAAATTGACGAGCACAATGCAAAGGTATACCTTGTCAACACTGGGTGGACTGGCGGAGCATACGGAACCGGAAGCCGTATGAAACTTGCTTACACTCGTGCGATGGTACAAGCGGCACTTGAAGGTGAATTAGCGAACATCGAAACGATCAAAGATGAAATCTTCGGTTTGGATATCCCGCTTCATGTTCCTGGAGTTCCTGACGAAGTGCTTCAACCAATCAAGACTT
Source organism: Peribacillus sp. RS7 (assembly GCF_041956845.1). Taxonomy (NCBI): domain Bacteria; kingdom Bacillati; phylum Bacillota; class Bacilli; order Caryophanales; family Bacillaceae; genus Peribacillus; species Peribacillus sp. RS7. The sequence goes on from NZ_CP168135.1 coordinate 1,417,072, forward strand.
GGGCAGATCCTGCGGCTTATAAACAAGCAGCAACAGCTCTTGCAGCTCAATTCCGTGCAAACTTCAAGAAATTCGGTAGCGTTCCAAGTGAAATCGAAGAACTTGGCGGACCGACAGCTTAATAAATTGTACACAAAAGGACCAAGCTCTTGCTTGGTCCTTTCTTCATTTTGCTCCCCCCCGTGCCAGTTGCAGAGCTTGACTTTCAACCACAAAAAGGGCACTGTCCATAGTCAGCGCCCCCTTTATCCTTATTCCATTATCGATGTTTGTCCAAGTTTTTAGATGATCGCTTTATTCCTGGCTTTTTTCATGGACATCGTTTTGTATTGATATATATTGCCCAGGTTGGCCACCGGGACATCGGTTTCGTTCGCATCAATGCAATTCCGAGTATCCAAAATCAATTTATTGGCCATAAGATCCGATAGCTTATCATAATCCATCCGTTTAAATTCATCATGGTCGGTCAGGACAAGTATCAAGTCGGCACCTTTTACAGCATCTTCCACTGAAACGATTGGCATTTTCCCAGATTGAACATGCGGATCATGCAAGGCTACATCCACATTTTCCATTCCCATCAAGATATTGACGACATCAATGGCGGGACTTTCACGAATATCATCTACATTTCCTTTGTATGAAAGTCCGAAAACCGCTACCTTTGGATGACGGATTCCCTCGAGCATCATTCTTACGCAATTGACAATGTAATAAGGCATCGATACGTTCGTATCACGTGCCAATTTAATGATTCTCGCATACTCTGGTGCCTTTGCTACGACGAAATACGGATCGACTGCTAAACAATGTCCCCCGACTCCAGGGCCTGGTTGGTGAATATTGACACGTGGGTGCTTGTTTGCCATCCCTATGACATCCAAGACATTGATGTCCAGCTGGAAGCAGACTTTTGCCAGCTCGTTTGCAAGGGCGATATTGACATCCCGGAAAGTATTTTCCATCAGCTTGGACATTTCCGCCGTTTTCGCATCCGTCTGAATGATTTCACCTTGAACGAAGGTTTCATAAACTAAGCTCCCTTTATAAGAACATGTTTCCGTGATCCCTCCGACGATACGATTATTATGAACTAACTCTTCAAGAATCCTTCCAGGTAAAACACGTTCCGGGCAATGAACGAGGAAGATGTCTTTACCGATCGTGAGGCCCGTCATTTCTATCATCGGTTTGATATGATCATCCATGCTTCTTGGCGCTATCGTCGATTCGATAATGATGACATTTCCCTTTTTGATAAAAGGAAGAATGGTGGATGTCGCTTCTAAGACGTAGGTTAAATCACATGATTGATGCATATCATCTTTATTTGGAGTAGGGACTGCAATAATGAAAACATCAGCATGTTCCGGGCTTAAAGCAGCTCGAAACTTATTGGAAATAAGTACCTCATGTAATACCTGCTCAAGTCCAGGTTCTTCGATATGGAGCTTACCATTATTCAAATTGGAGATAACCTCAGGCTGGATATCCACGCCGATAACATCGACACCGTGTTTCGCAAACATTAAAGAAGTTGGAAGCCCTATATAACCTAGTCCCATTGTACAAAGTTTCATATTAACCACTCCTATCCTATTTTTCTGCTACACTCGTTTTGTTAGGCAGATTGATAAATATCGATAAAGATTTCCTTCTCTTGTTTCCAATTGTATTTTTGCCGGGCATTCAGGCAATTACTGCTCATTTCCGCCCTTTTTTCAGGATGTTTCAATAGGTAATTGACTCCTTCGGCAATTGACTTTGGATCATGTGAATCGACACACACGCCAATCTGTTCCGCATCGACCACCTTTTGGATTTCAGGAAAACTACAGGCAACCACAGGCACACCGCTCATCATGTATTCAAACAATTTATTTGAAGAAGCGGAGTAGTGATTAAAACAGACATTATTCAATACCTGAAAACCTAAATACGCATTTTTCGTATAATGGAGCAGCTCGTCGACCGGAACCTTCGGTAAGAACTTCACACGATGTTCCAGATGCATGTCGCTTACTTTTTTCATCAAATCATCCTTGATTCTTCCATCTCCTATAAAAACCACTGTCCCACCCTCTATCATCGGTACAGCATCAACCAATTGCTCTAAACCTCTGCCCATTTGAACGCCGCCTTGGTATAACAATATCGGCTCATTCGCTGGCAAATCGAGCAGCTCATGCAAATTCACGGCCGTACTTTCCTCCGGATTGGTTGGAATTGGGTAGTTATGGACCACATTGGGATATAAACCATATAAGTCTTCGTTATACTTAGCTCTCGTATGGTTTTCGGCAATCATTTCATCAACAAATATTAATAGGAATTTCTCCATCATCCCGTAAAGTCGGCTATTATATCCCGTTCTGCTCGTTTGTACCTCATGTGAGTCATATATCAGCTTTTTTCGCCTTAACCATTTACTGCTGATCGCTCCCTGCATTAGCGTATTCAAGTCATTCGAATGATAAAAATCATATTTCCTTTTCCGGCCATGGTGGATCATTTGACCAAAAATGTAGCTCCTTGTTAATAGGGTCGGCAGCTTCGTTTTACTCATGATCAAGGTGCCGATCGCAAGGAGTGCAAGGGAACCGAACAATATTCCCGATCCCACCCAGCCATTGATCAAATTCAAGTTCCACAACGTATTCCAAACCAATAATGCCAGTAGAACGATTTCAAACTTCTTTTTCTTCAATTTGCCTACGATCCTGAGAATCCTATGAAGCGCCTCCCAGCGGTTATTCACCCTAGTGACAGTGAAACCATTTTGATGTTTCTCCTTTTTGGGCAAATCCTTGATCTTCCAGTTATGAATGGCAATCAAATCCACTTCATAACCCGCTTCAGTAAGTGCTGTGCATTCTCTTAGAACCCTTGCATCGTTCGTAAAGTGATTCCACACAAACATACATACTTTCTTCGCCATGTTGTCCTCCACTTCCAGATTTTCAGCCTGACGCTTCCATCACGTTGATGAGACCTTTAATATTTTTGGACCATTGAAAATGTTGTTTAGCATACTGATAACCGTTTTCCCCCAGTTCTTTACGAAGGGCTGGATCTGAGGCCATGGTCAGGATATGCTGACTGATTTCATCAACATTTCGGCTGTCTGCCACCAACCCGCATTTCGCCTCTGTGAGCATCTTCTTGGCCCTTCCAGCAACATCACCGACAATGGGCTTTCCGACACACATATAATCGATGATTTTACCAGGCAGCACCTTGTTGAAGACCTCTTTTTCAACCAAGCTTACATATGCAATGTGAGAAGTTGAAACTTCATGAAGAGTCACTCTTCTATTCATCGCATTAATCACCTTTATATTAGTCAGCCCTTTAGATCCGATCTCCTTCTCCACTTCGGATACCCGATATCCATATCCGATCATCGAGAACTCGATTTGCTTATGTTCCCTTAGCTTTTCAGCCACGGCTATCAGTTTTTTCAGGTCTTGAGCCAGTCCAATATTCCCTGTATAAACGACCTTGATTATTTTTTCCGATACGGGTGTAAGCAAATTCTTTAAAGTCAGCTCATCCGCAGTAAGCGAATTAGGGATGAATTGGATGGTATCCTCCTTTACTCCCTTTGAAACGATATAATCCCTGAAACCAGGACTATTGATTATGATAAAATCCGAATGCCGATATAGCTTCCTTTCCAGAAAGAAAGCGATTTTCAAAACCCACTTATTTGTAAACACTCCTACTCCTATCAACGATTCCGGCCATAAATCCCTGACATCGGTAATGAGTTTCGCCTTCATCTTTTTCTTGGCGATCAACGCCGCCAATGTCGGGAAGATCGGCGGGGTCGTGGCAAACACATAATCATATTTTTTTTCGAGACGGATGATTGTATAAATGAAAAGCCACATCGCTTCAAGATAATGAAGCAACCGCTTTCCCATATTGCTTGTATACCGCTTCACTTTGTCCGGCTTTATCCTGATGACATCTTCTTCAATGCTATCTTCATCCCAAAACTTTGTATCTTGATATAAACTTTGATTAGGATAACTCGGCTTCAATGTGATGACCGTTACCTCAAATCCGTTTCTTTTCAAATGGAGATATATATTTTTCATTCTATTTCCCGCACTTCCGATTTCCGGATAAAAGTTTTGCACGATCATCAGGACGCTTTTCATATACGCCTATCACCTCTATTCTTGGGTTGTTATGTTCCTGCTTTTCATTGTAAATGCCAGATATTAACTGAAAGTTAAAGAAATATAAAGTCCTTATTAATATTGTAAATATTCCGTTAATTATTGTTTCATTTTTATATTTTCCATGAACTTCCCGCTATAATGGGGAGGACATTTAGAAGGGGAGGAAATGAGCATGCCTAAACAACGTTTAAAGGTCATGACCGTATTTGGTACAAGACCGGAGGCCATCAAAATGGCACCCGTCGTATTGGAACTGAAAAAACATCAAGAAGAAATAGAAACCATCGTGGTGGTCACCGCCCAGCATAGGGAAATGCTCGACCAAGTCTTGCAATGTTTTCAAATAAAGCCAGATCACGATTTGGATATGATGAAGGATAGGCAAACATTAGAAGAAATTACAACTCGAGGCATTGAAAAGTTGAGTTCGCTCATGAAAAATATAAAACCGGATATCGTCCTCGTTCATGGGGATACAACGACAACTTTCATCGCAAGCTTGGCTGCTTTCTATAATAAGATACAGGTTGGTCACGTTGAAGCTGGTCTACGTACCTGGAATAAGCATTCACCGTTCCCTGAAGAGATGAATCGACAGTTGACTGGAGTCCTGGCTGACTTGCACTTTGCACCGACCAAGAAGGCTGCTGAAAATCTCCTAATGGAAAACAAACAGAATGACCGTATCCACATTACCGGTAACACTGTCATCGATGCCTTGAAAACAACGATACAAAAAGACTACACGCATCCGATCCTCTCCGGGTTGAATGGCGATAGAATGCTATTGATGACCGTACACCGTCGTGAAAATATCGGAAAACCCATGCAAGGAATATTCCGTTCCGTGAAACGGCTTCTTGATGAACATGGAGATATCCAAGTTGTTTTTCCGATTCATAAAAACCCAGTCGTTCGCGAAATCGCTCATGAGATTTTCAACGATAACGATAGGCTGCATATAATCGAGCCTTTAGAGGTGATTGATTTCCATAATTTCGCTGCGCGATCCCATCTGATCCTGACAGATTCCGGAGGGGTGCAAGAAGAAGCCCCATCACTGGGTGTTCCAGTTCTCGTATTGCGCGATACGACGGAACGGCCGGAAGGAATAGAAGCTGGCACTCTATTATTGGCAGGGATCGAAGAAGAACGAATTTACCAATTAACCAATGACCTACTTACGAGTGAAGAGGCCTATAAAAAAATGGCCACAGCTTCCAACCCATATGGAGATGGACTTGCTTCAAAGCGGATTGTTGAAATCCTATTAAAGCATAGTATGAAATTCCCCCTTCCAATATGAAAATGGTTCAATAAAAAAAGATGATTAAATCAGCCTGCCACTTTACCGGCAGGCTTTTTCAATTAGTTAGATCTATAATTGAGCACCTTCGGAAATCTGTTCAGTCGCGGCACACCTATCATTTGCCCTTATCCCGAAATAAATGCTATTTCTTTTATTGAATCCGCGCCAGCATTAACATTCTGGGTCATCACTTGAATTTCATTTACGAAAGGGGACGCAAAAATAGTCAAAGCAACGAAGGACAAAAAACCACTATTAATTTGTATTTGAAATGGCAGATACTTATGATAGTTTTGATATATCAAAGTTCATTGGATTTAAAACTTTACATTGCTTGGAGGTGTTTAAATGTTCGGGGAAGACCCAAAGTGTGTTAATTGTGGAAAAGAAATTAAAGCCGATGAAGTTGTTCTTGTGAAAATGCGTTATCCGAAGCGTAGAGGGATGACTGAAATAAAAGCATATTGAAGAAATGAAGGAAGTTTCTTCTGTGAAGTGTGTTTTGATAAAGCACAAAACTAATATATGATATTTAAATTTATCTCTCTTACTAAGTCCTTGCATAAAAAGGACCACCAAAATTGGTGATCCTCAATTTATCATTTTATTGAACTGGGCTTTTCCCCAAATTTTCGAACCTTTTCTTTTTAAATAAAGTAGGACGGTTAAGAATATGACCACCTCTGATAATGGAATGGCCAGCCATGCTGCATTCGTCCCGAATATAAGCGGCAATGTCAGCAAGAATATCAGCATGAAAATGAACTCTCGCCCAATCGTGATCCAGGCGGCCATCTTCACTTGCCCAATTGATTGGAAATAGGTCATCATGACAAAGTTGACACCCATTAGGATATAGCCGCTAAAGAAGATCCTAATTCCAATTGTAGCAAGTTCTTTAACGTCACTTGAAAAATCACCGAATAAATTCACGATGAAAGGAGCCGCAACCTGTCCCATGAGGGTAATGGATATTCCTGCCCCCATTGCGGTAAAAATGGCAATGCGGACCGTTTCGCGCTTCCTCTTTTCATCTTTTGCACCATGATAATAACTTACCAGCGGCTGGATCGCCGACCCTATGCCGAGAAACATCAACAGCATTACACTATGGGCATAATTCACAATCGAAAATGCAGCTAATCCATCGGTGCCTGCAAGTCGGGAGAACGCATTATTATGAGCGATAGTAAAGACGGATACACCTATTTCCGCTAAGAAACTAGGAAAACCGATCATCATCGTCATCATGAATAGTGACTTTTCAAAACGGAACTTGACGAGACGAAGCGTGTTCTTCTTCGTGAAAAAGTGCAGGCTTAGAACCAGTATCCCCAATGCTGCTGCCAAGATCGTACCATAAGCTGTCTCACGCACCCCTAGTTCAAGTACGTAAAGTATAATGAAGTTCAAAACGAAATTGGATATGGCTGTAACGATAAGGGAGGCCATGGCCAAATTCGGATTGCCATTATTCCTGACAAATATGCTTAAAGTGTTTTCCAACGTGAAAACAAAGCCCAGCATCAAGAAAACATTCATGTAGTCCGTTGCAAAGGGAGCCGTTGCTTCATTGGCCCCTAGTGCATAAACAAGCTGATGGTGAAAAGCGTAGGCAATCAGACCAATGATTACGGTGAATATCGTAATCAAAATGATGGAATGGGTGAAAATAAAGCGTGCACGGCCATAATCCCTTGCCCCCATGCTTTGTGAATAAAGTGTTGCGCCCCCTACCCCGATCCAAATCGACATCGCTACAAAAATCGTATAAATGGGCCCTGCTATATTAACTCCTGCAAGGGCAACCGATCCAAGTTTATTGCCGACCATCACACCATCGACAACAAAGTTCAATGCCATCAATACCATTCCTATCATAGAAGGAATCAAATAGCGTAAAAAGACCCTTCCCGTCGATTCCATCTCCAGTAGATTTTGTTGTTGTTTTTCTCTTAATGACATGTTTACCATCTCCTGCTATTCGACCTTACTTTGAAATACCTCTCCAAAAAATGGACCATGACGCTGCAAGTTTTTCCGCCACCCGCTCTCGATTATCGGCATAAACCAGTTCAACCATAATGGCCACGATGACACCTGAATACGCCAATGTCAGGGTCCGCGCATTCCCTGTGTTTAAAGCCCCCTCTGATAACCATGATCGGAATATCTCTTCAATTAAGGCTTCCTGTTGAACCTGAAGATCATCAGTCTCCTTCTGTATTTCATTGTATAGATGTGTTGGCGGAAAGAATCCCATGCGAAGCCAAAACTTCAAACTTTCTACCTCCTGGAACATCTTGATCATTTCTTCCAAAAATCCGTATAGAGTCTCTTCCGGATCACTGTTGCGCATCATTTTGAAATACTCCACATAAGACGAAAGCTCCATTTCCTTGGCGTCCTTAAGGACAGATAAAAACAGATCGTCCTTCCCTTTAAAGTGAGAATAAATGGATTGTTTCCTTATTCCGACTTCCTCCGCAATTTGTGAGAGTGAAGTCCCCTCATACCCATGAATCGAAAAATATTTGAGTGCCGCTTTTTTTATTTCATCACTTTTCATAATAAGGTTCACCTTTCATTGCCGAATATTATTTTTTGTATTTCTGATAAACCTATCATACCCTAACGAACGTTCGTCAGGCAAGTTTTTATAATAAAAAACACACAAATCATATTCCCTGTGATGAAATAAAGGAGGATATGATATCTCTGTCGAAATGAAAGTCATGTGCAAGAAGGAGGATTCATATGAAAAATCAGGTTACCCCCTATTTAATGTTCGATGGACAAGCAAAGGACGCATTAGCCTTTTATGCTGAGGTATTCCAAGCAGAGATTACCGACCTGCAAACTTACGGTGAAGCTGGTTTCCCAACACCTGAAGAAGCGAATGACCTTGTTTTGCATGCCAAAATCAAAAAAGGCGATATGTTGATCATGGTATCTGATACGTTTCCAAGCAATCCCCTTCAAGTCGGGAATAATGTATCGTTGGTCCTCGAATGTGAAAGCGACTCGGAAATCCAGTATTTATATGATGCCATCTGTGAAAAAGGATTATCCTTAATGGAACTGCAAGATACCTTTTGGGGGGCCAAGTATGGTAAAGTCAAGGATCAATTTGGCGTTCACTGGGACTTGAATTACACAAAATGAATTCAAAAATGGCCGGAGATACAAATTTGTATCTCCGGCCATTTTTTATATCATCAAAACACATGAAAATAATTCAAGACATTTTTTCCAATCAGTAAAATCGTGACGCAAATGAATAATAAACGTACATAGGAAGCACCTTTCTTAATTGCGAAATTCGTTCCGACCAATGCTCCTGCGACCATTGCAAGACCCATCGGAATTCCATAGGCAAAATTGACGGTCCCCATCGATAAGAAAATGATAAGTGCGGCTATATTGCTTCCAAAGTTCAATATTCTTGCATTCCCAGCTGCCTGGACAAAATCAAATCCAATGATCAAAAATGAAAATAATAAAAAGGAGCCTGTCCCTGGTCCAAGAAAACCATCATAAAAACCAATGGCAAAAATTATGGCAATCAGAAGTAACATTTTCTTCCTTGTCAGTCCTTTATACCTTGCATCTTTACCCCAATCCTTTTTTACCATCGTATAAATCGCAACAATGACCAACAAGATTAAAATGAGGGGCTTTAATATTTCAGCAGAAACGAAATGTACAACAAAAGCCCCTAATGCCGCTCCAATCACAGTAATCGGAAACAGCTTGATGACGAATTTGAAATTCACTTTGCCAGCCCGAATGAATGAAATCGTACTCGTTAAAGATCCCATTGTACCCGCAAGCTTATTAGTCGCAAGTGCCGCAGAAGGCGAAATCCCCGTGAACAATAAAGCCGGAATGGAAATTAAGCCGCCTCCGCCCACAACGGAATCGATGAATGCAGCAATAAAACCCGCAATAATTAAAAATAGCAAAGTATAGAGATTGATATCCTCCATGTATTCCCCTTCTTTCAAAAGCACTATCTAAATCATTTTTCGTCCAGATAATCGACTAACCCTTCCTCTGATGTAACCGTGAATCCATGGCGTTTAAGCAAAGCCGCGGTCACTCCATTCCCGACCCTCCTCTCCCCCTTGAATTCACCATTATAAATCGTCGCACTTCCACAGGATGGACTATTTTCTTTTAAAACGACAAGCGTCGCTCCAACCTCCTGGGCTTTCAATAATGTAAGATTGGCTCCTTCTATGTACAACTCCGTTACATCCCGACCCGACTTTTCAATTACCTTCGCTTTTCCATCAAGGACATCCCCACCATCACCGCCAATTATCTCAGCAGGTTCCCTAGGTGTCGAAAAACCGCCAAGCAACTCAGGACAAACCGCTACAGCCTTTTTCTCCCTCATTAATTCCATAATTCTATCGTCCAGGCTGTGTGTACCGTTGTACCTCACCTCAAGACCCGCTAAACAAGAACTCACCAAAATCCCCAAATCACCCCACCTCATGCTTTTTACACCATTTTATCATTCTTTCAGTGTCATTCATTTCGAATATTGAATATCAATTGGAATTTTGCTGTGTGGCGAATGACGACGGTCGATTTATCAACGCGTAAGGTCGATTTATGGATGCGGAGGTCGATTTATTTTGGTGTAGGTCGATTTATCAACGCGTAAGGTCGATTTATCAGCGCGGAGGTCGAATTCTGCCAACTCAACCAAAAAAAGCGCTTGCAGTGAAAACGATTCCCGGCAAGCGCTTGTCTATTTAGTTAGTTGAGTTCAGTGATAGAAGTTGGTACGTAATGATGGTCTTTTCACTGGTCCATTCAATTTTTTGGATAACGGCTGTTCCGCTTGAGTCAGATTGAATCGTTTTACGGACATCAATTGGGATATCGATAGGGTATAACCGGTAACCTGCTTTCGATAGCCGAAAGATATTTTCTTCTTCTCGGGTTTCATTCCCTTTTGTAACGATCATAGTATTGAGTTCCATAGGCATGCCCATGTTGTATCTCCTCCTCTTGCCAATATACTTAGAATATACTTCATTCTATCATTATTCGGTTTTATTTTTCATCCAAGTTGTTAAATCTTCAACTACTTTTCTGTTAATGGCCGGTGGGAAGTAATGCGTGAATTGAGGAAAATACCAGCTTTCGACCTCTTTGTCATGCATTTTCAATCTTTTCTCCAACCTGTACGCGTGTTCAATGGCGACATTGTCATCTTTTTCACCATGAATGATCAGAACGGGTATATTCAAATCTTCAATCGCAAACAATGGAGTACGGTATTCATATTGATCAGGGTATTTTTTTGGTGTTCCGCCGATAACCCGCTTCATCATCCGACGCATATCGACACGTTCGACATATGTTAAAAACATATCCGACACACCTCCCCATGTGACAATCGACGCTGCATTCTTGCAGTATATCCCAGTCCAAAGCGCCATGATGCCGCCACGGGAAAATCCGAGGATATGAATGTGGTCCTTATTCACTCGGGGGTGCTGTTCAAGAAGATTGAATCCTGATATTGCGTCGAACCTATCTTCTCCCCCAAAATCCTCATCTCCCTCTCCGCCTTGATTTCCACGGTAAAAAGGGGCAAAAACGATAAAACCTTCTACGGCATACTGCACAATCCTTGCGGGCCTGACCTTGCCGACATTTTTAATCCCGCCGCGTAAATATAAGAAGGCATCGTGAATTTCACCATCAACCGGTTCAGCCAGTAACCCCTTTACTTTCAGGCCTTGTGATATGTATGTAACTGAATAAAGATGGATTTGTGGATGCGGTGAGGGAAACCGCCGTTTTGAAATAATCGTCCCGTTCTCCAATTTCCACTCTCCTTTCTCTTTAATCTTATTGTAAAACATCCGCTTGTTTTTATCCCCTAAGAGACATTCACATTTTTTTCTTCCATTCATACGATAAGGTAGGCAAAATACCTATTTATCAAGGAGGAAGGAATTTTGAAAAAATGGTGTAAAGCAGGTGTCATATTTTTACTTCTGTGTATGCTGGTGATCCCGCTCGGAGCATGCGGCAACAAGGACCAGGAAACAACGAAGGTCAGGGTGGCCGAAGTTACCCGCTCCCTTTTCTATACACCGCAATATGTAGCGATTGAAAAGGGATTTTTTAAAGACGAGGGCCTAAGCATTGATTTGAAAACGACGGCAGGCGGCGACAAGACGATGACCACGCTTCTGTCCAATGGTGCGGACATTGCTCTCGTTGGCTCTGAAACATCGATCTATGTTCAGGCACAAGGTTCGAACGATCCCGTCATCAACTTTGCCCAATTAACACAGACGGATGGAACGTTTCTTGTTTCACGTGAAAAAATCGACAACTTCAAATGGGATATGCTGAAAAACTCTACATTCCTAGGCCAGCGAAAAGGCGGGATGCCACAAATGGCCGGCGAGTTCGTATTGAAAAAACATAACATAGACCCGAAAGAAGATTTGAATCTCATCCAGAATATTGATTTTGCGAATGTCGCAACTGCCTTCGCTTCCGGAACCGGCGATTTTGTTCAACTGTTCGAACCAACAGCCAGCGTGTTTGAAAAAGAAGGAAAAGGCTATATCGTCGCTTCTTTCGGCACCGAGTCCGGGCATCTTCCCTATACGGTTTATATGGCTAAGGAAAGCTATTTGAAAGAAGACAAAGAGACTGTCGAGAAATTCACGAAGGCATTGAAGAAAGCACAGGATTGGGTTCAGGAAAATGACGCTGCCGAAATCGCCAAAGTCATTCAGCCATATTTTGAAGATACCAATATCGAGACGATGGAAACAGTCATCAACCGCTACAAAGAACAAGGATCCTTTGCCACCGACCCCATTCTTGATGAAGAAGAATGGAACAATCTGCAAAACATCATGGATGAAGCAGGAGAGCTGCCTTCACGTATAAGCCATGATGAGCTGGTCAATACAGATTTTGCTGAAGAAGTCACTAAATAGCATAGCTAAAGGTAAGGAGGATGTCCGATGAGCTTTTTAAAAATCCAAGACATTCACCATACTTATTTTTCAAATCAGACGGCAGCGACCGCACTCGCGGACATTTCCCTCGACATTGAAAAAGGTGAATTCGTCTCTTTTCTAGGTCCCAGCGGCTGCGGAAAGACCACCCTGCTTTCCATCATCGCAGGGCTATTTCCGCCCACTGCGGGAAAGATCCTGCTCGAAAACAAACCGCTGAAGGCCAACAGTGACCTTTCAATCGGCTATATGCTGCAGCAGGATTATCTATTTCCATGGAAGACGATAGAAGAAAATGTTTTATTAGGATTGAAACTGATTAAAAAGGATGAAGGCCTTGAGAGAATAAAGACGCTGAAACTATTAAGTGACGTTGGATTGGGAGGCACCGGAAAATTATATCCGCGCGAACTCTCAGGCGGAATGAGGCAAAGGGCTGCACTGGCACGGACACTGGCGGTCGATCCAAAAATCCTTTTGCTTGACGAACCCTTCTCGGCCCTTGATTACCAAACGAAGCTGAAGCTGGAAGACCTTGTTTTTGAAACCTTGAAATCCTTCGGAAAGACAGCCGTGCTCGTCACCCATGATATCGGTGAAGCCATTGCAATGAGTGACCGCATTTATCTGTTTTCCGCGAACCCGGGTAGCGTGCACAAAACTTTCGATGTTCCCGATGAAATGCGTGAACTGACGCCTTTCCATGCACGCAACCATCCACAGTATCCGATGCTATTCCAAACGATCTGGAAGGAGCTTGAGAGCCTTGAATATTGAACAACTTCATAACCAATATAAAACCTCATTAAAAAAGGAAAACAGGCTCATTCGCTTTTATCAGATCCTGATTTTCATAGTTTTTTTCAGTAGTTGGGAACTTTTTTCCAGGATGGAATGGATTGACCCGCTCATCTTCAGCTCCCCAACTAAAGTGTGGCACCTTTTCATACAGAAATTGAGTGATGGAACGCTGCTTTCCCATTCCGGAGTGACGCTATTCGAGACCGTTCTCGGCTTCATCATAGGGACTTTTCTTGGAACGGTCCTGGCATCACTGCTCTGGTGGTCGCCAAGATTATCAAAAACACTTGACCCCTATCTCGTCATTTTAAATGCCATGCCGAAAGTAGCACTCGGCCCCATCATCATCGTAGCATTCGGCCCTGGCTTTCCTTCCATCATCTCGATGGGGGCAATCATCTCCATCATCATCACCACCATCGTCGTCTATACCGCATTTCGCGAAGTGGACCCGAACTACCTGAAGGTGCTCCAAACTTTTGGAGCCACAAGAACACAAGCTTTTCGGGAAGCCATATTACCCGCCTCATTCCCAACGATCATCTCGACATTGAAAGTGAATGTCGGCCTCTCCTGGGTCGGCGTCATCGTCGGAGAATTCCTTGTCTCGGCGAAAGGACTGGGCTACCTGATCATTTATGGCTTTCAAGTCTTCAACTTCACCCTCGTCATGCTTGCCTTGATGATCATCGCCGTCTTTGCCACCATCATGTATCAACTTGTCGAACTGCTCGAGCGAAAGCTAATCAAAGACTAACCAAACTGCCGATAACCCTCGGCAGTTTTTCATTCATGTCAGGCGATTTATTCGTGAGTTTCGTGCCTTTACTCGTGAATTTGCGCGGTTTACTCGTGAGTTTCGGCGATTTACTCGTGAATTTGCGCGGTTTACTCGTGAGTTTCGTGCTTTTACTCGTGAATTTGCGCGGTTTACTCGTAAGTTTGCGCGGTTTACTCGTGAGTTTCGTGCTTTACTCATGAGTTTCGGCGATTTACTCGTGAGTTTGCGCGGTTTACTCGTGAGTTTCGTGCTTTACTCATGAGTTTCGGCGATTTACTCGTGAGTTTGCGCGGTTTACTCGTGAGTTTCGTGCTTTACTCATGAGTATCGGCGATTTACTCGTGAATTTGCGCAGTTTACTCGTGAGTTTCGGCGATTTACTCGTGAATTTGCGCGGTTTACTCATGAGTTTCGGCGATTTACTCGTGAATTTGCGCGGTTTACTCGTGAGTTTGGTGCTTTTACTCGTGAATTTGCGCGGTTTACTCGTGAGTTTCGTGCTTTTACTCGTGAGTTTGCGCGGTTTACTCGTGAGTTTCGTGCTTTTACTCGTGAATTCGAGCCTTAATTCGTGAATTTGATGTTTTTACCTATAAATTGTCAAACATCCGTAAATTTTCCTCATCTACTCGTTTCTCAGTTATATACTGCCATCCAGCCTTGATAAGCTCAAAGGCACAATCTGATCTTTCATGATGAAACTAAACTCCTCACCCAGTACATCCGGAAATGCTTCCAAAAAGATCGGGCCGTCCGTTTCCAGGTAATCTTCCTTCTTTTCGACCTCACGCAAAGAAGCATAGTATATCGATTTAACGAATGGCTTAACTGGGTCATGCACTTTATATTGTCCCAAAAATTGCAGCTCCTCCACTACCCCCCCTGTTTCTTCATACACTTCCCGTATGGCTGTTTGTTCTATCGACTCCCCTGCTTCCCGCTTACCTCCCGGGAACTCCAGCCCCCGCTCTCTGTGTTTGGTCAATACCCACATTCCCTTATACCTGCTTAGCACAAAAACATGCCAGGACTCACCAAAAACAGGATCCTCGGAGTATTCCACCTTATATCCGTTCTTATCTAAAAAGCGTTTCATTTTTCCCCTTCTCCCCATGTAAGAAATAATGCTGATTTTTATTGGATCCATCTTTCATTATAATCCAGCAAGAATCTCCATCACATCAAAAAACGATGGTACCTCAATATTCGAGGCCATCGTCTGTTGGTTTTGCCTGTAAAATCCCCATACTTTCTATATGCCGTCTTCCTTCTTCAGTACCTAGTGCATAAATCATCTCGTAAATTTTTTGGAGTGTGATGTCCTGTTTATCATTTTCCCGGTCAAAATGATATTGTAGGTATGGGACATGCGCCCGGTAAAAGTTTTCTTCCCCTACTGAATAATTATAATCAAATAACTCACGTAACTTGATGACTTCATTATCAGTCGCCTCGATTTCGAAATTCCATGGAGAACTTTCCCTATCTTGTGTTATCTGCCCATTCGGAAGCCAAATGTAATACTTTTTCCTGTTTTCAGACACATTCATCCACCCTTTCCATAAATCCTACGCTTATTTTTTCACGTAATTCCCCACTTCATACAATGGAAAATATTGCTTAAAGAAGAACAAAGATGTTAAATAATAGATTAAAGTATCTTTCAAAGGGTAAAACATATAATAAGCCCAAGCATCCCTTCAGATTTTTATATGCACCCAGAGGTTTTTTTGATAACCTACATATAAAGAGATAACGGATTTCTAATAAATGTGAGGTGAGAGTTTTGAAGTTAATTGAAGAATTATACAATATGTACCGCAATAAGATGACTGGTGATGAAGAAGATATTGATATGCTTACTTTTGCCGTTCTGGAACAACTGGATCGCAAGGAAATTTTCGAATTGCTTCAAGAGATGGATGATCAGGAACTAACCAATCTAATGGGCCTTTACATTATTGAAACTTTAAAAGGGAAGTTCGCACAAAATAGCATGAACGACACGAAACCTACACATTTTCCGCCACGGAATATTCATTAATACATACTTGTCAGGTGTCCCTCTCTTGATGGATGCCTTTTTGTTGTTTTAGTTTTTTTCCTCCCAAAAAAAAACCCTACCGAAGTAGAGCTTTTCCTTAAACCTTAATGTCCTAAATACGCACGTAACATCCAAGCATGTTTGTTTAAGCTTTTCTTCATGCCTGTCAGCATATCAGCCGTAACCGGATCTTCTTGTTCCGCAACTTCGATAATTTCCAAGAACTCTTCGGAAAGCTTCTCAAAATCACTGATGACACTTTGAACCATATCTTCTGTATTTTCTTTCCCTGTCGCTTCTTCAATCGTGGTTAATTCCAAGTATTCTTTAAGGGTAGCGACCGGTTTTTCACCAATGGCCAATAGTCTTTCAGCCAGTTCGTCATAATTGGTTGTCACTTCTTTATATAGCTCTTCCAATTTTTGATGAAGTTCAAAGAAGTGCGGTCCATTCACGAACCAGTGGTAATTATGAATTTTCGTATAAAGAACACTGAAGTTTGCAATTTCCTTATTCACTAAAGTTCCTAATTTTTTCTGAGCCATAAATATCTACCTCCGTAAGTTGGTTATACCTTTATAATTCCCTCTATTCAAAAATTGAAACATTATCTAATTCGGTTCTTATGCTAAAATGAATCTAAATTGTGAACGTTAGGGGCTGTAAAGTATGATTACGGTTTTAGTTATCTCCATTATTGTGATTTTGATTGTATTGGCATTATCCGTCCTAACCATCGGAAAAGGTTACAGCTACAAGCATACAGTGGATCCCATTGACCCTTTGCCAGAGGATGAGCGGAATAAGGAAGAATCCGAAAAATAAAAAAGGTTCCTGTCAAAAAATGACGGGAACCTTTTTCATTAACCGAAAACTTTATGAAGTTCTTCTTTATCTTGTGTAAGCCAGAAATTCATTAATTTCTTAGCTCCTTCAAGATCATGCAATTTTGCTTGGCCGCATTGCTTTTCATTTGCAGCAGGAATTTCTGTAATTGTAACGGCATCCTTGAATGTATCTTCAAGAACATCGATGATTTCCGTTACTGTCGGCTCACCGCTGACAACAAGGTAATATCCTGTTTGACAGCCCATTGGCGAAATATCGATAATATCAAAATGATCGTAACGCTCAGAATGCTTACGGATATTGAATGCAAGCAAATGTTCCAGTGTATGGATCGTATCCGGCTTCATCGCTTGTTTATTCGGCTGGCAAAAACGGATATCAAATTTATTAACAACACCATCTGTTCCTACCTTATGGACACCGCAATGTCTAACATATGGGGCTTTAACAGCGTCATGATCTAATTCAAAGCTTTCAACTGAAGGCATTTAATTCACTCCTTAATTGTATGTCATCTCTATTTTACCTTGAATAACAATATATTTCATCCTTTAAAATTAATTCTCATTATATCTATCGGATTACCAATATGCTTATACCTTATTGGAAATTTAGAAAATATGCTATAATTGAGGGTAGTGAATTTACTCGAAAAGAGATGAAAGCATCGTGTTGAAAAAAGTATTAATGGGAATCATCCGTTTTTACCAAGTTGCCATTTCTCCATTAAAACCGCCTACCTGCCGTTTTTACCCAACGTGTTCCCATTATGGTTTGGAAGCGATCAACCGTTTCGGACCTATAAAAGGAAGCTGGTTAGCACTCATCCGGATTCTTAAATGTCATCCGTTTCATCCAGGAGGCATTGACCTTGTTCCTGAAAAAAAGAAAAAAGGTGAGGATTAGAAAAAACCCTTGCTTTCCTTTGCAATTTTTTGTATTATACAGAAGTCAAATCGTAATCATTTCGTTTTTACACATAAAATCCAAATCGTAATCAATACGAATTATAAAGGAGCATTTCATATGAAAAATCGAGCATTGCTCTCACTTTTCCTTGTTACTGCGCTATTTTTGTCAGCCTGCAGCAACTCAAAAGGAGAATCCACTAAAAAAGAGAAGGATACCTTAGATATATATACGACGGTTTACCCATTGCAATACTTCACGGAAGCCATTGGTGGGGAGTACGTGAACGTCGAAACGGTTTATCCACCCGGAACGGATGAACACTCATTTGAACCCTCTCAAAAAGATATTGTAAAAATGGCTGAGTCAG
This sequence comes from Peribacillus sp. RS7, assembly GCF_041956845.1. Classification (NCBI taxonomy): domain Bacteria; kingdom Bacillati; phylum Bacillota; class Bacilli; order Caryophanales; family Bacillaceae; genus Peribacillus; species Peribacillus sp. RS7. The sequence goes on from NZ_CP168135.1 coordinate 1,435,335, forward strand.
ACCTATTTTTCTACATTGGCTATAATCTTGAAGGCTTTGTAACTAAAGCTGAACCAATTTTAAGCAAAGAAGGCGTCGGCACAGTCGCGATAGGCGAAACGGTTCATCTTGATGAAGAAGAGCATGCACACGAAGATGAACATGCACATGAAGAAGACGGTCATGACCATGGGGGCGTCAATCCGCATTTATGGTTAGATCCCATCTATTCCATAGAGATGGCTAAAACCATCAAGGACCAATTAACGAAGAAAATGCCTGAACAGGAAGAATATTTCGATAGCCAATTCAACAAGCTTTCCGAAAAGATGAAGTCACTTGATGAAAAATTCGCGACAACAATCGAGTCGGGTCGTACCAATAAGATCATCGTTTCCCATTCCGCTTATGGGTATTGGGAGGAACGCTACGGTCTTGAACAGATTGGCGTCACAGGACTAACATCTTCAAACGAGCCATCTCAAAAGGAACTGGGGAAAATTGTAACCATGGCCGATAAAGAGGACTTGAATTACGTCATCTTTGAGCAGAATATCAGTTCTAAACTAACCGAGATCATCCAAAAGGAAATGGGAGCGAAATCACTTGAGCTCCATAACCTTTCCGTTCTGACGGATAAAGATATCGAAGCTGGCGAAGATTACTTCAGTTTAATGGAAAAAAATATTAAGACACTGCAAACTGCATTGCAATAGTCAAAAAAAAAGCGGGTCCTTATGGGTCCGCTTTTTTTTCCTTTTAAACGGACTAAAAAGCCCGCTTTCATTATTCCTTTAAATGCTTCTCGCGAATCTTTTCCATTTTCGTCATCAATTCGGTTCCAATCGTTGATTCAAATTCCGGATAGATGACGGTCATCTCTTCCATCCATTCTTTCTTTTCTTCATCTGACAGTGTATAGATGTCTATATTCGATTTTTGCTGAATTTCCCGTAGCTGTTCCTGATTCAATTCAGTTGATTTGTTCCATAGCCATTTCGTTGTATCATCCATCGCCCGTTGGATTTGCTGCTGAATATCCAACGGGAGTTTGTTCCAAAATGGCTTGTTTATCATGACGACATACCCTAAATAGCCGTGATCACTGATCGTTAAATATTTTTGCACCTCATATAATTTCTTGGAATAGATATTCGAAATCGTATTTTCCTGGCTGTCCGTTTCATTGATTTCAAGACTTTTAAACGTATCATTAAACTCCAGCTGAGATGTTGTCGCCCCAAAATGCTTAAATTGGCTTTCCAAGACTGCACTTGGCATGATTCTAAAATTCTTTCCTGCAAAATCACTTGGATGCCGTATCGGTTTACTGCTTGTAATCTGTTTATAGTTATTCGACCAAAATGCGAGTCCCTCGATATCAATGGTATTCAGCTGCTTAAGCAGCTCTTCCCCCACTTCCCCATTCAAAGCTTCCTGCAAGGCAGCGTCCGTTGGAAAGACGTAAGGGAGGTCCAATAGCATCCATTTTTTTGATATACTCGTAATTTTAGATGTAGTTGGAGCAATCATCTGCACCTTGTTTTCCTGTAATGCTTCGATTTCTTCAAGATCACTATATAATGACTGATTAGGATAAACTTCAATTTTGACACGATGATCTGTATATTCATCGACTAGTTGGGCAAACCGGTTCGCAGCTAGCCCTTTAGGTGTATTTTCGGCTACGACATGACTGAACTTAATTACGATTTGATCCTTCATCCCTACCTGCTCCTCATCCTTCGGCAAATTGAAACCGAAGCTTGTAAAGAACGATTGAAACGATATATATACTGCTATCGACAGTCCCAAGCCAATTAATATGAAGTACCCCCATAATGCACGCATATCGACAACTCCTTACCGCTCACTTCACGTTATCACTATTCTATCACAGCCTTTTTGCTGTCGTAATACAATGCGCGAAAAATAGCGAAAAGTGATAGTAATTCTGTTACTATTAGGTATAGAAGTAATGGAGGAAAAACAATGGATAAATCCTTTCATATGCCCATTCAAGTTAAGATCACCCTGCTATCATTCGTAATCGTCGCTTTTTCGATACTTATAGGCGGGATTTTTATATTTGGAAATATCGTTTCAGTCAGGGAAGATGAAATTGGCAAACGATCGATGATCACCGCCCATACCATTGCCGAACTTCCTGAAGTACAAAAATTGGTCCGTGAGCCCGAAGGATGGACGCAGCTCAATCCGATTATTGAAAATTTAAGGAAAATCCATCAAGCGGATTATATAGTTGTACTCAACAATCAGCATATACGTTATTCCCACCCTGTGTTCAGCCAATTGGGAACCCCCTCGGGCAGCAGCGACGAAAGCGCTGCGTTCGCTGAACACGAATACCTTTCAAAGGCCGCTGGCGAACTTGGCATTTCCGTCCGCGCCTTTGTCCCGATCCTTGATAGAGATAGAGAGCAAATCGGCGTCGTTCTGGTTGGGAATATCCTGCCTACGATACCGGAATTAATCAAGGATCTGAAAGGCGAAATCGCGATTATCCTGGTCCTTACACTCCTATTCGGTGTATGCGGCTCATGGCTCATGGCCAGACGGATAAAAAAAGAGACCTTTCAACTTGAACCACATGAAATTTCACGGATGTTGGTTGAAAGGACAGCCGCTTTCAATGCCATGCATGAAGGGGTCATCGCCATAGATAATAATCAGACAATCACGATTTTCAATGAAAAGGCTAAGCAAATATTCAATATTGACGGTGCGGTCATAGGCAAGAATATCAATGATATTATACATGATACCCGTCTCCCGGAAGTGCTCGACCGGTCATCACCCATCTTCAATCAGGAAATCTCCGTTCAAAACAGGAATATTGTAAGCAACCGGGTACCGATAAAGATTGCGGATAAAACGATCGGTGCCGTGGCCATTTTCCAGGATCGCACCGATGTGACGAAGCTAGCTGAAGAGTTGACTAGTGTCAAAGCTTTCGTTGAAGCCCTGCGCGTCCAAAACCATGAACATATGAACAAACTTCATACGATAGCTGGATTGATCCAGCTAGGTAATCTGGACGAAGCACTGCATTACATTTTTCAAATCACGGAAGAGCAAGAGGAATTGACCAGGTTTTTAACGAAGCACATTCACGATGATAATTTAGTGGGGCTTATATTAAGCAAGATTTCCTTGGGACGGGAACTCGGAATCGAACTAATCATGGACAAGCACACGAAACTGGACCACTTCCCAGCTGATATGGATCATCACGATTTTGTTTTAATAATCGGAAACCTGATCGAAAATTCATTCGCTGCACTAAAGCATTTTTCAGAGGAAACGAAACAGGTTTATCTATCCATCTACCAGGATGAACGTAATTGTCAAATCGTGCTTGAGGATAATGGACCCGGTATTCCCGAGGACATTCATAAAGATATATTCGAATATGGTTTTACAACAAAAGGTGCGGAAGGATCAGGAATTGGTCTTTACCTAATAGACCAAATTGTAAAAAAAGCGAACGGCGAAATGAAATTCACGACACGCCCTAATGAAGGAACAAGCTTTTTTCTTTCTTTTCCCATGCACGATATAGAGGAGAACCAAAATGACTAATGAAATTCGTGTACTTTTAATTGAAGACGACCCAATGGTACAAGAGGTCAACAAACAGTTCATCGAGCGCCTGTCTGCCTTTAAAGTAGTTGATACAGCTTCCAATGGGCTTGATGGTCTAAAAAAAATCAGGGAGTCTAAACCCGAACTTGTGATTTTGGACATCTTCATCCCATCTTTAAACGGGGTAGATACACTTTATCAAATAAGAAAAGAGCAAATTGATGTGGATGTCATCATCATTTCAGCGGCAAATGATCAGAAAACGATCCGAAAAATGGTACAGAACGGGGCTTTTGACTATTTAATCAAGCCATTCAAATTCGAAAGGCTAAAACATACGCTTGAACAATATTTTGCTTTTCGGATGGAGGTTGAACCTGACCATCAAATCTCTCAAAATCAGCTTGACCGAATTCTCTTTCAAAACAAAACACCTTCTGAATCGAGTCCGAAATATGATGTTCCGAAAGGATTGAATGGCGCGACTCTTGAGCAAGTGACGAAATTCATAAAGACCCAGCCTGGATCTTTATCTGCGGAAGAAGTGGCTGATGGGATTGGAATCGCCAGAGTTACTGCAAGGCGCTATCTTGAATACTTGCATGGCGAAGAAGTCCTTCAGCTTGACGTTCAGTACGGCAGCATTGGCCGTCCAGTCAATAGGTACCGGCTTCAAAAACCTTAAAACGCATGGGGACCGGCTAGAACCGAAACGGTTCCCTTTTACCTTTTATTCATTTTACGCACCCGTCTTTCGATCATATAGGCCCCACTTTCTCTTCAAAAGAAACAGTTCACACTCCGCCAATGCCGTCACTTCTTTTATGACATAGTCCGGCATGCCTCTTCTTAGTAGAATTTCCGCAATAAGGTACGGTCTTTTCATATGCTCTCCCCTCCCTTTCCCTTGTTTGCATACTTTTTATTTCATTATACAAAATAATCCAGTAAAGAAAAAATAGACAAAGCCCCATTTTACGAAAAAAAATATGACTGATCGGGCCATTTAAATGATTTTTCTTCTTTAAAACTCCATTTTTAATAGGGAATACTGGAGATAAAATATATTTGTAGTCTGCTGACAAATAAAAAAGAGTTCCAGTCTTTTTCAGAAATCCGTTCCCTTTCCGCTCTGCCAAGCATCTGGCGGGGTCTTGGCTAGCCAGTTATTCGGCAGGAGTATCCGAGTTAACTTTTAACACCATGATTCGGGGTGAGAGCTCCTTTTATCGACAAACTGATATTTGTTAGTATCCTATTAAAATCATTTTCCAAAAGGGTGGGGTTTTTGTCCAAGAAGTACTAAATGGGTGAGTTCCATATACCTTGATATCGAATGGATGAAGCATGAAGCACATTAGCTTTATAGCGAGATAGAGGATTATTATAAAATGTGGTTGGATTTGCAATATTGGTTCAAAAGAGGTGGGGCATTCACCTCCTTTGATGTTTCACCTGTACAGTTTACTATATATAGTCAAATCCTTTAGCCGCTTTTCATTGATGGCAAAACCGATCCCAGCTTTATCGGGGACTTGGATCATGCCATTTTTGACAATGACTTCCGGATCGATTATGTCCCCTTCCCAATAGCGGGATGAGGATGATATATCCCCGGGAATCGTGAACCCTTTTAATGTGGCAAGTGCGATATTATGTGCACGTGAAATGCCAAATTCAATCATGCCCCCGCACCAAACGGGCACTTCATTTTCCAGGCATAGATCATGTATTTTGACAGCTTCCGTCCAGCCGCCGACTTTTGCCATCTTAATGTTGATCACCCCACAGCTTACGAGCGACAGAGCACTTTTGGCATCATGAAAGGAATTTATGCTTTCATCAAGGCAAATGGGTGTCTGCAGCTGTTTCTGTAAAATGGCATGTTCAACAATGTCGTCATGTCCCAGCGGCTGCTCAATCATCATCAGATTAAACACATCAAGCTTCTGAAGGTGTGGGATGTCATCAAGAGTGTACGCTGAATTGGCATCTGCCATTAGCGGGATATCGTGATAGGCCCGACGGATTTCCGAAATTAACTCCAGATCATTTTTAGGATTGATTTTTATCTTATATCGCTGATAACCAGATCCGGAAAAATCCTCAATCTGGCGCAACGCGTCTTCAATATCATTGGAAGCAACGACAACACCAGCGGGCACTTCACTTCGTTCGCCGCCAAACAGCCGTCCGAGATAGACTTCTTTCTGCTTCGCATATAGATCAAGGATTGCCTGCTCTAAAGCTGACTTGGCCATCGCATTCCGTCTGATTCCGCTCCATAAGTTCGGCAGCTCATCAGGATGCTTGATCTGACTTGCCAATGTCAGCGGTATTAAGAAGTCATCCAACATATGAAAGCATGTTTTGATCGTTTCCTCGGTATACCAAGGACTTGCAAATGGCACCGCTTCCCCGTATCCAATCAATCCATCTTCATCCATGGCTTCGACAATTATCACTTCCCGGTCGCTTACCGTTTCGAGATGCGTCTTAAATGGCCGCTTTAATGGGGCCTTAATGAGCTTTAGTGAAATGGAGGATAACTTCATTGCCATTCCCCCATTCCCTTCTTCAGTTCCCTTCTCAGAAGCTTGCTCGCGCCATTACGCGGAAGCTCCTGGCAAAAAATCACGTTCCGGGGAATTTTATAGGCCGCCAAGGATTCCCTGCAATACTCCAGCAGTTCGCTCTCACTAAGCTCTGCACCTTGGTTTAAGACGACAAAAGCGAGTGGAACCTGTCCCCATTTTTCATCGTCAGTCCCCGTCACTCCCGCTTCGAATACATCTGGATGCTTACTAAGGACATTTTCAATCTCGGCCGGATAGACATTTTCACCGCCGGATATGATTAAATCCGAGCGTCGGTCAAGCACATACAAAAAGCCTTCCTCATCGAGATAACCAAGGTCCCCAGTATAAAGCCAGCCATCGGTAATGGCCTGCTGTGTAGCATCCATCCGATTGAAATAGCCTTTTGTCACATTCGGACCTGAAACCACGATTTCACCCGCTTCCCCCGGTTCACACATTTTGCCGTCTTTCTCTATACGTAATTGCGAAGGGAATAAAGGTTTTCCCGCTGATCCGATTTTTGTCATGCTATACTCCGGTGCCAGTGTCACAATCTGTGAAGACGTTTCGGTCATCCCATAAGACTGATAGACGGGAATCCCTTTCTCCTTACATGATTCAAGTAAATGAACGGGTGCAGGGCCGCCGCCCAACAGGAAACAGCGAAAGGTTTCCGGATAGCTAGTTCCCTTCAAATCCTGCACCATCCTATTCAGCATCGCCGTCACGACCGAAATGATCGTCACGCCATTTTCCTGAATGCTCCGGTTTGCTTCCCGTTCATCGAACCGTTCCACCAAAACGACCTTCATGCCATAAATCACATTTTTCATCAGGATGGATAAGCCGCTAATATGAAAGATCGGAACCGCGCAATACCAAGAATCCTCCTCATGCAATCCAAGGTTCAGAACCGACCCGACGGCACTCCACCAATGATTGCCGAAGGTTTGGATCACACCTTTTGGATTTCCTGTCGTACCTGATGTATACATGATCGTAGCGGTATCCTCAAGGTAAAACTCTTGAAGTATCTCTGCCTTGCCTTCATCCGGTAATTGTTCCATTAAGTGAAGGTTTAAATCCGGGAGAATACCGCCAATATCCGAGAGTTTGTCGGTGAAGGTACCTTCCGAAACCAGATAAACGGTCTCACTATCTTCAAGCTGCCAGGACAACTCTTTTGCCGTTAACTTATTATTCAGCATCACAATTTTCACACCAAGATAAAATAGTGCGTGGATAGCGACAACACCATCAATATGATTACGGAGTAAAACTGCGCATGAATCGCCAGCCCTCAGACCAATGTTAGAAAGCTTGCCAGCCATCTTCTCCGATAATTTATGCAGTTCAAGAAAGCTATAGGTATGACCTTCAAACTCAATTGCCGGACGATCTGGTGAAAGATGCGCCCGATTTTTCAGCCAGTTCGGCAACTTTTCTTCTGCCATGTTTACTTAGCCTCCTCCATTTGGATATAGAAAACAGCCCGGCGAATATCCGCCAAGCTGTCAGTCTCATCGATTCACGCGTTTCATTAAGGGAAACGAGGGAATTGTCCAAAGTCCGGATTGCGTTTTTCTTTGAATGCATCGCGGCCTTCTTTTGCTTCTTCTGTTGTATAGTATAAAAGTGTAGCGTCACCAGCCAATTGTTGAAGACCTGCAAGGCCATCAGTATCAGCGTTCATTGCCGCTTTCAAGAAACGAAGTGCCGTTGGGCTCTTCTCAAGCATTTCTTCACACCATTTAACCGTTTCCGCTTCTAATTGGTCTAAAGGTACGACCGTGTTGACCAATCCCATATCCAATGCTTCCTGGGCATTGTATTGACGGCATAGGTACCAGATTTCACGTGCCTTTTTATGACCGACGATACGTGCCAGGTAGCCAGAACCATAACCAGCATCAAAGCTTCCAACATTCGGTCCAGTTTGTCCGAAGACTGCATTGTCAGCAGCAATCGTTAAGTCACAAACCACATTCAAGACATTACCTCCACCAATTGCATAACCTGCGACCATGGCTACGACTGGTTTTGGAATGACGCGAATCAAGCGTTGTAAATCAAGAACGTTTAGACGTGGAATGTTATCTTCACCTACATATCCGCCATTCCCACGTACACTTTGGTCTCCGCCTGAACAGAATGCTTTGCCGCCTACACCCGTTAAAATAATGACACCGATGCTGGAATCATCACGCGCCCTTGCGAATGCATCAATCATTTCCGCAGTCGTTTTTGGTGTGAATGCATTATGTACATGCGGTCGGTTGATGGACACTTTTGCAATCCCGTTATATTTTTCATATAAAATTTCATCATACTCACGTATTGTTTCCCATTGTATCGTCATCTTAATTCCTCCTTCGATTTCTCTTTAAAAACTCACTTATTATTTTACCAAACTTTTCTCCATCTTCCACATGAATCGCATGTCCCGCACCATTTATTATTTTCCATTCAGCCCGCTTCAGCTTTTTTTTCATCGAGGCAGCAATTTCACAAAACTTAGGATCGAGTTCACCGGTTACAAGGAGCACAGGAAAATCAAGGGTTTTCAGTTCTCCCCAGTAAGAAGCTTGACTGCCGGTCCCCATACCTAGAAGGCTATTGTAAAGGCCGGCAGGGACATTTGCCATCCGCTGTTCCCGGATGGCCAACCTGGTTTTGGCCGGCAGCCGTTTTTGACTTTCAAACAGCGGGATGTTTTCCCATTGATCCACAAAAGCTTCCATGCCATTTTCAAGAATCCTTTCGGCAAGCTTTCTATCATTTCGCCTTCGGATTTCCCGATCCTCTTCTGTTAAAAGGCCTGGTGAAGCGCTTTCCAATATCAATGTATCAACATATCCAGGATATAAACAGGCAAATCCCAATCCAAGCCTTCCGCCCATCGAGTACCCAAGGATATGGGCTTTCGGGAAATGTAACGCATCCAAAATATCCTTAATATCTTCAGCCACTCGCTCCATCTCATACCTTCGATGATCAGCTGGTGATGCAGACATGCCATGGCCTATGATGTCGACCATGATCATGGTATACCGCTCACTCAAAAGCGGAATGAGGAATTTCCATGTATCCCGATTTCCCGTAAATCCGTGCAAAAGAACAAGAGGATCTCCATTTCCCGTTATTTCAACAGCATAATTGACATCCTTGATGACAAAATTCATGATATTTCCCTGTCTAACACCATTTTTATTTCCTGGGAAACAAAACTCCACAAATTTCGATGCTTTTGTAAATTGGACTCTCTTTCTGTCGGTACTTCAATGATTTTCAGACCTTGTATTTCAAATGACTCTGTAAATACCTTCTTTAACTCATCCCAATTTTGCACCTTGCTGTATTTACCGCCGTAAAGCTGGGCAGCATGGGAAAAATCGAGACCGTGAGGCGTCCCGAATAGCGTTTCGAAATGTTCTCTCTCATTCGCCTGTGGCAAGAAGGAGAAAATGCCGCCCCCATCATTATTGATCAACAATATCGTGATGTTTTGTTTTTGAAGTTTAGCCGCAAGCAAGCCATTCATATCATGGAAAAAACTTAAATCCCCGATTGCCAGTACAGTATTTTTCGATACCGTACTTACGCCAAGCGCAGTGGAAACGACACCATCGATGCCATTCGCCCCTCGGTTTGCAAAGGTTTTGATTCCCTTTCCATTATTCAAAAAGAATGTATCCAAATCACGTATGGGCATACTATTCCCGACAAACAAGGTGGATCCCGATGGCATCATATCAGCAAGCAGGGAGAACAGCTTGCCTTCACTTAACTCCCCTTCATCCTTGATGGAGGCTAAGGCATTCTTCGTCGCTCCGTTGACGGTTTGCCATAAACCAAGCCATTCATCATCATTGGCATCAGTAATATTTTCAGCAACACGCTTGCAGAAATCTTTCTCTTCGCTGTAAATCATGTTAGTTGCCAATCCTGCTGGCTCACGCCAACCTGCACCGCCATCGACGACCAAAGTGGTTGCCTGTTTTTGTTTTTTCATGAATAACAATAAGGGTTTAGAAACAGGCATTGTCCCGAAACGCAATATCACTTCCGGCTTGAAAGCCGCTTTTACCGCTTCATCGCGCAGAAACGTATCGTACGCATCAATTATGACGTCTTTGCCGTGACTCCCGCTTCTTAACTGGGAAAGGGGGTCAGCCAGTACCGGAAAAGCAAGTTTATCCGCTAATGCGACGATGGCTTCCTTCATCTCTGGATGCGGTAATTCGCCACATACAATCAACCCTTGCTTAGCTTGTGACAAAGTAGTTGCAACAGCTTCTATTTGTGATGCGGACAGTGACCGCTCTCCACTGTCAATCAACACTGCAGGCGTCATTTTATTTTGCCGATACTCCTTTGCTTGCTCCAGATCCGGAATCAATGGTTCACGAAGCGGGAAATTCAAATGTACAGGCCCTGCAGGTTCACTTGCCGCTGTAGCCACTGCCCTTGCACCAACCGTTCTTGCATACCGCATCATCTCATCCGTGCTTTCAGGAAGTGCCATTTCGACAAACCATTTTACTTGTCTACCATAAAGATGAATCTGATCGATTGCCTGTGGGGCGCCGACATCACGCAATTCATGCGGACGATCAGCGGTAAGTACAATAAGCGGCACCCTTGAATAGAATGCCTCAATGACGGCTGGGTAAAAGTTTGCAGCGGCTGTACCGGACGTACAAAGAATTCCGACAGGTTCCTTTAAGGCCTTAGCCAAACCAAGGGCAAAAAAAGCAGCCGAACGCTCATCCACATTAATATGAACTTCGATATCAGGGTGTTCCACTAGCAACAAAGCTAGGGGTGTGGATCGTGAACCCGGGCTCACCACCACATGCTTCATCTCATTTTGTGCCAGCTCATCGACAAATGAAGCAGCATATGCTGTCAATGCATCTCGGTCATTCATTAAGATTTCCTCCTAAAGCACTTAACATCGGATTGAATTTAATCCCCGTTTCCCGGAATTCACTTTCGGGAGTCGAATCCTCCACTACGCCGCATCCAGCAAAAAGCGATGCCTCATTGTTCTGTATAAGCGCAGAACGTATCCCTACAGCGAATTCCCCATTTCCATACGTATCCACCCAGCCTAAAGGACCTGCATAAAAGCCGCGTTCAAGGCCTTCCATTTCCCGGATTCGCACAACGGCCTTTTCTTTTGGAAGCCCGCCCATAGCCGGTGTAGGATGTAGTTTCTCGACGAATTCAAAAATCGTGACACCTTCCTTGGATATTCCGCGGACCGGTGTATACAAATGCTGGATATGACGGTTTTTCATAAGTTTCGGTTCGGCTGGTACAATTACCTTTTCGCATACAGAATCAAAGGCATTTGATATCATCGACACGACATATTGGTGCTCTTGTAAATTCTTTTGGTCCTGTAGCAATTCATCACCAAGACAAACATCTTCTTGCTCATCTTTCCCTCGCCCCATCGATCCAGCAAGACAGGTAGAAAATACTTCATTTCCCTGTTTCTTAATTAAACGTTCAGGAGTGGCACCGACAAAACAGTCACCACCTGCTTCCAAACTGAAAATATAGCTTAATGGCTGCTCAGCAATCAATTGTTCAAGCACTTTCCCTGAATCGATGGAACGCTCAAAAACCAGTCGAAGCTCCCTCGCCAAAACGATTTTGTCGAGATCTGTCGTCTTGATTTCCTGAACAGCCTCAGCGACCGTCCGTTTCCATTCGTCAGGTTTGACTTCCCTCTGCTTAACCAGGGAATTGTGACCCAATCCAGTGTCATCCAAGCTTTCGAAAAGAAAAGCTTCCCGTTCATTTATCATATCTATGAAGAGTTTTTCTGAATCATCAGGCGAACAAAGTAAGTTTGTCGTTAAGTAAGCTTGTTTCCCCACTATTGATAGCATGAAGGCAGGTATATAAAACAGGTTGTCCCCGAATTGATTCCAAAGGAGCGTACTGTTAGTTTCATAATCAAAAGAAAAGCCCCCAAACAGTAAAGGACCGGTCGCTTCTACATCAGTCAATCCTGTTTTGACAGCAGTATTCTGCAGTTTGATCCAGCTCTTTTCGACTTCTCTATAACGTTCGGCATTCGATGCCGCTTTGAGTTTCTTAACATTGCCTAAGCCGGTGATGGTTATTTCCTTTGCAGGGTCCTCCCAGAAAAAGCGTTCACCCGCGTACCGTTCTCTTCCAGCTTGATAAAATGAAAGGGGGTTCGTGCAATTAACTTTCTTAATATGACTGAATAGAACTTGATCATTCAAGTCCTTCGCCTTTTGTATAGCTGAAGCCAGTCCCTGAAACTGCCCAGTTTCTTCTGAGATAGCCAAAAAAATCCCCCCAAATGTACATTTTAAAAGCTTTTTAACCTATTTAAAGATACACCTCCATTCAACCTCATGTCAATAAAACGCCCCTTTACCGAACGATTCATGCCTGCTTTTTTCCTTATTATATGAATCCTAGCGAATGAAGAGAAATATCCTTTATTTTGGAAGAGAATCTTCCACGAAATCAATTGACACCCTTACCTAATTTTCCTATCCTTATTAGGATAACCTTTTGTGCAACATTTCAATATTTGTTATAATTTCGAGAGAACCAATAATGATTTTGAGGAGAGAAATAATGCAAACAGAATACGACGGACTTCCCCTTAAACGGACCTGGAAGATTTGGTGGGAGTTAATTCGTCCACATACACTAACCGCAGCTTTTGTCCCGGTCTTACTTGGAACTGTGATTGCACTTTTGGATGATGGAGTGAATTGGTTACTATTCGCTGCCATGATGATTGCAAGTATCCTGATTCAAGCTGCAACCAATTTATTCAATGAATACTATGATTTCAAGCGAGGCTTGGATACGGAGGAATCCGTAGGCATCGGTGGCGGAATCGTCCGTCATGGGATGACCCCCAAACTCATCATGACCTTGGCCCTTGGCATGTATGCCATCGCACTCATAATCGGAATCTATATCTGTGCCGCATCATCTTGGTGGCTTGCTGCAGTAGGACTGGTTTGCATGCTTGTCGGCTATCTTTATACAGGCGGTCCCCTACCCATTTCATATACACCATTCGGGGAACTTTTTTCTGGATTGTTCATGGGCTTTTTGATAATCCTGATCGCCTTTTTCATTCAAACCGGTCATGTTTCCTCAACAGCCATCTTAATTGCCATTCCAAGTGGAATATTGGTCGGGTTGATCAACTTATCCAATAACCTCCGTGACCATGATGGGGATAAGGCACATGGCCGCAAAACCATGCCTGTAGTGATGGGCAGGAAAAACGCCCTGAAATTCATGGCAATCATGTTTGCCTTCTCTTATCTATGGCTGGTTGGGTTAGTCCTTACCGGAAACGTAACAGCGTGGATTCTCCTTGCCTTCCTAAGCATCCCGAAAGCCATGGCCGCAATCAAAGGCTTCGTAGGTAAAACGCAGCCGATCACCATGGTGCCAGCAATGAAAGCCACGGCCCAGACGAACACCTTCTTTGGCTTACTCATGGCCATTGGATTATTCATCAGCTATCTAATATGATCACTAAGGACTGAGCTCATCCGCTCAGTCTTTTTTCTATCTTCCGTTCCATTTTGTTTTCCTATACTACGATTCGGGTAATAGATAATACAACCATCTTACCAATATAAAATGAGATATGGACTTTAGAAGGAGTGAAACGGATATGGCAACCAAACAGCAAATGCAAAAATTCAAAAAAGAACTGCTTCAAGAAAAAGATGAGCTTGGAAACAGGATTCAAAATGATGAACAATCCGTTCTGGATAAAAGCCAGACTGAATCCGTAGGGGAATTATCATCCTATGATAATCATCCTGCTGACCTAGGAACGGAATTATTCGAGATGGAACGGAACCAAGCACTGGATGAGCATGCACAATCTGAAATGGAGAAAATCGAAGAAGCATTGTATGCCATAGAAGAGGGTACGTATGGCCATTGTAAAACCTGCAATATAGAAATACCCATCGATAGGCTTGAAGCGATCCCAAGCACTCTTTACTGTGTCGAGCATGCCCCAGAACGGCCTACTGCACAAGACCGACCAGTGGAAGAGGATATATTGATTCCATCCAAGGGTGATCATTTTGAAAATCGTCATGGAAATGAAATAGTGGATAAAGAGGATAGCTTTGGTGAAGTCGCCAAATTCGGTACATCCGAAACACCATCTGATTACACCGGCGATCATGACAATTATAATGATCTTTATAAAACCGAAGATGAAACGGATGGATTTCCTGAAGACTATGAAGGATTTGCAGCAAATGATATCGAAGGAAAAAATAGGGTGGATATACCGAACAAAAAGCAAAAGGAATATGAAGATACATTAGATGAAGAAAATATCGATTCCCAGCTTGGAGACATTCCTTATAAACAAAAAGATACTTATATCAATGAAAAGAAATGAAAAAAAGAAGCATACATGAATGTATGCTTCCTTTTTTGTTATGACCCGTACGGGATTCGAACCCGTGTTACCGCCGTGAAAGGGCGGTGTCTTAACCGCTTGACCAACGGGCCAAATGGCGGAGAAGGAGGGATTTGAACCCTCGCGCCGCTCGCGCGACCTACACCCTTAGCAGGGGCGCCTCTTCAGCCTCTTGAGTACTTCCCCATGGCTCCGCAGGTAGGACTCGAACCTACGACCGTTCGGTTAACAGCCGAATGCTCTACCACTGAGCTACTGCGGAACAATATGAATATGGTGGGCCTAAATGGACTCGAACCATCGACCTCACGCTTATCAGGCGTGCGCTCTAACCAGCTGAGCTATAGGCCCATATTTGGAGCGGGTGAAGGGAATCGAACCCTCATCATCAGCTTGGAAGGCTGAGGTTTTACCACTAAACTACACCCGCGAAATGGGGCGACTGATGGGAATCGAACCCACGAATGCCTGAACCACAATCAGGTGCGTTAACCACTTCGCCACAACCGCCGTAATATGAAAGATATGGTGGCTCAGGACGGAATCGAACCGCCGACACAAGGATTTTCAGTCCTTTGCTCTACCGACTGAGCTACTGAGCCACATTTGTACTAAATTTAAAAAATGGCGGTCCCGACGGGAATCGAACCCGCGATCTCCTGCGTGACAGGCAGGCATGTTAACCGCTACACCACGGGACCTAATAATTGCGGGGACAGGATTTGAACCTGCGACCTTCGGGTTATGAGCCCGACGAGCTACCGGACTGCTCCACCCCGCGACGGTAATAATGAAACGATTTGCATCAAGTTTTCGTGTATATTGTTTTTTCGCTTCCTCTATGTAAGGTTGTTTCAAAACAACTTGCTGCTTTTTAAAAAAATGGAGGAGGTAGAGGGATTCGAACCCCCGCGGGATTTGACTCCCCTGTCGGTTTTCAAGACCGATCCCTTCAGCCGAACTTGGGTATACCTCCACGGCTTTAAAAAATGCATATGGTGGACCTTGTAGGACTCGAACCTACGACCGGACGGTTATGAGCCGTCTGCTCTAACCAGCTGAGCTAAAGGTCCTTATATTTATTGGTAGCGGCGGAGGGGATCGAACCCCCGACCTCACGGGTATGAACCGTACGCTCTAGCCAGCTGAGCTACACCGCCAATATAATATAAGTATCTGATTGAAAAATGGTGGAGCCTAGCGGGATCGAACCGCTGACCTCCTGCGTGCAAGGCAGGCGCTCTCCCAGCTGAGCTAAGGCCCCATTCATTAAAAATCACGTGGTCGGGAAGACAGGATTCGAACCTGCGACCCCTTGGTCCCAAACCAAGTGCTCTACCAAGCTGAGCTACTTCCCGCAATAAAACATGGTGCGCCCGGCGGGAGTCGAACCTACAACCTTCTGATTCGTAGTCAGATGCTCTATCCAATTGAGCTACGGGCGCATATTAAGATGGTGCCGAGGACCGGAATCGAACCGGTACGGTAGTCACCTACCGCAGGATTTTAAGTCCTGTGCGTCTGCCAGTTCCGCCACCCCGGCACATACGAAAAGTGGAGCGGAAGACGGGATTCGAACCCGCGACCCCAACCTTGGCAAGGTTGTATTCTACCACTGAACTACTTCCGCATGAAAGATGCGGGTGAAGGGACTTGAACCCCCACGCCTTGCGGCGCCAGATCCTAAGTCTGGTGCGTCTGCCAATTCCGCCACACCCGCATATAAAATGGTGAGCCATGAAGGATTCGAACCTTCGACCCTCTGATTAAAAGTCAGATGCTCTACCAACTGAGCTAATGGCTCGTGCTTGTACTATTTCAAAAAATGGTGCCGGCAAGAGGACTTGAACCCCCAACCTACTGATTACAAGTCAGTTGCTCTACCAGTTGAGCTACACCGGCAGGTGTAAAATGGTGGAGGATGACGGGATCGAACCGCCGACCCTCTGCTTGTAAGGCAGATGCTCTCCCAGCTGAGCTAATCCTCCATATAAAACCTGCTTGGCGACGTCCTACTCTCACAGGGGGAAACCCCCAACTACCATCGGCGCTGAAGAGCTTAACTGCCGTGTTCGGAATGGGAACGGGTGTGACCTCTTCGCTATCGTCACCAAACAATGTTAACATTTTTTCAAGACATATATTATTATAACGTCTTTTCGAAAAAATGCAAGAAGAAATTTTCATTCCTTCAAAACTAGATAATAAGAAGGTATTTCATTTTTTTAAAGCGTTGGTTAAGTCCTCGATCTATTAGTATCAGTCAGCTCCACATGTCGCCACGCTTCCACCTCTGACCTATCAACCTGATCATCTTTCAGGGATCTTACTAGCTTGCGCCATGGGAAATCTCATCTTGAGGGGGGCTTCATGCTTAGATGCTTTCAGCACTTATCCCGTCCGCACGTAGCTACCCAGCTATGCCTTTGGCAAGACAACTGGTACACCAGCGGTGCGTCCATCCCGGTCCTCTCGTACTAAGGACAGCTCCTCTCAAATTTCCTGCGCCCGCGACGGATAGGGACCGAACTGTCTCACGACGTTCTGAACCCAGCTCGCGTACCGCTTTAATGGGCGAACAGCCCAACCCTTGGGACCGACTACAGCCCCAGGATGCGATGAGCCGACATCGAGGTGCCAAACCTCCCCGTCGATGTGGACTCTTGGGGGAGATAAGCCTGTTATCCCCGGGGTAGCTTTTATCCGTTGAGCGATGGCCCTTCCATGCGGAACCACCGGATCACTAAGCCCGACTTTCGTCCCTGCTCGACTTGTAGGTCTCGCAGTCAAGCTCCCTTGTGCCTTTACACTCTACGAATGATTTCCAACCATTCTGAGGGAACCTTTGGGCGCCTCCGTTACTCTTTAGGAGGCGACCGCCCCAGTCAAACTGCCCACCTGACACTGTCTCCCACCCCGATAAGGGGCGCGGGTTAGAATTTCAATACAGCCAGGGTAGTATCCCACCAACGCCTCCACCGAAGCTAGCGCTCCGGCTTCTCAGGCTCCTACCTATCCTGTACAAGCTGTACCAAAATTCAATATCAGGCTGCAGTAAAGCTCCACGGGGTCTTTCCGTCCTGTCGCGGG
This sequence comes from Peribacillus sp. RS7, assembly GCF_041956845.1. NCBI lineage: Bacteria > Bacillati > Bacillota > Bacilli > Caryophanales > Bacillaceae > Peribacillus > Peribacillus sp. RS7. The sequence goes on from NZ_CP168135.1 coordinate 1,453,056, forward strand.
TAACCTGCATCTTCACAGGTACTATAATTTCACCGAGTCTCTCGTTGAGACAGTGCCCAGATCGTTACACCTTTCGTGCGGGTCGGAACTTACCCGACAAGGAATTTCGCTACCTTAGGACCGTTATAGTTACGGCCGCCGTTTACTGGGGCTTCGGTTCAAAGCTTCGCTTGCGCTAACCTCTCCCCTTAACCTTCCAGCACCGGGCAGGTGTCAGCCCCTATACTTCGCCTTGCGGCTTCGCAGAGACCTGTGTTTTTGCTAAACAGTCGCCTGGGCCTATTCACTGCGGCTTTTCCGGGCTATTCACCCTAAAAAGCACCCCTTCTCCCGAAGTTACGGGGTCATTTTGCCGAGTTCCTTAACGAGAGTTCTCTCGCACACCTTAGGATTCTCTCCTCGCCTACCTGTGTCGGTTTGCGGTACGGGCACCTTACATCTCACTAGAGGCTTTTCTTGGCAGCGTGGAATCAGGAACTTCGGTACTATATTTCCCTCGCCATCACAGCTCCGCCTTAATGGAAACGGGATTTGCCTCGTTTCCGGCCTAACTGCTTGGACGCGCATATCCAACAGCGCGCTTACCCTATCCTTCTGCGTCCCCCCATCGTTCAAACGATGTATAGGTGGTACAGGAATATCAACCTGTTGTCCATCGCCTACGCCTTTCGGCCTCGGCTTAGGTCCCGACTAACCCTGAGCGGACGAGCCTTCCTCAGGAAACCTTAGGCATTCGGTGGAAGGGATTCTCACCCTTCTTTCGCTACTCATACCGGCATTCTCACTTCTAAGCGCTCCACCAGTCCTTCCGGTCTGACTTCAACGCCCTTAGAACGCTCTCCTACCATCGACACCTAATGGTGTCAATCCACAGCTTCGGTGATACGTTTAGCCCCGGTACATTTTCGGCGCGGAGTCACTCGACCAGTGAGCTATTACGCACTCTTTAAATGGTGGCTGCTTCTGAGCCAACATCCTGGTTGTCTAAGCAACTCCACATCCTTTTCCACTTAACGTATACTTTGGGACCTTAGCTGGTGGTCTGGGCTGTTTCCCTTTCGACTACGGATCTTATCACTCGCAGTCTGACTCCCAAGAATAAGTATTTGGCATTCGGAGTTTGACTGAATTCGGTAACCCGTTGGGGGCCCCTAGTCCAATCAGTGCTCTACCTCCAATACTCTCATCTTGAGGCTAGCCCTAAAGCTATTTCGGAGAGAACCAGCTATCTCCAGGTTCGATTGGAATTTCTCCGCTACCCACACCTCATCCCCGCACTTTTCAACGTGCGTGGGTTCGGGCCTCCATTCAGTGTTACCTGAACTTCACCCTGGACATGGGTAGATCACCTGGTTTCGGGTCTACGACCTCATACTCATTCGCCCTATTCAGACTCGCTTTCGCTGCGGCTCCGTCTTATCAACTTAACCTCGCATGAAATCGTAACTCGCCGGTTCATTCTACAAAAGGCACGCCATTACCCATTAACGGGCTTTGACTACTTGTAGGCACACGGTTTCAGGATCTATTTCACTCCCCTTCCGGGGTGCTTTTCACCTTTCCCTCACGGTACTGGTTCACTATCGGTCACTAGGGAGTATTTAGCCTTGGGAGATGGTCCTCCCTGCTTCCGACGGGATTTCTCGTGTCCCGCCGTACTCAGGATCCACTCAGGAGGGAACGAAGTTTCAACTACAGGGTTTTTACCTTCTTTGACGGACCTTTCCAGGTCACTTCATTTACCCCGTTCCTTTGTAACTCCATGTTGAGTGTCCTACAACCCCAAGAGGCAAGCCTCTTGGTTTGGGCTAATTCCGTTTCGCTCGCCGCTACTCAGGAAATCGCATTTGCTTTCTCTTCCTCCGGGTACTTAGATGTTTCAGTTCCCCGGGTCTGCCTTCAGTACCCTATGTATTCAGGTAAAGATACTGTTCCATTACGAACAGTGGGTTTCCCCATTCGGAAATCTCCGGATCAAAGCTTACTTACAGCTCCCCGAAGCATATCGGTGTTAGTCCCGTCCTTCATCGGCTCCTAGTGCCAAGGCATCCACCGTGCGCCCTTTCTAACTTAACCGTTAAAAAGATCTTACAGATGCTTTGAAAAAAATTAATTGCCTTCTATCTATTATCTAGTTTTCAAGGAACAAAGCAGAAAGAATCCATCACATCGTGATGCTTTTCTTTCCTATCTGAATGAATTACTCATTCAAAACTGAACAAAACAAAAGCGCTCTCGTAATTATCCTTAGAAAGGAGGTGATCCAGCCGCACCTTCCGATACGGCTACCTTGTTACGACTTCACCCCAATCATCTGTCCCACCTTAGGCGGCTGGCTCCATAAAGGTTACCTCACCGACTTCGGGTGTTACAAACTCTCGTGGTGTGACGGGCGGTGTGTACAAGGCCCGGGAACGTATTCACCGCGGCATGCTGATCCGCGATTACTAGCGATTCCGGCTTCATGTAGGCGAGTTGCAGCCTACAATCCGAACTGAGAATGGCTTTATGGGATTCGCTTACCTTCGCAGGTTTGCAGCCCTTTGTACCATCCATTGTAGCACGTGTGTAGCCCAGGTCATAAGGGGCATGATGATTTGACGTCATCCCCACCTTCCTCCGGTTTGTCACCGGCAGTCACCTTAGAGTGCCCAACTGAATGCTGGCAACTAAGATCAAGGGTTGCGCTCGTTGCGGGACTTAACCCAACATCTCACGACACGAGCTGACGACAACCATGCACCACCTGTCACTCTGTCCCCCGAAGGGGAAAGCCCTATCTCTAGGGTTGTCAGAGGATGTCAAGACCTGGTAAGGTTCTTCGCGTTGCTTCGAATTAAACCACATGCTCCACCGCTTGTGCGGGCCCCCGTCAATTCCTTTGAGTTTCAGCCTTGCGGCCGTACTCCCCAGGCGGAGTGCTTAATGCGTTAGCTGCAGCACTAAAGGGCGGAAACCCTCTAACACTTAGCACTCATCGTTTACGGCGTGGACTACCAGGGTATCTAATCCTGTTTGCTCCCCACGCTTTCGCGCCTCAGTGTCAGTTACAGACCAGAAAGTCGCCTTCGCCACTGGTGTTCCTCCAAATCTCTACGCATTTCACCGCTACACTTGGAATTCCACTTTCCTCTTCTGCACTCAAGTTCCCCAGTTTCCAATGACCCTCCACGGTTGAGCCGTGGGCTTTCACATCAGACTTAAAGAACCACCTGCGCGCGCTTTACGCCCAATAATTCCGGACAACGCTTGCCACCTACGTATTACCGCGGCTGCTGGCACGTAGTTAGCCGTGGCTTTCTGGTTAGGTACCGTCAAGGTACCAGCAGTTACTCTGGTACTTGTTCTTCCCTAACAACAGAACTTTACGACCCGAAGGCCTTCTTCGTTCACGCGGCGTTGCTCCGTCAGACTTTCGTCCATTGCGGAAGATTCCCTACTGCTGCCTCCCGTAGGAGTCTGGGCCGTGTCTCAGTCCCAGTGTGGCCGATCACCCTCTCAGGTCGGCTACGCATCGTCGCCTTGGTGAGCCATTACCTCACCAACTAGCTAATGCGCCGCGGGCCCATCTATAAGTGACAGCCGAAACCGTCTTTCCATCTTCTCTCATGCGAGAAAAGAACGTATCCGGTATTAGCTCCGGTTTCCCGAAGTTATCCCAGTCTTATAGGCAGGTTGCCCACGTGTTACTCACCCGTCCGCCGCTAATCTCAGGGAGCAAGCTCCCATCGATTCGCTCGACTTGCATGTATTAGGCACGCCGCCAGCGTTCGTCCTGAGCCAGGATCAAACTCTCCGAAGAAATGTTTGACTTGCTCATTTTGCTTTTTTGATAGTGTATGCTCACTTAAAATTTAACGTTGGCGCTTTGTTTTGTTCAGTTTTCAAAGAGCAATTTCTGTCGTTTCTCTCAGAAGCGACCTCTATAATGTAACACATTGTGTCACGTTTCGTCAACAACTTTTTTAAAAATATTTTTCAACAACTTGTTAGCTGTTTAAGTTGCTGTCTTAGCGACAAGAAATAATATACCATGTACCAAAAATGTTTGCAATATGTTTTTTAAAACTTTTTTCAAAAAAACGTTTTTTTCTTTTTCCCTCTATAATATCCTTCATTATCATCCCCCCCTGCTTCCTTGGCCAATAGCATGGTACATGAATAAACGAAGCATATTTCCAAAGAAACACAAATAGACATATAAAGATATCTTTTCCCATGAGGTGAAGCAATGAATCTATCATTAATCGGATTACTCATTTCTTACAGTATGGCCCTTTACTTATTCAGTACTGCTTTTTATGAAGCCATCAGGTTCAGCAGAGAACAAGGAAAGGTGAATGGTACGACGTTTTTATTCAGCTTTACTTTCGCTATGATTTTCACACGAATCACCTATTTGTTTCATCCCTATTAAATAAAAGCAGTAAGTCAGGAGACTTACTGCTTTTATACGGAGACTTGCGTTTCTTCCTGTACCCTACTTTTCTTTTCATCCTTCAGGAACATCATCAAACCGCCCAATATGATGGTACCTCCCAGGACCTGCGTCCATAGTATCGGTTCATCTAATATGAAATAAGCCAGAACCGTCGCTCCAACCGGTTCAAGTAAGATTCCCATCGAAAGAGTCGAAGTGCTTAACCACTTTAATGACCAATTGAATAAAGAATGTCCTAATAATGTCGGAAAAATCGCAAGCAAAACAAAATAGATCCAATCGGCAGCAGGATATGGTGCCAATGCCTCTCCCTTGAAGATCACATAAAAAAACAAAGTGACTGCACTGATAGCATACACGACAAATGTATATGTTATAGAAGAGATGCGTTTTCGAACATTTTGCCCAAATAATAAATAACCGGTTACAAGCGCACATGCGATTAGCGAAAGAATATCTCCCCAAAGCGCCATGCCGCTGATTCTCAAATCTCCCCAGCTAATGACAAGGCTGCCTGCTATCGCAATGATGCCGCTCAATATTGCCTTCATTGAAAACCTTTCTTTAAAAAACAAATAGGCTCCGGCAAAAGCAAATAAAGGCTGGAGGGTGACAAGTACAGTTGAACTCGCAACAGACGTGTAATTAAGCGATTCAAACCATAAAATAAAATGAAAAGCCAAGAACACTCCTGCAGCAATCGAATACAACCAATCCTTTTTACCAATGAATTTAAGTTCATGGCGGTATTTCACCAAGAAAAACGGCAGCATAAGAAGGACAGTAAATAATAAACGGTAAAAGGCTATAACACCCGATGGAGCAGTCGCTAATTTAACAAGGATGGCCGAAAATGAAACGGATGCCACACCAATCGCCAACGCAACATAAGGATTCACTTTTGGCATTTGCATTTCAAACTCCTCCTATCAAAGGGAATTACTTAACATTGAACTCTATTCTACTATGTTAAAATTAATAGGGTAAGCTTTTTTGAAAAACGGGTATATGGCAACAGACGATCTTTTTCTTCGATAATAATTCGGAAGTGGTGAAACAAAATGGAATGGACATTCGACCCTCAATCGGAACTGCAAATCCTTATCAAATTGGGGATTTCAGCTCTCCTAGGACTAATTATCGGACTAGAGCGAGAAATGAAACGAAAACCCGTTGGATTAAAAACAAGCCTGGTCATTTCAATAGTCAGCTGTTTATTAACGATCGTTTCCATGGAGTCCGCTTATAAGTTCCCAGGAAGTGACGACGTAAATATAACAATGGACCCCTTGCGTCTAGCCGCTCAGATTGTTTCTGGCGTCGGCTTTATCGGGGCAGGCGTCATTCTCCGGCGGGGCAACAACAGCATATCCGGTTTAACGACAGCCGCCATCATATGGGGAGCGGCCGGAATCGGGATTGCCGTAGGAGCAGGATTTTTTCTTGAGGCAATAGCTGGCGTCATACTATTGATCATCAGTGTCGAATTGGTGCCAGCAATGGTCACCTGGCTCGGACCGATGAAGTTACGGCAAAAAGAAATCTTTCTGCAGCTGGTGGTCAAAAACAAAGATGACATTGCCGTCGTATTGAAAAAAATCAAAGAGGAAAAAATATTCATCAAGAACCTTAGAATCAAAGATGTAGAAGAAGACCACCACCTTTTGACACTTAAAGTTTTGGTCGATCATAAAGTTAGAACATCTGAAGTGTATTACACCGTCTCCAATCTCAAGGAAATTGCACGGGTAGAAATCGAAAATTCATAATAAAAGAACCGTTTGACTACTATCAAACGGTTTTTTTATCGTTTTTGCAAAAATCTCATTTTTTATATTGACTTTTCCCCAAAATCCGATAAAATAATTATTGTACCTCAATTCGGGGCATTAGCTCAGCTGGGAGAGCGCTACGCTGGCAGCGTAGAGGTCAGCGGTTCGATCCCGCTATGCTCCATATCCGAAAAACCCTTGTGTAGCAAGGGTTTTTTTCTTTATCTTAAAAGAAAAACGTCGCGCACTGATCATATTTTGGTCATAAAAACGGTCACAATTTAATGATTTCATCTAATTAAAACCACTTCTTCTTGCATGTTTGAAAGAACATGTGAATATGTATTTGCCCAGATGCCACTTCTTTGCATGCATATCCCAGCTAAGATTTGAAAGAATTTGTCGATATGATCATCGCGAAAGAGATAAAGAATCCTTTTATAAAAAAAGCCTACCCCCTTTAAGGAAGTAGGCGCATTCAAATTTAAAACTAACAATCGTTCAGGACATTTTATGAAAAAAAGATGCGATAAGCTGTCCTAGTCTTCTAGTTCCCTCGATTATTTCTTCCTCATTAGCATAACTGAACGAGAGCCGGAGAAACTCGGTTCCATCCTTTTCATCCAAGCAAAAGTACTTCCCTGGAACATACGAAACACCCTCAGTTAGAGCCTGTGATAATAATTGCGACGTATCCATACCTGGAATTCTCACCCATACAAAGTAACCACCATCTGGTACATACCAGGAAACGGATTCTGGAAGGAATTGTTCCAACGAATGGATTAACGCAGTACATTTAGCACGATACACATTTTTCAGAAGGTCGATTCGTTTCTCAAAATCCGTGTTTTCTAAGTATACAGCCATTGTACTTTGAGCAAATGGATGGTCTAAATCTTTTTTAAACCACTCTAATGCCTTAATGAATTCACTTTCTCCTGCTATCCATCCAATCCGCATTCCCGGTGCCACTACTTTGGATAATGAACCAACGTGGAGGACTCGTCCGCGTGTATCAAAAGATTTTATTGGCAGCGGATTTTCATCGAAGGCTAATTCTCCGTATGCATCATCCTCTAGAATGAGGAAATCAAACTCGATGGAAAGTTCCAATAAATGCTTCCGCCGCTCAGTTGTCATAGTTGTCCCAGTTGGATTTTGAAAGGTTGGGATCGTATATAGAAAACGCGGGAGGGTTAGACCTTTACGTTTCCTTTCATCCAGCATTTCTTTTAATAGGTACGTTTGGAGTCCATTTTCATCTATAGGTATACTAATAATCTGCTTCGTATAGTTTTGAAAAATCTCTAAAGCCTCCATATAGGTGGGAGATTCTACAGCTACGACCGCTTTATCATCAAGGAGAATGCGGGCAATAAGATCAATCCCCTGGCAAGCACCTGATGTAATCAAAAGCTGTTCTTCCAAAACGCGAATTCCACGATCTTCAAGTCTTTTCTGGAGTTGCTGCTTCAGTCTTACAATCCTTGGACTTCCGATATAATGGAGCGGCAAATCCTGCTCCTCATCAAGAAGTCCGGCTACAGCTACCTTGAGCTCCTCAGCAGGGACGAGCGCAGGATCAGGATAGCCTGAACTCAAACGAATACAACCATCTGGCAGGTCTGACATCCATGCACCGGGCGGATCATTCTTAAGTGCCGCTTTAATGTTTTCAGGAAAAAAAGATTCAACATTCACTTCAACCATACCCCTTCCGTCTCAATCAAATCTTAATTGATATTCGCGATTTTTGAAGCTAACTCCTTTATTTTATATAAGCATAAATCTTTTGTAGAAACACCCTCTGATGAGAGACAACAATCACTCTTTATATTTTGCAAATTCCGGAGTCCCTTTTACTAAGACTTTCTTGGTCGCTCCAATGCAATTTTAAACTATGTGTGTATGGATGAGGTCGTTATTATTGTCCTCAGTATTTGTAAAGCTGATTAAAAGAACGAAAAAATAAAGAAAGGCAGATCATCCGCCTTTCTTCACTTATGCACTCATTCCATTTCTTAACCAATCGCTTCGGTGCCGCACGTAAATAGGCTTCTTGAATTAGATAGGTCAGACAGATATATCGTACATTTTAAAGCATGGCTGCCGTGCCTTGTGTTTCATGTTTTAATTCACCTATTATCAACTCTATTTTGCATTCACATCGGGTTGATGAATTCCAAAAGTATTGCCTTCGGTATCAATATAGTATCCTTGCCAAGCCATTCCGGGCAGGGCAAATTTGGGCATTGCGACCTTGCCGCCATTTTCAATAATTTTAGCTTCCGTTAAATCGTAACTTTCCACTCCCATGGTACAAGCAAATGCATTTAACGCTTGGTTTGTTTCCGGTGGAGCACTATGACGCTGCATCAAAGCACCATCGATCCCAGGTTCATTCTCATCACCAGTTACTGCTCCAAAGTAAGGCATTCCTGCATACTCACTCCAGTCTTGAAATGTCCATCCGAATACCTCTCCATAAAACTTCTTTGCCCGTTCCATGTCATTCACATGAATTTCGAAATGAACTATTCTTCCCATGATTTCCTCCTAATTTACACAAGAATTAACTATATCCTTAAATTATTCAGTTTGTGTTCGCTTACAAATGCCCATTTATTATTGTAATTCAAATGGAAATAAATTCAAAGAACTTAGAACTTCATCATACATCCTGTCATAACTATTTGGAAAGACCACAAAAAATGCATTTCAAATCTCGTTTGTTCCGACCAACCGTTTGTATACCAAATTTTTGCGAAACTATGCGTATATTTTTGTGAAAGTTGGACGAGACTGCTAGTAAATTAATCTAGGAGGTTATCAAAATGTTTAGATTCGGGAAGGGAAAGCCACGAAGTAAGGTAGGCAAATTCATCGATAAGCACGGATATTCACAAGAGGAGTTTGTAAGTGCGTCCGGAATCTCACGCAATACGATAAGCAGAGTTTGCAGCGACCCCAAGTATGTGCCGTCAGCCGGAGTATTAAAGAAAATCATGAAGGCGGTTCGAATTATAGATGCTGGCGCAAAGGCAGATGACTACTTTGATTTATAAACAAAAAGGCCCCAGCGTAATGGCCGGGGCTAAATGTTGATACTCTCATTATCCATGTTCCCTTAGTCCAAGCTTTCCTTTCGCTGGAACAGCCGCATGTCCTTAACTTCCCAGGCGTATACTCCCACTGTGAAGGCTCCTAAAAAAAATCATTGCCTTGATTCCACTTGTCCATCTTCCAGTATTGCCTGCATCCCGTTATTTTCAATTACCTTCAAACAATTTTCAAGCTTACATACACCAAAGATCATACCGGTCGGGAGATTGTCCAGGCGCTTGCGGTGAGGAGGCTTGGCAGCAAGTCGGCGGAAAGGGAGTGGATTTCTGAAATCAACTGGAACGTTTATAAAATAAAAAGACTGTAGGCAAATTATTCGAATTTGCCTACAGTCTGAAATCCCCCACCTCCATTAGGAGCGGGGATTTTCTTCATTTTCATTTCTTGCAGTTCTTTTGTTCCTTTTAGACAAACCCTGCAGGGATTTCTATTATCAAGGGCTTGTTATCGATTAGGGACAAAGGGTTATTTATTTCGCTTCAGCTATTTTCGACTAACCATTTTCTTTATGAACTGAACCACAGGCGACACAATGGAATCATGTACATTCGTAAGGGCATAACCGATCAGCCCCAATATTACCAGGGCCATTATTAATCCTATTATCAAACCCGATGTTTCTCTAAGTTCTTCAAGTACAGCATCCATTCCTTATCCTCCCCGGCTTGCCGATGCGACTTATTTTACGGTTTATCACCCATTTTACTTCTGAAAGCTTCATTAATCGTTTTATCTTCGAACTTTGCACCCATTCCGTTAAATTAGGTTCATTATAACGCATTGGATGATTATGGTCGAGGTGCCACTTTTAAACGTATTTATTGATGACCTTCACATCATCGCTTCCTGATAAAGCCTTTATTTCTAGCGTTTCTCTTTAAGTTAAAATATAAACCTTCGTTTCTATCCGATCATAAAAGAAAAAATGTAAACCTTTTCATTTGTCCATAACCAACAAACAGAAGGCATAATTATTGTTTTTTTGAAACATTGTGAATATTGTCGAATAATCGTAAGCTTAATTTATTGAAATACATCTTCTTAGGGGGTGCGCTTTATATGGAAGCCATTACAAGGGACTTTTTCTTATTTTTATCTAAAAATAATCTGCTTAATAATATTGCTAAAAAAAGCGGAGGAAGTTTTGCTGCTGGAAAGATCATTGGGGGAACTGATTTCCAAAGTTCCATTAAATTTATTAAACAACTTAATAATAGTGGCTTGTCGGTTACAGTCGACCATCTTGGGGAATTCGTTGATTCTAAGGAAGTGACTCAGGAAAGGACGGCAGAATGCATCGAAACCATCGAAATGATCAGCAGGGAAAAACTTGATTCACAAGTTTCTCTAAAGATGACTTCTTTGGGACTCGATATCGATCATAATCTGGTCATAGAGAACATGACGAAAATTCTTGATACGGCAGAAAAGCATAAAGTCATGGTCACGATCGACATGGAAGATGAAGTTCGCTGTCAGGCAACAATCGACATTTTTAGACAGTTCAAGGAAAAATACAGCTGCATAAGTACTGTTCTGCAAGCATATTTATTCCGCACAGAGAAAGATTTGGAGGACCTTGCCCAATATAAGCCATTCCTGCGTCTCGTAAAGGGTGCCTACAAGGAATCTCCAGAGGTGGCTTTTCCCGAAAAGGATGATGTAGATGAAAACTATAAAAAGTTGATTAAGCAAAGTCTTCTTAACGGTAATTATACGGCCATCGCCTCACATGATGACAAAATCATCGAGTATACAAAAGAGTTGGCTAAGAGGCACAACATTCCAAATACACAATTCGAATTTCAAATGCTTTATGGCATGAGAAACAAAACACAATACGAGTTGGTCAAGCAAGGTTACAAAATGCGCGTCTATGTACCATATGGTCTGGATTGGTATGGATACTTCATGAGAAGGCTTGCAGAAAGGCCATCCAATATTGCCTTTGCCTTCAAAGGGATGGTCAAAAGCTAAATATACATTTAATATTCTAATTGTTACAAAAAATCTATAAAAAGGTGTGAGTAATCAATGATTTCATATAAACACGAACCATTTGTTGATTTTACAAACGAGGAAAACAAAAAAGCGTATCAGGAAGCTCTTCAAACTGTTGAAGGCTACTTAGGGCAAGACTACCCTCTTTATATCGGGGCAGAGAAAGTGACGACAGATGAGAAAATCGTTTCATATAACCCTGCAGATAAGGAAGAGGTCATCGGCCGAGTATCGAAAGCGAACAGGGATCTTGCTGAAAAAGCCATGCAGGAAGCGTCTTTAGCTTTTGAAAGCTGGAAAAAAGTGAAGCCGGAAATCCGTGCTGACGTTTTATTCAAAGCCGCTGCCATCATTCGCAGACGCAAGCATGAATTCTCTGCGTTATTGACAAAAGAGGCAGGAAAACCTTGGAATGAAGCTGATGCCGATACAGCTGAAGCAATCGATTTCCTTGAATTCTATGCCCGTCAAATGTTGACGCTTAAAGATGGTGTGCCTGTACAAAGCCGTCCAGGAGAATATAACCGCTATGATTACATTCCATTAGGAGTCGGCATCATCATTTCTCCTTGGAACTTCCCATTTGCCATCATGGCAGGTACAGCTGTTGCAGCTATCGTTACTGGTAACACAATCCTGTTGAAACCAGCTTCGACCACTCCTATTGTTGCTGCGAAATTCGTTGAAGTGATGCTTGAAGCAGGCCTTCCAGCTGGAGTATTGAATTTCGTTCCAGGGAACGGAGCCGAAGTGGGCGACTACCTGGTAGATCATCCAAAAACACGTTTCATTTCCTTCACCGGTTCACGTGATGTAGGTCTGCGCATTTACAAACGTGCTTCAGAAGTGAACGAAGGCCAAGTTTGGCTAAAGCGTGTCATTGCTGAAATGGGCGGAAAAGATACGATCGTCGTCGACAAAGAGGCTGATCTGGAATTGGCAGCTCAATCGATCGTGAAATCGGCATTTGGCTTCTCGGGACAAAAATGTTCTGCTTGCTCCCGTGCTGTCATTGTAGAAGATGTATATGATCAAGTTTTGGATCGCGCTGTCGAGTTAACTAAACAACTGACTGTCGGTAATCCTACAGAGAACCACTTCATGGGTCCTGTAATCGATCAAGCAGCTTTCGACAAAATCATGAGCTATATTGAAATCGGGAACCAAGAAGGACGCATTCTGACTGGAGGAGAAGGAGATAGCTCTAAAGGCTATTTCGTTCAACCGACAATCGTCGCTGATGTCGAACCGAAAGCCCGTTTGATGCAAGAAGAAATCTTCGGACCAGTCGTTGCCTTTACAAAAGCCAAAGACTTTAACGAAGCTCTTGAAATTGCCAATAACACAGAATATGGTTTAACTGGGGCTGTCATTACGACAAATCGCCTTAACATGGAAAAAGCACGTGAAGAATTCCATGTGGGGAACTTGTATTTCAACCGCGGCTGTACTGGTGCAATCGTAGGTTATCAGCCTTTCGGCGGGTTCAACATGTCAGGAACCGATTCCAAGGCAGGCGGACCGGACTACTTGCAGCTTCATATGCAAGCTAAAACAACATCAGAAACGTTCTGATAATGTTCCATCAAGCAGTTTGAATACTCGTTTTGGTTATGTATCTTCCATTTTGCGATACAAAACCAAAACGAGGGTAAACGGAGGAAGTGACAAATAGGTTGCTTCCTCTTTTAAAACAAAAAATTATATATAACATCCTGAAGGGAGTCTTCAAATGATAGATTACGCATTAGTAACTTCGATCAGCATTTATATGGCGGGCATGCTGTTAATCGGATATTTCGCCTACAAAAAGACCACTAATCTAAATGATTACATGCTTGGCGACCGGGGTCTTGGCCCTGCCGTCACTGCATTAAGTGCCGGAGCTGCCGATATGAGCGGCTGGCTTTTAATGGGGATGCCAGGCGCCATGTTCGCAACGGGACTCAGTTCCATCTGGATCGTAATCGGCCTGACGCTTGGTGCCTATGCGAACTGGCTGTATGTTGCACCAAGATTGAGAACATATACGGAAGTAGCCAATAACTCCATTACGATTCCTGCTTTCCTGGAAAATCGTTTTGGTGAGGGCTCACGGATCTTAAGGCTCATTTCAGCATTGGTTATCCTGATATTCTTTACCTTTTACGTTTCTTCCGGAATGGTGTCCGGCGGAGTCTTATTCCAAAGTACATTTGGCCTTGATTACCATACAGGTCTATGGATCTTAACAGGCGTCACCGTTGCCTATACTTTATTCGGTGGATTCCTGGCAGTAAGCTGGACAGACTTTGTTCAAGGACTCATCATGGTCGTCGCCCTGGTTCTTGTACCGATCGTCACCCTTTTCCATGTTGGCGGCTTCGGCCCTTCCATAGATACACCACGTTCCATTGATCCTGCCCTATTGAATATTTTTACCGGAACTAGCTTTTTAGGCATCATCTCATTATTTGCATGGGGACTGGGTTACTTCGGACAACCCCATATCATTGTCCGCTTTATGGCAATCAGTTCTATTAAGGAAATAAAGAAAGCCCGTGCTATCGGGATGGGCTGGATGATTTTCTCAACTATTGGTGCCATGCTGACTGGATTCATCGGAATCACGTATTTTTCTCAGAACGGTCTCAAGTTAGCTGATCCTGAAACGATTTTCATAGAGTTAGGGGAAATACTGTTCCACCCATTCATTACTGGTTTCTTGATTTCAGCAATACTGGCAGCCGTCATGAGCACGATTTCTTCGCAGTTGTTGGTTACAGCCAGCTCTTTAACGGAGGATATATACAAAACCTTCTTCCGTCGTTCCGCTTCAGATAAAGAGCTTGTCTTCCTAGGCAGACTTTCTGTACTGATCATATCGATCATCGCGCTTATTCTCTCTTGGGAGAAAAATGACACGATTCTTGCACTTGTAGGGTATGCTTGGGCTGGATTCGGTTCTTCATTCGGTCCATTGGTCTTACTAAGCCTCTGCTGGAAACGCATGACAAAATGGGGCGCATTAGCAGGGATGGTCGTTGGTGCCGGGACTGTAATTTTCTGGTCCATGGCCGGATTATCCGAAACGCTTTATGAAATGATTCCTGGTTTTGGCGCGAGCTTGATTGCCATCATCGTGGTCAGTCTTCTTACAGCGAAACCATCTAAAGAAGTAGAAGAAAAGTTCGAAGAATTCGAAAGAACATTAAAACAATAATAAATCCCCTGAAAGGAACGGTATATGAAATTTTTTTCATATACCGTTCCTTCTTTGTGCTTGCCCCTATACACATCATCCGTTTAAAAGTATTATTAGACTAAGTTATCATCCAATTCAAAAAACAGGGGGCCATATATGTCATTAGAAAAAATCCTTACTCTCACAAACATCAACGATATAACGGATATGGTCAGCACTTATTTAAAAAAACCAGTGGTCATCGAAAATGACCAATTTTTATTGCTGTCATATAGTTCATATTATATCGATCACTTCGACCAAGCCAATCGGCAAACCATTTTCACAAAGCATTGGCCGATTCCAATCTTGGAGAAATTCATGGATGAGGGCATTGTCGAACAGCTTAAAACGGTGCAGCATCCCTTTAGAGTGAAACAAATCGAGGAAATCGGTTTAAATCAAAGAGTCGTTGTAAGCGCGGTACACAAAGGGCAAGTCTTCGGATTCATATGGGTTCAAGAGACGGAAATGATGACTGATTCAGACTTGGAATTTTTGCATGAGGTTTCCCATCATATCGGCAAGCTCCTTTATCAGAAAAAACAGATAAACATGAAAAAAGATGAAGAAAAAAATGAGTTTTATCAAAAGGTCATTGATGAAGTCTATCAAACTGAAAACCAAATAAAATGGGAAGCCGCCAATATGAATCTCCTCATTCCGGAAACTTTCCTTGTAAATGTCTTTACCATCGCTCAATCCGATGCGGAACATTTCGATGAATTAACGGATACAGTCAGTCTATTCGCCAATGCTTTGAATCATTTTTCCCATGTATTCACAAACCAATTGAAGATCATCGTATTAATTGGCAGCAACGGAAAAGGGAAAGAACTCCTTTCTGAAAGCGCCAATGATTTAACGAATACGGTTCTTTCCCAATTCAATGATCAAAGGGTGTTCCCGGGAATCGGAAATGAATATTCTTCGATTCTTCAATTAAGAAAATCCTACCTCGAAGCCCTGGAAGTGATCAATGCAGCGAAGTTCATCGGTAAACCTGAACAGCTTCCTTTCCAATATAGCAAGCTAGGGATTTTCCGTTACCTCGAAATGATCTCCCATCATCATACTAAAACGAATTATATCAATATGGATTTACAGATTCTTCAAAAGAAGGACCAGGAAAGCCAAACGAAACTCCTTCAAACATTGGAAATATATCTGTTGAACAATTGCCGGATCAAACCGACAGCTGAGCAGCTATACATTCATACCAACACATTGAAATATAGATTGAACCAAATAGCCGATCTCACTTCAATCGATTTTGATGACTTACACTCAAGAATACAACTCTACATCGATTTACAGCTTATAAAGCAAAAATCTTAAGGCATTTCGCTTTTACGGTTAAAAGATTCAAACAGCTAAAGAGTGAGGAGCACGGAGACCCATCAGCCATGTTCCTCACTCTTTTTGGGATAACATCTCAATATGCCGGCACTTTCCCATTCTTTCATTGCTGGAATTTTAATTCAGCTTCAACTATTGCTTTGTCCATGGAATTCCCAGGTTGTTCTAGCATCTTTCCATGACCTACAGCAAGCAAATGCGGATTAAGACTTCTTAATTTCTTTGCACTTTCAAGGGCAAGGAGTTTATCCCATGTAGCATAGGCAGGGAATGGAAATAAAGGTTTAATGATTCCAGAAATTGCAGTTCCGCCTCTTGTCTGCAGGGCATCCCCGACAATTAAACTATGATTCCGGGTATCAAGAAGCGATATCGAACCAGGGGTATGCCCAGGTGAATAAATCACTTCCAATGAACCGATACGGTCGCCCTCTTTAAGCAGTAAGTCTGGTTGAGTTTGAATGTTTTTGGGGACTCCACCGCGAATTGGATTTTCATTTTGTAAGGGGCTGGAATCACCAGCCAGTAATGATGCTTCCCTGATAGAAATACTCACCTGCACATCAGGCATTAACGCTTTTAGCCCGTCTAGTGCACCGACATGATCATCATGTGCATGAGTAACTATTATTCTTGTTATCGGTTTTCCAATAATCCGCGCCGCCTTCAAAATACTTTTTCCGCTGTAGGGTAAAGCTGCATCTACTAGTGTAAGGCTATCCTCTTCTTCTATGAAATAACAGTTTACGGGAAATACGCGTGGCATGAAAGATAGTTGATATACTGTATCGACCTTTGTCAGCTTCATCTTTAATCAAACTCCCCCACACACTTATATAATTACAATCTTAAATAATATGATTATTTTCTCAATAATATTCCATCCTTATAGTCCTTCTATGTAAACTAAAGCCTCACTGGTTATGTTGACAATTTCAGTTTTGTCCTAGTTATCGCAATATGATAAAAAACCAGCTCTCAAATACCTAGAGCTGGTTTTTCATGTATCTCCATATATTTATTAATTTATATCAGGGCATTTCTCTTCATGAAACGTTTTCCTTGTCTCCGGTGTATTCATGCTCCCAAAAAAGTCTGCGTTTTTTATGCCTAAAGCTTTGGGATCGAAAACCAATCAAACCCCGTCTTCTTTTGCGTTTCGTAATCCTTTAACGCAATAAGCGCCGGTTTAGCCAGAATTAAAATGGCAATGACATTAAGCCATAACGTAATGGCCAAGCCAGCTCTGCCGTACGTACGGGTCCATAGAAACTGGCTGCTAGTATGATGAGCTTTAAGGCGAACATGGAAAACCTAACATAATAGTTTCGTCTTTCCTTTCCTTCCCGAATCGAAAAAAACGCCAGCGATTCCACCGGCGTCATGTTTTTTTCATTTAAGTCAAGATACTCTAATCGCACCGAGTATTTCCCGTTCCAACTGATTGGTTCTCTCCATTTTTGTTGATTCCGTCCACCCGAAGTATCCAGCCATATATTCAATCACTGCACTTTTATGCGTTTGGACTAAATCGATATCGAATAACAGGGTCCCGGTCCTTCGGAAGAAGAAGTCCACTGGAGTTGCGGCCATTTCATGTTCTAGTGCGTATTTCAGCTGTACGAACAATTTCTGCGGAAGGCCAATGCTTGCTGCTCCGTCTCCTTCGCTTTTTGCGATATCAAATAACACAGGTGCGTTGGACCCGTACATGGCCAATATTTCTTCGGAGTCCTTAACGGCAATTCCTGAGTCCACTCCCATTTGAATATGTTGCTTGATATAATCGGAGAAGTTGCTTGATCCTCCGACATCCCCTCCTGAAATCGGCATTCCTTTAGTGCTGCTGGTTGGGTAAGTCTTATTAGATTGCTGGGAAAGCTTCCCTGCCACAAGATCGACCGTCGTTTTTGCCATTTTGCGATAACCGGTCAATTTACCTCCCGCAATCGTGATAAGACCCGAATCGGACTCCCATATTTCATCTTTCCTTGATATTTCAGAAGGGTCTTTTCCTTCTTCAAGAATCAACGGTCTTACTCCAGCCCAGCTTGATTCGATATCATCATCGGAAATTTTCACTTCTGGAAACATATAATGTATCGACTTTAATAAATAGGCACGGTCCTCGGATGTAACGGTTGGCACTGCAGGATCACCATCATAAAAAGTGTCCGTAGTCCCTACATAAGCTTTACCGGCTCTCGGGATGGCAAAGATCATCCGTCCATCAGGTGTATCAAAATAAAGCGCCTGCTTCAACGGGAACTTCGATTGGTCGATGACCACATGGACACCCTTGGATAACTTCAGCGTTTTCCCTTTTTTCGATTGATCTTTCTCACGGATGGAATCCACCCATGGACCTGCTGCATTAATAACTTTGTCTGCGTATATTTCATAAGCATCACCTGAAAGTAAATCGGCAACTTGGACGCCGTTCACCTTTCCATTTTCATATAACAATTTATCTACTTTTGTATAATTTATCGCCGTTGCACCTTTATCGACAGCTGCCTTCATCACTTCAATCGTCAGACGAGCATCATCTGTCCGATATTCGACATAGTAGCCTCCGCCTTTCAGTCCCTCTTTCTTAACGAGGGGCTCCCGCTTTAGCGTTTCATCCGCCGAAAGCATTTTCCTGCGTTCTGCTTTTTTAACACCTGCAAGGAAATCATATACACGGAGTCCAATGGAAGTACTGAATTTCCCGAAGGTGCCTCCTTTGTGCATCGGTAACAGCATCCATTCCGGCGTGGTCACATGCGGTCCATTTTCATAAACGATTTCCCGCTCTTTACCAACCTCAGCAACCATTTTTATCTCAAATTGCTTCAAATACCTTAAACCGCCATGGACCAGTTTTGTCGAGCGGCTTGAAGTACCTGCCGCAAAGTCCTGCATTTCAACCAATGCCACTTTCATCCCACGGGTCGTTGCATCCAGGGCGATTCCTGCACCGGTAATTCCCCCACCAATGACAACTACATCATATTTTTCCTTTTTCAGAAGTTCGATTGTTTCTTCCCGATATATATTTGAAAACCTCATCCCTGACTCCTCCTTTAAGTAATGCTCTCTATTGTCGTGTAGCTTGAATTGCTCGTGAATTCGCGCTATTTACTCGTGTATTCGTGCTGTTTACTCGTGAGTTCGTGCTGCTTACTCGTGGTTCTGCACGTTTACTCGTGAGTTCGCGCTGTTTTCTCGTGAGTTCGCTTATATTCAATTGGTTCATTTGTTCTCATAGTTTCTCATTCATATAGATATTAATATCCCTAATCTGCCTTTAAAAACAAAAAAGAGAGACCATAAATGCACATTATCGAATTCACGATAACGCATTCATGGTCTCTCCTGTTCTCCGGCCGAGTTATTAACTTGATTTCAGTATAGCATACTCCAGCTCATTTGAGAAAGAAATCACCTTGTTTTTTTATTTAAACGCCATTGCAGCGTGTACAGCTTTTTTCCAGCCCTCATATAATTTATCACTATCTTGCTCTGCCATGGATTGTTTGAAGGTTTTGTCCACCGCCCATTGCCGAGAAATTTCTTCTTGATCCTTCCAATACCCGACAGCAAGTCCCGCTAAATACGCAGCCCCCAATGCCGTAGTTTCGTTTATGATCGGCCTTTCGACAGGCACCCGTAATAAATCACTTTGGAATTGCATTAAGAAGTCATTCTTGACTGCACCGCCATCCACTCTCAATGTCTGCAGCTCGATTCCTGAATCCGCCTCCATTGCATCAAGGACATCCTTCGTTTGATACGCAAGTGATTCAAGTGTGGCACGAATGAAATGTTCTTTGGAGGTACCGCGCGTCAAACCAAAAACGGCTCCCCGTACTTCACTGTCCCAATATGGAGTTCCAAGGCCTACAAAAGCCGGCACTACATATACTCCATCCGTACTTTCCACCCGTTTTGCATAGGCTTCGCTATCCTTGGCATCATGAAGCATCCGCAGACCATCTCGCAGCCATTGGATTGCGGAGCCAGCTACGAATATACTGCCTTCCAGTGCATATTCGACCTTCCCATTCAATCCCCAAGCAAGGGTCGTCAATAGTCCGTGGTCGGAACTGACAGCCTTTTCCCCTGTATTCATGAGCATGAAACAGCCTGTGCCATACGTATTTTTGGCCATTCCTTCATTAAAGCAGGCTTGGCCAAATAATGCAGCCTGCTGATCACCGGCTGCTCCGGCAATCGGAATAGATTGGCCGAAGAAATGATACTCGACCGTACGTGCATACTCCTCGGATGATGGTCTTACTTCCGGCAGCATCGACTTCGGTACAGTCAATATCTCCAGCAGTTCTTCATCCCATTTCAGTTCATGAATATTGTACATCAATGTCCGGGATGCGTTGGAATAGTCCGTTACGTGAGCCTTGCCTCCTGAAAGCTTCCAGATTAGCCAAGTATCGATGGTACCGAATAACAGCTTGCCTTCCTCCGCCTTTTGTCGTGCCCCTTCCACATTATCGAGGATCCATTTCACTTTCGTTCCGGAAAAATATGCATCTATCAACAATCCCGTTTTATCCCGGAATAAATCATTAAGTCCCTTTTCCTTCAAATCATCACAGATTTCACTTGTTTGTCTTGACTGCCATACAATCGCATTATAAACAGGAGTACCTGTCTCCTTATCCCAAACGACTGCCGTTTCACGCTGATTAGTAATCCCGATACCAGCAATTTGCTCTGGCTTTACACCGGATTCCGATAGTACACCGGCAATCACTGCCAGGATCGATCCCCAAATCTCATTGGCGTTATGCTCGACCCAGCCTGGTTTAGGGAAATGCTGCGTGAATTCCTTTTGGGAGGAATGGACGATTTCCCCCTTTTCGTTAAATAAAATCGCCCGAGAACTTGTTGTTCCTTGATCTAATGATAAAATATATTTTTCCATAGTGTATGCCCCTCCTTTTAATTAACTAGCGATATTCCTGCTTTCCAATTCATGTGACTGCTTTTTCCCAAATGCATAGGCTAATACCAATAGTACCAAGCTTGCACCCAAAACAGACCAAAATCCTACTGTTATATCCCCTAAAAAGAATGCTTTATAACAAACGGCACCAAGTGAACCCCCAACAATCGGTCCAACTACCGGAATCCATGAATAGCCCCAATTCGAATTGCCTTTACCCGGTATCGGCAGCAAAAAGTGAGCGATGCGGGGCCCCAGATCACGGGCCGGGTTTATGGCATATCCTGTCGTTCCCCCGAGTGACATCCCAATCACGACAATTAATAAACCGACAGCGAATGGGTTCAAACCCTCTGTAAAATCATTGGCACCTATGAATAATAAACCAAGAATAAGGATGAAAGTTCCAATCATTTCACTTAATAGATTGGAAAATGTATGTGGGATAGCAGGTGAAGTCGCAAACACACCAAGCTTCGTTCCTGGATCATCAGTAGCTTTCCAGTGTGGCAAATAGTGCAGGAATACTAGAGTTGCCCCCAGGATTGCGCCAATCATTTGGGCAACGATGTAACCAGGTACATCACTCCATGGAAACTCTCCAATAATGGCAAATCCTACTGTGACCGCCGGATTTAAATGCGCCCCGCTTATGGATCCCACTGCAAAAACACCCATGGTGACAGCCAGTCCCCACGCAATCGTGATAACGATCCAACCGGCATCTTTAGCATAAGATCCCTTTAAGGATGAACCCGCTCCAATACCTGCTCCGAATAAAACTAAAATCATTGTGCCTACTACTTCTCCCCAAAATGGAGTCATGAATAAAACCCCTCCCCTGATAATTTAAAAACCTTGCAAACAAATAAAAGGAGATTCACAGCAGAACTATCCTCATAAAAAAATTATGAATAGATCTGTTGTGAATCTCCTAGTCTCCGTCACATATATTAACTTGTAATGTAAAATATACTAGGTTGTGAAAACGCTGTCAATTATTTTGTGAAAAATTAATCTATTTTTCTGTAATTTTTTTCAAATTCCTCGTTCTATCCTATTAGACGATATCCCATAATTCAGTTTTGGAAGTGGTGATTGCCGACGCTCCAGCATCAAGGGCGTTCAGTACTTCATCAGAAGTACGGATGAGACCGCCTGCAAAAATGGGTGTTTGTAGTCGTTCCTTCACTTCTTTTATCATCCACGGCATAGCCCCCGGCAAAACTTCGATATAATCCGGCTTGGTTTTCTGCACCAGCTTATAACTTTTCTCCAACGCATGTGAATCTATTAAAAAGATTCGCTGGATGGCAATGACCCCCTTTTGCTTCGCTTTCAAAATAACGTTTGATTTAGTCGAAATCAACCCATATGGATTATACTCCTGACAAATGAATTCTGTCGCATATTCATCACTTCTTATGCCATGGATCAAATCGACATGATAAATCATTTTCTTATTATGCTGCTTTGCCATCATACTTACATTTTTCAATTGTGATATATGCAAATCAAGAAACACGCCTATTTCATAGGAACTTTCTAAGAATCTTTCGAAATCCTTCATGCTTGCCGAAGCAGGCAAAATCTTCTGGTTCATTATTTTCCCCCTTATCTCTGGAAAAACTAAAACTTTTAGTAATTCAGTATATTTTAAAGAGCTTGGTTTTTCAAACACATTTTAATGAATCGCCACCCTATCCATCCTTACACTAACATACCTGGCATCCCCTTTATATATTGCGGCTAAAAACGATCCATCATAAAGAAAGTTTCATTTTCAATGCACCATCGACAAGTTCAAATGATTTAATTGTGCCGACCGGGATTTTTCTAACGATGTTCCAAGCACTAACATTCATTTTGATCATTCTATTTTCAAATTCAAAAAATGGCGGTCTGTTAAATATCCTTTGGTTGATGAAACTCCTGTCAATCGGTTCCATTTCCACTAATTCAAATGAGATCGTTCTTTTTTCCACGTGAACCGGTTTTAATGTAATCCTGAAAGCTACGTTTTTCTTAAACATCATTTTTTTCACTTCCGTCGTTCCGGAAAGCACTATATGCTTTGGCGTAATCTCGACTTTAATATCCTGATCAGATGATTTCATCTTTATGATACTCTCTATCATAGCTGCAGTTACCGTTATCGGTATGCCATTTCCAAATATATTGGATGGATCGAATGCATTCATCCTGGTATTCCCCTCCAACTTTCAATATCACAGTTCATAAGGAACGTCGGTTATAACATATGCCGGGTTCACGGATGCAGTTAACATTTCCCGAGTTAATAATCGATATATTCTAAATCTTCCACCTTCAACCCTTGACCTTTGTAAAAACTACCTGTATAGTCATAATTAATTTAATAGACAACTCTTATCCAGAGAGGTGGAGGGACTGGCCCTTTGATGCCTCAGCAACAGACTAATCATGTACTGTGCTAATTCCAGAAGTGTAAAAACTTGAAGATAAGAAGAGTAAATAGCTATGCTGCCAACACCTCTTCTTATTTTTAAGAAGAGGTTTTTTATTTTATAAAAGGAAAGAAGGAATGCAACATGTCAATCACATTAACGAAAGCGCCTTTTAGGGCGGACCACGTCGGGAGTTTATTAAGACCGGAACGTTTACATATTGCCAGAAAGCAATTTAAGGATGGCACAATTTCAGCGGAACGACTTCGTGAAGTTGAAACCGAAGAAATCAATCGGATTGTCGATAAACAGATTGAAGTTGGATTAGAGGCTGTGACGGATGGTGAGTTCAGACGGACCTGGTGGCACTTTGACTTCCTCGAACATTTAAATGGAATCGAGGGATATGTTACTGAAAAAGGACTAACTTTCGATGGTGTGGAAACAGAGAGATATAACGTTCGCAATACCGGAAAGGTTTCATTCAATCCTGAACATCCCTTCATTCGTGATTTTATTGAATTGAACAAAATTGTGGACGGACGTGCCGTTGCCAAACAAACCATTCCCAGTCCCAATCAATTATTTGCTGTAGGTGTTCAAAATGAAGACGTCTACCCTGATATCGAAGACTATGCAAATGATATCGTCAAAGCGTATCAGCATGCTTTGAAAGCTTTTTATGATGCAGGAGTGCGTTATCTTCAATTGGATGATGTATATATTGCCAGGCTTTCAGCTCCGGATTTCCAGTTCAAAGAGGGAAAATATACGAGGGAACAATTAATTGATTTAGCACTGCGTGTAATTAATGGCGCATTGGAAGGCAAACCAGAAGACCTGGTAGTCACCACCCACCTTTGTCGTGGAAACTACCAGTCGACATGGGCATTTGAAGGAAGCTATGCCCGTATTGCCCCAACATTATTGGCAAAAGAAAAAGTGGATGGATTCTTCTTGGAATATGACGATGATCGCTCAGGGGATTTCAAACCATTGGAATACATTCCAAATGGCGGGGCGCGTGTCGTTCTAGGGGTCGTCACTTCAAAAAATGGAGAAATCGAAGACAAGGAAGCTGTTAAGGCACGCATTAAAGAAGCCTCGCGCTTCGTTCCTTTCGAACAATTATGCTTAAGCCCGCAATGCGGCTTCGCTTCCACCCATCACGGCAACAAGGTAACGGAAGAACAGCAGTGGGAAAAGTTGAAGTTCGTCGTTGATGTAGCAAAAGAAGTATGGGAATGATTTTTTTATTAATCATTTGACATATCGATAATTCTCGATATAATGAAATGTATGAAAACAATCGAGATATTTAAAGCATTATCCAATGAATCCAGGTTGCAAATCTTACAATGGCTCAAGGCGCCTGAACTCCACTTCACCCCTCATGAGGGAATAGATATGAAGGAAACCGGCGTTTGTGTAAGTCAGATTACAGAAAAATTAAACATGACCCAATCCACGGCCTCTCAATACCTCTCGATGCTTCTTAGAGCAGGATTGATCAAGACGGAGCGGATAGGAAAGTTTACGTATTACAAACGAGATGAAGATGCAATCTCAAAAATTACTGATTTCTTGAAAGAAGAAGTATGAAAATGAACCTGATCCCTGCCTTAGTGGGTTAGGTTTTATTTTCCTTTTAACAATTCGACATTTCACGATATGTTTATTTTTTTATTCATACATATTAACATATTCCGATATGTCTTTGCATATAACCATAAATCATTAATGAGGAGTGAATCTATTTGCTTAATACATGGAAAATTTACATGTTGGCGATTATCAGTTTTTTAGTAGGAACATCCGAATTCATCATATCCGGGATTTTAGATAAGATTGCGGATTCTCTTGGAGTGACCCTTGCTGCCGTAGGACAGCTCATTACAATTTTCTCCCTTGTCTACGCAATCGGTACCCCCATTCTTATGGCTTTGACAGCAAGTTTAGATAGACGAAAATTAATGTTGTACTCACTTGGACTATTCGTAGTCGCCAATCTCCTTGCCTTCCTATTACCAGGCTTTGGACCGTTTCTATTTGCCCGCATAATCATGGCTCTAGGTGCAGGATTAGTTGTTGTCACCGCTTTGAATATTGCTGCTAAGCTTGCTCCGCCAGACAAACAAGCTAGTTCTATCGCGACAGTGGTCATGGGGTTTACAGCTTCCCTTATCATTGGGGTACCTCTTGGAAGAATCATGACGGATGCATTCGGATGGAAATCTGTCTTTGGCGGAATCGCCCTATTCGGCCTGATTGCCATGATCGTTTTATTCTTTACCATTCCGCCTACCAAAGGGGATAAACCGGTACCTCTTCTCCAACAGCTGGCGCTTCTAAAAAAAAGGAAAGTTGCCCTTGGATTATCGATAACCTTCTTCTGGCTAGGCGGATACTCGATTGCTTATACCTACCTATCTCCCTACCTGCTAACTGTATCAGGGGTAAGTGACGCACTACTTAGCACAGCTTTGCTTATATTCGGAATCGCCAGCCTGATTGGATCAAAGTTTGGCGGATATAGTACGGATCGATGGGGTGTATCATTTACACTAATCGGCGGTATGGCGCTGCATATTGTGATGATCATCATGTTGTCCATCGTTACAAATTCATTGATTGGCGTTTTGACAATCCTTACATTATGGTCGTTCGCGGCATGGTCATCAGGGCCGACACAGCAATATCATTTAGCCACCCTTGAGCCTGAATCATCAGGAGTCATGCTCGGTCTCAATCAGTCGATGATGCAATTGGCCATGGCTGCCGGTGCTGGGATTGGCGGTGTTGCTGTAGAACATGTATCCCTTGCTTCCATAACCTGGATCGGTGCAACGGGGGTTGCCATTGCCATGGTCATTGTTCTGGTCCTTTCAAGTTCATCGTCAAGCAGTAAAATAGCACAGTCCATAAAATCCTAGACCGTTATATAAACATTCATCATAAGGCTAGATTTTAGCCTTATGATAAATCCTAAAGCTGAAAGCAACAAAAAAAGAACGCCCACCAGCACGTCCCCTTTTTACTTGCAGCTATCTTCATCATCCATTTTCTTCACAAATATATCATCCGTCACCCTATCTTCCAGTTTGTTCCTCAATGCCAATTGCGCAGCCTTCCCATCACTGGGCGACCCGTCAGAGAAATACATCGGAAACAAGGAGAAAAACATAATATAGAAAGAAAAATAGATAAATTGATACCAGATTACCGAGCTATCCAGGATATTCTGATACACTAAGCTATATATGATCAGCATGCTGACTAAATTAAAGATAGCCCCCCCTAAATAAATCAGCGTATTCGTCAATCGATTATCATGTTTCAATCCTTTGAACTCGCAAGTCCCATTCCAAAAATAATATTTCCTCACCTCTATGTTCCGAAAGGCGAAAAGTTTATTACCACAACCGATCAAGATTTTCTTTTCTGATCCCCCAAAGATCGTAACAAAGAAAATATGCCCGCTCAAATGTATCAGCGTAACGATCGGCAAGATCAAAAAAAAGGAAAATAGAAATTTAATGATATCAGAGAGACCAAACATGTTAATCACCCCTCCTTATCAGAGCAATTTTCTCAAACACCCTATTACTGGGATGTTACTCTGATACCCTGTCCAAAATAGTTATAACTAGTAAATTTTCACAGTAGTAGTATGTTGCTTTCCGTCAGTGTTAAGAGAACAATTGGTTCTTCCACTGCTTAATTCGGCTGTTTCCAGCTTAATTCGGCTGTTTCCTTCTTAATTCGACCTAACTCCAACTTATTTCGCCCTTCAAAAAAACAGGCTATCTCTTTTCAAAAAAATCCGGAAAAGTGATAGCCTTTACATCATTATTTAGCGATTGGGGGTGCGAAGAATTTCTGCGTTGTTTTGTCCTGGCCTCAAGCCTGCATGTTTATATTCAGGGGTGAAAACCGATGTCCTAATCGGGCATGCGATTTGCTTCTGGGCATTTCCTTTTCCGTCAGGTACCTCGACAATCATTCCCCTCTCCTTCAAATGGGGGTGTTCGGCCGCTTCAGTGAAGGTCAGCACTGGTTCTGCGCAGGCCTCGAAATCAGCGAATATTTCCTGCCATTCATGAAAATCTCTTTCGAGGAAAGCAAGTCGGATGGCCGTTTTAAACCTGATTCCGCTTTCTTCATTGCTTTTCATGCTCAGTTCATACAATTCGGGTGCACCGATCGCTTCACATAATGCTTTTCGAAAAGGGGGCTCAAGGCTTCCTACCGAAAAATAGCGTCCATCTTTCGTTTCATAAAAGTCATAAAAGGACCCTCCGTTTAACATCAGTTTTTCTGGTTCAAGCTCGAGGCCCCCTTGTAAATTCAGAGGTGCGGATATGGCATTCAAGGCAAAACTGCAGTCGGTCATGCTGATGTCGATGGCTTGGCCTTCTCCTGTTCTTTCCCTATAAATGACTGCAGATAATATACCGATAACAGCATGCAGTGAGCCTCCGGCAAGATCTGCTATTTGGGTTCCGTTTTTTGCCGGGCCGTCCTTTTTCGTACCGGAATAGCCTGATAAGCCTGCAATCGAAATATAATTGATATCATGTCCCGGTCGGTCTTTATAGGGACCTGTCTGGCCGAAGCCAGTGATGGAACAGTAAATCAGCTTCGGATTGATCGATTTTAATGCCTCATACCCCAGTCCTAGGCGTTCCATGACACCTGGACGGAATTGTTCAATGACGATATCGTATTCCTTCACTAGATTTTTTACGGATTCGATGGACTCAGATTGTTTTAAATCAAGTGTGATCGACTTCTTCGATCTGTTAAGATATTGGTTCACACCCCATGAATCCTTTTCTCCCGGCCTCTCTACTTTCAAAACGTCCGCTCCTAAATCCGCTAGCATCAAAGTGGCAAATGGGCCTGGCAGTAACGTTGAAAAGTCCAATACTTTTAAATGAGTCAATAAGGTCATCAGCCGTGCACCTTCCCTTTCCATTGGAAATATTAAAAGCTTTCTCCGTCGTTCTGTACATGCAATTTAGCAGAGTTTACGATTATCATATAACACCTCCCAGTAAATTTGTATAAATTTCCATTTAACAAAAATAAAAAGCTAGGAATCAGCTTCCTAGCTTTTGATAATGAGCCTATAGAAAACAAGTAAAAGCCGGACAAATTGTCCGGCTTTTACTTTAAGCTTGTTCATTCGTATTTTTTGTCGAAGTCAAACTCGACTTCATCAATTTTAACGAATTTTGTCTTTCTTACCAGTTTATAGCCAAACCATAAACCAAGGAAAAGCGGGATTCCTAGGTACGCGGCTATAACACTGCCCCAGTCAATCTGGTCGGAGAAAAAGGCTTGGATATTTTGGGACAGGATGACGATCAAGCCAATTGCAATGGCAAAGATCGGACCTATCGGGAACCATAATGCCTTATATGGCAGCTTCTCCAATGAATGGCCTTGAGCGATGAATGCTTTTCGGAAACGATAATGGCTGATGGAAATGCCCAGCCAAAAGATGAATCCTGTAATTCCAATGGCATTCATTAACCAAATATACACTTTACCATCACCGAATACGGAAGCTAAAAAGGCTAGCATACCGATGGAACATGTCAAAATCATTCCTGCAACCGGTACCCCTCGTTTATTAAGTCTTGCAAAAATACGCGGTGCTTGGCCATCTTTTGCCATGGAATATAGCATACGCGTAGATGCATACAGACTAGAGTTACCTGCTGATAACACCGCTGTTAAAATGACCGCATTCATAAGTGAAGCTGCAAAGGCCACTCCAGCCTTTTCAAATATGAGCGTGAACGGGCTTACCATGACGTTATCCCCTTGTAAACTTGAGCTTGTATAAGGGATAAGAAGTCCTATCACAAAGATTGCCAATACATAAAAAAGCAGGATTCTCCAGAAGACACTTTTTATGGCCTTTGGTATATTCCGTGCAGGATCTTCACTTTCACCGGCAGCCACGCCGACGATTTCAGTACCTTGAAAAGAAAAGCCAGCCGCTATGAACACGATGAAGACACCCATGAACCCACCCGGGAATGGCGCGTCATCGACGGTGAAGTTTTTAAATCCTACTGCTTCGCCGCCCATAATGCCGATAATCATTAATATCCCAACGATTATAAAAATAACGATGGCTGTAACTTTTATGAAGGAAAACCAGTATTCGCCTTCACCATACCCTTTAACCGATAAATAGTTTAATAGGAAAATGAGCACCAAGAATGATGAACTCCACAACAATGATGGACTATTCGGAAACCAAAATTTCATGATCATTGTTGAGGCTGCCAACTCTGCCGCTATGGTCATCGACCAATTGAACCAATACGTCCATCCCAAGGCAAACCCAAATGCCGGATCGACGAATTTCGATCCATAGGTACTGAATGATCCGCTTGTCGGCATAAAGGCTGCAAGTTCCCCTAAGCTTGTCATAACGAAGTAAACCATTGCCCCAACTAAGGCATAAGCAAGTAATGCGCCGCCTGGCCCAGCTGTATGAATGGCTGCCCCGCTGCTAAGAAACAGCCCTGTGCCGATTGCCCCTCCAATGGAAATCATCGTTAAATGTCGGGATTTTAAACCGCGCTTTAATTCTTGTCCTTCTTGCTGTGGAGGATGCTGAAAGACGTCATTTTCTTGTTTTGGTATCATAAATTTTCATCCCTTTCTATAGCGCTTACATGTATGGGGAAATCCATTTAATAAATTTTCCTATTTCATAGACTTTCAAATAGACCTAATTTACAATTCGAATATTCCTTTCTGAACCCTTCCTGAATTCCCTACCTGAATATATATGCAATTTTCATGCCAGATTTACAAAACCGCAATATTCAACAAATTAACAGAAAAAACGCAATAATTGACAAAACTTTTTGCACTTTACGCCACGTTTTTTTGCACTTTATGCCAAGTTTTTTTGCACTTTTTATTCATTTGATTCAATTTAAATACATTCCAAATATTACTAGAAGAATATCCCGAAAGAATATTTCTATTAAAAACCATTTTTCTCCATTTTATTCCTTTAATTGTCATATTTTTTGCGTGTTTTCTCCATTTGATAATATATGAAGCAAATGTAAAAATGAGGTATTCTCATGAAGGAGTTGAGTGTTATGAAAAGTAAGGTATTTTTAGGAACTGCACTATCCATCGGTCTATTATTTTCTGCTATTCCCCATCAAGAAGCTTTAGCGGCAAAAAATGTGTTAAGTGTTGAAAAGTATAATAAGCATAAGGATTCGCTAGAATTCAAGTCTGGGAAACTTACGGACCCATCGAAGCAAACGGCAGAAGATATCATTCTTACCTTTTTTGACGAAAATAAAAAGTCTTACAAGCTAGAAAAGCAAAAGGCGAAAGACTCCTTCATTATCCAGAAAGAAAGCAAGGATGAACTTGGCAATACCGTCCTTAGATTGCAACAAACCTATAAAGGGGTACCTGTATGGAATTCTACACAATCAGTATTGATTGACGCTAAAGGGGTTTTAACGGTCGTATCCGGTACGGTCGAAGCCAATCTAAACACGAAATTAGGGAAAAAGGCTAAAAAAGGCATCAGTAAATCAGAAGCTATCAAAATAGCGGAAGCAGATCTGGGGTTCACTCCTGCCTATGAACAATCCCCTGAATCTGAGCTATATGTATACGCAAATGAAGGCAAGGCGGATTATGTATATAAAGTCAATTTGAATTTCTTAAGTCCGGAACCAGGAAATCATAATTATTTCATCTCAGTCAAAACGGGGAAAATACTGAATAAATATAATACCCTGGATGAAGTGACGGGAACCAATTCCGTAGGAACGGGCACAGGAGTATTAAACAACACCGTGTCGTTGAACACTACCTTATCCAACGGTAATTACTATTTACAAGACAATACACGCGGCAAAGGCATTTTCACTTACAATGCCAATAACCGTTCAAGATTACCTGGTACACTCTTTTCCAACACAACAAATGCTTTTACCACTTCTACCGATAAAGCTGCTGTAGATGCTCATTTTTATGCGGGTAAAACTTATGATTATTACAAATCCACATTTGGACGGGACTCTTATGATGGAAATGGAACCATCCTGAAATCAACCGTTCATTATGGCTCGAGATACAATAATGCTTTCTGGGATGGCACCCAAATGGTTTACGGTGATGGAGATGGCACGACGTTCATCCCATTGTCAGGCGGTCTGGATGTCGTTGCACATGAACTGACGCATGCTGTGACTTCCACTGAATCGAATCTTACCTATCAATATGAATCTGGTGCTTTGAATGAAGCGATTTCTGATATTTTTGGCACAGTGGTCGAATTTAAGAATCAAAGTGCCAAAGCGGATTATTTGATTGGAGAAGATATTTACACACCTAAAACTTCTGGTGATGCACTCCGTTCAATGGCTAACCCAACATTGAATGGTGACCCTGACCATTATTCGAACCGTTATACGGGTACGGGTGATAATGGCGGAGTCCACACGAACAGCGGAATCATAAATAAGGCAGCCTATTTGATCTCTGCAGGCGGCACTCACCATGGCGTGACCGTCTCCGGGATCGGTATCGATAAACTTGGGACAATCTTTTACCGGGCAAACACGACTTATTTAACTTCCTCATCAACTTTTTCACAAGCCAAAGCGGCAGTCGTACAAGCTGCAGCTGATTTATACGGTTCAACCAGTGCCGAAGTCACAGCTGTCAAAAATGCCTTTACAGCTGTCGGTGTGAATTAAGGGATTTACCTATATGAACGACACCTCCCTAGCTTCACTTTTAGCGGAGGTGTTTTTTCGTATGTACTGTAATGAATATCCATGCTATACGGAGTTTCGTGCATTTACTTGTGAGTTTCGTGCATTTACTCGTAAGTTTCGCGCATTTACTCGTGAGTTTCGCGCATTTACTCGTGAGTTTTGTGCATTTACTCGTGAGTTTGAATCATTTACTCGTGAGTTTCGCGCATTTACTCGTGAGTTGGCGCACTTACTCGTGAGTTGGCCCACTTACTCGTGAGTTTCGTGCATTTACTCGTGAGTTTCGCGCATTTACTCGTGAGTTGGCCCACTTACTCGTGAGTTTCGTGCATTTACTCGTGAGTTGGCCCACTTACTCGTGAGTTTCGTGCATTTACTCGTGAGTTGGCCCACTTACTCGTGAGTTTCGTGCATTTACTCGTGAGTGGGCGCACTTACTCGTGAGTTAGCGCATTTACTCGTGAGTTTGAATCATTTACTCGTGAGTTAGCGCATTTACTCGTGAGTTAGCGCATTTACTCGTGAGTTTCGCGCATTTACTCGTGAGTTTCGTGCATTTACTCGTGAGTTGGCGCACTTACTCGTGAGTTTCGTGCATTTACTCGTGAGTTGGCGCACTTACTCGTGAGTTTCGTGCATTTACTCGTGAGTTTCGCGCATTTACTCGTGAGTTTCGCGCATTTACTCGTGAGTTTGAATCATTTACTCGTGAGTTTGGTGCATTTACTCGTGAGTTTGAATCATTTACTCGTGAGTTTGGATTTTAGAATAACTATGGATTTTCCGATACATCATAATAAAAAGTAAAAAAAGATAACCAGACTTCGTATATTTCGACCGTCCGGAATTTGATTTGTCCTTCTCGTGAATTATTAAGTCCTACGTATAACCTATGAAATAAAGGTTAAGCCTCAATAAATACATTAGTGCCATTTAAATGAGAAAATGATTAATTCCGTAAAATAGTTGCTTTTCTCCTTATTAACTGTCAAGCTTAGATGATCTGGACTATATTGAATAGAACAAGTAGGTGACGAACATGATTGAAGTTAAAACTTCCACACTCAGTGATGGTGAGTTCAATAGAGGCGTATTCGCAACACAGGACATTAAAAAAGGTGAGCTTTTACATGAAGCACCTGTCATTGCTTACCCAAACGAGGAGCATGTCTTCATAGAGAAAACATTGCTTGCTGATTATGCGTTTGAATATGGAATTAACCATACTGCCATGCTTTTAGGTTATGGCATGCTGTTTAATCATTCTTATACCCCAAACGCTACGTATGACATAAACTTTAAGAATCATACGTTTGATTTCTTTGCTTACACCGACATAAAAGCAGGAGAAGAAATCCTGATTAATTATAATGGTGAAGTCGATAATGAGGATCCGCTTTGGTTCAATAAAGAAGATGACGGTGAAGATGTAGCTGAATGATCATTGAACATTCATGAAAGCACTTGTGCTTTTGAAAGACCTGTCAAAGGTCTTCGAAAGCAACGGGTGCTTTTTCATTTTCCTTTTACCGGCTTGATGAATTCACAGCTGGATTTTAATCGTTGTAATTGTTGGATATTAAGCAAAAAAAACGCCCCATTAAGAACAACTTAATGGGGTGGTCATTTCACCTTAACGTACGGATGGGTTACTTGATTTTGATTTAGTCATTGATTGGAATTGGCTCTTAACCTTGTCAATTGTTTCTGGTGTGGCCAGTGTTTTTATTTGAGTCATGGTTTTTTCACGAGTTTTCTTATTGCGCATTAGAAATGCGGCAGCTCCTATCAGGACGGTTCCAAGCATTTTGTTTGATGGCATGTGAGTTTCCTCCTTCAAGTTAGTCATATATAGTATTCCCTCTATCTACAGAATTAAACAAAAGCATCCTGTTGAGAGTGCGGTGTCCCTTTTATTTATCCAAATTCAGACTTTCAATATAATTCATGCTTTCAGGACTTTTCACCACTTTTTCAGCTTGATCCGGGTCAGCCTTCGTTTGCTTCATATTGAAGAGTTTATATGTCAAAACTCTTTTCACTGACTCGTTAATCCTATCCATCGGAACTTCCCCTGTCTTTGCTGCTTTTAGTAATCCGTTATATACCTCAAGCTCATGGGAATATTCATGACAGACGAGTAATAAGTCAGCTCCTGCAAGGATTGCTTGCTTCCCCATATCCTCATAGGAGAAATACTTGTTCACAGCTCCCATTTCCAAATCGTCCGTGACCACAAGCCCTTCATATTTAAGTTTTCCCCGAAGCAGGTCCTCTATGATGACTTTTGAAAGACTTGCCGGTTTTTCTTTATCATAGGCTGGATATTTAATGTGGGTCACCATCACGAAAAACTTTTGGTTATCCATTTCACTTATGATTTGCTTGAAAGGATAAATATCCGAATTTTCCAGATCAAGTTGGTTTGCTTCCACGGACGATGTTTCGACATGCGGATCGATTTCACTGCGTCCGTTTCCGGGAAAGTGCTTCAATGCACCCGTTATGGATACATCATTCAAGCCTTGAATGGCTTTCTTTCCGTATTGATAAACCTTTTCCGGATCTTTTCCCAATGAGCGCTCATCCGTTTTCGATAGATCAAGAACCGGGGCGAAATTTATGTTAATCCCCATGGAACCCAGTTCTGCCCCATTCAATTTTGTCACCTTGTATATGTCTTCCACAGATGCATTTTTCCCAAGGTCCTGTTGCGAAGGGAGTGGCGATACCCGTTCCCTCATCCGGATTATGTTCCCGCCTTCCTGATCGACGGCCACCATCAGCGGAAGCGAAAGTGTACTTTGATCTGCCGTTTGCTGAAGCGAATTGGATAACTTAGCCACTTGTTCAGGTGATTTCATATTGCGGTCAAAATAAATGACGCCCCCGATATGTTTTTGTTCAATAAGCTCCGTAATTTCACTGCTCTTTTCAGTTCCCCTGAAACCGACCATCATAAGCTGCCCAACTTTTTCTTCAAGCGTCATTTCTCCGAGCATTTTTTCTATTTTCTCATGGCTATCCGTAATGGCATCGACGTCTTTCCCTTTTTCGACTTTAGAATTCGCATCCATATTCAACTGAATGAACACCACTGAAAAAGCGAGAATTGCGATGAAAAGCAGGCCCATATATATTTTTCTTTTCTTCATGCTTTAACCTTCATTGACATTTTCTCTTTCCTTCCTTAATTGCCCTTTTATTGATTTTGCGGCACACTATCTTAATCATGTTCATAAATGGACCATTCTATATCATCATTGAGGATTTTTTTGCATAAAGCATTAGCCAGGTACCATACTACAAACATAGCCTAATTAAAAGGAGATGCCCCCCATGAACGGAATCTTGAAAAATATTGCCGTTACCTTAAATCATGCAGTCGATTATGCAAAACAAAAAATAACAGCAATTACAGGAACAACTTCCGTTACGATAGCGGAATTGAGTGAGCACATCATCAATCAGCCTGAAACAAAACTAATCAGCAAGAACCTTTTAGGGATACCCTTTTCTTTTTACCACTTACAAAAAGAAGATGTTACGTACTATTTGGAAATGAAGAGCTCTCAAATTCTCCAGTTGGATGTTCAAGCCCATAACCATACGATTGTGTCTTACAGGTCTTATCGAGATAAATCAAGCTTACCCACGGCGATTAGATTTCCTAAAACCCTTTTGTCCGAATGACTCTGGTACAAAAAATAAAAAGCTGATATTCCCTACATAAGGGGGTATCAGCTTTTTTTCAAATTTATAGGGAGAAAAACTGGTCTCTTTCCCTCGAAATCCATTTCTCGGCATCTTCTTCATCCTTTTTAACTAAGCGGTTAACGAGGATATCATGCCAAATGTAATTTTCGAGAAAATTGATATGAATGGGGTCATCTGTGTAAAACGCCGTTTCTCTCGCTTCCGAAGAAGGCCCGTAAATCGTCTCCTTGCCATCAATGGATAGGATGAACCATTTGTTCTCTCCGATATTATCCACATAGCTGGTTTGGCGATGTATATCTATACCTGATAATGGGTTTTCAACCTGAAATGCAATCCCCTTGAGAGTACAATGCGCGGCCGCCCCTTTAAGCTCTTGTTCAAGTTCCCCATACATCTTGTCCCATAAGGAAACCACCACCCTTTTCTCGGCTTTTTGAATCAAAGTACGACAGAAGGATAGGATATGCCCCTCACCTTTTAGCGTCATTACACGATTGTCGGACATCGGCTCGATTTTCTCGAATTGCTTTAGTGTATGACTGATGGATTGATAGGTATTTTTCCATTTCGATTGGACGGATTCCAAAAACACATCGACTGGTAATGGTGAATATTGTATCGAGTCATTGATTTCCTCTTTTAATACGACTCCTTCTTCTTGAAGTCCATTTAATATTTCATAGATACGTGCCCTGGGAATTCCTGATTCCTTGCTTACTTGATAGGCACTGGTTGGACCTTGACGAACTAAAGAAACATAAGCCTTTGCTTCATATTGACTAAATCCGAGAGACTGTAGTTTTTGAATGATATCTTGCATAGTACCTCCTAGTGCTTTAAGTAAGTTATATGCCTATCATACCAAATCTCTTATCGAAATTTATTCGATTTCAAAAGGTATGCATCATATTCTTATTTACAGAACGATTTTTGTTAGTTACTATTTAAATAGTGACTAATAGAAATACTTTGGGTTATGGCTACAGAAAAAGCAAGGATTCCGCCATAATGCCAATGTTTACGGAGGTTTCTTGAATGGAAGATATACAAATTTCAACACTCTTGCTGCTGATATTTTTCGGCTTTCTGGCAGCATTCATTGATTCAGTAGTTGGCGGCGGTGGCCTGATTTCCATACCCGCTTTATTATTTTCAGGACTTTCCCCTTCAGCAGCGATCGCAACGAATAAGTTGGCAAGTTCCATGGGATCTTTAACAAGTACCATTGCCTTCATTCGCTCAGGTAAGGTTGATTTTCGATTGGTATCCAAACTTTTCCCACTTATTTTCATGGGATCCTTGCTAGGTGCTTGGGTTGTCAATTTCGTCTCACCCGAACTATTAAAACCACTGATCTTAGTTCTTTTACTAGCTATAGCCATTTATACCTTTTTAAAAAAGGACTGGGGACAAGAATCGACTTACCAAAGGCTTACATGGTATAAGGCAGCACTATTTACGTTCGCTATATTTGCCATTGGTTTTTATGATGGATTTTTAGGGGCTGGAACGGGATCTTTCATTTTGTTTGCCTTTTTAATGATTGGCTTTGATTTTTTGCACTCTGCAGGAAACGCAAAATTTTTAAACTTCGGAAGTAATCTGGCAGCACTGATCATGTTCATCTTTCTTGATACCGTCAACTTTTCCTATGGAATACCGATGGGGATCTCCATGATAGCAGGAGCATTGGCAGGTTCAAAATTTGCCATTAAGAAGGGAGTGGCATATGTAAGAGTATTATTTATCATAGTTACCGTCATTCTGATCATGAAAAATATATTCGATTACTTAATGGGCGGCTAAAATAGAAATTTCCGGCCACAGCAAGAACTGCATACATCTGAAAAATGCTTTGTTAAACATTAATGTTGATATTTGAACAAATGAAAAAGACCACTTATTGTGGTCTTCTATAGTGCATACTTTGGTACTAAACCACCCGTTTGTTCTACAAGACTTATTGTAGAGTTTACAAACTTCTACATAAAAGGAAAACTGTCTAATAACAAGACTCGCTTAATATTAATCTATTTGTTTGTCCTTTCTTTATATCTTTTAAATGCAAAAACTGTGGCTGTAAGCAAGAAAATAAATCCTAGAGCGACCCATGAATTGAAGAGTACTACCAAAGGAAATATATTCTTATCCATTTATAACGAAACCGGAAAATAGCTTTTACTTAATTATTTTTAATTTCTTCTTCTAATTCTTCAATTTCTAAATTCCATTTATCTCTTGTACTATACAAGATTTCACGTACAAAACTTGAAAAGGAATTTTTATTTTGATTTATTTCTTGTTCCAATTTTTTGAGATCTTCTTTTAATTTTTCAACTACTTCTTTTTTCTCATCAATAGATAGATATTCATAAATTCGATAAGGGGCTGCCACAGCAACCCGATTGTTCACGAAAGCCCCCTTTACTTTTAAGGGAAACTCAAATCCTCGGGATATAAAGAGTGTTTTTTTGTAAATAATAAGATTGTTAAACAATAAATTGAGGAGGACATGTATGCAAAAGGATCAACAAGCTAAAGAGAGTTTGAGTTCTATTATGAAACCGGAATTTTCCGGAACTGATGCACAAAAAGTAAAACAAGAAATTCAAAAAGATGTAAGCGAAGGACAAGGTGCAATGACTTCCCGAGAGGCAGGAGCAATGCGCGATTAAAAAACCACTCTGAGTGGTTTTTTTTCTGCTTCAAAAATAAACACTTTACATCCCTCATTTCGATTTAATGTAGATGCTGAAAACTTAATGATATAAGCACGGTTGGTTGAAAGACCACCTCAAGCCATGTGAATATCTAGCTAAAGAAATAAACAAATAAATATAGCAAAAGGTAAGCTACATTAATTGGGTAACCCTTATTTTTATTGAGCTATCCTGCCCCTTTAGTTCCATAAGAAAAAGCTGTCTTAAAGACAGCTCCGATCTTCAGCTAACGCACCCGTTAGTTCTATAAGACTTATAGCAGAGTTGACACATACTGTGTCACAAAGTATTTAAATAAAATCAAAAAATAACTGCTCCTCAAAGAGCAGGAGCAGAAAAAAAGATGTTATTTCACAACTTTAAGAGGAACAAGTACTTTATTAAAAAAAGACGTTTCGAGCTTGGCTAACCAACCGTTTCCGTTTTCTCCATTAGCTACTTGAGTAGCATGTTTTTGGTGAAATTCTGCTACCCGTTTATTATGCTCTTTATGCCACTGGTGCATAGAATTATGTTTCATTCTTAATGCCTCCTTTCTGTTTAATTATATTTCTAGAAAAGTTGAATAGAAAGTGCTTTTTATTCAACTTTTGAAAGAGAGGAAATCGATAAGTTAATAAATATAAATATGCACAGTTCGTATACACTACGCTTGTTGAACTACCTGCCCCTTTAGTTCCATAAGAAAAAGCTGCCTTAAAGACAGCTCCGATCTTCAGCTAACGCACCTGTTAGTTCAATAAGAAAAGCATTTCTTATAAAAGAATCCGCACGTTTGTTGAAAATTAAATCCTATTAATTGAACTTTAGCACCCAGTTAATTTAATAGGGTTTAGATTTATAACTATGGTGATTTATATAAAATTCATCTATCTTTCTAAATATTTTTTGTATAGTTGAGATTGGAGTATAAGGATTTAATAGAACTGCTCTTAACCAACGATCTCCTCTATAAGTTGGCAAGGAGAAAAATACACGTTCTTCATTAAGCAGATACTGTTGCAACTCTAAGTTCCATTGGTCCCATTGTTTTGAATCGAGATATTTTGGTCTTCCTCTAAAACAACATAAATTTGTTTCAGGTTCACTTGCTAACTCTATGTAGGAGCGTTTTTTAACTTGTACTACAAATTCCTCAACTAATAAATAACTTTCATTCAATAGTTGGTCGTAACCTTTTAATCCAATATGTTGAAGCGACAAATATAACTTTAAAATGTCAGCATGACGGGTGCCTTGAACACTAACTTCACCTAAATTTGTAAAATTTGTATCATTCATATATGGAGCAGAAATTCGGAAATCCGTTTCCAACAATTCACGATTCTTGAATAAAACCATAGCACATGTTTTTGAAACATACATCCATTTTTGAGGGTTAAAAGTTATAGAATCTGCCCTTTCAATACCAGAAAGTAATTGACGATACTTCTCTGAAAATACTAATGCCCCACCATAAGCAGCATCTACATGTAACCAGAGCCCATACTTCTTTGCTGTTTCTGCAATGGATAAGATGGGATCAATACTACCCGTTACAGTTGTTCCAGCCGTTGCCACAACTGCAAAAGGTTTTTTCCCGTCTTCTAACAATTTAATAATCTTTTTTTCTAAGTCAGAGATATCCATCTGAGAATTATGATTACTTTTTACAGCGATTACACTAGAAGTACCTAATCCTAATAACATTGCTGCCTTATGAAGAGAGGTATGGCTCGCTTCCGATACTAAAATAACTGGTTGACCTATTAGTCCAGTTAATCCAGCCTCTTTAACTTGTAATTTATGGTTCCGAGCAACTGCAAGGGCTTGAAGGTTAGCAAGACTCCCTCCACTAGTCATTACTCCCCCACCCTTTTCATCAAAACCAAACATATTTGCAATTTTTTGAAGCACTTGAACTTCCATTTGAGAGAATACAGGTGACATTTCAAGACTCAACATATTGTTATTAATAGCCGTTGTTACAAATTCACCCAAACAGGAAATTAAAGTTGGCATCGAGTCCATGTGACCAATATAGTTAGGAGTTAGAGGATTCATTGAATTTCTTAAAATTTCTTGTAATTGTAGAAGAATATCTTCAGTAGGAGTCCCTTCTATGGAAAACTCATCAAAATTATAATTTTCTATTTGAGCTAAAAATGGACGTTGCTCAGAATTAGTAGAATTCTCTATAACCAAATCCATAACTTTACTAATTAGACTTTTAACTTCATCAATATTTTGACCATTTGGTTCAATAAAAGAGTCGTTCGGAATAAAATCAATATTCATAATTATCACTCTACTCTCGAGATTATTGCACTTAGTATAACAATCGAGCAGATAGATTCAAGAAAAAAATGGAATACCTCTTATAAAAAATAAAAGCAAACCTAATAAATACAGCACTCTACAACTATAATGCCCCTTTAGTTCCATAAGAAACTCCTATGGCGGCGATCCTCGCCGCCACCATCTACTACGAAAATCTACACTCAAAAATAGAGTCTAACCCATTAACCCCTTGACGATAATGGATGATAACAATACAACCAGGCTGAGCTTTTTTTGGTGGATCTTAAGGAAGATACCCTGTATAAGAAACTGGTTGTGACAGTATGGAAGAACCATTTAGTGTACTGCTAGTACGTATACAAAATTTTTTGTAACAAATCTCCTGTCATATGTATTGTTAATCTTTTTTTGAGGTGATTCTCCTATGGAAGCAATGATTGAACGGTGTGCTGGCCTAGATGTACACCAAGAAACAGTAGTAGCCTGCGTATTATTTGGTCCATTAGATAAAAAGCCAAAAATCTCTATTGAAACGTTTTCAACTACAACAACGGGACTGTTGGCTTTAAGTGATTGGCTAGCTACCCTTCAGGTATCAGATGTTGTGATGGAAAGTACCGGAGTCTACTGGAAACCAATATGGAATATACTCGAAGGATCTTTTCACCTTGTTCTTGCCAATGCCAGGCATGTCAAAAATGTTCCAGGGCGTAAAACTGATGTAAAAGATGCCGAATGGCTTGCCAAGCTTCTAAGATGCGGACTTATTGAAAGCAATTTTGTCCCACCAGAGGATATTCGTGATTTACGAGATCTTACTCGTTATCGAAAAAAATTGATTCATCATCGCACATCAGAGCAGAATCGCATTCACAAAATTCTTCAAGATGCTAATATCAAGCTAACATCCGTTCTATCAGACATTTTTGGTGTATCTGGACGCCGTATCCTTGAAGCGATTCTAAATGGTGAAAAAATAGAGACCGATGGTCTTCGAAAAATGGTGGATTGGCGAACAAAAGCAAGTATTACTGACATTGCCCATGCAATTAATGGTCGTATTCGCCGTCATCATCGTGATATGTTGCGTTACCATTGGGAGCATATGGGTTATTTAGAAGAAACCATAGAAGAATTAGAAAAACAAATTGATCAACTCCTGTCCCCTTATCGTAAGGAAGTAGAATTATTGGATGGTATACCTGGTGTGAACAAAGCTGCGGCAGCTACTTTTATTGCGGAGATGGGTGTTGATATGTCCGTATTTAAGTCAGCTAAACATCTTGCCTCTTGGGCTGGTGTGAGTCCTGGAAATTACGAAAGTGCTGGTAAAAAAAAACGAGTAAAACCACACAAGGAAATAAAGCTTTAAAAACGATGGCCGTAGAATGTGTATTAGCGACATCAAGGCAAAATAATCGAATTGCTTCACATCGAAAAAGGATTACCAAACGGCAAGGAAAAATGAAGGGACGAATCGCTTCTGCCCATTAACTATTAACGATTACTTACAACATCTTAAAAACAGGAGAACCTTATCATGAACTAGGCTCAAATTACCTTGAAGAAAAACAAAATAACAAAGAATTAAAAATGATCGAATACCTAAAAAAGAAAGGCTATACAATCGCTCCATCTGAACAACAAACTGCATAACCAGTTAAATAACGACATAGTACATTTACCCCCATCAAAAAAAATGAGAATATGGAGGGTTTATTTTAGCATGGCTTTTTTACTATTGTGTTTTCATACAAAAAAGCTGTCTTAAAGACAGCTCCGATCTTCAGCTAACGTACCTGTTAGTTCATTAAGAAAAGGTTGCTTCAACAACCTCCCTTATTGATGTAAAGCACACGTTAGCTTAACAAACAATTTAATGATGTGAATTATTTACCTTGTTCCTTTTTCCAAGCGAAAACCCAGCAGCTAATAAAGATACTGTCGCTAAACCAACTCCAATAATCATAGAATAGTCGAAATAATTTTTAAGTGCCATACCACTAGAAATAAACTCTATCATCAATTGAAAAAGGAACTTCGAATAAGAAAAACATAGGGAGATTTTAGTCTTCCTATGTTTTCATTCATATTATTTATCTGTTTGTTTTTGCTTCTTTTTCAAATACTCCGCACGTATTTTTTCAAGATGCTGCTTTTTATCAAATTTGGCAGGCGTCTGTTTTTCATGAAACTTTGTCACAGCTACCTGAC
Source organism: Peribacillus sp. RS7 (assembly GCF_041956845.1). Classification (NCBI taxonomy): domain Bacteria; kingdom Bacillati; phylum Bacillota; class Bacilli; order Caryophanales; family Bacillaceae; genus Peribacillus; species Peribacillus sp. RS7. The sequence continues at coordinate 1,496,072 of NZ_CP168135.1, forward strand.
TTTTGTAATCCAATTGATATTTTCCCACTTTGTTCACCTACTTTTCATGTCTTTAAAGAAAATCTATTCAACAAATATAATATACCTTATTTTACTGAAGTAAACCTTATTACTTTATTAGTGTACTCTAACTTTGCATATATCAGTAAAAACATTAAAAACTTAGTAAAATAATTCATCGCCAAATGGTATTCATTTCATTGCTATAATCAAAATAAAATGCCTTGACACTCTGCATAAGCCTCAATAATTCTATTTCTTGTTTGTTCAGCTCTCTTCTAAAGGTCCAATTGTTCGGTAAATAAGGTTTAAAATATTAAAACAATCTAAGTCTACTCCATCTTTTAAATGGTTCTTAATGCTAATAACCATTACGTTCTCGATGATTTCAAATTTAGGTTTCTGAGGGGAAATATTGTTTTTTTTGCAAAGTCTTTTTACTACTTGTTTAAAAAAATCTACATCCCTAATATTTTTCTCCAAAAAATCACCCCTTGTTATTAACTATTCTACTTATATCCATCTTAATCCAAATATTACCTTATTCAACTATCCTGCCCCGTTAGCCATCCATGAATCGCAAAAATCGGCGATTCACCACAAAGAATGAAAATGTATTGAGTGCGTCCATAATGATTCTAAGGCTGGGAGAGGAAGGTCGATGAACTATGGTGCCTTAGAGCCCATCCGTTAGTCTGACTCCAACGACCACGGTGCACCACAAACTGTCGCTCCCTTACGGGAAGCACTTATGGTAGATTAATCCTAATTCTGATTGTTGCACCAGCCTCCAATTTTCAAGCCTAGAAAGGAAGATTTCAATGGATGTAATCATTGAAAGAGCATGTGGTTTGGATGTCCATAAGGACAGTATCACTGCTTGCATTATGACAAAAGAAGGAAAGGAGATTCAAACGTTTTCTACAAAGACTGTTTTTTTATTAAAGTTATTGGACTGGATTAAGGAAAATAATTGTACTCACGTAGCGATGGAAAGCACCAGTGTTTATTGGAAACCTATTGTTAACTTGTTAGAGTCCGAAGGAATTGAGTTTTTAGTTGTAAATGCTCAACACATGAAGGCTCTTCCGGGACGTAAAACGGATGTTAAAGATGCCGAATGGATAGCCCAACTGCTTCGTCATGGATTACTAAAAGCAAGTTTTATTCCAGATCGGAATCAACGAGAACTGCGGGAACTTGTACGCTATCGCCGAAGTATTATAGAAGAAAGAGCCAGACAACATAATCGGGTTCAAAAGGTTTTAGAAGGAGCCAATATCAAACTTGGCTCAGTTGTTTCTGATATTATGGGCGTTTCATCAAAGGATATGCTCAGAGCGATTGCGAATGGTGAAGACGATCCTGAAAAACTAGCAAACTTCGCTCGTCGTACAATGAAGCGGAAAAAAGAAGAACTAGAATTAGCACTTAAAGGATATGTAAATCCACACCAACGATTAATGTTGAAAACCATTTTGACTCACATTGATTTTTTAAGTGCACAAATTGAAATGTTGGATCAAGAGATAGCTCGAAGAGTAAGCTCTTATCAGGACGATATAGAACGACTTGATTCAATACCTGGTATCGCCACAAGAATGGCTGAGCAAATCTTAGCTGAAATTGGTACGGACGTTGGAAACCAATTCCCGACTGCCGCACATTTATGTTCATGGGCAGCCTTGGTCCCTGGACACAATGAAAGCGCAGGTAAAAGGAAATCTAGTAGATCTAAAAAGGGAAATAAGTATTTAAGATCCGCATTAACAGAAGCAGCTCAATCAGTAAGAGGGTCAAAAAACTATCTCGGTGCACTGTATAGACGCACAGCCGGACGAAAAGGAAAGAAAAAGGCAGCAATTGTAGTTGCCCATGCGATGTTGCGAATCGCATATTACCTTCTAACCCGAAAAGAAATGTATGTCGACTTAGGCGAAGATTACTTTGATAAACAAAGACAAGTATCAATTGTACGCCATTCGGTTCGAAGACTAGAAAACTTAGGTTATAATGTGACAATTACCGAAGCATCCTAATCCAATTTTCGTATCTATAAACACTTTGATTAGGCGCTCTCCTCTTTTTTAAAAAAATGAATGAGCTGCGTCTACTTAATTATTGCCATTTTTCGGATCTCACAGAAGTTAATTTTCATGGTAGTTCCATAAGAAAAAGCTGTCTTAAAGACAGCTCTAATTTTCAGCTAACTCACCCGTCAACCAAACTGGGTTTATACCGTTTATTATGTTCGTTATAATTCAGTTTATAACTGTTTTTCTGCCTTTTATGACAGCTCCGGTTTACCACTAGTGAGAAATCATTAGTTCCTTAACGCTTTTCTGACTTTCCTTGCAAAAACTAATGGGTCATCAACAGCTTCGATATTAACGTAAACCAAATTCGGATTATCAAAAAGCCACTCATTGTGTATGGATGAAACTATTATTCCTTGTTTAAGAATGGAAGCAACAAAATTCTCGACTTCTTCTTGCAAGAGTGCTACCCTACCTAGGCACAATGCTCGTCCAGTCTTATTATCTCTTGATTCAAATGAGAAAGAAGAGGTTACTCTAAAACGTTTTCCTAAAATTTTTGCTTTTATTTCATTTCGATTTATGGTTGTCACACATTTTCCACCCGCAAATCCTTCTTGGCCGCCGATAATTCTTGCAAACTCTTGACAAATTAATTCATCATTAGATGCCATCTATTCATCTCCTCCCTAGTATTAATAGGATATGAATTAATGAATAGATTCGAAACGGCTATGCAGCTCTTTTGAAATAAAAATTATGAAAATTATTTATATCTTATTCAAACTATCCTGCCCATTTAGTTCCATAAGAAAAAGGCTGCCGCAGCAACCTCCCTTTTTGAACTAAACCACCCATTAGTTGAAGAAATTTGTTGCCTATTATTCTTGAGTGTACTCGTCACTTTTGTATTCTAAAAGATCTCCCGGCTGACAGTCTAAAGCCTTACAAATCGCTTCTAACGTGGATAGTCGAATCGCTTTTGCCTTTCCATTTTTCAATATAGAAAGGTTAGCCATTGTTATTCCAACCCTCTCCGAAAGTTCTGTTACGCTCATTTTCCTTTTAGCCAGCATCACATCAATATTGATTATTATTGCCATGTTATTCACCTCAGACTATTAAGTCGTTCTCTGATTTTATATCGATGGCTTCTTTTAAAAGTCTTTGAAGAACAGCCGCAAAGACCGCAATCACCATGGGAGCAAAAATCAAACCCATTCCGATTAGTACGAGACCCGGTGCGTCATCTATCTCCGCCATGATATAGACGAGTGGCAGAGCTACCACGTACAATGCACTGATTGTGATGGCACAGTTTTTGATTTTCTTTAGGGCTCTTACAGATAATTCCGAGAAAGCTTGATTCTTGTCAATATAGCTTAAAAGGTTAAAAGATTGATACAAAGCGAAGTAAAATGGGATTGCCGAAACATACATAACCATTAAAATTCCATATACCACATAAGCCAAATCTGAACCTCTTTCTGCTGCTTCATTTGCTTCATTCGCTATCTGAGGCAATAAAAATAGACACAAAGCAAGAACAGGAATGCCGATAAAAATAACAGCTACCTTTAAAAAGAGTGTTGAACTTGGTTTCATAAAAAGCACCTCATTTATTTATTGTCAAGTTGAATTTAACACATGTTTTATTGTTTTACAATAAAATATTATTGATTATTATTACATTGTTATTGTTTATAGACAAGATAAAAAGCATTCCTCATTACAGCGAAATGCTCTATAACTTTAAACCATTCAATTTATAACTTGTGCAACTAAACTTCCCCGTTAGTTCACCAATAAAATCAACAATATCCTTTAAAATTGCAAAAAAAAGTACAACACTTAATTCCCGCCATGGAATGTGACATATAGGAATTATTTGGGTATATGATAGGTATAGAATGTGTGGAAAGGTGTGATTGGATGATTGAAAAGTGGACTGGCGAAGAAATGGCAGATCTATCGGGGCAAACCATTGTAATCACTGGTGCTAATAGTGGACTTGGCTTCGAAACGGCTTTTGCACTGGCCGGTAAGGGAGCAGAAATCATTCTTGCCGTCCGGAATGCTTCAAAGGGTGAAAAGGCGGTCGATAGAATCATCTCGGTCCACCCTAAGGCAAATGTACGCGTTATGCAGCTGGATTTAAGTGATTTAAGCAGCATTCGGCATTTTGCTGATTCATATAAGGAAAACTATGACTCACTCTCCGTCCTTATCAATAACGCAGGTGTGATGATTCCGCCTTACAGCAAGACGAAGGATGGTTTCGAGCTACAATTCGGCAGCAATCATCTCGGTCATTTTGCTTTGACAGGCCTCCTACTTCCGCGTATTCTTTCTACTCCAAAATCGCGGGTGGTCACGTTGAGCAGTTTGGCCGCCAACAATGGATTCATGGATTTCGAAAATCTAAATGGTGAAAACGGTTATAAACCAATGAAATACTATGCGCAAAGTAAGCTGGCCAATCTTCTCTTTGCCCGCGAATTACAGAACAAATTCAACCAGCATGATGCAAACCCGATTAGCATTGCCTGTCATCCGGGCCTTGCCCATACCAATCTCATGTCACGCGGATCTGGCAAGCCCATGAATAAATTTGTCCACTTTCTTTCCAAAACCATCACCCAGCCCGCAAATCTGGGCGCATTGCCCACTCTTTATGCCGCAACGGAACCTACATTAACAGGCGGGGAGTATATCGGTCCCGATGGCAAGAAAAGCAGAAAAGGCTTTCCTAGAAAAGACGATATCATCGATATCTTATATAATGAAGAAACTTCGAAAAGATTATGGGATATTTCGGAATCCATGACAGAGGTCAACTATCGTTTCACTGAAAGCATTACGCCAACCTAACTAAAATGCTCACCCATTAAAGCGGGCTTATAGGTTAAGTCTGCTGCCCATGAACATGGAAAAAAAAGAGGGGGCATAATGCCCCCTCTTTTCACTTCTATCATTCAGCGTCAAAAACTTCGACTTTTTCCATTTTGTCGCCATTTTTCATAGCTTTTGCTGTTTCAAGTCCAGATGTCACTTTACCGAATACCGTGTGAACGCCGTTAAGATGCGGTTGTGGTGCGTGCACGATAAAGAATTGGCTTGAGCCTGTATCTTTTCCGGCATGTGCCATTGATAGGCTGCCTGCCTCATGTTTGTGAGGGTTTCCTACTGTTTCACATTTGATTTGTGTGCCGCTTCCGCCTGCACCTGTACCTGTTGGATCTCCGCCTTGGCTTACGAAACCAGGGATGACACGGTGAAAGACTACGCCGTTATAAAATCCTGTGTTTGCTAAGTTTTCGAAGTTAGCAACTGTGTTCGGTGCTTCGTTCGGGAAAAGGTCGAATTCGATCTTCTCTCCATTTTCCATAAGTATGTATCCTTTTTTAGCCATGTAAAACATCTCCTTTAATATGAACTGAATCAAATCTAATAGTAACATTTTTAGAAGCAGAAAGAAAAGCAAGCACTACTTATTTCGATTTGTATCATTGTACATCACAACGTTTTTTCTTTTATAATTGGATAGATTCATTATAAAAGGGGGAACGAACCATGATACAGCAATTTGATGCATTAGTCGTGAATAAGCAAGATGATCAATTCACCGTTAACATTCAGAAACTATCAGTTGATGATCTGCCGCAAGAGGATGTGCTCATCCGTGTTCATTATTCCGGTGTGAACTATAAAGATAGCCTTGCCAGCATTCCAAATGGAAACATTGTCAGCAGCTATCCGATCGTTCCGGGAATTGATATGGCTGGTGTTGTCGTTTCATCTGAGGATTCCCGCTTTAAAAAAGGGGACGAAGTCATTGCGACCTCCTATGGGATTGGCGTTTCACAATCCGGCGGCTACAGTCAATTTGCCCGTGTTCCTGCAGATTGGATCGTTCCGCTTCCTGATGGCCTTACAATGAAAGAGGCGATGATCATCGGAACGGCTGGTTTCACTGCAGCTTTATCGGTTCAGCGCCTGGAAGAAAATGATCTTACTCCTGGGCAAGGGAGCGTTCTCGTCACTGGGGCAACTGGCGGGGTTGGCAGTTTCGCTGTCTCGATCCTTTCCAAACTAGGCTATTCCGTTGAAGCGAGTACAGGAAAAGAATCGGAACATGGATACCTGAAGGAAATCGGTGCGACGACTATTATATCCCGTGAAGATGTATATGATGGCAAGCTGCGGGCACTGGGCAAACAGAAGTGGAGCGGGGCGGTAGATCCCGTCGGCGGTGAACCGTTAGCCTCGGTCCTTAGCCAAATCAAGTATGGCGGATCTGTAGCGGTCAGTGGATTAACGGCTGGTACAAGCCTTCCTGCCACCGTCTTTCCATTTATCCTCAGAGGCGTTAATTTACTTGGTATCGATTCGGTCAATTGCCCGATGGATACAAGATTGAAAGTTTGGCATCGACTTGCCACCGACTTTAAACTTACGCATTTAGAACAGCTCGTTCAACAGGAAATTACAATTGATGATTTGCCTGACATCCTTCCTACCCTATTGAAAGGGGAAGCAAGAGGCAGAACGATCGTTAAGCTATAATCCAAAAAGTGACGAGAGCATGGCTTCTCGTCACTTTTCATTGTGAACTTTCATTGATTGGGAGAATGATTTCTACAATCGTCCCTTTTCCCACTTCGCTGCTGAAATGAATTTCCCCATTATGTTCATGGATGATTTTAGTACTGACCATGAGCCCCAACCCTGTTCCTTTTTCCGAGGTGCTATAAAAAGGCTGACCTATATGCTTCATGCGCTCATTTGAGATTCCACAACCTTGATCAATGAATCGGATCATTGCGGAGGCGCCCTCATGGTTTAACTGTATATGAAGTTTGCCGCCATTCGGCATGGCTTCTATCGCATTATTGACGACATTCGTGAATACTTGTTTTAACTGATTCGGTTCGCCAATGACTGATGCCAAATCCGTATTGAATTCCTTGATGATTTCAACATCATTCAATATCGCTTGAAACTCGGCTAACGTAATCACACTATCCAATATTTCGTTAAGCCGTATCGATTCACAAACCTTCGCTTCAGGCTCTGCTAAACTTAAAAATTCATTGGCCAGGATTTCGATTTTCTCAACTTCACTGACCGTCATTTCAAGATAGTCCTTTTGCTCAGGGTCTTCCCTTAATAATTGTAAAAATCCTTTTACCGTAGTTAATGGATTTCTTATTTCATGTGCGATACCCGCAGCCATCTGTCCTACCGCTGATAACATATTGGATTTACAGAGCAGCTCATCGGTCTTTTTACGCTCCGTAATATCCCTGCAGAATACCTGTATGGCTGGCTGACCTTTATAAATAATCGGAAGCCCGAGTGTTTCTCCATAAAATACTTGTCCGTCAAGTCGAATGAACTTTTGTTCCAGTAAACCAACCGCTTGATAATCGTCCCTCATTATCTCGATTCTTTTTTGTACACTTTCCCGGGAATCCAGGTGAACGAATTGAAAAACCGATTTACCGATAATATCTTCCACACTATCCATCCCAAGCATTTTTGCCCCCATGGGATTCATATACTCTATGATCCCATTGCGATGCACAAAAATCGCTTCAGGTGACACCTCCACTAAACTGCGATACCTTTGTTCACTTTCCTTCAAGGCAGCTTCAGCAAGTTTTTGATTCGTGATATCCCGATAAACGAAGACCAGTGCACACGGCTCATTTTCTTTATCCCGGATATTAAATAGGGAGATGCTCACATCGATTAACCGGCCATCCTTCCTTTGCCTGACCGTTTCAAAGCCTTTCTTTTGTACCCCAGCCCTAATCTGGTCATGCAATCCTTTGACTGATTCCTTCAAGAATTCAGGAATAATGGGAAATGGCATGCCAATGAGCTCATCATTCGTCCAACCAAAAAACTCTTCAAAAGCTGCATTTACTTGAAGAGTCTTACCTTCCAGATCAACAATGGAAATGGCGTCCGGGTTATTCTCCATGAAAGACCTGAATTTCCAAGTATTATCCTCCGACTGTTCCCCCATTTGCCCTTGTCCATAATTAATAAGCTCTTTACTCATCAATTTTTTTATTCCTTTCTTATCCGGAAATTTACTGTCTCAATTTTACAGTAACAGTAAATCATTTGCCAGTTTTATCATATGATATTTACCATTTAGGGATTGATGCACAAAGAGGCTAAACCTCCATAAGGTTCAGCCTCTTCATTAAAATGTATTATAAATATTTTGACATTCCGCACCTGTTGGTTCATAAAAGCAATGAAGCTTGAATCGCCCAACCAGAGGCTGATTATACCAGGTTGCCGGACAATCTCCCGGTGGCCTGAAGTACCATAGGCTAAATTTCGAGGGCCATAGCCTTTCACCACTTACACTGCGGCGTGCAAGCCTTTTTTCCCTATCCCTTGCTCGTTGATAAAAATACCCCTTCTGCACAGCTTCAAAGGCATGTTCCTGATAAATCATGTCTGGAATCGTCCTTAACCCTTTGAAATCGGAACAATTCGACCTGATCCGATTCACCCCTACATTCCCGATCATCAACATGCCTTGATCGCCTTCGCCCTCGCCTTCAGCTCTAAGCAACCTTGCCAATAAAGCAATATCGGCATCAGTGTGCTTTACAACAGCCATCCTATCACCTCCACTTTTTTATCCTATGCCTTGGAGATGGAAAAATGCTCCGTTTTTTAACAAAATCTTCATATAGAGTACATGTCCCATCAATAATACAATCCTATACTTAAGTAAGGTTGGATAGCACGAGTGGCTATCATGGTATATGGCGAAGGCGGGGCCAATACTTTCTTATACATATAAAAAAGGCGGCACATATTGTGCCGTCTTTTATCTTGTCCCATCATTCTTTCTCTTCAAATGCGGCTTCAAACGCCAATGATACCTTTTCGAACTCTTCATCCGATTCGATATCGAGCAGCTCACCTTCGCCTTCGACCCTGAAAAAGAAAATATCGATATCTTCTTCAGTATCCTCTTCAATATCCTCAAGCAAACCTACCGCTACATATTCCGTTCCTTCTACATCCAATGATCCTAAAACCTCAACTTCATGGCCTTCATCATTATCATCAGAAAGAGTGAAAACTTCACCTTCACGAATTTTTCCCATATTACCTCTCCTCTCATATCCATTAATAATGGTGTTGTTTCCATAGTATATCGACTAATCCATATAGAAACAAATTTTTTCCTTGTAAAAATATAAATTCTATTCTTTCCAACATAATGTAATGTAAACGCAATAATTTTATACCTCGAATTTGAATAGACAATATTATGAAAAAAAAAATATTATCCATAACGTCACCGCTCACCTTTCAATATTCACCAATAATTCCTCTTCATTAACATTATTTTAAATATTATCTAAAAAAGGCTATAAAAATGTAATTTAATTCCGAATAATGTTATACATACTATTAATCAGCATATTGCACATGAACATAATGAAGGAGGAAGTTTTCTTGGCTGCGAAAAGGGTCGATCACATTGGCATCGTTGTAAAAGATCTTGAAAAATCCATCGCCTTTTATCAAGATGTGCTGGATTTAAAATTAAAATTACGCATGCCTCATACTAATGGGGTAATCGAACTGGCATTCCTGGGTTACGAAGAGTCGGACGAAACAGAAATAGAATTGATTCAAGGATATAGCGACACACTGCCATCCGAAGCAACGATCCACCATTTTGCCATTACCGTGGATGATATCGAAGAAGAATATGCCCGGATCAAAAGCTTGGATAACACCGAGCTTATTGAGGAGGAAATCGTCACACTTCCAAATGGTTATCGCTATTTCTACGTTTATGGACCAGAAAAAGAGTGGATTGAATTTTTCCAAAGGTAACTAGCATACTAAAAAAGCAGAGTCCATGGGATTTCTGCTTTTTTAACGTCCACTCTTAAGCTATTCCTTCTGAACGGCCTTCAAAAATAACACTTCAGTCCATTTCCCATGAGCTTTTCCATGATAAATAACAGTCGCGCTTTCAAATGGTACGTTCATTTCATTTATAGCGAGAAAATCAAATTTTACAGATAAAAAACCTTTCTTTACTTAAATGAAGGAATTTCTTAATATATCCCATTTATCCTTAGATGTATCAAGTATATTTTTGGAGGTATGCATTTTGGGGAAAATGAGTAAAAAGGTAGCAGGAATTACGTTAGCGGGTACAGTAGCCCTTTCATCACTGGGCATTTCAACAATGAAGGAAGATGTTCAGGCAAAAGACAAGAAAAAAGAACCAACAAACGTCATCATGATGGTTATGGACGGAACAAGTACAGGTGCCACAACCCTTTCAAGGTGGTATAAAGGCGATAATCTGGCCATGGACGAAATGCTGGCTGGTGGTATGCGTACATACTCAGCTGAATCAGCGATTACAGACTCAGCTCCTGCAGCAACAGCGCTTGCGACAGGAAATAAATCCAATGATAAATTTGTCGGTGTCCTGCCATCCATCGTCAATTCTCCAGGGCTCGATCCGGTTAATCCGAAAAATGCCCATAAACCAGTCGCCAACGTATTGGAAGGGGCGAAACAAGCGGGAAAGGCCACTGGCATCATCTCTACCTCTGAAATCCAGCATGCTACACCCGCAGGCTTTTCAGCTCATGTGACACATCGAAGCAATTACGCTGATATTGCGGAACAACAGGTTTATCAGGGCATTGACGTGGTTTTGGGAGGGGGCAAGGAATCCCTTTCACCAGGTAAAACAAAAAATGCAAGAATTGATGGGGAAAACCTTTTGGAAGTGCTTGATGATGGCAAATATGACTTTGTAGAAACCCGAGATGAGCTGTTAAACTCTAAATCTAATAAAATTTGGGGAAGCTTTGCACCAAGTGCCCTAGCATATGATTTTGATCGTGAAACAACAAAGTCAAGTGAGCCCACTTTAGCAGAAATGACCAATAAAGCCCTTAAAACCTTGAAAAAAGATAAAGACGGCTTCTTCCTATTTGTTGAAGGCAGCAAGATTGACTGGGCTGCTCACGGAAACGACACAATCGGAATGATCAGTGATACTTTAGCTTTTGATAATGCCGTGGACGAGGCACTTAAGTTTGCAAAAAAAGATGGAAACACGATGGTTATTGCTGTAACGGACCATGGGAACAGCGGAATTACAATGGGTAACTTAAACACGAACTCCTCTTACCCGGAAACACCCGTTTCAGCCTACATCGATCCATTAAAGAAAGCGAAGATGACAGTTGAAGGAGCTTTAAGTAAGTTGAAATCAGATAAATCCAATCTAAAGGAAGTTGCAGCCCTTTATGGACTTAATGATCTGACAGCTGAAGAATCAGCAAAACTATCCTCTTCTAAAAACGTAGGGGCTGACATGACAAAGATTCTTGCTAACCGTGCCAACATTGGCTTTACAACAGGCGGTCATACAGGAGAAGACGTATTCCTGTATTCTTATGGCCCTTCAAAACCGACAGGATTAGTGGAGAATACAGATCTCGCTAAAAAGATGGCCCAATTCATGGGGTTTGATTTACAAAAGTTATCGAATAAACTATACATGAATGCTAAAGATTCCTTTGAGAAAAAGGGATATTCAACCCGTATTGATGTGTCTGACCCGAATAACCCAGTTTTCGTAGCAAAAAAGGGTAAGCAAAAAGTGGAGTTGCCTGCAAATAAGAATATCGTTATCATGAAGACTTCTAAGTCTACACAGCAAAAGAAAATAAATGCCATCACCGTTTACAATGGAAAAGACTTCTATATATCTGAACAAGCATTAAAGACAGTCAAGTAAGCATCACTTCTTTATAATGATGAGCGAATGGAAGGAGCCCCTGTTTTAACAAGGGCTCCGACTGTAGGCAAACTCAATGAAAATCGAGTTTGCCTACAGTTTTTTTTGATTAGTACAATTTGTCCACTCCAGGCACTCGCTTTCCGCGGGCGGTCCGGGAGCCTTTCCCGCAGGAGTCTCGCACCTTCCGTTCCATTCACTTTTGCTTTAAAATTCAGATAGAAATCATACCTAAGGTGATGTACGTGTGGCTTTGGGCCAATTGGTTCCTGAACATCGCTATGGTTTTATGATAAAGTCCGCCATACTCTTGGTTTGGTAACAACTACGGGCTAAAAAGGGTTTAGCCATGCGGCAATCTGGATCTTCAAAAAGGAGCCCATACTAGGGCTCCCTTTTTTATGACTGTTCTTTGTATTACTAGGACTTGATTCTAGTGAATGAAAGACTTTCATCCCTAATCACTTTCATCACCACGCTTCACCAGCTTGCCTTTTTGACACCCGGCAGATGCCCTTTATGTGCAAGTTCCCTAAAAACGATACGGGACATGTTGAATTTGCGCATATACCCACGCGGTCTCCCTGTTACTCCGCAACGATTGTGGACCCTTGTCGGCGAAGAATCCCGCGGGAGTTTGGCCAATGCAGCATAATCACCTTTCTCCTTCAATTCCCTACGGATTTCTGCATATTTTTCGACCATTGCCAACTGTTTTTGTGCTTTTACCACCTTGGATTTTTTCGCCATTTATATATTCTCCTTTTTTAAACATAATGATTTTATTAATCCTATAACTGTTCACAATCCGTTCCGCTGCCTGCCTTGCTCCCGATATATTCATGGATATCGGGCCCATTTCAAGTTCAGCCAATGCTCCCGTGACATATAAACCAGGTCCCCAATGCAATGACTGCGATACAATCGGATAACCACATTCCGCGCAGCGTAAACCATGCGACTGGATGACTGGAGTTAGCCAATCCTTCCCTGGCATTGATGACTTAAAGCCGGTCGCCAAAAGGATCGTCCCTGTTTGTTGAATAACCTTTTCATTTTTATCCCTGAGGCTAATATGCCCATCCCTCCACACAGCGCTTATCACTTCAAGATCCATCACACGCAATAATCCCTGTTTAACTTGATTCATCAGCGCTTTATGTAAGTCAGGTGGAATGGATCCCTTATTACGGGCCTGGATAAGACTTTAGTATAAATGCAGCCATCGTCGTACCTTGAATGCCTCCGCCAATAATGATCCATTCCAACATGAACTTCCCTCCTTTTACATCCAATCTCTTCATAAAGCATAATCATTACGATTTAAATCTCGAAATTACTTCGTTTCACGGTGAAGCGTATGTTTCTTTAAACGCGGGCAGTACTTTTTCAATTCGATCCTGTCCGGGTTATTCCGCTTATTTTTCGTTGTGATATAGTTCCGGTCCCCTGATTCAGTGCATGCTAAAGTAATGTTCACTCTCATGTTTTTTTCCTCCTAAATTTTAATGGACTATTTCCGTAAATGCAGGTAATGGATCTTCATACAGAGACCAATCCTGCTGCAACTCTGCTGAAGTCAGTAAACATTGATCTAGTTCACGTTCTATCTCCTCTTGATTCATCTCGATGCCAATCATCACCAGCTCCGTCATCCGGTCACCATATACCGCATTCCACCGTTCCAGTAATTCAGGTGCTTCCTGCAAAATTTGGAGCTGTTCTTCCTCAGGGTAAGCTGCGACCCATTTACCGGCTGCTTGTATCGTTAATGACGGTCCTGCTTGCGATAGCAATCCGGCTATATCATTTCTTGATGCCAGCCAAAGGAAGCCCTTTGCCCGCACCACTTCCACCGGCCAACTTTCTAACCACGTCATCAGCCGTGATGGATGAAAGGGTAATTTCCTTCTGTAAACGAAGGATGAAATCCCGTACTCAAGGGTTTCAGGGATATGCTCTTCATTCAACTCTTTTATCCAGCCTGCACCTTGGCTTGCCTTTTCAAAATCAAATAAATGAGTATTCAATACTTCCTTTAGCTGCACCTTGGAATGATCCGTTTCGATGATCCTCGCATCTGCATTCATCTTATGAAGAACCGCTTTCAGTTCCTCCACGGCGTCAGCATCCATTAGATCGATTTTATTTAACAGGATGACATTGGCGAACTCTATCTGATCTATTAATAGATCGACGACTTCCCTGCCATCCGCAGTATCAGTTGCCTGCATCCTGTCAATAAGTGTTTCTCCGGAAGTGAAGTCTTGCCAAAAGTTATACCCATCAACAACGGTGACCATCGTATCAAGCCGGCAATATTCCGATAAATCAATTCCCATGCTTTCATCAACATAGGAGAAGGTTTGGGCTACAGGTACCGGTTCGCTTATCCCCGTCGATTCAATTACGATGTAATCAATGTCCCCTTGTTTCGCCAATTTCTCCACCTCGATCATTAAATCCTCACGAAGTGTACAGCAAATGCAGCCATTCTGCATTTCCACAAGTTTTTCATCCGTCCGGGTAAACCCTCCCTTTTTGACCAGCGAAGCATCAATATTGATCTCACTCATATCATTAACGATGACGGCAACCTTCAGATCATTGCGATTTTCAAGTATATGATTCAAAAGCGTCGTCTTTCCCGCACCAAGGTATCCACTCAATACCGTAACGGGAATTTTCTCCTTCTCCATCCCTTGTCACTCCCCTTACCTGATTTATTATTTTTGTTCACAAATCAAAATCATTACGATTTAAACGAAAAAGTTAACCTCCATGAAAAATCACTCTTTAATAATAAAACGTAATCATTCCTATTTGCAAGCTTTTTTCAAAATTATCTCTCGAATACTCTTCCTGAACATATGTAATCAGCCATTGCACCAATACTCAGCATTGGCAATCACGGATAAATGAAAGGTGCTGACATTCTTCCTAAAACTAAAAACAAAAATTAAATGGAAGCCCAATCACACATAACATCATGTGTAATGAACCCCCATTACAGTTTTATCATTTATTGTACTTCCATATTGACAAGCTGCTGATCATACAACGTTTCATTATCCAATACATTTTTCTATTTCTTTGTTGCAAATCGAGAAAAAAATTATTGGTTACTGTGCTTATTCCGCCATTTCCCACCCTGAAGATTTTACTGTCTTTTGTTCAAAAGTTTCAATCTCTCTCTGTTTCGCCAGTTTAGAAGCTTGTGACACGGACCACGTTAAATTCCCAAAGGCAATCACTGTCCCGATTGAGATAACTAACACCTTTTTACAAAGTATTTTCTTCAATAGCTTCCTCCTGAAATGTATTGGAATACTCTAAATATAAACCAACATTGTTAACCTAACATGGAGCAGCTGTAAATGTACGAAATTATTTTTGTACATATGTAAACTTAAGTTCGCACACAAAAAGCTGAGTGCATATGCAGTCAGCTTTTCATAGGTTCTTCTTATTTATAAAACACTTTGTCGACGTTGTATTTAGCATGAAGTTTATTGATCATGTACGTTTCATAGATTTCACGTTCCATGGCATCTTCGACTATAAGAATGTCAATTTTCTTGACTTCATTACGATGCTCTTTAATTGGAGAAACATTATCCTCGAAGTGCTTTTTGACCCTTTGTCTTAATTTACGTGCTTTCCCGACAAAAATCAGCACATCGTTTTCATTGTAAAACAAGATGATGCCGCCTTTATCACGGGGAATCAAATGAAAATCGATAAACCCGTAAATTTCAGGAATGACGGCTTCGTCTCCTTCTATAACTTGCTTTCTTTGTTTGATGCTTATATCCGCTGCAGGGATTTCAATTTTAATCATTACAATTCACGTCCTCTATTTGTATAAGGTGAAACTTTCAATCGGGATCGAAACTCCAGTTTCACGCCAAGCTCATCACTTTAATCTTAAAGGTAAATGGTATCATAATTATCAATGAAAAGCCATGTATGCCTTGATTGGTTTAGATGAACTATTTTAAATATAAAGAAGAAGACTCGCTAAGAGCCTCCTTCTTTGTCGGGAATATCCTTTACCACCTGTGAGCCTTTGCATTGCTTCTTAGTATAATGTTTGTTTGCGATTCTTGCGTATGGCCATTAACTTGAGATTTTGAACGCTTAGGTCTTGTCCAATTATGGTGAAACTTTTGAGAATGTGGATCTAATTGATCTTTATAGCTCATTCTGTATCACCTCATCATTAGGATTTGAATATTCCGTCCAGTGATAGAAATCCCCATCACTTGTTCTAGTATTTTATTTTTCCAAGGCTTTTATACATATTCTTTAAAAAGCGAATTCAGATGACTTGCCTTTTGCAAGGACTTCCCCTTCTTCATCCACCGCATCACTTGTCATGAGGGATATTCCCTTTATGTTTCCATCATTTAGAATGAAACCGATGTTTCCGCTTTTTGAACCGTTTCCTTCTATTTCACCAGTAAGTTCTTCCAGGTAAATCTCATCTTCCCATGTCAGATGTTCTCCGCTGTCCGTTTCAAGGAAAGCAACTGGGGAAAACTTGATTTTTTTATCCGTATTATTTTTGATTTCCACGTTCACTTTTACGATATCGAAATCTTCATCATGCGTATAGCCGTGGAAGAAATCGATCATGCTGTAATCCGGAGTGGCATGCATCACTTTCATTTCTTTGACTTTAACCTCGATCGGACCAACATTCAACGTTTCATTCACTTTTTTATAGGCCTTCAAAGTTAATTCGCCTTTTGCATCGGAAACGTTCTGACCGATCTGGTTCAAGTTTATATCATCAGGAAGCTGTGGATTCGGAACATAGACATCCTTTTTTACCAGTGGTCGTGCACTTTCCTCTGTTTTTTCTTTAGCTGTTGTTTCTTCTTCGTAAGCTGGTTGGGTATTAAGAGCACCAAATGCCGTTAATAACAGGGCACCAATCATCAGTCTGTTCATTGAATCCCTCCCTGAAGTGTTATTACTTCTTTAATAGATCAAAGATGATTTTGGCATGATCCGTGTTATCGACCTGCCCGGCAAAACGCTCTTTATATGGCCCGTATGCGTAGACCGGTACATCTTCACCCGTATGTCCCCCGGTAGTCCATGCAGTATTGGTCCGATTATCGAATATGGCTTCAATGGCATTATCGACTTTCGTCACATTTTTTGTTTTGGCAGCATCAGAAACCGTTTTGATTTCATCGTTAGTTAGCTTCACTTCATTTTGATCAATATATTGCTTTAACGTTTTTTCAACATCGGCGCCTTTGACGATGGCATCCGCCATGAAGTCAGGGGTGCGTTTGGCTGCCTTGATCGGTTCACCGTACCAGTTATAGATTCCTTTGGCTCCGATAGAGAATCCTCCTGTAGAGTGATCCGCAGTAGCCACCACTAAGGTATGTTTGTCTTTCTTCGCAAATTCTATGGCCGCTTTGTATGCTTTTTCAAAGTCTTCCATTTCACTCATTGCACCTACGATATCATTATCATGTCCTGCCCAATCGACTTGGCTTCCTTCGACCATAAGGAAGAAACCATCTTTATTTTTATTCAAACGCTTAATCGCCGAACTTGTCATGTCTTCCAAAGAAGGCGTTTCACTTGGGCGGTCAATCATTTTTGGGAGTCCTTCAGAGGCGAATAAACCAAGGACCTGCTCATTTTTGTCCTTAAGCATTTGATTTTTATCTGTCACATAACTATAACCGTCTTTTTCGAAGGCTTTCGCCAAATTGACATCCGGACGGACAAAATTGGATTCCCCACCGCCCAAGAGGACGTCAATTTTATGTTTGCCCTTGATTAAGTCATTATAATAATCGTCTGCGATTGAATTCATGTTTTTCCGATTTTCATCATGGGCGCCAAAAGATGCAGGTGTAGCATGGGTGATTTCTGAAGTGGCAACCAATCCCGTCGCTTTTCCTTTTTCCTTTGCTGCTTCCAATACGGTTTTGACTTCAGATTTATCATTATCCACTGCAATGGCAGCGTTATAAGTCTTCACTCCGGAAGACATTGCCGTTGCTGCCGACGCTGAATCCGTTATATTTTGTGCAGCATCTTCAGGGTAGGTCATCTGCTGGCCCACCAAGTATTTATCAAACTCTGTCCGTTCTGCCACCTGGGTACCAGGGTTATCTTTTAAATACCGGTAAGCGGAGGTATAGGAAACACCCATGCCGTCACCGATCAGGAAAATCACGTTCTTGATTTCGGGTTCTTTTTTTGAATTCCCCTTTGCCGAAACACGATCCGTAGCGGACCATGATAAACTTCCAAATGCTAATGCAGAAACGAGTGTGATGGGTAAAACCTTTTTACTCCATGTGCGATTCAAATGAATGACCTCCCATTAATGTTTTCTCTTTAATTAAATTATAGGTGAAGAAAATGAACTCAATGTCAAGGCTATGTAAAAATGCAGCAGGATAATTGTTAAGACAAAGTAAAGGCAGCTTGACTCGGAATTGCATGCCACTTTTATGAAGTTGTGGGTTATTCATGAAAATCATCAGTAGTGGGGTCATTTTACATGCTTTAGAGGAATGATAAAGATTTAGTTAACACCAGCGTGGGTAAGTGATCTTGAACCAAATTCTTTTCATTCAACGTCTTCAAATCAGAGTGATTTGTTAGGAGTTTGAAAGTGCTAAAAAATTAATGGAGAAAAGAAAATAAAGCATCCAATCAGGATGCTTTATTTTCGCTTATATAACTCTGTCGGAGGCCTGGTTATGGAGGTCATGCTATATGAAAAAGCGCTCCATTCAAAGAGCGCTTTTTCCACTATTATTTCTCTACAACTAAACATTCCAAAGCACGGGCCGCATTCACTCTCGCCAACTCGATTGAATCGGCAGATGACAGGGCGACAGCAACCCTTCTCCCTACCTTGGTAACCGGTTTTCCGAAAAGACGCACTTGTGTATTCGGTAAAGCCAAAGCTTGTTCAACACCGACTATAGAATATTCCGATAACTCATCTTGCGCTTTTAATGGACGGCTAGCACCTGGGGTGATCAGCGTGATTTCTGGGATCGGATATCCAAGTATCGCTCGAACATGCAGGGCAAACTCCGACAGATTCTGAGTCACTAATGTCACTAGCCCCGTATCATGAGGACGTGGGGAAACTTCACTGAAATAGACTTTATCCCCTGAGAGGAAAAGCTCAACCCCGAATAATCCGTACCCTCCAAGTTCATCTGTAATGGCATGGGCAATTCTTTTAGCTTCCGCTATTTGCGCTTCTGTCATATTATGCGGCTGCCAGGATTCAATATAATCCCCGCCCTGCTGAATGTGACCTATGGGAGCACAATACATGGTACCGTTTACGGCTCGGACAGTAAGCAGCGTAATTTCCGAATCAAAAGAGATGAATTCTTCAATGATCACCCGTCCATTTTGAACCCGGCCGCCTTCCATGGCAATTTTCCAGCACTCTTCCAGGTCACCTTCCGTTCGGCACACACTTTGCCCTTTCCCTGAAGAACTCATCAGCGGTTTTACTACATTGGGAAATCCGACTTCTTTGGCAGCTTGGACAAATTCTTCATAGGTATCAGCGAATTTGTAGGCTGCAGTCGGAATCTCCAAGGTTTCGGAAGCCAACCTCCTGATTCCTTCACGATCCATAGTCAATTTAGCCGCTCTTGCCGTCGGAATGACGTGAAAGCCTTCCTCTTCCAACTTGACTAATTCAGATGTAGCAATGGCTTCGATTTCCGGCACAATCAAATCGGGTTGTTCTTTTTCTACAATTCTCCTTAGTTGTTCCGCATCCAGCATATCGATCACATAACTGCGATGAGCGACTTGCATGGCAGGGGCATGTTCATAGCGGTCTACAGCAATGGTCTCCACACCAAGCCGCTGTGCTTCAAGTATGACCTCTTTCCCCAATTCACCCGAGCCCAATAATAAAATCTTTTTTGATTTATACATTCAGTCTCTCCTCCTCAATACCTTTAAAATCATTATATACGAACTATAACTAATAAACATAAATATTTATTCGTATTTTCAATCGATTTTCCCAGAAAATATAAAGTAAACATATCTATTTCAATAATTTTAAATACCAACTTGACAAATAGGATTAATGTATTTTATACTACTTTTATATAAGGAACATATATAAGCTGACTAGTTCACTGGAGGCTCTCTATTCAACAAGAATAGGGGGTTTTTTCGTTTTTATCAATGAGGGAGGATTGCACTATGCAAAAGGAATCGCTACGGACCATTTCCCCTATCATGAATGAGAAGCAAAATGGGGGCTTAGAAGATATGGAGTACCTAAATCTGCCGGACAGAATATTTTTCCACTGGTGCCAGCAGCAATACCGACTGAATAGAGGGGTTTACAACACGATCGATCGTTGGTTCTATGAATATGGCATTGTCCATATTCTTTACCGCCGGATCAACTTATTAGCCTTTTTGGAATTCGCTTCTACCCCTGAACAAGATGCCGGAAAAACAAAGTTCATTAAATTCGGCAATGGTGGACTAACGCAAAAGTTGCAGGAATTCATTACAGATTAACCTGAATCTTATAGGGCCCTTATCAGTAATATGCCCATTCTCCTCCTACTGGTAAGGGACACTTATGCGAATGTCGAAATTTGCAATACGAATGTTTTTGTAAATGTAAGCGCTTTCTATTATAATGAAATTAGGTTGGATGGCATGCGTGGCCGTCAAAGTATCTGGCGTAGGTGGGGCCAATACTAGCGCTAAGGGAGACAAACTTCCTTACCGTAAAACTATTAGAATTCCTTTTGGTAGGGGCTGCATTATTACTAAGACGAAAACTGGAGAACGTCCTTACTTTTTGGCTTAAAGCGAGTTAATCATGCAATCGATAAGTAAAGCATAACTTTACTTATTCTTTGCAGCAGCCCTCATCGTTTCAAGTCTAATAGTTTATAAGACTAAAAAGCTCTACCCCAGGAAACGGAGTTGAGCTTTTTCATTTGGTCAAAATTCACATATATAGCCCTGCTAAGAAAATCCCAAGCGATTTCTGATAAATCTCATCGAACTGTGATATAGGAAGGGGATTGGTTCCTTTGCCCAGCTCTACGGTAAATCCTGGCCTTCGCCAATCCTGAATGTACCAATCCTTATACCCTGCGTAACTATTGGCGGATTTGACAGGCTCATATCCACTGACCCTCGCAAACTCATTGACTATCGTTTCCGACTCGGGTGGTTCCAAATCTTCGAACCCCCAAAAAATGACCTCTCCTTGGGTATGGAAAGCAAGGACTTTGCCAAAATCGCGTTTTCTTGTCAACTCTGACATTGCAATCGCTTCAGGCTGCGTAAGTGGGCCTTCCCCAGGATAGTTTGCCGGACCTGGCTCCGTTACATTATTGCGCGCTTGTTCCAATTCCCATTTGGCGGGAAATTGATCATTCAGATCCACTCCATTGATATTGGCTTTCCAGCCAGAGAAGTCTTCGCTGCCATTATTCCATTCCACGAGCTGACCTTTCAATGACTCTTCTGCAGGCGGGCCTTTCAGAACCAACTCCACTCCGTCCGGATTCACCATCGGAACGACCGATAACATCGTCTGTTGATAAAAAGGAAACATGGATAGACCGCGGATGTCAGCCTGATTCGTGATTGCGAGTAAATAATCATTTAAAAAGGTCATGACCACAGGTGTCGTAATCCACTCATTGGCATGAAAGGAACCATTATAGTGAACTCGTTTGTTACCATTTCCTATCAGCACTTCGGGGATATCCCTTTCAAGCACCGAGTCCCCAATTGGGGATGTTTTAATAAATGGATAGATATTTTTCAAACGTCTTACATCAGTCACCATCATCTCATAATCATATTCCTGGTTTCCTTGAACTAGCCTCCATGTAATCCTTAATGGCACAGAAATCGTTTGACCAACTTGCAGGGCATTCGGGTTGAGATTAGGATTAACCAAAAATAGGGCGTCCAATGAAAGATTACGTGATTTGGCAATTGCCCATAAAGAATCCCCTTGCCTAATCTTATGGCCGGTCGTCGTAAAGCCAGGAATTTTGATTTGCTGTCCTATCATAAGCACAAGTGGATCAATCCCACTATTGGAATCAATGATAAGTTGGTAATTCACCTTGAATAATTGGCTATAATACCACAAGGAATCATTCTGCCTCACAAAAACGTCCATACTGCACCTCCTCTTAACCAAATGTATGCTGATTCGATTTAATTATTGCCAAAGCACCCGTGCCATCTTGATAGGGACTTCATGATTAATGATCCTCACTCCTCAAATCGAACCAAATTGGGGGCATCATTCGGAATGCTTAAATAATGCTTGGTACTCCCATAGGTACCATCAGGATCCAATCCCTGATATCTTTTGAATTTCGCCATCCGATCTTCTTCTTTGACCCAGCCCAGATGCTTCAAGCGGATGTCAGATAACTTGTGAGGCAATTCAAAAACATTTCTCCAAATCTCCCGCTATGTTGCGGCCTATCGTTCCACTTGCATTCAAACCCCTCACGATACCTGACCTGGAACGGCCGATAGTACTGGTGAGCGCACCAGAGTTCATCCTCCTTGTAATGGGTTTCATTCCAAAAGTCATATAACCGGATTTTCTTGATCGCTCATCTTCATTGTCATCAATGAAAAAATGGCCAATCTCCATTCCCTCCACATCCAAGCGTTCAAGTTAGAGTAAAAGCTTTTGAAAAAATATGTGGTTTCTGGTAAATTGGACTGCCTACTAAAACCCGTTTCTTTTTGTCATTAACTCCACCCTTTACCGATAAACTAAGTACCCAGCCCCCTATTGATCTGAAAGCATTACTTCCTTTACGAACATTTATAACTATATATTCATACCGAACTTGTTGGGTGTCAGTGATACCTTGTTCCACGCTTTATAAAACGCTGGCTTTAATTCATCAACTTGCAGCAGCCACTTTTTGGCGTACTATTTCTTGGGGTCAAGGTCAGAATATCATCGCCTTCCTGATGAACAGGACATCCCGGTATAAAAAAAGGCACCCATTCATGAATGGATGCCTTTTTGCTTTAAAAATAGATTGGGAGTTCCATATTTTACGCTTCTTGTGGTACCGCCAAGCCTAAACCTTCAGCTATGCGCGTTCCGTATTCCGGATCGGCTTTGTAAAAATGGCTGATTTGACGAAGCTTGATTTCTTCCAATTCAACAGGTTTCATTGCGCCCACAATCGTTTCGACAAGGCGAGTTTTCTCTTCCGCACTCAATAGACGGTATAAGTCACCTGCTTGAGTGTAGTGATCATCACTATTATGACCCACTTGTGCAGCTTTTCCAGTCACCTCGAAAGGAGTGACTTTATTTTCCGTTGATTCTGCAGGACCGCCAAAGCTATTCGGCTCATAATAAACAGATCCCTTTCCATTGTCATCCGCCCGCATGAAGCCATCACGCTGGTAGTTGTTCGCTTCGACTTTCGGACGGTTAACCGGAAGCTGGTTGTGATTCGAGCCTACACGGTAACGGTGTGCATCTCCATATGCAAATAGACGTCCTTGAAGCATCTTATCTGGGGAAGCTTCAATTCCTGGCACGAATGTCCCCGGTGAGAACGTGGCTTGTTCCACTTCTGCAAAATAGTTTTCAGGATTTCGGTTCAATTCCATACGGCCAAGCTCGATTAGCGGATAATCTTTTTGAGACCATACCTTCGTTACATCAAATGGATCGAAACGGTATGTATCCGCATCTTCCAAAGGCATGATCTGAACATATAATTTCCATGCAGGGAAGTCCCCTTTTTCAATGGCATTGAAAAGGTCTTCCGTATGGTAATCAGGGTTTTCACCTGCTAGTTTTGCAGCTAGATTCACATCAAGGTTTTTGATGCCCTGTTCTGTTTTGAAGTGGTATTTCACCCAAACGCCTTTTCCTTCATCATTCACCCATTTAAATGTGTGGCTTCCGAAACCATGTGTATGACGGAGTGTAGCAGGAATGCCCCGGTCGGACATCAGGATCGTTACTTGATGTAAGGATTCTGGTGAATGTGACCAGAAATCCCAAACTGCAGTCGGGTTTTTCAAATGTGTTCTAGGATCTCTTTTTTGTGTATGAATGAAATCGGGGAATTTAATCGCATCGCGAATAAAGAATACAGGCGTATTATTACCGACGATATCGTAGTTTCCTTCTTCCGTGTAGAATTTAACGGCAAATCCACGCGGGTCACGGACTGTATCGGCAGATCCCAATTCACCGGCTACTGTAGAGAAACGGATAAAAAGATCTGTCTTCTTGCCCACACCATTGAAAAGTTTAGCTTTCGTATACTGAGAAAGGTCGTTCGTTACTTCGAAAGTACCGAATGCACCGGCACCTTTCGCATGAACTACACGTTCAGGCACACGTTCACGGTTGAAGTGGGCTAGCTTTTCCAACAAGTGTACATCTTGAATGAGGACAGGACCGCGTTCGCCGGCAGTGATTGAGTTTTGATTATCTCCAACTGGTGCTCCCCAGCTTGTAGTAAGGTTTTTCTTGTTCGTCATTATTGAACCACCTTTTCATTATTATTTATGTATATAATGATAAAGCTTCTCAGAAAAAAATCAATACTTATTTATAATAATTTTAATATAATAATCAATTCATTAAGTCACCATTAATACTTCAACCCAAAAAATACCCATAATATGGATTACTTGTACTTTATAAACGTTTGTTGTACGACATATAAACAAATTAATATTCCTAATAATGGTATACGACCCTCATGCCCAATATTCCTTCGTAATAAGTGTTTTTATCATTTCTCCTACTAATGGGATAGTAAACGAGAATGAGAGATATATGCTTTCTTGATACGATGCGGCTGCACCTGGTTCCTTCTATTTATTTTATAACAATCCAAATGATTCTCCTGTGACTTTGTTCACTTCATTAGCCTTTATTTACATAAAGTGTAGAAAGATGCATTTTGTTGATTCCCGATTTCATCAGACTTGATCCATTCGCGTACATTTTGGATTTCAAAAATCCATGAATTCCTATAAAAAACTTGACTGAAACAAGGTATCCATATGAGGACATCACCCTTATTTTGCTAGAGAAATTGTAAACATACTGGTTTGTATTCGTATAGAAAATAAGATACTATTACGTTAAAATGACCGTCCAATAAGAGTAAGGGTGATATAAATGAATGAGCGGAAACAACAGGTAGTTAAATATGCACACCAATTATTTATCGAAAAGGGTTATCAAGCAACATCCATTCAGGACATTTTGGATTATAGCGGCATTTCAAAAGGAACATTTTATAACTATTTTTCTTCTAAAAGCGAATTGCTTAAGGCAGTCTTCCTGACTACCCTAGAAAGATTAGAAAAAGAGCGGAATGAATTGCTGATTGGGCAAAACCTTGGAGATATTGAAATATTCATCAAACAATCCGAATTGCAAATGCACTCCAATAAAAGTAATAAACTCTTTTCCTTATATGAAGAAGTAATGATTTCGAATGATACCGAACTTAAGAACTTCATAACCCATGCTAAATTCCAGCATATACATTGGCTATCAAAACGGTTTCTGGATATTTTCGGCGTTGAGAAAAAACCCTATATTTTGGACTGTGCCATTCTTTACTCGGGGATGATGCATCAAACGATTCATTTTAATGCCTTGGCTAAAGAGCCCGATTTCAACCCTACTGAAGTTATCCGTTATTGTGTGGACCGGATCAAAACCATTTTCGAAGATGTTAGCCAGTCCGGCGTACAGCTTTTAGAACCCGATCAAATCAAGCAATGGCTGCCGGAGTGCTTCAATACACAGCAGGATTTTCATACAGCACTACTGCACTCTGCAAACGACCTAAAAAAGATGATCTTGAAGCTATGTCAAGATGATGAAGCTGAACGGGTGAAAAACTTAAAATTAATTCACTTTATCCAAGAGGAATTTTTACAAAACAGTGATCCGCGAACCTTTCTCATCGAAAGTGCCCTGCTTTCCTTAAACACCAATCCAAAGTTGAAAAACACATTGGAGTTAAGTGAATTCGAAAAGATCATTGCCATCAACTAATGGAATAAGACCCTAAAAGGGTCCTTTTCTTTTCCGGGGGGAGTACATATCCGCATCCCTCTTTTTTGTGACAATTCTGCAAACATATAACTGAAATTCATGAAATTTTAGTATAATGACTTGTAGTAAAGTGACTTCAGGAGGAGTTTTTCATGAACATAATAATGCGCTTTCTTATCAACGGGCTGGTATTGCTCGTTATTGACTGGCTTCTCGACTCCATCACGATCAAATCTTACGGTACAGCCCTGCTGGCGGTTTTTATATTATCAATCATGAACTTGCTGGTTAGACCCATTCTGCAACTTATCACATTGCCGATCACCATCCTGACGTTCGGGTTGTTTTCTTTCATTATCAATGCCTTCACATTTCAAATCACCTCCTATGTAGTGAGTGGCTTTGTAATAGATTCTTTTTGGGGAGCTTTAATCGGATCATTTCTATTGAGTTTCATTCAAAGCCTTCTTATAAAAAAGAGTAAAAAAAACCGTCAGTAGGATGCTGACGGTTTTTCGTATCCATGTCATTTCCATAACGGCCTTCGATATTTCCCGGGCTATTTCCCTAAATTTCGCTAACCCTCACTAGCTGTATTCTCTCATTTTTGACAATCCAGAAGGAGAAGGCACCATTTATCCATAACTTTACATATACATGCCGACTTTTCTGGAAGTGGGTATGAATCGATTTATGGAGGAATGACATGTTCACAAAACATGAACCAAGACTTATCCTGTCCATTTTACTCGTGCTGGCATTCTTTATTCCTGCTCTTTTCGGCACCCCTTCACTAGCCGCGGCTGGCGATGGCAGCTTGTCATCTCCTTTCTCCGTTTCCCAAGCCATTGCAAATCAAGACAGCACGATTAATACGGTCAGTGGCTATGTAGTGGGACAGCCCACCTCTGCTAACACCGTAGTCACGAACAGCTATCCAAATGATTATGCCATAGCCTTAGCAGAAAGTTCCGCGGAAACAAACATTGCCAATATGGTATATGTTCAGATCCCATCTTCCTTTCGACCTGATTTTGGGTTGAAATCGAATCCTTCCTTAAAAGGAAAAAAAGTCACCGTAACCGGTGCACTGAGTGCATATTTCACCCATCCAGGCTTAAAAGATGTTTCTGCCATGGTTTTAGGGAATGATTCACCAGAACCGGAGACACCCGGGGTCGGCTCATACTATGAATCAGCCAGCGGAAAATCAGGGGCTTCTTTAAAGAGTTCCCTCCATGAAATCATCGATGACCATACGGAAATATCGTATACAAATGTCTGGGACGCTTTACGGAAAACCGATGAGGACCCGAATAACGCCAATAATGTCATTCTTCTTTATACAGGGCGTTCTCAAGGAAAAACAATAAACGGATCTGGTGTCAATGATTGGAACCGTGAACATGTCTGGGCAAAATCCCATGGCGATTTTGGCACCACTTTAGGACCTGGAACCGATCTACATCACCTTCGGCCGACTGATGCGTCCGTCAATAGTACAAGAAACAACCTGGACTTCGATAATGGAGGTTCTGAACACACCGAAGCGAAAGGAAATTACTATGACTCGGATTCTTGGGAACCTCGCGATAGTGTCAAAGGGGATGTCGCCCGAATGCTGTTTTATATGGCGGTTCGTTACGAGGGCGATTCAGGGGAAGTCAATTTAGAGCTAAATAATCAAGTGAACAATGGTACAGCCCCGTATCATGGTAAATTGGCTGTCTTACTGGAATGGAATGAACAGGACCCTGTAGATGCCTTCGAGCGTAACCGAAATGAGGTCATTTATAATGAATATCAACATAATCGCAACCCTTTCATAGATCATCCGGAATGGGCCTCCGCCATCTGGCAATGATAAACAAAAAGCTGTTCCTTTACATTGGGACAGCTTTTCATCATAAATAGTCTAAATTTTTGGAAAAATCACATAATTATATTTTGTTTAAATAGCATTCCATTTAGTTATATAAGATTATTATATAATGAAAACAGGTAAGATCCCCTTCGTGGTAAGCGTTTTCATTTTTTGCTTTACAATCTCCCTATTAAAATATATTATTTAGTTGTAATATTATGTGAAAAATCAATAAATAATATGTATTCAGCCCTACTAGTGATAAAATGCTAGATAGAGAAAACTTCACTCCAACAAAGAAAAGGGGAAAATTATGCAAAACTCCAAAGAATCTCA
This sequence comes from Peribacillus sp. RS7, assembly GCF_041956845.1. Taxonomy (NCBI): domain Bacteria; kingdom Bacillati; phylum Bacillota; class Bacilli; order Caryophanales; family Bacillaceae; genus Peribacillus; species Peribacillus sp. RS7. Next base: position 1,524,223 of record NZ_CP168135.1, read on the forward strand.
ACTGCATAGAGGTTTGGAAGAAAGACATATCGCATTAATGTCTCTTGGCGCAGCCATTGGAGTCGGTTTATTTCTCGGCTCGGCATCTGCGATTAAACTAGCCGGCCCAGCTATCATTATTTCTTATGCAATTGGCGGGCTTATGATCTACCTTATCATGCGGGCACTAGGGGAAATGGCGATAAAAAATCCTGTCGCAGGCTCATTCAGTCGCTATGCAAGCGAATTTGTCGGCCCTCTTGCCGGATATATAACCGGTTGGAATTACTGGTTCGTTTGGATTGCCACCTGTATGGCCGAAATTACGGCAGTCGGAATCTATATGCAATTCTGGTTCCCGGGAACTCCACAATGGGCTTGGGCGTTAGCCGCACTTGCCATCATGACAACGATTAACTTTCTTGCTGTAAAAGCTTACGGTGAATTGGAGTTTTGGTTCGCACTAGTTAAAATCGTTACGATCATCCTAATGATCGTTCTTGGCTTCGGGATGATCATCTTTGGACTGGGGAACGGCGGAATCGCGGTTGGATTCGGCAACCTTGTTGAACATGGCGGATTTTTCCCTAATGGGATTTCCGGTGTCATCCTCTCTTTCCAAATGGTCATGTTCGCCTATTTGGGAATTGAAATGCTCGGTGTAACCGCAGGTGAAGTCAAAAATCCTGAAAAATCTCTAAAAAGAGCCATCGATACCGTCTTTTATCGGATCTTACTTTTTTACGTTTTAGCTCTGACAGTCATTTTATCGATCACTCCATGGGATCAAATGAATGGAGAAAACAGCCCATTCGTTATGATGTTTGATAAAATCGGTATACCAGGCGCAGCAGGAATCATTCAGTTTGTCGTATTGACAGCGGCCCTATCATCTTGTAACAGCGGGATCTTCAGTACGGGAAGAATGTTATTCAACCTAGCGCAGCAAGGTGAATCACCAAAAAGTTTCGAACGTACAACAAAGTCAGGCGTTCCTGGCGTTGCCATTATCGTTTCGGCTGTCGTGCTTCTTTTCGGTGTTTACCTTAACTACATGGAAGCCGATAAAGTTTTCAGTTACGTGACAAGTGTCGCCACATTCGGTGCACTCTGGACATGGGGAACCATACTTGTCACACAGATTATGTCTAGACGAAAAATGAGTCCGGCGGAAAAACAAGGCTTAGGTTACAAAATGCCTCTTTTCCCATTCACTTCTTATTTCACTCTAGCCTTTTTAGTATTCGTAATGGTTGTACTCGGCTTTTCAGCAGATACAAGAATCGCTCTAATCGTTGGTCCGATCTGGATCTTACTGTTAGTGGTCCTGTATTATGTGACCGGTTTGCATAAACGAAAAAGATAAATGCCAGAGGGTGCCAAACGAATTTGTTTGGGCACCCTCTTTTTTTCTTCCTTTACCTTTTACCCCTTCTTTTCAGCGCCCAATGGACCACCGCTCCAGCTCCGCCTAAAATAATGAGGATAGGCAAGTTTCCTATTATGAAAACAATGATTCCCGAACCCGCTTTAAGTAATAGATTCGCACTCGTTGCAAGTTGTTTCTTCGTTCTCTCCCATGTATTCAATTCCTTATTATCAAGACCCGGTACAACAATCCGGTCCTGTATGAACGTGATTGTAACCGTTGAATATGAAGTCTGGTTTTCAAGATACTTCATTTGCCCGGTCAGCTGCTCTATTTCTTCTTGAACCACGGCAAGATCAGATGATATTTTCAACAGATCTTCCGTCTTCTTAGCGTCCTGCATGAATGCAAGTAACCTTTCCTCCACAGCCCTCTTTGACTTCAACCTTGCTTTTAAATCTACATATTGCTCCGTCACATCCTGTCCTGTAACATTCCTTCCGACCACTTCTGAAGCCTCGCCCTCGCTATCGGCTAGAAAATCCTGAAAACGGGCCTCGGGGATCCGAACAGTGATGGTTCCTTCCACCAATTCTTCATCTTCCCTGTATACATTGGACTCGACAACATATCCGCCATATTCATCCACCTTATTCTCAATCTTCATTTGTGCCTTTTCAAGGTTCTTCACTTTCAACTCTAGCTGGGCTTGATGAATGACCTTTCTTTCATCCGTCACCCCTTCTTTTTCCACGACTTCTTCCGGCTCCTTATTCCCAGAAAAGGAAGCGTCCATTTTACTGCTCGCCTTTTCATCCTGTGATTCCGATGCTGAATCATCTTTTTCATTACTGCTGCATGCAGCAAGTAAAAGGAACAAACTGAACAAAAGCATCATTTTTTTACGGTTCATCGGTATTCCCCCTTTTCTTAATAGTACCGACGTAAAATTTGGAAGAAAGTTACACTTCTTGATTAAAGGGCATGTTTTATTTTCAGATGAAAAGGTAAAGGTATTAAGAACATCCAAACAATGAAGAAAGAAGATGATTGCATGATGAACTACGGAAAATTAGCTAAAAGTGTTTTGGTACCTGTGGTCGGAGGTTCACTTGTAGGGATATTCGCCACAAGGAATTCAAAAGAAATTTATGACAAACTCAAAAAACCTGCTTTTGCTCCTCCTTCCTGGACCTTCCCCGTTGCTTGGACCGGCCTTTATACGATTATGGGAATAGCGAAATATCGCATTGCATCCAAAGAAAAAAAATCGAAGTCAGCTGAACTCCTCTACGATACTCAACTAGGGTTGAATTTCTTATGGTCTTTTTTATTCTTCAAATGGGGTTTGCGCGGAACATCATTTATTGAAATGGCTGCACTGCTGACCTTGATTACATTAACGGCATTCGAGTTTTATAAAATAGACCGTACATCAGGTTTAGCAATGATTCCCTATATCGCATGGGTCACCTTTGCATTGGGATTAAACTTTTCCATCTTCAGAAACAATTGATCAAAAAAGGAGCGCCCCTTGTATTAGGAGCGCTCTCTTTTAGGTTCACGAGTAAATTCACTTAACTCACGAGTAAATGTCCAATTTTCACGAGTAAATCCGCTTAACTCACGAGTAAATGCTCAATTTTCACGAGTAAACCCGCTTAACTCACGAGTAAACCTCAATTAATTATTGATATTCGTAATTCTGCCTTCAATTTCTGCCGTGATCTTTCCGCCTTTGAAGGTTTCTTTCACATAGTTAACGAAAGCTTCCAGATCAGCATGCCCAAATACACGCTCTTTTCCTTTCAGGACGGTATAGTTATCACCACCGCTTGCCATGAAATCATTGACGGCGACCGTGTATGTTTCGGTATCCTTGATCGGTGTCCCGTCCGCTTTCTTCAATAAGGTGACACGTTCGGTGACAGGTTTACTGAAGTCGGCTGTGTAGCTCAGTCCAGAAATTTGCAAAGTTTTCGGAGATCCTTCAACGATCCATTGCTGTTGAAGTAGCGTTTTCACTTCGACTCCAGTCAGTTCGAGCTTAACCAATACGTTTCCGAACGGCTGGATTTTCGCTAAATCGGAAAAAGTGACTTCCCCCTTTGGAATATCTGCACGAATTCCACCTGGATTCATGAAGGCAAAATCGGAATTCAAATCTGCTTTCATCGAATCGGCAATTAAATTACCGAGTGCAGTTTCCTGTGTATAGGCATTGGTTCTTAAAATTTTCTCATCCGTTGTCCCAAGTGGGGCTTTCAACTCGGGGAACATGTCTAAATAGTCGTTAATGAATTTCGTCGTCCCGGCATCGGGTGTGATGCCATCTTGTGTAACCGTGACAATTTCAGCTGACTTTTTGACAATATCCTTTGTGTTTGGATCGATTTCCAAATCAACATCTTCAAAAGCCGTTCCATAAGAGTAAGCTTGTACAATCAATTTATTATCCACATAGTTGTTGACCCTTGCATGATTATCTCCTGCTAAGATCACATCGACTTCATCATCCACGGCTTTGGCAAGATCAGCCACTTCGCCTGTGATGACCCCTTCCTTTTCAGTGCCTGGGTCATGCGAGATGATCACAATGGATTTGACGCCCTTTTCCTTCAACTCATCAACCGCCTTATTTACCGCAGGTGCCTGTTCTATGAATTCCACATTCTTAATGCCATCCGGACTTACTTTTTGAGGTGTGGCATTCGTGACTACACCTATGAACCCAATATCAACCCCGCCGACCTTTTTTATGACGTAAGGGTCCAAAATGGGGTTTTTCGTGTCTTTATATACGACATTGGCAACCACATACGGAAAGTTCAATTTATCGAATACCACATCAGATGTGGGCGACTTTCCGCCATTGATTTGAGCCATAAGGGTTTCTACCCCTTTGTCGAACTCATGGTTCCCGACAGTTCCGACATCGAATTTCATATTATTCAAAAACTGTAGCGTCGGTTTGTCCTGGATCAAAGAGGAAACGGGAGCACTTGCCCCAACAGCATCCCCTGCTGATAGTAAAAGTGTATTTTCAGGGTTTTCAGCTTTACGCTGCTTCATGTGCGCAGCTAAATAATCAGCACGCCCTTGTTTGATACCGCCAAAATCAGAAGTGGTATCCAGCTGGCCGTGAAGATCATTGATTCCAAGCAATTGCACCTTAACGTTTTCTTTCCCAAGATTGAATTTGTAAATGCCGAAGCCTTTATCATCGGTTTTACCTGTATAGAAAATCGGACTGTCTTCATTTAAATATTCCGCACCCTTTGGTGATGAGGTGAAAGTAACGTTCACCTTGCCTGAAATCGGGGCAATCGACCAGTTATTATCAGCAGTTGGATTGATCTCACCCTCTTGGGTAATGTAATCCATCAAGATTTGGCGATTTTCATCCGCAGAGTCAACTACGTATTCGCTGCCTTTCACTCCCGGGAAATTTCCTCCGCCCGAAGCACGGTAATTATTCGTCACGACGATGAAGTCTTGATTCGGGTCCACTGGTTTTCCATTATATTTCAAATCTGCAATCCTGCTTGAATCCGACAATTTTATCCCTTTTTCATCATAGCGCGGAGCCTTGGTGACATCGATTTGATACGTAACGCCGTCAATCACATCAAAATTATAGACGGCAAACTTTCCATTAAGCAATTCCTGTTCCTCAGACTTGGCAGGATCAATTTTATTATATTTCCCGGCAGACATCTCAAGCCATTCTTTAACCACGGACCCTTTGATCTTGATTGCCTTCAAGGTATTATCGTATAAATATAAATCGCCGGCGCTGCGAATGGTCAGTCCGCCTTCTTTGATTTCGGTGAATTCCTCGACTCCATTGCGCCCCGCTTTGAAAGGGGCTCCTACAGAGAGAATAGGCAAGTCTTTGTATTCAGGGCGGTTGCTTTGGATATATTTTTCCACATACCATTTCTGCGCGCTTGTCACAACCTGTACAGAAGGATCATCTTGCACAAGGGCGAAGTAACTATGGATTGGAGCTGTAGTCGTTCCAATTGGCGTGTTGACATACTTGATCGTTCCTTCGTGATCCTTTTTAACGGCTTTGACGACAGATGCATCTTCAGCTGCTTTTTTTCCTGTTACTTTGTCGTTGATTGCCCGAGTTGATGAATCGGAATGAACGACCTTCCATTTCCCTTTGATATTCTGGATATCAAGATCGATGATCCCCAGATTACTGCCGCCATATCCTGCTTGAACGGCTGGTACACCATTGATGGTGCCCTTTTTATTATCCACGCCTTTAAGGATTTTTCCTTGGCTATCTTTAAATAGGCTGTCTAAAGACGCCTCATCTTGTGCCGGAAAGACTTTATGTGTGTGGGAGAACGTGATGGCATCGATGCCGGATACCTTGCTTAATGAATAGATGACATCCTCGGTATTCTTGGTGTCACCATTAAACCCGGAATGAGTGAGCGCCACGATGACATCCGCACCCTTTTTCTTCATTTCAGGTACATATTTATTTGCAGTCGTGACGATTTCTTTTGTAACGACCTTACCGTCAAGATTCGCTTTATCCCAATCCATGATTTGCGGAGGGGCAAACCCAATGTAGCCTATTTTTACTGATTTCTCGTTTCCATTGATGTCCTTTACTTTTTTCGTGACGATCTTATAAGGGGTATATTTATTTTTGTCATTCTTTGGATTATTGTCTTTATCCTTTTTATAAACATTGGCATTCACATAAGGGAAGTCCGCATCGTTGATGGCCTCGTCCAAATAAGATAAACCATAATTGAATTCGTGATTGCCGAATGTAGCGACATCATAGTCAAGCAAGTTCATCGCTTTATAGACAGGATGGACTTCACCTTTTTTCAGTGGCGCTATTTTCGCTTTGTACGTACCCAGGGGGGTCCCTTGAATAAGGTCGCCGTTATCCACTAAAACACTATTTTTCACTTCTTTTCGTGCCTGTTTGATTAAAGATGCCGTGCGGGAAAAGCCGACGGAGTCCGATACGGCATCCTTATAATAATCATAGCTCACTAGATTAGTGTGTATATCTGTCGTCTCCATGATCCTTAGTTCAAATGGTGCATCAGAAACGGAGGTTGCCAGGCTGTTGCCGAAGTTACTCGTATTGCCGTTATACTTGGAGACAACCGATACCTTGACCCAATAACCCGCTTTATACGTATTGAAGTATGCAGAGAACTTTTGGGCCGATTTAATATCCGCCTCAACGGCTGACTGTGAAATGACCTTCGTCCCATTCATTAACTGGAAGACAACTGTTTCATTTCCTTTGTTCCCTTTTTTCGGTGTGACCGTTACAGTCGCCTTGGTGCCATTTGTGTAATTAACGGCAGGAGCTGAAATGATGAATGGTTTAGTCGCGACCGGTTTCTTATTAGACTCTTTGGCGGATGTCTCCCCCGGGACGGTAAATGGGGCTGTAATTAAACTTACAGCAAGAATCGGGGCAAGCATCTTTTTAACATGCATCTTGAACGACATACTTCACAACCCTTCTATTTTTGTAAAATGCTAGAATAATATAACATGACTTTGTCGAAATCGCGTCACGATTTACCTTAATATTAAGAATTTTGAATAATTGGTACTTTTTAGCCATTTCCATTCACTGAACATGGATCGTTTTTCCTTCAAATATATATAATCGTCACCGAATCCGAGGGAATCCTTAGGGAGAAAGGTGCTTTTTAATAAAAGGCTGGCCCATGCACATGAGCCAGCCTGCTTACATCGTATGGATTTCAAGATCGTTCCTTCTTTCTTCGACGCTCTCTACTTCAGTGAAACCGGAAGCGCCGCTGCAGTTAATCCGCTTGATAATAATAGGACCAAGGCAATCACCCCAGCATACTCCCGATCGATAATGAAATGCGTACCGGGAATCTAATGAATCATCAAACTCATTGAAACAAATTAAATTCGTTATTATTCTTTATGCTTTTCTATATCTATCAATTTTCTAATTCGTTTTTTTTGCAAAGCCTCTATAAACAAGGTTTCATCAAAACAACAATGTAATTAAAATAACTTAAAATAAAAGTCATAAAAATGTCACTTATGTAAAAATTTTTCGGCATATATAATTACATTTATGCTTAAAAGAAAGGATGTTTTTATTTGCCTAGTAATAAAAAGGAAGGCATAATCTTTGGACTTTTTATGTGTTTTGGAATGGTTCTTATTATGTCAGTTTACAACACAGCTTTACACGGGGTTTCATCGTTTACAATAGGGGCTGCAGTGATTCAATTTGTGGTAACATTTATCGTCGCTTTTATTGCAGAGTCAATAGTTGAACCGAAGGCGCGTAAACTTGCATTATCACTGCCTTATGATAAATCGAAAGAAACCAACTTTATTATTGCAATCGCCTTTTGTATGGTCCCTATAATGGTCCTTATTATGTCAGTATATGGGGTTATTTTAACGAGGCTAATGATAGGAATCGAGGGTTCAATTGTCACAGCTTACCTTAAAACAGTTGGTCTAAACTTTATCGTGGCGCTACCATCACAGTTACTGATTGTTGGACCAATCTCACGCCGGTTATTAACTAAATACATTAAACCAGCGACACATAAGCCAAAATTAACAAAAATTTGAGTGCGTAAATATTAATGTATATGACAAATAAATAAAAAGGATTAAGCTAATACGCTAATCCTTTTTATTTAATATGTTATAACTCTACTGCGTTAAGACGAAAAATTTCTTATATTAGGAATTAACCTGTCCCTTCCAGATCAAGGCGTACAGGTGAAACGACCATTATACCCAATATGGATTCCCGAATTGTCCTCCCTCTATAATCCCCTTTTTTGAAAAAACCTGCAGAATTCCTTTCAAAAAAAACTGGAAACCAGTTATTAAAACATGAAAACCTATAAATCCCGATTTATTAAACTGGCGGAAACCGGTTCGATTCCCATCTCCCTCGACCAGATGGACAACTGGCCTATATGATGAATTTCGTGTGCTATGAGATGGCGCAGTATCCTGCCTTTTTGGTATGTCCCCTCCATCCAGGATGGCTGAATCATTTCTTCCTTCCCATCAATTGAATGCGAGTTCAAATAGTCCAAAATCTCTGAATGATAACGTCCGGATAATTCCTCCACTTTCTCGATCGTATTATAAGCGTCTAAATCAATCCCGACATCCGGCTTCCCTTGTATGGCCCTGATCCAGCTGCATTCGACATCGATTATATGGGCGAGTGTTCTTAAAATATTGCCCATCCCGCCAGTACGCTGTCTTTTCAGTTCCTCACTCGGTACGGATCTGCACCACTTGAACCACTCATTTCGCACCTGCCAGTTATAAGTGAATAATGTCAACATCCCTTTTCCCCCAACACTATTTGACGTTAAAGCACCGCTTCCCTTTATATAGATAATAATCCTGTCTTTGAATGGTTTTGAATCCACAAGATTCATAGAGTCTTAAAGCATGCTCATTAGTCGCCTCGACCTCGAGAAAAATATCATATCCCAGCTTGCATTGTTCGGCTACAACCTTTTTCAATGCCTTTCTGCCAAGTCCGTTTCCCTGGTATTCAGGCAAAATGGAAAATCCATAAATCCACGCTTCCCGGTCTGAGTGATCAACACGGATCTTACCGGCCGCGCGGCCATCCTTTTCAATCATCATGGTTTTCAGAGTATCCTCATATAGGATGCGCTGATAATAATCCTTCGCCTCTTGTTTCGTAAATTGGAAACACTGAATATCCAGCTGAATTTCCGTTTCCTCATCATCTCTCCGTGAAGGGCGAACGACTGCATCCTCATAATCATCCAGTTCCGTTTGAGACCATTTCATTTGAAACTCAGAAAAAGAAAACTCACATGGGAGCTGTTTCAAGAATCCTGTCCCTGAATGGGATTGGGAAGGTGCGTTCAAGATGATCAACTTATAGTTGCGCTCCACGGCACTCCTTATAGCTTCGTCCATCAGCTTTGTAAAAATGCCTTGCCTCCGAAAATCAGGGTGTACCATCCCACACATCTCCACTTTGTTTCCAAAATCGTAAAGACCAAGAAAACCAACAAGTTTTACTCCATCGTAGTGAAGAAAGTCATTCTTATTCACACCATTTCGACTGCGAAGCGTTTCCCAGTTCAGCTTTAATGTAAAATCTTCCCGTTCACATTCATGCTGTAGAATCCGAATATCTTCTAGCTGTATTTCATTCAAAATTGTCACCCCTTTCCATACTATTAGTTTATTACCAAAAAATAAGAAAAGCAGCATCCTTTTACTTGGATGCCGCTTATTTACATAAGTTTATATATGAATGTTGTTTTTTTAAAAGTATTTTCACTTTAATCCATAAAACTAAAATCGTATGAGGGGAGGATTTCCTATCTAATTCCATTGACGGATGAATTATAGCAGTAAAATGATTCCAATTGAGGATTATTTTTTACCCATTTTGTGCTATATTCCAAATAATGGTTTATTATTTTTTTATTTGACTTTAAAGGAGGAATATAATGGTCCAATGTACCGGTTTCTTTATACCCGAATTCCGGACCCTTTATTGAACAGAACCCGAAATTCGGTTTTTACTACCTAGCACATTACGTCCTGAGGTTATCGTTTTTTCGTTTTGTGAGCGGACTTTTTTAAGTTCTCTACGTCCGTTGTCAGTTCTTTTAATTGTTTACCGAAGCGGAAGAGCAAAAACATAGAAACGACGAATGGATAGCCAAATTCGCTAACTAATGACACCCACATAGTAGCATCCTCAATCATCATCCTCTTCACCCCTTTTCTTGTATCTGATATCTAAAGTGAAACTTGTTTTAAAAAAACAATCTAGCACTATTGATTTATGGATAAAAGAACGAATGTTCGTATATAATTGATTTATTCCCCTTGTCCATCACTTTATTAATTAAAGGAGGGATAGCGATGAACCAATTAACTTCTCATTTTTTTTCTCATTCATTGGAATTTCTGAAACAACAGTACTCATCTTTCTTTGAACAACCGATCATTCAAGTATTTTTACAGAACCCAGAGCATTTAAAGATTTTTACCGAAACTCTTGATTCCCCTTCTTCACACAACATTTGCCAACTCAACGAGACTTTCAAAATTTTCTATTACCGGGCTAAGGTATACAAATACATGTGCTCCTTAATTTACTTTTTCTCCGTTGACTTTGATAAAAGGGCACGGAAGCAGCGGGAACGCTATCGAATGGTACTTGATGCGACACCAAGGGATACTGGCGGAATGATCGATCGAATCGGCACTTTGGACGTTCAACTTGAAAAGATGGGAGAAACGAATGATCTAACTTCACACATAAGTGATGAAGAGATGATAAAAGCCTTGAAGACGTTAACATCCAAACAAAACCTGGTGCTGACCATGATTTTTTCATACGGCCTATCCAACAAGGAAATTGCTGCCTATTTCCATGAGTCGCCACAGAATATCTCAAGCATCCGTAAACAAGCTCTAAAAAAACTTCGAAAGCACTATATGGATGAGGTATATAATAGAAAGGAGAAAAGCCATTGTGGATAAAAAACTCTCAAAAGAAGAATTGGTGAATCTTATCGATTCTTTGAATCCTAAAATAAAAAAATCGTTAAAAAACACAAACTATCAAGACCGGAATGATCTGGAACAAGAGATTAAACTCAAGATCATTGAGTCATATGAAAAAATTGCAGCAATCGAGGCACCTAATTTCGAGGAATTCCTTGCAGAATTCCTGACTAAGCAAAAACAATGAAAAATTACCAAGTCCAGAGCATGCATGCTGGACTTGGTACTTTTTTTCTGAATATCAGTATGATGGATTCAATGTCAGCCTATCACCTTTTGGATCGTCTAATGCCGTTTTGTGATAAGTACCTTCTGCCCAATCATCAAGCTGATCGTGGTACCACTCACTTTTAACGTTACCTGATTGCCCCGGACCAACGAGGTGATACCCCTGGTTCATGTCGGATAGGTCGATGACAAACCTCCAGGAGCCACCATGATTAACAGTTCCGTCATCTAAAAATGCCGCTGCCTGTACAGTTACACTGCTGCCGCCGACCGGCATTCCGCCGCCGCTGTTAAATAAATAATTTAACGGGGCGACACTTGATAGCGGGTGGTTAAACCTTACCTGATGATAGTCGCCCCATTCCCAATCAGCTATATCGTCACCTTGTGATTCTTCCAGCTCCTTTAACGTCTCCTGTAACGACTTGGCGAGTACCTGCTCCAGTCCGCCTGCCTCTTCAATCCAAGGACCCGGCTTACCGTCCAGTGCCCGCCGCAGGAGTTCATCAATGGCTGAACGCCTTCCATTAAAGAGGTTGAGGGTTTCCTCCGATATTTCTTCCGTAAGCAGAACTTCCCCTATTTTTTTCATCCAGACATTAAAAATCAGTGGCGCTGCTTCATCAACGGAATCAATTTGATTCCATTTCTTAAGAATCCTGAGTGCCTGTTCTTCCTGTTTTCCCGAAGGACCTTTCAATACCTCTAGAAATTGAGGGACAAACTCTCTAGCTTGCAGATTCAGCTGATCCATTTGCAGGCTTTGCATATCCTCGGTCGTAAGCTTTTTATTGGCTTTTAAAAACTCCTGTATCCTCATCTGACGGTAGGGCTGTGCCCAGTTATTGCTGATGTGGTAAGGATAGTCATCCGAGATGACTTTATTATTCGCTGTCGAAATGAATCCCTCTTCCGGATTGACCGTTTTTGGAAGTTCATCAAACGGAATGTAGCCTTTCCACTCAAATTCATCCGTCCAGCCAGGTACTGGCAGCATACTATCGCCTTTTTTCCGGATTGGGATTCTCCCATTAGCCTTATAGGCAATGGTCCCATCGACTGAGGCAAAGACGAAATTCTGTGCCGGGGTTTCGAACTTCAAGAGGGCCTTTTCGAATTCTTTCCAGTTTCCGGCTTTATTCATATTCAGCACCGCTTCAAGCTCGGCAGAAGGATCAAGTGCCGTCCACCTTAATGCAAGGACGGTATCTTTTCCGCTTTTCCCGGCAAACTCGGAAACAACCGGTCCATGGCGGGTAACAGTCACCTTATAGTCAAGTGTCTTACCATCCTTCACCCTGATCGGTTCGTCCAATATTTGTGCTTTTTCCCATTTACCTTTGAAGGCGAATTCTTTCGCGTTTTCCGGGTTTCTCTTCTCAATATACAGATCCTGAACATCCGGACCTGCATTGGTCACACCCCAAGCGACCTTTTCGTTATGACCGAGAATGATTCCCGGAATCCCGGCAAAAATAACACCGCTCACATTGACTGACGGGGCCTCTAAATGCATTTGATACCAAACGGACGGTGTAGCTAACCCCAGATGGGGATCATCCGCCAATAACGGCTGACCGGAATCCGTTTTCTTGCCTGAAACGACCCAGTTATTGCTGCCATTGAATTCATAAGGAATAACAGCCCCTGCAAAACTTTTTTCAATATCCAACTCTTCCTTGCTGATGATATATGGAGCGCCCTTTGGATAATCAGGAAATAAATCATACGCTTTTTCCTTTGGGAACGTTTGCAGTAAATACTGTCTAAACGCCTGATCTTCCCAGTTCCCGCCTAAATCAAAGGCCATATATTTACCGATGGTCAGTGAATCGACTGGTGTCCACGGCTCTGGTTCGTATCCAAGTAAAGTGAACTCGGCCGGCCATTTCCCATTCTGCTTCAGTTCATCGATATAAAGATTCACCCCTTCAGCAAACACATCCAGGGCTTCTTTCCCGTTACTTGTATATGCAGCATAAGAGGCTTCAGCCGCCCGTCTCAACCCCAGTGTACGAAAATATTTATCATTTTTGACGGTTTTCTCACCAATCACTTCACTCAATCTTCCTGAGGCCTGACGCCTGCTTAAATCCATTTGAAATAAACGGTCCTGTGCTTGGATATACCCTTGGGCTAAATACAAATCATGTTCATTCGCTGCGTTGATATGCGGTACCCCACTGGAATCCCTCACTACCGTAACCGGTTTCAAAAGGCCTGGAAGCGATATTTCCCCCTTTGTTTCGGGCAAGGATCTTGAAAGAAATACATTTGCAGCAATCAAAACAGACAGCAAAAGTAAAATCAGGATTCCAAAACTCCATAGCGCCCGTCTTTTCCATTTCGATTTTGGCTTTTGCTGAGGTACGGCAACTTCCATCGATACATCTCCCTCTCCCCTTAAAACTCTCTTTCTTTCTATTTAAGATATTCCGCGTTTCCACCCACCTTTCCTACCAACTTCCTGACATTCTCTCTTTTTATTTCCAGAAGGTTGGAAAGGGGCAAGGACGAATTACTACCGCGTAAGGTCAGATTATTCCGAGGAAGGTCGATTTACTACGCACGAGGTCGAATTATTACACCACGTAGGTCGAATTATCCCGCCTAAGGACCGATTATCTCGCAAAAGGGCGAATTATTACCTGGCAAGGTCGATTTACTACCGCGATATGCTCCGATAAACATTGTCAAATCCAAAAACACCGATACAAAGTATCGGTGCGTCAGGGGATTCTAGCTATTTGCAATTATGTATTCAATCACTTTTTCCGCATCATCCGTATAAAAGAGGGCCTTATCGAAGTCATGGGCCGCCTTCGTCTCGGCTTCCATGTATTCAAAGGAGAGGAAACCAAAGAGCCGCTTCCATTTATTGTTTTTCTCAAGAAGTTTTCTTGCCCTTTTTATATCCTCAGGTATGAATTCATTAATGATAAAACATGGGTCAGAAAATGAATGGTCCTGAAAACGTTCGTTCAAGGCCTGCAATTTTTCACGATCCCATTCCAGCCTTATCAAATCCGATATGACCGTCACATTTTGAACCGAGTCGAGGATGCGTTTTGACAAAACATCATATTCTTCATCCTCCAACCCATTATCCGTCATGATTCCTATACAATACCATTTTTCATTATGATCCAGTTCTTCATTTTTCTTGAAAAACACTATTCATCCACCCTCCTTTTACGCTTTACATGTCCTATTTCTTTTTCTTGTATATTAAATCCATTCATTATCTAAATGGCAAATGCAACATGTCCGTCCTCAGCCATTTCACTATACCATGGAGGTATATCCACAGGATTCGCTAATTTTTTTTGGGAACTTCATTACATACAAAAAAGATACCCTGAAAAGGATACCCCCCATCATACAGGCTGAAGAGCCAGCCCTCTTTGTTTAAACAGATATTCCATAGCCTCCCTGAACGATAGAAAAGCTTTTACCTGATTAGTGAAATCGAGTTTGATTATCTCTTTCACCACATCAGGGGTAAAACCGACAAACATCGTTTCCGTACCCATCAACGCCAGTGCCCCCACTAGTTTATCTAAAAGGGAGAGCATATTGCTTTCCTTCGTAAAGGTAATCCCGGAGAGATCGATAATCAATACTTCCGCATGCAGATCTGCACATTTTTGAAGTACAGTCGATTGCATCGGCTCCATTCTCCAATCATCAATGCGCCCGATCAATGGTAAGAGCAGGACATCCTTTAAAACGGTCTGTACGATTGGAGTGGCCAATTCTTCCATGACTTCCCGGTTCTCTTTTATCTTCTGCAAAGAATCGTTTGCCATTCTTGCCATTTCTTTATAATGATTCACATAACTTATACTCACACAGTGTATGAATTGGTCCAGGATCGCATCAATTATCGAGCTTGCCTTTAGCAAAATTTCAATGGAGTAGTAGCGGTTGCTTACTTCTTCTTCAATGAAACTCCAGAAAAGATTACGTACCAGCTGAGCTTCCTCAATATTCTTATCTAAAGGAATACCCATATCCACGACGCGCTTTCCTATTTCCATCCCCGTTATTTTCATACGTTCCATCGCTTGTGACTTTCCATGGATTAGGGCATCTGCATGGATTTGAATAAGCTCTGACCTTACCTTTTTACTGGTTTCAAAATCATAGAGCGGGCCATCTTCTTCGAACAACTCGATATGCTCCACCAAGATATATTTAAATTTTTCAATTTTTTCACCGATCATTCTTAATTCTTCCATGTAGACCTCCCATAAAGGGCTTTTATCACATTTTATCAAATAGTTAATGGTTGTGGGTATAAAACCTTCTATTACCAATATGATAATAGACGTTTACCCTTTTCTGAATAAGGGTATTATGATATATGACTTGGAGGGATTACCATGAAAAAGGATCAAAAAGACTTTGAATCTGAAAACATGAGCGATTTAGTCGAACTCATAAACAGTAAAAATAACAGCCGCAGAATATTGGATGTAATTCGGCGTAACAAAAAGGATAAAAGCAAAAACAAAGATACAAAATGAAAAACCCAGTCCAATGTGGTCTGGGTTTTTGAATGGATAAATAAAAGAGCTGAGTTTGTTATTTAAGCAAACTCAGTTCTTCCTGTCACTATCTTTTTCTCCGAATCTCCTTCACATGGTTCCCTTCAGTGGTAATATAGACTGTTTCATCAATTTTGTATGTTAAATAACGGTCACAATCAATTTCCAACGTTTTCCCATTGTCGAATTTCATTGCGCAATTGGATCCCTCTTCGGTCTCCGTCACATCAATGACTTCGTTCGTCTTAAAACCGACTGCCTTGCCATCGGAGAAATGAGGATAGTATTTTTCAACAATCTCCACCTTTTCCAATCTGCCAGGACTTGTTAAGTATACAACGAATAAAATAATTAATACGGCTATTAACCCAATGAGAATTACTACTTTTCGTTTCACTCTATCTATTACCCTCTTCTCTTATCAATCTATTATTCAATATCCTTTTTCACTAGATTATATTCAGGATTCCGGAAAATCATGATAGAAAAGATCATTTTATTTAACGATTTTCACTTTTTCAACCATCATGGCACAAGCAGCAGCCAGGATGATTAAAATGGATACTGCCGAGATGACCCCTACCCAACCGAACTTCATCAGGAATAAACCGCCTGATGCCCCCACTACACTTGATCCGGCATAGTAAAACAGGAGATATAATGCGGATGCTTGTGCTTTTTCACTTTTATCGGCTAAACTTCCAACCCAGCTGCTCGCAATTGAATGAGCTCCAAAAAAGCCAAATGTTAACAGGGCAAGCCCCATTATTTTCAGCAATAGTGGATCCAATAGGGTTAAAAGGGCCCCCATCAGCATGATTGCGATTCCGATAAGAAGTACAAGCCTCCGACTATATTGATCGGCAAGCTTCCCCATCCATGTAGAACTAAATGTCCCCACAAGATAGATGATGAAAATGAAGCCAATCAATGTTTGTGATAAATGATATGGCGGTCCCATTAAAGGTATACCCACAAAGTTATAAACGGTAACAAACGAGCCCATTAATAGGAAGGCCATACCGAATAAGAGTACTAGTCTGCCATTCCTTAAGTTATTAATGAGGGAGGTTTTTATTCTCGACAATGAGACTCGTACGCGGACTGCATGCTGCGAAGGCGGGAGCATCCACCAAAAAGCCAGACTGATGATCAAACTTAAAGCTCCAAGGCTGCCAATCGCTATGTTCCATGAGAAATGATCGGTCAGCACCCCGACAATCAACCTGCCAGCCAATCCGCCGATACTCGAACCGCTCACATAGATACCCATCACATAGCCCAGGCTTTTCGGATGAAATTCTTCATTGATATAAGCCATCGCAATTGCCGGGAAGCCTGCAAGCACGGCTCCTTGAATCGCCCGTATTGCGATAAGGATGTATAGGTCATCCTGGATGAAGCTGACACAGATGGATAACAATGCAGACAGGGTGAGCGCCGTCCCCATTATTTTTTTCCTATCGATATTTTCCGAGAAAAAGGAAACTAGCAATAAACAAATGGCAAGCGTCCCCGTTGCGAAAGATAATGTAAGACTTGCCATAGCAGGAGAGACTCCGAATTGCTTTGCGAATACCGGAATGACCGGTTGGGTACTATATAGATCGGCAAACGTTACAAAGCTACCAAGAAATAAAGCCAAGATTGTTTTCCTGAATGATTTACCAGCAGGCTCGATATAATTCACTTTTGTTCAGACCCTTCACTTTTAAACTTTCCCCCTATGTTAATACGAACTTCCTGAGTTGTCTATTTCGCCACTTATGGCCAAAGGGAAAGTTCAGTTCCAGCAATCCTAAAAAAAACCCTTCACTGCACTGAGTGAAGGGTCTTTCATTAATATGACCGTTTATCATTCCGCTCACTTTTTTTAAGCAGCCAGTACACAGGCATTCCTATAATGAGGATGATCACCGAGTACAGGGCATTTAAAGGTGTTTGGATTAATGTGCTTAAAACAATATATATTGCACCAGCAATCGCCACGATGGGGATGAATGGGTAAAATGGCACTTTATAAGTTTTTGCATCCGGATCTTTTCTGCGTAAGATGAAGACCGCAAAGAAGGCTAATCCATAAAAACAGAAGACAGAGAATACGGCCATATTGGTAAGTTTGTCAGGGTCTGTTGCAACCATCATGATGATTGCAATGAACACTTGTAATATCGTTGCATTTACAGGCGTTTTAAACTTGGGCGATATTTTCCCGATTTGTTTATGGCCAGGCATCATTTTATCAGTCGCCATCGCCAAGGTTATGCGCGGAAAGGTCAGGAGTTTTCCGTTCAAGCAACCGAAAATGGAAATCGCTATTCCGATTGATATCAATTTCCCGCCCAATTCACCAAATAGAAGCGTTGCCGCAACATTCGCTGCATTCGTTCCATGAGCTATGACTCCCTCTGCTCCCAATACATGAAGCATGGCAAGGTTCACAGCTAAGTATGAGACCATGACCACGACTAATCCCGTTATGATCGCTCGCGGCAACGTTTTCTGCGGGTTTTTCATTTCCCCTGCCATGAAGCCGACATTCATCCAGCCATCATACGCCCAGAGCGTAGCCAAAATCGCACCGGCCATACTGATTTTCATTGAACCTTCACTATTGATATTGAATACAGGCATATCACCTTGTGCGATACCGAACACTGCTATGAAAATGATGGGGATCAATTTAGCAACGGTCGATAAGGTTTGTATCATACCGCCGTATTTTGTCCCCAGCAGATTCATGCCTGCTATAAATACGATCGTCAGAATCCCTATTGCCAAAGTGTAGTCTGAAGCGATATTAAATATTCCTGCGATTAATATTCCGAAGTATAAACTGAGGGCACCCATGACTGCAGGTCCATATACCAATGTTTGAACCCAGCCGCATAGGAATCCCCATGCTTTTCCGTACACTTCTTCCATATAAACATATAAGCCACCCGTTTTAGGAATCCGGGTACTCACTTCCGCAATCGTCAATCCGCTTGCCAGGGTAATCAGACCACCTATTAGCCAAGCTAATAAGGCCATAGTTGAATTACCACTTAACTCAAGCACGTCACCAGGTCTCATGAAAATACCAGAACCGATAACTGTACCAACTACAATAGATGTTCCAACCCAAAAGCCAATCGTTTTCTTCAATTGGTCATTTCCCATGATGTCCTCCCCAGGTGTACACATGTACTTATTTTATACTAAAATTATATCATATAAATTATACGAAAATAGTTTATGCAATCATTTGAATATTCAAATAAAAACTCAGACACATTGGTATTACTACGCTCAGGGCGCTTTATTACATTTATATTTTTTTTACTAAATATGACTGAAACTACGCTAAAATCCGAATATTTTTTTATTCACAAAAGATTATTCGTTATTTATCTTAATAATCACGAATTAAAAATCACAAAACACAATTATCATTCGTTATATATTTTCGTGAGATTCCAGCATTTTTCTAGGAACGCAAAAAAACCACCCCAAATCAACGGGGTGGTTCCACTCCAATTTCAAGCTTCATTTCGTATTACCAAATAATGAATAGAAGCACAACCGCCAAGACAATCCGGTAGATGGCAAAAGGAGTCAATTTAACTTTATCAATTAAAATCAAGAAAAAGCGGATACAGATTAACGCAAAGATAAATGCACTGATGAAGCCAGCAATAAAGAATGGCAGAACTTCAGGCGTGAAATCATCCCAGTACTTCACGATTTTCAACAAACTGGCCCCAGCCATGATTGGCACTGCCATGATGAACGTGAAATCGGAAGCAGCCCGATAGCTCATCCCTAATAGCACACCGCCTGATATCGTTGAACCTGAACGGGAGAATCCCGGCCATAGAGATAAACATTGGATTAACCCTACACCGAAAGCTTGTTTATAAGTGATTTGGTCAACCGTTTCTGCAGTCAGCTTTGGACGGAATTTATCTGCAGCAATCATCAAAAATGCGCCCAAGAACAACCCGACGATAACCGTCTTCATGGTAAATAGATTTTCATCAATGTAATCTTCGAATAATAGACCTAAGACGCCCGCCGGTAGCAATCCGACAAGGATCTGCAATAGATTAAGCCTTGGGCCCTTCACAGCGGATGTGCCTTTCAGCTTCCTTAAACCAAGCAAGTCCATGAATCGTCCCCAGAAGAGCACGACTACGGCGAGTATCGAACCAAGCTGGATGACCACCTTGAACGCATTGGCCACCTCACTCCCGAAAAGCTCTTTCGAATTCAGCCATAAATCATCGACGATAATCATATGCCCTGTAGACGATACAGGAGCAAATTCAGTTAACCCCTCAACAAGACCAAGGATAACCGCAACAAAAATTTCCCACATATTCATTTTATTCACCTCATAATTCGAACACCTATTTATGGAAATATCATATGTATTTTACTCGTTGTTTAAAATATTGTCTATTAAACATTGCTGAAACAATTTACGGGTACATGTATGATAGGGTTCAAGATAAAGTTTAAAGGGGAAGTGATGATTTTGCAAAACATACTGATTTTCGCCCATAGAGGGTCAAAGGGGACGCATCCTGAAAATACCATGGCTGCATTTCAAGAGGCGGCAGAAATCGGTGCCGAGGGGATCGAGTTCGACGTGCATCTCAGTTCTGATGGTGAATTGGTCATCATCCATGATGAAACATTAGATCGAACGACCACCCTTACTGGTTATGTAAAAGATCATTCGTCACAACAGCTGAAAACGGCGGATGCCGGGAGCAAATTTTCCAAGGAATTCCTTGGGGAACGGATTCCTTTTTTAATGGAAGTTTTCGACTGGGCAAAGGGAAATGCTTTATTGATGAATATCGAAATAAAAACGGATAAACTCGCTTACGAAGGGATTGAACAGAAGATCATTGATTTAATTCGGCAATATCGAATGGAAAATCGGGTGATCCTCTCTTCCTTCAACCATCAATCCATTGAAAAAGTGAAGGTGCTTGCCCCGGAACTTGAACGTGCATTATTGTTCGAGGGGCTTCCTGAAAATTTGGAAGAAATCTTACGTGATAAAAAAGAATCTGGGTTTCATCCAGATAAAAACAGCCTGACCCCGGCAGTTAGTGAAAAAGCGAAAAAACTTGGATACAAAGTCCGGCCATGGGTCGCCAATGATGAAGCTGACATCGTCAAGCTTGCAGAATTGGATGTCGATGTTATCATGACCGATTTCCCTGAAAAGGCAATCAAGATTTTAAAGGCTTGGCAGGCAACTAGCTGAACAATGCGAAAGAGAAGGAGCGATGCCCCTTCTCTTTCTAATCCATTTTTATTCAGTTAATTAACGAGAATATCCACCTAGTTGTTGCTCAGCCATTTGCACTAAACGTTTTGTGATTTCCCCACCAACAGATCCGTTAGCGCGAGAAGTAGTGTCAGCACCTAGGTTTACACCAAATTCACTAGCGATTTCATTCTTCATTTGTTGTAGAGCTTGCTCTGCACCAGCTACTACTAGTTGATTGCTGTTATTGTTGTTTGCCATGTGTTTTCACCTCCTACTAATATTAATTAGCATTTTAGTCTTAAATTATTATTGCCAATTTATTGTATTTTTTTCTTTACGGCCCTTCAATCCAAAGCTCTTTATCATGATTTTCTTTTTATGTTCATAAACTGTTAGGAAACTTTCAGTACAGTAGGAGGGAAAAGAATTGCAAATACATGTGGTTAGGCCAGGCCAGACGTTATATGGCATCGCCCAGACGTACAGCGTAACCGTTGACAGGCTCGTGGAAACGAATAAGATTCCTAACCCAACTAACCTTGTTTCGGGGCAGGCCCTTGTCATTCCAATAGTCGGCAGCTATTATTTCGTTCAACCGGGTGATAGTCTTTATTCCATTTCCCAAAAGGTTGATGTCCCTTTTCAAGAGTTGGCAAAAATAAATGGCATTCCTGAAAATCAAGTCTTATCCGTTGGATATCGGCTCTATATTCCGGCACGGAAGAAAAAGACCGCCGAATTCAACGGTTATGTCGAGCCTAGGGGTACGACGGTCGCACCGGCCCTTGTAACGGCTGCAAGGGAAGCTGGGCCCTATTTAACCTATTTAGCCCCATTCAGCTTCCAGGCGCTTCGTGACGGCTCTTTAAAAGAGCCTTTGCTCGATGACTTCCCTGCCATCGCCAGAGAAAATAAAAATGTTTTAATGATGGTGATCACGAATCAGGAAAATGACCAATTCAGCGATGAGCTCGGGCAAATCATCTTGACGAATACTTCCGTTCAGAATAAGTTCCTGAACAATATCGTTACAACGGCAAAGAAATATGGATTCCGGGATATTCACTTTGACTTTGAGTTTTTAAGGCCGGCCGATAAAGAGGCCTATAATCAATTTCTCCGAAAAGCCAGGGATCGATTCAAGAAAGAAGGCTGGTTCATTTCCACGGCACTTGCCCCTAAAACAAGTGCTGAGCAAAAAGGCCGTTGGTATGAGGCACATGACTATAAAGCACATGGTGAAATCGTCGACTTCGTTATCATCATGACTTATGAATGGGGATATAGCGGAGGACCTGCAATGGCCGTGTCCCCTATTGGACCGGTTCGGGATGTTCTCGAATATGCCGTCACCGATATTCCCTCCAATAAGATCCTGATGGGGCAGAATCTATATGGCTATGATTGGACCCTGCCTTTTGTACAGGGATCCACCGCCAAGGCCGTGAGTCCGCAGCAGGCCATCCAGATTGCGGCGGCCAATAATGTTTCCATCGAGTATGATGAAACCGCACAGGCCCCGCACTTCAACTATACTATTGAGGATAGACAGCATGAGGTGTGGTTTGAGGATGCCAGATCCATTCAGGCAAAATTCGATTTAATCAAAGAGCTGAACCTAAGGGGGATGAGTTATTGGAAGCTCGGCTTGGCCTTCCCTCAAAACTGGCTGCTCATCAGTGATAATTTTAACGTACGGAGAAGGGTCTAAGAACAGATTGAGCCTATCGTTAAACTTTTGGAATACCAAAACGCAAACGGACATATAATCAAATATCGAGCATGAAATCCAGTTCTGGATACGTGACTCAGCCAAAAAGCCTTCCGGCATTGTCCGGAAGGCTTTTATCATTTCAGCCGCAACTTTCCAGGTAATCTGCCGAAATTCAACATTCAAAGTTTGTCTCTCCGCTCCCTTATGAGCCAAGCCTTTTTTGACCATACTAAAAGGAACAGTTAAGGGGGTGTGAGAAACATGATTCGAATCGGCCCATACATCAGCGCCGTGCCCAGAATTCCGCGTTTCATCAGATTGCTTTCTATCATCGCATTATTTTTACTCTCATTCGGGGTCTTGATCCACATTGTGGAGCCGAAGAGATTCCCTACTTTACTTGATGGCATCTGGTGGGCAATCGTCACTATGTCAACGGTGGGTTACGGAGATTTCACTCCCGTTACAAATATTGGGAAAATCATTGGAATGGTCCTCATTTTGTCGGGAGCCGGCCTGATCACCTCTTATTTTGCGTACATTGCTAAAATGTCCATTTCCAATGAACAGCAATTTCTAACAGGAAAGAAAGTATTCGGCGGCGGCGGTCATATCATCATTGTAGGCTGGAATGGCCGTTCCAAGAGAATCATCCAAAACATTCATGATCGTAAACATCATCAATCCATCGTCCTTATAGATGATACACTGCAAAAGCATCCGCTTCCAAGAACGAATATCCACTTTGTCCAAGGAAAAGCTACATTGGATTCCGTTTTGCAGAAAGCTAATATAAAACAAGCCATACGCGTACTTATCACAGCTGACCTCAAGCAAGACGAGCTGCAAACGGATATGTTCTCGATATTAACATTATTGGCCGTGAAGGGGCTGAATCCGCATGTGTATTGCCTTGTGGAGATATTAACGCATGAACAAAAGGAAAATGCTTTACGAGCAGGAGCGGACGGTATAGTGGAAACGAATAAATTTGCGAGTGAATATATGCAGGATTGCTTATCGAAAGGGATCATTGCGGATTCAGAAGAGCAAAATGATTGGGATGGATTGAACATCAAACAGCTGCCCATCCGGAATGACTGGGTGGAAATGTCGTTCAAACAGCTGGGCGTCAAGCTATTTGATCAGGACATTTTATTGATTGGCATCATTTCAGGGGGCAAGACTTTCATCAAGCCCCCTGCAGATGTAATCATACATCGTAATGACACTCTGCTCATCATTGAAGATTAATGTAATAACAGCTTTTCCAAATCACGGACAAGCGTTTTTCCATATGAGATATAGTTTTCCGGAAATTCGGCATCCGGATTTTCCGGCTCAGCAAACTGGTTGAAGGAAGCGGAGAGGTTTCCGATATTTCCTTCACCGTCAATACCGTCCTCGTACTTATGAGATAACAAAAACGGCTGTAAAAATTCGACCATTACCCCATCCTTATCGAGTGAACCATCAACAGCCTTGAAAGGGACTCGCAAGAACTGGTATCCATCACTGTCATCTATCTTATAATCAAAAGACCCGTGGTCATAATCCCATCCTCCGCCTATCACATAGCCTTCGGGTTTTAACTTCGTCTCCAAATCGAACAAACCGAATGTTTTCCCTTCCAACTCAGAAGAAATTTTAATCATTGTAAAAAACCTCTTTCGCTAATTTTCTATTAGCTTAACCAAAAGGCCTTTAAAAAAACCCCTGGAATGACTCTATTGTTCCCTTGATCAGGCATGAAGGAAGATTGGCTTCCTCACTGATTTCCAAGCTTTCCTTACGCTTTTATTTCAGCTTCGTCGCTCCCTTCTCCTCCTCCAGTCGTAATTACTGGATCTCCTGCTGCTCTTCTTTCCATCCGGCAGGCAGGCTTCTTGCGGACCCGGGAACCGTTCTCGGTTTCTCTAGCTCCTCGATACTACTTATCCCCCACTTTCATTTTCGATGCCAGTATCGAATATGTTTATTCTTACCCTTTGGCGTTCAACCAAAAAAAAGGCATCAAGTTGGATGTATTCCAGCTTGATGCCTTTTTATTATTATAAGCGCTTTTCGAGCTCCGCTTTTTTCTCTTCATAACCCGGTTTGCCTAAAAGTGCAAACATGTTCACCTTATATGCTTCCACTCCAGGCTGATCAAATGGATTTACCCCTAGTAAGTAACCGCTCATTGCACAAGCTTTCTCGAAGAAATATACAAGGTAGCCAAATGTATAAGCATCGAGCTGAGGAACCGATAGGATCAGATTGGGAACGCCGCCGTCCGTATGGGCTAACAAAGTACCCTCAAATGCTTTATTATTTACGAATTGCACCGTTTCACCTGAAAGGTAATTCAGACCATCCAAATCATTTCCCGCTTTTTCAATTGAAATTTCATGACGGGCTTTCTCCACTTTGATGACCGTTTCAAAAAGATCACGTCGCCCTTCCTGAACATACTGCCCTAATGAATGCAGGTCAGTCGAAAAGTTAGCGGATGAAGGGAAGATCCCTTTTTGATCCTTTCCTTCACTCTCTCCAAATAATTGTTTCCACCACTCAGAGAAGTATTGAAGTCCAGGCTCATAGTTTATCAGCATTTCAATGGTTTTCCCTTTATTGTAAAGGATATTTCGAACCGCCGCATATTGGTATGCCTGATTATCCGCTAGCTCGGAAGAACTGAATTCCACCCTGGCTTGCTCGGCTCCCTCCATGATTTGATCGATATCCGCACCGCTGACCGCAATCGGAAGCAGCCCTACTGCCGTTAAGACCGAGTAACGTCCGCCAACATCATCAGGAATGACGAAAGTTTGGAAACCTTCCTCCGTTGCTACCGTTTTTAATGCGCCCTTTTCTTTATCAGTGGTCGCATAAATGCGGCCTTTAGCTTCTTCAACCCCATATTTTTGTTCCAGCAATTTCCGGAAAATCCTGAAGGCAAGTGCAGGTTCAGTGGTCGTACCGGATTTAGAGATGACGTTGATCGAGAAATCCCTATTTTCCAATAGGTCCATTACGTCCTGCATATATGTAGAGCTTATATTATTACCCACAAATAAAATTTGCGGTGTATTTCTTTTGTCCGATGGCAAAATGTTATAAAAACTATGTTGAAGCATCTCGACTGCCGCACGTGCTCCCAGGTATGATCCACCGATTCCGATAACCAGCAACACATCTGAATCTTCTTTTATTTTCCCGGCCGCTTTCTTGATTCTTGAGAACTCTTCTTTATCATAATTGGCGGGTAAATCAAGCCAGCCAAGATATTCATTGCCTGCCCCTGTCTGCTCATGCAGAGAATGGTGTGCCACTTTTACAGCATCCTGTAAATAGGTAATTTCATGCTCCCCGAAAAACGGTAGGGCTTTTGAATAATCGAAACGAATATGGGCCATTCAAATTCCTCCTTTAATTTTAAGTTTCCCTTTCACTTTATCTGATGTAATTCTCATAATCAAGACATCGATCAAGTAAATAACGAATAATGCGTTCAAAGCAATCTCCCACCTGACAAGATGGGAGAAATGATCATTTCACTTGATTTATAATGAAGCCCGTAAAATGGCAAGGACATCCTCGCGGTTCAGGATTTTGAATCGTCCAAATTCCCCTCTGCTCATCGCTTTATCAGCCATGACTTCCAATTGTGAGTCATCGATGCCATAATCCGAAAGATTGGTCGGCGCCCCTAAGCTGCTCCAAAACGCCCTAAGCCTTTCAATGCCCTCAAGTGCAGCTTCCTCATCCGTTTTACCTTCCGGGTCCACACGGAACACGCGGACTGCAACCTGTTTAAAGCGTGCGACGTTTTCATGGAGCACATGTTTCATCCAATTTGGGAATAAGATGGCCAATCCTCCGGCATGCGGGATGTCATAAACGGCTGAAACGGCATGTTCAATGTTATGAGTTGCCCAATCACCACTGTAGCCAACCCCAAGCGAACCATTCAAGGCTAGATTTCCTGCATATAGGATAGTAGCCCGGTGCTCATAATTCTCTAGGTCTTCCAATAGTTTAGGTGCCGTTTCAATCACGGTCAATAACAGCGATTCACAGAAACGGTCTTGAAGGGGTGCATGCGTTTCCGGATGGAAATACGTTTCGAACACATGTGACATCATATCGACCATTCCGTATACCGTTTGATCTTTAGGCACCGAAAAAGTATTTTCGGGATCTAAAATTGAGAATTGAGGAAATACCAATGGACTTCCCCATCCATATTTCTCTTTCGTTTCCCAGTTTGTTATGACTGAGCCCGAATTTGCCTCGGAGCCGGTTGCAGCTAAAGTCAGCACCGTTCCAAATGGAAGGGCCTCTACCACTGGTGCCTTCTTAATGACAAGATCCCATGGATCCCCCTCATATTTAGCACCTGCAACAATTGCCTTTGTAGCATCAATAACGCTTCCGCCTCCAACCGCAAGGACAAAGTCGATACCCTGTTCTTTACAAAGATCCACACCTTTCCGGACTGTTGAGATGCGTGGATTCGGTTCAACACCGGAAAGTTCGTGTACCTCTGCATCAATCACCTTCAATGCGTTGACCACTTTATCATATAAGCCATTTTTCTTTATGCTTCCTCCACCGTAAACAAGTAAAACTTTATGACCATAAGCAGGAATTTCAGTTTTTAAACTTTCAAGCTGATTTTTCCCGAAAATTACTTTAGTAGGATTTTTATAAGTGAAATTTTCCAATGGATTTCTCTCCTTTAGTGCCTCATTGACCCCATCTGTGGCCATAAAATTGCCCACTTGGCCAATGGCTGGTTTTTCTTTTCATTATGACCAATGTTCCATATAAATACAAAATATCCGCCCGGATCTTTTATAAGGATGTATATTTACATGTTGAAAAAGCATGATAAGTAAAGAACTGATTTTCTCAAAAAAGGAGGCTGTACAATGAGTGGAATACAAAGAACTGCACTTGTTCTTACTATAATCGGGGCAATCAACTGGGGATTAATAGGTTTTTTCCAATTTGACTTGGTCGCTTCAATTTTCGGAGGGCAAGATGCAGGAATGGCCCGCATCGTTTATGGATTGGTTGGAATTGCCGGTCTCATTAATCTTGGTCTTCTCTTTAAACCAAGTCCTGAAATTTCCAGGGAGCCTGAAACCAAACCTACTCGTTGAAAGTCTAAGTCCATGAACATTTGTTTAAGTTCTATAAAATAAAGCCGGACCATGGTAAACACATGACCCGGCTTTATTTAATTCATATGCCTGTCTACCATCAATAAGCGGCAAGATAGGTCTGGACATCTTCAAGTGATCATGAAAATGGACAAAAAAAACCGGCTGATCGAAGGATCTGCCGGTTCACAAAATTATTTTTTGATTAAGTCTTCGCGTTGAGATTGTTCAATCCACTCTTGAAGTTTGTCTTTCAATGTGTTGAAACCTTCAGTAGATTCGATGTGAGATGTCGCTTTAACAGATGCTTGGCGTTTTTTCGGAGCTTTTTTCGGAGCTTCAGTACGCTCAGGAGCTTCTTCTGTAGCGCGGATCGATAAGCCGATTTTTCCAGCAGCTGAATCGATGGAAAGCACTTTAACTTTTACTTCATCGCCCACTTTTAAATGTTCGTTGATATCTTTAACGAATCCGTGAGTAATTTCAGAAATATGAACTAAACCTTGAGTTGAATCATCTAGAGCAACAAAAGCACCGTATGGTTGAATACCAGTAACTTTACCAGTAACTACCGCACCAATTTCGAATTTTTCAGACATGGTAACACTCCTATTTTATATATATTTTTTCGTCTTTTCACGCAATAAAAAATTATATCACATAATTGGAAAATAATCAAAGTTAAGTATACCATACTTTTTGGGATTTTACTCATTAAATATGTTTGTTTTTTGGAAATAATAAATATCATAAGATCGTTATTAATAACTTATCCTAAAAATTTGCAAATAACCTCATTTCCCCTTAAGATATTTACTCATTTTTCTAAAGATTGTAATATTGAAACACTATCCAATCCCTCATAAACATAGTAAGATGGGAAAATGTTTTAAAGAAAGTAATTTACAGCTAGATATTTTTTACATCTAAAGGAGTTTTTCCATCATGTCAAAACAAGATCAATGGACTTCAAAACTTGGGTTTATCCTGGCAGCCGCGGGATCCGCTATTGGATTGGGTGCCATCTGGAAGCTCCCATATATGACTGGGGAAAATGGTGGAGGGGTCTTTTTCCTGCTCTTCATTTTGTTCACCCTGCTTATCGGTGCACCCATATTAATTGCAGAATTCACAATTGGCCGCAATGCACAGAAAGATGCCATCAGCGCATATAAACATATCGCCCCAGGAAAGCCTTGGGTTTTGATTGGGTACGGCGGTGTCGTCGCTTCCATCATTCTGCTTTCATTCTTCAGTGTGGTTGGAGGCTGGATCATCTCTTATTTAGCAAGAAGCTTTACAGGTTCCCTCTCAAACTTAACCCAAGAGGAATATGGAAACTTCTTTAATGCGATAATCAGCAATCCTTATGAAACGGTAATCGCTCAATTATTATTCATGGTCTTTACCATTTGGGTCGTGCAAGGTGGCGTATCCAAGGGAATTGAAAAAGCGAATAAATATATGATGCCTTCATTGTTCATTCTTTTCATCATTCTTCTAATCCGTTCCTTGACTCTGGATGGAGCAATGGAGGGTGTGAAATTCTTCTTGAAGCCCGACTTTTCCGCTTTAACGGGGGAAACGATCCTATTGGCACTTGGCCAATCCTTCTTTGCGCTAAGTGTTGGTGTTTCAGTGATGGTAACCTACGCATCCTATTTAAGTAAAAATGAGGATATTACAAAATCGGCCTTTTCGGTAGTCGGACTGAATATCTTCATTTCCTTGTTGGCAGGTTTAGTCATCTTCCCGGCTGTTTTCGCACTAGGCTTCAGCCCATCAAGCGGGCCTGGACTGGTATTTGTCGTATTACCTGCCGTCTTTAATGAAATGGCGCTTGGCGGGATCTTCATGGCCATTTTCTTCATTTTATTATTATTTGCCACCCTTACAACGTCATTCTCGATACTTGAAATCGTTGTGGCAGCCATGATCAAAGGTGATACTGCAAAGCGGAAGAAGGCTTCTTGGATAGCTGGTATCCTCGTGTTCCTGATTGGGATTCCAAGCGCATTATCATTTGGGGTGCTTTCGGATGTGAAGATTTTCAATTTATCCATATTCGATTTCGCTGATTATCTGACAAGCAATATCGCGCTGCCAGTCGGCGCCTTGTTCATATCCCTTTTCATCGGCTATCAAATGAAAAGGATCGAGGTCCAAAGGGAGTTCGAATCTGGCGCAGATTCCGGCCGATCACTTTTTAAACTTTGGTACTTCCTGATTCGCTACATCGTGCCGATCATGATCATACTCGTATTCCTTAAGTCAATCAATCTCATTTAACATCCAAAATGCCGTCTCGATATATCTCGAGACGGCATTTTTTTCACAAAACCTACATAATCAATTACTTCTCTTTAAGTTATAATATGGTAAAATAATTACATTACTAAAATATTTCCTGAAAAAGGAGTGCCTGACTATGTCAAATATCGCGAAGAATATCCGACAATACCGAGAAAATCATAACCTCACTCAACAGGAACTGGCTTTAAAATTACGAATCGGCACCAAGAAGATAGAAAAGTATGAATCCGGTGAATCGATTCCTGATACACAAACCATTTTACGGCTTTCCACCGTTCTTGACATTCCAGCTTCAGAATTCCTGGAGGATACCCCAACCGGGAACGCTTCTGATGTGGACGAGGACATCAAAAAGCTCATTGAAGAAATTGGAACAAAAAAAACAAAGCTCATTCTAAGAACAGCTAAAGATTTTAGCGAAGAACAAATTCTGAATGTTATGCATACTTTATATAATACAAAAGCCTAATTCAAAAAAATGGTCGTAGTATGTGTATTTTTTTTCAGAGTGCTGGATATACTATGATTAACACTTTCTATGTTAATCCATTAGATTAACTCTTTTTTCTAATTCCCCCTATGGAAAGGGATCCGGCTGCTTGAAAAGGCCGGATCCCTATTTTTTTGCTTTTATTGGCAATGGTTCTTCATGAAACGTTCCATCCTACTAAGCGCTTCTTGAAGTTGTTCCATGGAGGATGCATAGGAACAGCGGATATGACCTTCACCGCTTTCCCCGAACACATCTCCCGGTACAACGGCTACAAGTTCTTCCGTCAGAAGTTTTTCAGCAAATTCCATCGAAGTCATCCCCGTTTTCTCGATGGACGGAAAAGCATAAAAAGCCCCGCCAGGATTATGGCAATCCAGACCCATATCGTTAAATGATTTCACGATATAATTTCGTCTTCTCCGATAACTCCGACGCATTTCTTCGACATCCTGCATTCCATGCTTCAAAGCTTCCAATGCAGCATGCTGTGCAATGGTCGGCGCACACATCATCGCATATTGATGAAGCTTAAGCATCGCTTCAGAAATTTCCTTAGGTGCACAAACGAACCCAAGACGCCATCCAGTCATCGCAAACCCTTTCGAAAACCCATTGATGACAATTGTCCTCTCAAGCATGCCGTCAATGGCAGCAAAGGAGGTGAATTTCTCATCATAAGCAAGTTCGGCATAGATTTCATCGGAAATGACCAATAAATCATGCTTTTTGACGATGTCAGCAAGCATCACTAATTCTTCCTGCCCAAGCTGGGTGCCCGTTGGGTTATTCGGCGAACAGATTAAAACGGCCTTCGTTTTAGGGGTGATCGCCGCTTCGAGTTGCCCGGGAGTCAGCTTAAAGTCATCTTCCTTTGAAGTTTGGACCGTCACCGGTATTCCCCCGGCCATGGTCACAAGCGGTGCATAAGCGACGAAACAAGGTTCAACGACTATGACTTCCTCGCCTGGATTCAGGATGGTCCTCAAAGCAATGTCGAGAGCCTGGCTTGCCCCGACCGTGACAATGATTTGATCCTCTGGTCTATACGAAACATGGAACTGCTTTTCCATATACCAGCTGATTTCCGACCTTAATTCAAATAATCCGGCATTAGCCGTATAAGAGGTATACCCTTCCTCCAAGGAATTGATCGCTGCTTCCCTTACAGCCCAAGATGTAACGAAATCCGGTTCACCCACACCAAGTGAGACGACCCCTTCCAAATTGGCTGCCAGGTCGAAAAAGCGGCGGATACCTGATGGCTTAAGCTCTGCAATCGTTCTTGAAACATAACTCGTTTTAATCATGGTGACACCACTATCCGCTTATCTTCTTCAGTTTGATCAAAAATCGTGCCATCGTGCTTGTATTTTTTCATAATGAAGTGAGTCGTCGTAGAAATGACGGAATCCAGTGTCGAAAGTTTTTCTGAAACAAAGCTTGCCACTTCGTTCATCGAACGTCCTTCGACAATGACTGAAAGATCATAGGCCCCTGACATTAGATAAACGGACTGGACTTCTTTGAATTTGTAAATCCTTTTTGCGACCTCATCGAAACCGACACCGCGTTTTGGAGTGACTTTTACATCAATCATGGCTGTGACACCATGGTATTCATCTACTTTTGCCCAGTTAATGACGGTTAAATAACGTACAATAACCCGCATATCTTCTAATTTCTTCAATGTGATTTCAATGTCCGCTTCTGATAGATCGGTCATTTTAGCCAAATCCTTCAGATCAATCCGGCTGTTATTTTCAATGATTCTCAAGACTTCCAATTCCTCTTCATTCAAGTGCATTGGAAAAACCCCCTTTTGGAATTCACTAATTTAGATGTGATGGTTTGGCTGGCAGATAGTCTCACGAATTACCTTATTAGACTTTTTTACAATCCTATATGACAATATAAATTAATAAGTCCTATTCTGTCAGGATAAACTTACACTATTATATCAAAATTGGTTGGTGACCTGTTATAGTAATTGTCTTTTTTCATCGTTATTATTACAATTACTGTTATGCAACAGTATTAAAGGACCTTTTTTGGGATATTCAGGTTAACATGGACTTTCATTTTAACGGAGGAGGATCTATATGGAAAGTCATACAATCAAAGGCGTGGAACGGGTGGATGATATGCAAATCTATTTTGAATATGACCGAATGGATGATTCACTCCCCACCCTTGTACTACTTCATGGTTTTTTGTCATCCAGCTTCAGTTTCCGTAAATTAGTACCCTATTTGATCAAGGAATTCAATGTGATTTCAATAGACCTCCCTCCCTTCGGTCAAAGCGGAAAAGATTATCGATATACATATTCATTCCGGAACATTGCTAAATCCGTCGTTCTGTTCTTAGAGGGGAAAAATATCAGGAAATTCAGTCTCATCGGCCATTCCATGGGCGGGCAGATTTCCCTGCAGCTCATCAAATCATATCCTGATCTTGTCGACCACGCCATTCTGCTTGCCGGTTCAGGCTATCAGCCCGGCTATTCGGAAAAAATGAAAATGGTCAGTTACCTGCCTTTCTTTTCATTCGGGATAAAACGGTATTTACAAAAATCAGGTATCGAAAAGAACTTGAAAAATGTCGTCCATGACCCGGCCATGATTGACGATGAAATGCGGCAGGGTTATCTGGGGCCATTCATAAAGAATCATGATATTTTCCGTGCCTTGGGGAGAATGCTTCGAGATAAGGAAGTCGATTTGCTGAAGGAGGACCTTAGTGATATCCATACACCTTGCCTGCTTATTTGGGGAAGGCATGACAGAGTGGTGCCATTGAATATTGGCCAAAGGCTCCATGATGACCTGCCTAATTCCGAGCTTGTTGTCATTGAGGATACTGGGCACCTCCTCCCAGAGGAGAAACCGGAAGAAGTGTATCAATTAATTAAGGGGTTTCTTGGAGTAGCCACCCCATCTTAAAAAAGGTGACCCTTATTCGGGTACACCCTATCCACCTTTAGATCGAACAGCTGGCATCATTTTTTATGATGAGCAGCTTCTGTGCAACTTCCAGGCATTTTTCCATCTGAACGGATTCATCAAACGCGAACTCGTAAATGGATTTTATTTTTTCCGCCAGTTCCTTTGGGTCATCTATATCCCGGATTGCCACGACTGTATCTGCAATTTCCGGTTCATATAAATCCCAACCTATTTGGAAGGGATCCCACTCTTGCAAAACGGCAACCAACGCTAAATTCATTTGCTGTGTATCCATATCTTCATCACCTGCTCAATATTTTCACAGAACATGATATCATAGTATCATAACAACAGGCTTTTCGCGAAGACGACAAATTATTATTCGGTGGTGTATATTTTGAACAAGTCAATTTTTGAAGAACACATAAACAGGGAAAATTCAGGGTCAGCAAAATGGGATAAACACTCGCTTAAATCATTGTATGGGCGCGAGGATATTCTACCAATGTGGGTTGCCGATATGGACTTCCCAGCTCCTGAGGGCATTCAAAAGGCGTTAATGGAACGCTTGAATCATCCAATTTTCGGCTATACCGTCCCTTCGGAAACGGTTTTCACCGAAATTCAAAGCTGGCTTAGAGACCGGCACTCCTGGCAAATCGAAAAAGAGTGGATTTCATTCAGCTCTGGCGTCGTTTCAGCGATCGGTACAACGATCCAAGCATTCACGAACCCGGGCGATAAAATATTGTTACAATCTCCCGTCTATACTCCATTTTTTGATATGATCAAAAATAATGATCGGGAAGTGGTCAATAGTCCCCTTATCATAGAAAAGGATCGCTTTGAGATTGATTTCACGGATTTTGAGGACAAACTGAAAAGCGGAGTGAAACTATTCCTTTTTTGCAGTCCACATAACCCTGGCGGACGCGTTTGGACAAAGGACGAACTCTTGCGAATCGGGGAGCTATGTGAAAAATATGATGTAGTCATCGTCAGTGATGAGATACATGCTGACTTATTCCATAAAACTTCGAGGCATTATCCGATCGGCTCGCTTTCGGAAAAATTAGCGGACATAACCGTTACGTTAATGGCCCCAAGTAAAACATTCAATATTGCCGGCCTTCAAGCTTCATTCCTGATCGCCAGTAATGAAAAATTGCAGAAGCAATTGCAAAAGGCCCAAACGAAGCTTGCCTTCCATGGTCTTAACATCTTTGCCTTAACAGCTATGGAAGCCGCGTATCGAGAGGGCTTGAATTGGCTGGAAGACATGATTGGCTACATTGAGGAGAATATAAAAGTGGCAGAGGAATTCATTGCTGCTGAAATTCCTTCACTGCATGTCATGCATCCAGAAGCTTCTTACCTATTATGGATTGATTGCCGTGACCTTGGATTGACCGACAAGGAAATTAAGGAACGGCTGATTCATCAAGGGAAGCTCGCATTGGAGCCCGGTTCAAAATATGGACCTGGCGGAGAAGGTTTCGTCCGAATGAATCTCGGTTGTTCACGCAGCATGATGATGGAAGGGCTAAACCGTTTGAAATTGGCTTTTCCATAAATAAAAAAGGAACCAGGTTTAGAAACCTGGTTCTTTTTTTCATTCTTTCTCTTCATCTACATAAGGATCATGCTCATAACGTGGCAAATCCCCAAACGGGGTTTGAATATTTTCTTCAAAAAGTTCTTCCTTCAATTCTTCATATTGCGAGTTAGGGTAAACGGTTATCTCTTTACCGTATATATCCACACCAACGAAATTTTCATAATCTTCGACATATCCGATATTTTCTTCGGACTCGACATACATATCTTCGTAATCATTTGGTGGATTCACAAAATCGGAAGGCGTTTCAGATGTTCCAAAGCTGGCAACGTCCTGCCATGAATCTTCCGCATCATATGCAACCGATTCGTGCCGGTCATCATAATCAAACTTTCCGAATGGGGGTCCCAGCACTTCCTCTTCCACCGGCCGATTGTCCGAAGTTTCTTGTGACGGGGTATGCTCGACACAATAAGTAGTGGTAGGGATGGCATTCAACCGTTCAAGAGGTATTTCTTTTGAACAAACCTCGCATTTTCCATACTCACCTGCCTCGATGGCAGAAAGCGCTCTTTCAATATCCCTTATTTCATCCCGATCATGCTCGGTAAGAGCCAAATCCTTTTCCCGTTCATATAACTCGGTTCCCTGATCGCCGGGATGATTATCGTAATTCGATAACTCACCTGTCGAATCCTCCATGCTTCTTCTTAAATCGTGGTCGCCTTGATCATTTAATCGCTCTTTCAACTCTTGCTTCGTTTGCTGCAATTGCTGTTGAAATTCTTTAAGCTGCTGATTGGATAGCATGTGCAACATCCTTTCAAAATCGTTCTTCCCTCTAGTATTTCTCTCTTCCCGTCATTCCATAAAGGTATTTTTTACCTTAGGAATAATTTAATTCAGATAACAGAAGCTAAATTAGAAATATTTATTTTTAGGAGGGCTTTTATTTGTATTTCTATAAAGAAGATTTAATAAATATGATCGTTCCCGATAAGCCTGATCCGAATGCAGCAAAAGTACTTCAGGAAACACTCGGAGGGCAATTCGGTGAAATGCGGACGATGATGCAGTATTCTTTCCAAAGCGCCAACTTCCGCGGCAAGGCTAAACAATATCGTGATTTAATCCGTGGTGTTTTCTTAGAGGAACTAAGCCATGTTGAACTTGTCCAATCAACCATTAACCAGCTGCTAAATGATGCTGGCGGGGATATGCCCGGAAATGCCGGTATCGATGGTGCCCCATTGGATGATGTCATCCGGGGTGGCGCAAACCCCCATCATTTCATCATCGGTGCGAAAGCTTCCCTCCCCGTCGATGCTGGCGGCAATCCATGGAATGGTTCATGGGTTTATGATCACGGTAATCTTGTGGCGAACCTTTTGAATAATGTCATGCTTGAATCCACTGGGGTCCTGCAAAAGTCGAGGATTTATGAAATGAGTTCCAATAAAACAATGCGTGAAACATTGGCATTTTTAATGGTTCGTGACAATGCCCATCAAAATGCATTTGCCAAAGCATTGGAAACCCTCGGGGTGGACTGGGGGAAAATCTTCCCCGTACCTAATTATGATTTGAACAAATATCCTGAATGCCGCAAATATGTGGATTTAGGCTACCATAATGCCCAATTCAATTTCAGGCTGGATCAAACTCAAATCAGCGAAGTTTTCCAAGGGGAAACACCGAGTCGAAATGGCGGAAAACTTGCTGTTACCGAGCCGCCAAATGGATTCCCGGTCCCAGAAATGCCAGATATGCCAAATGAACACAGTCCTGGATTGAGTGATTTGAACAATTAAAAAAGAAGGCGGACACATCATTCTGTGTTCGCCTTCTTGTTTTAATTATTGATATATTTCTCAAAAACATAGCCAAAATCTTTCACATGGTACTTTTTCCGGCTATCCATCAACCATTCGAAAGCTGCGGAATTAATGTCCTTGAAACTTGCAGCCATTTGGCTTCCTTCAGTACGAACCTGGTTCAAAGTGGAAGAAGCAAGGTTTACACTTTGCTGTGCATATTGAAGGGCAAATTCATTCTCATGACAAATTTCCGATATTTTCACGAGTGTTTTGAACAAATCCTTTAATTCTTCAATGAATTTCTTATGGACATCAATGGAGAAACTCTTTGCACCGATTGAAAATTTAATTTCCACATCCAAATCAACAGTCCCTGCCGTTTCAAGCGTTACGTTGGAAATATTATACTGGCTGTAGCTATATCTAGTAAGTGTACGCTTTTTGCTTATGGCACTCGTGCCATCCAAATGTATGAACGCTTGATTCGTGAAACAGTACTCATCGGTTTTCGATTTAATCAGGAAATAAATTTTTTCCTCATCTTCATGCATGATATAATCATCTGCATCCACCTTGTCATAATCGGCAGGGCTAATCACACTCCCAATATCACTAAGACCAAGGGCATCAGCCGCAATTTTCTTGAACATTCCCATTCCCCCTATCAAATTTCAGGTAATTACACCCTATCATAAGTATTTCTCCAGTATTATCTCATCTCGGATCGGAATTCCATCAAAACTGTAAAATGGTATTTCAGGTTTTACTTTCCGTGATTCTTCAACTGCATTTTTAACGATTTCCGAAATGACATAACCACGCTTTTGAAAAAACTTCAATGCCTGTAAATTATCGTTCGTTGTAATCGCTTTAATAGTATGGCAATTTTTTTCCTTAGCGATATTTTCCATCACATAAAGCAACGATGAGCCAACACCTTGATTCTCATGCTCACTGTTCAAAGAAATGATCTGACATACATGGTCGGATAATTTGTATGTTCCCAACCCCGTGATTTTTTCATTCTCGTCCATCACTCCAAAACCCTCAAGTTCCGCATAATGAAACAAGCCTCTTGAAAAAACGACTTGAGTCGTCTCCCAGTGTTGAATGAAAAAACTCTTGACCGTATCTGTCGCAATCATTCTTTTCGCTACGATTTGCATAACTATTTACGCCCCCAAAATTTCTCTCTCTCTGCTTATAGTATAAAATGCTTATGCTGATAAGGGAACATTTTATTCTTCATCCAGGTCCTTTACAACCTTCTAACAAAACATAATACCATTCATATTCAGATAATCAATAATCATGGAATAAAAAAACGGCAGGACCTCTCGCGATGCACCCGCCTCTTCCGGGATCAAGTAATTGTATCATCCTTTATACGCCGGTTCCTTTTAGTGACTTCATCTTCAAATTGCTTGGTTTTCATTTCTTCCTTCTTTGAATATCTTATAATTGCCCTCATCGTAAAAACCGCTGCAACCAAAAAGATGAAGCAAGTTATGCCAGCCGAGATATATTCAGTCTTGTCTTCTGGAAAGTAAAGAAACAAACCTAGTAAAGTATGATTGAGAAAGTCCATCCGATACATCCTTCCTGATAGGGAATTAAACTGCATTATCCCATTATATCAATTACCAGAACAATCCACTAGTGGGCCTTATCCACTAAAACCTAAAAAAAACGAGAGGCCATTAGCCCCTCGCTTCCCTTTTATTTATAAAATGGTGATCCCTTTAATGACCACATCAACTGCTGGTTTGTCTCCCGCAACTGTCTCTACGTTAGCAATCGTATCAACAACGTCCATGCCTTCAACCACTTGACCAAAAACAGAGTGCTTATGATCCAACCATGGTGTGCCACCTTGTTCCATATAAGCGCTGATGATTTCTTCCGGATAACCGGCTTGCTTCATTTGCTCACCCATTCTGCTGTCTACATGCTGGGCTTGTACGACGAAGAATTGGCTGCCGTTTGTTCCCGGGCCTGCATTTGCCATGGAAAGAGCTCCACGCAAATTGAATAATTGCATAGAGAACTCATCCTCGAATGGAGTTCCCCAGATACTTTCTCCACCCATTCCAGTTCCTGTCGGATCTCCGCCTTGAAGCATGAAATCCTTGATGACACGGTGGAAGATGATTCCTTCGTAGTAGCCGTTTTCAGCATGGGTCAAGAAATTTTCCACTGTCTTCGGAGCCAGCTCAGGGAATAGTTTAATTTTAATATCGCCCATCGTCGTTTGCATGATGACCGCTTTTTCATTTTCCAAAACTTCACTTGTTAATTGTGGAAAGTTTGTCATTGTACTTACCCTCTTTCTGTTTTAAATAAAATGGCCTTAACTGCCATTTTCCATCTTCATTTGTACACTTTACACGATTTTCGTGAAAAAAGCATCTTTGCGAAGTTGATCAAAATCGCTGTAAAAAATCGTTGTTCTTATGTATCATGAAGGAAGTTAAAAGAAAGGTGGTAGGGAAATGTCAGAACAGGATTTTAAAATCGGCGATAAGGTTACCGCCATATATAAAACTGGAAAATACATCGGGGAAATTACCGATATCAGACCTGCTGCATATCTTGTTAAAGTGTTGGCTGTCTTGAAGCATCCCATGCAGGGAGATCTTCATAACCCGAAGCAAACGGAAGTGTCCATGTTCCATCAGCGGCGCGCTCTTGCATTCCGGGAGCAAACCAATGTACCGAAGAATATGGTAAGGATCTTTGAAGAGGAGATTCCTGAGTATAAGGAGTCCTTAAGAGAAGCTGTCGAGAAAATGAAACGCACCTTAAGCGAAGCACACACAGAGTGGAATGATAAAAGCTTACAGTTGCTTGAGGATTTAGCGGCGGACTATTTCAAATAAAGCATGATAAAAGCCAAATCAGTAGTAGATGATTTGGCTTTTATAACGCTAAATGATTCAAAACCTTTGATAAATCAATGCGCTCGCCAATTGTCGTCGGTTCATGATTTTGCATATAACTTTTATCTTTCTCTACTAACTTAAAGATATTATATGTCGTGATTGCATCATCCAGCGCCCTGTGATGCTTGCCTGTCCCTTCTTTGCCATAGGCCTGTACAGCCTTCCAAAGTCCGGTTTGATTTTGATCTCCGAAAAAGCGTTTATACTCCATGCAAAGATCCGTTTGTTTCCCTGAAAAAGGGAAATCAAGTCCTGATTTCTGACAGTTCTGGCGAAGTACCTTCATGTCCATATTTCCCCAGGTCACAATCGTCGTCGGGTGCTGCTCATCAATTTTCTTCAATAAAGAAACCAACTCTTCAAATGAAATCCCACGGTCCACCTGATCTTGGGTAATGTTCAAGAACTTCTTGCATCTTCCCGTTAGGACTGGAAATTTCAATGGGTTAACAAAAGATGAGTATTGTTCCTGAATACTCTCATTAATGACTGTGACTAAACCAACCTCAATGATTTCTGGATAAAATCCTGATGGATTGGCTTTTCCTTCCGGCATCGTAAATTCAAAATCAATGAATACATATTGCTGTTGTTCCTCCATTTTTATGACCCCCTTCATTTTCCTGACATCACGTATAAACAAAAATTGGATTTAATTTTCTCATGAGAATATTATAACAGAAGATTTAGAAAGTTTTTAATTGGATCGTAATACACCATTCAGATAGGAATTTTGCCGTCATACCTAATTTACCCAAAACTCTTTATTGTCTACCTTAATTGGATTATGATGGATGAATGAACCAAAAGTACCATTCTTTCTTTCATCCAGTCATTTTTCCCTAGAACATACTAAAAATATATTAGTTAGGAAGTTGATCTATGCGCAAGTGCCTTGGTTATATCACGATTTCCCTCTTAGTTCCCGTATTGATCCTTTTCATTTTCCTTTCCTATCAGGAATGGTCCTTAGCGCAATCTCCCTATCATGTACTCGACGAGCGAATTCCCATTGATTCGGTAGAACTGTCTCAGACCAGTTACATGAAGGCTGCAAATGGAAAGGTCATCAGTGAAATTTCCACTGGTGAAAAAAGGACCTACCTAAAACTTGAAGACATCCCCCTTTTCCTGGAAAACCTATTCATCGTTACAGAGGATCAGAAATTTTATGATCATGCAGGCGTTGACCTATCCGGCATAAGCAGGGCGCTTCTTATCAATTCACAAAATAAAACAATCGAACAAGGCGGCAGTACCATTACCCAGCAACTGGCCAGGAATGCTTACCTTTCACATGATAGGACGTATAACCGAAAACTTAGTGAAACCCTTTACGCCTATCAGTTAGAGCGAAAAAAATCAAAACCGGAAATCATGGAGCTATATTTGAATGCCATATATTTCAGTAATGGAGCCTATGGAATCGAAGCTGCCTCCCAGTATTATTTCAGTAAACCGACTGGGGAGTTGTCCAAAGCGGAACTTGCCTTCCTTGCAGCGATCCCTAATAATCCCGAAAACTACAATCCTCTTAAACATTTTGATGAGACGAAAAAGAGGCAGGAGAGATTACTGAAACAAATGGTAGCCGAAGGTGATTTAGAACAGACCGAGTATGAAAAGCTCATCAAAACTACGATTAAATTAGACTTGTCCACCTCGGTCGACTTATATCCCGATTACGTGACGTATGTTCATCAGGAATTGAAAAACCTGGTGGCATCCTCTGAAGGTCTCACCAAATCTCTGCAAAGTCCTGATGTCGATATACGTCAGCAGGCGGAAGTAGAACTGAATAAAAAGGTCGAAAAGCTTTTGAATTCCGGTGTAACCATCCATACCGCACTCGATACCAAGCTGCAAACCCAGTCCAAGACTGCTGTACAATCAAAAATCGGTGTCAATGATATCGAAGGAGCTTTAGTGGTTATACAGCATCATACGCACGAGCTTGTCTCTTTGATTGGGGGAAAGGATTATAAAAAAAATTCTTTCAATCGGGCATACCAGAGTTATAGGCAGCCAGGTTCAGCCATAAAGCCACTTCTCGATTATGCTCCCTATATTGAAGAAACGGGTGCTGACATCAATCAGCTTGTAAGTGGAGCGAGCTATTGCAGCAATAGCTATTGCCCAAAGAATTATAGCGGTGACAGTTATGGGATGGTCACACTAAGGACAGCCTTCGCTCAATCCTATAATACACCCGCCATAAGGCTTTTTGAAAAGACGGGTATGGAGACTAGTTTCAAGTACCTGGAAGCTTTCGACTTTAAAAAAGTGAGCAAAAAAGACCACCATACGAGTTCGGCCATAGGCGGGTTCGAATATGGCATGAGTCCCCTTGAACTGACAAATGCCTATACTTCCTTCAATGACGGAAACTATCAGCCAGCGCGGGCCATTATTAAAGTCACTGATCAAAAAGGTGAAGTCCTTTATAAATGGAACGACAACTCCAAAGAGATATGGAACAAAAGCACCGTAGCCAAGATGCGGCAACTTCTCCATGAAACAACGCTTTCCGGGACAGCCCGCAAAGCCTACTTTCCCACAGATTATATCGGCGGGAAAACCGGTACGACCAATGATGTGAAAGACATGTGGTTTGTCGGCCTGACAGCAAACTATACAACAGGCGTTTGGATTGGGAGGGACAAGCCATCCAATCTGCAATCCATTTATTCACATACACCCCATGTACTGATTTGGAAAGATATCAGCCAGACTGCCGAGTGAAAAAAAGAAGGTGCCATGATGGCACCTTCTTTTTTTTCTATATGGGAAGACTTGCAATAACGCTGTTATAAAGCTTCAATCCCGCATAAGCGACTATTGAAATCAAGGCAGCCCAAACGAAGATTGGAAAGAAAACCAATCCGACAAGCCTGGACAAATTCAGGCTCGGGCTTAACTTATTGACAAAATAAATTAAGGCCACGACATTCGTTGCGATAAAGATAGAACCAAGCCCGATGATGAATTGGACACTGAACAATGAACAGGCACAGCCAATGACATAAATGACAGATCCCCTTCTTACACTGTTCAGTGCTTTACCTTCCGAATCTTTGGAAAAGAATAATAAGGACAGCTCCAATATAGTATCGGAAATCAACTTCAATGCGGCAAAAACCATAAAGAATAATAGCAGCAATACGATCAGCAGCGCCAGCTTAATGCCCGCTTCAGAAAAAAACTCCAGCATCCCTTGGTAGATTCCCAAATTCCCAAATAACTTGAGCATCTGCATTTCCCCATAAATGGCAAAGGAGAGGCTGAACAATAGGATTGAAATGATTGGAAAGTAGCTAAGTAAATATGTGTTTTTCATGATTTCTCCATCCATGTATCTTTTATCCTATATTATGCTAGATAATCCACCATTTCACAATGGATACTCTACTAATTCACCCTTGAAAAACTTTTAAATTAAATTTTTCAGGTCGATTTCCTCTCCTTTTCTACCTATATATAAAACTCCATTTTAGTCGGCCTTCACTGTTTTTAAAGCCATGCAAACCCACAAAAATTGCGTTATACTTTTAAGCGAGACAAGTATTCGATAAAAAAATTCATAATCAACGAAGATTTCCTAACGTCTAGGATTGCGTGAAAAAAGCATAATAAGACGAATGACTTCGTTTTAAAAAGGGGGGAGTTTATGTCTTTACTTCATTGGGCGGTATTATCACCGTTTCTATTAGCACTTATTGTACCAATATTATACAAACTATTTCGACAAATACATACAGGTTGGTTTGTATTGATTTTACCGATTCTCCTTTTCACCTATTTTTCAAGTTTCATTTCCTTGACCAAACGAGGGGATATCATTACAGAAAGGGCTGCATGGATTCCTTCTCTCGGAATTCATGTTGATTTCTATGTGGATGGACTAGGGCTTTTGTTCGCCTTGCTTATCACAGGGATAGGTTCACTCGTCGTTCTGTATTCGGTTTTCTATTTATCGAAAGAGAAAGAAAAGCTGAACCAATTTTACGTCTTCCTTTTGCTTTTCATGGGAGCGATGCTGGGCGTCGTCCTTTCCGATAATCTGATTGTCCTTTATTCGTTTTGGGAATTCACGAGTTTATCCTCATTTTTATTGATAGGATATTGGAATGAAAGGGAGCGTTCACGTTATGGGGCGCAGAAATCCCTGTTGATCACTGTGTTTGGAGGCTTAAGCCTGCTTGGAGGCATCATTCTCCTTGCCATTATGGGGAACACATTCAGCATACGTGAATTGATAGCACAAAGTGGGGAACTTATGGACCACCCGCTCTTCACTCCTGCCCTTTTGCTTGTGCTGCTTGGTGCGTTCACTAAATCCGCACAGTTCCCTTTCCATATCTGGCTACCTGACGCGATGGAAGCTCCGACACCAGTCAGCGCTTACCTTCATTCCGCTACAATGGTCAAGGCCGGAATTTATTTGGTTGCCCGATTAAGCCCTGTTTTTGCAGAATCCGGAATATGGTTCTGGCTAGTTTCGATTGCCGGATTGATCACCCTGTTCTGGGGCTCATTCTCTGCAATCAAACAGACAGATTTAAAGGGGATTCTCGCTTTTTCCACCATCAGTCAGCTCGGATTGATCATGTCGCTTTTGGGGCTTGGAGCGGCGGCACTCCACTATGAATCTTTAGGGGAAAATATATACTTGGCAGCCACGGTTGCAGCTGTATTCCACTTGATTAATCATGCGACCTTTAAAGGCAGCCTTTTCATGGTTGCAGGCATCATTGATCATGAAACCGGT
This sequence comes from Peribacillus sp. RS7, assembly GCF_041956845.1. Classification (NCBI taxonomy): domain Bacteria; kingdom Bacillati; phylum Bacillota; class Bacilli; order Caryophanales; family Bacillaceae; genus Peribacillus; species Peribacillus sp. RS7. The sequence goes on from NZ_CP168135.1 coordinate 1,568,903, forward strand.
ACGCGTGATATCAGAAAGCTTGGCGGATTAATGCAGTTGATGCCGATTACTTTCACCGTCGCCGTCATAGGTGCTTTTTCAATGGCTGGCCTTCCACCCTTCAATGGTTTTTTAAGCAAGGAAATGTTCTTGGCCAGCATGGTGGATGTATTGGAACTGAATATCTTCAATATGGCGACATGGGGGATGCTGTTTCCTGTGCTGGCATGGGTCGCCAGTGTATTCACTTTTATATACAGTATGATTGTCGTGCTCAAACCCTTCACAGGCAAACTTCAGTTAAACCTATTGGACAAGAAACCCCATGAGGCACCGATCGGGATGTTGATTTCTCCAATAATCCTTGCTTCGTTGGTGATCATTTTCGGCATTTTTCCAAACTTGCTATCATCGTCAATCATTGAACCGGCGGTAGCTGGCATTCAGCCAAGCTTGGTGGGTCCGGATTTCCAAGTCCATATCGCCTTCTGGCATGGATTCCAACCCGAATTATGGATGACGGTCGGCATCATTGCATTTGGAATCATTTTATACAAGACGTTTCCGAAGTGGCAAAAGATCCATCAGTGGATGCCTGAACGTTTATCCCTGAATGCTCTGTATGATAACGGGCTAAGAGGGCTCGAACGCTCGGCATCCTCCGTCATGAAATTTTTAATGACAGGTTCGATCCGTACATATCTGCTTTCGATATTCCTATTCTTCATTCTTTCATTGGGCTTTACGCTCTATTGGAAGGATGCATTTAAATTGGATACAGGAAATTTAGCTCCGATCGGCTTATATGAATGGGTATTAGCGGCGATTACCGTGATTGGCTCGATCGCCATTCTGTTTGCAAGATCCCGTTTGACTTCCATTATCATCTTAGGAGCGGTCGGTTATACGATTTCCCTATTTTTCGTTTTGTTGCGGGCACCGGATTTAGCCCTGACTCAACTTGTCATCGAAACGATTTCTGTATCACTGTTTTTGCTCTGTTTCTTCCACCTTCCGTTAATGGCAAGCAGAAAGGAAGAACGGATGACATTCAGGTTGAATAATGCCCTGATATCCATTGGTGTAGGAGTCATGGTTACATTGATTGCCTTATCGGCACATAGCAATAAACTATTTGATTCCATATCAAGTTACTACCTTGAAAATGCTTATAAGGAAGCAGGCGGAAAGAACGTCGTAAATGTCATTCTGGTTGACTTCCGCGGACTTGATACGATGTTTGAAATCACTGTCCTTTCGATCGCTGCGCTTGGAATATTCGCGATGATCAAATTGCGTTTGACAGGGGGGAAAGATAAATCATGAAGCAAAATGACCTGATTCTCCAAACGGTTACGAAGGTCGCCGCCTTTGTTATCCTGCTTTTTGCAGTAGCCATCTTTTTAGGGGGGCATTATTCGCCAGGAGGCGGGTTTGTCGGCGGCTTAATGACATCAGCCGCCATAGTCCTGCTGTTGCTCGCTTTCGACATTAAAACCGTCACAGGCATCCTGCCGATTGACTATAAGTTAATGATTGGTTCAGGCTTGTTCATATCAAGCCTGACTGTTGCCGGCGGGTTAGTGTTCGGGGTGCCGCTCATGACACATGTATATCAATATATCGATTTGCCTCTGCTTGGGCACATCTCGCTTCATACTGCGGTACTTTTTGATCTGGGTGTTTATCTTGTGGTTGTTGGTGTAACGATGACCATTATTCAAACGATAGGGGAGAGTGAATAATGGAACTTTTAATGGCCATTGTCATTGGAATACTATTTATGTGTGCGACCTATTTAATGCTTTCAAAAAGCATTTTAAGAATCATAATCGGTACTGGGCTGCTCAGTCACGGCGCCCATCTTTTGATTTTGACGATGGGCGGTTTGAAAGGCGGTTCCGTTCCATTGCTAAGTGATGATGTTACAACCTATGTTGATCCGCTTCCGCAAGCGCTTATCTTGACGGCCATCGTCATCAGTTTCGGAGTCACATCATTTCTGCTGGTTCTTGCTTATCGGACCTACCAGGAACTCGGAACTGATGATATGGAAGAAATGAGAGGTACGGAAGCGAATGAATAATCTTACTTTCATGCCTGTTTTATGGCCGCTTTTCACAGGCATACTTCTCATTTTCTTTGTAAAAAAAATTAAGCTACAAAGAGGAATCTCTCTTTTTTCCTCTCTTTTCGGAATCGTTATATCCCTTTATCTAGTGTTCTCGGTTCATACTCAAGGGATCTTGACTCTCGGTGTCGGTAGCTGGGATGCCCCGTTCGGAATCGTGATCGTCGCAGACATGCTTTCTTCACTGTTGGTCCTGACCACGAATATCATTGGATTGGCCATACTGATTTACTCGTTTTACTCCATAGGTGAAGAACGTGAAAGACACTATTATTATCCTGTATTTCAATTTTTGCTGATTGGTGTAAACGGTGCCTTCCTTACGGGGGATCTTTTCAATCTATTCGTCTTCTTTGAAGTCATGCTGATGGCTTCTTACGTGCTGCTTGTACTGGGAGGGACGAAAGTACAACTGAGGGAATCATTGAAGTATATCATCGTCAATGTGCTTTCCTCTTCCTTTTTCGTCATCATGGTGGCGTACCTTTATTCAGTTCTTGGCACATTGAACATGGCGGACATCAGCCAGAGGATAGCGGAAGTCAACCAGCCTGGAATAATCTCGGTGATAGCAATTGGCTTCTTGATCGTCTTTGGTTTGAAGGGAGCCATTTTCCCGCTCTTCCAATGGCTGCCTGGGTCCTATTATGCTCCACCCATCCCAGTGATCGCACTATTCGGGGCATTGCTGACAAAGGTAGGGATATACTCCATTTTCAGGACCTATACACTCATGTTTTATCATGACCAGGATTTCACCCATACTTTCCTTGCGGTACTTGCGATCTTGACCATCATCATCGGTGTCATAGGAGCGATAGCTTATTGGGATGTTAAAAAAATCATCATTTACAATATCATCATCGCCGTCGGGGTTATCATTTTCGGCATCTCGATCATGAATGGGCAGGCATTATCAGGCTCCATTATATATATCATTCATGACATGCTTATCAAGGCTGCGCTCTTCCTGCTGGTTGGCATCATGATCAAAATCAGCGGATCGGATGATTTACGTGATATGGGTGGCTTGATCAAGCAATACCCTGCACTTGCATGGACCTTCTTCATAGCTGCCATATCATTGGCGGGAATTCCACCGTTCAGCGGATTTGCCGGCAAACTCCTGATTCTTCAGGGAGCTGCAGAAAAAGGTGCCTACTTTGGGATGGCCGTTGTCTTGATTTCAAGCTTGATGGTCCTATACTCGGTTATGAAAATATTCATGAATGGTTTCTGGGGAACTCCAAAAGCTGATTATGCCTTATCTAATAATACGGTAAATAAAATGCTGGTTCCTGCCGTCCTCCTTGTTATCATTTCCGTTTTATTCGGAGTAGGAACAGAATCGATTTACCCATTCATTACACAAGCTGCAGATACATTAATGAATCCCGATATATATATCAAAGCGGTTTTAAAGGAGTAGTGCCTGATGTCATTCCAAATTTTACTGAATGTGTTCCTTGCGGTTATCTGGATGTTTTTGAAAAATGAGTTTAACGGGAGCACTTTTATCATCGGATATGTATTGGGGCTCGGCATCATGTTCGTCTTCCGTCATTTTTTCAATGATCGTTTTTACCTGAACAGGGTGAATGCCGTCGTTCTATTACTGCTCATATTCGCAAGGGAACTCATACTTTCCAACGTTAGCGTCCTTAAGGTCGTGCTTAAACCGAGTCTGGATATGAGACCTGGCATATTCGCATTCGAGACTGTGCTGACTAAGGATTGGGAAATTACGATACTATCGAATTTAATTACACTGACACCAGGAACACTTGTCGTTGAAGTATCGGAGGATAATCGGATTCTTTATATCCATGCGATGGATATTGCCGATAAGGATGAAGCCGTGGACAGCATTAGAAATACATTCGAAAAGGCGATCATGGAGGTGAGCAAATAATGTTCGATCTAATACTTAAAATCGCGTTGCTCGGTGTTTCGCTTTCCATGATTGGATTCTTATACCGTTTAATCAAAGGGCCTTCCGTACCGGATCGGGTCGTCGCACTCGATGCGATGGGAATAAACCTAATAGCAATCGTTGCACTTGCCTCCATTGTCATAGATACAAGCGCTTATCTGGAAGCCATTCTACTGCTCGGAATCCTATCTTTCATAGGAACGGTCGCGTTCGCCAAATTCCTTGAGAAAGGGGAGATTATCGAAGATGACCGCAATCGTTGAAATCCTATCAGCCCTATTCCTATTAATGGGGGTCTTTCTCTTTTTAGTCTCGGCTTTCGGAATCATCCGGCTGCCCGATGTCTATACAAGAAATCACGCTGCCTCAAAAAGCTCGACACTTGGGATCATGTTCATCCTGATTGGCACCTTGTTATATTTCTATTATAAGCATAGCCATTTCGATTTCCGGGTCGTGCTCGCGATCATCTTCATCTTCATGACCAGCCCTGTTGCCGGGCATTTAATCAATCGCTCGGCTTATCATTCAGGCGTTAAAATGTGGGATCGGAGTGTCCAGGATGATTTAAAGAAAATCCGGTGATTCCCTGCCATTGCAAAAGAGCTGCCCTGTTTAACAGGAGCAGCTCTTTTCTGTCTCAATCCTTTAAATATACCTGGTCCCCTAAACTGATTTCACCTGTTCGTATGACCGAGGCGTATACACCAAAATGATTGTTCCTTTCCTTGACGACAGTTTTCAAGAGTGATGGATCTCTATGGGAATCGCTTGGATCGACTGTTATGATCATACAACGCTCACAATGCCTTTTGATTTCCAGTTCAACATCTTCCCCGATCAGAATCCTTTTTCCGAACCATCGCTCTTCTAAAAAGGGCGTTTTGTTCTCTAAAGATAGCACCAAATTGGGCCTGAATCTTCTGCCATCCACTTCTCTTCCCCAAAGCTTCGACAATTCGCCAATCGAGGCATCACTGACTAGCAGGATGTTTTCTTCTTCAATCGCACCGAACGGGATATGTGCTGGCGGATAAACAACGGATGTTGCCTCCTGATTTAACAACCGTTCCATTTCCTCCCGAAAGGCTTCCTCTCCCCATGTCAGCACGTTTCCTGAAGGGGTCTTCACCTTTATTTCCGGATATTGGTCAAGTGTTTCCTCACCAGAAAAAACAGCTTGATAGCGGACCATCTCCGGGACTTGGGTTATCGTCAGGAACTTCCCATTTTTGTCTTTAAAGGCATGACTGCGATCTCCATATAGTCCATAATCCATCACCCTTGTTTTCTGTACCTGTTCACCAGTGAAAGATTTTACAGGATGACGGGTGATTTCCTGTATATGACCAACCAGCATAAAATAACTCCTTTTCATACAATAGTCTACTGCCATATTATACGTAAACCGGAAACTGTAGAATCAAAATAGTGAACCGGCTGTAAAATCATTACGTCACCTCAAAGCGATCGTTCCCTGATTCACTTCGGTAAGTCGATAACGGCCAATGTACAGCGTGAAATGCAGATAAGATTATCCTCTTCATCACGGATTTTCACGTCCCATACCATCGTCGTCCTCCCGCGATGGATGATGTTCCCTTCGGCGGTAACAATACCTGAACGGACGCCCCTTACATGATTGGCATTGATTTCAAGGCCCACGACAGCTTGTTTTTCACTGTCCACAAGCTGCATCCCGCCATAACTTGCAACGGATTCCGCAAGGGCAACGGACGCTCCCCCATGCAATAAACCATATGGCTGCCTGGTACGTTCATCCACCGGCATCGTCGCAATGACTTTCCCGTCACCGATTTCTTTCATGTCTATCCCAAGCGTGCCTATCAACGAATTTTCAATATTTCTCTCCATCCCCAATACCCCCAACTCTTATGTTTTTTCCTACAACGAATGATTCACAAAAAGTGAATCACTATTCATAATAGTATACAAAAAAAGGATGACCCAAGTCTATCAAGTCATCCTTCAATAATGTGAATTGTATTATTTCGAGAGTATTTCTTTTAATTCAAACCAGTTTGTCAGTCTTGGGATATCCAATTCCCTGTTATAGGAGTTATCAATTGCATACACTTTCGTTGGAATATCCAATAAAGTTTCCAGGACTGCCGGTTTATCATCAAAATAATAATCCAATTCCAATTTGCGAATCGTATCAATTTTTTCATGATCCTTCATACCACAGTAAAAATGGTCATCCTTAACCGGAAAGCCGTTTTCAATCAACCATTTTTTCGTCCGTTCACCATGCTCCGATTTTCTAGCGGTGATGTAATAGATCTCATGACCATCTCGTTCAAGCTCCTGCAGCGTTTCCACCGCTCCCTCGAAGGTTGGACAGGATGAATAATACACTTCCTCGGCAAGGCTGTTCCACATCTTGCCCCCAGCCTCTTTATCAAGCCCGAAAGCTTCATGGATCTCTATTGTCTTTAATGCTTTGAATTTCGTTAACTCTATGTTCTTATTAAGCTTTTCATTATAAAGATGGAACGCGAACTCCCTCAAATTAATAAGGGTATCGTCAATATCAAAACCGAATTTCATATCTTTCACTCCTCTTCAAACATAAGCGGCGGCAAACTGTGATGCGAAGGAAATTTCCTTGTCCACCTGAATGGCCTGTAATCTTTCAATTTCGGCTTTTCTTTCCGGTTCAGCCATTTTTAATCCAAGGAATCCAATATCCCCCTGCATGATGCATCGTTGAATAAGCTCGGCTAATATATCGGCATCTTTCATGGCACAATTGAGTCCGAATGCACCTGTAGGTGTCATCGTATGGGCTGCATCACCTAATAATGCAACACCATCCTTTGTCCACGTTTCACAGTAGCTGCTGTAAACATCCAATAAAATGAAGTCATGCCAAGAGCTGATATTTTCACACACGACCTTTTTTAATTCAGGAAATGCAAAAAGTAAATCTTCAATGAATGGATCAAATGGCTGTTTTCGCAAATGGGGAAATGAACCATGTTCTATATTCCAGCCAATTTGGATGAAACCTCCAGCCTGAGTGAAGAGGGCAACCTGGGAGCCATTGACCAATGCCATCTTGATCGATGGCTTCCATCCCTCTGGAGCAGGAATTTTTGCCCACAGTAAATCATAGCCATGATTTTTAATCACGACTGGTATCCCGGCTTTTTTTCGAACCATGGAAAATCTGCCATCCGCTCCGATTATCAATGAACTTTGCACTTCCAGGTCATTTCCGCCCTTTCGAGCCTTGACACCCGTAAACCGGCCCATTTCATTCTGAATCAGGTCCGTAACCCTCGTATTCATCATCAATCGAAAAGAATCCAGCTTTTCAGCTTCATTCAATATAGCTGTAAGCAGATGATTTTGAGGGACATGTATCCCAACATGGTCTATAGGAAATTCCGGGAAAAACCTTTTAAATAGTTGGCCGTCATTCCAATATTCAATTTGTTCCATCCTAAGCAAGCCAAGCCTTTCCACTTCCTCGAATAAACCGTGCTTTTTAAGAATGGCCTCTCCTTCATCGTTCAGGAACTCGCCCCGGAACTCCCTGGCAACTTCAGAATGCCTCTCAAGCAGGACGACTGAAATGTCCTGCTTGGCCAATAGGTAAGCTAGCAGCGCTCCTCCTGGTCCTGATCCGACTATGCATACATCTGATTTAACCAACATGCCTCTTCACCTGTTGTCTATTTTAATTTAGGATAAGCCGTGATGCGTATGTCTTCACCAAACGTGTCCACGCCAGAGAAGGCAACATCCATCGCTTCATCCATAGTATCTACATTCATTCCAGTATACGGTGTTAGTGAGTTTCTCCCGCCCAATAGTTTAGGAGCTATATAAATCAAGTATTTATCGATGAGCCCCGCCCTTAGGAAAGAGGCATTCACTTCACTTCCACCTTCCAGCAAGACATCCGTAATCCCCTTTTTATACAGCTCTTCCATCAAGGTCCTTAAATTCAGGCCCGTATCGTTTTTGGGGACGAGAATGAATTCGACTCCTTTTTCACGTAAAGCCGCCATTTTTTCCGCAGGTGCTTGATTATGCGTTACGATCATGGTTTTCGCATCTGATACCTGGACAACATTGGCTTCCATCGGAACACGTAATTCACTGTCTAGAATGATTCGGATCGGATTTTTCCCTCCGCCCTCCGGAAGTCTTGTCGTCAGTGATGGATCATCGGTCAAAACAGTCCCGATACCAACGAGAATGGCATCCACCTCATCACGCAGCAAATGAACGGAATGACGGGATTCTTCTCCTGTTATCCATTTTGAATGGCCTGTGTGGGTTGCAAGTTTTCCGTCAAGTGTCATCGCATACTTCGAAATGACAAATGGACGGCTCGTCAACATATTGTGAATGAAACGCTCATTCAGTCTTTGCGCTTCCTTCTCCAGGACGCCAACTTCCACTTCAATGCCCGCATTCCTAATGATGGATATCCCTCTTCCTGCAACTTCCGGATTGGGATCTTGTGTAGCCACCACAACCCGCCGGACACCTGATTCTTTCACTAAATTTGCACAAGGAGGTGTCTTTCCATAATGGGAACACGGCTCAAGAGTCACGTATAGCGTTGCACCTTCTGCATACTCACCCGCCATTTTGAAAGCATGGACCTCAGCATGCGGCTCACCCGCTTTACGGTGGATTCCTGTACCGGCTATCACACCGTCCTTAACTATGACTGCACCGACCACTGGATTTGGATTCGTCTTTCCTTTAGCACTGGCCGCCAAATCCAATGCCAGCTTCATGTAATATTGATCATCATTCATACTATGGCTCTCCTTATACAATCAAAGTTGGCTTCTTGTGGGGAATATGTCCTGACTTCTTAACCTTTGTATCCAGATAGAAGCTATTATCTTCCGTCAAACCGCCCCAAAGCGGGATATGGTCCTTTGCCGCAAGTCCATGCTTCATAAGGGCATCCAACTTTTTGGGGTTATTCGTAATTAAAGTAACCGGCTCCTCACGCAGTTCCCTCAACACTCGAATGGCTCCCTCGTAAGATCGCGTATCGTCTTCGAATCCTAATGCCTGATTCGCCTCTACCGTGTCATACCCTTCCTCCTGAAGCAAATATGCAAGAGATTTGGAAAACAGGCCGATCCCTCTTCCTTCATGGTCCGCAAGGTAAAAAATGGCCCCGCACCCATGCTCGGCTATCATCTTCATCGATTGGTGGAGCTGGTAGCCGCAATCGCAGCGTTTACTGCCGAAGATATCACCTGTGTGACAGATGCTATGCATCCGGACGAGTGCATCCCCCGACTTTTCAAAATCTCCATACACCAATACGGAGGATTGCTGTCCAAAAGCAAGGTTAGCTTCCGAAAGCGATTCAAGCACCGCTTCCTTGTCATTATCCATGCCATCAAGCTGGAGCCACGTATACCATTGGAAAACCGTTGAGAAATCGCCTTGTTCGACAGGCAGGTTCACTGGCCCCACAAGGCAAATATCCGCCTTTCCCGGGGTTTTGAGGATTTTCATTTTATCTATTAAAAGGTCTTTTGTTTGCTGGGTTATTTTCATGTTAACATCACCTATTTTATAATTTATAGTGTGCCTTCTCCTTACTTTAGGTAAGTAAGTATATTACTATACACTATACCTGTCAATGAAGCAGTTTACAAATAATAGTGTGTCTTTGATCATAATTTTCAAGAAGTTTTTTTGCAAAAGAAAGTCATTCACAAACCGCTATCATATCGGCTGGCCTTTATACATATTTTAACGTATAACGAAAACGTGTCTATAGACAGACTTAAGGAAAGGAAGGAAACCTTTTGGAGGATTTCCCTTATTTTTTGTATGACCCCATCCTATTTCCACCTCACGCCGGGGCAATGGATATGAATCGGGAGCGGGGAGGAACATTCCGTCCCTACTCGGCAACCAATCCAGATCTGCTAGTTAAATCGGCAAAGACATCACAATCTTTAATGCTTGATGTAAAAAAAGTCATGGATACTTTAGCCACATCCAAGCCTTTTTCAAGCCGGCTGATGACTGCTGCCCAAGCATCAAAAATGAGTGTCGTGATCGATATGATCCGAAAGATAGGAATTAAGAACGAACCAGATATCACGTATAACCCCGATGGGATCCGTTTTGATTTCTATCCTAAAGCAGAGGAAGAAAATTGTCATATCATCGTCAGCTTGAAATGGAGGGATGTATAACGTCCAACACCTTTTTGGTAAAAAAACCGAAGCCTTTTTTCGGCTTCGGATATTTTTGGTTCATCTCGTTTTCGTTTCAAAGGTTTCAACCAATAGTGCAAGCGTTCGTGCCATGACACCGGTAGCCCCCGCCGTGCACAATTCGGAGCTGCTCGAGGTTGTGGATGTTCCGGCAATATCCAGATGGACCCATGGAGTGTCTTCGGCAAATTCGCCTATGAATGCCCCACCCATGATCGCATGCCCTGCCCCTCCAGGTGAATTATTCAAATCGGCTATTTTACTATTGCGTACCCGCTCTTTATCCTTCTCGGTAATCGGCAATCTCCAAATGGGCTCCCCGGCCTCCTCTGAGGCTTTGACCACTTGTTCATAGAATTCCGTGTCATTGGTCATCGCACCCGTCATATCCATGCCCAACGCCGTTATGACACCACCCGTTAGAGTAGCAACGTCAATAAGATAGTCAGCACCATGATGTTTAGCGTAAGTCATGGCATCCGCCAAAACAAGCCGGCCTTCCGCATCCGTATTCAATACCTCTATCGTCTTGCCGCTCATGGCAGTGATCACATCATCTGGCTTGAATGCATCACCGCTGATCATGTTATCAGTGGACGGAATGACAGCCACGACATTTTGATCCGGTCCTAATTCCCCGATAATTTCCATTGCACCTAAAACAGCTGCTGCACCGCCCATATCTGTCTTCATTCCAACGATTCCGGCCTTCGTTTTCAATGAGTATCCACCTGTATCGAATGTGATGCCTTTACCGACCAACCCGATAACATCCTTCCATTCATCTTTACCTTGATACTTCAGGACGATCATTTTCGGAGGCTCGACCGAACCTTGATTGACAGCAAGGAGGGCGCCCATACCCAACTTGAGCATATCTTCCTTCTCCAGGATCTCCACTTCAAAGCCATATCGTTCACCCAAGGCAGATGAATATTCCGCCATATCCGTGGAAGTCAACAAATTGCCTGGTGTGTTAACCAATGTTCTTGCTGAATTCGTCGCCCTTCCGAAGATTCTCCCTACATGAAGTGCGGCCCCGACCTCTTCATTATCCGATTCACTGTAAACCGTAATCGATTCAATGCTTATTTCGACCTGGTTCGATTTTTGCTTGTATCCGTCAAATTTATAGGAAGCAAGTTCAAAGGCCTCTGAACAAGCATGGGCTACATCCAATGCATCCAGGTTTTCAGTCGTGAATGTATCCAAAGCAATCGAAAGCGTCGTAAGCTTGGATTCTTTAATCGTTTTACGGGCTTTCCCCAACGCTTCGCGCAGCGTTTCAAAGGAAAGCTCCTTTTCCTTGCCCAACCCTACAAAAATCAATCTCTTTACGCCTAATTTACCTAATGTATGTATTTTAACTACTGATTTTTTCTTGGAAGAGATTTCTCCCGCTTTAACTAACTCGGTTAACTGACCGTCCAATCGTTCATCGGCTTCTTTCCCTATGCCTGTGAATTTTACGGGTTTGTCAAATATGCCTAGAATCAGGCATTCATCAATCAAATCTATATTCAAGGAATCTTTAACTGTAAACATTCTGCTACCTCCTTCATTCGATTACCTTCATTATAACGAAATTTTCAAAAATTTTCGAATAAGGCCCCTTAAAATAATAATAACAAGGGATATTGTTTAGAATGGGTGACTTTAGAGTAATAGTATAAGAAAGATCATATTTATACTTATAACCAGCAGGGAATCGACAGGACCGAATTGAACTAATAATAATAAGGGCCTTGTACCGAGCAGGATTTCTTATTTACCCATATATGGATTTCATCGTTACTCATAACTAGAAAGAAGGCTGATACTCTTGGAATTATTTCTCAACTTCCCTTTAATTGCAGCATTGATTGCCATTTTCTTTGCTCAATTCATTAAAGTGCCCATCCACTTCATAGCTTTTCGTAAGGTTAACTGGTCACTTCTTAACTCCACAGGCGGTATGCCCAGCTCCCACTCTGCGGCCGTGTCAGCTCTAACAGTAGCAGTAGGGATTGAAACCGGAATGGATTCTCCTGTATTTGCCGTTGCCGCGATCTTTGCCATCATCACGATGTTCGATGCGACAGGAGTGAGACGGCAGGCAGGAGAACAGGCAGCCGTCTTGAACCAGCTCGTCACGGACTTCAATACATTTGTCGAGCAAGCAAAAAACTGGCAGAAAAAAGCAGAAAAGCAGAAACAGCAACAATTAAAGGAACTGTTGGGCCATAAGCCAATCGAGGTATTTTTCGGAGCCTTGACCGGAGTTTTCATTGCACTGGCACTTCACTTTTTCATCTTTCAAGGGTAGGTGGTCAATTTGAAAATAATCTCTCTTTGCCCCAGCAATACGGAACTCTGCACATATCTTGGAATTGAAGATCAGCTGATTGCTATCGATGACTATTCCGATTGGCCCGAAACCATACAGCACCTTCCTAAGGTGGGGCCCGATTTATCGATTGATATCGATCATGTAGAATCACTGAAACCCGATTTGGTGCTCGCTTCCCTGAGTGTACCGGGTATGGAAAAAAATATTGAAGGATTAAAAGAACGGAACCTCCCTCATATCATCTTCAATCCGCAATCAATTGAAGATATAGCAAAAGATTTGCTGATCCTGGGCGAAGCCACGGATCTTAATGATAAAGCAGCAGAACAGGCTGCTAAATTCCGTGAGGCCATCCTTCAATATAAAAACGTCGCCGATAAAATCGAAACGAAGCCGTCCCTATATTGGGAATGGTGGCCAAATCCCTTATTCAGCCCTGGGGGAGTTAACTGGTTAACCGAGATCAGCCTTCTTGCGGGAGGATATAATCTTTTCGAAGATGTGGACATGGCAAGCATTCAAGTCACTTCCGAAGAGGTCCGGAAAAAGGATCCCGACCATATTTGCTTAGCTTGGGTCGGCGTACCTTTACGAAAAGTGAATCCAGAGCTGGTCAAGAAACGAAAAGGGTGGACCGATATGAAGGCAGTCCGGGATAACAATATCCACATCATGGAAGAACCCTTATTCTGTCGGCCTTCCCCCCGTTTACTGGATGGTCTTTCAAAATTGGCAAAGACTCTTCACCCTGAAGCATACAACGGCTTGGGCTAAGGGATTTCAAATGAACGTAATATCAAAAAGGCTGCCACAATCTCGGGGCAGCCTTTTGACCTTCGCTGGACTTTATCCATCATTTCATTAAAAAGCAAAGGATGATACATTATCGTTCAATGTTTTTTCAGCGATTTTAGGCTTGAAAACCTGCCTGATCCTGGTTTCGTTCAGCTTTTTTAACTGTTCTTCAGATAATTCGCCGTTCCCTTTTTGCACAACATATACTTCAAGGGTTTTCTTTCCCCATTTCTCGTACACGTCTTGTACCGTTTCGTAGTATAGATCCAAGTGATTGCCTTTGATCGCGCCACCCTTGTCCGCTACAACCCCATATCCATAGCCCGGAATCCAAAGGATGGTTCCGAGAGGAAATACGGCAAGATCAGCTGCAATGGTGGAAAACAGATCCCTTTTCACCTTCACCCCTGAATAAGTGATTCCATAAGATGGGCTCTCCGGGAACTTTCCGGTTGATTCATACCCTGCTGTATATCCTGTAGCCAAAACTTCGTGCTTCGGGTATTTAGAGAGCTCGATTGCCTCCGCTATCGTAGTTGGACCATTGCTCATGGATGCGGATGCCACTAGCGTTGCCACTTGGCCACCACTATGGATGGCTTTGTATTCGAGACCAAGCATTCGATTTTGTCTCATCGCCTCTTCAAAGAGATGATTGTCAGACTCAGCTCCAAAAACATGATTTAAGGTTGATTCGATGGCCAAGATAAATAATATGATAATAGCAACCCTCAAAAATAATGCCTTTACAATCTTCATATGTAATAGTTCCACTCCTCTCACAAGGATATTTGTTCCCTTTCCCGAGTGAAAGTATTCATAAAGAATGAAAACAACCATTTTTTCTTACAAAAAAGGACCTCCATTAATGAAGGCCCTTCCCAATTCAAAACATTTGATATCCTTTATTCCTTAAAACCCTAATGACCACACCAGCTAAAATCGCGCCAAGAAGCCCACTCGATAAAATCATGATATCTGCCATATGTAAGGATGTTAGGTTCGTTCCAAGATGTGAAAAAGATATTCCCGGATTTCTGAAATATTCTATTAGCTTTGTTTCATTGACAATGATGATGAAGACGATTGGAAATAAGATGACCATGATCCACGAAGAACGAAAGAGCATATTCAGCAAAAAGCCAATTCCGAAAAACAGTATGAAAAATAAGAGTATTGAGATAATTAAAACAGGCAATGGCATGTTATTCTTGACCCTCCTTAAAAGCGACACCTTTAGTTTACTGAAAAAATAATTGCTACGTCAACGACTTATACCAAATAATACCGAAGAAAAGATAATTACCCAAATCACATGAATAATTTATAGGATGTATAGCCAAATTGATCTCCAGGATTCAACCCGTCAAGCATCGTCTGCATTCTTTCCTTTTTAAACGCTAAAAGCTGTTCCAATAGTAAAGATTGCTTCCCCTCCTGCACGAGTAATTCAGGGTCATGAAATTTAGCTTCATATAATTCATCCAATTGAGCGGTGACCTCAAAACTGAGCGGTTTAAGTAAAAATACTAACATATTATCACTTATATCCCCTTTGATGACTCCACTTCTCACTCCTACAATACCTTCGATTTCTGTATGAATACCCGTCTCCTCCAACACTTCCCTTACGACAGCTTCATCAACGGTTTCATCATTTTTGACAAAACCAGCCGGAAGCGACCACTGCCCTTTTAATCCGCCATACCTTTTGTTCACGACAAGCCACTCACCTTTATCAGATATCACAAGGCCGGACACTGCCAGCCAAACATTTTTGCATCGTTCCACCAAAACCCACTTCCCCTACATTCATTATAAGCAGTATAAACTCCAAACCGCATAAGAACATACGATGATTTTAAAGCTGTCATCCTTATCCCCATTATATTCCACATACGAAAGGTGCATACTCCCCGCTTTCATGGCACACTCATCGAGAGAACCCAAGAAAAAGCCATTCAGGGAATCCCCAAATGGCCATTATTTATGATTTAAAAAATTAAAGGACGTTGAATTTACCTTTTTTAGCAACCAGGGAAGCTCCGCCAATCATTAACAATGCTCTGTTATCGACCATTTTCTTCATGAATGATGCCGTCTTACCTGTAACTTTCTTGCCGAATACAACACCGATCGCATTGTCTTCACCAAGTGAACATACCGTTCCTTTGTTTTCGAAAGTGAACGTTTCAAGGTCGCTTTCGTTACGAACCAATTTAGTCAGGTTCTTCGCAATGACCTCACCTTGTTGCATGGCGATTTGTGCAGTTGGTGGATATGGACGATTAATTTCTTCGTTGATGATCAAAGCGCAATCCCCTACGATGAAAATATCGTCATGACCCGGTGCACGCATGTCAAGGTTCACTTTGATACGTCCACGCATAGCTTCAAAACCAGAAGCCTCAATCACGGAGTTACCACGTACGCCAGCTGCCCATACAACGGTTCCCGCCTTGATTTCTTCCACTTCATCTTCGCCTTTTGCCACGATGATACCTTCAGGAGTTGCCCCCTTGATCGGTGTACCGATTTTGAATTCCACACCTTTTTTCTCAAGGTAAGAAACTGCATAATCCACCAATTCCGGATCGAAGCCAGGAAGGACGGCTGGTGCTGCCTCCACACAGTACATACGAACCTTTTGGAAATCGATGTCATATTCTTTACAAAGTTCAGGAACACGATTAGCTAATTCGCCAAGGAACTCGATACCCGTAAATCCTGCTCCGCCAACGACGATCGTCAATCGGTCTTCATTCTTCTCGACTTCAGAACTGTACGTAGCAAATTGCAATTGGATATGGTCACGGATTTTACGTGCAGTGTTCACATTGGAGATGGAGAAAGCATATTCTTTTAGCCCTTGGATCCCGAATGTTTCCGATTCCGGTCCAAGTCCAATCACTAGGTAATCATAAGAAATTTCGCCGTTTTCAAGGATGACTTTTTTGTCTTCTGTTTTCACTTCCAAAACAGAATCTTGGATGAATTTAACTTTGCTGCCGTTAATGACACTTTTGATTGGATAGCGCACACGATCATGATGAAGCGTTCCAGCAGATGCTTCATGCAGCCATGTTGTTTCATAGTGGTAATCATTTTTGTTAACTAATACGATTTCTGCTTCATTTTGACCTAATGCCTTCTGTAAGCGAGTAACGGTCATCAATCCACCATAACCTGCTCCTAAAACAACGATAGTTGGCTTTTTCAAAAGTATTCGTCCACCTTTACGATATTTTCTTGTGATGCTTTCCATAACTAAAATCTATTGTGTATCTTATTAATTTCCATTATAAAAAGCACTCTTATACATTTGTGACGTATTTCACGTAACAATTCGTAATTGTAATAAAAAATTCATAAAAATTTTACCAAATGATGTCTAAGTAAATATTAGTCTTTTTCCATACCTTTTTCAAGTAACAAACTGAACTTTTTAGCGTTAAAATAAAGCTAAAAAACGTTACTTTTCACCCGGTTACTGACCATATTTTTTCTATATGTTCAATCATGGTAAAGAGTATTTTTACCCACTTATAAAAGAGGGTGAACAGTATTCATCATGTGACTGCTCATATATAGTCAAAACTTTCTCACTTTTCTAATCTTTCTCCGCTTTTTAAAAGATCATCTATGTTAAAATAAAAGAATAAATTTCAGCAAACCTAGTATATCGGAGGGATAACGTTGGAAGTTAATGAAAAAGTTTATGATATTACCATCATTGGCGGAGGCCCGGTTGGATTATTTACTGCATTTTATGGCGGTATGAGACAGGCATCCGTAAAAATCATCGAGAGCTTGCCACAATTAGGCGGACAATTGTCGGCCCTTTATCCTGAGAAATTCATCTATGATATCGCAGGTTTCCCAAAAGTGCGTGCTCAGGAGCTAGTGAATAATTTGAAAGAACAAATGGCAAAGTTTGAACAAGATGTTGTCTTGGAGCAAGCCGTTCAAGAAGTGGAAAAGCAAGCCGACGGAGTTTTCAAGTTAACGACGGATAAAGAAATCCATTACTCCAAAACCATTATCATCACAGCTGGAAATGGGGCTTTCCAACCCCGCCGCATCGAAATTGATGATGCAAAAAAATATGAAAGCAGCAACCTTCATTATTTCATCGACGACCTCAATCATTTTGCTGGCAAAAAAGTGGTGGTATTCGGAGGTGGGGATTCAGCAGTGGACTGGGCACTTATGCTGGAACCGATCGCCGAGAAAGTGAGCATCATTCATAGAAGAGATAAATTCCGTGCCCACGAACATAGTGTAGAAAACCTTAAACATTCAAAAGTTGAAATAAAGACTCCTTACATACCTTCAGAATTGATTGGTACAGACGGCCGGATCAATACAGTTGTCATCAAGGATACAAACAGTGAAGATACAGAGACGATGGAGGTAGATGCAGTCATCGTCAACTACGGCTTCGTTTCCTCCCTTGGTCCCATCAAGGAATGGGGACTTGATATCCAGAAGAACAGTATTTTGGTGAATTCCAGAATGGAAACGAATATCCCAGGAATTTATGCAGCGGGTGATATCGCAACATATGATGGCAAGGTCAAATTGATTGCAAGTGGTTTTGGTGAGGCACCCACTGCCGTCAATCACGCCAAGCAATATATTGACCCAAAAGCAAAAGTCCAGCCAATGCACAGTTCTTCCATGTTTTAAAATTACGCAAAAAAACCCGGCTTTCGTAGCCGGGTTTTTTTGTCCCCAATTCCATGATTGTGGATAACTGTTTTTCATTAGTTATCCACAGTGCTTAACCTTGTTATTCTAAGGGTAGAGAGTAGGAGAAGACTTGAAAGGAGAATGCACATATATGAATATTTTAGTTGCTGGAGCCAATGGAACGACCGGAAAGCAGATCATTGGGGAATTATCAAAAAATCCACAAATGAATGTATTCGGAATGATCCGGAAAGAGGAACAGGCTCAAACGATAAAAGAACTCGGTGGGCATCCAATTCTTGCAGATTTAGAGGGAAATGTGGATAAAGCAGTGGATAACATGGAAGCCATCATTTTCGCAGCCGGATCTGGACCAAAAACGGGACCGGATAAAACGACGGCTGTGGATAAGAATGGGGCGATTAAACTAGTTGATGCCGCCAAAAAGAAAGGGATCGAACGTTTTATCATGTTAAGCTCTGTAGGTACTGATGATCCGGAACAAGCCCAAGAAGGAATGCGCCATTATCTTGAAGCAAAACATGATGCCGATGAACATTTAAAAGCAAGCGGGCTGACATACACGATTGTCCGGCCGGTTGCATTGACAAATGAACAAGCTGTCGGAAAAATCTTTGCTGAAGAAAAAGTGGACCATGCCAACAAATCCATTCCAAGAGCAGATGTCGCCTCCGTTCTTGCACAATCAGTCACAGCGGAAAATACGTTCAATAAGACATTCGAGATTTTCAGCGGTACCTTTCCAATCAAGGAAGCCCTTAACAATATTTAAAATAGGAAATAAGCATGAAAATGGGGGGCACTTGTTAAAGTGCCCCCCTTTATAAATGAACCAGTTTGTTAGCAGTTCTCTGGCGTACCGGCGTTTTTTGCCGTTTTGAAGGAAGACCCGCAACCGCATGAAGCGATGGCATTTGGGTTTTCGATCGTAAAGCCTCCGCCCATCATCGTTTGTTTATAATCAATTACCGTTCCATTTAATATATCGGCATCCCCGTTATCAACAAGGATCTTTATTTCAAACTGTTCCAGCTGGCTATCTTTTTCTCCGGGCTCTTCTTCAAAACCCATTCCGTAGGATAATCCACTGCAGCCCCCGCCTTTAACGGCTACTCTTAAAAAGGAACCCTCTTCACCATTTTGTTTCATCATTTCTTTTATCTGAAAAGCAGCAGCTTCTGTTATTTGAACAACTTCACTCACAATAAACCCCTCCTTCTTAAGATATGTGAGATAGAACTATTTCTCTTTATAGTATATACCAAAGAATTTCCCACGCTCAATTTTCCAGCTTGAAAAAACTCATATTCCCGCACTTATTTTACCCATTTACGGATTACCTGGCTATATAGAATCAACCAAACAAAGGAACAAGAAGGAGGATTCTTGAGATTCACACTTAAGGAATATGAAGCATCCTATTTAAAGGGGACTTGGACTTCAGCGTACTCAGGCATCTGAAGCCAGAATCCTCTAACTCGCTGGAGACATTTCAAAAAGGACAGGGAATGACAAGGCTGTCCCAAGAGGAGCAGCCTTTTTATTCGCCGTTGATGATTACATTTCAAATTCATCAATGAACTTATATATTTTATCTACCAATTCATCCGTTGTGTCGCCGGAAACCACTTCACCGTTTACTAGTGCATATAAGTTACTGGAGCATTTGCCGCAATATCCCAAACAACCATATTCTATGATATCTAAATTTGGATCCCTCTCCAATCTTTCCAGAGCCTCTTGAGCACCGCTGGCTAGATTGCTTACGCAAAATTCAATAATCGGGTACATTGTTTCACCTCACAGTTACTAACAAATCATCTTATTACTTTTCCCAGTTACAGTCAATATTTACGCATAAAAAGTAAGCTGATTTCAAGATATCGGTTGTGATTTCCTTTTATATTCGTTATACTTTTGTCGGGGTACGTAAAAAAAGAAAATTATCTAATTTTTTATTCTTACTACTAATTGGGGTATATATATTTAATTAAACTTTAAAAGGGTTCATTTGGGGGAATCCTATAGTTGGATACTTGTTTTCACAAGTGAAGCATTTTTCAAATTTTTCAAGAGATCAAATAAAGGGGAAAATCATATGAAGAATTTAGTCATACTTGGTGGTGGGTATGGTGGTATGCGCATGTTGCAAAGATTGCTGCCTAATCAGCTGCCTGAAAATGTGAGCATCACGCTTATCGACCGTAATCCTTATCACTGCTTAAAAACGGAATATTATGCTTTAGCAGCAGGTACCATTCCTGATCAGCACATCCGTGTTGCATTTCCTGAACATCCTCGCTTGAAGAACGTATACGGAGAAGTACTTTCCATCGATATGGAAAATAAACAGGTCATTATAGAAAACCAAGATCCTGTCGTTTATGATGATTTAGTCATTGGCCTTGGCTGTGAAGATAAATACCACAATATTCCTGGAGCAGACACACATACCTATAGTATCCAAACAATCGATAAATCACGTAGCACATATTCAGCTTTGAATAATTTGGGTGCAGGTGCAACCGTTTCTATCGTTGGTGGCGGACTTAGTGGTGTTGAGCTAGCAAGTGAATTAATTGAAAGCCGTTCAGATTTGAACGTTAAGCTATTTGACCGTGGACCGCATATACTATCTGCTTTCCCAGAAAGATTAAGTACCTTTGTCGAATCTTGGTTCGATAAACATACAATCGAAATCATCCATCATTCAAATATAACCAAAGTTGAGCCAAACCTTCTTTATAATGGTGACGAAGCCGTTCAAAGTGACGTCATCGTCTGGACAGCGGGAATTCAGCCAAGCAAAATCATCCGCGATATGGATATTGAAAAAGATCGTCAAGGAAGAGCCGTTCTGACTCCTCAGCATTTCCTTCCTAATAATGACAGCATCTTTGTGGTCGGCGACTGTGCGAGCCTGCCTCATGCACCTAGTGCTCAATTGGCGGAGTCCCAAGCTGAACAAATCGTCCAAGTCCTTGTGAAGAAATGGGCAAATGAACCACTTCCGGAAAGCTTCCCTACAATGAAATTAAAAGGAACATTAGGTTCCCTTGGGAAGAAACAAGGTTTTGGTCTTGTTGCAAATCGCCCAATCACCGGTAGAGTGGCACGCCTGATGAAATCAGGCATTCTCTGGATGTATAAATACCATAACGGTTGATTCCAACCCATCCATGCTACATTTCATAAACTGGCCCAATGAGCTGTATGCAGCTCATTCATGGGTCAGTTTTTCTTATTTCTTCCATTATATATCACACTTGCATCGTATATCCGTATTTTCCCATCGTTTCCACCACTTTTTTGAGACGCACATTTCCTTCTGCAATGATCTCACCTTCGATGAGGACCAGTGGATAAAATAAATCTTCTTCGATCATCTTCGCGGCAAAGTTCTTTTGCTTCAGCGTTTCTGGGGGATTATACATATCTATATAGGATATTTTGAATTTCTGCTCAGGAAACTTTCTCGTTAAAGCGGCTTCAAGCCACTCACAGGTATCTTTTGAAGATGGGAGATTTACACAACTCGCGCAAATTTGCTCCGCTCCATACACTTCTATCTCAATTTCTTTCATTACCATACTCTTCCTCCTTCATTTTAGTATATCTGCTTCATTTTGAATAATGTTTAAAAACTTCTCACCTGTTTCCATCATACCAGAATAATATAGATTATATTTCCGCAAAGTTACAGTTGGATTTTTTACTACCTTCGCTTTATAATATGAATAGGAAAGGAGTCGATTGCAATGTCTGAACAAACAATGGAAGTTCAAGTTCAAGAAGTCCTAGATAAACTTCGTCCGTTTCTTCTTCGTGATGGCGGTGACTGTGAACTAGTTGACGTAGAAGATGGAATTGTAAAATTACGATTACTAGGAGCCTGCGGAAGCTGTCCTAGTTCGACCATTACGCTAAAAGCTGGGATTGAGCGTGCCCTTCTTGAAGAAGTTCCTGGTGTAGTGGAAGTAGAACAAGTTTTCTAATAGCCCTTTAAATAACATGCAGCGTATGGATGAAGGATCACTTCATCTATACACGTTCAACCTTTTTTCATGCAGGCCGGAACTCTTCCTGGACTGTAATAAAAAATAAAGCTGACTCGGCTTTTGCCCTATCAAATGAATTGATACGGCTTGACGCGAGTCAGCTTTTTTATATGGACAGTAAATGAAATGCGGCTCACGATTTCAAAAATTTCAATTCCTTTTTTTCCTGTTCTGAAAGGATTGCCGTATAACTGCCAACATTATCTATTTCCAATTCTTTCACAAGATATTCCGGAAATTTTTCCTTCAATCCAGTGAGCACACTTTCGCATTTTTCTGCGGATGCCAAGCATAAAACAGTGGGGCCTGCTCCGCTTAGGGCTGCACCAAATCCACCTTTTTGAAGGACGACCTCTTCTATAAGTGCTAAATGAGGAACTAACCCCGCTCTAAAAGGTTGATGGAATCGATCGCTTTGCATCATTTCACCAACAAGCTTCCAATCTTTCGATAAGACTCCTGCAAGCAAAACATTTGCGGCTGCACTTCCGCTTATCGCATCTTTATAGGAAAGTGAATTAGGAAGAACATTTCTTGAATCCTCAGTAAGCAATTCAAAATTGGGAATGACAGCAATCACCTTAACTCCCTCGATCGGAAACGACACGACATCCGTTCTCTCCTCTGTATGCAGGCCCACTACCAATCCACCATAAACAGATGCCCCTGCATTATCCGGATGCCCTTCAAAGAGGGAAGCATGCCTATTCTTTTCATCAACGGATAAATGGAGTTCACCAACGATGTTCGCTAATTCAATCCCCGCTACAATGGCGGAGGCACTGCTTCCAAGACCCCGTGCCAGTGGAATTTCACTAGAGACGAAAAGCCGGCATGGGGATAGTTCCTTTCCATAATAAGCCGCCGTTTCCTTGGCAACTTTAACGATAAAATTACGATCATCTCTTGGAAAAACAGACATTTCCTCTGATAGTGGAACGACTTCCCAATGATCTGATGAAGATCCGTGTATTTCCAAGTAAAGTCCTAGCGCCAAGCCGATGGAATCGAATCCTGGTCCTAAGTTGGCCGTACTCGCCGGTACACGGATCAAGAACATCTCGGAATCTGCACTCATGCCTGTTTCACACCCTGCAGATGTTCTAATATGACCTCTTCGTCCATTGGCAACAATGTCGGTTGAATCGTGCTAGTATCGACTGCCACATTCGGATCTTTCAATCCATTTCCAGTCAGCACCGCAACAATCTTGCTTCCTTTTTTGATTTCACCGCTTTTTAATTGTTTATAGATTCCTGCAATGGAAGCACATGAGGCTGGCTCTGCAAATACCCCTTCTTTTTTAGCGAGGAAATGATAGGCTTCCAGAATTTCTTCGTCTGTCACCTCATCAATTTTACCTTGGGATTCTTTTGCCGCTTCGACAGCAAAGTTCCAACTGGCAGGATTCCCAATCCGGATGGCTGTTGCAATCGTTTCGGGATTTTCAATGATAGTATCCCTGACAATTGCAGCCGCACCCTCCGCTTCGAACCCTCTCATTTCAGGTAGGCCCGTTTGTTTCGAGTCATTATATTCTTTAAACCCTTTCCAGTAAGCAGTGATATTACCTGCATTCCCGACTGGAAGCGCCAAAATATCCGGTGCAGAGCCTAGAGCATCACAAATTTCGAAAGCCGCCGTCTTCTGCCCTTCGATCCGGTATGGGTTGACAGAATTCACAAGGGTGATCGGTGAGCTCTCACTAAGTGAACGGACGATTTTTAAAGCCTGGTCGAAGTTCCCTTCGATAGAGATTATTTCTGCTCCGTACATAACGGCTTGTGCAAGCTTACCCATGGCAATTTTACCTTCTGGAATGACAACGATACAGCGCAGGTTGGCACGGGCGGCATAAGCCGCTGCGGCTGCCGATGTGTTCCCAGTAGAAGCACAGATGATCGTGTCGCTACCCGCTTCGATCGCTTTTGCGACAGCCATGACCATTCCGCGATCTTTAAACGACCCAGTTGGATTAGCTCCTTCATATTTTACATGTAAGTCGATGCCCCACTCTTCGGATAATCGATTCAGTCTGATTAAAGGTGTATTCCCCTCCAACAGGGATAGTGCGGGTGTATTTTCATTGACAGGTAAAAAATCTTTATATGTGCTTATAAGTCCTTGCCAGCTCATTTGATGTCCTCTCCTTCAACTCTATATGTGCTTTTCACTTCTCTTACCATATTGTAATCATTTAATTTCTGTATAATTTGCTCAAATGCTGCCAAAGTGGCTGTATGCGTAACTAATACGATTTCGGAAGATTCCTTTTCATCCAGCGGCAATTGAAGGATTTTATCGAATCCTACCCCATGCTCGGCAAATAAATTCGTGATTCTGGCTAAAACGCCAACTTCATCCTGAACATGCAATCGAATGAAGAACTTAGCGAAAATCTCAGTGGCATCCTTTAATTGTTTCGGGTACTGCGGTGAAACTGCACTGCGGCCATTTACGCCCAGCCTCATATTCTTGATGACCGTCACCATATCCGAAACGACTGCAGTCGCAGTCGGAAGACTTCCGGCTCCCGGTCCGTAAAACATCGTTTCCCCTACAGCTTCCCCATAAACGTATACCGCATTATACTCATTATTTACCGAAGCTAACGGATGTGCTTCCGGAAGAAGTGCAGGCTGGACACTTACTTCGACCCTATCGCCTGCCCTGGAAGCGACGCCAATCAATTTCATCGTATATCCTAGTTTTTTACTATATCTCAAATCCTCTTCGGATATATCGGTTATTCCCTGTACCTCCACATCATTCAAGCCAATGTTCATTGAGAACCCGAGTGTGGATAGTATCGCCATTTTGCGGGCTGCATCCAATCCCCCTACATCTGCTGTTGGATCCGCTTCAGCAAATCCCAGCTCCTGGGCTTCCTTCAATACGTCATCATAAGCTCTGCCTTCCTTGCTCATTTTCGTTAAAATGAAGTTTGTCGTCCCATTGACGATTCCCATCATTTTCGTGATGCGGTCAGAAGATAATCCATCGACAAGACCTCTTAGAATCGGAATTCCCCCTGCAACACTTGCTTCATAGAACAAATCACATTGATTCTCGGTGGCCAATTCCAACAGTTCCGGTCCATATAGAGCCATTAGGTCTTTATTGGCCGTAACGATATGCTTTTTATTTTTTATTGCTTCTATCAGATAACCGCGTGTTTCTTCAATTCCACCCATAACTTCAATTACAACATCAATCTCGGGATTCGAAAGGATATCCTCAGGTTTGTCAGTTAACATATCTTTATCAACCTCGACAAGCCGCTCCTTAGTCGTGTCCTTGACTAGTATCTTCTTAATGGATATGGAACAGCCCACTTGATGCATGAGCTTGTCCTGATGACTTTCAATGATTTGTACGACTCCTGATCCAACTGTACCTAACCCCAATAAACCGATCGAGATGGCTTTCATATTTGGTTCCCCCTTAAAAACTGTTTACCTGTAGAAAACATTTGTATTTGTATAGTAGACATTATAAGTTTAATTCATATAATTATCAATAGTTAGAAAAGATGGATGAACGAACTTTTTTTGCCCATCCCTTGAACGAGTAAGAACGGCTAAAGCTAAATTTTTATGGGAAAACCATTTTGAAGATTATTACTCAACACTCTTTAATGAATCATTCGTTCCCATTACTACATGTGGCTTTTGCACGGGATCCATCCATTTCAGTAAGCTGAGGACATTCTTTTCGGCAGTGGCTGTACATCCTGCCGTCGGCTTTGTTTCCCCTCTCCATATATGAAGGAAGATTGCACTTCCTTTTCCTTTTATGATGGGATTCGTATTATAATTGATGACCGCCCCATACCTATAGAGTTCATGATTCATCCTTTCGAAAGACTTCCATTTACTTGAAGGATTTCCTTTATAGGTTATCCACTTGTTATAATCCTTGGATGTCCGATCATCAATCCAGTAGTCATATTTGGTAGTTTTCCTATAATTCATTTTCACTCCGGGCGGCTTCGTTTTGCTTCCAAAGGCCGTACCAAATGAATAAATTCCAACCGGTGATTTTCCATCACCCTCTTTTTTACTCTTCGTGAAGCCGTTCTTCCCAATGACGCCCTCCATCTTCTTTAATGCGCGTCGCCATTCACCTTGTTTCTTCTCGTAAGTTTGGATCGCGACCTTCGTATCACTCATGGATTTCCCTGTCACCGATACAACTTGATTAACACCTTTCCTCGTATCGAATTTTTTCAGAAGGACTTTTTCACCTGAACTGAAAACCTCTTTTGCATCTGCCATCTTGATATATGCAGTCTTTTTTGAATGACAGACCTTATACCAGTTTCCAGTTCTCCCACTTGCCGATAGTTCTTTATTTTTTTTATAAGTTTTTAATGTTTTACTCGCAGCCGACGCCTTTTCCTTCACATCCGTAGTAGTCTTCATGACAATCTTGAATTGAGTTGCTTCGCAGCTTGTTTTCGTTTCAGCTTTCGTAAGATCTGTCGGTTGGATGATTAAAAGGGCTAAAAGGGTGGCCATCATCAATCTTTTCATGGATCCATCCTTCCGTAGTAATAACCAAATATCTAACTATTCGAAAAAATCTTTTTATCATCATAACATAGTAAGTAAGGATGAATCATATTTCTTTCCCGTTTTTATCTAAATCCAGTCAATTTTAGGCAAATCATATTGCTTGGCCGGAACCTCCGCCAATTCATAAAAATGTTTGAGGAAGGACTCATATTGTTGGGAGGATTTCGTGATCGCAGATATTTTATCCTCCAATTCATTCGCCCTTGATTCCGTCGTTTTTGAAAAATACTCTTCCACTGTTTCAAAGTAATGAATGGGAAATAGCATCCTTGAATATAATAACCGGGCTGAAAAGCTGGAGAACGGTTCTATGGATTGATATTCGTGAAAGAAATGGCCAATGCCACGTTGATGGGTATGCACATTTTGAAAATAGTGTTCCCTCACCCATTCCGCGACATCCCTTGTTCCGTGGTCGAATACCCAATCAAACGGATTTTTCATCCATTTATTGCTTTTCCACGTATCATGTAAAAAACGTTCATAACATACCGTTCCACTATCGACAATTTGCGGGGTATCATCAATTTCCGTGTCGACTAAATATTGAATCGCATTTTCACCCAAGACCATATAATAGGGAAAGGTTTCTATAAATAATTTTTCAAACTGGTTATCAGGATGGGCATTGAGCTTATCCCGCCAAATCTTTTCTAACTGATCGATCCTTTGTTCCCAGAGTTCTTTCCATTTACCGATTCTTGAGCATGTTCGAATCGTTTCATTAATGTTTCTCCCACGCTGATGGAATCTTGCCAGACGTCTTCCTGGGTTGAAATTTTTCGGACCTTCCAATGCCTGATTGGCAAGAAGGATGAATAATTGTTCATCCGCTTCCGAAACATAACTTCCATGATTGGCAAGAACAAAAGCCGATACGTGACGATCTCCTTGTGAAATCATGTGTTGAGACATTGTATGCCGTTCCACTAATTCCTCCTGCTCCATATTTTCAATGGGAACGATGCTGTAAACCATATTCCCTGAACGGAAGCTTGGAAATCTGCTATTGGCTTCTTCATGACCTACCTGTATACCATAATTATTAAAAATGATTTCTTCTATCATGGAATGGCCCCCTTCATCAAATGGATATAATAGAAATATTGGACTTCATATACTTATATATATGTGGAATAACCCGTTTTCTGAATGATTATCGAAACCTTATTATAAAATCGAATCGAAATCCCTTTCATGGGTTTTGACTTTAATCAAATCAAACTACCGGCAATAGAACTATCCCTTTAAAATATAGAGAAATGGGTGATGACATGGCTAATATTGAACAATCAATGTCTGAAAAAACGGCTCGTAGGTGGCTAATTGAACGAGGAGTGAAATTGGAGGATATCGCTGAGCTTGTCATGTATTTACAATCTGGCTACCATGAAAATCTCCAAATGTCCGATTGCCTTCACAATGTCGAACGGGTCCTTTCAAAACGCGAGGTCCAAAATGCCATCCTTACCGGCATTCAGTTGGATATTCTAGCTGAGAAAAAACTGCTCGAGGAGCCGCTACTGAGCATCATTGAAATAGATGAAGGACTATATGGGGTCGATGAAATATTGGCTTTTTCAATTGTGAATGTATATGGATCCATCGGCTTTACCAATTATGGTTTCATCGATAAACAAAAGCCAGGTATCTTAAAATATCTAAACGATAAAAGCACAGGTAAGGTGAACACCTTTTTAGACGATATCGTTGGGGCAATTGCTGCTGCCGCTTCAAGCCGGCTTGCCCATAGAACCGAAAATGCAGAATAGTGAGCTTATGATATTAAACGACATAAAAAAACCAGGACTGCTTTCGCAGGCCTGGTTTTTTCATTCGAAGTGCCATAGGTCGAGCGTATCCACCACATACGTTGGCTGCTCCTTATATTGCTTCAAGCGTTCTTTGGTCGTTACGCCAGTATGTACAAGCATTGTATCTATCCCTGCATTAATGCCGGCTAGGATATCCGTATCATAGTTATCGCCAACCATGATCGTCTCTTCTTTAGGTACCCCTAATACTCTTAGAGCTTGCTCCACTATGACGGATTCAGGTTTTCCAATGAAAATCGGCTGTACTTGAGTCGAAACGGAAACAACGGAGGTCAAAGCACCATTCCCCGGCAAAAGGCCTTGTTCAGTAGGAATGGCAATATCACCATTGGTCGAAATGAAAACAGCGCCATTCCTGACAGCAAGACAGGCTTTTGACAACTTTTCATAATTGACGCCGCGATCGATGCCCATTACCAGAAAGTCTGGATGTTCATCCACAAGCTTCATTCCTTTTTCCTTAAGAGCCTCGATGATGCCTTCTTCACCCACTACATAGACCGATGCATCTTGCTTTTGTTCAGCTATGTAATTGGCAGTGGCCATGCTTGTCGTGAAAACTTGATCATCTTCCGTTGATATGCCGATGCTTCTCAATTTATCCGCTACCTGTGCCGGAGTTCGGGATGAGTTGTTGGTGACGAATAAATAAGGGATCTCCCTTTTTCTTAGGTCATTAATAAACCCTGCCGCTTCCGCAATTTGTTCAGTTCCGCGATACATGGTGCCATCTAAGTCTATTAAATATCCTTTATACGACTTCATTTGAATTCGCCTTCCTAACGCTACTAGTTTTTAAAAGCTGATACGGGTCCCAATTCATTTGTTAAATAGTTCCTCACCAAATCGGGGAATTGCTTGAATGCCTCGATATTTTCCGAGAATACGGCATGCAGTTCGTTGTGATCGACTTCAATGAAGTCCTGGACCAGCATTTTCCTTAGCGGCAAAACCTTTTTGAATTGTATCGCTTTTTCTTCTGAAATGACTTTTTCATCTTGAAGGATATCGATAATATCTTCATAACTTCCTGGATCACGCATAATAAAACCATCAATTACCGCATTTCCCACATCCAACACGGAATCGATGGAAGTATGTATAAGCCTTTCAGCGATAAGTTCCGAAAGGTCTCCATCCCAATTATCATGCCCTTCAAAAAGTCCAAGCTGCTTTTCAAGAAAACCTAATATTTGTTCAATCTTTTGGCGGTCTACAAAGTACATTTTTTTCCAGATCCTTTCTGATCTAAGATGATATAGGGAATCATTGGTTGAATGAGCGGCATAGGTAAAACCCTGTGCCGGACCAACCTTATTCCTTGATGATACCATAGCTTCTCCCTTACTCTCAATTCCTTCAGCCATTTGAAACAATCCCTATATTAAACAGCAGCAAAAATGCAAGCATTGCCATAAAAAAACCTAAATTTACGGTCCCATTTGTATTCTTGACAATTTTCCTTTAATCAATGAAAACTCTGAAGGCAAGATTGCCGGACTTTCCTGTGGAACCATGAGGCGTGACGAAGTTCCTCCTGCCGGGAGCCCCGAAAAATGTCTGTTCCCCTATTGAAGTCACTTTGTTATGATGGAACTACAAATGTGAAGATAAGAAGGGAATGATACTATGGAAGATCGTTTTTATTTATACAATGACGTGGTTGATTCAAAAACCCGGTTCATAAGTTTCATGGGAGAGGAATCAAGATTCGATCTGGCCATTACGACAACCGATCGTTTTTATGGGAAGAAACTTGTCTTAAATATGCAGAGTAACCGTTTTGCGATTATTGGACCTGATGATTTAGAAGAGGAAGGCTATCTTGAGCATGCCTTTCAGTTGTCAGAAGCGGAAGCCGAAGAACTAAGTCACTTTTTAATGGAAATCGTCTGAAAGCCGACGTTTTTTTCTTAAACGGGATAACCTACTGAATGTACGATTACATGAGGGGGGATTACCTTGGGCAAAGAAGAGGAAATATACCACGATTTCTCCAATGTCGAAAAACAGCGGGATTATTTAATTCCTGAAGAATTTCCCGAAGGACCTTTTGGATCATCCATAGCAAAAGATGCACCAGTTCAGAATAAAAACACCCCGTGGCAGGAAGGGCAACGCTATCAAAGTGCCTTTAATTATGAAAATAAATCCTTGCACGAAGACTTACCTCGACAATATCCTGGTGCTCATCCGACACATGATGATCCAGAAAAAGATGAACAGTCTCCTTATAAAGGATATGGAAACTCTTAACATGGAAAGGCCAGAGTAAATCCTGGCCTTTCTTATTTCTTTATTTTCTTCACGACGAAATATGGACAGCCAAAATTGCAGTATTCATATAAATATTCACTAAGCGTGCTTATTTTTGTATCGAAGGTCGCTTTCTGATTAGAGTCATCAAAAAATCCACGCAGCCTCAATTGGCCGTAACCCCAATCCCCCACTATATAATCATACTTCGTTAAAATCTCACTGTATCTGGCTTTAAACGCTTCTTCGTTATAGCCTTCCCGTTCATCCTCGATTATTTCATAGGTCATGTTATTGATGTTAATCATTGTTTTCACCTCTCATAAATACATTCCTTCTTTAAATTATAACTGATTCCCCATCAATTACTAAGCGAAAAATAGAGAAATATGTTCATCCTAAAGTTATGGGGGTGTTATTGATGAAAAAAACGCTAATAACGATAGGTTTAAGTTCGATTATTGCACTAACTGGATGTGCTGATAAAGAAGAGGATCAGGGGCTCGGTGCAAAAAACAATGCCGGCAACCCAACAAACGTAAACAACCCAACTCAATATTATGATGAGGATTATCGTAATAATGACAACAAAAGTGATGATTTCGGTTTTACCCGCACAAATAGTGCAACCATTGACGGCCGTAATATTTCCAACAAGGATGCTTCCATTGACCGGGAACAACTGTCTGATGTCATTTCAAAACTGAGTGTTCAGATTCCTAATGTCAATGATGCGGCTACTCTGGTGACCGACGAGGAAGTTCTTGTCGTATATGATACCAATACCAAGGATCGGACTGAAACCGCAGACCAAGTTAAACGTACTGCCATGTCCATCGTGCCTCGCTACTATCATGTCTATGTTAGTGATGATTATCAAAACCTTGCCCAAGATGTCGAGAATTTCTCTACATTGAAATCCGGCAGCAAAGGGATCGACTATACGATTGAACAAACCATCAAAAGAATGCTGAAATCGCCTCAAGGATACAAAATGAGTGACGGGGAAAATGAAAATGGGGAAATGATTAACGATAAAAGGGATCATCACGATAACATCCATCAAAAAATGGATAACCGTTAATTAAAAATGAAAGGACCGAATTTTTTCGGTCCTTTATTTCACTCTATTTCAATAATTCTTCACCTTTGGTTTGTTTATGCTTTGCCGCAGCATTAACCTGTTCGTCCGCATGGTAGGAAGAACGGACAAGCGGGCCGGATTCACAATGGCTGAAGCCTTTTTCCAATGCACGTTCTTTCAATTCGGCAAACTCCTCAGGCGTATAGTATTTCAGCACCTTCAAATGCTTTTTAGTCGGCTGCAAATACTGGCCGATCGTCATGATATCCACATTATTGGCCCTTAGGTCATCCATCGTTTCAAGGATTTCCTCCCGCGTTTCACCAAGGCCAACCATTAAACTCGACTTTGTCGGAATCTCCGGATACAGTTCCTTGGCTCTTCTTAAAAGCTCCAATGAACGTTCGTATTTGGCTTGAGCCCGTACACGGTCGGATAAACTTCTGACTGTCTCTATATTATGGTTCAGAATGTCTGGTTTAGCATCCATCAAAGTCTTAATATTTTCATGCACCCCACCCATATCCGACGGTAATACTTCAATCGATGTAAATGGATTCTTGCGTCGGATGGCACGGACCGTTTCAGCGAAAACTTCAGCGCCTCCATCTTTTAAATCATCACGGGCAACAGCTGTAATGACGACATGCTTTAAATTCATCAATACGACGGAATCGGCAACACGCTCCGGTTCGGCCCAGTCCAATTCATTAGGTCGTCCGGTTGTAACAGCACAAAAACGGCAAGCCCTTGTACAGATTTCACCTAATATCATGAATGTAGCCGTTCTTCTCACTGCCCAGCATTCGTGAATATTTGGACATTTCGCCTCTTCACAGACAGTATGAAGATTTTTTTCGCGCATCATATTTTTTAAACCGAGGTAATTTTCATTAGTATTAAGCTTTATTTTTAACCAATCTGGTTTACGAAGAATTTCTTTATTTGTAGAAGACATGAAAATGCCACTCCATTCTATAGAAATTAACACACCCTACTTTAACAATAAAAAAGCATTTATACAAGTTATAGTTGGTTTCCCATTATTTATTTTTCATGTTTATAGCTAAATCAGCAAAACTATAAAAGATGATGGACTGATGTCTTTATAAATACGGAGAGTGACATGAAAGGAGCCTGCCCCGTTGAAAAAATTATTCCTTCTTACCCTAACTTGTTTGTTTATTTTGAATGCACCAAGCCAAGTGGCTAAAGCTGCCGATACCCCTGAAGCTTATGCCGGGAGAATGGAGCTATACAAAAATATGGAGGCTACCCTCCAAATCCCATGGTATTACCTTGCTGGGGCTGATCAATATGAGCACAGCCTAAGGGCTGCCCGACGGGATTTAGAGCCGGCAAAGGGTTTAATAGGCATCAACATCGAGCCTTCAAAGTGGAGCGGTGCCCTCAATCCTGACTTGAACGACGTGAACCCGCTCACGATCACATTTTTTGATGGGCTTGGCCAGGATGGGAATGGTGATGGCAAAGCTGATATTACTAATGATACCGATCGCTTATATGCTTTTTCGAAGCATCTCCATACTTATGGTGCAGATGAAGATAATATCCGGATCGGCTTGTGGGATTATTATAAACGAGATAAAGCCGTCAGCATCATTATCGGCAATGCCGAGATTTATAAGAAATATGGCCGGCTGGATTTACAGGAAAAGGCCTTCCCCGTTCCAGTACGGACTCATTATACGTATTTGAATACATGGGGAAGCGCTCGTGGATGGGGCGGAAGGAGAATCCATGAGGGTACTGATATATTTGCGGATTATAGCCTTCCCGTTCGGTCAACGAGCTATGGAATCATCGAAATGAAAGGCTGGAATAAATTTGGCGGTTGGCGGATCGGGATACGGGATTTAAATAATACGTATCATTACTTTGCTCATTTAAGCGGTTTTGCCAAAGGATTGAAAGTCGGACAGATCGTCGAGCCCGGGCAAGTCATCGGAGGTGTTGGCAGTACAGGTTACGGCCCTCCGGGAACTTCAGGGAAATTCCCTCCGCATCTTCATTACGGAATGTACAAAGACAACGGAATCACGGAATGGAGCTTTGACCCTTACCCCTATTTGAAAATGTGGGAAAGGAAGGATTTAGCTAAAAAGAAAAAGTAAGCGGCGATGAATTTTACGCTGCTTTTTTTTGATTCGAACATAAACCCCTGAACTTGATGCATAGGTATTAGTAAAGGGGGCTAAAGCGTGTTCCGAAAAAGATTTCGAACAAAGAAATTCCGAAAGAAGGGGCCTCTTCCCACCCGAAAAGTATTTCTCTATTCCTTTATCCTTTTTATCATAACCAGCATCATGACTCTTTGGTACGTTGATAAATCAATCGAACCCGTGATCATGAGTGTAGCCGAATATGAAATCAAACGGATTGCAACGGAAACGATTCATGAATCGGTTGATGAGAATATAGCCAAGGTGGATATGAACAAAATCATCACCAACAACGAGGGTGGTAAGGACTCCAGTTCATCCTATAGCTTCAATCCGGTCATATACAGCGAATTGCGCGCTAGCATTACGAAGGATATTCAAAAGAAGCTTGGCATCAAAAAGGGAAATCCTTTTAAAACGGGTTCAGCCAAAATAAATGATGAACAATATAAAAGTGTGGTCTATTATATACCTTTGGGTGTCGTGACCGGGAATAACCTCCTTTCCAACTACGGACCTGAAATCCCCGTGAAAATGTCAGTCATCGGCAATGTTGAATCGGATTTGAGGACAAAACTGACAAACGCAGGCATCAATAATGTGTATTATGAATTGATTGTGGATTTTGATGTCAATATTCAAATCGTCATCCCCTCTTTCACAAAGGAGACCAAGGTAAGTCAGGAAGTGACAGTCGGCAGTCTGCTAATTGAAGGTGATGTACCAAGTTATTATAGTAACGGAAACGGTTCGTTGGCACCTGCCATCATGAAGGAAAACAAGGAATAATAAAACCAGCTTATCCTTGTGGTTAGGCTGGTTCTTGTATATTGAGACATTTCATGATCAGCAAATGCAGGTTTTTATTCAAGTCCATTTCATACTTTTATCTGTTCCCCATTTTCTTGAAGTATCCTGATCATTGGGCAGTCCCCTATCCCCTCATTTTGAGCTGATATCACCCCTTTTCTCCCATCATTCAATTCTGAGCTGACCGGGTTTACGAAGGATTTCCAAAGGTACGAGCATTTTGCCGACATCATGTAAAATCGCGCCCAGCCCAAGAATTTCGAGATTCTTTTCATTAATGTTCAATTCCATCCCGATCGCCAGGGTATAATAAGGTCACATTGAAGGAGTGAGTAAAGATGTAGTCGTCGTTTGTATAAACTTCGGCCAATAAAGTCATTAACTCTTTATTCCTATTCAGCTCGTCCATGACTTGACGTTAGCCTGCTCTATCGTGAACGATCCATCAAGGTTGATTTTGTTTTTCATGTCCAGGAATGTGGTTTCAATCGTATTAATGGCTTCTCTCCTTAGTTTCCCGGATACTGGAGGCATTGGAATAATGTCATCCGTCCTGTAATCTTGGATGTAAACAAAGGGAATATTAAGGGACATCAGTCGATTGATCATTTTCTAAGTTAATATAAGACCTTCACATAATAGGATATGGCCCCGCTCATTATAGATATTTTTTCCGAGCCTGGCTCCAGGGCTTAGGGTCTTTGTGATAGTTAGCCTCATTCTTGGACTCCATCTCCCCATTCAATATTTATAAATCAAACCATTTCTTTCCCTTATAAGGGTTATCGGAAAATAATTTGATAAATGAATCCATTATTGAAAAAATCTTTGGTAAAAAACAAGGCCCCCTTCTGGGTAAAAGAAAGCCCACCTTTTCAAATCATCTTGATTAATGCTTCTTTACCAATCATTCCTGGATGAATGCCCTTTTCCACGGCCTCCCAGGTAACTGATTCAAG
This sequence comes from Peribacillus sp. RS7, assembly GCF_041956845.1. Taxonomy (NCBI): domain Bacteria; kingdom Bacillati; phylum Bacillota; class Bacilli; order Caryophanales; family Bacillaceae; genus Peribacillus; species Peribacillus sp. RS7. The sequence continues at coordinate 1,604,781 of NZ_CP168135.1, forward strand.
CGGCGCTTCCAAAAGCTCTTCAATCGATTTAACTCCTGTGGCCCTTCCTGCAAGGATTTTACGATCTCTCAATTTATCATTCAACAGTCCTACATCTAACGCACCGCACATTATATACCCTTTTTCGGACGCGACAGCAAGTAAATTCGTTTTGGGAAGTCGGACTGAAATGGCTAGGAATGTATGATTATTAAGTATTATAGGTATCATGCTAATCAATTGGTTTCGCCCCTTTCTTCCCCATACTTTATGAAAAAAAGGGCGAAACCGTGATTTAGCGTTAGGCATCCGTATACATTTTTTTCAACTTCCATAAAAGGATATCCCGCAAGAATTCTGGTAATAGGTATTTCTTACGATTGGAGCGCTGGATACTTGGAAAAAAGTGCCCAAACGTGAACATATCAGGTATTGCCAATTTATAAGACTTATCTGCCTGCAGTTTCTCCCCTTTTATCAGAATCCCATTTACGATTCCATTCTCCATTTCGTTAAATTCAATTTGATCATATTGCATGACTCCCATGATTTTTCCGCGGAAACCGAAACCTTTCACTTGGATATGAGGCCACTCCTCATTTCTCGATTGCATTAAGATTTCTTTTAACTCATTCCCATTTACTTCAACGACGCAAGGATTGATGGGGTGTGGGCAGATTCTGTGAATATCCCCTTTTGTGACTGGTCCCTTCGGCAATCCCTCGAGCAGAAGACCAGCATTCAAAAAGGTGCAATCCGCCTGACTCCATTCCCTTAAGGCCTCTCCAAGGATTTTCGTCAAAGCACTTACCTTGAACCAATCATTGTCCAAGGCTTCCGGCAAGTCCACTGCGACCTGTTTTAACATTTCCCCTCCGGCCTGGTACATCGCTTCAATCCATGCCCGTTCATCCTCTAATTCCGAAAAGTCATTGGTATCATATAGAATGGCACTCTTCTGGCTAATTCTCTTTTCCTGATTGACGGTCATTTCCACCTGTCCAACAAAAAAACCATATTTTCCTGCACCGCAAAGGAGTGTATCATTGATCACTTTCCCTTGGTGAAGGATATGGTGGGTATGCGCGCCAAGTATGACGTCAATCTCCGGAAAGTCAGCTGCCATCCTCTCATCATCATGGATGCCCAGGTGAGAAAGGATGATGATTACATCCGCCTCTGTTTTGACCCTTTCAAGCTGTATCTTTAACTCCGCGAATGGTTCTGTTATCTCCCAGCCCAACGCAGAATAAAACTTTTGAAAAAAGGCTGTCAAACCTATCATGGCGATCTTGGTGCCTTTTTCCGTTGTATGTATCCAATATGGCAGCGCCCATTCCGGTCTTTCAGTATTTCCGTAATAAATATTGGCTGCCAAGACTTTGAACCTTGCTTGATCATATAAGGAGTCTAACGCATCATGAGGTAAGGTGATCCCTTCATTATTGCCGATGGTCACATATTGGTAGCCCGCTTCATTCAGCAGTTCAATATTCCCTTTACCCAACGTACCTTCTGTATATGGATGCCAGCGGTCCACATGATCACCTATATCAAGTATGATCGCTTCTTCTCCCGTTTCTTGATGAAGTTGTCTTCTATCTTTAAGAAACTTATCAATACGAGGCCAATTCTCAAAATGACTATGGAGATCATTGGTGTGATATAAATGAATGATTTCTGACATCATTTTTCCTCCTCGTTTATCCTGTAATACCTTGGTATATAAGACGTAAACCAATGATTATCAGCACTATTTTTAACATATTTTCCAGCGACGCGCTTTTTAGGCGCGTATTGATGAATGCCCCCAACTTAGCACCGAACCATGCACCCGGAATCAGGGCAAAAACATATGGCCAATTTACATTTCCAAGGGAAATATGCGTAATCGAATTAGTGATGGAAGACAGAAATACCATGAACATCGAAGTCGCTACAGCCATATGCGGAGGGAAGAAGAAAAGAAGCATCATTACGGGAACCATTAAGGCTCCGCCGCCAATCCCAAATAACCCGGAGCTGAATCCCACGAAAAAAGTAATCAATACAGCTATAAGGGGGTGGTAACCATAAAAAAATGATTGTCCATTTTCAGTTTTATACGTTTTGACCATTTTCCCTTTTCCAGGCTTGAAAACCATTGGCTTCAACCGGTCCTTCACTAATAACACGATAGCCATGAAAACCATGAAAATCCCAAAGTACAATGAAAAAGCTTCGACATTAAGGTTTTTATTAACATATGCCCCTATTATGCCACCTGGTGCACTGCCTATAAAGAAGATTAAGCCTGCCTTATAATCCACCACTTTATGTTTTAAATAAGATAAAGTAGAAGATAACCCCGTGAAAATCATGATAACGGTTGAAACACCTACGGCCACCTGAGGTGTCAGCTCATCGATTATATTTGTCGAAGTACCTAAATATAAAAGAGAAGGCACAATGATGATGCCTCCGCCCAGACCGACAAGAGAGCCGATTGATCCCGCTAATAATCCGATACCCACTAAAACTAACCATACCATGAAGAAATCCGCCTTTTCCTGTTTGTGAGGATAGCACCTCTACTAGCTTGTCACATCTTCTCTTTATTGATTATATAATGCCTTTTAAAACAAACCAAGCTGCCTTGGAGCCAGTCCTTCATATTCAATACCAAGCAACTCAATCATTTGTTTGGCATTATCGGCGGCATCTCCGCCTGAGTTATTATTGAACAGGACATATATCTCCTTGGATTCCTTTTCCAATATCCTTATTTTCTTCACCCATTCAGTCAATTCCTGATGATTATATCGGTATAAGTACCTAACCTCACGCCAATCATCACCCGAAGAAGGTCTCTGCCAACCATGCAGGTTACGGCCATGAAAGCGTATCAGGGTTTTATCTTTATCGGTGGCATGCAGAACGACAGGAATGGATCCCTCTCCAGCCTGCGGCTCATCGCATACACTATGGATCCAGCCTTCCTCTTGGATAAAGTCCAAAGTTTGCTGGACTACGCTTGGTCTGTACCAGCTTTGATTCCGAAATTCTATGGCAGCTGGAATATCGCCCATTTCAGCTTTGCACCATCGCAGGTAATTCACGTTTTCACGCTTACAATCAAACCATGGCGGAAACTGAAATAAGACCATCGCGAGCTTCCCTGACTTCTGATAAGCTTCCAGAGAGTCGCGAAATGCCTTGAACATTTCCTTCTTACTTTCAAATGGGATCTCCCCACGCTGATGTCCTGTCATCCCTTGATAGGCTTTGACGACAAACTTGAATGATGCCGGCGTCTCTGATACCCACTTTTCACTGTTCCTCTTTGGCTGGACTGCATAAAATGAGGCATCCACCTCCACAATGGGAAAATGAGCCCCATACTCTTTGAGTTTATCACGTTGGGACACACCGCCATGATACAAACTATCATGATCCCCCCAACCTGTCACGCCAACATAAATCATCTGCACCATCACTCCTCTCGGGACAGTCCCCATTTCCTGACTTCTTCCTTTATTATTTTTTACCCTTATTGAGCCATATTTAATCTTTGGTATAAGAGTGTCATATATCACTTTCCAAATACAAAAGCCTGCCAGGCAGACCCGGCAGGCTTTTGTATGAATGGTTATTCTAAATCGCCTTACAGGCAGGCCAGTCGGATATTAACCGATGGAGCCTTCCATTTCGAACTTGATCAGACGGTTCATTTCAACCGCATATTCCATTGGAAGTTCTTTTGTAAATGGTTCGATGAAGCCCATTACGATCATTTCCGTTGCTTCTTGCTCAGAAATTCCGCGGCTCATCAAGTAGAACAATTGTTCCTCAGATACTTTGGAAACCTTCGCTTCGTGTTCAAGGGAAATGTTGTCATTCAAAATTTCGTTGTAAGGGATTGTATCAGATGTAGACTGATTATCCATGATTAATGTATCACATTCAATGTTGGAACGAGCCCCATCGGCTTTACGTCCGAAGTGAACGATACCGCGGTATGTTACTTTACCGCCTTGTTTAGAAATTGATTTTGATACAATGGTTGAAGATGTATTTGGCGCTAGGTGAATCATTTTAGCTCCAGCATCTTGGTGTTGGCCTTTACCGGCAATGGCAATGGATAATGTCATACCGCGAGCGCCTTCACCTTTTAAGATGACAGCAGGATATTTCATTGTCAATTTAGAACCGATGTTACCATCAATCCATTCCATTGTTGCGTTTGCTTCACAAACCGCACGTTTCGTAACCAGATTAAACACGTTGTTTGCCCAGTTTTGGATCGTCGTGTAACGGCAGTAAGCATCTTTTTTAATGACGATCTCAACAACCGCACTATGAAGGGAGTTAGTTGTATAAACAGGTGCTGTACAACCTTCTACATAGTGAACGGATGCGCCTTCATCAACAATGATAAGCGTACGTTCGAATTGACCCATGTTTTCAGAGTTGATTCGGAAATAAGCTTGAAGCGGAGTATCCACTTTAACGCCTTTTGGTACATAGATGAAAGATCCACCTGACCAAACTGCAGAATTCAATGCCGAGAATTTATTGTCAGTCGGCGGAATCGTTTTTCCAAAATGCTCACGGAAGATATCTTCATTTTCACGAAGTGCTGAGTCCGTATCTTTAAACACGATACCCATATCTTCCAATTCCACTTTCATGCTATGGTAAACCACTTCTGATTCATATTGAGCAGATACGCCTGCAAGGTATTTTTGTTCAGCTTCAGGAATTCCCAATTTATCAAAAGTCTGTTTGATTTCATCAGGAACTTCATCCCAGGATTTCTCTGATTTCTCTGATGGTTTAACATAGTATGTGATTTCATCAAAGTTCAAGCTTTGCATGTCGCCGCCCCATTGAGGCATTGGCATGTTGTAGAAATGCTCCAATGATTTCAAACGGAAATCAAGCATCCATTGCGGTTCATCCTTCATTCGAGAAATTTCTTCCACGATTTCTTTTGTCAGACCACGCTTTGAACGGAAGATGGAAACATCTTTATCCGCAAAGCCATATTTATAATCGCCGATATCAGGCATTTTCTTTGCCATAGCTCGTATTCCTCCATTTCAAATGGCTGAATTACAACAGCTCATTTTAATTTAATTATTCCTTCAATCCCTTTTCCATGGCCTTCCAAGCCAGCGTCGCACACTTGATTCGGGCAGGGAATTTAGAAACACCTTGAAGGGCTTCAATATCCCCAAGGTCCATCTCATCATCGTATTCTTTTCCTTGAATCATTAAGGAAAAAGTCTCGGACATCGCTAAAGCAGTATCTACGTCTTTGCCCTTTATGGCTTGAGTCATCATGGAAGCTGAACTCATGGATATCGAACAACCGTCACCATCGAATTTAACATCGCTGACTTTTCCATCTTCAATCTTCATCGTTAAACGAATCCGATCGCCGCAAGTTGGATTGTTCATATCAATTGTCATGCTGCCATCCTCAAGCATACCCTTATTACGTGGTTTCTTATAATGATCCATAATGACCTGACGGTAAAGTGTATCTAAGTTATCAAAAGACATTGCTGAAATACTCCTTCGTTTTAACAAGCCCGGACACAAGCTTATCAATATCTTCTTCCGTGTTATAGAGATAGAAACTTGCTCTTGCTGTCGATGACACGTCAAGCCATTTCATTAATGGCTGTGCGCAGTGATGACCGGCACGGACAGCAATTCCATCTGCATCAAGTACGGTAGCGACATCATGTGGATGTACGTCATTAATATTAAAGGTTACTACGCCCGCACGTTTTTCTGCATCTTTTGGACCGTATATGGTAAGTCCTTCAACTGCAGACATTTTTTCCATTGCATAAGCGGCGAGTTTATGTTCATGCCGCTCAATTTTATCCAAGCCGATTTCTTCCAAGAAATCAATCGCAGCCCCCATGCCGATCGCACCAGCAATGATAGGGGTTCCGCCTTCGAATTTCCACGGGAGTTCTTTCCATGTAGACTCATACAAACCTACAAAATCAATCATTTCCCCGCCAAATTCAATCGGCTCCATTTTTTCCAGTAATTCTTTTTTACCATATAATACGCCGATACCAGTCGGACCGACCATTTTATGACCTGAGAAGGCAAAGAAGTCACAATCCAAATCGCGGACATCCACTTTTAAATGAGGTGTACTTTGTGCCCCGTCGACTACCATTACAGCATCGTGATCATGGGCAATTTTCGCGATTTCCTTCACAGGATTGATAACACCAAGTACATTCGAAACCTGCATGATGGAAACGATTTTCGTTGCATCCGTAATTGTAGCCCTCACATCATCAAGGGAAATCGTTCCATCCTCTTGAAGTGGAATGTACTTCAGTACCGCGCCTTTTTCTTTGGCAAGCTGTTGCCACGGAATGATATTACTATGATGCTCCATGTAAGAGATGACGATTTCGTCACCCTCTTTAACATTTGCTCCACCGTAACTTTTTGCTACTGTATTCAAAGAAGTAGTCGTACCTCTGGTAAAGATGATCTCTTCAGTAGAAGAAGCATTAATGAATTTACGCACCTTTTCACGTGCACCTTCATACGCATCCGTAGCTTTTGTTCCTAGTGTATGCACCCCGCGGTGAACATTCGAGTTGTATCCGCGGTAATATTGCTCAATCGCTTCAATCACTGCAGCCGGTTTTTGAGAGGTTGCAGCACTATCTAAATAAACTAATGGCTGACCATTGACTTCTTGATCTAATATTGGAAAAAGCTTACGAATTTCGTATGGGTTCATTACTGTACTTTCCTTTCAATGACCGCTACTAATTGTTTTTTTACTCCCTCAATAGGAAGTTGGTTAACAACAGGGGCCAAGAATCCGTGAATGACAAGTCTTTCCGCTTCTTGCTTTGTTATACCACGGCTCATTAAATAATAAAGTTGAAGCGGGTCAACACGTCCGACAGAAGCGGCATGACCAGCCGTTACATCATCTTCATCAATTAAAAGGATTGGATTGGCGTCTCCGCGTGCTTTTTCACTTAACATCAGTACGCGTGATTCTTGTTCGGCATTGGATTTTGTCGCACCATACTCTATTTTTCCAATTCCATTGAAAATCGTGGATGCACTTTCCTTCACAACACCATGCTTAAGGATATACCCCTCAGAACGCTTACCATAATGAATGATGGCAGTCGTGAAGTTTTGCTTTTGCTCCCCGCGGCCAACTACAACGGATTTAGTATCCCCATGTGAGCCATCGCCCATTAAATATGTTGTGTTATCCGAAATCGTATTACCGTCATTCATAAGACCTAGCGCCCATTCGATATGTGCGTCACGGCCTGCCACTCCACGGCGGTTAACATATGTCGTAAATCCTTTTGAAAGGGTGTCGACCGCTCCGTATTCCACTTTTGCATTTGCATTCGCAATTACTTCGGTTACGATATTGGCGATACCTTCGCTAGATTCAACGTTTGAGAAATAGTTCTCCACATACGTTACCGAGCTGTTATCTTCCGCTACGATCAATACATGGTTGAAAAGTGTAGTATCTGGATTATCCAACAGGAATACCGATTGAAGCGGTTCTTTGATTTCTACATTTTTCGGAACATAAAGGAATGCTCCCCCATTGACTAATGCAGCATGCAACGCTGTTAAACGATGTTCATCTATTTTAACGCCGTCTTTCATGAAATATTTTTGCACGAGCTCAGAATGGTCACGGGCCGCTGTGATAATATCCGTAAAGATGACGCCTTGTTCTTTAACATTAGCTGACAGATTGATATATGCCGGCGTATTGTTGCGTTGAATGTATAAGTTCCCATTTTCTTCAATGATGGATTTGATTTCTTCCGGAAGCTCCTCTAAAGAGGCAAAAGCTTCACTTTCAACCGCGTGGGTTTTGAAGGAAGTAAAATTCCATTTGTCGATTTTCGTTTTATCCGGCTTTGGCATCGGGAGCTTTTCAAATTCAGAAAACGCTTGAATCCGAAGCTCGGAAAGCCAAGCTGGCTCATTATTTTTAGTTGAATAGGAGCTTATATCCTCTTGTTCGAACGGTAATTTCGTTTCTGTAGTCATTGCAAATCCTCCTACTTACGCTTCTTCGCCAACAGTTTCGTCTTCAATGCCCAATTCTTGTTTGATCCAATCATAACCTTCCGCTTCCAAGCGGGCAGCAAGTTCAGGACCGCCTGATTTAACAACACGTCCTTGCATCATTACATGTACATAATCAGGAGTGATGTAATTTAATAGACGTTGGTAGTGAGTGATGATCAAGCATCCAAAGTCTTCTCCGCGCATTTCGTTGATTCCTTTTGAAACGACTTTAAGTGCATCGATATCAAGACCTGAATCAATCTCATCCAAAATTGCAATTTTAGGTTGGATCATCATTAATTGAAGGATCTCGTTACGTTTTTTCTCTCCGCCGGAGAAACCTTCATTCAGATAGCGTTGCGCCATATCTTCATCCATTTCAAGGAATTCCATTTTTTGATCCATTTGACGAATGAATTTCATCAATGAAATTTCATCGCCTTCTTCACGGCGTGCATTAATGGAAGAACGTAGGAAGTCAGCGTTTGTAACACCACTGATTTCACTTGGATATTGCATAGCTAGGAATAGGCCTGCACGAGCGCGCTCGTCGACTTCCATTTCCAATACGTCTTCACCATCGAATGTGATGCTTCCGCTTGTTACTTCATATTTAGGGTGACCCATGATCGCTGATGATAAAGTGGATTTACCAGTTCCATTTGGTCCCATGATTGCATGGATTTCCCCACCTTTAACTTCAAGGTTTACCCCTTTTAAAATCTCTTTGCCTTCAATTGATACGTGAAGATCTTTAACCGTTAATGTAGAAGCTGACATAATAATACCTCCGTGAACTAATTCCTATTTTATTACCAGAAAGTAAAGATTACTTTCTTTACTATAAATTTACGTAAAACCATTCTCATTTTATTCTCATTCCAATTTTATAACAAATCCAATTTGGAATCAACTAATATAGAAAGGTGTTTCCACTTCTTACATGTTAAAAACCTGTCCTATTCTTACCATACTAACAGATATAGCCTATTTACAGCATATTAAGCCTTATTTTAGCTTTTGTTAAAATTATCTTATTATTCGGCAAACCTTCGTTCTTATTAATATATGTCCGAAAGAGTCGATCGGATGGTATGAACGTTCCGCTTTGAAAATAAAAAAATCGGACTGTAAGGCATTATGTAAGTTCATCCAATAAGGAAACCCTTATTTTCTGGACCACTTACCATTTTACCTCTACAGACCGATCTTTTAAAGAACTCTTTTATATGCTTAGCCGTGAATTTTGCGTTGCAGGTCCAGGACCATTTTGTTGCATTTTTCATGTTCCCTATCTCGTTCTTTCTCAACCTCGATACGGAGGTCTAAGTTTCTACTGTACTCACTGTAGCCAATCCCATGTGAAGACTGCATCGCCTTTTCCATTTCGCTTGTTACATTTAAATCCAGAGTATTGATAGTGAACCATCCTTTCAAATTTGTGTATCATTTTATTACCTTCAATCATTCTCTACCCTTTTACTATCATATATAAACATGAAAAAACGACCTGAATTACATCAGGTCGTCATTGTTGAATTATTTATCCGCCGGTACAACTGCACCTTTGTATTCTTTAAGGATGAAATCTTGAATCTCTTTAGAATGCAATACTTCTACAAGCGCTTTGATTGCTTCTTTGTTTTCGTCACCTTTGTTTACAGCGATGACATTCACGTATGGTGATTCAGAATCTTCAATGGCGATTGAATCTTCAATCGGATTCAAACCTGCATCGATCGCATAGTTGGAGTTGATCAAAACAGCATCGCCTTCGCCGCTCTCATAAATTTTAGGAAGCAGAGCCGCTTCATATTCAGAATCGAATTTAAGGTTTTTCTTATTTTCAACGATGTCTTTAGTTGTAGCTGTCGTTTTATCGATTCCCTCTTTCAAAGTGATCAGGCCATTCTTTTCCAAAAGGGATAAAGCACGCCCATGATCAGCGACAGAGCTGCTTAGAATGATCGTTGCCCCATCAGGAAGTTTTTCGATGGTTTTATATTTTTGTGAGTATAGAGCTATTGGCTCGATATGGATTCCGCCTGCATTAACGAAATCATATCCGTTTTCTTTAATTTGTGATTCTAAATAAGGAATGTGCTGAAAATAGTTAGCATCCAATTCCTTATCGTTTAAAGCCTTATTTGGTAACACATAGTCCTGGAATGTTTCGATTTCCAATTCGATTCCTTTTTCTTCAAGAAGCGGCTTAGCTTCCTCAAGGATTTCAGCATGCGGAACATTGGATGCCCCTACAACTAATTTCTTGGATTCTTTTTCCGTTTCACTGCCGCCTTTATCCTTTTCACTTCCACAAGCAGCCAAAGCGATGGATAACACTAAAATCAATGCAAATCCTAAAAACTTTTTCATCCTTTTCATCTCCCTTTATCTTTTGTCCAATTTAGATGTAATCACATCTCCAATAATTTGAATTATGAAGACGATAATTAGAATAACGATAGTCGCTACAAGCGTAACGTCATTTTGATTTCTTTGATAGCCCTCCAGATAGGCAAGATTACCAAGTCCGCCTGCGCCGATGACCCCGGCCATTGCGGTATATCCAACCAATGCAATCGATGTTACCGTAATCCCGGAAATAAGGGCAGGCATCGACTCCGGAAGAAGGACCTTCCAAATGATCGTGCTCGTTTTTGCCCCCATCGATTTAGCGGCTTCAATTACACCTTTATCGATTTCACGGAGGCCGATTTCAACCATACGTGCATAAAACGGTGCCGCACCGATAATAAGTGCCGGCAGTGCAGCGTTCTCTCCGATCATGGAGCCGACAAGCGCTTTAGTGAAAGGAATGAGCAGCACGATCAAAATAAGAAATGGAATGGAACGGAATATATTAACCACAGCACTGATGACCGCGTTGATTGCCCGGTTTTCCCACATATTCCCCTTCCCTGTCAAGAACAGGATCAATCCTAATAATATGCCTATAAAAAAGGTTGCCACCACAGAGATACTTGTCATATAAAGCGTTTCTTTCGTTGCTTCAATAATGTCTTCCCAATCAACATTCGGCAATAATTCTTCAAGCATGAGTAATCACCTCCACGCCTACCTGCTGTGCTTTAATGAATTCGATTGCGCGGAGCATTTCATCCTCTTTGCCATCAAGATGGATAAACAACGTTCCATATGAACCGCTTCTGGTTTGCGATATTTTACCTTGAACGATATTGACATCCAACTCGAAGTTACGTACGAGCTTAGTTATCAACGGGCTTTCTGCATGATCACCTACAAAAGTCAATTGAATCACTTTGCCTGCAGGAAAGCGTTCGAGCAGATGGTCCATCGTTTCTTTCGTTTCTTCTGGTTCCGTCACCTGTTGCACGAAACGCTTCGTCATTTGTTCTTTAGGATTCTTGAAAACATCCAGGACAGGTCCCTGTTCAACAACTTGCCCGCTTTCCATCACAGCCACACGATGACAGATTTTACGTATTACATGCATTTCATGTGTTATCAAGACAATCGTCAACCCGAGACGCTGATTGATGTCAACAAGCAATTCGAGTATAGAGTCGGTAGTCTGCGGATCCAAGGCAGAAGTCGCTTCATCACACAGCAGCACTTTAGGATCATTCGCTAGAGCCCTGGCTATTCCCACCCGTTGCTTTTGCCCTCCGCTTAATTGCGAAGGATATGCCTTTTCTCTGCCTTCCAGTCCGACTAACTTGATCAATTCGTTCACACGTTTGGTGCGTTCAAATTTTGAAACTCCAGCAATTTCCAACGGGAAGGATATATTTTCCTGAACGGTTCTGGACCATAATAGATTGAAATGTTGGAAAATCATGCTGATTTCTTGACGGGCCTTACGAAGCTGAGCACCTTTAATTTTTGAAATTTCCTTCTCAGCCACCACAACGGATCCTTCTGTCGGTGTTTCCAATCCATTGAGCATCCTGATCAAAGTACTTTTCCCCGCTCCACTATAACCAATAATACCGAAAATCTCGCCTTTATTTATTTCAACATTCACATTATTTACAGCCTTGATCGTCTCACTGCTTCCTTTTCCTGTTCGGAACAGCTTACTGACTTTTGTCAATGTAATCATTAATCCTCACCTCTTTTATCCAATAAAACCTATGAACTTAGTTAATTTCTCTACATTATTATCTGTTTCCCCTACCAATTTTGCAGTTCATGCAAAGGTTTTTCCTACTGAAATAGAAAAAACCTTTCTGCATGAGCAGAAAGGCAGGTGAAGAAACAGGCCTTCCTCTCATCTTCCAAAGTGATTAAACTTTGTGTGAATTGGCACCTTTCCAAGGAAATCTCCTTGTCGGTTGCCGGGTTTCATCGGGCACATCCCTCCACCTCTCTTGATAAGAGCTAATATATAGAATATTTGTATATCATTAAGTTCTTTAGTATGTTGAAATTTTATCATAGATAAAAAAGGAGCGCAATGTATAATATTTCTAGTTCAAGAATGCCCAGGACTTTTTGCTTAAACCGTTTTAGAAGTCAAGGAGACGATATTCGTCGCTTTTTCAATTGCCTGCTCCAAATCTTCTATTAAATCCTCTACATTTTCAATCCCAATGGATAAACGGACTTGATCAGCACGCACACCCGCTTTCGCCAGACCTGCATCATTCAATTGCTGATGGGTCGTACTGGCAGGGTGGATGATCAAACTCTTCGCATCCCCTACATTCGCTACATGGGACCATAATTCCACCGAATTGATAAGTTTCGCCCCGGCTTCGCGGTCTCCCTTAATTCCAAAAGTCACAACGGATCCTGCTCCCTTGGGCAAATATTTATCCGCAAGGGCTTTATCGGGATGATCCTCATTAGAAGGATGCGAAACCCAAGTCACGGCAGGGTGATTTTTCAAATATTGAAGTACAGACTTCGTGTTCGAAAGATGCTCTTTCATCCTTACATGCAGCGTTTCAAGTCCAAGCGTAAACTGGAATGCGCTTTGGGCACTTAGCGCAGGGCCTAAATCACGAAGTAACTGCACTCGGGCTTTCGTTATAAAAGCGGCTGGTCCAACTGCCTCGGCGTATACCAGACCGTCGTAACTTGGATCAGGCTCCGTAAAGCCAGGGTAGTTTGGTGAGTTCCAATCGAACTTCCCTCCATCCACGATGACACCGCCTAAAGTGGTTCCATTTCCCAGAAGCCATTTTGTAGCGGAATGGATGACAATATCCGCTCCAAAATCAATTGGTCTGCATAGATACGGTGTAGCGAAGGTATTATCAATGATTAAAGGTATCCCGGCATTGTGGGCAATGTCAGCTACCGCTTCGATATCAAGGACCCTCAAACTTGGATTTCCGATTGTTTCGGCAAATATGGCTTTAGTTCTTGGCGTTATCGCCCTTTTGAAATTTTCAGGGTCATCAGGAGAAACGAACTTCACTTTAATCCCATATTTCGGAAGAGTGTTTTCAAAAAGATTATACGTACCGCCATATAAAGTGGAGGCTGAAACGATCTCATCCCCTGCACCGGCAATATTCAGGATTGACAGTGAGATGGCAGCCATTCCGCTTGCTGTTGCCAATCCGCCGATACCGCCTTCCAATAAGGCCATTCTTTCCTCAAAAACGCTGACCGTGGGATTATGTAGTCGTGTATATATATAGCCATTCTCCTTTAAGCCAAATAAATTCGCTGCATGGTCAGTGTCTTTGAACAAGTATGCATTGCTTTGGTAGATAGGGACTGCACGTGCACCTGTTTCATCAGCTTGCAGACCGCCATGAACACTCAATGTTTCGAAACGCAACTTTTTCTCTGACATACTATTTCTCCTCTTTCTCTATGGATTTAGTAGGAATTATATTGAAACCGGGCCTTTCAAAACAAAAAAACCACTTCCAAAAGAAGAGGTTTTAAAAACGCACCTCATCTTTTCAGAGCTAACACTCTGCTGGAATTAGCACCGTATATAAATTTATACCGGTTGCCGGGCTTCGTCGGGCCAGTCCCTCCGCCACTCTTGATAAGAACTATTAAATTCAGGATGCTTTCTTAATACAAAATATAACATTTTAGAATTAATCAGTCAATGAATTGTTAGAATATTCTTTGTTCAATTCCAATTTGGCCGCCACTTGTCCACAACTAAAAAAACCAATCCGTTTCTGATTGGTTTTTCAGCTGATTTCCTTAAGCAATCCATATAAATAAGGAACGGATTGAAAGGCATATATTTTTCTGTGCAGCTGCCCTTCTTTGAAAAACAATAAACACGGGACACTTTCAATTTCATATGACTCGGCAATAGCTTGAACATAATTCATATTCATTTTACCTGCCTTCAGTTCCGGGAAAAGTTCCATGGATATCGTCAGCATCTTGGAAGCCACCTGACAGGTGCCGCATAATGGCGTATATAAATATAAGCAAAATGTTTCCCCTTGTTCAACGGCAAGCTTACACTCTTCTTCTTTCCATTCCTGAATCAATTAGTCGTTCACCCTTTGACTTAAAAATTTCATTTTAACATTCATATTGGCAGATAAAAGCACAGTTGCGATATGATGTTCAGGTGAGCTCTCCACTTCTTTGTACATTTTATTAATATACAGGTGGTTCGCTTCCGGCATTTCCCTTCGGAATTGCTTCCGGAGCTTTTCTCCTGATTCATCTGCGTCAAAAAGGAGATAAACATCACGGTCCATCAATTCATCCACCAATTCATCAAGCTTAGTTAATGATATGGTCCCATTCGTACATCTAATTTCCACATCTTCATTTAAAACGGAGGCAACTTTTCTTCTATCGGAACTGCCTTCTACAATGATCACTTTATCGAATTCGCCCCATTCCATGTCATCACTCCATCTCACGAATTATGTGCGCAACTGCGATTGTACAAAATGAAAAAGAGAGCAGGCCTTTTCAGTCCCCCCTCTCATTCGTTTAACCGTTAATCAAACTCTCATATTCTTCAGCGCTCATCAGGTTTTCAATATCACTGCTATTTGATGGTTCCAGCACGATCATCCATGCTTTTTCAAAAGGAGATTCATTTACATATTCAGGGTTGTCACTTAAGTCTTCGTTTACTTCAACAACCTTGCCACTGATAGGAGCATACAGCTCAGAAACGGTCTTAACGGATTCAACACTTCCAAATGGTTCGTTCGCTTTCAGTTCATCCCCGATTTCTGGAAGCTCAACGAAGACGATGTCCCCAAGCTCGGACTGGGCGAAAGCTGTAATTCCAATGCGCACTGTTCCATCTTCGGTTTTGACCCATTCATGTTCTTTAGTGTAACGAAGTTCTTTTGGTGTTGTTGTCATTATAAACCCTCCATATGTACATCTTATTTTATCTATTCCATTATAAGGTAGATTTATTGTTTAAGTAAGGAATTAACCAAATATTTTGTAAAATTTCAGTTCCAAACCTGTTCGAATTGCTCTTCTTTGAAACCTACCGTCACTTTGGTACCATCCGTAACAATCGGCCTTTTCAGAAGCATGCCATCTGTGGACAATATATCAAGCATCTCTGCTTCAGAAGCTTCTTTCAGCCTATCCTTTAAGCCCAGCTCCCGATATTTTTGACCGCTAGTATTGAAAAACTTCTTCAATTCCAAATTGCTGATTTTATATAGTTGTTCTATTTCAGTTCGCGAAGGCGGATTTTCCGCTATATGAATCGCTTCATATTGCAGTTCATGATTATCCAGCCACTTCTTCGCATTACGGCATGTGCCGCATTTTGGGTACCAATATAATGTTAAGCCCATCATTTCACCACCTATCAATAGAATACCCGTTTTCCCCACGCAATACAACGAAATGTCTTTTGAATTTCCATAGCGATTTCATGAAAGGAAATAAAGGGAATGCCTTTACGGGCATTCCCTTTACAGATTCTGATTCATTGCTTAAAGTGCATATTTTTCCGTTTCAATTACCTTAACGGAAGCTTCACGTTTTTTCGCAATGACATTGATTGGATTGTGTCTTGTCAGCTTGCGAAGTGAAGAAAGCATGATGCGAAGGGTATCGCCTGTTTCCACCGCAATTAACGTTTCCTTTGCATGCTGTTCTAATTCATTGAAAGCTTCCTGAACGAAAATTTCCGTGTAAAGCACTTTTTGTTTGTTCTTCTCCAGCCCTGTAGCCGCAATTGCTTTTTCCGTACGTAATACCACGGATTCAGCTGCATATGCAAGGGATGCTATATCAGCAATGTTGGAGAGGATTTCTTGTTCTTGATCAAGCTTATTGCCGTATTTCTGTGCAGCAAGGCCAGCTGCCAAAATACCGATTTTCTTAGCGTTTCTAACAAGCATTTTTTCTTGTGCCAATGGCTCATCGCCAGGTTCTTCCGGCATCATCATCATTAATTCCTCTTGCAGGCCTTGAGCCTTTTGAAGAAGCGGCAATTCCCCTTTAAGTGCTTTCTTCAGGAAAGTTCCCGGTACAAGCAATCGGTTGATTTCATTTGTACCTTCAAAAATCCGGTTAATACGGGAATCACGATATGCTTTTTCAATTTCATACTCCTGCATGAAACCATAACCGCCATGAAGCTGTACGCCTTCGTCCGTAACATAATCCAATACTTCGGAAGCGAAGAATTTATTCAATGAACACTCAATTGCATATTCAGCGATTGCAGCTGCCATTGATTTCCCATCTTTCACTTGCTCATCAGTCAATTTGCTTTGCCTTTGATCATAAAGGCCAACAGTACGGTATACAGAGCTTTCTGCTGCATAAATTTTAGACGCCATTGTTGCAAGTTTTTCTTTCGTCAAGTTAAAATCGGAAATTTTCGTTTTGAACTGTTGGCGTTGATTCGTATAAGCAGCTGTAATCTCAAGGGCACGTTTAGATCCGCCGACAGCACCCACGCCTAATTTATAACGGCCAATATTCAGGATATTGAAAGCAATGACATGCCCTTTTCCGGCTACACCCAAAAGGTTTTCGACGGGTACATGAACATCTTCGAGGATTAATGTACGTGTAGATGAGCTTTTGATGCCCATTTTCTTCTCTTCAGCACCAGTCGATACACCTTCATAATCACGCTCTACAATGAAAGCAGAGAATTGTTCGCCGTCGATTTTGGCGTATACACAGAAGACATCTGCAAAACCTGCATTTGTAATCCATTGTTTTTCACCATTTAAAATATAGTGTGTTCCTTCAGCATTCAATTTCGCAGTCGTTTTTGCCCCCAAAGCATCTGAACCTGAGCTTGGTTCCGTTAAGGCATACGCAGCAATTTTCTCACCCGTTGCCAGTAAAGGGAGATATTTTTTCTTTTGTTCTTCATTTCCGAATAATACGATCGGCAAAGATCCGATACCTACGTGTGCACCATGCGTAATTCCGAAGCCGCCTGCAAGTGCCATTTTTTCTGTAATTAATGCCGAACTGATTTTATCAAGACCCAATCCGCTGTATTCCTCAGGAACGTCAGCACCAAGTAAACCGAGTTCACCTGCATGCTTCAGTAATTTTACAGAACGGTCGAATTCATGGTTTTCTAAATGTTCAACCTGCGGCAGAATTTCATTCACCACGAAATCCTCTGAAGTTTTGGCAATCATTTTATGCTCTTCGGAATAATCTTCCGGTGTAAACACTTGATCATACGTAATATCTTCTACTAAAAAAGCTCCGCCTTTAATGAGGTTATCTGTTGTTTGATTGGACATGTTTTTTCCCCCTAAGTGATTAATGAAAGTAAACCCGCCGGAAGCATGTTGACAGCTTCCGGAAGGGATGGAATTACGCTAATAATTCAAATACTCCAGCAGCTCCCATTCCGCCGCCGATACACATTGTCACAACTCCGAATTGTTGGTTTCTGCGCTTCATTTCATGAAGCAGGCTTAATGTCAATTTTGCTCCAGAACATCCCAGTGGATGGCCTAAGGCAATGGCTCCGCCATTTACATTGACAATCTCTTCATTCAGCCCCAGCTCACGAATGATTTGAATGGATTGGGAAGCGAAGGCTTCATTCAATTCAAATAAACCAATATCGGATAACTCAAGGCCTGCTAGTTTCAAAGCTTTAGGAATGGCTGCAATCGGTCCGATCCCCATAATTTCAGGCGGTACCCCCGCTACAGCAAAGGAGCGGAACTTACCAATCGGTTTCATCCCCAATGACGAGGCCTTTTCCCCATCCATGACCATGACCGCGGCTGCTCCATCACTCGTTTGTGATGAATTCCCTGCTGTTACGGATCCTGTAACAGCGAATGCAGGTCTTAGTTTTTTCAGCACTTCAACAGTCGTACCTGGACGAACGCCCTCATCCTGTGAGAATGTGAATGATTTTTCCTTTAATTTAAGATCTGGACCCACTGAGCGAAGGGTTACGTCAACCGGTACGATTTCATCCGAAAACTTTCCTTCTGCAATGGCCTTAGCCGCCTTTTGATGACTTCGTACAGAAAATGCATCTTGATCGTCACGGGAAATCCCGTATTTTTTTGCAACGGCTTCAGCAGTGTGACCCATACCCATATAATATTCCGGGGCTGTTTCCGCAAGTTTCGCGTTCGGACGCGTTACATGACCCATCATTGGTAAAAGACTCATGGATTCCGCTCCGCCTGCAATGACTGTATCACTTTGGCCGAGCATGATTCTTTCCGCTCCATAAGCGATACTTTGCAACCCGCTTGAACAATAACGATTTATGGTTATGGCTGGTACTGTATAAGGCAACCCTGCCAACGCTCCAATGTTACGCGCCATGTTCAATCCTTGCTCCGCCTCAGGCATTGCACAACCGATAATCAGGTCATCGATGGTTCCTTCATAATTCCCTGCACGCTTTAACGTTTCCTTTACAACAAGTGCCCCTAAATCATCAGGACGTACATTAGCTAGAGAACCTTTTTTCGCTCTTCCTACCGGAGTC
Organism: Peribacillus sp. RS7; assembly: GCF_041956845.1. Classification (NCBI taxonomy): domain Bacteria; kingdom Bacillati; phylum Bacillota; class Bacilli; order Caryophanales; family Bacillaceae; genus Peribacillus; species Peribacillus sp. RS7. The sequence continues at coordinate 1,623,751 of NZ_CP168135.1, forward strand.
CTTGCTCCAGCTACTATTACCGCTTCTTTCATGAGGATCCCCCTTACTCATTTTTAGCTATCGATCTATTAATCTTCCTTATCGGTTTGGCCATATCTTCATCTAAACATCAATTACGGAGTGGTTTCCCTTTAACGAGCATGTGCTGCATCCTTGCTTGAGATTTCGGCATCGAAATCAGTTTTAGGAACGCTTGTTTTTCCAGGTTCAAGATATACTGTTCATCTACTTCCGTGCCAAACGGGAGTTTCCCCCCTGCCAGGACGTATGCAAGCTCTTTGGCTATGACAAGGTCATGATCGGATAAGAATCCAGAAAGGCGCATGGATTCCGCCCCTAAGAGAAGTGCGGCATATCCTGTTTCACCAACGACAGGAATCTTTGTGCGGGCAGGAGCGGTATAACCTTGTTCATACATGGAAATGACAGCCTGCTTCGCATCATATAGTTGATGATCCGCATTCACACTTATTCCATCATATGAATTAAGGAAATTATTCCCGCGTGCTTCCTCAGCAGAGGTCGAAACCTTTGCCATGGCGACCGTTTCAAATACTTGGTTGGCCACTTTCTGTAAATCAAAGTCGACACCCTTCGGCATATTCCTCAATGTCTTCACATAAAGTTCTTTAGTCCCGCCGCCGCCAGGGATCAAACCTACACCAGCTTCCACCAGTCCCATATATGTTTCAGTCGTTGCCTGGATGCGCGCAGCCGGAAGGGATACTTCAGCACCCCCGCCAAGTGTCATATTAAACGGGGCAACCACTACAGGAACTGCACTGTACTTAATTTTCAGCATCGCCTTTTGGAATTGGCTGATGACCATATCGAGTTCAAAAATATTGTCATCTTGCGCTTCCATCAACATCATTGCAATATTGGCGCCTACACAGAAATTCTTGCCTCGGTTTCCGATGACAAGGCCTTTAAAATTCGCTTCCGCTTCGTCGACCGCCGCATTGATCATTTGCATGATATCCAGACCGATTGCATTATTCGGCGAAGTGAATTCAAGAAGGGCCACTCCATCGCCGATATCTATCAAGCTTGCACCACTGTTTTTCTTGATTACGCCTTTTTGCTTCTTGATTGCTTTAAGATTGATCACCTTAGGATTTTCGACAATTTCTTTATATTCACCATTATCATAATAGTGGACTATGCCATTTTCTTCTTTATAGAAAGAAGTGATTCCCTTGGCGAGCATATCCTTTACCCATTGCGGAACGGTGATGCCTTCCGCTTCCAGACGGGCTACCGATTTCTCTACACCTATCGCATCCCAGGTTTCAAATGGACCAGTGGACCATCCGAATCCCCATTTCATCGCTTGGTCGATTGCCACGATGTCATCCGCAATGTCCCCAAGCAGTTGGGCAGAATACACAAGCGCCGGATTCAGCACATTCCAAAGCAATTGGCCAGCACGGTCTTCGCTATAAACAAGCGCTTTCATTTTATTTGGCAAGCCCTTGGCCTGTTTAGCCATTTCAATGGACGGCGCTTTTAATTTTTTTCGTGCATCGTATTCAAGCGTTTCGGGATTCAATTCAAGGATTTCTTTGCCTTTTTTCAAGAAAAACCCTTGTCCTGACTTGCTTCCAAGCCACCCATTCTTAAGCATTTCATTCATGAAATCAGGTATTTTAAAAACTTCTTTTTCTTCTCCATCCACCTGGTCATATACGTTTTTGGCAACATGTGCAAAGGTATCCAATCCAACTACATCAAGTGTCCGGAAAGTCGCGCTGGTTGCCCTTCCGATCAACGGTCCTGTAACCGAATCGACTTCACCTACACTATATCCGCCTTTTTGCATTTCCCGGAGAGTGACCAATAAACCATAAGTGCCAATGCGGTTTGCGATGAAGTTTGGCGTGTCCTTGGCTTGGACGACACCTTTCCCCAGTACATCTTCGCCAAATCGTTTCATGTATTCGAGCACTTCTGGTGAAGTTGCTTCAGTAGGGATGATTTCCAACAATTTAAGATAACGCGGCGGATTGAAGAAGTGGGTTCCCAGGAAGTGCTTTTGAAAATCCTCCGAACGGCCTTCTGCCATCGCTTCGATTGAAATTCCGGATGTATTCGATGAAATGATGCTTCCTGGTTTACGATGCTGATCAACCTGGGCAAAAACACTTTGCTTAACCTCAAGTTTCTCAACGACCACTTCGATGACCCAATCGACATCCTTTAAACGGCTTATATCATCTTCCAGGTTTCCCGCCTCGATCAACGCAATATTTCCCTTAGCCGAAAGCGGAGCTGGTTTCTGTTTTAAAAGTTTAGTAATCGCAGTTTGGCTAATGCGGTTACGCACTTGTTTATTATCTAATGTAAGACCCTTTTTCTTTTCATCCTCAGTGAGCTCACGAGGTACAATATCCAATAATAAAGTCGGAATGCCGATGTTAGCAAGGTGTGCAGCAATCCCTGATCCCATAACTCCTGACCCTAGAACAGCAGCCTTTCGTATTTGTCGAACCAAGTTCATATCCCCCTTACGCAATGTATTGAATGAATGCTCATTCATTTTTAACCCAAAAATTTTTTGAATATTTTTTCTTATTACTAATATAGAATATATTTGGAAATTCCGCAATGATTAAACAGGAAAAAAAATATTTTTTTCTCCAAATTCCTTTGGTTATTTCTCCTCCGTTCAGTAAAAAATAACCGTGCAGGAGGTGACTTATAAAATGAAGCGTAAAGATAATCCTTCTAAAGCAGCCGTAAGTGCAGCAAGCGTTAAAGGCAATGCCGGCCCTGGCGCTGAACGTCAACATGGAATTAATAAAGTGAACAGCCAGAACAATCAGTTTAAAAAATAAATCCTTCTTAATTTGAGCAGCCGTCCCTTATCCGGGGCGGCTCTCGCTTCCTATTTCTTGAATAGGCCTTTTAAAACGAAAGCAATATTGGCCGGTCTCTCCGCAAGGCGGCGCATGAAATATCCATACCAATCCGTACCATAAGGAACATATACCCTTACCTTATATCCTTCTTCTGCAAGCTCAAGCTGCTTTTCATTGCGTATGCCATATAACATTTGAAATTCAAATCGATCCCGGGGAATTCCCTGATCTTTGACCAAGTCCCTCGTAAAATCGATGATTTTATCATCATGTGTGGCAACTGCTGTATAATTGCCATTCAGCAAATGCTGCTTGATAATTTTCTTGAAATTCTCATCCACATCTTTTTTCTCGGGAAAAGCCACTTCCCTTGGTTCTTTATAAGCTCCTTTAACAAGTCTTAGATTCGGATGGTATGCATCCAGCTCCTCAATATCCTTCTCAGTCCGATACAGATAAGCTTGGATTACGGTCCCCAATTCATTATATTCAGACTTTAGGTTTTTGAATACATCCAAAGTTGGCTGACAGCGCGGAAAATCTTCCATATCAAGCGTCACGAAAACCTGATGGGCTTTAGCTTCATCCAAAATCCTCCGCATGTTATTCATTACGACCCGTTCGGACACATCCAAGCCCATCGAGGTCAACTTCAGGGATAACTGTGAATCCAGTTGATTTCTGCCAATCATGCGAATCGCTTCGATACACTCATCTGCCATCTTCCCTGCTTCATGTTCATCTTCAATGAATTCACCTAAATAATCAAGGGTAACAGCAAGCCCTTTCCGGTTTAGATGTGAAATCACACCGGATGCCATATTCAATGATTCTCCTGCCACGAAACGAGATGCACCAAACCGAAGCCCGTATTTTTTCGCTGCCTTTGTCATGCTTTTGTTCTTTGATAAAAAAAGAAATAGATTTTTCAATATTGCTTCCATCTGCATTCCCCTCCAAATCATTTTGGAAAATAGATGCACAAGATTATTTTACCATTTAATTCATTTTTCAGATATTTAGAATCAAGAATAAATAAATTTCATTATGGGAAAATTAAGCTCGTTTAAAGAACACTTAAGGAGGTAGAATGATGGAACAGCAAAATTCGTTTAACAGCCAACAGCAGTCCACCGGCTTTATGAAGCAGCCGCCGGAAATGGTTTCGGTGAAAGATAGCTTATACTTAACCGATATGCTTGCATGGAATCTGAATGCGATTAAAAAAGCACATTTTTTTGCCACACAATGCAAGGACCCGCAAATCATTGATGCATTAAATCGGTGCGGTCTCATGCATCAACGCCATTACGATACCATTTTGAAACATTTGAACCCGGACCAAATTCAGGGTCAACAACAATACCAGTAAAGGAGGGTTCTTGATGCCCAATGAAAACAAAGTCCAAAATCCAGAATCTCCTGTAGCCAAGACACCGCAAATGAATGACAGGGATTTTATAAATGATATGCTTACAACTGAAAAGTACTTTTGTAACTCCTTTTCCGTTGCCTTGCATGAAATGAGTAACCAAGCATTATTCCAAGACATTTTCTCCGTATCAAAAGAAAATCAGGAGATGCAGCGTGAGCTCTATAACCTTATGTTTGAAAAAGGCTGGTATAGTTTAGAAAAGGCGCAAGCTACCAGCTTAGGCCAATCGTACCAACAATTTTCCGGATATAAAAATCAATTTCCTTCTGGATCGAACCTTCAATAAGTAAACATTCAGGGGGCGGATTCTGCTCCTTTTGTTTTTTTGCTACAAATAAAGCCGGCCCATGGTGGGCCGGCTTTCCATTTAGATATCCGTTGAAAACATATACTTCTTATAGTGATACCGAATGCTGAATATTAAGCCCATGGCCATCATGTTCCCCATTAGCGAGCTTCCTCCATAACTGACAAATGGAAGCGGAATCCCCGTAATCGGTAAAAGGCCTACAGTCATGCCGATATTCTGAAAAACATGAAACGTCAACATGCTTATAACGCCAACACAGATATATGTATAGAAGTTATTTTTCGTGTCCATTCCCGTTTTTGTTATATGGTAAATCAATAGGAAAAACAAGGAAATAATGATACTTGATCCGATGAAGCCGAATTCTTCACCGATGATACTGAAAATGAAATCCGAATGACTCTCAGGCAAATACACTTCCCTCGAACCGATTCCCTTGCCTGTGGTCTGGCCGGAGCCGATAGCCAGTAATGATTTGGTTAAGTGATATCCTTCGGAGCTGGCATAATTATATGGATCCAGCCAAGAATAGATACGGCCGAATTGATATGATTTTACCCCTAGGTATTTTTCCAGGATTTCCGGCTTCCAAAGGACGAAGTATAGGACCAAGGAAGCGACGACAATTCCTCCCGAAACGATCGGCAGCAGGATCTTCCATGATACCCCTGATATGAAAATCATTCCGAGCATGATTGACATGATGACAAGCGAGGTACCCAAATCCGGCTGTTGCATGATTAACAATAAGGGGGCACCAGTCACAAGACCGATTTTAATAAGTAGCCAAATATCGGTTTGAATTGTTTTCAACGTGTTTTTGAGATGATGGTTCGAGATGACATTCGCTAAAGCCAGGATCAGGAAAACCTTCATGAATTCCGATGGCTGAATCGAACCGATTCCCGGAATGATGAACCAACTTTTCGCACCATTCCGGACAGGAACGATGGAATCTGGCATAATGATCAGCAAAAAAAGCAAAAATAATCCGAAGCCATAGGCATACCAAGAGATTTTTTTCAGCTGATCCGAATCCAGGGTGATGAACCCTAATACGATTCCAATCCCCACTATATACCAAAAAATTTGTTTAATTAAGAAGTTTTCAACGTACTGTCCAGTCGTTTGGGCACTATAGATTGCTAAGCAACTTCCAACGCATAATAACAGCAATATTGTGACCAAAGAAAAATCTATTCGTGATGAAAATTTATTTTGTTCTTCCATGCTTAACTCTCCCTTAAAAAGGCTCCTGCGATACAACTATAAATACACTTATTCATTATACTTTAAACAAATAAAATCACAACTATATAGAAGAATAGTTTACAGGCTTCACGGAGTTATTTCCATGAAGCCTGTAGGCAGGGGGAGTTATACATGTGATTCCTTTGATTTTCTCCGTTTCAGCAATCTGCTGACCAATCCATGGCTTGGGGAAAAGAGAAAGGCCAATCCGAATAATATGGCGGCCGATCCCACCATGCAACCGGATATCGAAGCATCCATAATGGTAGCTGAATAGTAACCGATGATGGAACTTAGCACCCCGACCCCGATACTGACCAATATCATACGGCTTAAACGGTCTGACAGCAGATAAGCCGTTGCCGCAGGTATGATGAGCATTCCAACTACTAAAATGGAACCTACACTATCAAAAGAAGCTACAGTTGTCAGTGAAATGAGGCTCATCAATAAGTAATGAAAGAACAGTACAGGAATTCCCATTGCAGCCGCAAGTGATGGATCAAAGGATACGAGTTTAAACTGTTTGAAGAAAAGGAAAATCAGGATGAGGTTCAGGATGAAGCAACCGCCGACGATCCAAACAGCTTTTGGTCCAGCCTCGATTCCCGCGATGGTCATCGTGTTCCAGGGAGTATAGGCTATTTCGCCATAAAGGACATGTTCCAAGTCAAAATCTATTTGTTGCGTATACAAGCTCACGAGTACGATCCCCATTGCAAAAAGGGAAGTGAATACAATCCCGATCGCTGCGTCAGATTGAACACCCGACGATTGGAACAGCTGGATTAAGAATACTGTAAGTAAACCTAGAGCAGCTGCCCCAATCAGCATTGGAACCGAGTCACGAGTCCCGGTTATTAAAAATGCCAATACGATTCCCGGCAAAACGGAATGACTGATGGCATCCCCTATCAACGTCATTTTCCTGACTATCAAAAAGCATCCTAAAACACTGCAAGAACTCGCCACCAATGCTCCGACTAAAATAATCCAAAAATCATTCATGATGAGTGGCTCCTTTTCCTTCTATCCTGTTCGAGAGAATATTTCTTTTTTGTCGATACCCTTCTCCATACAGATGAAAGCACTCCGCGTTTAGGTGCAAAAAGCATGGAAAAGAAAAACCATACCGTCGCGGATAAGACAATTAAAGGTCCTGTTGGCAAATCATTCACTGAGGTACTGATCAACGTTCCAGACACACCGCTCAACATTCCGAATACACCGGACAGGATGACCATGATATGCAGCCGCTCCGTCCAATACCTCGCAGAAACAGCTGGCGTGATTAGTAAAGATGCCATCAACACGACGCCTACAGCCTGGATACCGATCACTACAGCTGCCACGATCAGCATCATGATGAAATAATCCAGAAAAACAACCGGCAATCCCATTCCCTTAGCAAAACCAGGGTCAAAGGATAGTAATTTGAATTCTTTAAAAAACACGGTACAAGTGAAAATGAGTATAAAGGAAACCGTCATCATCATATATACATCGGACATGACCATTGAAGCCGTCTGCCCGAATAAAAAGGTATCCAATCCACTCTGGTTTCCATACTCGCTCTGCTGAATCTGTGTAAGCATGACAATTCCGAAGCCAAAGAAGGAAGATAAGACGATTCCCAAGGCCGCATCCTGCTTGATCTTACTGTATCGCGTTAGCACACTGATCAAGAAAACAGCCACTAAGCCAGCCAGGGCAGCTCCTATAAGAAAATAGGAAGTGGATTTCACTCCAGTTAACATAAAGGCGACACAGATACCTGGTAACGCTGCATGTGCTAGTGTGTCGCCAAGCAAAGACTGCTTTCTGAGGTAGGCAAAACTGCCGATGACCCCACTGCTTAATCCTAGGAACATCGTGCCAAGCAAAATCCACCTTGTATTTGGATCGGTAATAATATCCAGTATATTCATCGTGTACACCTCATTTTAATAACAGGCCGGACTTTGTGTCTGATAGTATCGCTAGGCGGCCTCCATATGTTGCCTGCAAGTATTCGGGAATGAACACTTCTTCTGTCGGTCCTATTTTCATCACCTTTTTATTCAATAACATCGTCCAGTCGAAATATTCCTTCACGGTGGAAAGATCATGGTGCACAACCAGAACGGTTTTGCCTTTTTCCTTCAATTCCATCAGCAATTGTATGATTGCTTTCTCTGTTGCGGCATCCACCCCTACGAACGGTTCATCCATAAAATAAATATCCGCTTCCTGTGCCAATGCACGGGCCAGGAATATCCTTTGCTGCTGCCCGCCTGATAGCTGGCTGATTTGGCGGTTAGCGTATTCAGCCATCCCCACCTTATCAAGGCACTCCATCCCCTTCTGCTTTTCGCCCTTCCCTGGTCGCTTCAGCCATCCGAGATGACCATATCTGCCCATCATCACGACATCGAGTGCGTTGGTCGGAAAATCCCAATCCACTGACTCCCGCTGCGGTACATAGCCGATACTCTTCCTCATCGATTTATAAGTAGATCCCTTTATTGTGATTTCTCCCGAAATTTTTGGAATCAATTCGAGTATCCCCTTTATCAAAGTGGATTTCCCTGCTCCATTGGGGCCAATGATACCAATTAAATTCCCTTCAGGCACCTCAAATGAGACATCTTCAACAACCGGTTTCTTATGATAAGCAATCGTTAAATTCTCGACCTTCAAAGCTGATTGATACATTTTTTCTCCCCCTTATTTCAAAGCACGGACGATGGTGTCGGTATTATGACGGACCATTCCGATATACGTTCCTTCTTCCGTCCCTCTTTCACCCATTGCATCCGAGAATAATTCACCGCCAATTTCCACTTTGTGGCCCTGCTTCCCGGCACCTTGAATCACAGCCTCGATAGCCTTCCTTGGCACGCTAGACTCAATGAAAATCGCTTTTATTTTGTTCTCTACAAGATAATTCCGCATATCAGTCACATCTTTTGATCCATATTCCGATAATGTATTGATCCCTTGAAGCCCTCTTACGTCCAGACCATATGACTGGCCGAAGTATCCAAAAGCATCATGTGCTGTAACGAGCACCCGTTGATCTTCTGGTATTTCATTTATTTCTTCTTGAACATATTTATCAAGTTCCTCCAACTGCAGTACGTACTCTTCATAATTTTCACGATAACTTGATTCATGGTCCGGATCAGTAGCAATCAACTCTTTCTTAACTGCTTCCGCCGCTACTATCCAAAGCTTTACATCAAACCATACGTGGGGATCATGTTCCTTCGCACTAACTTTTCGAAGTTGGTCCTCCTTGAAATCCTCCGTTACGGCAATCGTCGGTTTATCCTTGCTCATCATTTCAAATATATCCGTCATTTTCCCCTCAAGATGCACACCGTTATAAAAAATCATATCAGCCGAATCCAGTGTCTTCACATCACCCTGTGTCGCTTTATATAGATGGGGGTCGACTCCCGGTCCCATTAAACTTGTGACCTCTACATGTTTACCGCCGATATTCTCAACCAAGTCCCCAATCATTCCCGTTGTTGCAACGACATTCAACTTGCTACTGCCTTTATCCCTTTCGGCCGCGTCATTGCCGCACCCCGTTAAAATCAGCAATGCAGCAAGCACGCCCCCAATAGATTTTAGAAAACCCATCCATATTCCCTCCCTTTTTCATCTCTCTAAAAATGTTTGCCATGTGCAAAATTAAGCGTAAATTTTTTTACATTGTCGCAAATGCTAAAAAGTTTCCTCTACACAACTTATTTTATACTATACACAAGTATATGAAAAAAGTGCAACAATTTTTTCATAAAGCAGATTAATCATTTATTAAAAATCCCCAAAAATAACTTCGGGATCTGAGTTCACCGAATGATTTTACAAACAGCAAAAAACTGTCCGGAAAATCACGTGCACCTTCCGGACAGTCAGTCATTTCTATGAAGAAGAGTTCCCTCTTCCATAACATGAAACGTGATGAAGTTATATTTATATTGTGGAGTTTTAATGGTGAAAATAAACTTGAGGGGCTATTTCGATTGTTTATGGCGGGAAAACGTGAAATTCACGAGTAAATGCATGGGTTTCACGAGTAAAGTGTCAAAATTCACGAGTAAAAGCGCGGATTTCACGAGTAAAGTGCCAAAATTCACGAGTAAATGCGGAATTCACGAGTAATTCCTTATTATTCACTAGGAAAATGGCGAATTTCACGCCTAATGCCGTGGAATACAGAGTAAATCGCGTAATTCCCGACGGGCATTCCGTCATTCCATGTGCGCTGCCACTCATTTTTCCGACTTCAATGAAATTGCCAGGTACGCCAATCCCAATTCGATTCCGCAAAGTACAAACAGGGTAATTAAAGTTTGGACCATCATGATCTCCTCCTCCTCTAAGACTTAAACCAATCTTAAAGGATGAAACCCATACCAGAACAAGACCTTATTTGAAGAAATCCTCAGCAGCCCCACTGTGTTCTCTTGCTATGAAATGGGTTTCATACTGTACAATATAAAAAAAGAAAATACGGTGATCCCATGACAAATATTAAAGAAATTGCTCAAAGTGCTGGTGTATCTGTCTCAACAGTGTCCCGTGTATTGAATGACCATCCTTATGTAAGCCCTGAAAAAAGAGCGAGCGTTTTACAAGCCATTGACCGTTTGAATTATTCAAGAAACATCAACGCCATCCATCTTTCTAAAGGCAAAACAAATCTTATCGGCATCATCATCCCCTTCACCAATCACCCATATTACGGGGCAATCGTTAACGGAATTTCTAAACAGGCGAATGCAATCGGCTGTCATCTAGTCATCTTTCAGACCCATTACGAAAGAGAGAAAGAAATCCAGGCTTTGAATATGCTGCAAATGAAGCAACTCGATGGCATTATCGTTTGTTCAAGAATTTCGGAAATGAAAATCCTCTTGGAGTATCAAAAATATGGACCGATTATCTTATGTGAAGATACAGCCCAGGCTGAATTCTCATCCATCAGCGTTGATCATTATGCAGCTTTCTCCTGTGCCCTTGAATACGTGATTGCTAAAGGTTATCAGAAAATCGGATACAGTCTTGGCCGTAAAAAGAGCAGAAACAGTTCTCTCCGTACAAAGGCTTTTAACGATATCATGAGTAAACATCAACTTATAAACAATAAAGATTGGCTGTTTGAAGGCAGTTATCACATCAAAGACGGTGAACAATTGTTTCAGGATTGGAATTCGATGATGAATAAACCTGAGGCCATCATCATCACTAATGATGACACGGCGGCAGGCTTCATTCTAACAGCTAAGAAATCTGGCTTGAGGGTACCTGAAGATGTGGCCATTCTCGGCTTCAATAATGATAGCCTGAGTGAAATGCTCGAAATCACGACCATTTCCTTACCGCTGGAATGGATTGGGAAAATGGCAGTGGATCTATTCGAGAATCCCGAAGTGGTCAAACATGTAAAACTGGAATACGCCCTTATAAAAAGAAGGAGCGTTTAATAACGCTAAGAATAGCTTTACTTTTGTATCATCAAATCTTCCAGACTTTCTTGAACTAGGAAAAAATAACCACATAAAATAATCATTGCGATATCCATGAGATTATTTTATAATTTTGATATAGTAAAGTTTACTCAATTACTAGCAATCTATTAGCTATTGCATGAATTTCATGAGTATAATCGTCCGTCGTCAATTACAAGATGGCGCAACGATTTAAGAAAATTGAATACTTCCTCATTTACCGATGAGTTAGAGGCTGCAGCTTATAAAAGTAAAACGGACGAGATTCTGGAAAATTAAAGACTCCGTTTGAAAGGATAAGTTGCCGAAGTTTGGGTATATTCCATGTATACCTTGGCTGGCGGTGTTTCCGAACAGGAACATCACTGTCACGTTTTTTCTAAAAGCGTGGGGAGCTATCTTCGGAAGGATAAACGGGTTTATTATAAACAGCCGTCGATCTTTTTCGACTGCTGTTTTTTTATATTTCGTTCCCTTCCAATAAAAAGGAGTGTAACATCAATTGGCAAATTCACAACAAGCATCAAGCCCTACTGAATTGAAAAGGAGCCTGAAAGCGCGGCACTTGATGATGATTTCATTAGGTGGAACGATTGGAACAGGTTTATTTTTAGCAAGTGGCGGTGCCATTCATTCAGCCGGACCCGGCGGTGCCTTGGTGGCATACGCGATTATCGGCATCATGGTTTATTACTTAATGACAAGTCTTGCAGAAATGGCAGCGTTCATGCCAGTGGCCGGTTCGTTCCGTGTCTATGCATCCAAATTCGTCGATCCGTCTTTCGGTTTTGCGATTGGATGGAACTACTGGTATAACTGGGCAATCACCATTGCCGCTGAATTAGCAGCCGTTGTCTTAATTATGAAGTTCTGGTTCCCGGATAGTCCTTCCTTTATCTGGAGTGCCATTGCGTTAATTACAATGTTTCTTATCAATTACATGTCCGTTAAAGGTTTTGGGGAAACGGAATTCTGGTTTGCCATGATCAAAGTCGTGACGGTCGTCATATTCTTGATCACTGGTGTCTTGATCATCCTCGGAATCATGGGTGGGAAAGACCCAATTGGTTTTTCCAATTTCACAATGGGCGAAGGTCCCTTTAACGGGGGGTTCTTCACGATTCTAGGCGTATTCATGGCAGCTGGCTTTTCTTTCCAAGGAACTGAATTGCTTGGAGTGACGGCTGGTGAAAGTGAGGATCCGGAAAAAAATATCCCTAAAGCGATCAGATCCGTTTTCTGGCGCATCATCTTATTCTATATCCTTGCAATTTTTGTAATTGGAATGATCATACCGTTTACGGATTCACGTTTATTGAGTGAAGATGTTGCCGTAAGTCCATTCACGCTTGTATTTGAACGTGCGGGCCTTGCATTTGCTGCATCCATCATGAACGCGATCATTTTATCATCTGTACTCTCTGCCGGTAACTCTGGCATGTACGCTTCAACCCGTATGCTATGGGACTTGGCGCGTGATGGGAAAGCACCGAAATTCCTTGGCAAGTTAGATAAAAGAGGAGTACCAGTGAATGCACTTATCGTGACTTCCTTAGTTGGCTGCGTTGCATTCTTAGCTTCATTTTTCGGAGATGGTGTTGTTTATATCTGGTTATTGAATGCTTCAGGCATGGCCGGATTCGTCACCTGGGTCGGGATTGCGATTGCCCATTATCGGTTCCGCAAAGCCTACGTAGCTCAAGGCCTTGATATGAATGCTTTACCATACCGGGCCAAAGGCTTCCCATTCGGACCTATATTCGCACTTGTCCTTTGTATCATCATTATCATTGGACAAGGCTATCAAGCCTTCAGCAGCAATGGGATAGATTGGAATTCAATGTTCGTTTCCTACATTGGCTTGATTCTATTTTTCGTCCTATGGTTCGGCTATAAAATTAAGCATAAAACGAAAATAATTCCCCTTGAGGAATGTGACCTTAAATCCAAATAATACGTAAAAGGACCTGCTCTTCTCTAAACGGGGAAGAACAGGTCCTTTTTTCATTTCAAATGATAAACACGACATTCATATGGACGCAGAGGTTTGGTGGAGATTCCTTCTTCTTCCTGATCATAATTACCGATCAGCCTTGTAGCAGAATATGCATGCAGCTCTTCAGGCAAAGAATAGGAGGCCGGCTCCTCTTTAAAGTTGCATAGCACTAACAGCTTTTCTTCTTCAAACGTTCTCGTATAGGCAAATATTCGTTCATCATCTGGACAGAGCAGTTCAAAACGGCCATAAACGACGATTTCATGATTCTTGCGTATTTGGATAAGCCTTTTATAAAAATGAAAAATGGAATTCGGATCATTGTAGGCTTTTTCCGCATTGATCTCGGGAAAATTGGGATTAACCTTAATCCATGGACTCCCATTTGTGAATCCTGCGTTCCGGGAGTCATTCCACTGAATCGGTGTCCTCGCATTATCCCTGCTGCGGGCGTGAATGGCTGACATCATCCGCTCTTTTGACCAGCCACGCGAATTGACGAGTTCGTCATATGAATTCAACGTTTCAATATCCCGGTATTCATCGATGCTTTCAAATGTAACATTGGTCATGCCCAACTCTTCCCCTTGATATATATAAGGTGTCCCCTGAAGCATATGAAGACAAGCGGCAAGCATCTTTGCGCTTTCAATACGATACTTTCCATCATTTCCAAACCTTGAGACAACCCGGGGCTGATCATGATTGTTCCAGTATAAACTGTTCCAGCCATTCCCCTCCAAACCAGTCTGCCACTTGGAAAGAATTCGCTTTAAATCGCTTAGCTTCCACTTATCGTTACTCCATTTCCCTTCTGGTCCGCACCCCAAATCCATATGTTCGAATTGAAAGACCATATGTAGCTCACCACGATCTTTACCTGTAAACAATTGTGCTTCCTCCGGTGTGACGCCTGGCATCTCCCCAACGGTAATCACGTCATATCGAGAAAGTGCCCGTTGATTGATTTCCTGTAAAAACTCATGTATGCGCGGTCCATTCAGGAAAAAGGGGCTTCCATCACCATACTGCTTCTCATGATGAACGGATCCATCTGAATAGCTCTGATCTTTTGAAAGGAAGTTGATGACATCCATCCGAAATCCATCGACACCCTTATCCAGCCACCAAGTCATCATGCTGTAGATTTCTTCACGGAGCTTAGGGTTCTCCCAGTTTAAATCAGGTTGTTTCTTGCTGAATAAATGTAAATAATATTCATCCGTTCCTTCATCATATTCCCATGCCGAACCTTTAAAAATGGACTCCCAATTATTTGGCTCTTCCCCATTCCTTCCAGGTTTCCAAATATAATAATCACGCTTTGGATTATCTTTTGAGGATCGGGATTCAATGAACCACGAATGTTCATCTGAAGAATGGTTGACCACCAGATCCATCATGATCTTCATCCCACGTTCATGCACCGCCTTCAGCAACCTATCAAAATCAGCCATTGTCCCGAATTCAGTCATGATTGATCGATAATCACTGATATCGTACCCATTGTCATCATTGGGAGATTGATAAATGGGGGATAGCCATATCACGTTCACACCCAGCTCTTGTAAATAATCGAGTTTCATCAAGATCCCGTTTAAATCCCCTATCCCATCTCCATCACTATCCATAAAACTCCTTGGATACACTTGATACACAACTGCCTCTTTCCACCATGCTTTGTCCATGCCTTTCCTCCCCTCTTTAAACGCATTGACATAATCATTACACCAATACCCTATTATAAAGGGAGAAACTTCAGAATATTCTTCTTTTATTCCGCAATTCCGGTTTGAATCATTTCAATGTCCAAATCCACCTCGATGGGAATATGGGGATATGCCCCCTCCCAATGTTTTTGATCGAAATTTCTTGTTTTACTTTTAGCGTGATCACCCAGTGCAATCGGATCTATATTGTTTTCCTGAAACATGGTTACCATCTCATTTAATTTATTACCAATGACATGTTCAGCCCTGGCCTCTATTTTATTCAGGTCGACCCCTTTGCCCAAGTCATAACCTTGGACCTCTAGCAAACTTGCTTTTAGTTTCACTTCAATCCTGACTTTGGGGTCTTGATTTACATTCGAGAAATCATAATGGACACGTGACTCCACGTTATTGATATCTGTATAGTCATTTTCCTTCCATTTAATTTCATAATTCCCCAGCTTAAAGTTTTCACTAAGGACTTTGAATAAAAACCCATCCTCATAAGGGATATATTTACCAATATACCTATCACTTTTAAACAGGGCGATCCCTTTTACCTGTATATGGTCTTCTGCAGTTTCCAATAAGGGCAGGACCGGATCGATCCCTTTACCATGAACTGCATATAAATACCTGTGCAAATCTACATCAGGCAAATTAGTTCGGATATTCTGTTCGATCAGTTCTTTTACTTGAACCCCTGGAGTTTTAATCAACTTCGGTTCCATTTTAACTACATCCTCAGCTTTACCATGAACGATCGCTAAATACAAATCCCGTCCCACCATCGGGTCACGCCGATATGTATCGACGTAATCATTCAACCCATTACCCGCCAACTCTTCACCATAGAGAATGACTGTCAGCCTCCCGCCGACAATCGGGAATGGTGTCTTTGCATTTTCTTGCTGGCGGGCTGCCTTTATATCATGGGAAATCGATTCATATACTTCATTACCTAGATCTGCTTCCTCACCAGGCTGAGGAACGCTGACAACGACCGTACCTTTGATTTTATTGTCTCCGGCATCATCATAACCTACGACTTCAGCAATTAAAATATCTTCTAATATTTGCTTTTCCACACCGCACGCCGTCATCAAGAAACAAGCTAATGTAATCATGAGGAGTTTGATTTTCATGATTTATCCCCCCTAACTTTATAGACGATCGACTGCCATATGAATAAGAGAGGAAGATACAAATAAATGATATAAAAGCCTATTTGTGAACTGATCGTGTTAAACCTATCGATTTTATAGCGGTTATCCAAAAAAAGGCAGGAAGCTAAAATGATAAGCAGGATGAAAACCAACATCTTTTTCTGTCTGAATCCAAATGCTCTTTTCGCTGTTCTGCTTGCTGCCCAAACCCCTAAACAAACATTCGGCAGCACCATGAACAGCCAAACGGAAATCCCTATGTATTCGAACCTTTCAATGAATGGAAGGTCTACAATTTTCCATAACGTCAAAGTTGCCCATATTACATCTTTCAGCTGATCTTGATGATAGTAGGCTAATGAAACAATAATAAACATTAAATATATCGACATAGTAAACAACACCCCTAAGTGTGCCCACTTTTGAGAGTGTTCACGCTTTTTAATGAATGGGTAATAAATCAGGAGTAATTCAAAACCAAGGTAATTCAGGGTCATTTTCTTACAGGCCTTCATGATTTCCAAAAAGGAATGATCAAGAAAAGGACCCAAATTTTCAAAGTGGGCGTGCTTCAATGGAAAATAATTCAAAAGGAATAATGGTGATCCAATAATAAGCCCGATTATACAAAAACCAGTTATGACCCTGAACCCTCCTGTCACAAAACTATACAGGAGAATAAGAATGAAGGTTAATAGCATCAGGACATTAACACCAGGGAACATCCAAACCTGAATGACCTCTAAATAAGTCCTGATAAGTATGATGGAGATCATTATGAAGTAGAGGATGAATAAAATATTGAAAGCATTTCCTACCCATTTACCAAACAAATCTTTATGGATGGCAACCAAATCAAGTGTTTTGGGGCCCCTGCCTAAAAGCTTGAAACACATCCAAAGCAGAACATTTATGATTAACCCTGAAATTATGATTGATATCCATGCGTCTTGGCCAGCCTCTTTCGCTATGACCCGTTCAAACCCCAATACCCCTACGCCAATCTGCATGCCTGGCATAAGGAAAAAAACAAAAAATGGGGATATTTGTTTAGTTTCATTTGGTTTGACTTCCATACCTTCTCACCGCTTTCTACACCTTATTCATCAATATCACTTTGGGATTTTTGAGTTTCCGTCTTCTTCCTCATCCTTAGTGGGTTTTCCGTCCGCAGAAATTGCGGGCGTTTTTTCTGCTTTGAAAAAGGGAGGCGAATCAGACTATCTTTAAAGTCATGAATCCTTAACGGGTAAAGAGGATCTAAATATGGACTGCCAAGCGAAGTCAATTTCAATAAATGACTTAAAATGAATGCACTGCATAAAGCTATTCCAAACAGTCCGTATAACTGGGCTGCAATTAGAAAAGGAAAGCGGATAAGGCGAATCGTATTACTGATTTGGTAAATCGGCACCGTAAATGAAGCCAAGGCAGCCAAAGCGACAAGCATCAACAAGACATTACTGACAAATCCCGCTTCCACAGCAGCTGTACCGATGACTATTCCGCCAACAATACCGATGGTGGAGCCAACCTTAGCTGGCAGCCTGACCGCTGCTTCCCTGAGCAATTCGATCGTCCCTTCCAGCACGATCGCTTCCAAAATCGGCGGAAAAGGGATCACGCCCCTGGATGATATTAAGATGGGTAGCAAATCCGTTGGAATCACCTGATAATGATACGTTAAAACGGCAACATACAGAGGTGATGACAAAACGGAAAACAGCACTGCGAAAAGCCGAATCAAACGGAATGAAGTACCGAGATTCCAAATTTGAAAATAATCTTCAAATGACGAAAAGAACGAAATGATGGTATTGGGACCAACTAATACATGAGGAGATCCATCCAGCATGATCCCTATTTTCCCTTCCGATAATACACTAGCCAGATGATCGGGCCGCTCCGTATCAATCAGTTGCGGAAACATCGAATTCCGATTATCCGTGATCATCTGGCTTACAAACGAAATATCGACGATCGTATCATATTCTATATCTTCTATTCTCTGCATGACTGTATTAATGATCTGTTGATTTACTATCCCATCTATGTAGAGAACGGCTAACCTTGTTTGCGAGATGCTCCCGACCCGAAATTCCTTGGACTGCAATTCAGGAGTGGGCAAACGGTTACGAATCAGATTCAAATTCGAATCAAGCGATTCAACAAAAGCCTCCTTGGACCCAACGACCGTATACTCGGACTCGGGTGTGGAAATTTGCCTTTTCACACTATGAACACATGGAACCAACAAACACATTTCATCATCTTTCTTGTATTGAATCATGACCGATCCGGCCAAAACCAACCTTTGAATGTCATTTATATCAGCCGTCAATTTCATATCTTCCATCGGAATTTCGCCTTTTAATTGCTTAAGATCCTTCTTAGGTTGATTCGAAATGGCAGTCAGTACATGTTCATGGAGCTGTTGTTCACTAACCAGTGAATTGAAATAGGAGATGGTAAAGTCGTCTTCATTCGGGTATTGGAAGGTAAGAAAATCATTAGATGCTTCAAACTTTTTAAGAAGTTCCTGAAAATCCTTGGAAGAAACCTGAAAGGTTGCTGCATCCTTATCCTTCCTGTCCTTAAAAAACCTCACTATTCCACCCCCCTATTACTTGTACTTAGTTTTTTTAGTGTAACCACCCTCTATAAAGTTAGTCATAATTCACCGATATCCTTAAAACACATTCAAAGGTGATTTTTTTCTTAAAACAGGAAAAGACCTATCCGAATTCCACGCCTTCAGAAAGCACGAAATCAACGGATAAGTCTTAGAGTTTTCATTCAATTAACTATTACCACTTACCTTTGGGTTGGAAAAATGCGTGTTACCATTTCACGGAACTCGTCAGCGAATCCCGCAACGGGTTTTCCATTCTCGACATCATTCGCATACTCATCTATTCTTTGAACAAAGTCAGGGTTCGCCGACACATAAACTTGGTCCACCGACGGATCGGCTCCCCTTACTGCATCAGCAACCCTTTCTTTAAGGTCATTCGGGATATCCTTATCCCCGCCGTCTTTTAATACTGCCCCTACATATGCATTATTTTCAGTCACGATGACACTGGCGTTCTTCACTTCCTTCAAAGCTTCGACACGATTTGCGATATCTTCGGAAACCCTCATATCGTTTACACCATTATCATTTTCATTATTATTATTATTTGTATTTTGCCTTGTATCGCTTACATTCATCGGATTATCCAAATTATCCTGATTGGTACGATTCAGGCCAAGATTTTCACTGGCATCTTCTTTATCATTAGGTGAACAACCTGTAATCACTAAAGCCATCATCGCACTTGATACCATCGCTTTATAATTCATTTTCTTCACTCCTCTAAAATAATTTAATATTAATATTTGCGAGGAGACGATAAATTATTCAGAAGAAGTGACCTTCAAGCCGATAGTTCCAACCAAAATAAAACCGACGAATACCAAACGCATCGATAATTTCGTAAAACCTTTTCATTTTTTTATTCGTTGGCCATTGCACTTCAAATAATCATTCAATCACGATTTGAACCAAAGCCCTTTTTCCCTCCAATTACAGAAAAAGCCCAAAAGGTCATGTATCATAACCTCCCGGGCTTTTTCCCCTCCTTTTACGCAGAATCCTCCGCTTTCTCTTGGACCCTACCGGTAAAATTCAAACGAGGAATCCTTGAAACTTATTATTTCAAGACTATATCATATACTCCAAATCGAAACGCTTATGCTCTGTTTCTAAGCTTCCACTTGTCACCTTTTATTGAAAACCAAATATTTTTGAAGGGCTCCGGTGTTTGTTTAGCAGCATCAACCGTATATTGTACGGCCTCTTTTTTATATTGAACATCATCAGTGATTCCTTGCTGTGTCATGGCGAGTTGGTCCGTCTCAGATTTAATCTGCTCCGTTTTTGCCTGAATGCGTGTAACAGTTTTATTCAAATTTTCAATTGTCGGTTTGGAATCCTTAAATGTTTTGAAAGCGAAAAAGGCAAAATAGATAATCGATCCGATAAAGAGGGCAAGACTAATATATACAATAACCACCTATGATTCCTCCTTTTATTTTACCTTTACTATACCCATAATACTTGAGCAGAAAACGAATCCCCATGTATTTTCTTTTATGCCTGGTCATATTATTGAAAGAAAAAGGAGGAATGAAAATGAATCACATGCCTCTACTTAAAGCCTGTTTTAAAGCTGGTGTACACTTCATTAGAAATATGACCATACAGCAGGCTGCCACAATCGCAGGAATCATTTTTTTAATCATTCATCCAGAAGTTTTAAGCCCCATTTGGCTTACATTGGCTACGTCCGTCTTGATTTTGCTCCTGCTTTGAAGATTGTTGAAAACCTCTTTAGCGACCTCCCGCATACTGGTTCCACTAAGGACCGCTTCAATACCCCTGCATTCAAGAAAACGAGGGGACATACTGACATTTCCCTCTTTGTGACAATAGGCGAATGAAGTAAAAAAGTACATACGGGACAAGAAGGCAAAACGCAAAAATATGAAAATACGATATTTCGATATGACCTCCTTATTCAAAACCTTCACCACGATTGAAACCCATAGGCACATTTTTAATATCGGAAGTATAATCCCCTTTAATAAAACAGGTTAAGTGACCACGTCCATCCATGGATATTACACTTGCTGCTGAAGGGGATTTCCTTATACATTCCTGTCTATAAAGTTTAATCAAACGATTGATTAAACATGGATTTGTCTTGAACTCCTTCTATAAGCAGAACTTCCCTCCCCCTTCATTTAATGATTACACCAGATTTACCATTTTATCAAACACGAAACTATTAGAAAATTACAAAATTTGTGTATAATTAGGCTATATTCATTAACACTCAAGGAGGAATCATATCATGGATACTCTTATTCAACAGTTCATGAATTTGCCTACAACGGCCATTTCAGATGCAATGGAAGGATTGAACAATCTGGAATCAGCGATTAAACCCTTAAAAGAAGAATATCATTTTTCCGGACGTGCTTTAACCGTACAGATGCCCGTCGGTGATAATTCAGCGGTTTTAAAAGCAATCGGCGAAGCAAGTCCTGGGGATATAATAGTCGTTGACAGCAAAGGCGATACATACCGGGCTATTGCAGGAGACTTTGTTGTCGGCATGATGCAGACAATGGAAATTGGCGCCCTCGTAGTTGATGGTGTCATTCGTGATCTTAAAGCGGTTAAAGATCTGAATTTCCCTGTATTCAGTAAAGGGACGACGGTTGCCTCAAGCGGCAAGGCTGGTGTAGGACAAACCAATATCCCCATTTCCTGTGGAGGTGTCACCGTATTTCCAGGGGACATTATCATAGGGGACATAGATGGAGTCGTGGTCGTGCCACAAGCCATGGGTGAAGAAATCCTGAACAAAGCAAAAGATAAAATCTTAAAGGATGAACGGCGTGCAGAAAAATATGCAGGAAAGCCTGATGAAATAAGAAAGTATATCGCCATGATGACCAACAAAGCATAATATTCCTTTTGCATATAAAAAACAGGCAGGAAGCAATGGCTTCCTGCCTGTTCTTTTCATTAAGCTTATTTATCTTTATCGGTCCCGTCTTCCTTTGAACCTTCTTCTTCATATGTGTAATCATAATCAGCAGGGTCAATTGGTTTAAAGCCATTTGGAGTATAGAAACGGAGTAAGTCACCGTTCACGACTTGGTCGGATAAATTGAGCATCGTTTCAACTCTCGTCTTGTAATTGAGGATGTCATCATTTTCCTCGACCATTTCCCCTGTATCCGTATCGTAGTATTTCCCTTTAATGGAAGTGACATCCGGTGTTACAAAATCACCATTCCTGAAAGGTACCACTTCATTATGATCTTT
Source organism: Peribacillus sp. RS7 (assembly GCF_041956845.1). Taxonomy (NCBI): domain Bacteria; kingdom Bacillati; phylum Bacillota; class Bacilli; order Caryophanales; family Bacillaceae; genus Peribacillus; species Peribacillus sp. RS7. The sequence goes on from NZ_CP168135.1 coordinate 1,645,867, forward strand.
TGATAATAAATCCGAACCGAATTGTACATAATCTTTAGATTCAATTCCTAACAGATGCAATAAAGTCGGGAGAAGGTCAATTTGTCCTCCGTATTGGTGCATTTCCCCGCCTTCGACACCTGGAACATGAATCAATAATGGTACACGTTGCAATTGGGCATTCTCAAATGCGTCAACATCCTTGCCAAGCACTTTTGACATGGCTTCTTTATGGTTTTCGGAAATACCATAGTGATCACCATACATAACGATTACCGAGTTATCATAAAGACCGGATTCCTTCAGATAATCGAAAAACTCTTTAAGCGCCTCATCGGCATAGCGTGCAGTTTGGAAGTAACTATCAACGGAAGCATCGCCTGTCGTATGCTTACCGATTGTTGCTTTTTCCTGGTCCATGGCATATGGGAAATGATGAGATACCGTTATGAATTTTGTATAGAAAGGCTGTTTAAGCGTTTCTAACATAGGAATCGATTCTTTAAAGAAAGGCTTATCCATTAATCCATAACTTAGAACTTCCTCTTTATTTTCCATATTATAATGGTTTGCATCGAAGAACTGATTAAAACCAAGAGACTTATACATATTATCCCGGTTCCAGAAAGATTTGTAGTTACCATGGAACACAGCAGATGTGTATCCTTGTTGTCCTAAAATCGCTGGTGCTGCCTGATACGTATTTTGGGATCGGTTTGTGAATGCTGCACCCTGTGGTAAACCGAACAGGGAATTTTCGAGCATGAATTCAGCATCCGCCGTTTTACCTTGGCCTACTTGATGGAAGAAATTATCAAAGTGCATGAAATCTGACTTATCTGCTGCAAGTGAGTTTAAAAATGGAGTAACTTCTTCTCCATTCAACTCATAATCGATCAGGAAATTCTGCATGGATTCCAAATGCAAGTATATGACATTCTTACCTTTAGCTGCCCCAAAATACTTAGGGTTCGGTTCAGCGCTTGTTGCCTTCGTATAGTTGACCACTTCTGCGATATCCGTGCTATTTGCAGTCGCACGCTGAGCGTATGTTTTTGTATTCTGAACGGCATCATATACCGTATAGTTGAACATGCCCAAATATTTGACGATATAGTTCCGGTCAAATGTTCTTGATAATAATTGCGGGCGATCCTTTTCAGCAAGTCCTAAATTGATAGCGAAAATTGCAAGACCCGCTAGGTAAACCATTCCAACTGTACGGCGTTTGACTTTGAAGTCTTCCACTTTAAAGTCTTTGAATCTGTACAATACGATCAAAAGAACCGTATCAAGGAAATAAAATACATCATGGGTTTTAAATAATTCTAAAATACTCGGTCCTAAATCCCCGGCATTTTGCACTTGCGTCAAGGTTGGTAATGTAATGAAATCGGTAAATGAACGGTAGTATACAATATTGAAGAATAACCATAAGGACATCAATAGGTTCAACCTGATGATCCATTTGAACGATTTTTTGCCTCTAGCCAATAGTGCAAGGCCAAAGAATAAAATGGCTGAACTAATCGGGTTTATGAACAGTAAGAACTGTTGCAGGCCATTTTCAAGACCTAAGTTAAATTCAATTCGATATCCAATATAAGTTTTTATCCAAAACAAGACTACCGCAATAAAGAAAAAGCCTAGTATGTTATCTGCAAATAAATGCTGGCTTTTTTTAAGAAATTTATTCATGCTTTCACCTCTATTAATCTAGTGGTTTATTTATATAAATTTTTACATACTTACAAAAGACGGAAAATCGGAAACCTTATGATAGCATTCTTTCACTCGGATAGTCAAGATTGTGAAAACCACCTTTTGTCACATCTATAATCCTTATATCCAGAACACTTCCTTAGCTTATGAACAAGCCTTTTAAAAAATTACAGAGTTTTGCCCTTCTCGAATGTTCAGTACACCTATAACAAATATATAGGAACTCCATGTCTTAATCCAATAAATATCACCGTAACTTTTTGGGGTGACTGCGGATGACAGTCACTATATAAATTTCACGTCCTTCAGGCTTTTACCATTATAAACGACTCTTAATAAAAACACCAGCACATTACAAAATATGTAAAGATATAAATCTTCAAACATTTATAACTATTGATATTTCCAGGATATCTTTCCCGATAATTCGACAGTTGAAAATTGATTGACGATTACATTGATGCATGGCTCCTCCGCACTTTTCGTATCCCCTTCAGAACCAAAGCCAGCATAAGTTTCACCCGTCTATCTCCTTCGTCATACCATTCCAAAATTCCATAAAATAACAAACGGCTTTGAAGCCTGTTTAATAAACGTATTTCGCGTAAATCGACATCATTCCCTTCTTGACTTCGTTTGATCAACTTTTATTAAATTATTTTTCCTGATAGTAAATGACGCCAAATTCCCCGAAGTATTGTATGATGAATTCGATCATTTCCAGGTTTAAATGAATGTTAATTATTAGATTGTTATTCCAACCCATGAAAGGTCCAATTTACCAAAGTTCACTTAAATTACAATTTAAAAACCACACCGGAACCTGAAAGTGCATCAAGTATCCAGGCAAATGACATTATAATAGGAAGAAACTTAATTTTCTCGTTGTTATTTGATTGACTGAAAAGTTATTTTCTTTCTATAACTGCCCATATAAATCCCTGACAGCTGAAACTGGCGTGTAAGGGCCCTTATCCTATTTATTCACCTTATTTGGTTGTGAGGAGCTTATAAGCAGTTGTTACGAGATTTTCCTGGTTCCCCTCTTGTTAGTATATATTTTTCAGTCAGCTTTATTATTAGAAAATAAATAAATCCTGCCCTCAATCGAGGGCAGGATTTCCTTTATATTACTTAAGGCCTTTTGAAACTTCTTTAACCATTGCATCAACAGATTCTAAACCGCCGCCTGATAAGTACCAATAGTTAGGGTCAAGATAAATGATGTTGCCTTCTTTAAAAGCCTTTGTATTTTTCACAATGTCATTTTCAACAGTTTCTTTTGCTCTAGCTCCATCACCGGCAACCGCATCTCTGTCTACAACGAATAGGTAGTCAGGATTCTTTTCAGCAATGTATTCGAAAGAAATACTTTGACCATGTGTCGATACTTCCAATTTATCATCTACAGCAGGTACTCCGAATACATCATGGATAATTCCAAATCTTGAATCCGGTCCGTAAGCACTTACTTTTCCACCGCTAGCAAGAACGATTAAACCAGTTTTATCCGTTGGAGCTTTTTCTTTCAAAGCATTGATGTTTTCTTCAACACTTGCCAATTCCTTAGCAGCTTTGTCTTTTTTATCGAAGATTTTACCCAAAAGTGTTACGTTTTCTTTAAATGATTCCATATACTTTGCAGTATCTACACCTACAAAAACAGTAGGGGCAATTTTGCTTAATTCTTTATATGCTTCAGATTGACGGCCAGAAATAAGGATCAAGTCAGGAGCCATCTCATTGATTTTTTCGAAGTCAGGTTCTTTTAATCCGCCAGCATTTTCAGTTGTACCTTCATATTTAGAAAGGTATTTTGGAAGGCCATCATGAGGAACAGCTGCTACTTCCACACCTAATTTATCAAGTGTATCAAGAGCACCCATATCGAATACAACGACTTTTTCAGGGTTTGTTTTCACTTTCGTTTCGCCTAGCTGGTGCTTAACCGTAAATTCTTCGCTTTTTGCACTTTCTTTTTTCGCACTGGATTCTTCTTTTTCCTTATCTGCTCCACAAGCTGCAGCCACTACAGCCAGCATTGCAACTAATAGCAGTAAAGATAATTTCTTTATCATTATGGTCACCTCGAAAAGTATTTTTTTATTTAAAATTACATATTGAATCCTCACCTTCACAGAATTCACCTGATCACTTTTCCCTGCCATATAAACAGGAGGCGGCTATAATCTGGGCGCCCGCCAACTTTTAACAGCCTAATGAGCGTACGAAGTGATTCTGGATCGGCTACGAATACTGAAGTAATTTAAAACCAAATGGCATTGACTTAAGTGAAGTACACACAGATCTTATTGTCATTGATATTTTGGATTTCAATATCCATATCATAGATTTCCTTTAATACATTGGAATTGATGACTTGTTCGGTAGGTCCATTATGAACGACCTTGCCATCCTTCAATGCGACAATATAGTCGGAATAACAGGAAGCGAAATTAATGTCATGAATGACGATGATGACCGTTTTACCTAATTCATCGGCCAATCTCCTCAATACCTTCATGATTTGGACGGAATGCTTCATATCAAGATTGTTCAGGGGCTCATCAAGAAGGACATACTCCGTGTTCTGAGCGATAACCATGGCAATGAATGCCCGCTGCTGTTGCCCGCCGCTAAGCTGGTCAAGAAATTTATCCTGCATTTCGCCAAGTTCCATATATTCAATCGCCTCATCGACATATTCCCAATCCTCTTTAGTCAGTTTACCTTGTGAATAAGGAAAGCGGCCAAAGGCGACGAGTTCACGAATCGTTAAACGGATATTGATGTGGTTGGCCTGCTTTAAGATGGCAATCTTTTTCGCTAGTTCATTGCTATTGAATTTTCCCATATCCTTACCCTCGATCAGGACTTCTCCCGAATCCCGGGTAATGAGCCGGCTGATCATCGAAAGGACTGTACTTTTCCCCGCACCATTAGGACCGATGAAGGATGTGATTTTCCCTTTCGTTATTTCAATGGAAACATCCTCGACAACCGTTTTACTATTATATTTTTTGAATAAATTTTTCACTTCTACCATGATTTATTCTCCTTTAATAGAAGATAGATGAAATAGACCCCGCCAACAAAGTTGATAATGACACTCAAAGTGGTTGAGAACGTAAAGATCCTCTCTACAATGAATTGGCCGCCGACCAAGGCAATCACACTGATCAGCATTGCACCAGGGATGATATGTTTATGCTGATAGGACTTAATGAATTGATAAGCCACATTTGCAACAAGTAATCCAAGGAACGTGATTGGACCAATCAGGGCAGTTGAAATGGAGATTAAAATCGTGACGACGATTAAAACCCGCTTTGTGACAAAATCATAATCCACACCCAGGTTAATGGCTTGGTCCCTCCCTAGGGACATGACATCCAAATACTTCAAAAATCTCATGAAATATATGATTGCCGCTATCATGAGGATAATCGCCAATGTTAACAGGTCGGTGTTGACATTATTGAAGCTGGCAAACATTTTATTTTGAATGATTTGAAATTCATTCGGGTCAATCAATACCTGCATGAATGAAGACATGCTGCCGAATAAGGTCCCGAAGATGATCCCAATCAGCAATAGGAAGTAAATATTTCGGTTTTTCTTGAACATGAACTTGAACAGCAGGCTGGAAAAAATAAGCATGGCCGTAAGGGTAACCAGGAAATTGAGATTTTTATTCATAATCATGATATGCGTTGAACCGAAGAGGAAAATCACTCCCGTTTGAATCAGCATATACATGGAGTCCAACCCCAAAATGCTTGGTGTCAGGATTTTATTATTCGTAACCGTCTGGAAAATCACTGTTGAAAAGGCTATCGCACAACCTACCACGATGATGGCGATGATTTTTATAACCCTTCTCGGCAGTGCATAATCCCAATTCGGGCCAAGGTCCCAAAATATGTAACCTGCCGTTAAAGCTGCCGCTAGAACAGCTAATATTATGATCCTACTTTTATTATTCATATGCCTTTCTCCTCATAATCAGATAGATGAATACGGCGCTTCCTATCACACCAACCACGAGTCCGATCGGGATTTCAAATGGATATATGATGATCCTGCCCAGAATATCGCAGATCAATAGGAATACTGCCCCTAGCAATGCTGTATGAGAAAGACTCTTTTTCAAATTATCACCAAGGTATAGGGATACAATATTTGGTACGATCAATCCTATGAAAGGAATCGTTCCCACCGTTAACAGGACGACAGTGGAGGATAATGCCACGATGATCAACCCAAAATTGACTATAAGTTTATAATTGAGTCCTAGATTGATAGCAAACTCCTCACCCATCCCTGCCACAGTGAATTTATTGGCAAAGAAGTATGCGAGAATGACTAGAGGGATACTTACATATATAAGTTCGTACCTTCCCGACATGATCATCGAGAAATCTCCATTCATCCATGTGTTAAGGCTTTGAATCAAATCATATTTATAAGCAAAGAAAGTCGAGATGGATCCGACGATATTACCAAACATCAAACCGACCAGTGGAATGAATATCGTATCCTTATATTTCACTTGATCAAGAATTTTCATGAACAAGAACGTACCTGCCAAAGCGAATATGAAAGCGAATGCCATTTTCTCTATAAGTGCTGCCGAAGGGAAAATGATGATGGCAAGAAGAAGTCCAAGCCTTGCAGAATCCATGGTACCGGCAGTCGTCGGGGATACAAATTTGTTTCGGCTCAATTGCTGCATGATCAGACCGCTTATACTCATCACAACACCGGCAATGACTATGGCCATCATTCTGGGGAAACGGCTTTGCAGCATGATTTGCACTTTATCATCACTTAGATCCAATAAATCCAGGGGGGTAATATCTTTTACACCAATGAATAATGACGTAAATGATAATACAATTAACGCCATGACTAAATATCTTATCTTCATCTACATTTCCTACTCTTCCTATCTCACTAAATACAGCGATAATATTTTTAATTAAAAATATATGAATAAAGACTATTGTATATCTCCTATTGAAATGGGATTCATGGAGATACAATAGTTACAATCTTCTTCCATACGTGATAATGAGATTCATTATCATTATCAGTCTTTCTTATTCTACCATTTCTTTGACATGTGTCAATATATACAAGGGAATTACTTTGATAAACTCCGGATAGTCATATTGTAATGAATTTGGATGAACCAATCATGCATTTCGCTCCAGGAAATGATAAAATCAAAATAACAAATATTTACTCTTCTAATGAAAGTAGCGATATGATGAAAAACTTGCTATCCAAAGTGTTCTCAAAAAAAGCGAAAATCCAGATTGAATTTTGCCAAAATAATCTTGACCGCTTCCTTAATGAACAAACAGTTGCTGATTATGGTAAGTTCTTAGCGAATCCAAGGGTTCAATATAAGGAATATGAATGTTTAAGTGAATGTAAACTTTGTCAGAAAACCCCCTATGCGAAAGTGAACGGCCAGATCATGAGTGGCAAGGATTCACAGGAACTTTTAAATCAGTTGAATGATGAATTGAAATGATACGGGCCAGGCAAATTTGTTTGATCCGTATCATTTCAACTATCCACCTGTAATTATACAGAATACAGGTGATGAACATCTATTAAAAGGAATCACAAACTTCATCATTTTTTGCTCCAACTTCCCTTTAATAAATAAGCCCGGATAAGGTTTCTTGAAATTGGATACATAAGCGTTCTACTATATATCCCCGCTCTTTTTTTGCAGAGAGGGGTTTTTTTAGCGATTTCAACACTACAATCATGTTAATTCTTAGTGTGAATTACTGGGCAGAAGCCATGTGATTTTTTCAATAATCTAGTAGATACTTCCTGTTTTTCACTATTTCCTACCATTATACTGTAAAAATAGCTTAATATATGATAATTTATGGAAAAAGATAGATAGGAGGACGTCCGTGAAAAAAATCATTCCTGCCATCGTATCAGTCGTCACACTAGGTCTTGTCACTGGATTCCCTGGCCAGAGCCACATCGCCGGGGCAGAAGAATTCACCCCTTATTACGGAAATGGTCCAAGCTATATTCAACCTGATAACCTCTCCCACCTTTTCCCTGAACCTAATGTTTCTTTCAACACACCAGCCTTTAAAAATGACAAGATCGCCTTTACGAGCCAAGAAGAAATGATTGGTCATATCAAGTCCCTCTCCCATAGAAACAAGAACATCCAAGTCAAGACGATAGGTAAATCCACAGAAGGACGCGACATCCCGATGCTTCTTTTCAGCAAGGATTCAAAAAAACTGAATAAGGATTCCCATAAACCATTGATTTGGATTCAAGGTCAGATCCATGGCAATGAACCAGCTTCAGGTGAATCAGCATTAGTCCTTGCACAATGGCTGGCTGAGGGCAAGCTTGGTGATGTCCTCGATAAAGTGAATGTTGCCATCGTTCCACGCGTGAATCCTGATGGTTCTTATTATTTCAAACGATATACCTCCAATGACATGGATGCGAATAGGGACTATTTAAAAGTGGAGTATCCTGAAGTCCAGACGATTCATCAGACAATCGATGAGTATGAACCTGAGGTCATTCTTGATGTACATGAATATACAGTGAATCCCGCCCCCCTTAAAAAGGTGGGAACAAATGGATCAATCGCTTCCTATGATTTACTTATCTCCTCGGCCAAGAATTTAAATATTCCCGAACAGCTTCGAAAAGCTTCCGATGAACTGCTTTTACCTAACGTTTTTAAAACATTGGAAAAAGAAAAGCTTTCCTATCACGATTACTATACACTGGCTACATCTGATGATGGAGTCCTTACCGCCACAGAAGGAAGCACAGAAGCCCGGATTGGCCGAAACGCCCTCGGTTTAAAAAATACAATGACCTATTTAATTGAAACAAGGGGAATCAATATCGGCCGTACGGATTTTAAACGACGTGTTTTTGCACAAGCTACAGCACAGGCAGCATTCATCCAAACGGCAGCCGAACAGGCCAGTAAAGTTAAAAAGGCCGTTAAACAGGCAGAAACTGAAGTCGTGCAAAAAGGGCGAAAAGCAAATGATAACGATAAAATTGTCATCACCAGCGAAAATAAATTGGTTAAGAATCAAAAATTGACAGTAGTCGATTTAGCGAAAGCTAAAATGGTCAATGCCTCCATCGATTGGCTGGATTCTACTGACGCCTACCCTACCCTGGTTAGAAATCGTCCGACAGCTTATATCCTTCCACCAGAATATAAAGACATCGCCAAGAAACTTCAGGTATTGGGAGTAGAAGTGAAAAAATTAAAAAAACCTATGAAAGTAGCTGTCGAAAGCTATCGGGTCAAGGATTTAAAAGTTTCAGATGAACTGGAAAGCGGACATTCCACAAGGGAAGTCACGACAACTGTAACTAGCAAAAAACAGGATTTCCCCAAAGGAAGCTATGTATTCGACATGGCCCAGCCTGATGCCAACTTCATCTCCCTTGCCCTCGAACCTGAAGGCATGGACAGCTATGTGACATTCAATTTCATTCCTGCCGACAAAGGGAAAGAACTCCCGATTTACCGTTATATGCAACCAACACGCTTACCCACTAAATAATGCATTTTATCTAAATGACGCTTTGGCAGCTTTCATCGCCAAAGCGTTTTTAGTTTCCATCCTCCTTTATTCATGCTGGGACGAGGCACCTGACATGATTTCTTGAATGCAGCCACAAGTTTTGAATATACATATAAACGGAAAATGTGTTTTTAAAGGAGGAACGTCATTGAACCAACATGTACAATTGGAAATCAATCGCCTTGTTCATCGCTTGAAACAAGACCAATCCGCTGATGGTTCGTGGAATTATCCCTTTGACACTGGGATAACGGCAGATGCCTATATGATTATATTATTGAAAATTTTAGATATGGAAGATGCTCCTCTTATAGAAGCTTTAGTAAATAGAATCGAAAGCAAGCAAACGGAAAACGGGTCATGGAAACTTTTCCATGACGAGAAGGACGGCAATGTTACGGTTACGATCGAGGCTTACTATGGTCTTCTTTTTAGCGGGCTCCGAAATAAGCGCGATCGCCATATGAGGAAAGCCAAACAATTCATTCTTTCCAAGGGTGGAATCAAACAGGCCAAAATGTTAACGAAAATGATGCTTACAGTCACAGGACAATATCAATGGCCACGCCTATTCCCCATTCCTCTCGAAGTCGTCTTACTGCCTCCGACCTTTTTCGTCAGCATATATGATCTTTCGGTATATGGGCGGGTCAACATGATTCCATTGCTTTTACTTGGCCATAAAAGATTTCAGATTAAGACCCCGGACACTCCCAGTCTAAAAGATTTATATCACACAAGGGAGGATCGTTCCGAAGAACATGTGTGGGAGGAGTATCGTACCGAAGAATATCGTTCCTTCTTCTCCAAACTTCAAACAGGTGTCAAAACGTTAATTGGGTATCCGGATTATTTGCATTCCTTAGCCTTGGATTCAACGAAAAGGTTTATGCTAGACAGGCTGGAACCCGACGGGACACTGTACAATTATTTCGGTTCTACCTTTTTTATGATCTTTGCGCTCCTTTCAATTGGTTATTCGAAAAAGGATCCGGTGATTCAAAAGGCCGTTGCCGGTCTGAAGGGGATGGCTTGCTCCGTTGAAGGCCACACACATATCCAGTTCACAACGCCCCATGTTTGGAATACCTCCTTAATAAGTTACGCCCTTCAAGAAGCGGGCATATCTTCCAAAGACCTAACTGTCAAGGCCGCTAATCAGTACTTACTGTCCCGCCAGCATTATATGTATGGAGATTGGCTGATCCATAATCCTAACGCGATTCCAGGCGGCTGGGGGTTCTCGGATTTGAATACCATGAATCCTGATGTGGATGATACGACTGCCTCACTGCGGGCGCTGGCTAAGCAACTTCAAGCAAAACCCGATAATCGGGACAGCTGGCAGCGCGGTGTCTCCTTCACGATATCCATGCAAAATGATGATGGTGGATTTCCTGCATTCGAACGGAATAACGACCATAAATGGCTGCACCTTCTTCCTATAGAGGGTTCCAAATATCTCCTGACCGACCCTTCTACCGCGGATTTAACAGGGAGAACGCTGGAATTCCTAGGGAACTATACAAATATGAAGAAGCAGGAAGAAGTCAGTAAAAGAGCGTTGGATTGGCTATTGGAGGACCAGAAACGTGATGGATCCTGGTATGGGCGCTGGGGCATCTGCTATCTATATGGCACATGGTCTGCACTGACTGGCATGAAGGCCGCAGGACAATCCACTGAACATCCATCCATCCAAAAAGCCCTAACCTGGTTGAAGAAAATTCAAAATAAAGATGGTGGCTGGGGTGAATCTTGTTACAGTGATATCAAGCAGCGGTATATCCCCCTTGGAGCAAGTACCTTGACACATACAGCTTGGGCTGTGGATGCGTTGATATCGGCAACCGAAAAGCCGACAGCCGAAATTGAAAAGGGCATTGCCTTCCTCATCAGCGCAGGTCAACAAGAAAGCTGGACAAATGATTATCCTGCAGGCCAGGGAATGGCAGATTTTTTGTATATCCATTATCATAGCTATCGCTATATTTATCCCCTTTTGGCCTTAAGTCATTACAATAAAAAATTCCTGAATGCTTAATCGCCATTTTAGTGTTTTTTTATCATATAAAGGTGAATATGTGGATTACCTGTGGAAAAGAGGTGAATAACAACGAAAAGTTATCCACAATCCAAGGTTATCCACATTCATTTATCCGATAAAATGACTAAAAGCAAGTCATCGATAAAAATTGTCCTTATTTTTATAGAATCTTGTTGATTAATTCATTTCGGATATGTAAAAATGACTTTTTTATGCACCCTTTGTGGATAGTTTGGGGATGAATGATCACTATTACGTAAATACTGTATCCAGTTTATCACTATAGAATTCTATGGCCTTCGCATAAGATTGTATTTCTCGATCGTTGGAGGTTTCCGCAATTATTTTCAATAAGGACTCCATTGCAAGATCATGTTGGCCCAAATTATAAAATGCCATGGCCCTGAATACCAATAAAGCCTTATCCTCCGGAAACTTAGCCAGTCCGGATTCAAATGTCCGTCTTGATTTTTCATATTCCCCAATGGTACGGTAAGTGCTCCCCAGCCCCAGATATGCCCCTTTTGCGTCCTCCTCCGGCAAACCTAATTTGAGGGCAGCTTCATAATGGGACACCGCCTTTACCTCTAGTCCAAGAATATCCAAACTCCAGGCACACTGATACTGTATGACTGCATCCCCGGGATTTTGCTTTGCCAGATCCATCAATAATTGATTGGATTTTTCAAATTCTTTCTTGCCTCTTAATGACAGTGCCATTTCTAAACTATCCATTGCCATTCCTCCATTGAAAAAGATTCCTAATTCCCCCTATTCGCGATTCCTCTTTTTAATTCCTTTTTAATGGGCGGAATTTCAAATAGTTTATGCATGATTATTAAGGATGAGGAAGCTTCACTCCCTAACTGTCTTGGCAATAAAAAAAAGGATCTGCCACTTGGCAAATCCTTTCATACCTTTCAGTTCAAGGTATTGATTAATCATCCAACTGGTTTTTCAATACTTTTCCCGTGGTGGCATCTACCACTACATCATATTCCTTTTGTCCTTGGCTTATCTCCAACTCGTACACTAGGATGCCATTCTCCGAATCCAGCTCTGCATCAGTCACTTGACCATCCACCTCTTTCAAGGCAATCTTTTCAGCTTGATCCATGCTGATTTTTGCAGTTTCCACCGCTTGTTGTGTGCTCATATCCTCATCGTCATCGTTTTCCATCTCCTGAGAAAGAATCTCTCCTTTTTCAGCATCAACGTCTACGTCTTGATAACCTTCTTTCGTTTTAACGGTCATCTCATAGGTCATCGGCTGGTCCCAATCCTTTTCAAATTGAGTAACTTCCCCGCCTAGTTTTTCTGAAATCATTTTTACAGCCTCGTCCTCGGATAGTGCACCCTTATTGACCGCATATACCGCCGTTCCAGCAGCACCGCCAAAAAGCAATACTGAGGCTACGGAAACCGTCATGATTACCTTTTTCCTTTGAATGATACCTTCTTTTATCGTACTCCACTGCTTTTTCATGAATGAATTCCTCCTTTAATTTGTTACCTTAAGAATAACCATCCTTCATGAAAGGAACATGAACGCTAGATTAGAATTTGATGAGAAAGAGTGATAGTAACCAAAGTCCCCTCTCCCACTTCGCTTTGGATTTCCAATTTACCGCCTAATGACTCAACAAGAGTCCAGGCGATGGAAAGCCCGAGTCCATTGCCTCCCGTTTTCCGTGCCCTCGATGAATCCACGCGGTAAAAACGTTCAAATACATGCGGGAGATGTTCTGATGATATCCCTGCGCCTTGATCTTTCACACCAATGAAAATTTCATTAGCCTCCCGTGTTATGATGATCTGTATACCCGATTCACTGTATTTCATGGCATTGTCCAATAGGATGACAAGCACCTGTTCAAGCTTGCTGGAAATGGTCGTTGCATATATTTCCTTAAACTCGGATTGTATCTTTATTTCTCGATTCCCTGTCCTTCTAAATGTTTGGGCAATCTGTTCACAAAACGAAATAAGTTCGATCTTTCCTTCCATATCCACTGAGGGTTCCGTTTGGGAAGCCGACTGGAGCAGATGTTCCGTCAGCTGTTTCATCCGGATGGCTTCATGATGGATTGCCTCCACCGCCTCTTCCTGAATCGCCTCGTCCTTCATTCCCCAGCGTTTCAATAGAGAAGAGTAGCTTTCAATGACCGTAATCGGTGTTTTCAATTCATGTGAAGCATCTGAAAGGAATTGCTGCTGTTGGTTATAATTCCGCTCCAGCCTATCTATCATCCTGTTGAATGACAGCCCCATAACCTGAAGCTCGTCCTTTGATTGGTCTGATAGCGGTATCCGTTTGAATTCTCCACTTGTCTCAATATCCTTCATTGTTCCGCTCATGATCGATATGGGTTTGAGTATTAGATTGGCTAGCCACTTACCGGCAAGAATGGATAAAAGAATGACAAAAAGGGACGCCCCGCCTAAAACGAGGGCAAGAGTCGATAAATTATCAAGGAGGGTATCCTGCGGCTGTGTGACCTCGATCATCCCTAGCTTCTTCCCTTCTTCGGGATAAGGGTAACGGTAGGTCAATACATAATCCCTGTCAACTTTGGTGAAATCGAATCCTTTCTCGGTAATGGCTTTAACCGCCAGCCCCTGAAGGTCCTCTTCATCAGTAAACGATTTTACCAATCTCCCATCAGTGCCAAATATCCGCACCATTCCATCGTCTGGGGTATACGGCTCCATTAAATCGGAATCACCTGAAATCAAATCTTTCGACAGGATATTTTCTGCAATTAATGAAGCTTGATCTTCAAGCAGGTCCCGTTCCCTTTCAACCGATATCCAAAGAAAGGCGAGTAAAACGATGATACTCAACAATATAAGCATGACGCTTAAAAAAAGGCTGGAATACGATTGGATTTTCGTCCGAATCTTCATACAGGCTCCTTCAAGCTGTAACCTACCCCGCGGTAAGTATGTATGAGCTGCAAATCAAAGGGGTAATCTATTTTTTTACGTAAATAACGGATATACACATCAACCACATTCGTATCCCCTGCAAAGTCATATCCCCAAACATGTGTCAGGATTTGATCCCTTGAAAGCACTTGATTCTTATTTTGCAAAAGATAAACCAGCAAATCGAACTCGCGGGAAGTCAGCTCAATCATTTTGCCTTGCCTGTGAATGTCCCTTGTACCAAGGTTCAATTGAAGATCATGGACCTTTAGTTCATCCGCTTCCCCTTCTGATTGGCTCACCCCTACATTGGTACGAAAACAAGCACGGATCCGTGCCAGCAGCTCTTCGATTTCAAACGGTTTCGTTACATAATCATTCGCACCATGGTCCAGCCCATTCACCTTGTCTGGCACAGCATCCCTTGCAGTTAGAAGGATGACTGGGGTTGAACCATTCTTTTTCCGGTAACGCCTAAGTACTTCTATGCCATTCAACTCGGGCAGCATCACATCCAATAAGATTAAATCCCACTCTTCGGCTTCTGCCCTTTCCAGACCTGTCTTTCCGGTAAAAGCCGATTCGGTTAGATAACCCTCATGATTAAGTTCCAGCTGGAGGACCCTCGCGATTTTTTCTTCATCTTCTATTATTAAAATCCTTTTATTCATGTTTACCACCACCTACCCCTTAGTGTACTGAAGAAAAATGAAAATATCATGAGAAATTGAGCCGTCCGCAAAAAAATCCCATGAAAAAACGACTTTATTTAAAATATCCGGACTAAGGGAATCAAGGCCTATAAAAGACCAAAAAGAAGCGGATGTGAAAAGAAAAGTCCGATAGGTTCGTCACAATCGTAAGAGTTTCCGTATAGCTAAATAATAAAAGCCTATAAATCAATGGTTAACTATAATAAAAAGACTATGGAATATTTCCATAGTCTAGGATGATTAAGCCGAAAATAAAAACTAAATCCAAAGTTTTTCATTACTGATGGATGTAAAAAGGATATAAAAAAAAGTGAATTAGTTGTTACCTCTTATTTTATAAGCTTTGTCATTTAGAAAATTTAAAACAGCTATGATTATACCTGCTACTACTAAAAATACGAACCCTATTTTCGAAAAAGCTTTAAGATAAAAAATTGATAACGCAACTATAAATAATACAATCATTAAAATTTTTAAAATCCAATATTTTTTCATGATTTCACCATTCACTAAATGTCTCTAATTTTGTTTTTCCTTTAAAATTTTATCTTTGTAATGTACGATTTTAATCATTCCAGTTTTGTTTGATGAAGGATTTTTTTGATATAAGTTTTATAAGAAAGATAGCCCTTAGTTAACTCAAATCTATCATAAGCGATACTTCCAAGAAGAGGTGGATAGGTCATTTCTGAAAACAACTGGATCGTTTAATAATGATTATTCAGCAATCCAATGTTGATCAATGAATTCATCGCGTCCTGATTTCGCACGGTCCGCTTTATAATCTTCTTTGTTTTTTTTATGGTAGCCTTGATGGTATTCTTCGGCAGGATAAAAAGTTTGGGCCGGAAGGATTTCCGTTACGATGGGTTTCTGGAACTTCCCGCTGGCTGCTACCTTTTCTTTCGCCTCAAGAGCCAGTTTCTCTTGAGCCTCATCATGATAGAAGATGGCTGTTCGATACTGGCTTCCCCTGTCATGGAATTGACCACCATCGTCGGTTGGATCGATTTGCTGCCAATATAGTTCCAGCAGTCTTTCATAAGGAAATAACAGAGGGTCGAAAGTGATTTCAACGACTTCATAATGTCCCGTAGTGCCCGTCTTCACTTCCTCGTAAGTCGGGTTTTCGACCTGTCCTCCTGTATAACCGGATATGATTCCCCCAATCCCTGGTTGTTCTTCAAATGGTGTCACCATGCACCAAAAACAGCCTCCAGCAAATGTAGCTTTTTGCATAATGGTCATCTCCTTCCTATATGTAATAAAAATTAATATACCATATCCTGATCCCAACACTGTGTTTTTTTGATTTCCGAAGTCGATACACCATTCGCGCCAAACGGGATCACCCTTGGATCAATCTTTCGACCAGCCCTTTTCCTTGAATCTTACAATAGCTTCAACGCGATTGCTTACCTCCAATTTATCAAGAATGACCGAAATATAATTACGAACCGTTCCATTGGTCAGATAAAGCTGGCTGGCGATTTCCTTTGTTGTCTTGCCATCTGCAATCAATTCAAGCACTTGGCTCTCTCGTTCAGTCAAAGGGTTTTCTTCTTCAAAAGCCATATCCACCAGCTCAGGAGCATAAATTCGCCGACCATCCATGATGACACGGATCGAGTTTGCGAGTTCCTCACTTGGACTATCCTTCAGCAGATATCCACCTACCTCGGCCTTTCTAGCTCTTTCAAAATACCCAGGGCGTGCAAAAGTGGTTAAAATGATGACTTTGCATTGGTGGCCCTGATCCTTGATCTCTTCCGCTACATCGAGCCCGGTTTTGACTGGCATTTCAATATCCGTAATGCAGATATCCGGCTTTAAACGATTGACAAGATTCATTGCTTCTTCCCCATTGCTCGCTTTTCCGACAACTTCCATATCCTCTTCCAAATCAAGGATAGAACCTAGCGCACCAAGCAGCATCCGCTGATCTTCAGCAATTACGATTCGAATCAATGTTAATCCCCCACCTATCCATTATTTTTTATAGCATTCGGAACCCTTATATAAAGTGTAGTTCCCTCAGTTGATTGAATATCCAGGCTGCCATTAACGAATTCAAGCCTTTCTTTCATACCTTGAAGTCCATTGCCTTTATAAAACTCTGATTTATGTGAAAGCCCCACTCCATTATCCTGGACTTTGATCGTCACTCCAGTCTGTAATTCCTCGATGACAATATTACAGGAGTCGGCCCGGCTATGTTTGACGATATTGGTCACAGCTTCTTTCAAGCACATGCTTAAAACCGTTTCAACAAGCAATGGGGTATCTTGCAATTCCGCAGTGCCTTCCAAATTGAAATCTATCTCTGCCGCTTTCAATATTTGCTTGACCCGGATGATTTCATCACTTAATTTGGCCCCACGCATTTCCGACACCATTTCCCGTACTTCCTTGAGTGCCGTCCTCGCCGTTTGAC
The DNA here is from genome assembly GCF_041956845.1 of Peribacillus sp. RS7. Taxonomy (NCBI): domain Bacteria; kingdom Bacillati; phylum Bacillota; class Bacilli; order Caryophanales; family Bacillaceae; genus Peribacillus; species Peribacillus sp. RS7. The sequence goes on from NZ_CP168135.1 coordinate 1,663,306, forward strand.
GGATATCCTTGATCTCCTTCTTAGCCGAATCTGGATTTAAATCAATCAATTTCCCTGCAAGGTCACTTTTCAAGCCAATCAAAGAAAGTTTTTGTCCAAGTGTATCATGTAAGTCACGGGCAATCCGCTGACGTTCTTCCATTTTGCCAAGCTCGGATATTCTTTTATTAGCATCTTCCAATTGTTCTTCAAGCCTATCCCGTTTATTCCGATTATATGTGTTGAATGGGAGAAGAATCACGCCCACTACACAAATGAGCATAAAGGGAAATTGCGAAAAGAAGGTAGGATCCTTCATGATGAATCCAATATTGACAGACACGATGGTAGCTAATAGCTGAATCGAATACAATACGAAAAATCCGACCTTATTTTGAACATTCCCAATAAAGAATGCTAAGAAAAGCGAAAAGTAAATGTAGCTGAAAAATATGGTCATGGATATGGATATGACTATTTGTATCGCCGTCCATACGTATACGGGCCATCCCTTCGAAACGAATGAGAGACCATATGATATGAAGAACAAAATGATCATGACGATTCCAAAGACAATCTCCAACATCGAAGAAGATTTGAAAATGAAATAAAAAGGTAAGATACAAAAAATGATCCAGACATAAGGGCTCAGCCCTGTGTTCTTGGGAAAGATATGATACCAACTTTGCATGGCGCCGCCTCTATTTCTTTTTACCCTAGTATATACTAAGGAGTTTCATCAAAAAACCACCCAATGGAAATTGAATGGTTTTTTGATGAACTATTTATTTTTCTTGAAGACTTGGACGTTTATTATTGATTTCCACCTTTGATTTTGTTTCATTTAGACGTTCCTTAATCTCTTTAAAACTTACAAACGTCTTGTTTTCTCCATCATAAAGGCGGAAGCGAAGCGATTTTAAACTTGAACTAAGGGTGATTGTCGTTGCCTGCTGCAAAGGCAGGGTGGAATCATGGACTTTTTCCAGATTATAGTTCGGCACCCTTGGACTAAGATGATGCACGTGGTGGAAACCGATATTACCGGTTACCCATTGCAAAACCTTTGGAAGCTTATAATAAGAACTTCCATCAATGGCAGCCTTCACGTAATCCCATTCCGATTCCTCTTCGAAATAAGAATCTTCGAACTGATGCTGTACATAAAACAACCAGATGCCCAGTGATCCCGTTACAAAAAGCATCGGTACCTGGATCATCAGGAATGCCTGCCATCCGATAGCCAAGCATAAAAGACCATAAATTGCCACGATTGCGGCATTTGTCAAATACGTATTCATCCGTTCCTTCTTTTTAGCGCCTTTTTTATTCAGACGATTCGATACAAGAAATAGATAAAATGGACCTAATCCAAACATGACGATCGGATTTCTATATAAACGGTAAGCCAGACGCCCCCAGAATGAAGCGGCTATATATTCATCAACGGTCATGATCCAAATATCTCCTGTACCGCGTTTGTTTAAATTACTGCTTGTGGCATGATGTATGGAATGGCTATGCTTCCATTGCTCATAAGGAAATAATGTAACGATTCCACTGATTGTACCCAGGATGCTATTCGCTTTCCTGCTTTTGAAAAACGATTGATGACAGCAATCATGGAAAATGATGAAAATCCTGACTACGAATCCTGAAGCCAGGACGGCCAATGCAAGGGTCAGCCAGTATGAAATGGTTAAGCTTTGATAAGCTAAAAACCATAACAGGAAAAATGGCGGAAATGTATTTATAAGCTGTTTCACACTTGATTTAGTATTGGATTTTTCAAAAGGGGCAATATCTTTTCTCAATTGTTTTTGATTACTCATGATTTCCTCCTCATATATTTTATATAGAACTTGGAGTGTTTTAATTGATTGGTTAGCTTGCATATTTCGCAAACTTTAGTTATGCCTTGGCAGCATTTGTTCCTTAAGTATCGGATTAATAACCGATCTTCTATAGTCATAAACGTCAATTTGCTGGCATGACAAATGTCATATACTTGTCTACTTCATCACTTTTCACACGTATTTTTTCCTTTTTCATCATTTTTACCCCTCAAAAAACAAAATCCCATCAACCAAACCACATTTATTCAAATTCCAATATCCCAATACCGAGCCAAATATTTATTCGATTAAACACAAAAAAAAGATCCGCCACTGGCGAACCCATTCAAAACCTGATGGCGTAAACCCGTTCTGGCCGGCCTACCGTGCCATAGGTTAAATCGGCATCAATTTTATCCTCGGATATCAAGTGTTCAAGATAACGTCTTGCCGTTGTCCTACTCACCCCGATTTCCTTTGCCACTATCTCGGCAGTTAACCCAGGGGAGGCTTTCCCCAACACAACCATCACCTTCTCCAAGGTCATCCGATCGATCCCTTTTGGCAGTGAAGTCATTTCCCTTTCCTTTTCATTCATTTCCTTCCGTAAAAGCTTATCAACCTGTTGCTGCGTTACGGGGAAATTGCCCTTTTCCATTTCAGACAATTTTATATAATACTCTTGATATCGGCACAAGGACTGCTTGAAACGCTCAAATGCGACAGGCTTGATAATATAATCAAGTATGCCGATTTTGATGGCTTCCTGGACTTTTTCGATTTCTTTAGCTGCCGTTATCATAATGACATCCATTTGTTTGCTTTGCTGCTTGATTTCTTTCAAGATATCGAGCCCATTCATATCCGGAAAGTACATATCGAGCAGTAATAGATCCGGCTGCATGATTTCAATGAAGCTTTTAGCCTCGACATAACTTGATGCGATCCCGACCGTTTGAAACCCCTCGATTTTTTCGATGAATAGCTTTTGTATCTCGGCAATCCGTAAGTCATCTTCTACGATCAAAACTTCTATATCGCGATGTGCCTTCATTTAATCACCCCTCTGTTTTTTGGTATGGCTACGGTAAAGATCGTATATTCCCCTTCTTTCGTCGAAAAAGTAATAGATCCCCCTAATCCATCAATTGCTTCCTGAACTAGGCTCAACCCTATACCTGAATTGGTTTGATGATTTTTCGTCGTAAAACCGTTCTGGAAAATCCGTTCGGTAACATCAGAATTCATTCCTCTTCCATTATCTTCAACTTCGATGATCAGCTCTTTACCCAAGTCCGTGACGAATAACGAAACCCTTTTTTCCTCCCTTTCGTTTTCCCGTACAGCTTCGAAGGCATTATTGATAAGGTTGCCGATGATCGTAACTAATAAATCCCGATCTATTTCGGACGGAATATCCTTAAAACTGCTCTCTCTATCAATTGTAAAATCAATTTTCAGCTCGCTGGCTAAACTTACCTTCCCTAGGATGAACCCAGCAATAATCGGATCAGGAACTTCCTTGATCAGAAAGTGAATGAAGCCTTGGGTAACATCGACTTCCTTCGAGATGAAATCCATCGCTTCTTTATGGGAACCCAGTTGAATCAAACCTAGTAAAGTATAAAGCCGATTGGAATATTCATGTGTCTGGGCCCTCAGCCCTTCTGCATAAGCCTTTACATGTGATAGTTCTTGAAGGAGATTGGATAGTTCAGATTTATTCCTCAAACTTGCAACCGCACCGATGACTTCACCCTGTCCATTCAAAATGGGAATCCGGCTAGCCAAAAAAACTTCACCGTCAATCATGAATTCCTGATCATACTCGGCCTGTGCCGTGCTGACTACATCAAGCAAATGTGTATTCGTTATGACTTCTTCAATTTTTTGCCCGCGAAGCATGATGTCTTTAGGGATATGTAGGATTTTATGCGCCGTTTCATTGACGACGGTGATTCTCCCATGAACATCAATGGCAATGATACCTTCATGAATCGATTCCAAAATGGCATGCTTCTCTTGAAACATCCAGGCAATCTCTTTTGGCTCCAGTCCCAATATCGCCTTTTTTATATTGAATGAAATGAAAAAGGCTATCAATAGACCTCCGATTAAGATAAAAGAGATGGTCCATACTATCTTTCTTTGTATTCTGGACACTTCTTTTTCAATATCATCCTGAAGGTAGCCAACAGAGACTACACCAATGACTTTTCCATTTGCCATTATCGGGGATTTCCCCCTTATGGAAGGACCCAATGTCCCAGTTGACTCCGTGATGATGGATTTCCCATTCCAAACCTCGCCATTATCTCCCCCTACCATTTTTTTCCCGATCAAGTTAGGATCTGGATGGGACAGCCGTTTTTCATTCTCATCTCCTATTACTATAAATTCCGCATCGATCTGCCTGCGAATCTTTTCCGCAATGGGCTGTATGATTACTGAAGGATTATCATTTCGAAAAGCTTGTTTAATTTCAGGCAGCAAAGAAACGGTCTGGGCAACCGACAATGCTTTTTCCCCTGTTTCCTGTTTCAGGTTATTTTCTAAGATATTTATAAAAAGAACTTCAAAGATTCCACCCATTAAGATGATTAACGTACAGATGCCCAGCATCAACTTGGTGTGTAAACGCATTCAATCACCTCTTCTACATCATATAAAAAAAACCCCCTTTAAAAAAGGAGTTTTTTCATAACATTCAGAAAATATGCATTAACCTTCAATATTGATGACAACATCCTTCCCTCTCTTCTTAAGTAAAACCGGAATGAGCAGCCATAATGCCGTTACAATCAGGAAGGTCAGGGAAAGCGGCCGAGTGAAAAACAAGCTGTAATCCCCATCGGATATCGTCAATGCCCTGCGCATATTATTTTCTATCATCGGTCCTAAAACCAGCCCTAATACCAATGGGGCGATTGGATAATCATTTTTACTTAAGAAATATCCCAAGACCCCGCATCCTAATAATAGCAATAAATCATAAGTCGATACTTGTACCGCATAAACGCCAAAAATGGAAATCGCGATAATGATCGGAATCAAATATTTCTTTGGCGTTTCAATGATTTTCGCAAAAACCTTAACGAGCGGGAGATTAAGGATGAGGAGCATCAAATTCCCAATGAACATACTGGCGATGAGACCCCAGGCCACCTGAGGATGATCCTCGAATAATAATGGACCAGGCTGAACATTGTACATCATGAGCGCCCCCATTAAAATGGCCGTTGTACCGGAACCTGGAATTCCCAGCGTCAATAATGGGATCATCGCCCCCCCGGATGCCGCGTTATTGGCCGTTTCAGGTCCAGCCACTCCAGCGATCGTCCCCGTACCAAATTTCCCAGGTTTTTTTGAGATCCGTTTTTCCATAAGGTATGAGAAGAAAGAAGCAAGAGTGGCCCCTGCACCAGGCAGGATTCCTACAAAGAAACCCAAGAGCGATCCCCGGGCAATGGGACCCGCAGATTCCTTGAATTCTTCTTTGGAAGGAATCAAATTATTGATCTTCGCGATTTCCCCATCTTCCTCTTCTTTTTCCAAGATTGTCTTGAATACTTCTCCAAGGGCGAATAGACCCACTGCAATCGTCAGGAATTCGACCCCTTGATATAGCCATGGTATATCGAATGTAAAACGGGCGATACCTGATACATTATCAATGCCGATCGTCGCGATCAACAAACCACAAACCGTCATGATCAGTGCCTTGGTTACGGATTTTCCCGCGAGACCACTGACAGCCGCCAGCCCTAGAAGCATGAGCGAAAAATACTCAGCCGGACCGAATTTGATGGCAATCGTCGATAATGGCTGAGCTAAGGCAATCATGGCGATAAGGGTGACGATCCCTCCAACGAAAGAACCGATGGCCGAAATGGATAAAGCACTCCCCGCTCTGCCCTTCTTCGCCATTTGGTAGCCATCCAATGTGGTGACGACAGAAGAAGATTCGCCCGGTGTATTCAATAAGATGGAAGTTGTCGACCCTCCATACATCGCTCCATAATAAACACCAGCAAGTAAAATGATGGCGCTTGTCGCCGCTTGCTCTGGTGGAAGTCCGCCTGTAATGGAAGCAGTTACCGGAATTAAAAGAGCCACACCGCTCATCGGCCCGATTCCCGGCAAGACGCCGACTGCCGTTCCAATCAATACTCCGACAAATGCAAAAAGTATGTTATACCAAGTAAGTGCCGTTTCAAATCCTTGAATTAAATAATCAAAAGTGCCCACTTGCCATCCCCCTTCCTTTTATGAAAACCAGATTGGCCAACCCGGCAGTGTTCCCTTTAAAACATTCACGAATAAAAAATAGATGATTCCGGAAAACCCTGCGGATATGATGAGCGATGTCACCCACTTATTCCGTTCCATCGTTTGAAAGCAAACAAACAAAAAGAGGAAGGTCGTAATGACATATCCTATCGTTTCCAATGTCAAAATATAAATCAATGTGGAGAGTACAATGATGATAAAGGGCTTATATTCAAACTTTTCCTTACTCGATTCCTGCCTCTTGCCCCGATATGACTCATAGAACAGGCGAATGCTTAAAGCAGCAAGGACGAGTCCCAGTACAAAAGGGAAAATGTCCGGTCCTACCGAACTTCCATAAGAAGAACTGGCCAGTTTCCTGCTTCCAATCATAAACAGCACTCCGACAGCCAGAAAGGCTACAGATGCAAAGCGATCAAATTTCACGTCCATCCTTATCCCTCCATTTCAGAAAATAAGAAGAAGGTGAAAGCACCTCCTTCTTCTCCATTATTTTTCCATGCCTAAAGCTTCCAATAATTGCTGCACCTGTTTCTCCTGTTCTTCTAAAAACTTGCTGAATTCCTCACTATTTTTATATTCTTGTTCCCATCCTTGAACTTCCACTTCCTTTTTCCATTCAGAAGTTTCTACTAACTTTGCAATGGATCCGTCCCAAAAGGTTTTCGCTTCCTCGGACATATTCTGAGGTCCAAAAACGCCTCTCCAAATCGTGAATTCCGCATCAACACCCTGTTCCTTTGCAGTCGGTATGTCCTTTAGATCTCCACCCAAACGTTCAGTCGAGGTTACGGCCAACACTCTAATCTTTCCTGCCTTTAAAAATTCCCTGACACTGGATGCATCCGTTCCGATTACATCCGCATTTCCACCAAGCAATGCCGTAATCGCTTCCCCGCCACCGTCGTACGAGACGTACTTAAGTTCTGTTGGATTCAAACCATATTCATAGGCTGGAAGAATGGAAATCAAATGATCCATGGATCCCGGAGCCGATCCTCCTGCAAAAGTTAACTTACGCGGATCTTTCTTCACCACTTCCAGCACTGATTTTAAATCCTTGAATTCAGAATCCGCCTTTACCACTATCGCTCCATAATCCTTTGTCAGCTGCGCCAAAGGAGTCGTATTTTTATATCCATAAGGACTGTTACCCTCTTTTTTAAGGTTATTGATGATGACAGGCGGTGAATTCACGAACAGCATGTCATTATTATCCGCTTGCTGTGTTGCATAATCCGCCATGAAGACAGCACCCCCGCCACCGGGTTTGTTTTCGACGGTTAATGGCTGGTCCACCAGTTTTGTCTCACCCAAGACCTTTGTAAATGAACGGGCGGTTAAATCCCATCCCCCGCCTGCACCCGACGGAGCAACGATCGTTATGGCCTTTTTCGGATAACCTGTACTTTCTTTCTTTTCTCCCGATGTATCCGCACTGCTGCATGCACCTAAACTTAAAGCTAACGAACCTGCCAATATGACTGCAGAAATCTTTTTACGAGAAAACATATGAATCCTCCTTTGAAAGCGTTTTCTTAATTCTACAAAAATATCTTCCACATCTTTAATTATCCACCTAAAATACATAAATTCCATAATCTCCATATTGTTCATAAAGTTTTATGGGGAGACGTTGGGAAAAGACTGCCCATGAGGGCAGCCCTGCTAAAATAGTATTTTTGATAGATATACGACCATCGTTACCGTTATACTGCTGAATAACGTCGACATCAAGACCGCCTGTGCCGCATATTCCGGATGGTTATCATATTCCAAAGCGAATAATGCGCTGTTTCTTGATGTTGGAAATGAGCTTGCGATGAATAATCCCTGAGCGACAGTCCCTTCCAATCCCAGCATGAGAATGATAAGGTATGCGATGGATGGTGAGAGTATTAATCGTCCAATCAAGCTAAGGATAAGCGGAAGCGGGAAATGCGTAATTTTCAAGTAGGCACTCTGAGCACCCAATGTAATCAGGGCAATCGCTATGAAAGCACTCGCGATATTATCGATCGGGGTCCATAAGAACAGAGGAATATCGAAAGAAGTGGCCTGTAAAAGAAAACCGAGTAATAGAGCATAAATGACTGGATTCTTCAAAAACTCACGAATGGCACCCTTTGCACTTTTTGTATGGACGGAAACGGAATTCATCAATCCATAGGTATAGGTCAACAGGTTTTGAAAAATGATCACGATGACTTGGATCGACAGGCCAAGAGGATTGCCATGAAAAACCATCTGGCTGACGGGTAGCCCGAAATTGGCTGAGTTATTCAGGACCACACTATTTTTAAACGTGGCAGAAAGACTTTGATCAAAATGGGCAAGTTTAGCAATCACTGTACTCACGATGATTAGGCTTAATGCTTGAAGAGCAAGGAAGCTGAATATCTGGACGATCATCCCCCCGCCCATATTGCTTTGATAGATATTGACAAAGCTAATGGCCGGCATGAGCAGGAAGTGATTCAATTTAGACAGCGTATTCATATCCAGTTTGAATTTACGATGAAGGATTGCCCCCGCCCCTATAAGGAAAAAGACCGGCACAATGACATTCAATACGATTAGAAATAGGACACTCATTTGACTTCCTCTCCATTCCATAGGCAAGTTCCTGATGATTTATATCTCCCATCTATCATAATGCCGGGAAAACCATAATTAAAATACCAATAAATTATCGTTAACCATTCAAAAATGGAATGATGAAAAAGCACAGAAGTTTCTGCGCTTCATTTAAATATCCCTCATGAAATCGACACCTTTGACAAATTGGACAAACTCTTTGACCAGTTTTAATTCCAGCGACTTTTCATGATATAACATCCACGTATTCCTAATAAGGGGATTACCTTGCTTATCCAAAAGGTCCCATTGACGAAGATTTTGGTCTTTCTCCAATAAAACGCTAGGAAGAATCCCATACCCCAACCCATTCCTGACCATTTCTTTGCATGTATCCCCTTTGTCCACTTCCATCCCCACCAAAGGAGGTCCTGAAAAATTATCTCTCCACCAATTATCGATCATTGTTTTTAAAAGGGCATCGGTCCCATAATCGATCCTCGGCAATGAAGGCAAGTCCCGGACCTCTATTTTCTCCTTAGAAGCAATACAAATCGTTTCCTCAAAAAGATGGTGCCTTGACCCGGACCATTGATAGTCCCCCCGAACGATCCCCACATGCACTTCTTCCTTATAAATGAGGTTCAGTACTTCTTTACTCCATCCGGTAGTCACCTGGAAATCCACCTTAGGATATCGCTCACGAAATATTTTTAACAGGCCAGGCAATTTATGCAGCGTAATATAGTTGGAAACACCCAGCCGTAATGTCCCACTGATCTCCTGACCCATATTGAACGCTGTCTCTTTTATCTGACGGAGCCTGATCAGCATCTCATCTGCACAGATGGCCAGATACTCCCCTTGAGGGGTGAACTGCACTCCTCTTGTTCCCCGCTCCACAATCTTTAAATTGAATTCCTTCTCTATTTGTTGAATTCGTTTCGTTAGAGAGGGTTGCGAGATATATAAACTTTGCGCCGTTTTAGTAATATTCTTGTGTTCATGCAACATCTTTAAAATATGCCAATCCCTTTCGTTCATAACCCTTCCCCCGATACGCTTTTCCTTGAATGCTTTATCCAAACAGTATCACAAAAGGCCTGATGGATATATCCTTTTACAAAGACAAAAAAGCCCAAGCCATGCCGGCAAGGACTTTCCCTTAAAGCGCATTCCCCAACCCGCCTTAGGAGCTGCATCTTTCAGCGGAGGATGATCAGTCATTCAATTGAATTCTTTCAGGGCAGGTATAGATATTCAGTGAATCATTACGAATGAACCCGACCGTGGTGATCCCCAATCCTTCAGCCAACTCCAAAGCCAATTCGGTTGGAGCGGATTTCGAGAGTATCAGTTCACAGCCGATCTTCGCCACTTTCAAAAGAATTTCCGATGAAATCCGGCCGCTGAACACGATGGCTTTCCCTTCTATCGAAATACCATTTTTCAAGCAATGGCCGTATATTTTGTCCAAGGCGTTATGCCTTCCAATGTCCATCCTGCTTAATACGAGGCCATCGACATCACATAATGCGGCATTGTGAACTCCGCCTGTATTCTGGAAGGTGACAGCAGAATTTTGTAAATCCTTCATCAAGCGGAAGCAGTCATCAGGAGTCAATTTTACCGAAACATGATCCATTTTCTTGGCAGTCAACGCATCATTCACAAAGACGAATCCCTGTCTGCTCATCCCGCAGCAAGATGTGATATACCGCTTATTTTGAAAGTCCTGGTAGTAAGGGTTCACTTTATCAGTCTTCACATGGACAAAGCCTTCTTTTTCCTGGACCCAGATTTCTTTTATCTCTTCATATTTTTTGATGATGCCTTCCGAAGCCAAATAACCAATCACCATATCTTCGATGTATTCAGGTGTACAAACCATCGTGACAAATTCCTGGCCATTTATTTTCACAGTAACGGGAAACTCCGTTACGACCGTATCTTCCGTTCGCTCCATGTTACCTTTGGTTATCCGGATGATGCCCCTCTTCATTTCAATCGCTTTCATGTTCCCACTCCTTTTAATATCCAGGAGCCAATTGACCAATATGTAAGGAACATGGTCAATGCCCGTTGAGTTTGTCAGCAATATTCTTATCAAATACAAATACGGAAATCGCTATGTTCTCTTTGATTTTGATGTCTGAAAACAAATGGACCAGTTTTGCTCCAACCAGTTCTTCCATTCCATCAGGAGGACTCTCTGAATACACATCCTGTATCATTTTGGTTCGTGCTGAATGGACCATGTCCCTTCCTTCCTCTGATCTTGATATGAACATTTCCGTAGGAGTCAAATTCCCATATAGTGTAGTAACGGCCATATTATCGACGAAAACCGTGTGTATGCGGTCTGGTCCTTTACCGAAGAGTTCCTTGCGCAGCTTACGAATCATATCATTAAATTCATGGATAACTTTTGACACCCTTACGTCACTCCAATTCAAGGAAATTAAGTTCTCAATTGTTTTATCATAAAACAACGCGAAGAAAAACGAAAGGCATTTGGGAATGATAACCTCCATCAAGGATTGTTTCTCCTTAAAATTAAAGTTATAATATCAATGAGGAAAGTTGGGAGTATAATAGTGTACTGTTGTGTCCCCATCTTTTTTAAAATTATCCATTATGGTATGGATTGGTATATTGGCAAGCATTGCTATTAAACTATTCCACCATGACCTACACTTCCGTTCAGAGCCGGAGGTGTGATCATGGTGGTTTTTTGCGTGTTTTTGGCTATAAAAGGGGGATATATAATGAGCGATTCAAACATCACCATCAAAATCAATGGGATGGATTATACCGCTAAAAACGGTGCGACAATACTGGAAGTCATCAATCGAAACGAGATAGCCCATCCACAGATTTGTTATGTACCTGAAGTGGATCCGATCCAAACGTGCGACACATGCATCGTCGAGGTTAACGGGAAACTCGTCCGATCATGTTCGACAACGGCAATGAACGGCATGGATATTGCCTTGGACTCAAACAAGGCAAAAGAAGCCCAAACCGAAGCCATGGACCGTATCCTGGAAAATCATTCTTTATACTGTACTGTATGTGATAATAATAACGGAAATTGCAAACTGCATAACACAGCAGAATTAATGGAAATTGAGCACCAAAAATATCCTTACACACCGAAAGTGGAATTAGGTGCCGTCGATATGTCCCATCCATTTTACCGCTATGATGCCAATCAATGCATCGCATGCGGGCAGTGTGTTGAAGTCTGCCAAAACCTTCAGGTCAATGAGACTCTGTCCATCGACTGGGAAGCAGAACGCCCTCGGGTAATCTGGGATGAAGGAACGGAAATCAATAACTCATCTTGTGTAGGCTGCGGACAGTGTGTAACCACTTGTCCTTGTAATGCTTTAATGGAAAAATCGATGCTTGGTGAGGCTGGTTTCATGTCAGGTTTGAAAAACGATATGCTTGAACCAATGATTGACCTTGTTAAAGAAGTGGAACCTGGATACAGCGGGATTTTTGCCATTTCGGAAATTGAAGCGGCTATGCGTGAAACACGGACGAAGAAGACAAAAACGGTCTGTACGTTCTGTGGGGTAGGATGTACATTCGAAGTCTGGACCAAAGGCCGTAAAATCCTTAAAGTCGAACCTACTCATGAAGGCCCCGTTAATGCGATTTCCACTTGTGTTAAAGGGAAATTCGGTTGGGACTTCGTAAACTCGGAAAAACGTTTGACCAAGCCCCTGATTCGTAAAAATGGAAGATTCGTTGAATCAAGCTGGGATGAAGCACTTGATTTGGTTGCATCCAGACTCGGTTCGATCAAACAGCAATACGGCGGAAATTCAGTAGGCTTCATTTCCTCATCCAAGATCACGAATGAAGAAAACTATGTAATTCAAAAACTCGCACGGCAAATGTTCGAAACGAATAACGTCGACAATTGCTCTCGTTATTGCCAATCCCCGGCAACAGACGGATTGTTCCGTACAGTCGGCATGGGTGGAGATGCTGGTACGATTAAAGATATCGCCGCCGCAGGTCTCGTCATCATCGTTGGGGCTAACCCGGCAGAAGGACATCCGGTTCTGGCGACTCGCGTTAAACGGGCCCAAAAGCTTCACGGACAGAAACTGATCGTTGCGGACATTCGTAAAAATGAAATGGCCGAGCGTTCTGACATCCATATCAGTCCAAAACAAGGAACAGACCAAGTTTGGCTGATGGCCGTTACAAAATATATGATCGATCAAGGCTGGCATGATCAAGAATTCATCAATGAAAATGTTAACTTCTTCGATGATTATAAAGAAGTACTTGAGAAATATACCCTGGAATATGCAGAACTGAACACAGGTATTTCAAAAAAAACATTGACCCAAATAGCTGAAAGCATTCGCGATGCAGATGGTACATGCATTCTCTGGGGAATGGGCGTAACACAAAACACTGGTGCTTCCGATACGTCGGCTGCAATTTCCAACCTGCTTTTAGCTACAGGTAACTACCGTCGCCCAGGAGCGGGAGCTTATCCGCTTCGCGGCCACAACAATGTACAGGGCGCTTGCGATATGGGCACCCTTCCAACATGGCTTCCAGGATATCAGCATGTTACCGATGATGCGGCACGCGCTAAATTCGAAAAAGCTTATGGGGTTAAAATCGACAGCAAACCAGGCATGAACAATATCGAAATGCTCGAAGCGATTGATAAAGGCGACATGAAAGCCATGTATCTTGTAGGCGAAGATATGGCACTCGTTGATGCGGATGCAAACCATGTCGATAAAGTGTTATCCGGATTGGACTTCTTTGTTGTCCAGGATATTTTCCTTTCAAGGACAGCCCAATATGCTGACGTGGTATTACCCGGAGCTCCATCTCTTGAAAAAGACGGAACGTTCACCAATACGGAGCGCCGTGTACAGCGTTTATATAAAGCCCTTCCAACTTTGGGAGATTCTAAAGCGGACTGGGAGATCACTCAAGAGATCGCCAACCGCTTAGGTGCGAATTGGGACTACACCCACCCCAGTGAAATCTATGATGAAATGGCAAGCCTGTCACCAATATTCAGCCAAGCCAATTACGAGGTGCTGGAAGGATGGAACAGCTTCCTATGGGGAAGCCATGATGGATCAAACACGCCGCTTCTTTATGTGGATGGCTTCAATTTCCCTGATAAGAAAGCACGCTTTGCACTGGCTGACTGGGTGGAACCGCATAAATTTCCAGAAGAATATGACCTTCATATCAATAATGGACGCATGCTCGAGCATTTCCATGAAGGAAATATGACGAACAAATCCAATGGCATCCAATCGAAAGTACCTGATATTTTCGTTGAGGTTTCACCAGAACTTGCTAAAGAACGTAAAGTCAGTGATGGCGGACTCGTTCGCTTAGTGTCGCCATTCGGGGCCGTTAAATTAAAAGTCCTGATCACAGACCGTGTAAAAAATAATGAGCTATTTTTACCGATGAACTCAGTTGATAAAGACTCAGCCATTAACTTCCTGACTGGTCCCATCTATGATCAACGCACAAGCACGCCCGCTTACAAACAGACGATGGTCCGCATGGAAGTATTAAGTGCAAGCGGAGATATCCCATTACCGGGTACCAACCCACGGAATAAAAAACGTCATCCTCAAAACGGTGTCGAGGTTGAACGTAAGTGGGCTCGTCCAGGGTATGTTCACTTAACGGATAAATAAACGAGGAGGGTGAAGATCATGGCAGCTCCCATTACGGAAATCCATAATCCCATTACTGAGGAAGAAATAAAACTTCAAAAACTAGAAGAACTGAAAACGCTGATCACCAACAATGAAGATGCATTAAACAATATGTTTAAAATTGTCAATGAACTGAATGACTCCGGAGTATTCGAAGCTGCGACCTCCATGCTTCAAGGAAAAGAACAAATTGCCAAAATCGCACTTCACCAAGTCACTAGACAACCTGTAACAAACCTGATCAATACCCTTATGGGGGCAACAGGAGCCTTGATGAATGCCGATGCCGCACAATCCACGAAACTGCTTAACAGTGCACTGGCAGGAATCGATGAAGGAAACAAATTCCTTCAGGCCGATAAAAAGATCGGCGTTTTGGATTTAATGAAAACGTTAAATGATCCAGACATAAACCGGGCAATCGGCTTTGGCGTCCACTTCCTAAAGGGAATGGGCAAGGAATTAAAAGAATAGTATCAGAAAAAAGACTTAAGAGAAGTTCATGCTTCTTTTGAGTCTTTTTTCTATCATGTAGGACGATATTGTCTAAAACAAAAGGATGGACTCTGGCAGCAATTAAGATCGATGGAATAATGTCCATGGATCTATTACTCCTATTGAATCCAACCAGCACATAGGTAGTAAAAGAAGCTCTTAATAATAGTTAATACTGCCAGAGTATGGAATGGTAATGATGCTGCTATTCAAATTGATGAAGCTACATCAATGCTAAATAATGTTAAAATATGAAGCATTAGCTTGTTGCGTAATGGCTTAGTTGCTGCAGAAGTAAAGTGCTGAGAGTGTAGCGTATTATAGGAGTGGATGATTTAATGAATCAAGGAATTAGAACACGAATTGTTTTTATTGAAGCATGCATTTTTTAAACTACATGATAGTATGGCCCCGAATTTAAAATCTAGGTATTATGAGTTATTATCACATGGCTTTACAGAGCAAGAGGTTAATGAGTTAGATAGATTTTTCATGTGGGTTTACGGCACAAAAAATTACCCCACAAAGGAAGAAATGAAAAAAAAAATGGCAGATATAAAAATATGGAGATTGAAGAATTACATCTTGCCTCAGTAAAAAAAATCTTATTAGCTTATCAAGCTGATGGAGTTTTTCCAGTAATAGATATTATTTTGGAGGATTTCCAAAATGTTGATGTAAATATAGAGAAATGATTTTTACTATTAAGGAATGGTATAGAAACTATTCCTTTTTTAATGATTAAGGCAAGATCACTCAGAAATCACTCATCAAAATTCAGGCTGTACACCCTCCCTTTATTCGCACCTTTGCTTGTCAATTTCAATGATTGCAAGATTCTCGTTGCACTGGATGCGGAGGAAATGTTTAAAAAATCCCTCAACTGCCGATTCGTTATAGTCGAGTCTAATAGATGAAAATAATCTCGAAAAGCCTGAATATGTGCATCCTTATTGGATAGCTGGCATTGATTGCAAAACCAGGTGCCATGCCTTCTAATTAACGGAAACCCCTTACAATTTTCACATATCACTCCTTTTATTAGGTCCTCTTCGGTAAGATTGTATCGTTCCAGAATGGAAGAGGCCGCTTCGATATGATACTTATTTAAAATACGAACTACTTTCTTCAAATCCTTTTCACCTAAAATGGATTCTGTGATGGAATGCTCCATCAGATTGATTCTTGAGGGAAGCACATCGGGATGGATGACTTTGTAGTGGAGCTTACGGTTTTCAGGAGACGTACGGATGATTGTTTGGGGATTACTGATGACAATCAATGAAAGGATGGGAAGTGAGGGAAAGCCATTTTTCAAGAACCAATTCTTCAACTGTGATTCCTGGCGGTTGACTTGAACGATGGGATCTGGAAATGCCGTCTCTTTTCCATCTTTCGTTCGAATGAGCTGATTGAAATGCGGATCAAAATAGATCGAACCAGCTATATTCTTCACTTCAATGATAAGGGCGAATTTCTTCGACAGGTATCCATTTGAAAAAAACGGGACTGATCCTGCAGCCTTAAATCGTGGAAGATGAAATAGCTTTTCGATTGAAGAAAGCTTAATGGAAAATCAATGGAACATTCCCCTTTATAGCCCGCTTCCCTTTTTTTGAGATCGTTGATGATTAAGGGGATTTTAGGATGATTTGGAGAAAGCCTGCGCGTTAAAGCACGTAATTTACGTATAGTAAGAGGAACTTTTCGCCTTTTTACAATCAATTTCATCGCTCCAATCTTGGTTTCTCCCAAAGGATTCTACAGCAGCAGGGAATATTCCTTTAAATGATAGCGATTATACAATTTATCAGCGAAATCGGGAATATATCTCCGAAAATGGAGATATATCAGCGAAAACTCATGATATATCTACGAATTATACGATTTATCGATTTTTCGACAAATTGATAAAAAAACGCAAATAAAAAACCACCAATATATGTATTGGTGGAGACGGTGGGAGTCGAACCCACGTCCAGACATAACGGCACTTAAGCTTCTACGAGTGTAGTCGATATATTCGCATTTCGCGAACTCATTAGCCTATCGACAGGCGGCAGAGCAGCTAGTCTGATTGGTCTCTTCCTTCATCCTCAGACGGTGGATTCCGGCGTATCCCACTTAGAGTGAGTCCCTTACCCTACCACGTGGGCCATGGAGGGAGGAACAGCTAACGACTGTTGTTACGCAGCGAAAGCTAGGTTGTTGTTTTGTTTGCCAGTTATAGGCGTTGACGTTTTAACGAGGCCGATCCCCTCGACTCGCAACTTAAGCTCGAACTATCCCTGTCGAATCCGTAACGTCCCCATGATTGAAATGGAGCGTACGAGAGAAGAATAGTCAGCTAGTTGGCTGATATTCAATTGTCATCGGTACAGGTTTAATTATAACAGATTGGTTCAAAAAATCAATTGTAAGGTCTTGGCAGTTCTACATCTTTTGACGATCACGGAAAGCACGTTCAATATCACGCTTCGCTTCCTTCTTCTTCAGGTCATCACGCTTGTCATATTGTTTCTTCCCTTTTCCAAGTCCGATTAAAACTTTGGCAAAGCCATTCTTTAAATACATTTTCAACGGGACGATGGTGTAACCTGTTTCCTTTGTTTCACCGATCAGTTTACTGATTTCTTTCTTATGCAAAAGAAGCTTCCGTGTCCGCAACGGGTCATGGTTAAACTGGTTTCCCTGCTCATAAGGACTTACATGCATATTATGAAGATAGATTTCACCATTTTCTATTTTAGCGAAGGCATCCTTCAAATTCACTCGGGCTGCACGGATTGCCTTGATTTCCGTCCCTTTCAAAACGATACCTGCTTCAAATGTTTGTTCAATAAAGAAATCATGATAAGCTTTTTTATTTTGTGCTAGTTGTTTACCTGAGCCTTTTGGCATCTAACTCTCCCCTTTTTTACATCCAATCGCGGAGAGAGGATGAAATGATCATCCCCCCGCCTCAATCTTTATCTCTTTTTTGGTTTTCTCTTGCGCTTGGCAGCCGGCGCATTTTCAAAGAATTTTTTCTTCTTTTTCGATTTTTTCTCGGAAGAAGGCGCATTTCCATTACGGCCGCCGCCTTTTCCTTCGTTACGTCCCCCATTGCCACCGCGGCTACGTTTACGTTCACCTGAATTGGCTTTGAATATTTTCTTCTCGCCAGATGGACGCGGACGGCTTACCTTCATGCCGATAATTTCAAAATCGATGGCGCGTTCCTCTTTATTGACGTTGGAAACACGTACGTCGATCTCATCGCCAATCCGGAACACATTACCGGTACGTTCCCCGATCATTGCAAGCTGACGCTCATCAAAGCGGTAATAATCATCCGTCATGAAGCTGACATGGACAAGGCCTTCAATGGTATTCGGCAACTCGACGAACATCCCGAAATTCGTAACGGAACCAATGATCCCGGTATATTCTTCGCCGATTTTATCAAGCATATATTCCGCTTTCTTCAAATCATCCGTTTCCCGTTCGGCATCGACTGAGCGACGTTCACGTTTCGATGTATGATCGGCAATCTCAGGTAAAATGGCATTCCATTTCTCCTTAGTGGCTTCATCGAGTTTACCTTCCACCAAGTAGGTCCTGATCAACCTGTGTACGATCAAATCCGGGTACCGGCGAATCGGTGATGTGAAATGTGTATAAAACTCAGCTGATAAACCAAAGTGGCCTAGGCTCTCCGGGTCATATTTCGCTTGTTGCATGGAACGAAGCATGACGGTGGATATGACCGTTTCTTCCGGTTTACCGGCAACTGCCTCAATGATTTCCTGTAGCGCCTTAGGATGAACGTCATTTGCCGATCCCCGAACAATATATCCGAAGTTCGTAATGAATTCAAAGAAACGCTGCAGTTTTTCTGGCTTGGGATCTTCATGGATACGGTAAATGAACGGTACATCAAGTCGGTGGAAATGCTCTGCAACGGTTTCGTTAGCCGCAAGCATGAACTCTTCAATCAGCTTTTCCGCAACTGACCTTTCACGTAAAACCACATCAGTCGGATGTCCCTCTTCATCAACGATAACTTTCGCTTCATTAAAATCAAAGTCGATTGCACCGCGGTTCATCCGGTTTTTACGAAGGATGGCCGCTAACTTCTCCATGTCCTGGAACATCGGAACCAAAGCTTCATAGCGTTCGAGTTGTTCTTCATCTTTATCCACAAGGATTTTGTTCACATTGCCATATGTCATACGTTCCGTCGTCTTAATGACACTTTCAAAAATTTCATGGTTGACGACTTCACCATTTGGCGTGATTTCCATTTCACAAGAGAGTGTAAAACGATCCACTTGCGGGTTCAAGGAACAAATGCCATTCGATAAACGATGCGGGATCATCGGAATTACCCTGTCCACCAAATAAACGCTCGTCCCTCTTTCTAAGGCTTCCTTATCGATTGGAGAGCCTTCCGTTACATAATGGCTGACATCAGCAATATGCACACCCAGCTTATAGTTGCCATTTTCAAGTTTGGTAACAGTGACGGCATCATCCAGGTCCTTTGCATCCGCCCCATCAATCGTGACCAAAACATCATTCCGCAAATCCCTGCGGCTGCCAATTTCACTTTCTTGAATGGTATCCGAAACGGCATTGGCTTGCTCCATGACGTCATCCGGGAATTCCATCGGCAAACCATACTTATGGATCACTGAAAGAATATCTACACCAGGATCATTCTTATGCCCAAGAATCTCAATGACTTCGCCTTCAGCACTTACGCGTCCTTCAGGATAAGAAGTCAGCTTGACGACAACCTTATGGCCCTCTACCGCTCCATGGGAAGCATGTTGTGGAATGAAGATATCATTTGCGATCTTTTTATCATCTGGGATGACGAAACCAAAACTTTTACTTTCAGAGTATGTACCGACCACTTGTGTAATGCCGCGTTCAAGTATTCTGATGACCGTGCCTTCTTGTCTTGAGCCGGATGTTTCCGAAGATACGCGTACCATGACGACATCTCCATGCATCGCTGTACCCGTTTCATTCGGCGGAATGAAAATATCATCCATGCCTGGGTTATCTTCTGGTGTCACAAAAGCGAATCCCTTTGCATGCCCCGTTAATTTACCGCGGAACAAATTCATTTTTTGCGGCAGGCCGTAACGATTGCTTCTCGTTCTGACCACCAGTCCCTTTTCTTCCATTTTAACTAGAGCCTTAACGAAATTCTTGAAATCTGCCGAGTCTTCAATTTTCAAAGCCTCTTCAAGTTCCTGTACGGTTAATGGCTTATATGCTTCATCCGTCATGTACGTAAGAAGCTTATTAATATGTTCTTGAATGTTATCTTCCATGAAAACCCTCCTATTCAGGGTATGATAAATTTGTTATTCGGACCAATCCAGACTTTCTAAAAATTCAAATACATCTTCATGCAACTGGTTTCGTTCTTTATCAAGAGTTATGACATGACCGGATTCTTCATACCACTTGATTTTTTTTACTGGTGATTCAATGGCATCAATAATAATATCGGCACTTTTTGGATTGATAACATCATCATGACGACCCTGCACGACAAATGTCGGCGCGTAAATAAGATCGACGTGCTCGCGTACATCAGTTATCAATTCCTGAAGGGCTTTCAATGTATTCATGGGTTTATCGGCAAGGAGGTCCATTTCAAGCTCAATTTGCTCTTGAGTTTTCCCTTCGTACTTCTTAAATTCTCTGGCGTACTCCAAAACTCCTTTATACATCATTTCTTCACTTTTGATATACATAGGCGCACACATTGATACGATACCCTTTATAGGTACAGTGTAACCTAATTTAAGAGAAAATACGCCTCCTAATGAGAGTCCAGCAACAGCAATTTCTTCATGGCCTTCACTTTTAAGAAAATCATAGCCCATCATGACATCTTTCCACCAATCTGAAGGACCCGTTTTCACTAACTCCTCCGGCGGAACGCCATGTCCTTTATAGTGCGGGGCATGGCAGGTGTATCCCTGTTTCTCCAAGTAACGGCCAAGCATCCGCACATCTGCGGAATTCCCCGTAAATCCATGTAAAAGTAAGACAGCTCTTTTTCCGCCTTTAAAAGTAAAGGGCTGCTGCAGTTTGATTTTCATGATTTTAACTCCTTTATCGGTAAATAGAATCCAAAAAAATTCCCTATCCTATAATTAAGTACTAAAATCACTATATCTATTCATGCAACTATTGTGCAAAGAAAAAAGCCTAGCTATTTAGCTAGACTCATTTTTGATCCATTACACATCAAAGAATGCAACAAGTAAAGTTAAAGCAAAGAATAAAATGGCTAATACTACCGTTGCGCGATGTAAAACAAGGTCCAAACCGCGTGCCTTTTGCTTTCCGAATAGCTGCTCGGCACCGCCGGCAATCGCACCTGATAAACCTGCACTTTTACCTGATTGAAGCAATACCGTCACAATGAGGGCGATACTGACAATCACTAAAAGCGTTATGAGAAATGCATGCATGCAATGACACCTCCTGAAGAACCAATAAACAATTACTTTAACTTTACCACACCCACTAAATATCCACAATCTTTGTTATACTATAATGGAAAGAATTCCTAAACACCCATAGTCATTTATTTCTTTTTGATACAAAGTTTGAGATAATTTGCATAAAGAGAGAAAGAGGTGTCACCATGTTTAAGTCCATACTTCGGATTCTTGATCTCCTGACCATCCTATTCTCGGCAGTTGCCGGCTATTCTTTATGGGCAGGCGGAAGCAATCTTTTGAGTATCCTATTAATCATCCTATCACCGCTTTTATTGCTGCTGGCAAAGTATCACGGAAATCGATACTTATTATTTGCTGCATATATCACGACAACCGTTTATTTTACTGCTATTATTTATAATGGACTTTCCAATAGCGGTATCGACTTTTTCCAATCAAGCTTCAATGTCCTCCTGATAGGGGCAGCAGCCGTCTTGCTGAGCATCATAGCAGCTGTCATTGGGTTTGGAACCAATACCCTTACGATCCTATGGTTATCGCTGCATGCCCTTGTCACATTCGAGACAATCAGGATGTCATCCGGTTTCCTTTCACACTTTTGGTCTGATCCCGTCGTGGAAACCGCAGTCCGTAATGATTATCCTTTTTTGTTGATGGTCGTCTGGATTGGCTTATTTCTTGATAAATATCAAAGTGAGTTAACAAGGGATTACTTATCACGATAATCTTTCAAAACTATTTTTATTGGAAATCTTATATTAAAAGCAAGGGGCCTTTCACATGTTAAAACCTATATTTGCAGCAACTGCTCTATCATCTTTCATTCTGATGGCTGGCTGTTCATTCGACCTGACCAGCAATGATGAAAAAGAGCAAAAAGAAGAACAACCGAGCTCCCCGGAGACGGAGACGGAGACAGAAACTGACAAGAATAATGATGAAAAAGAATCGGCCCAACGCCAGGTGGAAGTTGACGAAACAGCTAAATCCGGACAGGCTGGCCTTCAGACATTAGCCCATCCGGAAGGCATTCCTGTACTTGTCAATAAACAATACAGCCTACCTGAAGATTACAAACCTGCAGACCTTATCTACCCAAAAGTGGATTTCATCTTTCAAGATAAAATTGAAAAAAGAATGATGCGCGAGGAAGCGGGAAAGGCACTTGAAGTAATGTTCCAGGCTGCCGAAAAAGAAAACATGCACTTTGCCGGCGTTTCCGCTTATCGCTCACACCAAAGACAGATCGCGGTCTTTAATAACTATGTGGCTAAAGATGGAGAAGAAAAAGCGAAAACCTACAGTGCAATGCCTGGGACAAGCGAGCATGAAACGGGACTCGCGATTGATGTCACGACCCACGATGGTGCATGTGCCGCCCAAGACTGCTTCGGTGATACGAAAGAAGCCGCCTGGCTTGCTGAACATGCACATGAATACGGATTTATCATCCGCTACCCTGAAGGCAAGGAAAACATCACAGGTTATAAATACGAACCATGGCACATCCGCTATGTTGGTGTCGATGCCGCAACTGAAATCTATGAAACGAAGAGTACATTAGAAGAATACTATAATGCCGTACCAGTGGAAGCTGTATCGGATAAATGAAAAAAAGGTGCCCGGATGCGGCACTTTTTTTTTTGAATTGGTATTAATCAAACGTTTGATTAAATACGTTAATCAGCCCTCCCAGTCCCTTTCGCCAACTTCATGAATATAAAAAACCTCCTATTCGAATGTGGATTGCCACATTGAATAGGAGGTGAAAAGAAATTACGATACTGAATCCGCAAGCTTCTCATCAGAAGCCGAATTCAAAATAATTACTTTTTCAAGTTATAGAAAGATTTCAAGCCGCCATATACAGCCAAGTCACCAAGCTGGTCTTCGATGCGAAGAAGTTGGTTGTATTTAGCGATACGGTCTGTACGGGACATGGAACCGGTTTTGATTTGTCCAGCGTTTGTTGCAACGGCGATATCAGCGATCGTTGCATCTTCCGTTTCACCTGAACGGTGGGAAACGACTGCAGTGTAGCCTGCGCGTTTAGCCATTTCGATTGCATCAAATGTTTCAGTCAGTGTACCAATTTGGTTCACTTTGATCAGGATGGAGTTACCGATCCCTTTTTCGATTCCTTCAGCCAATTTTTTCGTGTTCGTTACGAATAAATCGTCACCCACTAATTGAACTTTAGAACCAATGCGTTCCGTTAGAAGTTTGTGGCCATCCCAGTCATTTTCGTCCAAGCCGTCTTCGATGGAAAGAATAGGGAATTCATTCACTAGCTCTTCATAGAAAGCAACCATTTCTTCGGATGTAACGCCATTGCGACCTTCGCCTGCAAGGTCATATTTGCCTGTTTCTTTGTTATAGAATTCAGATGATGCTACGTCCATACCAAGGTAGATATCTTCGCCTGCTTTATAGCCTGCTTTTTCAATGGCCTCGATGATGACTTGCAGCGCTTCACGGTTTGAACCAAGGTTTGGCGCAAAGCCACCTTCATCGCCAACTGCCGTATTCAAGCCTTTAGCAGAAAGGACTGATTTCAATGCATGGAATACTTCAGCACCCATACGGACCGCTTCTTTAAAGCTTGGAGCACCTACAGGAAGGATCATGAATTCCTGGAAGTCAACATTGTTATCGGCATGTGATCCACCGTTAATAATGTTCATCATTGGAGTTGGAAGTTGTTTCGCATTGAAGCCTCCAAGGTAACGATACAATGGTAAACCTGAAAATTCCGCAGCGGCATGGGCAGCAGCCATTGACACACCAAGGATTGCATTAGCTCCCAAGTTCCCTTTGTTTTCAGTACCATCCAATTCAATCATAGTTAGGTCTAGGCCAGCTTGGTTCGTTACATCCAAACCAATGACAGCATCAGCAATGATATCATTTACATTATCAACTGCTTTTTGTACCCCTTTACCCAGGTAACGAGATTTATCTCCGTCACGAAGCTCAACCGCTTCGTGTTCACCTGTGGAAGCACCTGATGGTACGATTGCACGTCCGAAGTAACCGGACTCTGTTTGGATTTCTACTTCTATTGTTGGATTACCACGGGAATCTAGCACTTCACGTGCATATACATGTTCGATGTACGGCATTATAAATCTCTCCTTTTCCAATTCAAAATTTTATTTAGATAATAGGGATTTCCCTGTCATTTCAACAGGTTTTTCGACTCCAAGCAAATCAAGCATCGTTGGAGCTAAATCGCCTAGGATTCCACCTGTTCTTAATGTTACCTGATTTTTAGTGATAATGACAGGCACAGGATTCGTTGTATGGGCTGTCATTGGGTTGCCTTCGAGCGTTACGACTTCATCAGCATTCCCATGGTCAGCTGTAATGATGGCCGTACCGCCTTTTGAGACGATTAAATCGACTATCCTGCCTAGGCATTCGTCAACGGTTTCAATCGCTTTAATGGTAGGCTCAAGCATCCCTGAATGACCAACCATGTCCGGATTGGCAAAATTCAAGAGGATCGCATCGAAGCGGTCAGCCTCAATTTGTTCCATCAATGCATCAGTCAATTCATAAGCACTCATTTCCGGCTGTAAATCATATGTAGCTACTTTCGGAGAATTAATCAAAATCCTCTCTTCACCAGGAAACTTCTCTTCACGTCCGCCGCTCATGAAAAACGTCACATGCGGATATTTTTCAGTTTCAGCGATACGAAGCTGGGTAAGCTGGTTTTGGGAAAGTACTTCCCCTAATGTATTATCAAGATTTGTCGGCTTAAAAGCAACATATCCGTCAACTGTTTCCGAAAAATGTGTCAAGCAGACAAAATGAAGATGCTTCGGATGTCCAGGACCGCGGTCAAATGAGCGAAAGTCCTCGTTCGTGAACGTATTCGAAATCTGGATCGCCCGGTCTGGACGGAAGTTATAAAAGATGACGGCATCATCATCTTTAATCGTCGCCACCGGTTTACCATCTTCCGCCGTTATGACTGAAGGTATCACGAATTCGTCAAAAATACCATGTTCATAGGAGTCCTCGACACATTCCATGGCAGAAGGGTAAGAAGGTCCATCACCATACACCATAGAACGGTAGGATTTCTCCACACGCTCCCAGCGTTTATCACGGTCCATCGAATAATACCTTCCTGAAATGGTCGCGAACTGACCAACACCGATTTCCTTCATTTTCGCTTCCGCTTCCTTAATATAACCTTGCGCCGTTTTAGGTCCGACATCACGTCCATCTAAAAATGCATGTACATATACATTTTTAACTCCCTCTTTAGCGGCCAATTTCAGCAGGGCATACATATGTTCAATATGACTGTGAACGCCTCCATCTGAAAGAAGACCGAAAAGGTGAAGGTCCGTCCCTTTTTTCTTGGTATGGCTCATGGCATCGACCAAAGTTGGGTTTTCTGCAAACTCTCCTTCACGGATTGCCAGGTTAACACGGGTCAGACTTTGATAAACGATCCGTCCTGCCCCGATATTCAAATGGCCCACTTCCGAGTTACCCATTTGACCGGCAGGCAAGCCGACCGCTTCCCCGCTTGCAGTTAAATGGGAATGCGGATACTGTTCCCAATAACGGTCAAAGTTCGGTTTTTTCGCATGAAAAACAGCATTTCCTTCTTCTTCGTTACGGCAGCCAAAACCGTCCAAGATGATAAGTGCCACAGGCGACTTACTCATAGTGACCAGCCTCCAGCAATTGTAAAAAGGAATCGGTTTTCAAGCTAGCCCCGCCTACCAACGCACCGTCAATGTCAGGTTGTGCCATGTACTCTTTAATATTCTCAGGTTTTACACTGCCACCGTACTGGATGCGGATGGCAGCGGCTGCTTCATTTGAAAATTTGTCAGCAACCACAGAACGGATATGTGCACAAACTTCATTTGCATCTTGAGCAGATGACGATTTTCCTGTTCCAATCGCCCAAATCGGCTCATATGCAATGACGGCTTGTTTCAATTGTTCGTCTGATAATCCAGCTAAGCCTTTTTCAATCTGGCTTCCAACGAAATCATTCGTTTCGCCAGCTTCCCTTTGCTCAAGTGTTTCACCGCAACAAACGATAGGGGTCATCCGGTGGGCAAAAGCGGCATGCGCTTTTTTATTAACGGCTTCATCCGTTTCGTTGAACATTTCCCGGCGTTCGGAATGACCAAGTATGACGTAGGATACACCAAGATCAGCTAAAGCGATCGGGCTGATTTCTCCCGTGAAAGCACCACTTTCTTCAAAGTGCATGTTCTGCGCCCCGATTTTCACATCGGTTCCTTTTGCTGCTTGAACCAGTTGATCCAAAAACAAGGCTGGAGCACATACAACCGTATCGATTAAATCTTGCTTTGGAATCAAATTGCTCACTTCTTCTAAAAAGGCAGTCGCCTCAGATAGTGTTTTATTCATTTTCCAGTTTCCTGCAATAATCGGTTTACGCATTTGGTTTCTCATCCCTTCTAAAGTTGAAATATGTAACGGTTTACGCTTATTTATCGTTCAAGGCCACAACGCCAGGCAATTCCTTGCCTTCCATGAACTCAAGAGATGCACCGCCGCCTGTTGAAATATGGGACATCTTTTCTGCTAAGCCAAACTTTTCAGCAGCTGCGGCCGAATCCCCTCCGCCTACAATGCTGTAAGTATCTTTTGCTTCCGCCAATGCTTCAGCAACCGTTCTCGTTCCATTAGCAAATTTATCGAACTCGAATACTCCCATTGGTCCATTCCATATGACAAGCTTGGATCCTTTGATTACATCCGCAAATAATTCACTTGTTTTCGGACCGATATCCAGAGCCATTTTATCACTTGGAATAGCATCGATATCGACATTCTCTGTCTCTGCATCAGGTGAAAATTCAGCTGTTACGACCGCATCGATAGGCAAATGCAATTTTACGCCTTTTTCTTTTGCGCTTTCGATGAAAGACTTGGCCAATTCTATTTTGTCTTCTTCCAATAAAGAATTACCGATTTCATGACCTTGCGCTTTAATAAATGTATAACCCAGTCCACCACCAATGATCAAGTGATCGACATTTTCCAAAAGGTTTTCGATAACGCCTATCTTATCCTTTACTTTTGCTCCGCCAATTATAGCTGTAAAAGGACGTTCCGGGTTGGATAACGCTTTTCCTAGCACAGAAAGTTCTTTTTCCATCAGCAATCCGGCAACAGCTGGGAGATGGTGTGCTATTCCTTCAGTTGAAGCATGTGCACGATGCGCAGCTCCGAATGCATCATTTACATATACATCCGCCAGTGCAGCGAATGACTTCGCCAATTCTTGATCATTCTTCTCTTCTCCTGGATAGAAACGAACGTTTTCCAACAACAGGATCTCGCCATTTTGCATGTTATCAATGATTGATTGAACGGAATCACCGTAAGCTTCCTCAGCCTTTTGCACATCTTTTCCACTAAGTTCGCTTAGTCTTTCCGCAACAGGAGCTAAACGCAATTCTTCAACGACTTGTCCTTTAGGGCGGCCAAGGTGACTAGCTAAAATGACTTTAGCGCCTTGTTCCGTCAGATAGGAAATCGTCGGAAGTGCAGCTTTGATTCTCGTATCATCCGAGATCTTCCCGTCCTGCATCGGCACGTTGAAATCAACACGGCAAAATACGCGTTTCCCCTTTAATTCAATGTCTCTAATCGACTTTTTATTCATAATCCAAGAACCCCCTTAGATATTGTTATCATATTTTTGATTCTTTTAGTCAAAAAGGGAGAGGGTAAATATCCCAACTCCCCTTTTCTCTTTTTCATTATAGTCGGTTTCCAGGAAATTATCCAAAAACAAGAAATGTAAACGCTTGACCGATTAATGACTTACTAATAATATCATCTTCTGCCAAGTTTTTTTAGAGGTGTGATTAAAAAAACCTCACCTTGGTGAGGTTTTTTTAATTATTCTAATTACAATCCTTTTTTAGCCAAATAGTCGATCAAATCAACAACACGGCTAGAATATCCAGTTTCATTATCATACCAAGATAATACTTTAACCATGTTTCCTTCCATTACCATTGTTGAAAGGGCATCGATTGTAGAAGAAGATGGGTTACCGTTATAGTCAGTTGATACTAGCGGAAGTTCGCTGTACTCAAGAATTCCTTTTAGTTCGCCTTCAGAAGCCTTTTTAAATGCTGCATTCACTTCTTCAACTGTTGTGTCTTTTTCAAGTTCTGCAACAAGGTCGACAACAGAGACGTTTGGAGTAGGTACGCGCATTGCCATACCATTCAATTTCCCTTTAAGTTCAGGAAGGACAAGTGCAACAGCTTTTGCTGCCCCAGTAGTTGTAGGAATGATATTCTCAGCAGCTGCACGTGCACGACGGTAATCTTTATGAGGCAAATCAAGGATTTGCTGATCATTTGTATATGAGTGAACAGTAGTCATCATACCGCGTTTGATTCCGAATTGTTCATGAAGCACTTTAGCAAATGGAGCTAAGCAGTTCGTTGTACAAGAAGCATTAGAGATAACATGGTGGTTTGCTGCATCATATTTGTCTTCGTTTACACCCATGACGATTGTGATATCTTCATCAGATGCAGGAGCAGAGATGATTACTTTTTTCGCACCAGCTTCTAAATGCTTAGCTGCATCTGCACGTTTTGTGAAACGTCCTGTAGATTCTACAACTACTTCTACTCCTAGTTCACCCCATGCTAATTGTGCAGGATCACGTTCAGCCAATACTTTGACTTTAAGACCATCAACAACAAGATAATCCCCATCAACTGTTACTTTTTCATTAAGAGATCCATGAATTGTATCGTATTGAAGAAGATGCGCTAGCATATTAGCATCCGTTAAATCGTTAATAGCAACGATCTCAACCTCAGGATTACTCAATGCTGCACGAAATACATTACGTCCTATACGTCCAAAACCATTAATTCCAACTTTTACTGCCATGAAAAATTCCTCCTTTAAAGTTCACAAATATATTAAGGGGTGTAATTCCCCTGAATTAACTCTTGTGCCGCTGCTTCATCCGTGATCAAAACGGTTGATGAAGGCGCGCCTTTCATGTAAGAACGGATAGCCTTAGCTTTAGTTTTCCCACCTGCCACAGTTATCACTCGCTTTTCAGGGCTAAGATCATCTAACTGGATGCCGACCGTCAAAACTTTATGAACGACTTTTCCGTTTTCATCGTAATAATAACCGAATGCTTCTCCTACAGCATTTCCATCTAACAGCTTCTTTAACATTTCTGGCGGAGAATTTCTTCTCTCTGCCATCGCCATGGCGTCACCAATTCCATGAATGATCATATCGGCAGATTTGATTTGGGAAATCACTTCTTTGATTGCAGGTTCCTTCATAAAGGAAGCATAAACCTCACCGCTTAATTGATCGGGTACATATAACACTCTGTATGAGGCCTGCGCCTTCTGTGCCATTTTTTCGACAATCGTATTGGCCTGATTCTGCACTGCTTCACCAATTCCCCCGCGTGCTGGGACAAATGTCAATTTCTTCGATGCTTCATCAGGTGACAGCGAATCAGCCACTTCGGCCATTGTCGATCCACCAGTAACCGCTATGATATTCTTTGAATTCCATTCTCGTTTCATACGGTTTGCACAAGCTTTACCCAATTCTTTTTTCACCCATGGGGTCTCGTCACAATTTCCTGAGACAATAATGACCTCGTCCACTTGCAACAAATCCTGCAATTGCCGTTCCATTATGTCTATACCCATTACTTCACGCATTATTCCTTCTAACTTATCCAGGATTTCAATCCCTTCATCAGTCAGCGTCATGCCAGAACTGAATATGTTAACCAGGTTCTGACTTTTCAGAAAATCAACCTCGCTCCTAAGCGTCCGCTCTGTCAAATTAAGGCTCACGGCCAGACTTCGCCTTCCAACTGGCTGCATCATTTTGATATAACGCAGGATATCATATCTTTTTTGCATAACCATAAGGAAATCAGGTAATAATTTTCTTTGTACCTCGAGTAATGTACGCATATTTAAAACTCCTAAAAAAGGTTGAGTTGGACACACAATGTCCCACGTAGTCATTTTCTGTCCCACTTAAAACAAAAAAATATTCCTGCTACATATTTTATTCTAGCAGGAACGGAATGTTTCTTCAAATGATTTGAAAAATTATTTTTCCAAAAGCCTATTTAGAGCTGATTTATCAACATTTCCGAATTGAACGATATCATCTTTCCATTCTACAACAGGGATCATCAAGCCGAATTTCTCAAGCAAATCATCATCGGTATGGATATCGATTTCCTTATATCCTATGCCTGACTCAAATTTCACTTCTTCAAGTATCTGCTTGGCCTTATCACATAATGGACATTTATCCCGACTATATAAAACAAACGCATTTGATTCCAAACCACTCATCCTTTTCAATCATATCTTTTTCGTTTAGATGAAGAAGGGATCCCTAATTGTTCCCGGTATTTGGCAACGGTTCGACGTGCGAGGATAATTCCATGCTCCTCTTTCAATCGTTCCGCCAAGTCTTGATCCGAAAGCGGCTTTTGTTTATTTTCACCATTGATGGCTGCCTGGAGGCTCTTTTTTGCTTGCATGCCCGACATATCCTCATCAAGGCCGACTGACTGTAAAGAAGTAGTGAAAAATATCCGCATCTCTATCGTGCCAAATGGCGTCTGCACGTATTTCCCTTTAACGGCCCGGCTTACTGTGGACTCATGTATACCAAGCTCATCGGCGACTTCCTTCATCGTCATCGGCTTCAAATAGTTCAAGCCATGATGAAAGCACGCCGGCTGTTTTTCGACGATGCATTGAATAACCTTCAGTATCGTTTCTTTTCTCTGTTGGATCCCTCTAGAGATCCATTGATACTCCTGCCACTTATCCTGGATAAACTTTTGCACTCCCTGGTCCTTATGGCTCTTCATTTGGTTTAAATACCCTTTATCCACATTAAGATTGGGAGAGTTGCCGTCATAATTCCCGACAAGCAGTATCCCATCACGAACTTCCACGACCACGTCCGGCACTATATAAGAAGGTTTTTCCTGAAAAAATAGTGAAGCTGGACGCGGGTTCAACGTCTGGACATAATCAAATACTTCTTGAATCTCCTTCATTGTAACACCGATTTTCTTACTTAAGTCTTTCCAACGCTTTTCAGCAAAATCGAGGAAATGGTTTTCTATGATCGATTCTGCCAGCTGATTCACCCCTTCTGCTTTTACCTGAAGCAAAAGGCACTCTTGGAGATTTCTTGCTGCAATTCCATGTGGCTCGAGTTGCTGTAAAATCGAAAGGCTCTCTTCCAACACGACTGAAGAAATTCCTGGAACACATATATCCTCCAGCTGAGTTCTTAAGTAACCGTTTTCATCAAGATTATGAATTAATAGCAGCATTGCCTTCTGCTGCTCACCGGAAAGTTGCTGGTGATTCACCTGGGACATGACATGCTGTTCAAGCGATAGAGTATCTTCACTGATCTGTTCAATCCAATAGTTGGCATCATACGTATTTTTAAGAGTACGTTTACCCTTTTTCCGGTCAAAGGTTGGCTGAAATAAAGCCGATGTTGGCTGATCTAGGGACAGTAATGGATTTTCCACCATTTTATTTTCTAAGAAAGCCGATAGCTCCTGTGAGGAGTATTGCAGCAATGTAATAGCCTGCATTAGCTCCTGGGTCATTGCCATCTTTAATGTTTGCTGTTGAAAAAGTCCTGCTTTCATATTCATACTCATCGATTCATCCCTCCCCCACTCCATTTTACATTATCAGGAGAAAATTCTACACAAAAACCCATGAAAACGCTTACGTTTATTTCTGAATAGTGTATTTGTTTTAAATACTATATGTTAGAAATGCAATTTTCACAACTACTTTTATTGAAAAATCACCATTTTTCAAAGGTGTGGGCGAATATTTTCCAAAGAAAGCTGACATAGCAAGATTCGATGGAATTTTACGGAAATCGAGTAAATCCATCAAAAACCGCAAGAACCCAATTGATGCGACCTTTTAAAAATGGCCAATAAAAAATCCCCCACTTTATTAAGCAGAAGATTGGTAATGCCCTCGGCAGGAATCGAACCTGCATTTCAAGCTTCGGAGGCTTGCGTTCTATCCGTTGCACTACGAGGGCGTAATAGAAAATATTTTTTCGACAGACTTCATTATATGATAGAATCCCATCCTTTGCAAGGGTTATCAGGTTTAAAACTTCGCCTTTTGGGTATTATGGGTAATGTGGAAATTCATCCCTGTGCGGCATAATATATAAAGCAATCTATCAGGAAGGAGCCTTGGCCAGAAAATTGTCGAACAAATTATCCATTATAGGGTTTGTTTTGTTTGACCTAAATTGACCAAAAAGTGTATCATACATACATAAAGAATTTAAATGATTCTCTTAATCGAAGGAGGAAATGAACATGAATTTAATTCCTACAGTTATCGAACAAACAAGTCGTGGGGAGCGTGCCTACGATATTTACTCCCGTTTATTAAAAGACCGGATCATTATGCTAGGAAGTGCAATTGACGATAATGTTTCCAACTCAATTGTAGCTCAATTACTATTTTTAGAAGCAGAAAATCCTGAAAAAGATATCACTCTATATATCAACAGCCCCGGTGGAAGCATCACTTCCGGTATGGCCATTTACGATACTATGCAATATATCAAACCTAATGTATCCACTGTATGCATCGGTATGGCTGCTTCCATGGGTGCATTCCTATTGGCAGCTGGTGAAAAAGGCAAACGTTATGCGTTGCCAAACAGTGAAGTCATGATTCACCAACCACTTGGAGGAGCTCAAGGTCAAGCTACTGAAATTGAAATTGCAGCCCGCCGTATCCTTCACTTGAAAGATAAACTGAACCAAATATTAGCAGAACGTACTGGTCAACCTATTGAAGTCCTTCAAAGAGATACGGAGCGTGATAACTTCATGACTTCCGAAAGGGCTCTTGAATATGGATTGATTGACAAAGTAATCACACGCAGCGCTCTTGATGATAAAAAAGACTCTAAATAATAATTATTATACAAAAAGGCTCCGGAAGTCGTCTTAAGCGACTTTCGGAGCTTTTTTCTTAATCTGAAGAATATAAAAGAAAAGGATGCACTTTTAGGCATCCTCTTCTTTTAACCCTCTTGCTGAACGAACTCTTCCAATGCCTCTAATGCTTCTTTTTCATCGCGTCCTTCGACGATTAACTTCACGGACACGCCAGAACTGATGGCAAGGCTCATTAATCCCATTATACTTTTTGCATTCACTTTCTTTCCTTCTTTTTCAAGAAAAACATCTGAATGAAAGCGGTTAGCTTCTTGTACAAAAAGAGCCGCCGGCCGGGCTTGTAAACCCGTTTTCAATTTTACCTCAACTTGTTTTTCCACCATCTTGATCTCCCCTGTTAGCTTTATTTTTTCGCAGAAATAGCCTCTCCCCCACGGAGCCTGTCAGCTATTTCATCAATCTTTCGCAATCTGTGATTAATTCCGGACTTACTGATGTTTCCTCCGGATACCATTTCTCCAAGTTCCTTTAAGGTTATATCCTGAAATGCTATCCTAAGCTCCGCAATTTCCCGAAGCTTATCCGGTAAAATGCTTAGTCCCACCGTATCCTCAATGTAATGGATATTTTCAACCTGGCGCAATGAGGCACCAATCGTTTTGTTCAAATTGGCTGTTTCACAATTCACAAGTCGATTCACTGAATTACGCATATCACGGACAATCCGTACATCCTCGAACCTTAATAAAGCTGAATGGGCACCAACTATACTTAAAAACTCGGCAATCTTTTCGGCTTCTTTCAAATAAATGATGTACCCTTTTTTGCGTTCAAGTGTCTTGGCCTTCAAGCCAAACTTATTCATTAGCTCACAAAGGGCATCATTGTGCTCTTTATAAAGTGAGAAAATCTCAAGGTGATAGGAAGACGTTTCCGGATTGTTTACCGAACCCCCCGCAAGAAATGCACCTCTTAGGTATGAACGCTTACAGCATTTCTTCCCAACAATAGTATCGGATATGGCATGGAGAATTTCAAAGCCATCGCCTAAAATTTCCAAATCGGTTAAAATCCGCTGCCCTCCTGATGACATCCTGACAATATAAACATTATTCTTTTTAAGCTTCATCTTTTTACGGACCAAAAGCTCGACCTGGACCTCATAACTTTTTTTCAGCAGCGTATATATCCTTCTGGCAATCGCAGCATTTTCAGTTTGAATATCCACAACAAGCTTCCGATTAGAAAATGAAAGGGATCCGTTCATCCGGATAAGCGCACACAATTCCGCTTTTCCGCAGCAATCCTTTCCCTCTAATGTAGTAAGCTCTTTTTTAGTTTCTGAAGCAAAAGACATCCATTTCACCCCCAATCGAACGCAGGTAATCTATTTTTATCAATCAAAAAACCGTCCCCGCTTATATCTACGGAACTATGTGGCTTTTTGTTTCATTTACAAGCATATTATAAAGCAAATCCGCCACTTTTTTCGTGTCATGGCGTATTACATTCCCTTCATAGCTGAAAATGCGTTCTTGTATGATCTCAAGACCCATTCTTTTCAAACTTTCCACATCATACATAACCGGTTTAGCATATTCAGCTTGATAACGTTGCTGAATTTCGGTTGGTATTTCTTCATTATTAACAAGTATCCTGTCAATATATGCATTCCCCATATGGTCATATATAGCTTTTATATGATCGCTCGCACTATAATCCAGCGTCTCGCCGGCTTGTGTCATCAAATTGCAAATGTACACCTTCTTAGCCTTGGAACGGGCAACTTCTTCTCCTAGACCCGGGACAAGTAAGTTAGGCAGAATGCTAGTATATAAGCTTCCTGGACCGATGACAATTAGATCTGCCTGCTTGATTTCCTGGAGAGTTTCACTCAGCGGCTTTATATGTTGAGGAGACAGAAATACTTTTTTTATTTTCTTTCCTGAAAAGGGAATCTTGGATTCTCCAGTAACAACCGTTCCGTCATCCATCTTCGCATGAAGAACCACGCTTTGGTTGGCAGCCGGAAGCACTTTACCGCGGACATTAAGGAATTTACTCATTTCCTGGATTGCATGGACAAAATCCCCAGTCAACGAGGTCATAGCCGCAAGTATCAAATTCCCCAGCGAATGCCCGGACAGCTCATTTTTACTTTGAAAGCGATGTTGAAACATTTGTTCAACAAGAGGCTCTACATCCGATAACGCAGCCAGCACGTTACGGATATCACCTGGCGCGGGGATATCCATATCCTCGCGAAGGCGACCTGAACTTCCACCATCATCAGCTACCGTAACGATTGCCGTTATATCAACTGGATGTTTCTTTAAACCCCTCAACAAAACAGGAAGGCCAGTTCCCCCTCCGATGATTACAACCTTAGGTTGTTTCTTATTATCTAACATCTGCTTTCCCCTTACTTTTTTCGATATCGCGATGTGATACTTGAACCCTGTAATCTTTTTTGAAGTGGTTTGAAATATACTCCGTCAATGCTACAGAACGATGCTGACCGCCTGTACAACCAATCGCAACAACAAGCTGTGCTTTTCCTTCACGTTTATAATATGGAAGCATGAAGGCAAGCAGATCTGTCACCTTTTCCAAGAACTTTTGAGTCTCACTCCATTTTAAAACGTAACTCGACACTTCCTGTTCCAAACCAGTCTTTGGCCTCATATGGTCAATATAATATGGATTTGGCAGGAAACGTACATCAAACACAAGGTCAGCATCTATGGGCAGACCATGCTTGAATCCGAAGGACATGACATTGACTGTAAAACCTACACTTTTATCCGCAGAAAATTCAGAAGCGATTTTCTCCCTCAATTCGCGCGGTTTAAGTTGTGAAGTATTAAAAATCAACTGAGCCCTTCCCTTCAATTCGTCCAAAAGTTCCCGTTCCATTTTAATGCCTTCCAATGGCCGGCCTAATGGAGCAAGAGGATGGGTCCTTCTCGTTTCCTTATATCTGCGTACCAAGGAATCATCATCCGCTTCAAGAAAAAGGATTCTTGGTGATACTGCAGCTGTATCCGTTAAATTATCCAGTGCAAGAAATAAGGAATCAAAAAACTCCCTCCCCCTCAAATCCATGACAAGGGCCACTTTATTCATCTTATTCCCAGAGTCCTTCATTAACTCCAAAAACTTTGGCAATAGTGTGGGCGGCAAATTATCGACGCAAAAAAAGCCGAGGTCTTCAAAACTTTGAACCGCCACTGTCTTACCTGCTCCTGACATTCCGGTAATGATGACCAATTGCGTTTCACTCATCTGCCCTGTACTCATAGTTCTCCGCCCCCATGTATAACAATCTTTTTTATAAGTGAATATTAACCTGGATCCAATCGATAAGAGAGTAACTTAAACTCAGGCGTATAGGTAAACGTTCCATAAATGATTCCTCTTCCATGAACCATATAGTCCAGAATGTGAAAATCACCTTCAGCCATCATCAGGTTTTTAACATCTTCAACCGGATGCCAGCTTAGTTCCCCTTCTTCACAAACATCCACATTGACACCATCGGAATCCGTTGCAAAGAAAGTGAACATCATCCATTCTGACAAAACTTTATCCCCGTCCTTCATAATGAAGGTGAAAATACCTTTGATGGAAGGGTTTTTTAAATAAACGCCTGTTTCTTCGCGATATTCTCTAATACAGGCATCACGTACAGATTCTCCAGGTTCCATCTTGCCGCCTGGAGCTACCCACCATCCGCGTCTAGGTTTTTTCAATAAGAGGATTTGATCATCCTTAATCAATACACAGTTTGTGACACGTTGCACGTTCTTCACCTCAATTGGCCTCTGCTCGACTATAGAAACCTTCACCCTCCGTGTTGAAGAGATTCAGTTCATATCCTTAAACCGCCGCTAGATTTCCATTTGGCGATTTACAAATGCTAATAGTTCAAACAAGTTGTATTTTACATCTTCTTACCTTTATGAAAGATATATATGTTTAGTATATCTTATCATTATACTATCTTTGAAATGAGCTAACAATAAAGTAAACTTCCTGCATTGGCGGAATATTCATTCGCAAGGAAGTACGGAGTAAGTCTTCATCTCCTGCTTAACTCCTATTCTTCTCCACTTTCCCTCCCTAAATGCAAAAGGCTGGCTTACTTCACATTAAAAGTTATCACCTAAAAATTGGTACGGAATATACAGTCTTAAAGCAGGACAAAAAAAAAGGACACAGATACTTAATCTGTGTCCTCAAACGTTTATAATTAAAGGGGGTCAACTTCTACCCATACTATACCCAATCATTATTTCACGCGTGTTACAACCTCGTTAAAAGCGAATTACGATTCTTATGAAATTAAGCTTTTGGCTGCAACTTTTCTTGAAGTTCCTCAACATAATGCTGAGCGGCTTGAGCGGCTATGCTTCCATCACCTGTAGCTGTAACGATTTGGCGCAAAGTTTTTTCCCGAACGTCACCCGCAGCAAAAATACCCGGGATCCGTGTCTCCATCCGATCATTCGTTTCAATATAGCCTGCAGCATTCAATATGCCCAAGTTCTCAAATGGTTTAGTCAGCGGAAGCATTCCGATATAAATGAATACGCCGTCAGCGTCCATCACTGTCTCTTCTCCATTTTCGGTGGAAACTAGAGTGACACCGCCCACTTTGCCGCCTTTTTCATTAATTTCCTTCAAAGTATGATTCCAGATGAAGCTAATTTTCTCATTGGCAAATGCACGATCTTGAAGAATCTTTTGAGCACGAAGTTCATCACGTCTGTGAACGATCGTCACTTTTGAAGCAAAGCGTGTTAAGTAAACGCCCTCTTCAACAGCAGAGTCTCCGCCGCCGATGACGAACAGTTCCTTTTGCTTGAAAAATGCACCATCACAAACTGCACAATACGATACACCGCGGCCGCCCAATTCTTTTTCGCCAGGAACGCCGATTTTCTTGTATTCGGCACCCGATGAAACAATGATTGAACGTGCTTTGAATTCCTTGGAACCGGCTTTGATCGTTTTATACTCTTCACCGTCAATGATTTCCTTAACATCACCATAAGCATATTCCGCACCGAATTTCTTTGCATGGTCAAACATTTTCGTCGAAAGTTCAGGTCCGAGGATTGTGTCGAATCCAGGGTA
This sequence comes from Peribacillus sp. RS7, assembly GCF_041956845.1. Taxonomy (NCBI): domain Bacteria; kingdom Bacillati; phylum Bacillota; class Bacilli; order Caryophanales; family Bacillaceae; genus Peribacillus; species Peribacillus sp. RS7. The sequence continues at coordinate 1,701,842 of NZ_CP168135.1, forward strand.
ATTTTCTACTTCCTCTGTATTGGCCATTTGCCCGCCTGGCACTCCGCGTTCTAACATCAATGTTGAAAGGTTCGCACGTGATGTATAGACAGCCGCCGTCATCCCTGCAGGACCAGCTCCAATAATAACAACGTCATAAATTTTTTCAGACATGTTCTCACTCCTCCATATTCCATTACAAATGGAACCTTCACTACCGTTAGTGTTCCCTACCTATTATCCTATATAACAAATAATTTTTCGTCCAAATATCTGCTCATCCCAGAAGTGTTTGAACCAACTTTACGTACTTCGATAAGGTGGACACCGATATGAAATGTTTGTCTGCGATTGCCTGTTTGCTCGCCTTTTCATTTTTAAGCTGATTCCACACATACTCCACCGCAGATGCCCAGCCTGCTGGATTATTTAACTTCTGCTCCGATTTCACCGCTTCGATAAAGACGGAAAACCACATTAAATAGAGTCCGGCTTCATCTAATTGTATCGGTTGGAAATGCTGATATAATAGCTCAGCTGTGCGATCGGCAAAATCAATCGGTGTTAATTGGCGATCTTTGGCGGGAGTCTGCACAAGGTCTGCATAATCACGTTCCAAATCAGTGAAATTCTGATTTAGGTTAAGCACCTGGTTTTTCAATAGCTTCTGTTTATGGACCGAATGTTTCAGAAGGAAAATGGCAAACAGCCTTTCTTCGATGAATTCGCTTTCCAGCCTTTTTATAATAGAAGGAAAATGATGTTCAAAACCATCTGAAGTCGCATTCATATCTCCCCAAGGCTCCATGCCTTCCTTTTCCGGGTTCATTTCCACGACCTTTTTCCATGCCTTTCTGGCAGCCTGTTCATGACCTAAGTGGAAAGCGGAAATGGTAAGCCAATAGTAGAAGGTCCCATCTCCCTCGAACCCTTGCTTTTGCAATACTTTCAGCCATTTATATGCAGAAGCATAGTTTCCGATCAAAGCGAATGTCGCTCCAAGCTTGAAACGATGTTCGGATAGCATCGGACGAATTTTCTCCAGCATCTGTATGAGCTCTTCAACCTTTTCTTCATCCTGTTGATAATGATGAAAAACAACAAGGTTACAAAGTGCATGCAGATTTCCAGGACTTTTTTCCAGTACCTCTTCCAGTGTTTCAAAAGCTTCATTTACTTGACCGAGATAGAAATAGGCAAGTGCCAGGTTATTATAAGCGGACCAGTAATCCTCGTATTCGGCAATCGTTTCTTTCAGGACTTCGATTGCCTTCGGGAAATTCCCCGATTCCAGATACTCACGGGCTTTTTCCTGTTTGGTAATGAGTCCATCATGCTTAAATGGGTTTTCTTCTGACTCATCGGACTCAAAAGTTATCAGTTCAAGCAGATCCTCTGCGTCATCGCTGAACTCCCCGTCTTCTTCTTTATCAAGATAAGCACTGGCGTGACGGTAAGCCTCCTTGAACATGCCTAAGTGGGCATAATTATTCGCCAGGAAGTAATGGCATTCCGACATATAAGGATCCATCACATCCAAGATGTTTTCCAAGAGGTTGTTTGAATAATTATATTCACCGATTTCCGAGCATGTGATTGCCAATTGACAGGCTATCATCGGTTCTGCAGGTTCAAGTTCCAGCGCACGTTCCAGGTATTTTTTTGATTTAGGTAGTTCTCTTCTATGATAAGCTTTTAAACCCTTGGTGAAATAATACTCACCTGTTGGGTGAAAAGTTAGAATTTTTGCCTGTTGGCCAAATTTAGAGTCTTTACTCATGTAATCCTCCATCTACAAGTTGATTAACCATAGTATTATAACATAATGGAGTAAATTTGCCGAACAATTCAAGAAAATGGAAAATGATAATCATCATTCAATCTTCAAGAATAAATTTGGCAAAGCCTACATGAATTTTAACCATCGGTTGGTTAATATTGGGGCAGGATACTATTGGACCGGTTTGGATGAAATGCTTTTCAAAAGGATATTGACGAGCTATGTTCTGTTTGAAAATCCATTTAATTACAGTGAATCCCTCCACTACCCAAGGGTTACCGAAGCGTCCCATTCCTCTCATTTTCTTTCCTCCAAACGCGACATCCGGACCATCATTTACAGTTTGGTCATTGATTTGTGTATCCCCCTTATTGTAAATCCATAGAGAAAAGCAAAACATTTCAACTTTTGAATTGAAGTATATTCCTGGTTAAATGGGGAGTCAAGATTGTTGCTCATAGTCTTAATTACATGAATAAAGTCCTTTTTAAGTAAAAAAAGCCCTCCTATTGACGGAGGGCAGTCACCATTCATTCGGTTTCTTTGGGTTCGTCCTTATCGGAATGTCTAGCCTTCAAAACATCAAGCACCGCTTGGAAAGGCAATTCCTGTTCCTGAAGTAGAACGAATAAGTGATAGAGGAGGTCGGCACTTTCCATGGAAAGTTCCTCTGCATCACGGTTCTTAGCAGCAATGATCACTTCAGCCGCTTCTTCTCCGACTTTTTTCAGGATTTTATCAACGCCCTTTTCGAATAAATAGGTTGTATATGAACCTTCAGGCATTTCCGATTTTCTTTTTTCAATCAATTTTTCTAATTCCGTCAAGAAAGTCACATTCACCTTCACGGCTTGCAAAGCTTCACTGTTTAGGTAAATCGATTCACTAAAACAGCTTGTTGCCCCAGTATGGCACGCAGGACCTGCAGGAATGACTCGAACGACCAATGCATCTTGATCGCAGTCATACTTCATTTCGACGATTTTCTGTGTATTACCGCTGGTTGCTCCTTTATGCCATAATTCATTGCGCGAACGGCTGAAGAAAACCGTTTCGCCCGTTTCAATGGACAATTTTAGAGATTCTTCATTCATGTAAGCAAGTGTCAGCACTTCTCCGGTTCCGGCATCTTGGATAATTGCCGGTATCAGACCTTTTTCGTCGTATTTAATAGTTTCAAGATTCATCTTACAACCACTCCTTGTTGTTTGAGAAACGCTTTGACTTCTTTGACGGATGTTTCTTTATAATGAAAAATCGATGCAGCTAGTGCTGCGTCCGCTTTACCTTCTTCAAAGGCTTCCTGGAAATGCCCAGCGTTACCTGCACCCCCTGAGGCGATGACCGGCACCGAAACAGCTTCAGATACCGCTTTTGTTAAAGCGATATTAAATCCTTGTTTCTCCCCGTCACAATCCATGCTAGTCAATAAAATTTCACCTGCACCACGGCTGACGGCTTCCTTCGCCCAATCGATCACTTCCCATTCAGTCGGTTTTCGACCGCCGTGGGTGTATACGCGCCATGATCCAATCTCTTCCTCATATCTGGCGTCTATAGCGACCACGATACATTGGGCACCAAAATAATCTGAACCCTCATTAATTAAATCCGGCCGCAGAATGGCTGCTGTATTTAAGGATACCTTATCTGCACCAGCGCGTAAGATCTTCTTCATATCCGCTAATGAATTGATACCGCCACCCACTGTGAATGGGATGGCCAAGCTGCCTGCAACGGCTTGAACGACGTCGACAATCGTTTCCCTGCCTTCATGTGAAGCGGAAATATCAAGGAAGACAAGCTCATCGGCACCCTCTTGGTCATAAAAGGCAGCAAGTTCGACCGGATCTCCAGCATCCCTAAGGGAAACAAATTGTATGCCTTTAACTACGCGCCCATCTTTAACATCGAGACAAGGAATAATTCGTTTAGTGAGCATTTAACCACGCACCTTTTCTAGTGCTTCTTCCACAGTAAAGCGATTCGTATAAAGCGCCTTGCCAATGATTGCCCCTGCAATTCCTTGAGCTTCATACTCTTTGAGAGTGATAAGGTCTTCCAGGGAACTAATGCCTCCCGAAGCAATCACGGTTTTCCCAGTTGCCTCCGCCATAGCCAATATACCTTTCACGTTTGGACCAGAAAGCATCCCATCTGTCGCGATATCAGTCACGATAAAGGTCTCTGCACCAGCATCAGCCAGTATTTTACCAAGATCTATCGCAAGCGTTCCAGACGTTTGAAGCCAACCATGTGTGGCAACCATGCCATCCTTCGCATCTATTCCGATTGCGATATGCCTTCCATATTTCCTTATCATATCTTTAGTGAAATCAGGTTCTGAAACGGCCGTGCTGCCCAGAATGACCCGTTCCACTCCATTTTCCAGATAATGGGCTACATCCCGTTCCGTACGGATGCCGCCGCCGATTTGAATTCGTGCCCCTAACTCCTTTGCAGCTTTAATCACATATGAATCATTGATGCGAACTCCCTCTTTAGCTCCGTCAAGATCGACCATATGTATCCAATCGGCTCCTTGTTCCGCAAAGTTTTTAGCCATGTCGAAGGGGGAATCGCCATAAACGGTTTCCTGATTGTAATCTCCCTGGATTAAGCGGACGCATTTGCCACCGCGCATATCAATCGCCGGGTAAATAGTAAAGTTGCTCATGTTCTTTCCTTCCCTTCTACTAATGACAGATAATTTCTCAAAAGTGACATGCCCATCTTCCCGCTTTTTTCCGGGTGGAACTGCATGCCGAGTACATTCCCTTTACCGACAATCGCCGGCACATCCACATCATACGTCGCTGAAGCAGTAATAAATGATTCATCCGTATCTGCGTAATAAGAATGGACGAAATAAACATGTTCCTCTTCCAGACCCTGATTCACTGGTGACTCGTGTTTAAATTCAAGGCGATTCCAGCCCATGTGCGGCACTTTATAAACCTGGTCATTCGCATCCACTCCCTTAAAACGAACCACTTTACCCGGGATGAGAGATAATCCTTTTGCCGGTCCATTTTCCTCACTTTCATCAAATAGAAGCTGCATACCAAGGCAAATGCCCAATAGATACCCACCGCCGGCTACATATTCCTTCAGGAATCCATCCAGCTTTTGTTTTTCCAAAAGACTCATGGCATCCCTGAAAGAGCCCACGCCAGGAAGAATGATCCCTTTCGACTTTGAAAGTTCTTCAGGGTCATCGGAAATGAATGAATCGGCTCCAAGACGCTCCAGCCCTTTACTTACAGAAAATAAATTCCCCATGCCGTAATCGACGATCCCGATCATTTACAACATTCCTTTCGTTGAAGGGATGCCTTTGACCCGGGGATCGATCGTCGTAGCTTCATCCAATGCCCGTCCAAGCGCCTTGAATATTGCCTCGATCATATGATGTGTGTTGTGCCCGTAATGAACGACTACATGAAGGTTCATCCTGGCTTCAAGAGCGAATTTCCAAAGAAACTCGTGCACCAGTTCAGTATCGAAAGTACCAACCTTTTGGGAAGGAAACTCAGCCCTGAACTCAAGATGCGGACGGTTGCTTAAATCGATGACAACCTGGGCTAGTGCTTCATCCATCGGTACGAAAGCATTTCCATAACGTTTTATCCCGCGCTTGTCTCCAAGGGCCTCCAATAACGTTTGACCCAAGCAAATGCCAATATCTTCAGTTGTATGGTGATCATCCACCTCTGTATCGCCGTTTGCATCTACAGATAAATCAAACTTCCCATGCTTCGTGAACAAATCAAGCATATGCGTCATAAACGGAACGCCCGTCTTAATGGTGGAATTACCTTCCCCGTCCACACCAAACTTCAAACTAATTTCCGTTTCATTCGTCTTTCTCTCCACACTGGCAAAACGTTCCATTACAACTCCTCCTAATCGGGGCAAGACCCCTTTTCCCAAGATGTAAAAAGCTTTTCAAAAGTCTTATATAAGTATTTCCCTTATTTCGTAAGGATTCAGGAACTATTTCCCGGATTCATTCACACCACGTGATTCTATGGCACGGGCGTGAGCCTCAAGTCCTTCCATGCGGGCAAATGACGCGATTTTTTCTGCATTTTTACGGAAGGCCGTTTCACTATACATGATGATGCTCGATTTCTTTTGGAAATCATCAACATTAAGCGGGCTGGAAAAACGGGCGGTTCCATTTGTAGGCAACACATGATTGGGACCTGCAAAGTAATCCCCAACAGGCTCCGAACTAAATCGGCCAATGAAGATTGCCCCGGCATGCCTGATTTTAGCCATGACTTCAAGTGCATCATTGGTCACAATCTCCAAATGTTCCGGTGCAAGTTCATTAATGGCTTCAACAGCTTCTTCCATATTCCCGCATACAATGATTCTTCCATAATCCTTTATGGATGCTGCAGCAATATCATGGCGTGGAAGCACCGCCACCTGCTTGGCCACTTCCTCAGCCACATCTTCTGCAAGAGATGCTGACGTCGTCACCAAAACACTGCAAGCACGGGCATCATGCTCTGCCTGTGATAGCAAGTCTGCCGCGACTTCTTTGGCGATGGCGGACTCGTCCGCCAATACCGCTATTTCACTTGGTCCTGCAATCATATCAATGGCGACATCCCCGAATACTTCCCGCTTGGCTAACGCCACATAAATATTTCCCGGCCCCACTATTTTATCCACTTTCTTTATTGTTTCCGTCCCATAAGCGAGTGCCGCTATGGCCTGTGCCCCGCCAACTTTATATATTTCCGTAATACCGGCAATTTTGGCAGCAGCCAAAACCGCTGGCGATAATTTCCCATCTTTCCCTGGAGGAGATACCATAACGATCCGTTCCACTCCCGCAGCCTTTGCAGGCATCGTATTCATCAGTACAGATGAAGGGTATGCCGCTGTGCCTCCAGGTACATAAACACCCACAGCATCAAGAGGTGTTAATTTTTGTCCTAGCATCGTTCCCGTATCGTCAGTAGTAAACCATGAATTTCTAATTTGTTTCTCGTGAAACAATCGAATATTATTCGCAGCTTCTTTAAGAATATTAAGCTGCTCCGTGGCTAAGGACGCTATCGCTTCTTCCATTTCCTGTTCCGATACAAGTAATTCCCCCGGACTGACACCATCGAATCTTTCGGTATAACTAAGTAAAGCGGCGTTTCCACTTTTCCTGACATCATAAATGATATCCTGAACCGCTTTTCTTTGATCGGCAGTACCTGCATCGACCGAACGTTTCAGTGAAATCCCTTCTACAAACCGTTCTATTTTCATACGCTCACCTCATTAGCGATTCTTTACTGTTCAATTATTTCTGCTAGCCGATCCACAATTTCAGTAATCCTTGCTTCTTTAATTCGATAGCTGACAGGGTTTGCCACAAGCCTCGAAGTCACATCGGCAATTTTTGCATATTCCACGAGACCATTTTCCTTTAATGTCCGCCCCGTTGAAACGATATCCACAATTCGTTCAGCTAAACCAATTAACGGCGCTAACTCAATAGACCCATTCAACTTAATAATCTCGACTTGCTCTCCCTGCTCGCGAAAATAACTGGAGGCAACATTCGGATATTTGCTGGCTATTTTGGGGGCGATGTCACTTATTTTCGTACCAGGCAGACCAGCTACAGCTAAGTAGCAGGTACTGATTTTCAAATCAAGTAACTCATAAACATCACGTTCTTCCTCTAACATGACATCCTTCCCTGCAATTCCAATGTCAGCGACACCGTGTTCCACATAGGTTACGACATCCATCGGTTTAGCTAAAATGAAACGCAGATTCTCCTCTTCCACTTCAAGGATCAATTTCCTGGAATCATCAAACTCAGGAGGGAGACGAAAATCGGCCCTTCTTAAAAGCTCTGCCGCTTCTTCAAATATTCTCCCTTTCGGCATCGCAATCGTTAAAAAGCTATTATTCATCTTTTCCATTCCCTCCATTCCCTACAAATAAATGCACTTCTGAAAATGTTCTTGTAAAAGCATCGACATTTTGAACGACTGTAATATCTTGAATCGTTACCAAATTTCCTTCGGATCGTTTTATTCTTGCAAATTCAATGGCTTCCAATCTCCGTTCGGGACTGAATAAAATACATTCTGGTGCGACAGGCTGCATCGGCTCCCCAAGAGCTTCTGCAAGACGATCCACCCGGATTGCAAAACCAGTGGCAGAAGCATTCCAACCGAACTTTTCAAGCAGATTATCATACCGGCCGCCATTGCCGATTGGCGAACCCACATGTCCCGCATACACTTCAAATAAAGTTCCCGTGTAATAACTCATATGACTGACCAATGTTAAGTCGAAGCTCACATATTGATCAACGCCAAATTCTTTCAACTGCGCAGACAATTCCTTCAGTTCAGCCAAAGAATCTTGCCCTTCATTATTTTCAATCAGCCCTAGAGCCTTTTTCAGGGTGCCTTCACTGCCTCTTAAGGAGGTAAATTCGATAAGCCGCTGTTTATCAATGGATGAAAGCGGCAGCGATTTTACATGCTCCCGAAAACCAACATAATTCTTTTCATATAAAAACTTCCTTAATTTAGAGGCTCTTTCCTCCGTACCTAAAATGCTTAAGAAAAATTCTTGTAAAAATCCTATATGTCCAATCGAAATCTTAAAATCCTGAAGACCCGCAGCCTTTAGAACATCAGCAAGCAGGGCAATCATTTCAGCATCGGCACTTATTGACTTATTCCCGATACACTCAATACCAATCTGTTCAAATTCTGCCGGCCGGCCTCCTTCACGCTGCTGTGCTCGATATACATTCGCAGAATAGGCCAGGCGAAGCGGAATTTGCTGTTTTAACAGTTTGGATGCTGCGACTCGTGCAATGGGGGCTGTCATCTCGGGACGCAGTACGAGCGTATGTCCCTGGGAATCAAGAAGTTTAAACAATTGTTGATCTAAAATTGCCGAAGCCTCGCCAATCGTTTCATAATATTCCAATGCAGGAGTTTCAATAAATTGGTAACCCCACTTCTTGATTTCATCACTCATTTTATTTCTGGCCGACACTTTCGTTTCATATAGCACCGGCAATGTATCTCTCATGCCTAACGGTTTCTCAAACATAAATGGCTTTGTCACGACTGCACATCCTTTTGAAATATTGAAATCTATATATATCCAATCGGTCTGCCTTATAGGCAAAAACCGATGTCATTGCCACTATTCCTTTTTTGTTTATACCTTTATCTTTCCAAGGTTGCACGCTTAAATCCAAATTTCAGATAACATATAAAAATAGTATCAAATAAAATGTCATAATCATATAAGTAATCTCAATAATCTATTAAATCACTTTAGTTCGCTAATATGGTAGCGAGATGAAGTTATTAATAGTTTACTCCTGCCCCTTCCTCACGTCAAGAAAAAAGTGCCTCCAATCCCACGACGCTCTTTGATATTTCTTCATGATCGTTTTAAGGTCAAACGGAAGAGTTCATACCTTTTTCCCCGGATATTTATTCCTATCTTTAGCCATTCATTGTTATTAATGTATACCTTTTGGTTTAGCTGTTTTATAATAATTCAGGTGTTTGGATATATTAGAAAATTTTAGGGGGAAATGGAATTGAAGAGATATCTTTCATTTTTTTTGGCGCTTATTGTTCTTTTTTCGCTTAGTTTAAGCGGAACAAAGGGTTTTGCGGCCACTAAGATCAACCAGGATGAGCTTAATGCATACCTTTCTGAAGTTAGGATGACACAAGAAGAATTGGAAGAATATTTAGGCTATTACGACCTAACATTGAATGAACTGGAATCGGTAGAAGAGTTGCGTGATACATTAGGGCCGGCCGTCACTCCCGAGACTTTATTGAATCTACTTAAAGAATATGAAATGACAGAAGCAGAACTCACGGAATTATTGGTAGAATACGGCGAACTGGAAGAGGGAGATTCCATCGTCGATACCTTCCACTTCATTTACGACATAGAAGATATCATCGATTTAGAAATGGGTTATGAAGATGAAGAGACGGAATATGATGATGAAGAGATCATCGATTTAATGGACGGGCTCTTTACTGAGATCGGTCTTACGGACGAAGAGCTCGACAGATTCATGAACCATCTTTTACCTATCGTCGAGGACCCTTCCTTTGAAGATCGCTTAATGGCCATTTCCGATAGGATGGATCAACTCGAATATTTCGAAACAATTGATGAATTGTCTGCAGAGCAAGTGGCTGAATTGCTTTCGATATATAATGATCTGCAAAGTTTGCTGCAAATTCAATTCAAATTCGCCTTGATACATGATGGTGTAACTACTAACCTATCCCTTGAGGCTTTATTCCAGCTTAAGGATTTGACGAATGCTAGTTTACTAGTTTCCATTTATGATCTAAACGGCAATCTTTTGCTCGATTTTAAATTGACAGGTGAAATGATCGGTTCCGATTTAGTGAAAGAAACAGGTAATGACATTAAACAGTCAACTAAGGTCATTTCTAAAGTGGTTGATGTAAAAAAGGAAAAGAAGAAACCCGTAAAAACCGTACATAAAACGGAAAAAGGCGGAGTGCTTCCTAAAACGGCTGGTAATTACCTATTCGGTGCTTTAATCGGTTTAGTGATGATGGGCATCGCTTTCGGATTAATTAGAAAAGCGAGACTTGCTAATTAAGATGAGAGAAAATAGGCAATCCAGGCATAAGAGAAAATGGTTATTCATCACTGCTGTTTGCTTTTTAAGCATAGGTTTTTATTTTACAACGACCAACGCCTATACACTGTTAAAAGGCTATGCCATATATAAATGGAATAAGTCTGATACAACCGAGGTAACTGCTAAGCTCTCAGAACCGGAGGCGACGGCTAAACTACCCGAACCGAAGACGAATGCAGATATTCCCGATGGGCGCGAACTTTATGATGAACGACCGGAGACAGGTGATTTGATGGGTGAGCTTTATATTCCAAAAATCGAGGCAACTCTCCCAATTTACCACGGAACGGACGAAGATGAACTCGAAAAGGGCGTCGGCCATTATGCAGGGTCTGTCCTCCCTGGTGAAAAGGATAATTCCGTTTTATCCGGTCATCGAGATACTATTTTCAGAGATCTGGGTGAAGTCGGTCAAGGTGACTTGCTGATTGCCAAGACAGAAGCAGGTACGTTTACATATAAAGTGAGGAAGGTACGTATCGTCGATGCAGATGACCGTACCGTGATCGTTCCCAAACCTAAAGCCACACTTACAGTAACAACCTGCTATCCTTTTTCATATATCGGCAGTGCACCAGAACGGTACGTATTGGTTGCCGATTTATTGAAAACGGAAATGAATAAATGAGATATGGGGGCTGAAGTTATTCAGCCCCCTATTCATAAATCTTAAATGGATAGTAGATCACCTAAAAATGAACTGAGTCCGTTATATCCAAAATGCCATTAAAAAGGACCTGCCGCATAAATGGGCAAGTCCTTTTTCATAAGGAAGTTTGCTGATCCCGCTCAAGCATTTCCTCTTTGGTATATATGATTTTCATTGGATTTCCGCCGACGAAAGCTCCCTCTGGAACATCCTTATGGACAAGCGTCCCCGCAGAGACAATCGCCCCATTTCCAATTGAAAGGCCTGGAAGGATGGTCGAATTGGCTCCGATCAATACCTCATCCCCGATAACTACATCTCCTAAACGATATTCATGAATCAAATATTCATGAGCAAGAATCGTCGTATTATAGCCAATGACTGTATTTATTCCCACTGATATTTTTTCCGGAAACATCACATCCGGCATGACCATCAAGGCAAACGAAGTATGCTTTCCGACTTTCATATGTAAAAAAGTCCTGTAAAGCCAATTCTTCATACCGAGAAAAGGCGTATAACGCGCTAGCTGTATCACCACAAAGTTCTTTACGACTTTCCAGAAAGGAACGGTCTTATACACATGCCATAGTGAATTAGCCCCTTCAACTGGATAGCGGAACGTACGTCTCATCTTCTAGCCTCCGTGAGCTTTTCAACCTCAACGATATTCAATAAATCTGCCATTTGCTCCAGCATATAGTCTGGGTGATAACTTTCCAAAAATTCACGGCCTTTAATGGACCATGAGACCCCTGCCGTTTTTGTACCTGTGTTTTTCCCGCCAAGAATATCATGATAACTGTCGCCAATCATGATCGCTTCTTCAGGAACCGAACCGAGTTGATTTAAAGCTTTTACCAAAGGCTCTGGATCCGGCTTTGCATTTTGCACCTCATCAAGTGTGACCACCACTTCAAAGAATTGATCCAGTTTGCTTAAACGCAGGCCCTTTTCGACGACATCACGTTTCTTTGTCGTAACGACTGCCAATTTATAGCCGCTCTGCTTCAATGCTTGAACGGTTTCGTATACCCCGTCAAATTGTGTGACAAGCAAATCATGGTTCTTCCAATTATGCTCCCGATAGAAAGCGATCATTTCATCCACTCGCTTTGGATCGATGGAAGAAAAAGTATCAACCAAAGTCGGGCCGATAAATAGAATGATATCTTCCCGATCGAACTTTCCAGGACAAAAATGGTTTAAAGTTTCTGTAAAAGAGGCGATGATCAATTCATTTGTATTGATCAACGTACCATCAAGATCAAATAATAATGTAGTTATGTTACTGTTCATATACAGCTTCCTTTCTCTGTACACTGTCAGTCCGATTCCAAATATACGCAACGACCATCGTTAGAACAATAGCAGTGAGTAACCGAATAAGTAACAACGGCAAGACCGGAATCCCCAGTGGAATAAAAATCAGTGTGTCTTCTACAACAGCATGGCAGGCAACTAAAAAGATGAATGCAATCGTCATATCCTTCTTCGAGACATTATCTTCCTTTGCTGCTTGAATCATTACGCCAGCCCCATATGCCAATCCAAGAGTCAGACCTGTAACGAAAGGCATGGAAGCATTCTGTTTCATCCCAAGGACCTTCATAAAGGGAGCAAGGGCTTTTGAGAAGGCTTCCAGCAATTTTAAATCTTTCATGATTTGAACCACTACCATAAGCGGTATAACGATGACCGCCAGCTGGGCGATTCCGGAAAGGGCCTGGATTACACCATGTATAAGGATTGCACCCGCTCCGTTAATCTCTGCCGTCTCCCCGATAGCCACTCCTTGTGCCATTTCAGATCCGCCCTGCCAAACAAGATTGATGACGACCGCTGACAAAAGTGCAAGCCCGATCCGTACTGTTAAAATGATCCACAGCTTGACGCCGGTTTTCATTGCAACACCAGACTCGATCAATAGATTATGTGAAAAAGATAGCATCGTAGCGATAATAAAAACCTCTTTCACAGTCAAATCAAGCGTTAATATGCCTGCTATCGCTGCGTATAAATTCAGGAAATTCCCTAACACGAGCGGAATTGCCGCATCCCCTGGAAGACCGATGAGATTCATCAAAGGCGCTATCAAGTTAATGATAAATGGCAGTACAGGCGTATATTGAAGCACAGTGACGATCAGAGTAACTGGAAATATCACTTTACCCAAAGACCAAGTTGTATTCAAGCCGGAAAGAAGTCCCCTTTTAACCGAATCCACTATCACTATGCCCTCTCCCTTTACACATATTCCCTATGCATCTAAGTATCTTTTGTCTGCATGCCCACGGACCCTTCTATAGACCACTAAAGCAATGGCCACAGCTACCAGGACAATCGAGATCACTTGTGCGATACGCAGCGACTCCGTCAGCATCAAACTATCCGTCCGCAAACCTTCAATGTAAAAACGGCCGATGGAATACCATAATACATAAGTTAAAAATAGTTCACCCCTGCGCAAGTTCACTTTCCGTAAACTTAAGAGGATGATTACACCGACGATATTCCAAATCGATTCATACAAAAAGGTTGGGTGATAATACGTACCGTTAATGTACATTTGATTAATGATGAATTCAGGCAAATGCATATTTTCCAGGAATGACCTTGTTATTTCTCCCCCATGTGCTTCCTGATTCATGAAATTACCCCAACGGCCAATTGCCTGCCCCAACAATAAACTCGGTGCAGCAATATCCGCCAGCTTCCAAAATGAGACTTTCTTGACCTTGGCAAAAACTATGGCGGTCAATACCGCTCCAATCAGCGCACCGTGTATGGCAATTCCGCCATTCCATATTTTTATGATATCCCCCGGGTTTTGTGAATAGTACTCCCATTGGAAGATGACATAATAAATACGGGCACTAATGATCGCAATTGGGACAGCAAACAAAATCATATCGGTAAAAACTTCCTTATCGAGACCTCTTCGCTCAGATTCCCTTAAAGCGATAATAAGACCCAGTAACACACCAAAACCGATGATCAGTCCATACCAATGAACCTGAATAGGGCCAAGATCAATCGCTATTGGATTCAGCGGTTGTATTCCTTGTTCCATATTGTCCCCTCTTTTCCTATATACCTTTTAAAATTCATCATGTTCAGGATCTGCAATTGCATGATTCAAGCGATCTGAAAACTGTTCTGCAGCATTTACTCCCATTCGTTTCAGGCGGTAATTCATGGCTGCCACCTCAATGATAACAGCTAAATTTCGACCTGGGCGCACAGGTACGGTAATTTTCGTCACTTCCGTATCAATGATTTTCATTTTTTCTTCATCAAGACCCACCCGGTCATACTGCTTGTTTTTTTCCCATAGTTCCAGATTGATGACGATTGAGATCTTTTTATTGCTCCGGACTGCACCAGCTCCAAAAAGCGTCATTACATTAATGATTCCCAACCCTCTTATTTCAAGAAGATGTTCGATTAAATCCGGGGCATTCCCGACTAGCGTATCTTGGTCTTCCTGCCTGATTTCGACGCAATCATCGGCTACGAGGCGATGACCCCGTTTCACTAATTCCAAGGCTGTCTCACTTTTACCGACACCGCTTTTCCCGGTGATCAACACACCCAGCCCATAGATATCCACCAATACACCATGAACAGCAGTAGTTGGTGCCAACCTACTTTCAAGGAAATTGGTCAAACGGCTGTATAAGCGCGTTGTCTTCATATTAGATCTCATCACAGGAACGGATTCCCGCTCAGAAGCTTCTATCAACTCTATCGGCACTTCCTGACCACGCGTAATGATGATGCCTGGAGTAAAGTCCCTGCATAACTCTTCCATCCTCTGTATTCGATCCGGTTCATTCAACCGATTAAAAAAGGACATTTCCGTCATGCCTAAAAGCTGTACTCGATCCGCGGGATAATAATCAAAAAAACCGGCTATTTCAAGTCCTGGACGAGATAAATCACTCGTGACAATTGGACGGTTAATTCCTTCTTCCCCACTGATAAGTTCTAGACCGAACGCTTCAACTATATCTTTTGTACGGACTTTTGCCATATATCTTTCCTCCTTTTGGAGCGATGCTATTTTTAGAGATACTTTTTCTATTTTAGCATTTTTCTGTTAATAACCAAACAAAGCATTATCGATTTATTGTTTTTTTATTCACTCCGCCCGGATGATGGCACGGGATGGCCCCATAACCAGTAAAGAGATGAGAGGAACATACATGAATCCTTACACCAAAATAAAAGCAAGCCCGCCAATTTATATTGGCGGGCTTTCAGACTGTGGACAACTCGATGACAATCGATTTTGTCTACAGTTTTTTAAGGTCTTGCACAATTTAACGTTGATTTTCACTCCAGGAACTCGCTTTCCGCGGGCGGTTCACCTTTGCGCCTGCGGGGTCTCCCTAGACACGCTTTCCCCGCAGGAGTCTCGTACCTTACGTTCCAATAAACTTTGTTTTGAAATTTAGATAGAACCCCTTTTGTCTACGAACAGAAAGCCCGTCTGGCAGGCTTTCTGCTTCTTCAGGAAACTGTTATCGCGGCAGTCTTTGTTTCTGCAAAAACATGAAGCACAGGAACCTCTTCTTTAACCGTCTTAAACTTAAGGACTTTCTGAACCACATCACTTTTCTCTTCGATGATGGTCATCCCTTCTAAAGTTACATTAAAGCTTCCTAAATTAGATTTCAACTCTCCCTCAATCGCCTTACCTGGTGGCAGGATCAGCTGGACTTTCCCAGTAATAGACTTAGCATGGATTGAATCGCAATCCATCCCTGAATTCGTACAGACGATTTCCCCATTGAAAGTCTGGACATCCAGTTTCTTGAAGTATCCATCGGCATTAATAGCCCCATTCAAGGTCTCAGCTTCCAAGTCATTAAAGTTGGTATCTGATATGGTGATCATCCCGTTACCCGTTTCAAGCTCACACGAATCACCCGTACCCTGCATGATATGAATGGCACCATTCGCTGTCTTCGCTTTAAGGTTCTCCGATTTCAAAGATTCAGTCGTGATTGCACCATTGAACATCCTTATATGAATGACTTCATATTCCTTCCTTGGAATGTACATGATCGTATCGACCTTTATGGATTTCTCACGAACCTTGAACATCATCTTTCCATCTTCAATCGAAAAATCGACTTCTTCCAAAAAGTTTTTCCTAGCTTCTTCTATATCTTCCACCCGGTATACCTTTGCCTGGCATTCAACCCTGACATCATTATGGTCCCATGCAGCGATTTTTATTTTCCCATTTGCTATATCTACATCAACTTCATTGAGGAAATCAAAATCATGCTGAAAAATATGACTGACCTCCACAGATTTCCCGAAATTGAAATCAAGGTCCGTTTCTTTGATTTTCTTAAAAGCACTTTCAACAAAATCAATAATCTTTTCTTTCGATGACTGGATATTCTTCTTAAACGTATCCTGAGTGCTTCCTTCGCTTTTCTTATCCACGACTACCGTCGATAATTCATTCTGCAATTTCTGCTCTTTAGCTTCACTTTCCTGACTCGCTTTATCCAATTCTTCCAAAAGACCCATCGCTTCTTCCGCTGATAACTTTCCATCCTGAATCATTTCTAAAATTTTCTTTCTTTCCTCCTGCATGAACATTCCTCGCTTTCTTCTATCATTTTATTCATACATACGCCTAGATATCTAAAAAGTTTCATAAATACCCTTTTTCCCATCATTCGACAAAGGAAAATGACAATTTCCGAAAAGGAAAGATGTATCATTTCCCCGGAAATATCCTGTTTTCCTATTGTTTAATCAAATGATTGATTAAATGCACACCGTCATTTTTCTACAAAAAAACAAGCCGGATGGCTTGTTCTTTTAAGCATGTTCATGCTCTTGTTCTTTTTCTTCAATCCAATTTTCCATGCGAATTTGATCACGGGTCAGTACAGGTTTTAAGTATTTTCCCGTATATGATTCGGAAACTTCACATATTTTTTCAGGTGTTCCATAAGTGACGATCGTTCCGCCCTTATCTCCGCCTTCCGGTCCTAGGTCAATAATATGGTCCGCCGTCTTGATGACATCCAGATTATGCTCAATCACCAAAACTGTATCCCCATTGTCAACCAGCCGCTGCAGGACCTCGAGCAACCTTGCTATATCGTGGACATGAAGTCCGGTAGTTGGTTCATCCAAGATATAAAAGGATCTCCCAGTGGAACGGCGATGCAATTCAGATGCAAGTTTCACCCTTTGCGCTTCACCGCCTGATAAAGTGGTAGCAGGCTGTCCAAGCTTGATATAACCCAAACCAACGTCAAAAATCGTTTGTAGCTTCCGTTTGATTTTCGGTATATTTTCAAAGAAACTAACGCCTTCCTCAACTGTCATATCGAGAATGTCGGAAATGTTTTTCCCTTTATATTTCACTTCAAGCGTTTCCCTGTTATAACGTTTTCCATGACAGATTTCACATGGGACATAGACATCCGGGAGAAAATGCATTTCTATCTTGATAATCCCATCACCACGGCATGCTTCACAGCGGCCGCCCTTCACATTGAAGCTGAACCGTCCTTTTTTATAACCGCGAATCTTCGCTTCATTAGTCGAGGCAAAAACGTCACGAACATCATCAAATACACCTGTATAGGTAGCTGGATTTGATCGTGGGGTTCTACCGATCGGTGACTGGTCAATATCAATGACTTTATCTAAATGCTCAATTCCCTTGATCTCACGAAAATCGCCTGGTCTAGCTTTTGCCCGGTTCAGCTTTTGAGCCAATGACTTATGGAGGATCTCATTCACTAATGTACTTTTCCCTGATCCCGAGACTCCTGTAACGGCTGTAAAGACTCCAAGAGGGAATTTAACATTAACGTTTTTTAAATTATTTTCCTTGGCACCTTTTATTTCAATGACGCGGCCATCATTTTTCCGGCGTTCCAATGGCAATGGAATGAATTTCTTCCCTGCTAAATATTGGCCCGTTAAGGATTTAGGATTATTCATGACCTCTTCCGGAGTTCCAGCGGCCACTATTTCTCCTCCATGTGCTCCTGCGCCCGGACCAACATCGATCAAATAATCCGCAGCAAGCATCGTATCTTCATCGTGCTCGACAACAATCAGGGTGTTCCCGATTTCGCGCATATTCTTCAATGTTTCAATTAATCGATCGTTATCCCTCTGATGCAGCCCTATTGAAGGTTCATCTAAAATGTACAGGACTCCCGTCAAACGGGAACCGATCTGCGTCGCCAATCGTATACGCTGCGCTTCGCCACCTGATAATGTCCCTGCTGCCCTGCTCAAAGTCAAATATTCCAAACCTACATTAGCCAGGAATCCGAGCCGCTCACGAATCTCACGTAAAATCAATCTCGCAATGGCAGCTTCCTTTTCCGTCAAATCCAGCTCATCAAAAAATACTAACGCATCTTCCACTGATAAAGCTGTTGTTTCACTTATATGGACCCCTTGAATGAGCACGGAAAGACTCTCTTTTTTCAATCGATGACCCTTACAGGTTGGACAGTGATGTTCTGACATATATTTCTGCATTTGCTCACGAATATAGTCTGAACTCGTCTCCTTGAAGCGCCTTTCGATATTTCTTAAAACTCCTTCAAAAGGAATATATCCTTCTTGCACTCTTCCAAAATCATTTTTATAACGGAAATATATCTTATCTTTACCTGAACCAAGCAAGACCTTCTCCAATTTATCTTCCGGTAAATCTTTAACGGGGATATCCATATCTATCCCATAATGGTTGGCCACCGCTTCAAGAAGCTGAGGATAATATTGAGAACTCGTCGGCTCCCATGGCGCGATAGCATGTTGACGGAGGCTTAATTCCTTATTGGGTATGACCAGATCACGGTCCACCTCAAGCCTCGCCCCCAAACCATCACAATCCGGGCAGGCTCCAAACGGGCTATTGAAGGAGAACATCCTCGGCTCTAACTCTTCAATCGAAAACCCGCAGTATGGACAAGCATGATGTTCACTGAACAGCAGCTCTTCTTCACCCATGACGTCAATGATGACTTTGCCTTCACCGAGCTTCAAAGCACTTTCCAATGAATCTGCAAGCCGCGCCATGACACCCTCTTTAATGACAATCCGGTCTATAATGACTTCAATCGAATGTTTTTTATTTTTTTCGAGAGTGATCTCATCACTAAGATCATGCATTTCCCCGTTCACACGAATGCGGACATATCCTTGTTTCTTAACTTCCTCCAAAACTTTTGCATGTGTCCCTTTTCTGCCTGAGACAAGCGGTGCCAATACCTGAAGCTTGGTACGCTCAGGGTAATCAAGAATGCGGTCCACCATTTGCTCAATCGTTTGTGAGGTAATTTCAATATTATGGATCGGACAGGTCGGCCTGCCGACCCGTGCAAATAACAGCCTTAAATAATCATAGATTTCCGTCACAGTCCCTACGGTTGAACGTGGATTTCGACTGGTCGTTTTCTGGTCTATGGAAATGGCTGGCGACAAACCTTCGATCGCATCGACATCCGGTTTATCCACTTGGCCTAAGAATTGACGGGCATAAGCGGACAGTGATTCTACATAACGCCTTTGCCCTTCTGCATAAATCGTGTCAAAAGCCAAGGAAGACTTTCCAGATCCGGATAATCCGGTCAGCACGACAAGTTTGTCTCTCGGTATCGTGATATCAATATTCTTTAAATTATTGGCCCTGGCGCCTTTTATCACAATTTTATCCATTGCCATGTTTCGTCACCCTTCCGCTTTTAACTCTAGTAATAAATCACGCAGCTCGGCAGCTCGCTCGAAGTCCAGTGCCTTTGCCGCTTCCTTCATTTCTTTTTCCATGCTTGCCATCACTTTTACGCGCTCCTTTTTAGGAAGCTTCGCGAGACTTGGTGCAAGATCTTCTTTATACGCTTCTCCTTCTTCCGCTACGTGAGTGGCCCTGATGGAGTCCCGGATATCCTTTTGAATGGTCTGCGGCATTATTCCATACTCTTTATTATAATTTTCCTGAATTTCACGGCGCCGCTTCGTTTCATTGATGGCAAGTTCCATCGAATTCGTGATGCGGTCCGCATACATGATGACGTGGCCGTTGGCATTACGGGCTGCACGGCCCATCGTTTGAATAAGCGAGCGCTCCGAGCGAAGGAACCCTTCTTTATCGGCATCCAGAATTGTCACTAATGACACTTCCGGAATATCCAGGCCTTCCCTTAAAAGATTGATTCCAACGAGTACATCATATTTGCCCATTCGCAGTTCCCGGATGATTTCTATCCTGTCCAAGGTCTTCACTTCCGAATGAAGGTATTGGACCTTGATGCCAATTTCCTTTAAATAATCGGTTAAATCCTCAGACATCTTTTTCGTTAAGGTCGTAATGAGGACTCGCTCGTTCTTTTTGACGCGCTCTTGTATTTCACCGATCAAGTCATCTATCTGTCCTTCAATCGGCCGCACTTCTATCGTTGGATCCAGCAAGCCGGTAGGACGGATGATCTGCTGAACCATTTCTGGCGTATGTTCGAGTTCATATGGTCCCGGAGTTGCCGAAACGAATATGGATTGATGGACCTTTTTTTCAAATTCTTCAAATCTTAGCGGGCGGTTATCCTTTGCAGACGGCAGACGGAAGCCATGATCGACGAGTACTTGCTTACGTGCCTGATCCCCATTGAACATTCCCCGGATTTGCGAAAGGGTCACGTGTGATTCATCCACGACCAAAAGGAAATCCTCTGGAAAGTAATCCATTAAAGTGTAAGGTGTCGCACCTGAGGGGCGAAGCGTTAAATGGCGGGAATAGTTCTCGATCCCTGAACAAAAGCCCATTTCCCGCATCATTTCCAAATCATAACGGGTTCTCTGCTCCAAGCGCTGGGCTTCAAGGAGCTTTTCATCTTCCCTTAATTCCTTCAATCGCTCTTCCAGTTCCGTTTCGATATTTTGAACGGCTATCCTCATTTTCTCTTCGCGAGTAACGAAATGGGAAGCCGGGAAAATGGCGATATGTTCACGTTCACCGGTGATTTCACCAGTCAGGGCATCCACTTCACGGATACGGTCAATCTCATCTCCGAAAAACTCGACCCTTACGCAATGTTCATCACGTGAGGCAGGGAAAATTTCGACCACGTCGCCACGAACGCGGAAAGTCCCCCGTTGGAAAGCAATATCATTCCGCTCATATTGAATATCCACGAGTCTGTGCAGCAAGGTGTTCCGGTCTATTTCCATGCCTGTTCGGAGAGAAACGACCATCTCGCGGTACTCTTCAGGGGAACCGAGTCCATATATGCACGAAACGCTGGCGATGATGATGACATCTTTCCTTTCGAACAATGAAGAGGTAGCCGAGTGACGCAGTTTATCGATTTCATCATTGATGCTTGCATCTTTTTCGATGAATGTATCCGTGGATGGAACATAAGCTTCTGGCTGGTAGTAATCATAATAGCTGACGAAGTATTCAACGGCATTATTTGGGAAAAACTCTTTGAATTCACTGTAAAGCTGTCCTGCCAACGTTTTATTGTGGGCAATGACAAGAGTCGGTTTATTTATTTGTTGAATCACATTGGAAACGGTGAACGTCTTCCCTGTCCCCGTTGCCCCCAATAATGTCTGCATTTCCTTGCCTTCTTTAATGCCTTCGACAAGCATTTCAATTGCAGCAGGTTGATCTCCTTCAGGAGAGTATTTTGAGACTAACTCAAACTTATCCTTCACCAAGCATAGCCTCCTATTGAAATATTTTTATATGAAAACGGGACATGGCTATATCCCTTCTATTTATTCCGGTTTAAGAATGTATATATACACATTCTACCACAATCGCCTCAAAACAAACCAGCGATAAGCGAACATCCATTCTATTTTTTGTTTGTAGACTCGATGGGTATTGAGGGGAATGACAAGTTGAGTACAAAAAAAGCACCTTTGATGTCAGGCGCTCTTGGATGTTTGTTTCATCATTCTTTTTGATAACCAAAATCCCACAGTCAGGGATAAGGCATCCACGATGATCAATAAGTTTGTATGCGTATAACCTTTATATGCGGAAGCTGTAATCAAGGCAACCGTTAAAACAAGGCCAACGACATTGTTATAGGTGACTCTTGAAAATAGCATGACAAGTAGACAAGGAAGGAAAAGGGCAGAAAGAATTTTAATCATTTTTTCATCTCCTTTATAAGAGAAAAATAGAGTAGTTTCAGTTTAAATGATTATGAAGTTTTTTGCCAATCTATTTCCTGCTTGATTTTAGACGGCATCCCCTGAAGACCATTCCACCCATCCATAAATTATGCCCATTAAAAAAAGAAGCAAACCCTTTAAAGGGAAGTTTGCTTCCTTTCAGACCAATCAATATGGATCTGCTTCATGTCCTTTTCTGACTGCATCCTCTGGGTTATCCGTTCCACCCATAGTTTTTGAAGATTCCGTATGTTCAGAAGCCGAGGCTAATCCCTCTTTTAATCTGCGGCCATACTCTTCATCAGCCTCTTCGGCAAGGGCTATCATTTTTTCCTGAATCCGCTTGTCGGCAGGAGCCAATGCCGACACTAAATTGGAGATTAAATCGTCTTTTTCC
Organism: Peribacillus sp. RS7; assembly: GCF_041956845.1. Taxonomy (NCBI): domain Bacteria; kingdom Bacillati; phylum Bacillota; class Bacilli; order Caryophanales; family Bacillaceae; genus Peribacillus; species Peribacillus sp. RS7. The sequence goes on from NZ_CP168135.1 coordinate 1,724,532, forward strand.
CAATCTTCGAATTCACGGAATGTTTCACCAGCCTGCTTCGTATTGTTTTGGCGATCGATTGTCTCACGAACAAGTTTTCCTTCTACCAAAGGTGTATGCTCCTTGCCCGTCTGCTTGGCTTCTTTCAAACCTCCTACAGTTGATGGTTCGTAGTTGATGTGGGGGCTTTGGTTACCTCTGCCAACTTCATATTGCATCTGTCCGCCCGTCTGATTCGTGGCTGTTGGCTTCTTTGGAGCATTGATCGGCAATTGCAGATAATTCGCGCCAACACGGTGACGCTGTGTATCGGAATAAGAGAATGTACGTCCCTGTAACATCTTGTCATCAGAGAAGTCCAGTCCATCCACTAGGACACCCGTGCCGAATGCAGCCTGTTCCACTTCAGTGAAGTAGTCTTCCGGGTTTTTATCCAATACCATCGTACCGACATGCAGCCATGGGAACTCATCTTTCGGCCAGATCTTTGTGTCATCAAGAGGATCAAAATCCAACTCGGGATGATCATCATCACTCATGATCTGTACGTTGAGATCCCATTCCGGGTAGTCCCCGCGTTCGATCGCTTCATATAAATCCTGTGTGGCATGATTGAAATTCGTAGCTTGAATTTCATTAGCCTCATGCTGCGTCAGGTTCTTGATCCCTTGTTTCGGTTCCCAGTGATATTTAACAAGTACGGCTTTGCCTTCCTCATTCACCCATTTATAAGTATTGACCCCTGACCCTTGCATCATGCGGTAGTTAGCTGGAATGCCCCAAGGGGAAAACACAAAGGTAATCATATGGAATGTTTCCGGTGAACTCGAGCAAAAATCGAAAATCCTTCTGCCGTCCTGAATATTCGTGACCGGATCCGGTTTGAAGGCATGAATTAAATCCGGGAATTTCATGGCATCACGGATAAAGAAAATTTTCAGGTTATTGCCTACAAGATCCCAGTTTCCATCTTCCGTATAAAATTTAACGGCAAATCCCCTGGGGTCACGTAACGTTTCCGGGGAAGTCCCTCCATGAATAACAGAAGAAAACCTCACGAATACCGGTGTTTTTTTACCTTCTTCCTGAAAAACCTTCGCTCTCGTATATTTTGAAATTGGCTCGTCCCCCGCTTTACCAGTCGGAACAAAATAACCATGTGCACCTGCACCACGGGCATGCACCACCCGTTCAGGAATACGCTCCCTATCGAAGTGGCTGATCTTTTCCAGGAAATCGTAGTTCTCAAGTGTACTAGGACCTCTGTTTCCTACAGTTCTAAGACTCTGGTTATTCGTTACGGGGTGCCCTTGCCTGTTCGTTAATGTTTCTTTCGATTCATCATTTGTTTTTTTTGATTTATCAGACAAAAAAATCCCTCCTATGTAAATTAATTCCACAATACAACTATACTTTCCCCTATTCCCTATATTTCACTCTTCAATCTTCAAATTTTATTGAAATTGGATAAATGAGTGCTTTTCTCCTATATATGAATGAGTTTATTTTCACAACACCAACAACATATCTTCATAACATCGAATTAAAAACAGGCTGACTACACATTAATGTTTCAAGAAACTTCACTATATTTTCTAGTAATAATGAAGAGGAGCGAGCTTTATGAAAGAAAGAATAATTACCTTTTAGTAGCAATACTGATATTTGTGTCCTTCCCACGATCATCGAATGGCCCGCACCGATTCAACAACGGTTAACGTTACAGCAAGCTCCTATGGATTTAAAAGAAATCTTCGTCTGTTCTAAACTCATAAAATGATAAGAAAGCCTTGAATGGCAATCATCCATTCAAGGCTTTTTAGAGGCAGCATACCCATTTTTGAATAAGTCAACAGCACTCCATTATAATGAAATAAGGATAAAAAATTCAAAAAGCGAGGTGCCTTCATTGGGAGAATCAATAATAGGAAGACTTGGCAGGATGATGACAGGAAAAACCAGTCGTTGGGTTGTCATTGCTTTATGGATAATTGCAGCAATTCTCTTAACCTTCACATTGCCTGCCGTAAATGATCGAACAACAAATAATGCCGCTGACTTGCCTGAAGACTCAGCCTCCGTCGTGGCTGATGAACTTATTAAAAAAGAATTCCCGAAATCTTCTGGATTACCTGCCCTGCTTACATGGCATCGGGAAGGTGGACTGACAGAAGCCGACTTGGCTGAAATCCAGTACCTTTCCAAAGAACTGACAGATAACCCACTGTCCCAGCAATCTTTTCTACCACCGCTACATGAAATTCCGTTGCCTGCTCTGCAAGGATCGGTTTCGGAAGATGGAACGACTTTCGTACAGCCGCTTTTCTTTAAAGAAAAGACCGAAACTGCCATTCTGGAAAAAAATCTTGAAAGCATTAATGAAACAGTATCTGAACGCATTGGATCGGACCCATTCAAGGTACCAACAGATTCAGGTGAATTATCCCTTCGAGTGACAGGCCCTGTAGGGATATCCGTCGATGCAACGGGATTATTTTCAGGTGCGGATTTCAAATTGCTATTAGCAACCGTAATTCTTGTACTTGTTGTCTTATTACTCATTTACCGCTCCCCGCTTTTAGCCATTATTCCTTTAATCGGAGTAGGCTTCGCCTATATTGTCACAAGCCCGATCCTTGGATTCATGGCAGACCATGGTTGGATTACAGTCGATTCACAGGCCATTTCAATCATGACCGTATTATTATTCGGTGCCGGAACGGATTATTGTCTATTTTTAATTTCTCACTACAGAAGTGAATTAAGGAATCATGAAAGTAAACGGAAAGCCATGATTGCCGCATTTAAAGATTCATCAGGTGCCATTGCAATGAGCGGCCTTACGATCGTCATTTCCCTGCTAACATTGCTTGTAGCCAAATACGGAGCCTATCACCGTTTCGCTGTACCATTCAGCTTGTCCATTTTAATCATGATGCTGGCAGCTTTAACCCTTGTACCGGCATTGCTTTCTGTATTCGGGAGGGCTTCCTTCTTCCCAATCGTTCCGCGTACACCAGAAATGGAAGAAGCACGGGCCAAGAAAAAGGGAAAAGAAGTCAAAAAGCATAAAGAATCAGGTCGTATCGGTAATTGGATTGGTACTATCGTCACAACCAAGCCATGGACCGTCATTCTTACATGCCTGATCATCTTCAGTGTTTTAGCTGGATATTCTTCGCAAATAAAATATTCATATGATATTCTCTCTTCTTTCCCTGAAGATATGAACTCACGTGAAGGCTATTCCGTCATTTCCGACTCGTATTCACCAGGCGAACTGGCACCAGCCACAGTGGTTGTCGATACGGATGGTGAAGATATCGATTTAGCGTCGGCATTAAAAGGGATGAATATCGTTGAAAATGTTGCTGATCCCGTCACAAGTAAATCTAATAAAGATCTACAGTCCTATGAAGTCACATTCAACATAAACCCCTACGATATTGAAGCCATTGATTCAATTCCAGAAATCCGCACCATGGCAGAGAAAGAATTGAAGGCCGCCAATATCTCTTCTGTTGATGAAAAGGTTTGGATTGGCGGGCAAACTGCGACACAATTTGATAAAAGGGATACCGTAAAAGCCGATGAATTCATGATCATCCCGATCATCATCGTCCTGATTTCATTGCTCCTTTTAGCCTACTTGCGATCTGTGACAGCCATGGTGTATTTAATGGGAACTGTCATTCTCTCTTTCTTTGCAGCTATGGGCTTAGGTTGGATAATCTTGCATTATTTCATGGGTGTGGATGCCATAGAGGGGACAATTCCGCTTTATTCATTCGTATTCCTGGTTGCACTTGGAGAAGATTATAATATTTTCATGGTTTCAAGCATTTGGCGTAAGAAAAAAACGATGCCAATCAAGCAGGCCATTAGAAAAGGCGTTGCCGAAACTAGCGGTGTCATCACTTCAGCCGGCATAATCTTGGCAGCCACTTTTTCCGTTCTTGCCACACTTCCGATTCAAGTATTGGTTCAATTCGGGCTCATTACTGCTCTAGGTGTGTTAATGGACACATTCATCGTGCGCCCGTTCCTGGTCCCGGCAATCACCTCCCTCCTTGGCCGCTATGCCTTTTGGCCGAGTAAGGTGACTAATCAAAAAGAGAATGAACATGCCAATTAATAAAGAAAGTTAGCTTTTACCCTTCTTAAAAAGAAAAACCCTGTGCTCCTTAAATGCACAGGGTTTTTACACGTTTTCTAAAATAAGGAAAACTTTCAGTTGACACTTCTACTTTCACCTCTTATAATTACATTAAGTTCAGATATCTCAAATTAAAGATATATATATTCGAGATTAATAATCAGGAGGAATAACCATGACAAATACAAAGTGGACAGTCGACCCGACTCACAGTGCTATTGAATTTTCTGTAAAACATATGATGATCGCCAAAGTAAAAGGAAGTTTTAATAAGTTCGAGGCAAACATTTCAGCAGATCCACTGGACCTAACAACTGCAGATATTGATTTTACCGTAGATGTGGCCAGTATAGACACACGGAATGCAGACCGGGATAACCACTTGCGTTCCGCTGACTTTTTTGATGTAGAAAAAAACCCTACATTAACATTCCAATCAACTAAAATCGTGAAAACGAATGAAGATGAATACGATGTAACAGGTAATGTAACTCTTAACGGAATCACACAAGAAGAAACTTTCGCCATCACCTTCGAAGGCCAAGGAAAAGATCCATGGGGAAATGAAAAAGCGGGTTTTAGTGGGAAAGGGAAAGTTAAACGCAGTGATTATGGTTTGACCTATAACGCAGCATTAGAAACAGGCGGCGTACTAATCGGCGATCAAATCACTCTTACCATCGAAATCGAAGTTGCTAAAGTAGCTTAATGAATAAGAAAGAAGCAGCCATCCCCAGGATGGCTGCTTCTTTCTTATTCAAAGTATTCATTTTATCGGAATTACGAATTCCTCGTTTTATAAAGTAAGTAAATGAAGTATGGTGCCCCGATGCTCGCTGTAAAGACACCAGCAGGTATTTCCAAAGGTGAGAATAAGGTCCGTCCAATCAAATCCGCTACCATAACAAGGATGCCGCCAAGCAAAGCTGAAGTAGGCAACAACACCCCAAAACTCGAACCAACCAGCCTTCTAGCCATATGAGGCGCCATTAGTCCCACAAAGCCAATTCCTCCAGCAAAAGCGGTAGAACCACCAATCAATGCCGTACTGATCATCAATAATGTAAACCGCTGTTTTTGGACATGTCCTCCAAGCCCCGTTGCAAGGTCATCGCCTAACTCCTGTAAATTAATATTCCTGGCATATAGAAAGGCAAGTAAAAGGAATAGAATCGTCCATGGAGCTAGCACCGCGATATTACTCCAGGTGGAGTTAGATACTGAACCCGTGATCCAAAGGTTTGCCTGGCTCGCTTGAAAGACGGGCCCAAGAATCATCATCATTGTAGTGAGTGCCTTCATTAAAGCCATCACCCCGATCCCAATCAACACAAGCCTTATCGGGGGAACTCCATTTTTCCAGGCTAAAGAATAAACAAGCAATGCCACGACTGTCGCCCCAATGAATGCAGCTAACGGAAGCCAATTGATGCTTACCGTTAACGAATGGTTCTTATCGCTAAAAAAGGCCATGAATCCAACGACCGCTACAGTCGCCCCTCCTGTTATCCCCAAGATATCCGGGGAGGCAAGTGGATTTCGAATCATCCCCTGAAGGATACCTCCAGCTACCGCAAGACCCATTCCTACCAAGAGAGCAACAATTATTCTGGGCAGGCGGAAAGATTGGATAATAAGCCGATCGCTTTCCGTCCCCCCTCCAATAAAGACCTGAAGTACGCTCAACGGATGGATATTCATTTCACCCACAGCAGTACTGATCACAAACACTAATGAAGTGACTAAAAATAATGCGAAAATCACGATCATAGCTTTTTTATCCATTAAGAATGATATTTTTTCATTAAACAAACGAAAGCTCTTATATGACTTCATCGACCGCTGAACCCCTTTCTAGCTATATAAATAAAGAATGGGGTCCCGATTATGGCTGTCATGACTCCAACAGGAACTTCTCGGGGCATCAGGATATACCTGGATATGATATCGGCTACGATTAAAAGCACCGCCCCGAAAAGTCCAGAGAAAGGAATCAACCAGCGATGATCGATGCCTATTATAGAACGGGTAAGATGCGGAACGACGATTCCAATAAAACCAATCGGACCCGCAACCGCTACTGATCCTCCAGCTAGCAGGATGACTGCCAGTCCCAGAACCAGTTTAAGGAAAACTATGTTCAGTCCTAGACCTTTTGCAACATCTTCACCCATGGATAACACATTCATTTTACCGGACACGATCAAGGCAATGCCCCAACCAACAACAAGATACGGCAGGACGGCAATTAAATTGTCCAGACTTCTCCCGGAAACTGATCCAGCAAGCCAGAACAGCACTTGCTCTAAAAGGGCCTCATTAGAAACGAGAAGACCTTGTGTGAGTGAAGATACCATGGCAGTCATGGCTGCACCGGCCAATGTCAGCTTCATCGGTGTCAAGCCGCCCCGTCCCATGCTTCCAATCATATATATGCTTATCGCGGCTATGGCGGCCCCTATAAAAGACAACCATGTGAATACTTGAAGATTGCTTATCCCAAAAACGGTGACCCCAGTGACAACCGCCAATCCCGCGCCTGCGTTGACACCGAATATATCTGGAGAAGCGAGTGGATTTTTAGTTAGCGTTTGCATTAACACCCCTGAGATGGCCAAACTTGCACCAATTGCCGATGCGATTAGGGCTCGTGGTAGTCTGACTGATTGAATGACAATGTGTTCATTCGTCCCATTGAAATGGGTAAAAGCATCAATGGCCATTTGCCATGTTGTATTTGTATACCCGTATACTATGCTTGAGCACATTAAAAACAGCAGCAAAAGAATGGTAATGAACAGCCCCATCCATTTCTGCCATGACTTTTTTAATAACATATCCAGTTACCTTTCCAATCACGTTTGTATATCTTATTTAATTCAATTGTACTGGCGATAACAGGATTATGTCAACGAATTTGAGAATCATTTTCAATTATATATTGACAGAAAAGTATATTCATTTTATGATGATGCTGTTAAGTGCGAATGATTATCATTTGCCGGAAAATTGGGAGGGATACATAGATGTTTAGATTTAAGTCATTATTAACGATTTTTACAATATTTGCAGTCTTCCTTCTAGCAGCTTGCGGGAATTCGAATGATCAAGCCGAAGGAAATAAAGCTGAAGACAAGAAAGAAGAGAAAAGCTACACAATTAAGCATGCCATGGGCACTGCTGAATTGAAAGAAACGCCTAAAAGAGTGGTCGTTCTGACAAATGAAGGTACTGAAGCATTACTTGCTTTAGGAATCAAACCTGTTGGTGCCGTTCAATCATGGCTTGGCGACCCTTGGTACGACCATATTAAAGATGATATGGATGGGGTCGAAGTTGTTGGTGTAGAACATGAAGTTAACTTAGAGAAAATCGCATCACTGAAGCCTGACTTGATTATTGGAAGCAAGATTCGCCAAGAGGCTGTTTATGATAAATTAAATGCAATCGCCCCTACCGTATTATCTGAAACGCTAAGAGGAGATTGGAAAGAAAACTTTAAACTATATTCAAAAGCCTTGAACCTTGAAGAAAAAGGAAACGACGTAATTGCAGAATTCGATAAACACACAGAAGATCTTAAAGCTAAATTGGGTGATAAGGTAAATCAAGAAGTTTCCGTTGTTCGTTTCATGGCTGGAACTACTCGTATTTATTACACAGACTCATTCTCTGGAGTGATTTTCGATCAATTAGGATTTAAACGTGCAGAACAACAAAAGGAATTGTTCACTGCAGATAATAAATTAGGTAACCTTGCCATCGAGGTAGGAAAAGAAGTCATCCCTAAAATGGATGGAGATCTTCTCTTTTACTTCACCTACGCTCCTGAAGGCGACAAACAAGCTCTAAGCACAGCAAAAGAATGGACAAATGATCCACTTTGGAAAAACCTTGATGCAGTCAAAAATGGAAATGCTCATGAAGTTAGCGACGCAACATGGAATACAGCTGGTGGAGTACTTGCAGCTAATAAAATGCTGGATGATATAGAAAAGATCATGCTTGAAAAGTAATAACACGTTTCTATTGAAAACGGCCTTTCTCGATATATTTCGAGAAAGGCCGTTTTATTTTATATGCATGTGCACCGCTTTTGCGGCATTAACCCACTTGTCCGCTTTCCTTCAATTGATCGTCAACGAACAAGATGCCCAATTCGTAATGCTCCCCGTCAAAAAGAGCTCTTTGCACAAAACGAATCTGTTCATTATTATCGATGACCTCAAGCTTGCAATGCGCCCGGTTTATTTGGAGAGCCCTGTATAACTCTCCTTCTTCCCTGACGACGACACCATTTATTTTCGAAATGACCTCGCCTTTAAGCAACCCCATTTTATCCGCCGGAGATTGAGGGATAACGCCTAAGATCTGGACACCAAGCTTACTTTTAGAAAAATAAAAAGGAAGCTTTTCATCCAATGCCTTTTGGGAATAATGAAGGAATTCACGACCCAAGATTGCTAAAACGGCCGTTATGATTGCCAATGGGGGGTACCAGTAACCACCCACTGCCAATGCCGTAATCACAAATCCCAATGCCCCTACCTTTTTGCCTTGCGCCCTTATGGCCTGTTCCGGGAGCGTCCCATGAACTTTTTGCTTGAAGCCGATTAAAATGGGAAGCAAGATTGGCGACAGGTATGTGTCCCCGATTGAAAAAACCGGATACCATTCGAAGGGAACTGGAAGTTGTCCTCCCGGAATCATGACGAACATGGGAATTAGCCAGATTCGTTGTGAAACATACACACCAATCGGCTGCCCCCTCTTGGATACCTCCAACTGAGGGGAGACCTTTTTGCTTCCATTGCCAACAATCAAAAACCCTTCAGCAATCAGTAATAACCCTATTAAAATAACAAGTGTCTGATACACGGACCGATCAAGCTGATTAAAAACATCCTGAAATACCGTCAGCTTGATATCTCTATCATATAGAAAAAAAAGGATGAAGAAGGTGAGTCCCACTGTATAAACGGGGGAAACAAACCGCTTTTTCATGGATAGCATGGACAAGATCGTAACCCCAGCCATGATGAACAGTGCCGCCAAAGGAATGGTGAATCCCGAAGCCAACGTGAGGACAGAAAAGATCAATCCCCATATCAATCCTTGTGGTAGCATGGAACGTAGCTCCATGGAAACTCTGTAGATCTTCGTATTAAAATCATGTCGTTCCCGTTTAACTCGAAGATAGCCGATGAATAAACAATAGGCAATCGAAACATAAAGCAAAGGATGAAGGAAGAGTTTTCCTAATCCCATTAAGCATGCTATCAGCCAATCCGTTGTCAATTTCTTTCCACCATCCTCAAAGTATCAATATTTTGTCAAATTTCGTTCTGGTCAGTTACCTCCTATTCTATCAAAAATGTAACCTCCATGCCTATTAAGATGCAGAAAAAATAGCTTTATCTCATGTTTTCCCTATACTGCCTTCATGTTTGCAGACAGGCGTTGATCCAACGCAAAAAAGGCACCGCTCCAAGGGAACGGCGCACTACAGTTATTTAACTAAATAATTCAAAGCCGTGCGTAACTGAATATCATTATCTTCATCCTGGATCTTGTCCAGAATGGCGGATTCCAGATGTGCTGCGGTTTTTGCGTCCAGCTTACCTGTCACTTTCAGGCCAAATTGTTTTTGGAATGCTTTTACGGCGATTTCTGTATTCCAATCATAATATCCATCCTCACGACCAGGTTCAAATCCAAGTCCTTTCAGAATGCTTTGGGCATACTGGATTTGTTCATCATTCATATCCCGCTGCAAGACATTCTCAACAGCCAGCTGATGGGCATCAAAGTAATCGGGCTGTTTTACTTTGATGGTCGGTTCGATCCCTTTTTTATGGATCCAGTTCCCTGAAGGCGTCAGCCACTTATATAACGTAAGTTTAATCTTACTGCCATCACCCATTGGTACTGCTTGCTGTACTGTGCCTTTCCCGAAGGTCTTCTCGCCGACCAATGGATAGCCTCCCGCCTCTTGCATCGCGCCAGCCAGGATTTCAGAGGCCGAAGCGCTGCCTTTATCCGTCAAGACGGCAATTGGATAACTTTTCGCTTTCTTAAGGCTTGTAAAAAACGATTGTGTTTCTCCCGTTCTTTCTGCAATTTGCAAATAGGGCTTTTCTTTTGTGATAAACTCGCCAAGAATCGTTTCCACACTAGAAAGAAGGCCACCTGGGTTGCCGCGTACATCTATGACCAAGCCTCCGATCCCCCTCTTTTCCAGCTCCTTCATCTGCTTTTTGAAATCATTCGCAGTATTTTCCGAGAATGTGGTCAGCTCGATGTAACCGATTTGTTCCCCGGCGACTTCCTTAATTGATGAAAATACGGTATCCAATGGAATTTCGGCACGCACCATATTGAATTCAAGTGGGTTGGAAACCCCCGCCCGCTTGATTTCCATTTTGACGGGTGACCCTTTTTCACCACGGATTTTCAGGCGTGTTTCATACAGATCCAAACCTTCTACACTTTCACCATTCACCTTAAGGATTTGATCTTTCGGCTTTAATCCAGCTTTCTCAGCAGGCGAATCTTTGTAAGGAGATACGATTATGACCTTACCATCTTCCATACCAATTTCAGTACCTATCCCTTCAAAAGAGGAGTCCAAGGTTTCATTGAATTGCTTAGCGGTCTCCTTGTCCATATATACGGAATAAGGATCTTTCAATGCTGACAGCATGCCTTGGATGGCACCTTCCACCAGATTAGAACCGTCCACCTGTTCTACATACTGACTTACGATCAAACCGTAAGCTTGTTCCACTTTTGCCCATTCCTTATCCTTCAATATTGTTTGGCTTTCATCCTTTGCTTCATTCTTATCCGGAAGGCTTGTCCAATATATGCCCCCCACTGCTCCAATGGCTAGTGACATGATGATTGCTAGAGGAAGTACCCATTTTTTGACCATATTTATCCCCATTTCTGACCTGATATGTAATTCACTATATGAGGGGGTTGGTAAGAATATGCTTGAAGAAAATGGCGGCACCACAAAAAAAACAGATTAGGGAATTTATCCTAGTCTGTTTTTTCCGATGATATATTGGGTATTAAATATTTATATAGTTTAATGGATTAACAGCATTTGACTTGCTATAATTCCATGCGCCTTTATGTAGCTCAAAGTGTAAATGCTGACCGTATGAATGTCCTGTGTTACCCATGATGCCAATTTGTTGACCTTTGGCAACAACAGAACCTTCGCCTGCTTGTCTAGAACTTAAATGTGCATACACAGTAGTCCATTGCTGACCGCTGATTGAATGGGTAACAAAGACAACGTTACCGTATGTACTTGAGAAGTAAGAACGGCTTACGACTCCGTCGGCTGCCGCTACAACCGGAACCGTTCCACTTGCAGCAATATCGATGCCGGCATGCTGTTTATTCCAACGTTCACCCATTGTTGAAGATACATATCCTGCACTTGGTCTAGTGAAAGTACCTGATGATACAGCTGGCGCTTGACTTACATTAGACGAAACTTGTGAAGATGATGGTGCAGATGATGAACTGTTGCTTTTTGCACTAGATCCTGAAGAAGTGGATTGTTTTTTTGTTTCGGAAGCTTGTGAAGCTGCTTGTGCTGCAGCTTGTGCCGCTTCTTGCTCTGCACGTTTTTTCGCTTCGGCTGCCGCTTTTTTACGAGCTGCTTCCAATTCGGCAAGACGCTGATGCTCTAAGTTGATGGCTGATTTGATAGCTTTTTCTTGAGCAGCAAGATTCTCTTTTTCTTCCTCTAGGCCCATCTTCTCATGTTCATGCTTTTCAGTTTGTTGCTTTAATTTCTTAACCAATGCATCCTTTTCTTGCTTCTGCTGTTTTTGTTGCTTTTGAATTTCCAAAAGTTCAGCTTTTGCCACTTCTAAACTGGCAAGCTTCGCTTCAACGGCATTTTGTTTTTCTTCCAGTTCCTTTTTATCCAGCTCATGCTGCTTTAAAATATCACGGTCGGCTTCTGCAATTGTCGCTACAGCTCCAACACGGTCAACTAAATCTCCAAAACTGGATGATCCGAATAATACTTCAAGGTAGTTCACGTCCCCACCAGTCTCCTGGAAAGAAAGTGCCCTTTCCTTCAATACTTCATTACGTTTGGCGATCCGCTCTTTTAATACTTTAATCTCTTCTTTCAATGCCTCGATTTCTTTTTTCGTTTGTGTAATTTCAGCATTTTTAGCATCTATTTTTTTTGTTGACTCTGCAATTTTCGCTTCAATGGCCGCTATTTGTTCTTCTGCTGTCATTTGCTTATCCTGCAGGTTATCGATTTTCTTCTCCGTGTCTGAAATATTCGATTCAACACCAGAGCGTTTTTCCTGAATGGATTCTTTCTGTTTTTCTAAATCCGAAATCGACTCTGCATAAACCGATGGTGCCGCTAAAATGCTTCCCAACCCAATCATGATGGAGGCATTCATAGCAATGATATTTTTTTTCAACGTTTCATTTCCCCTTTCAATCCCGTTACATTCGGTGCCTTGTAACGTCTCTCTATTTGTATCCGGCTTCTTTTGGCATTCAAGTGTAAAGTTACATTTTTATACTTTCAAGAACTTCCTGACGGACATCAAGCTACCCCATATCCCGATAACGGCACCAATTACAATGAGGATGGCCGAAACTTGATAAATAAACGGATTCGCAGGCAGAAAATCTATGAATTTGAACGTAATCTGTGGTGCTGCATATTTATAAAGATTGTAGTAGAGTACAGCTATCAGACCTATGGGAACGATGGAACCGAGGATTCCCAACCAGAGTCCCTCCAAGAAGAATGGCCAACGGATGAATGTATTCGTTGCTCCTACCAATCTCATGATCTCAATTTCTTTTCTTCTCGCTACAATGGTAATTTTAATCGTATTAGAAATCAGGAACATTGCAGTAAATAGTAAACCAACAATAAGAACGATTCCTATATTTCTCGCAATATTCACGAAGCTGAACAGTTTCTCGACGTAGCCTTGTCCATATTTAACACTTTGGATATACTCAAAGCCTTCAATTTCCTTTGCCACCTTGATGACATCTTGCGGTGATTTCGTTTTGATGATATAAACGTCCCTTAATGGGTTATCCTGTTCAAATGGTTTAAAAGCATCACCATTATCACCTAAATCATCTATTAAATTCGTAAGCTCTTCATCTTTTGGAGAGAAGACCACTGATTCAATGCCGTTCATCTCCGTAATTTTCTTTCCGATAGCTTTTATATCGTCATCATTCGCTGCATTATCAATATGTGCACGAACTTCGACATCTTTCTCCACATTTCCCGCGATATGATTTAAATTCATCATGAGCACTAAAAATACGCCAACCAATGTTAGAGTGACCGTTACTGCACTGACTGAAGCAAACGTCATCCATCCATTACGGCCAATATTTTTAAAACTTTCACGGAAGTGACGGAGCAATGTTCTAAATTTCATATCCGTAATCACCTCGATGTTCATCGCGAACTATTTTTCCACTTTCAATGGCAATGACACGTCGTTTGATATTGTTGACGATGTCCCTATTATGAGTGGCCATGACAAGTGTTGTTCCGCGTTTATTAATTTCTTCAAATATGTTCATGATTTCCCATGATGTTTCAGGATCAAGATTCCCTGTAGGCTCGTCGGCAATGACCACCTTGGGATCATTTACGATCGAACGGGCTATCGCAACCCTTTGCTGTTCCCCACCAGATAATTCGGAAGGCAGCATTCTAGCTTTATGTTTAATGCCAACCAGATCAAGAACTTCCATGACTCTCTTTTTGATTTCTTCTGGTTCCTTTTCGATAACTTCCATGGCAAATGCTACATTTTCATAAGCAGTGAATGTTTGAAGGAGTTTAAAATCTTGGAATACCATACCGATATTACGGCGGAATAGAGGAACTTTCGAATTGCGGATACTTGGAAGGCTAAGGCCATTGACCAAAATATTACCGCTTGTAGGCTTTTCTTCCCTATACATCATTTTGATGAAAGTCGATTTTCCGGCACCACTGGGACCCACTACATAAACGAACTCGCCTGGCTTTATTTTCACGTTGATTCCATTAATGGCAATTACGCCATTTGGATATGTCTTTTTCACATCTATCATTTCTATCATTCTAAAACCACCTAATTTGCTTGTATTATCATTATGTACTACAGCTTTTTCGACAATTTTCAATTAAATCTGACAGGAATTTCTCTTACTTGAGCACAGAAACATTATAACATCATATTTTGTCAAATTAAGCTTAAAAAATATTACAGTTTCATTTCAGTTAGACATATATCAACATCATATGTAATATTTCAAGGGTTTAATTGCTTGATAAGGGATTGAATGTGAGTTGTTTCGAGGTTTTAAAGGAGGCTAAAAAAACGTCCTGCTGACAACAGAACGTTTCGTTAATATTACTTATGTCCAGCAAGCCATTCTGCGACCATGCTCGCTTCCTTGCCCTGAAGTATACCTTTTGGCATACCACCTTGGCCATTCTCGATGACTTTTTCGATGTCTGCTTTTGATAGCTTCGAACCGACCTTCGTTAAATTCGGTCCTACGCCGCCTTCAAGATTCACTGCATGACAACTTGAACATTTGTTTTCGTAAATTTTCGCGGCATCACCAGCACCTGCCGTTGTCGTTTCATTATTTTCACTTGCAGGCTCTTTATCTGCAGCATCATCGTTCCCACCGCATGCAGCCAACGCCAAAGAAGTACCCAAAACTAAGGCTAACCATTTCATTTTCATTGAATTTACCCCCTCTGATTTATACCAGCACAAGAACATTATACCAATTTCAATCCCGTTTAAAACCCTCTCCAAGTACCTCAGATGCGTCCATTACAATTACAAACGCTTTAGGGTCAACGAGTTTCACCAATTGTTTCAATTTGGTGAATTCCGACTGATCTATTACGCACATTAAAATAGGACGAGTATCATCCGTATAGCCGCCATACCCGGATATCCCTGTTACACCCCGGTCCAGCTCATGTATGATAGCATCCCTTACTTCCATTTCTTTATTCGTGATTATCAGTGACATCTTTGAACGGTTCAACCCAACCTGGACGAGGTCTATCGTCTTACTTGTCACATATAATCCTATTAATGCATAAAGCCCTTTTTCAATATCAAAAACAATGGCAGCACTTAAAACGATGATTCCATCAATGACAGCCACACAAGTCCCTAATGACAGGTGGGTATACTTATGGAAAATCTGTGCCGCTAAATCGGTCCCCCCTGTAGAACCCTTCCCGCGAAAGACAATCCCCAGCCCAAGTCCGACCATAATCCCTCCGCAAATCGAACCAAGCAATGCATCATTCGTCCATGCATCCCAATCCTTTGTCAGAAATACCACTAAAGGCAAGAACAAGGTTCCAATCAGGCTTTTGGCTCCGAAATGTCTTCCCAGGATGATAAGCCCCGCAATGAACAAAGGGATATTAAACCCCCACAGTACATAGGCCGGCTCCCAACCGAGAGTTGAATCCAGAATCGTGCTAATCCCACTGACACCGCCAGATGCAATCTGGTTAGGCAACAGGAATACATTAAAACCAATGGCAATTATGGCCGAACCGACAATTACCAATCCATACTCCATTAACTTTTGCAGAAAAGGGTGCTTCGGCTCCCGGTATCTTTTCCTCATTCCATATTGTCTCCTCAAACCATCGTTATTATCTAGTATTGGCCGAACGAAGCATAGCATCCCTTTTCATATCCTGTAAATGTCAGCCAGATCGTTCAGGGAGCCCCATGCATAAGAAATCACAAAAAAAGCCGGACCGGGAATCCGGTCCGACTTTTTTGTGATTTCTTATAATTTTGAACGTAAATACGCATCAATGAACATATCGATATCTCCATCCATGACAGCTCCCAAGTTTCCGGTCTCCGCACTAGTACGGTGATCTTTAACCATGGAATACGGGTGGAAAACGTAAGAACGAATTTGACTTCCCCAGCCAATTTCCTTTTGCTCACCACGGATTTCATCCAAATCCGCTTGTTGCTGTTCAATTTCACGTTGATACAATTTGGCTTTCAGCATATTCATCGCTTGGGCCTTGTTTTTGATTTGAGATCTCTCATTTTGGCACGTTACCACGGTATTAGTAGGTAAATGTGTGATCCGGACTGCCGAGTCAGTTGTATTGATATGCTGTCCACCTGCACCACTTGCACGGTACGTATCGATTTTCAAATCTTCCGTGCGGATTTCAATATTGATCGTCTCATCAAATTCCGGCATGACTTCACATGAAACGAATGAAGTATGGCGTCGTCCTGAGGAATCGAAAGGAGAAATACGGACAAGACGGTGCACTCCTTTTTCCGCTTTCAAATAACCATAGGCGTTATGGCCTTTGAAAAGTAAAGTGACACTCTTGATACCAGCTTCATCACCTGGAAGGTAATCAAGGGTTTCCACTTTAAAGCCTCTTTTTTCACCCCATCTTGTATACATACGAAGCAGCATGGAACCCCAATCCTGGGACTCCGTTCCGCCTGCACCTGGATGCAGTTCAAGAATGGCATTTTTCGAGTCATATTCTTCACTTAGTAAAAGTTGAAGTTCAAAGTCATTCATCTTTTGTGAAAGGATCGTGATTTCTTCTTCCAGCTCTGCCAAAAGTTCTTCATCATTCTCCTCTTTCACTAGTTCATATGTCAAATCCAGATTTTCATATGATTCATTCAGATCGGACAATTGATTGACTTGTTCTTTCAGAGCATTCGTTTCATTTATGACAGTCTGTGCTTTTTGCTGATCATTCCAAAAATCGGGATGTGTCATCTCATTTTCAAGCTCTGCGATTCGTGCCTCTTTTTCATCTAAGTCAAAGAGACCCCCTAAAGTCCGTTAATCGTTGCGCTGTCCGTTCAAGTTCATTTCTTATTTCTGCTAATTCCATTTCTCTTCACCTCATTAGTATGTTAAAAAAATCCCTGTAGAGGGATTCACTTCACAAATAAACCTCTTCAAACTATATGCAAATATATTGCTTTATGCAAACTAAACATAAAAAGAGGCGGCAAGCCTTACACTTAACCGTCTCATAATCATTATACACCTAATTTCAGCCTAAATTGCCATGGCAATTCTTATATTTTTTACCGCTGCCGCAAGGACATAACGCGTTTCGGCCAACGTCTTCCTTTTTACGGGCAGGGGCTTTTTTCACTTTTCCCCCGTCTTCTTCCTTCGGATTGACCGCTTGTCCTTTTATGACTTCCTTCCGCTCTAGATTGTTGCGGATTTCAGCCTTCATGATGTATTTTGCGACTTCATCTTCCATAGAAGCAATCATGGCTTCAAACATCGCAAAACCTTCTGATTGATATTCACGAAGTGGATCGATCTGGCCATAAGCACGAAGGTGGATCCCTTGGCGCAATTGCTCCATTGCATCAATATGGTCCATCCACTTACTATCGACTGCACGAAGAACGATTACTTTTTCGAATTCACGCATTTGTTCTTCAGATAGCTCTTCTTCTTTTTGGTCATAGTTTTCTTTCACTTTCGCTAAAATGAATTCAACCAATTCCGCTTCATTTTTTCCTTCTAGATCATCTACAGTGATGGAACCTTCATTGAATAGGTTACCATTCAGGTAATCGACAAGGCCTTGTAAATTCCAGCCTTCCTCATCGCCCATTGGTGCAAACGCGACAACATTGCGCTGGATGGATGCCATAATCATCGTTTCGACGATTTCACGTAAGTTCTCACTTTCCATTACATCGAAACGCTGCTTATAGATGATTTCACGTTGTTGACGGAGAACATCATCATATTGCAGTAATTGCTTACGTGAATCGAAGTTATTGCCTTCGACTCGTTTCTGTGCGGATTCAACGGCCCTCGTCACCATTTTACTTTGAATTGGCTGGGAATCATCCATTCCAAGGCGTGCCATCATGCTTTTCATGTTATCGGAACCGAAGCGGCGCATCAATTCATCTTCCATTGATAAATAGAATTGAGTGACCCCTGGGTCCCCTTGACGGCCGGACCGACCACGCAACTGGTTATCTATACGCCTGCTTTCATGACGTTCCGTACCGATTACAGCAAGGCCACCAAGCTCCTTGACACCTTCACCAAGCTTGATATCCGTACCGCGTCCTGCCATGTTCGTAGCGATCGTGACTGAGCCTTGATTACCTGCATTCGCAATGATTTCCGCTTCACGTTCATGGTTCTTTGCATTCAAAACATCGTGAGGGATTCCTTTTTTGGATAAATAGGCAGAAATGACTTCCGATGTTTCGATGGCAACCGTACCGACAAGCACTGGCTGACCCTTTGTATAACGTTCGGCGATGTCTTCCACAACAGCCTTGAATTTCCCATCTGTTGACGCGTATATAAGATCTGCCCGGTCATCCCTGACGATATTCCTGTTTGTCGGGATCGCAATGACATTCATATTATAGATATTGCGGAATTCCTCTTCTTCCGTTTTGGCTGTACCAGTCATACCGGAAAGCTTTTCGTACATCCTGAAATAGTTCTGGAATGTAATCGTCGCAAGAGTCATGCTTTCATTTTGAATCTCAAGGCCTTCTTTCGCTTCGATCGCCTGGTGGAGACCTTCACTATAACGGCGGCCCTTCATCAAACGGCCAGTGAATTGGTCAACGATGACAATCTCGCCATCCTGGACTACATAATCCACATCCAAATGCATGGAAACATGCGCCTTCAACGCCTGATTGATATGATGATTCAATGTAACGTGACTAATATCGAACAAATTATCGATATTAAACGCTTTTTCAGCTCGGTTCATCCCATCTTCGGTCAGCTGAACGCCTTTTGTCTTTTCATCATACGTGTAGTCCGTATCTTTTTGTAACGTTCTCACAAACGCATTGGCTTGGATATAAAGCTGGGCCGATTTTTGTGCGGAACCGGAAATGATCAAAGGCGTTCTCGCTTCATCGATCAAAATCGAATCGACTTCATCAATGACAGCAAAGTGCAGTGGACGCTGTACCATTTGCTCTTTATATAACACCATATTGTCACGCAGGTAATCAAAACCTAACTCATTATTCGTGCTATACGTAATGTCGGCATTGTACGCCTCTTGTTTTTCTTCTTTAGAATGACTGTTCAAATTCAATCCGACGGTCAAACCAAGGAAATCATACAATATCCCCATTTCGGTGGCATCACGGTGTGCCAAGTATTCATTGACAGTAACGACATGTACACCTTTACCAGTAAGTGCGTTTAAATAAACCGGCATGGTGGATGTTAATGTTTTACCTTCCCCTGTTTTCATCTCGGAGATATTTCCGTCATGAAGGGATGCCCCGCCCATGATTTGAACACGGTAAGGATATAACCCTAAAGCACGTTTTGCCCCTTCACGCGCAACCGCAAAAGCCTCAACGAGCAAATCATCCACGGTTTCCCCATTTTGATAACGCTCTTTAAACTCACCAGTTTTGGCACGCAACTGTTCATCCGATAACGCAGCCGTCTCATCGGCCAGCGCTTCGACCTGATCAGCGATTTTTTCCAAACGTTTGATTTCTCGCTTATTCGGATCAAAAACTTTATTTAATATATTAAGCATTCAATAACGCTCCTCTATTATGGTTATGATCGTTCAATGACAAAATTCATATAAATTAAGAAGAAACACACCTTCTATTATGACTAATCCACGCTTAATTTTACCACTTCTATCCTAGAGGTACAACTTCATGTCACTACCGTTCCTATCGACCCGAATTCAATTCTTGTGAAAAACAATGGATAAATGAGGAGTAAAACTGTTAAAATAAAAGGAAGTATATAAAATATATAGCAGACTCCCCTCTATTTCCAAATGCAAAAGAGAATTTCCCATAACCTTCCATCACTAGATGCTGTGTCATCCCTAGCGATAGCATGTCAAGGTAATCCAACCTTACAGGCTTCATGTTTTGAATGATAAGGTGGGCTACTGAAACTTATTAGCAGAAGATAAATAGAACATGTTTCGAGGTGGTATTGATGATTGGTGAACGTGTAAAAAAACTGCGAGAAGAAAAGAAAATGTCGATGACCGAACTCGCCGATAAAGCAGGCGTGGCAAAGTCTTACTTAAGTTCCCTCGAGCGGAACTTACAAACGAATCCTTCCATTCAATTTCTTGAAAAAATCTCCACCGTACTCAACATTCCTGTCGATGCCCTACTTTACGATGCACCGAATAAGGAAATCTTGGACACTGATTGGATGAAAATTGTTGAAGAGGCTATGAATTCCGGTGTTTCAAAACAACAATTCAGGGAATTCATCGAGTTTAATAAATGGAGAAAAGATAAAGAAGAATAGAAGTGCACTAGTCTACCTACATAATCCTGAAGAATACAGCTTGAATAAGCAAGACTCGCTAGAATGGAAGAATAAACCCTATAAACAGCTAATGGGTTGAATCACTGTTTATAGGGATGTTCTCATCTTTTCGGTACTTATCTTCCATCGTTTTCCTCTGATGTAACCTCAAGGCTTTTCCGTTCAAAAAAAGCTATAATTTCCTCTTTTTTGAAACCCAAGCTCCTTGCTTCTGAAATCAACTTCACCCATTCTGGATCCATTTCCACATTAGCCACCTCTTCTACCTCCTAAAATACTCTTTGTATTTCAGGCAGACCAGCCATCATAGTCTTAAGGACCTTAGACCTGTGCCTTTGCGCCCTCATCTTTCAATAGGTTGCCTTTGCCGTGGTACTTATTACCAAATACATTACTTATAATCATATTATAACGGATACCCACTCCATATATTGCTATTTTATGTCGGTAATCTACCAAAATGCAAAAACTTTCATCCGACAAAATATTACAATATTATGAAAATTAAAAACCTAATTCATTTTTTATCATATGCAATAGTCAATTTCGCTTTTTTATATAATAGTAAATATTTCTCTTCTTAATCAATCGATGGGGCGTATCAATTCTCTCTATTGTAAGTGCGTCCGTGCTTTTTGCACAGTTAAGTCCTTGCCGCAGGTCGGACAAAGCCACTTTCCATATTCCGCACTGCTAAAAGAAGCCCTATGGCATGTATGGCAATTCTTCCGATACAAAAAACCCCTCTGCACCTTTAGCCAATTGTTTTTCATAATAAACTAACCGTTCTTTTTAAAGAACTAACAAATTTAGTATAGCCCAAAAGATAGTGGTGATTTTATAGGTACAAATAATTACTTTATCTCATTAAAGAACGAATTTCGTTCTTTAAAATGAAACTCAAATTACTTTCTATTTTTTAAAGAACAAAACTTTTATACTTTCCAATTCATATAAATATAAAAAATGTTATCAACTGCCAACGAATATGTTGGTAATCTACCAAAATGCATTAAAAAAGCACAACCCAGAGGCTGTGCTTTTGATCTTAGATTCATAATTAACTAGGTTCAATTAATCCGTAGCGTCCATCTTTACGACGGTACACCACGTTCGTTGTGTTGGTATCCGCATTCGTATAAACGAAGAAACTGTGACCAAGCATATTCATTTGTAAAATCGCTTCTTCACTGTCCATCGGCTTTAAATCAAAGCGCTTATTGCGGACCACTTCAATATCGTTATCGTCTTCGAATTCATCCACCACTTCGTCAACTTCCGTATTGAAGGCGAATGCCTCGGGCGTCGTTGATATGTTGTTCCGGTATTTACGATTGACCTTCGTTTTATGTTTACGAATTTGGCGTTCAAGCTTATCATTGATCAAGTCAATGGCAGCATACATATCCGCATTTTCCTCTTCAGCGCGAAGAACCAAATTCTGCATAGGAATCGTCACTTCGACCTTTGATGTATTATTGTTCACTTTCAAATTCACTAACACATTTGCATCTGGTGTATTGTTAAAATATCGTTCTAACTTGCCAATTTTCTTTTCGACGTATTCTCGAATTGCTGGAGTTACCTCAATGTTTTCACCGCGTACGTTGTAATTCATAAAGTGAGTCCTCCTTAAATTAAGACTATACAGTTAGATTCTACAATACCCCTCCGGTTCCTTTTGGAAACACATCATGAAATATGTCGAAATTATGAAACAATTGTCGGAAGGTTTGGAAAGGGTTGATGTCTGCCCTAACTCCATTATAACAAATGTAATGCCATAAAGAAAAAATTAAGACCATATTATTTACAGAAAATTTAAAAATATTTAACATAAAAACCGTTTGGGATCCAAACGGTTGGGTAATCAATTTCTTTTATCGTAGAACATGCCATCTACTGATAGACTCTCATACGGGTTCGTGTATTTATTAGAAGATTTTTTCTTCTTATTTATTTCCTGGATATCCCGCTGTATTTCCTGCTTTTGGAGCTTCAGCAAGTGATCGACCTTTTGGTTAAGCAATATGGTTGCACGGCCTAGCTGTTGCTCTTCACCAGTAAAAGGCGGTTTGACTTCTGAAAGAAGTTCATCTCGCTGATCAATCAGCTGTGTGGCCCTTTCTATTTTATCATCACGTTCTGCAATCGTCCGGTCTTCCAGAACACCAAGTAATTCAGCAGTCAAATCATGAAAGGTTTGAATCAGCATTACACTTGACCGCTTTGCGTAAATTGTTTTTTCCGGTTCATCTGAATAACTTCCTTCCAAGTATTCCGGAATTCAGTAACAAGTCCCTCCACCTCTTCCAAGGCAGCAACATCATTTTTCAAATTCGCATCTATCAGACGGCGATTCATGAAATCATACAGACTCATCATTTCTTTGGATACTTCCACATCCATATTCAACGTCACCATCAATTCGTGGATAATGTTTTGCGCCTTGATGATGTTCGTATTCCTCGCTTCAATATTACCAGCTTCAATGGCTTTTTTCCCAAGCACGATGAACTTCAAACAGCCATTATACAGCATTAATGTAAGCTCGCCAGGAGATGCTGTATTGACTGAATTTTGTTGGTACGATTGATATGGATTATTTATCGCCATATTTAACTTCCTTTCCACTTACCTTAACTAAAATAAGAAGCTAACGATGCACTTTGGCTGTTTGCCTTTTGAATCGCTTTTTCCATAGCCGTGAACTGGCTGTAGTAACGTGATTCCAATTTCGTTAACTTTGCTTCAAATGTTGAAATTCGGGTATCCAATCCGTTAACCAATTTCCCAATGGTAAACGAGTTATTAACATAGCCAGCCTTCCCTGCTTTTTCAGTTATCACCTTCATGGATGATTGTATATCATCCCTTAATCGGCGGGCGAGGCCTTTGTCGATCTTTTCCGATCCATTGGCCATGAACATATCATAAATCGCATTGGGATCCTCACTAATGGCTGCCCGGAGCTTGTCCTCATCAATCGTTAATTTACCGCCCTCGAGGTAATTCTTTGTTGTGGTAATTCCCAAACTGCTAAGACTGTTTTTTCCTGTGATCCCATCGACCGAGGTGTACAGAGATGATCTCATCGTAGTTAAAAGACTTTTTAATGTCGAATCGCTTTTTAACGTTCCGCTCTTCGCTTTTTCCTCCCACAGCTTCACTTCATCTTCCGTCATTGCCTTCTTTTGCTCGGTTGTTAATGGGGTAAAGGAGCGATATTTCGCTTCACCCGTTTTATCCTGAACCTTTTTAATGATTTCATTATATTTATTCACAAACTGAGTGATCGTGTCCAAGATGGCATCAACATCAGCTGTTGATGAGAATGTAACGGTATCCGTCGTTTTCTGCTTTACCGTTATTTCCGCTCCATTAACCTGAAACGTATTCGAAGGTCGGGAAATTTCCAGGCCATTATAAACAATGGATGCATTTTCCCCTATTGAGCCGCCAGCCCCCTCATTGTTACTGCTCATTTTTAACATATTGAAAAAATCTCCGGTGCCCCCCAATTCAATTTCAGGGCGGTCTTTAACATCGCCGGTATTTTTAGCAGTGATGGAAAACTGCTGGGAATTTTCATCAAAAAATAAAGTCACTCCCGAGTTAGCATTGATTTTATTGATGACACTCTCTAACGTGTCGTCCGCATTAAGGGTAAGCGTATACGGTTTTTCCACTGTTACTCCATCTTTTACTTCCGTATCAAAACCGCCATCTTTATTGATGGCCAGTATCGTAATTTCTTGAGGTGTCTTGAAGCCCAATTCCGATAGTTTCTTTTTGGAGTCAGTAACAGCTGATTTCTCCGTACTTGTCATGCTTGCTGCTTTAGCAAGTCCATTCACTTGTATAT
This sequence comes from Peribacillus sp. RS7, assembly GCF_041956845.1. Lineage (NCBI taxonomy): Bacteria > Bacillati > Bacillota > Bacilli > Caryophanales > Bacillaceae > Peribacillus > Peribacillus sp. RS7. The sequence goes on from NZ_CP168135.1 coordinate 1,748,930, forward strand.
TCCCGGAAAAATCACTGGTCGAATTCACATTTTTCACTGATATTGCATCTGGATTCGATACCGACACCTTCTTTTTAATGAAGGAAGACTGCTTCCCGATTCCATCACGAATGAGCGTATCCAATTCTGATAAAGATGTATTCAACGAGCGGTAATCATCCCGCTGCCACTCGGAATACTGCTTTTTCTGTGCTAATTTATCCAATGGCACCCGTTCTGCCTGCATCATACTCTTAACTAGCTCATCAATGTCCATTCCACTTGCTAAACCACTGATTCGTACCAAAATTGATCACCGCCTATATTTTTTCATCCACCATGATCCCAACAAACTCCGTCATTGCCGCGTAGAAATCCAACAACTTCTTAGGAGGGATTTCCCGAATCGTCTCATCCGTTACGTCATCCACAACCTTGACATAATACTCATTCAGCTTCAAATGATACTCAAAACGAACGGCCGTATGTGTTGGATCCAGGAAAGTGTTCAAACTATCCACCACTTCTTGCACCTTTTCTTTTGAAGGCTGATTGGATTCTACACTTTGTTCAGAATAGGCAACTGTATTGATTTCTCTTTGATAGTAGGAACTGATTCCCTCTGAGATGGCTATTCTAAGTTGTGAGGAAAGAATATTCGTGGACAAACTCTCCAGCATCTAAATAGCCTCCAATATGATCTCTTTACTTTTTATATCGGTAATTACAGTCTTATATTTAGTCACTCTAGGATTTGTTTGCGACTAAAGATGTTCATGAACATCTTTACATTCCCTATGAAAAGGGATTCTACCATATTCATATCTGTTTCTATTACTCTTATAATACAAAAAAGACCCCAGAAACAATCTGGAGTCTTATTGAATAACGAATAAAAATTAACGCAGTAATTGAAGAACACCCTGCGGTTGCTGATTTGCTTGAGCTAACATTGCTTGAGAAGCTTGAGACAAAATAGAATTCTTAGTTTGAGTCATCATTTCTTTTGCCATATCCACATCACGAATACGAGATTCAGAAGCAGTTAAATTTTCTGACGAAGTGCTTAAGTTATTAATAGTATGTTCTAAACGATTTTGAGTAGCCCCTAATTTAGAACGTTGTGTTGAAACTGTTTCGATTGCTGTATTAATTAATGCAATCGCATCATTAGCGCCAGTTTGAGTTTTAATATCAAGTCCAACAGTACTAGCTTCATCTGTCCCAGTAGCAACTCCAAGTTTAGTTGCGTCCATTGCATCGATAGTTACTGTTAAGCTTTGATCTTTGTTAGCACCGATTTGGAAAGTGAAATCGCCACTTCCATCAAGTAGTTTTTGAGTATTGAATTCTGTAGTCGAAGAAATTCGAGTGATTTCTTTTGCTAATTGATCAAATTCATCTTGTACTGATTGACGATCAGCTTCAACGTTTGTATCATTGCCAGATTGAACAGCTAATTCACGCATGCGTTGAAGAATATCATGAGTTTCGTTTAAAGCGCCTTCTGCAGTTTGGATAAGTGAAATACCATCTTGAGAGTTACGAGTAGCTTGATCCAAACCGCGAATCTGCCCACGCATTTTTTCCGAAATTGCAAGACCTGCTGCGTCATCTGCTGCTGAGTTAATACGAAGACCAGAAGATAATTTTTCCATAGATTTAGATTGTGCATTGGTTGCACTTGATAATTGACGGTGCGTGTTTAGAGCTGAGATATTGTGATTGATGATCATTTATGTTTCCTCCTTGAGTTTTAAGTTCCCACATCCATGTGGTTGTTTACGATGGGAAGTGAATAAGTCGGCCGCCTATTTCACTTCCCTTCGTTGTATTTTATATCGACCTGCTTGGAAACATATTTAGCGGATATTAATACTTTTTGTTGAAAAATTCATTTATATTTTTCAGTAGATTGGTTTCAGTTTTGGAGGCTTCGCTATTTTCCTGCTGGATCGATAGGTAGATTTCTTTCCTATGGATATCGACGTTTTTAGGGGCATTGATACCCAGTTTGATCTGTTCTCCCTCAACGGACAGAATCGTAATTTCGATATCATCGCCAATCATGATCGATTCATTTAGTTTTCTGGTCAATACGAGCATCATTCTCCCCCCTGTTCTTCTAGAGGTCCAATCAGTCTGTGCTTTGTACGGTACTCACTGCCGCTCATGATAAATTGCTTTCCCATTTTTTTAGAGCTATTTATGATGATGGGTGCCTGGAGATTCGCCGTCGTATCATTGAAAGGGTCCTGGATCGTTAATATAACGAAAGTCAGGACTTCCAGTTCCGTTTCTATTTGTAAAGAAGATAATACCTCATCCGTAAGCTTCACTTCGTAATCGCGGTACACTTCAAAAGGATTCGTCACAATGAAGGCAACCTCTTTTGTTTCTAAGGATTGCAGGACGAAAAAGGGCGTGTCATCCAAAGTTAGCAAGCAAAACTGCTTTTCTTCTAAAAACCCTGGTATCCCGCTTTCAAATCTATAAATCTTTTCTTCTGCAATTTCCATTTCGCCATGAAATTTTGTCTGTATGATCATCTATGTTTTCACTTCCCTATCTCATCCGGAAATAAATTAATGAAATCTATATCCAGCGCATTTTTTTGTAGAATTTCCACATTCACACTGCCTGGTGTGTACGCATGGTTCACCTTATGGATTTGAGCATCAATGATCGGTTTTTGAGCGGTTGCTTCAAGCTTCACTTGGGCCGGCTGGTAGTCAAGCTTCACGCTGAAATGAGAGGGAATCCATCCGAGATTGAATTGCTTCTCGGGCCCTTTGCTGTTTTGCCTGGCCTGATCAGCGAGTGCATTACCGCCTTTTTCAATATGCCTCAGCTCCGTCCCCTGCTGGGCACGTCTTGCCATACCCGCCATCCAATCTTGATATCCCTGCTGCGCAAATTCTTCCACTCGCTTGGAGAGGCTTTTCAAATCCATATCTTCCCTGGCTTGTGACTGATCGATCGTCAGCTTGCCTGGGGTCGTTTGAATTTCCAGGATTGCTTGCGGTTGTTCGATTGATTGGACCGCTGCCTTCTGTTCGATTTTCTGTACAGGCTGCTCTATATTCAATCCAATCTTCATTGAGGTGGATTGCAATCTAATTTGTGGAATCTGCATCATCAACACTCCTTATAGAAAAAAGCTATCCATTTAAGAATAGCTTAGCGAAGAAAATCCAATAAACTCGGTTGCATGATTTTTGCTCCGATACTTAATGCAGCACTATGGACACTTTCCTGGGTCGTCAAATCCATGATCGCTTTTTCGATATCGACATCCTCATTTTTCGAAAGGATTTCAGTGGCAAAAACCTCCTGCTGTTTGAGACGGTCCGTCATCAGCTCAATCCGATTCTGCCTTGCGCCAACCTGTGCCTGCATGCCTAAGAACGTATTTATCGTTGCATCAAGCCCTTCGAGCGCGCCACTCACGTCGCCGCCGTTTTCCAGTGCATCGATTGTCTGGTCGATGCTTCCGCCAGTGGCAAGTGCATCACCAAATATCTTGGAACCGTCCGTATTGATTTTAAGGGAAATACCGGAAAACACTTCAAGGTTTATGCCCCCTGCGCCATATACCGTATTCCCATCCGCGTCTTTAACGGATGACGGTCTCACATTCGTATCCTGGCCGTTGAAAATATACTTCCCGGCTATCTGTGTGTCGCCAAGAGTTATGAGATGTTCTTTTAATTGCTTAATTTCCTCTGAAACATTTTTCAGCTGTTCCCCTTCATACGTACCATTGCTGCCTTGAACCGTTAACTCACGAATTCGCTGCATGGCGGAAACCGCTTCAGTAATGGCATCATCCGTGCTGTCGATCCAATTGGCCGCCTCGGCAATGTTACTTTGATATTGCCCAATTTGATTGAGATTTGTCCGGTACCCCATTCCCATCATGGCCGCAACAGGGTTATCCGATGGTTTGGAGAATTTCTTTTGAGAGGAAACCTGCTCTTGCAGCTTGGCCATCTTTTCATAACTGCTGCTTAAATTGCTTAACATATTATTGGTTAGCATCGATTGCGTTACCCGCATGTCCGTTCACTCCTATCGGCCTACTGTACCCATTCCGTTTATGATTTTATCGAGCATTTCATCCATCATCGTCATCATTCGTGCAGAAGCGTTGTATGCCTGCTGGAATTTGATCATGTCCGTCATTTCTTCATCAAGGGATACGGAACTGACGGACTCCCTATTTTGATTAACGGATTCAGCAAGCACGACAGAGTTGGAAAGGTTCTTTTGGGCGCTTTGGGAATCCACGCCAAGCTTCCCGATGATACCGGAATAATAGGTGTCGAAGCTTCCTGTCAATTCCTTTGAATTTTGGTCTTTAGTCGAGTACTCACTAAACGCCTTCTTCTTGAGGTCAGCCAGGAGTTTTGCATTTTCATTATCCCCGGATGCCCCTCCACTTTTACCGCCTGCGGCAATTTTTGTCGGGTCCTTTACGATCTCACGATTCACCTTGATGCTTTGGGCGGCACTCTTACCTGGTTCGAGTTCAAAGAAGTTCAATGTCGAAGTGCTGCCATCACCTAACGCATATCCTTGTTTATGGATGGCATTAAACTCATTCACAAAAGCTGTTGTCATATTATCGAGCTTTTTCAGCATATCAGGATAAGCTCCCCCGATCGTGCCATCAGCCTTTTTATAACCGAAGCTGTTGATCAAACCGGATAGTTCTCCAGTGAATTTGTAATCCGTCAATGATTTCGAACCAAATTTCACTCCGTCCACCATACCTGTCGTCTTATCATGGCTAACTTCAACTTTCGAAATCCCCACCATCCCGGTTTGGTTAACACTTACCAGATTCATGGGCGGCTTATAGGGGGAACCGTCTTCTTGCATCAATTCGATGTTATACAGCCCAGTTGCCACATCGCTGGCTCTGCCATAATCCGTCGGAATGACGTTATTCACTTTAATGCTGACAAGTTGAGAGAGATTGTCTACGAGTACATCACGTTTATCATAAAGGTCATTGGGGATATAACCATGCGGCTCCACTTTACTGATCTGTTGATTAAGCTGATCAATACTGCTAATGAGCCTATTGATATCGTTCGCTTTGACGTATATCTGATTACCGATATCCGTTTGAACGCTCGTTAGCGAGTTGTAGTAGTAGTTTAGGGTATCCGCGACCATGACGCCTGTTGAGGCAACTACTTCACGCGCCCCGGAGTTTTCCGTATTGGCTGTCAACCCTTGCAGCGAATTCCAGAACTTCTCCATCATGGCAGCCAATCCGCTGTCGGTTGGTTCATTCATGACCCCTTCCATTTTGGTCAAGGACTCGCTTATGGCCCCGTAATAACCGATTTTATTACTTTGTGTCCTGTATTGTGCGTCCAGGAAACTGTCCCGTATCCGCTGAACCGTTTCTGCCGCTACCCCTGTCCCGATCTGCCCAGCTACGCGCGGGCTGTTCAACCCGACAGTAGGAAAGCCAGACGTCTGGACCAGGTTGACCCGCTGCCTTGAATAACCTAATGTATTGGCATTGGCCACGTTATTTCCTGTTGTGTACAAGGCCCCTTGAGAGGTGGATAATCCGCGCTTAGCCGTCTCAAGACCCATAAAGGTTGAAATCATTTACTCGAACCTCCATCTTTTTTCTGTTTCTTATGCTTTGGTATCAAACATTCCCATGGCGCTTTTTACCGGTATTTTAACCGAATCCCCGTAATTCAGGTTCTGATTTTGCGGCCTTAGCATATCCAAAGAGACATTGATGAATTGAAGGGACTGATAGATCAATTGCTGATTTAAATAGTTCCGCTCCTTCAGCTTAGCCACTTCATCACTCAATTCCGCTTTAAGCCGTTCAAGGATTTCCGTTTCTGCCGGTCCTGTCATTTCCGTTATTGTATGGATGGAGGCCGCCTGTCCCACCGATCCATTTGCTGTAAGAAATTCCTCGACTGCCCCTTCCCTTTCCTTATCCGTTTGACTGATTGCTTTAATATGCTTTTGTTCCTGAATCAGCAGGGCATTAATTGCCTCGGTATCACTTGCTTTCAAAATGACCGTTTTTCTTATCGCTAATTGATTGAAGCTTTTATGGAGCTTGATCAATTTTTCAAGCGATTCGATGATGTTCCGTGCAGACATTTTGCTGCCTCCTCTACTCATAAATGAAGGACGGAAAATGCTTCCGTCCACTTCATTCAAGCATTTTCAATGAAAATTCATTTCCGGTAAAAATCGATGAGACCCTTAGCCGTTGCCTGTGCATTCAATTTATAATTTCCGTTTTCAACTTGGATTTTCAATTCGTCCACTTTTGCTTGTCTTGCAGCAGGAATCGGAGATGATTGCTGCATTTCTTTTGCCGCTGAAGAAATTTCGACTTTATCCGAGGATTTGACCTTGGATTCTTTGATATTCCCCGTTTTATTGGCTTGAAGATTATAAGGGTTAACACCTGTCATACCGACGTTATTGATTTTCATATTCCAGATCCTCTCCTTCGGTCCATTTTTTAGATTCCATATTAGATTCCATAATAGTACGTTTCCTTAACAGACCATGAAAATGGCTCTGGACTGTGTTAATCTCCCTATCGTTATTATCGACAAGGAATGGATTTCTTTAATTGTTTCATTAATCTTTCCTTCGACAACCATTGTCGATTCTTGTTCTCAATATCGAATATTTTAACAAATCAAGCATCATGTTGCCATGATTTATCCTTTTTGATCTTCCTTCATGTAGTACGTATTTTTTTATCATTTCCTTGAATTCCAGTTAGGCGCTTTTCCTCATTTTCAAATGTCTCCAAATCCGTACGCAGTGAATCGCTGCATTCTCCGCATAACCTTCCGCTCTTGATGTGAGTACCGCACTTTTCACAAGGAATTCCCAGATTGGGAAACTGCGAAATCCTTAGCTTTCCTGTTTTCACGAATTTAATGATTAAAGTCTCTTCAACGCCAGTGTCCTTAACCACTTGCATCATGGACGCCGTTCTATTTATTTTCTTGCGAATATATGCATACACTTTATCATATTGGGCTTCTTCTTCTTTATAGCAGGCATCGCATACATCACGGAATTTCGTCATAACGAATAACGAATTACAGTTTGGACAGTTGAATATTTCCATTAGGGGCCCCTCCTTCACCATCACAACGATTATTCTTCAGTACTTTATATATCGAATAATACCGGCGATACTTTAGGATGTTGTTTAAAATGAGCTGTTTCACCTAGCAAGGGTGATGGATGATACTTCTTTGGCCCCAGCTGTTTTCAATGACTTGGCTGCTTGCCTGAGAGTTGTGCCTGTCGTGTAAATGTCATCGATGATCAAAATTGATTTATGCTCCAGCAAATCGGGGTGTATGACCCGAAATACCTGCGGTAATGACAGTCTATCTTGACGTGATTTTTTTGATTGTTTTTCCGAATGGATTCTCGTTAAGGTCTCAACGGTTTGAAGTCCAAGAAGGTCTGCTAATGCCTGTCCCTGATTGAATCCCCGTTCCCTAAGCCGTTCATCACTAAGAGGGATGGCCGTTACCAGGTCAAACACCATGTCCTTTAACCTGTCTTTCATAAAAGGGACGAAAACCTCAGCTAATGCATAATCCCCTCGGTACTTATATTTGGCAATAATATCTTTTAGGTATTCATTATAATGAAATAGCGATATGTTCTTCGACAAATAGCCTCCCCATACCCTATCCCTTTCCCATCTTGAACAATCCAGACAGAGGTCACCTGTGCTGTAATTACCGTCCAGCTCCCTTGAGCACATTTTACATGTTTCTCCGGTTATCCTATTAAGTTTCCCCTCACACCTTTCACAGATTGCCTTTGCCTCGGCCCTTACCAATAGGCTCCTCCAAGTCAATGCCTCCTTCATTCCTTCATCACAAACAAGACATCTACTCATCCAGCAGCCCCCTTTTCTTGGCATCTTCATTCATCATTTGTATATGGTGAACCGTCTTGACCATCGCCTTACTTTTCCCGTAATGGAAAAAGGTGATCGTCCCGGCTGGGTTAGCAAAGCTCCTCCCTACCCGGCCTGCAATCTGAACGAGGGCGCTTTCTGAAAACACTTCATGTTCAGCACCAATCACGGCTACTTCCAACCGTTCAATTGTCACGCCCCGTTCCAATATGGTCGTGGTCAATAACCCTGGAACCATTCCATTTCTTAATGCCAGTACTCTTTCCCTTCGATCAGGGTGCTGTGAGTGGACAATCGATAATTCAGGGGACAGCCTTTGAAACAGAGGAATGACTTGCTCCATCACTTGAATACTTGGAAAAAATAATAGGAAGGGGATATTCTGCCTAAGGCGTTCAGTTACCCATCCGTTGATTACGGGAGGAATCTTTTTTTGAAGAAATAGTTTTTGCCAGTTGCCGCTCCATTTCATTTCAGGGACAGGGATGGGCTGACGATGGTAACGGGCTGGGATTATAACGGCTTTCAATTTTCCGCTTCGATATAGCCGCTGCATCCGTTTCGTAGGTGTGGCGGTCAAGTAGATGGTTGCGGCAGAAAACTTTTTCGATTTATTAACCGCATAGTGGAGCGAATCATCAATTGAGTAGGGAAACGCATCGACCTCATCGACGATGATGACATCAAAGGCTTCAATAAAACGGAAAAGCTGATGTGTAGTGGAAACAGTTAGTGGCGAAAATCCATGTCGATCTGCACTGCCTCCATGGAGGGTCGTGACCTCAATGGCAGGAAAGGCTTTTTTTAACCTCGGTGAGAGTTCGAGAACGACATCGGTCCGCGGTGTTGCCAAACAGATCCGTTTCCCGGAATGCAAGGCTGCCCCAATTGCTGCAAATAGGACCTCCGTCTTACCGGCGCCACATACTGCCCATACCAGGAATTCACTTTTTCCGTGTATGGCCTCAACGACACAGTCAGAGGCATTTTGCTGACCTGCAGATAAAGTGCCTTCCCAACTCATCACATTGTCCGGAACCTCAAACTGAACACCCGGACCGGTCCATTTATATAACTTTGCACATTCACTGACCCGTCCCATCATGATGCAGGAGCGGCAGTAAGTGCAATCCCGATTGCACATCTTACATGGGAACGTATAAAACGAAGCTTGATCTTTGTTACCGCAGCGAACACAATTAAACAGGCCACTCTCGGATTGCACTCCGCAAGTTTCCGATACATACCCATTCTTGAGATGTCCTGCGATTAGTTCTTGAGAGAAGGGGATTTCGAGGGCCAAAAGGTGCCTTCCCATGAGATGGTTCTGTAGTTCCGGGGAAAAAGGAGGGGGAATGATCATATTTTCCAAGCTGCAACCTTCTTTCTTAATAAAATACACTCCACCATATCATTCGCTTTTTACTTTCAGATCCCTTTTTGCTCATATAAAAACGCCTTCCCCTTTTTCAAGGGAAAGGCGTACCAGCTTATATTTTATACCAGCCCATCCCCATCGAGCCTTCGCCCAGATGCGTTCCGATTACTGGACCGAAATAGCTAATGTCGAACTCGACATTAGGGAACCGAACTTCAAGTTCGGTTTTCCAACTTTCAGCTTCACTTTCTCGCTTTGCATGAATAATGACGGCTTTATACTTCTCGCCGCCTGCCGCGTCATCTCCAAGTAAATCAGCAATCCGTTTCATCGCTTTTTTTCTTGTACGGATTTTTTCAAAAGGAACAATGACTTTATCAACAAAATGGAGGACCGGCTTCACTTGAAGCAGACTGCCAATCAATGCTTGGGCACTGCTTAAGCGTCCACCGCGCTGTAGATGGGATAGATCGTCTGCCATGAAGTATGCCTTGACGGATGGTTTCATTTCTTCGAGCCTGGCGATGATCTCTCCTGCACCTTTACCATCGAGTGCCATCTTAGCCGCCTCAATCACGTAAAACCCCTGGACCATGCAGCTGATTTCCGAATCAAAGGCATGTACCCTAATCCCCTCGACCATTTCACCTGCCGATACCGCTCCTTGATACGTACCACTGATTCCGCTCGATAAATGAATCGAAATAACATCATCATATACTTTTTGCAGCTCCTCGAATTTCTCGACAAACTGTCCGATTGGAGGCTGTGAAGTGGTCGGCAATTTCTCCTGCCTCTTTACTTCCTCATAAAACTCATCCGCAGTAATGTCCACTTCTTCCCGGTAAGCTTCATTGGAAAAAATGACATTAAGCGGCATCATATGTATATGTAGACGTTCACGAATTTCCTTGGGTATATATGCAGTGCTATCTGTTACGACTGAGGTTTTCATAAATAGTACCATCCTTATAAAAATTTACTCTGTATCTTATTCACCATACTATCTGAAAATGCCTTTATTTGCATTAAATAGCTTTATTCATTACCATAAATATGTAAAATCCCAATTTTAAATCGAGACCGACAAAAAAGTCCGACCCTTCAGTACGCATTGCGGAAACTGAAGAGCCGGACTTATCGAAAGCTTTCATTACTTCACTTCTACCCAGCCATTTTTAATAGCTAGGACGACCGCTTGTGTACGGTCATTCACATTCATCTTCTGAAGAATGTTACTCACATGGTTCTTGACTGTTTTTTCACTGATATATAGAGTTTCGCCGATGGCACGGTTGCTTTTTCCGTCCGCTAAAAGTTGAAGTACTTCACATTCACGTCGAGTCAATAGGTGAAGCGGCCTCCTGATTTCTATTGTGTGAATGGAATCACGATCAGCACCCTCTTCAGCTGCTAAGCGGCGATATTCTTTAACTAAATTATGGGTAACCTTCGGATGAAGGTATGAGCCGCCTTCAGCGACTACACGAACGGCATCAATCAACGCATCTGCGTCCATTTCTTTCAACAGGTAACCTTGTGCTCCTGTTTTCAATGCATGCTGCACGTAATTTTCATCATCATGAATGGAAAGGATGATGACTTTTGTTTCAGGGTAACGGTTCACGAGCATTTTTGTCGCTTCGACCCCATTCATAGTCGGCATGTTGATATCCATGATGACAACATCAGGTTTATGTGTTTCAACGAGATCCATAGCTTCGCTTCCGTCATCGCCCTCGGCAACAACATCAAAGGATGATTCAAAATCTAATATGCGCTTTACGCCTTCACGGAAAAGCTGATGGTCATCGATAATGATGATACTAGTCTTCAACGGCTTCTTCCTCCTAGTTTCTATTTAAAATGTCTATTCTCTATATTTATAAATGATAGGGAATCTGTATAAACACCAAAGTGCCTGCCCCTGGTTGTGAATCGATCGTCATTTCACCTTCAAGCAACTCGACTCTTTCCCTCATGCCTACCAATCCAAATGAACCTTCTTTTTGGATTGAAGAGTCAAACCCTTTTCCATCATCTTTGACGACGACGGTCACCATCTCTTTGGAAATGGACAGTTTAACTTGAACCTGTTTTGGCTCCGCATGCTTCAAAGAATTTTGTACAGCCTCTTGAACTAGCCTGAATAAAGCGACCTCCATATCGGAAGGAAGCCTTTTGACCTGTCCAAGGTTGACGAAATTCAAATGCACGCCCTTATTATAGTCTTCGGTCGTTTGCAAATACTTTCTGAGGGTAGGAACTAGGCCTAAATCATCAAGTGCCATAGGGCGAAGATCATAGATGATTCTGCGCACTTCATATAAAGCATTCCTTACCATGACCTTTAAACTACGGATCTCCACTAGCGCTTCATCAGGACCTCTCTCACGTTGTACTCGTTCTATCAAATCTGAACGCATCATGACGTTTGCCAGCATTTGCGCCGGACCATCATGAATTTCCCGCGAGAGCTTTTTACGTTCCTGCTCCTGGGCTTCGATAATTTTCAAACCGAAGTCCTGTTTGCGTTTCGCTTCTTGAAGGGCTTCCCCCACAAATTTAAGATCCTGCGTCAAATAATTCTGTACCACCGATATTTGCGAGACGAGATGCACCGCTTTATCGATCGTCTGCTGTAAACCCCTTAACCTTAACTCAAGTTCATCCCGGCGATTACGGAGCTCTTTCTCCAATTGCCGGTTTATTTGTAAATCGACTTGCAGCTTATGTGCCCTTTCATAAGCATCGCGCACCTGTTCTTCAGAAAAATGGTTGAAGTGCATACTGACTTCGGAAAGCCTTTTTCGAGCAAACCTGGCTTTTGAATCCAGTGCATCGCTATCGGTTATCACAATGGCAACCCTAATTTTCACATCATCAAGCTCTTTTGTCAGTGACTCAAAATCCTTTCGGCATTGTTCGCCGATATCAAAGACCTCACCCTTACTTTCACTGACAGTGCTCACCATTGTTTCTAAGATCTTGTCCAATGCTTTAGCATCAACCTTTTTTATGGACATTAAGATCCCTCCACTTAAATCAAAAGACTTAAACAATTTATTGTCTTAAAGACTATGTATATGGAAAAAAGTTCTTTTCCTTTTTCATGAATGGTTAAATTTAAGGAACTTTTGTGAAGTAACCTTCATGAACATATTGTACCAAAAAAAGAATAAAAATACGTTAATTTCCTTTTCGGATTTCCACAAAATGTACATATTTACTATACATCTCATTTTCCCGGCTATGGATAGCGTAATAGTCTACCTAATTAAAGGCAGAAAGCCATTTCCATTATCCTAATACAAATTATCCTTTTCAAACAAATGGGATATTCCACTCCATTGATTATCATATGAAACAGATGCATTTATTAAATGGCAAAATCCTTGAAATGAGAGGACACGTTAAGGACAAGCCAGGATTATGGTACAGGACGCATGTTTTTCCTAGAATGTTATTCTTTTAAGCATATGTGACCAGCTAATAACAATAACAGGCAATAGAATTAATTATAACACGTACAAATTTTTCTTATATTAAAGTTTCTTTACACATGCCAGTATGAAAATGGATCGTCATTGCCACTTTTTCCGCAAAGCCTTATAATAAATCAACTAATAGGAAGTACGAAGGTGGAATAGTAATGCTCACTCAATATTTAACGGTGGCAGGTCGCGGCGAACACGAAATCATCATTGAAAAATCCCGTTTTATTTCCCACATCGCCCGAGTCGAAACCGAAGAAGCCGCACAGGCCTTTATCCAGGAGATCAAGAAAAAGCATAAAGATGCTACACATAATTGTTCTGCCTATATGATCGGGGAACAAAATCAAATCCAAAAAGCCCTCGACGATGGAGAACCGAGCGGTACAGCAGGCGTCCCTATCCTTGAAGTTCTTAAGAAAAAAGAACTGAAAGACACGGCGGTTGTGGTCACACGGTATTTTGGCGGCATCAAACTTGGTGCTGGCGGTCTCATTCGCGCTTACAGCAAAGCGACTTCAGAAGGAATAAATACCACCGGTGTAGTCATTAGAAAATTAATGCGGGTCATTTCGACAACCGTCGACTATACCTGGCTTGGAAAATTGGAAAACGAATTGCGATCTTCCATTTATCAAATAAAGGAAATTCAGTACCTCGATCAGGTCAATATCCTTGTATATGTCGGGGAAACACAAAAAGAGGCATATACCGCCTGGATTACAGAGCTGACAAATGGTCAAGGCCAAATCACTGAGGACGAAATGCTATATTTGGAACAGGAATTCACCTGATTTCTCCCTGCATATTTTTCCTTTTTTATGCTGTAATATAATTGAAAAGAAATATTTATTTTACGAAATTATTAAATCATTGTAAAATTAGGATTAATTGACGAAATATAAACTGCAGGATTCGAAAAATAGCGATTTATGTCTGATGTTCGTTATTTAAAAGGAGAAGAAAAGATGTCTAATACTAGGCGTGTCTATAAAATTAAAAAAACAAAGAAAAAAAGGCGAAAGAGACTTTGGTTATTGCTTGTTCCGCTGCTGGTACTTGGTCTGGGGGCTTCTACGTATGCTGCAACCCTGTATATGAAAGCCCAGAATGTATTCAATGATTCCTATGACCCTGTGGAAGCATCTGCAAAGCGGAGTGCAGCGATCGACCCGCTCGAAGATAATTTCTCCATTCTTTTCATAGGGATCGATGATAGTAAGGAACGTGACTTTAAAGGAAACTCACGCTCGGATGCTTTAATTTTGGCTACATTCAATAAAGATCAAAAATCTATAAAACTATTAAGCATTCCCCGTGATTCATATGTGTACGTGCCAGCCAAAGGCGTAACCACGAAAATTAACGCGGCGCATGCTGCCGGTGGAGCAAAAGCAACGATGGACACCGTTGAGGAGTTATTCGATATCCCTGTCGATTATTATGTCCGCATGAACTTTAATGCTTTCATCGATGTCGTGGATTCATTGGACGGAATCGAAGTCGACGTACCATATGAATTGAATGAAATGGATTCAAAGGACAAGAGGAATGCCATCCATCTTGAAAAAGGATTACAGACAGTTAATGGTGAAGAAGCATTAGCGTTTGCACGGACACGTAAAAAGGACAGTGATATCCAACGTGGTGAGCGTCAGCAAGAAGTCCTAAAAGCCATCATTGCCAAAGCAACCTCTGCTGGATCACTAACTAAATATACAGGCGTAATGGAAGCTGTCGGTGACAATATGACAACGAACCTTCAATTCTCACAAATGAGAGGTTTCATAAAATATGTAACTACCGATAAAGGTCTCAATCTTGAAACCATCAAACTTGAAGGTCAGGATTCTACCATTGGCGGAACCTATTATTATCAGCTCAACGAAACATCAGTAGCCAACACTAAGCTGATGCTTCAATCCCACTTGAACCTGGGACCGAATAAAGGCAATCAAACTGAATCCGTTCAATCACAAATACAAGAATAAAGTGAAACCCCCACTCGTCATGAAGTGGGGGTTTCACTTTTTCTTGCTTCCTTTTCGATTCTCTCATGTCAAAAAAAGCCTCCATCCGTTTTAAAGTAACGGATGGAGGCTTTCCTAATCTAGTAATCTATTTGCAAAGCGGTCATGGCTTGTTTTTAAAGTTGAGCATCTTCAGCAACGGCTGATAGTTTGAATTGACCAAACCAATTTTCTCCACAAAAATCTCTATGATCAACAGGAGTCCAGTTACAAGGATCAAAGCTCCCCACATCGTTGCAAATGAAAAGATTATTGCCGCTAAGCCGAAGCAGGCAGCTAAAGCGTAAATGAGCAAGACAGTCTGCTTATGAGTGAATCCCAAGTTTATCAAGCAGTGATGTAAATGGGATTTATCAGCAGCCGAGATTGGCTGTTTATTGACGACCCTGCGGATAATCGCGAAAAATGTATCCGAAATGGGCACACCCAAGATGATGATCGGTACGATCAAGGAAATCATCGTAACGTTTTTAAATCCTAGCAGGGACAGGACGGCAATGATGTAACCTAAAAATAAGGCACCTGTATCTCCCATGAAAATCTTTGCCGGATGAAAGTTAAATTTCAAAAAGCCCAGAGTGCTTCCAATCACGATCAATGCGACCATAGCAACAAACAGATCATGTTTAATAAGGGCCATTGTTGCAATTGTCACTAATGCGATCGTTGAGACACCACCTGCGAGACCATCCAGTCCATCTATTAGGTTAATCGCATTAATGATGCCGACAATCCACAAAATGGTGATCGGTATACTTAAAACACCAAATTCAAGTGTATCGGTAAAGAACGGCAAATTGATGAATTCCACTTCAAGACCGCCCCATAATACGATAATGAGGGCAGCCAAAACCTGGCCCAGGAATTTGGGTGCAGCTCTTAATTCATATATATCATCAGCCATCCCGATTAGAATGATGACAAGTGCTCCCACCAGGAGTGGCAATTGTCCCCAAAAATCATTTGTAAAAAGTAAGAAGGTAATGAAAAAACTCAAAAATATAGCTAAACCGCCCATGCGCGGCATAATTTTACTATGCACTTTTCGCTCATTCGGTTTATCGGTAGCTCCTAATTTAAAGGCCAGTTTTCCGACAAAAGGAGTCAAAAAAATGGATAATAAAAAGGCTACCAACAAGGCCCCTATTAACATCAAGAACCACCTCATTTCAACTAAAAATCTAATACCCGTAACGATCTATAAGAAAACCTATATATAAATGCTTATTTTAATTTTTCATCCTCAAATAAACATTATATACGTTATTGGCTAAAATCTCTATAGAAAAGTTGTTTTTTGCAAATTTTTGTAAATCCAACCCTATCTTTGTCAGGTTTCCGGATTTTTTTGATTCTAAAGCGTTGCAGATGGCCAATTTCAGCTGATCGACATTGCCGATATCCGTAATCCAGCCCTTGCTCCCATCAGGAATCAATTGCTTTACACCGCCAACATCACTAGTGATTGCCGGCAGACCGGATCTTGCTCCTTCAAGTAGTACCAATGGAAAGCTTTCGCTTAAGGAAGTCAATAATGTGACGTCCCCCAATGGGTAGATTCTTTCCAAATCTTCACGATACCCTAAAAAGTGCACGTTATCGGATAATCCCTTTTCCGAGACCATATTTTCCAGAACAGTTCTCCTGCTCCCATCCCCAGCAAGCAACAGCTTTACATGGGGGAATTCTGATACCACTTCACTTAATGCCGCTAAGGCAAATTCATGACCTTTCACCGGTTCAAGCCTTGCAGGCATGATGATGATGAAATCATCTGCCCCAAACCCGAAAGCATCCCTTTGAAAGGGGAAAGGCAATTCCTTTTCAAAGTCAATTCCATTTAGGATCTTTGTAATTTTGGACGAATGGATTCCCTGGTCAATCAAGTCCTGCTTAAAGCGATCGGAAACTGCCAGTATATGATCGGCATATTGAAATGACCTTACATGTAGGCCCGTAAACAATTTTCCTTTTACACCCTGGCCTAAAAAATCATGTTGAGGTGAACTGTGAACAGTAAGAAGCCAAGGACGTTTAATGAGGCGCTTTAATAAAGCACCATATATATTCGCCCGCGGACCATGGGTATGGATGATGTCTATATTATTTAGACGGATAAAGTCCCGTAAAGGTTTCAAAATTGAAAGGTCATATTTCGAATGTTGCTTGAAAAGTTCAGTTTGTATCCCAGAGGACCTGGCCCTCCGGTAAAATTCACCATCTTCAAATAAACCAAGCAAGCACTCCTCTTTATTCAATTGGTTCAGTAAGGACATAATATGAAACATACCGCCGCCAGTTTCATTACCAGCGTTTAAATGCAAGATTCTCATCCAGTCCACTCCTTAAGTTCAGGAACGCTGCACCGTTTTCCTTAACCGTCTAACCTTGAATACGAATCTTGGCAGTGCAAGCATCCGTTTCCACCGTGAAGGTTGCTGGATCAATCGGTACAACCATTCAAGACGCATCTTCTGCCAGAAAACCGGAGCGCGGTTCACCTTTCCCGCAAGAACATCAAAGCTCCCCCCAACTCCCATGAACAACCCTTTATTAAATAGCGAATAGTGTCTGGAAACCCATTTTTCCTGCCTAGGAAACCCTAATGCAGTCAAAATGATGTCAGGTTCAAGTTCCGCTATCGACTTAGCAAGCCCATCGTCCTTAATATCAATGTAACCATGGTTGTATCCCACCAACTCGAGACCCGGGTATAGCTCTTTTGCTTTACGGGCAGCTGCTTCAATAACATGCTCTTCCGCTCCAAGCAGGTATACCTTAAGCGCTTTTTCATCAGCGACCCTAAATAATTCATTCATCAAGTCGAATCCTGTAATCCGTTCTTGCAAAGGTTGATTTAGCCATTTAGAGGCCATAATAATACCAATGCCATCCGGAGTGATGTAATCAGCCGATTTTATGATGTCCTTATAATCCTGATGTTCATTTGCATACTCCACTATTTCTGGGTTTGCCGTAACGACAAACGTTTTTTCCTGATTCATTAATCTTGGATAGATCATTCCATTCACGAATTCATCCATATTGCTATCAATGAATGGTATGGATAGTATCTCAACAAACTTTTCTGTCATTTAACTTCAGCCTTTCATATGTACTATACATCTAAAGGGTGGGGTATTATTCAAGAAATTTTTTCATACACATAATAGAACGTGATTTTTCGTTTCAAAGGTGGTTAATCAATTGAATTTTTTAGACAAACAATCATTACCCATTCTAGTCATGTGCCTGCTTGTCCCATTAGCAGTGCCTCACCCTATCGCCGGTTACATGGCAACGGCGTTGATGCTCTTTTTTATCGGTATAAATAAAAAAAACCTGTTATTAATTCTATTCATTTACTTCCCTGCCCGTCCCTTATTGATGGAACTGAATAGCGGCTTAACCTATACAGGTGACCTGATCATCCTCACCTTATTCGTTTCTTTGCTTATTGAAAGATTCAAGAAGAACGAATGGCATTTTTCGAACTATCATTTCACCTTGCCATTTTGGTTGTTTTGTTTAGTTGGTGCCGTAGCTGCACTCATTAACGGAGTGGGAATCCTCCCTATCGTATTTGAACTCCGGGCTTTGCTTGTTACATTCTTGCTTCTTTACATTATCGGTGAATTAAATCTAGAAAGAAAGGATATCTTTCGCTTTTTGAAGGTAATCCTAATATTTACAATCCTTCTTTGCCTGCATGGTATATTGGAGAAAATCTTTTCGCGTACGATCCTGCTTCCCCACGCATGGGAAATGTGGAATCTTTCTCCAACAAACCGGATGAGGATTTATGGTGCACCTGCCAACCCTAATGTATTTGCCTTATTCTTAAGCATCCAGTTATTCCTTAGTTTCTTTCTTTACCAGTCGCTGAAAAAATATAAATCCATCGTCTTTCTAGCGTCCATCTTACTTTCTGGCACGTTACTGCTTACCTATTCACGGGGCACGATGATTGCATTCGGATTCGCGGCACTTGTCTTCATCATTTGGACTAGAAATAAACCATTTCTCAAATATGCTGCAGGAGCATTAGTTCTAGGCCTGCTTCTGATTTATTACCCAGTTTTATTCGCTTCAAGTAAAGTGGAGGTATCCGCATCTGTTCCCATGGAAAATATGGTAATTGGCAGCACACCCACTTCCGAACATGAACATGCCCTCTCCAATCGATTTTCTGAAATGTTCTCTGATAAGACTTTACACCAGAGTACGGAATGGGGCCGGTTATATGTCCTAATCAAGGGAATTGAAATTTTCAAAGATCATCCCATAATCGGTACAGGGATGGCAACCTTCGGAGATTCTGCCACGCTTACCTTTTCCTCACCAATCTATCAGGAATACCAAATTGGTGAAAGGATGTATTCCGATAATCAATATATCCAGATTCTCGTACAAACTGGGGTGCTTGGTTTTCTCGCGGTTCTAGCATTCATCCTTTTTACCTACCGTAAAATCATTAAATCGGGAAATGGCACTTTGACAGTGTTCACCATCTGCCTGATGTTGGCAGCTTTATTAGCAGGACTTTTTTACAATATTCTCGAAGATAAAACCTTTACACTATTTTTTTATAGTTGTTTGGGCTTCTGCATACAAAAGGACATCATTTTAAAGGATTGAAAATATGCCTACTCTTTCACATGTAATTAAATCGGTCGGGCTCGTCACCATTATTGCAGCCGTTGGAAAAGTCCTCGGATTCGGGCGGGAATCGATCATAGCCGCCTATTTCGGGGCATCCTCAATGGCGGATGTCTTTTTCGTGGCAAGCCTCATACCAACCATTCTATTTACGGCTCTCGGCAGCGGTCTTCAGGCCGGCGTCATCCCCATATACTTGGAAAAGAAGGCAAATAACCCTTTGAAAGCTGATGAATTCATCAGTGTTTTAGGTTCCTTTTTCATGCTGGTAGCCGGCATCATGACCATTGCCTGCATGATTTTCATAAAACAGCTCGTCATATTGGTAGCCCCCGGTTTCTCTGATTCAGAGCTTGCACTAACGGAGTCCCTGACCCGGATCATGCTGCCAAGT
The DNA here is from genome assembly GCF_041956845.1 of Peribacillus sp. RS7. Classification (NCBI taxonomy): domain Bacteria; kingdom Bacillati; phylum Bacillota; class Bacilli; order Caryophanales; family Bacillaceae; genus Peribacillus; species Peribacillus sp. RS7. The sequence goes on from NZ_CP168135.1 coordinate 1,768,821, forward strand.
TTACTATTTTTCACGCTTTCATACATGGCGACGGGGGTCCTGAATGCGAATAAGCGTTTTATTCTGCCAGCACTAACTTCAACTGCACAAAACACGGTCATTATAGCAGCCACCGTATTGCTCGCTGCTCCCTTTGGGGTTGAAGGGTTAGCTTGGGGGTTTGTGTTCGGTGCAGCCAGCCAGTTCCTTATTCAATACCCATCATTAAAGAGATACGGAATCCGGCCAATCGTCACGTTCCTGCCTCATAAACGGCAGATCGCCCAAACACTGTACACCTTTTACCCAATCATCATCGCCGCTTTGGCGATTCAATTGAATAGTGTCGTCGATCGGATTATTGCCACCTCGCTTGAAACCGGAAGCGTATCAGCACTGAACTATGCGAATCGGCTGCTGTGGCTGCCATTGAGCATTGTCCTCACGCCGCTGATCACCGTATTGTATCCTTCAATCGTCGAGCGGGCACTTATAGGCTATCAATCTTTCCTTAATTTGACCTTAAAGGGGCTGAAGTCGCTTTTATTTCTAGCCATTCCTTTCATGATCGTCATGTTAATCAGCGGAAACAGCTTAATCACTCTGGCTTTCCAACGCGGGGCTTTCGATGCTTCAGCTACCGAAACGACCTATGCGGCATTTATCTTTTATTCAGCTTGCCTCCCGTTCTTTGCACTAAGGGATTATTTGATGAACGCCTTCTACGCCTTAAAAAAAACAAAAGTGGCCATGTATTCCTGCCTGATTGCCGTATTGCTTAATGTCCTGCTCAGTTGGATCCTATCACGTCATCTTGGCGTCGGTGGAATTGCCTTAGCCTCGGGCATTTCCATGCTCCTGCAATCGCTTTACCTATTCGGCTTCCTATGGCTAAAGTCAAAAAGGGCGGACAAAGCCGCTTTCACGGATGTTTTTCAGGAAGGCAGCAAGCTGATTATCATCGGAAGCATCATTTACGGACTTGCTCTCTCGATCCATCCGCTTACCCTAACGTTACCCATCATTATGGAATTAGTGATCATCTCGCTTCTCGTATTCGGATTATATATCGCACTATCCTTACTTTTTAAAGTAAGCAGCCTACAGACAATGAAAAGGATTAGATCACCAAAGTAATACATTAGAAGAAGGAGTGCCTTTATGAACATTTTAATCACAACGATTTTCAACTACCCTCATGAAGGAGGGCTATCGAGTCATATCACTACGTTAAAAAAGGGTTTAATGTCGCGGGGCCATGATGTGGACATATTATCTTTCTCTCAATTGCCACCTTTCAAGAGGAAGATGCTCGCCCAGGCTCCGGGATTTTTATTAAATAAAGTAAAACAGGGGAGCGGCCAGCTTTTCAATGACAGACAACGCCAAAAATTATTGGCTTCATCTATTAAAGCCTTGAAAAAGAACTATGATGTCATTAATGCTCAAGATATTTTCGCAACGCTTGCCTCCATTGAATCCGGGATACCAACGGTGCAAACTGTCCATGGATATTATTCATTCGAGGCAGTCAGCAGGGGCGCTCTCCTTCCGGATAGTGAAGAAGATTTAATCATTCGGGAGCTTGAAAGAAAAGCCTATCGGTCTGCTGCAAAAGTTGTGACTGTCGATCAAAGGATCAAAGACTATATAAATCATTTGGCACATATAGAGGCGGACACGATTAAGAACTTCATTGATGTGTCTGCTTTCAAACCGGAAATGGCAAAGCGGGAGCAAACTCGCCAGGATTTTCAAATCCCCCTACATAAAAAGATGCTTTTCGTTCCTAGAAGAATGACTGAAAAGAACGGTGTCATCTATCCGCTCCTTGCTTTGCCGGAGGTACTGGAAAATCATCATGAAACGATATTGGTCTATGCAGGTACAGGAGAACAGCGAACCCGGCTTGAGGAAACGGCAGCAAGGCTCAAAATATCCGATTCCGTACTTTTCTTGGGTTCAGTGCCTTTCGAGAAAATGCATAACCTCTATGAGGCATCGGATATCGTACTCATCCCAAGCGTTCATTCCCACGGTGTGGAAGAAGCTACATCCATATCTGCATTAGAAGCGATGAGTTGCCGCTCACCCGTCATTGCAAGTGCAATCGGAGGTTTAAAGGAGATTCTCATTGATGGTGAAGATGGTCTGTTAGTTGAGGAAAAAAATACAGAAGCACTTGCACAAGCCATCTCCATTCTGCTTAATGACCCTACATATGCAGCAATGTTAGCTTCGAAAGCAAGATATAAAATGGAAAGCGAATACTCCCATATTACAGCTGCCGAGCGGTTTGAGAAAACGTACGGTGAAGTGCTTAACTAAAAAAAGCAGACCCGAAGCTTCGGGTCTGCTTTTCACTTTCATACCAGTGCAGAACTACGCCTTTTCATTTGTTCTTCACGATACTTTTTCTGTTCTTGTTTAGACATAGCGTTATATTCTTTTAAGAATGCTTCATATTGCGGCATTACTTCGTTCATGGCACCGTATGCTTTTAACTCTCCATATTCAAGCCATAAAGCCTTTTGGCAAAATTTCTTCATCTGACCGATTGAATGGCTGACAAAGAACATCGTTTTGCCTTTTTCCTTAAATTCGTTCATTTTCTCCAAACACTTTTCAGCAAAGTTTTTATCCCCGACTGATAAGGCCTCATCAATAATCAGGATATCTGGATCAATATGCACGGAAATGGAAAAACCAAGCCTTGACTTCATACCGCTTGAGTAGGATTTCACCGGTTGGTCAATGAACTTGCCCAACTCTGAAAACTCGATGATCTCAGGCTCAAGTTCCTTGATTTTATTTTTATCGAATCCAAGCATCAACATTTTCAGCTCGATGTTTTCTCTGCCCGTCAACTGATTATTCAGGCCAGATGACACGGCAATCAAAGCCGTTTTCCCGTTAGTTTGGACATTTCCGTCCGTAGGCGGGATAATGCCTGCAATAATATTGGACAATGTGGATTTTCCGGATCCGTTGACCCCGACAAATCCTATTACATCGCCCTTTTCCGCTTCAAAACTTACATTCCGCAGAGCAAAATACTCTTCCCCATAGCTTTTAGGCAAAAGGAGATCCAATAATTTTTCCGAGTTTTTATTATATAATTTATATTTTTTCGTTATATCTTTGACTATTACCGATTTTTCCAACTTTTCTCACTTCCAGTTTACTTAAAGTCAACAAAGCGATCTCTAAACCTGACATGCAGCGAGGAACCTATCAAAAACAAGATGATAACGACTGCCCAGAAATAAAGCGTATATTCCCAATGCTCTATCAGATACCATGATTCCCCCAACAATGAAGCTCGATACCCATCGACAATATAATATAGTGGATTCAGCTTCATGATATTGACTATGATAGGGTGCTCCTTAGCATCCAATACCCAAAGGATTGGTGTTAAATAAAACAAGACTTTCATTAAGGACACGATTATATTGTGAACGTCACGAATAATGGTTGATAATGTTGAAGAGATTAAGCCAAATGAAAATAACAGCACAACCGTCGCAACAACATAATACGGCAGCTGTATGATATAAACTGTTGGGAGGTATCCAGTAAAACCCAATAGTATGATAATGACTCCCAGCAGCATGAGATGCTGATACAACTTAGCAAAGATGACATACGAAGGAATGACACTCATCGGAAAACTCATCTTGGATACCATATTCAGTCGGGAATAGACGGATTTAGACGTTTGGGTTATGGCAGGATTCACAAAAAACCAGACAACGATCCCTGCCATAAGCCATGGAAGGAAATTATCGCCGCGATTTAAGATTATAAATCCGAATACAAACCAATAAATCGCAATCTGTATCATCGGATTGATGATTTCCCATAGGATTCCCAGATAGTTATTGCTGTTGGCACTTTTCACCTCATAAACAGATAAACGCCTTACCAAATAAAAACTATTGATTTGTTCTTTTAAAACGGTCAAAGCTGAACTCATAAATTACACAGACCTTCCTAAAAACACTTTTTCTACGACACGGCGTGAAGCCTGGCCATCCTCGAGTGCACAAAACCGATCGTGAAAATGATTGATTTCATTGGTATTTTCATATTTCATCGTCTTGATACTATCAATGACCGCATCAGATGTTTTTACTAACAAACCAGGTGCATTCTTTTCAAAATCAAAGTAAAACCCGCGAAGCTTGTCCCTGTATTTTTCAATATCATATACATAGAAAAGCATCGGACGCTGTAAATTTGCGTAATCAAAGAATACGGATGAATAGTCCGTTATTAATAAATCCGAAATAAGATACAAATGACTAATATCTTCGTAACTGGATAAATTGTAGGCGAATCCTTGATATGCCGATAAATCCAAGTTCTCAGAAATCAAATAATGAAGACGGAGTAAAATGACATACTCCTCCCCCAATTCCTGTTTCATTCGATCCAGATCCAGTTTTATTTCAAACTTATATTTTCCCTTGCTATAAAACTCATCATCCCTCCAAGTTGGTGCATAAAGGATGATCCTTTTCTCTATTGGTATACCCAACTTCTGTTTCAATGAGTCGATTGTATCACGATTATTCCCATTGTAAAGTATATCATTACGCGGATAACCGGTTTCCAGAATTTTAGAAGCATCGACATTGAAGGCCCTGGCAAAAATTTCACTTGAATAAGCGTTCGGGGAAATTAAATAATCCCATTTACTTGATTCGGCATGGAAATTTTCTTTATATTTATCCGTCGTTGTTCCAGGCATGTGAACTTCATTCATGTCCGCCGCAAGTTTCTTTAATGGCGTCCCATGCCACGTTTGCAAATAGATCGTGTGCTTCGGCTTCGGAATCCAAAGCGGGAGCCTGCTGTTCGTTACCCAATAACGGGCTCTAGTCATTTTAAGCAGCCAACTAAATGAAAAACGATCGAGATAAGGAATGCCAGCCTCTTCGAAATGAGCTCTGTACCTTTTATCTACGCTCCAGTACATTTTATATTCAGGATGGTGACTCTGCAAGTATTCATAAATAGCTCGTGGATTACAGCTATACTGCTTTCCTAAAAAACTCTCAAATATAACAAGCTTTTGGTCCACTGGCAATAATTTTCCTGCCATTGCAAAAGCCATTTTATATCCTATTAGAATAATTGCTTTAGCCCTATTTTTAACTAGCGATAGAAAGGAAGGTCTCTTTGAGTGTATTTTTTCATTTGACATATCCGATCTCCCTTTTTAGTAATTGGTAATCATTGAATAATGCTTATACATTAACCATGGCGCACTGTTCTTCGTGATGTTATCAGCCTAATAACATAATTCCCATAACCTACACTCATCATCAAACTTCTACTAAATTAAATCGAACTAAAAATAAGCTCACCCAATAAATGGGGAGCTTATTTTTGGTGTACTTCTAACAGCTACTCCAAAGACTTTATTGCCAGTCCCAAATTATTTGCCACTGTTGTATAAAACTCCACATTTTTCTTATTATAAGTCATCTTATTTTTCAGGATTCTTTTAATATTCACCAATTGATAATCATTGTATCGAATAAACAGGGTAAATAATGAATTTTCCATTCGATCAATTTCATCTAATGAAACAGTGAAATGGCCTCTATTACCTTCCATTTGAACTCTACAATTGATTTCATTGTCGATTCTTTTTCTATCACGTATCAATACAGAGTCTATGTTGTTTATATCATCACCATAAATCTCGAAACTTTGGTGGTAGACATTATCCATAACATATGAATCCATTGCACGAGCAAGCATCGGTATCCTTACGTAGCGATATTTTTCTTCCAAAAATGGAAGTTCATAATAAGGTAAACAATCTTTGATATGATATTTTTTATTGGAATCCCGCTTTAACCATTCAAATAACTTTATGAAATCATCAATACGATCCTCCATAAATAATTCAATGGCAAATTTATAAATAGGTACTTTAAACTCATCCTTAAAGTCATATGACAAGTTTTTCGTAGTTTCAACAGCTTCCTTTAATATTTCGATAAAATCATCTTTGTTCTTGGATTTCACAAAAGTTTGGCTGTCGAACGTTTTTACAATATCGTACTCATAAATCCGGTTAAGGGCCACCTTTTTCAATTCAATGTCAATATCTTTGGATTGAATATACCTTATTATCTCAACATCCGCTTTTCTTTTGTCCAACATATTCGTGACACGTGTTAAAGATGATGAATTTTCTGTAGTCCTATTGACATAATAAATAGGTTTTTTAGTAGTCGAAACTGCTCTAACTTTAAAGAAAACATCAGTGAAAAACCATTTATCTTCACCGAATTTCATATTTGGAAATCCAATTTCATTTTCTTTAACCATGGACAGATTCATCATCCTGGCCGTCGGACCCATATGATAAAAAAAATGCGGAACATCCATTGGGGTGATGCTTCTTCTTTCTTTGATGGAAGCAAACTCACCGATAACACTTTCTGACTCAGCTTCGACTTTTACCGTTTTGCCCACTACATAATCATCACCTGTTTCCTCCAGGATGTTATAGAGGTTTTCCAGGCCATCATGGGCTAGCCAGTCATCCGCGTCTAAAAAAGTTATATATTTGGATGTTCCCAATTCTATTCCAATGTTTCTGGGAGTCCCAGGTGACCCATTATTTTCCTGAAGGGTAACTGAACAGATATTTTTATATTTAGCTGTATACTCTTGGATAATTTTATTGGTGCCATCAGTCGAACAATCATCAATGATTATATATTCAATCTGATCTATACCTATGGATTGATTTATTACTGATTCAATCGTTTTCCTAATGAATTTTTCAGCATTATAAGCTGCAGTAACTACAGTGACTTTTTTAACTTTCCCTAAAAATTTACTCCTTAAGCTTGAAGGATTATTTTTTATTAGAACATTACTGCTCTTTAAAAGTTCCCTCGCTCTTTGACGTACCAAGAGCTTCATACGATTCCTCTCCTTTTATGTCTAGAGTTTCAAGTTTCAATTAGGCAGCCAGATACCAGTTACTTAAAGCAACAATACCATTTAAGGAATCAATCATCAAAAAATTTATCCACGATTCTCTGTGTAGCTTTACCGTCCTCTATGCCACAATACTTCTCTCTAAATAAACTATATCTCTTTTTGTATTGCATGTTGATTTCATCAATATTGGTAATAGTATCGATAATCTCCTCAGTTGTTTTTAAAAATGGACCTGGTGCTTCTTTTTCAAAATCCATATAGAATCCACGGATGTTATCTCTGTAGTCATCCAGATCATAGGTGAAGTACAAAATCGGCCGAGCAGTATTAGCAAAATCGAACATTACTGAAGAATAATCAGTAATCAAAATATCAGAAATCAGGTAAAGTTCCTGTATATCTGAGTAATTGGATACATTCATAACGAAATCCTCAAATTCGCTCGGGATGCTGAGTTTATTACTAATGACAACATGCATCCTTAACAATAGGATATATTCATCACCAAGTGCTTGTTTCATTCTTTCTAAATCAAATTTCAACTCGAAAATAAATTTATTGCTTTTCGATGTTTGATTATCCCGAAATGTAGGGGCATATAAGATGACTTTTTTTCCTTTTGGTATCTTCAGTTTTTCCATCACGGACTTGGAAATCATTGAAGCATCTTCCCTATAAAACAAATCATTTCTTGGATAACCCGTTTCCAATATTTCTCCTTCATACTTGAAAGCACTTCTGAAGGCCTTGGACGCGTATGGGCTTGGTGAAATTAAATAATCCCAAGTTCTGGTTGCACCATGCACCCGATTTAAGTAGCCCTCGTCTCTTCCTTGGATATTTTCTATATCAAATAGCATTTTTTTCAGAGGGGTACCATGCCAAGTCTGAATATACGTCGTTTCCTTCCTTTTGCTTAGGTAGGTAGGGAAATTTTGATTATTTATCCAATAGCCCGCTTTAGCTAAATAATAATAGTATTCAGGACTTAAGCGTTTTATCAACTTCGTATTCTTACCTTTTATCGGCAAATTACCGTTATACACCCAAACTTTTTTATAATGATTATCCCTTTTAACCAGTTCTTCATAAATATACTTGGGGCTATCCGCGACTTGCTTGCCAATTCCACTTTCAAAAAGAATAAGGTTGCGGTCAACCGGTAAAAGCCTGGACATGATTTTATATACTTTTTTCATAACAGGGAAATACATTTCACTTTTCCTGAATCGATTCAAAACGAGCTTTGAAATAGGATGGTTATATAGCTTAATTAGTGAATTTTGATCTTTTTCGGCATTTTGAATCACTTCGAATATCCTTGAATTAGAATGAACATCGCGATATTTAATAAAACGGTTGGCCTTGTCCATGTACTTTTCTTTCATGACAAAATCAGTCTCGGCATAATTGGCTAATACTTCTAACAAATCATCCAATTCATCAACGATTTCACCCGGGAGATCGTTATCCAAATCCAGATGTGACGGTCTTTTCCCTATGAACCGGTCTCTATCAAATTGATAGTAAATCACCGGTTTATGCAGGAAACTAAAGTCAAAAGCTACACTTGAATAATCCGTAATCATGATCGCACTTTCTTTAATTAACCTTTGGACATCCACTTCACCCTGACTAATTACCCTAACTGGGGCATCTTTAAAATAAGATGTGAATTTCTGCATATTGGGGTGAAGGCAAAAAATGATTTCTAACCCATTGTTTTTAGATAAATCATGTAAAACCGGGTGATGCACTAATTTCTGATACCTTTCAAAATACTCGCTTTCCAAAAATATTTCATCGGATGTAATCCAATCTCTCCATGTTGGAATAATCAATAATTGCCGCTTTATTAAAACATCATCCTTAAACAGCGAGTCGAACCTCGACAGTCCTGTTGTGAATACTTCCTTTTCGTTGTACCCAAAATCAGTTACAATCATGTCCTTTTCGAAGTCTGAACTTACCAGGAAAACATCCGTACTAAAACCAGAGGCTGCATTTTTCCCATAGTTAGCCACCATATTCTTAGTTCCCATAACACCATGTTGAAGAAATACCTTAACTCCCTTAACACGTTTTTTAAATTCAGATGTTCTTAAAGGATATAAATAATCCGGATGATGTGATGAAATAATACGTGTTGATTCCATTGTCTTTTTAATATGATCCTTTGACTTGAAATAAAGTATATTTCCAAAGGGCTCAACGTTCTTGGCTTCCACGGAATTTTCTTCAATAACATAATACACTTCTTTTTCAGGGTGGTTTTCCCTCATATATTTAAAGAAATGATATCCAGTATCCTGCGCTTTATATGTTCTTTCTCCGATTAACCAGACATCTTTTTTCTTTTTAAATAAACCCAGGAATCGTCTCCACCCCATCATGCTCTTTAAATACCGATAACTTTCTGTAGGGAAGTTAAACACTTCCAAAGATAAATTAGATGCTTTAAAGGTATAGTATGGATTGACGATAGCAACTCTATTACCCGAGCTAACGTCGGTCTTTTTAGTAAGTAATTTAGTTCTGGTGGTCGGTCTTCCGACACGTACCAATTTCGGCTCTTCCTGATCATGCAAATGTAATTTCATATAAATATCAAATATATCATCTTCCAAATCCACACTGACCAATTGTTCTAAATCCAATCTAATATCATATATATAACGATTCAGACCATATTTCTTCATATTCATTTCCTGATTATAAATGAAAGATATATTCGCAAGATATTCTTTGTTACTTTGTCTTCCTTTTACTAGGCCTTCACCTTTTATAATCTTTGAATGTTTAGTGAAAATTTGACCATTAATATGCATTTCCTTTGATTTGTTGGTGATTTTTTCTATTTGAGACTTAATTGAAACTTTAGGGGCTATATTGAAGTAAAGAGATAAATTCCCTTTATTGGTTATTGAGAATATAATTTGTTTATTTTCAAAGGTGTAAAAACTCAAATTCTCAGTGTACGTTTCCTGAAAACGCCCTAGACGAATTGGATATTCAATATTAACCTTTTCGGATACTTCTACATATTCAGCCTTATGTTCGATCTTAAGTATTGATTTTTTGCTCAGCTTTTCAACTGGTACGGAAACCTTTATATAACAGTCATAAACAGTCGGGTCGTCACCTTCTAATTTGTGCATTAAATCTTTCAGATTTACTTTAAACTCAAATTTAGATGAACCTGCCGATTCAGCAATTTTTATTTTTTGCTCTTCGTTTACTTTAGAAAATAGCCATAGTTCTTTTGCGCAATAATGTTCTATTGAAAATTCCCCTTTTACCAACAGCGTATTTTCCTCTTGCAAAAGGGTCAGAACTTGTTTCAGTTTAATTTTAGGGGTTTTTTTTCTTGCTTTACTCTTTCTAAGAAGATTGTTTATCATTTTAGACCACCTATAATAAATTATTTAAATAAAAGTGAATCATTTATTGTATTTTAAAATCATAAACTTTTTTCGGTTTTTCCTCAATATCATGAAACTGATAAGCTAACCATTCCTATATTTCCCATCAATCCTTTGTTAAGCAAAAAAGGGGAATTATGGTTGATTCATTGCCAAAAATCGAAAATACTCATGCTAAAAGAGACATTCTATAAATGCAGTTTACATCGATATCGGCTTGGTGGAAAACAAACCTTAACTTCAATGGGCTAAGACCAAGTTCTACAAGCTAAGGACTGTCGCCTTGAACACACTGTGTTCATTGCTTAAGCAGGTTCTTTTGATGCCTGAATCTCTTTCTGATGAAGGACCATCTTATATATCATTTGTACGTCCTTCCATGTTGCCAGAATGGAAAGGGAATAGCAAAATCCGTTTCTTAATTGCATGGAATTCCTCAACACCAAAGTTAACGCTTTCAAAACGAACTATAGGCTCCAACTGTTATTTCTTGAATTTTATTAATTGGGTCTATAAATGTTAACCGATAGGCTTTGAGCCTATACATTTACTTATCATCTGTCATTCATACGATCCTGCCGGATTAGATTTTTATGCCACTTCAACTTCCCTATTATATAACATGGGTTTATGAAGCTCCTCTAGTTGTTCTCTCCTAAACGTGGTAAAATGTGAATGGCTTATTTTAATTGCAGCAAGAATAATGAAACTTTTTCTTGGAATCTTGCTCAGCAACTTACTTCACCTTTAATAAGAGTGATGTGTGAAATTATATTTAAATACTATTAAATATAAACCATACAATATCTATTTCAATATAAATCATTCTTATATAGAAACATTCATAGGAACGTTATTATTATGCCCTGAAAAATTATACAACTTAGCCAACATTTGATTGTAGCTTAGTATTTATATCTACAATTATCATCAATGTAAAAAATTGTGGTTTATTTGTAAATAAATTGTTGTTTATTTGTAAAGCTATTAAGTTATAATTAGTTAGGGAAGTCATTATTTAAAACGCATTTGTTTTGCTCTATAGGCAAACAACAGCTGAATGCCATGGAATGCTAATTACCTGTTTTAAGTTTCATTTAATATTCTAATAGTCCAAATATATATACTAATTTGACTCATAACAATTTAAGAGAAATAAAGAGTCTAACAGGAGGAATAAAAATGAAAAAAGTAATCACTTATGGAACCTTTGATTTGCTTCATTGGGGGCATATTAATCTATTAAAACGCGCTAAAGATTTAGGGGATTATCTTATCGTTGCCATTTCCACGGATGAATTCAATGCTTTAAAAGATAAAAAAGCTTACCATAGCTTTGAAAATAGAAAAATGATCCTTGAATCGATCCGCTATGTGGATGAAGTTATACCTGAAGACAAATGGGAACAAAAGAGGGAAGACATCATTCGTGAAGGTGTAGATATCTTTGTAATGGGAGATGACTGGAAAGGCCAATTCGATGAATTATCTGAAGTTTGTGAAGTGGTCTACCTTCCAAGAACAATCGGCATTTCGACTTCCCAAATTAAAGATGACCTTTTACAAGTTACTAATGGCTAAAGAATTCGCGATAGGGATTTATCTTTTTTGTTTCAAAATTTTATTCTCTATCTTTAAACTTTTCCCTTTACATGACAAAACGACCTTTGTCACATCATTTGGGGACAATTGCCAATATATCGCAGATGAAATGGACAAGCAGGACATTTCTGTTCAAAAAGTGTTTTTACTGAAACCGAGCAGTCATATAGAAGTTAAGGACGATGGGAAAACCATCGTCCTTCCGTTTGAATCTAAAAATATCATTGCCATGTTCCGATCCATTTATCATCTCGCTACATCAAAATGGATTATCATTGATAATTATTTTGGCTTTCTTTCAGCCATTTCATTCAAAAAGCAAGTGACATGTGTACAAGTCTGGCATGCGGCAGGTGCCGTTAAGCAATTCGGGGCAAAAGACCCTTCCATTCAAAACCGTTCTGCCGGTGCAAGGAAAAGATTTTTAGATGTATATAAAAAATTTGATTATGTTACGGCAGGTTCAGAGAGAATGGCGGAAATTTATCAAGAAAGCTTTCAACTACCGACATCCCATATCCTAAGGACTGGGATACCTCGGACCGATTTCTTTTTTAATGATGAATCCAAAAAAACTGCACGCAGTGCATTGCTAGCCAAGTATCCAGAACTTGAGCATAAGAAAATCATGTTATATGCCCCTACATTCCGTAATGACGGCTTGAACGATGGAGAGATTGCACTCGATTTGGAATTGCTCTACAAGGAACTTCAGGGTGAAAATTATGCGTTATTACTTAAACTGCATCCTGCCGTAAAAGCAGAGCATGATTTACGACGTAAATTCCCAGGTTTCGTTTATCCTGTCAATAGTGAATTTCACGTAAATCAACTGCTGATCAGTACGGATCTTTTGATAACGGATTACTCTTCGATTCCATTTGAATTCTCTTTTCTGGAAAGACCAATGATATTCTTTGCATACGACTTAGAAAAGTATGTGCAGGAACGGGGATTTTGGGAGGATTACTCCTCTTCCATGCCCGGACCGGTGGTATCTACCTCAGAAGAGCTTTTAAAGAAAATCCGGGTCGCCCATCATTCTTTAATGGAAATCGCTCCCTTTAACCAAAAGTGGAATCAATACTCCACTGGAAATTCAAGTAAGAATTTAGTTGATTTCCTATTTAAATAAAATCACCCACTTCGTAAAACGAAGTGGGTTTTTTCATTGTTAAGTGACAAAAATTTCAATAACCCTCATTAAAAGAAGGAATTACCTAGATGAAGATGGAAATGTACATTATAAAAACAGGACCATTTTTACAGGGAATGACAAATTAATCACACGAATCCAAATTGTGAAAAAAGACTCACAATATAGAAAATATTGTAGATTACATTACTCAAATCAAACCAATATAAACCAGTAAAATACTACTATTTTCCCCTTGTAACAAAAATGTAATATGTTTTAACCCTTTTGATTTGTTAGAATAGGGAAAAAGACATATTCGAGGTGGAAAACCGTGAAAAAAAGTGTAGTCGCATTTTCGACATTAGCCATTTTATCTTCGACTTTTGTTTCTCCTGCCCTTGCCAGTACATATACAGTCAAAAGCGGTGATAACTTAAGTAAAATCGCCCAGAAGCATAATACGACGGTAAAAGACTTAAAACAGCTTAATAACTTAAAAACAGACTTTTTGAGTATTAACCAAAAATTAATTATTTCCAACTCCAAAACGACATCAAATGCTTCTTCAGTCTCCTTGAAAAAAACAAAGAATACTACATATACCATTGTTTCAGGTGATACCTTAACCAGGATAGCAAACAAGCATAACCTTACACTTGCTGAATTGATGAAATTGAATAATTTAAAATCCGATAGAATTTATGCGGGTGCTAAACTTATCGTATCTAAATCAACCACTACCACCACCATTGATCTACCAAGCAGCTCCAAGCCATCCAATGTTACTCAGACCCCAGCCAATTCGTCTACATACATTGTGGTAAAAGGGGACACACTTTCCAAGATCTCCAGAAAAACCAACTTGACTGTAGCCCAGCTTAAATCAATCAACTCGTTAGAGTCTGATCTAATCAGAGTGGGCCAAAAACTAAAATTAGGTAAATCGGCAAGTACTGCCTCTCCAGGTAAACATGATGATGGAAAAGTGGAAGCTCCAAGTTCCGGGAACAAAGTAACCAAGCTCGTTTCTGAAGCAAAGAAATTAATTGGAACACCATATTCGTGGGCGGGCGCCTCTCCATCAGGTTTCGATTGCAGTGGATTTATTTACTATACGTTCAAAAAGGCTGGATATGAAGTTTCCAGGCTTTCATCTTCCACATATTATGATATGGGTAAAAGGGTTACTTCACCGAAAAGTGGCGACCTTATCTTCTTTGCAACGGGTTCCAACAAATCAGTGGTAAGCCATATGGGAATTTACTTGGGTGGCGGACAGTTCATTCATGCCTCATCAAGTAAGGGAGTAACAATCAGTTCTACTTCAAACTCTTATTTCAAAAGTAGAATCATAGGATATAGAAGTTTATAGGATTTACATGCCAGACTTTATCTTAAAGTCTGGCAATCTTATGTAGAGAGTCACACCTTCTTTTTATTCATGGTTATATAATTAAAAAATTCGATTGATAGGATAGCGAAGGAATTCAGTATCTGAGAATCCTTCGTTTTTTTACTGTTAATACAGGTAAATATGCACTCTAAGTACAAAAAGAAACTATTCTATTTTTGACAAAAAAAAGGTATAGTTAAAAACATACCAACTAGGTATTTTTTCGCACCTTCCATTTTATGGGATGGTTCAAGGGGGAATATTAGATGAGATCCGAACATAACAAAAAGAAAAAGAAACGTAAAACGTTTAAAATAATCGGCTTCACCCTTCTTATCCTTATCATTGGCGCAGGTACTTATGGAGCTTCAGTTTATCAATCGTTAGCCGGAGCGATTCAAACTATGCAGGGTACAGAGCACAAAACGGATAAGCGTGTAGATGACATCAAGTTCAAAAGCAAAGATCCATTTTCATTACTCATTCTTGGCGTGGATGAAAGGAAAAATGACTCAGGTCGATCAGATACGATGATTGTCATGACGGTTAATCCTAAAAAAGAATCCATTGAATTATTGAGTTTACCCAGAGATACGCGTACAGAAATCATCGGTAAAGGCATAAATGATAAAATGAACCATGCCTATGCATATGGCGGAGTTTCCATGTCGATAAACACAGTGGAAAACTATATGGATATTCCGATTGATTATTACGTCAAAATGAATATGGAAGGCTTTCAGGATATTGTGAATGCTGTCGGTGGCATCACAGTTGATAATGATATGGACCTTGCCTATAAAGGGTTTAATTTTAATAAAGGCACAATCGACTTAAATGGTAAAGAGGCATTGATTTATTCCCGAATCCGCAAGGAAGATCCCCGCGGAGATTATGGACGGCAAATGCGGCAACGTCAGGTTATCCAAGCTGTCATGAAAAAAGGGTCAAGTCTCTCAACACTTACCAATTATGACGATATATTCGAAGCACTAGGTAAAAACGTTGAGACCAATTTAAGTTTCAATGAAATGTTGAGTATCCAAAATAACTATAAATCATCCCTAAAAAATATTGAACAATATACTCTTGAAGGTGACAATCAAAAGGTAGATGGCGTTTGGTACAACATCGTTCCGGAAGATACAAAACTTGAAGCCCAAAACCGTGTGAAAACACATCTGGGATTATAATGGGGGGAGGATGGCTTTAATAGCCATCCTCTTTTTTTACCTTTTGGTCAATCCTTCGTTTTTTTAAAATAATCGGAACGTATCACTTGGTCACTCAGATCAATCTCCTTTTGGTCTTCTGGTGAAAATCCTTCGACCTTGCCCTCTTCATTAATTTTCATTTGAGAACCATAATCCCCTTTTAATATCAAAGCATCACCTTTTTCGTCATTAAGCATGCTCTCTCCAAAGTATGAAGAACTCTTAATATTGAACAGATCATATAGAGTTGGTAAAATATCGATTTGGCCCGCTACCTTATCAATCGTTCTTCCTTTCATATCCTCCTGATAAATGATCACGGGAATGGGCATATATTTTTCAATCCACTGCTCATCGCTAATTTTACTACCGTAATACGCTTCAACCTCGTGTTTATCTTTTAAAAATAGCCCATCATGATCTCCGTAAATGACAATCACGCTGTCTTTCAATTTCCCGTCATCCTTCAATTTCTTTACGAAATCCCCGATGGCTGAATCCGTATAATGAATTGCTTCAAAATATTTAGATAGATAACTGCCCTCTTTTCCAACTTCAGGCTTCAATGTTATCTGTTCCTTCGGTAGCGAAAAAGGTACATGGCTGGTCAATGTAACGAAAAAAGCATAATAGGGATTTTGTTTATCTTTTAATAAATCATAGCTTTGATTGAAGAAACTGCGGTCTCCCAAGCCCATCGAAATCATCTCATCTTGCTTCATGTCCTCTATGGAAAAATAGTCATCAAACCCTAGTGAGGGATATGCATGCTGCCTATTCCAAAAGTCTTCTTCATCCCCGTGGAAAGCATAACTTTGATAATCCGACTTCTTTAATTCTTTAGCAAGACCCGGGAAATCATTATAAGGGAACCGAAAAAAGGTCGCGCCTTGCTTTAAAGGAAATAAACCGGTATTCACGATCAGCTCTCCATCAGATGAATTTCCAAATACGGTCTGTGGATATACATGCGGGAAGTACAAACCCTCCTTCGCCAATTCATTCATGAATGGTGTGACCTCCTGTCCGGCACTACTTTGAAATAGCGGAAACGCCTGTAAAGATTCCACTTGGATGATAATGAGATTCTTCCCCTCCAATGAACCTGAAAAGGCATGATCCTTTATTTTCTTTTTATTGAAGTAATCAGAAACGGCCTTCTTTTCTTTCGAAGACATTCCATGCCCTCCCGAGTCAGTAAAGTAGGCATACGTGTCCAATAAGTGATGACCGATCGGGCCCCAGTTTCGCAAGAAGGTATTCGCCTCATAACGCCGGGTTATATCCACCTTGTCGATAAAAATATTCTTTACCGGCTTAAGCCCTGCTATCATCAGGAAAATCACGGCCGGTACAAGTGCCATATGCTTGAGGGGGTATTTTTTCTTCACGAATGATTCTGCAATTGGAATACCTACCAGAAGAAAGATTGAATCTTTCATTTCCATCATACTGAATATACTTTCACCAAGCCCATTCAGATTGCTTTTTTGCATCCACATATAGGAAGTTATAGGTGTCGAGTAATAGCGATAAAACCAGATGTCCCCAAGGAAAAAGACCATGATCGAAAGAAGGAAGACAGAAAAAATGATGCCCTTTAGGATCCAATTCGGTATCCATTCCTTCAGATAAACAATAAAACCGGCAACACCGATGATTATCGTAATAATCCCGACAGAAAGATCATTACCCATCCTATCATTCGTATAAATGAAAAGTATGGCCACGATTGAAATGGACAAAATCTCAAATAGCCTCTCCTTCAATCGCTGATTTAGGTTATTCTTCATGCTCCAGCCACTTTCCTCTTCATTATTTCCAGGCCATCGTTAAGCCTGATTACGGAAGATTACTTATAAATATTACTTAGCGTTACCATTTATGAGAAATTGCAGACAGAAAACAGCATTAATATTTGGCAGTTGTCAAACCAGTCTTAATGCCTTCCCTCATAAACAAGAGCCTTCATCTATAGATGAGGGCTCAGACTGTAGACAAACTTGAGAAAAGCAAGTTTGTTATTTAATAAACTTCAGTTGTTTTCAGAAATTGCTTCGTGAGGAGTGTCACAAATTTCTTCAATCTAGTGAGGGTTTCACCCATATAAACCAGTAAAAAATCAAGGAGCATAACCCCTTCGGGTAATACTTCCCTCGATAAAATCGTGAAAGGGATTCGGGATGAGACCATTCCGCACCCTATTTTGTCGACAAACTGGTATAGATGAGGGCTCTTCAACATACTTAATCATTTCTTTTCATTCCGGTTGCCGCCAATTCATGTGAGTGTTTTTCCTACTATCTCTTCCATTCAAAAGCAATCTTCCAATCTTCATCAGGAATCGATTCTGCCAACATATCCCCTTCTTCGAATAAGAAACGCCATGGCATGCTTGAAAGTGCCGGTATCTCCCCCAGGTTTGATAGATCGAATGCCTTTTTTGCCAATAATTTTCCGTTCCCATCCACTATCAATAAATCCACGATATCAAACTGGACTGCTTTCTCCAATGAATTTCGGAGAAAAGCAACTATGATTACATCATCCTCCACCCTATTCAGCTTAACGCCGGATATTGAAATTTGATTCGGTTTTAATGCAGCCAGCCTTTGATGGTGGAATCTATATACATATTCCTCTTGCTTGGAAATTTCCCATTCCTTGTGAAACATCAGGGCAGTATGAACAGCGTCCTGATTGAGTACCTCACGTTCATCTATAGTTAAATGGTTTTTCTTTTCATTAACCCTTATATCCCTTTTTCCAAATAAACTCATCATTCTTCACTCTCCAAAGCAGCTTCATCTTCCTGATTGCTATTCATATATTCCATAAAATGGATGCTTATCTCCGACTCGATTATACTTAAGAGAAGGTTGAATTGGCTAAGTGCCACTTTTTCAAACAACATATATGGGTCCTGTTGACCATATCCGCTTAAACCAACGCCTTCCTTCATACTATTCATTTCGTCCAAATGATTCATCCAATTTGTATCAATATGCTGCAGCATGAAAGCACGTAACTGGTTTCCCCATTCTGCATCGTCTTGAAAAATTACTAGCATCGATTCCAATTCACCTAAAGCATCCAATGCTTTTGCTTCAACTAAATGACCTTCCAAATCCTTCAAATCACTTGCCTGCCAATCCAAAGACAGGAAAACAGGGGAAAGCTCATCAATAAAGGCGGAGGAATCATGTTCTGCTAGATGTTCAGGGTAATGTTTCTCTATGAGTCGACGAACGTATTTTTCGATATATTCTAGTAATATGACCGACATCCGTCCAGAATCCCAATCAAGAATCCTATCTCTCATCGCATAGATGATTTTTCTTTGCTCATTTAATGCATGTTCTAACTTCAATAAATGGTAACGACTTGATTGATGCATCTGCTCTATCGTTTCCTGCACCCTTTTCACGAATTTATCGGGTGCAGGGCCCACCACCAATCCATTTTCGTCCGTTTTGATTTTATTTATATACCGTTCGATCTCTTCTTCATCATAGTAATCAAACAAATCATCTTCCAAGGAAATGATGAATTGTGTTGAACCTGGATCACCCTGCCGGCCGGAACGTCCCCTTAGCTGCATGTCAATCCGACTGCTCTCGTGTCGCTCCGTACCGATGATATGAAGGCCGCCCAATTCCTTGACAGCATCATCCAGCACTATATCCGTTCCTCTCCCAGCCATGTTCGTAGCCAGCATGACTTGATTTTTTTGCCCGGCATTGGCGATGATTTCCGCTTCATCCTCTTCCGTCTTCGCATTAAGGATTTGATGCTTAATTTTCCCCTTATCTAAATGAACCGAAATTTTTTCAGATTGCTCAATGGAGGTCGTCCCGATCAGAATAGGTCTGCCTTCTTCATGAATCCGTTTTACTTCCGTGACGATTTTGTTGATTTTGCTGATTTCATCCTTATAGATCAAATCAATCTCATCCACTCGAATAATAGGCTTATTAGTTGGAATTTCAATGACGGGGAGCTGATATGTTTCCCGGAATTCCGACTTTGATTGCACGGCACTGCCTGTCATCCCAGACATTGAATGATATAAACAAAAGTAATTTTGGATGGTTATCAACGCCTGTGTTTCATTCTCTTCGGAAATCTCCAAGCCCTCTTTTGCCTCAATTGCTTGATGAAGCCCATCACTGAAGCTTCGCCCTTCCATCACCCTGCCTGTGAATTTATCGATTAATGAAATCCTTCCATCCATGACAATGTAGTCCACATCCAATTTCATGATCGCGTGGGCTTTAAGCGCCTGTGTGACATTATGTAATAACTCTTGATGATCCAGACCATACAGATTGTCGATACCAAAAGCCTCTTCAATCTTGGAAGCCCCTTGATCCGTGAAAAAGGCCGCCTTTGACTCAGTGAAAATCTCGTAATCATCATTTTCTATATATGACTTCATGATTTGTGCAGTGATCTGGTGAAGCTCGGTTCCGTCGCTTGCCTTGCCCGCAATGATTAATGGTGTCCTCGCTTCATCAATCAAGATGCTGTCAATCTCATCGACAATGGCAAATCGGTGTCCTCTTTGAACCCTCTCTTCTCTTCGGAAAACCATATTGTCACGCAAATAATCAAAACCGAACTCTGTTGCCGTTCCATACGTGATATCTGCTTTATAAGCTTCACGTTTTGCAGTAGGCCCCATTTGGGAAATGTTCAAACCGACCGTCAACCCTAGAAATTCATGAATTTTTCCCATTAACTCTTTATCACGTCTGGCCAAATATTCATTGGCCGTAATAATATGGACACCATTCCCGCACAGTGCATGTAAATAGCTAGGCAAGGTAGCGACAAGTGTCTTCCCCTCTCCCGTATTCATTTGTGCAATGCCCCCTTCACTCAGGACAAAGCCACCTGCAAGCTGGACATCATGGTGCCTAAGGTTCAACACTCGTTTAGAAGCCTCCCTTACTACCGCAAAAGCTTCGGTTTGTATATCCGATATATTTTTACCAGCATCCAATAAGTTTTTAAATCTATCCTTCATTCCGCATAATTCTTGATCTGAATATCTTTCATACTTACCCTCTAGTCGATTCACATCTTCTACCAACTTATAAATTCTCTTTAAGTCTTTAGAGCTTTCTTTGAAGAACTTTTTCATACTGGATAGCATAGGGTTTTCTCTCCTATTATTTCAATTGAACTCTAGTGAAATTATATCAGTTATATATTTACTGTTTATAAATTATTACCTATATATTGAAATTATATAGAAGGTTTTATCACCCTTCCTTCTTTTATTGCGATATTGTAAAAGTTATAAAAGCTACAGTCATCCTAGTCCAGTCTGGATGATATTCACATAGAAAATTAATGCTCCTTCCTGAATATCAGGAAGGGGTTTTTTTATCGATTTAAACAAATAATAGGAAGACTTTCACCCAATGGAGGATTCCAGATGAATAAGACATCCACAAGATTCATTCTTAAACTTACACAGCCTCATCACTTTGGATTACTCGTTCTTATCTGCATTATTTGCATGACCTCTCCTATTCAAGCAGAGATCAAAAACACCCCCAAGAATGTCATATTGCTGATTGGCGACGGCATGGGGTTAGGTGCAATAGAAATTGCCCGACAATTGGAATACGGAAAGACAGGCGTTTTGCATTTGGAAAAACTGGAGCACATTGCCCTGATGCGCACGTATTCCGCCAATAATTACGTCACTGACTCGGCAGCAGGAGGGTCCGCGATTGCCACTGGAATAAAAACCAACAATGAATCGATCGGTGTCGATGTCAATGGTTCCGAGGTAGATAGTGTATTGGATGCATTTCAGGCGAATGGAAAAAAAGTCGGGATCATTTCAACCAATATGGTAGTCGATGCCACTCCTGCTGCCTTTGGTGCAAGTGTGTCTAACCGGTGGACAGGCGGCGCAAATATCGCGAGGCAGCTCTTTGAGAACCGGATAGACGTCATTCTCGGCGGAGGTGCCAGCTATTTCGGGGCAGATAAGCAAAATGGCGAGGATTTAATCACTAAATTTAAAAAAGCAGGCTATGGGATTACGACCACTAAAGAAGAGCTTAGTTCCATTAATAAAACGGAAAAACTATTAGGGTTATTTCACCCTACCTATATGAATTTTAAGCTGGATAAAGAAGTATTACATTCACAAGAGCCATCTCTACCCGAAATGACATCCAAAGCGATTGATATTTTATCTCAGGGTGATAAAGGATTCTTCCTGATGGCTGAAGGTGCTCGTATTGACCACATGGAGCATGCGGCCGATATCACTGGAATATGGAAGGAAACGATCGAGTTTGACCAGACCGTCAAAGAAGTTGTGAATTGGGCAAAAAATAGAAATGATACTTTGATTGTTGTGCTTGCAGACCACGAAACAATGGGGACCTCCGCATCTGAGACCATGGATATCCCTGCATTGAAAAAAATCAGGGTTTCTTCTGAATATATGTCCAAACAGCTTATATTCAATAAAAATAACGAAATCAATCCAGAAAGTGTCGTTTCCACATTCAAGAAGTATGCACATATATCCCTTACGGATCAGGAAGTTCATCGATTCATCGCTAACGTTAGAAAGAATAGAACGCTTGTCTATCCACAGCATCAAATTGATTGGGAAATCGGAAGCACCATCGCCAAGTATCATAAGGCAGGTGTAGCTGATCGAAACATAAGGGCTGCCAGTTCCACAGGAGGGCACACCGCCAATATGATACCCGTTTTTGCTTCGGGCCCAGGCAGTGAAGCCTTTGATGGGGTCATTGAAAATACGGAAGTTTCGAAAATCATCACAAAAGCCGCCGGTGTTCCGTTCACACCCGGTCAGCATAAAACAAAAGAAGAATGAATTGATTCATTCTTCTTTTAAGATGATTCTCCTGTCTCATTAAATTGGATTTTTTCTGTATTCATTTCTATTGAGGTGCGTTAACTCAAGTTTGGGGGGATTTCTCCGAAGTTTGGGGCAATTACTCGCGAAATTGTGCGATATTCCTGAAGTTTAGGGCGTTTACTCGTGAGTTTAGTGCGTTTACTCGTGAGTTTGCGCTTTTTACTCGTGAATTCGTGCTGTTTCCTTATAAGTGTGATGAATTTACTCTTAGGAGGTGCGTTAACTCAAGTTTTGGAGGATTTCTCCGAAGTTTGGGGCAATTACTCACGAAATTGTGCGATATTCCTGAAGTTTAGGGCGTTTACTCGTGAATTTGTGCTGTTTACTCGTGAGTTTGGGGCGTTTACTCGTGAGTTTGCGCTTTTTACTCGTGAATTCGTGCTGTTTCCTTATAAGTGTGATGAATTTACTCTTAGGAGGTGCGTTAACTCAAGTTTTGGAGGATTTCTCCGAAGTTTGGGGCAATTACTCACGAAATTGTGCGATATTCCTGAAGTTTAGGGCGTTTACTCGTGAATTTGTGCTGTTTACTCGTGAGTTTGGGGCGTTTACTCGTGAATTCGTGCTGTTTACTCGTGAGTTTGGGGCGTTTACTCGCGAGTTTGTGCGTTTACTCGTGAATTTGCGCTTTTTACTCGTGAATTCGTGCTGTTTCCTTATAAGTGTGATGAATTTACTCTTAGTAGGTGCGTTAATTCAAGTTTTGGGGGATTTAGCCGAGTTTGGGGCAATTACTCACGAAATTGTGCGATATTCCTGAAGTTTTGTGCGTTTACTCGTGAGTTTGCGCTTTTTACTCGTGAGTTTGCGCTTTTTACTCGCGAGTTTGCGCCTTTTACTCGTGAGTTTGATGAAGAACCTTAACCATTTATAATAGAACAAAAAAAGACGCCAATAAATGACGTCTTAATTATTCATTTTTTCACATGTTTCTTTACAACATACCCAATCTGGCTTCCCTTTTTCACTTTATACCACTCATCTTGTTGAGCTAGGATCGTTACGGTTTGATCCCTGTATAGTTTCCCGACCGTTTCAGAAGAATCATTTCTATTTTCTTTAATAGATAATGTGTTTGCTGTCACGATTCCCGTCGTCTTCCTAATGGGGATTTTCGTTGAAACGCTTTTCTTATTGTCACTCCCATCCTTAGCGGTGATTGTCACCGTGAAAATCCCGTTGGTCATATTTTTGAAATCCCAGCTTGCCGATTGCCTGCCTTTAATGACCTGCCTTTCGGAAAGGGTGCCAACCGCTTTGCCCTTACTGTTCTTGATTTCCACTTTCACTTTAGAGTTTTCATTTATTGTATACGTTATGTTCGCTTTCTCGGTACTGTAATTACCCGATGTATTGACATCGGTGATTTTCGGTGCCGACGTATCCTTACTAATCTTAATCACCATTCTTGCCGAACCTTCATTACCGCTTCGGTCCATTGTTGATATTTCCGCTCCATATGTACCGTTACTTACCGCTTTCGTGTTCCAGATTACTGAATGGGTACCTTTTTTCATTGTTTGGTCACGAACTGGGGTAGTTAGGGCTTTCCCTTTACTATCTTTAATCGTGAGTGAAACTACTGCATCTTCTTTAAGGGAATAAGTGATTTCAACTTCATCCTTTTCATGATCCGTCTTCGCTTTCATGTTTATTGATTTCGGTGCCGCCTTCACGTCAAGATCCGTTTTAGAACCAGCCCCTATTTGTCCATATTCCTTTTCTATATTAGTATTAGGATAATAAAATGCCAAAATCTCTTGATACGATTGACCTGCTTCCGCCCTGTTTTTCGCTCCAAACTGACTTAGCCCGACCCCATGTCCGTATCCTGACCCTTCAATAGCAATTCTGGAAGGTTCGGAAGATGAATGGTCAACCAGATAGCTTTTCATCACATCTTGCCCCACCATGCCCCTGATTTTGGAAGCCGCTACATTGGTAAGGTTAATCTTTTGCTCCAAAAGTCTCCCCCTGTCATCAACAAGATCCCTTACATAGAATTTCAGTTGGATCGAGCCTTTCGTAACCCGGCCTCCCGTTTTTTTATCGGTAAATGTTAAAACGGGAATCTCCGTTATTTTAATATCTTTATTCGCATATCCATTATTATTTAGCCAAACCTTGAGCCTAGGTACAACCGCATTATCTTTTTCCTGTATACTTGTCCACCATTCATCCGGATTCGATAAATCTTTTTTTGACAGGTCGATTTGCTGCTTGTCCAGCGTTATCGCCCAATTGGTTTTTGGATCATAGGAATCTTCTTTTATAGTTAAATATGCAAGAGGATTACCACTTGACCAAACATTTGAATTCGATTCGGTCATGCCTCCATTACTTGAGGAAAAGAACGCTTCGATTATTTCATCATCTTGTTTGATTACCATACCCGTCGTCTGATCAATGGCAGAATTAGTTTGGTAGTGACCGTCCGCCCCGCCATATACTTGGTAAGAAACCGTATCATCAATTAATGCGGATTGATGGCGAAGAGCATAAGTCCGGGCGGCAATCGCCTGTGCTTTTAAGGCTTCGGCATGCCATAGTGCAGGCATCTCCCGCGGCACAACGCCCTTTAGATAATCTTCAATGTAAACATGATTGATTGGCCGAATGTAACCGCCCTCCACTGTAAATGAAAATGAACCTGGATATGGCCGGCCGTTTATGGACAATGAAGCATCTGATTTAACAGGAATTATCTTGAGGGAAGCATAAGCTCCCGCTTTCTTAGAACCTTTGTAAACGGCAATTTTTGCTGACTCCACTTTCAAAGTCAGATCTTCACCCGCCTTGATGAATATCTCTCCCCCTGAAGTACGGTAGTCCCCGGTTGCCGTTAATTTGACACTGGTTTGATTCCCTAAGTAATTCTTCAGTTTCACTTCCATCGTTGTATTCTCTTCCGTTGCCGTTGCTTCAGGAGAAGGAAATGCAGAAAAAATGATAAAGAAAGCAATAAACAAATATTTTAAACTCCTCATTCCTTTTCATCCTCATTCCAATTCTATTTGTCTTTCAAAGATTTCCGGACGCATTAATCCTGATACGTTCAATCCAATGGCATGGGAGAGTATATAATAATCCTGGATGATGTCACTGCTTCTGAACCATGTTCCATGATTTTCATTCCTTGTTTTTAACTCCTTTTTGAATGACAAACTTTTAAGGTTTACTGAACTCTCTTTTTTACATTCTGTATGTACGACTCATTATCCTTCAAATCCAACCTTTAATATTGAGGTTGAATAGCATAACGTTTTTGATCATTTATGAAGGTACTGAAATCCTTAACCGTTAAAAAAAAAAGCTGGACATGGAAGAAAACATGTCCAGCTTTTTATTTGGTAAATGCTCGATGCATCTAACCATTTTCTGATGGGTACTTATTTCTTTACTTTAAATACTTCTTCAAGACCGGTTTCATATGATCGATAGCGACATGGCTGCCGCCCCGTCCTTTTACATCCTCTACCATCCATGCCATGAGAAGTTCTGGGTCTTCTAAGTCCATTGCAACAAACCAGCCATTTTCTGTTCCGTCAGCGTTTTTGGATGCCTTGATTTCAGCAGTTCCCGTTTTGGCTGCGATTTTTATGCCAAGATCATTTATTCCATGTCCGCTTCCCTTAGGATGTTCCACTACTTGTGTCAGCATCTTGGTGATCTGATTTGCTTGGTCTGCTGATATGGAATTTCCCTTCCATATTTTCTTTTCTATTTTATCTCCTGTTATTAACGAAGGTGCCAGGATGTTTCCTTCATTCAAGAAGGCTGAATAGGTCATAGCGAGATGAAGAGTGCTCATTTGGACTTGAGCTTGACCATATCCAGCGTCTGCCAAGCGTCCTTCACTGTCGATTTTACCAATGCTCGATGCTTTGATCGGATAATCGTAGTTCAAAGCTTCATCAAATCCGAATGCCTTGAGTCCATTTGAGAATTTTTCTTTTCCAAGCCCCAATGCTTTTTGGGCAAAATAAATATTGTCTGAATAAATTAATGCCTTTTCCATATCGATTGGAACACCGGGGTCAGAAACCCTTGTAATGGAATGATCTTTCCATGTCGATTTGGCCCACGTTTTTCCTTGGATATTTATTGTCTCATTCGGATCCACACCATTTTTCAAAGCGATTGCCGCAGTAATCGCCTTAATGGTTGAACCAGGTGCAAACGTCGAACTGAAACGGTTTAAGAGCGGTTTTTTTGGGTCTTCTTCAAGCGCTTTTTGTTCCGCTTTTGTTATTCCGAATATATATTTATTAGGATCGAATGACGGACTTGAAACAAGTGCAAGCGTTTCACCGGTTTTTGGATCAAGTGCCGATGCTGATCCAACTTCGTTCTTATATTGCTTAAAGATATCCTTTTGAAGCTCGGCATCGATGGTCAATGTAATTGTTTCTCCCTCTTCAGCAGGTTTTTCAGCAATTACTTTTTCTTCGCCATCTTCTGATTTAATAAAGATTTTACCGCCAGGTTTCCCTTTAAGCCTTTCTTCTAAAACTTCCTCAAGGCCTCGCTTGCCAATAACGTCACTTGCGGTATAACCTTTCCCTTTCAATTTCTCCAAGTCTTCGGCTGATGCCTCGCCGACGTATCCAATTAGATGGGCAGTAGCCTCTTTATATGGATATATGCGTTCTTCCGTATTATTGACCGATACCCCAGCAATGCTTAATAGCTTTTCCAAGGTTGCGGTATTATCGTTTGACATTTTCTTGATGGGGACGAAATAGCTGGGCTTCACCCATGATTGTTTTAATTTCTGATTCACTTCGTCGGTGGTCATATTGAGGATTCCAGCGACCTTTTTAACTGTTTCGGATTCATTGGCCATTTTCTCTGGCACAATTCCTACTTCTGCTACCGTTCCATTCATGGCAAGACCGCGTTCATTTCGATCGACAATTTCCCCGCGAATGGCTGGATACGATTCAACAGATATCTTTTCACCAGCTTCCAATTTAGGGAATATATAACTTTCATCCCACTTGATGTACCAATTTTCTTCCTCACCTTCCCCTTCCTTGACAAGGGTCGCTTTATGGTCAGAGCTGACTGCACCTGCCATAGTGGACATATCAACGGTATAAGCAAGGTTCACCTTTTCTCCATCTTTATGATCTTTTTCTTCTTTTGGCTGTTTATAGTCCACCTTTAATTGGTCGACTTCTATGCCCGAATAGATTTTTTCATAACGTTTCGCAAATTCATCCGCACTGATTTCTTTCTTTGTCTCAGGTGACAGATATTCGTACATCTTCGTAAAATCCTGTTTATTCCAAAGCTTCGTATATGCTGCAAAGCGATCTTCTGGAGTTGGCTCATCCGAGCACCCGGCCAGGAACAATACGCTCATCAACAATAAGCTGGAAACTAAAGCTAGTTTCTTCATGATTTCCTCCTAATGAATAGTTAGAGTGATATACCTATAGTTTATCAAAATATTAGGGGAATGGGGGATTTTACATGACAGATTTCTTGATTTTGCTAATTAACCATGTTTTTTCTAAAGCAAAAGTCCTGTACATATTGTACAGGACTTCAGACTATAGACGACTTCGAAGAAAGCGAGTTTGCCTACAGTTTTTTAAACGTTTCAGTTGTTTTCAGAAATCCGTTCCCTTTCCGCCGACTGTCTGCCAAGCCGCATCAAAGCAAGCATCTGTGGGGTCCGGCTAGCCAGTTATTCGGCAGGAGTGTCGCAAATTCCTTCAATCCGGTGAAGATTTCATCTACTATAATAAAGTAAAAAAACATGAATGAAATTCAAGTTTTTCTTTTAAATTCATGGTTCGAAATAAAACCAGCAGCTACAGTTTTTTCCTAATAAAAGGTCCATTTGTTTTCGGAAATCCGCAAATCCTTTCCGCCGACCGTCTACCAAGCCTTCTCACGCTAGCATCCTGCGTGGTCCAGGCTAGCCAGTTATTCGGCAGGAGTATCGAAATTCCATTAAACCAGTGGTTTCATCCACTATAATAAAGTAAAAAAACATGAACGATAATCGTTGGGTGAGGCAATTCCTAATTCCCCTTTTTCGACAAATTAAAGCATTCTTTTTTTTCGGCTTTTTTTCTCTTGCAACCATTTTTTCAAGAAGAAAAAGCCCAGGATGCTCGAAATGATGAGACCGCTCGTCGTCACCATGACAGCTACCCATTCGTATAGGGAGTAATTCATATATGCTTTCCACGGTAATTTCCCTTTCCAATCTTCAATATATAGATTCATTCCGAATATCCCGGAAATAACCGTATAAATCGTTAGTATTTGCAAGAGATAATTACTGCTTTTCCCAGCCAGTTTATCCTGGTTTTGATAAAGGTAGGAAAGTGTTTCCTTCACTTCTTTATAGAGAGTGGCGATCCTGAAGGTTTCATCCGTTTTTTTGAATAGCTCTTTACCGACAGCCGTACTATTGACTTCAGTAAATAAATATTTTGCAGAAAACTCAGTGATCATGAAAATCAGCTGTTCCGTATCCGATTGATCTTTTTCCACATCTATTCGGGAATGTTCATGAGCCAATTTGAGCAGTACGATTTTATAATAGAAGAAGAGCAACACCGTGTAAAAGTGCTGGCCGTACATTTCACTGGCCAGTTCCTGTTCCAGTTTACCTGTCGCTTTCGTGACACACGCGAAATGATACATGCTTGTTACATAATAGGTTTCCTTGCCCCACCTGTCATAAACCCTTTCTTGATAATAGCTTTCAATATAATCAGGGTTTAATGCGCCTATATATGGCTCCCCATCATTGTCATACCCGTTCAGTTCACTGATCCGGAATAAGTCATTTTTAGAAATATCACGATTCTCAGGGAATGCAATGTAACTGATCACGTACATTCTTTCATCGATGAAGAAGGGTAAACTGCCAAAATATGTCGGGTCCGCTTGTTCTTCATCTATATATTCTTCCATTGGCGGCAATAGTTCATTGAAGATGAAATCCTTCACCTGTTCATACTGATTTTCCCGACAGCCGACTTTCGTTTTTTCTTCGTCATCAGCAATCGGTTCAAGGATTCGGAATGTATCCCCAAAATAGAGAACATCATTATATGAAAGTCCTTCAGGTAACGTAACACGGAGATTCATCATGCCAATATGAAATGGACATATGAAGATATCTATAGAGTTAATAATAAATGGGGTATTTAAATAGGGTGATTCGAAGGTACAATCAATATCCAGTTTTTTCGTAAAGCGCCGCAAGCCTTCCTTCTGTTTTGCGTTTCCTGGAAATAATATCGGCTCGATGTAAGGCATGAAATACTTTTCCAATTTACGGTGTGAAACTTTATGGCCACCGTAAAATTGATTTTGTTGTTCCATATCTTTCAAGTTCAAAAAAACGAAATTGTCCCCCAACAACTTTTCCACAAACTTTTCAATCATATTTCCTTCAAGCGTAAACGGAAAAATGTACTGCTGGAAAGTTCGCTTCGTGGTATCATTCTTATCTTTCACATCCATAAATATATTCCTCCGATTAAACCTGCGACAAACAAGGGTTAATTCATTTATTTAATTATTATTTACCCATGTATATACAAACAAAACGAAACATATTATAGAAATAAATTGGACAAATTGTCCAAATAAAAAAAGATCCCCCAAGCAAGTGCTCGGGGGCCATCGAAAAGAGTTCTTCAACCCTCTTCACTTTAGGGTACTAGAAACTGATGTTTCTAATGAAAAATCCGATAGTCGGACCATTTTAGCATTTATTTTCAGGATGATAAACCACGAAATTCCTCCATATTTGGGCTTTAGAACTAAGTTTTATCTAATTAATCCTTATATACAGGAATTCACAGATGAAAATATAACTTTAGGAATAATCATAAGATCTTCTTTAAACCATCCATAAATCATGAAAATCACGTTTTAAATAATGGAAAAAGGGTAAATAAAAAAATAAGCAAAGGAGAGACATCATGAAATCCGATAACAATAAACAAAACTTTAAATTTTTCGAAAAAACAAATAACTCAAAACCAAGTGAAAGGAAACAAATGAGCGATTTCATCAAAAAAATGAAAATGAATTCTCAAAACTCTCATCTAAATGGTAAAAACTCATGACATGTATGGTGTCATGAGTTTTTATCGTTTAAAATGCGATTTCATTTCCGTGAAGGTTTTGCCTCACACATTTTTTGATACCGATTACATTCAAAAAATGTTGAATTTTCTTCATGGAGGTTGCCTGATATTCATCTACAATCGAAAACTCTTTAATATAAGCGATTTTTTCTTGTACATCTGTATCTATATGATCTTGGCTGTATTCTTTTCCATCTGATTTTTTGCATGTGTACACCACAGCTTCACCAATATTCCTGGTTGCCTTATCAAAAGAAAAAGAAAACACAATGGCACATTCATCATCGTAAAAAGAGGGTTTAACTTTCATATTAATATCAATCATTAACCTTACACCTCTCTCCGTTTTATTATTTACACTATAACAAAATTAATAAAAGGAAATAGGCGTTCCAAACTACGCTCACGTTTCTTCCACACCTACCAAATGGACCTTTCACCCCCATTGCATGGATAATTATAACTAAAGGAATATGCGCAAAAGAATAATCTATTAAAAAGAATAAAAAAAACACCTTCATATGAAGATGCTTGAATGAATAATAGGAAGCTTCATTACTTATTTATATAAACCTGGAAGTTCTGCGTAAAGGCCTGGTAATTCGCTTGGGACAATAACAAAAGCAGCGATGATAAGAAAAGATACGACTAATGCTTTAGTACTTTTTTTCATAGGTCATTCCTCCTTTTCTTTTAAAAAAATATTGGTTAAAATAGAAATTAATTCTATAGTTATATTTAACCACATTTCTTAAAACCATTAATTTCGACTAAAGAATCTATTTAAACCGTTCAGGACCTGTACATACAGCTTTCACCGATTTTTCATAACAAAATATAACTCTAGGCATATTTTAAGGAGAATCAAAATGGATTTTTTTGCAGTTGGACAAAAGATCAAAGAGCTACGTAAACAAATCGGACTTTCCCAGGAAGAGTTGGCATCCGGCATTTGTACACAAGCACAGATCAGTAAGATTGAAAAGGGCGATGTCTATCCATATGCATCCACTCTCTACTTAATTTCTCAACGTTTAGGTGTTGATGTAAACTATTTTTTCGATATTGGTATGACCCCTAGGCTGGATTATGTCGAAGAAGTGATTTATCAATTAAAAATAGCCAGAAGAACCCGAAATTATGAAGAAATGCAGCAAATTGTTAAGGCTGAGGAGAACAGTCCGCTCTTTCTTCAGAATAAAAAGAATCATCAATTGATTCTTTGGCACAAGGGAATATACGAATATGAAAAAAATAAAGATTTAGATAAAGCCATTGAGTTTATTAATCAGGCCATCGCCATCACTCATACGACTGATAAAATTTATTCGGAACGGGAGCTTGAAATCTTGAGTAGCCTTGGTGTGATGTATGTTGCCGAAGAACAATACGAAAATGCCTTTGCCTTGTTAAGGAAAGCTTTAGATCACTTGAAAGCCCTGCCCTTTTTGACCGATAAAACGCTAAAGACACGCTTATCCTATAATTTTGGCAGAGTCTTAACACGCCTGGTCCGATATGAAGAATCCATTGCCTGCTGCCAAGATGCCATAAAGTGGTGCCTCGAACATGATCAATTATATGCGTTAGCGGATTTACATTACCATTTAGGTTACAATTTTGAACTCGTAGGTAACTTTAAAGAGGCAAAAGAGTACTTGGAAAAGTCAGCATTTCTCTTCACATTACAAAAAAATCATACCTTCGCTACATTCATCAACAAAAAGTTGGACAGTTGGAAGAATGAAATGAAAATAAACTAATTCTATATATAAAGCCATTCCCACTGGAATGGCTCTTCCCATTCACCAAGAATATGTATAAGCTCTCGACTCATCATTTCCAAAACCTCTATTCTACATTTCAAATTCCAAGCCAAAATGAAGTATAATAAAGAGATGCTTCAAAAACCCACTTTTAAAAATGGTTCCTGCCCCTCATCACTTGGCTATTTGGCAATGTGAAGCGGATGAAGGATTTGTGGCATGGTTAGCATGAATGCTAGCTATTCCTGTTTGGAAGGCTATATATCCGAACCGCTTATATTCAAGGGGGTTTTTGACGATATTGACTTTTACAGGGGTTAAATGAAAAGACGGAAAGAGAATGGCCATGAAAAAAGTCAAGCATGGTACATATGCTGTGATGGCTTTTAAAATTGTCACTGTGGCAATTCCTTGGTTAACCCAGGCAAGACTACGATTGTTAAAGTACTGATGGTTCATGATCATACAAAAATATAATTTTGGTAAACAGGGCTTGACCCTGAAGGAGGAGAGTATGGAGCGGGAGTTGTTGTTAGTTGGGGAGCGGCTGGCGGAATTTTTGGAGGCCGGGAATCCGGAAGATTCGGACGTGGTGAATCAAGGGCTTCAGTTATACCGTCAGGGGCTTGTTGATATTAAAGAAGAAGCGGCAGATACGATTACGGCTGAAGTACAGGATGAAACGCGCTTTAAGGCCAGGCTGAACCTACTCTTCCCTCAGGATGGAAGCTGTACATGTGATTCAAGGTTCATTTGCCGGCATCAAATGGCCGTTTTCTTTTCTTCGTATTCAGAACATGCTAGTGTTTCCGACTGGCTGAGCGAATGGAAAGCACCAAAAAATACCTCAACCGCCCAAGCACTGCAGCAAGTAAAACGGGCGAGTGATTTACTTAAACAGGATGGGGAGAAATCCATCACCTTAGATAAAAGCTATCCATCATGGAAGCAATTCGTGAATGTTACCTTTGAGGAACATGTCGAGCCTCATATAGGCGAGCCTACTTATATGATTGAAAACCATATACAAACTTACTTTAAACGCCTTAGCTCTAAAGCTCCAATGGAACGGGAATGGAAACTGCTTTACCATTTCGTTACACAATTTTGCTCGATGCAGCTGACACTGAGAATGATTCAGTTACATAAAAGTCAGACGCAAATGATCCGGGTCTTTTATGCACTTGCTGTCGACCTAGCAGAAGAGCTTCATGAAACGGTGCAGCCGCTTAGCCGGCAAGCTAGGCCATTCGCCTTTGATCCCTTCGTTTTCAGCATCAAGGAGGATGTAGCTAAGCTGCTCGATGGAGGAGATGGTCTGGAATATGAAAAGATCGACCTCTACCGGGAGATTTGGAGCTACTTATTCTCCAACTCCTCATGGCGTAAAGAGGAACTGGAACGAATCAAGAAAGAACTTCCTGAGAAATACATGGGCACGACTGAGAGGACGTCCTATTCCCTCGCAGCCATTCACCTATCCCTTCTGGATAATCATGATAAGCAAGCGATTGGACTACTCCATGAATTGAAGAAGGAAGCCTGTCCATACATTTTTTATTGGCTGAATCTCCTGTCTGAATCAGACAACCGGTCACGTGCCATCCCTTTCATTGAATTCATCAACGCTAATGTCCAGGAGTTTCTTGCGGATTTATCCGATTATTATCAGCGGGTAGATTTCGTACGGACCTTTACGACTTTAATTAACAGTTGCTGTTATAAGCTAAAACGAACCGATTTGCTTGAGAAATTTTACAGAGCCACACTTCCGCACAGCTATTGGAATTATGCAAATTTCCTTTTTGAACAAGGACAATATAAAAAATGGGTGGAGATGCATATTTACTCAGAAATCAGCATTGACTTAATCAGCAGTGAATCCATCAAAGAAGTGGTCTCAAAAGAACCGGAACTAATCTTGCCCCTATATTATCATGCGGTTCAGGAAAAAGTTTCCTTAAAAAACCGACCTGCATATAAGCAAGCTGTCCGTTATTTGAAAAGGATGCGCACCATCTACAAAAAGAGCAAAAAGGAAGACGTATTCGAACGCTATATACTTTATGTAGCTGATTCAACCAAACGGCTTCGCGCTTTCCAAGAAGAACTAAAAAGGGGTAAGCTTATCGATGTTTAATCCAGGGAAATTAAAAATCAAAATAGCGGCTCTCGAAAACGGATCCTACGCCCTTGGTGTAGTCAATGAAGAGAATACCTTCCTCAATACCAATTATATACGCAGGCTGTTATTCAATTGGGATGACGCAAGCTTTTATGGTACTAAAATGACCACGGATCTAGTTGATGGAAATCCTGTATTCATTCTTGACGCTTGGGGACTTCTCAACTTTTTTGCAAGGGAAAGCTTTAATTCCTTCATAGAATGGGAATGGTCCGAGATATCCTCCCTTTGCCTGTCGGCAGCGCCTGTGCTTCATGAATCCATTGAAGCCGGAATCCCCGTACCGGATTTCACTAATCTTCAGTTGGACTCCATCGGCTGGAAGCTGCCGGAAGAGGTGGAGGAGGAATTCGTCCCTTCGTTTTGGGAAGAAGAAATATCTTTGGACCTCCCTTCACCTGAACTGGAAACCAATCGTACATTTATCGAAAAGTGGTATAACGGTGCCGCTAATATGTATTTAAAAAACTATTCACCCATGCAGCATAAATGGAGTGAAGCCGTCGGGGCATTAAAGGATTCACGGCTTTCTCCCGAAGAATTGCAATCCTTTTTTGACAAAGACAGCTGGCAGGAATGGCTCGGGACCCAACCCGATCCCAAACCATTCACTATAGGCCTCCGTTTAACTGAGCCTCCTGATGGTAATGGGCCTTGGATACTCGATGTCACCCTTCGTTCCAAAAAGGATGAGAATATCATCGAAACATATACAGGAAAGAAACTGCCGCGCGGCTGGAATAAGTATGCAAGTGATGTGGTGCGTGCTACGAAACGCTGGCAACTCGTCGTGCCATGGCTTGGAGAGAATGGACGTCTAAAAAGGGAGATTCCGGAAACGGATGCATGGGAGTTCTTGACCGACGCAAGCGAAAAACTCCTGTTTCTTGGCGTCGAAATTCTCCTTCCATCCTGGTGGCTTGCCTTGAAGGAGTCCTCTTTGAAGGTTAAGGCGAAAGTAAAGAGCCAATCAAATCGCGGCCCTTCTTATGTCGGGTTAAAGGCTTTAATGGACTTTGATTGGCGTTTCTCATTAAATGGCAAAGAGCTCACTGAGGCGGAGTTCGAGGAGCTCGTCAATGAAAAAAGGCGGCTTGTGTTCATCCGTGGCCAATGGGTCAAGCTTGATCCCGCTTTCATTAAACAAATTCAGGAGCTGATGGAAACGGCTAATGAAAAAGGAATCCAGCTGACTGATTTGCTGCAGCAGGAATTGTTGAATGGCGTAAATGAAGATAGCGATGACGATTCTGAAAACGACGAAATGCTCCGGATTCAATTTGAATTGAACCAGGAGCTTCGTAAAATGGTGGGAAGACTCAGGGAAACAAAAAACATATCCGTTTTGCCCGTCCCCAATACACTTCAAGGCGATTTACGACCTTATCAAAAACTGGGCATGAGCTGGCTCCTTTTTTTAAGGGAGCATGGTTTTGGTGCTTGTCTAGCCGACGATATGGGGCTTGGGAAGACTGTCCAGATGATTGCCTACCTCCTTCATGTGAAAGACAAAGAAGGAGCAAGTAAAGAGCTGCCCACTACTCCCTTGGACGAACAAAAGAGTGAAACGATCATCGTCGAAGAGGAAAGTAACGAAGAGAGCAGCGATGAGGCTGAGGTCAATACCTCTCCACCCGAAACCGTCTCTGTACAATCGGCGCTCATCGTTTGCCCAACATCAGTATTAGGCAACTGGCAAAAGGAATTGGAAAAATTCGCACCAACACTTAAAGTTCACCTTCACTACGGTTCAAATCGGGCTAAAGGTGAAGCATTTACTAAACTGGCAGCGGACCATGATATTGTCTTAACATCATACGGCCTGACCCACCAAGATGTAGCTGAACTGTCCTCCATCCATTGGAGCAGCGTAATCCTTGATGAGGCACAAAACATCAAGAATGCCCAAACAAAGCAATCCAAAGCGGTCCGCAAGCTAAATGGCAGGCATCATATTGCGTTATCGGGTACGCCAATGGAAAACCGTTTAAGTGAGCTATGGGCGATTTTCGACTTCATCAATAAAGGTTATCTTGGAACGCTAGGTCAGTTTCAGGAAAAATATGTGGCGACCATCGAACGTGATGAACAGAAGGATAAAGTCAAAGAATTACAGCGTTTGATACAGCCATTTTTACTCCGCCGTACAAAACGCGATAAAGAAGTCGCACTTAATCTCCCGGATAAGCAAGAACAAAAAGAATTCGTACCGCTTACCACAGAGCAAGCGTCGTTATATGAACAATTGATCAAAGATACATTCACCGATATCGAACAACTGTCGGCCTTTGAAAGAAAAGGCATCATCCTGCAGATGCTGAATAAGCTAAAGCAACTCTGCAATCACCCAGCTCTTTACTTAAAAGAGATGGACAAGGAAAACATCATGAAGGCGCCTAACCGATCAGGCAAACTCGAGAAGCTGACTGAGCTTGTCGATGCTGTCCGCGAACAGGATGAAAGCTGTCTCATTTTTACACAATATATCGGGATGGGCAATATGATGAAAGAATTGTTGGAAAAACGGTATGGCTTTGAAGTGCCATTCCTGAACGGGAGTGCGAACAAGAAACAGCGTGATGAAATGATCACTCGATTCCAAGATGGGGAGTTCCCAATCTTTATTCTCTCGCTGAAAGCAGGTGGCACCGGGCTCAATTTAACAGAAGCAAACCACGTGATTCACTATGATCGCTGGTGGAACCCAGCTGTTGAAAATCAAGCCACCGACCGTGCATACCGAATTGGGCAACAGCGTTTCGTTCACGTTCATAAGCTAATATGCACAGGGACACTGGAAGAAAAAATCGACCAGATGCTTGATAAAAAGCAAGCCCTGAACGACGAAATCATCAGCAGTGACAACTGGATCACCGAACTTTCCACAGAGGAAATCAAGGACTTGGTTGCTCTTCAATAATGTTCTCACACTCAAACACCCGCTCTCTCGATATGAAGATGAATGAATGCGGGGTGTTGCTTATCAAGACATAAAAGGAGAATACATATAATATGTATTCTCCTTTATTTTTTTAAAAAGTGCCCATTAAGTGGTTAATGCTGCACAATATCATTTTTTCAAAAAAACGATTTCACCATATAGAGAGCCGTAATCCAGATGATGATTGCAGAGATTTTATTTAATATTCCAAGGAATTTGCCTGATGTATCAACCTTTTTCAGCAATCTTCCCGCAAGACATAATCCATGGAACCAGCACCATGACACAACGATGCATGTTCCCGTGAAAATCATTTTATCAGTTCCGGAGTAAACAAGTGAGCTAGAACCGATTACACCTATCGTATCTAAGATCGCATGTGGATTGAGTAATGATACCGATAAAGCAAATACAATTTGTTTTTTAACGGACATCTGCATAGTTTGAGCATCTGACTGTGTATTTGCTTTGGCAGACCAAATCTGAAAACCCATATACAATAGGAATATAACTCCGATTATGATTAACGTAAGACGCAACCAATCATATTGCATGACAATCAACGATACACCTAAAATGGCTAACAGAATGAGTACGGTATCACAAATGGCAGCTGTGATCGTTGCAGGCAATGCTTTTTTTAACGTAGGTTGGATTGCTCCCTGATTAAAAATAAATACATTTTGGACTCCTAATGGCAGTATCAGTCCTAATGCCAATAACAATCCATGAAAAAATGGTCCCATACGAATACCTCCCTCCCCCACATTCAGTATAATGAAAAAAACAAAGGAAATGACCATCCAATTGGTTGGTTTTCAACCCAACCAATTTATAATGAATATAGACCTGAAAGGAGTGATTTTTCGTATGATCATCGAATGGAGACCTAACCGGACATCCAACATATCACTTCACCGACAAATAGTGGATTGGATGAAACAACAAATAACAAGGGGGGAATGGCCCGTTGCGACCAAGCTTCCAGCACAACGCTCATTGGCCGATTCCTTTGGCGTTAACCGAAGTACCATCATTACAGCTATAGATGAGTTGATTGCAGATGGACTATTGGAAACCAAGGTAGGGTCCGGCACATTC
This sequence comes from Peribacillus sp. RS7, assembly GCF_041956845.1. Classification (NCBI taxonomy): domain Bacteria; kingdom Bacillati; phylum Bacillota; class Bacilli; order Caryophanales; family Bacillaceae; genus Peribacillus; species Peribacillus sp. RS7. Next base: position 1,807,582 of record NZ_CP168135.1, read on the forward strand.
GTTTCGAATAACACATGGAATGTGCTCGTCTCCAGCAAACAGCCCGACTGGAGAAACTATGTCCGAAATGGCCTTCATGAACCTAATTTAAAAACGATTCAGGACATTAATCAGTATGAAACAGACACCACCATCATCAGATTAGGCACGGGCGAACTTTCACCGTCTCTCCTGCCGACAAAAAAAATCGAAAAGACGCTGCATTCCACTTCTTTCGATGCCCACTCATTGGGTTATTCTGAACCCAAGGGCGATAAAAGGCTCCGCCAATGTATAAGTGTTTATTTAGAAACAAAAGGGGTCAAGGCAAGCCCCAGCTCCCTCATGATCGTTTCTGGCGGGCTTCAAGCACTCCAATTGATTTCAGTCGGTTTACTTCAAAAGGGATCAATGATTTTACATGAATCCCCTTCCTATTTAAATTCTGTTCATCCTTTTCAATCTGCGGGCATGAACTTAGTAGGTATATCAAACCAAGGCCGGGAAAGTATTCCCACACAAATAAAGCGCATCATTGAAAAGAAGAAAGCGTCACTGTTTTATACTGTTCCAACGTTCAACAATCCAACAAATACTACATGGACAAAAGAAGAAAGACAAAACCTCCTATCCATATGCAAAAAAGAACAGATTCCGATTATTGAAGATGACGTATATAGTGACTTATGGTTTGATAAGGAACCACCGCTACCTATAAAATCACTTGATGCAGATGGCCTTGTATTGCACATTGGCAGTATGTCCAAAACGTTAAGCCCCGGATTGCGCATCGGATGGATTGCTGGTCCAATAACTGTGATTGAACGTTTAGCAGATATTAAAATGCAAATGGATTACGGTTCCAGTGCACTTTCCCAATACCTTGTGGCAGAATGGTTGGCAAGTGGTCAATATTCAAAGCATTTAGAGTGGCTAAGGCATGAGTTGATAGTACGTAGAGATTTTACATTATCTCTTCTCAATCAATATTTTAAGGGACTGGCAGAATGGAAAATACCTCAAGGCGGATTTTATATATGGTTAAAATTATGTAAACCCATCGTGAATCCAAATCTTTTCAAACAAGCGATAAAGGAGAACATACTCCTTAATCCGGGGTACATATATGAACCAAATGACACGACACATCTACGGCTTTCATATTCATACGCCTCGGAGGACCAATTAGCTTATGGCATTCAAACCCTTTCAAAAATCATTCGGCAGTTAGTTTGAATTCTTGATTGATCAAAAGCGCCTCATCGTATTGAGACATTAATGGAGCTGCTCGTGGCAGCCCCCATTCATATTGAACTGAACAATTTACATGTACCGGGTAACGAACCTTGTCGAATTACGTTCCACTTTTAACGAAAGTGACCAGCTTTAATGTCCTGCCTAAGAAAGGTAAAGAAAGTCACGGAGTGCCTGATTTCCTTTTTACGTTCCATTCTTTCAGTTGGATGATGAAAAAAGAATGGTGATTTCCATGATTGATCATGATATGATCGAGGATTTCGGTAAGCGCCTCCCCCTTATTCTGATGATATTGATCTGAACTTTCCTCAATGGTGATTTTTTCTTGTTGGGGGTCATAATTTATTGATGTTTTAGCACCCTTTTCAAAAAAAGAAAGGGCTACCTCCTCAAATAGCGGAAAATCCTGATAGGGTGAATCTGAGCGGGGCTCTTTTTCAAATGGAGAATTGACGTGCTGAAGTGCATCAAAGAAACTCGGTTTTGTAAGTGATGAGTCGCTTCCTTTTCTTTCAAATTTCACTGTAATTCCACGATTATATACCTTTTTGCTCGAATACTTCTTACGATACATAGATATCCTCCTTTTTTATCAGTTCTTTATACCTAATTCCTTCACCTTTCACTATTTACCTGCTAGATAATGAAAATACTTCCTCACTAATAGATTTCCATATTAGTACGGTGAAAACGCAGCAAACTACTCCAAAATCATCACGAAAGACTTCATACTCCAAATTCATTTACGCAAAAACAGCCCTCTTGGATAAGAGGGCTCATACTGTAAACAAACTCGATAATAATTGATTTTACCAACAGTTTTTTTGAGGGTTTGTACACAATTCGAACGTTGATTTCCACTCCAGGCACTCGCTTTCCGCGGGCTGTCCGGGAGCCTCCTCGGCGCTCTTTGCGCCTGTGGGGTCTCCCTTGGACACGCTTTTCCCGCAGGAGTCTCGTACCTTCCGTTCCAATCAACTGGAATGTTTTTTTAAAGAATACTGTAGGTAAACTCGCTTTTCTTCGTCAAAAGGAGGTTCGGATTGGACTACCCCGAACCATGATTAGAAAGGAAAACTTGGTAATCCTTCATGTTTTTTTACTTTTTTATGGAATGAAACCCTCATTAGATTGAAGAAATTTGCGACACTCCTGCCGAATAACTGGCTAGACGAGACCCCACAGACGCTTGCTTTGATGCGGCTTGGCAGACAGTCGGCGGAAAGGGAGCGGACTTCTGAAATAAGCTGGAACGTTTTTCAATGAAAAAAACTGTAGGCAAACTCGCTTTCTGCGAATTTGTCTACAGTCTGAACCCATGGGTAAGAGGGCTGCCTTTCGTTATTTTTTTGCTTTATTGATGTTAAAGGATTTCTTCGATTCATTTCCTGCAAGATCGGTCACCTTAAATTCAAACTTGTTGTTGCCTGATTTAAGCGGCAGTTCCAGATCCTCTATCTTCTTCTTATAGGCACGCATTTTATATGGTTCCTTGAATTCATTATAGAATACTTCGCTTCCGTTCAGGTAAAGGCGGATTTCATCGAAATTATCTTCTACCGTCACATCCACTTTTGGATTTTTCCCTTTGAATCCTACAGTTGCCGGTACGCCTTTAACTTTTATACCTGGTTTTGTTGTATCGACCATAATCGTCCGTTTAAAGGAAACCGTGTTATCCCATTTGTCTGTCGCTTTAACCGTAAAGCTTTGGACGCCGTCCTCGAATTTCTTTTCATATGAGAATTCATATTTATTATTCGTTTTGTTATACGTTACAGGGATCGTTTTATTATCTATTTTAAATTCCTTTATTTCCGACGCTTCTTCAATATCTCCTGTTATTTTGATTTTCTTTTTATTATTCACGCTTAATGCTTCAGGACTTTTTATCTTTACAGCTGGTGCATGATTATCGATTGGAGCTGAATCACTGGCTAATTCAGTTTCAGCTGTTTTTTCATTACCTGCAAAGTCAATTGCCACTACTTGAACCTTTTCCCCTTTTACATCAGGTAGGGTGAATTGTTTCGAATTCGCCGGGAGCGGCTCCTCCATGATGGATGCTCCATCGACTTGCACATCGTAATAAGCAAGTCCTGAACCATTCAAATTATCCTTACCTTGGATGGTTAATACATTGCCTTTTTTCGAAATCTTGACTGTCGGCTTTACCGTATCGATTTTGATAGGCATTTTAAAAGTCTGCCATTTTGCACCCTCGTAATCTATCATCGCTTTGATTTCAAAATGATAGACCCCATCCTTAGCAAGTGCATTATTGATTTTACCGTCCCATTTACGGGCTGGATCAAGTGAGTATGCGGTCCCTTCCCCACCATCATAATAGTCCTTACGCACATTATTCTCTGTGCGAAGTTTCCGGACTGATTTGTTTTCACCATTCAATATATTATATTCTACCTTTTTCGCATTCCTTAAGAATGATAGGACAGGCACGAAGTCATCCTGCGCTCCATCGCCATTTGGGGAAATCGCAATATTTTTGCCATTAAATGTTTTCCCCGCAGGGTCGTAGCCAAGATAAGTGAAATCTTCACCTGCTGTCGATACTCCACCTGCCATGCCATAGAAAGACTCTTTATCATATTTAGTGCCATCAAGGATTGGGGCCTTGTCCCACTCCCCTTTAAACCCTACATAGGGTACATGCAGTTCCGGATTAGTGTCAGCTGGATCCTTCAATGAAATGAAGCCTTCAACAAAATATCCGTTTGGAAAGACCTTGTCAACGTCTACAAGAGTCTGAAGGTCATCGCCAAGTACCTTTGCATCGGTTATGTCCACCTTCACTTCGAATGTAACCGATTTTTTTGCAGGTACGGTAATCTTATTTGTATCTTTATTATTGATTTTAATCGAAGCGTCCTTAATTTCCTGTGCCTCTAACTGGTGCGCGGAATAACCCAGTTGTCCCTGGATTGCATAGTCTGTTTGGATATTTCCTTTTACATCATACTTGACTGCTTTGTTGCTGAAGTTTTCAACCTTTAAAGTAAAGGCGAACTTATTGCCGATCTCCTTCATTGCAACCTTCGCTTCTTTCGTGAACGCCTCCGTCACGACAGCAGGTGTGGACAATGCGGATTGCAGCTGCATGACTCCAGCTCCCTGCCTGCGAGGTGAGTATGGATTCTCCCATTCAAGGGCGTTATTGACGACCCCCTGATCCATTAATGGCTTTGAAGTATTCATCATCAGGTTCTTAGCCAAATTGGCCCGGGCAGATCCATCTAATTTAAAGTCTTTATCCACTCTTTCAAGAACCAGTGCAGAGCCTCCGGATACATGTGGCGCGGCCATCGAAGTACCGCTCATCATTCCATATTCATCGTTGTTCAACGTCGAATAAATTTGTCCGCCTGGAGCAGTGATTTCCGGTTTGAAATCCAGGTTCGGTGCGACTCCCCATGAACTGAATGCGCTCATTTTTCCTGCTTCTGGATTTACAGCTTTTGTTTTATCACCATTAAAGGTAATCTTCACCTTTTCTCCATCAGTTAAGGCCGCTTTCAGCTTTGCACCATCCGATTTCAACATAAACAGCTGAGGAATCGTGATATTTTGATCTGTAGCCATGGAGATATATCCATCAGCATTATTGTAAATAATGACTCCTGCCGCTCCTGCTGCCTGGGCATTTTGCGTCTTTTCAATAAAAGAAAGCGTGCCGCGCTCGATGAGGGCGAACTTGCCCTTTACATCCACTTTGGAAAGCTCCTCTGGCGTCCCAAGACCTGCGGCAACCAAGTCATGCGTTTTATCTTTTAAAGCATTGGGATGTACGCTCGAAGCCGACATGAACGGCGCTTTTCCTACTTGCCCATTTATATCATAAGTCGCCGCATCCAAATCCATATAGTTATTCTCGACCGAGGCCACTTGTACCGAGTCATAAGCAAGTCCAGGTGAACCTGAAACGCCAATATCCGGGTTCGAGGCTGATGGGTTTGCAAATCCATTTCCAAAGTGAGCCGAATTTCCTGCTGAAATCGACATGAGGATCCCATTATCAACAGCTCTGGATACTGCCTGTTGCTCCGGATCTTCTGCTGATACAAAACCTGCAGTTGAGCCAAGGCTCATATTCAGCACATCCGCCCCAAGGATGATTGCATCATCAATTGCCTTAATATATATATCTCCCCATGTTGTCTGCATGGCGGGATCATTCCCGAAGACCTTTAAAGCAAGCAGCTGGGCTTCAGGAGCGACCCCTTTAATGCCGCCATTCGCTTCATCTCCATTGGCACCAGCCGTCCCTGCTACATGCATTCCATGCATGGAGGCCCCTTCACCAAGGTCAAGGATTTCTTCATTTTCATCCATGTAATTATATCCATAAGGTACCTTCGCCGTATAATAGTTGCCTAATAGATGGCTAGATTCCTTCATTCCGCTAATTTCACTTTCAGTCAGTTCTGCCTTATTCTCGTCGTTCAGGACCATATCACGGTGAGATGGGTCGATTCCAGTATCGATAATCCCGACGACCATCCCTTCCCCTTTATATCCATATTCCCTCCAAGCTTCCTGGGCTTGGACAAGTTCTTTACTATAAAGCATCTCAGGTTTTTCTACAGGGCGTTCATATTCATTCGCTATATGTACTTCAGCAACTTCAGGCATGGCTTCCACCTTTTTGATTTCACCATACTGAAGTTCACCACTGAACCCATTGACGACTGTGGTAAAACTTTCAAGTTCCTTGAAAGCTATTTTCTTCTCTTTCACCTTATTTTTCAATTTCTTCTGAACAGCTAATTTTTCGGACTTTAATTGTTGTTTCTTATTTTTCGATAGCTGTTTAAAAAGTTTCCCTTCTTTCGAAGCCGTTTCTATTGCCGGGGCTTCCTTCATCTCTACGATGACCCTGACCTTCTCGTTGCTTTTGTATTTCTTCCCCAAATCATTTTTCTTCAGCTTTATAATGCTTTCCTGATTCTTCTCACCTGCACTGCCCGAACCGGTCGGGGGATCTGGGAGCTTGGCTGCGGAAACGCTTGCAGTAAATACTAATAGAAAGATTGCTAGAATGGACAAGCTACGTTTAAACAATGAACTTTCCTCCTCTAAAATAATGTATTTTTGGAATATTCTTACTTAGTATAAAAATATCACAACTTTTGGGGTGAATTTAAGAGATAATAGTCACTATTTTCCTATTTCAAACTAGGATATTGTCATTATTTTTCATATTTTAATAGATTTACAAGATAGACGACAAAAAGATGGTGATGTTAAAACTAACATCACCTTTTACTTCTAGTTTTTCATTCTTGGATCCAGAGCATCACGCAGGCCATCGCCCATTAGGTTAAAGCCGAGTACCGTAAGCATGATCGCAAGCCCAGGAAAAAGAACCGTCCATGGTGCTTGAATGATGAATGCTCTGGAATCAGCAAGCATTTTTCCCCACTCTGGTGCTGGCGGCTGTGCACCGAGACCGAGAAAGCCAAGTGCTGCACACTCAATTATGGCAGTAGCAATCGCCAAGGTACCCTGGACGATAATCGGTGCAAGGCTATTCGGAAGGACGTGATGAAGGAGAATGCGGCCATCTCCCATTCCAATGGCCTTCGCGGCCGTTACATATTCCTCTTCTTTCACGCTTAAGACCCGTGAACGTAGAAGCCGGCCAAATATCGGGACATTGACGATGGCAATGGCAATAAGTGCATTGCGAAGGGAAGGTCCCAAAACGGCCACGACAGCAATGGCCAGCAAGATACTTGGAAAGGCCAGAATGATGTCAAAGACCCTCGATATGATCGTATCTATCCACCTACCGTAATAACCGGCAATGATTCCTAAAAAAGATCCAACCACGACAGACCCGGCTACAGATAAGAAGCCGATCCCTATTGATATGCGCGAGCCATAAATGACCCTGCTCAAAATATCACGGCCAAATTCATCCGTTCCAAACCAATGTTCCGCAGATGGTGCCAAATGTTTATCACTTAGCTTTTGTCCCTCAAATGAATAGGGTGCTATTAGCGGTGCGAAGACGGCTATTAAGATGAAAAATAAAACAATCCCCAGACCAACAAGGGCTACTTTATTTTTCTTAAAGCTTTTCCATCCTTCCTTCCAGGGAGAGATGACTTTTTCCTCTGCCTCTTTGGGAGGAAGGATTGGCGATGTATTCGTTGCTATTTCAGGCATGAGTTTCCCTCCCTATTTATACTTAATCCTAGGATCGATCGCTGCATACAACAAGTCCACAACTAGATTAATCATGACGAACAGAAAGGCGATGACGAGAATTCCGGACTGTATGACCGGATAGTCCCGAGATAGTATTGCATCATAAATATATGTACCGATACCCGGCCACCCAAAAATGTTTTCCGTTAATATGGCGCCGCCTAATAGTAATCCTGTCTGAAGGCCGATAACTGTAACCACTGGAATTAAGGCATTCTTAAAGGAATGCTTGTAAACAACCCAAAACATTCTCATTCCCTTGGCACGAGCCGTACGAATGAAATCCGATCTCATAACTTCCAGCATGGACGACCGTGTCATCCTTGCAATAATGGCCATTGGAATGGTCGCAAGCGCAATTCCCGGCAAAATGAGATGTTTGATCACTTCGAAAAACTGATCCACTCTGCCAGCAATGAGTGTATCTATCAAATACAGACCGGTTATGGCCTCAACAGGATCCCTGATATTGTCCCGCCCTGTCGTCGGTAGTAAATCCCATTGTATTGAAATGATGTATTGCTCCATTAATCCCAGCCAGAATATAGGCATGGACAAACCAATCAACGCAATAACCATTGCTACATAATCAAACCATGAGTTTTGGAACCAAGCTGATATTATCCCTGCATTCACACCTATGACTACTGCAATGATCATGGCGATCAATGCCAGTTCTATCGTGGCCATGAGGTATGGCCCAATTTCTTCAGAAACCGGACTATTCGTTTTTAACGATACACCCAGGTCACCCTTTAACAGGCCTGATAAGTAATCCCAAAATTGAATGAACCAAGGTTTATCCAAACCAAGTTCCTTTGTCATTGCAGCGACTGCCTCTTCTGTTGCTTGCTGCCCTAGAATCACCTGTGCTGGATTTCCAGGAATCGCCCGAATCATCATGAATACAATAAATGCCATTCCGAGTAACACTGGAATGAGAGATCCTAAACGTCGTACGGTATAGGAAAACAAAACAATCACCCGCCTTTTAAATAAGGGTCCTTCGAAGCGCCCTCGATCATTTTGAAATGCATTCCATAACAAAACCGGGAAGCATGCAAGATTCCATACTACCCGGTTCGTACGGTTAATTTTCTAGAGAAACATTCACAAGGGATTGAGAACCAGTTGGATGTGGAACAAACCCTTTGACTGTCTTAGATCCGGCTAGCTGCGGTAAAGAGTGGACAAGTGGAACCCATGGAGCTTCATCATGGATGATTTCCTGAGCTTTTCCATATAACTCATTACGCTTGGCTTCATCTGCCGTGGACTGGGCTTCAATCAGTAGCTCATGAACTTCATCGTTTGCATAACGGGCATAGTTGTTGGAGCCGATATTATCTTTATCCAATAATGTATAAAGGAAGTTATCCGCATCTCCATTATCTCCTGTCCAGCCCATCATGAAGGATTGAGCTTCACCAGCCTGCACTTTCTCTAAATATGCAGCCCATTCGTACGAAACGATATTAGCTTCGATGCCGACTTGTTTTAGGCTTGCTTGAATGGCTTCAGCCACTTTTTGACCATCTGGCATATATGGGCGCGGTACCGGCATTGCCCAAAGGTCCATTTTAAACCCGTCTTCAAGTCCAGCTTGTTTAAGCAGTTCTTTCGCTTTTTCTACATCGTAATCATAGTCTTCGACTTTGTCATTGTAGCCAGAAACGGATGGCGGCATAGGATTCTTGGCAGGCTCTGCAGTGCCTTCATAAAAATTATCAATGATTTCCTTTTTGTTGATCAAATGTGAGATTGCTTGACGTACTTCTTTCTTGTCGAATGGTGCTTTCTCAACATTGAAAGCAAAGTACCCGACGTTCATGGATGCACGTTCGAATATTTGCAGTTTGTCATCTCCTGTAACCTTACTGATATCACTTGGGTTCAACCCGTCCATCAGGTCGATTTCACCCTTGATTGCAGCATTTAAACGCGCAGAGTTATCTTTAATGACCTTAAACGTGATTCCATCAAGTTTTGGCAGTCCATCTTGCCAATAGTCATCGTTTTTCACCACTTCAATCGTATCGCCAGGTTTCCATGATTTGAATTTGAAAGGACCTGTACCAGATGGATTCTTGGTGAAGCTGTCTCCCTCTTTTTCAAATCCAGTCGGACTGGCTATTGCAAATGTAGGCATGGCAAGGTTTTTCAGGAATGGAGCCTGCGGACGGTTCAAAGTGAATTCCACCGTGCTTTCATCGATAGCTTTTACTTCTTTGATCACATGGCCCTCATCACCTTCAAATCCTCCGAACATGGAAGCATAGTAAGCAAATTTACCTTCATCCTTACTTTGCGCCCAGCGTTGAAAGTTTTTTACGACCGCATCTGCATTGAAATCAGTACCATCATGGAACTTGATGCCGGTTTTCAATTTGAATGTGTATGTTTTTGCGTCATCGGACACTTCCCATGATTCTGCAAGACCCTGATTAATTTCCGTATCATCTTCCCCATATTTCACAAGCGTTTCAAAAATCTGTTGTGTGACGATGAATGATTCTCCATCGGTTACGATAGCTGGGTCAAGACCGACCGCATCTCCGCCTTTACCGTAAATCAATACGCCGCCTTTTGCATCACTCGATCCCCCTTTACCATCATCTTTCTCTTTTGATGTAGACGAGGAGCATCCCGCAAGCGCTAGTGAAAGAGCCAGGATACCAGTCAACAATAAAGCTAATGTTTTCTTCATATTCTTCCCCCTTATTATTGCGAATTTATGTATACGTCGTGTCAATTGTATAAATGACAAGCAACGTAGTGACCAGGTTTATGTTCATGCAGGATTGGCTTTTCCGTTTTGCACTCTACCATGGCTTTCGGACACCTCGTATGGAATGGACAGCCGCCAGGCGGGTTTGATGGGCTTGGAACATCTCCCTGCAGGATTACCCTATCCCCCTTGTATTCCACATCCGGGATCGGTACGGCCGATAATAAAGCCTGGGTATATGGGTGAAGTGGATCTTCATAAAGTCCCTCACTTTCCGTCAATTCAACTATATGTCCAAGATACATCACACCGACACGGTCGGAGATATGCCTTACCACTCCAAGATCATGGGCAATGAATAAGTAGGTCAAATCAAAATCTTCCTGCAAATCCTGCAGGAGATTCAAGACCTGGGCCTGAATCGAAACATCCAGTGCAGATACGGGCTCATCGGCGATGATCAGCTTGGGGTTAACGGCAAGTGCCCTCGCAATGCCAATACGCTGCCGCTGGCCACCACTGAATTGATGCGGATACCTTTTAGCATGGTAACTGCTTAAGCCAACAACCTTAAGGAGTTCCTGTACACGGGCCTTTCGCGTCTTTTTATCTTTAACCCCATGGACGATGAGCGGCTCTTCCAATATTTTTTCAATAGTATGCCTGGGATTGAGGGAAGCGAATGGGTCCTGGAAGACCATCTGCATTTCACGGCGCATCTTTCTCATTTCACGGGAAGATAAAGCCGTCAGGTCTTTTCCTTCGAAATAAACGTTCCCCTCACTCGGCTCAAGCAATCGAAGCAATAATCTTCCCGTTGTCGACTTTCCGCAACCGCTTTCTCCGACAAGGCCTAAAGTTTCCCCTTTATAAATGGAAAAAGACAAACCATCCACTGCCTTGACCTCTCCAATGGTCTTTCCTAGAACCCCTCCTTTAATTGGAAAATGTTTCTTTAGGTTTTCTACCTTAACCAATGTTTGATTCATGCAGGGCAGCTCCTTTCCCATCTTCATACAGCCAGCAACGAACATGCTGGCCCTCATCAAATTTCATAAGAGACGGTGTCTCATTCAAACATCGCTCCATGGCATGGGAGCACCGAGGGGCAAACTGGCAACCGAGGCTGCTTGTCCCAGGTTTTGGAACATTACCCGGTATCGAGTAAAGTCGCTCTTTCTTTATCCGCATATCCGGAATCGACTGAAGTAATCCGACCGTATAAGGATGCTTAGGATTTTGGAAAATCGTTTGCACATTTCCTTCCTCTATTACCTTGCCGGCATACATGACAATGACACGTTCACACATTTGCGCCACAACGCCAAGATCATGGGTAATCATCATGATTGCTGTATCTGTTTCTTTATTTAAATTCTTCATTAACTCTAGGATTTGTGCCTGGATCGTCACATCCAAAGCCGTTGTCGGTTCATCGGCTATAAGGAGTTTCGGCTCACAGATCATGGCCATTGCTATCATGACCCTTTGTCTCATTCCACCTGAAAGTTGATGTGGATATTCATCAATCAATTCCTCGGCACGACCAAGCCCAACCAGCTTCAACATTTCTACCGCTCTTTGCCGCGCCTGCTTTTTGTTCCATTTTTTATGTATCCGAAGCGTCTCCACCAACTGCTCGCCAATAGTGAACACAGGATTCAAACTTGTCATCGGTTCCTGGAATATCATCGCTATATCATTCCCGCGAATTTTTCTCATTTTCGCTTCAGAGGCATTTGCGATATTCTCTCCTTTAAAAAGGATTTCTCCCTCCACCTTACCAGCAGGTGAAGAAACCAGACCCATGATGGACAAAGAAGTTACGCTTTTTCCGCATCCTGATTCTCCTACAATACCTAAAACTTCACCAGGATTGACGTGAAAATCGATTGAATTCACGACAGGGATCACCCCATCGTCAGTACGAAAACTGGTTCGCAGCCCACTCACCTTAATAATTGGTTCGTCCATCAAATCACTTCCTATATATAACTTTTTTTCCAATTATATTATTGGGTTTATTATTGCATCAAAATTAAAATATTACAATATATTTTCTAAAAATTCTAATTTGACAGAATAATTTTTTTATTTTGTTTAAATTCACACATTTTGGCATGAAAAAAAGACTGCTTGTTTGCAGTCATTAAAGGAAGGGAATCAGAAAACTTGATTCCATATGAGGGTAAATCGGAGTTTCCAGCGAGGAAAAAGCTATATTAGCCTTTGGGGAATGAAGGGGTGAAAATGAACTCTATATACTACAGTCAAGCTTAACGGAATTTTTCCCGTCATCGAAATATTTTACGCCTTTGTTCAAGTGTTGAAATACGTTGCATTAATTTTTCATTATGTTCATATAAATAATTGTTTTGTTTATCCAATTGAGTAAGTTTCAAATTAATCTGTACTAATACATGATTCATTATTGGAAGTTTTCACATGGGTCTTCCCCACATGATGGATTAAATCACTAATGAGTTCTTCCATCCGCTTTTTCTTTTGTATGGTCTTATAAAGCTTGCCTGCTCCTGCCCAGGCAAGCTTTATATCCTCACACATGATCAACCTCCACATAAGTCTATAAACCAATATGTTCAATCTCCTTGGGCTTAACATCATTTTGTTTAGATCCAATGAATTGAACCCTCTCGGCGACCACTTCAGTTACATATACATATTTACCCTCTTGATTTTCGTATCTCCTTGTTTTTATTCTGCCTGTGATACCGATCAAGGCACCTTTTTTACAATACTGAGCAGTATTTTCAGCCGACTTTTTCCATATGATACACTGTACGAAGTCCGCCTCATAGTCACCAACAGTATTACGGAAGTTCCGGTTGACTGCTAATGTGATATTGGAAACAGCCTTGCCGTCGGGTGTGTATCTTAATTCGGGATCCTTCGTAAGCCTGCCGACGAGGGTAACTTGGTTAATCATTTTTTCACTCCTTCCTCTCTAATATGCTTTTATCATACTCTTTCTTCCATCGATTAAAAAATGAAGGAAATGGGCTTATTACACCCTTTTTCTTCTTAAAAAACGGTTTGAACTGATGCAAAATCATTTTTTGTCGATCAAAATATAATAAAAAACGAAAAGTTAACAAAATTAAATATTTTGCAAATTTTTATTCAATCATTCATAATTTAGACAATTGTTGGGTTTTCATTTCATTAAGGGACTGTTTTTTAGTATGATATAATTACCTTTAAAAGGATTAATCGATATGAACCATTCCGGAAGATTAAAATTTACGTTTAAGAGCGGTAATTACCACTCTTCTGGCAAGAAACGGAGGAATTAGATGAAATCATTTAAATTGATCTCGTTGCAAATTGTTACTGAGAATTTAAACTTGATTGATATTGCATTAACAGATGGACTGATTATAAATAAAGAAAACGACGCTAGATCATGGTTACTTGAGGCCTTTGTAGAAGAAAATCATTTCAAAGAGCTTGAACCCTCACTTCCAAATATAGACGGAGAGGTATATATCCAGGCCGTCATTACCAAAAAGGACAATGAACCGGCCCTGTTTCACACTGCTTTACGCACAATAAGAAAAGTAGGTAACCATTATAGCCTCTTATTTGTTGGTCACATCCAAAAAACGCGGAGCAAATATGCAGAACTCCTTCTAGAAGATTTGGTCCAAAAGGGTCTTGCCGGCGATGAATTAATAAAAGAGTTCAAGCAAAAAATCCGCTCAAAGCCTAAATTGGCAACAAATAAATAAAAATCCTTCCCATAATTCCCATCCCCTAATCGCATGGACATAAAAAAGACTGACTTAGACGAATAAGGATGTAAATCCTCTTCTTAACTAAGCCAGTCTTTCTCATTCTGTGCTAATTACTTATTTTTGTCGTCATTTTTATCATTGTCTTTAATCAAGTCATCGGCATCATTATCAACGTTATTATCAACGTCATTCTCGTCGTTATCAAGCACTCCATCATCGTTATCATTCATGTCGTTATCATCCGTGCCGTTGTTATCATCTGTACCGTTGTTATCATCTTCAATGATGTTGTTATCTTCTTCTGGTGCGGGATTGTTGTTGTTGTCATCATTATCCGTTCCACATCCAGCAAGGAACATAATAGATAATAAAGATCCCCCAATTAGTGCAAAAATTTTCTTCATCATTTTTGGCAACCTCCCTTCTTTCTTTATCATTAGCTATTTTGCCCGAATGTGAAAATAACTTGCGTCCTATTTTAAATTTAAAAAGAAAATCCGCTTATTGGAATTTAATCATTAAAAAATGCCGGACATAAAAATGTCCGGCATTCAAAGGGAGAATAGAAAGTTCTAAAAACCGCTCTTGCTTTAAAAAAGCAATGCAGTGCTATTTATATACACCGCTTCATGCTTCCATAAACCATTTTTTTGAAAAATATAGTTAAATTAGTAAATTAGTCCCGTTCCCGGAAAATGAATGCACTACTTCTTATTTGTCACCAAAAGCAAACATGATATCGGCTTCACATGCTGTTTCCCCATCTACCGTTGCCACTGCTTTTCCTTTACCCATTGACCCTCTCATACGCACTATTTCCACTTCAAGACGTAGTTGATCACCTGGTTTTACTTGCTTTTTAAAACGGCAATTATCAATCCCAGCGAAAAATGCAAGCCGTCCTTTGTATTCTTCTTGTTTCAAAACGGCTACAGCGCCAACTTGCGCTAATGCCTCTACAATTAACACACCAGGCATAACTGGGTAATCGGGAAAATGACCATTAAAGAATTCTTCATTTGCCGAGACATTCTTCAATCCCACCGCTCTTTTCCCTTCATCTATTTCTATGATCCGGTCCACTAATAAAAACGGATAACGATGCGGAATAATTTCCTTTATTTGTGTGATATCAAGCATATTTGTTCCTCCTATGAATTCAAAATTTCAAATATAACGTAAACTCGCCCCTGTCATGAAGACAGAGGCGTAGTTGCCATGTAATATAAATCCGATAATGACAGCAACTACTCAAAAAACATGGAACTACGCGCCCTTGTTCACTATATCAATAATATGGGTCCATGTGGATTTTTGGAAAACATCCATTGCATGTCCTCCACCGATCACACTGTATCCCAATAGTGCCCCGGATAATACAGCAATGAAAATCAATCCGATAACAATGAGTAAACGAAGCCAAATTGGCAAAAGCCGGACCTTGATTCTACGATTCGGTTTCGTCTCAACTTCCTTTATCTCTTCTTCAATTTGTTGTCTCATTACACGATTTTGTTCCATATTGAATGTGAAAGCTCCTTTTAAGAAAACTTGCCGACTGATTTTAGAAATTCAGCAGCTATGCAAAATGATAGGCACGAATGATTCTGTTATGAATTCATTATAACCGATTTGCTCTAATTCCGCAGGGAGACATTTTATTTACCAGATACCTTAACGGATTCCATTGACTAATCCGCTCATTTGATCAGCCATCGTTACTGCCCGGGATTGAAATTGGTAAGACCGCTGAACATTGATTAGATCCGTCATTTCTTTGGAAAGATCGACATTTGAGGACTCCAGAGTGCCTTGACGGACTGCTGCCTGGTTGCGGGAATCCCCTGTTAATTCAGTCATGATATCTTCTTCAGTAACACCCAAGGCAATGTAGTTTTCGGGCATGCCAAGTAAATTTCCCCCTAGCCGGTCAAGAAATTGTGGTTTCTTTACCGAGACGATTCCTAGCCCAAAACTACTTTCGCCATATTCTTCCGTATCCACTATCAATATGCCATTTTCCGAAATCTTAATGTCTTTAATATTTCCCTCTATGAGGACCGGTTCACCATTTTCATCAAGGACTTTATGTCCCGCAGAGGTAACGAGCATCATTTGATCGGGATCATTGGCATTAGGAGATAAATAAAAGGACCCATCCCTCGTAAGCCTTGTATTGACCCCATTATCGTCCTGAACGCTTACGGTGAAGAATTGGTCCTCCCTAGTGATTGCAGCATCAAGATTACGGTCCGTCGTCTTTAAGGCTCCCTGTGAAAGCACAAATTGAGATTGGCTTATCTTAGCACCTGTTCCCTGTCGAATGCCAGGTGTGGTCAACCTTCCTTTTTCCTTGGTATCACTCGGTTGATTATTGAAACTCTGTGTCAATAAGTCATTGAAACTCGTTTGGGTCTTTTTGTAGGCAGTCGTGTCCACATTAGCGATATTATTACTTATTTGATCGATTTTACTTTGAAGTTGGTTCAGCGTATTGGTCGCTGTCATCATGGTCCGATTCATGGATTTTCCCCTTACATGTTCAAATTTACAAAGGCATTTTTCTTCTAATGTTCAATTAAAGCCTGCCAACTTCATTGACCGCTTTATCCAAACTTTTATCATAGGCTTGAAGAACCTTCTGACTCGCTTCAAAAGAGCGGTATGCCGACATCATTTCTGTCATCGTTCTCGATTGGTCAACATTGGAGCCTTCAAGAAAGCCTTGCTTAGTAGAAAAACCAATATCTGCAGCCGCGTATGCGTTAGGTAATTTCCCATCATTCACTGCCTTATAAAGGCCTTCCCCATCCTTCATGAGCTGTGATGATGGATCATCTGAATAACCGATGCCCATACGTGCCGTTTGAACATTTCCTTCCAAAATAACACCGTTTTCCGTTACAGTGAACCGATCGCTATCAAGCTGGATCCGTTCATTATTTTCGTTCAATACATAATGACCGGCAGGTGTAGTCAGATAACCTTGCCCATCTAGAGTGAAATTGCCGTTACGCGTATAACGGACGTCGCCCTCACCATCCTGAACAGTAAAAAACACCGACCCTTGCCGGCCGGTTTCTTCATTGATCGGAAGGTTTTCATCAGCCAAGGATATATCCGTATTAAGCTGGGTTTCCTCCAATGTACCCTGGGTAAATAAAGGATTCGCCTCCTGTACGTAAACGCCCGTACTGAGCCCCCCAACCTGGGATAATTGAGACATACTGAATTTGTTCTCCGTAGGAATCGTTTTACCACCTATATTGCTGATAAGCATTTCAGGAAACGACCTTACACTCGTTTGATCCGCTTTATACCCTGTTGTATTCGCATTGGACATATTGTTTGTGAGCAATTCTGTGCGCCTTTGCTGTGTAAGCATCCCGGAAGCAGCCGTATAAAAACCTCTTAACATCTTCTTCACTCCTCATTCTACATAACTTATCCCGTTCAATTTCCCATATCTATCTTATCGGTCATGAACATCAGTATCTTAAGGAAAAAGAAAAAGCATTAGGCAGAAGAATTTGTCTTTTATCGTAGGCTAGGTCAGATTTAAAGGAATGGTGTTAAATTCTCGACTAAAAGAAGAGGGCCTATTGCTCATCAGTACTAGAACTGCACGCACTTTCTCTATGCCTCATGTTTGTCTGAACCTTAGACCCCTATCTTATGATGCAGATTTCCATCCGCTTTTTAGTTGAATTTGTGCCGTGGCAATTTATCCATATTATCAAGCATGATCCCTGTTCCGATTGCTACACAATCCATTGGGTGCTCGGCAACGAGTACTGGTACCTTAAGTTCTTCAGCAAGGAGTAAATCAATCCCGTGAAGCAATGCTCCACCACCTGTTAAAATGACACCGCGGTCGATGATATCAGCAGAAAGTTCAGGCGGCGTCCGCTCAAGTACGCTTTTTGCAGCTTGTACAATGATGGAAACCTGCTCGCGAAGAGCTTCCTCAATTTCTTTCGAATTGACCGAAATGGTTCTAGGTAATCCTGATACCATATCGCGTCCACGAATATCGATGACTTCATTACGTGAACCAGGGAAGACGGTTGCAACCTGGATTTTAATGTTTTCCGCTGTACGTTCACCAATCAGAAGCTTATACTTCCGTTTGATATAATGTAAAATTTCATTATCGAATTTGTCACCGGCCATTTTAATAGAAGAAGATGTAACGATATCCCCCATTGAAAGAACGGCAATATCCGTTGTACCCCCGCCAATGTCTACGACCATATTGCCGCTTGGTTGAAAAATATCCATGCCGGCACCGATTGCAGCCACTTTTGGTTCTTCTTCAAGGAATACTTTCTTCCCTCCGCTTTTTTCAGCAGCCTCTTTAATCGCCTTTTGTTCGACACTTGTTATGTTGGTCGGGCAGCAGATTAAAATTCTAGGCTTTGAAAGGAAACCTTTCACATTCAATGTATTGATAAAATGCTTAAGCATCGATTCTGTTACATCAAAATCCGCAATGACACCGTCTTTTAAAGGACGAATTGCGATGATGTTTCCTGGAGTACGGCCTACCATTTTACGAGCTTCTTCCCCGACAGCAAGAACACGGTTCGTATTCTTATCAATTGCTACTACCGAAGGCTCATTTAACACAATTCCTTTACCTTTGACATGTATAAGAACATTGGCTGTTCCAAGATCTATCCCAATATCTCTAGCAAACATTTCTTAAATCCTCCTTGAATATCCTCACATATAACCTACTTCTGTCCTAATTGTTTATTTTACCATATTGCATTGACACAAGTAAGTATGAATTATAAATAAACACTAATACAGACTATTATTTCCTATTTTTCCAATATGTAAAAAAATTAGATGTCTTAAGCACTATTCCTCGTCTTTTCCCATAAAAAAATCCCGGCACGGAACCGCAATCAAGGTTAAGGAATAGGCTGACACACTTTCATGTCCCCTTATTCATTCCCTGATTTGCATAATTCACTTCCAATTGCCGGAATGATATCAAAAATTATTTAACGATTTCTTCTTCTCTTTCAGATCGTTTATATTTTAATTTTGTCGCTTCTCCACCTCTTAGGTGACGGATGGATTTATGATAATCCAATATATCCTTCACTTCGTTAGCCAAATCAGGATTGATTTCAGGCAGCCTCTCAGTTAAGTCTTTATGCACTGTGCTTTTAGAGACTCCGAACTCTTTTGCAATGACGCGGACTGTTTTTCTAGTTTCCACGATATACTTTCCTATCTTGATAGTTCTTTCTTTGATGTAATCGTGCACACCACTCGACCTCCCCAGATTGGATGTGAGAAGTGTGAAATGAGATTCGTATTTTTCGAATCGAATACCGCTGCCCTATAAACAATGAAAGATAGAATTATTCACCTATTAGATAATTTGTAATAAACGATTCCTCACCTCAAACACTCTCTTTGCATGGTTTATAACATCTTATTAGCTTGGTTAAGAATATATGCCTAATGGGACAGGCGGTTTGCATTTATTTCTAATTTTCATTTGTTTATTTTCCTTAAGATCAAATTATTTCCCGAGAAATTTGTCGGAAATTCAAATGTTTCAGCTTATGGGCCAATATTTCCTCGAAAGAAAAAAAGAAGCCGTTCAAATTGAACGGCTTCTTTTTACCAAATTTTCAGTTGTTGTCATTCGTAACGCTCTAGGTTTTTGTTTTGATTTAATTAAAAATCTTAATCTTAATTAGATTGATTTAACGAATCTTTTAAGGAGTCACTTTCCTCAGTTGCATCTTTCTCTGGGACAGAGCCTTCCTCATCAGTGCCACTCTCTAAATCAGTGCTCTCGTCAGTTTCGTCAACGGCAGGCGTTTCATCCGTGCCAGTTTCAGATTCTTCGACTGCAGGTGTTTCTTCTTTATCAGTTTCAGATCCTTCAACTGCAGGTGTTTCTTCTTTATCAGTTTCAGATCCTTCGACTGCAGGTGTTTCTTCTTTATCAGTTGAATCGTTAAGTTCGCTGCCTTCTGCTTCAGTTGCCGATTGAATGGCAGAAGCTTGTTTATCAACAAAATCAAGTGGATTTAACGCAATGTTATCTTTTCTGATTTCGAAGTGGACATGCACGCCAGCTTCTTCGTTGATTTGGCTTTTTCCAGCTGTAGCAATTGCTTGTCCTTGTTTCACTTTGTCACCGACTGCAACCTTAATGTCTTTAACAGATTGATAACGAGTGATGACACCATCTTCATGCTGTACTTCAACTAAATTTCCAAGTAACGCGTCGTCTTGAACTTTCGTTACATTTCCACTTAAGGAAGCTTTTACATCGAAAGATTTTCCATCTTCCATTGCAATGTCTATACCTTTGTTTTGCTCATATCTATTGTTGTAGAAAACCAATGCTTCTTCTTGTGCCTTTTCATCCGCATTCACATCATAAAACTGTTTCTTGATAACCGATTTGTCTGCATCGGCTACAGGCATCTTGATTGTCTCAAGATTACTATTAACCTCGACAGAAGGCTGACCATAGTTTTTTCCTGTTTCAGCTGATTCCTCTTTGCCATCTTTAGCTGAATCATCAAAACTATTTTGTAATAAGAAGGCCGCGGCTAAGATTATGGCTGCACTTGCGATATAGATTGCTGATAATGCCCAACGTTGTTTTAGTATACGTCGGATTGTGGAAGTTGGTTTCTTTTCTTCCTCTCTCATATTAATCACCTCAGCAATCATTCTGAACATTTTGTTAAGATTATATACATTCAGGAAAAAATTTTTTTAGATTTATTTTGCGGAAATGAAACCGATTTTATTCGTAGAATGGTAAAATGTTTGGTATCTTACTGTTGAAGGATGTTTAATTCATGAAAAAAGCCTTTAAACTTGTGTTAACGTTATTGCCTTTTCTATATATGATTGCCATTTGGATAATGTCGAGCAACCCCGATGATATGATTCTTGATCTTCCCTCATCCTCAATTGACCGCTTTATCAAAGAGGCACTTCATCTGGTCGAATTTGCCCTTTTGTATATATTATTGGTTTCGGCCCTTGCTGCAAACCAAAAACTGAAACCTGGTTTAAGCCTGTTGGCGGCCCTTGTAGCTTGCCTTTACGGAGTTATTGATGAATACCACCAATCATTCATCCCATACCGCACCGCTGCCTTAATAGATGTAATTAAAGATATCATTGGAGTGGCTGCAGTCTATTTTCATGTCCAATATCATTATTTCAAGCGTGAACGCGGCTTTTTGACCATTATAGAAAAATTAAGCGCAAAAAAATGAGAGATGGGAATCCCCATCTCTCATTTTTTTGCCGTCATCGTATTCAGCCACTTACTTGAAGACTGAACTTTGACGCCTTTATAATAATATTTTACGATGTCTTCATAGGTTTTCCCTTCCCTGGCCATCCCATTGGCACCGTATTGGCTCATTCCAACTCCGTGTCCAGAACCTTTTGTCGTGATAACAATCTGGTTGCCTTGACGCTCCCAGTTAAAATCGGATGATGTCAGCCCAAGCTTTTCACGAATCTGTTTTCCTGTCATTTTCTTTCCTCCGATTTCCACCACACCAACGCGATTACCTGATGTTCTTTCAATGACGGTTCCTATTGATGTTCCAGATGAAAGGCTTACACCCAGTTTGTTTTCAAAATCTGCAGTATTCACTACAACTTTATTATAAAACTTTGGTGATTCTTCTTTATCCCATGGGCTGGATACACTTTTTAAATAGGGAAAATCAGCTTGCCAATAGTCCTCGGAATTCTCCGTGTAGCCATTGCTGGTCGAAAAAAATGTGGCAGTAATCGGTTTTCCTTCATAGGTTAGGATTTGACCCGCTGTTTCTTTTATAGCTTTGTTAATTTTCTTCATCTTCGATTTATAATCAGAGCCCCACTGTTTCTTCAGCTCATCATTATTCTTATAAACTTGGTGCATGACCGTATCGCTTACATCGGCACCATCCGGCAAGCCCAATCGACTTTCGCTTATGAGCTGATTGACGATATAAGTTCTCGCTGTCAATGCTTGTGCCTTCAGCGCCTCTTCCTCAAAATCTGCTGGCATCTCAGCTGCAACCACACCAGTCAAATACGATTCAATCGGCAGTTTTTCAATCTTTTTTGCAGAGGTACGGTAAACGGCAACTTCAACGGAACTCATTTCATTTGCACTTACCTCTTTCCCCTCATTCTTCACTTTCTTATCTAATTGTTCGGCTAACTCCCCACTTGTCTTATCATTTGAAAATGGAAGCACAAGCACTGCTGGAATCATGATAATTGCGAATGCTACTGCTATGAATAGTACGATCATCGGTTTGATTGCTTTCAAATTCCTGAGCCTCCCTACACTTGTTTTCTCTGCCGTATAATCTTTATCCAGCAGGATCTTTACATAACAAATGTATGTCGAAGGACAAGCTTTTATGAATAGAAAAACGATAACTATTTAACCGGAGGCGATGAATGCTGGAACAAAACAAAAAAAACCATTCACGTTTCCATGTATCGAACGTGAATGGTTTTATAAGCTATCTTATGCGTTTAAATCTGCAATTTTTTTTGTTTCTGCAGGTACATCTTCGTTAATACGTTCCACATCAGCACCTAGAGATGCCAATTTACCATGGAAGTTAACGTATCCTCTGTCAAGATGCTTTAATTCTGTAACGCGAGTAATGCCATCTGCAACCAATCCAGTCAGGATGAGCGCTGCTGCGGCACGTAAATCTGTTGCAGCTACTTCAGCACCTTGAATGTTAGTTGGTCCATTAACGATAACAGAACGACCTTCTATTTTAATATTGGCATTCATGCGACGGAATTCCTCAACATGCATGAAACGGTTTTCGAAAACGGTCTCCGTAATCATACTTGTTCCTTCAGCACGCAATAATAATGCCATCATTTGCGATTGCATATCAGTCGGGAAACCAGGATGTGGCATTGTTTTGATATCAATGGCCTTCAAGGTTTTTGGACCGATAACGCGTAATCCATCTTCTTCTTCAAGAATTTTAACGCCCATTTCCTCCATTTTAGCAATAAGGGAAGTAAGGTGTTCAGGTACAGCTCCTTGAACAAGAACATTGCCGCCAGTAAGAGCAGCCGCTGTCATAAATGTACCAGCTTCGATACGGTCAGGTATAATCGCATGTTCAGTGCCATATAATTTATCGACACCTTCGATTCTCATCGTACCAGTACCAGCACCTCTGACTTTGGCACCCATTTTATTAAGGAAATTCGCAAGATCTACAATTTCAGGCTCTTTGGCCACATTTTCAAGAACAGTTATACCTTCAGCAAGTGTTGCTGCCATCATGATGTTTTCAGTGGCACCCACACTCGGGAAGTCAAGATACACTCTTGCACCCTTAAGTCTTCCTTCTACCTCGGCATCAATGAAACCATTGCCGACCTTCACTTTTGCTCCCATCGCTTCAAAACCCTTTAAATGCTGGTCGATAGGACGTGATCCGATGGCACAGCCACCAGGAAGAGCAACGCGGGCCCGGCCATTCCTTGCTAGTAATGAGCCCATTACTAAAACGGAAGCTCTCATTTTACGTACATATTCAAATGGTGCTTCTTCTAATAACTCTCTTGATGCATCTACAGTTACTTGATTGTCATGAAAGGCAACATCTGCATTTAAGTTGCGCAATACTTCATTGATTGTATATACATCGGAGAGCGTAGGAACATCTTTAATGATACTTTTCCCATCACTTGCTAATAATGTTGCAGCGATAACTGGCAAAACGGCGTTTTTAGCACCTTCTACTTTAACTGTCCCGCTAAGCCTTTTTCCGCCGCGGACGATGATTTTTTCCAAAAGTATTCCCCTCCGCGTCCATTTTCTCTATATTAATATTCAAACGTTATGATTGGTGTGCCAACTACAAAGTTCGTTTGGTCACCCAATCCTTCTGTCCGTAGCCCAAACTGCAAATTTAATTTTTCTTTTGTCAAAGGTTGTTTAAACAATGTTGAATGTGCAGATATTGATGTAAAGTTCGTTTCATGCACACTCTCAATTTCCCTTGCTTGGAACATATCTAACAGGTCTTCAGTTTTAGAGTTTAAAACCGAATCCATATTATCATTGATAGACCCTTTAATACAAGAAAAAATTGAAGGAGTCCCTATAAATAGGTCATTCACCCTGTTCTGGAATGTAGCCGTAAAAAATGCCGAATTAGCTTTTCTCCACTTTTTTCCCTTCACTTCGTAAATAACATAGGTAACTTTATCAAATTTCTCTTCCGTTGTCATTATTTTGATAGACTCGGTTAGACCTGAATCGACATTGTAAGTTAACGCCTCAGCCTTCCAGCCGGAAGCATCATCTTTCCGGTGCCATTGAAATTGAGGGTATTTTCGTTTTAAAGCCGCAACTTCGCTTTCAAACTCTCGTTTAGTTGTAATCTCTTTATTTATTTCTCTAGTGAGTACAGACCAATCTTCTATGTCTAAATCCTTATCCTTTTGTAACAGACCCACCAATTTAACTATATCTGGTTTACTTTCTGCCACAATCGTACTATTCCCAATTAAAATCACCATCAAACCAAGAAATACTATGTATGTTAACATTTTTTTGTTTAAAATATACATGTTAAATCCCTCCCCTTTTACACATTCTTTCCATAAGGAGAGAGATCATACTTCGAGTTTTCCGACAATTGGTGACACATTCCGCCTTAAAATGGCAGTAAGCATGGCGAATACAAGAGTAGAATCATATTTTGCTATAAGAAAAGTCTTACAGCTTATCAGTCATCACTAAACATATACGGGAGTTGGTTTGCAAATCCCAGGTAGTCAAGGAAGAAGTTACTAACAACTGAACCTATGGCAACCGTTAATAAAATGTATAAAACCCTGGCCTTGATGACCGAATTGGATCTTAAGATTTTATCGAAATGTAATGCCTGTAAAGCCCACCAGGTAACTGCAATGAAAAACAAATGTGCAATTATTCCTGTTAAAGCCTGCTGTCCCATTGCTGAAAACATGTACATACCTCCTAAATGACACCCGAACTCTATTCTAACACAAAACTCCTTCGAATTTGGAATATAAAAGGAAGAATTGCAAAATATCTTTTTAAAACTGTAAATAGAGGCTTGATCCAATGGAACAAGCCTCTGATACAGGCATTATATCATTTACTCGAAATAAAGTCTGTAAATTCACCAAATTGATCATGAATAAAATCAAAGGCAATATTTGGCGCCACCCCGAAAAGTATGGTGCCTATTACGCAAATGATCAACACTGTGTAAAGACCCCAACGAATTTTAATGACCTTCTCTGAATAAATGGGTCGGAAAAAGACCTGAACCAATAATCCGAAATAGTATACATAGGACACAATGGTACCTGCGATCATGATTCCCGCAAGGACAAAATGTCCAGGCTCCGTAATGAATGTTCCAAGGAAAATATTGAGTTTGCCAATGAATCCTGTCGTCCCTGGAATTCCAGCAAGCGACAGGATAAATACAGTAAATGATATGGCAAGATACGGGGATTTCCTCCCCAGTCCTGCAAGAATGCTAATGTCTTCCGATCCGCTTTGACTGGAGAGCAGCTGAATGACTGCAAATACACCGATATTCATCAATACATAAGCCAGTAGGTAAAACCAGACTGTATCCAACAGGAAATATCCCCCACCCAATGTGGCGACCGCTACAAGGAGATAACCCGCATGGGCGATGCTTGAATAGGCGAACAACCGTTTTAAATTTTGCTGCCTTAACGCAATCACATTTCCAATGATGATTGTCAGACCTGCCAATGAAGCTATATAGATATTGTTTTTTTCCAAAAAGTCGAGCGCTCCGAATGTATCACCGGATGCCGTTAGGAACAACGAAAGAAAAATTCGCAGGATGATGACGAAACCCGCTATTTTCGAAATTACACTTAAGAAGGCTACGACCGGTGTCGGTGCCCCCTCATAGACATCCGGCGCCCACATATGAAAGGGAGCGGCGGCTATCTTGAAGGATAAACCGACAAATACCATGAAGAAAGCGAGGCCCATGATGTATTGCAGCTGACCGTCGGTCATCGCAGCCATCGTCCGGCTCATTTCGCCTAGATTGACAGAACCAGTCACACCATATAAATAGCTCATCCCGAATAAAGTGATCGCCGTGGAAATGCCTCCGTTTATCACATACTTCATGGACGCTTCGTTAGACTTCTGATCATGTTTACGCATTCCGACTAGTATATAAGATGAAAGGGAAAGAAGTTCCAGTCCAACGAACAGGGTTATCAAATCCCCGCTTGAGGACATGACCATCGCTCCAAGCAAAGCGGTCAGGAAAAGATAATAAAATTCCCCCCGATGTTCCCGCAGCCCCTCTTTAGGTTCATATTCTTCAGCCAGAAGGATGATTAGGCCCGCTCCGAATAATAAGAGTAGCTTAAATGCTTTTGCAAATGAATCTAAACGAAACGTATCGGATAAGATACTGACTGTCTCAAAGGATAGTAAGCTAATCAGTGACAAACATGCCAAAATGATTCCGGTTAGCGCGAGCCATGCCAGTTTTCTCCGATTAAAGTGCTTCGGCCAGAATAAATCCAATATCGAAAGAATCATGGCCGTTCCCAGGATGATGAATTCCGGCATCATCGCTCCCCAATCATAAGAAAGCATCGTGTTCAAATCCATCCTTCATCGCCCCCCTAAAGCTAGCATCATGGCTTCAATCGTTCCTTGAAGAGGCCCGCCTAACAAATTTGGGTATACCCCAACAGATATTATCAAACCGAGAAGAACCAATGCCGGTACAAGCTCCCAGCCTCTAAGGTCCCGTTTCTCTTTCTCTACCAAGCTATCATTTTCCCCGAAGGTCATCAACATGACCGCCCTCAGGATATAGACAGCGGTTAATACCAGCCCGATCACCCCAATTGCTGCAAGCAATGGCTGACTCTTGAATAAGCCAAGAAATACCATGAATTCACTGATGAAGCCAGACATGCCAGGCAAACCGAGTGAAGCCATCCCGCACGCTAACATAAACCCTGAAAAAACCGGCATCGACTTGGCCAATCCACCAAGCTTAGGAAGCATGGTGGTTCCCGTCCGCTCATACAACACACCCACCAAGAAAAACAACAAAGCAGCAATTAGCCCATGTGAGATGACTTGAAAGATAGCTCCCTGAATGCCCGCTTCATTCAAGGCTCCCAGACCCATCATGACGATTCCCATATGCGAGATTGATGAGTATGCTAAAACGAGCTTGAAATCCGTTTGTACCAATGCTAGAAATGCACCATATAAAAAACTGAGGACCCCAATCAGGACAACGGTAAAGGCCAAGCTTTTATATTGTTCAGGAAATATCCCCATTCCAAACCGGATGATTCCATAAGCCCCTATTTTCAATAGGACACCAGCATGAATCATGACTATGGATGGAGGTGCTTCCGCATGGACCCGCACCATCCAGCTGTGAAATGGATATACGGGCAGCTTTATCGCAAATGCAACGAGAAAGGCCAGGCATAAACCAAACTTCATCGAACCGGATATGGGCGCAAAAAGCGAAACACCACCCATTGTCATCATCTGTGTCAATGCCGCAATATTGGTCGTACCTGTCCTGGCAAACAAAATCAAAATGACCACCAATAAAACTGCCGAACCTATGCCATTATAAATCAGAAAACTATAAGACGCTTTCTCCCTCTCCAGAAAGCCCCACCTGCCAATCAAAAAGAAAGCGGGGATCAAGGTCATTTCAAAAAAGAAGAAAAAAAGGATCAAATTTTCTGCGGTGAAGACACCGAGCATCCCGATCTCCAAAATCAAAAATAACAAATAATACCCTTTCCATTCTTGTTTTATATATATGGAGGCGATTGCGGCAAGTGAAGAAATGATTGTCGTCAATAATATGAAGATGAGACTTAACCCATCCAGGCCCAACTCAAAGTCAACTGTGAAGAGTTTGGGATCATACATCTCCAAATTCCCAAATCTGATCCAATTCAACTTAATGTCAAAGATGGATAGGGCCACTCCCGAATAATATTGACTGCATAGAAAGAACGATAGGAAAAGGGGAGGCAGTGTTCCGAAAAAGCCAAATTGTTTAATCGTCCTTTCCTCTTTCTTCGGCATTAGGGCAACCATCACAATGCCCAGCAGCGGTGAGAACACTAGAAGCGAGAGCAAATAGACATTCATCTTAGATACCCCCCAGTTACTGCAAAAATCACCAATAGTACCGCAAGTCCCAGAAAGGCTATCATGCCATATTGCTGTACCTGTCCCGTTTGCAGTTTAGACCCTAATTTCCCCAATCCCTCTATTGAACTTGTTACGGTGGATACCAAGCCACCGACAACGAACCTTTCAAAATAAGATAGGAAAATACTAAAGCCTTTGATTGCATAGCCTGCTGTGAAATGGTAAATCTCATCAATATAATACTTATTTTCCAAAACTCTATATAACTCGGAGTTTTCCTTGACAAGCCATACCCGAGGTAACTTCTTTTTAGCGTATATCATATATGCAAGGAATATTCCGGCAAGTGATACAAGCACAGCCATGAACATTATCCAAACTGGTCCCTCACTATGGCTGGCTCCTAGAAGAGTTTCATTTCCCTCCACAAGCCACTCTCCCAGGAAAGTCCCAAACCACGGCGTTTGGATATACCCACTGATTACAGCAAGCAATGCCAATACGAGCATGGGAATTATCATGATGGAAGGTGAGTCCTTAACCTGTTTTACTTGACTGCGTGAATCTCCTGCAAACATCATGAAAAACAGCCGGAACATATAAAACGCGGTTAAAAAGGAGGTAATCACCGCAAGTCCAAACAACACATAATTGCCGTTCTCCCAGGCTGCCATTAGAATTTCATCTTTACTGAAAAAACCTGAGAGCAAGGGGAACCCTGATATCGCCAAAGTTCCAGTCAAGAACAGCGGCCCTGTCCAATTCAATTTCCCCCATAATCCACCCATCTCTTCTATATCCTGTGTATGTATAGCATGAATAACACTGCCTGCTGCCAAAAACAGCAATGCTTTAAAAAAGGCATGGGTCATTAAATGAAACACACCCGCCACATATCCAGCAGTCCCCAAAGCAAGCATCATAAAACCAAGCTGAGAGATTGTCGAATAGGCCAATACTCGCTTAACATCCTTTTGCACAATAGCGATGCTTGCGGCAAATATGGCTGTAAATCCACCTGTTATTGCTACGACTTGCATTGCCGCTTCACTAGCAACGAATAACGGAAACATGGTCGCCACCAGGTATACCCCTGCAGCAACCATGGTTGCTGCGTGAATCAATGCGGAAACCGGAGTCGGTCCCTCCATTGCATCCGGAAGCCATGTGTGTAGTGGAAATTGTCCAGACTTCCCAACCGCACCGATAAAAATCAAAATAGCGATCAAAGTCAGTCTTTCATTTGATATCACGCCTGATTGAATGGCTTGAAAGATCTCTCCAAATTCAAAGCTTCCCGTTTCCCAGAATAGTAGAATGATGCCGATTAAGAGCCCTACATCCCCAATTCTGGTCATGATGAATGCCTTCTTCGCTGCATTCTTGGCTTCCAGTTTATAAAAGTAAAACCCAATAAGCAGGAAAGATCCCACCCCGACCAATTCCCAGAAGATATAAAGCTGTAGCAAATTTGGTGCCATGACAAGTCCAAGCATGGCAAAGGTGAAGAAGCCCAGATAAGCATAAAAAATGGAGAATCGCACTTCATCCTTCATATACCCCTTCGAATATATCTGGACAAGCAGGCTGACAAGTGAAACGATCACGAGCATCAAGGCATTAAGCTGGTTGATTTCAAACCCCGCTGTAAGTTGCGTCCCCCCGAAGGTAAGCCAATCTATCGATATTTTATAAGTAGGTTCTTTAAATCGTTCCACCAAGGTAAGCAGCGATAGAACCAACGAAGCCATTGTACATATTATTCCTATAAAGGCCCCTCGTTCCCGCAACCGCCCACCCGATAGAAGCAGAACCAGAAACGTGACGAGTGGAAAGATCGGTATGAGCCAAGCGTTCTCCATCATCGTATCAAATCCCCTTCTTCATTTATATAAACCTTCAATGCTTCATAATATCCATTTCATCGACATTGACCGTCTTCCGATTCCGATAAAGGGACATTAATATAGCCAGCCCTACAGCTGCCTCGGCCGCAGCGATCGTAATCGTGAATAATGAAAACACTTGACCCGTAATGGATGGCGTTACACCGAATTTACTGAAGGCAACTAAATTGATATTAGCAGCGTTCAGCATCAGCTCGATTGAAATCAAAACAATGACCGCATTTCTCTTCGTCAAAGCGCCATACAGTCCTATACAAAATAAAACGAGTGCCAATACAAGATAAGCCGACAAGGGAACTCCCGTCATGATCGATCTCCCTCCCCATCATCTTTTTTAGCCAATACAATGGCGCCGACAAGAGCAACAAGCAGTAGTACCGACATTGCTTCAAATGGAATGACATATTTTGAAAAAAGTTCGATTCCTATTTGTTTTGTATTATCCTCATGCAAGGCGGTTGGCTGTACAGGGATATTCAGATTATAAATACCCAGATAAACCGCCACGGCGAATCCAGCAATAGCTGCCAGCAATGAGAACCTCCCCCAGCCCCCTTTAACGGGTTCATCACTTTCTTGGTGTTTAGTGAGCATAATTCCAAATAACATCACGATCGTTATTGCCCCTGAATAAATAAGGATCTGGACAATGGCGACAAACTCAGCCGAAAGCAACATATAAATTCCAGCAATGCTCAAGAAAGTAAAAACGAGTGCAATTACCATGTGGACCACTTTTGTTAAGGTAATTAACAGCACTCCGCCTAATATGGCGACGAGTGCCAAACCAAAAAAGGCAATTAATTCACCGGACAAACTCATACTTTATTCACCTTCCGGATATTTTCATCATTTTCATCAAGCCACTCCAGATTTTTAAATAAATGATCACGGCTATACTCCGCCAGCTCAAATTGATTCGTCATCACGATTGCTTCTGTCGGGCATACCTCCGTACATAAATCACACAAAATGCAAATCTCGAAATTAATGTCATACGTATCAATGATTTTACTTTTTTTTGACGGGTCCGGATGTTTTTTACCAGTTAATTGAATACAATCGGTTGGACAAATCGTCACGCATTGATTACATACAATACACTTTTCAGGATAAAACTTTTGGATTCCGCGGAATCGGTCAGGGAGCGGCAGCGGCTCATTCGGGTAGTCATAGGTCACTTTTTTCCTCGTCAAGTTCTTTAATGTATAGGTTAAACCTTTTGCTAAACCAAGCATATAAATCCCTCGCTTTCTGACCAGCTTAAGTTTTTAAAAAAGGTTAATTAATTCTTTTATAAGTGCCGTCAAAAATATATTTGCCAATGCAACCGGAAGCAGCACTTTCCATCCGAACTCCATCAATTGATCTGCCCTTATACGAGGAAAAGTCACACGAATCCAGACCAATACATAGAAAACAACACTAAACTTGAGACCGAACCAGATGGCCGCCGGAATAAAATCCAAAAACGGAATAGAATTCCATCCCCCTAAAAATAATACAGTGGTTAGCGTGGCCATTGCAAACATATACACATATTCGGATAACATAAAGAAGGCCCAGCGAAATCCAGAGTATTCAACATGATAGCCTGCAACAAGTTCGGATTCAGCTTCCGGCAGGTCAAAAGGAACCCTGTTCAACTCGGCAACCGATGCAATAAAAAACACGATAAACGCAATCGGCTGAAGAAAAATGAACCAAACCTTCTCCTGGGCTGCAACTATTTCATTCAAGTTTAAACTGCCTGTTAAGAGGACGATTCCCACTAGTGACATCACCAACGGGATTTCATAAGATATCATTTGCGCGGCTGCCCTCATTCCGCCAATCAAAGAATATTTATTATTGGATGCCCATCCCGCAGTGACGATGCCGATGGTCGATATGCCGGAAATGGCAATATAATATAGCAGTCCAACACCTATATCAGCAAATTGGAAGGCATCGGTGAACGGCAAGGTGGCAAGGACCATGAAAGCCGGAGCAAAAGCAATCACTGGAGCTAATATATATAGCGGCTTATCGGCTTTTTTTGGTATTGTATCTTCCTTGATCAGAAGTTTCAAAACATCGGCAACGGTCTGCAAGAGACCCCATTTCCCCCCAATTTGGTTGGGACCGACACGCATCTGCATAAACCCCATGATTTTTCGCTCTGATAGGATTCCATAGGTTACGAACCCTAATACAACGAATAGCAGCAGGACTGCCAAACCAAAAAAGATGCCAAAATTCAGTAGGCTAGGAGTGGATTGGAGCAAATCCTTGATCATTTATCCATCCACCTCCCCTAGAACGATATCGATTGCTCCTAATATCGTTATCAAGTTCGCCATATTTTCCCCTTCCAATAATTTCGGAAGAATCTGCAGATTATAAAATGAAGGTCTGCGAAATTTCAAACGATATGGCTCCTTTTTCCCTTCACTCGCGATATAACAGCCGATTTCCCCTCTTGGTGATTCAATACGGACAAATGCTTCACCCTTAGGAACCTTTATTATTTTTGGGACCTTAGCAAGAACCGGCCCTTCTGGAAATTGCTCAACCGCCTGCTCAATGATTTTCAGTGATTCTTCGATTTCCTCCATTCTACAGTGATAGCGAGAGAAGGCATCACCCTCTTCCCTTGTAGGAACATCAAAGGTGAACCTGTCATAAATGGAATATGGTTCATTTTTCCGTAAATCCCATTTCACGCCTGTACACCTTAAGTTGGCACCGCTAAGCGAATACTGCAATGCTTCTTCTTTCGTATAGATGCCCACCCCTCTAACCCGGTTAACAAAGATTTCATTCCCTGTTACTAACTCATGGTAACCGGCAAGCTGCTCCCTCATATAAGGAACAAACTCGGCCACCTTCGCAATCCAGTCATCAGGAGCATCCCATTTCACACCTCCGACACGCATATAATTGAATGTAAGACGTGCTCCTGACAATTCAGTCAATAAGTTAACGATCATTTCACGTTCTCGAAAAGCGTATAGGAAAGGGCTCGTCGCACCTATATCAAGCAAGTATGTACCCCACCAGACAAGGTGGCTTGCGACTCTGCCCAATTCCATGGCAATTACGCGCAAATATTCTGCCCTTTCGGGGATTTCCACCCCCATCATTGTTTCAACAGCATGGCAAAGCACATAATTATTTGTCATTGCGGCTAGATAATCGAGTCGGTCGGTATATGGAATTATTTGTGTATATTGCAGATTTTCCGCTAGTTTTTCAGTACCGCGATGCAGATACCCAATGACAGGGGTAGCCTCTTTTATAATTTCACCGTCAATCTTGATGACAAGCCGAAAAACACCATGTGTACTCGGATGCTGCGGCCCGACATTGAGAAGCATTTCTTCGGTCCTTAACATTGGGCTTACACCTCCACATCATAAGGCTGATAATCTTTTCTAAGGGGATACCCTTTCCAATCATCACCAAGTAAAATCCGCTTTAAGTCAGGATGTTCTTGAAAATTAATACCTAATAAATCGTAAGCCTCACATTCCGGCCAATTTGCACCTGGCCATAATGGTGCCAATGATGGAATAACGGGAGAATCCCTATCCAGCTTCACCTTTAAGGCAACCGATTGGTTCATATTGAACGAATGCAAATGTACATAAATTTCCATATGGGATTCAAAATCCGTTCCATGAAGTTCCGATAAATACGAAAAGTTAAGCTGTTCATCATACCGCAGAAATTTTGCTATTGAGAAATATGTATCCGGATTAGCCACTAAAGTGGGTACATCTTTTGATAGTCTATTAATATAGTGGTCTATTAATGCCTCTTGCCCTACATGCCTTTCAATAGCATGAACAATTTGATCGAGTTTGGACTGGTTTGGAGAAAGATCATCTGGGGTGATAACTTCCTTGCTTTCCTTTACAGCAGTCCTGGCCTTCGCAACAGCAGCGGCTTTCGCCTTGGCCGCTGCAATAGCCTTTGCCTTCGCAGTTTCAAGATTATCACCATTATCCCTTGATTCCTTTCGGGCCAATGCTGCCGCCTTCGCTTTGGCCGCTGCAATAGCCTTTGCCTTCGCAGTTACAAGATCATCACCATTATCCCTTGATTCCTTTCGGGCCAATGCTGCCGCCTTCGCTTTGGCCGCTGCCGCTGCCTTTTGCTTCGCTACGTCCACTTCTCCTTCCGGTTTTTCCATCCCTTCCTCTTTCGCCTGTTTTCGGGCCAATGCTGCCGCCTTCGCTTTGGCCGCTGCCGCTGCCTTTTGCTTCGCTACGTCCACTTCTCCTTCCGGTTTTTCCATCCCTTCCTCTTTCGCCTGTTTTCGGGCCAGTGCTGCTGCCTTCGCCTTGGCCGCTGCCGCTGCCTTTTGCTTCGCTAAATCGGTTTCTCCCTCCGGATTTTCCGTCCCTTCCTCTTTCGCCTGTTTTCGGGCCAGTGCTGCTGCCTTCGCCTTGGCTGCTGCCGCTGCCTTTTGCTTCGCTAAATCGGTTTCTCCTTCCGGATTCTCCGTCCCTTCTTCTTTCGCCTGTTTTCGGGCCAGTGCTGCTGCCTTCGCCTTGGCCGCTGCCGCTGCCTTTTGCTTCGTTAAATCGGTTTCTCCTTCCCGATTTTCCGTCCCTTCCTCTTTCGCCTGTTTTCGAGCCAGTGCTGCTGCCTTCGCCTTGGCCGCTGCCGCTGCCTTTTGCTTCGCTAAATCGGTTTCTCCTTCCGGATTCTCCGTCCCTTCCTCTTTCGCCTGTTTTCGGGCCAGTGCTACAGCCTTCGCCTTCGCCGCTGCCGCTGCCTTTTGTTTCGCTATGTCTTGCTTTTCACTCATCTATATCACCCGCTTTCCGGTTTTCGCCTCGTAACGGATTTTTTCTTTTAATTTATTGATTCCATAAATAAGTGCTGCTGGGTTGGGGGGACACCCCGGTATATATACATCGACAGGTACTATTTGATCTACTCCTTTGACCACCGAGTAGGAGTGAACATATGGCCCTCCTGCAGTTGCACAGGATCCCATTGCAATAACCCATTTCGGTTCCGGCATTTGTTCGTATAATCTACTAATTATTGGAGCCATTTTTTTCGTTACCGTGCCTGAGACAATCATGACATCCGATTGTCTGGGTGATGTCCGAAAAAACGAACCAAACCGGTCCAAATCATAATGAGAGGAGCCTACGCCCATCATTTCAATTGCACAACATGCTAATCCGAAAGTCATCGGCCAGAGTGAGTTACTTCTAGCCCAGCCCTTTATTTGTTCAAGTGTGGATAAAAAAATACTATGACGCATTTCTTCCATTTCTTTAGGGGTAAGTTCATCTAATTTCAATTCCACTTCAACACCTTCTTTTTCCAAGCGTAGATTAGGCCTAGCATAAGGATAAGGACAAAAAATAGCATTTCAATCAATGCAAACAGCCCGAGTTCATCGTAGGCAACCGCCCATGGATAAAGAAAAACGGTTTCTACATCAAATATGACGAACATCAATCCGAATAGATAATACCTGACATTGAATTGAACCCTTGAATCCTGAAAAGGCTCGATTCCACTTTCATAAGTCGTATATTTCATATCAGTCGGTTTATAAGGCCTTAGCAGTCTACCAAGAAATAATGCAATCACAGGTAATAAAATGCCGAGACAAAGGAAAACAAATACAATTAAATAATTATTTTGGTAAATATGCAGCTGTCCCATGTTCATCTCCCTTTATGGATAAATCATGTAAAATGGGTGCATTTTAGATTTGCTTGTCTTCTTTTTTGGTCGTTTTAAATATTATGCAGGATAACATTCTTTTAGAAGCAAAGTGACTGGAGGGGGTATGAAGCAATTAATGTAAGCGTATACATTATATCATCAGGATAATCGTATGTCGACGAGTTAAGGATTAATATGGAAAATTACTTTACTCTATAATTCGATTTTTTTTTACAAATGAAAACCGTTTTTTCTAAATTCCGCCATTCTTTGACAAAAATCCTCAAAAACTAATATAAAAAAACACCTGATCTTACCAAGAATGGTTAGATCAGGTGTTTTCATCATTTAAAGTTATCGCATTTCTGCAATTTGGATCCGGTTGATGGCACGTTTAAGTGCTAAATTAGCTCTTTTGGCATCATTTGATCCATCATTGTTCTGCAATCTTTGTTCAGCACGAGCTTTTGCTGCTTGAGCACGTGCAAGATCGATAGTTTCAGCTCTTTCAGCAGATTGAGCTAAAATGGTTACCACATCAGGGCGAACTTCTAAGAAGCCACCATTTACAGCTACATAGTCTGTGTTGCTTCCATTTTTAAGACGGACAGCACCAATGGTAAGCGGGGCTACAGTTGGAACGTGTCCAGCCATGATTCCCAGCTCACCGCTTTTAGCTTTAGTGCTTACCATTTCAACTTCTGCATCATATACTGGGCCATCGGGAGTAACAACATTGACTTTAATGGTCTTCATTTCATTCCCTCCTAGGTCCCTTTAATTAAGCCATTTCTTTTGCTTTGGCAATAACTTCTTCGATGCGACCAACTAGACGGAAAGCATCTTCTGGAAGTTCGTCATATTTTCCAGCTAGGATATCTTTGAATCCTTGGACTGTTTCTTTAACTGGTACATAAGATCCTTTTTGACCAGTGAATTGTTCAGCCACGTGGAAGTTTTGCGACAAGAAGTTTTGAATTCTACGAGCACGGCCAACGATTATTTTTTCGTCTTCGCTTAATTCGTCCATACCCAAGATGGCAATAATATCTTGAAGTTCTTTATATTTCTGTAAAGTCGATTGCACTTGACGAGCCACTTTATAGTGCTCAGCCCCAACGACTTCTGGGCTAAGGGCACGAGAAGAAGATGCCAATGGATCAACTGCTGGGTATATACCCATTTCAGAAAGTTTACGCTCAAGGTTAGTTGTTGCATCCAAGTGAGCGAAAGTTGTAGCTGGAGCCGGATCCGTATAGTCATCGGCAGGTACATAGATCGCTTGAATGGATGTAACAGAACCTTTATTTGTTGAAGTGATACGTTCTTGTAATTGGCCCATTTCAGTAGCAAGAGTTGGTTGGTAACCAACCGCTGATGGCATACGGCCTAGTAGGGCAGAAACCTCAGAACCTGCTTGTGTGAAACGGAAAATGTTATCGATGAAGAAAAGAACGTCTTGTCCTTGTTCGTCACGGAAATATTCAGCCATTGTCAAACCGCTTAGAGCAACACGCATACGTGCGCCTGGTGGCTCGTTCATTTGTCCGAATACCATCGCCGTTTTCTTAATAACACCAGAATCAGTCATCTCGTAGAAAAGGTCATTCCCTTCACGAGTACGCTCACCTACACCAGCGAATACCGAGATACCGCCGTGCTCTTGTGCGATGTTATTAATAAGTTCTTGGATAAGTACAGTTTTACCAACACCGGCACCACCGAAGAGACCGATCTTACCACCTTTGATGTAAGGTGCAAGTAAATCTACTACTTTAATACCCGTTTCAAGAATTTCAACTGATGTTGATAATTCCTCGAATGTTGGTGCTTGCCTGTGAATTGGATCACGACGCACCTCTGCTGTAAGTGGTTCAAATAGGTCAATGTTTTCCCCTAATACGTTGAAAACGCGACCTAGAGTAACTTCACCTACAGGTACTGAAATTGGAGCTCCTGTATCAACAGTCTCTGCACCACGAGTTAAACCATCAGTGGAAGACATTGCTACAGTACGAACTGTATTATCACCTAGTTGAAGGGCCACTTCAAGAGTTAGTCCTGTACCAGACGCTGTATTTTCGATTCTTAACGCGTTATAGATCTTAGGAAGTTGTCCGTCTTCGAATTTCACGTCAACAACCGGACCCATAACTTGAGTAACGCGTCCTATATTCATCGTTTTCCCTCCTAACGTTGCTTATAACGACTATCGAGTTTATGGAACGGCCAGCATATCGTCCGGGCCGACCGCCCCTTTAATGATTTTATTCTAAAGCTGCTGCACCGCCGACAATCTCTGTAATTTCTTGAGTAATCGCTGCCTGACGTGCACGGTTATATTGTAATGAAAGTGAGTCAATCAACTCTTTTGCATTATCGGTCGCATTTTTCATTGCAGTCATACGTGCAGAGTGCTCACTTGCTTTACCATCTAACAAAGCACCATAAATCAAACTTTCTGCGTACTGAGGCAGTAATACCTCAAGAATTTCTTCTGCATTCGGTTCAAATTCATAAGAAGTCAATGTTGCATTGGAAGTATTAAAGTCAGCTAACGGAAGGACTTGCTTTTCCGTTACCTCCTGTTGGATTGGGCTGACATAATGGTTATAGTACATATAAAGCTCATCACACAGTTCATTCAGATATAAATTCACTGTCGATTTTGCAAGGGAGCTAATGTCAGCGAAAGACGGCTGATCGGGAACCCCAATTACTTCAAGCTCTACGTGCATGTTACGGCTGACAAAGAAATCACGACCAACCCTTCCGATTGCGATAATGACGAACTCATCATTGGATTTATGGCGTTCAAGAATAGTTTTATGAACGTGGCGAAGGATGCTACTATTGTAAGCCCCAGCCAATCCACGGTCCGATGTGATTACCAAGTAACCGGTTTTCTTAACGGGACGTGAAGTAAGCATTGGATGAGATGCATCCGTGCTTCCGTTCGCAATACTAGATACCACTTCTTGAATTTTTTCCATATATGGAACATATGCTTTAGCATTAGCTTCCGCACGGTTCATTTTAGAAGCAGATACCATCTGCATCGCTTTTGTAATTTGACTCGTCTTTTTCGTTGAAGTAATCCGAGACTTAATATCGCGTAAAGAGGCCATTCATTCTCACCACCCTTTATAAATTAGTTAGACCTTATTATTCAGAAATAACGAAGTTCTTTTTGAATTCGTTAATTGCAGCAACGATAGCAGCGTCTTCAGGAAGACCTTTTGTTGTGCGAATGTGATCTAATAATTCCGGATGAGAACGATCTAGGAACACATAGTATTCTTCTTCAAAACGAAGGATATCCGATACTGGAATATCATCTAAATGACCTTTAGTCAATGCATAGAAAATCATGACTTGTTTTTCAACTTTGATCGGTTTGTTTAGATCTTGCTTAAGGACTTCAACTGTACGAGCACCACGGTTAAGTTTTGATTGTGTTGCAGCATCCAGATCAGAACCGAATTGAGAGAATGCTTCCAATTCACGGTATGAAGCCAAGTCAAGACGTAATGTACCGGCAACTTTCTTCATCGCTTTAATTTGTGCAGATCCACCAACACGTGATACGGAAAGACCAGCGTTAATCGCAGGACGTACACCTGAGAAGAACAAATCGGATTGCAAGAAGATTTGTCCATCAGTTATGGAAATGACGTTTGTTGGGATGTAAGCAGAGATGTCGCCTGCTTGCGTTTCAACAAATGGAAGCGCAGTGATTGAACCGGCACCTAAAGTGTCATTCAATTTTGCTGCACGCTCAAGTAAACGGGAGTGCAAGTAGAATACATCCCCTGGGAATGCTTCACGACCTGGAGGACGGCGAAGTAGCAAGGAAAGTTCACGGTATGCAGATGCTTGTTTAGAAAGATCATCATAAACCACAAGAACGTGCTTGCCAGCGAACATGAACTCTTCACCCATTGTCACACCCGCGTATGGAGCCAGGTATAAAAGTGGTGCTGGTTGAGAAGCTGATGCAGATACAACGATTGTGTAATCCAAAGCACCATTTTTACGTAGTGTTTCAACTGTTCCACGAACCGTTGATTCTTTTTGACCGATAGCAACATAGATACAGATCATATCTTGGTCAGCTTGGTTAAGGATTGTATCGATCGCAACTGATGTTTTACCAGTTTGACGGTCACCAATGATTAACTCACGTTGTCCACGACCGATTGGAACTAATGCATCGATTGCTTTAATACCTGTTTGTAAAGGTTCATGAACTGATTTACGGTCCATTACACCTGTTGCAGGGCTTTCGATTGGACGAGTTTTTGTCGTAGCGATCGGGCCAAGACCATCTAATGGTTGTCCAAGCGGATTCACGACACGTCCGATTAATTCTTCTCCAACTGGCACTTCCATGATTCTGCCAGTACGGCGAACTTCACTGCCTTCTTTAATGTCTCTGAATGGTCCAAGAATAACAACACCCACGTTATTTTGCTCAAGGTTTTGTGCTAATCCCATTGAACCATTGGAAAATTCTAAGAGCTCCCCAGACATTGCATTATCTAAACCATGAACGCGTGCGATACCATCACCAACAGTGATAACCGTACCAACATCGCTTACTTTAATTTCCGACTGATAGTTTTCAATCTGCTTTTTAATCAGCGCACTGATTTCTTCAGCTTTGATGCTCATGAATTTCACCCCTATCTGTGAATATTAACCTAATAGTTGTTTGCTAAGGCGATCTAGCTTACCGCTAATCGTCCCGTCATATATGCGGTTACCGATTTGTAGTTTGATGCCGCCAAGGATATTGCTATCCGTAATATTAGTAATGCGTAAATTTCTTTTGCCGATTTTTGCAGCAAAAGATGTAGACACAGCTTCCACTTCCGTTTCAGTCAATGGACGAACTGTATAGACCGTTGCATCAGCTACTGAGTTTTCTTCATTCGCAAGTTCGATGAACTCTTGTGCCATTGCTGTCACATCATCTGTACGATGACGTTCCACCATTAACATCACAGTGTTTTGAACGGAAGAAGAAAGGCTTGCAAAAGCATTTGCAATCAAAGCGCCTTTTGCATCTTTAGTCATTTTAGGATGAGCCAGGAAGCTTAATAGCTCATTATCATTTGTGAAAACTTCATTCACTATGCGAAGCTCTTCTTCAAGTTGGTTAATGAGATTTTGCTCTTTCGCAATTTGGAAAAGGGCAACGGCATAACGCTTTGCTACTGTTATATCGCTCATTTCCCTTCTCCTGCCTCTTGAATGTAGTCATTAATCAATTGCTCTTGATCTGCTTCGGATAGTTCTTTTTCTATTACTTTAGAAGCAATAAGTACGGATAAAGATGCCACTTGCTCGCGTAATGCCGTAATGGCTTTTTCTTTTTCCTGTACGATTTCACGCTTAGCTGATTCTTTGACGCGGTCAGCTTCAAGACGTGCTTGATTCACGATTTCTTCACGCTGTGCTTCACCTTGAAGTTTCGCGTTTTCTATAAGTTGTCCCGCTTCAGTGCGAGATTGTTTTACGATTTCACGTTGTTCTTCTAAATATTTAAGTGCTTCTTGTCTGCTAGCTTCCGCTGCTTGAATTTCATTTGCAACATGTTCTTCACGTTGAGTCATGATGCCCATTAGAGGACCCCATGCAAATTTCTTCAGCAACGCTAACAAAATGATAAACATTACTAATTGGTATAACATGTCTCCGCCATTAAAGCCATGAGACGTTGACCCAAGTACAAAGCTGCTTGTTAACACGCTTGGTTCACTCCCTTCACGAGTTTCACTTCTTAAAGCGTTCATTCATATGAACTTTAGAAAACTATGCTCTTAAACTGTATAAAAACAGGATTGTGGACATAAAGGAAAGGCGAAGGTTCACATGGAACGAACTTCGCCATTTTTGAACTTTTTGAAGGTTCTATTAACCACCATATACCATAAACGCAATTACTACTGCGATGATAGGCATC
This sequence comes from Peribacillus sp. RS7, assembly GCF_041956845.1. Taxonomy (NCBI): domain Bacteria; kingdom Bacillati; phylum Bacillota; class Bacilli; order Caryophanales; family Bacillaceae; genus Peribacillus; species Peribacillus sp. RS7. The sequence continues at coordinate 1,849,310 of NZ_CP168135.1, forward strand.
GCCTCAACTAAACCTACCCCGATGAACATTGTTGTTTGAAGCATACCGCGAGCTTCTGGTTGACGAGCGATACCTTCTACTGTTCTTGAAACGATAAGACCATTACCAATACCTGCACCTAGTGCTGCTAAACCAATTGCAATTGCTGCTGCAAGAAGACCTACTGAACCTGTCATTATAAATATCCTCCTTAGATTGTATCAAAATTTATTATTTTTTTAGTTCTAAATGAACTTATAATTAATGGTCGTCACTGACTTTATGAGACAGATAAACCATTGTTAACGTGACAAAGATAAACGCTTGGATACTGCCGACGAAAATACTATAGCCTTGCCATACTAATGTAGGCACAATTGCACCAATAAATCCGGCAGGTCCACTAAATGCTAGCGATCCCGCTAATAAACTCAGCAAAACTTCACCAGCATAAATGTTACCATATAGACGCAGACCAAGTGTCAAGGAGTTTGTAAATTCCTCCACAAGTGTCATTGGGTTTTTATAAGCTTTAAAGTAACCCTTGGCGCCTTTCATTTTTATTGCATAGTAATGCGTTAAACCTAAAACCATGACCGCAAGAGTCAATGTGATAACTGGGTCGGCTGTTGGTGATTTCCACCAAAGCACACCATCGTAACTAATTGCAAACGGAAGACCTAGCATATTGGACACAAAAATGTACATTAGCAAAGTCATACCAAGCAGTTGAAACTGACCACCTGTTCTCCAGTCCATGTTACTATTAATAATACCCTTAACGAAATCCATAATCCATTCCATGAAATTCTGCATGCCAGTTGGCTCCATTGCAAGCTTACGTGTACCAAGCACAGCAAGTATGAACACAACTAGACTAGCAACTGTTATCATTAGGACGTTACTCAAGTTAAAGGTCAGACCCATAAAATCGTGTAAGGGTGCTCCATGATTCAACTATATTCACCTCTCTTCCCCGCTATCGACGTATTAATTGGATGAAAAAATCTATAAAAATGACAATATAAGCTGTCATCAATCCCCATACAACACTTATCAGATGAAAATGCTCCGGAAATTCCAATGCAATGAGTACCGCTAGACCTGCGGATGCCATTCTAGTCATCGTCCCAAGAGATTTTGTTTTCTTTCCTTCATCGAGCGCCTGACTGAACTTTTTCATTTTCTGATTGATCAGCCATAAATTGTATAAACTCAAACTCGTACCCAGTATAAGCCCAGCAAAAACGGCTTGATAACTCGTAAGTCCCCATCCAACAACATAAACCGCCAGAAGAAAAATTATATATTTACTCTGCCTGTTGAACATGATTTTCATTTCTGGCATTTTTCATTTAATCTCCTGAGAAATATTTTCGTACTGAATGAAGCATTGCTTGTAAACCTAGCAAGTCCACAAAGAAGGCCAATTACTAATAGCAGCGGTTCGAATCTTAGGTTCTGACAAGTCATCTTTCCAAAGAGAAGATACCGAACAAAACTGATCCGACTATTTGAGAAAGAATCGCTGACATCAAAGTCATAGCCATTTTTAGTAGGCAATTATTTGACGCAAGTTGCATCCTCGCGGTTGAATTTGGTGGAGGATAGAAGACATTTCATGCTGTAAAAATCTGCATGCAGGGCTACTGAAAACCCTCTCATTTTACATCCTTTGTTAGCATACAATAGGCTAGAATCAATGTCAATGAGTGGTTAGTGAAATTTGTCACAGGTTTGTAATTATTAACGAATTGTTCACAAATTATCTTTTTTATACTATTGACATCCATTTTATTTTACATATTGTCCTGTGTTCACTCAATAAGTAACGTCTTTTCTATCCGATCTTCTCTTCCACCTCTTCTCGCAAAGATTATCGCTTTATACACTCCTTTAGGCGGCAGGTTCTTTTTCAATACATCTTTTTTGATCAAACCGGAAGGTGCCGGTCTCGACCAATCCAAATAACCAACGAATTTCAAGCTGTCTTCCTCATAAAGTGCAATCCCGAATTCTTCAGCCCCCCGGGGAAGGTACATTTCGTATCGGTATGTGCCTTCCTGGTCTCCTTGACCGAAATCAAAGCCCATTACCCTTGGATAATCCGGCTCTTCCTTTACATATAAATAAGGAAGGGATATTTTTTTGGTTCCTTCCATTATAAGAAGGTATCCATCAAAGACTCCCTTTTTCAGCTTGGCTGGGTTGACCTGCAATCCCACTTTAATCTTTTTCTTTTCCCTCGGATTCAAAGTAAGGGATTTCGGCAATTCCCAAGTGAGGCCCGTCTCTTTTAATGGGACCATAAAAGAGTACTTCCTCCTTTCCTTTCCGGTATTTTCAATGATTATCGTTTCATGATGCTCTTCAATTCCTTCTTTTTTGGTATACATCCCAAACGACAATGAGCTTGGATTCAAGAGAGTGTCCACTTTTAATGCTTCGTCGATCTGGATGCGTCCAGCCCCCTGTTCATATGTGTGATACAACTGATTAGCAGACTTCCTCAATGGCTTGGAAGTGCTCATCAATGCAGATTTTACTTGATCAGGAGTCCATTCCGGATGTTTTTGCAGGATTAAGGCGCATGCTCCTGCAACATGCGGTGCTGACATACTTGTTCCATCCAGGGACATATATCCTTTAGGAATGGTGCTCTCAATTTCCACTCCCGGTGCCAATACGTCAGGCTTTATTCCCCATGATACGGTTACCGGCCCTCTAGAGCTAAAATCAGCGAGCCTATCTTGCTCGTTCTTATAAATAAAATTAACGGTTTTGCTGTGCTCTTGCTCCATGATTCGCTTAAGTCGCAATCCATCTCTTCTACTAATAGAAGCAGCAGGGATGTTCATTTCTTTTTCCAAGCTTCCAGTAAAGGTCCCGCTCGTATTATTATAAACAATGACCCCTTTTGCACCTGCCTTTTCTGCATTGGATACTTTTTGCTGGAAGGTAAGTGTGCCGCGCTCCATCAACACAATCTTATCCCGAACATGCTTCAGGTCTTCTTCATTTCCCAGTCCCCCGTATATGACATCCTCAGAAAATGTCAGCTTCCATTTCTCAGAGCCTTGAAACAAGGTTAAATGAGATTGATACTTTTTCGAACCAAGTCCGTAGACCATATAGGGAACCCTTAATGGCGGGGTCGACGCTCCAACGGAAATCGCTTTTTCTGCTGTTCCAGGGGAGCCGACAGTCCATACAGCCGGACCGGAATTCCCATTTGATGTCACGGCAACGATGCCGCTTTCCACAGCCTTATTCAATGCAAGAGAGATAGGTAAATCAGGGCCATTGACGTTATTCCCAAGAGAGAGGTTCAATACATCCACCTTATCCTTCATAGCTGACTCAATAGCCGTCAGGACTTGCTCTGTATCCCCTGCTCCACCTGGTCCCAAAGCTCTATATGCATATATCTCCGCTTCTGGTGCAACGCCTTTCATTTTTCCATTGGCCGCAATGATACCTGCCACATGAGTTCCGTGTATTGTATCCAGCTCGCCTTGATTTTTGGTTTCCATCGGATCTTCATCACCATCAACCAGATCCTGCCCTCCTTTATAAGCACGTTGTAAATCTGGATGTGTATAATCGATCCCGGTATCGATAATTCCCACTTTTACCCCTTTCCCGGTGATTCGGTGATTCTCCTTATCGAAAAAACCCCTCACCCTGCCTCCTCCTATGTATGGGACACTTTCATCCAACACGGCATGATACATGGATACTTCCGTTACTGCCTGAATTTCATTCTCCTTTTTAAGTTGTTCTATTTCATTCATTTTCCCATGTAAGGAAAATCCATTCAGGGCAACCGAATAAACATTCCTTAATTGAAGGGATGGATATTTTTCAAGCAGTTCTTTGATCTTTTTTTGCTGAAACGCCTTATCCATCGTGACAACTGCCGTTACTTCCTTAGATTCAGATAGTTTTGGTAAAGGAGGCAGAATGACAGATGCCAATCCCTTTTCATTTGAATAAATACATATAAAAAGGAAAACAAACAATATGAACGTTTTCTTTCCCAATATAATCATCCCCTTAGCAGTTATCTTTTCTCAACAACCTTGGAGTATGCAAATAAAAAAGGAAAAGCCGCATGGCTTTTCCTTTTTATGATTCAAATCTAGTTGGTGGTACATTTACTTGCTTAAAATAGTAACGGATGGCTTCAGCTATGCGGACCGAAGCATTTCCGTCCCCATATGGATTTGAAGCCTTGGACATCTTTTCATGCTCCCCTTTATTGGTGAGCAATTCATGTGCCATATTAAATATGGTTTGTTCATCAGTACCCGCCAACCTTAAGGTTCCGGCTGCAATCCCCTCTGGGCGTTCAGTCGTATCCCTTAAAACAAGAACAGGTACACCTAGTGACGGTGCCTCTTCTTGAATTCCTCCAGAATCAGTCAAAATCAGATAGGCTCTAGAAGCGAAGTTGTGGAAATCCAATACGTCCAGGGGTTCGATTAAATGAACCCGCGGATCGTCCCCGAGAATTTCGTTTGCCAGCTCTTGAACAACAGGATTTAAATGGACAGGGTAAACCACTTGAACGTCATCATGCTCAGCAATGATTCTCTTGACGGCCCTGAAGATATTCCTCATTGGTTCCCCTAGATTTTCTCTGCGATGGGCGGTTAGTAAAATGAGCCTGTCTTCCCCTAGTCCATTTAAAACCGGGTGGGAATACGTGGACCGTACAGTTGTTTTCAAAGCATCGGTTGCCGTATTTCCCGTCACGAAGATACTGTCTCTCTTGTTTTCGTTCAGCAGATTCTCTTCTGCTTTTGAAGTCGGCGCAAAATGCAAATCCGCCATCGTACCGGTGAGCTGTCGATTCATCTCTTCCGGATAGGGGGAATACTTATTCCATGTGCGCAGCCCCGCTTCTACATGTCCAATGACGATCTGATTATAAAAAGCAGCCAGACTTGCGACAAACGTTGTGGTTGTATCACCGTGGACAAGAACAATATCAGGCTTGGCTTCCTTCATTACTGAATCAAGACCATTTAAGGCTCTTGTTGTAATATCAGCAAGCGTTTGCCTTTCTTTCATTATGTTCAAATCATAATCTGGCTGAATGGAAAATAATTCGAGAACTTGATCTAACATTTGTCGATGCTGAGCCGTAACAGCAACGATCGGGTTGAAATATTCTGGGTGTTTTTGAAATTCGAGTACTAAAGGAGCCATTTTGACAGCTTCTGGTCTCGTCCCGAAAATTGTCATGACCTTTATCGGTTTGTTCATTCGTGACACCTCAGTTTCTTTCCTTATTTTGTGCCGAATAAACGATCTCCTGCGTCTCCCAGACCTGGAACGATATAACCATGTTCATTCAGTTTTTCGTCAAGTCCTGCAATATAAATATCAACATCAGGATGGGCTTCTTTCAATGCTTCCACACCTTCTGGAGCTGCAATCAAGCACATGAATTTAATATTGACTGCACCGCGCTTTTTAATAGAATTGATCGCTTCGATGGCTGAACCGCCAGTTGCTAACATCGGGTCAACGACAATGCATTCTCTTTCTGCCAAATCACTTGGCATTTTCGCATAATATTCAACCGGTTTCAATGTTTCGGGATCACGGTAAAGACCAACATGTCCGACCTTTGCAGCAGGAATCAGCTTAATGATTCCGTCCACCATCCCTATGCCTGCACGTAAAATCGGGACGATCCCCACTTTTTTACCAGAAAGCATTTTCACTTTCGCTGTGCTTACAGGTGTTTGGATTTCCACTTCTTCAAGCGGCATATCCCTTGTGATTTCAAATGCCATCAATGATGCAACTTCATCCACTAGTTCGCGGAATTCTTTTGTTCCTGTATTTATATCACGTATATAGGCTAATTTGTGTTGAATTAACGGGTGATCGAAAACATAAACTTTTCCCATTTAGCATCTCTCCAATTCCATTGCTTAGTTTTGCGCTTTTTTATGATTTCCCTAATCGAATAGAAAAATTTTTCGTGTCCTTTTAAAATTCACTTCAACCTATTTTACAGAAAAACGTTTCAATCTTCAATAAAGGTTTAGATGTCAGACCTATTTTCACTATTCGGACTCTTCTAACATACTAACCTCTATAAGGTGCAAAAAAACCGCCCCCTTTAAAAGGGAGCGGCTCCGTTATTACAATGAAGGATATAATTCAAATTTGTTCGATAATGATTCAACACGCTGTTTTGCTTCTTCAAGCTTAGCAACGTCTTCATTATTTTTCAAAACAAGTCCGATGATTGCAGCTATTTCATCCATGTCTTCCAGTCCGAAGCCACGTGATGTCACTGCCGCAGTCCCAATACGAATACCACTCGTAACGAATGGTTTTTCCGGATCATATGGAATCGCATTTTTGTTAACGGTAATACCGATTTCATCCAAAACATGTTCAGCGATTTTTCCCGTTAATCCAGTAGAGCGCACATCAAGAAGAATCAAGTGATTGTCCGTTCCATCAGAAACTAGGGTGAATCCTTCTTTCTTTAAACCTTCGCCCAAGCGTTTAGCATTGTCGATGATTTGTTGTGCATACACTTTAAATTCATCTTGAAGCGCTTCTCCGAATGCAACAGCCTTAGCGGATATTACATGCATCAATGGACCGCCTTGAATTCCAGGGAAGATGGATTTATCGATCTTCTTACCGAATTCTTCTTTACAGATGATCATCCCCCCGCGTGGTCCGCGAAGTGTTTTATGAGTGGTTGTCGTTACAAAGTCAGCATAAGGAATTGGGCTTTGATGTAATCCAGCCGCAACTAAACCTGCGATATGAGCCATATCGACCATTAAATAAGCACCGACTTCATCTGCAATTTCACGGAATCGCTTGAAATCAATTTCCCGTGGATATGCACTTGCACCCGCTACGATCAATTTCGGTTTGTGCTGACGCGCTTTTTCCAATACATCATTGTAATCGATACGGTGATCTTTTTCGTCGACACCATATTCAACAAAATTGTAGTTAACACCACTGAAGTTAACTGGACTTCCGTGTGTTAAGTGACCTCCATGTGAAAGGTTCATCCCAAGCACTGTGTCGCCAGTTTGAAGCACTGTAAAGTAAACGGCCATATTGGCTTGAGCTCCAGAGTGAGGCTGTACGTTCACATACTCCCCGCCGAAAATTTCTTTCGCACGCTCACGTGCAAGATCTTCAACGATGTCGACATACTCACATCCGCCATAGTAACGTTTTCCAGGGTATCCTTCTGCATACTTATTAGTCAGGACCGACCCTTGAGCTTCCATGACAGCTTCACTCACGAAGTTTTCAGAAGCAATAAGCTCAATTTTACTTCTTTGACGCCCTAATTCCAGTTGAATTGCGTTAAACACTTGCTCATCTTGCTTTGCTAAACGATTCATTCCGTAATTCCTCCTCAAATTGTGCGTGATTCGCTTTTTAGTTTTTATGTGCAACATGCCTTCAGGAAAGCATGAAAAAGCCTTACCAATAATTATTAGAAAATTCTACTCCATTTTAACATGTCTAATTTAGAAGCGATAGTCTATTTTTGTCGAACATTAAATGTTTTTTCATTTAAAAATGTTCGTATTTAACATCTAAAACATGTTAAATAGCTCTTTAACCCTATATTTAATGAGTAAAATCACCATTCTATTAGCACCACAAAATAAAGTTTTTTTTGTGAACCCTACTTGAGCTTTACGATTTTGCCTACATTCAATTAGAAAACAGCATTCCCCATCCGAGAAATGCTGTCTCACCCATTAAATGCAACTCTTGTTTTCAGGGATGTCCTGATAAACGGCCCGCTCCCCGCCAATTAGTTTCGGGCGGGTTTTTGCCATGGTCACATGTGCATGTCCTATCTCTTTAATTGCAGATCGAACTGGAACCGCCACATGCTTCAAATGCATGCCAATGAAGGTGTCCCCAATGTCTATCCCTGCGTCCGCTTTAATGCGCTCAACGACGACAGCATCTTTCCATTGTTGATAGGCGAACGTCGCCATCGATCCCCCAGCTGTTCTGACAGGTACAACCGAAACTTCTTCATAATTGTTTCGAACCGCGATTTCCCTTTGCAAAACCAATGCCCTATTTAGATGCTCACAACATTGATATGCAACCTGAACACCCGTTTTTTCTTGAAAATCGTTCACTACGGAAAAAATCATCCCCGCAACGTCGAGGGTCCCTTCAGTACCGATCCGTTTTCCGATCACTTCACTTGTACTGCAACCGATTACCAGTAGCTGCTTCTCTTTTAAAGCTGCCTCTTCTTGAAACTCAAATAATAGTTTCCGAAACTGGTTTTCCCATATCTCAAGCTCATTTGAAAATGTAGCATCACTTGTCATGAAAACGCATCCTTTCAATAAGAAAACTTGCTATCGGAAGAAAAGGGAGATCCCTCTAGATCCTTTTTTCCAAAACCTTAACGATTAGCTGTGTTTACCTTCATACTCCGCTATCTTTCCGATCCTGTTTTGATGACGCCCGCCTTCAAATTCCGAAGTCAGCCATGTTTGTGCAATTTCCCTGGCAAGACCCGGGCCAATGACACGTTCACCCATCGCTAACATATTGGTATCATTATGCTGACGGGTCAATTTCGCACTATAGACATCATGAACCAGTGCACATCGTATCCCTTTGACCTTATTGGCTGCAATGCTCATTCCAATTCCAGTGCCACAGATTAAAATACCCCGATCGAACTCACCCTGTGCCACTTTTTCAGCAACCGGCAAGGCATAATCAGGATAATCCACTGAAGTACTGCATTCACAGCCAAAATCTTCAAATGGAATCTGTAACTCAGTCATTAAATTCTTTATTTCTTCACGGATATGTATACCACCATGATCCGAAGCAATCGCAACTTTCATCAAAATCCTCCTCTAACTTTTATTTGATTTTATTGTGTCACAAAATTATGAAAAGATAAAGGATGGCCAGCCTTTTTCTGACCTCAAAGAAGCAGGAAACCAACTCAGGTTTCCTGCTGAAAAAATGCCAAGTGTGAAAGCGTGTAATCGTCCGGTTCACCTTTCCGCTAGCACTTTAAGATCAATCGCCGATTTTTCGACTTTTTCCATGACAATTGCTTGTTCGCTTGCCTAGCCGTTACTTCTTCCGCTCCAGCAGATATTTCTTCTGCAATGGCAACCACTTCTTGGGACTGCCTTGATTCTACACTTTCGACTCGATCGTCAACAAGCTCAGTAATATCTTTTACTGCAGCGGCCACATTATGTACCGTTTTTGTCATTCCTTCTATCGCTATCTCCGTACCCGTTCCTTTTTGGGCTTCTTCATTTACTCTTTGAGCCTTATGACTAATTCTTCTATTAGTTCCTGCAGTTCCTTGAACGTCTCTTGATAAATGCCTTCAGAACCGCCAAACGGATCCATTATGTCCCTGTCATATTTATCGTCAATAACGAATTCTTTCAAAGTAAAAGTCTTACCGATCATCTTGGGGTATGTACGGATGATGACCGCTTTATGCCCTTCCGTCATGGTGAAAATATGAGTAGCCCACTCCATTTCCTTCTCGGATAAAGGCGTTGAATGATGATTATGCACTATTTCATTTTCAATCAATACATTTTTAGCATGCAATGAAGCATCCTGGCCGGCTGAAGCATAAACGCCAGCGGACTTCACTTCAATACCCTTAATATTCTTGTTTTTTAATATCGCTTCTGCCATGGGGCTTCTGCATGTGTTGCCCGTACATACAAATAATACTCGTATCATTTTAACGCCTCCTTTTTATACATTATAAGCTATAGCCCGTTCTTTATAGTCAAAAAAATAAGCACTCTTGATATCATAAGAAAAAATAAAAACCGCCCCGGTAATCGGAACAGTTGAGGAAGGAAAGGTATGAAGTCAAGTGAATTAAAAAGAGAATAATAATTTCAATCCAAATGCACACAGGATGCTTCCGCCAAGAATCTCACTATACACCCCGAGCAACCCTTGCATTTTTTTACCCAGTAAAAGCCCTGCCCACGTTAAAAAAGTGGCAGCCACCCCAAAACAAAGAATGGTTAAAATCGTTTTTGCACCGTAAATACCCAGGGTTAACCCTACCGAGAAGCTATCCAGGCTTACACCTAAAGCAAAAATGAATAGACCTTTCCCGACCGGAGCCAGCATCTTATTTTCCCTGATACCAGCTTCTCCCTTTTTACCCGGGATAAACATCTGGATACCAAGAATGATCAACAATAGACCGCCGGCATACGTAGCAAAGGTCCCGAATTTTTCTGAAATGAAACGGCCTGCCCCCATACCAAGCAAGGGCATCCAAATATGAAAAATACCTACTATCAGCCCTATAAAAAATATTTGCCTTAACCTTAGCTTAAACATTCCCATTCCAAGGCCGACGGAAAAGGCATCCATTCCCAACGCGAATGCCATGAGCAATAAGGTGATGATTTCCCCAGCAAATGTATTCATTCCAATCCTCCCTCGGACGTGCCTACTACATGTTATGCATGTCCGAAAAGAATTAGAAGAATAAATCAGTCCTTATTACACATGTTCCTCGATGATTTGATGACCTGCTGCCTTCTCAAGACGGTTCATGACAGCGGCTCCGATCCCACATTCAGGAAACATTTCACTAAAAATGATATCGACCTCCAGCTCGTCAAACTGTCGTAAAGTATCATATAAGCCTGTGGCAACTGTATGTAAATCCGCTAATGAACCTGGGACAACCACATAATCCGCTTGATAGTACTGTTGATGCTCTAAAGCCGTTATGATGCCTACCTTTAACCCGTCACTTCTTTTTTCATCCACAAGTTTCTGAAGGAAATCTTGATTACCCTTGACTAAGTATAGAGGGGCCTTCGGAGCATAGTGGGTATATTTCATGCCCGGAGCTTTTGGCGCCGTTTCCTGATTCTTCAAAGCGACATCTTGCCTGACTTCTCCAATGACAGCTTCCAGCTGTTCCAGAGTCACCCCGCCAGGCCTTAAAATAACAGGGACTTCCACTGTGCAATCAAGCACTGTTGATTCTACGCCCACACCCGTAGTCCCGCCATCGACTATACCTGCAATCCGGCCCATCAAGTCATCTTCAACATGTTTAGCTGAAGTGGGACTTGGTTTTCCTGAAGTATTTGCACTTGGAGCTGCAATGGGCAAATCACTCGCACGAATTAGCCCGAGTGCAACCTGATGATCCGGCATCCTGACAGCCACCGTCTCCAATCCAGCTGTCACAAGATTCGATAGCTGGCCCGGTTTTCGTTTCATGATCAAAGTCAAAGGACCCGGCCAAAACTCAGCCATCAGCTTCCGTGCTTGATCAGGAATCTCCTCTACAATACCTGACAACTGATCAGCTGAGGCTATATGAACGATTAATGGATTATCACTCGGACGCCCCTTTGCTTCAAACACTTTTTTGACTGCCTCGTCACTTTTGGCATTCGCTCCAAGTCCATAAACGGTCTCTGTAGGAAAAGCAACCACTTGATTATCCTTTAATAATTCAGCTGATTGTGTAATCTGGGGATAACTTTGTAAATTATCCACATCTTTATCCACTGACCAAACTTTCGTTTTCATCTTAAACACCATCGCCTTTTAACATTTCTTATTTTATATAATCGCATTTATATGAACGGTATTATCAACTTATCGTCCTAATTTTACTTGAAAGATACTTTGAAAGTATAAAAGAAGTATACACATAATTCAAGTGTTATCCACAAAATGTGGATAACCATACCGAAACCGTGGATAAGTTTGTGGATATTAATGATTAATGACAGACTTTTTTGATTTTTTGTTAATAACCCTGTGGATATGTTTTCAAAATTATCTGATCATAAAAAAGAGGGCCCCCCTCTTTTTAAAAAAGATCATTTAGGATTTCTGCAAATAAGGACTTCACTTCCACCTCTGGCTCCTTTTCCCCTTCATATAATTGTTGACCTTGTTCAGTGGATGCCGCAAGTTTAACCTTGTTTTCACCTACATTCCCATCAATCACTTCCTCCGTTACTTCATCCATACCTTTTTCTTCTGTCACTTCTCCTTTTACTTCTGGCTCTATAACCTCTTCTTTTACCTCTTCTTGTGGTATTTCCACACTTTCCTCAATTGCTTCTTCTTCAACTACTGCCTCTGGCCCTTTTACCTTTTCATCCGGTACTTCTTCTTCAACCGCTTCCTCTGGAACAGGTTCTTTCTCCTCATTCGTTGCAGCATAAGCCTTCCCTTCCGAAGTTACAGATTCTTCATCTTCATCCTCGACAATCGGACTTTGACTTACAGCCGTTCCATTTGAAAAATCCAAGAAACATAGTGGAGGAAATAACACACACCACCAATTAGCCCCTTCCCCTTCACCAAGTGTGATGATCACAGCTTCATAATCCCCTGCCGGATATAAATACTGCCCGTAAAGTTTTGTCGGAAATTCGGCTTGTCCAAAATCCACTTTTACTGACTGTTCCAAACCATGTTCCTTTATAACTGCCTCAGCCGTGGCTTGAATATCCGGTAGATGCGAGGTGATCACATCCCTCGCTTCATCCAATGAAGTAAGCTCCTCGACCCATTTTGTGATATCTTCATTTACCTGATCCCTAATCAGCCGTTTAACCGCTTGATCCTTTTCTGTATCACTATTAGCAAGTATCCTCAGACGAATCGCCTCATCCGGAATTACCATCGTTTCTTCTGCACCGACCATCTCCGCTTTAGGCATATATATACTTACAATCGTTCCTATTGTTAAGATTAATAGATAAATAATGGCTAAATGTTTAGTTTTCATCGCCTTCGCCCCCTCACATGAATTAGTCTCACCATTTTCCAGCTATCTTAAACTAGTAAAAATAAAAAAATTGATGCTGGAAATATAGATTCCAAATCGATAATGAGGGATGTCCATATAAAAAAATCCGTCTCGCATAGGGAGACGAATCATTTTAATTCAGCAAAGACCATTCGATCTTTTTCGTTAATGTCATTTACAACGGATACTTCTGCGGCAGGAAAAGCCCGCTTCAATAAATCGGCAACTGCCTGGCCCTGCCCAGTGCCCACTTCAAAACCGATCAGTCCAGGCACCTCCATGATCAGAGGTAACTGTTCCATAAAGCGGCGGTAAAAGTCCAGACCATCGATACCCGCAAATAATGCACGATGGGGTTCATGACCCGTTACGACTACAGACATGGATTTTTGATCATCATTTGGTATATATGGCGGATTAGATAAAAGGATGTCCACTTTCTGGTTTATGTTAATCAACGGCTGAAGTAAATCACCTTGCACGAACTGCACTTCGGCACCAAGTGATTCGGCATTTTTCTTCGCTACCTCAAGTGAAGGATCTGCTATGTCCGTGGCCGTCACCGACAAGTTTGATTTTTCAAGCTTCATCGTAATGGCGATTGCACCGCTGCCTGTCCCAATATCCGCTAAACGGAGCTTCTGTCCCTCCATAAAAACGGCCGGAAGCTTACGTAATGTATAATAAATCAATTCTTCTGTTTCAGGTCTCGGTATCAGCACTTCTTCATTCACAAAGAAGGTCCGTCCATAAAATTCTTCACTGCCTATTATATATTGGATGGGCGTTCCATCAGCATGAAGCTCAACTGCTGCCTTAAATTGTCCAAAATCCGCTTCACTGAGCTCATCATGAAGGTTGGCCAGTAACTGGGAGCGCGTTAGTTTTAAAAAATGCTGTAACAGGATCTCCCCTGCATTGGCGTCACGATCATTTTCCTTTAAAAAAGAAGAAGCCCATTTAAGGGCTTCAAACACTTTCAAGGCAGAATTATTCATCTGCATTTTCCAGCCTGGAAGATTGGTCTTCCATGATTAAAGCATCCACGACATCATCCAGTTTACCTTCCATGATTTGATCCAGCTTTTGAATCGTTAAACCAATACGGTGGTCGGTAACGCGGTTTTGCGGGAAGTTATACGTGCGAATCCTTTCGGATCGATCGCCCGTTCCAACAGCAAGCTTTCTATTTTGGTCATATTCAGCCTGCACTTCGCGATGAATTTTATCATACACCCTGGCACGCAAAACCTTCATTGCTTTTTCTTTGTTCTTGATTTGTGATTTTTCATCTTGACAAGATACAACCGTATTCGTCGGAATATGTGTCAATCGCACCGCTGACATGGTCGTGTTGACACTTTGCCCTCCAGGACCGCTTGACGCAAAGGTATCGACACGAACATCCTTATCATGGATTTCGACTTCCACTTCCTCAGCTTCCGGTAAAACGGCAACCGTGGCTGTAGAAGTATGAATCCGTCCACCTGATTCAGTTTCAGGTACTCGCTGAACGCGATGGGCTCCATTTTCGAATTTCAATTTTGAATAAGCGCCATTTCCATTAATCATGAATATGATTTCCTTGTAGCCTCCAAGCCCTGTAGGACTTGCTTCAATGACTTCAGTCCGCCAACCCTGAACCTCAGCAAAACGGCTATACATTCGGTATAGGCTACCTGCAAATAAGGCCGCCTCGTCTCCGCCTGCCGCTCCGCGGATCTCCATGATTACGTTCTTATCATCGTTAGGGTCTTTAGGAATGAGCAATATTTTCAGTTTATCCTCAAGGCCTTGTATGGTCTCTTCAAGTTCATTGATCTCTTCTTTAACCATTTCGCGCATATCAGCATCAAGTTTGTCCTCCAGCATCGCCTTGGCTTCCTGGAGTTGCTCACGAACCGCTTTATATTCTTTATAAGCCGATGCCGTCTCTTGAATACTGGATTGCTCCTTGGAATATTCCCTTAGCTTCTTAGAGTCATTAATGATCTCCGGGTCACTTAATAGTTCATTCAATCTTTCATATCTATCTTCTACTGCTTGCAATCGATCAAACAAATTATTCACCTCATAAATTTTCCAAAACATCTCCATGAAACGTATTGGAAGTAATCCATCTTTTCTAACTATAAATAAGTAGTTCAGTGCCCCAGCTCAGTTCACTTCTAGGTTAATTATAGTATAGGTGAATAATCAACGTCAAAGAGGATTCAAAATTGTGGTTATTTCTTTAAATCAACATCTATATTATATTGGGGCACAACCTTGGTTATCATGCCTTGAATTCGCTGCTTTTCCTTATTTCTTTCTTTTTCCGTCTTGATTTCGCCGTTATCATGGACCGTAACATGTATGGTATTGCCATTAAACCAAACGGAGCCTGCCTCATAATTAGTTTCCGATTTAATGATACCTCTGATTTCATCAATTTCCTGCCCCATGGATGGAGAATTATTGGATGTATGATGCGGTGTGTTGAGGACTTGATCCGATGGACGTTCCGCTTCATTATCCCAATCATTATTGGACACACGATTTAAACCATTGCCAACAAAATCCTTGCCATCCCGGGATTGATCACCGTATTCCGAATCATTATTTATTGCATTGTCATTCTGGCCGCATGCCGTTAGTGCAGCAAGAAGAAAGGCCGTCATAAAAAACAGTTTTGATTTCATATTTTTTCCCTCCATTTTGACTAGTTAAGAAGAACATTTCCTTGTTAGCCTTCCCAAAATGGGGCAGTATTTATCTTTTATTTCCCTTCCATGTATTGGTCTTACCACCTGAATACCTTCAGCAGTCTTTTTACGTAGATCTTACCGCCTTTAGAATAAACTCACTTTCCGCTATGATAACCATTTCTTCAAAAAAAAGTACCCTAAGATCTCATCGGATCATAGGGCACCATCATTCAAATATGTTCTTTAATCCCAACAGCTTGCTTACCTGGAACTTCGTGATGATGGCGGCAGCGGGGCTCGTATGATTCCGATGCACCCACAAGGATGATCGGCTCATCATAGGAGGCCGGCGCCCCATCTATCAACCGCTGTGTCCTGCTCGCAGGAGATCCGCACACTTCACACACGGCCTGTAGCTTAGTCACTGATTCTGCCAGCGATAATAGAACGGGCATAGGACCGAATGGTTCACCTCTGAAATCTTGATCGAGTCCAGCCATAATCACTCGATAACCGCTGTCCGCAAGATGCTGGGCAACCCCGATAATTTCATGATCAAAAAATTGAACTTCATCTATTGCAATGATATCCAAGGGCTTGTCCAAACACTTAAAAATATCCGTTGAATGGGCAATCGGTTTTGCCATCACAGAAGAGCCATTGTGTGATACGACAGCCTCTTCCGCATAGCGATTATCTATAGCTGGTTTAAATACAGCTATTTGCTCTTTAGCAAATTGAGCACGGCTGACTCGTTTAATCAATTCCTCAGACTTACCTGAAAACATGCTTCCGCAAATAAGCTCGATCCAGCCTGTTTGTTTCATTACATACATGGAAACAGCTACTCCCTTCCACCTGTCGATCCCTTGGCCATAATTGAAGTGGACCCGGCTTTATATAAATTCTTACTTGTTTACAGAAAAGAAAAAACAGGCAAGAAAAATACTTGCCTGTTTTTAAAAAGTCCGGCTTATTTAATACCGTATTTTTTGTTGAAACGATCAACACGTCCGCCAGCTTCAGCGAATTTTTGACGACCAGTATAGAATGGATGGCACTCTGAACAAGTCTCAACTTTGATCTCTTCTTTAACTGAACCAGTTTCAAAAGTGTTTCCGCAAGAGCAAGATACTTTTGAAAGTTTATAATTTGGATGAATTCCAGTTTTCATTCTTTTCAGCTCCTTCTGCCCTGAATCATTCGAAACAGAGTTATATACTTCAAGGTGAGGGAAAAACACTCTCACATTTATTGTAAAAACACATGAACTCATTATAGCAACTTAAGACTAGTTGTGCAACAGTTTGTTTCTTTCACTGTTTAAGAACGTTTTACGCTCGCTGGTCCCTTTTTCATTTCTGTCATTTCTTCATCCAACTTACTGAAAAATTCTTCATTGCCTTTTGTCTGTTTTAGACGGCGAAGGAATTTCTCTGAGAAATCAGGTGAATCCGACATCGTTTTCCTAATGGCCCATAGTTTATCCAGGCGATCTTTCGGAATTAACAATTCTTCTTTACGAGTGCCTGAGCGACGAATGTCGATTGCAGGGAAGATACGTCTTTCGGCAAGTGCACGATCTAAATGCAGTTCCATATTACCCGTACCTTTAAACTCTTCATAAATGACATCGTCCATTCTTGAACCCGTATCTACCAATGCTGTAGCAAGGATCGTCAGGCTGCCGCCTTCCTCGATATTCCTTGCCGCACCGAAGAAGCGTTTTGGACGATGGAATGCAGCAGGGTCAATCCCTCCGGATAATGTACGCCCGCTCGGCGGAATGACAAGGTTGTAAGCACGGGCAAGTCGAGTGATGCTGTCCATTAAAATGATTACATCCCGCTTATGCTCCACAAGTCGCATAGCCCGTTCTAACACTAGCTCAGCTACCTTAATATGGTTCTCCGGCACTTCATCGAACGTTGAACTTACCACGTCTCCAGCAACGGAACGTTCAATGTCCGTCACTTCTTCCGGGCGTTCATCGATCAACAGCACAATCAATTCGGATTCAGGATGGTTCGTGGTTATCGCATTGGCAATTTCTTTGATGAGCATCGTTTTACCAGCTTTTGGCGGTGCGACAATCAACCCACGCTGTCCAAAACCGACCGGTGCCAGGACATCCATAATTCTAGTTGATATGTTCTTCGGTGTCGTTTCCAGTTTGATTTGCCTGTTTGGATACAACGGTGTTAAACCTGGAAAATGAACACGCTCTTTAGCTGATTCCGGATTATCGCCATTGACGGCTTCAACATGCAGCAATCCATAATAGCGCTCATTTTCTTTTGGAGGCCTTACCTTACCGGACACTTTATCTCCATTTCGCAAATCGAATCTGCGGATCTGGGAAGCGGAAATATAAATATCCTCCGAGCTTGGAGAATAATTAATTGGACGCAGGAATCCAAAGCCTTCAGAAGGGATGATCTCTAAAACGCCCTCCATGAATAGGAGACCATCCTGCTCAGCTTGTGCTTTCAGGATAGCGAAAATAAGTTCCTTTTTTGAAAGTTTGCTGTAATAGGAAACTTTATATTCACGCGCGTGCTCATAGAGATCCTTTAGTTTCATGTTTTCTAAATTAGAAATAGTTAAATTCATTATGACACCACACTTTTATTAATTAAACGTTTTCACCCATACTGAAAAAGAAATGGTTTGTTAGATGGAAGAAAAACCGCAATCCATGTACCCGACCAGAGTTTTCTTAGAAAGGATGATACATTTTTACATGTAAAGAAGAAAATTATTTGAAGGCTTCTTGAAGTTTGGAGTGAAAGGGCAGATTTTATATATCTAAATCAATTAATAGTAGACCAAGCTTTATTTTACTTTTTTTATTTTAATTATTCAACTTAAATTTTTTAAAAGAGAAAGCGAGCGATGAAACCGCTCGCTTTTTATCGGTGATACTTTCTAAAAAACGTTCTCAGTCAATCAAACCATTCGGTTTAATTTTAAGACTGTGGCGTCCATCAATGAAACGAACGGTACCAGATTTAGCACGCATGACTACGGATTGTGTTTCGCCGTAATGCCCTTTAAATTGTACACCGCGTAAAAGTTCTCCATCAGTCACACCTGTCGCAGCAAAAATCGCGTCATCTCCGCGAACAAGGTCTTCCATTCTCAGGACTCTTCCTACATCAAGGCCCATTTTTAAACAGCGTTCAACTTCTTCATCACTTTGAGGAAGAAGCTTACCTTGAATTTCCCCTCCGAGGCATTTTAAGGCAACAGCTGCAATAACTCCCTCTGGAGCTCCGCCAGATCCGAATAAGATGTCAACACCGGTAAGATCGAAAGCCGTATTGATGGCACCGGCTACATCTCCATCGTTGATCAACTTGATACGTGCCCCAGCCTCACGAAGTTCGTGAATGATTTTCGAATGGCGGTCGCGGTTCAATACTGTTGCGACTACGTCTTGGATATCTTTATTTTTTGCCTTGGCTACCGCTTTCAGGTTGTCCAACACAGAAGCATTGATATCAATTTGACCAACAGCCTCGGGACCGACAGCTATTTTATCCATATACATATCCGGGGCATGAAGCAAGTTCCCCTTATCGGCTATCGCCAATACAGCCAATGCATTCCAGCCGCCAGATGCAACGATGTTCGTTCCTTCCAAAGGATCAACTGCAACATCCACTAGTGGCCCAAGACCAGTACCAAGCTTCTCACCAATATAAAGCATTGGCGCTTCATCCATTTCCCCTTCACCGATTACAACCGTCCCTTGCATGGGAATAGTATTGAAAACATCCCGCATTGCAGTTGTTGCTGCATCATCTGCTTCGTCTTTCTTTCCTCTTCCCATCCAACGAGCAGAATTTAGTGCCGCCGCCTCTGTTACGCGAACAAGCTCCATCGATAAACTTCTTTCCATTTCCGGTTCCCCCTCATGTACACTAGCATGATTTATTTATATTAGTATAACACATTATATCATATATAGTAACACAATGAGGTAACAAGAAAAGGGATCAGCTTTTAAGCTGCTCCACCTCTTCTTGCGTCATTTCTTCACGCCAAATCGTTGCTCCCAAACCTGAAAGTTTCTCAACCAGATGGCTATATCCGCGATCTATATGTTCAAGCCCGGTCACTTCTGTAATCCCTTCAGCCATTAAACCGGCAATTACCAGAGCTGCTCCGGCACGTAAATCGCTTGCCTTCACTTTTGCCCCATGAAGTTGGACAGGACCATCAATGATGCCCGCTCTGCCCTCGACTTTGATCTTCGCATTCATGCGTCGCAGTTCATCAATATGCTTGAATCGTGCCCCGTATATCGTATCGGTCACCATGCTAGAACCGCTGGCTTTTGTTAAAAGAGAAGTGAAAGGCTGCTGAAGATCTGTTGGAAATCCAGGGTAAACCAACGTCTTGATATCAACGGATTTATATTTTTCTCCCGGTGAAACAAATATCTGATCATCACCGGCTTCAATATTAATCCCCATTTCCCTCATTTTGGCAGTCAATGACTCCAAATGCTGGGGAATGACATTGTCGATCAAGATTCCTTCACCGACAGCAGCGGCTAAAATCATGAAAGTACCGGCTTCAATCCGATCCGGTATGATTGTATGTTTGCACCCATGCAAACTTTCCACACCATCAATACGGATGATATCCGTTCCTGCCCCCTTGATTTTCGCTCCCATATTGGTCAACAAAGTGGCAACATCGATGATTTCCGGTTCTTTCGCAGCATTTTCAATCACAGTGCGGCCTTTGGCCAAAACGGCGGCAAGCATAATATTGATCGTTGCCCCTACACTAACGACATCCAAATAAATGCGTGCTCCCCGTAGCTCGTCCGCCCTAAGGTAAATGGCTCCTTGTTCATTCGTCACTTGTGCGCCTAGTGCTTCGAACCCCTTAATATGTTGATCTATTGGGCGAGGTCCTAAATGGCAGCCTCCAGGCAAACCAATCACTGCCTTTTTGAATTTACCAAGCATTGCCCCCATTAAATAATAAGAGGCGCGTAACTTCTTAACTCTTCCATTTGGAAGAGGCATTGAAATCATCCTGCTGGGATTCACTGTCATTTCCCCATCATCAAAGGATACCTCACCGCCAATTTCCTCCATTAACTCTTT
This sequence comes from Peribacillus sp. RS7, assembly GCF_041956845.1. Classification (NCBI taxonomy): domain Bacteria; kingdom Bacillati; phylum Bacillota; class Bacilli; order Caryophanales; family Bacillaceae; genus Peribacillus; species Peribacillus sp. RS7. The sequence continues at coordinate 1,869,943 of NZ_CP168135.1, forward strand.
CAGCATCTGAACATCCGAGATATCAGGCAAGCCTTCAATCGTTACGGGAGAGTCCGCTAAAATTGTTGCAGGGATAAGGGCGACCGCACTATTTTTTGCTCCGCTGACACGAATGCTTCCCTTTAAAGGATAGCCACCGGCAATTTTAAGTTTTTCCATAATAAACTCCCTTCCACGCTAAGCACTTAGATGCTACTTTCAAAAAAAGTAATATTTTACCACAGGAGAATTTCATAATCCGACAACATTCACTATCTAGTTCTTTAGTTTACACAAAAGTAGAAAATTCATGTAAAAAAAAGATAAAAATTTCTAATTTATGTTAATTTTATTTAAACGGTGCAATCTATAGTGACTTAGCGGCAAGGCATTATGCTTCAGTACGTGAATTCCAATCCTTCAAGAAAGCTTCAATCCCTTTGTCCGTTAATGGGTGGTGGAATAATTGAATTAAAACTTTATAAGGGATCGTTGCAATATGTGCCCCTTTAAGAGCCGCTTCTGTAATATGCATCGGATGGCGGATAGAAGCTGCAATGATTTCAGCATTGATATCATGGATCGCGAATATGTCAGCAATATCCGAAATTAAATCCAAACCATTTTGGCCGATGTCATCCAAGCGTCCTAAAAATGGTGATACATAAGTCGCTCCTGCCCTAGCTGCCAATAATGCTTGGTTAGCACTGAAAATAAGGGTGACATTTGTTTTGACACCTTGTTTTGTAAGAGCTGCAACAGCCTTCAAACCGTCTGGAGTCATTGGTACTTTAATCGTGATATTAGGTGCAATCGCAACAAGTTCTTTGGCTTCAGCCATCATTCCTTCAAAATCAAGCGCAATGACTTCTGCAGAAACGGATTCCTTAACAAGGCTTGTGATTTCTTTTAGCCGGTCATGGAAAGAAACTCCCTTTTCTCTTGCAACAAGGGACGGGTTAGTCGTAACTCCAGCTAAAACGCCCAGTTCGTGCGCTTGTTTGATTTCTTCCATGTTTGCTGTATCTATAAAGAATTTCATAAAATAGCCTCCGTATGTAATCGATTTTTTCTTTCCCTATATGCATCTGAATTCTAATTCTTCAAAAAATAGAGCTTGGATTCAGCCCTGCATCTAAAAGAAACCATTAGGGGAGGTGCCCCCCCCAATGGAAACATTACCTATGGCATCTTACATGCAAAGGGATGGAACCCTTATGCTGCAGTTGAAAAATTATGCTTTGCCGTTTGAACCAAATTCACGTATTTTGCCGATGACAGTTTCTTTAATAGCTTCACGGCCAGGAACCATGAATTTACGAGGATCGTATACTTCAGCATCGTTATTCAGAACTTCACGAACAGCTTTTGTGAACACAATTTGATTTTCCGTATTCACATTGATTTTTGATGTTCCAAGAGAAATCGCTTTTTGGATATCTTTCGTAGGAATGCCTGTACCGCCATGAAGAACAAGAGGTTTGTTCGTTAAATCCCGTACTTCTTCCATTTCTTTATAGCCTAGGTCAGGTTCACCTTTGTACGGTCCGTGAACGGATCCCAATGCTGGAGCAAAACAGTCGACATTCGTTTCTTTAACTAACTGTTCACATTCTTGAGGATCTGCATATACGACTCCATCAGCAATTACATCATCTTCTTGTCCGCCAACCGTGCCCACTTCCGCTTCAACCGAAACATTTCGTGCGTGAGCGAATTCGACAACCTTCTTGGTTGTTTCGATATTTTCTTCGATTGGATGGTGTGAAGCATCGATCATTACTGAAGTGAATCCAGCTTCGATAGCTTCTTTACATTTATCAAAACTTGAACCATGGTCAAGGTGAATGGCCACAGGAACAGTGATTTTCATGTCTTCCAACAATCCTTGAACCATCATGACAGTCGTTTTAAAACCACCCATGTGACGGGCAGCCCCTTCGGAAACACCAAGGATGACTGGAGATTTTTCTTGTTCTGCAGCAGCTAGGATAGCTTGGGTCCATTCCAGGTTATTGATATTGAATTGACCTACTGCATATTTTTCATCAAGAGCTTTATTCAGCATATCTTTCATAGAAACTAAAGGCATTTGATTTCCTCCTACTAGTGGATGTTATTATTTTTAAAGTTAATTCTTTCTAGATATTCCCTAAAACTAAAGTAGCATACGCTTATAAATCAGAATATCTCTCCTCTTTTAGCATATCAATACATCAAAAAAACAGCAACAAATACACTATGCCAAGCCTCAAATTTTATTCCAAAAAAAACACGGCCCTCTTAAAAAGATAGCCGCGGCAATTCTTTCGTCAATAATATTGAATTTTCAAGACCGTTAACTAGATTGAATCGGTAAGTATTCACGAACGGCTTTTCTAATATCATCAATATCAAACGGCTTTGCAAAGTGGGTCATTGCACCCAAATCCTTTGCTTCTTGGATCATATCAAGTTCACCATATGCGGTCATGATTATGACCCGGATGTCCGGATCGACCACTTTCATCCTTTTCAGGATCTCAATTCCATCCATTCCCGGAATCTTCATATCCAGTAATACAAGATCAGGTGAATGGTTATTTAGCACTTCCAAGGCTTGAATGCCATTTGCAGCTTGAAATGTTTCATACCCTTCTTTATGTAAAACCTCGTTCAATAAAATACGAATCCCAAATTGATCATCAACAATCAATATTTTCCCTGGCATTTTATCACCTCTCCCCTTCCCGATTTACAAAATTAAATGTATTAGCCGAATCGGCCATATTACCCGAAAAAGGGTAGTTACATAGATTGCGTCAAATCACATGTAGTCCAACGCATTGATTTCATTCATGATTTCTATGTTCATATTCGATAATTGTAACAAAATTCCTGCTATATGGCTAAAAGGATTTTTAATTTTTTTGTTTTTTCGACCGATTTTGTAAATTCAGCCCTTTGGATCAAAAGCCCTGAAACCTGTCAATGCAAGGGAAAGTCCTTTATAATTAAGTATATTATTTTTTAAAGGAGTCCCTACTCATGTTAAAAATTTTCTCGACACAGATAAGCGGTTTATTTAAAAAAATGATTGATAATGAAGCCTTTGAAATGGAGGATGCCGGACGCTTGCTGGCTCAGGCTGTAGTTGGGGATGGCACTGTGTTCATTCACGGTATTGGTGAAATGCAGGGCGTCACTGCCGAGGCTTTAGATGGGGCAGAACCCTTCCCTAAGGCACAAAGATATGAATCAGTAGAAACTATTTCCGGGGAAGATCGATTCCTTATATTCAGTCGCCATTCGGATGATTTTGAAGCTTTGATGCTGGCAAAACAACTAAAGGAAAAAGATATACCATTTGTTGCGGTTTCTACATCCGTTCCTTCTAAAGAAGATTCACTTTTAGAGTTGGCTGACGTACATATAGATTTACGTATCCAACGAGGATTGATTCCTGATGAAACTGGAAATCGATATGGGTACCCTACCCTCATTGCCGCTCTTTTCGCTTATCATGGGATTAAATTCACTCTTGAAGAAATCATAAAAGAATATGAAGATGAAGAATGATAAATTCATCATCTAAAAAGGGGTTCGGGAAATATAACTTCCTTCAAATGATGTTCCCGAGCCAACTGACCCATAGCAACACCTTCAACTCCTCAAGTATGATTGCTATCTAATGTTGTAACAAAGTTGATTGGAGCGGGTGTGCGAGACTGCTGCGGGGAAAGCGCGTCTAAGGGAGACCCCGCAGGCGCAAGCCGAGGAGGCTCCATGACTGCCCATGGAAAGCGAGTGCCTGGAATGGAAATCAACGTCCAAATTGTACAAGCCATAAAAAAACTGTAGGCAAACTCGATTTCCTTCAAGTTTGCCTACAGTCTGAAACAGCCATGGGCTGTTTTTTTGTTTATTAAAGTTTTGCGCTGCGCTTTAAAGACATACCGACAAAGTCACGGAATAGCGGCTGTGGACGGTTAGGGCGTGACGTGAATTCCGGATGGAATTGAGAAGCCACAAACCAAGGATGATCTTTCAATTCAATGATTTCAACCAGACGACCATCTGGACTTGTACCGGAAAAGACGAATCCTGCCTCTTCCATAGCCTGACGGTAGTGGTTATTGAATTCATAACGGTGACGGTGACGTTCATAAACAACCTCATCATTATAAGCTTCGAATGCTTTAGTTCCTTCGATAAGCTTACATGGATAAAGACCAAGACGCAGTGTACCACCCAAATCTTCAACATCCTTTTGCTCAGGAAGAAGATCGATGATTGGATCTGGAGTATCCTCTTTGATTTCAGCTGAATGTGCTTCTGGCAATCCTAAGACGTTACGTGCATATTCAATGGATGCCAACTGCATGCCTAAACAAATTCCGAAGAACGGTGTTTTTGTCGTGCGGGCAAATTCGGTGGCTGCAATTTTCCCTTCGATTCCACGATCTCCAAAACCACCAGGAACAAGGATTCCATCTGCACCTTGAAGAAGTTCGGCAACATTTTCTTTTGTTACATCTTCAGAATTCACCCAGTCGATTTCAACATCTGCATCAAATGCGTAACCTGCATGCTTAAGTGCTTCCACTACAGAAAGATAAGCATCTTGCAATTCAACATATTTTCCGACTAGGGCGATTTTCGTTTTCTTTGATAAAGAAGTAACCTTTTTGACCAATTCTTTCCAATCTTCCATATCCGCTTCGCCACAGTCCAATTTCAAGTGATCACAAACGATTTGATCCATATTTTGTGCTTGAAGCGCAAGAGGGATGGAGTAAAGTGTATCCGCATCAAGACACTCGATAACAGAATTTTTATCAATATCGCAGAATAAAGCGATTTTATCCTTCATATCTTGTGAAATTGGGCTTTCTGTACGTGCAACGATGATATTTGGCTGAATGCCAAGACTGCGTAATTCTTTTACACTATGCTGTGTCGGTTTTGTTTTCATTTCACCAGCAGCTTTGATGTAAGGTACAAGTGTACAATGGATATACATAACATTATTGATTCCGATATCACTTTTAATTTGACGAATCGCTTCAAGGAATGGAAGTGACTCGATATCCCCAACAGTACCACCAATTTCGGTGATGACTATATCTGCATTCGTTTCATTACCTGAACGGAAAACCCGTTCTTTAATTTCATTCGTGATATGGGGAATGACTTGAACTGTTCCACCTAAATAATCGCCACGGCGTTCTTTTCTCAGGACAGTCGAATAAATTTTACCTGTAGTCACATTGCTGTGTTTACCAAGGTTGATATCAATAAAACGCTCATAGTGACCCAAATCCAAATCCGTTTCAGCACCATCATCCGTTACAAACACTTCACCATGTTGATATGGACTCATCGTACCTGGATCCAAGTTGATATAAGGGTCAAACTTCTGGATGGTAACATTCAATCCCCTATTTTTTAAAAGTCTACCTAAAGAAGCGGCCGTTATCCCTTTTCCCAAGGAAGAAACTACTCCACCTGTCACAAAAATATATTTTGTCATCTTATATCCTCCTATAGAATGTTTTCTTCCAATGCTGTTCTTCACATTTCAATCAGAACCTGCATCAAATCTTCCGCCACACAAGCGGTTAAAAGCTAAAAACCGTAAATCGGTACAAACCATTAATCACTTAAAGGTCTTTAGTGAGAGTCATGCAGGATACATGAACAAGAATAAATTTCCTTAAATGACAGTAAACAAAATATGTTCTCTATAGTTTTTACAATTCTACGAGAAATCATTTTTAAAAATAAAAAAATGATGTCATTTATTCATTCCATCATTAAAAACAAAAACGCTCCGCTTACAATAAAAGTAAGGGAGCGATATAATTTAATCATTGTGTCCTTTTTTAAGGAGCCCAAAAATGATTCTACAAATTTCGCCTCAAAAAGTCAAGGGCGATTATTTATTTCTCTTTATCTTCATCCAACTCTTCTTCGTCTTCATCTTCGTCCTCATCATCTTCCAGGACAAATGCATCATCTTCAATTATTTCTTCTTCCAGATCGTCATCATCATCCACGTCATCATCCAAAAGCACTTCGTCGATAACTGGAGTACCTAGGATATCATCATCGTCGTCATCTTCATCTTCGTCCAGATCATCGACATCTTCTTCAAAGTCAAGATCTTCGTCTTCAAGTTCATCGAAATCGTCGATAACGACAGCAGCCTTTTTAGCTTTCTTTTTCTTTTTAGGTTTAACAACATGTACAACTTCTTCTTCGATTTGGTCAACTGGGTACCATGTTTTCAATCCCCAGCGGTTGTCTCCAAGTGAAGTGAAGCGGCCATCCACATTTAAATCCGTGTAGAATTGTGCGATTCTTTTTGCCACTTCCGCTTTAGATAAATGGTGCAGCGAAGCTAATTCACTTATTAATTCTTTAAATGGAATCGGTTCATTTCTTTCCACTAACAAATCATATGCCATCTCAATTAAGGACATTTCCAATAATTGCTCTTTTGAGTGTTGTTTTAAACTCAAATTCCGCACTTCCCTTCTCTATTCAAACACTGAAATCCGTGTTTTTTCACATAAAAAAATAATCTAAAACAGTATTTCGATAAAATAACGACAATTCCTGCTAGACATATACTCCATTATAAACAATCTAAATGGGTTTATGCTAGTTCTATCTGATACTTTCACAGATTTACCTTAAGGTCTCTCGTTCACAGGACTGAAAAATCATTCATTTTCTTTTTTCGATTTCTGACGATAGGCTGCCGTAAAAAAGACAACAGTCAGGATAAAAAAAGAGATGGCACCCAATTGGTGCTCATACAGCTCAAATAAAATAATGATGGCAAGAATGTAACCTATGATCAACCCAATCATTTTCAGGTTCATTTTCTCAACTCCAATAGGGCTGATTCTTCATTTTTGCCCCTTTTCCAAATAATTATAAGGTAAAATCTTCATTTTGTTAAAAAAGACGGAAATTATTTAAAAAAAGAGGCTCCTAAACGTCGGAGCCCCCTTCTTACACTACATATTTCTTCGATATTGACCGCCTACATCGTATAGCGCCCTGGTTATCTGGCCCAAACTGGCCACTCTCACGCAATTCATGAGTTCAGCAAAGATATTTTCCCCATTCATGGCAGCCACTTTCAATTTTGTCAGGGCTTCATCAGTGAACTCCTTATTTCTTTCCTGAAATGCCTGAAGGTTGATGATTTGCCCTTCCTTCTCTTCTTTTGTTGCACGGGCAATCTCCATGCTGTTCACAGCTTCTTCAGAAGGAGGATTTGGGTTCAAATACGTATTGACCCCAATGATAGGCAATTCGCCCGTATGCTTTTTCATTTCATAATGCATCGATTCATCCTGGATTTTCCCGCGCTGATACTGTGTCTCCATTGCACCCAACACACCGCCTCGATCATTGATGCGATCGAACTCTTGCAGTACAGCCTCTTCAACCAGATCCGTCAATTCCTCTACGATGAAGGAACCTTGCATCGGGTTTTCATTTTTTGAGAGCCCATGCTCCTTTGTAATGATCATTTGTATGGCCATTGCCCGGCGAACGGATTCTTCTGTAGGCGTCGTGATGGCTTCATCGTACGCATTGGTATGCAGGGAGTTACAGTTGTCCTGCAGTGCCATTAAAGCCTGAAGTGTCGTTCTGATATCATTAAAATCAATTTCTTGCGCATGAAGGGAGCGCCCTGAAGTCTGTATATGATATTTCAGCTTCTGGCTACGTTCATTCGCACCATATTTATCCCGCATGACTGTAGCCCAAATCCTTCTTGCCACCCTGCCGATAACCGTATATTCCGGATCCAGTCCATTCGAGAAGAAGAACGACAGATTCGGGGCAAAGTCATCAATATTCATTCCGCGGCTTAAATAATATTCAATGTAAGTAAAGCCATTCGCTAATGTAAAAGCCAGCTGTGAAATGGGATTGGCACCCGCTTCTGCAATGTGATAGCCAGAAATGGATACAGAGTAATAGTTCCTGACTTTCCGATCGATGAAATAAGCTTGAATATCCCCCATTAACCTTAAGGCAAATTCCGTAGAGAAGATGCATGTATTCTGGCCTTGGTCTTCTTTCAGAATATCCGCTTGAACAGTTCCGCGTACTGTTTGAAGAGTATAAGCCTGCACTTCTTCAAGTTCGGCTTCCGTAAGAGAACGGCCTAACTCTTCTTCTTTCCGTTGAACCTGCTGATCGACTGCAGTATTCATATACATGGCCAAAATGATTGGTGCCGGTCCATTGATGGTCATGGATACAGAGGTCGAGGGGTGGCATAGGTCAAAGCCTGCATACAGCTTTTTCATGTCATCAAACGTACAGATACTGACTCCGCTTTCCCCTACCTTTCCATAGATATCAGGCCGGTGATCAGGATCCTCTCCATATAGAGTTACAGAATCGAAAGCCGTACTTAGCCGTTTAGCATTATCATCCTTTGACAAATAATGAAAACGCCTGTTGGTTCGGTCGGGCGATCCTTCGCCGGCAAATTGCCGCTTCGGGTCTTCCCCTTCACGCTTGAATGGAAAGACTCCCGCTGTGTAAGGAAAGAAGCCCGGAACGTTCTCACGGAATACCCATCCTAAGATCTCTCCATAATCAACATATTTAGGCAGTGATACTCTCGGAATCATTAAACCTGATAAACTTTTAGTTTTCAGCTTCGTGATGATTTCTTTATCCCTGACTTTCGTTACAAACTGTTCCCCCGCATACTTTTCCTTTAAATCCATCCATCCAGAAAGGATTTTTTTAGATTCAGGTGATAAATTCGAAGCGGTTTCCTTTTTCAATTTTTCTAAAGAAGCCACCATGTCTTCGTTGTTCTCATTTTCCTTAACTGCTTCAATTGCTCCTTCAATCTGGAAAAGCCTGCGGGCAATACGCACTTGTTCAGCCGCACGTTTATGATACGATCTGACCGTATCACTGATTTCACGTAAATAATAACGACGATCAGTTGGAATTATGACATTTTGCTTGTAAACATCCGCTTCTTTCGAAAAGGCGGTACTCCAATCCGTCCCTGATTTTTCATTAAGCTTTTCAATCAGTGCAGCGAATAAAGCATTGGTGCCTGGGTCGTTGAATTGGGAAGCGATCGTTCCATATACTGGCATTTCAGATGGATCTTGATCAAAAAGCGTACGGCTTCTTTGGTATTGTTTTTGAACTTGGTTTTTAGCATCTTCGGAGCCTTTGCGCTCATATTTGTTAATGACTATCAAGTCTGCGTAATCAATCATATCGATTTTTTCAAGTTGGGAAGGCGCACCGAATTCACTCGTCATTACATACATGGATACATCGCATATCTCGGCAATTTCTGCATCTCCCTGACCAATTCCACTCGTTTCAACGATGATTAAATCGAAGCCAGCTGCCTTCACGACTGAAATGGCATCCCTTATCGCCAAAGACAACTCACTTTTTGAATGACGCGTGGCCAAGCTTCGCATATAAACACGCTCTGAAAAGATCGCATTCATTCTAATCCTGTCACCAAGCAAGGCACCGCCTGTTTTTTGTTTGGTCGGGTCGACAGAAAGAATGGCGACTTTCTCGTCTGGAACTTCGTTAATGAACCTTCGTATCAATTCATCAGTCAATGAACTTTTTCCGGCGCCGCCCGTCCCTGTAATCCCAAGGACCGGAACCTTCTTTTCCGAAGTCTTGATCTGCTCAAAAAGACTCTCCACCGCTGCCGCCGATTCCTGTGAAGCATCGAGTCTATTTTCAGCAAAGGTAATGAATTGGGCAATGGCATTTGTCCCCCCTGCGATCAATTCATCAAATCGTTCCTGTAAAGATGGTTTGACAGTCGAGAAATCACACTCCTCCATCAATACATTTATCATGCCTTGAAGCCCATATTCCCGACCTTCATCGGGAGAAAAGATACGGGCAATCCCATAATCATGGAGTTCCTTAATTTCCCTCGGGATGATGACCCCGCCTCCGCCGGCAAAAATCCGAATGTGCTCGGCTCCCTTTTCCTTCAGTAGGTCATACATATATTTAAAATATTCCACATGCCCGCCTTGGTATGATGACATGGCTATGCCTTGAACATCTTCCTGGATGGCCGCATTCACGATCTCCTCCACCGAACGATTATGACCTAGGTGAATGACTTCTGCCCCGCTGGACTGAAGGATTCTCCTCATTATGTTGATAGATGCATCATGTCCATCAAATAAACTCGAAGCTGTAACGAATCTGATATGGTTCTTCGGTTTATACACTTTGACTGTACTCATTTGGCTCCTCCTTATTGAAACATATTTATATCAGTGCTTTTCTGAAGCGATACATTTTGAATCAATAATTGCGTCTGCAGTTCAACATACTCTTGAAGCGTATACTGTTTATGCAAAGCCCATCTTCTAAAACTCCACATCTGTCCCTGAACGAAAATGTTATGTGAAACAAGGCTTATTTGTTTTTCAGTCAAAAACAGCTCCCCATTCTCAACACATTTCGTTATCACCTTTTCGAACATGCCTACCATCCGAAGTTCCTTGTTTAGAACATAAGGTAAGGCATCTTTCGTCAAAGCTTTCACTTCCTGATACATGACCAGCACTTCGTCCTGCATATCATCCATCACTTTATAAAAATAGGCGATCGTCAGCTTCAAACTTTCAAGTGTCCCATCACTCTGTTCTATTTCTTTCTGAAGCTTTTCCTGGACTTCATCATAGATAAAGTCACAGACGAGATATAATATATCTTCCTTGGTTCGGATATACTCGTATAACGTGCCGATACTAAAGCCGGCCGCTTTGGCGATTTCCCTGGTAGTCGTACGATGAAATCCCTTTTCCTTAAAAAGGGTCACCGCTCCTTTAATCATTTGTGTACGCCTTTTTTCAACCAGCCGCTCATCCTTTACAGATGCAAGAACCTCTCTTTTTTCCATTTTCAAACTCCTTTTAGAAAGCCCATCATTTAATTACCAAAGACATCCTTCCAAATAAATTGAAAAGGGAATTCCGGTAAGGGCAGTGCCTTATCGGAAAACCTCAGTTTCAATCCTATTTAGTAACCATCCGTGAGATGACCAGCTTTTGAATTTCCTGTGTACCTTCGTAAATCTGGGTTATTTTCGCATCGCGCATATACCGCTCTACTGGATAATCTTTTGTATATCCATAACCCCCGAAAACTTGGACGGCTTCTGTCGTCACTTTCATTGCTGTATCCCCGGCAAAAAGTTTGGACATGGCCGACTCTTTTCCATAAGGAAAGCCCTCTGATTCCAACCAGGCAGCCTGATAGGTTAATAGCCTGGAAGCTTCAACACCTGTTGCCATATCCGCCAATTTAAAACCGATTCCTTGCTGTGCAGAAATTGGCTTGCCGAATTGGACGCGCTCTTTTGCATAATCAACTGCGGCATCCAATGCACCTTGGGCTATGCCTACGGCCTGGGCAGCAATTCCATTCCGTCCGCCATCAAGCGTCATCATTGCAATTTTAAAGCCTTCCCCTTCTTTTCCAAGGAGATTTTCTTTAGGAACTCGGCACTCATCAAAGATGATTTCCGTGGTCGGTGATGAACGGATTCCCAGCTTCTTCTCTTTTTTACCAACACTAAAACCAGGGAAGTCCTTTTCAACGATAAAGGCACTCGTTCCTTTTTGTTTGGATTTTGGATCTGTCAATGCAAACACGACATATGTATCCGCAATCCCGCCATTCGTAATGAAGATTTTTGAACCGCTGATAATATATTCATCACCTACAAGCTTTGCAGTCGTTCTCATACCGCCTGCATCTGAGCCTGAGCTGGGTTCAGTCAGGCCGTATGCACCGATTTTTTCACCCTGTGCCATCGGGCGAAGGTATTTTTGTTTTTGTTCTTCAGACCCAAATTTATATATTGGCCATCCTGCGAGCGAAGTATGGGCTGATAAAGTCACCCCAGTAGAAGCGCAAACGCGGGAAAGTTCCTCAATCGCTATGCAATACGCTAAGTAATCACTTCCAATTCCGCCGTATTCCTCAGGCCACGGAATCCCAGTCAATCCAAGTTCAGCCATTTTATCGAAGATCCCACGGTCAAACCGTTCTTCTTCATCCCTCTCGGCAGCTGTCGGAGCCACTTCATTCTGGGCAAAGTCGCGGACCATTTTTCTGATCATTTCATGTTCTTCCGTTAATTTAAATTGCATGGCTATGCCCTCCAAAAATTTATCGTAATTATAGATTTTTACTAATGACCATTCTCTGTATTTCGCTGGTACCCTCATAAATTTCAGTTACCTTTGCATCCCTGAAATAGCGTTCGACCGGATATTCCGTTGTATAACCATAGCCTCCGAAAACTTGGACTGCTTCTATCGCCACCTCGACAGCCGTCCTCGAAGCGAATAGCTTAGCCATGGCCGCCTCTTTACCGCACTTCAATCCCTGCGAGCGTAAATAAGCCGCCCGATAGACCAGTAGCCTTGAAGCTTCTATGCCCGTTGCCATTTCAGCCAGTTTGAAACCAATCCCTTGCTGTTTGGCAATAGGTTTGCCGAATTGCACCCTGCTTTTTGCATATTGGACGGCATGTTCCATGGCACCCTCAGCAATTCCCAGCGCTTGGGCAGCAATCCCGATCCTTCCCACATCCAAGTTGGCCATTGCGATCTTAAAGCCTTCACCTTCTTCGCCAAGGAGATTGGCTGCAGGGACTTTCATATCCTCGAACGTTACCTGCACGGTGCTCGAGCCATGAAGGCCCATTTTACGTTCATCTTTACCGATGATTAAGCCTGGGGTTCCTTTTTCCACGATAAAAGCTGATATTCCCTTGCTTCCCATCTGCGGATCGGTTGAGGCAAAAACAATGAACACATCAGCTTCCCCGCCATTTGTGATGAATACCTTTGATCCATTTATTCGATATACTCCGTCTTCCTTTACCGCCTTTGATTTCAAACTCGCAGCATCCGAACCTGAGCTTTGCTCAGTTAAGCAAAAGGCGCCAAGAAATTTACCAGCAGCTAACTTAGGCACATATTTTTGCTTCTGCTCATCCGTTCCAAAATAAACGATTGGATTTGTGCCAACAGAAGTATGAACGGACAGTATGACACCGAGAGTGGGACTTACTTTGGAAATCTCATTGATGGCGATGATATAAGACATAAAGTCCATACCCGTGCCACCGTATTGTTCCGGGATAGGGATTCCCATCAAACCAAGCACACCCATTTTTTGCAGTATCGTTTTTGGAAATTCGCCTCTTTCCATTGCCTCGATATGAGGGGTAATCTCATTCACCGCAAAGTCGCTTACCATCTTCCGTATCATTTCCTGTTCTTCGGTAAACTTGAAATCCATTCCTTCACTCCTTCCTAGGTGCAAATTCTTTCTATGATTAGTTATATTCGTAAAAGCCGCGTCCTGATTTCTTGCCTAGCCACCCAGCTTTTACATATTTCCTTAACAGCGGACACGGTCGATATTTATCGTCACCCAGTCCTTGGTGAAGGGTTTCCATTATGTATAAGCATGTGTCGAGCCCAATGAAGTCAGCTAGTGTAAGCGGGCCCATCGGATGGTTCATTCCCAGCTTCATTACATCATCGATCGCCTCTTTAGTAGCGACGCCCTCGTAAAGTGTATAGATGGCCTCATTGATCATCGGCATTAAAATCCTATTCGCTACGAAACCTGGAAAATCATTGACTTCCACCGGTACCTTGTTCAAGGTTTCTGCCATCTTTTCAACTTCTTTATAAACTTCATCCGATGTAGCAAGGCCACGAATGATTTCAACCAGCTTCATGACTGGAACGGGGTTCATGAAATGCATGCCAATTACCTTTTCAGGCCTTTTCGTGGCTGCGGCTATCTCGGTAATCGGAAGCGAAGAAGTGTTGGATGCAAGAATGACGTGCTGTGGTGTGATTTCATCCAACTCGGCGAATATTTTTGTTTTAATTTCCATATTTTCCACTGCAGCTTCAATTACTAAATCCACCGCTGCTGCATTTTTCAAATCCGTCGATGACGTCAAGCGGGAAAGGATTGAATCTTTCTCCTCGGATTCCATTTTCCCTTTTTCAACTTGCCGGGAAAGGTTCTTGGTGATTGTCCCTAATCCCTTTTCTACATACTCATCTTTTAAATCGTGTAAAAGAACTTCATAACCGCTCATTGCACAAACCTGAGCAATGCCAGATCCCATCTGTCCCGCACCAATGACCATCACTTTTTGAATGCTCATGAAAACCCCTCCTCAATAATCTATGAAACTATCATCCTTGTTTCGGCACTTCGATTAAAATGGCATCTCCCTGACCGCCGCCACTACAGATCGCTGCGATGCCCAAACCTCCTCCGCGACGTTTCAATTCATGCATCAGTGTAATGATGATGCGGGCACCACTTGCACCGATTGGGTGACCTAATGCTACAGCCCCTCCGTTAACATTCACTTTTCCCGGCTCGATGTTGGCAATTTTCCCACTTGCCAGTGCAACCGCTGCAAATGCTTCGTTCACTTCAAACAAATCAATTTCCTCTATCGATTTACCTGTCTTCTTCAGGAGTTCATTTATGACCAAACCTGGCGTTTTAGGGAAGTCCTTTGCTTCCACTGCAACTTCTGCATGAGCTAAAATATAGGCAAAAGGCGTTTTCCCTTCTTTTTCCGCACGTTCCTCACTCATCAATACGAGTGCACCTGCCCCATCATTGACACCCGGAGCATTACCAGCCGTAATGGTCCCCTCATTATTGAAAGCTGGACCTAATTTAGCTAACTTCCCGGCAGATGTATCTTTTCTTGGGGCTTCATCATGTTCGATGGTAATTGGTTCGCCTTTTCGCACAGGCACCTGTACGGAAATGATTTCTTCTGCAAGAATACCGCCATCGATTGCTTTTATCGCCTTTTGATGACTCTCGTAAGCCCAGCTATCTTGTTCCTCACGGGTGATTTCAAGATCCTCGGCAGTACTGTTTCCGTAAGTCCCCATATGAGCGCCTGTAAAGCTGCAGCTAAGTCCATCCGAAATCATGGTATCCTTCAGTTCGCCATCACCCATCCTTAGTCCCCACCTTGCTTTCGGAAGGATATAAGGCGCATTGCTCATCGATTCCATTCCGCCGGCAACAATGATTTCTTCTTCACCAAGGCGAATGATCTGATCAGCAAATGTGACACTGCGAAGTCCTGATGCGCATACTTTATTAATGGTTTCCGTTTTCACTTCCCAAGGCAACCCAGCATGACGTGCTGCCTGGCGGGAAGGTATTTGTCCTTGGCCCGCTTGAAGCACATTCCCCATGATGACCTCGTCTACTTCGCTGCCTTCAATCCCTGCCCGAACAAGTGCCTCTTTGATTGCAATTCCACCAAGTTGTGATGCCGTCAAACTGCTAAGACCACCGCCAAATTTACCAAAAGGTGTTCTCACACCGCTAATAATCACTGTTTTTGCCATCATTATTTCCCCCTATAAGTAACATTGATTGAACGCTCGCTCAATATGGAGTTAAAAAAATAGTGTTGTAAGCGCTTAATATCATACTATATTATACAATTTTCCCAAAAATGAAAATATTTAGTTTGTAAATATTGAAAAAAATTACCTGCTTCCATTTATTTCATCCCATATAGAAGAAGCAGGCAATTCCATTTTAAATTAGGATGCAATCGATTTATTTTCACCAATGACCGCTTTTTCGAGTAGTTCTGCTACATCATACGTTTTAACATTTTCCTCAACTTCTTTTGCTTTCGTCCCATCAGATAGCATGGTCAGGCAATAAGGACATCCGGAACTGATCACTGTTGGACTGACGGCTAGTGCTTGTTCAGTACGGGCCACATTAATGCGGTTACCCGTTTCCTCTTCCATCCACATCAAACCGCCTCCAGCTCCACAGCACATACCCTTTTCACGGTTACGCTCCATCTCGATAAGCTTCACACCATCAATGGATTGTAAAATTTCACGCGGCGGGCTGTAAACTTCATTGTACCTTCCCAAGTAACAGGAATCGTGGAATGTAATGGTCTCATTCACCGGATACTGTGGCACCAACCTGCCTTCACTAACAAGTTTGGCTAACAATTCAGTATGATGGTACACTTCCGCTTCCAATCCGAAATCCGGATACTCATTCTTAAAGATATTGTATGCATGCGGATCGATCGTAACGATTTTCTTTATTTCATTCTTTTGGAATTCTTCTATATTTTTCATTGCAAGTTCCTGAAAAACAAACTCATTACCCAATCGACGAGGAGTATCCCCTGAGTTTTTCTCCTTATTTCCGAGAATCGCAAACTTGACGCCCGCTTCATTCATTAATTTAGCAAAGGAAAGGGCAATTTTCTGGCTTCGGTTATCGTACGACCCCATTGAACCCACCCAGAATAAATACTCGAATTCTTCTTCTGCCTTTTGTAATTCCTTCACGGTAGGGACGCTAACATCTTCCCGAAGGCTGCGCCAATCTTCTCTCTCTTTACGGTTCAGTCCCCACGGGTTTCCTTGACGTTCAATATTTGTCATGGCACGTTGAGCATCAGGATCAAGCCTGCCCTCTGTCAACACTAGATAACGGCGCATATCGATGATTTTGTCGACATGTTCATTCATTACCGGGCATTGATCTTCACAGTTCCGGCATGTTGTACAAGCCCAAAGTTCTTCTTCCGTAATGACTTCACCAATCAAGCTCGGGCTGTAAGCTTCCGTTGCTGCAGCTGATTCCTGCGCCCCCTGCGCGGCACCAGCCAAAGCTATCTTATTTCCCTTGTTATTTCCAAAAACAAAAGATGGTACCCATGGCTGCTTCGTTGTAACAGCAGCGCCTGTATTTGTTAAATGGTCACGCATCTTGATGATGATATCCATTGGTGACAGCATTTTACCGGTACCTGTAGCCGGGCACATATTCGTACAGCGCCCGCACTCCACACAGGCATAGAGGTCCACCATTTGATACTGCGTCAAGTCTTCGATATATTTGGCACCGTAATATTGATTGCCTTCTTTGTCGAGGACCTCTTCTTCCAAATCAACCGGTTTCAATTTCCCTGGATTGTCCAGGCGATTCAGGAATACATTTATCGGACCGGCAATCAAGTGAGCATGCTTAGATTGCGGGATATAAACAAGGAAAGATAGTATGATCAGTAAATGCAGCCACCAAGCTACATAAAAAACTACTGTTGCTGCTGTTGTTCCCATCCAGCCGAATAGGAAAGCGATGCTTGATGCGACTGGCTCTGACCAAGTTGCATCGTGACCATGCCAGATCATTCCCATTCCATTCCCCAGTAATACGGTAATCATGATACCGGTAATGAAGATGACAACCAAACCTGCTTTGAAATCCCTTTTCAAGCGAACGAGCTTCTCGACATAACGACGGTAAGCCGCCCATAGGATTGCAACAAGAACGGTAAGCGTCACAATTTCCTGGAAGAAAGTAAAGGCTGGATAAACAGGGCCAAACGGTAAATGCCACCCCGGTCTTAAACCTTTGACGAAAAAGTCAATTGCGCCAAATTGCACTAAGATGAAACCATAAAATAACAAGGCATGAATGATTCCGCTCTTTTTATCCTTAAAGAGCTTCTTCTGTCCAAATACATAAACCCCTATTTTCACAAGACGATCTTTCACACGGTTATCGAATTCCACTTTTTTGCCAAGTTTTATATAAGCTATACGAGTTTTTATCAAATAGACAAATAAACCGGCGGCGTAAGCGATTACAAGCAGGAATGCAACTAAGTTGATCCATAGTAAGCCATTCATTTCCATGCAGTCTTTCCCCCCTCTAAGTAAATTGTAAATGCCAGGTAACCATTTAAATAAAATAGAAAAATGGCATTTTTCTGAAATTTGATTAATTCCATTATATAATGAATGAGCATTCAGTCAACTTTTTTCTTTCTAAAAAAAATTTAGTTTTATGCACTTTAATGTATAATTCGACAATTCCGTAAATTCCCCTTCTGTATTCTAAAAAAAATGAGGACCTTTTCCCCCGCTTTTTAATGGTTACTAACAGGGAATTTGAGCCAAACTAAAATGAAATCATTTAGGGGGGATTTTTTTTGAAAATAATCACTAAGCTTGCCTCTATATTTTTATTGATCTTCACTTGGTGCTGGGTTGATCTTAAGTTAGGGCATAAGCGTTATATGAAACAGGCAACCACCGTTAAATATCCGCCTCGGAACAGTGACATGACTGTATTCACTTCAGGGAAAATCCTGTTTGATGATTTTATGAAAGAGGTCAAGCAAGCTAAGGATTCCATCCATATCCTTTTTTATATTGTAAAAAATGATAAATTCAGCAAGGACTTTTTGAATTTACTGCAATCAAAAGCGGAAGAGGGCGTGGAAGTGCGGCTTTTAGTCGATTGGGTAGGAGGTAAAAAGATGTCCCGCAAATCCATTCAGGAACTAACTAAAAGCGGCGTTCATTTTTCTTTTAGCTTTAAACCGAAACTCCCCTTCCTTTTCTATACAATACAAAAAAGAAACCACCGTAAAATTACAGTGATAGACGGCAAAATCGGCTATCTTGGCGGCTTTAATATCGGTAAGGAATATATAAACCAAGGGGAGAAGCTGAACCCTTGGAGAGATTATCATTTGAAAATGACCGGAGAGGGGGTCAAGGACCTTCAGGAAGTCTTCCTCACGGATTGGTTCCATGATACAAACGAGGATTACAGGGGAACACCTGCCTATTTCCCGACACTGAATCCTGGGTCGCAGGCAAATCAGGTTGTCGTCATGAATGGAAGTGATCTTGAATTGTCCATGACACGATTGATACAGCAAGCCAATAAAAAGATCATTATCGGGACTCCATACTTCATTCCCAGTGAAACTTTATTTCACGAATTAAGGGAAGCCCTTGCACGCAATGTTTCCGTTACGGTCATC
Source organism: Peribacillus sp. RS7 (assembly GCF_041956845.1). NCBI lineage: Bacteria > Bacillati > Bacillota > Bacilli > Caryophanales > Bacillaceae > Peribacillus > Peribacillus sp. RS7. The sequence goes on from NZ_CP168135.1 coordinate 1,888,859, forward strand.
GTGCCCGAAAATTCAGACCATGCCCTTGTCAAGGAAGCTTCCTTTCCCTACTTTCGGGTACTATTAAAAGAAGGGGCAGAAATCATGCAATTTCAAAAAGGGTTCTACCATTCCAAAGTGATACTGATTGATGATACAATCTGTGATATCGGTACGGCTAATTTTGATAAACGCAGTTGTTTTTTAAATAGTGAAATCAATTGTCTGGTATTTGACCCGACATTCATAAGAGATGTAGAAAAGGAATTGGCGGTCGACCTAGCTGAATCCAAGCCATTAAGCGGGGACGCGCTATCCTCCATGAATGTAGTCCGTTCAGTAAAAGAATCGTTGGCTTCCATCCTTTCCCCTTTTCTTTGAAATCCCGTTGTTCAAGGAGAAAAATATAATGAAAATAAGATTTGGTTTCGTATCCAACGCCACCTGTTTATGGGAAGCTTCTCCAGCTAAAACACTTACTTTCAAGCGATATAGCACACTTGGCACGGAAAAAGGGATGGAAAAACTCCTGAGTGTGACACGGCAGAACATTGAAAATACCTTAAGGGTCCTTCAATATAACACCGCCCACCAAGTAGAAATATACCGGATGTCCAGTTCCATTGTGCCTTTAGCCACACATCCCGAAATAGAATGGGATTTCGTGACTCCTTTTAAAAAAGAGTGGAAACAGCTTGGGGATTGGGTTACTGCACACAAGATGAGGGTCAGTTTTCACCCCAATCAGTTTACGCTGTTTACCAGCCCTAAACCTGAGATTACACAAAATGCCGTAAAAGATATGGAGTTCCATTATAAAATGCTGGAAGCAATGGGCATTGCGGACACCTCTTTCATCAATATCCATGTCGGTGGGGCCTATGGTGATAAAGAGTCCGCCATAGTAAGGGTTCATGACAACCTTAAATCGCTTCCTATGCATGTCAAGGAAAGAATGACTTTGGAGAATGATGATAAAACGTATACAGCATCTGAAACACTGAGCGTATGTACAAGGGAAGGCATCCCACTTGTATTCGATTACCACCATCATCTCGCAAACCTTTCAGATGAGCCGCTTAACGAGCTGCTCACCGAGGTGTTCACCACTTGGAGTCAGGCAGGGGCGGTACCAAAGATTCATATTTCATCCCCAAAATCGGCAGGTGAATTTCGCTCGCATGCAGATTATATCGATTTGGACTTTATCATGCCCCTTTTTAAAGTTCTTAAAGAGCTTGGACAGGACGTGGATTTCATGATCGAGGCCAAGATGAAGGACCGGGCAATGCTGCAGCTGATTGAAGATATATCTAAGGTTCGTGGTGTAAAAAGGGTGAGCGGCGGTGCAGTCGAGTGCTAATTAACCTAAAAAAAAAAGCGGCTGTTTCGCTAGAAACAGCCGCTTTTTCCATTACATTTTTTCCGGTGCCGAAACCCCGATTATAGCTAATGCATTCTTTAAAGTAATTTGGACGGATTTAACCAGTCCTAGACGTGCCTTACTTCTCTCCAACTTTTCAACATCCAAAACCTTATCAGCATTGTAGAAGCTGTGGAATGTGGAAGCGAGGTCGAATATATAATTCGTCATGCGGTGAGGCATACGTTTTTCGGCTGCTTCCGCTATTGCCTGCGGGAATTCACCTAACTTCTTCAAAAGCTCCACTTCTTTTTCAGTAGAAAGGGAAGAGAAATCAGTGATTCCTTCATAGCTGATCCCTTGTTCCACACCTTGGCGTAAAATGCTGGAAATGCGGGCGTGAGCATATTGTGCATAATAAACCGGGTTATCATTGGATTGTGATACCGCAAGATCCAAATCGAAGTCCATATGAGTATCCGCACTTCTCATCGCAAAGAAATAACGTGTTGCATCCAGTCCTACTTCCTCAATAAGATCACGCATCGTAACTGCTTTACCAGTACGCTTACTCATCTTCATTTTCTCGCCATCCTTGTACAGGTGAACAAGCTGGATGATTTCCACTTCAAGCTGCTCACGTTTGTACCCTAACGCTTCGATCGCTGCTTTCATACGCGGGATATAGCCGTGGTGGTCCGCACCCCAGATATTGATCAACGTTTCAAAGCCGCGCTCCAATTTATTCCGGTGATAGGCAATATCAGGTGTCAGATATGTGTAAGACCCATCCTGTTTAATAAGCACCCGGTCCTTATCATCGCCTAATTCCGTAGAGCGGAACCATGTAGCCCCTTCTTCCTCATAGACATGGCCCCTTTCCCTCAACACTTTGAGGGCTTCATCAATTTTACCGTCTTCATATAGGGATGTTTCCGAGTACCATACATCAAATCCGACACGGAAATTTCCCAAGTCCGTTTTCAATTTTTCCATTTCATATTTCAAGCCGTACTCACGGAAAAATTCAAAACGTTCCTTTTCATCCGCATTTACATATTTATCCCCATATTCACTTGCGAGCGTTTTACCGATTCCAATGATATCTTCGCCATGATAACCGCCCTCAGGCATATCCTTTTCGAGGCCAAGTGCCTGGAAATAACGGGCTTCTATGGAAATGGCCAAATTATTGATTTGATTACCTGCATCATTGATGTAGTATTCACGTGAAACATCATAACCTGCTTTAGACAGGATATTACATAACGTATCACCTACTGCTGCACCACGGGCATGACCTAGATGGAGATCACCGGTCGGGTTCGCGGAAACGAACTCCACTTGGATTTTTTCACCTTTTCCAAAGTCACTTTCCCCATATGCTCCATCCACTTTCAAAATGACAGGAATCAATTCTGTCAAATAAGAATTATTCATGTAGAAGTTTATGAAACCTGGTCCTGCAATTTCTATTTTTTCAATGGACGCTTTTGAATTGTCAAAGTTTTCGATGATTGCTTCTGCTATCATTTTGGGTGCTTTCTTTGCAACCTTCGTTAATTGCATGGCCATATTCGTGGAGTAATCTCCGTGTGTTTTATCTCTTGGAAGTTCCAATACAACATTTGGAATCTGCTCTTCCGTTGCTAAACCAGCTTTAATGACCGCCGCTTTAATTTCTTCTTTCAGTTTTTCCTGTACCTCTTTTACTATATTCATGTGCTATGCTTCCTCCTTATAGGAAATCGTCATCTCATATTGACCGGGTTCGCTTCCCTGCATATGTAACGTATATTTAAGAACAAGTTTCCCTTGTTTGGACTGCTCATCCCATTGATGATGAATTTTCTTCGTGGTCGTCCGTAACCCTAACCTGCCATATATACTTTCATAATGTCCATTTGTCGCTTCCTGTAGGCGGAAAAGCTGCCTCATTTTAATGGCACCATTTCTAAGCAGGATCGTTTCATCCTTTTTGTGCTTGATGGTCGTTTGTGTTTGACCGACTTCACTTTCCTCTTTATATTGCAAATATAAATCTGAACCTTTATACATTTTTGTACCAAATGTGACCAGCTCATACGTTTCGGTTTCTGAGCCATGCTTGATTTTTGTCTGTAAAGTCACTTTAATAGCATGCTTATCTATATCATGAAGAGTCAAAGCTACACTTCCTTCATCATGTCGTTCTTAACTTTATAAGTATAAATACTCTTCAAGGAAGTTTCAACTTGGAGCGGAAAATAAAATGTAATTCCAAAAAATTGAGGATAAACTGTCGAAATCATCTTGTTGCAATTCATTTGATTTTAACGCAATAATGACTCCATTGGGTGGAATTAAAAAAGAGTCAATCAGGTGTAAATTCTTTTCAGGGATGGATAAAAAAAGACCATTCCTGCTAAAAAACAGGAACAGTCAAGTCTTCCATCCATTAACCTTTTTGAACCCAACCTAAAATCATTTCGCGAATCAGCTTGCTCGCCGTGTTCGCTGTCTGCTCGGATGGGTCATAAATCGGTGCAACTTCAACTAAATCGCAGCCGACTACATTAATTTCAGATCGGGCTATCTCATGAATCGAAGCTAAAAGCTCTTTTGAAGTGATGCCCCCACAATCTACGGTGCCCGTTCCTGGCGCATGCGCTGGATCAAGAACATCGATGTCGATCGTTACATATACAGGACGCCCTGCTAACTGCGGCAGTACTTCTTTAAGAGGTTCAAGAACTTCAAATTTAGAGATGTGCATGCCGTTTTCTTTTGCCCATTGGAATTCTTCCTTCAAACCGGAACGGATGCCGAAAGAGTATACATTTTTCGGACCGATAAGCTCCGCGGATTTGCGGATGATGGAAGCATGGGAAAGTGGTTCTCCCTCATAATCCTCACGTAAATCTGTATGGGCATCCATATGGATGATGGCCATATCGGGATACTTTTTGTACATGGCTTTGATGACAGGCCATGTGACAAGGTGTTCGCCTCCCATCCCCATTGGGAACTTACCTGCATCCAACAAGCTGTCGACAAATTTTTCAATCATATCGATGCTGCGCTGCGGATTACCAAATGGTAATGGGATATCTCCGGCATCAAAGAATTTAACTTCTTCTAATTCACGATCTAAATATGGGCTGTACTCTTCCAAACCAATCGAAACTTCTCGAATCCGGGTAGGGCCGAAGCGGGAACCAGGACGGAAACTTACGGTCCAGTCCATCGGCATACCGTATAGCACAGCTTCAGATTCTTCAAAAACTGGGTGGCTTTTAATGAATACATTGCCTGAATAGGCTTCATCGAATTTCATGGTCCACGCCTCCCTTATTTCACTAAATCTTGAACGAATTTAGGCAGAACGAAAGCTGCTTTATGAAGTTCTTTTGTATAATATTTCGTTTCGATTTCATGAAAACGGTCTTCCGTCACTTCTAATGGATTATATTTTTTCGACCCGATCGTGAACGCCCAAAGGCCGCTTGGATACGTCGGGATATTCGCTAAATAAAGGCTAGTGATTGGGAATATTTCTTTTACATCACGTTGTACATCACGAATTAAGTCTGCTTTAAACCAAGGATTGTCTGATTGTGCCACAAAAATCCCATCTTCTTTCAAAGCTTTGGAAATCCCGGCATAAAAACCTTTAGTGAATAAATTGACAGCAGGTCCAACAGGTTCAGTTGAGTCGACCATGATCACGTCATATTCATTTTCACTTTTGGCGATGTGCATGAAGCCATCCCCCACTTGTACGTCTACACGCGGATCTTCAAGCATGCCTGCAATTTCAGGCAAGAATTTCTTTGAGTATTCGATGACTTTCCCATCGATATCCACCAATGTAGCTTTTTTTACGCTTGGATGCTTCAGGATTTCACGGATAACTCCTCCGTCCCCTCCGCCAACAACCAAAACGTTTTCTGGATTAGGATGAGTGAATAAAGGAACATGGGCTACCATTTCATGGTAAACGAATTCATCGCGCTGTGAAGTCATTACCATGTCATCCAACAATAGCATATTGCCCCACTCTTCCGTTTCAATCATATCCAGCTTTTGAAACTCAGTTTGCTCCGTATGTAAAGTACGATTCACTTTCATCGTAATACCAAAATTCTCTGTTTGTTTTTCAGTAAACCAAATGCTCATTTATTAACGCTCCTTTTCCATTTCATATTGTCAGTCACCTAATAGGTTCCCCAAAATCGGTATAGTCATTAGCTAGAAAAATTATAGACGAATCTAGCAGAAATGCAAGATAAATTTCGTAAATGCAGTTCTTATGTTTAAAAATTTCTTTTTTTTCCATAATAGTAATAGATAATAGATTCTTTTTCTGATAAGAGAGGTGAAAGCAATGGAATTGATTCCAAGCGAACGATTTAAAAGGACAACTAAATATGTACGGGCCTTCATTATCCTTGCCACAATCGGGCTCACTATACTCTTTGTATTGCTTCTCTCCTTACTGATTTATGCAAAAATATTAGGTCCGCCTCCTTTGGTCGTGCCGCAGTCCACTCTCTATTATAGTGATAGCGGAAATGTGATCGGGGAAACCGATAATGGCCAGAAACGTTATTGGGCCGGAATGGATTCGATTTCACCACAGCTCATCAAAGCAACTGTCGCTGTTGAGGACCGTCAATTTTACACTCATAATGGATTTGATATAAAACGGATCGGCGGTGCCATCCTTGCGGATATCAAAGCAATGTCCAAAGTCCAGGGTGCAAGCACCATTACCCAGCAGTATGCCAGGAACCTTTTTCTGGGTCATGACAAAACGTGGTCGCGGAAACTCAATGAAGCCTTCTATACTGTACGTTTAGAAATGAACTACTCAAAAAAGGAAATTCTAGAAGGCTATTTAAATACGATTTACTATGGCCATGGCGCATATGGAGCCCAAGCTGCAAGTCAATATTACTTTGGCAAGGATGCCAAGGATTTGACTCTTCCTGAAGCGAGCATGCTGGCCGGAATACCAAAAGGTCCGTCAAATTATTCTCCATTGGATAACTTTGAAAAAGCGAAATCAAGGCAGAAAGTTGTCCTGCAAGCCATGAAAAACAAAAGCTACATTTCAGGAAAAAACATCGCGGAAGCATTGCAAACATCCCTTACATTAAAGGGCGAGCACGGAACGGTCACCAATAAAACCGCTCCTTATTTCCAGGATGCGGTCAAGCAGGCTTTAAAATCACAGCTTCATTTAGATGACCGGACGATCGAGCTAGGCGGACTTAAGGTCTATACCACACTGGATGAAACCCAGCAGGATGTTGCCGAAGAGGTCCTTTCCACTACCATACCCAAGTCTTCAGGGATTCAAGCTTCGATAGTGGCAATGGATCCGGACACCGGGGAAGTCCGTGCACTGGTCGGTGGTAAAGATTATGCGGAGTCGCCATTCAATCGAGCTACACAGGCTGTTCGCCAGCCCGGTTCCACGATGAAGCCATTGCTATACTACTCAGCGCTGGAGAATGGTTTCACACCATCTACCACTTTAAAAAGTGAGATTACTACATTTTCTTTCGATGATGGTCACTCGTCATATACACCGCATAATTACAACCATCAATATGCGGAAGGCGAAATAACGATGGCTCAGGCCATTGCTCTTTCCGATAACATCTTCGCCGTAAAAACGCACCTGTTCCTTGGGGAACAGACCCTGGTTGATACAGCGCATCGTTTCGGCATCACGGCGAAAATGGATGCCGTTCCATCCCTTGCACTTGGTACGTCAGGTGTAAGGGCGATTGAAATGGTGAATGCGTACAGCATTCTGGCTAACGGCGGCAAGAAGGTTGAACCCGTGTTCATCAAAAAGGTTGAAAATCAAAAAGGTGAAGTGATTTTTGATGGAAATAAGAAACCGGAACAGATTTTGGATGAGGATAAGGCCTTTGTCATGACTCAGATGCTTACCGGGGTTTTTGATGAAACCTTAAATGGCTATACGAAAGTGACCGGCAGCACCATCAGCTCCCAGCTGACCCGCCCATATGCCGGCAAATCAGGTTCCACCCCGACGGATAGCTGGATGATTGGTTACACACCGGAGCTTGTAGCTGGAGTATGGACTGGATATGATCAAGGTAAAAAGATCGAGAACCCTGCTGAAAAAGGCTATGCAAAGAAAATCTGGGCTTCTTATATGGAAAAGGGCCTACAAGGTAAACCAGCAAAATCGTTTAAGGAAACGGAAAACGTAATCGGGGTAAACGTGAATCCCGTCAGTGGAAAATTGGCAACAAAGGATTGTCCTGCCTCAAGACTTACTTATTATGTTAAAGGCTCCGAACCTGTCGAATACTGTGCCGAGCACTTTAAGGGTGAAAGCCCGAAACATGCCCCAAAAGGAGAAGAACAAAAGAAGGCACCGTGGTACAAAAAAGTCTTAAAACCATGGGGATAACGAAAAACCCCGAAGCCGGTAGCGGCTTCGGGGTTTTTCTGTCCTAGTTCCACAGTGTCTAAACTGCTGTCTTTAAGTTTACTTATTTTATCCGTTTCCTACAAGTGAATTTTTCACTAAACCTAACATTTCATCGATTAAATCAGATTCAAACCGTCAATGACTCCTTGAGCAGTGCAGAAGAGCGCTCCCACATTCCTGCATCATGGTTTTTCAGGAAGTCTGCAAGTATACGTTTGGATTTATCATCCATGTCCTCGACGATGATTTGCCGTTTCAGTGATTTATCCATCCGGTTAACATGCTCCGGAAGCGATTTATAACCACGTCTAATTGAGCGGTCGACCGTCATTTCACAAGCTGTCACACCTGCATAGTGCGGACCATTTTGAGTGGCTTCAATGGTCACCCAAACAAGCCAGTAAGGTTTGGCATTCGGGACCTCTTCTTTAGTCTTTAAAAATTTAATTCCTTTTTCCACTGCACTCCTTGCATGCATCGCGCCGATATCGACCTCGGCTTCACCTGCATCCACATCGATTATGACCGGAGAAATATTATCGAGCGTTAAAACACCTGCTCCATATCCGCCATGACCTTCTGTAGGGTCGTTTTTTATAATATTGAAGCCTACCTTTTTCTTTGGTTGTTCTTCCATGTTTATATCCCCCTTTATGGTTTGTCATTTCCTATCGTTTAAAAAAGAAAAAGTGTAAAGAACCGACTCAGGACGTCGCCTACCAATGGTACAACATTGTTCAAAATCGGGCCAATTGTATACTTGCTCAGCGGTGTGATGATCAGAATCAAAAAAATCAGTGAGCCATATTGTTCATACTGGGTCATTTTTGCCCGCAAGTCAGCTGAAACAAGATCCTGTACGATCCTATAACCATCGAGCGGCGGCAGCGGTAACAGATTAAATACAAACAAAAGGATATTTAAGTTGATGAGCACCTCGAAGAATGGCTGAACGAAGAACGGTAAATCAGGTCCAACGCCTGCCGCCAGCAACCCATAAAAAATCAAATACCCCAAAATTGCAACAAGCAAATTACTGAACGGACCGGCAAAAGAGACAAGCACCCCTGCCAATTTTGGATTCTTGAAATGAAAACGATTAACCGGTACAGGTCTCGCCCAACCAAATCCGGCTATCAATATTAACAGAGTTCCGATCGGATCCAAATGCGAAATCGGATTCAATGTGACTCTTCCTTCATTCTTTGCAGTCGGGTCACCGAACTTATTGGCTACATAGGCATGTGAAAATTCATGAACCGTAAATGCGATTAACAGTGACACAATGACATATGGAAGCTGTTCCAAAGGATAAAACAAAAACCGTTCTATTTGCTCCAAGAATTGCATTGATAGCTTCTCCCCCAATATTTATTACCGTTAGTATACATCAAAAGAGCAAGAAGTGAAAAAACTCTGACTTCCGTGTCTTGCAATTATTTTTCCATTGTGAAACACTACAAGATGAGAGAGGAAGGGGGGAATGAGAGATGCCATATGTAACAGTCAAAATGCTTGAAGGCCGTACAGACGAACAAAAGAAAGCTTTAGTTGAAAAGGTGACTGCAGCCGTTACGGAAACAACTGGAGCACCAGCTGAAGCCGTTACGATTTTCATTGAAGAAATGTCAAAAAATCACTTGGCAGTAGCCGGTGTCCGTAAAAGCGATCAATGAGCTTTACATAATGGGGAAAAGCTAAGCCATCAATTCGGCTTAGCTTTTGTTTTTAACTGCTCAATATATTCATATGCCTCATCAATTTCTTCAAGCGTATATTTTTGTTTGCTTTTCAGCGTGAAAATTTTCTCGGTGACTTCTTCTTTTTCAAGCGTGTCAAAGTATAACACCGTTGAAACAAGCTCCAAAAACCGGGCATTCTGTTCGTTCATATCCAGTAAGCATGCCTCAAGAGCTGGCATCTCCACTTCCTGGATGGATAGGAAATCCTGGCCGGCGTCCGTAATCGAATAACAATACTGATAATACCCTGCTTTTTTTTCCCTTACTTCATTCAAGTAACCCATTTCGCAGAGCTCTTCAATCCGCAAGGTTAACTCCTCCGAATATGGTCCGTAAAAGTGAAACTGAAACTTTTCATGAAATGGGAAGGACAGCTTCTTCGCGATATAAACGATTTTTTGTAATTTTTTCCGACCCGAGATTTCACCGGCAGTAGAAATTGCATTGATAATGTTTGCATGATCCTTAAACAAGGCTCGTCACTCCTCACCAAAAATGTACCACTTTAATCCGATAGCTCCAAAAGCTTACGAATCTGTTTTTTTATATTTTTCTTCGTAGATTCATCACGCAATAAATCTGCTGGATAATACAACTTATGATCCGTTCTTCTTTTTCCTGAAATTGCATCGACAATTTCGGATTCACGCGATAATTCCCGAATTTCGCCATTATTTTTCAGCAAGTGAATCGGCAGTCTCTCCTCTTCCTCACCTGGCCGGTAAAAATCATACGGCAGATCCGATGAAGAATCTACGACGAGATAATAATCCGGATCGATGCCCGCCTTCTTGAATAAAGTCCTTAATTCCATCAATCTGTTCATTTGACTGTTCGATGGATGGAATTCCACATATTTAAATAGTTTACGGTTAACGAAGCGAGTGCATAAATCTTTTAAAATCGCATCGTTTTCCTCTTCCCATGCTTCGAAATAATAGAGCATCACCGCTTCATCCATTTTCAAATAGTCCGTTAAAGTCACTTCTCCCTTGAACAATGAATAAAAATGGTGCGGTTCTTGAGCAAACTCATAACCGGATTCATATAAATGTTTCGCCCTATGTAGAATCTTGGTAAGTATGACCTCCGCACTTCTCGTAACTGGATGGAAGTAAACCTGCCAATACATTTGGTAGCGACTCATGATATAATCCTCAACCGCATGCATCCCGCTTTGTTTTATGACGGCATGTTCTTCCCTGGGCCTCATTACACGCAAAAGCCTTTCCATATCGAAATGTCCATAACTCACGCCAGTGAAGTAAGCATCACGCTGTAAATAGTCCATTCTATCAGCATCGATCTGACTTGAAATCAGGCTGACTACTAATTTGCCTTTATAGGTTTTCGCTATGACTTCTGCCACTTTTTTCGGGAAATCACGCCCTACTCGAAGGAGGATCTTATTCACTTCCGTATCGCCGACGATTATCTGCTGCGTGAATTGCTCATGATCCAGGTCAAACACCTTTTCAAAAGAATGAGAGAAGGGACCATGGCCCAAATCATGCAGAAGGGCTGCACATAGGGATAGTAACCGTTCCTCAGGTTTCCACTCCGGTCTGCCCTCGAAAACATCATCGACGATTCTCCGAACTATCTCATATACTCCAAGCGAATGGCTAAGCCGACTATGTTCCGCACCATGAAAGGTTAAATAAGTCGTTCCCAGCTGTTTGATCCTTCGAAGACGCTGGAATTCCTTCGTTCCTATTAAATCCCATATAACCCGATCACGAACATGTATATATCGGTGCACCGGGTCCTTGAATACTTTTTCTTCTTGTAATTTTTCGCCGGAATATTCCATGAACTACCCTCTTTTTCATAATCTCGATGCACTCATTATAGCGTGTTTTGACAAAAAACCCTAACTTTCCCCTTTCTAGTAAGAGGGGTCATTTTGTAAGAAAACGGAAGTTCCCGTCGGGTTTAGTCTCGAAAATAAGGAAATAAAAAATCACCGCAGTTTGTTGAATCTGGGTGATGAACAGCTTGTTCCATTTATCAAAAGCAAACAATCCACTCCAACTATATCTCATGGATCCTACTTTAGTTTTTTATTGATTTTATCTAGTAACTCGTCTTCTGTCGGTGCAGCAACTGGACGGTTATTGACGAAGGCAAATGATTTCTTTCTGCCAGGACCGCAATAGGATTGACAGCCCACTTCAATTTTCGCGTCGGGATCAAGCTTTTCAAGACGGGGGATCAATGTTTTGATGTTTACCGCCAAGCAGTCATCACACACTCTGAATTCATTGGACATCCTCCGGCACCATCCTTTCCATGACAAACTATTTTTCTTTCCATTTATATGACTAAAAGGTATTTTACCGTTTCTACTTATGAATATCAAGAGGGCTGGATGATGTGAAAAGGAAAGGGCAGCCGCTAGTAAATGATGTAATTAATCAAAAAACTAGTATCCTTTCAACCTTTTTGTATAAAAAATCCAAATTTTGTCCAAAATGCTAGTAGAACACTCCATAAATCACTGCCACACGATATTTTATATAGTTATTTATTTTAAAAGTTACCAGAAAGGGAGTATGTAGAAATGAAGGTTCGTCAAGACGCCTGGACAGAAGAAGATGATTTGCTTTTGGCAGAAACGGTATTACGCCATGTGCGAGAAGGCAGCACTCAGCTAAATGCATTTGAAGAGGTAGGAGATAAGTTGAATCGCACCTCTGCCGCATGCGGATTCCGCTGGAATGCAGTTGTCCGCCATAATTATGATAAAGCGCTATCCCTTGCCAAGAAACAGCGTAAGCAACGGCAAAGGATTCTTGGAAAAGATCAAGGAGGGAAAAAACGGCTTCTTTATACACCGCCGTCCCCAACGATTTCGGACATAGTGGTTTCTCAAGTACAAGAAGAGGAACTAGACTTGCAATCCGAAGTCGATACCACCAATTATGAAGCAGCAGAAGAATTCGTTGTGGCTGAAGCTCTCGCTCCTAAGCCACAGAACACTCCAGTAACTTTGGAAAAAGCCATGAACCTAGATACCGTCATCGCGTATTTGGAATCTATGAATGGCCGTATGCTTCAAGCCGAAGTATTAAAAACCGAAAATGAAAGATTGAAGCTCGAAATTAAAGGACTGAAAAAGCGAAACGAAGATTTGGAGAATAAAATCAGCCACTTAGAACAAAACAGCGGCTTGATGCAGGAAGATTATGAAACTTTGATGAATATCATGAACCGAGCAAGAAAGCTGGTCTTGTTAGAAGAAGAGGAACGTCCGGCAACTAAGTTCAAGATGGACCGGAATGGAAATTTGGAAAAAATGGCTGAGTAATTTGATAATGTGGGGTTCAGTTACATAGATCAACCACATGCTAAAGGCCATTCACCCATGTTTATCCGAAAAAGGGAGCCAACAAGGCTCTTTTTTTCATGGCCAAGAAAAAAGGATAAAATCGTCCAAGGATGTTCGGTGATTATACCTCTGCTGCCTATCATACAGTCCCTTTTACAGTTTCAGTGAATGCTAAAGTCGTATTACATGCAAAAGGCCGTCCCTGACACAGGAACAGCCTTTTGCATATCAATCCTTTATTGAATCGAATACTTTATCATTGCGTTCCACCACTCTTGTCAAGTATGCCTCATATAACGGCCATTCCTGAACAGAAAGAGTGTCAGAGAATATCTTTCCGCTATGTTCCTTCAAGACATGAAGGAATCTGAGCATCACATCCTGAACACTCAATTGCACGCCCAATAATTCTGTAAGGGATGCCATTACCGAAGGGACGATATCAGGATAAACGAATTTGGTTTCTGCATTTCCTTTAGCTGCATCATAAAAACCCTTAACGAGACTGGCACGTTCAGCCCCGCTTCCATTAACACACAAATAGATTTGCACCGCTACGCCATTACGAATCCTGCGTTGGGATATGCCCGCAAACTTCTGCCCATTTATACTTAAATCATAACTTCCAGGACAATAGGAACCGACGATTTCCCTTGCCTCCATCGTGACTGGGAAATCGGAAAACATCAATTGGACAAGCTCCCACATCGCATCATATCCACGATTGATTTCAATTTTTCGCTCATTTTCAGGAAAAATGAGCGAAAAATTCAGGACCCCCTCATCCAGCACGACTGCCAGCCCTCCGGAATTCCTTACAATGGCCTGATGATCATGTTCTTTTAAATGATCCAAACCCTTTTTAAGGAAGGGCAACTTCGTATCCTGTATACCCAGGACGATGGTTCGATGGTGTACCCACGCTCTTGCTACGGCTGCTGATTTACCTGACCCTACGGAAGCGCAAAATGTATCATCCATCGCAAAGGACTCTAGAGCAGGAAACTGAGGTCCAACGGAGGATTGATCAATAACCCGCCACTCTTGTTGCATTAATAATGAATCTGTTTCACTCATACGAATCTCCCTCTACTTTTTATCCTCAAGCGGCCTATTGATACTGCGCCACAATCCCCTGTGCCGCTGTAATGACTGCCAGCTTATATACATCCTCTTCGCTGCATCCCCTCGAAAGGTCATTTACAGGACGGTTCAGCCCCTGAAGGATCGGGCCGACCGCTTCGAAGCCACCCAAGCGCTGTACCATCTTGTAGCTAATGTTCCCTGCTTCGAGGCTTGGGAAAATAAAAACATTCGCATCCCCCTGAATAAGGGAATCCGGTGCTTTTTTTCTTGCTACCGAAGGAACAAAAGCCGCGTCAAACTGAAATTCCCCATCCAAAATGATTTCAGGATCCATTTCTTTTGCCAATTCGACGGCATCGACTACTTTTAGCGTCTCGGGTGATTTTGCCGACCCCTTCGTAGAAAAGCTCAACATAGCCACACGCGGTTCGATATCGAACATTAGTGCAGTCTTCGCACTTTCGATTGCGATTTCGGCCAGGTCCTGGGAATCAGGGTTTATATTTATCGCACAATCCGCGAAGACATATTTTTCTTCTTCCCGGACCATGATGAATACACCCGATGTTTTTTGGACGCCTGGCTTTGTCTTGATGATCCTTAGGGCGGGGCGAACCGTATCGGCAGTCGAATGCGTTGCACCACTCACCATTCCATGTGCCAGTTTCATATGGACGAGCATGGTTCCAAAATAGTTCTCATCCTTTAAGATTTCACGTGCTTGTATATCAGTCTCTTTACCTTCACGGACCTTCACAAACGCTTCAACCATTTCATCCATCATGATATAATTCTTCGGATCATATATTTCGATTGCATCAAGGGAGATTTTCAAATCCTTTGCCTTCTCTTGAATCAACCCGATATCCCCGATCAATACAGGTGTCACCAGTTTAGCTTTGGCAAGCCTGCCTGCCGCTCCCAAAATCCGTTCATCCAACCCTTCTGGAAAAACGATCTTTAAATTATGCCCCATAACTTTCGATTCCAAAATTTCAAATAAATCACTCACTGGCTCTTCCTCCTTTTTTAGATACGTTTCCCCTGTTTTTCCTATATTTAACCATTCGGCAAGAATTCCATAGTCGTCTTCTTTTAAGAATACTCTAGCAGCTAGGTAAATTCCAGCCACTTTGGTCACCAACCATTCCGTAAATTTGAAATTTGTTTGAACACCGAAAAACAGTGATGGTGTTTGCGGGTTGATATAAATTTCCTTATACTGAAACTATGATATATTAAAGTTATAATAAGACTTAGGAGTGATCGTAATGAGTGAAGCAGCACAAACACTGGATGGCTGGTATTGTTTACATGACTTCCGTCTGATCGACTGGGCTTCTTGGAAAACCTTATCAAGTGACGAACGCCAATTGGCTATCTCAGAATTCCAAGGTTTACTGGATAAATGGAATATGACACAAAGCGACAACGAAGGCAGCCATGCCCTATATTCCATCGTTGGTCAAAAAGCGGACTTCATGCTAATGTTTGCCCGCCCAACCATGGAAGAATTGAATATAATTGAAAATGAATTCAACAAAACGAAGCTTGCCGAGTATACAATCCCCGCTTATTCATACGTTTCCGTCGTGGAATTAAGCAATTACTTGGCAAGTGGAGATGGTGAGGACCCTTATCAGAACCCTCATGTTCGTTCTAGACTTTATCCGATACTTCCAAAAGCGAAACATGTATGCTTCTATCCAATGGACAAGCGTCGTGATGGAGATGATAACTGGTATATGCTTTCCATGGAAGAACGCAAAGGCTTAATGCGTTCCCACGGCTTGATTGGCCGCAGTTATGCCGGTAAAGTAAAACAAATCATTTCCGGTTCTGTCGGTTTTGACGATTATGAATGGGGCGTTACACTATTCGCGGATGATGTCCTTCAATTTAAAAAATTGATCTATGAAATGCGTTTTGATGAAGTGAGTGCACGATACGCTGCATTTGGTTCTTTCTTTGTAGGCAATATCCTGCCGGAAGAAAACGTACCTTCTTTCTTATACGTATAAGACGATGAGCTTCCGGTTTCCGGAAGCTTTTTCCTTTTGCGTCCACTCCTTTTTATTTTTCCCCATCTTTGGAATAAAACCAATGCATATCCCATACATTTTCAATAGTGATGAATTTATTTTTTCACAGTCCCATTCAGCTTCAGGAAAATTTCCTGACTTCAGCGAGGTGAAGGAACGTTACTTCCATTCATTAGCAGACAAGAGGGTTCGAATTAAAACATGAACGGCAACCGTTACGTATCACTCAAATTCATTGTGGTTTTTTAAGCCACCCGGGGATTATCCAGAACTACCGGTCGCTATAAATCGCACTGTTTCTCCCATTCCACACTCTCGGATTGTCCAAATTCCACAAAATCAAATAAACCTTTTAGGAGGGAATGCAATGTCACAAAATAATCCTTATGGTAATTACCCGTACGGAGGAAGCCCCTATTACCCCTATGAAAATAATGAGCCTAACCTGCGGCAGCAGAATCCTAACCCGCAACAGGGTTACCAGCAGCAAGCATACCAACAGCCACAAATGCCCACTAATGGAGGCACGCAACAACAAGTGCCCATGACGATGAATGGAGGCACGCAACAACAAGTGCCCATGATGATGAACGGAGGCACTTCCGGACCACAGATACCTGGCATGCTACCGGTCGAAGCGTCGTACATCGAGAACATTTTGCGTTTGAATAAAGGGAAATTAGCCACTGTTTATACCACGTTTGAAAACAACACGGAATGGAATGCAGTGATCTTCAAAGGAATCATCGAGGCTGCAGGACGCGATCATTTGATCATAAGCGACCCTGAAACGGGAAAACGATACTTAATTCCGATGGTATACTTAGATTATGTAACGTTTGATGAGGAAATCGAATATGACTATCCATTTGGAGGCGCTGGGCTTGCCACCTATCCGCCAAGGTGAAGAAACTTCCATAAAGAAGAGCCTCAGAATCTATTTGATTTTGAGGCTCTTCTTTATTGGGGGGACTTTTCTAATTAAGCTGACCTAAGAAGATCAGCTGTCTTCATTACAAGTATTTATATGCAGCAATGATCATTAGGACCCAAGCAACCAAGAATGAGACTCCGCCAAGCGGTGTGATTGCTCCCAGGACCTTGATTTGCGTAACGCTAAGAACGAATAGACTACCGGAAAACAGGATGATTCCTATTAGCATGAGCCAGCCGGACCAGTTGATTAGCGGACTTGAAATCTTCCCAGCCAATAAACCAAGCACTAATAAACCCACCGCATGGAACATTTGATATTGAACAGCGGTTTGCCATGTTTCTAAATATTTATCAGGAATTTTCCCTTCCAGTCCGTGTGCACCGAATGCACCTAGTGCTACAGCAATAAACCCATTCAATGCACCTAAAATGATGAACAGTTTCACTATGATTTCGCTCCCCTACTCTAATTTAAAAATCAAACAAGGATTCCCCATTGGCTTCTTCCATTTTAACCGGTTCTACATTCGATGTAGCCGACATAACGGGCTGGCTCAATGTGATTGGCTTCGGGATGCTGATGTTCCCAGCCTTTTCATCAACCATTACTTCACAAAGGGACTTAATGGCAATTACATACCCCTGCACCTTATCTTCTGAATTTGCCTGTTTCGCTTTCAAAACAAGCTCTTCGATTTTATCTAACATTTGTCTTGATGAAATATCCACCTTTACCACCTCGTCTATTTACAGGTCAAAACTTTCATAACTAGCATAGCAAAAATCAGAGAAGAAAACACCTTGCATATCCCTACTTTTTAATTGGCTTGGAGTGAAATTTCAAGCATGGTTGTCCTGAAGAACGAAAGACCTCAAGAGAGGGCAGGTTTGATGTTTTGAATTGAAACGCACGGCAGCCCTTTGGAAACCTGGGATCCCAAGTTATATAGAAATGACAGCACGCCATACAATTCACCCGTTCCTTTTTCTTGCCCATATCATCGCTTCGAGATTTTCCAATCAATTGGGGATTCCCCCATTTCCACCAGCAACTGATTTGTTTTGGAAAAAGGTTTGCTGCCAAAGAAACCACGGGAGGCAGACAGCGGACTAGGATGGACGGACTTAATGATTCTATGACGGGTTTCATCAATCAAAGGGATTTTGGATTGAGCAGGTTTCCCCCACAGGATGAATACAACCGGTTTCGGACGTTCATTCAATAGGCGAATAACTTGATTCGTGAAATTTTCCCATCCTTTTCCTCGGTGTGAATGAGCCTCTCCCTCGCGGACAGTCAAGACTGTGTTCAATAGAAGCACCCCCTGTCCCGCCCATTCAACAAGGTAACCATTATCAGGAGCCTCATATCCTAGATCAGTGTGTAACTCTTTAAAGATATTTCTTAAAGAAGGCGGGATGCGAACCTCCGGCTTAACTGAAAAACTAAGGCCATGCGCTTGATCCGGGCCATGATAAGGGTCCTGTCCAAGGATGACAACCTTTACGTCTTCATAAGAGGTATAGTGAAGCGCATTGAAGATATCATCTTGTTCCGGGTGAATGACTTGCTGACTGTACTCCTGCTTTATAAATTCCCTTAGCTCCTGGTAATATGTTTTTTTGAATTCCTCTTCCAATAGAGGCCACCAATCATTTGTTAATAACTGCTTTTCCATGTGCCACAGCCCCTTTCAACCTTTTGAAACTATATTATATCAAACTAATCGCCTTACCTTTTTCCATAGATTAAGATTTATGTTTCTATATACCCCTATGTGGGAAAATAGATAGTTAGCAAGCAATTTATCCATGTTGGAGGATTCCCTATGAAAAAATGGTATAAAAGAAAACTGTTTTATCTGCTTGTCTGCATTTTGATCGTCATTACGGCCGTAATCGTCTATAACAGCTACAAGCCTCTCCCTGATGGCATTTCTTATGAAGGGAAGGTTCATCATGTCGAGGATATTGATTTCATCTATGACCTTTCCTATCACGATGAACAAGGGAATCTGCAACATGAGCAGCGAATTTTCCAAACCATAAATCAAGCCATAGAAGACGCTGATTCTTTTATCGTAATCGATATGTTTTTGTTTAATGCTTTTTATGATGAAAAGATGAACTTCCCGAAGTTAACCGAGAATCTGAAGGATAAACTGGTTGAACAGAAGAAAAAGAAACCTGACCTCCAGGTTATCTTCATTACTGATGAAGTGAATACTTCCTATAATGCCTACCAGTTAGAGGCATTGGAAACGATGAAGAAAAATGGCATTGATGTCATCGTTACCAACTTAGACCGGCTTCGGGATCCGAATCCCCTCTATTCAGGTGTGTATCGGACCTTTTTCCAATGGTTCGGTGAAAGCGGGAAAGGATGGATTGTGAATCCAATGGCTAAAAGCGCACCAAAGGTCACCTTTCGTTCTTATCTTAGACTGATGAATATTAAGGCCAATCATAGAAAAGTGGTCGCTACCGAAAAAACGGCCATCATCTCTTCTGCCAATCCTCATGACGCAAGTGGATTCCATTCCAATATTGCGTTTCAGATGGATGGGAATATCATCGGCGACTTTGTTAAAGCCGAAGAAGCAGCTTCGAAATTCTCGGGAGGTCCAAAGTCATTTCCTGAGTTCAAAGGGGCATCAGCAGATAAAGGACCGATATCGGTACAATTGCTAACGGAAGGAAAAATCAATAAACATGTCCTTAAAGTAATAAAGGATGCAGAAAAAGGCGACAAGATCCATCTTGCCATGTTCTACATTGCCGATCGTGATGTTGTCGAAGCATTAACCGATGCAGCTAAACGTGGTGTAAAGATCCAAATGATATTGGATCCGAATCAAAATGCTTTCGGAAGTGAGAAAATCGGGCTTCCTAATCTTCCAGTTGCCGCTGAATTCGAAAAACTTGGGGATGAAAATATCTCGATCCGCTGGTACAAAACAGATAAAGAACAGTTCCATACAAAGTTGATGATGATCCAAAAGGCTAATGAAACGATTATTCTTGGAGGATCGGCTAATTATACATCACGTAATCTAGATGACTATAACCTTGAAGCCAATGTTGAAATCCATGCTCCAAATGATGCGGACGTTTCTAATGATGTCGATAGCTATTTTCAAAGACTATGGACAAATCAAAATGGAACATACACCGTTGATTACAGTGAATATCAGAAGAAACTGCCTGTCTTCAAATACTTGACCTACCGCATCCAGAAGGTGTTCCGCTTCACCACTTACTGAATAAATTCGGTATAAATGTTTATCGGTAACCAAATAAGGTTATATACTACTATAGCCAATCAAGAACTGTAATAAGCAAGATTCCATTTACCTATATCCAAGAGAATCTTACACTGAAATTCAAGGAGGAGTTTATATGTATCAAGTACATGTAGTAGAAAACGGTTTACAAGCAAAGGAAAAAATCGATGAACTAGTCACATCAGGTTATACGAAGGACGATGTATATTTGTTTGCCCATGATAAAACCCGTTCAAAACACCTTACCGAGAATACAAATACAGAAGATGTAGGCATGAAGGAACAGGGTTTCCTTGATTCCGTTGGAAATCTCTTTAAATCACGCGGCGATGAACTTCGTAATCGAATGAGCAACCTTGGCCTTAGTGATATGGAGGCAGAACGTTACGAGGAAGTGCTTGACGAAGGAAAAGTCGTCATCGTTGCTTCCAAATAAGAAAAAAGCGGGGTTACACACTAATACCCGAAAACCATTACCCTATATGGATTCATAAAAAACGAGGCTCCTTAATCGGCAGCCTCGTTTTTTATATTCATTAACCCAGAATTCTTTGGTACGTGGCCTTTGCATGGACCATGTCCTTCGTGCCGTGAATCAACGCCCGGCCATCCTTGAAAATGACAATACGTTCCCCGGCTTTTTCACAAGAGAGTAGAAATGGATTGAATTTTACCAAATAGCCGCTGCCATTCAGTTCCTTGGCTAATTTATCGAGTTGAAGTTTCAAAGGTTTTGGCGGTCTTACCTGTACAGTATCCCTTCCGCAAAGAACCGCAGTTTTCGTTGCGTTTTCCATAGTTAAAAAGGGATATGTCCTCTGATCTCCGCAAGAGAGACAATCTTTCTTTTTAGCTTTTGTTAATCGAACGGTTTGGTATTGATTCCTCCACAGATCAAAAGTAACAAGTGCAGGTCGAACCGATTTCCAGTCTTCAACAAGGATTTTCAAAGCTTCGGCAGTTTGGTGTGCCACTACCATCGTTACAGCTGGCGATATGATTCCTCCTGTGTCACAGGTCATTCCTTGAATGGGGATAGATTTAAGTAAACAGTGCAAACATGGCGTCTGTCCGGGAAGAATGGTCAAAGTCATGCCCACACTCCCCACACATGCCCCATAAATCCAAGGTATTTGAAGCTTTTGTGACAAATCATTTATAATCATCCGTGTCTCAAAATTATCGGTCGCATCCAATATCAAATCAACATCACCAAGCAGCTGTTCAAGGTTCTGGGCGGTTGCATCCATGATGATGGCATTCACTTCAACTTCATGATTGATTTCAAATAAATGACGCTTTGCCGCTTCTGCTTTTGGCAGATTCTCCTCGACATCCCGTTCCGTATACATTTGTTGGCGCTGTAAATTACTAGTCTCCACATAATCCCTGTCGACAATTGTAAGCTTCCCTACTCCCGCACGAGTAAGGGCCTCGGCGTTAGCAGATCCCAAAGCCCCTGCCCCTAGAAGTAAGACATGCTTCTTCAAGATTTTCAATTGGCCGCCTTCACCAATGGGGGCGAATAAAGTCTGTCTTGAATAACGCTCTTTCACTGTAAACCCTCCCCTCCAATTCGATCCGATTCTCTCAGCCTCCGCTGACAGGTGGAATGAAAGCTACTGTATCTCCATCAGATAGAACCGTGTCATCGTCGGCAAATTCTTCATTGACCGCTGTCATCACGGATTCAAGACCTTCCAATTGAAATTCCACCCTCATCTTTCCTTTTAGCTGGGCCACACTCATTCCATTTCCTTCTATAGAAAGAGTCTCTTTGCCTAACGCATCTTTCAATTGGGCAAATAAAAGTACATTAATCATTGATATCCACCTCTTCCGGTTTTCCTTTTGGATATGAAACGGTTTCCAACTGGTTTCCGACCCATGTCTCCCCATCCTCCCAATGTTCTTTTTTCCAAATCGGGACGATTTCTTTAATTCTTTCAATTGCATACCTGTTTGCCTCATATGCATCATTTCGATGTGGCGTACTAACGGCAATTACGACTGCGATATCCGTGATTTCAAGTTTACCTACACGATGGGTGATCGCCGTTTCCGCATCAGGCCAACGCTCCTTGATCTCAGATCCGATTTGCTCTAATTTTTTGATGGCCATCGGTTCATATGCTTCGTAAATTAAGAAGAGGGTCTTTTTTCCTTTCGTCATTTCCCTCACTGTACCAATAAAGGTCGTGACGGCACCTGCATTCCTCTCTACTACTTTATCAATCACTTCCTGGATGACAATCGGCTCTTTTGAAATTTTATAATTCATGTCTACCATCCTTTTTATATAATTCGGTTTGGCTAATATAACCTGCCTCTTGATAATCTTCCCTCGTATTCATATTGAAAAAAAGGTATTGAAAATGTTCAGGATTTTCATGATATATCTTAAAGTCGCTTTCCTTCATGATTTTCACCGAAATCTTTTCCAAAAACAGACTCATTTTTAATTCGTTTTTCAATAAACATTCTGTCAGTACAGGAAGACATCTTTTATGATAAACAGCAAAAAGCGGCTGAATCCTGCCATTTATCTCCGGAATGACTGCATCGAATTCAGGTTCATAATAGGATATGATATCATTTATGGCAGCTGCACTCACAAACGGCATATCACAGGCTGTAAGGAATTGGAGCTCCGTTTTCGAGGAGGCCATCCCTGCATGCAATCCCCCAAGTGGTCCTTGATCTTTATGTAAATCCGGTATTAACGGAAGTTGCAGAAAACGATAATCTTCAAATGTATTCGTAATGACCAGAATGTTTTCTGATACCTTTTTCAATACGGATGCCACTCTTGAAATGTTCACAACGCCACCTATGGTCAACAGGGCCTTATTCACTCCCATACGGCTTGATTTCCCACCAGCTAACAGCAACATTGTCCACTCCATACGAATCACCCTCCCTTTTTGGGGTTTAATCCAGCATCCAACGGTAAAGCTATAATAAATATGTCCACTATATTTAAATATTTTAAATCAATTTTCAAAATAATGACACTTTCACAAACTTTGCTTTGTATATCAAAAGATGGAAAATAGGATTCAAAGCTTAAAAGCAGGCGGCCCATCTATCCAATTTCCTGAAATCCATGTATTATTTCAATTTTAAAAATGGCTTATGCGAGGCCATTCCATCTCCTTCTTATAGGCACTCATTTTAGGGTGAAAACTAAGTTTTACATAAAAGAAATTTTGGTATATTCTAAAAATAGCATATTATCTGGTATGCTGATAATATCGAAATCCAATTCTCCTGAGGAGGTCACATAATGACTATGACAAGAGCTATGACAGTTGCCGGATCGGATTCGAGCGGCGGCGCGGGTCTTCAAGCAGATTTAAAGACATTTCAAGAATTCGGCGTTTACGGTATGTCCGCCTTAACGACAATCGTTACGATGGATCCCAAGAACGGCTGGTCACATAATGTATTCCCTACACCGGTCGAGGTTTTGGAAGCCCAAATCGAAACGATTCTATCAATCGGCATTGATGCCATGAAAACGGGAATGCTTGGATCAGTGGAGATCATTGAACTTGTTGCCCGTAAAATAGACGAGTTGAAACTGGACAAAGTCGTAATCGATCCAGTTATGGTATGTAAAGGTGAAGATGAAGTATTGCACCCTGAAACGGCTGTAGCCCTGCGTGAACTACTTGTTCCACGTGCAACTGTAGTTACGCCTAACCTGTTCGAGGCTGCTCAGTTAGCAGGAACAGCGCCTATCAAAACGATCGATGATATGAAGGGTGCAGCCGAAAAGATTCATGCACTTGGTGCAAAATATGTCTTGATCAAAGGCGGTAATAAACTGGATTATGACAAAGCCATCGACCTTTTATATGATGGAAAAGAATTTGAGATCCTTGAATCCGAGAAAATCGAAACAACCAATACACACGGTGCCGGCTGTTCATCGTCAGCAGCCATTGCAGCTCAATTGGCTGAAGGGAAAAGTCCGCGTGAGGCTGTCCTCATTTCAAAAGACTTCATTACCGAGGCGGTTCGCCATTCTTGGAAGATGAATGACTATGTTGGACCTGTCAATCATGGTGCATACCATAAATATGGAAATGCTGAAAACACAAAATAATAGACCAAAGTTTAATGGCTGCTCAAATTCATCGAGCGGCCTTTTTCGCTTTTTTTGTTTTTATTTAGTAGAATGAAAAGAAGGAAAAGCTTATCTAGCCGCCCAGTTAAGGAGGAAATTATAGAATGAAACCTATAGACCGTACAGAGGTGCAAAATGCTATTGATTCTTTCGCCGGACAAGATGTATATCTTCACCTTGAAACGACAAATGGCGCCTATGCCACTCATGTAGATGAAGCTTTCTTTTCGGCAGGTGCTTATATTCGTAATGCTTTTATCCAGTATGAACATGGGAAGATAGTTGGGGATGGACCCTACCGCATCGGCTTGAAGCTCAATATTGGCTGGGTATATGCTGAAGGCGTCAACCACTTCGAAATGGATGAACAAGGGAGATTGCTGTTGGCAGGCCTTGATTTTTCCGGAAAACTTGCTGTCTCCATGCAGCTCAGCCCTACTCCCTTTGAATGATCACGACTAGCTTGATATGTATAATATAATTCCGATGAAAACTCCCATTCACCGATAACCATACTTACTGTAAGTAGAACGGAAGGAGAAATATACCTTGGAAAAAGAACGTCATGTATTAGTTATATTCCCACATCCCGATGATGAAGCCTTTTCGGTCTCCGGAACGCTGGCACTCCATAGAGAAGCTGGCACTCCTGTCACCTATTTATGTTTAACTTTAGGAGAAATGGGACGTAATTTAGGCAATCCTCCATTTGCAACAAGGGAATCGCTCCCTAAAATTCGCAAAAAAGAATTAATCGATGCAGCAAATGCGATGGGCATCCAAGATTTGCGCATGCTTGGATTGCGTGATAAGACAATTGAATTCGAAGATGATGAAAAGCTGACTTCATTATTTACCGAAGCCATCAATGAATTGAATCCTTCATTGATCATAACGTTTTATCCAGGATACAGTGTCCATCCAGACCATGAAGCGACAGCACGGGCTGTGGTTCGGGCCGTGGAAAGAATGGAAGAGAAAGAGAGACCTAAACTTCATTGTGTCGCGTTCTCCAATAACTGCATCGATGAGTTAGGGCAGCCTGACATCATCCATGATATCTCTGCCGTCGAAGAAAAAAAGGTAGCTACATTCACTGCCCACCGTTCGCAAACGCAGGCAATGGTGATCGATTGGAAAGAGAAATTCGAAAATCAGGATGCTGATTTTCTCGACTGGATCCGCAAAGAACGATTATGGACCTATAAATTTTAAAGAAACCGCCAATTAGGCGGTTTTTTTGTTTATGGCATAAAAAAAACGCCTGTGGATTACAGGCGGAGAAAAGGGGGATACTTTGGAAAATTAATCATAATATAAGCATCCCCATTTTTGATTATTTCATACATGCATATTCAAAAAATTAAGCAGACAAGCGTTCTTCTCGCTGCATTTTCTTTCTTGCCGCGGCTTTTCTACCATGTGCGAAAAAGTAAATCCCTATAAGAGCGAATGCCAAGACCGACATTCCTATGAACAACCCTTTGAAGCCGGTAAATGGAATAAGGAATCCCAAAAGGAATGGGCCAACACCGATTCCAAAATCGTACATTGTATAAAACGTGGATGTGGCTAATCCCATCCGATTTGATGGTGCTTCCTTAATGGAAATGGCTTGACAGCTTGATTGGAACGTACCATATCCCACTCCGATAAAGGCACCGGCAATCAGAAGCGTAATACCATGATGGGATTGGCTGAGAATGACCATACCCACGGCAAATAGTAAGAGCGAAGGATAAATGACTGCATTCTCCCCCTTCACATCAAACATTCTTCCTGTAAACGGACGGGACGCCAAAAGGAATACAGCAAATACGACAAAGAAAAAACTTGCCGCATCCATTAAATCCATTTCCTTTGCAAAAGATGTTAAATACGACAAAATGCTCGAATAGGTAAATCCGGCAAATCCGATAAAAATGGAAATGGGCAGAGCTTTTTTTTCAAAGTAATCACTAATTTTAAATCCTTCTTGTTGTGAAGCTCTGCCTTTTTCTCCTTCAGGAACATTCATGAATAACGATGCCACTAAAGAAAACGCGGCAAATAAAGAGGCAGCATAGAAAATGATGGAATAACTAAAATGCTGTGTGATCAGCAATCCAATAAACGGACCGAACGCCATTGCCAAATTGGTACTCATGGCAAAGTAACCTGTCCCTTCCCCGCGTCTCTCATTCGGAATGATATCTGCAGCAATCGTTCCAGTTGCCGTAGTGGCAAGGCCAAAAGCAAAACCGTGAATAAGCCGATCGATCAATAATAGGGATAAACTATTAACCAGGAAATAGCCAATGGATGCGATCAGGAATAGAATCAAGGATCCAAGCAACATTTTTCTGCGGCCGATCTTGTCAATTTTTTTCCCTGCAATCGGTCTGACAAGCACAGCCCCGAGGACAAAAATACTTGAGGCAAGTCCCGCTTGTGCTTGCGACGCATGAAAGTTATCAATCGTGTAAATGGTCAATGTCACCATCAAGACATAAAAAGTTAAAAATAGAAAAAAGTTCGCAGACGAGACAATCAGAAAGTCTTTCGTCCACAATTTCGGTTTGTGATTCATTTCAATCCTTCTTCCTTACTATTGTTTTAATTTTTCCTTCAGGAAAATCAACGTTCGTAACGTTGCCTCTCGATCCTCTTCAGCCAAACCGCTCATTAATTGAAGTTCAAATTCTTCAACTACCTTTTTGGCCTTTTGATAAGTCCTTACACCTGACTCCGTTAACTGTATTCTCCGCTCCCGCTTATCTTTTCCTGGGATTTGTTCAATCAAACCAAGTTCCTCCAACCGGTTTACCGTCCTCGTTACCGTCGGTTTCTCCACATCTAGATAAGTGCTTATTTCAACAAGCGTAGAACAGCCAAACTCATTCAGATAATATACAATCGACCATTGAGAATGAAAAAGATCAACCTTGGCCAATTGTTCATTTAATTTTTTAGTAAATGACCTTGAAAATTGTAAGTTATGATGAAAAAAACCATTATTAAAGGACAAAGGTATTCCTCCTGTAAATTAGTTACCTAGGTAACTATACACCTATTCACTAGAAATGTCTAGCCTTCGGATGAACGAAAATAATTGTATGCACACTGTTTGACACAACAAAAAGATACCCTTTGCAGGAGTTCGTGCACATTATTTCGTGCTACTCGTGTTTGGTAGTGAATTTGGAGCTTTTACTCGTGAGTTTGGGCGTTACTCGTGAGTTTCACGCTTTTACTCGTGAATTTCACGCTTTTACTCGTGAGGTTGGGTCAAATGGGGGCCATGCTCTTTGTGGTCGATGCTTCGAGGCCATATAAAAAATGAAACCCCGCTATTAAAAGCGAGGCTTCCGGGAGAGATTGAAGAATCATCTTTAATATTAAATATAATGCAATGGATCTTGGACAACCTCATTCGAAACGGTGTTATCATGATTCACAAACACCTCGTCTCCGACTTGTAGCTCCTTCGCATTGATAACTTCAGGGCATATTTCCTTTTAACCGAGATAGTGGCAAACGATATAGCTTATCGTCTTTTTCATCAGGATTTCCTCGGCCATCCGTATTGTTGCTTATGAAATAAAGGGATTCTCCATCTACGAAAACATCACGTATCCTTCCTGAGCTTGTAATGATATTAGTCAGTTTTCCGCTCTGTACATCATAACCCTTAAGCGCTTCGCCCCTTAATGCTGCAAAATAAAGCTTTCCGTCAAAATAGGCCATTCCAGAAGGAGCCCATGTATTTTCACCGGAATGAATCAATGGATTTACCATACCAGGTTTTTGCTCATCGCCTTCTATTTCTGGCCAGCCGTAGTTTTTACCTGGATCGATCTTATTTAATTCATCGTGAGCCGATTCGCCGTGCTCACTTTCATACAATTGTCCGACTTCATCCCACGCCAGACCTTGTGGATTGCGGTGACCGTATGAATAGACGTATGAATTCCCGAAAGGATTATCTTTCGGAATGGTGCCATCCAGATTCATGCGCAAAATCTTCCCGCCTAAAGAATCTATGTCCTGTGCGATCTCCGGCTTTCTTGCATCACCTGTTGTTGCATATAGCTTATCGTCCGGTCCAATCTTGATTCGGCCACCATGGTGGAATTCCCCGCTTGGTATGCCATCGATCAAGGTCTCCATCTCCTGCCATTTATCATCATCTTTTTGTAAAATGACGATTCGATTGATGGATTCCCTGCCTTCTTCATACGTATAATAGGCGAAAGCTTGCCTGCTCTTAGCGAAATCGGGAGTTAACGAAAATCCAAGTAACCCAGCTTCCGCTTTTGTAGACAATGTCTTTTTAAGGTTGACCTTTTGCCGTGTCATCTTACCCTTGTCCCATGCTACGATGGTTCCTGTCCGCTCTGAGACATACATTGTGTCCCCTTCCTTCTGAATCGACCATGGGATATGCAGGTTCGTTACTAGCACATCCGGATCTTCTCCTAAAGTGCCCGTCACTTCTTTATCAGGATTCGGCTGGGTTTTGCTGTCCTCTTCATTCATGTTACAACCAGTTAAAGTCATTGTTGCCATAAGGAAAAATAAGAGCCATTTTTTCAAAACTTTTCCCCTTCCGATTCATGAGTTTAATAGGCTGACTGTTTAAGTACCTTTAAAATGGCCTCCGCTACACCGGACTCATCATTCTTGCCTGTTACTTCATCACACAGTTTTTGAATATCAAGCGGGGCATTTCCCATTGCGACAGACAAACCTACCCGTTCAAACATGGATACATCATTATAATTATCCCCAATGGCCATGGTTTCCTGCATCGAACCGGATTTTTCATTCACATATGTTTCAAGTGCCGTACCTTTTTGAGCTGTCCCACTCATGATTTCCACATTTTCACGTCCTGATGAAGTGACTGTAACTCCCTGTCCTTTCAATTTCGTTGCAATTTGATTCAATAAACTTAAATCTTTTGAGAAGCTGAGAATTTTATAATATTCCACATTCGAATGGCTGAATAACTCGGAATAATCGGAAATGGAAGTTACCTGTCCAAGCTGTAAACGCTCCTCCGCATATTTCCGCATATTCTCAGGGTCAATGTCCGGATTGGCTGTAACGAATACATCAACCAAAGCGGATATTGCGTTTTCATAGTCTTTAGAATAAATCCCCTGACTCGTATATATTTCGAAATAAATCCCTTGTTCTTCGAGGAATCCAGCGACCATTTTAGCAGTGGCAGCTGACATTGGATTGGAAGCAGCAATCTTTCCATCCTCCGTGAAGAGGGCAGCACCATTTACACAGATTACAGGGCAAACGATTCCTGCTTCATCTAAAGCGAACCTTGCTTCAACATAAGATCTTCCAGTAGCAATGATCACTTCCACTCCCTCACTTTGCGCCCTCTGGATTGCATGTTTATTTTCCTCACTGACCTTTTGCATTTTGTTTAACAATGTTCCGTCCATATCAATCGCAATCGTCTTTATCAATTCAACCGGCTCCTTCTTTTCAATATAATCCCTATTTTAACCGAATCGGCGTGGATAAACACGTTTAACAAACCCATATCGATTCTTGGTGTGACTTAATCCAATTATGTATATAAATAAACTGCACCTAATTAAGATAGGTGCAGTTTGTTTTTTTAATGCAGGATCGTTTGGCTATCCACTTCCTGTGCCCGTTCAATAATCTGTTCGTGGATGTCTCTTTGAATGTCATCGATGGCTGTAAAGTCCATCGCTTTTACATAAATCTTTTCAAGTTCGTCATGCAACTCTTTTGCTTTAGCCAGACTGGCTGTCGCTTCATTCATTTTCGTCCGGTACCTGGAGGAAACATCCTTTAACTGATCAGCATAAATTTCGTCCGTTCCTGGCAGGATGGCCGTTTTATATATATCAATGATTTCATCACCTTCACAACTCGGGAAATATTCATGAGGGGATGTGCTGTCAAAAATGGCGATCCCTACCTCCCGGACAATTACCATGTCCAAGCTATGCGGATCGAAACCGCAATGATATACTTCCACATCAAAGCCTCTTTGTTCCGCAGCCTTTGCAATC
This sequence comes from Peribacillus sp. RS7, assembly GCF_041956845.1. Taxonomy (NCBI): domain Bacteria; kingdom Bacillati; phylum Bacillota; class Bacilli; order Caryophanales; family Bacillaceae; genus Peribacillus; species Peribacillus sp. RS7. The sequence continues at coordinate 1,919,258 of NZ_CP168135.1, forward strand.
TTCTTCAGCATCGTTGATTTCCCTGAACCTGGGCGTCCCTTTAAAAAGTACCGTTTTTGTATTCCCTCAGTAATATTGGGGATGAAATCAACTGCACCCTTTGGTGTAGCGGCCCCTAAGAATCGGTGACGAACATCCGACTTCTTATTGAGGATGATATCTCTATAAAAGCCTTCTATCAATTTATTGGTCAACCCGTTCAATTTTGCGAAATCAATATTTGCTTTATAAATGTCTTCCCATTCATCATGTATCTTCAATGCTTCAGCGAATAGGGCATATGCCTTCTCAAAACTCTTGCTTCTCGCATTCGTCAATCTTATGATGGCGGCTCTTTCAGAAGCCAGCTGCTGGGAATTCCAGGCAGCTCCTAGATTGACATATTCCTCAATGGCCCCAGGTGCCTTCGGCTCAATCACATGCGGCGCGGTCCCATCCACGAGTCCGATTTTCAAAGCCGGTATGATCACGCCATCAATGGAATCATTATCGGACGAACAATGTAAATACTCGATGTCATAGTCTTTATCCAGCCATTCTTGGCCGATTTTTTTCATTATGGTCGATTTACCGGAACCAGGTCCGCCTTTTAATATGAATAATCTTTCCAGGCCTGCTAAATTGGAATCATATAAACTATAAAAACCTTTAGCCGTATTGCCTCCAGCGAAATAATGCATCACTTTTCCTGTCACTTTCACACTCTCCCTCACAATACAGATGTGAACTTCAAGACAGCGTATGCAGAAAAGACCTAATAGGTGAATGCCTAAAGGTCAACAGTCTATTTTATTAGGCCTACAGATTCCGCTTGTGTGACCTCCAGGAATTCTGACGGTTTTAAAACGATCTGTGTACCGATCTTCCCTCCGCTTACGATGATTTCAGGCAGGTTTGCTGCACTTTCATCGATAAAGGTCGGGTATTGCTTTTTCATTCCGATCGGGGAACAGCCTCCCCGAATGTACCCTGTGTATTTTTGCAGGTCTTTAACTGCAAGCATTTCTATTTTTTTTGCCCCTGCCGCCTTCGCTGCTTTTTTCAAATCCAGTTCGGTGGCTACAGGAATGACGAATACATAAAGCTGCTGTGGTCCGTTATGGGTAACAAGCGTTTTAAAAACGGTTTCTGGCGCTTTTCCAATTTTGTCCGCAACAGTGATCCCGTCGATTTTTCCATCGGTGGCATCATAACTCATCATGCCATACTCTATACGTTTGTTATCTAGAATTCGCATTGCATTCGTTTTACTTGCTCCCATATTATAAATCCCCTTATCGTTTTCTTCATCTTACCATTTTTAAATACAGGCAAAAAGAAAAGCACAGTGCTCATGCATCTGTGCTTTCCTTATATTCATTCTAAATGACGTCTTTGGAAATCAGCGATCCTCTTATAGTCGTCTTCTAAATTCCTGCTCACGGATAAATAAATCGACATTAATTCTTCATACACTTTAACGTTCTCTTCGATTGGGACAAGTTCATTCGTTTCACCAATCATACCCTCAACCTCATCGAGGCTCTCGATTTCCCCTAAAGCGTACAACCCCAGAACGGCGGCACCTAAGCTCGAACTCTCAAAGCTTTCTGGAATTGTCACGTTCTGATTAAATATATCAGCCATGATTTGACGCCAGAGCTTCGAGCGGACAAACCCACCGCTTGCATGAATTTTCTCAGGAGCACCAGTCAGTTCCCTAACAGCAAGAAGGACACTGTATAAGTTATACATCACACCCTCCAGTACTGCCCGGACCATATGGTCACGAGTGTGATGAAGAGCCAGTCCAAAGAAGGAGCCCCTTGCATCGGCACTCCATAATGGCGCCCGTTCCCCTGCCATATACGGATGGAATATTAACCCATCCGATCCAGGTGCAATATTGGAAGCCATATCCGTCAGTATCTCATAGGAGTCCTGTCCAGAAGCCTTCGCTTTTTCGATTTCCACACGTCCTAATTGATCCCGTGCCCATCGGAAGGTGATTCCCCCATTGTTGACCGGTCCACCGATTACCCAATGATTCTCAGTAAGGGCATAGCAGAATGTCCTGCCTTTCGGGTCGGTAAGCGGTCGGTCACTAACGGTTCTTACTGCACCGCTCGTTCCGATTGTCACTGCCAGAACGCCTGGCTTGATGGCGTTTTGCCCTAAGTTCGCAAGCACGCCATCACTCGCGCCAATAACAAACGGGGTACCTGCCTGAATGTTCATTTTTGCAGCTAATTCCTCACTTAACCCTGAGAGAATATGCGTTGTGGGGACAAGCGTTGGCAGCTTGTCAGCCCCAATTCCAGCAATGGTGAGTGCCTCTTCATCCCAATTCAAGTCATTCAAGTTGAACATGCCCGTTGCAGAAGCGAGCGAATAATCCATCACATACTCATTGAAAAATTTATAGATGATGTATTCTTTAATCCCTATAAATTTGTCCGTTTCGTTAAAAGTCCCGGGATGCTCACTTCTTAACCACATTACTTTCGTGATTGGGGACATTGGATGAATGGGCGTCCCCGTCCTGTGATACAATTGCATCCCCTGTTCCGAAGCCTTCAATTTCCCCGCATAGGCAGCACTTCGATTATCCGCCCATGTAATGCTATTCGTAAGCGGATTACCGTCTTTACCCATGGCGATCAAGCTATGCATCGCCGAACTGAACGATATGAAACCCAGTTCATCCTTCTTTATTCCGCTTGTAATCATAACCTCGCCTATTGCAATGATGACCGCTTTATAAATTTCTTCTGGATCTTGTTCCGCAACCGAAGGCGTTGGACTGTGAAGAGGGTATCCCTTCGAACAGGATTGGACAACCTCCCCCCTTTTTGAAAAAAGAACAACCTTCGTACTCGTCGTACCAATATCGATCCCCATCATATAACCTGATTGTCCCATACTAACATCATGCTCCTCTCTCTTAAACAATTGAATTCAATAGTAAGATTAGGATAAGTGAAACGACTGATACAATCGTTTCCATAACCGTCCAAGATTTTAGCGTTTGTGCGACTGTAAATTAAAGAACTCTTTGATCATCCAAAATCCGGCATCATTCACGTGGGATAGAATGAATGAACCTGAACCGATTGCAGGGACCGGCAATTCAATATTAACACCTGGTACAGAAGATGATCGGCAGCACAATACCTACCGCAGTTGTCATCGCGACAATTGCTGAACCTGTGGCTACACGAATCATAGCTGCAACGCAGCCAAACAGAATTAGTGAAATATCAAAGAATGTCGTTAACTTGCAACGGCTTCACCCACTCCGCCCGTGTTCAATACATTTTTAAATGCACCGCCCGCTCCGATAATCAAGATAATGGAGGCAGGTGGAGCAAGGCAGGCTGACATGAATTGGTTTAGTGCTACTTTATTAATACCCCTAGCGTAACCTAATGTAAAGTATGAAACCACCACAGAGGACCATGAGGGCGATGATCGGTTCTCCAATGAGATATATAGGAACCAAAAACAGGACCAGCTAAAATGTGCTGCGGGAATACCGATGATCAAATCTCCCTGTCTGAACAGCATCTGCAACATCCGGAACATCCATACCTGCTAATCCCTAAAGGACGGAAGCGAGAAGTAACGCAATAAATGGGCTTTGATAACGATCAAGAAAATGGTGGAAACAAGCGCATAAATCAACAAACTATTGTTCTGGCTCTATCCAAATAAACTAAACGTCTTATTCAATCATTCACTCTAAATCAGGATAAGGAATCCATATAGGTAAGATCTCAATGAAAAAAGCATCGAACCTGTTCATCGTGAACTAAACTCGATACCTGATTCAGTCATGAAATGATCATTCACCAATAAAAAGAGGACCGGATCGGTGCTTGATTTCTTTCTCCAGTTGTTCAGGATAAGCAATGAGGAAGCAGGTGGATGGTCCTGACGATTTTTCAATATCGACTTCATTGCTTATATGCACAGAAACACCTTCACCACTTTGATCCAGATGCTCCCATTCATATGCTATCCCTTTTGAGCCGACTGGAAGTGCCTGAACGTCTTCCATTTCACATAGGCTTTTATATAAAGATAATGGCGCGACCCAATCTTGCTGATCCATTACTTCTTCTCCAACGAGCGGCCTGCCGATCAGTGCGATTTTTCGTAAAGGATGTTGCTTTTTAATACATTCATTCACTCGTTTACCGATCACCATAAGTCCAACCGCGGATTGAAGAAGCGGCATGTTACTTTCTGTGCTGCCAGTAATGGGAAGGTCCTCCATTCCCAATTCTTTCAGCCCCTTCCTGACACCCCTGGTCAAGTCCTCCCAGGCTTCATCACCGCAGAAATTATTTAGGACAACGGATACTGGACTTCCGCCAACGCCCAAACATTCCATGACGGCAACCCGAAAGGAATAATATCCAACGACCTCATAAGGAACATGGACAAGATCTTTTTCCTTCAGGCCGATTCCGCCGCTATTATCACTTGAAACAATCAATGAATCTGATTCAGAAAATGGTAAAATCAATGAATCACTCATTCTACGAGTCCATCTTTAAAGATCATTTTTCTCAAAACAGGCTCCAAGCGGGGCAGTAAAAGGACTGCCAATACTACATTTACCGCCGTCGCCACCGTTAATCCCGGAACCAACAACGCGTAAAAACCATAGCTGATCAGAAATGCGAAAGGCAAGGCTAAGATGAAAGCATTACCGATAAAGAAGAGGAAAAATGCGCCTACTTTTTTTCCTTGTATATATAAAATTCCAAACATCCATACGAGAACCGCCATTTCGACCATGATCAAAAAATGGAATGGCCCAAGTGTCATTCCGCCAATGAACGCTGAAATGATATGACCAAGCCCAGCTACAATAGCCCCCGATACCGGGCCAAGTACGATGGCAGCCAAAAGGGCCGGAAAACTATCCAAAGCGATACTCCCGATCGGGGAAGGGATTTTAATCATTGCCCCTACTGCCGATAAGGCAATGAATATAGCAATTGCACTAATTTTTCTTACATCCATGTTTACTCTTTTTCCTTTCTTTTCCCTCCACGGAACACATTTGCGCTACGGATATATTCCACATCTTTCACACCAAGGCGGAAATTGATCACACGTGCAACAGCAAAGAAGTAATCCGACAAACGATTTAAATATTGAAGTGATAATGGTGAAACAGCCGCACCAGACTTGATCAATGAAACGACCAATCGTTCCGCCCTTCTTGTAACTGTACGGGCAATATGAATGGTTGCAGCTGCTTTTGTGCCGCCAGGCAGGATAAACTTTTCCAATTCCGGAGCTTCGATTATGAAGGCATCTATTCGTTCTTCCAAATAGGTAATGGCCTCATCCGTCAACTTTTGTGGGGCCTTCTCGGAAACGGTTGCCAAATCACCGCCACAGTCAAATAACTCATGCTGGATTTTCTCTAGATCGGCCAATACATCCGTAAATATCGCGGGGTCCAATTCAGTAACCGCAAGACCGATATAGCTATTCACTTCATCCACCGTTCCATAAGAATCAACACGGATGTCATCCTTGTCAAGCCGACCACCGATTACGCTTGTTTGTCCCTTATCCCCTGTACGTGTATAGATTTTCATCCCCATTACCTCCTCTATTTTATTCGCTGGTTTATTCCATACCAGATGATATCAACGCGCCTTGATATGGATGCTACATCTTGAAAGACCCATCCGCAGGCATCGCGCCATCTGCGATCTCTCGCTTCCATCGGGACAATGCCTTTGGAAATATCAGAACCGATCACAATGCAGTTGTGTTCATCCCTTTCTTTCTCCCATATTCGCCAATCAGCCATGATTTCCTTCCATCTTTTTCGAATCGAATCTGAATCCATTTTTTCTGCATCTTGCTGAATCCATGCATCCAACCCTTGCAATACAACAGTCTTGCCTTGAAAATCAATCAATTTCGGCTGTTCTTTTCGATAACCGGATAGCCAAAGGACATCATTTTCCAAACCATACAATTGCTTTACCCATTTAGTTTTCCCATTATAGGCGCCTCCTGTAACAAAGTGCAGCGTTCTCCCCTCCTTAAACTGTTCCGGTCTTCCCATATCAGCTCATATCCCCTGCCATGGGAAGTCCCCCAATCAAAAAAAGACTTTTCCATCGGGGCATAGCGGACCAATAAATCACGTATTACCCCTCCATGCGTCATTAGGGCAAATCGGTTCTCCTTACAGGCAATCAATTGATTCCAGCCATCATTGACACGTTCGGAAAATGCCGGATAACTTTCACCCCCAGGCACCATTGCCTCCATGGGACGTTCCAGCCAATTAATATAATCTTCATCGGTCTTCAACTCTTCATACGTTCGCCCTTCCCAACTTCCGAAGTTCATTTCACGAAACGAGGGGTTTTTGACCGGAACTACATCTGGAAACAACAGCCTTGCAGTTTCCACACAACGAGGCAAATCACTCGTGTGAATTTTTTCATACTGCGGGTAAGAGCCCCTTAAGCCCAGTATTTCCTTTACTCCTTCGATACTTAATGGGGAATCCGTCCAGCCTAAATAGGCCTTTCGCTCATTCGCTTCTGTCAGCCCATGGCGAAGTAGTGTAATAGCCACAATATCAGCCATAACCAAAGCTCAACCCCTTCCACGGATGCACCCAGTACATCCCCAGTTATCCCACCGAACCAACTTACCACTTTACGTTTTATATAAAGCAGGAAAAACAGCGCAGCCAGACACATGATGAAAAATAGGGTGACAAGCTTAAAATCGATGATCCAGGCAATCGCCAGACTTACAAAGAGGTACAGCCAATAAATGGGCAAACTGCTTTTCTTTACTGCACTTTGAAAAAAAGCACCGAGTCCCTCATTTTTAGCCAGCGGCATCCGGATGAGCAAATAGCCCATCACACATTTGCTTAAGAGCGGAAGGGCAATGATCAAGAAGTATGTCCATTCATTTACCCTTTCGACAATTTCATAGATAAAAAGAAACCGTGCTGCCAATAGGACGATGACGGAGATGACACCGAATGCACCTGTCCTTGAATCCTTCATGATTTCCAATCGGCGCTCTTTATCCTGATAGGAAAAAAAAGCATCACTTGCATCGATCCAACCATCGAGGTGTAAACCTCCAGTTAATGCCATCGTCAAAAACCAAAGGAAAAAGGCAATCGCAAGGGAGGACAATGGGGTCCATTCCACTAGTGCATATAAAACACCACCCAAAATCAAGCCTAGTAAAAGACCGACTAATGGAAAGGTTTGAATGGCACGGTGAATATATTTCTTCTCCATCGGAAGCTGTTTCTTTATTGGAAAAATCGTAAAGAACTGCAGGTTAATTAAAAATCCGATCGCTCCGTTCATTCCTGGATGCACCCTTTCTTCCGCAATGGTATTCCCGATTCAATGAGATAGGCTTCATCGGCCTGCCCGACAATCGTTTGATGAAGCAGACCTAGTGTTTTTCCGTATAGATGGAGGAATTCATTATGGAAAATCGGTTCTTGCACCAATTCATTGCTCACGACTATTAAACAACTGGATTGTTTTCTAATCTCATTGATCCCGTTTATTATTTTTGAAAAAACGCTATCTAAAAATTCTTTTTCGAGCGGAATGCCAGGGCCAAATAGTTCGTTATCAAGCAGGGTTGTCAGACAATCGACTAGGATTATAGAATCCTGATTAATGTCCGCTCCTATTCTTGTAATATCCGTTGCGTATTCCGAAGTCTGCCAGGCAATTGGGCTGCGTTCTCTATCTTTCTGGTGCCTATGGATGCGTTCACCCATTTCAACATCACTGACACGCCCACAGGCGAGGTAATGCAAGTTCCCATCCATTTGGAGTGCATACTCCAGGGCTTTTCTTTCTGCGAAACTGCTTTTTCCGGAACGGACACCCCCGGTTATAAAACAGAGCCTTGCTTTCTCCACTGTCTTACCCCCTCCATCAGTGCTTCGTTATCATGCTCACTCTTCACTGCAAACCGAAGCCACTTTCCATCCAAACCCGGGAAATTATAGGTATGGCGCGGTACGATTCCTTTTTTCAGCAAAAAGGGGAAAAGGGATAAGGATTCATCTTTCACTAAATAAAAATTAACTGTGCTATTGGAGACAATCAATCCTTGCTCCTCATAAAACCGGAATAGTTTCTGCTTTTGCAATTGAATATAGTCTCTTGTTTCTCTCATATATTCTTCTTCTGCAAGACAGATTTCCCCTACTTCCAATGCCACATGGTTGACGCTCCAATGCGGTTTATAAGTTCTTACCTGAGTTATGATATCCGGTGCCGCAAGCAAATAGCCTAGTCTTAAACCCGGAATGGCAAAGATTTTGGTCATTGATCTTAGAATGAGTAAATGTGGAAATTCATTGATTAAAGTAGCATAAGTAAAGGCGTCTTCCGTAAAATCATAAAAAGCCTCATCGATGACAACCAGGCAATCCGCTTTTTGACATTCGATGATCAATTCCCTAACTTCATCCCGCTTAAATGAAACACCCGTCGGATTATTAGGGGTACACAAGAAAATTGCATCATATTCGGGTAACCGCGAAATCAATCGATCCAAGTCAAGTTGCCACTCAGGTGCATTAAGTTGATGAAAATCGACCTCACACCCTGCCGCCAAACATGCCTCTGCATATTCCGCAAATGCAGGCTGAATGATTAACACCCTTTGATTGGCTAATCTGTTCGCTACCAACATGATTATTTCTGCACCACCGTTACCCACCAAAACGGATTGCTCTGGAAGAGCTTCTTTTTTTGCGATCGATTTTGTCAGCTCAATGGCATGCGGATCTGGGTATTGAAGGATTCCTTCGAAAAACCCAGACCACTGTTCCTTTATGCGTAAAGGCGGACCCAATGGGTTGATGTTAGCACTGAAGTCGAGAACCGATTCAGGCATTTCGATTTCCAGCGCTTCGTAAAGATAATGAGGATTAGAGCCATGTGAAGGTAACGTCAAGAATAAGTCCCCCTAGCCATAGCATCAGTAGAAATAGAAAAGATGACCGATGCATGATGGTAATCGTTTTTGGTATATGTTTTGCTTCCAATCGAACAAGCGAAACTCCCATCCTCGCACGGTCGGAAACAATTCCTTTGTACATATTCCGGCCTCCTAGCTGTATTCCCAAAATGGCAGCGACGCCTGCTTCACACCACCCGCTATTCGGGCTTGGATGTTTTTTTGCGTCATTGAATAATATCTTCCATCTAGCACCAAATCCATGATAGCCGGATTTCGAGCTCAGCAACATCAGGAACCCGGTGAGGCGGCTGGGAATCCAGTTGACGATATCATCGAGCTTGGCTGAAGCCCAGCCGAATTGCCCATATTTATCATTTTTGTACCCTACCATGGAATCGCAGGTATTAATCGCCCTGTACACCATCGCGAGCGGCGCACCGCCAATGGCTGACCAAAACATCGGGGCTGTAATCCCATCACTGGTATTTTCCGCTACGGTTTCCACGGTGCCCCTGACTATTTCGGATTCATCAAGATCCGCAGTATCACGGCCCACGATATAGGAAAGCTTTAGCCTCGCTTCAGGAAAATCCCCTCGATTCAACGGATGGCAAACATCCATTCCAGCTTGCTTCAAGCCTTTCTGAGCTATCGTAGTGGAAATGACAACAGCTTCCCAAAGGATACCTGCAAGCGGATGGATACGATAAGCCAAATAGACGGTAAGACCAGTAATCAATAACACCACCGATAAGACGATGAACAACATGAAGAGTCCATTCCGCTTCTTATGTGTTCCTCTATTGAATGCCTGATCAAACTTGCTTATCATCGTTCCTATCCATTTGACTGGATGCGGCCAATTTGGCGGATCACCAATTAATAGATCAAGGAAAAACGCCAGCGTAACCGCAAAAAGATGATGGTAAATCATAAATCCTCAATCCGTTTCCGATTATTGTTTAATGCTTCCGCTGTACAATCATATACACCGCGGCTGATCAGCTTCCCTAACGGAGTGATGGTGCCTGCATATTGAAGCTTTGCCCCTCTTTGAGTTGCCGCAATCAAAATGCTGTCTGTCGATGTTCCTGTTGCACATGTATTTGTCACCTTATCCAAGACACGCAAATCATGAAGCGCTTTTACTTTTGCCTCGGTCGCAGTAACTATGCTGTGGATGAAAGCCTCTTCTGCCAAATGCCCATTTACGAAGATCCATGTATTTATCGTTCCTGGAGCGGAACTCCAAGAATGTCGGTCAGCTAAAGATGCGTCGATGGCATTCCCTACACCAGCGGTCACGATGATAAAAACCGAGAAATTTTCAGCTCTTAATAACTTGAAGGCAACCGTATCGAGAAAGACAGCCGTCATCATCCCTACCGTTTGCTGCGGGTCAAATCCATGAGTTTTTAAATAGTCAGCCATTTCAACATGATGATCCTCGCAATCATATCCATGATGGACATGCCTATTCACGAAATATTTATGCCATCCCGTCCCCGAACCAGTCACTCCAGAAGACATCGTTCTAAGCGGGATCGGGGAATTCAATTGAATCATTTCAGATCCGACTGTCAGATAAGAATCATCAATTTCCAATGGGATAGTATCATAGCCATGCTTTTCCGGAACGATGAACATTTGCGGTTTCGGAAGGGCGGGATGTGGATGTTTTTCGATCGTCGTACGATATACCCCCTGAATCCGTTCCTGTCGGAGCACTTCATTCGGCACATCCACAACCAAAATTTTCCCTTTTTCAAGCAACATAAGCCGATCACAATATAACCCAGCCAAATTCAAGTCATGAAAAATTGAAATAACGGTCAACTCTTGCTCTTTTGCCATTTTCCTCATTAGATCAAGAAGATCCTTTTGATAGGAAAGATCCAAGTGGTTCGTAGGCTCATCCAAAAAAAGGATTTCCGGTTCTTGGGCAAGTGCCTGTGCCAATAAGACCCTTTGTCTCTCCCCGCCTGATAATCGTTCAAATTGAAGATCGTGAAAATCCGCTACTCCCGTTTGTTCCATAACCTGTTGGACAATCGTTTCATCTTCTGCGGACCAACTATGGAACCAACCTGTTTGATGGGCATATCGCCCAAGTGAGACCGTCTCTTTTACCGTATATGAGAAAGCTAATGAGGAATGCTGAGGGAGCACAGCAATGACCTGTGCAAGTTGTTTTGACGAATAATCCTTCAAATCCCTTCCTCTTATCCGTATGCTTCCGCCCTTATAATCGAGCACCCCGCTAAGCATACTTAAAAGCGTCGTTTTTCCGCTGCCATTTGGGCCAAGAATCCCGAATAATTCCCCTTTATGTACATCAAAAGTAACAGAGTCCAAAACAGCTTTGTTGTCATATCCACCTGTTAACCCTTTAACTTCAAGCATCCATCTTACCCTTCTCTCCGTCTCTTTAATAAAATCAGCGCGAATGCGGGTGCCCCGATAAGTGAAGTGATCACCCCGATTGGCAGTTCCGATGGGGCAATGATCGACCGTGCTACAAAGTCCGCCAATATTAGGAATCCGCTTCCTACCAGCAATGACAACGGAAGCAAATGTTTATGGTCAGGTCCCCAAATCTTTCGGACAAAATGAGGAATGACCAATCCTACAAAGCCAATCGCCCCTGAAACGGCAACGGCTGCCCCTGTCAACATCGAACCGGCTATCAAAATCCACATTTTCCGCCGCTTAACATTAACACCTAAGTGTTTTGCCCGGTCTTCCCCGAAAGTCATCGCATTCAATTCGCTCGTATTCATGATCAAGATCAATGAACCAATAATAAAAAACGGCAAAATGATTGCAATATAATTCCAGCCGCGCATTGAAACGCTTCCCATCAGCCAGCCGATGATTTGTCTTAATTCATCACCAGTCAGCGCAATCATCAATGAAATGAAGGCACTTAAAAACGAGCTGAAAATGATTCCCGTTAAAATGATCGTTTCCACTTTCATCGATCGATCCATTTTTTTTGCAAAAGCCAGTACGCAGAACATCGTGAGCACTGAGCACACGATGCTCAATGCCGGAAGAGTATATAAACCGATGAATGGTAGTGATATATTCAAGAATATTGTCAATACGGCACCGACTGATGCTCCTGATGAAATACCTAATGTGTAAGGGTCAGCGAGCGGATTCCGGAGCAGGCCCTGAAACCCCGCTCCCGAAATCGCAAGCGATGCCCCAACAAAACCCGCTAGCAACACACGCGGCAAGCGGATGTTCATCACAATATTCGTAAGCATTACATCCGGATCAGCTGAAATCGGTAAATGAAAAATCTCCTTGCCGATAATTTGTAATAGTACAGGAATCGGTACTGGCACCGAACCAAAGGAAATGCCTATCGTCATTGCGAATAACAAAAATAATAACGCAATCAAATAAGCAATCATCCATTTAGTTGTCAAATAGGTTCGGATAGACTGATTTGGCAAGTTCCTCTACTCCCTCTATTAAGCGTGGACCGGAACGGGTCACCAAGTCGGAATGGACATCAAAGACTTGGTCATCCTTCACAGCATTTACGTCTTGCCAACCTTTTCGGCCCTTCACTTGACTTACTGCATCTTTTGTATAATAACCATACGTTGTAATGATGACATCCGGATTTGCAGCAATCATCGACTCTTCATCAATTTTTGCCCATCCGTCCAATTCAGCAGCTGCATTTTCCGCTGAAATAATTTGAAGCATTTCATTCATGAAGGTATTTTTTCCAGGTGTATATATCTCAGGTGACGGTGAAACCTCCACAAAAACGGTCTTCCTATCCGCTTCCTTTACGGATTTGGCTTTTTCCTGTATATCCTTGAGCTTCGTTTTCATGTCCGTAACGATTCCTTTTGCCTTATCATGTTCCCCCGTTGCCTGTCCAATCATATCAATAGAATCATAGACTTGGTCAAAGCTTTGTGCATCATTGACTACGAGGACATCAATTCCAGCATCCTTAAGCTGCTGTAAACCCTCATTCGAATTATGGGCACTGGATGCATGGGCAAGAACAAGGTCAGGCTTCAAGGAGACAATCATCTCCGTGTTCATTTCCATTCCGCCAACTTTTTCAATTTCTTTCGTTTCTTCCGGATAATTATCATAGTCGGAAACACCAACAACCTTTTTGCCCAAGCCAAGTGCAAAGACAACTTCCGTATTACTTGGTATCAACGAAACGATTTTCTTCGGTTTTTGTTCTATCGTCACCTTTTCGCCTGTTGCATCTTTAATCGTAATCGGGAAAACTTCCTGTTTGGCATGATTCGTTTCCTGCTTTTCTTTTCCTTCATTAGTAGCATCGCTACAGCCAACCATCATACCTGCAGTCAGCAACATCACCAGTATCAGACCAAAAATCTTCTTCATTTTCATTCCCCACAATCTTTTTTTCTTTTAATTTCTTCACACCTAATAAACAAAACGCATTATCGGAAGATGCACCCCAAAACAAAAGCACCTCCCGTTAAACGGAAGATGCTTGTATGGCAACAATATAATTACGGACTCTTTAGGGTCTGCCACACACCTTCCCATCCGCGTAGGTTACAGGTGTACGAATTTTGGCAGGTCTCCTGGCTCATGGTCATCGTCAACGGCACCTTCCCATATCTCATACAGTGGTAAACATCCGTTGGCTCCCATATACAGTGGCGGGACCGCGCTGGCATTTCACCAACTTCCCTATTAAGTCATTAAGACACCAAATCGTTCATATGTATATAATTTTCACTGCCTTTCATTATACACCATGTAAGAATCGATTATTATATGATTTTTCTGACTTGCCTCGAAATGACCCGTCCACCTTCAGTGATTAGAAGCATTTTCAATCAGGGACGCAAATCCCTCGACTGATAATCCCGGTGAAATCCGAACCCTATGCAGGGAATGCATCCCTTGGTCCCTTGAAGCTCCTCCAGGTTCGGTAGTGACTGCCATCTTGTATCCAGCTTCTTCTGACACCCATAGACTTTCTTCGTTATACCGGCCAACCGGATAGGAAATTACTGTCGTGTCCTGGTCGAGGATACGGTCGAATAGCTCCTTCGACTGAACCATTTCCGCTTCTTGCTGCTCTGCCGTCATCCGGTTCAGCTCCAAATGGTTGATAGTATGACTTTCGATCGAAACCCCATTCCTGCTCATCTCCAACATTTGATTTTCAGTCAGGTGATGACCTTTATCAATGGACTTCCCAATCATGAAGATGGTTGCTTTCATATCATATTCTTTTAATATGGGGAAAGCTTCCGTGTAGTTATCTGTATAGCCATCATCAAAAGTAAGCCAGACGCACTTATCACTTGGCATCCGATTTTCGGTTAAAACGAGGAATGCTTCTTTAGGGGATAATGTATAGTAACCATTCTCCCGAAGCCAAGTCATTTGTGATTGGAATTCCTCTCTTGGAACCCGTAGGCCATTACCTTCAGAAATGCTATGATACATCAATATTGGAAACTGAACCGCGGAATCGGCCCTTATCCAGTTTCTCGTATCGATTTGTTCCGGTTCGTCCTTTGAATCCTGTCCGGTGCCATTCTCCGCTGCCTCAACCACTTCAATGTCATCTTCCGCAATCGGCGCAGCCCTCTTTGTGCCTATACCCTCTAAAATCCCTTGTGAGCATGCAGGTAAAATTAATATCCCCAGCAATGCCACAAACAGTAAAACTCTGTATTTTCCCACTATCATTCTCCTATTTTTTTCTAGTATAATAGTACCAGAAAACCAACCAATAATAAAGTATTCCATTTAATGAAAAAAAAGGAAAAAGCAGAAATAAGAGACCCGCTAAGCGTTTAGATGATTTTTTCATAATTATTATTGCTATTAGCTTGAAAAGTTTGCCTATAAGAAATATAATAAATAAGTCGTCGACTTTTTTTATATGTCCCAGTAGCTCAGCAGGATAGAGCGACAGCCTCCTAAGCTGTAGGTCGTAGGTTCGATTCCTATCTGGGACGCTAATTTTAAAACCCTGTTACAATGCGGTATCTCCGCGTCGTAACAGGGTTTTTTCTGTTGGTATGGCCTTACCTATTTAGGCTTTTGAGGGGCTTCCAATATGTAAAGGTCGGATTTCTATACCGGTATGAGAAAAGCCGGAAGTATCGGCGATCAATACATTATGAAATTAACCATTTAATATTCGTTCAAAACTTTTTGACTCTGTTTAAAGAAATGTTTTAATTAATGATGTTTTTCGATATATATATCCACAAAAAAGTAATATTTTTTTGAAATATATGTTTTAACCTGTCCCATCCGGGTAGATAACTACTGTAAGACATTCTCACCAAAGGAGATGATGTGCACGATGAGTACAATCAGAAGCCAATGGAACAAAGAGAATGACGCAGCGGTGTTTAGTCCCGGTGATCAGCGTTAGAGTCAATTGAAGCGTTAGTCGATAACCAAAATGGGAATTACTAGTCTTCTCGCCCAAAGGAGGAGGATACTGATCATGAGTATTTACAACCTATGGAATCCAGAGAATGATGAAGCAATTTTCAGTCCGGGTGATCAGCAGACATTCAGTACGCTTACACTAGCAGATACGGATAAATACACACATACAACTGACGAAACACTTGAATATGAATTACACGGCACCGTACTGAATGAAATTTAACCCGAAGCAGTGATATATGGAAAAGGATGGAGCGAATGCTCCATCCTTTTCTGCTGTCTTTTACTTTTATATGGATTTCGCCACTTCATCAAGCGGCAATCTTTTGTCTGGAAAGATGGACCTGCCCACAATGAATTTGCCCACCCCGCCCCATGCAAATACCCCCCAAAAAAAAGGCCCTTTCACTATTAAGCTTAAAGTGAAGGACCCTTTTCTTTTATTTATCGAATTTCAGTTTGGCCAAAGCATCCGCTAAGGCAGTATTGATCGGCTCTTCTTTATTTTGCTTTTTCATATAATTGGAGACTTCATTTTTTGATACTTTTTGATTTTTATTTTGCCCTCTTCGTTTATTGTAAGAAGAAAGTTTTTCGTGAAAACCGCATTTACAGGTGAATGTCTGTGCTTCTCCTTGACCGCGCATTTCCATCTTTTTGTGACATTGTGGACATCTGGCATTTGTTACACGTGAAACACCTTTTTTGTGGCCACATTCACGATCCTGACAGACAAGCATTTTTCCCTTTTTACTATTCACTTCAAGCATCAGCTTGCCGCAATCAGGACATTTCGTTCCTGACACGTTATCATGCTTGAACTTTTGGTCACTATTTTTGATTTCTTGAACGATATTTTTGGCATAGGTGCGCATATCGCCGATGAATGCCTGTTTTGGTAGCTGTCCTTTGGCAATCGCTGTTAACTTTTGCTCCCATTGAGCTGTCAGTGCTGGAGATCGTAAGTCTTCAGGTGCCAATTGAAGGAGTTGTTTACCTTTCGAAGTTACATGAAGGCCCTTCCCTCTCTTTTCAATCAGGAAGCTATTGAACAATTTTTCAATAACGTCAGCACGTGTTGCAACAGTCCCAATCCCTCCAGTTTCACCCAGAGTCTTGATGAGTTCCTTGCTTTCCCCTGCCATGAAACGAGCAGGATTTTCCATTGCCGAAAGAAGCGACCCTTCATTGAACGGCTCCGGTGGTTTCGTTTCACCCTCTGTTTGTTTCACAGTCGAAATGGATAAACTGTCACCTTTTTTAACGTTCGGAAGCAGTTGCTCAGCAAGGCCATCTTTAGCTTCTTCCTCGTCGAATTGGTGATCATAGACTTCCTTCCAGCCTGATTTCAGGACGACCTTCCCTTTTGCCATGAACGTCTCCTGTCCCATTTTTGCGGTGACGGTCGTTTGCTCATATTCAAAAGGCGGCATTAATACGGCAAGAAACCTTTTAACGACCAAATCATAGATTTTAGATTCTTTGTCGCTCAGTTTTCCCGGTAGCGGAGTCTGCTCAGTGGGGATGATCGCATGGTGATCCGAGACCTTGCTATCATCCACGAACGATTTATTGGCCTTCATCGGGCTGCGCAGGATCCTTGATGCATACTGGGCATATGGTTTAATGCTGACAGCCTGTAATCTTTCTTTTAGCGTATCAACCAAATCCGTTGATAAAAAGCGTGAATCCGTCCTTGGATACGTCAAGACTTTATGGCTTTCATATAAGCGCTGCATGATCGATAACGTCTCTTTCGCCGAATAACCGAATTTCTTATTGGCGTCCCTTTGAAGTTCCGTTAAATCATATAAAGAAGGGGCAAAACTTTTCTTATGGGCTTTGTTCACTTCCACCACTTCTGCCTTTTTCCCCTTCACGGCTGAAAGAACCTTTTCTGCCTTGGCTTTATCAAATGTGCGGATATCTTTAGATTGGGCATCTTGCCAGATTAGGCGCAAATTGGATTCTGCAGTTGCCGAAACGCCATAATATTTCTTAGGCTGGAATTGTTTTATTTCTTCTTCTTTTTTTGCAATCATCGCAAGTGTCGGCGTTTGGACGCGGCCGCAGGATAGCTGGGCATTGTGCTTCGTAGTAAGAGCCCGTGTCGCGTTCATCCCAACGATCCAGTCCGCTTCTGCCCTAGCAACAGCAGAGGCAAATAGGTTTTCATACTCCTTGCCATCCTTCAGCTTTTTAAATCCATCTTTGATCGCTTTATCCGTTACAGAGGAAATCCAAAGCCGTTTGATCGGCTTCTTTACATTCGCTTTTTCGAGAATCCAGCGTGCAACGAGCTCCCCTTCGCGGCCTGCATCTGTTGCAATGATGACATCCTTGACATCATTGCGGTTCAATTGTGTTTTAACCGATTGGAACTGTTTGCCTGATTGCTTGATCACGACCAATTTCAAAGACGGCGGCAACATGGGCAGGTCCTCAAGGCGCCAAGTTTTATATTTTTCATCATAAGTTTCCGGATCTGCATGTGTGACCAAATGACCCAGGGCCCAAGTGACGATATACTGATCGCCTTCAAAAAAACCATTTCCCTTTCTCCCGCAATTCAGCACTTTCGCTATATCTCTTCCGACCGAAGGTTTCTCGGCCAGTACGACTGTTTTACTCATAGTGACATCCTTTCCCTTTTAAACTGATTCCTCTATTATCTCATATAATTTATGACAGGGCGATAATGCACAGGCATGGCATCCCAAAAACAGATCCAACAGGTATCGATCCATTGAATTTCCCGCCTGGGCTCACTTGTACCCAAGGGGATAAATGTAAATTAATAGATTAGATAGCAATCCCGTGCAGTTTTTAGTATGATGAAACGTAGGGATTTTTTCAAATTAATTGGGAGGTTCAATATAAAATGAGCTTACTTTCTATAGATAAATTAGCACACAGCTTTGGCGACCGTACCTTATTCAAGGATGTTTCCTTCCGCCTGATGGCCGGCGAACATGTTGGTCTGGTCGGGGCAAATGGTGTCGGGAAATCAACGATGATGAATATCATTACAGGACAACTTATCCATGATGATGGCCGGGTGGAATGGACACCTGGTGTCGAATATGGCTATCTTGATCAACATACGATACTTTCAAAAGGTAAATCGATTCGCGACGTCTTAAGGGATGCATACTTACCTTTATTCGAGCAGGAAAAAGCACTGAATGAAGTAACAGAGAAAATGGGGACAGCCACTCCAGAAGAACTTGAAGAACTCTTGGAACAAATGGGTGAGATTCAGGACAAGCTGGAAGCTGGAGGTTTTTACAATCTGGATATTAAAATTGAAGAAGCGGCACGCGGTTTAGGGTTGGATGCAATCGGTTTGGACCGTGATGTCTCTGCCCTAAGCGGTGGACAACGGACAAAGGTTTTACTAGCCAAGTTACTTTTGGAACAGCCTGAAGTGCTGCTCCTTGATGAACCGACGAACTACTTGGATGTAGAGCATATCCGCTGGCTGAGCAGCTACTTAAAGGAATATCCTAATGCATTCTTATTAATTTCGCATGACACTGAGTTCATGAACGGCGTCGTCGACGTCATTTTCCATCTTGAATTTTCAAAACTGACCCGTTACACGGCAACTTATGAAAAATTCCTTGAGCTGGCTGAATTGAATAAAAACCAACATATTAACGCATATGAAAAACAGCGTGAATTCATTAAAAAGCAGGAAGACTTCATTGCAAAAAATAAAGCCCGCTACTCAACGACCGGTCGGGCAAAGAGCCGTCAAAAGCAATTGAACCGGATGGAACGCATCGATCGTCCAGAAACTGCAATGAAACCTACCTTTGATTTTAAAGAATCACGTGCGAGCAGCCGTTATGTATTTGAAGGTGAAGATTTGGAAATCGGATATGACCGCCCATTACTTCCGAAGTTGTCCATGACCATCGAACGGGGAGAAAAAATTGCCGTGGTCGGCTGTAATGGAGTTGGTAAATCCACTCTTTTAAAAACGATATTAGGTAAAATTGATCCTCTAGGCGGCAAAAGATCACTTGGCGATTTCCTTTTTTCTTCTTATTTTGAACAGGAAGTGAAAGCAGGCAATACGACGCCGATAGATGAAGTATGGAATGCATTTCCACATCTGGACCAACCGCAGGTACGTGCCATTCTTGCCCGTGTCGGTTTGAAAAACGAGCACATTACACGTCCGATGAGCCATTTAAGCGGTGGTGAACAATCAAAAGTACGCCTGTGCAAACTTATGCTTACCGAAAGCAATTGGCTGTTATTCGATGAGCCGACAAACCATTTGGATGTCGTTGCAAAAGAAGAACTGAAACGTGCATTGAAAGAGTATAAAGGAACGATTGTCCTCGTATGCCATGAACCTGATTTCTATGAAGATTGGGTTACCAAAGTATGGGATGTAGAAGAATGGTCTGCCCAAAATTAATTTTTTTAGGGGATGTCGCAGAACGCGGCATCCCCTTTATTATGAAATAAATAAAAAGCTAGATCATACTTTTAATTGTTCGGACAGGTCTCATCCCGAACCATGATTTAAAAAGATGGTCATTTACTGTTTTATCTGTAATCCCCATTGGATTGAGGAAATTTGCGACACTCCTGCCGAATAACTGGCTAGACGAGACACCAAAGAGCTTCGACGAGGTGACTTGGCAGACAGTCGCGGAAAGGGAGCGGAGTCTGAAAACAACTGGAACGTTTATTAAAGAAAAAAACTGCAGGCAAACTCGCTTTTTTCGAATTTGTCTACAGTCTGAAAGTCAATTCTACATTTTTTTCTATTTATTGATTTTTCCCTCTGTTATTTCACTGGAACGTTTTCATTTTGAATGAAACTGTGAAAAACTGTGCTATTAGATAATCAGAAAGATGTTCTATGTACGGTTATATTGGTAGTTACTCACCTTTTGTTTTTTGGGTTTTCCTCTATACCTTAGGAGGTAAAGGATCAGTGTCAATGTAACGGCTATAGTCAATTGAATTATAAAGATTGTTTTAATAATAAATAACGATTCAATAAAGATCCCAATAACCATATACGAAACGATTATCAAGGCTTTTATCTTCTTTTTAATTTCATACTTATAAAAGCAATCTAAAATTAAGCTTAACATAAGAAAACAGTAGAATGCCTTATAACCATCAAGTATCAATAATAAGGGAAGACCCTCTACGAATACTTTTAATAGAAGAAGAATGGTGAACGTTACAAATAGAAAAAAACTGTTCGTAATGTCTACAGCAATTCGTTCCGTTTTTAATGAAACGGGTAATAAATCAAGTCTAAGCTTTTGATGTAATTTGTATTCAATTTTGATATTGGTTAAATTTAGTAAATTGACGAAGAAAGCAATATAAATGGTATCCACGAAAAAGTTAGTATGTATATCTTCCATTTTCATAAAAGGCAAATACATACTAAGTATATTAAAAACGATAACCGTAATATTTATCGTAATGAGTTTACTAATATAGTTAACATCTCTCAGTAGCCTGAAGAAATTGTACTTTATTAGACCATTTATAACTTTATTCCGTATGAGGATATTCACTATCCTTGTAGATATCCGGTTCGTGACGTGATTGAATTTCTGAGAATCTAGATTGGCACCTTTTTCTTTTATTAATCCACCAACAATGATTGGATAAGTGATAAACGTTATGACTAAAAACATGCAGAGAATAAGCAAAATGGTTGTTATCGTGAAATCCAATTTGGATAATAAAGGCGAAAGCTTACTTGAATTAATATATAAGATTAAAACGATGAGAAGGGTAATGGCTGGAAAATACGGGAATCGAACCTGATACTTCTTAAACCAAAGGATGAAAAACTCAGAATATGTCCGAAGAAACTTCAATGAGAAAACAAAGAATAATAGCAATAGGATATTTAACGTTGGTGCCCCGTAAAATAAAAGAAAAGAAATCACGATTGTAAGCTCTAGAACAATTTCTGCTGTTAGGTTCGATTTAATCAAATGATAAAAAAAGAGTTGGTTGGGCTTAATCGGAATGGTTTTGGAAAAGCTTATGATATAAGTGGTGCTTTCATATAACGCCATAAACACGAAAAGCAATAACAACTCGATTACAGTGAGCACAATAATATAATAGTGAATTACCGTACTCGTATGTACATCAAAAAAAGACAAAAGGATAAAGAGCAAAGAAACCCAAAAAAGAGCTGTGAATATTAATTTTACAGCTTTTTGCTTTTGGTTTAGACTCTTTTCTTCGGTATAGATATTGTATAGCTTGCTGTATGAATGAAAATTCATTCTACTACCCTCTCTGTCATTTCTTCATTTTTTTGACTATGAAGCTTTCCATTTTCCAATCGGTATATATAGTCTGAAATATCCCATGTATGGTCCATGATATGACTCGTGAATAAAGTAGCTTCTCCATTTGCTTTTCGTTTTAGGAAATATGCTTTCACCCAGTTAACAGCCTCATGGTCCAAGCCCTCGAAAATTTCGTCACAAACCAATACCTTAGGATCATAAAGAATGCTACCGATCAATTGGATTTTTTTCTTTGTTCCGAAAGATAAAGAACTAAATGTGGAATCTAATTGATTTATTACATTCAATTCCTCTGCATAGGATGTATATTTAGCAACAACTGATTCTTCTGGAAGGTTGTATATAGAAATTATAAGTTCAAAGAACTCTCTTCCGGTGACCTTCTCCAAATGCAGTTGATTATCTACCGAAACGAACGATGTAACTGTTCTCAGGAAGTTATGATTATTATGATTTTCATTCAAAATATTAATTTCACCTGAATCATAATCCATAAAGTTCAATAAGCAGTTTAAGAAAACACTTTTCCCAATTCCGTTACTTCCTACTATCGCTACTACTGAATCACGTTCAATAGTTAAATTTAAATTGTCTAATACTTTCTTGGAACCAAAACTCTTATTTAGATGATGGACCTCTATACTATTAATCGCAATCACATCCAATTAACTCTTAGTATTTATATCGTACCAGAAAATGACAGATAAAGTAATGACATTAGGATAAGTATTAGGTTTTGTTGCTTAAGTTAAATTAATAAATTAATCTATTAGTCCAGCAGCTTTTAATGCATCATAAATTGCATATAGTGCACTTGCGTTTGATGCTAACCATTTAGTGAAAGCCCAGTATCCAGCTTCCCATGCCGCCTTTGCTGCATTGTATACTGATGCTGCGCCAGCTTTGATTGCGGCCCATGCCTTTGATCCGTATTTTGAGATTGCGTTATAAATTTTAATAGCGATACTTAACATTTTTAATCATCCACCTTTTGGTTTTTTTTATAATTTCCTAATGTCATTACGATATCTTGCTTTAATAATACAAAAGAAAAAAAGAAAAAAAGGTAAAAAAGTAAATGTTCCGGAAACCCAAAGACCCTTTGTCACAGATGGTTTCGTCTTTCCGCAAATCCTTTTACATTCATAGAATTCCCATGTAAATTATGGTAAAATTTCCTTTCATGGATTAGTAATTCAGTTTCTCCTGGATGGAGATGAGAGGCTTTCATTTATTTAACTCTATAAATTAAGAGCATAAAATCCATGTTATACATAATCAGCTTTTATTAGAAAAGGAGTTTTTATAGTGAAGAAACTGACCGTATTTTTCGAAATTATCTTTGTATTAAGTTTCGTTGGTTTAACGCTCCGGTTTTTTGGAGTTGAAAAGGCAGAAGAATGGGGCATCATCTTTTACATAACGGGTGGATCTAGTTTCTTAATCAGTTACTTGCTTCGACAATCAACAAAGAAAAAAGATACCGTAAGTAGTGATAAATAAAGGTGCTTAATTCCATTCCCACTTCATGAAAAGGCTTCCATTAGGAAGATTTTGCATACCTAGTGAAATAAGAAAGATGCTGGATTTGGAGATAAGTAACCCACTTGAATTGTTTATAGATGACGAACATATCATCCTAAAAAAACATGAACCGCAAAATGAATGTATATTAACAGGAGAGGTATCAAGTCAAAATCTTATCCTGGGAGATGGTTCAATCATTCTGACTCCTAAAGCTGCTGAATTGCTTTTTGAAGAATTGCAACATTTAATGAAATCCTAAAACTTTGGAAACCATGTAGGCTAAATCCCCTAAAGGCAGATATCACAATGAAATAAAAGAGAACAAATACTTATTTAAATGCAGAAGAAAACCAGTATCGATAATTATACTGGTTCTTTTGATTTCTATTTATTTGTCGCACCCATTTTAAAATGAAAAGCGTGGAAGGCTCCTTCAGCCAGCCATATTTCCTTAACCTGCGGCTTAAACTCTTTCCGCCACCAAGGTATAGGTTTTCGGAAGTCCAATATCGTGGATTTTATGATTCGGTTCTTCCTCGAGTACCTTAATGACAAGTCCTGATTGACCTATCGACGTTATAAGTTCCCCGATTGTCCATTTACGCTGTACAACTCTTGAAAGGCTCCCTTTTTCCTCATCTGGCATATGCTTCGAAAAAGCGACCTCATTGTTTTCGATTGCCGGGGCGAAATAGTTGCCTGAAATCTTATGTTTTTTACCATTGGAAGTAATGAGCTTTGTTGAAATAGGGTGAAATTCATGCAGTACGAATCGGCCTCCAGGTCTCAACATCATTTTAATTTTTTCAAATAACGGCTGCAGATCTATTAAATAGTGAAGCACACCGAGCTCCATTAAAACCAAATCCTGATTCCCTGATTCATGCTCTGATGATAATGAAAGGACATCTGAAACGATATACTCGATGGTAACATTGGCCCCATTGGCCAGCTCATTTGCAAACGTTGCATTTTCCTGGGAAAAATCAACAACCTTCACTTCAGCTCCCAATATGGCCAGGGCAACTGCTTTAACACCGTTCGACCCCATCAAATGAGTTATCTTTTTACTTGTTACATCCCCCATATATTTATAAAAAGGATGCAGTCTCCATTTTGGATTTTGCTTGATTTTTGATGCCAATTCCACAGGATCTCCATAACGATTGACAAGCGCTAAATAATTATTCTGGTTCCACGCCTGTTCATTTTCCGCTGTGAATCCCTGCTGCTCGGCAGATAAATAAGCATGAATCTCAGCACTGTACCTGCTCATTTCTTCATCGTATAAATAACTGTACAACGACCTGCACCAAATCTCCATATCCCCCAGCTTTATAGATAACCGGTAAGGATCTGTTTTAATGGTCGTGTTAAACCGACAGCGGACAGTTACCGAAACCCCCTCGACATCCATTAGAAAGGAGGCAGTCTCAGGACTTCTTTCAGGCTTTGTTGGGGAGTATTTGGAAAAAAGATTTAAAGCCTCAGTAAAGACATCCCATTGTACATCAATTTCGATGTTCTTATACTCATCAATTTCAACTCCTTGCACGAAAAGAGCAGATCGACCTGTATATTGGTAAGGTATATTAGCTTGATCCAGCATGTTCCCCATTAATGTGATTGAATGATAATAACTTGCCTTCATATGAACCTCCTAAACGTCAAAAAAGCATTACAATTATTCTTATTCTTCCATAGCAAATTTCAAACCTGTACTCGTAATGACAATCAGCTCTTCATCATGGCGGTCAATGCCATAAACGAGTAATGTAACAAGCATATATATGGCTCTGAACCTGGCTAAGCTTTCTGTTTCCTTTTCGATTTCACCATAGATTTCAAAAAAATCACGGCGCACCTCTTTTGGAAAATAACTGTATAAAAAAGAAAAATCAATGGCTCGGTTTCCGATATGCACATCTCCCCAATCAATGATACCTGCGAGAACGCCTTCATCATCAAGCAAGACATTCCGGATATGAATGTCTCCGTGAACGAGTGAAATCGGATGCTGAACATCCAATTCGCCTAGCCCTTCAACAAATTCCTTAACCGCATTGGCCTGTTCCAAGTATCCCAGCCTTAATAGACTTGAGACATTTTCCATTAGCGATTTCTTGCGAAAGGAAACATCAAGCCTCATCATCCCATCAGGCTGTACACCTAAACGCCTAGCCTTTTCCACAGGGAAACTGTGAAGAACTTTCAAAAAACGGGCAAATCTTTTTGCCGATTCGACCTTATTTTCAACCGATCCTTCTACAGGCAAGTGTCCCTTTACCATTTTATAACCGGTAAAAGGATAAGGATATAGAGTACTTGGTTTCCCAAAAAAGATCGGTTCAGGGATATCAAGCGGAAAAGTGCCTGCAATTGAAGGCAAAAGCTGATTTTCCACCTGAATCAACGTAACTGCAATAGGGCGGCGAGGGAAACGGAATACAAATTGCCCATTGATCTGTATGACCGTGTTATCGAAACCCTCCCCAAGTTGCTTGATCTCTTTCAACTCAATTTCCGGAAACTGCAGCATGACCAATTTCCCTGCTAGCTCCAACGAAACTGGATATTCTGCCAACCAAGGCTTTTCCACTCCCGACTCCCCCTTTTACCGGTTTCTCCCTCTATTGGGGCTGCTGCCAGATCCACCCCTGCGATTACTTGGACCTTGTGTACTAGTAGATCTACGGCTATCTCTTTGATCTCCTCGTGGATTGTCACGTTTTGGTCCACGGCTATCTTCCGAGCGGGCCCCCCGCGGATTCTCTCGCCTTGGTCCGCGGCCGATTTCCGAACGGCTTCCCCGTGAATCCTCACGTATAGGTCCACGACCGTTTTCCGAACGGCTTCCCCGTGAATCCTCACGTTTGGGTCCGCGGCTGTTTTCCATCCGGCCTCCCCGTGGTTTCTCCCTCTCGACTTCACGATTGTCCGCTTGATTTACAGAACGGTGACTGCCTCGATTCGGTCCTCTCGTATCTATCCGTTCCCGATGTTTCCTTCCTCCTCCCGAACGCGGTCGGCGGGTACTCTCATCAGAAGAGTCTTCATAACGCTTCCTGTTTTGCCTCACCTCATCGGGTTGGAACATTTTCACTCCTTCAATCGTCCTTCTCTCGATTTTCATGGAGATCCCTTTTTCAATATCGCTTAAAAGCTGAAGATCCTTCGTTGCTATGAAGGTTACAGCCAAGCCATTCTCACCCGCCCGGCCTGTACGGCCAATTCGGTGGATGTAACTTTCTGCATCCTCGGGAACATCATAATTAAACACATGGGTCACGCCTTCTACATCGAGCCCCCGGGCAGCAACGTCCGTTGCCACTAAATATTGAAGCTTTGCGTCTCTGAAGTTTTTCATGACACGCTCCCGCTTTGCCTGTGAAAGGTCACCGTGAAGTTCTTCAGAATTGAATCCAGCTGCCTTCAGGGCATCATTCAAAATCGAAACGCGACGTTTTGTACGGCAAAATATGATCGCAAGGTATGGCTGTTCTTCTTTGATCATGTTAATTAGTGAAGACTGTTTGGCACGATCGGTCGTCTCAATGACAAGCTGCCTGATTTTCTCGACCGTTACTTGCTCAGCCTTCACAGCGGCAGTTAATGGTTTAGTCATGTATCGTTTAGCCAATTGATGCACCTGTTCAGGCATCGTCGCTGAAAAGAGCAACGTTTGGCGCTCCTCTGGAAGCTGTCCCATGATCTCTTCCACTTCTGGTAAAAATCCAATATGAAGCATTTGATCAGCTTCATCAAGCACGAGTGTTTGAGTTTGTGATAGATCGATGGTGCCTCTTCGTAAATGATCTAATAACCTGCCTGGCGTGGCGACCACCACGGAGATGTTTCTTGTCAGCTTTTTCATTTGCTGCTCGACATCCTGTCCGCCATAAACTGCAAGCACTTGAAGTCCTTCGATTTCATTAGCGAATTTTTTCAATTCAGCAGTGATTTGCAAAGCCAATTCCCTGGTTGGCGTGACGATCAGTGATTGTATGTGGGATGCGGAGGGATCGACTTTTTCGAGGATTGGCAACAAAAACGCCAAAGTCTTCCCCGTCCCCGTCTGCGCCTTCGCGATGACATCTCTTCCAGCAAGGATATCTGGAATCGATTTCTCCTGTATGGGGGTTGGCTGGGATATTCCTATTTGCTTTAATATCATGTTAATCGCCGGGCTGACGCCAAGGTCGATGAATTCTGTCATGTATGGGCCTACTTTCTGAATTTCTTCATTTAATTGACTGGTAAATCCACTTTAATGGTAACAGCTTCCTTCACTTTAAGTCATTTTCCTTAGTCTAAGCTATTTGTTAGTATATCATTATCTATTTTCGAGAAAACCTGTACCTTAAAATTTTTCATCCTATTGTACTTTAGTTATTTTTCTAATATAATTTATTAGATTTATTATCCATATATCGAGCTACTTACTTGAAAAAGGGTAAGCATCTCCTCCTTGTAGATTTTTACAAGGATTTTTTGTATATAAAAAAGGAGTGACCGCATGTTTAAATTAAAAGAACGGAATTCAAATATTAAGACGGAAGTACTTGCGGGGCTTACAACCTTTTTAACACTGGCTTATATCATCGTTGTAAACCCAATGATCCTTTCTGATGCCGGTGTTCCTTTCGACCAGGCATTCACAGCAACCATAATCGCAATAATAGTCGGTACCCTATGCATGGCCCTATTAGCCAATTACCCGATTGTCATAGCCCCGGCTATGGGATTGAATGCCTATTTTGCATACTCGGTACTGGGAACCCATGATATCTCATACACAGTTGCCTTTTCTGCAGTCTTTGTTACGGGTATCATCTTTATCCTTTTATCCCTTACCTCTTTCCGCTCAAAATTGATCGAGGCCATCCCCAATAACTTAAAGCATGCAATCAGTGCCGGAATCGGACTTTTCATCACCTTTATCGGACTTCGTTTGTCAGGTGTCGTAACACAGCATGAATCCAACCTGGTTACCCTTGGAAGCTTCAGGGATCCCAGTGTGGCACTTACATTGGTTGGTCTGGTCATAACGATTGTGCTGATCGTTCGTAATGTACAGGGCGCCATTTTCATCGGAATGATCGTGACCGCCATTATCGCTTTCTTTACAGGCCAATTGGAAATTAACGGCTTGGTTTCCACCCCCTCCTTACCTGAAGGAATAATAGTCGCCAATCCAATCACATCTTTCGCCGATGTCATTAACTACGGGCTTTATGGCGTCGTCTTCTCCATTTTGCTTGTAATGCTATTCGATACGACCGGTGCTTTATTAGGAATTGTCCGCCAAGCTGGATTGCTGAAGGAGAATAAGCTTGAAAAATCCGGCAGTGCCTTCTTTGCAGATTCCGTCGGCACTACTGTTGGCGCCATGTTCGGTACAAGCCCGACCGCTGCCTCGGTTGAATCATCAGCTGGTGTAGGAGCGGGCGGCAAGACAGGTTTAACCGCTTTGGTAGTGGCCATCCTTTTCTTGATAACAGCCTTCTTCAGTCCATTGATAGGAGCAGTCTCAAATGTAGCGGCAATCACGGCACCTAGCTTGATCATCGTGGGAAGTATGATGATTAAAAGCATTAATGAAATTGACTGGACACACTTTGATGAATCATTCCCAGCCTTTTTGGTCATTGTCGCCATGCCGTTAACATCAAGCATCGCCAACGGGATAGCACTCGGATTCATCGCCTATCCCATTTTAAAAATGGCAAGAGGCAAATTCCGTGAAGTGCATCCGTTCGTGTATATGTTTGCTGTTCTATTCCTTTACCAACTGATTTTCCTGGCTTGATCATTTCATGAAGGGCACCATGGAATAATAAAAAGGAGTGTTCAATTCATGTTAATTGAACACTCCTTTATTTTGTTTACGTGCAATTACTTTATAACGTTTTCTTTCTGCTTACCTTTAATCACACTTGGTACTCCAACTGCCGTGCAATTATCGGGAACGGATGTCAAAACAACTGCATTTGCCCCCACTTTCGAATTCGTGCCAATTCGAATGCCACCGTGTATTTTAGCGCCATTTCCTATAATCGCATGATCACAAACGATAGGTGCTTTTTTACTTTCTTTATTTTGTCCGAGCGATACTTGATGCATAATCGTAACATGATCCCCTATTTTGCAATATGGGTTGATCAGAACGCCTTTAGCTCCATGAGGCAGACGTAAATCCTTTCCAATTTGACATTGCCCAGGAAACTCGCAATTCAGGAAAAGTCTTATGATTAACAAATCTACCATGCGGTACATAATCCATAATACTTGTTTTAAGATTGGAATGTTCACTTTATAGTAAATTATATTGCCTATCCGGTAAACAAACATGACGATTATTCCATGAATGCCGCCCAGTCTCCCCCAGGTATTAATAAATGCCAACTTATTGAACCATTTAAATAAACCCATGATATGCCTCCTAAGAACATTATATTAATTTATCGAACAGTGATCGCAGCTTCTCCTCTTCATTCTCCCAATTATATTCTTGTCTATATGCAGCTTTTCCTCGTTCCCCCATGTTCGCTGCCATTTCAGGGGATTCCAGTAAATAAACCGCTTTTTGAACCATTTCATCCATGTTTGCTACATCAGCCGACATTCCACAGCGCCATTTATCCAGTACATCTTGAATAAGAAAATCAGAAACCATAAATGGAATGCCAGCGGCCATATATTCAAAACACTTTGTTGTTTTACCACCCATGAAATTAGGATCAGGAACTAAAAACGCCATGCCTGCATGTGCTTTCTGGATGGATTGGAATGCTTTATCAAAGGCCACTACACCCTCTAGACTGATATAATCTTCTAAGCCGTTGTCAAGGATGAATGTTTTCAATTTTTCGATGTATACTTCTCTGCCCGTTCCAATGATCCTCATGTGAAATACTTTCTTTAATTCTACTAATCTTTTTGCAAGAAGCAGCATGGTTTCCCCGCCACGTATATCAGATATGCTTCCTAGGTAGATAAATGTAAACACATCTTCTTTTACCTTATTTTCTTTCATTACAGGAATTTTCGGGTAATTGTAAACATCCGTTGTTGGACAAGTTAAGAATTGATAGTCATCTTTATACGTCATTTCTGCAAACACGACCCCGCTGCATGCCCTTAGCAATCGTTTCTCCAAATAACGATACATACTCAATGCAATTTCGGGGATTTTTTTTCTCATAAGGACCTTTGGTACATTTTCATGCATGTCATAAACAATGACTGGATGATAACGGGGAATCCTTCTTATTATGTTCATTAAAATCAGCAGCTCCGGATCATGAAACTGAATCACATCAGGTTTATCTTTCTTAATCTTCCGGTAAAGAGCAATCCAATTTAACATACGCCCTTTCCTGGATTTCTTAGTCAACAGTTCAACTTCTATATTGGCAGGGATATTATCAGGGATTAGGTTATTTTCAATCGCTATATGCTTCACCTTGTACATTCCTGTTTCTCCAAAAGAAAAGGCTTGCCGAAAATAAATCCTGGTATCATTCCATGGGTGCACCGAACTAATATTATAAAATAACTTCATCTCTTATCTCCCTTTTGTAAATCTGACCCTAACAATAAATACATGATAACGAAAGTAAAAACCATCCCGCCTGTCACAAACGTTGTTGTAAGCGCAGTATCCGCTAAACACCATGCAGGTACAACAAACAGGATTATGCCAACACCTTGCCACTTTTCATTTTCTGTCAGGCTATCATAAATCCATAATATCGCTGCTAAGATCACTGTATAAACCAAGAATCCAATATAACCGAAATTAGCAAAAGCATCGGCGAACATATTGGCATTGGCTGCCATTTCAGGTCGCCCAAAGTACTCTGTACCGATAATGAAGGGCGGGGTCTGGTCATAAACAGGGTCTATGAATTTTTCAAAAATACTATACGATAGCAAGGCTTTTGGATTATTTGAAAAGAAGTCTACATAATAGGTTGTCAGCAAACCCGGTGTGATGATCATCCTTCTGGCAAACAAATTAGATAAATATGTCTGATCAAGGATAAAATCCAGAAAAATGCTGATGCCTAACAGCGAGCAAAGACTTACACAAAAAAGAATGGAGAAATTCCTTCCCTTCTTCCGAAAAGCAATGAATACAATGATTAATAATCCAGTCGATAAAAGGGTGGATTTCAAGCCATTGACGGTGTACAAAAGGTATTGCAGCCCTAGTCCGATAACCACATAGATATATTTTTTTTTGCATAAGCCAATGGTCACGATTAAAGGATTACATACTTTTGCAAGCCACTGTATAATATAGCCTGCAAGAGGGGTTAGTTTTGTTCGAAAGGTCATTCGCTTATCATAGATATCCTCAGAATTTATAGGAGGCTTTAGACTAATTCCGCCCGAAACCTTGAAGATGTAAAGAAAAAAAATCAATAATGTTATAACAAAAATGATTTTTAGTAGACCGAGATTAACATTAGGATGTATAAACTTCATGGCTGGAAATCTATTAACATTTCCAATGATAAGTAAACAAAAAAACAAAAGAACATTCGTATATATGAAATCAGGCTTTATCGTATCAAATAAATAATTTGGAACCCATACTACCGGTATATAGACAATAAAATACAAAATCCAGAAAACGAGTTCCGACGGCTTATCTAAATCCTTTTTTATGAATACAGCTGGCAATATAATGAAAAACATGGAAACACCTATCATGACTGCACTTGGATGTTGTTGATATATATATCCCATATAAGCATATTCAGGGGAAATAAAGTAAACGTAGGATATATCCAGTAACCAGACGTATATTCCTACCAGGCCCAGTTGAATCAGCTTCATTTTTTTAGGTTATCCTCTCGATCTATGGAATGTATCGCTCTATATCCAAGGAGAGCAAAAAAGTAGTAGCTCGCCCCCATACAAATGCTATAGTATAAAATGGCTGTTTCAGCTGAACCCCCTGAAATGAAAATGACCAGTACTCCAATAGATGACAGTAACAGCCTTGAAACATCCCATAGAAGCTGAGTCCGTTGTTTTTTTATTAAATACAATATTTGGGAAACCGGTATGACAATCACTTGACTTATAAACATAAATGACATCAACGTCACATATTCACCGGAAACACGCCACTCTTCACCAAAAACAAAGCTGAAGAGCCCTGGGGCGATCCAAGCAAGCAGTATCAGTGACGGTATACCTGCCATCGCTAACTTAGCAAGGATGCTTCTATATAATTTCAAAACTCTTCGAGGATCATTTGTAATGCTTTTTAACGCTTCGGTGTAGAATACTGGTGAAATACTCGCTCCCACCATCGTAATGGGCAGACCTACCGTTTTTGAAGCCATGGAAAAATAACCTGTCACTTCAGGTCCGTATAGGCGCATTAATAACAAAAATATGATTTGCATGGATAAAGAACTTAATAGTGTTGACCACGTGGAGTATTTAGCGAAATCCTCATACTTTTTAAACAAATACCCAATTCTTCTAAAGTTCACTTTCGGCCAATGCATCTGCTTTAAGAAAAA
Source organism: Peribacillus sp. RS7 (assembly GCF_041956845.1). Lineage (NCBI taxonomy): Bacteria > Bacillati > Bacillota > Bacilli > Caryophanales > Bacillaceae > Peribacillus > Peribacillus sp. RS7. The sequence goes on from NZ_CP168135.1 coordinate 1,952,067, forward strand.
TCGCCAAATATATACAAGGGTAATTCCTCTTCCAATCATATCTCCCGTAGCTAAACCTATTCCTGGAGTAAGATGATTAATCGACGTAAGCGAGAACTGGCTTATTACATTGCTAATCGATTGAAGTATTTTAGAATGAGTTATACCTTTAAACTTATCTTCTTTCACCAACCAGTAAAGCAACACTTGGTATATCCCTGCAAAAAATAGACCACTTGAAAGCAAAAGGTCATTTTTTATAGTCGTCTTAATCCCGTATATTTGAAATAACGATAGATTCAAAAGGCTTAAAATAATATTCAGCATACAAACAACGGCAATCGTAAACAAACTGATGTACATTAAGTGAACCGTATTCTTATGGTTTTTTTCTAAAGGAATCGCCTTTTCTAAACAAAGAGATGAAAATGACATGAGAATGGCCAAAAGGGAAGTATAGGTTGCAAACACACCAAAATCTTCTGGTGTATATATTCTTGTCAATATGGGAGAACTTGCGAATAGAATAAGCTGTGCAATTGAATTCCCTGTTAATAATAAAAGTATTTTATTCATAAAATCATTTTTCATTTTCATATTCTCATACCACGCCACATCTCTATTTTATATACTAAATTTTGCTTTTCAGATTAGCCTAATCTATCGTCCATTAACGTTTCTTTTATTTGATCCGCTGGATAGTGCATGATCCAGTCAAGAATTGATAAATTTTTTACACATTCTTTCTCATTTTTCACATAATAGACAGGATGAATGAAATTTTGATATACGACTTCAATATCTTCTTTATGAAACAATTCTTCTTCCAAGTAATCCTTTCCGCTTTTTCCGCTTAAATAGCATGCACCGCCAGCTTGCTTAATTAAGCTGACTAATCTCTCAGTTTTTCCAAACGACGTTTTAAACTCAGTGGAAAGTTGTGTTTCTCCTTCATAGTTTAAATAATGTAAGATCAATTCAATTAAGTGAATATTTAAATCTACTAACAAAGCGTGTTCTTTTTGATATGCCTCTTCCAACAGTGGGAAGAAATCTTGAAAGTGCCGAGTTTTTTTATAAACTTCCGAGATTTGCTTCAAATGGTTCCTTTTCCATTTTTGATTTGGGGAATGATAACTGATTACTTTTTCATGTAACATTTCAGGTTTTTTTTGAAGTGGCACAGTTAGCCTTGACTCTTTTCCGTCAGCACCTAAAATATATGTTTTATTTTGAAAATTACTTGAAGAGTATTTCACATCCAATAGATATATAAATACATCCGATTGAAAAATCTTGTGAATCAATCCGATCCAAGGCAGGAAATTAGGCTGGTGAATTGTGACTATCTTCTGTTTTTCCACCTACAGAACCTCTATTGAAAAGATTAGTAGGAATGTTTCCGCGTATTTACAATTCACTTGGGAGCCCCTCCAACTACCGATATGCTCTGCATTAACTAAGTAATGCCCCATATAACCGGATAACTGTGATTGGAACAAGGTAATCATACGTTTTTTATCTTCCATAAACTCTGTAATATCACTATAAATATTCGGGTGAAATTGATTGGCGGCGATGTTATTATTTTGGTTAATTTGTTCAAATTCATATAGAGTAAATTGTTTTTTCCTAAAACAGCTTCTTACGACCTTAGATAATTTTTGATGATCTTGATGACTGTCATTCATCCAATGTGTGTAGACTTCGTCAGGATTGATTTCTTCAATGATTTCATCGAGCTCTTTTATTAATATATGCATAGGAATATCCTCAACGTTTTTACCCTCGCTGTATTTAGAGAACTGTACCTCATATCCAAAGTTCTTTGATGACTCTATAGCCTCTTGTTTCCTGACCTTGATATTCGAAGGGATGGAAAATATGACGTTGATAATGTAATGTCCTTGACTCAGTAGCTTACGAATGGTTCCGCCCATACTAATTTCCGCATCATCTGGGTGTGCTGTTACTAGCAATATTTTTTTCATCATGTTCCTCCATTTAGTGCTTGTTCAATGATAGATATCGCTTGAAGTGTTATGTTCTTTCGTTCTCTGTACGCTGTTTTATTTTTCATTAAAATATATTCCGAAAATTCAGTAATTTCATAAAGCAAACTATTATCACTAATTGGTTTGCTTATTGTTTCTCTAATGTTATTACTGATACTGTGGTAACTAATTTTTCGAATATCGTATAATGAATGAAAACGCAACGTTCCGTTCTCTCCGTAAATTTCCGATATTGAATAATTCGTAAAATTAATTTTTGAAATCAACATGGTTATCTTATAATCTTTATATTCAAAAATGAGCGTACCGCCCAAATCAATATTTTTTACGATCATTTGTTTAAAATAAAAACTGTTAACGGGAACACCGAATAATTGAATGGCTGCATAAATAGGATAAATTCCAATTGTCCTTAATGTGCCGCCACCATGGTTTTCATCAAAAAGTGGAGCTTTTTCTCCTTTTAGTAAAGCCAAATACTGCTTGGAGTAGTTTTGATACTTTAGAGTTGCCCCATGAATTTTCCCTAACTTTTTAATGGCATTCTTTAAACTATGAAAGTTAGGTTCATAAATGGATCTTACTGCCTCAAACACAAAAACATTTTGTTTATCTGCAGCATCGAAAACTCGATTTGCCTGATCGGTTGTCATGAATGCCGTTTTTTCCACAATGACGTTCTTTCCATGCTCAATGGCCGCCATAGCTTGTTCATAATGGGAGGCATTTGGCGTGGCAATATAAACAGTATCCAGCTCCTCATCTTCAAGGACTTCATTCAGGGATCCATAAACTTTAGAAACTCCTTTTTCTTTTGCAAGCTCCTTGGCAAAATGAAATCTTCTCCCCCAAATTCCAATTACCTCTCCATTTGAACTTTCATTAATGGCATCGATCATTGCACAACTTATGGGACCTGAACCTACCACTCCAATCCTATTTTTAATTGCCATGTTCCACTGCCTGTTTACATTTCGCTACAATGTATTTCAGATCCTCATCGGATAAATCCAAGTGACATGGTAACGTGAAATGAGATTCACGAAATCTATCGGCATTCGGGAGAGAGGCAAGGGGATATTCCTCTAGCAATGTGGGCTGTAAATGTAACGGGACCCCATAACAATGCCCTGTGCTTATATGACCCTCTTTTAAATGCCTTTTAAATGTTTCGCATTGCTCTTTGCTTTTAGACATAACGATAATTTTATAAAATGAAGATTCATTGTGGTCAGAAGAAGCTTGGAAGTAAAGACCGTGTTCTTGAAAAATATCTCTTAAATTCTCTTTATAGAAACGGAAGATTTCCTGCCTGACCTGGATCATCCCATAAGCTTCCTGAACTTGCAGATAACCAAGCAATGCATTAAATTCACTAAGAAGCATGTCACCGGATAATACTTGATTGACTGCACCATTTTCATTCCCATGGTGCCTTAACAACTCACAGTATTTGATTAAATCTATATCATCCGATGTAATGACACCGCCTGTGGCACTTGTAACAATTTTAGTGGGGTACATTGAGAAAACCCCAGCAAATCCAATTGTACCGGCTTTATATCCATTTATAGTGGCACCAAAAGCATGTGAAGCATCTTCGATTAGATAAAGATCATTCTCATCACAAAACTCTTTAATCTCAAAGATGTTATCAGGGATCTTTCCAGCAATATATGTAATTAGGACAACTTTCGTTTTAGGAGTCACGGCGTTCTTCAGGCTATTTAAATCCAAATTGAAATCCTCTAAATTAATGTCACAAAGAACGACTCTTCCTTTCGCATTTTTCACCGCATATACTGGAGAAATAAACGTATTGCTTGGCATGATCACTTCTTTGTCTTCAACATCCAGATACTTTAATATAATTTCAATGGCTGCCGTTGCACTAGAAAGTGCGACAGCATACTTAGAATCACTGTATTGTCTGACGCTTTCTTCAAATTTCCGGGTAAAATCACCTAGAATTAATCTGCCAGAATCCAAAATGTGCTCAATGTTTTTAAGGTATTCCCATTTTACCCAACCTGTTATCACTGGCTTTGTATTTACGATATTCTCCATAGAACTCCATCCTTTTTCCAAAATTAGATCTTCAAGTTAAGTGAGAAGCAGACAAATATAAAATTCTTACTAACCAATGTTCAAGAAAAACACATTCTTGAATATTCAATGATTAATAACGACCAATTCCGATAATGTTCTTTCTATTTTTGAAATCAATTTGGTTTTCTCATAATTCAGGGCTAACCGCTTTACATTTTCTTGCATTTTCATATGCATTCGTTTGTCACTCTTCATTGCTTTTACATACTCTATCATTTTTGATATATCACTATATTCAAAACCATGGCCTGCGTGGTATTTTGTCATAACCTCATGTTGCCAGCCCTTATAGTTTATTAATGTTGGTTTTCCGGCGGCCCAAAAATCAAAAAGTTTATTTTGACTATTCCTATCCAATATTTCATTATTACGGACAAAACACAGACCCATATGACATACGGCCATTAATAAGTACGCATCTTTTTTAGATACCTGATCAAGGAAAATAACGTTGTTTAATTTTTTGCTCTCTTTCACTTGAATTAATCGCTCTTTTTCCCTTCCATCCCCAACAATTAGATAGACAATATCAGGGTCATCCGTCTTTTCGGCAAGCTGTAAAATATAATCGATATTATTGATAAATCCTAAAGTACCCGCATATAAACAGATAAACTTCGCTTTTAAGTCCAATTTTTCCAATGCTCCTTCCTTATCTTCGGAACAAATCCGAGAAAAATAGTCTATATCCGCAAAGTTAGTAACCGTCGAAATCTTTTCCTGTTTAACTCCTTTTTTCAATAAATCTTCTTTCATTCCAGGCGAAAGCACGATGATTTTATCAGCTGCGGAATAAATCATGCTTTCTAGCTTCAATAACACTCTCTTTAACCATTTATTTCTTATGATTCCCAGCTCAATAGGTATATCTGGCCATAAATCCCTTACTTCAAACACAAATTTGCTGCGCTTTACCTTAGCAAGAAGCATACCTATTAACCCAATCGTCAATGGAGTCGAGGAAGCATAAACAACGTCTACCCCTTTTTCCTTCACCCCAATAAAGAAACTCTTATACATATAATGAATGAACGATAGTAATCTTTTCAGGTAACCATATTCTTGTTTATATTTAGTTTTGGTTGATATTATCTTTATTCCCCCACACGAATCTGTGGCATTTCCGGTGATGATGGTGACTTTATTATTTTTAGAAACTAAAAATTTGGCTATTTCATAAGATCGAGTACTTCCTTTATCGGTATTAAAATATTGATGCAAATAAAGAATTTTCACTTTATCACTTCCTTATACCCAGTGTGAATCAGTTGATTTACTGATGATTGCTTTCACCCAGATATCAAATGTAACATCGAATATAGTTGAACCCTGTCCCTTTTTTAGAATGGGTCGTTTTAATTTTGAAACCCACTAGATAAACCTTATCGCCAATAAGATAAAAAGGGCTTCCCCATCTGGCATCATTGTTTTTTCCTCTCTTTAGGTTGGTTCCAGTCAAGGAGGGCTGAGATCGCAATCCAGTTATCCAGGCGGTTGTGAACCGTTTTGTCTTGTACATGGATTTCACGTCCAACTTCGGTAAATATGTTATTCCTTTCAATCACGTTATTTTCCATGTTCAAAGTGGTAATGGCATAGTCATTTGTAGGGCTGCCATTATTATGGGACCCCCTGATACCAATGCCCGCTTGAATAAACTTTTCGTCGGATTTGTTAATGTGGTTAATGATGTTTCCTTGGAGTTTGGTGAACTTATTGGAACTAAGAATCGCAATCCCATTGTTGAAGCTATTTTCAATGGTATTGCCCTCAATAAGTGCATTTTTGGTCACATGGATACTGATGCCTCCCCATTCCTCGACATTAGCCTGGACATTATTCACATAATTGCCTTTAATCACGACCGTTTGCAGGAATCCCATTTCCGTTTCAGAAAGGTCGTTAAATTGGGTACCGTTGACAGTAATGCCTCGTTCGCTGACTGTGGCATTTTTATCTATACCGTAATCCTCATAATCATTAAATGATTCACCATTAATTCTATTCCCTACAATCTTGATGTTGCTGGGTGGATAAGCTGAGACACTTCCTCCCTTGTAATCCAATCCTCCGACAATGATTGGAAAACGCGTATTTAAGATGACATTATTCGTGAAGGAAACATTGTGGCCTGAATGGGTGTCAATCCCTTCCCATGATGGGTTATTCGCCACCACATTCCCATCAATTACGATCGTGTCACTTCGCGGAAACTTTGATTGAGTCATGACATCTCCCGCTTTGTCTTTCCGGTGGCTAAAGGCCATGCCATAGCTTTGCTTGGTATTTCCCACTGTCTCCCCAGGTCCAAGATCTCTCACCGTCGTATGCCTTACAGTCACGTTACTAGCAGAATACCCTCCGATGCCTGCATATCCAATATCTTTTATGATCATTTTGTTTCTTTTTCTTGAATCAGACCCTTTGACAGTGACTCCATTTACGTGTTCTAAATAAATGCCATATCCCTCATACCCGGTGATTTGAACATCTTCGATCAGGATATTTTGAAGCCTCTCCAAATCGTTCGTAACCGAATAGACAGACACCAAATCAGCCGTGGATTTGGATTGATCGATTGCAGTTACCTCGATCCCCCTGTTCCGTGCCGAATAATGGTTCCTCGGTTCACCAGTTCGGGGATCTTCCGTCCGTCTTTTCCCATCGAGTATCAGGTTCTTGACACCAGTATGACTCACCATGATTTTTATGGTGACAGCATCGCTTGTGGGCTGGGTACACATTGTCGTGACGGGCCTATCATTCTCTACCGTCCCTTCTAAAGTTACCCCTTCCTTCATCACAATAAAGGCACTCGCCGTGAACTGGCCTTTTGACAAACGAACCGTTCCTCGTTTCCCATTCGATTCATCTTGCGGGTAGACTGAAACCCTCGTAATGGCCTTATTAAGGATTCTCCGGATCGTTGTGGTGGAAGAGTTTGCTTCTAGTGACAACGTTTGTTTTAACTTCCCGTTATTGTCCAATAACTGAATCGAAGTTCCCGTTGTGGGACTGCAGACCTCGTTTGCCCCGATGGCAGTTGACTGGAAGGAGAAGAACGCCATGATAAGCACGGTAAATATTCCTGTTATTTCATATAATTGTTTCATCTGAAAACTCCCATGTCTTTTATTCATTTTTCGACAGTTGTTTTACACATTCCATGAGCCGATATCAAGGAAACCATAGTCGGCCTAGAAAAAAGGGGGGCATATCTAATGTTACATGGGAAGGAAGATGTCCATTTCTCAAAATCGACATAACATGTGTTAATCTTGGAACAGTTGCTTAAACGTACGGCTAATTCGACAATTTCCCCATACAAAAAAACCTTCAATCGAATATGGAATAAAGGGTTAAACCGGATTGTGATTGGGGAAAACAAACCTTCTTGCGTGGCTATTGAAAAGTGAATGGCCGGTTAATGCGTGCTTTATAAGGAATGTTCAGCGATTACGAGGGGGGACATCTGTCATTCAAAAGAAAAAGCCTTTCCCCGTTTGTTTACCGGGAAAAGGCTGCAGCTTAATATACTCTTTTTTATGTCTAGTTTAACGGGGTATGTATCATTCTTGTAGCCCCCGCAAAAGAAAAAGGAGGATATCCAACTTATCGTCAAATATCCTCCTATAGTTCACTGGTTCATTTGATCAAGAAAATCACCCAGGAGATCGTCGAGATTTTCCTCTTCCTCTTTCGGTTCGGGTTCTTTCACTTGTTGTTCAGTTTCATCCAAACTATTCCAATCAAAGTCATCCAGGTCTTTCTTAGGCAGGTCTTCCTGGACCTCCTCAGCTTCCGTTTCTTCAGGCTCGGCCTGCATATACGATTCCTCATTCAATACATTGCCGTTCAAAGAGGCAAGCAAGGCCGTAGCGCGTAAAGGATCGGATAAAAGGTTGTACATAATCGTTCCGAGCATAGCTTCTGAGTGGGAATGCTTGAGCCAATCACGCTGAGATTTGCTTAGCTTGTTCGGCATGGGCAGGGCAATCATTTCCCGATCCTGATGGGTGGATTGCCCGACTCCATCGAGAACATACTCGGCAATTTTACTGGAAAAATTCCTTCTTTCCGTTTCCTTCAATTTCTGCAGCTGTCTTAACGTATAGTCTGATACATCCGAAGGGATACGAAAAGTGATGGCTTGCCCTCTTTTAATTTCAGAAGAAGCTGTTTTTTTCATTCTCTCACCTATTTAATGGAGCCCGATCTTTGTTCTTTCTTCTTTTGCTGGGACTGATTCTGTTCCTTTGCATTCCGGCGGTTAAAATCCGAAATCAATTTATAATAGGCGTTTGCCATCATCCAAACGCTTTCCCGCTCATCTTCGAAAAAGTCTATGTTATAGCCATCGAAATTTTGATTCAATGTTTTCAAGTAATCTTTCAGGACAATCGATCCCCCGCCTACAAAATAGCAGATTTCCGTTTGTGAATTTTTTTGCCATACGTTGCGCAGGTGGCGATATTGCTTTTTGGCCAGTTCTCCCAAAATACGGTCAACGATATCATGGACGCTTGTCCGGCTTCCGCGAACCATAATATGATTGCGATCATTTTTCTTCGTGATGATTTCAACGACATCGCGCCTGCTGTCCAACTCGACACCATGTTTCTTCCTGATTTCTTCGCGAATTGCTTCAAGAGCTTCAGCTACTCCTAAATTGAATCCTTGTGCCTTGTCATCGTCAACTTTACGATTTTTAATGACCGCGATATCTGTCGATAGACCACCGATATCCTGAATGAGGATTCTTCTATCTATCAATTCACGGTTAATGATATTCAAATCTTTATCCATGACCAAATTTATGTATGCTGCAAAGCCCTCTGGATAGACCTTCACTTCATCGAATTTGATATTAACTTTCAACCCTTGGTATTTAGGGGTAATTAAAAATTCCACCTGATGGACAGATCCGAGTAATTTCGACCGATACCCGACGTCTTTTCCTTCTTTAACCTCACGAAGAGGCAAGCCTGTTCCAAGTGTATAATTGGCTTCCACAACATTATTAACTTTTTTGAATGTATCATTGTTCCCCTGTTTGGCAGCGTCTAATGCCAGAGCCGCAAAAAGCATGACCAATGTTTGATCTTCTTCTGATTTGCTGCTTCCCAAATCCAATTCGGTAGGATTATCGCTTTTTGTCGCTAAGTTCCCAACGCGATAAATAGCATTATTATCTTGAAGGGCTGGTGAATGAACTCTGATATGAATCCCTTCCAATGGGTTTTTTTCATCAAGTTCCTCAATCCCGATAACTGGACGATCCTCTATGTCTTTTGCAATGACGTTCGGTATATAAAGTTCAGACTCTAGCTTTCCAAAAATAGCCTTGATAGCATCATTTCCTACGTCTATTGCTGCGATTCTAGAACTCATCTAAAAACATCCCCTTTTTAATAGAAAAAAATTTAAGTGAAGCCTTCCCTTTAAGAATAGGAAAAGTTTCCACGATAGTCAATCCTTCATTAGTTGTAGCTATATTTGTCGAATTGTTTTCAAATTGTTTACAATAGGAACAAATATGTATACACCTTATATATAGCAATGTGTACGTGGTTGTAAACATGTATACTCATTTGTGTACAATGTGTCTATTTTTGTTTACATGCATACGTATTTGTAAACAAACCAAATAATGCATTTTTTTTCAATCTTTCTTCTTACAAAAATTAGCGTATAAATAGCACTTTGGGTATGGTAATAAATGGACGATTCACTAACTGAACTGTATGGAGGTATTCAAATGAATGAAAAAATACAGATCTTCCCCGATTTCCGGAACCCTATTGGCGCAGTGCGTTAACTTTCCCTTCTTTTTCTAAACTAGATATAGATCTAACCACTGATATCTTAATAGTAGGCGGCGGAATTACTGGAATCACATCTGCTTATCTACTAGTTAAACAAGGTGTTAAAGTCACACTGATTGAAACAGGCGAAATCCTTACTGGAACGACAGGACACACTACAGCAAAAATCTCGGCCCAGCATGGCTTGATTTATGACCAGTCGATCACTGACCATGGTAAAGAGAAGGCCAGACTTTATTATGAAGCCAATGCAGATGGAATGAAACTAATTAAAGACTTGGTAGAAGAACATTCCATTGAATTCAATTTGACTGCATAAGATGCTTATGATCCCTTTCTCCATTCCTTGTAAATCTTCCATGATCCAAGCACAGTTTCACCCCTTTAAAATATTTAACGGCCCTCCTCTTCACGATTCTGGAAGCTGAAAAAGTTTCCACGATAGTCAATCCTTCATTAGTTGTAGCTATATTTGTCGAATTGTTTTCAAATTGTTTACAATAGGAACAAATATGCATACACCTTATATATAGCCATGTGTACGTGATTGTAAACATGTATACTTATTTGTGTACAACGCATCTATTTTTGTTTACATGTATACGTATTTGTAAACAAACTAAATAATGTATTTTTTTTAATATTTCTTCTTACAAAAATTAGCGTATAAATAGCGGATTTGGGTATGGTAATAAATGGACGATTCACTAACTGAACTGTATGGAGGTATTCAAATGACTGAAAAAAATACAGACCTTCCCCGATTTCCGGAACCCTATTGGCGCAGTGCGTTAACTTTCCCTTCTTTTTCTAAACTAGATACAGATATAACCACTGATGTCTTAATAGTAGGCGGGGGAATTACTGGAATCACATCTGCTTATCTACTAGCTAAACAAGGTGTTAAAGTCACACTGATTGAAGCAGGCGAAATCCTTACTGGGACGACAGGACACACTACAGCAAAAATCACGGCCCAGCATGGCTTGATTTATGACCAGTTGATCACTGACCATGGTAAAGAGAAGGCCAAACTTTATTATGAAGCCAATGCAGAGGGAATGAAGCTAATAAAAGACTTGGTAGAGGAACATTCCATTGAATGTAATTTGACTGCACAGGATGCCTATGTCTACGCAAATACGGATGAATATAAAAGCAAAATTCAAAATGAACTGAAAGCCTATCAAAAACTCGGCATTCGGGGGGATTATGCAGAGAATATCCCTTTCTCCATTCCTTGTAAAGCTGCTGTGATAATGAAAGATCAAGCACAGTTTCACCCGTTAAAATACTTAACTGCCCTCCTTTCGACGATTCTCGAAAGTGGAGGCACAATTTATGAACGGACAACGGCAATGAAGATTGAAGACGGCGATCCGCCGACCGTTCTGACGGATACTGGACATTCAATCAAAAGCAATCAAGTAATCGTTGCCTCCCACTTCCCCTTTAACGATGAAACGGGCTTATACTTTGCCCGTGTTCATGTAAATAGGTCCTATGTGCTTGGTATCAAGACTGAACAGGAATATCCTGGCGGGATGTATTACAGTGCAGACAGCCCTACCCGCTCCCTTCGCTATACGGAATTGGACAATGGGGAAAAACTTATACTTGTTGGCGGGGATGGCCATAAAACAGGCCAGGGAATCTCGATGATCGAGCATTATGAAGCACTGGAGGACTTCAGTTCCCAGTATTTCGATGTGAAGGACATTCCCTATCGCTGGTCGGCACAGGATATCGTGACACCGGATAATATCCCCTTCGTCGGTCCAGTGACAGCCAACCATCAAAACGTCCTGATAGCTACCGGCTATGCTAAATGGGGAATGACGAATGGATCGATTGCCGCCAAGATCTTAACTGACCGGATTTTACAAAGAGATAACCGGTATGCGGAATTATATGACCCTGCCCGTCTAAAAGGCGTGAAAAATATGGTCCAAGATAATGCTGATGTGGCGAAGCATCTGATCAAAGGTAAATTGGCCGTCATTCATAAAACGCCGGAAGACCTAGGAAATGATGAAGGAGCAATCGTTAAGGTGAATGGAGACAAAGCTGGGTGTTACCGTGATCATGATGGCCAGTTTCATATTGTCGACTCCACATGTACTCACATGGGATGCGAAGTTGCCTGGAATAGCGGCGACCGTACCTGGGACTGTCCATGCCATGGCTCCCGCTACTCTATCGCTGGTGAAGTTTTAAATGGCCCAGCTGTCGAACCATTGAAAAAAATACGCTAATTGTCAATTTGTGATTTTAGCTAATAGTCGACTAGGGTGTCTGTTTTCCTTATACTGAAGTTACTGCATGATTGAATGGTTGCAAATAACTCTGAAAAGGATTGAATCGAACATGAACGGTAAAAATCGAAAAGATATTACCCCGGGTGCCTCTGTGGACATTGTACTTAAAGCAGACCAACGCAGCGGAAAACTGACAAGCGGGACCGTAAAGGATATTTTAACCAATTCCAGCACTCACCCTCATGGAATTAAAGTAAGATTGACTGATGGCCAGGTTGGCCGGGTTCAAGTCATTCATAAGTAAGGTGCACTCGGTCCAGGCCGAGTGTTTTTTTTTTGTGATTATTCGACCGAATTAATGACAATGGGGATATTTCAATCATGTTTCCCATTCATAATTCGTACAATAGGGGTGAGATTATCTATTTCAAAAGGCTGGTGTCAAAATGAATCAAGAATACAATGCCCCCAATAGGGATTATTACCGAAACGATGAACATACATTGAAAGTTTCCGGCTCAGAGACGCTTCAGGCTGCTCCGGATCAAGCCACAATCACCCTTGGAGTCATAACAGAGGATGTGGACCCGCAAAAGGCCCAGCAAGCCAATTCCCAAGCAATCGCAAATGTCATCGCAGCACTTAAATCTGCAGGCATTCCCGAAGATCGATTGAAAACGAGTGATTACAGAATCGATCCACAATATGATTATATTGACGGAAAGGAATTGTTCAAGAACTACAAAGTCCAGCACATCATCCAGGCCCAAACGACCGACATCGAGAAAATAGGCAGCATAATCGACACGGCCGTCAGAAGCGGCGCCAATTCAATCACCAGCATCCGCTTCTCCTTATCCAATCCAGATGCATACTATAACCAGGCACTTTCGCTCGCTTTAAAAAATGCATATGAAAAGGCACTCTCCATGGCTCGAACGCTAGGAATCTCATTGAACCCAGTCCCTAATAAGGTTGAAGAGCTATCTGAAACCGCAACGCCAATGCTTTATCAAACAAGCACCTTTTCAAAAATGGCGTCTACCCCGATTCAGCCCGGGGAATTGAATATCACCGCCTCGGTTAGGGTGGAGTACACGTACTAGCACTCTCTCATTCCATCCTAAAAAGCCCCCTTGGCAAACCAAAGGGGGCTCTTCACTTTAAAAGACTACCGTTTTATTTTCATGAACGAGGACGCGGTCCTCCAAATGCCATTTAACGGCACGTGCCAGCACTCTCCGTTCAGCTGAACGACCGATTTTCTTCATATCCCCTGCAGAATCACGATGATCCACACGTTCAATATCCTGCTCGATGATTGGACCTTCATCCAAATCATTCGTCACATAATGGGAAGTCGCCCCAATCAGCTTAACACCTCTGTCATAAGCTCTTTCATAAGGCCGGGCACCAATGAATGCAGGTAAAAATGAATGATGTATATTGATGATTTTGTTTGGATGGGCGGCAACAAAATCCGGCGTCAAAATCTGCATATACCTAGCCAGTACAATTAAGTCCACATTGAATTCTTCCAGAAGTCCAAGCTGTTTCGTCTCCACTTCCTTACGTATATCCTTATTTGCAGGAATATAATAAAAAGGGATGCCCATCGATTCGACAATTTGCCTGGTATCTTCATGATTACTGATGACTAGCGCAATATCAGCCAATAAATCCCCGCTTTGCCACTCCCATAGCAATTCGAGAAGGCAATGCGGTTCCTTGGAAACGAAGATTGCCGTCCTCTTCAGATCACTCACATGGTTAAATGTCCATTGCATTGAAAATGTTGTCGAAACTTCATGAAATGCCAGTTGCATATCGGCTGCCTTATCCTTTAATCCTGGACAATCGAATTCGATCCTGGTGAAAAAGGTACCGCCCTCAGGATTCATCGAATATTGACTCAATTCAACAATATTTGCATCATATTCTTTTAGAAAGGCTGTAACTGTTGAAACAATTCCCGGCTGGTCCGGACATTTTATTATTAAACGGCCTCTATCTTGATTTTTCTCGCGAAACTCCTGTAACTGTTCTTGCACAAAGTTGCTCACCATTTTCCCAACTGCCCTTCTTCTATTTTGCTATATTATACTTCAATTCATAGGTTAAATTAAAGTCAGTCAATAAATACGGGATTTTGTTGGTAGCCACGACGATCTGAAACATTCCACTATTATTACAACATACACAGATTACACAGTAGAAATAATTCAACGTATCTTATACAACACATTTAAAAATTTTTGCTTACAAGGATTTGTACCTTAATATCCTATCTATAACATCTTTCTCCTGTAAAAAAATTGGTGTTTATATTTAATAGAAATTAATAAAGTTCCAATAATGAAATAAATTATTTATATATTGAAACTCTAAAAATCATTTCTTATGTTAGTTTGGGATGATTTTAGACAATATTAAAAAACTATCCAACCACTTGCTGGCAGCATTATTACAACATCTCTTATTCCGAGCTATACCTATTCCGGAAGCACAGTCGATATTATTCTTTCCAATTTTAACTGATTCGTATTTGACGTTAAAACAAAACAATGATGGAGTGGGGAAAATAAGATATGGCTACTTTAAAATTAAAAACTAAATGGCTGTATTCGTAAGAGATTCGAAATCACGTAATCTTTTGGTTGTTTCAGTATTAAAACATTTGATTTCAATTTTGAGAAATGCTTGTCTCTCTTTTCATTTAACATAAAATACACAAACTAAATGGAGGGAGAAATAACATTGATACAAAAAATGAAATCTTTACTATTTTTATCCTTGATTCTAGTTTTAGGACCCGCTCTACTTCCATCTCATGTATTTGCAGCTGAAGGTAACTCACCTGTAACGGAGGAAAAGCCAGTTGAAAGACAACCAACATCATTAGACCCGATTGAAATAAAGGAAATTAAATTTAAAATTAATAAAAATTTATCAGACGAACAAATCATTGATAGATTTGAAGAAATTAATTCAAAATATAATATAAATGAACCCTTTTCTTTGGAAGATACAGAGTTTATAAGAGCTTATGCTTCAAGTACAAACGAAACAGAGGACATTGCCGTCCAACCAACTAACTTAATTCAACCAATTTCACTGAAATTTGGTAATACAAATAGCCAATCTTTTAGTAAATCAAAATCAAAATATGGTGTTACTGTTAAATTCACTGGAAAAGTTTATACAAATATAAATGTATTAAATCATAGTTATCGAGGAAACCTTAAAGCTACGATTCCTGCTGGAAGTTCAAAAGTTAAAGGAATAAAAACTGCTGTAACAAATGTTGCTTATGGCGTACTGGGAAAAAGCGGAACTTACGTAGGCATAGTTTATAGTGGTTCCGCTCAAAGTAGCACAACCACAAAAAAAACATCTTGGGCAATGGATAAGACTGTAAAATATAGTGCAATTGCTGTAGTATACACATACACTGATGCTAATGTAGAAGTTAAAACAACTAGTGGGTCCTTCAACTTATATGCATTCTAAGGAGAAATAATATGAAAACCTTTAGTCCAATAGGAGCTTTAATAGCACTAGTTATAATATTTATAATTGGCTTTCTTCTTTTTAAAATTGTAAGAAAATTCAAAAAATAAAACAAAGTTTTAAATGCGACAAATTGGGATAAGCCGCTAGAGATTAAAAACTTTAATAGGGTAGGGTGAAATTAAAATGGATGTATCGTCTTCTTACTTTATATTTGGTTTAATAAACATGATTTTAATGGTTGTATCTATACCAGCCATCATATACGCTTTGTATTTATTACGTAAAATATCAAAAAAATAAAGAGAAAAAAGGAAGAGGCGTTTTTGCAGTTACTTTTCCTTTTTTGTTCACTTGTTTCCACAACCTGGACTTTTCTGGATTACTTATTTAGAAGTCAAATAGGGTAAACGTTTATGTAAATCAAACTCATCCCTTGGTTTTTATGCGTCGAACTCATCTAAGATCTATCCCTTAATTCATAGTTTAACCCCTAAAGAATATAGTACTGGAATAACTGTAAATAGACTAGAAATCTAGAAAACGCTTAAATCACCTACTCATTTGTTTCTTGGCTACGGCAAATGCAGTGGAGATCCAAATGATAAGGCAAGTTATTATGATATCGAAACAGTTAGGTTATTGAAAAGGATTGAGAGGGCAATACATGAATGAAACAATTGTGAATTGGTTTGATGTAGGATATCAAATTACCATATTCATATTATTGGTTGCTTTAATTTCTTTCATTGTCTATTTGGTAAAAAGAAAAAAGCGTAATAAAAAATCCAACTTTTAATATCCAAGTTTAGAGATGTAGTGGCGGAAATTTCGTAAATCAAAGTGAATGAAGGTCTAAAAGCCCCCCTTCTCTAACAGGGGGGCAGTAATCGCAAAAATGACTAATATTGAAACGAGGTGTCTCAGTTTATAGATGCTTTTTTATTTTATTATTTATTTTGTTTTTTTTCACCTAGACTTGCCGCTAGAGATAAAAAGATATAAGGGAACGCCAATAAAATTAAATCCGGAAACCCATAGCCAATAAACACTAAGTTATAATCTGGATGTTCATCCATATAATAACCGGCTCCCGCCATATATGATCCAACAATCAAATAAGTAATGAAAGATATAGTTAAAGTACTTATAGTTAGAGCGTTTAATTTTATAGTAACTACAATTAACGCAAAGTAAACTAAATAGACAATCCCTAAAATAATTAACAGTAAAAAAATATAACCTGGATCAAATATCGCTTGATTGGAACTGCTAAACATATGAAATCACCTCTTATTTCAAATAAAAATTAATGTTAGCCCTACTACTCTGGGTTACATTTGTTTTTATAGGTTAATGCTAGCGATAAATCCGGACGCCAAGGTTCTAAGTTCCAAGGTGACTTGTAAATTGTTAATGGATTTACAGCATGACAAATGAATTGATCTTTAATTCTTCCTTCTCTTGAACTTGATACATGGGATTTAAATGAAGCATCAGCTTTTAATTCAGCCCACATATCTTTCATTAATGAAGATTGAGAAATAGCTGTTAAAACACTCGGTCCAAGAACCCAGTGAGCTGTAATGTATGTTTTAGTACAAGTTCTTGTTACAACTGATAATGTTTTCCACCATTATAACTACTATTCCATTTTGTAGCTGTATTATCAATAGTATCTGAACAAAATAGTGGATCAGCTGTCAAAGGATAATTCGTTCCTGTATAATTAATTGTTTGATATAGTGAGTCTCCTTCTTGCTTAAATGAACTTTCAATAAAGTTTCCTTCACTATCCATAGCCCATGCTTTACCAATGTTAAAGATAATTTCACCCTCGCTATTTTCAACAAAGTAAAGTCCATTTTTCTCTACTAATTTACTACCTTCATCTAATTTCAAATCAATTTTATAGGTTTTAGGAGAAGACTCAGATTCAATACTGAACAACTGTCTAAATCCACCATCTAGTATCTGATTATCAACTGAGTATCCTTCTTCTTCATTTTCGTAAACAATTGTACCATCAACATTCTCAACAAATTTTAAATCTGGATCGTCTATCGAAATAGCGACTGAATTATCTTCTGAATCAGTATATGTAATTTCATTTTCATCAAGATTAATATTTGAAGTGAAATTTTCTGTTTCAGTAACAATGTTATTTTCTTGTACTTGATAATCCATTACTTCTACATCTTCAATAAGATTATAAGGAAGTTGATCCATGTTTGTTACAGTGGAATTACTTTCTGCATAACTACTTGTACTGTAGCCAATAAAACTTAATGATAAAAAACTAATTACACTTAAGACTTTTAAACTAATAAACTTCATTGTTGTTCCCCCTTTATTTTTTTAGGTTTGTCTATAAACAACAGGCCCATAGTACTCAAAAAAAGAAGTGCAACTACATGTTTTTTAGTTGCTAAAGTGAAATTTTTATAGCGATAAAATTAGTGTTGAAGTTACAGGTCCATAGTGTAGTACTGGGGCAATTAACTATTAAATCAATATAGTTCCTCCTTATGAATTGTAATAATTTAATCGTATATAAAAGGAACTTGTTATACATTCCTACTTTGGAACAATGGGTTTCATTTTTGAGTAAATAAAGAGAAAGTGATGATATGAAATGAGGGTCTTTTATTCCAAGAGTCACTAGTTCTACTTTAGTAACACTTGCAAAATCAAATGGAGTTTCCTTTTTATAATGCTATCCTCTATTCATATTTCATAGGTTTTAATCGCGGAAAAGTCGGCCTGATCACGGTCGACTTTTTTATATTGAAGTAGAAGTGATCTAGATATGAGAATGAAAAGATACCATTCGTTCTCATCCTCTATTAATAGGCACTATCATTCTTCCAATAAATAACTGGTGAATTTAAAGGAAATGAAGGCAAAGGCCGAGAACCTTTATGAAATGCATAGTGAAGGGGGATTCTTGGATGAAATGTCGGCATGATCTGGACAACCTTATTGGTTTCAGTTTTATTTTCCATAGTTAATAAGGTTATTCACTGCTTCATAAGGGTATAGACCATTCTATTAGTTTTTTTAAAAGGGGGAAATGAAATTATCATGAAATCATCCGTTACATTCATTGTATCCATTCTGGCTGTTCTTGGTCTTCTGTCCGGCTGTGCCGAAAAGGACCAGCTGGAGGACGGGAGTAAGCTGATCAATGAGGACCAGTTTGTTTTCGCTGCCTCAGGTGAATTCAAGCCATTCAGTTATGTCAATGATGACATGACCGTAACCGGGTTCGATATTGAAGTTGGCGATGCCATTGCAAAGGAACTCGACCTAGAGCCAGTGCCTAAACGGATAAAGTTCAAAGGTATCGTGGAAGGTGTTAAAACCGGTCGGGCAGATGCCGCGGTTGCCAGTCATACAATCAATGAACAACGAAGTAAACATGTTGCCTTCTCGACCCCATATTACTACTCAGGTCCTCAAATTTTCGTCCGTTCGGATAGTGATATTAAAACGGTTGAAGATTTAAAAGGTAAGGAAGTTGCGGCTTCTAAAGGCTCTACGTACGCAACCACAGCAGAAAAATATACAACCAATGTAAAAACCTATGACAGTGATATCACCGCCCTGAAAGCATTGAGCGGAGGACGTCATGATGCCGTGATCACCGACTTCGTAACCGGCAAGGAAGCGACCAAGGAAGGTTTCGACATCGAAGGAAGGCAATTGATCGAACGAAGCGAGCAGGCCATCGTACTGCCTAACGACAACCCTCAGCTGCTTGCACGCATCAACGAAGCTCTTGAAAACCTCCGTGAAGATGGAACGCTTGCTGAAATCAGCAAAAAATACTTTGGTGAGGACATCACAACTAAGCCTGAATAAAGATTGATAGAAAGGGAGTCATTACATTGCCAAGTTTTTCACATTTTTTTGATACATTATTTAGCTCATCGGACGTATTCATCCGAGCCATGCTCCTCACATTGGAACTGACGGTAGTCTCCATATTGGTAGGTATCGTCATCGGTTTGCTATTTGCACTTTTAAAAATATCCAATATAAAAATTCTTGCATGGATTTCAGATACTTATGTATTCCTGGTACGTGGAACACCTTTAATCGTACAGATATTCATACTCTATTTCGGTATCAGCAACCTCTTCTTACTGCCTGACTTCTGGGCGGCGTCACTTGCCCTAGCCTTCCATAATGGGGCTTATATCTCAGAAATCCTACGTGGTACGATTCAATCCATCGACAAAGGCCAAATGGAGGCCGGACGCTCCCTTGGCATGAGCAATTCGCTCACATTAAGAAGAATCATCTTACCTCAAGCCTTCCGTCGTGCATTGCCGCCGCTAGGCAACCAATTCATCATCGGACTGAAAGATTCATCACTGGCAGCCTTCATATCCATGAATGAGCTGTTTAATGTTGCCACCACGTTAGGCTCTAATAATTTCGATGAGATGACTTATTTATTGATTGTAGCGGTCTACTACTTGATTCTTGTGGCATTCCTGACCATTATCGTCAATTTATTCGAAAAGAAACTGTCCATTAGTGATCGATAGGGGGAATTGAAATGGAACAAAAAGAAATGATTCGCATTAGGAACTTAAATAAATCGTATGGAGACCTACATGTACTCAAAGATATTGATATGAAGGTATTGGATAGCGATGTTGTCTGTCTGATTGGACCAAGCGGTTCCGGAAAAAGCACACTTCTCCGCTGTTTGAATTATTTGGAGAAGAAAGACAGCGGGCAAATCCTTATTGAAGGAACGGAAGTCAATCCGGGTACCCATGATATTAATAAAATCCGTGAGAAAGTCGGAATGGTTTTTCAGCATTTCTATCTCTTCCCTCATATGACCGTACTTGAAAATGTCATTGAAGCACCTACTCACGTCAAAAAGATCCCAAAGGCCCAGGCGATTGAAGAAGCAAAAGCATTGCTTGCCAAAGTCGGCTTATCAGATAAAGCGGATGTTTATCCAAGCAAGCTCTCAGGTGGGCAGAAACAGCGTGTTGCCATAGCCCGCGCCCTTGCCATGAAACCTGATATCCTACTCTTTGATGAGCCAACCTCGGCTCTTGATCCCGAACTTGTCGGGGAGGTTCTTGCTACGATGAAGGAACTTGCCTTGGAAGGGATGACAATGGTAGTCGTTACACATGAAATGAGCTTTGCACGTGAGGTTGGGGATTGGATTGTCTTCATGCACAATGGGAGGGTTGTCGAAAGCGGCCCGCCAAAAGAATTCTTCACCAATCCAAAAGAAGAGCGTACAAAAGAATTCTTGCAAACGACAGTCTTTTGATTTGAATTCTAAAATCTATCTAATAGCGAGAGCAATTCGTCGTCTTCACGGATAATCTGTCCTAGAGCGTGGACAATCATTATAAGCAATACAGGCATGATTCCTGTATTGCTTATTTTGCATATAAAAACCGTTCTTGTTTTCTATAATTGCCAGTTAGGTAGTTTGCCCATTTATATGTTCAAGGTTTCTGGGATATTTTCGATCTGACTGTACAAACTATATACTTGATGAATTGTTTCAGAACGTATCCCAAAAACCCTGATTCCGGCTCGAACATGGAAAAATATCTGTATTTATGGTATATATACAGGTAAAATTAAAAGAAGTATATAAATGAAAGAGGTCGAATTCAGTTGGAAAATAACTCTTCGAATTTTATTAAAAATATTATAAAAGATGATCTAGAGTCCGGAAAACATGATCATGTCATCACCCGCTTCCCTCCTGAACCAAATGGGTATTTACATATCGGGCACGCCAAATCAATCATTTTGAATTTTGGGGTGGCTGATGATTTCAATGGGAAAACAAACCTTCGTTTTGATGATACGAATCCATTGAAAGAGGATATTGAGTTTGTCAATTCCATTAAGGAAGATGTAAAATGGCTCGGTTATGACTGGGATAACCTGTTCTTCGCTTCCGACTATTTCGATGAAATGTATAAAAGAGCAGTGCTGCTCATCAATAAAGGACTGGCATATGTGGACGACCTTAATGCCGACCAAATTCGTGAATATCGCGGAACGCTTACCGAGCCGGGGAAGGATAGCCCCTACCGCAATAGAACCGTCGAGGAAAACCTTGAACTATTTGAAAAGATGCGCAGCGGTGAATTCGGGAACGGCACAAAAGTATTGCGTGCAAAAATCGATATGAGCTCGCCTAACATTAATTTGCGCGATCCCGTCATATACCGTATTTCCCATACGGAACACCATAATACCGGCAACAAATGGTGCATCTATCCGATGTATGCCTTTGCCCACCCAATTGAAGATGCCATCGAGGGAGTCACCCACTCCATTTGTACGCTTGAGTTCGAAGATCAACGCCCTCTTTATGACTGGATCGTTGAAAACTGTGAAATGGACAGCAAACCAAAACAATATGAATTTGGCCGTCTTAACCTGACCAATACAGTAATGAGCAAGCGAAAACTGAAGCAGCTTGTGGATGAGGGCTTCGTGGACGGCTGGGACGACCCACGGATGCCTACCGTTTCAGGCCTACGTAGACGCGGGTATACACCCGAAGCGATTCGTGCGTTCTGCCAAGAGATAGGTGTCGCAAAAACAAGCGGTGTCGTAGACTCTCAAATGCTGGACCATTTCGTACGGGAAGACTTAAAGTTGAAGGCTCCACGGACCATGGCTATCCTAAACCCGCTTAAAGTGGTCATCACCAACTATCCGGAAGGTGAGATTGAATGGCTGGATGCTGAGGTCAATCCGGAAGTTCCGGAAATGGGTACACGACAAATTCCGTTTTCACGTGAAATATATATCGAACAGGACGATTTCATGGAAAACCCGCCGAAAAAGTATTTCCGTCTTTTCCCGGGCAATGAAGTCCGTTTGAAACATGCTTATTTCATTAAATGTGAAGAAGTGATAAAAGACGAAGCCGGTAACGTTATTGAACTTCGCTGCACATATGACATTGAAACGAAGAGCGGATCGGGTTTCACTGGCCGTAAAGTAAAAGGGACATTGCACTGGGTCGAAGCTTCACAAGCCGTTTCAGCAGAATTCCGCAACTTCCAGCCTTTAATTTTGGATAAGGAAACTGATGAAGAAGAAGAAAAATCATTCTTGGAGCGGGTAAACCCTGATTCCATGGGAATTTTACAAGGATTTGTCGAGCCCAACATGAAAGATGTTAAGCCTCAGGAAAAATTCCAATTCTTCAGGCATGGCTATTACAATGTTGATTCAAAACTCACTACTGCCAATCACTTGGTTTTCAACCAAATTGTTGGTTTGAAAAGTTCCTTCAAGTTATAGAATCACTGAAAAGAACCAGATTCCTAGCGGGATCTGGTTCTTTTTCACTCTCTGCACCTTTATATCATTTTCTCTCGTAAAGTTTGATCCCTTGCTTGGAAAGAGCTTGTTTAAGAGTACTATGTGTCGAAACCTGACTAAAATCAAGACCTAACTGAATCGATGTCTGGGCCACTTCAGGACGAATGCCGGAAATGGTCGATTGAATGCCTAATAGGTTCAGGGTGCTTATCAATTGATAGATCTGTTGGGCAACCATCGTATCTAAAATGGAGACTCCCGATAAATCGATGAATAAGTGAGAAATATTTTTGATAATGCATTTGCTTGGAGTCGTATCCAATATTCCCTTTGCCCGGTAGGTATCGATATCACCGATTAACGGCAATACCGCAATGGCATCAATAATGGGAATGACAGGTGCGCCCAGTTCATTAATCAGATCCTGTTGAGCTAATAATCGTTCTTTTGTCAAAAGATAATACTGCTCAGTGAACTCACGGTTCAATTGATCGAATGCACGATTAATAAGCCGGCTCCAACGGATGATCGTCGCCTTCGTGATTCCCGTATCATCCTTTAGCATATAATCAGTGATAAAGCCCCAATATGCTTCCCGCACCTTATTAAGTGCTTCCAACACTTCGTAAATGGGTGTGTCCGATTCAACCCTGCTTTTCGCAACAAGTGTGGCCCACTGTTCCATTGTTTCGATGAAAACAGTTTTATCTTCATGTAAAGCACTGGTCACTGTTTTGATGGTCAATGTATTCTGTTCCCTAAGAAGCTTTTCGATTTCCTCATTAGAGTCCATTGAATAGATGGAACCAAACTGCTTTTCCCTTAAAGCTAGCCAGTTTTCTGTAATATTGGAAGAATTATCAAGGATGTATCGATATAACTTTTCATCTATTTTATCCATTTGCGTTCCCCTCAACTAGTTATTTCATTTTAAAGAGTAATAATAAGTCTCCATATCCCTCTCTCTCCATATCATTTCTAGAAATGAAGCGGAGGGCGGAAGAGTTTATGCAATATCTCGTGCCTTTAGAACCGGGGCCATCAGGAAAAACATGTCCAAGGTGTGAATCTGCGTCCCTGCTGCGCACCTCGGTCCGGGTCATTCGGTGGCTGAGATCCATTTTTTCATTGACACTTGCCGACATGATTGGCTTCGTGAAGCTCGGCCATCCACAACCGCTATCATACTTATCCCGCGAACTGAATAGGGGCTCCCCAGAAACGACATCCACATAAATCCCTTCTTCAAAGTGATCCCAATAGGCATTATCGAAAGGCGGCTCCGTGCCATTTTCCTGGGTGACATGAAACTGAATTTCGGTTAAGGTCTTTCTAAGGTGTGCATTATCCTTAGGCCAATTTTCTTTTATGAAAGTATCCCGTCCCGAGCCTTTACGATACAATGCATAGCGAAATTGATTTTTCCGATAGAATTCTTGATGGTATTCCTCAGCCGCGTAAAATTTCCCCGAGGGTAGAATACCCGTTACAATAGGTTCCTTAAACCGCCCACTCATCATTAAATCTTCCTTCGATTGCTCTGCTTCCTGTTTCTGACGTTCATTAAGATAGAAAATGGCTGCCTTGTATTGCTTTCCCCTATCCGAGAACTGTCCTCCGTCATCCGTTGGATCGATTTGCTGCCAAAATAGCTCCAATAACGCTTTATAGGGAATGATCGATGGATCGAATTCCACTTGAACCGCTTCAACATGATCAGTCGAACCGGTAATCACTTGTTTATAACTAGGCGCGGCAAAATTACCGCCCGTATAACCCGATGTCACTTTAATTATCCCATCCATTTCATCAAAGGGAGCGACCATGCACCAAAAACAACCTCCTGCAAAGATAGCTGTTTCTATTCCACCAATCGTCATCCTAAAACTCCCCTTTCTCATTTGTCATTTTATGTATTATATACCAGTAAGCCAAACACCTTCAAATTCAAAAACCATTGTTTTCAATCTTTGCTACACAAATATAAAAGAGGCACTTAGGAGTAAACCCAAGTGCCTCTTTTATATTAGATCCGTTAATTAAAGTATCACACTTACGATGATCGCTGATAGGATGCTGACAAGTGTCGCACCGTATAGCAGCTTCAAGCCGAAACGGGCCACAACATTTCCTTGTTTTTCATGAAGTCCTTTGACTGCACCTGCAATGATTCCAATAGATGAAAAATTAGCGAATGAAACCAAGAAAACTGAAACGATCCCTATTGTCCTATCGCTCAAGGCTGCTGATGCGTCCCCTAAGCTCAGCATGGCAACGAATTCATTTGTTACTAACTTCGTCGCCATGATTCCGCCTGCAGTAACTGTTTCTGAAATTGGTATCCCCATGATAAAGGCAAACGGGGCAAAAATATACCCCAAGATGTCTTGGAAGCTGATGCCGAAGATCATGTCGAATACACTGTTGATTCCTGCAATTAATGCAACGAAACCAATTAACATCGCGGCTACAGTGATAGCAACCTTAAATCCATCCATGATATATTCCCCAAGCATTTCGAAAAACGACTGCTTCTCTGCCCCTTCTTCAATAGGGAGAATATCATCTTCATCCGTTACCGTATAAGGATTGATAATGGATGCAATGATAAATCCACCAAACATGTTAATAACAATAGCCGTCACAACATACTTTGGTTCAATCATCGTCATATAAGCACCGACTATCGACATCGATACGGTTGACATGGCTGACGCACAAAGCGTATACATGCGAGATGGCGGAATGGCACCAAGTTGTTTTTTCAAGGTTATGAAAACCTCGGATTGGCCCACTATTGCTGACGCTACCGCATTGTAAGATTCCAATTTACCCATCCCATTCACTTTACTTAGCAAAAATCCAATCCACTTCATGATGAACGGAAGGATCTTGAAGTGCTGTAAAATCCCGATTAATGCCGAGATGAATACGATAGGAAGAAGGACATTTAAAAAGAAGGGCGATGCTCCTTCGTTTACAATCCCGCCAAATACAAAGGTGATCCCTTCATTTGCCCATTCTAAAAGTTTTCCGAACCCATCGGCAATCGAATTGATGATCACTAAACCGAACTTCGTATTTAATAATAGATAAGTTAAAATAAGCTGCATGATCACCATGAGGATGATCGGTTTAATTTTAACTTTCTTCCTGTCACTGCTGGCTAAGATAGCTAGTCCAAAAACAATAAGCAGTCCTAAAATTGCAATCAGAAATTTCATATATTCTGCCTCCACTAAGGGTGAATTTAATGTTCGTGCATTAATAGTAGGATACCCTCAAAAAATTTATGCAAACGTTTTCTCTTTTATCCAAAATACATGTACGTACCTCTCCAGAAGTCTATATTAAACTAATATTTTTTTTTGTGCAATTATTATTTCCCTTTTTAAAATAACAATTAGTGACAATAATGGGTTTCGTGAATTAAAAAAGAAGGCTCCCCTTCGAAAGGAACCTTCTCTTTCCTAAAATAATATCGATTTTTTAGGCTGCTGTTTTTCTGGACATCATCGATGTAACCAATCCTGTGCTTCCAATTACAAAGATGATGATTGATGCAGCAAGCCCGCCTACCCCTTGATAAAAATTGATGAATTTACCTGCAAAAGAATCTCTGCCTTGGAAACCGCCACCACTTGGCATCTCCCCCGGAGTTCCAGAACCATTAGGCCCGTCCGCCATACTGCTCTGTGTATCATTTGGTGTTGTTTCCGCAGTTGAATCATCGGTTGCAGCAGTACTGCTCTTCGATGATTCTCCCGTTGCATCAGATTCAGTTGTGTTGCGGTCAACAGGCCGATCCATCATCGCTTGACCATTCATGGGTTCATTGCCGCTGCCATTCACATACATCATGATCCCGATGACTGCTTGAGCCATCAAAAGGACCGAAGCCAATATTCCAACCAAAAAGTGTAACTTACCAAGTCTATTCATCATGAATTCTCCTCCGAAAATAAATCTAATTCTCATAAGGATTATCTAAAAAGACCCTTAATTTTTCCTTAAGCAACAAGAAAAAATTAAGGGTCTATTAGCTTATTAATTTTTCTTTTGATTTTTTGGAAAAGTGATTTCAAAACGGGTGCGTTCATTCTGTTCACTTGTAACCTTGATGGTCCCTTGATGTGTGTTTACAATCCATTTGGCTATGGATAGACCTAAACCGGAGCCTTCATTTGCTGAACGGGATTGCTCCACTTGATAAAAACGGTTAAAAATCAAGGGGAGGTCTTCCTGCGGAATGCCTTTTCCATTATCCTCTACAGTAAGAATGATGGATGAAGCATTCTTTATGCAGGATAGGGAAATCTCCCCGCCTTCCTCGGTGAATTTCATGGCATTATCTACCAAGATTACCAATAGCTGATGAATTCTCTCTTTATCCCCATGAAACACCACCTGTTCGGGAGCATGGCTAATGATTGATTTCTCTTGAAAAGAAGCTATATCCGTATACTGTTCCACGATATCGATAAGTAAGTCATCAAGGAAAAAGTTCGATTTCTTAACCTCCATTTGATTCGAATCCGTTCTGGTTAAGGTCAATAGTCCGTTAACAAGCTTATTCAATCGGCGGACTTCTTTCGAAATGATGGATATATCAACGGCTTTTTCCTCGATTGTCGCGTTCGGTGATTGAAATAGCAAATCAGCCCGCGATTGAATGACAGCAAGCGGCGTTCGAATTTCATGCGAAGCATCCGAGACAAACTGCTGCTGCTGATCCCAGGATTTCTTGACTGGTATAAGGGCCCGTCCTGCTAGAAGATAGCCTGCCCCTACCGCCACTAGACTTCCAATTCCTCCACCAACAAACAATATGAGCAGCAAGCGATCGAGCATTTCTTTTTCTGTATCCACATTCCTGATGAATTGTACGGCCATCTCACCATACTCCGTATCGACCTTGGTGGAAAGGGCCCGATACGTGTATCCATTCACCGATATTTCTTCAATCCCATCAAAAGTTTCAGGGAAAAATTGTTGTTCATTGACCTTAAAAAAATGGTCTACACTCAGTCTTGGCTCAATGATCGTATCATCTGGTCCCCAAACGATGACACTCGGTCCCGGTCCTAAGAGAAATTCACCTTGCGGACGTCCGCCTGGCATGCCTCCATTATTGAAGTCCCTGTAATCCTTTTTAAGTGAATCATTGACATCCTTATAGATCTGATTTTCCGTATAGAAATAAATTGTTCTGCTTAAGATGGCTATTAAGACAATAAAGACGATAGAATTCAATAATGTTAGTTGAAGCCGTGTTTTTTGGAACATAATGATCCCCTTATGGTTGTTTTAGCATATAACCAATACCCCGAACAGTTTGAATATCTTTATGATAATTGAAAGGTTCCAATTTTTTTCTAAGGTGATGGATGAACACTTCCACAATGGCAATCGTCGTATCTGAATCAAACCCCCAAATGCGGTCGAAAATCTGCTCACGCGTCAATATTTTTCCATTATTTTGAATTAAATACTCCAGTAACTCAAACTGTTTCAAGGTCATTTTAATGACCTTTCCATCAACCAAAATATCCTTTTCTTTTTCCAACAGTTCAATATCACGGTATTTCACATGCTGCTCAAGCGATATAATGCCACTCCTTCGAAGCAGGGCACGAATCCTGGCCTTAAGTTCCGGTGCCTGGAACGGCTTGACTAAATAATCATCGCCACCCATTTCCAATCCTCTGACACGATCCTCAAGTGCATCTTTTGCCGTCAAAAACAAGACACTTGTATCTATTCTTGCTTCCCTGATTTTCCGGACGATTTCAAATCCATCGATTCCCGGAAGCATTACATCCAAAATGATGATATCGTATATACTTTGCTGAGCCATGAATAGCCCATCTTCCCCATTATCCGCTGTATCCACTTCGTATTCATCCGTCAAAATTTGTCGGATCGATTCTAATAATGAAACATTATCTTCTACCACCAAAACCTTCATGTAGGGTACCTCCCAACCGCCTCAATTGTGATATATGTTGATTTTATCCTTTTTCATATGCAAAAGAAAGCGGGCTTTTAATCGCCTGCTTTCTTTCAAATTGAATGTTCATTCATGACGCAGTGCTTGGATTGGATTTAACCTGGATGCCTTATTGGCAGGAAATACGCCAAAGATTATCCCGATTAAAATGGAGAATAAGAAGGCAAACAATGTCACCGACCATGAATAACTAATCGTTAAACTTGAAAAAACTGAAATCAATTTTGCAATTCCCAATCCAATTCCAACTCCCAGCAATCCCCCTAAGCAGCTCAAGACCATCGCTTCAATTAAAAACTGGAGAAGAATCGATTTCCGATTTGCCCCAATTGCTTTTCTGATCCCGATTTCCTTCGTCCTCTCTGAGACGGAAACCAACATGATATTCATGATTCCAATTCCGCCTACTAGTAACGAAATACTGGCAATACCGCCAAGCATGAGTGTGAACGTATCCGACACAGAGCTCATTGTATCCATCAGATCTTCTTGATTGGACACAGAATAGTTATCACTCTGATCTGGGAATGATGTGGTCATCGTACCTTGTACCTGGTACATCGCCCTATCAATGATATTCTCGTTATCCGCTTTTAAATATACCGTTCCGATTGTCGTGCTGCCTGTAGCCCTTTCGGCAGTGGTGATCGGTGCAATGATTACATCATCCCCGCTCGATCCCATTGAGGTGCCTACCGATTTCAGCACTCCGATCACTCGATAGGAAACGCCGCCGATAAGAACGTTCTGGTCCACAGCTTTTTGATTTTCAAAAAGCGTGTTGGCTGTATCCGATCCCAGGACAACGACCTTGGAGCGTAATTCCGTTTCCATATCCGTCAAAAACCGGCCTTGACTGAGCTCTAGATCCCTAACTGATAAGTAGGATGAAGTTGCACCGGTCATTGAAACCTGTGCCGATGCTTCTCCGTTTTTAGCATAAACGCGGCCAGTGACCACGGGTGCAACTTCCGATATCCCGCCCAGATCTTTAAACTGTTCAATTGTGTCATCCGTCAACTCCACGGAGTCGGTATCCGTGACACTTACCGTTATCAGGTTCGTTCCCAGGCTATTGATCTCATCCTGAACGGACTGTGAGGAACCCTGCCCAATCGAAACCAGAACGATTACAGAGGCAACTCCAATTATGATCCCAAGCATGGTTAAAAATGCTCGGACTTTATTGGTTTTGATACTGCGTATAGCCATCTTCATTGATTCGCTCAGGTTCAATCCAATCACCTCCGTTTTCAAATAGCTGACCATCCTGTATCCGAACGACACGAGTTGCTTCTTTTGCCACTTCCAAGTCATGGGTTATAAGAATGATTGTTTGTCCCTTTTCATTCAACTCTTTCAGCATTTGCAGCACTTCTTTACTCGTTTTGCTATCAAGAGCACCCGTCGGCTCATCCGCCAATAAGACGGGAGGATTACCGGCAAGTGCCCTTGCAACCGCAACCCTTTGCTGCTGTCCACCCGAAAGTTGGGTCGGCAAATGATTCTTCCGGTCACTCAGTCCTACCATATCAAGGCACGCATTGGCCACTTCTCTTCTTTCCTTCAAACTTGCCCCTCTATAAACCAGGGGAAGTTCGACATTCTCCAACGCTGTCAGTTTTGCCAATAGGTTGAAATTTTGAAAGATGAATCCTATTTTGATGTTTCGAATGGCAGCTAACTCATTATCCTTCATCTTTTCCACTTCTTTTCCATCAAGAAGATATTCACCCATGTCAGGCTTGTCAAGGCAGCCAATCATATTCATGAAGGTCGATTTCCCTGATCCGGAAGGTCCGATGATGGAAATGAAATCACCTTTATCGATTGTAAGACAGACATCTTGAAGAGCCTTAACCGTTTCGCCGCCTAATTCATACGATTTGGACATGTTGTTTATTTTTATGATGGGGTTCGCCATATTACTGACCTCCCTTGCCACTTGGCATTCCGCCACCGTTTAGCATCCCGCCGCTCGGCATTCCGCTGCCACTCTGCATTCGTATTTCGCCACCTTGGCCTCCCCTCATTCCATCGCCGCCACTGCCAGTGGAACTTTCATTGATGGTAATGGGCAAGGAAACATACTGACCCTCTTCAAGGCCTGAAGTTATTTCAATATACCTATCGTTACTGATCCCAGTCTCAACCGTTGCCTTTGTACTGGTAGCCCCTTCAGTTGCACCGGATTGTTGTATATTCACATATTTCTCTTCACCGTCCATTTGGACTGCTTCAATCGGAACATATAAAACATCTTTTACACTATTCGTCACAATGCTCACTTCAGTCGACATCCCAATTTTTATATCGCCAGGTTTGTCAATCTTGATAGTGACATCGAATGAAGAAACACCATTCTCATATGTACCTTCCTTTGCTACACTCGTCACTTCACCCGTGAACGTTTCATCTTCAAAAGCACTGGCTTTAATTTCAACTTTTTGTCCTTTTTTAACACTTGGAACATCCAATTCATCAACACTGATCGTGGTTTTCAATTTTTTATAATCCGTAACATGTGCCACCACTTCACTGCTTGATACACGATCCCCTTCTTCTACATCCAATGTTGTCACGGTACCATCGAATGGGGCCGTTATCGGATCACTTCCATCCGTGAAGGTAATGAGTTCATCACCTTTCTCAACCAACTCATTCTTCGCTACAAGGACTTCATCCACTTCATCCGTTACCGAGGAAGTGATGTCCTCACTATTGATTGCGGCGACCGATCCGGAACCGCTTATTTGAACTTCAAGATCTCCCTTTTCTACCGTAGCCGTCACCGACTTTGCAATTACAGGCTCAGCATTATCCTTCATGAAAAACCAAACGCATCCCCCGATCGCCAGCACTAAAACCGTACCTATCAATATCAACTTTTTCATCATCTTTCTCCTTTCAGATTTCCTTCGTTGAAACCAGTATCGTGAAAGAAGCTTAACTTTTCCTTAATGGCAGCCGGTTTGATTTCCTTGACGTTCGTTCAAGCCAGCCTTTATTTTTGCTTGTACCCATTTCTCTCAAGTAATGATTAAAACTATGTCGAACGAAAAAAGAGTTAATTTTAGCATTTAAATTTACAATATATTCTGAAAAATATATACTGATACTGTTATCAGAAAAATTGGTAATGAAAACCAAATTAATAGAGATGAAGGGGGAACCAACTTGGCATCAAACGATTCAATCGCAAAGGAAACCGAGGTAAGCGCTTCCACTGACTACACCAAGATTGTTCAATCACAATCATTTCAAGAACTCCTAAGGAAAAAACGCAATTTCATCGTCCCACTATCCATCTTTTTCATGGTCTTTTATTTCACCTTACCCATACTAACTTCCTATTCTAAAGTCCTTAACTCCTATGCTTTCGGGGCAATCAGCTGGGCATGGGTTTTTGCCTTCGCTCAATTTATCATGACCTGGACATTATGCATCCTCTATTCCAAAAAAGCTGCGAAATTTGACCAATTAGTAGAAAAAATCGTTAAAGAAGCGAAAGGATAAAGGTGAATTTACCATGAATATACTTGCTTTCATATTATTTCTAATCATCGTCGGGCTAACATTGGTCATTACCTATTTTGCTTCACGGCGCACTAAAACGACCGCGGACTTTTATACGGCGGATAGCAGCCTGACTGGCTGGCAGAATGGCTGGGCCATTGCGGGTGATTATATGTCCGCAGCCTCATTTTTGGGGATAGCCGGCATGGTCGCACTCTCTGGATTTGATGGTTTTTTCTATAGCATAGGTTTTCTGGTTGCATATCTGGTCGTTCTCTATATCGTGGCCGAACCGCTCCGTAACCTTGGTAAATATACACTGGCGGACATGATCGCTGCCCGCTTCAATGAAAAGAAGGTACGCGGGGTCGCCGCCCTTAACACCATTTCCATTTCAACCTTTTATATGATTGCCCAACTGGTCGGTGCAGGTGCCCTTATAAAACTCTTACTTGGAATTGATTATCTATACTCCGTCATCATTGTTGGTATTTTAATGACCGTCTATGTCGTATTTGGCGGTATGACGGCCACCAGTTGGGTCCAAATCGTAAAAGCCGTTTTATTGATGGCAGGTACATTCATCATCTCCATTATCGTGTTGGCGAAATTCGACTTTAGCGTGATCGAGATGTTCAAGCAGATGAAAACAGCCACCCCTTTAGGCGGGGATTTCCTCAACCCAGGTAACAAATTCAAGGATCCTTTGGATACTTTATCCCTTAATTTGGCGCTGGTACTCGGTACAGCTGGACTTCCTCACATTCTCATACGTTTCTTTACAGTAAAAGACGCCATCACAGCCCGCAAGTCCGTAGTATATGCCACTTGGATCATTGGCATCTTTTATATAATGACCATTTTCCTGGGCTTTGGAGCGGCAGCTTTTGTTGGATATGACAAAATCATAGCCGCGAATGCTGCCGGCAATATGGCCGCTCCGCTGCTTGCCGAAGCCATTGGAGGTGACTTCCTGTTCGCCTTTGTTTCTGCAGTTGCTTTCGCAACCATTTTAGCGGTTGTAGCAGGTCTCGTTCTATCGGCAGCTTCTGCTTTTGCCCATGACTTTTATGGCCACATCATCCGTAAAGGTCAGGCCACTGACAAAGAACAAGTCGTTGCAGCCCGTTGGGCATCCATCGGAGTATCCATTCTCTCCATCATCCTTGCTTTATTTGCCCAAAACATGAATGTCGCCTTCCTTGTTTCACTTGCCTTTGCCGTCGCTGCCAGTGCCAATCTGCCCATCATCATCTTCACGGTATTCTGGAAACGTTTTAACACAGCCGGGGCTGTTACGGGCA
Source organism: Peribacillus sp. RS7 (assembly GCF_041956845.1). Classification (NCBI taxonomy): domain Bacteria; kingdom Bacillati; phylum Bacillota; class Bacilli; order Caryophanales; family Bacillaceae; genus Peribacillus; species Peribacillus sp. RS7. The sequence continues at coordinate 1,985,931 of NZ_CP168135.1, forward strand.
TGATAGTTGGACTGGTCAGTTCTTTATTGCTTGTGTTCCTAAGTCCCAATGTCTGGTCACCGATAGAGGGAGCGGCAATATTCGTTGGGGAACCATTATTCCCGCTTGCCAATCCAGGCATCGTCTCGATCCCGATTGGCTTTATCGCAGCCATCGTCGGAACTCTGCTGTCAAGCAAGAAAGCTGATGCCAAAAAATTCGATGAAATATTGGTTACAGCTAACACTGGAATGAAAGATCCTATATAAGCTAGATTACTTATTATTTTAAAATATAAAAAAGAGAAAGGAGATCCAGGTATTCCGCCTGCTCTCCTTTCTCTTTATTTAGAAACATATTATCAGGAAGATTAATTGGATTCCTTTACCCTAACTTCTCAACCTTAACTTCCTTCTATTGTATTTAGTTACTAACTGGTTCATGACTTCTGCAAAGATCAGCCCCATCGCAATGGCACCAGCCAGCATGAAGACCTTGGCGGCCAATTGAACGGCGACATAAAAATCATTTCCGACAAAATGCTTCATCGCATCATACGACAAACCTCCAGGCACGAGGGGGATGATTCCCGATACATTGAAAATCGTGATTGGCGTTTTATACCTTTTAGCAAAATACTGGCTGATGACCGCAACGATGAATGCAGACGCTAATGTTGCAATGATGCTGTTTATCTCATTTTCAACCAAAGAATAATATAGAAGCCACCCTAACATCCCCACGAAACCACATTGAAACAATGAATTTTTCGGTACATTGAAGATGACTCCAAAGGCGGCTGAGGCAATGAAACTTGTAATAAGCTGTGCAAACATCATTCTTCCTCCCCTAAAATCATAAGAAAACAAACGCTGCAGATATTCCTGCCCCAATGGCTAAAGCAGTCAAACCTGCATCCGCACCCTTAGATAGACCCGAAACTAAATGGCCTGCAATTAAATCCCTGGCTGCATTCGTAATTAACAGACCTGGCACAAGGGGCATCACCGCTCCAATGATTATCGTATCCAAATGACCTCCAACACCAATCTGGACAAAGAACATAGCTACTAAACCCACAACCAAAGAGGCAATAAATTCAGCAAAAAAACGAACTTCCAGTAACCTGTGCAAATAAAGCAGGCAGGAGAATCCCATTCCCCCAGCTATACAGGACCAGATGAAATCATTCCACTGTCCTTGGAACATGATTAAAAAACAGCCGCTCGCTATAAAAGCTGCAAAAATCTGACCCCACATGGGATACCCCATCCCAGCCTTTTCGATTTGTTTTAATCGTAAATAAGCTTCCTCCGGTGTCATTTCCTTGCTGGAAATGCTTCGGGATATACTGTTAACAAGCGTTACCTTATGTAAATCTGTAGATCGTTGGGAAACTCGAATCAATTTTGAAGCTGGGTGCATACCATCCAGCGAAAAAATGATTCCTGTAGGGGTTGAAAAACTGTGTGAGTCACCGCATCCAAAAGCTGCAGCAATTCTCACCATCGTATCTTCTACCCGCGAAGTTTCCGCTCCGTTCTGAAGCATGATTTTTCCCGCAAGCAAACATACATCTATAATTTCATTGTATGGTAACTGATCATCCATTTTATCCTCTCCATCACTTTCTGCATGCGTTTCTCTCAATAACAGATAACGATCTTACCAGTTTAAATCCACCTCATAATAGCCCAATTCCTGTGAAAAGGATATAAAAATATTACCTATTTAAATTATTAACACCATCTAATTGCAGTGCTGACGTCCTTAGTACCAGTATTCCCTTTATTTCTTGCTGAAACCTCTTAGAAAGCAGAAAAAAACCAGTGGGAAACTATTAATGAGTGTTGTTACTACAATAAAAAAAGAATGCGGGGCACTACCCGCCCGCATCCTTTCTTCATCATCTCGTTAGTGTTTTGCTTACTTTATCATCCTTTATCCATTTCACCAGATTTTTACGAACTGAAATATATACTAAAGGGTAACACCTGTTTTAAAAATAGCGAGTTCCCTAAAGTCATTTTTCTCATTGTTTACAAATTCGCCATTAGCTATCTGAATGATATAATTAATAAATTTCCGTAAAATGTATTCAGAGGAAATGTCATCATCCAACAAGATACCTGCATTAAAATCAATCCAATGTGGTTTAGATTTATATAATGATGTATTGGTGGACACCTTCATCGTAGGAACGAATGTCCCAAACGGTGTTCCTCGTCCAGTGGTGAATAATACCATCTGACAGCCAGTGGCAGCGAGTGCTGAAGAAGCAATCAAGTCATTTCCTGGGGCACTCAGTAGGTTTAAGCCCTTCGCTTTCAGCACTTCCCCATACTTCAATACATCGACAATTGGAGATGATCCCGCCTTTTGTGTGCACCCCAAAGATTTATCTTCAAGCGTTGTAATACCCCCTTTTTTATTTCCAGGGGAAGGATTTTCATAGACTGGCTGGTCGAACTTTAAAAAGTACTCTTTAAAATCATTGATTACGGCAACAATTTTATGGAAGATATCCTCGTTCTTCGCTCGTTCCATTAAGATGGTTTCCGCCCCGAACATTTCAGGTACTTCTGTTAAGACGGTCGTTCCACCTTGTGCTATCAGAAAATCTGAAAACCTACCTAAAAGGGGGTTAGCCGTTATTCCTGAGAATCCATCCGAACCCCCACATTTTAAGCCTATTTTCAATTCCGATAATGGAACGTCTTCCCTTTTATCACCCTGAACATAGGCATGGATTTCTTTAATTAACTTTACTCCAGCCTCTATTTCGTCCGTCACGTCTTGTGATACAAGAAATTTAATTCGGTTTTCATCCACATTTCCCAGATCTTCTTTGAATTTGACCATTTCATTATTTTCACATCCCAGCCCCAGTACGAGAACGCCTGACGCATTTGGATGGTTCACTGCATTCAACAGGATTTGCTTTGTATTTTCATGGTCATCCCCTAATTGCGAGCAGCCATAATTGTGTTTAAAGACAAGCATATTATCAAAAGGTGTAATATTCCCTACCTCTTTTTCAAATCTTTTGATGATTTTCTCGGCAATGCCATTAACGCATCCTACCGTGGGAACAATCCAGAGCTCATTTCTGATTCCCACGGATCCATTTCCCCTTTTATATCCTTTAAATGTTAAATTTTCATCATGGAAAGGATTATCTATAAGCTTCCGTTCATAGCTATATTCCTGAGTACCTGATAAATTGGTTATTGTATTATGCGTATGGACCCACTCGCCAATTTCCACCTCTTGCAAAACATGACCAATTGGAAAACCGTACTTAATTACATGATCATCTTTTTGAAGATTTTTTAATGCCACTTTATGTCCTCTTTCAACCTCTTCCTTTATCACTAATTCTGTTCCATTTATAATGAAGCGTTCATCTTTTGATAATTTTCTTAAGGCTAATGCTATATTGTCATTTTCATGTATTTGAAAAATATCCTTCATGATAAAGGACCTCCCTATTTTACGGATTGTTCCTTCATCATTGCTTCCAACGAAGGTTTAATACCTGACTCTTCAATTTGATGTACATATTCTGCCACCAATTTCGTAAGTCCGCTTATTCCATTCAAATCCATCCCCCAAATATCTTGGTTCCCAAGAATCGTCTCGACAAGCTCCTCGACTTTCATGGTATCCTCAGCCACCGATTTCCACGACGCCTTAAATAATTCAAGAACACTTGAATCATCCTCAAGCGGAATCATTTCTTCTCCCCTTTTACCTTTATAAAAAATGAGTAAAGCACTCAAGGAAAAAACCATTCGACGGGGCAACTCTTGTTTCTTTTCCACATAATCGAGTAATGCCGGGAGATTCCTTGTTTTAAATTTTGATAAGGAATTCAAGCTAATGCTCAATAAATAATGCTTAATATAAGGGTTTTTAAAACGGTTAAGAACATCATTTGCAAAGGCTCTCAATTCTTCAGTCGGCATGTTAAGCGTCGGTATGATTTCTTCAAAAGTCAATTCTTTTATAAATTGTCCAGTAGTATCATCTTCCATCGCCTCTGCCACTGTTTCCACTCCTGATAGATAGGCAACAGGGGTCATCGCTGTATGGACACCATTCAGAATTCGCACTTTCTGTACGCGATATGGTGTTAAGTCATCGACAAAAAAGGTATTTAGACCCACTTGATCGATTGGAAATTCCGTTTTGATCCACTGAGGACCCTCGATGACCCACTGATGGTATTGTTCACCTACTACTAATAAATCATCTTGATACCCTAACTCTGCTGTGATTTCATCTATCGTATCTTTTGGAAAACCAGGTACGATTCGATCAACTAAACTGTTGCAGAATGTATTGGCGTGGAGAATCCACTCGACAAACGCTTCCCCAAGATTCCAAATACTAGCAAACTGAAGAACAATGTCTCTAAGCTTAGCTCCGTTCTCTTCTATTAATTCACACGGGATGATAATACAGCCTTTTTGGTAATCCCCCTTAAATGCTTGGAAGCGGTGAAATAAAAAAGCGGTTAATTTACCTGGAAAACTTTTTTGAGGACGGTCTTCCAATCTGTCAGTCGTTTCTAAGTAAACTCCTGCTTCCGTCGCATTTGAGATAATAAACCTTAGCTCTTCACTACCTGCTAAATCCACATATTTATCATAGTCCTTAACTAGATCAATGCCTCTGCTTATCGAATTGACAATCATATGCTCATTAACAGCTTTTCCCTCTTTAATCCCTTGCAAATATAAAGTGAATAATCCATCTTGTTCGTTCAAACGCTCAATTTTTTCAGAACCTCTTGGCTGGACAACCACTACACTGCCTTTGAAATCAGTTTTTTTATTCAGTACATCAATTTGCCAATCAACAAATGCCCTTAAGAAATTCCCCTCTCCAAATTGAAGGATTTTTTCCTGGTATAAGGGATGCTCCCCACTGATTTTCTTACTTATTTTTTCCATTAAACATTCCTCCTCCTCAAATGCACACGTGAACATTTTATTTTAAAAAAAATAAGACTTATTTTACTGCCCATTTATTAGTTATATTCAAAATAAATGGGCATATTTTTTATGACTTCAATTTTTTCACAGAATCTCGCACCTTTAATTCTGTATTCACAAAAATTCGCTTCCCGTGTTTCCCAGGGTTTCCAATTAGAGATAATAAGTTCTCTGCCCCCTTTATACTTATCTGCTCGATGGGTCTTTTTACAGTTGTTAACCGCGGAGTTGTATATTGGGCAAATCCAATATCGTCAAATCCAATAATGGATATATCCTCTGGAACCTTCAAACCATATGCGAAAACAGCATTCATCGCCCCTATGGCCATATCGTCATTGGAACAGAAGACAGCAGTCGGTGGCGTCTTGACGGTAAGCAATTTTTCCATAGCCTGGTACCCACTATGCATATCATAATTCCCTTTGACAGCATATTCACTTTTGATTGGGATTTCGTAATCAATCAATGCCTTTATAAAGCCATCTTTCCGCTTTTTAGTCGATTTAAATCCTTCTTTACCTTCAATAATCGCGATATTCTGATGACCATTTTGAATCAAATGTTCAATCGCTTGATAGGATCCCTCTGAATCATTTGATAAAATATTAATCAGTTTCTTTTCATCAACTTGTCTATTTAACACGACAAGAGGTATCTTTTTTTCCAATACATAATAGATAAAAACATTATCCACATCACTTTGGCTCATCAAAATAATCCCATCGAACCTACCACTATTAATAGCTGAAAAATCCTCATAATCATCTATACCGCGTACAAATAAATTGAAATTCTCATTAATGACACTGTTGACTCCCTTGATTGTATCTGTAAAGAAGCTGGGTGATGTACCATTTGAGATGCTTGTAAAAAACAATCCGATTGTGTGTGATTTCTTCATTACCAAGCTTTTAGCATTATAATTTGGGGTATAATTTAGCTGAGAGGCTAGATCCAGTATTTTCTTCCTTGTATCCTCTTTAATCAAAGGACTATTATTCAAGGCCCTTGATACTGTCGTATGAGATACATTCGCTATCTTAGCAATATCTTTTATCGTCACCATTCCACTCATCCTTTAAAATCACAAAGTATACTTTCTACTAGCATACCATGTTTATCTGGCAATTCCAGATTGCAATCCCCCTAATAGAAAATCCATGAGACGGTAAGGACCTGCAATCTGCAAAATGGTTCTTTGCCAAAACTGCACCTTTCATTTTATATCCCTATTACCTGGTTTCAAGTTTTTGAATGATTTCTGCATGTTTCTCGTCTGTTAATTTATACAAAATTCCAATTATCAGCATGGCTATTGTCAGCGCAATTGCGGGGTAAAGGGTTAGTAGGCCCTTGATCCCAAGCAGGGTCCCTGCTGTTTGAGCCACATTGGGTACATAACCAATTAAACTTAACCCAAGTCCTGAAAGAAAGCCGGCTAAAGACTGAGCTAATTTCCTTGAAAAATTGAACAGTGAATATGTCGTTGCCTCTTTACGCTCTCCTGAAACCCACTCACCATAATCAATGATATCGGATACAAGTGCCCATGTTATGCCATTTGGAATACTGATCCCGATGAAAGCAATTGCAGATAAAATTGTAAATGAATAGATATTGGTTGGAATAAAGAAATTAATTAAATCAGCAACAATGCAAATAGCGAATCCTAGCATCGCCGTATGCTTTTTTCCGAATTTCTTGACAAGTTTAGGCATTAGGATAACCCCTATGAAAGAGGAACCGATAATGACAAAACTCATATTAGCCACTAGGGTTACGTTACCTAAATTATATTGTGCAAAATAGATTAATAATGCTGACTTGATATTATAAGCTGAGATTGAAAAAATCGTCATCAGTACCAGTGTTAATAAGGGCTTATTTGTTACAAATGTTTTAACAATAGATTTAAAAGATAATTTTTCTCTTGGCGCCTCTTTAACCAAAACTCTTTCTTTTGTATTTCGATAACAAATATAGAAACCAATGATTCCGACAATACACATTATTCCCATTACAACCGGGTAACCTACTTTAGGATTTTCAAATTTCACAATCAATGGCATAACAATGACACTAGTGATCAACAAAGCTCCCAATGAACCTATTTGCCTGAAAGTCGCAAGGGAAGTCCGATCTTCAGCATTTTGTGTCATTGCGGCTCCAAGTGAACCATAAGGAATATTGGTAAAGGAATAAGCAATGCCCCAAATCATATATAAAGCATAGGCATATATAAGTTTTCCTGTAATTGATATCTCAGGTGAAATAAACAGTAGCACAGTAAATATAGCTAATACTAAACTTCCAATAATTAAATATGGTTTGAACTTACCGTGCTTACCGATGTTCTTACGATAATCTATTGAGGAGCCAACAATCGGATCCATAATGGCTGCAAAAAGTTTACTGACCAAGAAAATTGTACCTGCCGCTGCTGCAGGTATACCAGCAATATCAGTAAGAAACTTAAGCAGGTAAAGTTGACCGAGATCGAACATGAAACCGTTTCCAAAATCACCAAAACCATAAGATATCTTCTCTTTCAAACTCAATTTCTCTTTTTTCACTTCTATCGGATCTTTTTCTTGAGCAAGGACTGTACTCATATTATCCTCCTGATAATCTACATTTTGTTCCAAAGTTAAACTAAGTTATACTTATACTGATATACCTTTCAACAGAACCCTCCATTCCACCTAGGGAGAAGGAAGAATAGAGAGCTGAATTTATTCTTTTATATCAAATTCAAAGTAATTTTTCGCATTATAATATGAAATTCCTTGCACAATATTTCCTAATAAATCCATATCATTTGGAATCTCTCCATTTTCAACCCATTCTCCTACTAGTTGGCATACAAGCCTTCTGAAGTACTCATGCCTTGTATATGAGAGAAAGCTTCTTGAATCCGTCAGCATACCAAGAAATCGACTAAAGAGTCCTACATTCGCTAATGCTTTCATTTGTTCTAGCATGCCATCCTTATTATCATTGAACCACCATGCGGTTCCAAACTGAATTTTCCCTGGTTTCTTTCCATCTTGAAAACTATTAATAATGCTGGCAATGACATGATTATCATTTGGATTTAATGAATATAGAATCGTCTTTGGTAGAGCATCTTCTTTGTCCATTGCATCCAATATTTTCACAAGCGGCTTAGCTATTCCATCATCATTCATTGAATCATAACCGGTGTCCGGACCTAGCCGATTATACATTTTTGAATTATTATTGCGCAGGGCATTTATATGGAATTGCATCGTCCAACCTAACTTGGCATATATGCCGCCAAAAAAATTAAGTGTATATGTTTTGTATTTCTTCTCATCTTCTTGAGAGACTTCGACGCCTTGCATTCTTTTCGAGAATATTTCGGCAATCTCTTCTTTAGTCGCTTCTTCGTAAACCATTACATCCAAAGCATGATCGGATACCCTGCCTCCAATTGAATGGAAAAAGTGGATTCTTGACTCCAAGGCATTAAGGAAGTCATCGTAGTCTACAATTTTTTTATCTGCTGCCTGCTCCAATTTACTTACCCACTCGAGATAACCATTACGATTAATTTCTAAAGCTTTATCTGGCCGGAAGCTCGGTAAAACGCTTACATTAAAATCATGATCTTCCATCAGCAGCTTGTGGTACTTAAGCGAATCGACTGGATCATCCGTCGTACAGATCACTTTTACATTCGACTTCAAGATTAAATCCCTTGCACCAAAACCCCTGCCATTTAACAAATTATTAACTTTTTCCCAAATGGTAGAGGCCGTTTCTTCATTTAAAATATCATATACATCGAAAAAACGTTGTAATTCTAAGTGAGTCCAATTATACAAGGGATTTCCAATTGTCATTGGTACCGTTTTCGCCCATGCTACAAACTTGTCATAATCATCAGCCTGCCCTGTAATATAATCCTCTGAGATACCATTTGCCCGCATTACCCGCCATTTATAATGGTCCCCATATAACCATGCTTCAGTAATATTTTTGAATGTCTTATTTTCATAAATTTCTTGAGGACTTAAATGGCAATGATAGTCAATAATCGGCATATCCTTTGCGTAATTTTGGTAAATATGCACCGCAGTTTCATTTGTTAATAAAAAGTCTTCTCCCATAAATTTTTTCATCATTTCACCACTTTCTTTTCGTTTGTATTTGCTATAAAACGTCATAAACTCAATAATGTTATCGTTAACATTTTTACACATGAATAGTTTATAGAAGTTTAATTTGTTTTATGTTAACGTTAACAATAATAGATTCATTTTACTGACTATTCACTAAAATTACAATATTTTTTTATTTCAGAACAAAGTTGTTGTAAAACAAGAAAAGACATGCATTACTGCCATGTCCTTTCTTACTTTTTCTATTTACCCTTTTAATTTTCGAATAAAGCAATCAACGGTTTCATTAAACAAATCGCTTTCTTCCATAAATGGACAATGGCAACTATCTTCAAAGATTACAAGTTGGGAATGCGGAATGTTTTTATGCAAATGCTCCCCTGCAGCTACAGGAATCACTTTTTCATGCCTTCCAAAACAGAGAAGTGTGGGAATATTAATTTTTGGCAAGAATTCACGATAGTCAACAATCGATTGGTCAAATAGAATGGCACTAGCAATGGATTCCGGCATTTTGGTCACTTCCTTAAGCATCCAGCTTGCATCCGCTACAGATAATTCATTTTTAAACATGGAGGCAAGGAAACTTTGTAAAAATGGGGAACGATTCGTTTGAATTTCAGTCATGAAGGCAATCAATGTGTCCATATCAAATGCACCAATGTTAAAATCGGGCCACTTAAAATCAGAGGCCAATTCATCCACAATCACAGTTGAATGAATATTTCCTTCACCGAATTGCTTCAGATAATCCCAAACGACAAAAGCCCCCATGGACCAGCCTACGAGTATGACATCCTTTAATCCCAGTTTAGCAATGAACGCATGAAGATCTTTTGCATAAACGGAGACCGTATTTCCGTAATGAACATGATTTGACTGGCCATGGCTTCTTAAATCAAGTAAGATCGTTCTATATTTTTCTGAGAAGGACGGAAGCTGCCTTCTAAAGAACCGGCTGCTCATCCATACACCATGGATAAAAATAATTGGTCTTCCCTGGCCCTTTTCTTCATAAAACAACCGAACGCCTTCTTCCACCTCAATATATGCCATTCCATCCCTCCTTCATGGTATTTTCACAATCCATTCCCTATTATTATTTATTGCGTTTCATCTTTTAACATTCCTTCCTATAAAAAAATATTGTCAAACCTCATTTTAGAGTTGATAATGAAGTATATTTTTATTGATATATTCATCCTGAAAGGACGGAATTTTCATGAAGAGCTTTATCAAAAACTATCGTTCCTCTTTAATACTACTCACTGCCATTATTATCGGTGGGATAGCGGGCGTCGTTTTCGGGGAGAAAACCTCGGTCATACAGCCGCTAGGGGACTTATTCCTAAATCTGATGTTCACGATCATCGTACCATTGGTATTTTTCAGCATTGCTTCAGCGATTGCCAATATGAGCGGAATGAAGCGTCTCGGGAAAATCATGGGCAGTATCGTCGTCGTTTTCCTGACTACAGCCGCTTTAGCTGCCGTCATTGGATTTATTGGGACAACCATCATCAATCCATTGGAAGGCACAGATACGACAGCCATTAAAGAACTGATGGAAAACAGTTCCTCTGAAGAGACCATTGAGGAAGTTCCTTTCTTCAGTCAATTGGTCAACACAGTAACCGTGTCCGATTTTCCAGAACTGTTCTCCAGAAGCAATATGCTTCAACTTATCGTTTTCTCTGTTCTAATCGGACTTTCCACTGCACTGGTCGGTGAGAAAGCAAAACCGATTACCGAGTTTTTGACAGCGGGTACAGCTGTCATGATGAAAGTCGTCAAAATCGTCATGTACTATGCTCCAATTGGACTTGGTGCTTATTTTGCGGCGATTATCGGCCAGCTTGGGCCGCAGATTTTAGAAGGGTATGCTCGCACTTTCATTCTTTATCTAGTCTTAGCCTTAATTTATTATTTCGGCTTCTTCACTTTGTATGCCTTTATCGCAGGTGGGAAAGATGGAGTTAAACTATTTTGGAAAAATGCGCTGACACCATCCATTACAGCCATTGCCACTTGTTCCAGTGCCGCGTCAATTCCAGTCAATCTGGAATCGGTCAAGAAAATGGGCGTGCCAAAGGATATAGCGGAGACTGTCATCCCACTCGGAGCCAACACTCATAAAGATGGTTCTGTATTCGGCGGGGTATTGAAAATCGTTTTCCTATTCAGCTTATTTGGAAAGGATATGACAAGCATTTCAAGCATTTTAAGTATACTTGCCGTTGCCTTTTTGGTTGGAGCTGTTATGGGTGCCATTCCTGGAGGCGGTATGATTGGGGAAATGCTCATCCTTAGTGTATTCGGCTTTCCTGTTGAAGTCCTGCCGATCATTGCCGTTATATCCACCATCATCGATGCTCCCGCTACACTGCTTAACTCAACAGGAAACACGGTTTGTGCCATGCTTGTCACAAGGCTTGTTGAGGGTAAAAACTGGCTAAAACAAGCATTCGTTAAAGAAGCCGTATGATTCTATAACATCAAACTGACTCCTGGTTAACCAGGAGTCAGTTTTTTAATTTTCACGTCTTTCTTTCAAACAGTTCTTTAATTGACAAGGTGTTCCTTCCCTTTACATAGAATTAAAGATTGAAGGAGGGAATTAAATGCTAATGAAATGGTTACCGACTGCCATCCTTTTCACGGGACTATTATATATTTTTTTTATACCGGAGGAGCCTTTAACCATAAAAATCATGTTCAAGGTCATTCCCATGTTATTGATTTTGCTTTATGCATGCACAACAGGGGGAACGCATGATCGTTACCAATCCTTAATACTTCTTGGTTTATTTTTTTGCATGCTTGGTGATGGTTTGTTAATCTGGTTCGTCATCGGGCTTTCCGCCTTCTTGATCGGCCACCTTTTCTATATTTCGGCATTCTTTAAGCTATGGACCTTTTCTTGGCTTCGATTTGCGACGATTCTTCCAATTATTATTTACTCCACTTGGATTGGTCGTGAAATTGTACTTGCTTTAATTGAGAAAGGTGAAAATAGCCTCATCATCCCTGTAATCTGTTATGTAACGGTCATCTCCCTCATGGGTTGGGCGGCTTTTATGACCGGAAATGCAGCCGCAATCATCGGCGGGGTTCTGTTCGTGATTTCCGACTCCATATTATCTTGGAACAAATTTATCGAAGATGTTGCCTTTTCAGATCCACTGATCATGCTTACCTACTATACAGCTCAGTTTTTCATGGCTAGAAGCATTCGCATGAGTCCTTCTTTCCATTTATCGAAAGGTTCGAAAAGAGAACTGCCTATCAAGTGAATCCGAATAATCGTACGTTCCACATGAAACAATTTCATGAAAAAAGGCATTCACAGCTCTGCTTGAACTGTGGACGCCTTTTTTTATCCTTTAATTTTCTTAATGAAGACTACTTTTAAATAGTTCCCTTCCTTATATTCCGTACTTGTTTTAAAATCAGCCGGCAATGAGAATTCTTCCATGAGCTCGTATTTTCCGTTCATTTCCTTGAAGGCAATATCAATGAAGCTCTTGAACTTTTTCATGTCGAACGTACTGCAATTAGTTGATGCGATAATGACCCCATTGTCTTCCGTAATGGATATGGTATCCTTCAATAGATTCGTATAGTCTTTTCCGGCGCTGAAAGTAAACTTCTTCGATTTGGCAAAGCTGGGTGGATCGAGGATGACCATTTCAAATTTCAAAGCCTTCTTCACTGCATATTTAAAATACTTAAATACATCCATCACCACGATATTTTGAGCTTCAGGATCTATTCCATTTACACTGAACTGTTCGATCGTCTTTGGTAAGCTGCGATTCGCCAGGTCGACACTAGTTGTTTTAACAGCACCGCCTAAAGCGGCAAACACGGAAAATGCCCCAGTGTAGGAGAACATATTCAAGACGGTTTTCCCTTTTGCGTATTCATCCCGGATTTTCCTTCTGACATCGCGTTGATCAAGGAAGACACCGACCATTGCCCCATCATTCAGGTAAACAGCGAAATTTACTCCATTCTCCTTTACAAGAAGCGGAAATTCCGGTTGTTCACCCATGACAAAATCGTCTTCATCCACGTATTGCCCCTTTGTATCAAAGCGTTTCTTCTGATAAATCGATTTGACTTCAACCGTATCCTGCAATGCCTTAATGATGTAGTCTTTAAAGGAATATATCCCTTTGCTATACCAGCTAATCACATAGTGACCATCATAATGATCAATGATTAAACCGCCAATTCCATCACCTTCCCCATTAAACAAGCGGAAAGCCGTAGTCTCTGTATCTTCAAAAAAAGACTTTCGGAATTCATATGCTGCCTGGATTTTGCCGTTAAAGAAGGTTTGATCGATCTTTTCATTTTCTCTTCGGGTCAATACCCAGCCATAGCCCTTGTTCTGTTTACCATAATATCCTTTTGCTAGAAAACGGTTGTTTTCATCCACCAACCGCACTAAAGATCCCTCTTCCTGAAGGTCATTAAGGTTGGCTATCGACTCTTTAACAATCAAGGGAAAACCCTTGCCGATTTTACTCACGAACTTAGCTTTCACTTTTATATCTATTTCATTTCCCATATATATCATCCTATCTATGCAAATGCTTACCTTCCCATTTTACCCTAATCCCTTTATAAATAAAAACCAGCCTGGTTCCTTAACCAGGCTGGTTTCCCGAAAACTTGATCATGATACTTCTAAATGGAGATCGCCTGGCTTAACTTTGCCCATCATCTTCAATACCCGATGTAAGGCAAGTGTGATTACAGCTGGCAATACCATACCCACTGCCACATAAACCAAGAACGTGTACAGCCCTTGACCAGTTATGATGGCAATCGGGGCAATCATTGAACTTAACCCCATGCCTCCAAGTTCATACGGTACTTGAAAATCGAATGCCAAGGTAGCGATTGGGGCACAAATGATTGCCGCTACAAAAGGCGGGACGACATATAATGGTTTTTTGATTAAGTTAGGAAATTGAACTTTTGGCGTAACGACCATTTGGGCAAGGAACCCACCCATATCATTATCTTTATAAGACATGACAGTGAACCCAACAAACTGAACGGTACATCCGATCAGGGCTGCCGCACTGGACACGGGATCTAATTGCAAGGCGATTGCCAGTGCAGCGGAAGACGCTGGTGTCATCAATAAAATGCTCCATACCAAGGCTATGACCATGGACCCGATTAAGGGAGAACCCTCGACCGCAGCGGTGGTTTGACTGCTTATCCATGTTAGGAGCGGAGTGGTGACAAGAGCCAGGCCATATCCCGAAACTCCACCGACAAGAACTGCTCCCATTGGGATGGCCATGATGTCCAACTTTGTTTTGCCAATTATGCGCTTACCTACATATGTTGCAATTACAGCTGCCAATACAGCACTTAGTGGCTGTCCTGTAACAATCGTGAAGGCACCCTCAGCAGTTCTGTTAATGGCGGCACCGCCAACTGCACTTGAAGCCATGGCGCTAAAGATAATTAATGAATTTCCTCCTAGCTGATAAGCGATTCCTGCTCCTAAAGCTGGGGCTAGCAAGACCTTTGCGGCACCGCCTATTGCCAGGAAGACCTCCCAACCTAAATATCCTCCTATGGATTCAAACAATAACCCGATCCCTAATGTAACCAAAACTGCATTGGCTATCCCTGTTGATGCCTTGTACATTCTATTACTGATGTATTCTTTCCTGCTCACTTTATCTCCACTCCTTATTAATTATCAGAATATTCAATTTCAAAAAAATCAAAAAAAAATAAATATCTTTAATTTAAAAGCCTATCAAGTATATCACCGCTACGTATAATGTCTGCCCGTATAATAACATGAATTTTCTGATAATGTAAGTAGTATTTTTATACTAATAAAATAAAAGCGTTTTCATAAATATGAGTTTAACGCATTTTCATCCAATAAAAACTAGGATTGTATTATTTCAAAATAAAATATCCCTTTTAAGGAGGTGCTACATGGAGATTTTTCGATACATTTGGGACAAAAAAAGAACCCGATTAAGGATTCTCTCACTAGCTGGATTTATGACTATTCTAATAGATACCCATCCTATTTTTGAAACCCTTCCAATTTTACAAAAGTATCCTTTAAATATTGGTAAAACAATTTCTCCGTTGGCATCAGTTCCCTATCAGTCGGAACGATGACCCCTACAGCCCTGGTTACAGATGGATCCTCCAGCGGCAATTTAACCGTAAAGCGAGGCAAGCTATCAATCAAGGAAATCTCAGGAATCAAGGTTATACCCAGACCTGCTGCCACCAGGCCTTTTATAGCATCAGTATCTTTTCCTTCAAATGCCACTTCCGGTTCGAAACCATGCAGTCTGCATGCGTTCATAACGAGATCCCTTAAAACATAGCCCTTTGGATATACGATGAACGGGTTTCCTTGAAGCTCATTTAATGATAATGACTTCTTCAAGGCCAAAGGATGGCTTTCTGGTAAAAGGGCAACTAAGTTCTCAATAAATAGCGTTTCTCCTTTGATTTTCTTTTCATTCACCGGCAGGGGGCCAATCAAGGCCATGTTTATGTTACCTTTTATCACCGAATCTATCAGGTAGCGATATGAACCTTGTTTCAATGTGAATTTCGCCAGCGGATAACTTTCCCTGAAGTCGGAAATGACCCTTGGCAATATATAAGAAGCTAAACTGCTGGGAAAGCCAATGCGGATTGTCCCTTTTTCTGGATCCAGACTTTCAGCCATCTCACGCTTAGCACGATTGATTATATCCATAGCTTGTTCCATATGGGCTAAAAATGTATATCCAATAGGCGTCAATCTAATCTTTCGGCCTTCCCGAATAAATAGGGGCACGCCCAATTCTTCTTCTAAATTATAAATTTGGCGACTGACAGCAGACTGGGCAACATGCAAGTCCACTGCTGCTTCCGTCATATGTTCACGCTTTGCCACTTCAATGAAATATTCGATTTGCCTTAATTCCAATCTAAGCTCCCTCTTTCATATCAAAACAGCATGTTATTTATCTAATATTCAGATTGTTTATTTCACTTTTAAATTATATCATGAAAGTATTATATAAAACCGATAAGCTTACCCTAATTAATATTTTTTGACTTTACTAAAGGAGAGAGAACAATGACCACTTCACAAGAAGTCGAGCATGAGGATTTACAAGTTGCTAGAGAGTTCGTAAGTCAAGTATACGCACAGGTAAAGGAGCGTAATCCTCACGAAAGTGAGTTCCATCAAGCCGTAAAGGAGATATTCCTTTCATTGGTCCCCGTTTTTGCAAAACATCCAAATTATATGAAAAGCGGGATATTGGAAAGGCTGGTTGAGCCCGAAAGAATGATCACCTTCCGAGTCTCTTGGGTTGATGACCTGGGAAATGTTCAAGTCAACCGTGGTTTTCGTGTACAATTCAATAGTGCAATCGGGCCATTCAAAGGCGGTCTTCGATTCCATCCCACTGTTAATTCCAGCATCATAAAGTTTCTTGGTTTCGAGCAAATCTTTAAAAATTCTCTTACAGGCCAGCCGATTGGTGGGGGAAAAGGCGGTTCAGACTTCGATCCAAAAGGAAAATCGGACGCGGAAATCATGCGTTTTTGCCAAAGCTTCATGTCGGAACTATCTCGCTATATCGGCCCTGATACAGACGTACCAGCTGGTGATATCGGAGTCGGTGCAAGGGAGATCGGTTACCTGTTCGGTCAATATAAAAAGATTCAAGGCAGCTACCATGCCGGTGTTTTAACTGGTAAAGGAATAAGTTATGGCGGAAGCTTGGCCCGTACAGAAGCAACTGGATATGGAACGGTTTACTTCGTCGAGGAGATGCTTAATGACAAAGGGTTACAATTCCGTGGCAGCACTGTCGTTATTTCCGGATCTGGCAATGTATCGATTCATGCCATTGAGAAAGCTACACAATTGGGAGCTAAAGTTGTTGCTTGCAGCGACTCCAATGGCTACATATATGATGAAAACGGTTTGAACCTGGATACAGTCAGACGTTTAAAAGAAGTGGAACGAAAACGATTGAGCGAATATGTCGATGCACACCCGGAAGCTGTATACCATGAAGGAAGCTACGGCATTTGGTCTGTACCATGCGACATCGCACTTCCTTGTGCCACACAAAATGAAATCGATGAAGAAGCAGCAAAATTACTGATCAAAAATAATGTGAAGGCAGTCGGTGAGGGTGCTAATATGCCTTCAACCCTTGAGGCCATTGAAGTATTCATTAATAATGGCATCCTTTTTGGACCAGCAAAAGCGGCCAATGCAGGCGGCGTAGCCGTGTCTGCACTCGAAATGGCCCAAAACAGCGCAAGAATGCCTTGGACTTTTGAAGATGTCGATGCCAAGCTGCATCAAATCATGAAAAACATCTATAAAAACAGTGTAGAAGCTGCAGAAGCATATGGTGAGCCTGGTAACTTAGTTATTGGGGCCAATATTGCCGGATTCCTTAAAGTGGCGGATGCAATGCTGACTCAAGGTATACTCTAGCAATCGGTTGATTTAGGAGGCGGTTCCGACAGGGGCCGCCTTACTTTTGTAAAAGAGTGATCTCACTTTTTTTTACCCTCTTATTCATCTCAATTCAAGCTGAATATCCACACTCAGATAACATCAATGAGATTAAAACATTTCTTTCTTACTATAAAAAAAAGAGTGCCGGAAAAGTTCTGGCACTCTCATGGTTTGCAGACAATTATTCTTTGGTGACCAATTTCAATGGAACGGATATTGTGTCATCCACTTTATCGCCTTTTAAGATTTTCTCAGCCGCATTAACCGCTTCTTCACCGATAAGTGCCGGTTGTTGGGCGATTGTAGCTTTTAGTTCACCGGTTTCAACTGCTTTCAATGCATCATCATTTCCGTCAAAACCAACCACGATGATGTCTTTTCCTGCTGCCTTGATTGCTTCAATGGCCCCAAGTGCCATTTCATCATTATGGGCGAATACCGCTTGGATGTCATTATTGCCTTGGAGGATATTTTCCATGACGTTAAGCCCTTTTGTCCGGTCGAATTCCGCCGTCTGGCTTGTCAGGACATCTAACTGCTTGTCCGCAATATTGTGGAAACCTTTCCCACGTTCACGAGTTGCAGATGCTCCGGATACCCCTTCAATTTCCACTACTTTCGCTTTTTCGCCAAGCTCTTTAACTAGATATTCTGCAGCCATTTCACCGCCAGCCACATTATCGGAAGCGATGAACGTTTCAATGTCACCTTCGTCTGAAGAGCGGTCAATCGTGATAACGGGAATGCCCGCATCATTTGCATCTTGAACGGCTGAAGTTATTGCCGCAGAGTCAGTTGGATTCACAAGAAGGACATCAACCTCTTGAAGAATTAAATCTTCAATTCCGCTAATCTGTTTTGCTGTATCATCCTGGGCGTCAACAACTGTAACTTTCATGCCTTTTTCTTTTGCTTCTTTTTCAATACCATCTTTTAAGGAAACGAAGAATGGATTGTTTAAAGTTGAGATGCTGACTCCGACTTTCACGTCTTTCATGGAGTCTTTCTTTTCTTTTTTATCATCTTTTAGACCAGAATCCATTGAACAGGCAGCTAAGACCATTAAAGAAAGAACCATGATGATCGATACTATTTTTTTCATTGATTACACCTCTTCTTATGATTTTTTACGGTCAAGTAAGACCGCGATTAATATAACTGCACCTTTTACCACTTGCTGGTAAAAGGAGGATACACCAAGTAAATTCATGCCGTTATTCAAGGTACCGATGATCAGGACACCCACCAGCGTACCGAACAACCGCCCTTTACCGCCTGAAAGGCTCGTTCCACCCAGCACCACGGCTGCGATGGCATCCATTTCATAGGATTGGCCTGCCGTCGGCTGTGCCGAATTCAAACGGGATGTTAAAATGGCACCGGCAATTGCTGCCATCGTACCGGCCAGACCATATATGGCCACCTTGACTCGGTCAACTTTAATCCCCGAAATGCGGGAAGCCCTTTCATTTCCGCCAATTGCATATGTTTTACGGCCAAAGGATGTTTTATGAAGCAGGAACCATAGGATTAAGAAAGCGATGACCATCACAACAGCCGGTACTGGCAGTCCCAGGAAGTATCCTCTCCCAAGCATCTGGAACATTTCAGAATCGCCAATTCCAGTAATCGGCTTTCCATCCGTATACACAAGCGTTAATCCCCGGAATATCGTCATGGTGGCCAATGTCACGATGAAAGGGGCCATTTTTCCTTTTGAAACGAGAATCCCATTGATTATACCCATTATTGCACCTAGCAGAATGCCTACTAATATTGCTAAAATAGGATCCATTCCCGAGACCATCATGCCCGCCATAAGTGCGCTGGATAGAGCTAAAATGGAACCGACGGACAAGTCGATGCCACCTGTCAATATGATAAAGGTCATTCCAAATGCAATAAGTGCATTGATGGAGGTTTGACGCAATAAATTCAAAATATTATTCGGTTCCATGAATGATGGATTTAAAACGGTTATTACGATAAATAAAAGTACCAGGGCAAGTAACGGACCAAATTTCTGCCAAATCCCGCTTTTCCCTGTAGCCTCAAGTTTCATCCTAGTTCCCTCCTGTCGCCAATGCCATAATTTTTTCTTGCGTCGCTTCCTGCTTTAACAATTCCCCAGCAATCTCACCTTCGTGAACCACAAGGATTCTATCACTCATTCCAATGATTTCCGGAAGTTCTGACGAAACCATGATGATGGCGATGCCTCGCTCCGTCAATTCATTCATCAATTCGTAAATTTCACGTTTTGCACCAACATCTATGCCTCGGGTTGGCTCATCCATAATTAAAACTTTAGGGGAAGTGCCGATCCATTTGGCTATTACCACCTTTTGTTGATTCCCTCCGGAAAGATTGCCGATGATCGTTTCAGCCGAAGATGTCTTTACGTGAAGTCGCTTAATCATCATTTCGGCAAAGTTTTTCTCATCCTCCGTTTTTACGAGTCCATTAGGAGCAAAGCTTTTCAGATTCGGCAAGCCGATATTTTCCCTTACTGAAAAGTCCAGTATCAGCCCCTCTTCTTTACGATTTTCCGTAATGAAGGCCAGGCCGTGTCGAACTGCATCCGTTGGTTTTCGTATGGAAACTTTCTTGCCTTCAATGGTAATTTCACCGCTGTCTATTTGGTCGACACCAAAAAGGGCGCGCATTATTTCTGTTCTGCCAGCTCCCATCAATCCGGCTACACCCACAATCTCGCCTTGCCGTACTGCGAAATGGATATCTTCAAAAAGCCCTTTTTTAGTTAATCCTTTTACATCGAGGACTACGTCGCCAGGGTTTGCTTCACGATGAGGAAAACGATCCTCCAACTCCCGCCCGACCATTTTTTGAACGACTTCATCGAAATTTGTATCTGCAATTTTTTTCGTATCGACTGTTTTTCCGTCACGCATTACGGTGATCCTGTCACAAATGGCAAAAATTTCTTCCATTCGGTGAGAGATATAAACTAGTGATACACCCTTTTTAGTAAGTCCTTTCATCACTTCAAAGAGCTTCTCTATTTCTCTATCGGTCAGAGCTGCTGTGGGCTCGTCCATGATGATGACTTCGGCATCCGTCATAAGCGTCTTGGCAATTTCAATCATTTGCTGTTCCCCGACAGAACAAAGGCCGGCTTCCTTATCAAAAGGAAGGGAAATATTAAGTGTTTTAAAAATCTCGTTTGCACGCGCTTTCATTTGTTTCGTCTTTAGGACACCGAAGGTATTTACCATTTCCCTGCCGATAAATAGATTCTCCAGCACGGTCATCTCTGGCCAAATATTCAATTCCTGACGGATAAAGGCCATTCCCGCCTCTTCCGCTTCCTTTGAATCCTTGAATGAGGTTTCTTTACCGTTAATCTCGATCGTTCCTTGGTCTTGTTTATGCAGCCCGGTCAAAATGTTCATCAAGGTTGACTTCCCCGCTCCATTCTCCCCCATTAGTGCATGTACTTCTCCTGCCTCTAAAGAAAAATGAACACCTTCCAATACCTTGTTTTGACCAAATGCTTTATAAATATTGTGCATTTCGATTTGCATGCTCATCATCTCTTTTCTTTAAAAGAATACTCCAGACTGCAATATGCAATTTGAATACGGCGTCGTCTCCCCAGTCCGGATTATTGCTTTCGCGTTACTTGTCAGCCTTTTAAAATCCTCATGGGAAACATATTCAATCCCTTCCCCGAATTGCTGCTCCAAATATTGATGCTGTTCTGGGTTTTTATCCTTCACTTCAGTGGCAGCGATAACTTTTTCAACAACCATATCTTCGTGAACGGCTCGAACGACATCTTGAAAAGATGGTGTTCCAGGCGTCAAAGCTAAATCTATCTTGCAAACTCCCGATGGTACCGGCAGCCCCGCATCAGCCACGACAATATAATCCGTATGACCAAGGTCAACCAGGACCTTGGCTATTGAACTATTGATGATTCCTTGACGTTTCATGCTTCAAGGCCCCTTTCGACTTCTTTCCTTTGCGGCATGCCGCCTTGAGCGCCTAACTTCGTCACGGAAATGGAGGCTGCCCGGTTCGCGAATAACAAGCATTCGTCAAAACTTTTTCCTTCTGCAACAGCCACCGCAAAGGCAGCATTGAATGTATCGCCTGCCCCTGTTGTATCCACTGCTTCCACTACAAAGCTTGGAACGACCTTTTCTTCATGCCCGTCAAAATAACGGACGCCATTTTTCCCTTCGGTAATGAATAATTTATTTGGATACTCAGTCAAGACTTTCGTTCGATCCCGGCCATTAAAAAGTATTTCGAACTCATGTTCATTCGGCGTAAGGAATGATGCCTGTTGAATGACAGCCTCGCTTAGCTTGCGGGCTGGAGCTGGGTTCAAAAGTAATTTCTTTTGAAGCGTGTTGCACAATTCAGCCAGAAATTCCACTGTTTCCTCAGGAATTTCCTGCTGAACCATCACGATATCCGACTCCTCAATGACCTTTTTCGCCTTTTGTACATATTCAGGAGTAATGAAATCATTTGCACCTTTTACGACAATAATACTGTTATCACCTTCTGAAAGGGTAATGTGTGCTGTACCGGAGGCTGCACCTGTAACCGGTTCCACATACTCCGTGTTTATATGATTTTTTTTCAGGTTTTCTAAAATGATCTCACCATAGACATCATCACCTACACATCCAACCATGGATACTTCAGCACCAAGTCGGGCAGCAGCCACAGCCTGATTGGCTCCTTTTCCTCCAGGAACCGTGATGAACGACTCTCCTAAAACCGTTTCCCCTGCTATTGGCCGCTTAGCTGATGTCACCACTAAGTCCATTGAGGAACTTCCCACTACTGTAATTCTAATCATGCCTTCTCCGCCTTTCTTCTCGTTGTTTGTCTCTCCACAAAAGAAACAGGGAGCTTTTTGTGCGTCACTTCCAATTTTTCCTGATTGATCTTTTTAATTAGCATTTCCGCGGCTTGTGCCCCCATCTCGTAGGCTGGCTGCCGAATTGTCGATAACGGTGGGTGCAATAACGCAGTGAAGGCGATATCATCATAGCCTATCAATTGTATGTCTTCCGGAATCCGTATTCCCCGTTTTAAAATCTCTTGAAGTGCGGCAGCTGCAACAATATCATTGCAAGCAATGATTCCATCCGTTTTTGGATATTGCTCGAACAGCTGTCTCACGCAAATTTGGCCGCCCTGAAGAGTGAGGGATGAATCCATGACTTGCACATTCACTTCGGCTTGTTTCAATTCTTCCAATGCTGCCATGTACCGTTCATATACAGGTTTTATTTCGACTGGTCCCCTGATGAGGACGATATTTGTACTGCCTCTATCAAGCAATACGCGTGCTGCGAGCTTACCGCCTGTCTTTTGATCGGAATAAACAGCTGGTAATTTTTCTGCTGTACGGTCAAGAAGGACAACTGGAATTTCCAGGTTATCAAAATTTTCATTGGCTTCTTCACTGGTTGAAGCAATCATGCCCACTACATTATTCTGAAGAAAAGTGTCAATATATTCTATTTCTTTATCTCTCTTTTCATCGCTATTCCCAAAGATTAATCGATACCCGAATTGCTGCAGATAATCCTCGACACCTCTTGCCATTTCAGGGAAGAAGGGATTCGTAATGTCTGGCAAAATCAAACCAACCAATTTGGATTTACGATTATAAAGGGATCTTGCCACTTCATTCGGTTTATAATTTAATTTTTCAACAGCTGCCATGACCACCTTTTTTGTGTCCTCATGTGCATAACCACTGCCATTCATAACTCTGGAAACCGTTGCCACAGAAACCCCAGCTTCCTTTGCAACATCCCGAATAGTTGCCAATATATCCACCTCAATAATTTTGTGTAACCGTTTACACAATAGCTTATCACCAATTTATATGAACGGCAAGCCCTATTCCAAAGAAAATTTTTAGGTAGTTTGAATCAAGCCGGATAACACAATCCTTTTTAATGCGTACATTTTTAATAATTATCGGACTCTGTTGGAACGGAAGGTACGAGGCCCCTGCGGGGGAATACGCGTCCAAGGGGGACCGCCCGCGGAAAGCGAGTGCCTGAAGCGGAAATCAACGGTCAAAATTTAAAAATCCAAAAAAACTGTAGACGTACTCAATTCTTATTGAGTTCGTCTACAGTCTGAAATTAGCTCAAAAGTCTGAGCCAGTTTAACTTTATTGCGTTTTTGCAGGTAACTTTTCATAAAGGGCATTATTCACATGCCCAAACTCAGATGCATGCGGACGGTCTTCACCATCGCTATATCCATATTGAAGCATCCGATTTCTATTCAGGCAAAGTTTTGTTAATTTTGGCGCAAAGAAATTGAATATATCGAAACGATCCTGTAACCTAGGGAATTTTTTCTGATGTGTAAGGATTGTTTGAGCGACGCCTTCCCAAAAGACATTCTCATCCAAAAGGGACCTCTTCATCAGGAGTGTTGACAAGTAACGGAAATGACAGATGAATAGTCCCGTGAAAATGAATTGAACCAGTCCTTCAGGGGTTTCACTTCTTAATACTTTTCTTAAATCATCAGGAAGTTTACTCAATTCAGGAAGCGGCTGATCACTGACGTTTACATCATCCACAAAATCCTTGATGGCCAAACGATGAGGCTTGTAATCCTTCAAAACTAAAATGGTATTTTGACCATGCGGCGAGAAGACCAATCCATATTGATAGATAAAATGTAATAGTGGTGATAGAATGACATCGAATAATTGAGCTGTCCAGGCTTCCGCAGTCAATCCGGATTTTTCAATAAGGCTCTCCACATATGGCTTCCCTTTGTAGTCCACATGTAAAAGGGAAGCAAGTGTAATGGGCTTTTCGCCTTCTTCCATATAACTGTATATGCTTTCTCTCCAAATACCGCCTAGCATCTCCAAATATTGATAGGGTACATTCTCCAGCTTGGAAAAATACGGGTGGTCAACGTTTAAACTGGCCACTTCACCTGGAAGCACTACTTTGCATTCTTCCTTCAAGAATGAATCATTTTCATAAATGTTCTTAATATACGCTGTGATTTTTGGAGCAATGACTGTGCGCTCCGCTGGTAATCCACGGTAGACTAGCGTATTTAAAATGCTCATCGGCAGCTTGACGTGGTGTTTATTCTTATTCGACACATTAACAAATGTCCGAATTGATTGTTGCGGAAGATACTCATCAGGACCATTTCCCAAAGCTACAATCAACCCTTTAGCCAAGTCATCTGTAAAATTCTGGATGATTACATTTTTCCACTGCCATTCATGGACTGGGAGGTAGAAATAGTTTTCTGACTTCAGGCCTTTCTCTGTCAATCTTTTTGCAAATGATTTTTGGGTTTCCTCATCCAGTTCATTCTCCATCAATTGCTTATAAGACAACTTTTCAATGGAATTGAACTCACCCCTCGTTTTATTGACCGCAATCCATGATAACTGAACTTCCTTCTGGTTTTCTGGAGCAAACTTCAAATAATCATCAAAACCGAAACCGATTCTTCCCTTGTTATAAGCAATCCAAGGGTGACCGCTCATTTCCCCTTCAAGTAAAGCATAGTCCAGTTCGACCAAATCATCCGCGTCTTGTTCAGGTTTGGATAGCAATTGGAGGTCCGCAAGCAGCGTATGATGGAATTCCTTGATTAAATGTCCTGTTGTTTCTGCAGTCATCCCAATTACCGGCTGGATGTCCAAAATGAATTGAATAGCATCATTGGCCTGTGTAAAACCTTCCGTTTCATATACCTGGATCGACTCAGCCTGTACTTCATAGCTGTCAAAAAGACGGGGTGAAGCCAAAAATTGATAAGATCTCCCCTCATTTATCTTTAACTCATATAGGTTTCCTGCTGCATTTTCGTTCAAGACAGCTGGTTTGATCATATCTTCATACATATACTCAGAAATCATCTTGGCCAGCAGGTTTTGGTTTACTATCGACCAATTTTTTTCTGAAACCGCCTGTTCCACTTCATTTATGAACTGCATACAATGCTTCCCTTCCCTTCTCTTAGTAAGCCATGACAGGTGATTTTACACGGAATGACTGAAAAGCACCCTTTGGCTCTGATGGATAAATCTCTTTACCTGCCAATTGATTGATAATGATGGAGTTTCGGAAGGCCCCTAAGCCTAGATCCGGAGCACCCACACCATGTGTATGTATCTCGCCATTTTGAATAAAAAGGTGATTCTGCGTAGTGATGGCCGTTCCTACTCTATAATCTTTCGTTATTGTAAGCCGCCCCAAATCATCGCGGACTAAAAGGTCTTCCATGGTGTCAAGGAATGCCGGAAGGGTTGGTTTATAGCCCGTTCCAAAAACAATCGCCTCTGTGTCCACATCAAATTCTCTATCTTCTACCCACTGTCGGCATTTCAATCCCCAGCCATTTTCGGTGGGAGTTACCGCCGAAACTTCCGTCATGGCCCTAAGTTCAATGGAAAGTTCGGCATTTCCAATCGATTTTTCATACATCTTGTCAAAAATTGCTGCAATTGTCGTGGCGCTGATCCCTTTATACAATAGATCCTGTTTCGGCAGAATTTCATCCTTCTTTTCCTGTGGCAGCCGATAAAAGAAATCAAGGTAATCCGGAGTGAAGTATTCCAACCCAAGTTTTGAATATTCCATAGGGAAAAACCCCTTGGATCTTGTATACCAGTTAAGCTGATAGCCATATTGCTCCTGCTCATTCAGGAGATCCAGAAAGACCTCGGCTGCACTCTGTCCAGATCCGACAACCGTTACGGATTTTTTCTTTAAGACATTTTCTTTGTTCCGTAAATAATCTGCCGAATGCAGGATGCTCTCCCCCATATATGGGTGAAATGCCGACGGGACAGTCGGGGCGGTGCCAATTCCCATGACAACATGACGGCCATAATAGACTTCGATCTTTTGTGTTTGTGCATCCCTTACACTGATTTGATAGAAGGGTTCACCTTGATCACCTATATACTCCACCGCCTCCACCGCCTTTCCAAAACAGCAGCTTTCAAGTTGATGGGCAGTCCAGCGGCAATAGTCGTTATATTCTTTTCGTGGAATCAAGAATTTTTCAAGAAAGTAGAAATGATAGAGACGATCATGCTGCTGTAAATAACTCAAGTAACTATATGGGCTAGTCACATCAGCCATGCTAACTAGATCGGCAAAGAACGGTACCTGCAGTGTTGTCCCTTCCAGCAGCATTCCTTCATGCCAATTAAATTCCTGCTTTTTCTCAAAAAAGACGGCATTCAACTCCGGGGTTTTCTCCAAAAGGGCCGCAAGTCCAAGGTTAAAGGGGCCTATCCCTATCCCTACCAGGTCATAGATAGATTGTTGCTTCTCCATACTTCCACTTCCTCTCAAAATTCTCCCGTGTACATGACATTAGCAATGCCGTTTTGTCAGGGAGCTCAATTTCTTTAATTGGGGTGAAACCGCACTTTTCAAATAAGTAAATCATCTTTGCATTTCGAATGTCCGGTTCCGCCATCACCTTTTTTGTTCTAGAAGAAAGCAGTTGGTATTTCACCATTGCACGTAAAAACGGCAAAGCCAGTCCTTTTCCAAGGTAATCTGAATCACCAATGAGTAAATGAATGCCTTGATCTCCCTCTTCGGACTCATAATAATCTTCGATGATATCGCCTTTTACCCAATACGATTCCCAATAGCTCATGGGGATTGCATCAAGGCAGCCAAGATAGAGTGTTTGGTGTGTGTCAGCCAACGCCTTTTGCAAATGAACAGCAAACTTTTCTTTTGTGAAATTTAAATTCCAGTAGGGTATCACATGTTCTTCATGCATCCATTTATGCAGTGTATCTACATCCCTCTCAAATTCAACTTTGACAAATGAAAGCTGTTGATTACAGTCCTTCAGATTTTCTTCATAACTATTTTTCATAGGCGGTTAAAACCCCCTGCGCGAATGGATTACCAATCGTTGTATAAACGGATTGTGTCTCAAGTGAACCGACAAGCTCATCCATATCATGAAATCGCGTCAGTAAATTAGCCTTACAAGATAATTCCCGGGCATGAAGCAGCCTTGAAACAACTCGATTCAACCCTTCATCCTCGCTTTCCCTGCTGCTTGTTTCCAATTGTTCCTGAACGAGCTGTAACAGGGTTTTCTCTGATACTAATCCTTCCGTACCAAAATTATTGATTAAGCCTAATAAGTGATTGAAAAAGAAGTAGTATTGAAGTCTTTCTTCAGCGACTTCATCAGAACAAGTCGTGAAGCTTTTTTCACTTAGTTCAGGCAGGATATTCAACAACCTGTCTACTTTGGACTCGCAATAGTAATACCCTTGATTATCACGATAATAAAAAGTGGATGGATAGCCATCTTGAAGTTGAATGATTGAATTTTGCTGGTGGGCTTCTAAAACAATTCCATACTCTTCAAATAGCCAAAGCATCGGTTTTAATGTCATTGAAAGATAAATTTTGAACCATTCCTTACTTACTTCTTCGGTACTGCGGTTTTCATCAGCTGCCAATTTGCGGATGATCGCTCCAAGCCTTGATGGTGCACCATAGGCATTATCCTGACATAAGCCTGCAATCAGGCTTGCTTGTTTATCATTTTCATAAAAAGGGTTTTCCCGAATATCAACATCGAAACCTGATTCTTGTTCAGTTGTTTTGATCGTTAGATAAGCAGGGTCCTTAATAACACGGAAGGCGGGATGCTGTTCTTTTAGATCATCGCCCACTTTTGAATCTATTAATTTAGCAATTTCCACACCGCGATCTAGTTCTTTTTGCAAATTCGCACGTAATGAATTCGTGATCTTAACCGGAACGGAAAATTTGTACATATATCTCGATGTGGCACTATATACCGTTCTAAATGAAGAGGTAGCCGTGAATTTTTTTCCAAGCGGTCCTGCATAAACTAGTGTTCCTTGCTCGATTAGCCTCTTAACCTCTTCTTTTTCGATAAGCACTTTTGCCTGGAGCGGATGTGCCGGGATAATGCTGTATCGGCTTTCCTTTTGGCAATACGTGTCACGAAATTCACTGGAAATCTCCAAGTCACCAGCTAATTCTTGTTTAATGATCTCACTTGCCGATCGGACTTCACTAGAATCCTGGATGACGATCGAAGGCTCTGCCAGGAAATAGTGCAGCTGAAACTCCCCTTTTAATTCGGGTGAATAGATCCATTCATCTTTTTCTGAAATGCCCTGCTTACTTTTCGGTGTCGGGTGGAACAGGTGGCCGAATAAAAGCGACTGCTCTGCTTCGATGTATGTAAAATCAGGACTTTGAAGTGCATCAGCGTCTTCTGTCCTCGCTTCCACATAACGTTGAATATTTTGGCTGCTAAGGATGACACGCAGCATCAATTCATCTTCACTATCCGTCCGGCCCTGCTCATTCAATAACTCTTTAGAAACAATCGAGACCATTGTCACATAATCTAATTCACGTACTTGTTTGGATGCTGTTTCGTAGTAAATCGGGAAGGTGAAGATATGACGCCCCGTTACCGACCAATATTTAAGTGGAACAAGCAATGCAATATCTTGGGATCTGAGATTACTGACTAATAATGAATCCGGAATGGAACCCTCCAAATCTGGCCAGTTTCTCGTTTCTTCTAAACTGCAATTCCCGGTTTCCCGGAAATAACAGTTCAGAAAGCTTTGCATCGTTGCCCTTTCAGCTATTTGCTTACCATTCATCTTCATTCCTCCATCATCTTGAACATTTCACCTAAAACTCGAATTTCGTCTAAAATTTCCTCTATGTGTTCAAGCCTTGTCATTGGATTCAATAGTGTCATTTTTAAATATACCTGTCCGTCAAAACGCGTTTTTGCTAAAAATGCCCGTCCGCTTTTCAGTAATTCCTGCTGAATCTGTTTATTTAATAGATTTACTAGCTGATCACTTTCTCCCGAGGGATTATAACGGAATACAACTGCATTCAATTCAGGATCTTTATTTAATACTGTGAATCCATCCTCTTTTTCGATCTTCACAGCCACTTCACGTGCAAGATGACAAGTATAGTCGATCATTTCAGCAAAGGTGTCCAGTCCAACGACCTTCAATGACATCCAGAGTTTCAGTGCATCGAACCTTCTCGTCGTTTGAACCGATTTATTGACTAAATGAACCATGCCCTCCGCTTCATCTTCCTGTGGATTCAAGTAATCGGCGTGATGCTGGATATATTGAAATGAGTTGCTGTCCGAGACAAGAAAAGCACCACAACTGATGGGTTGATAGAATAATTTGTGAAAATCAACCGTAATCGAGTCGGCCCGTTCAATTCCGCTGATTAACTCTTTGTAATCCTTGCTTAAAATCATCGCACCGCCATATGCAGCGTCCACATGCAGCCATATCCCATTCTTCCTAGCAGCTTCGGACAATTCATGTAATGGATCGATTGAACCAAAATCCGTCGTTCCACAAGTTGCAACGATAGCAAATGGAAGTAAATCCTGTTCCTCTAAAAGCAGCAACTGATGATTCAAATCATCCATGGACAGACGATGATTTGAATCCGTTTTAATCGTGATCACTGCCTGTTCACCAAGCCCCAGCTGTGCCGCTGATTTACGAACCGTAAAGTGGGCAGCCTCGGAGCATAGGATCCGCAATTTTTTCGCCTCGACTGGCAAGCCGTGCTGTTGAACGTCCACATCCCAGAAACGCTTACAATAGGCGTCCCTTGCCAATAGCAGTCCCATGTAATTAGATTGGGTACCACCGCTTGTGAAAATCCCATCGGCTTGTTCCGGTAACCCTACCTGACTGCACAGCCAATCTATTAAACGCTCTTCAACGAAAGTTGCCGTCGAGCTTTGGTCCCATGAATCCATGGATTGATTCAACGTACCGATAATCATTTCGGCTGCCACGGCTGGAATTAGTGTCGGGCAATGCAAATGCCCGATACAAGTAGGACTGTGTACATTGATGCTGTCATCAATAACAAACTCCGCCAGCTCAGCCGCAACTGCTTCAATCGTCTCCCCTTTTAGAGAAGCGAGGGTCAGTCCGTTTAATCTTGCTTCTATTTCATACGGATTTTTCCCAGAGTATGGTGAATTGTTCCCTTTTAAAAAGGCCATCAGCTTCTTTTCCATGATTTTTAATGACTGGCTGTAGTTATTGAAACCTTCTTCGTTATTCAAGAACAATGGAGAATAAGCAAAATCCGTTTTATTTATCATTTCAATCATTGATAATTCACCCTCTAGCTACAGCTGCACGAACAGCCTGTTCAAAAATGGCAGTGGCTTCGCGAAGCTGGGATTCCGTTACGATCAATGGTGGCAGGAACCTCACTACACTTCCATGTCTGCCGCCCACTTCCAGAATCAATCCTCTTTGAAAACATTCCTGTTGAATGGTACTGGCAAGTTCCGAATCAGCTGGATAGCTTCCATTCGGATTTTGAGGTTCTTCATGCTTGACCATTTCGACACCGACCATCAATCCACGGCCTCTAACATCCCCGATCTGCTGAATATCTTTTTGCAAATCTTTAAGAATATCCTTTAAGATTTCACCCATTTTAGCGGAATGCTCCACAAGATTCGTCTCTTTCATATACTTTAAAGTCGCTGTTCCTGCTGCCATCGCCAATTGATTTCCCCGGAACGTACCGATATGTGCACCTGGAGACCATAGGTCCAACTCTTTGTTATAAATTACCACCGATAATGGAAGACTTCCGCCAATTGCTTTAGATAAGACAAGAACATCCGGAATGATTCCTGCATGTTCGAAGGCAAACATTTTTCCTGTACGGCCGATACCGGATTGAACTTCATCGATAATTAGCGGAATGCCCTTCTCTTTTGTAATTCTTCTGATTTCCTTAAGCCAAGGAATTGGAGCGGGAATGGAACCTCCTTCACCTTGTACTGCCTCTAAAATCATTCCTGCAGGTGCCAATAATCCAGATTCAGGATCGTTCAGTAGATTTTCGATATACTGGCTACTGATTTTATGACTTTCTTCTCCGCCTATTCCAAAAGGACAGCGATATTGATAGGGATACGGAAGGAAATGTACGTCTGGCATTAACCCTTGTATCTTTTCCTTTGGTTTTGTATTGCCGCTGATTGACATGGTTGCATGGGTTGCCCCGTGATAAGCTCCTTGGAAGGATAAAATGCTTCTGTTGCCTGTGGCTGTTTTTACTAATTTAAGTGCTGCCTCAATGGCATCCCCGCCAGTAGGACCACAGAATTGAATTTTTGCATTTTTCCTGAATTCTTCAGGCAGGCTTTCAAAAATTTCATCAACGAACTGCTCTTTGATTGGCGTCGTAAAATCCAATGTATGTAACGGCCGTTTATCCTTAAGAACTTTTTCCATTGCTTCAAGCACAGCCGGATGATTGTGACCGAGCGCTAATGTTCCAGCCCCGGCAAGAAAATCAATATATCGTTTTCCATCCATGTCTGTTAGGTAAATTCCCTCCGCTTGATCGATGGCTATCGGTAATCTTCTAGGATAAGATCGGGCATTTGATTCCCTTGTATTTTGTTGTTCCAGTAATTGATCATTTTTTGTAAGAGTATTCGTTACCATAGTGAGCCTCCATGTATTGAATTAATTGAGAATAATTATCATTATCATGAGATTCATTTTACTGATAATGATAATTATTCTCAATGAGTAAATCCACTCATTTTTCTTCTAATAAATTCCAATAAAATTAAGAAAAGGTTAAAACTGGGGACTATTCTCTATTTATCTATTAAACAGAAAATTGTTCTTAAGGTTTTATTAAGATTGTGTTTATAAGCTGAACCTAGTAAAAACATGAAAAAGGAGGAACAACAATGAATGATTTAAAGGGCAGGCGGGAACTCAAGCATGCAATCACCAGAGCAGATTGTTATTTATTAAGAAATAATCTGAAAAACTTCATGAGGCTTGATCCCCATGGGCTGGATGGGAAGTATTTAATTCGAAGTGTCTATTTCGATAACTTTGACAATAAAATCCTGCGGCAAAAAACGGAGGGGTTCTATCACAGGGATAAGTTCAGGGCTAGACTTTATGATCATAATACTGATTTCATCAATCTAGAAAAAAAGAGTAAGCGGGATAACCTTACCTATAAACAGAAGTGCAGGCTGTCTGCCGAAGAATACGAACGAATTCGTTCAGGGGATATAAATTGGATGTCCGAAGATTCAAGGGATATCCTTAGGGACTTATACATTCAAATGACCCTTTTCCAAATCAAGCCGACAACAGTCGTCGACTATGAAAGGGAGGTATTTATCTATGAGTATGGAAATGTGCGGGTCACCTTCGACAGCAATGTGAAAACCAGCTATCGGGATACGGACTTCCTGAATCCCGAATTAATCGTCGTCGATGCACTAGACCCGGATTGGGTCATCCTGGAAATAAAGTTTGATGAGTTTCTTCCGGATATCATCAAACAATTGTTATCCATCATCGATACTAGAAAAACGGCTTTTTCAAAATATCAACTAAGCAGAAGATACGGCTGATTTCAGCTAAACACATAATATTTGGAGGAATGGCACATGGATACGACGACTACTAGCACTTTTAATGATATTTTCAAATCAAGCTTTTTAGACAAGACAGAGAGCTTTTCAATCATTGACTCCCTAATTGGGTTATTGTTGGCATTTGCCATCGGTTTGTTTATTTACGTCATTTATAAGAAGACCTTTTCCGGTGTGATGTACTCACACAATTTCAATATTTCCCTCATCATCATGACAATGGCAACGGCTTTGATCATCATGGGTATTTCAACTAATATCGTTATCTCCCTTGGTATGGTTGGTGCTCTCTCCATCGTTCGATTCAGAACGCCAATTAAAGATCCCATGGACTTGATCTTCCTATTCTGGGCAGCCGCTTCCGGGATTTTATGCGGGGCAGGACTAATTCCACTGGTTATCATCGGTGCTATTTTAATAGGTATTGTCATGCTCATATTTGCGAACCGGATCACTGTAGAAAATCCTTATTTATTTATCGTTAAATATACAGATGCCTCAATTGAAAAAACGTTAGACGAAATGATATCCAATAAAGTGAAAAAGCATTCCATCAAATCAAAGTCGGTCATGCCGGATAATAATCTTGAAGTGACATATGAAATTCGATTAAAAGATAATAATGCGGAATTCATTAATCAAGTCAAGGACATGAATAGCGTTCATTCTGCCATCATGTTGAGTTATGATGGCAACTTCACTGCTTAAGATAGATGGCGGACATAAGATTCCATGGCTTGTCCGCTATATAAGAATGCAGAAGAAAGGAGCCTGGCATGTTAAAGACAAGATACGTCGTAGCGTCGATTGGGTTACTTATCGCCATCTTTATAGCAGTGATGTCTTTCCTTCCCAATCTGACAATTGAAAAGGCCACTAAAGGAAATACATATACGGGGTCCGTGTTTGACCAAAGCAAGGTGACAACCGTTGATATAACATTGGCTGATGATGATTTGGATTCAATCCTGGATAACCCCTCTGAAAAGGAAGTTGTTGCATCAGATGTGACCATTAATGGGGAAAAAGTTGAAAATGTAGGGTTTCGAACCAAAGGGAACCTTTCCTTAAACTCTGTTGTCCAAATGGAAGATTCGGAACGCTACAGCTGGAATATAGATTTTAATTACTATCAGTCAGATCAAAATTTGCATGGCCTGAAAGAATTTGATTTAAATAATAATTATAGTGACCCCACGTATATGAGGGAGTACCTTTCATATGAGCTAATGGAAAAGATGGGCATAGCAACTCCCGGACATTCCTATATGTACGTGACCATCAATGGAAAAGAATGGGGCTTATATTTAGGCGTTGAATCTATTAATGAAACATTTTTGAATAATAACTTTCCATCTGGCAACGGTGACCTTTATTATCCTGATGGCACCGGAAGTGATTTAAAATGGATTGGTGAAAATATTGATGATTATACAGGGTTGAACTTAAAAACAAATGAAAGTTCTGATCAATCTGCGATGATCAAGATGCTTGATGCCATCAATAATGGCGGGGATTTAGAAGAAGTTTTGGATGTAGATGAAACATTGCGCTACTTTGCAGCCAATACAGCCCTCGTCAACCTCGATCATTATCAAGGCACATTAAAGCATAACTACTATCTATATGAGGAAAATGGCGTCTTTTCCATGCTGCCCTGGGACTATAATATGTCATTTGGAGGCTTTTCCGGAGGCGGGGTACGCCAGGAAGGCGCATCCGATAAAGAAAATGAAGTGGCAGCTGAGAGTAACGATACTGCTAACAAGGATGACACGGAGCCCCTTGGAGAAGCACCGAATAAGAACGGTGGCGGAATGATGGATATGAGTTCAAATTTCATGAATGAAAGTAATATCAACTTCAGCATTACCGAACCTGTATCAGGTACAACCCTTGAAGATCGTCCTTTATTGAATGCCCTGCTTTCCAACGACGGGTACCGTGAAAAATATTATGATTATCTAGACGGCATTGCCACAGATTTTTTCTCTGAAGAAAATATGACAGCAATGACAACTGATATTTCTACATTAATCACACCATATGTGAAAAAGGACCCGACTAAATTCTATACAATTGAAGAGTTTACAGAAGCGACGTCAGGCGAGGAAACCCTGGTTGACTTCGCTGCCCAACGAGCTGAGTCTATCTTAGCACAGCTTTCTGGAGATCTGGTTGTGGAGGCTGAAACAGAAAGCAGTATGGGCGGCAGAGCTCCTAATAGGGGCGATAACGCAAATGCAGGCCAGCCACCACCAAACATGGGCGGCGGCGAGAATGGGGCTGCCTTGCAGTCCCCTAACATGGTGAATGACGAGAATGGAGCACCTCCTGGTATGAACGGGAACATGGGGCAACAAGGGACAGATAACAGCAGCTCATCCAAAAATACGATCATTCCATCTTCCGTGCTCCTACTCTTATTATTTGGTGCAATGGTCTTTGCCCACTTCTTTAAACGGAGAGGTAAAAAAGGATAGACCATGCCCTTCCAATACGAAAAAGGTATCCCAAAATATTCGGGATACCTTTTTTATTGCTTTGGCGTAAAGCCATCCATTATTTTCGTCGATGACTTTAGACCAAGAACTTAAACTATATCGTTTTTCCGCCTTCCTAATACTTTAACCCGGTTATTCCTCCACCTTTTAATAATTTTTAATTGCTAATCAATATAAAATACCCTTATTTGGTATAAAATAGTAAAATAGAGAGGTAAATGAAACTCTATTCAGAGGGATTTGTTTACTTGTTTATCATTTGAAATTAGAGGGTAAAGATTTCCACTATTACTTTATCCGATCGTTCTGCTTCAATTTTATCAAAACGTGTCGGTGTCAGGGGGGGAACGGATGAAAAGAAATCATACGATGATGCAATTTTTCGAGTGGCATCTTGAGGCAGATGGTTCTCATTGGGAAAGATTGAAATATGCAGCCTCCAAGTTGAAGGATATAGGAATTGATTGCGTCTGGCTTCCGCCGGTTACCAAAGGGCAATCCATTGGGGATAACGGGTATGGAATATATGATGGATACGATTTGGGGGAATTTGACCAAAAAGGAACCGTTCGTACCAAATACGGAACCAAAGATGAATTGCTTCAAGCAATAGCCACCTGTCATAACTACGGACTTTGCGTTTATATCGATTTAGTCATGAATCACAAGGCAGGAGCAGATGGAACCGAAAAAATAGAAGTCATTGAAGTCAATCCAGACAATCGTATGGAAGATATTTCAGAACCTTTTGAAATTGAAGGCTGGACAACATTCGATTTTCCAGGCCGTAAAAATAAATACTCTGATTTTAAGTGGAACCATACTCATTTTAATGGGACTGACTACGATGCCGAAAACGACAAAATGGGTGTATATCGAATCACAGGCGAAAATAAACACTGGAGTAAGCATGTCATCGATGAATTCGGAAACTATGATTATTTAATGTTTGCCAACATCGATTACAGTCTGCCAGAAGTTCGGCGGGAAATGATTAACTGGGGAAAATGGATGGTTGATACGTTAAAGTGTGATGGTTTTCGTTTGGACGCCGTTAAACATATTGATTATGAATTCATCAATGAGTTTCTACAAGAACTCATTCCTTATACAAAGGAACATTTCTTCATGGTCGGCGAATTTTGGAAGGCGGATGTTAAAGCTTGTCAAACTTACTTAGAGCAAACCAATCATGACCTCAACTTGTTCGATGTTTCCCTGCATTATAAATTTCATGAGGCTTCAAAAGCAGGAACTGACTTCGACCTCTCAACCATCTTTGATGATACCCTCGTCCAAACCAATCCGGCGCAGGCTGTCACTTTTGTCGACAACCATGACTCCCAACCTCATGAATCACTGGAATCCTGGGTAAAGGACTGGTTTAAACCGTCGGCATATGCCCTTATCCTGCTTAGACTTTGCGGTTATCCCTGTGTCTTTTACGGGGACTATTATGGAATCGGCGGGCCTTCTCCGGTACCTGGTAAACAGGATATTCTCGATCGCCTCTTATATGCAAGGCATGAAAAAGCTTACGGGGAACAGACGGACTATTTTGATGATCATAATACGATTGGCTGGGTCCGGCTCGGGGTTGAAGAGCTAGAAGGCTCGGGGTGTGCCGTCGTTATCTCCAATGGTGATCACAACAGTGAAAAAAGGATGTTCGTCGGTAAACATCGGGCTGGTGAAATCTGGAGTGATTTAACCTGTCATCGAGATGACCACATTACCATTGAAGAAGATGGTTACGCGACCTTTCCCGTTCATGGGAAAAGCGTATCCGTATGGGCCTTGAATGATGCACCGCTTAAAGCAACACCACTCTAAAATGAGATAGCACCGGAACAGCATGTCGATTGGAGATATGCTGTTCTTTGCTGATGACAAAGACCTGAAATTCCTCCACCATCCTAGTGAAAGATAATTTTTCCATCACGACCAATCATGGTAAGATAAGGGAAAAAGGAGTTGAAGGAAAGTGAAAAATGAAATCATTGAAAGATTCACTTCTTTTGTGAAAGTGGATACCCAATCGAATGAGGCAAATCCATCATGCCCCTCTACACCCGGACAGTTGACCTTGGCAAATACATTGGTCCAGGAACTTCAATCCATTGGGATGAAGGAAGTGACAATTGATCAGAATGGCTATGTCATGGCAACCTTGCCAGCCAATTCAAAAAAGGATATTCCGACAGTTGGATTTTTGGCTCATGTCGATACAGCAACGGATTTCACCGGGAAAGATGTAAAACCACAGATCGTTGACAACTATGATGGCAAAGATCTTACTTTACATGAAAAATTGGATGTCATCCTCTCACCTAATGATTTCCCTTCGCTCAAGAACTACAAAGGGCATACCTTGATTACAACGGATGGAACAACCCTGTTGGGAGCAGATAATAAGGCTGGCATTGCCGAAATCATGACTGCCATGGATTATTTGATACAGCATCCGGAAATCAAGCATGGAAAAATTCGTGTTGCCTTCACTCCCGATGAGGAAATCGGCAGGGGACCACATAAGTTTGATGTAGATGCTTTTGATGCCCAATTTGCCTACACCGTGGACGGCGGCCCACTTGGGGAACTTGAATATGAGAGCTTCAATGCTGCATCGGCCAGGATCCTGATCAAAGGTACGAATATTCACCCTGGTACGGCTAAAGGAAAAATGGTGAACTCGGCTAAAATCGCCATGGAACTCCATAATAAGCTCCCAGTGGCAGAAGCACCGGAATATACGGAGGGTTACGAAGGATTTTATCATCTTCTTTCTTTTCACGGCGATGTGGAAGAGACCAAGCTCTCTTACATCATCAGGGATTTCGACCGCCAAAAATTTAATGAACGTAAGGTATATATAACGAAAGTCATCGAAGATTTAAAAGAAAAATACGGGCAGAATCGTATCCAACTTGAATTACAGGACCAATATTACAACATGAAGGAAAAAATTGAACCCGTGAAGGAAATCGTCGATATTGCCCATGAAGCAATGGAGAAACTCGGTATAAAACCAAAAATCTCGCCAATACGCGGTGGTACGGACGGATCTCAATTATCGTATATGGGACTGCCAACACCCAACATTTTTACGGGCGGAGAGAACTTTCATGGCAAATATGAATTTATTTCCGTCGATAATATGGTCCTGGCCACAAAGGTGATTGTTGGCATTGCATCGCTTCTTGAAGAAAAAGCGAAGTAGCTTGATACGAACTGTCTTTATTGAAAAAAAACCCCAGACTCCAAGTCTGGGGTTTTTTTTCAAAATTAAGCGCGTGTCCAGTGACGGTGCTTGGCAATTGCCTCGATAAAGGCAGCTACACCATTTTTCTCCGAAACAGCTACAATGCCTCCGGCTGGCTCAATGGAACCTATGCCTGCCTTCGTTAAAATCTCGGCTCCTTCTTTTCCTGCACCAATCGCCTTGAAATGATTGTAAGCTTCATCAACAAAGTAAATTGGTTCCTTGGATGCCTTTAGCGTATCGACACTCTCCTGGCCTCCTGCCACATATACAGCATCGAAAAGTACCGAATCGGCTGTCAGGAATGTCTGATTCACCTCAACTTGCTGTCCTTTTGAACTTGTAATCACTCCACGATTATTACTGATGATTTCAGCAGTTATACCTGTTGATTTAAAGGATTCCAAAACTTGATTAACCTCTGATCCGTTGAAACCATCGGTAGCCAAGATTGCCACTTTTCTTGTTGCGGCCGTGTTCACTTTCATTTGCTCTTGGCTTAAAGCCGGAGAAGCCAAATCCATTTTGACTTCACTCTTGTTTGTTGGAGGATTCACCCCCACTCCAATAGCGATTGTTTCTGCCAGTTCTACATCAACATTACTGAACATCTCGACAATTTGCTGCTGAACGTCCTTACTTTTCACTTTTCCCACTTCAAAGTGGAAAGCTTGAATAATATGCTCCTTCTCCACTTCCGTCATGCTATTCCAGAATAGTTTTGCTTGGCTGTAATGATCCTTGAAACTTTCACTGCGTTGACGGACCTTCCTGCCATCGACTTTTTCCTGGTAATGTGCATAGCCGCCTTCCTCTTCTGAAGCAGGTTCAGGAGAGTTACCTGCAAGGGAGTTTTTATGATAACTGACCGGCCCTGGATTTATTGACATTCGGTGCATGCCATCGCGTTGATTATTATGAACGGGGGCAACCGTCCTATTAATGGGAAGCTCGTGGAAGTTCGGGCCTCCCAATCGGGATAGCTGGGTATCGGTGTATGAGAATAAACGACCCTGAAGCAGCGGATCATTTGAAAAATCAATACCCGGTACAACATGCCCCGGATGGAAAGCTATCTGTTCCGTCTCTGCAAAAAAGTTATCTGTATTTTGGTTCAAAACCATTTTCCCGATTATTTTCACCGGGATTTGTTCTTCCGGCCATAGTTTAGTGGGATCAAGGATATCAAAGTCGAATTTGAATTCATCTTCTTCCTTAATCATTTGCACGCCAAATTCAAATTCAGGATAATTTCCAGTATCTATTGCTTCCCACAGATCTTGGCGGTGAAAATCAGGATTTTTCCCTGCAATTTTCTGCGCCTCATCCCAAACAAGGGATTTAACTCCCAGTACAGGCTTCCAATGGAATTTAACGAAATGGGCCACACCTTCTTCATTCACAAATCGGAATGTGTGGACACCAAACCCTTCCATCATCCGGAAACTTCTTGGTATGGCCCTATCAGAAAGATGCCACATGACCATATGTGCCGTTTCTTCATTGTTGGCGACGAAATCCCAAAAAGTATCATGGGCAGACGCAGCCTGAGGTATTTCGTTATGAGGTTCAGGTTTAACGGCATGAATTAAATCAGGGAACTTAATGGCATCCTGGATAAAAAATACCGGAATATTATTTCCAACCAAATCATAGTTTCCTTCCTCGGTATAAAACTTTGTCGAGAATCCCCTGACATCACGAACCGAGTCTGCCGATCCGCGGGAACCCGCTACCGTGGAGTAACGAACGAATACTGGCGTCTTGACTGTAGGGTCTTGTAGAAACTTGGCCTTTGTATATTCGGTCATCGGCTCATATACCTGAAAATATCCATGTGCTCCAGACCCACGTGCATGCACAATCCGCTCAGGAATACGCTCATGGTCAAAATGAGTCATTTTTTCACGAAAATGAAAGTCCTCCATCAAAGTGGGACCGCGGGTTCCCGCTTTCAAAGAATGTTCATCCTCGGAAATACGCAAACCTTGGTTAGTCGTCATCTTTTTCCCATTATCGTCCACTCGATATTGTTCCAATTGCCGTTGCTTACTTTGTTCATCGATTCTTCCGCTTTCATTTACTTTTGTCATCCCTGTTCATTCCCCTCCATGTTCAAAAATTTCAGTTTAATTCGTGTGGTATGTATTTACTTTAAATTC
Organism: Peribacillus sp. RS7; assembly: GCF_041956845.1. NCBI lineage: Bacteria > Bacillati > Bacillota > Bacilli > Caryophanales > Bacillaceae > Peribacillus > Peribacillus sp. RS7. Next base: position 2,027,041 of record NZ_CP168135.1, read on the forward strand.
GTATAATTGCGTTATCCTTCCTCATATACCACTCTATTTTGACGGGTAAACAGAATTCAGAAAAAGAATCTTCCCGTCATCATAAAACAAAAAAAATGATTCCAGTGAGGACGGGACCATTTCGAGGGGAGGTTATCAAAACATATAAAAAACTAAGTCTATCTAAGAGTTTTCCAATTATTATCATTATGAAAGAGCAATTTTATATAGACTAAATACCTAATATTAATATTTTTCATTCATATTTTTATTGTAAATAGAAATTTAGATCCATTTTTTAGTCCAAATGGATTATTATAGTTATTGTATTTTAATAACCTAATTTATTAAAAAGGAGGGTATTATCATATGAGAAAACTCTTTGTACCAAAAGTTATAATTTTCACTATTTTTATTTTTTTATTTCCAACGGTTGGTGAAACATTTTTAGCCTTTGCTAATACAACTGATTCATTAGAAGATTTTAGAGAAAATTTTGAGGATGAATCATTATTAGAAGATTTAACTTATAATGATTTAGATAAGTTAAGTGATACAGAGATTGAAGATTTAGGAGTAAACACAGAAAATGGTGCTGATGAATTTAACCATGAAATACTAGATGAAAATTTTAATTTTGAAGCTAAAGTTGATAATTTAGATATATCAAAAATGAATGAAGTTGAAAAAAAGGAATTTATAAAAACAATTGAAGAAGCAGCAGCAATTTCTGGTACTGAGGAAGTAGAGTTATTAGAAAAAGCACTTATAGGTATTTTTGATGGAAATTCAGAAACATTTAATGATCTAAAGGCTGCTCAAGAGCAATTAGAAGAAAACTATGTAGAAAAGTCAGAATCTGAAGAATTAGCTTTCTTCTCTAAGGCAAAAAAATTAATTTTTGGCTCAGAAAAAGTATATGCATCTAATAAACAAAAAGGAAAAGTAAGAGTTGGTGTTTACTTTGCAGGTTCTGTTTTCAATGTAGCAATAGGTGGAGTAGTTGGTGGGGGTGTAAGTGCAGTAAAAAGTTATATTAAGAAGAAAGGAAAAAGGCAGCTACCGAAGGAATATCAAGGGTAGCTACAGCTACAGCTCAAGCAAAGAAGCTTGGAATTCAAACTGTAAGAGGAGTGGCTATAGCAACAGTAATTGGTGGTGCTGTCAGTTTTGCTTTAGACTATGCAGATGTTGGTGTAGCAATAGCAAAATTTTTAGATTCTAAGGATTGGTATAAAAATAATGGGTGGATTGATATAACAAAATGAAGTATTTAAGATATTTATTATATTTAATTATTACGAGTGTAGCGTTCTATTATGTATCTATGTCCATAACTAAGGATAAAAGTTTGGTAGGAATAATAATAGGTTTTATAATAATGTTTATAATTGTTTTCCCAATGATGTATTTAGAATTTATAAAGTTTCAAAAAAAATAAAAGAAGCTTTTTTTGAAATGAAATATAAGTTAGCAATAAAAAAGTGGTGGAAGTTTTCTCTCAAAACTTCACCACTTTTTTTGTTCCAGGTATAGAAGTTAACCAATTTTAATTGGTTAACCTTGGTTAGATAAGCTCCCGCTTCTTTTCCATTCAACACCTTTAGTTCTTAAAGGCCTCTGAAACCTTCAAAAGTTTGCCTTTTACTTTCGTATTTTTCATCACTTTCAAGACAAGCGGTCCCTTTTCATTCAATATTTCCACATAAGAAACATTATCCTGAATCGTAATGATCCCGATGTCCTCGGCATTCACACCATCAATTTTTGCGATAGTTCCGACAAAATCAACAGCCCTGATTTTCTTTTTCTTTCCGCCATTGAAATACAGCTTCATGATTTGTTTATTCAATTTTTCACTTTTATCTTTTTTTATCTTTGGACGAGCTTCCAGTTTCGCTTCGAAATCCATTTTTTTATTGGAGACATCCTCTTTTGTCGGAACAGGCATCTTAGGGATTTCAAAGCCGATATAGCCTTGAATCTCAGTAAGGAATTTGTCTTCGTACGGCGTCACAAAAGTAATGGCTTTTCCTTTTTTCCCGGCACGGCCCGTTCTTCCAGTTCGATGTACGTAACTTTCCTTTTCCAATGGCAGGTCATAATTAATCACGTGGGTTATATTATCGATGTCAATTCCACGTGCAGCAACATCCGTCGCAACCAAATAGCGGAATTCCCCTCTTCTGAATTCATTCATCACTGCAAGGCGATCTTCCTGAAGCATGCCGCCGTGAATCATATCACAAGGATATTCCAGATCCATTAGCTGTTCGCATACTTGGTCCACCCGATCTTTCGTCCGACAGAAAATGATGCAGCTATCGGGGTTTTCCGTGATGGTGACGTCTCTAAGCAGGGAAAACTTATCATCCTCTTTCACTTCAATAAGTGCATGTTCTATTTTCTCCGTCGTTAAACCCTTTGCTTTGATTTCAATATCCAAAGGATCTTTCATATATTGCTTACAAAGCTTTTTTATACTCTCAGGTAATGTGGCAGAGAACAGCATCGTTACCCTATCTTTCGGAAGCTCTTTAATAATGGCTTCCACTTGTTCAATGAAGCCCATATTCAGCATTTCATCCGCTTCATCAATAACTAAATGAGTTAAGCGTTCCAAGGCGAATGTCCCTTTCTCGATATGATCTAGAACACGCCCCGGTGTTCCAACGACTACATGGCTTTTTTGTTTCAATTCCGCTTTTTGCAGTGCGAATGGATGTTTTCCATAAACCGCAGTAGCCTTTATCCTTTTGAATCTTCCTATATTCGTGATATCCTCTTTTACCTGTACAGCAAGCTCACGTGTCGGTGTTAAAATAAGCGCTTGAGGCTTATTCTCCTCCCAATCGACCATTTCGCAAATCGGTATGCCGAATGAAGCGGTCTTGCCACTTCCCGTTTGGGATTTAACAACAAGATCCCGCTTTTTCAGCGCCACTGGAATCACTTCACGCTGTACTTCGGTTGGATGTTGATATCCCAAGCTTTCTAATGCCCTTACAATTTCATCGCTTAATGTATAATCAGTAAAACCTAATTCATTCATATAACAGCCTCTTTTGTTGTTTAGTATGTTGCTTTATTGTTTCCATAATCGTAATTTCCTTATACAAGGTTCTATTATACGCGATATACATCGATAAACCTTGTAATAACCAAATTCAATTGCCTTATTTCAATATAATGAAACTTCATTATCAGTAAAAAGGATGCTAATGATCTTGATTAATCAAAATGGACCATGCTTCTTTCAATATGCTAAAATATGTATGAGATTAAAGCGGAAACAGGGTGTAGATTAAAAACCGATGTCCAAAAGGAGTGCTGATTTATGATAATCGTAACGAATAGAATCAGAGTCAAAAAAGGGATGGGGGCAGTCATGGCCCCAGGATTTACTGCACCAGGTCCACTTGATACAACGGAAGGCTTCGTAAAAGTTGAAGTATTATTAACGCAGAACTTATCGGATCACGATGAATTGAGCGTTAATATGTATTGGGAAAACCTTGATAACTTTACTGCTTGGAGAAATAGCGATGCATTCAAAGCTGCACATAAACGTCCTGAACCTAGTTCCGGTGAAGCTAAAAAAGAATCTCCAATTCTAGGCAGCGAGCTTACTACGTATGAAGTCGCCTCAGTAAAAGAAATAGCTAAATAATAAAATCACACCAAAAGAGGCCGCAAAATATGCGGCCTCTTTTTGATGGGGTTTATGGCTTGGGTCTCTCTTAGTAAATTATTGGGCTTCAGCTTTCTTGATTTGTTTGCTTCTAAGCTGGCCGCAAGCAGCATCAATATCCGTTCCATGTTCTTGCCGGATTTTGCAATTTACGCCTCTCTTTTTCAGCGTATCATAGAACGAGAGAACGGACTCTTTTTCACTTCTTTGGTACTGACTATGTTCATCTACAGGATTATATGGAATCAGGTTGACATAGAGACGATGTTTTTTGTCATCAAGAAGCTCGGCAAGTTGCTCGGCTTCTTCTTGATGATCATTGACATCTTTCAATAGGATATATTCAATCGTAATTCTCCTATTCGTTTTCTCTAAATAATAATCGAGTGATTTCATAAGTTTTTCAATTGGAATACCTCGGTTTATTTTCATGATCCGTGTCCTGAGCTCATTATTCGGAGCATGTAATGAGATTGCCAGATTCACCTGTAATTGAGTATCGGTGAATTCATAAATCTTATTCGCAAGACCGCTCGTCGAGACAGTAATACGCCTTGCAGCGATAGCAAGACCCTTATGGTCCATGATCACCTTCAAAAAGTCTATCATATTTTCAAAGTTATCGAACGGTTCGCCAATCCCCATTACAACAACATGGCTTACAGCATCTTCTTGTTCCAATTTATCCAGATGCAGTTGTACGTTCATGATTTGTTCCACTATTTCCCCGCTGGATAAATCACGGCTTTTGGCCAATAATCCACTTGCACAGAAACTGCAGCCAATATTGCAGCCCACTTGGGTGGTGACACAAACCGAAATCCCGTATTTATGCCTCATCATAACCGTTTCGATAAGGTTTCCATCCTGTAATTTAAACAAGAACTTAATCGTACCATCAGCCGATTCTTGCTTAACGTGCTCAGTCAAAGTCTGGATGACAAAGTGATCTTCAAGTAGTTGTAGGCACTCTTTATTAACATCAGTCATTTCAGAGAAACTCGTCACACGTGTCCTATAAAGCCACTCCCAGACTTGTGAAGCTCTGAATTTTTTATGGCCATGGTCCAAAAGCCATGCTGTCAATTGTTCGAATGTTAAACCATAAATGGACTCTTTACTCATTCGTTACCCTCTTTTCATTACATTAAGATTTAATATGTTAACCTTACGGGGAATTTCCCCGTAATCAGTTCTTTCATTTATGATATGGTTCATTTCTATTTATCCGAAAAGCCCGATATATTTGCTCCACTAGAACCAGTTTCATCAATTGATGCGGAAAAGTCATTTTCGAGAAGGAAAGGGCATAATCACTTCTTGATAATACCTCGTTGCCAAGCCCAAGCGACCCGCCAATAATAAAGGCAATTTTGCTCTTTCCATAAGTGGCGAGCTGATCCATATGAGTGGCCAGCTGCTCTGAGGTAAGTTGTTTTCCATTGATCTCAAGCGTTATCACGTAGGTGTCCGGGCTGACTTTAGCCAGGATCCGTTCACCCTCCTTTTGCTTTACAATGTCCATGTCCGCTGCACTCAGGTTCTCCGGAGCTTTTTCATCAGGTACTTCAACAAGTTCTATATTAGCATAGGCACTTAACCTTTTTGTATATTCAGCAATACCTTGCTTTAAGTATTTTTCCTTTAGCTTGCCAACAGTAATAATCGTTATTTTCATATATATCCTCTAACTTTCATTATGGTTTTACTATCAGTTGTCGGATTTGCCTACCTATTATCATACCTTAGAGTGACCTATAAGCAAAACAAGCATATCCTTTCCAATTTTTAATGAAGGGTTTCATGACCCTTCAAATAAAAACCGCTGCCCCTGAAAGCGGCAACGGTAAAAAATTTGGATCGATCAAGTTCAGATCCGATAAAGAATAATGGTGGATTTCCAAGGATCCACTTTCCAACAGAGCTATTATTTTGAACAACAAAAAGCTTGAATCTAAACAATTCCACCCTCAGGTTTATTGTTCGAAAAATGTTAAGAACAAGTTAAGAACAGGTTACAAACATGTTATCCACAATAGTTATCCACATATCCACAAAATCTATCCACATCTTGTATGGGAATATTAGTTCCCTACTAGATATATTGCCACGTTTCGACAATATTCACAGGTTGTTGATAACTGATTTTCTTCAGGAACCAGCGTTAAAACAGGATAGGTTTCACATTCGTATACCACTTCATCCAGCGCCATGTCAACATGCTCCTGACAGCAATATAATTTCATCTTTCATATCTCCTTTCTCTCTCATTATTCCAAGTACTTCTGTTCCCAATTATCCACAGGTTGGGTGAACTCAATTAATTTCATTATATATCCACAGGTAATCGTAACAAAAAATAAGAAAATCGCAAGGAAATATAAAGGACAGGAAGCATTGCCCGCCCCCTGTCCGTTTGCGTTTTAGATTTCGCTGCTTGAAAGCGTGACTTCCGTAGTTGCCTTCTTTCCGTCACGGTAATAAATGATTTTAACTTTATCACCGATTTTCTTTTCATTGTAAAGGTATTTTCTTAATTCGACGACATCATGGATTTTTTCATTATCCATTCCAACAACTACATCAAATTCCTTCAATCCTGCTTTTGATGCTGGAGAGTTGCTTTGAACGCCTGTAATTGCAACGCCTGCAGTAACTTTCCTTGGCAACTTTAATGTATTTTGCTGATGGTATTGGGAAATTTCTTCTACAGATGCCAAGTTTACACCCAAGAAGGCACGTTTCACTTCACCAAATTCTTCTATATCATTAATGATTGGAATAACTGAATCAATTGGGATGGAAAGACCGATTCCTTCCACTGCATTTTCTGCAATCTTCATGGAATTTATTCCAATGACCTGCCCTGACATATTAACGAGTGCTCCCCCGCTGTTACCTGGGTTAATCGCCGCATCGGTCTGGATGACCTCCGCATTCCAATCGACTTGTCCGTCCTCATTGATATCCACCTCTATCGTACGCTCCAAACCAGAGATGATCCCTTGTGTGATGGATCCAGAGAATTGGAGGCCTAATGGGTTACCAATGGCAATCACAGGCTCACCAGGTTTCAATTTGCCGGATTTTCCGAATTCTGCAATGGTTTTGATTTTATCACCACTAACGACAATGACGGCTAAGTCTGTCCATGGGTCACTGCCTTGTAGTTCTGCTGGCAATTTAGTGCCATCACTTAATGTCACTTCCAGTTCATTGGCACCTTCAATGACGTGATTATTGGTGACAATATAGGCCTTGCCACCATCTTTTTTGTAGACAACACCAGAACCAGTGCCAGCTTCAGCTGAACTGTCCTCGGCATTGCTCCCTTGACCCCAGAAGTTCGTTTCCTGAATGTTCGTGATGCCTACCACTGCGTCGCTGGCTTTATCAACGGCATTGGTGACGGCACTTGTTACATCAACTGTAAGGTTTTGCTGGGACTGCTCCGTGGACTCACCTCCCGTTGATTTTTCCGTTTTAATTTCGTTATCCTCTTTAGTTAAAAGTCCACTTCCTGGAAAGGCTAATAAAATAAGTAAGGCCCCGATGATGGCGCCTCCCAAGCCAGCTAGAAAATAGCTCGTATGGCTCTTTTTCCGTTTATTTTGGTTCTCCTCATTCTGATCATAATAACCCAAGACCGCTCCATCCTCTCATTTTAGGATTGAATTATAGCAATTCTATTGTTTGGTATCCTCCCTCAATTATACTCAATTACCGAAATTTTTCTAAAAAAAAGCATGCCTTTATTTTAGGGAAAACTTAAAATACTTTTCTTTTTCCTATACAGTTCTAACCAAACGATACCCCTTTTAATCCGAATAGTAACTTACGAATCGAAATTTTAAAAATAAAAAAGAATGAACAAGGTATCCCTCATCCATTCCTTTTTTTTTATAAGGTAACAAGTTCAGTTGGTCTTTTCGGGTCAGTATCATATAAGGAAAATTGATCACCAACGATGATCCCCTTTGTCTTTAACGTCTGTTCTACCGACATTCTCGCTAGATCCTTCATATTGTTATCAAGGCTTAAGTGGGCCAAGTAAATCCGCTTGGTCTTATCACCGGCCACTTCACTCATTGCAAGGGCGGCATCTTCATTACAAACATGTCCGACATCACTTAAAATCCGGCGCTTAATGCTCCATGGATATTTTCCCATCCTGAGCATGGACACATCATGGTTACTTTCGAATACATATGCATCGGCATTCGAGATGATTCCTTTCATGCGATCACTTACGTACCCTGTATCAGTAATGACCACGAGTTTCTTATCTTCATGATGAAAGACGTAAAACATCGGCTCTGCCGCATCATGTGAAACGCCGAAAGATTCTATATTAAGACTGCCGAATGTTTTGACCTGTTCCATTTCAAATGTGAACTTTTGATCGGTTGCAATTTCACCGATTGATCGATCCATGGCATTCCATGTCTTTGCATTAGCATATATCGGGAGTTTATGTTTTCTGGCAACCACGCCAAGTCCTTTAATATGGTCGCTGTGTTCATGGGTAACAAGGATACCGGATAACTTCGACATATCACGGCCTATATCCTGAAACAATGCTTCCAAGGCCTTACCGCTTAAACCGGCGTCGACAAGGAATGATTGATCCTCCGTTTCCACGAATAAGGCATTTCCTGTACTCCCGCTTGCGAGAACACTAAAATGCATAGTCATCTATACTCACTCCAGTATTTTTTCTTCTGTATTCAATTCAATGACCTCTCCATCAAAAGCATTCACGAAGAGATCTGTTTCATCATCAATGACCACCCACCATGTTGGCACAAGTAAATGTGACACAGATGTCGTCTGCAGCGAATTATAAAAACCCAGTTCTACATTCGTGACTGTGTTTTTGGGATTAATATCACCATTTCTATACAATGCTCCAATAGCATTTAAGGCAGATACCAATTCTTTAGGTTTATTGAATTTTTCAATTCCCTCTAAATACATCTGTTCATAGGAAACGATTTCACCCTTCTTGTTCAGATATAGAGTGACCTTCCCCTTACTATTATTATAAAACATCTTTTTATCTGCCACCTGATAGCAGGTGATGGTCTGGTTGATTTGATCATAGCTCCAAAAACGATACTCATTTCCATTTAATATATACTCCTTCAGGAATATATCAACGTCTGCTGCATGAATTTCCGCTTTCATGCCAACTGGTGTTTTAAATGTACCTACAAGCTTCTTATCATCTATGATTTTTGCTTTTTGATTTTTCAGGTACTGTATATCTTTCTTCTCGAAAGTCTTGCTGTTGGCAATCAGGAATTGATCCTTCTTTTGTTTCGGAAGTGGGGTTTCTATTGAAATCTCATCTTCCTTCAAGAGTTCTTCCGTTGTGGACTCTGTGAAATTTTCAATTTGGTAGTCATTTATCTTTTCCAGAAATTGATAAAGAAGAAAAATATTCAAAACGAAGAAAACCATGATGAATATTGATTTTGTATTATTCCAATCCACTTTGATCGCCTCCCGTATCTTCTTCAAAAGGCACAATAAACCATTTATCGCCGATACGATAATACCAAGTGGGTTCAAGCGTAACTAGTGTGACAAGTTTGGAATCAAGGGATTTATGCAGTTTATAGCCAATCGAGATGTCCTCCACGCTCTTGAAGTCGATATTATCTTTCGATTTCAACTGATTCAAGACTTCTCTACCACTTTTTAAAGTCATTTCCGACCCTTCAGACGGAAGGACTGAGGCAAGTGAAAAGTATGGGCGCTCGTAGCTATAAATTTCTTCTTTCCCCCAAATTTGCTCGATTTCGGTCATTCCGGATTCATTGAAGGCCGGATAACCATTTACGAATAAGCGGAATACCACTCGTTGCTCATTCTCCGACATATAGGCAAAGCGGTAATTGTTATCTTCCCAACCAGCATGATCATTGATGAACTCTATTCCTTTTTGGAGAAGGTCACTGGAACTGTCAAATAACTTGCTCTTTTGTGCCGGATTGATATAAGAAATTAGGTAATTCTCTTTATTGACCGTCATGAGTCTTGTTCCATCCGTGTATTCCTCACCGACCGAAACGGAGTCCTGTCGTACATACTTCGGATTATTAAATAGAGCGTTTTTAAGGTCTCCAATATCCAAAGAGTCGATATAATATTGAAATTTGCTGATCGTCACTGGTTTTTCAGGAACGAACAATGTCCTTTTGCTGTTTATGGTTTCGGCCGTATATTCAGGGTGCCTATCGTAAGAACCCGTATAAAACAAATCCATAAAACGCCTTAGTCTTTTAGAGTCGACCATACCTTGATAGATCTTCCCTTGATCGTAGGAAACAAAATAAACGGCAGATTCATTACCACTGATATCCTTTTGTTTAATGATGATTCTATCGAATGAAAATCCAGGCACTTCCGTATCCGTAATACCCAATACCGTTTTATAGAGGGAGATGGGAACCTCATCGGAATATTCGATTTCAATCGACCCATCTTCGTGGACAAAATCATCAAATTTCCTTTGCAGCCTTTTTACGGATATCTCTTTTACGCCGGTAAAATTCCATTGCGAAAATTCTTTTTCCATTCTATTTATCTCTACCGGATTGGAAGTCTGGAAATGTCGACCATTTCCATGAAAAAGGATACTGACAGGTTTAATGACATCACTAACAATCTGGACATCGCTTTTAATCTTTATATAATTCGATTGGTCACCAAATTTATCATATTCAGGCTCGTACGTCCAAATGCTCCAAGTCAAAAAAATGCTTGTCCCAACCAAAATAATCAGTATGATGCTTTTTGCACGTTCAAAATTCATGACCAATCATCCTCTTCTTCCTGTTCGTAAGGAAGTGTAAAGAACACGGTAGTTCCTTTTCCATCCACACTTTCCGCCCATATTTTCCCGCCATGCGCCACGACCATTTCTTTTGCGATCGCTAAACCAAGCCCGGTCCCACCTAAGTTCCGCGACCTTGCTTTATCCACACGGTAGAAGCGGTCGAATATTTTATCAATGACGTTTTTCGGGATACCCACTCCTTGATCTGTAATGCTCACAATGATAAAGCCATCCGATGCCCTGACACGGAAAGTCACTTGACCCCCTTCAGGTGAGTACTTTAATGAGTTGGAGATTACATTATAGAGAACCTGGGTGATTTTATCCTCATCAATATCCACAAAATAAGCTTCCTTAGGCAAATCACGCTTAAACGTGATATCATCATTTTTCGTCATTTCAAAACGATCGATGATATGGTCATAGAATTTATTGAAATTCACCCAGCCTGTTTTAAGCCTGTAATCTTTACTGTCCATTTTCGAAAGCTGTAACAGATCATTAACAAGCCTGATCATTCGCTCTGTTTCATTTTGGGTCACACTTAAAAAGGATGGAGCGATTTCCTCGTCCTTCCATGCCCCTTCAGCCAATGCCTCCAGGTAACTTCTCATCGTTGTAAGCGGAGTTCGCAGTTCATGTGAAACGTTGGCAACAAATTCCCTGCGTTCACCCTCGATCTTTTCCTGCTCTGTAATATCATGCAAAACAGTAATCAAGCCATTAACGAATCCCGTTTCCTTTTGAATGACCGAAAAGTTTCCCCTCAAAATGAATGGCCGATTTTTTTTGCTGTAATCAAGGATCACGGACTCTCGCTCTTCCAGTAAATCCTCGAATTTATATTCTTCTTCAAGACCCAAAACCTCAATGATTGGTTGATTCATGACGGTTTCACGCGAGACATTCAATAATTGTGCCGCCGGTTCATTAATCAAGTTCACCCGACCGCGTCTGTCCGTTGAAATTACGCCATCCGTCATATTGGCAAGGACAGATGAAAGCTTACGCCGCTCTCCTTCTGTACTTGATTGCGATTCTTGAAGCTTTTTGGTCAAATTATTGAAAGTGACGGCAAGCTGACCAATTTCATCATCGCCATATACCCTAACTTTTCTGGAGAAATTCCCTTTCGCCATCACCAGGGCCTGTTTTCTCATATCAGACATGGGCCTGGTGATCGTTCGTGCGAGCAGGATTCCTAAGATGGCCGTAATCACTAGGGCAATGGCTGTGCCCGTCATGAAGATACTATTGATTTCATCCATCTGCTCAAAGACATTTTCCATCTCTGCAATTACATAAACGGCACCAATGACCTCCCCATTTGCTTCAATGGGTGTCGAAAGGACCCAGAGCCGCCTGCCGGTTTTCTGATCTCGAAAAACATCACTATCTTCTTTTCCATAAATCAGCGTATTTTTAATAAGGGCTTCCGTTGTCTTCTTTCCTACGATACCTTGGTTACTTGGGACTGAAGTTCCGATCACACGCCTGCTGCGAGTGTCGATGACACGTACTTCCGAAATATCATTCGATGAGTTATCCCGGTCTTTCAATATCGTATCAATCGCTTCTTCGAGGGTTGGATCTTCCTCTCCCCTCTCTTTTTCCATTTCTTCACCAATACTGTAGGTAAGAAGGTTAACGTGACCTTTTATTGATTTCGTGAAGTTCCCGACAAGATTTTCTTCCAATTCCCCAACAAAATATACCCCAATTATTTGCATCGCTACGAAAATGAGCAAAACATAAATCAGAACAAATTTAAAATGAATTGAGCGAAAAAAACCAACCTTTTTCATAAGGACTACTCCTGTTCAGGGTTACGCAGGTAATAACCGACCCCTCTTCTAGTTACAATCCAACCAGGATGGCTTGGATTGTCTTCAATCTTCTCACGAAGACGCCTGACCGTTACATCGACTGTCCGTACATCACCAAAATAATCATAGCCCCACACGGTTTGTAATAAGTGCTCCCTTGTCATGACCTGACCGATATGCTTCGCCAAGTAATGAAGCAATTCAAATTCGCGATGCGTTAATTCAATCGTATCGCCCCGCTTGGATACCACATAGGCATCCGGATGGATAGTGAGCGTTCCTATCGTAATTTCCTTCGGTTCATTTTCTTGATCTGGGACCGGGACAGCTTGCTGACGTCTTAAGTTCGCCTTAACGCGGGCAATTATTTCCCGGGTACTAAATGGCTTTGTCACATAGTCATCTGCTCCAAGCTCTAAGCCTAAGACCTTATCTATCTCTGAATCCTTAGCCGTTAACATGATGATTGGCGTTTCATACTTCTTCCTTACTTCCCTGCAAACTTCCATCCCATCGCGCTGCGGTAGCATGATATCAAGTAAAATCAAATCAGGTTGCCGTTCTTCTACCATCTTGAGGGCTTCATTGCCGTCATAAGCACAAAAAACTTCATAGCCTTCCTTTTTTAGATTGAATTGTAATATGTCAGCAATTGGCTTTTCGTCATCCACTACCAGAATCTTCTTATCCATGTACTTATCTCCTTTTTAATAACTAAACTGAATCTATTAAAAACCGTGTCCTTATCCGGGACCTTATTCACTTTTCCTTCTGTTTGCACCAATCTAACAACCTGATTCAACAAAATTATATATATATACCCAATAAAAGGGGCTGAACACCGGAATGAAAGCAAATTGTATCTATTCTACTTTATCATTTTATAGGCATTAAATCACCTTTTTCCTATTATTCTCATCTATATATGAAGCAGAAGAAGTCTTCGAATATTTTTCGAAGACTTCCATCGATTACTGACTTATATAGTTTAGCGGATTTACAAGAGACCCATTTTTATATATTTCAAAATGGAGATGGACACCGGTTGAGTGCCCTGTTGAACCCATCATGCCAATTTTCATGCCTTTTTCAATCTTTTGTCCTGCTTTTACATCTATTGAATCCAAATGGGCATACACTGTCTTATACCCATTATTATGATTGATCGTTATCTTATTTCCATACCCTCCGGAGTTTCCGGCAGTTTCGATTATTCCATGATCTGCTGCCGTTATGGTTCTGGTGGTTGGCCGGGCGATATCAATACCTTTATGAAGTTTCCCCCAACGCTGGCCCTGCTTACTGGAAATATAACCCCCGTCTGCAGGCCATGAATATGTACCGCTTCCCTGTGAAGGAATGACCTTCGTGCCTTTTCTGGTGATTTCTGTTTTGGCTTTTTCCGTGACTTCCTTTTTTACGATCGTTTCGCTGATTTTCTTACCGTTTGTTTCAGATACTGCGTAGGTGTATGCCCGAATCCCCTCATTGCCTATTTGTTCAGTAATGAGTTCGCCCTTTGGAAGTTCGTCATCCTCCTTCACTTTCTTTTCAAAAGGAATCCTCTCTTCCTTAAAAACTTCTCTTTCTACCATTACGTTCACATAGGGCGTACGCTGGGTCACATAGAGACGCTCTCCCTCTTTAATACCTTTGTCCTCTTCCTGTCCTGGATTTAGCTCCAACAGTTGATCCAGGTCCATATCATGCCTAGTGGCAATTGATTCAAGATCCTCATCTTCCTTAGCCTCATAAATCGTCTTTTCTTCCTTTCCTTCTTCAATCATGGAAAGGGTTTTATCGACGGTCTTGATTTCATCTGGATCGACCATTGTTTCTTTAAACGTGACGGGAACTGAAAATTTGATGTCCAGAATTCTGCTTCCCGGTTCTTTTAACGCTCCCGCGTCCGTTTCGCTTTCTTTTTTAACTGATTCATATTCGGAGAATTCCTCTTCATTTACATATAATAAAGTGATTTTCTCCAAAACGTCCTCAGCATCATCCTTTGACGCAACATAGGCTACCGCCTGATTATCTATATCGATTTCATACGCCTCTGCCTTCACATTCAACTGATCTTGAATACCCTTTACAGCCTGATCCTCTTTAACCTCTACATCGAATACCTCTTCAGGTACAAACGTCAGCTGTGTCTCCCTATCGAATGTAAAGTCAGGATAATCTTCCTGTGCTTCTTCTACCTTTTCGGCTACGACCTTCTCTATTTCCGTTTCATCCGTCACACTTCCGACGAACTCATCGTTAAGGTAAACATGCTGAATGGTGTTAGTTTCCGATATCCCTGCAGCCGTTGCCCGATTTCCTGCAAGCAATAAAATGACGGAAACCATCAACAGGATGATCCCCTTACCTTTTGAGCTAAACATATATTGTCCTCCTTAACGGCTCAGTCACCAATTAAGAAACTAATCAAATTTATTTTGAGATTTATTAGTCCATTTTAAATATCTACATACATATGACTGATTTAATGATTTTTCCACTCATAACTCTACCATAATAAGAAAAAAAACAAGAAATAGACTTCATAATGTAATAGAACTGTATAAATGGTGACAACAAGTACCAATAAATATGTTAATGAGGATAGTTCGGTAAATTACGAAAAAAGGAGTGGATATAAGCCCCGTATGGGTAAAAGCGAGTTATATGACAAATTGGCCAAAATTGGTATGTTACAAATCGTTAACAATCTATTAACAAGATTTCATTTAAAATACTTCTGATGTAAAACAAAAAAACGCCTTAAAGGAAAGGCGTTTTTAAAAAGGATGGCTCAGGACGGAATCGAACCGCCGACACAAGGATTTTCAGTCCTTTGCTCTACCGACTGAGCTACTGAGCCAAATATTCTATTTTAGAACAAAAAAATAAAATGGCGGTCCCGACGGGAATCGAACCCGCGATCTCCTGCGTGACAGGCAGGCATGTTAACCGCTACACCACGGGACCAGTAAAGAATTTATATAAAGAAGTGACCCATACGGGATTCGAACCCGTGTTACCGCCGTGAAAGGGCGGTGTCTTAACCGCTTGACCAATGGGCCGAAAAAAATGGTGAGCCATGAAGGATTCGAACCTTCGACCCTCTGATTAAAAGTCAGATGCTCTACCAACTGAGCTAATGGCTCGTTCTAATGAAATGTAACTTCGCCGGATGTAAACTTAACATCTCCAATGCAGCTACTCGCTTGCTGTTGTTAACGGCTTGTTCTATTGTGACGACGCTTTTGATAATATCATGGTTAATATAGTTTAGGCAATAGTTTTTTGAAAAAAATTAAAATTTTCTTATCTTTTTCATTTTTCACTACTGTTTCACTCCATTAACTCTGTATCCCATGCCTCACGAACGTGACATCAGGATGCATGCACCCTAATAAAGAAAGAAGAAGCTGGCAAAAAAAGCCAGCTCCTTTTTCATGAATTACGCTAGACGCCAAGGGCTTCTCACGACATTTGTTTGGTTACGGTCAGGACCGACAGAGAAAGTAGTCAAAGGAATGCCTACCAATTGGGATACGCGCTCTACATAGTGGCGTGCGTTCTCTGGAAGCTCATCCAATGATTTGCACCCCGTGATGTCTTCTGGCCAGCCTGGTAGCTCTTCATAGACTGGTTTACATTCGCCAATCGCTTTCAAGGTCGCTGGTACCTCATGAATGATCTCGCCTTTGTATTCATAAGCTACACAAATTTTGACCTTATCAAGACCTGATAATACGTCAATCGAGTTCAATGATAAATCGGTAATCCCGCTGACACGGCGAGCATGACGGACGACAACAGCGTCAAACCAGCCGACACGGCGCGGTCTGCCTGTAGTTGTACCATATTCACGGCCAACTTCACGGATTTGGTTACCGATTTCATCATGCAATTCTGTAGGGAAAGGACCATCACCCACACGGCTTGTATATGCTTTACATACTCCAACTACATGGTTGATTTTAGTAGGGCCTACGCCAGAACCGATGGTAACCCCACCTGCAACCGGGTTAGATGAAGTGACGAATGGGTATGTTCCTTGATCGATATCAAGCATGACACCTTGTGCCCCTTCGAATAATACCCGTTTTCCTTCATCAAGTGCGTCATTCAATACAACGGATGTATCACAAACATATTTCTGAATTTGTTGTCCGTACTCATAGTATTCTTCCATGATATCTTCAATCTTGAAACCTTCCGTTTCATAGAAACGTTCAAACATACGGTTTTTTTCGACAAGATTTTGAGTCAATTTTTCCTCGAAAATTTCACGATCCAAAAGATCTGCCATGCGGATTCCGTTACGAGCAGCTTTGTCCATATAAGCAGGGCCGATACCCTTTTTTGTCGTTCCGATTTTGTTGGCGCCTTTACGGTCTTCTTCGACTTCATCCAATTTGATATGGTAAGGAAGAATGACATGTGCACGGTTTGAGATACGAAGATTATCCGTACTTACACCGTGACTATGTAAATAAGCAAGCTCCTCTACAAGAGCTTTTGGATCAACCACCATACCATTTCCAATGACACAAATTTTATCACTATAAAAAATCCCTGACGGAATTAAATGCAGTTTATAGGTAACGCCGTTAAATTTTATTGTATGCCCTGCATTATTCCCACCTTGATAACGAGCGATGGCTTCCGCATTCTGGGATAGAAAATCTGTTATTTTACCTTTACCTTCGTCTCCCCATTGTGTACCGACTACTACAACTGATGACATCTGAATAAAGCACCTCCAAAGGTTCACGTAATACCGATTTTTAACCGGTTCTTATCAAACAAACCTATTTTATCAATAATCCAAACTGGAAGTCAATACAAAATCCGAACAATACACATTTTAATAAATTATTTGTTCGTAAATATGAAAAATCCTTTCCGTTTTAAAATTGGTTTTGGATTGTCAATCATTATTCTGCCCTTTGATTTCTTTAATTATTATCACCAGCCCCTTTCTTTTTCCCAAAATAAAAAATGCCTGCCATTCCATGAATGGCAGGCTGTTCTCTATGCCCCGGGAGACATCGAATCATCATCGAAGCGACGTTCGAGGTTAACGAATTTATTGTATTCTTTTACGAATGCAAGCGAAACCGTTCCTACTGGACCATTACGCTGTTTCGCTATAATGATTTCAATGATGTTTTTATTCTCGGATTCCTTGTCATAATAATCATCACGGTATAAGAATGCCACGATATCAGCATCTTGCTCGATACTCCCTGATTCCCGGATATCGGACATCATCGGGCGCTTATCCTGGCGCTGCTCCACTCCCCGCGATAGCTGGGAAAGGGCGATGACGGGCACTTGAAGTTCACGGGCGAGCGCTTTGAGTGAACGTGAAATCTCGGATACCTCTTGCTGACGATTGTCGCCTGAACGACCATCGCCTTGAATCAACTGCAAGTAATCGATCAATATCATGCCAAGGCCATGTTCCTGCTTCAAACGACGGCATTTTGAACGGATTTCGCCAATCCTCACACCTGGCGTATCATCGATATAAATGCCGGCATTCGACAAGCTTCCCATCGCCATCGTCAATTTACGCCAATCCTCATCAGTTAAGGAACCTGTTCGTAAATTCTGGGCGTTGATATTTCCTTCAGCACAGAGCATACGCATAACGAGCTGCTCTGCACCCATTTCAAGACTGAAAATCGCTACATTCTCATCCGTTTTGGTTGCAACGTTTTGTGCGATATTCAATGCAAAGGCGGTTTTACCAACCGAAGGACGGGCGCCCACTATGATGAGGTCATTACGTTGGAACCCGGCTGTCATTCGATCCAGTTCAGCAAACCCGGTCGGTATTCCCGTGACATCCCCTTTACGGGTAGTCAAAACTTCAATGTTATCGTACGTCCGCACCAATACATCCTTAATATTTTGAAAAGACCCGGAATTCTTACGCTGGGCCACTTCCATGATCGTTTTTTCTGCTTCCCCGAGCAGCTCCTCGACCTCGTCCTCGCGACTGTAGCCTTCCTGGGCGATGTTGGTCGCTGTCCTGATCAAACGGCGAAGCAATGACTTCTCCTCGACGATGCGGGCATAATATTCAATATTGGCCGCGGTAGGTACCGATCCGGCCAATTCACTTAAATAAGAAACTCCGCCAACTTCTTCAAGGTTTTTGGTCGCAGCCAGTTCCTCTGTCACCGTAATCAAATCGACAGCTTTTCCTTCGTCATTCAATTTAAGCATCACATTAAAGATTTTTTGATGAGAGCTTCTGTAAAAATCCTCCGGAATCAAAACTTCCGATGTAACGGTCAATGAAGAGGGCTCAAGAAAAATGGCTCCTAGTACAGCCTGTTCGGCTTCTATATTTTGAGGGGGAATCCTATCCTGAAATTGTTCTATCATATCTTAAAACCTCCCATTCTAAGAGGATACCTTTTATATGTTTCTAGTGAAAAAGAAAAAAGTGAAAGGACAACATGCCCAATCACATTTTTCGTCTACCTCTATTTTATCAATTTTTCACAGATATGAAACAACTAAAATTAGTTAATTTCTTTCACATGCACAGTAAGTGTCGCTGTGACTTCAGGATGAAGCTTGACTGGAAGCTTGGTGTGTCCTAAAGAACGGATACCGTCAGCAAGCTCCATTTTGCGTTTATCAATCTTGATACCATGTTTCTTCTGAAGCTCTGATGCAATTTGTTTAGTCGTGATGGAACCGAATAAACGCCCGCCCTCACCGGCTTTGGCAGATAGCTCAACCGTTAATTTCTCCAGTTGGACTTTCAATTCTTCAGCATGTTGCAGTTCCTCGGCAGCAAGTGATTCTTCTTTATTCTTCTGTGCTTCCAACGTTTTCACATTTGTATTATTTGCTTCAACAGCCAATCCTTGTTTAAGCAGGAAATTATGTGCATATCCATCTGCAACATTTTTAACTTCCCCTTTTTTCCCTTTACCTTTAACGTCTTTTAAAAATATTACTTTCATTCTTTTTGTCCCCCTTCTAAATATTCATCAATAGCTACTTTCAATCGACTTTCGGCTTCATCAATGGAGCATACCTGTTGAGTAGCGGCATTTGTCAAATGGCCGCCCCCATTCAACATTTCCATGATCACCTGTACATTGATATCACCAAGAGAACGCGCACTTATGCCTACTGTATCATCAGATCGCTTAGCCATTACAAAGGAAGCAACAACGCCATCCATGGTCAATAGGGTGTCAGCAGCCTGAGCTATGAGCACCTGATTATGGACCTGATCGGTTTTTGCCGAGGCAATGGCAATTCCCTTTTTATAAAAGATTACCTCTTCAATGAGCTTTGACCTTTTAATATAGGTGTCCACGTCTTCTTTTAAGAACTTCTGGACAAGTACCGTATCAGCTCCATGTGCCCTAAGATAGGAGGCTGCATCGAAAGTACGTGACCCCGTCCTTAAGGTGAAGCTTTTCGTATCGACGATGATACCCGCAAGAAGCGCCGTCGATTCCAGCATATCAATCTTGCTGCGTTTCGGCTGATATTCAAGCAGTTCGGTTACAAGTTCAGCTGTTGAAGACGCATATGGCTCCATATAGACGAGCAACGAGTTTTTGATGAACTCTTCACCCCGGCGATGATGGTCGATGACTACAACTTTATCGATCCTATTCAATAACCGCTCTTCAATTACCATGGAAGGTTTATGTGTATCGACCACAACCAGCAATGTCTCATCCGTAATCATTTCAAATGCATCATCAGGAGTTATAAACCGGGCATAAAGCTCTTTTTTATTTTTGATTTCCTCCATTAAACGGAGGACACTGCTATCAAGCTGCTGGGTGTTTATAACAATATAGCCTTCACGTTCATTCATTTGGGCAACTTTCAAGATGCCTATCGCTGAACCGATTGCGTCCATATCCGGGTTTTTATGGCCCATGACAATGACTTTATCGCTATCAAGGACTATATCCTTCAATGCATGGGAAATCACACGTGCACGGACCCTTGTGCGTTTTTCCATCGGATTGGTTTTACCGCCATAGAATTTCACTTTACCATTCGCTTGCTTTATTGCTACCTGATCACCGCCCCGACCTAGAGCGAGATCCAAGCTGGACTGTGCAAGCGTACCTAGTTCCGGTAAGGATGACACGGCCGAGCCGACCCCGATGCTCAAGGTCAATGGTACATTTTGCTTGGCTGTCGTTTCCCTGATTTCATCCAAAATCGAGAATTTCCCCTTCTCAAGCTGCTGAAGGATATGCTCATTAAAGACAGCGATGAATCGTTCCGAGGAAACCCGTTTAAAGAAAACGCCATTATCCCTTGCCCATTTATCAAGAAGTGAGGTGACCAGGCTATTAATGCTGCTTTTACGCTGATCATCCATACCCTGTGTCAAATCATCATAGTTATCAAGGAGAATGATCGCAATTGCCGTTCGCTCATCTTCATATAATTTCTCGATTTCAACTTGCTCCGTCACATCAAAAAAGTAAAGAAGCCTTTCCTCACGCTTATGGACCACTTTGAATTTCCGATCGTGGAGCGTAAGTGTCTCTGTCTCGATCTCTTGCTTAATTAATGGAACGATCGAGTCCGCGACATCATAGAGCGATCTTCCTGCCAAGGAGTCTTCACTAAAACATGAAGCCAGGAATGGATTGGTCCATTCAATGTAATAATCCTCATTAAAGAGCATGATCCCAATTGGCATTTCCAATAACGCTTCCTCGCCGACCTTCTTTAATCGGTAAGATAAAGTCGTTATATACTCTTCTGTCTTACGTTGCTTTTTTTCTACCATTCTTAATGTTAAATAAAATAAACCAGCAAGAATCAATAGTCCAACAAGTGCAATAACCCAATTATAATAAGCCAGTACGCCCAAAAGTAAAACGCCCGCGGCCAGCATCCCATACAACGGGGACTTAATCGAGTATTCTTTCAAATAAGATGGCATAGTTTCAGCTCCTAAAAGCATCTGTTTTACAAAAAAGTCTATTCCTTTTTCTTGATTGTCTCCCTAAAAGGAAAGCCTAAATCTATTATACCTAAAAATCGTACGGCTGTTGTAATAATCGGAATCGGCAGCAGCAAAGAAAAAACCACGATTATAACAGGTATGGCTTTAGCCCATGACTTCACATGAGCGATATAAAATATCAGGGAATATCCTTGTAATAAAATGAAGAACTGCAAGATGAAAAATATGTTCGTTATGGCCATATATACAAAACTGTTCTTGTCCGTATTCACAAAAAGAGCAAGAAGCATCGTAATTAAATAATACCATAAAAGACTTTTCGGGAGTCGCAGATCTCGAAAATGGGGCCATTTTAACGTTTTATCACTGAACCTCTTCACAATTGGATGCGCAGCGAAGAAAATCAATAAAACCATGATGACTGACATCAGAACGAACAAACTTGGCATCAGTGTGTTTAACATATCGACAGTTTCATACACCTGCTTTTTGACTTGTTCCGTCGGTGCCTGGCCAAAAGAATCCATGATGCCCACTGTATTTTCAACGGACTCTTCAACCATATCCATCGATTCTTCTATGTAATTAACATCCATTATCAACACTGAAGCTGCATATATTAATAAAATGCCTCCCAGGAAGACAAGTACTGCACTTATGAACATAGTTGCCATCGATTTGTCCCTTTTCAAAAAATAACCGATCGCAATTCCGGTTGCCCCCATAAGTAAGGTAAGCGGAACAGACAATAGCGTCCCAATGAGGATTGACAACAGCGAGGCTATAAATAAGTAACCCAGGCTCCACGATAACTTTTGTTTGGCTGTGAACAGTATGAATGGAATGGGTAAAAAGAAAGTGGTGAAGATATTCACTAATGGTACTTGAATGGTGATGAACAATAAAATGCAATATAGTGCCAAAAGGGCTCCACCCTCCGCAATTCGTCTTCCGCTATTCATCTTTGTTTTTCACCCCCCTGTTTTGATTAAAATTAATGTCTTATCTCCATCTTTATATTGTATCCGTTACGGCTAGGATATTTCAAACATCACATTCTTTTTTAGGATATGATTACTTTTTCTAAGGAAAATGGCCATATGAATTACTTTTGAAAATAAAAAAACCGCAATTCAGCGGTTTTCAGGCATAAGAGCCGATTTTATAAAAAAGGCACATTAAGGAAAACTCCTCAATGTGCCAATTTATTATTCACCAGATACATATGGAAGTAATGCCATAGTACGTGAGCGTTTAATAGCAATCGTTAATCTACGTTGATATTTAGCGCTAGTGCCAGTTACACGACGTGGTAAAATTTTACCGCGTTCTGAGACGAATTTTTTAAGAAGATCTACATCTTTGTAATCAATTTTAGTGATTCCGTTAGATGTGAAATAACAAACCTTTTTACGCTTACCGCGTCCTTTACGTCCACCCATTGCCATAATAAATTTCCCTCCCTGCTTTTTCAATTTTCATTTTAAACGGCTGTTTAAAACGGAAGATCGTCATCTGAAATGTCGATTGTTTTACCGTCATTTGCAAATGGATCATCATCTACACGAGTGTAGTTGTTATTGCTCCGTTGATTCTGATTAGGATTTTGTCCATACGAATTGTTGTCATTTCCGTTATTATTATTGCTATAACTTTTTTGACCTCCACCGTAAGAACCGCCTTCATTTCTTTCACCCGCTGAACTGCTTCGTGGTTCAAGGAATTGAACGCTCTCAGCCAGAATCTCCGTCACATATACGCGTTTGCCGTCTTGTCCTTCATAATTACGTGTTTGGACACGTCCATCCACGCCAGCTAAACTGCCCTTTTTCAAGAAGTTAGCTACATTTTCTGCCGGTTTACGCCAAACAACACAGTTAATGAAATCCGCTTCACGGTCACCCTGCTGATTCGTAAAACTACGGTTCACAGCTAAAGTAAAGGTAGCTACGGGAACTCCATTAGGTGTATATCGTAATTCAGGATCTTTAGTTAAGCGTCCTACCAAAACTACGCGATTCATCATCAGAATCAACCCCTAGGTTTCAAGCCTGTTTCATGTGAAACAAGATTAGAATTTATATTAAATATGTGATTATACTTCTTCTCTAGTAGCCATGTGGCGAATAATGTCTTCACTGATTTTAGCAAGACGATCGAATTCTTGAATCGCAGCACTTTCAGCGTTAACTTTAAGAAGCATGTAGTAACCGTCACGGAAATCATTGATTTCGTATGCAAGACGGCGTTTACCCCATTCTTTTGCTTCTACTTCCGCACCATTATCAGAAAGGATTGTGTTGAAACGTTCAACTAAAGCTTTTTTAGCTTCTTCCTCAATGTTTGGACGGATGATATACATAATTTCGTATTTTCTCATCACTGTCACCTCCTTTTGGTCTAAGCGGCCCAATTGGGCAAGGAGCAATTATTTATAATTACTCACAAGATAAAATTATAGCATAGTTAAAGAGGCTTTGCAACGAGCGGTTCGACTTATTACAATTAATTGAAATCTAATGATTAACGGCTCAAAAAAGACCCTACATATGGAGCTGTAGGATCTTTCAGACTGGAGTTGAATCTTAAACGTTAAAACGGAAATGGATTACATCGCCATCGTTAACGATGTATTCTTTTCCTTCCAAACGAACTTTTCCTGCTTCTTTTGCAGCACCATGACTACCCGCTTCAAGCAAATCGGTATAAGAAACGATTTCGGCACGGATGAAACCACGTTCGAAGTCCGTGTGAATGACGCCTGCACATTGAGGGGCCTTCATACCTTTCCGGAATGTCCATGCACGCACTTCCTGTACACCAGCCGTAAAGTATGTTGCCAATCCAAGCAGATTATATGAAGCACGGATCAACTGGTCAAGACCTGACTCCTCGATGCCAAGTTCAGATAGGAACATTTCCTTTTCTTCACCTTCAAGCTCTGCAATTTCTTCTTCGATTTTGGCACAAATTACGATTACTTCGGCATTTTCCTTAGCAGCATATTCACGAACTTGCTGAACATATTCATTATCGTCAGCATTAGCCACTTCATCTTCGCTCACATTCGCCACATAAAGCGTCGGCTTCGCTGTAAGTAAATGCATGCCCTTCACGATTTTTTGCTGTTCTTCAGTGAATTCAACTGAACGGGCTGGTTTTTCATCTTCCAATGCCTCTTTTAAAGCCACAAGGATTTCATGTTCTGCCACTGCGCCTTTATCTTTTTGCTTGGCCATTTTTCCGACACGGTCGATGCGTTTGTCAACGGATTCCAAATCGGCAAGGATCAATTCAAGATTGATGACTTCGATATCATCGATTGGATTTACTTTTCCGGAAACATGAGTAATGTTATCGTCTGCGAAACATCGGACGACCTGACAAATGGCATCCACTTGACGGATATGGGAAAGGAATTTATTACCCAGTCCTTCTCCTTTACTTGCTCCTTTTACAATCCCGGCGATATCCGTGAATTCAAATGCTGTCGGAACCGTCTTTTTCGGTTTAACCAATTCAGTCAATTTTTGCAGACGGTGATCCGGCACTTCCACAATCCCGACGTTTGGATCAATCGTACAGAAAGGATAGTTGGCAGATTCCGCACCTGCCTGAGTAATTGCATTAAATAAAGTGGATTTACCTACGTTAGGCAAACCAACTATACCAGCTGTTAAAGCCATTTATATTTCACTCCTTCAAGATAATTCGTACATATGGAAAAAGACTGATCTTCTATAAAGACCATCCAATTACCTAAACCTTTCCCAATTATAGATTTCGCTCCCTAAAAAGACAAGTAAATCATTGAGATGGCAGGACTACTTTCATTCCAAAAAAAAAGCATGATCACTCCTCATGCTTTTGCAGAACTTTTTTCATTTTCTTCGCGAATTCACGTCGAGGCAGCATTACGCTATGACCGCAACCTTCACATTTTATCCGGATATCCATACCAAGCCTAATGATTTTCCACTTGTTTATTCCACAGGGATGCGGCTTTTTCATTTCCACAACATCCTTAAGCCCAAATTCTTTCTCCTCCATAACCATGAGCCCCCCTAATTCCTATGACTCGCTGCCATTGTACGTAGATTTAATCCCACTTAAATCAAGCGCAGCACTTATTTCTTTTCTTAATATCCTACTGATTTCGATGTGATGCATTGGCTTTGTTTCCGCTGTAATCCGAAGGACGATTTCTTCAGCACTTATTGTTTCGATTCCCAAAAATTCAGGTGCTTTAATCAAGGCTTCATATTTGCCTTCCATACTGCTTAAGAGTTCAATCAGCACCTTCTCAGCAAGCTCGACCGACCCATCGTTAGGTATGGTCACATCAACCACAGCCATACTGTTTAAAATGGAATAATTCGTAACCTGGATGATGCTGCCGTTGGGTATGAAGTGCAATTCCCCTGCACCACTTTTAATTTTCGTAGTACGAAGCCCGATTTCAATGACTTCCCCTTCAAAATTATTTATTTTAATATAATCCCCAACCGAGAAATGATCTTCAAAAATGACGAAAAACCCTGTAATTATATCCTTGACCAAACTTTGAGCACCAAACCCAACTGCCAAACCAAGAATACCAGCTCCAGCCAGTAAGGCCTTTACATCGAATGAGAAAATTTCAAGAATCATTATCAAGGCAATGAAATTGATAACGTAAGTTACAATATTTTCCAGCAACTTAATAAGTGTCGTTTCTCTACGCTCTGAAACACGAATAGGACTTCTTAAGCGAACCGCGAAAAATTTACTTATAACCGTCTTTCCTATTGAAATAATAATACGCGATAATAACAGAACAAGGAAGATTTTAATAATGCCCTCGCCCATCAGCAGCCATACCTTTTCATCCAATATCTCTTTTGTAACGTTATCATAAATGCGATCCATCTTTTCCTCCTGCCTAATGCAAACTGCAAAACTTTTATATCTTCTCTATGACTTTTCCATATAGACGTAGTCCTCTACCCCTACTGCTGTGAGATAACCCTGAATAAGAGAAGTTTTCTCTATTTTATCAATAAATAAGGGTTTCTGTACAAAAAAAATATGGGTATATAGGTAAAGGAATTAGAAGTTTTTTCCGAATTAATCAAGTATTTTTCTAATAGAATGTATTAATGAAAGCAATTGGTAGAGGAAGAACGTCAATCCATTTCCCCTTCACCTGTTTGCATGTTCTACAAAAAATTCCCTCATCCATTACGTTAAATACCGTATATTTTTCCCTTATTATCCGTATACTGTAATACCAAATAAAGTAAAGGAGTGGAGCCGATGAATCTGAATTCTAGTCTATTTAATAATAATAAAAATAGATTGAGTCGCATCCTGCATGAAGATACGGATGCATCCAAACAAATTTCCCAGGAATTAATCAACCTTCTACCAACTGGAAAGCTTCAACCAATCGTCATCGTCTGTATAGGCACAGACCGTTCTACAGGCGATTCCCTCGGACCACTTGTCGGCACTCTGCTTAGTGAAAAAGCTGGAAGCGGTTCTTCTACATTCCATGTGTACGGTACTCTGGATGACCCTATTCATGCGATGAACTTACAGGAAAAATTAAATGAAATAAAAAAGATTCATACCAATCCCTTTATTGTCGGAATCGACGCTTGTTTAGGCAAAATGAAAAGTGTGGGTATTGTTCAAATCGGTCAAGGACCAGTGAAACCAGGTGCTGGAGTCAATAAAGAACTTCCTTCCGTTGGAAATGCCCATATTACAGGAATCGTGAATGTAAGTGGATTCATGGAGTTCATGGTTTTACAAAACACTCGTCTTAATCTGGTGCTGAAGATGGCCAAAACCATCGCCGAAGGAATTTCCGAAGCACAAGATCATTATCCAGTAAAACCTTCCATCACTCCTTTCACATGGTCATTCAAGCAAGAAAAATCCCTTTGATTGGTATTTCTGATCATAAAAAAGAAGGAAGGGTTTACCCCTTCCTTCTTTTTTATACATAATACATGATAGTAACCAGAATGACGGTAATCATTATGCCTGGAAGCAGATTGGCCACCCTTATTTTGGTGACACCGATAATATTCAAACCAATGGCTAAAATCATGACTCCTCCAGTTGCCGTCATTTCCAATATGAAGGAATCCATTAAAGCGGTTGGGATCATCGTATTGATTTGTCTTGAAAAAATTGCTAAAAATCCCTCATAAAGAATGATTGGAAATGCTGAAAAAAGTACACCTATGCCAAGCGTACTGGCGAGGACCAGCGCTGTAAATCCATCGATGATCGCTTTTGTTATCAAAACGTCATGATCATTCCGGATACCACTATCCAGGGCACCGATAATGGCCATCGCCCCAATGCCAAATATGAGCGTAGCCGTTACAAACCCCTGAGATATCGAAGTTCCTTCAGTCGCTTTCATCCTGCGTTCAATCCAATTGCCTAAAGAATTAAGCCTTGCCTCAAGATCCATCCATTCGCCAAGGACTGCCCCTCCAACAATACTTAAAATGACAATGAGGAACTGATCACTTTTCAGCCCCATCTGCAAGCCTAAGACCATGACGGCTAAACCGATCCCGCTCATGACCGTTTCTTTTATCTTTTCAGGTATATGTTGTAAAAACCTTCCCAAAATCGAACCGATTAAAATGCAGGCACCATTCACCAAAGCCCCTAATAATACCATCTCATCCACCTAATTTTCTACAGTGAAAAATAGATCTAACTTCTGTTGCCACTATCTTTTCATAAAGGCAATCTAAGAGGAAAGGTTCTCTTGATCGATCAAGTCCAAAATTCTCTCTAGATCTTCTTTTGAAAAGAATTCGATTTCTATTTTCCCTTTTTTCTTACTTTGTTTTATCGTTACACTCGTTCCTAGTCTTTCACGCAGACTTGACTCCCGCTGCTTTATGAATATATCCTTTTTCTCTTGTTTCTTAGTTTTGGTTTCACGTGAAACGGTATCATTCAATTGATGTATATATTGCTCTAGCTGTCTGACATTCATTCCTTCTTTGAGGATTTTATCCACTACTGGCTTTAGCATCTCTTTTTTCTTTAAACCCAGTAATGCTCGGCCATGCCCCATGGAAATTTCCCCATCGGAGATATAACTCCTAATCCCTTCAGGCAAAGACAGTAATCTGACATAATTCGCGATATGGGGTCGGCTTTTACCCAAGCGATTGGCCAACTGCTCCTGGGTAAATTCCAATTTTTCAAGAAGTGTTTGATAAGCAGCCGCTTCCTCAATCGGATTTAAATCTTCCCGTTGCAGGTTTTCCAAAATCGCCAGTTCCATCATCTGCTGTTCATTCAATTCCCTCACAACAACCGGAACTGTCTTTAAACCCGCTTCCTTAGCAGCACGATAACGCCTTTCCCCTGCCACGATTTCATATCCCTTAATGCTTTTCCGGGCAATAATCGGCTGTAATATCCCGTGTTCCATGATAGATTGCTTTAATTCCTCTATAGCTTCAAGTCGGAAGCTCTTTCGGGGCTGATAAGGATTTGGCCTTAATTCCCTTAATTTGATTTCGCGCACGATTTCATCTTTACTGATTTCCCCATTGTTGAAAAGTGCGTTAAGTCCTTTGCCAAGTCCTTTAGCCATTTGATACCACTTCCTTTGCCAGTTCTAGATAGACCTCCGCTCCTCGTGACTTTGGATCATATATAATTATTGGTTCCCCATGGCTCGGTGCTTCACTCAAACGGACATTGCGGGGGATGATGGTTTGATAGACTTTATCCTGAAAGTATTTTTTGACTTCTTCTATAACCTGGATACCTAAGTTTGTTCTGGCATCCAACATCGTCAATAGCACACCCTCGATTTTCAAATCATGGTTCAAATGCTTTTGGACGAGACGGACCGTATTCAAAAGTTGGCTCAAGCCCTCCAGTGCATAATATTCACATTGTACAGGAATCAAAACGGCATCAGCTGCCGTTAATGCATTAAGCGTGAGCAAACCCAATGATGGAGGACAGTCAATCACAATGTAATCATATTGGCTTTGCACCTCTTCCAATGCCCTTTTTAATCGGACTTCCCTTGAGATGGTTGGAACAAGTTCAATTTCAGCACCTGCAAGTTGAATGGTCGCAGGTATAGCATATAAATTTTCTACCTTTGTTTCCATGATGACGGTACTGGCCTCGACATCATCAACCAATACATCATAAATACATTGTTCCACATCTGCTTTATCGATACCTGCCCCGCTTGTAGCATTTCCCTGCGGATCGATATCGACCATTAAGACTTTCTGTCCTATGTATGCAAGACAAGCACTTAGACTGACAGAAGTTGTCGTTTTTCCAACACCGCCTTTTTGATTGGCAATGGCGAGAATCTTACCCACGAATTCACCTGCTTTCAACTATCTTCATCACGCTATATCTATTAACTTTTACCGTAGATCCATTTATTTCTTTCTATTTTATCATGAATGTTACTGGAAGAAATCGTTTTCTTAAATTCCTCTTAAAAATTGAAATATATCTAAACAGCATTAAATACCGGAAAAATTGAAACCTTTTTGAGATGGCAAATGCCAGTGTTGGCGACAAAATAAAAAAAGCTTGGTAATCAGAGACTACCAAGCAGGGTTAAGGATAGGGAATCAAGTTTTTTTCTTAGGTATTTTAATCGTGAATTGATAATACTCCTCGAATTCTTCTTCCTCTGCATCCAAATTTATTCCATTGTCTGTAACCATACTGAGTGATTGGCGTATAGTATTCACGGCAATCCTCATGTCTTTACTAAACGCTTTCCGCTTAGGTTTCGGCTTTTGCACAGTACCCGTTAAGAGCTTGACGACCTGCTCTTCGGTCTGCTTGACGTTTAACCCCTTTTCGATGATTTCCAAAAGCAGTTTAAGCTGCTTTTCTGGACTTTTTAACGGTATCAACGAGCGGGCATGGCGTTCCGTAATTTGCTTTTGAAGAAGTGCATCTTGAACCTCTTGGGGCAGCTTAAGCAACCGAAGCTTATTCGCCACGGTAGATTGTCCTATTCCCAGTCTTTGTGCCAGAGCTTCTTGGGTTAAACTATGCAGCTCCAATAGTTTACCGTAAGCCAAAGCTTCTTCAATCGGTGTCAGTTCTTCACGCTGAAGGTTTTCTATCAGCGCAACAGAAGCCGTTTCTGTATCGGTGAAATCTTTGATTATTGCAGGTGCCAATTCCCAGCCAAGCTTTTGCATGGCTCGAAAACGACGCTCACCAGCAATGATTTCATATTTCCCCTGTCCATAAGCCCTTACTACAATTGGTTGAATGATTCCATGTGTATGAATCGTTTGAGCCAATTCAGCAATTTTATCGTCATTAAAAACGGTCCTTGGTTGAAATCGATTAGGCACAATATCAGAAATGGAAATTTTTCTTATCTCTTCATTATTATTGCTAGGTGTCTCCATCTCTAGTTGCTGTTCTTCTTTTTCGCCAAACCCAAAGAACCGCGAAAAAGGATGCTTCATCTTCCTACACCACCTTTTAAAACTCCCAAATAACATATTCTCTATTTAAAGGACAAGTCCTGCATACATTTCCCGACATGGTTATACATATGGCCCTTCACTGTGAAAAACATGTCGACTGGCGTCATCAAGGCAATAATGAGGAATTGACGGCCAGTTATTATAAATATCGCCGGCTTGCCCAAGATTATTTCCCTGAATCAAAAAGAAAAATCGCCGACTTTCTAGCCCAACTGTAAAATCTGGCACACGTTTGACATTGTACCGAAAAATTGCCTTTTGTTGGCAAATACAATATTGATAATAAGCTCGTACATTTATAGTAAAAGAAAATAGTACCAGCCATATATCCGAATCATTTACGCTTAATATGAAACCATCTCCATATAATAGAGGTTATTCAATAGGCTGCTTATTCGGTGTCCCTGGTTTTCTTGGGTATTTTTTAGGAGTCTTCTTCACTTTTTTTACTGTAATGATGTTTCTTTCACTATTTTCCTCTGGCAATGTGAAAGGATGAATTTCTTCGATTTCTCCGCCTAATGTAAAAATGGCCTTTTTCCCTGTGTCCATTTCATCCTGTGCACTAGCCGCTTTCATGGCAATGAACATCCCGTTTGGCTTAACAAGCGGCAAACATAGTTCACTTAAAACGGACATCCTGGCTACCGCTCTTGCCATGACAATATCATAGGATTCGCGATGCTCCGGTTTTTGGGCGAAGGTTTCCGCCCGGTCATGATAGAAGGAAACTCCCTTTAATTGTAAGGACTCAGCAAGGTGATTCAAAAAAGAGATTCGCTTATTCAAAGAATCCACAATCGATACGTGGATATCAGGGAAACAAATCTTCAATGGAATACTCGGAAATCCGGCTCCAGCCCCAACATCGCAAATTCGATATGACTTGTTAAAGTCGAAATAGAAGGCTGCGCTGATTGAATCATAAAAATGCTTTAGATAAACTTCTTCCTTATTAGTGATGGCTGTTAAGTTCATCTTTTCGTTCCATTCCACCAATAATCGATAATAAGTGTCAAACTGATCAAGCTGGTGAGGAGAAAGCTCGATCCCTTTCTCCTGCAGTGCTTGTTGGAACTGTTCAATATTCATGTTTTCTTCAATCCTTTTCGGGTATTTCCATTACTGAGATACTCTGGCAATTTTACCTTGTTCCAAATAAACAAGCAAAATGGAAACATCAGCGGGATTCACACCGGAAATTCTTGAAGCCTGAGCTACTGATAGCGGGTGGACCTGCTTTAATTTTTGACGTGCTTCCGTTGCTAGACCAGAAATTGCATCATAATCGATATTCTCTGGAATCTTTTTATTCTCCATTTTTTTCAGGCGATCGACTTGCTGTAGAGATTTTTCGATATAACCTTCATACTTGATCTGGATTTCGACCTGTTCCGTCACTTCATCGCTCAGTTCGACATCACTTGGCGCCAACTTCTGAATATGGGAATAATCCATCTCAGGCCGTTTCAATAAATCAGAGGCACGGATTCCATCCTTCAACTCACTGCCGCCACTTGCTGTAATGATTTCTTGTACCTCTTTAGTCGGTTTGATGAAATTTGATTTTAGTCGTTCTTTTTCCATTTCAACCGCTTCTTTTTTCAAAAGGAAACGATTGTAACGTTCTTCTTGGATCATTCCGATATTGAATCCAATTTCCGTTAAGCGCAAATCGGCATTATCATGACGCAACAATAAACGATATTCTGCTCGTGAAGTAAGCAATCGGTATGGTTCATTCGTACCTTTCGTTACAAGGTCATCAATGAGAACACCAATATAGGCATCCGAACGGCTTAAAATCAGTTCTTCTTTACCTATTGCATTCAATCCTGCATTAATACCGGCCATCAATCCTTGTCCTGCTGCTTCCTCGTAGCCGGATGTCCCGTTAATTTGGCCAGCAGTATACAGATTTTTGATTTTTTTCGTTTCCAGTGTGGGCCAAAGCTGCGTAGGAACGATAGCATCATATTCTATTGCATATCCAGCCCGCATCATTTCCGCCTTTTCGAGTCCTGGAATGGTTTGTAGGATTTTCACTTGTACATCTTCAGGCAAACTGGTAGATAAACCTTGCACATAAACTTCCTTTGTATTGCGACCTTCAGGTTCCAGGAAGATTTGATGCCGTGGTTTATCATTAAAACGGACGACTTTATCTTCTATCGAAGGACAATAACGAGGTCCAGTTCCCTTTATCATTCCGGAATACATTGGTGAACGGTGTAGATTATCATCAATGAGCTGATGTGTTCCCTCATTCGTATACGTTAACCAGCAAGGTAATTGATCAGTGATGAACTTTGTGGTTTCATAAGAAAATGCACGTGGCACTTCATCACCAGGCTGAATTTCCGTTTTGCTGTAATCTATGGAAGAACTATTGACACGTGGTGGTGTCCCCGTTTTAAAACGGACCAAATCAAATCCTAACTGCTCTAAATGTTCAGATAGCCTGATGGAAGGCTGTTGATTATTAGGACCGCTTGAATATTTCAGTTCCCCTAATATGATTTCACCGCGTAAATATGTTCCCGTCGTTATTACGACAGTTTTCGCACGATACACCGCACCAGTTTTAGTGATTACACCCGTACAAACGTCATTTTCAACAATTAATTCTTCTACCATTCCCTGAATCAATGTCAAATTTTCTTGGTCTTCTATCGTCTTTTTCATTTCTTGTTGATAGAGAAATTTATCTGCCTGCGCCCGCAACGCTCGAACAGCCGGACCTTTAGCAGTATTCAGCATCCTCATTTGGATATGGGTCTTATCGATATTTTTTCCCATTTCACCGCCTAAAGCGTCAATTTCCCTAACAACTATACCTTTTGCCGGCCCACCAACGGACGGATTGCATGGCATAAAGGCGACCATATCCAAGTTAATGGTGATCATCAACGTTTTAGCTCCGACTCTTGCAGCCGCAAGGCCAGCTTCACTACCAGCATGACCAGCACCAATAACAATGACATCATAGCTACCTGCTTCGTATTGCATATCCTTTTCCTCCTTTTACGCTTATTTTCCTAAACAAAATTGTGAGAACAATTGGTTGATTAAATTATCCTGAACGCTTTCACCAATGATTTCCCCAAGAAGCTCCCATGCTTTCGTGAAATCAATTTGAACCAAATCAACCGGCGTACCCATTTCAATAGCTTCGATTGCGTCTTCGATTGACTGTAATGCCTGTCCTAGCAAAGCTATATGCCTGGCATTGGAAACATAGGTCAGGTCTCCCGTTTCTAAAGATCCCTCAAAAAATAGTGAAGCGATGGCTTCTTCCAATTCATCGACCCCTTTATCCTCAAGTAAAGAAGTGGAAACAACCTTATGGGATGCCGCCTTTTCCTTAACCTTTGCCAAATCGATTTTCTGTGGAAGGTCGGTTTTATTGATGATAACGATAACATCCATTCCATCAACCGCTTGGAATAGTTTTTCATCTTCCGTTGTAAAATCATCGGAATAGTTCAATACAAGTAATATTAGATCCGCCTCTTTTAATACTGCACGGGACCGTTCAACTCCAATTCGTTCAACGATATCTTCCGTTTCGCGTATTCCTGCTGTATCGACAAGTTTAAGCGGTACACCGCGAACATTGACATACTCTTCAATTACATCACGTGTTGTACCTGGGATATCAGT
Source organism: Peribacillus sp. RS7 (assembly GCF_041956845.1). Lineage (NCBI taxonomy): Bacteria > Bacillati > Bacillota > Bacilli > Caryophanales > Bacillaceae > Peribacillus > Peribacillus sp. RS7. The sequence goes on from NZ_CP168135.1 coordinate 2,061,536, forward strand.
GACAATCGCTTTATTTTCATGAACCAAGCTGTTAAGCAAAGAAGATTTTCCGACATTGGGGCGCCCTATGATAACCGTCGCAAGCCCATCCCGCAAGATTTTCCCTTGTTGGGCCGTGTGAAGCAGTTTCTCTATTTCAGTCTTCACATAACTGCCTTTTTCCAAAAATAAACGATGCGTCATTTCTTCGACATCATCATATTCCGGATAATCTATATTTACCTCGACTTGAGCGAGGGTCTGTAAAATTTCTTGACGTAGGTTTTGGATTAATTTCGAAAGCCGGCCTTCCATTTGACCTAATGCAACATTCATGGCTTTATCCGTTTTAGCACGGATTAAATCCATAACGGCCTCAGCTTGAGAAAGATCGATCCTGCCATTCAAAAAAGCCCGTTTCGTAAATTCACCAGGTTCTGCTAAACGAGCACCTTGTGAGAGAATGAGCTGTAATACCCGATTGACCGAAACTATTCCACCGTGACAATTTATTTCAACTACATCTTCTCTTGTAAATGTCTTTGGACCCTTCATGACCGAAACCATGACTTCCTCTATGATTTCACCTGTTTTAGGCTGGATTAGGTGGCCATAATGAATCGTATGTGATTTCACTTCAAGCAATCCTTTTCCACCTGGTCCTTTAAAGATCCTATCGGCTATTTCTATGGCCTCATCACCGCTGATTCTAACGATGGCGATTGCCCCTTCCCCTAAGGGAGTAGAGATAGCGGTGATTGTATCGAATTCCATGCTTTCACCTCTTATATATTGATGTTTCTATTTTTTTCTGATAATAAAATCGTCGAATCCCTAAATTACTACAATACCACAGTATATTCATGAAAAAAAGTAGATACTCCTTCCTTTCAAGGGTTATCCACATGCAATGAATCCATATTCTGTAACATTCATTTTAACTTATCCACATGTGAATAACAAATATCGCCAGCCTCCCTTTATTCCATTCCCTTTTCTTTATCATGGGAATATAAAAAGAGTTGTCAGTAATTGTTGAATTATCCTTTTATAAAAAGATATTCGACACACATCGATATTATGTCCTAAAAAAAAAGAACCCCTGCTTTAAAGCAGAAGGTTCATTTGAGTGGAGTAATGACCAAATGGCGATATGGTTCCGTCCCACTTGAAGTTGTTTTTATTTTTGGATAATGCAGGAGAGCATTATGGATGACCTTCCGTTCATAGGAAGGCATCGGCTCCAGTGAAACAGCCTTACCTGTTTTCTTGGCTTTAATTGCCATTCTATCAGCCAATTGGATTAAAGTTTCATTGCGGCGATTTCGATAATCTTCTGCATCCACAGTAATATTCAAAAACTGCTTCGAATATCGATTTGCAACCAGCTGCGCTAAATACTGAAGAGAATTTAGTGTTTGACCCCTTTTTCCAATTAATAATGCTATTTTCTCACCTGATAAATGGAATGTTACGTTCTTACCTTTACGGTGGACATCAATTTCTGCATTGACTCCCATTTCCACGCTGACATTCTTCAAAAATTCAAGTGTCTCTTCAATGGGATCGGCAGGCAATGTCACATGGACAATCGCCTTCCTTGCACCAAATAAACCAAAAAATCCTTTTTTGCCTTCATCTTCTATTTCTATCTCCACGCGATCCTTAGTGCTGTTCAGTTGAGCTAAAGCTAAATTTACTGCTTCTTCGACAGATTGTCCTGTAGCAGTTACCTTTTTCACTTTTTCTTTGCCCCTCCCGCGTTTTCCGCAGCTGCTTTTCTAAGATCCGGACCTTTAATGAAATATGTTTGAACGATACCAAAAAGGTTACCTACTACCCAGTAAAGAGAAAGAGCAGCGGGGAAATTAATAGCAAAAACAACAATCATAATTGGCATGATGTAAAGCATCATGGTCATTTGTGCCGCCATTTGTGGATTGGAGTTCATTCCAGCCATGGACATCTTCTGCTGGATAAAAGTCGTAATACCAGCAACCACCGGTAAAACATAAAAAGGATCCGGGGAACCTAAATCAAACCAAAGAAAACTATGTAAAGAAATTTCTTCCGTACGGCTGATGGCATGGTAAAATCCGATCAAAATCGGCATTTGCACCACTATCGGCAAACATCCCGCCAATGGATTCACATTATATTTTGAAAATAAAGCCATTGTTTCTTGCTGTAGTTTTTGTTGTGTGGCAGCATCTTTTGAGCTGTATTTTGCTTGAAGTTCTTTCATCTCAGGCTGAATGGCCTGCATTGCTTTCGAGCTTTTCACCTGTTTGATCATTAGTGGAAGTAATGCTAAGCGAATGATTAATGTAACACCGATGATTCCCAAACCATAATTCTCGCCAAATGCTTCAGAAAGCCAAATGATCAGGGCTGATAATGGATAGACAATGTATGAATTCCAAAAACCTTCACTATCCGCAGTAATAGGTTCTTTAATTTCCGTACACCCTGCTAACAGCATCATTATCGAGGCTAGTCCAATAATGAGTAATATTCGTTTTTTCAACCGTAATTTCCTCCTAACTGCAATCAATCTTTTTTGAAACAATTGTGAACTGTTTATTAGCAGATTTCAAGAATAAGTAATCCACATTTTTCTACAGTTCCAATAGGAATTTTCTATATTATCTTTTCTCAAGTAACTACATGATCCGAGGAATGCTTAGTATTCGATATAAAGGGGACTTTATTGTTTTTTCATTTTAAAGTTTAGTGATTTAGAACGTTTCAGGACGTGGATCAAGCTGCTTTTCACCTGGAAAAAGTCCATCTCCGCCACTGGTTTTCGAGCAATCACAATATAATCCTTACCCTCTTCTATATCTTCTTTCAATTCCAAAAACGCTTGCCGTATGTATCTTTTAATTTGGTTCCTTACAACGGCGTTCCCGATTTTTTTACTGACTGAAAGGCCGATCCGAAAATAATCCTGATCTGGCTTTTCAAGGACATAGACAACAAATTGCCGATTAGCAGAAGATTCACCTTTTTTAAAAACAAGCTGAAATTCATCCTCTTTCTTAATCCTTAACTTTTTTTTCATTTTTACACCTTCATTACATGAATTGAGTCTCAGTAAATCCCTTATTTTGCGAAAAAAGACCACTGAGACTTTTCAGTGGTCTATGCAGATAATACTTTTCTGCCCTTACGGCGACGTGCTGCGATTACTCTACGTCCGTTTTTCGTGCTCATACGTGCACGGAAACCGTGAACTTTACTATGTTTGCGGTTATTCGGTTGATAAGTTCTTTTCATTATATGACACCTCCCTGAGGAATAACAGTTAAAGACAGTCTTTACAATTATATAGATGGAGGTTTCTACTTGTCAACCTCATCCAAAAAAATATTTCTTTTTAGTGCTCAATGTCCAGTAGGTCTTTTTTTACTACCTAGCCTATTGTAAATGATTTTGCTCCGAACTGATATAGAAATTTTTGGGGAGAGGAAAATTTCATCGATTCCTCCACGAATAAATATATGAGATTCCCGAGGTATCTTCAATTGATCGACTAGCATCCGACATAATTTGGATGAACCTAAACCATCTTCTATATGTATCATTCGATTTTTATCAATGTAGGTTTTCCAGCTTGAACAACTTGGTTTATCCAAAAATAAAATTAAATTAATCCAATTCATAATCATGGTCTGTGGATAAAATTCGACATGTTTTTTTCTATCCACAACCCAATTTATAGACTTTTGCACATAACAATAGCCTGTGGAAAAGTTTTTCCCACAAGCTCGGTAAGTTGTGGATAAAGTTTTCTAACCCATTGCAAGACGCCTGAATTTCTGATATTATATTTGTGTTTTCACTCTGAATAACTTTATCAACAGGTAACGGTTATCCACAGACTGTGTATAACATGTGGATAGCTTATTCGACCTGTGTATATTAATTTGTCCACAGATGGTGGATATTGTCGAAAACCCTTTTTTCTTCTTTATTATATATTTCTCAAAATACCTGTTGATGAATAAACATCCAAATCTACACCGGCTTACCAGATGTAGTCTGTACAAAGGTTGTACAGCGCAAGATATAGTTTTAGGGACTTCACATTACACTACACAAAAATCCCTTATACAGCTCACCGAACCTTTGCTGTCAAAATTTATATAAAGACGGCAATCGATGAGTTTATTTGTGCCTATACATTTTAGAAACTATTATTAAAAATATTTTGCAAAGGAGGGATAAGTTTGGATAATATCGATAGCCTCTGGAACCAGGCGCTCGGAAAAATCGAAAAAAAAATCAGTAAACCAAGCTTTGAAACTTGGCTTAAATCCACCAAGGCCTATTTACTGCAAGGTGATACATTAACAGTCACCGCTCCCAATGAATTTGCCAGGGATTGGCTTGAAGAACGCTATTCCCATCTTATTTCTGATGTATTGTTTGAGCTTACAGGTGAGGAATTGGAAGCAAAATTCATCATTCCCCCCAATCAAGAAGATGATGATTTTACCGTTCCTGTTCAGCCTAAAAAGATTAAGAAACGGGATAAAGAGCATGCTGCATTTCCACAGCATATGCTGAATGCGAAAAATACCTTCGATACATTTGTCATCGGCTCCGGCAATCGGTTTGCCCATGCCGCGTCTCTCGCTGTCGCAGAAGCTCCAGCCAAAGCTTATAATCCCTTATTTATATACGGAGGCGTAGGCCTTGGGAAAACTCATTTAATGCATGCAATCGGGCATTATGTTCTTGAGCATAATCCAAATGCAAAGGTCGTTTATTTATCGTCTGAAAAATTCACGAATGAATTCATAAACTCCATCCGGGATAATAAAGCTGGGGAATTTCGAGATAGATACCGGAGTGTAGATGTTTTATTAATTGATGATATTCAATTTCTTGCGGGAAAAGAACAAACCCAAGAAGAGTTTTTCCATACATTCAATGCGTTGCATGAAGAAAGCAAACAGATCGTCATTTCCAGTGACCGTCCACCAAAAGAGATCCCTACACTTGAGGATCGCCTCCGTTCCAGGTTTGAGTGGGGTTTGATCACGGATATCACACCTCCTGATCTAGAAACGCGGATTGCCATTTTGCGTAAAAAGGCAAAAGCTGAGGGTCTTGATATCCCGAATGAAGTCATGCTCTATATTGCCAACCAAATCGATTCCAATATTCGTGAGCTTGAGGGTGCACTTATTCGTGTCGTCGCTTATTCTTCATTAATTAATAAAGATATAAATGCCGATTTGGCAGCTGAAGCATTAAAAGACATCATCCCAAGCTCAAAGCCTAAAATAATCACCATCTTAGAAATCCAGAAGACGGTTGGTGAACATTATAGTGTCAAACTTGAGGATTTCAAGGCGAAAAAACGGACTAAATCCGTAGCCTTTCCAAGACAGATTGCCATGTATCTTTCCAGGGAATTAACAGACTCATCCCTGCCTAAGATAGGAGATGAATTTGGAGGTCGCGATCATACGACCGTTATCCATGCGCATGAAAAGATTTCTAAACTCATGCAAACGGATACCCAGCTTCAACGCCAGGTTAAAGAAATACAGGACCAGCTGAGGGTATAATCGATTCTGGATATTGTGTATAACTGACGACTACTTACACACAGTCTGTCCACAAGTGGATAGACTGTTTTTCCTTAGGTTAAGTGGACTTATCCACATATCAACAGGCCCTACTACTATTACTACTATCTTTTTTAATAAAAATTATTAATAAATATGCCTATTCGGCAATAAAAAAATTGGAGGATGAAACATGAGATTTATAATCCAAAGAGATCGATTAGTTCATAGTGTCCAAGAAGTAATGAAAGCAGTCACATCAAGGACGACGATTCCGATTCTGACGGGAATAAAAATAAGCGTTACTAGTGAGGGCGTCACTCTAACAGGAAGTGACTCAGATATCTCCATCCAATCATTCATCCCAGCTGAAGTTGACGGAGATGAGATTGTTGAAGTTAAAAGTAGCGGCGGTATTGTACTGAATGCCCGTTTTTTCAGTGAAATTGTCAAAAAGCTACCGATGGATACTGTAGAAATTGAAGTGGAAAACAACTTTCAAACGATTATCCGCTCAGGTAAAGCTGAATTTAATCTAAATGGACTAGATCCTGAGGAATATCCACATCTTCCGATCATTGAAGAAGAAAATATTTTCAAACTTCCAACGGATCTTTTAAAGACCCTTATTCGCCAAACGGGTTTTGCAGTGTCCACGTCAGAAACACGTCCCATCTTGACAGGTGTAAACTTGAAGGTTCAAGATGACGAATTGACCTGTATTGCAACAGATAGTCATAGGCTGGCCATGAGAACAGCCAAAATAGAAAATAAAATTACAGGGACTTATAGCGTTGTAATCCCAGGTAAAAGTCTGAATGAGTTGAGTAAAATCCTTGATGATACAAACGAACTCATTGAGATCGTCATTACCGACAATCAAGTACTTTTCAAAGCTGAAAATTTATTATTTTTCTCAAGACTTCTTGAAGGGAATTATCCTGATACATCACGCTTGATTCCATCAGATAGTAAAACGGATGTAACTGTTCATACTAAAGATTTTCTCCAAGCTATCGATAGGGCTTCTTTATTGGCGAGAGAAGGAAGAAATAATGTCGTCAAATTGACAACCCTGGAAGGCCGTATAATCGAAGTCTCTTCCAATACCCCTGAAATTGGTAAAGTAATTGAAGAGGTTCAGGCAGAAGCCATTGAAGGTGAAGATTTGAAAATCTCATTCAGTGCCAAATTTGTAATGGATGCTTTAAAGGCATTGGAAGGTTCCGATATAAAAATTAATTTCACCGGTGCAATGCGACCGTTTGTCATTCGTCCACTACATGATGATTCCATGCTGCAATTAATTCTGCCGGTAAGGACTTATTAAGCAAAAATAATATTTCAAAAAAATTAAAGGCTTGTTTAGCAGGCCTTTAATTTTTTTATTTTTAACATAGGTTCCCAAAGGGTTTTTAGGATTTTTTAAATTCCGTACGGAACTCAGAACCGCTAAAAACAAGAGCTGAAAAAGCTATACTTTGTCTTAATGGGATTAATTTAGTAAAATGAAGTATTAAAAGACTACTTGGAAATGAGTGAAGCATGAAATGGACTCCATAAAAATCAGCACAGAATATATTACACTAGGACAATTCTTGAAATTGGCCGATTTAATCCAAAGCGGCGGAATGTCAAAATGGTTCTTAAGTGAATACGAAGTTTACATTAATGGCGAATTAGACGTGAGAAGAGGCAGAAAATTAAGATCAGGTGATAAAATAGAAATTCCTGGATTTGGCACCTACACAATTACAAGCTAAAACATAAGGGAAGAGCGGAATATGTATATTGAAAATATAAGTTTGAGAAATTACCGCAACTATACCGAACTGAATCTGACTTTTGAAAATAAAGTCAACGTAATCCTCGGCGAAAATGCTCAAGGGAAAACAAATGTCATGGAATCCATTTTCGTTTTAGCAATGGCAAAATCTCATCGTACCTCAAATGATAAAGAACTTATTCGCTGGGATGAAGAGTATGCTAAAATAGAAGGAAGAGTTAGAAAGAGAAATACCTCAATACCACTTGAGCTGACCATTTCAAAAAAAGGGAAAAAGGCGAAGTGCAACCATATTGAACAAAGAAAGTTGAGTCAATATGTCGGAAATATGAATGTGGTCATGTTTGCGCCTGAGGATCTTAACCTTGTAAAGGGGAGTCCTTTAGTCAGACGCCGTTTTATAGATATGGAAATTGGCCAGGTTTCTCCCGTATACCTTCATGATATGAGCCAATATCATAAAATACTTCAACAAAGAAATCATTACTTAAAGCTTCTGCAGACCCGGAAACAAACGGATACGACGATGCTTGACGTGCTAACTGACCAATTTATTCAGTATGCAGCGAAAATTGTCGAAAGAAGGTACCAGTTTCTTTTAAAGCTCCAGCAATGGGCAGAGCCGATTCACTCGGGGATCTCCAGAAATCTAGAAGTATTGAAAATCCAATATAAACCGTCGCTTGATGTATCAGAATCTATGGATTTGACGAAAATGATAGAAGTATACACAGAAAAATTTGATAAAATAAAAACAAGGGAAATTGAGCGGGGTGTAACACTGGTAGGTCCTCATCGTGACGACCTGGTTTTTTTTGTGAATGACCGTGATGTCCAGACATATGGTTCACAAGGACAACAACGTACAACTGCCCTGTCATTGAAACTTGCCGAAATTGAGCTGATCCATGAAGAAATCGGCGAGTATCCCATTTTATTATTGGATGATGTGTTATCGGAACTCGACGATTTCCGTCAATCCCATTTACTGAATACGATACAAGGGAAAGTGCAAACATTTGTGACGACACCCTCCGTTGATGGAATCGATCATCAAACCCTAAGAGAAGCGTCCACCTTTTATGTTAGTCAAGGAAGTATAAAAAAGGTTAAATGATGAGGTGAATGAATGTATCTCCATATTGGTGAAGACATTCTTGTGAAAACGGACGATGTCATAGCCATTTTAGATAAGAAGCTGCTCCAGGCTTCTCCAATCATGAGTGAATTTCTGGAGAAAAAGTCTGATGTAACTTACCATTTAGCAAAAAACTCGGTTAAATCGATTGTGGTAACGGATAAACAGGTCTATTATTCACCGCTTGCATCGTCCACTTTAAAAAAGCGTTCAATGCAGCCATCGTTCTTAATCGATGATATAGATATTCTTTGAATTGTAGCCATAACGTAATAATTACTCCTGAAAAATTGATAAATGCCAAAAGAAAAGTGTAGGTGATACGTATGACAATGGAACAAAAAGAAGTACAAGCTCAGGCATACGATGAGAATCAGATACAGGTTTTAGAAGGCTTAGAAGCAGTTCGTAAACGTCCGGGGATGTATATCGGTACTACCTCTGCAAAAGGACTTCACCATCTTGTTTGGGAAATTGTCGATAATAGTATCGATGAGGCACTAGCTGGTTTCTGTACTGAAATCAAAGTGACGATCGAAGAAGACAATAGCATAACAGTAGTCGATAATGGTCGGGGTATTCCAGTAGGTATCCATGAAAAAATGGGACGGCCAGCTGTAGAAGTAATCATGACGGTCCTTCATGCGGGCGGTAAATTTGGCGGCGGAGGTTACAAGGTCTCCGGTGGTCTGCATGGTGTGGGAGCTTCAGTAGTAAATGCTTTATCCACGGTATTGGAAGTTTATGTTCATCGTGAAGGTAAAATCCATTATCAGCAATTCAACCGTGGGGTTCCTAAAGAAGATTTGAAAGTTATCGGGGAAACCGATCATACAGGTACGACTGTACACTTCATTCCTGATGGTCAAATTTTCACGGAATCCTTGGAATATGATTTTGATACATTAGCCACACGTATCCGTGAGCTTGCGTTCCTGAATAAAGGCTTGAAACTGATCATTGAAGATAAACGTGAAGAGGAAGAGAAAATCAGGGAATACCACTATGAGGGCGGCATCAAATCTTATGTGGAGCATTTGAACCGTTCAAAAGAGGTCCTTCATGAGGAACCGATTTTCATGGAAGGCGAGAGAGATGGAATCTCTGTTGAATTAGCATTGCAATATAATGACAGCTATATCAGTAATGTCTTTTCTTTTGCTAATAATATCCATACCTATGAAGGCGGTACACATGAATCAGGATTCAAGACTGCTTTGACCCGTGTCATTAATGATTATGCACGGAAAAATAGTCTTTTAAAAGAAGCCGATTCCAATTTCTCCGGTGAAGATGTCCGGGAAGGTCTAACGGCAATCATTTCGATTAAGCATCCTGAACCACAATTTGAAGGTCAGACGAAAACTAAACTGGGAAACTCTGAAGTAAGGACGGTTACTGATTCCATCCTTTCGGAACGGCTTGATTCTTTCTTATACGAAAATCCTGCAGTGGCCAGAAAAATTATAGATAAAGGGCTTATGGCAGCAAGAGCCCGTATGGCAGCCAAGAAAGCCCGTGAATTGACACGAAGGAAAAGTGCTTTGGAAGTATCCAATCTACCGGGGAAATTGGCAGATTGTTCATCTAAGGATCCGGCTATCAGCGAATTGTACATCGTTGAAGGAAACTCGGCGGGAGGCTCTGCTAAACAAGGAAGGGACCGCCATTTCCAAGCCATTTTGCCGCTAAGAGGTAAAATCCTGAATGTTGAAAAAGCACGATTGGATAGAATCCTGCACAATGAAGAAATAGGTACGATCATCACAGCACTTGGAACAGGCATTGGTGATGAATTCAATATTGAAAAGGCTAGATACCATAAAATTGTTATCATGACCGATGCGGATGTGGATGGTGCCCATATCAGAACGCTGATGTTGACATTCTTCTACCGTTATATGAGAAAAATTATCGAGTATGGATATATATATATTGCTCAGCCGCCACTTTTCAAAATTCAGCAAGGGAAAAAAGTGGATTATGCCTATAATGATCGGCAGCTTGAAGAAATCTTGGCTAGTATGCCAAGTACTCCAAAGCCTAACCTGCAGCGTTATAAAGGGCTGGGGGAAATGAATCCAGAGCAATTGTGGGAAACGACAATGAACCCAGATACAAGAACTCTACTTCAAGTCAGTTTGAAAGATGCTGCCGAGGCAGATGAGACTTTCGAGATGTTGATGGGCGACAAGGTGGAACCGCGACGTAACTTCATTGAAGAAAATGCAATTTATGTAAAAAATCTCGATATCTGATTTTTTGACAGGATGCTTTTTACATCCTGTTCTTTACATAGTACACGTACAGTAAAAACTAAATGAGAGTATAAGCTTTTTATAGGAGGTTGGCTCCATGTCAGAAAATGAAAGATCAGGTGTAAAAGAAATAAATATAAGTACCGAGATGCGGACATCATTTTTGGATTACGCGATGAGCGTAATTGTGTCTCGGGCTTTGCCTGATGTAAGGGACGGTTTAAAACCGGTACACCGAAGAATTCTTTATGCAATGAATGATCTTGGAATGACTTCGGATAAACCATTTAAAAAATCAGCCCGTATTGTAGGGGAAGTAATCGGTAAATATCACCCGCATGGTGATTCTGCCGTATATGAAACGATGGTACGGATGGCGCAGCCTTTTAACTATCGTTATATGCTTGTCGATGGTCACGGGAATTTCGGTTCGGTCGATGGAGACCAAGCTGCCGCAATGAGGTATACAGAAGCAAGGATGTCGAAGATCTCGATGGAGTTACTTCGCGATTTAAATAAAGATACGGTTAATTTCCAGGATAACTACGATGGTTCAGAAAGAGAACCAGCCGTTATGCCAGCCCGTTTCCCGAACTTGTTAGTGAATGGTTCATCAGGTATAGCAGTAGGGATGGCAACCAATATTCCACCCCATCAATTAGGTGAGGTAATTGACGGCGTATTGGCTTTAAGCAAGAATCCTGAAATTACAATTCCAGAGTTGATGGAATATATCCCTGGTCCGGATTTCCCGACAGCCGGTTTAATTTTAGGACGAAGCGGAATCAGGAAGGCCTATGAAACTGGAAAAGGGTCAATCATTCAACGGGCGAGAGTCGAGATTGAAGAAAAACCCAATGGAAAACAGGTAATCCTTGTTAAAGAAATCCCTTATCAAGTGAATAAAGCAAGATTGATTGAAAAAATTGCAGAACTTGCTCGAGATAAGAAAATCGAAGGCATTACCGATTTACGGGATGAATCGGATCGTAATGGCATGCGTATCGTAATGGAACTTCGCAAGGATGTTAATGCAAATGTCCTTTTAAACAACCTGTATAAGCATACTGCAATGCAGACAACCTTCGGAATCAATCTACTTGCTTTGGTGGACGGTCAGCCTAAAGTGCTGAATTTAAAACAATGCCTACACTATTACTTAGAGCATCAGCAGGTAGTCATACGGCGCAGGACTGAATTTGAATTACGGAAAGCGGAAGCCCGTGCTCATATTTTGGAAGGTTTGCGCATTGCACTTGATAATTTGGATGCGGTCATTTCATTAATCCGTGGTTCCCAAACGACGGAAATTGCCCGTGAAGGCTTAATGACACAATTTTCGCTTTCCGAGAAACAGGCGCAAGCTATCCTGGATATGCGTTTACAACGTTTGACAGGTCTGGAACGTGAAAAAATAGAAGATGAGTATCAGGCTTTAATGGCTATAATTGCAGAATATAAAGCCATTCTTGCTGATGAGGAAAAGGTTCTTGAAATTATTCGTGAAGAGCTTCTTGAAATTAAAGAACGTTTTGATGATAAACGGAGAACTGAAATCACATTGGCCGGCTTTGAAAGCCTTGAAGATGAGGATTTAATTCCAGAGGAAAATATAATCGTGACACTGACGCATAACGGTTATATTAAACGCTTGCCTGCAACCACGTACCGCAGTCAAAAACGCGGAGGGCGCGGGATACAGGGTATGGGAACGAATACAGATGACTTTGTCGGTCACTTGTTAACCACTTCGACTCATGACACTCTATTATTCTTCACTAACAAAGGTAAGGTCTATCGTTCCAAAGGATATGAAATACCTGAATATGGTAGGACGGCAAAAGGGTTGCCGCTTATCAACTTGTTGGAAGTCGATAAAGGTGAGTGGGTCAATGCAATCATACCTGTGAAGGAATTTGCTGACGATTGGTATTTATTCTTCACGACCAGACATGGGATATCGAAGCGTACACCTTTGTCTTCGTTTGCAAATATCCGTAATAACGGTTTAATTGCCCTAGGTTTACGTGAAGATGATGAATTGATTTCTGTCCGTCTTACGAATGGAGAGAAGCAAATCATAATTGGAACGAAAGCCGGGATGATGATTCGTTTCCCTGAGACGGATGTACGGACAATGGGACGTACTGCAGCGGGAGTGAAAGGGATTTCCTTAAGGGCCAATGATGAAGTGGTCGGCATGGAAATTCTTGAAGATGATGAAGAAGTCCTTATCGTTACGAAAAACGGCTATGGAAAACGGACCTCTGCGGAAGAGTACCGTATTCAAAGCCGTGGAGGCAAAGGGATAAAAACATGTAATGTCACTGAGAAAAATGGTGAACTTATAGCTGTGAAAACAGTAACGGGTGTAGATGAGGATTTGATGCTGATTACAGCAGCTGGTGTATTGATCCGAATGGAAGTCGAAGGCATTTCTAAAACGGGCCGTAACACACAGGGTGTTAAGCTCATCCGACTCGAATCCGCAGATAATGAATATGTTTCTACGGTAGCCATCGTTGGAAGAGAAGAAGAAGAAGAAATAGAGATGGATACAGAACAGGGTCCAACAATAGATACCGATTCTGATTCTGATTCTGATTCGGAACCTACTGTAATCGAAGAAAATGAAGTAACTGAAAAAGATACGGAAGAATAATTCTTCCATAAAAAAAGACCCAGGCAATTATGCTGGGTCTTTTTTTGGTATTAGATGATTTTACAAAAAATATACTACAGTGTTTGGGTGTGGGTAAAAATTCTTATGATTTCAAGTATATTAAAGATTGTAATGCTAATAAATATGGATTTGTATCTTGAGTTAGTACAAACATATAAACGAGAATTTAAAAATTGGCAAGCAGGCAGTAAAGTCGATGTGGCCATGATTTGTTTAATCCTGGTTCCTTTAATGGACAAAGCTTTAGAGGAACCAGGAAACATTTTGATGCTGCACCACTATTGCAGAAGACTATGTATACCATCATGCCATTTCAATTGGATTGATAGGGGGGATATATTGCTATTAAATGAAATGCAATAGGGCGGATGTCTAACAGGCCACAATTGGCGGGTGTTTGGCAGACTGCGGGATGGCAACAGGATTCGCTAACTTTTCCATGGGAAACAAGGTCAAACTGAACTTGGATTCATCGCTGAAATCATTTTTATTGATGCCAGCTCGCAAACAAGACCGATCATCAAGGTGAAAGATAGTGATCAAATAATCAATTTAGGGTTTAATCGTGAATGATATATAGAAGAAATACTATAATGCTAAAGAAAAAGTTTACTCCTAAAAAGATAAGCTTTTTCTTGCTATTAGGTGGACAACCAAATTCATTGTTATCTATGGATTCATGTATTTTATTTATTTTAAAATAACTCTTGCTTTTATTTCTGATACTAGATATAATAACTAAGTCGACAGCGAAAGAATAAAGTTGTTGACAAAAAATAATATAGTTGATATATTATTAAAGTCGTTTCTAAACGAACGATACAAATTGCTCTTTGAAAACTGAACAAAACAAAGCGCCAACGTTAAATTTTAAGTGAGCACACACTATCAAAAAAGCAAATGAGCAAGTCAAACATTTCTTCGGAGAGTTTGATCCTGGCTCAGGACGAACGCTGGCGGCGTGCCTAATACATGCAAGTCGAGCGAATCGATGGGAGCTTGCTCCCTGAGATTAGCGGCGGACGGGTGAGTAACACGTGGGCAACCTGCCTATAAGACTGGGATAACTTCGGGAAACCGGAGCTAATACCGGATACGTTCTTTTCTCGCATGAGAGAAGATGGAAAGACGGTTTCGGCTGTCACTTATAGATGGGCCCGCGGCGCATTAGCTAGTTGGTGAGGTAATGGCTCACCAAGGCGACGATGCGTAGCCGACCTGAGAGGGTGATCGGCCACACTGGGACTGAGACACGGCCCAGACTCCTACGGGAGGCAGCAGTAGGGAATCTTCCGCAATGGACGAAAGTCTGACGGAGCAACGCCGCGTGAACGAAGAAGGCCTTCGGGTCGTAAAGTTCTGTTGTTAGGGAAGAACAAGTACCAGAGTAACTGCTGGTACCTTGACGGTACCTAACCAGAAAGCCACGGCTAACTACGTGCCAGCAGCCGCGGTAATACGTAGGTGGCAAGCGTTGTCCGGAATTATTGGGCGTAAAGCGCGCGCAGGTGGTTCTTTAAGTCTGATGTGAAAGCCCACGGCTCAACCGTGGAGGGTCATTGGAAACTGGGGAACTTGAGTGCAGAAGAGGAAAGTGGAATTCCAAGTGTAGCGGTGAAATGCGTAGAGATTTGGAGGAACACCAGTGGCGAAGGCGACTTTCTGGTCTGTAACTGACACTGAGGCGCGAAAGCGTGGGGAGCAAACAGGATTAGATACCCTGGTAGTCCACGCCGTAAACGATGAGTGCTAAGTGTTAGAGGGTTTCCGCCCTTTAGTGCTGCAGCTAACGCATTAAGCACTCCGCCTGGGGAGTACGGCCGCAAGGCTGAAACTCAAAGGAATTGACGGGGGCCCGCACAAGCGGTGGAGCATGTGGTTTAATTCGAAGCAACGCGAAGAACCTTACCAGGTCTTGACATCCTCTGACAACCCTAGAGATAGGGCTTTCCCCTTCGGGGGACAGAGTGACAGGTGGTGCATGGTTGTCGTCAGCTCGTGTCGTGAGATGTTGGGTTAAGTCCCGCAACGAGCGCAACCCTTGATCTTAGTTGCCAGCATTCAGTTGGGCACTCTAAGGTGACTGCCGGTGACAAACCGGAGGAAGGTGGGGATGACGTCAAATCATCATGCCCCTTATGACCTGGGCTACACACGTGCTACAATGGATGGTACAAAGGGCTGCAAACCTGCGAAGGTAAGCGAATCCCATAAAGCCATTCTCAGTTCGGATTGTAGGCTGCAACTCGCCTACATGAAGCCGGAATCGCTAGTAATCGCGGATCAGCATGCCGCGGTGAATACGTTCCCGGGCCTTGTACACACCGCCCGTCACACCACGAGAGTTTGTAACACCCGAAGTCGGTGAGGTAACCTTTATGGAGCCAGCCGCCTAAGGTGGGACAGATGATTGGGGTGAAGTCGTAACAAGGTAGCCGTATCGGAAGGTGCGGCTGGATCACCTCCTTTCTAAGGATAATTACGAGAGCGCTTTTGTTTTGTTCAGTTTTGAATGAGTGATTCATTCAATTTAATAGTAATCCCGCGATAAGCTTGGGAAGCAGAAGCTTATTATTTATGTGAATGGGCCTATAGCTCAGCTGGTTAGAGCGCACGCCTGATAAGCGTGAGGTCGATGGTTCGAGTCCATTTAGGCCCACCATTCCATTTCCCAAAACGGGGCCTTAGCTCAGCTGGGAGAGCGCCTGCCTTGCACGCAGGAGGTCAGCGGTTCGATCCCGCTAGGCTCCACCAATGAATCAATCACGTTGTGATTGGGACAACTTGTTCCTTGAAAACTAGATAATAGATAGAAGGCAATTAATTTTTTTCAAAGCATCTGTAAGATCTTTTTAACGGTTAAGTTAGAAAGGGCGCACGGTGGATGCCTTGGCACTAGGAGCCGATGAAGGACGGGACTAACACCGATATGCTTCGGGGAGCTGTAAGTAAGCTTTGATCCGGAGATTTCCGAATGGGGAAACCCACTGTTCGTAATGGAACAGTATCTTTACCTGAATACATAGGGTACTGAAGGCAGACCCGGGGAACTGAAACATCTAAGTACCCGGAGGAAGAGAAAGCAAATGCGATTTCCTGAGTAGCGGCGAGCGAAACGGAATTAGCCCAAACCAAGAGGCTTGCCTCTTGGGGTTGTAGGACACTCAACATGGAGTTACAAAGGAACGGGGTAAATGAAGTGACCTGGAAAGGTCCGTCAAAGAAGGTAAAAACCCTGTAGTTGAAACTTCGTTCCCTCCTGAGTGGATCCTGAGTACGGCGGGACACGAGAAATCCCGTCGGAAGCAGGGAGGACCATCTCCCAAGGCTAAATACTCCCTAGTGACCGATAGTGAACCAGTACCGTGAGGGAAAGGTGAAAAGCACCCCGGAAGGGGAGTGAAATAGATCCTGAAACCGTGTGCCTACAAGTAGTCAAAGCCCGTTAATGGGTAATGGCGTGCCTTTTGTAGAATGAACCGGCGAGTTACGATTTCATGCGAGGTTAAGTTGATAAGACGGAGCCGCAGCGAAAGCGAGTCTGAATAGGGCGAATGAGTATGAGGTCGTAGACCCGAAACCAGGTGATCTACCCATGTCCAGGGTGAAGTTCAGGTAACACTGAATGGAGGCCCGAACCCACGCACGTTGAAAAGTGCGGGGATGAGGTGTGGGTAGCGGAGAAATTCCAATCGAACCTGGAGATAGCTGGTTCTCTCCGAAATAGCTTTAGGGCTAGCCTCAAGATGAGAGTATTGGAGGTAGAGCACTGATTGGACTAGGGGCCCCCAACGGGTTACCGAATTCAGTCAAACTCCGAATGCCAAATACTTATTCTTGGGAGTCAGACTGCGAGTGATAAGATCCGTAGTCGAAAGGGAAACAGCCCAGACCACCAGCTAAGGTCCCAAAGTATACGTTAAGTGGAAAAGGATGTGGAGTTGCTTAGACAACCAGGATGTTGGCTCAGAAGCAGCCACCATTTAAAGAGTGCGTAATAGCTCACTGGTCGAGTGACTCCGCGCCGAAAATGTACCGGGGCTAAACGTATCACCGAAGCTGTGGATTGACACCATTAGGTGTCGATGGTAGGAGAGCGTTCTAAGGGCGTTGAAGTCAGACCGGAAGGACTGGTGGAGCGCTTAGAAGTGAGAATGCCGGTATGAGTAGCGAAAGAAGGGTGAGAATCCCTTCCACCGAATGCCTAAGGTTTCCTGAGGAAGGCTCGTCCGCTCAGGGTTAGTCGGGACCTAAGCCGAGGCCGAAAGGCGTAGGCGATGGACAACAGGTTGATATTCCTGTACCACCTATACATCGTTTGAACGATGGGGGGACGCAGAAGGATAGGGTAAGCGCGCTGTTGGATATGCGCGTCCAAGCAGTTAGGCCGGAAACGAGGCAAATCCCGTTTCCATTAAGGCGGAGCTGTGATGGCGAGGGAAATATAGTACCGAAGTTCCTGATTCCACGCTGCCAAGAAAAGCCTCTAGTGAGATGTAAGGTGCCCGTACCGCAAACCGACACAGGTAGGCGAGGAGAGAATCCTAAGGTGTGCGAGAGAACTCTCGTTAAGGAACTCGGCAAAATGACCCCGTAACTTCGGGAGAAGGGGTGCTTTTTAGGGTGAATAGCCCGGAAAAGCCGCAGTGAATAGGCCCAGGCGACTGTTTAGCAAAAACACAGGTCTCTGCGAAGCCGCAAGGCGAAGTATAGGGGCTGACACCTGCCCGGTGCTGGAAGGTTAAGGGGAGAGGTTAGCGCAAGCGAAGCTTTGAACCGAAGCCCCAGTAAACGGCGGCCGTAACTATAACGGTCCTAAGGTAGCGAAATTCCTTGTCGGGTAAGTTCCGACCCGCACGAAAGGTGTAACGATCTGGGCACTGTCTCAACGAGAGACTCGGTGAAATTATAGTACCTGTGAAGATGCAGGTTACCCGCGACAGGACGGAAAGACCCCGTGGAGCTTTACTGCAGCCTGATATTGAATTTTGGTACAGCTTGTACAGGATAGGTAGGAGCCTGAGAAGCCGGAGCGCTAGCTTCGGTGGAGGCGTTGGTGGGATACTACCCTGGCTGTATTGAAATTCTAACCCGCGCCCCTTATCGGGGTGGGAGACAGTGTCAGGTGGGCAGTTTGACTGGGGCGGTCGCCTCCTAAAGAGTAACGGAGGCGCCCAAAGGTTCCCTCAGAATGGTTGGAAATCATTCGTAGAGTGTAAAGGCACAAGGGAGCTTGACTGCGAGACCTACAAGTCGAGCAGGGACGAAAGTCGGGCTTAGTGATCCGGTGGTTCCGCATGGAAGGGCCATCGCTCAACGGATAAAAGCTACCCCGGGGATAACAGGCTTATCTCCCCCAAGAGTCCACATCGACGGGGAGGTTTGGCACCTCGATGTCGGCTCATCGCATCCTGGGGCTGTAGTCGGTCCCAAGGGTTGGGCTGTTCGCCCATTAAAGCGGTACGCGAGCTGGGTTCAGAACGTCGTGAGACAGTTCGGTCCCTATCCGTCGCGGGCGCAGGAAATTTGAGAGGAGCTGTCCTTAGTACGAGAGGACCGGGATGGACGCACCGCTGGTGTACCAGTTGTCTTGCCAAAGGCATAGCTGGGTAGCTACGTGCGGACGGGATAAGTGCTGAAAGCATCTAAGCATGAAGCCCCCCTCAAGATGAGATTTCCCATGGCGCAAGCTAGTAAGATCCCTGAAAGATGATCAGGTTGATAGGTCAGAGGTGGAAGCGTGGCGACATGTGGAGCTGACTGATACTAATAGATCGAGGACTTAACCAACGCTTTTTAAAAAATGAAATACCTTCTTATTATCTAGTTTTGAAGGAACAACGTTCCTGATATGTTTGGTGACGATAGCGAAGAGGTCACACCCGTTCCCATTCCGAACACGGCAGTTAAGCTCTTCAGCGCCGATGGTAGTTGGGGGTTTCCCCCTGTGAGAGTAGGACGCCGCCAAGCCATTTCTAAGATCAGCCATCTGGCTGGTCTTTTTTCGTCGTTTCGGGATAGATCATTTCAACATTGATAGTTAAAAGGATGAAAAGTTTAACCTTTCTGTCTTAATCCATTCAAATATTAAGAATGGCACCTTAGCTTGGCTTATTTTAAGGAATTGCACAATGCAAGGGTAATCATCATTAGGCATAGTTTTCATCAGCTCTGCCCACCATTCTGTTTCATAACGGGCTATTATACTAAGGTTATAAGAAATCAAATAATGTATTAAAAGTTCAGGTAATGAAAAAGCCGACGAATCTTTATTGAGTGATAGCATGAACTGTCCTTCTGCCAAATTATACCGTATTGGAGAGGTAGCATTATGAATAGGAACGTTATCTGTTATTAAATGCAGTGTCCCAGGAGATTCTGAAATACTGTAAACTTGATTCGTTTTGGATTTTAAAAATTCTTCCAATCGACTGCTGGACATTTGATAGCTATCCAATACTGATGAGGGTAATTGAAAGCCGTTTGAAGAGGGTAACAGGGCGACGAAATTTTTCTTGGAAATAGACAATGTAAAATTTTGCATATCTGGTATTTCCTTCAATAACGTACCCATGGAAAATTTTTCGCCCTCCAGATGCTTGATATGGAATAACTTCTCGGCAATGCAGGTGAAAAGTCCATTCTTTTGCGTTTTCACTTCGTCCTTTAAAAATTCGTATTGTTGTTTTTTCCTTTTTCTCGTAGTTACCCCATGGGCAAGTAACGATGTTGATTCCGGATAGTTGGGATCAATCGTGAGCAGACAGGCCTTCAACAATTGGGCGAATCCATAAAATGTTAGGATTGGTTGTATGGAAAGTGGAGCGATGGCAGCCTGATTATAATAAGTTTTAGCATGTTCAAGATGGTATATAAATGGATAACAATTTTCGTAACTTTTTATTTCCGCTTCTGCAATTTTTTCATGCGTGTAACATTTTTGTAAAAAAAGTTGTGAGGCAGATGCGGAAAAAAAAGGTGTATATTTATCGAAATTATCATTGTTTTCAGGCATTGCAGCCTCTCCTTCGAATTGATAGAATAATCAAACATTTATTTCCCTTCTTGACAGTAGTATGTCCTATTGATAACCTACAAATAATATTTTTAAGCAGGAGGGGAAAATAATGTGGGAAAATAAATTTGCAAAAGAAGGTTTAACCTTTGATGATGTCCTATTAATTCCAGCGAAATCAGAGGTTTTGCCGAAAGATGTTAACCTTCAAGTCAGCTTGTCTGAAAATTTAAAGCTCAACCTTCCTATCATCAGCGCAGGAATGGATACCGTGACAGAAGCTGAAATGGCAATTGCCATGGCTCGTCAAGGTGGATTAGGTATCATTCATAAAAATATGTCTATTGAAGCACAAGCTGAACTGGTGGATAAAGTAAAACGTTCAGAAAGCGGTGTTATTACCGATCCGTTTTTCTTAACGCCAGATCATCAAGTATTTGATGCAGAGCATCTAATGGGCAAATATCGCATTTCGGGTGTGCCTGTAGTCAACAATATAGAGGATCAAAAACTTGTGGGTATCATTACAAACCGTGATTTGCGATTTATTTCCGATTTTTCCTTGAAGATTTCCAGTGTCATGACTGTTGAGAATCTAGTTACAGCGCCAGTGGGAACTAACTTGGAACAAGCAGAAAAGATTCTTCAAAAATACAAAATTGAAAAGCTTCCTCTTGTAGACGATAATGGTGTTCTTAAAGGACTCATTACGATCAAGGATATTGAAAAAGTCATCGAGTTCCCGAACTCGGCGAAAGATAAGCAAGGAAGATTACTTGCAGGTGCTGCTGTCGGTGTGACAAAAGATACAATGAAACGTGTAGAAATGCTTGTTAAGTCTCAAGTCGATGCAATTGTACTTGATACTGCTCACGGTCATTCAGAAGGCGTCCTTGAAATGGTGAAGGAAATCCGCAAGGCATATCCTGAATTGACGATCATTGCTGGTAATGTGGCAACAGCTGAAGGAACGAAAGCGTTGATTGAAGCCGGAGCTGATGTAGTGAAAGTGGGAATCGGTCCAGGATCGATCTGTACGACAAGGGTTGTAGCTGGTGTAGGTGTTCCTCAAATCACGGCAGTCTTCGATTGTGCGACAGAAGCAAGAAAATATGGTAAAACGATTATCGCTGATGGCGGAATCAAATACTCTGGTGACATCGTTAAAGCCCTCGCTGCAGGTGGACATGCAGTAATGCTAGGCAGTATGCTTGCGGGTGTAACTGAAAGCCCAGGTGAAACGGAAATTTTCCAAGGTCGCCGTTTTAAAGTTTATCGGGGTATGGGTTCTGTTGCTGCAATGGAAAAGGGATCTAAGGATCGTTACTTCCAAGAAGATAACAAGAAATTCGTACCGGAAGGCATCGAAGGGCGCCTTCCATACAAAGGACCTCTTTCAGATACCATTTTCCAACTGATCGGCGGCATTCGTTCAGGTATGGGATATTGCGGTACAGCCACATTGGAAGAGTTAAGAGAAAACTCTCAATTTGTCAAAATGACTGGTGCCGGATTAAGGGAGAGCCATCCTCATGATGTCCAAATTACTAAAGAAGCACCTAACTACTCAATGTAATGAATTTAACATATAATCGTCATTAAAATTTATTGTTAAAATAGACAGAGTCTACGATTACTCTGTCTATTTTTTTTATTTTTTCTGTGATAAACTAGACAAGGTGTCAAGGGAATTACATAAAGTTTCTTCTTTGTTATAGAGATTAGCTTAAAAGTTGGAGGTATTGGAAATTGAAAAAAATCAGCAAGATGACCCTCATTTTCACTTTTGTTTTTGTTCTTGTTATGTCGCAATTTGCCTATCAACCGGGGGAAGCTGTTGCTGAATCTGATAATTTAGATTTAAAAGCAGAAGCAGCCATCATCATTGATGGCGAAACAGGACAAATCGTTTATGAAAAAAATGCCGATAAAGTATTAGGGATTGCATCCATGTCAAAAATGATGACTGAGTACATCATAATGGAGTCAATTGAAAATGGGAAAATCAGTTGGGATCAAAAAGTTAAAATAAATAAATACGTACATGATCTTTCAAAAGCACCGAATTTGTCGAATGTTGGGTTAACAGAAGGTGAAGATTATACAGTTAAGGAACTATATCAAGCTATGGCCGTCTATTCTGGAAATGCTGCAACAGTTGCTTTAGCACAGTTGGTTTCCGGAAGTGAAAAGAGTTTCGTTAAATTAATGAACGAAAAAGCAAAACAATTAGGCTTGAAAAACCATAAATTCGTTAATGCCAGCGGTTTGAATAACACCGATCTATTAGGGCAGTATCCTGCCGGTAAAGAAGATGAAGAAAATATCATGACAGCAAAAGATACTGCTCTTCTTGCTTATCGTCTAATAAACGATTATCCGGAAGTGTTAAAAATCGCAAGTATTTCTAAATTGAAGTTCCGTGATGGAAAAGAATATCCGAACTTCAACTGGATGTTGCCTGGCCTGATATTTGAATATAAAGGCGTAGATGGACTGAAAACTGGATCTACCGACTTTGCCGGTTATGGTCATACAGGGACGGTTATCCAAGATGGTCAGCGCTATATTACGGTGGTTATGAAGTCCACTAATAAAAATGAACGTTTTGCAGATAGCACTAAGCTGATGAACTATGCTTATGCAACCTTTAAAAAAGAAAAAATCCTTCCAGCCAATTACCAGGTGAAAGGGAAAGAAACTCTTTCGGTAGTAAAAGGTAAGGAAAAAAACGTTAAGATTCAATCTGAAAAAGCGATCGAGCTGCTTGTTGAAAATGGCGAGAAAGATAACTATAAAACAGACTTAGTGATCGATAAAAACAAATTGAATGATGATGGTAAGTTGACTGCACCAATCAAAAAAGGTGAAAAGCTTGGTTACATTACAGTCACTCCTAAAAACGGCGAAGATTACGGGTACATTAACGGTGATCCAGTGAAGGTTAACGTCGTAGCTGCTGAATCTGTTGAAAAGGCAAACTGGTTCGTGTTATCAATGCGAGCGGTTGGCGGATTCTTTGGTGATGTATGGAGCAGTGTAGCTTCTACTGTTAAAGGCTGGTTTTAAGTTTCGTGTATAAAACGGTTGCGTAATGTACAAAATTATAGTACATTATGGAAAACAATCTGATATATAAGAAAGCAATGACAGGATATAGTAACAAGTATTTCTTTCTATAGAGAGCCGATGGCTGGTGAAAATCGGTGTGAGAGTTTTGTGAATCCCTCCTGGAGCAGAGTATGGAAAGCCTTTTGGGTCAGTAAATGCTTTCGGTTAAAAGCCGTTATCGTGATAAGTGGTAGGCATTTTTCATATGCCTTCAACTAGGGTGGCAACGCGGGTTAACTCTCGTCCCTTCTTCAGGGGACGGGAGTTTTTTGCGTTCTTTGATAGATCATCAAAATATTAAGGAGGAACTGAGTATGTTGGATTTGAAATATGTAAGAAATAATTTTGAAGAAGTGAAACGTGTACTGCAATTTAGAGGTGAAGATTTAACCGATTTAGGTAAATTTGAGGAATTGGATGTAAAGCGTCGGGCTTTGATTGCTGATACGGAAAAATTGAAAAGTAAAAGAAATGAAGTTTCAAATCAAGTGGCCGTATTGAAACGGGAGAAAAAAGATGCTGATCAGTTGATTGCTGAAATGCGTGAAGTTGGCGATCGAATCAAAGGATTCGATGATGAGCTTCGTGAAGTGGAAGCCCAGTTAGGAACATTACTTCTTTCCATTCCTAATATTCCGCATGAAAGTGTGCCAGTGGGTGAAACGGAAGACGATAATGTTGAAATCCGTAAATGGGGAGAATTGCCGGAATTCAAGTTTGAACCGAAACCACACTGGGATGTTGCTGGAGATCTAGGTATCCTGGATTTTGAACGGGCAGCAAAAGTGACCGGAAGTCGATTTGTATTTTATAGGGGTCTTGGTGCTCGATTAGAGCGTGCTTTAATTAGCTTTATGTTAGACCTTCATGTTGAAGAACATGGATATGAAGAAATGCTGCCTCCATATATGGTGAACCGTGCAAGCATGACTGGCACAGGTCAATTGCCAAAATTCGAGGAAGATGCCTTCCGTATTGAAAGTGAAGATTACTTCTTGATTCCTACAGCTGAAGTCCCGGTGACAAATTTCCATCGTGATGAAATCATGGGCATGGACGATCTGCCAATAAGCTATGCGGCATACAGTGCTTCATTCCGTTCAGAGGCAGGATCTGCTGGTCGTGATACCCGCGGCTTAATTCGTCAGCACCAGTTCAATAAAGTTGAGTTAGTGAAGTTCGTGAAGCCGGAAGATTCTTATACGGAATTGGAAAATCTTACAGGTCATGCCGAAAAGGTCCTTCAATTGCTAGGTCTTCCATATCGAGTACTAAGCATGTGTACGGGAGATCTTGGTTTCACTGCTGCTAAAAAGTATGATATCGAGGTTTGGATCCCGAGTTATGGAACTTATCGCGAAATTTCTTCTTGCAGTAACTTTGAAGCATTCCAGGCTAGACGTGCCAATATCCGCTTCCGACGTGATGCAAAAGGTAAACCGGAACATGTCCATACTCTAAATGGATCAGGTTTGGCAATCGGCCGCACAGTCGCCGCGCTTTTGGAAAATTATCAGCAGGAAGATGGCAGTGTCATCATTCCTGAAGTGTTACGTTCATATATGCGCGGTGCGGAAGTCATTAAACCGTAAGTTAAAGGAATCAGCTTCTTAATATAAGAGGCTGATTCTCCTTTTTATCTAAGTTTGAAAATTATTTTAAAAAAACTTTGTAGACTGCTTGACTTTAATTTTAAATCAATGTATTATAATAAATGTTGATACGGAGGTATACCCAAGTTCGGCTGAAGGGATCGGTCTTGAAAACCGACAGGGGAGTCAAATCCCGCGGGGGTTCGAATCCCTCTACCTCCTCCATAACTTATTAATAACCACAGCGCATAAATTGGATATCGATGAATTCCGTTACAGAAATGTAACGGAATTTTTGTTTTCTA
The DNA here is from genome assembly GCF_041956845.1 of Peribacillus sp. RS7. Classification (NCBI taxonomy): domain Bacteria; kingdom Bacillati; phylum Bacillota; class Bacilli; order Caryophanales; family Bacillaceae; genus Peribacillus; species Peribacillus sp. RS7. The sequence continues at coordinate 2,086,985 of NZ_CP168135.1, forward strand.
ATATATTAAAAAACCACCGGATAATCGGTGGTTTTTCTGTTTTACATATTTCGTAACAACTTGGTTTGCTCCATATATTCGGCAATCCGTTTTATAAGAGGTTCGATACTTGCTTCATCCTGCATTAGGTCATATTCGTTTATATTTAATCGAAGGACAGGACAGGCGTTAAATTGATCGATCCATTCTTCGTAACGGCCATGCATCTCCTGCCAATATTCAATTGGGGTATGCTGTTCCATTGGACGGCCACGCTCTTGGATCCGGTCGAGGATATCATCCAGTGAACCTTCGAGATAGATAAGTAAATCAGGGTGCGGGAAGTATGGCGTCATAACCATCGCGTTGAAAAGGCTTGTGTATGTTTCGTAGTCGACATCGTTCATCGTACCTTTTTCATAATGCATTTTTGCAAATATTCCAGTGTCTTCATAAATGGAACGGTCTTGGATAAAACCGCCGCCATATTCAAAGATTTTTTTTTGCTCTTTAAAACGTTCAGCGAGGAAATAGATTTGCAGGTGGAAACTCCAACGATTAAAATCATCGTAAAACTTATCCAGGTAGGGGTTCGTATCAACCTTTTCAAAGGATGTCCTGAATTGAAGGGCATCGGCTAATGCATTGGTCATGGTCGATTTTCCTACTCCAACCGTCCCTGCTATCGTAATGACGGCGTTGTTTGGAATATTATATTTCTTTCGTAAGTTCATTTGACTTTACTCCTTTTTGCAGGGCATTCTCTATTTGGTTGATTATCGTTTTCAAATCATCCTGGTTGCCTACGAAATCCAGTTCATCTCCGTTGAACGTAAGAACAGGTATGTCAGGGTGCCGTATCTCGAACGTTTCCATGAATGTTCGATAATCCGCGGATAACTGCTCTAAATAAACGGAGGATATATTTTTTTCGAATTCACGGCCTCTTTTACCGATTCGGGAGAGAAGGGTATCTAGACTTGCGTTTAAATAAATGACCATATTAGGTTTGGGCATATCCCGTGTTAAAATATTGAATATTTCAAGGTATTTATTGTACTGTTCATTTTTTAAAGTTCGTTCAGCAAATATCAAGTTCTTGAATATATGGTAATCAGCGACCACGGCTTGGTCATTGGTAAGATAATTCTTTTCGATATCTTCCAATTGCTTATAACGGTTACATAGGAAAAACATTTCTGTTTGAAAGCTCCACTCATCAATATCGTTGTAGAATTTCCCGAGAAATGGATTTTCATCAACGATTTCCTTCAATAATGAAATTTGAAAATGATCTGCGATAACTTTTGCAAGTGATGTTTTTCCCACGCCAATTGGACCTTCGACAGTGATAAATGGGGTGGATTTCATCCAATCTGTCCTCCTTCATGAGGTATCAAACTAAAATTCCCAGTTTATTAGGTATTTCAGCCAAGAGATATTGTAACACAGACTTGGGTCTTAAGTGTTATTTTTGTCAGCTTGCTAATGAAGGAGAATGAAAGATTGTTTACCGAGGAGATATGATAGCTTAGTGCCTTGCTTGTCTGTTAAATTTCCCCACATTTTATGGATGCTTTGAGAACATGTTTCATCATCTTTAATGCATAATGATTATCTTCCTTTGAGGCTGAAGCGATGCAATCCTTGGGTATCCATAATTGATATTCACGCATATAGGCATCATTGGCCGTGAATAGTACACAGATGTTACCGGCTATGCCGGTAATGATCAGGGTATCCACCTTTAATCGTTTGAGTAATGTGTTGAGGGCTGTCCCGTAAAATGCAGAATGCTTCGGCTTGATGAGAAAGAACTCGTCCTGCTGAGGTTTTATCCGTTCGATTAAAGAGGCGTTTCGATCATTTTTACATGTTTCAATAATTTTATCGAAGTCAGCCTGCCATAACTCGTAATGATCATTGATATATATGATTGGGAATCCTTTTTCTTTCATTTGCTTTTTTAACTTCAATATCGGATCGACGATATCCATCGTATGTTCAAGGAGCATATTCCCGTATTTGAAATCAAAATCATTGATCATATCAATGATGAGCAAGGCGAAAGTAGGCGATTCAGGTCGGTTCATGGTATATGCTCCTTTAATGTGAGAATTTACTTGCGGCACATATGCAGATTGCGTTACTATTCATTAGAATAAGTAGTATGACCTTTATTTTGTCTTATATTTGTCTGTTTACTCCTACTTATATGAGGGGGTTTTTTTATGAAGGATGATTTTTATTACATGAATTTAGCCTTAAAGGAAGCAGAAAAGGCGCAGATGTTGAATGAAGTGCCGATTGGCGCTTTAATTGTAATAGATGATCAAGTTATTTCGACGGGGCATAACCTGAGGGAAACTGAACAGAATGCGACGGCACATGCGGAGCTACTTGCGATCAATGAGGCTTGCAATGCACTTGGCAGTTGGCGTCTTGAGGATGCGACGTTATATGTAACGTTGGAACCCTGTCCCATGTGTGCCGGTGCCATTTTGCAATCGAGGATAAGACGGGTTGTTTTTGGAGCGCACGATCCAAAGGCTGGCTGTGCAGGGACATTTATGGATTTACTTCGAGATGAACGCTTTAACCATCAATGTGAAGTAACTAGCGGTGTATTAGGCGAAGAGTGTGGTTGGATATTGACTTCTTTTTTTAAAGAGCTTAGGGATAGAAAGAAAACTTTGAAAAGAGAGCAGGCACTAAAGAGAGTCGAAGAAAATAAATAGGTGAAAAATGATCATTGAACATGCGGCCTTGCTTCTTTTGAAAAAAATGGAACCATACTGTTCCGTTAACAACACTTGCGTTTTTTTTGTTACCTTAGTATAATGAATTATGCGTCGTAATGACGCTGCGAAATTGGTATTACATTTGCCGTGCTAGACGGGGAGGTAGCGGTGCCCTGTACTCGCAATCCGCTCTAGCGAGGTTGAATCCCTTCTCGAGGTTAGCATTCTGTAGGGCCTGCCTTAAGTAAGTGGTGTTGACGCCCGGGTCCTGCGCAATGGGACTCCATGAACCATGTCAGGTCCGGAAGGAAGCAGCATTAAGTGGAAGTTCTCATGTGCCGCAGGGTTGCCTGGGCCGAGCTAACTGCTTAAGTAACGCTTATGGTTGCTAATCGACAGAAGGTGCACGGCAGTTATTTTACATAAACAAAAAACTCATTCGTTTCGGGTGGGTTTTTTTTTATGCCAAGAAGGTAAACTGATTGGCGTTTTGAAAAAAATGAGGCAATCATGAAATTTCTTTTTAGTCTTTGAAATTAAGGAAATCAGTAATGTATAATAAACAAGATGGAGAAAAAAAGGAGGGATTTCCGTGGGGTATCAAGCATTATACCGGGTATGGCGGCCACAACAATTCATTGATGTAGTGGGGCAGGAACATGTAACGAAAACGTTGCAGAATGCCTTGGTCGGGCAAAAGGTTTCGCATGCCTATTTATTTTCCGGTCCACGTGGGACAGGGAAAACGAGTGCTGCCAAAATTCTTGCAAAAGCAGTGAATTGTGAGCATGCCCCGACAAGTGAGCCCTGTAACGAATGTGCTACCTGCCGCGGAATCACTGATGGCTCCATATCAGATGTTATAGAAATTGATGCAGCATCCAATAATGGTGTCGAGGAAATCCGTGACATTCGTGATAAGGTCAAATATGCACCGAACGCGGTTACATATAAAGTTTATATCATTGACGAGGTACATATGCTTTCACAAGGGGCTTTCAATGCGCTTTTAAAGACATTGGAAGAACCCCCGAAGCACGTAATTTTCATATTGGCGACGACTGAACCTCATAAGATTCCACTAACTATCATCTCCCGTTGCCAAAGGTTTGATTTTAAAAGGATTCAGCCTCAAGATATAGTTGGCAGGATGTCACAGATCATTGCAGAGACAGGTGTTTCATGCGATGAACAAGCCCTGCATATCATTGCAAGGGCAGCTGAAGGCGGGATGCGAGATGCCCTAAGCCTTCTTGATCAAGCGATTTCCTTCAGTGAAGAGACGGTTTCTGTGGAAGATGCATTGACTGTCACCGGCTCAGTTTCGCAGGCATTTTTAAGCCGGTTGGCAAAAGCTATATATGATAAAGAAGTAGCGGTGGCACTTGAAGTCCTTGAAGAGTTGCTAGCTATGGGGAAAGACCCGGCTAGGTTCATAGAAGACATGATTTATTATTTCCGTGACATGCTTTTGTTTCAAACGGCACCGGCACTGGCAGAATCCTTCGAGCGTGTATTGATAGATCCCCAATTTAAAGAATTGGCAGAAGTAATTTCATCTGAATCGATTTACTCCATTATTGAAAGTTTCAATCAAACACAGCAGGATATGAAATGGACAAATCATCCAAGGATTTTCCTTGAAGTGGCACTTGTGAAGTTATGTAATGAGCAGAGGCCCAATCAAGTGGATAATGGGCAGCTTCAACAGCTACAGCAGAAAATAGAGGATTTAGAGAAGAAATTACTGGAAATGCAGAAAAATGGCATTCCAGCAGCCATGACAGAAAAACCTGCAGAGCAGGCAAAGGCACAAAGGTCCATTAAAAAAGCGTATAAAGCTCCTGCAGGAAAGATCAATCAAGTTTTGAAACAAGCTACTAAGCCAGGTCTTAATGCTGTGAAAAGTAAGTGGGGGGAAGTCCTTGAACAGTTAGGTCAGCAAAACCAAAAGTCATTGGCAGCTTTATTAACGGAGGCAGAACCTGTTGCTGCGTCAACTGAAGCTTTTGTGGTAAAATTCAAATATGATATTCATTGTCAAATGGCAATGGAAAATAACCGTTTCGTGGAAGTGATTGCCTCGATCATGCAGCAATTGACCGGACACAGAATGGAAATCGCTGGTGTTCCGGAGAGCCAGTGGCAAAGGTTGCGGGAGGACTTCATCTCAACACAGCAGTTCGACGGTCCAGAAGAAACGGAATCAAAAGAAGAAGACCCCTTTATAGCAGAGGCTAGAAAATTAGTCGGCGATGATTTACTTGAAATTAAAGAATAATTGGAGGTAAGGAAAATGGGTATGCGCGGCGGTAATATGCAAAACATGATGAAACAAATGCAAAAGATGCAAAAGAAGATGGCAGAGGCACAAGAAGAATTAGGTGAAAAAAAGATCGAAGGCACTGCTGGCGGTGGAATGGTAACGGTTATCGTGACAGGCCATAAGGAAATAGTTGATGTAATCATTAAACCGGAAGTTGTCGATCCGGATGATATCGATATGCTTCAGGATTTAGTCCTGGCTGCAACTAACGATGCTTTGAAAAAGGCGGAAGAACTGACAAACCAAACGATGGGACAATTCACTAAGGGAATGAACCTTCCAGGTATGTTTTAAGCAAGTTCAAAAGAAACTTCCTTTCAGGAGGTTTCTTTTGAAATTTTTAGGAGGAATTCGATGCATTATCCAGAACCAATTTCCAAGCTCATTGACAGTTTTATGAAATTGCCGGGGATTGGGCCTAAAACTGCTGCTCGATTAGCCTTTCATGTACTAAGCATGAAGGAAGATACTGTTTTGGATTTTGCAAAAGCACTTGTGAATGCCAAGCGGAATCTAATGTATTGTTCAGTCTGTGGTCATATTACAGATCAAGATCCCTGTTATATATGTGAAGATCAAAAGAGGGACAGAAGTTTGATTTGTGTGGTTCAGGACCCAAAAGATGTAATAGCCATGGAAAAGATGAGAGAGTTCAGTGGTTTATACCATGTACTGCACGGCAGTATTTCCCCGATGGACGGAATAGGTCCGGAGGATATAAATATTCCTGATTTATTAAAGCGCCTGCAAGATGAAACTGTGTTGGAGGTCATTTTGGCTACTAATCCTAACATTGAAGGTGAAGCGACAGCCATGTATATTTCGCGGTTGCTCAGACCGTCAGGGATTAAAGTGACCCGAATTGCCCACGGACTTCCAGTTGGCGGAGATTTGGAGTATGCGGATGAAGTGACGCTATCAAAAGCAATAGAAGGAAGAAGAGAAATATAAGATAGCTGGGAGGACTTCACTTGTTCTTTCGTAAAAAAAAGAAACTTCGAAATGAATTCAATGATTCATTAATCGAAGAGCTTGAACATTTGAAATGGAATTGGCATAATCAAAAATCATTACTTGAAAAAAGCGTTGATCCATCTGAGGAAGTAATCGCCCAAGCAAGACTGGCGGAAGTGAAATATTTCTACTTATTCAGAGAAGTTAAAAGAAGGAACGTCCGCTTGAAAAGATGATAAGGAGATGGCTGTGAAGGATTGCATTTTCCTCATAGCCATTTTTTTGTTTCAGTTCTTAATCCATAGATCCGTTCATATAAGTGTAGTACAAGCTTGCGGGGAGGAATGAGTTTGGAACCAGTTGTCTTTGTTGCCGTAGTTGGCGGCCTGATTTTAATGCTTCTCATTATCGGGGCGCCTTTAAGACCCGTCCGGTTTATAGGGCAGGGGATTATAAAAATCATCATCGGTGCAGCCTTTTTGTTCTTTTTGAATACACTTGGGAATCAAGCGGGTATCCATGTACCCATCAACCCTGTTACCTCGGCAGTCGCCGGCCTGCTTGGAATACCAGGAGTAGCAGCTTTGGCGGCCATTGGTTATTGGATCATTTAAAGGCTATTTGCGTCGATGTCACTTTAATGAAAACCTCATGGATACCTCCTTGGGGTTTTTATCATGTTTATAGGTCATTTATGTTTTTTGAAAAAAACTGATTTAACCATTGACGATAGCAGATTAACCTGATAATATATTAGGAGTCGCCAATAACGACATCACAAATGCTCAATCAAAAAACAATATGAAAAAAATGTTGACATTAGATTAGCTAAGTGATAAGATAATAAAGTCGCTTATGAAGCGGACAACGAAGTATCGCTCTTTGAAAACTGAACAAAACAAAGCGCCAACGTTAAATTTTTAAGTGAGCACACACTATTAAAAAAGCAAAATGAGCAAGTCAAACATTTCTTCGGAGAGTTTGATCCTGGCTCAGGACGAACGCTGGCGGCGTGCCTAATACATGCAAGTCGAGCGAATCGATGGGAGCTTGCTCCCTGAGATTAGCGGCGGACGGGTGAGTAACACGTGGGCAACCTGCCTATAAGACTGGGATAACTTCGGGAAACCGGAGCTAATACCGGATACGTTCTTTTCTCGCATGAGAGAAGATGGAAAGACGGTTTCGGCTGTCACTTATAGATGGGCCCGCGGCGCATTAGCTAGTTGGTGAGGTAATGGCTCACCAAGGCGACGATGCGTAGCCGACCTGAGAGGGTGATCGGCCACACTGGGACTGAGACACGGCCCAGACTCCTACGGGAGGCAGCAGTAGGGAATCTTCCGCAATGGACGAAAGTCTGACGGAGCAACGCCGCGTGAACGAAGAAGGCCTTCGGGTCGTAAAGTTCTGTTGTTAGGGAAGAACAAGTACCAGAGTAACTGCTGGTACCTTGACGGTACCTAACCAGAAAGCCACGGCTAACTACGTGCCAGCAGCCGCGGTAATACGTAGGTGGCAAGCGTTGTCCGGAATTATTGGGCGTAAAGCGCGCGCAGGTGGTTCTTTAAGTCTGATGTGAAAGCCCACGGCTCAACCGTGGAGGGTCATTGGAAACTGGGGAACTTGAGTGCAGAAGAGGAAAGTGGAATTCCAAGTGTAGCGGTGAAATGCGTAGAGATTTGGAGGAACACCAGTGGCGAAGGCGACTTTCTGGTCTGTAACTGACACTGAGGCGCGAAAGCGTGGGGAGCAAACAGGATTAGATACCCTGGTAGTCCACGCCGTAAACGATGAGTGCTAAGTGTTAGAGGGTTTCCGCCCTTTAGTGCTGCAGCTAACGCATTAAGCACTCCGCCTGGGGAGTACGGCCGCAAGGCTGAAACTCAAAGGAATTGACGGGGGCCCGCACAAGCGGTGGAGCATGTGGTTTAATTCGAAGCAACGCGAAGAACCTTACCAGGTCTTGACATCCTCTGACAACCCTAGAGATAGGGCTTTCCCCTTCGGGGGACAGAGTGACAGGTGGTGCATGGTTGTCGTCAGCTCGTGTCGTGAGATGTTGGGTTAAGTCCCGCAACGAGCGCAACCCTTGATCTTAGTTGCCAGCATTCAGTTGGGCACTCTAAGGTGACTGCCGGTGACAAACCGGAGGAAGGTGGGGATGACGTCAAATCATCATGCCCCTTATGACCTGGGCTACACACGTGCTACAATGGATGGTACAAAGGGCTGCAAACCTGCGAAGGTAAGCGAATCCCATAAAGCCATTCTCAGTTCGGATTGTAGGCTGCAACTCGCCTACATGAAGCCGGAATCGCTAGTAATCGCGGATCAGCATGCCGCGGTGAATACGTTCCCGGGCCTTGTACACACCGCCCGTCACACCACGAGAGTTTGTAACACCCGAAGTCGGTGAGGTAACCTTTATGGAGCCAGCCGCCTAAGGTGGGACAGATGATTGGGGTGAAGTCGTAACAAGGTAGCCGTATCGGAAGGTGCGGCTGGATCACCTCCTTTCTAAGGATAATTACGAGAGCGCTTTTGTTTTGTTCAGTTTTGAATGAGTGATTCATTCAATTTAATAGTAATCCCGCGATAAGCTTGGGAAGCAGAAGCTTATTATTTATGTGAATGGGCCTATAGCTCAGCTGGTTAGAGCGCACGCCTGATAAGCGTGAGGTCGATGGTTCGAGTCCATTTAGGCCCACCATTCCATTTCCCAAAACGGGGCCTTAGCTCAGCTGGGAGAGCGCCTGCCTTGCACGCAGGAGGTCAGCGGTTCGATCCCGCTAGGCTCCACCAATGAATCAATCACGTTGTGATTGGGACAACTTGTTCCTTGAAAACTAGATAATAGATTGAAGGCAATTAATTTTTTTCAAAGCATCTGTAAGATCTTTTTAACGGTTAAGTTAGAAAGGGCGCACGGTGGATGCCTTGGCACTAGGAGCCGATGAAGGACGGGACTAACACCGATATGCTTCGGGGAGCTGTAAGTAAGCTTTGATCCGGAGATTTCCGAATGGGGAAACCCACTGTTCGTAATGGAACAGTATCTTTACCTGAATACATAGGGTACTGAAGGCAGACCCGGGGAACTGAAACATCTAAGTACCCGGAGGAAGAGAAAGCAAATGCGATTTCCTGAGTAGCGGCGAGCGAAACGGAATTAGCCCAAACCAAGAGGCTTGCCTCTTGGGGTTGTAGGACACTCAACATGGAGTTACAAAGGAACGGGGTAAATGAAGTGACCTGGAAAGGTCCGTCAAAGAAGGTAAAAACCCTGTAGTTGAAACTTCGTTCCCTCCTGAGTGGATCCTGAGTACGGCGGGACACGAGAAATCCCGTCGGAAGCAGGGAGGACCATCTCCCAAGGCTAAATACTCCCTAGTGACCGATAGTGAACCAGTACCGTGAGGGAAAGGTGAAAAGCACCCCGGAAGGGGAGTGAAATAGATCCTGAAACCGTGTGCCTACAAGTAGTCAAAGCCCGTTAATGGGTAATGGCGTGCCTTTTGTAGAATGAACCGGCGAGTTACGATTTCATGCGAGGTTAAGTTGATAAGACGGAGCCGCAGCGAAAGCGAGTCTGAATAGGGCGAATGAGTATGAGGTCGTAGACCCGAAACCAGGTGATCTACCCATGTCCAGGGTGAAGTTCAGGTAACACTGAATGGAGGCCCGAACCCACGCACGTTGAAAAGTGCGGGGATGAGGTGTGGGTAGCGGAGAAATTCCAATCGAACCTGGAGATAGCTGGTTCTCTCCGAAATAGCTTTAGGGCTAGCCTCAAGATGAGAGTATTGGAGGTAGAGCACTGATTGGACTAGGGGCCCCCAACGGGTTACCGAATTCAGTCAAACTCCGAATGCCAAATACTTATTCTTGGGAGTCAGACTGCGAGTGATAAGATCCGTAGTCGAAAGGGAAACAGCCCAGACCACCAGCTAAGGTCCCAAAGTATACGTTAAGTGGAAAAGGATGTGGAGTTGCTTAGACAACCAGGATGTTGGCTCAGAAGCAGCCACCATTTAAAGAGTGCGTAATAGCTCACTGGTCGAGTGACTCCGCGCCGAAAATGTACCGGGGCTAAACGTATCACCGAAGCTGTGGATTGACACCATTAGGTGTCGATGGTAGGAGAGCGTTCTAAGGGCGTTGAAGTCAGACCGGAAGGACTGGTGGAGCGCTTAGAAGTGAGAATGCCGGTATGAGTAGCGAAAGAAGGGTGAGAATCCCTTCCACCGAATGCCTAAGGTTTCCTGAGGAAGGCTCGTCCGCTCAGGGTTAGTCGGGACCTAAGCCGAGGCCGAAAGGCGTAGGCGATGGACAACAGGTTGATATTCCTGTACCACCTATACATCGTTTGAACGATGGGGGGACGCAGAAGGATAGGGTAAGCGCGCTGTTGGATATGCGCGTCCAAGCAGTTAGGCCGGAAACGAGGCAAATCCCGTTTCCATTAAGGCGGAGCTGTGATGGCGAGGGAAATATAGTACCGAAGTTCCTGATTCCACGCTGCCAAGAAAAGCCTCTAGTGAGATGTAAGGTGCCCGTACCGCAAACCGACACAGGTAGGCGAGGAGAGAATCCTAAGGTGTGCGAGAGAACTCTCGTTAAGGAACTCGGCAAAATGACCCCGTAACTTCGGGAGAAGGGGTGCTTTTTAGGGTGAATAGCCCGGAAAAGCCGCAGTGAATAGGCCCAGGCGACTGTTTAGCAAAAACACAGGTCTCTGCGAAGCCGCAAGGCGAAGTATAGGGGCTGACACCTGCCCGGTGCTGGAAGGTTAAGGGGAGAGGTTAGCGCAAGCGAAGCTTTGAACCGAAGCCCCAGTAAACGGCGGCCGTAACTATAACGGTCCTAAGGTAGCGAAATTCCTTGTCGGGTAAGTTCCGACCCGCACGAAAGGTGTAACGATCTGGGCACTGTCTCAACGAGAGACTCGGTGAAATTATAGTACCTGTGAAGATGCAGGTTACCCGCGACAGGACGGAAAGACCCCGTGGAGCTTTACTGCAGCCTGATATTGAATTTTGGTACAGCTTGTACAGGATAGGTAGGAGCCTGAGAAGCCGGAGCGCTAGCTTCGGTGGAGGCGTTGGTGGGATACTACCCTGGCTGTATTGAAATTCTAACCCGCGCCCCTTATCGGGGTGGGAGACAGTGTCAGGTGGGCAGTTTGACTGGGGCGGTCGCCTCCTAAAGAGTAACGGAGGCGCCCAAAGGTTCCCTCAGAATGGTTGGAAATCATTCGTAGAGTGTAAAGGCACAAGGGAGCTTGACTGCGAGACCTACAAGTCGAGCAGGGACGAAAGTCGGGCTTAGTGATCCGGTGGTTCCGCATGGAAGGGCCATCGCTCAACGGATAAAAGCTACCCCGGGGATAACAGGCTTATCTCCCCCAAGAGTCCACATCGACGGGGAGGTTTGGCACCTCGATGTCGGCTCATCGCATCCTGGGGCTGTAGTCGGTCCCAAGGGTTGGGCTGTTCGCCCATTAAAGCGGTACGCGAGCTGGGTTCAGAACGTCGTGAGACAGTTCGGTCCCTATCCGTCGCGGGCGCAGGAAATTTGAGAGGAGCTGTCCTTAGTACGAGAGGACCGGGATGGACGCACCGCTGGTGTACCAGTTGTCTTGCCAAAGGCATAGCTGGGTAGCTACGTGCGGACGGGATAAGTGCTGAAAGCATCTAAGCATGAAGCCCCCCTCAAGATGAGATTTCCCATGGCGCAAGCTAGTAAGATCCCTGAAAGATGATCAGGTTGATAGGTCAGAGGTGGAAGCGTGGCGACATGTGGAGCTGACTGATACTAATAGATCGAGGACTTAACCAACGCTTTTTAAAAAATGAAATACCTTCTTATTATCTAGTTTTGAAGGAACAACGTTCCTTTATTGTTTGGTGGCGATAGCGAAGAGGTCACACCCGTTCCCATTCCGAACACGGCAGTTAAGCTCTTCAGCGCCGATGGTAGTTGGGGGTTTCCCCCTGTGAGAGTAGGACGCCGCCAAGCCATTTCTAAGATCAGCCATCTGGCTGGTCTTTTTTTGCTTAATGAAAAGAAAAACCATTGGATATGAAGGGTTTATCAATTATGGAAACTTTTATAAAGACATACACGTAATGAAAATCTTCATCATACATTGTTAAAAGCATCCCGGGTTCTCTTAAACTATTTAAATTAATGTATGCGAACAATGGTTTTTGGGGAGAATGCAGGTATGGAGGTGGAGATGTTGGGAACAACAACAACCAAAACAAAGGCAGGGGAATCGTGCGTGGTTTGTGAACAAATAAAAGGGCTGGGAATACATCTATATACGACTTTTATTTGTGAGGAATGCGAAAGGGATATGATCGGGACGGATACGAACGATCCCAAGTACAAATATTACTTAAAGCAATTAAGAAAAATCACTAATCCTGAAATATTTTCATGAAAAAATAGTTTATGGAAAGTTGAAGAGTCAGAGAATAAAGAAATGGATTGTTTTCTTTATTCTCTGACTCTTTTTTTAGTACTTTAGAAGAATGCTTGGCAACAAGCTGCATGTTTCTGTAGGTTCCCTCTAAACAGACTGTTGGGAGATATATAATTGCCTTTCTGTCGAAGCAATATGAGATAAATTTGAACTTATTTGATAAAATGAAGGAATACTATGATTTGAGGGAAGAGATAAATGAATCAATCACAGACACCATTGTTCGATGCAATGAGTGCTTTTTATAAAAAAAGGCCAATATCCCTGCACGTCCCAGGACATAAAAATGGTTGGGTATTTAGTGAAAAGGGCCAAGCGCTGTATAACCCACTGCTTGGTATAGATGCCACGGAGCTAAGCGGTTTAGATGACCTGCATGCTCCAGAGGGAGCGATTTTAAAGTCCGAGCAACTACTCGCTGAATTATATGGAGTAAAGAGGAGTTATTTTCTGATTAACGGGTCAACCGTAGGTAACATAGCGATGATTCTTGCTACTTGCCGCGAAGGTGATAAGGTGCTTGTCCAAAGAAATTGCCATAAATCAATTTTACATGGATTAATGTTAGCGAATGTACAACCGATTTTTTTACAACCGGTTTTTTATGAGAAATGGGGCATAGCTGGCGGTGTAGGATCAAAATTAATTGAAAAAGCCTTGAGTGCCCATCCAGATGTAAAAGCCATCGTTGTAACCTATCCGAATTATTATGGTCTTGGTGAAGACTTGACGGAAATGGTTAGACTTGCACATCAAAAGGGAATCCCGGTGCTGGTGGACGAGGCACATGGCGCTCACTTTCAGTTAGGGAGTCCGTTTCCTAAAACAGCCATCTTGGCAGGGGCAGATGCCGTTGTCCATTCAGCGCATAAAACACTGCCGGCTATGACGATGGGGTCGTATCTTCATGTCAATTCATCCTTAGTTGATGTGGATCAAGTATCATTCTATTTACAAATGCTTCAGTCGAGTAGTCCATCCTACCCGATTATGGGATCGCTCGACTTAGCCAGGGCCTACTTAGCCGCTTTTACATCAGAAGATAAAAAATCCCTTATTAAAAAGATATCAGATTTCAGAGGGGAATTAGGTTCCCTTCAAACAGTAAGGGTGCTGGAGGCACCACTAGGTACTTCAGCAGACCCATTGAAAGTAGTCATTCAATCAACAAGTCGTTTAAGCGGGTTTGAGTTACAGCAGCTATGTGAAACAAAAGGCATTTTTACAGAATTAGCTGATCCTAATAATTTATTGATGATTTTACCCTTATTAACAATGAGTACCGATTTTCCTTTTCATGAAATCGTTCAAAATATAAAAAGTGCCACTAAAGACAGAACCGGAAACGGGGAAGCAGATCTTGGGGTTAGCTGGCCTGAAGGAAGGTCAATGACAGGTCTAGAAATGCCATATTCCGTTATGAAGCATAGTAAGTCGAGACCTGTTCTATTAAGGAAAGCAATAGGAAAGGTCTCAGCGGAGATGGTCATTCCTTATCCGCCGGGAATCCCTTTAATTATGTCCGGGGAAATGATTACTCCGGAGCATATAACCAATTTAAGGAGACTGCTTGAACTGGGATCAAGGTTTCATGGCGGTTCCTCCCTTTCAAACGGAGAGTTGATCGTTTATGAAAGCGGGCAGGCTGGTTAAAATGATATACTACAAACAAAGAACCTTGGAGGTACATCGATGAAACGCGGTATTTTTATAACAATGGAAGGGCCCGAGGGTGCTGGGAAAACAACAATTACCCAAATGCTTGGCAAGGCTCTGCAACAAGAAGGCTACCAAGTGCTATTAACGCGTGAGCCAGGAGGAGTCCCCATTTCAGAACAAATTAGGGAAGTGATCCTTAATAAGGATAATACAGCTATGGATTCGAGAACAGAGGCTTTATTATACGCAGCAGCTAGACGTCAGCATTTAGTGGAAGTGGTCATGCCGGAGTTGGAACGAGGGGGAATTGTCCTCTGTGATCGATTTATAGATAGTTCTCTAGCCTATCAGGGCCATGCAAGGGGCTTGGATATTGAAGAGGTTTATAATATCAATAAATTCGCAATTGGAGATATGATGCCGGATGCCACGTTCTTTTTTGATATCGACCCAGAAGAAGGATTGAGGCGTATCCAGTCCAATGGAGAACGGGAAGTGAACCGGCTGGATCTTGAAGCCCTGGATTTTCATAAAAAAGTTTGTGACGGGTATCAGTTAATTATAAATAGAGGGAAAGACCGTTTCATTATTGTGGATGCAGGCGGGACAATTGATGAAGTTTTTGAAGAAACGAAAGCAGGTTTGTTAGATTTTTTAGAAAAAGCTGGAAAATGAATATAGGTTTCCATATTATTCAACCGAATACTATTCCAGGCAAAGACTAGTTGCTATAATGGAGTTAGGAAAAATTCAGAGTAACCGGAGGATGATGAGAATGAAAATGATCATTGCTGTCGTTCAAGACAAGGATAGTCATCGCCTGCTGAATGAATTAGTGGAAAATAATTTCGGAACAACCAAGCTAGCCAGCACTGGCGGGTTTTTAAAATCAGGTAATACGACCTTTATGATTGGCACCGAGGATGAACGTGTTGATCAAGCCATCCAGATCATCAAACAGAATTGTCAGTCACGATCCCAGTTAGTATCACCGGTTTCACCGATGGGCGGGAATGCCGAGTCCTATGTACCTTATCCAGTGGAGATTCAAGTAGGCGGTGCGACCATTTTTGTTCTGCCGGTCGAAAACTTTTTACAATTTTAACGGTTAGTTGCAGGGAGGTTCATTATGAAAATCAACCATGATATCCCTATTAAGCTTGATAAATCCCGACAGGATGCCAAACAGTTTCAAACCGGAAATGGGAGATTTCAGCAAATGGTCCAAACACAGGATCAAAAGATGCAAATCCAAACATTAAACCGTTTGATAAGCGATATTGAAGGTGCGGGCCAGCGTTTGGTAAGGTCACGTACTTTTAGGGAATTGGCAAAATATAAAGCATTGGTGAAACGGTTTGTAAAAGAAGCTGTTGAATATGGACTGGAACTGAAGCAATCCACGAGCTGGAACCAATTTGGACAGAGCCGGCCGTTGAAAACCGTGGAAACGATAGATGCAAGACTAGTTCAGTTAAGCGAGGAAATTCTTAATAAAGAAAAAAGCTCGCTTGAAATATTGGAAATGATAGGTGAAATTAAAGGGCTTCTGATTAATTTATATACTTAAGTGAGTTGATGGTTTTGGATAAAACATGGCAGGACATGAGTAAAATTCAGCCGCAGGTAATGACGATGCTGCAAAATAGCATAACGAAGAACAGAGTGGCTCATGCGTATTTATTTGAAGGGGAAAAAGGTACAGGTAAGCAAGATATAAGCAAGACCTTTGCCAAAAGCTTACTATGTGAAGCCCCGACAGCAGGTTATAAGCCATGCGAACTTTGCCGGAATTGCAAACGGATTTCAAGCGGGAATCATCCGGATGTCCATTTGATTGAGAGAGACGGTCTCTCGATAAAGAAAGAACAAATTAAGGGGCTCCAAGAAGAATTTTCGAAAAAAAGCGTAGAGGCCGATCGAAAGGTTTATATGATTGCCGATGCAGACAAAATGTCGGTGGGGGCCGCCAACAGTCTATTGAAATTTTTAGAAGAACCTTCGGCCGATACCGTTGCCATATTGATGACTGAACAGATTCAGAGGATTCTACCGACCATATTATCAAGATGCCAAGTGATTTCATTCAAGCCATTATCCCCGGAGAATGTGAAACGGAAGCTGATGGAACATGATTTAGAACCACAGCTTGCCTCGGTAATCTCGCATATAACACAGAATGTGGAAGCCGGAATCGAGCTTAGCCATGATGAATGGTTTGTACAAGCTCAAAAAATAGTGGTAAAATTATATGAAGTGTTAAAACTTAATTCCTTGAAGGCATTGTTGTACCTTCAGACGGATTGGTTTGCACACTTTAAAGAAAGAGAACAGGTTGACAGAGGTCTTGATTTGTTACTTCTTATATATAAGGATTTATTATACATTCAGTTGGACAAAAAGGACTTCGTTGTTTTCCAAAATAAACTGAAGGAATTTGAAACTCACGCTCTTCATCTTTCCCCAAGACGCCTTGCTGAACATATGGGTTGTATTTTGGAAGCAAAAAGGAAGCTGATGTCCAACACGAATCCACAGCTGTTGATGGAACAGCTTGTGCTGAATTTGCAGGAGGGATCATGATTTGTATGATGTTGTAGGTGTCCGTTTTAAAAAGGCGGGCAAAATATACTACTTTGATCCGGGCGAATTCGCTATTCCTAAGGACGATTTTGTAATAGTGGAGACTGTCCGCGGTGTTGAATTCGGTAAAGTTGTTACAGCCCGTAAACAAGTAGATGAAAACGATGTTGTCCTGCCATTGAAAAAAGTGCTTCGGGTCGCTGATGCAAAAGATAAGATTATAGTTGACGAGAACAAGGCGGCTGCAGAAGAGGCTTACTCTATATGTTGTCAAAAGGTTGTTGAGCATAAGCTGGATATGAAGCTGGTTGATGTGTCATATACTTTCGACAGAAATAAAGTCGTGTTTTATTTTACAGCGGATGGTCGCGTGGATTTCCGTGATTTAGTCAAAGATTTAGCTGCCATATTCAGAACTCGTATAGAACTGCGCCAAATTGGGGTCAGGGATGAGGCAAAGATGCTTGGTGGCATCGGGCCTTGTGGCAGAATGCTTTGTTGCTCCACATTTCTTGGTGATTTTGAACCGGTTTCCATCAAAATGGCGAAGGATCAGAATTTATCACTAAACCCTACAAAAATCTCAGGATTATGCGGTCGATTGATGTGCTGTCTGAAATATGAAAATGATGAGTATGAAAGTGCGAAGGAAATGCTTCCTGATTTAGGTGAAATGATTAATACGCCTGGTGGCAAAGGCAAGGTAGTGGGGCTTAATATTCTAGAACGCGTACTTCAGATTGAACTAATCGAGCAGGAAAGAGTATTAGAGTATACTCTAGATGAGATTCTAAAAGAGGGAGCCGTTTCTATTCAAGCCACAGATTATTAAGGTGGTGGGAGAGCGTGGATAAGAAAGATATTTTTGAGTCGGTGACCAATATGGAAACCCAGATAGGCCAATTATATAAGCAGCTTGGAGAATTGAAGCAGAACTTAGCTGAAATACTAGAGGAAAACCAGTCGCTCAAGCTGGAGAACGAGCACTTGCGCCAACGGTTAGGCCTTGTGGAAGTAGAAAGCGCGCCTGCTGCAGTAAAGGTTAAACAAAAAGTGAAAAACCGTACTGCTAGTGCGGACAAGGTTATGGATATCGGGGAAGGCTATGATAATTTAGCCCGTATCTATCAAGAAGGCTTTCATATTTGCAATCTGCATTTCGGCAGTTTGCGAAAAGAAGGGGATTGCCTGTTCTGTTTATCTTTTTTAAACAAGAAGTGATAATGGAATAATATAAAAGATGTTCCATCTCTTTTACGTGATAGTGGACCGTTTACAATATATAGTGATTCGGGGTCTGACGCATACTATGAGTCAGGCCCCTTTTTGTTCGATATGAATGTCGTAGCATGGACCCTAAACATGCTTTTTCGCTACATAATTAGGAGGGTAACAGCAATGGTAGAACTTAAAGGAGATGAACGCCTGGATTATCTATTGGCTGAGAATTTAAGGATCATCCAGAGCCCATCGGTTTTCTCTTTTTCATTAGATGCGGTTTTATTATCAAGGTTCGTAAATGTCCCGATTCAAAAGGGGAAAATCGTAGATCTTTGCTCAGGGAATGGGGTCATACCTTTGCTGCTGAGTACAAGAACTAAGGGGGAAATTACGGGTGTGGAGATTCAAGAGCGGTTATATGACATGGCCCAGAGGAGCATGGACTATAATGGCGTATCCTCCCGGATCGAGATGATTCATGGGGATATAAAAGAGATTCCAAAACAGATAGGGTATAGCAAATATGACGTTGTTACTTGCAATCCACCCTATTTCCCGACGCCATCTATCGAGGAAATAAATAAAAATGAGCATTTTGCAATTGCCCGACATGAAATAATGTGTAATCTTGAGGACGTCATACGTGTTTCAAGTCAGTTGCTGCGTCAAGGTGGGAAAGCAGCATTCGTTCATAGACCGGGCCGTCTTATGGATATCCTCCATTTAATGAGGATGTACAGAATTGAACCGAAGCGGCTGCAGTTTGTTTATCCAAAAAGTTCAAAGGAAGCGAATACGATTCTTATTGAAGGGATAAAGGACGGTAACCCCGATTTGAAGATTCTTCCTCCGCTCGTTGTGTATAATGATCAAAATGATTATAATCCGGAAATCAGAAGGATTTTATATGGAGAGGAATAAGCATTATTTTTATGTTTTAAAATGCAGGGACGGCAGCTATTATGCTGGGTATACAAATAATCTGGATCGCAGGATTGATGCTCATAATCAAGGCAGGGGGGCAAAGTATACGCGAGGGCGGACCCCGGTTGAATTGATTTACCATGAAATTTTTGAAACACAGACAATGGCCATGCAGGCTGAATACCAGTTTAAGCAATTAACAAGAAAACAAAAGCAAAAGTGGATGGCAAAGGAGGATACATGATATGTGGCAGCAAAAGAGTTTTGAAAAAGAAGGGTTGGAGCCAGCTCTTTATCTGGTTCCTACACCGATAGGAAACCTTGAGGATATGAGCTTTCGGGCTCTAAGAATCTTAAAGGAAGCTGATGTCATTGCTGCTGAGGACACGCGAAATACGAAGAAATTATGTAACTACTTTGAAATTTCGACACCTATCGTCAGCTACCATGAACATAATAAGGAATATAGCGGGAAGCAGATGCTTGAGAGGCTTCGAGCAGGAGAGGTCATCGCATTGGTAAGTGATGCTGGATTGCCGACGATATCCGACCCGGGATATGAACTGGTCAAAGATGCCATTGCCGAAAAGTTTAAAGTCATACCGTTGCCGGGGGCCAATGCTGCATTAACTGCATTGATTGCATCTGGACTCATTCCGCAGCCTTTTTACTTTTATGGCTTTTTACAACGGGGAGCAAAAGAAAAAAAGCAGGAGCTGGAAAAATTAAAAAAAATGGAAACGACTTGGATCGTTTATGAATCGCCACATCGATTGAAAGAAACGTTGAAACATATGCATGAAATTTTAGGTGACCGCCGTATAGTTTTATGCCGCGAATTAACTAAGAAATTTGAAGAGTTCATTCGGGGGACGATGAGTGAAGCGTTGACTTGGGCAATGGAATCCGAGATTCGCGGTGAGTTCTGTTTAATAATAGAAGGTGGGCAATGGTCGGATGATGAACCTGAAGAAGCTTGGTGGATGGCCCTTGATATAGTCGGTCATGTTAATCATTATATGGAAGCCAAGCAGTTCACTTCCAAGGACGCAATCAAGCAGGTCGCAAAAGACCGCAATATACAAAAACGCGATGTATATCAAGCGTATCACATTGATATATAATGATAAATAAGCATAAAAAAACTTCCGAAGATCGGAAGTTTTTTATTTATATCAATTATTTAGAAGTAGTGAAGTTTTGTTGAATTTCTTGGATAAGTAATTCTGCACCTTCACGACTAAGAATCAATTTACCATTAGCAAGTGTAAGGTTGTTATCGGAAACTTCACCTGTAACTTGGCAAGTCATGTTTGGTTTGTATTTTTTCAGGATGATGCGCTCGTCATCAACATAGATTTCAAGAGCGTCTTTCTCAGCGATACCCAATGTACGACGAAGTTCGATTGGAATTACCACCCGGCCTAACTCATCAACTTTACGAACAATACCTGTAGATTTCATTTTTAAAAATTCTCCTCTCAGTTACAATCTAGTACCCTATTTCTATTTTTTTCGCCAATATTCGACAAATTTTTTTATAAATTTATAATACCAGCCATTCCCAAATTCGTCAATGATTTATTTTCATTTTTTTGTAAGAAATAGTGTGGCTGCATTCCGCTGAAACAAACGGCTTTAATGAGAAAAAACTGGTTATGTCTTTATAATTCAAGAAATGATAGGCTACAAAGAACTACTCACTTCATCACAATTCGACAAAGTGTGCATATAAGAACATACCTCTCCTCTTTTATTATATGATTAATTACAATTTAGTTTCAAAACAAAAGTTCTGAATTAAGGATAATTTTCCGAAAAAGTTCGAATATGTGAGTTGTTGCACAAAAAAAGAATTTTAGGTATATTTTGTTGAGGTAAGAGGTAATGCTGAAATAAGGGAATTTTACATCATGATCGCTTAGTTTAAAATGACATTTACTTATAATATTTTCTATTCTATTAACATCATGATTTGATTAGTGATTATTGTCGCGTAGAATGGTATATAGCGTTAAAATAGAGATAATAGCTTAAATATAGTCTAATGGCTTTGGCCTAGACCCAAAGCCGGTTTTCCAAAAGATGAGGAGGGAACGAAGTGCAAGATAAATTAAAAACATTCTATATCACGACACCCATATATTATCCGAGTGGTAATTTACATATAGGGCACGCGTATACGACAGTGGCAGGGGATGCCATGGCTCGTTATAAAAGGATGCGTGGCTTTGATGTCATGTATTTAACAGGCACTGATGAACATGGTCAAAAAATTCAGCGTAAAGCGGCTGAAGAAGGAATCACTCCACAGCAATATGTAGATAATATCGTATCAGGGATTAAAGAGCTCTGGGAAAAGCTTGATATATCTTATGATGATTTCATTAGGACGACGGAAGATCGCCATAAAGAGGTTGTAGCCAAGATCTTCAAAAGGCTTTTGGACCAGGGTGATATATACTTGGACCAATATGAAGGGTTATATTGTACACCTTGTGAATCTTTCTTCACGGAACGTCAGGTTGAAGAAAGCAATGGTAACTGTCCAGATTGCGGCAGACCAGTTGAAAAGGTGAAAGAAGAGTCTTATTTCTTCAAGATGAGTAAATATGCGGACCGATTACTGAAGTTTTACGAGGAAAATCCTGATTTCATTCAACCGGAATCCCGAAAAAACGAAATGATCAATAACTTCATCAAACCTGGATTGGAAGATCTGGCCGTTTCACGTACTACTTTCGATTGGGGCATCAAGGTACCTGGAGATCCAAAGCATGTTATTTATGTATGGATTGATGCATTGACCAATTACATAACGGCATTAGGGTATGGAACTGATAATGATTCTAAATACTTGAATTATTGGCCTGCCGATGTACATCTGGTCGGAAAGGAAATTGTTCGTTTCCATACAATCTATTGGCCGATTATGTTAATGGCTCTGGACATACCACTTCCAAAGAAAGTCTTTGCCCACGGCTGGCTTCTCATGAAAGATGGTAAAATGTCCAAATCAAAAGGGAATGTAGTGGATCCCGTTACATTGATTGATCGATACGGTTTGGATTCTTTACGTTACTACTTATTGCGTGAAGTCCCATTTGGTTCTGATGGTGTATTTACACCGGAAGGCTTTGTGGAACGGATCAACTTTGACCTGGCAAATGATTTAGGTAATTTATTAAATCGGACAGTAGCAATGGTCAATAAATATTTTGATGGTGTGATTCCAAGTTACGAAGGATCCAATGGCGAATTTGAAAAGGCTTTGCTTGAAATGAACCAAGATACGGTAGGCAAGTATGAGGAAGCCATGGAAAACATGGAATTTTCAGTTGCACTAACATCCATTTGGCAACTCGTGAGCAGAACTAACAAATTCATTGACGAAACCCAGCCTTGGACTCTTGCTAAAGATGAATCAAGGAAGGAAGACCTTGCTAGTGTCATGGTTCATTTGGCGGAATCATTACGCAGGACGGCCATTCTTTTGAAACCTTTCTTGACGCAAACACCGGAAAAAATATTTGCTCAACTTAACATCACGGATAGTGTTTTAAAATCCTGGGACAGTTTAGCGGAGTTCGGTCAAATTCCTGCTGAAACAAAAGTTTTGAAGGGCGACCCGATTTTCCCTCGTTTGGATATGGAAGAGGAAGTTTCATATATAAAAGAACAAATGCAGGGTGGAGCCCCTAAGGCCGAGGAAAAAGTGGTGGAGACGATTCCAGAGGTTGATGAAATCACTATTGATGACTTTACAAAAGTGGAACTTCGTGTTGCCCAGGTCTTGGAAGTCGAACCGGTAAAGAAAGCGGATAAGCTTCTTAAACTGCAGCTTGATTTAGGTTATGAGAAACGGCAAGTCGTATCAGGCATTGCACAGCACTATAAACCTGAAGATTTAGTAGGCAAAAAAGTGATATGCGTAACTAATTTGAAACCTGTTAAACTTCGTGGCGAGCTCTCTCAAGGAATGATTTTGGCGGGCAGCCAGGATGGTGTGCTCTCAGTCGCTACAATAGATTCATCGATTCCAAATGGTTCAAAGGTGAAATAAACCCTCGAAAACATAAAGGTGTTTCATATGAAACATTTTTATGTTTTTTTCTTTATGCTTTTGGAAACAGTAAATTATAAAGGTTTTATTAGTTCTATATTTACTTGTTGGGCATATAGGCTCCTTTGTAATCTTTTTGTTACCTAAATGTGAAACATAAAACTTTCATTTTTTAATAAAATAGTGCTAGAAAGGAAGAAAAATAATGCTATTTGATACACACGTACATGTTAATGCGGAACAATTCAACGAGGATCTAGAGGACGTCATAGAAAGAGCTAAGGAAGCAGGAGTGAACAATATGGTAGTCGTTGGTTTTGACCGGCCTACTATTATTAGGGCAATGGAATTAATAGAAGCTTATGATTTCATGTATGCCGCAGTCGGATGGCATCCTGTTGATGCCATCGATATGACCGGGGAGGACTTACTATGGATCGAGGAATTATCCAATCATCCAAAGGTTGTGGCTATAGGTGAGATGGGACTCGATTATCATTGGGATAAATCACCGAAAGATGTTCAAATGGAGGTGTTCAGGAAGCAAATCCGTTTGGCGAAAAAAGTGGGTCTGCCCATTATCATCCATAATCGGGAAGCGACTGCGGATATCGTGAAGATATTAAAGGAAGAAGAGGCCTCAGAGGTAGGAGGAATCATGCATTGCTTTAGCGGAAGTGCAGAAACTGCCTTGGAATGCATTAATATGAATTTTTATATTTCATTGGGCGGCCCTGTGACCTTCAAGAATGCAAAAAAACCAAAAGAGGTGGCAGCAGCCGTACCTTTAGACCGTTTACTGATTGAAACCGATTGTCCATATTTGGCTCCCCATCCTTATAGAGGGAAGCGTAATGAACCTTCGTATGTGAAGTTTGTTGCTGAACAAATCGCAGAAATCAAACAGCTCACAATAGAGGAAGTTTCCAAGGCAACAACGGAAAATGCCAAGAAATTATTCGGCATTAACTGACAGTTTTTTTTACAATATCTCCCGGGATTCGCTAGCTAAAATCGCATTTTTTTAGGATTCTACAAATCTCACTCCAATTATAGGCTTATTATGTCGAGAATTCGCCCTTTCCTTTTTAATGTGGAATATGCATAATAGGTATTAATTTCCTTAATGAGAAGTGAATGGGTTGACAGCTTGATAACTATGTCTATATAATCACCGGGAGGAAGGAGGAGTTTTTCATTCTATTAAAAACTATGAAAAACCTTATTCCCAAACCTTTTGGGAAGAAGAGAATGGCAATTGCCATATGCAGTGCGATTCTTGTTTCTACAGCATTGGGAATACTTATCTATCAAGGAACAAAGCATACAGTCACAATTATGCTAGATGGAAAAAAAGAGGTAGTGCGGACACACGCGGCTACTGTAAATGATATGTTGAAAGATTTAGAGATTACCGTTCAAGCAGCAGACTATGTCCACCCATCAAGAAACACAGAGGTTGATGGTGATTTAGAGGTGGTTTGGAAGCCTGCACAAAAAATCGTCATGGTACAAGACGGTAAACCAAAGGAAGTTTGGTCCACTGCCGATACGGTAAACGAACTTTTAAAAGAACAAGATCTTAGGGTGAAGGAACATGATAAGATCACGCCTTCAAAAAATACGAAGCTGAAAGCGGATATGGAAGTTGCCATAGACAAAGCCTTTTCACTGAAATTAGTTGTAGGTGGGGAAGAAAAGCAGGTATGGTCAACTTCGACTACTGTCGCTGACTTTTTAAAGCAACAAGGAGTAAAGCTCAATGATTTGGACCGAGTTGAGCCAGAATTAGCCGAAAAAGTTGAAGCTGAGAATACGGTAAACGTAATTCGAATTGAAAAAGTCACCGATGTAGTGGAAGAACCAGTTGACTTTGCTGTCATAACTAAAAAAGATGACTCTTTATCAAAAGGGAAAGAGAAAGTTGTCAAAGCAGGAAAAGACGGACTTATTTCCAAAAAATATGAAGTTATTAAAGAAAATGGCAAAGAGGTCAAAAGAGAATTACTATCAGAAAAAGTAGTTAATAAAAAGCAGGATAAAGTTGTCACGGTTGGAACTCAAACGACGGTTGCCCAGGCATCACGCGGAGTAACTAACGTTAGTTCTTCAAGTGGAAAAGAAATATACGTATCATCAACGGCTTATACTGCCAGTTGTAAGGGCTGTTCCGGTGTCACGTCTACAGGCGTGGATCTAAAAAGTAATCCGGGGGCGAAAATCATAGCTGTCGATCCAAGTGTGATTCCTATGGGATCGAAAGTATATGTAGAGGGCTATGGCTATGCAGTGGCTGCTGACAAAGGCGGAGCAATAAAGGGAAATAGGATTGATGTCTTCTTTTCCTCAAAAGATGATGCCTATCGCTGGGGTGTAAAGAAAGTTAAGATTCGCGTATTGAACTAATAAGGTTTCTCTCGCAGGAGATGAATTCGTCTCCTGTTTTTTGACGTTTTATTTTCCATTTGTTGAAAAACCCTATATAAAACTGTTTTAATAAGATAGACGTCTCAATATTCCATAAGATTTCATAATCGTTTAAACTTTCATAAATGATGTTGACTGGTTTCATTCCTATGAAAATGGGTGGGTGTCTTACGGGGACCAGTTACGTTTATAAAGAGCCAATCAAAGCGCTTGCGCTTTTCTGTATGGAGGAAAACATGAAAAAGATTAAAGAAATTATTGTTGTAGAAGGTAAAGACGATACGGTAGCGATAAAAAGGGCTGTTAATGCTGATACAATAGAAACGAACGGTTCCGCGGTGAATGATTCCTGTATTGAGCAGGTGAGGCTTGCACAAAAGACACGTGGAGCCATCATTTTCACAGACCCTGATTTTCCTGGTCAAAAAATCAGGAATGCAATTTCAGAACAAGTAAAAGGCTGCAAACACGCCTTTTTAACGAAGAAGGAAGCCCTTCCTAAGTCAGGTAGAGGGATAGGAGTTGAACATGCTTCTCCTGAGGCAATTCGTAATGCTTTAAAGGATGCCCAACTAATGGATGAAGAGGCTTCAGAAGAGATTTCACAGCAGGATTTAATAGATGCAGGTTTAATTGGAGGATCCGGTGCCAAGGAACGAAGGGAAAAACTTGGATCCATTTTGAAAATCGGGTTTACCAATGGTAAACAGTTATATAAGAGACTAAAAATGTTCCAAATATCAACTGAGGCTTTTGCTGAAGCGATGGTACAGATAAATCAGGAGGAAAAAAATGAATAAGGATATTGCAACCCCTGTCAGAACGAAAGATATATTAAAGAAGTACGGATTCTCTTTTAAAAAGAGCTTAGGTCAAAACTTTTTAATCGATACGAATATCTTGAAACGTATTGTCGAACATGCAAATTTGACAGAGGAAAGCGGTGCCATTGAAATTGGGCCGGGGATCGGCGCGCTGACGGAACAATTAGCGAAAAGTAGCAAAAAGGTTACGGCCTTTGAGATTGATCAGCGACTACTGCCCATCTTATCGGATACACTGTCTCCTTATAACAATGTAAACATCATTCATGGCGATGTTCTAAAAGCTGATGTTAAGAAGGTCATCGAGGAAGAATTTGCTGGCTTCTCGGACCTGATGGTTGTTGCAAACCTGCCTTACTATGTCACGACGCCCATCATTTTAAAGCTATTGTCCGAGGATCTGCCCATTAGAGGCATCGTGTGCATGCTGCAAAAGGAAGTGGCTGATCGAATTGCCGCTAAACCTGGGACAAAGGAATACGGTTCTTTATCCATTGCCATTCAATATTATACCGAAGCTGAAACAGTGATGATCGTACCCAAAACGGTATTCATGCCTCAACCTAATGTTGATTCAGCTGTAATCCGCCTTACTAGGCGGGTTAAGCCAATCGTCGAGGTCCTGGATGAGGATTTCCTCTTCATTGTGACCCGGGCGAGTTTTGCGCAGCGTCGGAAAACGATTTTAAACAACTTAACCAGTCAGCTGCCAGATGGTAAATCGAAAAAAGAACTCATACTTGCTGCTCTCGAAGCCGCGGAAGTGGATCCTTCCAGACGTGGTGAAACACTGAGCATCAAAGAATTTGGACGCTTGAGTGATGCGTTATTGCCAAATTTTAAATAAAGGATATGAGAAAATTCAAAGTCGGAACGGGGTCACTCCCAGCTTCCGGCTTTTTTATTTTTAAATTGGCCTACCATGAATGGAACGTAACCAAAATGTAGTTAATCCCACCTTTCACCATTCAAGAATCGTTCGCATAACTTAAGAATGAAAATAAACTGAGGCGGGCTGAAAATAAGTCTTCTCATGGGGTGGGGCCATGAATATTCAAATAAACGATATTGTTGGTCGGGTTTCTTATAAATGTGACGTGTTGTTCCGGGTAATCGATATCCATGATATTGACGGAAGACGGCAAGCTGTTCTTTATGGGGAAGATATCCGATTGATTGCAGATGCACCTTTTCAAGATTTAATAATCATAAATGATAATGAAAGACATGATCGGCAAAGGTCGAATGAGGTACTTCAAGAACAATCTTACCGCTTATTAACACAAGATTTAGAGTTACAACAACAAAAAAACGGCTATCAATCCAGTAATGGATATCGTTATAGCGGTGAATATTTTCAGATACCAGGCAGGGTCCTCCATGTTGATGGGGATGCATCATACTTAAGGAAATGCATGGATCTATATCAGAAATTCGGTATTCCGGTCAATGGTATCTATTGCAATGAAAAGGAAATGCCCCAAAGAATCGGGGGGTTATTGGATCACTATCGGCCGGATATCCTTGTTGTCACCGGTCATGATGCCTATTCAAAATCAAAAGGACCAATGTCCGATATCAACGCCTACCGTCACTCAAAGGATTTTGTACAGACAGTAAGAGAAGCGAGAAGGAAGGTTTCTCATTTAGACCAACTGATTATATTTGCCGGAGCTTGTCAATCGCATTTTGAATCGCTAATACAAGCGGGGGCAAACTTTGCAAGTTCCCCTTCCCGTGTTAATATACATGCTCTTGATCCAGTGTATATTGTCGGAAAGATAAGCTTTACGCCTTTTTCTGAGCATATTCATGTATGGGATGTCCTTCGGAATACATTAACGGGAGAGAAGGGGTTAGGGGGAATTGAGACAAAAGGAGTGCTCCGGACCGGGTTGCCTTTCAAGCCATTTCAGGAAGAATGAACGAGCTGCATTTTGAAAGAATGCAGCTTGCTTTCATCGTGTCAGAATTCGGATATTATCACAAAATACCAGGGTTTTTGTTAAGAAATGATACTAGGTGAGGATTTAATTACGAAAATTCGGCTTAATGAATAATGAAATAGTTCGTCTACATAATTTTTCATTTCCCAGGATATAATAAAAATGTTCGCGATTTTGCCGAATTTCAGATAAAAATATATTGACTACATTTTTAAGTGCTGATATAATTTATTATTTTGTTTGCGTATATTTGTAAAATGTGATATACTTAACTTAGTGAGGTGGACCGAAAATGCCAAAAACTCTAGCTGACATTAAAACTGCACTTGATTCAAACCTAGGTAAAAGATTGCTCTTAAAAGCAAACGGTGGAAGAAGAAAGACTGTAGAACGTTTTGGAACTTTGGCGGAAACTTATCCGGCTGTTTTTGTAATTGAGCTCGACCAAGATGAAAATGCGTTTGAAAGAGTATCTTACAGCTATGCGGATGTTTTAACGGAAACCGTAGAACTAACATTTTTAAACAAACAACAAGAGATGTAACTT
Source organism: Peribacillus sp. RS7 (assembly GCF_041956845.1). NCBI lineage: Bacteria > Bacillati > Bacillota > Bacilli > Caryophanales > Bacillaceae > Peribacillus > Peribacillus sp. RS7. The sequence goes on from NZ_CP168135.1 coordinate 2,115,669, forward strand.
AGAGGAGGCAGCGAACAATTATGTTTGCTGCTTTTTGTTTTGCATAAAATATCCTGTGAACTCCAATAAAGGCTTAAAAAGGATGTAATGAAATAGCGTATGATGCAAACACTAGGCATGTGACAGCATGTGAAAGGGGTTGTTTCGCTTGGGCAGGAAAAAAGGGATTATGTCAAATGATCTTAAAGAAGAATTGGCAAAAGAACTTGGATTTTACGATGTTGTCCAGAAAGAAGGCTGGGGAGGAATCCGGGCCAAGGACGCAGGGAACATGGTAAAACTTGCTATCGAAAAAGCACAACGTCAATTGGTGAACAAGGAGTAAGATAAAACACTTAATTGCATCATGCTGTCCTATTGAAGAAGCCAGACTCTTTATACAATGTATAGCTATATTCATTTTTGCTTACATTGTAGATATGGAGTCTGGTTTTTTTATGTATCGGTGATGCTATATGGATATGTAGCAAGTCTTTTGGGAAGTAGGAACGTGATGCTCACCCATGTGCCTACATGTGTCTATTCTCCTCTAAAGGTCAGTCTTAGCTTCATTACATTGAAATTACGATGAAAAAACCTTTAGAATATAAACAAATATGATAGAATAGGACAAGAACTTTTAAGAACGTAAAAGTAGGTGGACATATTGAAGCTTATGGAAAAAGCCCCGGCTAAAATTAATTTGGCTTTGGATGTGCTTTTCAAACGGCCTGATGGGTATCATGAGGTGGAAATGATCATGACGACAGTCGACCTTGCCGATAGAATTGAACTAAAGGAAATAAAGGGAAATCATATACAAATTCTATCCCATAATCGATTTGTTCCGGATGATCATCGGAATTTAGCTTATCAAGCCGCATTTATTCTAAAGGAACGTTTTGGAATCAATAAAGGTGTTTCTATAACTATAGAGAAAAATATACCTGTAGCCGCAGGACTTGCTGGTGGAAGCAGTGATGCCGCAGCTACGTTGAGAGGTTTAAATAGACTGTGGAAGCTTGGTCTTTCCATGGATGAACTTGCGGAAATAGGAGCTGAAATTGGCTCTGATGTTTCATTTTGTGTATATGGAGGTACGGCATTGGCCAGAGGGCGCGGGGAAAAAATCACGCATCTTCCTGCACCGCCAAAATGCTGGGTCATCTTGGCCAAACCGACAATCGGTGTTTCGACTGCTGATATATACAAAAGGCTCCAAATTTCAAAAATGGAGCATCCGGATGTACCTGGAATGATTTCGGCTATTAAGGAAAACAATTATCACGATGTATGTGGGGGATTGGGCAATGTTCTGGAACAAGTGACATTGCAGTTATACCCAGAGGTTGCGAACATTAAAGATCAAATGAAGACATTTGGAGCAGATTCGGTCTTGATGAGCGGAAGTGGTCCGACCGTTTTTGGTTTGGTGGAACATGATTCGCGCATGCAAAGAATTTATAATGGGCTTCGGGGATTTTGTGATCAAGTTTATGCGGTCCGTTTATTGGGTGATCGAAACAATCTTGAATAGAAACGTACATTAGTGGTATAGTTGCTATATAATATTCGGAATTCACAAAGGGGGTGTCTCAATGAAATTTCGTCGCAGCGAGAGGCTAGTCGATATGACCAATTATTTATTAGAACATCCGGGGGAATTGGTTTCACTGACTTATTTTGCTGAAAGGTACAGTTCGGCAAAGTCCTCGATCAGTGAAGATTTGACAATCATCAAGGATACCTTTGAACAACGCGGGATAGGATCTTTAACAACCGTTCCAGGTGCGGCTGGTGGAGTGAAATATATTGTTTCCATCAAGGAAGAAGAAACCAATGCTTTCATTGACGGATTATGCGATACGATCGCTAGTCCCGAAAGGCTACTTCCTGGCGGTTATCTATATATGACAGACATATTAGGACATCCGCAAACCGTGAATAAGGTTGGAAGGATAATCGCTTCAATGTATGCCAAGAAAAATGTCTCAGTCATCATGACAATGGCAACCAAAGGGATATCATTAGCATACGCCGTGGCAAATTATTTGAATGTTCCAGTTGTCATTGTAAGTAGGAATAATAAAGTAACGGAAGGTTCTACAGTGAGCATCAATTATGTTTCAGGCTCTTCAAAGAGGATTCAGACTATGGTACTCTCTAAGAGAAGCTTGGTTGAGGGTTCGAATGTATTGATTGTAGATGATTTCATGAAGGCTGGGGGTACCATTAACGGTATGGTCAGTTTATTGGATGAATTTAAGGCAACAGTTGCCGGAATAGCGGTGCTGGTCGAATCCGAACATACGGAGGAGTGCCTTGTCGAGGACTATGTTTCTTTAATCAAGTTGACACAGGTGGTCGAAAGAGACAAAAAAATCAAGGTCAGCCGTGGGAATTATTTTACGAAAAAGGAATAGGGGGAATCATTTCATGAAAACGATACATACGGATGAAGCACCGGCAGCGATCGGACCATATTCACAAGGCGTGATCGTGGATAAGTTATTTTTCAGTTCAGGACAGATCCCACTTACTGCTTCTGGTGAGATGATAACAGGGAATGTTAAGGAACAAACACACCAGGTCTTTAAGAATCTCCAAGCTGTATTGAAAGAAGCAGGAGCCTCATTGGAAACTGTCATTAAAGCTACTGTATTCATTAAAAGTATGGAAGATTTCGGTTCGATTAATGAAATATACGGAGAATATTTTTCTAATCATAAACCTGCTCGCTCATGTGTAGAGGTTGCCCGGCTTCCTAAAGATGCACTAGTGGAAATAGAAGTGGTTGCGCTCGTTAAATAAACGGGCGTTTTTTTTATTTTTTAAGGGGAATTCGTAATGGGTAATTTTCCTATAATATAAGGGGTATTTATAGTATTTTTGAAAACTAGGCTGAATTTTCTAAAAAAATTACAGATAATAGAAGGAGTTCCCGTTTTTTTGTTGAATATGTACTTTAAGTTTTAACAACAACAAAAAGGGATGGTGAGCTTAAATGGAAGTAACTGACGTAAGATTACGCCGTGTGAATACGGATGGTCGTATGAGAGCTATCGCATCAATTACACTGGATAATGAATTTGTGGTTCATGATATTCGTGTGATCGACGGAAACAATGGTTTATTTGTAGCAATGCCAAGTAAACGAACTCCAGATGGAGAATTCCGGGATATCGCTCATCCAATCAATTCCTCGACACGCGGGAAAATTCAAGAAGCTGTCTTGACAGAATATCACCGATTGGGAGAACTTGAAACTGAACTAGAGGAAGCTGGAGCAGGTGCTTCTTAATTAACTTACCTTTAAACTTTTATTTTATAATTCGTGCATCTAGAGCCTACTTCATTAGTAGTGCTCTTTTTTATTTTATTCTGAAACGATAAGTTTAGAACTTATTCCCTTTCCAATCAGTAATTTGACTAAAATGGTATATATTATGATGCCATCTTCAATGGTTTAAGTACCCCTCCTTTTTATTTTTCAAACCTTTTTATACATCCTGAATATTAAAATCCCTGTAAGCGGATGGAAGGAATACCATTTATGAAAATTATCATAACCTTCAATGACGTGAATATGAGATGAATCGGCAACCTGATATCGGAATGGGAGTTAACAACGGATGCAGTGCTTCCTAATGGCCTGTACATAGGGCGTAGTGCAATCATGGTAGTGTTTTGGGATGATGGGGGGTGACTGGTGTTAACAGGGGAAGAAGGCGCGATTTCTGTATTATGCTAATAATGAAAATGACATTGATCAAGCAAATATTATTATTTGAATGATTAAAAAGACTGCGAACAGGTCCAATAATAACGTTTGAGGGAAGTCGGAATTTGAATTTTTTCTTACCTTCGCGGTTGACAATTATATGTACTTTTAATTGTTACCTTGAAAAGAATCACTATATGAGATAATATTTTTAGTGGATAAAAAGGTGAAAATGGAGGCCTGTTATGAGTAATCGCTATGCAATAATATTGGCCGCTGGGCAAGGTACTAGGATGAAATCTAAGCTTTATAAGGTTTTGCACCCTGTTTGCGGGAAACCAATGGTACAACATGTTATCGATCAAGTCAATCAACTTCAAATAGAAGATATTGTAACAGTCATTGGTCATGGAGCTGAAAAAGTTCAAGAACAACTTGGTGATTCATGCAAGTATGCCTTACAAGATCAGCAATTAGGTACGGCACATGCTGTAATGCAAGCGGAAAGCGTTTTATCCGTTAAAAGTGGAACGACCCTTGTGATTTGCGGAGATACGCCTTTGATCAAAGCGGAAACGATGAAAGAGCTTATAGCATTGCATGAGCAAAGTCAGGCGAAAGCAACAATCTTAACAGCATATGCAGATAACCCAGCTGGCTATGGAAGGGTCCTTCGAGGTGAAGGCGGACTTGTAGAAAAAATCGTCGAGCATAAGGATGCCACTGATGAAGAAAGATATGTTAAGGAAATAAATACCGGTACATATTGCTTCGATAACCAAGCATTATTTAGCGCGCTGAAAAAGGTTTCAAATGAAAATGTCCAGGGAGAATATTACTTACCGGATGTTATTGAAATTTTAAAAGAAGAAGGGGAAGTGGTGACGGCCTTCCAATCCAGTGAATTCGAAGAGACATTAGGTGTAAATGACCGAGTGGCTTTATCGCAGGCTGAGCATATTTTACGGAAACGCATTAATGAATCGCATATGAGGAATGGCGTAACGATCGTCGATCCGCTTACAACGTTCATTGAAGCGGATGTGCAAATCGGACAGGATACGGTCATTAACCCTGGGTCATTCATAAAAGGAAAAAGTATTATCGGACAGGATTGCTTGATTGGCCCGAATACGGAAATCAGTAATTGTGAAATCGGTGATGGAACGGAAGTCCTACAATCGGTTGTACACGAAAGCAATATTGGAAGTTTTGTTAAAATCGGTCCTTTCGCACATGTTAGACCTCAATCAGATATTAAGGATTCCGTTAAAATCGGTAATTTTGTCGAAATTAAAAAGGCCGTTTTTGGAAAAGGAAGCAAGGCCTCTCATTTGAGTTATATTGGCGATGCAGAGGTTGGGGAGAATGTTAATATAGGCTGCGGATCTATTACCGTGAATTATGATGGGAAAAATAAACATTTGACGAAGATTGAAGACAATGTCTTCATAGGCTGCAATTCTAATCTAGTTGCACCTGTGACGATAGGAGAAGGAGCATATGTGGCTGCTGGGTCAACCATCACGCAAGATGTACCGCAGGAAGCCCTATCCGTTGCTCGGGCTCGTCAAGTTAACAAAGAAGATTATGTCAAGAATTTGAAATTTAATAAATAACCGACGGAGGTCATCATGTCAAATCAGTATTTAGATCCTAATTTAAAAGTATTCTCTTTAAATTCAAACTTCGATTTAGCACAAGAAATCGCTGCTGCAATCGGTGTTGAACTTGGAAAATGTAGCGTAACAAGTTTCAGTGACGGTGAAGTTCAGATTAATATTGAAGAAAGTATTCGTGGCTGTGACGTTTACGTAATCCAATCAACAAGCCAACCAGTCAATGAAAATTTAATGGAACTTTTAATTATGATCGATGCTCTTAAACGTGCTTCAGCTAAAACGATCAATATTGTAATGCCATATTACGGTTATGCCCGACAAGATCGTAAAGCACGTGCGCGTGAACCAATTACAGCTAAACTTGTCGCAAATCTTTTAGAAACTGCTGGTGCCCATCGTGTAATCACATTAGATCTTCACGCGCCACAAATACAAGGTTTCTTCGATATTCTGATTGATCACCTTGTTGCTGTTCCAATTTTAGCTGATTTCTTCAAGGAAAAAGATTTAAGTGATATCGTCATCGTTTCCCCTGATCATGGTGGGGTTACACGGGCACGTAAAATGGCTGATCGCCTAAAAGCACCGATTGCCATTATCGATAAACGCCGCCCAAGACCGAACGTGGCTGAAGTCATGAACATCATTGGTAATATTGAAGGGAAGACAGCAATACTGATTGATGACATCATCGATACCGCAGGCACTATTACACTAGCGGCCAATGCCCTTGTAGAGAATGGTGCTAAAGCAGTATATGCTTGTTGTACACACCCAGTCCTTTCAGGTCCTGCCATCGAAAGGATTCAAAATTCAACGATTAAGGAATTGGTCGTGACTAACACGATTGCCCTATCTGAAGATAAGAAAATCGATAAAATTGTTGGACTCTCTGTAGCACCTTTGATCGCAGAGGCGATTATTCGTGTCCATGAGGAACAATCAGTCAGCACATTATTCGATTGATAATAAAATAAACGAAAACACGGCGGTCCTTCGGGCTCGCCGTATTTTCGTTTAAAAGTTTCAGAATATATTTAATTCTTAGTTGACAGATATGAATACTAATAATAAAATGACTATACAAATATTCAATTCATATTTTCTGAAATGAAGAACTGTACTAACGCAAGTGCATACTGGTTAACGCCGATCGGACTACCGAAGGCTCCTTTTCACTTACCATTGAACATTAGGCATCTTTTTGCCCTATTGTCCTATTGGTGAAGGAAAGGAGCCTTTTATTTTTATATAAATAGTTTAAGAAGGGTGTGCGTGCAGAATATGAAGAAAAAACGAAATTTGTGGCTGATTTCCATTATTAGTATCTTCATGCTGATATTAAGTGGATGTGGACAGGAAAAGAACAGTTCCAAAAGTGCTGACGCAAAAGAAACGGATAGGACCATTCGAATCGGTTATCAAAAATTCGGGACATTAAATATTTTAAAATCCAAAGGGGAGCTGGAAACACATTTAAAAGAATTGGGATATACCGTAGATTGGACTGAATTCCCTGCCGGACCTCAGCTACTTGAAGCCTTGAATGTCGGCAGCCTTGATTTTGGGCACACAGGGGAGGCGCCACCGATATTTGCACAGGCAGCCAAGGCTCCGCTTGTCTATATTGCTAATCAGCCCGCAAACCCTTCAGGAGAGGCTATAGTCGTGCAAAAGGATTCGCCCATTAAAAATGTGAAAGATTTAAAGGGAAAGAAGGTTGGTTTGAATAAAGGTTCCAATGTTCATTATCTATTGGTCAAAGCTTTAGAGGAAGCAGGTCTTACTCTTGATGATATTACTCCTGTCTACTTACCGCCGGCAGATGCGAGGGCCGCTTTTGAAGGAAACCAAATTGATGCCTGGGTAATATGGGATCCATTTTTATCAGCGGCCGAATTGGAACTTGAAACGAAAACGATCCGGGATGGAGAAAGGCTAGTGGCGAATCGTGAATTCTTTTTGGCGACGGATTCATTTGCCGAGAACGAAGAGGTTTTGAAAATCATCAAAGAAGAATTGATGAAGGCTGATAAATGGATTGAAGAGAACCCAAGGGATGTCGCTGAGTTTCTATCTCCGGAAATTGGAATGAGTATTGAGGCATTGGAAAAAACATTAGAAAGAAAAGAATATGGACTTGAGGAAATTTCTAATACCGTTTTGGATGATCAGCAAAAGATTGCCGATACATTTTTCAATCTTAAACTAATCCCAAGCAAGATTAATATTCTAGATGCGTCAGCAGATCTTAAAAAACAGTAAGGGGGAAATGAAAATGAAAGTTTTTTGGTTTTTGCCATCACACGGGGAAAGTAGGTATTTAGGATCGACAAAGGGAGGGAGAGCGATCACACTTCCTTATTTAAAGCAAATAGCACAGGCAGTCGATCATTTGGGGTTTGAAGGAGCGTTGCTTCCAACGGGGCGGTCTTGTGAGGATGCATGGGTAGTGGGTTCTTCATTGATTTCCGCAACGGAAAGAATGAAATTTTTAGTTGCGGTCAGACCTGGTTTAATGTCGCCGACCTTGGCTGCCAGGATGGCTTCAAGCTTCGACCGGCTTTCGAATGGCCGTCTATTAATCAATGTAGTAACTGGAGGGGACCCGGTCGAATTGGCAGGTGATGGCGTATTTCTGAATCATAAGGAACGATATGGACAAACAGATGAATTTCTTGATATCTGGAGAAAAGAAATGACTGGGGACAAAGTGGACTTTGAAGGGGAGCACTTAAAGGTTGAAGGCGGGAACATTCTGTTGCCATCTGTACAAAAACCGTACCCACCACTCTATTTTGGTGGTTCATCCGACCCTGCCATCGATATATCAGGAAAGCATATTGATGTGTACTTAACTTGGGGTGAGCCGCCGGAGCAAGTAGCTGAAAAAATTGAAAAGGTACGTAAAAAAGCAGCAGAGTATGGACGTGAGGTCAGGTTTGGCATACGGATGCATGTCATAGTGAGGGAAACGGAAGAAGAAGCATGGCAGGCAGCGGAGGAACTCATTAAATATGTGGATGACGAAATGATTGAAAATTCACAAAATATTTTTGAAAGATTTGATTCAGTGGGCCAGAAGCGGATGTCGCAACTCCATAACGGAAAAAGGGATTCACTTGAAATCAGCCCTAACTTATGGGCAGGTGTTGGTCTTGTGCGCGGAGGCGCCGGTACGGCACTAGTCGGGAGTGCGGAAAATGTTGCTGCCAGAATGAAGGAATATGAAGAAATCGGTATAGAATCCTTTGTTTTATCTGGATACCCTCATCTGGAGGAAGCGTATCGTGTTGCGGAATTATTATTTCCTTTGCTACCTGTTGAACGGCTGCAAGTTCCCATTTCAAAAGCTACGAGCCCATTCGGTGAAATACTGGCTAATGACCACTACCCTACAAAAGGAAGTGAAAATGAAGATGCAGAAAAAGTTAAACAAAAAATTCAATAGGTTTCACCTCATTTCATGGCTTGTACCCATACTGCTATTGGTAACTTGGCAGCTGCTGTCTTTGTGGGGAATTCTGTCGGAACGGATATTGCCTGCCCCGACTGAAGTGTTTCAAGCGGGTGCCGCTTTATTGGGGACAGGTGAACTTATTGATTATATCGGCATCAGTGCCCAGCGTGCCTTCATCGGCTTTTTAATAGGAGGGATTATAGGTTTTGTACTAGGTTTATTAAATGGATTATCGTCCATTGCTGAAACCTTATTCGATACCTCGCTTCAGATGTTGCGTAATATTCCGCATTTAGCTTTAATACCGCTGGTGATTCTATGGTTTGGTATAGAAGAAGAAGCGAAAATCTTCCTTGTCGCTTTAGGGGTTCTATTTCCCATCTATTTAAATACATTTCATGGAGTGAAATCGGTGGATAAGGAATTAATCGAAGCGGCAAGGGTTTATGGGTTAAGTGGTTTTTCTTTATTCTGGAATGTGATCCTACCTGCAGCCTTTCCATCCATTTTGGTGGGGATTCGCTTCTCCCTTGGAATCATGTGGGTCACATTAATTGTCGCAGAAACAATATCCGCTAATTCTGGAATTGGATATATGGCTATGAATGCACGGGAATTCATGAGGATGGATATTGTTGTTCTCAGTATTCTCTTATATGCAATATTAGGAAAAGTATCGGACGTTGCGGCCAAAATAATTGAAAAAAGATGCTTAAAGTGGCATCCGTCATACCAATGAGGAGGTCATTAATATGAAAAATGGAAATTCGTTGGAATTGCAGGGCGTGAGAAAGGGGTTTGGGGAGTTTGAAGTTTTAAAGGGAATGGATCTCACTTTTAAAAAAGGGGAATTCGTAGCCATTGTCGGTAAGAGTGGATGTGGAAAGAGCACCTTGCTGCGTCTTGTGGCAGGACTGGAAAAGCCGACGGGCGGGAAGATACTGGTGAATGGAAAACCATTGAATGGATTGAATAAATCGTCACGTACGATGTTTCAGGATGGAAGGCTTTTTCCTTGGAAAAGAATCCTTCAAAATATTGGTATCGGCTTAAAAGGGGATTGGAAGTCAAATGCTATGGAATTACTGGAGCAAGTGGGCCTTGCAGATCGAGCAAATGATTGGCCGTCCGTTTTATCTGGTGGGCAGAAGCAAAGGGTAGCCTTAGCGAGGGCATTGGTGAACCAACCTGACATTCTCCTCTTGGATGAGCCGTTAGGGGCATTGGATGCTTTGACGAGAATTGGCATGCAAAGGCTGATTGAAGAATTATGGAGGAAAAGGAATTTTACTGCCTTACTTGTTACACATGATGTTGAAGAAGCCGTACTGCTTGCCGACCGTGTCATATTAATTGAGGAAGGCAAAGTCGCCATGAATAAGGAAATCAATCTGCCGAGACCACGGAAAAAGGATAGCATTCAATATTCCTCACTAGCAGCCCAAATCCTTAACCGAGTCATGCAAGTTGAGGGGGAAAGGGAAAACAAAGCGATTCACGCTTAAATTCAAGAAAAAAGATTATACGGTGAATTCCTATGTTTACCATATGTTTAGCTTCTTGTGGCAGCCTTCAGATTTTACCTTTCATGTTTAATGATTCGCCATTTAGGGAAATGTTAAATATAGAGAGACTTGTAATTCATATTTAGGAAGGCGGAGGATGTATGAGTAATATATTAGCTGCAAAAGAACGTACGGATTCAAAACACTCTAATTTAAGGAATTTGAGGGAAAGCGGCGAAATCCCTGCGATTGTATATGGCAATAAAAATGACAGTACAGCCATTTCAGTCAATAATATTGAGCTTCAAAAGACAATCAAGGAAATAGGCCGTAATGGTATCATTTCTTTGGACTTGGAAGGAACGAGTTATAAAGTCATGCTCTCTGACTATCAAAAGGATCCTATAAAGAACTCCATTTATCATGCAGACTTTTTAATTGTAGATATGTCCGCTCAATTACAGGCACAAGTTCGCATTAACCTTGTCGGAGTTTGTAAAGGCGTGAAAGACGGTGGGGTCCTTCAGCAGTCTCTTCATGAAGTGACGGTTACGGCTAAACCGAATGACATTCCTGACTCCATCGATGTTGACGTTACCGAACTTCAGGTAGGGGATACAATCTACATATCTGATATCCAAACGAATAAGCAAGTTACAATCGACAACGATGGTGAGGAAGTAGTTGCATCTGTTTTGGCTCCTCGTCAGGAAGAGGAAATAAGTACAGGTGAACAGCAAGATGGCGGTATCCCTGAAAATGAAGAGGGCAGGGAGACCAAGGCATCACCAGAGTCATGATGCAGGGATTAAACAAGTGAATCGTGATATAATAGGCGTAGCTCTTAATGAGTTACGTCTTTTCAATCTCTGGATGCGTCAATTTAAACAGGGCCATTTTCCGGAACTGATTCCTTTAATTAGGATTTTTTTCTAATTAGTTCTCCGGTCGCTTGCAGGCCAGCTTGAAATTAGGGTACTATTTTTCTAAGGTCAATAAGCTTGGAAAAACTTCGTCCCGACGTAACTCCCTAAATAACCGTAATGACGGAGTGTGAATCATGAAAATTATTGTAGGGTTAGGGAACCCAGGTAAACAATATGAAAAAACTCGGCATAACGTCGGCTTTGAAGTAATAGATGAGTTATCCAGAAAATGGTCAATTCCACTTGATCAAGCAAAACACAAGGGTATCTATGGTGTAGGAATGGTAAAGGGAGAAAAAGTTTTATTGCTTAAACCCTTAACTTACATGAATTTATCAGGAGAATCCATTTCGGCTGTTATGCATTTCTTTAAGGTGGAGATCGCGGATGTGGTCATTATATATGATGACCTTGATTTGCCTCCAGGGAAGCTTCGCCTGCGTCAAAAAGGAAGTGCAGGCGGTCATAATGGGATAAAATCTTCAATAGCCCATTTGGGTACGCAAGAATTCAATCGCATCAGAATAGGCATTGGCCGCCCGATTGGCCGTATTCCAGTACCTGATTATGTATTAGGACGTTTTTCGCCTGAAGAATGGGATCATGTAGGGGCAACGATCGAAAAAAGCGCGGCTTCTTGTGAAGCTTGGATGGAAAAACCATTTATACAGGTCATGAACGAATATAACCAATAAGCAAAGAGTAGATATAAGTAAAGAATAATATCTTCCTGTTTCGCTGAATAAATCCCCTCTAATTGTACATACTAACACTATTACAAAAATAGGGGGTTACGAAATGGCTCTCCATTATCGATGCCGACATTGCGGAACTAAGCTGGGCTCAATCGAGGCACACTCACTGAGTACGGAGCAGTTAGGTTTTAATCAACTTACCGATGAAGAGCGACAAGAGATGATCGTTTATGATTCTGAAGGGGATATGCATGTAAGGGCGATATGTGAAGATTGTCATGAATCGCTGCAAAGGAACCCTGAATTATATGAAAACGATTATATTATTCATTAGCGGGAGAGGGCTTTGGACAAAATCCAAAGCATTTTTCCGTTTGTCTGGTTTACAAAGGCACGTAAAATGAAAAATTGCCGTTAATAAAGAGGGCGCTTGGTTGAATTGGCCAAGTTTAAATACAAGGATTACAAATGGTTTTCGCACGTTAAAGAGAGGGGGGAAAGAAAATGAATGGATTGCAAAACTTGTTCTCCAAACAAGATGATGTTCATTCGTTAATCGCCGGCATTGATGAAGGACTTAAGGAACAAATAGTCTCTGGTCTGACAGGTTCCTCGAGATCACTATTGCTGGCTTCCGTATATGAAAAAACGAATAGGCCGATTTTATTAGTTACCCATAATTTATTGCAAGCACAAAAATTCCATGAGGATTTATCCAGTTTCATTCCCGAGGAAGAATTATATATATATCCCGCCAATGAATTGATTGCGGCCGATTTGAGTGTGGCCAGTCCGGAATTAAGGGCCCAACGAGTAGAGGCATTAAACTTTTGGGCTGAGGGAAAGAAAGGGATTGTCATTGCGCCAATTCCCGGGGTCCGTCGTGTGCTTCCTTCTAAAGATATTTGGAAGAGGCATCAGCTTACGTTTAATTTAGGGGAAGACATCGAGCTCGAACCAACACTGAATAAATTCATTGCTATGGGTTATAACCGGTCTGAAATGGTTGCTTCACCAGGTGAATTCAGTATCCGTGGCGGTATAATCGATATTTATCCGATCACGGAACCTAATCCAATACGAATAGAGTTATTCGATACCGAAATAGATTCAATAAGGACTTTTTCAAGCGAAGATCAGCGATCCATCGAAAAACTCAAGAAAGTGATGATTGGTCCCGTCAGTGAGGCCTTGCTAGAGACAGAGCATATCGAAAGAATCATAACAAGGCTCGAGAGCGGATTAAGTAAAAGCTTGAAGAAACTTAAAGATGAGAAAACAAAGGAACAACTGGTTCAAACGATCAGCTATGAACTAGAACAGCTGAAAATGGGAAATAAACCCGACCAAATCTTTAAATACTTAAGTTTGGCTTATGAAGATCCAGCTAGTTTAATAGATTATTTACCGGTAAACGGTTTGGTTTTCTTAGATGAGATCAGTAGAATCCAGGAAATCAATGATTCATTGGAAAAGGAAGAGGCTGGTTGGTACACTGACCTTTTAAGTCAGGGACAGATTATCCATGACGTAAAATTGGCTCACCCCATGCAGGAATTAATAATGAAATCCAGCAGGCCGTTTATATATCTTTCATTGTTTTTACGGCATGTACCGCATACGAATCCTCAGAATATCCTGAATTTTGCCAGTAAACAAATGCAAAATTTCCATGGACAGATGAATGTGTTCAAAGCTGAACTGGAACGTTGGAAAAAAGGGAAATATACAGTCGTCATACTTGGACAGGATGAAGAACGGGTAAAAAAGCTGCATTCGGTTTTAGCCGATTATGATATAGAGGCCACAGAACTGTTTGATGCGAACAGCATTCTTCCAGGTAAAGTACAGATTTTACGAGGCAGCCTTAATAGCGGCTTTGAATTACCCATGCAGAAATTCAGTATCATTACGGAAACGGAATTGTTTAATAAGAAATCAAAGAAATCGATACGGAGACAGAAACTATCGAATGCGGAGCGAATCAAGAGTTATTCCGAACTGAAGATCGGTGACTATGTCGTTCATGTTAACCATGGTATCGGTAAATATTTGGGAATTGAAACCCTTACGATAAATGGGGTCCATAAAGATTACCTACATATTCGTTATCAAGCGGATGACAAATTGTATGTTCCTGTCGACCAAATAGATCTTGTGCAAAAATATGTCGGTTCTGAAGGGAAAGAACCGAAGCTTTATAAACTAGGTGGAACGGAATGGAAACGTGTCAAAAGTAAAGTTCAATCATCCGTTGAGAACATTGCTGATGATTTAATCAAGTTATACGCAGAAAGGGAAGCGGCCAAGGGCTATGCCTTTTCACCTGATGGTGATATGCAGAGAGAATTCGAAACATCATTCGCTTATAACGAAACGGAGGATCAACTACGTTCTATAGTCGAAATCAAAAAGGATATGGAACGGGAACGGCCGATGGATCGTTTATTATGTGGCGATGTCGGATATGGGAAGACAGAGGTAGCCATCCGTGCCGCTTTTAAAGCCATTATGGATGGCAAGCAAGTTGCATTTCTTGTTCCGACCACCATCCTCGCCCAGCAGCATTTTGAAACACTAAGGGAACGTTTTCAGGATTATCCCATTTCGATTGGTCTTATGAGCCGTTTCCGGACGAAAAAACAGCAAACGGAAACGATTAAAGGATTGAAGGCAGGCACGGTGGATATTGTGGTTGGCACGCACAGGATTTTATCCAAAGATATAGTGTATCGCGATTTGGGTTTGCTTATCATTGATGAAGAACAGCGTTTTGGAGTTACACATAAGGAGAAGATCAAACGCTTAAAAACAAATGTGGATGTACTGACTTTGACTGCGACGCCGATTCCGAGGACCCTTCATATGTCCATGTTGGGCGTGAGGGATTTGTCCGTCATCGAAACACCGCCTGAGAATCGGTTCCCAATCCAAACATATGTCATGGAGTATAATGGCTCGTTGGTAACGGAAGCGATAGAACGGGAATTGGCCAGGGATGGCCAGGTTTATTTCCTTTACAATCGGGTAGAGGATATAGCAAGAAAAGCAGAAGAAATTTCCATGTTGGTACCCGATGCCCGAGTCACCTATGCCCATGGGCAAATGTCGGAGCAAGAGCTGGAAGCGGTTATGTTCGGTTTTTTGGAAGGCGAATATGATGTTTTGGTAAGTACAACCATTATAGAGACGGGTGTTGATATCCCGAATGTCAATACGCTTATAGTGAATGAAGCAGATAGAATGGGACTTTCACAGCTCTATCAGCTACGTGGCCGTGTAGGGAGATCCAATCGGGTTGCATATGCATTCTTTACTTATAGGAAAGATAAAGTGTTGACGGAAGTGGCGGAAAAACGTCTTCAATCCATTAAGGAATTTACAGAGTTGGGTTCAGGATTCAAAATCGCGATGCGTGATTTATCCATCAGGGGAGCTGGAAATATTCTAGGGGCTCAACAACATGGCTTCATCGATTCAGTTGGTTTTGATTTGTACTCACAAATGTTGAAAGAAGCAGTGGACGCGAAACGTAATGACCAGCCAACCGAAGAAAAGAACACCCTTGAAATTGACGTTGAAGTGGATGCTTATATCCCTGATGCCTACATAATGGATGGACATCAGAAAATAGAAATGTATAAAAGGTTCAGAGGCATTACTTCTCTTGAAGAAGTGGAAGAATTACAAGATGAAATGCTCGATCGTTTCGGAGAGTATCCAGAAGAAGTAGCCTATTTATTCATGATTGCCGAAATGAAGGTATATGCTGAAAAGGCTGGAATTGAAAGCATTAAACAATTGAAGCAGGAAATCAGCATTCTCCTCAGGGAAAAGGTAAGCAGCGATGTGGATGGACAAAAGGTGTTTGAGCTGGGGTCAAAGTATGGCCGTATGGTCGGCTTCGGCATGGATGGAAATCGAATGAAGCTAGTCCTGCACATAAAAGGTGTAGAACAAAGCAAATGGCTTAACATACTATTTGAGATGGCCAAGGGTTTACAGCATGTAAAAAAAGAGACTCAAGCCACAAAAAACTGAAGTGAATGATTGTCCTCTTGAAGAAATTGTTTTTAAGATACCATGGTAAAAAAATGCAACAAAAAGAAAAATTTTTTCAAAGTGCATAGAACTTACCATTAGAAAAATACTAAGTACAATAGCTGGTGATGATTTTATGCTACAAAAAGAGGATTTATCAAATCAATTAGATGAAAGTGAGGCAACATTAGATGAAAGCAACTGGTATCGTTCGCCGAATTGATGATTTAGGAAGAGTCGTCATCCCGAAAGAAATTCGAAGGACCCTCCGTATTCGTGAAGGGGATCCTTTGGAAATCTTTGTGGATAGAGATGGAGAAGTAATCTTAAAGAAATACTCTCCTATTAGTGAATTAGGCGATTTTGCAAGAGAATATGCAGAAGCACTTTATGATAGCCTTGGAAATCCAGTTATGATTTGTGACAGGGATACTTACATTGCAGTGGCAGGCGGCTCCAAAAAAGAATACTTAAATAAAAGCGTTAGTGAACTAGTGGAAAAAATCATGGAAGAAAGAAATCCTGTCTTGGAATCTCCGAACGGACAAATTTCTTTCGTTGATTCAAATGATGAAGAAGTCCAATCGTATACTGCAGCTCCGATCATTGCGAGTGGCGACCCGATTGGTGCCGTCCTGATTTTCTCTAAAGAAGGTACACTTGGTGAAGTGGAACAGAAATCGGTTGAAACAGCAGCAAGTTTCCTAGCAAGACAAATGGAACAGTAAGCTTGGACATGCCATTATATTTTTAAAGGTGGAAAGGGCAGCAATCGCTGTCCTTTTTGCTCTTTCTTAAAGGTTAAACGGATTGGGAAGGGCAATAAAGAGAATTCTTTGAGATGAACATGGAAATTAATTAACAGTATGGTTGCAATTGAAAAATAACCACTTGAATTATGCTATAATAACTACCACATATGAGTGAAAAGGGGAAAAAGAATGGCTGAAAAGCCTAATAAAACATCAAATGAACTTTTGCGAGGTGCGCTGATCCTGAGCGCAGCAGCGATTATCGTAAAAGTTTTGAGCGCGGCCTATCGCATACCTTATCAGAACATTGCGGGTGACATCGGGTTTTATATCTATCAGCAGGTATATCCCTTCTACGGTGTAGCCTTTACATTATCCACACTAGGCTTCCCGGTTGTCATATCCAAACTGATCGCAGAACGGGAGTCTTCTAAAAATAATTTTGAGGTCAAGGACATTTTAGTGACATCATTCGTCGTCTTAAGTTCGATAGGAATCATGATGTTTGCGGCACTGTTCCTGGGCGCTGATTGGATTGCCGGATGGATGAAGGATCCGGATTTAGCCAGTCTGCTTAGAATCATTGCCTATTCCTACTTATTAATGCCGATTTCATCTGTTTTAAGAGGCTATTTTCAAGGAATAAACAACATGTTACCCACGGCAAGTTCGCAGGTCGCTGAACAATGCATCCGTGTATTGACGATACTGGTGCTTTCAACGATATTCGTGTATCTAGGCTACTCTCCTTATGTGGTCGGTAAGGGCGCCGTCTTCGGTTCGATTACCGGCGGCATAACCGGCCTTGTCCTGCTTATTGCTTTCGTTATTTTAAGAGAAGAATGGAAGCTTTTTTCACAAGTGAAAATCAAACCGGTAAATTTCATCAAAATTTCAAAAGTCCTGGTTTTCCAAGGATTGGCGTTTTGCATAACTGGCTTGATCCTTATCTTGTTTCAGTTTGTCGACTCAATACACCTGTATTCTCTACTAAGGGAAACGGGGATGGGGGAAAGGGAAGCTAAAGAGTGGAAAGGGGTATATGACCGTGGACAGCCTTTGCTTCAGCTAGGGACAGTCGTGGCTAATTCTTTTGCTTTGGCGCTTGTACCTGTAATATCCGGATTCGTTCAGAAGAGGAGTGAACAAGAATTAGTCAATAAGATTAAATTGGCGCTGCGTGTAAGTACGACGATTGGAATCGCTGCTGCGATTGGGCTGATAGTGACGATGAAGCCGGTCAATCATATGCTGTTCACGAATTCCAAAGGGACAATTACTTTAGCGATTTTTTCCTTATCGATTTTATTCACATCCCTCATAATGGCAAAAGCGGCAGTGATTCAAAGTTTAGGCTATTCGTTTGTACCGGTGATCATTACGATTGTGGGGGTGGGCAGCAAGTGGGCGTTGAACCTTGTTCTTGTTCCCTATTACAAAATTGCGGGAGCAGCCTCAGCAACAGTACTTGCATTTATGATCATGACAGTATTATTTTATACGGTTTTGAGAGTACATATCAAAAAGACATTAATTGAAAAGAAGTACCTGTTAATAATCTTGAAGAGTACGATTTACATGGGTACGGTTGTCGTTTTATTCAATGCCATATTCCAATTGGTGTTTTCAGGTGATAGCCGGATGTTAGCTACGATCCAAGCGCTGATCGGTGTGGGGATCGGTGCAGCCGTTTTTGTGATGACCGCAATTCGTGCAGGCTTATTTGGTGAAGAAGAACTTTCACTTATCCCTGCAGGTTCAAAGCTTAAACGATTTATAATGA
This sequence comes from Peribacillus sp. RS7, assembly GCF_041956845.1. Lineage (NCBI taxonomy): Bacteria > Bacillati > Bacillota > Bacilli > Caryophanales > Bacillaceae > Peribacillus > Peribacillus sp. RS7. The sequence goes on from NZ_CP168135.1 coordinate 2,134,153, forward strand.
CGAATAGGAGTATACGAAATCATGAATGAGATAACTATAATAGGCCTTGGTGCAGGGGATTTAGATCAGTTACCGCTAGGGATTTATAAAAAATTGACACAAATTGAACAATGCTTCGTCAGAACGATGGATCATCCGGTAATCGGGGACTTGAAAAAAGAAGGAGTCAATTTCACGGCTTTTGACGAGATATATGAAAAGCACGACCAATTTGAAGCGGTATATGAAGAAATAGCCGGAACATTATTACAAGAGGCTTTAAACCGCTCCGTTCTATACGCGGTTCCAGGGCATCCCATGGTTGCGGAAAAAACGGTTCAGCTTTTGCTCGAAAAGGGGCCGGCCCTTGGAATAGCCATTAAGCTGGAAGGCGGCCAAAGTTTCCTTGACCCCCTGTTTCAGGCTGTTAGAATCGATCCGATTGAAGGGTTCCAGTTGTTGGATGGTACAGATCTTTCACCCGATGATCTGCACATTACCCAGCATATTATAATCGGACAGGTTTATGACGCATTCAGCGCATCGAATGTGAAGTTGACTTTAATGGAAAAGCTTCCGGATGACTACGAGGTATATATCGTTACAGCGGCAGGCAGCAGTCAGGAAAAAGTGACAAAGTGCGCCCTGTTCGAACTCGACCGTCAGATGGAGTTAAGTAACTTGACGAGTGTTTATGTCCCGCCTGTTAGAGAAGAAGCGTTACAGTATCGGGAGTTTTCCAAGCTGCGGCAAATCATCGCAGAACTTAGAGGTCCAGAAGGATGTCCTTGGGATAAGAAACAAACTCATGAAAGCTTGAAGAAATATCTAATAGAAGAGGCATACGAGCTTATTGATTCCATCGATCAAGAGGACGATGAGGGCATGGTTGGTGAACTCGGGGATGTTCTGCTTCAGGTGATGCTTCATTCACAAATCGGTGAAGATGAGGGCATGTTCACGATAGATGATGTAATTGAAGGCATTACGGCAAAAATGGTTCGACGGCACCCTCATGTATTCGGAAATGTTGAAGTGAATGGCGAGGAAGATGTGTTGGTGAATTGGCAGAAAATCAAAGAAGAAGAAAAGGGGAGCGAACCAAAAGCTATGCATTCCATACTGGATGGTATTGAGAAATCGCTGCCAAACTTACTTCGGGCCGAGGTGTACCAAAAAAGGGCTGCGAAGGTTGGATTTGATTGGGATGAGGTTTCCGAAGCCTGGAAAAAGGTTTTGGAAGAGGTGAAGGAATTAGAAGAGGAAGTATTAACCCCAAACAGGGATGTCGAAAGAATCAAATCGGAACTGGGCGACCTCTTTTTTGCGCTTGTCAACATTTCACGTTATTATGACATACAAGCAGAAGAAGCCGTCTACAAAGCAAACCAGAAATTTCAGCAGCGTTTTACATATATAGAAGAGTGCATTCAAAGGGCAGACAAGAAGTTTGAGGACTATACATTGGAAGAACTGGATTCATATTGGGATGAGGCAAAAGCTAAAGGACTTTAATTAAGGGAGAGATTTGAATGTCGATGAGATTAGATAAATTCCTAAAAGTTTCAAGATTGATCAAGCGCCGTACGCTTGCGAAAGAAGTCGCGGATAAAGGGAGAATCACGATTAACGGACAACAGGCAAAGGCAAGTTCGAATGTTAAAGATGGTGATGAGTTGACTGTCCGATTCGGTCAAAAGCTGGTTACGGTACGAGTCGATAAAATTCAAGAAACGACGAAAAAAGAAGCGGCTGCAGACATGTATACCATCGTAAAGGAAGAAAAGCTAGCGGAGGAGTAAAGACAGGCTTGGTTCTAATTCCATTCTTACGGACATACACTTGTACAAAATCAGTGGTACTGTGAGGGATGAAAAAATGAGCCAATATAATGATCCGAATGCTAGTTATACAAAGGGAACGATCCAAGAGCATGATGTAATGATGAAAGGCCGCCGTTTACTTGATATTACCGGTGTCAAACAAGTGGAAAGCTTTGATAATGAAGAGTTTCTGCTCGAAACGGTAATGGGGTTCTTATCCATCAGGGGTCAAAACTTGCAAATGAAGAATTTGGACGTTGATAAAGGCATTGTTTCCATTAAGGGAAAAATTTTCGACCTTGTTTATTTAGATGAGCAATCAGGGGAGAAAGCTAAAGGCTTCTTTGGCAAATTGTTCAAATGACCTTAACGATCCAATTTTATACGTTGCTTGCGATGATAGGCATGGGCAGTGGCTTTGGAGCTGCCCTAGATACGTATAGCCGGTTTCTGAAGCGTTCAGAAAGGAAAAGGTGGATTGTATTCATCCATGACTTCCTTTTCTGGATCATTCAGGGTCTCCTTATTTTTTATGTTTTGTTTTTAGTGAATGAGGGGGAGTTTCGCCTCTATTTATTTTTGGCCTTATTATGCGGTTTTTCAGCTTATCAAGCACTTTTCAAAGGTTTCTATCAACGGTTTTTGGAGTTTTTGATAATACTGGTGATAAAGTTGGCGAGATTTATAACGAATTTGGTTCACATGCTGATATTTCTTCCGATAAAATGGGTAATAGTATCTTTAATAGCCATCATCATCGGGATGGGAAAGTTCGTTTTAGCATTATTAAAATGGGCGGGGAAAATACTTCTCTTTATATTAAATGTTTTCTGGAGGCCAGTAAAATGGATTCTGACCCATATATGGAATTTATTGCCGGTTTTTGTTACGAAAAACGTCGGGAAGTTTTATAATAAAGGAAAAGGGATTTTATTGAAAATAAAGAATTCTATAATTAGAATGCTAAATAGATGGAGAACTAAAAAGAAATGAGGAGCGATAAAAAATGAGTAGCCTTCGTAAAAGGAAAGTGGCAAAAATAGAAAATCCCTACGTCGCTCAAGAAGAGAAAAAAGTGCAAACCGTAGAAAAAAAGAAGCGTGGTCTAATGCGTAGATTAACTCTATACTCAGTTTTCGCCGCTGTCTTTTTGATTTTGGCTGTTTCCACCCTCATAACGCAAAATGTTGCACTGGATGAGAAAGTTCAACAGAAGGAAGAATTGAAGGGAAAGTTAGCTAAATTGGAAAAAGACGAGACCCTTCTTAAAGAAGAAATCGTGAAGCTAAATGACGACGACTATATAGCGAAAATAGCCAGACGTGATTATTTCTTATCTGAAAAAGGTGAAATCATTTTTACCCTTCCAAAAGGGAAGGAAGATAGTGACTAATATTGACACTGTTTTTTTACTTTCGTTATAATATAGTGTGAAGAGATTTTTTAACATTTCTAAGGAGGAACATTTTTTTTATGTCAATCGAAGTAGGCAGCAAGTTACAAGGTAAAGTAACAGGCATAACTAATTTTGGTGCATTTGTTGAGCTCCCTCAAGGTTCAACCGGTCTTGTCCATATCAGTGAAGTGGCTGATAACTATGTAAAAGATATCAATGATCATTTAAAAGTGGGCGATACGGTTGAGGTGAAAGTCATCAATGTGAAAGATGGCAAGATTGGCTTGTCCATAAAAAAAGCGATAGACCGACCTGAAAGTGAGCAAAAACCTGCATACACACCACGTCCGCGCCAAGGAAGAGGGAATGACAGCCGTTCCAAAGACTTCCGCTCGAAAAGTAATGGTTTCCAACCCAAGGAAAACTTTGAGCAAAAAATGGCTAAATTCTTAAAAGATAGCGAAGACCGCTTAACGACCCTTAAACGTAGCACCGAAACGAAACGGGGAGGTCGAGGAGGAAGACGCGGATAAAACTGCTGCTGAAAAATAATAGTTTAGCAACTTTTCCTGTGAAATTATTCATAGTGTAGATAAAGGCAAGCTTGCCGGCTTGTCTTCTTTTAATTTTATAAGGTTTTACTCATCGAATTGAATTCAACGGCAATAAATAGAAAAAGCGCCTCTGTACACTTACTCGGATAAGTGTGCAGAGGCGCTTTTGGTATTTGATGACCCGTACGGGATTCGAACCCGTGTTACCGCCGTGAAAGGGCGGTGTCTTAACCGCTTGACCAACGGGCCGTGATTTTAATAATAAAGGATAGCGGCAGAGGGGATCGAACCCCCGACCTCACGGGTATGAACCGTACGCTCTAGCCAGCTGAGCTACGCCGCCAAAATGGTATGTGCTACTGAAGCACAAGTTATATCTTACATTCGTGAAGAAAAAATGTCAACAAAAAAAAAAAAATTTGTCGGTTTCCATTTCCTGATTATTTATTCATGTTATTTTCCGCAAAAATAACCTAAAAACTTTGCTTTTCTTCAAAAATAAAAGAACACCTGTTTCTGTATTGAAAAAAAAGGCACAAAAACCTGTATACAAATGATTGTTCAAGAAGAATTTCGTCGAACGTTTTTCTTATAAGCTTATAAAATTCTGACAAAAAAATAAACAAGCCCTCTATATAATAAAAATCACTAATACGAATGGGGTGTTGAAATGGAAAAAGTAGAAAGACCCATGATGGAACCGCTTGGAGATGTTCAGTTAAAAGAAGCGAAGGCAGGAGCCATCAATTGGATCCAACAACTGCAAATGAAGTCGGAAGACATATTCATAAAGAAAGGTATCTCTTTAGCCATTATCGGTTTTTTATTAGGACGAGCATTAATTCTTTCGCAGCTGGCACCATTTGGACTTCCGTTTTTCGCAGCCGTTTTTCTCATGAGGCGTGACAGGGCTCCACTTGCATTATTCGGATTGATTGCAGGTGGGCTGACCGTTCACTATTCCAATAGTTTAGTCATCTTTGCATCGGCGTTCCTGCTTCTGTTATTTCATAAGATCAAGAAGCCCGCCGTAGAAGGACAATTCAAGACGATGTCGATGTACGTCTTTGCTTCACTATTCCTGGTCAACCTGGCCGAGCAATATCTGGTATTTCGAACGATTCAGCTGTACGACCTGATGATGATAGGAGTAGAGGCGGGACTCGCCATGATCTTAACCTTAATCTTCATACAGTCCATCCCGCTGCTAACCGTACGGACAAAAACTCAATCATTAAAGACGGAGGAAATCGTCAGTATCATCATCTTGCTGGCTTCGGTGATGACCGGAACCATAGGCTGGATGATATACGATTTATCACTCGACCATATATTCTCACGATACTTGGTCCTCCTCTTCGGGCTGGCGGGAGGGGCCGCCATAGGCTCCACTGTAGGTGTAGTTACTGGATTGATATTCAGCTTGGCAAGTATCGCAAGTCTTTATCAAATGAGCCTTCTCGCTTTTTCCGGGCTTTTGGGCGGGTTGTTGAAGGAGGGAAGGAAGATAGGGGTCGCAGCAGGCCTCTTAATCGCTACGACACTGATAGGTTTATATGGTGAGGGCACCAATAATATTATGGTGACCCTTTATGAATCACTTGTAGCGGTGGCTTTATTTATATTAACACCGACATCCATAATCAACAAAATAGCGAAACATATACCGGGAACCGTCGAGAATTCCGATGAACAGCAGCAGTATGCCCGGAAAGTGAGGGATGTTACCGCTCAAAGGGTGGAGCAATTCTCACATGTATTTGAGGCGCTCTCAAATAGCTTTTCCCAAGTGGATGAAAGGGGGAGATTGGAGGAAGATGAGAAAGAATTCGACTACTTCTTAAGTAATGTAACGGAAAAGACTTGCCAGCTCTGTTTTAAAAAGGAACAATGCTGGTCCAAGAACTTTAATACAACTTATGAGGGTATGCAGGAAATTATGCTTCAGTTAAGTGAAAATGATGGGCAACTACCCCAAAAGACTTCGAAAGAATGGGGGAAATATTGTAGTCGCGGACCTCAGGTCATTGGGGCGATATCACAGGAGCTTACTTATTTTGAAGCAAACCAAAAGTTAAAAAGGCAGGTGAAAGAAAGCCGGAAACTGGTTGCGGATCAGCTGCGGGGCGTTTCTGCAGTAATGGATGATTTTGCAAAAGAAATTCAAAGGGAAAGGAAGAATCATCATGTACATGAAGAATCCATTATGGAGGCCATCCAGGATTTTGGCCTGCATATAGGCTATGTTGAAATATACAGTCTAGAACAAGGAAATGTTGATATAGAGATGAGTGTCCCATACTGCCAGGGCAGAGGGGAATGTGAAAAGTTAATAGCACCAATGCTTTCGGACATTTTAGGGGAAACGATAGTCGTTCATTCAGAAGAGTGTGCAACGTATCCAAACGGGCAATGTGAGGTGATATTTAGGTCAGCAAAAAAATTCACGGTCGAAACGGGTGTGGCTCATGCTGCCAAGGGGGGAGGGCTTGTTTCAGGAGATAGTTATACGACCATGGAAATTGGTTGCGGAAAATTCGCAATAGCCATTAGTGATGGCATGGGAAATGGGGAAAGGGCCCATTTTGAGAGTACAGAGACATTGAAGCTGCTTCAAAAATTTTTACAATCGGGAATAGAAGAAAAAATAGCCATTAAATCCGTAAACTCCGTATTATCTCTACGCACTACCGATGAAATTTTTTCAACTCTTGATTTGGCAATGATTGATCTTCAGGACGCAAGGGCTAAGTTTTTAAAAATCTGTTCGATACCGAGTTTCATTAAAAGGGGGGATAGGATAATAAAAATTGAATCGAGTAACCTCCCTATGGGAATCATCCAGGATTTCGATGTTGATGTTGTATCAGAAGAGCTAAAGGCAGGGGATATATTAATCATGATGAGCGATGGAGTATTCGATGGTCCCTCCCATGTCGAAAATATCGAGTTCTGGCTTAAACGAAAAATAAAAGAAATGGAGACAGACGATCCACAGGAAATTTCTGATTTAATATTGGAGGAGGTCATCCGAACAAAAGGGATTATAGATGATGATATGACAGTGGTAACATCAAAAATTAAACACAATACACCGAAATGGGCATCGATTCCCGTTTCTCCAAAACGAAAAAAGGCCCAGTAGGGGGCCGTTTATATACATCAAATAAATAAAACGATAAATGAGGTGATTTATTGGAAGACGGATAAAAGGTAAAAAGATGAACACAAGGCCATGAATGTGACTTGATTGCGTATGTCTTTGGCGTATAAATTCCCCCTTTTTAGTCAATTATGGTAACAGATTGAAAGGAAGGGAGAGCAAAACATGAAAGCAGGAACATTAAGACAGATTTTGCTTATAACCGACGGATGTTCAAATCATGGTGAGGAGCCTTCTGCCATGGCCGAATTAGCAAGGAAGCAAGGTATAACCATCAATGTCATAGGTGTTATGGAAAATGATGTGATAGATGAAAAGGGACTTAAGGAAATCGAGAAGATTGCTGGTTCAGGAGGTGGCGTAAGTCAAATAGTCTATGCACAGCAGTTGTCCCAAACCGTCCAAATGGTGACCCAAAAGGCAATGACTCAAACTATACAGGGAGTTATCAATCGTGAACTTCAACAAATACTTGGAGACTCAAGAACGATGGAAGATCTTCCGCCGGAAAAACGAGGGGAAGTGATGGAGGTGGTTGATGAGCTTGGGGAAACAAGCAAGCTCGAAGTACTGATTCTTGTCGATACCAGTGCAAGCATGAAACATAAACTGCCTACCGTAAAAGATTCTTTATTGGATCTTTCCCTGAGTATGAATGCAAGAATGGGTGACAGCCGTTTTTCCGTATTCGTATTTCCTGGGAAAAGAAATGATGTGGAAAAGTTGCTGGATTGGACCCCGAACCTTGAAGCCTTGACGGCAACTTTTCCTAAGCTTAGTACAGGGGGACTCACTCCGACAGGTCCGGCCATTCGTGAAGCTTTAACATTTTTCAATAAAAAACGTTCATTGAGGGGATTGTTATCACATGATGATGAACAATACTTTGAGGAATCAATGTAAACTCCTGCCTGACAGTTTGGTCACTGGAAAATGGAATAAGAACGAGTACAAAATAATTAAGGAATTGGGGTGTGGAGCGAACGGGATCGTCTATTTGGTTGAAAGAGAAAATCGTCATTATGCTTTAAAGCTCAGTGATAATGGGACGTCCATTATTTCGGAGATGAATATCCTAAAATCCTTTTCAAAGGTCCAGGGGTCTACCCTTGGACCTTCCTTTTTGGAAGCGGATGATTTCATGAAAACAGGAAAGCAGCTCCCTTTTTATGTCATGGAATATATCCATGGACACGATTTTTTGCGTTTCATCGATAAGAAAGGGTCATCGTGGATTGGGGTCTTGACGCTTCAGCTTTTAACCAGTTTGTCTTCCTTGCATACTAATGGCTGGGTGTTCGGGGATTTAAAACCTGAGAATTTGATAGTGACTTCACCAGCCTATAAAGTCCGGTGCGTGGATGTAGGCGGAACCACCTTGATTGGGCGATCTGTTAAAGAATTCACCGAGTTCTTTGATAGAGGGTACTGGGGACTTGGATCAAGAAAGGCTGATCCGCAATATGACTTGTTCGCTGTGGCGATGATTATAATCAATTCTGCCTATCCTGGACGTTTCCATAAGAAAGGGGAGGGGTATAGACAGCTTAACGACTTGATTAAGCAGAAAAAGGAATTGCACCCATATAGAAAGATGTTGGATAAAGCACTCCACGGGCAGTATGATTCAGCCCTCCAGATGCGGGAGGATTTGATAACAGTGATAAGTAAGCAAAATAACTTGAAGAAAAAGGGCCAGAGTCAGGCAGCGACAGGTCAGCCATCAACAATCCAACCCTCAACGAGGCAAGCTAGAAGGTCCCAAAACTACTCCAATAAGAAAAGGGGAGGTTTCTTTGAAACTTTTTTGCTGGTTGCCATAATATCGATGCTCTATGTTCTTTACATATATGAACAGTTGTTATGATATAGTTAATTGATGAATGCGTGGAATAGTTGAAACCATTTCATGTTTGAATCGTATAAACTAATGCCTGTCATAAAGAAGGAAGATTGTATGTTAAAGGAAAAAGTTCTGAACACCATTTATAGAAACGAATTGATTCAGGAAAACTCGAAGTTGCTCATAGGCGTTTCCGGGGGACCGGACTCGTTGGTGCTTCTCCATATCCTTAAGGAAATTCAATCTATTTTTCATTACGAGATGATTGTTGCAAGTGTTGACCATATGTTCCGTGGTGAAGAATCATATGAGGATTATAAATATGTAGAGCAAATATGTATACGGTGGGGCATCGCATTTGAAGGAAAAAGGATCGATGTTCCTGCCAGGATGGAACAGACGGGGGAAAGTTCCCAAATAACGTCAAGAAAGTTACGTTTTGCTTTCTATGAAGAAATGATGGATAAGCATCAAGCCTCCACCCTTGTCCTGGGACATCATGGAGATGATCAAATTGAAACGATGCTCATGCGTTTAACAAGAGGGGCGACAGGTAAGGCAAGAGCGGGTATTCCTATAAAGAGACGTTTTCATACCGGTCACCTGATCAGGCCTTTTCTTGAAATCACGAAAAGCCAAATTATCGAATATGCGGGTCTTCATAATATTGAACCAAGGTTTGATCCGAGTAACGAAAAAGATGTCTATGTAAGAAATCGTTTTAGACATGAAGTCCTTCCATTTTTAAAGAAAGAAAATAGAAAGGTTCATGAGCATTTTCAAAGATTCAGTGAAGAGCTTTATGAAGATGAAGAGTTTTTTCAGAACCTGGTTTCAAGCAAAATGTCAGAGGTTTGGATACAACAGGATAAAGATCAAGCGGTTATTCAGATTGATAAGGTTCTCGCGATGCCTAAACCTTTACAAAGAAGGGCGATTCAACTAATATTAAACTATCTTTATTTGGAGAGACCTTCATCGCTTTCGGCATTACATATTGACCAACTTTTAGTTTTGTTTTTAAATCCTCAACCATCTGCTGAATTGCATCTTCCGGAGGGCCTTATTGCTGAAAAATCATATCAAACTTGCACGTTTAGATTTTTCCGGCAAAAAAGCCATAAATATTCCCTTAAATTACAAATTCCCGGTGAGACTATTCTTCCGAATGGATATAAGATTAAAGCGCACTATATAAAAGAAGAAATTCCGGCTCTTAGAGGAAACAATTCTTTTATACTTCCCGAATCTGCAGTTCAGTTTCCGCTTACAGTCCGAACCAGGAATGAAGGCGAACGGATGGCAGTCAAGGGATTGGGTGGAACTAAAAAGTTGAAGGAGATTTTTATTAATGAAAAGATCCCGATGCTAGAAAGAAATGTGTGGCCGGTCATCATCGATCAAGCTGGAACGGCCATTTGGCTTCCTGGTTTAAAGAAATCGAATGTTGAACCGGATATAATTTCTGATGAAAAATCTTTAATCTACTTAGAATATAAAAAAGCTTAAATCTTCATGGGGGGCAATTAATTACTATGACCATGCAAAACGACATTGAAAAAGTTTTAATAACTGAGGAAGAACTTCAAAAAAAAATCAGGGAATTGGGTGCGCAGCTTGAAGCTGATTACCAAGGAAAGTTCCCGTTGGCCATCGGAGTGCTGAAAGGCGCCATGCCATTTATGTCAGATTTACTGAAACGTGTGGATACACATCTTGAAATGGACTTTATGGATGTTTCAAGCTATGGTAACTCCACTGTATCTTCCGGTGAAGTGAAAATCATCAAAGATCTTGATGCATCTGTAGAAGGCCGGGATATTTTAATCATCGAAGATATTATCGACAGCGGTTTAACCCTTAGCTATCTTGCGGAACTTTTCCGTTATCGAAAAGCAAAATCAATTAAAATCGTTACCCTATTGGATAAACCAACAGGCAGGAAAGCGGATATCACTCCGGACTATGCTGGGTTTATCGTTCCGGATGCATTTGTTGTCGGATATGGTCTTGATTTTGCAGAAAAGTATCGTAATCTCCCGTATATTGGCATATTGAAGCCTGAAATTTACTCGAATTAATCGTACCTGTTTGAAAGAGAAGACCAGATAAAAACAGCGGTGTTAAATTATTGTAATTCATTAATTTTGTATGATAGTATTTACTATAGTTTGTTTACCCGTGGGAGGAGGTAAGGGATGAATCGGATCTTCCGTAATACCATATTTTATTTACTGATCTTTTTGGTCATCATTGGGATTGTAAGCATCTTTAATAATAACAATGAACCAACAGAGAAAATGACCCAAGATGAATTCTATAAGCATTTGGAGAGTGGGGACGTCACAGCACTAACGATGCAGCCCGAAAGCAGTGTATTTGAAATCACAGGGAAGCTCAAAGGTTATGAGGAAAATAAATTCTTTGTTACTTACGTGCCTTTCAGTGAATATTCGCAGAGTCGAATTAATGATGCCGTAACCAAGTTGGATAAAGACATCATCACTGTTGAACCTCCAGAAAAGACAAGTGGTTGGGTGACATTTTTCACTTCCATCATTCCATTTGTAATCATTTTTATCCTCTTCTTCTTTTTACTTAACCAAGCTCAGGGCGGCGGTGGTGGCCGTGTCATGAACTTCGGGAAAAGTAAGGCGAAATTGTATAATGATGATAAGAAAAAAGTACGCTTCAATGATGTTGCCGGAGCGGACGAAGAAAAGCAGGAACTTGTCGAGGTCGTTGAATTCTTAAAAGATCCTCGCAAATATGCCGAGCTTGGAGCCCGTATTCCTAAAGGGGTACTTTTAGTTGGCCCTCCTGGTACAGGTAAAACTTTACTTGCACGGGCAGTAGCTGGTGAAGCCGGTACTCCTTTCTTCTCAATCAGTGGTTCTGATTTTGTTGAAATGTTTGTGGGTGTCGGTGCATCCCGTGTTCGTGATTTGTTTGAAAATGCTAAGAAGAATGCACCATGTATCATCTTTATCGATGAAATTGATGCAGTCGGACGTCAACGGGGCGCAGGTCTTGGTGGCGGTCATGATGAACGTGAACAAACACTGAACCAACTACTGGTAGAAATGGATGGTTTCGGTGGGAATGAAGGAATCATTATCATTGCTGCAACTAACCGTGCTGATGTATTGGATCCTGCATTATTGCGTCCAGGACGTTTTGACCGTCAAATAACGGTAGGCCGCCCTGATGTTAAGGGCCGTGAAGAAGTCCTGAAAGTGCATGCACGTAATAAACCTTTAGCAGAAACTGTCGATTTGAAAGCAATCGCTCAGCGTACACCAGGGTTTTCTGGTGCAGATCTTGAAAACTTACTGAATGAAGCGGCGCTTGTAGCTGCCCGTCAAGATAAGAAGAAGATCGACATGTCCGATTTGGATGAAGCTTCGGATCGCGTTATCGCGGGGCCTGCCAAGAAAAATCGTGTCATTTCCAAAAAAGAACGGAATATTGTTGCATGGCATGAAGCGGGCCATACCATTATTGGATTGGTTCTGGATGATGCGGAAGTCGTTCATAAAGTTACGATTGTCCCTCGTGGTCAAGCTGGCGGTTATGCAGTTATGCTGCCGAAAGAAGATCGTTTCTTCATGACGGAACCTGAACTTAAAGATAAAATCGTAGGACTTTTGGGTGGCCGCGTATCCGAAGAAGTAACATTCGGAGAAGTGAGTACCGGTGCTCATAATGACTTCCAGCGTGCAACGGGCATAGCTCGAAGCATGGTTATGGAATATGGTATGAGTAAGCTCGGACCTCTTCAATTCGGTAATTCTCAAGGTCAGGTCTTCCTAGGCCGTGATTTCAACAATGATCAAAATTATTCAGATGCAATCGCATATGAAATCGATCTTGAAATTCAACGTATCATCAGGGAAGCTTACGAAAGATGTAAGAAGATTCTTACTGAAAATCGTGAAAAACTTGATTTGGTTGCAAAAACCTTGCTTGAAGTGGAAACACTTGATGCTGAACAAATCAAAAGTTTATTCCATAACGGAAAATTGCCAGAACGGGATTATACCGCTCTAAATGGGAATTTAACCACTGATGAGAATGTCAAGGTGAACATCAATACGAAGAAGGAAGAAAAAGAGGCCCTATTAGATCCATTGGATAAGAGAGGACCTGAGGACCTTGAAATAACGGAGGAAGGATTGAATACTCCTCCAATCAAAGAAGGTACACCTCAAGATCAGCCGCTTTCCTTCCCGAACGAAGATGACAATAAAAAGTCTTAAATCGACTAAATTCAAAAGGGTATTTCCGCCTCGGAAATACCCTTTTCTTAACCCTTAAATGAATTTGGGATATAAGAAAAAGATGCTGGGGTACCATTCGAAAAGTGCGACTGATAGCGTGGGAAATAACAGTGTGGTATGATGTTGGAGAATAATTTACCGGAGTGATGAAACGATGATTTTTGTATTGGATGTTGGGAATACGAATACTGTATTAGGCGTATACGATGAAGATATTTTAAAATATCATTGGCGAATTGAGACTAGCCGTAACAAGACAGAAGATGAGTATGGAATGGTCATAAAGTCTTTGCTGCAACATGAAGGTCTTTCGTTTGATCAATTTGATGGAATCATCATTTCTTCGGTAGTTCCGCCTATTATGTTTGCACTTGAACGTATGTGCAAAAAATACTTTGGAGTTAAACCGCTTATAGTTGGACCTGGAATTAAAACTGGATTGAATATTAAATACGAAAATCCCCGTGAGGTGGGAGCTGACCGAATTGTTAATGCTGTTGCTGGCATTCAGGAATATGGAAGCCCTCTCATTATCGTGGATTTTGGCACGGCAACTACATATTGCTATATAAATGAGGATAAACAATACATGGGAGGAGCAATTGCTCCGGGTATAAACATTTCCACAGAAGCACTTTATTCAAAAGCAGCCAAACTTCCAAGGATAGAAATCAGCCGACCTGAAGGAATCATTGGGAAAAATACGGTATCTGCCATGCAGTCTGGTATTTTATATGGGTATGTTGGACAGGTTGAAGGAATCGTTAATCGAATTAAGGCGCAAAGTAATCTAGAACCAACGGTAATAGCGACAGGCGGACTGGCTACCCTAATTGCTAATGAGTCTACTGTCATTGACGTTGTTGAGCCATTTTTGACCCTAAAGGGGCTGCAGCTGATATATAAACGAAATCGTGAGCAAGTGAAGAAGTAATACACAGCATGGAAGGAGCAAAATAAATGAAGGATTATCTAATAAAGGCGTTAGGCTATGAAGGACAGGTTCGGGCATATGCTGTTTCAACAACTGATACTGTAGGAGAAGCTCAGCGACGCCATTATACATGGCCTACTGCTTCCGCTGCCCTTGGGCGTGCAATGACTGCAGGTGTAATGATGGGCGGAATGTTAAAAGGTGAAGAAAAGCTGACGATTAAAATCGAGGGTGGTGGCCCGATTGGATCCATCCTGGTCGACAGCAATGCCAAAGGAGAAGTCCGTGGATATGTCACTCACCCGCAAACCCATTTTGATTTGAATGAACAAGGGAAGCTTGATGTCAGGAAAGCGGTTGGAACTGATGGATTGTTGACTGTTGTGAAAGATATTGGTCTGCGTGATCACTTTTCAGGGCAAGTACCGCTTGTATCGGGAGAGTTAGGTGAAGACTTCACTTATTACTTTGTTACTTCCGAGCAGGTGCCTTCTTCTGTGGGTGTTGGGGTTCTGGTGAATCCAGATAATTCGATCCTTGCTGCAGGTGGATTTATCATTCAACTGATGCCAGGTACATCCGATGAAACGATATCCAAAATCGAGAGTAGACTAAGCACGATAACTCCTGTCTCTAAGATGATTCAAAATGGCCTGACTCCTGAAGAAATCCTAACCGAGATTTTAGGTGAGGGCAATGTAAATATCTTAGAAAAAATGGATGTCGAGTTCTCCTGTCAATGTTCAAGGGAAAGAATTGCCAATGCATTGATTAGCCTTGGACAAGAAGAGATTCGGGATATCATTGAGACAGAGGGACAAGCAGAGGCGCAATGTCATTTTTGTAATGAGACCTACCAATTCTCGAAGGAAGACCTCGAGGAACTAGAAGCAGAAACCAAAAAATAATTGACGGGGGATAAGGGTTTTGCCTAAACAAAAGCTTCGGGCGATTATTGCCGGCCTTGCCTTGTTGAACCTATTGACAATCATTATCTTTTTCATAAGACCATTAATCATTTCAAAATCCGTCATTGGGGAAGAAACGGGCGCAAAGGTTGGCTCCAAGGATATTTCCCGGGAAGCGTGGATTAATGAGCTTGAAAAAAGATATGGGGAAGATGTACTTGAGGAAATGGTCGATAAAGAGGTAGTCAAACAGGCAGCAGAAAAATATAAAGTGAAAATTAAGGATGAAGAGCTCGATCGGGAAATTAAAATGATGAAAACAATGTATGGGACTGCAGGTCAGACTCTTAATAAAAGTAGCGATCAATTGAGGCAGGAGATTCAATCGAGTCTCCTCCTAGAGAAGCTCCTCACCAAGGATGTTTCGGTTTCCGAAACAGCAATGCGGAATTATTATGATAATAATAAGGATATCTACCGGATCCCTACTACTTTTCATATTTCCCATATTACCTCGTCTACAAAAAAACAATCAGACAAAATCATACGTGAACTGGAGAAAGGCGTCTCTTTTGATGTCTTAGCGATGGAAAAGTCCCTTGATGAATTCACTGCCAATCAAGGGGGCGACATGGGTTATATATCACAGGATAACGAGCAAGTCTCCAAGGAATACATTAGTGCTGCCGAAAGATTGAAGGTAAAAAAGTGGAGTGATGCAATCCAAACGGAAGATGGCTGGGCCGTTCTCTATCTGCATGAAAGAATAGAGGGCAAGCAGTATGAATATGCTGAAGTCAAAGACAAGATTCGCCGCCAAATAGCTCTTGAACAGATTCAGGCACCGGTCTCAGGGAAAATTTTCTGGGACGAATTTGATGTAGAATGGTTTTATGGATTGAAAGAACAAAAGTAGGTCAATGGTTGTGTGAGAAAATTTAGAATATAGTATATAATCATTGACAATGAACTATTAAAACTGGTAACTTTAATTTAATAAAACCAATAAACATACTCGGTATTGAAATGATAAGGAGTGGAGAAAATGGCACGTATAGCTAATTCTGTAATCGATTTAATTGGGCAAACACCTATTGTGAAGTTAAACAAGCTTCAAAATGAAAACAGTGCAGATATTTATTTGAAACTTGAGTATTTTAACCCAGGCAGTAGTGTTAAAGACCGCATCGCCCTTGCGATGATCGAAGCAGCAGAAAAAAACGGTAACCTTAAGCCAGGTGATACGATCATTGAACCAACAAGTGGAAATACTGGAATAGGACTAGCGATGGTAGCTGCAGCAAAGGGCTATAAATCAATTCTGGTAATGCCGGAGACGATGAGCTTGGAACGCCGTAACTTGCTTCGCGCTTATGGGGCTGAGTTAGTTCTTACACCTGGACCAGAAGGAATGAAAGGTGCGATCGCTAGAGCAACTGAGCTGTCTAAAGAAAAAGGTTACTTCATCCCGCAGCAATTCGAGAATGAAGCCAACCCTGAAGTTCATCGTAACACTACTGGCCCTGAAATCGTGGAAGCCTTTGGTGATGAAGGCCTGGATGCATTCGTTGCCGGAATCGGTACTGGTGGAACCATAACAGGAGCTGGTGAAGTCCTGCGTGAAAAATACCCTGACATCAAAATTTACGCTGTTGAGCCTGCAGACTCTCCAGTATTATCGGGGGGTACTCCAGGTCCTCATAAAATCCAAGGAATCGGTGCAGGCTTCGTTCCAAGTATTTTGAATACAGATCTCTATGACGAAATCATTCAAGTCAATACAGAGGAATCGTTTGATTATGCCCGCCGCGCAGCAAAAGAGGAAGGAATCCTTGGTGGAATCTCTTCTGGAGGCGCAATTGCAGCTGCCATTAAAGTGGCTGACAAACTGGGAAAAGGCAAAAAGGTACTTGCTATCATACCAAGTAACGGTGAACGCTACTTAAGTACACCATTATATAACTTTGAGTAAAACCAGACACTAAAAATGAGAAGCGAAGTTCCTTAGGGGCTTTGCTTTTCTTTTTGTAGTAAAGTAGCTGAAGTGTTCCAAATCTTCATGGAGCTTGCACTATGCCTATGTAAATGGGTAAACTCGTATATATAGATTTCTTTAGGCGAAGGAGAACGTTGGATGTCATTAGCTGGAGCGTCAAAAATAAAATGCGGTTCATTTGATTTGGATTACAGCAATAAAACCTTAATAATGGGGATTTTGAATGTTACGCCGGACTCCTTTTCGGATGGCGGGAAATATAATCGGATAGATGCTGCTTTGAAGCATGCCGAACGGATGGTCAACGATGGAGCGGATATATTGGATGTAGGCGGAGAGTCCACCCGTCCTAACTATGAGAGGATATCGGATGAAGAGGAAATAGAGAGAGTCGCCCCAATTATTGAAGCCATATCCCGTAATATTGAGGTTCCAATATCGGTCGATACGTATAAATCAAGAGTAGCGGAAGCGGCGGTAAAAGCAGGAGCCCATATATTAAATGACATTTGGGGAGGTAAAGCCGATTCATTGATGCCAAAGGTTGCTGCGGAATATAAGGTGCCGATCATCTTGATGCATAACCGGGATAATATGGGTTATGGACATTTTGTCCGGGATGTACTTCAAGATTTATTCGAAAGCATCATGTTGGTAAAAGATGCGGGAGTCAAGGATGAAAACATCATTCTCGATCCAGGTATTGGTTTTGCGAAAGATTTAAAGTTAAATTTGGAAATGATGAGGAATCTTGATAAGCTGGTATCATTAGGTTATCCCGTGTTGCTAGCCACATCAAGAAAGTCCATGATTGGACATGTTCTGGACTTGCCGCCTAGTGAGCGGATGGAAGGAACAGCGGCTACAATTTGCCATGGAATTCAACAAGGCTGTCAAATGGTTCGTGTGCATGATGTGAAGGAAATGGCGCGGACTGCAAAGATGATGGATGCTCTATTAGGAAAAGGTGAATGAAATGGATAAGATATATGTGAATAAAATGGAGTTTTACGGTTATCATGGAGTATTTCCAGAAGAAACGAAGCTTGGTCAGCGGTTTAAAGTGGATTTAATCGTCCAGACTGATTTAGCCAAGGCAGGGAAGAGTGACCACCTTGAAGACTCAATCAACTATGGCGAGTTATATGAAGTGTGTAAAAGTGTTGTTGAGGGAGAACCTTTTAAGTTAGTGGAAGCTGTCGCTGAAAAAATTGCCTCTGAACTACTTAATAAATATTCCTCCATCGAGACATGCACCGTGAAGGTTTATAAACCAGATCCCCCAATAGCGGGTCACTATGATTCAGTTGCCATAGAGATTGTAAGGGGACGCTGACTGTGGTAAATATTGCTTACCTTTCAATAGGGTCGAACTTAGGGGATCGCCTTGAAACATTCCGAAGGGCTTTCCGATTATTATCTGAAAATCCACATATCAAGTTGGTGGCCTGCTCTTCTTTATATGAAACGGACCCGATAGGATATGCCGATCAGGACTGTTTTTTAAATGCTGTCCTTAAAGTGATAACCGATTTAGAACCCGAGGAATTACTTCATGCTTGTATGAAAATTGAACAAGATTTAGGGAGAAAAAGGGAAATCAGATGGGGTCCCCGTACTTTAGACCTTGACATTTTGTTATATAATCATGAAAATATTGAGACAGAGATTCTTTCAGTCCCGCACCCTCGTATGCACGAGAGGGCTTTTGTTATCGTGCCCTTAATGGAAGTGGACCCTGATATCTCACTTCCGCAAATGCATGCACCTTTGAGCGACCTGCTTGAACAGATTTCGGATAAAGAAGGAGTTCGATTATGGAAGGTGAAAAATGGGGAAGGCGTATTCGCGCTTTTCGAAAGTTAAAGGGTTATACCCAGGAAGGGTTTGCGAGAGAAATAGGTGTTTCCGTTTCCTTGCTGGGAGAAGTCGAACGAGGGAACCGCAACCCTTCAGAGGCATTTTTACTGGAAGTGGCGGAAATTCTTCATGTTTCCATTGAGGAGCTTAAGCCACCTGAGGATAAATGAACGAATGTTATAGGAGGTGACAACGTGTTAAAAATAGGCGATATAGAAATGAAGAATCCGGTAGTGCTAGCACCGATGGCGGGAGTCTGTAACTCAGCATTCCGCTTGACCGTCAAGGAATTTGGTGCTGGTTTAGTTTGTGCGGAGATGGTTAGTGACAAGGGAATCGTACTTAAAAATGCTAAAACGATGAATATGCTTTATATAGATGAAAGAGAGAAGCCATTGAGTTTGCAAATCTTTGGCGGAGAAAAGAAATCTTTGGTCGAAGCTGCAAAGTTTGTAGATAAAAATACAAATGCTGACATCATTGATATCAACATGGGTTGCCCAGTCCCTAAGATCACTAAATGTGATGCGGGTGCGAAGTGGCTTCTCGATCCAAACAAAATTTATGAGATGGTTTCGGCAGTGGTAGATGCAGTTGAAAAGCCGGTAACGGTGAAAATGCGCATAGGCTGGGATGAAGAGCATGTGTTTGCCATTCAAAATGCTCAGGCAGTTGAGCGTGCAGGTGGTAAAGCTGTTTCCATGCATGGTAGAACTCGGGTTCAAATGTATGAAGGAAAAGCTAACTGGGACATCATCCGTGAAGTGAAGAAATCGATTAATATTCCGCTTATCGGGAACGGTGATGTGGAAACTCCGCAGGATGCGGAAAGAATGCTGAAGGAAACTGGTGTTGACGGAGTCATGATTGGCCGTGCAGCTCTAGGTAACCCGTGGATGATTTACCGGACTGTAAAATATTTAGAAACCGGTCAACTGATGGATGAACCATCAGTTCGTGAAAAGATGGATGTTTGCGTACTTCATATGGATCGTCTAATAGCATTGAAAAATGAAAATGTTGCCGTTCGTGAAATGCGTAAGCATGCATCTTGGTATTTAAAAGGTGTTAAAGGGAATGCTAAAGCTCGTAAAGGGATTAATGATTGTGAAACAAGGGAAGATGTTGTAAGTCTTCTTTATGAACTTGTTGATGAGATTGAAGCGAAGCAACAGAATATCCAAATGGTCTGATGTTTGACATTACCTTCCTGTTTTCCTATAATACGCTTATCTTGAACTGCCAGTAATCCTGGCAGTTTTTATATGTACATAAACAACTTTTTAAGATAAAAAGCTGTTGAATTCCTTTACTTTATGTAAGAATAAATACGTATGCAAAAGAATTTTTGATTAATTATATAAAGCGTTTATTAATAAAGATGGAGATGATTTTCGTGAGTCATGAAGAATTGAATGACCAACTGCAGGTAAGACGCGATAAAATGCAGGCCATGATTGATAATGGACAAGACCCTTTCGGGAGCAGATTCGAGCGTACGCATAACACTCAGGAGATAGTTAGTGCTTATGGGGAATTAGAAAAAGAAGATCTTGAAGAAAAAGAAATCGAAGTTACGATCGCTGGCCGTGTCATGACTAAGCGTGGAAAAGGGAAAGCGGGATTTGCCCATATCCAGGATATTAGCGGTCAAATCCAAATCTACGTCCGTTTAGATAAAATAGGTGAAGATTCTTACCAAATTTTCAACCAAACAGATCTTGGCGATATCGTGGGGGTCACTGGCGTTATTTTCAAAACGAAAGTCGGGGAACTTTCCATTAAAGCTAAAGAATATGTGTTCCTTGCAAAGGCGCTTCGCCCTTTGCCTGATAAATTTCATGGCCTGAAGGATGTTGAAGAGCGTTATCGGAAACGTTATGTTGATTTAATTACAAATGAGGAAAGTAAAAATACGTTGATCATGCGCAGTCGTATTGTACAAGCCATGAGACGATATTTGGACGATCATGGATACCTTGAAGTGGAGACGCCTCTGTTGCACTCTGTTGCCGGTGGAGCTGCTGCACGCCCATTCCTTACTCACCATAATGCTTTGGATATGCCTTTGAATCTAAGGATTGCCATCGAGCTTCATCTGAAACGCTTAATCGTTGGCGGTTTAGAGAAAGTTTATGAAATTGGCCGGGTTTTCAGGAATGAAGGAGTATCTACAAGACACAATCCTGAATTCACATTGATTGAATTATACGAGGCATATGCGGATTACCAAGATATCATGAGCTTAACGGAAAACCTGATTGCCCATATAGCCCAAGAAGTTCTAGGGATGACTTCCATCCAGTATGGGGAGTATGAGATAGAGTTAAAACCGGAATGGAAACGACTTCACATGGTTGACGCTGTAAAAGAATATACAGGTGTGGACTTCTGGACTCAAATGAGCAAAGAAGAAGCCCAACAGCTCGCTAAAGAAAATGGGATTGAAGTTAAGGAATCCATGGAGTTTGGTCACATTGTAAATGAATTCTTTGAACAGAAGGTAGAAGATAAGTTAATTCAACCTACATTCATTTATGGTCATCCGGTGGAAATCTCTCCGTTAGCAAAGAAAAATCCGGAAGATTCCCGTTTCACAGATCGTTTTGAGTTATTCATTGTAGGTAGGGAGCATGCAAATGCCTTCACGGAACTAAATGACCCTATTGATCAACGTCAGCGTTTTGAAGCTCAATTGAAAGAGCGAGAGCAAGGTAATGATGAGGCACATGAAATGGATGAAGATTTCTTGGAGGCGTTAGAATACGGAATGCCGCCAACTGGCGGATTGGGAATTGGTGTTGACCGTTTGGTTATGCTATTGACCAATTCTCCTTCTATACGTGACGTCCTGTTATTCCCGCTAATGAGACATCGCTAATAATGCAAGATGAGTAATGATTGCAGGGCCGAATTCGGATGGCTGGGTTCATGGGGTTTAGCTCATGATCCTGGTATGTCCGATTCGGTTTTTGTTTTTTAATTATAATTTCATGTCTTTTAAGTGATTGGATTCTGGGGTTTGAAAGAAAAACAACATTATCTCAAAAAAACTTTATAAAAGGTATTGCGCAGTTAACGTAATGGTGTTATATTTATATCTGTCGTTACGAACGAGTTGCAAACGGATTACAAACTTTAAAAAAGTTTTAAAAAAGTTGTTGACTTAAAGTAATGAAAAATGTTATTATAAATAAGCTGTTTCGAAAGATATTGCTCTTTGAAAACTGAACAAAACAAAGCGCCAACGTTAAATTTTAAGTGAGCACACACTATCAAAAAAGCAAAATGAGCAAGTCAAACATTTCTTCGGAGAGTTTGATCCTGGCTCAGGACGAACGCTGGCGGCGTGCCTAATACATGCAAGTCGAGCGAATCGATGGGAGCTTGCTCCCTGAGATTAGCGGCGGACGGGTGAGTAACACGTGGGCAACCTGCCTATAAGACTGGGATAACTTCGGGAAACCGGAGCTAATACCGGATACGTTCTTTTCTCGCATGAGAGAAGATGGAAAGACGGTTTCGGCTGTCACTTATAGATGGGCCCGCGGCGCATTAGCTAGTTGGTGAGGTAATGGCTCACCAAGGCGACGATGCGTAGCCGACCTGAGAGGGTGATCGGCCACACTGGGACTGAGACACGGCCCAGACTCCTACGGGAGGCAGCAGTAGGGAATCTTCCGCAATGGACGAAAGTCTGACGGAGCAACGCCGCGTGAACGAAGAAGGCCTTCGGGTCGTAAAGTTCTGTTGTTAGGGAAGAACAAGTACCAGAGTAACTGCTGGTACCTTGACGGTACCTAACCAGAAAGCCACGGCTAACTACGTGCCAGCAGCCGCGGTAATACGTAGGTGGCAAGCGTTGTCCGGAATTATTGGGCGTAAAGCGCGCGCAGGTGGTTCTTTAAGTCTGATGTGAAAGCCCACGGCTCAACCGTGGAGGGTCATTGGAAACTGGGGAACTTGAGTGCAGAAGAGGAAAGTGGAATTCCAAGTGTAGCGGTGAAATGCGTAGAGATTTGGAGGAACACCAGTGGCGAAGGCGACTTTCTGGTCTGTAACTGACACTGAGGCGCGAAAGCGTGGGGAGCAAACAGGATTAGATACCCTGGTAGTCCACGCCGTAAACGATGAGTGCTAAGTGTTAGAGGGTTTCCGCCCTTTAGTGCTGCAGCTAACGCATTAAGCACTCCGCCTGGGGAGTACGGCCGCAAGGCTGAAACTCAAAGGAATTGACGGGGGCCCGCACAAGCGGTGGAGCATGTGGTTTAATTCGAAGCAACGCGAAGAACCTTACCAGGTCTTGACATCCTCTGACAACCCTAGAGATAGGGCTTTCCCCTTCGGGGGACAGAGTGACAGGTGGTGCATGGTTGTCGTCAGCTCGTGTCGTGAGATGTTGGGTTAAGTCCCGCAACGAGCGCAACCCTTGATCTTAGTTGCCAGCATTCAGTTGGGCACTCTAAGGTGACTGCCGGTGACAAACCGGAGGAAGGTGGGGATGACGTCAAATCATCATGCCCCTTATGACCTGGGCTACACACGTGCTACAATGGATGGTACAAAGGGCTGCAAACCTGCGAAGGTAAGCGAATCCCATAAAGCCATTCTCAGTTCGGATTGTAGGCTGCAACTCGCCTACATGAAGCCGGAATCGCTAGTAATCGCGGATCAGCATGCCGCGGTGAATACGTTCCCGGGCCTTGTACACACCGCCCGTCACACCACGAGAGTTTGTAACACCCGAAGTCGGTGAGGTAACCTTTATGGAGCCAGCCGCCTAAGGTGGGACAGATGATTGGGGTGAAGTCGTAACAAGGTAGCCGTATCGGAAGGTGCGGCTGGATCACCTCCTTTCTAAGGATAATTACGAGAGCGCTTTTGTTTTGTTCAGTTTTGAATGAGTAATTCATTCAGATAGGAAAGAAAAGCATCACGATGTGATGGATTCTTTCTGCTTTGTTCCTTGAAAACTAGATAATAGATAGAAGGCAATTAATTTTTTTCAAAGCATCTGTAAGATCTTTTTAACGGTTAAGTTAGAAAGGGCGCACGGTGGATGCCTTGGCACTAGGAGCCGATGAAGGACGGGACTAACACCGATATGCTTCGGGGAGCTGTAAGTAAGCTTTGATCCGGAGATTTCCGAATGGGGAAACCCACTGTTCGTAATGGAACAGTATCTTTACCTGAATACATAGGGTACTGAAGGCAGACCCGGGGAACTGAAACATCTAAGTACCCGGAGGAAGAGAAAGCAAATGCGATTTCCTGAGTAGCGGCGAGCGAAACGGAATTAGCCCAAACCAAGAGGCTTTCCTCTTGGGGTTGTAGGACACTCAACATGGAGTTACAAAGGAACGGGGTAAATGAAGTGACCTGGAAAGGTCCGTCAAAGAAGGTAAAAACCCTGTAGTTGAAACTTCGTTCCCTCCTGAGTGGATCCTGAGTACGGCGGGACACGAGAAATCCCGTCGGAAGCAGGGAGGACCATCTCCCAAGGCTAAATACTCCCTAGTGACCGATAGTGAACCAGTACCGTGAGGGAAAGGTGAAAAGCACCCCGGAAGGGGAGTGAAATAGATCCTGAAACCGTGTGCCTACAAGTAGTCAAAGCCCGTTAATGGGTAATGGCGTGCCTTTTGTAGAATGAACCGGCGAGTTACGATTTCATGCGAGGTTAAGTTGATAAGACGGAGCCGCAGCGAAAGCGAGTCTGAATAGGGCGAATGAGTATGAGGTCGTAGACCCGAAACCAGGTGATCTACCCATGTCCAGGGTGAAGTTCAGGTAACACTGAATGGAGGCCCGAACCCACGCACGTTGAAAAGTGCGGGGATGAGGTGTGGGTAGCGGAGAAATTCCAATCGAACCTGGAGATAGCTGGTTCTCTCCGAAATAGCTTTAGGGCTAGCCTCAAGATGAGAGTATTGGAGGTAGAGCACTGATTGGACTAGGGGCCCCCAACGGGTTACCGAATTCAGTCAAACTCCGAATGCCAAATACTTATTCTTGGGAGTCAGACTGCGAGTGATAAGATCCGTAGTCGAAAGGGAAACAGCCCAGACCACCAGCTAAGGTCCCAAAGTATACGTTAAGTGGAAAAGGATGTGGAGTTGCTTAGACAACCAGGATGTTGGCTCAGAAGCAGCCACCATTTAAAGAGTGCGTAATAGCTCACTGGTCGAGTGACTCCGCGCCGAAAATGTACCGGGGCTAAACGTATCACCGAAGCTGTGGATTGACACCATTAGGTGTCGATGGTAGGAGAGCGTTCTAAGGGCGTTGAAGTCAGACCGGAAGGACTGGTGGAGCGCTTAGAAGTGAGAATGCCGGTATGAGTAGCGAAAGAAGGGTGAGAATCCCTTCCACCGAATGCCTAAGGTTTCCTGAGGAAGGCTCGTCCGCTCAGGGTTAGTCGGGACCTAAGCCGAGGCCGAAAGGCGTAGGCGATGGACAACAGGTTGATATTCCTGTACCACCTATACATCGTTTGAACGATGGGGGGACGCAGAAGGATAGGGTAAGCGCGCTGTTGGATATGCGCGTCCAAGCAGTTAGGCCGGAAACGAGGCAAATCCCGTTTCCATTAAGGCGGAGCTGTGATGGCGAGGGAAATATAGTACCGAAGTTCCTGATTCCACGCTGCCAAGAAAAGCCTCTAGTGAGATGTAAGGTGCCCGTACCGCAAACCGACACAGGTAGGCGAGGAGAGAATCCTAAGGTGTGCGAGAGAACTCTCGTTAAGGAACTCGGCAAAATGACCCCGTAACTTCGGGAGAAGGGGTGCTTTTTAGGGTGAATAGCCCGGAAAAGCCGCAGTGAATAGGCCCAGGCGACTGTTTAGCAAAAACACAGGTCTCTGCGAAGCCGCAAGGCGAAGTATAGGGGCTGACACCTGCCCGGTGCTGGAAGGTTAAGGGGAGAGGTTAGCGCAAGCGAAGCTTTGAACCGAAGCCCCAGTAAACGGCGGCCGTAACTATAACGGTCCTAAGGTAGCGAAATTCCTTGTCGGGTAAGTTCCGACCCGCACGAAAGGTGTAACGATCTGGGCACTGTCTCAACGAGAGACTCGGTGAAATTATAGTACCTGTGAAGATGCAGGTTACCCGCGACAGGACGGAAAGACCCCGTGGAGCTTTACTGCAGCCTGATATTGAATTTTGGTACAGCTTGTACAGGATAGGTAGGAGCCTGAGAAGCCGGAGCGCTAGCTTCGGTGGAGGCGTTGGTGGGATACTACCCTGGCTGTATTGAAATTCTAACCCGCGCCCCTTATCGGGGTGGGAGACAGTGTCAGGTGGGCAGTTTGACTGGGGCGGTCGCCTCCTAAAGAGTAACGGAGGCGCCCAAAGGTTCCCTCAGAATGGTTGGAAATCATTCGTAGAGTGTAAAGGCACAAGGGAGCTTGACTGCGAGACCTACAAGTCGAGCAGGGACGAAAGTCGGGCTTAGTGATCCGGTGGTTCCGCATGGAAGGGCCATCGCTCAACGGATAAAAGCTACCCCGGGGATAACAGGCTTATCTCCCCCAAGAGTCCACATCGACGGGGAGGTTTGGCACCTCGATGTCGGCTCATCGCATCCTGGGGCTGTAGTCGGTCCCAAGGGTTGGGCTGTTCGCCCATTAAAGCGGTACGCGAGCTGGGTTCAGAACGTCGTGAGACAGTTCGGTCCCTATCCGTCGCGGGCGCAGGAAATTTGAGAGGAGCTGTCCTTAGTACGAGAGGACCGGGATGGACGCACCGCTGGTGTACCAGTTGTCTTGCCAAAGGCATAGCTGGGTAGCTACGTGCGGACGGGATAAGTGCTGAAAGCATCTAAGCATGAAGCCCCCCTCAAGATGAGATTTCCCATGGCGCAAGCTAGTAAGATCCCTGAAAGATGATCAGGTTGATAGGTCAGAGGTGGAAGCGTGGCGACATGTGGAGCTGACTGATACTAATAGATCGAGGACTTAACCAACGCTTTTTAAAAAATGAAATACCTTCTTATTATCTAGTTTTGAAGGAACAACGTTCCTTTATTGTTTGGTGGCGATAGCGAAGAGGTCACACCCGTTCCCATTCCGAACACGGCAGTTAAGCTCTTCAGCGCCGATGGTAGTTGGGGGTTTCCCCCTGTGAGAGTAGGACGCCGCCAAGCAGTTATATATGGAGGATTAGCTCAGCTGGGAGAGCATCTGCCTTACAAGCAGAGGGTCGGCGGTTCGATCCCGTCATCCTCCACCATTTTACACCTGCCGGTGTAGCTCAACTGGTAGAGCAACTGACTTGTAATCAGTAGGTTGGGGGTTCAAGTCCTCTTGCCGGCACCATCTTCATACAAGCTTAATATAGCATATATAAATAGTTTATATGAGCCATTAGCTCAGTTGGTAGAGCATCTGACTTTTAATCAGAGGGTCGAAGGTTCGAATCCTTCATGGCTCACCATTTTATTATGCGGGTGTGGCGGAATTGGCAGACGCACCAGACTTAGGATCTGGCGCCGCAAGGCGTGGGGGTTCAAGTCCCTTCACCCGCATGTTTGCGGAAGTAGTTCAGTGGTAGAATACAACCTTGCCAAGGTTGGGGTCGCGGGTTCGAATCCCGTCTTCCGCTCCACTATTTATTTATGCCGGGGTGGCGGAACTGGCAGACGCACAGGACTTAAAATCCTGCGGTAGGTGACTACCGTACCGGTTCGATTCCGGTCCTCGGCACCATCTTAATATGCGCCCGTAGCTCAATTGGATAGAGCATCTGACTACGAATCAGAAGGTTGTAGGTTCGACTCCCGCCGGGCGCACCATATTTTTTTCGGGAAGTAGCTCAGCTTGGTAGAGCACTTGGTTTGGGACCAAGGGGTCGCAGGTTCGAATCCTGTCTTCCCGACCATGATTTTTTTGGGGCCTTAGCTCAGCTGGGAGAGCGCCTGCCTTGCACGCAGGAGGTCAGCGGTTCGATCCCGCTAGGCTCCACCAAAAAAAACTTGACAAGCTCAAATGGCTTTGATATGATTAGAAAGTTGATTCTTTAAAAGGATCAAATTGCTCTTTGAAAACTGAACAAAACAAAGCGCCAACGTTAAATTTTAAGTGAGCACACACTATCAAAAAAGCAAAATGAGCAAGTCAAACATTTCTTCGGAGAGTTTGATCCTGGCTCAGGACGAACGCTGGCGGCGTGCCTAATACATGCAAGTCGAGCGAATCGATGGGAGCTTGCTCCCTGAGATTAGCGGCGGACGGGTGAGTAACACGTGGGCAACCTGCCTATAAGACTGGGATAACTTCGGGAAACCGGAGCTAATACCGGATACGTTCTTTTCTCGCATGAGAGAAGATGGAAAGACGGTTTCGGCTGTCACTTATAGATGGGCCCGCGGCGCATTAGCTAGTTGGTGAGGTAATGGCTCACCAAGGCGACGATGCGTAGCCGACCTGAGAGGGTGATCGGCCACACTGGGACTGAGACACGGCCCAGACTCCTACGGGAGGCAGCAGTAGGGAATCTTCCGCAATGGACGAAAGTCTGACGGAGCAACGCCGCGTGAACGAAGAAGGCCTTCGGGTCGTAAAGTTCTGTTGTTAGGGAAGAACAAGTACCAGAGTAACTGCTGGTACCTTGACGGTACCTAACCAGAAAGCCACGGCTAACTACGTGCCAGCAGCCGCGGTAATACGTAGGTGGCAAGCGTTGTCCGGAATTATTGGGCGTAAAGCGCGCGCAGGTGGTTCTTTAAGTCTGATGTGAAAGCCCACGGCTCAACCGTGGAGGGTCATTGGAAACTGGGGGACTTGAGTGCAGAAGAGGAAAGTGGAATTCCAAGTGTAGCGGTGAAATGCGTAGAGATTTGGAGGAACACCAGTGGCGAAGGCGACTTTCTGGTCTGTAACTGACACTGAGGCGCGAAAGCGTGGGGAGCAAACAGGATTAGATACCCTGGTAGTCCACGCCGTAAACGATGAGTGCTAAGTGTTAGAGGGTTTCCGCCCTTTAGTGCTGCAGCTAACGCATTAAGCACTCCGCCTGGGGAGTACGGCCGCAAGGCTGAAACTCAAAGGAATTGACGGGGGCCCGCACAAGCGGTGGAGCATGTGGTTTAATTCGAAGCAACGCGAAGAACCTTACCAGGTCTTGACATCCTCTGACAACCCTAGAGATAGGGCTTTCCCCTTCGGGGGACAGAGTGACAGGTGGTGCATGGTTGTCGTCAGCTCGTGTCGTGAGATGTTGGGTTAAGTCCCGCAACGAGCGCAACCCTTGATCTTAGTTGCCAGCATTCAGTTGGGCACTCTAAGGTGACTGCCGGTGACAAACCGGAGGAAGGTGGGGATGACGTCAAATCATCATGCCCCTTATGACCTGGGCTACACACGTGCTACAATGGATGGTACAAAGGGCTGCAAACCTGCGAAGGTAAGCGAATCCCATAAAGCCATTCTCAGTTCGGATTGTAGGCTGCAACTCGCCTACATGAAGCCGGAATCGCTAGTAATCGCGGATCAGCATGCCGCGGTGAATACGTTCCCGGGCCTTGTACACACCGCCCGTCACACCACGAGAGTTTGTAACACCCGAAGTCGGTGAGGTAACCTTTATGGAGCCAGCCGCCTAAGGTGGGACAGATGATTGGGGTGAAGTCGTAACAAGGTAGCCGTATCGGAAGGTGCGGCTGGATCACCTCCTTTCTAAGGATAATTACGAGAGCGCTTTTGTTTTGTTCAGTTTTGAATGAGTAATTCATTCAGATAGGAAAGAAAAGCATCACGATGTGATGGATTCTTTCTGCTTTGTTCCTTGAAAACTAGATAATAGATAGAAGGCAATTAATTTTTTTCAAAGCATCTGTAAGATCTTTTTAACGGTTAAGTTAGAAAGGGCGCACGGTGGATGCCTTGGCACTAGGAGCCGATGAAGGACGGGACTAACACCGATATGCTTCGGGGAGCTGTAAGTAAGCTTTGATCCGGAGATTTCCGAATGGGGAAACCCACTGTTCGTAATGGAACAGTATCTTTACCTGAATACATAGGGTACTGAAGGCAGACCCGGGGAACTGAAACATCTAAGTACCCGGAGGAAGAGAAAGCAAATGCGATTTCCTGAGTAGCGGCGAGCGAAACGGAATTAGCCCAAACCAAGAGGCTTGCCTCTTGGGGTTGTAGGACACTCAACATGGAGTTACAAAGGAACGGGGTAAATGAAGTGACCTGGAAAGGTCCGTCAAAGAAGGTAAAAACCCTGTAGTTGAAACTTCGTTCCCTCCTGAGTGGATCCTGAGTACGGCGGGACACGAGAAATCCCGTCGGAAGCAGGGAGGACCATCTCCCAAGGCTAAATACTCCCTAGTGACCGATAGTGAACCAGTACCGTGAGGGAAAGGTGAAAAGCACCCCGGAAGGGGAGTGAAATAGATCCTGAAACCGTGTGCCTACAAGTAGTCAAAGCCCGTTAATGGGTAATGGCGTGCCTTTTGTAGAATGAACCGGCGAGTTACGATTTCATGCGAGGTTAAGTTGATAAGACGGAGCCGCAGCGAAAGCGAGTCTGAATAGGGCGAATGAGTATGAGGTCGTAGACCCGAAACCAGGTGATCTACCCATGTCCAGGGTGAAGTTCAGGTAACACTGAATGGAGGCCCGAACCCACGCACGTTGAAAAGTGCGGGGATGAGGTGTGGGTAGCGGAGAAATTCCAATCGAACCTGGAGATAGCTGGTTCTCTCCGAAATAGCTTTAGGGCTAGCCTCAAGATGAGAGTATTGGAGGTAGAGCACTGATTGGACTAGGGGCCCCCAACGGGTTACCGAATTCAGTCAAACTCCGAATGCCAAATACTTATTCTTGGGAGTCAGACTGCGAGTGATAAGATCCGTAGTCGAAAGGGAAACAGCCCAGACCACCAGCTAAGGTCCCAAAGTATACGTTAAGTGGAAAAGGATGTGGAGTTGCTTAGACAACCAGGATGTTGGCTCAGAAGCAGCCACCATTTAAAGAGTGCGTAATAGCTCACTGGTCGAGTGACTCCGCGCCGAAAATGTACCGGGGCTAAACGTATCACCGAAGCTGTGGATTGACACCATTAGGTGTCGATGGTAGGAGAGCGTTCTAAGGGCGTTGAAGTCAGACCGGAAGGACTGGTGGAGCGCTTAGAAGTGAGAATGCCGGTATGAGTAGCGAAAGAAGGGTGAGAATCCCTTCCACCGAATGCCTAAGGTTTCCTGAGGAAGGCTCGTCCGCTCAGGGTTAGTCGGGACCTAAGCCGAGGCCGAAAGGCGTAGGCGATGGACAACAGGTTGATATTCCTGTACCACCTATACATCGTTTGAACGATGGGGGGACGCAGAAGGATAGGGTAAGCGCGCTGTTGGATATGCGCGTCCAAGCAGTTAGGCCGGAAACGAGGCAAATCCCGTTTCCATTAAGGCGGAGCTGTGATGGCGAGGGAAATATAGTACCGAAGTTCCTGATTCCACGCTGCCAAGAAAAGCCTCTAGTGAGATGTAAGGTGCCCGTACCGCAAACCGACACAGGTAGGCGAGGAGAGAATCCTAAGGTGTGCGAGAGAACTCTCGTTAAGGAACTCGGCAAAATGACCCCGTAACTTCGGGAGAAGGGGTGCTTTTTAGGGTGAATAGCCCGGAAAAGCCGCAGTGAATAGGCCCAGGCGACTGTTTAGCAAAAACACAGGTCTCTGCGAAGCCGCAAGGCGAAGTATAGGGGCTGACACCTGCCCGGTGCTGGAAGGTTAAGGGGAGAGGTTAGCGCAAGCGAAGCTTTGAACCGAAGCCCCAGTAAACGGCGGCCGTAACTATAACGGTCCTAAGGTAGCGAAATTCCTTGTCGGGTAAGTTCCGACCCGCACGAAAGGTGTAACGATCTGGGCACTGTCTCAACGAGAGACTCGGTGAAATTATAGTACCTGTGAAGATGCAGGTTACCCGCGACAGGACGGAAAGACCCCGTGGAGCTTTACTGCAGCCTGATATTGAATTTTGGTACAGCTTGTACAGGATAGGTAGGAGCCTGAGAAGCCGGAGCGCTAGCTTCGGTGGAGGCGTTGGTGGGATACTACCCTGGCTGTATTGAAATTCTAACCCGCGCCCCTTATCGGGGTGGGAGACAGTGTCAGGTGGGCAGTTTGACTGGGGCGGTCGCCTCCTAAAGAGTAACGGAGGCGCCCAAAGGTTCCCTCAGAATGGTTGGAAATCATTCGTAGAGTGTAAAGGCACAAGGGAGCTTGACTGCGAGACCTACAAGTCGAGCAGGGACGAAAGTCGGGCTTAGTGATCCGGTGGTTCCGCATGGAAGGGCCATCGCTCAACGGATAAAAGCTACCCCGGGGATAACAGGCTTATCTCCCCCAAGAGTCCACATCGACGGGGAGGTTTGGCACCTCGATGTCGGCTCATCGCATCCTGGGGCTGTAGTCGGTCCCAAGGGTTGGGCTGTTCGCCCATTAAAGCGGTACGCGAGCTGGGTTCAGAACGTCGTGAGACAGTTCGGTCCCTATCCGTCGCGGGCGCAGGAAATTTGAGAGGAGCTGTCCTTAGTACGAGAGGACCGGGATGGACGCACCGCTGGTGTACCAGTTGTCTTGCCAAAGGCATAGCTGGGTAGCTACGTGCGGACGGGATAAGTGCTGAAAGCATCTAAGCATGAAGCCCCCCTCAAGATGAGATTTCCCATGGCGCAAGCTAGTAAGATCCCTGAAAGATGATCAGGTTGATAGGTCAGAGGTGGAAGCGTGGCGACATGTGGAGCTGACTGATACTAATAGATCGAGGACTTAACCAACGCTTTTTAAAAAATGAAATACCTTCTTATTATCTAGTTTTGAAGGAACAACGTTCCTTTATTGTTTGGTGGCGATAGCGAAGAGGTCACACCCGTTCCCATTCCGAACACGGCAGTTAAGCTCTTCAGCGCCGATGGTAGTTGGGGGTTTCCCCCTGTGAGAGTAGGACGCCGCCAAGCCATATCTAAGATCAGCCATTCTGGCTGGTCTTTTTTAATATTCTAATTAACGAATAGGTTTTTTATCTCCAGGGTCAGCATAGGGCTGGATCTATTTGTTGGTTAAAATACCATTAGAGGGAACGGACGAGCTGGAGAAAAAGGTTGAATTTAGGTGAAGGAGCTTTGAGGAGAAGAAAAAATTGCAGGTTTTGCATTTATCTTTTCAGGGTATTTATGTAAGATATTTCAACTTTAATGTTCAATGGGGTATGTAACTACATATAATTTGGAGAAAATGGATAATACAGAAAGAAAGTGCGTTTAAGTTGCAAAATGCATTTTTCCTTGTATAATAATAGTCAAATATAGTCAAAGTCAGAATGGAGGAGGCTGAGTGAGAAACATATCTGATGTTATCGAAACTTATTTGAAGCAAGTGCTGGAAATAAGTCAAAAAGATATCTTAGAGATTAAAAGAAGTGAAATAGCAGATAAATTTCAGTGTGTTCCTTCTCAAATCAATTACGTAATCAATACCCGGTTTACAATCGAGAGAGGTTATGTTGTAGAGAGTAAGCGTGGAGGCGGCGGTTATATACGCATCATGAAAGTGGAATCACAGGATTCCGTGCAACTTATTAACCAATTATTATCGCTTATTGGCTCTAGGGTAACTCAATCGATGGCTGAAGGAGTAATTTCCCGGCTGATGAATGAGGAAGTCATTAATGAAAGAGAAGCAAAGATTATGATGAGTGTCATAGATAGATCGGTGATTTATATCGACCTACCTGACCGCGATGAGCTTAGGGCAAGAATTTTAACTGCGATGCTTACGACTTTAAAATATAAATGAAACTGGCAGAGGTGATGAACGTTGATTTGCCAAGAATGTCATCAAAGGCCTGCTACCCTACACTTCACCAAAATCATCAATGGAAAAAAGACTGAAGTCATGATTTGTGAGAAATGTGCTCAGGAAAAAGGTGAGATGTTCATGGATGCAGGGGGACCTGGTTTTTCAATAAATAATTTATTAGCAGGATTGTTGAATATGGAGTCGAATATTCAACAGACAAAGGCAAATGCATTACCCAAATCGGAAGAGAGGCGTTGCCCGAATTGTCATCGTTCCTATAAAGAATTTGTCCATATTGGTAAGTTTGGCTGTGCCGAATGTTATAAAACATTCAATGAACAGTTAAACCCTATTTTAAAAAGGGTTCATAGCGGCAATACAGCACATATAGGGAAAATTCCAAAAAGGATTGGTGGCACCATATATCTTCGAAAGCAAATTTTGGATTTGAAAGAAGTTTTAAAGACCCACATTATTCAAGAGGAGTTTGAGAAAGCGGCAGAGGTAAGAGATAAGGTTCGTTCCCTTGAAAAAAGGTATGATGCACAAGAGGGAGGCGAGGAATTATGAGCTTGGAAAAGTTTGTAGAAAACGCCTTGAGTTCCTGGATGAGTGCCGAAGGGCCGGAGATCGATATTGTATTGAGTTCCAGGATTCGATTGGCCAGGAATTTCAAAGACTTTACCTTCCCAACCTCCTTTTCTAACGAAGAAGCTAAAAAAATAATTGAATTGGTCAAAAAAAGAATTGAAGAGGAAGTTACTCGAGAGATTGGGAAGCTGGAACTTCTAGAGATTGACCAATTACAGCCACTGGAAAAGCGCGTTCTCGTTGAAAAACATTTAATCAGCCCTCATTTAGTTGAGGAATCAGCGAAAAGCGCATGTCTCCTTTCGGAAAATGAAGAAATCAGTATCATGATAAACGAAGAGGATCATCTCCGTATTCAGTGTTTAATGTCGGGGTTGCAGCTAAAGGAAACTTTAAAGATTGCAAATGTTCTTGACGATTGGATTGAAGAATCCATAGACTATGCATATGATGAAGAAAGAGGATACCTAACTAGTTGTCCAACTAATGTGGGAACAGGATTAAGGGCTTCAGTCATGATGCATCTGCCAGGCCTGGTCCTTACTCAGCAAATGAATAATATCATACCGGCTATCAACCAATTGGGGTTGGTGGTACGAGGGATTTATGGAGAGGGCAGTCAAGCGTTAGGGAATATCTTTCAAATCTCTAATCAAATCACTCTCGGAAAGTCGGAGAGGGATATCGTTGAAGATCTAACAAGTGTAGTGCAACAAATCATAGCCCAGGAACGGTCAGCGCGGGATGCATTAGCGAGGACTTCCCACATACAATTAGAAGATAGAGTTTTCCGTTCATATGGGATATTGTCCAATGCTCGAATCATCGAGACCAAGGAAGCTGCTACCTGTATCTCAGATGTTAGGCTAGGTATAGATCTTGGGTATATAAAAAATATTTCTAAAAGCATTCTAAATGAGTTGATGATTTTGACACAGTCGGGATTTTTACAAAAGTATGCAGGTGGCCCTTTAAAATCCCATGAAAGGGATATCCGTAGAGCAGCACTCATCCGAGAACGCTTGAATTTCACGGAATCTTCCTCCTCATAGAGGTCATTATCCTCTTTGGTGAGTACCAATATTCATGAATAGATATGGAGCAAGAACCTGCCATTACTTAGAGAATTGTCTACAACTTTATTCAAAACGAAAATTCTTAAGGAGGAATTCCCTATGATGTTTGGTCGTTTTACTGAAAGAGCCCAGAAAGTATTAGCATTAGCCCAAGAAGAGGCAATCCGTTTAGGTCATAACAATATTGGCACGGAACATATTTTACTGGGCCTGGTCCGAGAAGGTGATGGCATTGCAGCCAAAGCGTTATATGCTCTTGGATTGGGACCGGATAAGATTCAGAAAGAAGTGGAAAATTTAATTGGCCGTGGACAGGATACGGCTCAAACGATACATTATACCCCAAGAGCTAAGAAAGTCATTGAGCTTTCCATGGATGAGGCGAGAAAATTAGGTCATTCATATGTTGGAACAGAGCATGTACTTCTTGGTCTGATACGAGAAGGGGAAGGTGTAGCCGCCCGCGTGTTGAATAATCTGGGAGTAAGTTTAAATAAAGCCCGACAACAGGTATTACAACTTTTGGGCAGCAATGAATCAGGTGGTCATCAAGGTTCAGCTGCTTCAAATGCTAGCACACCGACACTGGATGGCCTTGCCCGTGATTTAACGGCGATTGCCCGGGAAGGAAGCTTGGATCCCGTTATCGGAAGAAGTAAGGAAATACAGCGTGTCATTGAGGTATTAAGCCGTCGTACAAAAAATAACCCAGTATTAATCGGTGAACCTGGGGTAGGTAAAACAGCCATTGCTGAAGGGCTTGCCCAACAGATCATCAATAATGAGGTACCTGAAATTTTACGAGATAAACGCGTAATGACCCTAGATATGGGTACTGTTGTGGCAGGTACTAAATATCGGGGTGAATTCGAGGACCGATTGAAGAAAGTGATGGATGAAATTCGTCAGGCGGGTAATATCATCTTATTCATCGATGAATTGCACACATTGATTGGTGCAGGCGGTGCAGAAGGCGCAATCGATGCCTCCAATATCCTTAAACCATCATTGGCGCGTGGTGAATTACAATGTATCGGTGCTACCACTTTGGATGAGTACCGTAAGTATATTGAAAAAGATGCTGCGCTTGAACGTCGTTTCCAGCCAATCCAAGTAGATGAACCGACCATGAAAGAATCCATTCAAATTCTCAAGGGTTTGCGTGACCGTTATGAAGCCCATCACCGTGTCTCGATTACTGACGAAGCGATTGATGCCGCAGTCAAATTATCCGACCGTTATATTTCCGATCGCTTTTTACCGGACAAAGCGATTGACTTGATTGATGAAGCTGGATCCAAGGTCAGGTTACGTTCATACACAACGCCACCAAACTTAAAGGAACTTGAAGTGAAGCTAGATGATGTTCGTAAGGAAAAGGATGCTTCCGTTCAGAGCCAGGAATTTGAAAAAGCTGCTTCGCTTCGCGATACAGAACAACGCTTAAGAGAACAATTGGAAGAAACGAAAAAGACTTGGAAAGAAAAACAAGGGCAAGAGAACAGTGAAGTGACTGTGGATGATATTGCGCACGTCGTATCCAGCTGGACGGGAGTTCCAGTCACTAAACTGGCGCAAACAGAGTCAGATAAACTGCTTAATATGGAATCAATCCTCCACGATCGCGTAATTGGGCAGGAAGAGGCCGTCATTGCGGTTTCTAAAGCAGTACGACGCGCAAGAGCAGGTTTGAAAGATCCTAAACGTCCAATTGGTTCATTCATCTTCTTGGGACCTACAGGGGTCGGTAAAACCGAGCTTGCCCGTGCTTTAGCTGAATCCATTTTTGGTGATGAAGATGCTATGATCCGTATAGATATGTCCGAATATATGGAGAAACATTCGACTTCACGTCTTGTTGGATCCCCTCCAGGATATGTTGGATACGAAGAAGGCGGACAGTTAACGGAAAAAGTGCGGAGGAAACCATATTCAGTCGTTCTGCTTGATGAAATAGAAAAGGCCCATCCAGATGTCTTCAATATTCTTCTTCAAGTTTTGGAAGATGGAAGACTGACAGATTCCAAGGGGCGTACTGTCGATTTCAGGAATACCATTCTGATTATGACATCGAATGTAGGGGCATCTGCCTTAAAAATTGATAAGTATGTCGGCTTTAACATCCAGGATACCGGCCAGGATTACAAAAATATGAAAGGGAAAGTGATGGAAGAACTCAAACGAGCATTCCGTCCGGAATTCCTGAATCGTATTGATGAAACTATCGTGTTCCACTCATTAGAGAAGGATCATTTAAAACAAATCGTCACATTAATGTCAAATCAGCTTACTACCCGTTTGAAAGAACAGGAAATATACTTGGAACTGACAGATGCTGCTAGAGAAAAAATTGCTACGGAAGGTTTCGATCCTGAATATGGGGCACGACCAATCCGCAGGGCGCTTCAGAAGCATGTAGAAGATTATCTTTCCGAGGAGTTGCTTAAGGGTAACGTGAAAAAAGGGCAAACGGTCGTGATGGATGTCGTGAATAATGAGTTTGCAATCCGACAAGGTGAGCCTGTTAATGTAAGTGAATAACCTGATTCTAAACTTCGAGGTACACGGCAGATTTTTTTGCAGTGTACCTCTGTTTTTTATCCATAGGTAAAAATGAGTATAAGTTGGACAATGTAGAGTGATTATTTTTTTTAAAAAACTTAGCCTTAAGAAGGTTTAAATAAAACAGAGATATAATATCCTTAAAATAGGTATTTTTTCCAAAGAAAGAGGAGTAATTTATGGCTGTAAAGAAGAAAACCAAATTTATGTGTCAGTCTTGTGGATATGAATCCGCGAAATGGATGGGGAAATGCCCAGGTTGCGGTGAATGGAACAAAATGGTCGAGGAAACTGAAATCGTTAAACCTGCTAGAAAAGGTGCTTTTACCCATTCCGAGGTTAGTGGTTCCGGGGAAAGGGAAAAGGCAGCGCCCATAACTACTATTCAATCAGAAAAAGAACCACGGATTAAGACGGATTTAATGGAATTGAATCGTGCTCTTGGGGGCGGGATCGTACAGGGGTC
This sequence comes from Peribacillus sp. RS7, assembly GCF_041956845.1. Classification (NCBI taxonomy): domain Bacteria; kingdom Bacillati; phylum Bacillota; class Bacilli; order Caryophanales; family Bacillaceae; genus Peribacillus; species Peribacillus sp. RS7. The sequence continues at coordinate 2,172,388 of NZ_CP168135.1, forward strand.
ACTTGTATTGATCGGAGGCGATCCGGGTATAGGTAAATCGACTCTACTTTTGCAGGTATCCTCCCAATTGGCACATAAACAGAAAAAAGTGCTTTATATATCAGGTGAAGAGTCAGTCAAGCAAACCAAATTGAGAGCGGACCGGCTTGGGACCATGTCAGAAAATCTATTCGTCTATGCTGAAACCGATATGGACTATATCCAACAGGCGATTACAGAGGTAAAACCGGATTTGGTCATTATTGACTCCATTCAAACGGTGTACCATTCGGAGGTTACATCTGCCCCGGGAAGCGTTTCACAAGTTAGGGAATGCACAGCCTCACTCATGCGCATTGCTAAAACGAATGGGATTGCGATCTTTATCGTCGGACACGTTACAAAAGAAGGGGCCATTGCAGGGCCACGGCTGCTTGAGCATATGGTAGACACCGTTTTATATTTCGAAGGTGAAAGACACCATACATATCGAATCATACGTGCTGTCAAAAACCGATTTGGTTCGACGAATGAGATGGGTATATTTGAAATGAAAGAACATGGTTTGGAAGAGGTCGCGAATCCATCGGAAATTTTCCTTGAAGAACGGTCTCAAGGAGCTTCGGGTTCCACAGTAGTCGCATCCATGGAAGGAACAAGGCCGGTGCTTGTTGAAATTCAAGCATTGATTTCACCTACTAGTTTTGGCAATCCAAGGCGAATGGCCACAGGGATAGACCACAATCGAGTTTCGCTCTTAATGGCTGTTCTGGAAAAGAGAGTGGGCTTGCTGCTCCAAAACCAAGATGCGTATTTAAAGGTTGCTGGTGGTGTCAAGCTGGATGAACCGGCAATTGATCTCGCCGTCGCAATCAGCATTGCCTCTAGTTTCCGTGATAAACCAACAAACCCTACCGATTGCATCATTGGTGAAGTGGGGCTGACTGGGGAGGTAAGAAGAGTGTCAAGAATTGAACAAAGGGTGCAAGAAGCAGCAAAACTAGGGTTTGAGCGGGTGATCATACCGGCTAATAATATAGGGGGATGGACCGCGCCAAAAGGTATTAAGATCGTTGGTGTTTCATCGGTCTCGGAGGCTCTTCAACAATCGTTAGGGGGGTAAGTATGACAGATAAAAAAGGGTATGAGAAAACAAAATTGGAGATTCTGCAAATTGTAGCTCCAGGTACCCCGCTTCGAGAGGGTATTGAAAATGTCCTGAGGGCAAATACGGGTGGTTTGATAGTGGTTGGATATAACGAGAAGGTTCGAACTATCGTAGATGGCGGCTTCGAAATCAACTGTAGCTGTACCCCAAGTACATTGTATGAGCTGGCGAAGATGGACGGGGCCATCATTTTAAATGAAAAAGCCGATACGATCATTTTCGCAAATGCCCAATTAGTGCCGGATAACAGTACACCTTCCACTGAAACGGGAATGCGGCATCGGACAGCGGAACGTGTAGCAAGGGAGACCAAGTCGTTGGTCGTCGCAATATCACAACGCCGGAATGTCATCACTTTATATCAAGGCAATTTCCGGTATGCCCTCAAAGATATAGGGGTCATACTTGCTAAGGCTAATTTAGCCATTCAAACCTTGGAAAAATACAAGGTGGTCCTACAGCAGAGCATATCAGTATTAGGAGCATTAGAGTTTGAGGAAATCGTGACCTATGCCGATCTTTTGCAGGTATTGCACCGTTATGTAATGGTACTCAGAATCAAGGCGGAGCTACTTACTTACCTTAATGAGCTTGGTACGGAAGGAAGATTGATCCGTCTGCAAATGAATGAAATCCTGGCAGATATTGAAACGGAAGGAAAGTGGCTTATCAAGGACTATATTTCCAGTAATGATGAAAAACCAGAGGATATCATTTTTCGGCTTCAAGAGTTGGCCATGCAGGAAAAATTGGACGAAAGCATACTTCTAAAGGTGCTGGGCTACCACGGATACATACATCTTGATGAGTCAGTACATCCCCGTGGTTACCGTATTCTTCATAAGATTCCACGCTTGCCGGGTTTGATTATCGAAAATTTAGTGAAACAGTTCGGAAGCTTTAGCGAAGTCAATAAAGCAACAGTTCAAAACCTTGACGATGTAGAGGGTATTGGCGAAGTCCGTGCCAATAAAATTAAAGAAGGACTCCGCATTTTAAAAAATCAGTTGGTCACAAATAGAAGGATGTAAGGTGCAGCTGGCCTTCAAAATTTCCCTGGATTAGCTTGAAATTGATTAGTGTTTATTTTTGACACTCAAAACTCAGGGTGCTAGGCTAATATTACGAAAAAGAGAAGGAGTCATATTAGTAAATCCACTAATTCCTTAAGTGAATTTCACGTATATAATGAAAACGAATTTTCGAAGGTTTCATTTTATTTTATTGGTCAATAATGAGTAGAGGGAGGTGAAAGGGATGTTAAAACGCATTATACAAGCATGCTTCTTAATAGTCGGCGGAACACTTGGTATGTTACTTATTCCAGAATTATTAATTGTTTTACATGCAGACGATATTGCTTTAATAAACAATCCTTATGTAAGTGTACTGTTGGGTGCCATTATCTTTTATCTTATTACTTTTTGGGCAGTAGATCATGTGATCTATTTTATGAAGTGGCTGGAGGAACAGCTTGTTAAGATACCGATTACGGACATAATCTTTGGCAGCGTCGGTCTTTTAGTGGGGCTGCTTGCGGCGTTCTTGGTTGGTTCAGCCTTCAGTGCCATCAAGGTGGTTCCTATCATCCTTACGCTTTTATTTGGTTATCTTGGTTTCCAGGTGGGCTTTAAAAAACGTGATGAACTATTGAGTTTATTTACGAAAAGTAATAAGAAAAAGAATACTGATGGTGAAGTAAGTGAAGAGGACGAAGAGGGGTATAGCAAGCGGCTGAAGATTCTCGATACAAGCGTCATCATTGACGGTAGAATTGCGGATATCTGTCAGACAGGCTTTCTGGAGGGTACCATAGTCATCCCTCAATTCGTATTAAACGAACTACAGCACATTGCTGATTCATCTGATGCATTGAAAAGGAATCGTGGAAGACGTGGTTTGGATATCCTGAATCGGATTCAAAAAGACCTTCCGATTAAAGTGGAGATGTACGAGGGAGATTTTGAAGACATCCAGGAAGTGGATAGTAAACTTGTGAAGCTTGCCAAAATATCGGGCGGAATGGTCGTTACCAATGATTTCAATTTAAACAAAGTATGCGAGTTTCAAAATGTGGCGGTCCTTAATATCAATGACCTTGCCAATGCCGTAAAACCTGTTGTACTTCCTGGGGAAGAGATGAATGTTCAGGTCATTAAGGACGGGAAAGAGCAGAATCAGGGCATTGCTTATTTAGACGATGGTACAATGATCGTTGTAGAAGGTGGTCGTGACCATATTGGGAAACGAATCGATGTACTTGTCACAAGTGTACTGCAAACCTCTGCAGGACGTATGATATTCGCTAAACCGAAACTATTAGAAAAAGCATTATAAAGAAGAGTAGGAGAAACCGTTATGTTTTATGAAGTAGTGATACCTGCAGCTGGACAAGGAAAAAGAATGAAGGCGGGCAAGAATAAACTTTTTATTGAACTATCGGGTATCCCGATTATTGTTTATACACTTCGTGTCTTTGAAGAAGATCCTGACTGCCGGGGGATTATCCTTTCAATAAACCCGGCAGAAAAGGATTATTTCAGTCAATTGATAGCAACGTATGGGCTTAAAAAGGTCAAGAAACTCGTCATGGGTGGCAAGGAGCGCCAACAAAGCGTTTATAATGGGCTGCAACATGCTGGGGAAGAAATCATTCTGGTCCACGACGGGGCTCGCCCTTTTATCAATCCAGGGCAAATCAGAGAATTGACTACCGCAGCTTCCCTTCATGGAGGTGCTGTCATTGCAGTGCCCGTAAAGGATACGATTAAAAAAGTTACTGATAAAAAGGTATTGGAAACGGTGGAACGATCAAGCTTGTGGGCGGTGCAAACTCCACAAGCTTTTCGTGTATCCATATTAAAAAGGGCGTATGAACAGGCAGAGGCTGAAGCTTTTTTAGGGACGGACGATGCAAGTTTGCTAGAACGGATCAATGAACAGGTAGTTATTATTGAGGGCAATTATGATAATATTAAAATTACGACTCAGGAAGACCGATATTTTGCAGAAGCGATTTTACATAAACAACAACATGGAAAACGATGATTGGGGAGAATGATATGTTTCGAATTGGACAAGGATATGACGTTCATCAGCTTGTAGAGGGTAGACCCTTGATTATTGGCGGAATTACGATTCCGCATGAGAAAGGTTTGTTAGGTCATTCGGATGCGGATGTCCTTTTGCATACTGTTGCTGATGCCTGCTTGGGGGCAATCGGTGCAGGGGATATCGGTAAGCATTTTCCGGATACCGATCCTGAATTTAAAGATGCCGATTCGGCAAAGCTGTTGCAGTATATTTGGGCGATTGTAAAAAAAGAAGGATATTCTTTAGGTAATGCGGACTGTACAATCATTGCACAAAGCCCGAAAATGGCACCGTATATTGAGGAAATGCGAGGCAGGATTGCAGAACTTTTAGATGCCTCGATAGATAGAATTAATGTAAAGGCGACCACTACAGAGAAACTTGGATTTACAGGCAGAAGCGAAGGAATCGCTGCACAGGCTGTTGTCTTATTGGTTAAATCAAACTAATTTGTTTTTAGAGTGGATGCCTTTAACCAAATGTATATAAATGATAAAATAAACAATAGAAAAGAACGACTGGGAGGTCTATATATATCATGAGCAGTGATATTCGAGTTCGCTATGCACCGAGTCCGACTGGACATTTACATATAGGTAATGCACGGACGGCTTTATTTAATTATTTATACGCACGAAACAAAGGCGGGAAATTCATCATCCGGATTGAAGATACCGACCAAAAGAGAAATATTGAAGGTGGAGAGGAAAGTCAGCTTAAATATTTGAAATGGCTTGGTATGGACTGGGATGAAGGTGTGGATGTTGGCGGTGAATACGGGCCATATCGTCAATCAGAAAGGAACGACCTTTATCAGGAATTGTATCAAGAGCTTTTAGATAAGGGTTTGGCATATAAATGCTATTGTACGGAAGAAGAGCTTGAAGCAGAGCGTGAAGGACAGGTCGAACGGAATGAGACGCCAAAATATTCAGGGAAGTGCAGGCATTTAACTGAAGAAGAGCAAAGTGAACTAGTGGCTGAAGGACGAAAACCTAGCATTCGCTTTGCCGTTCCAGCGGGGAAAGTCCTTACTTTCAAAGATATGGTCAAGGATGACGTTTCGTTTGAAACAGATGGTTTTGGTGATTTTGTTATCGTTAAAAAAGATGGCATACCGACCTATAACTTTGCAGTGGCAGTCGATGATCACTTGATGAAGATTTCCCATGTCCTTCGCGGTGATGATCATATCTCCAATACTCCGAAACAATTGATGATTTATGAAGCATTCGGCTGGGAACCGCCGGTATTCGGACATATGACGCTAATTGTAAACGAAAGCAGGAAGAAACTGAGTAAACGTGATGAATCGATCATTCAATTCATTGAGCAATATGAAGAGCTTGGTTATGTACCTGAGGCTTTATTCAATTTCATTACATTATTAGGATGGTCTCCGGTCGGGGAGGAAGAGATTTTCACGAAAGAAGAGTTCATTAATCTTTTCGATGCTGCTCGGTTGTCTAAATCACCTGCACTTTTCGATAAGCAAAAGCTTACATGGATGAATAACCAATACGTGAAGCAATTGGACGTAAATCGTGCAGTGGAATTGTCAATGCCTCACTTAATTAAAGCTGGGAAGGTCTCAGAAACACTAACCGCTGAAGAAGAAGAGTGGGTACATGGCCTTGTTTCCCTTTTTCAAGAGCAGATGAGCTATGGAGCGGAAATAGTTGAGCTATCTGAACTGTTTTTCAAGGATGAGGTCGAGTTTGAGCCAGAAGCTAAGGAAGTATTGGCAGAAGAACAGGTACCGGAAGTCATGGAAGCTTTCCTTCAGGAAATCGAAGGGCTTGCAGAATTTAATGCGGATGAAATCAAGAAGTCGATTAAAGCGGTACAAAAAAGCACAGGGCATAAAGGGAAAAAATTATTCATGCCGATAAGGGCGGCCGTCACGGGTCAAACACATGGTCCTGACTTGCCTAAGGCCATTTCATTACTGGGCAAAGAAAAAATTAAACAGCGTATTCAGAGTATTTTATATTAACAATTTGTCAAAAATGTAATATAGTATTTAATAATCTTACAAAAGAACGCGTAGATGGGGAGAAGTAAGTAAACGAAGCTTTTTAGAGAGAACCATAACCTGCTGAAAGTGGTTCAAGCCTCTCGTTTTCTGAAATGCACCCTTGAGTCCTTTGCTGAACTAACCTATAGTAGGCACAGGCGGAATGTCCTCCGTTACAGGGATTAAAGTTGGGGATGAAAAAACAGGGGAAAGCTTTACCTGCTTCGTATATTCCAAACAGAGTGGAACCGCGCTTAAAGCGTCTCTGTCTATTTGGACAGAGACGCTTTTTTATATGCATTAAAAGCTTCAAAAGGGGATGTAGGAAAAGGACGGAACATAGGGGGAATCATTTTGTTAAAGATGTTTAAAGAGGATATCGAAGTGGTTTTTGATCAAGATCCTGCTGCGCGCAGTTATGTGGAAGTCATTTTGACGTATGCAGGTTTACATGCGATTTGGAGTCATAGGATGGCTCACGCGCTATTCAAGAAGAAGTTCTTTTTCCTAGCGAGAAGTATATCTCAAATCAGCCGGTTTTTCACCGGAATTGAAATTCATCCAGGAGCTACCATTGGCCGTCGTTTCTTCATTGACCATGGAATGGGAATCGTCATTGGCGAAACTTGTGAGATTGGTGACAATGTATCTGTCTTTCAAGGTGTAACCCTTGGGGGGACAGGAAAGGAAAAGGGAAAACGTCATCCTACGATAAAGGATAATGTGTTGATTGCTACAGGAGCAAAAGTGCTGGGTTCCATCACTGTTGGGGAAAACTCAAAAATCGGTGCAGGATCGGTCGTTTTAAAGGAAGTGCCACCTAATTCTACAGTGGTGGGAATTCCAGGTAAAGTAGTCATTCAAGATGGTATCAAAATCAACAAAGACCTAAATCATTGTGATCTTCCTGATCCAATCGCTGATCGCTTTAAGGAATTGGATAGTGAACTCAGGGCCTTAAGAGCGAAGCTGGCTGAACAAAAGCAGGAAGAAAGGAGTCTATAATATGGCGATTAAAATATATAACACAGCTACAAGAAAAAAGGAAACCTTCGTCCCGATTGAAGAGGGAAAGGTGAAGATGTATGTATGCGGACCCACTGTCTATAATTACATTCATATTGGTAATGCACGACCGGCAATCGTATTCGATACCGTTCGTAGGTATTTGGACTACCGTGGATATGATGTGCAATTCGTTTCGAACTTTACGGATGTGGATGATAAGCTGATTCGCGCGGCAAAAGAATTGGGCGAAGATGTCCCGACAATATCAGAGCGTTTCATCAAGGCTTATTTTGAAGATGTGTCCGCATTGGGCTGCAAAAAAGCGGATGCTCACCCAACCGTAATGGAGAACATGGATGCAATCATTGAATTCATCTCGGCATTGATTGAAAAAGGATTTGCTTATGAATCTGAAGGGGATGTGTATTACCGTACCCGTAAGTTTGAGGGGTATGGAAAACTTTCACATCAGTCCATCGATGAGCTGCGAGTAGGGGCCCGTATTGAAATAGGTGAGAAAAAACAAGATTCCCTTGATTTTGCCCTTTGGAAGACGGCCAAGGATGATGAAATATCTTGGGAGAGCCCATGGGGAAAAGGGCGTCCTGGCTGGCATATAGAATGCTCCGCAATGGTCAAAAAGTATTTGGGCGATACAATCGATATTCATGCAGGAGGTCAAGATCTAGCTTTCCCGCATCATGAAAATGAAATTGCACAATCCGAAGCTTTGACAGGTAAGACCTTTGCGAATTATTGGATGCATAACGGGTATATAAATATTGAGAATGAAAAAATGTCTAAGTCATTAGGCAATTTCGTTCTTGTGCATGACATCATTCAGAAGCATGATCCACAAGTGTTACGCTTCTTTATGTTATCCGTACATTACCGTCATCCCATCAATTATAGTGAAGAAGTGCTTGAAAATGTAAAAGCGTCCCTTGATCGGTTAAGGACATCTTATCAAAACTTAAAGCATCGCCTTCAGGTAAGCGACGGATTGACTGAGAATAATGATATTTGGTTGGAGAAGCTTAATGGATTACATGAACAATTCATTAAGGAAATGGACGATGATTTCAACACAGCTAATGCAATATCCATACTCTTCGAACTTTCCAAACAGGCAAATTATTACTTGATGGAGAAAAACACAGACAAGGAAGTCATTGATGCTTTCCTTGAAAAATTCAATACCTTATTTTCTGTCCTAGGTTTGTCACTTGAAGAAGATGGGCTTTTGGATGAAGAAATCGAAGGTTTGATCCAGCAGAGAATTCAAGCGCGGAAAGACCGCAATTTTGGGTTATCTGATGAAATTCGTGATCGTTTGAAAAACATGAATATCATATTAGAGGATACCCCTCAAGGTACAAGATGGAAAAGAGGGTAATTAATGCTTCATTACGATAGTAACGTAGATGCAAAAATGCTGAACAGTTTGGCTTTAGCTTATATAGGTGATGCTGTATACGAAACGTATATCCGGCATCATCTCATTCAAAATGGTGCGGTCAAGCCCAATCTACTTCACAAAAAAGCTACATCTTTTGTAGCGGCTAAAGCTCAAAATAAGATTATCCATTTTTTCCTTGAGTCAGATTGGTTATCGGAAGAGGAATCCGCTGTGGTTCGGCGCGGCCGAAATGCAAAATCCGGTTCGGTCCCGAAGAATACGGATGTGCAAACGTATCGCTACAGTACCGCTTTCGAGGCACTTATAGGATTTTTGTATTTATCCGGTCGAATAGAAAGAATGGAAGAACTAATCAAAAAATCTATTGAATACATTGAAGAAGAAAAGGGGAGTAACCCATGAGCGAAGAATATATCATTGGCAGAAACCCCGTATTGGAAGCTCTTCGCTCCGAACGGGATATTAATAAAATTTGGATAGCCGAAGGCTCGCAAAAAGGCTCGATGCAACCACTTATCGGTCTGGCGAAGGAAAAGAAGGTATTCGTGCAAATCGTGCCGAAGAAAAAAATTGACCAAATGGCAGAAGGCATCCATCAAGGTGTTGTCGCACAAGTGGCTGCATATGAATATGTGGAATTGGATGACCTATTCGCAAAAGCGGCTGAACGGGACGAAGCACCTTTTTTCATGATTCTTGATGAAGTTGAAGATCCGCATAATTTAGGTTCGATTATGAGGACGGCTGATGCAGTCGGTGCCCATGGAATCATCATTCCAAAAAGAAGAGCGGTGGGCTTGACGGCAACAGTTGCGAAAGCTTCAACTGGTGCGATTGAATATATTCCGGTTGCTCGCGTGACAAATTTGGCAAGGGCAGTGGAAGAGTTGAAAGAGCGAGGGGTATGGATAGTGGGTACCGATGCGAAAGGCAGCGATGATTACCGTAACATGGACGGAATGATGCCTATCGGACTTGTTATCGGTAGCGAAGGAAAAGGTATGGCCCGGTTAATGAAGGATAAATGTGATTTTCTCATCCGTCTTCCCATGGCAGGACAGGTAACTTCGTTAAATGCATCGGTAGCAGCCGGTTTATTGATGTATGAGGTTTATAGAAAAAGAAATCCTCTAGGGCAATGATGGGATGAACATTCTGTTGGTGGACGGTTATAACATTATTGGAGCCTGGCCGGAACTGAGAGAATTAAAAGAACGGGATCTTGCTGCTGCAAGAGACCGGTTGATTGAAATGATGGCGGAATATCAAGCATTTACCGGATACCGTGTAATTGTCGTATTTGACGCTCAATATGTTCAGGGGATTGCCCGTATATTCAAAAATCATAAAGTTGATGTAATTTTCACAAAAGAAAATGAAACTGCGGATGAAAGAATAGAAAAGATGGCCATTGAACTGAATAACGTTAAAACGCAAATCCAAGTGGCAACCTCTGACTTTACAGAACAGTGGGTGATCTTTGGCCAAGGGGCTCTAAGGAAATCCGCTCGTGAACTGCTTATTGAAATGAAAGAAATTCAAGGGGAAATCAAGAAAGATGTAAGAAAAACAACGACAATAAAACCCGCGGTTAAAATTCCTTTAAGTGAAGAAGTGGCAGAAATTTTCGAAAAATGGCGCCGAGGTAAAATTTGAACCATTGACGGGTAAATTTTACCTGCTGTATAATATTTCTATCTGAGTCAGGTCAGGGGGATATAATGTGGGTCTCAAATTCGGAATGAAGCTGAACGAAAAGTATCTGCAGTTTGAGGATGATGAATTGATAGGGTTGGTTCACACTGGTGATAGTGAAGCGCTGGATTATTTGATCCAAAAGTATCGTAATTTTGTTAGAGCAAAAGCAAGGACTTATTTCTTAATTGGTGCAGATAAGGAAGACATCGTGCAAGAAGGTATGATTGGTTTATATAAAGCCGTCCGTGATTTTAAAGGGGATAAGTTATCTTCCTTTAAAGCATTTGCAGAACTGTGCATTACGAGGCAGATCATAACAGCTATCAAAACAGCAACACGTCAAAAACATATTCCGCTCAATTCCTATGTTTCCCTGGACAAGCCCATTTATGATGAGGAATCGGACCGAACTCTAATGGATATTATATCGGGTACGAAAGTTTTGGACCCGGAAGAGCTTATCATCAACCAAGAAGAGTTTGACGATATCGAATTAAAGATGGCCGAGCTCCTGAGTGATCTTGAGAGAAAAGTGTTAGCTCTTTACCTGGATGGACAAACCTACCAAGAAATTTCGGAAGAGTTGAACCGACATGTTAAGTCAATCGACAACGCCCTTCAGCGGGTGAAAAGAAAGCTCGAGCGCTATCTGGAAGTAAGGGAAATCAGTTTATAATCCCTCCGCTTTTTCCGCTTAATTTCATCTGTCCCTTCTCCACATGGAAGTTTATTATTCACTGAAATTTTTAATGGGATGTTAAGAAACCAACGGTTTGATTTCCGGTATCCATAATGGGCGAAACCCGCTTTGACATTGACAATAAAAAACAGCCGTGATAAGGTTTTATGGATATAGTAGATAGGATAGGTGTATCTAATGCGAAAAAAAATAGTTCTTGCCTGCACTGATTGCGGTTCAAGAAATTATAGTTATGAAAGCAAACAATCGACAAGCGGAGACCGCCTGGAAATCAAGAAATTTTGCAGCACGTGCAACTCACACTCGATTCATAAAGAAACGAAATAACCGTTTTATAAATAGATTGACAGAAGCTTCTAATGCTTGGAGGATACATTCATGAAACGTTTTACCGAATTTTTCAGCGGAGTCGCTCGCGAAATGCAAAAAGTAAGCTGGCCTAAACGCAAGGAGCTTACCAAATATACAATCGTGGTAGTGACGACTGTATTGTTTATGGCTCTATTCTTTACAGTGGTCGATTTGGGCATTTCCGAATTAATTCGCTTAGTTATTGAATAAGAGATTCGAAAATAAGGTATAATAGTGATAGAATAATATGTGTCAGCAGAAAAGCCCGGAAACGGGTTTTTTAATTTGTCTTTTTTAAGAAGTGAAGAAGTTCAATATCGAGCACTGCTGTAATATGAATCATCATAATTTATTCTAGTTAAGTCGGGATGACGACGGTTTGGTATTTTGGCTAAAACGTTCAAAGATAAAGATTAATAAAGAAAATGATTGATTGCAGGGAGGGAAGGACGTTAAAGTCCTAACACATGGAAAAGAATTGGTATGTAGTTCACACCTATTCAGGTTATGAGAATAAGGTTAAGGCTAACTTGGAAAAACGTGTTGAGACTATGGGGATGGAAGACAAGATCTTTCGCGTTGTAGTTCCAGAAGAAGAAGAAACGGAAATTAAAGATGGCAAAAAGAAAGTGACCAAAAAGAAAGTGTTCCCAGGTTATGTACTGGTTGAGATCATCATGACGGATGATTCTTGGTATGTTGTCCGGAATACGCCTGGCGTAACAGGCTTCGTAGGTTCATCTGGAGCTGGGTCAAAACCGACTGCGTTGCTGCCGGAAGAAATTGAAGTCGTTCTTAAACGAATGGGCGTGGATGAAAGTAAATTCGAAGTTGATTTTGAAATCGGTGAAACGGTTCAAGTTAAAGAAGGACCATTTGCAACCTTTGCAGGACCTATTGAAGAACTTGATAAAGATAAAGGTAAAGTAAGGGTTCTAGTCAATATGTTCGGTCGTGATACACCGGTTGAACTTGATTTTAATCAAGTGGAAAAATTATAAACGGAAAAAAACTTGAAATTGTCTTTTGAAAGTGGTAAAATTTCAAAGGTCAGTATGTTTCAATTTTTAGGCCTCAACGATACAAGCATTCTTTATTAATATATAAAGAATTCAAGATGAGTGGGAGGGTATATCCCTATTACCACATCACGGACTTATAAGGAGGTGTGTCTCGTGGCTAAAAAAGTAATTAAAATGGTTAAATTGCAAATTCCTGCTGGTAAAGCGAATCCGGCACCGCCAGTCGGTCCTGCATTAGGTCAAGCTGGTGTAAACATCATGGGATTCTGTAAGGAGTTCAACGCTCGTACAGCAGATCAAGCTGGTCTAATTATTCCTGTTGAAATCACGGTATTTGAAGACCGTTCATTTACATTCATTACAAAAACTCCACCGGCTGCAGTATTGCTTAAGAAAGTAGCTGGTATCGAGTCTGGTTCTGGTGAACCTAACCGTAAAAAAGTTGCTACAGTCAAGCGTGATCAAGTGCGCGAGATTGCTGAAACTAAAATGCCTGACCTAAACGCTGCAAGCGTTGAAGCTGCAATGCGTATGGTTGAAGGTACTGCTCGCAGCATGGGTATTGTCATCGAAGACTAATCCATGTAATTGCTATTTGTTTCTACGGGGTTGCGATTGATACTCGCAACCTTTATTCGTGGGAGGTTATACCGTTAAAACCACAATTTAGGAGGATTTATATCATGGCTAAAAAAGGTAAAAAGTATCTTGAAGCAGCTAAGCTTGTAGAAGTTTCTAAGGCTTATGCTGTAACTGAAGCAATCGAAGTTGCTAAAAAAGCTAACTTCGCAAAATTCGATGCGACTGTTGAAGTTGCTTTCCGTTTAGGCGTAGACCCTAAGAAAGCTGACCAACAAATTCGTGGAGCGGTTGTTCTACCGAATGGTACTGGTAAAACTCAACGCGTATTAGTATTCGCTAAAGGCGAAAAAGCAAAAGAAGCGGAAGCTGCTGGTGCTGACTACGTTGGCGAATCTGACTTCATCAACAAAATCCAACAAGGATGGTTCGAATTCGACGTAATCGTTGCGACTCCAGACATGATGGGTGAAGTTGGTAAACTTGGCCGTGTATTAGGACCTAAAGGATTAATGCCTAACCCTAAAACTGGCACTGTAACATTCGACGTAACGAAAGCTGTTAATGAAATCAAAGCTGGTAAAGTTGAATACCGCGTAGATAAAGCTGGTAACATCCATGCTCCAATCGGTAAAGTATCTTTCGAAGATGCTAAACTAGTGGAAAACTTCACTACTATCTATGATACGTTAATGAAAGTTAAACCTGCGGCTGCTAAAGGAACTTACATGAAAAACGTTTCTGTAACTACTACAATGGGCCCTGGTGTGAAAGTTGATCCTTCTACTTTCAATAAATAATAATTGACATTCCAAAACTATTGTTGTTATAATAAGTTTTGTTGTGAATAAATGAATATCATTTGTACCGTAGACAGTAGGTGCTCGTTACGAGCTTAATTCCCTGCCGAGGTAATTCGATAATAATAGTCCTTGACTATGACTTTTGAAATTACTGCCTTCATGTCTGCAATAGAGATGAAGGCTTTTTCTTTGAAACGGTATAAATGTTTTCAAGCAAATCTACAGGAGGTGTAAGGATGAACGCAATTATTGAACAAAAGCAAAAAATCGTTGCTGAGATTACTGATAAATTAACTGCAAGCCAATCAACAGTAGTTGTTGACTACCGTGGATTGACTGTTGCTGAATTAACAGAACTTCGTAAGCAACTTCGTGAAGCTGGCGTTGAGTTTAAAGTTTACAAAAACTCTATGACTCGCCGTGCTGCGGAAAGTGCTGAACTTAGCGCTTTGAACGAATCATTAACAGGACCAAACGCAATTGCATTCTCAACTGAAGATGTTATTGCGCCAGCAAAAATCCTTAACGATTTTGCGAAAAAACATGAAGCTTTAGAAATCAAAGCTGGAGTTATCGAAGGAAATGTTGCAACTGCTGAAGAAATTAAAGCTCTTGCAGAACTACCTTCACGCGAAGGCCTACTTTCAATGCTACTCAGCGTGCTACAAGCACCTATGCGCGGACTTGCTATTGCTACAAAAGCAGTTGCAGATCAAAAAGAAGAACAAGGCGCGTAAGCTAACTGCTTATTTTGCCTATTGATTCAAAAAAAACCAACCATTTCGAGGAGGAAATAAAAATGACTAAAGATCAAATCTTAGAAGCAGTTAAAAACATGACTGTTTTAGAATTAAACGACCTTGTAAAAGCAATCGAAGAAGAATTTGGCGTAACTGCTGCTGCACCTGTAGCTGTAGCTGCTGCTGGTGGCGCTGCTGCTGAAGAACAAACTGAGTTTGATGTTATCCTTACATCTGCTGGAGATCAAAAAATCAAAGTTATCAAAGCTGTACGTGAAGTTACAGGTCTTGGACTTAAAGAAGCAAAAGAACTTGTTGACAACACTCCAAAAGCAATCAAAGAAGGCGCTACTAAAGAAGAAGCTGAAGAAGTTAAAGCTAAACTTGAAGAAGTTGGAGCTGGCGTTGAAGTTAAGTAATCTTGCATAAACAAAAAGCTCGCTATCATTGGCGGGCTTTTTTTCTTCATTTTAATGAAATGACGGAAATACGCCGTTAATGGTTTGATTAATTAAGAGGTTTTCGTTATTCAAACATTCCGGCATGCAAGCATCCATTCTTCAAATCTCTTCTCTCATTAAATCTTCAATATTCCTTTCTGATAGGGGGAGATGACTCTGACAGAGCATTACTACTCACATAAACCGGATGTCGTAAGCAATCCGAAGTTTTGGGATTTTACATTAAAGGGACGTACCTTTCGCTTCAAAAGTGATAATGGTGTTTTTTCGAAAAAGGAAGTTGATTTCGGATCGCGTCTTTTGGTTGAGAGTTTTAACCTTAATGAAGCTGTGGAAGGAGATATTCTTGATGTTGGTTGCGGTTATGGACCAATCGGAATATCGATTGCGGCAGCTTATCCCGATAGAGCGATAGAAATGATTGATATAAATAGCCGGGCAGTTGAGTTGTCAAAAGAGAATGCAGCTACTAATGGGATCGCAAATGTGAAGATTTACGAAAGTGATCGTTTTGACAAAGTTGGCTCCAATCAATTCGCGGCAATTCTTACGAACCCTCCCATTCGCGCAGGCAAAAGTGTAGTCCACGAAATTTTAGAAGAAAGCTATCGCAGTTTGGTAGCTGGTGGAGAATTATGGGTTGTCATTCAAAAAAAACAAGGGGCTCCATCCGCAATGGATAAAATGGAGCAATTATTTGGCAATATTGAAGTGCCCGTTAAGAAAAAAGGTTACTATATACTATTATCCAAAAAGGTTTGACTCTAAATTTTCGCTATGTTAGTATTATAAAATGCATATATATAATTCCGTAACTATGCAATTTTTATACCATTGGTGTATAACCAATGGATAATATGGGAAAAATATATAAATAATAGTTCGTTTTATGAGAAATAGTGGTTTTTAAAATAAAAACCATTTTCTTTTTGTCTATGGAAATGATTCCTTTTCCGGGGCAAATGGATCCTTATAACGCTTGATTTAAGGGGTGAATCAGTTGACAGGTCAACTTGTTCAGTATGGACGACACCGCCAACGTAGAAGTTATGCAAGAATCAGTGAGGTTTTGGATCTTCCGAATCTGATTGAAATTCAAACAGCTTCTTATCAATGGTTTCTAGATGTAGGTTTAAAGGAAATGTTCCAGGATATTTCTCCTATTGAGGATTTTACAGGTAATTTATCGTTAGAATTCATCGATTACAGCTTAGCTGAGCCGAAGTATTCTGTGGAAGAAACAAAAGAACGCGATGTTACGTATTCTGCACCACTTCGTGTGAAAGTGCGCCTTGTTAACAAAGAAACAGGGGAAGTGAAAGACCAGGATGTATTTATGGGCGACTTCCCGCTGATGACTGAAACAGGTACATTTGTCATCAATGGTGCTGAACGGGTAATTGTATCCCAATTAGTGCGCTCACCGAGTGTTTACTACAATGGGAAAATGGATAAAAACGGTAAGCTTGGGTTCTCTGCGACCGTCATTCCTAACCGTGGCGCATGGCTCGAATATGAAACAGATGCCAAGGATGTTGTGTATGTTCGAATCGATCGCACCAGGAAATTACCGATAACGGTATTGATGCGTGCCCTTGGATTCGGAACTGATCAAGAAATCATTGATTTGATCGGTGACAACGAATACCTTCGCAACACTCTTGAAAAGGATAACACCGAGAGTGTAGAAAAAGCATTGCTAGAAATCTATGAGCGTCTACGCCCAGGTGAACCACCTACTGTCGATAACGCGAAAAGTCTTTTAGTATCCCGCTTTTTCGATCCGAAACGTTATGATTTAGCTAACGTAGGTCGTTATAAAATAAACAAAAAACTGCATATCAAGAACCGTTTATTCGGACAACGTATTGCAGAGACTTTGATTGATCCTGAAACAGGGGAAATCATCGTTGAAAAAGGTACAATGCTTGATCGTCGGACTCTTGATAGGATTCTGCCTCATATCGAAGCTGGAATCGGATTCAAAACTTTCCATCCATCAGGTGGCGTAGTAGAGGAAGAAACTCTTCTTCAACCTATTAAAGTCTTTGCACCAAACGATGCTGAAGGCGAAAAAGTGATCAATATCATCGGTAATGCCTATGTGACCGACCAGGTCAAAAACATTACACCGGCTGATATCATTTCTTCCATTAGTTATTTCTTTAACTTATTGCATGGTGTGGGAATCACGGATGACATTGACCATTTAGGTAACCGTCGTCTGCGTTCCGTTGGTGAATTGCTGCAAAACCAATTTAGAATTGGTTTATCCCGTATGGAGCGTGTCGTTCGTGAAAGAATGTCTATTCAAGATACGAATACAATCACTCCGCAGCAACTAATTAACATTCGCCCAGTCATTGCGTCTATTAAAGAGTTCTTTGGAAGCTCACAGCTTTCCCAATTCATGGATCAAACGAATCCGCTTGCTGAATTGACGCATAAACGTCGTCTATCTGCATTGGGACCTGGTGGTCTGACACGTGAGCGTGCTGGCTTTGAAGTACGTGACGTTCATTATTCCCACTATGGCCGTATGTGTCCGATTGAAACGCCTGAGGGCCCGAATATTGGTTTGATTAACTCATTGTCCAGTTTTGCAAAGGTAAACCCATATGGTTTCATTGAAACACCATATCGCCGTGTGAATCCTGAAACTGGTAGAATTACAAGCCAAATCGATTACTTAACAGCTGATGAGGAAGATAACTATGTAGTTGCCCAAGCGAATGTACGTCTATCAGATGACGGCTCATTCCTTGATAATGATGTTGTTGCACGTTTCCGCGGTGAAAATACCGTTGTTCCGCGTGACCGCGTAGATTACATGGATGTATCTCCTAAACAGGTTGTATCTGCTGCGACAGCATGTATTCCTTTCTTGGAGAATGATGACTCCAACCGTGCCCTTATGGGAGCGAACATGCAACGTCAAGCAGTGCCTTTGCTACAACCGGAAGCCCCTCGAGTCGGAACGGGTATGGAATATGTTTCAGCGAAAGACTCCGGTGCTGCTGTCATCTGTAAACACCCTGGTATCGTAGAGCACGTTGAATCACGTGAAGTATGGGTTCGCAGGGTAAGTGAAGTTGACGGACAGCAAGTAAAAGGAAACCTTGATAAATACCGTCTATTAAAATTCATTCGTTCTAACCAAGGAACGTGCTATAATCAACGCCCTATCGTCAGTGTTGGTGACAACGTCGTAAAAGGTGAGATTCTTGCTGATGGTCCTTCAATGGAAAAAGGTGAGTTAGCACTTGGACGTAACGTATTGGTTGCCTTCATGACATGGGATGGGTATAACTATGAAGATGCCATCATCATGAGTGAGCGATTGGTTAAAGATGATGTGTACACTTCTATTCATATTGAAGAATATGAGTCTGAATCACGCGATACGAAATTAGGACCTGAAGAAATCACCCGTGATATCCCTAATGTAGGGGAAGATGCGCTTCGTAATCTTGATGAGCGCGGAATAATCCGTGTGGGGGCTGAAGTAAAAGACGGAGACCTTCTAGTTGGTAAAGTCACGCCTAAAGGTGTAACGGAACTGACTGCTGAAGAACGTCTATTACATGCAATCTTCGGTGAAAAAGCTCGTGAAGTAAGGGATACATCACTTCGTGTACCTCACGGCGGCGGTGGAATCGTTCTTGATGTTAAAGTATTTAACAGAGAAGACGGCGATGAACTACCTCCTGGTGTAAACCAGCTCGCACGTGTTTATATCGTACAAAAACGTAAAATCCATGAAGGCGATAAAATGGCTGGACGACATGGTAATAAAGGGGTAATCTCCAGGATCCTTCCTGAAGAAGATATGCCTTATTTACCAGATGGCACTCCAGTCGACATCATGTTAAACCCATTGGGTGTACCTTCACGTATGAACATCGGTCAAGTGTTGGAGCTTCACTTAGGTATGGCTGCACGCGCACTTGGCATTCATGTAGCATCTCCTGTATTCGATGGTGCTACTGAGGAAGACGTTTGGGGTACGATTGAAGAAGCCGGGATGTCCCGTGATGCAAAAACTGTCCTTTATGATGGCCGTTCAGGTGAAGCTTTCGATAACCGTGTATCCGTTGGTGTCATGTATATGATCAAACTGGCACATATGGTCGATGATAAACTTCACGCACGTTCAACTGGACCTTACTCCCTTGTTACGCAGCAACCACTTGGTGGTAAAGCGCAATTTGGTGGACAGCGTTTCGGTGAGATGGAAGTATGGGCACTTGAAGCTTATGGTGCTGCTTATACATTACAAGAAATCCTAACCGTTAAATCAGATGATGTCGTAGGTCGTGTTAAAACGTACGAAGCGATTGTCAAAGGTGAAAATGTCCCTGAACCAGGCGTTCCTGAGTCCTTCAAAGTATTGATTAAGGAGCTTCAAAGTTTAGGATTGGATGTTAAAATTCTTAATGCCGAAGATCGTGAAATCGAAATGCGTGATTTGGAAGATGAAGAAGAAGCCAACCAAGCAGACAAATTAAGCCTTGATTCAGAAACTAAAGATATGGTTGCTTCCGAAGTAGGGGCACCTGTCAAAGAATAAATATAAACATATCTAGTTATATATCACCCGCTCTGACTGGCAGCAAGATGTTTCTTTGAAGATCATGCTGCCTTGTTAGAGCCTTATTGATTCAATCAACCATCATCCGGTGTAAGATTGCCTGATACTTGACGGCAATCGAGGGTTAAACCTGGAGATTAAAAGGGAGGTAGGCCCCTTGTTAGACGTTAATAATTTTGAGTATATGAAAATTGGTCTTGCTTCACCAGACAAGATTCGTTCTTGGTCCCATGGAGAAGTTAAAAAACCAGAAACAATCAACTATCGTACGTTAAAGCCAGAAAAAGACGGTTTATTCTGTGAGAGAATTTTTGGACCTCAAAAGGACTGGGAATGTCATTGCGGAAAATATAAACGTGTTCGTTATAAAGGCGTAGTCTGTGACCGTTGTGGCGTCGAAGTCACTCGTGCTAAGGTACGTCGTGAGCGTATGGGTCATATTGAGCTGGCAGCTCCAGTTTCACACATATGGTATTTTAAAGGAATCCCTAGCCGTATGGGACTTGTTCTTGACATGTCTCCACGTGCATTGGAAGAAGTTATATACTTCGCATCTTACGTAGTAACTGAAACGGGCGATACAACTTTAGAAAAGAAACAACTTCTTTCTGAAAAGGAATATCGTACATACCGTGAGAAATACGGTAAGAAGTTCCAAGCTGCCATGGGTGCGGAAGCTATTAAAAAACTTTTACAAGATATTGATACGGAAAAGGAAGTAGAGTCGTTGAAAGAGGAGCTTAAAACAGCTCAAGGACAACGCAGGACCCGTGCAATCAAACGCTTGGAAGTGCTTGAAGCATTCCGTAACTCCGGAAATGAGCCTTCATGGATGATCCTGGACGTGCTTCCGGTCATTCCACCGGAACTTCGCCCGATGGTTCAACTTGATGGTGGACGTTTTGCCACATCTGATCTAAATGATTTATATCGCCGTGTTATCAACCGTAATAATCGGTTGAAAAGATTACTGGACCTTGGAGCACCAAGCATTATCGTTCAAAATGAGAAGCGTATGCTACAAGAAGCTGTCGATGCTCTTATCGATAATGGCCGTCGCGGCCGTCCGGTAACTGGACCTGGTAACCGTCCGTTGAAATCTTTATCTCACATGTTAAAAGGTAAACAAGGTCGTTTCCGTCAAAACCTTCTTGGTAAACGTGTTGATTATTCTGGCCGTTCCGTTATCGTAGTTGGACCAAACTTAAAGATGTACCAATGTGGTCTTCCGAAAGAAATGGCGATTGAATTATTCAAACCATTCGTTATGAAGGAGCTTGTTCAAAGAGGTCTAGCGCATAACATCAAATCTGCCAAGCGCAAAATTGAACGTTTATCTCCTGAAATATGGGATGTACTAGAAGAAGTCATTAGAGAACATCCAGTACTATTGAACCGTGCACCGACTCTTCACAGACTTGGTATCCAAGCGTTTGAACCAACGTTGGTTGAAGGTCGCGCAATTCGTTTGCATCCGCTCGTATGTACAGCTTACAACGCTGACTTTGACGGTGACCAAATGGCGGTCCACGTTCCTCTATCTTCTGAAGCCCAAGCCGAAGCACGCATGCTTATGCTTGCAGCACAGAACATTTTGAACCCTAAAGATGGTAAACCTGTCGTAACACCTTCTCAAGATATGGTATTAGGTAACTATTACTTAACATTGGAAAGAGAAGGCGCTATCGGAGAGGGTATGATCTTTAAAGATACAAGTGAAGCATTACTTGCATACCAAAATGGATATGTACACCTGCATTCCCGTTGTGGCGTACATGCATCATCACTAAATAATGAAACTTTCACTGAAGCGCAAAACAGCCAACTTCTAATTACGACTGTCGGTAAATTGATCTTCAATGAAATTTTACCAAAATCATTCCCGTATATTAACGAACCAACACGATATAATTTGGAAACGAAAACTCCAGAGAAATATTTTGTGGAAAAAGGCGCTAATATCCCTGAAATGATTAAGGCCCAACCTGCTATTGATCCATTCAAGAAACAAATTCTTGGGAATATCATTGCGGAAGTCTTTAAACGTTTTAAAATTACCGAAACATCCAAAATGCTTGACCGGATGAAAGATCTTGGATTCAAATATTCGACAAAAGCTGGTATTACCGTTGGTGTGGCTGATATTGTCGTTTTAAAAGAAAAACAAGAGATCATCACTGAGGCTCAAACCAAAGTGGATAACGTCTTGAAGCAGTTCAGACGTGGTCTGATTACAGAGGATGAGCGTTATGATCGCGTTATCTCAATTTGGAGTGCTGCCAAGGATACCATCCAGTCCAAACTTATGGACTCACTGGACCGACGCAACCCGATCTTCATGATGAGTGACTCCGGTGCCCGTGGTAATGCTTCCAACTTTACGCAGCTTGCTGGTATGCGAGGTTTGATGGCCAACCCGGCTGGACGTATCATTGAATTACCGATCAAGTCAAGTTTCCGTGAAGGTTTAACAGTGTTGGAGTACTTCATCTCTACACATGGTGCGCGTAAAGGTCTTGCCGATACAGCACTTAAAACAGCCGATTCCGGTTACCTTACCCGTCGACTTGTTGACGTTGCCCAAGATGTCATCATCCGTGATGACGATTGTGGAACGGACCGCGGCTTGAAAATTTCGGCCTTGAGAGAGGGTACTGAAATAATTGAGCATCTTGAAGAGCGCCTAGTAGGCCGTTATGCAAGAAAAGCGATTAAACATCCAGAAACAAATGAAGTGATCGTGGCTGAAAATGATCTTATCACTGAAGATCTTGCTGATTATATTGATTCACTTGGAATTGAAACAGCTTGGATTCGTTCTGCCTTTACATGTAACACCAGCCATGGTGTATGTAAAAAATGTTATGGACGCAACTTGGCTACCGGTCAAGAAGTTGAAGTGGGCGAAGCAGTCGGTATTATCGCCGCTCAATCAATCGGAGAACCTGGTACACAGTTAACGATGCGTACATTCCATACTGGTGGGGTTGCTGGGGACGATATCACTCAAGGTCTTCCTCGTATCCAAGAGATATTTGAAGCGAGAAACCCTAAAGGTCAAGCTGTCATTTCCGAAATCGAAGGAACGATTGTTTCGATTAATGAAATTCGGGATAAACAACAGGAAATCGTTGTTCAAGGAGCAGTTGAATCACGCACATATACTGCGCCGTACACAGCGCGTTTAAGAGTAACTGTTGATACGCCTGTCCGTCGTGGTGAAGAGTTAACAGAGGGTTCTATCGATCCGAAAGAATTGCTGAAGGTTACAGATGTACTTACTGTTCAGGAATACCTGCTTCATGAAGTTCAAAAAGTATACCGGATGCAAGGGGTTGAAATCGGTGATAAACACATCGAGGTAATGGTTAGACAAATGATGCGTAAAGTCCGTGTGCTTGACGCAGGTGAAACTGAAGTTCTTCCAGGAACATTATTGGATGTTAACCAATTCACTACTGCAAACACAGATGCATTGCTGACTAACAAGTTACCTGCTACAGGACGCCCTGTATTACTGGGTATCACGAAAGCATCCCTAGAAACGGATTCCTTCTTGTCCGCCGCGTCATTCCAAGAAACGACTAGAGTCTTGACTGATGCAGCAATAAAAGGAAAACGTGATGAATTGCTTGGACTTAAAGAAAATGTCATCATCGGTAAACTTGTCCCTGCAGGAACAGGAATGCTTAGATACAGAAAAGCAAACCCTGTCGTTGTTGGTGACGAAAGTGCCGATACAGTAACAGTGGATTAAAGGAAAAAGGACCAGCTCAATTAAAGCTGAAAACCGCACTCCTGTATTCGAGTGGAGCTGAAGGGTCAGAATTTATTGTGCTGGTCTCTCTTATTACTCAAGGAAGCCTGAAAAGAAGTATGAGGAATGGATATATTACCTCTAGGCAAATTGATAATCTTAATAGAATTATGTAAGGAAAACCTTTTGCTTGAAATATTTTTTATGAAAGAAGTTGACAGTATCCGACTTATAATGATACTATAGCAAAGGTGCTCCTATGTTACCCTGTAACTTTGGAGGATATGGACCATGTCTTATGAAAAAGTAATACAGGCAAAGTCAGTGATTATAGGGACGAAACAAGCAGTTAGAGCTCTTAAAAACAATTTAATTCAAGAAGTTATCATCGCTGATGATGCAGATATATACTTGACTGGGCGTGTCGTTGAGACCGCTAAAGAATTGGATGTTCCTATCACATATGTTGATTCGATGAGAATGCTTGGCAAAGCATGTGGTATTGATGTCGGAGCAGCAACTGTTGCCATTAAAAAGTAAAAATGTTTTTGCAATAATATTTGCAAAGACTTTGTTTTTACCCATTTATGAACCACCTGGATGTGTGGTACTAGAAATGAAAACGTGAAGGGAGGAAAAATGTAATGCCTACTATTAATCAATTAGTGCGTAAAGGACGCGAGTCTAAAGAGGTTAAATCAAAATCTCCAGCACTTAACAAAGGCTACAACAGCTTTAAAAAAGCACAAACTAACGTATCATCTCCGCAAAAACGTGGTGTTTGCACTCGTGTGGGTACTATGACACCGAAAAAACCAAACTCCGCGTTACGTAAATATGCGCGTGTACGTTTAACAAACGGTATCGAGGTAACAGCTTATATCCCAGGTATCGGTCACAACCTACAAGAACACAGCGTGGTTCTTATCCGTGGCGGTCGTGTAAAAGATTTACCAGGAGTACGTTATCACATCGTACGTGGTGCTCTTGATACTGCTGGAGTTAACAATCGTATGCAAGGCCGTTCTAAATACGGTACTAAGCGTCCGAAAGCAGCAAAAAAATAATCTCAAACAAAAATTAAACTTTCTTGAAAGGAGGAAATATAATGCCTCGTAAAGGACCTGTAACGAAAAGAGACGTATTACCAGATCCAATTTATAATTCAAAACTTGTGACTCGCTTAATCAACAAATTAATGGTTGATGGACAAAGAGGTAAATCACAAAAAATTCTTTACTCTGCATTTGATTTAATCAAAGAACGTACTGGCAATGAGTCGATCGAAGTTTTTGATCAAGCACTTAAAAACATCATGCCTGTATTAGAAGTAAAAGCACGCCGTGTGGGTGGTGCTAACTATCAAGTACCAGTTGAGGTGCGTCCAGACCGTAAATCGACTCTAGGACTTCGTTGGTTAGTAAAATACTCTCGCCTTCGTGGAGAAAAAACGATGGAAGAGCGTTTAGCTTATGAAATCATGGATGCTGCTAACAATACTGGAGCAGCAGTTAAGAAACGTGAAGATACACACAAAATGGCTGAAGCTAACAAAGCATTCGCTCATTATCGCTGGTAAGATTAATTACTATAAAATCCTTATAGAAGGAAGGAGAAAGACAAATGGCAAGAGAGTTCTCCTTAGCAAACACTCGTAATATCGGTATCATGGCTCACATCGATGCTGGTAAAACGACAACAACAGAACGTGTTCTATATTACACTGGTAAAATCCATAAAATTGGTGAAACACACGAAGGTGCTTCACAAATGGACTGGATGGAACAGGAACAAGAACGCGGAATCACGATCACATCCGCTGCAACAACTGCACAGTGGAAAGGTCACCGTGTAAACATCATCGATACACCGGGACACGTAGACTTCACAGTTGAAGTTGAACGTTCTTTGCGCGTACTTGATGGAGCTGTAGCTGTACTTGATGCCCAATCAGGTGTTGAGCCTCAAACTGAAACAGTTTGGCGCCAAGCTACAACTTACGGTGTACCACGTGTCGTATTCGTAAATAAAATGGACAAAATCGGTGCAGACTTCCTTTACTCAGTTGGAACTATCATCGACCGTCTACAAGCTAATGCACACCCAGTTCAGTTACCAATCGGCGCTGAAGATCAATTCTCTGCAATCATTGACCTTATTGAAATGAAAGCTCATTTCTATGGTAATGACCTAGGAACTGATATCTCTGTTGGTGAAATTCCTGAAGAACATCGCGAATTAGCTGAAGAATACCGTGAAAAGCTAGTTGAAGCAGTTGCAGAAGTTAATGAAGACTTAATGGAAAAATACCTTGGCGGCGAAGAAATCAGCGTTGCTGAATTAAGAGCTGCTATTCGTACAGCAACCGTTAATGTTGAATTCTTCCCAGTTATCTGTGGATCAGCTTTCAAAAACAAAGGTGTTCAATTAATGCTTGATAACGTTATCGACTTCCTTCCATCTCCATTGGACGTACCAGCTATTAAAGGTATTCTGCCGGATTCAGAAGAAGAAGTAGAACGTCATTCAGATGATTCTGAACCGTTCTCAGCTTTAGCGTTTAAAGTTATGACTGATCCTTACGTTGGTAAACTTACATTCTTCCGTGTGTACTCAGGTACATTAGAATCAGGATCATATGTAATCAACTCAACCAAAGGTAAACGTGAACGTATTGGACGTATCCTTCAAATGCACGCAAACAGCCGTGAAGAAATATCAACTGTATACGCAGGGGATATCGCTGCTGCTGTTGGATTGAAAGATACTACAACTGGAGATACACTATGTGATGACAAGAACCAAGTAATTCTTGAATCCATGGTATTCCCAGAGCCGGTTATTTCACTTTCAGTAGAACCGAAATCAAAAGCAGACCAAGACAAAATGTCTCAAGCTTTACAAAAGCTACAAGATGAAGATCCAACATTCCGTGCGCATACTGACCAAGAAACTGGTCAAACGATCATCGCTGGTATGGGTGAACTTCACTTGGACATCCTTGTTGACCGTATGCGTCGCGAATTCAAAGTGGAAGCAAACGTTGGTGCTCCTCAAGTAGCATACCGTGAAACTTTCCGTGGTTCAGCTAAGGTTGAAGGTAAATTCGTTCGCCAATCAGG
This sequence comes from Peribacillus sp. RS7, assembly GCF_041956845.1. NCBI lineage: Bacteria > Bacillati > Bacillota > Bacilli > Caryophanales > Bacillaceae > Peribacillus > Peribacillus sp. RS7. The sequence goes on from NZ_CP168135.1 coordinate 2,198,897, forward strand.
TGGTCGTGGACAATTCGGACACGTATGGATTGAATTTGGTCCAAACGAAGAAGGTAAAGGATTCGAATTTGAAAATGCTATCGTCGGTGGTGTAGTACCACGTGAATATATCCCTGCTGTACAAGCTGGATTAGTTGATTCACTTGACCGTGGTGTACTTGCTGGTTACCCGCTAGTCGACATCAAAGCAAAATTATTTGACGGTTCTTACCATGACGTTGACTCCAACGAAATGGCATTTAAAATTGCTGCATCAATGGCACTTAAAAATGCTGCTTCTAAGTGTAAACCGGTTATCCTTGAACCAATCATGAAAGTAGAAGTAGTTATTCCTGAAGATTATCTAGGCGACATCATGGGAGATATCACTTCTCGTCGTGGTCGTGTAGAAGGTATGGAAGCTCGCGGTAACACGCAAATGGTTAAAGCGATGGTTCCACTATCTGAAATGTTCGGATATGCTACATCTCTACGTTCTAACACACAAGGACGCGGAACATTCTCTATGCACTTCGACCATTATGAAGAAGTACCTAAGAGCATTTCTGAAGAGATCATCAAAAAAAATAAAGGTGAATAATTGATTTTCATCTCTTATTAAAGTATAACTATCTTATGTAAGCTGTGATGGAAGAATTAGTCTTCTTTCACAGCCCTATATACTTAATCTTTTATTTATAATTTTAAGGAGGAATTCCTAATGGGAAAAGCTAAATTTGATCGTTCAAAACCGCACGTTAACGTTGGAACAATTGGTCACGTCGACCATGGTAAAACAACTCTAACAGCTGCAATCACAACTGTACTTGCTAAAACTGGTGGAGCAGAAGCTCGCGCTTATGACCAAATCGATGGTGCTCCAGAAGAAAGAGAACGTGGTATCACAATCTCTACTGCACACGTTGAGTACGAAACAGCTACTCGTCACTATGCACACGTTGACTGCCCAGGACATGCTGACTATGTTAAAAACATGATCACTGGTGCTGCACAAATGGACGGCGGAATCCTAGTAGTATCTGCTGCTGATGGCCCAATGCCACAAACTCGTGAGCACATCCTTCTTTCTCGTCAAGTAGGTGTACCATTCCTAGTAGTATTCATGAACAAATGCGACATGGTTGATGACGAAGAACTTCTTGAATTAGTAGAAATGGAAATTCGTGACCTTCTTTCTGAATATGAATTCCCTGGCGATGACATTCCAGTTATCAAAGGATCTGCACTAAAAGCTCTTCAAGGAGAAGCTGCTTGGGAAGAAAAAATTCATGAATTAATGACAGCTGTTGACGAGTATATCCCAGAACCAACTCGTGACACTGACAAACCATTCATGATGCCAGTTGAGGATGTATTCTCTATCACTGGTCGTGGTACAGTTGCTACTGGCCGTGTTGAGCGTGGACAAGTTAAAGTCGGTGACGTTGTTGACATCATCGGTTTCAACGAAGAGTCTAAACCAACAACTGTAACAGGTGTTGAAATGTTCCGTAAACTTCTTGACTATGCTGAAGCTGGTGACAACATCGGTGCACTTCTTCGTGGTGTATCCCGTGAAGATATCCAACGTGGACAAGTACTTGCTAAACCAGGTACAATCACTCCACACACAAAGTTCAAAGCTGAAGTTTATGTTCTATCTAAAGAAGAAGGTGGACGTCACACTCCATTCTTTACAAACTACCGTCCTCAGTTCTACTTCCGTACAACTGACGTAACTGGTATTTGTAACCTTCCAGAAGGCGTAGAAATGGTTATGCCTGGAGACAACATCGAAATGACTGTAGAACTTATCGCTCCAATTGCTATCGAAGAAGGTACTAAATTCTCTATCCGTGAGGGTGGACGTACTGTAGGCGCTGGCGTCGTTGCTACAATCACTGAGTAATTAATTCTTAAATGAATATTGGAAGGGACGCCTTCCGGGAAAAGCAGATGGGACGCCATCTGCTTTTTTTCTATTTTAGAGGACTTTTCATGTTTACTTCTATAATATCCATATCCATTGAAAAATGGATGTATTCCAAAGAGAATGTTGTTGATTTATCAAATGAAGAAAATGGATATGAAAGACCGTGTAGAATGTACTTGTAAATACTTGAGATAGTATGTATAATAATAAAAGTGTGTTGCACAAGAAAAATTTAAGTTTAACTTGCATTCTACTTGTGCTTTATGTATAATAGACAATGTTGGTCTTTGACTGCGATGATATGGAAGGTTGCTGACACACCCGGCCGCTTTGCCATGGCGAGTGTGTGGGAAATTTCCATTGAGAAGGTCTATTTTAAAATAGGCGAAAAGGAGGGAAAATTATGGCAAAACAAAAAATTCGTATCCGTTTAAAAGCATATGATCACAGAATTCTTGATCAATCTGCTGAGAAAATTGTTGAAACTGCAAAACGTTCTGGTGCGGCTGTATCTGGTCCGATTCCATTGCCTACTGAAAGATCGGTTTACACGATCCTACGTGCGGTTCATAAATACAAAGACTCTCGTGAACAATTCGAAATGCGTACGCATAAACGTCTAATCGACATCGTTAATCCAACTCCACAAACAGTTGATTCATTGATGCGTTTAGATTTACCATCAGGCGTTGACATTGAAATCAAATTATAATTCATATAAATATGAACAATTACTCTAGGAGGTGTGACTTATGACCAAAGGAATCTTAGGAAGAAAAATCGGTATGACTCAAGTTTTTGCTGAAAACGGCGAACTTATCCCGGTAACAGTTATCGAAGCTGCTAATAACGTGGTTCTTCAAAAGAAAACTGTTGAAACTGATGGCTATGAAGCAGTTCAAGTTGGTTTTGAAAACAAACGTGAAAAGCTTTCTAACAAACCTGAAAAGGGACATGTTGAAAAAGCAAATACTACTCCTAAGCGCTTCATTCGCGAATTCCGCGGAACGGATCTTGCAGAATATGAGATCGGTCAAGAAGTCAATGTTAGTATTTTCGCTGAAGGCGATTTAGTAGATGTTTCAGGAATTTCAAAAGGTAAAGGTTTCCAAGGCGCTATCAAACGTCACGGACAATCTCGCGGACCGATGACTCATGGTTCTCGTTACCACCGTCGCCCAGGTTCAATGGGTCCTGTAGCTCCAAACCGCGTATTCAAAGGTAAATTATTACCAGGACGTATGGGTGGGGAACAAATTACTGTTCAAAACTTAGCTATCGTTAAAGTTGATGTTGAACGTAACCTGCTATTGATCAAAGGTAATGTACCTGGTGCTAGAAAAGCATTGATCAAAGTTAAAACTGCTGTTAAAGCAAAGTAATTTCTGAGAAAGGAGGAGCAATAGAATGCCAAAAGTTACATTGTTCAACCAAACAGGTTCACAAGTTGGCGACATCGAACTAAATGAAGCCATCTTTGGTATTGAACCTAATAATCATGTATTATTTGAAGCAATCATTATGCAACGAGCTTCCTTACGTCAAGGAACTCATAAAGTTAAAAACCGTTCTGAAGTTGCAGGCGGTGGACGTAAACCTTGGAAACAAAAAGGAACTGGACGTGCGCGTCAAGGTTCTATCCGTTCTCCACAATGGCGTGGCGGTGGCGTTGTTTTTGGACCAACTCCAAGATCTTACGCTTACAAGCTACCTAAAAAGGTTCGTCGTTTAGCTATTAAATCTGCATTGTCTGCAAAGGCATTGGAAGAGAACATTTTGGTACTTGAAAGCTTGTCTTTCGAAGCTCCAAAAACAAAAGAATTTGTAGCAGTACTTAATAACCTTTCTATTGATACTAAAACGTTGATTGTTACTGACGGATTAGATGAGAAAGTTGCTCTTTCTGCACGTAACATCCCTGGTGTTACTGTAGTTGAAGCTGTTGGTCTTAATGTTCTTGATGTTGTATCACACAACAAATTGATCTTGACTAAATCAGCTGTCGAAAAAGTAGAGGAGGTGCTTGCATAATGGATGCACGCGATATCATTAAGCGCCCCGTAATCACTGAACGCTCTTCAGACATAATGGCTGAAAAAAAATATACTTTTGAAGTTGATGTTAGAGCTAACAAAACTCAAGTTAAAGATGCTGTTCAAGAAATTTTCGGCGTTAAAGTTGAGAAAGTAAACATCATGAACTACAAAGGTAAATTTAAACGTATGGGCAAACATGCAGGCTATACTAACAAGCGCCGTAAAGCAATTGTTAAATTAACTGCTGACAGCAAAGAAATCGAGCTTTTCGAGGCTTAATTCATTAGAGAAGGAGGGAAATACAAATGGCGATTAAGAAGTATAAACCTACCTCTAACGGTCGACGTAATATGACAACTTCCGATTTTGCTGAGATTACTACAGACAAACCGGAAAAATCATTACTTGCTCCTTTACACAGCAAAGGCGGCCGTAATAACCAAGGTAAGTTAACAGTTCGTCATCAAGGTGGCGGCCACAAGCGTCAATACCGTATCATCGATTTCAAACGGAATAAAGATGGTATACCAGGACGCGTTGCTACTATTGAGTACGATCCAAATCGTTCTGCAAACATTGCATTAATTAATTACGTTGATGGAGAAAAACGTTATATCCTAGCTCCGAAAAACCTAGAAGTAGGTTTGGAAATCATGTCAGGTCCAGAAGCTGACATTAAAGTGGGTAACGCACTTCCTCTTATTAACATCCCAGTTGGTACAGTAATTCATAACATCGAACTTAAACCAGGAAAAGGTGGACAATTAGTCCGTTCAGCAGGAACATCTGCTCAAGTACTTGGTAAAGAGGGTCGTTATGTACTTGTACGTTTAAACTCAGGTGAGGTTCGTATGATTCTTGCTACTTGCCGTGCTACAATCGGTCAAGTTGGTAATGAACAACATGAACTTATCAACATTGGTAAAGCTGGTCGTAACCGTTGGTTAGGTAAACGCCCAACAGTTCGTGGATCAGTAATGAACCCGAACGATCACCCGCATGGTGGTGGTGAAGGTAAAGCTCCAATCGGACGTAAATCACCAATGTCTCCATGGGGTAAACCTACTCTTGGATTCAAAACTCGTAAGAAGAAAAACAAATCCGATAAATTTATCGTACGTCGTCGTAAAAAATAACGGGATTGACCTACGGTTCATATATAGAACCGTAGAACAGTCACGAAGGGAGGTACTCGCATGGGTCGTAGCTTAAAAAAAGGGCCTTTTGTTGATGATCATTTATTGGTAAAAGTTGAAAAATTAAATGAAGCTGACAAGAAGCAGGTAGTAAAAACTTGGTCTCGTCGCTCAACAATCTTCCCGCAATTCATCGGACATACAATCGCTGTTTATGACGGTCGTAAGCATGTGCCGGTTTATGTAACAGAAGATATGGTAGGTCACAAACTAGGCGAATTCGCGCCTACACGCACTTATAAAGGTCACGCAAGTGATGACAAGAAAACAAGACGTTAATGAGAGGAGGGCATCTCATGCAAGCAAAAGCTGTCGCTAGAACAGTTCGTATTGCTCCTCGTAAAGTGCGTTTAGTCGCAGATTTAATTCGAGGAAAACAAGTAGGTGAAGCAGTAGCGATTCTTCGCTTAACACCAAAATCTGCTTCTCCAGTCGTAGAAAAGATTCTGAAATCTGCTATCGCAAATGCAGAACATAACTACGAAATGGATATCAATAACCTAGTCGTTTCAGAGGCATACGTTAACGAAGGACCAACATTAAAACGTTTCCGTCCTCGCGCTCAAGGTCGTGCGAGTGCAATTAACAAACGTACTAGTCATATTACAATCGTTGTATCAGAAAAGAAGGAGGGGTAATCTGTGGGTCAAAAGGTAAATCCAGTCGGTTTGCGTATCGGGATCATCCGTGATTGGGAATCCAAATGGTACGCTGATAAAGACTACGCAGTTCTTTTGCATGAAGACCTTAAAGTTCGTGAGTATATCGCGAAACGTTTAAGTGATGCTTCTGTATCCAAAGTTGAAATCGAACGTGCAGCTAACCGTATCAATGTATCTGTTCACACTGCTAAACCAGGAATGGTTATCGGTAAGGGCGGTACTGAAGTTGAAGCACTTCGTAAAGCTTTGAACCAGTTAACTGGCAAAAGAGTTCATATCAATATCATTGAAATTAAAAGAGCAGATCTTGACGCAAAATTGGTTGCTGAAAACATCGCTCGTCAATTAGAAAACCGTGTTTCATTCCGTCGTGCTCAAAAACAAGCTATCCAACGTACTATGCGTTCTGGCGCACAAGGAATCAAAACTCAGGTTTCTGGTCGTCTTGGCGGTGCTGATATTGCTCGTGCTGAACATTACAGCGAAGGAACAGTTCCACTTCACACACTTCGTGCTGACATAGATTATGCTCATGCTGAAGCAGATACTACTTACGGTAAGCTAGGCGTGAAAGTTTGGATCTACCGTGGAGAAGTTCTTCCTACTAAGAAGAAATCTGAGGAAGGAGGAAAATAATATGTTATTGCCAAAACGCGTAAAATACCGTCGTGAACACCGCGGTAAGATGAGAGGGATGGCTAAGGGCGGCACTGAAGTTCATTTTGGAGAATTTGGACTTCAAGCTCAAGAAGCTTCCTGGATCACTAACCGCCAAATCGAAGCAGCTCGTATTGCGATGACTCGTTATATGAAACGTGGAGGAAAAGTTTGGATCAAAATTTTCCCAAGCAAACCTTACACAGCTAAGCCGCTTGAAGTACGGATGGGTTCCGGTAAAGGTGCTCCTGAAGGTTGGGTAGCAGTTGTTAAACCGGGCAAAGTATTGTTTGAAATCTCTGGTGTATCTGAAGAGGTGGCAAGAGAAGCATTGCGCCTTGCAGCACACAAACTTCCAATCAAATGCAAGTTTGTAAAAAGAGAGGAAATTGGTGGTGAAACAAATGAAAGCTAATGAAATCAAAGATCTAACCACTGCTGAAATTGAACAAAAACTAAAATCTCTTAAAGAAGAACTATTTAATCTTCGTTTCCAGTTAGCTACTGGACAACTTGAAAATACAGCTCGCATCCGTGAAGTTCGCAAATCGATTGCTCGTATGAAAACAGTTGTTCGTCAAAGAGAGATCGGTGTCACTAATCGATAATGAATGGAGGTTTGCAGAATGAGCGAACGCAACCAACGCAAAATCTACACTGGCCGCGTAGTATCCGATAAAATGGATAAAACAGTAACAGTTGTTGTAGAAACCTATAAAAAGCATTCTTTATACGGTAAACGCGTGAAATACTCTAAAAAGTTAAAAGCTCATGACGAGCTAAACGAAGCTAAAGCAGGCGACGTAGTACGTATCATGGAAACTCGTCCACTTTCAGCTACAAAGCGCTTCCGTCTTGTAGAAGTAGTAGAAAAAGCAGTAATCATTTAATATAGTTCGGATTAAGCTAATTCCGAAGGGAGGTACCGTACATGATTCAACAAGAATCTCGTTTAAAAGTCGCTGACAATTCAGGTGCTCGTGAAGTGCTAACAATTAAAGTCCTAGGTGGTTCTGGCCGTAAAACTGCAAACATCGGTGATGTCATCGTTTGTACAGTTAAACAGGCAACACCAGGAGGCGTTGTTAAAAAAGGTGAAGTCGTTAAGGCTGTTGTTGTCCGTACAAAACGTGGTATGCGTCGTCCTGACGGTTCTTACATTCGTTTTGATGAAAACGCATGTGTAATTATCCGTGACGATAAGAGCCCACGTGGAACTCGTATTTTTGGACCTGTTGCTCGTGAATTACGTGACAATAGTTTCATGAAGATCGTTTCTCTAGCTCCAGAAGTTCTATAATATGTAAAAATTGTATAAAGCCTTTCAAGGAGGTGCCAAGCTAATGCATGTTAAAAAAGGTGACAAAGTCGTAGTCATCTCTGGTAAGGACAAAGGCAAACAAGGAACAATTCTTGAAGCATATCCGAAACAAAATCGTGTGCTTGTTGAAGGAATTAACATCGTGAAAAAGCATTCCAAGCCATCTCAAATTAATCCACAAGGTGGAATTATCAGCAGAGAAGCTGCTATTCACGTATCCAATGTAATGCCACTTGATCCTAAATCAGGTAAACCGACTCGTGTTGGATATAAGATTGAAAATGGTAAAAAAGTACGCGTAGCTAAAATATCAGGTGAATCTTTAGATAAATAAGTCATAAATGAAGGGAGGTACACTAAGCAATGAGCCGCCTTAAAGAAAAATTCAGAAGTGAAATTACACCATCATTGATGGGTAAATTCAACTATCAATCAGTAATGCAAGTACCAAACATTGAGAAAATCGTTATTAACATGGGTGTGGGTGACGCAGTATCTAACTCAAAAGCTTTAGATACAGCTGTTGAAGAACTTACATTGATCACTGGTCAAAAACCAGTTATAACAAAAGCTAAAAAATCAATCGCAGGCTTCCGTTTGCGTGAAGGTATGCCTATCGGAGCGAAAGTTACATTACGTGGAGAGCGTATGTATCAATTCCTTGATAAGCTAGTATCTGTATCTTTACCACGTGTACGTGATTTCCGCGGCGTTTCAAAGAAATCCTTTGACGGACGTGGGAACTATACATTAGGTGTTAAAGAACAACTTATCTTCCCTGAGATTGATTACGATAAAGTGAGCAAAGTTCGTGGTATGGATATCGTTATCGTAACGACTGCCAACACTGACGAAGAAGCTCGTGAACTACTTACTCAAGTTGGAATGCCGTTCCAAAAGTAATCTCTAAATAAAGGGAGGCGAAATCGTGGCTAAAAAGTCTATGATCGTAAAGCAAAAACGCGAACAAAAGTTTAAAGTACAAGAATATACACGTTGCGAACGTTGCGGACGTCCACATTCTGTATTACGTAAATTTAAACTTTGTCGTATTTGTTTCCGCGAACTTGCATATAAAGGACAAATTCCTGGCGTTAAAAAAGCTAGCTGGTAAAACCCGAGTTTGGGAAGGAGGTAAAATATAATGGTCATGACAGATCCTATTGCAGATATGCTTACTCGCATCCGTAATGCGAATATGGTTCGTCACGAAAAACTAGAAGTTCCTGCTTCAAAGATCAAGAAAGAAATTGCTGAGATCTTAAAGCGTGAAGGCTTCGTACGTGACTTTGAATTAATCGAAGACAACAAACAAGGTATCATCCGTATCTTCTTAAAATACGGTGCAAACAACGAACGTGTTATCACTGGTCTAAAACGTATCAGCAAACCTGGTTTGCGTGTATATGCAAAAACTGGAGAGGTACCACGCGTTCTTAACGGTTTAGGTATCGCAGTTGTTTCTACTTCTCACGGAGTTTTAACAGACAAGGAAGCTCGCTCTAAACAAGTTGGCGGAGAAGTTTTAGCATACGTTTGGTAATACATTTTCACAAGAATGGAGGTGCACAATATGTCTCGTATAGGTAAAAAACCTATTGAAATCCCTGCAGGCGTAACAGTTACTGTTAACGGAAGTGAAGTAACTGTTAAAGGACCTAAAGGTGAATTAACTAGATCATTCAATCCTGATCTTACAATCGTTGTTGAAGAGAACGTGTTAACTGTAACACGTCCGTCTGACGAGAAGGCTCACCGTTCTTTACACGGAACTACTCGCGCACTTATCTCTAACATGGTTGAAGGTGTATCAACAGGATTTGTAAAATCACTTGAACTTATTGGGGTTGGGTACCGTGCACAAAAGCAAGGTACTAAGCTTATCCTTAACGTTGGATATTCCCACCCTGTAGAAATAGAACCAGAAGCGGGCGTTGAAGTCGAAGTTCCTTCTAATACAAAAGTAATCATCAAAGGTGCAAACAAAGAACGCGTAGGAGCTCTAGCAGCTAATATCCGTGATGTTCGCCCACCTGAACCGTATAAAGGTAAAGGTATTCGTTACGAAGGCGAATTCGTTCGTCGTAAAGAAGGTAAAACTGGTAAGTAATGCCGCATAAGTAAACGAAAGGAGTGACGTAAATGATTACGAAGCTTGATAAAAATGCTACTCGTCAGAAAAGACATGCACGTGTACGTGCTAAGCTTTCTGGAACAGAAGCTCGTCCTCGTTTAAATGTGTTTCGTTCAAACAAACACATTTACGCACAATTAATTGACGATGCACAAGGCGTAACATTAGCAAGTGCTTCAACTCTTGATAAAGAGATCAGTATCGAAGCTAGTAGCAATGCTGAAGCAGCTCAAAAAGTTGGCGAACTTATTGCGAAACGTGCTGTTGAAAAAGGTTTCAAAGCTGTGGTATTTGACCGCGGTGGTTACCTCTTCCATGGTCGTGTTAAAGCATTGGCTGACGCTGCTCGTGAAAACGGCTTAGAATTTTAATGGATAAGGAGGGACATAACAGATGCGTAGCATTGATCCTAATAAATTAGAACTTGAAGAACGCGTAGTTACAGTAAATCGTGTAGCTAAAGTTGTTAAAGGCGGACGTCGTTTCCGTTTCACTGCACTAGTTGTTGTTGGTGATAAAAATGGTCATGTTGGATTTGGTACTGGTAAAGCTCAAGAAGTTCCGGATGCTATCCGTAAAGCTATTGAGGATGCTAAGAAAAATCTAATTACAGTACCAATGGTTGGAACTACAATTCCTCACCTTGTGAACGGTCGCTATGGCGCAGGTCACATTCTATTGAAACCAGCTTCTGAAGGTACAGGAGTAATTGCTGGTGGTCCTGTTCGTGCGGTACTTGAATTAGGCGGAGTTAGCGATATCTTGTCTAAATCACTAGGTACTAATACACCTATTAATATGGTTCGCGCAACACTTGAAGGATTGAAGCAATTGAAACGTGCTGAAGACGTAGCTAAGTTACGTGGAAAATCAGTACAAGAACTGTTAGGATAAGGAGGGAAATCGAATTATGGCTAATAAATTAGAAATTACCCTCACTCGCAGCTTGATTGGTCGTCCAGAAGATCAACGTGTTACAGTTAACACTTTGGGTTTACGCAAAATGCATCAAACGGTTACTCATGAAGATAACCCTGCGATTCGCGGTATGATTACCAAAGTTGCTCATCTTGTTACTGTAAAAGAACAATAAAATAATTTTTAACTTAACAAGGAGGTGCCAACATGAAACTTCATGAGTTAAAAGCTGCAGAAGGTTCTCGTAAAGAACGTAAACGTAAAGGTCGCGGTATTGGATCTGGTAACGGTAAAACAGCAGGTAAAGGACATAAAGGACAAAACGCTCGCTCCGGCGGCGGTGTGCGTCTTGGATTTGAAGGGGGACAAACTCCTCTATTCAGACGTCTACCTAAACGTGGATTTACCAACATCAACCGTAAAGACTATGCTATCGTGAATCTCGATACGTTAAATCTTTTCGAAGACGGTACTGAAGTAACACCAGCTCTTTTACTTGAGACTGGAGTTGTAAGTAAAGAAAAAGCAGGAATCAAAATTCTTGCCAAAGGAAGCATTGAGAAAAAGCTTACTGTTAAAGCTCACAAATTCTCGTCTACTGCTAAAGAAGCTATCGAAGCTGCTGGCGGTAATACAGAGGTGATCTAATGTTTCGCACGATCTCCAATTTTATGCGCGTGGGTGAAATAAGGAATAAGATTATTTTTACCCTTCTAATGTTAATCGTCTATCGCATCGGTACATTTATACCTGTACCGCATGTGAATGCCGATTTTCTCGCTGAACAGGACCAGCTGAGCGTCATCGGTCTTTTAAATACCTTTGGCGGCGGAGCACTACAAAACTTTTCCATATTAGCGATGGGTATCATGCCATACATCACGGCATCTATCATCGTTCAACTATTACAGATGGATGTTGTACCTAAGTTCACTGAATGGTCTAAACAAGGAGAAGCAGGGCGCCGTAAATTAGCTCAATTCACTCGTTACTTCACTATTATCCTAGGATTCATCCAAGCTTTGGGTATGTCTTATGGGTTCAATAATATGTCAGGTGGCCAGTTGATTGAAAATCCTGGAATTGCAACATACTTGCTTATTGCGACTGTCTTAACGGCAGGAACAGCTTTTCTTTTGTGGTTAGGGGAGCTGATCACTGCTAAGGGTGTGGGTAATGGGATTTCCATCATAATCTTTGCTGGTATCGTAGCTAGTTTGCCAACTACGGCAAATCAGATCTACGCCCAACAATTTGAAAATGCCGGGGATCAATTATTCTTACGAATCATAACGATTATCCTCATTGTTTTAGCAGTATTAGCAATCGTGGTTGCTGTCATCTTCATTCAGCAGGCATTACGAAAAATTCCTATTCAGTATGCGAAACGTGCTGCGGTAGGTCGTACACAAATGGGTGGCCAGTCTACACATTTACCATTGAAAGTAAATGCTGCGGGGGTTATTCCGGTAATCTTTGCAATGGCATTTATCATTACTCCCACTACAATCGCTTCTTTCTTCGGAAAGAACAGCGTCACTAGTTGGATATCAACAAATCTTGATTACACCAAGCCAATTGGTATGATCATTTATGTTGCTCTTATCATTGCTTTTGCGTATTTTTATGCATTCATTCAGGTTAACCCTGAACAAATGGCTGAGAATTTGAAAAAGCAAGGTGGCTATGTGCCGGGGATTCGTCCAGGTAAGAGTACACAAGAATATTTAACACGTGTTTTATACCGATTAACGTTTGTAGGCTCTATATTCTTAGCCATCATTGCCGTTTTACCGGTATTTTTCATTAAGCTTGCTGATCTACCTCAATCTGCACAGATTGGTGGCACTAGTTTGCTAATCGTAGTGGGGGTTGCCCTTGATACGATGAAGCAACTGGAATCACAACTTGTGAAGAGACACTATAAAGGCTTTATAAAGTAATGAGTTTTGGGAACGGTTTGTTCCCTTTACCCATTATAGAGTTTGAGGGGGAAGAAAATTGAATCTAGTGTTAATGGGTCTGCCGGGTGCTGGTAAGGGCACTCAAGCTGAACAAATCGTAGAAAAATATAATATCCCTCATATTTCTACTGGAGATATGTTCCGAACAGCTATCAAAGATGGAACAGAATTAGGTCTAAAGGCAAAATCATTCATGGACAAAGGCGAATTGGTACCTGATGAAGTTACCATTGGCATTGTACGTGAACGTTTAAGCAAGGAAGACTGCCTAAAGGGTTTTTTGCTTGATGGATTTCCACGTACTGTGGCACAGGCAGAGGCACTTGAAAGCATTCTTACTGATTTAGATCGAAAAATAAATTTTGTCATTAATATCGATGTGGATAAAAGCATCTTAATGGAAAGATTGACAGGACGTCGTATTTGCAAATCATGTGGTGCGACATATCATCTTGTATTCAATCCTCCTGCTAAAGATGATGTATGCGACCGCTGTGGCGGAGAATTATATCAACGTGCTGACGATAATGAAGAAACGGTTCAAAATCGCTTAGATGTGAATTTGAAACAAACCAAGCCACTTCTTGATTTCTACGGAGACAAAGGATACTTGGTCAACATTAATGGACAGCAAGATATTAATAAGGTATTTGAAAATATCGATGTGTTATTAGGTGCTTTACAAAATTAATCATTCGTATTGATTTATGAAATTCATACCATTTTTATATCTTACTATTTAAACTTGGTGCATTCCTTTAATACAAAGGGTATAATGGATTTCGCGAGAGCATTCGCACATTTATTAATCAGGTTCTTGTACTTGGTATTCCCTGAATTGGGCGATTACTTTTTAAGTGATCTTCATGGACATATCCGGTCGGCAAAATTGATGAAGAAATGCAGTGACTCTATTGGGATTCCTAAAGAGTCGTGATATAGAGGGTTGAAAGAAGCTATGTCAGGCGTGCGCCTTTCAAACATCTCCCATGCTATTCAAACCTATGTCGAGACTAATTGCTTCTCTATTCGAGAGTATGTCGGTCACGGAATCGGTCAAGACTTACATGAGGACCCATAAAATCCTCATTTCGGTCCAACTGATAAAGGTCCTCAGTTAAAGCCTGGTTCTACAAAATGGTGAATACTTGATGCAGAATTGTAAGACTTATGAGGATAATTGGACTGTAGTAATGTTGACGGAAAGATGTGTACCTTTAATAGGTTCACGCATAGAGAAGGGAGAATCACTTTAATGGCGAAAGATGATGTAATTGAAGTAGAAGGCACAGTACAAGAGACTTTGCCAAATGCAATGTTTAAGGTAGAATTAGAAAATGGTCATACTGTTTTAGCTCATGTATCCGGTAAAATTCGTATGCACTTTATTCGCATTTTGCCTGGAGATAAAGTTACGGTTGAGCTTTCCCCGTATGATCTAACTCGCGGCAGAATCACATACCGGTTCAAATAATCCGGTTACGCTCCGATCTGTATAAGGAGGTTAGATAGCAATGAAAGTCAGACCATCAGTCAAACCAATCTGCGAAAAGTGTAAAGTTATCCGCAGAAAAGGTAAAGTTATGGTTATTTGCGAAAACCCTAAACATAAACAAAAACAAGGCTAAATAGAAGGAGGTGCACTCAAGCATGGCACGTATTGCTGGAGTAGATATTCCCCGTGACAAACGTATTGTTATCTCATTAACATATATATATGGTATTGGAAAACAAACAGCGATGAAAGTTCTTGCAGAAGCAGGCGTTTCTGAAGAAACTCGCGTTCGTGACTTAACGGAAGACGAATTGAATAAAATTCGTGATATCATTGACAAGCTTAAAGTAGAAGGCGACCTTCGTCGTGAAATCTCCCTAAACATCAAACGTTTAATGGAAATCGGTTCTTACCGTGGTTTACGTCACCGTCGTGGTCTTCCTGTCCGCGGTCAAAATACAAAAAACAATGCTCGTACGCGTAAAGGACCTCGTCGTACTGTAGCTAACAAGAAAAAATAATTAGTAAAGGAGGTTACTTTTCATGGCACGTAAAACTAATACACGTAAACGTCGTGTGAAAAAGAATATAGAAACTGGTATTGCACATATTCGTTCAACTTTCAATAACACTATCGTTACGATCACTGACTCTCATGGTAATGCTATTTCTTGGTCAAGTGCTGGAGCTCTAGGATTCCGTGGATCTCGTAAATCCACTCCATTTGCTGCACAAATGGCTGCTGAAACAGCTGCTAAAACATCAATTGAACATGGTATGAAAACTCTTGAAGTTACAGTTAAAGGACCTGGTGCTGGACGTGAAGCTGCTATTCGTGCACTTCAAGCTGCTGGCCTAGAAGTAACTGCAATTAAAGATGTAACTCCAGTTCCACATAACGGATGCCGTCCACCAAAACGTCGCCGTGTTTAATTTTTCTGTATAGATTTTGTATTCCTGTCAATAATGGGATATAATACTGAGTTTGCGTTCTTACAGAGGATTAATTTTCAGTTGTTGCGCACAGCGGGAACGTATACATGGGGAATTTCGGTTTAAGTGACTTAGTTTACTTGCCGGGGTTTTGACGTTTTGAAGGAGGGTTTATTGATGATCGAAATAGAAAAACCAAAAATCGAAACGGTTGAAATCAACGACGATACCAAATTCGGTAAATTCGTCGTAGAGCCACTAGAGCGTGGGTATGGTACTACATTGGGTAACTCCTTACGTCGTATCCTTTTATCCTCACTCCCAGGTGCTGCTGTCACAGCTATACAAATTGATGGAGTGCTACATGAGTTCTCAACAATTGAAGGCGTCGTGGAAGATGTAACATCTATCATTCTTAATGTGAAAAAACTAGCTCTTAAGATTTACTCTGATGAAGAGAAGACGCTGGAAATTGACGTTCAAGGTGACGGAGTCATCACGGCTGCTGATATCACTCATGATAGTGATGTAGAAATTCTTAATCCGGATTTATATATTGCTACAATTGGTAAAAACGGTCATATGCGTATGCGTTTATCTGCACGTCGCGGCCGCGGCTACACTCCTGCTGTTCAAAACAAGAGAGAAGATCAGCCAATTGGTGTAATTCCAATCGATGCTCTTTACACTCCAGTTTCACGCGTATCTTTCCAAGTTGAAAATACACGTGTTGGACAGTTGTCTAACTTTGACAAGTTAACGTTCGATGTTTGGACTGATGGCAGTACGGGTCCGCAAGAAGCGGTAGCACTTGGAGCTAAGATTTTAACAGAGCATTTAAATATCTTTGTTGGGTTAACCGATGAAGCTCAAAATGCTGAAATCATGGTTGAAAAAGAAGAAGATCAAAAAGAAAAAGTTCTTGAGATGACGATCGAAGAATTAGACCTTTCTGTTCGTTCTTACAACTGCTTGAAGCGTGCTGGAATCAATACCGTTCAAGAGCTAGCTCATAAAACGGAAGAAGATATGATGAAAGTACGTAATCTAGGCCGTAAATCACTTGAAGAAGTGAAAGCGAAACTAGAAGAATTAGGCTTAGGTCTTCGTAAAGACGACTGATAACATGGCGGAATCAATCCATTATGTTGTGAGCCTTGTTTAGACACACAATATAGAACTTCAACAAAGGAGGGAATCTCTAATGGGTTACAGAAAGTTAGGACGCACTAGCGCACAACGTAAAGCATTACTTCGTGATTTAGCTACGGATCTTATTATCCATGAGCGCATTGAAACTACTGAAGCACGTGCAAAGGAATTACGTTCTGTAGTAGATAAAATGATCACTCTTGGTAAACGTGGTGACTTGCATGCACGCCGTCAAGCTGCATCATTCATCCGTAACGAAATCGCTGACGCTGAGAATGGCACAGATGCCCTTCAAAAACTATTCAGTGACGTGGCTCCACGTTATGAAGAACGTCAAGGTGGATACACTCGTATCATGAAAGTTGGTCCACGCCGCGGTGACGGTGCACCAGTCGTGGTTATTGAATTAGTTTAATAACAACGATGAAAAAGGGCGGGACAAATGAATAAACTCACTTGTTCTATGCCCTTTTTCTTTTTTTAAAATAGAAATTCTGTTATTTAGAAATTCGCATTGAGTGTTACGATGGCTGGCGGAACCTGTTTATACAGGGAGCCTTCACGTCTAGCTCAAGCATCCCTTCCCGCTTTTGATAAGCGATTATAAGATAACCTGTTTTTCGTAACAGGCCCGCTGTAAGCTGCTCTTAATTTACCGAAAATTCTTTCGGTGGAAGGGGTGCAGCGTTTTTTTATATTTTCAGAAGAAATACCACTATGTTTATGTTGATTGAGCAGAGTTTAGATTAGACGAGTGCAGTCGAGGATGAGGAGGGCCACATGGGGAAGAAGCTGGTTTCTTTAAAAAATATTATTTTTAAATATGAGGGTCAGTCTCGAAACGCCTTGGATGATGTTTCATTTGATATTCATCAGGGGGAGTGGCTTGCGATTGTCGGGCATAATGGTTCTGGCAAGTCGACATTAGCGAAGTTACTGAATGGACTTCAGTTCGCTAACTCAGGTACCATTACGATTAATGATCAACTATTGACGGAAGAAACCGTTTGGGATGCGCGCCAAAAAATTGGCATGGTTTTTCAAAACCCAGATAATCAATTTGTAGGCACTACAGTTCAGGATGATGTGGCTTTTGGTTTAGAAAACGCCGGTGTTTCTCAGCAGGTTATGGTGGAGCGTGTTCATGGTGCGTTAAATAAGGTTAAAATGAATGCCTTTCTTAATCAAGAGCCGCACCATCTATCCGGCGGTCAAAAGCAAAGAGTGGCCATAGCAGGTGTAATAGCCTTGCAGCCAGACATAATCATCTTAGATGAAGCAACCTCCATGCTTGACCCAAGAGGCCGTGAAGAAGTGCTTGAAACAGTTAGGGAGTTAAAACAGGAAAACGAGATTACCGTCATATCAATCACCCATGATCTTGAGGAAGCTGCGAAAGCTGATCGAATGATAGTCATGAACCAAGGTCGGTTATATCGTGAAGGACCGCCTCAGGATATTTTTGAATTAGAGGAAGAATTAATTGCTCTTGGTCTGGATATTCCCTTTTCAGTGAAACTTACCAAAGAGTTACAAAAAAATGGTGTTCGTGTGGTTGATGGGCATTTGACAGAGGAAGAGTTGGTGAAGGATTTATGCGAATTACACTCGATGATGTAGAATACCGCTATCAGGTGAATACTCCTTTTGAACATCTCGCCCTTCATGATGTCAATATTTCTATGGAGCCGGGAACCTATACCGCAATCATCGGGCATACAGGGTCCGGGAAATCGACGCTACTGCAGCATTTGAATGCTCTTTTAAAACCGACAAAGGGTCGGGTCTTCATTGGGGACCGGACGATCGAGGCTGGAAGAAAAGAAAAGGCATTGCGGCCAATTAGACAAAAGGTCGGAATTGTTTTTCAGTTTCCGGAACATCAGCTATTTGATGAAACGGTTGAAAAGGATATATGTTTCGGACCTATGAATTTTGGGGTTTCTGAAACCGATGCTAAGAAACTGGCCAGGAAAGCCATCGCTCAAGTTGGATTGAGTGAGGAAATTCTTGAAAAATCTCCATTCGATCTATCCGGCGGACAAATGCGACGGGTGGCCATTGCCGGGGTACTTGCGATGGAGCCGGAAGTATTGGTACTGGATGAGCCTACAGCGGGACTGGATCCACGGGGACGCAAAGAAATAATGAACATGTTTTATGATTTGCATAAAGTAAGGGGCATTTCTACAATTCTGGTGACACATAGTATGGAGGATGCAGCAAAGTACGCGGATGACATAATTATCATGCACCAGGGTACGGTGTTCAAAAAAGGAACTCCGCAGGAAATCTTCTCCGAGCCAGAACAATTACTTGAGCTTGGCCTGGATGTACCTGATACGGTGCGTTTTCAGCTCAAGCTCCAGAAGGAACTTGGGGTTAGATTTGATCAACCGTGTCTTAATATCGGTGATTTAGCGATAGAAATAGATAAAGCCATGAAACGGGGGAACCGCTGATGCTGGATAAAATGATCATCGGGCGCTATGTACCTGCTGACTCCCTGATACACAGGATGGATCCAAGGGCTAAATTGCTCCTTGTGTTTCTGTTTGTTTGTGTCATCTTTTTGGCGAATAATGTCGTTTCTTATGGTTTACTCGCGGTATTCACCATCCTTTTGATTAGCCTTTCGAAGATACCGCTTCGATATCTTTATAATGGGTTAAAACCTATCTTTTTCTTAATCGTGTTTACTTTCCTTCTCCATATATTGTTTACGAAAGAAGGGGAATTGCTTTTTGAATACGGTTGGTTCGAGATCTATGAAGGCGGTTTGATTCAAGGTTTGTTCATATCCGTAAGATTTACTTTACTAATCCTTGTTACGTCACTATTAACATTGACGACAACTCCGATATCCATTACAGATGGAATGGAAGAGCTGTTGGGTCCCTTGAAAAAGTGGAAAATGCCTGTACACGAACTAGCATTGATGATGTCCATTGCCCTTCGGTTCATTCCAACGCTAATGGAGGAAACGGAAAAAATCATGAAGGCTCAAACGGCAAGGGGAGTTGACTTTTCATCTGGTCCAGTAAAGGACAGGGTTAAATCGATTGTACCGCTGCTTGTTCCTTTATTTGTGAGTTCATTCAAACGGGCAGAAGAATTGGCAACTGCCATGGAATCAAGAGGATATCGTGGTGGGGAAGGCCGCACGAAATACCGCCAATTGGACTGGAAGACGAGTGATAGCCTTTTAATGGTCTCAATAGGTCTTCTTACGGTCATGTTATTTTTATTACGTTCATATTAAGGAAGAGTACTATGCCAAAATATAAATGTGTGATCGCGTATGACGGCACGGATTTCGCTGGGTATCAGGTGCAGCCTGAGAAACGAACCATACAAAGTGAATTCGAGGCAGTCTTAGCACAAATGCACAAAGGCTCAATTATAAAGGTGACTGCTTCAGGCAGGACAGATTCAGGGGTCCATGCAAAGGGGCAGGTCATTCACTTTGAATCGCCCCTTACATTTCCTACTGAAAATTGGGTAAAGGCGTTCAGCGCCCTTCTTCCGACCGATATTGTCGTTTTGGAAGTCGATATCGTGCCTGACGATTTTCACGCGAGGTTCCATACGACTGGGAAAGAGTACCGTTATATCATAGCCCGATCCAATCTACGGGATCCGTTCCAACGTAATTATGCCTACCATTATCCCTACCCATTAGATAGGAAGGCGATGAGGGAAGCCATTTCCTATTTGATAGGGACACATGACTTTACAAGTTTTTGTTCGGCAAAAACGGAAGTGGTCGATAAAGTTCGAACTATTCAAGAAATCGATTTTGAAGAGAGCGATGGTGTCATGGTTTTTCGCTTCGTTGGGGAAGGTTTTTTGTATAATATGGTACGTATCTTGGTTGGGACACTCCTGGAAGTCGGCAGCGGCAAGATGGCACCCCGGGATATGATCGGGATATTGGATAAAAAAGACCGCAGTTTTGCAGGGAAAACAGCACCAGCCCAAGGCTTGTATTTATGGAAAGTATTTTACAAATAAAAATATTTCTGTTGTGATACCAGTTTTTTTACAACTGATAAACGGGAAGAAATCAGTAATGGAGCGGTTTGGCGCTATACTGACCTTTTCATGGAGTTGCAGAGAGTATTCTATAGACAACTTATCCTAGTGTAACATTCCCTTGACAATGAATCTGGGAGAAGTTAATATAATATGGTATGTATTTTAATCCCACGATAAGCCCCGGAAGTTTATTGTGATTGAAAATAAATATAAAAAATTAAAAAGTTTTTTAGGAGGTTAACCATGCGTACGACATTTATGGCGAAAGCTAATGAAGTAGAACGTAAATGGTATGTGATTGACGCTGAAGGCAAAACTTTGGGTCGCCTTTCTACTGAAGTAGCATCCATCTTACGTGGTAAACATAAACCAACTTTTACACCTAACATTGACACTGGTGATCATGTAATTCTAATCAATGTTGAAAAAATCCACTTGACTGGTAAAAAATTGACTGACAAAATTTATTACCGTCACACTATGCATCCAGGCGGTCTTAAAACTAGAACTGCTCTTGAAATGCGTACAAACTACCCTGAGAGAATGCTTGAACTTGCTATCAAAGGTATGCTTCCAAAGAATTCTCTTGGTCGTCAAATCTACAAAAAATTACACGTATACGCTGGAGCTGAGCACCCTCACGCTGCTCAACAACCAGAAGTATACGAATTACGCGGATAATTACTAAGGAGGTTACTATCTTGGCACAAGTTCAATATTATGGTACTGGTCGCCGTAAGAGCTCAGTAGCTCGTGTACGTTTAGTACCAGGCGAAGGTCGCATCGTTATTAACGGTCGTGACATTAATGAATATATTCCTTTCGCAGCATTACGTGAAGTTGTTAACCAACCACTAGTTGCAACGGAAACTACTGGAAATTACGACGTTCTAGTAAACGTTAGCGGTGGTGGATACACTGGTCAAGCTGGAGCAATCCGTCACGGTATCGCTCGTGCATTGCTTCAAGTTGATCCAGAATACCGTCCATCTCTTAAAACTGCTGGTTTACTAACTCGTGACCCACGTATGAAAGAACGTAAAAAATACGGTCTTAAAGGCGCACGTCGTGCACCTCAGTTCTCAAAACGTTAATTCCATTATCGTTTCGAAAAGCTCTCAACCATTTGGTTGGGGGTCTTTTTTTGTCCGGAAAAAGATTTTGATCACATCATGCTCCATGAACCTTATTATGTGGGACTGAGATATATTAAAAATAATAAAGCATATCTGGGATATCCCAGATATGCTTTATTTTAAAGACTCCATTATTAATAATTTTAGTTATGGGATTCACTTTCACTTTTTTTGATTGTGGCTTTTTTAGGCATAAAACATGTAAAAATTAACGCCACAATAGATAAGATTAACATAAAAACATAGGCATCACTTGAGCCAAAGATAGAAGCTAATGCCTCTAGTCGTATAGCTGTAATGTTTTCATTTTGCATTGATAGCTCAGAGGCATGTAAAGTTGCTTGCATTGTATACACTGTGATGACAACTGCTGTGCCAATAGCACCTGACAATTGGCGAATGGTATTATTTACAGCTGAACCATGGGAACCCAATTCTCGTGGTAAAGCATTTAACCCTGCTGTATTTAAAGGCATGGTAATAAAACTTAATCCAATTCGTAAAATAATGGTACGAACCATTAAATACATATAGGTTGTTGATTCGTTTATATCAATGACTCCCCACATCGAAACAATGATAAATAGTAAACCTGTAATAAAGAGTGGTTTAGCACCGTATTTATCATACATTTTACCAGTGATAGGGGATAAGAAGGCATTAATCACAGCTCCAGGTAATAACAGCAAACCTGCTTCAAATGCTGTAAAACCTCGTCCATTCTGCAAGTAAATTGGTAAAAGAATTAAATCAGCATACATAATAATCGTAATTAGTACATTGATGAATGATGTCAGAGTGAAAATTCTATTGTTAAATACGGATAAATTTAATAATGGATCGCTGGATTTCATTTGACGTAAACAGAATAGAGTCGTCACGATTATTCCGACGATAATTGTAGTAATGACAACGAGATTATCCCAACCCTTGCTTCCTGCGCTACTGAATCCAAATAAAATGCAGCCAAAACCAATCGTTGATAAAATGACACTTGTGATATCTAATTTTGCTTTTGTTGTCTCTGCAACATTCATTAAATATTTGAACGCTAGAACAATGACAATTAATATAAATGGGATTAACCCAATAAATAGCCATCTCCATGAAACATACTCAATGATAAAACCAGAAAATGTAGGAGCGATGGCTGGAGCAAAAATCATCGCAAAGCCAATTGTCCCCATAATACTTCCACGCTTTTCGCTAGGATATAAATATAAAATAACTGTCATCATTAGAGGCATAATAATCCCGGCACCAATTGCTTGAATCATTCTTCCCGTTAACAGCATGCCAAAATTCATCGCACATGCACAAATTACCGATCCGATGAGCAAAAAAAACATCGAGCTAATAAATAGCTGCCTTGTTGTAAACCGTTTCATTAAAAAAGCCGTAATTGGTACTAAAACACCGTTTACTAGCATAAAGCCTGTTGATAACCATTGTACAGTTGCAGCCGTTACTTGAAATACATCCATTAAACCACTCAATGCAACATTTAATAAAGTCTGATTTAATGTTGATAAAAAACAGCCAGCAATCAATACAATTAATAAAACTTTTTTATTTCCTTCTGTTATTTCCATTTCTGTCGACAACCCCTTTATTTTTGACTTGCATTCTCAACATTGTGTCGATAAAATCGATGGTAACAAAAATATATGTTCCTTACCATGAACAGTTTTCATGAAAATGTTCACTAATCGACATAGAAATATATGCTGTTGAGAAAGTAAAAGAAAAAGCTATAAAGGAGTTAAAAATGTCTATACCTAAAAAAGAAGATCCTCGTACAATTCGTTCAAGAGAAATGTTTAAACATGCTGTCATTGCTCTCTTATGCGAGGATCCCGCAATTTCAAATTTAACGGTTCAGAAAATCGCAGCCAATGCAGGATTAAATCGAACAACATTTTACTTACATTATCAGGATATTCAAGATTTACTAACGCAAATCACCGATGAGATTTTAAATGAGCTTTCTGATAAAATTGTTGCTTTAATACATGCAAAAGATTTATCAGAAAAACAACAGCTAACACAATTGCTTGATTACTTATATATCCATCGAAATTATTTACTTATTTTATTTAATACGAATCTGTTTGAGGACCAATTGTTTTCATTATTAAAGCAATTAGTAGAAATAAGGAGGAAGAATTCCAAGAAGGATTTAGCAGCTGATTATGTTGCCATTGATATTAAAACAGCCTCATTGGTAGGCATTATAATATGGTGGTTAAGACAGGGGCTTCATTTTAGTTCAGATTATATTGCCAATCAAATTTATTTAATGTACAGAGTGCACTGATTCTACTTTCGTTTGAATCAACCTTGAATTTCATTAATGTCGCGGTTTTGTTCTGATGTTTTAGATTTTCACAGTTTTTAATAGTCGTCCTTCATGGTTCAGTGTCTTTTTTAGGCCCTGTAAAAGATTAGACCACATCATGAATTCTGAATGCCTTTCTGCGTCATTTTTCAATTCATCCTAGTCTTTCCAGCATCAAATACAAATGAAACGCCGCGGTAAAGGCGTTTCAGAGTTGGAGACAGTTGCGTGCCATTCGTTGGAAGATGAGTTTATTTATGTAATACAGGTTTATTTGTAAAATCCATATTTATTAAGTTTCTGATTAGGAGTATGATAATACTAAAATAAGAAAGAGGACTTCATATGAATTCAACATTCTCAGCGACAGAAACAACTAAAACAAAGGCCTTAGTCATCAATGCCCTTTTCATCGCATTAACCATTGTAGCGACATTCATCAACATCAAGCTCCCGATAATGGGTAACGGAGGCCTAATCCATCTGGGTAACGTTCCTCTTTTTATAGCAGCCTTGGTTTACGGCAAAAAAACAGGGGCCATAGCAGGAGCATTCGGAATGGCCCTATTTGATCTTTTATCTGGTTGGGCAGCATGGGCACCGTTTACATTCATCATAGTAGGTGCAATGGGCTTTTTAGTCGGACTCATATCCGAAAAGGTACCCGGCAAAAGAGAATATGTATACACATTGGCCATTGCCGTTGCGTTGATCATAAAAATCGTGGGCTATTATTTTGCTGAAGTTATCCTTTACGGTAACTGGATACAGCCATTCGGCTCCGTCCCTGGTAACGTAATGCAGGTCATAATAGCCGGTATAATTGTAGTGCCGCTTGTAGGCCGCTTAATGAAAAGAGCCGGACAGATATAGGGATTGATGTTACGACCAAAAAAAGTATCCGTTTGATGACAAACTGCGCCGGGAATTCCGGACAAATAAAAATAAGATACCTGCTAATAAAGCAGCTATTAAATGACTTCGCTATTATAAAAAGTTATATTATGGACATCCATTTATCAGGGATGTCCTTTTTATTTAATCTTAAAGCCAAGATTAGAATTTTTTCACGCTTATATATTTGACCATTTTTATCTATACCCTTTCTCCATGACATCCGTCTGTTTTGTTAAAGATGATTTATTTGTCATCCTAATCGACTCTTTACTAAGGGGGAAAGAAGAGGAAACAAAACATGGATAAGCTTGATGCTCATGAGATAGAAGAACAGGACTTGAATAACTAGTATTAATCAATGTCCAGAGAGACATGCCCAGTGAGCACCCAAGTCGGCAAAGACAGCCTCGGGTAGCGTCCTGAGTTGCAAGTTATCGGGGGGGGGAAGTTTCTTGGGTCCATATGATCTAAGTGTAAAACGAGAAAACCTCCGGAAAATTCAATCGTATGCCTTGTTACCCAGGAGGTGCGTTTGCAGGTCCGCGCGAATCGCATCATATTTCAAAGGAAATACTGGCTCCTTCTCAACGGCTTACATCTCTGTTCTATAATCCGTGCAGGCAGACTTTTATCATCCGAAATGTGCAATCTTCCTTTTAACAGTGTTCTTATAAAACTAGATCATCGTCCTGCACTTGCTGAACTTATCCTCATTATTTTTTGCCAATAGAATAAATGAATGGTTCAAAATAGAACGCAAAAACTAAATTATGTCTTGGGAAATAATTTGGGAAATGGGGAAAGCCCCGGAGGTGAAATATGGCTGTGATATTAGGTTTACAGGAGATGCAAAGGGAAAGGCAACTGAAGTTCGAACGTAGATTGCTCAGGGATCTTTCTATTGAGGATATGAAGGGAAGAATCCAGCGTTACTTTGGACAGGATTTGATGGATGTCTTGGAAGAAGGCTACTTTGATGTAGCTATCGAGGCTTATTTATTAGGGGCGAACTATAGTAAGTTTGGCTATTACGGTGAGTCAGAGGACGATGTAAGGGCCAGGTCCTGGAAGGAAGAAAAGTTTTTGACCGATACTCTTTTTAACTTTATTTTGTATTGGCGGGAAGTTACAGCAAATAACGCTTTCGATGAAGGTTTGTTTTATTGCTGTGAGGGGTTTGTGGGAGAGTGGTGGCTGGACGGCTTTAAGACTGGTGAAAAACGATATAAAATGAAACTGCATTAAGAAGGCAAAAATCTCGTTCCTTGTTCTAATTCCATGGTTTGTCCCATACTTTTTAATAGAGGGATCATGGAAGGGGAACGGTCATGCGCAGAAAGCTGAAATATACAGGAATCGCTATGGGATTGTTTGTCCTTTTTTTAATTGTGACTTTTAAATTTGTTGAAGATGATTCTTGGGACTCTTGGAACCTTCCGTTGGCAGGTAAGGTAATCATATTGGATGCCGGTCATGGAGGGATGGACGGAGGGGCAAATGTACAAGAGGTAATGGAAAAGGAAATTGCCCTTTCCGTATCATTGAAGGTAAGGGACTATTTACAGGAACAGGGTGCCCTTGTCATCATGACCCGTGAGAAGGATGAGGATTTGGCACAGGGTAATACAAAGGGGATTCGCCAGCGCAAACAGGAAGATTTACGGAATCGGGTTGAAATGATCAATGATTCGGAAGCGGACTTATTCTTAAGCATTCATTTGAACTCTTTTCCATCAGCGTCATCGAAAGGTGCCCAAACCTTTTATACAAACAGGTTTGAGGAAAATGAACAGGTAGCAAAATTCATTCAGACTGAAATCATTAGAAACCTGGAAAATACAAAGCGTGATGCAAAAACGATCAATAATGTGTATTTGATGAATTATGCTAAAAAACCGGGAGCGCTTGTGGAAATTGGCTTTCTTTCCAATACTGAGGAAAGGGAACGCCTTATCAGTGATGGGTATCAAGAAAAGGTTGCCAGTTCGATTTATATGGGCATTTTACGTTACTTTACAGAGGAAAAACTATCGGATAAAGAGTGACGTCTGGGTCTTGTAAAGTACAAGGCCTTTTTACTATGGGAAATAATCGGTTTCGAATACAGGACAGATAATAAGCTTTATTTCGGTAATATGTTATACTGAAAAATGGGAAAAAAAAACGAATTCAAAGGGGTGCTCGACTTGTTAACAGAAGAGAAAGTACTGAATTTATTGAAGGATCTTAAAGACCCTTTTTTACATAAAAACCTTGAAGAGACAAATGGAATTATAGAAATAAAAATAAAGCCTGAAAAGAATCATGTAAGCGTTAAACTTGCGATTGCGAAAACTGGGACTGCCGAGCAAATGCAAATGCAATCGGAAGTGGTGGACTTGCTGAAAACGAACGGAGCGGAATCTGTAGGCATCCGTTTCACGGAACTTTCTGAAGATGAGTTGGCTAAGCACCGTGAAAGCATTCCGCAGGGTGAAGCGGACCAAGGTTTGCTTGGACCTAACAACAAGACACAATTCATCGCGATCGCCAGTGGTAAAGGCGGAGTGGGAAAATCTACGATTTCAGTGAATTTCGCTACTTCACTTGCCCGTTTGGGTAAAAAGGTCGGACTGGTTGATGCAGATATCTATGGATTCAGTGTACCTGATATGATGGGGATAACAAAAAGACCGGTTGTTCGTGGGGAAAAGATCATTCCTGTAGAACGATTTGGCGTTCAAGTTATTTCAATGGGCTTTTTTGTAGAAGATAACGCGCCTATCATCTGGAGAGGACCGATGCTGGGTAAGATGCTTAACAGTTTCTTTAATGAAGTGGAATGGGGAGAATTGGACTATTTAGTCCTTGACTTACCACCAGGTACAGGCGATGTTGCATTGGACGTGCATACGATGCTCCCTTCATGTAAAGAAATCATCGTTACGACACCGCATCCGACTGCAGCCTTCGTTGCTGCAAGAGCTGGTGCAATGGCCATCAAGACAGAACATGAAGTCATTGGTGTCATTGAGAATATGTCATTCTTCGAAAGTAAAACGACCGGTGAAAAAGAATATGTATTCGGAAAAGGCGGCGGCTCGAAGCTGGCAGAAGAACTTCGTACAGAAGTTTTAGGTCAACTGCCCCTGCAACAGCCGGATTGGAACGAAGAGGACTTTGCTCCCTCCATTTACGCAGCAGACCATAGGCTTGGAAGGATATACGAGGATATTGCTAAAAAGGTCATTGAAAAGCTACAATAAAATGAAGGCTGATTCCAATTGGAATCAGCCTTATTTCATTACTTTTCCTTTTTATCCTTGTTTTCCTTCTCTACTGCTTTAGTAGCTGCTTTATCCAATCTCTCTTGCATTTTCGCTTGAACGAGAGGACTCTCCATGGTTTCTATGATCAGCTCTTTATAGACGGAGCGCATTTCCTTGGTTTTTAATAATTTATTCATTTCTTTTTCCATGTCCGGTTCTTTCATTACTTCCATGATCATTCCACGATACTGAGGATCAGCAGTTAAGTCCTTCAATACCTTTTTATGTTCATCTTCTAAAGCTTTGGCGTAAGCGGAGGCAAATTCAGGATCATTAAATGTCTTTTTCCAAAATTCCTTCCCTTTATCTGAAGTGACCATATCTTCAATGGATTTCTTAATGACATCCGAGTCCATAATAAGTTCAGCTTTCGTTTTATCATCGGAAATGATATCCTGGATGGCTTTTTTTCCATCATCTGTTTTCAGGATATCGACGACCATTTTCTTTGTCTCTTCATACTCCATTTTATCTGCGCCTGCTCCATTTTGAGCACAACCGGAACAAACGAGTAAGAATGACGTGAAAAGCAAAGCAACTCCCACTCTCATACGCAGGGCCCCTTTCATCCTTCTTATTGTTAATATGGTTCCAATCGGCGATATTATTCCTTGGTGGAATAAGTGGATTTTTCCAAATTTGGTTGGTACAATTAAGGAAATGAAATAGAAATTTTATGGAGGAAAACAATGAACAGCCGTAATTTAGTTAAATTGTTTTTAACAACATTGCTTATCGGTGGTGTAACGGGCGGAGTTGTAGGGTTCTTGGCTCGATGGAGTGAGTTTAAGCCTTATTTTTCTTCTTTTGAAGTCAGTGCCATCCTATCAACGTTTATTTGGTTATTCGGTGTTGGATTAATTTTCAGTGTCATAAGCCAAGCCGGCTTTTTTGCCTATTTAACGATACATCGTTTCGGTCTGGGAATATTTAAAAGCGCTTCCTTATGGAATGCCGTTCAAATTGTACTCATTCTTTTTGTTGTATTTGATTTGGTGTATCTGCGATATCTTAATTTTGGTTCAGGTGAGGGGATTAGTTCATACATCGTCCTGGCGTTGGTTGTATTGGCTGCAGGACTTATTACAGCTTATTTCAAAATGAAACAAACGAATAAACAATCGTTTATACCGGCCTTGTTTTTCATGGTCGTAGTCACGGTTTTGGAGTGGATACCTGTCCTAAGTTCCGATGATGAAAGCTGGCTTTACTTCATGCTGTTTCCGTTACTGGTCTGCAATGCATATCAATTATTGGTCCTAAGCAAATTGATCGAACGTTCACAAAAGGAATTGGCCAGTAAAAGAGCACGGGTGCAAACTCCAGCAAAGGGGAAGAAAATGAAAGCTGGCGAATTAGGTAAAGGCAGCAGCTAACCTATATGTAAGTCGTGGGCCATACATAAGGAAGCCAACATAAAAACTGCGTACTAAAGTTCATGGAGAACATTAGTACGCAGTTTTTTCAGTCAGCGGATTTCCTCACTGCTGGCTGATGAATTGGAGATCATTTCTGAAACATTAACGAAATTTAAATTTTTTGCTCGAAGTTCACTTATTAATTCAGGCAAAGCCTTATTTGTTTGTTTTGCTGAGTCTGAAGCATGTAATAAGATGATATCACCCTTTTGGGCCTTGGTGATGTTCTGAACGATTCGATCCACACCTGGATTGGTCCAATCCTTTGAATCGATACTCCAATGAACAACTGTATATCCGAAATTTTCGCTGATCTTTAAGAGTCGTTTATCAAAGTGACCGGTGGGCGCTCGTAAAAGTTCTATATTCTTTACATTCAGTTTTTTGAATGCTTCCTGAGCTTTAGAAATATCCCGGATGATTTCTTGATCTTCCATTTCGGAATAATCCTTATAATCGTAACCAAGCATACCGATTTCATATCCTTCTTTCCCAATTTCCTCTACTATGTCCGGGTGACGCTCAGCCCAAGAGCCAGAAAGGAAAAAAGTGGCAGACTCAATCTTTTCCCTTTTCAATGTCTCTATTATTGGAGCGGCTTTCTCATCACCCCAGCCAATATTGAACGTGATCGCGACATTCTTTTCCCCTTTATAAACCGCTTTTGGCCCATCTTCTGTAGAAAAAACAGGGGCATGAAGAATGTTTTGTACAAAAAGGAACCAAGCGGTAAAAAGTGCCGTAAGTAAAATTAACGAATAAAATTTGATGTTCTTTGCATGAAGCACCATGAAAAATTTCATTAATCCATCCCCTTGTCCAAAAGACTCTTGTCTTCAAATTTATGCGCAAGGATTATTGTTATGCAAAAAAAATCAGTTGGAAATTCATAAAATTGAAGGGAATGGGGAAAGATGTCTGGTGGAGGTGTGAATCATGCTCGGTTTATTGATTAATGATAAGGAGAAGATTGAATTGGAGTATCTGTTAAAAAGAGAGATGGATGAAATACTATTCGATTTACAGGATGACAGAATTGATCACTTAGTCAAAAGGGCAATAAACGAGAAATATAACATCCTTTTCAGACTGTTTAAAAGGGTGAGCACCGAGGAGGAATGCCTTATATATATGAGGGTGAAAACGAACTTATCCAAGGGGAATCAGTCATGATATTTAAAAGTGAAATATATTCAAAAAATCTATTGACTATTGATTTATACGCTGGTATATTATAAAAGTTGCTGCAACGTAGTAATAGCTTTTAAAAAAAGCGAAAAAAACTTTTTTAAAAAGTTATTGACGAAGTGGTAATAAGATGTTAAGATATTAAAGTCGCTAAGAGAGATGGCGAAAAAATTGCTCTTTGAAAACTGAACAAAACAAAGCGCCAACGTTAAATTTTAAGTGAGCACACACTATCAAAAAAGCAAATGAGCAAGTCAAACATTTCTTCGGAGAGTTTGATCCTGGCTCAGGACGAACGCTGGCGGCGTGCCTAATACATGCAAGTCGAGCGAATCGATGGGAGCTTGCTCCCTGAGATTAGCGGCGGACGGGTGAGTAACACGTGGGCAACCTGCCTATAAGACTGGGATAACTTCGGGAAACCGGAGCTAATACCGGATACGTTCTTTTCTCGCATGAGAGAAGATGGAAAGACGGTTTCGGCTGTCACTTATAGATGGGCCCGCGGCGCATTAGCTAGTTGGTGAGGTAATGGCTCACCAAGGCGACGATGCGTAGCCGACCTGAGAGGGTGATCGGCCACACTGGGACTGAGACACGGCCCAGACTCCTACGGGAGGCAGCAGTAGGGAATCTTCCGCAATGGACGAAAGTCTGACGGAGCAACGCCGCGTGAACGAAGAAGGCCTTCGGGTCGTAAAGTTCTGTTGTTAGGGAAGAACAAGTACCAGAGTAACTGCTGGTACCTTGACGGTACCTAACCAGAAAGCCACGGCTAACTACGTGCCAGCAGCCGCGGTAATACGTAGGTGGCAAGCGTTGTCCGGAATTATTGGGCGTAAAGCGCGCGCAGGTGGTTCTTTAAGTCTGATGTGAAAGCCCACGGCTCAACCGTGGAGGGTCATTGGAAACTGGGGAACTTGAGTGCAGAAGAGGAAAGTGGAATTCCAAGTGTAGCGGTGAAATGCGTAGAGATTTGGAGGAACACCAGTGGCGAAGGCGACTTTCTGGTCTGTAACTGACACTGAGGCGCGAAAGCGTGGGGAGCAAACAGGATTAGATACCCTGGTAGTCCACGCCGTAAACGATGAGTGCTAAGTGTTAGAGGGTTTCCGCCCTTTAGTGCTGCAGCTAACGCATTAAGCACTCCGCCTGGGGAGTACGGCCGCAAGGCTGAAACTCAAAGGAATTGACGGGGGCCCGCACAAGCGGTGGAGCATGTGGTTTAATTCGAAGCAACGCGAAGAACCTTACCAGGTCTTGACATCCTCTGACAACCCTAGAGATAGGGCTTTCCCCTTCGGGGGACAGAGTGACAGGTGGTGCATGGTTGTCGTCAGCTCGTGTCGTGAGATGTTGGGTTAAGTCCCGCAACGAGCGCAACCCTTGATCTTAGTTGCCAGCATTCAGTTGGGCACTCTAAGGTGACTGCCGGTGACAAACCGGAGGAAGGTGGGGATGACGTCAAATCATCATGCCCCTTATGACCTGGGCTACACACGTGCTACAATGGATGGTACAAAGGGCTGCAAACCTGCGAAGGTAAGCGAATCCCATAAAGCCATTCTCAGTTCGGATTGTAGGCTGCAACTCGCCTACATGAAGCCGGAATCGCTAGTAATCGCGGATCAGCATGCCGCGGTGAATACGTTCCCGGGCCTTGTACACACCGCCCGTCACACCACGAGAGTTTGTAACACCCGAAGTCGGTGAGGTAACCTTTATGGAGCCAGCCGCCTAAGGTGGGACAGATGATTGGGGTGAAGTCGTAACAAGGTAGCCGTATCGGAAGGTGCGGCTGGATCACCTCCTTTCTAAGGATAATTACGAGAGCGCTTTTGTTTTGTTCAGTTTTGAATGAGTAATTCATTCAGATAGGGAAGAAAAGCATCACGATGTGGTGGATTCTTTCTGCTTTGTTCCTTGAAAACTAGATAATAGATAGAAGGCAATTAATTTTTTTCAAAGCATCTGTAAGATCTTTTTAACGGTTAAGTTAGAAAGGGCGCACGGTGGATGCCTTGGCACTAGGAGCCGATGAAGGACGGGACTAACACCGATATGCTTCGGGGAGCTGTAAGTAAGCTTTGATCCGGAGATTTCCGAATGGGGAAACCCACTGTTCGTAATGGAACAGTATCTTTACCTGAATACATAGGGTACTGAAGGCAGACCCGGGGAACTGAAACA
This sequence comes from Peribacillus sp. RS7, assembly GCF_041956845.1. Lineage (NCBI taxonomy): Bacteria > Bacillati > Bacillota > Bacilli > Caryophanales > Bacillaceae > Peribacillus > Peribacillus sp. RS7. The sequence continues at coordinate 2,231,790 of NZ_CP168135.1, forward strand.
TCTAAGTACCCGGAGGAAGAGAAAGCAAATGCGATTTCCTGAGTAGCGGCGAGCGAAACGGAATTAGCCCAAACCAAGAGGCTTGCCTCTTGGGGTTGTAGGACACTCAACATGGAGTTACAAAGGAACGGGGTAAATGAAGTGACCTGGAAAGGTCCGTCAAAGAAGGTAAAAACCCTGTAGTTGAAACTTCGTTCCCTCCTGAGTGGATCCTGAGTACGGCGGGACACGAGAAATCCCGTCGGAAGCAGGGAGGACCATCTCCCAAGGCTAAATACTCCCTAGTGACCGATAGTGAACCAGTACCGTGAGGGAAAGGTGAAAAGCACCCCGGAAGGGGAGTGAAATAGATCCTGAAACCGTGTGCCTACAAGTAGTCAAAGCCCGTTAATGGGTAATGGCGTGCCTTTTGTAGAATGAACCGGCGAGTTACGATTTCATGCGAGGTTAAGTTGATAAGACGGAGCCGCAGCGAAAGCGAGTCTGAATAGGGCGAATGAGTATGAGGTCGTAGACCCGAAACCAGGTGATCTACCCATGTCCAGGGTGAAGTTCAGGTAACACTGAATGGAGGCCCGAACCCACGCACGTTGAAAAGTGCGGGGATGAGGTGTGGGTAGCGGAGAAATTCCAATCGAACCTGGAGATAGCTGGTTCTCTCCGAAATAGCTTTAGGGCTAGCCTCAAGATGAGAGTATTGGAGGTAGAGCACTGATTGGACTAGGGGCCCCCAACGGGTTACCGAATTCAGTCAAACTCCGAATGCCAAATACTTATTCTTGGGAGTCAGACTGCGAGTGATAAGATCCGTAGTCGAAAGGGAAACAGCCCAGACCACCAGCTAAGGTCCCAAAGTATACGTTAAGTGGAAAAGGATGTGGAGTTGCTTAGACAACCAGGATGTTGGCTCAGAAGCAGCCACCATTTAAAGAGTGCGTAATAGCTCACTGGTCGAGTGACTCCGCGCCGAAAATGTACCGGGGCTAAACGTATCACCGAAGCTGTGGATTGACACCATTAGGTGTCGATGGTAGGAGAGCGTTCTAAGGGCGTTGAAGTCAGACCGGAAGGACTGGTGGAGCGCTTAGAAGTGAGAATGCCGGTATGAGTAGCGAAAGAAGGGTGAGAATCCCTTCCACCGAATGCCTAAGGTTTCCTGAGGAAGGCTCGTCCGCTCAGGGTTAGTCGGGACCTAAGCCGAGGCCGAAAGGCGTAGGCGATGGACAACAGGTTGATATTCCTGTACCACCTATACATCGTTTGAACGATGGGGGGACGCAGAAGGATAGGGTAAGCGCGCTGTTGGATATGCGCGTCCAAGCAGTTAGGCCGGAAACGAGGCAAATCCCGTTTCCATTAAGGCGGAGCTGTGATGGCGAGGGAAATATAGTACCGAAGTTCCTGATTCCACGCTGCCAAGAAAAGCCTCTAGTGAGATGTAAGGTGCCCGTACCGCAAACCGACACAGGTAGGCGAGGAGAGAATCCTAAGGTGTGCGAGAGAACTCTCGTTAAGGAACTCGGCAAAATGACCCCGTAACTTCGGGAGAAGGGGTGCTTTTTAGGGTGAATAGCCCGGAAAAGCCGCAGTGAATAGGCCCAGGCGACTGTTTAGCAAAAACACAGGTCTCTGCGAAGCCGCAAGGCGAAGTATAGGGGCTGACACCTGCCCGGTGCTGGAAGGTTAAGGGGAGAGGTTAGCGCAAGCGAAGCTTTGAACCGAAGCCCCAGTAAACGGCGGCCGTAACTATAACGGTCCTAAGGTAGCGAAATTCCTTGTCGGGTAAGTTCCGACCCGCACGAAAGGTGTAACGATCTGGGCACTGTCTCAACGAGAGACTCGGTGAAATTATAGTACCTGTGAAGATGCAGGTTACCCGCGACAGGACGGAAAGACCCCGTGGAGCTTTACTGCAGCCTGATATTGAATTTTGGTACAGCTTGTACAGGATAGGTAGGAGCCTGAGAAGCCGGAGCGCTAGCTTCGGTGGAGGCGTTGGTGGGATACTACCCTGGCTGTATTGAAATTCTAACCCGCGCCCCTTATCGGGGTGGGAGACAGTGTCAGGTGGGCAGTTTGACTGGGGCGGTCGCCTCCTAAAGAGTAACGGAGGCGCCCAAAGGTTCCCTCAGAATGGTTGGAAATCATTCGTAGAGTGTAAAGGCACAAGGGAGCTTGACTGCGAGACCTACAAGTCGAGCAGGGACGAAAGTCGGGCTTAGTGATCCGGTGGTTCCGCATGGAAGGGCCATCGCTCAACGGATAAAAGCTACCCCGGGGATAACAGGCTTATCTCCCCCAAGAGTCCACATCGACGGGGAGGTTTGGCACCTCGATGTCGGCTCATCGCATCCTGGGGCTGTAGTCGGTCCCAAGGGTTGGGCTGTTCGCCCATTAAAGCGGTACGCGAGCTGGGTTCAGAACGTCGTGAGACAGTTCGGTCCCTATCCGTCGCGGGCGCAGGAAATTTGAGAGGAGCTGTCCTTAGTACGAGAGGACCGGGATGGACGCACCGCTGGTGTACCAGTTGTCTTGCCAAAGGCATAGCTGGGTAGCTACGTGCGGACGGGATAAGTGCTGAAAGCATCTAAGCATGAAGCCCCCCTCAAGATGAGATTTCCCATGGCGCAAGCTAGTAAGATCCCTGAAAGATGATCAGGTTGATAGGTCAGAGGTGGAAGCGTGGCGACATGTGGAGCTGACTGATACTAATAGATCGAGGACTTAACCAACGCTTTTTAAAAAATGAAATACCTTCTTATTATCTAGTTTTGAAGGAACAACGTTCCTTTATTGTTTGGTGGCGATAGCGAAGAGGTCACACCCGTTCCCATTCCGAACACGGCAGTTAAGCTCTTCAGCGCCGATGGTAGTTGGGGGTTTCCCCCTGTGAGAGTAGGACGCCGCCAAGCAATTCATTTATATCTTTAAATGGGTTTTAGGAAACATTATATTATTCCGCAGTAGCTCAGTGGTAGAGCATTCGGCTGTTAACCGAACGGTCGTAGGTTCGAGTCCTACCTGCGGAGCCATATGCTTCCATAGCTCAGTAGGTAGAGCACTTCCATGGTAAGGAAGAGGTCAGCGGTTCGAATCCGCTTGGGAGCTTCCCAATCTATCTATGTACACAAAATAGTCCGGCCCGTTGGTCAAGCGGTTAAGACACCGCCCTTTCACGGCGGTAACACGGGTTCGAATCCCGTACGGGTCACCATTCTTAATTCATTAATCCGGAGGATTAGCTCAGCTGGGAGAGCATCTGCCTTACAAGCAGAGGGTCGGCGGTTCGATCCCGTCATCCTCCACCATTTATTCTTTACTTGCCGGTGTAGCTCAACTGGTAGAGCAACTGACTTGTAATCAGTAGGTTGGGGGTTCAAGTCCTCTTGCCGGCACCATTTACAACCATATATTGCGGAGGGGTAGCGAAGTGGCTAAACGCGGCGGACTGTAAATCCGCTCCTTCGGGTTCGGCAGTTCGAATCTGCCCCCCTCCACCATTTTAATAAAATCCTGTGGATCAGTTATATATTCTCTTTAATGGGGAATTATATGATTACCACCTTTTTATTTTGTTGAACATTAATTGTTACATATTATATATTGGGCTATAGCCAAGCGGTAAGGCAACGGATTTTGATTCCGTCATGCGAAGGTTCGATCCCTTCTAGCCCAGCCATTTGCGGAAGTAGTTCAGTGGTAGAATACAACCTTGCCAAGGTTGGGGTCGCGGGTTCGAATCCCGTCTTCCGCTTAATATATTTTAAATTCCTTAGGGGCCTTAGCTCAGCTGGGAGAGCGCCTGCCTTGCACGCAGGAGGTCAGCGGTTCGATCCCGCTAGGCTCCACCATCAACTACATACACCAAAACTTACGTCTTAAGCCAAAATGGTTTAAGACTTTTTTTGTATAAAAGCATTTTTTGGTTAACCTATGTCTAGAAAGATTTTTTTTCATAGGTCTTATAAAAAAAGCGTATTAGGTATGAAAAGGGTGCATCATTATACATGGAAATGTCGAGTTGAACCACTTGGCATATACGATATAAAATGGGTGAAAGGGGGAATTATATGTCTATTCAGAAAATTTCCGTCATTGGATTGCCTATGGACCTTGGTCAAGCAAGGCGGGGCGTGGATATGGGACCTAGTGCCATCCGCTGCGCAGATATTTTCGAGCGTCTTGAACAGTTAAATATAGAAGTAGAGGATTTAGGAGATATAATTGTAGGACGGCCTGAAAAAGCAAATAAGCCTGGGACCAACCTGAAAAACTTACCGCTTGTTGCAAAGGGTAACGCCCTGTTAGCTGCAAGGGTTGATGAAATAATAGAAGGTGGTTCCTTCCCGCTTGTATTGGGAGGAGACCATTCAATAGCTATAGGAACACTGGCGGGAGTCGCAAAGCACTATGAAAATGTAGGTGTGATTTGGTATGACGCACATGGGGATTTAAATACGGAAGAAACCTCGCCATCGGGGAATATACATGGAATGCCCCTGGCTGTCAGTATTGGACTTGGACATCCGGACCTGATCAATATCCATGGTTCCGGTCCAAAAGTGAAACCGGAAAACATCGTAATAATTGGGGCAAGGTCTTTGGATGAAGGGGAAAAAGAACTTATCCGTGATAAAGGGATTAAAGTATTTACGATGCATGAGATTGATCGAATGGGAATGACAAAGGTCATGGAAGAATGCATAGATTATTTAAGGGAAAGAACGGATGGTGTCCATCTTTCATTGGATTTGGATGGAGTTGACCCAGCAGATGCTCCCGGAGTGGGGACACCGGTGATTGGTGGCATAAGTTATCGGGAAAGTCATTTGGCCATGGAAATGCTCGCTGAAGCCAACTTGATTACATCAGCTGAATTCGTTGAAGTGAACCCCATTTTAGATGAGCGGAATAAAACGGCAATCGTTGCGGTGGCTCTAATGGGTTCGCTATTTGGAGAAAAGTTATTATAACTGAAAAAATAAAAGAAACAGTAACCGGCTTGTAATGGGTTACTGTTTTTTATATGCTAGAAGACGTAGGTTTATTTTCCAGGGTGTATGTAACATGAACATATCTATAAATAGATGGTTGCAATCGCATATCCATATTCACTTAAGAGCACGTCGGTGTGTGAGATCTCCATTTTTAGTTAAATGGAGGTATTCGTTGATTAAAGTATCCAGTTTGCTGCTAACTTCAATAACTTCATTATCAACCATCGAAGAACGGGAAGCCAAAATCATCATCTTCTGTCTGTATTGTTCAATATGGTCTAAAATTTGTTCAGCAGTCATATAGAGATTCACTCCCTCGAATTTTACAATTTCTTACTATATAGCCCTGTTTTTTTTTTCTTAAACATTAAATGTAAAACTTTGTTAAAATTAATGTATTAAATTTTTGAAACCTTTTAGCTTACGATTCGTAGTAATCGTATAGCCGCATGAGCGGGGGTAATACCGGAAAATGGATGCACTCATTAAAGAGAGAATTAATCAAGTATTAAAGGGAGACCATAATGCATTTGGGGAAATTGTCGAAATTTACAAGGACAAAGTTTTCCAGATATGTTTCAGGATGCTCGGAAACAGGCAAGAAGCAGAGGATTTGGCACAAGAGGCCTTTGTAAGGGCCTTCGTGAATATTCGTAGTTTCAATATACAAATGAAATTTTCTACATGGTTATATCGGATTGCGACCAACCTTTGTATTGACCGCCTTCGCAAGAAAAAGCCGGATTACTATCTAGATGCAGAGGTGGCAGGGACAGAGGGATTGAATATGTATTCCCAAATAGCATCAGATATGGCGAAACCCGAGGAAGAAGTTGAATCTTTAGAACTACAGGAAACCATTCAAGTGGAAATAATGAAATTGCCCGAGAAATACCGATCGGTTATCGTATTGAAGTATATTGAAGAGTTATCTTTAAAGGAAATCAGTGAAATATTAGATTTGCCAGTCGGTACGGTTAAGACGAGAATACATCGTGGTCGGGAAGCCTTGCGTAAACAACTACGCCATTTATAAAAAGAAGGTGAGAAAAATGAACTGCCATGAGGAAATCATTGAATATATGCATGATTATTTAGATGAGGACATCAAACCGGAGCATAAAGAAGTTTTACGGGAGCACTTGCACAACTGTGCTGAATGCCGGAATTACTTTCATGAAATGAAAAAGGCGGTCGCTCTTGTACAAAGCACTTCCCATATTAAGGCCCCGGATGACTTTACAGCAAAGGTTATGGCTCAATTGCCAAAGGAAACGAAAACAACGGGCGCCAAACGTTGGTTCAAAAGCCATCCCTTCATGACAGCGGCAGCGATGTTCATCATATTGATGACAGGATCTGTTTTTTCCACTTATAATCAGGACGAACATTTTTCAGTATCAAAGCAGCCTAACTTAGTGGTCGCAGGTGAAACGGTGATTGTGCCTGCGGGTGAGACAATCAAGGGTGATGTGGTAGTTCAAAATGGCAACATTCAAATAGATGGTGAAGTAGAGGGAGATGTGACAGTCATAAATGGGCATAAATATATGTCTAAGGCAGGGAATGTGACTGGGAGCATCCATGTTATTGACCAAGCTTTTGAGTGGATGTGGTATAAAGTAAAGGATACTGCAACCTCGTTGGTTCCTGCTAAAGAGGAAAAAAATGAATAAGGAATAGAGAGCTGGGAGGAGAGCATCGTTTTTCATATACGGTGACTTCGCTCAGCTTTATTTTTTAAAAGGAAGGGAACCATTTTGCATGGTTCGTTCTTGCCGTGTAAATTTCTCACACTAGTTTTTAGATGTATCATTTAAAAAATGGTATACTATTAAGGTTATCGTATAAAGATTGTAATTGGTATTTGGAGTAATACTGACTGGAGGAAACAACATGTCTTTAACCAATTTGACTGTTTGGGACTATGTAGTAAATTTCATTGATATTCTCCTTGTATGGTTTGTGATATATAAATTGTTAACTATTATTCGAGGCACGAAGGCTATTCAGCTGCTAAAAGGAATTTTTGTAATTGTCATTGTAAAAAGCTTAAGCAACCTGTTTGGTTTCAATACACTCGGATGGTTAATGGCACAAGTCATGAATTGGGGAGTATTGGCGATTCTCGTCATTTTTCAACCTGAACTGAGAAGGGCACTTGAACAATTAGGACGCGGGAAGCTCTTTGCAAGGGGCACCGTTCCAGAAGAGAATCAGCAAGAGCGTTTAGTCGAAGAAATCCTAAAGGCATCCACTTATATGGCAAAAAGGCGGATTGGGGCCTTGATTACGATAGAGAAGGGTACGGAGCTGGGGGATTATGTTGAAACGGGGATACCCCTAAAATCCTATATTTCTTCAGAACTGCTCATTAATATCTTCATCCCTAATACGCCGCTCCATGATGGCGCAGTTATTTTACAAAATAACCAGGTGGCGGCTGCAGCTTGCTACTTACCATTATCAGAGAGTCCATTCATATCAAAGGAGCTTGGCACACGGCATAGGGCAGCCATAGGCATGAGTGAAGTTACGGATAGTCTTACGATTGTCGTTTCTGAAGAAACGGGAGGGATATCCGTCACTAAAAACGGGGAACTTTACCGGGATTTGAATCAAGAATCATTTAGGGCCATGCTTACAAGTGAACTGGTAGTGGAAAACATCAAATCAACTTCCTCAAGCATCTTTAACTGGAGGGGGAAAAAGAATGGATAAATTCACCAATAGCGCTTGGTTTATGAGAATCGTAGCTTTTGCCTTGGCAGCACTTTTGTTCATTTCCATTAACTTTGAGATGGAGTCGGATAAAAAATCCCTTGGTTTATCGACGGCCCCTGAAATCAGTACGGAGACCATCGAAAATGTACCGGTTGAAGTGTACTATGACCGTGAGAATCTAGTGGTCAGCGGAGTGCCGGAAACGGTTGATGTTACTCTAAAGGGAGCAAAAAGCCTATTGATAAATGCGAAAAACCAAAGGGACTTTAAAGTGTATGTAGACCTATCTGATCCTGCAATCTCAATGGGGGACAGAACCGTCACATTTAAAATAAGTGAGTTGAATGAAAAGTTAGTGGCGACGATCGATCCGGAATATGCGGAAGTCAACGTTCAGGAACGGGTGACGAAGGAATTCTCCGTTGAAGCCGAGTATAATAGCTCTTTACTTGAAGAGGGATATACCGCCGGTCAACCAACAGTTAGCCCGAAAACTGTCAAAATTACGGGTGCTAAAGATGCGATTGAACAAATTTCCTATGTAAAGGCAAACCTTGAAATAAGTAAGGGACTTAACGAAACGGTGAACGGCAAGGCAACCGTTAAAGCCCTGGACAGGGACTTGAATAAGTTGGACGTGACGATTGAGCCCGCTTCTGTTGCCGTTTCCTTAAAAGTGAGCATTCCTTCCAAAACGGTGTCGATAACACCAAAGCAAACTGGGAAGGCAAAGGATGGCATCAGGATCAAGAGTATAAGTGTCGATCCAAAAGAGGTCACCTTATTTGGGTCAGAAACGAGCCTTGGGGATATAAGTGAAATAAATCTTCCTGTAAATATCTCGAAAATTGATGGTGATACAGAATTGGAACTCGATCTTACTAAACCGGAAAATGTACAAAAAATGTCCTTGGGTAAGGCAAAGGTCAAGATTCGTACAGAGAAAGTGGATGTAGATGAAGATGAAGTGACTGCAGAGCCAGTTGAAGAAGAGGAAGAACCAGAAACTGAACCAAAACAAGAAGAAAAAGAGCAAGTAATCGAAGAAGATGAACCGGCTGCCATTGAGTCTAAAACATTCAGCAATATAAAAATAGTTCCTGTGGGCATACAGGATGACAAAGATGCCGAATTGGAATCCGATGTAACAAGCATCACCTTGCTTGGTGAGGCGGATGACTTGAAGAAAATAACTAAAGACGACATTAATCTTACAGTAGATGTGAGTAATTTAGATGAAGGTACGCATGATGTAGAACTGGTGGTAAACGTGCCTGAGGGAGTGGACTGGGAGCTGGATTCTGAAACGGTTTCGGTCACCATTACTCCAAAAGCCGAAGAGACATAACCTTCCTTTAACATCATTTAATTCAGTAACGATTCGAAGAAGGAGCGATAAATATGGGTAAATATTTTGGAACAGACGGAGTAAGGGGTATAGCGAATAGCGAATTAACACCGGAGCTGGCATTTAAACTGGGCCGATTTGGTGGCTACGTTCTTACTAGAAATACAGAAAAACCCAAAGTGCTCATAGGGCGCGATACACGAATTTCAGGTGAAATGCTGGAAGGTGCACTTGTTGCCGGTCTATTATCCATTGGGGCTGAAGTGATGCGCCTGGGTGTAATTTCGACACCGGGAGTTGCCTATTTAACAAAGGCCTTAAGTGCCGAAGCAGGTGTCATGATTTCCGCTTCGCATAATCCAGTAGAGGATAATGGCATTAAATTCTTTGGACCGGATGGTTTTAAGCTATCCGATGATCAAGAAGCGGAAATTGAAACATTGTTAGATTTGGAAAAGGATGAACTTCCACGCCCGGTTGGCGGAGATTTAGGCCATTTGAACGATTATTTCGAAGGTGGGCAAAAGTATCTCCAGTACTTGAAACAATCAGTGGATGAAGACTTTACAGGCATTCATGTTGCGCTCGATTGTGCACATGGGGCGACATCAGCCTTGGCCATGCATTTGTTTGCGGATCTTGATGCAGACATCTCTACAATGGGGGCATCGCCCAATGGCTTGAACATCAATGACAAGGTAGGTTCCACCCACCCTGAAGCACTTGCTGAATTCTTAAAAGAAAAAGGTGCGGATGTTGGACTTGCTTTCGATGGTGACGGAGACCGCGTCATTGCCATAGATGAAAAAGGAAATATAGTGGACGGCGACCAAATCATGTATATATGTGCGAAATACTTGAAAGAAAATAATCGTCTGAAACAGGGAACAGTGGTTTCTACGATCATGAGCAACCTTGGTTTTTATAAAGGTCTTGAAGAGCACGGTATACAAAGCGCCCAAACGGCAGTGGGGGATCGCTATGTGGTGGAAGAGATGCGAAAAGGCGGCTATAACCTTGGCGGCGAACAATCCGGACATATCATCTTCCTGGACTATAACACCACAGGAGATGGCTTATTGACGGGCTTACAGCTTGTGAACATCATGAGTGACACCCAAAAAACCTTATCAGAGCTCGCTGGCGAGATGAGGAAATATCCACAGACACTCATCAACGTCAGAGTTACCGATAAGCATGCTGTAACTGATAATGAAAAGGTACAGGAAGTCATTAAGGCAGTCGAAGGGGAAATGAACGGAAACGGTCGCATTTTGGTGAGACCATCCGGTACTGAACCGCTAGTCCGTGTTATGGCTGAAGCACCGACTGCTGAAGAATGCACTAATTATGTAGATCGCATCGTCTCAGTGGTAAGAGCGGAAATGGGAATAAACGAATAACCAATCCAATGCATAAAAGGAACGAAATTTCCTTTTATGCATATTTTTATAAAGAAGTTCTTTTTCATAGGTCTTGGTAATAAAGAATTGACCTATGTCCCTTGTTTAAGGTATGATTATCCTGATTTACAACTCATTTTCTCTAAAATGGTTGTTTTTAAAAAGGAGGGTAGGCAAGGAGAAACAGATTTACAAAAGCGCCTGAACTAAGTCTGGTCGAGAAAGGCTTAGTTGACGAGGAGGAGGTTTATCGAATGATCGGCGGATACCTCCCGGCTGAAGTGCACAGCCGCAGTAATTCCAATCATAAAACAGTAGGGCAACTTACTGCACAAAGGGTTGGAAATGCACAATGGGAAAAAGTGCTTTAGGGCATTTCCTTTATAAAAATATATTAGAGATGAGGGGGCAGGGATGCCCCCGTGCATTCCTGTTCCCTCGAATCGGTTGGAGGAACAGAAATTATGTGTGGAATTGTTGGATATATTGGACTTAGTGATGCAAAGGAAATTTTATTAAAAGGTCTTGAAAAACTTGAATACCGCGGATATGACTCTTCAGGGATTGCTGTGAAAAATGATGCAGGCGTGACAATCTTCAAGGAAAAGGGACGAATCGCGGACTTACGCGGTGCCGTGGATGATAACACTATTGCATATACTGGAATAGGACATACACGCTGGGCCACCCATGGTGTGCCAAGCCGTGAGAATGCTCATCCTCACCAAAGTAATTCAGGTCGCTTGACTTTAGTTCATAATGGGGTCATTGAAAACTATGCGATTCTAAAACGTGAATATTTGAAGGATGTTGCCTTTAAAAGCGAAACGGATACGGAAGTCATCGTTCAACTAATTGAGAAGTTCGTAAACGATGGTATGGAAGTGGAAGAGGCGTTCCGTCAAACACTCACTCTATTAGAAGGCTCATATGCCATTGCCCTTTTGGATGCTGAAAATGATGAAACCATTTTTGTCGCAAAAAATAAAAGCCCGCTGCTGATCGGTGTGGGAAATGATTTTAACGTTATCGCTTCAGATGCAATGGCCATGTTGCAAGTCACAGATCAATTCCTTGAACTGATGGATAAAGAAATGGTTATCGTGACAAGTGAAAAGGTAACGATCAAGAACCTTTCCAACGAAGAAGTTATGCGAGCTCCATATACTGCTGAACTGGATGCAAGTGATATTGAAAAAGGTACGTATCCTCACTATATGCTTAAAGAAGTCGACGAGCAGCCAGCTGTCATACGTAAAATCATTCAAGCATACCAAAATGAAGAAGGTAAACTTGCAATCGATTATAGCATTACTGAAGCGGTAAGTGAGGCTGACCGAATTTATATCATCGCTTGCGGAACCAGCTATCATGCAGGATTGATTGGTAAGCAGTTCATCGAAAAAATGACTGAAATTCCGGTTGAGGTCCATGTGGCATCGGAATTCACTTACAATATGCCGTTATTATCGAAAAAACCGTTATTCATCTTCATTTCACAAAGTGGTGAAACTGCAGATAGCCGTGCCGTATTAGTGTCCATCAAAGCGCTTGGTCATAAAGCTCTGACCATCACGAACGTACCGGGCTCTACATTGTCACGTGAAGCGGATTATACGCTCTTGCTGCATGCTGGCCCTGAAATAGCCGTGGCCTCTACAAAGGCTTACACAGCTCAAGTGGCAGTCCTGTCCATATTAGCAAATGTAACTGGCCAATTCCGTAAAATGGAGTATGATTTCGACCTTGTAAAAGAGCTTGGAATCGTTGCGACAGCAATGGAAGCCCTCTGTGATTCGAAAGAAGAGATGGAAGCCATTGCCCGTGAATATTTGTCCGTTACAAGAAACTGCTTCTTCATTGGCCGTTCCCTTGACTACTATGTTGTTCTTGAAGGGGCCCTTAAGCTGAAGGAGATATCATACATCCAGGCAGAAGGCTTTGCTGGCGGAGAGCTTAAACACGGAACGATCGCCTTGATTGAAGAAGGTACACCTGTCATAGCCCTTGCCACTCAAGCAGGCGTCAACCTAAGCATCCGTGGAAATGTTAAAGAAGTGGTTGCCCGCGGCGCCAACCCTTGCATCATTTCCATGAAGGGTCTGGAAGAAGAGGATGACCGTTTCGTCATCCCGGAAGTGAATGAACTATTAACACCCCTTATCTCTGTTATCCCGCTGCAGCTCATTGCTTACTACGCTGCCTTGCACCGCGAATGTGACGTGGATAAACCACGTAACCTTGCGAAAAGTGTAACGGTTGAGTAAGTTGGAATGAATGCAACGTATGTTTGTTGAAAGACAACAAAGTCGGGTACTGAACAACAAAGTTGGGTACTCGATATAAAGATTAAGCACTAGAAGCATAGGGTTATATCCTATGCTTCTTTTTTTATATATAATACTTTTTTATGGTGTGCAGTATGAATCTAGCTTCTAGTTGCTGCTATTCTGTTACTTCAGCAACTGAATCAAAGGATAGTTCTTCCTGTGGTAGTCCTGTTCTAACGAGATTGGTAATTAAAAATAATTCATGTTACGAATAAACCAAAAGACCAGCCTGGATATCAGGCTGGTCCTTTAAATTTATCCTTTTTATTTCGAGATACAGTATTAATTTACTTTTGGATAAGATTGTTAATTTTATTGTTGGTTTAAAACAAATAGAAGAGACCACCTATTTGAAGTGAACCCAAAAAGTTAGAAGTAGGCATGTAACTTTTATACATAGTTAACGTCTAACAAAAAAAGGTGGGATTAACGTGAAAGTTAAGAAATTATACGCTATATTGATGCTGCTCTTACTTATAGTAGGAGGTTGTTCGAATGAAACCAAAGAAGAACCACCAGAAGCGAAAGTGAAAATAAACGATGTAAATATCGAAACAGCTAGAGGTACTTATCAGTGGGAAAAAAAGAGTTTCCTCTCCAATACGACGGTTATCGCCGATGCTGCTGCACCCTTTCAAATTGCTGAAGATATGAAAGCGGAAATAGTTGAACAAAGTTCAGTTGCAAATGTAGAGTTTAATGATGGCTCCCAACCACAATTACAGGCTTATTTATGGGAAGAAGAAAAGCGTAGCGAAGAATTACCTTTGAATCAACACAACATAACCTTACCGTCGGAAAAAGGAAAGTATGTAATTGAAATGAACGCTAAATGGTCAAATGGAGACTCCTCTTATACTTTTGTCGTAGAGGTACGATAATACAAGATTTTTTCCTCAACGAAGTTAAGTAGATCTAAATAAAGATTAACTGTTTATAAAAAGTTGCGAAGCTTTACCCCTTTGGCTATGATTAGCCAAAGGGGTATTTTTAATGTCTAAAATAACGAGAACCTCTCAAGTTGATAAGTGGATTAAAGCAGGCTAAGGAATAGGAAACGATGTGCAGTGACAATAAAGTTGTTTAATGCAATCTATTACATCCATCGGTAGGGAATCACGGCATTCATTAGAGCAAAGTTAAAGATCTTCCTATGGTGCATTGTTGAAAATGAAGTCTTCATAAAATTTTTTTAATTTAGGAGAGAATGACATGGAAGTTTTTGCAGAATTTTTAGCGAATATTGATAACCCGCAACATAGGGAACGAACGGAAGAAGTCTTGGCTTGGGTAACTAAGAAATTTCCAAATTTAATGCCGAAAATTGCGTGGAATCAGCCTATGTTTACCGATCATGACACATATATCATTGGCTTTAGCGTAGCCAAACATCATTTGGCTGTTGCCCCTGAAAAGGCAGGGATCGATCATTTCTCTGATGAAATCGTGCAGGCAGGCTATGATCACACCAAGCAGTTGGTACGTATCAAGTGGGATAATCCGGTTGATTACTCATTACTTGAAAAAATGATCGAGTTTAATATTTTTGATAAGACAGACTGTTCAACTTTTTGGCGGAAATAATAAAAGCTGATTATTAAGGGTGAGTTGACCCTCTATTAAAGTGTCCATTATTCGGGGTTTATTCATATAAAAAGTGAAACGATGTGGTCCTTAGGTTATAATATCTCTTATCTGCCGTCTGATCTAACTCCATAGGCAAAAAGGCAGATTCCTCGGTCCTTATGACCTCACCTTTACGGTTGCGATTCATAAATAGTTTTAAATTCAAAAAAAGCACAGGGTATTCCAAATTTGGAACTCCTTGTGCTTTTGGTTTTTGATAAAATCGAGATATACAAATATTAAACCAAACTACTTAAAATATTAAAACAAAATTCATAGTGGGTATTTAAGGAAAAAATATTAGGTGGGGTGAAGAAATGAAGAAGTTACTATATATTTTTATATTAATAATTCCTGTATTTTTGTTTGGATTTAATTCATCAACCTTTGCAAGTTCTCCAACTAAAGAAGTTGATTTAAAAGAGGAAAGCCAATCAGGTGAGTTTCTGTCATAATATACAACTCTATCAGGCACTGATGTACTTTTAGGTCAAGAAATACCTATACATGTAGATGAAAAAACAGGAGAAATAACTAATAATAGAATTGGTATATCTCCAGTGTGTGCTACTTGTAATCGATATACTTGGAAAACAGCCACAGATAAACGACAATCAAGTGTCTTTCACAAAAAAGTGACTGATACTACAAAATGGAGTCTTAACCTTACCTTCAAGGTGGAAATATACGGTAAATTAGTTATTTCTGGTGGCGGAGAAAAGATATATTCGGCAACGAAAAAATGGAATCAATACAAAGAAACATGGAAATTGACTGGAACACTAAAAACATATAGTCCAACTGGGAATTTGATAAAATCAGAACAAAGAAATGAAACCTACATTAAATATAAAAAAGTAGCAACGAAATAAGTTGGCAATAGTGTAAATGTAACCCTTATTCTAAAAAGGTTTTTTTAGAATTTGAAAATATCGTATCACAAAGGGGTAAGAATGGATACTGATATTAAACAAACTCATCGCTTTATATTATATATAACAATACTAATTATGATTATTTTTCCTTTTACACAACTTATATTACAAGAACTTTTTTTGCAAATAAACAAACAATTATTTTTCTTTATAAGTAAACTGGTTATTATCTATATGCTTTTTCTTTTCTTAAAAAAGAAAAAAATAACCTTATCTAGCATTCAGCTTAAAAAGGTACATGTAAAATATATTCTTCTTGGTATTTTAATGGGTAGTATAACTCACATGCTAACTGTGTTTTTTGGTAGGACCCAATATTATCTACTAACTGGCGAATGGCTTACTGCTGAAAAAATTGTTGGTACACTTATGGAGAGTAGTAAAAACATAAGTTTTTACAGCATTATCATGATTGGCTTTTCAGTGGCAATTAGTGAAGAAATTCTTTTTAGGGGTATATTATTAAAACAATATCAGAGAATGAACATAAAATCGGCCATAATTTTAAGTGCTCTTATTTTTAGCATTTATCATATGACGGTGGGAAATTTGGTTTTTGCATTTGTAATGGGTATTTCTCTTGCAATATTAACCATCTATACTGGAAGTATCGTTCCGGCTATCTTTTTTCACTTTTTAGTGAATGAAATAATGAGGATCATCATGCATTTCCCGGAAAAGGTTACTGTAACTTATTTTAAGGTAATGGTGTCTCCAATTACCACCATAACTGGTTTAATACTTTTTCTATCTATATTAACTTACTTATTTATAAAAGTAAGAAAAAATAATCAATTTCAAAGTGAAAAAGTTAAATTCTTTGATAGATATATTATTTTGTTGTTTTTGATGTATGTTCTTTTCCTGACAATATATATTATAAAGGTTAAATATGCTGCCAATCCCTGAGGACTACTTTCATAAATAAATCTCTTTTATAGCTCAAAAGTAGCACAAGAAGTTCCAAAATTGGAACTCCTTGTGCTATTAATTTTTGATAAAGTGAAGATATAAAAATATTGCAACCAAACTACTTTAAGATATTTATTAAAGGGGGATTCAAATGAAAAAGACCATTTGGCCAATCATTGCTGAATTTGTTATGTTAGTATGTTTTCCAGAAGTAAATTCTTCAGCTGAGAGTCTTCAAAAGGATTTAACACAAGAAGAAATTTATCAAAAATTATCAGAAATATCAGATTATTACGATGTTGGTGAAGAATTAAGTTTTGACGATGCTGAATTTGTGAAGCTTTATGCGAAGACATCAAACTCTCCTATCATGCCTGTAAAAACTGCCACCGTCTTAGGAAGTAATTCTAATTCAAAAATTAGTGCAAATTTGAAAGGATCTGTATCATCAAATCATGGAATTGTTAATAATTCTTTTGGTGGTAATGTAACGACAACAGTTACCAAAGGAACTCCTACAAAAATCACTACAAAAATTAGACATACTGCCTATGGATTAGTTGGATCTGGTGGTGTTGGTAAGATGCAAGATAAACCTTAACAGTGTCATGCACTTCTGGAAAGTCTTGTGCACTTAAACAAACATATCCATATACAGCCTCTGTAGCATATTCGACAACTTATGCTGAAGCGACTATTAGTTATAGTGGCGGGGCACTCGGAGTTACTGCTAAATAATTTTTTATATAGTAAAGAAGGTGATTAAAGTTTTAAACAATTTTAGTTTGGTTGGAACAATTATTCTGTTATTGGCGATTGCAGGAATAGGGTTTATTATCAGACGGATTTATTTAAAAATATCAAAATAATCATCTCTAATATTGAAAAAGAAAAAAAGAGGTAACATATTGCACATAACTCTTTCAAGTAATATCTCTATCTACTGCCTTTTCTAAGTAGTCTACCGGAATATTTGTTAAGAAATGAAGCAGAACGGCCCATTATGGATGGAAAGGAGACGGAGCCTTCATTGGTGATGATCGGTTTTGGCGGACTTTCAGAAGAAGAGATAGAAAAAGGAATTGCCGTACTTCGAAATGCTTGGTTTTCTGAAATGTAAATTAATGGAAGGTTGGCCTCGAACTCATCTTAAAACAAAGTGGAAAGTAACGTTCAAATTTTAATTCCTCAAAAAGCTATCCAGGATAGGTGATTTTATTTAGCTTTCATTTTAATTCTACGGAAGGCCAAAAATGTGGTCGGATATTAATCTGAAGCAACAATAACTACAAATAGAATTAAACCAGCTGACAAGTCAGCTGGTTTTTATGAAATAGGAAGCAGAATCGTAAAAGTAGTTCCCTTTTCGAGTTCACTTTCCACGGATATGGTCCCTTCATGCATCTCTATAATTCTTTTCACGATGGATAGACCTAGACCGCTGCCGCTTTTTGAGCGTTCCCTTGCCAGGTCGGCTTTATAGAATCGCTCGAATATATGGAACTGGTCGTTTTCGGAAATGCCGATTCCATTGTCGGATATCGTTATGGATGCCCGATCATCAATCTGTTGTAATCGAATCGTGATCTTTCCGCGATGGCGGGTGAACTTGATACTATTGTGTATTAAATTCGTCCATACTTGGCTCATTAAGTCCTGGTCTGCAACTATTGGAACCTTTTCTAAGGATATATCCAATTCGAGTTCTTTTTCCAACCAAGCGGGTTCACATGCCAAAATAATGGTTCGTATTTGCTGATCGAGCCGGAAATCGGTCCTTTCAAAAGGATGATGGTCGGATTCAAGGGATGTAAGCTTTAGAAGGTTATCACTTAATTTAGATAATCTCCGGCTTTCTGTCTCAATTATATTAAGATAATGATTTCGTTCTTCGGTTGTCAGCTTATTAAATTGAAGAGCCTGGGCAAATCCTACAATGGAGGTAAGGGGCGACTGTATTTCGTGTGAGACGTTAGAGATGAATTCTTGCCGCATTTCTTCCATTTGCTTCAATTGCTTGGCCATGTGATTGAAGTGGTTAATGATATCCGTCATTTCGTTTTTCTTGCCCGTTTTAAAATCCAATTGTACATTATAATCGCCATTTGCTATTTTCCTTAAGGCATCTATGATCTCGAGGTAAATATTTACCCGTTTATTGTGATGGATAGCGCGGATAAGATAACCGATGGATATCATGATTGCGATGCTTGTCATGATAGTGGCCAGAAACCGAACATAATCGGTTAATCTTAAGGGCAATAGTTCAATGATATAATAACCGGCGGAAAAACATATGGAAATATATGCAATAAAAAACAGTGTGCCAAGCATTTGTTTGAAAAATCGATTGCTTCTCATCTCGTTATCTCCAAACGGTAGCCCAATCCCCAGATCGTTTTAATCCGGAAAGGGAAATCCGATTCAGGAAACCGTTCTCGCACTCTTTTAATATGAACATCGACAGTTCGTTCATCACCTTCATAATCATAGCCCCAAATGTCTTCGATAAGATTTTCCCTGGAAAAAGTTTTTCCAGGATAGCTTGCTAATTTAAACAACAATTCGAATTCTTTTAAGGGAATCGTATATTCCTGTTCTTTGAATGAAATTTCATGTGTGTTGCGATTCATCTTTAATTCGCCGATATTTAATGTTTGTGAAATAGTAATTTTATAGCGTTTTAGTAATGCCTTTATTCTCAGAACCAATTCGATCGGTTCAAATGGCTTTACAAGATAATCATCTGCCCCAAGCCCGAAACCTTTTACTTTCTGTGTTGTTTCCCCTTTTGCAGTCAGCATTAAAATGGGGATATCACTAAATTCCCGTAACTCCTTGCATAATTGCCATCCATCCATGTTGGGCATCATAATGTCGATGACTGCCAAATCGATTTTCACTTTCTCCATTACTTTCAATGCTTGCAGTCCATCTGAGGCTTCATATAAATTGAATCCTTCTTTTCTTAACAACAGGTTTATAAGTTCGCGAATATGAGCATCATCATCGACTATCAATATTTTTGTCATCCTTCTTCTTTCCTTTCGGTGAATTAGGCCAGTTCAAGTTTGTGCAACTGCTGTTGGGCAAACTCGCGGTATAATGAATGCGTATGATACAGCTCTTTATGTGTTCCGCTGCCTGTTATTTTCCCTTTTTCAAGGAAGATGATTTGATCTGAACCGATAACGGTCGATAGGCGGTGGGCGATGACTATTGTTGTTCGGCCTTTCATTAAATCATTCAATGCCTGTTGAACCACTTTTTCTGATTTGCTGTCTAGGCTGGATGTAGCTTCATCAAGCATTAATATTTTGGGGTTTCTTAAAAATGCACGAGCAATCGCGATTCTTTGTCTTTGACCGCCTGATAATTTCATGCCCCTTTCACCAACCTCTGTATCATATCCGTTCGGCAGATCAGAAATGAACTGATCTGCATACGCCATTTTAGCCACTTGATTTAATTCCTCATCCGTTATATCCCGTTCGATGCCATAACAAATATTATCTCGAATTGTACCTGATACAATCGGGCTTTCTTGTGAAACATATCCAATCTGGCTTCTCCATGAAAGCAGTGTGAAATCATTTATGGATTTCCCGCCTATGGATATGGACCCTTGCTGTGGTTTGTAGAAACGCTCGAATAATGAGAAAAGGGTCGTTTTGCCGCTGCCGCTTGGTCCGACAATTGCTGTGACCTTACCGGATTCAACGTTAAAGCTTATATCTTTAAGTACCTGTTCTCCATTATTGTAACTATAGTTCAGGTGATCCACGGTGATTGATTGACTTATATTCTGAACTGGCTGCTTCGCATCTTCCTCCTCTACTGAATCCAAAATGGAAATGATGCGCTCTGTTGCACCCGTGGCTTTTTGAAATTGTGTAAAGAAACTGGCTAATTGAGCCATTGGCATGATTATTTGGAAAAGATACATGATGAATGCAACTAGGGCTCCAGCTGTCAGGGCTCCTGAAGAAACGCGCATTCCCCCATAACCTAAAATCAGCACGAGTAATGCCATCATGACAAAACTCATTAGCGGCGCAATCAACGATTGGATTTTTGCCTCTTTTAATCCGAATTGAAATAATTTATGGATTCCTTTTTTTCCATTTTCATATTCTAGAGTTTCAGCATTTGAGGCTTTAACAAGACGGATTTCCGTTAGCACTTGCTGGAGGACTGAGGTGAAGCTTGCTGTCTCGTCCTGCATCCCTTTTGATATTTTATGCATTTTTTTCCCTAGTGGCATTAATATCAAAACAGAGAGTGGAATTGCAGTGAACATCAATAATGTCATTTTCCAATCCAGTACGAATAACACGATCATGGAACCTACGATGGAAATGATTCCTGTAACGAAATTAGAGAGGTGCTCAGAGATTAATCCCTTCACTACTGTTGTATCATTTGTCATTCGACTGACTGTTTCGCCTGACGGATGTTCATCAAAATAACTCACGGGCAATACGAGTATTTTTTTCCATAGTTGATCGCGGATACCCGCCACTACAGATTGACCGATCCGATTTAATAAATAGATGGAAAATCCACTGGCCAATGCTTGAACAATGATGGCAAGAACGAGAAGGGTGATCCGTTCAGTGCTTAGTGAGCTGATCGAAAAATCATTAATTAAATTTTTTGTGAATAAAGGGACTAATAAACCCACACCCGTTGTTCCTAGGCTTAATGCCAATGCAATCCCTATCATTAGTTTAGAAGGCTTCGTTTGTTGAACTAACCGAATGAACTGGCGCCATCCTTTTTGTTTTTTTTCTTCTGGCATATTTAAATACATCCTTTCTTGATCTTTACATGAGGAAGTATACAAAGAAGTTATGAATTGAATATGAACTTCTGGGTATTAAAGAAAAATTCCACGAAATTACTGTTGGATTTTTACTGAATGATAAAGTTGAAAAAATAGCGGTCACTTAAAATAGTGTCGGCTTTTTTTAATTAAGATACAAGAAAAATAAAGAATCGGCCTGAAATATTCAGGTGAATATGGATGTTAGGTATATGAAGTTCTTGGTTAATGAAAAGGCATATCAGTTATAATGGGTCACCAGTAGCAATTTGGAAAATCGGAATGGAATGGAGTACAATTAAAGTAATGGGAATATGTAAAAGGGAGTAAGATACAGATGAAGCGGATTACCATATTGATAGCTGATGATGAGGTGGAAATTGCTGACCTGGTCGCTTTGCATTTGGAGAAAGAGGGATATAACTATATCAAGGTATCGGATGGGAAAGAGGCCATTCGTGTTATTAGCGATCAGAAGATAGACTTGGCCATCTTGGATATCATGATGCCGGAGTTGAATGGCTATGAAGTTACCCGTCAAATTAGAGCGAAATATCAAATGCCTATCATTTTTCTTAGTGCAAAAAGTTCCGATCTGGATAAAATCTCCGGATTGGTGATGGGGGCGGACGATTATATGACCAAGCCTTTCAACCCAATGGAATTGGTCGCACGCGTGAATGCGCAATTGCGACGGGCAATGCAGTTGAATCAAGTTTCAAACGAAAACGAATCTATATTGGAAGTCGGCGGTTTGATCATTTATCCGGATCAGCGCAAAGTGATACTATATGATGAAGCCATCGAACTAACTCCGAAGGAATTCGATATTTTGGTTCTCTTAGCCGGTCATTCCCAAAAAGTATTTAGTGCGGAAAGTATTTTTCAAAATGTATGGGGCGAAGCGTATTATGAAATGGGCAATAATACTGTCATGGTTCATATTCGTACGCTAAGGAAAAAGCTTGGCGAGGATAAAAATAAAAACAAGTTCATCACGACAGTTTGGGGAGTGGGATATAAATTCAATGGCTGACATGTTACGAAGCTTCCGGGCTAAAATGATTGTATTGCTTGCATTGAGTATGTTGATAGCCGGAACCATTACCTTCCTGATATATAAAGGGCTTCAACTTTATTATCATACGAATGTAAAGGTCGAAGATCCATTGTTCCGTTTGCGTTTGATCATGAATATATATGGAGATCTAAACTTCTTTTTAATCATTTTTATCCCACTTTCGATACTATTCTTCTTTTTCCTTACAAAACCTTATGCGACATACTTTAATAAGATTTCCAATGGAATCAATGATCTCGCAAATGGTGACTTTAAAAGCAGAGTCGACATCTTATCAAAAGATGAGTTCCAGGATATAGCGGAAGATATTAACCGGGCAAGTGAGAAATTACAAGAAGCCGTAGAAAGAGGCGATTTTGCAGAAAGCAGTAAGGATCAATTGGTTCTGAACTTGGCCCATGATTTACGTACACCTCTAACTTCCGTTTTGGGATATTTGGACTTTATCCTTCGAGAAGAAGATTTACCTGCAGAACGAATCAGGCATTTTACGAAGATTGCTTATACGAAATCCCAACGTTTAGAGAAACTTATTGATGAACTTTTTGAAATAACCAGAATGAACTATGGCATGCTTCCATTAGAGAAAAAATCCCTCAATTTAAGTGAATTGCTCATTCAATTAAGTGAAGAACTATATCCACTCTTCGAAAAAAACCACTTGAGTGCAAGATCGACTCTTCCATCGCATTTAGATATTTCAGGTGATGGCGACCTATTGGCGCGTATATTCGAAAACTTATTGACCAATGCCGTACGTTATGGAAACGATGGACAGTTCGTGGATATCCTTGGTTTCACTGATAAAGGGGAGGTTGTGGTGCAAGTTATCAACTATGGAACTTGTATACCTGAGGAAGAACTACCTTATGTTTTTGATATGTTCTACACAAATGATAAGGCGCGGTCCCATAAAGATGGAAGCACGGGTCTCGGTTTATTCATCGCAAAAAATATTGTCGAACAGCATAATGGAACGATATCCGTTAAAAGCGATTCTGTACAGACTCTATTTGAAGTGCGATTACCGCAGTGATTTAAGAAAAATTTTATAATTTCCCCACTATTTTTTTAAACTATTTTTCCTAACCTATAGAAAGAAGGTTAGGAGGACTGTTCATGAAGAAGTGGGTTTTTTTGTTTGTTTTATTTTTGCTGTTTGCACGTGAAGTAAACGAATATAAATCTGACGGTGATTTTCAAATTATTGATGAAAGACATGGTCTAAGGGTTCCGAAGGAGAGTGGAACGTTAGAAATAGCTAAGGATCAGGTTTACCAAGGGAATTTGTTATTGGTCAATAAGGAACATCCTGTACATCGGGGAGGGATCAAATCTGATGTGGTTAATCTATTTCAACACAAAGAACTAATAGAGGGATATGGTCTGTTGGACGAAAGGATTCGCTTGTCACAGGGTGTGGCAGAGAAATTCTTGGAAATGGTTCGTGCGGCTGAAAAAGACAATGTCCGTCATTTCATGATTAGCAGCGGGTATCGGAATGAAGAGGAGCAAAGTCAGCTCTATCAAGAAAAGGGGTCTGCATTTGCTTTACCAGCTGGCTATAGTGAGCACAACTTAGGGTTATCACTTGATATAGGCTCCACCTTATCAGGTATGAATGAAGCCCCGGAAGGAAGGTGGCTGCAAAAGAATGCCTCGAAATACGGTTTTATTTTACGTTATCCGGAAAATAAAAAGGCTATTACAGGAATAGAATATGAGCCATGGCATTTCCGCTATGTTGGTCTTCCCCATAGTAGAATCATGCAGAAAAAGAATTTTACATTGGAAGAATACCTTACTTATATAAAAGAGAAAAAGAAAATTGGGGGAACCATAGCGGGTGTGGAATATGAAGTCTCTTATTATCCTGTATCCTCAAAAAAGACGGTTAAGCTACAGGCCAACGCGTATGAAGTATCTGGAGATAATATGGGTGGAGTCATCGTGACTGCTTTTTCTTCTGTGCATGCACGTGATGGGCAAGAGAAATGAAGAAAATAATAATACAGGATATCATTATTCCAGCTTTGTTTGCTAGTTATATATTTTTGCTAACCAAAGTCATTTTATTTAAGTTTGGCCATATTGATATAACTTTTCTTCTGGAACAGCTTCAAAGTAATCTAAAAAACCCAGTAAATATGAAGGATAGATTATTATTGTTCGGTAATTTCATACCGCTTAATGAAATAGTGAGTGCTGTCCAAAATAGGACGTATCACAATATATTCAATTTGCTAGGAAACATCACATTATTCATTCCTTTTGGTATATTTCTACCTCTCGTTATTGGAAAGGGATATATAAATCTAAAGAGGGTATGCTGTATTTCCTTTATAGTAAGTCTTTGTTTTGAAGTCTCTCAGGCTGTCTTTAATATCGGCATCTTTGATGTGGATGATCTTCTATTAAATACGTTTGGCGGAATGCTAGGGTATGCCCTATTCAAGTTCGGCATCTAATCGAAAAACGATCAAGTATTATTGTAGATGTACAAGAATGAAAGGAGTTCCTTCAACATGAGCATAGATAAAAGGAGAGCCCGGGGCTAGATCCGGGCTTTTTCTATGTCCTCAAATGCTTTTTTTAGTTGGAGTCGATAGGTAAAAAGGTATATTGAAATTTTAATTTTTTAATGTGAAATTAATAATAAATACCTATATAAGCTAAATACTTACCGCTTTTAACCGATTAAATATGGAGATACAAAAAACAGTATAAGTTAGGTGGAAAAAATGATTATTTTGAATGAGTCCATTGTGTCGCCAATTCTTCTAAAGGTGTTGGAGGAACAGCAAATTCCAGTGCTGGAACAAGGGCAATGGGGAGAAACATCAACATCAGAAAAGCTAAACATTCAAAAAGATACCGAATTTTTCAAGTCCATGGAAATGGGCCAAAGAATTCTTACAAACTCTGAAAATGGCATTACATTATTAGGTCATTTCCGACCAAATAACAATGAGTACATATGGTCAAAGTTATTGAAGGATAAGAGTCAGGTGCGGAATTTAACGAAATCTTTATATCCTGATTTCTATTTCCAAGATATTGATTTATCCATGATAAGTGACCTGGATAAAAATCAAATACCGTTTCCGGTAGTTATCAAACCCAATATTGGCTATTCAAGTGTAGGGGTGCATAAAGTCAAGAATGAACAGGACTGGGATATAGCCGTGAACCAGCTTAAAGCGGATTTACTTCATTCGGATGGATTATATGATTCAGAAGTGGTCGGTTCCCAGACCGTTTTAATAGAGGAGTGGATTCAGGGTGAAGAGTATGCCATTGATGGTTATTACAATCAAGTTGGCGAACCGGTCATTTTGAATGTCTTCAAACGATTATTCAAGGACGATTACGATACTTCCGATCGAATTTATTATACTTCGAAGTTGGCCATTAATGAAATCTATAATGATGCACTAAAGTTCATGAAGAATATCCAAACGGTCCTTCCACTTAGGAATTACCCTGTACACTTCGAAATTCGCAAAAAAGGAAACCGGGTGATACCTATCGAAATCAATCCTCTGCGTTTTGCTGGAGCGGGTACAACGGATCTAGGGTACCATGCGTATGGGATGAATATGTATGAACATTATTTTTCAGGTACCAAACCCGATTGGAATCGGATATTGGAAGAGATGGACGATAATATATATAGCTTTTTCTTTGCAGAGTTACCACTGGAAATAAATCTGGAAGATGTTGCACGTATTGATCATGATGCACTTTGTCGTGAATTTGAACATGTTTTGGAATATAGGCAGCTTCCTTTTCAAAATGACCGGAGCATGGCAATCATATTTTATAGAAGTGAGGATTTGAACAAAAATCTCCAGTTGCTTCATTTGGATTTAATACCATATTTGACTATAAAACATCTGGCTTTTATCTAAGGGGGGCATGGGAATGAGATTTTCAAAGCTGAATCCTAAAAAATCTTTACTGGCAAAACTATTCTTGTTTTATATCATTCCATTCATACTTTTCGCAGGGGCGATGGGCCTTTGCTTTTCCTATATTACTAATAAAATGATCAATGAGCATGTCCTTCCGCAATTCGATGAGCGTCTTTCTGAAAATGCCCACAGTTTAGCAGCAAGCCTCAATCCTACTTTGATAAAGAATGCTTCGGAACGGGGAGAAGTAATTGTGAGGCAGCTAGATGCTTTTGTAGAAAATAAAAAGGGAATTGAGTACGTTTATGTATTGAAGCGCGAGAATGATGCCGACGTGATTGTAGCCTTGAATGGCAGCACGGATTTCATGGTGGAATCCCCTTTTACGCCGGAACAGGCAATATCGATAAATGGAAAAGAAGACGTATTGAGTGAAATATATAAAGATAAGTGGGGCACACACAAGTCGTACTTTACGCCAATCGAAGGAACCGACGCCATTGTGGGAATCGATATGGATGCAAAATTCATTGATGAATTGAAGAGCACAATGTTATTCTATAATATCTTATTTCTTGCAAGTGCCATTATATTAGGTGTGCTATGCGCCGTTGTCATCGGGAAAAAGATCTCGGGACCCGTTAATAAACTTGTAGGTTACACGAATGAAATGGCAGAAGGGAACTTAAGTAAATCGATACCCATTGGTAGACAGGATGAGATTGGCGATCTGTCAAATGGATTCGAAGATATGAGATTAAGTTTGTCCCATATAATTCAGAATGTCCGTGAACACGCTCAAACGATGAATCAAACGACAGTGTCCATTCACCAATCCTTTGAGGAGATGGTGGAATCCTATGGGCAGATAGTGACTGGGACAACGGAAGAAGCAAAAGCCTCAGAAGAACGTGCCCATCATATTGACCGAATTTCCAATATGATCAGTGACTTAACGGATACAATCCGTTTAATGAGCGAACAAACGAATGAAATGAATGAATTTACGATGCATACGAATACACTTGCTGAACAAGGAAGTAAACAAGTGCAGGATGTAACGAGCCAGATGGATAAAATCATGGAAAACGGCCAATCGAATAAAGTGAATTTGGTGAGCCTGGAAGCTGATGTAGTGAAGATAAACGAAGTGATTGGCTTAATAAGGGGCATTGCTTCCCAGACCAACCTGCTATCATTGAATGCTTCCATTGAAGCGGCACGGGCGGGGGATGCAGGCAGAGGTTTTGCTGTAGTCGCTCAAGAGGTGCAAAAATTGGCTGTGCAAACAGATGAATCAATCGATATCATTTCTGAGTCGATTACGCGGATCAATGAACAAACAGCCAAAGTCATCCAAAATAATGATGAAAGTTTTCAGGATATAATAAATGGTGTTTCCTTAGTGGAAAACAATGGAGAGATTTTCAATAAGATATTCGAATCCGTAGAGAAATTGTTGAAAGGCACAGAACAATTAGCAAGCCATTCGAAAAAAATCAATGAGTCTTCGGATGAAAGCCTAGCATCCATTCAGGAAATTGCAGCGATTTCAGAAGAAGGAGTCGCAACAACGGAGCAAATATCGGCAGCCGCAATTCAACAAAGTACCATAATGACTGGATTCAAGGAGCAAAACGAAGAGTTAGCAAATGAATCGGCCATATTAGAGGGGATGGTAAAAAAGTTCATTACGGAAAAATGATATATTTGATGTAAAAAAAAACCTCTTGTTAACGTTGTTTACAAGAGGTTTTTTTTTTGTGGAAATGGCATGTGGGTCATTTGCTGTAATAGATAGAGTCACATTAGACCAAGATTATTTCTATGTGAATTTATAGAGTATTAAAAATTGCTTGAAAAAAGTTTATCCAAACCATTTGCAATCGCTGCCATTTAATGTTATGCTTAGTCTTAATTATTTTTGTTCGGTACTAAGGATACTAAAAGTACTACTTTTCGTTTTCGATGATGACTTAGAGCAAGGATAGTAATACAATGTGCTTAAATGCACTAGGAGGCAACAACAATGGAACAAGGTAAAGTAAAATGGTTTAACGCAGAAAAAGGTTTTGGATTCATCGAACGCGAAAACGGAGACGACGTATTCGTACATTTCTCAGCTATCCAAAGCGAAGGTTTCAAATCTTTAGACGAAGGCCAAGAAGTTACTTTTGAAGTAGAACAAGGTCAACGTGGACCTCAAGCTTCTAACGTTCAAAAAGCATAATTTCAAAAACAAAAAAAGACAGATCCTAGTAATGGGATCTGTCTTTTTTTGTTTTGAAAAAAACATTACAAAAAACCCTGCTCAACGAAAAGCAGGGTAAACGGTACAAGTAAAGTAAAACGCTTAAAAAGGTTTGACTAAGTATATCATAGTTTTTCTAGAAAATACTAAATTAAATATATAATACTTATCAAGGTACTGTTAGGGAATTACTGAAATCATTGGATTGAAGGGACATGAAGGAATTTCTGCCCCTTCTTTTTTTTGTCACGAAGATAAAAGTTTCGGTTACCAAGATTCGGGAAGGTTGGATGGGTTCCTGGAAAGAGGACAGCCTGCCCTTTAAGGGCGGATCAAAATCGCGGGAAGTGAAACAAAAAACGATGGCCCTCATATAAAGGCATATAGGGCACTTTCGTTAAGGTATCGGAAAAGGAGAAGCAAGAATAGTAAACATTCAAATGTGGATTTGAATATTCAGGGAATTATGTTATATTATAATCAAACGAAGATTTGAATGAGAGGTGTGAGAAGATGGCGGAACTGAAAGATATATGTGATGTCCACTTGCATGATGAAGTGAAGGTTAATCGCATTCAAGAAGAAATGAGCCAGGTGAATATATCCAGCATGTCGAAGCTGTTTAAAGTGATAGGCGACGAAAATAGGGCAAAGATAGCTTATGCGCTCTGTACGGACGAGGAATTATGTGTGTGCGATCTGGCCAATATCATTGGTGCTTCGATGGCGACAACGTCACATCATCTTCGTACCCTTTATAAACATGCAATCGTAAAATACCGAAAAGAAGGAAAGTTAGCTTTTTATTCTTTGGACGATCACCATATTAAACAATTGATTCTCATTGCATTAGAACATCAGCAGGAGGTAAGGGTCGATGGCTGAGTCCCCATTAAAAACATATCGTATTCAAGGTCTATCTTGCACGAATTGTGCGGCTAAATTTGAGAACAATGTCCGTGATCTGGAGGGTGTGGAGGATGCCAAAATCAACTTTGGGGCTTCAAAGATTTCGGTACAGGGTAGCGCGACCATTGAAGAGATTGAAAAGGCGGGTGCTTTTGATAACCTGAGAATCCGTGGTGAGCAGGAACGGGTGACGCAAAAGGAACCATTTTGGAAGCAAAAAGAAAATATTAAAGTGGTGTTCTCGGTTATCCTTTTGCTAATCAGCTGGATATTGGATAATCGATATGCTGATGGAGGCATCATGCCGGTAATCGGTTATGCGGCTGCAATCATTGTTGGCGGATATTCATTATTTGTCAATGGGTTGAAAAACCTCGTCAGACTTCGCTTTGATATGCACACCCTTATGACGGTTGCCATCATCGGAGCGGCTGTGCTGGGTGAATGGGGTGAGGGGGCAACTGTTGTCATTCTATTTGCAATAAGTGAAGCACTGGAAAAGTATTCGATGGATAAAGCCCGGAATTCTATAGAATCATTAATGAATATCGCACCTAAAGAAGCCTTGATCCGTAGAGGACATCACGAAATGATGGTTGCTGTTGATGAGATTGAAGTGGGCGACTTCATGATCGTTAAACCCGGTCAAAAACTTGCTATGGATGGCAGGATCATGAAAGGGGCGTCGACACTTAATCAAGCAGCCATTACAGGGGAGTCCGAGCCGGTTTTTAAAACGGTTGAGGGTGAAGTATTTGCCGGAACCTTAAATGGTGAAGGCTTGCTCGAAGTGAAGGTCACGAAGCGAGTCGAGGATACGACTATTGCAAAAATCATCCACCTTGTTGAAGAAGCACAGGCTGAAAAGGCCCCTTCCCAAGCATTCGTGGATAGATTCGCAAAATTCTATACTCCGGCCATTATGCTTATAGCCTTGGCCATTGCCGTGGTACCCCCGATTGTGATGAACGGGGATTGGAGTGAATGGATTTACCGGGGATTGGCTGTACTGGTTGTCGGTTGTCCTTGTGCATTGGTCATTTCTACCCCCATCGCCATTGTGACAGCTATCGGAAATGCCGCGAAACATGGTGTGTTGATTAAAGGCGGGGTCCATTTGGAGGAAACAGGAGCCTTAAAGGCGATTGCATTCGATAAAACGGGTACTTTAACAAAGGGCGTACCGGAAGTGACTGATTTCAAAGTGTTATCCGATGTGTTGAATGAACAGGAGGTGCTGGCGATCGCTGCTGCTTTAGAAAGCAGATCACAGCACCCACTTGCCACGGCCATTCTTCAAAAGGCGGCAAATCATGATGTGGATTATCATTCTGTAGTGGTAGAGGATTTTACTGCGATCACGGGTAAAGGTATAAAAGGGAAAATCAATCAAGAAATCTATTACATTGGTAAACCCCATCTCTTTGAGGAAGTGGCAGGCCTAGTATTCTCTGATGATGTCCTTAATTTAATCAGCGGCTATCAAAATGCAGGGAAAACGGTGATGGTGCTTGGCGATCAAATGAAGCTCCTGGCACTCATTGCTGTGGCAGATGAAATAAGGGAAAGCAGTAAGGAAGCAATTCGGAAACTGCATGCATTGGGCATTGAAAAAACGATAATGCTGACCGGGGATAATATCGGAACGGCAAAAGCTATTGGAGCGGCAGCAGGCGTTCACGAGATCGAGGCGGAGCTATTGCCACAAGATAAACTGACCATCATCAAACAATGGAAACAAAAATATGATCGAGTGGCCATGATAGGTGATGGTGTCAATGATGCTCCGGCCTTGGCAGCTTCCACGGTAGGAATTGCAATGGGCGGGGCGGGTACTGATACGGCCCTTGAAACAGCCGATATTGCCTTGATGGGTGATGACTTATCGAAGCTGCCGTATACAATCAGCTTAAGTCGCAAAACATTAAAAATCATTAAGCAGAACATCACGTTTTCATTGGTGATAAAAATCCTGGCGTTATTATTGATAGCACCGGGCTGGTTAACACTTTGGATGGCAATTTTTGCCGACATGGGTGCGACGTTATTAGTTACATTGAACAGTCTTAGATTACTGAGAATAAAAGAATAGAATGATATGGGCTTCCTGGTGCTTATTAAGGTGCTGGGAAGCTTTTTTTTATGCACTTTCCAATTGTTTCATGTGAAACTTTGAAAAAATGCATCCATTTTTCCTTTGAAAACGTAAATGGATCAGAGCACTGAAAATGTTAAGGGTGTCCCAAGGGAAAAATCATGATAGTCAATCTATAGTAAAAATATCAATAGGATATAAAATGACAGGTCCTAATCAGTCTGTTATTTTTTTGTTGAATTTTCTTTTAAGTAAAAGGAATTCTAATAAGAACATTTTGCTTGGGCAAGATCGTTATCCAAGAGATGGTCAGTATGCTACAATGTGGCTGACTTAGAAGCATGGTAGGTTTGTTTAAGTATAATATAGGGAGTAAGGTATGTAAGGAAAGGATTTGAAATGATGGAATTACAGCAGAGGGCAATCTTGGTTGGAGTCAATCTCAACGGTCAAAAGGATTTTGAGTATTCAATGGAGGAATTGGTCAATTTAACGGAAGCGTGTGAGGTAGAGGTTGCAGGGACCATCACACAAAATTTGCATCGGGTGAACTCATCACATTTTATCGGTACCGGGAAGATTGAGGAAGTAAAAAATCTCGTTGAGTATAAAGAAGCTAATGTCGTCATTTTTAATGATCAGCTCTCCCCTTCGCAACTTCGGAATCTGGAGAGGGACATGGATTGCAAGGTGATCGATCGGACAATCTTGATTCTGGACATCTTCGCGCATCGGGCGAAAACGAAGGAAGCGCAGCTTCAGGTGGAAGTGGCGAAGCTTCAGTATATGCTCCCGCGTCTCGTTGGTTTAAGGGAGTCATTAGGGCGTCAAAGTGGTGGAGTCGGTACAAACAAAGGGGCAGGTGAAAAGCAGTTAGAGCTTGACCGCAGGAGAATCGAGGAAAATATAAGTGTTTTGAATAAAGAACTGGAAGACCTTGTTGCACACCGGCAAACGCAGAGGAAACAGCGAAAAAAGAATAGCATCCCTGTCGTATCCTTAGTCGGTTATACCAATGCAGGGAAATCTTCGATCATGAATGCTCTGATTGGGATGTACCATCCAACAGCCGAGAAGCAGGTTTTGGAAAAGGATATGCTTTTCGCTACACTTGAGACATCCGTACGAAACATACCGCTGCCGGATAACAAGGAATTCTTATTGACGGATACGGTGGGCTTTGTGTCTAAATTGCCCCATCATCTTGTGAAAGCATTCCGATCCACATTAGAAGAAGTGGTGGAAGCGGATTTGTTGATCCATGTTGTCGATTTTTCCAATCCTAATCATGAACAGCAAATAGAGATAACTGATAAGACGTTAAATGAGATAGGCATTAAAGGGATTCCAACGATTTTTGCCTATAATAAAGCGGACCTTACCGATTTGGAAATCCCTCAGGTGAATCGTGGCTCTGTATATATGTCAGCGAAAAACAAAGTTGGCATCGAGGAATTGATCAATCAAATTCGCAGGCATATTTTTGTCGACTATACTCACTGTGAAATGCTGATTCCATTTGATCAAGGACAGCTGGTTTCCTATTTCAATGAAAATGGTCATATTACGGAAACTGAATATGAGGCAAACGGATATCGAATTAAGCTTGAGTGCAGGAAAACAGATTATGAGAAATATAATCGGTACGTTATTCATCAAGAATGAGATTGGTTGTTGATAAGTTGTTAACAGCATGTTGATAAGTGGAAAAATAAATTGGTAAATGTGGATAACTTTTGTATATGTGCTTCTGTTCTGC
Source organism: Peribacillus sp. RS7 (assembly GCF_041956845.1). Classification (NCBI taxonomy): domain Bacteria; kingdom Bacillati; phylum Bacillota; class Bacilli; order Caryophanales; family Bacillaceae; genus Peribacillus; species Peribacillus sp. RS7. The sequence goes on from NZ_CP168135.1 coordinate 2,264,899, forward strand.
GAAAACAAAGAGAATAAAGCAATATGTTTTGTGTATAAGTTGTGGATAAAAGTAAAAGTCCTAGGGAATCTTGAATAAAGTTTCTGGGCTTTTTTTTATGTGGACAAAGTGTTGATAAGTAGATTTTCGGAACAAATCATCAAAGAATATCATTAGGTATGATGAATAATAAGTTTGAATGTAGAAAAATGACGATGTTTATCATTTATTGTTAGGAAATATAACATGGATATTACATATTGCATATCTTACAGCTGGCAATACTTTACACTTTGTATAATGTAACTTACTTTTCAACATTATAAAATAAAGAATACTCATTTCTAAGATAATCATCAGGATTTGAGTTTTTAAGATTAGTAGGGGGGGCTTTTTATGGCCGAAGGAAGCGGGGACCGAGGCATGGCCAGTGAGAGAATGATAGAAAATAATATACGGAAAGAGAGAATTTTGGCAAGGAAATCGCCATGACTGTCTGTTGAATAAATTGGTGAAAGCCATGTGGCAATTTTTTCAATCCTTTAAATGTGTGAGAATTGTATTTTTAGAGTAATGGATGCAAATCCTCCCTTTTTATTTTTCAAAAAATAAATTTTTGGAAGGAGAAATAGTGGATGAGTATGACTAGCCCGTTAAAAGGTGGCCTAGAGATTAACTTTCAGGAAGCGGAGAGGGGTTTGTCCCCTAGGGAAGCTTTGGAAGAATCGAATCGATGTTTATACTGCTATGACGCCCCATGTATCCAAGCCTGTCCGACAGGGATAGATATTCCAAGTTTTATTAAGAAGATAGCTTCAGGTAATTTTAAAGGTTCAGCCAAGACGATCATGACGGCCAATCCTGTCGGTGCCAGCTGCGCGCGGGTATGTCCGACAGAAGAGTTATGTGAGGGGGCATGTGTCCTGAACCATTCTACAAAGCCAATCATGATTGGCGATCTCCAGCGTTATTCCACAGATTGGGCCATCCAAAATAAACAAGCCCTGTTCAAGGCCGGGAAGAAGAATGGCAAAAAAGTTGCCATTGTAGGAAGCGGTCCAGCGGGCTTATCTGCAGCTAGGGAATTAGCCTTGCTTGGCTACAGTGTAACCATTTTCGAAGCTGAAAAAAATTCAGGCGGTTTAAATACTTACGGAATTGTGTCTTTCCGTTTGCCTCAGAGCATTTCTTATTGGGAAGTCGAACAAGTGAAGAGTTTGGATGTCGAAATTAAAACGAGTACACGGGTCGGGGTTGATGTTTCCGTAAATCAGCTGACAGCCGACTATGATGCGGTCATTTTAGCGATTGGCATGTCCGATGTTCCGAAGCTTGGAATTGAAGGAGAAGATTTGGATGGAGTTTATGATGCAATCGAGTTCGTCAAAGCAACGAAAACGGAGGCCATCACTGATAAATTCATTGGGAAGAAGATGGCGGTAATAGGGGCTGGAAACACGGCGATCGATGCAGCGACCTGCTCTGTCCGACTGGGTGCCGAACAAGTGAGCATTATTTATCGTCGTACCCAAAAGGAAATGACAGCTTATGATTTTGAATATGAGTTTGCCAAACAAGAGGGTGTCGGGTTTCACTGGCTGACTAACCCCTCCAGGATCCTATCGGATGAAAGCGGTCAGGTAACGGGCATCGAGTGTGTGAAAATGGTTCTTAGCGAGGAGGCAGGGGATGATGGCCGCCGCCGTCCAGTCCCGATTTCGGGATCAGAGTTCGTCATACCGGTTGATGGAGTCATTCGTGCTATAGGCCAATCCAGGTATATAGGATTGATTGAACAGTTTGGCATACAACATGAAGATGGCGTCGTTACATTGGAGGGAGATTCCTACAGAACATCTAATGAAAAAGTTTTTGCGTGCGGGGACGTGATTTTTGGAAAAGGCCAAGGTGAAGCAATGGTTGTTTCAGCTGCCCAGCAAGGGAAGAAGACAGCCTATGAAATTGACTCGATTTTAATGAGCGAAGCGGTGGATATTGCTTAATAACTATGAAAATTAGGAGGCTTATCATGGCTGATTTATCAATTGATCTCGCAGGTATTAAATCTCCCAATCCTTTTTGGCTTGCTTCAGCACCACCTACTAATTCGGGTTATCAAGTACAGCGGGCATTTGAAGCTGGCTGGGGAGGAGCTGTTTGGAAGACATTGGGTGACCCCATCCTGAATGTCTCATCACGTTTTGCAGCTGTCAGTTTTAATGGACAGAGAGTTGCCGGGTTCAACAATATAGAATTGATTACGGATCGTCCGCTTGAAGTGAATTTGAAAGAAATATATGAAACGAAGAAGAGATTCCCTGATCATGCAATCATTGCATCAGTGATGGTAGAGCCACAACAGGAAAAGTGGCATGAGATCATCAAGCGAATAGAAGATGTAGGGGTTGATGGTTACGAATTGAACTTTGGCTGCCCGCACGGTATGGCAGAGCGGGGGATGGGAGCTGCTTCGGGACAGGTTCCCGAACTTGTGGAAAAGCAAACATATTGGGCGAAGGAAGCTGCATCCAAACCGGTCATCGTCAAGCTTACACCGAATATTACCGACATTACGGTTACGGCTGAAGCGGCGGTGCGCGGCGGTGCGGATGCAATAAGCATGATCAATACAATTAACAGCTTGGCAGGAGTGGATATCCATTCATGGAATACGATTCCCCATGTAGGCGGAAAGGGAGCTCACGGAGGGTATTGTGGCCCTGCTGTGAAGCCAATCGCATTGAACATGGTGGCAGAGTGTGCAAGGAATCCAATGATTAATGTTCCCATTTCCGGAATAGGCGGCATTTCAAATTGGCAGGATACAGTGGAATTTTTATTGATGGGTTCAACGGGAGTGCAAATTTGTACGGCTGCCATGCATCACGGTTTTAGGATAGTGGAGGACATGATTGATGGCCTGTCCAATTACCTTGATGAAAAAGGGATCTCGTCTGTGATGGATATTGTCGGTAAGTCAGTACCGCGCTATTCCGATTGGGGGAATTTAGACCTTAATTATAAGGTCGTTGCACGCATTAATAATGATGTGTGCATTAACTGCAACAAATGCCATATTGCCTGTGAAGATACTTCTCATCAATGTATAGATATGTTAAAGGACACGTCAGGCAGCTCCTTCTTGCGAGTGCGCGAGGAAGATTGCGTAGGCTGTAATCTTTGCTCGATCGTTTGTCCGGTAGATGGGGCTATCGATATGATCGAATTGACAAATGAATTACCGCCAATGACGTGGAATGAACGCCAATCGTTCCTTGGGGGCATCGGCAGTGAAAGTGTTGATTTCGTAAAATGATGGAGGGGACGAATTTGAAGAAAATCATTAAAAATGGAACGATCGCTACGGCTGCAGATACGTATCAAGCCGATATATTAATTGAAAATGAGAAGATTGCAATGATTGGCATGGACCTGACTGCTGAGGGGGCTGAAATCATTGATGCAAAAGGTGCTTATATTTTTCCGGGAGGCATTGACCCACATACCCATCTCGATATGCCGTTTGGGGGGACAACGACAAAAGATGATTATGAAACGGGGACGATTGCGGCTGCCTATGGAGGCACGACAACGATCATTGACTTTTGTTTGACCGAAAAAGGGGTGCCGTTAAAGAAAGCGATAAAAACATGGCATGAAAAGGCCAATGAAAAAGCGGCCATAGATTATGGTTTTCATTTAATGATCAGTGAGATTAATGATGAGGTATTGTCTGAGTTGCCAAGTATCATCGATAATGAAGGGATTTCTTCCTTTAAAGTGTTCATGGCTTACAAGAATGTTCTTCAAGCCGATGATGCCACGCTATACCGCACATTGTTGCAAGCGAAGGAACTTGGTGCACTTGTCATGGTTCACGCTGAAAATGGTGATGTCATCGATTATCTTACAAAGCAGGCGCTTGCTGAAGGTAACACAGATCCAATTTATCATGCGTTAACAAGACCGCCAGAGCTTGAAGGGGAAGCAACTGGACGGGCAGCTAAACTGACGGAAATGGCAAACGGTCAGCTCTATGTCGTTCATGTCACCTGTGCAGATGCAGTTGAAAAGATTATCGAGGCCAGAAATAAAGGGGTGGATATTTGGGGGGAGACTTGTCCGCAATATTTGGTCCTTGACCAATCTTATCTCGAAAAGCCCAATTTCGAAGGATCTAAGTATGTATGGTCCCCGCCATTAAGGGAGAAGAAAAACCAGGAAGTGCTTTGGAATGCTTTAAAAATGGGACAGCTGCAAACGATCGGCTCAGATCAATGCTCTTTTGACTTTAAGGGACAGAAGGACCTTGGACGTGAAGATTTCACGAAAATACCGAACGGCGGTCCAACGATTGAGGACCGCATGAGTATCCTTTTTTCAGAAGGCGTCAAGAAAGAGCGTATTACCTTGAATCAATTCGTCGACCTGACTTCCACGCGTGCTGCGAAACTATTCGGGTTATTCCCTAAGAAAGGGACGATTGCAGTAGGGTCTGATGCTGATATTGTCATTTTTGACCCGGAAGTGGAAAGGACCCTTTCTGCAGATACTCATCACATGGCTGTAGATTATAATGCGTTTGAAGGTATGGAAATTACAGGTGAACCGGTTTCCGTCTTATCCAGAGGTCAATTCGTCATTAAAGACAAACAATTTGTAGGTGAGGCTGGAAAAGGGCAATTCCTGAAACGGGCAAAATATAATACAGCTCTGAAGCCGCATTCAGGGAAAAAGCTTCCAGTCTGACTTCGGTAAGGAATCATGCAAATTAATATAGGGGGATTTTATATGAGTGAGAAGAAAGATTATTTAAAGTCTCCCGATTTGCTGCCTATACCTCATAGTGAGAAAAACATAAGTGCAGCCGGATTTGGTTTTATTTGGGTGGGCATGGCTGTAGTATTGGCTGCCTTCGCGATCGGTGGGAACGGTGTTCAAAGTTTATCTTTAGGCTGGGTCGTTCTTGCAACGATCATTGCCTGTGTGGTTCTCGGCTTTCTGATGACAATGACAGGGGATATTGGTGTTGAGCACGGAATATCCTTCCCAGTCTATATGAGGGCGCCGTTCGGTACGATTGGCACCCATATCCCTTCGGTTGTACGGGGGTTTGTAGCTTCATGCTGGTTTGGCCTTAACACATACTTTGGAGCTACCGCAATGAATGCTATCTTTACAACCCTTTTTGATTTTGATAATTGGTTTATCTGCTTCCTCATTTTTGCCGTTTTACAATTGGTCAACACAGCAATGGGAATAAAGTCGATAGAACGTTTTGCCGACTTGGCAGCGCCCGTTATCATTTTAATTTCTGGCTGGATGTATTTCACTCTTTCCGATCAAGCTGTGGCCCAAGGAAGGGATGTATGGTCCTGGATTGAAAGTCCGGTCACTGGCGGGGCTGCCGTTACGGCATTCATGGTCGTCATTATGGCCAATATGGGATTTTGGGGCACATTAACTGCAGATATGCCAACACTCTCCCGCTATATAAAGGCACCAAAAAATGAAAAAAATTGGTTCAAGCGCAATAAGGGGCAGATAATTGGGAATATTATCACCTATCCCATCACTCAGACTTTCATGGTCATAATCGGAGCGGTTTCTTATATGGCTGTTTCTAATTATGATCCCGTAGTTGCTATTCAGGGATCAGCAAGTGGAGTTGCTCTCGGGGTCCTATTAATCATGATCGTATTTGCTCAATGGTCGACGAATACTACGGCCAATGTCATTCCCGCAGCTACCATTTTCTCCAATATCATGGGTCCTAAAATGCCATTTTGGGCAGGCGTCGTTGTAGCAGGGGTTATTGGGATAGTAGTTCAGCCATGGAGCCTGTTCGGCATCATAATAGAAGTTTTATTAATAATAGGTGGAATCCTGGCATCCATTGTCGGCATCCTGGTAGCGGATTATTATTTTCTCCGTAAACGGCGGGTTAATGTCCAGGAGCTCTATGAGAGCGATGGTCAGTATAAATACTTGAATGGAGTGAATTGGGCAGGAATCATTTCTTGGGTGATTGGAGGAATCGGTGCAACGATTTTTTCAAATTATTCGTTTATTATTGGCTTTGTTCTTGGCAGTGCAAGTTATTATATCTTGGCTAAGTATTGGTGGTTCAAGAAATATGAACAAGCTGAAATCATTGATCCAAGCGATGAGAAATATTTGGGTATTTCCGTCGGCAGGGATTGGAAAGTCGAAAAAGGTCCAGAACTTGAAGAAGAGATGGTTATTACGGCTTCAGCTGGTAAGGGGAACGTGTAAAAAAAAGGGGGAATGGAAATGTCCGAATATCAAGAGTATCGCTTAGAAAGGGAACAAATTGATTTTTTACTTGAAAGAGGATATCGAATCACCCGGGTTTCAGAAAATTTAAGCGGAGCTTTTCTCGATTTTGAACTGATTGAAGGAACGAAGCAGGAATGGAAGCAATTGAACATCAAAACCCCTGAAGGAAGAAAATACTTCTCTACCCTGCTTTTCAGGAAATTGAATTGAAATAGTTATGAACCGGGCCTATTCCACATGAATGGGTCCTTATTCTTGTACCTGTTTAGACTTTCATTAAAAGAGGGTAATGATAGATGTTGAAAGTGAATGAACAGGTAATGTGGATTTTTGTTTCCCCAGGAGCCATGTGCATGTGGAAAAGTGGCGAATTTTTTGTAGAATTTTGACGTTAGATTTTCTGACAAGTGTCTGGAGATTTAAGGATTGTCCGTTTATAATAGATTTTAAAGCAGTTTTATAAAAGGATGTGGATGGATGAATACATCGATTACAATCGAGGAAATTCTAACACGCAAGCATTTTAATCTGACGGATATAATTGCAGGTAGCAGTGGGATAAAGCGTCAAGTGAAGTGGGTCCACTGCATGGAAGTCACCCAAATCAGCCATTTGTTAAATGGAAATGAACTGATTCTGACTACCGGTTTAGGGTGGAAAGATTGCGATGACACATTTCTATCTTACTTAAAACAGTTAATTGAATGTAATGCAGCTGGACTCTGTATAGAGATTGGCGCCAACACCATGGCAGTGCCGCAATGTGCAATTGATCTTGCAAATGAACAGCAATTCCCTATCATCCTTTTTCATGAAGAAGTCCCTTTCGTGGAAATCACTCAGGATATTCATTCCCTTATCATCAATAAACAATATCAAATGATCTCCAACTTAGAAAACTACTCCCAGCAGTTAAATAAAAATCTCCTCGAAATTGACCATTATGAACCAATTCTAAAATTTCTCCACAGCTATTTAAATGTACAGGTTATTCTTATCTTCAATGAGAACGATATAGCCAGCATTCCAAAAACAAAGAAAAAAATAACCTATCAAATGGTAGCGGACATATACGAAGAAAAGCGAAAAATGGATAAAACCGTTTTTAGACAGCCAATTCAAGTACTTGGTGAAAATTATGCGGAACTGCTTATTTGCAGCAACGACAGAGAACTGACGGACTTTGATTCACTGATTTTGGATCGAACGGCTACCGCATTGGCACAGCATTTATTAAGGGAATTATATATAGAAGAAAAGAAAATGTCGGAGGAGAGTAAATGGCTTACAAATTGGATTGAAGGTGAGTATAGTGACGAAGCAATCCGGGAAAGGCTTTCCTATATTGATCCGAAAATGCAGTTGGATGGCGGAATTGTTTGCATTTGCAAACAACACCCAAGGTATAATAAAAGTTCTGCAAAATTAGATGGAACCTATTTTAAGATAATGTTTAAGACAGTTTTTGAACAGTACGGCTTTCAGATATTTTCTATGGAAATACATCAGCATCTAGTTTTTATTTTAGGTGATAATCGTTCATCTGAAGATTGGAAATCAAGGGTGACAAGCGCAGTGGACCGAATCATGAAAATGGATGTAAGCGGGCGTAATCGTATGAGTCTGCTTTCCATTGGTTTTGGAAAGCATGTTCAAAGGTTAAGTGAGATTTATAAAAGTTATGAAACGGCCCGCGAGACTCTGCTGCTTCAGGATACCTTACCAGAGGATAACAGGAGCTTCTTTTATCAGGATTTACATATGCATCGCATGATTTCGCTCATAAATAAACATGGTAATCTGGAGGAAACGGTGCATGAGTATTTAGGTCCCGTCATTGAATATGACAAGCAAAACAATGGTGAGTTAATGCCTACCCTGAAGACCTATCTTGCTTGTAATGGTTCTAAACAGGAAACATCAAAACAACTATTCATTGTCCGGCAAACGCTATATCATAGGCTAGAAAAATTGGAGAAACTTTTAGGTGCGGATTTTATGCGTTCAGATAAGCGCCTTGGCCTTGAATTCATGATTTTTGCATTGGACTTCTTACAGTACAGCAGCAGGAAGGTCAGTGGAAAATATGTAGATAAATATATTGGTAAGTAAAAAATAGTTGCGACTGCAGGGTGTCCCAAGGACATCCTTTTTTGAATGTAAGGAAAGGGAAACTAATACAAGGTTAATGCTGACATCAAAATGGCCTTTATAGCTTTTTGATGTCAGCATCTTTTTTTAATATTCATCTTTTTTGGAAAGGCAGTGGTCACATTCCAAGAGGTAGGACTCTGCTTGTTCAGTGATATGAGTGCCGCATTCCGTACATTGTTTAGGTGGCAGTGACCTGAAGAATTCCAATGGGTTTTTAGTTTGCATGATGGTTCCTCCTTATGATTTGGTTTAGTTAGTCTTCGCGTTTGGAAAGGCAGTGGTCACATTCCAAGAGGTAGGATTCAGCTTGTTCGATGATATGGGTGCCGCATTCCGTACATTGTTTAGGTGGCAGTGACCTGAAGAATTCCATTGGGTTTTTAGTTTGCATGATGGTTCCTCCTTATGATTTGGTTAATTAGTCTTCGCGTTTGGAAAGGCAGCGGTCACATTCCAAGAGGTAAGATTCAGCTTGTTCGATGATATGGGTGCCGCATTCCGTACATTGTTTAGGTGGCAGTGACCTGAAGAATTCCAATGGGTTTTTAGTTTGCATGATGGTTCCTCCTTTTTGAATTGGTTTAATTAGTCTTCGCGTTTGGAAAGGCAGCGGTCACATTCCATTAAGTAGGATTCGGAGTGTTCAATAATATGGTCACCGCACTCAGGGCAATTTTTAGCAGGGATATTGTTGAAAAATTCAATGGATTTTTTCAGTTGCATGATGATTTCCTCCTTTATAATGTTCTTTATTTTTTTCAACCGAATTATTCTTCACGTTTGGAAAGGCAGCGATCGCATTCCAACAGATAGGAATCTGAGTGGTCCACATGTGTTTCACCACATTCAGGGCAATATTTAAATGAATCGACTATGAATGAATCTGATTGATAATCTTGCATGTCTCGCCCCCCTCTTTATAGTACAGTTATTGTTGTTTGTTTGTTGTTATAATACAGTATATACCCGAATTTGGAAAATGTATAGGTATTTTACAGAAAATTTGAAATTTATTTCATAAAGAGTCTGAAAACCCTATAGAGAAGGGGTTTATCAGCTATTATTCTTTGTGTTTTTCTTCATGGTAAGGAGGGATTTGAATAGAAAATTCATTTTACAGATGAAAAAAAATACGAAGGAGCGAAAGGGACAGACAATTTTCAATTGATATGAATAGGTGTAATTGTAACAGATGTAGAACAGGAAGATCAGTGATCAATGAATGCCTGTTTCACAGGTCATGTAACAATAAGAGCTTGTTCTAAAATGACAGCAAACCGTCTAAACTGAAGCGATAATATGAAAGTTACTGGAAAACTTCTTTATTCAACAATCAGAAAAATTGTCCGTTTGGTTTTAGTACTTCAGTAAAGAGGTAACTTGCTAATAGAAGTACAAATAATGGGAGGTAGCATATGTCGAAAGTGATGATTATCATAAATCCATCTTCAGGTAAGGAAAAGGCAGGAAAGATTTTGCCGAAAGCGGAAAAGACGCTTGGTGATATTTATGATGAGGTGTCCGTTCGAAAAACGGAAGGAGAGGGGGATGCTACGGGTTTTGCTATGGAAGCCTGTGAAGAAAGGTTCGATGCTGTCATTTCCATGGGTGGGGATGGAACGGTGAACGAGATAGTGAATGGCTTGGGCGAGCAGCAACATCGGCCAATTTTCGGAATCATTCCACTAGGAACCATTAATGATTTTGCTAGATCATTGGGTATACCCATGGATCCCGATGCAGCTATTGAGATACTAAAGGATATGCATATTAAGGAATCGGACATAGGGAAGATCAATGATCGTTACTTCATGAATGTGTTGGCAGTAGGGGCAATCGCCGAGGCTACCTATAATGTGTCCGTTGAACAAAAAACCCGACTGGGGTCTTTTGCATATTTCATTGAAGGAGCAAAAGCAGTCATTAAAAAGAATCCGTTTCCTTTAACGGTTGAACATGATCAGGGCAGGTGGATGGGCGAGGCTCATTTACTGATTGCGACAATGACTAACTCTGTCGGGGGTTTCGAACAACTTGCACCGGAGGCGGAAGTGAATGATGGAAAGCTGCACACATTCATCATTAAGGATTTATCTCTTCCTCTTATCGTCAAGATCATTCCCAGTTTAATGAGGGGAGAGATCAAAGGACATGATGAGGTTGAATATATTCAAACATCCAAGCTCCATTTATCCACAACAGAGGAACTTGCAGTCAATATAGATGGTGATGAAGGCTTTCTTCTTCCTTTTAAGGCGAATGTACTGCACAAACATCTTCGTCTGTTTGTCCCGGGAACAAAATGAGCGTGTTAGTGCCAACTTGTTATGTGGGTCATATTTTTCACAATGACCATTGTCATTATCATGTGGGAAAAGCTGATTAGGATAGCCAATCATTTTTTTCCATTCAATAGACGGTCACCATATTTTCCGATGTAAATCCGTTGAGGTATTGGGTTGATTTTGTATTCATAAGGTCCTTTGCTTATATAAAAAGCATCATTATTCAGGAGGGTTCTAGGTTAGAATAGTTAATGCATGAATGGTTGGGTATAAATATGTTACGCTTATAGTTATGATAATAGATGAGAGAGGAAGTTTGATGTTTGTATGGAGTTTTTCCTTGTTATATTAGCCCTTCTTATATTGATTGGAGTGTCTAATGTAATTAACCATTTTATACCTTTTATACCTGTACCATTAATACAAATAGCACTAGGTGTCATACTGGCACTTTTACCCTTGGGTATGCATGTTGAGATGGAGACGGAATTGTTTTTGCTGTTATTCATCGCGCCCCTTTTATTCAATGATGGCAAAAATGTACCCCGCACAGCGCTATGGAAGTTGAGAGCACCCATTCTAATGCTTGCACTGGGCCTAGTATTCATAACGGTTTGGGCAGGCGGGTATCTAATTAATTGGATGATTCCATCGATTCCATTGCCGGCAGCATTTGCTTTAGCTGCCATTTTGTCACCTACAGATGTAGTGGCAGTAAGCGCTTTGGCGAGTCGGGTTAAGCTGCCTAAGAGCATTATGCACCTTCTCGAAGGAGAGGGGCTAATGAATGATGCCTCAGGTCTGGTTGCCTTCAAGTTTGCCGTAGCAGCTACAGTCACTGGTGTTTTCTCCTTAGTCGACGCAACCTTCAGTTTCATATGGATTGCAATTGGTGGGTTTGTAGGTGGAGCAGTACTTGCTTTCGTCATAATCAGGCTTCGTGTATTTCTTCGCCGCTTAGGGATGGAAGACGTCACGATGCATATGTTGATCCAAATCCTAACTCCTTTTATTATTTTCCTCGCTGTGGAACATTTCCACCTTTCTGGGATTTTAGCGGTCGTGGCTGGGGGAATTGTCCATGCCATTGAACGAGATCGGGAAATATCACCAACTGTAGAACTTCAGGTCGTTTCAAAGAGTACATGGTCCGTCATTTTATATGTATTGAATGGACTTGTATTCGTTTTGCTTGGCTTGCAAATCCCAAGCGTTGCGAAGACTATCTTTCAAGATCCAGCCTTCAATAATGGACAAGTGCTCCTTTATATCGTGATCATTACACTTTTCCTCTTCGCTTTACGATTCATTTGGCTTACGGCTGCCTGGTCGATTGGTTGGATGACGAAAAAAGCAGGCGCCCAAAAACCAGACTTCAAAGCGGCCGGAATCATTACCATTTCCGGTGTTCGCGGAGCTGTAACGTTAGCGGGTTCGTTCTCGATTCCATATGTATTGGCAGATGGAAGTCCTTTTCCTGAGCGTTCGTTAATCATCTTCATTGCAGCAGGCGTCATATTGCTGACCTTGATTGTTGCGAGTGTATTTCTGCCAATCGTAGCACGATCCGAAGAGGAGGATGTAGTGGACAAGCAGGCTGACAAAACGAAAGCTGCTGCCATTCACACACATCAAGCGGCCATCCGGGTGGTTGAGTCCCAAATGACAGATGAAAACCGTGAAGCGGCTTTATCGATTATTTCGAGGTACTGTTCAAAGATCAATGAATTGTCCTATGTAGAACAGGAGAAAGAGCCAGCTGCATTAAGAGAAGAAGAGAAGGTCCTTCGCTTCAAGGCCCTTGAAGCAGAGGAAAGATTCCTTGATAAACTTATTAAGGATGAAAAAGTGGATCGGGAGACGGCGTATATATGCAAGGAATACATCCAGCGTATGGAAGGCGCGGTCACAAACCGAATGAAATTCCGTTTTTTCAGGACAGTAACGCTTTTCAGAAGAAGTATGCTGAGGGTTTTTAAATTATTTTTCCCTAATAAAAGTGAAATAAGAAGGATCAATATAGAAAGATTGGAAAAGGTGAGAGACCTTAAAATCAGGATGTACAAAGCCGCCATCCAAGAGATGCAAGCGGGTATCACTTCTGAAAATCATGAGACATCTTCGATGATCATAGAAGAGTATAAAGTGTTGATTTTAAAATGCAAACGGGAAAATAGAGGCCGAATCCCTAGTAAAATGGTCGATTATGAAAGGGAACTATTTTATAAAGCGATTCAGGCGGAGCGGGACGAAGTGCAGGATATGTTTGAAAAACGACAAATTTCCCGTGATGTTGCCAATATACTCCGACAGCAAATCAATTTACGAGAAGCACTGACAATCAATGAAAACACCCATTGATTGACTTAAGGAGCGCTGCCGAAATATCCGGCAGTGCTTCTTCCCGTTAGGGGAGGGATTATAAGAGGAGGCATAGAATCTTTAAGTATCCAATAATTGATGAAAGTGGTGTGCCCAATGGAACAGGACAAGGAAATCAAGACCGTTACCTTAACGCCTTATTTACCGGAACATCTTCACGAGCTTTCCCAGTTTTATTTACCGGATACACAAACCCCTTTTTCAGCTCTGCCCGAAGAGTCACTGAAATATTGCCGGGAAGATTGTGACAGGCATCCTATCGTAATATTGGTTGAGGGTATCCCAGTTGGCTTTTTCGTTTTACATATTGGCGAGACCATCACCCCTTTCACCAACGATAAAAAAGCGATATTACTCCGTGGATTTCTTGTTGATCAAAAGCATCAAGGTAAAGGAGTTGCAATGAAAGCTTTGCAAATCCTTCCGGAATTCGCAAAAGGGATTTTTCCAAACAAGGATTCGATCATTCTGGCAGTGGACGTCATGAACGTGATTGCAAAAACGCTTTATGCGAAAGCGGGGTATCAGGATACAGGGATTCAAAAAGAAGGCAGAAGCGGGTTGATGGAAATAATGGAGTATAGATTAGATACGATGAACAAGGATATGGAATAAGAAACGGAACAAGGATATGGAATAAGAAACGACAAATTGGCATGTAGCCTTTTCCAAAGAGGAGAGGTCTTTTTTTGTCCAATTTGTTACAGGTTTCATTACGAAACTAATGATTTAGAAGGGCCGTTTTTAATATTGCTGCTGCCTTATGGTACACTTTACTTAATGAAAATTTCGTTAATCGAGGTGTAGTCCTAATGAAAACAATCGTAGTCGTAGGTGGAGGCATTACCGGTTTATCAACCATGTATTATTTACAAAAAACGGCTAAAGCGAACAGTCTCTCCGTACGATTGATATTAATAGAAGGAAATGAGAAATTAGGCGGTAAAATCAGGACAGTGCATGATGGTCCTTTTAAAATCGAAGCGGGTGCCGATTCGATTGTCGCAAGGAAGCAAAATATAGTACCATTTCTTGAAGAATTGAACCTAGAGGACCAAGTTGTCTATAATGCGACGGGAAAATCATTTATCCATACGGATGGCATGCTGAAGGGAATCCCGGAAGATGCCTTATTCGGAATTCCAATGAGCCTGGAGTCCCTGGCGAAAAGTGATCTGGTTTCCGCACAAGGGAAGGTCGACGCCTTAAAGGATTTCTATACAAAAAATGAGACGTTTACGAAAAATGACTCAATCGGTTTATTCCTTGAAAGTTTCTTAGGTAAGGAATTGGTGCAAAAACAGATATCACCTGTCCTATCGGGTGTTTATTCAGGGAAATTAAATGAATTGACCATTGCCAAAACACTGCCTGAGATGCTGGATTATAAAAATGAATATGGCAGTATAATACGCGGTTTATCGGAAAATAAGCAGAAATACCAAAGCAAGGGAAATAGGAAGTTCCTTTCGTTTAAAAATGGCTTATCGGCATTGATTGAACGTATTGAGGAGAGCCTCGATATGGTGGAAATTTTAAAAGGGATCAAGGCAGAAAAAATTAGAAAGAATGATCAGGGGTATATCATTTCATTGGCAAACGGTGAAAAGCTGGAAACGGACTTCATTGTTTTGAGTACACCGCATACAGCTGCCCAGAAACTATTGGGTGATCGGGAGTTGGATCAAGACTTCTCTGGCTTGATCAATAGTTCAATGATTAGCGTTTATCTTGGATTCGATATCCCGGACAGTAAGCTTCCTAAAGACGGGACTGGTTTCATTGCAGGTGATAATAGTGATTTGATCTGTAATGCATGTACCTGGACAAGCCGGAAATGGGAGCATACTTCTGAAAACAGTCAGCTTTTAGTAAGGCTTTTTTATAAAAGCTCAAGTCCGGAATATGAACGATTACGGTCCCTTACAAACCAGGAATTAATTCAGGTGGCTTTACGCGACATTAAAAATAGTTTAAGTATTTCTGGAACTCCAATTACAAGTGAAGTGACGAAATGGCATGAAAATATGCCAAACTACCATATAAAACATCCTCAAATCGTTCAATCCCTGGAGGCGAAAATCTCCGAGAATTATCCGAATGTTTTACTTGCGGGCTGTTCATACAATGGTGTTGGAATCCCGGACTGTATTGCAGATGGCGAAAAGAAAGCGCAAGAGATTTATCTGAAGTTGTAAAAGAAGGACTGCCAGTAGGCGGTCCTTTTTTCATGCATTCCTGGAACTTTCAATTGAAGTTTCCAGTATTTCCTGTATAATAATATTCGTAAAATTAAACTGGAAGTTTACTTATATAAAACTTTATCTACTATGGGTTTACTATAAGTAAACCAATTGAGGGTAAATAGGATGCAAATTGGAAAAAAAATTAAAAATCTTCGCTTGAAAAAAGGATTGACCCAGGAAGAATTGGGGGAAAGAACTGATTTAAGCAAAGGGTATATTTCACAGTTAGAAAGGGATCTCAGTTCCCCTTCAATTGAAACTCTTTTCAACATTTTAGAAGTACTCGGCTGCAAGCCGAAGCAGTTCTTCGATGAAGAGGATCACGTCCAAAAAGTGGTGTATGAAGAAGAAGCGCAAACATTTTTCATAGATGACGAACGAGGGTATCAAATTCAGTGGCTCGTGCCTGAATCGAATGAGAAGGAAATGGAACCGATTCGCTTGACTCTTCAGGAAAAAGGGGAGTTCAAACAATTTGAACCATCCTTGTCGGAAACATTCGGTTATGTATTAAACGGAAGAGTCATTGTAAAGCTTGGTACTCATGCTTATTCCGTCAAGGCAGGGGAATCGATTTATTTTCATGCTTCAGATGAACATCAAATCATCAATGATTTTAAAGGTCCATCCGAGTTATTGCTAGTGGTGACGGAATCCTACTTGTAGAATTCAAGACAAATGCATTGGTTCATTTAAGGTAAAGATGGATGAAGTAAGGGAATGGAAAGAGGGAAGTAGCTATGGCAAACGGGAATATAATACGCTTCGATCAGGTTACGAAGCAATTCGATGATGATACGATAGTTCTCGATAATGTTAGTTTTGAAATCGAGAGAGGGAAGTTCTATACGCTCTTGGGTCCTTCCGGCTGTGGGAAGACCACGATCCTTCGCTTGATTGCTGGATTTACGGAGGCATCCAAAGGTGATATTTACTTTGAAGGAAAAAGGATCAATGATGTACCAGCCAATAAAAGGCAAGTAAATACGGTATTTCAAGATTACGCACTTTTTCCGCATTTAAATGTGTTTGAAAATGTAGCATTCGGCCTTCGGATCAAGAAAATGAAAAATACGGAAGTGGAAAAAAAGGTGAAGGAAGCCCTTAGCTTTGTTAATTTGGAGGGTTATGATAAACGGGAGATCAGGGAAATGTCCGGTGGTCAACGGCAAAGGGTAGCGATTGCCAGGGCGATTGTTAATGAACCGGCAGTCATCCTTCTGGATGAACCGCTATCTGCCCTCGATTTGAAATTGCGTACAGAAATGCAATATGAATTGCGGGAGCTGCAACAAAGACTTGGAATCACGTTTATCTTCGTCACTCATGACCAAGAGGAAGCATTAGCGATGTCAGATGAGATTTTTGTCCTTAACAAAGGGAAAATTCAGCAAAGTGGGACCCCTACGGATATTTATGATGAACCGCTGAATCGATTCGTTGCCGATTTCATCGGTGAGTCTAATATTGTAAAAGGAAAAATGATTGAGGATTACCTCGTGGAATTCGTCGGCAGACAGTTCGAATGTGTCGACCAAGGATTGAACAGTAATGAAGCTGTCGATATTGTCATCCGCCCGGAAGATTTAGAGATAACTTCCGTCGATCGCGGAAAACTGCAAGTTCGGGTGGACTCCCAGCTATTTCGCGGTGTTCATTATGAAATCAGCTGTTATGACCATGATGGAAATGAATGGCTTGTCCAATCAACGAAAAAAGTGGCGGTGGGAGATGAAATAGGTCTTTATTTCGATCCAGAATCGATTCATGTCATGCGATTGGGTGAAACTGAAGAAGAATTCGATAAGCGTTTGGAAGCGTATCATGATGGGGAAAGTCATGCAGAATAAAATATCCCGGAATATTTACTTCATACCCTATGTCTTATGGATTGCTTTATTCGTGATTGCACCCATTTTGTTAATCCTTTACTATTCCTTCTTTGACATTGAAGGCAATCTCTCTTTGATTAACTATCAAAAGTTCTTTACGCCAGTATATTTAAAAATGACTTTAAGTTCATTTTGGTATGCTTTCCTGATTACGGGAATATCCCTTTTAGTGGCTTACCCGACAGCATATCTATTAACGAAAACCAAGCATAAGCAGTTGTGGCTTTTGCTGATTATCGTACCTTCCTGGATCAATTTACTTTTGAAAGCTTATGCCTTCATTGGTATTTTTGGCACGTATGGTGTGGCGAATGGTTTTCTGGAGGCTGTAGGGATTGGAAAGCAGCAGATTCTCTTTACGGATTTCAGCTTCATCTTCGTTTCGGTTTATATTTTCATCCCGTTTATGATTTTACCGATATTCAATGCGCTTGATAAAATGAATCCAACCCTTTTGGATGCGGCCAACGACTTGGGAGCGTCCCGATGGATGACATTCCGCCGCGTCATTTTTCCATTGACGTTAGATGGTGTGAAGACGGGATGCCAGGTAGTCTTCATCCCGGCACTTTCATTGTTCATGCTTACAAGGCTGATTGCCGGTAACCGCGTCATTACGCTTGGTACGGCTATCGAGCAGCACTTCCTTGTGACACAGGATTGGGGCATGGGTTCCACTATCGCGGTATTTTTGATTATTATAATGTTCCTGATTATGTTTGTAACGGGTAACCGAAAGCAGGGTGTGTAAATTGGGCAATAAATTATCACCAATATCAAAAGCGTTTCTCGTGTTGATTTTTCTCATACTCTATGCACCGATTTTCTTTTTAGTCTTTTACTCTTTTAACAGCGGTGGAACGATGTATGATCTTAAAGGGTTCACGATGGAGTGGTACAAAGAGCTATTCCAAGATACAAGGCTGTTGATCATTGTATTGAATACACTTGTGATCGCTTTATTATCTGCACTGATCGCCACTATCATAGGGGTGATAGGGGCCATTGGAATTCGGTCCTTTACGAGCAGTAAAGCTAGGAATACGGTATTGTCATTGAATAATGTATTGATTGTCAGTCCCGATGTCATCATCGGTGCCTCCTTCCTGATTTTATTCACAATGGCCGGGATCAAACTTGGATTCTACTCGGTACTGTTGTCGCATATAGCTTTCAGCATCCCGATCGTTGTGCTGCTGGTCCTTCCGAAACTTCAAGAAATGAGCCCTACCTTAATTGATGCGGCCCGAGATTTAGGGGCAAGCCGGTGGGATGTATTGACGAAGGTCATCCTGCCATACATCTTACCAGGTATCTTTGCTGGTTTTTTTATGGCATTGACTTATTCCCTTGATGATTTTGCGGTTACGTTCTTTGTGACCGGTAATGGCTTTTCCACTCTATCTGTGGAAATCTATTCATTGGCCCGCCGTGGAATTTCATTGAATATCAATGCCCTATCGACACTGCTATTCGTCGTGACACTACTGTTGGTTGTCGTTTATTACTATATAACTCAACGTGTAAGGCAAACGGGAATGGGGGGGAAACGATGAAAAGGCTGGTCCAAATGTTTTTGATCATATCCCTTGTATCCGTTTTGCTGCTATATGCGATTTCCAGATTGAATTCATCGCAGGGGTTTACTAGCAGCAATACGCTTACCATCTATAATTGGGGCGATTACATCGATACGGATCTAATCGACCGTTTTGAAGAAGAAACAGGTATAAAGGTCATTTATGAGACGTTCGATTCCAATGAGGCAATGATGACGAAAATCGAACAGGGCGGTACGACTTATGATATTGCCATTCCGTCTGAGTATATGATCGATAAGATGAGGCAAGAGGACTTACTGGTTCCCTTGGATCATTCCAAGCTACCAAATTTGAAAAATATCGATGAGCGATTCATCAATCTGCCATTCGATCCGGAGAATAAATATTCCGTGCCGTATTTTTGGGGAACGGTTGGAATTGTTTACAACTCCAAGATGCTCGGTGGCAAAGAGATAACGGCTTGGGCGGATTTATGGGATAAAGATTTAAAAAATGAAATCCTTTTGACGGATGGGGCTAGAGAAGTGATAGGCATGGGACTGAACTCTTTGAACTATTCATTGAATGATATAGATGAAGAACACCTTCAAGAGGCAAAGTCCAAGCTTGATGCACTCACCCCGAATATTAAAGCGATCGTTGGAGATGAAAGCCGCATGCTATTGGAAGCCCAGGAAGCGCCGATTGGTCTTGTTTGGTCTGGAGTTGCCTCTGAAATAATGGCTGAAAATGAAGATCTCGAATACGTAGTACCAAAAGAGGGGTCCAATTTATGGTTTGATAATATGGTCATCCCGAAAACAACCAAAAATGTCGATGCGGCTCACCAGTTCATCAACTTCATGCTGGACCCGAAAGTTGCAGCACAGAATGCTGAATATGTAAGCTACTCGACACCTAATAAGGAAGCGTTGAAATATATGCCTGAAGAAGTGGTGAAGGATGAACGTTTCTATCCATCACCGGAAATGACAAAGAAACTGGAAGTATACGAAAACCTTGGCAAGAAAAACTTGGCCCATTACAATGAACTCTTCCTTGAATTTAAGATGCATCGTAAATAAAACGAAAAAGCATGGTGTAAAGGAATTCCCCTTACACCATGCTTTTTTCTGGTTTTGACGAGATTTTCTCCCACAGCTTCACCTCTGTAACCTATATGGTCAAAGTCAATATAACGGTATAATTTAGATTGATACTGTATAGCAATGTAAGTTGGTAGCAGGTCAGTTTTTTAGTAATACTCTAAAATTTCAGTGGGGATATAAGTATGTTAGTATAATGATTGAATTAATGCATACTGCAGGTGGAATTAAAATCTTAAGGATTAATTAATATTCCCAAGCTATGATAATAGAAAAAATAAGGGAGACTATTCATGAAACTATTAAGAAGCACGAAGGCATATGTTTGGGCAGGGAGCATTTTAATCATTGCCGGGATCATGGCTTTTGCGATGATTTCGTCCACGGATAAGACAATGGCAAGTATAGATGGTGAGAAAATCAATAAGGATGAGCTGTATGACGCGCTTATTGCAGGGTACGGAGCAGATACTTTAGACCTGTTAATTACGAATAAATTGGTTGAATTGGAAGCGGAAAAAGAAGGAATTAAAATTAAGGATGAAGAAATCCAGAAAGAAATCGATACGATGGTTGAGTCCTACGGTGATGAAAAGGCATTAAAAGAGCAATTGGAAGCAAGCGGTTCGTCCATGGAAGCCTTGAAAAAGGACATCGTGGTTTATCTGCAAACGAAAAAACTGATTGAGCCGAGAATTACCGTGACAGACGATGAAATCAGTACGTATTTTGAGGATAATAAAGATACATTTGCACAAGCGGAACAAGTGGAGGCTAGTCATATTTTAGTCGAAGACGAAAAAACGGCTAAAAAAGTTGCGAAGGAAATTGCAGACGGCGGTGATTTCGCTAAATTGGCAGCTAAATATTCCACTGATACAGAAACGGCAGATAAGGGTGGAAGCTTGGGGTATTTTGGGAAAGGTGATATGGTGGATGAGTTTGAAGATGTTGCCTTTGATCTTGATATCGATAAAGTCAGTGATCCAGTCAAATCCGATTATGGTTACCACATCATAAAGGTAACCGGTAAGAAGGAAGCAAAAAAAGCTAATTTAGAAGACAGTAAAGAAGTGATCAAGGAAACACTGATTTCTGAAAGATTACAAGAGGAATATCCCGTTTGGTTAGCTGAAGTGAAAAAGGACCATGAGATAACGAATAAACTAGAGGGTTCTGAATAAGGTTATTAAATGATATAAAAAAAGCTGGGGCATATTGCCTCAGCTTTTTTTATATTAAAAGTTGGATGAAATGGATTTTTTATTGGATAAACCTGATTGGGTAACGACTTCATCACTCTCTTTTTCACCTTTTTTATTATCGGATTTCAATGATTGTGATGGCGTTTCTTTCAGTTGTTTACCGGCAACGACCACTTTTGAACTGATGTCTTTTAATTCACTTGTTGCGTCCTTAGCTGTACCAAGGGCATTAGTGGAGATATCCTTTACTTCTGAAACTTTACCCACCACGTCTTCATTGACAGTTTCATATAAGGTTTCAACGTCGTTGATGGCTTCTTTAATCGTCTCTGTTGCCCCTTTGACTCCTGATACCATCTGTTCCTTCATTTCGCCGGGATTTTCCTTGACCTGTTCAATCATATTCATGGAGTTGTCTTTTAAAATGACGGCTGAACGCTTCACTTTATTTCTTGTGTTGGAGTCAAGCAAGGTCAACGCACCACCAACAAGTCCCCCGATTAGAATCCCTTTTAATAGTTTGCTATTCGTTTGAGTTTCGATAGTTGTTTGAGTCATTTATATTTCCTCCTTAAGAATAGTAGATTGTTTGCTTACTTTGGTTTTCCCTTATTTACCATAAGTTAAACTGGAAATAATAAACTTTCATGGGATTGACGAAATAAATAAAACAATAGTAAGCTACATATAGTTAAATGACTGAACTACTTTTGTGAGGTGTAACGATGACTAATGAAAAAGTTTCCGAATTGATTGATCGATATATGAAAGTCTCCTTCTATGTAAATAAGATGGGGGAACTTTTAATAAAAGATCAGATTTGTGATGTGCTGACGAACGAACAATACTATACTTTACGGTTCATTGAACAACAACGGTTATGTACTTCGACGGAAATCAGTGATGCCTTTTATATTAATAAGAGTGCCGTCACTTCCAATATCAACAGGCTGGAAGGCAAAGGATTGATAGAACGGGAACAGGACCTGGTTGACCGGAGGGTCTTTCACTTGAAGCTTTCCAAAGAGGGGAAAGCATTGTTACAGGAAACGGAAAATAAGATTCATAAATTGGTAGAGAGCATCTTGACGAAGTTCGATTATGAAGAGATCGTTAGATTCCTTGATACATATGAGAAGCTGGCACAAATTTTCATTCAAATGAAGAATGAGGAATGGGAGGAAATATAAATGAGGGGAATCATAAAGGGAAGATGGCTGGTCATTATCGCTTGGGTTGCAATTACGGCAGGTTTATTGTTTGCGGCACCGAATATGGCGGACCTTGTCCGGAATAAGGGACAGCTGGATGTACCGGCAGAGTATTCCTCTGGGATGGCCAATGAGCTAATGAAAGAGATCCAGGATAAGGATGAGTCACAAGTGGCTCTCGTATTTCATGGTGAAAAGAAGTTGTCTTCCTCGGAATTGAAAGAGATTGAAATAGCGATCCAAAAGCTTGAAAAGAATAAAGCGGAGCTTGGCATCAAAGAGGTCATGACCCATTTTAATGAGCCCTCGCTAAAAGGTCAGTTGGTCTCGGAGAATGAAACCACGGTTTTGACATCCATCACGATGGTCAAGGGTGACCGAGAAGCTAAGGAAGCGATCGATTCCCTTTATAAAGAGTTGAAGGAAGTGGATGTCGAGCATTATTACACAAGCAGCTGGATGATCGATGAAGATCTTAATGCCAATTCCCAAGAGGGGCTTAAGAAAACTGAAGGCATCACGGTTGTCTTCATTCTGGCGGTATTGCTGATAGTCTTCCGTTCAGTGGTGACACCGATCATTCCGTTGGTAACAGTCGGCTTCACATATTTATGTTCACAATCCATCGTCTCATTCCTGGTGGATAAATGGGACTTTCCGATTTCGTCTTACACCCAAATATTCCTGGTTGGTATTTTATTTGGAATCGGGACTGATTATTGCATACTGCTGCTTAGTCGCTTCAAGGAGGAGCTATCGTCACAGGAGTCCTTACCTGAAGCGATCATGGAAACATACCGAACTGCCGGTAAGACTGTATTCTTCAGTGGGCTGACCGTAATGATTGGCTTTGCGGCAATAGGTTTTTCTACTTTTAAGCTCTATCAATCTGCGGCGGCCGTTGCCATAGGGGTTTTCATTTTAATGATCGCCCTTTATACGATCGTTCCATTTTTCATGGCGGTTCTTGGCAAAAAGCTATTCTGGCCGGCAAAAGGGAAGCTTGCGCATAGTGAAAGTAAACTATGGGGAATGCTCGGTAACTTCTCCTTGAACCGCCCATTGTTGGCGCTAATGATCGTTGCAATCGTCTGTGTTCCTTTTTTGGTTATGTATGATGGGGAAATTTCTTATAACTCCCTTGAAGAAGCGGGTGATGATGTTCCTTCCATCATGGCATTTAATATCATTTCCGATGAATTCGGTCCCGGACAATCGATGCCAACACAGATTGTCATCAAAAATGACGAACGTATGGATTCGGAAGATTACGTCGCACTTGCTGAAAAAATCAGCCAGGAAGTCGTCAAGGTGGATGAAGTCGATGTAGTTCGTTCCATGACCCGCCCGGCAGGTGAACCGATTAAGGACTTATTTGTCGCGAATCAAGCCGAAACTTTGGAAAAGGGTATCGGGGAAGGAAATGAAGGCATTAAACAAATAAGTGAGGGGTTAAAAACGGCAGGCAGTGAGCTTTCCGATTCAGGGCCGCGCTTGAAGCAAGCGACGGACGGTATAGGGGGTCTCATATCCGGGACCAATGAATTAAAAAGTGGCGTAGGTCAGGTCGAGAAGGCGTTAACAAGCATTGAAGCAGGCATACGCGATGGGTCTTCAGGGACTGGTGACATAAAAAACGGACTGAATGAGGTCAAGGCAAATCTGGAGAAGCTCGCCACCGGAAGCGGACAGCTCCTCGAAGGCTATAAACAATCAGCTAATGGGTTAAGTGAGCTCACAGGGGGCTACAAAGAGATTCAAACTAACCTTACGGGCGTATCACAAAGCCTTGCTGGTTTAAATACTTCCTTTGAGCAAATGGAAGCCACTCATCCAGAATTACAGGCTGATCAGTCCTATCAAACGATCAAGCAAACCGTACAAGGGGCACAGGGTGGCTTGGAGCCCATGGCAGCAGGCCTTTCCGAACTCAATAGGAGTCTTGGTACAGTGTCCGGCGGTTTGAATACAGCGAACCAAAGTATGGCAAATATCGTAAAGGGTCAAACCTCTCTTGGGGAGGGCCTGAACCAATTGATTTCAGGTGTTGACACTTTACAAAGAGGCCTAAGCACCATGGCCAATGGTCAGGGTGAAGTCATAAATAATCTGTCAGGATTTAAAGGAGGACTTACCAGCTTAAGTAATGGGCAGCAAGAACTCCTAAATGGTTTTTCAAGCCTCGGCGGGCAACTTACTGATTTGACAGATGGATTGAATGAAAGTGCGGATGGACTGAATGAAGTCCATGATGGACTATCATCTGCACAGGGTTATTTATCAGGGCTGGCAAAAACGGATAAAACGGTAACAGGTATGTACATTCCAAAAGAAGTAGTGGAAAGCGAAGAATTCAAGGAAGCATTGAACGCGTATTTATCTGAAGATGGTAAGATCATGACCATGGATGTGGTATTCAAGGCGAATCCATATTCCAATGAAGCAATCGAGCAAATCGATTCGATTGAAGCAACCGTTGAAAGAGTAACGAAAGATACAAAGCTAGAAAATGCGCAAGTGGCGATAGGCGGTATCACAAGTACGCATCATGACTTGGGAACGATGTCTGAGGAGGATTTTTCCCGGACGGTCGTTTTGATGCTGTCGGGTATAGCAATCATTCTCTTTTTCATGCTCCGATCCCTGGTCATGCCGATATATTTGATTGTTTCGCTCGTTTTGACCTATTATACAGCGGCAGCCATTACAGAGTTGATTTTTGTTAATATTCTCGGTTATGCAGGCATCGGCTGGGCCGTTCCTTTCTTTGCATTCGTCATCTTGATTGCTCTTGGCATTGACTATAGCATTTTCTTGATGGATCGCTTTAACGAATGGAAAGATAAGCCGGTCAAGGAAGCGATGTTACTATCCATGAGGAAAATGGGAACGGTGATCATCTCGGCAGCCGTAATTCTTGGCGGAACTTTTGCTGCCATGATGCCAGCAGGCGTATTATCGCTATTGGAGATTGCCACTTTAATATTGGTGGGGCTTGCTTTATATGCGTTTGTCATATTGCCATTGTTTATTCCAGTGATGGTTGCGACGTTTGGAAATGCGAATTGGTGGCCGTTTTTAAAAAATAAGGAATAAAGGGAAGTACCTTTAAACTAAAGAAGGCATCCGCATGGATGCCTTCTTTAATATTTCATCGTGACTGCTTTATGAGGAACATAAAAGCTTATGTATTCCTTTTTGGCTAAACCGATTCACAATTGGGGGATTCTTGTTTTATATTTCGCGATGATCTTTTGATTGTGTTCATCGGCCCCTTCGATATTACTGCTTAGGAATACGGGAGGGGTTTCCCCCGATTCAATAATCGTTTGGATGACTTGCGTAAAAATCATATTGAGGAGAACGGCCCCGATCACGGTCGATCCAGAACCAAAAGATATATTATTTGATTTCAGTAATGTGTCACCTTTGGAAATATGATTATCTATGACCAAATCAACGACATCGTGAAGATAATGCTTCTGTTTATGCCGTGAAAGACAACTTTTTGCATATTCCGGTGATGTTAGTCCAATGACAAAGGCCCCTTTTTCTTTTGCGAGTGTCGCGACATCAATGGGAACGGGATTCACGCCAGATGATGAAATGACGATACAGATATCACCAGGACGGATATCCTCATCATGCATGAATTTCTCTGCTAGGTCATTTTGCCGTTCAAGTTGGGAGGACCTTGATGCACCCTTAAAAAGCATCAAATCTTCAACGAAAATAGGACGAATCGCGGCTAACCCACCTGCCCGGTAGAATACCTCTTCCGTCAAAATATGAGAGTGTCCGCTTCCGAATAAATGGATGACTCCATCCGACATCACTGCTTTTGAGATATGTTCCACGGATTTCTTAATTGAATGCTTTTCCTCTTCTCCCACAATTGTGAGTAACGCCTGCACTTCTTCAAAGTATGAGTTCATATATGTGCAACCTCCGATTTACCTTTGGCATTAAAGACTTTAGTGATGAAATTTGCCCTTGTTTTATATCCGAAAAATTCAAGTTATCTGGTTATGGTGATAGTGAACTTATACCTGTCCGCACGATAAGCCGATTTAACATATTCAAGGGGAGTTCCATCTATTAGGAACGTATTCCTTTGAATGAATAATATGGGTGAGTGCTTTGGAATCGCTAAATGGGTGACTTCTAATTCAGATGCAATCGATGATTCCAATGTTTGTGTAGCATAATCTATTTTAAGTTTTACGTAATTCTCCACATATTGGTAAAGGGAATGGTTAATGATTTCTTCCGTTAACCCTTTAATTAAATTAGCAGACATGTACACGGTCTCGAGTGCCATTGGAACATCATCAGCCAACCGAATGCGTTTTATTTCATAAACGGGTGCATGAAGGGAAATGAGCAATTCACTGGCAATTTTCTTATCAGCCGGAATGATTTCAAAACTTAGCAGCTTACTGCTTGGATTTAATCCCCTGGCCTTCATATCCTCTGTAAAACTGGTCAATCCATTGAGCTGCTGCTCCAACTTTTTATCGGCAACAAAGGTTCCCCTGCCTTTTTGACGGTATAAGTATCCGTCATTAACCAAGTTATTTATGGCTTGCCGGACGGTCATTCGGCTAATTTCGAACTGCTCCGCATATTCACGTTCAGATGGAAGGGCATTGTGCGCTTGGAACTCACCGTTTTCTATTTGTCTTTTTATTTGTTCTTCGATTTGAAAATAAATCGGAAGAGGTGAGTTTTTATCAATCATCGACTTTCGCTCCTTTTAGGGAATTATCACTCCGGATAACGCTTTTTGGTCTGCGATAATTGTAACACTATTATGTTTTTTTAGGATAGATGCAGGGAATTCCTCTGAAATGTCACCGTGTATCAATTTCTTTAAGGTTTCGGCTTTTTCTTCACCGGATATCAGCAGCAGAATTTCTTTACTCTTCATGATTGTTGAAATGCCCATCGTAACGGCATGTGTGGGAACTTCGTCTAGGGAGTCGAAATAACGTGCATTTGCCTGGCGCGTTGAATCTTCAAGTGTCACGACATGTGTACCGGATGTGAAAGAAGTTCCAGGTTCATTAAAACCAATATGGCCATTTTGCCCAATACCAAGTATCTGAAGGTCGATTCCTCCCACGGAATCAATCATTTCGTCATACCGTTTACATTCTCCAGAGTTGTCATCGGCTGTGCCATTCGGAAGGTGAGTGCGCTCTTTATTTATATTGATGTGAGTGAATAAGGAGTCATCCATATAGTAATGATAACTGTTTGCATCATTTGGACTTAAGCCGATATACTCATCAAGATTGAAAGACGTTACATTTTCATATGAAGTATTATTGCTCATGTGATCTTCAATCATATTATCGTACATCCCTTTAGGGGTACCGCCTGTTGCAAGGCCCAATTTGATATCCGGATTTCCTTTGACTTTTCCGATTACTATTTCAGCTGCTGTCCGGCTCATTTCTTCATAGTCCTGCACTTTAATGATATTCATTATACATTCTCCTTTTTAAAAGCTAAATTACCTCTACAGAACGTCATTTCAACGTCCAATCGGTCATTCAATATTACAAAATCGGCGTCTTTGCCGACTTGGATGCTTCCTTTTCTGTCAAAAATCCGAAGCTGCTTGGCAGGGTTTTCTGCCGTCATTTTTATAATGTCAGTCATGGAACAATCGGTATATTTTAAGGTGTTTTTAATGGCATCGTTCATTTTCAATATACTGCCGGCTAGTGTACCGTTTGAAAGCGTTGCTTTCGTTTCGTTAACATACACAGGCTGGCCACCTAAATCATAGGTACCTTTTTCTAGCCATTTTGCACGAAGCGAGTCCGTTATCAAAATCATGCGTTCACTGGTAATTTGGTTATATGCCAGCTTCACCATTTCCGGCCTGCAGTGAATGCCGTCAGCAATAAGTTCAACATATAGCTCGTCTCGAAGATAAGCAGCTCCCAAAACACCAGGTTCGCGGTGATGGAGTCCCCGCATCCCATTATAAAGATGTGTAACGTGGGTAGTCCCTGCTTGGATTGCTTCATCAATTTGGTCATATGTTGCATCTGAATGTCCAATGGAAGCGACGACGCCAGTTTCCCTTAAGTGAGCGGCAAGATCTAATCCGTTTGGTTGTTCAGGAGCAAGCGTTACAAGCTTGATTTGATTTTCGGCCATTTCCTGCCACCTTTTAAATAGAGTGACATCAGGGTCAACGATATGCTCTTCAGGCTGTGCTCCTTTACGGACCGGTGAAATGAAAGGACCTTCTAAATGGATCCCAACTATTTCAGCGTGTTCTTGTGTTTGATTTTCGATATATTTACCAGCATTAAGAAGTGCTGATTCAATGGCTTGGGTAGATTGAGTCATTGTAGTGGCCAGAAAGCTGGTGGTTCCTTCTTTAGGAAGAGTCTCTGCCATTGTGGATAAAGCTTCATGTGTGGCATCCATTGCATCGGAATTGGATGCTCCGTGAATATGAATGTCAATCGCACCGGGAATTACCTGATAATCCGGTGAAAGAGTAATTACCTTGGCATCATCGTCCTGTTTGCATTGGCTGACTGGACCAACTTCGGCAATTTTTCCATCCACGACTTTAATATACCCATTTTGGTATGTTTCCTTTTCGCTATGAACTGTTAGATTATTAATAATGAATGTTTTCATACATAATCTCCTTTATGAAAGTAAAACTTAATGAATGAGTCATGAAGTGGTCTCATATATTTTGCCCTCATTTTATCGTTTTTATTAAGGGTTGTCTAGACCAGTTAGGGTGTATCATGAATAAAAAAGATATTTTTGCTTTATTTTCGAAGAAAATAGTATGTTTTCAAGTAAATTGGTATAGACATCTATATATTTTCTGTGCTAGTATAAGCCAAAGAAAAGTTATTATATTGATAAAATGAAAACGCTTTATACGTCTTTTCGTTCTGCTGAATTAAAAGAAGTTAGGAACAAGGGAGATGAGTTCGATGTTAAATTTTTTACAAAAAATTGGGAAGGCTTTAATGTTACCGATTGCTGTTTTGCCAGCAGCGGCTTTATTGCTTCGTTTAGGGCAACCTGATTTACTTGATATTCCATTTATGGCTGCCTCGGGACAAGCTATTTTTGATAACCTTGCCATATTGTTCGCTTTAGGTATAGCGATTGGATTATCCAAAGATGGAAGCGGTGCTGCGGCATTGGCAGGTCTTGTTGGTTACTTTGTTTTAACGAATGGTACAAAAGCGATTAATGAAGATATTAACATGGCTGTTTTAGGCGGTATTATATCGGGTATAGTTGCCGCTCTTCTATATAATAGATACTCCGACATAAGACTCCCAGAATGGCTTGGATTCTTTTCAGGGAAACGATTCGTCCCGATAATCACTTCGCTTGCGATGATTATACTTGCAGGAATATTCGGTTTTGTTTGGCCGCCGATTCAAGACGTAATCAATAGTGTTGGAGACTGGATTACAGGTGCAGGGGCATTGGGTGCCGGCGTATTCGGCGTATTGAATCGCTTATTGCTTCCAGTAGGATTGCATCATGTCTTGAATAGTATGGTTTGGTTCGTTTTTGGTGAATACAATGGAGCGACAGGTGATATAAATCGTTTCTTCGCAGGGGACCCGACAGCTGGTCCCTTCATGACCGGCTTTTTCCCGATCATGATGTTCGGTCTTCCAGCAGCAGCATTAGCGATGATCGCAGCTGCTAAGAAAGAGAAACGTAAATTGGTGACGGGGATGCTTGTTGGGTTAGCTTTCACTTCTTTCTTAACAGGAATCACTGAACCGATTGAATTTCTGTTCATGTTCATCGCACCAGTATTATATGTAATACATGCCCTTTTAACCGGTGTCTCTCTGGCACTCGCCGTTATATTGGATATCCATCATGGTTTTGGATTCTCTGCAGGAGCCATTGATTATTTCTTGAACTTTGGTATTGCGCAAAAACCACTTTGGTTAATACCAATTGGATTGATTTACGCGGCAGTTTACTTCGTGATTTTCTATTTTGTCATCAAGATCATGGATTTAAAAACACCTGGCCGTGAAGACGATGAGGAAGATGTGGAAGAAGAAACTATTGTGAAAACAGGGGATAAATATACCGATATGGGATCGCTTTTCATTCAAGATCTTGGTGGTAAAGAGAATATAAAGCTAATTGATAACTGTGCAACACGCTTGCGTTTACAAGTGGCCGATTCAGGAAATGTGAATGAAGCAGCCTTAAAACGGCATGGTGCGCGCGGTGTAATGAAGTTGAATAAATCAAGTGTGCAAGTCATTGTTGGAACGAATGTTGAATTCGTTGCAAATGCAATGAAACAACTTGTCAAGAATGGCG
The DNA here is from genome assembly GCF_041956845.1 of Peribacillus sp. RS7. NCBI lineage: Bacteria > Bacillati > Bacillota > Bacilli > Caryophanales > Bacillaceae > Peribacillus > Peribacillus sp. RS7. The sequence goes on from NZ_CP168135.1 coordinate 2,295,555, forward strand.
TCGATTCAAGCCAAGTGAGAACAGGTCCATCTGCACAAGTGGCAGAGGAAAGAGTGGAAGAGAACCAAGCTTTGGGTGCAAATGACTTTGTCCTTCCGATTGAAGGAACCGTGTTACCGATAGAACAAGTTCCCGATCAAGTGTTTGCGATGAAAATGATGGGGGATGGCTTTGCTATCGAGCCAGTCAATGGAAAACTAGTATCCCCAATCGATGGGGAAGTGCTAAGTATCTTCCCGACAAATCATGCACTGGGATTGAAAATGGATAATGGTCTGGAAATTCTGATCCATGTTGGCTTAGATACAGTTAAATTAAATGGAGAAGGGTTTACATCTCTTGTGCAAGAAGGTCAAAGGATAACAAAAGGAACACCTCTTTTGGAAATTGATTTAGATTTCATAAAGCGGAATGCTCCATCTACGGTCACTCCTATTATATTCACTAACTTACCTGAGGGAACGGCAGTGAAATTACAAAAGGCAGGGATTCAGAAACAAAATACAGCAGGTATAATCCAGTTGGAAAAACTATGAATTTGTAAAAAAAGGGGTGTCGACTTGTCGACATCCCTTTAACTTTAGACTGTAGACAAACTCAAAGAAAAGCGAGTTTGCCTGCGGTTTTTTTTATCGCTTGTACAATTTGGATGTTGATTTCCGCTCAAGAAACTCGCTTTCCGCGGGCGGTCGTGGAGCCTCCTCGGCTTGCGCTTGCGGGGTCTCCCCTAGACGCGCTTTCCCCGCAGGAGTCTCGCACCTTTCTCTCCAATCAACTATGTTATAAAATTCAGATGGAAACCATACCTGAGAAATTGGAGGTGTTGGTTTGGGTCAGTTGATTCGGGAATATCATTTGATGAAATATACCCACTTTTAGAGTCACAACTTTTAAATGGATGAAACGGCTTCTTTCTAGACTTCTTGCTGTGATAAATTGTCATAACCAAAACAAACGGGAGCCCCATTGGCAGGATCTATCATGACCCTTGCATTAATACGAAAGACTTCTTCTAAAACGGCTGGTGTAATGATTTCGCCCGGGGTTCCGATTTTAACGATTTCTCCTTCCTTCATTGTTATGATTTCATGTGAAAACCGAGACGCATGGTTGATATCATGCAGTACCATCACGATGGTTTTTTTTTGTTCCCTGTTAAGTCTCTCAACAATTTGTAAAACTTCCAGTTGGTGAGCCATATCAAGGTAGGTGGTAGGTTCATCTAGTAATAAAATCTCCGTTTGCTGTGCTAAAGCCATTGCTAGCCAAACTTTTTGTCTTTGACCACCGGAAAGATTTGCGATCTGCCGGTTTCGAAATGAAAGGGTTTTTGTGATATCCATGGCCCATTCAATCGTTTCTTTATCTTCTTTCGTTAGTTTATTTACATTATTGCGGTGCGGATACCTTCCATATGAAATAAGTTCCTCTACCTTCAATTGGGCTGGTGCAACCGGGTTTTGGGGAAGTAATGCCAAGTGCTTGGCAATCTGTTTGGTATGGATCTTATGTAATTCCTGACCTTGCAAATAAACGGTTCCGCTCTTTTGTTTTAGAATACGGCCTATTGTTTTCAGTAATGTGGATTTACCACATCCATTCGGACCGATGATGGTCGTGACCAGTCCCTTTTTTATTTCCAAATTCAAGTCTTTGAATACCGTGAATTTCTCGTAATTCGTTTCCAGATTTTCCATACGGAGAATACTCACTTATCATCTCTCCTTCTATGCTTTTGCTTTAATTAATAAATAGAGAAAATATGGGACACCAATAATTGAAATGACTATCCCAACTGGCAATTCAGAGGGTGAAAAAACGGTTTTTGCGATAAAGTCGGATAGGATGACCAGTAATGCTCCGACTGCCCCAGATACGGGGATGACTTGATTGTGATGGATTCCTACAAGATGCTTGGATATGTGGGGAGCCATTAAACCTACAAATCCAATATTGCCCGATACGGAAACACAGGCGCCCACTAATCCGATGCTACAGAGCAAGAGGATGATTGTTTCCCTTTCCACTGAAATCCCCAAACTTTTTATACTCGATTCTTCCAATTGATACAAATCCAGTAAATACGCTTTTTTCTTAATAATGGGGATCAAGATTATCATCCAAGGTAGCATGGAAGCGATGTATTTCCAATTAGCATCATAAATCGTTCCAGAGAGCCAAACCGTTGCCATTTCGAAATCCGTGGAATTCATTTTTAATGATAAATATAAGGAAAGGGATCCAAAAGCTGAGCCAATGGCGATACCGGTCAATAAAAGCCTGCCCGTATCGAGTGTCCCATTTTTCCACGAAAAAAGGAAAATCAATAGGGCGGCCAAAAGACCGCCAACCAACCCGAACAACGGTAAGCTCATAATGGAGAACCAATCCGGACTGCCGTTATGACCTTGATAGAAAAACATGAAAATGACAATGGCCGTACCAGCCCCGGCATTAATACCCAAGATCCCCGAATCGGCCAATCCATTTTTCGTCACGCCTTGGATGACGGCTCCGGCAATTCCTAAACTCAGTCCCACCAAACCGGCGATTACAATGCGGGGGAGCCTGAAATCAAAGATGACCAAATCATAATCGGACATTGGATTCACCCTGAATAATGTCTGAAAAACAGCTTTGATGGTCATGTCGAATGTACCGCTTATTAAGCTGAAATAACTTGAAACAACGATTAAACATACAATGATTGTCATCGTGATGGTGAATCGCCACCGTGAATTCTTATCCATTCTTTTCTCCTCCTCTAGTTCTGATTAAGTACAGGAAGAAAGGGATTCCAATCAAGGAAGTAACGACTCCTATGGGGGTTTCGAATGGGTAATTGACAAACCTGCTCAATACATCGCACAGAGCTAAAAAAACGGCACCGATTACACCTGCACATGGAATGACCCACTTATAATCTATCCCAATTAAAAAACGGGTAATGTGAGGAATGATAAGCCCAACAAAGCCGATTTTCCCTACTAGGGCAACGGCAATTCCTGTTAAACATATGACGGAAAGGAGGGCCGCTGCTTTTACCAGCTTTGTGCGTTGACCTAAATTGATCGAAATTTCATCGCCTAAAGATAAAATGGTAATCGACTTAGAAATGCATAGAGCAAGGATGATTCCCACCATTCCACAAGGAATCGCCAATTTTAGTACATTGGGATCGATCTGGTGCAGCCTGGAGTTGTACCAAAAACTTACATTTTGGGAAATTTGGAAATAGGATGCTATGGCAGCCGAAATACTACTTAGAAATGTCCCGATGACGGTTCCGATTATGGCCAATCGAACGGGGGATAATCCATTTGGAAGCAGCGATCCAAAACCAAATACAATCCCGGCCCCCAATGCAGAACCAATCATGGAAAAGAGGATCATTTGGAAAGAAGACATACCCGGAGCAAAAACCATACAAAGTGTAATCATGAAAGCTGAGCCATCAGTCACTCCCATAATTGAAGGGGATGCAAGATAATTTCTTGTCATCCCCTGCATGAGTGCTCCTGATATGGCTAGAAATGCCCCAACGAGGAGGGCACCCAAAACTCTAGGCAAGCGAGAAGCCATAATGATGGTATGGTCGACGTTGCTAGAGTCATAGTGGAAAATCGCATTCCATACCGTTATGGAATCTATATTTTTGGCACCGTATAAAATGGACAAAACGATCGATATACAAATTAATAGAGGTGCCATACAAAGAATTATTATTGGTAATGAATTTGTTTTTGCCATATCATTCAACGCACCTTACTGTTTATTTAGCTAATTCTTCCGTGGCGGCCTTCAGGAAAGCCGTTTTACTCCAAGCCGTTCCGCCTTGAGCAAGAGGATCAACCGAGTTAACAAACACTTTATTATCTTTTACTGCCGTGATGTTCTTCCAGATCGGGTTATTTTGCAGTTCTTTTAAAGCTTCAGGCTTTTGGGCATTTTCACTTTCCGTGAATTGTAAGAAGATATAGTCCGGGTCCAGTTCCGCAAATTTTTCTAGTGAAATCATTTCTTGTGCTTTAATAGGCTTTATTTCTTCAGGGACAGTCAAGCCTAAATCTTTATATATAACTGGGTTGAAATACACATCCTCAGGATAGAGGAAGAGGCTGCCGTTCCTGATTCTCACTACTAAAGCCTTTTTATCCTTCAGTTTTTCACCAATTTCCAGTTTTGCTTTTGCGGCATCATCATTATATTTTGTAATGATTTTTTCAGCTTGATCCTTTTTACCGGAAAGGCTGGCCATTAACCGCAGGTTGTCTTCCCAGTTTGTCGAAATATGTGAATAAGGGAATGTTGGCGCCACTTTTTCCAACTTTTCCGTCACATTAGCTGGAGATTTAGAAGACCACATGATGACATCAGGTTTCATACCCAGAAGGGTTTCATAGTTCGGTTGCATTTTTTCACCGATCGACTTGGCACCTTCGAGGTCTTTCGCTAAATATTCAGGTATTTCTCCACCTACAGTAACAACACCAGAAGGTTTAATCCCTAATATCGCTGCATCTTCCATTGATTCCAAACTCGCAGTTGCAATATTGGTCACCTTGGATGGAATTGTATATTCTTTATCCAGATAGGATATGGTCTGTGTTTCTTTTTTAGCAGAATCCGTCACTTTGCTTTTTTCTGAAGCATCGCTTGAAGTCTTTTCGGCATTGCCACAAGCGCCGAGTCCTAAACTGAATACTGTTGCCATACCAAGTACGAATAATTTCTTTTTCATTAGTCGATTCCCCTTATTAGATTTATAGAATATAAATTTATCGCTTCTTCACGGTTCCCACAGTTAAATCTTTATTTGTTAAGATTGATTTTTTCACTTCCTTTACCAGCTAGGTTGCAAAATAAAGATACAATATTTTCATGTAGTATTTGATAACGATTATCATTATCACTTGGGCGTGCTATTAAATATATAATTAATTTTCTTTTATTTCAAGAATAATTTTCCAAAGTAATGTTTTAGGATATTTCAAAAGGGCATGAAAACCAGGGTAAAAAGGGAAGAGAAAGCTCCTTTTTGTAAAATGATAGGAAAAAATTATCGGTGTATGGTTGATATATTCATTGAGAAAGATTATCATTATCGATGTCGTGGTAATCTTTCTCAATTACATTCTTTTAAACTAGGCTGATATTAAGAGATTAAATCACTTGAGAAGTGAAAAATGAATAAAATTACTAGTATTAGAGGTTGGGGGAATTCATTTAGATGATGCATCAAAAAGTGGACAAAAGCGTAATGGATAAAACTACTGCCAGTACAGAGGTTGCGATCAAAGGAACCCAACAGTTTCTCATGGAGTCGAGTACTGGGAAACGTGAGTACCAAATCTTTGTATCAAAGCCATTGGAAGAGCCGCCACCCTCGGGATATCCAGTCATTTATTTGCTGGATGCCAATTCTGTATTTGGAACGATGGTTGAGGCGGTACGATTGCAATCTCGCCGGCCGGAAAAGTCAGGGGTGGTTCCCGCCATCATTGTGGGTATTGGGTATGCCACCAATGCACCATTTTCTTCTGAACGTTATTATGATTTCACTCTGCCCGTTGCGGTTAGCGAGTTACCTGTAAGACCAGACGGAAGTCCATGGCCTTCGCATGGAGGAGCGGAAAACTTTCTGAAATTCATAGAAGAGGATTTAAAACCGGAAATCGGTAAAAGATTTAAGGCCGATCACAATAGCCAAACGCTCTTCGGGCATTCCCTTGGTGGCCTTTTCACTTTATATGTTCTTTTTGAAAATCCGTATGCTTTCCAAACATATATAGCTGGGAGCCCATCTCTCCATTGGAACAAAAAGTGGTTCCGTGAGGAGGAGGATAGGTTTCTTTTCCGATTGAATCAAGGAAATGGTCATATTTCCTTATTGCTTGGCGTGGGGGAGCTGGAAGGCACCCATAAAAGCGGCATGAACGAAAATGCTTTGGAATTATCAAAAAGATTATCTTTGAAGGATAGCGGAGTGAATGTTCAATTCAAGGAGTTTGAAGGGGAAGGGCATCTTTCAGTCTTGCCACCTTTGATTAACAGGGCCTTACGTTTTGCTTTGAAGAGAAATGTACCTTGTAAGGAATAGGTCCTTCTCAGTAAATCCATGGAAGGCACTTGACCATTAAGTTATAAATAGATATCATAACCTGTAGACTACAGTTGATAATGATTATCATTATTAGTTGTAAATGCAGCGTGCTGAAATTGGCTAGGAGATTGCTAACAAACATTCACTATCAAGAATTTGAAAAAATTATGAAGGAGGACAATAACTGATGACCAACCGTTTCGTGAATGAAAATGGCATCTACAATGAATTTATAAATGAAGAAGGTCGGCATTCCATTTGGCCCGAATTTTTGGTTATTCCAGAAGGCTGGTCCGTGATATATCGAGAGGATTGCTGGAAATGCATCAACAAAAAATGGATGGATTTGCTGCCCAATAGTTTAAAACTAGTTGCCAGCAGTGATGGAACACAGTGAAATCCAAGATACAGTTAGACCCTAAAATAGTAGTGAGCATCGTTTATGTCATAGCGATGTTCATGGTTTCGATGGACGGGACGATTGTCAATGTGATCCTGCCAACGATCAGTAATGAATTTAACCTTGATCCCTCTTCAGCCAGTGGCATTAATGTTGGATATTTAGTAAGCCTGGCTGTATTCCTTCCGGTAGCTGGTTGGCTTGGGGATCGTTTTGGAACCAAGAAAATCTTCTTGATGGCATTGGGTGTCTTTACGGCAGCCTCCTTTTTATGCGGATTCGCTAATAATCTACAAACCTTGAACTTGTTCAGGGTTTTGCAGGGGGCAGGAGGCGGGATCCTGACACCAGTTGGAATGGCCATATTATTTAGAACGTTCTCTGCTGAAGAACGCCCAAAGGTTTCCCGTTCCCTTGTGCTCCCCATTGCATTCGCACCAGCTGTTGGTCCGATTGTTGGTGGATTCCTTGCTGAGCAGCTGTCTTGGCGTTGGGCATTTTATATAAATGTGCCTTTCGGAATTATGGTCCTTTTATTAGGTGTATGGCTTTTAAAAGAACATAAAGAGCCAACTGCTGGCAGGTTGGACCTTCCAGGATTTTTAATGTCAGCTGCAGGCTTTTCCATGTTGATGTATGCAATGAGCTTAGGACCATCTAAAGGATGGGACTCCCCAGTGATTATGTATACAGGTTGTATCGGTGTAATTCTTGTTTGCTCATTTATTCTATTGGAGCTGCGTGTTAACGAACCGATGCTTGATTTGCGTTTATTATCCGATCGATTGTTTCGGACATTGGGCATCATTTCATTATTTTCAATGGCGGGCTTATTGGGGATGCTCTTCGTGTTCCCGTTAATGTATCAAAGTTCGCTTCATGTTTCGGCTTTAGAAAGCGGGCTGACGACTTTCCCGGAAGCTATAGGTTTGATGGTGGCCTCCCGGATGATGCCTTGGACTACGAAGAAACTGGGCATACATCAGGTGATCCGGATAGGGCTGCTTGGCACAATCATCATTTATACATTGATTAGCATTGTCGGGCCGACAGCCAACCCCTGGTTTCTTCGTGCCTTATTATTTAGCGTCGGTATATGTTTGGGACATACTGTTGTGGCCGTACAGTTTTCCACTTTCACCAATATCAACTCGGCTTCGATGGGAATGGCGGCTACATTGTTCAATGTCCAAAACCGGATTGGCTCTGCCATTGGTGTAGCCATCCTAGCCAGCATTCTGGGGGCAGTGGGCACTAGCTCGATAGGACCGAATGGGGAGCAGCATGTTAATTTAATTTCCTATCAATTTGCTCTCCTCGGTTCTGTAGCTTTGCTCGTCATAGCCCTATTATTTGCGATGCGTTTGAAAAAGGATGATTTTAAGGCCAAGATACCGAAACAGCATATGGCTAAATCCCTTGATGTAAAACAGGTGAGAAGCGGATAACGGTGATTTTGCCAGTGACCTCCCTTTCATTTTTCTAGCCAGGAAAGGGACTGCCTACATAATATTAATTAAAGATTGGCTTTGCGGCTCACTACCATATATAAAAAAGAGCCTGTTCGATTCGAACAGGCTCTAAACATAATATTAGTCTTTTAAACACGTTATGCATTCGAGCATATGGTGGTTATTTCTGAAGCATCAACGATACGCTGAACTTCTGATCCCTCGAGTGTCTCTTTTTTCAATAACTCTTCAACGAGCTCTTCATACTGTTGGCGATTCGAATCAATCAACATTTCCGTTTCCTGAATCGCTTTAGTGAATAATTCCTGCATCCTTTGCTCTCTCTCGCCTTTATTAAAGGTGAGGGTAAATCCGTCTTGAAGCATTCCGGTATCGACCATTTGTTCAAGTAGATGTTTCGCCTGTTGGACATCTCCGCCTACACCGATGCTGTGTTCCCCTAAATACATTCTTTCAGCCACACCACCTGCTAAGATCATTTTGACTTGATCAAGCAATTCACTGGCGGTTGCCAGATGGAGTTCTTTTGGTATAGGCGCTACATATCCAAGGGCTTCCCCACGAGGAATGATGGTCGCCTTTCGAACGGAACCTGGCTTTGTCAGAGCTGCAATCAGGGCATGTCCACTTTCATGGATGGCCACACGCCGCTTCGTATCCACATCATTCAAGGTACGTGATGTGGCTCCAAGAATCGTACGGTCAATGGCATAGTCAATATCCTGTTTACGAATCATTTCCTGTTCATTCCTCAGGGCATGACGTGAGGCTGTATCGAATAGAGAACTTAAGTCAGCACCGGAGAAGCCGGAAGTACTTTCAGCCAATTCATCCAATGATGAAAGTACATCTGTTGCTAGACGCTTTCCCTTCGTATGGATATTGATGATTTCCTTTCTTCCTTGGGTATCTGGAAGTGGAACTTGGAAAGAGAAATCTATCCTGCCCGGACGTAGAAATGCCTCATCGAGCATATCTTTCCGGTTGGTCGCTGCAATGAATAAAATGCCTTCGTTTGGATGGCCTCCATCCAATTGCACAAGCAGTTCAGTTAACGTTTTTTCGCCTTCTTCGCCGCCATGAGCTTTCCTTTTACCAGCCAACGCGTCCACTTCATCGATGAATATGACAGCAGGCGATTGCTTACGTGCATTTTGGAAAAGGCTGCGGACACGGGCTGCACCGACTCCAACAAACATTTCGTTGAAGGCTGAACCGCTCGTCGAGAAGAAATTTGCACCAAGCTCTTTTGCAATTGCCTGTGCAAGCAACGTTTTCCCCGTTCCTGGGGGGCCGTATAATAAAATGCCTTGAGGCGGCTTAATTCCAATTTTAGCTGAACGTTCAGGTTCCTTTAGTGTAGTGAGTGTCTGTAGGATTTCCTGTTTGATTTCGGTTTGCAAACCGCCTACATCATCCATGGTTATCTCTGGTAGAGGCTTAGGGCTGGAAAGGCTTTGTTTCTTGCTGCCGACCCGTAATCCGCCTTTTGATCTTTTCTGTATAATTACAGCGGTTGCGACGAGAGCTGCCATTAATCCGCCTAAAATCCATAATGCTGATTTATTAGTTGATGAAAAAGAATATTGAACGTTATAAGTTTCGACAAGTTTATTGATCATTTGACTGTTGGGAGGGATATTAGAAACGTATTCTCCATCTGGTGTGGAGATGTGAAGAGTGCCATTCTTTTTTTCTTCAATGGTGACAAGGGCTCCATTTTGAGCTTTAATCGTCTTTTCTACGGAAGAAAAAGGAATGACCATATCCTTTGACTGAGTAACAACATACCAACTGATTCCAGCAATTATCACAATGAAAGCCGTCAAGAACGGCAGTAACTTCGAAACTAATTTAGAGTTAGAGTTCAATATTTCATCTCCTTTAAGAGTATATATCCAGTATAAAATTTTTAAACGTGTAATCTATAGGTCTTTATACCTTAAAATTTAGGTAAATAATGTTAAAATCTAAAAATACCATTTATTATGAAAATTCAAAGGATAAAGTCCGATGTTTATCTAACCTGCATATTAGACTTTTTAAATGCGAAATGCTAAAGTGAAATGGTCTAAGTCATGAAAAAATAAAATGGTAGAAGAGTGTGTGAAGTTCTATGAGTAAATTTATAAAAGACTATATGATTACGATGAAGGATATCGTTAGAGAAGGAGATCCAATTCTGCGTCAGGTAACGGATGAAGTCAGCCTGCCGATTTCGGATGAAGATCGTGAAACGTTGGAATGCATGATGCAATACCTGAAAAATAGCCAGGACCCAAAACTCCAAAAGAAGTACAATTTGCGTGAAGGCGTTGGGTTGTCTGCCAATCAGATAGGCTTGAATAAACGCATGTTCGTCATGTATTTTCCAGACGAAAAGGGGAAGCTGTTTGAATATGCCCTTGTGAATCCGAAAATTATCAGTCATTCTGCGACAATGATCTATTTACCTCAAAGTGAAGGCTGCCTTTCTGTCGACCGTGATATTAAAGGATATGTACCGCGTTATGAACGAGTTAAAATTAAAGCGGTGGATGGTAATGGTGAGGAAATAGAGATGCGGCTGAAGGGCTTTGCTGCAATCGTGTTTCAACATGAGTTAGATCATTTAAACGGGATGATGTTTTATGACCGGATCAATACCGAGAACCCTTTCAAGCTCCCGGAAAACGTGGAAGTGAAAAGTCTGTAAAACCCAAAAAGGCAAAGCGCCATGCTTTGCCTTTTTACTGTTTTAAGGCTGAGGAAGTATTTCCTCTGCCATATGCTTCTGTAAATCACTGAATATGGCCATGCTCATTTGCTGGTACCCTTCGGAAGTGAGGTGGATGCCATCATCGCTAATCAAGCGATCCAAGTCGCCGGAGGATTTAATATAGGAACGGACATCAATCAAAGGCACCTTTAGTTCCTCTGCAAGGTTTTTCAATTGGCGATTATACATCCCATGCCAATGTTCAATACCGCCGACATGTGAAACGAAATGCCCGATCGAATGACCGAACTTATCAGCGATAGCTCTGTAATACCTGGCAGGATCCAGCGGTGGGAGAGTTAAAAGGAAAGGTGTTACATGCTTGTCCTGAACCTGCTTGACAAGTTGTGTGATATTTTCCAGATAGCGTTCGATTGGAACGATAGGCTCATGGTCACCTTCTGGATTCTTAGCTACTTCGTCCCAATGGAAGTTACAGTCGTTTCCACCGACCTCTATTAATACGATATCGGGATTTTCCGACATGACGTCTTTCTCGATCCGGCTAACCAACAGGTCGGAATTGTCATTGAAAACCCCTTTATTCAATACTTCCACGAATGGCAAAGATTCTGTTAGCTTAGCTAAAGAGTTCGGATAATTTTCTTTAATAATGCGAAGGCGGCCCTTAACATAAGAAATGCCTCTGGTTAAACTGTCTCCAAAACATACGATCTTCAAACTTCTCACCTCGGTATGTGAATGTGTTACTTATATTTTAGTAGTGGAATGATTTTTCGGCAAACTTTACCTCCTATATAGAAAAACAAAAAGCGCTGGAATTCCAGCGCTTTTATTTATTGTAATGATTCCTCTTTCGAAGGTGTTTCCACTCTTGTTTTTCCCATAAAGAACACAGTGATTGCTGCAAGACCGATCGGAATGAGAGCCAAGGTGAATATCAATGATATCGAATCGGACATCGCATGAACGATTTTATCCAGGATAAAGTCCGGAATCTCGGCACGTGCGTCCGATTGGAAGAGCTGTCGTGGGTCCTCCATCAACCCGGCTATATCCGGACCCCTTTGCATTCCTTTAAACGCATCCGTCATTTTACTTGTGAATACATTGTTCTGAATCGCTCCATAAATCGTTACACCGAGTGTCATCCCAAAAGAACGGAGGAATGAGTTTGTTGAGTTGGCCGACCCCCGGAATCTAGGTTCCAAGTTGTGAATGGACGCAATAGGCAAAAGGGAGAAGGAAAAGCCCATGCCAAACCCAGTCAAAATCATGTACAAAGTTAATAAAGTCCTGCTGGTATCAGGGGTGATGGTCCCTAATAAAAGCATACCTGCAAAATAACAGATGACGGAAATCGTCATTAAGTTGCGAAAGCTTGTCTTTGTATTGAATATCCCGCCAACTGCACTGCCGAATACAGAACCAAGCATCATGGGAGTTAGGATCAATCCGGCATTTGTTGCGGAACCACCGTAAACTGCCTGCACGAAAATCGGAATATAGACGGTTAAAATAATGAATGTACCGCCATAAAGAATGGCTAAAATCTGAGAAGTGGCAAATAATCGCCTTTTAAATAGCCATAATGAAATGATTGGATCTTTAGCTCTTTTTTCGAAAAAGAAAAATGAAACGAAGAAAACCACAAAACTGGCAAACAGACCTATGATAGGAGAGGAACTCCAGCCATACTCCCCGCCTAGTTCGAGAGCGAACATTAAGCTGATAACCGCAATGACGAGAGTTGCTGCGCCACCCCAATCAATTTTTTGCTCTTGGGTGTTGGGTGACTCCTTGTAATAATTCCAGATGAAAAATAAAGAAATGATCCCAATCGGAACATTGACGTAGAAAATCCAGTGCCAGCTGGAGTATTCAGTAATATATGCACCTAAAAGTGGTCCCAATACGCTTGATGCTCCAAATACAGCGCCGAATAGGCCCGTTAATTTTCCGCGTTTTTCAGGTGGGAAAATATCAAAAATGATCGTAAAGGCTATAGGCATCAAAGCGCCTCCGCCTATCCCTTGGATTGCACGGAAGATACTTAACTGCACGATGCTCTGAGCCATGCCACATAAAGCGGAACCGATTAAAAAGACTATAAGTCCAAAAATAAAAAACCTCTTTCTTCCATACATGTCGGAAAGCTTTCCGAATATCGGCATACTTGCCATCGTAGCGACCATATAGGCAGATGTCACCCATACAAACTTATCGAATCCACCTAAATCAGAAACGATCGTTCCCATTGCAGTCGCAACAATCGTATTATCCATTGCTGACATCAAGATACCCAATAGTAAACCGGCAACAATGAATTTTTGTTTTTTTTGAACGTTCATTTATTTTCCTCCTTCGTATCAACCAGCTCATGAATTCCCTTTACATGGTTGAAGGGTAAACGTTAAGATGAAACAAAACATTTATCTTGAAAATCAAGATAAATTTAAGTGTAAAAGGGGTGGCATTTTATGTCAAGCGTTAATAGGGTGAATGCAGCACTGTTAGAGAGTTTAACACACAGATTGCAGCGGTATGGAATGAGATCCGTTTTATTTCAACAAAATATGGCCCATAAAATAGGGGTGTCCCATACGGACTTAAAGAGTGCTGAAATATTGAATGAAACAGGACCGATTACCGCTGGTGAATTATCCAAAATTACAGGATTGAGCACGGGATCGGTTACAGCACTGATCAATCGCCTTGAGAAATCCGGTTATGTTAAAAGAGAACGAGATCAATTGGACGGAAGACGGGTAATGATTGCACCGATACCCGAAAGGCAGGAACAGATTAAATCGCACTATCAATCGCTCTCTATGGCCACCAAGGAGTTATGCTCCGCTTATAATGAGCAAGAGCTAATATTGATCAATCAATTTGTGGAGGATATCACAAAAATCATGGACAAAGAAAATGACAAGTTAATGAGTGAGCGTGAAAGGTAGCTGATATGTAGGCTGCCTTTTTTATTTTTAGCCAGCTGGGAGCTACTTATCCTACGAAAGCAAAAGGGATATAGTTGAATTTTTATAAAGAGAATGAATTTGTCACGTTTCCATTAAAATATATATTGATAATGATTATCAGTATCTGCTAATATGAATCTACAAATCATTTCAAAGGGAGAATACAAAATGAAGAAAGCAAAGGCGTCATTAGCAGTCTTACTATCAACCAGCCTATTATTTGGCTGTGCGCAGGAAAAGGAAGAAGCCAAGCCGGCTGACGATAACGCCAAAGAAGCTAGTGCGAGTAAGCTTGATGATGTATCTAGCGAGTACCGGGAATATGCGATTGGTGAAATAGAAGAGTTCGTGAACGCAACGGAAGAATTCACTACGGCAGTATCTTCCGGTGATATTGAAAAAGCGAAGGAGATATACGCACCAGCCCGCATGCATTATGAGAGAGCGGAACCCATCGCTGAAGTATTTGGGGATCTTGATCCCAAAATCGATGCGCGTGAAGGGGATGTCAAAGATGCAGAATGGGGCGGTTATCATCGGATTGAAATGGGGCTATGGCAAGAAAATACAACAAAGGGATACGAAAAGTATGCAGATCAATTAATGAGTGATGTCAATTTGCTTCGAGCCAAAGTTGAAACGGTTAAGGTAACACCTGATTTGTTGATCACGGGTGCGGTGGATTTATTGAATGAAGTTTCTACCAGTAAGGTTACAGGAGAAGAGGACCGATACTCCCATACCGATTTATATGATTTCGTTGCAAATGTTGAAGGTGCAGAAAAGATCTATGAACTGCTTACTCCTGCGCTAAAAGAAAAGGATGCGAAGCTTGCTGCGGAAATCCAACAACGTTTTGACGATGTATACGGTTTGCTTGAAAAGCATAAAGATGGGAATGGCTACATCTCATATACGGATTTAAAAGAATCTGAAGTCAAAGAGTTAAGCCAAGCAATTGATGCATTAGCTGAACCACTTTCGCAAATAGGGATTGTAACGGAGGAATCATAATTGAAAGAAAATACGCCGAAAGATGCAACCGGGCTTTTTACAAAAAAGGTGAGTCGTCGAAATGTGTTGAAAACGGCAGGGGTCGGTGGAATCGGAGTCGTGATAGGAGCATCTGGATTTGGAGGGCTGCTTTCTCTTACTGAACAAGAGGCAAAGGGACAAACTAAGGATATTGTTCCTTTTTATGGAGCGCATCAAGCTGGTATCACCACTGAAGCGCAAGATAACCTTTATTTCGCATCATTGGAAGTAACCACAGAAAAAAGGTCCGACTTAATCCAGTTGTTTAAAGATTGGACAGAGGCTGCGGCTCAGATGACAGCGGGAAATTTGATTGGTGAAGCATCTCTTAATACGAATATGCCCCCAAAAGATACGGGGGAAGCGAAAGAATTATCACCTTCCAATTTAACGATCACTTTTGGAGTGGGTCCGACCCTATTTTCGAAGGATGGCAAAGATCGATTTGGCTTGAAATCGAAAAGACCTGCTGAATTAAAGGACCTGCCCAAATTCCCTTTAGATGCGTTAGAAGATGAATGGAGCGGCGGGGATATTTGTATTCAAGCATGTGCAGATGATCTTCAAGTGGCTTTTCATGCCGTTCGGAACTTAGTGAGAATCGGAAGAGGCAAAACGATCATTCATTGGGCACAGACAGGGTTTCAACGTACTAAGCAAGCCGATACACAAAAAACGACACCGCGGAACTTATTCGGGTTTAAGGATGGGACTGTCAATCCGGATACGAATAATGACAGTGAAATGAATGAGCATGTCTGGGTGAAGGCTGAGGACGGACCTGACTGGCTTGTTGGAGGCAGTTACATGGTGGTGCGCCGAATCCAGATGTACATTGAAGTTTGGGACCGCACAATATTGAAAGAACAAGAAAATACGTTTGGCCGCCATCGAGACAGTGGAGCTCCACTAGGAATGAAGAATGAGTTTGATAGCGTTGATCTGAAAGCTAAAGACCCAAATGGAAATCGGATCATTCCAGAAGATTCGCATATGAGTCTATCCAGGGGGGACGGAAAAGCAAAGATACTGCGGCGTCCCTATTCATATGCAGATGGAATGGATCCCAAAACAGGAAGCTTCAATGCCGGCCTGCTATTCATTTGTTATCAGCGAAACCCAAGTAAACAATTCATTCCCATACAGGAGCGACTGGCGAAAAATGATAAGCTCAACGAATATATCGTTCACAGGGGCAGTGCCATGTTCGCTTGTTTACCAGGCGTGAAAAAGAGTGGCTATATTGGCGATTCCCTTTTTGGCTAAATTGAATTACAAATGAGGACATGAAAATCGCCAGCATGGATATTATCCGGTTGGCGATTTTAGTTCATGAATAAGGAGGTACCAGTATGACCGTTTCTAGATGGAAGAGTGGGATATTGGTTTTAGTCGTCAGCCTTTTATTTCTTTCAACTGATATAAGGATGGTTGCGGCGGGTGAAAACCATGATCAGCTTTTTGTTTATATCGGCGATAGTTTAATGAAGGTAAAATCAGGCGACCTTGAGGAAGTATCGAAAAATATTGATCTATTCGAGCAAGATTGGAAAACGATAAAAACGGACAGCGAGAGTGCGAGGAAAGTCGACGAGAAGCTATCCGCTGTAAAAAGTGCTGTGAGCGACCAAGCCTCCACAGATGAAATCAAAAAGCGATTATCGGCATTATCAAGTACTCTTGTTATTTATGATACAAACGAAAACCCTGTTGATAATACGGACTATAAAGAACGGTTAGAAGCAATACTTCCTTTAATAGATAAGTTGGAAGCTTTGATAAATGAAGGTGACTTTGATCAAGCTAAAGTTCAATATACCAATCTCCTGAATCAATGGACCGATGCAGAGGTCATTGTCAGGGAGAAAAGTGTTGCTACATATGGTGAGTTTGAAACGAAAATGGCCTTTGTGCGGATAGCGATTACCCAAGACCCACCTGATCCGGAAAAAGCCCAAAGAAATCTAACTGAATTGAAGGGTCTAATCGAGGATTTCCTTGCTGGTAAAGTTGAAGTAGGAAGCCAGAAGAACACATATTCACTTGTGGATGTAACAGAACTTTTACAAGGAAGTGCAACGGATATTGAAAAGGATGAAATCGATTCTGCCGTTGATAAGCTAAATGAAATCTTAACAATTTGGCCTAATGTAGAAGGGGAGGTTTCCACAAGGGACAGCAAGCTTTACAGCGATATGGAAACGAAAGTCCCGACCGCAATCAGCCTATTGCAATCGAAAAAGGTAAAGGCGAATGAAGCAAAGGGAATCGTATCCGATTTAAACACAAGGTTACTCCCTTTAATTGAGGATACGGGTTATACAACATGGGATGCAGCTCTGATCCTTTTACGGGAAGGGTTGGAAGCACTCTTGATTGTAGCTACATTGCTGTCTTTCCTAAAGAAAATCGGGCAAGCGGACAAACAAAAATGGATTTGGACAGGGGGTGGTGCGGGTTTAGTTGCCAGTTGCATATTGGCAATCATAATCAATATCGTTTTCTCCCAGATCACGGCTGCGTCAAGCCGGGAATATATTGAGGGAATCACTGGAATAATAGCAGTATCTATGATGTTGACAATTGGCCTTTGGCTTCATAGTAAATCGAATGTTCATGCATGGAACCGGTATATCGGCAAGCAAATGAACCAAGCCATTGCGACGGGAAGCATCATCTCTTTCGCTTTAATCAGTTTTCTGTCGATATTCCGTGAAGGTGCGGAGACCATTATCTTTTATGCTGGAATGGCTCCTTATATGGAATTAAAGCAGCTGTTGAGCGGAATTTTCCTTGCCTTCCTCATTTTAGTGGTAATTGGTTTCATCATGCTGCGCTACAGTGTGAAATTACCGATGACCCTATTCTTTAAAGTTGCAACGATATTCATATATGCCTTGGCTTTCAAGATTCTTGGAGTCTCTATCCATTCACTTCAGGTTTCGCAAGTTATACAGACAAATACGATCAGCACCTTCCCGTTTGTAGAAACGATAGGTCTTTATCCAACAATGGAAACGCTGGTGCCGCAAGCTGTTTTAATTTTATTGATCGCATTGGCCACTATTTGGGTTAAAAAGAGTAATTCCTTACGTGCAACCGAATAATAAAATGGGACTGACGCTAGTCAGTCCCATTATGTGCACTTTTTAGCGAAGAGATCGGCGATAGGAATATTGCTTCCATTGATAAAGGATAAAGCAGCCGATGCAGAATCCTAGAATGGCTATGAGAGATGCCATTCCGACCATCAAAGTGAATATATAACCGATAACATTCAAACCCAGTAAAAAAGAAGTCAATCCAAGTCCTAAGCAAACGACTGCAATGGCCTGGTTGAATTGTTGCTGTGAATGATCTTCAGGAATATAATCGGAGGGCTTCTTTTTCAGAAATAGCTTTGCGAGACGCATGACTGGATTGAAATTAAAGAAAAGACCTAAAAGTCCCGCTGCTAAAGGAATCGCTAAGATCCATATTTGTCCCGTTAATAAGGCAGTGGCTACGCTTAACAAAATGATCCATTGATTCGTACGTACTAAGGGACGGGGAATAGTTCGAATTTCACTCGTCATCAAATACCAACCTTCCTGATATGTTTTATTACAGTTTATCCTTATTTTAATTAGTTGTGAAGAGGGATGCTAATTAAAACAAGTGAAGATCCAAAGACTCTTCTTATTAATAATTATTTTAATTTAGTATTGATTATAATATCAAAGTAATATAATATGTATAATAAGAAGTTAAAGTGAGGTGGACAGTATATATGGTAGCAAAAGTCTGTGAAACATGCGGAACACCAATAAAAAAGCTGAAGCATTCTTCCCTATGCCAATGCGGTCCTAAGATATTGAGCAATCAATTCTCAGTTAAAACAAAAAAATAGAATGATGATTAAATCATAAATTAAACCGATTATTCAATTAATCGGTTTTTGTTTTTCCAATGAAGGGTAAAGATGAGAATATCCTTTTATCCAATAATATATATTTTTCATTTCTATAAAAATGATGTACGATTAGGGAATAGAATAAAACGTCATGGCGGAAAAGGCATACTTTTAGTTTGCCTAAACCATCACGTGACGGTTTGGAGGGGTTATATTGGGAACGAGACTTTAAAGATTGGCGAGTTGGCGGAAATGGCGAATGTTACGAAACGGACCGTTGATTATTATACGAACTTAGGCCTGCTTAAAGCAGAACGTTCCGCCTCTAATTACCGTTATTATACAGTCGGTGAACTTGAAAGGCTCCGCCGTATCGAGGGATATAAAAGAGAGAACCTTTCATTGGAAGACATAAAAGAAATATTTAAACAGGACATGGAAGCCTCATCAGCAATTGAGGAAACGGGTCTTCAACTGAAGAACAAAATGGATGGCCTGAACGAGGAGCTTCAGGAAGTCATCAGCTTGATCAAAAAGGATGAAAAAAATGAGCTCCTTCTAAAAAAACAGATATCCCGTGAAAGCATGGCCTTGATCCAATCATTACTAGTGTTGCTGGTATGATTGAAATTTATTCCCTATAGTTTTATTCACAAAGGTGCATATTAACGATATAGGCTAAATGGTTTTGGTTCATGTCAGAAATCGCTTTGTGAAACGAAAATAACCATTTATACAGGAGGTGCTTGGGATTAAACCGTGTATGTCTAATCAAAAGGATAGGCACTATACATGGTGAACCCGCACATATTGGAGATTTTTATAAAATTATTAGCAGTAGCTGTATTAATAGCATTAACCGCATTTTTCGTTGCATCGGAATTTGCAATCGTGAAAGTCAGAAGTTCCCGAATCAATCAGTTGATTGAAGAAGGGCATAGAAATGCACTGGCAGCCAAAAAAGTGACATCCCATATCGATGAGTACTTATCGGCCTGTCAATTGGGAATTACAGTAACCGCCTTAGGTTTAGGGGTGTTGGGTGAACCGACAGTAGAAGCGATCTTAAAACCATTGTTCCATAAATGGGGATTAGAGGAATCTGTAGGTCACATCATCTCTTTCGTAATTGCATTCGGTTCTGTAACATTCCTTCATGTTGTAGTCGGGGAATTGGCACCAAAAACAGTTGCGATTCAAAAGGCAGAAGAGGTAACCTTGCTTTTTGCAAAGCCGTTAATTCTTTTTTACCGTATTTTGTACCCATTTATTTGGTTACTGAATGGTTCTGCCCGTCTCCTAACAGGCATATTTGGATTAAAGCCTGCTTCTGAGTCTGAAATGGCCCATTCTGAAGAAGAACTGCGCATCATTTTATCGGAAAGCTATAAAAGCGGTGAGATTAACCAATCGGAATATAAATATGTGAACCAGATATTTGAATTTGATGAGCGTATTGCCAATGAGATCATGGTTCCGCGTACGGAAATGACAGTTATCGAAAAGGGCATGCCATTATTGGAAGTTGTTGAACTGATTCAAGAAGAACAATACACAAGGTACCCGGTCATAGAAGGTGATAAAGATAATGTCGTGGGAATGGTCAATATCAAGCGACTTTATACAGCTACGATTACAGAAGAAAATGTAACAGCTTTGACGGTGGATTCCTTTGTAACACCAGTCATCCGCGTTCTTGAAACGATTGCCATTCATGATCTGCTGCTGAAAATGCAGAAAGAACGGATCCATATGGCCGTTTTGACTGATGAATATGGCGGAACTGCAGGTCTTGTTACGGTGGAAGACATCCTTGAAGAAATCGTCGGGGAAATCCGGGATGAGTTTGATCAGGATGAACGTCCGCTTATTCAAAAAATTGATGAGGGACATTATGTATTCGACGCAAAAACATTGGTTGAAGATGTCAATGATACCCTTGCGATCGATTTGCCAGAGGAAGATATCGATACATTGGGAGGATGGTTCCTGACAGGCAGATTTGAGATTGCCGTCGGGGATAAAATTGATTACGCCGGATATGAATTTACTGTAAAGGAAATGGACGGCCACCATGTTTTATATGTGGAAGTGAAGAAGATAAAATAATAAGGATTACAATAAGAGCCGAAGGTGGAAACTTTCGGTTTTTATTATGTATTAATACTGATAAAAAAAGCTTCGCGGTTCGAATAATGGCCTTTGGTTTTCAAAACAATGGAAAAGGCAGACTGCTACTTAATTGGAAAATGAATTCATTTAAATTAACACTGTAGGTAAGCATTTTAGATTGGAAAATGTTAAAATTGATTTTGAGTAATGAATCTATCCATATATCATTTTATGACATAAGGAAAATTCTTAAAAAGCTAATGATAGTATTAAGATTTATTTTGCAATGCCGTTTATTTCGGGCTGTTATAAATAAGTATTGAAGGTGGGCGGGAAAATGGGTTTTAAGAAGAAGCAAATGTTGGGGTTTGGTTTAATCTTGCTTTTCTTGGCTATTTTACTTTCTTTCATGATGGTCACGCTTAACAATTTAAAGAGCAGCATGACTGAAATAGTTGAAAATCGTTATGAAAAAGTTCAAGCTTCGATGGAAATCCGTCAGCTTTTTTCAAGGTCGGACCGTGAGATTCTGTTTGCAGCTAATGACGCAAACAAAGAAGAAAGAGCAGAGAGCCTCGAAATCATCAATGAGAATCATAGTTTGATTGAATCAAAAATTGCTGGTTTATCAGGTACGTTAAATAAGTTGAAAGCAAAGCAATTATTGAAAGAGTTCGAGACTCAATATGCTTCTTACTCCATAACGGAGGCTGAGATCATCCAAAAGATAAAATCGGGAAACTCTTCGGATAATCTTTCAAGCCTGATGGACGACCAGAGGGAAAAACGTACGAAAGTCATCAGTACGATGGATGACTTTAAGGATTACCAAGAAGGTGTCATGAAAGATACCTTAAAAAATTCAAAACAAACCTATGAGGATATGATCGGTTTTGTGATTTTCGCGGTTATTCTCAGTATTTTGGTTATTTCCGTAACGGTTGTTTGGATGATCCGCAGTACATCGAAAGATCTGCAATCCATTACGAAGGTCATCAAAAACATCGATTTTAAAAATTTATCGGTCGTACCAAGAATTCCGGTTCGGACTACTGATGAAATTGGTGATATCGCGAGATCGTTCAATGATATGGCGGAATCGCTTGAAGTCTATAATCAAAAAGAGAAAGACTTCACTGAAAAGATCAGTGAACAGAACTGGATCCAGACCCGGGTTGCAGATATAGCTACCATGTATCAGCGCATTGTTGATGTGGAAGTTCTTGCTGACCGGTTCATTACCAGGCTTGCACCGATGATGGGAGCTTCACTTGGAGCTTTTTACGTCAAACGGGGTGAGGGCAGGGATATGCGTTTTGTTAAACTTGCCAGCTTTGCGGGAGACGGCGAAGACTCAGGCAGACGTGAATTCCGTATGGGCGAAGGTTTGATCGGACAATGCGCCCTTGAAAAGAAATCGAAGGTCATTGAAGATATCCCTGAAGATTTCCAATTGGTTAAAACAGGATTAGGGGAAGTAAGCCCGAAAAGCATTGCCATCGCGCCAGTCGTTTTTGAGGATGAAGTTGTGGCGATGGTTGAACTGGCAAGCTTGGAGACCTTTACGAAGTTGCAAAAACATTTCCTGAACCAGGTTCTTGATACTCTGGGCATCACGATTAATAATGTTGAGGGTCGGATGGAAATAGAGCGTTTATTGAAAGAATCACAGGCACAGACCGAAGAGTTACAGGCTCAATCGGAAGAATTGCAATCACAGTCAGAGGAAATGCAAGCCCAATCAGAGGAACTGCAAACACAGGCTGAAGAGTTGAGAATGATCAATGAACAATTAGAAGAGAGAAATCGTGAAACTGAAGAAAAATCGAAAGAGCTTCAAGTCACAAAATTAAATCTTGAAAAACAAGCGGAAGAATTGAAGTTAAGTTCAAAATATAAATCGGAGTTCATGGCAAATATGTCCCATGAATTGCGGACGCCGCTCAATAGTATTTTGATTTTATCAGAAATGCTTTCCGATCCAAATGATAGTAAATTAAATGAAGAGCAACAGGAATTCGCTCGTGTCATTAACTCATCAGGTCAAGATTTATTAACGTTGATCAATGACATTTTGGATTTATCGAAAGTTGAAGTCGGAAAGCTCGAAGTGGTCTTTGACGAAATGAATATGAGTGAACTTCCCGAGTTATTACACCGTAACTTCGATCATGTAGCAAAGAAAAAGAACATTGACTTTAAAATAGAAAAAGATAAAAATGTACCGGATATTTTCTTTACGGATGAACAGCGCTTCCAGCAAATTTTGAAAAACCTATTATCCAATGCATTTAAATTCACAGAAAAGGGTTCTGTGTCTGTCCAAATCAAAAAAGCTGATGAAGAAAATGTAGCACAATGGATACAGACAAAAGGAGCTAGCAATTGGGTTGAAATTAAGGTGACGGATACGGGCATCGGAATTTCAAAAGATAAGCAAAAACTTATCTTCGAAGCGTTCCAGCAAGGTGATGGAGCTACAATGAGAAAATATGGCGGTACAGGACTTGGGCTATCGATTTGCCGGGAGTTTGCCAAACTTCTAGGAGGATGGGTCATCGTAGATAGTGAAGAAGGGCAAGGCAGTACCTTTACTTTCTTTATTCCGAGCATGCCGGAGGGCTTCAAAAATGCAGGCGAAGCAATAGCTGCTTCTCCAGAAGTGGCAGCAGCCAGCCACGATGATTCTGCCGCACCATTTGACGGTCAGGAAGAACCGGATGTAGTAATAATGGATGAAGAAAATCAGAATAAGACAAAACCATTCTGCAATAAAAGAGTGCTGGTCGTCGATGATGACCACCGTAATATATTTGCACTGAAAAATGCCCTTAAGCATGAGGGGATGGAAATCCTTACAGCTGAAAACGGGTACGAATGTTTGGAACTCCTTGAAAAAGGAAACGATATAGATGTAATATTGATGGATATCATGATGCCAGGCATGGACGGTTACGAAACGATGACCAGAATTCGTGAGCAAAGTAAATTCGAGAATCTTCCAATCATCGCGCTAACGGCCAAAGCGATGAAAGGCGATAGGGAAAAATGCCTGAAGGCTGGCGCTTCCGATTATGTCAGCAAGCCATTAAAATTAGATCAGCTGTTATCCGTCCTAAGAGTATGGTTGACTAATTAATTGAATGATTGATAGTACGGATAAGGAAGGTTTTGCATGAAGGATACTTTAACGATTGAAGAAAGAGAAGATATAGAAATCGAATTATTGTTAGAGGCCATTTATTCCGTTTCTGGGTTTGACTTTCGCAAGTATATGCGTTCTTCTATAAAAAGAAGAGTTGAAAATAGAATGAGGCTGGACCATATTCGCAGGATTAGCGGAATGATAGAAATGGTTTTATATGAAAAAGGGTATGTCGAGAAGCTTTTGAAAGATTTTTCAATAAATGTCACTGAAATGTTTCGCGATCCGGATTTCTTTAAAGCTTTTCGTTTAAATATCGTTCCGCTCCTGAAAAACCTTCCGGAAATCAGAATTTGGCATGCGGGCTGTTCGACCGGTGAAGAAGCCTTTTCCATGGCGATCATCCTCAAGGAAGAAGGACTATATGATAAGGCGAGGATTTATGCCACTGATATGAATGATGAAGTCCTCCGTCATGCGGAAAAAGGGATATTACCTTTAAATAGAATGCAGTCTTATACGAAAAACTATCTGCATGCAGGCGGTAACCAAGAATTTTCGGAGTATTACACGACCGATTACCAAAATGCCTATCTTGATTCGAGTCTCCTTAAAAACATTGTGTTTTTCCAGCATAATTTAGTTACTGATGGTTCGTTCAATGAGTTTCATATCATCATGTGCAGGAACGTGATGATTTACTTTACTGGTGAATTACAGACCTATGTCAATCAGTTGTTTTATGACAGTCTTAGCAAAGACGGTTTTCTTGCAGTTGGTAGTAAGGAAACACTTCATACATCATCCTTTTCGGGAGATTATGAGGAATTTGACTCAAAGGAACGAATTTACCGGAAGTTGTAAAAAGAAAGAGTTCGCATATTTGCGGACTCTTTCTTTTTAATTTAGAGCATATAATTTATTTTTCGTTTTTTTGCATTTTTATGTTTAAGGTGTCTGAGGAAGGGGTATAAATAATGAGTTGGTCTCCATGCAGGACAGCTATAGTGGTTTATTATTATTAAAAGAGACCGAACTTCGTTATAATATAATGGAAAAATCCCTGTTATGGGAGCTTTAATCAAGTACTGATCCATATAATGAAGATAAATGTTGTCGCTCGATATAAGCCAAAAGGGGAATGAAAGAATGACGATTTTAATCGTAGATGATAACCAGGTTAACCTTTTCGTTATAGAGAAAATTCTAAAGCGAGCTGGCTATACGGATTTTCTATCATTAACTTCAGCAGTTGAGATGTTTGAATATTTACAGGTGGATAGTCCGCAACCTAAAGAGACTTCAGTTGATATCATTCTGCTTGATATCATGATGCCGGAGATCGATGGGATAGAGGCGTGCAGGAGACTTCAAAGCATTCCTCACCTTAAAGATATACCCGTTATTTTTGTGACCGCTCTTGAAGATTCAAACAAGGTGGCCGAGGCACTTGATGTGGGCGGGATTGATTATATAATGAAGCCTATCAATAAAATAGATTTACTTGCGCGAATTCGTGTGGGGTTAAGACTTAAATATGAAAAAGATTGGCATAAAATGCAGGATGAAAAAATTCGCAACGAATTGGATCTCTCCATGCAGGTCCAAAGCAGTTTATTAAGTGAGCCCATTTTAAATGACCACTTAACTATTAGAGCATCATACTTACCTGCGAATAAATTAGCAGGGGATATGTATTATTGGCACCGCATTGATGAAAATCGGTATGGGATCATCCTATTGGATATGATGGGGCATGGCATATCAGCCTCACTTGTTTGTATGTTCATTTCCTCCGTTTTGAGAGATGCCATCAGGACACATACAGATCCAGTGGCAGTAATAAACGAAATGAATCGCTGGATGAGTACCCTTAATAAAGAAGAAAACCAAGTGCATTATTATTTTACCGCGATTTATATGATCATTGATACAGAGCAAAAGACAGTGGAATATGTGAATGCCGGACATCCTCCAGGCTTCGCTTCATTAGATGATGGAAAAGTGGTCTCACTTTCAAAAGGGACATGTCCTGTCGGTTTTTTCACCGAGATGAAAATAGAGAAATCCATCATTCATTATGAAGAGAAGATTCAGCTTATGCTATTTACGGATGGAGTCATGGAAGCTATAGATCGAGAAGGGACGGAAGGGCTCGACCAAATACGAGAAGCGGTCTCAACGAGATGGTTTGATTGCAAAGAAACTCCCCCTATTGATTTATTGATGTCCCCGGAAATGCAGCAAGATCAACCTGATGATATGTGTGTCGTGGTTATTCAAGCAAATTAAATAGAGAAGAGGCGGCAGATTATCTGCCGCCTCTTCTCTATTTAAGGGGGGTCAATTTTATTGAATTGAAATGTTCAAATTAAGAGTATTGAGTGAATGAAGTATCCAGCATTGCAATTAACGGTTATTTTTCAGTTTACCAATGCCATCTTGGAGATTGCCTTTTAATTTATCGACTTTACCTTCTGCTTGTAAGTGAGGATCATTTTTCGCGTTTCCGACTTGGTCTTTCGTTTCACCTTTAACTTTATTTACAGTGCTTTTTAGTTTGTCTGATAAACCGCTCATTATGTTACCTCCTTTTTCTTTATATACTATATATACCCATGGAGTGTAGGGGTAAACATAATTTATATGGAGGAAAAGGAGTTTAAGAAGCGATTATTGCCCTTTTACTTAACTTTTGAATGAACTGGTATGACCGTTCAATGATATGATCTTTGTCATGATCCAACGAGGCCACATGATATGAATTTTCAAGGGGCGCCATCTCCTTATCAACGGACATGACAGTTTCGTAAATCTGATAGGAGCAAGAGTCTGGTACAACGTGATCTTCTGGAGAATGGAAGAGAAGTATGGGGCACGAAACCTCTATAAGTTTTTGACTGGTATGTTCCATTATATCAAGCAATTGATTAATCGCTTTTGACGAAACTTGATTATATGTGATTTCTTTAGTTGTATTGTCTTTTATGTCAGGCTTACCTTCAGGAATGAAGCGTGGAACCGACTGGTTCCGATATATTTCATATTCAGGAACTTCGAGAGCGGCATTTATGGTGAGAATTCCATCACAAGCCATTTTTGTCGCCAAATCCAGGACAAGGGCGCCTCCCATTGATTGTCCAATAGCGAATACATGGGTGCATGTACGCTTTAATTTTGCATAGGCCATTTCTACATCTTTTATCCATTCCTGATAATGTATCGTTTCCATCTCATATTCATCCGTTCCGTGGCCTGCCAGTCTAGGAGCGAAGACAGTAAAGCCTTTTGCAGCGAATTTTTCACCTAAATACCTTACGCTTTGTGGTGTTCCATTAAAACCATGGCAAATAAGAATGCCGATGGAATTGCCGGGTATGAAAAAAGATTCCGCACCTGGTATTACCATTGCTGCTGTCATATTCCCATCTCCTTTTCCTTAGCTAAGTTTTATTTAAAGTTAGCATGTAAAAGCATAAAATTAACTATTCCGATTATATTACTTGGTTATATAATAGCATAATGGAAATTGTGAAGTCAACTTGGTGATATTCCATTAAGATGCTTTTTATAAAAAAGGATATAATGATACGAAAGATACGTATTAGACCTATTGGTATGTAAGGTCACAGTATAGATGGTTGCAGAGAAATAAACTGCTTAGAGGTTTTAGATGAAGGAGCTAGCAAGGGCCCTATTTCATACTTTGCGTCCCAGCAGCTTGAGATTACTCAATCAACAACAGGCAATAATGTATGGTTACAACTCTTCCTATTATATAAGTAATGCCTTGGAATTGTTGATAAACTGAAGATGCTAATAAACTGTGCAGGATATTAAAATAAGAAATAAAGAAAAAGCGTTGACTTTAAAGTGAAATTGGATTAATATAAATAAGCACCAACTAAGACAAACGAAGAACGTCATCCGCTTTTGGTAGATTACCAAAACAAAAATAATAACTATTGACTTCTTACTATGAAAATGATAAGATGAAATGGTCGCTGAGAAACACAGCGATTTAAAATAAGTTTAAAACTTCGCAGAAGTTGACAACTAATCAATAAGATGTTATGATGAATAAACAAGCCGTTCGAAAGAACGATTGTGAAATTGCTCTTTGAAAACTGAACAAAACAAAGCGCCAACGTTAAATTTTAAGTGAGCACACACTATCAAAAAAGCAAAATGAGCAAGTCAAACATTTCTTCGGAGAGTTTGATCCTGGCTCAGGACGAACGCTGGCGGCGTGCCTAATACATGCAAGTCGAGCGAATCGATGGGAGCTTGCTCCCTGAGATTAGCGGCGGACGGGTGAGTAACACGTGGGCAACCTGCCTATAAGACTGGGATAACTTCGGGAAACCGGAGCTAATACCGGATACGTTCTTTTCTCGCATGAGAGAAGATGGAAAGACGGTTTACGCTGTCACTTATAGATGGGCCCGCGGCGCATTAGCTAGTTGGTGAGGTAATGGCTCACCAAGGCGACGATGCGTAGCCGACCTGAGAGGGTGATCGGCCACACTGGGACTGAGACACGGCCCAGACTCCTACGGGAGGCAGCAGTAGGGAATCTTCCGCAATGGACGAAAGTCTGACGGAGCAACGCCGCGTGAACGAAGAAGGCCTTCGGGTCGTAAAGTTCTGTTGTTAGGGAAGAACAAGTACCAGAGTAACTGCTGGTACCTTGACGGTACCTAACCAGAAAGCCACGGCTAACTACGTGCCAGCAGCCGCGGTAATACGTAGGTGGCAAGCGTTGTCCGGAATTATTGGGCGTAAAGCGCGCGCAGGTGGTTCTTTAAGTCTGATGTGAAAGCCCACGGCTCAACCGTGGAGGGTCATTGGAAACTGGGGAACTTGAGTGCAGAAGAGGAAAGTGGAATTCCAAGTGTAGCGGTGAAATGCGTAGAGATTTGGAGGAACACCAGTGGCGAAGGCGACTTTCTGGTCTGTAACTGACACTGAGGCGCGAAAGCGTGGGGAGCAAACAGGATTAGATACCCTGGTAGTCCACGCCGTAAACGATGAGTGCTAAGTGTTAGAGGGTTTCCGCCCTTTAGTGCTGCAGCTAACGCATTAAGCACTCCGCCTGGGGAGTACGGCCGCAAGGCTGAAACTCAAAGGAATTGACGGGGGCCCGCACAAGCGGTGGAGCATGTGGTTTAATTCGAAGCAACGCGAAGAACCTTACCAGGTCTTGACATCCTCTGACAACCCTAGAGATAGGGCTTTCCCCTTCGGGGGACAGAGTGACAGGTG
Source organism: Peribacillus sp. RS7 (assembly GCF_041956845.1). Taxonomy (NCBI): domain Bacteria; kingdom Bacillati; phylum Bacillota; class Bacilli; order Caryophanales; family Bacillaceae; genus Peribacillus; species Peribacillus sp. RS7. The sequence continues at coordinate 2,324,679 of NZ_CP168135.1, forward strand.
GTGCATGGTTGTCGTCAGCTCGTGTCGTGAGATGTTGGGTTAAGTCCCGCAACGAGCGCAACCCTTGATCTTAGTTGCCAGCATTCAGTTGGGCACTCTAAGGTGACTGCCGGTGACAAACCGGAGGAAGGTGGGGATGACGTCAAATCATCATGCCCCTTATGACCTGGGCTACACACGTGCTACAATGGATGGTACAAAGGGCTGCAAACCTGCGAAGGTAAGCGAATCCCATAAAGCCATTCTCAGTTCGGATTGTAGGCTGCAACTCGCCTACATGAAGCCGGAATCGCTAGTAATCGCGGATCAGCATGCCGCGGTGAATACGTTCCCGGGCCTTGTACACACCGCCCGTCACACCACGAGAGTTTGTAACACCCGAAGTCGGTGAGGTAACCTTTATGGAGCCAGCCGCCTAAGGTGGGACAGATGATTGGGGTGAAGTCGTAACAAGGTAGCCGTATCGGAAGGTGCGGCTGGATCACCTCCTTTCTAAGGATAATTACGAGAGCGCTTTTGTTTTGTTCAGTTTTGAATGAGTAATTCATTCAGATAGGAAAGAAAAGCATCACGATGTGATGGATTCTTTCTGCTTTGTTCCTTGAAAACTAGATAATAGATAGAAGGCAATTAATTTTTTTCAAAGCATCTGTAAGATCTTTTTAACGGTTAAGTTAGAAAGGGCGCACGGTGGATGCCTTGGCACTAGGAGCCGATGAAGGACGGGACTAACACCGATATGCTTCGGGGAGCTGTAAGTAAGCTTTGATCCGGAGATTTCCGAATGGGGAAACCCACTGTTCGTAATGGAACAGTATCTTTACCTGAATACATAGGGTACTGAAGGCAGACCCGGGGAACTGAAACATCTAAGTACCCGGAGGAAGAGAAAGCAAATGCGATTTCCTGAGTAGCGGCGAGCGAAACGGAATTAGCCCAAACCAAGAGGCTTGCCTCTTGGGGTTGTAGGACACTCAACATGGAGTTACAAAGGAACGGGGTAAATGAAGTGACCTGGAAAGGTCCGTCAAAGAAGGTAAAAACCCTGTAGTTGAAACTTCGTTCCCTCCTGAGTGGATCCTGAGTACGGCGGGACACGAGAAATCCCGTCGGAAGCAGGGAGGACCATCTCCCAAGGCTAAATACTCCCTAGTGACCGATAGTGAACCAGTACCGTGAGGGAAAGGTGAAAAGCACCCCGGAAGGGGAGTGAAATAGATCCTGAAACCGTGTGCCTACAAGTAGTCAAAGCCCGTTAATGGGTAATGGCGTGCCTTTTGTAGAATGAACCGGCGAGTTACGATTTCATGCGAGGTTAAGTTGATAAGACGGAGCCGCAGCGAAAGCGAGTCTGAATAGGGCGAATGAGTATGAGGTCGTAGACCCGAAACCAGGTGATCTACCCATGTCCAGGGTGAAGTTCAGGTAACACTGAATGGAGGCCCGAACCCACGCACGTTGAAAAGTGCGGGGATGAGGTGTGGGTAGCGGAGAAATTCCAATCGAACCTGGAGATAGCTGGTTCTCTCCGAAATAGCTTTAGGGCTAGCCTCAAGATGAGAGTATTGGAGGTAGAGCACTGATTGGACTAGGGGCCCCCAACGGGTTACCGAATTCAGTCAAACTCCGAATGCCAAATACTTATTCTTGGGAGTCAGACTGCGAGTGATAAGATCCGTAGTCGAAAGGGAAACAGCCCAGACCACCAGCTAAGGTCCCAAAGTATACGTTAAGTGGAAAAGGATGTGGAGTTGCTTAGACAACCAGGATGTTGGCTCAGAAGCAGCCACCATTTAAAGAGTGCGTAATAGCTCACTGGTCGAGTGACTCCGCGCCGAAAATGTACCGGGGCTAAACGTATCACCGAAGCTGTGGATTGACACCATTAGGTGTCGATGGTAGGAGAGCGTTCTAAGGGCGTTGAAGTCAGACCGGAAGGACTGGTGGAGCGCTTAGAAGTGAGAATGCCGGTATGAGTAGCGAAAGAAGGGTGAGAATCCCTTCCACCGAATGCCTAAGGTTTCCTGAGGAAGGCTCGTCCGCTCAGGGTTAGTCGGGACCTAAGCCGAGGCCGAAAGGCGTAGGCGATGGACAACAGGTTGATATTCCTGTACCACCTATACATCGTTTGAACGATGGGGGGACGCAGAAGGATAGGGTAAGCGCGCTGTTGGATATGCGCGTCCAAGCAGTTAGGCCGGAAACGAGGCAAATCCCGTTTCCATTAAGGCGGAGCTGTGATGGCGAGGGAAATATAGTACCGAAGTTCCTGATTCCACGCTGCCAAGAAAAGCCTCTAGTGAGATGTAAGGTGCCCGTACCGCAAACCGACACAGGTAGGCGAGGAGAGAATCCTAAGGTGTGCGAGAGAACTCTCGTTAAGGAACTCGGCAAAATGACCCCGTAACTTCGGGAGAAGGGGTGCTTTTTAGGGTGAATAGCCCGGAAAAGCCGCAGTGAATAGGCCCAGGCGACTGTTTAGCAAAAACACAGGTCTCTGCGAAGCCGCAAGGCGAAGTATAGGGGCTGACACCTGCCCGGTGCTGGAAGGTTAAGGGGAGAGGTTAGCGCAAGCGAAGCTTTGAACCGAAGCCCCAGTAAACGGCGGCCGTAACTATAACGGTCCTAAGGTAGCGAAATTCCTTGTCGGGTAAGTTCCGACCCGCACGAAAGGTGTAACGATCTGGGCACTGTCTCAACGAGAGACTCGGTGAAATTATAGTACCTGTGAAGATGCAGGTTACCCGCGACAGGACGGAAAGACCCCGTGGAGCTTTACTGCAGCCTGATATTGAATTTTGGTACAGCTTGTACAGGATAGGTAGGAGCCTGAGAAGCCGGAGCGCTAGCTTCGGTGGAGGCGTTGGTGGGATACTACCCTGGCTGTATTGAAATTCTAACCCGCGCCCCTTATCGGGGTGGGAGACAGTGTCAGGTGGGCAGTTTGACTGGGGCGGTCGCCTCCTAAAGAGTAACGGAGGCGCCCAAAGGTTCCCTCAGAATGGTTGGAAATCATTCGTAGAGTGTAAAGGCACAAGGGAGCTTGACTGCGAGACCTACAAGTCGAGCAGGGACGAAAGTCGGGCTTAGTGATCCGGTGGTTCCGCATGGAAGGGCCATCGCTCAACGGATAAAAGCTACCCCGGGGATAACAGGCTTATCTCCCCCAAGAGTCCACATCGACGGGGAGGTTTGGCACCTCGATGTCGGCTCATCGCATCCTGGGGCTGTAGTCGGTCCCAAGGGTTGGGCTGTTCGCCCATTAAAGCGGTACGCGAGCTGGGTTCAGAACGTCGTGAGACAGTTCGGTCCCTATCCGTCGCGGGCGCAGGAAATTTGAGAGGAGCTGTCCTTAGTACGAGAGGACCGGGATGGACGCACCGCTGGTGTACCAGTTGTCTTGCCAAAGGCATAGCTGGGTAGCTACGTGCGGACGGGATAAGTGCTGAAAGCATCTAAGCATGAAGCCCCCCTCAAGATGAGATTTCCCATGGCGCAAGCTAGTAAGATCCCTGAAAGATGATCAGGTTGATAGGTCAGAGGTGGAAGCGTGGCGACATGTGGAGCTGACTGATACTAATAGATCGAGGACTTAACCAACGCTTTTTAAAAAATGAAATACCTTCTTATTATCTAGTTTTGAAGGAACAACGTTCCTGATATGTTTGGTGGCGATAGCGAAGAGGTCACACCCGTTCCCATTCCGAACACGGCAGTTAAGCTCTTCAGCGCCGATGGTAGTTGGGGGTTTCCCCCTGTGAGAGTAGGACGCCGCCAAGCCATTTCTAAGATCAGCCATCTGGCTGGTCTTTTTTTGCATTTATAAGGACGTCTACAATATATGAAGACTTATAAGGTTTTTTTAGGAAACCTTGGAGTTCTGTCTGAATTATTTTTATTAAAGTCGTGTTTTTTATCCTTAAGCCAACGGGGATCAGATAGATATAGACCCTTCATTTAGAAAAGGAATTATTTATTTTGAAATGTGTTGACTTTAAAGTGAAATTGGATTAATATAAATAAGCACCAACTGAGACAAACGAACAACTTCATCCGCTTTTGGTAGATTACTAAAAGAAAAATAATAACTATTGACTTCTTACTATGAAAATGATAAGATGAAATGGTCGCTGAGAAACACAGCGATTTAAAATAAGTTTAAAACTTCGCAGAAGTTGACAACTAAACAATAAGATGTTATGATGAATAAACAAGCCGTTCGAAAGAACGATTGTGAAATTGCTCTTTGAAAACTGAACAAAACAAAGCGCCAACGTTAAATTTTAAGTGAGCACACACTATCAAAAAAGCAAAATGAGCAAGTCAAACATTTCTTCGGAGAGTTTGATCCTGGCTCAGGACGAACGCTGGCGGCGTGCCTAATACATGCAAGTCGAGCGAATTGATGGGAGCTTGCTCCCTGAGATTAGCGGCGGACGGGTGAGTAACACGTGGGCAACCTGCCTATAAGACTGGGATAACTTCGGGAAACCGGAGCTAATACCGGATACGTTCTTTTCTCGCATGAGAGAAGATGGAAAGACGGTTTCGGCTGTCACTTATAGATGGGCCCGCGGCGCATTAGCTAGTTGGTGAGGTAATGGCTCACCAAGGCGACGATGCGTAGCCGACCTGAGAGGGTGATCGGCCACACTGGGACTGAGACACGGCCCAGACTCCTACGGGAGGCAGCAGTAGGGAATCTTCCGCAATGGACGAAAGTCTGACGGAGCAACGCCGCGTGAACGAAGAAGGCCTTCGGGTCGTAAAGTTCTGTTGTTAGGGAAGAACAAGTACCAGAGTAACTGCTGGTACCTTGACGGTACCTAACCAGAAAGCCACGGCTAACTACGTGCCAGCAGCCGCGGTAATACGTAGGTGGCAAGCGTTGTCCGGAATTATTGGGCGTAAAGCGCGCGCAGGTGGTTCTTTAAGTCTGATGTGAAAGCCCACGGCTCAACCGTGGAGGGTCATTGGAAACTGGGGAACTTGAGTGCAGAAGAGGAAAGTGGAATTCCAAGTGTAGCGGTGAAATGCGTAGAGATTTGGAGGAACACCAGTGGCGAAGGCGACTTTCTGGTCTGTAACTGACACTGAGGCGCGAAAGCGTGGGGAGCAAACAGGATTAGATACCCTGGTAGTCCACGCCGTAAACGATGAGTGCTAAGTGTTAGAGGGTTTCCGCCCTTTAGTGCTGCAGCTAACGCATTAAGCACTCCGCCTGGGGAGTACGGCCGCAAGGCTGAAACTCAAAGGAATTGACGGGGGCCCGCACAAGCGGTGGAGCATGTGGTTTAATTCGAAGCAACGCGAAGAACCTTACCAGGTCTTGACATCCTCTGACAACCCTAGAGATAGGGCTTTCCCCTTCGGGGGACAGAGTGACAGGTGGTGCATGGTTGTCGTCAGCTCGTGTCGTGAGATGTTGGGTTAAGTCCCGCAACGAGCGCAACCCTTGATCTTAGTTGCCAGCATTCAGTTGGGCACTCTAAGGTGACTGCCGGTGACAAACCGGAGGAAGGTGGGGATGACGTCAAATCATCATGCCCCTTATGACCTGGGCTACACACGTGCTACAATGGATGGTACAAAGGGCTGCAAACCTGCGAAGGTAAGCGAATCCCATAAAGCCATTCTCAGTTCGGATTGTAGGCTGCAACTCGCCTACATGAAGCCGGAATCGCTAGTAATCGCGGATCAGCATGCCGCGGTGAATACGTTCCCGGGCCTTGTACACACCGCCCGTCACACCACGAGAGTTTGTAACACCCGAAGTCGGTGAGGTAACCTTTATGGAGCCAGCCGCCTAAGGTGGGACAGATGATTGGGGTGAAGTCGTAACAAGGTAGCCGTATCGGAAGGTGCGGCTGGATCACCTCCTTTCTAAGGATAATTACGAGAGCGCTTTTGTTTTGTTCAGTTTTGAATGAGTAATTCATTCAGATAGGGAAGAAAAGCATCACGATGTGATGGATTCTTTCTGCTTTGTTCCTTGAAAACTAGATAATAGATAGAAGGCAATTAATTTTTTTCAAAGCATCTGTAAGATCTTTTTAACGGTTAAGTTAGAAAGGGCGCACGGTGGATGCCTTGGCACTAGGAGCCGATGAAGGACGGGACTAACACCGATATGCTTCGGGGAGCTGTAAGTAAGCTTTGATCCGGAGATTTCCGAATGGGGAAACCCACTGTTCGTAATGGAACAGTATCTTTACCTGAATACATAGGGTACTGAAGGCAGACCCGGGGAACTGAAACATCTAAGTACCCGGAGGAAGAGAAAGCAAATGCGATTTCCTGAGTAGCGGCGAGCGAAACGGAATTAGCCCAAACCAAGAGGCTTGCCTCTTGGGGTTGTAGGACACTCAACATGGAGTTACAAAGGAACGGGGTAAATGAAGTGACCTGGAAAGGTCCGTCAAAGAAGGTAAAAACCCTGTAGTTGAAACTTCGTTCCCTCCTGAGTGGATCCTGAGTACGGCGGGACACGAGAAATCCCGTCGGAAGCAGGGAGGACCATCTCCCAAGGCTAAATACTCCCTAGTGACCGATAGTGAACCAGTACCGTGAGGGAAAGGTGAAAAGCACCCCGGAAGGGGAGTGAAATAGATCCTGAAACCGTGTGCCTACAAGTAGTCAAAGCCCGTTAATGGGTAATGGCGTGCCTTTTGTAGAATGAACCGGCGAGTTACGATTTCATGCGAGGTTAAGTTGATAAGACGGAGCCGCAGCGAAAGCGAGTCTGAATAGGGCGAATGAGTATGAGGTCGTAGACCCGAAACCAGGTGATCTACCCATGTCCAGGGTGAAGTTCAGGTAACACTGAATGGAGGCCCGAACCCACGCACGTTGAAAAGTGCGGGGATGAGGTGTGGGTAGCGGAGAAATTCCAATCGAACCTGGAGATAGCTGGTTCTCTCCGAAATAGCTTTAGGGCTAGCCTCAAGATGAGAGTATTGGAGGTAGAGCACTGATTGGACTAGGGGCCCCCAACGGGTTACCGAATTCAGTCAAACTCCGAATGCCAAATACTTATTCTTGGGAGTCAGACTGCGAGTGATAAGATCCGTAGTCGAAAGGGAAACAGCCCAGACCACCAGCTAAGGTCCCAAAGTATACGTTAAGTGGAAAAGGATGTGGAGTTGCTTAGACAACCAGGATGTTGGCTCAGAAGCAGCCACCATTTAAAGAGTGCGTAATAGCTCACTGGTCGAGTGACTCCGCGCCGAAAATGTACCGGGGCTAAACGTATCACCGAAGCTGTGGATTGACACCATTAGGTGTCGATGGTAGGAGAGCGTTCTAAGGGCGTTGAAGTCAGACCGGAAGGACTGGTGGAGCGCTTAGAAGTGAGAATGCCGGTATGAGTAGCGAAAGAAGGGTGAGAATCCCTTCCACCGAATGCCTAAGGTTTCCTGAGGAAGGCTCGTCCGCTCAGGGTTAGTCGGGACCTAAGCCGAGGCCGAAAGGCGTAGGCGATGGACAACAGGTTGATATTCCTGTACCACCTATACATCGTTTGAACGATGGGGGGACGCAGAAGGATAGGGTAAGCGCGCTGTTGGATATGCGCGTCCAAGCAGTTAGGCCGGAAACGAGGCAAATCCCGTTTCCATTAAGGCGGAGCTGTGATGGCGAGGGAAATATAGTACCGAAGTTCCTGATTCCACGCTGCCAAGAAAAGCCTCTAGTGAGATGTAAGGTGCCCGTACCGCAAACCGACACAGGTAGGCGAGGAGAGAATCCTAAGGTGTGCGAGAGAACTCTCGTTAAGGAACTCGGCAAAATGACCCCGTAACTTCGGGAGAAGGGGTGCTTTTTAGGGTGAATAGCCCGGAAAAGCCGCAGTGAATAGGCCCAGGCGACTGTTTAGCAAAAACACAGGTCTCTGCGAAGCCGCAAGGCGAAGTATAGGGGCTGACACCTGCCCGGTGCTGGAAGGTTAAGGGGAGAGGTTAGCGCAAGCGAAGCTTTGAACCGAAGCCCCAGTAAACGGCGGCCGTAACTATAACGGTCCTAAGGTAGCGAAATTCCTTGTCGGGTAAGTTCCGACCCGCACGAAAGGTGTAACGATCTGGGCACTGTCTCAACGAGAGACTCGGTGAAATTATAGTACCTGTGAAGATGCAGGTTACCCGCGACAGGACGGAAAGACCCCGTGGAGCTTTACTGCAGCCTGATATTGAATTTTGGTACAGCTTGTACAGGATAGGTAGGAGCCTGAGAAGCCGGAGCGCTAGCTTCGGTGGAGGCGTTGGTGGGATACTACCCTGGCTGTATTGAAATTCTAACCCGCGCCCCTTATCGGGGTGGGAGACAGTGTCAGGTGGGCAGTTTGACTGGGGCGGTCGCCTCCTAAAGAGTAACGGAGGCGCCCAAAGGTTCCCTCAGAATGGTTGGAAATCATTCGTAGAGTGTAAAGGCACAAGGGAGCTTGACTGCGAGACCTACAAGTCGAGCAGGGACGAAAGTCGGGCTTAGTGATCCGGTGGTTCCGCATGGAAGGGCCATCGCTCAACGGATAAAAGCTACCCCGGGGATAACAGGCTTATCTCCCCCAAGAGTCCACATCGACGGGGAGGTTTGGCACCTCGATGTCGGCTCATCGCATCCTGGGGCTGTAGTCGGTCCCAAGGGTTGGGCTGTTCGCCCATTAAAGCGGTACGCGAGCTGGGTTCAGAACGTCGTGAGACAGTTCGGTCCCTATCCGTCGCGGGCGCAGGAAATTTGAGAGGAGCTGTCCTTAGTACGAGAGGACCGGGATGGACGCACCGCTGGTGTACCAGTTGTCTTGCCAAAGGCATAGCTGGGTAGCTACGTGCGGACGGGATAAGTGCTGAAAGCATCTAAGCATGAAGCCCCCCTCAAGATGAGATTTCCCATGGCGCAAGCTAGTAAGATCCCTGAAAGATGATCAGGTTGATAGGTCAGAGGTGGAAGCGTGGCGACATGTGGAGCTGACTGATACTAATAGATCGAGGACTTAACCAACGCTTTTTAAAAAATGAAATACCTTCTTATTATCTAGTTTTGAAGGAACAACGTTCCTGATATGTTTGGTGACGATAGCGAAGAGGTCACACCCGTTCCCATTCCGAACACGGCAGTTAAGCTCTTCAGCGCCGATGGTAGTTGGGGGTTTCCCCCTGTGAGAGTAGGACGCCGCCAAGCCATTTCTAAGATCAGCCATCCGGCTGGTCTTTTTTACGGTTGTTATTCCTTCAGTATCATATTATTTAAACTGTTAATAGGTAGAGACTCGTAAAGAGCATAAAGAAAGTAATATAGTATATGAATAGTAAATATGGTAGAACATACTATAAATGCATCCCTGTTATTTATAAAAAATAATTCCTACTTTCTATCTGTATAATCCATATCTGTTTAAGACAAAGGGACAGAATTCTTCGTTTCTGTAGGGATATATGTTAAACTTAACGTAGTTCTGAAACTGTCATTGGGGGAATAGCCGATGGATACCTCTGCTAAAGATGAAATGATTTTTTCGTTTGCTGAATGGTTGAGAGACCAAGGTAAATCAGCTAATACGATCAAAACGTATACTGGTGTCCTTTCACAGTTTTGTGACCAGACACAAAAGATATTGATGGAGATTCATTCTGAAGATGTTCAGGATTATCTTGATTATTTAGAAAATTGCAAGAAAAGTCCAGGGACAATCGAAAAACACTATATCGCTCTAAATGTATTCTTTAAATTTTTAGGTAAACCACAAGTAATGCTTTCTGTGGAACGTAAGGTTAAAGAGCACAAGCTTGAGGTACCTGAAACTTTAAGCATGAAAGAGCAGCAAATCCTGTTAAGAGATATAGAAGCAGAAGGAAATCTAAGGAACATTGCCATCGTCTACCTTTTGTTACATACTGGAATCCGTGTATCTGAATTATGTGACTTAAATGGTCGGGACGTCATCATGGAAACAGAGCGAAATTATATTCTTGTCAGGAACGCAAAAGGTGAAATCGATAGATCCGTTCCCCTTACACTATCGTCTATACAACATGTGAAAAATTATCTTTATTCTTTAAAAGAAAAGGCAGATCCGTTATTCATCTCAAGTTATAATCAAAGGATCACTCCGAGGTCAGTTCAATATATATTAAAAAAATACAATGTGCATCCACATAAACTTCGCCATACCTTTTGCCAAAGGTTAGTGGATAATGGAATAGATATACAAACGATATCCAAGCTTGCCGGTCATAAAGATTTAAACGTAACGAAGCGTTATTTAAAAGAAAAATCGCTGGATCTGGAAAATGCAATCGACCAGACCTTCACCAAACACTAATCTATAGAAATTAAAAAGGAAGGCTAGTTCTTTCCTTTTTTTGTTTATATAAAAATATGGTGTTAAAAACAAATGAATTTCCTTGGAAATGACGAATGGGACAGTTTTGCCTTATCAGGCGGGGGGTAGGGTTAAAGAAAGAATTGAAGCCCGTCTAAAGAGTCCCAGAAGCATTATGAGCTTAAGGAAGTTGGATTTAATAAGATAATGAAAATGAGTGTGGAAAGAAAGGTTCAAGGTATTCTTGTTGGATTGAGAGCAGAAAGAGGGCATCCCCCATAAAAGGATGCCCTCTTTCTGTTTCTTCTTTATTTACTTGTTTTTTTCTTCTTTTTACCTTTTTTCATGATAACTTCATATACAACAGGTACTATTACAAGTGTTAGCAATGTAGAGCTCACCAGTCCGCCGATAACGGTAATTCCAAGACCCTGTGATATTAATCCACTGCCTTCTGCACCGATGGCCAATGGTATTAAAGCACCGATTGTGGCTAGGGCAGTCATCAGGATTGGACGTAGGCGGGTGGTTCCTGCTTCGAGTAAAGCTTCCCGGGTAGATAAGCCTGATTCTTCATTTTTGATAACGCGGTCGACCAATACGATGGCATTGGTTACGACGATACCAATAAGCATCAGGACACCCATCATTGCGGAAACGCTGATGGTCTCACCTGCAACGAATAGGCCTGCCAATGCACCAATTACCGTGAATGGTAATGAGAAAAGAATGGCTATTGGTGCTAAACCACCATGGAAAGTAACGACTAGGACAAAGTAAACGATAGCAATGGCTGCTAACATAGCGATTCCAAGTTGAGTGAATGACTCTTGGATATCTTCCGTTACTCCGCCGTAGTCTACAGAGACGCTTGCAGGTAGGTCTAATTTCTCAACTTCCTTTTGTACTTCAGCTGTTACTGCTGCTACATCATCCGATTTGATTGTTGCAGACACGTCGGCATAAATTTTTCCATCGCGACGGCTAATTGTATCGGACGCTTTGCCCTCTTCGATTTTCACAAGCTCTTTCAATGGGATTTCCATTCCCATTGGAGAAGAGATTTTCGTATTTTCTAGGTCTTTTTTATCTTCGAATGTCGTTTTTTCCGTTTCGACATATACTTTGACTTCTTCTCCATCTTTCTTAATTGTAGTTAAAGCATCATCTTTATTCGTATTAGCAATGGACATACCAATTTGTGCAGCTGTCAGTCCAAGATCACTTAGCTTTTCCTGATCTGCAACTAGAGTATATTGCTCATAAGCATCGGAAAGACTTGTATCAACATCTTTTAAATCTTTATTTTTCTTCATGATATTTTGAATATCATCGATTACCGGTTCAATGTCTTTTTGTGTATTTCCGTAAACAAATAGAGTGGTTTCGTTGCTTGCTGTTGACGTGAATTCTTGTTGTTTCCATGTTCCAGGTGAATCAAGGTCAGTTAAATCTTTTATGACCTTTTCTTTTTTGTCCCCGAAATTTTCGGTGTCTTCATCATAGAGTACATAGAAGAGAGCTGAGTTACTCGATCCACCCATCATGCCGCCCATCATGTTTTCCCCTAGTGTGTATTGAACGGTCTTCACATCATCTTTATCCATGAAATATTTTTCTACTTTTTCTGTTTGCTTTTCAATATCCTCTTTTAATTCGCCAGGTGCTGGGGTGTAAGTAACGATAATCGTTTTTTCTTCATCTGCAGGCATGAAGCTGACACCGATGCTTGGAATTAGGAATAAGCTCCCGACCAATAATACAATGGCAGTACCGAAAGTGATTAACTTATGGCTTAATGACCAATCCAGTGCTTTTCGGTAGAATGCAGATAGGTTACTTGGTTTTTCTTCATGTGATTTTAATTCCTTTTCAGATAGTCCCTTTTTAAATAATGAGTCTGCCATTGCCGGAACAAGTGTGATGGCGATTATTAATGAAGCGACTAATGCAAACACCATTGTTAAGGCGAATGGCATGAATAGTTCCCCGACAGGTCCTGTAACGCTTGCTAAAGGCAGGTATACCGCTACAGTAACGATTGTCGATGAAAGGATAGGGATGAACATTTCCTTAGTGGCTGATCGTATTAATTCGCCGCCTTTTAATTGTTCGCCTTTTAAAGCCATTCTCCTGTAAATATTTTCAATGACGACGATGGAGTCATCGACGACTCGGCCAATGGCAACGGTCATGGCCCCCAGTGTCATGACATTCAATGAAATATCCATTTGTTTGAGCACCAAAAGGGCTGCTAACAGGGATAGTGGAATCGAAATGACGGAAATGAGAGTCGTTTTAAAATTCCTAAGGAACAGCATGATAACAATGACGGCAAACAGACAGCCGAAGAGTGCCTTGCTGATCATGGTTTCAACAGAATCTTTGATCGGTTTGGCTTGATCAAGCGTAGTATGTACACTTACGCCTTTAAATTCTTCTTTGAAATTCGAAACTTCTTTATTTACTTCGTCAACGATCGCAACTGTATCGGCATCAGGCGATCTTGTAACCTGGATTCCAATCGATTCGCTACCATTTGTTCTTGATATCGACTCAGCCTTACCGGTGATTTTAACATCGGCAATGTCTGATAATTTGACATTTTGCAGTTGGGCAGTAGCCGGTGCCATTTCAGGAGATAATTGATTGGTTTCAGGTACGGTTTGTGTTGGCGTTCCTGTTTTAGAGCCACCCGTTAAAGGTATCTTTATATTTTTCAAGTCTTTTAATGTGGAGATGTTTCCATCCACAACGATCGTTTTTTCTTTATCATCAAAGTTATATATACCAAGTGGCATGTTGACGTTTGCTGCCTGGATTACCTTCTTTACGGTGTCTTCATCGAGCCCGTATTGAGCCATCTTTTCTTGATCGAATATAAGACTGCCTTCATTTACTTGTTGTCCGGAAATTGATACGGATGTTACGCCGTCAACTCCTTCAAGTTTAGGTACTAACACTTCTTCGACATTTTTAGTAAGGGCAGGTAAATCCGAATCCTTATCTGTTACACTAAGTGCAACAACAGGAAAAGCGTTTAATTCCAATTTGGATACGTTTGGGTCATCCACTCCTTCAGGCAATTCTAATTTCTCTAATGCTTCTTTCACTTCTTTTACAGCGTCATCCATATTAGTATCATAATCGTATTGTAATTGGATGGAAGACACATTAGCCATGGAAGACGAACTGACTAATTCGACTCCTGATAAATTCGTGACTTTCTGCTCTATCTGGTCTGTGAGTTTATCTGCCACTTCTTCAGGTGCAGCTCCGGGGTATACAGTGGAGATGCTTATTAAAGGAGTCGAGATGTTTGGAATGGTTTCTTGTTTCATGTTTAAACCGGAGTATAAACCCGCTCCAACGATGATGATCGTAAGTAACCAGATTGCCAATTTATTCTTTAAGGAAAATTTAATTATTGAATTCAAACTTGTACCCTCCATACTTAAAATTGTGACTAGTCGGTCATAAACTCAAATATATAGTATATGGATTATGATTGCAACAGATAATATTCGTGAGTTTTATCGTTGTGATTCCAAGGGTTTTGGGATACAATTTGGAAGAAGTGACTGAGCGGTCATAAGTGAACAATCTTTAAGAGATAGGATGAATTTGATGAATGAAAAACATAAGATGATCATAGATAAGTCTGTAGAGCTTTTCGCGGAGAAAGGCTATCATGCTACATCCGTTCAGGAAATTGCTGAAAAATGTGGGATAGCAAAGGGGTCTTTTTATAATTATTTTAAATCGAAGGAAGAATTATTAGTCTCCATTTTTAAATATTATTATGAAGCGTTGACGGACTCTTTACTTGACCTTGAGCTGGATGCTTCATTATCAAGTAAAGATAAGTTTTTAAGGCAAATCACTGTTCATATTGAGCATGTGACGGGAAATACCAACTTAATCAAAATGATGATGCAGGAACAAATGATTCATATCAGCAAAGAACTAGATAGATTTTTACATTATATCCATGAAGAGGGCATGATTTGGTTCAAGCGTAAAATCATTGAGTTATACCCAGGACTTTCGGCTGACCTTCTGCCGGATTGCACAATAATGTTAGATTCACTTTTCAAAGGATATATCGGAATATTAATCAGGAAAAAAAATGCTTTCGAAGTGGAATTGTTACCTAACTTCATTTTGAATCGGATGGATTCGATTATCGCAAGCCTGCAGATCATGGATGATCCATTATTGAAACAATTTCCTTTACACGAATGCTCACTGAGGGATTTGAGCCCAAAAGAGGAAATCCATTCAATCATAAGCAGGATGCTTGAAGTGGAAACACGTAAGGAAGAAGGAATGGAAACAAATAAATATACGGAAGCTCTAAAGGCGATCCAAGAAGAGTTTTCGAAAGTTAGGCCAAGTCCCATTATCTTGGAAAGTCTTTTGTTATTTTTGGAAAAAAATGAAAAAAGAAGTCACTTATGTTCAAAGCTTATCTTGACGATGAAGGAATATTTGACGAATATATGAAGGCTTTACTGAAAAGGGGCGTATAGCCTCTTTTTACTTTTGATATGACTTAGATTTCAAGCCATATGAATTTTTCCATTTGATAATGATTGAGTTTCAAAAGCGGGGGTTAGGGAAAAGTATAAGTAGCAGGAAGAAGATAATTCTTTCATTAATATGGGGGCTAGATCATGAGATGGAAAAAGGGAATGCTGATTTATAACAAAAATGCTGGAAATGGTAAACTCGCAAGGAATCTTGAGGCATGTCTTCCAGTTATAGCTCTTCATATTGATGAGTTCCTCATTCTACAAACGAAGGAAAAAGGCGATGCATCTCGTTTTTGCTCGGAATATGGTGAAGACATGGATGTAGTTTTCGTATTAGGAGGAGATGGAACTGTACATGAGTGTGTAAACGGCCTTTCACCGCTGGAGAAGCGGCCATTACTTGGGATTTTACCTGGAGGGACTTGCAATGACTTCTCCAGAACATTGAATATTCCTCAAAATGTTCGTCAAGCTGCAGAAGCAATAGTAAATGGCAAGGTTCGTTCAATTGATATCGGGCAGGCCAATAACGATTATTTTTCTAATTTTTGGGGAGTTGGACTTATTTCTGAAGCTTCAAGCAATATTGATGAGCAGGAAAAAAACAGATTCGGAAAGATAGGGTATTTATTAAGTGCGGTAAGGACGATTGGTGATAGTGCCCCCTTTCCCTATAAACTTGAATATGATGGGAATTTAATTGAAGGGAAAGCAATCATGATTTTGGTCTTGAATGGATGTTTTATCGGTACTAATTTATTGCCGTTTCCCATGGTTAGTCCAGACGATGGGCTCTTTGGCGTTGCCATCTTGGAGAACGCAAACCTTGGTGCATTTTTGGAAATAATAGCGATGAAACGTTCATGGACAGAAAATCTGAGCTCGGAAGCTGGAGTGACATATGTGCAGGCCAGTACCCTGACTATTGAATCCAAGAGGCCACTTGATGTGGATATGGATGGAGAGAACTATAGCCAAACACCTACTCGAATTAAAGTCCTTGACCATCATTTATCAGTATTAATTCCCAATTAGAGGGAGATTAATTATAAAGGGTAAGGATTATGTGTTTTTTTTGTTTCAATCATTCCTTATTTCTGCATTTGTTTCCAAAATAAGATAAAATATAGGATGATATATCATTTTTTGCAGGAGGAACACATATGGTGTACCAGGTCAGATTGTTAAAGGGCATTTTAGAGCCTAATCGGAGTCGTTATCAGCTGCAAAATGCAGAGGCAGTCACACGACTTGGTTGGAAATTACTATTTTTATATCTTCTTAGTCTTTTAGTATTTGCTATTGAGGGGTATTTTGGCATTGGATCTGAATCATTTTCCAAAGAAATCACGAAGATGGGTGTTAATGAATTTGAAGCAGGAAAGTTGCTGATATTGAGCGGCAATATAATAGCAGGCATAATCCACCCTTCCATATACATATTTTTATCAGCTCTATTCTTTTGGATCGTTACGGATATCCCGTACATAAAAATAGTCATCGTTCAAATGATCATTTTTGGTTTGCAATTGGTGGAAAAAATATTATTGATTCCTCTATTCGTATTAATGGATATAGGCAACGATGCCAATCCTTTTTCTTTAGGAATCATCAGTCAGTATTTTCTCAGAAGTGATTACTTTATTCACTTTTTCAGCGAAATCACCATTTTTCAATTTCTTATTATTGCCCTGCAATATTTTTATTTAAGGGAATTTTCAGAACGAAATAATTATTTGATCTTTTTAATGATTGTTCTATTCTATCTGGCCACTTGGTTTGTTAAAGCCTTTTTAGCATATATCCAAGTGGGCGTATTTGTATAAGGCGGGGTGAAAAGAATGAGCGGGAAATGGAAAATAGCAGCGGTCTCTATTGCGTCGACTGTTTTGATAACCGTTAACTTATACCTTATTGAAAAAAAGGAAAGCAAAGTGGAACGAACTGTTTTCGTGGAAAACTGGACAATGGTAAAAAAAGATACAATTACGGATACCATTCAAACGAATGGTGTAATTAAACCTTTGGAAGAGTATGATATCTATTTCGATACCAAGCAGAATGATTTTAAGAAATTCCTTGTAAAAGAAGGTGATGTGGTAACGGCTGGCTCCTCGTTGTTTGAGTATACGGCAACCGAACTTGATGCGCTTAAAGCGAATGTAGAATCGGAGAAAGCTGCCGCTGAGGGAGAAATTGTAGGGATTGACCAATACTTAGGGAAGTTGAGGTCTTATCAAGGGACATTGACCCGTGATCCCGATAAGGCGGTCATTGATGATTCAGTGGAAAGAAACTTGAATATCGATATAACAACAAGCTCTTCAGACCTTATTAAAAGTAATATTGAGCAAGAATTGTACAAGCAGGAACTCGAAAAAAACAGTTTGAATGAAAAAGTTAAAATGCTTGATGCTAAATTAAGGTCTATTGAGGAGCAGTCCAGCGCGATTGTGACGACGAGTGAAGCTGATGGTGTAGTTAAGAATATCAATGAAAACCTGAATAATCCCATTATATCCATTGTTTCGACAAATATGGCAATTGAAGGTGATTTCTCCGAAGAGGAGATGAAAAAGGCTGAAGTGGGCATGACTATAAAAGCAAGTTCTTCTGACTCAAAAACGACTTTGAAAGGAAAGATTGGCCGTATCCATTCCTACCCGGCAGAAGAGCCGTCCATAAAAAAAAATAACAGATTTCCATTTCAGGCTTTAATCGAACCTGAAGGTGAAGAAACCGAACCTTTGTTGGTGGGATCCAAAGTCAATCTTACTGTAATAACCAATGAGAAAGCGGGTGTACCCTCCATTCCTATAGAGGCAGTCCATTACAAAAAACAGCCGCATGTCTACAAGTTGACTAAAAAAGGCTTTGTGGATAAACACTACATCACAAAAGGACTTAAAGCTGAAGGAAAGCAAGAGCTCATAAAGGGACCGTCCGTAGGTGACGTCATCCTATTAGAACCGAATAGGGTAGTGAAGAACCATTCTTATTTTATTACTCCAATTCAATTTGAAAAAGTGAAAACTAAAACTTATAAGAAATTCACCTCTAGGGAAAAAGTAAGATATCTGTTACTTGGCATTCTGGAAAAATAACCGCTTCTTTAATAAGAAGAGAGGTGCAATTTGGTATTATTTATATATCCATATAACTTATATGTATAAAATCGGGCAATGGAATTATAGGTACAATAGTCATTAAGGCAGAATATTCAGACATGTTTTAAGATTTTTTCAAGAATGAATGCGAATAAATATTTACAGATTAACATTTTTAGTATAATATTTTATTATAAGTTAACTCGCTTAATCTTATTCCAAGAACGGGGGACCCATTATTGTGGATTTTATTATCCGCTAGGGGTGAATTCAGAAATGAAAGGGCATTTGTGTTTCCAATTCCTAACCCGACAGCTAACCTCGTCAGCGTCTTTAAGGGAACATGTGTGAATATTCACGCCAATAAGAAATCGACACATGAAGTGTCTTTTTTTTCGGCGTAAAGACAGAGTTTTTCAAAAAAAGAAAAATTACTTTCTTTTATTAGTATCTTGTTTCCCTTACCGAGACAAAATGTTTTTGCATCAAAGACTTTATGGAAGGTGAGGAAAGTATATGAAGAAATTTAAATTAAGTTTAGCTAGCCAAATTTTCATTGGTTTAATTCTAGGAATTATCGTGGGTGCCATTTTTTATGGTAATGAGACGGCTCAAAACTTTTTACAGCCATTCGGTGACATTTTCCTACGAATGATTAAAATGATTGTTGTGCCAATCATTGTATCAAGCCTTATCGTTGCTGTTGCGGGTGTAGGTGATTTGAAAGCAGTAGGTAAACTAGGTGCTAAATCACTATCATACTTTGTTGTGGTAACTATGATTGCGATTGCTGTTGGTTTAATTTCCGCGAATATCATTCAGCCTGGTGCTGGTGTAAATATGAATAATCTGGAACAAACTGATATCTCCACTTATGTTGATACAGCAGAAACTAAGCAGCATGAGTCGTTTGTAGATACACTTGTTCACATTGTGCCATCCAATCCAGTTAAAGCTATGGTAGAAGGCGATATGCTAGCGATCATTTTCTTCTCCGTATTGTTTGGGCTTAGTATTGCGGCTATCGGTGAAAAAGGTAAACCAGTATTCCGTTTCTTCCAAGGAACAGCTGAAGGAATGTTTTACCTAACAAATATGGTCATGAAATTCGCTCCAATCGGGGTATTTGCACTAATCGGTGTGACCATCTCCAAGTTCGGTCTGGAATCTTTAATTCCGTTAGGTAAGTTAGCGCTTTCTGTATACGGAACAATGATTTTCTTTGTAATTGTCATTCTGGGTCTTATTGCGAAATTTGTAGGATTCAATATCTTTACGTTGATTAAACTTCTAAAAGAAGAATTGATTCTTGCGTTCTCTACAGCAAGTTCAGAAGCTGTTCTTCCGAAAATCATGGAAAAAATGGAGAAAGCGGGATGTCCGAAACATATTGCTACATTTGTTATTCCGACTGGATACTCTTTTAACCTTGATGGTTCTACATTATACCAAGCGTTAGCAGCTATCTTCATCGCTCAAATGTACGGAATTGATTTAAGCGCGTATGAGCAAATTACGCTAATGCTAGTGTTAATGATCACGTCTAAGGGGATTGCTGGTGTACCAGGTGTATCTTTCGTAGTTCTTTTAGCGACATTAGGAACAGTTGGTATTCCTATTGAAGGTCTAGCATTTATTGCTGGTATCGACCGTATTCTTGATATGGGACGTACAGTAGTAAACGTTATTGGTAATTCACTTGCAGCAATCGTCATCTCTAAATGGGAAGGTCAATTCAACCCTCCTTCCGATAAAGAACTAGAACAAGTTTCTTAATACAAAAAATCCAGAGTGATATGCCACTCTGGATTTTTTTTGAATTTTAAAAAATGTACCTTATTTTTGAACGATCCAGAAGCGGCAATCAGAAGGGAAAGCGTTTACATCATCGCTTTCATGGAATAATTCACTTCTGTAAAAGGTCTCGATGACTGTAAACCCTGCTTCTTCAAGGCCATCAAGTACTTCAAGTTGTGTTGGGATATGGAGGTAAGTATCTTTTTGAGGTGTCTTTCCGAATGTGAAAATATCCCCAAACTCATAAAGCCTCTCATCTTGTTTACCTTCACACCAAATAATTTCCTCTTGTTCCCAGAAATTCATATAATATTCGTTTTTATCACGGTCGTGTGTTGTGAAAATGAAAATGCCTTCTGGTTTTAAAATACGATTGATTTCTTTTAAAGCTAATGTAGGGTTTTTTCGCTGGGGAATTTTCATTAAACCATTAAAAGCGAAGATTGCTTTATCGAATGATGAATTGTTGAAAGGGAATTTCGTTGCATCGCCAAGGATAAAGGGTATATCCAGGTTATATTCGTACGATATTTTTTCGGCTTCATGAAGCATGGCAGGTGTTATATCGAATCCCGCTATACTATTGAAATCCTTTTTTATACAGTGCAAATGTGGATCTTCCAGTTCCACAGCCAATATCAAGGATTGTATCATCCTGATATAAATATTTTTCGAATGCATATTTTTCTGATTGCCAAAGATCAAAATTTTTTGTTGCATCAGCATAAAGTGAAGCGGACTCATGTAAAGAATTATTGATAAAACCTTTTTCAATTTTATCCATCGTCAATTCCTCCAAATTTTAATTTTTTCTATAATATAGATATTTGATATTGTCGAACTCGTTCCTTGACCTTATAGGTGAATATAGAGACGGGTTTCACATTATATAGACGATGCTGATGATGATTAATATTCTGGGTTATATAACTTACGTGAAAACCCAAAAGTTTGATAAAATAACATTATTGATTGAGAGCTCGGAGGGGATCAGGTTATGAAGAGTGATAACAATGATATCTTATATATGCATATGCAGGCTTCTGAACGGTTTGTCCTTTTTAATGGACTCAATTTCCGCGAATTTGTTTATTCGTTGCCATATACCATGGATTCCATCTTATTATTGAAACATCAATTCGATGGTGGGGAATACAATTTGAATGTCCTGCTTGAGAGCGCTTCATCTGAGGATATTGCGAAGCTCGTTAAAGAAAATGTCCGGGCATATGGAGATTTCTGTTGGATTGATTTTGAAGAAGCTGAAGGGCTGGATGAATTGGATGGCAGGGAAATAGCGGAACTTTTATATTTAGGGCATGCTAAAACCCATCTGGAACCTCCATTTTTCCGTAAATTGAATAATCAATTTGTGTACCTTGCCCAGGATGATGGCTGGTTCAATAAAATTTATTTTCGTTCTCTTTCGACATATTATATGATGTTAGGAAGCTTGATTCCGTTAAAGCTGGAGCCATTAAAAGTGGAGAGGTCGTGGCTTGGAATCAGAAAGAAAAGAGAACTGACGGCCATCCCTCCAGAAATGATTTCTTCTTTGGCTCATATTCTGGCAGAGGGGCTCATTTTTTCCTTTCGGCATGTTAAGTACTCGAGAACGAAGATTGAGATACCGGCATGGGTCGTAGGGGATTATTTAAATATGGATGAGATGCATGATGACTTTTCGGATAGAAATATTAAGGAGCCGGATGTCTTTATTACGTTCAATCGAAAAGAAAAAGTATGGGAAAGCATTATAAAAAATAAATAATTATCCTGATTATCCTAACTTCCAGATTCGTGGATTGGATTATTAAACTCCTGGAATATTTTAGGTTTAAGACTTACTATCTCATGCATAAAAGATTAGAGAGGACGACGCACTGAAGTGGGTTGGCCTATAATCATTGGAAGAGAGACAATTATGGAAATTTCGCTTTACCCCGCATTAACATGCTGTAAGGGGCCAACAGCCTGTAAATGCCCGATTGCG
This sequence comes from Peribacillus sp. RS7, assembly GCF_041956845.1. Taxonomy (NCBI): domain Bacteria; kingdom Bacillati; phylum Bacillota; class Bacilli; order Caryophanales; family Bacillaceae; genus Peribacillus; species Peribacillus sp. RS7. The sequence continues at coordinate 2,346,423 of NZ_CP168135.1, forward strand.
ACGCACAGGATGTGCTAGCACAGGGGTTGCCACAGGGCGTGGCGAATTTAACCTGTGTTCCACTTGTTTGTAGTAATCATTGGAAAAGCATCAATGATGGAAGTTTCGCTTTATCCGTTTTAGTGTAAAATGATACAATGAACATGGTTAAAAGAATATTGGAGGGTAATACTCATGAAAACTAAACTTGGTTTGCTTTATGGTGGAAAATCTGCGGAGCATGAAGTTTCTATGCAGACGGCTTTAGCAGTCATTAAAGCTCTCGATTTAGCAAAGTTTGATATATATCCGATTTACATAACAAAAGAGGGTTCATGGATTAATGGACCGAAGTTGACAGGACCTGCTGAGAGTGTGGAGGCTTTGACTTTTTCACCGGAAAAATCGAGCTCGCCTCTTGCCTTACAAGCGCATTCAACTGATAAAAATAGTGAATCAACAGGGTATGACGTAATTTTCCCATTGCTTCACGGACCAAATGGAGAAGATGGAACCGTGCAAGGGATGCTGGAACTATTGAATCTTCCTTATGTGGGTAATGGCGTTTTAGCCTCATCAGCTGGAATGGATAAGGTTATCATGAAAAATATTTTTGCCCAGGCGGGACTACCACAAGTTAAATATACTTGGTTCATTCGTTCTGAATGGGAGAAAAATACTGAAAGCGCCATTAAAAAGGTAGCGGATGAATTGGGGTACCCATGCTTTGTCAAACCCGCTAACTTAGGCTCAAGTGTCGGTATCAGCAAATGTAATGATGCTGATGAATTGGAAAAAGCGGTAGTAGAAGCTTTTCAATTCGATAGGAAGATCATCATTGAAGAAGGGGTAATAGCTCGTGAACTCGAGTTTGGCATCCTTGGTAATGATGACCCGTCTTGTTCAGTGGCAGGGGAAATCATCCCTAAGAAAGATTTTGCCTTCTATGATTATTCAGCAAAATACGTTGACGGTAATTCCGCAATGGTCATCCCAGCGGAGATAAAGGAAAGCGAGTATGCAGCTTTATCCGAAATGGCCATTACGGCCTTTAAGTCATTGGATTGCTCTGGATTGGTTCGAGCTGATTTCTTCTTGACGGAAGAGGGCCAAATCTATATTAATGAAGTGAATACAATGCCTGGGTTCACTCCATTCAGCATGTTTCCGTTATTGTGGAAACACACAGGTGTCGACTATCCAACATTAATTGAAAAACTCGTGAAACTTGCCTTGGAACGTCATCAAGAAAAACAACAAATTAAATATACAGTTTGACCATGCAGGTAATGTATCAGTAAACTTCACAATCCTTCAAAAATTGATTTGATGGATCCAATCAGCAGGAGCCGGTGCGATTAACACTGGTTTCTGCTTCGTTTGGTTAATGGAAGAAGAGAGCGGTTACCGTTTCGATGAATGTAGGAGGAGCAAAATGATAAAGAGAACGTTAAAACAAGTACATGAAATGGCAAATGGATTGAATGATATCACTCCATTCCAGACCATAGGGATCAATGGGGTTACCATCGATTCAAGAACGGTTAAGGAAGGTTGTTTGTTCATTCCTCTTAAGGGTGGGCAGGTTGACGGCCATCAGTATGTCAAGCAAGCTATAGCGCAAGGAGCATCGGCTTCTTTTTGGCAAAGGGATGTTCCGAATCCCCCTAATGATTTACCGATAGTCATTGTTGAAAATACCGAAAAAGCACTTCAGCAATTAGCGCGTGCTTACCGTGAGCAATTGAATATAAAAGTCATTGGGATAACAGGCAGTAACGGTAAGACGACTACGAAAGATATGACGGCTGCATTGCTGGCGACTACCTATAAAGTTCATAAAACCAATGGTAACTTCAATAATCATCTAGGTTTACCACTAACGGTGCTTTCTATGGAAGAGGATACTGAAGCCGCTGTTTTGGAAATGGGAATGAGCAGCCGCGGTGAAATCGAGTTCTTATCCAAAATGGCAAAGCCAGATGTAGCGATCATTACCAATATCGGTGAATCACATTTATTGGATTTAGGATCACGCGAGGAAATAGCGAATGCGAAGCTGGAAATTGTCGAAGGTTTGGCGGAAGATGGAACGCTCATATATCATGGTGATGAACCATTGCTTCGCAGTCGAATCAAAAAGGATTTTCCTGATTTAAACGTAATATCTTTTGGACGTACAGAACAAAATGATTTATTTCCGCAGACCATTAACCAAGGGTCAGACAGTACAACGTTTACAATCGCATCTGATGAAAAGGAAATCGACTATGAGATACCTGTTTTAGGCCAACATAATGTTCTTAATGCATTGGCGGCCATCTTGGTGGCTAAAGAATTCCATGTAGATGATTCTGCGATCCGTAAAGGTCTGTTAACCATTCAGTTAACTAATATGAGGATGGAATTGGTCGAGGGTGCAAAAGGGCAGAAAATCATCAATGATGCGTATAATGCCAGTCCAACTTCAGTTAAGGCCGCTATAGAGCTGATTGAGGGATTATCTGGTTTTGAGAAAAAGATACTTGTACTGGGAGATATGTTGGAGTTAGGGCCACAGGAAAAAGACTTTCATTTGAAAATTGGTGAATTGATTTCAAGTGAGCGGATTGATAAGATCTTCACGTATGGTCCTTTGGCTGAGTTTATTGCCAAGGGAGCGAGCAAGGCTTTTTCATCAGAGAAGGTTCGTCCTTTTCAAGATAAGCAGAAGCTTATTGAGGAACTTAAATCGTCAACACAGGTGAATGATATCATTCTCGTTAAAGCTTCTAGGGGCATGAAGCTGGAGGAAGTCGTTCAAGCCTTGCAAAAATAAAAAAGAGTAGAAAAGGGGTTCGGAATTAAAAATTCAGAACCCCTTTTGGAATTCCCTTTATGTGAGAACGGTTAAAATTTAAAAACCTAAAAAGGAATACAGACAAACTCAATTATTATCGAGTTAGTCTATAGTCTGAAGGCCGTTTCTATGAAACGGCCTTTTTTATCGTATTTAAAAAAGTGTCCCGGCAATAATGCAGATATCATCGTTAATAACTGAATGCCTCATCCTTGAAACCAAAAGCTCCTTAAGAAGGTCATGTGTATCGAGATGGACATTTTCGATGAAGTCCATCTCAATATTGTCAGATCTGTCAATGGCAGAAGGTCCCGGCGTTTTAGAGAGTCCATCTGTATAGATGATGAAACGGCTTCCTGGTTCATAATGAAATACTATTTTTTTAATGGGCATTTCAGGAATTAGTCCTATTGGGTTAGACCCTTCATTTAAATTGAGGAGTTGATTGGTGCATGGGGAATACAAAAAGGCTGAAGGAAGCCCGCAGTTCACATATTCGATGAGTCTATCCTTTGTATTCACGTATGCAATGAAGGCTGTATAACAAACATGGTTTTTATTTTCCCTTTTAACTCCTTGAAATAGATCCTGCATATGTTTGTTCAGTTCCTCCGTTATAAAAATGGGGTCTTTTACACGTTTGATAAGCTCAGGTATCAATGTGCGTATGTACATGTTAATAAGTGCTGTATGAATGCCCTTTCCCCATACATCGATCATTATGAAGCCGTATGTCCTGTCATCAACTTCCGTCCAATAGAATAAATCCCCCGACAGCTCACTGGAAGGCTGGGAAAGACCTTTGACCTCTATATCTGCTTTATTGATCGATAAAGGTAAACCTGAAAGTTGAAAGTCCTTTGCAATTCGCAGGCTCCTTGCTGATTTCTGGTTAATCTTTTCAAGCTCATGCCCCTTCATTTTTGCTGAAAACAGTTGCATGCTGATGTTTTGGAGTGATTTTAATTTAATCCTGACTTCTACTGAATCGGCAGGGACTGCCATGGTTTCATAAAAGGTCCTTTTTGGCAACGCCGGAGGGGGCCTCATTCCTATAGTACGTTTGTAAATAAATAAGATAGGGATATCATGAGATTCCGCTAAGGCGAACAACGAGGTTTGCTGCCAAGAATCTTTTGATATGTGTAAAGGTAAAATAAATAATGATTGCATTAAGTCCGTTGAATCCTGGAATAGATGACTTTGATTGAGTGGATCCTCCAAAAAGGTGACTTTCTTGTTCAGTGACTCTAACATCAGACCAAAATCCTTACATAAAGGAACATCTATTGTGTATATATTCATATAACCCCCCATTAATTTAGTGATAGGTCAATCATACTGCATTTAGGCTGATTTACTATAATTTTCGGGTGAATTAATCGAAATTTCGAACTTTATATGATCTTATATACCTGGAAATGTAAAAGGGGATTGGTAGTAAGCCCTATCTTTTTCAATGGGAGTAAACGAGGAAGGTACCCAATTTTTTTGAATAAAACCTCCTGCAATAGGATTGTTGAAACTATTTCATTAAAACACATATCATGTATATAAATAGATGTTCGTTTTGTAAAATCATTTAATATTTCCGCTCCAATTTTAAGAATCCATTTACTCATAAATGGATATAGTAACTACGGTAATCCTAGAATCAGACGATGTAGCATCTCTAAAGGAAAAATAAAAATCAATCGGAACATTTTAACCCTTTATTAAATGGCACATTGAATGAACATGCTATATTCTTTCTCAAACGTATCAAGACAGCCATTTCCATGTAGGAATATACCAATTTTCCTATTTTTGAAACGATCTAAAGTTTTTAGTAACCATGAATGGGGAGATATCCTTTATTGCAATAACAGTTTGAAAATGGTAATATGAAGTATGAGTTTAAATGTCTTATCATTGATGATTATTTAGATTAATCAGGTTGAGGCAACAAAATTGTATGTTCTTACATGTTTCATGAGTTCATTCTTGAGATTATTTTAGATTAAATAGGCCGCGCGTCTGGTCATATATAAAAGCTGCATCTCTTGGCGGCTTTAGTAGCTATTAGGGAATCAAGCCGCATATTAGCGCTTTTCCACTTCTGCAAATCCTCAACGCACCGGGCCTGTTTTGTATAAGAATCTTGGCTCTCGTCAAGTTTTGTTCATACAGTCTTTTTAAGTCTGATGAATAATAGGTGCAGCAGCCCTCACCTGAATAAAACGGTGAAACACCCGTTTATGCTACTTTTAATTTTCCATATTGAATTTAATTTTGGTTACATGTACTTTTAAAAAGATGAGCGTATGTTAATGATAAGTTTACACGTGCGCGAAGTTAAAAATGCCAGTGAATGTTCGTGCTGGTATATTTCCTTTTTAAAAAATCATATTGAGTTCATTTGAACTAAAAGGCAGACATACTTTTAGGTGATAATGATAAACTTTTTCATAAGAGATAAAGTAGAACATCCGTCATGATGATGAGGATTTGAACAAAAACATCTGTGCATGATTCATGAATGCACGTGTAAATTTACGATATAAAAAGGAGTACGAAAACATTGACATTGTTTAGCGAATTAGGATTAGATAGAACGTCTATGAAATCAATAGAAAAAATGGGTTTTGAAGAAGCGAGCCCGATTCAATCCCAAACGATACCACTAGCACTTGAAGGTAAAGATATCATTGGTCAAGCGCAAACAGGAACAGGTAAAACCGCAGCATTCGGTATCCCATTGATGGAAAACATCGATATTAATAACGAAAACGTGCAAGGGATTGTTATTGCACCTACACGTGAGCTTGCCATTCAAGTTTCTGAAGAACTTTTCAAACTTGGTTACGGAAAACGCGCTCGTGTATTAGCGGTTTATGGTGGACAAGATATTGACCGTCAAATCCGTGCTTTAAAGAAAAAACCACATATTATCGTTGGTACACCTGGTCGTCTTTTAGATCATATCAAACGTAAAAATATTAAATTGGGCGGAGTTCACACTGTAGTTCTTGATGAAGCGGATGAAATGCTTAACATGGGATTCATTGAGGATATCGAATTGATCCTTTCAACGGTTCCTGACGAAAGGCAAACATTGCTTTTCTCAGCTACAATGCCTGATCCAATCCGTAAAATTGCTGAAAGATTCATGCGTGAACCCGTTCTTGTTCGTGTAAAAGCGAAAGAAATGACAGTGGATCGTATCGAACAATATTACTTGGAGTTAAAAGAAAGTGAAAAGTTCGATACACTGGCACGTCTTTTCGATATTCAAACACCGGATCTTGCCATCGTCTTCGGACGTACGAAACGCCGTGTGGATGAATTGGCTTCTGCATTGAATATCCGCGGTTATATGGCTGAAGGCATCCATGGTGACCTTAGCCAGGCAAAACGTCTTTCCGTTTTGAAAAAATTCAAAGAAGGAAACATCGATGTACTTGTCGCTACTGATGTGGCTGCACGTGGACTTGATATTTCCGGCGTAACTCACGTATACAACTTTGATATCCCTCAAGATCCGGAAAGCTACGTTCACCGTATTGGACGTACAGGACGTGCGGGTAAACACGGTATTGCCATTACGTTTGTAACACCAAGGGAAAGAGGCCAACTGCATGCGGTTGAACATACAACGAAAAAACGTATGGAGAAACTTAAGACTCCTACGTTGACTGAAGCGTTGGAAGGTCAACAAAAAGCAGTAACGGAAAAAATCCTTACTACAATCGAGAATGATGATTTATCATTATACCTTGGTCAAGCGGAAGAATTACTACAAAAACATAGCGCGGCGGATTTAGTGGCAGCTATGCTTAAATCAATGACAAAAGAACCGGATCAAACGCCAATCAAGTTAACGGAAGAGTCTCCATCTCCAATGCGTCGTAATCGCGGAGGAAGCAGTTCTTCTAGTAACAGACAGCGCAATGGCCGCAGTTCTTCAGGCAGAAAAGATTACGGTAGCGGGGCAAGTAAACGCCCAAGCACGAACCGTAAATCGAATGGTTACGGAAACCGTAGCACGAGCCAAAAAAGAGAAAAATCAAATAAGATTTAATTGAATTTGAAATGCCGCTCAATTGAGCGGCATTTTTTTATGTGCATCTCCATATTCCATGGTTTCCAAATGAGTTGCGGTTTTTGGATGAACTGTTCAAAGACTTTGTTTGAAAAGTGGTTAAATCCCAGCATTTAATTATAGTATAATGGATGAAAGTGAAGGATGGATGATGAAGATTCATTCAAAAATACCTTGACGGAAGAGGAGAAACCATGGAACCCGAAAATCGCATATCGAATAGGGCCTTAACCGTATGGAAAATCAGTGGTCTTATAAGCTGCTCAATAACTTGGATTATAAGCATTGCCGTACTCGTGCTTACAATCATTTTTGATTGGACATATTGGATATTTGGAGCATTGATCATAATTTCGATAATCCAATCCTATCTGTCCATTTTTCTCATTCCTTCGGTGAAATGGAAGAGATGGCGTTACGAAGTAAAGGATACGGAAATTGATATCCAAAGTGGTATTTTTGTCATTAAAAGAACACTCATACCGATGATTAGGGTTCAGCATGTTGAAACGAAGCAAGGACCATTATTAAGAAAATATGATTTAGCTTCCGTTGAAATTTCCACTGCCGCGACCCTTCATGTCATACCTGCCCTGGACCTTGAAGAGGCAGATGAACTGCGGCACTATATTTCCAGAATGGCGAGTGTGGAGGAAGAAGATGTCTGAACCTAAAAGGCTTCACCCCATAGCTGTATTGCTTAACATTATTAAATCAATCAAGGAGTTAGTTATCCCTTTTTTATTAGTAATCGTTATTCCTGGGAAGAATGAAGGGATTCCTGGCTGGATTCAGCCGCTAGTCATTTCCGTTATTATACTTTTTCTGATAGTTATTGCATTCCTACAATGGTTTCGTTTTACATATCGCATAGAAGAGGGCGAATTCAGAATTGAGTCCGGAGTATTCGTAAGGAAGAAACGGTATATAAAGTTTGATCGAATCCATAGCATTGATATATCAGAGGGTATCATCCAGAGGATATTCAGGCTAGTGAAGGTGAATATTGAAACCGCAGGCGGATCTCAGGCCGATGCTGTATTATCAGCCATAAGAAAAAGTGATGCCCAGCGAATCAATGCTTTTATAAGCGAGGAAAAAAACAAAAATACGAATAACCCTCTTGATAAGGAAAAAGATGAAGTGGCGGGTTATGAAGATGCAGCAAAACCGGCTTCCGTTTTTAAACAGACACTGCCGCAATTATTCGTTATGGCTGCCACTTCTGGGGCGGTAGGTGTCTTTTTATCTGGAGGAATCGCTTTTATTTCCCAGTTTGATGAAATGATTCCTTTTGAACGGATATTTAAGGATTATGAAGATTTCATTGGAATGGGAACCATTATTCTGTCCGTGCTTGGCCTTGTGGCCTTATTGGTGGTTTATGTACTGGCTACATTAAGTATGGTAATTAAATATGCTTCTTTTACAGTGATAAAAACGGATGATGAAATCGTTATTTCCAGAGGGCTTCTCGAGAAAAGACAGCTGACAATCCCTATCCATAAAATACAAGGTATCCGGATCATGGAGAATTTCGTTCGAAAGCCATTGGGTTTGGCGACGGTTTATCTTGAATATGCAGGAGGCAGCATGGAAGATAAAGAAAGTCTATCCATCATGCTGTTCCCTTTGATCAAGAAGGGGCATTTACCTGAAAAAATCCTGGAAATTTTACCTGTTTTTCAAACAACCACTGAGATGAAGCCGATCCCTAAGCATGCGCTTTCCCGGTATGTGTTTCGCAAGGTTATATACATCATCCCGATAATCGGAGCTTTGGTATGGTTTGTCAAACCTTGGGGTTTACTTTCCTTTTTGATTGTACCGTTGGCGATCTTTTGGGGTTACATGCAATATAGAGATGCAGGGTGGAGTATCGAAGGGAATTTGTTGCTATTGAGCAGCCGTTTTTTCTCAAAGCAAACATTGATCATGCAGAGAAGCAGAATTCAATCAATCACGTATAAAAAAAGTTGGTTTCAGAATCGAAAAGAATTAGCTACGATTTCAGCATCGATTAAATCTGGAGTTACTTCCAGGGTCGGCATGGTTGTGGATTTAGAAGAAAAGGATTGCCTAATAATTAAATCATGGTATTTGCCAAAAAAAGCAGTCGACTCCAATGATTGAAAGTAAAGAGTCGGCTGTTTGTCCTACCATTTTTTTCTCAAGTATAATGGAGCTGTTAAAACGCCGGTTGTAAGACCCGCCAAATGACCGACAACGTTAATCTGTGGTTGGATGAATGTCATGATAATGGCAATTCCGGTCAGTGTATATACTGTATTTCTTTCGTTATTTGTAAAATTTGTTTTATTAAACAGTACAAGGTAAAGGAAGAAACCGAGTAAACCAAAAATTGCACCGCTGGCACCTACGTGGTTATATGTCAGTGGTTTAATCAGGAAGGTTGCGATATTAGCAAGGATTCCGGTTGTTAAAAAGAAGATTGAAAACTTTATGGATCCAAGGGATTTCTCCAGGAATGGACCAAAGATGGCAAGTGAGAACCCATTAAACAGTAAATGTGTAAACGTGCTATGTAGAAAGATGGGGGTGATCAAACGCCACCATTGTCCATCGGAGATGTATAAGTTTACACCTGTGCCGTAATAAAAGAGTACATTGCCGGGAAATATGGGGAAAAGGATGAGAACGAAAACAATCATCATAATGAGTATGAGCACAGTCACAGCTCGATATGAATTGGCGTATTCGCGGAAGCCTTCTGTTCTTGTAAACATAAATTCCTCCTTATTATTTTTATAATTAGATACAATATTATCATTTTCAGGTAAAAGAGTCCTCCTAATGATATGCAACTTATTACTTTAATAGAAGAGGTGTCAAAGTGATTAAAGGTATAGGCGTGGACATTACTGAGTTGGATAGAATGGAAACACTGATTAATCGGCAACCCCGTTTAAAGGAACGTATATTGACAGAAAAGGAAATCTCGATTTTCGAAAAGTTAAATGGAAGAAGGAAGGTCGAGTATTTTGCTGGACGTTTTGCAGCAAAGGAAGCTTTTTCCAAAGCGTATGGTACAGGGATCGGTAAGCACTTGTCCTTTTTGGATATCGAAATCACATCGGATGAAAAAGGAAAGCCAGTGATTTCAAAGCCGTTTTCTGAAGGGGTCCATCTTTCGATTAGCCACAGCAGGGATTATGCTGTGGCTCAGGTCGTAATTGAAAGGGTGAATTGAGTTTTGTCCAATCGGGTCATAAACCTTAAGGTTGTCTCATATACATTTAGTGCTATAGGGAGACAAGGCCCGGTAAAAGGTACATGGCAGAGTAGGTGCTCTCGAAAAGTTTTTAGCCGGATCGAACTGGTCCGTGGCTGAAATACCGAGGAAACTAAGACATCAGTCGAGCCAATGTCCGGATCCTGCCTTTTCCTCTCCCTTTTACGTTCAAATGACAAAAAGGGGTTGAAAAGATGAAGAAGATGTTAATGCTTTTTGCAGGGATCATGCTCTTGCTTGCTCTTTCTGCTTGCGGCCAAAAATCACAGGGTGACGTAGTGAGTGAATTGAATGAGAAGCTTGGCGAAATGAAAGGATATAAAGCTAACGCGAAGATGACATTAAAGATGGGGACGGAACCTCAAGTGTATAATGTGGAGATTTGGCATAAGGACCCTTCTTTTTACCGCGTAAATCTTAAAAATGAAGAGAAGGATCAAAGCCAGATGATTTTGAAAAATGATGATGGTGTATATGTTTTGACGCCTGCTTTGAATAAAAGCTTTAAATTTCAAAGCGAGTGGCCGGAGAACAGCAGTCAGGCTTATTTGTTCGAGTCGTTGGTGAAAGACATTACGGAAGATAAAAGTGCGACATATAAAGAAACGGATAAACATTATGTCTTTGAAACGAAAACGCGCTACCAAAACAATAAAATGTTGCCATTTCAAGAGATTACTATAAACAAAAAGGATTTATCTCCAGTCAGTGTAAAAGTCATGGACCCCGATAAGACCGCATTAGTCCTTGTTGAATTTTCAAAAGTGAAATTCGATACGACTTTTGATAAAGATTCATTCGATATGAAGAAAAACATGACAAGTGCACAACTTGAAGCACCTGTTATGGCAGAAGTCCAAAAAGAAGGGTTTGCGGTGAAATACCCAGAAAATATTGGTGATATGAACTTAACGGAAGAAAAAGAAATTGCAACGGAAAAGGGAGAACGTGTCGTTTTGACCTATGAGGGTACAAAAAGTTTTACATTGGTTCAGGAAAAAGCTGAGGTAGTCCAAACTTCCGTTTCGACGAATGTAAATGGGGAGCCGGTTGATTTGGGTTATACAGTCGGAGCCATGACAGGAAATACGATTGCATGGACTTTTGAAGGTGTGGATTATATGCTTGCATCAAAGGACTTGAAACAGGAAGAGATGATAGAAGTCGCCCGTTCTGTTGGGGGAGATCCAGTCAAATAGGATTACATAACAAGCTGATGTTTCCCGTCTCCTCATGAAGGCTTCTTCTGGGAAGGATAGGCGGGGAAGCAGCTTGTTGACATTTTAGATCCTTCCATTTGGTATGGGTTGGCAAGCTGGAAAATTAGATTCAAGGTGAAAAAGCACTTTATCTTTCTATCAGTTGGTTATAGAATGGTCCTATAATGAAACGAAAACTTCGCTACTGGGAAGAATCTTACTGTGAGTGCAGGAAAGAAGGAAATGGGCTTGGAAACGAAAATATTTCATCGAGATACGTGGGCAGAAGTAAATTTGGATAATATTTTTGAAAATATCTCTTCATTGAAAAAAAGACTGGGAAATGGCGTTAGTCTTTTCGCTGTCGTTAAAGCGAATGCTTATGGCCACGGGGACTATGAAGTGGCTAAAACGGCACTTGAAGCGGGGGCTGATTTTTTAAGTGTCGCTTTTTTGGATGAGGCACTTGCTTTACGGAAAAAGGGAATATTGGCTCCAATTCTTGTACTTGGGGCATCGAGGCCTGAAAGTGCAGCGCTTGCTGCCGAGTATGGGATTTCCGTGACGGTTTTCGATGTAGCGTGGTTGGAGAAGGCAAAGGATTTATTGAAACCGGGACAAGTTCTGCAAGTTCATGTGAAAGTGGATAGCGGCATGGGGAGAATTGGCATTCGTGATGAAGGTCAACTCCTGAAAGTGGAAAGTTTGCTTAAGCAGGAGGCGTGTTTCAACTTCCAAGGGATATTCACACATTTCGCGACGGCAGATGAATTGAATACCGACTTTTATGAAAAGCAGCTTGCTTCATTTAAAGGGATGCTTTCCGCATTGATTAGAAAGCCAGAATATATTCATGCAGCCAATAGTGCAGCTTCTTTAAGGTTTACCGATCCTGAATGGAATGCAATAAGAATGGGGATTTCCATGTATGGTTTGAGCCCTTCCATGGAAATGCAGCCGATATTGCCATTTCCCTTAAGACAGGCTATATCTTTAAGAACGAAGATGGTCGCGGTTAAACAGCTTGCTAAGGGTGAAAGCGTTAGTTATGGGGCAACTTATACGGCTGAAGGTGATGAATGGATTGGGACTTTGCCAATCGGTTATGCTGACGGCTGGATCCGTAAACTGCAAGGTCAGGAAGTTCTTGTGGATGGAAGCAGAGTACCGATTGTCGGCAGGATTTGCATGGATCAATGCATGATCAAGCTACCTGGACCATTCCCTGTAGGAACAGAGGTCACACTCATCGGGAATGATGGTGATGAATCGATTACTGTTGATGAGATAGCGGCAAAGCTGGAAACGATCAATTATGAGGTAACATGTATGATAGGTGCAAGAGTGCCCCGCATATATATTAAAGATAATCAGTTGAAACATGTACGTAACTTCATCTTGGAATGACAGGATTGTAAATAAATCCTAAGATTGTGAATAAGATTTCCTTTATTATGCTGATAATAGGATTGAGAATAGAATATACTCTTTGCAGATAGGCATTTTAATGGTAATATTGAAAAGGATATATAATAAAGGTGTGTAGTGATGGTGGAGGTGTATGTTTGTGTCTGAATCCAGCGCAACAAGAGAGATATTAATTCGATTACCTCAAAATTTTTTAACAGAGTTAGATGGGTATGCGAGTGAAGAAAATGTAAATCGCAGTGAATTTATTTATCGTGCCACAAAAATGTATCTTCGCGAACGTAAAAAGAAAGAGTTTCGTGAATCGATGAAACGCGGTTATATTGAAATGGCGGCCATTAATTTAACGATTGCTTCTGAAGCCTTCCAGGCTGAATTCGAGGCTGGTCATTGCGTTGAACGATTAGTTAGCGGAGGCTGAGCCATTGATTGTTGTTAAGCGTGGTGACGTATACTTCGCAGACCTTTCCCCGGTAGTCGGTTCAGAGCAGGGTGGAACCCGTCCGGTACTAATTTTACAAAACGATATTGGTAATCGCTTTAGTCCGACTGTGATCGTGGCAGCCATTACAGCTCAAATTCAAAAAGCGAAATTGCCTACGCATGTTGAGATTAATGCAAAAAAGTACGGATTCGAGCGGGATTCCGTCATTTTATTAGAACAGATCCGGACAATTGATAAGCAGCGATTAACTGATAAAATTACGCATCTTGACGAACCAATGATGCAAAAGGTCAATGAAGCTTTGCAAATTAGTTTAGGCCTCATTGAGTTTTAGAGAAAATTTTTCCCGTTAAACCGGGCGTTATTATAATACAAATCATTCTTGATGTTTTTAGATGGCACGATTCCTGCAACGGTGGGAATCGTGTTTTTTTTGTCGAAATAACATGCCCCAAATTAAGTAATACAGAGGATGACTCTTCTTGCATATTATTATGAATGTACTTAATATTACAGCAGGATATATATAAAATTTGACGAATAAAATCAGTATATAATTAGAAATTGGATAGAATCCTCCTAACTTTTCTTTGAAATGATGTTTTCCTTACCTGAATTTTGGGTATGTAGTTATGTTGTAAATACTTAAATAAAAGCAAAAGTGTAAGGGAAAACCCAATGGAAAACTAGATGGGAAAAACATTACAGTTAGTTAACATCCTTGTGACGAGGACAGGGGAACATAGCAATTGTGTTAGAATGGGAGGATATTATGAATCAATTGGTTTACGATTTTATTAAGCAAAATCAAGATTACATCCTTACTGAGTGGATGGGCATCATGAAGGAAAGTACAGACGAAAGATTAATTAAAGTCGTCTCCGATCGAATGTTCACGCAAACGAGCAGTGAATTCATAGATATGATCATCACGAATGTTGATAGTAAAAACAAGGAATTCACATTGAAGCTTTCAGATTTTGCCGAGAAAGTCGTCCAATTGGGATGGCCTCTCACTTTCGTCAATGAAGGTCTTCATAAATTCACGTTAATTGTCATTAATGGTATGGTGGCCAAGAGTCTGGTGACCCCTGATAATCAAGTCAATCTTGTTAACCATTTGGATAAATGGGCAACTCCAATAAATAATGAAATAGTCAATATTTATACCCAAACTTGGGAAAGAACTGTTTCTATGCAAAAAATAGCCTTGCAAGAACTTTCGGCTCCGCTCATTCCTGTATTGGAAGGCATTACGGTTATGCCGCTGATTGGTACAATTGATACAGAACGTGCCAAACAGATAATGGAGAACCTGTTGACTGGCGTTGTTAAGCATAGATCTGAAGTTGTCCTTATCGATATAACGGGTGTGCCTGTCGTGGATACCATGGTTGCTCATCATATCATTCAGGCAGCGGAAGCAGTCCGATTAGTGGGTGCAAAATGTATACTCTGCGGCATTCGCCCTGAAATAGCTCAAACCATCGTTAACCTAGGAATTAATTTAAATGAAGTGATTACAAAAAATACATTGAAAAAAGGGATAGAAGTTGCGTTGGAATTAACGAGCCGTAAGATCGTAAAGGTGGAGGGATAAGTATGAGGATTCCGATATTAAAGCTTTATGACTGCTTGTTAGTCTCTATACAGTGGGAATTGGATGATGAGACAGCCCTTCAATTTCAAGAGGATTTATTGCATAAGATTCATGAAACAAGCGCGAATGGCGTAGTTATAGATATTACCTCAATAGATTTTATAGATTCCTTTATCGCAAAGGTATTAGGCGATGTCTTTAGCATGTCTAAGCTTATGGGGGCCAAGGTTGTAATTACGGGGATCCAGCCTGCTGTTGCAATAACATTAATTGAACTGGGAATTAGTCTCGATGATGTTCTGACAGCATTAGATCTAGAGAAAGGCCTGGAGAAATTACAACAGGAATTGGGGGATTAAAGAATGGAGTTCCAATCCTGCGTAAAAATCATAAATGAATGGGACATCGTAGCTGCAAGGCAGCTCGGAAGAAATGTCGCTAAAGAGTTGGGGTTCGGCACTGTAGACCAGGCAAGGATCACAACGGCTATAAGCGAATTGGCCCGAAATATATACCTATATGCTGGACAAGGCAGTGTTAGCATAGAGAAGCCAAATAAAAATGGGAAGTCAGGATTGAAAATCATTGCAGAGGACAAAGGGCCGGGAATTGAGGATATCCGGAAAGTCATGGAAGATGGATATACCACCTCAGGGGGACTGGGGGCAGGCCTTCCGGGAGTCAAACGTTTAATGGATGACTTCGATATTGAATCGATACCAGGTGAAGGGACTAAGATTGTCGCTACGAAATGGCTCCGTTAGGGGGGGACTATGGATATTAGGGAGAACATGGAGAAAAAGTATCATGAGGCGCTTTCTACTTATCTTAAAGACCAAAATGAGCAAGCACTCTACCAAGGGCAAAAGATTAGCCGCCTACATATTAAATACAATATATCTCCTGAAGAAATCATCAGTATGCATAAAAATAACTTAATGGAACTTTACCCGGAATTACCGAGGAAAGTATTGGATTCTTTCGATTTTTTGCTGGAAGTCATGATGGGCTATGGCATAGCATACCGTGAACATCAAAGCCTTAGACATCAACAGCAGGAACTGAAAACGGAAATTGAGATTGCGGCAAACGTTCAACATACTCTTTTGGAAACGGAAATTCCTGATATCAAAGCTCTTGAAATTGGGGCGATCAGTGTTCCGGCCAGACAGATGAATGGAGATTATTATCATTTTGTTCAAGATGAAAATGAGCGAATCGGGGTAGGGATAGCTGATGTCATAGGAAAAGGCATTCCTGCTGCATTGTGCATGTCGATGATTAAATATGCGATGGATAGTCTTCCGGAGCATCGACATGAACCGAAAAGCGTGCTTGAGAGTTTGAACCGTGTTGTGGAGCATAATGTGGATCCAAGCATGTTCATAACCATGTTCTATGGTTTATATGATCCGCATGACAGGCAATTTTCCTATGCTTCAGCTGGACATGAACCTGGATTTTACTATGATGCCGCTACAGGTACATTCAGCGATTTGGATGCAAAAGGTTTGTTGCTTGGAGTTGATAAAAAAACAAGGTATCGCCAATATGAAAAAACGGTGAATGGCGGAGACATGATCATTTTATTATCTGATGGAGTAACGGAGTGCCGGACGAATGATGGGTTCATAGAAAGGGAAACGCTTATTGGTTTCATTAAAAAGAATATGCACTTACAAGCCCAGGAAATGGTGAATAATATATATAAGCAATTGGAGAAAATGCAGAACTTCCAACTGCGGGATGATTTCACATTAATAATTTTAAAATCAAATGTTTAGTATTGTTTCCGCTGGGTATAGATATAAGAAAGATGAGCATTTAAAGAGGTGGGTCAAGGATGAATATAACTGTAGATGTTAATGAATTAAATACTGAATTTATTGTAAAACTAAAAGGTGAAATCGATGCCTATACTGCACCAAAACTAAGGGAATCACTTTTTCCTATTTCAGAGCAGGACAATGTTTCGATTACTATTGATTTAACCGAAGTTTCCTATATGGATAGTACGGGACTTGGGGTATTTGTCGGTGCTTTTAAAAGCGTAAGGGCACATAATGGCGAATTCACTTTAGTTGGGTTATCAGAAAGGTTACGACGTTTATTTGATATTACTGGTCTTGCAGATATCATTGATATAAAAAGTGGTACAGAGGGTGGGTTAGAATGAGTCAAGTATATGATTACATCGAAATGAAAATACCTGCAAAACCGGAATTCATCGGTGTCATTCGTTTAACGCTTTCTGGAATAGGTAGCCGGATGGGGTTTGCGTATGATGAAATTGAGGATTTGAAAATCGCTACCAGTGAGGCTTGTACAAATGCAGTACAGCATGCATATAAGGATTCCGAAAAAGGTGAAGTGAAAGTGAGTTTCGGGCTTTATCCTGACCGTTTGGAGGTCATGGTTTCTGATAGCGGTAAGAGCTGTAATTTCGAAGAGGTTCGCCAAGGGCTCGGTCCATACGAAAATGGACAAAAAGTCGAACTCTTGAGAGAAGGAGGCTTGGGTCTTTACCTCATTGAAACTCTGATGGATGATGTGAAAATTCATCAGCATGACGGGGTTACAGTATTTATGACTAAGTTTTTAGAAGGAGAGCAGGTGGAGATGGATGCAAAAACAGTCTCAACCTAATCAGGCACAAAGAGAACAGGTAAATGAATGGATTAGAGCTTATCAGCAAGACCAAGATGATGAAGCACAGAGCAATCTAGTCATCCATTATAAAAGTTTGGTTGAAACAATCTCCCGTAAGTACGCGAAAGGAAAATCGTTTCAGGAGGATATCTCCCAGGTCGGCATGATTGGTTTATTAGGTGCCATCCGACGATATGATGAATCCTTTGGTAAGAGCTTTGAGGCATTTGCCGTCCCTACTATAATTGGGGAAATCAAAAGGTTCTTGCGTGACAAAACTTGGAGTGTCCATGTGCCAAGAAGAATAAAGGAACTTGGTCCAAAAATCAGGGTGACTGTCGAGGAATTAACAACGACACTTCATCGTTCACCAAGAATAGATGAAATAGCCGATTGTATAGGAGTGACTGAAGAAGAAGTTTTAGAAGCGATGGAAATGGGAAAAAGCTATCAAGCTTTATCTGTTGATCATTCTATTGAGGCGGACTCTGATGGCGGTACTGTCACATTACTTGATATATTCGGTAATGTCGATGAAGGTTTTGAAAAGGTCAATCAGCGCCTCGTGCTCGAAAAGGTGCTGCATGTGTTAAGTGACCGTGAAAAGATGATCATTCAACATACTTATTTAGAAAATTTAAGTCAAAAAGAAGCTGGCGATAAACTTGGAATTTCTCAAATGCATGTGTCGAGACTCCAGCGACGCGCGATCAAGAAACTTCAAGAAGCGATTAATGCTGAAAACTCGGAGTTAATTCAGTGATCAAAGATATTCTGAGGGGAGAAAGAATTGAAGTCCTTGTCTCTCAATCCTCAAAAAACGGGATGGTTTATTGTGGTGATGATTACTTCTTTCTTCATACGAAAGAGTACTTTGTGTGTGTACTGGCTGATGGGCTAGGTAGCGGGAAAAACGCTTACGAATCTTCCCATGCCGTCATCGAGGAAGTAAAACGTAATCATGAGTTGGATGTAGAATCACTAATGGCAGTGTGTAATCAAGTTTTAATCGATAAGCGGGGGGCCGCCGTTTCCATTTTGAAGATATTTTATGACAAGAATGAATTTGTATACAGTTCAGTGGGTAACATCCGCTTTTTCCTGTATAATCCAAGCGACGACAAACTAGTTTACCCTCTACCTGTTACAGGGTATTTATCCGGCAGGAAACAAAAATACCGGACGCAGAGCTACAAATTTGAACCAAATGCAAAATTCATTCTTCATTCCGATGGTTTAGAACTTAAGGGAGCTAAATCTTTTTTAAAAAGGCTGGTCCCTATCGATAAGAACGCCAAATGCATTTTAGAAAGCAGTCCAACAACTGCAGATGATACAACTTTCATTTTAGGAAGCTTACTTTCGTCGTAATTCGGAAGTGAGCTTTTTTGTGTTGAATTCGCAACTTCATCTCTCATTTGCTAGACTATATATATAAGATCAAAAGGTTGGGGGTAAACATAATGATCGTTGTAGAAGATACATTAAAAGAATTGATTAAACAAATATCCAATGAGCTAACTTTGAAAAATCATCAAGTTCAAAACGTCATACAGATGCTGCAAGAGGGGAATACTGTTCCCTTTATTGCCCGATATAGAAAAGAAATGACAGGTTCACTTGATGAAGTGCAGATTCGATCCATCATGGAAAGGTGGAACTACCTGGAAAACTTAGGCCAGAGGAAAGCGGAAGTTACGCGTTCGATTGGTGAACAGGGGAAATTGACGGAAGAATTAAAAAGGCAAATCGAGAAGGCGACAAAACTGCAGGAAGTCGAAGATTTATACAGGCCATTCAAGCAAAAAAGGAGAACGAAAGCGACGGTTGCTAAAGAAAAGGGTCTTGAACCACTGGCTACTTGGCTTCTTGAATGTCAAATCCATGCTCGAGTTAGCGAAAAAGCCACTGAATTCGTATCCGCAGAAAAAGAAGTTCCTTCTATTGAAGAGGCTATTGCAGGAGCGCAGGATATCATAGCAGAACATATTTCCGATGATGCAGAATTAAGGAAGTGGATAAGGGCTGAAATTTTCAAAGCTGGAAAAATAATTTCGACTGTGAAAAATGAGGAGAAGGACGAGAAAAGAATCTTCGAGATGTACTATGAATATGAGGAGCCGGTTCAAAGGATCGTACCCCATCGGGTTTTGGCACTTAATAGAGGTGAAAAGGAAGAGGTTTTACGAATATCCATTCAGCCTCGTACGGAAATCATCATTGGTCATCTGGAACGGAAAATCATTAAAAATAACAAATCTGAAGCCCAAGATGTTCTTAAATCGGCAATTGAAGATGGACTTAAGCGTTTGATCATGCCCTCGGTGGAACGGGAAATCAGAAAAGAGCTGACGGAAAAAGCTGAGGATCAAGCTATCCATATTTTCTCTGAAAACCTCCGGAACCTGCTCTTGCAGCCTCCGCTTAAAGGGAAAGTGGTCCTCGCTCTCGATCCGGCATATCGGACGGGCTGTAAGTTGGCTGTCATTGATGAAACGGGAAAGGTACTGGATATCAGTGTAATCTATCCGCATCCTCCTGTTGCGAAGTTTAATGCTGCCCGGGAAAAAACAATCGAAATACTTCAGCGGTTCTCAGTTGAGATTGTGGCAATCGGCAACGGGACGGCATCACGTGAATCAGAGCAATTCATCGCAGATATTCTAAAAGAAGTGAACGGGAATATTTCATATATTATTGTTAATGAAGCGGGAGCCAGTGTGTATTCAGCCTCGGATATTGCCCGTGAAGAGTTTCCGGATCTTCAAGTAGAGCAGAGAAGCGCCGTATCAATTGGCAGAAGGCTCCAAGATCCCCTTGCCGAACTTGTTAAAATCGATCCTCAATCCGTGGGGGTAGGACAGTATCAACATGATGTGTCCCAGAAAAAGTTAACGGAATCCCTCACCTTTGTAGTAGAAACAGCTGTTAACCAGGTGGGCGTGAACGTCAATACCGCTTCATCGTCACTATTACAATATGTAGCTGGTTTATCAAAATCGGTTGCTCAAAATATTGTGAAGAAAAGGGAAGTGGAAGGGAAGTTTTCAAGCAGGAAGGAATTAAAGAAGATTCCCCGCCTTGGTGCCAAAACATATGAACAATGCATAGGGTTCCTGCGTATCATTAATGGAGATGAGCCTTTGGATCAAACTGCGATACATCCTGAGAACTACAGTGCCGTGAATAAATTGTTGAAGAAAATGGGATTCACATCTGTGGATTTAGGCAGTGATGCACTTAATGAAGAATTAAGGAAACTAAATCCGGCCGAGTTAGTCAATGAATTGGAAATTGGGGAAATTACGATTCAAGATATCATTGATGATTTGATGAAACCGGGAAGAGATCCTCGGGATGAATTATCAAAACCACTGCTTAAGCAGGATGTACTGAAAATGGAGGATCTACAAACTGGGATGGAATTACAAGGCACAGTGAGGAATGTTGTGGATTTCGGTGCGTTTGTGGACATTGGTGTCAAACAGGATGGACTGGTGCATATTTCCAAACTAAGCAACCGGTTTGTAAAACACCCATTGGATATAGTTGCCGTTGGGGATGTTGTGACGGTTTGGGTAGAACTGGTCGACTCTCAAAAGCAAAGGGTTTCCTTAACTATGCTCGAGCCAAAGAATCAAATCTAGCCTATGGAAAGCTCCTTCTATATTAGAAGGGGTTTTTTTAGCGAAGCGAATGTATGTTATATTTCGAACAAGTTGAATCTATAACCGGAGACTTTCTTTTTTTTGATAAAAAAACCAACATTGATTCAACATCTTCACTTGATAATAATCCTTTTCATAAAAGGCTTTACGTATTTGATTCTGGAACCAATTAGGCATAGCTTTTCCTCCCTTAGTTTCCTATTGTATTATTAGTCTATGTTATAATGGGTTGTCATGTTACCAAGGAAAGGGAGGGGGAGATGGATAATCTGCAATTGCAAAAACTAGTCGAAGAAATTTCGTTGAAAAACTTTAAAAAGACCTTTAACCACGTAGCCACTTTTAATCCGCGTCTCCGAACTACAGGAGGTCGATACTTGCTGCGTTCACACAATATAGAAATCAATAAGAAGTATCTTGATGAACGCGGTGTGGAAGAAATGATTGGCATCATAAAACATGAATTGTGCCATTATCATCTGCACATCGAGAAGAAAGGGTATCAGCATCGTGATGCGGACTTTAAGCAATTACTCAAAAAAGTCGGGGCACCGAGATTTTGTGAGCCACTCCCATCAAACCAAGTAAAGAGAAAGATGAATACTATTCAATATAAATGTGAAGACTGTCAGCAGGTGTATGTAAGAAAAAAACGAATGGACACTACCCGTTTCGTTTGTGGTAAATGTCGTGGAACGTTGATTTACCAAGGGTTCAAGGAAGAAAAAACAAAAATATAAAAAAACACAAAAGAACCCTTGACTTTAGGTTGCAACCTCTTTATAATCATAAGAGTCGACAAGATAACAACTTGTTCTTCACGACAAACACTAAGGTCCTTGAGCGTGAAAAAGGAACCCAATTTTCATTATTCCGCAGTAGCTCAGTGGTAGAGCATTCGGCTGTTAACCGAACGGTCGTAGGTTCGAGTCCTACCTGCGGAGCCATTTTTTGGGGAAGTACTCAAGAGGCTGAAGAGGCGCCCCTGCTAAGGGTGTAGGTCGCGTAAGCGGCGCGAGGGTTCAAATCCCTCCTTCTCCGCCAGTTACACATTTTATCAAGGCCCATTGGTCAAGCGGTTAAGACACCGCCCTTTCACGGCGGTAACACGGGTTCGAATCCCGTATGGGTCACTTTCTAATAATGCTGGTCCCGTGGTGTAGCGGTTAACATGCCTGCCTGTCACGCAGGAGATCGCGGGTTCGATTCCCGTCGGGACCGCCATTTTTTTTAAAAAAATACTTGCTAAAATAATATTATGGTGATATAATATTAACCTGGCTGTTAATTAGTATTTGATTAGTGGGCTATAGCCAAGCGGTAAGGCAACGGATTTTGATTCCGTCATGCGAAGGTTCGATCCCTTCTAGCCCAGCCATTTTCTTTTGGAGCCATTAGCTCAGTTGGTAGAGCATCTGACTTTTAATCAGAGGGTCGAAGGTTCGAATCCTTCATGGCTCACCATTTATTTTCGCGGGTGTGGCGGAATTGGCAGACGCACCAGACTTAGGATCTGGCGCCGCAAGGCGTGGGGGTTCAAGTCCCTTCACCCGCACTGATATTTTTCTTCTTGACATCAAGTTGAAAAGGTGTTAAGCTTACAAAGTCGCTTTCGCGGTCGTGGCGGAATGGCAGACGCGCTAGGTTGAGGGCCTAGTGGGGGAAACCCCGTGGAGGTTCGACTCCTCTCGGCCGCACCAATAACATCATAGAAATTAGCGCCCGTAGCTCAATTGGATAGAGCATCTGACTACGAATCAGAAGGTTGTAGGTTCGACTCCCGCCGGGCGCACCATATTTTACGGGAAGTAGCTCAGCTTGGTAGAGCACTTGGTTTGGGACCAAGGGGTCGCAGGTTCGAATCCTGTCTTCCCGACCATTCTTTCTGAAAATATCTTAAAAATTAAATGCGGGTGTAGTTTAGTGGTAAAACCTCAGCCTTCCAAGCTGATGATGAGAGTTCGATTCTCTTCACCCGCTCCATTATTATTGTTATTGCTCTTTGAAAACTGAACAAAACAAAGCGCCAACGTTAAATTTTAAGTGAGCACACACTATCAAAAAAGCAAAATGAGCAAGTCAAACATTTCTTCGGAGAGTTTGATCCTGGCTCAGGACGAACGCTGGCGGCGTGCCTAATACATGCAAGTCGAGCGAATCGATGGGAGCTTGCTCCCTGAGATTAGCGGCGGACGGGTGAGTAACACGTGGGCAACCTGCCTATAAGACTGGGATAACTTCGGGAAACCGGAGCTAATACCGGATACGTTCTTTTCTCGCATGAGAGAAGATGGAAAGACGGTTTCGGCTGTCACTTATAGATGGGCCCGCGGCGCATTAGCTAGTTGGTGAGGTAATGGCTCACCAAGGCGACGATGCGTAGCCGACCTGAGAGGGTGATCGGCCACACTGGGACTGAGACACGGCCCAGACTCCTACGGGAGGCAGCAGTAGGGAATCTTCCGCAATGGACGAAAGTCTGACGGAGCAACGCCGCGTGAACGAAGAAGGCCTTCGGGTCGTAAAGTTCTGTTGTTAGGGAAGAACAAGTACCAGAGTAACTGCTGGTACCTTGACGGTACCTAACCAGAAAGCCACGGCTAACTACGTGCCAGCAGCCGCGGTAATACGTAGGTGGCAAGCGTTGTCCGGAATTATTGGGCGTAAAGCGCGCGCAGGTGGTTCTTTAAGTCTGATGTGAAAGCCCACGGCTCAACCGTGGAGGGTCATTGGAAACTGGGGAACTTGAGTGCAGAAGAGGAAAGTGGAATTCCAAGTGTAGCGGTGAAATGCGTAGAGATTTGGAGGAACACCAGTGGCGAAGGCGACTTTCTGGTCTGTAACTGACACTGAGGCGCGAAAGCGTGGGGAGCAAACAGGATTAGATACCCTGGTAGTCCACGCCGTAAACGATGAGTGCTAAGTGTTAGAGGGTTTCCGCCCTTTAGTGCTGCAGCTAACGCATTAAGCACTCCGCCTGGGGAGTACGGCCGCAAGGCTGAAACTCAAAGGAATTGACGGGGGCCCGCACAAGCGGTGGAGCATGTGGTTTAATTCGAAGCAACGCGAAGAACCTTACCAGGTCTTGACATCCTCTGACAACCCTAGAGATAGGGCTTTCCCCTTCGGGGGACAGAGTGACAGGTGGTGCATGGTTGTCGTCAGCTCGTGTCGTGAGATGTTGGGTTAAGTCCCGCAACGAGCGCAACCCTTGATCTTAGTTGCCAGCATTCAGTTGGGCACTCTAAGGTGACTGCCGGTGACAAACCGGAGGAAGGTGGGGATGACGTCAAATCATCATGCCCCTTATGACCTGGGCTACACACGTGCTACAATGGATGGTACAAAGGGCTGCAAACCTGCGAAGGTAAGCGAATCCCATAAAGCCATTCTCAGTTCGGATTGTAGGCTGCAACTCGCCTACATGAAGCCGGAATCGCTAGTAATCGCGGATCAGCATGCCGCGGTGAATACGTTCCCGGGCCTTGTACACACCGCCCGTCACACCACGAGAGTTTGTAACACCCGAAGTCGGTGAGGTAACCTTTATGGAGCCAGCCGCCTAAGGTGGGACAGATGATTGGGGTGAAGTCGTAACAAGGTAGCCGTATCGGAAGGTGCGGCTGGATCACCTCCTTTCTAAGGATAATTACGAGAGCGCTTTTGTTTTGTTCAGTTTTGAATGAGTAATTCATTCAGATAGGGAAGAAAAACATCACGATGTGGTGGATTCTTTCTGCTTTGTTCCTTGAAAACTAGATAATAGATAGAAGGCAATTAATTTTTTTCAAAGCATCTGTAAGATCTTTTTAACGGTTAAGTTAGAAAGGGCGCACGGTGGATGCCTTGGCACTAGGAGCCGATGAAGGACGGGACTAACACCGATATGCTTCGGGGAGCTGTAAGTAAGCTTTGATCCGGAGATTTCCGAATGGGGAAACCCACTGTTCGTAATGGAACAGTATCTTTACCTGAATACATAGGGTACTGAAGGCAGACCCGGGGAACTGAAACATCTAAGTACCCGGAGGAAGAGAAAGCAAATGCGATTTCCTGAGTAGCGGCGAGCGAAACGGAATTAGCCCAAACCAAGAGGCTTGCCTCTTGGGGTTGTAGGACACTCAACATGGAGTTACAAAGGAACGGGGTAAATGAAGTGACCTGGAAAGGTCCGTCAAAGAAGGTAAAAACCCTGTAGTTGAAACTTCGTTCCCTCCTGAGTGGATCCTGAGTACGGCGGGACACGAGAAATCCCGTCGGAAGCAGGGAGGACCATCTCCCAAGGCTAAATACTCCCTAGTGACCGATAGTGAACCAGTACCGTGAGGGAAAGGTGAAAAGCACCCCGGAAGGGGAGTGAAATAGATCCTGAAACCGTGTGCCTACAAGTAGTCAAAGCCCGTTAATGGGTAATGGCGTGCCTTTTGTAGAATGAACCGGCGAGTTACGATTTCATGCGAGGTTAAGTTGATAAGACGGAGCCGCAGCGAAAGCGAGTCTGAATAGGGCGAATGAGTATGAGGTCGTAGACCCGAAACCAGGTGATCTACCCATGTCCAGGGTGAAGTTCAGGTAACACTGAATGGAGGCCCGAACCCACGCACGTTGAAAAGTGCGGGGATGAGGTGTGGGTAGCGGAGAAATTCCAATCGAACCTGGAGATAGCTGGTTCTCTCCGAAATAGCTTTAGGGCTAGCCTCAAGATGAGAGTATTGGAGGTAGAGCACTGATTGGACTAGGGGCCCCCAACGGGTTACCGAATTCAGTCAAACTCCGAATGCCAAATACTTATTCTTGGGAGTCAGACTGCGAGTGATAAGATCCGTAGTCGAAAGGGAAACAGCCCAGACCACCAGCTAAGGTCCCAAAGTATACGTTAAGTGGAAAAGGATGTGGAGTTGCTTAGACAACCAGGATGTTGGCTCAGAAGCAGCCACCATTTAAAGAGTGCGTAATAGCTCACTGGTCGAGTGACTCCGCGCCGAAAATGTACCGGGGCTAAACGTATCACCGAAGCTGTGGATTGACACCATTAGGTGTCGATGGTAGGAGAGCGTTCTAAGGGCGTTGAAGTCAGACCGGAAGGACTGGTGGAGCGCTTAGAAGTGAGAATGCCGGTATGAGTAGCGAAAGAAGGGTGAGAATCCCTTCCACCGAATGCCTAAGGTTTCCTGAGGAAGGCTCGTCCGCTCAGGGTTAGTCGGGACCTAAGCCGAGGCCGAAAGGCGTAGGCGATGGACAACAGGTTGATATTCCTGTACCACCTATACATCGTTTGAACGATGGGGGGACGCAGAAGGATAGGGTAAGCGCGCTGTTGGATATGCGCGTCCAAGCAGTTAGGCCGGAAACGAGGCAAATCCCGTTTCCATTAAGGCGGAGCTGTGATGGCGAGGGAAATATAGTACCGAAGTTCCTGATTCCACGCTGCCAAGAAAAGCCTCTAGTGAGATGTAAGGTGCCCGTACCGCAAACCGACACAGGTAGGCGAGGAGAGAATCCTAAGGTGTGCGAGAGAACTCTCGTTAAGGAACTCGGCAAAATGACCCCGTAACTTCGGGAGAAGGGGTGCTTTTTAGGGTGAATAGCCCGGAAAAGCCGCAGTGAATAGGCCCAGGCGACTGTTTAGCAAAAACACAGGTCTCTGCGAAGCCGCAAGGCGAAGTATAGGGGCTGACACCTGCCCGGTGCTGGAAGGTTAAGGGGAGAGGTTAGCGCAAGCGAAGCTTTGAACCGAAGCCCCAGTAAACGGCGGCCGTAACTATAACGGTCCTAAGGTAGCGAAATTCCTTGTCGGGTAAGTTCCGACCCGCACGAAAGGTGTAACGATCTGGGCACTGTCTCAACGAGAGACTCGGTGAAATTATAGTACCTGTGAAGATGCAGGTTACCCGCGACAGGACGGAAAGACCCCGTGGAGCTTTACTGCAGCCTGATATTGAATTTTGGTACAGCTTGTACAGGATAGGTAGGAGCCTGAGAAGCCGGAGCGCTAGCTTCGGTGGAGGCGTTGGTGGGATACTACCCTGGCTGTATTGAAATTCTAACCCGCGCCCCTTATCGGGGTGGGAGACAGTGTCAGGTGGGCAGTTTGACTGGGGCGGTCGCCTCCTAAAGAGTAACGGAGGCGCCCAAAGGTTCCCTCAGAATGGTTGGAAATCATTCGTAGAGTGTAAAGGCACAAGGGAGCTTGACTGCGAGACCTACAAGTCGAGCAGGGACGAAAGTCGGGCTTAGTGATCCGGTGGTTCCGCATGGAAGGGCCATCGCTCAACGGATAAAAGCTACCCCGGGGATAACAGGCTTATCTCCCCCAAGAGTCCACATCGACGGGGAGGTTTGGCACCTCGATGTCGGCTCATCGCATCCTGGGGCTGTAGTCGGTCCCAAGGGTTGGGCTGTTCGCCCATTAAAGCGGTACGCGAGCTGGGTTCAGAACGTCGTGAGACAGTTCGGTCCCTATCCGTCGCGGGCGCAGGAAATTTGAGAGGAGCTGTCCTTAGTACGAGAGGACCGGGATGGACGCACCGCTGGTGTACCAGTTGTCTTGCCAAAGGCATAGCTGGGTAGCTACGTGCGGACGGGATAAGTGCTGAAAGCATCTAAGCATGAAGCCCCCCTCAAGATGAGATTTCCCATGGCGCAAGCTAGTAAGATCCCTGAAAGATGATCAGGTTGATAGGTCAGAGGTGGAAGCGTGGCGACATGTGGAGCTGACTGATACTAATAGATCGAGGACTTAACCAACGCTTTTTAAAAAATGAAATACCTTCTTATTATCTAGTTTTGAAGGAATGAAAATTTCTTCTTGCATTTTGATCTCATACATGATATGATAATGAATGTACTGAAAAAAGATTAAATGTTTGGTGGCGATAGCGAAGAGGTCACACCCGTTCCCATTCCGAACACGGCAGTTAAGCTCTTCAGCGCCAATGGTAGTTGGGGGTTTCCCCCTGTGAGAGTAGGACGCCGCCAAGCTATAATCTTCGTATCCTTTTTGAGAAAATGGGAATACTAAATTTATAAAAGTAGCATTTATACCGTCGCGGGGTGGAGCAGTCCGGTAGCTCGTCGGGCTCATAACCCGAAGGTCGCAGGTTCAAATCCTGTCCCCGCAATCATGAAAAAAACGAAACTTAGGTTTCGTTTTTTTGTTTTATCCGAAATTCGAATAATTATGTCCCTAACTTATTTGTTTCTTCTTTTGAAACAAGGTAAACTACATATAGAATGGTTATTGTTCCATAATACTGTGTTTATGGTTCTCTTGATATGAACTATAGGACGTTTTCCTAATAATGATAAAGGTGATTGATATATGCAACATTTTGAATGGATTTCTCAGGGTGAAGAAGAAACAGCGCAATTTGCGCATGAATTGGCACAAAAACTTTCGAGTGGTGATGTACTTGCTTTAGAAGGTGACCTGGGTGCAGGAAAAACGGCATTCACAAAAGGGCTAGCTAAAGGATTAGGTGTAACTAGAGTTGTAAATAGCCCTACTTTTACAATAATAAAGGAATACATCGGGCGAATGCCTTTATATCATATGGATGTATATCGGGTAAGTGAATCAGAAGATGATTTAGGCTTTGATGAATATTTTGAAGGTGATGGTGTGACTGTCGTTGAATGGGCCCATTTAATAAAGGATCATCTCCCGGATGAAATCTTGACCATATATATTTATCGTCTTAGTGATACAAGCAGACGTATTGTCTTAGAGGCCAAAGGCGAACGATATGTAACGTTATGTAAGGAGATTATTTGATGAAGGTTTTAGCTATAGATACATCGAATTTTACATTAGGGATTGCACTGGTAAACGGGAGTCAAGTAATTGGTGAGTATACGACGAACCTAAAGAAAAATCATTCGGTTCGGGTAATGCCAGCAATTGAAACGCTGCTAAGTGATTGTGATACTAATCCTAAGGAATTGACTAAGATAGTGGTCGCTCAAGGTCCAGGCTCCTATACAGGTGTCAGGATTGGTGTGACGATTGCGAAAACCTTGGCATGGACGCTTCAGATTCCGTTATCAGGTGTATCCAGTTTGGAAGTATTAGCAGCCAATGGACGTTATTTTAACGGGTTGATATCTCCCTTGTTCGATGCAAGAAGAGGGCAGATTTATACTGGATTATATGAAATGGAAAACGATTTGTTAAAAACAGTCATGGAAGATTGTAATATTCTATCCTCTGAGTGGGCGATTCGATTGAAGGAATTAAATCGTCCCGTTTTATTTGTTGGTCAAGATGTGGATATCCATCGAGATGCTATTACGGATGCATTGGGCAATTTAGCAGTATTTGCTCCGGTACAGTCCTTTAACTCAAGACCAAGCGAACTTGCTTTCATTGGTCTTGAGAAGGACGAAGTGGATGTTCACCAGTTTGTACCGAATTATATTCGCATGGCTGAAGCAGAAGCTAAGTGGCTTGAACAGCAGGGGAAATAAAAAAGGAAAGCGACCGATTATTATGAGTAAAACATTGACGTTCCGAAAGATGAAAACGGAAGATATCGACCAAGTGCTTAACGTGGAAAAGCAGTCCTTTACATTGCCTTGGAGCCGGGAAGCCTTTTTTAATGAATTGAATCATAATCAATATGCTGTGTACATGGTGATAGAGGATGAGGGGAAAATTGCCGGTTATTGCGGTGCGTGGATCGTCATTGATGAATCGCACATTACCAATATTGCTATTTTACCTGAATACCGTGGGCAAAAGCTTGGAGAAGCTTTGCTCAGGAAGATGATTGAAATCTCCATTGCGATGGGTGTGGTGAGGATGACGCTTGAGGTCCGTGTCAGTAATGCAGTTGCCATTTCACTTTACGAAAAACTAGGTTTCCAAATGGGTGGAATCCGGAAAAATTATTATACAGATAATCAAGAAGATGCTTATGTTATGTGGGTGAATTTTTCATGAAAACAGATCAACTTATATTAGGAATTGAAACCAGCTGCGACGAAACTGCGGCAGCTGTCATAAAAAATGGAACAGAAATACTGAGCAATGTCGTGGCTTCACAAATAGAAAGCCATAAACGTTTTGGCGGTGTCGTCCCCGAAATAGCTTCCCGTCACCATGTAGAGCAAATTACGATTGTTCTTGAAGAGGCACTGCTCCAGGCAGGTGTGACATATGAAGATTTGGATGCCATTGCCGTTACAGAAGGCCCCGGACTTGTAGGGGCACTATTAATAGGCGTGAATGCAGCTAAGGCTGTAGCTTTCGCACATGGAATCCCGATTGTTGGTACGCATCATATTGCGGGCCATATCTATGCAAATAGACTTATTCAGGAAATCCAATATCCTGCCCTTTCTTTAGTCGTTTCGGGAGGTCATACGGAATTGGTGCTTTTAGAAGAACCGGGTTCTTTCAAGGTGATAGGGGAGACGCGGGATGATGCAGCAGGAGAGGCGTATGATAAAGTGGCTCGAACTTTGGGGCTCCCTTATCCTGGTGGACCGCATATAGATAGGCTTGCGCAAGAAGGCTCACCAACTTTGAAACTGCCCCGGGCATGGTTGGATGGCAGCTATGACTTTTCTTTCAGCGGGTTGAAATCAGCAGTAATCAACACTTTGCATAATGCAGAACAGCGCGGGGAAGAAATTGAACCTAAAGATTTAGCGGCAAGTTTCCAAGCAAGCGTGATAGAAGTGCTTGTTATGAAAGCTGTAAAGGCTGCAAAGGAATATAATGTGAAGCAGGTACTGCTTGCTGGAGGAGTTGCGGCAAATAAAGGCCTGAGGGAAGCGTTAACGGAAGCTTTTAAGGATTTACCTATGGATATATCGATTCCGCCCCTCCACCTTTGTACGGACAATGCGGCCATGATCGGTGCTGCTGGCAGTGTCATGTTTGAAAAAGGAAAGCGCTCTGGATTGGATTTGAACGGAAATCCTGGATTGGATATAGAAGCATTTTGATTGACGAGAAGGCAGGATTCCGAACTTCGGCATCCTGCCTTTTTATCGTGTTTAATAAAAAAATAGAATATTCTGTGGATAAAGTTTTTTTGATAATCATACTGGGTGTGTATAAATGGGTGGTTTTGTGGATAAGTGGATATGTTTCTGTGGATAATGTGTATAACTCAAATTAATGCCTAGTGAACGGTAAGTGATTTGTTAACAAGTTTGTGGATAACTTTCAAAACCATTTTACATGAAAAAGAAAAGACCGAGTCATTTGACTCGGTCAATTGTCATTCTTCCAGCTCAGCCCATTCTTCGAGAAGCCGGTCTAATTTTTCCTGTGCTTTATCAAGCTTTGTTTGGACTTCCATTACTTTCTCATGATCTTGGAAAACATTTGGGTCACAAAGAAGTTCATTATACTCGTTTATTTCGGTTTCAAGAAGCTCCATGGCAGCCTCGATATCCTCAATGCGCCGTTTTCGCTGACGTTCGGCTTTTTTTGCTTCTTTATCGATTTTATAATTTGTTTTTTCTACGAATACATCTAAGGTTTTCGCTTGATTCTCCTGTTCAAGTGCTTTGATTTCCGCTTGCTCCTGTTTCTTCTCCACATAGTAATCATAATCACCGAGGAATTCTTCGTTGCCGTCTTTGGAGAGCTCGATCACTTTCGTTGCTATCCGATTAATGAAATAACGGTCATGTGAAACGAAAAGAATAGTTCCCGGATAATCGATCAATGCGTTTTCAAGCACCAATTTACTATCGAGGTCTAAATGGTTCGTTGGTTCATCAAGAATTAAAAAGTTCCCTTTTTCCATCATCATTTTGGCTAGAGCAAGCCGGGCCTTTTCGCCGCCGCTTAGTGTGGAAACGGTTTTTAAAACATCGTCCCCGCTAAAAAGGAAATTACCGAGTACGGTGCGTATGTCCTTTTCCGGTTTAAGGGGATAGTCATCCCATAATTCATTGAGTACGCGTTTATTGGAAACAAGGTTAGCCTGTTCCTGATCGTAGTAACTGACTTCGACGTTCGTTCCGAAACGGAAATCCCCGGAAAGTGCAGGCAGTCTAGAGATGATCGTTTTCAATAACGTTGATTTTCCAACGCCATTTGGGCCAACAAGAGCTATGCTCTCTCCTTTTGTCATCCGGGAATTTATATTTTTTGATACCATTTCCCCTTCGTAGCCGATAGCCAAGTCCTGAAGGTGAAGGACTTCATTTCCGCTTTGCTTTTCAATCTGGAATGAAAAATTTGCGGATTTTTCATCACCTTGCGGCTTGTCCAATACATCCATCTTTTCGAGCTGTTTGCGTCTGCTTTGTGCTCTTTTCGTGGTGGAAGCCCTTGTGATATTGCGTTGGACAAAGTCGCGAAGCTTTTCGATTTCCCCTTGTTGTTTCTCGAAAAGCTTCATGTCCCGCTCATAATCTTCCGCTTTGCCCTCTAGGTAAGAACTATAATTACCATAGTATTTTTTCATGTTGTTCCGGGAAATTTCATATACCTGGTTTACGACTTTATCTAGAAAATAGCGGTCATGGGAAACAATAAGAACAGCTCCTTGGTAGCCTTGTAAATATTGCTCAAGCCAAGAGAGCGTTTCGATATCCAAATGGTTCGTTGGCTCATCCAGAATCAATATATCCGGTTTCCTTAAAAGCAGTTTCCCTAAAGCAAGTCTAGTTTTTTGCCCACCGCTTAAAGTGGAAATTGGGGTAGAATAGTCAAAGTCAGCAAACTGAAGTCCATGCAATACGGAACGGATATCCGCTTCATATTGATAACCGCCCTTTTCCTTGAATGCTACCATCAAAGTGTCATATTCATTCAACACTTTTTGGTAAATTACTTCGTTTTCAAAGATGTCAGGTCTGGCCATATCGGCCTCAAGGCGACGCAGTTCTTTTTCTTGCTCTATAAGGTCCTTGAATACTGTCAGCATCTCATCCCAAATGGTAAGTTCCGATTCCAGTCCCGTATCCTGGGCCATATATCCGATGGTGACGCCTTTTGGTTTGATTATTTCACCGCCATCATGGGAAATCTGCCCGGCTATGATTTTTAGCAGAGTGGATTTCCCGGCGCCGTTACGGCCAACAAGTGCAATTCGATCTTTATTTTGAACTTCGAGCTTCATATTTGATAAAATAAGTTCAGCTCCATAATATTTCGATAGTTGATTGATTTGTAATAAAATCATAGATTTCACCTCAATTGATTATTGTTAGTGTAACGTATTTTAGTTATTATCGGCAACAGCTTGGTTCCAAGCTAAAACAAGCTGTTACATAAAGTGGAATAATAGTGTATGATTTAGGAGGGGTTACTTAAATGGGAGACTTAACGCATTTTAATGAGCAAGGCAGGGCCAAAATGGTTGATGTGAGTGCTAAGCCTGAAACAACCCGGACGGCTATAGCTCAATCGAGCATTTTATTGAACGATGAAATATATGAATTGGTCACGAACCAGAAAATGAAAAAGGGTGATGTACTGGCTGTTGCACAAGTTGCAGGAATAATGGCCAGCAAGAATACATCCAATATAATTCCGATGTGCCACCCCATTGCTCTGCAAGGGGTCAATATAGCCTTTGATTGGGAAAAGGAAGATCAAGGATATAGGCTTAGGATTGAAACGGAAGCTAAGACAAAAGGGAGTACAGGTGTGGAAATGGAAGCGTTAACAGCTGCATCCGTGACTGCCTTGACTGTTTATGACATGTGTAAGGCCATTGATAAGGGAATGGTAATCGGGCCTACATTCTTAGTGGAGAAAACAGGCGGATTTTCTAGCAACGATTATAAAAGACAAGTAAAACAAACAGATAGAGATTAAGTTGAAAAGCATGTGTGAAGGCGGGGAAGAATGATGAACCATGACCCAAAGATACCGCAGGCAACAGCCAAAAGGTTGCCATTGTATTATCGATTTTTAAAAAACTTACATTCCTCAGGCAAACAAAGAGTTTCCTCGGCAGAGCTAAGCGAAGCCGTAAAAGTGGATTCTGCTACCATTCGCCGTGATTTTTCCTACTTTGGCGCGCTTGGGAAAAAAGGCTACGGCTACAATGTCAATTATTTATTATCCTTCTTTAGAAAAACACTAGATCAGGATGAATTGACAAAAGTCGCTTTAATCGGGGTAGGAAATTTAGGGACCGCTTTTTTAAATTACAATTTCATGAAAAATAATAATACGAAGATTGAAATGGCATTCGAAGTCTCTGATGATAAGGTCGGTAAGCAAATAGCTGATGTGCCAATCTACCATATGGATCAAATCGATACACTATTGCAGGAAAATAATATTACTGCGGCTATTTTGACAGTGCCTGCCCAGGTAGCCCAGACGATAACCGATCGTCTAGTCAAAGCCGATATAAAAGGAATATTGAATTTCACACCTGCACGGCTGACAGTACCTCCATCCATAAGGGTTCACCACATTGACCTGGCTGTGGAGCTTCAGTCGCTCATCTATTTTCTGAAACATTATCCTGTAATGGAAGAAGCTGCATTGGAGGAATGAAAAAAACGCTGCATCATAGCAGCGTTTTTTATTTTTTCTTATTTTTTTGGGCGGCTTTAATCTTAAAGTGAAGCATGATCATGCGTAATCCCGATCCAAAGTCCAGGGTCGCGATCAGTACAAGTATGTAGGCAAAGATTCCCCATCCTGTAGAACTGACGGTTTGAATCGCGATAGCGGTAAAAAGAGCTCCTAAGCCTGCATAGATGATGCCCATGAATAATGGTGATTGACGTTTCATAATAAACCTCCGATGAATGCCTGTGCAGTATCTATCATCTTCTCAATATCTTTCCGATATACCACTTGAAGGATGATAACAAGCGTATTCATCGCAACATGAGCGCTAATGGACACGATGATGCGGCCCGTTTTCGCATAAAGGAAAGCAAAGGTGAAGCCCATTGCCGAATATAAAAGAAGATGTTCCAATTCACCATGCGCCAAGCCGAAAATAACTGAACTGAGTAAAGCTGAAATAAAGAAGTTAAAGCGTTTATGAAGTGATCCGAAAATGATTTTCCGGAAAATGATTTCTTCCAATATAGGTCCAATTACTGAAGTGACGAAAATGACCATGGGGACTTGGTAAATGAGTGAAATGAGCTGCTGCGTATTTTCAGATTCAGGCTCCACCCCAAGCATCTGTTCAATGCTCCCGGCAATGCTTTGCGCAAAAAGAGCCATGAACACTCCTGCTATTGCCCATAATATGGACATGGGAATAGAATCTTGATTCCTTGTGTCCACCTTTTCCCTCATATCTTTTCTTATTAAAAAAAGAATCAAGGATAGAGCAACGAGAAAGCTGAATACGATCCAGTATGCTGCAGACTTCACTTGGAGTTCATCAGCAGGCATTCCAGTTGAAGACCCGATCAGCATGAAAATGGGTACCCCAACGATACTGGATAATTGCATGGCAATGTAAGTGATGATGACGAACCAATATTCTTTTTTCAAAAATGAAAACTCCTTTTATTTTGTCACCCATTTCGCTTAGAACGTTCCAAATATGGGGACAATCAATAAACGCATACTCCAAAATGGTATCAAATATTGAAGCATAACACCACTTAAAGGTACCCCTAATCAAACATTTCAGTCACTTTGTTAAAAGAATCATTATGCTAAAGTAGTATACCCGTAATTTATCAGAAATTAATAAAAAATTTTCGATAAGATACTTGCAAAAAAGGCTCGGTTTATTTAATATTATAAATGTGTTAGCACTCGATGATGAAGAGTGCTAATAATCATGAAACAAATTATCAAGAGAATATGAGGAGGTTGTTTCACTTGTTAAAACCATTAGGTGATCGCGTTATTATTGAACTAGTTCAATCTGAAGAAAAAACTGCAAGCGGTATTGTTCTTCCTGATACTGCAAAAGAAAAGCCACAAGAAGGTAAGGTAGTAGCTGTTGGTACTGGCCGTGTCCTTGAAAATGGCGAACGTGTTGCTTTAGAGGTTGCCCAAGGCGATCTAATTATCTTCTCAAAATATGCAGGTACTGAAGTTAAATACGAAGATACTGAATACTTAATTTTACGTGAAAGCGACATTCTAGCTGTAATCGGCTAATTATACATCATACTTAACTGAACGAAAATTTTCTTAAATTTTAGGGAGGTACTTATAATGGCTAAAGAAATTAAATTTAGTGAAGAAGCACGCCGCTCAATGCTTCGTGGTGTGGACGCACTTGCAGATGCAGTTAAAGTAACGCTTGGACCAAAAGGTCGTAACGTGGTTCTTGAGAAAAAATTCGGTTCACCGCTTATCACTAATGACGGTGTGACGATCGCTAAAGAAATCGAACTCGAAGATGCATTCGAAAACATGGGTGCGAAATTGGTTGCTGAAGTAGCAAGCAAAACAAACGACGTAGCTGGTGACGGTACAACCACTGCAACGGTTCTTGCACAAGCCATGATCCGTGAAGGTCTTAAAAACGTAACAGCTGGTGCTAACCCAATGGGTATCCGTAAAGGAATCG
Organism: Peribacillus sp. RS7; assembly: GCF_041956845.1. NCBI lineage: Bacteria > Bacillati > Bacillota > Bacilli > Caryophanales > Bacillaceae > Peribacillus > Peribacillus sp. RS7. The sequence continues at coordinate 2,383,043 of NZ_CP168135.1, forward strand.
AGAAAGCGGTCAATACTGCAATTGCAGAATTGAAAGCCATTTCCCAACCTGTTGAAAACAAAGAATCAATTGCACAAGTTGCAGCCATCTCTTCAGCTGATGAAGAAGTGGGCCAACTGATTGCTGAAGCAATGGAGCGCGTTGGTAACGACGGCGTCATCACAATCGAAGAGTCAAAAGGTTTCACTACTGAATTGGACGTTGTAGAAGGTATGCAGTTCGATCGTGGATATGCATCTCCATACATGGTTACTGATTCAGATAAAATGGAAGCTGTCCTAGAGAATCCATACATCTTGATCACAGATAAAAAAATCACGAATATCCAAGAAATCCTTCCTGTACTTGAGCAAGTTGTTCAACAAGGGAAACCGCTATTATTGATTGCTGAAGATGTAGAAGGCGAAGCGCTTGCAACTCTTGTTGTGAATAAACTTCGTGGAACATTCAACGCAGTTGCGGTTAAAGCTCCAGGATTCGGTGACCGTCGTAAAGCAATGCTTGAAGACATCGCAGCTCTTACAGGCGGCGAAGTAATCACTGAAGAAATCGGTCTTGACCTTAAATCTGCAACAATCGATTCATTAGGCCGTGCGTCTAAAGTGGTTGTTACAAAAGAAAATACAACGATCGTTGAAGGTGCTGGAAATACAGCTCAAATTCAAGCTCGTGTAAACCAAATCCGTGTTCAATTAGAAGAAACAACTTCTGAATTCGACCGTGAAAAATTACAAGAACGCCTTGCTAAATTAGCTGGTGGTGTAGCGGTAATCAAAGTCGGTGCAGCTACTGAAACAGAATTAAAAGAACGTAAACTTCGTATTGAAGATGCATTGAACTCCACTCGTGCCGCTGTTGAAGAAGGTATCGTAGCCGGTGGTGGTACAGCACTTCTTAACGTATACAATAAAATCGCTGAAATTCAAGCGGAAGGCGACGTAGCAACAGGCGTGAAAATCGTTCTTCGTGCCATCGAAGAGCCTGTACGTCAAATCGCACACAACGCTGGACTTGAAGGCTCTGTAATCGTAGAGCGCCTTAAAGGCGAAGCAGTAGGTACTGGCTTCAACGCAGCTACTGGCGAATGGGTCAACATGATTGCATCCGGTATCGTCGATCCTACTAAAGTAACTCGTTCAGCTCTACAAAACGCTGGTTCTGTAGCAGCTATGTTCTTAACGACAGAAGCTGTTGTTGCTGACAAACCAGAACCTGCTGGCGCTGGCGGCATGGGCATGCCTGATATGGGCGGCATGGGCGGAATGGGCGGCATGATGTAATCATCGCCTAGAACCCTTGGTATATAGGGGTTTGTAAGGTGGAGATTAGTGAAATGCTAACTTTTTGCTAACTTTCAGTTTTTGAAACAATTTTACTTCAACAATTAGAGGAGACCTTTCGTAAGTTCACTGAACTTATGGGAGGTCTTTTCTTCAATATTTTTTGTCATATGAGCGTAAATGTTCATCGTCGTGTTGATGTCTGAATGCCCTAATCTTTCTTGAATCTCTTTTACGCCTGCCCCAGCTTCAATGAGAAGGGATGTATGAGTATGTCTAAAGCTGTGGGGGGTAATATGCTTGTCTACATCCAAATGCTTCATTAAACGCTGTAAACGCAATACCACTTGCTTCATAACCCTTGGATGTCCGATGTTTTCAGCAAAAATGAAATCTTGATCCTCATATACTAACCGTTGTTTCATTTTCAATTCCATCTGCTCACGCTTGTGTGCTTTAAATAAGGCGACAAGTCCATCGTCAATCATGATTGTGCGGATTGACTTTTTTGTTTTTGGGGTTAGGAGTTGATAACCTGTACTTTTGTTATTTGGATTATAGTATGTTTTGGTGATTCTTATAGTTTTCTTAGTAAGGTCCAGGTCTGTCCATTTTAATGCTAACATTTCGCCTAAGCGCATACCGGTATATGCCAAAGTAGCAAAACATAGATAGTCTAGATATAATCCTTGTTCTTTTGTGATACGTAGAAAGGTTCTCAGTTCATTTAACTCAAGAAACTTTCCCTTAACCTCGTCTTCCTCGATATCCTCAACAGTCACATGCTTTTTGGGCATGACAAAACCATAGGTTGGATTTGTCTTTATCAAGTCTTGCCTGATAGCATGCTTGAAGATCATGTTTCCCGTCGTATGGATACTGTCAATATAGTTATGGCTAAATTGTTTGCTTAATTCATCTATGCGAGTTTGGTACATATACCTTGTAATCTTTTTCAAAGGAGTATTTTGCCACGAAGAGACAAGGTGTTTCATCGCTATCTTGCGCGCTCGAACGCTACTGATTTTTACTTGGTGTTCATAATAGCTTAACCATTCAGTAGCAAATTCTTCAAAGGTTATGTTGCTTTCCTGAAACACTCCACCGTTTGCTATAGCATCTTCTACCTTGTTAGCAGCAAGTTGTGCCTCTTTTTTTGTTTTAAAGCCGGATTTAGTAATTTGTCTCCTTTTGCCGGTCACTGGGTCTTTTGCGACGTTAACCATGTAAGCCCATTTGTCACCACGTTTTAAAATGTGCGCCATTAGTTCACCCCCCTTCAATTAATCATCTAGCAGCAATTCAAGCATTGTTTTAACTTTTTCAATTTCAATTCTAGTTAATACGCGATCTTTATAAAAAATATCATTGGTATCTTGTGTTATCAAATGATGTAAATTAAAGAAATTGCTCTTCAATTCTTCTTCAGTGTATCTCACATATTTTTCCGTACCATTTTCATCTGTCTTTTTATATACAGTTTTCACATTAAAACAAATATTTGTGAATTCTACCTCGTTGGTTGTAGTGAATTCGTTTGATGTTGCCATATAACCAGCAGCTCTCATCAATATGAAATAATCAACACCTAAACCATTCGCGATTTTTTTAATCATGTCAGGTTGTGGAGTATCCCTTGAACCATTTTCAATTTGTGAAATGTAAGATTGGGAAACACCAGATTTTTTGCTTACAGTATTAATGGTCATCCCATTATCCATTCTTATTTCTTTTATTTTTTTACCGAATGGACTAATTGCTCTCATAATTTACCCCCCTAATAAAAAAGTATAAAACCGTTATTTAATAAAACCTTCCATCAAAGAAAGATAACACAATAACACAATAACACACAAGTGAAATATTTTTATACACACTTGCAATAACATTTTGGTTATTATATCATGTTTAGTAACAATCTGTTAAATGATTCTTTGTTACATTTAATGATTGTAAAGATAGAAGGAGGAGTAGTTATGATTACTTTAGAGATTAACCAAGAACAGTTGAAAGAGTTGTATCTTAGAAAAGTGGAAGAGCGTCTTGAGGAACTAGAGGCAGAGGTATTTTTTATGAATTCTAAACAACTAACGTCATATCTCAATATGTCTTGGAATTCAATTTGTACGCACCTTTTATACGAAGAGAATTTTCCTAAAATTCGCCTCGGGAGTAAATGGTTGTTTAAAAGAAAGGATGTTCAAGAATATATGGAAAAATACTACGATAATGTGCGAAATAATGGCGGAGATATTATGAAATATAAAAGGAAAGGATGAATGTTGTTGTGAGGAGAAACATGCAATCTGATGCGAAGAAAAAAAGCCCATTAGCTCATTGGGGTGAGTTAATAGGCATGAAAAAACATTACACTATTATTTTAAATCGTATCACTCGTTTTATCAATCAAATATGTGAAGCAGAGGGGGATCATCATGTTACACAGCTCTTACGTACGAGAGGTTGAAATGATATTCCCGAACACGAAAATCATAAAATGTCTGGGTTACTCGAATGGAAATATTCATTACAGTACAGCGAAAAAGCCACTTGGCTCATATATTAATAGAGAGAGCTTAACTGAAACAGAGATTAAAGACCACCTAGCAAGGGGAGGGTGGATCGGTGCTCTAGTACCAAAAGGATTTATCGTTATTGATGTCGATGATGTAGAACACGGTACTTATCTAATCAAACTTTTAAAGGGAGAAAGAGTTCGACATCATTTAATTAGGACTCCGCGAGGCTATCAGTTCGTGTTTAAGGCGTCATCAACATCAAACAAGCAAGTTAAAATGATTAGTCGATTTTTTACATCAATCGGAATACTTATTGATACACGTGTTGGAACAACGAATAGCTTTATTGTGTTTCCGAGCCAGAATACAGAAAAACGCTTTATTGTTGAGGTTGCAGAAGATTTAGACGAGCTTCCTGTTTACTTAAGACCAGTATGGAATGGCCAGAAAACCAAAGACTATCACTTTGCGATTCCAATGGTAAATGGGTCTCGTAACCAATCACTCTATGACCTTGGAAGACGACTTAAATCTATAGATGTTCCATTAGACCAAGTGAAAAAAAGCATGCTATTAATCTATAAATATTTCTGTATTGACAAGGATCGAAGTTATACATGGGAGGACGTTAAGGCCTCAATAGATAGTATCGCTAAGTTAGAACAAACCTCAAGAAAAAGGGAAGAACCTTTAGAAGTAAATAATATCTTCCAATCGTTTGAATCTAAGCTTCCTGATCCTTATCTGAAAAAAGAAGGTTCACTCTACAAAAAAGAAATGAAAAAAATTGATGGTAAATTACAAGAAGTTAGCACTTTTGTGAGTCGGAATGTACCTTACATTACTAAATACTTAGAGCATCTAGAGAGAAGCGAGATATACTATGAAATTTGCTGGAATAACATGGGGAGAGACTTTAAGGAAACAGTTGCAGCCAGCACAATTGCTTCAAAACGTGAGATTCTCTCTCTAGCTGATAAAGGACTAAGTTGCAATGACTCTAATTCCAAACATTTAATAGAATACTTTGATTTGTTCATAGCAAAAAACAATATTCCAACTATACAGATTGTTAATCGGCTTGGGCAGATTAAAGGAAAATTTATTCACCCAGTAATATCAAATGAGATTCAGGTACTACCAAATGATGGGGGAGAAATTCAACTATATGAATCTTTTAAGGTAAAGGGGACTGTTGATAGTTGGATCAAAAATGTTTTTAATTTGGTTAAAAATCATCCGAAAGCAGTTCTTCCTATCCTTTCTTCATTTGCTTCTGTGATTTTGCACGAATTTGATATGAAACCGATTGTTATTGATGTATCAGGGGCATCAAGTAGTGGGAAAAGTGGCCTTCTTAGAATGTGTGCATCTGTATGGGGGGATCCTGAAAGATATCTTGGAACATTCAATACTACACTCGTAGCTGTTGAAAGAAGATCTACCTTTTTAAACTCATTTCCTCAAATCCTGGATGATTCAAACGGTGCAAATGAATCTAAAATGATACAACCAATGATCTACCAATACGTTAATAATACAGGAAAGCAAAGAGGAAGCTTGAATGGCAGTCAATACACAGATTCATGGAATTCTTTAATGATTACTTCTGGAGAGAATGAGATCGTAACATATGCAAACGCTCAAGGAGTTCCTGCCCGCGTCATACTAATTTCAAACTTTTCATTTGAAGGAGAAGACCATGATTATTTGAGGAAAGTGTATGATTCGTTTCGAGATAATTACGGAGCAATCGGAATGGAGTTTTTAAAAAGATGGCAGGAAAATCGAAAGCACTATATGAAATATTTTAAAGCATATGAAAAACAATTTTTAGAAATTAGTTGTCATAATAATATTTTAAAGCGGTTATCAAGACATTACTCATTCATTGTATTTACAGGAAGAGTGTTAAATGAGATGTTTAAAAACGAATCTATTGAAATAAATTTGAGGGATTTAGAAGAACTCTTTGTTGAAATGTCTAAAACAAATAAGGCAATGGACTTGCCAATTGTGGAACTACAAAATGCTTTGGAGGATATTGATGCAAATCGTAATAAACTGTATGCAGATTACGAGCCGCAGGGAACAATCAACGCTTTTTTCCATAATGGAGATTTTTACTTTGCACCTGCTTATTTAAAACAACGGTTAGGACTCAACGAAAAGCAAATTCGCTACCTATGGATGAAAAGAGGACTTACTGACACATTTATCAATAGAGACAATGAAGTCGATTACAAAGTCATAAAAAAAAATAAGCGATCGTTTAGAGGCGTATTAGTGAATAGGGAGATCATTGAGCAATTGGGATTTAATTTCAGTTAAACGGATTGAATGATTGGATGGGGTTACAATGGTTACACATAGTTACAAATTAATGTAACCCCTTAAGTATTGATAGACCGTGGATTGAAGCCGTTTATATAATATAGTTACAAGGGTTACAGAGTTAAATGTTTAGTATATTAATTAATCTAATGTAATTTTATTATTAGTTAATAGTCCGGTATGCAAAAATATATGTAACTCTGTAACTGGACAGAATAACACCAGTTAAACAGTTATACAGTAAGGGGTTATAGTGTTACATAGCATTGTATCTGAAAAGGAAATAATGTAACTCTTTTTCTTCTTTTTTATTTAAAATGACAAGGGGGAAACTAATGAATAAGAATAAAGAAGATAATTATAAAACAGTTAGAATTAACCCAAAGGAATATCGTTTTCTAAAAGACTGGGCATATTTTGGTGAATCTACAATTATAGATAGAATTTCGTTTCTAATTAATAACTACAAAAAAGATCTTTTATTAGAAAAAGAGAACACAATAAAATCAATATACTTTCTTAACAAAGAACATAAAGATAAATTTATAGCATATCTAATGACTTTTCCTTTCCGTTCGTATGAAAATAATTATTTACTAGCTTTTTACACTAATGCAGCAGCAAATATTTCCACTGAAGAGATTATAGAACCTATGAGTTGGACAGGGGAATGGAATAAAGAAAAAACCATGTTCACTCAAAGTGAAAAATTTTTAGCAATGGAAAAAGAAGAGCAACAATTTGTTGATTTTGCTATGACTCTCTATGATTATCCAGATCCAGCTAACATCATCAAAAAGCTTGCTGATATAGAACCAGCCAATTTACCTTTAGCACAAGCAATGATTAGACTTAGATTAAATGGGCTTGGAATATAAAAGGAATAGGTTTATAGGAAAAGGGTTGCATAGGACGACGTAAGGAATTGTCTTTGATTCTTTACAGCATCGAAATATCATTGCTTTGTAAAACCAATAGTCAAACGTTTTCGAAAAGTACGGTTCTCGACATGTGCCAATGACTTCGTGTAGGCCTGGTAAGGGGGAATGGAGGGCATCCTATTCATTCAAAGATTCTGAAATCGATGGTTTGATATCTCTTTGCTTGTCGGATATGACTTTTCTTTTTGTTGTTTGGCGTCCCGCCCTTCCCTCCCAAAAGTGAAAATACGTTATGGGCACTTTACTTATGTACCTGAAATCGTAAGTATTCCGGCAGGGTGAAAGATATATAAATATTCATAATTGTGGCCATGCTGTAATCATCAAACCATATATAAAGGAGCTGTAATCATGGCAAAACAAGTGGTAAACATGACAAAGAAAGAGGGCTTGGAGCTGCTGAAGAAAATAAAAGATCATTCAGAGAAAAAAGGATATCCCGGAGCAGTGACAAAGACAAAGAAAAAAAGAGCATGATGATCCGATTCCCCCTATAAAGGGAAGCAACAATAAGGACTTGAACAACAGGAGACAAATAAGTGTGAATCCCGACAAGATATGCGGGATTCACACAAAAAAATGGATTTCTTTATTATTTGATTATTAATAAGTATGAATACCCTTTATAGATTTTCTAGTCCAGAAAGAATTAGATTTCCAATTTTATCTAAACTATCATTTGGACTATACGGCACTTTTGTAAGCCACTGATTAACCTGAGTAGTATTTGTACTTTTATCGTCAGCTACCGGGTATAAAACCCATACCTCAGGGACCGGATCAATTGTCCGTGAACCTCTTTTGTTTGGAATATAATCATTACTTTTTCCAACGAAAGCACTGTCAAATTTACTATAATGGAGGAGCTGTTTATAGGCATACCCATCCTTACTGTAATCGTTAACTGTACCAATAGCACTTTGAGGTCTATATTTAAAATCCATTACAAAACTGGCTTCATAAATTCCTCTAACATAATAATCCAATCTAGCATCGGGACGATTGTGTGGAAACTCTGTATATACAGGCCTATCAAAACTGGTCTTTTCTCTTTTGTTAGGTATTGCTTCATCATAAACCAATTGTATGACCCTGTCTTCACCACTTTGAAACGTAATCTTTGTTCCATCTTCCAACATAGGAACCTGCCAAGTCTCTATCATTTCATTATTCCCATAAATCCAACCAGCAACAGGTTTAAATCCCAACCTTTCTGTTTGTAGAGCTTTAATTATGCGGATAAAACACCACATTTCGTAAATCTTATCAGTTCTTTTCCAAGCATATGCGTACTTTGTATCGAGCTGAATTTTCTTTTTCATGTTTTTCAATTCTCTATATAATTGAAATAAGGTGCGGTAGCGTACATCTAGATGTAAGCCTGGAGAATGAGCAGATTGTACCTCTACTTCAGTTATCCATTCCGTTTTTAAAAATAGAGTAAAAGCATTTTTTAGTTTTGTCATCGTGATTCGCTGTTGTTCTATCCACTCAGACTGTTCTGAGTGCCTTTTTGCTAGGTTATCAGATTCCTGACGACCTTTATAGAAATGATAAGGGTTTCCACTCTTACCCATTAACGCCTGCTTTTCTTTTTCTATAAAGGGTTTTACTTTATCAAGATAGTTTATAGACGACCGACTAATTTTCAACAGATACTTCACACATTGAATAATTGTTTGATTTTCTGGTAGATTGCGAGTAATAATTCTTTCTGGCACAAACATTCTTTGCTGCATATCAGGATGTTTCAAACGATGTTTTATTGTTTCTTGGTCAATCATACGTACTTTTGAAGATTCTTCTAGGTGGTACTCTTTTGTTATTTTAGATCTAGGTGAATGTTTAATCTGATCAATCAACCCCATCAATTTATCGTAGTTTTGAGAAATCAGTAGCATTTGATTAGCAAGAGAAGCATTATTATCCAGATTTGATTTATCTTGTGCTGCTGATTCATTATTAACTAAAACATGTGCCAGATTTTCAATCGTCTCCTCCAATTCACTCCTCATCATATCAAGTTCCTTATTGTTCACTTGTTTTGGTTTGATTTTCAAATAAGCATAATACCGCTTTCCATCGCATGAGATATAGATACGATAAGTCCCTGGAATGAAAGGATAATAGCTGGTTATACTACTTTTATCGAATGAATTCATAAATAGTATAATCTGTTCATCTGATTCTTCTATAAAGATATTTCCTTCCTCATCTTCTTTACAAACCGTTCCCTGGTAATAATCCAGAGTATCAATGTAAAGTCTTGCTCCTGTATTATTTGCGGTAAAGGTCATTTTTACATCTCTATTCTCAGTAATAGTAATCATCTTATCTTTTTGTATTCCAAAGTAAGGATCCTCATGAAAATAATCTGAGAAATCTTCCGATTGATAGCCCTCATCTTCTTGGTGTTTATTCTTTATCTTTTCATGAATAATTAATTTAAAGGGTATGACCATATATCACTAACTCCTTCGCCAAAGAAGCCACTTTCTTCCTGGATTCAGTAAAAGAATACAGCTCTTTATATTCATCGAAAATATCAATAAGATGGCTTCCCTTTAGTTCTCCTGAAACTTTTTCATATCTTCCTACTAATGCAGCAAGCTGCTCTTCTCCGCCACGTACTTTCGTTAAAATTCGTTGTAATATTTGTAAATCAAAAGCTGTATCTCTGGATAAAACATTACCTTGAGGTAGGCATTGTAGGTAATGATCAATTTGACGCACTATACGGAAACCTACACCAAGTTTATCGTTGCTATCTTTTAATGCTTTGTGGATTTTCCATAATACATCTAATTCAGCATCCACCAATTGAAATGCTGGATCTTCCATTGTAGCTGGTCTTGTTGCAAAATATTGATCTTTTGTAAAAACAGCAGTACCGATACTATCTGTTACATCAAACTCTTTAGCAGCTCGAGCAACCTCTTTAAATGGACGAAGTTCCAAATGAATGACGTTAGCCCTATCAAGGACTTTATCCGAAAAATGATGAGTAGACTCGTCCAAGTTCACGGTACCAACGAACAATACGTTTTCTCCAATTTTAAGTGTGTCGTTATATTGATGACTATTATAAAGGCGGTTCTGATAATCCTTGTTATAAAGTCGTATCTTTCTTTGATTCTCACCGGTTTCTTCTAATACCGATAGAAACTGAGAAAAATAGTGTTCAACACGTGCTAGGTTCATTTCATCGAAACAGACAATATAGAGTTTATCTTTGTTTTCTTCTTTATTAGCGTCAACTAAGAAGTCGATTAATCCTGAATCCCCAGGGCGATATATGTTATTGAGTACATCCAAGTACCCTAACAGATCACTATCGTCTTGCCAGAACGGTCGGACTGGTATCATTTTAAAATTACCACGGTCTTCTAACCCCAGTGCCTCTGCATAACAATTTACGATTTTTGATTTACCTGTACCACTCATACCAGCTAAGATAACTAAGTTACCAGTCTTCATAGCGGTATGAAAGTTATAGAGGTCTACATCCGTATAATATAACCCATTGTTTTCTGCACTCTTCTTAAATCTCTCTAATATCTTTTCCTCGGTTTGTTCTCCTTGTCCCTTTTCAACTTCTACATTTTCGGTTTCTTTTATTTCTTCAATCAGAGTTGGTTCTTCTTTTTTCCTATCATCCGCTATCTTTTTTTCATTTTTCTTTAATGTTTCACGAATCTGATTTGAAGCATGCGTAGAAACAAAGTAGCATGTGATTTTAGAATCCGATGCTGTTTCATCGGTATTACTATAGTTGTCGTATAAGAAGTCCTGATCATTTATACTGATTTTATGTGCTTCTTTAGAGAAAACTAGAGATATGCCGTCTCTATCGTTTCGTATATCATTTAAGGGGCCAAAAGCGTAAATTTCTTCTTCACTTTCCTGAATAATTATAAAAGGTGGGATGAAATTGTTATCAAACATGCCCTGGTCAAATAATGTATTCTGGATTAACCGTCTAATTTCTGAAATCTTATTACCCTTTTGTAATTGCTGAACGAAATAGTCTACATTTGTTACTTTGAAATACGGTATTGTATCAAATTTATCCTCGTCCGAAAACGCTTTGTTTTTAGGTTTTAAAGAAGCATTACTTAGATTGTAGTATCCATCTCTGTACTCAAGTTTAAATATGACCAATGAGCCCTTTAAATCGTTTTGCAATTCTCGTCTCTTTTCAATTTTGGATAAACTTGTATAGCTTGATTGAGATTCAGATCCATATTCAGGTCTTAGTCTATGATCTAGAGCCTTTATGATGTTATTTTGCTGGGAAATCTCTGGTGCTAATTCCCCGGGAATCTGTGAAAGTATCTTTATATTAACTTTATATCTTATATGGGCATCGAATATTGGATCTTGTCCACTGGGCATTTCATTTAAGTTAGCTAATCTACCAATATAATAATTACCTAATACTGAAGTTGTTACGTCAAAAATATTACTCATATACATTCTCCTCTTACTAAATAATTAGTGTTTTGTTATAAGTTGTTTTTTTCCATTGAATAGACTCTGAGTTTTTATTTCTAGTTAGCTGCCGCTTTTCTTTAGGTGTCAATTTATCTTCTATATACCAATGTTCATCGTAGTTATCATCAAAATTATAATTTTGAAAATCTCCATCAAAAAATGAAATATCATAATATGGTTTTTTTTGAATCGTGATTGGGATATCTCCAAACACAAGTATTCTCTTTTTTTTATTTTTAGGTGAATTATTAACCACTAGTTCCTTCAATGAATCTATGTTTTCATAAATTTCATCATCTTGTCCTAATTGTGTTTGTTTTAATTCTTGTTCTAGACCTTGGAAACGCTCTTTTATGTCATTAAACTCTTTTGTAAGCCTCTCATTTTCTTTCTCTAATATTTCATAAGATTCCAAATGGGAGCTATGTTCTTCTGTAAGAACCAAAGACTGTGAAGTAATGGTTTTGTTCTTAGCCTTAAGCGCTTTTATTTCATCGTTCTTTCTATCAAGCATATCGTTATATTTCTTTTCTAATGCTTTATGCGTTCTTTTCAATTGTTTTTCAGAGGTTTTTAATCTTTCTAATTCCTCAGTTAAATTAGTTATCTGCTTTTGTTTTTCACAAAGTTCATTTTCAGACATTGTATTTTCAGAAAGTTTTTCTTTAGTTTTAGATAGTTCCATAATTAGTTGATTTACTTTATCTACTTGATCTGAAATTATTAAAGCGATAATCACATATAGATGGCCACGTTCTATAATAGCTTCTTCAAGTCTTGTTATATCCATTTCTTTCAGTTCTACGAAATGAGACGCATTTTCATCCATATCCTTCTGCACTTGTGGGACAATCGATTCAACAATAAAAGAGACCATTGAATGTTGTACTTTTGGTTGTATAAGCTCGGAGTCAAACATTGAAATAGCCATTTTCCACTTTGCTTCACTTCTAAGAAGCTGGGTTTGTAATCTACCAATTTGAATGTTTTTTTCTTTTATCATGTCTTTTTTTTGTTCGAATGTAAGTTCGTTGCTTAGAAACTTCCAGACATTCTTAGAAATAGTTTTTGACACCTCATTTTTCTCTCCTTCGAATAACATCTCAACAACTAATATTTAGGGAATAATCCTTATGATATTAAATGTCACAATCTATTATACAATTTTTTAGAAAATAATGGATAGAAATACCCGGTGAAACTAATTTAATTTTTAAAATTCTAGTCTAATATCACTATACCGGCAGCTCGGTGATTGCTTCAGCATTAAGAGGGATAAAAAAATAGCATTTTGAGTGAAGAAGGGACAAAATAATTGAGAATCTTGTTGACCACCTAGTTGTAAGGAACCTCTGAACTTTTCCAGTGCCAATCTGTTATTTGCAATAAAGGTATATCCTTTATTTGGAAGAGGAGTTTAGTTTATAGGATTGCATCGGAACTTCATATGTGGCATTTAAGAATATCTTAAATGGAGAAAGAAAGGTTAAAAAGCTTGTAACAGATATCAACTATTTGTTGGACATATATTGCAACTATTGCCGAATTAGATTAACCGATGAAATCGGTGGCTTAGGAAGTTTCCAAATGATATGTCCTTGAATAGAAGAGGTACTCTCAAACGGTTTAAGGACAAACCATTACAAAGGTGTCCTTTTGCATCAATATCAAGGGTTCTACTATAAACGAATCTATACGAAAAGCCTTAGGACTGCTCTACAAAGATGGGGAAGAATGAATGAACTAACGGGTGCGTTAGCTGAAAATCAGAGCTGTCTTTAAGGCAGCTTTTTCTTTATGCAACTAACGGGGCAAGTTAGTGGAAGAAGGAATTTTCGGGAAGATAGCGAATAATGCATTAAAATGAAACTACAGGTGAATTATGATGACAACAAATGAATTGCAATATCTTCGCTCAGGATTAAGAGTCAAATGTGAAAAGGATGTAAATCCATCAGTAAGACGAACTTGCTTAAGCTTTGCGGTTTGGTTACGTACATATATGGAATTTCCGATAAGGGTAGTTGTATATTTAAAAACGGATTATCAACTTAAAACCAGAGATACAAAAGAACTGGCTAGTGCTACTTTTTTTGCACCTTATGATAAAACTGTTGAACCTTACATAAGAATTGCAACAGGGGATTATGAAGAATTAGTTTCAGAAAGAGGAAGAAATGATGCTTTATGGGCAATTTTACGCAGCATGGCACATGAGATAATCCATTATCAACAATGGCTAGAAGATAAGGAAATGGATGAGAAAGAAGCAGAAAACGGAAGCGAAGAATTATTAGATAGTTATTATGAATTTTTGTAATTAGATACTCTTAATGAACTAACGGGTGCGTTAGCTGAAGATCGGAGCTGTCTTTAAGGCAGCTTTTTCTTATGGAACTAAAGGGGCAGGTTAGTTGAAGTAGGTATTTGCAATCGAAAATTGAATAATTAGTTACATATACAAAAAATGTAAAAGTTTTAGATTTGAGTTAATTAATATAAAGGAGGAATTAAATTGAGCGAACTTAAACTAATTAATACTTACAAAAACGAGCTTCAAAATTATTCTTTGGAACAGCTAAGGTATAAATCTGAAGAAACGGTTTGGTCTATTGGGCAAATGTATGACCATTTAATCCTTGTTGCCCATGAGTATCTAGATAATATGGATACATGTTTCACCTTAAATGATGAGCAACCCCTTGGGAAAACGGAGTTTGGTAAGCATTTATATAAGATTGGAGGGTTTCCACCAATTAAAATTAAATTACCGGATGAACTAAATACTCCACCTAATAATTCAAATAGCAAGGAAGATCTTATCAGCAGAATGGATCAAGTAATTCTAAGGTTAAGCCAATGGGAATCGAAAGTGGATAATATTAACCCTAATTATAAAGTCGAGCATGGAGGGTTCGGATGGCTGAATGCAAGGGAATGGTATGATTTGGTTGGTATGCATTTTCGTCATCACTTGCGCCAAAAAGATGAGTTAGAACAAAGGCTTGTTAAGTGACGGGTGTTTAAGTTGAGGATAGGATTGTTTTGGCGAGCATGTTTTCTTATTCAAGTAACTGGTGCGTTAGCTGAAGATCGGAGCTGTCTATAAGGCAGCTTTTTCTTTATGCAACTAACGGGGCAGTTTAATTGAAGAAGGAATTGAAGAAACAAAAAGAAAATAGGTACTGTTAGTTAAAATTATTTTTTATAGAAAGAAGGATTAATATGGCATATTGCAAAGTTCGCCAAGCCGAAATATATTATGAAGATTTCGGGGAAGGTAAACCAATTTTAATGATACACGGTTATTCTCCGGACCATCGATTAATGAGTGGTTGTATGGAGCCTATATTTACTAAGAGGGAGGGGTGGCGACGTATTTATATTGACCTACCTGGAATGGGATTAACAAAAGAATATAACGAAATAAGCAGTTCTGATGAAATGCTGAATGCTGTTTTAGATTTTATTCAAGCTGTAATTCCTAACCAAGAGTACGTTATTGCTGGGGAATCTTACGGTGGCTATATAGCTAGGGGCATTATTGAAAAGCAACAAGAACAAATACTCGGTGCAGCATTTATATGTCCTCTTATTATTCCTCTTCCAGGAAATAGAACAGTTGAGAAACATAAAATATTGAGAACGGATGAAAAGTTTATTGGAAATTTATCAAAGGATGAATTAGAAGATTTTAGAAATAACAACATTGTACTTGATGAGTACACATGGTTAAGGTATAACAAAGAAATTCTAAGTGGTTGTAAAATTGGAGATGAAAAGTTTCTAAATAAAGTTAAGAATAAATATGGGTTTTCTTTTAAGATTGACCAGTCTGATTTTATTAAACCCAGTGTATTCCTGTTAGGAAGACAAGACTCTTCGGTTGGATATAAAGATGCTCTTGACTTAGTAAACAAGTATCCGCGAGGAACTTTTGCTGTATTGGATCTAGCAGGTCACAATTTACAAATTGAACAACCACAACTTTTTAGCACTTTATTAAATGAATGGTTGGATAGAGTTGAAGAGTTCCAAAACTAATACTTAACGCAGTAAGTGAGGTTTGTGAAATATTGTACTTAAACTAACGGGTGCGTTAGCTGAAGATCGGAGCTGTCTTTAAGGCAGCTTTTTCCTTATGGCACTAACGGGGCAGAATAGTTGTATAAGAACTATGAACCAAATTTTGTTAATATCCCTTGATATAGGATAGAATTAATATATTAAAACAAGATTATATTTGGAGGGAAACCATGAAAGAAAGTACAAAAAAAGAAATTTATTCTTGGGTAAAATCAATTGTCTTTGCATTCATCATCGTTTTTATTTGTAGACAGCTTCTTTTTACACCTACAACTGTATTGGGAGCATCAATGTCGCCTACCTTTCAAGACCAAGATAGAGTAGTTGTAAGTAAAACGACTGAAATTCAACGGTCTGATGTGATTGTATTCGATGCACCAGATGTTGATGGTAAAGACTATATTAAGAGGGTAATAGGTCTTCCTGGAGATAGTATTGATATGAAAGATGATGTGCTCTATATTAATGGAAAAGCCGTAGAGGAACCGTATTTAAATGCAAATAAAGAAGATAATCCATTTAATAAACTGACAGAGGACTTTTCATTGCAAGAAAAAACTGGAGAGTCCAAAGTGCCTAAAAACATGTTATTTGTGATGGGGGATAATCGTTTAAATAGTAAGGATAGCAGGATTTTTGGATTTATTTCCTACGACTCGATTGTTGGAGAAGTGAAATTTCGATTTTATCCATTACAAGAAATCGGCATACCTAAATAGTTGCCAAGGCAATCTTTTCATAATGAACTAACGGATGCGTTAGCTGAAGATCGGAGCTGTCTTTAAGGCAGCTTTTTCCTTATGGAACTAAGGGGCAGGTTAGTTAAACAAGTATTATAAATTTTTATGATAGTAAAGCAGGTAACTTTGGTATTGTATTTTGCTAATATATGGTTGATTTAAAAGCAGACTAACGAACTGCTATTTTTTTTGATTTTTTGTAACGAAATCTTTCTATCATAGTCTTACATATGAAAGGAGGTAGAAGATTGACAGAATTTGAGAGTATATACAATCAATATTTTCGGGAGGTTTATTTATTTGTTCTGAAATTAAGCCGTAATGAAAAGATTGCAGAAGAAATAACTCAAGAAACGTTTTTTAAGGCTTTAAAAGGTATAGATAAATTTCAAGGGTATTGCAAAATAAATGTATGGCTTTGCCAAATTGCAAAAAATACATATTTCACCTATCTCAATAAACAAAAACGATACGATACAGAAGAGATAGAAGATATAGCCGGCGAAAATATAATCGAAACGTTGATTTTAAAAAAGGAAGAAACTTTCCGTATTCATAAAGTTTTGCATTCCTTAGACGAACCTTATAAAGAGGTATTTACACTTAGAATATTTGGTGAACTTTCCTTTAAACAAATAAGTGAACTATTTGAGAGGACGGAGAGTTGGGCGAGAGTCACATTTTACCGAGGTAAACAAAAAATACAAGAAATGTTAAGGGAGGAATGAAATTGAGAAAAGTATCATGTGAAATAATTAAAGATATGCTTCCGTTGTATTACGACAGTGTATGTAGTGATGATAGCAAAAGAATGGTAGAGGAACACCTATCAGAGTGTAATAACTGCAAAGTGGAATTTAAAAAAATTCAAGATGAAATTCATATTCCAGAAAAAATTATTATTGAAAATAGAACGGATAGTAATGTCATAAAAAATATATCTACTTCGTGGAAAAGATTACGGTTAAAGTCTTTTATTAAAGGTGGAATAATAACTGCATTATTAATAGGCATAATCATTTTAGGATATGTTGGCTTATTTAAATGGGAAATCAACAGTGTTTCTACAGATGTAGTGGAAATTAGGGATATAAGTGAAATGGAGGATGGTAAAATCGTATATTATGCGGATATAAACGATGGATATAGTTTAAATACAATAAAATACGATATGGATAGCGAAGGGAATTTTTATATGACTCCACTACGCCCCTTAATAAAAAAAGAAGCACAGCCTCCATACGGATTAGAAAAAGGGTATGATTTTATAGATATTAAAGTACAAGAAGAATTTCGTGGTAAGGAAATAAAAAGAATTTATTATGGTACGCCAAAGGATAAAATTTTAATTTGGGAAAAGGGAATGGTATTGCCAAAGGCAAGTGAAGAAGTAGAGAAATACTTTGGATTTGAATAGAATAGAATTTGTCTTTTGTTATTCAACTAAAGGGTGCGTTAGCTGAAGATCAGAGCTGTCTTTAAGGCAGCTCTTTCTTTATACAACTATCGGGGCAGGTTAGTGCTAAGCCAAAAAGTTCCATTTGTCCATTGAGCAAAGAAAATAATTACGGTAATGTTAAATTCAAGGGATTAATATGCCAAATAAAAGAGGAGGAAAAATCATTAATAAGAAATTAATTTTGGTAAGTCTAGTGTTTATGTTTTTAACTGCTTGTTCTAATACTCCTAAAGATCCAGAAATATTTTCAACAAATAAGAAAGAAAAGGAAATTGAATCATTGATTTTTAAGGAACTAGACAAGCAGAAGGTTGACGTTGTTGTAGCTTATGGAATATCCACAGAAACCAACTCAGTTAATTTGGGGATTAGAACTTCAAAAGAAGATTTCGATAGTACAAAACAAAATCTGGAAAAAATAGTGAATAAAACTCTTACTAAAAATGGTATAGAAGGTTTAGCAGTAAATATAAAAAAGAAGTAAATTAAATTTGTTGAAAACTGGCCGATAAAAAACGATTTAATGAATTTGTGAAGAAATCTACTTAAACTAACGGGTGCGTTAGTTGATTAAGGAACACAAAAATAAAGGAAATTTAATTCTTTGGGCAAATCTTCTTCCTCTACTAAAAGTTATTGTTAGTGACAATACGGGCTGTTAACTAAAAATTACACCGTTCAAATTTCCGAACGGTGCTTAAAATAAATTAGATTCCTAATTAAAACGCCTAAAGTTATTACCTTTTTGATATTTGTGATAATTTACTGCAAAATGTGACGTGCCAACTAAAACGACTGATGTAACTAGGAATGTGATAACGAATTTCATAGGGTCTTTGAGGGATCCTTCAAAAACTAAAGTAACATATACAGGTGCACATAATACCAAAATTAAGATATTAGAAAAGGAGATGACCTCAAAAATATTCTTTTTATACCTGCCATTTGCAATCAAGGTATATAGAATAACAGGGATTGCAATAGCTAATGCTAGGAAAATATATTTAGGGTCAAATAATCCATTCTCGAATAAAAATCTACCTTTAAACAACTTCCCAACCATAGCTGTACAATAAATAATAATTGCAGAAAAGACTAGATTTAAAACGATTAAAAATGGCTTTCCCACTTTCATTTTCTTTCCCTCCCTTTATATGAGCCTCTTTCTAAGGCTGGATTGGCTCATATTTAATTGGGAATATCAATCTTAAATTCTTCATACATAATAGGTTTTGGAAACTTATAAGTTTTAATCTGCAAGCCTTTATTCTTGCTGGCTGCAAATTCTTGCTTAAATGTATTACCCTCAATTCGCTCCGCTAATGGATTATCCTCTAGCAATAGGCTTTTCCCATTAGCATCTTCTAGCCATAATGAATTTCTTGAAAGTTTATTGCCTACAATTGCATCACTTTGAAGATCAAAGTACATAACGGTCTTATCTTGTTGATGAATGATCTTTGTAACAAGAACTTTCCCAAAATCACCTTGATCCACGATAAAAGGTAAAGTTTGTTCATCTAAAGGCAAAGACACTTCTTCCAAGCCTTTTTCCGACATCGGAATGGTATAAGGAACCACTCTTACTTTTTTGCTGTCTTCTTTTAAAGGTGAATACAGAAAATTAAGCTTTGCTATTTCTTTTCCATTTTCAATTTCTCCACTGCCACTTCCGGTGATAGAATCTAATACATTTCCAATATCATCGATCACATAAAAGTTTAATGAATATGGATCAAGCTTATTATTTCCTTCATCTTTTACCACTTTCACATTAAGAACTGTTCCGGCAGGGCCAACTTTTAAAGAACTTATTTCTATTTCTGCCCCTTCGATGGTTTTCACTTCCTGCGGTCGAATCACTGTTACTTCATTTGATTGCTTCACCGGAAAATTGAATTCCCACTTGCCTGGAATAAGACCAACAGCATCAATTCTCATTTGCATGTCAAATTCTTCTGGGAGCTCCTCAGTTGGCGTAATATCCATAGTCCCTTTATATTTTTGTGGTGTGACAAAGTCACCTGAATAACCCGAACTGAAATTGATTTCCTTCCCATTCACTTCAATCGTTGGATGTTCGATTTGCCCATCTGCAAATAGGGATTCTTGTGTAAAACCGAATGTTAAGCGTGTTCCATCATAAAAAATTTCATTTATTGTTAAAGTAATCCCATTATCTTTTGAAGATTGGTTGACTACTTGCGCTAAGCCATTTTTACCAGCAATTCTAAGCCCTTCATCCAAAGAATCATTGAAAAATGTGCCGATAATCGGAATATTGGAGGCAATTTTCGCCATAGCAGGAGAAACACTGGCAGACCCAATAAAAACACCCAAGCCTAATACTGCAGCACTAAGTGAGTAAAAAACCACTTTTTTCTTCGACATTTTTCTTCGATTTCCATTGATTGTATTTGTAATAATCGAATCAAGCTTATCCATTGGGACAGATACTTTATCCATTTCTTTTTTCAAATCTGGCCATTGATTACTACTCATTAACACAATCCTCCTTCAATTTTTCTTTTAATAGATTAATCCCACGATGAATGTTAGTTTTCACCGTACCTTCTGGATAATCTAAAACGTCAGCAATTTGCTTAACCGTGTAATCCTTATAAAACCGTAGAATTAAAACCGTTTTATATTTTTCATCTAATTCCATAACAGCTTGAAGTAAATCAGGATCTTTTTTGTTTGTTTGGTATGGAGCCAGCTTTTCTTCTATGCTTTTTATCTCCATTGGAATAATTCTTTTCTTTTTGTTTATGAGATCAATCGCTGTGTTGATAAGGATACGTGACAACCAAGTTGAAAAGTACCGTTCATCTTTAAGATTTTTAATTGAAATAAAAGCTTTATATATGGTTTCTTGGAAAACCTCCAGCGCATCGTCTTCATTTTTCATATAAATATAGGCTATTTTATAAAGTTTGCTTTTTTCATCCTCTATCAGCTCTTGAAAAGCTTTGTTATTTCCCTTTTTCGCACGCTGAACCTTCTTTATATCTTGCAATGTAGTGCCCCTCCCTTCCTCTAACTGTTAGACAAACTAGGAATGAATAACGTTTCAATTTTTCTCATTTTTTTTGATTAAACAATTTTGTTCTCTAATTCTATCTTAAATGTAGATTCTTAGAGTGGCTTAAATAAAGTTGAACTGTTTATAAAAGTCGCACCGTTTTGAAAAAAGTTTAGCCGTTTTTGAAAAGGATTTCAGTTTTTCTTGTAGATTAAGAACCTGTTGAGTAATAATAAAGTTATTCCATTAAAGGGCCAGATTGTGGTAGAAGGACTGTATTAACTATTTGAAATAATTGAAGTAACTAAAATGGGGAATCTACGATGACGAAAACTAAATGGGTATTAATTCTGTTAGGTGTAATGGACTTGGTACTTATCATCGCATCTTACAGACTATTTCATTCTTTTCTTGAAACCAACAGGTTATCTTGTTCCTTTGGGAATTAATTTTATTGTTTTATCCGTAATCGGGTTTCGTTCGAGCTTTCCAAAAATCTGGAATGGGCGGTATAGCACTGTTGCTACCGTTCGTAAAAGTAGACTTTCTCGAACGGTGGAGTTTCTTCTCAAAACAGCCCTTATTCACGTTCGTTAAATCATAAAAATACTTTACGAACGTTCCTAAAATTCCATCGACTTTTACGAACGTCCTGGACGAAAAGAAGACCACCAATTGGGTAGCCTTTTGAATGTACTATGATTTTCTATGATTATAAAGTTTCAGCTGATGAAAAAGACCCCTTTATCAAAATTTATTCACTTTAAAGTAACTTCACCAGTATCATTAAAAGTCCATTTATCTATGTCTTGATCAAAAATAACTTTATCAAATGTACCATCAATAACTTTAAATACTAATAATGCTATTTTCTCTCCTTGGTCAACAATAGTATCAAATACATTCTGGCCACTTGTGAATTCATAGTCAAACCCTTTAATTCCTAACAGTACACCTGCCATTTTAACATATTTAATTGCACCAAATTCATAACGGCCAGTAGTTGGAGAAACCGGATTTCTTGGAAGCTTATTTAATATTGGTTTTAAAACAGTTTGCAGGTTTTCTTGTGGATTTCCTTCTTGATCATAAAAGAATGTTGTTGCTGTTTCTATTTCTTGAGTTGAATTAACTTCTTCAGTATTAGCCTTAGCATAAAAATTTTCTCTTTCCTGTTCATTAGCTGCTACCCAAGCTAAGCTTGGTTGGTTTATAAAGGTCACTGTCCCTTTTATATGTATTTTTTGTATTGTACCTTCCCAGTCCTCGTCTTTAAATTCTCTAAGTATAGCTAATTTTATTCCCTCGTCCTCGGCAAAAGTTCTAGCGCCTCTTGTATATCCTTCAGTAGTAACCACGAAAGCTTCATCAGGTTTAATTTGTGAGACGGCACCAAAGAAATCTCTTACTATACTTATACCAACTTTTGAATCATAGTCTTTACATTCAATTAAAACTCTTCTAGATACGTTTGAACTTTCAATTGTGACATCTATTTGATGTGCTGTTTTCTTTCCATCTCCACGAAGAGTTAAATCATGAATAACAACATCATTTGTGTTTAATGTTTTAAACACTACTGCCGCAATTTTTTCGTATTTTGTACCCTGCTTTAATTTTTCCTCAGCAATATATTCGTCGTATATAGTTTCTATTTTCTCACTCATTTTAGCCACTCCCTTTTCCATATTATAACATGGGTTAACCATACAAATATGAATGATGATGGGGGTTTTGAACTGAAAAAAGAGTAGCGATTCCTCGGGGGTTATGCGGTCAATAGGGGTAGCAGGTACTTTAACTTATCATGGTGTAGATTTGTGAAAAAATGTACTTAAACTAACGGGGCAGAATAGTTAAACAAGATCTTCGTCAATATGGTGAAATGTGGTGATATATATTCGACATGCCCACAAAGGAGGAAGAATGAACATGCCCACATCTGAACCGGAGTTTACTATTACCCGCACCCTGAATGCCCACCGCAAGCTCGTGTGGCGCGCCTGGACGGAGGAGAAGGAACTCGCCGACTGGGTTGCCTTCGACACCCTTAGAGACCATCTCCTTCGATGTTCGCGAAGGCGGACGCTACCGCTACACGATGGTCAACATCGAGACCGGCGAGGAGTTTCCTACCGGAGGTGTGTTTCTCGAGGTCGTACCTTTCGAACGGCTCGTCTTCACCTGGGGATACCCTGATGCTCCCATTGATATCCCCTGTCGTGACCCTAACCCTCACCGTACATGGCGACCGCACCGAGATGATTTTCCACCTGCGTGGATTCGCTGGTCACCCCGGCGATCAGTACGTGTACGACGGCTGGTCCGATGCGCTCGACATGAAAAAATATACTTAAACAAACGGGTGCATTGATCCAAGAAGGATTAATGCACTTTTTTGTCGAAAATATAAGTTAGTTCTCAAAAAAAATGGGAGTTGAAACTTGTTTTATAGAATGAAGTTCTACATTGTAAAGAATGAATTTGTTGAAATTTTTATTTTGTTATTATTTGGTAGAGGTGAAAGTATTGAATTTTTATAATATCTTTTTTGATGATAAAGGAAACTTTGTTTGGGCTAGTATTGCTGCATTTGTTGCTTTAATTGCTGCATTAGTAAGTCTATATAATGTGTATAAAACAAATAAATCTAATTTTAAAAGTAATATTGTTTCAAAATCAAGAATTGAATGGATACAAGAAGTAAGAAAACAAAGTGTAGCATTTATTTCCTCTTTTTATAAATTAATAAATTATATTAAAGGGTTTGATTATGATTATTTTAGGGATCCAGACCATAAAAATAGAATTGACAGAATTGAAAAGGACCAGGAGTTGTCGAGGCTAATCAGTGAATTGAAAGAAAAGGGTACACTGCTAATCTTATATTTTGGACCTGATAAGAGTGGTAATAATGAGTTTATAGATTATATTGTTAACCATATCTTGGAAATAGCAGATAGAATGGGTAAATATTATGACGTTGACTATTTACTTGCACAAGAAAAATCTATAATTAGTTTTAAGGACTTTTTAAGAGTTTATTTTAAAGCAGAGTGGAAAAGAGCGAATGGCCAAATTAAGGATTCAAAAGTACAAGCATATCTTGAAAAGGATAAGTTATATCGAGATATCATGGAAATTTATAGAGATGGGCTTACTAGTCACAAAGAAAATACTGAGGTTTTTTATAATAGTTTGAGGGATAAGTATAAAGATTAAGCCTTATTTTTTATGCAAGAAAGGCTGTGATAATTTGGATTAAGAGGCAGACCTTATAATACGAAAGGGTGCGTTAGCGAATTAAGAAGGTCAAAGGGATGGGATTGTAGTGCTTACTCAGAAAGGTAAAGTTATCGCTAAGCGTGAGGGAACAGACCGAATAAATTCAGTATGAAGTAAATTGACTATGCTTTAAAGTTGTAGAAAGTCATTCATACAAAGAAGTAGATATGAGGGAAACTATAAGAGTACGCTGATCAGTGCTAAGAATAAATTGAAAACCTAGGCGTGAGTAGTAGCTTACGCTTCTTTTTAATGTGTATCCTCCCTACTCGAACACCTCATCACGCTTACAGCAGTATAGGATTATATGTAAAGAAATATTTGATATTTTGTAATGAGTATCAATTTTAGGGAAGGGGGGGCAGCATTAAAAAACACAATAGGATGCTAATTATTCATTGTATATACCCATTCCATATTACTTCCTTTACTACTTTGAAAGCTGGAATAATATAAATTTTCATTTTTTCCACTTTGAGATTCTTTTATTATTGTTTAATCTTTAGCATTCTTCATTCTTGAATTTTTATAAAAAGTTATTCTCACTTGTCTGGGTTAATTTTTAAATTGCATTTAATGTCCAGGGTATCCGATCTATCAGTAGGTAATTGTATAGGCATATTTATTTAATATAAAAGTAAAATAAAATAAAAAGGAAAAAATTTTTTTAAGGTGAAATCTTAATTAAGGAATATATTTATGTTAGTCTGTTTAAGAAATTAAATAAGGGATGATTAACAATGGGGAAATTAAAGGATATTGATATCCGGGAAGCTTTGATATCCGAGTTATTAAGTAGGTATTTTGATGATCAAGATACCAAAATAGTTAACGAAATGGGAGTTCTTCACGGCCAATCTAGAGTTGATGTAGCTGTTATAAACGGTATTTTACACGGTTATGAAATTAAAAGTGAAAGTGATACTCTAATTAGATTGCCTAGCCAAATCCAAGATTATAGCCAAGTTTTTGATAGGATGACAATTGTGGTTCAAAGAAATTATTTAGACCAGGTTAGGAGCATTATACCTAAATGGTGGGGGATAATTTTGGTAACGCGTTATGCTGGTGATATTAAATTACGGGAAGTTAGAAAAGGAAGAATCAATAATTCAGTAAATCCATATTCTCTTAGCCATTTACTTTGGAGGAATGAAGCTCTTGAAATTCTCAAGGAAAAAGGCTTGCAAAAGGGCTACTTAAGCAAGCCGAGGCATGATCTTTATAAAAAAATTTGTAGTTCTATTACTTTAGAGGAAATAAAAATTATTGTGAACCAACGGCTAAAGTTGCGTGAAAATTGGAAAGTTCATTCCTAACTAAAGTAAGATGATGATTCGTTCCGACTTTTCTCCACCTTTCAGCGTTTCCAGTACTGGCGCTTCCATTTGCACAGTCATAAATATATTTGTCACCGTATGAGTAGTGTGATCCAGAATATTTAGAGTGGCCCACTACTCTTTGGCAAAGGCCTTGAGTTTGAGTCCATTTTCCATATTTGGGGCTCGTGACTGAGAACCCCCTGAAAATAAGGTATTCATCATCAGCAGTATAACGAATATTGGCCGACATTCTCATTAATCTAGGGTCAATTTTAGAATATTCCGGATTTGATATAATATAATCTCCAAATGCGGGATATCTCGGTAGTTTGGTTTTTAATAGTCGTTGGTATATTAACCACTCATTTCTTGGTATATTGCCGTCCGTACCAGTAGAGAATTCAGAAAGGTTTTCAGGAAAAGTTGTGGCAGCAAAGGTGAGCGTTCTCCATTGGTTAATATGAGGTAAAGACAATAAAGACCCAGCTACTAATTTTGCCATCCTTCCAACTGGTGATTTTGAATCAATATATTTATAGTCTATGAATATATCAGTCTCGGCTGGGCTACAATCAAACTGGTCTACAAACCAGGAAATATTTGAATCGATATCATCAAATTCTTCATCTGTAAGGCGTATAGCAAAGCCCGTGTTATAAGTGTGTAGGACTGAATTTATTGCTTTTTGATAATTGGTTCCTCTATTTTTACTTGTGACAGGGATAGCCTCTATTTTTTCTTCTGAAAGTAAATGAAAAATGTATTCTAATGGATGACTCCCATTGGCCATTATATCATCATCGTCTATACAGATTTGGAATGCGTCGATGAACAATTTATTAGGGTTATTCCAACTTGTTTTAATTTGTGTTGCAAAGTTTTTTAAATGGTCGTCAATAGATTTTTTAAAACATTCATTTTCAAAATCCCAATCAATAGGTGGGATTTCTATTAGTGGAGTCATACCATTTTTAATTTCCTGGTCTAGTTCAATTAATGCTGTTTGTTCACCTCTTTTCCATCTTATAATAGGGACATAGTGGTCTTTATTAAACATAGTATAGCCTCCATTCAGAATAGTTTTAATTATGTAAAATCTTGGGGTTGTAATTATTTTACATTATCTTTGGACAAAATGTCATTTTTTTGACAATCTTCTTTTGCAATATCCTCATCAAATTTTTTTGAGTTACCTCCCAGGATTTCTTTAGCCTTCTTTTCATTTGTGTAGATCCTGATATCTTTTTACTTTTTATTAAATAAAAAAATACTTCAAGATAAAAAGAACAAGTGACCTCCGTTTTATTCTTCCATTAAATCACATAACAAACTTTCTAATTGGTCAACCTTATCTATCATTTTTTCCATAGCATTAATGTTTTTTGAAATAATCCATTCCAATCTCATTTCTTTTTCATTTTGTTCTGGTTCATATGCTACCTTTTCTACAATTGATTTAAGAAATTCTTGCCTTGATATTGATTTTCTTTTTGCTATTTCATCAATTTTTTTCATTGCTACTGGGTCTATTTTTCTTAAAAAAATATCCATTGTTTAACTCTCCTTTTTGGTAAAACTCAAAATATGGATTTAAAGGCTATAGAGTGAGAAAGAGCATAAGGAAAAACTGATATCACCAAGGGTGATATCCTAGGCAAAGCCTAGTGTTTTATATGATATCGTTAATTTCTTTCAGGTGGGCTGACATGGGACTCCTGATTGATATAGGTGGGCTGACGTGGGATACCTGAACTTTCTCAGATGGACTGATGTGGGTCTTAAATAATAATTAAAAAGCAGTTATTTAGTGATATCACTAAATGTTAATCAATGTCCCCTTTGTGTCCCCCTATTTAATTGAATGTTATTTAAAAAAAGAGAAGGGAACCTTCTCTTTCATTTCACTTTTTTATTGGTTTTTTCGACGGAATTTAGCGATGTTGTTTCTTAGACTTTCGCCTGTATTTTGACCAATTTGATAGGTGCGTTTAACAGTTTTTACTGATTGACTGTTCCGCGCATTGTCAGAAATTATGCTTCCAACATGACGAGTTTCTCGATCAGTTCTTTTTTCTTGTAGTGGTGTTTTCATATTAGATTCTCCTTGCATTTCAGATGAAACCAAAGGGGAATTTGATTGTGAAAAGGAAGGTGATGAAGGACTGGCACTATCGTAGTCACCGGACATTTTCTCATTTTTTTGTATATCATCATTCTTCATTTGGTTTGGCGAACCAGACAAAATGGAGTGTGGACTGTTTACAGCTGCACTCCGTTTTCCATTACCGGAGACACCATTCAGAGCCATTTGATCATGTAATCCCATTACTTTTCCTCTTCCTGTTTGCCCTTGTTGTTGTTGTGCTATTTCTTGTTCAATTGAAGAAGCAACTTCTTGTGTTCCATTTTCGATTTCCCAGGAACCTTTCGAACCATTTGGACTCTGTTTTTCTTGATTTTGATCTTGTGCCTTTAAATCTGCAGAATGACCACTTTCAGAACCATACGAAGTCTGTTCTGTGGATTGGTCCTTTCCTTTTGATCTAAGGCCTTGTGCCATTCCTGCAACTCCTGCAATACCACTTACACCCTTCAATGCGGCCGATTTACCTTCACTTGATAATCCTTTCAAAGTATTTGCAGTACCCCTTGTGGCACCCGTTACGCCTTTTGTAACAGCATATCCACCGGCTACGGCACCCCAGCTAGATTTCAGTCCTGCATCAATACCAAATAGCCGTTCAACGATATTGGGGCCATCAATTACAGCAAGAGAGAAAGCAAATAATGCAATTAAATAGGCGACACCATCCAATTTATCTGTAATAAACTCTGTACCAATCAGATAGATTTTCATTGATAGGAAAATCATAATTGTCACTAGAAAAGTATTTAGGATACTTTGAAGGATTTGCTTTGTCTTTTGCCCTGAATGAATATCTGCAGGGGCTATAATGATTGCTAATACGTAGTTGAATGTTAATTCAAAGAACAGTTTTGCTAACTTAATAGCAATTGTCAGCATAGTGAATGCTGTAATAGCTAATGTTATGGCGATTGTCCAAAAGTTCCAATCCCAACGGTAATACTTTTCTTTAAACGCAGTGAACCAACCATCATCTAACTCAACTTTCTTTGGATTACCTAAATCGTCATACTCCAAACGATTAGAAAAAACCCCAAGTCCTATTTCAGACATTTCTTTAGCTTCCCCTGCGGGATCAAAATCCTTATCAATCGCCTGTGTAATATTAATTTTTAAAATTCGATTTTTTGGAATTCGGTTTGGATGGTTAAGCTCAGTTGTTTTCCAACCCGTTGCATCAAATTGAGCAAGATCAGTCATATTGTCTTTAATAACTTTTTGACTAATTGAACCTTCTTCAACAACATCAAGAGCATCAATAGCTTTATCTGTGAATTGGTTTGCTTTTTCCATACCTTCTTGTATCAAAGCGAAAAAAAACATTATCATAAACACATTCACTATAATGGCTTCGCGATCCAACTTTTTTTGAAAAATGAGCTGATATCCTGTGTAGAGAAGCGAAAACCCCATCAATATCACAGAAAGAGGAATAAGGAATTCTACAAAATTTGTAATTTCAATACTGTCATAAAACATTTTTAATCCCAGGATTGAATCCGTAATGTTTGATAGGGAATCAACAAGCCATGCCAAACCTTTTATAATGACCCACCCGATCAAACGCAGCATGTACGAGATTGGATTGGTCATTTCGAGAAAATCAGAAAATTCTTCAAGTATCCGTGCTACTTCATCCATGGAGCCCCTCCTAGATAATCCCTAATACAAAGGTTAACCGCACTATTGTGGTTAACCTTACATGGATTAATCATGCTTCATATTTTGAACAAATTTTTCAACTTCGCCAGAAACATCATCTTCTGAAATATCCGTAAAATCCAATTCCTCTTTGATTTCACCCTCTTGATAAAAGGCGAAGGTTCCTGAATATTGCTCAAGAGTACGTTTTGAAGTATCCTGTTCGTAAAGTTCTGAAGTAGACAGTTCTTTTGCATCAAACACATAAAAATCAATCTTTTCAGCCTTGGCAACACGTTCAATTTCGCTTAACTGCATTCGATCGCTTTCTTTATCAGAATCAGAATCAAATGCTGATTTCACATATAAAAACCCTGTTTTTTTATCTTCCACAAATGCTTTAACTTCCTTCAAATCGAGTTCAGTAGCTTTTCCAATCCCTCCATTAACACCATCACTCTCACAAGCTGATACAACCAACACAAACAATAAAACAAGACAGCAACTAAAAACCTTTTTTAAATTCATTTACAAAACTCCCTTGTATTTATTGATCTAAATAAAAACCACGCCTTTTACCGTTTTATTCGGAGACACAAATCCGTATAAAATCATGCCTGCATCACCATCAATCGTGAAAGCTTCAGTTAAAACACCATCTTTTTCTTCAAATTTTTTTATATGCTTCTTTAATAACGCAGTTTGAATAGGGTTTAAGGGTTTTTTCATTTTCATGATAATCTCTCCTTTTGAAATTAATAGGGGTTTGAATGGTTTAAAAATTCACCATCAAGGGTTGCTAACTTTTTTGCTAACCTAATTTTTATTTTTCATTTCAACGTATACAATCTCCATTCTTAAAATCCAGGTTACTCAAAGAATTTGCCAGCCCATATAAGAGCAAAAAACCACCTCTTAGATGGGCGGCATGATGTAATCATCGCTTAAATAGGTTTAACGAGGATTCAGAATGAATGCTCACCTAACATGTGAATATCTTTAAAGTTGAAGGCCACCCACGGTTTACTGTAGGTGGCCTTTTTCTTCTTTGTTGAAAGGGAAACTTCATACATCTAATTTCAACGAAAGACATACATATAGTTCCGGGCGATGGGGGGGAACAGCAACTACTAGAGTATTTTCGAGTAAAAGGAACTGTTGGTAGTTGGATTGGAAATGTTTTTAACTTAGTGAAGGATCATCCAAAGGAGGTTTTCCCTTTATTTGTATCTTTTGCTTCGGTTATTTTGCATGAGTTTGATAGGAAGCCCATAGTTGTAGATGTATCAGAGGAATCCAGCAGTGGTAAAGTGGTTTACTTCTACTCTGTGCATCAGTATGGGGGAATCCTAAAGTGTATATCGGAACTTTTAACTTAACCAAAGTGGCTGTTGAAAGAAGATCTGCATTCCTGAATTCTTATCCTCAGATACTTGATCCATTCAAATGGAGTAAACGACACCCGAATGATTCAAACGATGATCTATCAATTTGTGAATAACATAGGTGGGGATAGCTGGTTTTAAAATATTTAGAAAATCCAGTTGACAGTTCACCTACTACGTGTTACGATATACCTGTAGTTAGTCACACTGTATACCAACATCACTGAATAGTGAGGTTGCAAAAATATTTTCCAGAAAAAAAGTTGACATCTCCGCTACTCGGTGTTACGATGTACGTATAATAAGCAATACTTAATAGCGTGATTTTTCAAAAGCTATTAAGTAAAAGCTTCCTTTAGTACTAAGTTATACTGAATATAAGTCAGACAAAATAGGGGAGGTTCTGAACATGGAAAATTTAACTGAAATGCTGAAGGGTTCGCTGGAAGGCTGCGTGCTGGAAATCATCAGCCGCCATGAAACCTATGGCTACGAGATTACTCGCCGCCTGAACGAGCTTGGGTTTACTGAAGTCGTGGAAGGGACGGTCTACACCATCCTCGTGCGATTAGAAAAGAAAAAACTGGTGAATATAGAAAAGAAACCGTCAGATATGGGGCCGCCCCGCAAGTTTTACTCACTTAATGAGGCTGGCCGTCAGGAACTTGAATTGTTTTGGAAAAAATGGGATTTTGTATCATCAAAAATCAACGTCTTAAAGTCAATCTAGCTTCATAAGATATTCCGTACGATATGTTTGGAGTGTCCTGTTCAGCTTTATAAAAAAGGAGGAAAAATAACATGATGGAAATGTTCAAAAAAATGATTGGTGATAAAAAAGAATACAAGATGATGATGGCACGGGTTGAAGCCCTGCCAGAGGACTACCAGTTTGTATTTAAGAAAATTCAAAACTACATGTGGAATTTCTCAGCAGCGGGCAGCGGGATGGATATGCTGCACATGCAGTATGAATTAATCGAGTTGTTCGAAGCCGGTGCGGCGGAAGGCAGACAAGTGCTGGAAATCACTGGGGACGACGTGGCGTCCTTTGCCGACGAACTAGTGGCAAACGCTAAAACCTATGTCGCCAAGTATCGTGAAGATTTGAATCAGAGTATCATGAAGCGTTTGGGAAAAAATAAATTCAATAGATAATACCGACTGAATAGCTGGTTATAAATGTGAATTACCACCTTCGCTATTCAGTTATATTTTTAACTCAGTAGTAAGTTATACGTATTATCAGTCAGACTAAATAGATGAGTATAGGCAATCTAGCTCCGCAAGGCGCTGACCGGATAATTACGGATCTCGCAAGCGACCTTGCTGCGCATTTTATAAGGAGGAAAAAAGTATGAGAAATGCAGCGATTTCTGTAAAAGGGTTAAAAAAATCCTTTAAAGACAAGGAAGTCTTAAAGGGGGTGGATTTTGAGGTGCGGCGTGGCGAAATTTTCGCACTGCTGGGCTCAAATGGAGCGGGCAAGACGACGACGGTCAACATCCTCTCGACGCTGATGAAGGCTGATGGCGGCGAAGTAGGTATTTGCGGCTTTGACGTCCAGCGTCAACCGGATCATGTTCGCCAGAGCATCAGCCTGACAGGGCAGTTCGCAGCTTTAGACGGCATGCTCACAGGGCGGGAAAACCTGATGATGATCGCCAAGTTGCGGGGAGTTTCCAATCCCGCTCAAGTCACCGACAATCTGCTTGAAAAATTCAGCCTGACCGATGCGGCCAACCGCCGGGCGGACAAATATTCCGGCGGGATGAAGCGCCGGCTTGACATCGCCATGAGTCTGATCGGGACGCCAGCAGTCATTTTTCTCGACGAACCGACGACAGGGCTTGACCCCGAAGCGCGGATTGAAGTCTGGGATACCGTCAAGGAGCTTGCCGGCGGAGGCACAACCATCTTGCTGACGACCCAGTACCTGGAGGAAGCCGAACAACTGGCGGACCGTATCGCCATCCTGCATGGTGGAAAAATAATCTCGACCGGGACCCTTACTGAACTCAAGGAGATGTTTCCGCCAGCGAAAGTGGAGTACATCGAGAAGCAGCAGACATTGGAGGAAATTTTCCTCGCGATCATCAGCAAAAAGGAGGAGATGTAAATGAAAAGCAAAACAGGGGTATTACTAGGGCGTTTAATGCGCAACATCATGCGCAGCCCGGATACAATTATCACGGTGGCGATTACGCCGATTATGATGCTGCTGCTGTTTGTCTACGTATTTGGCGGCGCCATAGAGACAGGCACGGACAACTACGTCAATTATTTATTGCCGGGAATCTTGCTGATGGCTATCGCATCCGGCGTCGCTTACACTTCCGTGCGGTTGTTTACGGATGTTAAGAGCGGGCTAATGGCGCGTTTCATTACCATGCCCATCAAGCGCTCGTCGGTATTGTGGGCTCACGTGTTGACCTCGCTTGTTTCCAATGCGCTTACTGTTGTGGTGGTTATCCTCGTCGCGCTCTTGATGGGCTTCCGTTCCAGCGCTGGTATCCTGGATTGGCTCGCGGTAGCTGGGATACTCGCGCTGTTTACGCTGGCGCTGACATGGCTGGCGATCATTCCCGGATTGACAGCGGGGTCTATGGAAGGGGCAACAGCCTACTCGTACCCGCTGATTTTCCTGCCGTTTATCAGTTCGGCCTTTGTCCCCACCGAAACCATGCCTAAAATTGTCCGTGCGTTCGCTGAGAACCAGCCCGTGACTTCAATCGTGAATGCGATTCGTGCCCTCTTGTATGAAGGGTCTGTTGGCAACGATATCTGGATCGCGCTTGCCTGGTGCGTCGGCATCATGGTCATCGCTTACTTCTTCGCCAGTAAAGTATTTAAACGCCAGTTAGGGTAAGGACACCATTATGGGATTAGCCATATCAATAGTCAGCCGCTGCGATGAATGCATTTGCTATCACATGGATGGCTGCTTAAATGCCGGGGTAACCATCGATTACCAAAAGTGCTGATATTTATTACCTTGTTACTTCCTATTAAATTATCAATTGAATGGGATGCATAATATAATCATCGCCTAGAAGTCTTGATATATATGGGTTTGTAAAGGTGGTATTAGTGAAATGCTAACTTTTTGCTAACTTTCAGTTTTTGAAACAACTTTATTTCACCAATTAGAGGAGACCTTTCGTAAGTTCACTGAACTTGTGAGAGGTCTTTTCTTCGATATTTTTGGTCATATGAGCGTAAATGTTCATAGTCGTGTTTATATTCGGAATGCCCTAATCTTTATTGAATCCCTTTTACGCCTGCCCCAGCTTCAATGAGAAATAATGTGTCTCCTCTTAAACCAACAGCAATTTTTATCCACCTTTCAAATACGTCCCATATGTTTTCCAGAGGAACGATTTCTTTTCACCAGCTGGGAAACTAATGTTACCATGCTAGGGGAGTCGCTGAGAACGGGATCTGATGATAAAAGGCCGGCTGAAGGACGTGCAAGAGCAAAGGCCCAACTGTATAATAAATCACCAGAAAAGTTCCATTTTGATCATTATCACAGTACAGTATCGGAAATGAATTTATAAAAGAAGACCATGACTTAAAAATAAAAATAGCGTAACCCAAAAGGCTACGCTTAACAAATTATTGATGATAATCCTTAATTAATTTAGCGAAAAATATGTCTAGTTTATCGATAATAGCAATAGGATAAAGGGTAATAAAGGCTAAAGAGTTATGATTAGTTTACACGATTAAAACAATGGCGGGCCTAAAATGGAGTTAAACGCTGGTTATCAAAAACTAGTGTTGTTAAGAGTGGGTTCACAGGGAGCAACTCGCATGGATAGGGCAGACCGTGAGTAGCACCCCAAATAGAGAGTTGACTAAAAGTTTACCGTTATTTACCAAAATACAGATTAGATTTAACTAAATTCCATGATATTTTCTTCTTACTCATGAAGAATATTAACAGTAAAAATAAGCATCCTATGAAACTGCTTAGTAAAGCTCTTTCGCTCGAAGATAGATCAATGTATCGAACAACTAAACCAATTGTACCGAAAATAATCATTGATAATATAAACTGTATTTTAGATTTCATCGTCTTCTCCTAAGAATCTGCGAAACAGCTTATATTTCGCAGATTCTTAACCTTTTTTTAATATAAGCAATCACAGGACCTCAATAATATGCAGGGTGGCAATACTTACACCGATTTGTGCGCATGTTTCAAATAAAAATATCCCTGCTTCGATCAGTAACGATGTATGCGTATGCATGAATGGATGCAACGTAATTTTCTTGTTGTTGTTATGCGGTGACTTCTTAAGAAGACGTTGTAAACGTATTGCAGGCAGTTTTTACACTAATAATTTGTTAGAAACATAGAATCCTGGCATAGAACGGACTCGCTTTCCGGACTCTCTTATCCAACTCCGGAACATATTGCTGGACCCACGCATAATGGTTGTGTGAGCTATGGATAAGCCTCGTTCCTCCATTATTTCCATAAAATCACGAAAACTCAAGTTGT
Source organism: Peribacillus sp. RS7 (assembly GCF_041956845.1). NCBI lineage: Bacteria > Bacillati > Bacillota > Bacilli > Caryophanales > Bacillaceae > Peribacillus > Peribacillus sp. RS7. The sequence continues at coordinate 2,418,210 of NZ_CP168135.1, forward strand.
ACCGTAGGCATCACCTTACTGTGACCATACTAATTTCTAGTACATAATGCTTTTAAAGAGATTACTTGCAAGATGTTCGGATTTTTGCGCCAGAACCCATTTTTTTATAATTTTCACAATTACTATGAATTGCGTATAATGAGATTATGGAAAGGGATACATAAATTTAAATAAATACGAAATGAAGAATGGTTACCATTCTATTCTATAAGCAAATTAATCTATTAAAGGTGAAATGATTATGATAGCTAGTCTTATGAAGTCTTGGACAATATGGATGAAAATTGGAGTAATTTTATTCGGGGTATTCTTACTATCGTGGTTGGGTCCTGACGAAATTGGTCTTACTGATTTGCTTATTTCATTAAGAGAAGGTGAAGAAACAGGAAATAAGTTAATGCTTGCCGTTTTTTTGTTAATTTCTTTAAATACAGTTTTAGCTTTGTTTCATTATATTGGTGCACTGCTGTTGGGGGACGAAATCGGTGCTCGTTTAAACCGTCCATGGTTAAAAATTATCATTCCTCTTATTGTTATTCCTCTCGACTATATCGTGATAAATGCTTATTATTCTTTAACATACTCATTTAGCGCATATGCGTTGTTATTGTTGTTAGCAATCTTATTATTGCAAGCCTTTGAAAAGGATAGGCTAAAGCCAATTATTAAAACGATTATTTGTTCGCAATTAATCTTTGGGATTGAATGGCTGAATGAGATTCCTTCTTTATCTAAATATGGATTCGGCCAAGGGTCGATTTCAAAGGAATTAAAAGATATAGCGGTTCAAATTGGATTTGAGCAATCATTAACATTGTACAGTTTAACTTTGTGTTTAATTTTTGTTATTAATGCTGTTATTTTAGCTGTGTATTTTTCATTAGCTGAACAAAAGTGGCGGATAAAGCAAGAGCTTCATTATGCGCAGTTAGAAGCAATGCAGTCAAGATCAGGACGAGAAGCTCTTTATCTGGTCCATGATTTAAAAACACCTCTTACAGCAATTGAGGGGATAAATTCTTTAATTAGTTTGAAAGTGGACGATTCTAAAATTAAAGAATATTGTCAAAAGATTTCATCATCGATTCATTCCGTTAGCGACATGATTTCCGAGATTTTATATGATGATAAAAAACATTGGTGCCGTATAAAAGATTTAGTTGAATACGTCGAAGCAAGCAGACTGAGCGGGACAAATCTTAATCTGAAGGTAGACTTTCAAACAGATCCTGAAATTAAAATTTTAATTAATAAAATCCGTATGACAAGGGCATTAGTTAATTTAATTGACAATGCTTACGATGCAGTGAATGGAATAGAAGATGGCAAGATTTTGCTTAAGGTAAAAACCTATGAAAATGAACTTTGGTTGGGCGTATCAGATAATGGGAAAGGGATTTCACCTAAAGAGCAGCTGAAAATATGGAAAGCTGGGTTTAGTACAAAATCGCATCCAGGGATGGGATTAGCTTTCGTACGACAAGTTGCTGAAGGACATGGTGCATCTTTAGAAATTGACAGCAAGCTTGGGCACGGGACAATAATTTGGATTAAACTAGCTGAGAGGAGTGTGTTAAGATGAACATTTTAGTCATTGATGATGATGCATCAATTCAATATATGCTAAGTGAAATTTGTGAATTTGCCGGCTGGAATGTAGATACGGCTAACAACGGAAAAGAAGGGTTAAATGTGTTTGCAGAAAAAGGAGCAGATGTTGTTTTAGTTGATTATCATATGCCGGAAATGGACGGAATAAAAACAGTGGGTGAGCTTCGTAAACTTAATGCTGATGTTCCGATTCTTGTATTAACAGTCGATGAACGACAGGAAATTGCTGATCGCTTTCTTGAAGCAGGCGCAACAGATTTTGCATTAAAGCCTGTAAAAGCGCCTGATTTGATTTCAAGAATTCAACTGCATGCTCGCCTTGCAAAATTAACTCAATCAGCTCCGCAGCAAAAATCCAGTGAAGAAAAGGATGTATTTGTAACAAAGGGAATTAGTAAGAGAACACTTTGTCACGTTAGTGATTTTCTACATTCTAATCGTGAACCTTTTTCTGTTGATACAATTTCTAAAGAAGTTGGTTTGGCTTATCCGACCGTCTATCGCTATATTATGCATTTACTTGATGAAGGAAAAGTGGAAATTATTGTGAGTTATCAAAAAATAGGAAGACCGAAAAATTTATATCAATGGATTGTTGACTAAGAAACTGCCTTAATACAAGGCAGTTTTTTTATTATAATGGGGGTCTCCGTTGCTGCACAGACCGCTAATGCAGCAGGACTTTTTTTCTTTTTTTTCTGTGTTTTTATATTTTCTGATAATATAAAATTATTTTACAACACTAAAGATTCTTTGAAATTTAAATACCTTCATTAAACGTCTTCGAATAAAATGAGTTTATTAGTTAATGTTCATTTAGATTTTGCTATCTGATTCCTTTTGCACCAGAGTCAAGATTAAAAAATGTAAACGCTTACTAATGGTGGGTTGGATGGCATGCGTCGCCATCATCGTATTAGGCGTAGGTGGAACGAATCAATAATTTGTCTATTAAATGCAATTATTTTGCGAATGTAAACGATTGGTGAATGGTTTAATATTTAACCATATTTAGGGGGACTTTATTATGCAAGCACTATTAAAAGATGATGTTCAGCAGCCAAACCAGTCCAGGAAAAAGCATCCTCCAGGACTGTATATGCTGTTCGCTACTGAGGCATGGGAGCGCTTCAGCTATTACGGAATGAGAGCAATTCTTGTTCTTTACTTAACAGCAACTGTTGTAAATGGCGGGCTTGGAGTCGACAAATCTACGGCTATGGGCATATACGGATTCTTTACCGGGGCCGTTTATATTACGCCAATGATTGGCGGATACTTGACTGACCGTTTCATAGGCAGAAGATTGGCGATCACGATTGGCGGTATTTTAATGGCGCTTGGTAACTTTTCGCTATTCTCAAGTCAGAGTTTGACGGCACTTTACATTGGTCTTGGTTTATTGATTATCGGTAATGGTTTCTTCAAGCCAAACATCTCGACAATTGTTGGTGATCTTTATGAAGACAACGATCCGCGTCGTGATGGAGCTTTCACTATCTTCTATATGGGTATTAACGTTGGGGCTTTCTTCGCACCATTAGTAGTTGGACTTATGAGCTATAAATATGGGTTCTTGACAGCAGCAATTGGCATGATTGTAGGGCAGTTAGTTTTCAACTTATTAGGCAATCGCTATTTAGGTGATATCGGTAAAGAACCTACTGGCAAACCGGAAGTTACAGCTGGTCAAAAATCAGCTGCACCGTTAACGAAAAGAGAACAAAAACGTACAGCGGCTATCGTTATTTTGGCAGTCTTCGTTATTGCGTTCTGGGCCGCTTTCGAGCAGGCTGGAAGTTCATTGACATTGTATGCTAATGACCAAATTGATCGGAATGTATTTGGTTTTGAGATTCCAACTGCCTGGTTCCAATCATTGAACCCATTATTCATCGTGATTTTAGCGCCAATTATGTCTGCTTTATGGTACAAGCTTGGCAGCTCAAAACGCGGTGACTTAAAAACTCCAACGAAGATGGCTCTTGGTTTAGTCACAGTTGGTTTAGGTTTCTTAGTACTGCTTCCTGCTGTTATGTATACAGGAAACGATACAGCGCTGAAAGTAAACATCCTGTTCATGATTGTAACGTATTTCCTTCATACATTAGCCGAATTAATGATTTCACCAGTTGGTTTATCAATGGTAAGTAAAATTGCTCCAATCAAGCTTGCCTCTCTTCTAATGGGAGTATGGCTGGCAAGTTCCGCGGTAGCTAATATGGTAGCCGGCCAATTAGCTGCATATACGCAGTCTTTAGGTTACCTGGAAATCTTCAGTGTAATTGGTTTTGTAACAATTGGCTTAGGTATTGTTTTATTGCTTCTTTCGAAGCCAGTAGCAAAGCTGATGAAATAATGAGAAAAGGAGCTGACCCAAAAGGCATATAATATGCCATTTGGGTCAGCTCTTTTTAGTGTAAAAAAATAATAGAATCGGTCCAAACTGGTATAAGGGGAGTCTCCACAACGACACAAACCAGAAAGGAACGATTCTCTGAAGTTTTATTTCTGTTTGCTTAAGCTTATTGTGTTTCAGCATTTTCACGAGTCTTTCATCAATTTGAATGACGGAATGCTAATATAAGTAAAAAAAACAAATCAATGGGAAGTTCTTATAGAACAAGTTAAAGCTATATTAGATGAGAAACAATAATAAACACTTAGGTGGATTAATGGACTGAGTTTCATTAATCGGCCAGCCGCTTTTAGTAGAAAAGGACTCAGAGCTGGTTATGTAAAAGAGCCTATGAATGTAGGATGGAATTCTACTCTTTATTGAGCACTTCGAAAGAAAATATGCACAAAGTTATTCTAGAAAGCCTGCAATGATAGAATATCATGTATCTAGTGATGGAAATCAACGAACGTTACGGGCTAAATTAGTGGGTGCAGACTATATTAGAGCTAGAGTATACTCCTATAAGTTACAATCTTATCAAGAATGACAATTATAAGAGGGTTCAATCTAACTTAAGTGAATATACGAAATTTGTGCGAGTGTGTAATTTGCAACAAAAAAGGGGGAATCTTAAGGATAAGGCTGGCCAGTTTTCTAAAGGCACGGGACCAGGCGCCAGGCCCAACCAGATGTAACATCCACAATGGATAAGGATAGATAGAGGCTATGCAAGAGAAGAAAGGTAAGCGAATAGATGATCTAATCCTATATGGAAACAGAAGAAAGGAAAAGGAAACCTTATCGCTATCCCTAACGACTTCTGGATAGGCTATACTTATCTAGACAGAAAATTTAAGGTCAGGTAGACTACAGATACAACTAGTAATAGAAAAGAGGTCCGATATGCGACGTGATATACAATTGAATGAAAGAGCTTTCTCTTCCAAGGAAGTGGCAGAAGAAGTGGGGATTGCAACTCCCACTGTTCGAAAGTATGGTCAAATCTTAGAGCGGAATGGATATGAGTTTTTGAAAGATGGAGATCGACGTATCTTTGTTAAATCTGACATCGGAGCGCTTATAGCGCTACGCGATACGGACAAGCCCCTAGACGATACAGCTAAAGACCTTGTATATCAACAAAAAGAAAGATTAGAAGGATCCAATGAAACACAGATAGCGATACCCGATACATATGAAAATTTACCCCACGACCCCAATCAATTAAACGAGGTCTTAATGTTTTTAGTCAATGAACTCGCAGCCACACGTGAAATGAATGTCCAACTTACAAACGATATGTCACAGCTTAAAACAAAGGTTTCCCGGCTCCAGCAAGATCATCATGTTATAAGTTCTAGTATTGGAAATTCAGCGCAAAGAACTAATTCTAAAATTGAACAATTAACTGAACAACAAAATACCCATTACGAAACATTGCTGGAACAAGAAAAACAAAAAAGTGAACTCTTACAAAAAGAAATACAAAGTATGCGGGCCGAACAGAAAAAAGAATGGAGTTCACAAAATGAATTTAATAAACGTTTAGAAGAGTCTATACAAAAACGTTACGAAAAATGGCGGGGGCTTTTCTCCATATTCAGAAAATAAGGTGACTGTTAAGGTTTTTTGCCTAGCTGTGTATTGATTTGTGGAAGCAAATTATTGATGTAGAAACATTTGATAAATATTTTTTGAATAAATAATGATGGATAAAAGCATTGAGATGCGAATCCACAAAACTTTTTAAAAATCATAGTGCCATATATGATTCGCGTAGCTGGAAACACAGAATTTAGAAAGAATATTACAACTTTACAGGATTTGGTGCCTGCTATGTAAGAGCTCGGCGATACCAATGTATCGGACGTTCTACCAAAGGCAAATGAAGGCTCAATTGAAATTCATTGGAGATTTGTTTAAGCGATATGCATCTAAAACAAAATACACAATTTGAAGCAAGCAAAAAAGGTAGTTTGATAAAATGGGAGTTGAGGCGGTTGAGAACTTGTATTCAAAAACAAGAGTCATCCTCACTAGAGTTGCTCCAGACAGGGATTGAGGCTCTTTCTTTGTGTTTCATATCGCTGGGCGATATAACTTGCAAATAAATTCAAAACCTTTAGGTTTAATAGAAAAGCGGCGTTCGATATGCAAACATGAAATACATCCGAATGAACAAGTATTCTTTTCTAAGGAAGTGGAAGAAGTGGGGATGCAACACCCACTGTTCAAAAGTATGGTCAAAACTGAGAACGAAACGGATATGAGTTTTTAAGATGGTGGTTGCCTATCTTTATTCAATCTGACATCGAAGCGCACATAGCGTTATGCGATACGGACAAGTCCCTAGAGGGTACAGCTAAAGACCTTGTGTATCTACAAAAAGATAGATTATATGAATCTAATGAATAGCGATACCCGATATATATGACACTTAACCCATAATTCCAAACAAATAAAAGAGATTTTAATTGTTTTAACCAATAAACTCGCAGCTACGCTTGAAATGAACGTCCACTGACAAACGATATGTCTCAGCTTAAAACAACGGTTTCCCAGCTCCAGCAAGATCCACGTCCTTAATAGTGTTCCTCAAGAAAGGGGATTATCGGTTCTTTTTTGTGTTTCGTATCGCTGGGCGATATAACATGAAAATAAATCCACAGACCTTCATCTTTAATAGAAAGGGAAGTCCGATATGCAACAGGATATACATCCGAATGAATGAGCATCCTCTTCCAAGGAAGTGGCAAAAGAAGTGGAGATGCAAAATCAATGTTCGAAAGTATGTTTAAAACTTAGAGCGAAATGGAAAGTTGTTGTTAAGAAATGGAAATAATTACACCTTCGTTCAATCCGACATCGAAACGATTAAAGCGTTACACGATACGGGCAACCCCCTAAACGATAGAGCTAAAGACTCTTGTTTCAAGAAAAAGAAAGATTAAAAGGAACCAATGAAACAGAGATAGCGATACCCGATATATATGACAATTTAACCCATGTTCTCATTCAATTAAAAGAGAGCTTAATTTTTTAACAAATGTACTCGCAGCTACGCGTCAAATGAACATCCAACTGACAAACGATATGTCACAGCTTAAAACTGAACAACAAAAAACCCATTACGAAACATTACTTCAATAAGAAAAAGGTTTCATTACCTTTTTTTTAGTCTCTTTTACGATATTGAGGTGTTAATTTACGTTAATAACAATTTAAACCTAAGGCAATCAAATCAAAAGTAGAAATTCCTTTGTTCCAACTATTCAGAATCACTATTTTCAAATTTCAACAATTTCCCGAGAAATATCTACAAATTCTGAGTAGATATCGACAAAATTAGAAGCTTCTAAAAGCCTGAACCCTTTCGATTTTACCGACCAAGAAAATGTAGGACAGTGCTCCTGCGAAGGTTATACAAGTAATAAAGGTAAGTGCAGGAGCAAAATCACCGCCCTTGGCCAGGAAGCCAATCACAATCGGTATAATAATTGATGCTGTACCACCAATAATATTGAATGTACCTCCAGCAATTCCAATCAGCCGTTTTGGGGCAAGCAATGAAACAAACACCCAGGTGATTGAAGTGAAATCGTTTCCAAAAAAGGCGATACACATGAATAAAATAACTAGATTAGATGAGCAGTCTTTCCTACAATTGTATGGGTATTTGTGAGTGTGATTGGTTCAATTGAATATATTAAGAGCCTGTTTTGATTAAATCTTATTTTCAAAACAGGCTCTTTCTTTTGTTCATTTATCAAGGTTATTAGCATTACTTTGATCAAGGTTCTTTTAAAAACAAGGACATGGATGTGAATTACACAACTATTAATAAAAGAGGTAGGGCTCATAAAGGAATTTTAATCAATAAATATATTATCAAAAAGTTGAAATTTTACTTCAGCACAAAATAGTTTTACAAGAAGGGTTACATGAGGATACATAATTTGTATTCTATTGTAACCCTTAAAACTAGGTTAAGTTTACTTTAAAAGGTAGAACATGGAAAAAGTCAATTAGATTGTATGTGTACTTTTGAATGAAAGCGTATGTGTTTGAGAAGAACACACCTTTCAGGACTAAAGAAATATAAAGGGGTGAATGAGAGACAACCTACGATAGTACTGAAGGCAGCTAAATCGCTGCGAGTAGCGACCTGTGCTCGCTCGGACATTACAACAAGACCTACAAGCAAGTCAAAGAGAACAAGGCTAAGGCCGAAGACAAAGGGAGGTCTCAAGGCCAGGGATATATGTCTCGTGGCGAAGCCAAACCCAAGCAGGTTCATCAATGATAGCTTTTTTTATAGGTGAATGAGGGCTATCTAAGTAAATTTAGGAAGGCAGCTTGATCCCCGCGAGTAGCAACCTATGCTAGCCGACCAGTAACGTGCAATCTCTAATAGGTACTAACCTCATCAACTGGCAAAGTCTGCCCAAAATGAGGTTGAATTCATTCGTAAGTTGTTCGGAGTAGCTGCTTAATCCCAAAGTTAACAGGATATTACCAATCTATGTTTCCTCATTATTTTTGCCCCAGAACCTTCTAAACTCCCAACAAACTTTGACTATATTGACGAGAACCCAGTGAATTCAAAAAACTTGCATTATTATTTATTTTTATTATAATACTTGTATACAAGTGTACTTGAACTCTATAAGAAGGTGAATTTATGGCTGAATCAAAGGAATTTCTTTATCCTGTAAAATGGCTTTCAAAAGCTTCAGCTGGTGATCGTGTAACATCCGAGCTTAGAATGCGTATTATTTCGGGGATGATTGAAAGCGGTACCATCTTATCTGAAAATAAATTAGCTGCCGATTTTGGTGTTAGCCGCTCACCAGTTCGTGAAGCGTTAAAAATACTGGCATCTGAAAATATCATCCGATTAGAAAGAATGGGTGCGGTTGTCATTGGTTTAACAGAAAAAAAATATGCAGAAATATATGATGTACGGATACTCATCGAGACGTTTGTATTTGAACGTCTAGTAAGGGTGGACACGAATGAATTAGTAATGGAGCTTAGTAAAATCCTGGAAATGATGAAAATTTCCATAAAATACAGAGATGCTGATGAGTTTTCCTATCAGGATGTCCTATTCCACGAAACGATCATTCGGTCCATCAATCATTCCTATATCCTGATGATTTGGGATAATTTAAAACCTGTGATGGAAAGTTTGATTCTTCTATCCATGCGTTGTCGTTTTAAAGAAAAGTATGAAGACTTTACACGGATCATTAATAATCATCAACTTTATATTGATGCGATCAGAACAAAAGATCGAGAACTCATGATTAAGTCGTTACATGTAAACTTTGATGATGTTCAAGGGGAAGTTGAAGACTTATGGATGGCCCAGCAGATGCTTTCAAAAGGAGTCGAACAAGAAAATGACTAGCTATATGTTAGGTGTAGACATCGGTACAACAAGTACAAAAGCTGTATTATTTACGAAAAAAGGCGATGTCATTCAGCAAGAGAATGTTGGTTATCCTCTTTACACACCGGATATGACAACAGCGGAACAAGACCCTGAGGAGATTTTCCAGGCCGTTCTGAAAGCCTTTTCAAATATAACGAAACAGCATCCAGATAAAAAGATATCATTTATTTCATTTAGCAGTGCGATGCATAGTGTTATAGCTATGGATGAAAATGACCAGCCGCTAACCCGTTGTATCACTTGGGCAGATAATCGCAGTGAAGCTTGGGCCCATAAAATTAAAGATGAATTAGATGGGCATGAAGTTTACAAACGAACCGGAACACCGATACACCCGATGTCTCCATTATCCAAAATCACCTGGATTGTGAATGATCACCCAGAGATCGCAACCAATGTTAAAAAGTATATTGGGATTAAAGAATATATCTTTAAAAAGTTCTTTAATCAATATGTTGTCGATTATTCCCTTGCTTCATCCATGGGCATGTTGAATCTCAAAAACTTGGATTGGGATGAGGAAGCCTTAAGAATTGCTGGAATAACGCGTGGTCAATTATCTGAACTCGTACCAACAACAAAGATCTTTAACAACTGTGACCCGGATTTAGCCAAACAGATTGGGATTGATCCACAAACCTCTTTTGTTATTGGGGCAAGTGATGGTGTCCTTTCAAATCTAGGTGTAAACGCTATCCGTAAAGGGGAAATTGCTGTCACGATTGGGACAAGCGGTGCGATTCGGACGATTATTGACGAGCCGAAGACAGACGAAAAGGGAAGAATCTTTTGCTATGCCTTAACGGAAAAGCATTGGGTGATTGGCGGGCCGGTAAACAATGGCGGGATGGTCCTTCGCTGGATTCGCGATGAATTTGCTTCTTCCGAGGTAGAAACAGCTAAAAGGCTCGGAATCGACGCTTATGAAGTCTTAACCAAGATTGCCGAACGTGTAAGACCAGGCGCTGACGGATTGTTATTCCATCCATATCTTGCAGGTGAACGTGCACCATTATGGAATCCGGACGTACGGGGTTCATTTTTCGGATTAACACTGTCACATAAGAAAGAACATATGATTCGAGCGGCTCTAGAAGGAGTCATTTACAATTTATATACAGTATTTTTAGCCTTAACAGAATGTATGGACGGTCCCGTGACCCGAATTCAAGCTACGGGAGGCTTCGCAAGGTCGGCTGTTTGGCGGCAAATGATGTCCGATATCTTCGAATCGGAAGTCGTGGTTCCGGAAAGCTACGAAAGTTCGTGCCTGGGTGCTTGTATATTGGGGTTATATGCCACTGGGGAAATTGAGTCCTTCGAAGTAGTTTCTGAAATGATAGGCAATACCCACAAGCACACACCGAAAGATGATTCTGTAAAAGAATATAGGCAACTACTGCCGATTTTTATTAACCTTTCAAGGGTATTGGAAAATGAATATACACAGATTGCGAATTATCAAAGAAACTTAATAAATGCTGCAAAGTAAAGACATGGAGGAATTACAATGCCATTAGTTATTGTCGCTTTAGGAATTGTCGCTTTATTAATTTTAATAATGGGCTTAAAATTAAACACCTTTATTTCCTTGATCATTGTTTCGTTTGGAGTGGCTTTAGCACTTGGGATGCCACTTGATGGAATTGTCAAAACCATTGAGGCTGGATTAGGCGGAACACTTGGTCACTTAGCGTTAATCTTTGGACTTGGAGCGATGTTGGGTAAGTTAATCGCAGATTCAGGCGGCGCGCAGCGCATTGCCATGACCCTTGTTAAAAAATTTGGTGAAAAGAATATTCAATGGGCAGTCGTAGCAGCATCATTTATTATCGGTGTCGCATTATTTTTTGAAGTGGGATTAGTATTATTAATTCCAATCGTATTTGCCATTTCAAGAGAATTAAAAGTTTCGATATTGTATCTTGGTATTCCAATGGTAGCATCATTATCCGTAACACACGGTTTCTTACCGCCACACCCAGGACCAACCGTTATCGCTGGTGAATATGGTGCAGACCTTGGTCAGGTTTTACTTTACGGCTTCATTATTGCAGTTCCAACAGTTATTTTAGCTGGACCTGTATTTACGAAGATAGCTAAAAGATTAGTACCTGCATCATTTACGAAAACAGGCAGCATTGCCTCTTTAGGAGAACAAAAATCTTTTAAACTTGAAGACACACCTGGATTTGGGATTAGTGTATTTACCGCTTTACTTCCGGTTATATTAATGTCAATTGCTACGATTATCACTTTGATGCAAAAAACAATCGGATTTGAAGATAATGGTTTACTAGCGGCTATCCGTTTTATCGGCGAAGCCGGTACTTCCATGTTGCTTTCCTTATTATTTGCGGTCTATTCAATGGGATTAGCAAGAAAGATTCCAATGAAGGATATTATGGAATCTTGTACATCTGCAATCTTGCATATCGGAATGATGCTCTTAATCATAGGGGGGGGCGGTGCCTTCAAGCAAGTATTGATCGACGGCGGTGTAGGTGACTATGTAGCTGAATTATTCAAAGGAACATCATTATCACCAATCTTGCTTGCCTGGATCATCGCGGCAATCCTGCGTATTTCCTTAGGATCTGCTACCGTTGCTGCCTTAACGACAGCTGGTTTAGTTATTCCAATGTTAGGTCAGTCGGACGTTAACCTTGCTCTAGTTGTACTTGCTACAGGAGCGGGAAGTTTAATCGCTTCACACGTTAACGATGCTGGTTTCTGGATGTTTAAAGAGTATTTTGGTTTAAGCATGAAAGAAACATTTGCAACATGGACCTTGCTTGAGACGATTATTTCAGTAGCTGGATTAGGATTTATTCTATTACTAAGCTTATTTGTATAAGCTTTTCCCGGCAGTAAATCCCTCACTTATGGCAGGGATTTACTGCCTATTATTCTTACATAAAAGGAGCAGAAATAAATGTTCAATACAATTGGTGTCATTGGTTTAGGGGTAATGGGCAGTAATATCGCTTTAAATATGGCTAGTAAAGGTGAACGAGTAGCTGTCTATAACTACACAAGAGATTTAACGGATCAGCTTGTTGCTAACTTGGACAGTCAGTCGCTCCATCCGTATTACGAAATCCAAGACTTTGTTCAGTCACTGGAAACTCCAAGAAAGATTTTTCTAATGGTGACGGCGGGTAAGGCGATAGACTCGGTGATTAATTCATTACTTCCACATCTTGAATCAGGCGATATTATCATGGACGGGGGCAACTCCCATTACGAAGATACTGAACGCAGATATGATGAATTGAAATCTAAAGGAATCAGTTACTTAGGCATCGGTATTTCTGGTGGAGAAGTCGGAGCGTTAAAAGGACCTTCAATCATGCCAGGTGGAGATAAAGATGCCTATGAAAAAGTAGCTCCGATTCTGACAAAAATCGCAGCCAAAGTAAATGATGACCCTTGCTGTACCTATATCGGCCCAAAAGGAGCGGGTCATTTTGTGAAAATGGTCCATAACGGGATTGAGTATGCAGATATGCAATTAATCGCCGAAGCCTATACGTTTTTAAGAGAAAAGTTACATTTGGAAGTTAATGAAATAGCTGACATCTTTGAAACATGGAATCAAGGCGAACTGAAAAGTTATTTAATTGAAATCACAGCCGAAATTTTAAGGAAAAAAGATGAAGTAACGGGTTCACCCTTGATCGATGTGATTCTTGATAAAGCAGGACAAAAAGGCACAGGTAAATGGACCAGCATGCAAGCTATTGATAACGGAATCCCGGCATCGATTATTACAGAGTCTTTGTTTGCTCGTTACATTTCTGCTTTAAAAGAGGAAAGGGTCAATGCAGAAAATATTCTAACTGGCCCTGAGAACGATCAGCAAAAATTAGATAAAAATGAGTGGATTGACTATATTAGAAAAGCATTATATATGGGAAAAGTTTGTGCGTACGCGCAAGGTTTTACTCAATATAAGATGACTTCTGAACTTTACGGCTGGAATTTGCCTTTAAAGGATATTGCGCTGATTTTCCGTGGTGGTTGCATCATTCGTGCAGAATTTTTAAATGTCATTAGCGAAGCCTATCAAGAGCAGCCGAATCTGGCCAATTTATTAATCTCACCATATTTTGCTGAAAAGGTTACAGGTTACCAGGTAGGATTGCGAAAGGTTGTCTGTGAGGGAATAAATTCTGGTATCTCGTTTCCATGTTTAGGCGCTTCACTCACTTATTACGATAGTTATCGAACAGGCATCTCTAATGCAAACCTTTTGCAAGCACAACGTGATTATTTTGGTGCACATACCTATGAACGACGTGATATAGCAGGATCCTTTCACACAAACTGGCAGTGATAAAAAGAAACAGTCATTTACAATAATCGTTCATGAATTTGAGACAGGTACCTTACTTCAAAAAGAGAGCTGCTTTTGAAGTGAACCCAAAAAGTTTGACACTTTATTTACTTAGGCAGCCTTGAGGGCATGAACCCGGTAATCTACCGGGCTCATGCCTTTTAATTTTACCTTGATTCGTTGATGATTGTAGTAATGGATATAATCTCCTATTTCTTGTTTGAAATGCTCCATGCTTTCAAATTCTTGAAGATAGAGTAATTCGGATTTTAATAAGCCAAAGAAGTTTTCAATGACCGCATTATCGAGACAATTTCCTTTGCGGGACATGCTTTGTGTAATGTTATGTTTTTTCAAATCATGCGAGTATTGTTTCATCTGATAATGCCAGCCCTGATCTAAATGGAGAATGGGTGAATCTTTCGATTCCAAGCGATCAAAGGCTTTATCCAGCATTTTGGAAACGAGCGGATAAACAGGCCGAGATTCGATATTATAGGCGATGATTTCTCCATTAAACAGGTCAAGAATGGCTGATAAGTATAGTTTCTCCCCAGCTAGATGGAATTCCGTGACATCTGTCACCCATTTTTCATTGGACTTTGCCGCCTTGAAATCACGTGCTAGAATGTTGGGCGCAATCTTACCGATGTTCCCTTTGTACGAACGGTATTTCTTCATGCGAATCAATGACTTCAATCCTAGTTCATTCATCAATCGGAGAACTGTTTTATGATTGATGCGAGCACCTCTGTTACGTAATTCTAGGGTAATACGCCGATACCCATAACGCCCTTTATGCGTATGGAAAATCTCTTTGATAAGGGATTTAATTTCTGTGTATTTATCCTCACGCCCGAAGGCGTTTACCTAATAATAGTACGTACTCCGTGCCATTTTAGAAATGGATAGAAGCAGTTTTAAATCAAATTGTTTCCTTAGTTCATGGACTACTTTCGCTTTTTCTTTCTTTGTAAGGCTTCCTTTTCTTGAACTAAGGCATTCAACTTTTTTAGATAGGCATTCTCTGCACGTAAGTATTCTAATTCGGCAAGAAGTGCTTCTTGAGAGCCATTAGCTTGCGATTTTTTCTTAGTTTCTTTTTTCATGGATAGACGCCCCTTTTTCATTGGTTTTAGGGCGTCTATACCTCCTTCCTTAAACTGATTTACCCAATTCAAAAGTGTAGAATCAGAAGGAAGGTTATAGTGTACAGCGGTCTCGTTGATCGATGCCCCATATTCGTTCATATATTTAAGTACCTCTAGTTTAAAGGGCAGAGTGTAATTTGTATAGGATGGAACAAGTCCTTCCATTCCATGTTTTAGATAGCGAGCGACCCATCTTTTCAGAGGGGATAAACCTACATTTCTTTCTTGAGCAATGGATTTATAGGATTTTTTCCCTTCTAAGTACTCTAAAACTGCATTTGATTTTTCGTCTATCGTATATTTAGTCAAAAAAATACACCTCCAATTGTTAGATGTTGTCTAACAATTGGGGTGCAGTTCATCTATCTAATTTTAAAACAAATTTGATTGGAGCGGGTGTACGAGACTCCTACGGAAAAAGCGTGTCCATGGGAGACCCCGCAGGCGCAAGGGCGCCGAGGGCGGACCTCCCGCGGAAGGCGAGTTTCTTGAGAGTAAATCAACGTTCAAATTGTACAAGCTTTTAAAAACTGTAGACTCTAATTAAAGAGGCTGGAAATTTTAGTCATGGCATTTTAATTGGTGTATTTAATTGATAATAATCCCTATATGATCGATAAGATACCATTTTTTTATCCTGATAATCTCCATCCAATTGCAAAATTTTGGATTTGTTGGTTTCTAAATAATAATGATACCCTTCTGTTTCTAAACTATAGAAGGCATAGTATATTCCAAGCATTTGTTTCTTGGTGACTTTTGTATCAGGGTGATGTTGTATAAAATCAGCCAATTGTTGTACAGATGTTGATGGAATGTCTGCGATATTAAATAATGTTTCCTTAATATTAGTTTTTACTTTATTCCAAGTAGTTTTTGCTTTATGTTTGATTTTGTTGGAATGTCTTGTCACAAATATCACTCCTACTCTGATTATAATTAAAAGATTTAATTATAGTTAAAAGATTTATTATGTTATTTCCAATCAGCAAACGGAGTAAACAAAAATTTGACCCTGGGAGAAAATCTACTAAAAGAAAAAAAACCTTGGTGAAAAAATTGACGGGCAACGAATAATGTTTTTTGGGGAGGTTTAATACTCAGGTTAAGTGGTATATAAATGGTATCGGTTTGTAGTAGTTGCCCCTGCTTCCTTTGATGGTAGAGGTTCTTTACGAAAGAGTATCGAATAATGTCGACAGGTAGCACATATTCTTCTTTTGATTATTACTAATTATTTTTGGATAAAAAAGGAGTGATATATCATGAGGCAAATGTGTATTTACTGTTTTAAATGGGCTGACATGGATACGATGACACCACTTTTTGAACAAGGTAGAGAGTTCGTCAATTATTATTGCGAAGATTGTGTTACTGCTGTTATGGATAATTTGTTTAAGCTCCCATACAAACATGGTCGTTCCTATACAGATGTATGCGAACAAACAAGAACCCACTAGCATCAAGCAATGCGTTTTAAAAGGTAAGCGATTGCTCATAAAATGTATCGCTAAAATCATATTTTTTTCAGAAATCCTTCATTTTTTCAATTACCCACTAGTTAGTTGATCAATACTGCAACTTATAACGTGTTGTCACCAGCCGATTCTCATTCTCTTAAATAATTTAAAGCATTACTAGCAATAGCTCGGACAATATCTCCCACTTATTAGAAAGAGCTTGTTGTTGTCGTTATTTGCTATCGAAATGAATTAAATGAACAGCATAACTAGAGGCCATCTCAAACGAGAAGGGCTTTTTTTGTTCGCGTTTGTCCTCTTCTTAATCATATCGCATTTAAATTAATCTAGTCGAACTCTTACGGAATATTGATATATAGTCTTTTTTTATCTTATTACTTACTTTTTTATTTAAAGATGAATGGGCGACATGGGCAGGAGGTTTAACCCTAGTTATTTCAACCCACTTAAAACAACATGATCATACCGAATGTTATTAAGTAGTGCATATGAGTTAGTATATCGAAGTGAGGAAAAATTAAATAGGATGTACATGATTTAATCCTGCTAATTAATGAATTTCGGATTAGATATAAACAAATATTTTTGTATACAACAGATGGGTGACTAAATAAAGTTATAGTAATTTGTCTTTAGCTTTAACAATATAGCTTTTTATTTTTTTGTATCAGATTTTTATCAAAATAAAAAAATTAAAGAAACCAAAGCATTTAAGGGGAAGATTAACCTGTTAAAGGAATTCTATGTTTGTTATACTCTTGACGCTGATGTTAAGTGGGAGAAAATAAAAAAAGGTTTGAGTATTAAAAAAGAGGATGTTTTACAAGAAGTCTTAAAAAGGATGGAACACTGTGAGTATTTTATTGTAAAAAGTGAAAGTAAGCATCATATTATCAATACATCTTTAATACGTTATATACGTATTTTTGATGGAAATAAGTGATCTCACTACTGCTTTCTTAGAATATAAGTTATGGTTGCATTCTCCTAACAGTCTAACTGGGAGGGGATTTTTCTATGGCAAAAAAGGGTAAGCCTCATATACAGAAGAATTAAAGCGGAAAGTTGCTAAAAGTGATGCGCAAATAGGAATTAAGTAAAGAAATTCCCAAATAATGAGCCATAGAAGGCCAGCGTTGTATTTGGAACCATAAGAAATTTACTAGTGTTAAAGAAGAAAATGTTTATCTGAAAGCACAGGTGGACTATATGCAGAGAAGGTAAATTTGGACACCCAAAAACAGCAAAACAAGCTTCTGTAGCTATTCAGGGTTGGTTAACACTTTGAAAGGAGTGTAAAGATGAATAAAGAATTAGATGATGGTTTTATTGGGGCATTAATGGTTTCCCTTCAAGACGAAAGGGTCATTGAAAAGATAAAAGAAATAGCAGAAGCGGGCTCTTTGAGTCAAATGGGGGAACCTAAGGAGCTACTGAGAGAAAAAGATAAAGAAATTGCAAAACTCCAACAAGAGATTGAGTCGAAAAAAGAGGAAATTATTGAGTACCAAAAAATGATCCACCATCTAAATGAGAAAATGGAATCCTATTTTAATGAATTGCAAAAGAGAAGAGCAGACTATCGGGAAGCAGAAGAACTTTACGACGCTATTCAACGATTATCCGAAACTACTAAAAGTTCCTTAAAAGGAATCTTCAAGGGCAGTTCGGTTCAGGAGTTTATTGTCTGTGGTGTGCAATATGAGAACATTTCATCTTTGTGGGATTTTATTAAAAACGAGATTATGGAAGGACGAGAGCAGGAAAGAGAGATTTTGCTCGCCCTTTTTCTGTATTTCTTTCAAGAGTACAGTAAAACATACGATACCCCTTTATATAAAATACAGCAAGTGAAAATGAATGAGGTCTTCAGAGAAGACTTGTACATAAGAGCCCTCAATAGCAAAATATCCGGGAACATTACGGACATCCTGCTGCCAGGATATATAAGCATTAATGGTAAAACCATTAAAAAATCCGTTGTGAGAATCTAGCAGCGAAAAAGAGAATGATAATAAAGGAGAAATAACAATGACATCGATTATTATCCCAGAGATTGAAGAAGGGATTGAAAAAATCCTTCTTATGCAATGGTATAAACAGCCAGGAGATTATATTACGGTGGGCGAAAGCTTAGCCAAATTCAGCTGTGAGGGCATCGAATTTGACCTCTTTTCAGAAAAAGAAGGTACCCTTAAAGAATTGCATGTAGCAGAGGACACTATAGTCAAGATTGGTGATCTGATATGTTATTTGGATTCTGGTGAAGCTCTTTCAGGAGAATTATTAAAGGAAGTTGAAAAGCAAGAAACGATAGAAGATAAAGAGCCCCTTGAGAACGTAACAAGTTTAGCTGAAAAAAATAACATAGACAGTTCTATTTACTTAATGAATAAGAACGAAGAGCAGGTTCTATTCTCACCTGATTCCCAAACCGTTCCAGTCTCTGCCATTTCAATGACTTATAAAGAAGTGAGATCTTTAATCAGCCATTTATATCAGAGTGCAGAAGAAACCTTTTTAAAGGAGGAATCGAGCTTCTTTCAAGACATTAAAAAGATGCTCCGTTCCAGATGGGTTTACATGAATAACGGAAATGTTATTTATGATCACAACATTGCAGCTTTATTTCCTTATAGAAAATACTATGAATTAGTGGACGAAGATTTTGACTACAAAAAGCATCTGGACGTTTCCGGTTATATAGGTGATGCCATGACACGGGAAGAAGCTGCCAAAAGTTTCAATACAACTGATCACCCTGTATATAAGAAAATAATAGCTTTAGATGATTACTCCACGAGTAAAAATCCTTCCATTTCAAGGATATTTGCCAATCAAACGGCTAACTCTTCTAAATCAATAGCGTTTAAATTTAACGGGTACGACATTCAAAGTTTCGATGTAGTAAATCAAAAAACTAATTTGCTAGGAAAAGGATTTTTCGTTCCTGTTTTCCGTTTAAATGGGGAAAATGCCTTTGAAATCAATGATCAAATGGCTCTCCATCTCTGGCTGGAAAACCGATTAGTACCAAGTGGATTAAGCGCAGAACGCCAGAAGGAGTATGATTATTTGCTGGCATTGTATCAATTAAAGGGTTCAGATCATGAAAGTTTTCTAAAAGAATTGCCATCAATCGCTATCGATTCCAAGACTTTTTATGAGAAGCTTTTAAACTCTGAAAAAGTAAGAGCCGATATTGATACATATGATGAAAAGATGTTAATGGATCCAAACAGAGGACATTGGGATTTATGGCCTGTCCACTCTGATGAAAAACTTTTAACGATAAAACTGAACGAAGAAATAATGGCCAGAAACCCTAAAATGGATATTAGGGAGGACGGCATAGTTGGCATTGATTTTGGAACGAAAAGTACAGTGGTCGTTCATCAAGAGGAAAGTGATTTTACTCTTCCCATGCGTATTGGGGTTGGCTACCTTAACACGGAAGTACAAGACTGGCATTATGAAAATCCAACCGTGATTGAATTTATTGATTTAGAACATTTTCTGGAGCTTTATCAAGAAAAAGAAGGAAGACCAGATACAAGGTGGCAGGATGTGACGGTTTCCCACAATGCTCTAAACAACTTGATGAATGGAAAGAGTGACCATTATTATTCCATATTGAATAATCTAAAGCAGTGGGCTGGAGAAAAGAAAAACGAACTCCGATTAAAAGATAAGAGGGGATATGCCGTTGTACTGCGTTCATTTCTGGATTTAACCGATCAGGAAATCAACCCAATAGAGTTATACGCCTACTACCTCGGTTTGTATATCAATAACCAGAACAATGGAATTTACCTGGACTACACCTTATCTTTCCCGGTGGCGTATGAAAAAGAGGTAAGAGAAAAAATTCTAAAGTGTTTTGAGCGTGGGTTAAAAAAGACGCTTCCTATGCCGATACAGCAGGATGAAGAATTAATGAAAAAGTTTCGTGTCACAGCTGGTGCGAGTGAACCTGCTGCCTATGCCGTTTGTGCCTTACAGGAATACGGGTTTGAACCGGAAGAGGATGAAAAAACGTACTACGGTGTGTTTGATTTTGGTGGAGGAACGACAGATTTTGATTTTGGTATTTGGCGTGAAGCGGGCTTGAGAGAAAGCAGATATGATTATGTCATTGAGCATTTTGCAGCTGGCGGGGACCGTTATTTAGGTGGAGAGAACCTGCTAGAGCTTTTGGCGTTCCAAGTGTTTAAAAACAATCAAAGAACAATGCGTGAGCTAAATATTCCTTTTACTCTCCCAGCAGAATGTGTGAAATTTCCTGGAAGTGAAATGCTGATTAATGAGTCACAAGAATCCTATTTAAATACGAAACAATTGGTAGAAAAATTAAGGCCGCTTTGGGAAAGACATGAACGGTATGAAGAACAGTTTGGAAAAGGCATGATCCGGGCAGACTTGTTTGACAAAGCCGGCCACGCAAAACTCAATGTGGAACTTTTGATTGATCAAGATGAAATGGAACAACTTATTGAGGAAAGAATTGAAAAAGGCATTAAAAATTTCTTTGAGTCATTAAGGCGCGCCTTTACCGGGTCAGAACCGAGCAAAATTAGTAAAGTAAATATACTGCTTGCGGGTAATTCAAGTAAATCCCCGATCGTTATGAATCTATTTAATAAATGGATTGAAAGGGAAGTACAGAATACTCAAAACTGGGGAGAAGTGTCTGATAATCTTTTTGAGATTTTCCCACCACTGGGGACAGAAGGTGCTTATTTAAAGCAAGAAGAGAGAAATAGAGTGGTTAACCGAGATATTTTAACAGCCCCTACAGGAAAAACAGGCGTTGCCTTTGGACTTGTACAAAGCAGAAAGGGCGGAAGTATAAAAGTTATTGACCGCGATTTGGTGAATGGTGAATCAAAGTTCAAGTATTTTCTTGGCATCGGGAGAAAAGGGAAATTAAAAACAGTGATTGATCAAGAAGAAGAGTATAATATATGGCATCTTTTCATTGATGCGTCAGAAGAAGATTTTGAAATTTATTACACAAGCCTGCCTGAAGCTAGTACCAACCAGCTTGATATTAAGCAGGCACAAAGGAAAAAACTTCGAATTGAGCATGTAGATGATTCAGCTTTTGTTTATATTCGAACATTAAGCCCGACTGTCATTGAATATGTTGTTGCAGACGAAGACTCGATATTAAATGGGGTCTATTTAAGTGAAACTACTAAAGTGGAATTAAGCTAATCTTTCGGTTGTGGAATTTAGAAATATATGTTAAATGATTTTTTTTTGTGAACACACAACAGATTAATCAATTGTATGGGCATTTGTGGGTTTGATTGATTCAATTGAATATATCAAGATGATGCTATGTTTTATTTGAGTGGTATATAAATAGAAGATGTCTTCACCTGGTGCATCGGTTAAGGTTTTATGAAAAAAACGCCTTGAGTGGAAAATAACTCACTTTTAAGTTAGAGGCCTCCCACAGTTTACTGTGGGAGGCCTTTTCATGCTATCGTTATTGTATGTCCATGGTCACCGTTTAATAGCTTCCCATGGGACTTGCAATGTTTACAGAAAAAGGTTTCATTTTCAGCATTTAATGCTAGAAACTCAAGGTGTTATCCTGAATGTTCACTCCTTTGATCCTCCTGATGTTCCATAATCGTTAATGGTTAAGTTTACATCATAGTTTATAGTAGTTTCACTAAATCTTTGATCCCAATCTTTTTTGACCTTCTTCCATACTTTGGGGTTCTCGATTCTCAATCGATTTCCGAAGCCAGCAACGTCCACTTGGTATTCTTTTTGCATTTTTTCTAATACATTCCCCACCAAGCGTTTCACTTCTTTTTCAGATGATTTTTCTGCTTTTTTTAGAAATTCATTTTTAAAAGAATCTCCTGAAACTACCCAGTTTTCAGACAGTCTTCCCACTGATTCAATGTTTACATCAAAAGAGATGTTGTCTCCTTTAACTCTAGGTACGATACTGCTTTTCATGGACTCTATCTCATACACAATCAGCTGACCGGTTTCTTTATCAAAGCTTTTCACTACACCGCCTTTTCCCTTACCTGTTATCCATGTTACGCCCTCCAGTTCTTCCTCATTCAAAGTACCAGTCATTTTGTGTGTCTTTCCATCGATCACGGCAGCTCCGGCAAATTTGACTTGCCCGTTCACTGATAGTACTTTTTGCATCAGAAAACTAGATCCTGATTTGATCTTGCTTTCTACTTTAATATGCGACATAGGAGGCAAAATCCTTGTTGTTCGATATGCATTTTCTACAATGCCAGCCAGACGGAACGCTGGAATTTCTCCTGCTTTCTTTGTTTCCAGTGTCTTGCTTGCTCTTCCTTTACTGATGAGCACAAGACAGCTTGGTCTAAGCTCGCTTTCTCGAAAATTTTGATCAAGTAATTGTTCCAACCTAAACGATCTTGCAAGACCTTCACCGATAACAACCACTTTCATATGGTGAGCGGTTACGGGTTGTTCACTTCTCAATGATAATTCACGAACCATTTGATGGAGGGAATCTCCCGTTTCAGAAACATTAACATAAGATTTTTGTTGTGGTCCGGATTGTTTCGTTGTTGAACTTGCTACTAGTGGAGTGATAAATTGATAGGTTGCAGTAATCAGGTCCTTTTTTGAATAACCCTCCCCTTGTTCGTTTAACTTTTTCTCGATGGAGGACTGCTTGCCTTTATCGAATGCCAAACCTATACCTAAACTTTGCTCTTCAATTTCATGACTGCTCCAGCATCCTGTAAGGGTTAAGAACAAAAGAACGGAGAGGGAAATGAAGAGGGGACGTATATTGTTATGTGATTGTTTCATATTTTCCTCCCTTTATTCTTGAGATGATAAGCAGGAGAAGCGGGAGTAAACCAAATAAAAACAATGCGATATTGCCGACGAAATCTCCTTGTTTAAATAGGTCATTGATATTTTTCGGAATCATGGCAATGATGTAGAGAATTGGAAGCAAGCCATACATAAATGGGTGAATGCTCTTTTTTGAAAGTTGAGCCAGTCCTAGAGCAGCTGCATAGAATGTTATGGTAAATGTCGCAAATATTTGCATGATCCATACCACGAGCAATAAAGATTCAAACCGTTCAAAGATCAAACCGGAGATTTCAAAACTTCGTATAAGATCAAGAGTTGGCCATGTTCTCATGACCACTCCATCAATAGATAATGCTCCGACAACCATGACGACCGTTATCACGTAAAAAATCAAGGGAATGGAAACTCCAACAAGCATGGCTTTTACTGCTTTTTTTGGCTGATTCATAAACGGAAGAAGCAGTAACATGATTTCAGGACCTGAAAAAGCGAGAGCCGTTGTTTTTACTCCTTTTAGTACAGGGATGATTCCTTCTCCTAATACCGGACGCAGATTATCGATCTCAAATATTTTGATGCTCATAAAGGTAACTACCAAAAAAAGGATAACTGTCAAAGGTAATATAATTTCAAAAAGACGGGCGATCGAGTTAATGCCGCCCAGGATCAGATAAAGACCCACCCACATGAAAATCATGGTAATTGCCCATGTAGGGGTACCCTCCAGAAGTAAATACTTTATAACTTCAGCCATTGCACGGAGCTGAAATCCGGAAGTTGTGAGAAAATAACATATTATAACTAAACTGAGTAAACTCCCCACCCATTTTCCTACAATTTCATTTATGTATTGATAAAAGGTCTTATCGGGAAACTGTTGGCTTAATTTGACCATGATCACCCCTGCGATTATGGCGATGAACCCGCCTATAATAACGCTTATCCATACATCTGGTGTATGTACCTTTTCCGTAGATGATCGGGGTAGGGTGAGTAATCCTGTACCAAGTATAAAGCTGCTGATAATCACAGCTGTTTGAGGAGTCGTGATTTGATCTTTCGGATTGAGAATCATTCTTTAACCACCCTTTCACCGATGAGTTATCCTTTACGTATGGGGTTTTTTGTATGCATCATCTTTGGACGGCGTTTCATCATCATAAGTGGCATGCGAACCATCAGGTCTTTCCATTCACTTAAGCGATAAGGAACGGCTGGACTCATATAAGGTACACCAAAGCTTTTTAATTTAACTAAATGGCTGGTCATTAAAAGAAAAAAGAGAATGACCCCGTATAATCCAAATGTAGCAGCACATAGCATTGCGGGAAAACGAAGAATCCGTAATGTAATCCCAATACTATAGTGCGGAATGGAAAATGATGAAATAGCGGTTAACGCTACTACAATGACCAAAACAGGGCTAACGATCCCTGCCTGTACAGCAGCTTCCCCAATGATTAAACCGCCGACAATTCCCATTGCCGGACCGATTGGCTTAGGTAAGCGCAGTCCTGCTTCCCTCAAAATTTCGATGGCTATTTCCATGAATAATGCTTCGATTAGTGCCGGAAACGGAACCCCGGACCTGGTTCCGATAATGGATATAGCCAGTTTGGTCGGAATCATCCCTGAATGAAATGAGATAAAAGCTATATACAAAGACGGTGTAAAAAGAGCCAGAATAGCTGCGAGGTAACGAAGCATACGGATGAATGTGCCAGGAATCCATCTTTCATAATAATCTTCCGGTGACTGCAACATCATGCTTAAGGTAACCGGAACGATCAAAGCGAATGGCGTCCCATCCAATAAGATGGCCACTCGACCTTCCATCAAAGCAGCGATCACTCGATCAGGACGCTCTGTATTCTGTACCTGCGGAAAAGGACTAAGGTAATTATCCTCAATAAGTTGCTCTACATAACCTGATTCCGGCACACTATCAATATCAATTTTCTTAATTCGGTTTTCTACCTCTTGAACTAATTCGGGATCAACAATATCTTTTATGTAAGCGACAACTAAGTCCTTTTTTGAACGCTTTCCTACTTGGAATTTTACTAACGATAAATTCTCAATTTCACCACTACCCCTTAAAAAGGATGTATTATCACTCAATGATTCAGTGAAACCGACCCGTGGACCTCTGACTAATGCCTCTGATACCGGCTCTTCAATCGTCCTTGTTTTAAGTTTTGTCGTTCCGAGGATTAGGGCATCCACTGATCCCTCAATTAAAAGAGCGGTAGAACCTGTTAATACTTTTGAAGCTAAATCTTTAATGGAACCAACCTCTTCTATTCCACTAATAGATAACACTTCATTTTTTATGAATTCTTTTGAAATGCTTCCTTTGGTGTAAGGAAGGTTCTGTTTATATTCTGCTGAAAAATCAACCATCAATGATGGCATAATATGTTTATCAATGAGGTCTTTATCTGATAATCCATCCGCAAAAATGATAATTGACCGAATATCGGTTCGCCCTATATTAAATTCTCGAAAATGCACATCCCAATTATGGCCAATTTCTTGCCTAACCATTTCTAGATTTAAATTAAAATTATCAGTAAACTGACCAGTTGAATCTTGGGAGGTATTTGCTTCTTGATTGTCTTTATCGGTAACTTTCCCTTTTTTACTAATCTTTGATATCCACTCTTTCATTTTCATCACTCATCCTTTGAGTTACGAAGCCTATAAAATAATTTGGCAATCAAAAACGGAATAAAAAACACTATAAAAGCTTGTATAAAAACCTGCCATTCTGGAAGGTAGGAAACAATCGTTTTCCACATTTTCATCACCCTATACTTGCCTAATATCAGCAGCTAAAATCTGTGAAATCTTCTGCAAAATTCCTTTATTTCTCAAATAGTATTATTATCTTCTACGTTTCTTATGCAATGAAGTTAGAAGCAATTGTCCATCACTATATATGTGTATTAGCTATACAGCACAATAAATGTCATCCAACAATCTCTTACATAATCAGTGCATATGATCCCAAGCTAATGTTCATGGGGAAAAGAGCGGTCATAAAAGTCTTCGATAGTGAAAATACGTAAGTAGAATAATACTAAGAGAAGCAAAAGGAACAGAAGTACTTTGATTTAGTTGAGGAGAGAACGAGGGAAAATCAATATCATCTGGAACTTAATTAACGATGAATGAAGGCGGAATCCCCATATATTAAAGTGAGAATCGAATGATTTTATTTTTCAATAATTGACTTTTCCTCATACATTAAAATTAAGAGGGTTTATGCTAATGATTGAAATATAATTTTGAAAATAAAGATATCAAATTGAAATTATGTTTGAAGTGATATATACTGAAAATTGAGAATAATTAGTAATCATTATCCATTTTTGGAAAAATATTTTCTTTTATCAACGGTTGACTTGGTGAAAAAAGAATTGATAAATTAGCTCTTCAAAAGTTATCCCAATCGCTACTACTTTTCTCCCCGGAACGGATACACGGTTCTCGCTTAATAGGATTGTGAAGCCTGGTGTAGATAAGAGCGGAAGGAAAGAATTTCGTCCGAATGAATGAGAGTATCCTTTTGTTTCGACTATTGGTCAAAAGGTAAAGTTGTTCGTTTCTTGTTTTCTAAAGTACGATTTCATAGGGGGAATATGATGAATATATGGACAAGCTGCACACTAAGTTCAATTCTGACTCTCTCATTACTTGTTTCTCCTGTATCTTACGCTAAAGCAAATGCAAATCAGGAAGTTACTGTGAGTAAGGAGGCTAGCCAGTACCCCGTGTTAACGAAGGCTAAAAAACCGGAAGAAGTGGGCTTTTTATCTAAAAAACTGGAAAAGGTGGATCAGCTTATTGAAATGGAAGTGGGTGCCGGTTTTCCTGGTGCTGCCCTGATTGTCATAAAGGACGGAAAGATCGTTAAAAGTGAAAGCTACGGGTACAAACAGAAATTTAATGAGCATATACCTCTTAAGAAGTTTCGTAAAATGGAAAAAGACACTTTATTTGACCTTGCTTCAAATACAAAGATGTATGCAACTAATTTTGCCATTCAAAAATTAGTCAGTGAAGGCAAGCTGGATATCCATGCAAGAGTTCAGCAATATATTCCTGAATTCAAAGACACGGAGTCGGATGTGATCAAAGGGAAGGATAACCTGAGGATAATCGATGTTCTTCATCATACAGCAGGGTTTAAACCAGATCCGCAATACCATAATCCAAAGGTTTCGAAAGACCTTTATTCACAGGAACGGGATAAGACCATTGAGTTCATATCCAAAACACCGCTGACATATGTACCTGGAACACAGAATGTATACAGTGATGTCGACTATATGCTGCTCGGTGCCATTGTTGAAAAAATCACGGGTCAGCAGCTTGACGCCTATGTTGAAAATAAATTATACAAGCCGCTTAATTTGAAAGATACAAAGTTCAATCCTCTGCAAAAGGGCTTTAAGCCAAAGGATATTGCGGCAACTGAACTGCTTGGGAACACTCGGGATGGCGTGATAGATTTCCCTAATATTCGCAAATACACGCTTCAAGGGGAAGTTCATGATGAAAAAGCCTTTTATTCGATGGGAGGCGTATCAGGTCATGCAGGTCTTTTCTCGACTACCAGCGATCTCGCTGTCCTTCTGCAGGTAATGCTGAATGGCGGGGGATACGGTAAACATATGTTGTTTGATAAAGACACAATCGATGAATTCGTCGCACCCTCCGAGATGAACCCTACCTATGGACTCGGATGGAGACGAAATGGCGATGCCAGCATGGAGTGGATGTTCAGTCCTTATGCGAGCGACAGTGCATACGGACATACTGGATGGACTGGGACGGTCACGATCATTGATCCTGAAATAGACTTAGGGATTGTTTTACTTACAAATAAAAAGCATTCCCCGCTAGTTAACCCTGTAGCCAATTCGAATCAGTTTTTTGGCGATCTCTTCAAAACAGGGAGCTATGGAAGTGTTGTAACTGCGATATATGAAGCATTGGAAACGAATGAATAAGAGGAAAAGAATAAATTGATTAACAGCGGATGAAGCCGAAGTGCTAACTCAAAAAAGTTTGTAAAGTTCTGCTGAGGGAGAATGGTTAATTACTGATAGGGCGATAACCTTATGAATTCCGTTAGTGATTTATTTATATCTCTATAAAGCTGAAGGCCTCCCATCGTTTATTTTGGGAGGCCGTTTTTCTTGTTATCGGTTTTGGCAGGGTGCCTTGACCGTTGTAGGATTTCTTTTATACAAAGTGAATTATACTGTTTGGGCAAGAATCAGATTCTTATATGCTCCGTCTTGATGGAGTAAATTATCATGGGCACCTTGTTCGATGATTTCCCCATTTTGGACAACGATGATGCGATCGGCATGTTTAATTGTCGCTAATCTATGTGCAATGACAAGTGTAGTCCGATTAATCGAAAGTCGTTCCAATGCTTTTTGAACGGCCTGTTCGGTCTCGGTGTCCAGAGCGGAGGTCGCTTCATCCAGTATTAATATAGGAGGATTCTTCAGGAATATACGAGCAATCGAGACACGCTGTTTTTGCCCTCCTGATAATTTCACTCCGCGTTCTCCAATCAAAGTATCCAAGCCTTCGGGCAGCTGTTCGCTACCACTGACTGCAATCTTAGGTTCATTATTGCTGTTATCCGCCGATACATTAGGACGAGTGATCATGGCCCCAATGGAATTGCCAGTGGGAATTATCGTTTCGATTTTAGGAGCGCCGTATTTTATCTACTTACTCGTGAAAAACATTTAATATATGTGAAGAAGTTCAGGAGAGGTAAAGAAAAGTTTAGAAAAAGCACATTTTCCAGCTTGACGGAGGATGGGCTTTTTTTGCAATCAGGGGAATATGCCTTTTTGAGAATCTTTGATGATTTTCAAAGGATATTCATGACCATGTACGATGGATAGGCTGGAAGTGGGGGTGATAAGTCATCCTCTAAAAGAAGTATTTTAAAAAATATGTTGACCGAATGGCTTGTATCCGCTTACAATGATACTTAGTTATTAGTGTATTTAGAAAATTGTAAAAGAGGTACTTGCATGACAAAGGAATTCGACAGAAGAATCGGACGCCATGCAATCATGTACGCGTTTGCGGAAGAAGAGGAAGAAGTCATATTAACGACTGATCTAAAGCGGATGAATTGGCTTTATGGAAAAGGTAAAGTCGGTTCAATGGAGCTGCAGAAAATAGTTGCGGCCATTGAGACATCAGCGAAAAGGCTGGGATTGGTCAATCCCGACATTTATCGTGAAATGCATGCGCTGTATCATGCAATCATCGAAGCACTCCAAGGAGTGACACGCGGCCAAGTCGAGCTTGGCGGTCTTTTGAGGACGGCAGGCCTTCGGTTTGCAATCGTTCGGGGCAGGCCGTTTAAAAACGGGGACGAAGGTGAATGGATTGCTGTCGCCGTGTATGGAACGATTGGAGCACCGGTTCGGGGATTTGAACATGAAGCGGTTGGATTGGGAATTAACCACATTTAAATAATTAAAAGCCTATAGTTATTTAGTGAAATAGGGGGCTGTATTGGAAGACTGGATAAGTCTGTCAATATGGCCTCCTTTTGTTTGTTTAAAAAAGAATAGGGGTGCAGGAAATGATTATGTTAACGGGCCAAACTTTAACGATTGAAGAAGCGAAAAAAGTATTGTATGGGGAAGCATTTGTCACGGCTTCAGCCGAGAGTGTTAAGAAAGTGGAAAAAAGCCGGGAAGCTGTTGAAAATATCGTGAAACAAAAGAAGGTCGTTTATGGCATTACAACAGGTTTTGGAAAGTTCAGCGATGTTTTGATTGATGCAGAGGATGCAGAGCAGCTACAGTGGAATTTGATTCATTCCCATGCATGCGGAGTGGGGGAACCGTTTCCTGAGGTGGTTTCAAGAGCTATGGTCCTTCTCCGTGCCAATGCTCTATTAAAAGGGTTTTCCGGCGTCCGTCCTGTTGTCATTGAACGTTTGATCGATCTTTTGAATGCCCATATCCATCCGGTCATTCCTCAGCAAGGTTCTCTTGGGGCAAGTGGGGACTTGGCGCCGCTTTCCCATTTGGCGCTAGTATTGATGGGAGAAGGGGAAGTGTTTTATAAAGGAGAGCGAATGGAGGCCATCGTAGCTTTATCGAAGGAAGGCATTCTTCCAGTGACACTTAAAGCAAAAGAAGGTCTTGCATTAATTAACGGTACACAGGCCATGACGGGGATGGGCCTCGTAAATTACATTGAAGCTGAACAGCTGGCCCATCAAACTGAAGCAATTGCTTCCCTGACGTTGGAAGGGTTACGCGGCATTGAAGATGCCTTTGATGCGGATGTTCATCTAGCACGCGGTTACCGCCAGCAAACAGAGGTCGCGGAACGGATCCGGCGAATGATCAATGGCAGCCAGCTAATCACCAAGCAAGGAGAACTGCGGGTACAGGATGCTTATTCGCTCCGCTGCATCCCGCAAGTACATGGTGCATCATGGCAAACTCTTGATTATGTTAAAGAAAAATTGGAAATCGAAATGAATGCAGCGACGGATAATCCGCTAATCTTTGATGATGGGGAAAAGGTTATTTCAGGGGGGAACTTCCATGGCCAGCCGATTGCTTTTGCAATGGATTTCATGAAAATCGCTGTTGCCGAGCTTGCGAACATTTCAGAACGCCGGATTGAGCGACTCGTCAATCCACAGCTGAATGATTTACCGCCATTCTTAAGTCCGTCACCTGGCTTGCAGTCGGGAGCGATGATCATGCAATATTGTGCAGCTTCACTCGTCTCTGAGAATAAAACACTCGCACATCCTGCAAGTGTTGATTCCATTCCATCTTCAGCGAACCAGGAAGATCATGTAAGCATGGGAACGATCGGGTCCCGCCACGCCCATCAAATCATTCAAAACGTTCGCCGCGTTTTGGCAATTGAGCTCATTTGTGCCTTACAGGCGGTGGAATACCGTGGAACAGAAAAAATGGCTCCATTTACAAAAGAGTTTTATACGGAAGCAAGAAAACTCATTCCAAGCATCACCCAAGATCGTATATTCTCAAAAGATATTGAAGCAACGGCAAGCTGGTTACATCAAATTGATTGGAATTCATTTATTCACAGGAGTTTACCTACGACATAAATCCCGGTGATTCTTTTTCAATAAACGTTAGGCTTATAGCCCTTTCACTTGGGTTTTTAAGCCTAACATAGTTGCGTAAATGCTACATAGATCCCTGAAATCCAAAAAAGGTCTCAGCATAGAGAAAATGACCTTGAAATAGTAATAAGTGCAGGAAATAACTATTGATGGAATGATCGACTTTACTTATTCGTGCTAGATTAAATATGAATTTTTGGAGGGGAATCCAATTTGGAAAATCGGCAATTGCAACTGCCTGTTAAAAATGAACAGAACCAGCCGTCAAATACTTTACAAAGAAAGCTAAAGGCGCGCCACCTTACGATGATTTCGTTGGGCGGTGCAATTGGAACAGGGCTTTTCCTCGGAAGCGGGCCAGCCATTCACTCTGCAGGACCTGGCGGGGCTTTGGTCGCTTACACCGTAATTGGTATAATGGTTTATTTTATTATGACAAGTCTCGGAGAACTTGCATCATTCATGCCAGTCAGCGGGGCTTTCAGTACCTATGCTACGCGTTTCATCGATCCAGCTCTAGGATTTGCACTTGGTTGGAACTATTGGTTCACGTGGGCGATGACTCTTGCCGCGGAACTATCCGCCGCAACAATGGTAATGAAGTTTTGGTTTCCTAACAGTCCGTCATTTTTATGGAGTTCTTTGTTTTTAGTTTTGATATTCTTATTGAATTACGTATCTGTTAAAGGGTATGGAGAAGGGGAATATTGGTTCTCACTCATTAAAGTGGCGACCATCATCATTTTTATCGTCGTCGGTATTTTGATGATATTCGGGATTATGAACGGAGAGGCGATTGGTTTTAAAAATTTCACAGTTGGTGAAGCTCCTTTTGCCGGTGGTTTTTTGGCAACATTGGGTATTTTCATTGCTGCTGGTTTTTCTTTTCAAGGTACGGAAATAGTAGGTGTGGCAGCCGGTGAAAGTGAAGACCCGGCAAAAAATGTACCTCGTGCAGTTCGCAGTATCTTTTGGAGGATTTTCCTTTTTTACATCCTGGCGATACTTGTTATTGGATTGATCGTTCCTTATACGAATGGCAGTCTGCAGGGACACACGATCATGGTCAGCCCATTTACGATGGTGTTTGAAAAAGTGGGACTGGCATTTGCTGCTTCCGTGATGAATGCTATCATTTTAACGGCCGTATTATCCGCTGGTAATTCGAGCCTTTACGTGACAAGCCGAATGTTGTACTCAATGGCACACGAAGGATTGGCACCGCGTATTTTTGGAAAGCTCAACAAGCGCGGCGTTCCCATTTGGGGACTGGTTGTGACCTCACTTGTAGGGATGTTGGCATTTTTTGCTTCCATTTTCGGTGATGGGGTCATTTATATTTGGCTGATGAATGCAGTTGGAGTCACTGGATTTATATTTTGGTTGGGAATAGCGGCAAGCCATTACCGGTTTAGAAAAGCCTATATTGCTCAAGGGTATTCACTGGACGATCTTCCCTATAAGTCAAAATGGTTTCCTTTCGGACCGATATTTTCCTTTGCTCTTTGTTTTTTCGTTTTATTGGCGCAAAACTATCAGGCCTTTATTGGCGATGACATTAACTGGGCTAGTGTGTTCGCAGCCTATCTTGGCATCCCATTCTTTCTGGTAATGTGGCTTGGATATAAGTTCATTAAGAAAACAAAAGTAACTCCGCTAGAGGAATGCCAAATTGATTTTGATGAACATAGGAATGCCAATTAGTATGTATCGATAATATGCATTAACCTTGAAATGAGTTAGTTGTTTCAAGGTTTTTTTTCTGTATATGTGACACATTTCCATGTATGTCTGCATAAAACATAACCTATAAAAAAAGTGTAAAATTCCAATCTTGCCAGATCCGGAACCGCTTAAATTTACCCGTTATTTATGACAGAAAATCGCTTTTTCCGTTTTTTGGATCATTTTGGATTATAAAAAAACTAAAAAAAATTTGTGGCTGATGATGGGCTTTTATGATTATAGGAAGCCAAAGTGTTGGTATATCAAGGTTTTTAGAGTCTTCAGGAACCTTAAGAATTGATGGCGTAAATGGGCTTTTTAGGCAAGAATTCCGTCCCACATCATTTGAACTTATATTCATTCTTTGTTAAGGTAATGAAGTACTTTAGGGATTCAGGTTCAGTCCGTATGTTGAGACTGAACAAAACTCTAAAATAAAAAACCATTATATTTCAGTTGGTATATGCTGTGCCTGTTAGTTTCCTCAGTTGTATTGCACCTCTTTTCCCTGCAAAGCTCAAATTAGACACATTGGGAATCCCATAATCATATTTCTATGCGTTTTGGTGTTATACTGCACTGCAAGTATCATTCCACCTGGTTAAGGAAATGAAGTACTTTAGAGGGTAGTCGTAAGTCCACCATCTGGACAAAACTCTAAGTGGAAATCGTTTATATTACAGTTGGTATATGTTGTGCCTGCTAGTTTCCTCAGTTGTGATTGCACCTCTTTTTTCCTACTTGAAATGCTCAATTTATCACACAAAAATAATCCAAGTAAAGAAATGCTTCTTGGGAATAATAAATATAGATTATTTTTCTATGCACGTTATGCCCTGTGCCACTGAATAAGTGTCACTTCCGCTTTTTTGAAGAAAAAGTAATGGGGTAGAATAGCTTTGTTAATGTCGGTTATTTCAAGATACTTGTGGATTAATAATCATCACTCGCATAAAACGGGGGAATTCAGCAAAACTGAATATCATATGGGCAACTATTAGAATGAGGTGACTTGATGAAGCCGTATGTAGAAGTCAGAAATGTCTCGAAAATTTTTGGCAAATCTCCAAAAGCAGCAACAGACTTATTGAAGCAAGGCAAGACGAAAAAAGAAATCTTGAAAGAAACGGGACAAACGGTCGGAGTGAATAATGTTAATTTCGAGATTTATCCCGGCGAGATTTTTGTCATCATGGGCCTATCAGGAAGCGGGAAATCCACTTTGATCCGCATGTTCAATCGTTTGATCGATCCCACTTTGGGTGAAATCTTAATTGATGATGAAGATATCGTGAAGATGAACGCTGCCCGGTTAAGGGAAGTCAGACAAAAGAAAATAAGCATGGTCTTTCAGAACTTTGCTTTATTTCCGCATAAAACGATATTGGAAAACGCTGAATTTGGGCTCGAAATTCAAAAAGTGGATCCAGCAAAACGTCATGAAAATGCGATGAAGGCTCTTGAGGCTGTTGGATTGAAAGGCTACGAAAATCAGCTGCCATCACAGCTTAGTGGTGGTATGCAGCAAAGGGTTGGGTTAGCCCGGGCACTCGCAAGTGATACGGATATCCTATTGATGGATGAAGCCTTCAGTGCCCTTGATCCATTGATTCGTAAGGATATGCAGGATGAACTGATTCAAATCCAAGATCAGTACAAAAAAACGATCATTTTCATTACCCATGATCTTGATGAAGCATTAAGAATCGGGGATAGAATTGCCCTTATGAAAGATGGAAGTGTCATTCAATTGGGAACTCCTGAACAAATCATGATGAACCCAGCCAATGAATTCGTCGAGAAGTTTGTGGAAGATGTTGATCTATCAAAAGTTTTGACAGCATCTCATGTGATGATACGCCCAGAGAAGATCGCGGTGGACAGAGGTCCGAGGGTTGCCTTGGAAATCATGCGCAAACAAGGGTATTCCAGCATTTTTGTTGTGGATAGAAAGCAGAAGTTATTGGGGGCCGTGACCGCTGAACAGGCTCGTCAGGCAATGAGCAATAACCAATCGATATCTGAAGTGATGTCAACCGATATCCCCACTGTAAAAGAGGATGAATTACTTGGAAACCTCATGGATGTGATGGCGACTTCAAGTTTGCCAATCTCAGTCATCGATGATCAGAATAGAATTAAAGGAATTCTGCTTCGCGGTGCCGTTATCGGCGCTTTGGCCGGAAATAAAGATTCCTTGAATGAAATGGAGAGTGAATAATTCAATGAATATGCCGAAAATCCCACTAGGAGCTTGGGTTGATTCTTTAGTGGATTGGATAACTATTGTATTTGCTGGATTATTTACACTTATTACGAATGTGATCGAGGGACTACTGGATATCCTGGTCGATGTAATGAGTGCTGGACCTTCCATCTTGTTAATTATAGTCCTTACCCTTCTGGTTACCTATACAAGCAGATGGCCCTTAGGGATATTTACATTCATTAGCTTACTATTGATTGATAATCTTGGTTATTGGGAATCAAGCATCCAAACACTGGCAATCGTTATATTGTCAGGAGTCTTAACGATAGTGATCGGGATACCGATCGGAATATGGTGTGCCCAAAATAACACGGTGCGTAAGATCGTTACCCCGATCTTGGACTTCATGCAAACAATGCCTGCATTCGTTTATTTGATTCCTTCGATCTTATTCTTTGGAATAGGGGTAGTACCGGGAATCATTGCGTCATTCATTTTCGCAATCGCACCGACAATCCGTATGACCAATCTTGGGATTCAAGAAGTGCCTAATGATCTGATCGAAGCATCGGATGCTTTTGGTTCAACCAGCAGCCAAAAGTTATTCAAGGTACAAATACCATTGGCTACTCCAACGATTATGGCAGGAGTTAACCAAAGCATCATGCTGGCGCTATCCATGGTAGTTACAGCTTCATTGGTTGGAGCACCCGGACTTGGGGCGGATGTCTACCGGGCTGTCAGCCAAATAAATGTTGGGCAAGGATTTGAAGCAGGTTTATCCATCGTAATCATTGCAATCATTCTCGATCGTATCACGCAAAACCTACGTAAGCCAGCTTACGAGCATATCATTAGCAGAAAAATCATTTTTACAATATTGGCGTTACTCGTTGTAGGTACTGCACTATTCAGTGCTTTTACAAAAGATACGGCTGTGAACGGGGATAAAAATAGTTTTGCTGCCAAAACCGATTATGAAATCATCGGAATTGAACCTGGAGCAGGATTGATGAAGTTGACTAAAACGGCTATAGATGATTATAAGCTGGATGATTGGAAGTTGGTTGAAGGGTCTTCGGCGGCAATGGTTGCTGAATTGAAAAAAGCGATTGATAAAAAAGAACCAATCGTCGTTACAGGATGGTCACCGCATTGGATGTTCTCGAAATATGACTTGAAATATCTCGAAGATCCGAATGAATCCTTTGGCGGGGCTGAAAATATTAATTCGATTGCCAGAAAAGGCCTTGAACAGGATGCCCCTGGCGCTTATAAAATCCTTGATCAATTCTTCTGGGATACTAAAGATATGGAAAATGTAATGGTCCAAGTTGCTGAAGGGATGTCTCCTTCAGAAGCAGCAGAAAAATGGATAAAGGAAAATCAGGACAAAGTATCCAAATGGACCAAAGGTGCTGAATCAGGAAATGGTGAAAAAATCAAACTGGTTTATGTTGCATGGGACACTGAAATTGCCAGCACAAATGTGATTGGCAAGGTTCTGGAGCAGAATGGTTATGATGTAACATTAAGTCAGGTTGAAGTGGGACCAATGTTTGCCGGCGTTGCAAACGGAAGTGCGGACGCCATGGTGGCCGCATGGCTCCCAGGAACACATCTTGAATACTATAATAAGTATAAAGCTGAAATGGTTGACCTTGGACCAAACTTAAAAGGAACAAAGAATGGTCTGGTCGTACCGGATTACGTCGATATTGATTCGGTTGAAGACTTAAAATAAGAAAAACGCGGGAATTTCAGAAATGAAATTCCCGCGTTTTTTCAGTTTTATTGGACAGCTGGGGTTTTAAAACTGAGGATCAATGTATGGAAACGAACTTACTCCTCAATTCCTCTTCCGTTACTTCGATCTTTCCTTTCAAATCTTCAGCTAGTAATACATAACTTTTCACACCTATGAATTCTGAATGTGATATTAAAAAGAATTTTGTTCCCTTTTTATACGCAGAAGGATCATCTACAATCAACTTAAACATTTTCATCCTTTTTCCACCTTGGATATCATAAATTCGTAACGCATGCATTCATAACTACCTTTGGAGTAGACGTAATAGCATTGAACAAGTTGAAAAGGAATTAGGGCGCTACTAAGATACAACTTCTTCTTTTCACTTTTTATATCATTGATATTTATGAGTGGTCAACTATTTTTACTGGTAGATACAAGAACCAGCGGGCATTGTCATTTGTTTGCAAATTATGAGTATTCCTAACTTTCTGTGGAAGTGCCTATAATTGAATGTTAAAATTCAGTTGGAAAACAGTGTTTCATGATACATAAGAAAAAGAAAAGAGAGGCATTGAAAGAGCTCTCGAAAAGTGATTTTGGAAGGTGTGGAAATATTGAAACCAATCATATTCGATGTTGATACTGGAATTGATGATGCCATGGCGATGGCGTATGCTTTAAATTCCCCAGAATTGGAGGTGCTCGGATTCACGACTTGCTTTGGTAACGTGCCCGTTGTTGAATCGACCCGCAATACACTTGCCGTTTTGGAGAAATTAAATAGGCGCATTCCGGTTTTTGAAGGTGCTGACCAAACTTTGGTGCGCGGAAGGAAGAAGAAATATCCGAAGCATGTTCATGGGGAAGACGGGTTAGGAAATACCCTTCAGTTTGAACCAAGTATCAAAGCTTCACAAGGAAATGCAGTAGATTTCATTATCGATCAAGTGAAGAGCCGACCGCATGAAATTACGATTATTGCAGTTGGTCCACTGACTAACATCGCATTGGCGATTAAAAAAGCCCCAACGATCATGTCCTTGGTAAAAGAGGTCGTTATTATGGGCGGTGCCGTATACGTACCAGGAAATGTAACGCCCTATGCTGAAGCGAACATAATATCAGATCCTGAGGCAGCTGATCAGGTATTTGCTTCAGGGCTGCCAATCACCCTAGTGGGGCTTGATGTGACACTGCAAACATACCTACTGAAATCGAAGCTTGATGATTGGCGTGCCACTGGAAAGGAAAGCGCCAAATTTTTAGCGGAAATGACCGATTATTATATGAAAGCATATGAAAACTCCCATCCAGGTTTGGGCGGTTGTGCACTTCATGATCCTCTTGCTGTCGGGGTTGCGATTGATTCAAGTTTTGTGAGTACGGAATGGATGAACGTCAAGGTGATGACCGAAGGTGAAGAAACAGGCAGGACAATCGGTCAACATGATAGCGAACCTGGAATCCGTGTCTGTACGAAAGTGGAAGCGGTTTGTGAAACACTTTTTGGAACGGGTTATATGAGGGCTTGATCAGGATTTCCATTAACTAAACAACGGAGTTGAAATCCATGTATTGGGTATAAATGCTATCACTTTTCCAAAAACCTTTGGGAAGAGACAGACTGTTTCCTTTGAATTCGATTCTGGCAATATGACGTACTCCTGCTGCGGAAGCATAGCTGAAGTAAGTAGGAGTTCGAAATAATTGGAGATAGGCGAAAAAAATTGGAGATACACTGAAATAAGTTGGAGGTAGGCGGAAAAAAGCCGGGTCAGGCCAAAAAAATATTGTATTTGCTTTGTAAAAAGGAACTCCGTCCATTCGGATGTCCCTTTTTGAATGGTTTGGAAAATATTTCGATTATAAAGACAAACTGTATGGAAACGCTGGATATTTCGAACATTAATCAAACGTTTGATTAATGTTTAATGGAAAAGAGTCTAAAGTCACCGATGAAAATCAGTTATTTGAGTAATGGATCAGGAAAATTGGGTATAAAGAACTTTTTTTGCCATGAAAAGTAAAATATTTAAAATTAATTCAAAAAAAGGGTTAATTACTTGGGAAAACAGGTACATAGACTTTCATAATGCCATATATAGGTTTTTTTACATAATCATAATTTACCATTTTTCGACTTTGCACTTATTTATATGGCAGAAAATGTATGGTTCCATTAAAATGTACTATATAAGATATAAGGAGGAGTTTTCTATGTCACAAATTCGCGTAACACCTTCAGAACTGAAAGATGTAGCTAGGCAATATGATAATGAAAGCCAACAGGTAACGGATATGATTGGTCGTTTAGATAGAATGAGAGATCATTTAACTGGTATTTGGGAAGGTTCTTCCAGTGAGGCTTTCGTCGGGCAGTACGAAGAATTGAAGCCTTCATTCATGGATATGGCTCGTTTGTTGAATGAAGTTTCTCAACAATTGAATAAATCAGCTCAAATCCTTGAAGACACAGATAATCAGATTGCTAGTCAAATTCGCGGATAATCAATAGTCAAAGAGATAAAGAATTTTCTAGGAAAAAGCGCCGCGACTCTTAATGAAGATCGTGGTGCTTTTTTGCTTTTAAAGAGGTGGTTTCCATATATATTCAACTTACGATCGATTTAAACAGGTACACAGGGGAAGTATTTGACTTGCAAGTGTCGAATTACCGCTCCATCAAGAAGGTTGTGGAAATTGTATGGCAGGTAAAGGATATTGCCAGTGCACCTAAAGATGGCTATTGGGTGCGGGTCCAGAATAAGGAGTTTGTATGTTCAGGTTATGATACCCTGCTTGATAGCGGAATTACGACGGGGGACCGCCTTGAGATCCTCTAATGGATTAAGTGTGGGCTCGTTATAGGAATAAAGTCTAAAGCCCTTTAGCAGGGGTAAAGGAGTACATAGAATGGATGAGAAAAAATCTTCATATCTGGAGAAAAAAACAGAAGCTGCAATTGTGAAGGGTGATAATGGGTATTCGTTCGTTTTCCAACGGGCAAAACTGTCGATGCAAGATGCATTGGAATTACAGCTTATTCATGAAGCCGATGATGCTCTCCAGAAACATATAGAAGTGACAGAGGACGAGGTGCAGATCAGAGTAAATCCACCAGCCTCTTTTTTTGTTTTTTCCAAAGCTAAAGATAAAAATCTGATAGGTCGATGGGTATCGTCCTATCAAATCGTGAAGAAAATCAGAAATCATGAATTGACTCGGCTGCAACTAGTCGTCTGTCCAGAAAATATCGTTTTTGATTCAAGCTTGGCCCCATATTTCCTGCATTATGGTGTAAAAGACAGTTTGCCTCCTTATGAACATAATCAAGATGAGCTATTTAAAGAAACGAAGGCAACGATTTCTGCACTTGTGGATGGGCAGTATACATTCGAAGAGTATTTGCTTTACCATAAAACACTAAAACTATCGAACGAATCACAAAGTATACTGGCATCGGGGACTTGGGATGAACTTTCCAAGGTCATTCAAAATCGGATAGAAGCTTTAGAGAAGGAAGAAAAAGCATTTGTACATATCCCTGAAAAGAAATGGAAAACGGGCCGTTATACACTTTGGGGTACGATGATCGTTCTAGTGCCACTGCTGTTGTTTATGATTTACACACTATTCTTCTCCCAACCTAGGCAGGAGGCATATGTAGAAAGCGGTGAAAGCTTCTTAAAACAAAAATACAGTGAAGTCATTGACCGTTTGGAAAACTACGATCCAAAAAATATGCCGTATGTCGTTCAATATGAACTGGCTATGGCCTATGTCACTTATGAGCCGTTAGATGATGTCAGGAAGAAGAATGTAGAAAATGCAATCACTTTGCAAACGGATAGTCAGTATCTTCTATATTGGATTTATATAGGCAGGGGCATGAACGAGGACGCGATCGATTTGGCGAGAATCATGGAGGATCGCGAATTGATTACATATGGTCTGTTAAATCAGAAAGAACAGATTAAGCTAGACGATAACCTTTCAGGGGAAGAAAAGGAAACGCAAATTAAAGAAATCGATACAGAGTTGTCCCAATATGAAAAGGAAATAAAGGAATTGCAAAAGCAAATGGAGGAACAGCAAGATCAAAACCAGCCTGCAACAGAGTCCAATGATCAAGGTGAAGCGGAAGCAAAACCTGCTGTAAAAGAAGTAGAGGAAAAGGAGCCTGCTTCTGGGGAAAAAGAAGAAAGTAAGGATTCCTCGAAAAAATCATCTGAAGAAAAAGAGAAAAGCAAAGAGTGAGCATTTGGCCTTTTGCGGAGGTGAGATTTAATGAGTTTATTATGGATTTATTCTAAGGGGACCTATCAGTCCTTCACGATCAAGGATAATCATAAAGGTCCAATCACGATTGGCCCATCAAAGCAGGATACGATCACCGTCTATTCCATTCCCTTTGAACATGGACCTATCAAGCTGAGAAAGCAAGATGGGCTTGATGAGTTTGAGGTGTTTAGAGAGGAAAAGAAGCTTGGCGATGTAAAGCCGTTTCAAAGCTTCACCTTTCATGAAGGAGAAGAAACGATCGAGATTTTTTATACGGCAGGGGAATTGGAAGAAAGCCTCTATTATATTGGCAATTTGAAAGAAATCACTATATCAGCCAAGCTGGGAGCGACTTTCCGTAAAGAAGGACCCGTTTCCGGCAATGGCTTTTCCTTTGTGCTTCATAAAGGGAAATGGCTTCTCGTGCCAAAGGAAAATAGCAGGATTTTCCTGAATGGTGAAAAGGTAACGAAGGCTGTTCCCGTTCAAAATGGCGATCTGATTTGCTGGCCAAATATGGTGCTGAGGTTGATTGAAGGCGACTTATTGATGATTCATAGTGCCGAGAGTTATGAAACATCTTTATCTAAAATGAAGAAGCCAATCTCTGAAATGAAGAAAAGCTATCCACAATATCGCCGTACACCAAGGATGATCTATGAATTGCCGGAT
Organism: Peribacillus sp. RS7; assembly: GCF_041956845.1. Taxonomy (NCBI): domain Bacteria; kingdom Bacillati; phylum Bacillota; class Bacilli; order Caryophanales; family Bacillaceae; genus Peribacillus; species Peribacillus sp. RS7. The sequence continues at coordinate 2,460,295 of NZ_CP168135.1, forward strand.
GAGAAAGTGACGATATCATTTCCGAGCCAAGAATCGGAAGATAATAATAGAGGGTTATGGCTAATCCTTATGCCACCGTTAATGATGCTTATTGTCATGGGGGTCATCACGATCATTCAACCTCGGGGCATTTTCATCATCATATCGATCGTGATGTTCACAACGACTTTAGTTACCTCGACGGTACAATACTTTAAAGACAAAAAGAAGCAAAAATTCAGAGAAGAAAAACGTCAACGTGTGTATACCAGGTATCTAGAGCAGAAGAGGGAAGAACTGCAAGAGCTGTCTGAAAGGCAAAAGAATGTGCTGTTGTATCATTACCCTTCTTTTGAAAGGATGAAGCATCTGACCGATAGTATCAGCGACCGTATTTGGGAGCGAACATTGGATAGTGAAGACGCTCTCCACTTTAAGATAGGAACGGCGGCCATACCCTCAAGTTATGAGGTGTCGGTTAATAGTAACGATATGTCCAATCGTGATATAGATGATTTACTTGAGCAGTCGCAGGAACTTGTGGAGGTATACAAAAACCTGGATGATCTTCCGTTATCCATTGATTTATCAAGCGGATCGATGGGGCTGGTTGGAAAGGAATCGATTGTTAAACGTGAGTTGCAACAATTGATTGGGCAACTGGCCTTTTTTCATAGTTATCATGATGTACGATTTGTGGCCATTTTTCCGGAAAAGGATTACCAAGAATGGGAATGGATGAAATGGCTCCCTCATTTTCAATTGCCGCATGCCTATGCAAAAGGCCTTATATACAATGAGCAATCACGCGACCAGCTACTTACTTCGATTTATCAGCTATTGAGGGAAAGAGATTTGGATGAGAACAAAGGGAAAGTAAGATTCACTCCCCATTTTGTCTTTATTGTCACGGATCGCAATTTAATTGCAGAGCATGTCATATTGGAATATTTAGAGGGTAAAACAGAAGATTTAGGTATCTCGACGATTTTTGCTGCGGATGCAAAAGAGAGTTTGACGGAAAATGTCCATACGCTTGTTAAGTATATAAATGATCGCGATGGTGAGATTCTCATCCAACAAACGAAGGCTGTTCATACCCCTTTTACACTTGATACACATACAAAAGAAGGTAATGAGCGTTATGCACGTACGCTGCGTTCACTGGATCATCAAAAGGGGATGAACAATTCAATACCAGAAACGGTTTCATTTCTGGAGTTATTGAAAGCTCGTGAAGTGGAAGATCTACCTATCAGCCAAAACTGGCAGACCAATCAGTCTTCCAAATCCCTGGCAGTACCGATTGGATTGAAAGGGAAAACGGATAGGGTTGAATTGAACTTGCATGAAAAGGCGCATGGCCCCCATGGATTGGTTGCTGGGACGACAGGATCGGGGAAAAGTGAATTACTGCAAACTTACATCCTATCATTAGCCGTTCATTATCATCCGCATGAAGTTGCCTTTTTGCTCATTGATTATAAAGGTGGGGGAATGGCGCAGCCATTCAGACAGATTCCGCATCTGCTGGGAGTCATTACGAATATCGAAGGAAGCAAGAACTTCAGTGCCAGGGCACTGGCCTCCATTAATAGTGAATTGAAGAAACGTCAGCGCATGTTTGATCGATATGAAGTCAACCATATCAACGATTACACGGATTTATACAAAGAAGGCAAAGCGGATGAACCGTTACCGCATTTATTTTTGATATCAGATGAGTTTGCGGAACTTAAAAACGAAGAACCCGATTTCATCAGGGAATTAGTGAGTACGGCAAGAATTGGACGGAGCTTGGGTGTTCATTTAATTCTTGCTACACAAAAGCCTGGCGGTGTTATCGATAACCAGATTTGGAGTAATGCCCGTTTTAAAATTTCCTTAAAAGTGCAGGATGCCAATGATAGCAAGGAAATTCTTAAAAATAGCGATGCGGCAAATATTACTGTCACCGGACGGGGATATTTGCAGGTGGGAAATAACGAGGTTTATGAATTGTTCCAGTCTGCATGGAGCGGTGCACCCTATTTAGAGGATACGGTTGGATCTGAGGATGAAGTGGCACTTGTCACAGACCTTGGTCTTGTTCAAATCTCAAATGTATCGGAACAGATCACTAATAAGAGGAAAGAAAAGATTAGTGAAATTGAAGCCGTGGCGGATCGAATTGTGGCGACACAGGAAGAAATGGAGATTAAGAAGTTGGGAAGCCCATGGCTACCGCCTCTTTCAGATCGTTTATCGAGAAACGCTGAAAGAAGCTTGGCGAGCAATCAATTCCACCTAGGAATGAAGGATGAGCCTGAATTGCAGAGCCAGACAAATTATGTCTATAACTGGATTGAAGATGGGAATGTTGGGGTTTTTGGTTCTTCCGGATACGGCAAGTCAACCACCGTTTTGACACTTCTCTTTAGTTTTGCAGATCAATTCAGTCCTGAAGAACTGCATTATTATATTTTCGATTTCGGGAATAGCGCTTTACTGCCAATACGCCAGCTGCCTCATACTGGGGAATACTTTAGGTTCGATGAGTTAAGGAAAATTGAAAAATTCATGTTATTCATGAAGTCGGAGATGGAAAGGCGTAAGCAGCTTTTTTCAGAAAAGGAGCTTAGTAACATAAAGCTTTATAATGCATTAGTGGAAGATAAATTGCCGATTATTTATATCGTGGTCGACAATTTTGACTTAGTGAAGGATGAGATGCAAGACCAGGAAGCGCAATTCGTTCAGTTTGCACGGGATGGACAATCACTTGGAATATTCATGATTTTAACCGCAACGAGAATCAATGCGATTCGCCAGCCGTTAATGAATAGTCTTAAGACGAAGGTCGTCCATTACTTAATGGACAGTTCGGAGCAATATTCAGTTTTGGGGAGGACCCCTTATGAAAATGAACCTGTTCCGGGTAGGGCGTTGGTGAAAAAGGACCAAACCTATCTCACGCAGGTTTATTTACCAGCCGATGGAGCGGATGATATAGCCGTTTTGGAAGAAATGAAACAAGCGGTGGCAGAACATAAGGTTAAATATAAGGAAATAGCCAAACCGCCGGCGATTCCGATGTTACCGACGCGACTTGATTCCAGCAGCTTCAAGAGTTACTGCTCACAAGCCATTAAGAAGGATTCCATTCCAATCGGGCTTTCTGAGGAAAGCGTTACACCTGTTTTCGTGGAGTTGAATTCTAATCCATTCCTGCTTGTCGTAGGACAGTCACGTAAAGGGAAAACGAATGTCCTTAAAGTGCTCTTGGAATCGTTGCTTACACAGACGATTGGGGAAATTGGTTTATTTGACGGAGTTGATCGTGGCCTATCTTCATATGCGTTAGAGGAGAAGGTACGCTATGTGGAAACAAAAGATCAGATAACCGAATGGCTTGATCATATCACTGGAATATTTGAAGAACGTGAACGACGTTATCTAGAGGCATTGGAAATGAAACCGATGAAGCAACTGGAATTCCCGACGATCATGTTTGTCATAGATAGCATTTCAAGAATCCAACAAACGATCGACGGCAGGATTCAGGATAGGATCAGTGGTTTGATGAAACAGTACAGCCATCTCGGGTTTAGTGTGATTGTCGCTGGAAATGCCAACGACTTCACCAAGGGGTATGATTCGTTGACAACCGAACTGAAACAAGTCAGACAGGCTGTTTTGCTTCTTAAAAAATCGGACCAAAGCTTGTACACCCTCTCGTATTCCAGAAAAGAAGAAGAAATACAGCCGGGGTACGGATACTTTGTGCTGAATGGCCAGGAGAGTAAAATCCAAATTCCACTAAGTGAAGAAAGAAGGAGAGTGCAAGAGAGTGTCTGAAAAAATAAAACCGATGCTATTAATCGGTAAAATACTGGTGATCTTAGCGCTGCCAATCCTGTTTTTTTCCTATATTGGCCAAAATCCAATGAAAAAGACAGAAACGGCTTCTCGTGAAATCGCCATTGTAAATGAAGATAATGGCACTGAATTTAACAAAAAACCCATTTACATGGGCTCAGAGCTTGTTACCACATTGGACAAGGATTCTGAATATGAGTGGTTTGTGGTTAATAGAAGTACGGCGGAAAGTGGACTTGCAAATGAAAAGTATGATGCAGTTATATATTTTCCATCCGATTTTTCAGAGAATATTTATACGTTCGATGATGAACAGCCTGTCAAGGCGGGGTTGAAATACAAGGTACAACCTAGTTTGAATGCAGAGAATATGGAAAAGGTACAAAAGGAATTAGAGAAGACAAAGAGCAAAATGAATAAGCATATTTCCACACAGTATTGGAGCTATGTTTCCCAATCAGTCGAGGACATTCGTAAGAAGTTCGATAATGTCCTAGCTAAAGAAATCGCTTTTCAAAACACGATGTATGAGTTTTATACTCCAAGCTCGGAAAGCCTTGCTGGCGAAATCAAGCAGCATAAGGACATGCTTGAAGGAGTCTTTGCCCAGACGAAGGATGCAGGGAAAACGAGTACTGAAACAATGGGTGAAATAGGGGACACTAAGGCCCAAATGGCTTCCTTTGTGAAGGATGTTGTTTCTTTTGAGGAGTATCAACAAGCTCAAAGTAACCTTTTTGAGAAGGCATCGACCCAAAATCAGCAGCTTGTCAAGGAGAGTATTCAATCATATGACAAGGTGTTGAATGAAGGGAACCAATCTGTACCAGAGATTCAGCAAGGGATGAATACGGAATTCAGTCTTAATGATCAAGGCATTAGTGAGAATATTGGAATCATGCAGCAGAAACTTGATTCTAGTAATAATGAATTGGAACAGTTTTCAACAAGCATGAAAGACAAACAAGTAGAACAAATCACGAAAATCACCCAAGATCAACAAAGCTCGATTGAACAATTGAAACAATCTGAAGAGGGGGGTCTTGATAACCTTCAGTCTACTTTACTAATGCAAAGGGGAAATCTTGCAAGCAGCTCTGGTGATGGGGAAATTATCGATGAAGGAACGACCTCTATAGAAGATATTGAAACGGAAACGGGTAAAGGTGAATCGGATGCTGCTCCTTCAAAGAAGGATCCGATTGATGAACTATCACTTCAGGTACTGCTGGATCAAATAAATGGCATCAACACGGCACTTGAAAGTTTGGTGCCGGCAGAGGGAAGTGAAGGTACTGCCGAACAAATCAACATTCTTACGGCAGAACTCCAAGCAGAAATCAATAATCTTAGCGGCACAGTGAACGGCAGAACGGGAAATTATAATCAAGTGATTACGGAGTTTAATACACTGGTAGATTCATATAGTGATCTGCTCGCTCAGTTTACGCAATTACAGACTGATTATAATGAACTCGGCACGAATTATAAGGATTTAGGTGACCAATGGAAAAAGTCACAGGAAGATATTCAAAAATTACAGGACATCCAGAGTATGACAATCGACGAGGCCATCGCAGAGATCAAGAATCTCGAACAGACACTCCTTGAAAAAGTGGGGGGAGAAAGGCGGGCAATGTTGGTGAAGGCCTTTGATAATCCTATCACTAACCGGGATTCAACTACCCTCCTTGCCTATTACGGTTCGCTCTCATCTTATGGTGAATTGGCTGAAAGAGTCACGGAAGCAAATGTAGATAAGGTATTTGCAGCCAATATAAAAGAATTGGAAAACTTGAAAAATGGGGTTTCCGGAAACGTAGATGAAGAAGCAAAGCTCGTCAAGGCGAGTTTAGCGGGAGTTAATGAAGACTTTGGAATGTTCTCCGACTCCATTATGGGTTATATGCAGGAATATGATGCAAACGTCGAATCAGGGCAGAAAGCAACTTTAGCTGAATTAGCGGCAATTACCGAAAGGGCTCAAGGAGTGTCTGCCAATTTGTCAGATCATATGGAAGCTCCTGAATTAGAGACGGAACCGCCAGTAAACCTTGATGGCGAAATGTTTGTATCACTTCAAGACAATACGGCAACAACTGTCGGCTTCATTTCAGACCTTGTCAACTCTGTAGCGGAACGACAAGACACGGTTACGAAGGATACAGCAGACCTGCAAGCGAAAGTGGGGTCCGTACAGGAAAGGGCCGATCAGCTTAATGATAATTGGTCCCAAAATGTAGACTCAACCGTAAAAATCAAGACAGACGTATATAGTGTCTTGAATAACACTCTGGTCGATGATCAGCAGAACGGGTATGTGTATGAATATTTAGCGAATCCCGTTCAAATAAGCGGTGAAGTCCTTCATCAGGAAAAGGTTAATATCCCGCCAATCGTCATGTTGGTGATCATACTCATTTCTGGGTTATTGATCGGTTTCTTCATGCATCATTATGAAACCATTCCAATGATGGTCCATGCGGCCTTGTTTACCTTATTGAATCTGATCGTAGGTTTAATAATCAGCATATATGGTTTGAAGATTTATCCACTGGGAGATATGCAGGAGATTAAATGGACTGTTTTCACTGTCCTGCTTTTATTCTTCTGTTCAGCGTTTACACGACTTGCCTTCTCAATTGGTCCGTTTGTCGGTGCTATCCTTGTGATTGGTTTGATCAGTTTCTTTACCATTCCATTATTGGATTTAATCATGCCGAATTTCAATGTTGAACACCCTGTTGCAGACGTATACATGTCCATTCAATTCGGTAATCAGTCTGCATTCATTCCGGCTATCATCATCTTGATTGTACTGACGCTTATCGGAACGGTCATTCCATATATAGTGAAGCGTCTGACAGAAAGAAGAGAAATGGCCCATGAAGTGGAGTGAATTCGTAATGCCAGTCTTGTTCATCCTGTTCTTTAGCTATACAGCGCATGCCGGGGCAGAAGAGGAACCCATGGTGGAGCCCAATGAGTATCAAGAAAAGGATATTGATATTCAGACGGAGTATTTCCATGAGGAAGGATTGTTGGAACAGAAGCAAGAACTGCCTGAAGAACTAAAAGACCTTACTTTTGAAAGAGGTAAATATGATGTCATTGACTCGGTGAAGGACTCACTGTTTCTGTCTCCGGTAACGGAGAATCAAAATAATACCATCGCTTCAAAAGCAGAACAGCTTGGATTATTCTCGGAAGTCAGCATTCGAACGAGAAGTGAAGAAGAAACGGAGCCTACCCTTAATTTTGACCTGACGATATTGCTCGGAATTGTTTTGGCACTTTTGGTCGGTTGTTTGTTTTTTATCCTTATTCCGAAAATGGGGAAGCTGAATGGTGAGGTTAAACGAAAATGAAAAAAGCCCGATTTCTGGCATATGTCAGGAATTGGGCTTTTTTTTTGCTACATATCCATAATCGTTTTAAGAAGCCCTAAAAGAAGGGCAACTGCGAAAATCAAAATGAAGAATCTTTTATACATGATCAGTACCTCTTATATCTTTGAGTGGATTGCATCCATTTTAGCATAATTAAGAAAGAAAGGAAGTTGGTTCATTTTTAATTCCTTAAGAATGTATTCCAGATGATCGTAGCTCTATTGCCCTGATGAGCGAGCAGGAAATGGAAAGGATGCGCCAATATATTGGTGCATCCTTCTTCGTGTTATTTGAACAAGTTATGATAACATTAAGCAGCATTAATATTTTTAGAGAAATTCGTTTATGGTTTACTGAATATCTAGTAAACTTACAATGTAAGGTTTAATTGGAGCTTAATGTAAAAAAAGTCTAGTTTTAATATGGAAAATATATGAAATATTGATAGGGTGATCTCAGGAGGTAGAGAATGATTTATAAGCAGATCAATCAAAAGCTGGAAATGATTCTAGGGAATATCGAAAAGGTGATTATCGGAAAACGGGATATAGCAGAACTAAGCATCGTGGCACTTCTTTCCGGCGGGCATGTCTTATTGGAGGATGTTCCGGGTGTGGGAAAGACAGTCATGGTAAGGGCACTGGCAAAATCAATAGGTGCAAGCTTTAAACGTATACAATTCACGCCTGATTTACTGCCTTCTGATGTAACTGGTGTTTCGATCTTTAATCCTAAGGAACAAGAATTCATTTTTAGACCGGGACCGATAATGGGACATATAATTTTAGCCGATGAAATTAACCGGACCTCGCCAAAAACGCAGTCTGCCTTGCTTGAAGCCATGGAAGAGGCAAGTGTGACGATAGATGGTGTCACAAGAGGATTGGAGAAGCCCTTTTTCGTAATGGCAACACAAAATCCGATCGAGTACGAGGGAACATATCCGCTTCCAGAGGCTCAATTGGATAGATTCCTATTAAAAATGAAAATGGGCTATCCAAGTGTGGAAGACGAGATGGAGGTACTTCATAGGGCTCAACATATGGCACCGCTTGAGGAGCTGGAATCCGTCATCACCATAGATGAATTGATAGCATTACAGGCAGAGGTAAAAGCGGTGATAGTGGATGACACAATAAAACGTTATATCGTTGAGTTGGCGATACGAACCCGTACTCATGAAGGGGTCTATTTGGGGGTAAGCCCGCGTGGATCGATAGCCTTGATGAAAGCAGCTCAAGCTTACGCACTGATTCAGGGAAGGGACTATGTTCTACCGGACGATATTCAATATTTAGTTCCATTCGTATTCTCCCACCGGCTCATTTTGAAACCTGAAGCGAATTATGATGGATTCGATGCAGGAATGGTGATACATGAAATTGTCGCGACAACTCAAGTGCCTGTGAAGCGGGCTGTGACCTGATGCGCAAATTCATCAACTTTTTAAGGGGAAATATGAGTGTGATCGGACTGGTATTACTCATGGCCATTTCCTTTTGCTTTGCAATGTTTCAAGGCGGTTTTGTCAGTTGGTTTATTTTTTATTCGTTTTTTCCATTTTCTGCGTACGCTGCGATTCTGCTGTTTTATCCGCTGCATGCCTTTACCGTTGAGAGAAAGGTCAATAAAAGGGAATGCCAGGCCGGGGAATCCGTTCAAATAGCCGTGACGTTTACCCGTAAAAACCGGCTGCCCCTATTATTTATGGTGATAGAGGAGGAATTGCCTCAGGAGATGGAGGATAGGGGATTCCAAAGGAAAATACTTATCTTTCCGGGATTCAAGCGTACCTTCAGCATGTCATATACCTTGGAAAACTTGCCGCGTGGAGAGCATTCGTTTCAATCTATCCGCTTCAGGATAGGGGACTTTTTCGGGCTCGTTGAAAAGGAAGCGATATATCGTTCACCTTTGAAGATAACTGTTTACCCTCAATATCATGAACTTGCCTACAGTGATCTTGATCGAGTGTTCAATCAGGGGGCAGTGGGTTCAACAAAGAAAACTAAACGGGAACATTCAGTGGTCTCTGGGGTAAGAGAGTATCAGCCAGGCGATCAGTTGTCATGGATTAATTGGAAGGCGACGGCTAGAACGAGTGAAATCATGACGAAGGAATTCGAAGTGCAGAAAAACAGGGATGTATTCATCATGCTTGATAATAAGCCATCGGATTTATTTGAAGAATCAGTTGTAATCACGGCTTCCATTGCACACGCCATGTTAAAAAAAGGCATGGAGATTGGGTATGCAAGTATGGGATCGAGACTAATCATACCGACAGGAGCAGGAAATAACCAGAGACGAAAGATTTTTTACCGACTTGCTAAAGAGGAACATAGTGTTGTGAATGCATTGAAAGAAAATGTAAGTAAGGGCAGTCTTCCGGCAAACGCTGCTGTGATATTCATAGTTTCAGACTTAACCTTAGAAAAGGTGGACATATTGAGTGCTTTCCGCGCTAATCAGGGATTAATGTTATGTGTAAAGAAACAGGCCGATCTTACTGATGAGGAAAAAATGTCACGTTCTACAGCTGTCTCGAGGGGGATAAAGGTTAGCTTTTTTGAACATGGCCAACTAAAGTTTGACAGATCAGGGGTGATGGCAAAATGAATGTCACTACCGAAAAGTTAGAAAGGTTCATGCATGTCCTCTTATATATATTTGGTCTGTTGTTGATTACTGAATGGTTAAGGCCTGTCGATAAACTCACCGATACAGGTAATATCATCATTTTTGTTCTATTTTTGATTTATTCCCTACTACTGCATTATTTCCGCATTCATTGGTCAATCCGAATTATTCTCATTATTGCTTATATTATGATTTCATTACAGTTCCTTCATTCCAAAAGCGCTTTATTTCAATTATCATGGTTGAAAGGATTTCTAGTGGATTTTACGGGCAACCTTGGGTATATGTATGATGGGAATTGGGAGTCGATCACCAATCCATTTCGAACATTTCTATTTTTTGTCCTGCTTTGGCTAGTAACATATTTGATCCATTACTGGGTGATGGTGAGGCAAAGCATCTTTTTCTTTTTTATGTTAACGGTGATTTTTATCTCTGTACTCGATACTTTCACTCCCTATGTGGGGGATAAGGCAATGGTAAGAATCATCATCATCGGGTTCTTGATGCTCGGTCTACTATCCCTGCTGCGTCTAACGATACAGGAGAGAATAAGGTTTCCGATGGCTGCCATCAATAAGTGGATCTTGATGCTAACCGGCATGATATTGGTAAGTGTCCTTGTTGGATTCGGTGCCCCAAAGCTCTCTCCGCAGTGGGCGGACCCAGTTCCTTATATTACTTCATATTCTGATAAAGCGGTTAAAGAAGACGGTGGTTCGAAGGGTAAAAGTGTCGGATATGATGAAGACGATTCGGATCTTGGCGGTTCGATAGAGCCAGATAGTTCCATCGTTTTTTACAATAATGCACCTGCAGGACATTATTGGAAAGTCGAGAACAAAGATATTTATACCGGTAAAGGATGGGTTTCCTTACCGGAAACGGACTTTCATGCTTTTTCCAACGGGCAGGATATGACATCTTTAGATATTCAGGTTCCTGAAGTAGAGAAAACAGAAGAAATGACGGCAAAAGTAACAATGACGGAAACATATTCGCATATACTCCATCCGCAGTCCGGATATTTAAAAAAGATCGATGCCAAAAACGGAATGGATTTCAAATATTATCAGGGTATCGACAAAATCATTTCTCAACGGGAAAATGGAGACAGACTGGACATGGAAGAGTATGAGCTGGTCTATGATATGCCGAGTTTTGATTTAGCTGAGTTAAGAAAGGTAACGGAACCTGACGAAACGATGGATTTGTTAATGGAAAAAAACACACAGCTTCCTGAGGGATTGCCAAACCGGATCTATGAATTGGGATCCCAACTAACAAGAAATGAAACGAATTGGTACGATAAAGCAAAAGCCATTGAGGATTACTTCGACGGTCCTGAATTCATTTATTCAAAAGACGATATTCCGTATCCGGGGACAAATCAAGATTATGTCGATCAATTTTTATTCGAGACACAGATAGGGTATTGTGATAATTTTTCAAGTGCAATGGTCGTTTTACTCCGTGCCGCCAATATACCTGCCAGGTGGGTAAAGGGCTACACGGAAGGTGAAAAGTCAATCAATGATGGTGAATCCGTTTATAAGGTGACCAATAATAATGCACATTCCTGGGCCGAGGTTTATTTTTCTGGGATAGGTTGGGTCCCCTTCGAGCCGACAAAGGGATTCAACGGGGAAGTTGAATTTTACGATTCGGAATTGAAACAGGAAAAGATCAAGAACCCTGGCCCAACTAATGAAGAGCATACAAAAAAAGAGACCAGGGAACGCCAGGATACACCCGATAGGGAAACTCAATCATCAGGGGAAACTGGTATAGGGGGCTCAGAAGGTCTCTTTAAATGGACTGCCATCACACTGTTAGGTGTAATGATTCTCGCTTCAATTGGTTATTTCTCCAGAAGGAAGTGGATTCCACATCTGCAGATTCTTCGATATAAAAATAAAACCGGTGCTCATTTCACGAAAGCCTATTTAATATTATTGAAACAATTAAAGCGAGCTGGTTTAGTTCGTCCGGAGGGGCAAACTTTAAGGGAGTACGCCGCCTATGTGGATGCAGTGTACGATACGGATGAGATGAGTGAATTGACGGCTGGATACGAGTTAATGATATATCGTGGAGACGTGGAAGATAGCGAATGGGAGCACTTTCAAAACGGTTGGGAAAGCTTAATGAAAAAAACTAGCTCTTGACCAGGTTTTTATTATATTGATACAATAACAAAAACTAACTTAAACTAATATATCCTTCATATATCCTCGATAATATGGATCGAAAGTTTCTACCGAATCACCGTAAATGATTTGACTATGAAGGCGGATTTTAACAGGAAAGCTGAAAATCTGCCTTCGTCTATACTTTTTGTGTATTTTTGAGGGTGGATTTTTAGTTTTTCTTTTTTTATGATAATATTTTTTATAAGAAAGTATCACTCGATTTTATGAGTGAATTACATTGATAGAGGTGACGTTTGTGCCGGGGAAAACAGAATTGCAAAAAAACCAGGAAATGATCGTAGTACTTGATTTCGGAAGCCAATATAACCAATTGATCACTCGTCGTATCCGCGAATTTGGTGTGTACAGTGAGCTTCATCCTCATACAATTACTGTAGAAGAAATCGAGAAAATGAACCCAACGGGAATTATTTTCTCAGGTGGTCCGAACAGTGTTTATGATGCAACTGCATTTGGTTGTGATGAACGCATATTCGAAATGGGCCTACCGATTTTCGGTATTTGTTATGGCATGCAGCTTATGACCAAACATTTTGGCGGAAAAGTGGAACCAGCTAAAAACCGTGAATACGGAAAAGCGACACTTGCCATCCAAAATGAGTCCAAGTTATTCAGTGACTTGCCAAAAGAACAAATCGTTTGGATGAGCCATGGTGATTTAGTGGTGGAAACGCCTGAAGGTTTCAAGATTGATGGAACGAACCCGTCTTGCCCAATTTCGGCTATGAGTGACGAGTCACGTAAATTGTATGCAGTACAATTCCATCCTGAAGTCCGTCATTCAGTTTACGGAAATGACATTTTGAAAAATTTCGTATTCGGCGTTTGTGGTTGCAAAGGTGACTGGTCAATGGAGAACTTCATTGAAATCGAGATGGAGAAAATCCGTCAAACGGTCGGAGATAAAAAAGTGTTATGCGCATTGAGCGGCGGAGTGGATTCATCCGTTGTGGCTGTATTGATCCATAAAGCGATTGGCGATCAGCTAACATGTATTTTCGTTGATCATGGATTACTTCGTAAAGGGGAAGCTGAAGGTGTAATGGAAACATTCAGGGAAGGCTTCAATATGAACGTAATTAAGGTCGATGCATCGGAACGCTTCCTATCGAAACTTGCTGGCGTTTCAGATCCGGAACAAAAACGGAAAATCATCGGTAACGAGTTTATCTACGTATTTGATGACGAAGCAACAAAGCTTAAAGGTATTGAATTCCTTGCACAAGGGACACTGTACACAGACATTATTGAAAGTGGTACGGCTACTGCACAAACAATTAAATCGCATCATAACGTTGGCGGTCTGCCGGAAGATATGCAATTTAAATTGATTGAGCCATTGAATACTCTATTCAAGGATGAAGTGCGTGCACTTGGCAGTGAAATGGGCATTCCAGATGAAATCGTTTGGCGTCAACCATTCCCAGGTCCAGGTTTAGGCATTCGTGTATTAGGTGAAATTTCAGATGAAAAACTTGAAATCGTTCGTGAATCTGACCATATCTTACGTGAAGAAATTAAAAAGAATGGTTTGGAACGTGAAATTTGGCAGTACTTTACGGTGCTTCCTAACATCCGTAGTGTAGGGGTAATGGGCGACGCCCGTACGTATGATTACACAATCGGGATCCGTGCTGTAACATCCATTGACGGAATGACTTCCGATTGGGCGAGAATCCCATGGGATGTACTTGAAATCATCTCAACGAGAATCGTTAATGAAGTTAATCATGTTAACCGCGTCGTGTATGACATTACTTCCAAGCCACCTGCAACTATCGAGTGGGAATAGAAGATTAAATCATCCAATCAGTGAAGGAATTAACCTTCACTGATTTTTTTTTGTTATAAAAATTATAGATAATATGTTGAATACTTACATTTCACGTATGTTGGTGAAGATATAGCCATAATAAGTAAGGAAAATATAGCGAAACGCGAACAATGCCTAAAATTACATAAAAAATATTCGTTTGGCGTATTGACGATTATTTTTGTGACTGGTACACTATACCTATAATAATAAAAAAACATAATTGTCGTATAATATTGGGGATATGGCCCAAAAGTTTCTACCAAGCTGCCGTGAACGGCTTGACTACGATGTGAATGGATTGGCGCGAGCAAGGATAAACCGCCACTTCTTTACATGATTGTAGTCAAGCCCCGTTCGGAAGCGAATGGGGCATTTGTCTGTTGGCTTACGATCTTATGATAGGGGAGACTCATAATGAAAAATTATTTTCGGTTTAATGAGCTGGGAACTAATTATCGCCGTGAAATACTTGGCGGACTAACTACGTTCCTTTCGATGGCATATATCCTGGTTGTTAACCCTGTGATGCTGACTTTACAAAGCATCGAGGACTATCCAGATGAATTGAGAATGGACTACGGAGCCGTTTTTGCAGCGACTGCCTTAGCAGCTGCGATTGGCTCGATATTGATGGGGCTCATAGCCAGGTATCCAATATCGCTGGCGCCAGGAATGGGATTGAATGCTTTCTTCGCTTTCACCGTTGTACTTGGTTTTGGAATCCCTTGGCAGACTGCTTTAACAGGGGTATTGATTTCAGGGATTATCTTCGTTTTGCTTTCCCTATCGGGAATACGGGAGAAAATCATTAATGCAATTCCAGTCGAACTTAAATACGCAGTTGGAGCTGGTATCGGCTTATTCATTACTTTTGTAGGGTTTCAAAATGCTGGAATCATCACGAATGATGACAGCGTCCTTGTCGGATTGGGTGACTTAACCTCAGGAAATACTTTATTGGCTGTTTTTGGAATTGTCGTAACCGTCATTTTGATGACGAGAGGCGTTAAAAGTGGCGTGTTCATAGGAATGGTCATTACAGCCATTGCAGGAATGATCTTTGGGCAAGTGCCGGTGCCGGAGAAAATAATCGGTGCCGTTCCTAGCATTGCTCCTACTTTCGGAGTTGCATTCGATGCCTTCGGAAATCCCGGTGATCTCTTCACTGGTCAAATGTTAATCGTGATATTGACTTTTCTGTTCGTAGCTTTCTTTGATACAGCCGGTACGTTGGTGGCTGTTGCGCAACAAGCTGGACTGATGAAGGATAATGTACTTCCTAGAGTGGGAAAAGGATTACTTGCCGATTCATTATCCATCGTTTCAGGTGCAATTCTTGGTACTTCCACCACTACATCTTATGTAGAGTCAACATCAGGTGTTGCTGCTGGTGCTCGAAGTGGTTTTGCGGCTGTAGTAACCGGTTTGCTGTTTGTCCTATCCCTTTTCTTCTTCCCGCTTCTTTCGGTGGTGACATCTGCGGTGACTGCGCCGGCATTAGTTATAGTCGGAGTATTAATGGCATCTTCACTTAAAAATATTGACTGGCAGAAGTTCGAAATTGCTGTTCCAGCCTTCTTTACCGTTATCATGATGCCCATGACATATTCAATTGCGACAGGGATAGCTTGTGGATTCATCTTCTATCCGATCACGATGTCGATGAAAGGAAGGGCTAAAGAAGTTCACCCGATTATGTGGGGTCTTGGAGTCGTCTTCCTTCTATATTTCATTTTCTTGAAGTAATAATGCGAGTGAGTAAGAAGAGCCCTGACTTTTGGGGCTCTTCTTTCATGTTGTAAGAGAAAGCTCATATCGTGTATAGTAAAAGTACTAAGTACTAAGCACTTTATCCTGTATGGGGCATAGGGATGACTTTGAGAAAAAATGAGGGAGAAAAATGAATGGTTTTATCGTTGAAAAGGTTTTGAACAATAACGTGGTGATAGCCACGCATCCGACGTATGGTGAAGTCGTCTCTATTGGAAAGGGCTTGGGCTTCAACCGAAAGAAAGGTGAAGAGTTAAGTCCGGAACTTGCGGAGAAAACGTTCGTTCTGAAAAATGTTAAGGAACAGGAAAGTTACAAAAAACTTTTGCCGCAGATCGATCAAAATCTTCAAGCAGCCATTATAGAATCCATTCATCTCATTAACGATCGAGTAACCGGAAAACTCAATGAACATATACATGTCGGTTTAACAGATCATTTACTGTTCGCCCTTCAGCGTGTTTCACAAGGAATGACTATCAAAAACCCATTCTTGAAAGAAACGATAACCCTTTATCCTTTTGAACATGATATTGCTGTTGATGTAATCGACTTAATTCAAGATAAGACAGGCATAGGCCTACCCCAAGGGGAAATCGGTTTCATTACCCTTCATATTCATAGTGCAATAGCAAATAAAGACTTATCGGAAGTCAATCAGCATTCGCAGTTAATCTATCATCTTATTCAAGTCGTTGAAGAACAGCTAAACGTAAAAATTAATAAGGAAAGCATTGATTATACACGTTTGGTCCGTCATTTAAGATTCATGATAGACAGGGTTTTGGCTGGGGAAATGGTCGATGAACCTGAAAAAATTGCATTGCTATTGAAAGAAGAATATCCTTTGTGTTACAATATCTCATGGAAGCTAATAAAAATTATGCAGCAGAAATTAGGCAGACCGGTTTGTGATGCGGAAGCTGTCTATCTAACGATGCATATCCAACGATTACAAAAGAAAATCAAATAAAAATACATTAACTTACGTGTTACTGATTCGATCAGGCATAAGTGAGGAGAATGATTGTTATGAAAGAGGGTATTATATACCTGAACTTCATTTCAATCCTATCTTTGCTTATGCCTTTTTTGTATTCGAATTCTGTTGCGTGGGAAGATGAATTCCATCGTTAAATGTAACCGTTTTATTAGCGTGGAAAAATAGTAAAGAGGAGGAAAACCTATGTTTAAGAAGTTGTTTGGTGTTTTGCAAAAAATCGGAAAAGCTTTGATGCTTCCTGTAGCCATTTTACCAGCGGCGGGAATTTTACTTGCTTTTGGTAATGCATTGCAAAACGAGACTTTGTTGGATATCGCCCCGTTTCTTGCAAGTGGCGGAGTTGAAATGGTCGCATCGGTCATGGAGAATGCTGGGAATATTATTTTTGGGAATCTTCCCTTATTGTTTGCTGTGGGGGTCGCGATTGGTCTAGCTGGCGGAGATGGTGTTGCCGGGCTGGCGGCGATTATCGGGTTCTTGATTATGAATGTAACAATGGGAACTGTTCTTGGAATTGACGCTGCAGACATTGCGAAAAATGGTGCGGTGTATAGCAATGTTCTGGGAATCCCAACGTTGGGAACAGGCGTGTTCGGCGGTATTATTGTCGGTGTCATGGCTGCTGTTATGTATAATAAATTTTATGAAATTGAACTGCCTTCTTATTTAGGATTCTTTGCAGGTAAACGTTTTGTACCCATTGCAACGGCTGCAAGCGCAGTTATTCTTGGGTTGTTGATGATTTTAGTTTGGCCGACGATTCAATCGGGGCTAAATTCATTTTCAGAAAATATGTTGGGTGCTAACCTGACTCTGGGAGCTTTAGTGTTCGGGATTGTAGAACGTGCGTTAATTCCGTTTGGACTGCATCATATCTTCTATTCTCCATTCTGGTTTGAATTTGGCAGCTATATCCCTCAAGGCGGGGGAACGCCAGTCAGGGGTGACCAAGCCATCTTCATGGCGCAAATTAAAGATGGCGTACAGAATTTAACGGCAGGTACCTTCATGACTGGTAAATATCCGTTCATGATGTTCGGATTGCCAGCAGCAGCTTTGGCCATTTATCATGAAGCAAGACCGGAACGAAAGAAAATTGTCGGTGGCTTGATGGCTTCGGCGGCACTTACATCTTTCTTGACGGGGATTACTGAGCCTCTTGAATTTGCCTTCTTATTTGTTGCACCGATACTTTTCGGGATTCACTGTCTGTTTGCAGGTCTATCTTTCATGACTATGCATTTACTGGATGTGAAAATCGGGATGACGTTTTCGGGTGGTTTGATCGATTACGTACTGTTTGGTTTAATTAATCCTCAAACCAATGCTTGGATCGTTATCCCAGTTGGTTTAGTTTTTGCGGTTATCTATTACTTTGGATTCCGATTTGCGATAAGGAAGTTTAACCTTAAAACTCCTGGCCGTGAAGTGGAAGAGGACGAGGAAACTGAAGGGTCTGCAAGTACAGCTGGAAGTCTACCTGGGGATATCTTGGAAGCCATGGGTGGAAAAGAAAATATTTCTCACTTAGATGCTTGCATTACTCGCCTTCGTGTATCAGTGAATGACATCGGTAACGTTGATAAAAATAGATTGAAGAAACTTGGTGCCGCTGGAGTTCTGGAAGTGGGCAATAACATTCAGGCAATTTTCGGACCTCGTTCAGAAACAATCAAAGGGCAAATGAAAGATATCATCGATGGAAAAAGGCCTCGTAAAGTAGAAGCGTCTCCTGAAGTAGGCGTGGAAAAACAAATCGAGGATATCGTCCCGAAACCTTTAAGGACGGATGAAGTTTCCGAACGCTTTATTTCACCTATTAAAGGGGAATTAAAACCGATTACGGAAGTGCCTGATCCAGTCTTTGCTGAAAAAATGATGGGTGATGGGTTTGCCATTTTACCGGAGGAAGGTTTGGTCGTTTCTCCTGTAGATGGTACGATCGTTAACCTATTCCCGACTAAACATGCAATAGGTATCGTTTCCGATGCTGGACGTGAAATCTTAATACATGTCGGGATCGATACAGTTAAGTTAGAAGGCAAAGGCTTCGAAGCTCTTGTCGCTCAAGGAGATAAAGTGACAAGCGGACAGCCGTTGCTTAAAGTCGATTTAGAGTATGTCAAAAACAATGCCACCTCTATCATTACGCCAATCGTCTTTACCAATCTTTCCGAGGGTGAAAGTGTGAAGATTGAGAAGGCCGGAAATGTAGATAGAGAAGAAGCGGACGTAATTTCTATCAATAAATAAACTTTCAAAAACAGGAGGGTAGCTATAATTAGCTGCACTCCTGTTTTTGTTTATTCATTAGTAAGGTCGGGAATTAGGGACATTAAATTCTCTTTGCTTCGAAATACCTTTAATAGAAAGAAGGAGTATATATATAGAAGGAGGTGGTAGTTTTAAAAAAAGAAGGAATTTTTTTGAGAATTAAATTGACTTGTCTGTATGCAAGTGCTAATATATTAAATACACCGCTTGAGACATTAAAGGCAGCAAGAGAAAATGAAAACTTGTTGTTGACATGGTGTTTGAAAGGTGTTATACTAATTAAGTCGCTGAAGAAGCGGTGTGAAATATTGCTCTTTGAAAACTGAACAAAACAAAGCGCCAACGTTAAATTTTAAGTGAGCACACACTATTAAAAAAGCAAAATGAGCAAGTCAAACATTTCTTCGGAGAGTTTGATCCTGGCTCAGGACGAACGCTGGCGGCGTGCCTAATACATGCAAGTCGAGCGAATCGATGGGAGCTTGCTCCCTGAGATTAGCGGCGGACGGGTGAGTAACACGTGGGCAACCTGCCTATAAGACTGGGATAACTTCGGGAAACCGGAGCTAATACCGGATACGTTCTTTTCTCGCATGAGAGAAGATGGAAAGACGGTTTCGGCTGTCACTTATAGATGGGCCCGCGGCGCATTAGCTAGTTGGTGAGGTAATGGCTCACCAAGGCGACGATGCGTAGCCGACCTGAGAGGGTGATCGGCCACACTGGGACTGAGACACGGCCCAGACTCCTACGGGAGGCAGCAGTAGGGAATCTTCCGCAATGGACGAAAGTCTGACGGAGCAACGCCGCGTGAACGAAGAAGGCCTTCGGGTCGTAAAGTTCTGTTGTTAGGGAAGAACAAGTACCAGAGTAACTGCTGGTACCTTGACGGTACCTAACCAGAAAGCCACGGCTAACTACGTGCCAGCAGCCGCGGTAATACGTAGGTGGCAAGCGTTGTCCGGAATTATTGGGCGTAAAGCGCGCGCAGGTGGTTCTTTAAGTCTGATGTGAAAGCCCACGGCTCAACCGTGGAGGGTCATTGGAAACTGGGGAACTTGAGTGCAGAAGAGGAAAGTGGAATTCCAAGTGTAGCGGTGAAATGCGTAGAGATTTGGAGGAACACCAGTGGCGAAGGCGACTTTCTGGTCTGTAACTGACACTGAGGCGCGAAAGCGTGGGGAGCAAACAGGATTAGATACCCTGGTAGTCCACGCCGTAAACGATGAGTGCTAAGTGTTAGAGGGTTTCCGCCCTTTAGTGCTGCAGCTAACGCATTAAGCACTCCGCCTGGGGAGTACGGCCGCAAGGCTGAAACTCAAAGGAATTGACGGGGGCCCGCACAAGCGGTGGAGCATGTGGTTTAATTCGAAGCAACGCGAAGAACCTTACCAGGTCTTGACATCCTCTGACAACCCTAGAGATAGGGCTTTCCCCTTCGGGGGACAGAGTGACAGGTGGTGCATGGTTGTCGTCAGCTCGTGTCGTGAGATGTTGGGTTAAGTCCCGCAACGAGCGCAACCCTTGATCTTAGTTGCCAGCATTCAGTTGGGCACTCTAAGGTGACTGCCGGTGACAAACCGGAGGAAGGTGGGGATGACGTCAAATCATCATGCCCCTTATGACCTGGGCTACACACGTGCTACAATGGATGGTACAAAGGGCTGCAAACCTGCGAAGGTAAGCGAATCCCATAAAGCCATTCTCAGTTCGGATTGTAGGCTGCAACTCGCCTACATGAAGCCGGAATCGCTAGTAATCGCGGATCAGCATGCCGCGGTGAATACGTTCCCGGGCCTTGTACACACCGCCCGTCACACCACGAGAGTTTGTAACACCCGAAGTCGGTGAGGTAACCTTTATGGAGCCAGCCGCCTAAGGTGGGACAGATGATTGGGGTGAAGTCGTAACAAGGTAGCCGTATCGGAAGGTGCGGCTGGATCACCTCCTTTCTAAGGATAATTACGAGAGCGCTTTTGTTTTGTTCAGTTTTGAATGAGTAATTCATTCAGATAGGGAAGAAAAACATCACGATGTGATGGATTCTTTCTGCTTTGTTCCTTGAAAACTAGATAATAGATAGAAGGCAATTAATTTTTTTCAAAGCATCTGTAAGATCTTTTTAACGGTTAAGTTAGAAAGGGCGCACGGTGGATGCCTTGGCACTAGGAGCCGATGAAGGACGGGACTAACACCGATATGCTTCGGGGAGCTGTAAGTAAGCTTTGATCCGGAGATTTCCGAATGGGGAAACCCACTGTTCGTAATGGAACAGTATCTTTACCTGAATACATAGGGTACTGAAGGCAGACCCGGGGAACTGAAACATCTAAGTACCCGGAGGAAGAGAAAGCAAATGCGATTTCCTGAGTAGCGGCGAGCGAAACGGAATTAGCCCAAACCAAGAGGCTTGCCTCTTGGGGTTGTAGGACACTCAACATGGAGTTACAAAGGAACGGGGTAAATGAAGTGACCTGGAAAGGTCCGTCAAAGAAGGTAAAAACCCTGTAGTTGAAACTTCGTTCCCTCCTGAGTGGATCCTGAGTACGGCGGGACACGAGAAATCCCGTCGGAAGCAGGGAGGACCATCTCCCAAGGCTAAATACTCCCTAGTGACCGATAGTGAACCAGTACCGTGAGGGAAAGGTGAAAAGCACCCCGGAAGGGGAGTGAAATAGATCCTGAAACCGTGTGCCTACAAGTAGTCAAAGCCCGTTAATGGGTAATGGCGTGCCTTTTGTAGAATGAACCGGCGAGTTACGATTTCATGCGAGGTTAAGTTGATAAGACGGAGCCGCAGCGAAAGCGAGTCTGAATAGGGCGAATGAGTATGAGGTCGTAGACCCGAAACCAGGTGATCTACCCATGTCCAGGGTGAAGTTCAGGTAACACTGAATGGAGGCCCGAACCCACGCACGTTGAAAAGTGCGGGGATGAGGTGTGGGTAGCGGAGAAATTCCAATCGAACCTGGAGATAGCTGGTTCTCTCCGAAATAGCTTTAGGGCTAGCCTCAAGATGAGAGTATTGGAGGTAGAGCACTGATTGGACTAGGGGCCCCCAACGGGTTACCGAATTCAGTCAAACTCCGAATGCCAAATACTTATTCTTGGGAGTCAGACTGCGAGTGATAAGATCCGTAGTCGAAAGGGAAACAGCCCAGACCACCAGCTAAGGTCCCAAAGTATACGTTAAGTGGAAAAGGATGTGGAGTTGCTTAGACAACCAGGATGTTGGCTCAGAAGCAGCCACCATTTAAAGAGTGCGTAATAGCTCACTGGTCGAGTGACTCCGCGCCGAAAATGTACCGGGGCTAAACGTATCACCGAAGCTGTGGATTGACACCATTAGGTGTCGATGGTAGGAGAGCGTTCTAAGGGCGTTGAAGTCAGACCGGAAGGACTGGTGGAGCGCTTAGAAGTGAGAATGCCGGTATGAGTAGCGAAAGAAGGGTGAGAATCCCTTCCACCGAATGCCTAAGGTTTCCTGAGGAAGGCTCGTCCGCTCAGGGTTAGTCGGGACCTAAGCCGAGGCCGAAAGGCGTAGGCGATGGACAACAGGTTGATATTCCTGTACCACCTATACATCGTTTGAACGATGGGGGGACGCAGAAGGATAGGGTAAGCGCGCTGTTGGATATGCGCGTCCAAGCAGTTAGGCCGGAAACGAGGCAAATCCCGTTTCCATTAAGGCGGAGCTGTGATGGCGAGGGAAATATAGTACCGAAGTTCCTGATTCCACGCTGCCAAGAAAAGCCTCTAGTGAGATGTAAGGTGCCCGTACCGCAAACCGACACAGGTAGGCGAGGAGAGAATCCTAAGGTGTGCGAGAGAACTCTCGTTAAGGAACTCGGCAAAATGACCCCGTAACTTCGGGAGAAGGGGTGCTTTTTAGGGTGAATAGCCCGGAAAAGCCGCAGTGAATAGGCCCAGGCGACTGTTTAGCAAAAACACAGGTCTCTGCGAAGCCGCAAGGCGAAGTATAGGGGCTGACACCTGCCCGGTGCTGGAAGGTTAAGGGGAGAGGTTAGCGCAAGCGAAGCTTTGAACCGAAGCCCCAGTA
Organism: Peribacillus sp. RS7; assembly: GCF_041956845.1. Classification (NCBI taxonomy): domain Bacteria; kingdom Bacillati; phylum Bacillota; class Bacilli; order Caryophanales; family Bacillaceae; genus Peribacillus; species Peribacillus sp. RS7. The sequence continues at coordinate 2,483,297 of NZ_CP168135.1, forward strand.
AACGGCGGCCGTAACTATAACGGTCCTAAGGTAGCGAAATTCCTTGTCGGGTAAGTTCCGACCCGCACGAAAGGTGTAACGATCTGGGCACTGTCTCAACGAGAGACTCGGTGAAATTATAGTACCTGTGAAGATGCAGGTTACCCGCGACAGGACGGAAAGACCCCGTGGAGCTTTACTGCAGCCTGATATTGAATTTTGGTACAGCTTGTACAGGATAGGTAGGAGCCTGAGAAGCCGGAGCGCTAGCTTCGGTGGAGGCGTTGGTGGGATACTACCCTGGCTGTATTGAAATTCTAACCCGCGCCCCTTATCGGGGTGGGAGACAGTGTCAGGTGGGCAGTTTGACTGGGGCGGTCGCCTCCTAAAGAGTAACGGAGGCGCCCAAAGGTTCCCTCAGAATGGTTGGAAATCATTCGTAGAGTGTAAAGGCACAAGGGAGCTTGACTGCGAGACCTACAAGTCGAGCAGGGACGAAAGTCGGGCTTAGTGATCCGGTGGTTCCGCATGGAAGGGCCATCGCTCAACGGATAAAAGCTACCCCGGGGATAACAGGCTTATCTCCCCCAAGAGTCCACATCGACGGGGAGGTTTGGCACCTCGATGTCGGCTCATCGCATCCTGGGGCTGTAGTCGGTCCCAAGGGTTGGGCTGTTCGCCCATTAAAGCGGTACGCGAGCTGGGTTCAGAACGTCGTGAGACAGTTCGGTCCCTATCCGTCGCGGGCGCAGGAAATTTGAGAGGAGCTGTCCTTAGTACGAGAGGACCGGGATGGACGCACCGCTGGTGTACCAGTTGTCTTGCCAAAGGCATAGCTGGGTAGCTACGTGCGGACGGGATAAGTGCTGAAAGCATCTAAGCATGAAGCCCCCCTCAAGATGAGATTTCCCATGGCGCAAGCTAGTAAGATCCCTGAAAGATGATCAGGTTGATAGGTCAGAGGTGGAAGCGTGGCGACATGTGGAGCTGACTGATACTAATAGATCGAGGACTTAACCAACGCTTTTTAAAAAATGAAATACCTTCTTATTATCTAGTTTTGAAGGAACAACGTTCCTTTATTGTTTGGTGACGATAGCGAAGAGGTCACACCCGTTCCCATTCCGAACACGGCAGTTAAGCTCTTCAGCGCCGATGGTAGTTGGGGGTTTCCCCCTGTGAGAGTAGGACGCCGCCAAGCCATTTCAAAGATCAGCCATCTGGCTGGTCTTTTTTTGCATTTATAAGGACGTGTACAATATATGAAGACTTATAAGGTTTTTTTAGGAAACCTTGGAGTTCTGTCTGAATTATTTTTATTAAAGTCGTGTTTTTTATCCTTAAGCCAACGAGGATCAGATAGATATAGACCCTTCATTTAGACAAGGAATTATTTATTTTGAAATGTGTTGACTTTAAAGTGAAATTGGATTATTATAAATAAGCACCAACTGAGACAAACGAACAACTTCATCCGCTTTTGGTAGATTACTAAAAGAAAAATAATAACTATTGACTTCTTACTATGAAAATGATAAGATGAAATGGTCGCTGAGAAACACAGCGATTTAAAATAAGTTTAAAACTTCGCAGAAGTTGACAACTAATCAATAAGATGTTATGATGAATAAACAAGCCGTTCGAAAGAACGATTGTGAAATTGCTCTTTGAAAACTGAACAAAACAAAGCGCCAACGTTAAATTTTAAGTGAGCACACACTATTAAAAAAGCAAAATGAGCAAGTCAAACATTTCTTCGGAGAGTTTGATCCTGGCTCAGGACGAACGCTGGCGGCGTGCCTAATACATGCAAGTCGAGCGAATCGATGGGAGCTTGCTCCCTGAGATTAGCGGCGGACGGGTGAGTAACACGTGGGCAACCTGCCTATAAGACTGGGATAACTTCGGGAAACCGGAGCTAATACCGGATACGTTCTTTTCTCGCATGAGAGAAGATGGAAAGACGGTTTCGGCTGTCACTTATAGATGGGCCCGCGGCGCATTAGCTAGTTGGTGAGGTAATGGCTCACCAAGGCGACGATGCGTAGCCGACCTGAGAGGGTGATCGGCCACACTGGGACTGAGACACGGCCCAGACTCCTACGGGAGGCAGCAGTAGGGAATCTTCCGCAATGGACGAAAGTCTGACGGAGCAACGCCGCGTGAACGAAGAAGGCCTTCGGGTCGTAAAGTTCTGTTGTTAGGGAAGAACAAGTACCAGAGTAACTGCTGGTACCTTGACGGTACCTAACCAGAAAGCCACGGCTAACTACGTGCCAGCAGCCGCGGTAATACGTAGGTGGCAAGCGTTGTCCGGAATTATTGGGCGTAAAGCGCGCGCAGGTGGTTCTTTAAGTCTGATGTGAAAGCCCACGGCTCAACCGTGGAGGGTCATTGGAAACTGGGGAACTTGAGTGCAGAAGAGGAAAGTGGAATTCCAAGTGTAGCGGTGAAATGCGTAGAGATTTGGAGGAACACCAGTGGCGAAGGCGACTTTCTGGTCTGTAACTGACACTGAGGCGCGAAAGCGTGGGGAGCAAACAGGATTAGATACCCTGGTAGTCCACGCCGTAAACGATGAGTGCTAAGTGTTAGAGGGTTTCCGCCCTTTAGTGCTGCAGCTAACGCATTAAGCACTCCGCCTGGGGAGTACGGCCGCAAGGCTGAAACTCAAAGGAATTGACGGGGGCCCGCACAAGCGGTGGAGCATGTGGTTTAATTCGAAGCAACGCGAAGAACCTTACCAGGTCTTGACATCCTCTGACAACCCTAGAGATAGGGCTTTCCCCTTCGGGGGACAGAGTGACAGGTGGTGCATGGTTGTCGTCAGCTCGTGTCGTGAGATGTTGGGTTAAGTCCCGCAACGAGCGCAACCCTTGATCTTAGTTGCCAGCATTCAGTTGGGCACTCTAAGGTGACTGCCGGTGACAAACCGGAGGAAGGTGGGGATGACGTCAAATCATCATGCCCCTTATGACCTGGGCTACACACGTGCTACAATGGATGGTACAAAGGGCTGCAAACCTGCGAAGGTAAGCGAATCCCATAAAGCCATTCTCAGTTCGGATTGTAGGCTGCAACTCGCCTACATGAAGCCGGAATCGCTAGTAATCGCGGATCAGCATGCCGCGGTGAATACGTTCCCGGGCCTTGTACACACCGCCCGTCACACCACGAGAGTTTGTAACACCCGAAGTCGGTGAGGTAACCTTTATGGAGCCAGCCGCCTAAGGTGGGACAGATGATTGGGGTGAAGTCGTAACAAGGTAGCCGTATCGGAAGGTGCGGCTGGATCACCTCCTTTCTAAGGATAATTACGAGAGCGCTTTTGTTTTGTTCAGTTTTGAATGAGTAATTCATTCAAATAGGGAAGAAAAGCATCACGATGTGATGGATTCTTTCTGCTTTGTTCCTTGAAAACTAGATAATAGATAGAAGGCAATTAATTTTTTTTAAAGCATCTGTAAGATCTTTTTAACGGTTAAGTTAGAAAGGGCGCACGGTGGATGCCTTGGCACTAGGAGCCGATGAAGGACGGGACTAACACCGATATGCTTCGGGGAGCTGTAAGTAAGCTTTGATCCGGAGATTTCCGAATGGGGAAACCCACTGTTCGTAATGGAACAGTATCTTTACCTGAATACATAGGGTACTGAAGGCAGACCCGGGGAACTGAAACATCTAAGTACCCGGAGGAAGAGAAAGCAAATGCGATTTCCTGAGTAGCGGCGAGCGAAACGGAATTAGCCCAAACCAAGAGGCTTGCCTCTTGGGGTTGTAGGACACTCAACATGGAGTTACAAAGGAACGGGGTAAATGAAGTGACCTGGAAAGGTCCGTCAAAGAAGGTAAAAACCCTGTAGTTGAAACTTCGTTCCCTCCTGAGTGGATCCTGAGTACGGCGGGACACGAGAAATCCCGTCGGAAGCAGGGAGGACCATCTCCCAAGGCTAAATACTCCCTAGTGACCGATAGTGAACCAGTACCGTGAGGGAAAGGTGAAAAGCACCCCGGAAGGGGAGTGAAATAGATCCTGAAACCGTGTGCCTACAAGTAGTCAAAGCCCGTTAATGGGTAATGGCGTGCCTTTTGTAGAATGAACCGGCGAGTTACGATTTCATGCGAGGTTAAGTTGATAAGACGGAGCCGCAGCGAAAGCGAGTCTGAATAGGGCGAATGAGTATGAGGTCGTAGACCCGAAACCAGGTGATCTACCCATGTCCAGGGTGAAGTTCAGGTAACACTGAATGGAGGCCCGAACCCACGCACGTTGAAAAGTGCGGGGATGAGGTGTGGGTAGCGGAGAAATTCCAATCGAACCTGGAGATAGCTGGTTCTCTCCGAAATAGCTTTAGGGCTAGCCTCAAGATGAGAGTATTGGAGGTAGAGCACTGATTGGACTAGGGGCCCCCAACGGGTTACCGAATTCAGTCAAACTCCGAATGCCAAATACTTATTCTTGGGAGTCAGACTGCGAGTGATAAGATCCGTAGTCGAAAGGGAAACAGCCCAGACCACCAGCTAAGGTCCCAAAGTATACGTTAAGTGGAAAAGGATGTGGAGTTGCTTAGACAACCAGGATGTTGGCTCAGAAGCAGCCACCATTTAAAGAGTGCGTAATAGCTCACTGGTCGAGTGACTCCGCGCCGAAAATGTACCGGGGCTAAACGTATCACCGAAGCTGTGGATTGACACCATTAGGTGTCGATGGTAGGAGAGCGTTCTAAGGGCGTTGAAGTCAGACCGGAAGGACTGGTGGAGCGCTTAGAAGTGAGAATGCCGGTATGAGTAGCGAAAGAAGGGTGAGAATCCCTTCCACCGAATGCCTAAGGTTTCCTGAGGAAGGCTCGTCCGCTCAGGGTTAGTCGGGACCTAAGCCGAGGCCGAAAGGCGTAGGCGATGGACAACAGGTTGATATTCCTGTACCACCTATACATCGTTTGAACGATGGGGGGACGCAGAAGGATAGGGTAAGCGCGCTGTTGGATATGCGCGTCCAAGCAGTTAGGCCGGAAACGAGGCAAATCCCGTTTCCATTAAGGCGGAGCTGTGATGGCGAGGGAAATATAGTACCGAAGTTCCTGATTCCACGCTGCCAAGAAAAGCCTCTAGTGAGATGTAAGGTGCCCGTACCGCAAACCGACACAGGTAGGCGAGGAGAGAATCCTAAGGTGTGCGAGAGAACTCTCGTTAAGGAACTCGGCAAAATGACCCCGTAACTTCGGGAGAAGGGGTGCTTTTTAGGGTGAATAGCCCGGAAAAGCCGCAGTGAATAGGCCCAGGCGACTGTTTAGCAAAAACACAGGTCTCTGCGAAGCCGCAAGGCGAAGTATAGGGGCTGACACCTGCCCGGTGCTGGAAGGTTAAGGGGAGAGGTTAGCGCAAGCGAAGCTTTGAACCGAAGCCCCAGTAAACGGCGGCCGTAACTATAACGGTCCTAAGGTAGCGAAATTCCTTGTCGGGTAAGTTCCGACCCGCACGAAAGGTGTAACGATCTGGGCACTGTCTCAACGAGAGACTCGGTGAAATTATAGTACCTGTGAAGATGCAGGTTACCCGCGACAGGACGGAAAGACCCCGTGGAGCTTTACTGCAGCCTGATATTGAATTTTGGTACAGCTTGTACAGGATAGGTAGGAGCCTGAGAAGCCGGAGCGCTAGCTTCGGTGGAGGCGTTGGTGGGATACTACCCTGGCTGTATTGAAATTCTAACCCGCGCCCCTTATCGGGGTGGGAGACAGTGTCAGGTGGGCAGTTTGACTGGGGCGGTCGCCTCCTAAAGAGTAACGGAGGCGCCCAAAGGTTCCCTCAGAATGGTTGGAAATCATTCGTAGAGTGTAAAGGCACAAGGGAGCTTGACTGCGAGACCTACAAGTCGAGCAGGGACGAAAGTCGGGCTTAGTGATCCGGTGGTTCCGCATGGAAGGGCCATCGCTCAACGGATAAAAGCTACCCCGGGGATAACAGGCTTATCTCCCCCAAGAGTCCACATCGACGGGGAGGTTTGGCACCTCGATGTCGGCTCATCGCATCCTGGGGCTGTAGTCGGTCCCAAGGGTTGGGCTGTTCGCCCATTAAAGCGGTACGCGAGCTGGGTTCAGAACGTCGTGAGACAGTTCGGTCCCTATCCGTCGCGGGCGCAGGAAATTTGAGAGGAGCTGTCCTTAGTACGAGAGGACCGGGATGGACGCACCGCTGGTGTACCAGTTGTCTTGCCAAAGGCATAGCTGGGTAGCTACGTGCGGACGGGATAAGTGCTGAAAGCATCTAAGCATGAAGCCCCCCTCAAGATGAGATTTCCCATGGCGCAAGCTAGTAAGATCCCTGAAAGATGATCAGGTTGATAGGTCAGAGGTGGAAGCGTGGCGACATGTGGAGCTGACTGATACTAATAGATCGAGGACTTAACCAACGCTTTTTAAAAAATGAAATACCTTCTTATTATCTAGTTTTGAAGGAACAACGTTCCTTTATTGTTTGGTGACGATAGCGAAGAGGTCACACCCGTTCCCATTCCGAACACGGCAGTTAAGCTCTTCAGCGCCGATGGTAGTTGGGGGTTTCCCCCTGTGAGAGTAGGACGCCGCCAAGCCATTTCAAAGATCAGCCATCCGGCTGGTCTTTTTTTGTGTTCTGGATAGAAGACCGGATAAGATCATTAGGCTTTATGAAGAGAAAAAAAATGAATTCCATTTATCATCCTTATAGGAAATAAGAAGCAAGGAAGTTGAAATAAGGGCAAATGTGTTACAGCATTACTTAGTCAGAGATTGAACAAAGTAATTTATAATAATTTAGAAGACAGATAATTAACTCGAGTGAAAAATTCAACTTTATAACTTCAATTACAAAAAGTTGCAACATTGGATTTAAATCAGAAGCACTTCATTTATTTTAGCTAAAAAGAAATTTATTCAGAAACTGGTAACTAAAAAAGTAAGGAATATCGAAATAGAAGAAACTAATTTTAAGAGATAGTATGCCTTGTGCCATATTAAATAAAAACATTCATCATCATGTATGAACAGTACCAAAAACAAGCTATGGCTGAACTATTAAGATAAGGATGATATTTGGTGAGCACTTCAAAATTCAGAGATGGTTAATAAGGAACAGTGTTTCAGGACTGCTTCATGAGTTTGACACAATGAAATTAGCGCAGTATAATAATTCGAGTAGAACGATATACTAAAAAAGTTAACTAAATTACTTCAGCATAAGCGCTAAAATTCAATACTATTGGATTTATAAACTTATTGATAAGAATAGTGTTAGTAGAACGATATACTAACATTAAGAAAAATTAGTAGAACGATATACTAGCTGAAATCTAGTAGAACGATGTACTAACTGAAGTCGGTTACTTAGAGGTTTATTGTTTTTTATTTGAACGTAATTTGTTTCTTGAATTTATGATATGGGGCAAGGGGGAAACTTCTGAAAGGCTAAAGAATCAAATTGAATTTCGATCATTAATAACTATAGGGGTGTGTTTCATGAAAAATCCATTTATAAAAATGGCAACAGGTTTATATATTAGTTATTTTATTTTAGGCATGATCAATATTATCATTGGATCTAATATGGAAAATTTATCCGAACAATTAAACACAAGTGCATCGGGGATAAGCTACTTGGTCTCTGCTATAGGAATCGGTAAGTTAGTTTCTTTGTTTTTCGCCGGTAGACTGTCAGATAAATTAGGAAGGAAGCCATTTGTCGTTTCAGCATCTTTTATCTACCTGATCTTCCTCATAGGTATACCTTTGGCTCCTAACTATACATTGGCATTTATATTTGCTGTTTGTGCTGGTATTGCAAACTCATTTTTGGACGCTGGTACGTATCCTGCGCTTATTGAGGCTTTTCAAAAGAAAGCAGGTTCCGCTACCGTATTAATAAAAGCGTTCGTTTCAGTCGGTGCCGCACTTCTCCCATTTATCATGGCGTTCTTTATAGCTAGAGATATGTTTTACGGGTATACATTCTTCTTAATGGCTGCTGTTTACCTTGTTAACGGATTCTTCTTGCTCAAGGTTTCATTCCCGAATCATAAAGCTCCTAGTCATGTCCAAGATGAAAAACAAGCTGCAACGGTTCAACACCAATTCCTATCAAAACCGAAGTTTGCTCAGGAAGGATTGGCCGTCATACTTTTAGGCTTCACATCAACTGCTTTATTCATGCTGGTTCAAGTCTGGCTCCCGAACTTTGGACAAGAGGTATTGGGGCTAACCCAGGCTAAGGCTGTTCAATTGCTTAGTTACTATAGCGTTGGCTCCCTTGTTTCTGTCATTTTACTGGCGGTACTATTGAATAAAGTAATTAAGCCTATTACCGTCATGATCATCTATCCAATCATTGCAGCACTATCTTTATTGTCACTCATATATATCCAGCAACCATTTATGACTGTTTTGAGCGCTTTCTTCATTGGACTTTCAACTGCAGGAGTGTTCCAATTAGCCATGACAATAATTACCGAATTCTTCCCAGCCAATAAAGGGACGATTACTTCTTATGTAAACATTGCAGCTAGTTCAGCTTTTATCATCATACCTTTCGTTACAGGTATCATTTCTAAGAGTGCCGGTTTAACTGCAGTCTTCTTGTTTGATGTGGCAATTGCGGTAGTCAGTATTTTATTGGCCGTATTCGTTGCCTATCGATATAAAAAGGTAATTAAGATTTCATCCAATTAAGTGGTAAAGCGAACATCAATCACCACTGATGATAATGATAAAAGGGGGAAACATCCATGCAAACAATCACGATCAAAGACGTAACGATCGGAGAAGGGGTTCCAAAGATCATAGTTCCGCTTATGGGGACCACTGAAAAAGAACTACTGAAAGAAGTTGAAACGGTAAATGCTTTAGAGCCGGATATCATTGAATGGCGAGTGGATGTCTTTGAACAAGTTGAGAGCTTAGAAGCCGTTTCGGAAATGATTTCAAAACTTAGACGTGCTGTACCTAGTACATTGCTGCTTTTCACTTTTAGAAGCCATAAAGAAGGCGGGAACAAGGAAATCACCGATGAACATTATTTTCAACTGCTTCATACAGCAATTAGAACGAAGAATATTGATCTTGTCGATGTTGAGTTATTTTTTGAAGAGTCGTCAGTGAAGGAGACTGTAAAAATAGCTGAGGAAAATGGCGTATACGTAGTGATGTGTAACCATGATTTCGATAAGACACCAGAAAAAGAAGAAATCATATACCGTTTGCGTAAAATGCAGGAATTTGGAGCTCATATTCCAAAAATCGCTGTAATGCCCCAAAGTGTTGGTGATTTACTCATTTTATTAGATGCAACCCATACGATGAAAACAAAGTATGCCGATCGTCCGTTCATTACGATGTCAATGTCGGGTACAGGTCTGGTAAGTAGATTATCAGGCGCGGTGTTTGGATCTGCTTGTACATTCGGTGCCGGAAAAGAAGCATCTGCCCCAGGACAAATTCCTGTTAATCAATTAAGAAGTGTATTGGAGATCATTGATCAAAATATTTAATTCAAAATTTCTTCCAAGAAGGAATTTATATAAATTTTTCAAATTAACCACCAGGGGGAATAGAACATGGAAAATCTAGGACGTATCAATGGAAAAACAGAATTGGTAGGGTTGCTTGCAACACCTATTGGACATTCTTTGTCACCAGCCATGCATAATTTAGCTTTTGATAAATTAGGATTGAATTGCGCCTATTTAGCATTTGAAGTCGGAAATGAACAATTGGAAGATGCAGTCAAAGGGATGCGTGCATTAAATGTAAAAGGATTTAACGTATCCATGCCTAATAAAATGAAAATACTTCCTTATCTTGACGAGTTGGCAGACAGTGCTAAATTTTCTGGGGCCGTTAATACAGTTGTCAATGTCGATGGGAAATTCGTGGGTCACAGTACCGATGGAATGGGTTATACTCGGAACCTAAAAGAACATGGTATAAATATTAAAGGTAAGAAAATGACTCTTATCGGTTCTGGTGGGGCTGCTACTCCTATCGCTATTCAATCTGCTCTAGAAGGTGTGGCGGAAATTAGCATTTTTGCTCGTGATGATGCTTTCTACCCGCAAGCAGAAGAAAATGTACGAATCATCAATGAAGATATGAAGCACTTAAACGTGAAAGCAAATGTATACCCTCTTGAAAATGTTGAGCAATTAAGGGCTGAAATCGCAACTAGTGATATTTTGGCAAATGGAACTGGCGTTGGCATGAAACCACTTGAAGGCTTAAGTGTCATTCAAGATGTATCCATGCTACGTCCTGATTTAATCGTAACAGACGTTGTTTACATTCCCCGCAAATCGAAACTAATGGAACAAGCTGAGGCTGCGGGTGCTACAGCAATTAATGGTCTTGGGATGATGCTATGGCAAGGTGCATTGGCCTTTGAATTATGGACAGGTCAACAGATGCCTGTAGATTACATCAAAGAGCAAATGTTTGCAGAATAATATGATTCCACTCTCGAGATTATTCTCCATTTTATCGTAATAGAGGTTTTTTCATACTTGAAGTGCATCATTGTTAAAGGATAAAAGTACTTACAAATGAGTGCAGAAAACCTCGGAGCTAAGAAATGCAGGGAGTGAAGTCCCTTGTTTTTCTTAGCGTTTTTTTTTGAAAAGTGGTTTTCATTTAAATGGATAACATAAAGGGGAGACTTAATTCAAAATGTATTTATAGAAAAATATTTTATTACTGTATTTTTGAATTATAAGGTCAAGGGAGAAACATCACATCGTGACTTATTATAGGGGTGTAATAATGAAAAATCAGTATTTTAAAGCGGCATCCAGCATGTATATTAACTATTTTCTGCTGGGTATGGTCAATATAATCCTCGCCTCAAACATGTCCTCCTTAACAGAGCAATGGGATACGGATTCTACTGGCATCAGTTATCTCATTGCCGCAATAGGAATAGGGAGATTACTCACGTATGGTCTCACGGGAGTATTATCAGATAAATTTGGAAGAAAGCCTTTAATTATTGTCTCCTCAATTGTAATGGGAGTTTTTCTAATTGGGATTCCATTTTCCCCCACATATGAAATGGCCTTTGTATTTGCTTTACTTGCGGGTATTTCCAACTCAGCCATGGATGCTGGTACATATCCAGCTCTAACTGAAATGTTTCCTAATTCTGCAGGTTCCGCCAGTGTTATGGTTAAGGCTTTTGGTTCCCTAGGTGCAACCATCTTACCATTCATCATCTTGTTTCTTTCCAAGAACCAATTATTTTACGGATTTGCATTTATATTACCGGCCGTCATCTATTTCGTTAATATGTTTTTTGTGATGTCGGTTTCATTTCCAAAAAGCAAGTCCGGTCCTGTCAGTAATGAGGATGATTTGCAATTGAACAGGTTCATAACTGAACCTAAATTTTGGAGCGAAGGACTGGCGCTAATCATAATTGGATTTACATCAACTGCGTTATTTACAGTTTCACAAATCTGGTTACCGAGTTTCGGACATGAAGTTGCAGGGATGTCCACATCAGGTTCGATTAAATTACTGAGCTATTATGGTGTTGGATCACTCATTTCCGTCCTGCTACTATCCGTCTTATTAAACAAATGGATTAAGCCCGTGACGGTGATATTGCTTTATCCAATGATTACTTTACTGACAGTAATCATCATATTAACGGTTCATTCACCTATGGTCTTAAGTATTACCTCCTTTTTCCTTGGAGCCTCGACAGCTGGGATATTTCAATTAACCATTGCAATAATGACTGAACTTTTCTGGAGGAAAAAAGGAACTGTAACAGGGATCGTTGCGACGGCCTCAAGTTTGGCGAGCGTCATTTTACCAATTGCAACGGGTCTGATCGCCAAGAGTGGGGATATATCTCACATATTTCTATTCGATTGTTTTATTGCAACATTAGGTATCCTAGCTGCAGCATTTGTTAATTATCGGTATAAAAAATTGACACAGCACCAGACTATATTTAACCATGGATAATGAATGGTGACGGATTAGTTAAAACTCCATCTACTAGAAATAGGGTGGCGTTTTTTTTTGGTCAAATGAATAAGGTATATAGACGTATTGGAGAGATTATTGACCGATGAAATACCCTTGTCCCAAAAGCAAGGGTATAATAATGACAGTAACTATATTATTATTATTATTATTATAGTAAGAACATGATAATAAAAAATACATCAAAAATACATTCAAGATGGTGATTGAACTATGAAACAATCCAAAAAAGGTCGAGTCACGCTGCAAGAGGTAGCGAAACATGCTGGGGTATCTACTTCCACTGCTTCCCTTATAGTTCGTAATAACCCGCGAATTTCGGAAGCGACGCGAAAAAAGGTATTAAAATCCATGCATGAATTGGGTTATGTTTACGATAGAATTGCAGCAAACCTAAGATCGCAGAGTTCTGATACTGTAGGAATCATTATTACTGATATATCAAATACCTTTTTTTCTGAATTCCTGATAGGCGTTCACGACGCATTGGATGAGGTCGGTTATACGGTGTTGCTGGGGACTACATTCGACTCGGTTACCAAGCAAGACCATCTTCTTTCAACCATGTTGGAACATAGGGTTGGAGGCTTGATTCTTTGTCCTGTCTCTGAAAGTACACAAGAAACCATTGAGCGATTAAATGAAATTGACACGCCAATGGTCCTTGCTGTTAGAGAACTACCGGAAGTGAATAGTGACTATGTAGGCATCGATTATCCAGAAGGAGCCCGAATTGCTGTTGACCATCTTATTGAAAAGGGACATAAAAGAATTGCGCTCCTTGGTGGAATCAGGGAATCTTCTACTTGGATCGAGAGAATGGAGGGGTATCGGGAAGCCCTTTCAAGAGCGGGCTTGGAAGTGGATGAATCGTTAATGATAGATAGTGCCCCGACACGGGAGGGCGGGCTAGAGGCTGTATTGAAAGTACTTGAGAATCCCAATCCGCCAACTGCAATTTTTTGCTTTAGCGACTTAATTGCCTTCGGTGTTATGCAAGGATTAAGGATGAAAGGATTTACTCCTGGAAAAGATATAGATATCGTAGGGTTCGATAACGTTCCAGTTGCAGAAATCTATCATCCTCCGTTAACGACCATTTCTTCATTTCCTAGACGTATCGGAAAAGAGGCAGCGAATCTCTTGTACCAGCAAATGGAGAAAATCGAACGTGAACAACAGCGAATCATATTAAACCCAGAACTGATAATTAGAGAGTCTTCCTAATAAAGAAAAATAAAAAGGTGATTAGTTTACAGGAGGCTGGGTGTCCTTACCTCTGTATCCTTTTCATCTTTTCTATTATTCTTTTATCGGGGACATTGGTTAAATATAAAAGGAATGGGGCTTACTTAAGCGGTTCATAAATATCCCAGGCCACTTTCAATGAATCGACTATAAAGTCTGCCACTTCATCAACATCAAGATCGTTGGTATTCACTTTTGAATGATGATAGGAGTATATCTCCTGTCTGGTGTAAAAGAGCTCTTCGATTTCCTCTAGGGTCCGACTTTGTAAAACAGGTCTACTATCAATAAGTAAGCCAATTCTTTCTTTCCAATATTCCCAAGATAAATCAAGGTAGAAGACAATGCAATTAGATAAACAGATATTGCGTATATCCTCTTGTAAGAATGCCCCGCCTCCAACTGAAATGATTTTCAATTGTTGTTGACTAAGGCTTTCAATCACATTTTTTTCTTTTTCGCGAAATGCTTTTTCCCCAAACTTCTTGAATATTTCTGTAGTGGGCATATTGAATTCCTTTTCAATTTCTTGGTCTATATCAATAAAGTCCCTATATAACTTTCTGGCTACTTTCTGTCCGATCGTCGTCTTTCCAACTCCCATAAAGCCAATAAAAACGATACTTTGCATCCTCAAAGATGTGTTTTTATTAATCATCTATAAATCCCTCTCCCAACTATTTTTATAATGATTAAAAGTCTTTCCTGAAATTTTTAAAATAAATTTATTATAGTACAAGAAAGTAAAATTGTAAAAAAGATATTTTTTAATATTTGGACAATGGAAATGGGAAATATAAGCGGTTTAATTCTAAAATCACTTATCCCATTCTTAAAGGAACAATAATTTTTTTTTATATTCGATTTACACCTTTCATTTATTGGGGTGAATGGTCTATTGAAAATGAAGATAGTAATTGATCTGGATAATATAGTTTTTATGGATTTGGCCAAAAGCGTTACTAATCGGAAGGGGAGTGTGTTTCAAAAAGGTCTTCGATTTAATAAAATGGATGTTGATCGAAGGGGACCTTAGGTTTAATGAACAAGGATCAAGAAGGTTTTGGTGGATTATATTCATGTTGTAATAAGGACATATAATGCTCCTATCTCCTATATAATAAATGGATAAATCACTTGATAAAGAATTGTATAAAATGTGTTGACTTTATGGTGCGAAAGGATTAATATAAATAAGCACCAACTAAGACAAACGAAAAACTTCATCCGCTTTTGGTAGATTACCAAAACAAAAATAATAACTATTGACTTCTTACTATGAAAATGATAAGATGAAATGGTCGCTGAAAAACACAGCGATTTAAAATAAGTTTAAAACTTCGCAGAAGTTGACAACTAATCAATAAGATGTTATGATGAATAAACAAGCCGTTCGAAAGAACGATTGTGAAATTGCTCTTTGAAAACTGAACAAAACAAAGCGCCAACGTTAAATTTTAAGTGAGCACACACTATCAAAAAAGCAAAATGAGCAAGTCAAACATTTCTTCGGAGAGTTTGATCCTGGCTCAGGACGAACGCTGGCGGCGTGCCTAATACATGCAAGTCGAGCGAATCGATGGGAGCTTGCTCCCTGAGATTAGCGGCGGACGGGTGAGTAACACGTGGGCAACCTGCCTATAAGACTGGGATAACTTCGGGAAACCGGAGCTAATACCGGATACGTTCTTTTCTCGCATGAGAGAAGATGGAAAGACGGTTTCGGCTGTCACTTATAGATGGGCCCGCGGCGCATTAGCTAGTTGGTGAGGTAATGGCTCACCAAGGCGACGATGCGTAGCCGACCTGAGAGGGTGATCGGCCACACTGGGACTGAGACACGGCCCAGACTCCTACGGGAGGCAGCAGTAGGGAATCTTCCGCAATGGACGAAAGTCTGACGGAGCAACGCCGCGTGAACGAAGAAGGCCTTCGGGTCGTAAAGTTCTGTTGTTAGGGAAGAACAAGTACCAGAGTAACTGCTGGTACCTTGACGGTACCTAACCAGAAAGCCACGGCTAACTACGTGCCAGCAGCCGCGGTAATACGTAGGTGGCAAGCGTTGTCCGGAATTATTGGGCGTAAAGCGCGCGCAGGTGGTTCTTTAAGTCTGATGTGAAAGCCCACGGCTCAACCGTGGAGGGTCATTGGAAACTGGGGGACTTGAGTGCAGAAGAGGAAAGTGGAATTCCAAGTGTAGCGGTGAAATGCGTAGAGATTTGGAGGAACACCAGTGGCGAAGGCGACTTTCTGGTCTGTAACTGACACTGAGGCGCGAAAGCGTGGGGAGCAAACAGGATTAGATACCCTGGTAGTCCACGCCGTAAACGATGAGTGCTAAGTGTTAGAGGGTTTCCGCCCTTTAGTGCTGCAGCTAACGCATTAAGCACTCCGCCTGGGGAGTACGGCCGCAAGGCTGAAACTCAAAGGAATTGACGGGGGCCCGCACAAGCGGTGGAGCATGTGGTTTAATTCGAAGCAACGCGAAGAACCTTACCAGGTCTTGACATCCTCTGACAACCCTAGAGATAGGGCTTTCCCCTTCGGGGGACAGAGTGACAGGTGGTGCATGGTTGTCGTCAGCTCGTGTCGTGAGATGTTGGGTTAAGTCCCGCAACGAGCGCAACCCTTGATCTTAGTTGCCAGCATTCAGTTGGGCACTCTAAGGTGACTGCCGGTGACAAACCGGAGGAAGGTGGGGATGACGTCAAATCATCATGCCCCTTATGACCTGGGCTACACACGTGCTACAATGGATGGTACAAAGGGCTGCAAACCTGCGAAGGTAAGCGAATCCCATAAAGCCATTCTCAGTTCGGATTGTAGGCTGCAACTCGCCTACATGAAGCCGGAATCGCTAGTAATCGCGGATCAGCATGCCGCGGTGAATACGTTCCCGGGCCTTGTACACACCGCCCGTCACACCACGAGAGTTTGTAACACCCGAAGTCGGTGAGGTAACCTTTATGGAGCCAGCCGCCTAAGGTGGGACAGATGATTGGGGTGAAGTCGTAACAAGGTAGCCGTATCGGAAGGTGCGGCTGGATCACCTCCTTTCTAAGGATAATTACGAGAGCGCTTTTGTTTTGTTCAGTTTTGAATGAGTAATTCATTCAGATAGGAAAGAAAAGCATCACGATGTGATGGATTCTTTCTGCTTTGTTCCTTGAAAACTAGATAATAGATAGAAGGCAATTAATTTTTTTCAAAGCATCTGTAAGATCTTTTTAACGGTTAAGTTAGAAAGGGCGCACGGTGGATGCCTTGGCACTAGGAGCCGATGAAGGACGGGACTAACACCGATATGCTTCGGGGAGCTGTAAGTAAGCTTTGATCCGGAGATTTCCGAATGGGGAAACCCACTGTTCGTAATGGAACAGTATCTTTACCTGAATACATAGGGTACTGAAGGCAGACCCGGGGAACTGAAACATCTAAGTACCCGGAGGAAGAGAAAGCAAATGCGATTTCCTGAGTAGCGGCGAGCGAAACGGAATTAGCCCAAACCAAGAGGCTTGCCTCTTGGGGTTGTAGGACACTCAACATGGAGTTACAAAGGAACGGGGTAAATGAAGTGACCTGGAAAGGTCCGTCAAAGAAGGTAAAAACCCTGTAGTTGAAACTTCGTTCCCTCCTGAGTGGATCCTGAGTACGGCGGGACACGAGAAATCCCGTCGGAAGCAGGGAGGACCATCTCCCAAGGCTAAATACTCCCTAGTGACCGATAGTGAACCAGTACCGTGAGGGAAAGGTGAAAAGCACCCCGGAAGGGGAGTGAAATAGATCCTGAAACCGTGTGCCTACAAGTAGTCAAAGCCCGTTAATGGGTAATGGCGTGCCTTTTGTAGAATGAACCGGCGAGTTACGATTTCATGCGAGGTTAAGTTGATAAGACGGAGCCGCAGCGAAAGCGAGTCTGAATAGGGCGAATGAGTATGAGGTCGTAGACCCGAAACCAGGTGATCTACCCATGTCCAGGGTGAAGTTCAGGTAACACTGAATGGAGGCCCGAACCCACGCACGTTGAAAAGTGCGGGGATGAGGTGTGGGTAGCGGAGAAATTCCAATCGAACCTGGAGATAGCTGGTTCTCTCCGAAATAGCTTTAGGGCTAGCCTCAAGATGAGAGTATTGGAGGTAGAGCACTGATTGGACTAGGGGCCCCCAACGGGTTACCGAATTCAGTCAAACTCCGAATGCCAAATACTTATTCTTGGGAGTCAGACTGCGAGTGATAAGATCCGTAGTCGAAAGGGAAACAGCCCAGACCACCAGCTAAGGTCCCAAAGTATACGTTAAGTGGAAAAGGATGTGGAGTTGCTTAGACAACCAGGATGTTGGCTCAGAAGCAGCCACCATTTAAAGAGTGCGTAATAGCTCACTGGTCGAGTGACTCCGCGCCGAAAATGTACCGGGGCTAAACGTATCACCGAAGCTGTGGATTGACACCATTAGGTGTCGATGGTAGGAGAGCGTTCTAAGGGCGTTGAAGTCAGACCGGAAGGACTGGTGGAGCGCTTAGAAGTGAGAATGCCGGTATGAGTAGCGAAAGAAGGGTGAGAATCCCTTCCACCGAATGCCTAAGGTTTCCTGAGGAAGGCTCGTCCGCTCAGGGTTAGTCGGGACCTAAGCCGAGGCCGAAAGGCGTAGGCGATGGACAACAGGTTGATATTCCTGTACCACCTATACATCGTTTGAACGATGGGGGGACGCAGAAGGATAGGGTAAGCGCGCTGTTGGATATGCGCGTCCAAGCAGTTAGGCCGGAAACGAGGCAAATCCCGTTTCCATTAAGGCGGAGCTGTGATGGCGAGGGAAATATAGTACCGAAGTTCCTGATTCCACGCTGCCAAGAAAAGCCTCTAGTGAGATGTAAGGTGCCCGTACCGCAAACCGACACAGGTAGGCGAGGAGAGAATCCTAAGGTGTGCGAGAGAACTCTCGTTAAGGAACTCGGCAAAATGACCCCGTAACTTCGGGAGAAGGGGTGCTTTTTAGGGTGAATAGCCCGGAAAAGCCGCAGTGAATAGGCCCAGGCGACTGTTTAGCAAAAACACAGGTCTCTGCGAAGCCGCAAGGCGAAGTATAGGGGCTGACACCTGCCCGGTGCTGGAAGGTTAAGGGGAGAGGTTAGCGCAAGCGAAGCTTTGAACCGAAGCCCCAGTAAACGGCGGCCGTAACTATAACGGTCCTAAGGTAGCGAAATTCCTTGTCGGGTAAGTTCCGACCCGCACGAAAGGTGTAACGATCTGGGCACTGTCTCAACGAGAGACTCGGTGAAATTATAGTACCTGTGAAGATGCAGGTTACCCGCGACAGGACGGAAAGACCCCGTGGAGCTTTACTGCAGCCTGATATTGAATTTTGGTACAGCTTGTACAGGATAGGTAGGAGCCTGAGAAGCCGGAGCGCTAGCTTCGGTGGAGGCGTTGGTGGGATACTACCCTGGCTGTATTGAAATTCTAACCCGCGCCCCTTATCGGGGTGGGAGACAGTGTCAGGTGGGCAGTTTGACTGGGGCGGTCGCCTCCTAAAGAGTAACGGAGGCGCCCAAAGGTTCCCTCAGAATGGTTGGAAATCATTCGTAGAGTGTAAAGGCACAAGGGAGCTTGACTGCGAGACCTACAAGTCGAGCAGGGACGAAAGTCGGGCTTAGTGATCCGGTGGTTCCGCATGGAAGGGCCATCGCTCAACGGATAAAAGCTACCCCGGGGATAACAGGCTTATCTCCCCCAAGAGTCCACATCGACGGGGAGGTTTGGCACCTCGATGTCGGCTCATCGCATCCTGGGGCTGTAGTCGGTCCCAAGGGTTGGGCTGTTCGCCCATTAAAGCGGTACGCGAGCTGGGTTCAGAACGTCGTGAGACAGTTCGGTCCCTATCCGTCGCGGGCGCAGGAAATTTGAGAGGAGCTGTCCTTAGTACGAGAGGACCGGGATGGACGCACCGCTGGTGTACCAGTTGTCTTGCCAAAGGCATAGCTGGGTAGCTACGTGCGGACGGGATAAGTGCTGAAAGCATCTAAGCATGAAGCCCCCCTCAAGATGAGATTTCCCATGGCGCAAGCTAGTAAGATCCCTGAAAGATGATCAGGTTGATAGGTCAGAGGTGGAAGCGTGGCGACATGTGGAGCTGACTGATACTAATAGATCGAGGACTTAACCAACGCTTTTTAAAAAATGAAATACCTTCTTATTATCTAGTTTTGAAGGAACAACGTTCCTGATATGTTTGGTGACGATAGCGAAGAGGTCACACCCGTTCCCATTCCGAACACGGCAGTTAAGCTCTTCAGCGCCGATGGTAGTTGGGGGTTTCCCCCTGTGAGAGTAGGACGCCGCCAAGCCATTTCAAAGACCAGCCATCCGGCTGGTCTTTTTTTGCGTCTCAATGATTTGAATGGAAATCGTTTTTTTAGAAATCCCCATATTTCAGGTCGAATTGGAGAAGAATACGCCTTCAATTCGACCTGTTTCCTATCTAATTTGACCTAGAAGGAAATAATTCGAGCCGCAGCCTATCCAATTCGACCAAAACCCAATTAATCCGTCCTATCGTCAATTCCCTCAAATTCAAACAGCCGTTTATTAATACGGCCCATGTGAATTGAAATAATTCATGAGAGCAAGATACGATTATGTACCGATCAAGGAGCAGAGGTTAATTTCTTGATTCAGGCTATAGTAATTCGAAAGGGAGAAAGGATAGGATATTGAAGGTATGTAAATTCATGAGGGTAGGTGCCTTTACGATAGAAAGGATTTTTATACTGGAATGGATTTTTGAAAAATGAATTTCTTGTCTTTATTGGTTCTTTTCATTATACTAGGAAGAATTTATTAATGGTAATAATGTAAGTTGGATACAAAGCGAAATGAAATTATGGAAGGGATCGGTATTGTGAGTAAAAAGAGTAAGGAAAAGTTTGAAGTTATCGAGGGCGAGACAATCGATGCATGTTTAGATCGAATTAAAGCAGCAGGGTACTTTCCTGTAAGGCGAACAGAAGAACCCATCTTCGCCGAGAGAATCGAGAATGGCAAAGTCCAATATGTGCCAGTTGATCGAAAAATTGTATTCGAAGCAAAATTAATTGAGTAAAACACGAACGATTTATTCATATCATGTAAAAATATTCGATTTTAACTTGACATTAAAATGGCCGGAAGGTAAGATGAAGTTACATTAATACATCTCATATAATCATGGGGATATGGCCCAAAAGTTTCTACCTGATGACCGTAAATCATCGGACTATGAGAAAAGCATCTGACTAATTCGGAAACTAGCCAAGTCTTTTTGTATTTTTCAAAAGGGCTTTCTTTTCCGGACAGGTTGCTTTCTCGATGAGGAAGCAACCTGTCCGGTTTTTTATATTTTACATGTTATAGATAATGATAAGCGTCCATCTGCATACTCGGGACGCCTTAATATGAGTGTTGGAGGGAAAGATGATATGAAACCGCAAGTTGGGGTTATTATGGGAAGTGTCTCGGATTGGGAAACGATGAAATACGCTTGTGAATCATTGGAACAGCTTGAGATTCCCTATGAGAAAAGAGTCGTTTCCGCTCACAGGACGCCGGATTTACTATTTGAATATGCAGAGAGTGCAAAAGAGAGAGACATTAAAGTGATTATTGCCGGAGCGGGCGGGGCGGCACATCTTCCAGGTATGACAGCAGCCAAGACCATTGTCCCTGTGATAGGCGTGCCAATTCAATCGAAGGCATTAAATGGAATGGATTCGTTATTATCGATTGTTCAAATGCCTGGTGGCGTACCGGTTGCAACGGTTGCGATCGGAAAAGCGGGCGCAGTCAATGCCGGTTTGTTTGCGGCCCAAATATTAGCAGCTTTCGATTCTGACATTGCTGATAGGTTAGTGGCTTTACGAGACGAAACCAGAGAAAAGGTGTTACAGAGCAGTGAACAACTTAAATAATACAATCATTTTACCGGGACAGACCATTGGAATTATCGGCGGTGGGCAATTGGGAAGGATGATGGCCTTATCGGCTAGGGCATCGGGCTTTAAGATAGCGGTCCTTGAGCCGACTGCAGAAGGTCCATGTGCACAAGTGGCGGATATTGAAATCATTGGTGCTTATGATGACATCGAAGCATTGAAAAGGTTAGCTGAGGTCAGTGACGTAATAACCTATGAGTTTGAAAATATCAGTTCAGAAGCCCTGGATTGGTTAAAGCAACATGCATTTCTGCCACAGGGCTCAGAATTATTAAAGCTGACACAGGATAGACTAACTGAAAAAAAAGCGATATCTGATGCAGGAGCTTCTGTTGCTCCATATCGGGAAATACGGGATATTTCAGAAATTTACCTTCATATAGAGAAATTAGGGTACCCTAGTGTGTTAAAAACGACGCGGGGCGGTTATGATGGAAAAGGGCAGTTGGTCATTAAGGAAGAAGCCGATATCAAAAAGGCAGAATCCCTGCTCAAAACAGGTATATGTGTGCTGGAAGCCTGGATTCCTTTCGTAAAAGAAATCTCCATCATTGTGACGCGTAAGGCAAATGGCGAGGCAAGTCATTTTCCGATAGCGGAAAACATTCATATCGAAAATATTCTTCATAAAAGCATTGTTCCCGCCCGTATTAGTCAACAAGCTGAACGGAAGGCTATTAATGAAGCTTTGCAGCTTGCAGAGAAACTTGATTTAGTGGGGACATTGGCAGTAGAGATGTTTTTAACTGCTCAGGATGAGATCATCATTAATGAATTAGCGCCAAGACCTCATAACTCAGGGCATTATACAATGGAAGCATGTGAGACTTCACAGTTCGAACAGCATATAAGGGCTGTCTGCAATTGGCCGCTCGGAAATACGGCGTTATTGAAGCCTGTGGTAATGATAAACATCCTTGGTGAGCATATCGGGCCCTTAATGGATGAAATTCCGACGCTTTCAGATTGGAAGGTTCACCTTTACGGTAAGAAAGAAGCCAAGGTTAAGCGGAAAATGGGTCATGTGAATATTTTACGTCCAACGATTGAGGAAGCTCTTTTGGAAAGTGATCGAAGCAAAATATGGAATCAACAGGTTGAAACGGAGGAAGTAAAATGATTGAACGTTATACCCGCCCAGAGATGGGAAACATTTGGACAGAAAAGAACCGCTTTAATGCGTGGTTGGAAGTTGAAATCTTAGCTTGTGAAGCATGGTCTGAACTAGGTGTCATTCCAAAAGAAGATGTGAAACTTCTTCGTGAAAATGCTACGTTCGATGTGGAGCGTATCAATGAAATCGAAAAAGATACACGACACGATGTTGTTGCTTTTACACGTGCGGTTTCTGAAACGTTGGGTGAAGAACGGAAATGGGTTCATTACGGATTGACCTCAACTGATGTTGTCGATACAGCTCTTTCATATGTGATTAAGCAAGCGAATGATATCCTTTCCAAGGATTTAAATAACTTCGTGGAGATCCTGAAAAATAAAGCGAAAGAACATAAATATACGGTTCAAATGGGACGTACACATGGAGTTCACGCGGAACCGACTACTTTTGGGTTGAAACTGGCACTTTGGTATCAAGAAATGAAACGCAATGTCGAACGTTTTGATGAAGCCAGAAAGAACATAGAGGTTGGGAAAATCTCTGGAGCTGTCGGAACTTACGCAAACATCGACCCGTTCGTTGAAAAATTCGTTTGTGAAAAGCTTGGCCTTGAAGCAGCACCAATTTCAACACAAACATTGCAGCGCGATCGTCACGCACATTATATGAGCACTTTGGCTTTAATTGCGACATCAATTGAAAAGTTCGCAGTGGAAATTCGCGGCTTGCAAAAAAGTGAAACACGTGAAGTGGAAGAATTCTTTGCAAAAGGACAAAAGGGCTCTTCGGCAATGCCTCATAAACGGAATCCAATCGGTTCTGAAAATATGACGGGAATGGCTCGTGTAATCCGCGGTTACATGATGACAGCTTTTGAGAATGTACCGTTATGGCATGAACGTGACATTTCGCATTCTTCTGCTGAGCGCATCATCTTACCGGATGCAACGATCGCTTTAAACTACATGCTGAACCGGTTCAGCAACATAATTAAGAACTTGACCGTTTATCCAGAAAATATGAAACGCAATATGGACCGAACGCTGGGATTGATTTTCTCACAACGTGTGCTGCTTTCCCTTATCGATAAAGGACTTGTCCGTGAAGAAGCTTATGATACGGTTCAGCCGAAGGCGATGGAAGCATGGGAGCTTCAGGTTCCATTCAGAAGCCTGATCGAAAAGGATGATAAAATCACAAGCTTGCTTACGAAAGAAGAACTTGATGATTGTTTCGATCCTACACATCACCTGAAAAATGTTGATGTAATCTTTGATCGTTTAGGTTTATAAAAATGAAGGCGGCAAACATGGCACCTCTAAACGGTGATATGTTTGCCAAGCCTGATCAATGGTAGGAAGATTCATAATATTCACAATGTGGGGGTCTGGACAGATGGAAAAACGAGAATTGTTGTATGAAGGAAAAGCGAAACAGATTTTTGCAACGGACAACAGTGAAATAGTATGGGTGGAATACAAGGATTCGGCAACAGCGTTTAATGGTGAGAAGAAATCAGAGATTGCCGGAAAAGGTAAGTTGAATAATCAAATTACTAGCTTACTATTTTCAAAGCTTGCCCAAGAAAATATCCCTTCCCATTTTATTGAAATGCTTTCCGACCGGGAGCAGTTAGTCAAGAGGGTATCTATTATCCCACTTGAAGTCGTTGTCAGAAATACGGCTGCCGGCAGTTTTTCTAAAAGAACTGGCATTGAAGAAGGCCAGCCGCTCAAGAAAACGCTGATTGAGTTTTACTATAAAGACGACGAGCTCGGCGATCCTCTGTTAACGGAAGACCATATTGAAGAGTTGGAACTTGCAAGCAAGGAAGATGTAGCCATTTTAAAAGAAAAGGCACAAGAAATCAGTATCGTCTTAACTTCCTTCTTTAAAGAATTGGACATTAAATTGATTGATTTCAAATTAGAGTTCGGTAAGACCCCGAATGGAGACATTCTGCTGGCAGATGAAATTTCACCTGATACCTGCCGATTATGGGATATTAACACGAACGAAAAGTTAGACAAAGATGTATTCCGCCGTGATTTAGGCAGTTTAACAGATGCTTACGAAAAAATACTAGCAAAGTTGGAGGGCACTCAACATGTATAAGGTTAAAGTATATATCACACTACGCGAAAGTGTACTAGATCCACAGGGAGCAGCAGTGCAACAATCACTTCATAGTTTGACTTATAACGAAGTCAGTGATGTTCGAGTGGGGAAATACATTGAACTTACAATTAAGGATACGGATCGTGATTTAGATCAACTTGTGAAGGAAATGTGTGAAAAACTATTGGCCAATACGGTAATTGAAGCTTACCGTTATGATGTTGAGGAGGTTATCACCAAATGAAATTTGCTGTCATAGTTTTCCCTGGTTCCAATTGTGATGTCGATATGTACCATGCGATCAAGGATGCACTAGGGGAAGAAGTGGAGTATGTTTGGCATTCCACAGACAATCTAGATCAGTATGATGGAATTCTCCTTCCTGGAGGTTTCTCCTATGGAGACTATTTACGCTCTGGAGCGATTGCCCGATTTTCGAATGTAATGGCCGAAGTTGTAAAAGCTGCACAAGCAGGAAAGCCTGTTTTGGGTGTCTGCAATGGTTTTCAGATTTTACTTGAAGCAGGACTTTTACCTGGAGCGATGCGCCGTAATGAAGGCTTGAAATTCATTTGCCGCAATGTTGGATTAAAGGTTGAAAATAATCAATCGATGTTCACGACAGGTTATGAAGTAAATGAAACGATTACGATCCCGGTTGCCCATGGTGAAGGGAATTATTACTGTGATAATGAAACATTGGCTGAATTAAAACGAAATAACCGCATCTTATTCACTTATGATGGTGAAAATCCAAACGGAAGCTTGGAACAAATAGCGGGAATTACAAATGAACAAGGAAATGTCCTCGGTATGATGCCTCATCCCGAACGTGCTGTTGATTCACTGCTTGGCAGTAAAGACGGCTTAAAGATTTTTCAATCCATCGTAAAAAACTGGAGGGAATCACATGTTATTACAGCTTGAACCAAGTCCGGAAAAAATTAAATCGGAGCGATTGTACGCAAGTATGGGACTGTCCGATCAAGAATTTGCAATGGTTGAGAAAATCTTAGGCAGACTGCCTAATTATACGGAAACTGGATTGTTTTCTGTAATGTGGTCAGAGCATTGTTCCTACAAAAATTCAAAACCCATCTTAAAAAAATTCCCGATAACTGGGGAGAAAGTTCTTCAAGGTCCTGGTGAAGGAGCTGGTATCGTTGATATCGGTGACGATCAGGCTGTCGTTTTTAAAATAGAAAGTCATAACCACCCATCTGCTATCGAACCTTACCAAGGTGCCGCTACTGGTGTCGGAGGAATTATCCGTGATGTCTTCTCCATGGGTGCGCGTCCGATTGCGATGCTGAATTCGCTTCGTTTTGGTGAGCTAGACAATGATCGTGTTAAATATTTATTTAAAGAAGTGGTTGCCGGGATTGCTGGATACGGCAATTGTATCGGAATACCGACTGTCGGAGGCGAAATTCAATTCGACCCTTCTTATGAAGGGAACCCTCTGGTAAATGCGATGTGTGTCGGCTTGATCGATCATAAAGACATTAAAAAAGGCCAGGCTCATGGAGTAGGTAACACAGTCATGTATGTGGGAGCCAAAACAGGACGCGATGGTATTCATGGAGCAACATTTGCATCTGAAGAGCTGTCAGAGTCTTCAGAAGAAAAACGACCTGCCGTCCAAGTGGGAGATCCATTCATGGAGAAACTGCTTTTGGAAGCATGCCTTGAATTGATTCAAAATGATGCCCTTGTTGGCATTCAGGATATGGGTGCAGCGGGTCTTACAAGTTCATCTGCAGAGATGGCAAGTAAAGCTGGATCAGGCATTAAAATGAACCTTGATTTGGTACCGCAGCGTGAAACTGGAATGACTGCTTATGAAATGATGCTTTCTGAATCACAAGAACGGATGCTGATCGTTGTCACTAAAGGACGTGAACAAGAAATCGTTGACTTGTTTACGAAATATGATTTAGAGGCTGTTTCCGTAGGAGTAGTGACGGATGACAAAAACCTAACATTATCGCATCAAGGTGAAATCGTTGCAGAGGTTCCGGTGGATGCATTGGCTGAAGAAGCTCCGATTTATCATAAGCCATCTGCAGAACCGCAATATTTCCGCGATTTCCAAAGCATGACGGCCGAAGTGCCAGTCATTGAAGATTATAAAGAAACATTGGTATCACTATTGAAGCAACCGACGATTTCGAGTAAGGAATGGGTCTACGATCAATATGATTACATGGTCCGTACGAATACAGTCGTCTCACCTGGATCTGATGCGGCGGTGGTACGTGTCCGGGGCACAAATAAGGCCCTTGCCATGACGACGGATTGCAACTCCCGCTTTATTTATTTAGATCCTGAAACGGGAGGTAAAATCGCAGTCGCTGAAGCAGCCCGTAACATTATTTGCTCGGGTGCGGAACCTTTAGCGATTACGGATTGCTTGAATTTTGGGAATCCGGAAAAACCTGAAATATTTTGGCAATTGGAAAAAGCGGCAGACGGTATGAGTGAAGCTTGCAGAAGCTTAAGCACTCCTGTAATTGGTGGAAATGTCTCGCTATACAATGAAACGAACGGTGAAGCGATTTATCCGACACCTGTGGTTGGGATGGTTGGTCTTATCAATGACCTTCAGCACATCACTACACAAACGTTTAAAAATGAAGCCGATTTGATTTATGTGGTCGGCGAAGCGAAAGTTGAATTTGGAGGCAGTGAGTTACAAAAAATGCTCGAAGGTAAAATCTTCGGACGCGCACCGGAACTTGATTTGGCCGTTGAACAAAAACGTCAGCAGCAAATCCTCACTGCAATCCAAAAAGGACTTGTTGCATCAGCCCATGACCTTTCGGAAGGCGGTTTGGCAGTGGCTTTAGCTGAATCTTTATTCGGGGCTAGCAAGCTTGGGGCAAAAGTGAATATAGCTGGCGAACCGGTATCGGAATTATTCAGTGAAACGCAATCTCGATTCCTACTATCCATCAAGCCTGAAAACCAAACGGCATTCGAAGCGCTAGTTGAAGATGCGAAATGCATTGGCTCAGTAACGGGAGATAATAAATTAGTTGTGGCAACAGACAGTGATAGCAAAGTATTGGAAGCGGACGTTGAAGATTTACAAACAGCTTGGAAGGGAGCCATACCATGCTTGCTGAAATAAGAAGCCTAAACGAAGAGTGTGGTGTTGTTGGAGTCTGGGGACATCCTGATGCAGCACAGCTGGCTTACTACGGTTTGCATAGCTTGCAACATCGTGGTCAAGAGGGAGCTGGCATCGTCGTTACTGACGGTGAGCAGATGTCCATCTCCAAGGGTGAAGGTCTTGTCACAGAGATATTCACGGCCGAAAAAATGCAGTCACTTTCCGGTTCAGGAAAAGCTGCGATCGGCCATGTCCGTTATACAACGGCAGGCGGCGGCGGGTATCAAAATGTTCAGCCTTTCTTGTTCAATTCACATACAGGAGGGCTGGCGCTTGCTCATAATGGGAATATAGTAAACGCCCATCAGTTAAAAGCACAGCTTGAAGGACAGGGAAGCATTTTTCAAACGACATCGGATACGGAAGTCCTGGCCCATCTTATTAAACGGTCCGGCTACTCGGATGTCAGAGATTCCGTGAAGAACAGTTTAAGCATGCTGAAGGGAGCTTACGCCTTTGTCATCATGACAGAAAACCAAATGATCATGGCAAGGGACCCGCATGGCTTCCGTCCACTTTCCTTGGGGAAAATAGGCGATGCATATTTCGCCGCATCAGAAACATGTGCCCTTGATATTGTAGGTGCAGAATTCATCCGCGATATTGAGCCGGGTGAACTCGTTGTCATTAATGATGAGGGAATCACATCCGAGTACTTTTCGCTTTCAAGTCAACAGGCAATGTGCACGATGGAATATGTGTATTTCTCCCGTCCGGATAGCAACATTGATGGGATCAATGTTCATACGGCAAGAAAAAACCTTGGCAAGCAAATGGCACTGGAAACCAAAATTGAAGCGGATGTAGTTACAGGTGTACCCGATTCCAGCATTTCGGCGGCGATAGGCTATGCTGAAGCGGCCGGCATTCCCTATGAAATGGGCTTGATAAAAAATAGGTATGTTGGACGGACGTTCATTCAGCCATCACAGAGTCTGCGTGAACAAGGCGTGAAGATGAAACTTTCACCTGTAAGAGGGGTCGTGGAAGGTAAGCGGGTCATAATGGTTGATGATTCAATCGTCCGTGGGACAACAAGCAGAAGGATTGTCCGCATGTTAAAAGATGCTGGAGCCAAAGAAGTGCATGTTGTAATCAGCTCACCACCGATCAAGAATCCATGTTTTTATGGTATAGACACGTCTAAAAAGGAAGAACTGATTGCTAGCTCTAAATCTGTGGAGGAAATAAGAGAAATCATTGAAGCTGATTCCTTAACTTTTTTAAGCGTCGAAGGTATGGTCGAAGCAATTGGACGACCGTTTCCTGGAGAAACGCGCGGTTCATGCCTAGCTTGTTTCACCGGAAATTATCCGACTGAAATTTTTGAGTACGAACGAGAAAAAACAAAATGTTAATCAAGTCGGCAATGATGATTGATTTTCGGAGGAGGATTTCAAATGGCTAATGCATATAAGCAGGCTGGTGTTGATATTGAGGCTGGTTATGAAGCGGTAAATCGAATGAAAAAACATGTAAAACGCACATTTCGTCCAGAAGTAATGAATGGTCTGGGCGGTTTCGGGGGCATGTTTGATTTATCTTCCTTGAACCTTAAAGAACCTGTGCTCATTTCAGGTACGGATGGAGTGGGTACGAAACTATTGTTGGCAATCATGATGGATAAGCACGATACAATTGGAGTGGATTGTGTAGCTATGTGCGTCAATGATGTTGTCGTTCAAGGTGCTGCACCTTTATACTTTTTAGATTATATTGCCTGCGGTAAAGCAGATCCAGAACGAATTGAAATGATCGTCAAAGGAATTGCAGATGGCTGTGAGCAAGCGGGTTGTGCTTTAATCGGTGGAGAAACGGCTGAAATGCCAGGCATGTACGAAACGGAAGAATACGATGTGGCAGGTTTTACTGTAGGTGCAGTTGAAAAATCCCGTCTAATTACGGGTGAGGCAATCTCGGCGGGTGATGTCGTTATTGGACTTGCTTCGAGCGGCATCCACAGTAATGGATATTCACTTGTTCGTAAAATCCTTCTTGAAGACTCAGGTATGGGGCTTCATGACTTCGTACCGGAATTGGATTGCAAGTTGGGCGAGGAATTATTAAAACCGACAAAAATCTATGTGAAGTCCGTTTTATCGACATTGGAAAAATTTGATGTTAATGGTCTTGCCCATATCACGGGTGGCGGGTTCATCGAAAATATACCGCGTATTCTACCTGAAGGATGCGGTGTTGAGATCGAGCTTGGAAGCTGGGAAATTCCATCTATATTCTCATTCCTTGAAGAAAAAGGGAACCTTGTAAAAGAGGAAATGTTCAATATTTTCAATATGGGTATTGGAATGACTGCTGTCGTGAAAAAAGAAGTGGCATCAGATGTACTATCCCATCTACGGTCTTGCGGTGAAGAAGCATCGGTTATTGGAACGATTGTGGATGGAAATGGAGTGTCGTTTAAATAATGAAGCGCCTTGCTGTCTTTGCATCAGGTAACGGTAGTAATTTCCAATCGATTGCTGACGCAATAAAAAGTGGAAAGTTGGAGGCGGAAATCTGTCTTGTCGTTTGCGATCGTGAAGACGCATATGTGCTTGAGAGAGCTAATCTTGAGAATATTGAGTCTTTCTCCTTTTCAGCTAAGAATTACTCTAACAAGACTGAGTATGAATCGGAAATCCTGGAGAAACTTCGCCAGCACGAGATAGAATTTATCATTCTGGCTGGTTATATGCGTTTGATTGGTCCGACATTATTACAAAAGTTTTCACAGAGGATTGTGAACATCCACCCTTCACTTTTGCCTAGTTTTCCAGGCAAGGATGCAATTGGACAGGCTTTTGATGCCGGAGTGAAGGTAACAGGGGTAACGATTCATTTTGTTGATGATGGAATGGACACAGGACCGATCATTGCCCAAAAGGCAGTGCCAATTCTTGAGGGGGATACGAAAGACATCCTTCAAAAAAGGATTCAGGAAATGGAGCATGACATGTATCCGCCAGTTTTGCAGGAGCTATGCCACAAGAAACTTACTTAATGGAGGGACCAACATAACATGAAGAAACGTGCTTTAATCAGTGTATCGGATAAAACAGGGATCGTAGAATTTGCTCAAGGTTTAATTGAGGCAGGTTTTGAAATTATTTCTACAGGCGGTACTAAAAAAACGCTTCAGGATAATGGCGTTGATGTAATTGGAATCAGTGATGTCACCGGTTTTCCGGAAATATTAGATGGACGTGTTAAAACGCTTCACCCAAATGTCCATGGAGCAGTGTTGGCAAAACATGATGACAAGGATCACGCAGCACAGCTTGCAGAGCATAATATTGAACCCATTCAACTTGTCTGTGTAAACCTATATCCTTTCCAAGCGACTATTTCCAAACCGGAAGTCACTGTGGAAGATGCTATTGAAAACATCGATATCGGTGGACCGACTATGCTTCGTTCTTCTGCTAAAAACCACGCATATGTAACTGTTATCGTTGATTCCGAAGATTATCCTACCGTATTGGCTGAGCTGAAACAAAACGGCGGAGTATCTAAAACCACGAATCGCCGCCTGGCTGCAAAAGTCTTCCGCCATACAGCAGCATATGATGCTGTTATTTCGGAGTATATGACAGAGCTTGCCGATGAAGAAAACCCTGAATCATTGACTGTTACCTATGAATTGAAACAGTCGCTTCGTTATGGGGAAAATCCACATCAAAAAGCAGCATTCTATAAAAAACCGCTTGGTTCCGTCTTCTCAATTGCTGAAGCGAAGCAATTACATGGAAAAGAACTTTCATACAACAACATTAATGATGCTGATGCAGCACTTCAAATCGTTAAAGAATTCAATGAGCCGGCTGCTGTAGCTGTCAAACATATGAATCCTTGCGGCGTCGGTGTCGGGGCGACCATTTTAGAAGCATATGAAAAAGCTTATGAGGCAGATGCCACTTCCATTTTTGGCGGAATCATTGCTTTGAACCGGGAAGTTGATAAGGCGACTGCGGAAAGGCTTCATGAAATTTTCCTTGAAATCATCATTGCTCCTGGGTTTACGGATGAGGCAGTGGAAGTATTAACAAGCAAGAAAAACCTTCGTTTATTAACGATCGATTTCGACGCGGTTAAAAAACCTGAACGTAAATTGACTTCCATTGAAGGCGGATTACTTATTCAAGATCGGGATGCACATAGCTTAAAGGATGCAGAGGTAAAAGTGGCAACGAAACGTGAGCCTACTCCTGAAGAGTGGAAAGCCTTGGAACTTGGCTGGAAAATCGTAAAGCATGTTAAGTCGAATGCAATAGTGGTAAGTAACGGTCAAATGACATTAGGTGTTGGCGCAGGGCAGATGAACCGTGTGGGAGCTGCAAAAATTGCTCTGGAACAAGCTGGGGAAAGAGCGACAGGAAGTGCGTTGGCATCAGATGCCTTCTTCCCAATGGATGATACCGTAGAAGCGGCAGCGAAAGCGGGCGTCACGGCAATCATTCAGCCTGGTGGATCTGTAAAAGATCAGGATTCAATCAAGAAAGCTGATGAATATGGAATTGCGATGGTATTTACAGGAATTCGTCACTTTAAACATTAATCAAAAATGAGGTGCGATAATGAATGTACTAGTAATTGGCCGGGGCGGCAGGGAGCATGCCATTGCCCGCAAACTATTTGAAAGTAAACGGGTGGGGACAGTTTTTGCAGCACCGGGAAATCCAGGTATGATCGATGTTGCGACTCTTGTTCCAATTGATGAAAACAATCATGAGGAATTGGTTGCCTTTGCCAAGAAGAATGCAGTTTCATTAACGGTGATTGGGCCCGAAACCCCATTGTTGAATGGACTTGCTGATGACTTTACGGAGGCAGGCTTACAGGTGTTTGGCCCTAATGGTCGTGCTGCAGTGATTGAGGGAAGTAAATCCTTTGCTAAAGATTTAATGAAGAACTACAGCATTCCGACAGCGGAATACGAAACATTTTCTGATTATGATTCAGCAAAGGCATATATTGAAAGAATGGGTGCCCCCATCGTCATAAAAGCGGATGGATTGGCTGCAGGAAAAGGTGTCGTAGTAGCGATGACGATGGAAGAGGCGTTAGATGCCATCCATGACATGCTAGTCGGAGCAAAGTTCGGCGAAGCTTCTGCCAAAGTCGTTATTGAGGAATTTCTCGATGGCGAGGAATTTTCATTGATGGCATTCGTGAATGGGGAAAAAGTGTATCCGATGGTCATAGCTCAAGATCACAAGCGGGTTTTTGATGGAGATCAGGGCCCGAACACAGGTGGAATGGGTGCATATTCACCGGTGCCGCAAATTTCCGATGAAATGATTCAGACCGCAGTCGAAACAATTCTTCAGCCTACAGTAAATGCGATGATTTCGGAAAATCGGCGTTTTACAGGGATATTATATGCCGGGTTGATCGCTACTGAAAAAGGTACGAAAGTAATTGAGTTCAATGCACGTTTTGGCGATCCGGAAACGCAAGTTGTTTTACCACGCCTGAAAACAGATTTCGTAGATACCCTTGAAGCGGTTCTTTCTGGAGAGGATTTACAACTTGAGTGGCATGAAGAAGCCGTTCTTGGAGTGGTCGTCGCAGCTGATGGATATCCAGGGGATTATAAAAAGGGTTCCATCATTAAAGGCTTGGAAAAGATTGATCCGGATGCCCATGTTTATCACGCTGGAACGGCTCTCAATAGTGAGGGGAATTTCATCTCGAATGGCGGACGTGTACTTTTGGTTGCTGCAAAAGGGAAAGATTTGGCCTCTGCCCAAGCTGAAGTATATAAAGAGTTAGGGCATATTGAGAAAGATGGCTTATTCTGGCGAACGGATATTGGCTACCGTGCAATAAAATACAATTTTTCATCATAATATAAAGAAGCTGACTCTTAGCGGAGTCAGCTTCTTCTTTAGAAAAAACTTAATATGAATCAGATTGATTAGATTATTTTTCCTGTTTTGATTCGTTTTTCATAAAGTTTTGTCCGTTTTCCATTGCATCGACGACAGGACAATAGCGAAGAATGCCTTCGCCTATTTTCATGGCTGAAAGCATGACCACGAATAGATAAGATTGGTTTTTCCATGGTTTTTTTACCATTTTAGCCATTGCCCATGTTAGAAGTGTAAAACCACAAGTAATTCGCATTAACGCATTTATTATACTAATATTTTGTTTAAAATTCATTTTATGTCCATCCCTTCACAAAAATTTAACAATATTCTGGATAACATTACTGTTCTAATGAGGCAAGTATGTTACTATGAAATAAAATTGGATTGAAAATGGTTTTTTTCATACAACTGTTTCTAAAAAATTATGGGGGAATGTTTAATGCTTGAACAGCGCTATAGATGGAAAAATAAGCATCTAAGAGAACATATAGATGTGCTGGATGGCAATAGGGCACCACACATTCTGCTTAAAAATACGACTTATTTAAATCAGGCTTTACGAAAATGGGTAAAAGCGAATATATGGATATATGATGATCGCATCATATATGTTGGCGATAAGCTTCCTGATAATATAGACCGCTGTGAAATGGTAGACTGTACAAACCAGTACTTAGTCCCGGGTTATATTGAGCCGCATTCACACCCTTCTCAATTATATAATCCCCTTTCTTTTTCACGTTATGCATCTCATTTTGGCACAACGACATTGATCAATGATAACTTGCCGTTTCTTTTGCAGTTAGATAAAAAGAAAGCGTTTTCTCTTTTGAAAGAATTACGTAACATTCCTGTAACAATGTATTGGTGGAGCCGTTTTGACGGACAAACGGAATTGATAGATGAAGACATGGTCTTTTCCCATGGGGCCGTTAAATCATGGCTGGAGCATGATGCCGTATTACAGGGCGGGGAACTGACTGGATGGCCGAAGCTTCTCGATGGGGATGACATGATGTTGCACTGGATTCAGGAAGCAAAGCGAATGAGGAAGAAAATAGAAGGACACTTTCCAGGTGCTTCAGAGAAGACTTTAGCGAAAATGACCTTGTTCGGCGCCGATTGTGATCATGAGGCAATGACAGGTGATGAAGTCATGTCGCGCTTGCTGCAGGGATATTATGTATCGTTAAGGCATTCTTCGATCCGGCCGGATCTTCCAAAGATGATACAGGAAATCCATGAACTGGGCATTGATCATTATGACAAATTCTTTTATACGACAGATGGATCGCCGCCGTCCTTTTATGAAGGTGGTTTCATAGACTGCTTGATTAAAATAGCGATAGAGCATGGCGTTCCGGTAATCGATGCTTACAATATGGCAACTATCAACATCGCACGATATTATAACATTGAGTACCTTCATGGCAATATTGCCACTGGAAGGGTAGCGAACATCAACTTCCTGACTGATGTAAAGGAACCTGCACCGGTTTCGGTAATGGCAAAAGGGAAATGGGTGAAAAGGGATGGTGAAATCATACCCGATTCACAGGAAATCGAATGGAGTGATTTCGATTTTAAACCACTTGATCTTGACTGGGATCTTAGTTTAAAGGAAGATTTTGAATTTTCCATGCCGTTTGGAATTGAATTGGTCAATAATGTAATTACTAAACCGTACTCTCTTTCCAATGATGTTGGGCATGAAGAGCTGAACTTTGAGGATGATGAATGCTTTTTCATGCTTATCGATCGGGAAGGGAAATGGCGCATCAATACGATATTAAAGGGGTTTGCGGATAAGTTGTGTGGCTTTGCCGGCTCTTATACCAATACCGGTGATATCATACTAATCGGTAAAAGGAAACAGGATATGCATTTGGCATTTAACCGGCTGAAGGAGATTGGCGGTGGAATCATTTTAACGGAACACGGAAAGGTGATCCATGAACTTCCTCTGAAATTAAAGGGGGTCATGTCCACCAAAGAGGTTCCTGAACTGATAGAAGAAGAAAATGAATTGAAAAATTTGCTGCGTGACAGGGGGTATCGCTTCGCCGATCCTGTGTATACCCTTTCATTCTTTTCGACAACCCATCTGCCATATATAAGGCTGACCCAGCGGGGAGTGTATGATGTTATGAATAAAACTATACTCTTTCCCACTATAATGCGTTAAAATATAAGAGAAGAAATGGCTAATAAATCGGAGGAGTGGAAAGATGAATTTTAAGAGAGTTCTTTTCATCGTTATTTCTATTTTACTGCTGGCAGGCTGTTCGACGAAAGAAGATCCTGCATCGGATGACAGTAAACCGAAAGATCAGGCTGTCATCAAAAATACAGATGTGAAAAATGAACCTTCCAATGAGTTTCCACTTACAGGTATAGCCACCGAAGAAGTCAGTGAGCAAAGGGCCGTAGCAGTGATGATTAATAATCATCCAAAAGCACGCCCGCAATCGGGCCTCTCAGAAGCCGATATTGTCTATGAAATGCTCGCAGAAGGTGACATAACCAGATTTTTAGCTATCTTCCAAAGTGAAATGCCAAGCCAAATCGGTCCGATTCGGAGTGCAAGGGACTATTATATCGAATTGGCTAAAGGCATGGATTGCATCTATGTGTGTCATGGGTATAGCCCCGAGGCAAAGACCATGCTGGACAAAGGTTATATTGATAACTTGAACGGATTATATTATGATGGTACTTTGTTTCAACGTTCGGCAGATCGAAAAGCACCGCATAATTCCTACATCTCTTTTGAGGATATCCAAAAAGGCGCGAAGGATAAGGGCTTTGAGATGAATGGTGCACCGGAGCCTTATGCTTTCCTTACAAAGGAAGAGGCGGCTGGCCTTCAAGGGGAACCGGCAGTGAAAACCGAGATATCCTACGGATCAGACGAGTATGATGTAAAGTATGAATACGAAGCCACGGAAGAGAAATATAATCGTTATTCGAATGGTGAGCAAACAGTCGAACATAAATCGAATAAACCGATTTTACTGGATAATATATTGATCATTGAGGCCACTCATCAAGTGATTGACGATAAAGGACGTCGTACAATCGACTTGAAAAGTGGTGGAAAAGGTTATTTACTTCAAAAAGGAAAAGCGAATGAAGTAGAATGGGTTAATAAGGATGGTCGGATTACACCAGTGAAAAACGATAAAGAAGTAGGGTTGATTCCAGGGAAAACTTGGGTCAATATTATTCCGAATGAACCTGGTTTAGTAGGAGACGTCACATTTTGATACCCATGAAATTGAGGGGGAGTAACATGCAAATTGATAAGTTAAGGGGAAAAGAAACGGATCAGCTGTTTAAGTCGATCCTTTCCTTGCGTGATTTGGACGAATGCTATCGATTTTTTGATGATTTATGCACAGTTAATGAAATTTCATCATTAGCACAGCGTCTTGAAGTAGCCCGGATGCTTGAAGAAGGTAAGACCTATCATAAAATCGAAACGGAAACGGGTGCGAGCACGGCTACGATTTCCAGGGTGAAACGCTGCTTGAATTACGGAAATGACGCTTATTCAATGGCTCTTAACCGGATTAAGGATAACGTTGAGGAAACAACTGAATCTTAATGCTTTAGATTTTTTATATGGTGAATTAGAAAAAGCCGAGGAATTCATTTCCCGGCTTTTTATTTTGAGTTTAGCGCTTTCTTTGTCTGCTGTCTTTCAGCCGTATCCATGTTATATTGGATTTTAGATTCAGGGGGTTCCATTTGGTAAACATTTTATCAATACTTCTCATTTTTAATGAAAAATCTTAATGCTATAATGGTTAATGGGAAGTGTGAATGGAGGATTATTATGTACGATTTTCGCGAGTGGAAACATGTTTTCAAACTCGATCCAAATAAAGAAATAAGTGATGAAGCCCTTGAAAAAGTCTGTGAATCGGGTACTGATGCAATCATGGTCGGGGGAACGGATGGAATCACGCTTGAGAATGTGCTTCATTTAATGGCACGGGTCAGACGATATACCGTCCCATGTGTGATGGAGATTTCTTCTGTTGAAACGGTGACGCCAGGGTTTGATTTATATTTCATTCCGAGTGTTCTGAATAGCACCAATCCGGATTGGATGATGAAACTGCATCAGCAAGCAGTCAAAGAATACGGATACCTTTTGAATTGGGATGAAATTTTCGTTGAAGGGTACTGTATCCTGAATCCTGAGTGCAAGGCGGCCCAATTGACGAAAGCCAATACCGATTTGGATATGGATGATGTGGGAGCATACGCGATGATGGCAGAAAAGATGTTCAACCTGCCGATTTTTTATCTGGAATACAGCGGTGATTATGGCGATGTTCAGATGGTGGAAGCGGCCAAAGAGAGTCTGGAGAATACAGTATTATTCTATGGCGGTGGGATTAAATCGGTTGAACAGGCTAAAGAGATGTCTAAGATTGCGGATGTTATCGTTGTCGGAAATGTGATTTATGAAGATTTGAAAGTGGCACTAGCAACAGTTACGGCAGTTAAATGAAAACTTGGAATAAATATAGTATACTAAAACAGAAACGAATGTTCGTATAGGTGGTGTGATAATGCAATATTTAGCGGAAAAATTACTAATAGGTTTGAATGAACAGCAACAAAAAGCAGTTAAATCAACTGATGGTCCACTTTTAATCATGGCTGGGGCAGGAAGTGGAAAGACGCGTGTGCTGACTCACCGAATAGCTTACTTGATGGTCGAGAAGGAAATAGCACCTTGGAATATCCTTGCAATCACGTTTACCAACAAAGCTGCACGTGAAATGAAGGAGAGGATCCGTGCCATACTTGGCGGTGCGTCCGAAGATATCTGGATTTCGACTTTCCACTCGATGTGTGTCCGCATTTTACGGAGGGATATTGATCGTATCGGTTTTAATAGGAACTTCTCGATATTGGATACGACGGATCAGCAATCGGTCATTAAACAAATTATGAAAGATCGCAATATGGATACGAAGAAATATGATTACCGTGCCATTTTGGGTAGCATCAGTTCAGCTAAAAATGAATTGGTCGGGCCGGAAGAGTACCTGAAGACGGCGTCTGATTACTTCACTAAAGTAACTGCCGATGTTTATACGGAATACCAAAAGCGGTTGCGGAAAAATTCAGCGCTCGATTTCGATGATTTGATCATGATGACGATTCAATTGTTCCAACTGGTACCGGAAGTGCTTGAATACTACCAGCGCAAATTTCAATACATTCATGTCGATGAGTACCAAGATACGAACAGGGCTCAATATATGCTTGTTAAACTACTGGCTTCACGCTTCCGTAATCTTTGTGTTGTCGGGGATTCCGATCAATCGATCTATCGCTGGCGCGGTGCGGATATTGCGAATATCCTTTCATTTGAAAAAGATTACCCGAATGCCAACATGATTTTCCTTGAACAGAATTACCGCTCGACGAAAAAGATTCTAGAAGCGGCGAATAAGGTCATCGATAACAATCAAAACCGAAAACCGAAAAATCTTTGGACCGAGAATGCAGATGGTAATAAGATTTTCTATTACCGTGCAGACAATGAACAAGGGGAAGCGCAATTTGTAGCCGGAAAGATAAATGAGTTAGCTCAGGCCGGCAGCAGGAAATATTCCGATATAGCAATTCTGTATAGAACAAATGCACAATCACGTGTCATGGAGGAAGTTCTGCTTAAATCCAATATAAACTACGCAATAGTCGGGGGCACTAAGTTCTACGACCGTAAAGAGATTAAGGATTTACTTGCCTATCTGCGCCTTATTGCGAATCCTGATGATGACATCAGTCTTCGCCGTGTAATCAATGTACCAAAACGCGGAATTGGTGCAACTTCAATGGACAAAGTGGCAGATTATGCAGATCAATATGATGTTTCCATTTATAAAGCACTCGAATCCGTGGAAATGGTAGGGATAAGCGGTAAGGCTACCAAAGCGGCAAGGGAATTTCATACGCTGATCACTAACTATACAAATCAGCAGGAGTACCTATCCGTGACGGAACTGGTGGAGGAAGTCATTAAGAAAACCGGTTACCGTGAGATGCTGCAGGCAGAAAAAACGATTGAATCACAAAGCCGGCTTGAAAATATAGATGAGTTTTTATCTGTAACGAAGGCATTCGAAAGTAACAGCGAGGACAAGTCATTGGTTGGCTTTTTAACTGACCTGGCGTTGGTTGCGGATATAGACCAACTTGATGAGAATTCCGAAGAAGCTACAAATACGGTAACGTTGATGACGCTGCATTCCGCGAAGGGACTGGAATATCCGGTGGTCTTTTTATTGGGCCTTGAAGAAGGGGTTTTCCCTCACAGCCGCTCGCTCATGGATGAAGAGGAGATGGAAGAAGAACGCCGTCTGGCTTATGTGGGAATTACAAGGGCTGAAAATGAGCTATTCATAAGCAATGCCCAAATGCGGACATTGTATGGACGGACGAGTATGAACCCAGTTTCACGGTTCATCAGTGAAATACCAGAGGAGCTTCTTGAAGATCTAAAACCGAAACCGGCTCCTCGAGCTAGGCAAACACCTTTCAGTTCTTCGAGAACTGGATCTCCTTCAACAGCTTCCACAAGAAAAGTTCCTGCCTTTGGAAGAGCTGTTTCTGCACCATCCGCAACGGGCGGTGAAGAGATTGGCTGGGCTGTCGGTGACCGTGCATCCCATAAAAAATGGGGGATAGGAACCGTGGTGAGCGTAAAAGGGGAAGGCGAAGGGAAGGAATTGGATATTGCTTTTCCAAGTCCAATCGGCATCAAGCGCCTACTGGCGAAATTTGCACCGGTTGAAAAAGCTTAAGCTATTAATATGCTTCTACTGGTAAAGAATAGGGATATCTGACTTTAGACACCGCTCTTCTATAAGAAGTGCGGTGGAGTCTTCTTTAGAAAGGATTGAACGTATGGACTTACAAGCTGCAGAGAAGAAAGTTCTAGAACTGCAAACTTTATTGAACCAATACAGCTATGAATATTATGTGATGGACCAGCCATCAGTACCTGATGCTGAATATGATCGGCTACTCCGTGAACTTATTGAGTATGAGGAAAAATTTCCGGAACTGCAAACGGCTGACTCTCCGACACAACGGGTCGGTGGGGCCATTTTGGATATGTTTGAAAAAGTGGAGCACACCACGCCGATGCTTAGTTTAGGCAATGCCTTCAATGAAAGTGACTTACGGGATTTCGACAGAAAGGTCAGACAATCTGTTGGTGACGATTTCTCCTATGTATGTGAATTGAAAATTGATGGACTAGCCGTCACACTTCAATATGAGAATGGATATTTCGTACGAGGGGCAACCCGTGGAGATGGAACGATCGGTGAAGATATTACAGCTAACCTGAAAACGATCAAGTCGATTCCATTGAAGGTGCGGGAGCCGGTTGCGATAGAAGTGCGCGGTGAGGCATTCATGCCAAAAAAATCATTTGAATCTTTAAATGAGGCTAAGGAAGAACGTGGGGAAGAACCATTTGCTAACCCACGGAATGCAGCTGCTGGTTCGTTAAGGCAGCTTGACCCGAAACTTGCTGCTAAACGGAACTTGGATATTTTCCTTTATGCGATTGCCGATGTAGGAGAAACCGGGGTCCGTTCCCACAGTGAGGGTCTGGATTTGCTGGATAGGCTTGGCTTTAAGACGAACCGGGAAAGAAAAACATGCTCGAATATAGAGGAAGTACTAGCTTATATAGTAGAATGGACGGAACAACGTCCGAACTTGGCCTATGATATTGATGGGATTGTCGTAAAGGTGGATTCCCTTGAACAGCAGGATGAATTAGGTTTTACCGCAAAAAGTCCGCGTTGGGCAATTGCTTATAAATTCCCGGCTGAAGAAGTCATTACAACCCTACGGGATATCGAGCTGAATGTTGGCCGTACGGGTGTATTGACCCCAACTGCCGTTTTGGATCCCGTTCGGGTAGCTGGTACGACTGTGCAGCGAGCTTCACTTCATAACGAAGACTTAATCCGTGAAAAAGACATAAGGATTGGAGATCAAGTGGTCGTGAAAAAAGCTGGCGATATCATTCCAGAGGTGGTCAATGTACTGGCAGAGCGCCGTACAGGGGAAGAAGTCGAGTTTCAGATGCCGACTGAGTGCCCGGAATGCAGCAGCGAACTCGTTCGGCTGGACGGGGAGGTTGCCTTACGGTGCATCAATCCGAAGTGTCCTGCACAAATACGGGAAGGCTTGATTCATTTTGTATCCCGGACAGCAATGAACATAGACAGTCTCGGTGAAAAAGTGATTAGCTTGTTGTTTAAAGAAGAACTCATACAAGATGTGGCTGATATTTATAAGCTTACATACGATCAACTGATTGCATTGGAAAGGATGGGGGATAAATCAGTCAATAAACTCCTTCAAGCAATCGAAGCTTCGAAAACCAATTCATTGGAAAAATTACTATTCGGGCTAGGCATTCGCCATGTCGGTTCGAAAGCCGCCAAAACACTTGCACGGGAGTTCGGGACAATGGAAGCCTTAAGCAAGGCGAGCCGTGAAGAACTAACGTCCATTAATGAAATAGGGGAAAAGATGGCGGATTCCATCGTAGCTTATTTTGAATTGGAAGAAGTTCATGCGTTACTGAATGAGTTGGAGGCAGCCGGTGTGAATCTTACTTTTAAAGGGCCAAGGGCTGTTCCCATTGAAGAAATCGATTCCGTTTTTGCCGGTAAAACAGTCGTTTTAACGGGTAAATTGCATCAGCTAACACGTAATGAAGCAAAAGAAAAATTAGAGGCGCTGGGAGCTAACGTTGCTGGAAGTGTCAGCAAGAAAACCGATTTGGTCGTAGCTGGCGAAGATGCCGGTTCCAAACTGGAAAAGGCGGAAAGCCTGGGCGTCATGGTATGGGATGAAGAGAGACTGATTGAGGAACTAAAAAAATAAGAGGTGTAGCTATGAGGAAACACTCTATTTTGGGGATGATTCTTATACTGCTTCTTGCTGGTTGTGCGCCTAGTTTTGAGGATAAGCAAGAGGTAGTTCAAGACTCCAAAGACAAAAAAGAGACGGCAATTATTCCGAAGTACAAAATTTCGGAAGAATATTATCAAACGATCCTACCGTTTGAACCATCAAAAGCACGCGGTTTGGTCGTATCTAATCTAAATACCCGATATGATATTGAAGAATTCGAAAATGGATTGATGCGGTTGGCCCAAACCCAATTCGACCCGGAAGAATACCTATTTCAAGAGGGGCAAACGCTTGATAGTTCCAAAATATCTTCCTGGCTGAACAGAAAATATACCAATAGTCAGTTGAAAGAAAAGAAAAAGAAAGCATCAGACAACGTCGGCTTGAATCCGGTTGATCCAGGTAAAGGGGACATCGATAAGCGGAATAAAG
This sequence comes from Peribacillus sp. RS7, assembly GCF_041956845.1. Lineage (NCBI taxonomy): Bacteria > Bacillati > Bacillota > Bacilli > Caryophanales > Bacillaceae > Peribacillus > Peribacillus sp. RS7. The sequence continues at coordinate 2,526,191 of NZ_CP168135.1, forward strand.
ACAATCCAATCTATCTTGCTCATATTTTAGAACATAATTACTTAGTCAAAACAAAAGATAATTCAGTGAGCCTAGGCGGGGTTGTAATAGGTCTTGCGTTGAATTCAGTGCATTACTATCAAAAAGAGGCATACGGTGCCACCTATGAAAAGACAATCGATAGTAAAAAGGTAAAGCAAGAAGGGGAGAAAATTGCTGCAGAAGTCTTAAAGAGGCTACGTAAAATGGACAAGCTGAAAAATGTTCCGATTACGATTGCCTTATTCGAGCAAAATGAAAAATCCTCAGTAGTTCCTGGGAATTTCATTTCCTATACGAATATTGATAAAAACTCTGACAATATTGGAAAGTGGACGAACTTGGACGAAGAGTATTTCCTATTTCCTTCTGCTGCTGCTGAAAAAAAATACCGTGATGACGTCAATACTTTCACGAACTTTAAAGAAGATGTCGAAGAATTTTTCCCTAACTTTAACGGAGTCATTGGCAGGGCGTTCTATATGGATGATCAATTACAAAGTCTGAACATCGATATCCCCATTCAATTTTATGGGAACTCGGAAGCGATTGGCTTTACCCAATATGTTGCTGGGCTTGTAATGGAACGTTTCCCTAACTATATTGCCGTACAAGTATCCATTACCTCTGTAAATGGACCTGAAGCTCTCATTGTCCGAGAAGCAAATCAGGACGAACCAACCGTGCATATATATGAATGAAAAAAGATGAAGCTTAACGGCTTCATCTTTTTTTGCGACAATCTCTGAAATCCACTTTTCATAAGTTATTCTTCCGGAGATAAGGTAAATTTCAAAATAACCTTTAAGCAGGAACAGACACATATAGTAGAAAGTAAACCCTTCCTAATAAGGAAGTGAATACTTAAAAAGGGGAACATATGTCGAATATTAAAGGCTTTCTTGTCATTTCCCCGGAAATTCCGACAACTTTCCCATATTTCCCGGAAAATATCTCTTTTTCCTTGAGAAATAATTGAATTTCGACATTGTTTCTCTAGTTGCTTTACTGTGTAATAGTTTGATATGATTTAAACGATGATTTTATGGAGAATAGCGACGGAATTCAGTCGATTTGGATATTTTTTCGGAGGTGAAGAGAATGTCACGTATTTCTATGGAACAAGTTAAACACGTTGCCCATTTGGCTCGTTTGGCAATTACGGAAGATGAAGCACAACAGTTTCAGCATCAGCTTGACCAAATGATTTCATTTGCGGAGCAGTTGAATGAGCTTGATACGGATCAAGTAAACCCGACTTCTCACGTTTTAGATATGAAAAATGTTATGCGCGAAGATGTCGCAAAACCAGGATTGCCAGTAGAAGAAGTAGTGAAAAATGCACCGGATAGCAAAGAAGGATATATCCGTGTACCATCTATAATTGAATAAGGGGGGACAATGATGTCGTTGTTCGAACAAAAGGTTTCTGAGCTTCATGAACGCTTACATAAGAAAGAGATCAGTGTCACTGATCTTGTAAACGAATCGTATGAGCGCATTGGACAGGTAGAGGACAAGGTGAAGGCATTTTTGACACTTGATGAAGAAAACGCCCGCGATCAAGCAAAACGATTGGATGATCAATTGGTAAAAGGCGAGAACGAAGGCGCTTTATTTGGTATGCCAATCGGAGTGAAGGATAATATTGTCACTAAAAATTTACGAACGACTTGTGCAAGCAAGATCTTGGAGAACTTTGATCCAATTTATGATGCAACCGTCGTTCAAAAGCTGCAGCAGGCAGAAACGGTGACGATCGGGAAATTGAATATGGATGAATTTGCGATGGGTTCATCAAATGAGAACTCTGCATTTCAGGCGACACGCAACCCGTGGAATACGGATTATGTACCAGGCGGTTCTTCAGGTGGTTCGGCTGCGTCCGTCGCTTCCGGAGAAGTCCTATTCTCTTTAGGTTCCGATACGGGTGGATCGATCCGCCAACCAGCGGCATATTGTGGTGTTGTCGGCTTAAAACCTACATATGGACGGGTTTCCCGTTTCGGACTTGTAGCGTTTGCTTCTTCATTGGACCAAATCGGTCCGATTACAAGAACGGTCGAAGATAATGCCTATTTGCTTGAAGCTATCTCAGGAGTAGATCCAATGGATTCGACTTCTGCAAACGTTGATGTGCCGAATTTTGTGAATTCGTTAACAGGCGATGTTAGAGGATTGAAAATAGCTGTGCCTAAAGAATATCTTGGTGAAGGTGTTGGCGAAGAGGCACGTAATTCGGTTCTTGAAGCGTTAAAAGTATTAGAAGGACTTGGAGCTGAATGGGAAGAGGTATCCTTGCCGCATTCCAAATATGCCTTAGCTGCCTATTATCTGCTATCTTCATCGGAAGCTTCGGCTAACCTTTCGCGTTTTGACGGTGTGCGTTACGGACATCGTACGGATAATGCAGAAACTCTTATAGAAATGTATAAGCAAACTCGTGCAGAAGGATTCGGTGACGAAGTGAAACGCCGTATCATGCTTGGAACTTTCTCCTTAAGTTCAGGTTATTATGATGCTTATTATAAAAAGGCTCAAAAAGTCCGTACTTTAATCAAAAAGGACTTTGAAGATGTCTTTGAAAAATATGATGTCATCGTCGGTCCGACTACACCTACGCCTGCATTTAAAATTGGTGAAAAAGTCGCCGATCCATTAACGATGTATGCGAATGATATCTTAACGATTCCAGTCAATCTTGCTGGTGTACCAGGTATATCCGTGCCATGTGGATTCGCAGCGAATGGGCTTCCGCTTGGACTGCAAATGATTGGAAAGCATTTTGATGAAAGCACTATTTACCGCGCAGCTCACGCTTTTGAGCAAGCAACAGATTTTCATAAACAATTTCCTAAGCTGTAAGGGGTGAAATAAATGGACTTTGAAACGGTGATTGGTCTAGAAGTACACGTAGAATTAAAAACGGATTCTAAAATTTTCTCTGCGAGCCCAAATCATTTTGGTGCTGCTCCAAATAGTAACACGACTGTAATTGACCTAGGCTACCCAGGCGTATTGCCTGTCGTCAATAAAAAGGCTGTTGATTTTGCAATGAAGGCTGCAATTGCCCTAAATTGCGAAGTGGCAGAAATTACGAAATTCGACCGGAAAAACTATTTTTACCCGGATAATCCTAAAGCATACCAAATTTCACAGTTCGATCAACCGATCGGTGAGCATGGCTGGATTGAAATCGAAGTCGGTGGCAAGAAAAAGAAGATTGGCATTACCCGCATTCATATGGAAGAGGATGCTGGAAAGCTGACACATAAAGGGAACTATTCTCTTTGTGATTATAATCGCCAAGGTACGCCACTTGTTGAAATCGTATCCGAACCGGATATCACTTCCCCGGAAGAAGCATATGCTTATCTGGAAAAGTTGAAATCCATCATTCAGTATACAGGCGTTTCCGATTGTAAGATGGAAGAAGGCTCACTTCGCTGTGATGCTAACATTTCCTTGAAACCTGTCGGCCGAAAAGAATTCGGTACGAAAACCGAATTGAAAAACTTGAACTCATTCAACTTCGTTCGCAAAGGATTGGAGCATGAAGAAATCCGACAAGCGGAAATCTTGAATGAAGGCGGCGTAATCGAACAGGAAACTCGCCGGTTCGATGAAGCTACAGGCAGAACGGTACTAATGCGAATTAAAGAAGGTTCCGATGATTACCGTTACTTCCCAGAGCCGGACTTATTGACAATCCATATCGATGAAGAATGGAAAGCACGCATCGCTGCCGAGATCCCAGAACTTCCGGATGCCCGGAAAAAACGCTATGTCGAAGAATTCGGTTTACCGGAATATGATGCAGCCGTTTTAACGGTAACGAAGGAAAGTGCTGATTTCTTTGAAGCGACAGTGGCTTCAGGTGCGGATGCGAAACTAGCATCTAACTGGATCATGGGTGAGGTTTCTGCTTTCTTGAATGCAGAAGGAAAAGAGCTGCATGAAGTCAAATTGACTGCCGAATCGTTGGCTGGAATGATCAAGCTGATCGAAGATGGTACGATTTCTTCTAAAATAGCTAAAAAAGTTTTCAAAGAATTGATTGAAAACGGTGGAGACGCTGAAACGATCGTCAAGGAGAAGGGACTAGTCCAAATTTCCGATGAAGGCGCGTTGCGTACAGCAGTTGAAGAAGCATTGAATAATAATCCGCAATCAATTGAAGATTTTAAAGCCGGTAAACAAAAAGCAATCGGCTTCCTTGTCGGACAGATTATGAAAGCGACAAAAGGACAAGCCAATCCACAGCTTGTTAATAAAATTTTGGTGGAAGAAATCAATAAACGTTAATATTAACCGTATCACTTTTAAAGTGGTACGGTTTTCTCTTGATTAAGGAAAGAGCTTACTGAGAAAAATAATAAGCGGAAAATAATTTTTGATTTTTTTTGAGTTATCTGTAGGGGTAACTCCTTTTTGTGTCGTCTATTACATGAATGTTTAACAGGAAAGGAGGAAGAGAAGTGACCGATGAGTTAGTTGAGAAGGTAAGGGCTGGGAATGATCATGCATTCCGAATAATAATTGAAACTTATAAACAAACGATTTATAGAACCGTCTATTCCGTCTTGCGGAATCAAAAGGATGCAGAAGATGTTACCCAGGAAGTCTTTATCAAAATCTATACTTCTCTTCCTCAATATAAGAACCAAGGTTTCAAGACTTGGATTACCCGAATTGCGGTCAATCATGCAATCGATTTAAAGAGAAAGAGGGAACGCCAAAAGGAAGAATTGCAGGACGAACATTCATCGGAAGCTAATTTGGGCTTAACTGATGATGTCGAGGCAGTATTTTTTCGGAATGAAAGGCGAAAGCAAGTATTAAGGAAGCTGAATGACCTTCCAGAGGGATACCGGGACGTTGTATATGGCTATTACATAAAGGAAAAGACATTCAAGCAAATTGCAGAGGAGCAGCAGATTCAAGTGAAATCTGTGGAGGTTAAGCTATATCGGGCAAGAAATTGGATGAGAAAACATTGGAAAGAGGAGGATTTTTCATGAATCATGTTCCAGAAGCAGAATGGGTTGCATATTTGGCAGATGAAATAACAGAGGCTCTAAAAATTGAATATGAAAATCATCTATACTCCTGTGACAAGTGTTTATCCGCCTATATGGAAGCGATGGAAAAAGAAGAATCCAGACTGGACATTGAAGGATTTGATATTGCGGGTCCTGTCATGGACTCGATTAGCCGATTGAAAGGCGGGTCTGTTGAAGAGGCTAAGCAACTCCGAAAAGAGAAATCCCTTCGGACCATCACGAGACATTACCTGATCGCGGCCGGATTTACGATCCTATTAATGGCAGGCGGAGTATTTCAATCATTGACAGAATACGTGGATTCTGTGGAATCCAGCAGTGTAAAGGAAACTCAGTCCTTAACCGAAGGGCTTATTGATAAAACATTTAATTGGATGGACACAATCGAAAAGAAAAATAAGGAGGGGTTTAGAAATGAATAAAAGTCCGGTATTAGCTTTTTTATTATCGTTTTTGCCAGGTTTTGGACATTTTTACCTAGGAAGGAAATATAAAGGTTTATTTTATTTTCTTGCCGCAGCTGGACTGGGACTTGGAGGTCTTTTTCTTTCATTGATCAGTCAAGCGGATGAATTCCTGGCATTTTCCATTATTGGAATGGTGTTTTATTTCATCAGTATATTTGATTTGGTGGTCACCTCACTGAGGAATCCTAAAAGTGAAGAGTATTTAGAGGGGATGGCAGATCAGCCGGAAGCGGAAAGATTCTATGTAATCATCCTTTCATTCGTTCCAGGATTAGGGCATTTTCAGTTGGGCCTCATGAATCGGGGACTCATTTTTCTGATCGGCTTTTTAGGCCTTGGCATTATGGTGGTATTCATCAGTGTAATGACACATATGGAAGGTCTGTTAATATTCATGGCACTATTGCCTGTTATCTGGATTTACAGTTTTTTTGATTCCGTTCAACAGCTGAATAAAAAGCAAAGAGGTGAGGAGCTTATCGATCGGACCGTTTTGGAAGATTTCGAGGAGAGGCGGGAATCCGGGAAGAAGAGTAAATCGGTCGCGACTTTATTCGCCATTTTCCCTGGAGCGGGTCACTTATATTTGGGGCTGCAAAAACGTGGGATTCAATTGATGGCTGGCTTTTTATTCGCCATTTACATTTTGGATTTACTTCGTTTAGGTTTCTTCTTTTTCCTTATTCCGATCATCTGGTTTTATAGTTTTTTTGATGGATTGCAAAAAGCCTCGAAAATGGAAGAGGGTCCTGTTGAAGATACGCCCATCATTTCGGGAATCGTCAATCACCAAAAATGGGTAGGATTTGGGTTGGTGGGGCTTGGAATCTATTTCTTGGCTAGTAATATAATCGTCCCTGCAATTGCACCTCATTTAGATGAATGGATTGGAAGCAACTTGGAATATTGGTTTAGAGATTATTTTCAAAAAGGACTGGTATGCATCCTACTTATAGGTGGGGGAATCAAATTGCTGTCGGGCAGTAAAAAAGGGAGAGTCAAGGAGGAGACAAAATGAGAACATGGAGAGTCGGAACGATTTCAATGGGTATCTCCCTGGTTGGTTTGGGTTTGGTTTTACTGGTTTCTCAAATTACGGATATGAATTTGACGACGATTATGCTATCTTGGTGGCCGTTGCTGTTCATTATCTTGGGTGTGGAGATTCTCTGTTATATTTATTTTTCCAGAAAAGAAAGTTCTTTTGTAAAATATGATATTCTTAGCATTCTTTTCGTAGGATTGCTAGGAACGACAGGGATTGTTTTAATTCTGCTAACATCAAGCGGTTTGATGGATCAAGTTAGGGCTGCCGTGAATAGTGAAGAAAAAACGGTCAATTTGCCTGGTTTCAATGAAAAGGCCGGGAAAGACATACAGAGAGTTGTTCTGGACTCTGGCTCATACCCATTGACGATTGAAAGTGGCAAGGATGGGGAAGTATCCATTTTTGGAACATATGGTGAGCGGGTAATGGAAGATGCTGATTCTGTGTTGAAGAAGGCGGAAGATTATCTAATGGTTGAGAGAAATGGTGATACACTTTATATAAGCTTCAAGGATTTGCCGATTCAAAATGGAATTTTGGACAGTGGTATGATGAATCTTAAGGCCACTCTTATAATCCCTGCTGAGTTGGCATTGGAAATAGACGGAAAAAGTACCGATCTTGTCTTGAAGCCTAGAAAGCTATTGAATGATTGGAGTGTGAAGGATAGTGGGAATCTTAGTGTATTCCTTCAGGATAATAGCGATATCAAGATAGATGCCAGAGGGGTCGAGGAACTGGAAGGTCCTGAGAATAGCTGGAAGATGACTGAAGTGAAAGAAGAAACAAGTGATGGAGGCACTGTAAAAAAGAATGGGACATTCAATACTGGTAAAGGCAATCATACTTTAACCGTTACCGATACATTTAACGTGAATGTACAATATCCATGATTGAAATCATTTACTAGAATAAAATTGTAAAAAGCATTATAATTTCCCTGATAAGTTTTCTTGTAAAATGCATAAAAGATATGGACCGAAATACGGTCCTCTTTTTTTCGAATATTGCTTTTCATGCAACGAAGGATTAAGATGTAAATTATGGAATCAATATGTATAAGGATGATGGGAAATGAAAAGAGCAAGGTTGATTTACAACCCGACTTCGGGCCGGGAAGCCATTAAGAAGAGCCTGCCAGGTGTGCTAGCAAAACTTGAAGAAGCTGGTTATGAAGCTTCTGCACATGCGACGACCGGTGCTGGGGATGCAACGAAAGCGGCTAAGATAGCGATTGAACGCGGCTATGATATAGTTATTGCAGCAGGGGGCGACGGTACGATTTATGAGGTTGTTAATGGACTGGCCACTGCAGAGAAACGTCCGAAACTAGGAATCATTCCGACGGGAACGACCAATGATTTCGCGCGGGCGCTGCATTTACCGAAGTCAATTGAAGGGGCAGCCGAAATTATTGCCGGTGGGCATACGATGCCGGTCGATATTGGGAAAATGAACGATAAGTATTTCATCAATATTGCTGGCGGGGGCAGATTGACCGAATTGACCTATGACGTGCCGATCAAGCTGAAAACCATGCTTGGTCAGCTAGCGTACTATATTAAAGGGATTGAAATGCTTCCTTCAATTAAGCCGACGGAAGTTTCAATTGAATATGATGGGAAGCTTTTTGAAGGGGAGATCATGCTTTTCTTGGTGGCTAACACGAATTCGGTCGGCGGCTTCGAGAAACTGGCTCCTGACGCCTCTCTGAATGATGGTATGTTCACGTTGCTTATTTTGAAAAAGGCCAACCTGGCTGATATTGTCCGTGTCGCAACATTGGCAATGCGCGGTGAACATATCCATGATAAAAACGTCATTTATGAAAAAGCCAATCGAATTAAAGTACAGGCCAAAAATGACATGATGCTTAACTTGGATGGGGAATTTGGCGGGATGGCCCCAGCTGAATTCGTAAATCAGTACCGCCATTTTGATGTATTCATCCCACAAGGAATACTGCCGGACGATCCGGCAAATAAATAGGGTGAAAAGGCCACTGAATCTGGTGGCCTTTTCATTTTAATAGATCAAGGAGTATGTATAAACATGTATATCAGGAAAGCGACACCGGAAGATGCGGACAAGGCAGCCGTTTTGACCCGGTTAGCGATTAAGGAAATTGCAGAGGTTTTGACAGGTGAAACGGAAGAAGAAAGAATCCTAACCGTTCTATCCGAGTTGTTCAGAAAAAGTGGAAATCGGATCAGTTTTGAAAATACGTTCGTAAGTGAACATGATGGACAAGTATCTGGATTGATCATTGCTTACCATGGTAAGGATGCAGAAAGCTTGGATGAACCGATAGTGAAACAATTAAGGATGAAAATGAAAGACCCAAGCGTTACGCTCGATAAAGAAGCGGAAATGAAAGACTTTTATTTGGATACATTATGCGTTGACCCGGATTTTCAAGGAAAAGGAATTGGTAGTGCACTGATTCAGTATGTTGAGGGATACGCTAAACATAAGGGATATCCAAGGGTTTCTTTAGTCGTTGAAAATGAAAATGAAGGGGCGAATCGTCTCTATAGAAGATTAGGTTATAAAGAAATGAAAACCATTACGATTGGAGGCCATGAATTTGGCTATATGGTAAAGGAAATAGAAGAACCTCCTGTTTAACAGGGGGTCCTTTTTATTGATTTGAAATTTGGCAATGTATGCGATTACATTTGCTGCCCATTCATTGCGGCCCAATCAGAGTAATCACCGGTACCATTACAGCCGGGACAGTCGTGTATATCGGAAAAATGATATTCCGTAGGTACGAAGGAGCTATATCCTCGTCCGTAACAATCCGGACAGAGGCCTTTTTCCTCCATACTTGCTCGATGTTTTTCTAACCTTGTAGCGTTCCAGGCTGATATAGAGTTAAATAAACCCATTTCCTCACCTCATCTTTTTTCCTTATTTTTCTTTTTTTATTGAACTTTTATACATGGAACTATGAAAAATCCGTAATTCCTTCCACTATATTTTTATGAAAACCAATGTAAATTGGTGAGTGGTTTTGTGGCGAGGCCTCGATTGTGGTAAAATACAGGCTAGCATAAAAAAGAAAAGAGAAGATGATATGAAAAAAACAGCACCAGTTGCTAAAAATGATATTATAGAGGTTTTATTTGAAGATTTAACACATGAAGGAGCTGGAGTGGCTAAAGTTGATGGCTACCCGATCTTTGTTCAGAACGCCCTTCCTGGTGAAAAGGCAAAAATTAAAGTGATGAAGGCTAATAAAGGTTATGGCTTCGGACGCTTGATGGAAATTATAGAAAATAGTCCATACCGGGTTGAGGTCACGACTGAAGATTTCCATAAATACGGTGGTTGTCAGCTGCAGCATATGAGCTATGAAGGACAGTTGAAATTCAAGGAAAAGCAAGTACGTGAAGTAATGACACGCATCGGGAAGCTTGAGGATGTGAAGGTTCACCCGATCATCGGGATGGAGAATCCAACCCATTATCGCAATAAAGCGCAAGTGCCTGTTGGTGAAAAGGATGGCAAGCTAATAGCGGGATTCTTCAAACCGCGGACACATGAAATTGTTGAAACGAAAGAAAGCATAATCCAAAATGAAGTGATCAGTGAAGCCGTTCAAGTTGTTAAAGAGATCTTCAGTAAACTTGGTATCCCTGCTTACAATGAAGAGGCACATAAAGGTGTATTGCGGCACATCATGGCCCGTTATGGCAAGCAAACAGGTGAATTGATGATTGTTCTCGTTACAAGAACGAATAGTATCCCTTTCATCGAAACCATCGTTAAGGAAATCGTTGAACGTCTTCCGCAAGTGAAATCCATTGTTCAAAATGTGAATTCCAAGAAAACGAATGTTATCTTAGGCGATAAAATGACTTTACTGTGGGGCGACGAAGTGATCCATGATATGATCGGTGATGTGAAATTTGCGATTTCAGCAAAATCCTTCTACCAAATCAATCCAGACCAAACGAAAGTCCTTTATGATAAAGCCCTTGACTATGCAGGGCTAACGGGTGAAGAGACGGTGATAGATGCCTATTGCGGCATTGGAACCATATCTTTATTCTTAGCTAAAAAAGCGAAAAAAGTAATCGGTGTCGAAGTAGTGGAAGAAGCGATAGAAGACGCACGCCGCAACGCTGAATTGAATGAAATCTCCAATGCCGAATTCATTGTTGGCGATGCAGGTAACGTTATTGCAGAATGGTATCAAAAGGGTAATACTGCGGATGTCATCGTAGTGGATCCGCCTCGCAAAGGTTGTGAAGAATCCCTTCTGAATACGATCATCGAGATGAAACCTAACAAAGTCGTATACGTATCATGCAACCCCGGCACTCTAGCGCGTGATCTTCATATCTTGGAAGAAGGCGGATATAAAGCAGTTGATATCCAACCTGTCGATATGTTCCCAATGACGACGCATGTTGAAAATGTAGTGTTATTAGAGTTGAAATAAGGAAATGGGGCCCGGTCTAAATGACCGGGCCCTCAGACTGTAGGCAAACTCGATGAAAATCGAGTTTGCCTACAGTTTTTTTAGGGCTTGTACAATTTGGACATTGATTTCCGCTCCAGGCACTCGCTTTCCGCCTGTGTCTCCCTAGACGGGCTTTTCCCGCAGGAGTCTCGTACCTTTCTCTCCAATCAACTTTGTTATAACGATTAGATAGAATCCGTTCCTGAGGAGTTGAAGGTGTTGCTTTGGGTCAGTTTGTTCGGGAATAATGAAAGATATGTACCCTTGTCTACAAACTGTAGGTCTCGGTCTGAATGACCGGGGCCTTTTTCACGTAGTTAAATTGAAGTAAAGTGAGGGGGTTTTTTTTTTGCATGTATATTCTTGACGCTCTGACTTGGACATATATTAAGGAATATATGATTGGGAGGTAAGGTGATTTTATTAATTTTCAAAAAGCAGTGGCTGTAATTGTTGGTAGCTTTTTGGTGGCTATTGGAATCAATGGTTTTTTAGTGCCTCATCATTTAATAGATGGCGGCGTTATTGGAATTGCACTCATTCTTCATTATTTCTTTGGTTTTCAAACAGGGCTATCCATGTTGATCCTAAGTATTCCTATATTTTTATATGCCTGGTACTATGAAAGGTCCTTTTTCTATAGCAGCATTCACGGTTTACTTTTGACATCCCTTTTTATGGATTGGCTAAATCCATTGAAAAAAGTCTTTTCCCTTTCGATACTAACTAGCTCTTTGATTGGCGGAGCCATCATTGGGATGGGCATAGGGCTCATGCTTCGATATGAGACAAGCAGCGGTGGAACGGATATGTTAGCCAAAATCATCTCCAAATCTTCCTACATAGATATTGCTTTGGCCATTATCATCATAGATACACTCATCATTTCAGCTGCAGCATTCACTTTAGGTATCGAAATTTTTCTTTTTTCATGTGTGACGATCGTCATCATTGGACTGATCACTTCGCTTATGAAAGTGAGGAAATGAATATATAATCAGTTCCGTAAGATATGGGCTACGTCATCTATTGCCTTTTGCAGCTTTTCGCTATTTTTGCTATACATCTCTTTAGCTTCCTTTGATTCAGTTCCAAGTGCAAACAACTCTAAGTCCGCTTGGCATTTTTTCAAGGTCGCGAGCATGAGAGGTTTTTCTTGAGGAGAAGGAACCTTAAGTTTATCATCAAAAAGATCCACAGTTAATTCTCCGTTAGAATTGGCTTGACCAAGAAAAACATTCTCGAGGATTACCCCTAACTTATCCAGTTCAGTATGAAGCCAATTTCGGTTCAGTCCAATCGTGGAAAGTGGTTCATCGAGTATGCTGCCGTCCATAATTATGGTTTGTGGCTCCTTTACTGCAGCCACTGACAGGTTAAGGTCCTTAGCTGTTACAGGTTGATTTTGCTTCTTTAACATTACGGAAAAATCCCCGTTGGCTTCCAATAAGGCAAACTCAACTTCAGAAATATCGAAGACATCCTTTTTTCGGAGCAACCCTAACAATTCATCAATGGTATATTTCTCTTTTTTTAAATTATCTTCCATGACTTTCCCATCTTTGATGAAAACCGATGCTTTTCCTTCCACAAGATCACGGAAAGTTTTACTTTTTAGGGATATTAATCCTGCAATGAAGGGTGCTATGGCAAAAACGAGAATGGACAGTACGCCATGTATAATATTGCCCTCCACTTTCGTAGCTAATTCTGCCCCAACATTACCGATGGTTATGCCCGTTACATATTCAAAAAAGGAGAGCTGGGACAATTGTTTTTTTCCTAGCACTTTTGTGATCACAAAGAGAACAATTAAAAAGAATAATGAACGCAAAACAATTTCTATCCAACCCGGCATTACCAAACACCTCCTGCTTGATCAGTATATTTAAAAACCTTTATATTGTGGTTCTTCCCGTTCTAATTCTCCCACACGCTTCTGTACATCCTTCATAACTTCATTCACCACCAGCATCGTTTCATGCAAGATGCGTTTAGATTCATCATCTTGAGTCCGGAGTGCTAAGCTGGATAAACCTGCTTCAACTCCTTTAAGGCTAGAGACACATTGTTTTACATTTGAAGCTATCGTCATACAAGGGATCCTCCTTATCCTTTGGATCTAAATATAATGGCTTGTAATACTCCGAGGCTGTTTTTCCTGGCACTGGTTACTTCAATCGTGCCAGTGACAACAACCGATCAATCCATGCTTTTCCGCATCCGTTAACGCTCCCGAAAACAATGTCCGCAGCCGCGAATGTTCATCCGAATGAGCAGGCACTTCAACCCTTATATGACCCGATTACACGAGTGAATCATGGTTGTCATTCATTCATATTCAATCGAAACGGCATGGGCAATGCATGGGATCGTCTCACTTTGTTGAAAGGATAGGGGAGATAATAAGGCACCGGTAGCCACGACGAGCAACCGTTTTATTTCTCCCTTTTTCATGCGATTTAATAAATGACCATAAACAACGGTTGCGGAACATCCAGGGCCACTTGCCCCGGACAGGACAGGTTGACCATCTCTGTATATCATTAAACCGCAATCTTTATATTGCTCCTCTTTAATCGGAGTACCATGTTTCTTAAATAATTCCAGAGAAACTTCATGTCCAATCTTTCCTAAATCCCCGGTCACTATTAAATCATAATAGGATGGGTCTAGGTTCCGTTCTCTTAAATGGGCTTCAATCGTATCCACAGCGGCCGGGGCCATGGCGCCTCCCATATTGAAAGGATCAGTCAATCCCATATCGATGACACGGCCTATCGTAGCTGAAGTGACCCTTGGGCCTTCCCCAGCGCTGCTTAATAAAGCCACGCCGGCCCCCGTAACGGTCCATTGGGCTGTTGGAGGTTTTTGCCCTCCGTATTCTGTTGGGTAGCGAAATTGCTTTTCTACTGCGGCGTTATGACTGGATGCTCCTGTCAATAAGTAATCTGCCCCTTTGGTATTGACAAGGTATGCACCAAGAGCCAGTCCCTCCATGGAGGTGGAGCAAGCACCAAATAAGCCGAGATAAGGTGTTCCCAGTGTACGACAGGCAAAACTCGTAGGGGTTATTTGATTGATAAGGTCGCCTCCAAGGAAAAATTGAATCTGTTCCTTCTGAAGACCCGCCTTTTCGATTGCTTTTGTACTCGCTTCTTCCAATAAGACTTTATGTGCCTTTTCATAAGTATCTTGATTTATCCATAAATCGGAATGGAGAAGATCGAAATCATCCGCAAGCAAACCGTCTGCTTCAAATGGACCGCCAACGGTTCCTGTGGAGACGATGACAGGCTTTTGATCAAACACCCAAGTGCGATGCCCCGTAAGCATTATAAACCACCCCATTGTATGAGTATTGTCAGTACCAGTGCTGTGATTAAACCAAGGAATAACATTTAAAAACGATGGTATAGAAAAAGAAATGAAAATTTATTCCCCTTATGGATTGAAAGATATAAAAAAAGGCTGGTTGTTTTAACCAACCTTTTTTATATGAATGATTATTGTTTATATTGAGGTTCCTCGTTTTGAATCTCTTCAATGCGAGGGGTGATGCTGTCCACAATCGTTTGTGTTTGTTGGGCAGCTTGTTGGTATAGTTGTTTGGCTTGCTCATTATCTGTGGAAAGGGCGAAGGTTTCAAAGCTCGCTTGAGCGCTTTTCAGCCCTGCTATAGTTGTTTTGACATCGTTTATTACTGTCATATATGAACCTCCTAGTTTGTAACTGCCCTATTAGAGTAAGGAAAAAATGAGTATCTATACCTTCCAAATTTCTCTAGGAAATGAAGCGCATTAAATTCTTTTTCAAATCAAGAGTTTAACTAGCTCATTCAATTAATCAAACGTTTGATTAATTGAAAGGGAACAGGCAAAAGCGTTGTAAAAATCGAATCTATGTAGTACAAATCGTTTTTATTGATTAATTATTGACTGAATTCAGAATTATTAATATAATTATAGAAAACATAACGCGATTACGTGAGGTGATATGACATTTATATTAGGGACGATTTGTATAGTAGAGTTGTTTTTGAAATTTCATCTGAAGAAGTGATAAAAGGACTGCTATTTCATAAAAGCAAACAGGAATCGGAAATTGAAGCGATCAAAAGTAAAATACATAAATATGAGCAAAAACGAAGAGCTGAGGAAGCTTGGTATCAATCCCTATCACCATTTAAACGTTTTTTTACAGGGCGTGCTCCAAGTCATCACCAGGCCGTTGAGCATTTGGTGAATGTTAAAGATAGATATAAAAAAATTGAGATGATAAAACAGAAGGTCGCCTTTTTAAATGAAGTGATCCGTTTACTTGAAGAAGAACCGGAAAAACGGGAATTGAATTTACCATCAGACATCATTAACGAAATAATGGCCTGGCAGAAAGTGGAGGGAACACCAAGATGACACTTGAAACGTTAAACGCTGGCTTGGATACGATATGGGTGGTACTTACAGCAGCCATGATTCTCTTAATGGAGGGCGGGTTTGCCTTATTGGAGGCAGGGTTCGTCCGTACGAAGAATAATGTGAATATCATCATGAAGGTTTTTGCCGATATCACGATCGGAACGCTTTGCTATTTCGTCGTTGGTTTTGGCTTAATGTATGGAATGGATGTTTTTGGAATCATCGGAGCCAGCGGCTTTCTGCTAAAAGGTGATTTGTCGCACATTGACCTTACGATTTCCATGGATGCATTTTGGTTATTTCAAGGGGCATTCGTCATCGCCGTTATTTCCATCGTTTCGGGAGCAGTTGCGGAAAGGATTAATTTTCGGGCGTATCTTATTTTTGTGGTAATGATGACGGCATTCATCTATCCGATTGCTGGTCACTGGGTATGGGGTGGTGGCTGGTTAAGCCGGTTGGGCATGCAGGACTTCGCAGGGTCGGCGGTCATTCATGCGCTAGGCGGTTTTTCTGCATTTGCAGCTGCCATTGTAATCGGGCCGAGAGCAGGTAAATTCACTGCACGGGGGGTCAGTTCCATTTCGCTGCCAAGTAATCTCCCGTTGGCATCCGTTGGGGCATTCCTTTTATGGTTTGGCTGGTTTGGGTTTAATGCAGGAAGCACCTTGCAGGCTACAGATGGACGAATTGGCCATATTGCCATTGTCACGATGCTCTCAGCTGCATCAGGGGGAGCGGTGACCTTGCTTTATACACTATTTAGGTATGGACGCTCGGATGCACCTTCCGTCATCAATGGCTCACTTGCAGGTCTTGTCGGGATTACAGCAGGCTGTGCATTCGTTAGTGATTTGGCGGCGATACTGATTGGAGCAGTTTCTGGAATGCTTATGTTAGCTGCGACAAATTGGTTGGAAGCCCGAAAAATCGATGATCCGGTTGGCGCCTTTCCTGTTCATGCGGCATCAGGCATGTGGGGTACGATAGCGGTAGGGCTTTTCTCCACTGAAAACGGATTGTTTGCAGGTGGGGGATGGCATTTGCTCGGTGTTCAAACATTAGGATTAGTGGTGTTATGCATCTGGGGCTTTTCATTAACATGGCTTGTTTTTAAAGTTATAAATGTTTGGCTCCCTATAAGGTCCACTGAAGAAGAAGAAGAACTCGGGTTGGATATCAGTTATCATGGCATCATGGCCACACATACCTCGCCGGAGTTCATCAAGGTAGAGGACTACTATAAGCAGGATGAAGAATTGAAAAGGTAATGTCTATAATACTCATGGTAGAATCAAGTGAGAGGTGAATTTTATATGGGGACATGCAATCTTAATCATTCGCAACAAGATATCAGGTTGAAATTCGAGAGTCAAAAGGCATTTTTACCAACGGTTTTGAGTCATACATTAGATCGTTATCTGGAAAAAGCGAATTCGCAGGAAACACTGAATGAACTTTTTCATCTATTGAAGAAGTATGACTTATCTACCTCTGAGGAACAGGAATCAAGAAACGAAAAGTTGAAAGAGATAATGTTGTAATCGAGAAAGAACGGGAGTGGAAGCTTACTCCCGTTCTTTTTTTGTTTTTTTTTCATAATGGAATATCTGTCTCTTAAAACGGCAGGGAGGCGCACTATTTATTTAAGGGATTTTTGTGATACTATCTCATGAATCATTTACATACTTATACAGAGGGCGTAAGGAAACTTACGCGTGGTTGGTTGATCTATAAGGCTAACAATGAATGGATTTGAGGTGAGAAATTGAAAAACTGATATTCAAAATTGTCAGAAAAGAAGAGGTTTGGTGTAAAGACCTAGGTTTTTCAAGGAACGTGATTTTTTCGTGGTTGTACTTATTTAATGCATGTAAAAGGTGTAACGAGTAACAAAAGGGAGAGACATAAAAAATGAAAAATTGTAAATCTTGTGGCAATCCTTTGAACGAGGACTCTCGATTTTGCCCATCATGTGGCGCTCCTGTTGTGGGTGAAGAACAAATAACAAAAAAGGAACCAGCTGCTTCCGAGGTGAGGCAAGAACTATTCGAGGAAAGGTCTACCAAAAGGCAATTCAAGAAAAGAACGTTAATCATTACTGCAATATTGGCCTTTATCATGTTTTCGAGTGCAGCCGCAGCTATTATTCTTCATAAATCCCCGAAAGAGCTGTATCTTCTTTCTGAATATAAAACATATCAGAGTTCCAAAGAAGGGTGGGTCGATAAATATGGCGATACAATTGAATTCCAAGAGAAAATGATGAAGGAACCTTCAAGTTCGGAGATGACTCTAAGCGGAAAAGTCGAAATGGATTCATTATCGAATGAACAAGACCTGGAAATGATTCAAGAATCATTTAACCAGGCATCTCTTACTGCCAAAACTGAACAGGATCCAATAAGCAATCAAGGTTATTATAAATTAGCTTTGAATGTCGATAAGGAAAGGGCATTGGATGTAGAAATGTTCCAAACCAAGGAGCGACTCGGTTTGAAGGTGCCGATCTTATATGAGAAATTCTTATATTTAAATATTGATGAATATGGTGAGTTCATGCGGATGATCGATCCATCATATGCTGGCACTGAAACCTTGGAAGTATCCGATCTTGAATGGCAAGACTTGAAATTGACGGAGAAAGAACAGGAATACATCCAAAAACGATATGGGGCGTTCCTGTTGGACAATTTGGAAGGTAAAAACTTTAAGATGAAAAAAGGTGTGGAGTTTAAACGTGAAGGCGAAACGATGAAGGTAAGGGAAGTGACGCTTAAACTATCTTCTTCGGAAACTAAAAACCTAGTAAATGATTTCATGGACCATTTAATAAAAGATGAAAAGCTTCATAACATGATAGTCACTAGGGCACAAAAGGTGTCAAAGGCTGGGAGTCCTGATGCTAAAGAATTGAAACGGCAATTGTTGGACGGTTTAAAAGCTGCTAAGCAAGAAACGAAGGGTTTCCGTTTTTCTAAAGGATTTTCTTCTACATTGATTATTGATAAGGATGAGCAAATAATCGATCGTAAAGTAACAACTGCTTTTGGAGGCAGTAAGAATCAAGTCAACATGAAATTGAGGAGCAAAAACGTTCCATATGGCAAAGATCGGAAAACCGAAGAATTTAGCGTGGCACTTACTCCAGAAAAAGATGAGGAACCAAAGCTTATGTTCCGGATTACAAATGATGTGACCATTAAAAAAGATACTCGGAAAGAGAATCTTAATGCCTCTTATAAGTTAGAAGAGTATGAGGACCTTGTGGAAATCAAGTTTTCGATGAAGAGTGATATTGCCGGAGAACAGGGTGGTAAGCAAAAAATCAAAAGAGATTTCAATCTTAACTTCGTCGGCGGCGACTTCACGAATATGCCTTCCGCTTTTAAAGGGACCTTTAAACAAACGAATGACCTTAACTTAAAGAAAGACTATTTTAACGGCAAATTCGAATTAAAGCTTGGTTTAGCAGATGAATGGGACTCAGGTACGGTCACATTAAAGGTGGATTACAAAACGAAACTAAAAGACAAACTGGAAATGCCGGATTTGAAACCTGATTCTGGAGGAGGCTTAAGCTTAGTGAACATTACTGAAGATGAAATGTATCGAATTCAGGAAGAAGTAGGAATCAATTTGATGGAGCTAGGTGTTAAATACGGACTGGTGCCAGAAAATGTTTATCAGTTCGATATCTATGATGAGGCTAGTTATGATGGTTATTATGAGTTAGAAGATGAAGATACGAAAGATAAGTTGTAGACAGGGTGTTTTTACTTCCTTTTATTTAAAAGTACTAGTGGGAAATAGGAAAGCAGCCGCAGGAATGTGGCTGTTTCCTATTTTCTTTTTATTGGGCTCATCAGTAATTCGTAACTACGTTTTTAAAGAAGAAAGCAAGGTTCTCCCATATAATGTGGCGGTCATTCCAAGGAACGGCTTATGGAGATATGTGATGCAGTTCAGCTCCAGGTTATCTAGCTTTTGGGGAAGAAAGGTAAACTTAATATCGCGGTTTCTTGATACATGAAGCTGATATCCTTTTGATCGACTAACCGACCGTGGGTATCGATCCTCAATCCAAACTTTAAATTAATCAATATGTAAAAAGGCATTGCCAGGCAAGGAAATGCAATTCTGTATATGACACTTGATATGAGTGAAATCATAAAACTCTATGACCGAATCGGTATTCTTCAAAATGGTGTACTGAAATTCAAGGGTACACGCGCTTTCGTAAAAATGGCTTTTATAGCGGCTATTATAACTTATAGCCATGGAGGATGTGGGTAGGGCTGTTAAGGGAAACCGAGGATGGTTTTGAGGAGTGATTAATCAGTTTAAGTAATTTAGACAAGGGCGTTTATTGAACCTTTAAAGATTTAATCAATCGTTTGATTAAATCTCATGTACTGGATTTTACTGATTAAAACAGGCTTTGATAAAAGCATTGCGCATAAAAAAAGCGGGAGCCCATAATGAGCTCCTGCCATTTCCTCCATTAAAAACCATCATCTGTTGCAGAGAAGGGGATGTTTAGGTTTCTTTCCACTGCCCGAAGTCTTTGATTAAGCCTGTTTAACCTATTGGTATGTCGCTGGTCGGCTTGACTTAGCCTGGTGATTTCTTGGTTAACGCGGTTCACTTCCCTATTTATCCGCGTAATTTCTTGGTTCTGCCGACTGAGTTCCCTCGTTTGACGCTCATTTTGCCGCTCAAGTTCCCGGACCCTTCTTTCGAGTTGTTGAGGCTGCCTTTCAACATCGAACTGGTCAGGCACTTGGCCATATGAATTTTCTTGAACCTGCTGAAGGTCCCAATCTTGCTGTGGCACATATTCAAATCGTTCAGGCTGTTGGAAATATGGGTTATAATTAGACTGAAAGTACTGGTGATTTCCATTTTGTTGTGGAAAAGGATAAAATCCGTATGAATTCATAGTCAACTCTCCTTTTTAAAATCGGGATGGATACGTTATAACTTATGTAAGTTCCGGTGAAGTGAATAGGCGTTAGCCCATAACAGTGGGAAGAAGAGGTAGTCTACAGAAAAAATTTCAATAAATTTGCAGAAACCATCCTGTTCCTATATCGTTTAGGATAGGAGAAATTCTTTTATCCATCTTGAAACCAATCTCAATGATAATCCGTATATATAGAAAAGAGTGTAAGTCAGGAGTGTAATGATAATGAATCGATTTCTTGCTGATACTGTTCCGATATTGATTGCATTTCCAATGGTTTTTCCGGTTTGGTTGATTAGCTATTTCGTATTGAATCAACCGTTTGTCCTGTCTGTTGTCATATCTTTAGCAGGAGGGGTGCTTGCATACTGGCTAAGTTCCGTTTATTTTTCCTCGCGATTCCTAAAAAAACATGAATTGACGAGAAAAGAATACCAATATATAAAGAAAAATTTAATTGAGGCAAAACCAAAGATATGGCGGGTGCAAAAGGCACTCATCTCGGTCAGGCATATCTCTTCTTTTAAACAGAGGAAGGATATGATTAAAATGATCAGGAAAATATATAGTCTGACGAAAAAAGAACCGAAGCGGTTTTACCAGGCGGAGCAATTTTATTACTCGCATCTGGATTCGGCTACGGAACTCGCAGAGAAATATGTTTTTTTATCACAGCAGCCAAAAAAGAATAAGGAACTCGAACTTTCCTTAACGGAAACTCGTAAAACCTTAAAGGAACTCACTAAAACGATAGAAAAAGATTTATATAAAGTGATTGCCGATGATATCGATAACCTTAACTTCGAATTGGATGTTGCTAAGCAATCCATTAACACTGGAAAAGAGTCACAAGTAATTGATGAAAGCAGGAGGTTAAAATGAATAACAATGATCCAAACCTGTTGAATAAAACGAATAATGCCAGTTTGATCGATGATCTTTTAGCCAATCCATTTGATGGGGTGCAGGAGCTGGAGAAAGTATCTTCCCAGGAAACGAAACCAGTAAAACTGATTGATGTCATTCCTGAAGAGAACAGGGCAAAGGCTTATCAGCTTGCCGAACAAATCGACCCAACGAATCATCAGGCAATGATATCCTATGGTACACCCGCCCAATCAAAACTCCTGACCTTTTCTAATTCCATGCTTGAGCATGTCCAGAAAAAAGATGTGGGTGAAGTAGGCAACATTATCAGTGATTTAATGAAGAAGTTAAACGAGCTGAGTCCGGATGAGCTTAAACCGGATAAGCCCTCTTTTTTTGCGCGTATGTTCGGGAAGCTCTCGGGATCTGTACAGGAGGTGCTCTCCAAGTATCAGAAAACTGGGGCCCAGATTGATCGAATCAGTGTAAAACTAGATCGGAGCAAGAATATCCTGTTATCGGATATCGTAATCCTTGAAAAGCTATATGAAACGAATAAGGAATATTTTCAGGCGTTGAATGTCTATATTGCAGCAGGGGAAATAAAACTCGAAGAAATCCATGAGAAAACGATTCCGGAGCTAAGGAAGTCCGCTGAATTAAGCAATGATCAAATGAAGTTTCAAGAAGTCAATGATATGCGCCAATTTGCTGAACGGTTGGATAAAAGGCTTCATGATTTGAAATTGAGTCGTGAAATCACGATTCAAAGCGCACCGCAAATCAGGCTGATTCAAAACACGAATCAGGCACTAGTCGAGAAAATACAATCTTCAATCATGACGGCCATTCCTCTTTGGAAAAATCAGGTTGCGATTGCACTGACCCTAATCAGGCAAAGGCATGCTGTAGAAGCGCAAAAGCAGGTTTCCAAGACTACAAATGACTTGTTACTGAAGAACTCTGAGATGCTGAAAACGAATACCATTGAAACGGCTAAAGAAAATGAGCGGGGACTTGTCGATATCGAAACATTAAAAAATACTCAAGCCAACTTGATTTCCACGCTTGAGGAAACCATGCGGATTCAGGAAGAAGGCAGGCATAAACGCCGACAAGCCGAGCAGGAATTGGCGTCAATGGAAAATGAACTGAAACAGAAACTATTGGAGATAAAGGGATAAGGGGAGATAACGTGGAAACTATCGAGGCTATAAAAACGAGAAGAAGCATTGGAATCGTTAAGCAAGATCCGATACCGAAAGAAATGATCGAACAAATCATCGAAGCTGGAACATATGCACCTAATCATCACCGAACGGAGCCTTGGCGCTTTTTTGTATTGACAGGAGAAGGAAGAAATAAACTTGGGCAGGTCTTCGAAGAAATAACAAGAATCGAAAATGCTGATGATACTCCGGAAAGTCTAATCAGCAAGCTCGAAAGACAAAAAAAGAATCCCTTAAGGGCTCCAGTCATCATCGCAGTGGGCATAGAGCCTAGTGATAAGAATAATGTCCTCGTTTCAGAGGAATATGCGGCAGTGAACAGTGCCATCCAAAACATGCTTCTAGCTGCACATTCCCTAGGTTTGGGTGCAGTATGGAGAACGGGGAAAATAACATATCATGAAAAGGTCCGGGAATTTTTCAAATTATCCTCAAAGGGAGAAGTATTGGCCTTCATATATTTGGGCTATCCTGACATGGAGCCGAAACCTGCTAAGAAAACACCGATTGATGAATTGACCACATGGATCGGATGAAAAATTAAGGGGGCAGTTGCAGCAGTGCAAACACACTGCTGCAACTGTTTTTTTTTGCCTTCAATAAGATTTCTTATATCTGTTTTAACGAATGGGATTTGTCCTAGGCAGACTTCGTTTCAAGTGACGATTGATGAATTAGGTTGTACAATACATAGGAAGAATAAATTTTGATGAATTAGGATGTGTCTATAGATGAGGACGATTGATCCATTTGAGATACTCGATGGAAAAGCGATTAAATATTTGGATGTTTTTGGCGTTGAGGATGGAATTGCATTAAAGAGTAAGTATGAAGATAAAACATATTGGATATATGATTATTATTGCATGCATCAGACTTGTGATTGCCAGGAAGTATACCTTGAATTCGTAGAGGAGCTCAAGAGCAATAAACAGGCAGGACAGCATTTTGGAGTGAGGGTTTCTTTCAGGGATAATCAATTTGCCCTGGAGGATTATAATATTTCCAAGCAAAAGGCAATGGATATCGCGGAAGATACGTTAAAGTACAGTAAAGATGTAATGGAGTTATTTAAACAGCGCTATCAGCAAATGAAGGAAAAAGGCACGCAAATTATCATGGAAAGTGCGAAGGCAGCTAAAATGCCGCATGTCCATACGGAACCGGTAATCGGAAGAAACGAACCTTGTCCATGCGGAAGCGGGAAAAAATACAAAAAATGCTGCGGTGCAGCTTAACATTCATGGAAGCTGACTCGATTAAGAGTCGCTTCTTTTTTTATTTGAACAAGCGCTAAGTTGAGAAATGAAATTGTGCAATAATTAAAAAAATGTGGAAATACGGGAACGTTTGTTCTATAATAAGAGTACCAGATAGTAACTGAAAAAGAAATAAAAAGTAGTTATTTAGACCGAATTTTCGGAAAACTTATTTTTTATTTTCAAAAATCTGGTATATATAAGAGAGAAGAGTTTTTTGATCTCATCTCTTTCAACGGTAGACGGCAGCCAGACGGGATGCAAATCCCCACACTGATGGCAGTTTAACTTTGAACGAAGGAAGGGGTAATCAAATGACAAGAGAAAAAAGATTAATACCTTACAAAGTTCTAGAAGTAATGGATGCGGTGAAAGAGAAGATTCCTGAGGGTGTTGAACTTGTGAAAGCCCCTGCAATTTGGGAAAAAAGCAATTATGGTGAGGGCGTGGTAATTGCCGTCATCGATACAGGCATTGATAAGGGACATCCAGACCTCAAAGAAAGAATCATCGGTGGAAAGGATTTTACCAATACCGGGGATTTTCAAGATGATAACGGACATGGGACACACGTGAGCGGTACGGTTTTGGCTGCCATTAATAATGCTGGTGTAGTGGGAGTGGCTCCGAAAGCAAGCATATTAGCGTTAAAGGCATTAAATGGTCAGGGACAAGGCGAAATAGATTGGATTAATGGAGCTTTAGAGTATGCAATCAATTGGCGGGGACCTAATGAAGAAAAGGTTTCAGTTATTTCACTTTCACTTGGCGGTCCTCCGGATGAGGCTGAACATATACTCATTCAAAAGGCCCTTCAGAACGATATCCTTGTTGTTTGCGCAGCTGGAAATAGTGGTGATGGGCGACATGAAACGGATGAATTGGATTATCCAGGAGCATATCCCGAAGTAGTGGAAGTCGGAGCTGTGGATTTAAGCAGGAATTTAGCGGATTTTTCAAATACAAATGATGAGATTGACTTGGTGGCGCCAGGGGTCGATATTCTCTCTACGTATCCAGGGAATAAGTATGCGAGGCTGAGCGGAACGTCAATGGCTACGCCTCATGTAAGCGGTGCAGCAGCGCTCTTGAAAGTGATTGCTGAAAAGGAGTTTGACCGTAAGTTAACTGAAGCGGAATTATACGCACAGTTAGTGAAAAATACCGAAGATCTGGGAATCAGCAAAAAAGCACAGGGAAATGGAATGCTTAACTTAACGATAGGGGAACAAAGAATTGAAAAATCCATTAAGATTACCATAGAATCAGAAAACCTTAAGTTACCGAGTAAATCAGTAGTCATGGAATATTAGAAGTGAAAAAAGGTGCCCCGGGAGAAATATGGGGCACCTTCCATCATGTAATGATTATTTTTTGTTTTTCCTTAGAGCTGCAAAAAGCGCTACAATGGAAAGAATTAGTGATATGACAGCCAGAGTGATGATTAGCGTTTGATTGCTAGCATCTTCTGTTGTTAAGGAATCCTTTGAATTGTCAGTTGTCTTGGAATCATTAGTGTCAGCTGCATCTTTGTGACCATGGTCCGTAGATTCTGCATCTGCCTTTGGCGCAACTGAAATTTCCGTTACAGAATGCGGGAGTTCTGAGCCTTCATCACCACTCCATTCGACAATTTCACCATCTTCGTAATATTGAAATGCATCCCAGGCCACATTCGTTTCTTCTTTGGGATTTTGGGCAACGAATGAGAACTGCTGGAATTGTCCAGCGGATATTCCTGCATCAGTTGCTGCCCAAGTTACCGTTTTTACATGCCCATCTTTGTCACCTTCGGTTGTCACTTTCCATCCTGGTACAGGCTGATAGCTTTCAAAAGTAATCCCTTCAGGTACTTTTAAAGTCACCTTTGTAGTGGCAGTTTCTTTTTCAACGGGCACTTTGAGTGTATAAGTTTCCCATGCCTCAGGTGCAGATGAACTAGGTTTGACTGTAACGTGTGCATTCGCCGAACCGGAGAAAATGAATAATGCAGCAAATGTGGATATAAGTAGCTTTGAAATGTTTTTCATTTTTATAAATCCCTCCTGTTATGAATTCCCTATTAAAATTGTAAAATCAACATTGATTGAATCCAGACTTTCGGTTAATCCGTGAACATGGATATTCCACTTTCCTGGCATGGTTAATATAGACTTTGATGTAAATGTACCTTTATTTTTTTCCTGCATTTGTAGCTTTATTTCACCGCCTGGCGTATCGACTGGCTGCATGGTGATTGTAAGCTGTTCTATTTCAATCGGCTTGCCGCCATTGGATAGATCTACTTGAATTAGGTTATCCCCGACTTCATTGGGAGTCACCATTAATGTGACCTCATTATTTTCGTCAGTCTGTAAGGTTTTCTCTATTGGCCCGGGAGAAGACATGGCAGTTTGGACATTTGTCAATAGAGCTGCAACGAGAAGTATGATGATTCCTAAACCAAACTCCATTCCCACACTATAACCAAGTTTTTTCGTTTGCTTTTTCCCTCTGAGAAAATGAAAGCCCCCGAAAACGATCATGACCAACATGAGACCAATTTTCGCAAGTAACAATTGTCCATATGTCGTGTTTATTAATGAATGGATAGTCGGCACATGCTGTAAGCTGCTATATATCCCGCTAACAATCAGTATGATTACAAACAGAAACGACCATCTGGAAAACCTTTGAATGATTGACCAGTAATATGTTTTCTTATCTTCTTGGACTGGCTGCCGATCAGCAAGCCCAGGTAAAATCACCAATAAGGCCATAAGTCCGCCGAGCCATAAAGCCATGGACAATAAATGGAGGAAGTCCATCAAAACGGCCAGAACCTGATTAGGGACGGCTGCCGTATGTCCAGTTAAAGCCTTACAAACCATCAAGCCGGCTATTATTATGATAGTAAGGAAAGGGAGTGATTTAATCAGTGAGTTTTCGAGCATGAAATAAATCACTAAAAACAGAAGAAGCAACATTAGAATTTCAACGATCCAGATGGCTCCAAAGTTTGTAGCATTCAATACTTCTTTTATATAACTCACATTAAATGCATCGGTCCAACCTACGCCAGCGTCAATCGTCACCTTTAAAGGCAGACTGAAGAAAATGGAAAATGCTAAACCTGCATATGAAAGCCAAAGGTATAGGCTGGCTCTTCGGCTGGCTTCAAAAAGGCGGGAATCCTTCATTAACGATAATTGGAAAAAAAGGATTCCGGTTAGGGCTGCGAAGCATATGTATTGAAGACTTTGCAGGAAAACGTTGATGAAATTCGGAAAACCTGCATTCACATCGGAATTTTCTTGGTCTGATAGACCCGCTGAATCTCCGAATTGAAAGGGAATTGTCCCTTCAATGGGGTGACCATCACTAGAAACCACTCTCCATTTTATGTAGTAAATCCCTTCATCGATAGTGCCTTTCCACTTAGCTACCAGTATTTTTTCACTTTGTTCCGAGATTGTACTGTCTTGAATTTTGATTTTATCCCCATCTTGGCTGAATACCTCAAGCGAATGGAAAGCTGGTTGTATATTTTCACTGAATTGAATGCTGATCTTTTCAGGAAGAGTATCCATCGCTTCATTCGGGCTGGGATTAGAGCTTATTACAGTAGCATGACCAGAAGCCATTGCTGGATATAAAAGCAAACTGAATAGGCTGAATACCAGCCATAAATAATTTTTCATCGTGGTGTGCCATCACCCTTTCATCAGGTTATGTAAGCTTATTATAAAAGGAAAATGTGAAAAAACAGTGAAAATAAATTAGTTATCTAAAGGCAGTTTAAGAGGTTCGCAAGAAAAGTGATAACAATAAGGTTAGATTGGTCTGGCTTCCACCATAATAGCCATTAAAATAATTGGTGGTAAAAATTGGTATGTAACCCCTTCAGTTTTTACCTAAAGAATCAAGCTATATACCCCATTAAGAAATAATTAAGATTTATTTGGTAACCTGACCCTATCATGTTTACAGGAATTATAGGGGGGATAGGCTTTGCTAAATAAGGGGTTAAAAGAAAAAAGTGTGAAGGTGATTTTGGTTGGTTCCCTTGTGGGGATGGGAGCATCCACTTATATGCCCGTGGTAGAGGCTGCGGAGGGTCCTTCTGTTCTGCAGGAAGAGGCCCAAACGGTAAATATTCTTTCAAAGTTAGAAATAGAAGGTTTGGCACTGGATCAAAAATTTTCAGAGAGTGTACACGACTATAGTTCAACAGTGGGGAATGATATGGAAAAGATTACCTTGATTGCAGAGAGTCACAATGAGAATGCAGCCATATATGTGAATGGCGTCAAACTGACAAATGGTGAGGTGAAGGACTTAACTCTTCAAACCGGCATGAATACTTTTGAAATCACCGTGAGTGATGGAATAAATGAAACGGTTGCATATACCGTCAAGATCGAAAAACTTGAAAGTGATGATAACCTTTTAACTTCGATTGGATTATCAAAAGGCTCGTTAACATTCGATTCTAATGTGACAGCTTATAATGCTTCAGTTGAAAATGAAGTCAAGTCCGTTACGGTGGCCCCGACATTGAGTGACAGTACCGCAAAAGTAAAGGTGAATGGAAAGGATGCAACCAGCGCAGGTGTAAAGGTTACCCTTCCAATCGGTAGGACGACAGTGAGGATTATCGTTACAGCGGAAAATGGAAATGAAAAAACATATACGCTCACGATTACACGGGCCGCAGCCAAGATAACTGAATCGAAGGATAAAGATGCCCCTAAAGATGATGAAGTTCAAAAGGAGCCCACAAAAGGAGCAAGTGAGGCTCTGCCTTCCTCCGACAAGGGGAATAAATCATCTTTAACTTCTACTGCTGAATCCTCCAATAATTCAAAACCAAGCAGTGGCAGCCAAGTACCGAAAGCACAGCAGCTTGAAAGTATTTCAACACAGAAACCGAAAACGGATTCTGTAGAGAAGGTACCGTCAACCGATTCTTTAAGTCAAGAAGGCAATAACGCCCCAGTGTTGAACAATGTGACAGTATCATCTGGAGTATTGAACAAACCTTTTGATTCGAATGAGCATACATATCATATCGAGGTCGATAATGATATTGCTTCAGTCGAAATGAATGCAACGACAAGTGCTAGCGGAGCCAAGATTGAATATGACGGTGAGAGCAGTAAAAAAGTGAAGATCAAGGATAAAGCGAAGACGGCCATTTCAGTTACAGTTTCAAAGGATGGGGAACGCCGTACTTATGTCCTTGTTTTCGAAAAGGATATGGATTTGGAGATGGATGAGGAAGAAACCGTAGATGATATCAAAACAAAAGAGGCGGAAGTTGAGGCAACGCAAATGAGTACAGCTGGAAAAGAGGATACAGTTACTTTCAATAAGATTGGAGGTCCGAGAATACTTGGGAACCAACCTGATGAGTCCGTGTCATTCTGGGGGAAAATCAAGGGTTTCTTCACCTCTCTATTTTAATTTTATCAAGGGATGGTTCTGAATCGTAAAAAAAAGGACAAGATTAAGGCTTGTCCTCCGATTTATATTTATATGGGCAAAAGGATTTGGACCTCGGTTCCATGGTTTGGTTCGCTGTTAAAGTGGACCTTTCCCCGATGCGCCTCAATGATTCGGCAGCTGACTGTCAATCCTAACCCTGTTCCTTTTTCTTTAGAGGAATAGAAAGGTTCTCCAAGATGCTTTAACCGTTTTTTTTCTATTCCGCTTCCATTATCTTTGATGGTAATGGAAAGGTTATTGTCCTTGCGCTCAAAATCAATCCAAATGTGATCGGCGGATGCCTCCATTGAATTCTTGAGCATGTTTATGAATACTTGTTTTAATTGGTTTCCCTCACATAATAGAAGCGGTATTTCGTTTTTTACAGATATTGATATTTGGGTGGGGTACGAGTCCGCCTCTGGTTTCAACAAGGTTTTGACATCATTCATCAGTTCGATGATTTGATGCTTGCTGAATGGAAGTTCCTGTGGTTTTGCCAGAACGAGTAACTCGCTTACAATAAGATTGATCCGGTCCAATTCACTTAACATAATCGTGTAGTATTGTTCATAGGGATGGTCGCTCTTTTTAAGTAGCTGGACAAAACCCTTTAAAGAAGTCAACGGGTTTCGTACTTCGTGGGCTACACTTGCGGCAAGTTCGCCGACTATCGACAATTTTTCTGTTCTTCTTAAGCGTGCTTCGGTTTCTCGAATTTGAGTGACTTCTTTAGCATAAGTGATGATCCCGACCAAATCCTCGCCAACCATCATCGGGACAAAGGTACAAGAAAGTAAGATGGACTTCCCGTACTTCGTTAGGAATTCTATATCTTTCCCTTTCTTAATCCCCTTATGGTTTTCGATGACATATTGGCAAGATGTACGGATCAGTTCCGCATCTTCTGTAGTAAAGTTCAATTTAATGAATGAGGCTCCATGTATTTCTTCCTGTTGAAAGCCTGTTACCGTTTCAAACCTTGGATTTACGGTCGTGATCATTCCATTTAAATCAAGCATCAGCATCGGATAAGGGTTGTGTTCAAACAATGATTTATAGCGTTGTTCACTATCGAATAATTGATTCTCAGCGACAACCCTTTCAGAAATATCCCTGCCGATGACTACTAAGCCTTTTCGTGAACCATCCTCATTGAACAGGGGAACTTTGATCGTATCAAAGGTCTTGTGATTGCCGTCGGGAAGAGGGATGATTTCCTCACACCTTGTAATTTCCCCTTTTACCCACGTTTCTTCATCAGAACCTTCACAGTAGATCAACGACTCTTTATAAAATTCGGAGTATTCTGCGAGTTCGCTGTCTTTTTTCCCCTTATAATCTACATGCTCCAACTGAAATAATTGTAGCCCGAAGGTATTGGACTCAAGCCATCTGCCATCACCATCCTTGAAGTTAACGAAATCCACCATTGAATTGATGAGTGTGCGCCGGCGTTGTTCCGCTTCTTTTAATTGTTTGAATTCTTCCCTTTTAGCTAAATAAAGATATAAGATCAAGCCTATTGATAAAAGGAAAACAATGCCTTCCACTCTCTGAAGTTGAATGAAGACCTCTTTGTTATGGATATTTGTAGTTAAAAAAAAGTCGAACACGACTAGTGTAAGAATCCCGGATAGGATATATATTGCTAAGATGGAGCGTTTGGACATGGAGATTCTCCCTGATTTTAAGACATTTCAAAGGTAAAATTACATACACATTTTAACAAACTATCGAAAAAAAATATATGCAGAATCCTAAATAAAAAAACAGGGACCAATGTGGGTCACCTATTTTTTCTGAATAAGGTTAGGTTCTTTTTCTTTTTTGCACGCTTATAGATAATGAAAAATAATAAGAAGAGGAGTGCGAGTGCAACTAGCGTGTATTGGTTCATTTCAACAGATAGGAGTCCATATGGAATTAACGATAGGAAGAAAAAGTATATCAGGTTGCCAAGTGCCGTCGCTAATAAAAAATCCTTGAAAGTGACGGTGCTGACTCCAGCTGCCAAGTTAATTAAACTTGTTGGGATAAGCGGGAAAATCCTGCCTGTAAACACGTACATGAAGCCATGCTCCACAACAGTTTTTTGCCATTTTTCCCCCATCTTCTTTAAGAGAAGTTCCTGAAACCAATTTCTTGCAGCATAAAAAATGAATCCTGAAGCAACGACACTTGTAAACCAACTCCATAGGTAGCCATATATGAATCCGAATATCGTGACATTGATAGTCAGAAGCAAAATTAAGGGGATGATTGTAAATGAATTTTGGACAAACATCAATACGAATGTCACAATAAAAGTGAGCAAAAGGTTTTCCTTCAATATGCTAATAACTGAATCCAAGTCACTTTTCCAAATCAAAGTAAATAATTCTGCATTTGAAAAAATAAATAATGCAATTACCAGTAGACCGGTTAAGGTCAGGACTTTTTTCAAAGGGTCACCACCATTCTGACTAATAGTTTATCATTTTTAAGTTAATTGGTGAAAAAAGAGCTGTCGCATGATGCAGACAGCTCTTTTACATTATAGTGGGTTCACGAAGCGAAGATTCCTTTAAAGCCACTTTTCAAACTGAATTCTTTTGTTCATTCCATAAATGATTGGCGCGCCAATCAAGAGGACAACGAATTCACCGACAGCCGTGGTCATCCAGCTTAACCAGAATGGTAAGCCAAAGGCAAGGTTCAGTTCAATGGCAATTAAAAACATTGTGAACGTGAAAAAGATGATCGTGGCGATCATCCGCCCTTTAATACCTTTTATGAACCGTGAAACAAAAATGACAAGCAGCAAGGCGAGTACGGATTGCCCCACCCCAAAAATTAAATCATATGGAACCATCGGTGAAAAGAGCAGATTCGATATGAAGACGCCGCCGACAATACCATAGATATATTTTTTATTGAATACAATAAGATGGTTCAACATTTCCGGTACACGAAATTGGAACATCTCAAAAGCTATTGGTTTAAACACCAATGAGACCGCCACATACAAGGCAGCCAATAACCCGTTTATCACGAGTGTACGAACATTCATTTTACTCTCTCCCTAGTTTTTTATCGTGGGATGGTTACGAACCACGTATAGGCGTTTGCCCAATGATTAATAGTATCCCAAGTAAGCTTGTTTCGTCAATTTGTAAAGAATGGTTTTAATTTTTAGGTTTTCAAGCATCCATAGGATTTTGATTTATGGCAATGAAGGATGATATTATTTTTATATGTATTTCAAAGGAGTGAATATAATATGTCTATCGCGAGTGTCAAAAGCCATTTTAAACAATGGGATCGGGAAGGTGATGTAATGGAGTTCGAAACATCGAGCGCTACGGTGAGTGAGGCTGCAGAAACCATCGGCGTTATCCCAGCGAGGATCGCTAAAACTCTTTCCTTTAGGGGGGAAGGTGATGATGCGATTTTGGTTGTAGCGGCTGGGGACGCAAAAGTGGATAATAAGAAATTTCGGCAGATGTTCGGTTTCAAGGCACGGATGCTATCACCCGAGGAAGTGCTTGAGCAGACCGGCCATGCCATCGGAGGAGTTTGTCCGTTTGGTCTGGCAAACGATCTAGCTGTTTTTCTTGATGTATCGATGAAGCGCTTTGAGTCATTGTTCCCGGCATGCGGCAGTACGAACTCTGCAATAGAACTTACACCCACGGAATTATTTGAATATTCAGGAGCAAAGGATTGGGTGGATGTTTGCAAGGCTTGGAATGAAGAAGGGAATGAGGAAACGGCAGCAGGCAATGCAGTGGAAGGTTTTTAATTAATGGACCAAAAAGATCCACATGAATGGGATAAAGTCCACTTGGGTGGACTTTATTTGTGGGGGCCGTATGCATTTTAGCGGTCTATAATTTTAAAGCGGAAAATCGTGCAGAAAGTGTTCCTGAGCGGAGGGTGAAAGATGTTAAATGGAAGCCAAAGAAAAAGCAATAGCAGCTATCTTAGTCTTAAAACTCTTTATGAAGAAAATATCACGGTTAAGAGCATAGCCCAGGAGCTTGAGTTTTGCCACACAAACGATCTGGCGCTGGATATTCGGAAAGCATTGGAAAAAAAGAATTTTGATATATTGGCAGTGCAAGATCAAGGGGAAATCATCGGATATATCGAAAGGGAAGAACTGGGTGAAGGGAGCATTTCGGAATATTTGAGAAACTTTTCACCAAGGGAAATGGTTTCGGATTCAACGCCTTTGATCCAGCTGCTCCATATTTTCAAGAATAAAACAAGGGTCTTCGTATTAGAGAATAATTCAATTAAAAAGTTGATTACCCATGCCGACCTTCAAAAGCCTCCAATCAGGATGCTGATATTCGGATACATTACCTTATTGGAAATGAGGATGAGCGATATCATCATGGATAGATTCGGCGACGGAAGCTGGCATCCAATGATCAGCGAAGACCGTTTAGAAAAGGCAACCGAATTATATAGGAGGAGAATCGATAAAAATGAGGATATCAATTTAATAGAGTGCCTGCAAATCAGTGATAAATTCGATATCATACATAAGGATGAAGAATTGAAGTGCTTCTTCCAAATCCCTTCGAAAAGTAAAGGGAAGAAGGATGCGAATGCCATCCGGAAATTACGGGATAAGATTTCCCATGCAAATGAACTGGGACTGGACATGTCGTGGATGGAAATCATTGAGGTTGTCGAGTCCTGTGGGCAACTGCTCGAAATCTCTGAATCCTATCAGTATGAAAAATAAGGATCCGGCTATCATGCTGGTTCTTTTTAATGTTTAACTCCAGACAGAAAAAAACTGCCCATATCAGGCAGTTTCCCCGAAAACTCAAAACTCCGGCAGTTGATCCAGGTTATTTTCTTTTATCCCATCAGGCTCACTCCGCAATATATCACGTCCATATTTATGAAAGACGTCAACATTGGCCAGGATGCCTGCTTTGGCTTCCGAAAGGGCAGTGGGGTAGTCGAGTTCGCGGCCGGAGTTGGTCTTGATGGCGATAATATTGTCCTCTTCATTTTTCCTTACGGCGATGATTTCTTCTTTTCCTGCTGAATCAAGTTGGTTTGCTTGCGGTGTTCCCTGCTGTTTATAGGATTCATAAGCTTTTTCAAATTGGTCCATGTTTTGGACACCTCCCATTTATAGGGTGAGCTATTTTTTCTGCAATATACAAACCGGATTTCGTCCAACTTGAGCCGTTAATTCGTCCAAAAGCGCCGAATTTTCGGCACTTTTTTAAATTGGATGCTGTCGTCTTGGCCTTTTTGCATTGGCATGGCACTTGCATCTTGTATAAGTGGAGTAAGAAATAATATCCACTTAATTAAGGGAGGAATATGAATCATGAATGTAAAACAAGGGGCAAGCACTTTGAATGCAAAACAACAGGTCAAGACAATGAAAGCAGCGGTCGTCAATGAATTTAACCAAAAACTTGAGATTAAAGAAGTACCCATCCCGGAATTGGAATATGGTGAGATATTAGTGAAAATTAAAGCATGTGGCGTGTGTCATACCGATTTACATGCGGTACATGGCGATTGGCCGGTTAAACCTAAACTTCCGCTTATCCCTGGACATGAAGGTGTAGGCATCATAGAAAAGGTGGCAGAAGGCGTAACTTCCTTGAAAGTCGGTGACCGCGTTGGGATCCCATGGCTTTACTCGGCCTGTGGCGATTGTGAGTATTGTTTGACTGGAAGGGAAACGCTTTGCTTGGATCAATTGAATGCAGGCTACTCCGTGGACGGGGGGTATGCGGAATACTGTAAAGCACCTGCCAAATATGTGGTGAAGGTTCCTGAAGGGCTTGACTTTGCGGAAGTTTCACCGATTTTCTGTGCAGGCGTAACGACTTATAAAGCGCTTAAGGTATCAGAAGCAAAACCTGGTGATTGGGTAGCGGTTTATGGAATTGGCGGATTGGGACATGTTGCCCTTCAATACGCGAAAGCGATGGGCTTTAATGTCATTGCTGTCGATATTCAAGATGATAAGCTTGATCTGGCGGCGGAACTGGGAGCGGATTTCACGGTTAATGGGCTTAAGACTGATCCTGTACAAGCCATTAAGGATAAAGTTGGCGGTGTGCAGGCAGCCATTTCTGTAGCGGTTACGAAAAAAGCATTCGAACAGGCTTACAGTTCAGTCAAGAGGGGCGGGACACTGGTCGTAGTCGGATTGCCGAATGATGAACTTCCAATCCCGATTTTTGATACGGTACTAAATGGGGTAACTGTAAAAGGGTCAATCGTCGGGACGAGAAAAGATTTACAGGAAGCTGTTCAATTTGCGGCTGAGGGTAAAGTCAGAACGAATATAGAGACGAGGAAACTTGATGAAATCAATGATGTGTTTTCAATGATGGAAAAGGGAGAAATCAATGGACGCATCGTATTGACGCTAGAATAGTAACAGAGGAGGATGCCCTGGAACGGGGCATCCCCCTTTTTTTATGTCTGGTTCTTCTCATTTAATATATAGCGTAATTTCCTTATGGATATCTGCAAGCGTTTGGCTGCTTCATTCCGGTTGCCGTAGGTTTTTTGCAGTGCCTGCATGACGAGTTCCTTTCCAATTGTGGATTGAAGCTGTTTGATTTCCGTAAGGATTTCTTCAAGCATCAGTTCATCTTTCTCATTAAAGTCGGCCACCAGCTTTTTTCGCCACTCTTCAAGAAGGTTTTCAGTTGTCTGAATCTCATTCGGACGCTCTTTCTTCTTCGGAGTGACCTGGCTGTTAGATAGCGAGATATCATTGGCTGTTATTTCAGACTTATTGTCTGCAAGAGTTAGCGTGCGCATGACCACATTAGATAGTTCGCGTATGTTGCCTGGCCAGTTGTATTGCTGTAATTTTTCAATGGCTTCATTGGAAAAAGAGATATCTCCATGACCATTTCTCTCAATCAAGTGACGGACAAGCAAGGGAATATCCTCTTTTCGGTTGCGCAAAGGCGGGATATCCAGAGTCACGACGTTCAGTCGGTAAAATAGGTCTTCCCGGAATTTATTTTTGTCCACTGCCTGTTGCAGGTTTTCATTGGAGGCCGCCACTAACCGGGCGTTCGTCCGTATTGTCCCGCTGCTGCCAACCCGCATGAATTCCCGTGTTTCCAACACTCGTAGCAATTTGACTTGAATGGCGGGACTCGCATCCGCAATTTCATCAAGGAAAAGCGTACCATTCCCTGCAATTTCGAAAAAACCCTTTCGCAACTGGGTAGCTCCGGTGAAAGCCCCCTTTTCATGGCCGAATAATTCGCTTTCAAGCAGGGATTCAGAGATCGCTCCACAATTGATGCCGATAAAAGGTTCATGGTTTCGGGGGCTGGCTATGTGGATGAAACGTGAAAGCACTTCTTTGCCGCTGCCGGTTTCTCCTTCAATTAATACATTGACTGATTTTTGGGCAACCTTGAATGTCGTTTCAATCAAACTCTTCATTAAAGTACTTTCACCGACAATCAATCCTGATTCCTCGGCTAGCTTATGGATGAAATGTTGATTCAAATCTTCATTTTCATTCAATAGGTTGTCAATTTGCTTTTCCAATACTTCAATATCCACAAAGGGTTTTTCCATATAATCACTCGCGCCAAGTTTCATTGCATCAACAGCGGTCTTGACGGTGCTGTATCCGGTCATGATCAGTACCTTGCAACGCGGCTGTAGTTGTTTTAGATGTTGCAGAAGGGAAAGGCCATCACAATCCGGAAGCTTCAGGTCTATCATTGCTACATCAAAACGCTGCTGATTCCAATCGATTTCATGAAAATCCTTTCCGCTATTCACAACTTGTACGAGGTAACCTTTCATCGTAAAAAGGCGGGATAGAAAAGTCCCAACTTCTTTCTCATCGTCTACCACAAGTAAATTGATCAACTTATCATCGCCTTTCCTCTTCTGCTTGCAAGGGAAGCCTCAGGAAAAAAGTGCTTCCTTGTCCTGATTTGCTCAAAACGTCGATCTTGCCACCATGGTCTTTGGCGATTCCAAGGCTTACGGACAGCCCCAAACCTGTACCTTTTTCACGGTCTTTAGTTGTATGAAAGGGATGGAATATGAAGGGCAGGCGTTCTTTTTCAATCCCCGTTCCATTATCAGTCACCTGTACCACCATGAACTTGTCTTCTGAATAGGTAGTGATCGAAATCGATTTTTCCGATGGAGAGGACTCATCCAATGCGTCCTTGGCATTCAATAACAAGTTGATGATGATCTGTTCTATTTGAGGTTGGCTGCCCTTTATGAAGGGAAGGTCTTCCTGAAGGGAAAGATGAAGGGAAATTTGCTTCTTCCCCAGTTGAAACTTCAAAAGGTTCAGAACCTGATGAATGGCTTCGTTAATAGAGTAATAGTGGAATCTATACTCATCCTGCCTCGAAAAGGTAAGCAGGCTTTTCACTATTTGCCTGCATCGGTCCCCACAAATCTTAATATCGTTCAAAAGCATATAGTCCAGATTGTCCTGGGGAGTTTTCCGTAATAAAATCTGGGAGTTACCAAGAATGGCCGTTAAGGGGCTATTCAATTCATGGGCAATCCCTGCTGCCATTTCACCGATCGCCCCAAGTTTACCGGCATGCAATAGCTGGACCTCCATCTGTCTTCTTTCGGTGACATTTTTATAATAAGCAATGACCCCATAGACTTGATGCTCCTTATTCTGAATCGGGTAGGCATGCATTTCCAAGATGGTATCATGCTGAAGGAGTATTTCTTGAAATCCTGGCTTATTGAATGAAAAGGTATCTTGAATCAGATTTTGAGATTTTTCAATTAAAGGAACCAGGTCGGAAAAGTCCCTGGCAGAATCATTGGATTGATAGACGGTTCCTTTGTGATCAAAAACGATAATCATATCTTCAACTGCCTTGAACGTATCCTCCCACTCCTGCTTGGAATGAAGGACTTCCTTATAAAGCTGGGCATTCTCCAAAGTTAGTGCAAGCTGATTTGATAGTTGCTCAAGAAAATCCAGTTCATCTTTATGCCATGTTTTCTTATTCTTCCTGCCGAAAGTCCAAATTCCGATTTTTTTACTTTTTCCATACAAAGGAACCAATAGAAGTGCTTCGATCTCAAGGGATAATAGTCGTTCTTTTTCTGGGAAGTCCGGTAACCGTTTAACTTCCACCTGAATGGGCTGCTTATCTTTCAGAGCAGACGAGAAACCCTGAAATGGGTGTAACGGATTGTTGGAATCAATTTCAAGTTCAAGTTCGCAGTGACCATTGGGGCAGATGTGAAGCAGGGCAGGTTCTTCCTCATACAATATGACAAAGTGACTGTCATCGAAGGTAATTAGCTGCTTGAGCTTTGCAATAACATTTCGGAGAATCTCTTGGATGTCGATGTCCATAT
This sequence comes from Peribacillus sp. RS7, assembly GCF_041956845.1. NCBI lineage: Bacteria > Bacillati > Bacillota > Bacilli > Caryophanales > Bacillaceae > Peribacillus > Peribacillus sp. RS7. The sequence continues at coordinate 2,564,826 of NZ_CP168135.1, forward strand.
TCATATTTTTAGTGATGTCATTCATAATTTCAAGCTGCATATTCTTCTTCTTCAGCTGATCCACAGTTTTCTTAAGTTCCGTGTAATACGTTTTTTTTGAAGATTTTACACCTGTCATTAAATCTATCAATTCAAGTTTGTTCATGTTTTTCACCTCTTATAGGGCTGTAAGAAGCAGATGATTAATCTGTTCTAATGACATATCACGAGGATTTGTGATCATGCAGGCATCCTCAAGGGCAGTCATCCCTATGGGATCTATCATTTCCTTTGTAATGCCGACATCACTTAAACTCTTGGGAGCCCCTATATCCTGGGATAATTCCCTTACGAAGTGAATGGCCGCCATTCCAGCTTGCTGCTCGGTCAATGCACGTGTATCGATGCCCATGATGTCTGCAATCTCACTGAATCGCCTTGGTGAGGCAATTCGATTGAACTCCATGACATGGGGAAGGAGTATCGCATTGATTTCCCCATGCGGAAGGAGGTACTTGCCGCCGATGGCATGTGAAATGGCATGGGCCGCTCCCAAAATGGCATTGGAAAAAGCTAGTCCTGCCTGCAGGCTTGCCATCGCCATCGATTTTTTTGCTTCCTCATTATGCCTGGATGCAACAGAGGGGCGTAAGTGACGGGAAACGATGGAAAGCGCATTTTTAGCTTGGACATCGGTCAATGGTGTGGCAGCGATTGAAACGTAGGATTCAATGGCGTGGGTTAAAACATCCATTCCCGTAGCCGCGGTCAAATCCGGACCCAAGGTGGTTAAGGTACCGGGATCGACTATTGCAATATCGGGGACGAGTGATTTTGAAATGATCGTCATTTTTTTCTCGCGGAATGAATCTACAATGACCGAAAACTGGGAGACCTCTGATCCCGATCCGGCCGTAGTCATGATCATCACCATGGGTGGGAGGGGGGAGTGGACTTTATCAACGCCTTCATAATCACTGATGATGCCGCCATTCGTAGCTAAAAGGGCTACCCCTTTGGCGACATCCAAAGCACTGCCTCCTCCTAAACCAATGATGGCATCGCATTCTTGTTCATTAAATGTCAAACAGCCGGCTTCAATCTCCCTGTCTTTCGGGTTGGTCGTCATATCAATGAAGGTAGCAAAAGCAAGACCAGCATCTTGGCAGGATTTAATGACTTTATCTAACCAGCCAGCATTGGCCACACCAGAGTCGCTGACTATAAGCGCCTTTTTGGCACCCAACCGCAAGCAGGCCTCACCGGCTTGTTCAATCGAACCTTTTCCAAAAATCACTTCCGGCATCACAAATTTAGTTATCGACATCTTTGCGCCTTCTCCCTGTAAAAATTCAATCTCTTCTGTATTATTTTCCCGAAAAAGAGCGAAAATCCTGTTTGGATTCCAGGTATTTTTATATAATATGACAAAATATCAAATGGTAGAGAACTTTCGGTACGTGTCAAACGGCCTGCTTATTTCTTTGATTTGTAAATTCGTTACTTTAGACATGCATTAATAGGGATAAACCTACCTAGTTAGTATTATCTATATATTGTAAAATTATGGAGGTAATCTATTAAACTGGGAGGCAATCTATGAAAAAACAATTTCTATCGATAACATTAATCGCAGCATTGACACTCGGGACAACTACCGCTTTAGCGACGCCGCATTCATCACAGGTGCAACAGGCGCCATCCACGGACAAGAAAGTCGTTAAGAAAATTGATGTCGACAAAATCTACAAGAATATTGAATACCTCTCACAAACACCTCGGGTGGCTGGTACGGATTCTGAGTATAAGGCCGTCCAATTCATCAAAAAGCAATTCAATTCTTATGGCTATGAAGCCGACATCGAAGAGTTCAATTTTTTATCTTATACAGACCCAAATCTGGTCAAGCTGTCCGTTGCTGGATTTGATGGGGAAATCCAAGCGAACCATCTAACCTATTCAGTTAATGGGAATTTATCCGGTGAAGTGGTATACGCCGGTTTAGGAACGAAAGAAGAACTTGAGGAAACCGATGTTAAAGGGAAGATTGCCCTTATACAAAGAGGCAGCCTCACTTTTGCAGAGAAAGTATTGAATGCAGCAGAAAAAGGGGCAGCGGGAGTCATCCTGTTCAATAATGCCGATGGGGAATTAAACGGGACACTCGGAGGGGCTAATGACAAGTATATTCCATCTGTCACGATAACCAAAAAGGATGGAGAAGCCCTGCTGGAGAAATTAAATGCTGGAGCTAAATTGACAGCATCATTAAAAATTGAAGGAGCTTATTCCGGAGAGAAAACCTCTTATAATGTAGTGGCAACGAAAAAAGCAACCAAGAACATAAAAGCAAAAAAGAGCGATATCATTTATATTACTGGACATCATGATTCCGTCGCTGGAGCACCCGGAGCGAATGATGATGCATCAGGAACATCCGTCACCCTTGAACTTGCACGTGTGCTGAAGAATCTTCCTACAGATACGGAAATTCGCTTCGTCACCTTTGGGGCTGAGGAAAATGGACTTCTAGGTTCACAGCATTATGTGGACAATCTCTCTGATGATGATATCAAGCGGACGCTTGCCAACTTCAATCTGGATATGATAGGAAGCCGGGACGCAGGAGATTTGGTCATTTTAACTAATGATGGAGAAATGAATCTTGTAACCGAGCTGGCTCAGGCATCAAGTGCAAGACTGAATGGCGAGCCGACTCCATATGGACAAGGCGGTAGAAGTGACCATGTATCTTTCGCAGAGGCTGGGATTCCCGCTGCATTATTCATCCATAGTCCATCAGAACCTTGGTATCATACTCCTGATGATACCATTGATAAAATCTCAAAAGAAAAGCTTCAAGATGTTGCTGAAATTGTCGGCACCGCTGTCTATGACCAAGCTAAAATCGAACCTGAAAAACCTGATCTCAATCATAAAAAAGGGAAAAAGGTGAAAGTTCCGCATTTATTTGACGAAAAGGAATTTAAATAATGCAGTAAATATTTAGAGGGTGCAGCCTGCACTCTCTTTTTATGTTTGAAAATGGAAATAAAGAGGTAAAAAGTCTATTCTGGAATTGGTGCGTGTGGGATGGATTCCCTAAACACCTAGCATAAATAGCTTATTTATCCCTATTTAACTCTAAGACTATAATCCTTATAATAAAAATTATGAAAAATATGACAGTCTGCATAATGAGAATAGTATGTTTGAGGTGATTTTTTTAAGTGTATGCAAATTCATTGAGTGAAATTCACTCTGCCCTATCCAGTAAAATGTCCGATGTGAATGAAAAAATTAATCGTTTGGAGCAGGCAAAAAGACAAATAAAAGACGAACAGAACGCTTGTCTGGGGGAAATTGCTAAAATTAAAAATCCAGACTTGGCAAAAAGCTGGACGGGAAACCGTGCAGAAGACTTTCAAGATGCCCGCAGTGATGCATACAAGGCAATGTCAACGATCATTCATGATGATTATGACGACTATCAAGAGAAAATCGACGGTAAAATCATGATGCTTAATATAGAGAAAAAGGCTCTGAGTGCAGCAGGCACCATAGCTCATGAAGCGGATGTACTTTTAGGTAAAGGAGAAGCCGTCATAGATCAACTGGAAAGTAAAATATCATATTTAAAAGGGTGGTTGTTTTAATGACGACGATCAAACTGAATCATCCTGCCGTAATGAAGCAAGTCGATCAGGTGAAGACGGCGCTTGGTACAGTCACGCTTGGAAATCTGCCGGCAGGCGAACTTGGCAGCAATAAATTGGAATTCACCTCGAAATGGATTGACCGGGAAACGAACCTGGAGAAGGTCTTCGAGCAATATATCAAAATCGTCCAGAAAAATGTGGAAGATACCCGTGCCAACATTGACTTATTAAAAGAACAGGATGAAGCCATCGCCCATACGTCTTCACATGGGTACCAGCCGCGATGAAAATATATGAAGCCAAGACATTGACGGCCGCAACCAAGTCGCGGGCCAAGCAATATGAAGAACTAAAGAAGGAAGTCACAGCCCTGAAAAAGGAATTTCAGGGCATCGTCGGCCTGGATAACGAGTTTCAAGGGGCCGGTGCCGCAGCCATCAAAAGCTTTTATGAAGCACAAATCGAGGTGGCCGACGCCTGGATGGAACTATTCACTACCCAGATCAGTTTTTTGGAAGGCATTCCAGCCAGTCTGGAAGAGGCGGACCTATCCGGAATTACGGTGGTCGAGGTTCCCTTTTTAGATGGCGAAGTCTCGACCGGCATTAACCGAGCGAAGTCGCTTGTCGATGAACAAGCGAACGATCTCCAAAGGATCCTGAATAGCATTGACGATATCCTGCCTCTTGATATGTTCAACCAAAAGGACTTTAATGAAAAAATCACGCTGGCCGGACAAAGGCTGGACGACACCGTGACAAAGGTCGAGAATGTCGACCGGCAATTGGTCGAGGAATATGATGTGTCCGTCGGGCAGGAAAACGTGGCCGTTGGCCTCTTCCGCGCCTTGCTTGATGCCACCAAACAGGACGGCAACGTTTCGCCGATGACGTTCAACCAATCGGCATTTAAGAATAGTGACGTCTATCAAGTGAAGGATGAAGTCGCCGGTCAGATGAAAGACTATCAGACCTTCAAAAAGCAACAAGCCGAAGCCCAGAAAATCGAACGTGAAATGGAAGAACTCGAAAACCGCCCGTGGTATGAAAAAGCCTGGGATACCACAAAAACCTTTACAGGGGAATTTACGGGATATTATGATTCAATCAGGGCCTCAACCGGAGTCGATCCAGTAACGGGCCGTAAGCTGTCCGATGCCGAAAGAATCGCCGCCGGCGCCATGGCCGCCGCTGGATTCATCCCCGTCGTCGGCTGGGCAGGCCGGGCCATCAAAGGCGGCAGCGCCCTATACAAAACGGCCAAAGGACTCAACGCGGCGAACCACGCGCTCGATGCCTATAAAACAACAAAAGGCTTTAGCCTCCTCCAGAAAACCGAATACGGGATATACGGACTTCTCGCAGCCAACGGCCTCGGCGAAGCAGTCACCGGCAAAGACATGTTCGGCAACCAGCTAACCGAGGAACAGCGCCAGAACGGCCTGCTAATGGCACTAGGAATCGGCGGTGTGGCAGGTGCGGCTAAGTATGTGGATAGTCGACAGCTTAAAAATATTAGTGAACAAACAACTAACGGTAGAAAAGTTAAAACCCAATTTGACTCAAAAAAATTAAAGGACCTACAAGGCTTTAATATTAAAATAGATGATGTACTCAAAAATGTGGGCATGACCTCGTCAGAGTTTAAAGAATTAAAATTAAAATCGCATGATGAGTTAACGGATTTGGAAGTAGAAAAATTAAAAACAATTAGAGAAGCTGTTCCACCTATTACAAGGACAACTATTTTACAGAAAACCATTCCAGGGCAGGATATAGAAAAATACTTAGATGGCACATATTCTGAAATTGGAGGTTACGTTGCAAAAGCCGAAGATGTTCATGATATAAAGCTTTATGATGATTTCGTTGAAAGTTTGAGGTTAGATTATACGGATTGGAATGGGAAAAGACCATTTCCAGAAGGAGGAAGTACCTACGGTGTTATAAAATTTATGACACAAAAAGTAGATAATGTATATGTTCCATATGGGGAGAAATTTGGGGGCTTAAATACAGATGGTCCTCCATGTACACTAAACGGTTTTACGGGGTCTAGAAATGATAAAGTAATACCTGAATTTAAATTTGAAGGTAGATTCCTACCGAAAAATGGCGCAGAATTATATAAAGTTGAAAATGGCGAAGAAATATTAGTCGGGATTTTTGATGGTAGAGAGAAGAAGTTTACATCTGTAATATAAAACTAAGTAATGGAGGATATAAATGATAAGAAAAGGTGAGTATACTATATATAATGGGAAAGAATATAGGTTTATAGAATCAGATAAAGTAGAGTTCATTGAATTAATAAGCAATGATAAAAAGGATATGGACAATGGATTTACTCATTATAAGAATAATATTTACACAAAAATGGTTCATATAAATCAGGTTAATGAATTATTTTCTATAAATCCTTATGCCAAATATAAGGGGGAGATGTTTCCAGCATCTGAAGATGGAAAAACAGGTAAAGTGCTGTTGGATACAACCAACACTGAACTTGCCAAAAAAATGGATTTTGAAAGAACAGATAAATATATGTACTCCAAATATGTAGAATGGGATGAAGTTGAAATAATTGAGGAGAGGAAGCCCTATTCATTAGATTGATTCCTCGTTTAAAACGCCTTTAATATTTATTGAACTGTTCCCCTAATATGGACAATAGTAAAAGCCCCTTATTAGGGGCTTTTCTATATCTTATAACTAGAATCCAATTTTATAATCAATTCAATTTTTAGCTCCACTTTGCAACCAGCTAACCGAGGAACAGCGCCAGAACGGGCTGTTGATGGCACTCGGAATCGGCGGTGTGGCAGGTGCGGCCAAAGTCGCTGATAAAGTAGCGAGTGGTACAAAGTTCGTCCCTTACAGTAAGGAATTTGCGCAAAAGCAGGTTCAGTATGCAAAAGCTACAATAACAGACATAGCGAAATCCGGAAAAACCACGTTAAAAAATATAGGTGAAGCAATAGGTAAAAAAGCAATCCCTAAACGGATAAGTATGGAAAAAGTATCCCTCACAGGAGGACCAGCCCTTCGCCAAGTTATGATGGAAAAGCAGACAATTAAGGAAGCCTATCAGAAAAATCACGGTGAAGGATAGCAAAGTAGAGGGTGTTTCTGGGGAGAGTATTTCTAAGGGTACGAATGATCCTAAGTTTAAGAATGTTGGGGAGTATTTTAATAGTATCAATAATATTGGAAAACGAGATGATTTAACGAGTGAACAGAAGCTTGTAAAGATTCACGAAGCATATGCCGCATTAGAAGTAAAAGGTGATGTTACTGTTGTTAAAGGCACAAAACTCCTTCGTCCAGAAGGGTTTGGTCGAAATGGTAGAATGATTGTGGATTGGCCAGATAAGATGGGGTTTGTAGAAGAATCCATCCAGCCAATTGATAGAAATAGTCCGTTACCAGAAAGATGGGATAGAGTAGGTGGAAAAGGTGGAGAGAATTTCACCACTTTACCTCATAATGGTATTCCATACACATATGATCAACGTGCAATACCGTATATAGAAAACCCTGCTGCAAGGCACGTTGGGAATTTTAATAATGAATCTTATTTTAAATCTATTGATGCAGTCAAAAGTGGAAATCTTGAAGAGTTAAATCGAATTGTAGTGGCCAATGGAAGAACAGCAATTTCTGATTCAGAATTTGCTGATTTTAAGGCTTATTATGACGATTTCCAAGATAGAGTACAAAAAGTAATTGGAAATACAGATACTACTTACGGTGTGAAAGGTACTGCTGCTTCCTGGACTAGTAGCGCTACAGGTGAGAAGTTAATGAATGGTGGAGCAGAACAAATTGTAACACCATTAAATGGTGAGATGCTAGAGATTATAGGAGTTATACCTAAATACTAGGAGGGCTAGACGTGACAAAACAGGAGTTCTTAAATAGATATGATGCTGAAAAATTAAATATTGGTGAATATATTATGGTACTAGATACTATAACGGATGAGTCGCTAGTAATAGGATGTGCACATGATCAAGGAGTGTGGAAAGTTTATAAAACAAGAGAGAGAGGAGGTCACTATATAATTAAAGAAATGGCTAGTGAAAATGAAGCATTTGATTTTCTTTATGAGTTAATATTAAGTAGACATAACAGAATTAATAATTAAAATTTGCATTAGATTTGAAAGTGTAAAAACACCACTTATTATTCAATTTATATTTTGCATACAGGAATGACCGAACTTGTAGCAAAACTGTACAGGTAATTGAAAAACAAAGCATATTTGAAGTGTACAAAAAAAGAAAAGGCCATTTTGAAGAATCGACTCTATGATGGTTGTACCATCATAAGCTAGTGTTTGCACCCCCATATCTCGACAAGGTAAAATAAGACACACGAGCTTAGGTGAGATGACATTTTATTGTATGGCGGGTACAATGATATGGAAAGTATAGTGAGCTAACGAATGCACACAAGCTCGGACGTTTTAAAGGTATTACTTGTCACGAAACACAATAGTTGTCATACTGTTTTTACAATGCAATGAAACTTACAAACTTAAAGCACTTGATTGTCACTTATGGCAACGAGTGCTTTTTTGCGTTTTGATTTAGAACCGAGTTGGTACACGTATAATTTTATAAGTGTATAAGTGTTAAATTTATACACTGTAATTGGCTTTATACAGTGTACGACACTACTAGAGAAAAAACGATATAAAAATTAAGGGTTGTATTATTTTTTGAAGTCATCGTACAGTACGTTTTAACGGATTTACGTTACGAACACGTTATCCGCAAAAAACGGGTAAACGTTACAGGGACTGTAATTGCTGTAACGGGAGGGAGTTTGATATGGAAGGGAAAGTAGTTGGTTATGTACGAAAAAGTTCATAATGGTAAATAGACTTACGAGATTGGTTGTAGTGACATTTAAATAAATCAACCACACTAACTACTCGATTTATATTTAGAATGACAAAGATCGTAATATACTAAAGGGAATAATATATAGACGAATAGGCAAGTTAACACAAAATTAAATATGCGGATTTTTTGAATGGAACAAAAAGAAAATAATTTGTTTGAAAATTGAGACATCATAAAAGTTGTACCATCATGAAGTTTTGTTGAAATACTTTGATTGGGTTACAGGACCTTAACTTAATTTTTATTGGAGGAGAAAACTAATGAAAGATTGGGAGTATAATGAATTATTTGATGCAATTCAGGAGACATATGAAGAGTTGTTAGCTGAAGATAGGGGATATAGGTATGCTGTAGCAAAACTAGCTGATGAATTTGATAGATTAGGCAAGATAGAAGATTTTATTGTTGATACTGCTATTGGAGAAATAGCAATCGGCCATGAAAAAGTATTTGTTGGGCGCATTGAAGGTATAACAAAGAGGTTAAGCATGTTTAACCCACAAGAAGCAGAAGCTGACTTAACATTAGAAGAAATACAAGACTTATCGAAACGAATAAAAAAAGTAATAGAAGGACTAAGAAATGCAGAGGTTGATTATACCTCAGCAGAATAGCATGTGAAAGAAAAATATTTAATGATGCAGTGTAAACCTTGAGTGGCTAAAGCCATTCAAGGTTTTTAATAAAATGGACATTTTTAAATCTTTGTATGATACCTACAATGGTAAGCAGGTAATTTGGAAATACGAACTGATTTTGCTCTTGTATTTAAATGGAAAGATATTATAGTGGTTGTAGTATAGGTGTTAGCATACATAAAAACAAAGTTTGAATTTAATCAATCAGTAGGGCATTTGTTAAGCAAGGGTACTGAGAAATGGTGCTTAAACAAAAAGTAGGTGTAAAGAATGACAGGCAGAAGAATGGTAGACAGATGGGAAGACGATAACAAGATTTTTATGAGTTTAGCCATTAAGAAAAGATTATTACCGAGTATGTATGGCGGTATTATCGGAGACATGCTGGGTGTTCCTGTTGAATTTAAAAAAAGAGGGACTTTCACTATTAATGATATATCGGGATATGGAACGTATAATCAGCCGCCAGGCACCTGGTCGGATGATACTTCGTTAACTTTATGTTTAATTGAAAACTTAATTGAAAAAAGCGATTCAACGGAGCTCATGCAAAAATTCGTTCAGTATATGGAATCTGGTTATTGGACACCACATCATGAAATGTTCGATATTGGCAGAACGACCAGTGAAGCCATAATCAAGTTTAAAAATGGAGCCCCAGCGCCAGAATGTGGCGGAAATGCCATGTTTGATAATGGGAATGGGGCGTTGATGAGGATCGCTCCAGTAGCATTTATCCTTATTAATAACTTTAATTTCATTGATAAAATCCAAACCATTAAAAAATATACGGAAGTTACCCATGCACATCCGCGTTCTGTGGTAGGTTCCATTATTTATGTCGAGTTTTTACTTAGACTTTATTATAATAATTCTCCTGAAGATGCAATAAGACAAACAAAAAAACTTTTTGATGAGAATTTTGATAAAGATCATATATACCAAAAAGAACTGCAATCCTATTTAAGGATTTTTGAGGAAGATTTCTTTTCATTACCACAAGAAGAAATTCAGTCAGATGGTTATGTGGTTCATACGTTGGAAGCAGCCATTTGGTGCTTAGGAAATTCAGGTTCATTTAGTGAAGCCGTTTTAAAAGCAGTGAATCTAGGGGATGATACGGATACAGTAGGTGCCATTACAGGGACAATGGCAGGTATGTACTATAAAATGGACGAAATTCCTAAAGAATGGCTTGAGAAAATCACCAGAAAAGAAGATATTGATCAATTAATCAAGCAATTCCATAGTTTTTGTGCAGATAAAGCAATTAAAGAAGAGTATGGGGTTTGATGTAAATCCCCAATATAAAAAAAAACTCCTATAAAATTATAGGAGTTTTTTTTGTACAGAGTCCGGTTTATGCGATGTTAAACGGAAAGCAAGCCTTTTGAATTGGGTGATGGAAAATCAAATAATGGGGTGAGTGGAAAAATGATAAGAAAAGGTGAGTATACGATCTATAATGGGAAAGAGTATAGATTCATAGAATCTGATGCAGTGGAAGGTATTGAATTAATTAGTAATGATAAAAAAGATATGAACAATGGCTTTACTCATTACAAAAATAATATTTACACGAAAATAGTAGGTGTAAATGAAGTTGGAAAATTATATTCTATTAATCCCTATGCTGTATATAAGGGAGAGCTGTTTCCAGCATCAGAAGAAAGAACAACTAGTAAAGTATTGTTGGTTACAGCAAACACTGAAATTGCTAAACAGATGGGATTTGAACGAACAGATAAATATATGTACTCCAAATCTTTGGAATGGGATGAAGTGGAGATAATCGAGAAGAGGAAGCCCTATTCAATAGATTAAATTTTCTCGTTTCAAATACGATTTATTTTATTGCACTATATTGGAGGTTAAAATGGATTGTAAGAAAAAGCAGTTAATCGATCAAATAAAAGTTGTAATAAATAATCTTGAAAATGATTATTATAATGAAATTACTAGCGGCGTTTTACAACTTATATATATAAGATATAAGAATGCATTGAAAGCATTGGAGAATAATAAAGATATAAGAGAATTAAAAATAATTGGTGGTATAAGAGCTTATATGGATAGTTATAGTGATTATCAAAATCCGTTATTAGCAGAATTACATAAAGCTGAAAAATTAAATAAAGAATTATTGAATACTTGATAAAGTTTGAAAATGGGGGAACCTATGATAAGAAAAGGAAAGTATGCAATACATAATGGTAGCGAGTATAGTTTTAGTCTACTGGAAGATAAGTCGATAAGGTTAATAAGTCATAAACATGCTGATCTATCTCAAGGTTTCAAACATTTAGATGAAAATATTTATATAAAAAATGTATCTGTAGAAGAGGTAGAAAATTTATTTAAGATAAATTCGAAGGCAATATATAAGGGAGAGATGTTTCCAGCATCTGAAGAAAGAAATAACGGAAAAGTATTGTTGGATACAACAAACACTGAACTTGCTAAAAAGATGGGGTTTGAACGAACAGATAAATATATGTACTCCAAATCTGTGGAACGGGATGAAGTGGAGATAATCGAAGAGAGGAAACCCTATACATTAGATTAATTTCCCCATTAAAAAGCCCTTAAGGTTAAGGGCCTTTTTTATGAGGGGTGTCAATCTAAAGGCAACGAATCAGCACCAGTTGATTTGGTAACGACAGTATCCTTCCGTTACCAAATTGGCCGAAGGTGCCTGAATTATAATAGCCTAAGCAGAGCCTGTGCACCTGTTAGGATAAGCCCGATTATAAAACCACAGACCGCTCCGTTCACCCGAATCCATTGTAAATCTTTTCCTACACCATTTTCCATCATATCAATTAGCGTTTCGTTGTCTAGCTTATCTAAATTTTCTTGTACAAGATTGCCGATCTGAGTATGATTATTTTCAATGAGAACAGTAATTTGTTTCTGTATCCAATGATCGATGTGCGTGCTATTTTCTTTTATGTTGTCCAGTACGTGATGAATCATTGGAGTCAGATAAGTATCCATGAAATGTTCTTCTTCGACGAAATCCAATGCTTCTTGTTGAATTTGTTGTAGACTTCCCTTTATTGTCGCCTCAGGCTCCCATTTTGTCAGAAGTTGTTTTTTCCATTTTTCAACTCCTTCTAACAGTTCCCGGTTATGGTTAATGCCTTGTATCTCTTTCCTGATATATAAGATTAAAGCTTCTCTATTTGGTTCTTTCTCGTTTTGTAAATTATTTACGACACTTAATAGCAGGTTTTGGATGATATTCCCAAGTTTCTCTTCGTTAAGTAGACTTTGAATGGATTTAACGGCGAACTGAAGCATACCTTCCAGTTCAATCTTGCTGAGTACATCCATGGAAACAGTGCCAAGTCGGTGACTGGTTTCTTTTTTTCCTAACCAATCTTCAGCTTTTTTCAAAACATGATCCAAAGCCTTCTTATCAAACTCTTCGTTAAGTAACTCTGAACTTACTAAATGTAGAATCTTGCTCATGTCTATGCCAGAAAGTGATGCTTTAATTTTTTTTGCAACGAAAGGTGTAATCTTTTCTATATCTATATAACCAATCATTTGCTTGATTAGTTTAATCAGGACTTTTCTAAAAGTATCACTTTGAATCTCTTTTCCTAAAATAGGGATCAATTTTTCAGTAAAAGGAATATGTTTTACTTTGTCCTGAATGCTTTCCTTAGAAAGCCAGTCGTTTTTTAACATCGAAACAAGTGCATTTGTCATTCTTTTACGATTGTTGGGCAAAAGCGCTGTATGGGGGATTGGTAATCCAAGCGGATGGCGGAATAATGCAGTGACTGCAAACCAATCTGCCAATCCGCCGACTAAACCAGCCTCAAACCCTCCATGTAATAAATCTAACGGCAATGAACCTTGAAATGGAGTGGTTGCAATATAACCTGCCCCCATGATAATTAGTGAATATCTAGCTATTTTTCTTGAAGATTTTATTTTTGGTGACATTATATTCCCTCATCCTTAAAATGATAGTCAATTACTATAACCCGAATCATTAGCAAATTTTATAACTTACTTTCATCTAGTAGTATAGCAGGTAGTTCAAAAAAATAACCACAACAAGGCAGTAAGTTCATTATTTTTGGGCATTGAATATTTGTCATTTTCCCTTGAATGTTCAATATTCAGATGATAAATGCACAAAAAAAAGCCGATTCACTCAATCGGCTTTTTTTATTCATTTACTGAAAAGCGTTTTTGGTTCATCTCCAACTTATTATGATGCGTCAGTTTTTATCGAACTATTTTTAACGGTCCCTACTTTTTTCTTATCTTTCATGCGACTGAAAATAAAGGCCAGAACGGAGCCTGATATATTATGCCAAACGCTGAAGATGGCACTAGGAACAGCGGCCAAAGGCGAGAAGTGGGCTGTTGCTATGGCTACACCTAAACCAGAGTTCTGCATACCAACCTCCATTGCAACTGCTTTCTGTTTAGCTAAATCCATTCCGCATAAACGAGCAAAGAAAAAGCCGAGCAAAAAGCCAAGAACATTATGAAGAACGACTACTGCAAAAATCAGCAAACCTGTTTTAGCCAGCTGAGCTTGGCTGCCAGCTACTACGGCAGATACGATCAGAACGATAGAAATGACAGATACTAGAGGTAAAGCCTTTGCACCGGCCTCTGCCTGTTTACCGAAAAACTTTTTAACAATGAATCCAAGCAGCAGTGGGATAATCACCACTTGAATGATCGAAATGAATAACGACCCAATACTGATATTGACCCATTTACTTGCCAAGAGCAGAATAAGCAGGGGAGTTACGATAGGTGCTAGAATAGTGGAAACAGAAGCAATGGCAACTGCAAGCGCAACATTTCCTCTCGCAAGAAACACCATGACATTTGAAGCTGTTCCACTAGGGCAACATCCTACTAAAATAACCCCAACAGCCACTTCTTTGGGCAAATCGAACCCTATTGCTAATACAAATGCCAATAAGGGCATTATGATAAAATGTCCTGCTACTCCTAGTGCCACTTCTTTCGGCCGTCGGAATACTTCTTTAAAATCCGATGCTGATAATGTAAGTCCCATGCCAAACATGACAATTCCTAATAATGGAACAATATAGGCTCCAATCCATATAAAATGATTAGGTAAGATATACGCAATAACTGCAAATAAAATGACCCATAAGGTAAACGTTTTACCAGCAAATCCGCTGATTTTCTCTACTACTCCCATAGTAACCTCCTAGATGTTTTAAAATAAAACAATTATAATTTATATTCAGAATATTTAAAACCCTTTTTGGCAATAAAAATATCAATCCGGCTGAACTAGTGTGAATATGACGATTTACTATAGGAAAAAAGCGGACAGGGTTTTTAGATTCTGTTCGCTTTTGACTTTATTTTTTTAAAAAAATAAGAGGGCGCTGTATATTAGTGGCAAACTAGTTTATAAGGAACCGGAAATTGAATTAGTATTTGTTGTTTTACAGGTTTAATTATTGCTATGGTATGTTTAGCCAGTGCTATAAAAGAAGTGGAGATGTGGTTTCTTTGATACATATATTAATTGCGGATGATGATCGGCATATTCGGGAGTTGCTTAAATTTCACTTGGAAAAGGAAGGGTACATGGTATCTGAAGCGAAGGACGGGAATGAAGCTTCCATGATACTGGAGAAGGAACGGATCCATCTGGCCGTTGTTGATATTATGATGCCGTTTAAGGACGGACTGGATCTTTGTAAGGAAATCCGGGATCAATATGATCTGCCGGTCATTTTATTGACAGCTAAAGATCAACTTATCGATAAGGAAAAGGGGTACTTTGCGGGTACGGATGATTACCTCGTAAAGCCATTTGAGCCACGGGAACTTCTATTTCGGATAAAAGCGCTATTGCGAAGGTACCGTATGGTGAATTCTGAATCCATTTCATTGAATCAAACGGTCATTGACCGTAAAAGTTATGAGGTGCGACTAAATGGGAGTACGCTGCTCCTACCGCTTAAGGAATTTGAGCTGCTGGCTCAGCTGGGGAGTTTTCCTGATCAGGTCTTTACGCGTGAGCAGCTTATTGAATTGGTGTGGGGTGCTGATTTTGAAGGGGATGATCGGACGGTTGATGTCCATATTAAACGGTTAAGAGAACGTTTTGCCGGGCGGACCAATGATTTTGTTATAACGACAGTCCGTGGCTTAGGTTATAAACTGGAGGTCAACAAGAAGTGAAAACACTCTATTTCAGGATAGTTATTCAAACCATTTTGATCATGGTGCTTGCCAGTGTCATCGCCTTTTTGATTTCCAATGTCTATTATCATCAGGTTCAAAAACCCAACAATGGTGAGAAGATAAAGAAAGTTGCAAGTGATATCGTCTCCTTATATGAGGAAAATCCTGATCAGGATATTGATGCGTATTTAAATCATATTGCAGGATTGCACTATCAAATGTATCTATTTAATGAGCAGGGTGAAGGAACTTTATATGGTGAGCCGTTTCGGGAAACTGGTTTGGATCGAGATACGATTTCCGGTGTTTTGAACGGGAAGACCTATCAAGGGATCGCCAATTATAATAATGGGTTATTTATTACCGGATTTTTTGAAGATGTATTGATTAATAGCATTGGGGTCCCATTGAACGTGAATGGCGAAAAACATGCATTGTTTGTAAGGCCGAATATAGAGCTGCAGTTTGGTGAATTCCGCTTTTTTCTTGCAGTTTTGCTTGTTCTCACGCTCCTTCTCAGCTTTTTATTTGTGATCATTAACACGCGTTTCATCGTTAAGCCAATTACGAAATTAACGGAAGCTACAAAGAGGATTGCCGATGGAGATTATAGTAGTGAATTGAACGTTACCCGCAGTGATGAAATTGGAGATTTGGCTCAAAATTTCTCGAAAATGACTCAAAGCATACAGCGGTTAGATGATATGAGGCAGGAGTTCGTATCGAATGTATCTCATGAAATTCAATCTCCGCTTGCATCCATCCAAGGTTTTTCTCAAACCCTCCAATCGGAAGAATTAACAAAGGAACGAAGAAATCAGTACTTGTCAATTATTGAAAAAGAAAGCAGGCGCATGTCGTTGTTAAGCAAACAGCTGCTCCTGCTTGCTTCGTTGGATAAAGAAGAAGATCCGCTGCAACGGTCCAATTTCGATTTAGCACAACAAATACGGCAAGTGTTGTTCATGCTTGAATGGAATTGGCGGGAAAAGGATATGGTGATCGAAATGGATTTGCCTTCAACCCTCATTTCTGCAGATGAGAAACTTTTAAATCAAGTATGGACGAATTTGATAACCAATAGCATTAAATACTCGGAAAACGGCAGTTCGATTGATATTCGGGTTAAAAGAATAGGCAGTGCTGTTGAAGTGATGATCGCGGATACGGGCATGGGAATTCCAGTAGAAGACCTCCCTTATATCTTTGATCGTTTTTATAAAGTCGACAAAGTGAGGAACAGGAGTGAAACAAGCAGCGGATTAGGACTTTCGATTACGAAAAAGACGGTTGAACTTCATGGGGGAACGATCGAAGTTCAAAGCGAACTTGGTAAAGGGACCACTTTTTATATACGGTTGCCCCTTATGTAATCAGTTGTTCATCTTCCATTCATATTGATTGTTTACAATCTGGTTATACCGATTCAGGAGGACTTTATCGGTAAACAAAAGGAATGGGAGCTGAAATGATGTTTTTGGCATTACGTGAACTAAAGCATTCAAAGTTACGTTATCTGCTGATTGGACTGATCATGGTATTGGTCGCTTTGCTTGTCTTTATCATTTCCGGATTAGCTAATGGACTTTCTTCAGATAATGCTTCATCCATACAAAACATGAAGGCCGACTATTTCGTTATGGAGCATGAGTCTAAAAATAAATTGAACCGATCCATCATATCCATGGAAAAGCTAGATGAAATCCGTGCCTCGTCGGATGTTAAAGCAGCCGAAGGGCTAGGGCAAATGATGATCACATTGAATAAAATCGGCTCATCGGAGAAAACGGATGTCACCATTTTTGCGACCGATGCCAGTGGGATTTTAGCACCGAAGGTCATAGAAGGAACGAACTATGACAATAAGAAACAAGGTGAAGTCGTTGCAGATCGTTCTTTAAAAGAAGTGGGTTATAAATTGGGTGATTCACTTAAAGATGACCTATCAGGTAAGGTTTTCACCATTGTTGGTTTTACTGAAAAGCAATCTTACAGCCATTCACCGGTAGTTTACATGAATGTTAAGGGGTGGCAGGAGATTAATCCTGCATTGAAAAATCAAGAGAAAGATTCAATCAGCACAATAGCCGTGCAAATGGATTCGAAGGCAGAAGGAAATGTACGTGAATCATTGCCTGAAGGCGTAACGCTCATTTCGAAAGAAGAATCACTTCAGAGTATACCAGGCTTCAAAGAGGAACAGGGTACATTGACGATGATGATTGCCTTCTTGTTTGTCATAGCAGCTTTCGTTTTGGCTGTATTCTTTTATGTGATTACCTTGCAGAAGACGAATCAATTTGGAGTCCTTAAAGCACTCGGGGCCAATACCGGCTACCTGGCAAAAAGTATCGTTGGTCAAGTAATGCTGCTTGCCGTGACATGTATAGCCATCAGTGTTGCACTGACATATGGCGTCACTTTAATCATGCCAGAAGGAATGCCATTTGAATTGAGTACGGATTTGGTCATTAAATATTCCGTGTTACTTTTGGTTGTATCCGTATTGGGTTCGCTGCTATCACTATACCGAGTATCGAAGATAGATGCGATTGAAGCAATAGGGAGGGTATCATGATGGGGGATAAGCTATTATTTGAAAACGTCAGTAAGATTTATGGGGAAGGCGATAATAAGGTGACAGCCCTTGATAATATTTCGCTGAATGTGAGAGCGGGGGAATTCGTCGCCATCGTGGGTCCTTCAGGCTCAGGGAAAAGTACTTTTCTTTCAATAGCAGGTGCGTTACTTTCCCCGAGCAAAGGTCGCTTACTGCTGAATGATGAGGATATTACAACATTATCCCCAAAGGAATTGACTAGAGTACGCCTTGAAAAGATCGGATTTGTATTCCAATCGTCGAATCTTGTGCCATATCTCACCGTACGAGATCAGCTTCTGCTACTTTCTGAACTGATTGGCAGGCGGCGGGATAAAAAAATTGTGAAAAAAGCGGACGAATTGCTTAGCCACCTTGGACTTGGACATCGGGCAGGTCACTTGCCAGAAGAACTGTCGGGCGGTGAGAGGCAGCGTGTAGCCATCGCCCGTTCGCTGATGAATGATCCAGAAATCATTTTAGCGGATGAACCCACCGCAAGTCTTGATTCCAAAAGAGGCAGGGATGTTGTTGAAATGCTTGCACATGAGGTGAAGTCAAGAAATAAAGCGGCCATCATGGTAACGCACGATGAAAGAATGTTAGATTTATGTGATCGAGTGGTCAATATTACAGATGGCAAGGTATTTGAATGAAATTATACGTAAAACACACTCTCATGAGTTGAGTCATTACAATAAGCGGTAAATAGGCCGCCGTTTCTCCAAAGGAATTAGGGGAGGCGGCGACCTGAATCGCTTGAATTAAACCTGGTTAATCGACAGTAAGCAGTTGAAATACTAGTCGTTACTTTATATAAACGGCCTACAATTATGTATTATATTTTGCTTGGATCTCAGATGGTTATCTTCGGATTAAGCATGTTTTTTAATTTTAAAGAACAAACAGTGATAGGTTGCTTTCACACCTGATTCATCTCGGTATTCTGTGTCGTATATGTTGATCAACTCTCGAAAAAAGGAAGGGCGCTGGCAGTAGTTTTCTTTGTTGCTGTTAGCTGCACCAATCTTTTTAATTGAAGTGAAAAATTCACGTACTGTCTGAAAGTACTCTAGTTCAAGCTTTTCTTTTTTTGTTATCTCGATTGGAAATGCTGGTGAAAAGGGGAGTGCTTCTTCACAAACTTGAGATAATTCTTCTAGAGTGTAAAACATTTGGCCTGGTGAACTATCAATGGAAAGTTGAAGCTTTTCTTTCGCATGTTCATATGACCTATGAAGCTCTTGAAAGGTATCAATTCCAAACGTTGAAAATATCAGGCTCCCTTCAGCCGTTAATCGTGTACACAGTTTTTCAAGGGTTGCAGGAAGATTATTCAGCCATTGAAACGTTGCATTAGAGATAATCATATCGTAATTTTCATTAAGCGCCATTTCTTCGATATCAGCACATAAAAAAGTAACACGGTCATCCTTTGTCATTCCTTTTGCCACTTCAACCATTCCTGGTGCTAAATCAACAGCGGTAATAGTGGCATTAGGGAATGTTTTGACTAGTAACCTGGTTAAGTAACCAGTGCCGCAGCCGATTTCAAGAATATTGATTTTATGATTGGTGTTTTTTTGAGGAAGCAAATCCACTAATTGTTTTGCCATGTTTTTTTGAACATTGGCGTACGCATCATATGTTTTCGCGTGTTCACTGAACCGCTTACTTAACAATCGTTTATCAATCATGAATGTACTCCTTTTGAATAAATGTTTTGATATGCTGCACACATTCCTGTGGTTTTGTGAAAAATGGAATATGACCTGCACCTTCCATAATATGAAACTCTGATTTCCCACCCAGATTTTCTTTAATGAAAGATGAGGCTTCGAGTGGACAAATTTTGTCTTCCCTCCCATGAATCAATAAAAAGGGGGTTTCAATCCTGTCTAGATTTACTCTAGCATCTTTCTGAAGTAAATAATCCAAACCTATAGAAAGAGAAAACACCTCATCTCCATGAAATTCACGTTGAATTGTCGCGTTGAATTGATGATAAAAACCTTCTTCTTTTTCAGCTTCGGAAAACATTGCTTCATAAAAGGAAGTCAAAGTCTTCTCTTTATTACGCTGTAGTTGTTTCTTCATGCGCTCGACAATAAGTCGATCCCAGCCAAATGAATAATTTTCTCCTGTGGTAAACCGACTTGTTGCGCCAAAAAGTATAAAACCTTTTATTTTTTCTCGATACGTACTTGCAAGTTCCAGTGATATTAGTGATCCTAATGACCAGCTCAGTAAATAAATAGTACCATCGATGGATGCGATTGTGTCTATGACTCTTTCTTCAAAGTCATTTAGTGTTTTCATATCTCTCCATTCTATAAATGAAAGGTTAAATACTTCAGACAACGGTTGAATTAACGGTTGAAACGCCCCTTTTTCCATTCCCCAGCCTGGAAGCATGACTAAATTCGGCATTTTCATTCAACAACACCCATTTCTTTTCCAATAATCGAAATTTTTTCAACTGCCCACTCAAGATCTTTTTTATCGTGGAGAGCTGTCACGGTAAACCGAATTCTCGCCTCATTTTCAGGAACGGTCGGCGGTCTGACAGCGATAGCTGCAATTCCTTCTTTCCGCAAACGTTTGGCAAATTTCATCGTTTTTTCGTTTTCTCCGATGACAATGGGAACAATTTGTGATTGACTTCCACAAATATTAAACCCGTAATATGTGAGTTTTTCTCTAAAGTATTCCGAATTCATTTGGAGTAGTGTGCGGCGCTCTGGCTCTTCTTGCACAAGTTCAATCGCTGTTTTTATAGCACCAAGTATGGCTGGGGGAAGTGCAGTTGAATAAATGAATCCGCGCATGCGATTTTTTAAATAGTCGATAAGCCATTTTTTCCCGACAACATAGGCTCCGAATGAACCGAGCGCTTTGCTGAAAGTACCCATTTGGATATCTATTTTTTTTTGAAGGTGGAGATGACAGGCATAACCTTCACCGTTCTTACCGTAGATGCCGCTTCCGTGTGCTTCATCAGTCATTAACATTGCATTATAACGTTCTTTTAACCGAACAAGGTCCTCAAGGTAAGCAAAGTCACCGTCCATGCTGAAGATTGTATCCGTCACGATTAATTTACGTGCTTCAATTGATGACTTTTTCAATAATGCTTCTAAATGATCTAAATCATTATGCTGATATCGCAAATGTTTCGCACGGCTCAAAAGAGTGCCATCGACAATGCTTGCATGATTCAATTTATCGCTATAAATTAAATCGTTACGAGACACCAGGGCGGAGATAATTCCAAGGTTTGCGTTATAGCCACTGTTGATAATGAGTCCTGCTTCTGCTTTCTTCCAATTGACAAGAGCTTGTTCTGCTTGCTCGTAAAGAGGATGATTGCCAATAATTAACCGTGAAGCCGTTGCTCCTGCACCATATGTATGTACTGCATCAACCATGGCTTTTTTCAACCTTTCATCTCCTGCATATCCTAAATAGTTATTAGAAGCTAGATTTAGCATCCTGCACCCGTCGATCATAAGCCATGGCTGCTCGGCAAATTCCGTTGTTACGAGTTCACGCTTTTGTGATATCTCTTCTAAATAAGCAAGTTCTTTCTTTATTTTTACTTCCCAAGATAATTGTTTTTCACTGTGCATGGTCATTCTCCTTTTTATATGTTAACTAAATTATTCATTAGTTAACATATAAAACATTCTAATCATGACTCAATGAAACTGTCAAGCTTTGAAATGGAACCGGATTAGGAATTAATTATCCAAAAATCAGGAGATATCAAGAGGCGAAAGAAGACAACTATCACCAACATGCTGGTTGGTAATTTTGTGATTTGAACCAAGCGGGGCGGATGATGAGTAAACTAGCATTTGTCGATAATAATAAGGAGGAATAATGACTGCACTATGTGAAGGGAGAAATGAGGGCCATCATAGGTGCATCCAGGTTGGGTAATCACAAAGACTGGCTGCGTTTTCCTTTGGCAGCGGCTTTGTTGAGCTAATGGCTAAAAGAGCTTAATGAAAGTTCATTGAAGATAATTTAACTCCCAAGGTAGTCTTTTTGTTAAACCTTCAAATCTTTGAAGGATTAAATGGAAATCCATGTTACTATAGAGCAGTGAAATTAACCTATCTCTTTTCACATTAACCATTACTTAAAGGAAGGTATTAAATATGAAAAAGATTTCTTTAGATGTTTTCTTTATATTAATAGGAGCTTTTATTTTCGCTTTGGCAATAAATCTTTTCGTTATTCCCAATGAACTTGGTGAGGGAGGAGTCACAGGGATAACCATCATTTTATTTTATCTTTTTGAATGGTCACCAGGGCTGTTAAGTTTGATCATTAACGCTTTCCTGCTCATTGTCGGTTATAAATATTTGTCGAAAATGACAACGGTTTATACAATTATTGCCGTTGCATTTAATTCTCTTTTCCTCCATTTAACCGAAAGTTGGAGTATATCTTCAGATGAATTGGTCATCAATGCTATATTTGGCGGGGTTTTTGCAGGAGCAGGTATTGGCATAATCATTCGTGTTGGAGGTACAACTGCCGGTACAACGATCCTAGCCCGAATTACGAATAAATATTTGGGGTGGAGCTTAAGCTATGGACTTCTGTTTTTCGATTTAATCGTTGCGTTCTCATCTTATTTCATCATTGGTGCAGAAGGTCTGATGCTTACTATTCTCATGCTTTATATTGGTACAAAAACGATGGAATTCATCATTGAGGGATTGAACCCGAAAAAAGCGATTACCATCATTTCAAAAGAAGCGGACCAGATTGCAAAGCAAGTAACAGAATTGATGGACCGAGGGGTCACTGTTTTTAGCGGTCATGGATACTATACAAAAGAATCAAAGGATATTTTGTATATCGTTATAAGTAAGCAAGAGGTACTCAAGTTAAAGAGAATTGTTCAGTCAACTGATAGCAATGCTTTTATAGCCATACATGATGTTCGGGATGTATTTGGTGAAGGATTCCTGGATATTTCGAAGTCCTGAAGCTATTTGGCAGAAGGAGGATATCGTAAGTTCGAAATGAAAAGGCCTAATAGGCTTTTTTATTTTGCACTGTAAAAAGATCTGTGAATTCGGAATAATTTGTTATATTATGTAAGTAAGAAACCACACACCCTGAGGAGTGCAGCCATTAATTGTGGAGGTGTCCAAGATGATCCTTTTAAAAGTGGATGACAGAAAGTTTGGGAAAAGCAATATCAAGTACAGTGTCGTTGATAAGGAAACGAATGAATTGATCATTAGTGGTGTGTTTAAAGAATTTGGACAAGCAAGCGATAAATATTATGAATTGAAGGATGAATATGGTCCTTCAAATGTGAAAATGGTATTGAAGTGAAAAGAGGGGGACCGTTGGGTTTCCTTTTTTTGTATAGTAGAAAAAGGCCCGTACAATAAATTAGATTTTATAATCGGATAAAGGAATAATCAAAGGTTTCTGAATCATATAATTAGGTTGAGAAGGTTTTTAACATCCTTTTTTTACAATATACTACAATTTTATTGTAAAGTATGGAATTAGGTGGTAATATAAAGCCCATAAATGTAAACGTTTGCAAAGTAATTTTGTGAGGAGGTGATGTAAAAGAAGTACGATAGACTATGATTATCGCAGAATGAAAGGCTTTTATTTTACAATTTTATGCAAACGTTTTCTTAAAATTGCGTGAATCTTATGAAAAAGGGAGAGTCGGTAGGCATGAAGCGAAAAAAATGGTACGGGGGAATCTTTTCTGTTTTATTAATTTTTAGTGTGATTTTGGCAGGTTGCTCTTCATCTACTGGCGGAAATAGCGACTCTAAGGATAAAGTGACGCTGGATATATTTCAGTTCAAGGTAGAATTCAAGTCGCAATTCGAGACATTGGCAAAACAATATGAAAAAGAAAATCCAGATGTGAAGATCAAGGTATCGACAGTTGGCGGTGGAAATGATTATAAATCAGCCATTACGGCAAAGTTCGCTTCCGGTGAGGAGCCAGCAGTTTTTAACATTGGCGGACCGGTAGATGTCGAGCAATATAAAGATAGATTAACAGATTTAAAAGACACGAAAGCTGCAGCAGCAGCACTTGATGGTACTTTGGATGGCGTGGAAGAGGACGGGCAAGTTCTTGGACTTCCATTTAACCAGGAAGGTTACGGCTTGATTTATAACAAACGGATATTTAAAGAAGCCGGAATTAATCCTGATGAAATTACAAATTATGAAGCCCTGGAGGCGGCAGTTAAGAAAATGGATTCACAGAAAGATAAATTGAAAATCGATGCAGTTTTTGCGTATCCGGTTAAAGAGAAGTGGGTGACAGGAAACCATTTATCCAATGTATTCTTATCTCCGGAGTTTGATGGGAATGTGTTGGAAGCAAGCAAGGCCCCAACGGTTAAATTTACTGATGGTGACAAGTTTAAACAAATGGTCGATATCCAAAATGAATATTCCGTCCAGCCGACAGCAAGCCTCGATTACTCCCAACAAGTGGAAGAGCTGTTCTCACTTGAAAAGGTTGCAATCATTCAGCAAGGTAACTGGGTATATAACACAGTGTATGATATGGACCCTGAGTTAGCGGAAAAAGGCATTGGCATCATTCCGATTCCTAATGGAGACTCTGCGGGCATGCCAGTCGGCGTACCGAACTATTGGGCAGTGAACAAGAAATCGGATGAAAAGGTGCAGGAAGAAGCGAAGAAGTTCCTCGACTGGATGTATACATCTGAAGAAGGGAAAAAAGCCGTTTTAGAGGATTTTAAATTCATTCCTGCTTATGAAGGATATGATGTAGAAAAAATAGCCGATCCAATTTCAAAAGAAATTTATAAATACTCCCAAGAAGGAAATACGATTGGCTGGGTGTTCAATGGATATCCGGTTGGTTGGAATGATGACCTTGGTGCAAGTGTCCAAAAATACGTAACTGGTAAATTGACGTGGGAGGAATTTGTACAACAGAACATTGAAAATTGGGAGAAGATTCATAGCAAATAAGTGTTTGGAATGGCAAATGACCAATCGGCATGAAAAATAGTGTGTCGATTGGTTGTTCCTTGTTACAAGAAAGTCTCTAAGGGAATTTGCCGCAACAAGATTTTCATTAACTAACTTAGTTATGATCGATGATTTTTCTATAATTTAAAACCCGTTATCTATTAAATCATTTCAAGGAGGTCGGTTTCGTTGAGGAATCGGGATGCCGCATATTGGCTGTTTTTAACACCTGTTCTTGCTGCACTCATTTTGGTGGTGATCGTGCCACTCATCTACGGATTTTATTATTCCTTTACGAATTGGAACGGTCTAGGGACACCAGATTTCATCGGTCTAAAGAATTATATGGACTTGTTTACTGATAAAGGGTTCCTTGATACATTTTGGTTCACCATTAAATTTTCCGTAGCTGCAATTGTGGTAATCAATATCATCGGATTAAGTTTGGCTCTAATCGTGACATCGAAAATTAAATCAAGCAACATCCTGCGGACAGTTTTCTTCATGCCCAATTTAATTGGCGGCTTGATTCTCGGTTTTATTTGGCAGTTCATTTTCATTAAAGTCTTCGGTGCGATTGGTGATCTGACTGGGATCGAAGCATTTAATGGATGGTTATCAACGACAGATACAGGCTTTTGGGGATTGATCATATTAACGTCTTGGCAAATGGCCGGATATATCATGATCATTTATATTGCATATCTGCAGGCTGTTCCTGAAGACTTGATCGAAGCGGCAAAAATTGATGGGGCTAACAGCTTCCAGCGTTTTCGCCATATTACCTTTCCGCTTGTGGCACCTGCTTTTACCGTCAGCTTGTTTTTGACGTTGTCACACTCGTTCAAGATTTATGATCAAAATCTTTCTTTGACGAACGGAGCTCCCTATAATTCAACCGAAATGGTCGCGATGAACATCGTAAAATCCGCTTTCACTGAAAATGATATGGCATATGCACAGGCAAAGGCCGTTATCTTTTTCGTAATTGTGGCGGTAGTTTCACTGACACAAGTCTATATCAATAAAAAGCGGGAGGTTGAGCTGTAATGAGGGAAAAATGGAAATTGTGGCTTATTGGATTCGTCGGATTCATTTTGGCCATATTATGGCTCACTCCGTTTTATTTAATGATTGTCAATGCTTTTAAAATGAAGCGGGATATATTTGCCGATACACTGGGACTGCCTGAAACCTGGACATTCGAAAACTTCTATCAAGCATTCGAGCAATTGGATTTCCTCCGGACTTTATTCAATTCTTTATTGATATCGGGCGTCAGTGTAGTCATCATCATCATCTTTTCTGCGATGGCGGCATATGCGCTTTCCCGTAACAAAAGTAAAATAAGTTCCTTGCTTTTCTTTGCGTTTGTAGCAGCCATGTTGATTCCGTTTCAGTCTGTGATGATACCGCTTGTTGCCCAATTCGGACAGTTTGGGATGTTGAACAAGGCGGGACTGATTTTCATGTATTTAGGTTTTGGCTGCAGCCTTTCCATATTCCTATATCATGGTACTTTAAAAGGGATTCCCATCTCACTTGATGAGGCTGCAAAAATTGATGGTGCAAACCGGTTTCAAATATTTTGGCATATCATATTTCCATTATTAAAACCGATGTCCATTACAGTTGGGATCTTAAATGTCATTTGGATATGGAATGACTATTTGTTGCCATCCCTTGTTATTGGTGGCGCAGGATCTGAGACCATCCCACTTAAATTATTCTTCTTTTTCGGACAATATACGAAACAATGGCATCTAGCCTTGGCTGGACTTACTTTATCCATCATTCCAGTCATCATTGCGTATTTTTTTGCTCAGAGGCAAATTATCAAAGGAATTGCAGATGGAGCCGTTAAATAACTATTTAAATATAGGGAATATTAAACCATGTGCGGTGAACGGGAAGTGGTGATGAATATGTCTGTTACAATAAAGGACGTTGCCAAAAAGGCTAATGTCGCTCCATCAACGGTATCGCGTGTAATCCATAACAGCCCGACAATCAGTGAAAAGACAAAGCGTAAAGTACGCAAGGTATTAAAGGAAATGGGCTATCATATGAATGAAAATGCCCGGAACTTAGTCACGAAGTCCACTAAGGCCATTGGGATCGTCATGAAAAGTTCCGCAAGGGAATCACTTTATAATCCCTTTTTTCCAGAAGTGATTCGGGGCATTGGGGATTTCTGTAATAAAGAGGGGTACAGTCTTTCTCTGACAACCGGCGAGACGGAGGATGCCATCTTTGAGGATGTCGTGAAAATGGTTCAGGGCAGAAGAGTTGATGGCATGATTGTTTTATACTCTAAAAAGGACGATAAAGTCGTGCCATATTTATTAAAGCAGGGCTTCCCGTTTGTTCTGATAGGGAAGCCAAGTACGAACATGAGCGGCATTACATTCATTGATAATGATAATGTTCAAGCGGCCAGGGAAGTATCGGAGTTTGTGATCAGTCTGGGGCATGAGCGAATCGCCTTTTTAGGAGGCAGTCCAGAGTTTGAGGTGATTCAAGCCCGCATGGCAGGGTTTCAACAAGCGATGGAACAGGCCGGGGTGGATGTGCCACAGGAATATATCAAATTGATCCCTTTAAATCGAACGGATGGAATAAAGGCTATTGACGAATTGCTGGAATTGAGGGAGGCTCCAACCGCTTTTTTGGTTATGGATCTTTTATTGGGTGTTCTTTTGCTAGGAGTGCTAGCTGAAAAGAACTTGAAAGTACCAGAGCAAATTAGCGTCGTCTGTTTTAACCATTCAGAATTCATAGAATTTTTAAGCACTCCACTGACAACGGTTGATATCCATACGTATCAGTTAGGGTATGAGGCGGCAAAATGCGTATTCGACCTTATTGCAAATCCTGAAATGATGGAAAAGAGCATTAGGATTCCTACGAAAATCATAAAGCGGGAGTCGCATTTTGTAGCTGAAAAGGAAATTAAATGAAAAATGTAGAAATGTTTTACCAATTAAAGCTTGATTTTTGCTAACATAAATTTACAATATAGATTATCACTATTATTTTTGAAAATTCATACTTTCTTGAGTCATTAAGTATGTTCTTATAACCGGCTGAGATTTGATCATGCCTAACGCAAACGTTTGCGTTAAGAATAAAGAGGTAATAGTTAAACATGCAGAGCAAGTTGCCGACAAATTAATATGGAATGGAGGAGATTGTTTGAGAGTCCTAGTATGGAATGAGTTTCGCCACGAGAAAACAAAGCCTGAAGTAGCCGAAGTATATCCAGATGGAATCCACGGGGCAATTGCCAGCTTTTTGCAAAGTGAGCAGGTCGAGGTGAGAACGGCTACTCTCGATGAAGAAGAGCATGGATTAACCGAAGAAGCACTGAAACGAACCGATGTACTTCTATGGTGGGGGCATGTTGCACATGATGAAGTCCAGGATGAAATCATTGCGAGGGTTCACAAGCGAGTACTCGAGGGAATGGGCCTCATCGTCCTCCATTCCGGTCATTTCTCAAAAATCTTCAAACAATTAATGGGCACGACTTGCGATTTGAAATGGCGGGTGGCTGATGAAAGGGAGCGGCTTTGGGTTGTCGATCCAAGTCATCCTATCGTTGATGGAATCGGAGAATATATAGAGCTTGAGAAGGAAGAGATGTACGGGGAACATTTTGATATTCCTGCACCAGATCAATTAATATTCGTCAGTTGGTTTGAAGGCGGGGAGATATTCAGAAGCGGTTGCACGTATCTGCGGGGAAAAGGGAAGATTTTCTATTTCCGACCAGGTCATGAAACATATCCGACCTACCATAATCCAGAGATTCAACGGGTAATTAAGAATGCAGTTGATTGGGTCAAGCCGGAATTTGGAATGGTAACGAACTATGGGAAAGCCGAACCGTTGGAATCCATCTCGACAAAGAGCTGAAGTGAAGGAGAGAACAGAATGGGTAAAGTGAAGGTAGGGGTCATTGGATGCGGGAGTATCGCAAAAAATAGGCATTTTCCGGAGTACGATGCACATCAGGAAACTGAAATCATTGCCGTTTGTGATATTGTGCCAGACCGGGCGAATGCAGCAGCACAAAGGTATGGCGCGCAAGCATATACTGATTATATAGAACTTTTGAAGAATGAGGAGATAGAAGCGATCAGTGTATGTACACCGAATTACCTGCATGCACGCATCACAGTTGCGGCCTTGGAAGCAGGTAAGCATGTCCTTTGTGAAAAACCGATGGCCACTTCTTTAAATGACGCTGAAGAAATGAATGAAGCAGCAGTTAAAAGCGGCAAAATACTAATGATTGGTCATAATCAGCGTTTTGTTCCCTCACATCAAAAAGCGAAACAGCTTATTGAGAGTGGTGAACTTGGAAAGGTCTATAGCTTCCGGACGTCTTTTGGACATTCCGGGCCAGAAACATGGAGCGTGGACGGACGGGAAAGCTGGTTTTTTAAAAAGGATCAGGCAGTCATTGGTGCAATGGGTGATTTAGGCGTCCATAAAGCTGATTTATTAAGGTATATCCTTGGAGAAGAATTTGTTGAAGTGGGAGCCTTTGTGGAAACGACTGCCAAGAAAAACACAGACGTTGATGACAGTGCTGCCTGTATCCTACGGACGGAGAGCGGTATCATCGGTACTCTTACCGCCAGCTGGTCTTATGCAAAAGAAGACAATGCGACGGTCATTTATGCGGAAAAAGCAGTGTTGCGTCTTGAAGACGATCCGAAATACTCACTGATCATCCATCATGATAATGGAAAGACAGAAACCATCCAATTGGGAAGCATCCAGACAAATGACTCTGAAGGACAGCATGATTCCGAAGTAATCAGCCACTTTGTAAAATGTGTGGTGGACAATGAGGAGCCTCTTGTCACAGGAGTAGAAGGATTAAAATCATTAAAAGTCATTCTTGGCGCGATGGAATCAAATGCATCCCGAAAAATCATCCGCTTATAAAGGGGTTAATAGTCATCATGTACAAATTAAAAATGGGTATTATCGGTGCTGGCGGAATTGCCCAAAAAAGGCATATCCCAGCTTTTCAAAAATTTCAAGATAAAGTAGTTTTATACGCCATTCAGGATATAGATGAAATGAAGGCGCGAGAAGTTGCACGTGAATTTCATATCGAGAAAGTTTTCACCAATTATGAAGAAATGTTTGCTGAAGTGGATGCTGTAACGATTGCAACGCCAAACAAGTTCCATGCGGAGATTTCCATTGCCGCTCTGCAAGCGGGTGTGCATGTGTTATGCGAAAAGCCAATGGCCATCACTACTGAGGAATGTAAGGCAATAACCGAGGCTGCAAACATATCGGGTAAAGTGTTATCGACAGCATATCATTACCGCTTCATGAAGGAAGCCCAGGCTGCAAAGAAAATGATTCAGGCCGGTGAAATCGGTGAGCCTTATGTAGCGCGTGTACAGGCAATCAGACGCCGCAAAGTTCCTGGCTGGGGAGTGTTTACAAGCAAGGAATTGCAAGGCGGGGGAAGCGTAATCGACTACGGCTGCCATTTGCTTGATTTGGCTTTATGGCTGATGGATGACCCAGAACCGATTGAAATCGTAGGTTCGACATATAATTATGTCAGTAAGGGTGTCGATCAGGTCAATCTATGGGGGAACTTCGATGCCTCGGTATTTGAAGTGGATGATCATGCCACGGCATATATCAAATTTGCCAACGGAGCATCTTTATTATTCGAAACATCTTGGGCTGCGAATATCCGTGAAGAAGCAACTGTTTTGAGTTTATCCGGAACGCAGGGCGGACTTGATGTGTTCCCGCTAGTCTTGAATCAGGCTAAGCACGGCATGCTTTTGAATAGTGAGGCAGTATGGATGCCAGGGGAGGATACACCAGACCTGCAGCAGGCAGAAAACTTTATTGATAGCTGCCTAGGGTTGGTGGAACCATTGGTAAAACCATCGGAAGCCATGAAAGTTTCGAAAATAATCGAAGCCATTTATCAAAGCTCGGCAAGTGGGAAGGTCATGAGCATAAATTAAAGAAAAGGTGAGGTGGGGCTTGTGAAATTAGGGATTTTTACAGTGTTATTTGCTCAAAAATCATTCGAGGATATGCTTGATTATGTGGCAGATTCCGGTTTAAAAACAGTTGAAATCGGTACAGGCGGGTATCCAGGCAATATCCACTGTCCACTTGATGAACTGCTGGAAAGTGAAGAAAAGCGCCAAAAATACTTGGAATCCGTTCAAACAAGAGGATTGACGATCAGTGCATTCAGCTGCCACGGCAATCCAATCTCTCCAGATGAAGCATTCGCTAAAGAAAGTGATGAAACACTGATTAAAACAATCAAGCTTGCATCCTTACTGAACGTCCCGGTCGTCAATACCTTTTCAGGTACAGCCGGTGATCATGAAGGAGCTAAATATCCAAACTGGCCTGTCGCCCCATGGCCGAATGAATATACAGATGTGCTGAAATGGCAATGGGAAGAAAAATTGATTCCCTATTGGAAAAAAGTAGCTGCCATTGCCGATGAACACAATATAAAAATCGGACTTGAACTGCATGGGGGATTTCTCGTTCACACCCCCTACACCTTGTTAAAACTACGGGAAGCTACATCGGATGCAATAGGCGCCAACCTTGATCCAAGCCATCTTTGGTGGCAGGGCATCGAGCCAGTCGGTGCCATCAAAATCCTAGGAAAAGCGGGAGCAATCTACCACTTCCATGCAAAAGACACATACTTGGATCAGGATAACATCAATATGTATGGATTAACTGACATGCAGCCATATGGTAATGTCCAAAGCCGTGCCTGGAACTTTCGCTCTGTAGGATGCGGTCACAGCCTGCAAGAGTGGTCCGACATCATGAGCGCCCTTCGCACATACGGTTACGATTACGTCGTCAGCATCGAACACGAAGATCCGCTGATGTCTGTAGAAGAAGGATTTCAACGGGCGGTATCCAACCTTAAAACTGTTCTAATCAATGAAAGCCCGACTGATTTATGGTGGATATAATTTATAGCCGATAACGAGCAGCCTATAGCAGGTTGCTTTTTATTTTTGACCTAAAAAAGTAGAATTAACGAGTAAAAGCGTGAAACTCACGAGTAAAAGCGCAGAATTCACGAGTAAAAGCGCAGAATTCACGAGTAAAAGCGCAGAATTCACAAGTAAAAGCGTGGAATTCACGAGTAAAAGCGTGAAACTCACGAGTAAAAGCATGGAATTCACGAGTTAGTGAAAATTATTGCTGAAAACTCTTCTAAAATAAAAAAAACGATGCCCCCCGGTATTCTGGGGGCATCTCAATTATCATCTCTGCCTTGGAGTATAATCCAATTCCTTAAATAGTTCTGTCAATTCATCTTTGGTCAGGTCGCGCCATTGTCCTAGCGCCAGTCCGTCCAAATGGATGTTCATGATCCGGATTCGATGTAAATCACGGACTTCATAGCCTAGTGCTGAGCACATACGGCGGATTTGTCTGTTCAGTCCTTGCATCAAAGTGATGTTGAATGTATATTTGGTCAACTGCTCAACCTTACAAGGAAGTGTTTTCGTATCCAAAATCTCCACGCCGGATGACATATCTTGAATGAAGGAAGCGGTAAGAGGTTTATCCACGGTTACGATATATTCTTTTTCATGTTTGTTTTCTGCACGAAGGATTTCGTTTACAATGTCTCCGTCATTTGTAAGCAGGATCAAACCGCTTGAGTCTTTGTCCAGCCGTCCGATATGAAAAATGCGAAGCGGATGATTTACAAAATCAACAATATTTCCTTTAATGTGTTTTTCCGTCGTACTTGTAATCCCTATCGGTTTATTCAGTGCAATATAGACATTTTGCTGTTCCACTTTAATGGGCTTGCCATCTACACGAACATCATCGCCGGGTTCAGCTTGACTGCCAAGCTCAGCAACAGTGCCATTAATCGTCACGCGGCCCTCGGCTATCCATTTATCTGCGCCTCGTCTCGAGGTAATTCCGGATTCACTGATATATTTATTGATCCTCAACTAAAGCACACCTTTACATTCAGATTTTCTTCTTTAAAGGATAACGTAAATCATGCTGCGTAGACAAGGGGAAAAGACAAGAAAGCGTTCGATGATTTGGATTTCTGGACATTTTTTACATGTGCCTTGTGACAGCGGCCGGGTATTCTTTTTTCTTTTTACTTGTCAGGTAGACACCAATGAAGACAAGGAGACCACCCAGGAGTTGGACGACAGTAATCGGTTGCCCTAAAATCAGGCTAAGAATGGCGGTAAAAACAGCAATCAGATTTAAATAAACTCCAGCCTGGCTGACATTGATATGGCGAAGGGAAATATTCCAGAAAATAAAGGAGCCGACAGATGGGAAGATTCCAATGTATATGAGTCCCGTGATTGCTTTACTGCTTAAATCAAGGTTCAATCCTGAGCCAATGGCAAACGGAGCGACGAGAATCAATCCGAGAAATACGGAAACGGCAGTTGCTGAGATGATCGGAATGTTTTTCAGTCTTTTACCGATTATCGAATAGAAGGTCCAAACGATAATCGCCAGGATCATCAATAGGTCGCCTTTATTAAAAGTGAGATGGAAAATATCCAGAAGGTGTCCCTTTGTTAAGACCAATAAAACGCCGAATAAAGAAATGATAAGCCCGAGTGCATGGTGGGATGAAATTTTCTCCTTCAACAGCAAAGCCGAAAAAAGAACAATTATGGCAGGGTTAATTGAATTGACAAGAGCTGCATTCATGGAAGTTGTATAGGTCAGAGCCCAATAAAGGAAAAAATTATAACTGATGATACCGAGCACACCCATGACTAATAGTAATTTCCATGCCTTCCATACACTCTTCCAGTTTGGCTTTTCAATCCATTGTGCTAGAGGAAATAATAAGAAAACGGCAATTAGCCAACGCGTAAATGTTAGTTGGATCGGGGAAAGTTCGGTAACAACGTATTTACCGAAAATGTAATTACCGGCCCAGAATAAATTTGCTAAGAAAAGAAATGAAATGACAACGGATTTTTTCATCAGGCAGCCTCTCCTAAAATGATGGAATATTCACTAAATATAGCAAAGTAGAAGACTCTAAGCAATATATAAGGAAAACGTAATGGGCCTAGGGGTATCAGTCTTTATGCATGATAACCAAGAAAGGATTAAACCACAGAGCAGGAAAAATGAAGAAAGGCCGTTCAACTTGAGCTGAACAGCCTTTTCTTATTTATATTAAGCGAAAATGGCACTGATTTCGGCTATTTCATCCATGGTTAGACTGACAGCCAATGCTTGTAAGTTGCGTGAGACCTGTTCTGGCTTTTTCGCTCCGGGAATCAGGACATCTATCGAGTGGCGAGTTAAATACCAAGCTAGTACCACATCGGCGACATCGGCATGCTTCCTGTTGGCGATCGCCCGTACTTCTTCCACTTTTTGCAGATTGCTTACAAAGGCTTGTCCTTGGAAAAGCGGACTTTTTGCCCGGCCGTCCTCGAATGTTGATTCCTGATTATATTTGCCGCCTAGTAGACCGGAAGCAAGGGGAAAATAAGGAATGAAGGAGATATTATTCTCGGCCGTATAGGGCAGTAAGTCTTGTTCCGCCTCCCGTTTGAATAGATTGTACTCGGATTGCAGGACATCGACATAGCCGTCTTTATTCGCTTCTTTCAATTGTTCGAATGAAAAGTTCGAAACACCAATGGACTTGATTTTGCCTGCGTCCTTCAATTCCTTTAAGGCACCTACTGCTTCATCTTTAGGAGTACCTACATCAGGGAAAT
Organism: Peribacillus sp. RS7; assembly: GCF_041956845.1. Classification (NCBI taxonomy): domain Bacteria; kingdom Bacillati; phylum Bacillota; class Bacilli; order Caryophanales; family Bacillaceae; genus Peribacillus; species Peribacillus sp. RS7. Next base: position 2,599,604 of record NZ_CP168135.1, read on the forward strand.
GGATATAGTATAAGTCGATGTAATCTGTTTGGAGCCTTTTTAGACTCGAGTCCACGGCATTTTTCAGAAAAGCCGGGGAGTTATCAAAGACGATGTTGCCATCGACAAACTTATGTGCCCCCTTAGTGGCAAGGACTATATCCTCGCGTTTGCGGGTCTCTTTAAGGATTTCACCGATAAGTTCTTCTGAACGCTCAGGACCGTAAATGTAAGCTGTATCCCAAAAGTTAATTCCCTCTTCCAATGCCGTTCTCAAAACATCCCTTCCTGTATCCTCGCTTAGATTAGGGAATAGGTTATGTCCGCCAATGGCATTTGTGCCAAGGCCAATCGGATTTACATACAGATCTGTTTTACCAATACGGGTTTGTTTAGACATATTACTTATCATCTCCTTTATCCCATCATAACAAAAAGTGGATGTCGGTTTCCAAGATAATGCAATGCAGGGCGTCCCAAAAATAAGCAGATGATCTGTAAAATCATCTGCTTCCTTCATTATTATAATGTTTCGATTTCCAACTCCTCAGCTGGAGCTGTCTGTCCGGTTTGACTGAGCAAAAGGCCAAGGGCAGTACCGGCGAGAGCAGGGATGATCCATTCCATACCGTAGGCAGAAAGGGGAAGGACATCACTCAATGTTTGCACGGGTCCTAATTGTAATCCGAATGCATTCAGTCCATCTATCAAGGCGAAAACTCCTGTGAAGGTCATTGCACTACGATATACTTTCTTCGGGTTTTTGAAATGAGGGCTGAAGAATGTCAGGGCAATCAGGACGATCGTTAACGGATAAGCCATCACAAGGAATGGAACCGATACTTTCAAAATTTGATTCAGACCCATGTTAGAAAGGATGAAACCGACGATTGTTACGATCAGGATGACGGTTTTGTAGTTCAGCTTGGGAAAAAGTTTCGAGAAATACTGTCCGCAAGCAGTCGTCAATCCGACGACGGTGGTGAAACATGCTAAAGTGAAAATGATGCCAAGAAGGACCTTCCCGCCAGTTCCAAGTAAAAGGGTGGATGCGACAGTAAGGATATCCGTTCCGTTTTCGAATGATCCATCCGCTGCCATGCGTGCTCCCATTACACCTAAGGAGATATAGACTAAAGAAAGCAATACACCGGCGATGAGTCCCGCTTTTACTGTATATCTCGTCAATTGTTTTCGTTCGGAAATCCCTCTTTGTTGGATTGAAGTAAGGATGACGATCCCAAAAGCCAGGGCAGCTAGAGCATCCATCGTGTTGTAGCCTTCAATGAACCCTTTCGAAAATGCTCCTGCTGCATATGCTTCTGTTGGGGCTTGGAATGGAGCATCAAGCTTTACGAACCCGACTACACAGAGAACGACCATGGACAAAAGTAGAACAGGTGTAATCCAGCGTCCCATGAAGGTTTCCATTTTTTCTGGATTCAATGAAATGGCATAAACGATGATGAAAAATAGGGTTGTGAATATGAATAGGAATAGTGATTGATTCATTGAGTCGCCAAGATATGGCTTGAAGCCCATTTCATAGGCAACATTCGCATTCCGTGGAATGGCTAGAAAAGGCCCGATGCTTAAATAAATGACTACCATGAACAACGTGCTGAATAGAGGATGTACACGTGCCCCGATAGTTTGTGCCCCGCCTTTAACAAGTGAGACGGCCAGAAGCACCAATATTGGCAGTCCGACTCCGGTAACGACAAAGCCGGCAATGGCTGGCCAGAAAGAAGTTCCCGAAGATGCACCTAAAAATGGGGGGAATATAAGATTCCCCGCTCCGAAGAACATTGAGAAAAGCATAAGGCCGATAAATAATGTGTCTGTTTTTTTCATGGTGATTTCTCCTTTTCTTAAAATGATGACTTCCGCCGACTGGCCTGAAATAGGCTGTTTTAAGTGTTTTGTGCAAATAAAAAAACTCGCCCCTGAAAATCAGGGACGAGTTTGTGCTCGCGTTACCACCATATTCCGCACTTCATTAAGAAGCTGCGGCACTCAGTCAACGTACGAATTCATACGTGATCCATTGTAACGGCGGAAACCCGTCAAAGCCTACTGCATTTTCAGCTTTGCATCTCAGAGATGATTTTCGGATAGGCCTTGGACATCGACTTCCACCACATGTCGACTCTCTGTGGAACAGGGTTCTCATCTTACTCTTTCTCTTCATAGATTTTATAATATAAAGATAATTTAGCAAATTCTGATTATAAAGTCAATATAATTTATCATCATTTCGTTATTTAAGGAGCAGGAAATTAGTCCCTCGTTGGCGAAACTTCCTTTATTCAGAGGTATTTTTTGCAAAAAGAATCGGATATAACTCCCTATTATCTTTCTAACCGCAACTATATTATAATAGAAGCAGAACACTAAAGGAGACAACATTATGTCTGAAAATAAAAAGTTAAGCCTGGCGGATGCAGTCAAACAAAAACTGGCTCAAAAGCAAGCAGGTTCAAGTAAAGATAAACTGGAAACCGGCGTTGTGAAGAAAACGAAACAGCTTAAAAGCCAGTTGACCAAAAAGCCGAATAACCAACGTAAGCGTACAGGGGTATAATCCTAATTTGTCAAAGGACAACGACTGTTCGGAGCTTATCAGAGAGCAGTTACCTTTCATGAATGAAGGTACTGCTTTTTTATATGAACGTTCAAATGGGATTTTAGTAATGAGTGAAAGGTTCTAGTGTGACTTCATATATTTACCATTTATTAGGTAATTTAAAGGCTGGACTCCTGGTAATTCAGTGGTAAAAAGAATGCTTCGCCCACTTCTTCAAAAGTCTTTAAAGCTAAAAAAACATTTTTTCTCGAATATGGGAATGACATCTCTGTATCTGTTTATTAAAATCATTACAGTTCCACTTGTTTCTGTTTTAAAATTGTAAGAGTGGTGACATGTTGTTACCATATTGTTTTGTTAAAATAATATTTTAAGGTTTTGTAAATAATTTTCTTAACTAAAGGAACCTATAAAATTGCATGGAAGGTCTTCTGGAAGGCTTATCAAATCGGTAATTATCCTTTAATTGAAAATATGAAATATATCGGGGGAATAAAGATGGACGAACGGCTGATCGGGAAAAAATATTATGAAACGATGATTGAGGATACAAGGAAGCATCCCATTCAAGCTTTGGGTGAAATGTTTCTCGTGGAACAAAAAAAGGAAAGGGCGGATTTAACCGCAATTCGCTTTGCTCAAGGTGAAGTATACTTTCAGCACCATGATTATGAGGCAGCCATTTTCAAATGGGAAAACATAGAAGGTGAGCTTGGTTCATGGGCGAAGAAAAACATCGCCGATGCTTATTTTGAACTGGAAATGTATTCAACCGCGGAGGATATTTATAAATCCGTCGATACGAATGAAGCGGTTTTGAAAACGGAGGTTCTATTGCAACTGTTTTCCCTGTACATAGTGGAATCTAGAAATGATTTGGCTTCCAAAGTCGTGAAAGAAGCAGTCGAGTTTCAACCTGACTACCCGAATGTCACGGAAATAGCACGCGCCTTTTTTGAAGAACAAAAGGATTGGAACAGTGCAGTGGTATTAGCGGCAAATGAAAGTATCCGGACAGAATCAATGGGCTGGTTCGATGTGCTTAAAACGTATATCCAGCAGGGTGTTGCCCAATCGATGGATCCGGATTATTTTTCAACTGTCCTTGGTTCGCTATACACACTGGACCAGGATCGTTTCGAAAAAGTGACGGTTGCACTTTGGAAAAATTATAAATATACGGATTCTTATTTTGAATGGCTAAGAGTGATTAATAACTTGATAGATACCATCGAATTAAACCAAGGGGATGTATGGGATGAGCTTTCCGTCTATTACAGGGATGCATATGCAGGTCTATTAGAAGGAACGCACCTAATCAAAGATTTAAGCCCCGTCGTGCCAAGGTTGCTGGAAAACTGGCTGAAAATCGCAGATGGGGAGCTTTCGCTGTTTGCAGCGGCATCCGCGTTGTCCTGGAATGAAATCTTCCCGGATACGATTAATGCGCTTGTCATTCAGGATGCAGAAAGCCTGTTGGCAAAATCGCCTAAATTGGGAGGCGGACTGGAAGCGGGAGAGAAACTGTTCAATTCCATTATCCAATGGGCTGAAGAGAATGATTTAAGGGTTGGCAATAAGCTTAAATGGATGGTCGAAGGGCTTAAGGATACTAATAATTTCAATCTTCTTCTTGTGGGAAGTACAGGAAATGGCAAGACATCCTTCATTCAGTCAATTGTTGGCGAGAGCATTGCTGCCGAAGATCATTCATCCCTAGTCAGTGTCAAAGACGGGGATGATTTGGAAATCCTAGAGATTACAGATACAGATAGCAAAGTGGTCATGGAGCTGGCTGAATTGGATGAAACACGCCGTCAGCGCGGGACTATTGTCGATGTGACGATTATCAGTGACTACCTTAGAAATAATGGTCTGCGATTATTGGATACACCGGGGTTCAATGGGGAGAAAAGCGTGGAATCCGATTTCCAAGGCTATTTACATGGCAGTGATGGCCTGATGTTCGTTCTTGATGCCAGGGCGCCTTTCACCGGCAGTGAACGAGATCTATTATTGGAAATTCAAATGATGGCTCCGAAACTGCCTATCCACTTCTTATTGAATAAAATGGATACGATATATAGTGATCAAGTCGCAGTCCGGATGGAAGACGAAACATGGGATAAAGTGAATGCATATTTCCCGAATGCAAAAGTATTCGCTTTCTCCAAACTTTATGACAGCAAGCAGCAGTTGAAGGACCTTTCAGCATTCCTTCAATCGAATTATCAAGATGATAATTGGAAAGAAAGAAGATCTGAAAAAATCCTAGCGTTCATTCGTAAAACTTTATCTTATCTGTTAGAAAAGCGGGCAGCCAATGAACGGAAATGCGAGCATTCCATCTCTTGGAATGAACAGATGGAGGTCAAACTGAATGGTGCGGTCAATCAACTGGCGGATTTGGAAAAAGAAAAAAGTGAAAATATCATAAGGTCTTATCGTTCGCTTAAGGATGAAGTGAAAAATCAGCTTTCTTCTAAAATTCCTGAATTGCTGAGGGATTGCTCTAAATCGTTAACGGAAAGCAGTGATTTCAGTCAGGTCCATGTACAGTTAAACCAGGAAATGAATGAGCGGATTCAAGCATTCATTTCTGACAAGATCATGCCTCAATATTACCGTTCTCTTCAAGATTGGATTGCCAGTTCCCAAATGGAGTTCTCACAAAGCCAGCAGTTTATGGATGAAATGAGTGCCGGGTTCAATGAATTATACAAAGAAGAACGGATCACGCTGGCAGGTGACTTTAGGGTATTGGATGACTGGCGCCGTGATGCCGACCGGATGACAAGCAGTATCCGCATCGAAAACGTTAATATCCTTTTGCGCAGAACTCCATCACAATTGCTGCTTAAAGGAGCAGGGAAGCTGTTTGGGGCGATACCACAAAATAAAGCCAATATGTACAATCGTTATAAGAAATACCTGGAAAGTGAAGATTACCTGGATGTTGCCGAAATGATCACGGAACGTTTCCTTACCCAATTTGGATTGTTTGAAAAATCTTTGGATCGGGACATCTCACTTTTCTATCGCAGTTCCTTTGCCTTACTTCAAAAAACGATAGAGCAAACGCAGACAGAAATCAAAGACTACCAGGCTGCATTGGAGCATATGAAAGAAAATCCGGAAGTTTACCGTGACCCGATCACTTTGTTCGAAGTGAAATTACGTCAGTTGGAGAGACTTGAAAAAATCGAGAAAAAGCGTCTAGCCCAGCTGCAAAGAAAATGAAAAATAACGGGGAACATTTTAAATATTCGAAAAACTATTGACTTTACGACTATATCCCTATAAAGTGATAATTACGAAAAACGTAACACAATATATTCTCTTATCAAGAGTGGCGGAGGGACTGGCCCTAAGATGCCCAGCAACCGTTCCATTAGGAATTGGTGCTAAATCCTGCAAAACAGAAATGTTTTGACAGATAAGAGAGGGATAAGTCTGCAAAACAGCTGATTAAACCTCTCTATATTAATAGAGAGGTTTTTATTTTGGGACTTACACCAACTTAACTGATAAGACTAATAAGAAAATATGGAGGGGAACAAGATGAGAAGGTCTATTAAAGGGATATTCATTTCAGCCATCGCTTCGGCTTTGCTTTTAACGGGTTGCTCTACAGGGCAGAGTTCCACAGAATCGAAGAAAGAAGAAAAAGTATCATTTGAAAATGTCCCGGAAAGATTTGCTAATGGGGAAGGAGCCAAAATCAAAGTGATCCGTAAAATTGGCGGTGATGATCATACGGCCCAATACTTAGCAGGAGCGAAGGAAGAAGGAGAAGCACTGGGGTTTCAAGTGGATACATATACAGCCAATGGTGATACGGCTAAATTTCATGATGCGATCGCACAGGCTTTGCAGGAAGATTATGACGGCTATATCATCTCCCATGGTGATGATGCAGCAACAGTGAATGACGTTCAAAAGTTGGTTGATGCAGGCAAAAGCGTTGTTACATTCGATTCAATAAGCGATCTAACTAAAATAGAAGGCGTAACATTAACATCACAGGATGATGAAGCGTTGGCAACACTGGCTCTTGATAAACTGATAGAAGAACAGAAAGGTGAAGCGGCAATTGCGTATCTTTGGGTGGATGGTTTCCCTCCAATGGTGAGAAGAAATGCTGTTTATCAGGAAAAATTAAAAGAAAACCCTGGAATTAAAGAAGTCGAAAGATTCGGAGTGGCGTCTGCAGATACTTCGGTTCAAACACAAAATGCTGTAGCCGCAATGCTGAATAAATACCCTAAAGGTAAATTGGATGCCATTTTCGCAACATGGGATGCCTTCGCTATCGGTGCCGCCCGGGCAATTAAAGAAGCGGGACGCGATGAAGTGAAGATATACGGAATTGATGTGTCGAATGCAGACCTTCAGGAAATTCAATCAGCTGGCAGCTCATGGTCCTACACGGCAGCAGTCGATCCCAAGTTGATCGGTGCAGTGAATATGAGGATATTGGCGAAAAAATTAGCGGGCGAAGAAACGCCGCAAACCTATGACTTAGAGGCTTCACTTATTTCACAAAAGGAAATCCAAGCTTCAAAAGAAGCGGTAAATATGGCAAATCTGTCTGGTATTGTCGAAGGATGGGGTGTATCAGCGGAATTTGAAGAAGATTGGATGAAAGTTTTGAAAGATCATTATAAAAAGTAAAAGGGGACACTCTCTTTCCAGTGAAGGGAGTGTCTGTTCAATAAGGGGGAATGGACATGGGCACGCAACTAGAAATGAAGAAAATCTCGATTGAATTTCCGGGGGTGAAGGCGCTTAGTGAAGTTGATTTTTCTGTACAATCAGGGAAAGCCCACGCATTGGTCGGTGCTAATGGAGCAGGGAAATCGACGTTAATGAAAGTTTTATCGGGAGCCCATGTTCATTATTCAGGTGACATATTCATTGATGGGGTGAAGCAGGATATCCGCTCACCAAAAGAGGCGCAGGAACAAGGCATTCAAATTGTTTATCAGGAAGTGGATACGGCCCTCATCCCTTATTTAACCGTTGGGGAAAATGTGATGTTGAATGATATTGTCCAAAACATGGGAAAAAAACAGATGGTCCAATGGAAAGAGCTGCACAATAAAGCCTCTTGTATTCTTGAAGATATGAAAATTCGTGTCCCTTCGAAAAAGCTGGTAAGAGACCTTACCTTGGCTGAAAAACAGATGGTCCTGATAGCAAGAGCCGTTTCGACAGAATGCAAATTCCTGATTCTCGACGAACCAACTGCTCCGTTAAGTCATACGGAGACGACAGAGCTTTTTCGAATTGTAAATGAATTGAAGCAAAAAGGCGTGGGAATCATTTTCATTTCACATCGTCTGCCCGAGATTTTTGAAATATGTGAGGAAATTACGGTCATGAGGAATGGGGAGCGTGTCACTTGTCGAAAAATGGAAGACATCACCCGTAACGAAGTGGTAGAGAATATGCTCGGGAAAACCATGGAGGAACAGTTCCCTGAAGTGAATTCTTCAATTGGCGACGTTATTCTTGAAGTGAAGGGATTGTCAGATGCAGAGAAAGTTAAAAATGTTAGTCTCCATATTAAAGCAGGAGAGATAATAGGCTTGGCGGGGTTGGTTGGGGCTGGGAAAACGGAGCTGTGTAAAACCCTTTTCGGTCATACTTCGATCACAGCGGGTGAGGTCATCCTGAATGGCCGAAAGCTTTCTTTGAAATCACCGCACCATGCAGTAAAAAGCGGCATGGCACTTGTACCTGAGGAACGCAGGAAAGAAGGGATCCTTGTTCAGGAATCGGTCGCGGCGAACTTGACTGCAGCCAGTATCGGCAAATTCTGCAGAACATTTGGTTTCGTGGATCGTAAGGCGGAAAAGGAAAAGGCGAAAGAAATGATCGCCAGTATCGGAATTAAAACTCCTTCCGGGGAAGTGAAAGTCGAAAACCTTTCAGGTGGTAACCAGCAAAAGGTTGCCATTGGAAAATGGCTTATTGCCGATGCGGATGTATACATATTCGATGAACCGACGAAAGGGGTCGATGTTGGAGCCAAGAAGGATATTTTCGAATTGATTGCTAAGCTTGCGAGGAATGGAAAAGCGATCATTTATGCCTCATCCGAGCTTTCCGAAATCATTGGCATTACCAACCGGACATATGTGTTATATGACGGGAGCACTGTCATCGAATTCGAAACGAACAAAACGAATGAAGAAGAACTACTATTCTATTCAACAGGAGGAAAATAGGATGAGCGTACCCATTCCTGTTACACAGACAGTGAAAGCAAAGAAAAAGGTGGAGCTATTCGACTTTTTCTATAAATACGGCACAATATTGACGATTATCATTCTGATTGGAATTTTTGCCGTGTCCAATCCATCTTTCATTCAAACTACTAATCTGATCAACATCCTGCGTTCCATTTCAATCGTGACCATCATTGCGATCGGCATTACGATATCCCTTACGGTGGATGGCTTCGACCTTTCCGTCGGTTCCGTCGCATCATTGGCCAATGCCATCGTCATATCAATGTTTGTCTGGTTTTCGCAGGATACATTTATCGCCATATTAGCTGCGATCGGTGCCTCACTTGTCGTAGGGGCTTTAAATTCGTTCATGATCGTTAAATTGAGAATTCCCGACATGCTGATGACATTGGCCACCATGTTCATTATCCAAGGAATTGCCCTAACATATACAAAAGGGGCCACGGTTTCGCAAAATATGGTCATGCCCGATGGGACCTTCGCAACAGGTCTGATCAGCCCCCTTTTCGCCAAAATTGGCCAGGTACCATGGATAATCCTGATCATGGCAACCATTGTGATAGCGACCCATATCTTTTTGACTTATACGAAGCATGGTCGTTATATGTACATTATTGGCGGAAATAAGGAAGCGGCAAGACTTTCCGGGATATCGGTTAATAAATACAAAGTTCTTGCCTATCTGCTTTCGGCTCTATTAGCTGCAATTGGGGGGATTGTCCTTGCTTCAAGGGTCATGACATCGGAAATCAATTCAGGGTCCCCTTATTTAATGGATGCCGTTGCAGCAGCCTTCATTGGTTCCTCCGTTTTAGGAGCGGGAAAACCGAATGCCTTTGGAACCTTCGTCGGTGCAGTCCTGATCGGAATCCTTCAAAATGGGCTCATCATGATGTCAGTTCCGTATTATGCGATGGATATCGTCAAAGGAACAGTGCTGGCCCTTGCGCTCGCGGTAACCTATTACAAACAAAAACACTAAAGTGAATCCGTCACGTTAATATAACTATATGATAAGTTGCATGTGGATGATATAAGAGACTGGTAACTCGTGGTGAGTTTTAACGAAAGAATAAGAAGATAGGAGAAGAGGGTTCTTTTTAACCCTCTTTCCACACTAATTTCCAAATCCAAATTTTTAAAAAGTAATTACACTCACTATATTTTGTTTTTATAAATGACTTTGTTAACATCGTGTCTTACTGTTTTGTGACCCTCTTTAATTCCTTTCCCCATGGCAATAAGCATAACATCTAAATACCTATCAGAAATTTTTAAGGCTGACTTTAATTGTTCGGAATCATACCCGGACATTGTAATGGTTTCAAGACCTGCCTCGTTCGCCAATAAAACTAACGACATTGACGCCAGGCTTGCGTCTCTTATTAATTCAACCTTTAAATCTTCTTTTGATTTATTTAGATAATAATTGATTGCCGCGTTTGTTAGATAATCTCTTACTGATGCGTCAAAATAACCTTTTTGAAACTCATCCTCATGTATCATTATGATATTTTCTTTTTCAAATGCTTGATAATCACCTAATATAACAATCAGTACTGATGCTTCAATTACCTGTTGCTGATTAAAAGCAATGGGCAGTAACAAATTCTTTAAATATGGTTCATCTATAACCAGGTATCGTGTTGCTTGAATATTGTTTCCGTTAGGCGATTTACTGGCTCCTTCAATAAATGTCGCCAACGTTTCTGGACTAATTTTATAATGGGGATCATACTGCCTTACGGAACGTCTTTTTTCTATAATCTCTCTTACACTCATCCTGTTCACTCCCAATGTTATATTTGCTTCATAATCAGAGTATAATGGACCATGATGTAGTAGAAAATAACGCACAATAAAGTGGCATAGCCACCTTTATGTGCCTATTCAGGAGGAATGAGTAATGAAGAGTCTAAATACTGGAATAAATATTTTCATGAATACTGTAGGAGGAAAGTGGAAATGCTTAATCCTCTTTTTTCTGAGTCAAAAACCAATGAGGACGAAAGAGTTTTATATTCTAATACCGGCCATTACCCAGAAAGTCTTAACCGACCAATTAAAGCAGTTGGAAAGAGATGGACTTGTCCGAAGAGAAGTATATAAAGTAGTACCACCAAAAGTGGAATACAGTTTAACTGAGTTGGGTCAATCCTTTGTACCTGTATTAAATACAATGTGTGAATGGGGCACTACATATGCAGCCGAACAAAACCTCGAAAGACAAGAACAAATCTGTCGTCATCATAAATAAGTAAGAACTGCCTCTACTAGGAGTATGGCTTTTTTTTTTGACAAGATCAGTGATGGGAAGCAGGATTTATTCAAGCTTTCAGTATAATTGTAAGAAATACGTTATTAGAGGAAATGTCTTGAAGATGAACTTTTTGGCAGTCTCTCAAGAGATTGTATTAAACTAACAGGTGCTTTACTTTAAAGTAGTAGCTTTGCCCCGCTCTTTTTCTTATGGGTTTAAAGGAACAGGTAGTTGCATAAGATTTTTTTTACTTTATAATTAGTACCAGGTATTAATATCAAGTTACAAAATTGATGCAATTCATAAACACGAGGTGGCTATTTTATGTTCAAATCCAAAGCACGTATTACTGCGATAGGTTCTTATGTTCCAGAAAAAAGGTTAACAAATAAGGACTTAGAAAAGATGGTTGAAACCAATGATGAATGGATTGTTAAACGTACTGGTATTAAAGAACGAAGAATTGCACATGAAGAAGAGTTTGCTAGTGATATAAGTTATAAAGCTGTAAAGGATTTAATGGAACGGTATGATAAATCTGTCGAAGATGTTGATATGATCATTGTCTGTACCTTTACACCTGATTTCAACACGCCAAGTGTAGCTTCTTTAGTCCAAGCAAAGCTAGGTATTAAGAATACTGGAGCTATTGATTTAAATGCTGCTTGTGCAGGATTTACTTATGGGTTGCATGTAGCTAATGGATTAGTAACATCTGGTTTAAACAAGAAAGTTCTTGTTATTGGAGCTGATACTTTATCTAAAATTATGGACTATGAAGATCGAGCCACTTGTATTTTATTTGGAGATGGTGGAGGAGCAGTTCTTGTAGAATATGATGAACAGCAACCAAGTTTCATTTCTTCACATTTATATTCGGAAGGAGAAGGCGGAAAAAATTTATATAGTACAAACCTATCGACACGTATAAATGGTGAAGACTTGAATAATAGTGGTAACCTTGTACAAAATGGACGTGAAGTTTATAAATGGGCTGTTACTACTGTTCCAAAAGGTATGCAAACAGTGATGAAAAATACTGAATTTCAATTGAATGATGTTGATTGGTTTGTTCCGCATAGTGCAAATTTAAGAATGATTGAGTCGATATGTGAAAGAAGCGGCTTTCCTATTGAGCGTACTTTATATAGCTTAGTGGAGTATGGAAATACTTCTTCAGCAACAATACCATTAGCTTTAGATATTGGAATAAGAGAAGGGAAGCTCCGTAATGGTGAGAAGGTTTTATTATATGGTTTCGGTGGTGGTTTAGCACAAGCAGGATTGCTTATCGATTGGACGCTATAACTCAGCAAGACCTCCATTTTAATTTTAGGAGAATTATGATGGTGTAAAACTTGAGGTGATTCCCATGAGGAAATGGCTTCTTTTATAAAAACCGTTTGCGTTTTGCTATAGTGTTATTAAATTCAATTTGTAGTTTTATGATTACCATAATTTTAAAACAAGACTTGGTTATACTCCATGATTTTTGTCATTTATATGGGATGAAACCACAATAGATTGAAGAAATTTACGACACTCCTGCCGAATAACTGGCTAGCCGAGACCCCACAGCCGCATGCGGCGAGGAGGCTTGGCAGACAGTCAACGTAAAGGGAGTGGACTTCTGAAATCAATTGGAACGTTTATTAAAAGAAAAAAAGCAAACTGCTTCTTCTAATTTGCCTTCTGTCTGTGAGTGGCTGCACTTTTTGTTATTTCCAAAGTCGCCACCACTTTCGTGTTAACTGGCGAAATTTTTTTTGAAAATTTTAACTTTCTACAGCAGTTCCCTAAAATTCAACGGATTCCCTTGATAGATCAAGGTTTTCTACGTTGTCACTCATAAGTTGCATAGTAATGCGCTTATTACTATCTTTACTTTGCATAATTCCTCTCACAATACTAGGACTAGGAAAGGCGATGAACTCATTATGATTTTTAGCGAACGATTAAAAAAAGAACGTGAAAAAAGAAATTGGTCACAAAATGATCTTGCAGAGAAGATTCATGTGAGTCGCCAATCTGTGTCCAAATGGGAAACGGGAAAAAATTATCCAAGTATTGAAGTACTCATTAATTTAAGTGATTTATTTCAAATTACGGTAGATGAATTATTAAGGAGTGACGAGGAATTGAAAGAAAAAATAATACGGGAAAGTAAGCAGTTGGCATTTCCAAAAAGGAAAATGTTTTTTGATATCGTGTTATTAATAGGAGCATTTTTGTTAGTGTCTAAATTAATTATTTTTGGCCTTAACAAATTTGTTGGCACAGATATTACAATTTTAAAAAGTATGCCAGTTGTATTTAGGTTTTTACCATTTGCATTGATGGTCATTGGTGGTATTGGTTCAGATTATTTGAAAGATAAATATGTAGATTAAAAATAACTCTACCTAAAATAGTGATAATTGTAATTTCTTTTAAAGGAAATGCGCTTACAAACTTTAGGGATACCAGAGGAAAGAGATTGATCATTTTATAAAAACTGTACATTAAATCACAAAAAAAGAATCCATCTTTTTTCAAAATGGATTCTTTTTATTTTTCCTTATATAGGGAGAGGGAAATCTTTTGAGCAAACTTAGTTTCAATGCCAGAGGTATAGCCCGATATCTCCTTTAGGAGTCTTATCATAAAGGAACAGTACCTTTGAATTTTAGGTTCTGTTCATTTTCTATTTGAACTTTTGCACTTCTTCATTTCCCTCGAATTTGTTGTCTTTCAATATGCCGATTTCTTCAATATGGTTTCGCGCCGTTTCATCGCCAAATTTATAAATGAGGGCATAAAGCTTTTTCATGGCTGCATCGTATTTATCATTTGCCCGGTCATGATGATAGAGAAGGTATGGCACATGTGAACGGGCATATGCCTCCAGGTCATCTGTCCGGTGTTCCTCCAAGCATTGTTTCAATTCTGCAAGTTCCTCATCAGTTGCGTGTACAGTGAAGCTCGGGTTCTCTTCAAGTTTTTGTCCGAGTACATCGCCGCTGACCAAATCGACATGATAGGTCTGTTTTTCCTGCATCATTTTGCTCATCATCCTTTCAAGCGTTTATCTATTCTGTACCACTATTTGTAAAAAGTTAATCATAAAAGTAAACATTTACTTAATGAAAATGATAGGAAATAGAGGTATCGGATTTCATATCAAATGGTTTAAGATGGATTTATAGAATGATATGGAAGAGTAACTTTGAGGAGTGATATTGTGAAGAGGTCAATCATGGTTATTTTTATGGTGTTGATTGCTTCAGGCTGCGTAACAAGGAATTATGATTCCAATATGGATTTAGGGAAAAGTCAGTTGAATGAGGAAAATTATTTAGAAGCCCACGAGGCATTTGAATTAGCTTATAAAGAAGCAGAAACACCGGAAGCAAGAGAGTTAATGGATCTTTCAGGTTTTCTGGCGAGTGGAATGAAGAAATACGACGAACAGGATTTTGATTCGGCAAAAAGAGATTTTGAAGAAGCAACCGCATATAAAGCAAAATATCGGGAAGGGAAACTAATGGTTTTAAAGGCGGTGGAAATGCACCCGGTATCAGACACCGCCACGTTAGAAACAGTAGAGGGAAATGACGAAGTGGAACCGGTGGAGGAAGCAAGTGAGGACGGGACAATTGGATCCAAAGTAGATGATAAGGCGGCAATGGATTCAAAAGGAAAAGTAGAAACGGTAAAAAGCAAAGAAGGGAGTAAGGATTCGGCTAGTCCCTTAAGTAAATCTCAGGCGGAGAAGCTAGTGAAGGATTACGTGGACATGAAAAACTTTCCACATTTGCAAATCGAATATGATCATGATGCCGAAAAGGGAGATTACATTTTTCAAGTGTTCGAAGTGGATGCAGGCAGTCAGAAAAATGGCCACAAAGCTACTTGGGGCTGGTATGGTGTGAATAAGAAGACAAAGGAAGTGTATGAAGTCATGTAAGGCTATAATGTCGAATTGAAAGGGTCCCTGTGGAGGCCTTTTTATTTTGTCGTACTGCAAAATATCATATAGCTGGATTCGATAATTTTTTTTTGAAAAGGTGGCCTTATTCTTTATTTCTTAAGAATTTTTTAATATTTACTGTTTATGATTGAGCCAAGTAAAGGACAATCATAGGAGGGATAATGATGGAGAATAATAATGGCGATGAGCAAGTCAGAGTGAAGACAGAACGGAAAAAGGGCAAGTCTATTTGGCTAACTGGCCTTGTTTCCGGAACGGTTGCTTCTATGGTTACATCAACTGTATTTTTATTTGGCGGGGACTTTATAGATCAAGGGAAAAGTTCAGTGAATGAGTCAAGTCAAACGGCAGGTGTAGAGCAAACGGAAAGCGGTGAAAAGGATGGGAGTGTCACGGCAGAAAAGTTATCGACTAGTACGGATTCTAATGATAGGGCAGAGATGGTTGAATCAGCATCCAAATCGATAGTAGGGGTCGTGAATTTACAGGAGATTCAAAACCGGTACCCATACCAGCAGCAAAGCACGGGGAGCGAAACAGTTGAGAGCGGCACTGGTTCAGGGGTCATTTATAAAAAAGCTAATGGGAAGGCTTATATCATCACGAACAATCACGTTATTGAAGGAGCTAAGGAAGTCGAAATTTCATTGTATGATGGGAAAAAGGCAACGGCAGTGGTTGTCGGGGCTGATGCTTTGACGGACTTAGCGGTTTTGACAATTGATGCCTCGATAGCACCTGAGGGAATTAAATTCGGGAATTCTGATAGCATGCGTCCAGGTGAAGAAGTATTGGCGATTGGTAACCCTCTTGGACTTGATTTTTCACGTTCCGTTACACAAGGGATCGTCAGTGCTACCGGACGCTCCATTTCAGTCGATACATCGGAGGGGGAGTGGGAACTTGATGTCCTTCAAACAGATGCAGCGATCAACCCTGGCAATAGCGGCGGCGCATTGATCAACACCGCTGGGGAAGTGATCGGCATAAACAGCTTGAAGATTTCCGAAAGCGGTGTGGAAGGCTTAGGGTTTGCCATACCAAGTAATGATGTGATTCCGATTGTTACGGAACTGATTGAAAACGGAAAAATCACGCGACCGTATTTAGGAGTAAGCTTGGCCAGCATAGAAGAACTGCCACAGTATTATCTTCAAAATGTTCCTGAAGCTGCAAAGTCGGGTGTCATGGTTACGAGTATAGAAGCGGGGTCGGCAGCGGCGAATGGAGGGCTTAAGCAGCAGGATATCATTGTGGAGATTGATGGAACGAAAATAAAAACGTCAGCAGAATTAAGGAAAATTTTATACACAGATAAGAAAATCGGCGATAAAGTAAAGGTTAAAGTCTATCGGGGGACTGAAGAGAAAACGGTAACGATAACCTTACAAAACTCATAGATAGAAGGAAGGCCTCTGATTGATCATCAGGGGTCTTTTATTTGAAAATGTAGTTAAAAAGTTTTTAATAGTATTGAAAGTGTTGATATCGGAAAAAATGATAGTGTATTTATACTGTTTATCAGATTTTTCATATAGTCTCGAATACCTAAAAGTGAATAGCGGCGTATTCTATTTGTCAAGGTTTACATTATAGATATGTTAAAAAATAGAAAAGATTTGACAAATTTGTGAAATGTCATAAAATAGAAAGAAAGGGGATGAAATTATGGAAGCTAATCAGAAGATGTTGGATGCAGTGAAATGGGTATCGGGCACAGGTTGCGTAATCGGAATTATTATTTTTGCTTTAAGTTTTTTTGTAAGCGATTACAATAAGGATTATATATTTACCGCTGTTGGAATCGCCATCACACTAAGCGCAGCTGCCATTTTTCTAGTTGGTATATTTTTTGTCCTGACAGAAGAAATGGTAATGAATACACATAAAGGCAAAAGAATTGATTCGGAAACGACTAAAATCATAAAAATGAAATCAAAGGCTAAAACTCAAACAAAAAGAAGTACAGAATTCAGTAACTAAAACGAGGAATTTAGCGTAATAAACTGGCTTTCTATCATCAGATTCACTTGTATGGATGAACAAAACGAGTTGTTCGTTGGCTTGAAGAATCTGAGCCAATTTAACCCCAAGTATTGAATGCGCTTTCATTCTGTGTGTTGCTTGTACATCCAAACCAAACTGCCTGCACGCCAGGAACTTCTCACCTTGAATATTGAACTATATCCACGAGAAAAGGACACTTTTAAAAAGTCCTTTTTTCGTGGTTTTTTTTATGTGTTTTTACCTGAAGATACAAAAGGGAAGCACGTATCAATATGGGGGGTATTGAGTAAAGAGTTTCCAAAAGGTGGAGTTGATTGAACACCAAATGTACTTATTAAAAAATGGTTTTTGTCCTGTCCTCTGACTGATAAACTTGAACAGTTGCAACAGGTTGATTGACCCCTGAATTACTTCACCCCACGACTACTGCTAAACGGCTGTTTAGGAATACTGAGGGCAATAAAATAAGTATTGCGAGGAGAAAGAACCCAATTACATTTCACGCTCGTTGTTTCCTTATATATATATAATAATGACCTGTGTTGGATCATTAGGGTATTGAAGCATGGATGCAAGATCGTGTACAATGCGGCTACCATTTAAAACCTTCCATGGCCGAGTGAAAAAAATCCGCTTTAAATCTTGTTTTCCAACGATAGATACCTAATTAACAGGATAGGTAATATAATTCATAATCTTAATAAGTCTTGAGGCAATAAACGCGGTGAATATAATGTGAAAATTTTATTTCATTATATTAGAGTAATATTAAACGGAAAGTGGATCAGTTCTATCTGCAATCCTGTACTGATAAGTGAAGTTTCCGTAGGTAAGTTATTAAACATTTATTATATTTCATTTGCTGAAGATTTTCGAACATTTCAGTTCATTTACCATCTTCTTACTGCTCTTTAATGAACTTTATGTGACAGATGTCACTTTATATTGTCTTTTTTTACACTTGGGATTAATATTGGTATGTCGGGGTTTGTGAACATGGTAACACTTTGTCCGAATAATTACCAATAGGAATTTTAATATGTAAGAAAGGGGTAGTACTATGAAAATAAAATGGGCTCTATTAACTATACTTTTTACAATTGCCACTGTGCTAACCGGTTGCGATAACCCATTAATGGTCTTGGACCCTAAAGGGCCAGTAGCTGCAACACAAGCAGATGTTATTATGATTTCGATATGGACAATGGCCTTTGTCGTCCTTGTCGTTATGGTACTGTATATCTTCATGATAATGAAATATCGTGCTTCCAAACAGCGTGATGATTATGAACCACCTCATATTGAAGGAAGTAAGGTTCTTGAAATAATTTGGGTAGCGATCCCGATTTTAATCGTCGCTTTCCTATCCGTTGTTACTGTTAAAACAACAAATGAAGTTGAGGCAACACCTAAAGGATACGGAGATCAAGAACCTTTAATTATTTACGCTTCATCTTCCAACTGGAAGTGGCATTTTAGTTATCCGGAAGAAGATATCGAAACAGTTAACTATCTGTTTTTACCGACTAACCGACCAATTGAATTTAAACTTTATTCTTATGGTCCAATCTCGAGTTTCTGGATTCCGCAACTTGGAGGACAAAAATACGCGATGTCGAACATGGTTAATACGTTGCACTTAGCAGCTGATGTACCAGGAGAGTATATGGGTCGAAATTCAAACTTCAGTGGTTCAGGTTTTGCTCAGCAAACGTTTAACGTTAATGTACTGTCTGCAAAAGAATACGATAAGTGGGTAGATGAAATTAAAGCTACTGCTGAACCGATTACTGAGAAAAAATTCAATGAATTATTAGAACCTGGTCATGTGGGACAATCCACATACACTGGAACTCACTTAGAGTTTTCTCCAGCTCCTGAAGGGGAACATGCTGGTCATGGTAACCACGGATCTTCTGATACTGAAGAAAGTGATTCCAAGGATTCACACGAGGAACATTCAGAACACAGCAACATGAATCATGATCACTAAGAATTAATTTCGTTCGATAAAACATCTAAGTTTACAAGATAAGGAATATTTTCCTGAAAGGAGTCACAAAAGTATGGATTACTTTGATCGATTTGCCGTACCTCATCCAAGTCCTGCGATTTATGCATCCATGGTTGCCATTGGCTTAACCATGATTGCGGTTGTTGCCGGAATTACCTATTTTAAAAAATGGGGTTACTTATGGCGTGAGTGGTTAACAACGGTTGACCATAAACGTATTGGTATCATGTACATCTTGGCAGCACTGCTTATGCTCTTCCGTGGTGGCGTTGATGCTCTCATGATGCGTGCTCAAACGGCTATTCCAGATAACGGTCTTTTGGATGGGCAGCATTATAATGAGGTATTTACAACACATGGGGTTGTCATGATCCTGTTCATGGCTATGCCATTTATCATTGGGTTAATGAACATTGTCACACCATTACAAATTGGAGCGCGTGACGTAGCATTCCCACGTCTAAACGCAGTAAGCTTCTGGTTATTCTTCATGGGGGCAATGCTATTTAACATCTCTTTCGTAGTTGGTGGTTCTCCTGATGCAGGTTGGACATCTTACTTCCCGCTGGCAAGTAATGATTTCAGTGAATCAGTTGGTTCGAACTATTACGCGATTGCAATTCAAATAGCTGGTATCGGTACATTACTGACTGGTATCAACTTTATCGTAACAATCTTGAAAATGAGAGCACCTGGTATGAACTTAATGAAAATGCCAATGTTCACATGGTCTATCTTGATCACAAACTTCATTATCGTTTTCGCTTTCCCTGTATTGACAGTGGCACTTGCGTTGATGACAATGGATCGTCTATTCGGAACTCAATTCTTTACGATGGCCAATGGCGGTAGCGATATGCTTTGGGCGAACTTGTTCTGGGTTTGGGGACATCCTGAAGTTTATATAGTAATACTTCCAGCTTTCGGTATTTATAGTGAAATCATTTCGACATTTGCACGTCGTAACCTGTACGGATATAATTCGATGGTTATCTCCATGGTAGCTATTTCTACTCTATCTTTCATTGTATGGGCTCACCATTTCTATACAATGGGTCACGGTGCAATGGTTAATGGTATCTTCTCGATTACCACAATGGCAATTGCCGTTCCGACCGGTGTTAAGATTTTCAACTGGTTGTTCACACTTTGGAAAGGTAAAATCGTTTTTACCGTCCCAATGTTATACTCGTTAGCTTTCATTCCGATTTTCACTCTCGGTGGGGTAACTGGGGTTATGCTTGCAATGGCAAGTGCTGACTACCAATACCACAATACAATGTTCTTAGTAGCTCACTTCCATTACGTTTTAATCCCTGGTACTGTATTTGCCGTACTTGCTGGTTTTACGTACTGGTGGCCAAAAATGTTTGGCTTCATGTTGAGCGAAAAAATTGGGAAATGGTCGTTCTGGTTCATTACAATCGGCTTTAATGTAACATTCTTCCCGATGTTCATCACTGGTTTAGATGGGCAGGCACGTCGTATGTATACGTACTCTGAATCAACGGGCTATGGTCCATTGAATATGCTTTCTTTCGTTGGAGCAATTGGCTTAGCAATAGGTTTTGCACTTATTGTGTACAATATCTATTGGAGCACTCGTTATGCATCAAGAAATATTTCAAACGATCCATGGGATGCACGTTCTCTAGAGTGGGCTACCCATACACCAATTCCAGAATATAACTTTGCAATTGTGCCTACAGTTGATTCTACAGAAGCATTCTGGGATTCTAAGAAAAAGGGCTTTAAATTATTTGGTGGTAAAGTAGAAAAGATTCATATGCCAAATAACAGTGGCGTGCCGTTTATCATGAGCTGTATCTTCTTCGTTTGGGGCTTTGCAATGGTATTCAGCATGTGGATCATTGCAATCATTGCAACGATCGGTATCTTTGCTTGTATGATTCACCGTTCATTCGAAAAAGATCACGGACGTTATATCTCTGTTGAAGAGATCGAAGAAACTGAAAATAAATTGCGAGGTGCTAAGTAATGAAAATAGATAACTCGCTGCCACTAGAATATAGCACGGAAGAAAATCGCTTAAAGATTTTTGGATTTTGGATTTTCCTTGGGGCAGAAATAGCTCTTTTCGCTACACTGTTCGCCACTTATTTTGTATTAGTTGATGGAACTGGAAATGGTCCAACAGGGGAACATCTTTTTAAAGTCCCAACCTTAATGTTTCAAACAATCTTTCTTTTAACTAGTAGTTTTACCATAGGTCTTGGAATCAATGCAATGAGACTTGGCAGGCAGAAAGCAACGATTGGTTTCTTCATTATCACCCTTATTCTTGGTTTAGGCTTCTTGGGAGTCGAAATTTATGAATTCGTTGAGTATGTACATGAAGGAGCAACCATTCAAACCAGTGCTTTCTTATCTAGTTTGTTTACATTACTAGGTACGCATGGAGCTCACGTTACACTTGGTTTATTCTGGGGAACCTTCATCGTCATGCAGATTAAAAAGCGCGGTATGACTCCAGAAACAACAAACAAGGCTTTCATCTTTTCACTTTACTGGCATTTCTTGGACGTTGTCTGGATCTTCATCTTCAGTTTCGTCTACCTGAAAGGAATGATGTAATATGAAAGAATTATTCCCACGGGGCCAAGTTATGGGATTTGCCTTCTCACTAGTCCTGACTGTGGTCGCACTATCAGTTATTGTGTTTGATCTCTCACTTAAAATGGGTGTGATCATCCTGCTTGTTACAGCTTTCATGCAAGCTGCACTGCAATTGGTTATGTTCATGCACGCAGGTGAGTCTGAAGATAAAGCATCGATTTACACAAATGTTTATTACGGATTGTTCGTAGCATTGGTTACAATTTTCGGTACAATGCTAACAATGATTTGGGGATATCAATAATCGATTGAAAAGCTGGGCGTCTTGATGACGCCCAGTTTTTTTGTATTTATACCACTCTAATCACTTCGTTCATAGAAATTAGTTAAGAAGGGTGTGGATGAAACCATTTTGTTTAGTATAACCATTTCGGAATATTATATTTATAAGGGCAAAATTTACTTTTTTTGAAGCGCTCCCGTGCGTTTAAAGTGCAATGTTTTACTAAAGTAAAACGTTAATATAACAGACACATTTTCTAAGAAAAACTATCTGATCCTTTGATATAATAATCTATATAAGAAATTAATATATGACGTAGCGGAGATGATGAAATATGACATTGCCGGTTTTGATTTTGACAATTCTATTAAGTTTGCTTAAATTATTAGTAACCTGCCTTCCAACCGATGCAGTGAATTGGATTATCAGCAAATTTAAAATACATTCAGAACTTAGTGACGAGAATGCAATCGTAACCTTTGACGGAAGACGTTTGGAAAGTGAAGATAAAATAAAAGTTATTAATTATTTTAATAAGGCTAAATTTTTGAAAAAGAATCATATATTCCCTGGTAATGAGCAATTGTTTTTACATCCAGAGAACAGTGGGACTCCATTAGTCATTGATACTAAAAGAGGTAAAAAAGATGTTAGGTTATTTGTGTACATGTACAACGACCGTGTGGATGTAGTTAAGCAGTACAGGAAGAAATTAGTTTCGTATAGTCTGCTTTCCGATAGCCTCCAAGAACGCTCTATGCCATTAAGTTTAAATTAAAAGAACATTAAAAATGGCGATCTTTAAAAAAGAACATTTCAGACTGTAGGCAAACTCGAAAGAAAAGCGAATTTGCCTACAGTTTTTTTATTTAAAAAGGTTCCAGTTGTTTTCAGACGCTCCCTTTCCGCCGACTGTCTGCAAAGCCACCTCGCCGCATGCGTCTTTGGTGACTCGGTAAGCTGGTTTTTCGGCAGGAGTGTCGCGAATTTCTTCAATCCAGTGAGGTTTCATCCCATATTAAAGAGAAAAGTATCTTGGAGTATACCCTGTCTGTTTTAAAAAGATCGTAATGCTTCCCTCGGTAATCGCGATAGGGATACGGGATTAGGCCATTCCGTATCCCATTTTTTCGACAAACTGAGGCGTTCTTTAAAAAAATCGTCTTAATTTCTAAATTACTTGTTATTCAAATTGATTGTTGTAACGTAAAAACGTCTTAAAATTATTGTCACAAGAAAAAATAATTATGTGGATTATATGGGAAAATCGCTATCGAGGGTTCTTTAGAGAATACAAATGAAATACAGAAATCAGGATTGAAAAGGGTTTTAATTGTTAATTAATATAAAAACAAAGTGCATAGTGATTTTGGTGAGTTATATCTAAAAAGGTAATAAAAAAAGCAGGTATCTAAATCGATGCCTGCTTTTTTATGCTTTCCATTGTTTTTCCACTTGTTGAAGGGCTTGTTGTAAAATTTCTTCTTGATTAGTACCCGGTTTAGTAAGTACGTTAGTTTGATAAGATTTTCCTTGGAAATCAACTGTTACTGTAACTTTTTCCATTATGCATCGTTCCTTTCTAGTATTAAATGGGATGGTTGTACTACTTCTTTTATACCCTTGGGAGGAGATTTTTCAAACATTGCGGAATTAGCAAAAGTTGAGATTTAATATTCAAAATTATCTGATACTTTTACAGATGTGTCAACATTTTTTTTTTGACCTGCCCCATTTCCCGTTTAAATAGAAAATGACCTGGCTTGTACACATGACAGCCAGGTTGTTTTTGTAAAATGAACTATATTCATATTTTAGTTAAAATAATACCGATTAATGCAGCAAGAACACCGGCAATTTGATAGGTTTTTAGTTTTTCCTTGAATAAATAACATCCAGCGAATACGACAACTAAACAGTTCAGGCTGACGACAGGAAAAATGATGCTTGCGATCCCGGTGTTCAATGCAAAGAAATAACATCCATAGCCTATCATGCTTAAAAAACCTACCAAGGAACCGATTTTGACTTCCTTTAGCTTGATTTTTTCTTTTTTAAAGGCCAGAGCCGAAAGAAGATAAAGCATTCCGCCTCCATACATTGATACTAAGATATCAAGGGAGTTTAAGTGAAGACGTGTTGATGTCGTCATTAGAATTCCGAGCACACCAAATGATAAGATGGAGAATAATGTGTGCATGATCCAAGGGACATATTGATGGTTACCTTTGGCGTTAGGTGTATACTGGATGACTAATGTAGCGAGAAGCATGCAGGCGATTCCACTCCACTGCAAGGAAGAAATATGTTCGTGAAAAATTAAAGCTGCACAGAGTATGGGGAATATAGCATTAGCTGCGATTAATGGTGATGTCAAGCTTGCCGGACCTTTTTCAAAGGCGCTTGCCATCTGGATGTTACCATTAGCGTTCAGTACACCAATTGCTGCACCAAGCATGATGGACAGCCAGTTCAGCTGTAAACCATCCATAAATACTCCATAAGCAATGGATAAAATAAAAGCTGAAAAATAAAAGAAAAATTGGATATGTATCTTTGAATAGCTTTTTCCGCTACTCCATTTGAAAATGCTGTTATTGATTCCGAAACATAAGCTGGTAATGAGTGCTGCAAAAATCCACATGTGTATATTCTCTTCTTTCTTATAGGTTGAACTGCTTTTTCCATTTTAAACTGAATATATAAAGGAATCAAACCCAATTTAAGAGAGTTGCATTGACAGATTGACTATTTTTTTTTATATTTACTAAGACAATTTTAAAATATTTCCCGATAAACGGGAGAGGTTCATAGCATCACCCTCTTAAAAAAACTATGGATTTGATATTTTTCGCGAATCAACCATATCTTTGAGGAGATATGGTTTTTGTTATATAGAGGCCCATTTTATGAATCTCCCTGAAACGTGGGATTAGGAGGACTTTTCATGTCTGGAAGAAAAGAAGAAGAATTAAAAAAAGATATCACACTGCTTGGGAATCAAGGAACAAAATATACATTTGACTATGCGCCTGAAATCCTTGAGTCATTCGATAACAAGCATCCGAACCGGGATTATTTCGTTAAATTCAATTGCCCGGAATTCACTAGCTTATGTCCGATAACGGGCCAGCCGGATTTTGCTACCATTTACATCAGCTATATTCCCAGTGTGAAAATGGTGGAAAGCAAGTCTTTGAAACTTTATTTATTCAGCTTCCGCAATCACGGTGATTTCCATGAAGACTGCATGAACATCATCATGAATGATTTAATCGAATTGATGGACCCTAAATATATTGAAGTCTGGGGCAAGTTTACACCTAGGGGCGGAATTTCCATCGACCCTTACACGAATTATGGAAAACCAGGTACGAAGTATGAGGAAATGGCGAATTACCGCTTGATGAACCATGACTTATACCCGGAAACTGTGGATAATCGCTAAAGAATAGGAGAGACAATGGGCATATGCCCATTGTCTTTTTCTTTGTTTTTAACTATTCTGGATCAGTCGTCCTGATGTTTTGTCCTTTTTAAAAATACAAATGTCCTCCTATAATGGAATTCCCACTTGATTGTTTCGAGAAAAAGCGTAATAATAGGGAGAGTTGATTTTGACAGAATATTTACGAAAATAGGGGATGTCGAGATGAAAGTTGCAAAGTTTGGTGGAAGTTCACTTGCGTCAGGTGAACAGTTGAGGAAGGTATTCGAAATTGTTGTTTCTGATCCAGAGAGAAAGATTGTAGTCGTTTCGGCTCCAGGGAAACGCAATTCCGATGATATAAAGGTGACGGATTTATTGATTGAAGCTGCGGAACAGCAGCTGCGCGGGGATAACGGAGAGCATTTGATAGAAGATGTCGTATCCCGCTATGCGAGCATTGCTGAAGAGCTGGATATATCCGAGAGTGTCATCACTGGGATTCATGAAAATTTAATGGCACTGCTGCATGCTGACCAATCTAACCAGAAGCGCTATTTGGATGCTTTAAAGGCCAGTGGCGAAGATAATAATGCGAAGCTGGTCGCAGGTTATTTTCAAAGCCGTGGGGTAGAGGCAAAGTATATAAATCCAAAGAAGGCCGGCTTGATCGTAACGGATGAAGGTGGATTTACCAAGGTGCTGCCGGAGTCTTATGATCGGTTATATGCTCTTCGTGAAGAGCCTGGAATCGTAGTATTCCCAGGGTTCTTCGGTTATACGTTAGATGGTGATGTGTTAACCTTCTCAAGAAGCGGTTCCGATATTACTGGTTCGATTCTTGCGAATGGGGTCAAAGCTGATTTGTATGAGAACTTTACGGACGTGGATGCCGTTTATGCGGTGAATCCAAATGTGGTTTCCAATCCGAAGGGAATCCGGGAATTAACCTATCGTGAAATGCGTGAGCTTTCTTATGCAGGTTTCTCGGTATTTCATGATGAGGCGCTGATTCCTGCATTCCGTGCGGGAATACCTGTCCATATCCAGAATACGAACAATCCGGCGGCACAAGGGACACGCATTGTGAATACACGGGATAATACGAACGGGCCCGTTATTGGGATTGCGAGTGATAAAGGATTTTGCAGCATTTACATTAGCAAATATTTGATGAACCGGGAAGTTGGTTTTGGCCGGAAACTGCTGCACATCCTTGAAGATTATGGAGTTTCATATGAGCATATTCCATCAGGCATCGATGATGTGACGCTAATTCTAAGGCAGGACCAGATGAAAGGTGAAGTCGAGAAGAAAATCATTTCCCGAATCAAGAAAGAGCTTCATGCCGATGAAGTGAATGTGGAGCATGATCTTGCCTTGATCATGGTTGTAGGGGAAGGAATGCGCCATAATGTCGGTACAACGGCAAGAGCGTCAAAAGCCTTGGCCGAAGCTAAGGTTAATATTGAGATGATCAACCAGGGCTCTTCGGAGGTAAGTATGATGTTCGGTGTGAAAGGGCACAACGAAGAGACGGCAATTCAGGCATTATATCACGAGTTCTTTTGAGTATAATAGATCAGTGACCTCCTTTTAGAAGGGGGTTTTTTTGTGATCAATCTTTTAGTCACTATACATATGGCTGGACTTTTCATCTGGTACTTTATGGTAGTGGCAATGACCGTATGGGGATATTAAATCTGAGCTAAAAGACGCGGATACTTATTGCAGTGAATTGGTATGGTATATTCGTACTATAAAGCAAGGAAAGACTATAAAGTTAAGACAAATGCTGCTTCTGGATGTTATCCCCCAATTGGTTTAAAATAATTACTTCGAGTTGATTTCGCTGAATAGAATCATGTTTAGAAAGCCAACCTTATCACCTCAAGTTTAATACTTCTATATTTAATACAAAAAAGACTGTAGGAATAAGTTCTATCTATATATTAAAACAAAGTTGATTGGAGCGTAAGGTGCGAGACTCCTGCGGGAAAAGCGCGTCAAGGGGAGACACCGCAGGCGTAAGCCAAGGAGGCTCCCCGGACCGCCCGCGGAAAGCGAGTGCCTGGAGAGGAAATCAACGTTCAAATTGTAAAGCCATAAAAAAACTGTAGACAAACTCGATTTTCATCGAGTTTGTCTACAGTCTGAGCCTCCAAATAGAAGATTGGAGGCTTTCCTTTTAGGTTAGTCCATAATTGTCAGGAGTTGATCGATCTCTTTCCTGGGGCGTGGGGCAGGGATCATGTCGGGATAGCCAACATGAAGGCTGCCTACGATTTTCTCGCCAGGTTTAACGCCTAAAGCTTCACGAAACTCCATGCTGTGGATCATGCCGTATGTTTCCCATATCATCCCGATTCCTTGTTCCCAGGCAAGCAGGCTGAAATTTTGGATCAAGGCACTTGTAGCTGCATAATCTTCTTCACGTGTCATTGGATTCGGATTCTCTTCCATGATCACTGCGACAAACATCGGTACATCTATAAGTTTATTATATCCTCGCTGTCCGGCTGCGTTTTTCTTTTCAGGGTCCTTCTCTTTGCCTGCCATAAAAGCACGGGTTGCTTCTGCGAGTTTTAAACGGCTTTCGCCATGTACCACGACGAAGCGCCAAGGCTGGGTCATTTTATGGTTCGGTGCCCATGTCGACGTTTCCAATAATGATTGGATGGTATCAATAGGAACAGGAATGTCCTTAAATCGCTTAATGCTGCGCCGTTCTTTAATGATATCTTCAAGTTTCATGATCATCCTGCTCCTTTAATCATATATGTAAGTTCATTAGTTTTTTTAAAAAAAATAGTCCCCGGCTGCCTAATATGCTTCCAACGTGAATAAATTACTTGAATAAAGAGGGGGCAATATTCCAGTGACTTGCATTCGCTAATGAGCATATAATTTTTACTAGGCACAGAGAAGCCGGGGCGACATTGTATCTATGTACAATATCAAAAGGGTACGATAAGAGATTATCGTAATTGCTTATCAAATTTCAGAGATCAATAATGAAATTGAAAATCATTATCAATTAGAATTTTCGCTTATTTCCTGTTATTTGTCAAGAGTATTTATTAAAAAAAAATCAAGTTATTTACTAATCCTTTGAATCAGTTAAAATCTTTTAAAAAATCTGTATAAAAATGTATAATGAGAGGATGAAAAGATGCTATCTACATATGAAGAATCGAAGGGTGTCATAGATGAAAAAACTGGCCTCATTTCTTAAGCCGTACTGGCTCTTGATCATTCTTGCTTTAATCTTAATGATTGTCGAGCTCGGTGTAGAACTGTTACAACCTCTATTTATAGCAAAAATAATTGATGATGGCATTTTACAGAAAGATTTATCGGTGGTGATTAAATGGGGAAGCGTCATGGTTGGACTTTCCATTTTTTCATTTATTGGCGGGATCGTTAATTCCTTTACGGCATCACATGTAAGTCAGAGTTTTGGACATGATGTCAGGAAAAGCCTTTTTGGTAAGATACAGGCGTTTTCTTTTGCGAATTTGAATAATATCCCGACTTCCTCGTTGATCACAAGGATGACGAATGATGTGACCCAACTTCAAAATACGGTTTTTATGGGCCTGCGTATCATGGCAAGGGCGCCATTGATCGTAATCGGCGGGGCGATAATGGCCATTGCGGTAGATTTTAAACTCTCCCTTGTTTTGGTCATTTCGATTCCGGTTCTTGTTTTTTTTCTTGGCTGGGTTATGAAACGAGCGGCTATTCTATTTAAGCTCGTACAGAAAAAGCTCGATAATGTCAACGGTGTCATGAGGGAAAACCTGATAGGCATGCGCTTGATCAAAGCCTTTCTTCGTAAGGAGCATGAAATTGGACGGTTTGACGATGCAAATGACGAGTTGAAAAGAAAGACTATGTCTTCCCTTCGTTTAATTGAAACGACCATGCCTGTACTGATGCTGGTCATGAATGTGGCAATTCTGATCATTCTCTGGCTTGGAAGCGAATTTATTACAACGGGAGATATACAGGTAGGGGAAGTTGTGGCGATTGTAAACTATGCCACAAGGATTGCGGCATCACTTTCCGTTTTTTCATGGCTGATCATGGTCATTTCCCGTGCGAAGGCTTCCGCGGAACGTGTGACGGAAATATTTGAAACCCCGATAGATATTGATGAGGGTAAGTTGGAAAGCAAGAGTGAGGCCGTCAATGGGGGAGGCATAAAGTTCCTGGATGTATCTTTCCGCTACCCTGGAACCGATGCACCGGTATTGAAAAACTTGAACTTTTCTATCGATCCGGGAGAATCGCTTGCCATCATAGGAGCGACGGGATCAGGGAAAACATCCTTGTTCCAGCTGATTCCGAGATTATACGAAGTTGAAAGCGGCTCCATTCAAATAGATGGCCAGGATGTGAAAGATATTCCCTTGAATTCGCTGCGGAAAAGGATTGGCTATGTACCGCAGGAAGCCCTTCTTTTTTCAGGAACCATAAAAAGTAATGTTGCCTGGGGAAAAGAAGGGGCATCAATGGAGGAAATCATGGCAGCAGCCATGCATGCCCAGGTTCATGAAACCATCATGAAACTCCCGAAACAATATGAAACGCAGTTAGGGCAAAAAGGAGTGAATCTGTCCGGAGGGCAAAAACAGCGGTTATCGATTGCGAGAGCATTGGTGCGCAAACCGAAGATTCTCATTCTGGATGATAGTACGAGTGCGCTGGATTTGAAAACGGAAAGTAGATTACTCGCCGCTTTAAAGGCCTATACATGCACAACGCTCATCATTACACAAAAAATCAGCACAGCCATGGAGGCGGACAAAATCTTGTTACTGGAAAATGGTCAAGTGCTTGCACTAGGGAAACATCAGGATTTGATTCAATCAAGTGATCTTTATCGAAAAATCGTTCACTCACAGTTTGGGGAGGAGGGAGTTTCTCTTGAGTCCAAGAATATCTCCCGTTAAGGTAAAGTCAAAACCGGTCAATTCATGGAATACGATAAAAAGGATCATCCCCTACTTAGCAACGAATAAAAGCCTGCTATTTTGTGTCCTTTTCATGGTACTGGTAAGCTCCGTTTTGGGATTGCTCGGCCCCTTTCTTGTTGGGATGGCGATCGATGATTATATTGTTACAAAGGATAGCGAGGGGCTGTTCAGCCTTCTTATCGGGCTTCTCGGAGTCTATCTATTCTATTCCCTATCCATGTGGCTTCAGAATTATTGGATGATCGGAATCGCGCAGGATACGGTTTATGCGATGCGCAATCAATTGTTCAAGAAACTTCACCAGTTATCCATTCCCTTTTTTGACCGGCGTCAGCATGGGGAATTGATGAGTAGGGTCACGAATGATATAGAAAACGTCAGTTCCACTTTGAATAGTTCCGTGATCCAGATTTTTTCAAGTGTGCTGACACTGGTCGGGACGATTGGAGTGATGTTGTATTTAAGCCCTCTATTGACTGTTTTAACCTTATTCATCGTTCCTCTTATGTTCTTCGGGCTGAGGTGGATAACGAACCGGACGGGAAAGCTTTTTAAAGAACAGCAGAAGAACCTTGGAGAACTGAATGGGTTTATAGAAGAAACGATTTCGGGACAACGGATCGTAAAGGCTTTTTCGCAGGAAGATAAAGTGATCCGTGATTTTATCACCCGGAGTGAAAACTTAAAGAAAGCCGGATTTCTATCACAATCATACTCCGGGCTGATTCCAAAACTGATGAATTTACTCAACAACTTAAGTTTTACGGTAATTGCCGCAGTCGGCGGGTTTTTGGCGTTGAGTGGCATAGGCACGGTTTCCATCGGGGTCATTGTCATTTTCACCGAGTATTCAAGGCAATTCACCCGTCCGCTCAATGACCTGGCTAATCAATTCAATACACTCCTCTCAGCTGTTGCTGGTGCTGAGCGGGTTTTCACCATACTTGATGAAAAAGAAGAAGAAGTGGATGAGAAACAGGCCTCTGAACTTCGGGATGTCTGTGGTGAGGTGGACTTTGAGGGTGTTACATTTTCATACAATGATGAGGACCAAACGATATATGATGTTAGTTTTCATGCAGAAAAAGGGGAGACCATCGCGCTTGTAGGTCCCACTGGGGCCGGTAAGACAACGATCATTAATCTTCTTGCCCGTTTTTACGAGCCAAACAACGGCCGGATCTTGATTGATGGCCAGAATATCCAGCAGGTGACCAGATCAAGTCTCCGCAAGCATATGGGTTTTGTTTTACAGGATTCCTTTTTATTTCAGGGTACGATTCGTGAAAATATCCGCTACGGTCGACTGGAGGCGGGAGATGAAGAAGTGGTGGATGCAGCGAAGCTTGCCAATGCCCATTCCTTTATCATGAAAATGCCAGAACGATATGATACCATCTTGAATCAGGATGGCGGTGGAATCAGTCAGGGACAGCGCCAGCTTTTATCGATTGCCAGGGCCATTTTAGCCGATCCCGTTCTATTGATTTTGGATGAAGCGACAAGTAGCATAGATACGATTACCGAGCTTAAAATCCAGGAAGCATTACACCGTTTGATGGAGGGGAGGACAAGTTTTGTCATTGCCCATCGATTGAATACGATTCAGCAAAGTGATCAAATCCTGGTGCTTGATGAAGGAAAGGTCATTGAAAAGGGATCACATGATGAATTGTTGAAGCAAAGGGGTTTTTATTACGATCTCTATCGCAGTTCATTAAAGGAAAATCAGACCGGATGAAAAAAATGTGTGCCGTCAGGCGCACATTTTTTGCGTTGTCCTGTAAAACACGAACTTAAACTTGGGGATTGCATTCCGTCTCATTGTTTTCCGCTTCCTCTATGCTCGCAAACGTCTGTTGTTGTTGATGGAGGAGCAATTCTTTGAAGGATTTTTTATCCAATACGGTTTTTATATCATCCAAAGAGACCGAAAGGCTTTTGAGTAGACAGATTTTCTCGAGCCTTTTCAGGTCTTTTTCCGTATAATACCTGCGGCCATTTGTATTGTGGGGAAAGAGGTAAATATCGACAAAATAATGGAAAATACTTTACAATTTGACTAAATTACTATTGCTAAAAAACCTTATGATAACATATAATTCAGAATATATATAAAATTCTTTAAATTTAACGTCACGAGGCGGAATATAGCCCTAACACCCTGTAAAATGAAGATTTTTTTATAGTTGATCACTAGTTTAATAGAGAGGAGATGGAAAAAAATGAAAGCGCTTAAGTCGGTTATTCTTTGGGGGATCATATCAGCAGTGGGTGCGGTGAGTTTTGGTGTCGTCGCGCTAAACCGAGGGGAAAGCATCAATGCCATGTGGATTGTCACTGCAGCACTCTGTGTTTATTCAATTGCCTATCGCTTTTATAGTAAATTCATTGCACAGAAAGTGTTTGAGCTAGATGATAATCGCCAGACTCCATCTGAAGCGAATAATGATGGGAAGGACTACGTGCCTACAAATAAATGGGTGCTGTTTGGCCACCATTTTGCAGCAATTGCAGGAGCTGGCCCTCTTGTAGGCCCCATCCTTGCAGCGCAAATGGGATATTTGCCAGGGACGCTTTGGCTTGTAGTCGGAGTTGTATTAGCTGGTGCCGTTCAGGATTTCATCATTCTCTTTGGTTCGATGCGCCGTAACGGCAAGTCATTGGGAGAAATGATCAAAGAGGAAATTGGTCCGATTACAGGTTTGATAGCAATGATCGGCATCCTGGGTATCATGATTATTTTATTAGCGGTACTTGCCCTGGTTGTCGTTAAAGCGCTGGTGGGCAGTCCATGGGGGATGTTCACGATTGCCTCGACCATACCGATTGCAGTCCTTATGGGCATCTATATGCGCTATATACGGCCGGGACGGGTTGGTGAAGGATCGATTATTGGAATCGTACTATTGATGCTTGCGTTATATTTCGGCCGCTTTGTATCCGAAAGCGCTACGTTGGCGCCAATGTTCACTTTCAGTGGGGAAACGATCGCCATCATGTTGATTGTATACGGATTCGTTGCCTCCGTTTTGCCGGTATGGATGCTATTGGCACCGCGTGATTACTTAAGCACATTCTTGAAAATCGGTACGATCATCGGACTTGCACTAGGAATCTTTATAGTCATGCCGAGCCTTGAAATGCCTGCCGTCACTCAATTCATTGATGGAACAGGCCCCGTATTTTCCGGAAATTTATTCCCGTTCCTATTCATTACGATCGCTTGTGGAGCGGTATCTGGATTCCATGCACTCGTTTCATCGGGTACAACTCCTAAAATGATTGAACGCGAATCCCATTCACGTCCAATCGGGTACGGGGCGATGTTGACTGAATCTTTTGTAGCCATCATGGCGATGATAGCAGCCTGTGTACTTACGCCAGGGATCTATTTTGCCATTAATAGCCCGGGGGCCGTTATAGGTACGGAGCCGGCTCAAGTGGCTGCTACGATATCCGATTGGGGTTTCATTTTGACACCTGAAATGATTACTGGCCTTGCGGATGATGTTGGGGAAGAGACCATTCTATCCCGAACTGGAGGGGCTCCAACCTTTGCAATCGGTATGGCCCATATCTTCTCGCAAGTGATTGGTGGAGCGTCCCTGATGGCGTTCTGGTATCATTTTGCGATCCTGTTCGAGGCATTGTTCATATTGACCACCATTGATGCGGGAACAAGGGTAGGGCGTTTTATGATACAGGATATTATCGGCACCTTTTACAAGCCATTTGCCGAAACGAATAAATGGCTGCCCAATATTATTGCAACTGCCATTTGTGTAATCGGTTGGGGATACTTCCTTTATCAAGGGGTCATAGATCCTCTTGGCGGGATCAATACCCTTTGGCCATTGTTTGGAATTGCGAATCAGATGCTTTCCGCCATTGCATTGCTGCTTGGGACGACAGTCCTTTTCAAAATGGGCAAAAAAGCGTACACATGGGTCACACTCGTCCCTACTACATTCTTATTGATAGTGACCATGACAGCTGGATGGCAAAAGCTGTTCCACGAAAACCCGGCGATAGGCTTTTTAGCGCATAAGGATAAATTTAAAGCGGCCTATGATAGTGGGGAAGTTCTTGCTCCGGCAGCAAATCTAGCCGAGATGAAACGGGTTATCGTCAATGATTATGTGGATGCAGCCCTTTGTGCCATCTTCATGATCGTTGTGATCACTGTCCTGATTTCTGCCATTAGGTTATGGATAAAAGTCTTGAAGAACCAGAAAATAGATTTACATGAATCGCCTTATGTATCAAGAAGGACATCATAAGGGAGGAATGGCCATGTTGAAAAGATTAGTTAAGATTCTCAGCTACAGAAAGCAATTCGTCAGTTTGCTTGTCGGCGTTCCAAGTTATGATACCTATGTGGCACATATGAGCGTGCACCATCCTGATGATCCTGTAAAAACCAGGAAAGAATTTTTCTGCGAAGCCCAGGATGAACGGTATAACGCAAAGGGTGGCAAGGTGTCTCGTTGCTGTTAACTGAATATATTTTGAAGGGCCCTCAAATAAGAGGGCCCTTTTTTAGTTGAATCTTATGAAGTCGGACATAAGTAGAGGGGGAAATGTAACGGTGATGGACTGAAAAAATCTTGAAAAGTACCAAAAAATGAAATTTTACGGTTCTTTATTCATGGGAGATGTTATATAACCTTACATTTTTTAATGAAATACAAAAAATCAGTTGAATTATTAGAAAATTAAGTATATGATAAAAAACATAACATAATAGTGTTAATAAACATAACATATACAAAAAACAAGGGGGAAAACAATATGCAAATGGCAGATTCGGTATTCATGTTTTTGGCGACGATGATGGTTTGGCTAATGACACCAGGGATTGCCCTGTTTTATGGAGGGATGGTAAAAAGTAAAAATGTCCTGAATACGGCGATGCATAGTTACATGCCGCTGGCAGTCATTTCGATTCTTTGGGTACTGATTGGGTATTCATTATCGTTTTCACCTGGAAATACACTCCTGGGCGGCTTGGACTGGGTTGGTTTAAAAGATGTAGGCTTCGAACCTGGTCCATACAGCGAAACAATTCCTCATAGTTTATTCATGTTATTCCAAATGACTTTTGCCGTTTTAACAGT
The DNA here is from genome assembly GCF_041956845.1 of Peribacillus sp. RS7. Taxonomy (NCBI): domain Bacteria; kingdom Bacillati; phylum Bacillota; class Bacilli; order Caryophanales; family Bacillaceae; genus Peribacillus; species Peribacillus sp. RS7. The sequence continues at coordinate 2,635,067 of NZ_CP168135.1, forward strand.
CTCGATCATTGCAGGTGGCATTGCCGAGCGGATGAAGTTTTCTGCATTCTTGATTTTTACGATCCTTTGGTCTTTATTCGTATACGCTCCTGTTGCTCACTGGGTATGGGGTGGGGGCTGGTTAGCGGAGATGGGTACACTTGACTTTGCAGGCGGCAACGTTGTTCATATATCTTCCGGGGTTGCCGGTCTGGTATTAGCAATCATGTTAGGTAAAAGGAAAGAGTCAGGGGACAGTGCGCCACATAATCTTCCTTTAACATTCCTTGGCGGATCACTAATTTGGTTCGGTTGGTATGGCTTCAACGTCGGTAGCGCACTGACAATCAATGAAGTGGCCATGAATGTATTCGTTAATACAGCCGTTGCAGCAGCAGCTGGTATCATAGGCTGGCTGATCGTCGAGTATATGGCTAATAAGAAGGCAACGTTGCTTGGTGCAGTATCAGGAGCTATTTCAGGGTTGGTTGCGATTACACCTGCTTGTGGATTCGTAACGCCCGCTTCTTCCATCATCATCGGGGTCGTTGGCGGTGCTGTATGTTTCTGGGGTGTATTCTTCCTGAAGAATAAACTGGGTTACGATGATGCTCTGGATGCTTTCGGATTACATGGGATCGGTGGTACATGGGGTGGCATCGCTACAGGTTTATTCGCGACCACTTCCGTCAACGAAAACGGGGCAAATGGTTTATTCTATGGAGATTTCAACTTATTGTGGAAGCAGCTTGTAGCAATCGTTGCGACTTATATTTTCGTTGCCGTGGTCACTTATGTCATTGCTAAAGTCATTAACCTGTTCGTTCCGTTACGTGTCAGTGAGGAAGATGAGTCAATGGGGCTTGATCTTACACTTCATGGAGAAAAGGCCTATCATGAATCAATTTAAAAGGGGGTTGATCATATGTCCGAGGTTTTAACGAAAATAGAAATCATTACACGTCCTATCAAGTTTGAACAATTCAAAGCGGAACTTGCAAAAATAGGGGTAAGCGGAATGACTGTATCGGAAGTAAAAGGAACTGGTCTTCAGAAAAGTTATGTGGAAACATATAGAGGCAGAAACCGGGAAATGTCATTGCATGACCGGATGAAAATCGAAATTGTCGTGTGTGAAGTGCCAGTTCAGGATGTTGTGGATGTAGCAAGAAAATTCTTAAGCACCGGTAAACCGGGTGACGGTAAAATCTTCATTTATGAATTGGCGAATGTTGTGAATATCCGTACCGGAAAAGAAGGTCATGATGCGTTAAAGAATGAAATCTAATGCAGTGATAACTCCGACCGAATGTGCCGGAGCCAATAGATTAAGAAAGGGAGCTGAAAATGGGGAGACTGGTCCGAATTGTTAATGCAAAAAAACAGAAGATCGTTAATACGCTCATTTCAGAGGATGTATATCAACCTGATGACCGACCCTTTTTATTGGAATTACCACTGAAAAATCTAGAAGAAATTTTATGCCTTCGAATGAAATCCGCGTTTCAAAATTCCCGTTTTAAAAAATAACCTTTCAGCCGTTATCCTATCTGCAGGAGAACGGCTTTCTTTATGCTTTTGATGCCCGCCCTCAGTAGTGGCATTTAAAATTATAGCTTCAAAATGAATTTTGCTATATAAGGAAACTTTTTTCTTGAATCCCCCATGGAAATCGGGGGTGTTTCCAACTATAATGGATAAGGATATAAATTTAAATTCAATTTTATTGCTTTTTTTGACACTTTTCGCTTAGTTAATTCATTTTTTCTTTATTTTGCGAGAAATTAAATTCAAAAAAATGTAAGTGCTCCAAAAATCTATGAATCATTTTGCTATTGCCCTGTTTGATGATGGGGAAATTATTAATATGTTCTTTTAAGAGGTGAAGGGAAATGGATCAATTTACGGTCGAATCCGTTTTAAATATCATCAGGGAGTTTGTACCGAAGGATGCTTCAATTTCTGTTGCTGATTCCGAAAAATACATCTATTATCAACCGAGCAAACAAGTTGACCTTAGAATAAAACCGGGTGATCGAATTAGTGAAAACACGGCGACATATAAAGCGTTGAGTGTTCGTAAAAAAATTGGGGTGCAAGTGGAAAGTAATGTGTTTGGTGTACCTTACTATGGGTTGAGTGTGCCTATCATGGACGAGGGCAATCCTTTAGGCGCGGTAACAGCCATTTTGCCAACAAAGCCATTAATTTTACCGACATCATTCTTGACCATTAAAATAGATGATCACTGGATACCGCTTCCATATGATCAAATTATGTATTTGGAAGCTCAAAATAGGAAAACTAAAATTCAGTCCGAACGCGTGAGTGGATTTCATAAAATGAACCTAAGTGAATTGGAATTCATTTTACCTAATGATTTATTCATTCGTGTACATCGTTCGTACATCGTCAATATCAACTATATACAAGAGATCCTTCCTGATTTTCATTCTACATTTTTACTAATAATGAAGGACAATTCCAAAATTCAAGTCAGTCAAACATATGCAAGTCAATTTAGAAGAGCTTTGGGATTTTAGTGTTTCTCCTTAGTGTGAAAAAAATGCTGGTTTATGCTCTATTTAAGGCTTTTCATTCGAAAATGAATGTGACAATTACACAGGATTGGTAAAATTAAGTGTAAGAAAAGCGAAAATGGGGGTCTTTTGTATGAACGAAAGCGTTTTCAAAAAAATTCGCAACGAACAATTTAAGGGGAAAGTAGTTACAGCGGAAGAAGCAGCTTCCTGGATTAAAGATGGGATGAAACTCGGTATGAGTGGATTTACCCGTGCTGGTGATGCTAAGGTCATTCCGATGGCTCTAGTTGAAAGGGCTAAAACTGAAAAATTCAAAGTTGACGTTTATACTGGTGCTTCATTAGGACCGGAAGTCGACCAACATATGGCGGAAGCCGGTATCATAAACAAACGTTTGCCGTTCCAAGCGGATAAAGGCATTCGCAATAAAATCAATGCTGATGAAGTCACTTATGTGGATCAGCATTTATCTCATACAGCTGAACAAGTTCGTCAAGGCATTGTCGGACCTATAGATATTGCTATCATCGAAGCATTGGCGATTACGGAAGAAGGATTAATCATCCCGACAACTTCTGTAGGTAACTCAGCCATATTCGTTCAAGAAGCTAAACATGTAATCATTGAAATGAACGTGTCCCATCCAGAAGGATTGGAAGGGATGCATGATATATATACACCAGCTAAACAAGGGGAACGCGAACCGATTCCTATGACTAGCGTAAGCGATCGCCTGGGATCGATTGGAATTCCGGTTGACCCTGAAAAAGTAATGGGGATTGTCGTTTCTACAGATCTTGATGCACCTTCTACAATCGTGCCGCCGGATGCAGAAACTGCAACGATCGCTAACCACCTCATAAACTTCCTTCGTGGAGAAATCAAGGCTGGCCGTTTAACTGAAAGCCTTGCTCCGCTTCAGTCAGGTGTAGGTTCCGTGGCAAATGCAGTATTCGCTGGCTTTCTTGATTCTGAATTTAAAGAATTGGAAGTGTATTCAGAAGTACTGCAAGATGCTGTATTCGATTTAATCGATGCTGGAAAAGTTAAATTCGCTTCAGGGTGTTCGATTACATTAGCTGAAGAAAAAGGAAAACAAGTATACGGTGAGCTTGATAAATACCGTGATAAACTAGTTCTTCGTCCACAAGAAATATCTAACCATCCTGAAATCATCCGTCGTCTTGGTTTGATTTCAATCAATACAGCGTTAGAGTGCGATATCTACGGTAACGTAAACTCGACACATGTTTCTGGGACAAGAATGATGAATGGAATCGGTGGATCAGGAGATTTTGCCCGTAATTCACGCCTAGGCATTTTCGTTACGAAATCATATGCAAAAGGCGGCAACATTTCCAGTATCGTTCCTTTCGTTTCTCATGTGGATCATACTGAACATGATGTGGATGTATTAGTGACAGAGCAAGGGATTGCTGATTTACGTGGTTTGGCACCAAAAGAGCGCGTAGAGCTAATCATCGAAAACTGTGCACATCCTGACTACCGTCCACAGCTTCGTGCATATTTCACTGAAGCTGTCGCGCAAACTGGAGGACATCAAACTCCACATATTCTTGAAAAAGCATTCTCATGGCATACAAACCTGGCTAAAAACGGTACGATGCTTGAAACAGTGCTTCAAGATCAAAAATAAGAGACAAAACCCCGCCCTTCAGCGGGGTTTTTTTATTTGTGTTCGCCTTGCACTATGCCCCTTTTGATGTCTGGGTGGAAACTAATGAAACTTTCGTCACTCGAATGGAATATTGAAAGGGAAGTGGATTATTCTTCTAAGTAATTTGTATGATGTTTCCAATTTGTTCTTTTTCCTTCAACACATAACTGATTTAAAGTGTAAAATGAAGCTTAACCATCAAAAAGATAGGGAACTGTATCATTAGGGTTTTTTATTGTTTTTGTATATAATTATTCATTCAAGTTATAGAAATATGGTAAACTGCTAACAATGAAAGATTATTATACATAGGATTTTTCGTATTTAAGATGTTGTTTCCTTAGAAATGGGGAGTTAAATAGAATGGTTATAGTGGAGGAGATAATTTGTTCAAGACAAAACTGCATTTTTGGACGTTAGAGTTATTACTATTGTCTTTACTTTTTTATGTTGGTACAAAGATTTCTTTTCTTTTTGAACCAATAGTTATTTTTACATCTACATTGTTCTTTCCGATCTTGATTTCAGGTTTTCTCTACTTTTTGTTCAACCCCACTGTTGATTTCCTGGTAAAAAGAAAAGTACCAAGGGGATTGGCGATATTACTGCTTTATGTGTTTTTCCTGGGATTGATTAGTTTGTTGGTCGGTCTGGTAGGCCCGTCACTTTCAAAACAGGTTACGGATTTACTCAATAACCTCCCTGATTATTTCAATCAAGTAAGGAAGTTCATTGAAGATTCAGCTGAGTCAAAATGGTTTTTGTGGACCATGGAACAAGATTATGTTTCCTTGAAAGAAGTGGGAGACTCGCTTCAGAAATATTTGACTGATTTACCTAGTAATATAACGAACAGTTTATCTTCTGTTTTCAGCGTAGTGACGAATATTACATTAGTGGTCGTAACGGTTCCTTTCATCCTATTCTATATGTTGAAGGATGGGGATAAGCTACCGAGCGCCATCATGAAATTCGTACCGGTTCGCTATAGAAAACCAGCTTTGACAGTACTTCAGGAAACTGGTGGGACGCTTACTACATACATACAAGGACAGATGCTTGTTTGTATGTTTGTCGGGATTGGAACGTTCATCGGATATCTAATCATTGGTTTGCCTTACGCGTTCTTATTTGCGCTGATTGGTGCTGTGACCAATATCATTCCATATGTAGGCCCGTTTATCGGAGCGGCTCCTGCGGTCATTGTGGCATTGATTCATTCACCGACCGAAGCGCTATTGGTCATTCTTGTTGTAACGGTCATCCAGCAACTTGATGGTAATTTCATTTCACCGTTAGTCATCGGGAAAAAATTGAACACACATCCGCTTACAATCATCATCCTATTGCTCGTCGCGGGAAACATTGCCGGTATCATCGGTATGATTTTGGCCGTTCCAACTTATTCCGTTGTTAAAACGATTGTATTGAATATCGTAAAATTCATCAGGATCCGGAAAGAGGAAAAGCTTGAAGAAGATATATTGGAATGAAAAAACGGGCCCGACTCATTAGAGTCGGGCCCGTTTTCTTAAGTTATGGAACGAAAGCAAATAAATAGATTACAAACCCAAGGAAATATATTTAACTTCCAGGAATTCTTCGATGCCTTGGTGTCCGCCTTCACGGCCAAGCCCGCTTTGCTTGAATCCGCCAAATGGAGCTTGTGGCACGGAAGGAAGCCCGTCGTTCAAGCCTACAATACCGAATTCAAGTGCCTCGGTGAATTTGATGCCTTTGGTGATATTTTCAGTGAAGACGTAAGCTGCCAAACCAAAGATGGAGTCATTTGCCCTTTTGATTGCCTCTTCATCAGTCTTAAATGAGGCAATTGGAGCTAGTGGACCAAATGTTTCTTCCTTCATGCAGAGCATGCTGTCGTCAATGTTGGACAGTACGGTTGGTTCAAGAAAAAGGCCGCCGAGCGATTTTCCGCCAGCTTCGAGCTTAGCTCCGCTGCTAATTGCTTCATCAATTTGTTTTTGAACTTTATCCACTGCATCTTGATCTATAAGCGGACCGATATCGACGCCATCTTCCATTCCGTTTCCTACTTTTAGTTCTTTGACCTTGGCTACGAGCTTTTCGATAAAGGCTTCTTGAATGGTTTCGTGGACATATATGCGATTTGAACAGACGCATGTTTGTCCAGCGTTACGGAATTTTGAACTGATGATGCCATCAACCGCTTTATTAAGGTCGGCATCTTCAAGAACGATTGCGGGTGCGTGACCTCCGAGTTCAAGAGAAATTTTCTTAACCGTGTCAGCTGAGCCCCTCATTAGGGTTTTACCGACTTCTGTAGAACCGGTGAACGTCAATTTACGGACCCTTGTATCCTGAAGCCAAGTTTCACCGATTTCTGATGATTTTCCTGTCACGACATTGATGACTCCTTTCGGAATGCCAGCTTCTTCCGCTAATTCAGCCATTTTTAGCGCTGTTATGGGAGTCAGGTTTGCGGGTTTAATGACGACTGTACAGCCGACGGCAAGGGCTGGTGCCACTTTTCTAGTAATCATGGCTGCTGGAAAGTTCCAAGGCGTAATGACAGCTACAACTCCGACAGGCTGTTTAGTCACGAAAAGCCGCTTATTGGACACGGAAGCGGGAATCGTTTCTCCGTACACCCGTTTTCCTTCTTCGGCAAACCAAGATAAAAAGCCATTTGCATATGTCATTTCACCAAGAGCCTCTTTAAAGGGCTTGCCTTGTTCTTCAGTCATGATTTTGGCTAGTTCTTCTTTATTATCATCAATCAATCGATGCCATTTCCAAATTAGTTCAGCACGTTCGTAGACTGAGAGTGCTGCCCAATCCGTGAAGGCCTCATAAGCAGCATCTGCTGCCTTTGCTGCTTCAGTTGCACCGCCTTTAGGAACGGTTGCAACTATTTCATCCGTTGCCGGGTTTTTCACTTCAATTTTATCCAATCCATAATCCGACCACTCACCGTTAATAAATAATCCGTAATCTTTCATGATAAAACCTCCTAATTTGGTTAAATCCATCAAACTACTAAACTTTATACTTTTACCTGTTACATAAAAGTATAAACACTTTTCGGTGATTCTGAAATTTATTTGACTGGCTATTTTTTGAAACCCGGAGATTCATTGAAAGATGAGGAGGGAAAAAATAAAAAAAGAGGTGCAAGTTGCACACCTCTTCATTTAAGGTTCGATTATTTTTCCGATGAGACGGCCACTTCACCCATATCACCCGAGATGGCTTGATTTGGATTGAATTCACCTTCGGATTTAGAAATGACCACTGTAGCAACACTGTTACCAATTAGATTAGTGATTGCACGTGCTTCAGACATGAAGCGGTCTACTCCCAGCAGTAGTGCCATTCCTTCAACTGGAATCATTGGGAAGGCAGCTAATGTGGCAGCAAGTGTAATGAAACCGGACCCCGTCACACCGGCAGCGCCTTTGGATGTTAACATCAAGATCCCCAGAAGGGTCAATTCCTGCCAGATGCTTAGATCGACACCATAGGCTTGGGCAATGAAAATCGCTGCCATGGATAAGTAGATGGATGTGCCATCAAGGTTGAAAGAATAACCAGTTGGGACAACCAAACCGACTACCGATTTTGAGCAACCGTATTTTTCTAGTTTTTTCATTACGCTTGGTAGAGCGGATTCCGATGAAGATGTACCTAATACTAATAGGATTTCCTCTTTTATATAAGCGATGAATTTAAAAATATTAAAGCCGTAGATTTTTGCGATCGTACCAAGGACAAGGAAGATGAATAGAGCCATTGTGATATATACGCTACCCATCAATTGTCCTAACGAACTTAAAGAGCCAAGACCAAACTTACCGATTGTATAAGCCATTGCCCCAAATGCCGCCAATGGAGATACTTTCATGATCATGCCGACGATGCCGAAGAAAATATCGGCAATATGCTGAAAGAAAGAAACGACTGGCTGCACTTTCGGTCCTATTGCTGCCATTGATAATCCGAATAATACGGCAAAGAATAAAATGGGGAGTAAGTCTCCGCCAGCCAGTGCGGCAACGGCATTATCAGGAATGATATTCGAAATGAAGGCAACTGCGCCATGTTCCGTTTCGGAAGCGGCTGTTGTATATTGTGATACATCTCCGCCTTCGACTGAATCGATGTTAAAACCTTTACCAGGTCCCAACAGATTGACTACGATGATTCCGATTGCAAGTGCGAAAGTGGTAACGATTTCAAAATAGAGCAGGGCCTTTCCGCCGATGCGGCCAACCTTTTTCATATCGCCCATACCGCCAATTCCGATTACGACGGTTAAGAAGATAATTGGTGCAATGACCATTTTAATCATTTTAATAAATAAATCTGCCAATATCTTCAGTTGTTCACCGAAAGCAGGGAAGAAGAAACCGACTGTTATACCCAGAATGATACCGATGATGACCTGAACTGTTAGATTTTTTAATATTTTCAAGGGGCATTCTCCTTTGTTATATGATAGCGCTTTCTTAACTTGATAATAGTGTAACAGAAGAAAGAATCAGAATATTCTTTTGGTGATATTGTTTTCTTTTTGTTCTTTTTGGTCTTTGAGAATTTCTAATAACTGAAGGGTGGAAGAGGAATCAAAAGTTACTACTATGATATAGATAGACTGCTAAACTGCAATAAAAAATACCGGCGGAGAGCCGGTATTGGGGAAAATCAATTTTCAAATGGTTTTATGAGTGCATATAGGGTTCCGATCACAGGAAGTTTCAAACCAACCCTGTCGGCAAGGCGCAGCGCACCGCCCTGTAAATGCTCCACTTCGAGGGTTAGTCCCTTCCGGCGGTCTTGGTGCATGGAAGAGGTGGATTCATCAGGTAAACCTGCCATGTTTTCCAACGCCTGAGCAATATTCTCCACAGTAATTCCGACGTCATAAGCATTTGCAAGCTCCTTCATTTCAACAAGGACCTTTTCTAGCAATCCATTGGTTTCCGGGAATTTCCGTATCGTGCCGATAGGGAGGTTGGAGGCTGTTGTCACACCGGAAAAAGCGGTGATGAACATATATTTGATCCACATCCTGATCAATATGTTCTCCGTTCTGCTTACCTTCATGATAGCTAATCCGGCCGCTTGTTCGAAATCATCACAAATCTTTTTTTGTGAAGGATGGAGCGGGCCATAAATTAAATCGTGATTATCATTGGAGTGAATGACATGACCTTTTTCATCAAGGGTGGCAATGATGAAGGCGCTTCCTCCCAATACGGCTTCATCGCCCAGTTCGTCCTGTAATATGGATAAATGTTCCAATCCATTCAAAAGCGGGAGGACCTTTGCGCCCTTTTCAACAAGGACCTTTAAATCTGTAAGGGTGCCTTGCAGATGCTGTCCTTTTACGGCGAGAATCACGAGGTCGACCTTTTCTATATCATTTACATTCTCTGTGATATGAAGTTCGTTAAATTGGTAGTTTCCATGTGGGCTGGTTATGCTGATCCCGTTTTCTTTCAATTGTTTGGCACGGTTTTTTCGGACAAGGTATTGAACATCCTGCCCGGCCTGTTGCAACCTGCCTCCAAAGTAGGAGCCGAGTGCCCCGGCCCCTATAATGACAATATTCAAAGTGCACACCTCTCTTTTGATTAAGATATACTAATCATAACATTGGCGGAATTTTCAGTAAACGGTTATCGTTTTAAGTAAACTTGATGTTTAGGAGTGTGTAAGAATGGGGGAAAAACAAAAGACCAGCCTGAAAGGTTTCAGGCTGGTGCTTATTATTCATTATTTATAGATTTTAACTTTAACAGTCTTTCTGCCCCAATTGGTAGCTTTTGAGTGTGAAGAGTAAAAGACGTCAATTTTATTCCCTTTGATTGCGCCGCCTTTATCTGCCGCAATGGCATCCCCGTATCCTTCTACATGAACTTTCGTTCCAAGTGGAATGACCTTAGGGTCGACTGAGATGGCTTTTACGTTAGGGTTTTTCTTTAAGTTAAGACCCGATGCTGTAATACCGCTGCAACCTTTGCAGTTCGCTGTGTAAGCTGTTGCCTTCACCGTGATCGTTTTATATTTTGATGATGATGATGATGTTTTAGCTTTAGGTTTAGCGGAGGTCGATGTTTTCTTGACCTTTAAAACTTGTTTTGGATGGATGTTATCTTTTTTCAGGTTGTTCCAACTTTTGAGTTGATTGACTGTTATATTATGTTTATTGGCGATACCCCATAGTGTGTCGCCGCTTTTAACTTTGTATGTAGTAGTAGCAGCCGATGAAACTCCGGAAAAACTAAATACCAAAAAGAAAGCAGTGAATAGTGGAAGTAGTATTTTTTTCAAAATGAATAGTCTCCTTTGTTTTAAATCGTAGACTTAGAATAACAGGTCTATGTGACAATAATGTTTCGGTGGAATAGTAATTGTGTTACAAAATGGTTTCCTTTGAAAAATAAATGTAATATAAACTAGGACAAAAGTACTTATCTGTTAAATGTAAATATATTATTTATTATGTCAGTATAAGCGTTTTATTGTTTAAAAGTGTTGATATAATTGAATATTCTGTTTATTTATAAAGAATATGGATATGTAATATTTAGTTTTATAGTCCTGTATATTTTGTAAAAAAACAAACGCAATAATAGACAATTAAGCGCTGTATATTTTAGTAGGAGAGGATATTTAGAACATGAAAAAAGCCGGCATTTATGTAATGTCGGCTTTTTTCATGAAATGGATTACGATAAAACAAATTCAGAAGCGAAATCGACTAGCATTTTTTGATATACTGCTACAGATTCAAGATTAACGCATTCCCTATCTCCATGCCAGTTCTCGCCTTTTGGTCCGAATTCAATGGCTGGGATATCATATGCAGCAAAAAAGACGGTATCTGCGGAGCCGTGTTGTCCAAAAATGACTGCATCCCGATTGGTGTTCTTTTCGATAATTGGACGAAGCAATGTTATGAATGGGTCTGACTCTTCTGTTTTTACAGGTTTACTGTACATATTAAGGTGGATATTCTTTCCTGTCACACTTTCGATCTGTGCAATGATATCTTCCATTGTTTGTGTAGGGAGATAGCGGATATCAAGACTGAGCAAACAGGCATCCGGTACCTTATTATAGACATCCCCGCCTTTTATTTTTGCTAGGTTAAGTGAAGGGGAAGAGTAAAGGGGAGTATGATCCCGGGTGAAAGGAAGTTCCTTTATTTTTCGATAGAGATCATATGCCTTTTCGATTGCATTCACCCCTTCCCATGGTCGGCTTCCGTGTGCGGATTTGCCGGATACTTCAATATCGAGGCGAAGGGCACCCTTTGCCTGAAGTCCGATCCCCAATTGCGTCGGTTCAGCACAGATTACAAAATCCCCTCTATAACCATGTTTCGCTAAATATCCAGAACAGTTCAACCCACCAGTTTCTTCATCTGATACAATCTGCAGCTGGATTTTCAAACCTAAGTCCTTATCCTTCAGTTCGTTAAATGCACACATCATCCCTGCAACCCCAGCTTTCATGTCGGCTGTCCCGCGTCCATATAAATTTCCTTCATGAACCTCAGGGAAAAATTGATCCGGCGTCCCGCTGACAACATCGACATGGCCATTCCAAATGACGGTCTTATCTCCGCTGCCAATTTCGCTAACAAGCATTTTATAACCGTTATTAACGATCACATTCACGGTAAGTCCCTGATTTTTTAGCCAGTTCGCACAGTACTCAACTGCTTGGTTAGCTCCTTCTTTCGATGAACTTTCGATAGATACTAAATCTTTAAGTAACTCGATAAGCAAAAAGAAAACCTCCTAAAAATATGCATACTATTATTATATATACCCTTTCTTAGTAAGGGTTAACTCAAAAATATTTTCCTGTTAAATAACGTTTAGCCCTTTCATTCCCAGGGGTATGTAAAGGGGGAGCGACAATTTACATTCTTTAAGGAGGATGATAGATATGGATAAGCGTATAATTGGTGTATATGAAACTGGAGAAGAAGCAATTAAGGCTGTTGAGTCATTACAGGCTCAAGGATATAATCGTGAAGATATTTCAGTGGTAGCTAAAGATAAAGAAGAATTAAAGTCAGTGAATGAAGAAACGGGTACAAAAGTTGAAGAGGGGCTTGCAGCTGGTGCAGCGACCGGAGGTATTTTGGGAGGTGCTGCCGGATTATTAGCAGGTGTAGGTGCGTTGGCGATTCCGGGAATCGGACCAGTACTGGCAGCTGGACCGCTTGCTGCAACATTAGCCGGGGCGGCTGTAGGTGCTGGTACAGGCGGATTGGCCGGTACCTTAATCGGTATGGGCATACCTGAAGAAGAGGCGAATCGTTATGAAGCGGATGTAAAGAGTGGCAAGCTGCTAGTGTTAGTCGATTCGAATGCGAGTAAATCCAATTCTTCTTACTCAGGAATTACTGAAACAGACGAAACGCTAACGAACAGTAGACGACCTCTATAAATCGTAAGTTTAAAAAGGACGGATCCCTTAGGATCCGTCCTTTTTTTGATTAGAATGTGAATTTCCGTATTTCTTTATGCATTTCCTGGGATAAGGCATCCAATTCACTAGCTAAGGCATTCAATTGTTCCATGGAAGCATTCGTTTGTTCTACGGATGCAGATACTTCTTCTGTTCCTGCCGCAGTTTCCTGACTGATCGAGTTTAATTGTTCTGCGTTACTCGCCATCCGTGTGACCTCCGATACCATATCGTTCATCATCTTTTTTATTTCATCAAAATTGCTGAATGTGTTCGCGATAATCGACGCAATGTGACTGAAGGCATTTTCCGTATCCGTTACAGAAGTATCCTGATGGTGGATTTTTTGATTGACTTGGTCAATCAAATGAACGGTATTGGTTGTGTCGCTTTGCATGGCTTGAATGATTTCAGAGATTTCTTTCAGGGAGTTTTCCGTCTGCGCGGCCAATTTCTTCACTTCATCGGCAACAACTGCAAACCCTTTTCCGTGCTCGCCAGCCCTGGCCGCTTCGATGGCAGCATTCAGGGCGAGTAAATTAGTCTGTCCGGCAATTCCGCTTATGGTCTTTACGATTGCACTAATATCTTTGGACCGTGCATCCAAAGATTTGACTGCCGTACTCATCTTACTGGATATCAGGGACGTTTCATTGAATTGCTGTTTTAGGCCTTGCATTTGAGTTATTCCGTTTTCGGAAGCCTTGAACATATTTTCGGATTCCGTGGCCATTTTGCTCGTTTGCGCTTCAAGATCATTGATTTTGTCAGCCAATAGCTTTACAGCGATTTCGTTATTCTGCCCGACTTCGATTTGGTCGATGGCACCGGCCGCTATTTGTTCCATCGTCATGGCCACCTCGTTAGCTGCAGCTGAATTCTCATCTGCACTAGCCACTAACGTCATGGAGGAATCTGATACTTTATCGGAAAGGTTGTTGACCTGCCCTAGCATATGGCTCATATTTCTGGTCATTAAGTTAGTGTCTTCTGCAAGCTGCCCAATCTCATCTTTCCTGGAAATGAAATTCTTGGATGTGAAATCGCCGTCAGCCATTTTCCGTATGGATTCCTGCAGCTTTTTAATGGGAGTCGTTAAAGAACGGGTGATGAAGATGGCAGATAGTGCAGTCACAGTAAAGACAATCAACAGTGTGATGATATTATCGAATATCATCGGGCTTGCACGGACGAGCACTTCATGTTCATCCATTAGCCCTGCTATTCTCCATCCCGTGTTTGGATTGGTAGCGTATCCGATGAGTCGGCTTTGCCCGTCATATTCCTCGATCATTGATCCGGATTCACTTTTCATTTTTTTGAAAATATTTTCCTTTGATATATCCTGTTGAATTTTTTTCTTGTCTGGATGCGTAACGAATGACCCGTTCTTATCCAGCAAAACCGTATAGCCCGTTTCGCCGAATTTCGTTTGATTAACCATCGTGACCAAAGTATCGATCGAGATGTCGACACCAAGCACGCCTATTAATTCATTACCATCATATAAGGCTTTTGCTGCCGTAATGACAAGTTCATTCGTAGCCTGATCGGTATAAGGTTCCGTCCAAATGGTCTTGTTTTTTTGTTTCAATGCGGATTGATACCAATCCCTTTGTCTTGGATCGTAGTCAGCCGGCAATTCAGTATTTGGGAATATAAATGCTTTTCCATCCTTCTCAGTGCCGAGATATATACCATTTATTTCAGAGTTGCTGGATTGTGTATAAGAAAATTCATCCATTATGGATTCGAGGTTCTTATCATAAGTACTCATGATTGGATATTTGCCGATCCTATCCAATTGATTTTCCGTTTTTTGAAAGAAGATTTCGAAAGAATCGTTCATTGACTTGACTTGTTCTTCAGTCGTTCCGGTAAGTTCCTGGGTCGTCAAATCGATGCTATTTTTATAGCTCATGTAGGAGATGGCCATTCCGCTTATCATGATCAAAGCTAAAAAGGGAATCAATATTTGTTTTTTTAGCGAATTAAAATACCAGTCTGTCAGTCTTCTCATATGGACAATCCCCCTTCTTATAAACCTCTAATTAATTTTGGCTTCTATTTGATATTTCGGTCTTCTTTCGCTTTTTTGAAGTGACAAGTTAGAAAATTCCAATATTAATTTTGTCGTGAAGTGCGAAGATGGGAAGGGAGTGGAAAAGGATGAAAAAAAAGCTGACTGCAATAGTCAACTCTCCAAACATTGAATCTTATTCGACTTGGATATTTTTTGTCCTGCCCGTATACCATGTGTAAAATTCGTCAGCATATTCAACGGATACATCTTGGAGCTTTGTATGGTGTACAGGCTTGGAGCGGTTGATCGTTTCAATTGAGGCAAGCCCGAAAAACCTTTGCAGCTTCGAACGTTCCACCTCAATTTGAATGACCTTACTTCTTTTGGTAATGAATAGTGATGTTTCCAAACTTCCGGATTTAAACTGAATGAACTCATCATTTAACAAGTAACGGCTATTATTGTAATCCATTATTCTCAATGTATAAATGAGAACGAGTAGGATAAGTGATATATACCATAGGGAGGGTTTGAAATAATAGATTGCCACTGTTGTGAGAATCCAGAAAAAGCTTGGCCGCAGCATTCGGATTTTGAAGGCCTGCTTCGATAACGACTCCATTGACCGTTCCACTTTGTAAGCGGGTAAAATCTCTTCTACCATCCCATATGCCCGTTCAACGGATAAAAAAGGATAGAGAGTATTCGTTTCCAGTTCTTCATCACCTGTACTTCCTGCGCTAATCAGTTTCACTTCTGCCAATCCTAGCAATCTTTTAATGATTGATTGGGTGATTTCGACAGCTTGTACTTTTTCTTTCTGAATGGAAAAAGCAGATTCGTCCAGTACACCTTTCTTGATATATATACGCTCGTGATCGGATGAAATTTCATATTTTCCATATTTAACGAATGTGGAAACGATTCCGAAGGCAACGGCTACACATATGAGACAGACGAGAACGATGGTTATGATCCACCATGTATCAAATAACTTGGCAAAAAAACCTTCTGCATTCTCCAAATTGAAAAAATCATCGAGTGTATTATATAACGTAGCCACAACCGGGATAAGAGCCAAAAAGCTGAGTGATGTAAAGGAAGCCTTTAGAACGTCTTGTTTGGTGGGTGTGAAATGAATCGTCTTTTCATTGAATGGTTCCATATTCTCCGCAATTCGTTCTTCGTGAATATCCACTTCGATAACCGAAAGTTCTTGTTTTGAAGAATATTCCCCCTCAAGCCGTTCTGCTTCTTTTCGGGAAATCACCTCGAAAGACACGGTACCCTGATCACCAGTCATCCCCGTTTCGAATGTTAATGAGGTTAAGCGGAAAATCTTATGGAATAATGTCGTACGTTGTTGAACATTCTGTACTTTATGAAGCGGGACCGTTCGATACGATTTCGAGACAAGCCCTGAAGTAATATAGATGGTTCCTTCTTTTATTTGATATTTATAAGTAAACCATTTAAGGATGACAGAAATGACTTTCCAAATCAGATAAACTAGAAAACCGATTTGGAGTACCTTCATATACATCTTTTCAGAACCGAAGTTCAGGACATAAAGCATAATTATGAAAAATACATTCCCTTTCAGCAATTTCCATAATTCGAAGGGGATTTTGAAAGGGTGTAATCGTTTTGCATGTTCTTCCATCGTTAATCCACTTCCTTTATTTTTGCGAAATGGGCAATTTTATCTCTTAATTCATACGCCTCTTTCTTCGGGATGGCGGGAATGTCATGAGAGTTTCCCATTGTTCCGATACTTAGTGAATAAAGGTTATATTTTCTTAAAAACGGGCCTTGGTTCAATTTGACGGACTGAACCTTCGTCATCGGAATGAGTTCATGCGTTTCACTCCAGGCTCCACGTTTTGTTTGAATGAATTCTTCGTTCACGTCGTAACGCCAATACTTTTGCAACAAGATCGGTTCAATGAAGATGGACCAGATTGCATGGAAAAAAGATAATGTGATAAGTCCGTATAAAATCCATCCAATCCATTCTGTCCAAGCGAAATGATCATCAACATATAATAGGATGCCAAGGACGGTGAGGATAATGAGATTGGTAATGGCTTCAGTCATCCGCCAAACTTTCACGGATTCTTTGGAAATTTTCTTCGTTGGTGGCTGTATCTTTGAATACATATATTCACTCCTTACTATGTCTTCATACTTATACGGATTATCAATCAAAAAAGTTCCCTGTAATCGTACATGTAAATGAATCATGAAGTTGGGATTGCCTAATGGATCCCATTGAATGGGGCCGAATAATCCTGCAGTTTCATGAGTATGTATAAATAGGGAGGTTCTAGTGGATCTTTTCTTTTTATATGACCGTAAAATGGACAAGATAGAAGTGGTGAGTTATGAGAGTGGGAGTGATAGGTTTGACATATAAAAGGAAGTTGAGTTTTATATTCTTCCTGTTTTTGATTTGTTTTTTTAATGGAGAATCGATGCAGGCAGCGAATGATGATGGAAACCTAGGACAGAAGATCCAACAAATATTGGACGATTCACCAGGATTGGCAGGGGCGTTAACGGGAATTTCCATCCGTTCAGCTAAAACAGGAGAAATGATTTATGAACGAGGGGCGCAAACAAGATTGCGGCCTGCTTCGAACCTTAAGCTTTTGACCGCAGCAGCAGCTTTAGAAACATTAGGGGAAGATCATGTTTTTCAAACCGAACTATACATAAATGGAGTGCAGGTTGGCCATGTTCTGCAGGGAGATGTGTACCTGAAGGGAAAAGGAGATCCCACATTATTGGAAAAGGATTTTGATGAGCTGGCAGCCTCACTGAAGCAAAGGCGAGTTAAGCTCGTTCATGGAGATCTTATAGGTGATGATTCTTGGTATGATGATGTTCGTTATTCCCAAGACTTAGTTTGGAGCGATGAACAGGAATATTACGGAGCAGCTGTTTCAGCTTTAACCGCTTCCCCTAATGAGGACTACGATACCGGCACTATCATCGTGGAGGTAACACCCGGGGAAAAGCCTGGAAAAATGGCAACGGTGAAGCTGAAGCCGGAAACGGATTATGTGAAGGTCATCAACAAAACGAAAACGGAATCTGTAGACGGCAATAAGGAAATTGAAGTTGAACGGTCCCATGGGACAGATGTCATTACTGTGACGGGGACCATTCCCGAGCATGCCGGGGTGACCAAAGAGTGGATCTCGGTGAAAGATCCTACAGAATATGCCCTGAGCTTATTTAAAAAATCAATGAGGAAACATGGAATTAAAGTGTCGGGAGAAAGGAAAAAAGGGAAAACGCCAGTAGGGGCGGACTTGATCGCCACTCATCAGTCCATGCCGCTTTCACAACTGCTTATACCTTTCATGAAATTGAGCAATAACGGTCATGCCGAGGTTTTGGTGAAAGAAATGGGCAAAGAAGCAGAAAGGGAGGGAAGCTGGAAAGATGGTTTGAAGGTTGCTCGAAATCTGATGAATGGTATGGGTCTCGATATGCAAACGATCATAATGCGTGATGGATCCGGCATTTCCCAAGTCAATATGGTTCCAGCGAATGAAATAACGAAGCTGCTATATGCCGTACAGGAAAAAACGTGGTTTCCTGCTTACTTGAATGCATTGCCAATTGCGGGAGATGAAAATCGGATGGTGGGCGGTACGCTAAGAAAAAGAATGAAAGGGACAAATGCAGCTGGAAATGTCCGTGCGAAAACAGGGACCATTTCAGGAACGAGCTCCTTATCAGGTTATGTGACGACCAAAAGAGGGGAAAAAATCATATTTTCGATCATTGTGAATAATTTTGTTGAAGAAAAAGGCATCACGGCAATCCAGGATAGGATAGCTGTAATGCTTGCAGAACAGGAAAACCTATTGGGGAGTGGCCTTTAGTATCCATTTGGAAAGGTATATTTGAAGTTCAGGAAAATCTGCGATGAACAGATCTGCATCAGCCAATTCATTTTCTTCGGCAAATCCGAATTGGCAGCCTACAGCCGTTAAGCCATTTTCCTTTGCTGCCTCGATGTCGGACTTTCGATCCCCAATCAGAATGGCGCTTTCAATTCGATAGTCTCTCAATAACATTTGCACCAAGTCGGTCTTCGATCCTTTCGAAGACCTTTCCACGCTATATATGTCGGTAATAAATTCATGTAACCCAAAATAAGAACAAATTTCTTCCAAGTACTTTTCTAGACCATTGCTAGCAATGAAAATGGAAATTCCAAGCTGTTTGATCGTTGACAAAGTCTCCATGACGAGAGGGAAAAGCGAACCTTTTCCTTCTTTGATTTCTTGTATCAAACACTCTAAAAAAAGTTGATCAGCTTGCCGGCGAATATGCGCGGGTTGCTTTGGTAACAGAGTTTCCCAAACGACTGTTAGTGGGACGCCCATAATCCTTTGGTACGTGGCAAGCGGGGTATTTCCTATCCAGCTCCCTTCTGATCGAAGGATCTCAAATGTTCTTTCAAGTGAAGAACCTAATATCTTGTTAGTTTGAAACAAGGTACCGTCCATATCGAAAATGGCGGCAAATTGGATGTTATTCAATACTTGCACCTTCTTCATAGTTTTTTTCATTTTATCCTCTCAAGGAAGGGATATAAGGGAGGACGATGAATAAGTAGTATAGGAGGAATGCTAATGACCTTTCCAACACTTAATGGACAGTATACGATTAAAAGTCTTATAACTGATGTTCTCGAAATTTCAAAAAAAACGATCTCCATATATAATGGCCATAGATGGTCGGGTGGGTCTGGAAAAGTACACTCGCCTCCCGTTTCCAAGCAGAATGTCGAGGTAGTGCGGTCATTCATATAGACGATTTTCATTTGCCATCATCGAAAAGGATCCAACTGCCCCCAGCCCAAAAACAGATTGGTGCGGTCTGTGATTGAGGACCGCTTTTTAACCAAATCATGAAACCGCTTACTGAGGGGAAAGAAGCAAGGTATCAAAGGTATGAGTGAGAAACGGACACTACGGCCAAATGGCATATGGTTCCTGCTGGGGTCAATATTGAAGGAACGTATTCTATGCGTAAAGAAATGGAAGGGTCCCATGATTTCACAATTTGGGTGGAATGTCCCCGTGATACGTGGCCTTGAGAGGGATGGTGAAGATGCGCGTCAAATGTGGAAGGATAATATAACTGGATGGTTCATGAAGATTGCTATGTTGACGCACAAAGGCCTCAGGAAAGAGCGAATCTTGTGGTGGACGGAACAAGCTGTATCAAGGGATATCTGGAAAGTCACTGTTAATTGTAAGGGTTTACCTGTAAAATTCATATTGAATTTTTAGATAAAATTCTGGGGAACCGGAATCATGGGGGGAAACTATGTTTACTAATGAAGAACAAGCCGCAGTATATAAAGCCATTTATAACCGAAGGGATATCAGGAGTTTTTTGCCTAAGCCCATTTCAAAGGATGTACTCCGCAGAATTTTGGATGCTGCACATCATGCGCCGTCTGTAGGATTCATGCAACCTTGGAGTTTTATCGTAATTTCATCTCAGGAAACCAAGAACAGATTGGCATGGGCAGCGGATAAAGAAAGACGGGCACTCGCTATTCATTATGAAGGCGGTAAAGAAAATAAGTTTCTTAGTTTGAAAGTGGAAGGGTTAAAAGAAGCACCATACACAATTTGTGTAACATGTGACCCGACACGGGGAGGCTCCCATGTTTTGGGGAGGAACTCCATTCCGGAAACGGATATCCTATCCACAGCCTGTGCGATTCAAAATATGTGGCTGGCTGCCTGTGCGGAAGGATTGGCAATGGGATGGGTAAGCTTTTATAAGAAAAATGATATTCGTGATATTTTGGAAATTCCGCCGCATGTGGAACCCATTGCACTCATGTCGATTGGCTATACCGATCAATATCCGGATAAACCCATTCTTGAACTTGCCAATTGGGAAAAAAGAAGACCAATGGATGAACTTATTTTCGAGGATAAATGGGGTAATAAATAAAACTCGAATAATAAAGAATGACATTAGGATACTAAGTCCTCTTTCAGTGAATTGGGGGAGGACTTAAGACAACCGTTACACAGGTATTTGGAAAGTTTGAATTAATAAGTGTATGGAGCCCCTGGTTCAGGGGTTTTTTGTTTATGTGGCATTCACTAGACCTTTAACAGAATCAACGGAAGTATGGAAGATTCTTTTAAAATTCCCCATCTATCCATTTTAAAAGAATCTTCCAAATAAATGTATCTTTTGAAAGAGTCATAGCTAGTTTTTTTGATTTTAAAATCTGCGGCGTTTGGAAGATCCCGGTATACCTAGGACTTCACGGTATTTAGCAATGGTGCGGCGAGAAATTTTCGTCCCTTCATTTTCGAATATCTGACAAATTTTCTGATCTGAAAAAGGCTTTATCTTATCCTCATCGGCAATCAAGACCTTTATTTTTTCTTTGATGGTCGCCGTGGATTCGGTCGCTTGGCTGTTCACTCGGTTTAAGCCTCTAGTAAAGAAGTTCTTTAATTTAAATAGGCCATGCGGAGTCTGAATATATTTATTGCTTGTCGCCCTGCTGATTGTTGATTCATGAAGTTGGAGTTTTTCCGAAATGTCTTTCAGTGTCATAGGTTTTAAACCAGCGATTCCCTTCATGAAAAATTCTTGTTGCTCCTCCACTATTGTAGCTGTCACTTTGTAAAGTGTCATTTGTCTTTGTTCAAGCCCTTTTAATAGTAATTGGGCATCATTTATGTGACCCTTGACATAATCTTTTACCTTATTACCAGGATTCATAGCGAGGTGGTTCTTATAGTAAGGATTGATGGAAAGTTTAGGTGTGTAGCTGTCATTGACCGTTATCAGGAACCCTTCTTTTTCTTTTTCCACATATACGTCCGGAACGATGTAATGAGTCATATCTTTGGAAAAGTGACTGACGGGACGAGGGTTTAACGTCCGGATGAAATCAGAGGCCTCTTGTACTTCCTGAACGGTCACGTTGTAAAGGCCCGCAATTTTTCTGTAGCGTTTTTCTGCTAAATCCGTTATGTGCTTTTTAACGATCTTATACGCCAATTCATTGTAATCCTCATGCTCACGCAGCTGAATGAGTAAACAATCGGTCAGATCTTTAGCCCCGACTCCAATGGGGTCAAGGGATTGCAATACTTGAATCATATCTTCTATTTCTTCCACGGACACGGAAAAATGCGAGGCTGCCCAATTTCCATCCAATTCAAGGTATCCATATTCATTTAAATTCCCAATTAAAAATTGGAGAATCTTCCTTTCGATGGATCTCAATGACCTTAACATACTCATTTGTTCCAATAAGTGGTTTTCCAGTGTTTCTGTGTTGACGGAATAATTATTGATCGGGTTGTAATCATTTTCTCCGTTGAAACTTTTAGAGGAAGATCCCCGTAACTGAGAATTAATTTTATGTGTACGAATGAAAGATTCAGAGGATCCGGGGGGCTCTTTAAATGTTTCGCTTATTTCGAGTACGGGATTTTCGTTTGCCTGTCGATGTAGGAAATCTATTAGTTCATAGGTGGAATATTGAAGGATATTGATTGATTGCTGTAATTCAGGGGTTAATGATAATTTCATGGTTTGTTTTTGGAGCAGTTCAAAACCTGCCTGCATATATATCAACTTCTTTCGTTTAGATTAACCTAGCGGCAAAAAAAGAATGAAAAGTATTAACACGATAATAATACAAATCTTCCGAAAATTCAATATGTTATGTAAGGTTATGTAACATCTGTTGGAGAATGACGGTGGAATTCAACATACTGCCTGTAAATTAGTACTCTTTCTAAATGAATGGGGGGCTAGTGATTTGAATATGAATCGAGTGATTTATATATGAATCAATATTCACTCGTATTGATTTGATTATGAATCATTTTAACTTGAATACCTTTAATATAAGGCTCATATAATTTGGCATGCATCTTGCTATATCTATAAATATATATAAATAAAATAGTTTAGCAAAAAAATACATTACATGAGAAGGGTGTTTTTTACATGATTAAAGAGAAGACGGGTATTCAGGAATTAATCGATTTGGATAAAAAGCATTTTATTCATCCTACTACTGCAATCGAACAACAGCAGACAGATGGTCCAAGTTTCATTTTTACTGAAGGTAAGGGAATATATCTTACGGATGTCAAGGGCAGGACTGTCATTGATGGCATGGCTTCACTTTGGAATGTGAATATTGGACATGGACAAGAAGAGTTGGCTGATGTGGCGAAGGAACAAATGGCGAAGTTAGCTTTCACCTCTAGTTTCGCCACTTTCAGCAATGAGCCGGCAATCCGGTTAGCGGCCAAAATCGCTTCCATCGCTCCTGGGGATTTGAATGCAGTTTTCTTCACTTCAGGTGGATCGGAGTCGAATGATACGGCCATCAAACTAGCTCGTCATTACTGGATTTTGAAAGGTCAGCCTAATCGACAAAAAATCATTTCCCGCTCGAAATCCTATCATGGAGTGGCAATGGGAGCTACAAGTGCGACTGGTCTGAAACCGTTCCGGGACTTCACGAATTCAACCGCACCGGATTTTTACCATGTGGAAGGTTCCTCCATTGAGGAGTTGCGTAAGGTCATTGTACAGGAAGGACCTGAAACGATTGCGGCATTTATGGCTGAACCGATTCAAGGAGCAGGTGGCGTGAACCTTCCTCCTGAAGGCTATTTTAAGGAAGTAAGGGAGATTTGTAATGAATACGGCATTTTAATGGTGACGGATGAAGTCATTACAGGTTTCGGTAGAACAGGGACTTATTTTGGAATTGAGCACTTTGGCGTTGTACCGGATATGATGTGCTTTGCAAAAGGTGTTACGAGTGGATATGCACAGTTAGGCGGGGTCGTCCTGAATGATAAGATGCATCAAGATTTCATAGCCCTTTCAAAAGGCACGCTTTTACATGGCTACACATACAGTGGTCACCCTATGGCTTGTGCGGTTGCTTTGAAAAATATTGAAATAATTGAACGTGAAAACCTGATAGAAAACTCGAAACAGCGTGGTGAAGAGTTGCTTGCTGGCTTTAAGAAGCTTCAAAGCAAACACCCGATTGTTGGTGATGTTAGGGCACTTGGACTAATTGGGGGCATCTCCATCGTAAAGGACAAACAAACGGGGGAAGGCTTTGAGACACAGCTTGCTCCAAGATTGGTTGCTGAAGCCGCAAAGAATGGTTTGATTTGTCGGTCTGTTACGTTTGACCAAGATACACTGGTATTCGCACCGCCTTTAATCATTACTAAATCGGAAGTAGAAAGAATAATTGAAATCCTTGATAAGACATTTACTGCTGTAGAAAAAGAAATTTTATAAGAGGTGAAAAGGATGGTCATGACGGAAACGCTGAAGAAGAAATTATTCATTAATGGTAAATGGCAAGAAGCAGAAAAGTTCACGACACTAAAGTCTCCCTATAGCGGGGAAGTACTTGCGGAGATTCCTTCAGCAAGCCTGGAAGATGTCGAATCGGCGATAGAATCAGCCTATCAAGCTAGAAAAACAATGGCCGCTTTACCTAGCCATAAACGGGCTGCCATACTTGAAAAACTTGCGAGTCTTTTGGAAAGCCGAAAAGATGAAGCAGCTGAAATCATTGCTAAAGAGGCAGCGAAACCGATTAAAACGGCTATGGGGGAAGTAACCCGGACGATCGCCACTTATAAATTTGCAGCAGAGGAAGCAAAAAGGATTCATGGCGAAACATTGACGATGGATGCTACAGCTGACGGGGAAGGAAGGATTGGCTACACCGTCCGTGAGCCGATTGGAGTTGTGGGTGCGATTACGCCTTTTAATTTTCCGATGAACCTTGTTGCTCATAAAGTAGGGCCGGCCATTGCTGCAGGAAATACGCTTGTCTTGAAACCTGCGAGCCAAACACCGCTATCTTCGCTATTTCTTGCTGAGCTGTTAGCAGAAACGGATTTGCCGGCAGGTGCGTTTAATTTAGTTACCGGAAGCGGTTCGGTAATTGGTGATAAATTAGTCACTGATTCAAGGGTGAAGAGCATTTCATTCACTGGAAGTCCTGCTGTAGGAATCGGGATTCGTAATAAGGCAGGGTTAAAGAAAGTGAGTCTTGAACTTGGTTCAAATGCAGCTGTCATAGTGGATAAAGGAATAAATATCGATAAAATCATCAAGCGCTGTGTATCGGCGGCATTCGCTTTCCAAGGGCAGGTCTGTATTTCCTTACAGCGCGCATATGTTCATGAAGAGATATATGATGAGTTCGTCAAAAAATTCACTGAAGCAACGAAGGACTTGAAGCTTGGTGATTCCATGGATCCCGCAGTGGATATCTCAGCATTAATCAGCCCTGGCGATGTACAGCGAAGCCTGGACTGGATTGGTGAAGCTAAACAACACGGTGCGGTTGTTGCAGCAGGAGGTAAATCTGAAGGGAATATCCTGCATCCCACCGTGTTGCTGGAAGTGGATGCAGGGCTTAAGGTATCTTGTCAGGAAGTCTTTGCTCCCATTGTTTTGATCAATAAAGTTTCGTCCGTTGAGGAAGCGATTGATATGGTCAATGATTCCGAATTCGGATTGCAGGCCGGGATTTACACAGAAAATATCAATTTGGCACTTTCTGCCGCAGAAAAATTGGAAGTCGGCGGTGTTATCATTAATGATATCCCAACTTACCGTGTCGACAACATGCCATATGGCGGAATCAAAAAAAGCGGGACGGGTCGCGAAGGGTTAAAATATGCCATTGAAGAGATGACGGAAATGAAATTGGTCATTTTTAACCGAAATTAATGTATTAAGAGATGAGCAGCTGCTCATCTCTTTTTTTGAGCTGCTGATTTTACTATTTTTCTATGAATTTATAAAAGAGCTGTAAGTTGTAAATGTTTTATGCAGAATTGAATAGGGAATTCATGATTGAATTTAAATGGTACAGGAAAGGGCAAGAAAATGTGATTTCCCTAATATTTCAGACTGGCATGAATCTTGCTCATATCTTATATAGGTAGATAACTTAAAACCGAGGAGGAATTTATATGCAGGAAACTTTACAAAATAACACGAAAAAAGAAGGAACGGGAGCACTGGACTTAAAGATGTACATCAATGGGGAATGGGTGAATTCGACTTCAGGTGAGAAGAGGGATGTATTGAATCCGGCCACGGGAGAAGTTATTGCTACAGCTGCAGAAGGCACACAGGAAGACGTGGATGCAGCTGTCGAGGCAGCGAAATATGCTTTCTATGAAGGTGGATGGTGGGGAACTCCGGCAGTGGAGCGAGCTCGCATTTTATTCAAAATTGCCGATAAAATAGAAGAAAAAGCTGAAGAACTTGCTGCGTTGGAAACATTGGATAATGGGAAGCCATTGCGTGAGGCTCGTTATGACATAGATGATTCAGCAGCCTGTTTTAGATATTATGCAGGATTGGCTACAAAACCGACAGGTCAGACTTATGAAGTTCCTGATGGTCAGCAAGCGATGGTCGTAAGGGAACCGATAGGAGTATGCGGGCAGATCGTTCCTTGGAATTTCCCTCTAATGATGTCAGCCTGGAAACTAGCCCCGGCACTGGCTGCAGGAAATTCCGTTGTGTTCAAACCATCGGAGGTTACTCCCGTGACAGCTGTCAAACTATTTGAAATCATGGATGAGGTCGGATTGCCTAAAGGTGTCGCAAACCTAGTGTTAGGAGCGGGGCCAATTGTCGGACAGGCGATTGCCGAACATGAAGAAATAGATAAAGTAGCCTTTACGGGAGGAACGGCCACAGGACGTAAGATCATGGAGGCTTCACTAGGTAACCTAAAGAAAGTGACATTGGAGCTAGGTGGGAAATCGCCTAATATCGTATTTGCGGACTCTGACTTCGAGACTGCAGTTGATTATGCTCTCTACGGGATTTTCTGTAATCAAGGACAAGTTTGTTCAGCGGGCTCCCGGTTACTTTTGGAGGAGTCCATTTACGATCAGTTCATTGCAAGCCTTACTGCTAAGGCGAAAAAGATCAAAGTAGGCTCAGGTTCCGATGAAAAAAGCCAAATGGGTCCTATCGTTTCAGAGGCCCATATGAACAAGATATTATCGTATATCCAAATTGGAAAAGAAGAAGGAGCCAAATTAATCGTCGGTGGAAACCGAATTAAAGAAGAAGGCTTGGATAAAGGTTACTTTGTCGAACCTACTATTTTTGTTGATACGACACCGGACATGCGGATTGTGCAGGAAGAAATTTTTGGACCGGTGCTTGTCGTTCAAAAGTTCAAGGATGAAGCGGAAGCTCTTCGACTTGCCAATGATACGAAATATGGTTTAGCGGGAGCGGTGTTCACGAATGATATCGCAAAAGCGTACCGTGTCATTAAAAAAGTACGTGCCGGCATCACGTGGATAAACTCATATCACCCGACTTATAATGAAGCTCCTTGGGGAGGATTCAAGCAAAGTGGAAATGGACGCGAACTGGGCACTTTCGGTTATGAGGCATATACGGAAGTAAAGCAAATCAATAACAACTTGGATATTCAGCCAACTGGTTGGTTTGATGAAGAGTAAATAGCTAGACGAAAAGGCTGTTCCTTGTGGAACAGCCTTTTTTATGTTGATATGCAAAAAAAACGGAAATCGCCGATATAATCCGGAAATGGGCCGATATAATCCGGAAATCGGCGAAATAACTCCAGAAACTCCAGAACCGCCGATATATTTATAGATTCGTGGACTTATGTTGGACTTTTTCAAGATCCACCCGTCCTGAAAAGAAAACGGCGCCATTGCCCATATCTGAGAGGCGATCTGGAGTAAGGGCATTGATGAGTTGTTTCGTTTCAGGTGCATTCTGCCACAAGCCTTGGCTGACAAGTACGCCGGGTAACACATTTTCACCGGGAGCGGCGGTAAGCAAGCATTCACCGCGGCCGTTCCAGATTTTAACCATATCTCCTGAAGCTATCCCTAACGTTTTGGCATCAGCTGCATTGATGTGCAGCTTAGGTTCCTTTTCCAAGGAGATATGTTTGGCATTATTTGAAAAGGTTGAATTCAAGAAGTTATGATTAGGTGCCGGTATGAATAAAAATGGCAGTTCGCTGTCTTTAATGATTGGTGTATATGTTGGTAGAGGCTGATATCCATCGCGCTTCATCCGTTCTGAATAAAGTTCGATTTTACCGCTTGGTGTCGGTAGCTTGCCTGGGAACATCCGGTGCATCTTGGCTTTGACAAATTGATTCCTTGAAAGGGAGTCATAGGTGATGCCTTCCAAATGCGGATTATCGGGAAAATCAAGCGCCTGCCGTATCATATCTTCTTCTGAATCTTTAAAAGCTTGTTCCTCAAAGCCCATTCCATCAGCTAAAAGTTTGAACAATTCAACATTCGATTTCGACTCGCCATATTTATCGACTACAGGTTTCTGTATTTGGACGTAATTATGCCAGTATGAATTATAAAAATCCTCCGTTTCATAAGATGATGTGGCAGGGAGGACGAGGTCAGCAAACATGGCCGTTTCGGTCAAGAATAGATCATGGACCACTGTGAATAGATCTTCCCGCATTAGACCTTCCTGCACCTTATTTGCATTCGGAGCGACAAGTGCTGGGTTGGAGCCGTATACAAACATGGAGCGAATCGGGTTTTCTTTTTCCAATAGAGCTTGACCGATTTGGTTCATATTAATGGTCCGAGTAGCTTTATTGCGCAATAAATCAGGGCGTCTTAAGGCATTTGTATTAAAAGCCAGATATCCTGAATTCCCTTTGATGGCCCCGCCGCCTTCCGTCATCCATTGGCCGGTAAGTGCAGGCAGGCAGGCAATGGTGCGTACTGCCATGCCGCCATTATCATGGTGCTGCAGCCCATTGCCTATTCGGACGAATGATGGAGTGGTAGTGCCATACATCCTGGCTAATTCATATAAGTCATCCATTGGAACGCTGGTGATCGCGGAGACGGTTGCAGGGTCATATTGGCGGACGTGTTCGCGCAATTCAGCAGCACCCACTGTGTATTCATCAAGAAAAGGCTGATCGACTAGATTCTCGGCAAATAGAATATGCATTAAACCGAGGGCAAGGGCACTATCGGTACCAGGCAGAATCGGTATGAACCAATCTGCCCACTTACCGGTTTGGTTTTTATGTACGTCAATGACAACTACTTTGGCCCCGTTTTTTCGGGCTTGCTGTGCAAGCGTAACTTGGTGCATATTTGTGCTCACCGCATTAATGCCCCACATGATGAAAAGCTTTGTATGAATCGTTTCTTCAGGGTCGATGCCGAAAGAACCACCCATTGTATAGTTGTATCCGACTGATCCGGCCGCGTTACAAATGGAACGCTCAAGCATGCTTGCACCGAGTTTGTGAAAAAAACGGCGATCCATGCCCTCTGCGCTTAGGTTACCCATGTTTCCATAAAAGCTATAGGGAAGTATGCTTTCAGGGCCATGCATTTCGAGCAGATCATTCCATTTGAAAGTAATTGTGTCAATGGCCTCTTCCCAGCTGATTGGAGCGAATTTCCCTTCTCCTTTCGGGCCGATGCGCTTTAATGGCTGCTTTAAGCGATTGGGGTCATATAGGCGGGCAGTCATGTTCCGGACCTTGTTGCAAATATTCCCTTTGGTAACTGGATGATCAGGGTCCCCTTGAACTTTAATGATTTTCCCGTCCTTTTTGTGCAGCAGTAGACCGCATTGATCAGGACAGTCAAGAGAGCAAACAGAGGGAAAGACTCCATCTGGCTGATTGATATAGGATTGCATGGGCGTATTCCTCCTAATAATTTAATCTAATAAAATGAATTTTCTTAATTATATTGAAAGTGAAATCGTTGATAGGTGCAAGAACTTCTTAACATATGTTTTTTTTTCTGATAAGCTTACAAGATGAAAATTAACCTATAAATAGGAGGATTCATTTTTGGAATATGGAATTATAATATCAATTGGAATATACATGGCAGGCATGCTGTTAATTGGTTATTTGGCCTATCGGAGAACGGCCAACTTAACGGATTACATGCTTGGCGGCCGGAACTTGGGCCCAGCTGTAACTGCATTGAGTGCAGGTGCTTCCGATATGAGCGGCTGGCTGTTGATGGGTCTTCCCGGTGCAATGTACATAAGCGGGTTAAGTGCTGGCTGGATTGTCATCGGCCTGTGTGCAGGATCTTATTTAAACTGGTTATTCGTGGCACCAAGACTTCGGACATATACGGAAGTGGCCGGCAATTCGATTACGATTCCCGACTTTTTGGGAAATCGGTTTAAAGATGGATCACGGATTTTGAAAGTTGTATCAGCATCGGTCATTTTAATCTTCTTCACCTTTTACACCTCTTCAGGTATGGTAGCAGGCGGTGAGCTTTTCCGCTCCGCTTTCAATTTGGATTACCGGTGGGGCATCTGGCTGACGGCGAGCGTTGTTATTCTTTACACATTATTTGGCGGATTCCTGGCTGTTAGCTGGACGGACTTCGTACAAGGTACGATTATGTTCATTGCCTTAATTCTAGTACCAGTTGTCACGATTGTAAATATTGGTGGCTGGGATCCTACCTTCAATGAAATAAAATCGATTAACCCGAATTTATTGCATGCTTTCGAAGGAACATCAACCATTGGCATCATATCTCTTCTGGCATGGGGACTTGGTTATTTCGGGCAGCCTCATATAATCGTTCGATTCATGGCGGTTTCATCTGTTAAGGAATTGAAAAGTGCACGGAGAATCGGTATGGGCTGGATGATTTTTGCTATCGTGGGAGCGATGTTCACCGGATTGGTAGGGATTGCTTATTTTAATCTGACAAGCAGTCCTTTAGGGGAAAAAAGTGCAGAGTCTGTCTTCATCATTTTAGCTAAAGAACTGTTTCCTTCTTTAATTACAGGCTTCTTGTTGGCGGCGATTTTGGCAGCGGTCATGAGTACGATTGCGTCTCAGCTGTTAGTTTCTGCAAGTGCCCTGACGGATGATTTCTATAAGCAGTTCATTCGGCCGAATGCATCTGATAAGGAATTAGTGCTAGTGGGCCGGTTTGGCGTTTTGGCAATTTCTGCCATCGCTCTCATTTTAGCTTTTAATCCAAGTGGTACGATCCTTAAATTGGTGGGTTATGCATGGGCCGGTTTTGGAGCGGCCTTCGGTCCGGTCATTTTGTTAAGCCTGTACTGGAAGCGAATGACGAAATGGGGAGCCCTGGCGGGAATGATTGTCGGTACCTCAACAGTAATCGTTTGGGAAATGATCGAAGAGTTAGCTGAAGTATACGAAATCATTCCTGGTTTCATCGCTGGAACAATAGCGGTCGTTGTTTTCAGCTTACTATCGGCCAAGCCTTCAAAAGTTATAGAAGAGGAATTCAATCAAGCCATCAAAAACCTCTCTTGATCATTTAACCCAGTTGTTTTTTAGATATAAACAATGAACGCCATAGATATGGTACAATATCCAAAGAGTCCTTATGTGGAAAACATGAGGGCTTTTTTTGAGTGATTTGGGAATAATAAACCAAAAAACATTACAAAGGATAAAACATGAACCAATCTCATAAAATTGCATGTAAAGTGGCTATTATATATATAATCATTGGGGTCTTATGGATTATCGTTACGGATTACATCTCTATGACACAGGCAAAGGCGGATGTTCAGATATATGCAATGTTTCAACATTCCAAAGGATGGATGTTCATTTTCATAACCGGGCTTTTCTTATACTTCATAATCAGGTATTGGACGGGGAAAATGTTGAGGTCCCAACAGGAATTCAATCTAAAGGATGAACAGTATCAGTCGCTGTTCAAGCATAACCCCGATTGTGTCCTTGAACTGAATCTTGAAGGAAATGTCGTTTCAATTAACCCGGAAGCTGAAAAGCTGTTAGGTCATCACAGTGACAATTTGAAAGGCAAGAATGCGAATCATCTCATCAACTGGAATGAAAAGGAAAAAGTATCTGTTTTCTTTATACAGTCCCTTCAAGGCGAAGCCGTAAAATTCGAAACGACCATCCAGAATAAGAGTGATGAAAAGCGGATAATCCGTGTAACCTTTCTACCGATCATCGTTCAAGCGGAAATGCTTGGAGTATATGCAATCGTAAGGGATATTACTGAATTGCGGCGCGAAGAGGAATTGATGGTCATGTCGGAAAAGCTATCTGTAATCGGACATCTGGCTGCTGCCGTCGCACATGAGATAAGAAATCCGCTGACATCTTTAAAAGGATTCGTACAATTAATGGACATGACACAGGAGGTCAACCCGCTGCATTCTGATATCATGTTGAAGGAAATTGACCGAATTAATATTATCTCAAGTGAACTGTTGGTTCTCGGAAAGAAACAGGATGTCGCATTCCGAAGGATAGATCTTGCCGACAGTTTACAACAGGTATTCACGTTGATGCAAGCAGAGACGAATTTGAATAATATCGAAATGGGGTTTAGGGTTAAAACCGCTGAACCGATTTATATTATGGCTGATTCAATTGAACTTAAACAGTTGATAATCAATGTTGTCAAGAATAGCATTGAAGCGATAGAGGATAATGGGAAAATTGATCTGTCGCTGCAAATCCTCGATGATCAAGCTGTAGTCAGCGTGAGTGATAATGGCATAGGAATGATGCCCGAGCGCCTTGAAAGGATTGGTGAGCCTTTTTATTCGACGAAGGAAAAGGGCACAGGGATCGGACTTGCAATTTGCCGGAAGGTCGTTCATCGCCTTGACGGGGAAATGCATTTTGAAAGTGAGATAAACAAAGGGACGACGGTTACAATTCGTATTCCGTTGGCTACTGGACAAGAATAAGTGGTACTATGAAAGATAGGAAAAGTTTTATATTAAAGGAGAACGATATGAGCGAATTACCTGCATTAGTGAACGATAGAAAACCATATATACAAGAGGTCTGGAAAAAGTCCGGATTCGGACAACTTACCCCGATTCAAACTAAAGCGATTCCCGTGATTGTTGAGGGAAAAGACATCATGGCTGAATCACCGACTGGAACCGGAAAAACTTTAGCTTATTTACTGCCAGTGTTAGAAAAGGTAGATCCTGAAAAAAAATCGCCGCAAGCTTTGATTTTGGCATCATCCCGAGAACTGGTCATGCAAATCAATGAAGAAATTCGCATTTGGTCAGAGGGAAGCGGCATAACGGGTGCAGCATTCATCGGCGGGGCTAATGTGAAAAGGCAGTTGGACAAACTGAAGAAGCATCCACAGGTAATTGCCGGAACACCGGGTAGGATTTATGAATTGATTGCCCAAAAGAAATTGAAGATGCATGAAGTTAAGACGATTGTACTTGATGAAGGTGACCAATTGATCACTCCAGAGCATATGGGTACGATCAATAATATTATCAAAACAACCCTCAAAGACAGGCAAATAATGGTATTCTCGGCAACTCTGCCAGAGGAAACGGAAAAAGCGGCCCGAGGATTCATGAATGAACCCGAAATGATAAAGGTCGATAAGCATGAAAAAATGGAATCGAAAGTGGATCATCTGTACTTTGTTGTAGAGAGACGGGAAAAATCCAAAATTCTAGAGAAAATCACAAGACTTAAAGATGTGAAGGCCCTTGCCTTCCTGAATGATATAGCAGAACTGAGCGTCTTACATGAAAAGCTGAGCTATAAAGGTGTTGAAATGGGCGTGCTTCACGGGGAATCCAATAAAGTCGACCGGGAGAAAGCGCTGCGCAAGCTTCGTTCCGGAAAATCCCCGATGTTGATAGCAACGGATGTAGCGGCTAGGGGGCTTGATATTAAAGGTCTTACTGCGGTCGTTCATATTGATATGGCTGATAACATCGATCAATATATCCATAGATCAGGGAGAACTGGGCGTGCAGGTGCAGACGGCACTGTTATTTCAATCGTAACGGAAAGAGAAGAGCGAGAGTTGAAAAAAATGGCTCGTGAACTGGAGATTCCATTAACGAGAGTAACCTTCTATGGTGGAAACATCGTAGTCGATGAATGATTTGGAAAAGGGATGGCCGTGGCGGCTGTCTCTTTTTTTTTACAAACACGATTAGGATTTAAGCAGGGAACATATACCATCCGACCAATTCTTAAAACTCCTCCTTTTCTTTAAAAATTAAGTGGATGCTCAATTTGAATTCACTCTACATGACCTTTTCACTGTCTTAAAATGGTGGGATTCCCAGTTAACCAAAAATATGCGGATGAAAATGAGTGAACCTCCACTGCAACGTACCAGTGAACAGGGTCATCCAGCAAGAGGAATAACGGGTTCATGAATGTCAAGATCGACAATTCCCCGGCTGAATTGGTCCTTAAACCTATAAAGAAGCATCCCCTGACACCAGCTGTCTGGAAAAAAAGATGATACTCCATTTGGACCAATTCTTGATCTTTTTGAGTGCGGGCGTTTGATGAGCTTAACGACTATGGCCATGCTGAAATCTGCTAGGATGAACCGAAACACTGCCAGTAACTTAGGGTGAAGTACGCTAAGCCAATTTGTCCTATAGCGAATGAAGAACCCATTAAAGCAGTCGTTAATATAACCAGAAAACCAAAAATGAATTTGTTCATCTTGCGCCCTGCCAAAATCTTTATCTATAAATTCTGATTGTGAAATTAAATTATATAAACTGAATTCTGGAGTTTATTGATGGGGATATTCATGCATGAAAACGCTTCCTTTATATGGATTTTTGACATATGATAGCAATAGATATAGGTTAGGAGGAGACGATATGACAGGGAAGTATAAAAAGTTTGAAACGGCAGTCATACATGAAGGATATGACTCGAAGAAGCATTTAGGAAGCTTGGCAACACCCTTATTCCAAACCTCAACATTCACTTTCGAAACGGCCGAGCAAGGGGAACGGCGTTTTGCCGGTATAGAAGATGGATATATTTATTCTCGCCTTGGAAATCCCACGGTACAAGTGCTTGAAGAAAAGATTGCCGCTTTGGAAGGGGGGGAAGCTGGCCTTGCTTTCGGCTCGGGTATGGCAGCGGTTTCAGCAGTGCTTTTTGCGTTAACTAAAACGGATGACCACATCCTGTGTTCACAGGGGTTATATGGATGTACATTCGGGCTTCTGCAGTTAATGAAAAATAAATACCGAATCACTCATGATTTTTGTGAAATGGATACAGAAGAACAGGTAAGGAAAATGATTCGGCCGGAAACGACCTGCATATATGTAGAAACCCCAATCAATCCGACGATGAAAATGATTGATTTAGAGATGGTAGTGAGAGTTGCGAAGGAATATAATGTAACGGTCGTAGTCGATAATACGTTTTCGACTCCCTACTTACAGAGACCGCTTGAATATGGATGTGATATCGTCCTTCATAGTGCGACGAAATATCTTTGCGGGCATGGGGATGTCGTTGCGGGCCTTGTTGTCGGCAAGAAGGAGTTTATGAAAAAGGTAGCTGGAACTACACAGAAGGATATCGGTGGAATCATTTCACCATTCGATGCCTGGTTACTATTGCGGGGGGTAAAGACCTTGCCTGTCAGGATGGACCGTCACTCGGCCAATGCAATGGAGATCTTTCGTGAACTTAAGAAACATCCAAAGGTGAAAAAGGTATATTATCCAGGTGATGAAGCCTCACCGGATCATTATATAATGCAAAAACAGATGAAACATGGCGGCGGCATTATCTCTTTCGAATTGCATGGCACAAAAAAGGATGCGCAGGAATTCCTCAATAAATTGGAACTTATCAAAATTGCCGTCAGTCTAGGGGATGCCGAAACATTGATCCAGCATCCCGCCACCATGACGCACTCTGCCATTCCTGAAGATTCGCGGGAACAAATGGGCATCAGTGACCAACTAGTCCGTCTCTCAGTTGGCCTTGAAGCTTGGCAGGACGTATGGCATGATCTTCGGCAGGCATTTTAGGCAGCCATATTTCCTTTTCAGCTCCTTCTATTTTTGATGAAGATTGTGATGGACACGATAAAGGTGAGAGCAGCCAGAATATAAGAAATGTCTGAGGTTACCGGGTAGGCGGCACCATTTCGGATCCCGATGCCTATGAACGCCCAAACGAATACGAGAGGATAGCACCAATCCCGGTTTTTACCTGCAAAGACAAAGGCCAGGATTGTTGCTGCAATGAGCAAAATGATTGTCCAAGCTACACTGGAAATCCCATAACCTTCCCATTTAATATAGGTAAGGTAATAAGAAATGTCAGCGATGGCAGCAACACTCACCCAGCCTGTATAAACGGAAAACGGAAATAGATCGAAAGCAGTATGCTCCACTTTTTTTATGCTTATATAAATGACCATTAATGTGGCCAAAAGAGCGATGATAATGAATACGGATAACAAAAAGTGTTCGTAATGCCAAGCCAAAAGCCAGGAACCATTCAGTACACAGCTTAAAGCGAACCAAGGGGAGGATGCCTTATAAACAGGGCTGTTAAGGTGGTTACCTAAAAACTGTCTGATTACCCAAATGGCCAGCAGAAAGTAGATAAAGCCCCATATGGAAAATACATAACCGGCAGGAGTGAAAAGGACATCCAATTTATCAGAGACCTCTCCTGATGTTTGGCCGTTCAATGGCAGGAAATTGGCTAGAAAATTCATTGTTACGACGAATAGAAAGAAAATCAAATTGGTGATGGCAATAAGCATGAGCTTCCTCCTTGTATGAATTGTGACTCCTATAACTTATTCCACCATTTAAGCATGTTTAATCTTTTTGGAGCACATCGGAGGTACTCGGAAATGAATTTCATTTTTCCATATAGAAAGGGATTTCCTGTAACTAATGAACCATTTAAGTTTAGAAATTTCATATCTTTTTTCACTTTATGGCGTTAAAATATTCAAAAATTCATATTATTTTAGTCCTTCGGGTCGTAAGATCAAAAATAAACCGCCTAAACCTTTGTATTAAAGGGTTTGAGGCGGTTTTTATTTGTTCCATTTTAGTGTTTGGTAGGAAAGGTTGGCACAATTGAAGGGTGCATTGAATCGTATACTCCACACGAAATGCTAGCTTAAATGATAAAGCCTTAATGAGGACTTTGTAAATCGTCAAGAAGTTCCACCTGAAGAAGTAGGGAAGTTAACTTTTTATTGTCTGAAAGTAATAACTGATAAAGGCTGTTATTTTTGGTTTGAATACAGAATTAGAAGACGAAAATACAAGATTGGTCTATGAGGATAAATCACAGATGTTAGATATAACCAGACTTATTGGAGATTCATTTTATAGAACGTGGATAGATAATTTGAAATCATTAAGCATCCATAATTATGGGGGGTCCTTAATTGCCTAAACTTACAAACATCTGATCTGCAATCGGATTCGAATACTCAAAATTTTTTTCAACATTATAGCAAAATTCCCAAAGAAAATCTTTATAGAAAATATATAAAGAAAACCCTCTGAATTCGATTGTATAGTTATATTATCATCTATTCAATTGGGTGCTTTTTATCTTGGAGAAAGAAGATGTCAATATATTCATTAATGGGGACAAGCACAAGCGTAAATTTAGTAAATCCATATTATATAACAATACATGATATGGGGATGATTATATGGGGAAACATAGTTGTAAGAAAAAAAAGGATAAAAAGTGTTGCAAAAAAGAGAAACACAGTTGTAAGAAGGTAAAAGATTGTTGCAAGAAAAAAGAGAAAAAGTGTTGTAAAAAAGAGAGTAAAAAGCATTATTTTGAATGGAATAGTAAAATCAAAATCAGGTGGTAAGTACATTCCGATACAATATAGTAGTTTAGTTAATGGTAAGTTGCAAAGCACTAATTGAATTTAAATAGTTTAAATATTGCACTCATTCTTTGGGTGCATTTTTATTTTGGAGAAAGAAGGTGAGGAAATAGTATGGGTAAGCAGGCTTATTACAATAAATACAAACGTGATAAAGAAGCTAAGAAGTTCTATAACTCATCTGGTTGGAAGAAGTGCCGTGCTGTTGTATTGGCAGGAGACAATCATTTATGCCAGGAATGGTGGAAGAAACGGATCACACCTGTAGACATGGTCCATCACATATAACTTGCAGCTAACTTGATTTTTAGTATGGCCGAGCTTATGGGCCAAGTCTTTATAGTATCCATTGTGTGGTCCAAACTCTTTTCATTCATTTACATAAACTAGTCATTAACATATTCGAGACTTTGAAGAGGTGAGATTAATTGGGTTTAAACAAAAAATGTAAAGATTGAACAAAAGGTAGAGTAAAACGTCGAAGTGGATGTAAACGTGCCTGCTAAGGATAAAAAAGGGAATAGGGATCTTCCCTTACACGTGGTTAAAATCGGAAGGATATACAAAGTATCCAAAATTACTTTTTTAAAATGGCTTGATGGAGAAGGGCAAGGAGATTCATTCCTTGTTCTTTTTATTTTGTCGTGGTAATATGTCATTAATTAAAAGTCAATTCAGTGGTAGTTTTTTGGTAGGATACTTGGAAGGAATGAACAATATTCAACAGAACTATAAAACATTTCAATCAATATCATAACCGTAAAAATCCTATTACATAGGCTTTTAAATAACAACATAATACTAGAAAGCGCAGCAATGTGTTGATAGTGTCCTTCGGGGTCGGGTGAAAATCCCAACCGGCGGTGATGAAGAAATTCTAAGCCCGCGAGCCTGATAAAGGCAGGATTTGGTGAGATTCCAAAGCCGACAGTACAGTCTGGATGGGAGAAGGACGTGTGGAACCCAAGTGTATACGTACGCCTAATTTTTCAAAAAAGAAAATATTAGGCTTTTTAGGTATACAGTTTTTTTCACTCATTTCTCCTGCTAACTCCTTAGGTCTTCCTAAGGGGTTTTTTATATTTTATAAAAGGGGGAAAAACATGTTTACGGGAATCATTGAGGATATCGGTACCGTCCATTCCTTGAAAAAAGGAAAAAGCAGTATGGAGCTGTCGATTCGTTCTGAAAAAATCCTTGAAGATGTTCATCTGGGGGATAGTATTTCAGTCAACG
This sequence comes from Peribacillus sp. RS7, assembly GCF_041956845.1. Lineage (NCBI taxonomy): Bacteria > Bacillati > Bacillota > Bacilli > Caryophanales > Bacillaceae > Peribacillus > Peribacillus sp. RS7. The sequence continues at coordinate 2,673,779 of NZ_CP168135.1, forward strand.
GGGTCTGCTTAACGGTAACGTCCTTCACGAAAAGTTTGTTTACGGTCGATGTGATGCCGGAAACGGTCAAAGCTTCCTCGATCCGGACGTTAAAGTTGGGATCACCTGTGAATCTCGAACGAGCCATGAGTGCACAGGGAAGGTTTGGCGGTCATTTTGTTTCAGGTCATATCGACGGAACCGGAACAATCATAAAAAAAGAACGAAAAGAAAATGCCGTATATTATGTAATCCAATTGGAAGAAGGGCTCAGTACCTTTTGTATTCCAAAAGGATCTGTAGCCATTGATGGAACGAGCTTGACGATATTTGGAATCGAACGAAACCTTTTGACTGTATCACTGATTCCATTGACTCATCAGGACACCGTATTGGGGCAAAAAGCGGCTGGCGATATAGTTAACATCGAAAATGACATGATAGGGAAATATATTATACATCAAATGAAAAATGGTGATTCAAAACCAGGGTTGAATTTAGAGTTTTTGGCAGAGCACGGATTCTAATAAAAGGGCGGTGTAATGATGTTCCATACAATTGAAGAAGCGATCGAAGATTTGAAAGCTGGCAAGATAGTAATCGTATCTGATGATGAAGACCGTGAAAATGAAGGGGATTTTGTCTTGTTGGCCGAAAAGGCGACGCCGGAAGCGATTAATTTCATGGCGACTCATGGACGAGGTTTGATTTGTACAACCATTACTGAAGAATTGGCAGGAAAATTGAACCTGCATCCTATGGTAGGAGAAAATACCGATCATCATGGTACTGCTTTTACTGTTAGTGTCGATCATAAAAGCACTTCCACAGGAATCAGTGCTTTTGAACGGTCATTGACGATACTTGAGCTTCTTAAAGAGGATTCGGTCGCTGAAGATTTTCAAAGGCCTGGTCACACTTTTCCGATAGTCGCTAAAGAAGGCGGCGTACTGAGGAGGGCAGGACATACGGAAGCTTCGGTGGATTTGGCAAAGTTATGCGGTGCCGCTCCAGCTGGTGTCATTTGCGAGATCATGAATGAAGATGGATCGATGGCACGCGTATCCGATTTGGAAGTCATCGCTGAGAAATTCAACCTGAAATTCATCACGATAGCCGATTTGATTCGGTTTCTTCAACAAAGTGATACAATCGGGAAACAAGAATTTGAACTGAACATCCCGAATGCTTAAGGAGTTTAGCGCATTTAAATGAACAAAAAATGATATCTGTATAATAATTAGGAGGAATTGGACATGGGGAAAATTATTGAAGCACAATTAATCGGATCAGGATTGAAAGTAGGAATCGTTGTAGGAAGATTTAATGAGTTTATCACAAGCAAGCTTTTAGGAGGGGCATTGGATGGCCTTAAGCGTCATGGTGTTGATGAGAATGATGTTGACATCGCATGGGTCCCGGGTGCTTTTGAACTTCCGTTAATTGCGAAGAAACTTGTAAATACAGGTAAATATGATGCGGTAATCGGTCTTGGGACGGTAATCAGGGGTGCCACTTCACATTATGATTATGTGTGCAATGAAGCAGCTAAAGGCATGGCATCCGTTTCCTTGGACACAGGTGTACCGGTTATCTTCGGATTGTTGACAACTGAGAATATTGAACAAGCCATTGAACGTGCCGGAACTAAATCAGGTAACAAAGGCTATGAAGCTGCCGTTAGTGCCATTGAAATGGCCAACCTTGGAAAATTGATAGAACAGTGATTTCACATAAGGAGGCCGCAGGGATTAACATTTCCTGCGGCTTTTTTTTGATGTACTGGATTTTAGGTTATGTTACTCAGGTTCTGTTGAAAGTGATTTGTGGCATGACGGCTATTTTAGTTTTTTTTTATATCTATTAAGGCAATAACGATTTCCTCAGATTTCCCCCTGTTATTTGGACAATTCTGAAATGGCCATAAGGGCCACTTGTTGGCGGGGTGCCTAGAAATATGGATAGAATGAGGCATAAAGTGATCATTGAATACATGATCATGATATCTTGAAGCATTAATGGTTTGTTGTTTTCCCCTGTCTGTTTTAAGGGAGTACATGGAAATGCCACGATTTCAAAGTAATGTGTTTTCATTATATATTGGTATAAATTCTGGAAAATAAAGAATCATAATTGGGTTTTTTTAAAAAAAAAGAACAAAAGTAACGCGTAATGGTAGCATGGTAAATTATGCGGATATGATTATGCTACAATTGTAAAGATTGCAATTGAAATTCATGTCTTTAGGGAAAAGTAAATTTATTAGTTATTAGGAGGGGTTTGTGTGTACCATCTCTTTACACATAATGATTTAGATGGAGTCGGTTGCGGCATTGTAGCTAAGCTGGCATTCGGAGAAGAAGTAGTTGTTAGTTATAATTCAATCGGTCGCCTTAATCAGAATGTAGGAGCATTTCTTGAGCAGGCTAAGATTGAAGATACATTGATTGTTACTGATTTATCGGTTGATGAAGATAACGAAAAAATGATTACTCAGTTTGTTGAAGATGGAGGTAAAGCGCTGCTGATCGATCATCATAAGTCAGCATTGCATTTGAATGAACATGATTGGGCATCTGTAACTGTCGAACAGGAAGACGGTAAACAGACGGCAGCAACTTCATTATTCTATCAGTATGCTGTTGAAAATAAATTTCTGGAACCTTCAAGCATTATCGCTGAATTCGTTGAATTGGTCCGTCAATACGATACGTGGGAATGGGAAGTCAATAAAAATTCAACGGCAAAACGGCTGAATGACCTGTTTTTCATGATTCCGATTGAGGAATTCGAAATGAAAATCGCAAAAAAGTTGTCGACGGCTGAAAGTTTTACTTTTGACGAAGTGGAGCAAACGCTTCTGAATGTTGAGGAGAGTCGGGTTGATCGGTACATAAACAGGAAAAAAAGAGAAGTTTATCAGGCTACGGTCGGTCCCCATACAGCTGGGGTGGTCCATGCAGAGTCATACCACTCAGAATTGGGAAATGAACTGTCGAAAGAGTTCTCGCATCTGGATTATATCGCCATCCTGATGGTAGGGAGTAAAAGAATCAGCTTCCGGACAATCCACGATGACATAGATGTTTCTGAGGTTGCTGGAAAGTACGATGGTGGCGGCCATCAAAAAGCCGCCGGTTGTACCATGTCCGAAAAGGCTTATAGTCAATATGTCGAAAAGACATTCTTTGCCGAGCCCCTTAAACGCGATGCACATAAAAATCAATTGAATGTAAAGGAATCCCCAGAGGGTTGCCTATATTCAACGAGAGATAAAAAGGACATATTCATCTATGAAGATGAAGAAGAAGAATGGATTGTTGAAATCAACGGAAAACAACAGAAAAAAACATTCGATACATTTGGGGAAGCTGAAAAATACATGAAGCGGAAATACTCGGCATGGCTGGCCCATGATGAAAGATATGAAGAGTTTGTCAATAAAGGATGAATAGGAAAGCGGCTGTCCGAATGGGACAGCCGCTTTTGAATTAATTCCATCTAGTTCCGTAATTCATGATTTTACCTTTTAAGCGGGACAGGATGTACGATAGTGCGTGACTGTTTTTTTGGAATGGTATTTTGGCGATGAAGAATTGCATTGATTTCTCCGCCGATCACAAAGATCAGACCACTCAAATATAGCCAGATCATCAAGATGATGACGCCTCCTAAACTGCCATAAGTGGAAGAATAGTTGGCAAAGTTACTGATATAGAATGAAAATCCAAGTGATATTCCCAGCCAAAGTACAGTTGCGGTCACTGCCCCAGGGATGACGTGTTTAATGGGGAAACTTTTGTTCGGTGCAAAACGATATAGAAAGGTCAGGACGAGTGAGATGACCACAACCGCGATAACCCACCGTAACAAGCTGAATAAAATTTGCATTTCTTCAGGGATCGGGATGACTTGCTGTAGTAAATCGATGATGACTTTTCCGAAGACGGGGAGACCTAACATGACGATGAATGCAACAACCAAGCCTAATGTCAATACAATGGAGATGAAGCGGGCTTTAATGAAATTCCTTGTTTCTTCAACATCATAAGCGATATTCATGGAATGAATGAACGCATTCATTCCGTTTGAAGCGGACCATATGGTGCCAAGGAAACCAAAAGTCAGTAAGCCGCCGTTCCGCTCAGATAATATGTTGATGATATTTTTCTCAATGACTTCCATCGTCTCCGCAGGCATGAAGGTTTTTATCGTGTCCAGTGCTGTCTGAATATCAATATTCAGATAAGGTAATATGGACAGAAGTAAAATGAGCAAAGGGAATAGGGCGAGTAAATAGTAATAAGCTTGTTCAGCTGCCAGCCCCGTCACGCGATCCTCCTTTATTTCTTTAATCAGTTTCTTTGAAAATTTTATCGACTTATTCATCCGGGCATCACTCCTGAATAGTTACTTAGGTTATCTGCTTCTTTTCCCTCTGTTCATGCAAGCTAATCCTCAAATGAAAAGAAATTGAAAGGGGCTTCCTAAAAAAGAAGTCCCTTTCATGTTAATCCTCGCGCTTGTATAAGCTTGTGACAATGATATAACCTGCAATTACTCCAATGATCGCATTTAATGTGGTTGATTCATTTTCTCCGAAGTAACCAAAAACAAATTTGGAGAGAGGCAAATCTTTAAATAATCCAGTAAAGTACAAAATCGGAATGATGGAGAGGTAAAGGAATGGCAAGCCAAGAATGATTAGCCTTAACCAACTCACTTTCCAATGCCCCTTTTTAGAAAACCTTTGCAGAATTCGGGGAATGGCGAGTACCATGCCCAGGAAAATCGGGAATGAAGATCCGAACAGCAAGTATCCCTTAATCTCGTAAGTTTCGTGACTAACTGTAAATAGGTGCTGTTGGTACTTCAAGCCTATGAATAATACGCCCAATACTACCACTAGGCAGATTAAATATCTAATGGCTCTTTTTAAAGAAAGACTCATTATTCCACGCCCCTTTTATAACAATTATATTAATGTTAGGGTAATTATGGAAGTTATTCCGGGTGGGCTATTGAAGGTTAACAGAAAAAAGGCCAGATAGCATGTCTGGCCTTTTTGTCTATTGTACTTCTTTTCCTTGTTCCTTTTGAACCTTCGGAGGGGTCCATTTGAAGACTTTATTTAGGATATTATAGATGTGTTTGGATTCTTTTGTAAGGATCGGCCCAAGAATCGCTAAGGTCAAAACATAAAGTGCCGCAAACGGGGTTAGTATAGGCATTAAACCGCCAGCAATGCCTAGGTTGGCTAAAATGATGGAGAATTCGCCACGTGAAACAATCGTTAAACCGATGTTTGCGGAAGCTCTGTGAGATAAACCGGATTTGCGTCCGGCAATCATACCAGCGACAAAGTTACCGATTATAGTGATGATGACGGCTCCAAGAACCATCCAGACAGCTCCGCCAAGGGTCGTCGGATCGATGCTCAAGCCAAAGCTGAAGAAGAATATGGCCCCGAAGAAGTCCCTAAAGGGAATGACAAGTTTCTCAATCCTGTCGCTATGTTCCGTCTCAGAAAAGACTAGGCCGAGCAGTAATGCACCAATGGCTTCCGCAACATGAATAGTTTCCGAGAAACCTGCAATAAAGAACAGTAATGCAAACACGACGATGATAAAAATCTCATCTGATGTAATATTGAATAATTTGTTAAGGATCCCAGATGCTTTCCGGGCGATAACAAAAAATACAAGCATATACCCAATTGCGATTAAAGTAGAAAGTAACGTTCCCCAAATGGAACCAGAGGAGCTTAATACCAATCCGGATACGACTGAAAGATAAACAGCGAGGAAGATATCTTCAAACATGATGATACCAAGGATTAGCTCCGTTTCATTGTTCCCGGTCCTTTTAAGGTCAACAAGTACCTTTGCTACAATGGCACTTGAAGAAAAACTGATGATCCCGGTTAATATCAGAACCTCTTTTAATGGAAGTCCGAGCAGGAAACCATATACAAAGGCCATTCCGGCGTTGATCACAATGTAATACGTTCCGCCTGTCACGATATTTTTCCCGGACTTCATAAGTTTTTTTACGGAAAATTCCAGACCTAAGTAAAACAGGAGGAATAAGATACCGACACGTCCGAGGAACGCTATGATTTCATCACTTTCAATGAAACGCAGGTCAATTAATCCGAATTGTGGGGCATGGGGACCAACGAGCATCCCGATGATAATTAATAGTGGAACATTTGAGATTTTGAATTTACCTGCAACGAGAGCAGCTAATGCTACTAGAAGTAGGGCAGTTCCCACTTCAAAGACTAAATGGTCCATATGAGCTTAGTCACTCCTTTCGTCGGTCAATAATTCTCTTGTCAGGTTACGGATATCTTTTCTTTCACCAGATATCACAAGGGTATCGCCTGTTTCGATGATAGAGTCAGGACCAGGATTATTCAGTTGTTTTTTTCCTTTTTTCGAATGGGCGATGACGGTTACATTATAATTGCTCCTTATATCAATCGCACCGATCGTTTGATTGATGGCCTTAGAACCTGGTTCCACTTTGAACCATTCAATCACTAAGTCACCCAATGACATTTCAATCGTTTCAAGTGCTTGTGGTTTATAAACCATGCCGCCTATGATGGAAGCCATTTGCCGGGATTCCTGATCGTTAAGGGTGATGCTCGAAATGACGTCTTCATGTTCATTATCAAAATGGTACAATTCCCGACGGCCGTCATCGTGAATGACAATTACTAACTTTTCATCATTTCTCGTTATGATTTCGAACTTTTGGCCAATACCAGGAAGTTCACTTTCTCTAATTCTCACTGGAATTCCTCCTTAAAATGTTGGTTAGAGTTAATAGAAGATAGCAGAATGTTTATAAGTTAACGTCAATATTCGTCTTGAATTTCTTCTCCTTGGATATGCCGATGTATTTTAATGTCTCCGATGGACTGGAATGATGGTAATGCTTCTGTATCAAGGCCAGTGACACTCCTTGTTTATAGGCATGGTAGCCAAAAGTTTTACGCATCGAACTTGCTCCGAATTTGCCTGTCAGACCTGCACCTTCCACAGCATCATGGATGATTCGGTGTGCCTGTTGACGTGTAATCGGCTTTTTTGTCTTAGGGGAAAGAAATAAAAATTGACCTTCGATAACCTTCGAGCCTTTAAGGTGTTCTTGTAAGGCGGTACGGACTTTCAGGTTCAAATAAATTTGGTTGACCTCATCATTTTCCATCCGTTGCTCATAAAATTCCTTGATTTTTCCAGTTTCATCAAGAACGTTGGCGACGGTTATTTCGAGCATTTCATTTATCTTCATACCTGTATTGATGCCGAGTACAAACAATAAATAATCCCGACTGGAGTGAGCTCGTAAATAGGTTTTTATTTTGCTGATTTGATTGATATCCTTAAAGGCTTCTACATATTCCATAAATCTTCTCCTCTTACCAATGTAACATAATTATACTATATCACAACTTATGTAACATTGCATGCGTTTAGTCCTGCAGGAATGATCCTTCTTCAAAAAAGCAACGCATACTGTCGAACGTAAAAACCCTTTTCCTTATTCTCTACTCAAACGAGGTAAAATATATCAGTGAAGTTATTTAACTTTAAAACGTGGAGATTGCTGCTTGCACCCTGGGAACATAAGGCTGGATAGATAAAAAAAAGAAACCCCAAGTTGGGATTCCTTCATCTTTTTAGTATACGGCTTTTTGTAATTTGTGAATGACCTCAAGTGAAAGCCCGGTTCCGATGGCGACTGATTCAAGCGGATTATCTGCAAGTTTGACTGGGACGACAATTTCATTCGTCAGCCATTCTTGTATCCCGTTGAGAAGTGCACCCCCGCCGGATAAGATGACACCTTGATCGACGATATCCCCGCTCAATTCAGGTGGACAGTCTTCCAAAGTGGCCCTTATTGCTTCCAATATATGAAGAAGCGATTCCTGGATGGCTTCCTGGACATCAGTGGATGATATTGTAATCGGCTTTGGAAGACCCGTTACAAGATCGCGGCCCCTGACTTCCATGGTGATCACGGGATGTTCAACTAGTGCGTAGCCGATTTCTTTTTTTATTTCCTCGGCTGTTCTTTCCCCGATCAGCACATTATGTTTTTTTCTAACATATTGGCTGATATCTTCATCCAATTGATCTCCGCCAATTCTTATTGAATTGCAAGAAACTACGCCGCCGTAAGATATGATCGCGACCTCAGTCGTGCCCCCGCCGATATCAACGATGACATTTGCAACCGGCTCTTCGACAGGCAGGCCTGCACCTATTGCTGCTGCTACTGGTTCCTCGATAAGGTGGACCTGTTTGGCTCCGCAGCTTTTGACTGCATCCTGAATGGCCCTTCTCTCAACTGATGTGGAACCTGATGGTGTACAGACCACCACACTAGGTTTTCGAATCGAAAAGCCTAGGGCCTTACTTGCTTTTTTCATGATTTCCCGAAGCATTTGCGCCGTTACTTCAAAATCCGCAATGACACCGTCCTTAAGCGGACGGATTGCCACGATATTTCCAGGTGTTTTCCCGATCATGTTTTTTGCATCCACACCAACTGCCAATACTTTATTAGTCTCTATATCAATGGCCACCACTGATGGCTCATTAAATACGATTCCTTTATTTTTACTGTAAACTAGCGTATTTGCAGTTCCTAAGTCAATGCCTATTTCTGTATTTGATAACATTTAGTCACCCCTCCATAAGAGTTTGACCCCTATATACTCATTCTACCTTTTGTAGCGAGTTTGTGGGGGTGGGAAATCTAGTAAATAGTGGAAGTGCATTGCTGTTTCTTTTAATGGAGCGAATATATCATGAAATATAAAAATGCACTGACGATGGCGAGCACGCCAAGAACGTGAAGTGTTGTGACCAATTCATCCTGACATCAATGGCTACTGGCACCAACATTCTGCCTATTGTAAACAGTAAGCTTGATGCCGCGAAATATTGTCCCAGCATAAGCTTGGATGCGAATCCTTGCTGAATGCCTGCTTTAAAAGCTCCGCCATTGAAACAGTGCAATGGCAATGAATAATCTTTAAACCCATTGTGACGATCCAAATAAAATGAAGGAAAGGCAGTAGGTAATCGAGGAGTCGATGAATACACTTCGTTCTTTATAGGCGGACGATCATTTTGTTACTGAAATGGTAAAGAGTATGACGAATACTCCTCGCTTCAACGAAAACAAGTATGTAAGGAAACTTTGAATCAGCTTATTTTATGTTAAGATATAGATGAAAATTCGCTTAGGTAAAGAAGGTAATTTTGTGAGTGCAAATTTAATCGAGAGTAAGAGTTTTAGAGTCATTTTTACATCTTTTTTGGCTTTCCTGGGTGGATATGCGTTTGATTGCCTTGGAATATACTTACCATGGATGCTGGGACCATTATTCGTGGTGATGATTGCGAAAGTGAAGTTAGGGAAGTACATGTTATGGTCTAAAACCTTTAGAAGCACAGGATTGGTCATTCTTGGTTTACAACTGGGCAGTTCATTCACTAAACAATCGTTAAATGAGATGATTGAATATTTGCCGGTTATGCTTTTTACGACAATCGCAATCATTTTATTTACAGTTTTGACTGGCTGGTTTGTCGGAAAACGGATGGACCTATCTCTGAGCACATCCATGCTTGGCAGTTTTCCGGGAGGCCTTTCCCAGATGGTGGTCTTAAGTGAGGAGATGAAGGATAGTGATGAAACCGTTGTAGGTTTCATGCAAACACTTCGTGTCATCCTGGTGATCTCCATTGTTCCTTGGCTTGTGACCCATGTAATGTCAGTTGAACCAGGTGCTGTGATGGCTATATCGGAGCGGCCGTTTTTCTTATTTGAATATGATGTGGTATTAGCCATCATGATGTTGGCAACCTTGTTAATATTCATCATAATCACAAAGAAAGCGAATTTCCCGCTGCCTTTTTTACTAGGACCTCTCATGGCCGCAGCCTTATTTAATCTAGTAGGCCCAGGTGCCCCGCAAATTCCTGACTTTTGGTTGAACTTGTCACAATTGTTGATTGGCGCCCATTTAGGTTACACACTGAAGGTTGATAACCCCCGACTCTTCAGAAAGATGTTCGGGGCAGTATTCGTAAGTAACATCCTGTTAATTGGATTTTGCTATTTTCTTTCCATTCAGTTTGCTCCTGTCCTATCCTTGCAGGCAAACGAATTATTTTTGAGCATGGCGCCAGGCGGCGTCGCCGAAATGGCAGTCACAGCCATGTCTGTGCATGTGGATTTATCCGTTGTCACAAGCTTTCATTTATTCAGGATCTTATTCATCTTATTTTTTTTATCGCCCATCATAAAATGGCTCGGTGGAAGAAGCCGATGGAAACAGGAACAAGGACAAAGCTGACAGGCTTTGTCCTTTTTTTGATAAATGTCCAAATTTCGAAACTTACGAGTAAAAGCGTGAAACTTACGAGTAAAAGCGTGAAACTCACGAGTAAAAGCGTGAAACTCACGAGTAAAGCACCGAAATTCACGAGTAAAGCACCGAAACTCACGAGTAAAAGCGTGAAACTCACGAGTAAAGCACCGAAATTCACGAGTAAAAGCGTGAAACTCACGAGTAAAGCACCGAAACTCACGAGTAAAAGCGTGAAACTCACGAGTAAAGCACCGAAACTCACGAGTAAAGCACCAAAACTCACGAGTAAAGCACCAAAACTCACGAGTAAAGCACCGAAACTCACGAGTAAAGCACCAAAACTTACGAGTAAAGCACCAAAACTCACGAGTAAAGCACCAAAACTCACGAGTAAAGCACCAAAACTCACGAGTAAAAGCACCAAAACTCACGAGTAAAAGCACCAAACCCCAAGTGAAATTACATTCCCGGCGGAAATTTTACCCGACCTGTTGATATATGCTTTTAATTCCGCCCTTGGCAAGGAGTGAGTGGATTTTGTGATGATTTAATGAAAATTAAAATGGAATAGAAAAATAATCCTCACTTTTTTTAAACTTCATCCGATATAAGGAGGAGACGAGAATTTAAATGATTGGGTGAGTATTATGGATATAACATCAGTTTTGGGCGTAGTTCTTGGTATTGTGGCCATCTTAGTCGGGATGGTGTTGAAAGGCGTTAGTGTAACAGCATTGATTAACCCGGCGGCTATTCTGATCATTATTGTAGGGACGATAGCTGCTGTCGTAACGGCTTTCCCTTTGTCGGAATTAAAACGACTACCTAAAATTTTCAAGATTTTATTCTTGGAACAAAAATTGACAAAGCCTGAAGAATTAATAAAAACATTTTCGGAATGGGCGGTCATTGCAAGGAAAGAAGGCTTACTGGCATTGGAAAGCATTTCGGACCAAGTGGATAATGCTTTTTTGAAAAATGGCTTGAATCTTGCAGTAGAAGGTCAGAGTGCCGATTATATTCGTGATATTTTAGCAGAGGAAATAGACGCGATGGAAGAGCGTCACCTAAGCGCGGCAGCGATTTTCAGTCAAGCCGGAACATACGCACCGACACTTGGCGTATTGGGTGCTGTAATCGGGCTGATAGCTGCATTGGGCAATATGGCTGACACGGAGGCATTGGGGCATGCCATATCTGCCGCCTTTGTCGCAACCTTGATGGGAATTTACACAGGGTATGTGTTATGGCATCCATTTGCCAATAAGCTCAAACGGAAATCGCAGCAGGAAGTCCGGATCAAAGAAATGATGATAGAAGGGATTTTATCGATCATCGAAGGGGAAGCGCCAAGAACGATTGAACAGAAATTAACATCATATTTGCCTGCTGGAGATCGTAAAAAGTGGTTAGAAGGCGATGTGAGAGAAGATGGCTAGGCGCAAAAGGAAACAAAGGCATGAAGAGCATATCGATGAATCATGGTTGGTTCCCTATGCCGATATCTTAACATTGCTTCTTGCGCTTTTTATCGTCTTATTCGCTTCAAGTTCGGTTGATGCAGTAAGGTTCCAGCAGTTGTCCAATGTATTTAACCAGGTATTTACGAGCGGAACGGGTTTTATGGATTTCCCAAGTGATTCCCCCAGCAATGAGCCGACATCACCAGAACAAAGATCAGGGGCAGATGATCTTAAGAAGTTAGGGGAAAACGAGCAAGAAGAACTTACGGAAGTTCAGGAGCGTGTAAATGCCTATATCCAAAAGAATGGTTTAACGGATAGATTGCAAACGAACCTTACGGATGAAGGCATGTTGATTTCAATTAGGGAGAACGTGTTGTTTGAATCGGGAGTGGCTGAGGTGAGAAGTGAAAACCAAAAAATCGCAAAGGAAATCTCAAATTTACTGGTCATGGACTTACCCAGAAACATTATCGTAAGCGGCCATACCGATAATATTCCAATTAAAAATTATCAGTATGAATCCAACTGGGATCTGAGTGTGATGCGATCCGTGAATTTCATGAAACTTCTTCTCGAAAATAAAGAGTTGGATCCCGAAATGTTCAGTGCTAAAGGGCATGGTGAATTCAAGCCGGTTGCTTCTAATGAAACGAAAAAAGGAAGAGCTGAAAACCGGAGAGTTGAAATCCTGATTGTCCCACGGACGGCAATAAATGAGTGAAAACCTGTCTGGAATGACGGGTTTTTCTTTTTTGAAGGAGAATTTATGGATAGAGAATATACAAATGTTATGGAAGAGATCGTTGTGACATGGGTGCAGGTTTTAATGTCCGGTATGGAATACCAAACATTTTGCTCTTGCAGCAAATGTAAAAATGACATCATCACATTATCACTGAATAACCTGCCTAATTACTATGTAACCACTGAAGAAGGGCGGAAAAGGATGTTTGAAAATTTGAATATAGAAGAAAATAGGAAATGGATCAACAAAAGAATCATCAATGCCATACACGTTGTTGGCCAGTATCCTAAACATTGATCAGCTTTTGGAAAAGATAAAAGGTCAGGGACCCCTTTTCTTTTGATATTGGGAGCAACCGCCGAAATGGATTTCGCTCATAAACGAAAGGTAATAGTTTTGGGAACATTGTGTTTTATTTATAGTGCAGTAGGGAACATAAATAAAGTACAAAGATAGGTTCATTCGATCAAAAATTGAGGAGATGAATTTTTATGGGTAAAAATATCGCATGTGTTGTAACGAATATGTTTGAGGACTCGGAGTACAGTGAACCGGCAAAAGCATTTGAAGAAGCTGGTCATACGGTAACGACGATTGAAATGGAAAAAGGGAAAACCGTAAAAGGAAAACAAGGGGAAGTAGGAGTCAAGGTTGATGAAAGCATCGATTCAGTGAAACCGGAGGATTTCGATGCTTTGTTCATCCCCGGAGGGTTCTCACCTGATCAACTACGTGCTGACGAACGCTTCGTATCTTTCGCCAAATCGTTCATGGATGATAAAAAACCTGTATTTGCGATCTGTCATGGACCGCAGTTGCTGATTACAGCCAAAACACTTGAAGGACGCCACGCAACAGGATATACATCCATTAAAGTCGATATGGAGTATGCAGGTGCCACATATTTGGACAAAGAGGTTGTAGTTTGCGGCGACCAGCTTGTAACCAGCAGGACACCAGAAGATCTTCCGGCATTTAACCGGGAATCGCTTAATCTATTGAAATAATAAAAAATCCCGGCAGCTGCCGGGATTTTTTATTTAATGAGATTTAAAGGATTCATATACTTCCATCTTTGCAGTAAAATAAAAGGAAAGACGAATTAAAAAAGGAAGTGTCACGATTGATCGTATTAAAATCTGCACGTGAAATTCAAGCGATGCATGAATCGGGTAAAATTTTGGCAGCTTGTCATAGGGAGATTGCAAAGTTGATTGTTCCTGGTGTGACAACATGGGAAATAGAAGAATTTGTCGAAGGATTCTTAAAAAAGCATGGAGCGAAGCCGGAACAAAAAGGTTACAAGGGATATGAGTATGCGACATGTGCCAGCATAAATGAAGAAATCTGTCACGGTTTCCCTCGAAAGACCCCTTTGAAAAATGGAGATATCGTAACGATTGACATGGTCGTCAATTATAACGGAGCCCTTGCCGACTCTGCTTGGACGTATACGGTAGGTAAGGTTTCAAAGGAAACGGAACATTTAGTGCATGTGACGAAGGAATCTTTATATAAGGCGATTGAAGTGTGTGTGGAAGGAAACCGGATTGGTGATATTGGTCATGCCATTCAAACATATGTCGAGGCTGAAGGCTTCTCGGTCGTTCGTGATTTCATCGGACACGGGATAGGAAATGTCATTCATGAAGAGCCGCAGGTTCCGCATTATGGGCTGCCGAATAAAGGTCCGCGTCTTAAGGAAGGCATGGTATTCACTATCGAGCCAATGGTCAACGTAGGTACATACAAAGCCAGCCGGGATGCGAATGGATGGACGGCTTCCACCGCAGATGGGAAATACTCGGCTCAATATGAGCATACGATTGCCATCACGAAGAACGGTCCGCTAATTCTGACCGAACAATGAACGAAAAAACAGCATCAATTATGATGCTGTTTTTTCATCTTAATCAATCGGTCGTTCCAATGAATACAAATCTTCTTCGATATTTCCTAATCTGTCCTCAATCACTTTTTTAGCATCTTTAATGCCTTCATTATAAATAAAGGGAGCAATGTTTTCGAAAATGAATTGCAAGTGATTTTCAGCAGCGATTTCACCGATTTCCTTGCCATGTTCCTGATACACATATTCTTGGATACGTTCGATCATCTTACGGCGTTTCTCTAAGGGAAATTGAATGAACATTGTGCCCTCCTTCATATTTGTTTTAAGAACCATGGAATGAAATCATCCGAATTCAAAGGGAAGACGGGTACTGAAGCATGATTCCTGGTGCGTTCCAGACATTCGGGCCAAGCCACCGCTGCTTTGACATTAGTAAGCCGTTCCAATAACAGGAGGTCGCTTTCTTCTTTGATTAAAATGACCTTAGGATAGTCCTCTTGCTTATAACCTTCAATTAAAATCACATCGGGGAGGAATAGACCCAATAATTGAATCAGCTCAGTGATAGGGGCTCCCCCCTTGAAATTGCCAAGCAATTCTATTGTCCCGTCTCCTTCAACAAGTGAAGCGGCTGCTCCAGCCTGAAAGTGTTTATTGGAATCCTTCATGCCTGTGACATCTGGTTTTCCGCCATGTCCATGGTGTTTTAAAACGGCTGTCTCTAATTTTGCTGCGCGAAGCTTTTCGATAATATTCGTTATGAAAGTCGTTTTTCCTCTATTTTGGTAGCCAACCACCTGAAAAATAAAAGGCTTCACCAAGGCCATTTGCATCCTTCTTGATCATCGAGAAGCAGGATGTCCACAAAATCTCCCGTTTGAAAACCACGGGTTCCCCCAGGTAAGACGGTCAGTGAATTGGCACCTGCCAAGCTTGTCGTAATATTGGATTTATCAACTCCGCTGGGAATTACTTTCAACTGGCCGGATTCGTAAAATAATCGGGTTCGAAGCAGACGTGAGAATGGATTGGGCTTTAAGAAATCTTCTGCCAATTGAGCCGTCTCTTTTCGTAAATGCGGATATTCCGAAAACAGCATGGTGCGGATGATCGGTCTTGCAAATAGTTCAAAGCCGACATAACTGGCGGATGGATTGCCGGATAAACCGAATAAAAATTTGTTATTAAATACGGCTACCGTCGTCACGCTGCCCGGGCGCATGGCCACTTTGTTGAATAAGACATCAGCTCCAATTTGTTGATAAATATCTGGGAGAAGATCAAAATCACCGACGGAAACGCCTCCCGTTGTGATTAGCAGATCGACTTCCTCCAAGGCCGTAGAAATGGCCTCGTAGCTTAATTCGAGTTCATCTTTAAGTTTTCCATAAAAACGGACTTCTCCTCCAGCCCTCCGAATTTGGGCGGAGATGGCATGAGAATTACTGTTGCGAATCTTACCAGGCTGCAAGGGTTCATTAACATCAAGTAGTTCCGAACCTGTAGCGAATAATCCGACGACAGGCTTCTTGGCAACAGGGACTTCAGCATAACCGAATGTTGCCAATAAGCCGATGATCCCTGGGTTGATCGCTGTTCCTTTTTTTACAAGAACTTCTCCTTTCTTTGCGTCCTCACCTTGAAAAGAAACGTTTTCCCCTTCCTTTAGTGAGCGTTTAAATGATATGTACTTCTTTCCGTCCTTTTCGAATTCCTTCGTGAGCTCGAGCATGATTACGGCATCACACTCAGCAGGCATCTGAGCTCCAGTCATGATTCTTGCCACTTGGTTTTTTTGTACGGGAATAGTCGATACCATACCAGCAGCCAATTCTTCAACCACTTCGAACTCGAGAGGGTTATTTATGGAACCGTCAACGGTATCCTTGGACCTGAGGGCGAATCCATCATATGGCGAGCGGTTAAAATGCGGAACATCATTTGTAGCTGTAATATCTTGAGCCAAAAAACGGTCTTGGCTTTCCTCGAGGCGAATCAGTTCCATATGTCCGTTTAATTTATGCTTCATCACTTTTTCCACTGCTTCTGCAATACTGATGGGCGTTCTTCTTTCTACCATGCTTACAACCCCTGTCTGTTTTTAACTATAATCTCTATAACAAATGTAGCAGGATTTTTAAAAAAATGAAAAAAATCCTCACCGTATGGGAGGATCTAAATGTTACTTATTACGCAGTCTTCCAAGTTCTTCGGCGATTGCTTCCATTTCACGGACACTGAAATTCGTTTTTTTCATCACCATTATATAGATATCGTGCAGTTCTTCGTACATTTCGATATCAAAATGGGTTGATTTGATTGCACCGAAGTTCATCACTTTTAATTTATCCTTAATTGCTTCGACCATAAACTCTACACTTTCGGCTGTGTTTTGTGTTAAATCCATATTCCTCATCCTTTCTTACGTTCCTAAATTATTTTCATCTTTGCATGATTACCCCTAGAAGTCAATGGATATTCGGGTGGAAAACGAAGCTTGATCCCCAATTCACTATGTCATCTCCACGTTTTAAAGTGAGAGAGTTTGGGAAAAGATAGGAAAAAACTTTTTTAAACATTGTATAATGGAGATAGCTACCATTATCCATGAACCAATATATGACGAGGAGGAGAATATATGAGCAACATTCGAGAAGAATATAAGTGTGCCAAGAAAAGTAAATTTATGCAAGCGGTCTTTATTGGGGCGTTAGCAGGGGCTGCAGTAAGCCTTTTTGATAAGAATACACGTTATTCTGTATTGGAAAACAGCAAAAGTTGCATGAGTAATATGAAAGAATTCGTGAAGAATCCCAATGGGGTGCTTACACAAGTACGTGAAACATCATCTAAGATACGTTCCACTGTTGAAAAAATCTCCGATGATGTATCCTTCATTTCCCAAAAGGTGGAGGAAATGAAAGATATTCCTTCGCAAGTTGCCCAAGTGGTGATGGAGACGAAGGAAGTCTTTGCTGCAGAGCAGGAAGAGTCATCTTCAATTCAGGATCCACAAGAACGGGTCTCCTTAAATTAGAAAATGAGGTGGAGGTATGGCCAATAAAAAAGAATGGCTGAAAGGCTCATTCTTCAAGACTTTCATAAAACGGTTACATATGGATGATGTGTCGGGACTTGCCGCACAGCTGTCTTATTTCTTCTTACTTTCCCTGTTTCCGTTACTTATTTTTTTGTTCACTTTATTGGCCTATCTGCCATTTTCCCAGGAAGATATTTTAAATACCATCCGTACATATGCACCTGAAGATTCGATGAATATCATTGAGGCTAACCTATCGGAAGTGATGGAAGCGAATGGTACTTTATTGTCGTTTGGTGTCATCGGGACGATATGGTCGGCATCAAATGGGATGAATGCAATCATTAAAGCATTTAACCATGCATATGGTGTAAAAGAAAGTCGAACTTTCTTTATTTCCCGGGGAATGTCGATTCTTCTCACTTTAGCGATGATATTTGTTTTTATTGTCGTTTTATTGCTTCCGATATTCGGAAAACAAATCGGAGTATTCCTATTTGCCGAGATTGGGCAATCCGATGAGTTTCTAACGATTTGGAACCAACTGCGCTGGGTGATCAGTACGCTGGTATTTTTGATTGTGTTCACGATCCTTTATTGGATTGCGCCCAACAAAAGACTGAAATGCATAACAGTATTGCCCGGTTCTATCTTTGCAACGGTAGGATGGAGTATCGTTTCCTTTTTGTTTTCTTTTTATGTGGAGAACTTCGCTAATTATTCCGCGACTTATGGAAGCCTTGGAGGAATAATCGTATTAATGGTTTGGTTTTATTTATCGGGGCTAATCATCATACTGGGCGGAGAAATAAATGCCCTAATAAGTGTAAAGGAAAATCCAGAATGTGAATGAGCTTCCTGGAGTTACCTTAGTAGCGGACTTTACTTCTGCAGATACTATTCAAGAAATGACAACTTTTGTAGAGGAGGAGTTCTTTCATGAGTAAAAAGGATGGCAGCACAAAGCAAAAAGGAAAAAATAAAGGTTCGAACCATAAAACATCAGGTTCTGCAAACGGTAAGAACGGATATCACTAACTGAAACGAACATAAAAAAAGGGAGCCTTTAGGGGCTCCTTATTCATGTTTAGTTTCTCAAAAGTCTTAAGCTATTCAGTATAACGAGAATTGTGCTTCCTTCATGGCCAATGACGCCATATGGAAGGTCGAGAAATTGAAGGAAATTAGATGCTATCAGGATCATGATGACCGAAATCGAGAAAATGACGTTTTGTTTGATGATTCGATTCATTTTCTTGGATAATTTGACGGCTTCGGCGATACGTGGCAGGTCATTCTTCATCAGAACAACATCCGCTGTCTCCAAGGCAACATCCGTGCCTTCACCCATTGCGATCCCAACAGAAGCTGTTGCTAGTGCAGGTGCATCATTTATGCCATCCCCAACCATTGCTACAGTGCCAAAATGTTCTTTCAGCTTTTTCACTTCATTCACTTTGGTTTCAGGGAGGCATTCGGCAATATATGCATCAATGTGACTCTCCGACGCAATTGCTTTAGCGGTTTTTTCACCATCGCCTGTCAGCATGACAGTATGGATACCCTCATTTTTCAAAGCTTCGATGGCAGCAATCGTTTCTTCGCGTACGACATCTTTCAAAGTGAGTATACCGGCAATCCCTTGATCATCTTTTGCAAAAACAATTGTCTTACCTTGTTCAGCCAATGTCAGCGCAATGCCATTTTGGAATCGTTCAGCTTCACTGCGACCGACGAAATCAGCTTTTCCAACTTGCCAAAGCACGCCATTGAAATAAGCTTGAACCCCATTACCTGAAATATCTTCCATGTTATCCGGTTTAATGATGTCCTTCTTTTGCAATTTCGTTTTAGCATAACGTACGATCGATGTTGCCAAAGGGTGGTTTGAATAATTTTCAACAGATGCAATATGAAATAAGAAATCTTCTTCGTTTAAATCTTCGCGGATAATGACATCCGTGACCTCTGGTTTTCCTTTTGTTAATGTTCCGGTTTTATCTAAGGCAATCGCCTGCAGGTTTCCTAGATTCTCAAGATGTATGCCACCTTTAAATAAAATGCCATGACGTGCACCATTTGATATGGCAGAAAGTGTAGCTGGCATAATGGAGGCTACAAGGGCACAAGGAGAAGCGACAACGAGCAGGATCATTGCTCTGTAGAACGTTTCGGTCCAACTCCAGCCCAATAAGAAATGGGGCACGAACATCATTAAGCCGACAACTGACAATACCACTTTTACATAAGTCCCCTCAAACTGTTCAATGAACAGCTGGGAGGGTGACTTTTCGCTTTGTGCAGATTGAACGAGAGTGATTATCTTTTGAAATAATGTTTCATTTGCTGGTTTGGTAATTTCCACGGTAATCGTTCCACGGAGATTAACCGTTCCCGCAAATACTTCATCATCCAAGGATTTACTGACTGGCATGGATTCGCCAGTGATTGCCGCTTCATCGATATTGGTACGGCCATCCGTGATTTTTCCATCTGAAGGAACTCGCTCACCTGGTTTCACTAATATGAGATCCCCGATACGCAGCTGGGAAACGGATACGGTTTCTTCATATCCGTTAGTGATGCGCAACGCTTCTTCAGGCTGTAAGTCCATAAGTGCCGAAATTTCTTTATGGCTTTTATTCATCGTGTATGTCTCAAGCGCACCGCTTAAAGCAAAGATGAAAATCAATATGGCGCCTTCAGTCCAGTATCCGATGATCGCTGAACCGATGGCGGCAAAAATCATCAGCATCTCAACATTCAATTCCCGGTCGGCGATTGTATCTTCTATGCCTTCTTTTGCCTTGGCATATCCGCCAATCAGGAAAGAGGCTAAGTATATGACTATGGAAGTGGACTCCATTCCGTTCTTTGAAAAAGCCCAGCCCAAAACTATTAATAATCCGCTGAATAAGGCAGCAATAAGTTCTAAATGAGGTTTTGCTTTTTCCAACCAAGAGGTTTTGCATGTAGCCGGTTGGGTTAAATGTTTAGTATCTGTAGTCATAAGATTCCCTCCCACATTCTTCTCTATTTTTGTGTAAATGATATAGATTATCATTTGTTTAATACCTAATTGAGAAAGATAATCAACGTCATTTCTCTGGATAAAATATGAAAGCTGCCATCGTAATTGCGATGACAGCAATGTTTTCAAAGGTTTATTAACGTGATGTCCCTTTTGTTAATATTATATTACCACATATCCTATTCAGAAATAAAGAAGAATGATTCTAATCTAGCAAAAAATATAAAGTGCATTTACAGGCACTATTGCTAAATACCATGCAAATTGAATAATAAATGGAGTTGTCCAGATAATAAAATATACTACATAACTGAAGCAGGCATTTTCTCCTTAAACAAGGCCAATGAAATGAAGACAAGCAAAAGCATGATACTGATCATATAGAAAAAATTCCCACCCTGAACGTGTTCAATGACCAGGCCGCCAAAGAATGGACCGCCGATGCTGCCGAGACTAAAGAAAATGCTGCATAATAAATTTCCTGCGGGTAAAAGGTTTCGAGGCAAAAGATCTGCCATATAACTGATACCCAGCGAGAAAGTCGAACCGACCATCATTCCGCCAATCATAAAGCAGATGAATAGGCCAAGAACTGAATAGGAATAAATCCCTGCCAGAGTGAATGCGGCAAAGCCTGAAAAAAGAATCGTCAACAAGGTCTTTCGCCGGCCAAAGCGGTCACTGATCATCCCCAGGGGAATCTGTGTAAGCAGGGTCCCGGCGGAAAATGCCGGAATGATGATGGATACTGCGGTTAAATCGATTCCGGAGCGCAAGGCGAATACTGGAAAGTTGCTATTCAATGATGCTTCGAGCACGCCAAAGGTGAACGGAAGTAAAAAAGCGACCCAAGCTATGCGGCTCACCTTTGAAAACCTTTTGAGTGTTCCAAGGAATGATGTGTTTTCAGAGTCATCCTGTTCAGGAAGCTCATTTCTAATAAGGAAAACAGTTAACCAAGTAAGAAGGCTAAGTATGGATGTCATGATGAAAGGCAAAGACTGATTAATCTCGAGAAGCTTCGTCATTAGCGGGCCGACCATGAAGCCAAGACTGAAGAAAAGTCCATAAATGGCAAGATTCCTTCCTCGTTTTGCTATTGGTGAAATAGCAGTGATCCATGTCTGGGTAGCAAAGTGGAGTGTATGATCGCCGATTCCAATGAAGAAACGGAGTACGAACCAAAACCAGAATGATTTCCAAACCGGGAATAAGGCAAGCGATAGAATGACGGTTATCCCGCCAAATAATATCAATGGCTTATACCCGTATTTACGGAGTGGCGCTTCCATAAAAGGAGAAATCAACAGAATCCCAATATAAAGGGAGGCTGAATGGAACCCGTTTAAGGATGAACTGATTCCGTCATTTTCAAAAATGATGGCGATGATCGGCAGAAGCATCCCTTGAGAAAACCCTGATATGCCGACAATAATGATTAGAACACTTAAAAGCAGTTTATTATTCATAAGGTCATGTCTCCTAAGAAATGTATACCTTTTTGATGTTACATCTTAGTAAGAGGATTAAGCAATAGAAATTTGGGTAATTGACAAGAAGCGAAGGGATGATAAAATTTTCCTTTGTCATCGCCCGGAAATTATGTATGATAGTTTTTGTTACATAAAGAACTATAGGATTGTGAGGAGAAGTATCGTGAATAAAATATTTTTGGGGCTTGTCCTGTTAGGTGTCCCCTTATCTGTCATTGGGTCTTTATTGCATTGGCCGAGCGTAATCATGTTCATAGTATATTGCTTAACAATCGTCGCGCTTGCAGGCTTCATGGGCCGGGCGACTGAAAGCTTAGCGATAGTTATGGGACCAAGGATTGGCGGACTATTGAATGCAACCTTTGGTAATGCAGTAGAATTGATCATATCCATCTTTTCATTAAAAGCGGGACTAGTGGGTGTCGTATTGGCGTCTTTGACTGGTTCCGTTTTAGGAAACTTATTGTTGGTGGCAGGACTATCATTCTTTATCGGAGGGACCAAATATAAACGGCAGAAATTTAGTGTATTCGATGCGAGGCATAATGCCGGCCTGTTAATTTTTGCTGTTATTGTAGCCTTCGTCATACCGGAAGTATTCACACAAAACATGAGTGAATCAAGCACGATGTCGTTAAGTGTCGGAATTTCCATCATTTTGATCTTATTATACCTTGCTGCATTATTCTTTAAATTGGTTACTCACCGAGGGGTATATCAGCATACGGAGCAAACCGAGGAACATGAAGAGGAAGAACCGGAGTGGAGCAAGAAAAAGGCAATTATAATACTTGCTGCCGCTACATTGGCTGTTGCGTTCGTATCGGAGAAACTTGTCCATACGTTCAGCGAAGTGGGGGAAACCTTCGGATGGACGGAGTTATTCATCGGAGTCATTATCGTTGCGATCGTGGGTAACGCGGCAGAACATGCTTCCGCCGTCATAATGGCCTATAAAAATAAAATGGATGTCGCTGTGGAGATTGCCGTTGGTTCCACACTTCAAGTTGCGATGTTCGTAGCACCTGTACTCGTACTGATTTCGTTAATGTATCCAACACATATGCCGCTTGTTTTTACATGGCCAGAACTGATATCAATGGTTACAGCAGTCTTCCTGATGATCATGATTTCGAATGACGGGGAAACGAACTGGTTTGAAGGCCTTACCCTATTGGCAGCATACTTCATTATGGGGATTGGATTTTACTTATTATAAGAATGCTGGCCTTCCGATGCGGAAGGTCTCTTTTTTATAAAAAAAAATAAAAATGACTCTGCTCAGGTTAGATTTAGCAGAGTCATTTCTATATTAGTAAATTACCATCCATAAGTTAATCCAAAATTTTTCATCATGCTTTTGTAAAAGTTGAGAAAATATTCTAGAGTGTCACACCATCCTTTTACATCAGATTTAAGTATAGGCGAATTCGTTTTCTGTCATCCTTTAAAAGGGTGTCGTGGATTGTTCGATAAGCATACCTCCTGAAAGAGTTATAGGTATGAACGATTTCGCCTCCTTTTTATAATGTAAATTAAGTATAACCGATTTGAATAGAAAAGTAAATATTCTGAACTTTACAAATATATTACAAAATCGACATCAGATTGAAATGTATAGAATGTCGGCTAAAAACAAAATCTATAAACAAATGATTGAACCCCTCAAAAGGAGTGCGACAGCATGAGAAGAATTATTCTTATTACGATGTTTGCCCTATTTGCCTTCATTCAGGCTAATGTAGGTTTTGCAGCAGATATACCAGGAGATATAGCAACTCCGAATAAGGTGAAAATCCCACCTTCCGTATTGAATATTGCAAAGGAGAATACGTATCCGAACTCGACTCAAGATCTGCCAATGCTACAGCCGAGTAAGTTTGCCGAACAATTGATTGATTCGTCGGATATAAAGATTGAAAATCCAGAACTCATTCATATGTTGAATGAATCAGCAATTGCAAAGGCTCCGCTTGCTTTTGGATACAGGGCGACCATTTACCTTGGCCATTGGGCATTGAATTATGAGTCTTCGGAAACTGCCCCAAACTGGGAATACCAAAAGATCAATATGAATTACTATGATAATCGCGGCGGTGAAGTTCCATACAGGATCCGTTACGTCCAGGAAAGTCAGAAGGCAGTAAGTGGCGGTCTGACCGCCAAAATCCCTAAGGCTGAGGATGTTCAAAAGATGATGCTTTTAAAAGCCACGGAAAAAACCAATTTGCCATTGGCTTTCGAAACGATCATCGGAGCTGGTACGAAAAAAGATCAAGTATACAATGTTGCTTCAAATAGGATTGGTTATTTATCCAGTTATGCTTCCGCCGTCAATGAAAAAGGAAAGGTCACATATGGGGAAGTATATTTGAATCTAAAAGGAAATAAAAGAACCATAACGATCAAGAACATCACTTCACAAGGAATCGGGGCATGGATACCGGTTCAGGACCATGTTTCCTTCAGCTTTACAGTCTCGCAGCAACCCAGGTAAAATGAAAAAACTCGCCGGATTGGCGAGTTTTTTCTTCATATGGTTGACTTCCTCATCCTAAAGTCTTCCTTTGGGTAGTAGGCATTTTTGACGAGAACATTCGGGCCAAGACATTTGACTGCCGGGCAGTGGCAGTTCAACTCATTGGCCAGTTTTGAATTCATCCATGTGTCATACGATTCGGTCAATGGCCGATCAATGATATTTCCCAATGTAGGTGCATCACCGAAGTCGGTCACTATAACTTCCCCGGTGAAAATATTGACGTTCAACCGGGAACGTCCATCAGGGTCATTTCGAACAGTCACTTTATGTGAATCATAAAGGCGTTGAAGCAGCTCAATATCCTCTTTACCGTTATTGCAAGGATAGAATGGCAGGGTACCGAAAAGCATCCATACATTTTCATCACGGATATCAAGCAAATGATGAATCGCTTCACGCATATTCTCCAATGATAACGTTTCAAGTGCTGAAGCGAAGTCGCTTGGATACATCGGATGAATTTCATGCCTTTGACATCCCATTTCATCGACGATCTGTCTGTGAATATGTTCAAGATGGGGCAATGTGCGTTTATTAAGCATCGTTTCTGCTGAAACCAGCACACCGGCCTTTGTCAGGGCACGGGAATTTTCGATCATTTTATCAAATAATTTCTTTCGCTGTACCCGCGATGGTTTTCGGTCCATCATGGCGAAGCCGATATCAATGAATTCATCTATCGTTCCCCAGTTATGGGAAATGTGCAGGACATCCAAATAGGGAATGATTTCCTCATACCGTTCCAAGTCAAGGGTCAAATTGGAATTGATTTGTGTCCGGACCCCACGGCTACGGGCATATTTCAATAGAGGCAAAACATAATTCTTCACTTGTTTTCTTGATAGCATCGGTTCTCCGCCAGTGATGCTGAGCGAGCGAAGCAAAGGAATCTCATCAAGGCGCTGAATCAGTAATTCCAGTGGCAGAGCATCGGGATCCTTGGGCTGAAGTGTGTAACCGACAGCACAATGCTCACAACGCATATTGCAAAGTGTGGTGGTTGTGAACTCCACGTTGGTCAGGCTGAGCTTTCCATATTGTTCAACGTCCATATATGCTTCCCAAGGATCATACTTGGGTGTAATTGGTGTTAAAAGGTCTTGCTTGATTATTGACATGTTTAAAACTCCTTACGTAATAATGCACTAACCCATTATGAACAATGGGGACAAAAATTGTCAAATGGCGGAGAGCTGCATTTATAGCTTGCCATTGCACTTTCAAGCAGATTTCGTTACGATGAAAGAAGAATGGAAGGAGAGTGCCTCATGGGAAAATCCATTACAGGTAAAAACGAACAATTAACATACTTAAAAGAACGCCTAACGATGTTCATGGAGGTTCTTGATCATATCGAACCTGAAAATACTGAACTGGAAGATATAGACCGCTTAATCGGCATGTTAGATGATTTGGAAGGCAAAGTTGAACAATTCAAAACCAGGGAAGAATAATATCTGTTTCGATAGTATGATTTTTTCAATGTTAATATTCATGAAGGGATGACGTGCAACCTGCGTCATCCCTTTTTTATAAATAATGATGAATAGCGTTCATAACAAATAGGAAATGTTTGGTGATGAAAATTTAGTCATGGGCTATTCTTGGCGCTTTGAAGATTCCTCACCAATTTGCTTTTCATTAAGAAAAATAATTACTTGTTTTCGAAAGATTATGTTAGATGTATAATAAAACGGGTGTTGTATCATTCGCTATTTATAGAGAAGCAGGGAAATGATTAAATCTAGGGGAAATAAGAGGGGGAAGAGAAATTTGGATATTCAAAAATTCCAAGAAAGTATGTACAGTCTTATCGTTGAAACTTCAACGAATCTTCCAAAGGATGTTCGTCGTGCGGTCAAAAGTGCAAAACAACGTGAAAATGCAGGTACTCGTTCTGCATTGAGCTTGGCCACCATCACGAATAATATTACAATGGCTGACGACAATGTATCACCGATTTGTCAGGATACGGGTCTGCCGACTTTCAAAATAAAAACTCCAGTTGGTGTGAACCAACTTGAAATAAAAGAAGCAATCCGAAATGCAATCATTTTAGCAACAAAGGGCGGAAAACTTCGTCCAAACGCCGTTGACTCTTTATCGGGTGAAAATAGCGGGGATAACCTTGGGGAAGGTCTTCCTGTCATGAAATTCGATCAATGGGAAAAAGACTACATTGATGTTCGTCTCATCTTAAAAGGCGGCGGCTGTGAAAACAAAAACATCCAATACAGTCTTCCTATGGAGCTTGAAGGATTGGGGAAAGCGGGCCGTGACTTGGACGGAATCCGTAAATGTGTCCTTCACTCTGTTTACCAAGCACAAGGACAAGGCTGCAGTGCCGGCTTCATCGGCGTTGGTATCGGCGGGGACCGTTCATCCGGATATGATCTGGCTAAGGCTCAACTTTTCCGCAGTAATGAAGATGTGAATCCGAATGAAGATCTTCGTAAACTTGAAGATTACATCATGAAGACAGCTAATGAATTGGGAATCGGCACGATGGGCTTTGGCGGCGAAACTACACTGCTTGGATGTAAAATCGGTGTCATGCACCGTATTCCTGCAAGCTTTTTCGTATCCGTGGCTTATAACTGCTGGGCTTTCCGCCGTTTAGGAGTGAAAGTGAATCCGGAAACAGGCGAAATCAATGAGTGGTTATATCAAGAAGGAGAGAAAATCGACTTCGCTCTAGAAGCAGAAAAAGAAGCGAAGGAAGAAGTGGCAGCCGCTGTAGAATCCGACGTTGAAGCTTCCCGTGAAATCACCCTGCAAGCACCTATCACGGAAGAGCAAATCCGTGAATTGAAAGTTGGTGACGTAGTTCATATTAACGGCAGAATGTATACGGGCCGTGACGCTATCCACAAACATTTATCTGAAAATCCTGCTCCAATCGACCTGGATGGACAAATCATCTATCACTGTGGACCAGTAATGCTGAAGGACGAAGAAGGTAAATGGCATGTGAAGGCTGCGGGACCAACAACAAGTATTCGTGAAGAACCATACCAAGGTGATATCATGAAACGATTTGGCATCCGTGCAGTTATCGGTAAAGGCGGAATGGGACCAAAAACACTTGAGGCACTAAGTGAACACGGCGGCGTTTATCTAAACGCAATCGGCGGAGCTGCTCAATATTATGCAGACTGCATCAAATCCGTAGAAGGCGTGAACTTCACTGAATTTGGTATTCCTGAAGCAATGTGGCATCTGAATGTTGAAGGATTTAC
This sequence comes from Peribacillus sp. RS7, assembly GCF_041956845.1. Lineage (NCBI taxonomy): Bacteria > Bacillati > Bacillota > Bacilli > Caryophanales > Bacillaceae > Peribacillus > Peribacillus sp. RS7. The sequence continues at coordinate 2,701,565 of NZ_CP168135.1, forward strand.
AGCCGTTGTTACCATGGATTCACATGGTAACAGCTTGCATAAAGATGTTCAGCAATCTTCATTGGAAAAATTGGCACAATTCAAAGAACCAGTTTTTAAATAAATGTATGGCAAAAGACGCTCACCAATCGGTTGGGCGTCTTTTGCTATCTTACTCTTCTATTTCCGGCAGTGGATCGACCCTCGAAGAATCCTCTAAATTCAATCCACTTTTCACAAAATGAATAAACACTCCACCACCTAAACCAAGACAACCAACAAACCCTAACGTGATAACCCATTCCAGCATTTCATTCCCCCCTTGCTAAATGTATATGAAAAAAAAGGCGATAATTACCTTAGAAAAGTACAATCTTTTGGAACGGTCGCACATACATTAGAAGAGAAAGGGGGGATTTTCATGCAGAATAGCTACATCTTATTCTTTATCGCCATGTTAACCGGTTTTGCTTTCATCAAACTTCCTGTGGCAAACACGATCTTCTCCGGTCTTGAAACATTCCTGGACGTAGTCGGAATTGTAACAGTTCTCATTTTCGCTATCGCCATTATTTGGAAGGCGGCACAAGCGTTATTTAAAGGATAAACCAATATGGAGGGGCCAATCCTTTTCGGAGGAAAGGCCTTTTTTGCGTGGGATTAAGATTTTGTTGAGAGGATTCGTCCCACAATTCGATAATTCGGCCTTCACAATATCATGCATATAAATCTCTATGTTCCAAACACTAAGAAAAAAGAACATGGGGGATATTCCAATGAAAAAAATGGTGATTTTTTCCGCTTTTATATGCTTGATATGCTCTTTGGCAAGTCCAGCTTTTGCGGAATCCTATAACTGGGGTTTCAATAAAGGAAGAAATGGGACACCTGCCGATGCCGGTAAAAAATTCAATGAAATGCTGCCTAAATATGAAGCGATTTATAAAGGGGATACAAAGAAAAAAGACGTTTATTTAACATTTGATAACGGTTATGAAAATGGTTATACGGCACAGATTTTAGATGTTCTGAAGAAACATAAGGCTCCTGGAGCTTTTTTTGTCACGGGTCATTATTTAAAAACGGCGCCTGAGCTTGTTATCCGTATGGCTAATGAAGGGCATATCGTGGGGAACCATTCATGGAACCATCCGGATATGACCAGCGTGACGGACGATGTCATTCGCACTGAGCTCGAGCGGGTAAAAAAAGCGACGGAAAAATTAACCGGGCAACAGGGAATGAATTACTTAAGGCCGCCTCGTGGGGTATTTAATGAAAGAACAATGAAAATCGCAAAAAGAGAAGGGTATTACCACATCTTTTGGTCACTGGCATATAGAGACTGGATTGTCGATCAACAAAAGGGTGCCGCGTTCGCACACGATGAGGTGCTTAAGCAGATACATCCCGGCGCGATATTATTACTGCATACAGTATCGAGGGATAATGCGGAAGCACTTGACTCGATACTGACGGATCTTGAAAAACAGGGATACACATTCAGCAGCCTTGATGATTTAATGATTGAGAAACAATTGCCAAACCGAATGCTTTATTAAAATTAAAAGCGGGTCCTGTAGTGATGATTCAGGTCCTGCTTTTATCCATTCTCCTCTATTTCAAGTAATATTTCTGGAAACATGCTATAATACGTGGAAAACTGCTAAAGGATGGATCGATTGTGTGGACAGAAAAATTACAGGTTCAAGGACCCTATAATTTCGATCTAGTTCTCGAACGATTATCGTTAGACCCACTTCAGGTAGTTGATTTTACTAACAGGACGGTAAAAGTTCCGCTATATATAGAAAAAGAACCAATCGTTTTGCAGGTTCAGGCAATAGGAAATATCGAAGAACCATCTTTTATCATCAAAGGTCATTCAGAAGAGGACAAGTCTAAAGCAATCGAACGGTTAAAAAAGGTTTTTCATTGGCATCAGCCATTAGAAGGCGTTTCCCGGCATTTTCGGGAATCCGATTTGCGGGAAATCTTCGAGGAGCACCGCGGTACAGCCATAGTCTTGGACTTCGATTACTACAGTTGCCTCGTCAAATGCATCATACATCAGCAATTAAACCTATCTTTTGCTCATACGCTCACGGAACGATTCGTTAAAACATTCGGCTACCAGATAGAAGGTGCCTGGTTTTATCCGACACCGGAAACAACCGCCCAACTTCAAGTTGAGCAATTAAGGGCCATTCAATTCAGTGGCCGGAAAGCGGAATACGTCATCGGGCTTTCCGAGCAAATCATTCAGGGCCATCTCAATCTTGGTATAATGGATAAGCTTTCCGATCAAGAGGTTATGGATACACTAATAAAAATACGCGGTATCGGTAGATGGACGGCTGAAAACTTCCTGCTTTTTGGACTCGGCCGGCAGAACCTATTTCCCAAAGCCGATATTGGCATTCAAAATGCCTTGAAAATATTATATGGCTTACCGCAAAAGCCAACCCAAGAAGAAATGGAATCCTATAGTGTGAACTGGGCTCCATATCTAAGCTACGCTTCCCTCTATTTGTGGAGAAGCATCGAAAAACGGAGTGAAAAGAAATGACAAACATTCAAGATACAAAACTGGAAGTGAATCAAACCCTTCCCCTTACCATTAAACGGCTTGGCATTAACGGAGAGGGAGTCGGTTATTTTAAAAAGAAAGTCGTCTTCGTCCCTGGAGCATTACCAGGTGAAGAAATTGTAGCTTTGGTCACAAAAGTACAGCCAAACTTTACCGAAGCGAAAATTAAAACCATCCGGAAAGAATCGCCACATCGGATTGCAGCACCATGTCCGGTTTACGCAGAGTGCGGCGGATGTCAGTTACAGCATTTAAGCTATGACCAGCAGCTTGTAGAAAAGCGCGATATCGTCATTCAAGCGATGGAACGTCATTCGGAATTCCCAGTTTCTTCATTAAATATAAAAGAAACGATCGGTATGGAAGATCCTTGGAATTATCGCAATAAAAGTCAGTACCAAGTAGGCCAAAAAGATGGCAAATTGATTGCTGGTCTTTACGGGTTGAATTCCCATACACTGATCGATATCCCGAATTGCCTTGTACAGCATAAGGCAACCAATAAAGTAACACGTACGGTGAAAAAGATACTAAAGAACCTGAATATCTCGATTTATAACGAAAGAAAAAGAAAAGGTGTAATCCGTACGGTCATTACTCGGGTAGGCTTTGAAACAGGTGAAGTGCAGGTTGTCCTTGTCACAGGAGCGGAAGAAATTCCACAAAAGGATCAGCTGCTTAAACAAATTCATGACCAACTGCCAGAAGTGAAATCGGTCGTTCAAAACATCAACAACCAAAACACCTCACTTATCTTTGGGGAAAAAACGATTCATTTGGCAGGCGAAAAAGTCATCAACGAAACATTGGGTGACATATCATACGAACTATCAGCGCGTACATTCTTCCAGCTTAACCCGGTCCAAACTGTTCGCTTATATGATGAAGTGAAAAAAGCAGCAGCTTTAACCGGCACGGAAAAAGTCGTTGACGCTTATTGCGGCGTAGGGACCATTGGACTATGGCTGTCTGAAAATGCCAAAGAAGTCCGAGGAATGGACGTCATTAAAGAATCCATTGAGGACGCCAAGAAAAATGCAAAAAAACATAATCGCAACAATGTATACTATGAAACAGGCAAAGCCGAGAATATCCTGCCACGCTGGACCAAAGAAGGCTGGAAACCGGATGTACTCGTCGTCGATCCGCCAAGATCAGGCTGTGATCAATCCCTACTGCAAACAATCTTGAAAGTTAAACCGAAAACCATTGTGTACGTATCATGTAACCCATCCACATTGGCGAAGGACTTACAAGAACTAAGCAGTTCATATAGCGTTGAAACCATGCAGCCGGTGGACATGTTCCCGCAGACGAGTCATGTTGAAGTAGTTACCTCGTTGAAGCTGATTAAAGAATAAGCAGAAGGATCCGGGAATCTGTAAAAGGTTCTCGGATTTTCATCTGCGTTTATTTCCATCCATTTGTGAAATAATGAAGGTACTGTGAAAATTGAGAAATACATAGGAGGTTATTAGATGCATAATCATGATATATTAATTCGATTAAGATACGCGCTGGATATAAAAAATAACGATATGGTAGAGATATTTAAACTTGGGGACATTGAAGTGACAAGAGAAGAAGTCATGCAGATGCTCACAAAACCAAAAGATGATTACTATGATGAATACGACGATGATATAGATGAAGATGAAGAAGGGATAAACTGCAATAACATGATGTTAGAGTCCTTTTTAAATGGCTTGATCATTTTTAAAAGAGGGAGACAAGAGCCAAAACCTGGTCAGCCTCAAAGCCAGGCACCGGCTGTAAAGAATAAGGAAAGTGTGAATAATATCCTTCTGAAGAAACTGAAAATAGCATTGACATTAACCAGTGAGGATATGATTGATATCTTGGAGGAAGCAGGAGTCATGATAACCAAAGGAGAATTAAGCGCTATTTTAAGAAAAGTTGGCCATAGGAATTATAAAGAGTGCGGAGATCGATACGCCAGGAATTTCTTAAAAGGATTAGCTTTGAAATATAGGGGATAAGGGTTCAGGAAATAGCAACTATTTTAATCAAGTACATCATATTAGGCACTGGTTTCGGGAAAAACATTTCCGATTTCAGGGTCTATTTCTTTTCGTTTGATTTTATTGAAGACACTAGAAAGTGTGAAATGGCAAAAAAAGCAGAAGGTGTCCCTAAGGCACCTTCTGCTCATTTATACAAGTTCATTAACCTTTTAAAAAGTCTGGTTTTGTGAAATTGGGATGGGGATATTCATAGTCATTCTCCTTTTTCCCTTTGGATATCTCTTCTTGTTAATTATTTCACTTATGCTGAAAATAGATGTAGGAATAAACTCAAGCCTAACTTGAAGGAGAAGATCTAGTTGGTATCCTTATTGTTTATCAAGAAAAGGAGCGGTATATGTACAATCTTCAAAGAATGCCGATATCTTTTCCACCAATGAACATACTTTCAAGTGACATGCGGTATATATGTTTATATATCGGTGTTGTAATTGGATCAAATCCCAAACGGAGTTTACTTTGTGAATGAGTTATTGTTTAAAAAAACCAATAATCATTTTGGTTAATTTGACCTATTAGATGACGAATTTTGTAATAGGGGAAAACAAAAATTCAGAGGGTCCTTTACTTAACAAGATGAAAAAGATGAACCCGTAATGTAAATTCGAAGTCGGCATCAAAGAAAGGAACTGGCTTCAATTTTAGCCGTGCATAAGGTGTGGATAATGGAAGGGGGAAATGGGAAAAATCCTAATTCCTCCTGATCATGTGCATAACATTTTTTAATTTTCTTGTACGTGAAATTTACCTCAACTTTCAGGAGCTGGTCATCAGCTTTTTTTATGGAACTAAATGGAAGTTTTGATGGGCCCTTTGTTGTGTATTTGACTCAAACTGTCCATTTGAACCATGGAAAACGATAAAAAAAGAGGATAATTAAATCCTCTTAGATTACTTGTCTTCCTTTATTTGGTCATCGGATTTTTGAACGATTTCTTTTAATTCTCCTATGTCACCTTTTGCATTGATAATTTCAAAAATCTCATTTAAGCCTTCTGAGGTTTTTTCATCTTCTGTTTTCACTTTATACCCCTCCTTATTTGTGATCATTTGTTAAGGTCTCCAAAAAACCAGAAGATAAAACATAGGTTAACTTGGAAAATTGATGATGATATTCTCTTTGAATTTACCCCGATTTAAACACATTTTTGAGCGATCTTTATTACAAAACTACAAAAATTCCGATTTTTTTGTCCACACAATATGGACAACCTTAAAATTTTCTATTATTATGATTGATATAACTATTAGTATAAAGGGATTTAGGTTACTTCCCTATGTGTTTATGGAGAGGACACGTGTATTTTTAGAAAAAAGAGTAAATTTCAGTATTCTTGAAATTGGGGTAAAACATATAATAATCCTGCACTTATTCCAACCATCAATGAGGGGGTATATTAAATGTCTAGTGAAATATTAAATAAATTTTTGAAAGAAAATTTGGAAGATTTAAAAGAAAAAGGCCTTTACAACGTTATTGATCCTGTAGAAGGTCCAAACGGTCCGGTAATCACCATTGCAGGCAGAGAGTTAATTAATTTATCATCAAATAACTATTTAGGTTTAGCGACAGATCGACGATTGATAGAGGCTTGCATAGAAGCAACGAAAACATATGGTGTCGGAGCTGGTGCCGTTCGTACGATCAACGGAACATTGGATATTCATGTCAAATTAGAAGAAAAGCTTGCTGAATTTAAACATACAGAAGCGGCGATTGCTTATCAATCGGGCTTCAATTGTAATATGGCAGCGATTTCAGGAGTGATGGATAAACATGATGCCATTCTTTCGGATGAATTGAATCATGCTTCTATCATTGATGGATGTCGATTATCCAAAGCAAAGATTATTCCCTTCATTCATTCGGACATGGACGATTTACGAGCGAAAGCACGTCAAGCAAAAGAGTCCGGATTGTATAACAAGGTCATGATCATTACTGATGGCGTTTTCTCGATGGATGGGGATATTGCCAAGCTCCCTGAAATTGTTGAGATTGCAGAAGAGTTTGATTTAATTACTTATGTTGATGATGCACATGGCTCAGGGGTATTGGGTAATGGTGCTGGAACGGTAAAGCACTTCGGGTTATCGGATAGAGTGGATTTCCAAATTGGAACTTTATCCAAAGCGATAGGTGTTGTAGGTGGCTATGTAGCAGGAAAGAAAGATTTAATTGATTGGTTAAAAGTGAGAAGCCGTCCATTTTTATTTTCAACTGCTGTCACACCGGGAGCAGTTGCAGCTAGTATAGAAGCAATTGATATTTTGATGAATAGCTCAGATCTTCAAAATAAGCTATGGGAAAATAGCGAGTACTTGAAAAAGGGCCTAAAAGAATTAGGGTTTGATATCGGGGAGAGCGAAACACCGATTACGCCTTGCATTATAGGAGATGAAGCAAAAACGCAGCAATTCAGTAAGAGACTGAATGAAGAAGGCGTGTATGCTAAATCCATCGTATTTCCTACCGTTCCAAAGGGAACAGGGAGAGTGAGGAATATGCCTACAGCTGCTCATACAAAAGAGATGCTGGATAGTGCACTAGCCATTTATGAAAAAGTAGGAAAAGAGATGTCGATCATTTAAGGGAATTGCTTGCTGCAGAGAGAAAAAGGGGAGGGATTTTGATGAAAAAGGTCTTGGTAACGGGGGCTTTAGGTCAAATAGGTTCAGAACTTACGCTGAAAATGAGAGAGATTTATGGATCTGATAATATCATTGCAACAGATATTCGGAAAACGGACAGCGATGTTGTCCAATCAGGTCCATTCGAGACTTTAGATGTTACAGATGAAAAAGCGATGTTTAATATGGCAAAAAAACATGAAGTGGATACGATCATACATTTAGCTGCTTTATTGTCAGCAACAGCTGAAAAGAAGCCTCTATTAGCTTGGCATTTAAACATGGGCGGATTGGTCAATGCTTTGGAATCGGCACGGGAACTTGATTGCCAATTATTTACACCGAGTTCAATTGGTGCGTTTGGTCCAAGCACACCTAAGGATTGTACACCGCAAGACATCATTCAAAGACCGAATACGATGTACGGAGTTAATAAGGTATCAGGGGAGTTATTATGTGATTATTACCATCATAAATTTGGGGTTGATACGAGGGGTCTTCGATTCCCGGGATTGATTTCATATGTTACACCTCCCGGCGGGGGAACAACCGATTATGCAGTTGAAATTTACTACGAAGCGATTAAAAACAAGCGATATACTTCTTACATTGATAAGGGAACGTATATGGATATGATGTATATGCCTGACGCATTAGCTGCCATCATTAACCTAATGGAGGCCGATGCCTCAAAATTAAAACATCGGAATTCTTTCAATGTGTCTGCAATGAGCTTTGATCCGGAGCAAATTGCAGCCGAGATAAAAAGGCATATTCCGGAATTTGTCATGAATTATGACGTAGATCCAGTAAGACAATCCATTGCCGATAGTTGGCCAAATACAATAGATTCAACCTGTGCAAAAGAAGAGTGGGGATTTAAGGCGGAATATGATTTGGAAAAAATGACGAATGATATGTTGGTGAAGCTGAAATTAAGGTCACTTTTAGTAACAGCATAAATATATCTGCTAGTAGCCGAATAAAAGAGTTGTAATACTCTTTTATTCGAGTTACTATATTCAGATAACGTTTAAGGATTTCACTTTTAAAACCAATAAAAAGTAAGCGCTTTCCATGCGAGTGGGTGATTAGGTTAAATGCTTGGTTCAAAGTTCTTATGATACTTGATACAGCATTAACTTGAAATCCACGATCTGGAATTACGTTATAATTTTTAAGAATCTTATTAACTGTCAGGATTGCTTAAATTAGAAGTGAAGAATGATTTTATGGGGCAGCTTTATGATAGTGAAAAGTGGAGCCTGCTATATCATTTCTGTACTAAATAGGGAGAGCAATAAACATCTTGCATCAGAATCGACTATTAGTAGTGTAGGGGGAAATGGAATGGCAAACAAAGATTTGAATAGGGAGTTAAAAGGCCGTCATATTCAGATGATCGCTTTGGGCGGTACGATTGGTGTTGGTTTATTCATGGGTTCAGCCAGCACGATTCAATGGACAGGTCCTTCTGTAATGTTAGCTTATGCAATCTCAGGGTTATTTATATTTTTAATTATGCGTGCAATGGGGGAAATGTTGTATTTAGAACCAAGTACAGGCTCGTTTGCAACATTTGGCTATAAGTACATTCATCCATTGGCAGGGTATATGACTGCATGGAGTAACTGGTTCCAGTGGGTTATTGTCGGGATGGCTGAAATAATTGCAGTTGGGACATACATGCAGTATTGGTTCCCTGATCTTCCTGCGTGGATACCAGGTTTAATCGCAATGGTGATTCTTGGAGCAGCGAACTTAATTTCAGTTAAATCCTTTGGTGAAATTGAATTTTGGTTTGCACTGATTAAAATCATAACGATTATATTAATGATCGTTGCAGGATTTGGACTTATTTTCTTTGGCATCGGTAACGGAGGAGAAGCATTAGGGTTATCGAATCTTTGGGAACATGGTGGATGGTTTACGGGCGGTTGGAAAGGGTTCTTCTTTGCTCTTTCATTAGTCGTTGCAGCTTATCAAGGTGTAGAACTAATTGGGATTACAGCGGGTGAAGCAAAAAATCCGCAAGAAACGATAACCAAAGCGATTCAAAGTACCATTTGGCGTATCTTAATCTTCTATATCGGTGCGATTTTCATTATTGTAACCGTTTACCCTTGGGATCAATTAAGCGCGATCGGCAGCCCATTTGTTGCGACTTTTGCGAAAGTTGGTATTACAGCAGCAGCTGGAATTATTAATTTTGTCGTAATCACGGCTGCTATGTCTGGCTGCAATAGTGGTATTTACAGTGCAGGCCGTATGCTTTATACATTAGGTATGAATGGACAAGCGCCAAAATTCTTTGCGAAAGTATCTAATAGTGGTGTCCCATTATTCGGTACGTTCGGAGTGATAGTCGGGTTAGCGATTGGCGTTGTTTTGAGTTATATTGCACCAGAAAATTTATTCGTGCATGTATACAGTGCGAGTGTACTTCCTGGTATGATTCCGTGGTTTGTCATTCTGATCAGCCAAATTAAATTCAGAAAAGTAAAAAAAGCCGAGATGGACAATCATCCATTCAAAATGCCATTTGCACCTGTTACAAACTACCTGACCATCGCTTTCTTGATTATGGTGTTAATCGGCATGTGGTTTAATGATGACACACGGATGTCGCTTATGGTAGGAATAGGATTTCTAGGTATCGTTGTAATTAGTTATTTCGCTTTTGGAATAGGTAAACGTGGACAAGCTGATACTCAGACAGATACTCAGACGGAAGATAAAGTGATTAACCTATAATTCACTTTTGATTTTTCTAAGCGAAGTTTGTTTTGTTGCATTGATAAGAAAATCCAAGTAAAAAATGAGGGTTGCTGCGGCAGCCCTTTTCTAATGGATTAATTAGTCCTTAACCCAATTTGATTTTTTAGGTTATTTATCAAACAAACAGATTCGTAGCTTTATTTAGTTATGGTCTTCAGTTTTTTTCCTATTTTGATATTTGTTTTATGACAAAAGGGTACATTCCGATGTAATTGTTGCTGCATGTTTTAACTCCATCAAGCACTTTATAGAAGCAACGGGGGAACTTTTACTATAATAAGAATTAAAGATAGTGAAAGGACAAGAATTTGAAGATATTAAAGGTGGGAAATGACATGGCAAGAAAATACCGATTATATCAAATTGATTCATTTACGAAAGAAAAATTATCAGGTAATCCGGCTGGTGTAATAACAAATGCAGATGGATTATCTTCGGGTGAGATGCAGAGGATTGCAAGAGAGCTTAACAATTCGGAAACGGCATTTATCTTTAAATCAGACAATAGTGAATATGATGTACAGATTCGTTTTTTTACACCTACACATGAGGTTCCCATCTGTGGACATGCGACGATTGCGGCCCACTATGCTCGTGCAGTTGAAAATAGTATAAATACAGTTAAAGTTTATCATAAAACCGGTGCCGGCATTTTACCAGTCGATGTGATTAATGAAGATAATGATTACAAAATTATAATGACGCAGGGTAGTATTAGTTTTGAAACGGTGATTGATGGTGTAGCTTTGGAAAACATATTAACGGCTCTCAATATTAGTGAAAATGATTTATTAGAAGATTGTCCAGTACAAATCGTTTCTACCGGGCATTCCAAGGTGATGATTGGAATTAAGAGTTCGGAACTTCTTCACCAATTAAACCCTAATATGGATCTACTTACAAAAGTCAGTGGATTAATTAATTGCAATGGTTTCTATGTTTTTACGATGAATGCTCCCGACTCGGAAATTTTAATTCATGGAAGAATGTTTGCTCCTGCAATTGGTATTAACGAAGACCCTGTTACGGGTAATGCGAACGGTCCTTTAGGCGCATATTTAATACACCATGGACTTGTCAAACATGATAATTCTTTATTCAGTTTTAAAGCAGTGCAGGGCGAAGCTATAAAACGGGCGGGTATCATTGATGTTCAAGTGAAAATTTGTAATCAGGAGCCAGAGGAAGTAAGAATTGCGGGAAATGCTGTAATCGTGTTTAAGTCCGAGTTATTACTTGATTAGCCATTCAAGGTGCAGTAGCTTAAGTTCGAAGTTGTCGTTAAATGGTTCAGGTTAGCTTTACCTGAACCATTTAAATATTATTGAAGCGTGTTTAGATTTTGTGTCCTTAATAAACTTACAACTACCTCTCCAATTTGTCTGCCTAAACTTAAGCCTTCATTGTTATCTACGTTAAAATGTACGCCAGCGTACAAACGGGATTGAGCACTTTCTTCCATTACTTTTTTTATTTCGGATGACTCTCGAGGGAAAATATAACATAATATTACCTCTGCAGATCCCGCCACAGTAGCATGTGCAGAAGGATAAGCTGGAAAACGAGGGGTAATCAACACAGTAGTAAGATTTCTGTCATATTGATTTGGACGCGCAACATCCCAATGATATTTAAAAAACCAGGTTATAACAAATGTATCATTTAAAGCAGCGTTTAAATATCCTAGCACCCTGGCAACATTCGGTGATCCCAGCTTATACTTTCCAGCTAAACTGAAAAGTATGGTGTTGATTTTCTCGGTTAATTCACCTGTTCCCCAATATTGGGCGATTTGTATTTTCTGAGGAGTCAATGAATTTAATGTCTGCTCTACAATCAATAACTCAGTTTCCCAATCAATACCTTCAGGATTTTTAATTCTCCAATTAATACGTTGATGAAAAGGGTCTAGGAAAACATTATCTCTTCCCCTTGAAATAAAAAACATCGGCCAAAATCCTGCCTCTGGAGAACCTTTAGGTGGGATACTCTCCCCTGTATAAGGATACTCTGTCCATCTTCTGTAATTTATCCGCATAAAGACCACCCCTTAATAAAAGTTCTCCTTGTTCCTTATGATTAAGAGTAATTAAATATGACCATTTATTGCCCTCATATCTATTAGAGGAAAATTTCAAAAACATATATTTATTAAGACAACCAGTTATAGGTCCGTTATTTGAAGATTCTTATGGGATTTTAATTGATACTAAGACAAAAAAGGTTGATGAATAATACGTTGTTACAATTAATTTTCTTCCTTCATTAAGCTTTAAAAAGGAAGGTTGCTTTCTTATGGAGCTAACGGGGCAGAATGGTTCATAAAATCATCTTAAAAAGGATTATTAAGTTCAGGACAATTTTTTATAATTGAAGAGCCGACACCTTCAGGATATTGGTGTCGGCTATAAACTGATGCACTGGTTTACAAGATTTATTGAATTTTTGAATCAGTCGAGATACTGTTTTAATATTTCTAATCCTATTTTTAACTCATCAAATGAGTTTGTAGAAGAAAGTGCAATACGCAAGTACTGATCGGGCGTGGTCTGCCCGCTTAGAAAACGATCAGAATGAAAAACCCGAATGCCGTGCCTTTTCAAATCCGTTTCCAGCTGTAACGCATCGTTAGGCCCTTGAATAGGAAGCCAACGATAAAAACTATGAGGATGTCCAACATTCTTTCTTATAGGAAAATACTCTGAAAAAATATCATTTGCAGTTTGTGCAAGCTGTTTCTTTTGAGAAACAATTTCATGAGCCTTTCCTGATAGGATAAGCTCTGTGATAACCTCAGCATCAAAAGAAGAGGTTTTTACATTGATGTTAAAAATGGCCTGCAAAATTTTCTCGCGTAAGGCATCCCCATAGACCATATAGGCAACTCTTAATCCAGAACATATTGACTTAGAGGTGCCACAAATATAAACGCTTTGTTCCGGAAGCAAATGGAACATCGGCTGCTGGTAATCGGAGATAATACCAGCCGACAAAAATGCGTGAATATCATCCTCAATCAAAATTAAACGATGCTTACGGATGACCGCAGCTAATTCTTGCTTTCTAAAATCTGAAATCATGACTGTGGTTGGATTGTTACAAGAGGGCATCAGAAAAACGCCGTGAATATTTGTTTGGCAACACTGCTTTTCAAGTTCGTCTGCCAGCATCCCAAACTGGTCTCCGGGAATGGGTACTAACTGAATATGTAACATCTTTGCCAACTCGATAAAGTTTGAATAAGTGTATAAGTCGGTTGCAATGCGATTACCAGGCTCAAACAACGCAGTCAAAGCAATTGCCAACGCATTTTGTGCGCCGGAAACAATCGCTATATGTTCTTGGTCTACTTGAATACCGAAAGATTTCATCCAGTTTAGCCCTGCAGTCTTTTGATGTGGAATACCGGTCGGATCATTGTAATTCAGTAGCTGCTCCAAATATTTTTTATCCACAACCTTTTGGATAACCTCTGTTACAATACCATTCGTTTGCTCAAAAGAGGCTACTAAACCAAAATCAATAATGTTTGTGATTTTATCATTGGAAATGGTAATTGAACGAGCAGCGTTAGGAGCGACAAAGGTTCCACTTCCGGTGACTGCATAAATCAGCCCTTTTACCTCGCAGACTTTATAGGCACGGGTAATAGTGGTAAAGTTTAAGTCAAGAAAATCTGCCAATTCTCGTTGCGGAGGTAACTTTGTTCCAGGTGCTAAAAAACCATTTGTTATATCTTGTTCAAGTAATGATGCAAGAGATTTATAAAAAGGACGCTTTAATGCTTTCTTATCAGGTTTCCAAGACATTGGATAATTGTCAAATGAATTTACTGGCATACTGCACCTCTACTATCGTATTCCATACAATAATATCATTATTGTACGGAATTATAATGATAAAATGTATGGTTTGAAATATGTGAATCTAGAAGAGTCCATATTGCATAAAAAAGAAGTAGAACAAATAAAGCCTCCATTTCATCAAAATAGGGGCTTTTATTAATTTGAAGATAATTGTAATCCATACAATTATCTTATTTTTTGTATGGATTTTGTATGGTAAATTTAGTATCAAATCAGTAGTTCAGGATGTGGATCATATGAAAAAAAGAAAACAAATATGGATGGCATTTCGTTCGGCTTTTCCATATACAGTCCCCATTTTTGCAGGGTTTCTATTTTTGGGAATAGCTTATGGAATCTATATGAATTCATTAGGTTTCAGTGCGATTTACCCAATCTTGATGAGTCTAACAATATTTGCAGGATCAATGGAGTTTATTGCAGCCAATTTATTGCTTGTCGCATTCAATCCGATTAACGCCCTTTTTCTAACTTTAATGGTGAATGCACGACATTTGTTTTATGGCATTTCCATGCTTGATAAGTATAGAGGGACCGGGAAGAAAAAGCTGTATCTGATTTATGGGCTTTGCGATGAGTCTTTTTCCATCAATTGTACGGTTGATGTTCCGCAGAATGTAGACAAGGGCTGGTTTATGACATTTGTAACACTGCTTAATCATGTCTATTGGGTCATAGGAGCAGCGATAGGTGGCATCTTTGGATCACTTGTTAAGTTCAACACAGAAGGACTCGATTTTGTTATGACGGCTCTCTTTGTTGTCATTTTCATTGAACAATGGATGAAAGAGAAAAACCATCATAGTGCTCTCGCAGGGCTTGGGCTGTCAGCTGTCTGCCTTATTATTTTTGGTGGAAACAATTTCATCATCCCTGCTATGTTTGCAATTTTAGGGGTACTCACCTTACTTAGAAAGCCATTAGAGAAAGTTGAGGTCAAGGCCATATGACAATGGATTTAACACAGCAAATCATTACAATTGCGATGGTTGTTTTAGGCACAATGCTTACAAGGTTTCTTCCATTCATCGTTTTCCCATCCGGTAAACCCACACCGAAGTATGTTCAGTATCTCGGTAAAATACTGCCATCCGCGGTAATTGGGCTTTTGGTCATTTATTGTTTAAAGGATGTGAGCATACAATCCGGAAGTCACGGCATCCCTGAATTTATTGCGGTGGCTATAGTTGCCCTGCTTCACTTTTGGAAGAAAATGATGCTCCTTTCCATAGCAGGGGGAACGATTGTCTACATGATGTTGGTTCAATTGGTTTTTTGAAAATTATATTGGTACTGACTTGTTCCATCTCGTATTTCCATTTCTTATTTCAATGGTGGGGGAGTAAAATATTCAATCAAAGGGGCAGGTAATAGTGAAAAAGAAAATTGATGAGTATCAAATTTATGAAAAACACTATGAACAAATTCATGAGCAAGTAAAAAACGATCCGTATGCTCAGTCTTTAGGCATTCAGTTAACAAAATTCGAGGCAGGTTCTGCAGAAGCAACATTAGAAGTGCAAAGCCATATGGTAAATGCATATGGAACTGTACACGGGGCAGTTATTTATGCTTTAGCAGATCATGCTTTTTCGGTAGCCTGTAATGCATATGGAAAAACATCCTTAGGACTCTCGACAACAATCCAGTTTATTGAATCAGCTAAACCCGGAGATAAGATAGTAGCCCGTGCAACGGAAGTTAAACGAAACTATCGGACAGGATTTTATCGAATAGACGTTTTGCATGAGCAAAACCTGATAGCAACCATGGAGGCAGTGTCATATCGTAAGGATCATTATTTTATTGAACTTGATGAACAAGATTAAGTAGTCTAATAGTTATTGATCAGAGCTGTCTTTAAGGCAGCTTTTTCTTATGGCACTAAAGGGGCAGGTTAGTGGAATAAGGAATATGGTTAAATGATATCTACGGAGGAAGATATGACTTCAAATAAAAACATTCCAAATTTTCCTATAAATGGTGGTGCACTATAAAAAAAGGAGGGCAGTTCAGATTGGAATTCAAATTCGGGGATGGTGCTATTGTGCTACCCTCTTTACACATTACGATTATCGCAATAATTATTATTTTCTTTTTAGTAAGGTGGAGCAAGCAATTAGAAACACGACGATTTACGATTTTCTTTTACTTTCTGATAAGCACTTACATTACTCCAATTTTTTCTCGCAGTACAAAAGAAGGTGTCTTTCAGCTATGGATTCCGTTGGGTTTTATATTAGTTTTCTTTTACTTGTTTCGCAGTAAAAGAAACCATCCATCTAAAATGAAAGCGTGTATTTTAGGACTTTGCATAGCATTATATCAGTTAATTCTTCAATATGTTAGGTAGTTTTTGGTATTCCACTAACGGGTGCTTACTTCATTTAAGAAGGTTGCTGAGGCAGCCTTTTTCTTATGGCACTAACGGGGCAGGTTAGTTCAAGAAGAAAAAGGGAAGTTACTAATCAATGATGTTGAATCAATTAGACTTCCTCTTTACGTTATAAGGGAATAGAATATAAATAAAAAGGTGATTACAATTAAAAAGGTAAAAAGTATCCTATTTTTTCTTCTTGGATCCATATCTCTTGTGATTGGTATTGCAGGAACTGTGTTACCAGTTCTGCCGGGCGGTCCGTTTTACTTATTTGCTGCTTTTTGTTTTGCTAAAAGTTCCAAGTCGATTGAAAACTGGTTCAAAAGCACCTCATTATATGAAAAATACGTTGAAGCATTCCTGCAAAAAAAAGGTATGACTCGAAAAGAGAAAATCAGAATCAATTTAATTGCCGACTTCTTCATCGTAATTTCTGTATTTTATGTGGACATCCTATTAGTGAAAATCTTATTGGTAGTGCTCGCCCTCTACAAACATTATTATTTCATTAAAAAAATTAAGACAATTGACCGAAAAAGTAAGAAACAAAGCGCTTTTTAAGTAACGGGTCCTTACATCAAGAGAGTTGCTGCGGCAGCTCTTTTTCTATGGTGCTAAAATGGGGCAGGATAGTTGAACAATAAAAATAAAAAGCATTCTATATTGAATGCTTTTTATTTTTATCATAATTTGGTGATGTACTAGAGTGTGTTAATATCCGGTCTAATACTTTTTCAGTAAATGACATAAAGTAATTAAGTATAAGCCCCCCTAAACAAACGGTTAATAAAGTTCCAATGCCAATTGGTCCATTTAAAATCATTGCCATTATCAAGAATACGAGGTAAATGAATGTTCTCGAAAAAAATATATTTGTTCTAGTTAATTCTTGGATGATTAAAGTTAACCGGTCAACTGGAATCGGTGCAAAATTTGTGTGTAAATATGTTGCAGTTCCTAATCCTACAAGAACTAAGCCGATTCCAAAACAAACAACTTTGCTGTACCATAGTTCAGGTGTTATCAAATTGTGCAATAAAAAAAGCCACGTATCAATACTAATACCTGTTATAAATGCTGTTAACAACCCCAAAACTTCTGGTCTTTGTCTTTTTAAAAATGAATTACTACATATCAATATTAATGCTATTATTATTTCCCAACTACCCACAGTAAGCCCCACATTTATGGACAGTCCTACTAAAAGTGCATCAAAAGGGGAAGTTCCAAGGTCTGATTGTATAGTGAAAGAAATACCAAGCGTTAATATTAAAATTCCTAATACATAAAAAACATACTTCACTTTACTCGACCCCTTTATCATTATTTTTTTGTTGCAAACGCAACAAAGTTAAGTTAAATTTAATATATGCCTTTTTTATTGCATTTGCAACAAAAAACGTACTAAGGAGTTAATTATGAAGGAAATTCTTCGTGAAATAGGAATGATTGCAAGGGCATTAGATTCTATAGGTAATATAGAATTTAAAGAGCATGACCTTACAAAAGGGCAGTATTTGTACCTTGTGCGAATATGTGAAAACCCGGGAATCATTCAAGAAAAGTTAGCTGAGATGATAAAAGTAGATCGAACAACAGCAGCTCGTGCAATAAAAAAACTTGAAATTAATGGCTTTATTGAAAAGAAAAAAGATAAACATAACAAAAAAATTAAAAAACTCTCTCCAACAGAGAAAGGGAAAAATGTTTATCCTTTTATAAAAAGAGAAAATGATTATTCCAATATCGTTGCATTAGAGGGATTTTCCGAAAGAGAAGTCGAAACCATTTTCAATCTTCTTCAAAGAGTAAGAAAAAATATAGAAAAAGACTGGGAATTTGTAAAAAAGGGAAACAAGAGAAATTATTGATTATATAAAGGAGTGACATATTTAAATGACTTTAAATATAAAAAAATGTACCCTTGAAGATTCACGCAAACTTCAACTAATTAGTTATGAAACATTTAATGAGACATTTAAGCATCAGAATTCACCCGAAAATATGAATGCCTATTTGGAAAGGGCATTTAACTTAAAACAATTAGAAAATGAATTATCCAATATTTCTTCGCAATTCTATTTTGTTTATTTTAATAATGAAGTCGCTGGATATTTAAAGGTCAATACCGATGATGCTCAGTCTGAAGAAATGGGTGCTGAATCACTTGAAATCGAGAGGGTTTATATAAAGAAAAAATTTCAAAAACATGGGCTTGGTAAATATCTGCTAAATAAAGCTATTGAAATCGCGATGGACCGTAATAAAAAGAAAATCTGGTTAGGTGTATGGGAAAAAAACGAAAATGCTATTGCTTTTTATAAGAAACTGGGGTTTGTTCAAACTGGAGCCCACTCCTTTTATATGGGAGATGAAGAACAAATGGACCTTATAATGACCAAAACACTCACATAACTTTTTTTGAAGGGTGGATTATTATGTATATTCCAAAATATTATAAGGTCAAAAATGTTGATGAAATTTGGGATTTTGTTCAAAAAAACTCTTTTGGCACGATTGTCACAACAGAACAAGGGAAACCGATTGCCACTCATTTGCCTTTGGGGTTAAATAAAAAAGGTGATGATTACTATATTACTGGGCATTTGGCTTATGGAAATCCTCAGTGGAGAACATTTGAAACCTGTGAAGATGTGCTTGTAATGTTTCAGGGATCAAACGCTTACATTTCTTCTTCTTGGTATGGGCATGAAGAGGTTCCAACATGGAATTATCAAGCCGTCCATGTATATGGTAAAGCAAGCATTTTAGGGAAAGATGAATTAATAGAAGAATTAACAATAATGCTGGAAAAATATGAAGAAAATCGTGAAAATCCTGTTTTATGGGATAAACTTTCTCCTCATCTCTTAGAAAGTGAACTGAAAGGCATAGTTGGATTTAAGATTAAGGTGGGAGACATTCAGGCTGCATATAAATTAAGTCAGAACCGAACTGAAACGGATTATATTAACATCATTGATAAGCTACAAAATGAGGAATCCAAATTCGAAACAAATGGCAGAACTGATGGAAAAGAGATTGAAAAATCACATATAAGCCCAATTTTTATTTAACCCTCAGATGCAAGAATTAAAGAACGGAACGGAGCTGTCATATTGGCAACTTCTCTTCATTTATGAAAGATTGTACTTAAAGTAAGAGTGCGTTAGTTCAATTCGTTTGGGGCTGCTTATCGGCAGCTCCTTTTTTGATTGCAGCAGGTGTTGCAAGCTCTAAAGTGAATTTTTTAAATTGGCCAAACTAGTGGTATCGATTGATCCTTCAAAGTTTATTTAAAAAAAGTTGACAAAGTCCACTAATCACACTAAAGTATTAGTGGATAAAGTCCACTAAAAAGGAAGTCTACAATGAATATAAATAAAAATACCATTGCTGATATACGGCAATTCAATAGATTTTATACGAATATACTTGGTGTATTGGATAAGCATATTTTGGATACCGGATATTCTTTCACTGAGGCACGGGTAATTTTAGAAATCGGTTTGATGGAGCAGTGTATAGCAAATAATTTAGTTGATAAACTGGAAATTGATCGCAGCTATATGAGCAGAATAATTAACAAGTTAAGTAAAGATGGACTTGTTATGAAGGAAAACTCGACCTTGGATAACAGAACTAGCCTGATTCAGTTGACTCCTGAAGGGATGACACTTTTTAACCAGCTTAATGAAAAATCCGATGAACAAATAGTGAGGTTATTCCAAGGATTATCACAAAATGATATAAAAGAAATCCATGCTTCTATGATGTTCATTCAGAAGAAATTGGATAGTTTGGGGAGGATATAGGATGATACGTTTTGAAAATGATTATACAGAAGGTGCTCATAAGCGAATTCTTAAACGATTAATAGAAACCAATGAAGAACAAACACCCGGGTATGGAGTGGATGAACACTGTGAAAAAGCGAGAGCTTACATTCGAAAAGAGTGTGATGCTGCGAATGCCGATATACACTTTTTAGTAGGAGGAACACAAACGAATACAACTATCATCGCTTCAATTTTGCGGCCGCATCAAGGGGCAGTGGCTGCAATTACCGGTCATATCGCAGTACATGAAACAGGAGCTATTGAAGCCACTGGTCATAAAATACTTACTTTACCGAGTGATGATGGGAAAATTGAAGCTGAACAGGTGAAAGAATTATATGATGCTCACTGGAATGATGTTACTCATGAGCATATGGTACAGCCAGGCTTGGTTTATATTTCTAACCCTTCAGAAAATGGAACGACTTATAGTAAAGCCGAATTGGAAGCATTAAGTAAAGTTTGCCGCGAATGTGGTTTGCCATTGGTATTGGATGGCGCTAGATTAGGGTATGGTTTGGCTTCAATAGACAGCGATTTAACCTTGGCGGATATTGCAAGGCTTTGTGATGTGTTCTATATAGGAGGGACGAAAATTGGTGCAATGTTTGGTGAAGCGGTAGTCATCATGAATGATGCCCTGAAAAAGGATTTCCGATATTTCATCAAGCAAAAGGGAGGATTACTGGCTAAAGGAAGACTTTTGGGAATCCAGTTTGAAACCTTATTTGAAGATGGCTTATACTATGAAATTTCTAATCATGCCGTGGAAATGTCAATCATGATTCGAGAAGCGTTTGTTGAAAATGGATTTTCATTACGATATGATTCTACATCGAATCAGCAGTTTCCCATTTTACCGGAAGATGTAATTTTGGAATTAGGCAAAAAGTATTCATTCTCCTTCTGGGAAAAAGTCGATGCTACACACAGTGCTGTGAGATTTTGTACTAGTTGGGCTACGAAAAAAGAACATGTTGAAATGCTGGTAGAGGATATCAAAGCAACTAAAGGAGAAAAAAATGGCCTCGATAGAGTTATATTTAGAGAATAGTTATCTAAAAGAATGTTCGGCAAATATTGTTTCCATACATGATCGATTTGTTGTGTTTAATCAAACGATTTTTTATCCAGGTGGCGGTGGGCAGCCTTGTGACCGAGGGTTTATTAAACAAGGTGATGAAACCTATAAAATAGTAACAGTAAAAAAAATAGATGGTGAAATAATTCATGAACTAGAACGTCCATTACAGGAAATTAATCAAACAGTAGAGATGCAAATTGACTGGTCCTGGCGGTTTCAGAATATGAAGTACCACACATTATTGCATGTCATTTCAGGTTATTTATTTCAACATTACAATGCTTTAGCTACAAGCAGTCAAATTGAAAAAGATCATGCGAGATTAGAGCTGTCTTTTTCTCCTGAAATAATGGGTGAAATACCATTTGATTCATTAGAACAATCGATAAAGAAGATACTGGCACACCCCCATAATGTTTACGCGAAAACAATTAGCAGGACTGAAGCAGAGCAAAAAGATGGGTTCATTAAAACGGTCATTAATTTACTTCCAGCCTCTCTTAACCAAATTCGAATCGTTCAAATAAATGATATTGATGAGCAAGCATGTGGCGGAACCCATGTTAACAACACAAATGAAATTAAAGACTTTTCCATTATGAAGATTCAACAAAAAGGTCCCACGAAAAAAAGGATTAAAATTAAACTATTGGATTAAGTTCCACTATCCCTTCTTTTTATCGAAAATTTACTAATATAAACATCTTTAAGCACCGGACAGGGTATTTTCATTAACTGGTGCTCAATCTAATAATGAAGGTTATGCAAAAGTCGTGGCAGAGGTTAGCTGTTTAATTAAAATGAATTGTTTGTTAATATATAAGCTAAATGAAAAAGAGTATACAATTCGTGACGAATGAATTGTGCAATAGAAATTATTCTTAATAGAATTTGGTCTTAAACCGACGAGGGTAAAAGGAAATTGGAGCAGGTTGACGAAAGTATGGCTGGGAAATTTCTTGAGAGAAAAGGAGACATTAATAATGACAATTTCAAAAAAAACTTTAAGGACTTGCGACGAAGGACACAAATACTATAAATCCAGCGACTGTCCGACCTGCCCGGTTTGTGAGCAAGAACGCAAACCTGAAGACGGATTTCTTTCATTACTCTCGGCACCAGCCAGACGAGCATTGGAACACAATGGGGTAACCTCTTTACAACAACTAACAAAATATAGTGAAAAAGAGATATTGAAATTTCATGGTATGGGACCAGCTTCTTTACCAAAACTAAGGGCTGCTTTGGAGACAAATGGGTTATCATTCAAAAATTAAACACAAGAATGAGTAAACTTACAGGAATGCATTTGAGCATATTTCAAGTTCTTCCTCAAGTCACAGGGGCATTACGTCAATAAGGGATTAGGAACATCGATCATTCCTGAATTTTATGGACACCCTCCTTGTTAAAACTCTAAAAAGTGAGGTAATGAAAATCATGAGTTCCTATACTCCCTATTTTGAATTCAATCGAAAAAAGTGGGCATCTTTACGAAACCATACTCCTCTTCCTTTAACTGAAGAAGAATTGGATAACTTAAAAGGAATAAATGAAGAAATATCCATTCAGGAAGTGGAAGAGGTTTATTTGCCCTTGACCCGTTTAATTAATTTATATGTCGAAGCTTCTCAGCAGCTTAACACGGCTACATCTTCCTTTCTGAAAACTAATGCAAAAAAAGTACCGTATATCATTGGAATTGCAGGGAGTGTTGCTGTAGGAAAGAGTACGACAGCAAGGTTACTTCAGACATTATTATCTAGATGGGATAATCATAGAAACGTAGGTCTTGTCACTACAGATGGTTTTTTGTACTCAAATGATTTCTTAGAAGAAAAAGGACTGATGAAACGAAAAGGGTTTCCTGAAAGTTATGATACTCAAAAACTAATTAATGTTATCGGAGATGTAAAAGCAGGAAAAAATAAAGTGGAAGTTCCAATCTACTCACATTTGACGTACGATATTTTGCCAAATGAAATCCAGACCATCTGTAATCCAGATATTTTAATAGTGGAAGGTGTTAATGTTCTTCAAGTTGACAAAGAAAATCAAGTATTCGTCAGTGACCTTTTTGATTTTTCACTCTATGTTGATGCAGACGTACCCGACATTGAACGGTGGTATGTTGAAAGGTTTCTTCTACTTCAAAAGACAGCGTTCCAAAGGCCCGAATCGTACTTTCATCGTTACACTAATTTGTCTAAAGAAGATACCATTAAATTAGCGACTCAAATTTGGGAAGAAATTAATTTGAAAAATTTACATGAAAATATACTTCCGACAAAAGGACGGGCCAATCTAGTTTTAAAAAAAGGATCAGATCATAAGGTTGAAAATATACATTTGCGAAAATGATAATTTTAGTTAATAATCAAGTCGATGCTATATCAATGAATAAGGAAACAGGTATTTGTACCGTAATTATAAATTAAAGAACAAATACGGAATAACTGTGAAGAGTTACTGGAACAAGCTTCTTCTTGACATACTCTATAGTGTTAATTAAATATAGATATAGATTGTGAAGAAATGTACTTAAAGTAAAGAGTGCTTAAGTTGAAGACGGAGTTGCGACGCAGCTCTTTTTTCACGTAAAAGAACAGACATGTTACTATAGTAGAGGAGAGCCTGATTTTATATTATCTGAGGTAAGCATATCTTATTCATCAAAGGAGTTTATTCATCATGCATGTACTACAAAAAACACAAAAAATAGTTCGCTATCAAAATCAACAGGGCAATATACATTACGGTATTGTTGAGGATGAGATAATATTACAACTGTCTAGCAGTTTTGCTGAACTTGTCAACAAGGAAATAAAGTATGACGGGGTAGAGCTGAAATATAGTGACGTGAAAATTTTGGAACCTGTAAAACCTTCTAAAGTGGTTAATTTCGGCTGGACATATGCAGGTCATGCGAAGGAAACAGGGGGAGAGGCAAACCTTGTAGAACCATTTCTATTTTTAAAGCCATTATCTTCGCTTATTTCAGACAAGGAGAATATTATACTTCCTCCAAACGAGCTAACCAATCAAGTGGAGCTTGAAGGGGAAGTGGCCCTGGTCATTGGAAAGCGTGGAAAGAACATTAAAGAAGAAGATGCGCTTGATTATGTGTTTGGTTGCACGATATTTAATGATGTCACAGCAAGAGATCTTACAAAAAAAGATCCACAGTTTACTCGGGGCAAAGGATTTGATACGTTCGGACCTTTAGGGCCGTGCATCGTTACCGGGGTAGATCCTACCAATTTGCGGATTGTGACCACTTTAAACGGCCGCGTTGTCCAAGACGGTAATACCAATGAAATGTCTCTAAGCATTCCGTATTTAATCAGCTGGCTTTCGCAGGTAATGACTCTGGAGCCAGGTGACATTTTGGCCACGGGTTCACCATCTGGCAGCTGCCCGATCAAGTCGGGGGATGAGGTCGTTGTTGAAGTCGAGAATATCGGTCGGTTATGTAATGGTGTCCAGTAGGGCGTGCCTGCATTCTTAATAACCAAAAAAGAAAATAGTCATAAATAGATGAGCCGACTTATGTAAAATATACAGGGGCATCATCTCGCTTTGGTTGTTATTAAGATGACTCTCATGTGCAAAGTCTTATTAAACAATCAGGTGCATTAGCGAAGATCAAAGCTGTCTCTAAGGCAGCTTTTTCTTTATGCAACTATCGGGGCATTTTTGTGGAACAAGGATTTTCAATAAAAATTAAAAATCAAAACATCTTAAATATTTTTCACAACAGGTCTAATCTTCATCATAATAGGATATCTTATTTTTGAATGATTATTAGATAAATATCTTCCTAATGAAGAATATGGGATATGGCCATTTGGATGTTTGTTATTGTTATATTTGATTCATATAACAATTAAAGGATTAAAAAAAGATCAATAACTCTCTTCGATAATTATTTTTAGGATGCGATTCTTTAATTAGGAATCGCCTTTTTTATTGAACTAACAAGGGCAGGTTTGTTGAAGAAGAAGGTTTATTTAGAAGGACGTTGAAGTAGTAATCAAACATAATAAAAAAATATATAGAAGGGAACAAAAACTAATGAAATACGAATGGAGAAAACAAGAGAAGAATTTATATATCCCAAAACAAAAATCTGAACTTGTAACAATTCCAGAACAGAATTTTTTTATGATAAAGGGAAAAGGAAATCCAAATGAACACGACTTCGCTGAAAAGATAGGTGTTCTTTATTCATTGGCTTATGCTGTCAAAATGATGTCGAAGCAAGGATACACTCCAGATGGATATTTTGAATATACTGTATATCCATTAGAAGGAATATGGGATTTAACAGAAGAGGGAAAGAAATTAGATACATTAAATAAAGATGAATTATTATATACTATCATGATTAGACAACCAGATTTTGTAACAAAAGAAATAGTAGAGAGAGCATTTGAAAATGTAGAAAAAAAGAAACCACATCCATTTCTAAATGATGTAAAATTCGGTGCATTACAAGATGGTTTATCTGTCCAGATACTTCATGTAGGCCCGTATGATGATGAACCTCAAAGTTTTAAATTAATGAATGAATTCATAAAAAATAATAATCTTGAAAGAACTTCATTACAACATAGAGAAATATATCTTTCGGATTTTAGAAAAGTTGAACCTGCAAATTTAAAAACTGTTTTGAGATATAAGGTTAGGCCAATAGAATAGCATACTCTCTTAACTCCTAACGTGCATATTAATGTAGCAAAGATTGTGAAGGAGTGTACTTAAAGTAAAGGGTGGGCTTTGCTTCATTATCAGGAGCTGATCAGTAGCTCCTTTTCTTTTGCAACTAAAGGGGCAGGTTAGTGCAACAAGGAATTTCATTGTCAGTAGTGAATTTAATAAAGAGGTAATGTCAGATTATGATTAGAGGTGAAATTTATGAAAGTACATTTGAAATGTGTTACGAGAGAAAATTGGGAAAAGGCACTAGCACTAAAAGTTAAGAAACAGCAAAGTAACTTTGTACCACCAGTAGCCGTTTCACTTGCCAAAGTTTATATTAAACCAGACGGGGATAACATTGTTTATTTGCCCTTTGCCATATATGACAAAGAGATAATGGTCGGTTTTATCATGCATGCTTACGATGAAAATACGACGAATATGTATTGGATTAACGGATTCATAATTGATGAGAGTTATCAGGGTAAAGGATATGGTAGGGCGGCACTGTCAGAGATGGTTCATTGGATAGCAAATAGGTTTACCATTTGTAAAGAAATTCGTCTAACCGTATTTAAAGATAACGAAAATGCTCGTGAATTATATAAACGTTTTGGCTTTCTTCCCACAGGAGATGTCTATGGAGAAGAAGATGTGTGGTTTCTTCCTATAAAATAAATATGTTTCTTAAGGAACTTCCAGGTGCATTGGCATAAAATCAGTGCTGTCTTTAAGGCAGTTTTTTCTTTAGGAACTAAAGGGTCAGGTTATTTGAAGAAGACGTCTGGGAAATGAAGTATAATTTAAATAGTCAAATTAAGGAATGAGTGATGATGAAGTGGATTTGACTGAATTGATGCAAGATAAAGGATATAGTTATTTGGAAAAAATAATAGAATCCAAAGAAAATTCATTACAATTGCTTATTAATAGAAGCACGTTCAACATCGATTTACCTTTGGTGCAATTAGAATTTGAATCATATATTTGATATTCTGTTATCGATGAATGTTTTTCATATTCTATAGATAATTCTGAAATATCAAAGGGAGAGCTATTTCGGTTATATACCAAGTCAAGGTACTTGGATTATATAAAAATAGCCACGAATGAACGAGAAGATATATGTCCCTCTGAAAATTACATTCATTATCAGTTTCTCTGCTTAAATCACACGATTGATGTTATTTCTTGTGAAGAACCAAAAATAACCGTGGTAACAGGTTAAACTAATCTATGAAATCCTTTTCTTGTTGAACTAACAGGTGCATTAATTCAAGAAAATAAAAAAAAGAAGACCACAATAAGAGGTCTTCTTTATTTGTGCAAAAATCAACATTAATGTTTTAAAAAAGTTCTATAAAAAGAAAAAAATAACATAAATTGATTAATTCTGTATAGTTTAAAGTGATTTATTAATTATATAAAGTTATGTATCTAAATGAACTAACAGGTGCTTTACTTCAATAAGGGAGGTTGCTGAAGCAGCCTTTATTGATGAACCAATACACAATAAATGTGGGGTGAATTATACTTGAAGTCATCATTACAAGACGGTCAATGGGCATTCATTAAATAGTTTCATTGTTTGTGCAAAGTGAAAAGTTCCTCATTTGAAGGAATGATTTTTGGTTTTGTATAATTGTGAAGGAATGTACTTCAACTAAGGAGTTCAAGATCCAGAGCTGCCGAATTGGTTGCTTTTTTGCTTACTGAATAAAGGGGCAGGATAATTGAACAAATCTTTTTATATATTATTGCTTTGATTATTGAAAACAAAGTATTAAATTTAGAACCATAGAATAAGTATTAGAAGTGAAAAGGAGCTTGCCTAGTTATTTTTTTCTTCTTGTTTTCGTTTTTATCTCCAACTTTCTTCCTTTTTATTATTAGGGGAAAAGACGTTTTTTCGAAAAAAGGAAATTACAATCTCATGAACTTCTTTTAAAAAGACATCAATTTTCTTTCCTGCTTATAATAATAATCGAAGGTGAGTGAACATGAAAAATAGAATAAAAACAAAAATGATAAAAATACTCAGTGGTAACAGGGAAACTAGATTAACCGTTCACGTTGCAGATACTCATAGAAAAAGAGAAAAGGGCTTAATGTTTGTTAGAAAATTACCCGAAAATGAGGGGATGTTATTTGTGTATTCGGAAAAAATATATGGTGGATTTTGGATGAAAAACACATTCATTCCTTTATCTATTGCTTTTCTTGATTCAGATGGGGAAATTCTAAAAATACTTGATATGGAGCCTTGTAAAGTGGATATATGTCCTACCTATGATCCGGAACTTTCTTATCGTTATGCAATTGAAGTGAATCTTGGATGGTTTGAAAAGAATCAAATCAAAGAAGGGGATTATGTAAAGTTTGATTAAATTCAAATCACCTCACCTCTAGTTCTTAGAGGTGAGGTGATTTTTTTAATGGATATTTATGTTAATATTTCTAGGGAGATTGTGAGATTAACCTTCTTATAAAAGAATCATTCAATTGAATAGTGAAGAGTATGTTTAGACTTTATCTTTTAGTCAGGACATGCTCTTTCTATTTATTCATTTATCAAGGTATTTTTGTATTAATTTTATCAAACGTTGTTTTCAAAGATGCATAACGATTCCTTGTTACTAAAATTTGAAACTATTTACTAAAAAACTATTTTGTGTGATTAAAATTGTAAACTTTTCTTTACCTTATACGTCTAGTTGGCAGGAGGACGATGATGAATGACATAAATAAGAATAACGAGCTTAATTCAGAGCTTAATATCGTATATAGATATTTGCGAAAATTGGGTATTTCACAAGCTGATGCAGAGGATGTTGTTCAGGAAACGGCTTATAAGTATCTGCTTTATTACGATACGATTCAGACTTCTAGGATAAGGAGTTGGCTGATACGTGTATCATTAAATTTTCATTATGATCAGTGCCGGAAGCAACGGCGGTATGACCTCAATTTAAATGAAGGACTTTTAGAGACGGATATGAATGAGCTTCCAGAGGTGATTTTTCTTGAAAAAGAGAGGATTAGAGAGGTTGGGTATGCACTATCAAAGTTAAAGCCGCACTTTCAAGAACTTTTGTTATTGAAGTATCAATCAGGATTATCGTACGAAGAGATATCCAAGTTATTAGAGAAACCTATCAGTTCTATTAAGACGAATTTATTCAGGGCCAGGAAACAGTTAGCGAAGATTTATAAGGAGGCAAACCATGAGCGGTAATCACGAATCTAAAAAAGAGGAAGAAATCGATTTTATCAGCAAACCTTCCTTGCAAAAGGCCCTCAAAAAAACGAAAAGGTGGCAAACATTCAAGTATGTAATCATTGCTGTACTTACAACTACCATCCTGTTGACCACTCTTTTCACAGGCAGTCAATACATTCTCAATAAACGGCTAGAGCATCAGGATAGTATATATGAGATGGTCCATGGGGCAAATATATCTTTTGGGGATAGCAGCTATGATTACAATTTATTTAGTGTAACAAGAGAAACTACATATCGTAAAAGCATTGGTGACCGTTCAATAGTATGGGATAAAAAGATCGAGAAAATCCCATTGTTCGGAAGGATAGACACCATTGAACGTGGAAGTGGAATGGTTGAAGTCAATGTTTTTAACGAAAAGGAGCAACGGACAGTCCGTTATAATGATTTCAATAATGAAAGAAAAATCGATTTTTATTATCCAGGTTTGTCCTATGACTATTTACCGGATGAACTTGATACTGCCGTTGGTTTGGACAAAAATACGTTAATCGAGGTTGCCCTTTCCTTTAAGGAGCCAATGACTTTAGCAGAGATGGGTAAGCAGCTTGGCTATGAAAATGTAAATTGGCTATGGGTCGATACAACAACTGTCGCTCAAATGGACAGAATGACAAAGGAGCTGGATTCTGATAGCTTAAAAACTAAGGGCGGTGGAGGTGCCTTTGGATTTGATGTCAGCCAAGAAGTTCCTTATTCTGGGGAAAGTGGGCAGGGGTTCATTCACACGTTGGAGCAACTGAGTAAAACAGACAGTCATAAAAGCTCTATTAAAGAAGCTCTGAAGGGAATCAAGGAAAATACCCAATCTTCAAAAGGGGAAGTCCGTTTTAACGGGGCCGTCGTGACAGGTACGGCAGAGGAGCTTAGACGTTTCCAAAAACTAGATTTCATTCGCGCATCCGTCATTGGCGCTACGATTGATAAGTATTAAAAGCAGGTAAATACTAAATGAACTTATCGATTTAAAAACCAGGAAAAATATAATGATTGAAGATCAGGTTGCCATTTGGCAGTTTTTTTTTCTTATGTAACGAACAGGTGCTTTACTTTATTGTCAGGAGCTGAACAGCAGCTCTTTTTCTTATGCAATAAACAGTGAATGAACAATTCCAGTTCTGCTGCAGGGAAAGGGATTGATACCTGATATTATTACTGTTTTAATAATAGCCCATTCCTCACTTGATTTTCTCACATAAAATAATCATACGCCTATGGATAGTAAAGGAGGTGATTACTTGGAAGAAAAAACATCTTCTAATAACCATTCTAAATATTTTGAACCATTCATAAGTCCCAACCCAATTACTTCATTTAATCCCGTTCAGCGCTTTCCTAAAATTGATAAAACAGCATTTGTAAGTCAGTTTTCCAGTGTCATAGGTGATGTTACCATTAGGAACAATGTTTATGTAGCTCCTAATGTAAGTATACGTGCGGATGAAGGAACCCCATTTTATATAGGTTTTAATACAAATATCCAGGACGGAGTAATTTTACATGGTTTTAAATAAAAGGATTTCAGTTGGAACAAAAAAGTATTCAATATTCATTGGAAATGAAGTGACCATTACTCATGGTGCCCTTGTTCATGGTCCTTGTTATATCGCAGACAAGGTATTTGTTGGTTTTAATTCCATTGTTTATACGGCAATTGTAGGGAAAGGCGCATTTATTTCTTATAATGCAGTAGTAACAAATGGCGTTCGAATTCCACCTGATAGGTTCGTACCACCTGGAGCTAATATTGATTCTCAAGAAAAAGCGGATGCACTTTCGCCAGTACCAAAGGATGGTAATGAATTTGCAAATGCAGTTCAACGAGTCAATCAGGAATTTCCCGCATCTTATCACCTGTTATTTGGGATAAACCGTTGCTCCTGCGGATTTGCCTATGACCAACTTTAAACGTGAAATGGATGCTGGATCAGATCCTTTTCGCAAAGGACTCTTTATAGAAACCCGAAGCTGTCATCTTGGCAGTTTTTTTTATTGTAATTGGTGCAGTCCGGTTCACTGAATTGTGAGTTTGTGATGATTTGTACTTAAAGTAATGGACGCTTTACTTTAATAAGGAAGGTTGCTGTCTCAGCCTTTTTCTTATAGAATTAACGGGGCAGATAGTTTAATGATTGTACAACTGGTAAACTCCCAGTAATTCCCATACAGGAGAATTAGAAAATAGGCTAAAATAGATTTAGACAAGCCTTAAGAACTGAAATGGAGGTTTTGGTGTTGAAACCACATATTTAGGGAAATGGTTACTTTACCTTTGATTTTGTCGATCTATGTTTATTTCATTACTGATTCCGGATATATTAATATATTTTCACTAACAGTTTCTTACTTCAATAAGGATGGTTGCTGGAGCAACTTATTTGTTATACTACGATTGGGGAAATTAGTTTAAGTTCATTTTTTCACAGAAACTATATTTTAACAAAAAGTAATAGTAGAATACTTTAATCTATAAATAATTATAATAGACTATGATATAGTTATAATGAGACAGAAAAGGTGTGTTCCTAGGTCGCGCCTGGCTTTTTGTGAGACCTAAGCAGGAGCGCCTACATCTTTTTTGCAAATATAGCGGATAAGGAAGGTTATAATGAGCAACATACAGAATAAAACAGACGTTATCTTAATTGGTGGCGGAGTCATGAGCGCGACTTTGGGATCATTACTGAAAGAAATAGCACCGGAATGGGAAATCAAAGTGTTCGAGAAGCTCGCAAACGCAGGAGAAGAAAGCTCTAACGAATGGAATAATGCGGGTACGGGACATTCTGCACTGTGTGAGCTTAACTATACATCCGAAAAATCTGACGGATCTATAGATATTAGCAAAGCTATCAATATTAATGAACAGTTCCAAGTTTCAATGCAGTTTTGGTCTTATCTTGTAAACAGTAAGCTGATTAATAATCCGCAAGACTTTATCATGCCATTGCCTCATATGAGTATGGTACAAGGGGATAAAAATGTAGAGTTTTTAAAGAACCGCTTTAAAGCGCTATCAAACAATCCTCTATTCAAAGGTATGGAGTATTCCGATGACCCAGCCAAACTGATGGAATGGATACCGCTTATCATGCAAGACCGCCTATCGAATGAACCTATTGCGGCCACGAAAATAGACTCTGGTACAGATGTTAACTTTGGTGCTTTAACACGCATGATGTTTGATCACTTAAAGACTAAAAACGTCGATATCAAATACAAACATAGTGTTGATAATCTTAAACGTACTAGTGATGGCTCATGGGAATTAAAAGTGCGTAATGTCGATAACGGTAGCGTAGAACACCATACTGCTAAATTCGTCTTTATTGGAGGCGGGGGCGGAAGCCTGCACTTACTGCAAAAATCCGGTATTCCTGAAGGGAAACACATTGGCGGATTCCCAGTAAGCGGGTTTTTCATGGTGTGTAATAATCCGGACGTCGTTGCACAACATCATGCAAAAGTATACGGAAAAGCTAAAGTTGGTGCTCCACCAATGTCTGTTCCGCATCTTGATACACGATATATCAATAATGAAAAATCGTTGCTATTTGGACCATTTGCCGGATTCTCACCGAAGTTCTTAAAAACAGGTTCAATGTTAGATTTAATAACTTCCGTAAAACCGAATAATGTCTTGACTATGTTGGCGGCAGGCGCAAAAGAGATGTCATTGACAAAATACCTGATCCAGCAAGTCATGTTATCGAAAGAACAGCGCATGGAAGAGCTACGTGAGTTTATCCCGAACGCTAAGACCGAGGAATGGGATTTAGTAGTAGCTGGCCAACGTGTACAAGTAATCAAAGATACTGCTGAAGGCGGCAAAGGTACGCTTCAATTTGGAACGGAAGTTGTAAGTGCCTCTGATGGCTCGATTGCAGCATTACTAGGTGCTTCTCCAGGTGCTTCTACTGCTGTTCACGTTATGCTTGAGGTAATTAATAAATGCTTCCCGCAACGTATGAAAGAGTGGGAACCAAAAATTAAAGAAATGATTCCTTCCTATGGCGAGTCATTAATGGAAAATCCAGAGCTTCTGAAAGAAATTCATTCTTCAACAGCAGAGACGCTTGGTCTAAGTAAAAAAAAAGAGCTAGTTTATAGTTGATTTTGATTTTTACACAGGAACCTTTGATCTATCTATGGATTGAAGGTTCTTTTTTTTGTCATAAAGAGTAATTTCCTAATTCAATTAACCGATGCATTACTTCGATAAGGAAGGTTGCTGTTTGGATCTAGTATGAACGAAATGTAAAACAATGTAAGTGTCTATCGCCTACGAAGTAGTTTGGTTTAATAAGATGCATTCCATCTGTTTAATTGAGTGCCAGCTCATGTTATAATGGATAACCTAAGATAAATACTACTTTTACTTATAATTGAACGGATGCCAAGAAAAGCCTCCGCATAGCGATAAAATATGGAGGTGTAAGAGAATGAATAAACAATGGACAATTGGCAAAATTAAAGAATTTGTTGAGAACAATTCGAAAAGTAAGTTGCTAACGACTGAATATCACGGTTTTTCTCAAAAGTTACTATTTAAATGTGCATGTGGTAGCAACTTTGAAAAAACATTTACGAAATTTAAAAATAAAAACCAACGTAAATGTGACGTGTGCCAACCGCCTAAAGCGTCACGATAACGTATAGCGAATAAACGAAGTGCCCATTTCTATTAAAGAGAAGTTGGCACTATTTTTATTAGTTCATTAAGGAAGTATGAAGCACGGTCAAAGTTACATGCTCAAAGGCACGAAGCAGGGTTAACCCTGAAAAAACTAAAATATTTCTAGTACATAGGTTCGAAATACCTCTGCAGATGGTTGATCACTTCGTTTATCACGTATCGAAAACTCAACTTTAATCATCAATTTTATTGGAAAGATAAGGATAAATCATTCAACTGATCTATCCTTCTTTTTTTTTATCAAAATTCTAGTACTACTTTCTTACCTTTAAGAATTATGATTGTACGATAACAAAAAACCGGATACACATAGTATCCAGTCGCCCTACATACATGTAATGTTAAAGAAAAGTGAAAGTTATAGTTTAACTTTGCGTGCCGTTACAGAGCTCATGGTGTAAAAATCGAGTGCTATTATAAGACCTAACGAGGACAATTAAAAAAAAGCAAAAATAAAAGCCTAACCAAGATTTTTAGTCTCGATTAGGCTTTTATTTTTTGTCTTTTATTTGATTCATTTCTGCCAGAATTTCTTTAGCACGCTGCTCAGCACGTTCATAATTTCTTTCCTCAACTTCGATGAGCTTTCCATCAATTATAAAATTATAATGGTATTTCATTGAACAATTCCTCCTTCTTTGTTGTTCCATAATATAACATATTTTTATATGTTTTTTCCTTTGAAAATGTAAAGATTAGATTTTTAAAGTTCACGGTCAAACCGCGTTTTGGGTCCTGTAGTGTGAACGACACTTCACACGTTATTATAGGTAAAAAAGTGATTTTTTATGAAAGTGGTAGGGCGTACCTTTAAGTCTTTCCTCGAACTCATTTGGATCCCTGCGGATTTGTAACTGAATCTTCTATCAATGGAGGGTAAACATTGTTTACCTTGACCTGCTTGATATGCTTCTCTTCTTGTGCTCTCTATGTTGTATCCATCATCGATTGAACTACCTATCATCATAACGTCATGCTCCTTGCTTACTCATAGCATGATACATCAACCATCATAAGCATAACGAAATAACGCATTAGACATATCATCTATCATTGGTAGGGATACACAACAGACTGCACCTCACAGTCACTGCTGGTTCACTCATTGAAAAGCATACTGATAGAACATATGATTCACCATCACTGTACCTCTAAGCACCACCCAGGACCTCTATACATATCAATAGCTTATCTGTATCAGCTGTATCAGTTAGATATAAGTAGCAACCTACCTTCATTACCTTATATAGGGGGAGCATCAGGAGAATGCTTATTTACAACGATAAGCATTCTGATACAAGTCATATGGACATTATGAACTCTATTTTGTAGGTGATTGGATTGTGTCTAAAAAGGCTCTACACTATTGAGATTGTGAAAAAATGTACTTAAACTAAACCAGCCAATAGTTTGTCAATATTTTTCAATAAAACCTTAAAATATTTCATGCTATACTAAATTTGTGCATACCAAATAACCTTCCAAGTTTCTGTGTTTGGAAAGTTCTGGGTGGTTTAGTTATACTTTCAAACTAGCCTATCTTGGAAAGGTGAGTTGCTTTTTAAAAGTGCATAAATCCAATGTAAGAGTTTATTGGCACATGCTATCACAGCTACTTTAAAGGGCTTTCCTTCTTCACGTTTCTTATCATAAAACTCTCGTAATCGCTTGTTACGAGGGATGATTTCATCTGTCGTTTTCTTCTTGCGACAATCACGAATGGCACATTTAACAGCCATATACAAGGCGTGTCTTAGTCTGCCAGAACCTCTTTTGGTAATCCGATTTACTGTGCCTTTAAATTTACCTGATTCAAAGATACTTGGATCAATTCCGGCAAATGCCACTAGTTTTTTAGGGTGATTAAACCGTTCAATCTCTCCAATTTCAGAAATAATCGTTGCAGCGATTTTTTCACCGATTCCAGGGATGGATTGGATAATCTTATATTCTTCAATTTCTTTTGCCAAAGCATCTATCTCGTCTTCAAATGGATAGGTGCTTTTGGTATTCTAGAAGCATTTTTATATACATTTCAAGGCTTAAAATGTGACTCTGATATAAGGTTCTCTGAAAAGGGTTTCGAGCTGAGGCAGCCGTAAGTTTCTCTGCCTGTGTATTCGCCCACTTTTTAGAACGACTTGGACAAAGTTCATTAATCCTATTTGCTACAGTTTCTTCACCGACTGCTAATATGTCTTCAGAAGTAGGGAATTCTAATAGAGTAAGCAAAGAAACAACCGAATACAAATCTCCAAAAACCCCTCTATATTCAGGAAATACTTGATCAAGAACAGCCTGGAACTGTAGTTTTGTTTGTACATAGATACCTGTTATATTTTCGTGTTGTCTTGAAAGATTACGAAGATTTAAGAGTTGTATCCCTCGTTTTTTATAAGGCTCTAAATCCTCTTTATAGTACAGCTCGCAGAGGTGACGTGCATCGATTATATCTGTCTTTACTTTGCGTAAACTTGAGCTCTTCGCACGATAAGAAATGAGTGGGTTAACGACAATTAATAAGTAGCCTCTCTCCTCAAAATACTGTACAACTGGCGTATGATAATGCCCCGTGGATTCCAATACAATCGGAGGTTTGATTCCTGTTTTATTTTCTATTTTTCTCAGAAACTGAAATAGCGTTTCTAATCCTTCAATGGTATGTGTAACTTTGAAACTGCCTTGATAAGGCTTCTTCTTTTCCAAGAATGCTTGAACCTGACTTTCACCTTTAGCTACATCCAGACCAACCACTGGATTCATTTTTTATCTCCTCCAAAAACATAATATTTGCCGGTAACCCCTAATCCTTCTTGCAGTATCATAGCTTCGCTTGTTATACGAGATCTTGGTCCCAACCAGCCAAATCATGTTTAAGCAAGTAGGGGGCGAACTGTTTAGTTGACGGGATCTTAAGCCCCACGGGCAGGTACGTTCTACCCCGGCTACCGTTATAATAAAACTATATAAAAATTGGTCAACCAGAAATATCTGGCTGACCTAATAATACGAAAGGGGCAGGTTAGTGCAATAAAGGGTCCAAGGCTTATAATTTAGGATGCAATTAAAAAATTAGAAAGTTATTATTTTAGGAAGAGGTTAACAATGAAAAATAGAGAGGAAGCTATCGGTTACTGTTTAGGGATGGGGAATACATATGAAGATTATCCATTTCGCGATAAGAATTGGACGTTAATGCGACATATAGATAACAAGAAAGTGTTTGCGTGGATATTTGAAAAAGATGGCCATATTTGGATTAATGTGAAATGTGAACTCGGTTTTTTGGATTATTGGCGTCAGATTTACAATTCGGTAGTTCCGGCATTTCATCTTAATAAGGACCATTGGAATTCGATAATTCTTGACGGTACTGTTCCAAAGGAAGACATTTACGAAATGATAAAACAAAGCTATTTGTTAACTAAAAAAAGTAATAGTAAAGTTAATTTGAAAAAGTGAAGGCATTGATTCAGCAGGAAGGATTAATGCCTTTTTCTGTGGAACTTACTATGATTGTGAAATAATCTACTTAAAGTAACGGGTGCGTTCGTATTATAAGGTTGACCAGTAAAAATTACTGGTTGACCTTTTTTTAATAGAATCTATTATATCAGTAGCCAGGGTAGGACGTACGGGTGCGTGGGACTTGATCCCGTGAACTTAACTGTTCGCCCCCTACTTGTAGAAACATGTTTGAGGCTGGTTGGGACGTGGATCTCGTATAACAAGCGAAGCTATGACACTACATGGAGGACTAGGGGTACTGGTAAATAAGTGGAGGAGGAAAAAGCAATGAATCCAGTTGTTGGTCTGGATGTAGCAAAAGGAGAGAGCCAAGTTCAGGCATTTTTAGATCAATCTAAACCGTATGGGAAGAGCTTTTCAATGAAGCATATCAAAGAGGAATTAGATCATTTATTAGACTTTTTAAAAGAGATTGAAGTGGTGACAGGGCAGATGCCTATGGTCATTTTAGAATCTACAGGGCATTACCATACTCCTGTTATTCAATACTTGGAGGAACAAGGGATTCTATATATCTTACTAAATCTGATTATTTCTTATCAGGCAAAGAAGACCAGTTTACGAAAGGTAAAAACAGACGCAATCGATGCGTACCAGTTGTGTGTGCTGTATTACAAAGAGGATTTTGAACCTCATAAAAGTAGAGGAATTCAGCTTTTAGACCTTCGGAATTTGTCCAGACAACAGGAAATCGTAACGAATATGTATGTGGAAGCTAAACTTCAGTTTCACACCATTTTAGATCAAGTGTTTCCTGAATACCGGAAGGTTTTTGGGGATCTATATTCGAAGGTTTCTTTATTGATGTTAAAGGAATATCCTACTTCAGAGGCTGTATTAACAGCCGGAGAAAGTAGACTAGCAGAGAGTGTTATAGAGTTCTGTCCTAGCCGATCCGGTCAATGGGCATGGGGAAAAGCAAAAAAAATAATGGACTCCGCAACTCGGAATCCATTTCAAAAAAACGTGTATGAAAGTCACGTAATCAATCTTCGTATGTATATTGAGTTGCTTTTTCATTACCAGGGACACCTTTCTGATTTGGAAGATCGTATAGTGGCCCTGGCAAATGAACTGGAAGAATATAAGATCATCCAATCGATACCCGGTATCGGTGAAAAAATCGCAGCCACGATTATCTCTGAAATTGGTGAAATCGATCGGTTTAATCATCCGAAAAAACTGGTTGCCTTCGCTGGAGTAGATCCAAGTGTTCACTCATCGGGTAAGTTTACAGCAACCATTAATCGTATGACAAAAAGAGGTTCGAGCAGACTACGTCATTCTCTGTATCTTGCCGTACTATGCGGCATAAGAAGTTCAAGGAACAAAAAGCTTAAAGCATTCTATGATAAGAAAAAATCAGAAGGAAAACCTGCCAAAGTGTCAATCGTTGCCTGTATGAATAAGTTGCTTCATTGGATTTATGCTTTATTAAAGAGAAAAGAAACGTTCCTAGATTTAGCCTAATTAACGGTTTTGTGTAACAGAGAAAAATCCTTCCAAAAGGGTTTTGGAGGGGTATTTGGCATGGCCGAAAATAGTATATCATAAGGGAAATGAAATTTTTAGAGAAAGATATTGACATCCTATTAGCTGGTTTAGTTTTCTAAAAGAAAAAAGGAGAGTATATTATACATGGCTAAAATGTACTCTCGTTTATTTATTAAGTTTTTTTATAATTAGGTCTAGATAACTTAAGTCACTAATTTGTCCATCCGTGAGGTAGATAATGTATATTGAAGAATACTTTAAAAATGATAAAATCTTCAGTTTAGTGCATCCCAGTTAATTATTATAGAAGAAACACGTACAGTGGTTTTTTGTATTCATTAACAAGATGGTTCAAGAGGGAAGTGTTAGTACAGATTCTCATTTTACGAATTAAATATTGACACTAAAGAAAAATAGAAGTATGATAATGAAGTCGCCTAATTAACGAGCGATATTAACAAAATATTTTCTTCGTAGAAGTTGACAACTATTCAACGTTATGTTAAGATGAATAAGTTGAAACAAACCAGTAACAATTGCTCTTTGAAAACTGAACAAAACAAAGCGCCAACGTTAAATTTTAAGTGAGCACACACTATCAAAAAAGCAAATGAGCAAGTCAAACATTTCTTCGGAGAGTTTGATCCTGGCTCAGGACGAACGCTGGCGGCGTGCCTAATACATGCAAGTCGAGCGAATCGATGGGAGCTTGCTCCCTGAGATTAGCGGCGGACGGGTGAGTAACACGTGGGCAACCTGCCTATAAGACTGGGATAACTTCGGGAAACCGGAGCTAATACCGGATACGTTCTTTTCTCGCATGAGAGAAGATGGAAAGACGGTTTCGGCTGTCACTTATAGATGGGCCCGCGGCGCATTAGCTAGTTGGTGAGGTAATGGCTCACCAAGGCGACGATGCGTAGCCGACCTGAGAGGGTGATCGGCCACACTGGGACTGAGACACGGCCCAGACTCCTACGGGAGGCAGCAGTAGGGAATCTTCCGCAATGGACGAAAGTCTGACGGAGCAACGCCGCGTGAACGAAGAAGGCCTTCGGGTCGTAAAGTTCTGTTGTTAGGGAAGAACAAGTACCAGAGTAACTGCTGGTACCTTGACGGTACCTAACCAGAAAGCCACGGCTAACTACGTGCCAGCAGCCGCGGTAATACGTAGGTGGCAAGCGTTGTCCGGAATTATTGGGCGTAAAGCGCGCGCAGGTGGTTCTTTAAGTCTGATGTGAAAGCCCACGGCTCAACCGTGGAGGGTCATTGGAAACTGGGGAACTTGAGTGCAGAAGAGGAAAGTGGAATTCCAAGTGTAGCGGTGAAATGCGTAGAGATTTGGAGGAACACCAGTGGCGAAGGCGACTTTCTGGTCTGTAACTGACACTGAGGCGCGAAAGCGTGGGGAGCAAACAGGATTAGATACCCTGGTAGTCCACGCCGTAAACGATGAGTGCTAAGTGTTAGAGGGTTTCCGCCCTTTAGTGCTGCAGCTAACGCATTAAGCACTCCGCCTGGGGAGTACGGCCGCAAGGCTGAAACTCAAAGGAATTGACGGGGGCCCGCACAAGCGGTGGAGCATGTGGTTTAATTCGAAGCAACGCGAAGAACCTTACCAGGTCTTGACATCCTCTGACAACCCTAGAGATAGGGCTTTCCCCTTCGGGGGACAGAGTGACAGGTGGTGCATGGTTGTCGTCAGCTCGTGTCGTGAGATGTTGGGTTAAGTCCCGCAACGAGCGCAACCCTTGATCTTAGTTGCCAGCATTCAGTTGGGCACTCTAAGGTGACTGCCGGTGACAAACCGGAGGAAGGTGGGGATGACGTCAAATCATCATGCCCCTTATGACCTGGGCTACACACGTGCTACAATGGATGGTACAAAGGGCTGCAAACCTGCGAAGGTAAGCGAATCCCATAAAGCCATTCTCAGTTCGGATTGTAGGCTGCAACTCGCCTACATGAAGCCGGAATCGCTAGTAATCGCGGATCAGCATGCCGCGGTGAATACGTTCCCGGGCCTTGTACACACCGCCCGTCACACCACGAGAGTTTGTAACACCCGAAGTCGGTGAGGTAACCTTTATGGAGCCAGCCGCCTAAGGTGGGACAGATGATTGGGGTGAAGTCGTAACAAGGTAGCCGTATCGGAAGGTGCGGCTGGATCACCTCCTTTCTAAGGATAATTACGAGAGCGCTTTTGTTTTGTTCAGTTTTGAATGAGTAATTCATTCAGATAGGGAAGAAAAACATCACGATGTGATGGATTCTTTCTGCTTTGTTCCTTGAAAACTAGATAATAGATAGAAGGCAATTAATTTTTTTCAAAGCATCTGTAAGATCTTTTTAACGGTTAAGTTAGAAAGGGCGCACGGTGGATGCCTTGGCACTAGGAGCCGATGAAGGACGGGACTAACACCGATATGCTTCGGGGAGCTGTAAGTAAGCTTTGATCCGGAGATTTCCGAATGGGGAAACCCACTGTTCGTAATGGAACAGTATCTTTACCTGAATACATAGGGTACTGAAGGCAGACCCGGGGAACTGAAACATCTAAGTACCCGGAGGAAGAGAAAGCAAATGCGATTTCCTGAGTAGCGGCGAGCGAAACGGAATTAGCCCAAACCAAGAGGCTTGCCTCTTGGGGTTGTAGGACACTCAACATGGAGTTACAAAGGAACGGGGTAAATGAAGTGACCTGGAAAGGTCCGTCAAAGAAGGTAAAAACCCTGTAGTTGAAACTTCGTTCCCTCCTGAGTGGATCCTGAGTACGGCGGGACACGAGAAATCCCGTCGGAAGCAGGGAGGACCATCTCCCAAGGCTAAATACTCCCTAGTGACCGATAGTGAACCAGTACCGTGAGGGAAAGGTGAAAAGCACCCCGGAAGGGGAGTGAAATAGATCCTGAAACCGTGTGCCTACAAGTAGTCAAAGCCCGTTAATGGGTAATGGCGTGCCTTTTGTAGAATGAACCGGCGAGTTACGATTTCATGCGAGGTTAAGTTGATAAGACGGAGCCGCAGCGAAAGCGAGTCTGAATAGGGCGAATGAGTATGAGGTCGTAGACCCGAAACCAGGTGATCTACCCATGTCCAGGGTGAAGTTCAGGTAACACTGAATGGAGGCCCGAACCCACGCACGTTGAAAAGTGCGGGGATGAGGTGTGGGTAGCGGAGAAATTCCAATCGAACCTGGAGATAGCTGGTTCTCTCCGAAATAGCTTTAGGGCTAGCCTCAAGATGAGAGTATTGGAGGTAGAGCACTGATTGGACTAGGGGCCCCCAACGGGTTACCGAATTCAGTCAAACTCCGAATGCCAAATACTTATTCTTGGGAGTCAGACTGCGAGTGATAAGATCCGTAGTCGAAAGGGAAACAGCCCAGACCACCAGCTAAGGTCCCAAAGTATACGTTAAGTGGAAAAGGATGTGGAGTTGCTTAGACAACCAGGATGTTGGCTCAGAAGCAGCCACCATTTAAAGAGTGCGTAATAGCTCACTGGTCGAGTGACTCCGCGCCGAAAATGTACCGGGGCTAAACGTATCACCGAAGCTGTGGATTGACACCATTAGGTGTCGATGGTAGGAGAGCGTTCTAAGGGCGTTGAAGTCAGACCGGAAGGACTGGTGGAGCGCTTAGAAGTGAGAATGCCGGTATGAGTAGCGAAAGAAGGGTGAGAATCCCTTCCACCGAATGCCTAAGGTTTCCTGAGGAAGGCTCGTCCGCTCAGGGTTAGTCGGGACCTAAGCCGAGGCCGAAAGGCGTAGGCGATGGACAACAGGTTGATATTCCTGTACCACCTATACATCGTTTGAACGATGGGGGGACGCAGAAGGATAGGGTAAGCGCGCTGTTGGATATGCGCGTCCAAGCAGTTAGGCCGGAAACGAGGCAAATCCCGTTTCCATTAAGGCGGAGCTGTGATGGCGAGGGAAATATAGTACCGAAGTTCCTGATTCCACGCTGCCAAGAAAAGCCTCTAGTGAGATGTAAGGTGCCCGTACCGCAAACCGACACAGGTAGGCGAGGAGAGAATCCTAAGGTGTGCGAGAGAACTCTCGTTAAGGAACTCGGCAAAATGACCCCGTAACTTCGGGAGAAGGGGTGCTTTTTAGGGTGAATAGCCCGGAAAAGCCGCAGTGAATAGGCCCAGGCGACTGTTTAGCAAAAACACAGGTCTCTGCGAAGCCGCAAGGCGAAGTATAGGGGCTGACACCTGCCCGGTGCTGGAAGGTTAAGGGGAGAGGTTAGCGCAAGCGAAGCTTTGAACCGAAGCCCCAGTAAACGGCGGCCGTAACTATAACGGTCCTAAGGTAGCGAAATTCCTTGTCGGGTAAGTTCCGACCCGCACGAAAGGTGTAACGATCTGGGCACTGTCTCAACGAGAGACTCGGTGAAATTATAGTACCTGTGAAGATGCAGGTTACCCGCGACAGGACGGAAAGACCCCGTGGAGCTTTACTGCAGCCTGATATTGAATTTTGGTACAGCTTGTACAGGATAGGTAGGAGCCTGAGAAGCCGGAGCGCTAGCTTCGGTGGAGGCGTTGGTGGGATACTACCCTGGCTGTATTGAAATTCTAACCCGCGCCCCTTATCGGGGTGGGAGACAGTGTCAGGTGGGCAGTTTGACTGGGGCGGTCGCCTCCTAAAGAGTAACGGAGGCGCCCAAAGGTTCCCTCAGAATGGTTGGAAATCATTCGTAGAGTGTAAAGGCACAAGGGAGCTTGACTGCGAGACCTACAAGTCGAGCAGGGACGAAAGTCGGGCTTAGTGATCCGGTGGTTCCGCATGGAAGGG
Source organism: Peribacillus sp. RS7 (assembly GCF_041956845.1). NCBI lineage: Bacteria > Bacillati > Bacillota > Bacilli > Caryophanales > Bacillaceae > Peribacillus > Peribacillus sp. RS7. The sequence continues at coordinate 2,745,262 of NZ_CP168135.1, forward strand.
CCATCGCTCAACGGATAAAAGCTACCCCGGGGATAACAGGCTTATCTCCCCCAAGAGTCCACATCGACGGGGAGGTTTGGCACCTCGATGTCGGCTCATCGCATCCTGGGGCTGTAGTCGGTCCCAAGGGTTGGGCTGTTCGCCCATTAAAGCGGTACGCGAGCTGGGTTCAGAACGTCGTGAGACAGTTCGGTCCCTATCCGTCGCGGGCGCAGGAAATTTGAGAGGAGCTGTCCTTAGTACGAGAGGACCGGGATGGACGCACCGCTGGTGTACCAGTTGTCTTGCCAAAGGCATAGCTGGGTAGCTACGTGCGGACGGGATAAGTGCTGAAAGCATCTAAGCATGAAGCCCCCCTCAAGATGAGATTTCCCATGGCGCAAGCTAGTAAGATCCCTGAAAGATGATCAGGTTGATAGGTCAGAGGTGGAAGCGTGGCGACATGTGGAGCTGACTGATACTAATAGATCGAGGACTTAACCAACGCTTTTTAAAAAATGAAATACCTTCTTATTATCTAGTTTTGAAGGAACAACGTTCCTTTATTGTTTGGTGGCGATAGCGAAGAGGTCACACCCGTTCCCATTCCGAACACGGCAGTTAAGCTCTTCAGCGCCGATGGTAGTTGGGGGTTTCCCCCTGTGAGAGTAGGACGCCGCCAAGCAAAGTTTATCACATCAAATAGGATTCATAAACCCGTATAAACAGGTTCAAATCCTATCTTAGCATTCTAAACCTTAGGATTCTCCTAAGGTTTTTTTGTATAAATTCAACTTTTCGTTGGAAAGGCTTATTAATAGCATGATTTTGGTAGGGGGCCTCTCGATGACCAGTAAAGAAGAAAACCTGGACAATAAACAAATTCTTCATTCTTTTGCCGAATGGTTAATAGGTCAAAATAAATCCGATGGTACGATTAAAACCTATGTGGGAGTCATCTCCCAGTTTCTTCAATGGTTTAAAGAAGAAGCGGAAGAGATTGAAAAATCCCACGTGCAAACCTATTTAGACGATATGGAACAGTCAAACAAGAGTGGAGGAACGATTGAAAAACATTATTCAGCCATTACCATGTTTTCTAGGTTCCTTGATAAACCCGAGATCGTCCTCAACATTGATCGTAAAGCAAAGGAAAAGAAAGAAGATCCGCCAAAAACCCTGAACATGCTTGAGCAAGCTGCTCTCCTAAAAGAAATCGAGTCCTCTGGGCATTTCAGGAATATTGCTATAGTCTACACAATGATACATACGGGTATCCGGGTGTCCGAACTTTGTGATTTGAACCATAGCGACATTCAAAAAGAGGGAGAAAGGCAATATATCCTCATCCGGGATTCAAAAGGTGATATAGACAGGAAGATTCCACTGTCCATAACTGCTAGTGAAAAGATCAAGGCATACAAGGAATTTTTAAATATGGAAACGGAAGCCATCTTCATATCCAGTGTGAATCAGCGCATCACGCCAAGGTCCGTGCAATATATGCTGACTAAATATAATGCGACTCCCCATAAGCTGCGGAGTACGTTTTGCCAAAAACTAATCGATAAGGGGATAGACCTTCAAACCGTTTCAAAATTGATGGGGCATAAAGATTTGAACATGACCAAACGTTATATAGGAGAAGGAAAAGAAGAATTGGAATTAGCCATTGAAAATACTTTTGATAATTTATAAGGGCCCTTTGGTAAAATCCTTTTCTTATGGTATTTCCTCCTTAGAGGATAATAAAAAAGACACTGCTCCCAATAAAGATTAAGGGAAACAGTGTCTTTTTTATTGTGTCCAAATAGAAGAAAGAAACAATTTAAGATGTGCCCGCCTTTTTTTAATTGTTCAAATCACTCAAGCCGGGGCTATGTTCATTTGGCATATCCGGCATTTCGGGAACCGGGAATCCTTTTGGCGGCTCGGTAACAGTAAGGTTTCCACCATTTCGGCTCGGTGTCTCCCCTTGGAAAATTTCGCTGATTTGAGTTTGATCCAATCTGAAGTTGAATTGGGCATTATGGTAGCCTAAATCCACATATTTGCGGCATTCGGGATATTTGTTCAAATCATAATTGGGTACAGGGAAGATTTTTCCCCAGTCGACACCAAGCGTTTCCAATGCCTTGGCAAATGCATTTTGGTGCGCATTGTCGCGAACCATTAAAAATGCCAGTGTTTCACGCATTGTTTTATTGGAACTCATTTCATAAATCCTGGACTTTTGCAGGACACCAGTAGATTCAAGCATGACATTGTTCAAAAGGTTAGCTTAGCGTATGGATAGTGCTATCCGTCCTCTTTATTTATTTAGCAATAAAAAAAGAGAACGGGAATCCATCATAGTTCAAGCTCATTACCTATGCAAATTGTATTGTGAATAATTTTGCCTGAGATTAATGGACTTTTCCCTTCAAATGTGTTCCTTAGCCTTACGTATATTCTATTCGATTTCATCATCAAGCAGGCGCAGGATATCTTCTACGACACCCGCATGATCACCTTTTCGAAATTTATCAATAAAGTCTATATAAAGAAGCTCAAACACCTTTTCTAGTGTGTAGCCATGTTCAGGTTGAACTTCCTCCATATCGGCAAGCAACACCTCTCCACGTAAGGCGTATTTCCTTCTCATGCGTAAATTCAAAGTTTTTAATTCTTGGTTCTATTCTTTATGAATTAATTTAAAAGCAGATTCACCATACTTTTCAAGTCTTGAATCTTTACCAGCATACTGATCCAATGAGGTAAGCAATTTAATATGATAGCAAGTAATTTTGGACCACAGTTACTCGTTGAAGGGTTTGGCCTATCATTAACACAAGCTACAAGATATGGGAAGTTAGAGGATTATCTTTTAGAAGAACAAATAAGATCAGAACGTGATTTTATTATGGAAAATGGGACTTAACTGTTTTTAATTAAGAGGTGATCTAGTTAATGGGAAAATAACCCTGAGTAGGTCGTTTATATTCTATTTTTTTATAATGTAGGATTTTTTCTTATTTAGCAATCGGGCCATTTAATGGAATAAGGCTCTAAATAAAAAATGAATATTTATGTTAATCACGTTATAAGATTGTGAAGAAATGTACTTAAACTAAAGGGGCAGGATAGTTCAACAAGGAGTTATAATATATTAGATTCAGAAGCTTGTAAAAGTGGTTGTGAAAAATACATATAAAGTAACGAGATCCACCTAAAATAGGAGAGGAAAATTAAATTGAACATAGATATAGGGTTTCTCTTCCTTGTTCTTTTATCACTAACAGGATTAATATTGTCCATTCGATATACTAAAGAGCAAGATAAAGAACAGAGTGAAGTAGTAAGTGGAGCAGGAATCTTCGGTAATTGTGTTTATCTTTTGCTAACTTCACTACCATTTAGGGTAAGAAAGGCGATATATATTATAGTGTGCCTTCTTATGGTCCTTTTGTTTTCTATTGGTTTATGGGAAGTATAAAAGGTTTAGTTATGCAACTAACAGGAGCTTTAATTTAATGAGAATGGTTGCTGAAGCCCTCTTTTTTTAAAGGTGGATTACTTTAATAAAAAGTATAAAACGTGTAGTAGAGGAGTCTGAAAATAATATGGAATGTTTTTGTGAACAAAAGGAAACGTATGTGTTAAAAGTTGAAGGAGATGTTGGGGCGGACCCTATATGGTGCAATAAATGTGGTTGTAACTTTGATATAGAGGACATTCCGATTTCAAATGAGTTAAAACGAGAATTGATTGAATGGGTGAATATGTATGGTGAATGGATTGATTGGGATAAAGATAAATTGCTTTCCAATGGGATTGAACTTGAAGAGGAACACAATAAACAGGGGGTGAATTTAACAAGAAAAATAAAGAATGAACTTGAAGGGAAATATAGCATTAAATTTTCACCTTCAACAATGGCGAGAATGTATGGAAATAAAAATCATTAATGTTTATTCCACTAAAGGGTGCTTACTTTATTGTCAGGAGCTGATCAGCAGCTCTTTTTCCTTGCAACAAACGGGGCGGGTTATTCAATAAAGAAATTGCCTCAAATTGTTGTCAAATTTTCTTGGAAATAACTCCAAGCTGCTATAGTCGAAATTACTTCACCAACAAATGATAGCAGTCCGAAGACAAATTCCATAGTTATCAACTCATTCAAAATTATTATCATATGTTTTTCTAATCCATAAATTCCTATTAACATCCAGGTAGTTGGTGTTGCGCCATGGAGTAACCAACAAACAGGTTTAACAACAATGCTTATAATGAAGCAGTAGCTTTCAAACGTGGAGTGACAGTAGAGGGCATTGGATCAGATTACAGCAAAATGATACCACTTGGACGACCTGGTGAATTGGATATTTAAGCTGTCTTTAAGACAGCTTTTTCTTTATGGCACTAAAGGGACAGTTTAGTTGAAGTAGTGATAAAATAAAGGGGAAATTAGATAATATGAAAGAAGTGAAGGTTTTGATTAAATATAAATGCCTCCATCATGTAAGTCTTACTGTGACAGATTTGGAAAGAGCAAAAGAATTTTATGGTAAAACTCTATGTTTAAAAGAAATACAGCGTCCTGATTTTGATTTTCCAGGTGCCTGGTATGAAATAGAGGGACATCAACTGCACTTGATAGTCGATCCCTCTTCACAGACGATTCGTAAGGATAAAAGCTTATCCAGCAGAGAAGGTCACTTTGCCCTTAGAGTCGATAACTACTATGACACTCTTAAATGGTTAAAGCAGAATGAAGTTGAAATCCTTGAAAAACCATACGGAAAAAGTGGATTCGCACAAATTTTCTGTGCTGACCCAGACGGTAATTTGATTGAACTAAATGTTAATCAAAACAATCTATGAGTAATCTAAGATAAAGGCTGCCATTACTGGGTCTTTTCTTATTGAAGAAACGGGGCAGGATAGTGGAACAAAATGCCTTTTTTGAGGATGGAGGATAATGGGAACCAATAATGTAGAATCCATAAAAATTAGATCTATAATGATAGAGGATTAAAATTTTTTAAAAATAGACTTTGCCTTATTAAAGATAATAATAATAATAATAATAATAATGAAAGGAGGAACTAAATTGGGAGGAACTGAATTTGAATATGTTTTAGATCACGTTGGAATTGCTGTTAGAAGTATTGATGATGCTCTTCCCTTTTATCTTAATGTATTAAATGGAGTATTAGAGGACCGTTATACAAGCGATACACCTGGTGTTGAAGTACACGTTGCTGTTGTCAGAACTAATGATAAAGTAATTGAATTATTGGCACCAACCAACAAGAACTCTCCAATGGCTCGGTTTATAAAGCAACGAGGAAAAGGGGTACATCATATTGCATATCGAGTTGACGATTTGGACAAAGCAATACTCGAGGCAAGTACAAATGGAGTTCGTTTTCTAGAGGACACACTACGTACAAACACACGTGGAAGAAGGCTCATTTATGTTAATCCCGCATCAACTGATGGAACTTTGATTGAACTTTGTAGCTATCCAAATAATTAAAGAAAATTTTTTATCTTAATTGGTAGAGGAAATTCAAAGCAACAATTGGGGAATTAACGTGAACTTTAAATAATCTTTTACGCTGTTCAACTAACAGGTACGTTAACTTAAGATCAGAACTGTCTATAAGGCAGCTTTTTCATAGTCTACTATTAGGGCAGGATGGTTCCTTAAGAATGAAAAAACCTAAAATCACCATAACGAAGACTTATTTTTAGGGGGAAAAACATGAGCCTTAATCATGGTTTTATCTTATTTCCAAGACACCTGAAATAAAAGATTTTTGGATGTAGAGAGAAAGAAAAAACAGTGTCATCGGCAGTGTTGTGATACATGATGATTTGATTCAATACATTATTGACTCATTAAAATGGATTCTAAGTAAAAAAACATCATTGCGATGGACTCCAAGTGGCTGAGGTATTAACTATCATGGAGTAACCCTTAAACGAATAGCAAAACCAGTTGAAATGGATGAAAGCATACCTTTTCTTTCATCCAATGTTTCGAATTACATATTGGGCGAAATCATCAATGTTAGTGGCGGAAGATGGCTTCTGATAATTGGGAGTTTTTCCGAATGTGTTATTATGCAAGCTGTAAAAAAGAGACCAAAATAAAGTGGTCTCTTTTATTTGTTCAAATATCATTAAAAAAGGTCTGTCCGGAAAAGTCGAATTCAGCCGAAATTGGGCCAGTCCTTTCGATCTTAATGCAGTGTTTTCACTTCTTCATATCCAGTTGTGAAAAGTACGAGAGCAGGTGATGAATTGCTATCTGCATCTTTTCTACCTATTGCATCGATTATAAGTTGTGTAAGCTTCCAATAATCCTATCGGTCCTTGGACCCACCCTATGGGGTGTGTCCTATTAGGGATACCTGAATGTCCCTTTTGATAGCAGCTCGGCATTTTTATAGAAAAGGATCAAATACGCAGTTTCATACTTATTTTATATTTACCATCACTTAAACAATATTAGGAAAAACATCCATAAATATTATTCAAAGAAAATAATATTTATTCTAAAAATTCATATTATAATACTTTATTCTTATGCTATATTATAGGGAGAATTATTTATTATCACGTATAATCTAAGAAGTGGAGTGATTTGAATGAAGAAACTTAGTTTACTTAGTATGTTTTTGATTTTATCTATCTTTATCTCGGCTTGTGGAACCAGTGATGAAAAAAATGCAGGTGAGGAAAAGAAACCTGAAAAGGTATATAAAGTTGGTGTTGATACAACTTATCCTCCTTTTGAATTTAAAGAGGGGAACGACTATAAAGGTATTGATATTGAGTTAATCAATGCAATAGCGAAAGACCAGGATTTTAAAATCAAATTGTCTCCTATGGATTTCGGTGGAATCATTCCAGCGATGCAAGCCAATCAGCTTGATGTGGCCATTGCGGGAATGAGTATTACGGAGGAAAGAAAAAAGGTAGTAGATTTCTCAACACCGTATTTTGATGCAGGATTAACAATAGTTGTTAAAAAAGATAATACAAGTACTAAAACGGTTAAGGATCTTAAAGGAAAGACCATAGCAGTGAAAAAAGGGACAACAGGTGCTAAATATGCACAGGATAATGCTACGAAACTAGGAATTAAAGTTGTTCAATTTAATGATAGTCCAGCAATGTTCCAGGAAGTGGCCAACGGTAATGCGGATGCTCTTATAGAAGATTACCCGGTTATCTCCTATGCAATCGCCCAAAAAGATCTTGGGTTGAAGATCGTAGGTGACCGTTTGAATGGTGATCAGTATGGGATTGCTGTATTGAAGGGGCAAAACAAGGATTTATTGAAGAAAATAAATGATGGTCTTGCCAATATTAAAAAAGACGGCACGTATGATGAGATTATAAAAACGTATCTTGGTGAATAAATTCATGATCAATAGGCGCGCATAAAGCGCGCTTTCTTTTTCAAAGGGGTGAAAGGAATGGATATAATTGTTGCGGCATTGCCTATTTTATTAAAAGGACTTCAGGTGACACTTTATATCTTTGTGATTGCCATTATCCTAGGTTTTTTGATTGGTTTAGTGGTGGCCTTGCTGCGACTTGCCCCGATCAAGATCTTGAACTGGATTGCAAAGGTTTATGTGGATGCTATACGGGGGACACCGTTCATTGTGCAGTTGTTTTTTATCTATTTTGGTGTAAATTCTTTAAATTTGATTTCTTTGAACAGTACAACAGCAGGAATTATTACCGTTGCAATCAATGCAGGGGCATATTTTGCTGAAATAATAAGGGCAGGAATACAATCCATCGATAAAGGACAAACGGAAGCGGCAAGATCCATCGGGTTCACGGGTACTCAAACAATGAGATATGTCGTGCTGCCGCAAGCCTTTAGAAGGATGCTCCCTACCATTACGAACCAATCGATCATCAGCTTGAAAGATACTTCTCTATTATCCGTCATTGGTATAGCGGATTTAACTCAGCAAGGTCAGATTCAAGCTTCGGCAACCTTTGAAGCATTCAAGGTTTGGCTGGCTGTAGGTGTGATTTACTTTATCATCATCTATTTGTTAACCCTTATTGCTAATTTCATTGAAAGGAGGGTACAAGTTCGATGAGCATCATTACTGTAAAAAACCTGAGAAAATCATTTGGAACTGTCGAGGTTTTAAAAGATATTAATGCAGAAGTGCAAGAAAAGGAAGTAATTTGCGTAATAGGCCCTTCCGGATCTGGAAAGAGTACATTCCTGCGTTGCCTGAATCTCCTTGAGGAGGTTACGGGCGGTGAGGTGGTCATTAACGGACATGATATAACCGATCCTAAACGGAAAATCAATATTAACAAGGTCCGGCAAGAAGTTGGAATGGTTTTTCAACATTTCAATCTATTTCCTCATAAAACGGTGATGGAAAACATAACGTTGGGCCCTATTAAAATTCGTGCCACCGATAAAGCGGAAGCGGGAAGATTAGCGCTTGAGTTATTGGATAAGGTTGGTCTCAAGGAAAAGGCAAATAGCTATCCAGGGGAACTTTCCGGTGGACAAAAGCAACGGGTTGCCATCGCAAGGGCATTAGCGATGAATCCGAAAATCATGCTATTTGACGAACCGACTTCGGCACTTGACCCTGAAATGGTCGGGGATGTTTTAGAGGTAATGAAACAACTTGCTAAAGAAGGCATGACAATGGTCGTGGTTACGCATGAAATGGGCTTTGCCCGCGAAGTCGGGGACCGGGTCATATTCATGGATGGAGGGTATATTGTCGAAGAAAATGAACCGAATCAACTATTCGGTAACCCTCAGCACGAGAGAACAAAGGCATTCTTGAGTAAAGTGCTTTAACGGAATGCGAGTGTGGGATTGCCTGTAATAAATTAGTATAAGTATTGCCGGCATTGAAGTGGATTATGAAAGAAGTTGTGCATAAAGTGTGGACAAAGAAATGCGGGAAAACCCAAACGCATAAGCCTTTCCCTTATCTTTGTGCATAACTTTTTTTAGAGTAAAATAAGAAAAGAAACCTATGCAATCAACACCTGCATAGGTTTCTTTTTTATTTACTTGGAACCGTAACTAATCAGGTTCGTCATGATTCGATATCCGCCTGGAACCTGACCTTGAATTTGCCTGTATAGGACCAGGTTAGTGTAGAGGTAGGTGCCTTTACCGTATTTAGCCATGAGGATTCCGCCATCAAATGGTTCTTCATTCGGATCAGCCATGGAAATGAATGTTTCAAACCGTTCGTCCCGTTTCATTGGGAAGTACAATCCTCTTTCTTGAACCCAATTGTTCCAATCGTCCGTTGTTATTTTGTTTGGATAGTTAAAAAGCGCTGATTCTGGTTTAGACACGTTGACCGTGGCATTTTCATCGGTTACCCGCCAGCGAATGGAAGGATTCCCGAGGGTAAGTGGATATGGGGCAGTTTTCTGGGCATCCCATCCATCACCCGGTTTATGGTACTGAACGACGAGATGACCGCCGTTTTCCACATATTCAAGTAAGCGCGCGTTATTTGCCTTTAGATCTTCCCTGGATAGATAGGCACGTATGCCTGTAACGATCGTGTCGTATTGGCTTAAATCACCTTCAGCTAAATCAGCTGCAGTTAACTTTGTGATGTTAAGGCCAGCGTTGCTTAAGTAATCTGCCACTTTATCAAATCCACTCTCAATGTAACCCACTTTTAATGAAGCTGGCATCAAAAGCTCAAATGCAACGGTATTGATTGCAGCTGGATATCGGTAATAGAAGGTTCCGATATGGTCATAGGAAATCTCCTGAATGGTTGAATCAAAGGTTTTTCCATTGACCGTGGCAACTGCCTTAACCTGAAATTCACCATTTTGAATTGCCTTCGGTGGTGTTAGAGTGAACTTCACTTGTTTTTCTTCTGATTTTTCATTAAATGATACGGTGGTTTTTTTGGGATGAACTTCCCAATTTTCAGGAATTTTTAAAGCGACCTTTGCTGCTGTTTTTCCTTTTGTATAATTTTTCAAGGTTACGGTCACTGGTATTTTTTCTTTTACATCTGATGTATTTACCACGATATCTTCAGGGGATAGGTTAAGACCAACGTCAGGAAGGACAGCAATCGTTCCATCCAATTCTTCCATGATGGCGGTTTTGGTGCTGCCGTATTTATAAGAAATGCTGGTTGTAATTGTTGATTCATCATAAGCATGATAATAGGCTGCATCTTCAGGGACTTCGACCTGGTAGGTTATTGTCGTTGATTTATTTGGTGCTAGATTGACTTCTTTAGCTTTTGTTTTAGCCTTCCATCCTTTAGGTACGTTCAATGCAGCAGCGACTTTTTTCAATGTTTGTTTCCCGTTATTCCTCACCGTTATGGTTACGTTCGTATTCTGGCCTTTTGTAAGGATCATTGACGCTGCTTTAGCTTGAACATCCAGTCCTGAAGAGACATAACTGACATTTTGTAATTGCTCTTCTTTTAATGAGAGCTTATGAAGTAAGTCGTTTTTCATGGCAGGGCTTAGCTTTGCCTTTTTGATTTGCGCAGTAATTGAACGAACATTGGCGAGAGCCGTTTGGGAAGTTGAAAAAACCCGTTTATCATTTGGATAAGCTTCAATAACAGCATCTAAATTCCGTTGTAGATATTTAAATTCACCTTTTAATTTTGATGCTGAGCGAGGGAGTTTTTCAGCCCATTCAGTAAAATCATAAGGTATGCCTGCAAACAGGTCCGACTGGCTTTTTGTATCAACGGCGCTTTGCTTCAAATCCAGATGGACCTGGCGCGGTGCTGCAGGGATATCAGAGCCCATGCCTTGGCTTTTATGCAGATACCGGGATTGTTCTCCAAGCTGTGGGTAAGTAATACCGTATATTGGATCATATTTACCGATTTCAATCGAAGTGGTTGCTTGATCTGCGGAGGAAACAGGTAAATATAACTTTTTCACTTGCCATACCGATAGACCTTGTTTCAATTGTTTTGGAAAAACAGTAGGATCAGCGGCATCCTTAAAGGCACGTTCGCTTAAGATTGTCATTGTTCGATGATGTCCATGCTGGGTATCATCATTTTGGAAGGATGGCATCAATATATCAGGCTGATACGTCCGAATAAAGCGGATAAGCCGTTCATACGTGAGTTCCTCGCCCCATTTTCCCAATGTTTCCTCTGGTGTTTTAGAGAATCCGAAATCATAGATGGGATCAGAGGTTGTTTCACTTAGATGATAGGCCTTAACTCCGGTGATTTTTGCAGCTTCTATCATTTCCCTTGAACGGATGATTCCAAGAGCATTGTCCAGTTCATCCCCAATTTCATTTTGTCCTCCTTCACCCCGGTTTGCAATCAGGCTGGATGTCTTCACCCCTAACCCTCTCGATAGATAAGCGAGAAAGTCACTGCGCTCATCATCAGGATGGGCACCGCTGTTTAAGAATGTCACGGTCGTCTCGAGTGGCTTGACCGCATTCCATAACTCAACTTTGGCTTCCTCCGGATTTGCAGCGGAACCTCCAAACGGCAATAATGCAAGAACTAGCAAAAGGGAAAGCAACGATAAAAAAGCTTTTTTCATTTTCTTTTAACCCCCTTCAACCTTAATAAAATACCCAAGCTTTTGTGAAGAAAAAAATGTAGGTTAGTAATATTTTCTAACTAACCAGATGAAAAACTTATCTAATAAATAGCACTAATGGTTATAAATGTAAATAATTCGAAGTAACTATTAAAAGGTGAGTATTTAAAATATTCAGAATTATAACTTGTGCGCAGATTGTGTTTAAGTTATATTTTTACTTAATTAGGAAGATTTACTAACTAAATGATGTAAGGCCGTGATGTGATGAGTTTTAAAAGAACACCCAGTCATCAAAAATACGTTAATAAAAAAAGAATCATTCAATGCATCCAAGAATGTTCACCCATATCGAGAGCTGAAATCGCCGTTAAGCTTAAGCTAAGTAAACCGACCGTTTCCCTGGCCGTGGATGAACTTATACAGGAGAAATGGGTATTTGAGAAAGGGATAGGAGAATCCTCTTCTCAAGGTGGAAGGAGGCCTATCCAGCTCTTTTTCAATGAGAAGGCTGCCTATATCATAGGGGTCGATATAGGCGGGACGAAAGTGAAAATCGTTTTATGTGATTTAATTGGCAACATCCTTGCCGAAGCTAGTTTTTCAACAAGCACTTATTTACATTCAGGTCTTCTTAAACAAATGGCGATTGAAACGGAACGGTTAATTGCAAAGAAGCAGATTGGAAAGGACAGGATATTAGGGATGGGAGTCGGGATTCCTGGTATAACGCAAACGGCAAGCGGATTAGTCATAGAGGCACCGAGTTTAGGGTGGGTACAGTATCCGTTTATAGCCGAAGCGAAAAGGTATTTTGATTTCCCCATTTTTCTCGACAATGATGTAAACGCGGCTGCGCTTGGAGAACAATGGCTGGGTAATGCACAAAATAAGCGGAATTTACTGTTCATTGCGGTTGGCACGGGGATAGGAAGCGGCATTATCTTGAATAATCAGTTATACAGAGGGGCATCCAGTGCAGCTGGGGAAATGGGATATATGGTAACTGATAAAGAGGATATGAAGCGTGAATTCAAGCCGGTTTTCCATAGGTACGGCTATTTGGAAAGTGTCGCAGGTGGAAAATCGATTGGCGGTCAATTTACCAGAGCTGTTCTTAAGGATCCTCATCATTTTTTATTCGAACGGGCCCAATCTTCCGAACTATCGGGGGAAGATGCTTTTTTGTCCGCAAAAAAAGGAGACACGACAGCGATGGCCGTCATTAATGAAGCCATCGAACATTTAGCCTGCGGAATTGTCAATGCGGCTAGTTTGCTAAATCCAGAGGTGATTATTTTAGGAGGTGGTGTATTAAATTCATCTGAATACATTTTACCTAGAATTCGGGAGATCGTTGATCGATATCTTCCAAGTTTAGTAGAAATGAAAACTTCTCAATTGGGAGAAAACGCAGGAGTATTAGGGGCGGTTTCCCTATTCTTAAGGGAACATGATGGCATTTTGAATTTTCGTGATGAGGGGGATTATTTATGAAATGTAGGAAAAAGTCGCTTGTTTCAGTTCTGGTCTTATCGGCAGCTCTATTGATTTCAGGATGTAACGGTTCAAATACGAAAACGAATTCGGAGTCTGGCGGTTCCAAGGGAGAAAAAGGTGAGTTGGAAGATAAAATCGTCGTTTATTCTCCGCATGGCAAAGATATTTTATCAAAGTTCGAAAAGCAGTTCGAAGATAAATATGGTATTGATGTTGAGTGGCTTGATATGGGGTCCCAGGAAATCCTTGACCGTGTTCGATCAGAGAAAAATAATCCGCAGGCAGACGTTTGGTGGGGAGCACCTTCTACGAACTTCAATCAAGCAAAGGATGATGGACTGCTTTCTGCTTATAAGCCTACCTATTCCGATAGTCTCGAAGAAGGGTTCCACGATCCGGAATGGTATTGGACGGGAACGAGCCAGACACCGGAAGTCATCATGTATAACAGCAAAGAACTGTCAAAAGACGAAGTGCCGAAAGATTGGGATGAGCTGCTTGATCCGAAATGGAAAGATGAAATCATCATCCGCTATCCGTTGGCCTCCGGAACGATGAGGACAATTTTTTCTGCGATGATCTATCGTACGTATAAGGATACGAATGATCCCCAAGAAGGATATGACTGGTTAAAGAAGCTTGACCAAAACACGAAGGAATATTCAGCGAACCCGGAAATGATGTATAACAAGGTAGCTAAAGGTGAGGGCTCCCTTTCCGTATGGGCAATGCCGGATGTTGTCATGCTGAAAGAAAATAAAAATTATCCGTTTGAGTTCGTCATTCCAGAAAGCGGAACTCCCGTATTGACAGAAGGTATCGCCATCGTTGAAGGTGCCAAGCATCCAAAAGCGGCTGAAGCCTTTTATGAGTTTGTCAATTCACCAGAAGCCGCAAAAACTTTGGCAGAAGAATTTTACAGGATTCCGACCAGAAGTGATGTGAAGGATTTACCGGAATGGATCACGGAAACCGAAATTAAAGCGATGGATATCGATTGGAATGCATTCCAAAAAAATGGTGATGAGTGGATGAAATATTGGGACGAAAATATAAAAAGTGGAGATAAAGAAATTAAAGAATAAGGAAGTGTCGTTGGATGGCGTCAATAAAAATGGAGAATGTCCAAAAAGCCTTCGGGAAAACGATAGCTGTTGACCATTTAAATCTGGAAATCAAAGAAGGAGAGTTTTTTACCTTTCTTGGTCCAAGTGGCTGCGGTAAAACGACAACGCTTCGAATGATTGCCGGTTTTTATTATCCAACAAAAGGTGTCGTTCGATTTGGCGACAAAGATATGACGCGTGTACCTCCGGAGAAAAGAAATACAGGCATGGTATTTCAAAACTATGCCCTCTTTCCCCACATGACTGTTTTTGATAATGTTGCATTTGGTTTGCGTGTGAGAAAAGTTTCTTCAGCTGACTTAAAGAGGAGAGTGCTGGATGCCCTCCAAAAGGTCAGGCTGGAGAGCTACTCGAATCGTCAAGTGAGCCAGTTGAGCGGAGGACAGCAGCAGCGTGTTGCCCTTGCAAGAGCACTGGTCATTGAACCGGAAATATTGTTGTTGGATGAGCCATTAAGTAATCTGGATGCCAAGCTTCGTGATGAAATGAGGGTAGAAATCTTAAGACTGCAGCGTGATTATAAGATTACCACCATTTATGTCACACATGATCAGGCTGAAGCATTATCCATGAGTGATCGGATCGCTGTGTTCAATTATGGTGTATGTCACCAGGTCGGGACGCCGGCAGAAATTTATAATCAGCCGGCCAATGACTTTGTGGCGAGTTTCATAGGTGAGATTAATCTATTGCCCGTTAATGTGGAAAACGTTCAACAAGAGAATATAGCGGTTACCCTTAAAAACAGTGAACAACCGTTTAAATTCAATGTACAAAATCCAGATAGGGAAGGAAATTCAATTCTGCAGACCGATAATGACCTTGCTGTTTCGATTCGTCCTGAAGCAATCAGAATTCTGGATGTGGCCGAAGAGGGAATGAATATCTTTAAAGGTAAAATCCATTCTGTCCAATTCTTTGGATCTGTTGTAAATGTCATGGTGGATGTTCAAAACGTGTTATTAAGGGTGGACGTATTTAATACTCATGAATTTGGATACTTTTATCAAGGGAAGGAAGTGCATGTCCAACTTCCTGAGAAAAAGCTACGCCTTCTCCCTGTCATTAGCGGTGATGCACCATGATTAAAAACCGTGACACCAGATTGACGATTTGGCTCCTTATTCCAGTTGTATTGGTGCTCGTAGCTTATGTACTCTACCCATCATTGAGAACCTTTATAGAAAGTTTGCAAAAAGACGGATCGATATCCCTCGGAAATTATCAGGACTTCTTCGTACAGGAATCGAAAACGAACTTAGAGGCTCTATGGAATTCCGTTTATATATCCGTATTGAGTGTATTGGTCAGTGCCTTGATTGGCATTCCTCTCGCAATCATTTTTAACCGTTATGATTTTCCAGGGAGAAGCTTCTTTTCATCAGCAGCGATATTGCCGATTGTCCTTCCGTCGTTGGTGGGGGTTATGGCCTTTATGTTTTTATATGGAGAATCGGGATTAATCCCAAATGCCATTAAGGATCTGTTCGGTCTCGATAAAGTTCCATTTAAAATTGGCGGGGTATCGGGAATACTGATCGTGCATGCCTATACGATGTATGTATATTTTTATATGACCGTATCGGCTGCAATCAATAAAATTGATCCGTCCCTAGAAGAAGCTGCTTATAACTTAGGCGCAAATAAATTCAAGGTATTTTGGAAGGTGACATTTCCATTATTGACACCTGCTATCGTGGCCGCCTCTTTACTTGTTTTCATGATATCGATGGCTTCATTCAGCGCCCCGTTTTTATTGGCTGGGGGGTACAGGGTATTAAGCTTGCAAATTTATTTTTCGAAGATTAATGGAGATATGGAAATTGCCGCCACTCAATCCGTCATTCTATCCATTGTTTCGATTTCATTTCTATTATTCATGCGTTGGTATCAGAATAGGAAAGATTACCGCATGGCTTCCAAAGGAATTGGGGCACACAGGAATGAAGTGGAAAATCCGTTTATGAAATGGGTGATGGTCGTAACGGGTATCATCGGCGTAATTATTCTGCTTTTACCGCACTTCACGATTCTATTGCTTTCACTTGTGCCGGATGGAACTTGGACATTCCAAACGTACCCAACAGTATTTAATGTGGAAAATTACCGGCTATTGTTTGAAGATCCCAATATCTTTAAACCGTTACGGAATAGTTTACTGATGGCCGTAATTGCCACACTGGCAAATCTGGTGTTTGGGGTCATCGCGTCCTATGTTCTTGTCAAACGGAAATTCGTAGGGAAAAGCTTTGTTGATATTCTAGTCATGATTCCTTGGGCGTTGCCTGCAACGGTCATAGGGATGAACTTGATATTCGCATTCAATGAACCTAGCGTTTTTTCTTTCGGTCAAATATTGGTAGGAACTTTTTGGATTTTGCCACTTGCCTATTTCATCAGACATATTCCACTCGTTGTCCGCTCGACTAACGCCGTTCTGGAGCAGCTCGATGACTCGGTTGAGGAAGCGGCCAGAAACTTGGGGGCAAAGTGGTTTTATACCTTCAGAAAGGTCATTTTACCGATTATTCTGCCTGGTGTTTTATCAGGGACATTATTGGCATTCATCGAGTCTGTAGGAGAATTTCCAACCTCAGTCTTGTTGTATACGATTTCAAACAGACCCATATCCATTGAAATCATGAATCAGCTTCGGATGTTCAATATGGGGCAGGCAGCTGCCTATGGGATGATTCAAATCACGCTTATTGTTATCGTTCTCTTTATTTCGAACAAGTTTTTTGGAATCAAAGCGGAAAAAGCTTTATAAATCGGAGGTTTAAAGATGAGTAAGCTTGAAGAATTTATCAAAAATGAAGGTAGTGTTTTTCCCGGTAAAACATATGCGGAAGAGCTTCTAATGCCAGTTTTTAATGATCAAAGAGATTACTTATTTCATGTGATGTTCGATATTCATCGAGCACATGTCATTATGCTTTCGGAACAAAAGATCATTAAAGAAGAAGAGGCGAAAACCATGCTGGATGGGATTCGGAAAGTGGCCCAAACAGATCTCACCAAGCTGACCTATCAGCCTCAATTCGAAGACTTATTTTTCATGATGGAGGCAAAGGTCGGTGAGGAAATTGGTCATGAGCTTGCAGGGAAAATTCATATCGGGCGTAGCCGTAATGATATGGGAGTTGCGATGTACCGGCTAGTTTTGAGAGGTCATCTGCTCCAATTGATTGGTTATGCAAACCAATTGAGTGAGGCATTCTTGGTGCAGGCAGAAAAACATACAGAAACATATATTACTGGTTACACACATACCCAACCGGCTCAGCCGACTACATTAGGCCATTACTTTTTAGCCATTTATGATGTTCTCCAAAGGGATATTGGCAGGTTATGGGCAGCCTTTGAAACGGTGAACCAATCCCCTCTGGGCGCGGCTGCGTTAACGACTACTGGTTTTCCAATCAGCCGGAACCGTACTGCAGAACTGCTTGGGTTCGATTCGGTTATTGAAAATTCCTATGACTCGATAGGTGGGGCCGATTATTTATTGGAAACCGCAACTGCCATCATGACGTGCATGGTCAACACTGGAAGGTGGATTCAAGATTTCCTGCAGCATGTGACAAGGGAGTTTGGTACATTTCATGTGGCAGATCCTTATGTTCAAGTGAGCAGCATCATGCCGCAAAAAAGAAACCCAGTATCAATTGAACATTCCCGTTCGATTGCAAGCAGTGCGTATGGTGACGCACTTGCTGCCATGAACATGATCCACAACACACCATTTGGTGATATCGTCGATACGGAAGATGATTTACAGCCGCATTTATATCGAGCCTTTTCGAATGCGGGCCGTGTCATGAAACTGATGTATGCCGTCATATCAACTTTGAAAGTGAATGAAGAACATACAAAGAAAATGGCAGCAAAATCTAGTATAACGGTTACTGAATTAGCGGATACCCTATCAAGAGATTACGAGATATCATTTAGAAAAGCCCATTCCATAGCCAGCCATATTGCAAAACGGTCGATAAGTGAAGGGAAAGAGTTATATGATTGGGACACACAAGACATAAACAAGATGATAAATGAATTCGTTTCAGTGAATATAGCAGAAGATGAATGGAAAAAAATAATCTCTCCCGAATACTTTGTGGAGATTAGAAGCATTCAAGGCGGGCCCAGCCCGAAAGAGGTTTCGAGGATGATTGTATATAGAAAACAAAAACTGGAACAAGAGTTACAGGAATATAAGGAAATGGTCAAAGCATTGAATGATGGAAGGAAGGCTTTAGTGGATTACTGAAGTTATCAGGTAAAAAGGAAGGGAGTTTTATTAACGGGCATGGAACTCACGAGTATTTGCTCCGAATTCACGAGTAAAAGCGTAAAACTCACGAGTATTTGCTCCAAATTCACGAGTAAAAGCGTGAAACTCACGAGTATTTGCTCCAAATTCACGAGTAAAAGCGTAAAACTCACGAGTATTTGCTCCAAATTCACGAGTAAATGCGTGAAACTCACGAGTATTTGCTCCAAATCACGAGTAAATGCATGGAACTCACGAGTATTTGCTCCAAATTCACGAGTAAAAGCGTAAAACTCACGAGTAAAAGCCAGAATCTCCTGAAAAGAGTATTTTTTTGTTGTCTTGGAAGCAATACGAAGCATTTTATCTGCTAACTGCGAACCTAATATAAGGCGGAATGTTAATGTCAAATAGATTTCAGTTCGGTTTCATCCTGATTTTAATAGCTTTCGTAATATCGATTACTTTTAGCTTTAACCCTAAATTATTAATACCTAAAGGATATGATTTAGCTACTGATGGTCTGGTAGTAGCCAGAACCTTGATGATTATTTTTTCGTTGTATTTATTAGTTAAAATAGGGGATTTGATTATAAACAAAAAAGAGTAGTAGTCTAAAATGAGACTTCCTATAATCAATCTTGAGAAAAAGGACATTATGCTTTGGATATCGATTATAAAGGAAGGCTCAGTCTTTTGACTGAGCCTTCCGATGCTCTTCTAATGTTTCTTTATCCAAAATAAACAGCCAATGAGCGCTTCATATATCGTTAACGGATTTAGGTTCCAACTGAACCGCGTGCTTCCTGTAAGCAAGACTTACTGTTATCATCACAAGGAAATTGATTGCCAAGGCAATGATTCCGACATTCAAATCTTTTGCTGCTTGTGGCAAGGATGGAAACAAGGTCCCTATTGTTGAATGACTGAGTGTAATGCAGATTACGATGGCTAATCCGGTGACGATGCCGGCGATTGCGCCATATTTATTGATTGGATTATTCTTCTTCAGACTAAAGAGAAGGGAAGGGAATAGCTGTGTAATGAGACTGTATCCCATGAGAATTAATGCTGACATCGTTTCGCCGCCGTTTAAGGTGAAGTAGACGGCTATAAGGGCAATGATGGGAACAAGGAACTTTGCCAATCTTACAACGTGCCGATCGGATACTGTAGGTGCGAATTCCTTATAGACATTTTTCGCGAGCAGTGTAGTGACGCTCATCAAAAGCATGGATCCAGGCACCAATGCGGTCAGCAATCCAGCTCCGCCGATTATGCCTATGAACCATGGATCAAAGGTCTCGATCGAAAGGCGCAGCAATGAGAGGTCTGCATCTGCCCCAACGAGTCCAGGCACTTTCAATATAGCTGTAAACCCTACAAAAAAGACGAATAACAGCATGAGTGTATATAAAGGGCTGATGATGGCATTTTTTCGAAATACCTTCCCGCTGCGCGCTGAATAAACAGCGCTGAAAACTTGGGGCCACATATAGAAACCGAATACGAGCAATATTACCGTGGAGATAAACCATGAAACGCTAAGTCCCTGCTCAGGGAACTTTAGAAAACCGGGTTTTGCCGCATCAATCGCTTCAAACATCGGCTGAAATCCACCAAAGTAATGAATGGGCAGATAAATCCCTAAGAATCCTATAATGGCAATCATCATGATATCTTTAATGACTGCTGTCCAAACTGAACCGTGTATACCGGATATCATCACATAAATGGTAAGGCTGATCGCCCCCATCCAAACCGCCGCAGACATTGAGATGGCACCATAAGAAGCTTCTGAGACAATGATCCCCAAACCTTTCAGCTGCACGACGATCACTGGAATCATCGACACCACACCGACAAGCGCAGCCAAAATTCCTAAACTAGGACTCTTATATTTGCTTACAAAGAAATCGGATTGAGACATCAGTTTATTTTCTTTGGCATATTTCCATATTTCCGGAAGGAGCCAATAGGATAATACGTAAGACAAAGTAATGTAAATAAGAACATATAGAGCGGGTGCGCCCTTGCCATAAGCCCAGCCGCTGCCGCCAAGGAAGGAGAAGGTCGTATAGATTTCCCCAGCCATCAGCAGAAAGACGAATATTGCACCAAAACCACGTCCGCCCACCGTCCATTGTTCCAAGTCCATATCTTTTCCTTTTGAAGAGCGAATGCCTAAAAATATCGACAGAAGTAAAAATGCTAAAATGATTAAGAGAGCAATATTCATTCCTGGTCACCTTCCCGATTCCTGGGATCCAGCTTATACATGATGCCCAAGATACCAGAGGTAAGGACCACCCACATAGCCATCCAGAACATATTGAAAGGCATCCCTAATACATAAGGTTCTATTCTATTAACAAAAGGTAGAAATCCTAGTATGCCTATGAAAGGAACTAGAGTAAGGATATATATAATCTTCATTAAACAAACCCCTCCGTATTAAATAAAGTGAAACGTCCACCAATGGGGTTTTTCTTCAATGCCACTGATGGATGGGTGAACCAAACGGGGAAGGGAAATTCATACATGATTGATTTCCCTTCTTTTACAAGTTCCGATGATATATATTAGCTTACACTATTTCGATATAAAATTTAATGTGGTTGCTTGATATATTTTTAGCAACCGAGTCCACTGATGGAAAGTTGAAGTGTTTGTTGAAATGGATAAAGCCTTGAATTCATATTGAGTTCAAGGCTTTATCCGTTTTCTATCTTTTTTTCTGGTAGTTATATAGTATCACCAAGAGTATGAACCAGATTGGCGTCATGAGCAGTGATAGCCGTGTAGCTTCAGCGAATAGCATAACGATAAGGATGAACAGGAATAATCCTAAAATGACGTAATTGATAAAGGGTGTAAAAGGAGCCTTGAAAGTTGATGCGGCTCTTAGGTCAGGCCTTGTTTTCGAATATTTGATATGGGAGATCAAGATTATGCTCCATACCCATATGAAACAGATGGCACTGATGGTCGTCACAACGGTAAATGCCTGTTCCGGTATCAGTTTGCTTAATAATGCCCCAAGTGATACAACGATTGTTGATGTAAACAAGGCATTGCTTGGAACAGCCTGTTTATTTAATTTTTTCAGTTTAGCAGGGGCTTCGCCACTCCTGCTTAACGTATAGAGTATTCGGCTTGTTGAAAATAAACCGCTGTTGCATGCAGAAGCAGCAGATGTCAAAACGACGAAGTTGATGATCCCTGCAGCTACAGGAATGCCGATTAACGCAAAGACCTCTACAAATGGGCTGCTCGTGGAATCCAGTTGAGTCCATGGGTTGACGCAGAGAATGACGAATATGGCACCCACATAGAAAAGTAAAATCCGGACAGGGATTTTATTGATGGCAGACGGAATGTTCTTTCTCGGGTTCGCCGTTTCTGCGGCGGAAACCCCGACCAATTCGACACCTACAAAGGAGAAGACGACCAACTGTAAAGATAACAGGAATCCGGAAATGCCATTGGGGAACATGCCTCCATGATTCCATAGGTTCGTTAGGGAAACCGTTCCGGTATTGGTATTGAAGCCGATGATCAATAAGATGATACCTACGATGATCAAGGCGATGATCGTGATTACTTTAATGATGGCAAACCAGAATTCCAATTCGCCAAATAACTTAACGGTCAATAGGTTCAATCCTAACAGGATGACCAGGCATATTAGAGCCGGAATCCATTGAGGGATATCGAACCAGTATTGTATATAGACACCGACAGCTATGATATCGGCCATTGCGGTCATGATCCAACAGAACCAATAGGTCCAACCGGTCACGAAGCCAGCCCATGGACCGACATATTCGGTTGCGAATTCAGTGAATGACGTATACCCTGCATTGGATAAGAGCAATTCGCCTAGGGCCCTCATCACAAAAAACAAAGCAATCCCTATTATCAGATAGGAGAAGATGATGGATGGACCTGCCAATTGTATGGCTTTTCCGGATCCTAAAAATAAACCGGTACCAATTGTTCCTCCTATTGCAATTAGTTGTACATGACGATTTTTTAAATCTCTTTTTAATTCCTGTTTAGCCAATTCGTACGCCCCCGTCTTTTATGGTCTTGATAGTGAATGATTTCAAACCTGCTTGGTCTTGGAGAGAGGGACGTGATTTTTCGCCCAGCTTGCATTTCCCAATGGTTTTTTTCACGAGTGTTGTTTCCGTCCAATCACAAAGTGGACAATAAAAAAAGAGATTGGATAATACCAATCTCTTAAAGGGTTCAGAATAACAATTTATCATTCGTTACTCTTCTGTCCTTTTGCCTGAGATTGTGAATCCTTCGGCGCTGCATCTTGTACAGTCTCTCCAGAAGCTGCTCCTGCTATAGTGTCATCCATAGCCTTCATCGCTTGCTTGTATGCGGTTGTGTGAAAATGTCAGTCAGTGATAATCTTCCACTGCTAAATCATTCATTAAACTTATAAAATAATATTGGAATTCTATCATTTATTTTTTCGGAGGTCAACAAATTTTTGCATTTACAACACTTCTTGAAATTTTATAAACATTCACTTGCGAAGGTTTGAATGGGCTCCAATCAGAAGTGATTGTTTCCTGCTCTTTTTGTACTATCACTATTATAAAATACTGATCATCACTTTTTTAAAATGATAATTTTTGATTGGGAATATCAACAAGATATTTTTGGCAACTGTTTATTTGAAAAATACATTTGTATTTTTACAGAATATTTACTATTATAAGATAAGAAAACAAAATTAAAGTGTTATGCAAATGATTAGGATAAAGCATTTTTAACCGCAATAATAATAGAGAGTCGATTGGTGGAAAGGATATTAATATCATTGCCGCTAATATTGCATCTGGGGGAGTTAAACATGTCAAATAAGGAATTAAAGAGAGGGCTGGAGGCACGTCATATTCAAATGATAGCCTTGGGCGGAACCATCGGGGTTGGGTTATTCATGGGATCGGCGAGCACGATCAAATGGACTGGGCCCTCTGTAATGCTCGCTTATGCCATCGCAGGTATATTTATATTTTTCATCATGCGCTCTATGGGGGAGATGCTATATTTAGAACCGACTACAGGTTCTTTTGCAACCTTTGCGAGCAGCTATATACATCCTTTGGCTGGTTATATGACTGCTTGGAGCAATTGGTTTCAATGGGTAATCGTCGGAATGTCCGAAATCATCGCCGTTGGAATGTATATGCAGTATTGGTTCCCGGAGTTACCAGCTTGGATACCAGGTGTGGTCGCCATGATCATCTTGGGGGCGGCAAACCTCATTTCCGTAAAATCTTTCGGGGAATTTGAGTTTTGGTTTGCGCTTATAAAAATAATTACGATTGTATTGATGATCATTGCTGGTTTTGGCCTTATTTTCTTTGGCATAGGGAATGGGGGGGATGCGATTGGATTATCGAATCTTTGGGCAAATGGCGGCTTCTTTACGGGAGGTTGGACAGGATTCTTCTTTGCGCTTTCCCTTGTCGTGGCTTCCTATCAAGGCGTTGAGCTTATCGGCATCACAGCCGGAGAAGCGAAAGATCCAACAAAGACCGTAACAAAAGCGATCCAATCAATCATATGGCGCATTCTAATTTTCTATATTGGCGCTATCTTCGTCATCGTGACGGTTTATCCTTGGGATAAACTGGATGACATCGGAAGTCCATTCGTTTCAACCTTTGCTAAAATCGGTATCACTGCAGCGGCAGGCATCATTAACTTTGTCGTAATCACTGCCGCAATGTCTGGATGCAACAGTGGGATTTTCAGTGCAGGGCGTATGCTTTACACTCTAGCATTGAATGGCCAAGCTCCTAAAATCTTTGCAAAAGTATCTAAAAATGGAGTGCCGGCATATTGTACGATCGCTGTATTATTAGGATTGGGCATCGGGGTTATCCTGAATTACCTTGCACCGCCGCAATTATTCCTTTATGTGTACAGTGCGAGTGTTTTACCCGGGATGATTCCATGGTTTGTCTTACTTATCAGTGAGCTTAAATTCAGAAAGGTAAATGCTGTTGAAATGGAAAAACATCCGTTCAAAATGCCGTTGGCCCCTTACAGTAACTATGCGACAATTGCCTTTTTACTGATGGTGCTGGTTGGTATGTGGGTCAATCCGAGTACCCGGATTTCCTTGATTGTCGGGATCGTTTTCCTAGTCTTGGTCGCAGCGAGTTATTACCTGCTGAAAATGGATAAACGAACTCCATTGGATGTTAAATCCGATGATGAGATTTCTGGATAAGGTACGAAAGCATAAAGCGTTAAAATACTTTTTAAAAAGCCCTTCTCTTGATCGAGAGGGGCTTTTTTTTTGCCTTTGTGGATCAATTGTTGGAAATCACGAGTAAAGCTGAAGAATTCACGAGTGAACCTGCGATGAAGAATTTTCTGGAAAATACTCCAAATGAAAATGCAGCAATTTGGCACCAATCCATAGGGGTCGCTGGTCGTTCGGACCCAAATGAAACGGCTTTTTATTATCGGGATGCCATCATCGCCCGGGAGTATCTGGCTACATGGACCAATCCAGAAGAAGAGCGGGAAAACATCCAGTGGATCAAGGAACTTAAATGCGCTTTGGCTTCATATACTACCGGTGACTACGTGAATTGGCCGGATACTCTCATCAAAAATTGGCCAACTGCGTACTATGGAGAAAAATTCAAACGGCTTCGAGAAGTGAAAACGAGGTATGTAAGATCCATACAATACGTTTAAGTTCCCTCAAAGCATACCCCCATTAAATAGTGGTGTTGAAAAGGCTTGGTTGGACCAAAAACATCCGTTATAAAAAGGCCTATTCCTAAATTTGGATATAGGCCTCTTTCATCTTGTTTTGAATCAATTAATCGAGATAATACCCAAAATCACTCTGCTTGCGGAGCTTGTACTGTACTGTAAACCTGATTTACGGAAGATTGGGCTTGTGCGATTTCTTGAGCAGCTTGTTTAATGGCTTCTTGTGCCAAAGTTGGATCAGAGGAAGATTTTTCTATTGCTTGTGAAAGTAAGGTTTGCGTAAGGGTAACGTTTGCTTTTGCTTGATTTAATTGATTGATATCAATTTGTTGTTGAGGCATGTAGTTTCTCTCCTTATGTCATAATTTGAATTACTCCATTAGGATGACCTTTCTTTTCTTTTTTATAAGGAGAAAAAATATATAACGTAGACAGGAAGGACTGAAACTGCCAAGTCCATTGGGATAAACAAGTTAAATAAACTATGCAAAATTTATCGCGCAATCCGGAAAAAAGATACACCCTTAGGATTGAAAAACGGGAAGAAAGAGAATGAAATTATTAGTTTTATTTACTTAGAATCCTTAAATTTTCATCTGTATAAATAGTATTATGTTCCTTGAATATCATATTGTATGAAATCGCAATAAATATATCGTGACTGTTGGTTGTTCAGTTAATTAAATTACACTTTACTTATTGGTTTTATAAGATTAAAATCGGAGAAAGAATTATTATAAAAGATGAGCTGATTGGACAACCAAAAGCTCCTGAACGCGATAAGCGAACAGGAGCTTTTTGCGTTCATTTTGGAAAAAGGAGTTGGGGAGATGAATATTGATCATATTGAAGCTTTTATGTATGTTGTTCATTTTAATAGTTTTCATAAAGCAGCAGAGGCACTGTTTTTATCACAGCCGACGGTTTCGGCAAGAATTAAGACGCTTGAGAGTGAACTCGATTCAGAACTATTTGAGAGGCAAGGGAGAGGGATTATTTTAACGGAAAAAGGGAAAGCGTTCATTCCATTTGCGGAACAAATTATTCGTACCTTTCAACAGGGGAAAAAACAGTTGAAAACAGGAAGCGATCTGGAGGAAATAACGATAGGGGCTAATATCATTACATCGCAATACTTTATTCCATTTGCTCTTCCTCTTTGGAAAAAGGAAAACCCTAATTTACGCTTTAAATTTATTTCAGCAACAAATGATGCATTAATTGATAAATTGCTTCAGAAAAAGGTTGATATAGCATTTATGAAGGATGTTACACATAGTGGTCTGCAAAATCACAAGACCCTTGATAATTCGATACGTTTAGTAGTGTATCCAGGACATCCATTTCAAGTTGAAACAGAGCTAACGGTGCAAGTATTAGCAATGGAGCCGTTGGTATTTTTTGAGTGTGGTGCGTTTGACTGGAACCACGTTCATAAAATTTTTGAAGTGTCTAATGTAGAGCCGCGTATTGAATTTCAGGTTGATCACTTGGAAGTGGCGAAATCGCTAATTCTTAGCAGAAGCTGTATCGGATTTTTACCGTATTTATGTATTAAAAAAGAGTTAGAACAGGGAACTTTGGTTGAAGTTGATGTGTCACATTTAATCAAGATAAAGCAGCACATCTATCTGACTCATTTAAATCACGGGATGGAAGCACCCTTACTATGGAATGACATTCTTTTATCAATACGGAAATTTGAACAAGACCATCATCAATCACTGACACAATCTAATTGATAGATATTTTCTATCAATACAATATTTTTTCCTATTAGTTAAACCATTGCCATTAACATGCTTTAGGTGTTAGGATAAATCAAAATTATTAAATTGTTATTATTCATATAAGTATACTTTGAATTAAAGCGGAGGAGAGAATATGAGTTATAAGCTTGGCATTTTAGACCAGAGCCCGATATTTCCAGGAACTTCAGCCTTTGATGCACTACAGCAAACCATTAAGCTGGCGAGACATGCAGAAGAGTGGGGATATACCCGTTTCTGGGTATCAGAACATCATCATGCCGAAAAGCTAGCGGGATCTTCCCCGGAAGTATTGGTATCATATTTATTAGCCCAAACAAAATCTATTCGGGTAGGGTCCGGAGGTGTTATGCTTCAGCATTATAGTCCATATAAAGTGGCGGAAAATTTTCACGTGTTATCAAATCTTTCGCCTGGCAGAGTTGACCTTGGCATTGGAAAGGCACCGGGTGGTCTCCCCTTATCAACGAAGGCGCTACAATTTGGTACTGTTAATGATGGAAAAGATTTCGAAGAGCGGTTATCTTTTTTACAAAAAATAATTGAAAATTCGATTAATAATAATCACCCGCTTTCAGGTATTCAAGCGACGCCACTCCCTTCAAAAAAGCCAAAAATGTTTCTGCTTGGTGCAAGTGCTGACAGTGCCAGGCTAGCAGCCAATCTGGGTATAGCTTATGTATTTGCTCGATTTATCAACAGTAATGAGACTGTATTCGAAGATGCTGTACGCATTTACCGAAGTATCTATCCAACTGGGAGCTTTAAGGTATCAGTTTCAGTGATTGCTGCTCCTTCACAACAAGAAGCAGAACAGCTAGCAGGTGACCAAAAGATAGTGAAAGTTCATCTCCAAAGCGGTCGTTCTGTTACGGTCCAAACCTTAGTGCAAGGAGAATTATTCGGGAAGCAGTCTGGGGAGTCTTACGAAATAGAAGAACAAGATTCCAATATTATTGCTGGAACTCCCTCTTACGTAAAGGAAGTCCTAACAAATTTACATGAAAAATATGGGGTAGATGAGTTTATCCTACATACACCGGTAGTAAAAGAAGCAGAAAGATTCCGATCTTTTCAATTGTTGAGTCCGCTTCAATTAGCCTTACCTGGAGAAAAGAACTTTGTGAGCCAAAATTAAGAAGTCAGCAAGCTAAAAACCGATTAATTAAAGGAGGAGTATTGATGTCTGAGCAGAGAAAGTTGAAATTTGGAGCGCTTATTCATGGAGTTGGAGGGAGTATATCTGGTTGGAGGCATCCTGACATTCAAACCGATGCCAGTGTTAGTCTTGAATTTTATAAGGAGCAGGCCCAGAAGGCAGAAGAGGGAAAGTTCGATTTACTTTTCATTGCTGACGGTTTATTCATCAATGAGAAATCCATTCCGCATTTTTTAAATCGATTTGAGCCACTTACCATTTTATCCGCACTTGCTGCTTTCACATCACGAATAGGGCTTGTCGGAACTGTTTCCACCTCATACAGTGAACCATTTACCGTAGCTCGGCAATTTGCTTCACTTGATCACATTAGTCATGGTCGTGGCGGATGGAACCTTGTTACTACACCTCTTGAGAGTACCGCCTTGAACTATAACAAAACGATCGAAGAACACCCTGATCATGCCAAACGCTATCGGATAGCATCAGAATATATACATGTTACCAAAGGGCTTTGGGATTCATGGGAGGATGACGCGTTTACTCGGGATAAAGAGTCCGGTGAGTTTTTTGATCCTTCTAAAATACATCAATTAAATCATATAGGAGAATTTTTCTCCGTGCAAGGACCACTCAACATTGCTAGATCTAAACAGGGGCGGCCTGTCATTTTTCAAGCAGGTTCATCAGAAGCTGGAAAAAATCTGGCGGCTAAAGAAGCGGATGCAATCTTTACAGGTCAACCAACATTGGAAGATGCCAAGAATTTTTATCAAGATGTAAAAAACAGGGCTATTGCATTCGGGAGAAATCCTGATGAAATTGTTATTCTGCCAGGTATAGCGCCAATCATTGGTGCAACTGAGGAAGAGGCAGAGCACAAATATCAAGAACTCGCTAACCTAGTATCTATAGATAAGGCGCTTGACTATTTGGGACGATACTTCGATCATCATGATTTTTCTCAATATGAACTGGATGCACCTTTCCCAGTCCTCGGAGACATCGGAAAAAACAGTTTCCGAAGTACGACTGATCGGATTAAAGAGGAAGCCAAGGAGAAACAGTTAACGCTCCGTCAAGTAGCACTTAAGGAGACTACACCTCGGACTTCTTTTATTGGAACTCCAGAGAAAGTAGCGGATTTGATTCAGCGATGGTTCGAAGAGAAGGGTGCGGACGGGTTTATCTTTACTTCAAGTGTTCCAAATGCTTTAAGTGATTTTGTATCTTATGTGATTCCTATACTTCAGAAAAGGGGAATATATCGTACTGAATATGAAGCAGAAACATTAAGAGGCAACTTGGGGCTTCCATTCCCGGAAAATCGTTATGCGAAAGAAAAGATTAATCAATAATTGAAGAATCGTTTAAAAAATAAGGAGGAATACGAAATGGAAGAAGCGTTATCTGTCGTCGTTTGGTCAAAACAAGGATGTCACTATTGCGAAGAAGTTAAACAATACTTAAAAGAAAAGGAGATCGCTTATCAAACGGTGGATGTTACCAATCATGATGAACGGCGAGATATTTTAGAAATCAAATATGGTGTTCGGTATGTGCCTATTATTGAAATTGGGCGAGGTAACGTATATGAGAGTGTTACGGAAATTGGCATACCTTATCTTGAAAAAGTACTCGAACGATTACAATAAAAAAAGACGCGTGTTAATCCGAGTATATAAGTATAAATAGCTGATTTAAAAAGTTGAATTTTCAACCATGACAGTTTTTATGACTTATTCTTCAATCCTGAGAACTGGAGGATGTTAGTAAAGTAGGAATAAATGAAAAATTGCTGATTTAAATCCGACTATTCTTGTGTAAATAATATGTTATAGAAATGGGGAGTTAATCATGACACAGATAATCCGTCTTGCTACTGTAAAGGATGCTCCAGAAGTGCTAAACGTCACACTTCGGGCTTATGAACCAATTAGAGAATTGAATATTAACTTTCTGGCTGCGACAGCTGATTTGCAGCTAGTGACGAATAATATTAGGCGGAATCTCACTTATGTTTTAGAACAGGAGGGTCAAATTGTTTCCACTGTGACAGTTCGTCATCCATGGAATGATCCTGATCATTTCAGTCCGTACCCATTCATTTGGTGGTTTGCAGTCGACCCCCTATACAAACAAAAAGGTATAGGCTCAACTTTGTTAACCTGGGTGGAAGAAAATGTACTTCGGAAACAGGTGAAAGCGCCGGCCGTCTATTTGGCGACAGCTGATCGTCATCCTTGGCTTGTTTCCATTTATGAAAGAAGAGGCTATGAGATTTTTGCTGAACGAGATCACGATGGAGAAAAAATTGTGTATCTTCGTAAAATTCTAGATGAAACGCTGTATCGCATTATTGAAAATAAAGAACCAATTGTTAGTAATTAAAAACGTCGGGGGAATTTGAGATGAAAAAAACATTATTTATTGTTATGGCACTGCTACTTACTTTTTTGGGAGCTTGCTCTTCGAAAGAAACAACAAGTACTGCTAAATCAAGTTCTGGAGATTCAAAAAATAACAAAGTTCAGAAAATCATTGTCGGAACAGGGACGCAATTCCCGAATATTTGCTTTTTGGATAAGAATGGTAATCTGACAGGTTATGATGTCGAGTTGGTTCGTCAAATCGATGAAAAGCTGCCAGAATATGAATTTGAATTTAAAACGATGGAATTTTCTAATCTATTATTAAGTTTAGAAACGAACAAAATAGATTTTGTTGCTCACCAAATGGAGGTGAATGATGAACGAAAAGAAAAATTTCTATTTAATAAAGAACCATATAATGTCTTTCCCCTTCAAGTTACAGTTCATCAGGACAACAATGATATTCACTCCATTAAAGATCTAAAAGGAAAAAAAGCGATCGTGAGTGCAACGAGCAATTCTGCTGTTTTTCTTGAAAAGTATAATAAGGAAAACAATGCCGGGATCGAAATTGTCTATTCTGGCCAGGGCGTAGATGATACGAAGAATCAAATCAAAACTGGTCGGGCGGATGCTACCATTACTACACCATTTGCAGTCGACTTCTTAAATAAACAAGCAGATGCACAGCAAAAGGTTGTGGGTGAGCCACTTCTTAATTCAAAAGTATACTTTTTGCTAAGAAAAGACGAAACGCCTTTACAGAAGAGAATTGATGAAGCACTTGTGGAGCTGAAAAAAGATGGGGTAGTTAGCGAACTAAGTAAAAAGTGGCTGGGCGCAGACTATTCAGTAGGATTTTAATTAGATAGTAGTAAGCGCGGAGGTGCTAAAGCATGGGGAAAGCATTTGATCCTTCATTAATCGTCGATTTCATTCCGACGTTAATATATTATCTTGGAGTAACATTGAAAATTCTGGCAGCATCCGTTTTATTAGGAATGGTCATCGGGATAGCGGCAGCCATCCTGAGATTATTTCGTATCCCTGTTTTGAATCAATTTGTCATTTTGTATATTTCATTCATTCGGGGAACGCCTATTTTAATACAATTATTTCTAGTTTTTTATGGACTGCCTGCAATCCTTTTATTCATTAATATTGATATTTCAAGAATGGATGCTCTATATTTTGTCATTATTACTTATGCATTAAGTAATGGGGCGCATTTCGCAGAAATATTCCGAGGAGCGATTAAGGCTGTCGATTATGGGCAAACGGAAGCAGCCTATTCTGTTGGTATGAATAATAGTCAAAGTTTTTTTCGGATTGTGCTTCCTCAGGCAATACGGATTGCTTTTCCGAATATCGCAAACTCTATTATCGGATCCTTGAAGGATACCTCACTTGCCTTTACCATCGGCGTAATGGATATGATGGGTAGGGGAGAGACATTAATTGCTGCAACTGCACATGCTCTCGAAGTCTATCTCTCATTAGCTGTTATCTATTATGCAGTCGTGCTATTGTTTGAGAAAATATTCAGACTTTATGAAAACCGCATTAATCGGCATCAAACTGTTGATGTGTCTGTTACTGGATAACAAAGGGAGGAGGGAAGGACTTGACGATTGATATTCTATTTATTTGGACTGCTTTTAAGGAGATTATTAAAGCACTTCCGATCACACTTATCTTAACGATGCTTCCTCTTCTTGCAGGTTTTATTATCGGTCTCGCTGTTGCCTTGATTAGGATATATAAAGTGAAATTTCTATGTAGAGTTGCAAATGGTTATGTTTCCTTCTTTAGAGGAACACCGATTATCATGCACATAATGCTTATTTATTTCGGTTTTCCATTATTAATCGATCAAATTTCTAAGAAATTTGATTTGGGTATACAATCTAATTCCATTCCGATTATTTTATTTGTCTTAACCGCCTTATCGTTGAGTGCGGGTGCTTATTTATCAGAAATATTCAGATCGGGAATTATCAGTGTCTCCAATGGCCAAATGGAGGCAGCCTATTCCGTGGGTATGAATTCGTTTCAAGCCATGACGCGAATTATTTTGCCACAGGCCATTGCTCAGTCCATCCCGAATTTCACGAATATTTTCATTGGATTTCTGCATACGTCATCCATTGCTTTCATTGTATCGCAAAAAGAAATGACAGGAGCAGCTAATATTGTTGCATCCACCAATTTGAAATTTTTGGAGTCTTTTATCGCTGCTGGTTTAATTTATTGGGGTCTCACAATCATTGCAGAAGGTCTTTCGTTTTTAATTGAGAAAAAGGCCACTGCCTATAATCGAGGAGGAGTACAATGATTTATTTAAAAGATATAAAAAAATCATTTAACCAGCAGCCCGTTTTAAAAGGTATTAATTTGAAAATAGCTAAGGGAGAAGTAGTTACCATTCTTGGGCCAAGTGGTTCTGGGAAAACAACCTTGCTTAGATGCTTGAATTTTCTGGAGAAACCAGATGAGGGAATGGTTCAAGTAGGAGATATACAGGTGAAGTCTAAGAAGGCGACAAAAAGGGAAATCTTGTCCCTTAGAAGACAATCGGCGATGGTTTTTCAGCATTATAACCTATTTGCTCATAAAACTGTTTTGGAAAATGTAATGGAAGGCTTAATTGTTACAAGAAAATATAAGAAAGCTCAAGCGAAACGGGAAAGTGAGCTGTTGTTGGAAAAAGTAGGTTTAGGAGATAAGCATAACCATTTCCCTTCACAATTGTCAGGAGGGCAACAGCAACGTGTTGGAATTGCTAGGGCACTTGCTTTAAATCCGGAAGTCATTCTTTTTGACGAGCCAACGTCGGCACTCGACCCTGAGTTGGTTGGGGAGGTGCTTTCTGTCATAAAAGCAATTGCACAGGAAGGCATCACGATGGTAATTGTAACCCATGAAATGAGTTTTGCTAAAGAGGTATCGGATCGTGTTCTATTCATGGATGGCGGGGTCATTGTAGAAGAAGGGTCACCATTGGAGATTTTCAATGCTCCAAAGAAAGATCGAACACGACAATTTTTAAACCGGATATCAAGAGATTTTTCCTTATCGTTTTTAGAAGAAAAGGTCAATTAAAGGAAGGGGCCAAAGGAGAACGTATGATTAATACAATCGTAGTCGATGAATTGATTGAAGAAGATAAAGAGACGGTGCGCCGCTTATTGGTAGAAAGTTATCAACAATATGAACATGAATATTCGAACCCGGAAGCTTGGGAAGGATATTTAAATAATATTGAATCCTCGGTGGATAATCCACATGTTGATAAGGTGTTGGTTGCAAAGTGCAATCAGGATATCCTTGGTACATTACAGCTTTTTCAGTCATCTGAAAAAGCATATGAAAAGCCGGAACTTGAGATTTTTTCACCAATCATTCGGTTGTTGGCCGTTCATCCCGAATCAAGGGGACGCGGTATCGCACAGGAATTATTAAAAGCTAGTGTAAATTATGCAAAATCGCAAGGTGCGTCCAGTTTGTATCTACATTCCACTGATAAGATGCATAAAGCCATTAAACTATATGAATGGTTTGGCTTTAAGCGGGATCGAACGAAAGAATTTCAAAATCATGATATTTTGGTAAAATGCTATCGCTTAGATTTTTAGAAGGAGGCGACTGTATGAGTCGAGAGCTGGAAAAGCGCTTAATATCGATACGGCGCCATTTACATCAATATCCGGAGTTATCAAATGAAGAATTCGAAACGACAAAATCGATTCAAAAGTGGCTCGGGGAAGAGGGTATTGAGATCCGTAATACAGGATTGAAAACAGGTGTATTTGCAGATATAAAGGGTGGTAAACCCGGACTTACCGTAGCCATAAGAGCGGATATCGATGCTCTTCCGATTGAGGAACAAACTGGGCTTCCATTTGCTTCGAAAGTAAAAGGAGTAATGCATGCGTGCGGCCATGATTTCCATACCGCAGCCGTTATTGGCGCTGCTTACCTTTTAAAAGAATTTCAATCAGAGCTGAACGGTACCGTGCGATTGATTTTTCAACCTGCAGAAGAATCAGGTGGGGGTGCGGCGCATGTGATAAAAGATGGTCAAATTGGCGATGTAGCGGCCATAATTGGGCTGCACAATAAACCGAATTTACCTGTTGGGACTATAGGGATAAAAGAAGGTCCGTTAATGGCGGCGGTGGACCGTTTTCAAATTGTTCTTCAAGGTAAGGGGAGTCACGCGGCCATCCCTCATAGTGGAAAGGATCCAATAGCAGCGGCGGCCCAGCTTATTACGGCTCTTCAAACTATCGTCAGCCGGAATGTATCCCCACTAGAAAGTGCTGTGGTGAGTGTAACGAGAATAACAGGGGGAAACACTTGGAATGTGATTCCCGGTAACGTCACACTAGAAGGAACGATACGAACCTTTGAATCTACAATCCGCGAAGAAATAAAGGATAAGTTTTATTCGATTGTGAATCATATCGCCGCTGCTTTTTCACAGGAAGCTACGATTGATTGGTTTCCTGGGCCCCCCGCGCTACATAATCATCCAGCTGTCACAGAGATGGCAAGCAGGTCTGCTTTGGGGCAATCATTACATGTAATCAATCCAGAACCTTCAATGGGTGGTGAAGATTTCGCTTATTACCTTCAACATATCCCCGGTACCTTTGCCTTTTTTGGTACAAACGGAAACGAAGATTGGCATCATCCAGCTTTTACTGTTGATGAAAATTCCATTATTAAAGCCGCTCATTTTTTATTTGAAAGTGCCAAGGATTTATTATATAACCATGGTAAGTGGTGAATATACATGACAAAGGTGCCAGACACGATTTCGTGCCTAGTACCATTGTTGTTGTAATTCCAAAGGTTTCGTTCCAACTTGATTTCAAGCATAGTCATGATGCGAACGTTCCCCCCATTTTACCTTCCATACATAGCCACTCTTCATTCTTTCATTCCAGCTTTTCATAGACTCCTCTCTCCTTTTCTCTTCCTCTCAATGATGAATCTTATTTTGATAGCGGTAAGAAGAATAGATCTCAAACCATGATAGGCGAGAGCATGGTTAATTATTAGACAAAGGCATTCCAAATTCATAAGCAATTGATAGAATTTTTTTATCAATTAAATAAATTTTTCTATCAAATAAGGTGTTGTCAAGTGCTTGTTTACAATGTTAGGATGAATTTCAATTACATTAAAACAACTAATTCGATTTGTTAACTAGGTATTAATGATTGGAGAGATGTCATATGAGTTTTAAGCTTGGAATATTAGATCAAAGCCCCATTTTTCCTGGGAATTCGGCAGTTGATGCACTTAAGCAAACCGTAAACCTAGCTCAAAAAGCTGAAGAATGGGGATATACCCGTTTTTGGGTATCGGAACATCATCATATGGAACAAGTTGCTGGATCTTCACCGGAAGTATTAATTTCTTATTTATTATCGAAAACCACATCCATTCGTGTAGGTTCGGGAGGTGTCATGCTTCAGCACTACAGTCCTTATAAAGTCGCTGAAAATTTTCATGTTTTATCCACTCTTGCCCCGGGCAGGGTAGATCTTGGCATTGGTAAAGCACCAGGTGGATTTCCTTTATCAACAAAGGCCTTACAATTTGGAACTGTAAATGATGGAAAAGATTTTGGGGAACGTGCATCCTTATTGCAAAAGTTTATTGAAAATTCGATTAATGATGATCACTTGCTCTCTGGTATTCAAGCAACACCGATACCGCCTGAAAAGCCAGAAACCTTTCTGCTTGGTGCAAGTTCAGACAGCGCTCAACTAGCCGCTAACCTCGGAATGGATTTTGTATTCGCCAGATTTATTAATAGTGATGATACCATGCTGTATGAAGCGTCCTCTGCTTACCGAAGCAAGTACCCAGAAGGTCGTTTTATCGTATCAGTAGCGGTTGTGGCAGCTCCTACCCAACAAAAAGCAGAGGAGCTGGCAAGCGAACAAAAACTATTTAAAGTTCATCTTCAAAGTGGCCGGACGCTGACAGTTCAATCACGTGAGCAGGCTGAGTCATTTGAGAAGCAGGCGGGTGAAGCTTACGAAATAGAAGAGCAGAGCGCAAGTGTTATTGCTGGGACTCCAGGATATGTTTACGGGGTTTTAAAGGAACTTCAGAAAGTTTTTCAAGTGGATGAATTTATTTTGCATACACCGCTTCGAACAGAAGCAGAACGGATTCAGTCTTTTCAGTTGTTGAGTCCGGTTCTCTTAGGGGAAGAGACTGTCATATAGAAGGAAAAGAAAAGATTCCAGCGGGCATGAAGCAGCTGATAAATATTTGTTATTCCAATATAAAAGGATAAAAAGAGGAGCGAGAAACATTGAAGAATATTAAATGGCTGTCCGTAACGGTTTTAACAGTAGTATTGCTGATATTGGGAGCTTGTGGAAGTAATGAGCAAACATCATCGGAGAGTAAAGGAGACAAGGATGAGGAAGTGACTTTGAAAATTAGTGCAGCCTCAATACCACATGCAGAAATTTTAGAGTTTGTCGCACCGGATATAGAAAAACAAGGCGTGAAACTGGATGTAGTGATTTCTACGGATGGCATTCAAACGAATCAACAAACAGCAGACAAAGAATTGGATGCAAACTTCTTTCAACATACCCCGTACTTAGAGCAAGTAAATAAAGATAGTGGTCTGAATTTGGTTAATGTGAAGGGTGTACATATTGAACCATTTGGTGTCTATTCCAAAAAAATTAAGTCTATAGGTGAATTGTCAGACGGAGCGAAAGTAGCCGTACCGAAAGATCCAGTAAACTTTTCGCGATCGTTACAGCTTTTTGCGGCAAATAATATCATTGAGTTGGATGCTTCTAAGTCAGGGGATTATACGATTGAGGACATTACAAAAAATGCTAAAAAAATAGAATTCATTCCAGTCGATTCCCCCCTTTTAGTTCACTCGCTAGATGATGTGGAAGCATCGGCCATTAACACAAACTATGCTCTGGAAGGAGGGTTAAAACCTCTCGATGATGCACTGATAATTGAAGGGAAGGATTCACCATATGTTAACATTTTAGTTGCTCGTCCAGACAATAAGGACGATAAAGCGATCCAAAAGCTTGCGAATGCATTAACGACGGAAAAGGTCAAAGAATTTATTTTAGATCAATATGAAGGAGCCGTCGTGCCCGCGTTTTAAGGGTGGCTTCTATACCAAGCTAATTAAAAAGAGGAGATGGCCACTTTGATAGAATTTCGTCGGGTTTCAAAAGTTTTTGATGACGGGGAGAAGAAAATTGAAGCGTTAAAGGAGATTAATATAACCGTTGAAAAAGGGGATATATTCGGGGTTATCGGTTTTAGTGGAGCCGGAAAAAGTACACTCATCCGAACTGTGAATCTACTGGAATATCCTACTTCAGGTGAAGTGATTGTAGAAGGAAAAAATCTTGCCAAGATGTCTGAAAAAGATTTGCGTGAAGCTAAGAAAAATATTGGCATGATTTTTCAGCATTTTAATTTACTTAATTCAAAAACAGTCTTTGATAATGTGGCGATGCCATTATTGTTAAGTAAAAAAAAGAAAAAAGAGATTGAAGAACGAGTTAATGAGATTCTCCGCTTTGTTGGTCTAGAAGACAAAGCAATGAACTATCCAAATCAACTTTCAGGTGGACAAAAGCAGCGTGTCGGGATTGCCCGTGCTTTGGCTACAAACCCTTCGATTCTATTATGTGATGAAGCAACATCGGCATTGGATCCACAAACAACAAAATCAATCCTGAATCTGTTGAAACGGATAAATGAAGAATATAAAATTACCATTCTAATTATCACGCACGAAATGGAAGTGATTAAAGAAATTTGTAATCGGGTTGCAGTGATGGAGGATGGGAGCGTGATTGAATCAGGAAATGTGATCGATATTTTTGCCCGTCCGCGAACAGAAACAACACGTAACTTCATTCGATCGGTTGTTCGCGATGAAGTGCCATCAAGTGTTTATGGATTGCTCAATGAGGATGCCTATTTCAGCCGAATTTTTAAAATTGATTTTTTGGGATTGAGCTCTGGGCAGCCTATCGTTTCAAAAACAGCGAAGAGGTTTAACGTGGAAATAAACGTTCTGTTCGGCAATATTACTGAGTTACAAGGCATCCCATTTGGTAATTTAATTGTTGAAATAATAGGAAATGAAGATGAAATTGATCGGGCATTACAGTTTATAAAGAATCAAAATGTCAAAGTGAAGGAGGTTACGAAGGATGGAAGTAAGCAAAGAACTCATTTTAAACGCCTTGTGGGAAACGCTGTACATGGTTAGTATTTCACTTTTTTTTGGAAGCATCATTGGAATATTCTTAGGCATTTTATTGGTTGTAACAAGAAAAGGTCATATTTATGAAAATAGATTTATTTTTTCTATAGTGAATCCGATTGTAAATATTTTCCGATCGATTCCGTTTATTATCTTGCTTGTGGCGATTATTCCATTTACAAGACTAATTGTTGGTACGTCGATTGGTACGACAGCGGCAATTGTGCCACTCGTGCTTCATATTGGCCCATATATCTCAAGACTTGTGGAGAATTCGCTATTGGAAGTGGATGAAGGCATTATTGAAGCCGCGAAAGCCATGGGAGCAACGCCGTTACAAATTATTTTCAGGTTTTTAATGCCTGAGGCTTTTGCGTCATTAATTCTAAGTATAACAACTGCAACAATTGGTTTAGTGGGCGCTACAGCCATGGCAGGAGCTATAGGTGGCGGTGGACTTGGAGATGTAGCGATAACATATGGCTATCAACGCTTTAGCACTATTACGATATTCGTCACCGTTGT
The DNA here is from genome assembly GCF_041956845.1 of Peribacillus sp. RS7. Taxonomy (NCBI): domain Bacteria; kingdom Bacillati; phylum Bacillota; class Bacilli; order Caryophanales; family Bacillaceae; genus Peribacillus; species Peribacillus sp. RS7. The sequence continues at coordinate 2,784,586 of NZ_CP168135.1, forward strand.
AATTCTAGTAATTGTTGTTCAGGGAGTACAAAGTTTAGGAAATATATTCGAACGGAAAATTAGAAGAGTGTAGTGGCGGTAGTTTACAGAGGGGGAGTGGAATGAATGATGAAAAAATGTATTTTACCTATACTGCTTATCTTGGGGGTGTTATTGGCAGGTTGCTCAAGTGATTCAACGAATGCAGGAGGGAAACAAACGAAAGTGAAGGTAGGGATTAGAAATTCTGAACTTCGAACATGGGAATTTTTAAAGGAACAGGCTGAAAAAGAAGGGGTGGAAATTGAAATTGTTAATTTCTCATCGGCTTATGATCCGAACGAAGCGCTGGCAGAAGGGGATATTGATATCAACGCCTTTCAACATGTTGCCTATTTAGATTCATTTAATGCGAAAAATAATACAGACATCGTTCCAATTGGGACTACAATTATTGCTCCTCTCGGTTTGTATTCAAGCAAATATAAATCGGTGGAAGAGATCCCAAATGGTGCACAAATTGCTGTGCCCAATGATCAAGCTAACTGGGGAAGATCTTTATTGCTATTACAAGAAGCAAAACTCTTAAAGGTTGTGGATGACTTTGACGGGAATGGTGGACAGGACAAAATAAAGGAAAATCCGAAGAAAATCAAAATTATTCCTGTCGATGGTGCCAGTGCCCCACGTGTGATGGAAGATACAGCTGGTTCGGTGATTAATAATGGAGTTGCGGTAGAAGCGGGACTAAATTTAGAAGATGCTCTTATTTATGAAAGTAGTACTGCAAAGCCTTATATTAATATCATAGCGGCTAGGAGTGAAGATCAAGACAATGAAATTTACCGAAAATTAGTTGATCTCTATCAATCAGAGAAAACGGCTAAATTTATTGAAGAAACTTACAATGGAAACTATATTCCAACATTCATTACCTTGAAAGAATTGAGCAGTTATAAGGAGATATATTCTAATAAATAAGGAAGGAGAGATTAGAATGGCTCAAGACAGAAAGATGAAGTTAGCTGCTTATCTGATTGGAACAGGTATGCATGTTGCGTCGTGGCGGCATCCGGCATCAAATCCGAATGCAAGTATTGATGTGAAAGCTTTGCAAAGACTCTCAAAAATTGCGGAAAAAGGGAAATTTGACCTTGCCTTTGTGGCAGATAGTTTGGCCATTAATCAAGAATCGCATCCTCAAATACTTAATCGATTTGATCCGATTATACTAATTACAGCATTAGCTGCAGCTACAGAAAAAATCGGCATTGGGGCGACAGCTTCTACAACGTACAGTGAACCATATGTACTCGCTCGCCAATTTGCTTCTGTTGACCATATAAGCGGCGGACGGGTGGGATGGAATGTTGTTACTACAGCTGATGCGACCGGAGAGACTGCCTTGAATTTCAGTCGTGATAAACATTGGGCACACGATCATCGTTATGAACGAGCGGAGGAGTTCATCGACGTTGTCCAAGGATTATGGGATTCGTGGGAAGATGATGCGTTTGTGCATAACAAAGAAACGGGACAATTTTTTAATCCTGATAAAGTGCATGAGCTTCGTTATAAAGGCAACTATTTTTCGGTAAAAGGTCCGTTGAATATTGCACGTTCGGCGCAGGGGCAGCCGGTTATCATTCAAGCGGGTGCGTCTATACAAGGGCAGCGATTAGCCGCTCGAACAGCCGAAGTCGTTTTCACACATTGGGATAACATTGAAGAATCCAAACGATATTACCAAGAATTAAAATCGTCTTTAATGGATTTTGGAAGAAGCGTGGAAGAGCTCCACATCCTTCACGGCATTTCCCCTATTATCGGAGAAACCGAGGAAATAGCCATTCAAAAATACAATAAACTCCAAAGTCTCGTCGACCCTTATCAGAGTTTGAAATTCGTTTCTGGTTATATGGGTAACGTAGATTTTTCAAAATATTCTTTAGATACACCAGCGAAGGATGTTGAATTTCCATCAGTAAATAGCATACAAAGTAACTTTAATGAAATGAAGAAAATTATTGGTGAAGAAGACATAAAAGTTGGTGAATTATATGCGAGATTTTTCAGTCCTGCCAGACGAGATAGATTTGTCGGTACACCAAGTCAAGTAGCTGATGAAATGGAGGTATGGTTTACTGAAAAAGCTGCAGATGGCTTTATGATTCAATTTCCACTGTTACCAGGCGACTTAGAGGATTTCGTCGAGAAGGTTGTTCCAATTTTACAGGAGAGGGGTTTGTTCCGTTTGGACTATGAAGGAGACACTCTCCGTGATCACCTTGGATTAAAGAATCCAAAAAATCGGTTTGTTTATGAAGAAAATAGGTAATTAACGGGAATAGGGGATTAGATTAGTCGTATTTTCATCATTAGAATCCATCAAATAAAGACATATATAAGGGGATGACAAAGGAATGAGGGACATAGGAGAAATCCTAGTCCCTCAAATTCTTTTCTCCTATCCATATAGCTAAGTTAAGATCAGCCTTTTCCTGCTTGGAATCCTGGATATTTGGTCATTCCGCCGTCAGCATATAAGGTCATGCCCGTTACGTAGCTTGATTCAGCGGAAGCTAACCAAGCAGCACAAGCGGCAATTTGTTCCGGTTTTCCGATATATCCCATCGGTATCAGGTCGATGACTTCTTGTTTAGCTTTTGGGTCATTGAACTTTTCGGCATTGATTGGTGTGTCGATTGCGCCAGGAGAAATATTATTAATGCGAATCCCTTTAGGAGCATATTCAAGTGCAAGGGTTTCTGTCATCATCTTCACTCCGCCCTTACTTGCTGCATAGTGGACAAAATGAGGCCAAGGAATCCGGTCATGAACGGAAGACATGTTAATGATATTCCCCTTAATACCATGATCAAGCATATAACTGATGGCTTCCCTGCTAGCCAGGAACATACCCGTTAGATTTACATCGATGACTTTCTGCCAATCTTCAAGTGTCAATTTTTCACTTGGCACTTCATTTTCAATACCGGCATTGTTGATCATGATGTCGATTGTACCAAAGGTGTCCACAGCGAATGAAAGCAATTTCTTCACATCCGCTTCCTTTGAAACGTCTCCTTGAATGGCTGCGGCTTTCCCGCCGGCAGCTTCAATCGTCTTGATGATTTCCTTATGGTCGCCATTTTCAGTGTGATAATTCAATACTACATGTGCTTTTTCTTTACCGAACCTTTCGGCCATGGCTTTTCCTAACCCTTTTGCCGCCCCAGTGATCACGACTACTTTTTTCTCTAAATCTTCATACATCAATTATCTCTCCTTTGACTATTCTTTTGTAAAGCCGATCATGATTCCGCCAGTAATTACGAGTACACATCCGATGATGACGAAGGCCATTTGCTTTTTGGACTTTTTCTCTCCTAAAAGAAAGATGCCGCCTAAAGTCGAAATGACGATTCCCATTTGGGAAAATGAGAAAGCGATGGCAACGCCCACTTTTGGATTAGCGAGCAGGAGACCGATATTGCCGATTGCCCACATGATTCCGGTTAGAATATTTCGTCCGGCATACTTATTAAACGGTTTATGTTTGATGGAAAGGAGCAGGGCAGCTAGGAACATGCCAATTGCTTGAGGCAGGATCGCCGACCATCCGTCAACTTCATTCCATCTGACTACAATGACATATGTAACATAACCCACTGTTGAAATGGCAAGATAAAAAATCCCTTTTTTCATGCTACCTGCTTTTTTGTTATCACCATCGCCGTAGCTCGTCAGCAAGACACCTGTAATCAAACAGATTATTGCAACAATGCCGATGATGACTGTAATCCTGTCATTCCATTCCCTGAAAATGATAACGGCAAAGAATGTATTTCCTAGAATTTGCAGTCCTGTTGAGATTGGAACGGTTTTCGATACCCCGATTTCCTTGACGCTATTGAATTGAAATAACTGCCCGAATGCCCAGCCTATCCCGGAAATGATGCCGACAATCCATACTGCACTGCTCCATTCCGGCGGATTAATGAAAGACATCACGATGGCGAACAGTAATGAACCGACTGTAATGCCAAGTGTTTGATTATAAGAGTTGCCTCCGAGTTTTTCGGCAACAAGCACTAAGCTGCCCCATGTCAATGCAGGGAGTAGCGCAAAGAGAAAACCTTCCACAAAATTTCATCTCCTAAACTAAAAAACAATGTTTTAATAAATATAAAATAGGTAGTTACCAAGCTATTGAATGTATTTAGAGTTTTCCCTCTACACGGGAAAGAAAACATGGTTTTAATTTACCAATTTGTCATTTTATTTTTCAGTGTGTAAACAATGAAATAATAATTGGTTTATGGTACTTTTAATGTAAAAATAGTTAGGAGAAATAGTATGACGACACTGAATGAATGGTTTGAAAAGGGGATTCCTGCTAAAGAATTTGTATCTTCGATGAAAGTTCATAAAGAAAACGTACAATCGATTCAGGAGGGCTTTTCCATTTCTGCAGAGGACCAAGGGTTCTTTGATGCATTAAAGACGAAGGAACTTAGAGCCATTGTCATTACTGAAGACTGGTGCGGAGACGCGATGATGAATATTCCTATATTGCTGAATATATCTGAAGCGGCAAATATTGAAACTCGCATGGTTTTACGAGATCAAAATCTTGAACTGATGGATCAATACTTAACGAATGGAACAGCGCGTTCGATCCCCATTTTTATATTCATTGATAAGAATGGGGAAGAAAAAGCTGTTTGGGGACCTCGTGCACCAAAGGTACAAGAGTACGTAATGGAGTTAAGGTCTGACCTGCCGGCCAAGGATGATGAACGTTTCGAGGCAGAGCAAAAGGCAGTTATTAAAAAGATAACTGCAGCTTTTGCTGAAGAAAAGCACCTGTGGGACGAAGTATACAGCAGCATCAAGGAAGCATTGGGGAGCTGCTGACAGCGGGGTATAGCACTTTTTGACCTGCCCAAAAAAAAGGGTGGTAAGCCCATTTTAGAGTTTCTTCCATAATGAATGGCTGTTTCAAAACGGAGACTGCAACCTGATTGGTTGAATATATAGATACTATTCTCACCGTTCTTGAGTCCATGGTTTTGGAACAGCTTTTTCATTTTTTATGATTCTGGAATAATTGTAACGCCGATTGTTCGAATAGGAGAGTCTTGTTTAGCACTTTGATTCGTAGCTTTGTAGTATTTTAACATTAAATCGTTCAATTCATTTTGGAAGTTAATAAAGCTTTCATCATCAAGCTTTAGTTCTAAAAGGGAAAAGGTTGAACCATCCTCTGCGCAGTCTCTTTCTTCTAATTTATTAAGATAGTTTTGATATTGAGTCATAAGGGATAATTGATAATAAGAAAAATAATTCACCTTTTTCTCATTAGAAGATTTTTTCCATTCTTCCCCGCTAAGTCGCGCTTCTTCTTCATTTAAAACATAGTATTTTTCGGAAACGGATCTCACCTTTTTCTCTTTTACAATGCGAATGACCCCTGAATCCAACAGAACCTGTATATGTCTATATAATGTTGCTTGGGGTACATCTTTAATGACTTTTAACATTTCCAATGGTGTTAAGCCATTTTCCCTGTTTCTCATTAAAGCTTGGGTAATCTTTATTCTTACAGGATGCATTAAAATTTCAGCTTTATTAATCATCTTATTCTCCTCACATTGGAAATTATAACTGGATAAGTTTCAATCAATTTTAATGTTGACCATGAATAATAAGTTTAATTCATCATATATTGTAATGTTTGAATCATTTTCATTTATAAAAATGACACGGTTTGAAAAATAATAGTACAGAAATATTTTTTCGAAGTAAATAATAAGCCTTTTCAAATAAGTGTAAAAAAATAATGTCTTCATGAAAAAAATTTAATAAATAACACTATATTTTTATTATTATTCATTGTGATAATATTATCATTATAAATAACAATAAAAACTAAAACAATATTTTATTAAAGAAAAAAATAGGTGCAAAATTCCATTTTTCATGTTATCATTATCGATAATGATAATAATATTTCGTTTTCAAAGGAGTGGTATATATGGAATTGCATTATGGATGGAACGAATTGAAAGATATTGATTTCATGTCTATTCTGCCGATTATTTTACCGGTAATTGCTATTGGAATGATTTTAGTGCTTATAGCATTAATTGATTTATACAGAAATCGAAAGACGAGGAAAAATGTTTTATTGTGGACACTCATCATTATTTTTGCAAATACTATCGGTCCAATTCTGTACTTCGTTATTGGTAGAAAGGACAGTGAAAGAATATGAAATTAGAGATTAAAAATGTTACAAAAAAATTCAAAGAAAAAACAGCGGTCAATAATTTTTCAATGGAACTGCAATCAGGGGAATGTGTTGGATTGATAGGGCCAAATGGGGCTGGTAAATCGACACTAATAAAAGTGATTTCAGATATTATAGATCCAAGTATGGGAGAAGTATTGCTTGATGGTAAGAAAATTTCAAAAATGAAAAAGGAAATAGGCTATTTACCACAATACCCAAACTTCTTTCAATGGATGACTGCCAAAGAAACCCTCACTTTCATGGGGCAGCTCTCAGGTATCAAGAGGGAAGAATTATTAAGCGGCATTCCAGAGATATTGTCGAAAGTGGGGTTGAGCGGGGAAGAGAATTCCAAGGTGCGGACTTTTTCTGGCGGAATGAAACAAAGGCTTGGAATTGCACAGGCGCTGTTACATAAACCAGCATTGATTGTCATGGATGAACCGGTTTCTGCATTGGATCCAATCGGCCGGAGAGAAGTGTTAAACATCATAAAAGAGATAAAGAAAGATACGACAATTTTATTATCGACGCATATATTAAGCGATGCAGAAGAAATATGTGAGAGGTTTGTCATTATAAAAAGTGGTAAAAAAATTGAGGACACAACAATGTCGGAATTAATAAACAGGAATAGCGGAAATAAAATCAATGTCGACATAACCTCTAAAAGTCAAAAATGGATTGAAAACGTTAAAAGCTTGAACTTTGTCAAAGGTGTAGAGGTAATGGGAAATAAATTGAAAATAGAAGTGGAAAATATTGAGTCAAACAAGAATATGTTACTGGCGAATGCTTTGGAGCATAATGTTGATCTTGTAAGGTTCGAAATAGATAACGATACACTGGAAGAGATATTCTTAAAATTGGTGGTGGAAAAATGAATAATTTTGCCGTTTTAGCTAAAAAGGAATTTGTTCAGATGTTACGTGAATATAAAGTGATTTGGCTGCCGCTTGTATTTATATTTTTAGGAATAACTCAACCCGTCGTAAGCTATTATTTACCTTCAATATTAGAGGCACTGGGCGGGGGCCAAGGGATCACCATTGATCCAAGCATGGCTGCCCAAAAAGGCGGCGAAGTTCTTGCTAGTACCTTAGGGTCTCAATTCGATCAGCTAGGGGTCATGATCATCATCGTTTCCATGATGGGAGTCGTACAATCCGATAAAGCAAATGGAATGCTGGCTTTCATTCTTACAAGGCCAGTGACGGTTGGATCTTATATAAGCGGGAAAATCATTTCCAATTATCTGTTTGTTGCATGCAGTGTAGCATTGGGATATTTGGTTTCATATCTGTATGTAGTTTTTTTGTTTACGAGTGTTGATTTTGGGAATTTAGTAGTGGCTTTGCTGTTCTATCTGCTGTGGATCCTATTTATCGTTTCATTCACGACGATGATCAGTACCATTTTTAATAGTCAGGGTATTATTGCATTAATTTCGATAGTATTTCTCCTCGGCTGTAGAATCATAGTTGGATTAAGTCCGGTTATAGACAATGTGAATCCGGCAAGCATGAGTAAACATGCCATGGAAGTACTGATTTTAGGCACAGTCAATTCACAGGCGATTTGGGGTGCAATAGCGGCACTTGCGTTAACGGCAGTAACGATATTGGTAACGAACATATGGATTTTAAAAAAGAAGTTCAATAACGAGTAAGTTGGGGATGGAAATGTGTTAATCATGAAGTGATGGGAGGATGATAACTTTGTTAAGCATCACAGATTTAGAGAAAAGCTACTCGGCCAAGAAGATTTTGAATGGCGTAAATCTAGAAATCAAAAAAGGGGAAATCTTAGGTTTTATTGGGGCAAATGGTGCAGGGAAAACCACGACGCTGAACATTATTACGGGGATTTTAGATTCTGAAAATGGAAGGGTTGAAATAAATGGCCTGACCAAAGAAGACGGCAAAGAATATAAAAAACAATTTTTCTTCATCCCTGATACTATCAATGTTTTTAACAATGTTTCGGGATTTGATTGGATTCGTTTCTTGATGAACCTATATGGAAATGATGACAAAGAACGTTTGGGGAAATATATCAATCGGTTTGGGATGCAGGAGTCCATTAAAAAGCCAATGGGAAGTTATTCCTATGGAATGATGCATAAGGTATCCCTGATAGCGGCTTTTACCATTAATCCCCCGATCATCATTATGGATGAACCGTTAAATGGATTAGATCCAAACGCCGTTTTAGTTTTTAAGGGGTTAATCAAACAATATGTTGAAACGGGCGGTACAGTGTTTTTCTCGACGCATCTGCTGGATGTGGCAGAGAAAATTTGTAATACAGTGGCTATTTTAAAAGAGGGGAAAATCATCCTGCATGATGAAATACAAAATATAATAGGTGAAAGTTCATTAGAATCTACCTTTATGGAGGCTCAGGTATATGAAGGAAAAACTTCAGTTAACTAGATTTTTCATTTCTTCCTTCTATAAAATGCCCAAGCAGACAATGTTGCAGGCTGTACTGATAATAGCCGTTTTTTATATGTTTTTGCAGTTGACTGTCGTAAACGCCTTTGTTTATTTCCTTGGAGATACCGAGGTCTTCCTGTTTTATAATGTAACGACTTCTAGCATTCTCGTCTTTGCATTGGTTTGCTATTTGTCAACATCACAAATATTTGCGTATTATGAATTTAAAGTATTGGCGCCTCTGCCACTCACCTATAAAGAAATATCAAGGGCTAAGGTGTTAAGTAGCTTATGGGTCCCCACCATCTTATCAATGGTAATCCAGGTGCCAACAATAGGCTTCTTGATAGTCGATCTAAAGTTTATGGAAGCGTTTAAATTATTCATATTTTTACCGATTGTCAATGGTTTAACGGCTTTGCTCCTGCTTTTTATCTTATCGTGCATTAATAGGTATTATTATAGATTCAAAAATAAAGTAGCATACTTACTGGTGAACATTGCTGTCATTCTCATGCTTGCGATTATTTCCATTGTATATTTTACTGGAAAATCATCGATTGCCATATCAAAGGTCATCTCGGAAATAGATTTGAATTCTATTGAAGGTCTAAAAAACTCGTTGGAATTCATAATGAGACATATGTTTGAAACCGCAAATATGATTCCAGTGATTAAGTGGATACTGGATGCTTTTGTATCAAATGAAATAACAGTTCAATTTATTATGATTTATATTTCGATACTAGTAATTGGTTTCCTATTGTATTCATTTATTATAGAAAACATTTCCGTTAATTATTTCAAAAACGGGTTATTGGGAAATAACAAAGCGAATATGAAAAACTCAAAGGTTAATATATCAAAAAATCAATGGAGTAACTATTTACAAAGAGAGATATGGATCATTAAGTCTGAAGCATATTTTAAGATGCAAATCGCTTTAGGTCTTTTATTGCCGCCGGTCTTTTCACTTGTCATGTTATTGCTGATTCAGAATGAAGTGTTCCCGAATTATTTGAATATAACGAAAGAGGGAGTCTTTGATAAGTACTTTTCATATTCGGTCCTTTTCTTGTGTTGTATTAATAATATAAGTGGAACCCCATATTCAAGAGAAGGGAAATATCATTATTTACTGAAAAGTGCCCCTTTTGATGAAAAATATGTTTATTTTTCTAAAGTGATATTTTCATCAATAATAGGAATTATAGCCGTATTGATCAGCTTTATGATATTTGCACTTTTTGGCTATTGGGAAATGGAAAATGCAGTCATGTTATTAATAACTTCTTGTTTAGTGGTTTGCTATAATCTTCTAACACCATTATATGATATGAAAAATCCAAGTATAGAATGGGAGAATCCATCTGCTGCCATTAAATCAAACCCCAATGTATTAATAAGCCTGCTTTATGGATTGCCATTATTAATCATGGTTACAGCCATTCATTTTGGCTTGGTTTGGTTCAGTGTCCAACCCCTGATGGGAGCCCTCATAATATTAATGATCGTAATAGCGATCAATTCCGTTTTGATTAATAGGTTGAAATATAATATATGAAAGTCGTTATATTAGAAAAGTATATAAAGAAAGTACAGAAAATCGGCACTAAATAAATTTAATAAAGGAGTGTCTTATTATGGGGAAGCACCATGATAGAGATTTTAAAATTTATGCTGCTCGATTAGTATTGGAAGAAGGCAGAAAACCTAGGGAATTGGCCGAAGAACTTAATATCTCGACACCTACATTAAGAAATTGGGTCAATATCTATAAAGAAACAAATGAAGAGGGACAGGCGGACTCCAGTATTGGTTTTTCAGGTCTCAGTCTAAAAGAAGAAAAGGATAAAATAATTAAAGATTTACAGGAAGAGAATGAGATATTAAAAAAGGCAATGCACATTTTCACGAAACAACCAAAATGATCGAACAGTATGAAAACCATATTTTATTTTTCACAAATTATAGTGAAAAATAAAATATGGTTTTTTTAATTAGAAAATTTATTCATTTCATACACACTTTTTAAAGTGTTTCATACTAAATTCCCTATGAAAATACTACTAAGAAGGAAAAGTAATAAAAATTGGTAAAGTTATTATGTAATGTAGATAATTTACAAATTTTTAATGGACTCGGCAAAATTGTTGTGATAAAGTGTTATCGATAATGATAATAGGTAATAATTAACCTAATAAATGAAATAATTGTTTAAAAAAAGAAATTTTTGAGGAAAAAAATGGAGAAAAAATGCGGAATTCCAAAAAAAAGAGGGGAGGGAAATTATAATTGATTGAATATTTTATGAATAAGAAAAAAATTTATAAATCTTACATCAAGTTTTATGAAGCGGATTCAGTCAATTTGGACTATATTGATGATATTTTCAACGAAAAGGAATGGAATTATCTTAATTTGCAAAATGGCAAAAGAACCATCGAAGCAAAGAAAAGTTTGTACTTTGGAAAAAAAGCAATTATGGAGTTTTTAGATATAGGTTTGGATGAAATAAAGAATGTATCACTGTTGAAAGGAGTCTTTGGACAGCCGATTATTGTTAATAACTTGTTCTTATTAATGAACATGAACATAGGTATATCCATCACTCATACGGATAAAACATTCGGAATATTGATTTTTGATCAACTGCATCCAATGGGAATCGATATTGAAACTAAAACGAAAACTGATTCTGAATTTTTAGAGACCTATTTAACGGAATCTGAGAAAAAAATGATTAAGGAAAGTGAAGGTCTTTTAAGTAAGGAAATTTTCTTTAGTGCAAAAGAAAGTCTATCAAAAATACTAAAAACAGGATTGACCTCTCCACTTGAAATCTATGAGGTTTCCAAGGTTGAAATGAATCATGATAGCATCTCACTTTTCTATAGAAATTTTCCCCAGTACAAATCAACGGTTGTACTCGTGAATGATGAAATAAGAAGCGTTACCTTTCCAATAAATTCTACGAAAATAATTGAGGGGGAATACCAATGGAATTAAAAATGGAAGCAAATGCTGAATTTAAAAACAATAATAAATTAGTACAATATCTTTTTAAAAAAGAGGATAGAGTTCATAAGTTAATATTTTCGTTATTACTACTCAGTTTAATCGCAGGTATAGAAACGACGCTTTTGTTATATTCTGCGGATCAAAAAGGAATGAATGTATTAAATGGCATGTCCATTTCAGAAATCGGAGCCATGAGTTTTGCCATTAACACAATTATAATGGGGGCTCTAGGGTTATTGGTTACTTTCATCATTCAAATATTAATTGTGTGCCTATTATTCTTAGTTTTAAAAGAAAGACCGGTAAATATTAAAGGAATTTGCCAAGCTGTCATAAATGCTGGGATATGCATCGTAATTGGATCTGGTGTTAATGCCATAATTGCATTATTGGTTAAGAGCAAGGAAACGACATTTACTAGTTTATCCTTACTGGTGCATGATAAAAGTTCCATCCTTCACACCTTCATGGCCGAGTTTGAATTATTTTACATTGTCAGTTTAATACTATTCAGTTTTAGTTTGGAAAAGTTGGCGCTCGTCAAGAGAAGAAATGCAATAATCATAACGATTGTAATAGCTTTAATTTCTTTAGTTTTTCATATGCTGACAGTTGCATCAGGCACATATTTAAAATAATGGGGGAAAATGATGAAGATGAATTCTTTAGCGAATCTATTTGAAGAAAGTGTTAGGGAATATGGAGACAATATTGCAGTAAGAAATAAGGATATGCAATTTACATATAAAGAAACGAATATCTTGGCAAATAAAATGGCGCTGTACATAAAGGACAAAGGGATAAATAAAGGAGATAATGTCGGAATCTATATTGAAAAGTCGGAGCATGTTTTATTTTTAATCATAGCACTCCTTAAATTGGGGGCTACCTATGTACCTATCGACCCTAAAAGTCCTGATGAAAGAGTAAAGCATATAATAAAGAATTCAGAATTGAAGTTATTGATTGGGGATAAAGGCCGGATTAGCGGCATTGATTGCAATTATGTAACCCTCGATGAAGTGATAGAGAATTCAAATGATATGACAGGTGAGAATTTCCATACCTTAATTGATCCAGAGGATCCAGCCTATATTATTTTCACATCGGGCTCTACAGGAAAGCCTAAAGGAGTTTGCGTTTCACATGAAAATGTCATGAACTTGTTTTTAGGCTGCGACGGTTTGTTCGAGTTTAATAATAAAGATATATGGACATTTTTCCATTCCTACGCATTTGATTTCTCCGTCTGGGAGATGTGGGGGGCTTGGATATATGGCGGAGAAGTTGTAGTGGTTTCATTTGAGGAAAGCAGAAATCCAATATCCTTTGTTGATTTATTAATAAATACACAAACAACCGTTTTCAATTGTACACCAAGCGCTTTCTTCGAGGTGATTGGTGAACTCATAAACCGACAAAATGAATTAAGTTTAAGATACATCATTTTTGGAGGGGAAGCATTAAACTTCAAGAAATTGACGCAGTGGTTTTCGCCCGAAAATGGCAGGCTGCCAAAGCTAATAAATATGTACGGAATAACTGAAACCACCGTTCATGTAACATACAAAGAAATCGCTAAGAGTGATGTGGAAAAAGGAATTACGAATATCGGAAAAGTCTTGCCTCATCTTGGGTTCAAGGTGATGAATCAACATGGAGAAGAAGTAACTGGAGATGAAGAGGGCGAGTTATACGTTTCAGGAAAAGGTGTTTCGCTAGGCTACTATAAAAATACCATGATGAATAAGGTGAAATTTACGGATATTGATAATGTTCGCTACTATAAGTCAGGGGATGTAGTGAAAGTTTTGGATGATGGTGATCTGCAATATATCGCCAGGAATGATGAGCAAGTGCAGTTAAGAGGTTTCAGGATTGAATTAGGGGAAATAGAGAGCTCGTATAATGATTTGAAAAACATCAAGAATGCAGTCGTTACGATGGATAAAGGGTTTAATGATGATATGCATTTATTTTTATACTATGTTGCTGATGAAGAATTAGCTGCTGATTATTTGAGGGAAAGTGTAAAAAGCTCATTGCCAGCTTATATGATACCAAGCTTTTTTATCAAGGTGGACAACATCCCCCTAACGGTAAATGGCAAACTGGATAAATCCCTATTACCTAAATTCGTCATAAAAGACTGTGAAGCTCCATCGAATATCGAGAGTCCAGTGGATGAAACAATTAGTGAAAAAGTAAGAGAATTGGTTGTTAGCATCATAGGCAATGGGGTTATAAAAAATAATCAGTCCCTACTTGAATGTGGAATGAACTCATTATCGATAATGAGATTAATTGTCACTATTAAAAAGCAATTTCAAATTGAAATTGCTCCTTCAGTTTTATTGGAGAACGATACGATTATGAAATTATCCCGAGTCATAGAAACTCGTCAAAAAGAAGAGGTAAAGCAAGATTATACACCGATCAATATTAATGGCAGAAATACATACCCTTTAACATATGAACAAGAAAATTTGTGGTTCATTCACCAAACCAATGTAGACAAATCGTTATATAACATAGTTTTTTCGTATGAAATATCAGGTGAAGTGAATGAAGGAAATCTGGAACTATCTTTAGATAAGCTAAGCAATAAACATCAAATTTTAAAAAGTGTCATTAGAGAAGAAGCTGGAATGGGCATCTTGGCTTTCGATGAGTCGATTCATCATTATATTAACTATTTCGATGTTTCGGATATTCCTTTAGACTTGCAGGAAGAAAAAATAAATCACTTGGTGAAGGAAGAAACGGAACGGCAATTTGATTTAGGAAATGGTCCCCTCTTATCGATGGCGCTAGTGAAGACAAATGAATGTGAATATCAATTATTATGTAACATCAACCATATTATTTTTGATGGTTGGTCGATTCCATTAATGATCAATGATTGGTTTTCCATTTATGAGGAAATCGAGAATGGCGAACGAAATGATAGAGATAACCAATCAATCCAATATGGAGATTATGCTTTATGGCAAAAAAACTCGCCAAATTATGTAAGTGGTAAGGATAATGAGTTCTGGAGTAATGAAATAACTGCATTACGGCAAAAGTCCTTTTTACAATATGATCATCAAAAAACCGGAGAAGGGAAAAGCCCATCCGATATTATCAGCTTTTTGTTACCTAAAGAAATTCAAAACAACCTGGAAAGTCTTCAAAAAAAAACGAAATCTACTTTGTTCATGAGTTTGCTTACCGCCTATCAAACCTTTTTATCGGTGTACTTTGATGAAGAGGAAGTTGTCGTCGGAAGTCCTTTGGCAAAGAGAAACCATGTGGATACTGAACAATTGATAGGATATTTCGTCAACACATTGCCCTTTAAATTAAATGTATCCCAGGAAGATTCATTTGAAGGAATTTTGCGGAAAAATATAAAAAATATTGCAGGTGTTTTTGACCATCAAAATTTACCTACTAAGGAAATATTGAAATATTTATCGGCAGAAAGAACCATGGAAAATACGCCATTGTTCGATACAGTATTTGTCCTGCAAAATAACCAAAAAGAAAAGCTGGCATATAGAAATTTCACGTTAAAGCCGAAAAAAATAAATACCTTTAAAGCTAAATTTGATTTAGTTGTTCAGGCAGAAGAAATGGATGGGGATGAATTATTCATTTCGTTTGAATTCAACAAATCATTATTTAATAAAGCGACGATTCAAAGAATGGCTAGTAACTTTCAGTATTGGCTGCAAGAGATTACAACCGAGGAAAGCAAGAAGATAAAGGACATCACCTACTTAGAGCCTGCACAGTTACGATCAATAATCGAAATGGGTACAGGCAATGTAAATCAAGAAGTGGAAGATCAGCGTTTTGAAGATGTAATAACTAGGTTTGAGAATAAAGTAAGTACAAATTTCAGTGATGTTGCCATTGTTCATGGTGATGACCAAGTGACGTATAGCGAGTTAAATGCCCAGGCAAATCAGGTGGCGCACCGATTATTCCGAAACCATGTAAATGTAGAAGATAGAATTGGGGTTTTTATGGATCGATCGATCAATATGGTTACGGCCATTTTAGCCATTATGAAAGTTGGGGCGGCATATGTGCCTTTGGACCCGTCACAACCAGAGTCACGGCTGAAACATATGATTGAGGATTCTCAAATCACATATTGTTTAAGTAATGAAGAAGGACTTTCAATGTATCCCGGTGATGAAGGAAAACTAATATGTATCGAAGACATACTAAAAGAACGAGAAATTGAATGCGAAGAATTCGTTTCAAGAAAGATATCGGAAAGTGATCTGGCCTATATCATCTACACTTCAGGAACAACGGGAAAACCTAAAGGGGTCATGATTGAACATGGAGGGTTGGCTAACCTCTGTAATTGGCATATCCATTATTATTCTGTCGATGGAAAAGATGCTGCTTTACTAGTTTCGAATACATCTTTTGACGCTTCTGTTTGGGAGATATTCCCTTATCTGACAAATGGGAATAAACTCGTGATATTGGATTACTATGATTTATTGGATGTAGACATCCTTTCGGAGAAGTTAGAAAAGGAGAAAGTCACACTCGCGTTTTTTTCAACGGGACTGCTCGAGCAATTATTTATCAACGATATGAAATTTCCAGAATCAATCAGAGCCATCTTGACAGGGGGAGATCGTTTAAAAACGATACCCAATCATTTGAATTTTGATTTATATAATAATTACGGGCCAACTGAGGGCACTGTCGTTTCGACAGCATATAAGGTACTTCCAAGTGATGATACAGTGATCCCGATTGGAAAGCCAATCTTAAATGCAGAAGCGTATGTGTTCAATTCCAGGATGAAGCCCACTCCTAAGGGTCAAATAGGCGAGCTGTATATCGGCGGAAAAGGCATTGCAAGAGGGTATATAAATAATCCGGAGAAAAACGTTGATAGTTTCATTCCAAATCCGTTCAATCCTTCAAAGAAACTATATAAAACTGGAGATTTAGTTAAGTATACCGAGGATGGAAATTTACTATTTGCAGGCAGAGCGGATGACCAAGTGAAAATCAGGGGATATCGTATCGAACTTGGCGAGATAAGTGCCGTTCTAAATAAATGCACAGGTATAAAGGATTGCTTTATAGCGATAAAAGATGAATCTAAGGCAAAGAAATTCATCATTGCTTATTATATCTCCGACAATGACCTGGAAGAAAATTATATCCGGGATAATATGAAGAATCATCTTCCCCAATATATGATTCCTTCTTATTTCATTAAAATGGAGTCATTTCCGCTAACCGTTAACGGCAAAGTCGACATGAAGAGCCTGCCGGATACAAAAACGAACACGGAAGGAACCAAAAATAAAAGTGTCATTAATGGAACGGAACAAAAATTGTTAAAGATATGGAAAGAGGTGCTGAATAATCAGGAAATAACCATCTTTGATAACTTTTTCGAATGTGGAGGAGACTCCATCCTAAGCATTCAAATTTGTTCACTTGCCAAGAAAGAGAATCTTTTCATTACTTCAAAAAACATCTTTGAAAAACAAAGTATCGAAGAGCTGGCAAAGGTTGTGGAATTGACGGGCGATTTAACGATAAATCAGTCTGAGGTTATTGGAAAGGCGCCATTTACACCTATTCAAAGTTGGTTTTTCACTCAACAAATAAATAATTATAATCATTGGAATCAATCTGTAACTTTAAAGGGATACCCGAAATTGAATGAGAAGCGACTGCAAAAGATCATGGCTCATATCGTTAGACATCATGATGGGCTGAGATCAAGGTTCAATAAAGATGAAGCATTCTCGAAAGTGGAAGAGCATATCGACCCGACTGAAAATTGGACTATGAATTATGTAAATATATCAAACATGAGTAAGGACAAACAGGAACGGGAAATAGCTAGACTCGGGAACGGTGCACAGCAGGGCATAAACATTTCAAACGGACCACTGATGAAAATTGAATGCATCAATACTGGCCAAAATGAGCATGTAATCATTTGGATCATTCATCATTTACTTGTTGATGGGGTTTCCTGGAGAATCTTGATCGAAGATTTTGACCGGCTATATATTCAGGATATCAACGATCAAGAATTAAAACTTGATAAAAAAACGACAGCATATAAGGAATGGGCGCATAATCTAAACCAATACAAAAAAAGCATTCCCTTAGGCATTAAAGAGTACTGGCTGAATGAACATGAGGCAGTAAACGAAAACGCCCTAGTCAAAACAGGGAATGTTTACGATGGAAAATCATTTGAATTGAAGCTGAATAAAGAGATTACAAACAAAATCTATAATGAAATGACAAAAGCGTATAAAGCATCTATCGATGAAATATATTTATCAATTTTCGCAACGCTAATCGGGAAGTATTTTAATAAAAAGGATATTCATTTCACTTTGGAGGGACATGGTCGTGAAGAATTATTTGCAGGTGTCGATTTGTCCAGGACAGTAGGATGGTTTACGACCATGTGCCCGGTTTATATAGAAGATAAAGAAACCATTACGAACACGATTCAAGGTACAAAGAAAAAGTTAAGGACATTGCCTAATAAAGGGATTGAGTATGGAATCCTGACAGAGTTATGTGGCGGGACACATATGAAACGAAATAGGCCGATCATCAGTTTTAATAATTTAGGTAGATTTCACCAAAGCAATGAATTGGCTGCAAAAGAGGTCATCTTTTTTAGTGAACAAGATATTCAACATAATTCCTATACCGAGCATGAAGTCGATATTGAATTGCTTGTAATGAACGAAGAGCAAACTATAAAAATAAACTATAACAGACATTTCGTAAGAGAAGATTTTGAGAAATATATTCAACGCAATTTGCCGGAATTGTTACGGACATTGGAAGAAGAAACAAAATCGGTAAAACAGATGTACCGTTCGGAAGACTTTCCATTGTTGGATATGCCTAAAGAGGAACTTAACCAACTACTGCGCAAAGAAACAGGAATTGTTGATATTTATGAATTGACTGCTTTGCAAAAAGGGATGTTGTACCATAGCTTGTTTGATAGTGAGAGCAGCCAGTATAAAGTGCAACTCATATTTGATATTAAAGGTTTTCTGGACGTCGAAAAATTAAAGAATGCCATTGTGACAACGGCAGGGAAACATGACATTTTAAAAACGAAATTATATTCAAGTAAAAAAGGGTTATTCTTCCAACTGTTAATGGATTCCATGGATACCGAGATTGAATATGAAGAAATAATGGATCAGCAAGTAAAGCTGGAAAAGTTGTTAGCAGATCAATATAAGATCATAGATATCGAGAACAATAGGTTGTATCGCTTCATGATCGTTAAGCTTACGGACAATGAATACCATTTAATATGGACATTCCATCATATCATTATGGATGGCTGGAGTTATTCGATGGTTATTAATGACATCCTTAATTCTTATCATTCAATAGCACCATCATCATCCGGTAGTGCTTCATTTAAAGAGTATGTTGAATATATGAAAGATTATACGAGTAATAAGGAGCTGCGGGAATATTGGGCAGGGAAATTGGAAGGTGCCCGAAATTCTGGATCTAGTATAACGGGAGTGTTGGAAGGCGAGGGATACATTGAAAATGGTTACTTGAAAGTACTGGATGAGGAATTGAGTGATACGATTCAACGATTCTGTCAGGAATACAAGATTACCATCAATACTTTCTTTCTAACTATATGGCTAGCCACTTTAAAAGAAGTAAAAGGTACGGAAAATGTATGCTGCGGCGTAGTGACATCCGGCAGGAATATCCCAGTCCGGAATATTGAGGCCATGGTTGGTCCATTTATCAATACTGTGCCATTTATAAAGCATATCAGCCAAGAAAAGACTTGCATTGAACTGCTCGATGAAGTTCAAAAGGAGTTTTTGGAACTAAGTGCCTATGAGAATACACCATTATCAGAGATTTATGAGTGGGCTAATTTGGAGAATCATTTGTTTGATTCATTATATGCTTTTGAAAACTATCCCATGCTACTAGCTAATAATGATGAAATCAATGTGAGTTTGAAAGAAGGACGGGAAACGACCCATTATCCAATCGTCATTATCATCACCCCTGGTTCAAGTGTTCAAATAAAGTTTAATGAGGCAGCGGTCAATCCAAAGTTAAGGTCATCAGTCATTTCTATATTTAATCGAATCTTAAGCGAAATGTTAGAAAAAATGAAAGTTAAGTGAGGGGGATATATATGGAAACAACTATTGCTGTGAAGGAAAGGTTAATTGAGGAAAAGCTTATAGGATTTTGGAAAGAGATTTTAGAACAAGAAACAATAGGTACAGATTCCAACTTCTTTGACTTAGGCGGGAATTCCCTTTTAGCCATGCAATTTATTCAAATGGTGAAGAATAACATGGGAGTGAGATTACCAATCAAAGTGATGTTCGAACAATCAACCATCAAGGAACTATCCGTACTCATCAAACAATTGGATGATATTAATAAGTTAGGTTGAATGGAAAAGAATTGAGGTGGTGTTTTTCTATGAACAGGATAATCAGTGAAACGGAAGATAGGCTATTAAACTTGATTTCAATTGTTATCGAACCTTTTAAAATATCACTAATGGAGGACATGAATGAACCACTAAGCACAAATGAAAAAAAAGATGAGTTTTTGTCTTCGATAAAGCGGGAGTTTGGTATTCAATTAACACCGGAAATCATTTCAAGTCAATGGAATATAGAAAAGCTGGCAAGTTTTCTGGACATGCTTATCAGCATGAGGGAAGTCGAGGTAAATAAGCCTTATAAACGTGGGAAAAGTGAAGGGATGCTTTCTCATAATCAAGATCGAATGTATCTGTTTGACAGCCTGAATGAAAGGAAAATGCTCTATAATATGCCATTTAAATTCATTTTAAATGGCGTAGTGGACATTGATGACCTGCAACAGGCAATAGATTTCATGATTGAACGCCATGAAACTTTGCGAACCAATTTCAAGGGTGAAGAACATCAAATCCTTCAATTCTTATCAAAAAAAAGCAGAAACATAATTGCCTATGAAGACTGTCGGGAAGTAGATCCCGAAGTCAGTAATATAATGGTCACCTCCCATCTTACTGAAGAAATGGAAAGGTGTTTCGACCTGGAAAATGATCATTTATTTAATATGAAACTATTTCGAATTGACGAAGAAAAGCATTATTTAGTATGCAATTTTCACCATATCATTTTTGATGGAGTATCGTTTGTCACGTTTTTCGAAGAGTTAATGGAGATTTATGAAAGAATTCAAACGGGCAGGGTTGGGGATATTCCTCCTTTGGACATGCAATATTTAGATTATGCTGTCTGGCATAAGGAGTGGGTCAAGAATAGTACGCCAAGCCAAAGGAGGTTTTGGGACAGTTATTTAGATCAAGAGGAAGAAGCATTGGAACTTCCATTTGACTTTCAACGTCCAAAATCACCTTCATACTCAGGTGGAAGACTGGAAATGGCGATAACGGATGAACTTCGTGTATGGATAGACAGGATTTTAAAGGAGAATGGCACGACTTTATATGCTTTTATGATGACCGCCTATCAAGTGTTTTTAAGTCAGTATACCGGGAAGAATCAAATCATTGTCGGGAGTACCGTGGCAAACCGCGGCCAGGTAGAATTTGCCCGGACAGTTGGATGCTTTGTCAATACGCTGCCATTGAAGCTGACCGTGGATGCCACAGAATCATTTCATGAAATATTGAACCGAAATCGTAAAGTGATTTTGGATGTATTGGAACATCAGGCCTTTCCATTTGAAAAAATCGTTGAAATCATTAATCCGGACAGGGATCTCAGCCATTCCCCATTGTTCCAAACAGCATTGGCAATGGAAGAAAGCTTTGATGGGAACTTTAGCA
The DNA here is from genome assembly GCF_041956845.1 of Peribacillus sp. RS7. NCBI lineage: Bacteria > Bacillati > Bacillota > Bacilli > Caryophanales > Bacillaceae > Peribacillus > Peribacillus sp. RS7. Next base: position 2,806,184 of record NZ_CP168135.1, read on the forward strand.
ATTCATTCTTCACTCTTGAACAAGACAAATTCGAAATTCCTTATTCAAATTATGACCTGACCATAAAAGTAAAAGGTTCCCATAACCTAATCCTAGAGTTTGAGTATTCCGATGAACTTTTTAGACGGGAAACAATTGAAAGACTCATGTTGAGTTTTGAAAAATGGTTATTCCAAATTTGTAAAAATGCAAATAAACCTATACGTCATTTGGAGCATTTAGATGACAAGCAAATGAATCAATTGTTATTTGAGTGGCAAGGTGAGGTTTCGGATGCACATCAAAATGAGACGATCACCTCCATATTCGAAAGAATCGTTAAGAAGCATTCAAACAAATTAGCCGTTGCTGATAATGGTAAGTCCATTACCTATTCGGAATTAGATCAACGATCAAATGTGATTGCTAAATTGCTTAGAAATAATATCGAAAATGGCTCCAATAAGGTGGGCCTGCATATAGACAGATCAATTGATATGGTGATAGGCATGTTGGGAATCATTAAAGCCGGATGTGCATATGTTCCGCTTGATCCTATGCTGCCAGCTGAAAGATTGGAATATATCATCAATGATTCGAAAATGGATATATGCATTACGAATCAAGTTGAGGTTCCTGCCATAAAACAAATAGCTAAAGTGATTAATCTTGAAACCGTCCATTACGTGGATACCGAGTGCTGTAACGAATCAATTGCACCTTCCGATCTGGCTTACATAATTTATACTTCGGGAACAACAGGAAAACCTAAAGGTGTCATGATATCCCATAGAGGAGTAGTAAATTTAATAATAAGTCAAAACATGTACTTACAACTTGATGAGACCTCTAAGGTATTACAATTTGCCACTTTTAATTTTGACGCTTCAATCTATGAGATTTTTGGAAGCTTATTAAATGGTGCAGAGCTGCACATCGGGAATAATAAGGAGGAAATGTTTGATTTATTCGCTCTGGAAAATCAAATCAAAAGTGAAAAGTTAACCCACCTAGTATTGCCGCCTGCAGTTTTGCAAGAGCTTAATATTGAGGGATCCGATGTGAAATTCGTTGGTTCAGCCGGATCTGAATGTCCAATAGCTTTGCTGGATCGCTATCGAAATATAAACTTTTATAATGCCTACGGTCCAACGGAATATTCAGTTTGGACAACGATTGAAATGTTTAAAGCATTCGAAAACAATGAGACTGCTAATAATAAAGTATCGATAGGCAAACCTATCCTGAATACTGACGTCTATTTACTAAGTCCGGAGCAAAGACTTGTCCCGATAGGTGCCGCAGGGGAAATATATATTGGTGGTGAAGGGTTAGCTGTTGGCTATGTGAATAATGATGATTTAACAAAAGAAAAGTTCATTGAACATCCCTTTAAAGCTGGAAAGCGTTTATATCGCAGCGGCGACCTTGCAAAATTCACGAGCGATGGTGAGTTGATTTTTCTGGGGCGTAAAGATAATCAAGTGAAAATAAGAGGTTTCCGAGTGGAAGTTGATGAGATTTCGGTTAATCTCAATGCGTATCCGCAAGTAAGTGACTCATTCATTAAGGTTCAGGATCAGCCAAACTTAAATAAACAAATAATCGCTTATTTCACATCCAAACAACAAGTTGATCATGACCACTTAAAAGCATTTTTAAAAGAGAGATTACCAAGTTACATGATTCCTTCATTCTTTATGCAAGTGGACAAATTTCCGTTAAATGCAAATGGGAAAATTGATTCAGCGCTTCTTCCGGTACCCGTAACTAGAAGCAATACATTGGAAGAACCTGAGACGGTCAATGACAAAGTTCTTCTTCAGATTTTTAAGACTGTCTTAGGGTTGGATGACATAAGTATCCGAGATAACTTTTTTGAACTTGGCGGCGATTCCATTCAGAGCATTCAAATATGTTCACTAGCAAGGCAGGAAAATATAATCATCAGTCCAAAATCTATTTTTGAAAATCAAACGGTAGCAGAGCTGGCAGCTATCGCGAAAACCGAAAATAATGTCATGATTCAACCTATAGCCACTAGGGGGAATGTGGAACTGACCCCGATCCAAGAATGGTTCTTTGCAGAACACACGACTTCCATCAATCATTGGAACCAGTCCATTGTTTTTAGTAAAGATTACTGTGCTCAAATGGAGGACATTGGAAAAATTCTATCTCATATCGTGGAACATCATGATGGATTGTTAACCCTATTTAAAAAACATGGCAATAAATATATCGGAAATATAGACTCAGAACACAAAACATGGGAGTTAGTCTATAAGGATATACATCATTTAGATGAGGAAACGCGAATAAGAATGAGAGATGAATGGGAAAGTAAGGCTCAACGTTCATTGGACATAAGTAATGGACCGATCATGAAAATGCTTGTTTTAAAAGAACAATCAAACAAGTATCGCTTCTTTTGGGTAATCCATCATTTATTGATTGATGCAGTTTCCTGGAGAATTTTACTTGAGGATTTCAATACTCTCCATGATCAAGCATTAAACAATCAAAAAGGGAAGCTTGCTTATAAAACTTCATCATTCAAAGACTGGTCAAACTTCTTGAAAAAATACAATGAATCGTTGATGGCCCCTGAAACACTCCGTTATTGGGAACAAAAAACAAAAAGTGAAATAACGGATTTTAAGATAGCGGAAGACTTTATAGCTAAAGAAGAAAGAACGATGGAGAAATCATTCAGTGAAGAAGAAACTGAATTATTGATCCAGGAATTATCAAGGCAATCAAAAGCGACTGTGGAAGAAGTATTGTTGTCATTAATTGCAACGAGTTTGAAAAAATCTTTTGAAGTGAAGAACTTCTGGATGGAAGTAGAAGGGCATGGCAGGGAAATGGCGGATGAAACAATGGATGTTACTCGGACCGTTGGCTGGTTTACTGCGATGTATCCGATATTGCTGCATTCAGGAGAGACGTTTGATGACACTTTAAAAAACACGAAGAATGCTATAAGGGAAATTCCAAATAAAGGTTTTGATTATGGCGTTATTAAATATTTACGCCCTGGGGTCATTAAGGAGCAGGATATCCACGTTACTTTTAATTATTTAGGAAGATTGGACTCCCAATTTGAATCATCCAATAGCAGGGACTTTGGTGAGTTTGAAAATAAACCAAAACTCCATTTCCTTGCATTGATCCAGGACGGAAAACTATTCATAAAAATAATCTCAAAATTAGCTGAAGAAAAGATGAACTTAATAATAGAAGCTATTGGTAATGTCTTCATGGAAATCAGGGGAACTGAATTTGACCAAGCTTCTTTAATAGAAAGTGATTTTCCAGATGCGATGCTTACTGAGGAAGATTTGTTTCATATATTGAATTCCAATAAATGAGGTGATTAAGGGTTTAAAAGAATGATTTCAGTCGGCAGGTATGGATGACACGAAGATAATGGAATCGGGAGGCGCAAAATTGGAGAAATCTATTCAGAATATCTACTCATTAACTCCGCTTCAAGAAGGAATCCTTTATGAACTGGAAATGAACAATACAGCAGAGAACCTTTACATTTCTCAAATGCGAATCAGGATAACGGGCGCTCTTGAAGTAAATGGATTATTCCAGGCGTGGAGTCAGGTTGTAGAACGTCATGAAGCATTAAGAATGAAGGTCATCTCAAAAAATATCGAAAACAATGTTCAGGTTGTATTCAATGCAATGGACTATCAACCAGAAATAATCGATATGACAGAGTTGAGTAAACATGATCAATTAAATGAAATTCAGAGAGTGACATCCAAATCCCAGGAGATGGATGTGAATAACTCCAATTTGATGAAACTCCAGTTAGTGAAAATTGAAGAAAATCAGTATATCTTGATTTGGACTCATCACCATATAATTTTGGATGGCTGGAGTACCAGCATAGTCATCGATGAACTCTTTGTTATTTACAGCCGAATTGTAGGAAAAGACTCCAAACGCCTTATTGAAAAGCCAAAGCAATATGGAGATTTTATCCGGTATATGAATAAAATCGATGCGGAAGAGCTAAACCGTTTTTGGAAAGAGCTAGCAAAGGATATTGAGCAGCCGACAATCACATTCCCCGTTCTGAAGCATGTGAAGGAAAACCAGGAGGAAAATGATCTGTTTTGGGAGCTTGATAAAAAACAGAGTGAGCTTTTAAGAGAATTTGCCGCTAAAAACCATGTTACGATTAATGTATTATTGCAGTTAATTTGGTCGATCGTCCTAAAGGAAATGTCCAATCAAAATCAAATAGTCTTTGGAATTGTAAGCTCTGGCAGGTCGAATAACTTATTCAAATCCGAAGAAATTGTTGGGCTACTCATTAATACGATTCCGATGATAGCTGAAATGAACGATACAGATAGCATTACTGATTTACTGAAACGGTTCCAGGAAACATTAAACAATATGTTGGATTACTCTCAAATTTCTTTAGTGGATATCAAAAGGCATACAAAATTAAAGAAGGAAGATCCAATTTTCGAAACTTTATTTGTTTATGAAAATTATCCGGAAGCGAAAAATGAGAGGTTTGACATTAACTGGGAAATTGAAGGCGGAAAAGAGACACATAGCTTTCCATTATCATTACAAGCCCAGGATAATAAAGAAACGATTAAATGCAAATTGTATTTTAATCGCTGTTTCATAGAGCGTTCATTAGTAAATGATATCCAATCAGCCTTCATGCAGATTGCCCATCAAATTACAAAAGCTCAGCAAATTGACGAAATATATGTCGATATTGATTTTTCAAAACTAAAAAATAATGTGAGTAAGAACCATCAAACAACAAGTAACCATGCGGTCATATCTACATCTGTTAATCAAGAACTTAAAGAAATATGGCAAGAGTTTTTCTTGAACAGTGAGATTAATGAGGATTCTGATTTCTTTCAATTGGGCGGGCATTCGATAACAGCCATGAAATTGGTGTCTAAAATAAATAAAAGACTTGATGCGAATATGAAATTAGCCGATTTGTTTGAAAATCCTACATTGAAATTGCTAAGTCATAAGATCTTTCCAGAAGTGAATATGCCTCCGAAAGATAAAACGGAAGTAGTTTCATCTTTCGTGGAAAAGACATTTTTGGAAGTCTTATCAACAAGTCAAATCGATAAAGATGCCGATTTTTTTGAAGTGGGCGGACACTCGATATTAGCCATGAAGTTATTGACGAAATTAAACAAAGAATACAATCAAATTTTAACTTTGAAAAATATTTTTCAAAATTCAACAGTCGAATCGTTGACGGCCTTCATCATTAATGAAATTTCAGATCATGACATAGAGCACAGTGAAGCACAACAAAAAGATCATGTTTTATCCAGTAACCAAGAGGCTTTGTGGTTCAACGAAAAACTCAATGGTAAGACAGCCAATTATAATATCCCTCAGAAATATAAAATTACTGGTGCAGTAGAAACTTCAATATTGGAGAAAGCCGTCAATCATGTCGTTAATAGACATGAGATTTTAAGGACCACCGTGCGTGAAAATGCCGGGAAAGGCTATCAGGAAATCAAGGGAGATTTGTACATTAAAATAGGTGAAATTGACCTCTCTGCGTTAAATCCAGAACAGCAAACGACTCGTATGCTGCAAATCGAAGAAGATGTCCAATCGGAAATCTTTGAAATTGAAAAAGGTCCTCTCATGACAGTGAAACTGGTTAAATTGAGTGAAAAAGAGTCTGTTTTATTTGTGAATCTCCACCATTTCATTTTTGACGGATGGTCAGTGAGTATATTTTTAGACGAATGGTTATCTTTTTATGACAGTGAAGTGAATGAAAAGGAACTTATCCTTGAAAACGACTTTAAACAATATAAGGAATTTGCCTTTGAGCAGAAAAGCTGGTTAGAACATAACATTAAAGAAGAATCGCTATTTTGGAAAACAAACTTATCTGGGGAATTACCTAAATTGGAGCTTCCTTTAGATACGATACGTACAAAAGAAAACCGCACCGATGGCAGTAGTTTCATAGTGGAACTAACAAGTGAAGAGCTCCAGGGTTTAAAGCGGATGTCCCTTGAACAAAACTCGACATTATTCATGACACTGCTAACGATGTACCAGTCTTTTCTAGCAAAATATACAGGTCAAAACGATATCATCGTTGGAAGTCCTTTGGCGAATAGAATGATTGAAGGAACAGAAAAATCGATAGGTTATTTTGTCAATACACTGCCCTTTAGATTAAAGCTGGGACTTGAGGAAACATTCGAAGAGATTCTTCAAAGAAATACAAACCATATCATCGACATCTATGATCATCAGCAAATGACATTGGAGAAAATTGTTGAAGTCATTAACCCTGAAAGAAATTTAGCAAGCACTTCATTATTTCAAACCGTCTTTATTTTACAAAATAATGCCAAAGCTTCATTAGAAAGTGAATACATAAAGATAACGCCTGAAGTAATAAAATCAAAGGCAGCAAAATTCGATTTGAGTTTAGCTGCAGAAGAATATGAGGATAAGCTTTTATTCGCTTTTGAGTATAATTCAGGGATCTTCAATGAACAAACGATTCAAATATTAGCTGAGAATTTCTTAGAGTGGATTAGGAAAATTACCTATCACCCTGAACGATCGATTGACAAGGTATCCGTCGTGAGTAAGAGGCAGGAAAAAGTATTACTGGAAGAATGGCAGGGAGAAACCATTCGTTTTGAGGGGATCAATGACACAATCCCAGAAGCCTTCCATAAAGTTGTTGAGCGGTTTCCTGATAAGATAGCCATTGTTGATGGTCCGAGAACCATTACATATCGCGAATTGAATGATAAGAGCAATCGACTCTCACACTATTTACTAAGCAAAGGGATTTCTAAAGAAGAAAGAATCGGAATTTATATGAATCGATCAATTGATATGGTGACAGGGATGTTGGCAGTAATTAAAGCTGGTGCTGCGTATGTTCCACTGGATCCTCATTATCCTGATGAACGGTTAAGCTACATGGTTGAAGATTCGTCCCTTTCCTATTGCTTGAGTCACAAAGAACTCGGAAAGAATGGTTTGATTGACTCATCCAAAATAATATATTTTGAAGATATTGAAAAAGAAACGGATTTGTTAATGGAAACGAATCTTCACATTGCGGATCAGAGAGACTTAGCATATGTCATTTATACCTCGGGAACGACAGGCAGGCCAAAAGGAGTCATGTTAGAACATAGAGGAATCATTAACTTAGTTTATAACCAAAATGAAATGATGTGTTTGGATACATCAGCTAAAGTGCTGCAATTCGCTACGTTTAATTTTGATTCATCCGTCATAGAGATTTTCAGCACACTATTATTCGGTGCCGAGCTGCATATAAGTGTAGATAAAGAAAATCAATTTGACATGAGTAAGCTTGTTGAACAAATTAAGCGTGAAGGAATTTCTCATATCATTTTACCGCCTGCTGTATTGAAAGAACTGCCAATCATAGAATTGAGCACTATTAAAGTGTTGGGATCTGCAGGTTCTGAATGTCCAGTTGAGCTCGTTTCAAAGTTTAAACATATATCGTTTTTCAATGGCTACGGGCCTACGGAATATTCGGTATGTACAAGTTTTAAAATGTTTCCCCCGAATGAGGATGTTACAGATGAATTCGTCGTATCGATCGGGAAGCCTTTGACTAACACGGTTGTACTTGTGTTGGACGAGAACCGGAAACTAGTGCCGGCAGGGTCAGTTGGTGAACTTTACGTTGGAGGAATTGGGTTAGCAAGGGGATATTTGAATAATGAGAGCCTGACAAATGAAAGATTCATATCCAATCCATTCAACCCTGCCGAAAAAGTATACAGAACTGGGGATTTAGTTAAACATAACAAAGCTGGAGAATTAGTTTATATAGGCAGGGCGGACGATCAAGTGAAAATAAGAGGATACCGTGTTGAACTATCGGAGGTTAATGTTTCATTACGAAAAATAGCAGAAATCAAGGATAGTTATGTAACGGTAATGGAAGATGGATTTGAGAATAAAAGGCTAATTGCTTATTATACGGTGAATGATGAGGTTTCTATAGATTCAATCAGAAGACGATTGAAAGAAACACTGCCTGCTTTCATGATTCCTGCTCATTTTATGCAACAGGATAAATTTCCTTTGACGCCGAATGGAAAAGTTGATCGGAAATCCCTGCCGAAATGGACGGAACAGTTTGATGAGAGGAAGGAAAAAGTGCTGGACGTGCAAGAATTGTCCAAAACTGAAACAGAGCTTCTGACAATCTGGAGAAATGTTTTAAACGATCCGACTATAGGACCGGAGGATAACTTTTTTGACTGTGGCGGTGATTCAATCATCAGTATTCAAATATGCTCTGCCGCAAAAGAAAAAGACTTATTTATAACTCCTAAAGATCTATTTGAATGCCAAACGGTCCGTGAGCTAGGGAATATTGTAAATGAGCTGGAGCAAAAACAAGTGGTTCAAGAAACAGTATCAGGTTATGTCCCGTTGACGCCTATTCAATCTTGGTTTTTTAATGAAAATCATGAGAATATCCATCATTGGAATCAGTCAGTCGTTTTGATGAAGGATAATACGTTGACGACTGAACAATATAAAAAAATCATCATGAAATTAATTGATCAGCACGACGTTTTAAGGACATTATTTGAAAAACATAATGATTCATATATTGGCAATATTTCAAATGCTGATACAGCTTGCAGTTTTCATGAGTATCATGTTTCAAGTTTTAAAGATGAAAAAAGCTTGAAGGAAATTAATGAGCTAGAAGAAAACGCCCAACAAAGTTTAAATATACACAATGGCCCTTTGATGAAGTTCCTTCTATTCAGGAATCAAAGGGAGGTAAGGGTTTTTTGGGTGATTCATCACCTTGTGGTTGATGGTGTTTCGTGGAGGATACTCCTTGAACATTTCGAAAGGTGCTATCAACAGATAAAGAATGAACAAGAACCATCACTGCCTTTAAAAACGACTTCTTATAAACAATGGTCCGAGAAACTAAACGAATTCAAGAACACTGACCTGTCGGAAGAGGCCGTTCAATATTGGGAAAAGGAAATGAATGTTCCAGTTTCTCCGCTGACGGAAGACTTAGGAGAAACGTGTGATTTTGAAAACATGTTTAAAATACAAGTGGATGAGGCCCAAACACAAAACCTCATTAAAAACACTTTAAGAAAACATAAAACGACGATTGATGAAGTTTTATTATCCGTTATCGCACATGCACTTTCCAATCGAATGGGAGTCAATGAATTTTGGCTCGATTTAGAAGGACATGGCAGAGAGGATATTGAGGATGATATTGATTTATCAAGGACGGTAGGGTGGTTCACCTCGATTTATCCAGTAAGGATGAAAGGAATGGCGACTTTAGGCTCAACCTTGAGAAATACAAAAAGCATATTAAGAAATGTGCCAAACAAAGGGTTTGACTTTGGAATCCTAAAGTATATTTCCAATCGGAATCATAACTATCCAGATAGCCTCGTGAGTTACAACTATCTAGGTCAGTTTAATAACACTGGTGATATGGAACAAACCAATAGCAGCAATATCGATTTGAACTATAAATTTCCATATAAACTCAATTTTGTCGCCAGCATCGTAAACAATAGACTCATGCTGAATATTATTGGCGATAGCAGCAATGAAAACTTCCGAATGATATGTAAAGAAGTTGAAGTACACTTAAACAAAATTTTAAGTGGAAGTGCAGATTTGAATGACTCTATTGTCGAAACGGATTTTGAAACTGAGAAAATAGTCGATGGAAGCACGATCACCCATTTCATTAATAAGTTCAATAACATTGAAGAGATTTACCCAGTGACATCACTTCAAGAAGGAATGTTATTCCATAGCGAAGTAACCCAAAGTCCTGAATATATTTCACAGCTATCCATTGATTTAGTAGGTGATCTGGACTTGGTTAAATTAGAAGAAGCCTGGAATGAAACCTGCAGAAAATACGACGTTCTAAGATCCGTTTTCAGGCGCAATCAATTGGGGGACCGTTATCAAATCATACTTAATGACATTTATTATGTGTTTAATCATGTGGATCTAACGATGTTTAGTGAAGTCGAGTCAGAATCCAAGATAGAAAATCTTTTAGAGCATAGCAAAAACAGACAAACGGATTTAGAGAATGGCCCGCTCATGAACATCACTTTGATTCAGCTATCGAATCATCGCTATAAATTCATATGGACACATCATCATGCTTTAATAGATGGCTGGAGCCTGCAAATTGTCATTAATCATTTTTTGGATAATTACCGAAACCCATCCAATACGACAAATGACAGTGATGAACATAAGAATGCTTATAAACACGTCATGAATCATGTCAGGAATATTAATAAACAGGAAGAAGCAGCTTTTTGGAAGAAAGAATTGAGGGATTTCGAACAAGTAAAAGCACTTGTGAGTAATAAAACGGATAAGGAAGCTTCTACATCGGATAAAGTTATTGAATATAGCTTACCTGAAGAGATTAGCGAAAGATTAATAGAATTATCCAAGCGGCATAGAAAGACAATTAATACCGTTGTTCAAGGAGTTTGGAGCATGGTTCTATCCTACCTGAGTGAAAGCGACTCAGTATGCTATGGGGTAACAAGCTCAGGAAGGAACCTCAGCATTCCGCATATTGAATCAGCTGTAGGCTTATTGATCAATACCCTGCCATTCTCTTTGAAAATCGATTGGGATGATGATTTACAATCCTATCTAACTGCTATTCAAAAAAAGCAATTACAAATGAGAGAGTTTGAGTTCAGTTCACTTACGGATATAAAGAGATACGCTGAAACTCCATGGGATAAGGAATTATTCCAACATATATTTGTATTCGAAAATTATCCGAGCACAGAACTGGCAGAGGATTCGCAAATCATGATCGAAAATTCAGTTGGAAGTGAATCGACCAATTTTGATCTTACGTTCTCTGCGGCTGTAGTGCAATCCAAGCTGCATTATAAAATCATTTATAAAGAAAGTAAATTCGATGAAAATGAAATTTTGCGTTTTATGGATTCCATGCAGGAAATATTCTTAAAACTAACAGAAGATGAAAAACTACTATCTATTGGTAAATTAATAAATCACTTGAAAGTTGGGGCCCGATGATAAGCAAATCGATGACGACGAATAAATTGATGTCAATAACTGAAGCTTTTATAAAAATCGTGGAAGATAATCAGTCGAAAGCGGCTCTTTGTGAAAATGACAGGCAAATTACTTATAAAGAATTAGATATTCTTTCAGATAATCTTGCCAAAAGGATCATTGATTTGGGGTTTCAAGAAGAAACAATGATCGGGATTCCAAGCAAAAGGTCCATTGAACTGATCATCGGAATGCTTGCCATAATAAAGTCAGGCTGTTGCTATGTTCCGATAGACGAAAAGTACCCATTAAAAAGATTGGAATATATGCTTGCAGATACGGATATGAAGTTCTTCTTATCGTTTAATGGCCAAGAAGGGAAGCTCCGTGAATTGGATATTGAACCAATTCCATTTGAGATTAATGAACTAAGCAGGGAAGGGCACATTCCCGTTAATCGTTCTTCGGAGAATGGTCTCGCATATGTTATCTATACATCAGGAACGACTGGAAAGCCAAAAGGTGTGATGATAGAGCATAAGAGTGTAGTCAATTTAGTATTGAACTCTGAAATACTTGAAATAAACGAAAATAATAGAGTGGCTCAATTTTCCAACCCATGCTTTGACGCCGCAACTTTTGAGATATGGGGAGCTTTATTGAATGGCGCAACTTTATTCTTGATGTCGAATGAGTTCACTTCTTTTGATGATTGGAAAGAAGCGATATCCATTGGAAAGGTGGATGTAGCTTTTTTTACGACAGGTCTTTTCAATGCAATGGTTGATGAGGATCCATTAATTTTTGAAGGATTAAAGAAAATTGTGGTTGGCGGAGATAAAATCTCGGTTTCCCATGTGAAAAGATTGAAGCAAACAATCGGTCATTTTGCCTTGATTAATGGGTATGGACCAACTGAATGCACGACTTTTGCCATTTGCCATGAGGTCGAAGACAAAGATGCAGATGTTATTCCCATTGGAAAGCCGTTAAGCAATGTAGAAATCAAGATTCTATCTGAAGAACAAGTAGAGGTAGAGGATGGGGAAATAGGCGAGATCTACATTGGCGGTCAAGGGGTCATGAGGGGCTATCTAAATCAGCCGCAATTAACGGAACAAGCTTTGCTCATGGATGATTTGAATCAGGCGAAGTGGTACAAAACAGGTGATCATGGCGTCCGGTTACACAATGGTGAAATCCTGTACAAAGGCCGAAAAGACAGTCAAGTGAAAATTCGCGGCTTTAGAATTGAACTGAATGAAATTCAGGAAAAGCTTGATAAATACATGAGGATTGAAAGTTCAGTAGTTGCTGTTAAAAACATCAATGGTGAGAATTATGTTATCGCTTATTACAAACATAAAGATGAAAAAGCGGAAAACGCTGAAAAGGATATTAAAGATTATCTTAGCAATGAATTGCCGAATTATATGATTCCCCATTTTTTTGTCAGAGTGGATGATTTCCTGCTTAATGCCAACGGTAAAGTGGATAAAGACAAATTATTGGAAATGGATATCATGCAAAGTAAAACTTCCTTAGCCAATCAAGAAACTGGAAAGAAAAAAGAAGTATTGGAGATTTGGAGAAATGTATTAGGAAATCCAAGTCTAGGATTGGACGACAACTTCTTTGAAAATGGAGGCCATTCCATTTTAGCTACAAAACTGGTCTATGTAATGAAGGAAACCGTACTTCCTGAGGCCACTTTACAAGTATTAATGGAAAATAACACAGTCAATAAATTTGTTGAGGCACTTGAAGTCGATTCAGCTGGCAGCATGGAAGCAGTGATGGAGAAGGATTCCATGCTCGCTCCAGCGTTGATGGGGAAAATAAGGGAAATATCCACTAAACCAGTTGAGATTGAAAAAAATATGATGATTACAGGTGGAACAGGGTTTTTAGGGGCACATCTATTAAATAAATTGTTACTGGAATTGGAAGATGTCAAAATCTATTGTTTGGTTAGATTTCCTTCAAGAAATAGATTGAAAGATACTTTAATGAAATATGGTCTTTGGCAGGATGATTTCGTAAGTAGAATCGTTGTAATTGAAGGTGATCTTAGTAAGCATCAATTTGGTTTGGATGATATGACATATGAGAAATTAAGCAATGATGTTTCACATGTGTATCATGTCGGTGCCGAAACGAATTTCTTCGAGCCATATAGCAAATCCAAGATTTCGAATGTGGATGGTGTAGTGGAGATTATTAAGTTTGCTTCATCATACACTCGGAAAAACATTTATTATGCCTCAACGCTTTCTGTCTTGACCGGCGAAAGGAAATGGGACGAGGAAGACGAATTGGTTTACTCCCCTGATTTAATGATCGGGTACAGCCAGTCCAAATGGGTTGCCGAGAAATTGCTTCTTCAAGCAAGGGAACATGGACTGACAATCGATATTTTCCGATTAGGCAGGATTTCATCTAATTCAAACGGGGTTTGGAACGAGAAGGATATGTTGTACAAGGTTTTTGAATCATTTATTGAACAAAGGATATTGCCATTTAAAGAGGAAATTCATTTTGAATTGATGCCAGTCGACTTTGTAAGTGAGTTCATTTACAAAATATCAAGATTGAATGCGAATCAGAAGCTCGGGATCTATCATATGTTCAATGATCAGAGGGTTTCAAGTGAATTCGTGACCTCCTTCTTCGAAAAAAAAGAAATACCTTACTCCAACATGGATTTGGAAGAATGGTTACAATCATTAAAAGAAAAGACACAATCTAACGAGATTCATTCATTAAGTGCTTTGTCACAGTTAATTGATGAATCAACAAAATTAAAAGAGTCGGAAATCCTGCAATTGAAAACCAAGAAGGAAATGGAATTACTATCAATGAAAATGCCGGAAATCAATTCAAGGTATGTTGAAAGCTTTATGAAGTTCATGCTGAAATAATTGATCATGGAGAAGGGGGATGGAAGGGCTGAAGAAAACACTTTTTTGTTTCCCTTATGCCGGGGGAAGTGCATCTTTTTATAGAGAATGGAAATTTGATGATGTGATAGAGGTAATCCCGCTGGAATACCCAGGACATGGCAGTAAATATAGTGAACCATTGTGTGACCATATGGCGGATTTAACGGATATATTAATGAAAGAAATGGAAACGAAACATCAAATGGATTCACTGGAAAGCATCTCTTTGTTTGGACATAGCATGGGTGCGATCGTAGCCTATGAAATTGCGGCAAAATTAGAGCAGAGATATGCTAAAAAAGTAGAGCATATATTCATTTCAAGTAAATCGTCTCCAAATTATAAAGTAGATCAAATCGATTGCTCTAATGCAAAACATTTAAAGCAATCGCTTGAAAAAATCGGGGGAACGAACAAGGAACTCCTAGAAACCGAAGATTTCATGAATATATTCCTTCCGATAATCCAGTCGGATTTGAATGTTTTAGCCAACTATCACCATGAAAAAAAGCGCAATAAAAAGGTGGGAAATAAGGGCGTTTTGCTTTTGGGCTCGGATGATACTGTGACGAAGGAAAGTATCGAAAGCTGGAATGAATACATTGAACATATTGAAGGGTTGCATATATTAAAGGGTGATCATTTCTATATAAAGCAAAACCAGGATCTTGTTTTAAAAATCATTCAAGAGTATTTACTCAATAGTCGTTGTGAAGTTCTGATTTAAGGTTGCTGACTGTCTTGTGCCAACCGAGATTTGTTCCGCCAATTAGTTTCAGAAGTCAAAATAATTTAATATAATGTGAGTTTGGAATTATCCGCTTGGATATGCATGAAACCCGATCTACAATGTGAAAGGACTGATTTATTCAGTCCTTTCACATTGTAGACAAATTAAAAAAGTTCCAGTTGATTTCAGAAATCCACTCCCTTTCCACCGACTGTCTGCCAAGCCTCATCAAAGTAAACGTCTCAGGGGCTCGGCTAGCCAGTTATTCGGCAGGAGTGTCGTAAATTTCTTCAATCACTCCAAATAAAAAAGAAAAAAAACATGAAGGATAACCAAGTCATTTTCAGGTTAGGGGTGAGACTAACCGAACCTCCTTATAAATATGGGAATGGAAATAGAGAGGCCGTTCCGTGCTTTAGAGCCTATAAACATCGATGTAGACAATTAAATGAGAAACATCGCGACTATCGTAGTAACTGCCAAACCAATGGTTACCGGAAGCAGATTCCGGCGGGCAAGTTCAAAGGGACTGACGTTACATATGGCGGCGGCAGGTATCAATGCCCATGGAATCAGGGTACCTCCGCCAACCCAAACCGCGGTTATTTGCCCGAGTGCAGTCAAGGTGGCGGTTCCGCTTCCGATTGCCGTTCCAAATAGTTTGGCGACCGATCCCGCTAAAGAAATGCCTGAGAATCCCGAACCATCCAACCCAGTGATCGCACCGATTCCCGTTAATGTGACAGCGGCTATTTCTTTCGTTAAAGGAACGGAGGCCGCTAATGCGGCACCGAGGTCATTGACGATGCCGAGGGATGTTTTTGGTAAATAGTCCCCGACGATCTGATTGAATCCAGAATCACCTAAATAGAAGAAAGCAGCGATTGGTATGACTGGTCCGAATACTTTGAAGCCAAATTGAAAACCCTGAATTAAATAGGCCGTTGATTTTTCAAGTCCTTGTTGTTTATGTGTGACAAGGGATAAAATCAGCAAAATGAAAACGGCTGTACCGCCAACCAACGCCGTTGCATCTCCGCCCTGGAGCTTCAAAATCGACAATGCCACAACATCCAACAGAAAGGCGATCGGAATGAAAACGGCAAAAAACTTCTTTTGTCCCAGTGTGAGCAGATCTTCACTGATTGTTTGATCTTGGACGATTCCCTCATTATCCGCCGCCTTGATTCTTCCAAGTTTCATATCCCGCTTTAAAAGGAGAAAGGCGGAAAGGGTGGTAACGACCCCCATTGTAATGACAAGGGGAATACTCGCGGCGATGACATCACCGACTGGTATTGAAGCGGCATCCGCAGTTAGTTTAGGTGCAGCTTGAATGATGAAGTCCCCTGATAATGCTATTCCGTGACCAAAAAGGTTCATCGCCATCGCTACGCCTAACGCAGGTAAACCAGCCCGTAATGCAACAGGGAGCAAAACAGCCCCGAGTAAGGCAACGGCCGGTGATGGCCAGAAAAACCAGGATATGATCATCATGACGATCCCGATTACCCAAAAGGCAAGTGTAGGATTTTTAATGAATTTAGCAAACGGTGCAATCATGACATCATTAATGCCGGACTTCGTTAAAACCGTGCTCATGGCAACTATGATGGAAATGATTAATATCGTGGACATTAATTCCGTGATTGCGAAAATGAAGCTGTTGAATATCCCGCTTATGGAGGATGCTAAACTGCCTGTAGCCACTAAAGCCAAAAGGAAAATACCAATTATGCAGATGAGGGTAGTATCACGACGTTTTACCATAAACCCGATTATCAATGCAATGAATACAACATAAATCCAATGGAGTGCCGTTAATTCCATCTCCATGATCCGTCCCCCTCATATATATGCCTAGTTACAGATTATGAAGGAGGTACGGGGTGGTGAGTTGTTTCATAAATTTAAAGGCTTATCTTATTTTCAACTTTTGATGAAAATATCGAGTTTAGGATGAGATTACTTGGTCAGAGTATTATTTCATTTGGTATATTGTGTATGGTAATCAACTTAGCCGAAATAGAAAAATGATGCAATAGAATCCGCATAGAACGAAGTTGGACAAGATTGATCTAAATAGGATTGATTTTAAAGCGAGTGACCTAAGTTGGACTGCATTATGAGAAAGATACTATTATAAATCACTCCTATAATACCCCCATTTAATTACTTCAGCAAAAAAAAATCGACCCTAAACATTTAGGAATCGACTTTTTATTAATATAGTCTAATAAGTGTAGGATCTACTTTAGAAAGGACTTTACTCGTTACTATTTTTTCTTTAAGTCAATATTTAGGAAGCTATCTTTCGTTAGCAAAGCGGAATTGTATTTTCATTTGCTTTTTGCGGTAATGGCCACAATTAATCTAAGTAGCCTAAATTTGAAAGGGCTTCTAAATAATCATGAAAATCTCTATTTTTCAGGTTGCAATCTTCTTTTTCGATTCCCATTAAGACGACTAATCTATGAAATAATCTCTCGCTATTCCCAATTGTTTTGAAATCTTTAATGTAACCATCACTGTCAACTCCTAAAAATATCACCAAATATTCTCCTTCTTGAATAAGAGTATATTCGATTTCTGCTTTTGTAGTTTCAGAAGGATCAAGTGTATATTGTTTGTTTAATTCTTTTAAACTTAGAAAATCACTTTTTTCTTGATCTGTAAATAAGTTGTGTAGAATTTCAACATTATCAATGATGTAACACTTATTATAATAATCCAATTCTTTTGGATCAACTAGAAAAGCCATCTCTTTTTTATCTAGTGATTTAGCAAGATATTCATTTATTAGAACATCTTCTACATCAGATAATAAAAATTTATTTGGTATCGAACGGTTAAGATATTTCTTGTATAGTTCTTCAATTTTTACATCCATAATTTATATCATCCTTTTAATAATAAAATGAATGGCCACCAGTACGATTATATAAGTGGAAGTGGTGATAATAACCTTCTGCAGAAGATTTACCTTTGTCTCTTTCAGGACCAATTGGTGTTTTGTTTTTCCCAGCCTCCCGTGCTATGGTTGCGGCATCAGTATACGAAACAGACCAAACATTGTTATTTTTTTTATCTGAAGATTTTAGTCGAGAAACTGCTTGTGTTTTTGAAAATGAATTTCCAATATATAAATCGCCCTTAGTTAGCATAGCCATATAGTGTTTATGTTTTTGCTTTTTAAGTTTGCTTGATACCTCTTTTACAGCGGTATAAGTTACACCAGCAATAACTACAGCCAATCCAGCAGAAATCAGGTGAGCAATTAAGGCTTCCCCTAATACTACACCTAGAGGAATAAACCACACAAGTGAGGCTTCAAATTCATTTGAATTAACATTATATTCCTCTCCATTCTCAGTATCAATAAATGTTGCTATGAATTCTTTATCTGTAGCTTCTTCAACTATGACATTATACGTTTTTTTTACAATCTCTCCAGTTTCATTTGGTTCACTTGAAACAATAGTAAATTCGTTACTTTCTTTATCAAGCGTAGCTTTAACAACAGTATCCTCTTCTTCGACTGTTGTTTGCACTGTAATTTCTTTATCTGAATTTTCGACAGTTTCTACCGCTGAGTCATTTGTAAGATTTGAACTATCCCCTTCTGCAAATGACACATTGATAAATGGAATCGAACTAAAAACTAAAGTTAACACTAGCAATATAGAAACTAATTTGCTTAATTTCATAATTTTTCCTCCCTATAGTTGAATTAAACCATGACCATAAATATTTTCGTCTCCTAATTCCAAAGACTTTTTCTTTAATACTTTATATACTTTATCGTGGTATGTAGGATCATATCGATCAGGTATATTAAATTTATTTTTATGTGTAAGTAAATTGGCTATTGAACCAGTTACATATGCTGCTGCAATAGAAGTCCCTTCTACATGTCCATAATTGTTGTTTGAAGTTGTTGTTATTATATCTACACCTGGTCCTACAAAATCAATTTTTCCTTTTGCAGAAAAACTTGCAATTTTCAAATCTGCAGTTACTGCATTTACTGAAATAACATTATCATAGCTAGCTGGATAATCACTCTTTAAACCATATTTATTTCCTGCAGAAGCTACTATAATTATTCCTGCTTCAACTGCTTTATTAATTACCTTTTTCAACTCAGGTTTATCATAAGGCATTCCAAAACTAATATTTATTAAATCCACATTGTTTTTTATTGCCCAGTCAATGCCTTTGGATAATGCTTCTATGTTACCTTTACCGTTATCAGACAATACTTTGATAGAATAAATATCAATGTTTGGCACAATCCCCTTAATCCCTAGGGTATTATTATTGGCAGCTATTATTCCGGCAACCGCAGTACCATGACCATATATATCTTCTACTTTTTCTTGAGGATTTATTGCGTTATACTCTCTAACAACTCTACCAACTAAATCTTCATGTTTCTTTTCGATTCCACTATCTAGTATTGCTACTTTAACCATCTGTTTATCTTCTACATTTTCAACTTCTAATTTTAAGCTTTCTCTTCCCCACGAATTTAATTGTCCATCCTTTTTACTTAACCATTCAAGGTCAGCTTTGCTATGATTTTCGTAGGATTTTTGATTGTCACCATAAAATAAATAAATTGAAATACCGATAATTATAACGATGACAAAAATTCCAAAAAAATATTTTTTATAAAACCACCCCATAAATGTAAAAATGATACAAAAAGTAAGTATATAGTAACTAAATATAATTGTAATTATAGTAAATTTTTATTTTGATATATTTTTAGATTATGGGAGAATAGTAATTCAAATTAATTACCCTTACTCATTTTGTGTATGCTTAAAAAAAAAACCAAATGAATAAATACAATATTAGTGAGCTACATTAATTGGCATTCCTGTTACTAAAGTCTTTCTCTAAAGGAGAGGGCTTTATTTTTATTTGCAAAATCAAATGATAAGGGAGCATTGTATTGATAATACAATGCTGCTAACCTTTAAATCCCTCGCTTTAATTTTCTTTCTCCGGTATAAGCGCTCTGCAGTAACAAAAGGTAGCTCATTAATCACTATCTATAAAACAGCAAGACCTAAATCAAGGTGGAAGTAGGCAAAAAAATGAAATCTAGGATTAGATATTGATGAAGGTGGTAGGATAGTAGGGATAGAGTTGTCTAAAATAGCTGGAAGTAGGAAAATTTATAGTGAAAATGGAGAGGAATTTTCATTCCGCTTAACGGAAAATGATATAAAAAGTAAGTTTAGTTTTAAAGGAATTGAATTTTGTTTCTCGGACTATGGTTATTTAGAATTTGTGGGATTTGATGTAGTTGATATAAAGAAGTACTATGAGGAATCTTTGAATTTCATTACAGAGTAATTCTAAAAGACAATAAATATTGAGGCTTAATAAAATTAATTCCACATGAAACTCTGATAAAATAGGTTCTTCTTTTATTTGAAAGGGGCTATTTTCATTTTTAAGGTAAATCAAATTATAGGCAAACTATCTTAACTAACACCGTAATATCAATTATTTTGAAATTGATATTACGTAATTGCAACAGCCCTATCTGGTCTTCTTATCTGAACTACTGACATATGAAAATTAAACGCTTATCTTCTTTATTTTCAACATTACTTCAAGTATTCTTAATTTGAATAGTAACTACTGTAAATGAGGGATAAGCCGTGAAGGAAATATATAGTGATGTCATACAATTTCGGGGTACACATTATGAGTTTGGATACATGCAAGGGGAGGAATTAAAAGATTCACTAACGGTAAAAAATCGTGAAGATCAGTGGAAGATCCGGCAGCCTCGGTTTACGGTTGAAGAGGAAGAGGTCAAGAAGGCGATTACACAATTCGCCCCTGGAGTTTGGGAGGAATTACTGGGGTTGCAAGATGCGCTTAAATGGCCAATTGAACGCGTGTTGCAGGAGTTCGGGGGATACCGTTTGGATTATGTTCGGTCGGGGTGCTCCATCATGACAGGCGATGATTATCTGATTCGCAATTATGATTACCATCCAAAGACATATGAAGGGCGCTATGTCTTATTCCAGCCAAGCGATCGAGGGTATTCAAGCATCGGCCCGAGTCAGCGAGGGACTGGCCGGATGGATGGAATGAACGAAAAAGGTTTGGTGATAGGCTATAACTTCATGAATCGCAAGAACCCTGGTGATGGGTTCATTTGTTGCATGATTGGCAGGCTGATTGTTGAATCTTGTGCGAACGTTCAGGAAGCGGTCGCGATGTTGAAGGAAATCCCGCATCGTCATTCTTTCACTTACGTCGTCTATGATAAAAGCGGAAGTACCTATATTGTGGAAACCTCTCCGAGAAATGTAGAGGTGCGCACGTCAAATGCCTGTACCAATCATTTTGAAATCATGAAACATGAAAATCGTAACCATCTTATCGATTCGAAACGCCGATTGGAAATTATACAAGATCATGAAGGGAACCTTTCATCTGCCTACGATGCTTATAGGTTGTTTAATGATACCAATCAAGGCGTCTTCTCGGATTTATATAGCAGCTGGGCGGGAACGATTCATACATCCGCTTATTTACCTAAGGAGATGAAAGCCTGGATCGCTTTGGGTGGGAACCAGGAGCCGACTTCAATAGATTTTGCGAAATGGCTCGAAGGGGAAGATGTTGAGTTAGAACGAATCAAAGGTGTAATTGATACGGATATTCCCTTCGTGCACATGGATGAGGGAGCGAATTGGTTTCGGAATTGAACGTCTTTAAGTAAAGTTGAACCCCTTACGTTGTTAACAGGCCCAATCCTTGGATTGGGCTTTTGCAAGTTTAATTTTAGGAAACGGTTCCTGGTACTATTTATTAGTGGATCTTCCAGTAATATAATATGATAGAGTAACATATTTTGGATTGGGGACAAGAAGCTGGAAGTCTGTTTGTGTGTCGTTCTTGTACAATGAATAAGGGGATGAGCGAATGTTTTCGACAGCTATTGGTTGGTTTCGGTTTATTACAATAATTGAGGGGATTTCATATGTTCTATTGCTTGCCATTGGTATGCCCATTAAGTACATATTGGATATTGGGGAAGCAACACTCATTTTGGGCAGCATCCATGGTTTCTTATTTGTCGTGTTTGGGCTTTTACTGCTCTATGTGAGCATTATATCAAAATGGTCCTTTTTAAAAATGGCGTTGATCTTCATCGTTTCATTCATCCCGTTTGGGAATTTTGTAATCGATCGCAGGCTATTGAAGCAAAGTTAAATGATAAGGGGCATACTCTAATATCGTAATTATTAAGTCCTTTGATGGTGTTTGAAAAATTCATAATGAAAAAACGTCTTCTTTTCAAAAGAAGGCGTTTTTTTTATGGATTTAAGCTTGCTGTAAGGTTGGCATAACCATGCTGTAAGGATGGGCATGTAAAGTATAAGTATCAACAAAATTAAGAGGTGAAACAAATGGAACCATTATTAAAAGTGGATAATATAAAAAAAACTTATGGTAAATCAAGTGCTGCCTACACAGCGTTGGAAAATATATCTTTTGATATTCATGCAGGAGAGTTTGTAGGGATCATGGGACCTTCTGGGGCAGGGAAATCGACGTTGCTTAATATGTTAGCAACTATTGACTCGCCAACTGAAGGGGAAATTTATATGAATGATACGAGCATTCACGATATGAAGGGAGCTGACTTAACAGATTTCAGACGTGATAATCTCGGTTTCATCTTCCAGGATTACAATTTGCTCGACTCTTTGACTGTGAAGGAAAATATATTATTACCACTGGCGATTGCGAAAATTCCAGCGAAAGAAATTACTATCTTAGTGAATCGCATTGCAACAGTATTTGGGATTGAGGATTTATTAGCTAAATATCCATACCAAATTTCCGGTGGCCAGAAGCAAAGAACAGCTGCAGCCAGAGCACTGGTGACAGAGCCGGCACTGATCCTGGCAGATGAGCCAACAGGTGCACTTGACTCAAAATCTGCGACAGGTCTGCTCGAAAGTTTAAGTGAACTGAATGAAAATAATAATTCTACCATTATGATGGTGACGCATGATGCTTATGCCGCAAGCTTCTGCAGGCGCATTATTTTCATCAAGGATGGTACGCTTTCAACAGAAATTTACCGTCGTGGCAAAACACGTAAAGCTTTCTTCCAAGAGATTTTGGATGTCCTTGCAACAATTGGAGGTGAGGTAGATGACGTTATTTAGTCTAGCGAGAAAAAATATTGCACGAAACCTCTCCCAATATTTTTTATATATCGCATCGATGGTTTTTAGCATTATCATCTACTTCACATTTGTAACATTAAAATATAGCGACACAGTTGCAGAACAAACGGCTTCATCACAAAAATTAGGTTCATTAATGAGTGGTGCGGCAGTCATCCTGATTTTCTTCGTTGCCATTTTCATTGCCTATTCAAATTCATTCTTTATGAAAAAACGTAAAAAAGAAGTGGCATTATATGCATTGCTTGGCGTACGTAATCGTCAAATTGGTTTTATGCTCTTCTTTGAAAACCTATTGCTTGGTTTGGTTTCATTAGTTGTCGGGATTTTCCTTGGATTCCTTTGTTCAAAAGGATTCATGACGATTTTGATTTATTTAATGGGCTATGATGTCATAGCACCATTTACTTTTTCGGGATCTGCAGCATTGAACACCTCAATCGTATTTCTTATTATTTTCTTGGTGACATCATTCCAGGGTTATCGTTTAATTTATCAATTTAAACTAATTGATCTCTTCCATGCATCGAAAAAAGGGGAAGCAGCCCCGAAGCCATCAATGATTGTAGCCATTCTGGGAATTTTCCTGATTGTCATGGGTTATTGGTTGGCGATGCAAGATCTTTTTACTTCTAAAGTATGGGAAAAGGTCGGGTTTTTAATGACAGCACTCATTATATTGACAACAGTTATTGTCGGTACGTTTCTCTTGTTTCATAGCGTGACAGGCTTTGTGTTAGCCGTGATTAAGAAAAATGAAAAATGGCTATGGAAAGGCCTTCATTTAATGACGATCTCGCAACTGCTGTATCGCATTCGGGGTAATGCACGTACATTGACCGTAATTGCGGTGTTAAGTGCTACAACGGTAACGGCCGGCGGTGCGGTTTATGGTCTTTATTACAATGCAAATGACCAAGTTATGACCGTTGATCCGAATACCTTCATGTATCAGCTATCGGATGCAAAAAGCGATCAACAAGTGAGCGCTGTATTGTCAGATACAAAGTATGATGAAAATATTGAAGCGCTATCTGTCACATTTAATACGAAAGAATTAAACATGCCATCAGCATTCGATAGCTCTGATAAAAGTATTTACACGGTTATCGACGAAAAAACATATAACAAATTAGCGGAAGTTCAAGGCAAGGAAGCACTACTTGTGAATAATGACAATGCAGTCATTTTGGATATTGGATATGACAAAAGGTTCTCACCTATATATAAGGACAAGACCATCACGACAGAAAACAACACGGCAATCACATTCCAAAGTTTTAAGACACAAACAGTTTTAAATGCCGGAACAGCAGGCATTGCAGTGGTAGTATCGAATGATCAATTTAAATCATTGCAAAAAGAAGGGGAATCCCTAAAATATCGTGTTATCGGTGTTGAACAAGCTTCCAAGGATTTATCAGAAAAAATTGCAACACAATTACCTGAAGAAGCGCTATTTTCCAGTGCCCCTCAAGATTTCCAAACAAGTATCGAGGGTGTGGGCTCATTGCTCTTTATCGGAAGTTTTCTTGGTCTGGTTTTTTTAGCTGCAACAGGCAGTATCATTTACTTTAAAGTTCTAACTGAAGCAGAGGAAGATAAATCGCAATACAATATGCTTCATAAAATGGGCGTTAATGCAAAAGAAATGCGGAAATCCATTGCATCACAAGTATTCGTAATCTTTTTCGTACCACTGACAGTGGGGTTATTACACAGTGCAGTTGCTTTAAAAGCCTTCTCGGGCTTATTGATGATGGACCTGGCAAAACCTGTGTTGATCTGGATGATTGCTTATACGGTTATCTACGGTCTGTATTATTTCTTAACAGTAGCTTCCTACAATCGTATTATCACACAAAATAATAAAACAGAAGGATGATCGAGATGAAGAAATTTCTTATGGTAGTTGGCATTTTGTTTATACTGGGAGCGGCAGGAGTCTTCGCGCTTACTAAAATAGACTTTAACCGTATGAATGCCGATAATTATTATTTGCAAATTATAGAGGATGGGGTAAAACATGAAACCAAACTTGATGATGGTTCAGTGATGACCTACTATTCTTATAAACTGGACGCAAAGAATGCAGATGGTGAAACAATACCACTTGAATTCACGGCACAAAAAAATCTTCGGAAAGATGCTTACTTGAAGATGTACGTGAAAAATGGGGATGAAGTTTCGTCATATGATGAAGTGAAATTTGAGGAAATTCCAAAAAAGGCACAAACAAAATAAATAGGGAAGTAGGGCTGTCTCCAATAAGTAAGAGGAGTACAGCCCTTTTCCTGTTAAGTAAAATGTGCATTATAAAAGGATAGTAATGGTGGTTCCCTTATTTTCAACGCTAGTCAAATCAAGTTTTCCATTATGAGCCAGAATGATGTCTCTTGCAATGGCCATACCTAGTCCAGTCCCATGTGTACTGGCAGTATTCGTACCTCGAT
This sequence comes from Peribacillus sp. RS7, assembly GCF_041956845.1. Lineage (NCBI taxonomy): Bacteria > Bacillati > Bacillota > Bacilli > Caryophanales > Bacillaceae > Peribacillus > Peribacillus sp. RS7. The sequence goes on from NZ_CP168135.1 coordinate 2,831,643, forward strand.
AATAGCGTTCAAAAACCTGTTCTAAATCTTCGGAGGGAATACCGCGGCCATTATCGGTAATTGTAATTTTGGTATGAAGTTCCGATTCTAGACGAATATCATCAATTTGTATTTGCACAATGACATTTTCCTCATTGTGCACGAGTGCGTTGTAGATAAAGTTAAAAATCGCCCGCTTCAGTAATTTTTTATCCACTTTATGTTTTGCCATGTCCACATTTGCCTCAAATTCAACCTGTCGATCACCAAGTTGTGAATCATTTAAAAGCTCGATTGTCATTTCCCGTATAAACCCCACGATTTCTACATCTTCAAATTGCAAGGGGAGTCTTTGATTCCGCAAACGCATCGTTAAATTTAGGTCATCTAACAAATCTTTCATATAAGTGGACTGTCTATTAATAATGGATGAAAACTCATACAATTCCTGTGGTGTTAAATCTGTGGCGTTGTCTTTCATCAATTCTGTATACCCATGGATGGAAGCAAGTGGTGTCTTCATGTCATGTGAAACATTGCTAATCCATTCCTCACGCATTTTGTCGAGAAGATCACGTTCTTTCTCATACTGATCTAGCTTTACAGACAGTTCATTCATATTGTGAAATACATCTTCATAAACGCCTTTTGGTATGCTCATCTTTTTAAAACGTCTTTCACGAAGCTGCTGAATTCCTTCTATTAAAGTGTTAAGTGGTGTCGTTAATCTTTTACCAAATAATAGTCCAATGACTAGGGCAATAATGATATCCACGGTTAAAAACAGTAAAAGTATGATGTTGATGTAATTTAAAATGTGAACATAATTATAGGACAGTACATATCGGCCTATTCCTCGATCTTTAACCCCTACAAAATAGCTGAAATCATGAGCTTCGCCGGCAAAAACAGTCGTCTCTGCATCAATTTCTTTATACTTATACATTTGGACGATTTCAACAGGGGAATATACGGTTGGCAATTTTTGAGGTGTGTAATAGGCTGCGACTTGTTCACCCTTATCATTCAAAAATTGTATCCAGGCGTTTGTGTTCCGCAGTTTTTCCAGTCCTTCTTCATTTACCATTGGTTTGCCATCTATTAGCTCTACATATTGTGAAAAAGATCGGCTAAAGTTTTCCGCAGATTCCTCTTCCGTGTCGAAATGAACAAAGAGTAAGCTTAAGAGTAAAATTGTATTTACAATCCCTACGATTACAACTATTGTCACAACGGATCCTAAAAAGCGCCGTGTCAATTTCCACTTCATCTTGTTTCACCCCTTGGTTTGTAATTTATAACCAAGCCCTTTAACGGTTATTAAAAACAAAGGCTTTGAAGGATCCACCTCGATTTTTTCGCGTAAACGGCGAATATGTACCATCACTGTATTATCAGAGCCAAAGAAATCATCACCCCACACATGTTCAAACAAAGTCTCCTTGCTCAAGATCTGATTCGGGTGATGCATAAAACAGCTCATCAGCCCGATTTCTTTAGCTGTGAGCTCGATTGTGTTGCCATCCTTTATCACTTCATTTTCATTGGCACTAAGCTCAAAAGGACCAACTTGTAATTTTTTCGGAGCCGCTTTGTCCTCTGAAAAGCCAGCACGTCTCAGCTGTGCCTTTACTCGATAGGCAACTTCTTTCGGACTGAAAGGTTTGGTAATATAATCATCCCCGCCTATTGCCAATCCTAAAAGCTTATCAATTTCCTCATCCTTTGCGGACAAAAATAAAATCGGAACATTGGACACTTCACGAATTTGCTTGCATAAATCATATCCTTCACCATCTGGAAGCATAATATCTAGCAAGACTAGTGCAGGATTGAATTCCTGAAACTTTGCCCATCCATCGGCAATCGTCCCTGCCGTAATAATATTTGGAATACCTTCCTTATGTAAAACTGTCTCCATGAGACGTGCTAAATCTTCTTCATCGTCAATAATTAAAATACACTGACCATTTGACATTCTTCTACCTCCCAAACATCAATCATACCCTACAGTATAGAGTACCCTTCAGCAAAAAATAAGGGAAAGTGAAAGATATTTCTTATAAGTTATGAATTTTGGCATCCATTCCATAAGTTTCACGAAACACGTAAATGAAAATGTACTGTAAGGATCAGGGACCCCGATGCCTAATCTCTATTTAGTTTAGGAGGTTTCTTTTCATTTGGGGAGAAAGAAGATGGCGCTTCATACTGATTTGGTAAAGGTTGTATGATAAACTGTTTAAAGTATTGCTAGGCAGTTCATGCTAAGTATTATGATTCAGGACGTCGTTCCTGTACTTTAAAACAAAAACTTTCTAAAAAATGTACTCAACGAATGTGGAAGAATAAAAGGAGAAAAAAATAATGGAAACAAAAAAGGTGTTACCCGTTCTTTTTTTAGTGATGTTTTTAGTCATGGTCGGATTTGGGATCATCATTCCCGTCATTCCGTTCCTCGCTGAAAAGGTTGGCGGCAGTCCTACTGAGCTTGGTCTTTTAATGGCTGTTTATTCGTTAATGCAATTATTTTTTGCCCCGATGTGGGGACGTATATCTGATCGGATAGGACGTAAGCCTGTCATGATAATCGGGATTGCTGGATTGGCCCTTTCATTTTTCATCATGGCCTCGGCAGATTCTTTATGGCTATTATTTGTAGCCAGGATCGTTGGCGGGATTTTGTCATCGGCAAACATGCCAACAGCAATGGCGTATGTGGCTGATATCACGACGCCGGAAGATCGGGGAAAAGGGATGGGAATCATCGGTGCTGCTACAGGGCTAGGGTTCATCTTTGGTCCGGCGATTGGTGGGATATTCTCCAAATCAAGTTTGAATTTACCTTTTTACATTGCTGGAATTTCCTCTTTGATCACACTAATCTTAGTGATTGCGATACTGAAGGAATCACATACGGTTGAAAAGAGGGCCCAACAGTCTAAAAATAAAGAGTCCATGTGGACAGCCTTTAAAGGGCCACTTACCTCCATGTTCATCCTACAATTGATCGTCACGCTTTCAATGGCGGGACTCGAAACGACTTTTGCCTATTTTGCAGCAAAAAAAGCTGATATCACTCTTGTTCAATTAGGCTATATCTTTATGATCATGGGGTTTGGCAGTGCGATTGTTCAAGGTGGATTAGTGGGTAGGATGACTAAGAAATACGGGGAAGGCGCGGTTATCCGAGTAGGAATCATCGTATCGGCAGTTGGTTTCATTCTCATCCTGTTTTCTACCGGTTTCTGGACATCTGCGGTCTTCCTAACGATTTTCGGAGTGGGTAATGGGTTCATCCGACCTGCAATTTCGGCCTTGCTGACCAAAAGTTCCATGTCGGGGCATGGAAGTGTCACTGGACTGCTTTCTTCCTTCGACTCGTTCGGCAGGATTGCAGGCCCTCCGATAGGCGGTTGGTTATTTTCGATTTCAATAGATTTGCCATTTATATCTGGAGCGATCCTTTCCGTTTTTGCTTTGATTCTTTTTCAGCTTTACCATGCACGGACAAGGACTAAACAGGTCCAAGCCTCTCATTAATCTAATGAAGAAAAACCCCCCATTTTCCAAAAAAAATGGGGGGCAGGGACGGTGCTTGAAAAAGCATCGTTTTTTTTATTGAATCATATTGAGGAACTTGCGTGTACGTGCTTCTTTAGGGTTTGTGAAAATTTGTTCGGGTGTTCCCCGTTCCATTATTTTTCCTTCATCCATGAAAATGACTTCGTCGGCGACCTCACGGGCGAAACGCATTTCATGGGTTACTACGATCATTGTCATGCCTTCTTCTTTCGCCAGGTCTTTCATCACCTGTAACACGTCTCCAACTAGTTCAGGATCTAGAGCGGAAGTGGGTTCATCGAATAGCATGACCTTAGGTTCCATGGCCAGCGCCCTTGCAATGCCGACTCGTTGCTGCTGTCCGCCGGACAATTGAAAAGGATAAAAATCGATTTTTTCACCTAAGCCCACTTTTGTAAGCAGGGCAGCAGCCGTTTCTTTCGCTTCATGTTTGGCTATATTTTTTACGATGATGGGGCCTTCCATTACATTTTCCACAGCTGTCTTGTGGGGGAAGAGATTATAGCTTTGGAAAACCATCCCTGTCAAGCCGCGAAAAGATGTAATCGATTTTTTTCTAACGGTTTTTTTGAAGTCCATTACGGTTTGATCGATTTCAATCGTCCCGTCCGTTGGCACCTCAAGGAGATTCAAACACCGAAGAAAGGTTGTTTTACCTGAACCCGAAGGACCGATCAATACAATGACTTTACCTTGCTCCACTTCCAAATCGATGCCCTTTAAAACTTCAAGGTCACCAAACGATTTATGAAGATTCTTAATGTTGATCATTTTAAAATCCCCTTTAACTACTGCGGTTCTTATTTTGCTACATAACGATTGAGTCTGTCTTCTAAACTTCCTTGAATGAAGGATAAAATGGTACACAAAATCCAATATAAAGCAGCCGCTTCCATGTAAAGTAGTAGAAATTCATAGTTTTTTGCAGCGATCTCCTGAGCTTTACGGAATAATTCCGTTACAAGAATGAGTGATGCAAGCGATGTATCTTTTAAAAGGCTAATGAACGTGTTTGATAATGGGGGAACGGATACACGCGCTGCTTGCGGCAAGACGATCCGCTTTAAAGCTTGGGTATATGACATCCCGATCGAATAGCCCGCTTCCCATTGTCCTTTAGGTATGGATAAAATGGCCGCTCTTATAATTTCAGAAGCGTATGCTCCAACACTTAATGAGAATCCGATAATAGCCGATATAAAAGGACTGATGGTTACACCTAAATTTGGAAGTCCATAGAAAATGATAAATAATTGCACAAGTAATGGTGTCCCGCGGATGATTGACACATATACTCGCGCAATTATTTGAAAGATCCTAATGGAAGATAATCTAGCTAATGCTGTGAGTACAGCGAGAATAAGGCCGAGAACAAATGAAATTAGCGTTAGTGGAATTGTATATTGAATAGCTCCCTCTATCATCGGATAGAGGGAGGTTTGAGCGATGGAAACAAGCTGGTCCATACGCTCGGGGTCGGTGAAAATATTACTTAGGAGAAACATCTTCACCAAACCATTTATCCGAGATTTTTGCGTACGTGCCGTCGTCTTTCATTGCTTTTAATGCTTTGTTTACTTCTTCCACTAATTTGCCGCTGTCTTTTCTGAACATTAAACCACTGGCGACTCCGCTTTCTTCCTCATCAGCGACTTTTATAGGTGCATCAGGGTGTTGCTTTTTATAATCAAGGTACGACAATTTGTCATTGATCGTCGCATCTACACGTTTAGAACCAATAAGCTGTACAGATTGAGAAAATCCTTCAATACCGGTAACTTCAGCACCATGTGATTTGGCTAGATCATTGTAGTTACTCGTTAAAGATTGTGCAGAGGTCTTACCTTTCAAATCATCAAAGGATTTAATATCCGAATTGTCTTTGTGTACAAGCAATACGGCTCCGGATTGAATATATGGGTCAGAGAAATCATATTTTTTTTGACGGTCTTCATCGATGCCCACTTGGTTTGCGATCATATCAAAACGTTTAGCATCCAATCCTGCAAACATGCCGTCCCATTGTGTTTCCTTGAATTCAGCTTTCACTCCAAGGCGTTTTGCCACTTCTTTAGCAATTTCAACATCAAACCCCGTTAGTTTATCTGAATCATCGTGGAATGTGAAAGGAGGGTATGTACCTTCTGTTCCAACTGTTAATACGCCATCGTTTTTAACTTTATCATATAGATTTTCTTGTGAAGAAGATTTATTGTCGGTATCGTTTGCCTCATTTTTTGTATTGGTACCACAAGCGGTAAGTACAACCGTGAAAGCTAACAATATCGATAAAAGTGCAACCATTTTTTTCATTTGGGTAAACCTCCTAGTAATCTGATAGGGATTGATACTCTGTGATACTATACAAGAAAAGGAAAAAAGTCAATGAAAATAACTTATATGATTAGTGTTAATGAAACTTGGTGAATTATACGGATTTTCACGCATTGAAATGAAATAATACTAAAAGAAAGATAATCGTTATCCGAGGAAGGATTTTAAAGAAAGGGAAGGGATCATTAAGAATCTAAGGGGACAAAAGCCCGTCATCCTCGTCGATTATTAACTAAGTGGATGAGAGGCTTTTTTTGGACCGTCCAGAACTATTGCAGAATATTAATTAACTTAGTGTTTATCATGATTTTTATCTTCTACGCTGACGAAAATAGGGTTCGAATAGAACCAAAGGTCTTTATAGTTACGTTTGTTTATTTCTGAAAAACGCGTTTCGTTATCCTCGATTTCAGTCTTTGTATCAATCAGCGGTTCACCGTCAATCGTTTCTCCAGAGACATTTACCCCTAGATTCGTCCCTCGCAAACGGAAATATTGATCCTTATTCGCTTTGACTTTGTAAGTGATGGCATGAAAACCGTCGCCATCGGTTTTCCAGTCTTTACTTGTAAAGCGTTTAACCACTTTTGTCGTATCATTGGTAGCTTTATTATAAGCAGGTGTTCCAGGCACTGCTTTTCCAGTTACTTCCCCGGAAATTAAATCCACGTGATCCACCTTAACGGGGTCCCCGTTGTTGTTCTTTTTGGGGCTCTTAAATCGGATGGTAATCTTGACCTTCTGTCCTTCCTTCACTTTAAGTTCCCCGCCCATATCTGCCTTGTTGTTTCCGTTTTCAGCTTGGAAATCAAGGGCATCGATCAAGTCACCAAAAACGGAGAAGGATTTTCCAGATCGCATTCCATTAAGGACGGATTGCATCGATGAACCATTTACCCATGTGTAATTTTTCGAATATTCTCCTGGCCAGTAACCGCTGGAGTATAGCCGGTTTTCACTGATTTCAAAATGGGAGTCCGAATTGGAAAAGGTCCAGAACTTACGACCTTCCCCAAGAAGCGCATCCCATGCCCCTCCTACCTTAGCAAGCATGTAATCGGAACCGCCATAGGTCCGATTTTCGGGTGTTGTCAGATTTAAACCGCCTCTATCTGGCTCCATCTGGTTACCTGGCATACCTTCAAATCCGAACATGACATTCGGGGCGATATTGTTGAAGTCGCGAAAATCAGATATGTTGTACACCTTTTTTCTTGATGGGTGGTTCAATATGGCATAACTTGTATTCTTATAATTTTTCTCAAGCCATACCAATGCCGTTCGAGCATCCCCGGGTGTCTTATTGGCTCTTTGATCCTGTGCTTTCCAGACGGCTACATCCACAGGATCAAACATCTTTTCATCCTGGTTGGTGAACAGATATTCAAATTGATTGCCAGCTGTCAGACTTTTAGGTGATCCCGGCTGATCTCCCAAAATGCCTATGCCGACGTGCTCGTATGTGGGCATGTCCCATTCAAAGCCTGAAAAGATGACTTTATTTTTAAATTTTCCCTCTTTTTGAAGTTGTTCCATTTTCGGGGCTTGATATTGAATGATTCCCTGAGATAGCGGTATCGGCCCGCCCGGAATCAAATTTCCCTCATCATCCCTTGAAGACATCCTCAAGTGGTCGGAAATTCCCATCCAATCCATGCCGTACTTTTCAAATGCGTTATTTAGCAAGCTTTCAAGGCTCTGTGATCCCTCGGCATCATCTGACTGAGTGGTATGGGCATGATATTCGCCCTTTATCCATCTGCCTCCAGGTTGATTGTCTTCTGAATCTTTTGCAGCAACCGCGGGAAGACCTTGAAAAAGGATGGCTATGCTTACAACCGATACTGTAAATGCCCTGAACTTATTAATCATCTTTCCGACATCTCCTAATATTGAAATAATATTGAACAAGCTAATTTTATTGTAAAAATATTAAGAACTCGTTTGGGGGGAGTATGGTTTTTGTAAATGGAATGATCGGTTCTGATTCCATTCTGTATTTTGGGAGGTTGAAAGTGATAGAAGGTTAGGGGCTGGAAACAAAAAAGGCTGTAGAGAAAATATTCCTTCTCTACAACCTGCAACGACTATTTTTCCGTAAATATTATTTAGCTTCGAGTAAATTGATATGATCTACAGTTTGATCTTCACCGACAATGAATTGTAGTTCATAATTTCCTGTCTTGTAAATATAGTTGATTTCATTCGTTCTGGAAATATGGCGTATTTCGTCAGCGCTGCCGAGTTGTTTCCCTATAACTTTAGGTGTGATGTTTCCTAGATTATGGTCCCGTTCTACATTTGTCCCAAAATATCGGATTTGTGAGATGGTCTTGTCATCGTTATAGGCAAATGCAAATCCTGGGTGTCCCATCTCTGCATGGTAATAGTCAAATGTTTCATCAGTGTTACCTGGTTCTGGGGGGGAACCAAATTTCTCATATACTTCTTTTTGGGTGTTTTCACTAATTTTCAAACCCTTGGCAGTATAAGGCATCTCTCCTGAAAAAGCTTTGTTGTAGATTTCATGTAAGGTGGTAAGCGCGTGTTCCTTAGCTATGCCAGAAGTGGAATCCATAGTGGAAGCAGCCTCAATCGGTTCTGTTGAAAATGAAGCACCCGCCCCTAAAAGAGTACTGGTTAGAATAACCGCGCTAACCATTCTGACCGCTGGTTTTTTAGATAACATTTCTTATCCCTCCTATACCATTTATTTTCCACAATTTCCTAATCGTGAAACATTCTCTTGGTGATCTATTGGATTGTTTGATTATGGTGTAGCATCAGGGAATTTATAAGTTGCATCTGCTTCCGGTTTTCCAACTTTCTCAATCACTTGTTCAACAAGTGGCTCTAAGATTTGACTCTCATGTTTATTTCCAGGTGTTACTATCTTTTCCGATATAAAACTTTTGCGGTCTGCGGCACCAGTTGATTTAAAGTAATCATTTCAATTTGATCTCGCTGATTAGAATCATGTTTAGCAAGCATCCTCATCACCTCAAGTTCAAATAATTCTATTTTAAAACAATAAAGACTTTAGGCAAAAGGGTTCTATCTAAAAGTTAAAACTAAGTAAATTGGAGCGGAAGGTGCGAGACTCCTGCGGGAAAAGCGCGTCCAGGGGGAGACCCCGCAGGCGCAAAGGCGCCGAGGAGGCTCCCGGACCGCCCGCGGAAAGCGAGTGCCTGGAGCGGAAATCAACGTCCAAATTGTACAAGCAATAAAAAAACTGTAGGCAAACTCGATTTTCATTGAGTTTGCCTACAGTCTGGGTGCTTCACCATGTGAAACACCCTTTGAAGATGATGCTGTTAATCCCAAACACTAATTCTAGGAACTCCAGCAGTTCTTAAATAGTCCAATAATTGACCAGTATGTACAGACTCATGATAAGCGATTCTTAGCAACATGTCTCCTAAATCCCTGATATATCCTACATTAGAGCGATCAATTTTAATATTGGATAAGTCGTCTTCGCTAAAGGATACTATTGTTTCCAAAAAATCACGCCTGTAAGGTTCGGCAAAGTTTAATTCCGCTTCTACAGAGATAAGTGGCTGTTTTTCAAATGGTGATTCGTAAACTGGTAAGCTACCTTGATTTTTAATAGATAAATGATAGTAATGCTCACTATCAAGGACATGTCTAACCATTTCTAAACAGCTCATTGCCTTGTCGTCTGGTTTCCAATGGAGTGTGTCTTTAGGTATTGAAGTCCATAGTTTAATGTTTCTTCTTCTAACCTCTTCCATATTTAAGATGATTAGTTCTATCGATTTCATAATTATCTCCCCTTTAAGCAGGTATACAATCACTATACACGAATGAGCGCTGAAGATATGGGGTGATTTTTAAAATATAGAAAAAATTTACATTATGTTGAGGTATAAAATCATTGCGTATTTCTTCTAATATGTACAGCACCGCTCCTGTTTTATTCAATGAAGATAATCGTATGATATGGTTAACCAGCTTTTACTGGTTGACCTTTTTAATGGGAACTCAAATATCAAGACAAGGTAAGACATACGGGCGGATGGTTTCATTCAATTGAATTGTACGTGACTACATGTAGAAAAGGGCATTTCAATGAAGCATCCTAGAGAGGGTCAGATCATGATAGGGTATTAAAATTAAATGGTCGAAGAGACTACAGGGAAAATGCCTATGAATCCATGTAGAATTTACAGGCGATTTCTTTCCGTAGTTTTTCATTGCAGGGAGTAACACAAGATTCATATATTCGGGGTAATCCTCTATTCCTTATTAGTACCAGACAAGAATTCCAGTTAATAAATGGTAAAACAGAATGTATTTTAATCGATTTTTCTCCTTATTTACGCTATAAGGGGCAGGAGGCCCTTTTTAAATCAGGGATTGAATTAGAATGTCATCATGATAAATTAAAATCGGTTTAAATCCAAGGCCTTTAAACTTTTGCAATGCTTCAGGGTTATTTTTGTTCACAAAACCGGACACTACAAGGATTCCTTTTTTTCTCACATATGCTACTAATTCTGGTAAAAGGGATTGCAGAATTCCCTTTCCTCTATATTTCTTGTCAAGGATTACATAATTAATATGAGCAACTTTATATAAATAAAGATTATAACAAAGAAACCCCACTACTTTACCTTTATCATTACAAATCACAAGTACCTTGTGTGACTTTTGCAAAATTTCATTCGCTTTATCGGACGAAACCCGAAAATTTTTTACCGTAATATCAGTTAATTTCTTTATATCTTTTTTAGGTTTCCAGTCTCGAAAAAAATACATCATAACTTCTCCTTATCTCTATTAGATATAACAGTTATTCACTAGAAATATATAGCTGGTACATGTAAATACATAACCAAAAATCAGAAAACAGTATTTTAACAGGGAATCCCTTTAGAATAGTCCAAAGGGATTCCCTGTTAATTTCAAAAAAGCATCCTTCTAATCCCTTTCAAATTCCTTGATAGAAGTAGGTTCCTTGATAGAAGTGGGTTCCTTGATTGAAGTACCTCTATTATTGTTTAAAAAATTTTCTAAGACTCTTCTCAAGGCAGTCCTACGGCTGCTATTGCCAGTTCCAGAATTACCAGTTCCGGAATTACCAGTTCTTCTTAGTTTTTTGTTTGACACTGAAATCATCCCTTTGTTTTATAATTTTCCACATTACTAATTTATGTGTAATTTTCCCTTTTGCTTGGACAAGTTCATCATTTATTGCTCAGCGGTATGTTATGTATTCGTGCTACCATTCAATGTAATAATATGGTATAATCTTTGTGAATTAATTCACAAAAAAAGGGTGTCACTGGTTATTATTCGTACTATTAACTCATAAGAGAAAGTGGGTTGGTTATATGCTGAAGAAAGTGGTTTTAGCGGGCGGGACTGGTTTTGTCGGTCAATACTTTGAAAGGCATTTCAAGAATTTGGGGTATGAGGTAAGGATCATCTCCAGGCAAACCCCTCATATTGGCTGGGAAGATAAAGAAGGAATAAGGGAAACGATCGATAATTCGGATATGTTAATCAACTTAGCAGGAAAAACGGTCAATTGCCGCTATAATGTCAAGAATAAGCAAGAAATATTGGATTCACGAACTGATACGACCGAAGTGCTCGGACAGGCGATCGAACAATGTGAAAATCCACCTTCACTATGGATAAACTCAAGTACGGCAACGATATACAGGCATGCCGAAGATAAACCAATGACGGAAGAGGATGGTGTGATCGGTTCAGGCTTTTCCGTTGATGTAGCTAAAGCATGGGAGCGCTCATTTTTCGATTTCCAATTACCCAAGACGAGACAAATTGCTTTACGGATCGCCATTGTATTGGGCGATGGGGGAGTGATGACCCCTTATAGGAATTTGGTTAAATTAGGCCTGGGAGGCCATCAAGGAGCAGGAAATCAGAAATTCAGTTGGATACATATAGAAGATTTATTTAATATTGTCCTCTTTTTGAGAAAGAATGAGGAATTGAGCGGGGTATTCAATTGTTCTTCACCGCATCCAGTTACAAATCGCGAATTAATGGCCCATTTGAGAAAAATCATGAATAAAAAGATAGGAATGCCATGCCCAACACCCATGCTTGAAATGGGGGCTTTCTTTATGGGGACCGAAACGGAACTGATATTAAAAAGCCGCTGGGTCATACCTGAGAGGTTGGAAAAGGAAGGGTATGCATTTAAATTCCATCATCTTGAAGAAGCACTTGAACAGATACTAAGGAGCACTAATTAAGGGTATAAAATACCCGAGATTGATTGCTATAATGATAGATAAAAGATCAATAATGGAGGGGAATCATAAATGAATATGACTCCATCTGAAAAAGTCGGAAGATTCACAACAGGGATATTTTCAGAGTTGGCGACCCGCAAGCAGGAAGCAATGAAAAGAGGGATGGATGTTATCGATTTGAGTGTAGGAAGTCCGGATTTACCACCGCCTGATTTTGTAGTGGAAACGCTTGTGAAATATGCGAAGGATCCAAATTCCTACGGGTATACGTTAAAAGGTACGCCTGAGTTCCATGAAGCAGTCCGTTATTTTTATCAGCAGCGGTATGGAGTGGAGCTGGATGCAGAAAAGGAAGTCCTTCAACTGATGGGATCCCAGGATGGACTTGCACACTTGGCAACGGCGATGATAAACCCGGGAGATTATGTGCTGGTGCCAGATCCGGGATATCCAATTTATGAAGCGAGTGTAGAGCTTGCCGGCGGAATCATTCATCCGATGCCGCTTACTGCCGATAACGGATTCCTCCCCCAGCTCAACGGAATTCCGGATGAAATAGTGCAAAAAACGAAAATGATGATCATCAGTTATCCAGGAAATCCTGTCACCTCCCTTGCTGATGAAGTTTTCTTTTCAGAAGTCATATCGTTTGCGGAAAAGAATGAAATCCTGGTGGTTCACGATTTTGCTTATTCTGAGTTGATTTTTGATAATCATCCACAAATTAGTTTTATGTCCATTCCGGGTGCCAAGGAAGTAGGAATTGAATTTAATTCACTTTCCAAAACATTTAATATGGCCGGATGCCGCATTGGGTATGCGGTCGGCAATCGCGATGCGCTGAACATTCTGGGAACTTTGAAATCACACATCGATTATGGGGTCTTTTATCCTATCCAAAAAGCTGCCGAAATGGCGCTTACTTCCAACCTTTCGCTGCTATCCGATCAGGTTAAGGAATACGAGTCCCGTCGAGATGCCTTGATATCAGGCCTTGCCGATGGGGGATGGCATGTCCCGAAAACCTCAGCCACGATGTTTATTTGGGCCCAAATTCCAGCTGGGTGGAAATCACGCGATTTTTCCTATGCATTGATCGAAAAAGCAGGGGTTACAGTCGTCCCCGGAGATGCTTTCGGGAAGCAGGGTGAAGGGTATGTCCGGATGGCTTTGGTCCAACCGGTTGAGAGATTGACGGAAGCTGCTGAACGGATTCGATGGTTTTTGAAGGGGAATTGAGTGTGGAAATTCTAGCATTTGAAAGGAATAGTGAAGGTTTGAGTATCATATAACTCTAAGGAATTATTCTCATTCAAATATGAAAAGCATCTATCATGCCTATCGTTTTATTTACATTCATTCAATATGTTCAGGATATAAGAACGCTCGATCACGGATCGAACGTTCTTTCTTTTTGCTTTCTCCCGCTTAATTATTTTTTCGTGGCTTAATTAAAATGAAATAAGCTGATGCAGCGGAGATTGCAGCAAGTATCATTAAAGGCATTTGCGAACGTTGAACAAAAATGACCTCATTGGATAATGTACCGCCGATCTGCCCTGTTCTTGAAAAATCCGGGTCATAAGCAGCAGTTAGAATCAGTCCGGTTAATACTTGTAATATCATGAATATCAATAAGAAACAAATCGTGAAAAATAGATACTTTTTCATCCTCACTTTACACCTCCTCAATCATTTATGGATTCCCTGTTTGGGAGTTCCTGATATGTACATTTTCCGTAATTAAAATGGGAGGATATCCGCAGGCTTGCCGATTACCTCATATTTATAAACCGGGGGCAAATGATAGGTGAATTCGAAAAGGATAAATTGGCTCAGCAGTATAAACGGTTTTGGATGGCAGAGGATTTGCCGCCAGTATCCATTCCGGGGGAGATTGAGAGAAAAGGTTTGCGGACGGTGACTTCCAATTCGCCTATAGAGGCAGAAGCTTATTTTCTGAAGGAAGGAATTAACTGGCACGCTGAGGAGTATTTAGACCTTGAGGAAGTTGTTACTTACTTGTTAAAGTAAGGAGCTCTCTAGCTTTTTCTAAAACTACTTTTATGTTTAAGAGAAGGTCCATCCCGGATTGACCTTTTTACTATTATGGAAACTATTCGATATATTATTTAATGGGATTTCTGAACGTAAAAAGGACAAGCCGCATAATATATAGCAAGTCCGTAACTATCTTCAATGAAGTGGGCTTAATATGATAGAGAGGGGGGAAAAGCAATGATCAACTGGAGAGTCCGTCTTAAGAACCCGACGTTTATATTCACGGTACTCCTTCCTGGGCTTTTAATATTGGCGCAGATGGTTGCCGCATTCATAAACAATTTCATTACCCCTATAGGCTTTACCATTTCTGATGATGCATTGAACGGGGCTTTGGGCATCATTAACTTCATAGCGCTTACATTCTTTGGGGTCGGCGGTGTGGTCGATCATACCACGAAAGGTATAAGTGACAGTGAGAATGCTAGACAATACAAGGAGCCTAAATAATGGGCCTCGATTCTTTCATCTACTGAAGAGTAAATCCACCAGAGAACACCGGACTAGTTACACACCGGCGATCTCTGGTTATTTGTTTTTTTGCAAAGATTATGATGAACGAATTAAAAAATGATTTTTGGTCTGAAAACCGAAAGGCAACATACATTTAAAATTGTGGTTCATTTTCAGTTTGGGGAGGAAAAAGGATGAGTTATAGTTTACCAGTTTCAAAATGGCTTGCAGCCATAGTATTAATTGGAGTATTGATGGCGGCATTCATATTCAGTCCGGCTAATGCTTCAGCCTCTATCAATTATGGTGATGAAGTTGCCGCTTTGGCAAAGAAGCAGGTGGGGAGCAAATATAAATATGGGGGGACGACACCAAAAGGATTTGATGCTAGCGGTCTTACCCAGTATGTATATAAAAATGCCGCGACAGAAATGAAGATTCCAAGAACGAGTGCCGAACAGTTTAAAATCGGAAAGGCTTTGAAACAAAAAGACTTAAAAGCGGGTGATTTGGTCTTCTATGCCACAGGTAAGAAAGGGCAGGTCTCTTTTGTAGGAATCTATTATGGAAATGGTACATTTGTCGGGACCACAACCAAAGGGGTCAAGGTGGTCAAAATGAGTGATAAGTATTGGAAAGAAAAATATATAGGGGCAAAACGAGTCATTAAGTAACAAGCTGATTTTCATATGAAAAAAGACTAGCAAAAAGGGCATCGAAAATCCGATGCTCTTTTTGCTAGTCATATCCGGGGGTCATTCATTCAATGATGATATCCGTTAAAACAACATTGCCATTACGGACCTTTACCACGGCCACTGAAGGATTGGCCAATGCGTCCTTCTCCATTTCTTTTGCCTTTTCTTCGGATGCGAAATAATTGTCCAGACCGTATCTGATCTGTATGGTTTCCGCATTTTGAAGCTCATATGGGATTTCCAATTCCCCTTTTAGGTAAACGCCTTTGGCTGGTTTTTCTTTCGTTACGTAATCAACATCGTATAGTCCATCAGAGTTTTGTTTTAAACGTACATATACCTTTTTATAATCACCCATCTTCCTTGTATTGAACTCGGTTTTAATCGAGTCAGCGACTTGGGATGGTTTAACGGATTCAATTTCGTATTTCAAAGCCACATAGCTTCCCCTAAACAAGTCAGTCGGATCAACCGGGGCTGTTTTGATTTTGATTACATCTCCTGTCATTGTTGTCCAGACCGGAGGAATCGCCAAGACTAACAGAATCAAGACTGGAATGGAAAATATGAAGAGTGGACGGAATGATGGATTATTCATTGAGTTCCCCTCCCTTTTTTCGTTGATTTTCAAAGAAGAAGCCAAAACCGATAAGCATGATTCCACCGATGATGAATGTAAGCGATTTTGGCAGGAAGTCAAAGGAGTAGATGTAATATCTGAAAATCAGTGCACATATTATCACGATGCTGGTCAAACTGCCTTTTAGAATGAGATAAAGCAGAAAAACGAAATAAGCTAAAGGGAACCAGATTGAAAAATCAAAGGTTAGGAAGAGTGCCGTAATACCATGTAAGATATGCCCTTGTATGTGGGTGATGTTTTGTAATTTGGCTCTTACCGGAATATAGGCAAGCACGATTCCCAGTACAAACAGAATGGAAAGCACAATCGTATTCGAATTTTCAACATCCAGATTCGGCACGAATTCCATAAGAAATAAGGCAATTGTATTGATGGCTAAAGCGTTAATGAAAAAGGTCAGATATTTAGGGTAATCGAATTTCTTTAACAAAATGTATAAAGCCGGTAGAAATATAAGAATGGCAAGCGGATAAGACGTTTCATCAGCGAATGTACTTCCGTTAATATAAATGAAAAGCAGGAAAGATGTAAAAAGGAGGATGAAGACATCCTTCAAATAGTATCCAATGAATACCGTTCCAATCGCCCATAATAAAAAGGAACTGTTGAAATTGATGGTAATATTAAACATCTGCTCGATTAGAAAAATTCCTGCACCAAAAATCAGAATACCTGCATAATGCAGACTTCGTGACGTTTTGGGAAAGCGTACCTGCACCTTCACGCCAGCAAAATTCACTCCGATGAGGCATGCAATGATAAGCAGGAATTTAACCGCTTTACTTAAATAGATCCAGTTACTGGCTACGAAGGTCAATATGCCTAAACCTAAAAGAAGTGCCCCAATGGATAATAGAATAGTGATGAAGCTCAAATTACCTTTTATATCATAGGAACCTAACATCCTCACTTTCTCTTGCTGGGAGATGACTCCTTCCTTTTCAAGGTAATTAAATTCATGTTCAAGAAACTCGAATTGCTTTTTCGTTATTTCTTTGTTGGCCAAAGTAACTCCTCCTTCCATATTTTACTATTATACATCGTATTCTCTTGCAGCTTTGAATATAATGTTAATTTTCTTCTACCCTAATTGGAATGCATGTAAGACCAAAAAAATATTTTCAGTACCTTGCAATAAACAATACTGTGTGGTAAATTATTTACATAAGATGTATTGTTCGGTGTTCAGTACTGTTTATTGAACTATACTAAAAGACTCTTGGAAGGAGCGATGGTGCTTTGAATGTACAATTTAAAAAGGGTGTCCTAGAACTGTGTGTTCTGGTCTTATTGGATAAGCAGGATCGTTATGGTTATGAACTTGTACAGAAGATTTCGGATCAAATTGAAATATCGGAAGGGTCGGTATATCCACTTTTGCGACGATTGACGAAGGAAGAGTATTTTACGACTTATTTGCAAGAATCAACAGAAGGGCCTCCGCGCAAGTATTATAAGTTAACCGACAAAGGCCGTAGATACCTTCAAGAGCTGCTGATGGAATGGAATGAATTTTCCAATGGGGTCAACCAATTAATCAAGGAAGGTGTGAACTAATGAATAAAGAACAGTTTTTAAAACAATTGAATGCCTCTTTAACCAGACTTTCCTTAGAGGAACGGGAAGATATCCTCCAAGATTACGAAGAGTATTTCGCAATTGGAATGGAAAAAGGGAAGTCAGAGCAGGAAATCTCCACCTCCCTTGGGAATCCTAAACAGATTTCCAAGGAGCTGATGGCATCCTATCATCTTGGCCAGGTAGAACAAACGACTTCTGCCGGTAATGTAATGCGGGCAGTTTGGGCAGTCATTGGTTTGGGATTCTTTAATTTAGTGATCGTTTTGGGACCTTTTATAGCATTGGTTGGAGTTGTCATTGCAGGCTGGACTTCGGCGATAGCATTCATTCTTGCTCCGTTTGGCGCTCTTTTCAACCTTGCGATAGGTAACTTTCAGTTTTTCGACCTGTTCTTCGCATTGGGACTAAGCGGGATTGGCATTTTCATTGCCATGGGAATGTTTGTTGCTACGAGTGCTTTAACCAAAGGGTTCATTCGCTATTTAAAATTTAACGCTTCCCTTGTGAAAGGCGGTTTGAAAAATGATTAATGCTAAAAAATTATCGATTATTGCACTTGTATTGTTATTGGTCGGAGTGATAGGAAGTCTGTTTACGTTTTCCCAAGTTATGGATCAGAAGGCGACTACAGAGGAAAAAACGATTTCAGAGATCGTGACGGATGTTCAAATCGACACTGACAATGCAGTTGTAGAGATTCTTCCAACGAAGGATAAGGAGACCCGGATTGAGTTGGTTTCAAAAGGGGTGAATGTTTCCAAGTTGGATTTCACTGCATATGTGGAAGGAAAGAAGCTTTCGGTAAAATTAGAAGACCGAAGTACCTTTAGCTTTGGTTTTCATATACAATCCTTACATTTAAAAGTATTTGTACCTGATAAATCTTATAAATCCTTTGTCGTCGAGTCTGATAATGGAAAAATGCAAATATCAGGATTGAAAAGTGAAAATTTAATGGTTGAATCTCAAAATGGCCGGGTTGAACTGAATGATATAGTAACCGAAAAAGTCGAAGTGAAATCTGCTAATGGGAAACTAGATCTTAATAATGTAGAGGGAAAACTGGTTGGGTCATCGAATAATGGTAAAATCACATTGGTCACGAAAGACTTGGATAGGATGATCGACCTCGAATGTAATAACGGTAAAATCATGATCAAAACGGAGAATGAACCAACAAATACAACTTTCGATGTTCATGTCGACAATGGGAAAGTAGATATCCTTGGTAAGCATGAGGGAAATACTGTCATTGGCAAAGGTGAAAACTTAGTGAAATTGGAAGCGAATAATGGGAAAATCGAGATAACGAAATAGTTGTGAAGCATGAAAAAGCCGACCCAATTGGGATCGGCTTTTTCAATTATGCGGCCATTTTTTTTTCATAAACAGAAGCTAATATTTGTTGGAACAAAGTACTGATCGGCTAGAGAGGAATTGACGAGTTTCCAATAATAGAGAAGATGCTAGTGGTTTTTCATTTTATAATAGCGTGGGTAATTTGCTAGAAGTGGTCCCCCTTCTAAGGAAATAATAAAAACATTTTAATGTTTTTCCTTTTAGATGTTTTTGGAATTATAATATAGAAAATAATTATGTTAAAAGTAATGAATGAACCGTGTAAGTCCGCCATCAAATGTAAGGAAAAATTTTATGGAAAATGACTTCAAAAGTATGGGGGCTGTAGAATGAAATTCAATAAATTGTCATTAGATATATTTAAACGTACGATTTTCACTCGCAAGAAAAGGGAAAAGGACTATCTGAAGAAAGGATTCGAAGAGCAAAA
This sequence comes from Peribacillus sp. RS7, assembly GCF_041956845.1. NCBI lineage: Bacteria > Bacillati > Bacillota > Bacilli > Caryophanales > Bacillaceae > Peribacillus > Peribacillus sp. RS7. The sequence continues at coordinate 2,851,017 of NZ_CP168135.1, forward strand.
AAATTGTTTTTAATATAGTGGAGAGTTCTAAGGATATCATCTACTGCTACGAATCAAATCCAAGTTCCAAGTTCAGGTATTTAAGTCCATCCATCAATACACTTTTAGGTCAAGGTGTCTTGGAAGAAGCATACAATGACCCTTCCTCGCCTTTTGAAAGGATTCATCCTGATGACTTTGAAATCCTAAATGAAAAGATATACGTTGGAATTGATTATACTAAGCCGGTCATTCAGCGCTGGAGAGATATTGAGGGGAATTATTTGTGGTTCGAGGAATATGCTACACCAATATATGAAAAAGAGAGATTGGTAGCCGTTCAAGGAATCATTCGGAATATCGATGAAAGAGTGAGATTCATACAGGATATTGAGTATCAAATGTCCCATGACCCATTAACGAATATACATAACCGACAGTTTTTCGATAATATATCTGCCAAATCCAATCTGGATTTTGATACTCCGGTTGCCATGATTTTGTGTGATTTAGATGAGCTGAAATTTATGAATGATACGTATGGCCATAAGAAAGGGGACGAATTGATTAAAGAAGCGGCCAATCTATTGAAACGGATTTTCTCGGACATCGCTGTTGTATCAAGAGTGGGAGGGGATGAGTTTGCCATACTGCTGATTGATAGAAGCAATCGAGAAGTGGAATCTCTTTGTGAATTATTAAAGGAAGAAATCCTTCTGCAAAACTCACTAAAAAAAGGGACTCACATCAGTATGTCAATCGGGCATGCTTACCGTTCGCATTCCAAAGGGAATATGGATAGCTTATTCAAAGAAGCGGATCAAAAAATGTATCAAGATAAACGGCGAAGAAAAGAACAGAAACTCGTTCGGGCGGGTAGATGAAAGATATGGGATACACTAAGATAGGGCGATACTACCATTCCTCACTAGCTGAGTGGTTGTTTCCTAGGTTGTTTAATGGATTTTGAATTTAAGGAAATTCAATTAGATTGGCGGGATTCGTTTCAATTAAAAGGATTCGGAGTCGTTTCGCTGTATGAATGATGAATAGAAGCAAAGGTATTATGTATTACGGCAAGGCGAACCTAAATTGTAGTTTGCATACGGTAAGTGGACGGAAATGGTTATGTCAGGTTTTCATTTGAATGTTAAAGGGGGAGTCCAGTGTCATACTGGGCTTTTATTTATATATATATATTTAGGTGCACGAAATAAATCATTCGCTTATTTTAACCAATTTTAGTAAACTGGCAATGACTATTTTAATTAGAAGGTGAAGGGATATGAGGGAAACCTTAGTGGATGAACGGGTAAGAGGGACTGATAAAATCTGGACACGTGATTTCATCATGATCTGTTTGGCAAATATGTGCATCTTCATGGGGTTTCAAATGACGATGCCGACCCTCCCGCTGTTTGTTGAGCAGCTTGGTGGTGACGACCGCCTGGTGGGGGCTGTTCTTGGAATCTTCACTTTTTCGGCCTTGCTTGTTCGGCCAATTGCCGGCAGATTATTGGAGACGAAGGGAAGACGCATCGTTTTTCTTATTGGGTTAGCCATTTTCGCATTGTCAGTGGGTTCCTTCGGTTTCATGGGGAGCATCGGCTTGTTATTCATGATGCGGATTGTACAGGGCGTCGGCTGGGGATTTTCTTCAACGGCTTCAGGAACGATTGCTTCCGATATCATCCCTGTGAAACGACGTGGTGAGGGGATGGGTTATTACGGATTATCGGGTAACTTAGCACTGGCATTCGGGCCATCATTGGGCCTTTTTCTAGTTACGGTCCTTCCGTTTCAAGAGTTGTTTCTGATTTGTTCATTATTAGGCTTGTTTGCCATCTTTACTGCATCACTTATTCGATATCAAAAAGTGGAAAGTGATCCATCGACGGCAGTGGCAGCCAAAAGGTTTGATATATATGAAAAAAGTGCCCTTCAGCCATCTTTGCTCATTTTCTTCATTTCCGTTACATTTGGTGGAATTGCAACCTTCCTGCCCCTTTATACAGCGGAAAAAGGTGTAGATGGGATCCAGTGGTACTTTTTGGTATATGCAATGGCCCTCATGGTCACGAGATTATTCGCGGGTCGATTATATGACCGAAGGGGACATCGTGCAGTATTTGTGCCCTCAACAGTACTCATCATGACTGGGATGCTACTGCTCGCGTGGATGCCTAATGAAGCGGTCCTTTACACCGCTGCAGTGCTTTATGGATTTGGATTCGGTTCTGTTCAGCCGGCGCTGCAGGCATGGTCGATTGAAAAGACGGCACCTAATCGGAAGGCGATGGCGAATGCAACATACTTTTCATTTTTCGATCTTGGAGTGGGCATAGGTGCCATCGTGTTCGGGCAGATAGGCTTCCTCTTCGGCTATAGAAGCATCTATATCACGGCAGCCGCCTCGATTTTCATTTCAATGATCGTTTATCTATGCATTATCAGGAGCGAGGATAAAGTAAAATCAATGGAAAGACGCTGAATGGCTTCAATGGAAGTCATTCTTTTTTTTGAGTCAGGAGGAACACCACTGGCTTCGTTGTTTCATATACGTATCATCCTGAATATTTAAAAAATGGAAAAACTTTGTTATTATCGAAAAGAGAATATACATAAGATGATAGAAGGTCTATTTGAAGGAAGGGGAATCTTGGGATGAATGATTCTTCAAATGAAGAAATGACATTAGAAAGAAGGAAGCGTATTTTCCAAGAAGAGCTGGATGTTTTATGGGAAAGGCGGCTCATCCCTAAATCAGAATATATCCGGATTAGCAGGGCATACAATCGGCATTTCCAATTAGCCCTCCATAAACAAAAGCGCTTAGAGTATGAAAAAAAGAAGTCCATCCAAGCACATGAAACGATTATCGATGAAAGTGCCGAGATGAAGGTTCAAGATAGCCTGATTGAGGAGTCTTCATTGGAATTACTGAAATCTGATGGATTGAACGAATCGATAATGAAAGGTGAGAATTCCGGGTGTGATCCTATTGAATCCGTTTTGGAGGATAGTCTTGAACCTGTCAAGGAGATCACTGATAGGAAACCGGTTATTCAACAGCAGGCAATCAAGCTGGAGAAACCAGTAAAACCGGCAAAGCTGAAGAAAACACCTGAGCAAATCAGGGAACGGAATATCTCTGTCATCCTGCTTACTGGGGTCATATTACTTCTGTTCGGCGGATTGATTTTAGCAACCTCTTCATGGGGGAATTTGAATGCGGTCCTGAAAGTTTTCTTCATAGGAATGGTTTCCGTCATTTTTGCGGGGATGGCCTTCATCGCTTCGAAGCTGAAAATTAAACAGACGGCTTTTGCATTCTTGACGCTAGCGGGTTTATTCATTCCGATTACGATTTTATCAGCTTCATATTATCGGATTTTTGGAGAGTACCTTTCACTTAATGGTGGGGGGCGGGGGCTTCTGGGGTTTCTTGGAGGATTACTCTGCTTAGCCATTTATTTTAAGATTGCTGACTACTTTAAGTCGAAAATATTCATTTTCATTTCCATATTCACGTTCGGTATTACCTGTTATTTCGGTTTAGCCTTTGTGACGCCGACAATCGAGTGGATGTTTTTGGCCATTGGCATTCTTAATTTAATTCTATTATGGAATATTGAGCAATTGAAAAATCAAAAAGCATTAACGTTATTCAAACCATTCATTTTTCAATTCATCCAGTTTAAGATCATCGTTGAAGCCTTTGTAATCTTGACGTTATTTTCTAGTAACTTGGTGTATTCACTAACGTTGATGTTCTTTTCTGTTTTGTTTTTAATTTTTGCCGTAAAATTTCAAAAAAAATATTATGAAATGGCTTTTAGTGCCGTTTTTACGTATGGATATATCCATTTTGTTTCTAATTCATTATTAAGTGAATACATGGTCATTGCTTTTGCACTTGTACCAATCATTTTTACCGCTCTTTCAAAATATCTGGCCAAATTCAAAATGACTAAGCTTTCGAAGAATTTCATGTTTACAAGTTTGATTGAGAGCGGGATCGTTTTCTTATATATAAACGCGATGGCGTACCAGGAAGTCTATGCGCAAATATTCATCGCGCTCATGATAGTATCCGCACAGCTTGTCTATGTTTCCGTTCAATCGAGAAAATCAAGCTTCACGTACCCGGCTGTTGTTGTTTTCAACTTAGCGTTCGTATATCTTTTCTTTGCTTTACCAGTCTCTTTTTCTACCGGTTTAAATCTGATTTTTGTTCTTCAGGTCATTCAATATCTTGGATTATATTTATATAACCGTCACCCAAGGTACAGCCTGTTTAAGCGGAGTATCTTACTTATCTCCCCAATGATCATGTTAGTGATACTGACCAGTAAATTCAGCGAAATGGATTGGCTTGCAGTTAGCGCAGCCCTCGCCATGATCTCTGGACTTTTCTTCATCACATATATTAAAGACGATAGTAAGCATATGAAGGAAAACGCCATTTACGGATTTCCAATCACTTTCGTTTTGGCTTTGGTTGCTTTCTATCCATATTTATTGGAAGGTTTAGAGTGGGTCCGTTCATATATCCCGGTCAGCCTCTATTTAATGGGGGTTTCGCTGATTTCAATAGGTGCAGCTTATACATTTAAAAAGGAATATCATAAATTCTTTCCTGTTTTTGCATATAGTGGACAGATTCTTTCCTTCCTTTCCTTGATATGGATCCCATTCGATTCACTGAATCCTTTGGAGGCAAGCGGAGTGATTGCTGTAGCTACTGCAATAAATGGTTGGTCCGTCCATATCCATCGGAAGCACATATTCTGGGTGCCTGTCGTAATTACAAGTGCCAGCTTATATGCTTCACTCTACGATGTTTTTGATTTTGGTTCAATGGTGTTGAAGATTGCGTTCGTGTTGATCGGCCCCATTATCTTTTTCCTATTAGGAAAATGGCTTGGGAAATACTCAAAAAATGGGAAACTGTACTTCTTTTACGCAAGTCACCTTGCCAATTTACTGGCGATTCCTGTTGGATATATGCTCATTGCCCAAACGGAAAGTTCGCCGTTCCTATATGTTGCGCAACTGTTGATTTATATTTTGAGTGCTTTTAGGGCGCATGTGAAATGGGGAGTATACGTTTTTACGTACCTAGGGTTTTCAGTCCTTTTCCTACAGGTCCATTTATTTGTGGTAAACATGGAGCAAATGGTATTCATTACATCAATATGCATGATGATAACAGCAGGACTCATAACCATTCTGTGGGCGTTATCCAATAAGAATTGGAAAGGAATCATGGAGTATTACCTTATTCCATTCATTCATTTAGGGATAAGCATATCCATCTTGGAAACGGCAATCCGGGACTTTCCGCTTAACCGCGAGTTGGTCTGGGTAGGGGTGATGACTGGACAGTTCTTGTTTGCCTGGTATCTGCTCATGCAAAGGAATTGGCGGAACTATGTTGTGATTCCTCTGACCCTGGCGTTCATTTTCTACAATATGTATGCAAATACATTACCTCTGGTTTTTGCGATAATCGTATTGTTTGTATGCATGGCTGTGATGGTGTTTGCCAGCAGTCGCCATTTCAAAGGATTGGTCAACCAAGTGGGAACGAAAAGAGTCATTGATTATTATCGGATTTATGGCTTGTTATATCTCTGTACTCTTAATCTGGAAGTGTTTATGGGCGATACAGGTTCTGCGATTTTGGGGATTTTTGTTTCCCTGCTGTTGCCTAGCTACTTCATCCTGATGAGAAGATTCACGATCTATAAGAAAGAAAGAAGCATTTACTCAGGAATAGCGGCCATCATCGGACTTTTCCCTTTCATTAATATCATAGACTATGCCCATACACTCCCAATCGTCACGAGTTTGGCTGTTCTTTTCGGCTGTATGGCAGGAATGTTGTTGCTAAGCAGGCTGTATTCCAGCGGGTTACTCAAGAAAAACGGATTAGGCATCATCAGCTTTGATCCTTTCAGAATCTATGGTTTATTCTTTGTGATCGATATGAATGCGGAGGTTTTTCATGATACTGATCAACAGTTACTCCAAGTCTTTGTATCGCTCTTGTTAACCGCTTATTTCATTTTCCTGAGAAGCTTAACAACGGAAAAGCAAGAAAGGAAAATCTATACCAATATTGCTGCTCTAGTCAGTCTATATCCTTTCCTAATCATCGTCGACTATGCCGAAAGCCTATCGGTTGTAATGGGATTGATGGTCCTTTTCAGCTGTATGTTAGGAATGCTGCTTTTAAGCCGACGTTATTTCAATGGCTTAATCAAAAAGGAAGATACAGGTATTACTATCGATGGATACAGGATATATGGCCTGTTATTTTTACTGGCCATGAATAGGGGAATTCCAGTAACTGAAACATCAAGCCAGTTACTCGAAGTTTTTGTCTCACTCTTGATCACGGTTTACTTCATCTTGATTGGAAGTTTCACAAAGGATGTAAAAGAAAAGGGCATCTACGTTTGGCTGACGGGAATTATCAGTTTGTATCCGTATTGGACCATCATCATGTATACGGACACATTACGGCATTTGGTTGGTATGACAGTCCTTTTTGGGTGTGCGGCCATAATGGTACTGCTTAGCAGGAAATTCTTTAAAGGCCTGCTGACTAAAGGCGGGGCAGGACTTCAATTGGACTTTTACAGAGTCTATGGCTTGCTTTTTCTTCTTGCCATGAACATGGATGTTTTGACGGGGGGACCAGCACATTTCCTTCTGCAAATCATCGTGGCACTGTTGATTCCAATCTATTTCATTTTGATGAGAAGCACGACGACAGGAATGATGGAAAGAAAAACCCAATTAGCTGCAGCGATATTATTCAGTCTCTATCCGTATTGGGTCATCACGGGTCAATTCACGATACCAGCTGTACTTGAGGAGGAGGTAAATATACTGCCGCTGTTCATTGTCAGCACCATTCTGCTGAGGAAAATCTTTGTTAAAGGCAAAATCACACAATATATCGAGATGGGTATTGTATTCCTCTTGTTTTTAGTCTTGATCATTGATGCAATGGCGGGCAACACTTTATACGATGCGCTCATTATCGGAACGGTGTCATTGGCAGCAATGCTCGTTGGCTTCATGATGAAATACAAATCCTATTTCATCGCTGGAACTGGCACCATTTTATTCAATGTCTATATGAATACCAATTCGATGTGGAGCGAGATGCCATGGTGGCTGTATTTAATCATTGGCGGAGGGCTGCTTATCGGAATTGCCTCTTTCTTTGAATGGAAAAAACAAAAAGACAACCGGACATCGAAGGAGGTTCTCGAGAAAAATAAACAAAGGATCAAGAATTGGTTCAATCGGTGGAATTAATGAAGAAGGAAATAGACGCCTTAAAAAATTTCCGATGAAGGCGATGCTTACCTATAATTTGAAGGAGATAGCCACTTGGACATGGCAATGTCTAATAATGGCCTAAAAGAGTGGCTTGCACAGCCCCAATCTCTTAACCTTGGACGAAAATTCAAAGGGAATCTCAAAAGGGGTTCGGAATTTATAAATTCCGAACCCCTTTTGTCTACAAACTGAGAGCACTTAAAAGCTCTCTTTCTCTTTTTCTTTTTTTTTTATTTCCTCTTGCCAATCATGAATTTCTATTTCCCACTCATCTAGATTAGTTTGCAAAACATTAATTAAAAATGGTGAAAGGACATTTCTATATTTTTTTAATTCTTGAATTAATTTCACTCGATCTTCAGTTAAACCTTGTACTAATTTTTTCTTGTTTTCCAAATTTGCATATACAAAAACTGGTCTGAATTTCCGTATCTCTTTATCATCCATATCAGTTGTAACTCCTTGGAGCAATAGTGGAAAACATTAAAATCGTTGCTAAAATTGCTAAAAAATGTTTTTTCATTTTTTCTTCTCCTTTTAATTAATAATCTAAAAGCTATAAATTAAATTCTATGAAAATTAATAGAGGACATTGTTCCAATTTTGGTTAATATCTTTTCAATTTTGAATGATCCTCTGAAAAAACCAAACTCATAGTAGAATCTATCTAACTTTTCATGGAGCTGGTTTTGAAGACTTTCAAAACATCTGAGATAAAGTTTGTGAAGAATTAGTAGAAATCCATTATGAGAACATCATCAAAATCATAAAAAACCACTCTGAAAGCATACAGAGTGGTTTTTTCGCGTTTATTCAAATGTTTTTCCAAGCGAAAAGCTCATGACGAACAAGAACTGCATGAAGAACAGCTAGAAGAGGAATCAGAACTGCTGTCATGGGAACTGTTATGATCGCCACCATGGCCGGATCCAGAGGAAACTGTGTTCGATTCATTCCCGAAAATATCTTTAAATTCGCTGTCAAAATCATCGGTACTTGCATAAGTGAAATAGGCAGGAGCTGCGTAGTCCGTCTGGTCGTACGTTTTCCGCCAATTCAATTCTGTCATGGGGCGATTTTCTTTAAATTGGGAAGTGAAAGATTCAAAGGTCCGTTCCGCTTGTATACTTGTCGGTTTCCTCATATATTTCTCTTTTAACTGCTCCAGCTCCAACGTTTCAAAATCGCGGAGAAGTGTTTGCCCTTTATCATGTTTGAAAAATTTGCCCCATTTTTGAATGGAATGGGAATCCACCGTAAATAGCTGTACATAGTAAAAGTCAAAAAGAGTACGCTCTTCGGGTTTGAAAACAGGTTCTGAATGCGGATGGTGTTGAATGGTCCTACCGATGAAAGCCTGGCAAAACTCATCATATTCCTGTCTATATTTCAGCATGATGTGCCATAACTCATCGATGACTGAATTAAACATTTCAACTTTTCCAAACACTGCAGCCATAATCAAATAGCGTTTCAATTCACGCCAAGCCTGATTGACCTTTATCTGTGAGTCACGTGGATGCTTCAGTCGGAATTCAGCATTGATCTTTCCCATATAATTGAAATCCAGTGCTTTATTAAGCTTTTCTATCAATGCTTCTGAAACGATTTCCGTTGCATGCAGGTCTAGAGTTTCCGCATGGTATTTACGGAATTCATTTTGATAGCGTTCTAATTTAGCCGGTTCACTTAGCCGTTTCAAGAAATTGACCAGGATAACAGCAAAAATTGCCGCAAGAATGACATAAAAGAAGGTCATTTTTGTCCACTCCTCTTAATCTATGTATATTGTACTTTAACATTATCTTACATGTTATTGGAAGGGATTGTAAGTTATTGTTTGGAATTCCGTCCAAAATGTTCTATTTACTGTAATCGATTAAGCTGGGTAGGTAACATGCCAAAAACCCCTGAATCCGGTTTCGTCCTTTCCTTGGAATTGAAGGGATTTTCAATCAAAGATCAAGCACTTCAAATAATGCCCCCAATCTAGTATAGTTAGTATGGAAAAGGGGTGAAGGCATGTACTTGACAATTAAAGAGACTGCGGAATATTTATCGATGCCGGAATCTTATATAGAAAGTTTGATCGTTCAAAATAAAATTCGCACCGTTCATGACGGTGAGCAGCATTTGATTTTTAAAGAGCAGTTTAATATGCATCTTGAACAGATGGAAAAATATAAGAAGCAATTGGCGGATTATTATAACGAACCCATTCCCGAAGATATCGATGTGAAGGATGAAGATTAGCATCTGCCCATTTGGCAGATGTTTTTTCATGCATGAATGACAGTGGAATTATGGAATCGGATGTTCTAAAAAGCTCTCAACTAACGTCTGCATCATGGGGATTACTGATCATTCAAAAAATTTTGTTGTCAATGGAAGGTAATTGTAGTAGAATCCCTCAATTCCGTGTAAAATAATAAGTAGAAGGAATTATCAAGGCAGAATGGTAGTTAGGAGATAGGTAAGTGGTAAAAGAGTATTTGCAAAGCGAAGGTTTTTCAAGGTTAATTACATTAATTGTGTTAGTCCTCTTTTTAATAAGCATCGGAAGTATGGTTAATATCGTGTTATTCACATTTGTTTTCACTTTCCTGATGGGAAGGCTGGAGCAATTTATCATGATTCGGCTGGATAAAGTGATGCATATCAATTCTAAGGTTGTTATAAGTTTTTTATATGCAGTCGTCATTTCTAGTTTAGCCATCGTTCTTTATAAATATCTACCGGTCATTACGCTACAATTCACGGAATTAGTCACACAGATCGTTTTCTTCTTTCAACATCCACCAGATAGCAGGGTCATTCAATATGCCATTAACTTAATGAACGAGCTGGAATCGCCGCTCGATCTTCAAAAACAGATGAATACACTCTATCTTTATATATCCGATTTCGGTAAACTGGCATTTCAAATTTTCATTTCCATGTTGCTTAGTCTATTTTTCTTATTGGAAAAAGATAAAATCATTCGCTTTACATCAAAATTCAAGCGTGCCAAATTTAAATCTTTCTTCATAAACCTAGGACACTTTGGCGTCAAATTCATCAATTCATTTGGAAAGGTGATTGAGGTCCAATTCTTGATAGCCATTACGAATGCTGTCCTATCGGTAACTTTCTTATGGATACTTGGCTTCCCTCAGTTGCTCGGTCTAGGAATCATGATTTTCTTCCTGGGTTTGATTCCGGTTGCAGGGGTCATCATCTCCCTCATTCCACTTAGCATGATAGCCTATAGTATCGGCGGCATGCCAAAAGTGATTGCTGTGCTCATCATGATTGTTGTGATCCACGCAATTGAAAGCTATATTTTAAATCCGAAATTCATGTCGGCAAAAACAAATCTTCCAACATTTTTCACCTTCATCATCCTCTTGTTTTCCGAGCATTTCCTAGGGATATGGGGATTGATCATCGGGATACCGATCTTCATCTTCCTTTTGGATATGTTAGATATTGAAGAGGGCAATAAGGAAGTTCCATAATAATCATTTAAGCAGCGGCCACGCTAATTTGGCCGCTGCTTATTTTTATTCTATTAAACCTTTTGAAAGTTTCACTTACTGTTTTCAATATAATATCCATTAATTCGAGAAAAGGGAAAAAGTCTGCCCGTTTCCCCATTAGAGAATATTTGCACTTTTGATTTACCGAGTTAATTGATTAAACTTTTATTTTACTAAAGTTATTTGTCGATTTTTTATTGAATAAAAAAACAAATAAACGTATAATATTCTTAAAAGAATATACTGAATGTTCTCTAAAGTTAGATTTATCTGTTTTTTTAAAAAAGAGAGTTTACGAGAGAGAAGAGGGGATTATTTTGAAAAAGGTTTCTTTTTTAGTGTTTGCCATGGTAGCTTCTTTGTTACTAGTCATGACAGGATGCGGAAAGGATAAAGAAGTCTCGACAACTAGTAAAGAAGAAGAGTCCAATGGAAAAACACTCAGAATCGTGACTGACGCCAATTATGCTCCATTTGAATTTCTTGAAGGCGATAAGATTGTAGGGTTCGATGTTGATTTCATCAACGCCGTTGCTGAAGAAGCAGGTTATGAAGTTAAACTTGAAAGTGTTGGGTGGGACCCGATTTTTGTTGAAATCGAATCTAAGAGAGCGGATGTCGCAATTTCTGCGATTACAGTGAATGACGAAAGAAAACAATCTTATGATTTCTCGGTTCCATACTTTTTATCAACTAACAAGATTCTCGTTCCTGAGAAAAGTGATATAAAATCAGGAAGTGAATTGAAAGGGAAGGTCATTGCCGTTCAGACTGGTACAACTGGACAGGAAGCGGTAGAGAAACTCCTTGGAAAAAATCATAAGGACATCAAAAAGTTCGAAAACAATAACCTGGCCATTCAGGAATTACTGAAAGGTGGAGCTTCGGCTGTCGTAGCTGATAATACGGTTGTTGAGGAATATGTGAAAAATAACCCCGATCAAAAACTGAAAGTCGTTGAAGATAGCAAAAGTTTCAATGAGGAATTTTATGGTCTTATGTTCCCGAAAGGCAGTGAATTGAAATCGGAGTTCGATAAAGCTGTGAATGCCATTTATGAAAATGGAAAATATGCAGAAATTTATAAAGACTGGTTTGGTACTGATCCAGATATCGAAACATTGAAAGCACAACAATAAAAACAAGTGGATAGTAAAAGATTGCGTAACTTTACGTGTGAAGTTACGCAGTTTTTTTGGTCTTTAGGAGGGAAACGGAATGAGTTTTCGCTGGGATATTATTTTTGAATATGCTCCTTTCTTATTAAAAGGAACACTGCTTACTATAGGGCTGTCGGTTTCCTCCATCCTCATCGGAACCTTCTTGGGGTTATTGATCGGTTTAGGGAAAATCATGAGAAACAAAGTGCTGGCCTTTCCATTTTACTGTTATGTCACGGTTTTTCGCGGAACACCGCTTTTAGTTCAAATCTTTTTAATCCATTTTGGAATTGTGCCCTTTTTTACCGGTGAAACGAATGCAGTAACCGCCGGGGTCATTGCTTTATCTTTAAATGCAGCCGCATATATTGCAGAAATTTTCCGTGCGGGCATTCAATCCATCGATAAAGGGCAAATGGAAGGATCACGTTCATTGGGGATGACCCATACCCAAACAATGATTCATGTTGTATTGCCTCAAGCTTTCAAACGAATGATCCCTCCTTTAGGAAATGAATTCATTGTATTATTGAAGGATTCGTCCCTGCTTTGTGTCATTGCAGCCCCGGAATTAATGTATTGGGGAAAGGCGATGGGGAGTCAGTACTTTAAAGTGTGGGAGCCATATTTGGCGTGTGCCTTCATCTATTTATTCCTTACGCTCATTTTAAGTTTCGTATTAAGTAGACTCGAAAGAAGGTTGAAAACAGAATGATCAAGGTCGAGAATCTAAAGAAGTCATTTGGGGAAAATGAAGTATTGAAAAATATCAATGCAATCGTTTCCCCTCAGGAAGTAGTCGTTGTAATCGGGCCTTCTGGATCGGGTAAATCGACTTTCCTCAGGTGTATCAATCAACTTGAAACGATAACAGGAGGGCATATTTTCATCGAAGGACTTGATACGACAGACAAGAAGGTCAATATCAATAAAGTCCGAACGGAAGTTGGCATGGTATTTCAGCATTTTAACTTATTTCCACATAAGACTGTTCTTGATAATATTATGCTTGCGCCTCTAAAGGTCCGCAAGATTTCCAAAGAACAGGCTTCCCAAAGAGGGATGGAACTGCTTAAGAAAGTGGGGCTTGCCGAGAAAGCGAACGCATACCCGGATTCATTATCGGGGGGGCAAAAGCAACGCGTCGCAATAGCCAGGGCTTTGGCGATGGAACCAAAAATCATGTTATTCGACGAGCCGACTTCCGCTCTAGATCCGGAAATGGTCGGTGAAGTTCTTGAGGTCATGAAGCAACTTGCTAAGGAAGGTATGACCATGGTAGTGGTGACCCATGAGATGGGATTTGCAAAAGAAGTTGGTGATCGCGTCATTTTCATGGACGAAGGCTATATTATTGAAGAAAACACCCCCAGTGAGATTTTTGATAATCCCCAGCAGGAAAGAACCAAAGCCTTTTTGAGCAAAGTGCTTTAATAACGTGTTAAAGAAAAAAACCTTCCGTTAATGGAGGTTTTTTTTGGGAGCATATCAGGGGTGGTTCATTTGATGGATGAAGCACCTAAAAGCGATTCAGGGCTTTTACCGAGCACAAGCATACTGATTTTGGCATATCCAATATTTTTATTTTGGGAGAAGGTTTGAAGTAATACCTGGATATTCGGATCATCCTTTAACTTTTGAACTTCCTCTATATATAATCTGATAACGGAGGGCATAACGAATTCAGGGGTGTATTCGTTTGGGTTTTCATCCATGATTAAAGTGCCCATAAATTGATATTTAAATTGAAAAGTCCGTGTTAAGGCAACGACATGGAGCAGTTTATTAAATAGTTTGGGGTATGAATATTTAATTTTCTCCAGAGCTGCTTTTGTTTCGTGTAACTCATCGACACTGGATAAAGTGATCATGAATATCTCCTTTCAGAAAAAATGGAAACCATCAGCAGTTACCGTGCTTTTTATTCATACCAAGTCTAACCCCGCCGTTACGTATTGTAAAATGGTTAGATGTTATCAAATGAATAACCAAAATCTATGATAGTGCTTACATCCCATCAGGCAGATTAAAATTCACTCGTTACGAGATAACGCTTCCCTCGTATATTTCAGCCATTCTTTTGCAGCGTATGAAAGGTAATGGTCCTTACTCCAAATGAATCCCAAATTCCAACTAATGGAGGGGTTTTTAACCTTGATTGACTTCACGCGTTCATCATGACGGCATAAACTTTCAGGTAATAGAGCAACGCCAAGTTTACAGTAAACCATTTCCTCAATGAAATCCCAGCGTGAGCTTTCAATAACGGTATGTGGAGAAAAACCGGCTTCATTACAGGATGAAATGATGAGATCTCGAAGGACGTAATCCTTATTGAATAAGATGAAAGACTCGTTTTCCAAATCGGCCAAATCGATTTCTTCCAGACAAGAATCTGGATGGGAGGGATGAACAATCAAGTTAATGTCTTCTTCTAAAAAAGCAAAATGATGAAAAAGTGCGGTGTTGGTTGGCAGGACAATAACGCCTATATCAATTAAGTCATTTTGGACGGATTCTTCAATCTTTTTTGAACCATCCTCTACTAATTGAAAGGTAATATTGGGATATTCCTCATGAAAACGGCTAAGAATTCGGGGGAAGAAAGAAGCGTCGATGATCGGCGGCAGGCCGATGCGTATATGTCCCTTTTTCAAACCTAATAAATTGTCCATTTCCGTTTCTAAATTGTGAAAGGCCTTATCTATCAATTTTGCCTGCTCCAAGACAACCCTGCCTGCATCGGTCAAGATCAGTTGCTTACGCGACCGATCAAAAAGCTCAACACCTAGCTCGGTTTCCAGGTTTTTAATCATCTTGCTGATGGTCGGCTGGGTAATGAATAAATGGTCGGCAGCCCGAGTGAAGCTATTGAAATTGGTTACCTCTATAAAGTATTGCAAATGCTTAATATCCATTGCGTCACCTGTTATCCTCGTTTAAAATTAGTTTCATTTTACCCGTAAACGGAAGTGTTTGTAAAACACGATAAGTTTTGATGGGGTTTCATGCACGCATAAAGAAGCTGGATTCCAAAGGGAAACCCAGCTATGAAAGGGCCGGCATGAATATTTGCAGTAAATTTTATTTGACCAACAAGACGGGCACTGGGGAATGTTGAACGATATAGTGGCTCACGCTGCCTAGGAATTCCTTGAAACCACTCAATCCGCGGCTGCCCATGATGATAAGGTCACAATTACGGGATTTTGCATGTTCCAATAAAGTCGTGATGGCTGAACCCTCTACGACAAATGTTTGGGATTCATTCGGGATTTCTGATATTAGCGCTTCCGCTTTTTTTATCACTTCATTTCCATAATTGAGCATGGATTCTTCAATTTCCTGAAAGGCATTGCCATATATATTTGGTTTGATTGGCAACGTTACAGCGTGAAGCACCTGGATTTCGATGGTGGGATCCAACTTGGCTAATTCAATCGCTTTTTCTAAAGATTTAAGTGCCAATTCAGATTCATCGTAAGCAACTAATATTTTTGAGCATAGCATTGATCGATCATTCCCTTCTTTTAAAGAATATACCCATAGTATATCAATTTAAATCTTTCATGCAGTTTCATATATTATAAATTTTGTGAATATTTATTGAAGTTTACGTTAACGTCAATGTTAAAATAAAGGTAAATAATCCCTTTGCAAAGTGTGGTTTTTACATGTACACCATTTCTGAGTTAGCAAAAGAATTCGAATTGACGACAAGGACCCTCCGATATTATGAGGAACTGGGTATGCTTAGTCCAAAGCGTACCGAAACGGGAAAAAGAGTTTATGGAAAGAAAGAATACGCACAGCTTAAAATCATAATGCGCGGTAAGAAGTATGGTTTTTCGTTAGTGGAAATAAAGGATATAGTCCTGTTATTCGATAAGGATAGGACAGGCATTAAGCAATTGGAAAAAACGATTGAAATGGCAGGACAGAAATTAAACGAAATTAATGAACGCATACAAGAGCTGGATGGATTGAAACAGGATTTTGAACAGGTAATCAAAGGCTTTACCGAAACCCTTCATGACTTGAAGGTGAACGATAAAACAGGCAAGCGGTGAAATTAATATTGAAAATAGGTATTGATGATAGTGAAAGATGAATATATATTCTAGAAACAAATGAGGTGAGGATTTGGATATTCAAGAAACCATTGCAGTTGTGACAGGCGGGGCTTCAGGTCTGGGAGCGGCGACAGTAAGAAACATCATTAAAAAAGGTGGAAAGGCAGTCATATTTGACCTCTCGGAAGAAAATGGCGCTAAGATGGCTCATGAATTGGGAGATTCAGTCCTGTTCATTAAAACGGATGTAACAAGTGAAGATAGCGTATTGGGAGCGTTGGAAGAAGGAATTGAAAAATTCGGGAGCATCAATACGGTCATCAACTGTGCTGGTATTGCAATTGCAGAGAAGGTCATAGGCAGAAAAGGTACACATGAATTGAAAGCGTTCTCAAATGTGGTGACAATCAATTTGGTCGGTACATTTAATGTCATCCGACTTGCTGCTGAAAAAATGGTCAAAAATGAGCCGAACCAAGAGGGGGAGCGTGGTGTCATTATCAATACGGCTTCGGTAGCTGCCTTTGAAGGACAAATCGGACAAGCCGCATATAGTGCTTCTAAGGGGGGCATTGTTGGGATGACCCTGCCGATTGCAAGGGAGCTTGCCACAAAAGGGATACGTGTCGTATCTATCGCACCGGGTCTATTCCATACTCCGATGTTCGATTCATTGCCTGATGAAGCGAGGATGTCATTAGGTAAAACCGTTCCATTCCCATCAAGGCTCGGATATCCCGAAGAGTACGCTAAGCTAACGGAGAGCATCATAACGAATCCAATGCTGAATGGGGAAACCATCAGGCTGGATGGGGCCATTCGAATGTCACCCAGGTAAGTGTGAATTCCTTTTGGAAAAGATGATCCAATCCATTATAGATCGATCTTGAAAAGAGCCTTAGACAAAGCCGTGCAGAGGAGATAAAAACAGATGAAACATCCATATCTAAGTGAAGATCATGACATTTTCCGTAAGTCATTCCGAAAGTTTTTAGAGAAAGAAGCAGTTCCCCACTATGAAAGATGGGAAGAAGAGAGGATCATTCCCCGGTCATTTTGGGTGAAAATGGGGGAACAGGGTTTTCTTTGTCCGGATCTTGGAGAAGATTATGGGGGTTCCGGGGTAGATTGGGGCTTTGCAGTCATAATTAATGAGGAGTTGGAAAGAGTAGGTTCTGGTTTCATTGGTTTCGGACTCCATAGTGACATTACTGTTCCGTATATTGCCGCATACGGAAGTGAGGCGCAGAAAGAGCGCTGGCTTCCTAAATGCACGACAGGGGAAATCATTACAGCAATCGCCATGACAGAGCCTGGAACAGGTTCGGATTTAGCCAATATAAAAACCACTGCTATTTTGGATGGAGAACATTACATATTAAATGGCCAAAAGACATTCATCACAAATGGCATTCATTCGGATTTGGTCATCGTTGCGTGTAAAACGGATCCAAATGCCGTTCCAAAGCATAAAGGCGTTAGCTTAGTCGTGGTAGAAAGGGATACTCCTGGATTTTTCAGGGGGCGAAAACTGAAGAAACTTGGTTTGCACAGTCAGGATACAGCAGAGCTGATCTTCGAGGATTGTCGTGTTCCAAAGGAAAACCTGCTTGGTGAAGAAGGAAAGGGTTTTGCTTATTTAATGGAGAAATTGCAGCAGGAACGCCTTGTAGTGGCAATTTGTGCTCAAACGGCATCAGAGGATATGCTGGCCGATACCATTGAGTACGTGAAAAGCAGGGAAGCGTTCGGAAAATCCGTGAGTCAGTTTCAAAATACTCAATTCAAAATCGCGGAAATGGCAACGGAAATCAAAATGGGGCGTGTTTTCCTAGATCAATTGATCGCCAATCATATGGCGGGAGAACAGGTGGTCACAGAGGTTTCGATGGCAAAATGGCGTTTGACGGAGACTGCGAGAAAAATATCGATTGAGTGCATGCAACTTCATGGCGGCTATGGATATATGGAAGAATACAAGATTGCCAGAAGGTATCGGGATGTCCCGGTAGCAAGCATCTATGCCGGGACAAATGAAATCATGAAGAAAATCATCGCTAAGAATCTGGGCCTTTAATATAAACAGGATGAGAAGGGGAGAGAGTATATGCGGGAAGTGGTAATCGTTGAAGGGATTCGAACGCCAGTAGGGAAAAGGAACGGTGCCTTGAAAGACGTTCGCCCAGATGATCTAGCAGGGGAAGTATTGAAAAAGCTGATTGAGAAGGCGGGCATCGATCCGGCTATTGTCGATGATGTCATACTAGGTTGTGTTTCACAGGTTGGTGAACAAGCAGGTGACATAGCAAGAATTGCTGCACTGATTGCAGGATTTCCGATCGAAGTGCCGGGAACGACGATTGATCGTCAATGCGGGTCAAGTCAGCAGGCTGTCCATTTCGCTTCCCAAGCCATTTTGTCGGGAGATATGGATGTTGTAGTGGCCGGAGGAGTAGAAAACATGTCCCGAGTCCCCATGGGGTCTAATAATCAAGGTGCTGTAACCAGCCAAAAGTATTTAGACAGGTATGAGGTGATTAACCAAGGTTTATCAGCTGAGAGAATCGCCGATAAGTGGGGAATAACACGTGAAGAATGTGATCTGTTTTCCGTTGAGAGTCATGCCAAAGCAATACGTGCTCAAAAAGAAGGGCATTTTGACCGTGAAATGATTTCAGTGACGGGTACTGATAAAGAAGGAAATCATATGGAAGTTACGGAAGATCAAGGTCCAAGGGCTGGAACTACCATGGAAATACTGGCTGGGTTGAAAACGGTTTTCCAAGAAGACGGTTTAATCCATGCCGGGAACTCAAGCCAGATAAGTGACGGTGCGGCCGCTTTATTATTGATGGAACGCAGTAAAGCGGAAGAACTTGGATTGAAACCACGTTTTAAAGTGCATACACGGGTTGTAGTCGGATCAGATCCCACCCTGATGCTTACTGGGCCGATTCCCGCCACTCAAAAAGCTTTGGAAAAAGCCGGCCTTTCCATCGATGATATCGATGTCTTCGAAGTGAATGAGGCTTTCGCTCCTGTACCTATTGCCTGGCTAAAAGAAACGGGGGCAGATCCCAAGAAGCTGAATCCAAATGGCGGGGCGATTGCCTTAGGTCATCCTCTTGGCGGCAGCGGGGCCCGATTGATGGTGTCAATGATCCATGAGTTGGAAAGGACAGGCGGCCGTTATGGGCTGCAAACAATGTGTGAGGGCCACGGAATGGCGAATGCCACCATCATTGAAAGATTGGACTGAAACGGGACTATACGGTTATGAACATTCGTAATTCGCACGAAAGTAAAAGCTGAAAAAGTGATGAAGCCGACCATCGGCAGGGCTGGCCTGAACTCTCCCCGTTGATGGTGGGTTTACTTGAGGAGGAAAATGATATGTCAGTGACGATTAAAAATATCTTTGATCAGACGGTTCAGAAATTCCCCATTAAAGAAGCTATCTACGACGTGAGAAGAAATATCCGCTATACGTACATTCAATGGAATGAGCAGGTGAATAGGTTGGCGGCGGCCCTTCAAGCGGAAGGAGTGCGAAAAGGCGACAGGGTCTCTACATACCTTTACAACAATGAAGAGCTTGCCACCGCACTCTTTGCCTGTGCAAAAATCGGCGCAATCTTTAATCCAATCAACTTCCGCTTAATGCCAGAGGAGTTGGCCTACATCTTAAATGACGCTGCTCCAAAGGTCGTTTTATTCGAGCACGAATTGGAATCGAGCGTTGCCGCGGTTGAGAAGCGATTTCCGGAAACTGCTTTCTGGTATATTGATGATAATGTTCCGAGATATGCCAAAGGTTACCGTCAAAAAATGGCAAGTATCTCATCAAATCCGGATGAAGTGGACGTTCACGAGGATGATGTTTATGCCATCATGTATACGAGCGGGACAACCGGACGACCAAAAGGGGTCATTCACCTTCATAAAGATATGGTCAAACAAGCAGAGATTTTAATAGAGGCCATGAAGTACGAACGCTCTGACATCGGGTTGATTACTGCACCGATGTTTCATTGTGCTGAATTGCACTGTTCCTTTTTACCTCGCGTACAGGCTGGTGCCACAAATGTCATATTACATCAGTTTAATCCCAAAAAGGTTATGGAACTGATTGAATCCGAGGGGATCACTAAGTTATTTGCTGCACCAACGATGTGGAACATGCTACTTCAGGAAAACTTGGATGAATATAAATTCCAGAGTTTGAAGCTGGGGCTTTATGGAGCAGCCCCTATGGCACCATCACTTGTACGTGCCTGTCAGGAGAAACTTGGCATCC
The DNA here is from genome assembly GCF_041956845.1 of Peribacillus sp. RS7. NCBI lineage: Bacteria > Bacillati > Bacillota > Bacilli > Caryophanales > Bacillaceae > Peribacillus > Peribacillus sp. RS7. The sequence continues at coordinate 2,871,403 of NZ_CP168135.1, forward strand.
AGTTCATCCAAGCTTATGGAATGACTGAAATGGGTCCCGCCATCACTCTCTTATTGGAGGATGATCAAATTAGGAAAGCGGGTTCTGCCGGCAAAGCATGTTCCGATCATGAAATCATCATTGCCCGTCCGAATGACGAAGGGCCATCAGATCCCGATGATATTCTGGAACCTGGGGAAACAGGGGAAATTCTTGTGAAAGGTCCATGTATCATGAAGGGTTACTTCCAAAAAGGTGGAGAGACCGAAAAAGCGCTTTACAAAGGCTGGTACCATTCCGGTGACATCGGTTTCCTGGATGAAGATGGATATCTGTGGGTCAAGGACCGAGTGGACGACATGATTATCTCAGGAGGGGAAAATATATATCCACGTGAAGTGGAAGACACACTTTATGAGCATCAAGGAGTTCTCGACTGTGCAGTACTGGGTCAGCCTGATGATCAATGGGGGGAAATGGTAACGGCTTTCATCGTTGCCAAAGACCTTACGTTACAGGAAAGCGATTTAGAAACCTGGTGTAAGAACAGTGATACACTGGCGAACTATAAACGTCCAAGAAGATATATCTTCTGTAATGAGCTGCCTCGAAATGCAAGTGGGAAGATACAAAAATTCTTGCTTCGGAAACAGTTGGAAGAAAGTGCGGATGACAAAAGTATGGGGAACCTCCTTTAATGCCGGGGTTAGCGGCCGAAAAAAATACTGACAAATTAGTTAGCAATCATATGGTGGAAAGGTTGGAAAAGTCGCTTGGCATGCGATGATAATTGGAAGGAAGAAGTTTAACAATCTAGATGAATTATTATATAAATAATATTCCTGTGGAACAATTCAAGGAAACTGAATAGTTATCCACAATGAAAATGCAGAGTGATCAGTGGAACATTCCCTTTATCCACATAATCCACAGGGTTATCCAGAAATAACATTATTTTCATGTTAGTAAGGTAGTCATTGTACCTATTGTTTGTCAGTATTTTCAGAATATATCCACAATATATACAGAGTTGTGGATAAACTATGTGAATAAAGTAAATATAAGGGGCTGATTACAGCCCCTTGGTTTGGTTCGTCCTATTTATTAGCGGCGATTATGAGCACGGCGGTCAGCTGCATTTGCCCGGGCTTGTGCCTCGATATCTTCCTGGTCAGCCAGTTCGGAAGAATATTCAACGTCAAGTCCGTCACTTTTCAGGTTTTTAGGAACCTGCGGAAGTTTCTGTTTGTTCTTGTCTCGATTATGGTGTATGTTATTGCGTCCCATGCTAACGCCCCCTAAAAATTAAAATAAATAAGCTAGAGATGATTATTCAACTTATCATCTCTAGCTTATTTTGTGTTGAATGGATGTTCAAAATGTACGGGAAAATACTCCAGACTTAACGACGGGATTTCCTCTCGTTAAAACCACCTGCTCGATCTGCATTTTTAAATTCCCGAGCATAAATAACCGCTTGCGTACTAGTTAAGTTACTTTTTACTTTTTCGTGTTTTTTGGACAATTAGATCATCTCCATTTCACTTAATATCCCTATTTTTTCCTAAAATGATCCTTTCATACGTGAGAATCCTCTTTTAAGATATTTTGTAAAGCGTTTTTGAGGGTTGGGAAAGAAAAGATGAACCCTTCCTCTTTAAGTTTAATGGGTAGGACATTTTGTCCTTCAAGCACAAGTACACTCATTTCCCCAAGCGTGGTCTTGAGGAAGAAGGGAGGTACGGGTAACCAATGGGGCCGGTGCATGACAGTTCCTATTGTTTTCCCGAATGTATCCATCTGAACGGGATTAGGTGCCGTAAAGTTGACTGGACCTTCAATCCGCTGATCGTTCATGCAAAAGATGATTGCACGGACCACGTCATGAATATGGATCCAGGAAAGCCACTGATTCCCTTTGCCCATCTTTCCTCCGCCGAAAAGTTTATAAGGCATGACCATCATTGGCAGTGCTCCTTCCTTTTCCCCCAGAATCACGCCGAATCTTGTTAAGACGAATCTTTCACTGTAAGTGCGGGATTTAGCCGCTTCTTTTTCCCATAGCTTAACAGTACGGGCCAAAAAATCATCACCGATGGATTCGGAGGTTTCGGTAAAGGTTTCATGTTCCGAAATACCATAATATCCGATTGCACTTGCATTGATTATGACAGATACTTTTTCGGGCAGTTTGGAAATGATACGGTTCATCTCTTTGGAAGCTTCGACCCTGCTTTCGACAATCCGGCGTTTTCGTTCAGGAGTCCAACGCCCGCTGTTTAAAGATTCACCAGCAAGGTTAATGAAAACATCGAGCCCTTCCAAATGCATTTCCGGCTTTGCGTCCTTGGTCAGCCAGCCGATATATGTCGGATTTTCCTGTTTTTTGAATTTTTCAGGATGACGGGTCAAGATATATATATCATGATTCTCTTTTAATAATTCATCGATAAGGGCTGTGCCGACAAAACCGCTTCCACCAGCAATGGCTATTTTCATGAAAACCACTTCCTTTCCCTTTCTTTCCTTCACTTTAACATGACCATGTCCTTTTTTCATTTTTAGACATGCTATATATAGAAATGGTACACGTAAAGGGGTAAAGTAGGGGTGGGGGTGGATATTATGCCAAACATAACAAAAATAACAACCCAAAAAAAACGTAAAGATCGTTATAACATTTTCGTTGATGAAAAATATGCTTTCAGTGTGGACGAAGAAGTGCTATTGAAGTTTCAATTGAAAAAAGGTACGGCACTTGATGACCTGCTGCTAGGTGAAATACAATTCCATGATGAAATTCAAAAAGCATTTACCGATGCACTTAATTATTTATCATACCGGATGCGTTCGGAATCGGAAATTCGCCTTTATTTAAAAAAGAAGGAAACGGAAGAGCCGATTATAAAGGAAGCGATACATAAGCTATACAGCTTTAACTATTTAGACGACCTAGAATTTGCCAAGGCTTACGTACGGACCCATGTTAACGGAGGCAATAAAGGTCCCACTACCCTTAAGCTCGAGCTTAAGGAAAAAGGGGTACAAGAAAAGTTGGTTGTCGAGGCATTGAAGGAATACCCCTATGATATTCAAATTGAACATGCAAGGAAACTTGCTGGAAAATCGGTCAAAAAGGAAAAAAACATTTCAGAACGGGCATTGAGGCTGAAAGTTGAACAAACCTTGTTACGGAAAGGTTTCTCGAGAGATGTCATCCTTGAAGCGCTTGAAGATGTGACGGTTGAAAAGGATGAAGATGAACAATGGGATTCTCTTTGCCACCATGCTGAAAAAATGGAACGCCGATATAAAAACCATGAAGGCTTCGAATATGAACAAAAAATGAAGCAGGCGTTATACCGAAAAGGTTTTCCAATAGAATTGATTGAGCGTTATCTTTCCAATCCTGATATGGATTAAGTGCATCGATAGCCAAATCATAAAATTTTGTTTAATATAGAAGTAAATTAATTTCATTTAAGGAGCCATATATATGAGCGACGTAAGGTACAGCAAGTTGTCGGCCTATGAACTACAACAGGAAATTGCAGCGTTGACTGAAAAAGCGAGAAAAGCAGAGCAATTGGGAATGGTTAATGAATTTTCAGTATTGGAACGTAAAGTGACGATGGCCAAGGCCTATTTGTTAAATCCGGATGATTTCAAAAAAGGTGAAATATACCAAATTGACGGCGATCCCGGTGTCTATTTCAAAATTGATTATATGAACGGCGTATTCGCCTGGGGTTACCGTTTAGGTGGAAGCGGAAAGGAAGAGGCACTGCCAATTTCAATGTTGAAATAAAAAGGAACCGGGGAAGACCCGATTCCTTTTGAGGTACCTTTTAATTCGATCGCTCGTTTGATGCTTTCATTCGTTCTTGAGGGTGTGTATTAATACTGCCATCTGCACGCTTTGATGCATATCTTGCTTTTGCACGAGGCTCGCCTTGGAATTTATTATTGTTTTGGTTGGGGAATCCTTTTTGTTTATTTCGCAAGTTTTTCTCCTCCAAGCATCAGATTAAAGAAAAGAAGCGTTTCCGCTTACCACTAGTATGGGTAAGGGACAGTATAGTTCATTCTGTAAAAATATTGGCAATGAGGTGGTTCAAATGAATGATTACCATGAAAGATTAACCAAGATACTGCTTGAGAAAAATGACCACATCACGTATGAGCAAGCTTTGACTTGGGTGGAATTATTATGGGAAGATTTCGAAGCGACCTATGCAAAGGCTGGACATGAATATGCCGGGGAAGAAATGACATCGCGCGTTGTAAGGACCTGGATTGATAACTACGGTGAGCAGTTCCACGAATTCATTGCAAAAAATCCTAAATATAAACAGTTATTAAATCAGCAGAATCGATTTCATTAAAAAGCTGATTCCAGAGGGGTTCCCTGGGATCAGCCTTTTTTCAATATGCAGCGACTACAAAATAATATTCAATTTCTTCTGCAGCTTCGCTTCGCTAAAGATCCAGCCGGTATAAGAATTCAATATATTCAATTCGCTGTCTAAATGGACTACTGCCACAAACGGGTAATACCCATTGCTGCGATATCTTAAATCGATGAAACGGACTTCATAATAATCTTTTATCTGTTCGATTTCAAATCGGTAAACCGGAGAAAAGGACAGAAAGGCTGCCAAGTTGATATCCTTCTTTGCGGCTTCGAGAATTTCACTTTCTGGCAATGGCACTCGATCAAATGTATCAAGAATCGTCACATACCCATTATCGGCTCGTGCCACATAATAATTCTTTTCGGTAATTACCGCGATTTTCCAGCGGTGAAAACGCATGGTCGGTGATAAAATAATTTTTCTTGCTCCGGGAATTTGCTGCTTAACAGCTCTTTTTATAAACGCCTGTTCCCTGAATCTGGAGATATAATAGACAACGAGTATTCCGTAAATCGAGAGAAATAAATAGCCTGGAGGAAATCCAAAGCCCCATAATATCAGACCTGCAACATGTATTCCAAAAATGAACGGGTCGAATGTATTGATGACCCCTAAAGCTACCCATTTTGACGAAATCGGCCTAAGAGCCTGGGTCCCATAAGCATTGAATATATCCACGAATACATGAAGGAATACGGCTAAAAACGTCCAAAGCCAAAGATGAAGGTAATTTGCTTCAGGTATGATGGCGAAAAGTGCTCCGCTGATAATCAAGGGCCAAAGTAAAACAGCTGGAATGGAATGCGTGATTCCACGGTGGTTTCGTATATATACAGCGTTATTCCTTAATTTTAAAACGGTGTCAATGTCTGGAGCTTGTGATCCCAATATCGTACCTGCTATTACTGCACTTGCAGTGACTGGGCTCTGCGCAATGACAGGATCTAACGTGGCAAGACCTCCAAGAGCAATTCCCATGACAAAGTGAGTACCTGTATCCAAAAAACTAACCTCCCTGCCACAATTTGAAAAAAATGGTCTTCTCTCATCATACCGTATTTATATATTAACCATCAAATGAATATAATTCAGACTTATTTCCGTGACCAATTACAAATAACTGGATATGAACATGATATTAAAAAAGAATGACCTACTATAGGTATTCCCATTTTTGATAAGAGTGTAACATCTTTGGAGGAACTGATGTGAAAGAAATAACGATCCCGACAATAGAAAAAATAAAAATCGATGATTTTCAAAAAGATTTGGTTTCCTGGTTTCTCAAAGAACAAAGAGAATTGCCATGGAGGGAAAATAAGGACCCGTACCGTGTTTGGGTTTCAGAAATAATGTTGCAGCAAACGAGGGTGGACACGGTGATTCCCTATTTTAACCGGTTTGTGGAATGGTTCCCCACACTCGAGGATTTTGCCAATGCCGATGAAGAGAAAATCCTAAAAGCTTGGGAAGGGCTAGGGTATTACTCACGTGTAAGGAATCTGCATAGTGCCGTTCAGGAAGTGAAGGCTTCCTACAATGGGATTGTACCGGATGATCCCGAGGAAATTTCCAAATTGAAAGGCGTGGGTCCTTATACAGCTGGTGCGATTCTAAGTATCGCCTATGGCAAGCCGGAGCCAGCTGTCGATGGAAACGTCATGCGTGTATTATCAAGGATATTGATGATATATGAAGATATTGCCAAGCCAAAGACTAGAAAAACTTTCGAAGCTGCCGTCAGAAAGCTGATCGATCATGAACATACCTCTGCATTTAATCAAGCCTTGATGGAACTGGGGGCATTAATCTGCACACCAGGTAAGCCTGCCTGCCTATTATGTCCCGTTCAAAGTCATTGTATTGCATTTGAAGCAGGGGTTCAATCGGAACTGCCTGTAAAAGTCCAAAAGAAAAAAACGCGGGATGTACCAATTGTGGCTGCTGTTTTAACGAATGAAAAAGGTGAATTTTTAATTCACAAGCGAGCATCTGAAGGGTTGCTGGCAAATCTTTGGGAATATCCGAACTTCGAGAACCATTCATCCCTTCAGCATAAGAGGGAGTTCTTCGAGAATCGGTTTGAGGAAATGTATGGTGTCAAACCGGAAATCACGGAATCACTTGTGAGAATTGAACATGTTTTCTCACATCTTGTTTGGAAAGTGGACACGTATACGGGAATAGTCAAAGAAGCCATCAGTGAAGAGACATTAAGAGAAAACCAACTCAAGTGGGTGAATGAAGAAGAGATGGAGGAGTTCGCATTTCCGGTTTCCCACCAAAAAATGATGAAGGCCTATAAAGAAAAAAAGCGGATTGAATAAAGGCAGTATTGTAATTAAGGGTCACCTTGGGGATGGTTTCTATCTACATTTTAAAACAGAGTTGATTGGAACGGAAGGTGAGAGAGACTCGCGGGAAAAGCGTGTCAAAGGGAGACTCCGCAGGAGCAAAGACGCCGGAGGAAGCTCCCGGACCGCCCGCCGAAAGCGAGTGCCCTACATTCTCCAATCAGCGTTCAAATTATACAACTCTAAAAAACAGAAGGCAAACTCGATTTTCATCGAGTTTGCCTTCTGTCTAAAAAGGATATCCGCTAAGATATCCACTTATTTTTGTTGATTTTCAATGTCATATCCGTATAAAATCAATCGTAAATGGTTTTCGTTCCATGGGTATAATTGGCTTCCTGCCTATTAAGTCCGCCTCTATTTTCAATTTCTTTGACGATTTCGCTATGGATACTCTGTCCTTCTTGGTTTAAATAAGGTACCATTTGTTGAAGGGAGTGATGAAAATAGGCAAGTTCGCTATTTTCCCAATCCGATTTTTTCATCATCGACAACTCTGTCATATCACGTCCAACATACATAACAGTAACACTCCTTTTAAAAATGATTTTTATTACTCGGTGTTTACTCAGAAAGGATGAATAAACGTATGGAACAAAAAGTGGCACTCGTTACAGGTAGCAGTAAAGGTTTAGGTAGAAGCACGGCAATAAGGCTTGCAGAGGAAGGATACGACCTCGTTATTAATTATGCCCGGAGCAAGTCGAAAGCATTAGAAGTGGCAGCTGAAATTGAAGCTTTGGGGCGTAAAGCCCTTGTAGTTAAGGCAAATGTCGGTGACGTTGCGAAAGTGAAAAGCATGTTCGAGGAAATCGATGCTTATTATGGGCGTTTGGATATCTTCATTAATAATGCTGCTTCAGGAGTGCAGCGTCCTTTGATGGAGCTTGAAGAATCGCATTGGAACTGGACCATGGACATCAATACAAAAGCCCTCCTTTTCTGCGCACAGGAAGCGGCGAAATTGATGGAGAGGAACGGCGGAGGGAAAATCGTCAGCATCAGTTCACTAGGGTCCATTCGCTATTTGAAAAATTATACAGCTGTCGGTGTTTCCAAAGCTGCGCTTGAAGCCCTGACAAGATATTTAGCGGTCGAACTGGCTGCGAAAAACATTTGTGTCAATGCCGTATCCGGCGGTGTTATCGATACGGATGCCCTGAAGTCTTTCCCGAATCGGGATGAAATGCTTGCTGAGGCGGCAGAACAAACTCCTGCTGGACGGATGGTCGAGGTGGAAGATATGGTGAATACCATCCTGTTTTTAATTTCCGATGGAGCCAGTATGATTCGTGGACAAACCATTATAGTTGATGGTGGCATTTCATTGCTTGTTTAATGTAACTGGAAAAATTTAAATGTTATTAGTTGGATAACACTCCTTGATATTGGTTATCTTATTATCGTGGAGGTGATATCAATGGCTAATAACAATAATAAATCACAAGCAGGTACTAACGCTCAACAAGTAAGACAACAAAACGCGCAATCTCAGCAAGGTCAAGGCCAATACGGTACTGAGTTTGCTTCTGAAACAAACGTTCAAGAAGTGAGACAACAAAACGCACAATCTCAGCAAAAAAAGGGTCAAGGTCAAGCTCAAGGCCAATACGGTACTGAGTTCGCTTCTGAAACAAACGTCCAAGAAGTGAAACAGCAAAACCAAAAATCCCAAAGCAATAAAAACCAAGGCTAATTGCCGTTTTAAAAACGAAAGGCATCCTTCTTTTGAAGGATGCTTTTTTTTTGCCTTTCATTTGATTCGACAAATGTTTTGATGTGTTTACATTTTATGTCAAAGGAAAAGCTGGATAAAAACTAGAATATACATACTATAGAAAAAATACACATTAGGAAGGTGCATTCATGGAGGAATTTAATCGGCTAATAAACAACCAGTTGAAAACGATGGATAAGCTTTTACTTTTACAATCCGAAATCGAAAGATGCCAAGATATAGAGAAGCAACTCCTTGCCCTGCAAGAGGAGAATGAAGCAGTCACCATTCATGAAGAGATCCAACTTAAAAAGCAGGAATTGAAAAGTATCCATGATATGTTCGAGAAGCAAACGGAAGAAGTCATCCGTTATTTTCAGCAAGGACAAGCTGCAATACAATGAATAACCGGCTAATTTCTAAGTTAAAATGGGGTGGATGGTCAGACTTTTTCGACTTATTTACACATTTTCACTGGGAGATTAGCCACTTTTGTTTTAAATTTATGAATAAATCGCTATAATATAGGAATATAGGGTAAATGGAAAAAAGTATATATTTTAAATACACACAACAACTGCAAACGGAATAGGGCACAGTACGCTGTCAGGGTGTCTATAGAAAGTAGGGAGAGATAAATGGGGATTGTTCCTGCCGAAGGAGGAAAAATCCAAATTCATAGCTATAAACATAATGGACATATCCATCGTATCTGGGAAGAGACAACCGTTTTAAAAGGGACCCAAAATCTGGTGATAGCAGCCAATGACCGTACTATGGTAACGGAATCAGATGGAAGGACCTGGATTACGAGAGAGCCGGCGATTTGCTATTTTCATTCAAAGTATTGGTTTAATGTTATTGGTATGTTGAGAGAGGACGGAGTTTATTATTATTGCAATATCAGTTCTCCGTTCACATACGATTCGGGAGCATTGAAATACATTGATTATGACCTGGACATTAAGGTATTCCCAGATATGACGTTTAATTTGCTGGATGAGGATGAATATGAAAGGCATCGGAAAGAAATGAATTACCCGGATGCCATCGATTCAATATTGAAACAGAACGTAGACTATTTAATTTATATGATACGCCAGCGAAAAGGACCATTCTCCGCAGAGTTTATTGATAGTTGGTATGAACGCTTTTTAACCTATCGATGATAGAAAAGGCCTGCTGCTTAATTAGCAGGCTTTTTCATTGTGTAACGTACCTACCCACTGATCTTTCAAGCAGGAACGATTTTTGAATAACAGCAAATCTTTAACCCCTTGCCTCCTATAAATGTGTATGAAAGATAATGAATGAAATCCTTTTGATAGTTAATCTTCGAAAAGGAAAATATAATTGAAAAGTGCATATATGATTCCAAATTGAACGTTAGGGACTTTTTTTAGCATTTTGATTTAATGAATCATAAAAGGAGGGATTCCGTGGAGAGCATTAAGAGGTATTTGCAATTCGTTAAACCATATAAATGGCAGATAATCGGGACGGTATTGATTGGATTGCTGAAGTTCGCAATTCCGCTTTTGCTTCCATTGCTCAGTAAGTACATAGTGGATGACATCATCGGAAATGGTGACCTGTCCAAAGCTGTGAAGTCTGAACGCCTTTTATGGGCAATGGGCATCATGATGTTCATTTTTGTTGCGGTAAGACCGCCGATTGAGTATTATCGACAGTATTTCGCTCAATGGACCGGAACGAAAATCCTATATGATATTCGTAATGATTTATTCACTCATATACAGAAACTGAGCTTTAAATATTATTCCAATACAAGAGTGGGCGAGGTCATTTCAAGGATGATCACGGATGTGGAACAAACGAAGAACTTTGTCATCACGGGTTTGATGAATCTTTGGCTGGATATCGCAACGATCATCATAGTGATAGCCATCATGTTTACGATGGACGTGAAGTTAACCATTGTATCCATCATCATGCTTCCATTTTATGCGTTTTCGATTAAGCATTTCTTTGGCAAGTTGAGAACCTATACAAGGATTCGCTCCCAAGCGTTAGCGGATGTACAGAGTCACCTTCATGAAAGGGTTTCAGGGATGTCAGTCATCAAAAGCTTTGCGATAGAAGACAGGGAACAGGAACTGTTTGCGAAGCAGAACAAGAATTTCCTGGATAAGGCCCTAAAGCATACGAGTTGGAATGCTAAGTCATTTGCTGTCGTGAATACGATTACGGATATTGCCCCCCTGCTCGTGATAGGCTTTGCCGGTTATCAAGTCATTCACGAACAATTGTCGCTGGGTACCATGGTTGCTTTCGTCGGTTTCATAGACCGGCTATACAATCCCCTCAGACGATTAGTTAACTCTTCGACGACAATGACCCAGACATTGGCGTCCATGGACAGGGTTTTTGAGTTTGTGGATGAGAAGTATGATATCGATGACGAACCAGGGGCGAAAGAGCTTAAGCATGTAGATGGCCGAATTACCTTTCAGGATGTTTCGTTTGCTTATGACGAGAAAGAGGCACCCGTTTTAAAACATATAAATTTGGATGTTACACCAGGAGAAACCATTGCACTTGTCGGGATGAGCGGCGGAGGGAAATCCTCAATCGTCAGTTTAATTTCCCGTTTCTATGATGTGACGGAGGGAAGGGTATTATTGGATGGAACGGATATCCGTAAATATCAAGTCCGCAGCCTAAGAGATAAAATCGGGATGGTGCTACAGGATAATATCTTATTTAGTGAATCGGTTAAGGCTAACATCCTTATGGGACGGCCTGATGCAAGTGATGAAGAAGTATTTGAAGCGGCAAGGGCGGCGAATGCCCATGACTTCATTATGGGTCTAAAAGAGGGGTATGAAACGAAAGTCGGGGAGCGGGGAGTTAAATTATCCGGAGGCCAAAAGCAACGGGTTGCCATTGCGAGGGTATTTTTGAAAAACCCACCTATCCTTGTGCTGGATGAAGCTACATCCGCATTGGATTTAGAAAGTGAACACTATATCCAGGAGGCACTTGATATTTTGGCGAAAAACCGGACCACCATCATCGTGGCCCATCGCTTATCAACCATCACCCATGCCAACCGGATCGTTCATATCGATAATGGGGAAATTACGGAAAAGGGAACACACGAAGAACTTATGAAAAAGCAAGGGCATTACTACAGCCTATTTCAAGTACAACAATTGGATTCCTAAGGGAAAAGGAAAACCATATGATTCCCGCCAAAGTAATATACATAAGAAAGACCATTCCGCTAACGGGAATGGTCTTTCTTATTATAATGATGAACCTGTTAGGAAATTCTTTTTTCATGCAGCGTTTTTTTTCTGTCAGGAAGGAATTGAGGAAGATGCTTTATTCCCTCAGGCAAGGCGATACCGACAATGATCAAGGACATCCCGAACCATTGCAGTGACGTAACCTGTTCATTCAAGAAGATGACGGAAACGACCATCGCTGATGGCAATTCCGCTGCACAAAGGATCGTTCCAAGCCCGACTCCCACTTTCGGCAGACTGACAGCAAAGAAAAAGAAAGGAACAAGAACACCCAAAGTACCGAGCAACAAACCGTAGTACCATAGGTTCGTTTGGACAAGATTCGTAACAAGTGTAACGGGGTTAGTTGTGAATACAGCAGTCAGCATACCACCCGTTGCAATGTAAAACAGCCGTTTCATTGAAGATTCCCCAACTGCGAATTGAGAGTTGCAATACATATATAGCGCAAAAAGCACCGCAGACAATAGTCCGAACAATACGCCTTTTAGGCTTAGGGCAGATAGAGGCTGACCAAAAATCGCCCCTGCCAATAATGTTCCGATGAAGAGAACGAAAATGGCAATGAGTTTATTTTTATCAGGGCGTCTTTTATTTATGAAACTTTCAATGAGGACGCCTATCCAGGTAAATTGAAATAAAAAGACAACGGCAATCGAAGCGGGAAGCTCGGATACGGAAACGGCATATGCCTTTCCGACGAAAGTGGACATCATGCCCGTGATTAAAAGTAATCCGGCACTCTTCCATGAAACTTTATATTTAAACGAAAAAAGAAATAAAACGGAGACAATCAGCCAACCGACAAGATATTGACTGCCGACCAGTTCTCCAGATGAATGGCCATCCATAAATCCAAACTTGATCATGGTGGATAATGTGCCATATGAGATCGAACCAATTAAGACCATTATGGAATACTTCAAAAGTTGCATATTTTTCACCCCTGTAAAAATAAAAATCGCCACCTGCCAAAAAGGCAAGTGACGAACGAAAAAAGGAAATCCTTTTAAAATTCCGTCTCTCAACAAAAGCTGAGTTTAAAAAAATGTTTGTGTTGCATTAACTTAGCTTAAAGTCTTTGTGAATATTTGTCAACCAGAAAAAAGTAAAACCTGCACGTCGATCCCTAAGTTTGAAGGTGGTGGCAGAGGTAAGAGAAGATCCTTTCATGGCATATAAAACAAAACCCCCAAAAGGCAAATATGCCGAGTGGGGGGGCGTGTTTCAATCGCCATTTTGCTGGAAGTCTTCCAATTTACCACGATATTCTTCGTCTTTCATTTTGCGAAGATTAGGCTTTTTTTCTGCAGTTGGCTCATCGTCAGGCTTTTGGTTGTGAAGCTTGGAAAGTGCCGAACGATAATCCTGATCTTTCATTTTCAATTCATCATTGTCTGTTGGGACGATGATTTCGGTAACGGGTTCATCATCCGAAGAAGAAGCGGACTCTTCCGACGAGTTCTCTTTCTCGAGAACCGGCTTATCTTCAGGTGATAAAGCTTTGATATTGAATGTGATCAAGCCCGAAACCGCTAAAATGGCAACGATGATAATTAGAATTATGCCCATTGAATCAAGCCTCCTAGAGCTCGTTTGTGAATGAACGGGTGACATGGGCTACCCGTTTTCCTAATGCTTCTCCAAGCTGCAAGTCGTTCTTGGTTATGTTGTCATCCACCCCGGGCGGGCAGCTTATTCCTACACCATAGTAGGAACCATATAAGGCGTTTTCCGGGACAGTGCCGGGTAAGCCGACAATGATCATGCCTTGATGAAGCATTGGGGTGATTAAGTTCAGCATGGTAGCCTCGAGTCCTCCATGTATGGTGGCAGTCGTACAGAAAACAGCACCCACTTTATTGATCAGCGCTCCTTCCGCCCATAGATACCCAAGTTTATCAATCCATGTTTTCAAACTCGAACTGATGGTGCCGAAGTGACCCGGACATCCCCAAATGATGGCATCCATTTCCTGAAGCTTATAAACATCCGCTTCGTTTACATGGTCAATTAGAACCTCAGCCCCTGGAACCCCAGCGGCTCCGTGAGCTATTGATTCGGCAAGTGCCTTCGTATGGTTACCTTCACTGTCGTATACAACATAGATTTTCATATTAAATCCCCCATTTAATTAAACCGATTTTTTTACTGGTGAAGGAAGCAAAGGTACATCCAATTTTTCCTGTTTAGCTTGTTTCATTGCTTTATCCTTCCGAACGTCACGCAAAAACAATGAGAGAACTATACCGGCAATTGCGAAACCTGTTGCCCAAAAGAATGCATCATTGATTCCCATCACATTTGCTTGACCCTGGATTTGTGAAGAAATCAGCGACATTGCAGTTTCCTGTGCCTGTTCTCTCGTTTGATTCATCGAACTCATGATGGATTGAACGATTGTTTGGAAATTCTGAACAAAACCAGGATCACTCGTACTCATTTCCGAACCTAAGGAAGTTCCATGGAAAGAAGCACGGGTTGTATAAATGGTCGTCACGAAGCTCGTACCAATTGCTCCGGTTACTTGTTTCAGCGTATTGCTCATTGCCGTACCATGTGTATTCAAATGCTTAGGAAGCTGATTCATCCCAGCTGTCATGATCGGCATCATAAGTAAAGACATTCCAAGTGAGCGGATGGCGTAGATGATGACCAAAGTCGAATAGGTTGTTTCCGTAGTCAATTTAGCGAATTCGAAGGTTGTGATAGCAGTAATCGCTAAACCGACAAGTGCTAATGGACGAGGTCCGATTTTGTCGAATAATGCTCCTGAAATGGGTGACATCACCATCATCACAAGGGCTCCGGGTAACATCAACAGACCGGACTGAACGGGTGTGAATCCTCTTAGAGTCTGTAAATAGATAGGCAATAAGAATATCCCGGTAAACATGGCCACTGTGACTATGGCGGAAATGATATTCGATAATACGAACATGTCATACTTAAATACACGGAAGTCGAGCATAGGTGTTTCAGATTTTAACTGTTGAACCACAAATAGGCTCAGAAGGATAAGCCCGATGATGATCGTTCCCAGAACGATGGAATCCGTCCAGCCTTTGGAACCTGCTTCACTGACACCGTATAGTAATGATGCAACACCTATCAAGGATAGAGAGGCGCCCAACAAATCCAATTTTATTTTCTTGGGTTCTGCTACATTACGCATACTTATAAAGGCAAGTGTCATGATAATCATGCCTAATGGCACCATTGCGTAGAACATGACCCGCCAGCTATATTCCTGAATGACCCAACCAGATAAAGTCGGTCCGATGGCAGGGGCGAACATAATGGCCAGACCAAAGATTCCCATTCCTTTCCCGCGCATTTCTGGAGGGAAGATGAAAAGAATGATTGTCATGACCAATGGCTGCAAGATCCCGCCGCCCGCAGCCTGGATCAGCCGGCCAGTAAGGATGACGGGGAAATTTGGTGCGATGCCGCAGATGAATGTCCCTACCGTGAATAGAAACATGGCAGCGAGGAATAAAATACGCGTGCCGAACCGTTCTATTAAAAAAGCGGACAGTGGAATCAAAGCTCCATTCACGAGCATGAATCCAGTTGACAACCATTGAATCGTTGTCGCAGCTACATTAAATTCGGCCATCATCCTCGGCATGGCGACACTAAGCAGGGTTTGATTCAAAATGACCATGAACAAACCTAGCATTAAGATAATTAACATGGGGGCAAACTGTTTCATTCCCTTGTTTTCATTTACTGAGATGGTTTGAGAAGCCACTTAAGGTAAGCCTCCTTTCTGTATAACTGTATTGCCGGTTTATTTAGTTGAAATTTTCACTTCTGCGTTCATTCCAGGCAGAACTTTATCGGATGGTGCTTTAATGGAAATTTTCACTGGTACTTTTTGAGTGACTTTCGTATAGTTTCCGCTGCTGTTTTGATTGCCCATCACTGAAAAGACAGACGTTGTCGCATAACCGATCTGTTCCAATGTACCTTCGAAGACAGTATCGGGATCTCCATCGATGATAATATCGACGCTGTCACCTTTTTCAATATCCTTCAATTTATTTTCTTCAATGTTAGCCGTTATGGATAGATCATCCATATTGATGGTCTGAGCAAGCGTTTGACCCGCTTGAACCAGCTGCTCATCATGTACTTGTGTTTTAACGATTGTCCCTTGCGCTGCCGTTTTTACTGCTTCTTTTACATCTGATGTGGTTACATTAGCAACTTTGTCATTTTTACTTACACTGTCTCCTTCGTGTAAGTCCCAATCTGCTAATTTTCCGGTTGCGGGGGCAACGATGGTATAAAGGTCACCCGACACTTTCGCTTCATCCGTTTTAATGAAATTCGTGCTTTCATAATAGTAATAAGCCCCACCGGCCACTACCGCCAATATAATAACCAAACCAATGATATTGATTAAAACTAAACGTCCTCTATTCACTTGTTTCGCCTCCAAAAAAATATTGATGATCGGTTTTTGAATCAGTTTCATTAAATGACTTGACCTATATTTGACAACGCCTCCCATATCAATGTTTATTTATTAATTTTAATAAATATTAATTTTTATAAGTATTAATATTATTAACTAAAGAGTTTACCAGTTTAATTATTTTTTGTCATGTAATTTATTCGGAATGGAAGTAGGAAATAAATACAGTTAAATGGGTAAAATTTGAATTTTTTTTAGTTTTAAGGATATATGGAAAGTAAATTTGACAATGGTATGTCATTTAATTAAATTTAAGAGGTAGGATTGTCCTATATAAGGAGTGAGAAGGCTGGATTTTAAATGGGAAGTAACTAATAGTATAGAAATGCAGATTTTTCGGATTAGGAAGAAGCTTAGGGCCATCGTAGCAAAAAATCTTCAGCCTTATGGATTAACGTCGCCTCAGTTTTTCATATTATTGATATTGAAAAAAGAGGGGTCGATCAAATCGACCCAGCTGGCTGACTTCTTAACCGTAAAGCCAAGTGCGATTACCGTATTTGTAGATAAGCTGGTCGAAATGGATTATGTGAAACGGCAGCCCTCTGAAAAGGATCGCAGGGTCATCAATCTTGAATTGAAAGAGGCAGGGGAAGCGATTTTGGGGAGAGTCCTTGCGGAGCATAACCAATTGATGGGCAAGAACTTCAACTCATTCTCAGAAGATGAGCTGCAGGATCTTTTGAAGAAATTGGATACGATTGAAAAGGCTGCTGATAAGAACCTTTTGGATGATTGAATGAGGAGCATGCTCTAAATAGAGACGAAAAAAGACGGTTCCCGGGGAACCGTCTTTTTTAATCTTCTTCATACTGGACAGATATTTCGTTATCTTCCTTATGGAAGGACTGGAAGCTGACGATCAGCTTTTCAAGATGTTCCAATTGTTCGTCATATTCTATGACTGCAGAAATCAATGGTACAAGACGGGCAGAGAGATGGCCTAGATTATCATGCATTTCGTCCACTTGATTCTGCTGTTCGAAAAAGTGGGCGAGCAGCTCTTTACGACTTAAACAATCCTGGTCCCAATCTTCAATCTCCCCAATCGACTTGATTTTTTCGATATGCAGTAATATCAACTGTTCATGCTTGCGAATCAAGGAATCAAGCTGTTGTAAGATACTCCGTTGGAAATCTTCAGGCATTTGATATACTTCATTCTCGAATTTATGGATTCTCTTCAAGGTTTCAAACGCTTTTTTTGTTGTTATGATCATCTGCCGATAAACGACAAGCTTTCTTGCTTTAGCTACACTGTTCTTCTTGAAATATTCTCGTTCCTCTTTGTACATGGAATAGATATGTTCGAGATCGAGTAATTCCGCCTTTAATCGGCTGATGTCTTTCTTCAATAAAGTGTGTTCTGTAGCATGTCTTGTGCTGATTCTGATCCATTTTAAGATGTCTTCCGTCACATCTGTAATGCGTGTATAAAGTTTTGCTTCATATTTTGGAGGAATGAAAACCAGATTCACGATAAAAGAAGAAACGATTCCCAGCAAAACGGATGAAAGACGTATAAAGGCAAAATTAAGGAATTCCCCTTCCTGGTTTTCCATGATGGCAATGACCGTCACGATGGAAAGGACAATCGTTTTATCCATTTTCAATTTTAAATTGATGGTTATGACAACCATTACGGCAAGACCGATTATAAAAATATCATTTCCGAACAACAAAACGAAGGAGACAGCAACCAACGCGCCAATGATATTTCCTTGAATTTGCTCCAACACCGTTTGATACGAACGGTAAATGGTCGGCTGTATTGCAAAAATTGCAGCAATCCCAGAAAGGACAGGAGCAGGAAGGTTAAGCAGTTCCGATAGATAAAGCGCTAAAACAATTGCTATTCCTGTTTTGAGAATGCGGGCACCAAACTTCATATATAGGTTAATCCTTTCTTTGTGATGTAATGGAACATGGTAAGAAAAAGGCTCTATTTATATATAGGCTTTTGCTTAAAATTGTATTCTAACTTATTTGTTAGTACTTTACACTAAAATAAGAGGATGTAAACAAAAAGTAATATACAGGATTTTCCTTAGAGTTACAATAGGTAAAATCAAGTTTAATATATAAAGAAAATATAGGCAATTTCTTGGCTGCTTTTCAAGTGCGTTTTTCCTTCGTTTAAAAGACTACTCCAGAGGTAAATGACTGGAAAAGGCTGATGCTCGAATTGAAGAGCATCAGCTTTTTTAATGAACGATTCTCGATTAAATTTGTTTTCGGAATCACTCTGTGGATACAGCAGGATCCGCTTGTTCTTTAACAGGAACGACCTGAAGGAAGTGCTCTCCAGGATTTTGAAGCAGAGCCTCCAAGGAGGCTGCTTCTTCCGTTTGGCCATGATCCTTCAAGAGTGCCGTGTACTTGCCAAGAAGTTCGGCCACGTCCTGCAGGCCTTTTGCAGACAGGGGCTCAATGGAAATCTTTGCCCCTTTTGCAACCCGTTTTTTAATGACATCTTTGGTTAATCCAAATTCAGGCTGTTGCCGTAAATAAACGACACCGCCTGTCATCCCTGCGCAAATCCATGGACCCGGATCACCCAGAACCAAACCTCTTCCATTTGTCATGTATTCAAAAGCGAATCCCTTAATATTGGAAGTAACCGCAATATTACCGGTTTCCTTTTCAGGAAGTGGTTGTTTCAATAATCCTCCAATGATCATATCTGCTCCGGAAAGCCGGATTCCCGCTCTGGCATCGGCATCACCTTGGGCAATGAGGAGACCATGCTGTGCACCATATCCAAAGCCCTTACCGACAGAGCCATTGTAGAACTTTCCGTCTTTTCCGGGAGATTTAAAGATGGCAATATTACCGCCAATCGATGTTTTGCCAATCCCATCCTGGGCGCCGCCATTCACACTGATCGTAATTCCCTCCGTATTGTATGCCCCAAGTCCATTACCCGGGATGGAACCATCCTGATAGGATAGGTGAACGGGAGGAAGTTTTTTGTATGAACCATCCAATCTGCCCCTAACGCGATGACAGGACACCCTGCTGCCTAGTACACGCTGCTCGGAAGTGATCGAGCTATAGTTGCGGGATTGCTGCAGATCATCTACATGTGAATCTAGATATTCAGCGCCAACGGCAACCTGCATGGAGCCTTCATTCAAATATGCCGCCGTTTCTTTATGTGAGAACGGTGTTATATCCAAATTTTTCAATAAATAGGTTAAATCCATTGATTGTTGACCTTTACTTTGCTGAAGCAAATCAGAACGTCCGACGATATCCTGAAGATTCTTCACCCCGAGTGATCCGGTCAGCGCTTTGAGTTCTTTGGCAAATGCACTGAACATATTCGTTAATCCTTGAACGGCTAAATCAAATTTTCGCGGAACAAAACGGCGTAGCCCATGTTCTTTCGCTTGTGCTTCCGATTCGATTTGAGTGGCGATGCCCACATGGCAGGTATCAAGGTGACAACCGCGGCACGTTGTACAGCCGACGGCAATCATCGAAAGTGTCCCAAAACCTACACGGTTTGCCCCGAGCAGCATTAATTTCAATACATCCATCGAGCTTTTTAACCCACCATCAGCCCATATTTCAACATTCTGACGAATACCTGACTCAAGTAAAGCATTATGGGCCGCTTTCACACCAATCTCGACTGGCAGACCGACATGTGCGAGTGCATGGATCCTGGCAGCACCTGTTCCGCCATCAAAACCGGAAAGCGTAATGATATCGGCCCCTGCTTTGGCGACGCCGACCGCAATCGTACCAATGTTTGGAACGACCGGAACCTTGACGGCAACTTTTGCTTTATCGTTTGCCGTTTTTAGTTCATGGATCATTTGGGCCAAATCTTCAATTGAGTATATATCATGGTTATTGGAAGGGGAGATCAAGTCGGAACCGATTGTTGCATTCCGGGCTTCTGCGATTTTCGCTGTGACCTTGGAACCGGGAAGGTGTCCGCCTTCACCAGGTTTTGCCCCTTGCCCAATTTTAATTTCCAATAGATTTGAAGAGTTCAAGAGTTCTGCGTTGACACCGAAACGGCCGGAAGCGATTTGCTGACCGCGGGATTTCGGGTACTTGCCCAGCATATCCTTGATTTCCCCGCCTTCACCATTCATGCTGATCATGCCTAACCGCTCGGCAGCTTCTGCATAAGCCCGGAAAGCAATTTCATTTTGTGATCCAAAGGACATGGAGGCTATGACGAACGGCAAATCCTGTTCGCCGACCGAAAGACTGACCTCTTCAGAAGGGATTGAAGAATCTGAAGCTTTTAATGATGTCAAGTGTCGGATCGTCGTAGGATTGGATTCTTCCTGTTCGGTGATCTTTTCGCGATAAGCGTCATAGTCACCGGTTGAAGCCACTTCCCCGATCGACTTCCAAACCCTAGGGAATAAATGGAAGGTCTTTCCCATCCGTTCTTTTTCATTGCAGTAATCTTCCGCACGCTGGATGGCGTCAGCCTTGATTTTATCAAAATTGTAATCCAGATCATTGGAACCGAAGAAGTTAGCCACATTTAAATATTTTGCGATTTCCTCATGTAAACCGATGCTAGAGAAAAGTCTTCCATATCCCCGCAGCTCATGAATGCCGATGGTGGAGATAACTTTCTCAAGTCCTTTCGTCAAGGAGTTATATAGATTGGTAACCCCCTTAAGGTCATCTGAAGATAAGGATAGGAACATATAATACGGGCTGATTAAGTTGGCTCCAAGACCATAAGAAACGATGATATCATGCAGTGACCTTAGCGATGCGGAACGTAAAAGGATGGAACAATCCCGGCGCTTGCCTGTGCGGACCAATGCTTGATCGACGGCTGAAGTGACAAGGTGGGGATCAAGCCAAAGGTTGCCGTTTTGATGGGCAAGGGCATCATCCAGAACGAGCAGCGTTTTTCCTTTATCCACTGCATTGACACTTTCATCCGTAATCCTGGTTAAAGCATCCGTGATGCTTTCATCCTCTTTGAACGTGCTTGAAATGAAATGCACGAGTTTTTGATCTTGGTTATATTTAATGAACTGATCATAGCTTGGCTGCGATACGATGGATGAACACTCATAACCCGTCAATCCTTCAATCAATAAAGGAGTCAGCAGCTCCATAACCTTTCCAGCCTTATTGGCTTCGAATAGGGAAGGTCGTTTTCCGATGATGGTCCTTGTTGAGAAGTGCTCGGTTTCCCGATCCCGGTCTATCGCTGGGTTGGTTACGACAGCCACACTTTCCTTAATGAAATCCGCAATGTTGGTCCGTTGGGGATTAAGTGCAGCCAGAGGCGCATCGTGACCAAGTGAACGAATGGGCTCAGCGCCTTTTTCGGCCATCTGTTCCACTAATTGAACGTGCTCCCTTTCCCAACCGAAAGCTTTATACTGACCATTATGAATGGCTTGCGTGTTTGTCATGGAGACAACCTTTTCAAAAAATTGGGGCTGCAAGCGGACTCGGTCATTGGAAAGAACGAAACGATTATTGAAGAGTTCAAATACTTTATCCTGGTAATCCTTGTAGGTGTACAACTCGATACGGTCACCATTCCATTTCAAACCCACTTTTTCCCCAGGTCCCATCGGTTTAGGATCTCCGGTATATTCACTTGAAGGGATGATTCCTGGTTCGGAAGTGAACATATAGGATGATTCCGTTTCAATATTCCATAGCGGGCGCAGACCTAAAGAGTCGACAGAAAACACGGCCTCATCGCCGAAACGTGAGATGATTCCTGCTGGACCTTGTGCAAAGTGACCCCAAGCCTCCCGTAAATACGTATATAAGTCTTGTAAGTGCTCTGGATATTCCTTGATTTCATTAATGATTGGCGGGAACATAAGGTCGACAGCTTCAAATAAAGAGTAGCCATGGCGGCAGATGAAAGTTTCGATCGTCTTGTTTAAATCCTGTGAATCACTTCCGTCTTTAGCGATGGGAACACCGATCATTTTCGCTTCATCACGCAATTTGGCAATGGTATTGATCTCGCCATTATGACCAAGTACACTGAAAGGCTGGACCCGGAAGAAGCTTGATAGAGTATTAGTGGAGAAACGGTTATGTCCCAGTGTCATGGTGGAGGCAGCTAAAGGGTCTGCAAGATCAAGATAATAGGCAGGGAGGGTATCCCCCGCACCCATCACTTTGTAGACAGCATGATGCTGGCTTAAGGATGCAACATGGACGAAATCACTTTTTTCGATGTCGGAAGTCAGCTCAAAAAGAAGATTTGAAAGCTCCTGGTTGTTTTTGATGGTGGAGGAACAGGCGAATTGCCAGAACATTGGGTCTTCCTGAATGGCAATCGGTCCCAAGGCCTCAGAACGGTATGCTTTATCTGTTTCATATATCAAAGAGAGACCATGTTGAAGCAGTTTCTCCTTTATTTCGATTTTTAAGTCGTTCGCATCTGTTTTTTTGCTTAAAAATAAGTGGCCGACTATGAAGGAATCTTCATCGACGATGCTTGGATCGATATTTACCGCTTCCAGCTTCTTTTTCCAAAGAGCCCGGGGAATATCGATATGGATGCCGGCGCCATCACCCTCGCCATTGATGAAGCCGCAGCGATGGTTCATTTTAACCAGGGCGTCGATACAGGCAAAGATGTTTTCGTTAGTAGGGATCTTCTTTTTTTCGATTCGGGAAACGATTCCGCAGGCATCATGTTCTTCCTTGTAAAATTCTTTGAATGTAGCAGGTGTCCATTGTTGGGTCATATGTGTGGCTTGAATAAGGCTGCCCTTATTCTTAGCCTTTCACCTCCTGTAGCATTTGTTTAATGGGGGAAATATTAGTAAACCCGAACAATCGTCCAAGTTTTTTTATAGATTGAAAGAAAGTGTATAAATGTATATAAATGTATCCATATCATATCATTTAAATATTCAGAAATCAATTTTTTATACAATGGATTGGATGCTGTGGTTGATGGAATTTTTGTGGAGAATTGCTCCAAAGGCTAATTTAAAAGATTTATTACACGGAAATAAGAAACCCCCAAGATTGATGTACATCTTGGGGGTGTATAAAAAATGCATAATTATGCTGTTTCGTTTTATTAAATTAGGTTTTTGAATGCATGTTCAACCGCTTTTAGAGTATAAGCGATATCATCGTCCGTGTGAGCTATTGTCAAGAACCATGCTTCATATTTAGAAGGTGCCAAATTGATGCCTTGGTTGAGCATGAGTTTGAAGAACTTAGCGAACATTTCGCCATCAGTATTTTCCGCCTGCTCATAGTTTTCAATTTTTTCTGTCGTGAAATAGATCGTCAATGCCCCTTTTAGGCGGTTGATGGTGATCGGGACATTATATTGGCGAGCGGCTTTCAGGATACCTTCTTCAAGAATGTTTCCCAGCCGGTCAAGCTCGTCGTACAGACCCTCTTCTTTTAGTACTTCTAAGCAAGCTATCCCGGAAAGCATGGAAGCCGGATTTCCTGCCATCGTACCTGCTTGATAGGCTGGTCCTAACGGTGCGACAGTTTCCATGATCTCTTTCTTGCCGCCATAGGCACCAATCGGAAGTCCGCCCCCGATGATTTTTCCAAGCGCCGTCAAATCGGGCTGAATGCCCAAGAAGTCCTGTGCCCCTCCATACATGAAGCGGAAAGCTGTGATGACTTCGTCGAAAATGACGAGTGATCCGGCTTCGTGAGATAATGAAATGACTTCCTCCAAGAAGCCTGGGCTTGGTTCTACGATTCCAAAGTTACCGACGATCGGTTCAACAAGTACGCCTGCAATTTCATTGCCCCATTTATTCAGTGCTTCTTTAAAAGGCTCGATATCATTGAAAGGCACCGTGATGACTTCTTGTGCGATACTTTTGGGCACGCCGGCTGAGTCCGGTGTGCCTAGGGTGGATGGGCCTGAACCAGCAGCTACTAGAACAAGGTCCGAGTGACCATGGTAACAGCCGGCAAACTTGATGATCTTATCGCGTCCGGTGTAAGCGCGGGCCACACGGATGGTGGACATGACAGACTCAGTGCCTGAATTGGTGAAGCGGACTTTATCCATGGATGGAATGGCATCTTTCAACATTTTGGCAAATTTGACTTCATGTTTTGTTGGTGTGCCGTATAAAACGCCGGTTTCTGCCGCTTTAACGATTGCCTCCGTAATATGTGGATGGGCATGCCCTGTGATGATCGGGCCATATGCAGCTAAATAATCAATATATTTATTGCCATCTACATCCCAGAAATAAGCCCCTTTGGCATGATCCATTGCAACTGGTGAACCGCCGCCTACAGCTTTGTAAGAACGGGATGGGCTGTTAACCCCACCAACTATATGTTCTAATGCCTCTTTATGTAAAAGCTCCGAATTACTAAAATCCAATCTTAAAACCTCCTAAAAATATAAACATATTTCACCTTAATCATAGCACTTTTCCGTCCGTAAATCTGTGGTGGAAGGCTAGGAAATGTGATCCGGCCTCTGTTGGAATGATGCAGCCTTAGAGCAGCAGCATTCCTGGGCCTTCATTTTGTTTGGGAAATGGGGTCGGACCCCAAAACTCCGGATATGAAAGATAAAATGTCCAAGATGGTGGCAGGGTTTTCGATGTCGAAGGATTGGCGGTTCATTTCGCCCTGGGCTTGGTAATAGATAAGTTGGCCGGTTCCTTTTTCTTCATTAATACGAATGTGGAAACTTATGGGGGTGCTTTCAATCGATCCGCTGGAATCCCTTTGGATGACCTGGCATAATAATTCTCCGTATTCATCTTCATAAAGGAAGTCATATCGAAGGTCGATTACGACCTTTTCGATTTGGGATAGTAAAAATTCTTTAATATTCATGGCATGATCGTCTCCTTTATATATGTATCTGGTACAACGTTCGGATTCGCCCTGAAAATGGTAGATGGCATCCAAGCATTTTTATTGTCTAAAAGGGTTAGGTTGGATAAACTAATTCATTAGGACAAGAGATTACGGAGGATGTAACAGGATGAGTGATGCAATTCAAGTGAAACAGCTTCGGAAGGAATTTAAGTCGGCATCAAGCCGTTCAGGCTTAAAAGGTGCCTTCCGGGATTTACTTACAAGAAATTATAAAATCGTCCCTGCCGTCAATGATATCAATTTTACTGTAAAAAAGGGTGAGATGGTAGCTTATATTGGGGAAAATGGTGCAGGAAAATCGACCACTATCAAAATGCTGACAGGTATTTTGGAACCGACAGCGGGTGAAATCACGGTCAATGGCATGAATCCACATAAGGAAAGGGAAAAGTTCACTCAAACAATCGGAGTCGTATTTGGTCAGCGCTCACAGCTATGGTGGGATATTGCGGTTCAGGAATCCTTTAGGCTGCTAAAAAAGGTCTATAAAGTAACGGATGAACATTATAACGATCATATGGAACATGTCATCAAGACGCTCGATATCGGTCCTTTGCTGGACAAACCAGTGCGTAAACTCTCACTTGGTCAGCGAATGCGCTGCGAGCTTGCGGCAGCACTGATTCACAATCCGCCTTTGCTGTTCCTTGATGAGCCGACAATAGGCCTTGACGTACTCGTGAAGATGAAAATTCGCGAGTTCCTGAAAGAAATCAATGAGAAATATAATACGACAATCCTTTTGACTACCCATGATTTAGGTGACATTGAGGCATTGTGTGAGCGCGTAATCATGCTTGATGAAGGACAAATCATATATGATGGGGAATTGCAGAGTTTGAAAGATAACTGGGCTGAGGAAAAACAGATCCATTTTCAATTCATCGAGCCGATTGAATTGAAGGAATTGCAATCCTTACCACTCCCATTTACTGCTAACTGGGTTTATGATGAGAAAAATCAAACTTACATTGCCTTGTTGAAAGAAGAAAGTGATCATATTTCACAGCTTGTTTCAGCTGTCGTGTCACATTTTAAAATAAAGGACATCAAAATCCATGAAACGTCAATTGAAGAGATTGTTCGCAATATTTATGAAGAAGGCACTGTCTGACTCTCTTATCATTAAGAAACAACGTGTCTATCAAGAAGGGGGAGGGCAATGGGGAAGTATATTGCAATGATCCGCATGCGTTTTTTGATGATGCTTGCGTATCGAACGGATTATTATACCGGCATTTTAATTTATAGCATTAATATCGGTGCTTATTATTTCTTATGGAATGCGATATATGGAGAGAAAAGCTCCATCGAAGGACTTTCAAGTATGCAGATGACAACCTACGTCGCTGTTGCATGGATGGCGCGTGCTTTTTATTTCAATAATATTGACCGCGAAATCGCCACTGAAATTAAGGACGGCAAGGTCGCCATTGAAATGATCCGTCCTTATAACTATTTAGGCATGAAAACGATGCAAGGACTTGGGGAGGGGATATTCCGTTTCTTCTTCTTCTCGATTCCGGGAATGCTGCTGGTAGCTTTCATTTTTCCTATTGAATTGCCACACGAGCCGGCTACGTGGGGGATATTCGGCATTTCCTTGCTGTTCAGCTTCATCATCAATACACAAATTAACTTATTGACAGGAATCACTACCTTTTTCTTATATAATAATGCCGGATTGATCCGGGCTAAAAGGGTTATCATTGATTTATTTTCCGGTCTGCTGCTGCCCATCAGTTTCTATCCGATATGGGCGCAGGAAGTGATGAAATATTTGCCCTTTCAAGGGATCAGCTATGTACCAAGCATGATTTTTACGAACGGGTACAGTTCAGCTGAAATTGGCATGGCGCTTTTACAGCAGTTAATTTGGTGCATCATTCTTATAATACCGATTCAGCTTTTATGGATAGTCGCAAAAAAACAGCTGATTATTCAAGGAGGTTGAAGGGATGTTTTATGTATCGATGTTTTTTCAATATGTGAGTCAGTATATGAAAACAAGATTGCAGTATAGAGCCGATTTCTTCATGGAAATCCTATCTGACCTGCTGAATCAGGTCGTGAATCTGGTATTTATCTTAGTCGTTTTTGGACATACCCAATTTTTAAGCGGGTGGAGCCGTGAAGAAATCATATTCATTTATGGATTCTTCCTTATCCCATTCGCCCTTTTTTCAGCCTTTTTCAACATCTGGGATTTTAATGATCGCTATATCGTCAAAGGTGAGATGGATCGGATATTAACAAGACCGATACATAGCCTCTTTCAAGTCATCTTAGAAAGAATCGAGCTAGAATCGTTATTTGGCGTTGTGACCGGTTTGATCATTATATTCTATTCGGGGGCTTCATTGGATCTGGAGCTTGCGTGGTATGACCCGATTCTTTTCATCATTTTTGCAATAGGAGGGGCCCTTGCTTATGCAGCCATATTCGTAGCGATAGCAAGCATTGGGTTCTGGTCGGATGCGAAAACATCCATCATGCCAATGATGTACAATATCGGGAACTACGGTCGCTATCCTGTTGATATTTATAATAAGGTCATTCGTTTTATCCTTACATGGGTGCTGCCATTCGCGTTTGTTGGTGTTTATCCGGCATCTTATTTCCTTAGAAAAGAAGAGTGGTATGCGTATGCATTTGCCACACCTGTAATCGGGGTTGCCTTTTTCATGATATCCGTTTTCATATGGAATCAAGGAGTGAAGAGGTACCGTGGGGCAGGAAACTAAAAAAACCCCTTCAACAGTATTCATGTTGAAGGGGTTTTTGTTTATTTGCGTTTATTCTTTCTTTCAATATATCTTGCTTGTGCTTGAACATATTGCTGCTTTTCATCTTCCGTTTCCGGAATGACCTGAGGTACGATTGTCGGCTTACCGTTTTCGTCAATGGCCAGCATCGTTAAAAAAGCGCGTGCCGTAAGCTGCTTTTCACCTGTTAATAAGTTCTCACGCTCCACTTTCACGAATACCTCCATTGATGTGCGATGGGCACAAGTGACATAAGCTTCAAGGTTAATTGCGTCCCCTGTCTTGATGGGGGCCAAAAAATCAAAAGAGTCGCTTGAAGCAGTCACAACGGGTTTTCGGCAATGGCGCATTGCTGAAATACAGGCTATTTTATCAACATAAGCCATTACTTTCCCGCCAAAGATGGTATTATGATGGTTCGTATCCGGTGGAAAAACAAGGTCGGTTAGGAAAGTCCGTGACTGCTGTGTTGGATGGGCATTTGATAGGCCGCTTTCCTTTTCAATCATTTGCCTGTTGTTTGGGCTAACAGATTTTCACGGACGATTATTGCTGCTTCGACCATGTTTTTCAGGGAAGCGACGGTTTCCGGGATACCCCTTGTTTTCAGGCCGCAGTCGGGATTGATCCAAAACTGGTCTTTATCTAATACCTTGATGCCCCGTTCAATCATATCGACCATTTCTTCCACTGCTGGAACTCGGGGACTGTGAATATCATACACACCCAGGCCAATACCTTTTTCATACGTTTTTTCCTCGAATGCGGAAGCAAGCTCTCCATGGCTACGGGATGTTTCGATGGAAATAACATCGGCATCCAAGGAAGAAATGACATCCATGAAACTGTTGAAGTCGCAATAGCACATATGCGTGTGAATTTGCGTTGTATCCTCCACGCTTGATGTGGATATCAAGAACGAATTCACAGCCCAGTTCAAATACTCATCGCGATCGCTTTTTTTCAATGGTAGACCTTCCCTAAGTGCAGGTTCATCAACTTGGATCATTTTGATTCCTGCCGATTCCAATGCAATGACTTCTTTTTCCAAAGCAAGTGCCAGCTGGTAGCATACATTCTCCCTGGAAATATCATCACGGACAAATGACCAGTTCAAAATCGTGACAGGACCTGTAAGCATTCCCTTTACGGTCTTCTTTGTCAGTGATTGTGCGTATACACTTTCCCTGACTGTCATCGGTTCGATGAAATGGATGTCGCCATAAATGACTGGTGGTTTTACGCAGCGAGACCCATAGGATTGTACCCAGCCCTTTTCTAGAAAGACAAATCCGCCTAACTTATGACCGAAGTATTCAACCATATCCGTCCGTTCGAATTCCCCGTGTACCAGAACGTCCAAGCCAATTTCTTCTTGAATATCGATCCACCTGCCGATTTCTTCGTTAATGAATGTTTCATATTGCGCAGCGCTCCATTCTCCTTTTTTGAATTTCCCGCGTGCTTGCTTAACTTCAAATGTCTGTGGGAAACTACCGATCGTTGTTGAAGGTAGAAAAGGCAATTTGAAAAATTCCTGTTGTTTTTGGTAACGTTCTTTAAATGGCAGCTGACGTCCAACATGCTCTGATTTAGCCTTTTCGACACTGGATTGTACACTCTTATGATTCCGTGCATTTGAACTAGCTAACGTCTGAACCGTTAATTTATTAGCATCGACCTTATCGGCGATTGCTTCAAAGCCCTGATTATTCCCTTTGACCAAGAGTGTTATTTCTTCAAGTTTCTCATCGGCGAAAGCAAGGGTTTCTTTCACTTCTTTTGAAACGGCGGTTTCATTACGAACGGTCACTGGAACATGAAGCAGGGAACAAGAGGGTTGAAGCCAGATTCGGTCTTCGGCTACTTTTTTCTTTAGAGTGTCGATCAATTGAATCTTTTTCGATAAATCAGAAAGCCAAATGTTTTTTCCATCAATCACACCTGCACCAAGCACTTTGTCCTTCGGGAAGCCGGATGCTTCAAGATTACTTAGATTCCTTCCTTTATCATGTACAAAATCAAGACCGATTCCCTGAACTGGTAATTCGATGACTTCTTGGTAGTGTTCCACGGCATCAAAGTATGTTTGCAGCATGATGTTCAGGTTTGGTGCTGCTTCATTCAGTTTTTCATAGAGGTAAGTAACAGTTTGCATATCATCTTTGGAAATGGATGAAACAAGAGAAGGCTCGTCCATTTGAATCCACTTCACGCCTTCTTGCTCCAACTCCTGCAGGATTTGCGTATATAGAGGAAGCAGGCGCAGGATTATGCCAGGGATATCTTGTTTTTTGAAGCCTTTGGAAAGGGAGATGAAAGTATAAGGTCCGATTAACACGGGCTTCGTTTCAATCCCTAGCTTTTCCTTGGCTTCCCGATATGCTACAAGTGGTTTATTTTCTGTTAAAGTCAGCTGTGGCAGTTTTAATTCAGGGACGATATAGTGATAGTTCGTATTGAACCATTTCGTCATTTCGGAAGCGACCTCATCATTGTTCCCGCGAGCCATTGAATAATAAACGGAAAGGGGAACGCTTCCGCCTTCATAGGCAGAGTAACGTTCAGGAACAAGACCGAACATGACGGACATATCGAGCATTTGATCATAGAAAGTGAAGTCGTTGACAGGAATGATATCAATGCCTTGATCTTTTTGTTTTTGTAAGTTGCCTAAACGGATGGCTTTTAGTTGTGCCGTAAATTTTGGTTCATCGATTTTCCCAGACCAATATGCTTCCAATGTACGTTTCCATTCACGATCTTCCCCGATTCGCGGGTACCCCAAATTACTGCTTTTCAAAATTCTCATCCTCCTACTTTCCTTTGATTTGTTTAAAAACAATAAAAAAAGCACCCCTAACCGTCAATAAGAGAAAGTTAGAAATGCTTAAAATAAAGAGACATGCAGAATGCCCCTTATAATTATAAGGTCCCTAACACCTCCCTATCTCCCGTAGGTTAAAACAGTGTTGTCGAAATAGGCAGGTCTCCTGACTTAGGGAATATCATTAGCAGCGAGCCTTCCCGATCCGTAGATCAGTGGCATATTGGATGGCGCTAACATTCCCATTACAGTGGCGGGACCGTGCCGGAATCAAACCGGGCTTCCCTTTTAATCCTAATGAAAATTAGGAACCTATTTCCACATATGAAATTTCACTAAACCTGCTGATAAACTGATTGCAGGCACCAAATATTTATAAAATAAAAACTATTATAAAAATTTAGATAATCTTAACATATCCGACCAAAAGGGTCAACATGAAAAAAATCGGGAAACGTTCCCGACATTTTGACAAATGCCTTTAGGGTGTGTGAGTGATAAGGCTGAAGTCTGTTCCTAAAAAAGAATATATTGTTAGGACAGGGAGTATGTATAAAGGAAGTGGCGTTTTGAAATGGGGCGTAGGGGATGACTTTCTACATCTTGATTGCAGGAATCATTTTTTGCATGGTGATGAGCATTCGGACGTTATTTCTTGTTGAGTCGGGAGGAAAGAAGTTTTCTCTGGAGGATATGCTGTGGCTTGGCAATTTATATGCGACGATATTAGTTGGATTTGCACTGATTTATTTATTATACGAGCTTCAGAATCATTCGGTGATTCTTGATATGGGCAATCGATTGGATGGCACATTCTATGAACAGTTGAAGACTTCTTTTTATTTTAGCGCGATGACTATGTTTTCTGTAGGGTATGGAGATATAGCCCCAATTGGAATGGGCAGGATGATAGCTACCATTCAGGCTTTCATCGGGTACACACTCCCGGCAGCGTTCGTGATTCGGACGGTGATCGATCTGGAGCATAAAGATAGGAAGGATAAATGAAAGTTGTGTTTCTTTCGATTATTGGGTACTCTTACCATAATGAAGGAAATGGAGGATTCAATATGACTGTTAAAATTGGAGAAAAAGCACCTGATTTTCAACTCCCTGCAAACAATGGTGAAATGGTTTCCCTATCGGATTTTAAAGGGAAATACATCGTTTTATATTTTTATCCAAAAGACATGACGCCAGGATGCACGACGGAGGCCTGTGATTTCCGGGACCACAATGAACAATTCGAGGAATTGAACGCTGTCATTATTGGTATAAGCCCAGATCCGGCGGCACGTCATGAAAAATTCATCGAAAAACATGGATTGCCTTTTCTGCTGCTAGCTGACGAAAACCATGAAGCGGCTGAATCATTTGATGTGTGGCAATTGAAAAAGAATTTCGGCAAGGAATATATGGGCATTGAACGTTCAACTTTCCTGATTGATAAGGCAGGTAAAATAGTCAAGGAATGGCGTAAAGTAAAAGTCAAAGGCCACGTCGAAGAAGCGCTTGAAACTCTTCGAGACCTAGAAAAATAAGGGACAGGCAGATGAAGGATGAACGAATAACGAAGCTTGCGGCCAGGCTGATTCATCATTCGATACAATTACAGCCAAAAGAGAGAATCCTCATCCGGGGCCATATCAACACGAAACCATTGTTGAAAGAGCTGATTGATGAAATATACAGGGTGGGTGCTTATCCATATATAGAACTCGAAGACGATGAGATTAGCCGACATCTGTTACAAGGGAATGTGAAGGAACAACTTGATACCTCGTCGCAATGGGCTATGAAGAAGTATACGGATATCGATGCGGTCATCATCATCACCAGTGAAGAAAACGACGTGGAAATGACTGATGTTCCCATCGAGAGGCACCGTATTCAAGGGGAAGCTATGAATTCTCCCACTCTTTTCTATGTAAACAACCGACGGTGGGTCTTACTTAAATATCCCACCAACGCATCAGCGCAAAAAGCCGGCATGAACTTCGACAGGTACCAAGACTTCCTTTTCAAAGTATGCACTATGGATTACGGGAAAATGGAGGCGGCATTTAAACCGTTAAAGCAATTGATGGAACGGACTGACCAAGTCAGGATCGTTTCACCGGGGACAGATCTGACTTTTTCCATCAAAGGTATGCCGGCCATCATATGTGCCGGCAAAAAGAATTTACCTGATGGAGAAGTGTTTACGGCACCCATAAAAGAAAGCGTCAATGGAAGGATATCCTTCAACGCACCCACAACCTATGAAGGAATCACCTTTAGTGACATGGAATTAAACATTGAAAAGGGGAAAATCATTAAAGCCATTTCCAATCAACCTGCCAAAATGAACCGGATTCTGGATATCGATGAAGGGTCCCGTTTTATCGGGGAGTTCGCAATTGGAATCAATCCATACATATTGGAACCTATGGACGATACATTATTCGATGAGAAAATAAGCGGGAGTCTGCACTTGGCTCTGGGACTTGCCTATGGAGAAGCGGATAATGGAAACCGTTCATCTATACACTGGGATATGGTCTTGATCCAGCGTCCTGAATATGGCGGTGGTGACATCTACTTTGACGATGTGCTGATCAGAAGGGATGGAATTTTCATATTGCCTGAATTACATGCATTAAACCCAAATTCATTAAAACAAAGCCTTTTTTATTAAGGCTAAGGCTTTTGTCCAACTCAAAAAGGGGACACCTGAATATGCTTTATTAAGGGAATACCTCCTCAGAGAAAGTTGCACGGGACACACAGAGCCCGTGTTTTTTTATGTTAATTAAAAGGGAGAGATAAACATGTTAATACTTTCAACAATCATTCCGAATGAAAGCATCCAAACGAAGATGATGGACGCATTTCCTGATTTGAACTTCATTTATCAAGAAGGATGGACGGATGAGCCACTTAATGAAGCGGAAATCTTGATTACATACGGTGAGGATTTAAATGAAGAAATCATTGGGAAAGCGGCGAACTTAAAATGGATAATGGTCATGAGTGCAGGATTGGAATTAATGCCTTTTAAAGCCATTGAGGAACGCGGCATTTTGGTGACGAACGCAAGAGGCATTCATAAAATCCCAATGGCCGAGTATACGATAGGGATGCTTTTACAATATGAAAAGAAACTTAAACTGCTTATGAAGAATGAAAGGGAAGAACTGTGGCATAGAAAGATTGAAGTAGGGGAAATGAATGGCAAAACGATGCTCGTTCTTGGTGCCGGTGCAATTGGAGGAGAAGTGGCCCGTTTGGGGAAAGCCTTTAGGATGACGACAATGGGGGTGAACCGCAGCGGGAAGCCAGTGGATTCCATCGATCGCCTTTATACACTGGATAATATATTGGAAGCCGTACCGGAAGCTGATTACATCGTATCCGTCCTGCCAAGTACTGATGAAACCAAGGGCCTTCTGCAAAAAGAACACTTTAAAGCAATGAAAGAAACCGCCGTATTCGTGAATATTGGCCGCGGTGATCTTATTAACGATGAAGTGTTGATCGAAGCATTGGAAGCAGGGGAATTGGCTCATGCCATCTTGGATGTATTTGATCCGGAACCTTTAGGAAAAGGGCATCCATTTTGGAAGATGGAAAACGTTACGGTCACACCGCATCTTTCAAGTAAAAGCGGAGAATACTTACCAAGAACCTTTGCGATATTCGAAAAAAACATGCGTGAATACCTGAAAGCTGGAAAAGACTTCATCAACGTAATCGACTTATCGAGGGGATACTAAAATACAATACGAAAATGGGAAAGATTCAAAGCGGTGATGAATAAAATAAAAAAGAATGGTAAAACCATCGAATTATTGACAAATTCAACGAATAAAAGGTACACTAATTATAAATATTACAATTTAAGAATTCATACTTAATGAGAAAACGAGGTGGATGACGGTGTCTGAAGTTCAGTTAAAAGAAGCGTTGGATTCCCTAAAAGATACCGGTGTAAGAATAACTCCTCAACGCCATGCGATACTTGAGTATTTGATAAGCTCCATGTCCCACCCTACCGCGGATGATATATATAAAGCGCTGGAAGGCAAGTTTCCAAATATGAGCGTGGCGACAGTTTATAATAACCTGCGTGTTTTCCGGGAGGTAGGCTTGGTAAAAGAACTTACTTATGGTGATTCTTCAGCCAGGTTTGATTTCGTAACGACGAATCATTATCATGTAATCTGTCAAACCTGTGGGAAAATTGTGGATTTCGACTATCCTGCATTGGATGAAGTCGAGCATTTCGCGGCACAAGTCACCGGTTTCAATGTCAGTCACCATCGGATGGAAATCTACGGCGACTGTACGGATTGTGCGAAAAAAGAAACGCATTAAAAAAAGTTCCTCCACTTGGTTGGAACTTTTTTTCATGTCTCGAAGAAATGATACAATTGTTAAGGTCTCATGATAGGTAAATCAGCAAGCTGGAACCCCTCTAATCATGCAGGCTTTTGCGATTATATTTTTCGTTAAATTCTTCGCCTTCCAACTTTTTGTCAAGGGTCAAGGGTTCTTCACAATGCATGCAAATATCTACACGCCCTAATATTTTTGTAGGTTTGCTGCAGTTAGGACAGACAACCTGGATCGTTTTTGTAGAAAGCATTCCAATCCAAAAATAAACCCCGGTGCTTGCGATTATGAATAAAAGGCCAAGCCCCATGAAAAGTGTCATGACAACTGGATGTGATTTGAAGAAAAGCCCGATATACATTACGATAAAGCCGATGAAAATCAAACTCAAAGCAAATGTACGTATTTTATTGATTTTGCTAGAATGTTTAGCCATGGATTGTCCCTCCTAAAATATAACTTTAACTATAACATAAACAATGGATGGAACAAAAAAGAAATAAAGGATACTTATTACTTTTGAATTGAAATGGTTTGGGGTAAGGGAAATAAGCAGGAAAATGAAGAGTTTTGTCGAAACTTAAAAAAAAAAGGTTTTGGAGGAATTTATGATGGAAGATATCCTTCGCCCGATTTATCAAGAGCGAGCAAGCTTAAAATCTACACTTGGAATCTTGTTAATAGAAAAAAGAGAAGATAATAGCCCGATTACCGATACATTTGACTACATCCTATTTGTGATTGCAGACGAAGCCCAAGAGGCCGTGTTTTTAAAACACTACACTTATCAGGATAAAAAGGCAGCCTTACATATCGTAAAGGAAGACCAGTTAAAAGAATGGCTCCTATTAGGGACGAACCGCAAAGTGGTTGACTGGATTTATAATGGGAAGGTCCTTTTTGACCGGAATGAATATTTGGACCGTTTGAAAACCGAAATCCGCGAGTTCCCCTTCTATGGAAGGAAGTTAAAGATGGGGATGGAGTTCGCGAAGTTAATTCGCAGGTACATGGATGGGAAAAGCTTTTTTGAAAAAGGTCATTATCTTGAGGCATACAACCATATCGTTCATTCCCTACATCACTTGGCACGTTTGGAAATAATAGAACAAGGCTTTTATCCGGAGGTTACGGTCTGGAACCAAGTGAAGCAAATGGAACCTGAGATCTACAAGTTGTATAAAGAATTGATCAGCAGTGAGGAAACTCTTGAAAAAAGATTGGAGCTTCTATTCCTTGCGAGTGAATTTCTTATTTATTCGAGGACGAATGCAGGTTCACAGCATTTGGTAGAAATAATGGGGACGAAAGAAGATCCGTGGACGATTGCGGAGCTTATGGAGCATCCGGAAGTTAAGTTTTATTCAGTCGACCTAGGCGTTCTGTTGGAATATTTGATAGAGAAGAAGGTAATCGATGTCATCAAAGCGGAGACAAAAGGACACGAGGTTTATCATCGGTTTTATCGAGTGTCAAAAAACTTTTAAAAAAATGTGTTTTTATTGTTGACCAATAATAATATAGGTGTTATATTAATACATGTCGCTGCGGGACATCAGCTTTCGCAGCTTCATCAAAAAAAATAAAATAAAAAAACATGTTGACAACAGAGTTGATAACATGATAAGATGTAAAAGTCGCTTACGAAGTAAACGACAACGAAATTGCTCTTTGAAAACTGAACAAAACAAAGCGCCAACGTTAAATTTTAAGTGAGCACACACTATCAAAAAAGCAAAATGAGCAAGTCAAACATTTCTTCGGAGAGTTTGATCCTGGCTCAGGACGAACGCTGGCGGCGTGCCTAATACATGCAAGTCGAGCGAATCGATGGGAGCTTGCTCCCTGAGATTAGCGGCGGACGGGTGAGTAACACGTGGGCAACCTGCCTATAAGACTGGGATAACTTCGGGAAACCGGAGCTAATACCGGATACGTTCTTTTCTCGCATGAGAGAAGATGGAAAGACGGTTTCGGCTGTCACTTATAGATGGGCCCGCGGCGCATTAGCTAGTTGGTGAGGTAATGGCTCACCAAGGCGACGATGCGTAGCCGACCTGAGAGGGTGATCGGCCACACTGGGACTGAGACACGGCCCAGACTCCTACGGGAGGCAGCAGTAGGGAATCTTCCGCAATGGACGAAAGTCTGACGGAGCAACGCCGCGTGAACGAAGAAGGCCTTCGGGTCGTAAAGTTCTGTTGTTAGGGAAGAACAAGTACCAGAGTAACTGCTGGTACCTTGACGGTACCTAACCAGAAAGCCACGGCTAACTACGTGCCAGCAGCCGCGGTAATACGTAGGTGGCAAGCGTTGTCCGGAATTATTGGGCGTAAAGCGCGCGCAGGTGGTTCTTTAAGTCTGATGTGAAAGCCCACGGCTCAACCGTGGAGGGTCATTGGAAACTGGGGAACTTGAGTGCAGAAGAGGAAAGTGGAATTCCAAGTGTAGCGGTGAAATGCGTAGAGATTTGGAGGAACACCAGTGGCGAAGGCGACTTTCTGGTCTGTAACTGACACTGAGGCGCGAAAGCGTGGGGAGCAAACAGGATTAGATACCCTGGTAGTCCACGCCGTAAACGATGAGTGCTAAGTGTTAGAGGGTTTCCGCCCTTTAGTGCTGCAGCTAACGCATTAAGCACTCCGCCTGGGGAGTACGGCCGCAAGGCTGAAACTCAAAGGAATTGACGGGGGCCCGCACAAGCGGTGGAGCATGTGGTTTAATTCGAAGCAACGCGAAGAACCTTACCAGGTCTTGACATCCTCTGACAACCCTAGAGATAGGGCTTTCCCCTTCGGGGGACAGAGTGACAGGTGGTGCATGGTTGTCGTCAGCTCGTGTCGTGAGATGTTGGGTTAAGTCCCGCAACGAGCGCAACCCTTGATCTTAGTTGCCAGCATTCAGTTGGGCACTCTAAGGTGACTGCCGGTGACAAACCGGAGGAAGGTGGGGATGACGTCAAATCATCATGCCCCTTATGACCTGGGCTACACACGTGCTACAATGGATGGTACAAAGGGCTGCAAACCTGCGAAGGTAAGCGAATCCCATAAAGCCATTCTCAGTTCGGATTGTAGGCTGCAACTCGCCTACATGAAGCCGGAATCGCTAGTAATCGCGGATCAGCATGCCGCGGTGAATACGTTCCCGGGCCTTGTACACACCGCCCGTCACACCACGAGAGTTTGTAACACCCGAAGTCGGTGAGGTAACCTTTATGGAGCCAGCCGCCTAAGGTGGGACAGATGATTGGGGTGAAGTCGTAACAAGGTAGCCGTATCGGAAGGTGCGGCTGGATCACCTCCTTTCTAAGGATAATTACGAGAGCGCTTTTGTTTTGTTCAGTTTTGAATGAGTAATTCATTCAGATAGGGAAGAAAAACATCACGATGTGATGGATTCTTTCTGCTTTGTTCCTTGAAAACTAGATAATAGATAGAAGGCAATTAATTTTTTTCAAAGCATCTGTAAGATCTTTTTAACGGTTAAGTTAGAAAGGGCGCACGGTGGATGCCTTGGCACTAGGAGCCGATGAAGGACGGGACTAACACCGATATGCTTCGGGGAGCTGTAAGTAAGCTTTGATCCGGAGATTTCCGAATGGGGAAACCCACTGTTCGTAATGGAACAGTATCTTTACCTGAATACATAGGGTACTGAAGGCAGACCCGGGGAACTGAAACATCTAAGTACCCGGAGGAAGAGAAAGCAAATGCGATTTCCTGAGTAGCGGCGAGCGAAACGGAATTAGCCCAAACCAAGAGGCTTGCCTCTTGGGGTTGTAGGACACTCAACATGGAGTTACAAAGGAACGGGGTAAATGAAGTGACCTGGAAAGGTCCGTCAAAGAAGGTAAAAACCCTGTAGTTGAAACTTCGTTCCCTCCTGAGTGGATCCTGAGTACGGCGGGACACGAGAAATCCCGTCGGAAGCAGGGAGGACCATCTCCCAAGGCTAAATACTCCCTAGTGACCGATAGTGAACCAGTACCGTGAGGGAAAGGTGAAAAGCACCCCGGAAGGGGAGTGAAATAGATCCTGAAACCGTGTGCCTACAAGTAGTCAAAGCCCGTTAATGGGTAATGGCGTGCCTTTTGTAGAATGAACCGGCGAGTTACGATTTCATGCGAGGTTAAGTTGATAAGACGGAGCCGCAGCGAAAGCGAGTCTGAATAGGGCGAATGAGTATGAGGTCGTAGACCCGAAACCAGGTGATCTACCCATGTCCAGGGTGAAGTTCAGGTAACACTGAATGGAGGCCCGAACCCACGCACGTTGAAAAGTGCGGGGATGAGGTGTGGGTAGCGGAGAAATTCCAATCGAACCTGGAGATAGCTGGTTCTCTCCGAAATAGCTTTAGGGCTAGCCTCAAGATGAGAGTATTGGAGGTAGAGCACTGATTGGACTAGGGGCCCCCAACGGGTTACCGAATTCAGTCAAACTCCGAATGCCAAATACTTATTCTTGGGAGTCAGACTGCGAGTGATAAGATCCGTAGTCGAAAGGGAAACAGCCCAGACCACCAGCTAAGGTCCCAAAGTATACGTTAAGTGGAAAAGGATGTGGAGTTGCTTAGACAACCAGGATGTTGGCTCAGAAGCAGCCACCATTTAAAGAGTGCGTAATAGCTCACTGGTCGAGTGACTCCGCGCCGAAAATGTACCGGGGCTAAACGTATCACCGAAGCTGTGGATTGACACCATTAGGTGTCGATGGTAGGAGAGCGTTCTAAGGGCGTTGAAGTCAGACCGGAAGGACTGGTGGAGCGCTTAGAAGTGAGAATGCCGGTATGAGTAGCGAAAGAAGGGTGAGAATCCCTTCCACCGAATGCCTAAGGTTTCCTGAGGAAGGCTCGTCCGCTCAGGGTTAGTCGGGACCTAAGCCGAGGCCGAAAGGCGTAGGCGATGGACAACAGGTTGATATTCCTGTACCACCTATACATCGTTTGAACGATGGGGGGACGCAGAAGGATAGGGTAAGCGCGCTGTTGGATATGCGCGTCCAAGCAGTTAGGCCGGAAACGAGGCAAATCCCGTTTCCATTAAGGCGGAGCTGTGATGGCGAGGGAAATATAGTACCGAAGTTCCTGATTCCACGCTGCCAAGAAAAGCCTCTAGTGAGATGTAAGGTGCCCGTACCGCAAACCGACACAGGTAGGCGAGGAGAGAATCCTAAGGTGTGCGAGAGAACTCTCGTTAAGGAACTCGGCAAAATGACCCCGTAACTTCGGGAGAAGGGGTGCTTTTTAGGGTGAATAGCCCGGAAAAGCCGCAGTGAATAGGCCCAGGCGACTGTTTAGCAAAAACACAGGTCTCTGCGAAGCCGCAAGGCGAAGTATAGGGGCTGACACCTGCCCGGTGCTGGAAGGTTAAGGGGAGAGGTTAGCGCAAGCGAAGCTTTGAACCGAAGCCCCAGTAAACGGCGGCCGTAACTATAACGGTCCTAAGGTAGCGAAATTCCTTGTCGGGTAAGTTCCGACCCGCACGAAAGGTGTAACGATCTGGGCACTGTCTCAACGAGAGACTCGGTGAAATTATAGTACCTGTGAAGATGCAGGTTACCCGCGACAGGACGGAAAGACCCCGTGGAGCTTTACTGCAGCCTGATATTGAATTTTGGTACAGCTTGTACAGGATAGGTAGGAGCCTGAGAAGCCGGAGCGCTAGCTTCGGTGGAGGCGTTGGTGGGATACTACCCTGGCTGTATTGAAATTCTAACCCGCGCCCCTTATCGGGGTGGGAGACAGTGTCAGGTGGGCAGTTTGACTGGGGCGGTCGCCTCCTAAAGAGTAACGGAGGCGCCCAAAGGTTCCCTCAGAATGGTTGGAAATCATTCGTAGAGTGTAAAGGCACAAGGGAGCTTGACTGCGAGACCTACAAGTCGAGCAGGGACGAAAGTCGGGCTTAGTGATCCGGTGGTTCCGCATGGAAGGGCCATCGCTCAACGGATAAAAGCTACCCCGGGGATAACAGGCTTATCTCCCCCAAGAGTCCACATCGACGGGGAGGTTTGGCACCTCGATGTCGGCTCATCGCATCCTGGGGCTGTAGTCGGTCCCAAGGGTTGGGCTGTTCGCCCATTAAAGCGGTACGCGAGCTGGGTTCAGAACGTCGTGAGACAGTTCGGTCCCTATCCGTCGCGGGCGCAGGAAATTTGAGAGGAGCTGTCCTTAGTACGAGAGGACCGGGATGGACGCACCGCTGGTGTACCAGTTGTCTTGCCAAAGGCATAGCTGGGTAGCTACGTGCGGACGGGATAAGTGCTGAAAGCATCTAAGCATGAAGCCCCCCTCAAGATGAGATTTCCCATGGCGCAAGCTAGTAAGATCCCTGAAAGATGATCAGGTTGATAGGTCAGAGGTGGAAGCGTGGCGACATGTGGAGCTGACTGATACTAATAGATCGAGGACTTAACCAACGCTTTTTAAAAAATGAAATACCTTCTTATTATCTAGTTTTGAAGGAATGAAAATTTCTTCTTGCATTTTTTCGAAAAGACGTTATAATAATATATGTCTTGAAAAAATGTTAACAATGTTTGGTGACGATAGCGAAGAGGTCACACCCGTTCCCATTCCGAACACGGCAGTTAAGCTCTTCAGCGCCGATGGTAGTTGGGGGTTTCCCCCTGTGAGAGTAGGACGTCGCCAAGCTTATATTGTTCCGCAGTAGCTCAGTGGTAGAGCATTCGGCTGTTAACCGAACGGTCGTAGGTTCGAGTCCTACCTGCGGAGCCATTATTGGAGAGCTGTCCGAGTGGCCGAAGGAGCACGATTGGAAATCGTGTAGACGGGTAACCCTGTCTCAAGGGTTCAAATCCCTTGCTCTCCGCCATTTTATACCTGGCCCGTTGGTCAAGCGGTTAAGACACCGCCCTTTCACGGCGGTAACACGGGTTCGAATCCCGTACGGGTCACCATTTCGATAACATATTGGAGGATTAGCTCAGCTGGGAGAGCATCTGCCTTACAAGCAGAGGGTCGGCGGTTCGATCCCGTCATCCTCCACCATTTTCAATAAGATCAGATTGTTTCTGCATTGAAACGTTCAACACGAAAATCTGATGCATAATAGCAACATTATTAACGTCGCGGGGTGGAGCAGTCCGGTAGCTCGTCGGGCTCATAACCCGAAGGTCGCAGGTTCAAATCCTGTCCCCGCAATCTATGGTCCCGTGGTGTAGCGGTTAACATGCCTGCCTGTCACGCAGGAGATCGCGGGTTCGATTCCCGTCGGGACCGCCATTTTTATTGTTTGGCTCAGTAGCTCAGTCGGTAGAGCAAAGGACTGAAAATCCTTGTGTCGGCGGTTCGATTCCGTCCTGAGCCACCATAGTAGTGCCGGTGTAGCTCAACTGGTAGAGCAACTGACTTGTAATCAGTAGGTTGGGGGTTCAAGTCCTCTTGCCGGCACCATGTTTCATCCATATGCGGAGGGGTAGCGAAGTGGCTAAACGCGGCGGACTGTAAATCCGCTCCTTCGGGTTCGGCAGTTCGAATCTGCCCCCCTCCACCATCTTTCTAACAGGGGTATAGTTTAAAGGTAGAACAGAGGTCTCCAAAACCTCCAGTGTGGGTTCGAGTCCTACTACCCCTGCCAATTTAAATCCTATAATGGCGGTTGTGGCGAAGTGGTTAACGCACCTGATTGTGGTTCAGGCATTCGTGGGTTCGATTCCCATCAGTCGCCCCATTTTTTATTAAATCATGGTATAATGAATACAACGTTAATGGGCTATAGCCAAGCGGTAAGGCAACGGATTTTGATTCCGTCATGCGAAGGTTCGATCCCTTCTAGCCCAGCCATATGCGAAAGTAGTTCAGTGGTAGAATACAACCTTGCCAAGGTTGGGGTCGCGGGTTCGAATCCCGTCTTTCGCTCCAAAAACGTTGGCGGCATAGCCAAGCGGTAAGGCAGAGGTCTGCAAAACCTTTACCACCGGTTCGATTCCGGTTGCCGCCTCCAACATACATGCCGGTGTGGCGGAATTGGCAGACGCGCACGACTCAAAATCGTGTTCCTCTGGAGTGCCGGTTCGACCCCGGCCACCGGTATCATGAAACAGCCAAGAGTGCTGTTGTATCAAGGCCTTACACTTAATTGTGTAAGGCCTTTTTTCATTTTTCTCACACTACAGATTTGACACTAATAATGTGCGGAGGTCATGTGCGGTGAGTAAACGGAGAATATTGCTTACAGAAGATGAAATAAAAATCGTTAACAAAACTATGTATGCTACCACAGATGAAGATGCACTTAAATTATTTTTTGAAGATTGCAAACTAAGGAATTTACGTCCAAAGTCATAGATTTATTTATTTTTATTTTCTAATTCCTCAACTCTCCTTTCCATGTTCTTTATTTTTTTGATTGAGTGAAGGGCGAGACCTAAAGCTATTCCACCTAAAGTGAATGCTGGAAAAACAAAAAAAGTAAACCATTCCATCTTTTAACCCCCCCTAAAAGCATTGTGTATAAATTGCAATCCTATAGGGTTTATTATGAAGAGAATTAACCCCCATTCTTAATTGTTCTGATGGTATAGTATATATAAACATTAAGCATAAAAGTATAAATTTACCAAAATCAGAACATAACGAATTGACTGTTGTTATAGTCATAAAAGATATAGTTTAAAGAACCGTTGCTCTTACGAAAAAAAAAACGAATGGGTCAAAGAGCACTAACTCTACCATTCGTTCCGAAAACAATGATTTCAGATTTCAATATTCATAGCAGATAGCTCTGCTTCCGTATAGCCAGCAGAGGAAAGTGCAATTTCAATTTCTTCAGCAGCCTTATAATCAAATAATTTAAATTTAGACATTAATGCGAAAGCATTTTGTTTTTCAATTGCCAGAGCAACAGCTTCCACGTCTTGTAGTAACTTCAGGTCTTCAATGTAGAATTGAGCGGTCCTCATCGCTAAATACTCATTCAGTGTAGTTGAACTGTAGAAAAGTCTTGTTAAAGTAGCGATTGCGTTAGGAACGAAAATCTTATTCATAATTATCCCTCCGTTATTCTCAATATTCTGTCATTTAAGTCACTATAAGTATGAGTCACGATTAAAATGTTGTCAATCTTTATCTTTTGAGCAATTTTACTCACTAGATGAAAGTACATTTGTACTCAAATTGGGTAAATAGAAAATAGGCGACATTACCAAAGGTAAAAAACATTTCACCGAAAAGTACGAAGTAAGCAAATATATGTTGCTGTAGTTTACGAAGCGAATCAAATTACATGAGACATGTTGATTCAAGCTCGATTGCTCGGC
Source organism: Peribacillus sp. RS7 (assembly GCF_041956845.1). Taxonomy (NCBI): domain Bacteria; kingdom Bacillati; phylum Bacillota; class Bacilli; order Caryophanales; family Bacillaceae; genus Peribacillus; species Peribacillus sp. RS7. Next base: position 2,915,720 of record NZ_CP168135.1, read on the forward strand.
TACATACAAAAAGACCCTGAAGGCAAGGGTCTCAGGCTCGATCATAACAAGTTGGATAGAAGAGATACATATTATTCACTTCCTTCCATTTACTTTATTTAACAAATAGGAATGGTCGACCATGGGCCAAAAGTTTGGCAAGGCATGAGTAAAGAAGAATACCAATAAATAAAATATTTAGAGGAGCATAAATACTAAAAAGACAACTCGATTTTGAGCTGTCTTTTTTTAAAAATCGAGAAAAAAGCCAGTGCCACAAGTGACACGATTAAGCCGAATGTTTTAGATTTCTTTATAAATTCTTTCATTGATGAGATCCTTTCTGTGTTCGGTAATTTCAAGAGATTATGATACAACAGGTCCTTAGTAACTGTGAAGAAGGCGGGCTTCCACATTACGCAGCTCTCCAGATGAAACACTATCAGCCACAATTATCTGCAAGGTTCTCGTAGCTGTCATTCGTTTGTCTGGATGTTTCAATTGTAGATGCTGTTGTATCGATTGGAAAAGTTCATTATTTTCTGGCCGGTTGGCGTTATAGATTTCTTGTAAACTCTTCGCTTTTTCCATGGCTTTTCCTACTTTCCATCAATTGTAAAATACATATGAAAGCTTATGCGCTAATATCCGTATAGTCTATATTTCCGTCTGAGGGCTTTTATTTCCTTCTTTTTAGTCAATTAAATCTTCTTTTAAGAAAAGTGAAGTTTATCCCGATTCTTTAAAAGGAGTTAGCTTACCAGTCTTACGGCTTGACCGTTGCCGTATATATTTTCTTTTTTCTTTGTCTTAACACCACAAAAGTAATTCAGAACCGTGTGCCTTTATATTAGGGAAGTATGGTAAGACGTGTGACCTTACAAAGGATGAATTAAAATCAGTAAACGAAAATGATAGATGAAGAAAGCATTTGAAAATTTCTTTAGAGAATTGTTATTTGAGAAATCTAAGACTAGGTAAGTAGCCGCTTGGTAGTTTTTTAAATAATATCGGTGAAATATGGTAATAAATAATAAAACCACTAGCTAAGAACACTTCACATGACAAATTTTCTAAGGGGCGGCAAATTGTGAACAATATGGGATGTCAATGCAGGTCCAATGAAGAATTACAGCAACTGGTTGATGAGGCAAAAAAATATACAAATAAGGGAACAGTGGCAGACTATATACCGGCTCTTGAAAAGGCTAACCCTGGGGATTTATCTGTTGCTATTTACTATCCTGACGGAAAAGGATATTGTGCGGGGGATTTAAGTGGTAAAATGACCCTGCAAAGCATATCGAAAGTTTTGACACTTGCTCTGGTATTAATGGAAAAAGGGGAGGAATATGTCTTTTCCTATATAGGAAAGGAACCCACCGGAGACCCTTTTAATTCCATTGCCAAATTAGAGACCAATAAGCCATCCAAGCCGTTAAACCCGATGATCAATGCAGGAGCATTGACTGTGACCCACATGGTTGCAGGTGACAGTGTAAATGAGCGATTTCAGCGTATTTTACATTTTATCCGGGAGTTGACGCAAAATCCTACTATCGGGTTTAATGAAGAAGTTGCCCGGTCAGAATACAATACAGCAGATTTAAATAGGTCGTTAAGCTATTTTTTAAAGCAGCATAATGTAATAAATGGGGATGTGGAGGACTTAATCGAATTGTATTCAAAGCAGTGTGCCATTGAAATGGATAGCCAGGATTTGGCGAGGATTGGCTGTGTGCTGGCCATGAATGGGAAAGATTTGTTGACGGGAAGGCAAATCATCCCCGGGGACATTGCCCGTATTTGCAAGACATTCATGGTTACCTGCGGCATGTATAACGCATCAGGTGAATTTGCCATTAATGTAGGCATACCGGCTAAAAGCGGTGTTTCAGGGGGAATCATGGGGGCCGTACCCGGAAAATGTGGAATTGGAATTTATGGTGCAGCGCTGGATGAGAAGGGGAATAGCGTTGCCGGGATAAAAATCTTGGAAATGATGGCGAAGAAGTATTCCTTAAGCATGTTTAATTTGTAAACATTGACACTATTACCGATGAGTCGGATGATATTAATCATTTTTATACGAAAGTGTCTGGAGTTAAAGATTGTTTCGTTATCATACGGCTTATGAGAGTCTGAGAAGAGAGAGAATGAAGCTTGGAGTAGAGCTTTTTCGTTATGTTAGGGGTCTTTCTGGAAAGGAAAATGCCTGCCAGATGCGATTGGAACAGTGGCATTTTTAAGTGAGGTTCAGTCTAAATCCTTACAGAAGCAAAGCATTTACTTTCACGGCAAAAAAAGACCTCTGCACATAAGGGCAAGGTCTTAAAATGTTTATAACAAGTTAGAGAAAAGAGATACTTTTTTATATAAAGCATTTACCTCCTTATTTCGATGTTCCCCGATTTCATTTCTTAGCTGGCCTTCCATATCTGTCATTAAATCAGCTAATTTTAATGCCTTTTGTCTGTCGGAAATATTGCTGCGAATGATATATTCATATTTTGCATTGTATTCAGTCAGTGACATTTCTTCCGTCCTTCCATAGTACAAAGTCATTTAAGCTGTCATCTGTTCCTCCATCAGCAATCCCAATGTACTTAAGTGTAATGTCAGGGTGTGAATGGTTAAGGATCATTTGTAAATCAGTAAGGTCCTTACTTCGTTTATAGAACCAGTACCCGAATGTTTTCCGCATGGTATGGGTACCGACGTTCTCGATGTCTACCATGTCTGCTGCTTTATTAAGTTGCCTGTAGGCTTGTATCTTACTTATAGGCTTATCGCCCTTGCGTGAGGGGAATAGCCATTCACCATCAATGGTGGCTATATAGGCGGCCAATTCATTGCATACAGTATTAAGCTGTATGATTCTTGGTTTCTTTGTTTTGCCTTCCTTGATGGTGACCTCCATCTTGCCTTTAATATCCTTTATCTTCAACGATAATAGATCAGACACACGCATGCCGGTATTGATGCCTAACAAGAACAATATGTAGTCTCTCTCGCTGCAATGTCTTTTCAATGACCATTTCATATCATCTAATTTTTCCAATGATCTGATTGGTTGGACGTCAATTAAATGTTCTTTTGGCAAATGTGATCACCCTTATTTCACGCTAATGGAATCAGTGTTTTGAATGTATACTTTTTTATTAATTTAAGAGTAACACTGAAAAAGGATGGAAGTCAATGTGAAGAGTATATTGATGGCAATGTATTCGGTGGTGTAGGGGGAGGTTAAGATATCGGGACGAATAGAGATAAAAAAAACGCGGTCTCCTCTTAAAGAAAGGGCCGCGTTTTTAGGTAAGTGCAAACTTCATTATTCATAGAACATTCCCTAGATTTAATGAAGATGGTATAGAGTTCTTCGATATAGTCATGAAAGGCCTTGCCTATTCGTATTAAGGCTGAATTTTAAGTGTGGATAGCTATAAAAACTCCTGAAACTTGATATAATGAATCAATAGTAATATTTTTCTAAACTAGTGTTATTATTGGATATTTGGATAGGTCGATCAAAAGAAAACGGTTAGGGTCATTCCAAAAGAATGTTTTTTTGATATTTATTATGCTTTTAGGATTGGGGAAACCACCATGAAGAGATTTTTAGCTATATTGAAAAATAAGTTAATGCCGGCAAAGTCAAGGTTGATTACAATGGCAATTATGATTGCGGTCTTTTACTGCATGTTCATGTTCGCAGACCTGGAGAATGAAAGGATATCTGACAGCGAACGGCATTACGAGCGATCAGTGAATATTGAAGAGATGAGCGATCAAGAATCGGAAGAGATGCCTGCCAGTTCTTTAGTGAACTATTGTAAAGATAGGGCTAATGAAAGTCGCGCCTCCAGTTGGGTTGGTATTGAATCCGACGTGATGGAACCCAGTGAATACACGGTTGAATGCATTGAACACTTGGAATAGTAGCCTAAGTTCCTATGGAAACTCAGGATTCACGACAAGGACATCAAGGACGTCACATCCAAAGATTTGGCTGGTTGGCTTAATGGAACGGAGTGAAATGCACGGATTTTAAGTGTTTTAGAAAATAGGGGCTCGCTGAAATGATTGGTGACGAATCGGGGGTGGCTGAGGAAAAGTCTATTTGGTTGCATACAGAACCTTGAAATTAACCTGTTTGGATCATAACCAAACAGGTTTTTAGTATGAAAGGAAATCCAATGGAAAAAATGGAATAGAATATGGAGAATGAAGAAAAAAATTTCACCCCCATATCTTTTTCTCTTTCTGAAACGTTTATAGGATAGAGGGTGTTGAAGGAGTGAGAAAAATGATAAATAAGTTGAGGGAAGATATTTTTGAAGGGAAGGCTAACGGCAAGATTTTGCGTGAAGTCTATCCTGAATTGCTTCGTTTTTGCCGATTCCTGACCCAAAATAATTGGGATGGGGATGATTTGGCACAGGAAACGATATTGAAGGCAATGCAGGGCTATGGAAAGAAAACGGAGATAACAACGGCTTTATTGAAGACGATTGCCCGCCATTCCTGGATTGATACGATCCGAAAAAGAAAAAAGGAATCTTTAGAAGAGTTGGATACCGAACAGCAGGGATCAATTGGGGAAAATGCCTTTGAAACGGTTGAATATATTATAAAATCCCTTACCCCGAAACAAGCTGTAGTGTTCATATTAAAGGAAGGATTCCTCTATCGCTCCAAAGAAATCTCAGATTATTTGAACACGACGGAAACGGCGGTAAAGGCCATCTTGAACCGTGTGAAAAAGCGTTTTGACAATGGCGTCGAAGAGCGTAAGTTGTCCTGCGCGGAAGATTGGCAAGACGATGAGGAACAGAGGCTCATGTCCCTGATGACAAAGGCTTTAAAAGCCCAAGATCCTGATATCCTCATTAGAAGCATCCCATCTTTCAAATCCCTGAACAGTGAATCGATGGTTCCTAAACTGATGAATCGTTCGATACATTCAAAAGCATGCTTCACTCCTTCAAACACACTCTCAATGGCTGCATAGCCAATAATTTTGTTAGGAGGAAGAAGAGATATGACTACCATTCCATATGTAATTGAGCAATCCAGTAAGGGTGAACGCTCATACGATATTTATTCCAGACTTCTAAAGGACCGAATCATCATGATTGGGGAAGAGATCACCGATCATTTAGCTAATAGTGTGGTTGCTCAATTGTTATTCTTGGCAGCAGATGCACCTGATAAAGAAATTACCATCTTCATAAATAGTCCAGGGGGATCGACTAGTGCCGGTTTCGCCATTTATGATACGATGCAATATATTAAGCCTGATATCCGAACTGTATGTACGGGGATGGCTGCATCATTCGGTGCCATGCTTTTATTGGCAGGTACCAAAGGGAAAAGGTGCGCATTGCCAAATAGTGAAATCATGCTTCATCAACCGCTTGGTGGGGCAAGGGGGCAAGCCACGGAAATTGAAATTTCTGCCCGAAGGATTTTGAAGCTAAAGGACCATATCAATCAGATCATCTCGGAAAGAACTGGGCAGCCTATCGAAAAGGTGGCGAAGGATACAGATCGTGATTACTTCTTAAGCGCAAGTGAGGCGAAGGAATACGGTATAATCGATGAAATAATCCTTCAGGTTAATTAACTGGATAAAAGCGTCATCTAAAAGCAAAAAATAAGCTAAATGAAAACGAAAAGAAACTATCGATATTAGTATATCGGCAGTTTCTTTTTTTTTACCCTCTTTCATGATAATTCAACATTACTCCATATATTTATCCACAAAACCCCATACTTTGTTCCAATACTTTTCCGGATCCACTAGTTCAGCTTCACCATGCCCGGCCCCCGTTATTATCAATTTATCTTTGTCTACGTTCGCTGCATTGTATACGTCATCCAGCATGGAATAAGGGACGAATGTATCATCTTCCCCATGGATGAATAACATTGGTGTTTTACTTTTGAGCACTTGTTTGACAGCTGATGCTTCATTTAAATCATAGCCTGCACGGAGCTGGGTCACTGTGTTGGCTGCATTCATTACTGGGAATTTTGGCAATCCAAACAAATCATCAAGTTGATAGGTGAATACGTCCATTACCGATGAATAACCGCAATCCTCTACAATAACTTTAACATTGGTAGGCAGCTTTTCCCCAGAGGTCATCATGACGGTTGCCCCTCCCATGGATATCCCGAATAATGCAATGTCTGCCTGTGGATCTTTGTCGGTAATTTGCTTGATCCATAAAAGCATATCTTTCCGATCGTCCCAGCCCATTCCAATGTATTCTCCTTCGCTTTTTCCATGTCCACGAAGATCAGGTGCCAACACATTGTATCCATTTTCGTGAAAATTGCGTATCCACCGAATCATTTGTGTATTATTGCCGGTATAACCGTGAACGACAATAGCCCATTTATGGTCTTGGTTATTATTTTCATAAAGTTTAGCACTTAGTTTTAGTTGGTCTGAAGAAACAATGCCCACCTCATCCGGTTGATGCTCTTTGGCAAATTCCGCATCAGCCAATTTACTGGATTCAGCGACTTCAACAGAAACGGCTTCAGATTGGGCAAGATGGGGGTTATTGCTTAAAAAGTCTTTTTCCTTATTCGGGTTTAAGGCGATATTGTAAAAAAAGTTTCCTGCCACTCCATATGTAACGACTAGAATTACAAGAATACTTGTCGCAGCGATACTGAATTTCTTCACTCAAGACTCCCTCCAAAAAACGAACCATTATTTTTTAATAGTACAATATTTTGAGGTGATTGTGAAAATCCGAAACTACAAAAATTGTTTTGAATATGGATGAGCCGGAGGAATTTGAACATATTCCTTTTCTGGATAGTCCATCCAGTTAGTATGTTAAAATAAGTATTATCTAACATAACAATATCTTGGGGGAAGTCTTTATGAAAAAAAAGCAAAAGGTTTTACTTATAAGTGGAATCTCTGTTGTTGCATTATCCGGGTTGGGAATTGCTTCCTTTAAAATCATGGAAAACGCAAATGAGTACGAAAAAGCCCAGCTGGTAATCGAAGCAAGGGAAACCAAGGAACAAATTGAAAGGGAAAGAGAGGATGTAAAAATCAAAGCCCAAAGGGAAGCAAAAGCTAAAGCGGATGAGCTTGAAGCGAAAACAGCGATATATGATGGGATTGAATTTGAGACAGGACTTGATGAAGAATCGACCGAAATGGAAGTCATGGATGTCATGCATAAAATGACTCATCAAAAGGTTCGATCGCAAGATAAATGGGGAGCTATACCAATGTCCCCTAAGATTATTGAAGAAGTTTATTATATAATCAATACAAGTGATTTTAAGCATAGAGATAGATTGCTAGGCATTGCTGCCAGATGGAAAGATTTTAATTTTAGTACGATCGTTCAGGATCATAACTTCTTTTGGGAAGACAAAGAAGGTACCGTGGGAAAAGCCCATGGAACATTAAGTACGGCAGAAGAGATTGAATTCATCGAAGTGAATTTTAAATGAGGCCATTTGCAGGGAACGATGAACTTTGAAAATGCCAAAGGAAGAGTGGGCAAGACCTGTTCAAAAAGGAAAACACTTAAACCTCCTGCAATAACCAGTACTCAGGAGGTTTTTAAGTATTTTCGATGGTATTCCACTAAAGTATTCGCTTATGGTAAGACAAGCAGTGGAACTCCATACCAGGAGATTTATTTCTTAATAACCAGCCTGCTGGACTCGTTCTCCTTGTTTACGGGAACGTCTTTTCCTACTGTGACCCGGCGAACGACACGGTGCTGGTCTCCGTAATCGGCAATAGCGTAATGCTGTGTTGCTAAGTTATCCCAAATGACCACGTCTCCTTCACTCCATTTCCAACGCACGGTATTTTCTAAGCGCGTTACGTATGAATCGAAGATACTTAATAATCTTTCAGATTCACTTGTTGTATATCCTTCCACTCTTCCAGCAAAGCCACCTAATAACAAATGCCTTTTTCCGGTTTCTGCGTGCACGTGGACGACTGGGTGCCTTGTTTTATAAATGGTCGATTCGAATACATCTCGATATTTCTTTTTAACCTCATCATCAATGTTTTCAGTTGGTTTGAATTGAGCATAATCATATTCATTTGTATGGATCGCCCATAGTCCGTCCGCTAATTTCTTCAATCCATCCGGTAGGTCCTCATATGCTTCATTCGTATTTGCCCAAACTGTATCTCCGCCGACTTTAGGGATGGTTACACCTCTTAAAACAGAGTATTTTGGAACTTCTGGAACGAAAGTGACATCAGTATGCCAATGGTTTGCTTTAGCACCATGTTCGGAATCCAGTTCAAAAATATAGTTAGTATTGTCTTTGACCGGTACTGTAGGGTGCGCATAAGGTTCACCCAATAGTTTGGCAAATGCTTCTTGGATGGCATCGTCCAAATGGTTTTGACCTTTGAAGAATACGACTTTATGATCGTTTAATGCTTGTTTTATTTCACTGAAAATAGCTAAATCCAAGTCTCCGCTTAATTGGACTCCTTGAATTTCCGCTCCAATCCTTCCTGCTACGGGTACCACTTTTAATTGTTGTGTTTTAGTTTCCGTCATAATCGATCTCCTCCTGTATGATATATTTTTTTATTTTTTAAAGGCTTCATCAATGTATTCATTGTGGATCTGGTTTTTAAAATTAAACGATTTCTTGATATAACCCACATCGGCTAGAGTATCGATTGATTCTTGTTGTGCTTTGATGGCATCTTCGGTATAGAAGATATTGGGTTCTTCGGCCGTTATTATTGTTTTGACTGTTCCTACAGGCAATTTAGTTTCTTTAGAATAAATTTCAGATGCTTCATCCGGATTTTCAATTTGCCAGTCAGCAGCTTTTTTATAAACCTTTAAATATGCCTCTACAATTTCAGGATGCTCTTCGGCAAACCCCGTACGTGCAATGATTGCACCAGGAGCTAATATTTTTCCTTTTACTTTAAGTGCGATAGCATTCCCTTTTTCAATATTATTAAGGTAATAAGGGTTCCATATCGCCCAGGCGTCCAATTGTTTGGTTTCAAAAGCGGCTTGAGCATCATCCGGTTGTAAATTGATGAGTTTAATATCATCAGTCGTTAAACCATGTGCTTTCAATGCCTTGATTAAATAAACATGACCGGTTGTCCCCGAGGCAACACCGACCGTTTTTCCCTTTAAGTCTTCAATCTGCTTTATGTTACCTTCTGCTTGAGCCAGGATCCGGACAGATGACTCGCCTCGACCTGTTTGTGCAATCACTTCGAATGGCAGATTCTTATCAATGCCGGCGATCAGTGCACCATCCCCTAAAAAGGACAGGTCAACCCGATTGGAAGCAAGGGATTCCAAAAGCGGGGGACCACTCGGGAATTCACTCCACTCGATTTGGGCATCTAGTTTAGAAAACTCTTCGTTGAACAATCCCTTTTCCTTTGCAATGACCAATGGCCCCATCTTGCCATTTAAGGCAATATGCACTTTAAGTGGATCACTTTTCCCGGAAGCTTTGCCGGCATCGGAATTACAGCCTGTTAATACAGCGATGCTAATGATGGCAAGTAGTACTACGGTTAAATGGTTAAGATACTTTTTCATGAATTCCCTCCCTTTTTATTACACTTACCACCTCTGGATAGTCAGATTAATGACAAAAAAGAGATTCAACGAAGAGTATGCAAGGTTACTCTTCATTGAATCTCCGGTAGTCCAGTTGATTCACATGACCGTTATTGAATTGGCTCCTTTGTGAAGCGGAGTGGTGTATGAATGCATCTTAACAGCTGTTTGAATAATCTGTCAATTGTTATTTTTGATTAATCCGATAAAATAAATTGGTATTAGATGTTGATTATAAATAATCGATAAGTTAATATAAAATGAAATATTGAATCGACTAGTTAACTAGAGATTCAGCAAAGGGACCATAGGTGCCTTTTTGCTGGATCTCTATTTTTTTATTCGAGAAAGGGTGAGGATATTGGTAGCGACGTTGGAAATTAATCACGTAAGCAAAACATTTAAAAATGATAATGAAAGTGTCCATGTTTTGGATAAGTTAAATCTGACCGTCAACAATGGTGAGTTCGTTACCATCATTGGTCCGAGCGGATGCGGGAAAAGCACATTATTAAAGTTGATCGCAGGGCTTGATTTAGACTTTGAAGGCTCGATCATCGCAGGAGTTCATCCGGTTAGCGGCCCTTCTAAAGACCGAGGTTTCATTTTCCAGGAGCATCGCTTATTTCCATGGCTAAACGTGGAGAAGAATATTGCAGGTAACCTTCCATTAAAGAAACCGGACATTCGAAAAAGGGTGGATGATTTGATTTCCCTTGTTAAATTAAACGGATTTGAAAAGGCATATCCACGCCAATTATCAGGTGGGATGTCTCAGCGTGTTGCCATTGCCAGAGCCTTATTGCGTAACCCTGAAGTTTTATTGCTTGATGAGCCATTTGGTGCCTTGGATGCTTTCACTCGAACGCATCTTCAAGAGGCTTTACTTGAAATATGGGTGAGGAATAAGACAACGATGGTGCTTGTCACCCATGATATTGATGAATCCATCTTTTTATCGAGGAAGGTTGTCGTCATGGATGCAAAGCCAGGACGAATTAAAGCTATCGTTCCAATCGATTTACCATATCCAAGAACACGAACAAGCAAAGCATTTCAGGAATTCAGGTCCGTCATTTTAACCCAACTGGATCATCTTCCTGAGGAAAGGGAAGATTGGAGCATTTAAATAAATTTTTAAAAAAAGGAAGGATGAATAAAATGTCTACACAGACCGTTGTTCAAAACAAGCCGCTTGTCATGAGGGAAACGACAAAACAATCCAAGATTGCCAAGTCAGCATTGCGGGGTTCGGTCCTTCCCGTTGTCGTGTTGATTGCATGGCAATCATTAGGTTCAATAGGAATCCTGCCTGCCCAATTATTCTCATCACCTTTATTGATCGTCACAACTTTCATTGATCTCGTTCAGTCAGGGGAAATGGCCATGCATTTACAAATTAGTTTAACGCGGGCTCTTCTTGGTTTTGCATTGGGTGGTTTTTTAGGCTTAATGATGGGTGTCATCGTGGGCATGCAAAAAAAATCCGAAGAATATCTAAATCCAAGCATTCAAATGTTACGAACAGTTCCTTTACTTGCGATTACCCCTTTATTCATTATGTGGTTCGGATTTGGTGAACTATCAAAAGTGCTGCTTATTGCATTAGGTGCTTTTTTTCCACTATATTTACAAACATTTTTGGGCCTTCGGAATGTGGATAAAAAACTATACGATGTTGCCCGAATCTTAGAGTTCAGCCGTCTGGAACAAATAACGAAGCTCATGATTCCGGCAGCTTTACCAAATATATTACTTGGTATCCGTTTAGCCTTAAGTGCTGCTTGGATGTGCTTGGTCGTCGCTGAATTGCTGGGCGCCGATAGAGGGGTGGGCTTCATGATCCAGGATGCCCGTTCATTCATGCAAACGGACGTCGTATTCGTAGGCATCATCCTTTTTGCCCTCGCTGGTAAAATCTCCGACTCGTTTGTCCGCTTTTTAGAAAACCATTTGCTGAAATGGCAAGATAGTTTTAAAGCCTAATTGAAAAGGATGACCGCCCGTTGATGGAAGGTCATCCTTTTTCTTGTTTGAAAGGTGTTTTTATACTATTTCTTTAAATAAGGGCAAATAAATGGTGAAAGATGTTCCCTTGTTCAATTCGCTTTGCACCACGATTTTCCCTTTGTATTTTTGAACGATGGAATAACAAACGGTCAGGCCGATACCAGTTCCCTTATCCTTAAGCGAATAAAATGGAGTGCCGAGTATTGCAAGCTGGTCTTTGGAAAGACCTATTCCTGTATCCGTTATTCGTATTTTTGCCATAGTGCGTTCCTGCTCTGTTTCCACCTTGATGAATCCAGGATTGTTCATTGACTCAATTCCATTTTTCATGATATTGACCAGTATCTGCTTAAGCTCGATGGGATTCATATTAATATGTAGGTTGTCACGGAAATCCAGGATAAAGCCTATGTTGCGATTATTGGCGAAACTGGTTAATAGATCGGAAATCTTTTGGATTTCATAATTTAAAGGAATGACCTGTATATTATCCGTTTGCGGTTTTGCCAAAGACAAATAGTCATTGATAATCACTTGTGTATATTCAAGTTCTGTAAGCATGGTCTGTACATAAAATTTTTCCGTTTCATTCAGTTCCTTCTCTTGATCTAATAACTGGGCAAACCCTTTTACGACTGTAATGGGATTCCGTATCTCATGTGCAATGGTGGCAGCGAGCTGTCCGACTGAGTTCAATTGCTTGGCCTGCTGAATTTCCTTATGGAATGCATTAGTGGATTCCATCCTATTATTGGTTCCAATGAATACGAATACCAATATGATTTGTATAGCGATGAAATTAAGCGTATTGCCGAAACTATCCAAAGCGACATATTCATAAGTGTATTGAAGGTCCGTTTGCGAAATGGTCAAGATGGAAGCAGGACCTAATATGATATTTAAAGTGGAGACAATATAAAATCCAATTTTATCAAAGAGAAAAATGGGAATCAAGGGTGCTATAGCAAATAAAGCCAGCATAATTGCAGTGTCTGGAAATATCCAGAATTTGCCATACAAATAAACAGTAATTAAGAAAATGAATAGGGTTTTATAGAAATTGACTTCTGTTTTTAAGAAAAATAACAGAGAAATTATCATCCCCGATATTAAAATGACCTGTAATGTCATCTCGTAAGGATTATCTTTCCAACTTATAGGTGATACAGAAATCCCCACCAATAGTAAAAAAGATATCATTGCCATGAATGCCTTCAGGATAAATCGGTGTTTGTTTTGATAATATTGATAATTTTTTAACATAATTCCCCTTAATATTAATATTCTGTTTGCTTAATAGTAATATGATACTAGTTTTTTGTAAATCAGAAAAAGATAGATTTTGTCATCGATAGTCTCTCTTTCTATTTCTAAAAAGGGCTGTTCTCTACGAATGGTTCAGTTGGAATTTGAGAAAGTCCTTTCAAAAAGTCTTCACCCTGGTTAGGCTAGGGCTCTCAGCTTCATATTTGCTTTTAAAGGTGTTTTGTTTTTTTCTATATGAATTAAACTTAAGGACAACTATAAAAGCGTATAGAAGTGGATTCTAAAGGCCGTCAAATGTACCAGTAATACCAACTCTGCCCAGGCCCTCTTCGTATGTCAACATTGACACACATGATCTCATATCTGGAATTTGTAAGCTATAGATTTAGTTTATTATGGATTTGGAAAACTATTAAATTGTAGAGAAAGGATGATGGATTATGAAACTAGCCAAGTTTATGTTCATTTTAACTGCACTTGTACTGATCATTAGTTCTATTGGTCCAAGTTCTGCGAAATCTAAGTCGACTCATGACATAAATAAAGAAATTACAGATGTAACATCACTTGAAAATGCAGAAGAAACTTCCTTCGATAATCTTGAGGATGTTAAAATTACAAAAAAAACTGAAAAATTGGCATCTGAAATTGAATTGGATAATTATTATTATCTAATGAATTCGATTTAGAATAAGTCGCTAATAATCAATCCTTCCGAAATGACTAGTGAAGAAAAAGCAGAAAAAACTATGATTCTGAATCCAATTCTTTTTTTGAGGATTCTGCTTCAATATCCTAAACTCAAAATTGATAGCTTTGGCGTTCAAACAGCGAAGTAAGGAGTTTAGTAATGAAGAGAATATGGAAATATTTAGTAATAGTTATATGGGTTACTGTTTTTTCTACTATTTCAATATCTACATGCCAAGAAACTTTTTATATTTTCTTATTGGATTACCAGTATCCATGTTTAGCACATTTTTTATTTATAACTTTTTCAGTAAAAGAGGCTTTTAGTGGGTTCCTACTCCGACTCTCTTCACGGGACTTTCTTGTATCAACTAGAGTGAAGAAAATGCATGATGGGGAGACGAATGCTTTTTGGTTAGGTACAACAAACTAAATGAATGCCCTGGTTAGATAGGTTATTTTACCCAATTAAACCAATTTATTATTTCTTTACACTATATTTGCTATAGATTCACATTCCCCTTCTAAAATGATGGTAACAATAGGAGGGAGAGAGGGAAAATGAAAACGAATATAAAGAAATTCGGTTTATGTATGATGAGTGCGGCCTTTATATTGCAGGCTACTTCTATGGGGGCTTCAGCAGCAAATGAAAATCATTCGAATTCATCTATTTATGAGAAGAAAATCGTGAATGTCGCACATCGCGGAGCTTCCGGTTATGCACCTGAACATACCATTCCCGCTTATCAATTGGGAGAACAAATGGAAGGCGACTACATAGAAATCGATCTTCAGATGACCAAGGATGGAAGATTGATAGCGATGCATGATGAAAAGGTTGATCGTACAACGAATGGTACAGGTCTGGTGAAGGATTTAACTCTGGCAGAAGTCAAAAAACTGGATGCCGGTACATGGTTCAATGAAAAATATCCGCAATTGGCAAAAAAGAAATATGAAGGGTTAACGGTACCCACTCTTGAAGAAGTCTTTAAGAAATTCGGCAGGCAGGCCAATTACTACATTGAAACAAAGTCCCCTGATGTATATCCAGGAATGGAAGAAGAACTTCTGAAGGTTTTGAAAGATTATAAAATGGTAGATTCAAAGGGCCGTACCAAAAATGTACTTATACAATCGTTCAGTCAAGAAAGCCTTTTGAAGGTTCATGACATGAATCCAAAGTTACCGCTTGTGCAACTTTTTTCTTATAAGAACCAAGCAACCATTTCTGATGAAGAATTGGAATCGATTAAGGAATATGCCATTGGAGTTGGCCCGAACTTCAGTAAGGTTGACGGACAATATGTGAAGATGGTTCGAGACCATGGCCTTCAATTCCATCCATATACAGTAAATGAAAGAGCGGACATGAAAAAGGCTCTGGAATGGGGTGCAACGGGGCTGTTTACGAATTATCCCGATGTATTTAACGAGGTACTAAGAGAGTATAAGCACAATAACAATGGGAATTTATAAGTTTACTAAATAGGTGTTTCATAGGTGAGTCCCGGTTTTCCGGGGCTTTTTTTGTATGATCCGGATTCAACTTAAGAAGGTTATTTATTTCTTGGGAAAATCAGGTGTTGCTAGGCTTAGTAGTCTTTTTTGGCGGGTATATCAATTGTATTAAGAATATTTTAGGAGGTTGATTATGAAGGCTGTAACTTTCCAAGGTGCAAAAGATATTCAGGTAAAACAAGTTGAAGATCCGAAACTTCAGCAAAAGGATGATATCATCGTCCGAGTGACTTCAACGGCGATTTGCGGGTCCGATCTCCATATATATCAGGGCGCTTTGCCTACGCATAAAGATTATGTCATTGGTCATGAACCGATGGGAATCGTTGAAGAAGTGGGTCCGGAAGTATCGAAAGTGAAAAAAGGGGACAGGGTTGTCCTGCCTTTCAACATTTCTTGTGGACATTGTTATTATTGTGAACATGATATGGAGAGTCAATGTGACAATTCCAACCCCAATGAAGCGGTGGATACTGGAGGATACTTTGGTTTTACGGAACGATATGGGAACTATCCAGGAGGACAGGCGGAATATTTAAGGGTCCCTTATGGGAACTTCATGCCGTTTGTCATCCCAGAGTCATGTGAACTTGAAGATGAGGCGCTTCTGTTCATGTCCGATGTGCTGCCAACCGCTTATTGGAGTGTAGAGAACGCAGGCGTCAAGAAAGATGATACGGTAGCGGTACTGGGCTGTGGGCCAATTGGCTTGATGGCCCAGAAGTTCGCTTGGATGAAGGGCGCAAAAAGGGTCATTACCATCGACAATCTTCCTTATCGGCTCAATAAGGCAAAACAGATGAATCAGGTTGAAGCGTATAACTTCGATGAGTATAACGATATGGGCGGCTATATTAAGGAAATCACTTCAGGCGGGGCGGATGTCATCATTGATTGTGTGGGAATGGATGGCAAGAAATCGACGATTGAGGCGATTGAGCAAAAGTTGAAACTTCAGGGTGGAACGTTAAGTGCGATCGAAATTGCCATTAACTCCGTGCGTAAATTCGGCACGATCCAACTGACTGGCGTATATGGGTCCAAATATAATATGTTCCCGTTAGGCAATTTATTTGAAAGGAACATTAATATAAAAATGGGACAAGCACCGGTCATACACTATATGCCAAAGCTTTTTGATAAAATCACAGCTGGAGATTTCGACCCGACGGAAATCATATCACATAGAGTTCCTCTCGAAAAAGCGAGTGAAGCATATCAAATCTTTAATGATCACGAAGATGAATGTATTAAAGTGGTGCTAAAGCCATAATAAGAAGTTGGCGAAATCCAATGCATGGAGCTGCATTGGATTTCTTTGTTAGGTTCGTATAGGAAAAAGAAGCGTTGGCATTCAAAATGAACTCCGATGCCAAGTGATCTTGAATAAGGGTTTTTGGTAAGGAAATGAAGGATTTATATTATATAATGATAGTGACAAAAGGAGGATGTTCAGATGGTATATAATTCGGCAGCGGAACTTTTTGAAGGGTTTGGGTATCCGCCCGTTTACGTTAAAATGACAATAGAGATCATAGATAAGAGATTGGGACCTGTAAAGGCGGAAGCAGAGATTGCCATCAAGCCTGTTAAGTCAAAGGAATATCTAGAAGTATTGGTGGAAGAACTTGAATCGGAGCATATCTTTGCTGAAGAAAATGGCAGTATCTATGGCAGCTTCGGCATCGATCAAAGCATCCAGATTTATGATGAAGTCCTGACTACCATACCATTCGATGAGTTAATCGGAAATGAAAATTGGAAAGAGACAGTGGAGGAATCCATCACTGTGGATAAGCTAAAGGAACAATTGGGAAAATCCCTCAATGATTATCAATTCAGTGATTTAAGCGGGAAATATAAATTCAGGAAGAGATGTACGATAACAGAACTTCAATTCATAGGGTAACGACATATGGAGAAGGCAAAATGCTTTCTCTTTTTTTGATAATTTCAGATAGAGTCTGGCCATGAAATTTTTCCCTTTAATAATTGCTACTACTCCTGTAACATCTTCCATGAACTCGTAAGGGAAAGTCGTTTCTTTTATTTTTACGTTTGTTGGTTAAAGTGAAGAAAGGGTATTAAAAAAGCATAGGGATAAACGCTTGGTTATAGCATGTGACGGGACCACTGCTGCAGGACCATTTTCAGCAGTGACCCAATCTGTAAGATTGTTAAAAACACATACTCGCAAGTGCAATTCAGTAAGATTTTTAATGGTTTTCATATACCTGTTTTTGTATAATTTTACATAACTATTGAAAAGCCAAAAAGAAACTTATATTTAAAAAGATAAAAAGGAGAATATATGAAAATTGGTTTGGTACGGCATTTTAAGGTGGCACATGAATTTCCTACTGGGAAATCTGTGACGGCGGATGATATGAAGCAATGGTTTGAGGACTATGATGCAGCGGATATTATTTATGGAACGACTTTATTTGGCGTGGAGGAATGGCAGGAATGTTATTGCAGTGATATGTCGAGAGCTGTCAAGACAGCGGAACATATCTATCCAGGTAAGGTTCATCGAATGGAGGAGCTGCGGGAAATACCTTCTCCCCCTCTTAAAGGAAAAGTGAAGCTGCCGTTCATCCTTTGGGCCATCTGGATTCGATGCTGCTCGATGTTCAACAGGGAGACAAGGGCGGAAATTAAGATCGCTGAACAAAGGATCAATAAAGTATTGGATGAAATCTTTACAAAGGGGGATAGGGATGTTCTGATCGTGAGTCATGCCGCCCTCATGATATATATGAGGAAAGAGCTGATCCGACGGGGGTTCACCGGTCCAAAATTCAAGATTGCAAGTAATGGAAAGCTGTATGTATTCGAAAGATGATAAGTGAAGAAATATAGGGTTTTCCATCAGAAAAGGTAAGTATGATGTTCATCGTACATTTTGCTGATTTTAAGAAAGATGCAGGGATTTTCTGAATAATTATTCTTTTTCCATTGGTTGTGGTTTATTATTGTAATAGTGTAATTTTTACGAATTCAATAATAGGGAAAGAGGGTGGACATTTTGGTGAAGGCAGTTTTTTTTGATTTAGATGATACATTATTATGGGATCAGAAAAGTGTAAAAGAGGCTTTTGTGGCTACATGCGAAGTGGCTAAGGAGAAATATGATTTGAATGTCGACGAGTTTGAAGAAGCTGTGCGGAAGGAAGCGCGTGAGCTTTATTCTTCTTACGATACATATGCTTTTACTCAAATGATCGGTATCAACCCATTTGAGGGGCTATGGGGAAATTTTCAGGATGATCATGATGAATTCCGGAAGATGGCCGGGATTGCACCGGCTTATCGGAAAGAAGCGTGGACGAGAGGCTTGAAGGCATTAGGGATCGATGACCCGGAATTTGGGCTTGAACTGGCAGAACGTTTCCCTGCCGAGAGACGCAAAAAGCCATTTATCTATGAAGAATCATTCCGTGTGTTAGATGAATTAAAAGGGAAGTACAAATTGCTATTGCTTACGAACGGGTCTCCTGAACTGCAAAACACCAAACTTGAAATTACGCCTGAACTAGTTCCTTATTTCGACCAAATCGTCATTTCTGGTGCGTTTGGAAGAGGTAAACCGGATGCCTCCATTTTTGAGCATGCTTTGGAAATCATGGAGCTTGATAAGGATGAAGTATTGATGGTCGGCGATAATTTAATGACGGATATCCTTGGAGCGTCACGGGTAGGCATAAAGTCGGTTTGGATAAATCGCCATGATAAGGAACGGAATGAAGTGCTTCCAACCTATGAAATCAAGCATTTAGAGGAGCTTTTCCCAATCCTTGAGAGCCTGTAAAATTACTCTTCAAGTAACGAATTTTGGAGAGGTTGAAATAAAATATTAGGTCTTTTAAATTATTTACAGAGTGAAAAGGGTGATATATAGTTACCCTGTAATCAATTAAATTATTTAGACTAGGGGTGTCCAATAAAAGTTGGGCTGAGAGAGAAGCGCTTAAGCTTCTTAACCCTCAGGACCTGATCTGGTTCATACCAGCGTGGGGAAGTTAGAATCTACTAAACAATGACCATTTCAATTGGTCATTTCTGTAGTCATACTAACGTTAGCCGGGTCTTAAATATGAGACCTGGCTTTTTCGTGCGAAATGGATTGGATTTTGTCCTTTTTAAATGAACTTAAAAAGGAGAAATGAAATCATGAGTAATTCAGTAAATGACATGAACGTTTCAATTATGTCCAGTTTTGCTGGGAGTAAAAAAGTGTATGTTGAGGGATCTAGACCTGATATTAAAGTACCTATGCGTGAAATTAAGCTAAGTCCGACTACAGGGGCATTCGGCGAAGAGGAGAATCCGCCTTTACGAGTTTATGACACAAGCGGTTTCTATACGGATTCAGAATATCCCATTGATATTCATAAAGGTCTTGCCCCGATTAGACGCAACTGGGTCCTGGAACGGGAAGACGTTGAAGAGTATGAAGGACGTGAAATAAAACCAGAAGATAATGGGTATAGAAAAGTGGATTCACAATCCAAAGTAGAAATTTTTCCGGGATTGAAAAGAAAACCATTGCGTGCGATGGAAGGGCAAAACGTAACCCAGCTCCATTATGCCCGTAAAGGTATCATTACCCCAGAAATGGAATTCATTTCGATCAGGGAAAATGTTGCCCCTGAGTTTGTAAGAGAAGAGGTAGCTAGCGGACGGGCGATCATTCCGGCAAATATTAACCACCCTGAAAGTGAGCCCATGATCATCGGACGAAAATTTCATGTGAAAATAAATGCGAATATCGGAAACTCAGCTGTTAGTTCATCGATCGAAGATGAAGTGGAGAAAATGACTTGGGCTACACGATGGGGAGCCGACAATATAATGGATCTTTCCACCGGAAAGAATATTCACACGACCCGGGAATGGATTATCAGGAATTCGCCTGTGCCAGTTGGAACTGTTCCGATATATCAAGCATTGGAAAAAGTGAATGGAGTCGCGGAAGATTTAAATTGGGAAGTTTTTAGGGATACATTAATCGAGCAGGCCGAGCAAGGTGTCGATTACTTCACCATACACGCTGGTGTCCTTTTGCGATATATCCCTTTAACAGCAAAGCGAGTTACGGGAATTGTTTCCCGAGGGGGCTCCATCATGGCACAATGGTGCTTGGCCCACCACCAAGAAAGCTTTCTCTATACTCACTTTGAAGAGATTTGTGAAATCATGAAGGCATATGATGTCTCTTTCTCATTAGGCGACGGCCTCCGTCCTGGATCCATTGCAGATGCAAACGATGAGGCTCAATTTGCTGAATTGGAAACATTGGGGGAACTGACGAAGATTGCATGGAAGCACGATGTTCAAGTCATGGTTGAGGGACCCGGTCACGTACCTATGCATTTGATTAAAGAAAATATGGATAAGCAGCTGGAAGTGTGTCAAGAAGCACCATTCTATACCCTAGGACCATTAACAACGGATATAGCACCTGGGTACGATCATATTACTTCTGCAATTGGTGCTGCCATGATTGGATGGTTTGGAACTGCCATGCTTTGTTATGTGACACCGAAAGAGCATTTGGGACTTCCGAATAAAGAGGATGTTCGAGTAGGGGTCATTACCTATAAAATTGCAGCCCACGCAGCTGACCTTGCAAAAGGCCATCCGCATGCACAAAAACGGGATGATGCCCTTTCTAAGGCTAGATTCGAATTTCGTTGGAGAGATCAGTTCAATCTTTCTCTCGACCCTGAAAGGGCGGTTGAATATCACGATGAAACTCTACCGGCTGAAGGTGCCAAAACAGCCCATTTCTGTTCAATGTGCGGACCTAAATTCTGTAGTATGAGAATCTCACAGGACATCCGTGATTTGGCGAAAGAAAAGGGTCTGGGTTTTGAGTCGGTAATCGATGAAGGGCTTAAAGAAAAAGCCAATGAATTTAGGAAAACGGACGGAAAAATCTATCAATGATTCGGACGAGAGGGAGAATTCGATGAATCGGGTAATCCAGATAAAAGTTGAAATGAAACAGTTGGAAACTCAATTGGAACAGCTGAAAAGAGAGCTGAACATTTTTCGGGAGAATTGTAATCATGAATTTATAAAAAATGATTATAGTCAAGAATGCACAAAGTGCCACTTAATCGAAAGTCTGCAATGGTAGTGATTCATTAATCTTCCTTTCATACGGAAATCAATCCCTTAATCATGTTGGAGGTTCAGCCAACATGATTAAGGGATATTTCATCAATGTTTTACAAACTTGTTTTATTAATATGAAGAGGAGGAGGGACCAGCCATCCTTTTTCCTTATTTAATCTTAGGAAATCAGCACTCAATGCCGCTTTTTTTGTATGGAATTGTGCAAACATTCCCGCAATATCTTCGCGGATGCATTGACCCATGATCTGGCTGCAAGCAACTAATCCTGCACTAATATCAATGGATACTGAAGCGGAGATTTCAGGATCTTGAAGTCTTGCCCCCACGGGAATATCCTCTAAATTAGCTTTAGGCCTTTCAGGTGGTGATGGAGGCAGTCCTACGTTATTTTCTTTTAATGATAATTCAATGGTCATTTTCCTGTT
Source organism: Peribacillus sp. RS7 (assembly GCF_041956845.1). Classification (NCBI taxonomy): domain Bacteria; kingdom Bacillati; phylum Bacillota; class Bacilli; order Caryophanales; family Bacillaceae; genus Peribacillus; species Peribacillus sp. RS7. The sequence continues at coordinate 2,937,372 of NZ_CP168135.1, forward strand.
TACCTTGATTGATCACTTCTACAAGGAATTTATGTAGGGTCCTTATCAGTCCTTATCACCAGAATGATTAAGCATGGTTTGATGACATGCAATCAACCCTTTTGTTGTTGCTTGAAATGCCCATGTTCCAAATACGTAACCATAATGCATAGGCTATTCTTTCGGATTTACGCTTAAAATTCCCATAATCATTATATATTTGTACTGTGTGAAACGAATTTAAGTTGCCCTATACTTAATCATTTTTGAGATTATTTGAGGGCTTTTTATACTAACCTTTTATTCCTTGCAGCCATTCTTGATAACATTCATCACAGAGCATTTCATTTCTATCCGTGTCAGTAACTTGAAACGTTACAACATGGATTTTTTTTTCTTCTGTGTCGTCAGCACAATAGAAGCATTTATGTGTCATTAGAAATCCTCCCATACATATTAAAGGTGTTTATAGTGTAAAACGTCTCGGTTTTTTTATACAGACAACATGATGGAGGTAGCTTAATTGGACTTCATGGAAGAGTTTAGGTTGAATAATCCTGTTGGGGTTTAACATACTAAACTTGTTCGCATGATTGATAAAACGAGGAGGGAAATACAATGCAAAATCAAAATCAATATCAACAAGGTCAAGTACACCAGAACATGCAAACGGGTGCTATTCCTCCACAAATGAATCACGGAGGTCATGAAGTATTCGATGTACATGAAGTGTTATCGGGAACGATTGGTACATTAAACACATATATGCTTTTGCGTCAGCATGTACAGGATCAGGAATTGCTGGATATTTTGGATCGTCAATATCAGTTCATCCAAGATGAATATAATATTACATTGGAGTGCTTCCAAACGGGCCAGGATCCTTCTAAACCGACCCAGAGCTACAAAATGAATCAAGGTAACGATTTTATATATGGATTGACTCCAACACAGCCAAAGAAACCTTTGCAATCCGTCTCGGAAATTACGGATGAATGCATTTCAGGTATGATGCTTGGAGCTGTTAAGTCTGCAGCATCCTTGAAAGCGATGGCTGCTCTTGAAATAACGAATCCGGTGGTTCGCCGCGTATTTGCAGATTCCGTTCCGAACTGCATTGAAATGGCATACGAGATTTCGTTATATCAAAACAAACATCATTACTACCAAGTTCCACAGCTTGCACAGCAGGATATGCAACAGATGATGAATTCATATGCACCCGCACAAAGAAATAACAACATAAGTCATTAAAAGCTATGTGACAGTTATTTTTGCAATGAGGAACTGAAAACGGCTATATAACTGGATTTCTTAGTCAAGAACATAAAGAAGGGGTAGGACTAAATGTCCTATCCCTTCTTTATTACTGTTTCATCTGATTGATTTCCTGGATGCAATCCTGGACAAGAGTTACTGCCTGACTCATGGTAGCTCCTCCGCCAAATGCTGCGGTCACTCCAATGGCTTCTAGAATTTCTTGTTCCGCACACCCTTGATCAAGACATCCTTTTGTATGATAGATAATACAGTATTCATCTTGTGAATATAAGCTTATCCCTAGTGCGATAAGCTGTTTTTCTTTCTTGGATAATTGACCTTCTTTGAAGCACTCTTCCGTAAAGGCATTGAATTTCTCAGCGAGGTCTGGCATTTTATGCGTAAAGGCACCGATTCCAGCTTTATAATCACGAAGAGCATTTTCAGTAGAATTGTTAGCTTCAAATTCCATTTTCCATTCAGCTCCATCCTAAATTTTTTTCATCAAAAATTAGTATGAGCTAAATGTTGAACGATTAAACAGAAACACAGGAGTTTACTGAAGTAATCATTTAACCGTTCCTGTTACAAGGCAAGTGATTCCTTAGGACGGGTGGCTTTGAACCATTGATAGAAAAGGATGCAGATAAGTGCAAGGTCAATGGCATCACCGGCATAGTACATTATCATGCCTCCACTTTCCGCTTGTTCCTTAGTGACTCCGCTTGGCGGATGGGCATAAATATATTTAGAAAGGATATCATGGCCTGCCAGTGAAATGGCAAATACGATAGCTCGAAACATGAAGCTGAACCGATGGGGTGACGTGTCCATATAAATCATCGAGGCAGTGAATAGATAACCCGCAATGAACACGTGAAAATGAACCAATGCATGCAGAAGGACATTCTGTTGCATCACCCCATATAACCCAGTCGTATATAGTATCCAAAGCCCCCCAATATTAAGTGCGGAGGCAAGGATTGGATTACTTAATATGCGCAACGGCCAACTTTTCAACACCTTTGAAAGACGTCTTGCAGATGGCACATCCAGTGTTCGAAGTGCAAGAGAAATGGGAGCAGCAAGCACCAGTAGGATGGGTGCAATCATTCCAAGCAGTAAATGACCGACCATATGTGCCGTGAAGTCCATATGAGCGCGATTGGCTATTGGACCAATGATTGCAAAAGCGGCACAGATGATGCCAAGAATCCAAAAGAACGTACGGTATAAGGGCCATTTTTTATAGCGGCGGTTCGAAACTACGCCAGCTGCGATATACATCACACTAACAAGCGCGAATAGAATCCATAAAATCGGCTCAATGCCAGCTCCATTTTCATGAATATGTCCATTACTGTGCACTTCTGCCGTCTTCTTTCATTATAATTAAGCTGCGCCTTGTTCGAATGATGAGGGTAATGCCGATCAAGATCATGACAGTGGCAGCAATGTTCCAAATCAAGTCGTATGGGAGAATATCGACATTGTAACGAATCTGATGGAGTCGCATGAGCTTGTGCTGGATGATCCCGTCGTATAACTGAAATGAACCTGCCCCGAGTAAAACTCCTCCTATCCACCTTTTCAGCCATAATCCCTTTCGACGACGAAGGTCAGCGTACATGAATAAAGAACCGACCGTCGCGAACCAGCTTAGGGCATGAAATAAACCATCCGAGACTAGCCCGATATTGGATGTGGACTTGTCATAGAAGTGGTGCCAATGTAATAGTTGATGAAAGATGGCCTCATCGATGAATGCGACCAGTCCGATTCCGAATAGAAAACCGGACCATAGATTACGAGCGGAATAAGTATAACGTATTTCCGAAATGGATTGATCTTTTTGATTTCTGGGCTTGAAATCCAATTTTCATCCTCCTTTTGGGTTTCTTTGATATGGATTTTTTTTCTATATATGGTTCTCCTTACTTTACCCTGTATTGTAAAGTTATAGACAGTTAAATGGACCTTTTATAACACTTATTTATTGAGTTTCATAGCCCTATGATAATTCTTGCTTTACGTTTAGTGGCCATTATTAACTGTCTGTAAATTTTTTCTAATTATTGTTCATTATAACGGAATTCATGTTTCAAGGATGGACAAGCGGGTAAAAAAAACCGTAGATCAAAAAAATAAACCTATAATAGAAGGAGGAGTTAATATGTTTCGTCATCAAAAAGAATTGCAATTTGAAGTGAAGGTAGATCGACCAGATCCAATGCTTGCCCGTCAAATCCAGGAAGTGTTAGGTGGACAGTTTGGGGAAATGACTGTCATGATGCAATATCTTTTTCAAGGTTTCAACTGCCGTGGAGAAGAAAAATACAAAGATATGCTGATGGATATTGGTACAGAGGAAATTGGACATGTAGAAATGCTTTGTTCGCTCATTAGTCAATTGCTTGATGGCGCTTCTCCGGAAGATCAGGCAGAAGCCGCAAAAGACCCTGATACAGCAGCGATCATGGGTGGGATCAACCCCCAGCATTTGCTCGTGAGCGGACTTGGCGGACTGCCAACCAACTCGAATGGGGTGCCTTGGAACGGATCTTATATTGTAGCGAGCGGAAATTTACTAGCGGACATGCGGTCGAATCTGCATGCTGAAAGTCAAGGACGCCTTCAAGTTGCCCGTTTATATCATATGACAAAAGATGAAGGGGTTCGTGCTACGTTCCGTAAAATGTTAGCCCGTGACCGTTACCACCAATATCAATGGATGGCAGCAATTGCGGAACTTGAAGAGAAAAATGGCGTGGTCGTTCCTGCGTCATTTCCACCGGAAGCGGAAATGGAATCTCAACCTGAAGCGTACGAATTCTGGAACTTGTCGGAAGGTAATGAATCAGGAGACGGCCTGTGGGCAACAGGAAGCGCCCCAGATGGAACAGGAGATTTTGTTTATGTAGCAGAACCAGTTGCAAAAGGGCAGATTCCTAACCCTAAGGTTCCGGCAGCAGAGTTACATCATGACCTCGATAGAAATCAAGCACTTAATAAAAGGTAAAGGTAAAGAGATAGTACTCTTAAAGAAAAGCTCGATGGACCCAAAAGGGACATCGGCTTTTTTTATTCGACTAGGTTTCCCGCATTTATCATATCCTTCTATATAATCAAAACCTAATTATTTGCTTATGGATATTTATTGGAGTAGCATAGTTTCCATCTTCAAGACAAACCATTTTAAAGGGCGGTCACTAATAAAATTTGTAAGGAGTGGGACAAATGAAAGCAGTAGTGGTTAAAGAACCGGGTGGTGCTGAACAATTACTATTTAAGGATTTTTCAAAGCCCATGCTGGGAAAAGGGGAAATTTTAATTAAGGTGAAAGCCTCTGCAATAAATAGAACGGATATTGTTTCACGAGAAGGAAAATCCGGTTATATGGCCAATCCAATATTAGGGATTGAAGTTTCTGGGGAAGTGGTGGAAACAGGGGAAGGTGCGAATATAGAATTAGGGACAAGGGTGATGGGCCTTGTAAATGGCGGCGGTTATGCTGAATATGCCGTGATGCCAGCTGATAGAGCGATGAAGATACCGGATAACCTGTCATTTGAAGAAGCAGCAGCGATTCCTGAAGTTTTCTTGACTGCGTATCAAACCTTATTTTGGTTAGGTGAATTGACAGATCATGATACGGTATTGATTCATGCTGGCGGAAGCGGTGTAGGCACTGCAGCCATCCAACTGGCAAAAAAATTGACAAAAGCGAAAATCATCACTACAGCCGGCTCAAAGGGAAAATTGGATTTCTGTCACTCTCTAGGAGCGGATATCTGTATCAACTATAAAGAACAATCTTTCGATGAGGAAGTACTGAAAGCTACAAATAATCAAGGAGTGGATGTCATTCTGGATTTCATCGGTGCTTCTTACTGGGAGAAAAACCTTAAAAGCATAAAGACTGATGGAAGATGGGTACTGATAGGCATTCTAGGAGGAACTGTAGTCGAGAAGGTGAACTTGATGGAACTTCTATTAAAAAGAGTTCAATTAAAAGGCACTCTATTAACTCCTCGGAGTGATGAATATAAAAAAGAGTTAACGGAAGAATTTGTTGCAAAGTCGATGCCGTTATTCCTCCAAAATGAAATCAGGGCAATCGTGGATCGTGTCTTTCCTTTTGAAGAAGTACAAAGGGCGCATGAACATATGGAAGCCAATAAGAACTTAGGTAAAATCATCTTACAGGTAAATGAATGATTAAAGAAAGCTTCTTTGGTGCATAAATGGAAGAAGTTGCCCAGAAATACTACATTATTGGGCGACCTCTTTTTATGAGGAAGGAGTAATGTCGATTTTTGTTAATGGCGATTGATTGATGAATGAAATATGGGCAAAGTATAATGAATATAAATAGAGGTTTAGATACTCTTCATCGGTAATGGACTTAAGGGGGGAATCGTGATGAATGAACTGAATGCATTATTCAGGAAAAGAATAGGGTTCCAGGAAGATGTGAAACTGACTTTTGATAAATTAGATGAAATTCTTGAAAAGACAGCGCAAACCATTCCTTTTGAAAACTTTTCAATCATGGCATCCCATCTGAGTGATATCAACAAAGAGAATATCAAGAAAAAAGTCCTCGTGAGGAATGAGGGGGGATTATGCTATGAATTGAATACAGCCCTTTACTTTTTCCTAATGGAAAATGACTTTGATGTATTCGTGGTTCGGGGCGTCATCTATAAAGAGGGGTGGATGACCATAGGAAGGACCCATGTCACCATTCTTTTGAACCATGAGGGCCAAACCTATTTAGTCGATACGGGATTTGGTGGGAATCTGCCATTAAAACCAGTTCCGTTAAATGGAAAAACGGTCGTTTCACCAAATGGTGAATTCAGGATAAAAAAAGAAAGTACCGACCATGGAGATCATATCCTAGAATTAAAGTTGAAACATAAAGATCCCGATTGGAAAATAGGGTATGCATTCGATTCGTCAAAACCCGTAGGAAATGTAGCGGAACTTAATGAGATCCAAACGATCATCAGGGAAAATCCCCAATCGCCATTTAATAAGCATCCATTAATCACCCGTCTGACAAACAGCGGGAACATCACTTTAACTGATACATCCTTTACACAGTGGGACGATGGGAAAATGACGAAAGAAGAAATAGATGGCACACGATTTAAAGAGTTATTGAAAAAACACTTTGATAGATAAGTGAATAGGTCTGAATATCAAAGGCGTGCTGGATAGTCCATTTATAAGTAGTATGTTCACTTTCATGGGACCTCATTGATTTATGAGACGATCTAATTTTTTTGAAAGCAGGACAATTGTCATTCCTTGTCGAATTAAGTAGTTGAAAAGAGGCTGATGAAAATGAGTAATGCAAAATATAAATTTTATTATGTGAATGGTGAGACAGAAGAGTTAGAGACGAATGAACAATATTCTGATGAAGCGAATAGTATCCTGAAATTGCAATTAATCCAAAATGCGACGTGGCTGCAAGCCGGTGGCAAACATATCAATTTGGCTAATGTAATTAGTATTGAATATACAGGAGAAAAAAGTAATCTTAAACCGGATTCAATCAAGTTCAGACCTAATAAGTAAAAACATCCATTATGGATGTTTTTTCCCATTTATCAATAGAATCGAATTAAGAGGGGTGAAAAGAATATGGAGAGGAAGAATCGGTTGGTTTTTACCAGATCGAATGCTGGTACTAAACGAAAATTCGATGAAGCAATCACCATTTTGGAATATAGCTTAATGCTTGTCGAATTTTTTGAATTAGAAGAATTCAATAATATAATTGCCGGCCAGTTAAAGCTGATTCTATGTGAAACGAAAAATACGCGTATAAAGCGGGAAAAGGTCACCATTGATCATTCCTTAATAAAGAAAATCAATCCTAATCCGAAATTGTATCCCATTAAAGACTCAATTCAATTGAGCAATGTTGATATTCCCGAAGTCATTTTCGATTACACTAAGCAGAGGATCGAGTTAAAGCTTTGGAGAAATCAAATTATCTATAAAACCAATATCGAAGGAAAAATCCATGAAATTAAAATCATTGATTTTATTAAGGAAACAGCTAATAAGATTGGTGGGGCGCAAGCAGAATCAAGTCTTCCTAATAAATCCATTATTGCAGATGCACATACCAAAATCATGTTAAGAGGTATAGCGAAAGGATTATTCAAATCCATCGGCAGGGATTATAACGAACATACTTCCATGAACCTTTCACATATCATCCAAAAAATAGAACAATCAAAAGCCACGGAATAGGTGCTTATAAAATGGTGGCTGTCATTTTGGCAAGTAGACAAAGAAAAAGAAGGACTTTTGGCTAAGTCCTTCTTGCTTGATTTTCAATTAATCCCCGACAGACCTCTTTCAATAAACCTTCTCTTTTTCTCCGCTAGAACTACAATCGGGGATATGGCATTCACTTTTATTACTTGTTATTAAATGATTGGCTTAACTAAAAGAAGACGATTTTTTCTATCTGCGGCAGAAAAGTTCGTCAACTTTACATACCTTTAATTATCTTATAGGACATTAGGTGGAAAGCTGTCAGGTACATTCATAATAAGGGCAGGATTTTGCATTATAAGCTCCATTCTTTGATCATTCAGTGTACTCCACAATTTCTGCATATTTGATTGGTAAGATGGATGTAAATCTTAAAGGAGGTTTTTCCATGTTGAAAAAAAGAACAAAAATGCCAATCATTTTATCATTATTGGTAGCCCTGTTTTTAGCCCTCGGCGCATGTTCCAACAGTGATGTTCGAAACAATGAAAATAAAGAAGAAAAGGAACATAGTGGAATGGACATGGACCATTCTAGTTCAGGAGAAGTTCCTAAAGGATTAAAAACTGCAGAAAATCCAACCTATCAAGTTGGAAGCCAAGCGATTATCGAGTCAGGTCATATGGAAAGTATGAAGGGGACGAAAGCAACTATAGTGGGTGCCTATGATACGACTGTCTATGCTATTTCGTATACGCCTGCAACTGGCGGAGAAAAAGTGGAAAATCATAAATGGATCATTCACGAAGAAATCAAAGATGCGGGTGAGAAAACGTATGAACCCGGAGCGGAGGTTACTGTAAATGCCTCTCATATGGAAGGGATGAACGGGGCAGCCGCTGAAATTGAATCTGCTGAAAAAACGACTGTTTACATGGTCGATTTCACTCCGACTACGGGAGGAGAAAAAGTGAAGAACCATAAATGGGTTACGGAAAGTGAATTATCAGAGTCTGAATGATTTAGCATCATGATTGGCAAATCGGAAGAAGAAAAAAGGAATGGCAAACAAGCCATTCCTTTTTTGTTGTATTGGATTGTAAAACTTCAGTATCTGTTAATATGGATTTATCAGAAATATAAAAATGGGGTGCGGGTATGGTGATTGGATTAACTATTAGACCTTTTATGGAGAATGACTATGAGGCGCTGAGCAACTATTGTTTACCTATAGAACAAGCAATCTATACTTCTTTACCTTTGAAAGTTATCGAAGACTTCAGGAAAGATAACTATAACCTTCCCATGGTCATATATTTAAATGAGGATTTGATTGGTTGTTTTGCCTTATATACGGATAAAGCGGGAAATCAATATACAAGTAATGAGAAAGCCATTCTTCTAAAATCATTCTCCTTGGATTCACGCCATCAGAAAAAGGGGCTAGCTTTTAAGGCCTTAAAAGTGTTGCCTGAAATGATCAAACTAAGCCATCCTGATAAAGATGAGATTATTCTAACGGTGCATCATTCAAATATTCCAGCGATAAATTTATATAAAAAAGCTGGATTCGTTGATAAGGGATACAGATTTAACGGGGAAGACGGGAAGGAATTAATTTTCCACCTTACACTGGATTAAGGGAACTTTAGGTAACTACCGGAATGCTAAGGAAACGGGAATCTCCCATGGTACCTTGACCCGATATTAATGGAATTTAACTTAACGTCCTTAAACAGTCAGCTTAAAAATGAAAGAGTGGTTAAACGCAAAATAAGCATCTTAACGATGCTTATTTTTGGGGGGATATTCCAACCGAACCTATCATGCAGGGGAATTTTCTTAATAATTCATGATATGGATAGGGTATAATTCAGAATTCATGGTATCCATCCTACAATTTCTAAAATCGTCAGGACAATCTCAAAGACAATGAGAATCACAATGATCCATTCAACGAAGAGGCCCCTGATCGAATGGCTGATGTTAGAAAATCCATCCATAATGTTATATAAAATTTCCGTTTTACTTTTCAAGATTTTATACCGATCATTCAATTCAAAAAAATCCAGCATGCTGTCATAAAATTCGCCGGCAATGCTGCTTGTCCATGTAATATCAGGTTTATCCAGAATCATTATATACGCTAGGGTATTATACTCGTGACGTACGATTTTTGCGGTCGTCCTCGCTAGTTCCTTGTTGCCGATTCTCAGCTTGCCCTTTTCTAGTCGGTCTATCATGGCTTCGAGCTTGTCGTGGATTTTCCCGAGTTGCTCCTCAGTTTTTTCGAGTGCCACCGATTTTGCGAGAACAGTGGAAATTAATTCAGGGTAGAAAAATTCATATTTAGGCACAACTACATATTCGTCTGTCAACTTGATGTTTTCAGTTTCACTGAAGTGAAGGCTATAATCGTCTGTGTATCTATCTACATTTACGAGATCAATGTCTGGCTCGAAAGAACGGATATAGGCAGCAAATTCCTTTATCTCATCCACGTGTGAGTAATTAATGAAGACAATGCTGCCAAAGGAAAAAACCAGTACCTGTTGAGAATCGTTTACATTCTTATTAAGGATGGAATTTAGAATATCGCCTTTAAGGATTAAAGGCTCTTCCCAGGTGAATTTTTTAGGAATGCCGCAATGAATGGCGATTTTGTTTAAATCAATTTCATTAGTGATTGCAAATGCTTTAAAGGTAATTGGTTTCATTTATATCACTCTCTTCAGCAAATTGGTCTTGTTTCGATTTTATTCTTTTCTTACAAAAACATGCTTGAAGAATTCTTGAAGGTAGAAAAAAGTTTACTGACAGATCAAGTTGATAAAGATAGTGATACTGATGATTTGATAACTAATCAAAAAATATAAAAGTGTATAAGTAAGAGGGCGATGCCGGTAAATGGATCGTCCTTCTTTATTTTGCTTGTTTATATGCCCTTCCTTCATGCCAATACTGATCCTTTCAGTTATGTCATTACTGAACCTTTACAAAATTATATAAAGTTCATGAAAACTTTACTTTTATTTACAGAATTCTCATATTGATGTCAATATTCAGTAATACATGTTTGTTATAATCGATTGACAGTTTTAAAAGTGATTGGAAAGGGTCTTCTAAAAATCCTTCATTTACAGATAAGTAGCAGGCTGATTGAAGATGACTGAATAGTAGGAGTGAACAAAAATGGAGGAATCTATAAATCTATATGAGCTTACATTTAGTGAAAAAGATAGATATGTAATCATTACGAATGCTTATCCACATGAAGATCAGTTATATCGGAATGGGTTCATCCACCGAAGAGTAAAGGCGTATCTGGATGAGGGTTTGAAGGTTGATGTCTTTGTTTTGCATCCTGCCTATAAAAAAGCAGAAAAGTATACGTATGAAGATGTGCCTGTTTATCGAGGAACTGAACAGCATCTACGCATTTTCTTAAATCATAAAGTACATAAAAAAGCGCTCATTCATTTTGTTAATCCAAAAATGGTGCAAGCGATTAAAGAAACAAATACCGATTTACCGATTATCACCTGGATACATGGATTTGAAACGGAGGCATGGCATAGAAGATGGTTTAATTTTCTTGAAAGCCCTGAAAGCTTACGGAAGATACTTGAAATGTCGGACGACTATTATGAAGCACAGCTTTCTTTTATGAATTGGTTTTATCAAACGAATGAATTAGATACAACTTTTGTCCATATTTCCAAATGGTTCAAAGAACATATCGCGGAATGTGATGCGAGAGCAGAATCAAAAAATTCAGTGATCATTCCTAATGTAATCGATGACAACCTGTTTACCTTTATTGAGAAGCCAGTTGAGATGCGGACAAAAGTACTTTCAATCAGGCCGTACGCTTCACGAAAATACGCCAATGATTTATCGGTGAAAGCAGTGCTGGAACTATCGAAGAGACCGTATTTCGATAAATTGGAATTTGCATTTCATGGTGATGGAAAATTGTTCGATCAAACAGTTGAGCCAATCCGGAATTTTGAGAATGTTACGATTCATAAAGGTTTCCTCTCTCAGGAGCAAATAGCTTCATTACATAAGGAGTATGGAATTTTCCTTTGCCCGACCCGTTTGGATTCTCAAGGCGTTTCTATGTGTGAGGCAATGTCCAGTGGGCTAGTGCCGATTTCAACAGATATCACGGCCATCCCGGAATTCGTTAAACACGACGTTTCGGGTCTTCTTACAAAACCTGAGTCTCCTATCGAAATTGCCGATGCAATAGAGCGCTTATATTACAACTCGGACGTATTCTTGAGAGTGTCAAAACAAGCATCGCAGTCGATTCGGGATAAATGCGCCGTAGATGTTGTCATTAAAAGAGAATTGGAGATTATCCAAGGTTAATAGAGGGGGGGTTTTTCAATATGGACGAACGAAACGAATATTGGAAAACTATGTATGAGGAACTTGAATTACAAATGAAAGACATGATGTCCATGACATTGGAGCTCATAGAGGGCAATAGCACTGAAAAACAAAACATTATCGAGAAGGTTACAAAAGAAAATAATATATTGCGAGAAGAATTAGAAAAAAGTAAGGTAGCCCAACAAGAAAATATTAAGCTAAACAAAGAGATACGAAGACTTAAGTTATTGGAACACAAATTCAATGTTACATATGTTGGGAAATTCACGTTGAAATATCTTGCACTTAAATCATCAATTAAGGAACAAATAAAGAAATAAAAATTCATATAAGATTTCAGTCATTGGAGTGAAAACTTTGAATTCACATGAACTAGCAGAAAACAGAAAAATGAAGGTACTTTTATTTGGCTTTATTGACATGAATTCAATGGATGGATCTGCAGTATTTTTATCTTCCTTAGCATCGACTATTGCGTTAGACCCTAACATCGAGGTTGATTTACTTTTAGCTAGCCCGGTAAAACGCGATATCTTAATTCAACCTCTTGAGAAATTTGATAATATAACCATTCTCAATCCTTTTGTTGATCCTTTTTTTAATGCCACCGATGATGAATGGGTAAAAAAAGGTGTCATTAATTTTGATATTGCTGAAATGCTCATTTCTCATTACTGGAGTCAAAATGAATATGATTGGTTATTTGTTAGAAGCATAGAGACTGTGGAAAAAATAGCAAGGCATAAACATATCATAAATAATACATTAGTTTATGCTACAGGCTTGACTCACATAGGGCAGGATGTTAATAAAGAAAAATTTGAGAGCATCAAAAATATATATGATCAGTGTGCGTATTTCTTATGTCAAACAGAAGAGATGTGCGAATTTGTAATTGAGATTCTTAATTTGAATAAAGAAAAAAACAAAGTTTCACTGCTTACCCCGATGATACCAAACGTTGAATCAGCGGGAGGGGAGACCCGGTTAAAAAACAAACTTGTATATACAGGGAAATTCGACCCCGATTGGAAGACCATTCCAATAATTACTGCTTTTAAAGAATTAAAACGCGAGATTCCAAATCTAACACTTGATATTGCGGGGGATAAATTCAAATGGGTTAAAGATGATTCTCAGTTTAAGGAAGAAGCGGCATACCTCCTTAAAAATACGGAAGGACTTACATGGTACGGGGCAATGACAAGGGAGAATGCCCAACAATTAATCGTGAACAGTGATATTGGGATAACCTGGAGAAGTGAGGCAATGGACAGCAGTCTGGAACTCTCCACAAAGCTATTGGAGTACGGAATTTTAAGGAAGGCTGTAATAATGAATCCAACCAAAATGCATATTAAGCTTTTTGGCGAAGATTACCCCTTATATGCTGTTACAGAGAAGGATTTCCGTGACGCAGTCAAATTAGCACTATGTAATAAGGATATATATGAGGTTGCGGCAAAACGGATGTATCAAGTCAGCAGGCAGTTTTTGTTTTCGGAAGCATTAAAAAAATTGCAAGGGCTATTATGGAGCGGACGTATAACAGATTATATGAATCAAAGTGTAAATAGGCATTTTTATATTGATGAAGATGACTTTGATGAACTGAATAAGCATGCACCATCAAATCAGGTGAAAAAATTGCCTGCAGATTTTAATGTTGAAGAAGTTTTCACCTATATTATCAAAAACACACCTGAAGAATTAAAACGGGTCGGAAAAATTTTTAAACTGTCTGAATTCGGTCTAATCATTCAAGCAGAAAAAGCAGGTTGTTTTACCTTCCTCCACATCCATAAAAGTTATGGGAACTTTGAACGGAATTTTCAAAATAACATGGCATATTTAAAAACCATAGGATCTGAAACCAATGGCACTCCTAAATTAAAACCAAAGAACCTGGAAATTCCAATGATAGAACGGGTAATTGTTGAAAAAGAAAAATATGATATGAAAGCGAAAAATAAAGAACTTGTTAAAGAAGTAAAGCAATTAAAAAAACTGAACACCGTTCAACTTAAACAAATTACTAAGTTAGAAAAACAAAACCTGGCACTTGGACGTAAATACGATTCACTTTCGAAGTCGAAAATGGGTAAAATGACATTCAAGTATTGGGATTTAAGAAAAAGGCTTAACTTTTAAAAAGGAGGGAGAGGCTTTCCTGCAATTAAATTAGTAGACAAAAAAATACATCTGATCGATATTAGTCAAATGAAAGCCCCTGAACGCTACTTAGCGTACAGGGGCCTTTGTCATTTGAATTGTAGAAAAGGAGCAGCATTTTCACAGTCTATCATTACTTAAAAAAATTAAAACATGGACGTGAACTCAATAAAGAATCAGGGAAATACAAAGAAACTAACATTTCGGCTATTATCCAAATAGACCCATTATCCTTTTGAAGTGTTATAATATTCTGAAAAAGATGGAGGAGATACGATGGAGGAGAAAGTGCTAAAAGCGATTCAAGATGATTATCCAGATGCATTTGCATGGTGTTATGGATGTGGTCGTTTAAATAAAGATGGTCATCATTTTCGAACAGGTTGGCAAGGAGCGCACACAAAGACAATTTATACACCAAGCCCAGAACATATCGCGATTCCAGGCTTTGTTTATGGAGGCTTGATTGCATCATTAATTGATTGTCATGGAACTGGTTCGGCTTCATTGGCATTACATCGTAAAAATGGGCATGAAGTTGGGGATGGAGTGGAGCCTCCAAGGTTTGTGACAGCTTCACTGAAAGTTGAGTTCGTCAAGCCAACCCCTAATGATGTGCCATTAATAGCCGTTGGGACGATTCATGAGGTTCATCCTAAGAAATGGAGAATCGAAACAGAAGTATTTGCTATCGATAAACTCTGCGCCCGTGGAGAGGTAATCGCTGTGGTGATGCCAAGTACTTTTACAAGCAAAGAGTGATCTTAATTAATGTAAACGCATTCAAAAGTAGATTTTGTGTATCAAAGGGCCGTCCAATTATTTGGACGGTTATTTAGTGTATCTGAGTATCCATTTCAAGCATGTTATCACTGTAAAGTTACATGTAGCCGGAAATCACAAGCGAATTGTCAAAAATATCAATATACTTACACTATAAGCAAAGGGAGGCCACAGAGATGAAAATAAACGTAGAGATAGATGAGGAGGTCAAGGCGATAGAGGTGCTTATCCGCAATCATGAATGGAATGAGGAAGTGCAGGAACTGATGGAGCGCTTGAAGGAGAGGAAAAGACCGTATTTTGTTGGCAGGAAAGGAGAAATGCAGCATGTCTTCCGGGCAGAAGAAATTATCTGTTTGTTCACAGAGCAAGATTCCATAATGGTGCGGACGAAACAGGGGACTTTCGAAATGAAAGAAAGATTATATGAACTGGAAAGGGACCTTCCTGGTAATCAATTCGTGCGATTGTCCAAGTCAGTGATTGCCAACTTAGATGAGTTAAGCAGATTCGAGACATCTTTCAACGGGACCTTATGTGTGTATTTCCGATCAGGGGAAAAAGAATATGTTTCTCGGCACTATGTTCAAGGGATCAAGAAAGCATTTCAATGGAAAAGGAAGGGACTATGATGAAAACACTATTATTCCGTAGCTTTGTTGGGATTTGCTTTGGAGCACTCGTGATGGTGCTGACGTGTTTTGGAGTAATCGGATTTGGGGAGGCCACTGCATTAGACAGTGAAATATTTGTGAAAAACGCGATTGGCTGCTTATTATGTGGCTGGTTCTTCAGCACGGCGACCATCTTATTTGAAATGGAAAAATGGAGTTTATTATCTCAAACCATTATGCACTTCCTGACTGTCAGCATACTTTACTTCCTATTATCTTTCTTTGTTGGCTGGATTCCATTCAGCTTAAAAGGGTTAGCGATAGGCATTGGGATATTCATTCCATTCTATGTGATCATCTGGGTTATTTTCTATCTTTATTTCCGCTATCAAGTGAAGATATTGAATGATGGATTAGATAAGCGAGGGAATTGATGGGGGATGTACAAGGGATTGATCTGTTAGATTTAAATGTTTATTTACTTAAACGACACCGCTCCCTATTTGAACGGTGTCGCTTTATATTATATTTATCAATTTTGTATCATGAGCATTTCATCATAGATTAAGTTTTGTCTAAGTTCAGTTGCCGTTTGCATGGATATTTGCTCCTCTTCAACCATTTGCTGAATGATATCACGTTCGATTTGCATTGCAATCAACTGAAAATGGCTCACCATCTCTTCGAAGCGATGTGCTTCTTTTTCACTTAATGTTCCGAATGGATTCAGATAACGATTATATCTTTGAATGACAAGCATAACTTCATGACGGTTTTCTGGTGTAGTTTGTTGTTTGATTAATGAAATAGCTTCCTTTGAAGCTTCTTTTTGTGCATTACGGAACTCCCGGATCAGATCCGCGTTTTTAACGATGGAGTTTTCTAATTTAGCTTCCCATTTTTTATCCCATTTGACATTGATCTTTTTCTTGAAAAGCATTGCCTGCAAATTAATCCAAGCTCTTTGCAGCGATGATTTTTGCATATAATTTAACTTTCTTGAAATATACACTTTATAAAGCTCAAAGGCTGTTTCAGATATAGTCCCTTTTTCGACCAATCCAGAGACTACTTCCAATTCCTCAGTGGCCCCTAGCTCCACTAAATCCTGTATGGTCCGATTATCCGGTCTATTCGTTATTCCTCGTTCCAAATCAATCAGTTGTTCATTTAAATCTTCCATTACTTGATGGACCGCTTTCTGATTATCCATCGTTGCTTCTTTGCTCAACAGATGGATTGTTTTATTTAACACAATTTTATAAGCTTCCTCGGAGGTAAGGCGTTCATCTTTATATTCAGTAGGTGTCTTTACTAGTATGGGCAAAAGAACTGTAGCCAAAAAGACGCTTAACAAAATAACGCAAGCAGCGATAAACAAGACTGTATTACGCATCGGGAATAAAGTGTCATCCGGCATAAAATATGGTATGGATAAAGCGGTAGCTAGTGTAATGGTACCATGAATGCCGCCAACAGATATCAAGAAGGCATATCGTGATCTTGAAACATTCTTATCATCGTTATCTTTGATATTTTCTGGATGAACCCTGGACATAATGAATTGTTCTAATGGATTCACTCTGTTTTTAGTAAAAGTATCATGCAGAATGTATACCCAAATAAAACGAATCACCAATAATAAAAGAACAATCAATACACTTATCCCAAAAAGAGTACCCCTATTTAAGTTGGACTCAATTTCCTGATAAACGCTCGGTAACATAAATCCTAATAATGCGAATACAAGTCCATTCAAAAGATAACTTAATACAGACCATGTATTCGATGATACAATTTGCAATTTAGTTGTGGAACTCTGAAGGCGATCCCGCTCGATGCCATGAATGACACCTGCGGCAACCACTGCTAAGATTCCGGAAACATGGAATTCTTCAGCCACCATATAAATGACAAAAGGCGTGATCAGCTCAATAACAATAGACATCGAGATTTCTTCAAGTCCGTGAACCCGTAAAAGTAATCTTAATTTAACGATTAAATAGCCCAATAGGATACCTATAATGATTCCGCCTAAAGCCACAAATATAAAATGAAGCGAAGCATCTTTTATAGAAAATGCTCCAGTTAAGGCAGCTGCCAGGGCAACTTTAAAAGCAACGATTCCGGCAGCATCATTGAAAAGTGATTCACCTTCCAGGATGGGCATCATATTTCCGGGCAATTTCAATCCTTTTGTAATCGATTGTACCGCTACGGCATCCGTAGGGGTAATTGTAGCTGCTAAAGCAAAAGCAACCGCCATCGGCATATCCGGTATTAACCAGTGGATGAAAAAACCTCCTGCAAAAACGGTCACAAATACTAACCCAAAGGCCAATAACAGAATAGGCTTACGCAATTCAAGCATTTCTTTACGGGACGTATTTTTTCCTTCTGTAAAGAGCAGCGGTGCAATGACACAGATCATAAATAATTCTGAATGAAAATCGAACGATAAGTGAAATGGTAATAATGAAAGCACTGCTCCCATGGAAATCTGATATATCGGAAGTGGAATACGAGGCCATATGGCATTTAATATTGTAGCGATTATTGTGGAAACCAATAATCCGAGCAATGTGATTAAGAATGACATAGAATCTCCCTTATCTTCTAATGTTTTAGTCTTATTGCCCACGAAACTTATTTAAAAAGATAAAAAATCAGAGGTATTTAAATCGATTACCCATTCTTTAAAATTTTTTAGAAACCCTCTTATTGCAAGTCGTGCGTGTATCTGTACAGATACATGTACTATCCGCCAATGTGTAGCCACGGTTTTTGATATACCCCTTTTTCATTAATTACAAACAGGATATCACATATGAATATGGTTTATTCAATATCAATCTGTAACATAGCCTCTTTGTATTCCCCTTTAATTCTGCTTATATGAAAATTAAGTTCATGTTAGGCTCAGGATTTTCTGTATAAAATACCCTTAATGAAGAAACATAGAAAAATGGAGTAAGAGCGACCGGCAAAAAAATGGGGGTAACCAGCTTGATTCGTAATGTGGGTAGATTGTTAAGGAAAACGAAAGAAAAAAAATCCAGTGTACAAAATAATTACCAAGATTCTAAGCCTGCAGATGCACTTGATGCGGATTTTAGTCAAAATGTAGAAACACTTCGTTCTGTTTATGATAATTGCTCGGATGTCATGTTCCGTTCGTTCTTACTTTTCGGAAAGACGAGAGCCATGCTTATTTACATTGCGGGACTCTCAGACATCGAGGCGATAGAGCAATATGTGCTATCTCCACTCATGCAAGAGTCATCAAAAGAGCCACAGCCATTAAATGAGTTTATTGAACATAAAATGCCCGTTCCTAAAGTCGTAAAAGTGAATATGTTGGCGGATTGCATTGAATCGATTTCCTCTGGAAACCCGATCCTTCTATATGAAGGGGAAAGCGATGGATTTTCTTTAGGATTGTCCAAATGGGAAAAGCGGGCGATTGAAGAACCTATGGCAGAGGGGGGAGTTAGGGGGTCACGAGAGGGATTTATTGAATCTCTAGAGGTAAATACGTCTCAATTGCGACGTATTATTAAAAGTCCTGCCCTTAAATTACAATCGATGAAGATCGGAACTTATACCAGGACGAATGTTTCGATTGCTTATATTGATGGACTTGTGGATAAAACACTGATTGAAGAGATTACAACTCGGTTGGAACGAATTAAAATAGACGGTATTTTAGAAAGCGAGTACATCGAGGAAATGATTGAGGACAATCCGTTTTCACCTTTCCCTCAGATCATGACGACAGAACGGCCGGATGTAGCCTGTTCTTGCTTGCTGGAGGGACGGGCTGTCATTCTTGTAGAAGGAACCCCTTTTACTTTAATTGCACCAATATCGTTCTTTTCTTTGATTCAATCACAAGAGGATTATGCTCAACGTTTTATGGCAGGCACTTTTATCCGTTGGTTACGTTATATTTTTATGGGATTATCTCTTTTGCTTCCGTCCCTATATGTTGCTATTTTGACGTTCCATCATGAGGCGGTCCCAACCGCACTCCTGCTAAGCAGCGCGGCATCCCGGGAATCGGTCCCTTTTCCTGCAATAGTAGAGGCATTGGCTATGGAAATTACCTTTGAAGCACTAAGAGAGGCAGGGGTTCGATTGCCGAAGCAGGTAGGTTCTGCTGTCAGCATTGTTGGAGCGCTAGTGATTGGTCAAGCTTCCGTACAAGCGGGGTTGGTTTCAGCGCCAATGGTCATTGTGGTTGCGATTACGGGAATCGCTTCTTTTATGATGCCTCGTTATATTGCCGGAATTGCTTTCCGGATGCTGCGTTTTCCAATGATGCTGCTTGCCGGTACATTAGGACTGCTTGGTATCATGATGGGGATCATTGCCATAGTCATTCACTTATGCAGCTTGCGCTCCTTCGGCGTTCCCTACTTAACGCCACTGGCACCGTTAAAAGGTCAAGGGCTGAAAGATGTGCTGTGGAGAGCTCCTTGGTGGATGATGGATACACGCCCGCGTCTCACAGGGGATTCTAATGTATACCGTCAACCCCCGGAGCAGGGACCAAATCCAAAAAGGGGAAGTGAAACGGAGTGAATAATGGTTGGAGGCGAACAAAGATATTGGAGAAAGTAAAGAGGCGTCGTTTCATGAAAAGCGTCCTTCTTTTGCTCGGTATTTGTGGAACAACCCCTTTTCTAAGCGGTTGTTGGGATCGAACAGAAATCACTGATTTGGCGATTGTCACAGCAGCCTCCATCGATAAGAAGGATAAGAATCAAATCGAACTATCCGTCCAAGTCTTTATTCCAAGTTCAATAAGTAGTGGAGGCGGCGGTCAAGGAGGAGGGGCCAGTCAAGGAGGGGGTGCTGTTACGACATTGGTGAGATATGAAAAAGGCTCCAATATTTCAGATGCATTGTCTAAGCTTCAAAGCAAGCTTCCGCGAAAAGTATTTTGGGGACATTGTAAAGTATTTGTATTCGGTGAAAAGTTAGCGAAAGAAGGAATTCAAGAGCAGCTGGATTTTTTACTGCGCCATCCGCAGCCAAGAGAGAAAGCAAATGTGTATGTCAGCAAAGGGAAAGCAAAGCCTATCCTTGAATCTTTGCCACCTCTAGAAAACTATTCAGGGGAAGTGCTTAGAGAACTATCTGATTTACATATTGGGATGCTGGTCACACTACAGGATTTAGATGAAATGTTAACCGGTAAGCCTCAAGCGGCCGCACTTCCATTCATTAAAATATTGCCTCCAGGGAAAGGGCAAACGAAATTACAGGGAATCCCTTACATTGTCGGGACAGCCGTGTTCAAAAAAGATAAAATGACTGGGATGATGACGGAAAAAGAAACAAGAGGGCTATTGTGGTTAAGGGATGAAGTGGAATCATACACCGTGACCATAAAACCCAAAGGGGTGAAAGGGAAGATATCTTTAAGTCCAGTGTCAGCCAAAGTCAAGATCATTCCGCAAATTATCAATGACAAATGGAAATTGTTGGTGAAGGTAAATACAGATGGAGCTGTTATACAAAATGGAACGAATTTAAACCTTTCAAATCCTAAGTCTCTAAAAGCTGCAGAACGAGCATATCAAAAAGATATAGAAAAACGCATCGAGATGGCTTTTCTGAATACTCAGGATAAGAAAGCGGACATTTTAGGGTTAGGTAAAGATTTCTATAGGAAATATCCTAAACAGTTTAATAAGGTCGAAAACCACTGGGATGAGATATTCGCGGAAATGGAAGTGGAAATCGATGTTGCGGCCCATATTCGAAGACAGGGCTATATTAACAAACCGGCGGGTTTGTCTGAGAAAGAGGTGAAGGACAAGTGAGATGGGGGGCTTTTTTGTGTACAACCGTGATCGTAGCTTTAATCATTTTGTTTGAATGGCCGAAAATGAAAAAAAATCCTAAAAAAGATAAAGTGGCATTTCTTACACTGCTCCTCACTGGCTTGGTTCTGTCCATGTTCAATCTTCCACAGATGTCAGGACCCACTCAATGGGTGGAAACTCTTTTCAGGCCATTTGGAGAGTTTATGGAAAAGTGAGTCTATTAGTGGGTGTTGCGGGATTTAATTCATTCTATTAAAGAAAGGAGGAAGCAGATGGAGAAAGGAAAAATTTCATCATTACAGATGGCATTCATGATATATCCGACGATTGTGGCAACGGCTATTCTCGGGGTTCCCAGCATTACAGCGAAATATGCCAAAACTGATTTATGGCTGTCCCCCATTTTTGCTGCGCTCATAGGGTATCTGACGGTGTATATCGCTTATAAACTGCACCAACTTTATCCAAAACAAACGGTGATCCAATTCACTGAAAAGATCATTGGTCGGATTCCGGGGAAAATTTTCGGTTTTTTACTCTTGTTTTTTTATATCCAGAACACGGGGCTAATCCTTAGAAGCTACGCAGAATTTCTTGTCGGCTCTTTTCTGGTACGTACCCCGATTAGTGTGATCATGGCATCGATGGTGCTTCTGTGTGCGTTCATCGTACGCGGGGGAATAGAAGTGTTGGGGCGAGCTGCTGAATTGTTTGTACCTGTTTTTATTTTTCCAATCTTTATCTTAATCCTTTTGCTGATTCCTGATCTCGAATTTAAGAATATATACCCGGTATTGGGGGATGGTATAATGCCCCCAATCAAGGGTGCGATTGTACCGGGGGGATGGTTCAGCGAGTTTTTCCTGATCATTTTTCTTCTTCCTTTTTTGGCAGATATGAAAAAAGGGATGAAATCCGGGATGATGTCTGTGTTTGCCGTGATGATGACGTTAATTGTGGTGAATCTTATGGTTCTATTTGTACTCGGGTCAACCACATCCACAAAACTTTACCCCCTGATGAGTGTATCTCGATACATCAGTTTGGCAGACTTTTTTGAACATGTTGAGTCCGCCGTCATGGCGGTATGGATAGTAGGGGCGTTTGTGAAAATTTCCGTTTTTTATTATGCATCTGCTTTAGGTACAGCGCAGTGGCTGAATCTCTCCGACTATCGTCCTGTTGTATGGCCGATTGGGATTTTGATTGTCATATTCAGTTTGTGGTCGTTGCCAAGCGCTATGGATGTCAGTCGTAATGATACCAACGTCTTCCCTTTACAAGGAATTTTGATGCAAACGATTATTCCTCTGTTATTGTTGGTGATTGCTGTTGTAAGGAAAAGAAATCGTAAAGGAACCGAAACCAGCTGAATGGGCGTTTTTTATGCTAAATATTCGATAAGGTGCTATCTATGTTCGTACTCGCGCAGAGGGCAGGACCAACTGAATGGATTGCATCTCTTTTTTAAGCCGTTTGAAGAGTTTATGAAAAAGTAAATCTATCAGTGGGTTGTGTGATTTCAAATTTACATACTATCAGAGAAAGGAGGAAGATGATGGAGAAAGGTAAAATTTCATCTCTACAGATGGCATTCATGATGTATCCAACGATTGTGGCAACGGCTGTTCTCGGTGTTCCAAGCATCACAGCGAAATATGCCAAAACTGATTTATGGCTGTCCCCCATTTTGGCGTCTCTCATCGGGTATGCGACGGTGTATATCGCTTATAAACTGCACAAACTTTATCCGAAACAAACGGTTATCCAATTCAGTGAACAGATCATTGGTCGGATTCCGGGGAAAATTCTCGGTTTTTTATTCTTGTTTTTTTATATCCCGATCACAGGGCAAATCCTAAGAAGTTACGGAGAATATATTGTCGACTCTTTTCTGGTCAAAACCCCGATTAGCGTGATCATGGCATCAATGATACTCCTCTGTGCCTTTATCGTACGCGGAGGGATAGAGGTGTTGGGGAGAGCTGCCCAATTGTTTGTTCCCGTTTTTATCATTCCAATCCTCATCTTAATCATCTTACTTGGCCCTGATCTTGAATTTAAGAATATATTCCCGATATTGGGGAATGGAATTATGCCTCCAATCAAGGGTTCGATTGTACCGGGTGGATGGTTCAGCGAGTTTTTTCTGATGATTTTTCTCCTCCCTTTTTTAGCGGATATGAAAAAAGGAATGAAATATGGGATGATGACTGTGTTTGCCGTGATGATGACATTAGTTGTGGTGAATCTTATCGTTCTTTTTGTACTCGGATCAACAACATCCACAAAGAATTATCCCTTGATGAATGTATCTCGGTACATCAGTTTGGCCGACTTTTTTGAACATTTGGAGTCCGCCATCATGGCCGTATGGATAGTAGGAGCGTTTGTCAAGATTTCTGTGTTTTATTATGCGGCTGCTTTGGGTACCGCGCAGTGGCTGAATCTCTCTGACTATCGTCCTGTTGTATGGCCGATAGGGATTTTGATTGTAGAATTCAGCTTTTGGTCGTATCCTAGCGCTATGGATGTCAGTCGATATGATATCATCGCCTTCCCTTTTCATGGAATTTTGATGCAAACGTTGATTCCTCTGTTATTGTTGGTGATAGCTGTTGGTAAAAGAAATAGACAGAGAAAGGGAAGCAATTCAAGCTAACCTTTTCTGTCACTTGGTTTAAGAGAATTGAAAAAGTTTGGGCATGAAAGTAGGTAAAAGGAGTTCTATCTTTAATGTTAAAACAAAGTTGATTGTAACGGAAGGTGCGAGACTCCTGCGGGAAAACGCGTCCAAGGGAGACCCCGTTGGCGCAAAGGCGCCCGGAGTGAAGCAACATTCAATTTAAACACACCTCAAAAGCCAACTCAATTACTATAGAGTTTGTCTACAGTCTGCAACCATTCCGTTTTCGAATGGTTTTTTTGTTGAGAAAAAAGAGAAAAGCTTAAGATCATCAGATGTATTTTGCAGCAAGTTTAAAATAATTAACAATATTTTCAAACCGTTTTGGGGTTTGTCCCGTTATCTATAGTACAAAGTTTTTTTAGAAGGGAGAGAAGAAAGACGTGAAAAAGGTCATTTTTGTTGGGTGGATATCACTGATGGTAGTCTTGTTAGGATTTTCACCGGAAATGGGTTTGAAACGGGGGCAAGCTGTCAACGATGTCGTAAAAGTATACGGTCCAGGTGGCCCTCTTGGGCCTATCAAGGAAGCAGCGTATCAATTTACTAAAGAAACGGGAATTAAAGTTGAAGTAACAGCGGGACCCGAAGAAAAATGGATTGATCAAGCCAAACAGGATGCGGATATCATTTATGGAGGGTCGGAGTATATGCTAACTGATTTTATGCATAAACATCCGGAAGTTCTTAATGAAAAAAACCGTACAGAATTGTATACACGGTCGGCTGGAATTCTGGTTAGAAAAGGAAACCCAAAGAATATAAAGTCATTGGAGGATTTAACGAAGAAGGGCGTAAAGATTGTAGATGTTAATGGAGCCGGGCAACTGGGGCTATGGGAAGATTTGGCTGGAAGAAAAGGATTGATTCCTGGAATTAGCAGGAATATTGACATTTCAGTGAAATCCAGTGCAGAAGCTATTGATCTATGGAAGGCAAATTCTACATTAGACGCCTGGATTACCTATGAATCCTGGCATTACCGTCTGGCGGATGTGACGGACCTGGTTCAACTCCCTGAGGAAGATAAGCTCTATAGAGGAACCCCAGTAAGCATAACAAGTAAGAGTGAAAACAAGAAAAAGGCAAAACAATTCATTGATTATCTTAAAACGGAAGAATCCCATCAAGTATTTCAAAAATGGGGATGGAAGTAAATTTACGAGGAGTGAGAGTATATGAAAAAGTGGATGGTATTTTCAGTTTTTATGATGGTCCTAGTTTTGGCGGCATGTGGAAATGAAGCTAAAGATTCACCCAAAGAGAATCAAGTGGTTAGTGGAACTGCCGATGAAAAGGCAGTATCCCTAAAATTATTGGAAAATGAAACAACAGGCGAATACTTGGCTGATTCCCAGGGAATGACACTCTATTTTTTCAAAAATGATAAATCTGGAAAAAGCAATTGCATGGGTGAATGTCTGGAAAAATGGCCGCCGTTCATGGAAAGCGATTTTGCGGTCCCTAAAGGATTTGAGAAAAAAGACTTTGGAACCATTAAAAGGGAAGATACAGGGGAAGAGCAGGTAACGTACAAAGGATTTCCACTCTACTATTTCGTGAATGATAAGGTAGCGGGAGATGTCAATGGTGAAGGTGTGAAAAATGTTTGGTATATTGTAAATAATGAGACGGTTTTTCCAAAATAAGAAAAAAGGGAACGACCACTGGGGGTCGTTCCTGTTATTCGTTTTCCAAATTTACTTGGTGAGGAGTTGCAGGTGCGATTGAAAGAAAAACCTGATAAGGAATTGATGGCATTAGTAATGAAAAAGCACCGTCCTGCTCTGGAAGAACTTTATGACCGGCATATTAAATTAATCTATGGTTTTATTTTTAAATTCACAAATGGAAATGCTGAAAAAACAAAAGAGATTGTGCAGTTGGTCTTTTTAAAGCTCTGGACCACAAAAAGCACTTATAATTCCGAAAAGGGGCACTTTATAAGTTGGCTTTTGACCGTTACAAGGAATGTGTGTGTGGATTATGTCCGTAAAGACAGTGTACATATTCGTAATAACAAACAAATGGACATGAACCATCCAATTGACATGGAAGATCCGAATAATGATATAGAAAATGGGCTGTTATCCAGTGAAATTGCCAATGCAAAAAGTAAGTTAAGCAAGCCGCAAAAAAGACTGATTGATTTACTGTATTGGAAAGGGTATTCGCTAACGGAAATCGCCAAAATTGAAAACGAACCGATTGGTACCATCAAGAGCAGGCTTCATCAGTCGCTCAAACAGTTGAAAAAGTACTTGGAAGTAGGTGGTTTGTAAATGAATACAGAGTGCGCTAACCTGCTTTCATTTTTATCTGGTGAACTGGGAGAAAAAGAAAAAAAGGCATTCGCGGAACACTTAATTCAATGCTCTGAATGCACTAAGGATTATGAACAAATGACGGAAGCCTGGAATTCATTGAAATGGGATTTCGAAGAGATGGAACCTTCTTCTTCTCTGAAATCAGAGGTTATGAATTTTGTTTTTGAACCTAATGATCAAGTTCCGGTACTCAAGGAAAAGAATTGGAGCAGTTTTTTCTTTAGGCAGTTTACCCCTGTAACTTCGGGTCTCTTGCTGGCAACACTAGTTTTTGCGTTTGTGCTGCTGTATTCCAATATTCAACTAAAAAAAGAACTTGCGGCCATCAATCTGCCAATGGAGGTTAAAACGTCACTATCTTTGCAGCCCGCTGATAAGACGGCTGTAAAGATGAATACGGATGGAGAAGCATACATTTTGCAGCAAGGTGAAGATAGGAGGTTAATCGTTCAGATTCAGAATTTGCCTAGCCTTAAAGAGTCCGAGGTGTATCAGGTGTGGTTGCTGAAAGATGGAAAACGGACAAATGCAGGAACTTTCAAGCCTGATGAAACCGGCACAGGATCGTTGACTTACAAACTGTCCATTAATGATCAATTCAATCAAATTGGCATCACAAGAGAACCGGATTCAAATAGTACAAAGCCGAGAGGCGAAAAAATAGTTGGATCATAAAAATAAGAGACTTTCCTGCAAAGGGGAAGTTCTGCGTATGAAGGTCTTCAAGCCGAAATAGGTCTAACGATGGGACAACAAAATAAAGATCCTGAACAAAAAGAGCCCCTTCCTGAAAAGAAGCTTTATAAAAGAGGATTGTTTCAATTGTTCGAATAATGGTCATTAATAACAAAGTGTTCATTAAGAAGTGGATCTTAATTCCGATTCTAATGATACTATTAATAGTAATACAGATGATGTTCATTATGATTATGGAGGCAGCGATGAAATACGAGATTATCTTATTTGATGTTGATGATACATTGCTAGACTTTGGAATATCGGAAAAAAAGGCACTGCATGAAGCCTTTTTAGAGTACGGTTTGCCCACAGGGGTGAAGGATTATGTGGGATGCTATCAAGAAATCAGTGAGGTATTATGGAGAGATTTGGAACAGGGGCTTATAGATTTAACAAATCTGGGAGTGGAAAGGTTCAAGCGGTTGTTCCTCAAGCATGGGCTTGATATCGAGGCGGATGCATTCAGCCGTGCGTATCTGGGACATTTGGGAAAGGAAATACACCTAATGCCCGGTGCTGTAGAGGTTTGCGAGAAGCTTGGAGGATGCCGGCTGGCTATTATAACAAATGGCTTCACGACAGTGCAGACAGCAAGAATCGGGGGTTCTCCCCTTAGCAATACTTTTGAAACTTTGATAGTTTCCCAAGAGGCTGGGTTTCAGAAGCCTGATAGAGGGATTTTTGATTATGCATTTTCCAAATTAAAGATTACAGATAAATCGAAAGCGTTGATAGTGGGTGACTCCTTGACATCAGATATACAGGGCGGATTGAATTATGGAATGGATACCTGCTGGTACAATCCCCAGCAAAAGGGTAATAATCTGGGAATCAAGCCCACCTATGAAATTCGGAAGCTGACTGATCTTTTGGAGATTGTTGGAAGTAAGGGAGTTTAGAGAGTTATCCACATTCTAAAAAACAGAGGCAGCTTGTCCAAGTGATAGGACGTGCAGCCTCTGTTATTATTTTAGCTAGGGATTTAGAATTAGTTCAAATCCAGATCTTGCGGTTTGAGTGTTCGATCCTTTACGATCCTTCTGCTGAAATACGGTGATAATATACAAAGCGCCAGGGAAATTGCGAGACCTGCCATCATGAATCCGCCAAATACCAAAGGGGATGGGCCATATGATTCAGCCATGGTGGTCCAGATGAGCGGACCGAAACCTGCAATGGCTGCTGCGACCTGATAACCGACGGATAATCCAGTATAACGGACCTTTGCTGGAAAGAGCTCCGAAAATAATGTTCCTTGTGTAGAAAAAATGGCTCCCCAGATGACGCCGAGCACAACTGCCTGCATAAAGTAGAACCAGCCGACCCCTTGCCCAATCATTGTGAAATATGGGATGGCCAAGACGAAAAGGAGAATCAGTCCTCCAAAATAGATGATTTTTCGATCGATAAAATCAGAAATGTAACCAATGACAGGAATGGTAATTAGCATTGTAGCACAGCCAATCGTTAACCCGGTAAGGGCTGAATCTTGTGAATAACCAAAATACATTGTAGTAAAGACAAGAACATAGGACATGATGAATACATTGAAGAACCCGTCGCCAATTTTTAGTCCGATCACTTGCAGCACACTTCTCCAATCGTGTTTCATCGTTTCAATAATGGGAACTTTCGCAAGATCACCGCTATCTTTCTGCTGCTTGAATTCAGGCGTTTCTTCAATGCCACTCCTTACCCAGATTGCCAATGCGATCAGTACACCGCTTAAAAGGAATGGAATCCGCCAACCCCAAGATAAAAATTGGGCATCGGTTGTCAAGGAACTGATAAGGGTTAGGCTGAACGAACCGGCAACCAAACCGATGGGGACCCCTAGTTGGGGAATGGATCCATATAATCCACGGACACCCTTTGGAGCAGATTCCGTTGCCAATAGGATGGCTCCGCCCCATTCACCTCCCAAGGAAATTCCTTGAATCAACCTCAGCACCACCAAGATAGCGGGGGCGGCCAACCCAACCTGAGCATATGTGGGCAGAACACCGATAAGCATTGAACTCCCTCCCATACCAATAAGGGTGAACATGAGTGCAGCCTTCCGTCCGATGCGGTCACCCATATGACCGAATAGGATGCTTCCGATTGGACGGGCTGCGTAACCAGCCCCGAAAGTGACAAAGGCGAGAAGAAGTGAAATGGCAGGATCATGATTTGGGAAGAATAGAGTTGTAAAAACTAGGCCTGTTGCTGTACCGTATAAATAGAAATCATACCACTCAATAACGGAACCAGCTAAACTAGCGAAAAGAACTCGACTTTTTTTCATGGGAAATGCTCCTTTAATGCATAGTTTTTCATCAAAATTGTTTTCAACAATAAATAAAGCCGAAATGAACAAAAATGATGGTTAATGAATATAAGTAAAAAACTGGATTATTTAGATTATTTTAGAGAGCTTATCCATATCGGTCAATATATTTCTGACTTTTCTGAAAAAATTGAAGCAAATAACTTAGCTCCCATCACCTGTAGTGGAATATAATTAATTCTAAAGTAATGGAAATAAACGATTCGATCATCTCGGATAAAATGACTTAAACGAAATGAAATGGAAAAGTTTCAACTATTTTTTATGTATAGAAGAGTGGCAAAGTGGAAATCATGTGGATAAGGAAATAAAAAAGAGGAAAGGATAAGTTTTTAATAAATAATAATAATCTCCAAGTTATTTAGTATAATAGAAAAAAGGTTAAGGAGTTGGTTTCGTATGGAGAAGCAATTGCCAGGAACATCGCTTGAACCTGAAGAGATGGCTGAAATGGTTTTGAAAAAGGCCCTTAGTGATTACCGGAAAGCACAAATCGAAAAAGAGATCGATAACTCATTAAAGAATCGGGATAAGGAAGAGTTCATACGTTTAACTGAAATATTGAAGGGCATTTCCTGAAATTTTATACACTGTGAACAAGACAAGTAGTTATGATATAGAAAGTACACCTAAAAGCCAGAGCTTGATAATATAAATATGATGAAGATGAAACTTTATTTATCTGGAACATTCTAAGTAAATAGCAATCTATGGTATTATAATATTTTACATTGTAAGCGCTTTCTTGTATAATCAAATAAAGAAACCGATGGAGAGAAGATATTAAGTACCCTAATGGCGGGATTCACAGGTATTAGTGGCTGAAAAGTTTATGCACCGGGATTAAAAACTAAAAGGGGGAAAAGATATGAAAAAGAATGGAGTGTCGTTAGTTGAATTTGTTCAGGAGGATCGATTCGAACTCAGCTCCTACATTACTTCTTTATTTAACAAACTGAATGACTATGTTCCCAAAAGTCTTAAAGATAAAAGGTGAATGACAATAAAAAATGGATCAGGAAGATCTGCATAACTTCCTGATTCATTTTTTTTTGTTTTTGGGATTTAGAGTTTTAAGTAGCGCCCTTAAGTCAAAGTCTCAATAATTGACAATGAGAATCGTTATCGACTAAAATGATTGATTATAAGTATATCGATTGGAGTTGTTCATATTGTTCGTTCAAATGAGAAAAACGGTGGTTAAGGAAGGAAATGCAGAACAAGTGGTAAAACGGTTCGGTGGGGAAGGGATCATAGAAAAGCAGGAAGGGTTCATCGATTTAAGTGTAATGGTGAAAAAAGTGAGACGCGGGGATGAAGAGGTCATCGTTATGATCAATTGGGAGTCGGAGGCGCATTGGAAGCAATGGGAAAAGAGTGAAGCCCATATCGCAGGCCATAAAGCAAACCTTGGGAAACCAAAGCCAGAATATATCGTCAGTTCGGAAGGATCATTATATGAAGTGAAAGCTATTAAAAAGGCAGTGAAATAACAGACTATAAGCTAGTCTGTTTTAAATTCCGTACAATAGAAAAGATATTTCTTAAGTTACTGGGTGGAATATCCCATTTCTCAACTATCGAGGCGCATAGGGATGCGGAATGGTTGCCGTTCACATACAATAGCTTACCTTCACTAAAATTCAGGCTCCCATCATGGGTGCCTTTTTTTGTTGATGAACTCATCACGGATTAGGTTATATATTCCTATTCTGTTGATATAGTAAAATATCTTTTATTTTTTTAGAATGGGACATTGATGGAAATGTGAAGAAAAGGGGAGAGCAGGAAGGTCGTTTATTATGTTTATATATATGAATTTATAACGGATGTAGTTCTAAGGATAGCTGGATTTCCTATAATAATAATATTTAAAAATACCATTAAAGTAGTGGTTAATTTAAATAGGAGCAAGACCGGCCTTAGCTGGGATGTCAATTACGACGAAGAGGTATTCTCCCAGGAAATGCTTTTAACTAAATATTGAAGCCCATTTCCATAGCCATCAATGTATTGGAGTGTGAAGAAGAAAGAATATTATAAAAAATCCAAAAAAAGTGTTTACAGGGAAAAAATTTCATTGTAGTATTTCCTTATAAAGTAAATGAAATCGATTTCATCCCGGAACGCGATTATCCAAGCTTTATTCAGAAATTGATGCGAATAGTGATGAACTATTTCATGTTTAAGGATGATTAGATATTCGTTATCCTGGATTGGTCTTTACCTTTTTCCTTCAGGTGGAACTCCTGAAAGAGAAATGAAATCGATTTCATTCGCAGTTTTATGATGGCTTTGATATTGGGATTGAGCTAGAAAAACTGATTGATCCTAGAAAGAAACCTGGATGGATTTTCTTTAAAGTCAAATGAAATCGATTTCATTGGCGTCGATACCTATACTTTTTAGAAATGGCTTGATGATCAAACAAATTACTTATTTTAAGGAGGAAAAGACATGTCATCAGTAACACATGAGGTGAAAAAATTAAAAAATTATATAAATGGTGAGTGGATTGAATCCACTTCAAAGGAAACGGAAATCGTGTTCAACCCTGCAACTGGTGAGGCGATTGCCGAGGTGCCACTTTCAACTAGGGAAGATGTGAATCGTGCGGTTCAAGTGGCGAATGAGGCGTTTAAAAAATGGTCGCAGGTTGCCGTCCCGAAACGGGCACGGGTATTGTTCAAATATCAGCAGCTCCTTGTGGATAATTGGGAAGAACTTGCTAAACTGGTAACTATCGAAAATGGTAAAAGCTTATCGGAATCGATTGGTGAAGTTCAGCGGGGCATCGAGTGTGTCGAGTTTGCGGCTGGTGCACCTACGCTGATGATGGGCAAACAGCTTCCGGATATCGCGACAAACATTGAATCGGGTATGTACCGCTACCCAATTGGTGTAATCGGCGGTATCACCCCATTTAACTTTCCGATGATGGTCCCTTGCTGGATGTTCCCTCTTGCGATCGCATGTGGCAATACATTCGTGTTAAAGCCATCTGAACGTACACCTTTGCTTGCTGCACGCATAGTTGAACTGTTTGAGGAAGCAGGTCTTCCTAAAGGAGTACTGAACATTGTTAATGGAGCACATGACGTGGTTAATGGACTTCTGGAGCATAAAGATGTGAAAGCTATCTCCTTCGTCGGTTCACAGCCAGTGGCAGAATATGTGTATAAAACAGGCACGGCTAACTTGAAGCGCGTCCAGGCTCTTGCGGGAGCGAAGAATCACTCGATTGTCTTGAAAGATGCCAATCTTGATATGACGGCCAAGGAAATAACAAGTGCGGCTTTTGGGTCGGCCGGTGAGCGTTGCATGGCCGCTGCGGTTGTTGTTGTAGAAGAAAGTGTAGCGGACGAGTTAGTTGAAAAATTGAAACAGGCAGCTGATGCCATTACGATCGGTAATGGTCTGGATGACGGTGTTTTTCTTGGACCGGTAATCCGGGAAGGGGCTAAGAAGAGGACCATCGATTACATCGAATCAGGAATAGCTCAAGGTGCGACCCTTGTGCGCGATGGTCGTAAAGACGAGGCAGCAAGCGGCAATGGATATTACCTCGGGGCTACGATTTTTGATCATGTGACGCAGGAAATGAAAATCTGGCAAGATGAAATTTTTGCCCCAGTGCTCTCCGTTGTCCGCGCCAAAGATTTAACGGAAGCCGTTGAGATTGCCAATGCTTCAGCATTGGCAAACGGGGCTTGCCTTTATACGGACAGTGCTGCCGATGTACGCCAATTCCGTGAAACGATTCATGCCGGAATGTTGGGCATTAACGTGGGTGTTCCTGCACCCATGGCATTCTTCCCATTCTCTGGATACAAAGATTCATTTTATGGTGATCTGCATGCAAATGGAACCGATGGTGTGGAGTTCTATACACGTAAAAAAATGGTGACTGCACGCTACGTGAAATAAGTGAACGAAAAAGACATTGCAAGATGGCCCGTTTGGATACGGGCCGGATTTTTTGAAAAACAAGGAGGTACATATGAGTAAACTGCTTCAAAAACCGGAAAAACAAGAGGTCGCTGAAGGTGTTACAGTCGTTCAAGCGGTTACGAAAGGAAACTCTCCTTTAGAATTTGTTGAATTTAAAATAGTGGAGTTGACTCCGGGGGCTGAATATTCAGAATTACTAATCAAGAAAGAATGCTGCATTGTCGCTCTTACGGGAAAAATCAATGTGGCTGTAGGCGAAGATGTATACCATGATTTGGGCACACGCGATAGTGTTTTTGATAAAGTGCCGACCGATAGCATTTACGTGTCAAATGATAGAGGTTTTGAATTGGAAGCGATAACCAAGGCCAGAGTGGCACTGTGTTATTCACCTTCTGATAAGCAGCTTCCGACTAAATGGATTAAAGCGGGAGATGTTGACGTGGAGCACAGGGGCATTTTGAGCAATAAGCGGATGGTGCATAATATATTACCGGATTCAGCTCCGTATGCGAATAGCCTTCTGGTGGTTGAAGTATATACAGAAAGCGGAAACTGGTCGAGCTATCCTCCGCATAAACATGATCGGGATAACTTACCAAATGAGTCATTATTGGAAGAGTCCTATTATCATGAAATGAACCCGCCTCAGGGATTCGTATTTCAGCGGGTATATACAGATGACCGTTCGATCGATGAGACCATGTCCGTCGAAAACGGTGATGTCGTACTTGTACCGGCCGGTTATCATCCGGTAGGGGTGCCTGACGGTTATGAATCTTATTACTTGAATGTCATGGCCGGTCCGACAAGGACATGGAAATTCTACAATGATCCCGATCATGAGTGGATCCTGAATCGTTAAAGGAAAAGGAGCTGTTAACTGGATGAACTATACTTTTAATATCGATAAGGAATTTGACTTGATTGCCATAGGCCGTGCCTGCATCGACTTGAATGCCAATGAATATAACCGTCCGATGGAAGAGACCATGACATTCACAAAATATGTGGGCGGTTCACCTGCCAATGTTGCCATCGGATGTGCAAAATTAGGCTTGGAAGTCGGATTCATCGGTAAGCTTGCAGATGATCAGCACGGCCGTTTCATCGAGCGTTATATGCGTGAGGCAGGTGTTGATACATCGAATATGGTAATCGATCAAGAAGGGCATAAAACGGGACTCGCCTTCACGGAAATTAAAAGTCCTGAAGAATGCAGTATCCTGATGTATCGGGATAATGTAGCCGACCTTCATTTAGCACCTTCGGAAGTGGATGAAGAATATATCAAAAAATCAAAGATCCTATTGGTTTCAGGGACGGCTTTAGCAAAAAGCCCATCACGTGAGGCAGTTTTAAAAGCCGTCAGCCTTGCGAAAAGAAATGATGTAAAAGTCGTATTTGAATTGGATTACCGTCCTTATACATGGAATTCCATTGAAGAAACCTCCGTTTACTATTCGTTGGTTGCCGAGCAATCAGACATTTTGATTGGCACGCGTGATGAATATGATGTTATGGAAAATACCGAAAAAGGTACAAATGAAGAAACCGTCCGTTACTTGTTTAAACATTCCGCAGACCTGGTGGTCATCAAACATGGCGTCGAGGGTTCATATGCCTATGCCAAATCAGGCGAAGTTTTTAAAGCGAAGTCCTATAAAACGAAAGTATTGAAAACATTCGGCGCAGGGGATTCATATGCTTCCGCTTTCTTATATGCGTTAGTGAGCGGCAAAGGGATTGAAAGCGCTTTGAAGTTTGGCAGTGCTTCCGCTTCCATAGTAGTAAGCAAGCACAGCTCATCCGAGGCGATGCCCGTTGCAGAAGAAATCGAAGGTTTGATTGCCGAACGCGTGTAAGGAATTTATCTACATAGAGGGGTGAACTGAAGATGGGAACAGTGAGGTTGACTACAGCCCAGGCATTAATCAAGTTTTTAAATCAGCAGTACATTCATGTTGATGGTGAGGAGTCTCCATTTGTAGAAGGTATATTTAATGTATTCGGCCATGGGAATGTCGTTGGTATTGGTCAGGCGCTCGAACAGGACGCTGGCCACTTGAAAGTGATTCAAGGAAAGAATGAGCAAGGGATGGCACACGCAGCAATCGCCTACAGCCGGGAAATGCTGCGGCGGAAAATTTATGCCGTCACTACATCTGCCGGGCCAGGCTCGGCAAACTTGATAGCTGCGGCGGGGACTGCACTTGCCAACAATATTCCTGTCCTCTTACTTCCTGCTGATACATTTGCGACACGTCAGCCGGATCCGGTTCTTCAGCAACTTGAGCATGAGCATAGTACGGCCATCACCACAAATGACGCTTTTCTTGCAGTATCAAGATATTGGGATCGCGTCACTCGCCCTGAGCAGCTCATGTCCAGTCTGATCCGGGCCTTCGAGGTGATGACCGATCCTGGGAAAGCCGGGCCAGCGACGATATGCATCTCACAGGATGTAGAAGGGGAAGCATTCGATTTCGATGAACATTTTTTTGAAAAACGCGTCCATTATTTAGATCGGAAAGCTCCGGTTGATCGGGAACTGCAAGGAGCGGCCGATAGAATTAGAGCAAGTAAGAAGCCGATCATCATCGTCGGTGGCGGAGCAAGATATTCCGGAGCTCGGGATATATTGATGAAGCTGGCGGAAAAGCATAACATTCCACTTGTGGAAACACAGGCAGGTAAATCGACGGTGGAATCATCTTTTCCTAAGAATTTGGGCGGAGTCGGCATTCTCGGTACGATGGCTGCCAATAAGGCTGCCCGCCAGGCAGATCTCGTAATTGGTGTCGGGACCCGCTATACTGACTTTACGACTTCTTCCAAAACTGCATTTGATTTTGAAAGGACAAAGTTTTTGAACATTAACGTCAGCCGCCTTCAAACCTATAAATTAGATGGATTTCAAGTCGTCGCCGATGCAAAAGTGGCGCTCGAGAACCTTGAAGCGTTACTAGTGGGCTATGAAACCGAATATGGGGAAATGCTTGGAGAATGGAAGGCGGAGTGGCTTTCCGAACGGACCCGTTTAAGTCAAGTCACTTTCAGCCGTGAAAATTTCATGCCTGAAATCAAAAGCCAGTTTTCACAGCAAGTCTTGAATGAATACTCGGATGCATTGAAAACTGAATTGGCCCAATCCACTGCGATGATCGCAATAAACGATACGATCGATCAGGAAAGTGTGGTGGTCGGTTCAGCCGGATCACTTCCGGGTGACTTGCAGCGACTCTGGCATTCAAACGTGCCAAACACTTACCATCTTGAATATGGATTCTCCTGCATGGGCTATGAAATTGCAGGAACATTAGGAGCTAAGCTTGCCCATCCAGACCGGGAAGTCTATGCAATGGTAGGGGACGGCAGTTTTCTGATGCTTCATTCGGAATTGATCACAGCTATCCAATATAATCATAAGATCAACATATTATTGTTTGATAATTCAGGCTTCGGCTGCATCAACAATCTGCAAATGGAGAATGGCAGCGGAACATATTGCTGTGAGTTCAGAACACATGATAACCAAATCATGAATATAGATTACGCAAAAGTGGCGGAAGGGTACGGAGCCAAAACTTACAGGGCCAATACTGTCGATGAGCTGAAAGCTGCATTGGAGGATGCAAAGAAACAATCGGGATCTACATTAATAGAAATGAAGGTTCTGCCGAAAACGATGACGGATGGTTATGACTCCTGGTGGAATGTTGGCGTGGCAGAGGTCTCGGAACGGAAAAGTATACAAAGGGCATATGAAGCGAGACAAGAGAAATTAAAAAAGGCCAAACAATATTAAAAGGGGGAAATCGGAAAATGCAGGAGATTTCGTGGGGGATTGCCCCAATTGGCTGGCGTAATGATGACATACCGGAAATAGGGGCTGAAAACACCTTATCCCACCTTTTAAGCGATATTGTCGTGGCAGGATTTCAGGGGACCGAAGTAGGCGGTTTCTTCCCGGAACCGGCGGTCCTGAATAAAGAGCTGCGGCTTCGGAACTTAAAAATAGCCGGTCAGTGGTTCAGCAGTTTCATCGTTCGTGATGGAATCGAAAAAGCAGAACGGGATTTCCATGAACATTGCAAATATTTACAGGCTGTCGATGGCGATGTAGCGGTAGTATCCGAACAGACCTACAGTATCCAAGGCGGAAGGTACGATGTATTTAAGGAAAAGCCCCACTTTACTGAAGAAGAATGGGGAATATTGTGTACGGGCCTGAATCGGCTCGGGGATATTGCTGGACTTTACAACTTAAAACTGGTGTATCACCACCACATGGGGACAGGGGTCCAGACACTGAGTGAAATTGACCGCCTTATGGAAAATACCGACAAGAAGGTGCATCTGTTATATGATACTGGACATATTTATGTATCGGATGGCGATTGCATGTCCCTTCTGCAAAAGCATATCGACCGCATTGGGCACGTTCATTTCAAGGATGTGAGGCATAACGTGATGGAGCAGTGCCGGAAAGAGGGAAAATCATTTCAAGAATCTTTTTTAGCCGGTATGTTCACAGTGCCTGGTGACGGCTGCATTGACTTTGTGGAAGCTTACCATACATTACTGGAAAATCATTATAAAGGCTGGATTGTAGTAGAAGCGGAACAAGATCCGTCCGTTGCCCATCCATTGGAATACGCATTAATCGCTCGCAAGTATATAAATGAAAGGCTGCTCCTCGTTCAAGATTAAAAACCGGAAAGAAGTGATTAATTTGATAAATGATGGAAATCAAATGGCATTCTTACGCAAGATTATTATCATCTCGACGTTAGGCGGTCTTTTGTTCGGATATGATACAGGTGTCATTAATGGTGCCTTGCCGTTCATGTCCGAAGCGGATCAACTTAACCTCAATTCACTTACGCAAGGACTTGTTGCCAGTTCACTTCTTTTAGGCGCGGCACTTGGAGCGTTTCTGGGAGGCAGGCTTTCGGATTATGCGGGCCGCAGAAAAAACATTCTTTTTCTTTCGGTACTTTTTTTCTTTTCCACCCTTGGATGCACGTTTGCACCGAATGTTACGGTCATGATTGCTTGCCGTTTTTTTCTCGGCCTTGCGGTAGGCGGGGCGTCAGTAACCGTTCCTACTTATTTGGCGGAAATGTCTCCTGCTGAACGACGCGGCCGGATCGTCACCCAAAATGAATTGATGATTGTTAGCGGACAGCTGCTTGCATTCATCTTCAATGCCATTCTAGGGACAACGATGGGTGACAGTTCACATGTTTGGCGTTACATGCTGGCAATAGCATCACTTCCAGCCATACTTCTTTTCTTTGGTATGATCAGGTTGCCTGAAAGTCCAAGGTGGCTTGTGTCCAAGAAAAAAAATGAAGAGGCCCTGAAGGTTTTGAAAAGAATACGTAAAATGGATGAGGCAGAATCGGAATTTCAGGGAATCAAAGCGACATTCGATGAGGAGAACCATGTTAAAAAAGCTACATATAAAGATTTGACCGTCCCATGGATACGGAGAATCGTCTTTCTTGGAATCGGGATTGCCATCGTTCAGCAAATAACGGGCGTTAATTCTATCATGTACTATGGTACCCAAATTTTAAAGGATGCAGGGTTTGAGACAAAAGCTGCTTTGATCGGGAATATTGCAAACGGTATCATTTCTGTTTTGGCAACGTTTTTAGGTATTTGGCTGCTTGGTAAAATCGGGCGCCGTCCAATGCTCTTAACCGGTTTGATCGGGACTACGACCACATTGCTGCTGATTGGCGTCTTATCTTCCCTTCTTGAAGGGACGGCTGCCCTTCCTTATATCGTTTTGTCCTTGACAGTCACTTTCCTTGCCTTTCAGCAGGGAGCCATTTCACCGGTTACCTGGTTGATGCTTTCAGAAATCTTCCCGCTTCAAGTACGTGGGCTTGGTATGGGTGTCACCGTATTTTTTCTATGGGTCGTGAACTTTCTGATTGGCTTAACATTTCCTGTTTTACTTGATAAAGTCGGATTGTCCACAACATTCTATTTCTTTTGCGCTTTAGGCATTTTGGCTATCATCTTTGTGAAAAAATGTTTACCGGAAACAAGAGGACTTACACTAGAACAGCTTGAACAAAACTTCCGCAATCATGGAAAAGAACCTATTAAGGAAATGACAAAAATAATATAAGAGTTACAGAGAGAAAATATAGATACGTATAATAGGAGGAATATGATCATGACATTAAATTTTGGCGTAATAGGAACGGGTGCCATCGGCCGGGAGCATATTAAAAGAATTGCAAACAAATTATCCGGAGGGAGAATTGTGGCTGTAACCGATGTGAATCAAGAGGCGGCAAAGCAGGTCGTGAATCAATACGGACTTGAGGCACTTGTATATCCGGATGACCAATCACTGGTAAACTCGGAAAATGTGGATGCTGTGCTTGTTACGAGTTGGGGCCCTGCACATGAGCAAAACGTATTGAATGCGATTGAAGCTGGCAAATATGTGTTCTGTGAAAAGCCACTGGCAACAACGGCGGAAGGCTGCAGGAGAATAGCCGAAGCGGAAATGAAACACGGGAAGCGTTTGGTGCAAGTTGGTTTTATGCGACGTTATGATAGCGGTTACGTACAACTGAAAGAAGCCATTGATAGAAATGAAATTGGTGAGCCACTCATGGTCCGCTGCGTACACCGCAATCCAGAAGTGGATGAAAAATATACGACGGAAATGGCAGTCGTTGATACATTGATTCATGAGATTGATGTATTGCATTGGTTAATCAACGATGATTACAAATCAGTTCAAGTCATTTACCCGAAGAAAACAAGCCGCGCGCATGCTAACTTAAAAGATCCCCAACTCATCATAATGGAAACGAAGAGCGGGATTGTCATTCAAGCTGAAGTATTCGTGAATTGTAAATATGGCTATGATATCCAATGTGAAGTCATTGGTGAGGACGGTGTTGCATATCTTCCTGAACCGGCGAGCATCGTGACAAGGAAAGGCGCAAAACGGAGCACGGATATCTTGGTAGATTGGAAAGACCGTTTTATGGATGCATATGACATAGAGTTGCAGGATTTCATAGATTCCATTATAAAGACAGGTCAGCCGAATGGTCCAACTTCATGGGACGGATACATCGCTTCCGTAACAGCTGATGCTTGTGTAAAAGCACAAGAGTCCGGACAGAAAGAATCCGTTGATCTAGAAGAGAAGCCCGTTTTTTATACGGGGAAAATCACTGTACAGTGAACGTACCATGCATTGAAACGAAAAATGAATTATAGGGGGAAAGACCAATGAAACTAGCTTTGGATCCTACGATGTATGCCAATTTATCATTAAAAGAAATGGTCGATAAAACAGCGGAACTAGGCTATGAATATATCGAACTGTCACCGAGGGAAGATTTTTGTCCATTCTATAAATACCCTAAAGTGGATAAGGAACAGATTAAGAATTTGAAACGCTGGTGTAGCGACGCAGGTGTGAAGATATCATCCTTGCTTCCGCTTTACTACTGGGCCGGTCCTGATGAGGAACGGCGCCAGGCCGCAGTCCGTAATTGGAAACGTGCCATTGAAGTGGCAGTGGAATTGGATGTTGACTTGATGAATAGTGAATTTAACGGGTCTAAATTCAATGAAGTTATCTGTGAAGAGAAATTCATTAAATCAATGGATGAGCTCCTCCCGGTGTTTGAAAGGGAAGGCGTCAAACTGAATTTGCAGGCACACCCATTCGATTTCATCGAAACGCATGAGGGAGCGATGGATATGATCCGTGCCCTTGACCGTCCATGGATCAACCTTGTGTATTCAACCGCACATACATTTTTCTATGATGATGGCAAAGGCGATATTGCCCCTATGTTCGATTCTGCCGGGGATCGCCTGCAACATGTCTTGTTTGCAGATACATTCAATCATAAAGCATCCAACGGACTCCGTTATATCGTCAATCCTCCAGGTGTCGAGGCAACCGTCCACCAGCATTTGAACATCGGCGAAGCGGAAGTTGACTTTGATACGATCTTCAAAAAACTGAAAGAAATGAATTTTGACGGCATCGCGACAAATGCAGTATTTGCTTGGATCGACAAAGCAGACTGGTCAAGTAAGCTTATGCTTCAAAAAATGAGAGACGGATTGGGTTTAGCAGAAAGAATTGGAGGCTGACAGAATGAAACTTTGTTTCAACCAAGCGACAACACTTGAAAATTCCAACTTGGTCAAAGATCTCAAACACTGTGAAAAACATGGTTACGATTATATCGAAATCCGTACCATGGATAAATTGCCTGAGTATTTGGAAGAGCACTCTATTGAAGACCTAGTCGAATTTTTTAACGCAAATCATATTAAACCACTTGCCTTCAACGCGCTCGTATTCTTTAATAACCGAGAGGAAGACGGCCATAAGGCGATAATAGCC
This sequence comes from Peribacillus sp. RS7, assembly GCF_041956845.1. Taxonomy (NCBI): domain Bacteria; kingdom Bacillati; phylum Bacillota; class Bacilli; order Caryophanales; family Bacillaceae; genus Peribacillus; species Peribacillus sp. RS7. Next base: position 2,979,096 of record NZ_CP168135.1, read on the forward strand.
GAATTTAAAAACATGATGATCATGGCGAAGAAATTGGGTGTGAAATATGTGGTGGCGGTTCCACTTGTAACGGAAGCAAAAATATTGAAAGAAGATATTAAAAACAGCTGTGTGGAAGTATTGACGGAGCTTTCCGAAATCGCTGAACCGTTTGGCGTTAAAATTGCAGTGGAATTTGTCGGGTATCCGCAATGTACTGTGAATACATTCGGTCAGGCATACGATATTGTTGAAACAGTCAATCGTGATAATGTTGGGTTGGTGCTGGACTGTTTTCACTTCCATGCTATGGGTTCCAGTTTGGAGGACTTGAAGAAAGCAGATGGGTCGAAAATCTTCATTTTACACATTGATGATACAGAGGATTTTCCAATCGGTTTTTTGACGGATGAAGACCGGGTGTGGCCTGGGCATGGTGCCATAGATTTAGACAGCATATTATTCATCTTGAAGGGAATTGGTTATTCTGACGTCGTATCTGTTGAATTGTTCCGTCCTGAATATTATGAACTCGATGCTGAAGAAGCCATTAAGACTGCAAAAGAAACGACAATTCAAGCTATCTCGAAATACTTTGTACTCCAGAATGCGTGAGTAAAAATGGTAATCTCGGGAAATGGGGGGTGATGGAATTATGCCTTTAGTATCAATGAGAGAGATGCTTTTGAAAGCAAAAGCAGGAAGTTATGCTGTGGGTCAATATAATATTAATGGTTTGGCATTCGCCCAGTCTTTTTTACAGGCTGCCAATGAGGAACGAGCGCCGATCATACTTGCGGCATCGGACAGGCTCGTTGATTATCTTGGCGGATTTAAAACGATTGCGGCTATGGTAAAAAGCCTTATGGAAGAAATGGACATTACGGTTCCGGTTGCACTACATCTTGATCATGGAATGGATGTGGAACGCTGCAAGAAAGCGATCGATGCGGGTTTTACATCGGTCATGATCGATGGCTCCCATCATTCAATAGATGTAAATATTGAAATGACCAAAATGGTTGTCGACTATGCCCAAAAGAGCGGCGTTTCCGTTGAGGCGGAAGTGGGGACAGTCGGTGGGACGGAGGATGGCCTCGTCGGAGGTATTCAATATGCAAATCCCCATGAATGCACGAGGATTGTAAAAGAAACGGAAATTGATGCACTAGCGGCTGCTTTGGGTTCCGTTCATGGTCCATATCAAGGAGAACCTAAACTCGGTTTTGAGGAAATGGAATTAATTTCGAACATGACGAATGTGCCTCTCGTCTTACATGGAGGTTCAGGTATTCCGCTGCACCAAATCAAAAAAGCAATTGAACTAGGACACGCTAAAATAAATGTCAATACCGAAAACATACAAGTGTGGGCAAAAACGATTCGGGAAGTATTGGCCGTTGAAGGAAAAGTATATGAGCCTCGCGCCATCATCACACCAGCGAAAGAAGCTATCATCTCCGTCGTGAAGAGAAAAATGGCAGAGTTCAATACAATTGGAAAGGCTTAAGTATGTAAAGGTGTTCCCAATTACGTTGCGGGCACCTTTTTGTATATTCAGTTTTTGAATGAGGTGCCATTGCTGAAAAATAGTTCGTTTTGGTCAGAGGAAGGGTTGCAATGACTTTGTTACATACCGCACGAAATAGATTTTTATTTTTAGTGCTCTCATTTATTTTTTGGTTTTCAAATTTCATTTATATACCCATTTTGTCTCCTTACCTTGAGACGATTGGAGGGGATTATACATTTATTGGCATGGTATTAGGCAGTTATGGGCTGATGCAATTTCTCTTCAGGCTTCCGTTCGGAATTTTTTCCGACCTCATAAAAGTAAGAAAACCTTTTATTATCTTTGGAATGGTCGTGAGTACGTTGAGTTGCGTGACTTTTGCTTGGGCCGATAGTTTAGGCTGGATCCTTTTGGCCCGCTCGTTAGCTGGAGTTGCCGCCGCAACATGGGTAGCGTTCACCATTTTGTTTTCCAGCTATTTTTCAGAACGTGATCTTCACCGAGCTATGGGCAGTATCTCGTTAGCAGTGGTTCTGGCACAGCTGCTTGGAATGGTGGTCAGCGGATACATTGTCGATCAATGGGGATGGCAAGCACCTTTTTGGATGGGAGGGATTATCGGTTTCGTTGGTATCGTCCTTTCACTTTTTATTTACGAATCGAACGAAGACTTTCTGAAAGAGCCTATTCAATTGAAAGAACTCGTATCAGTTATGCTTGAACCGGCGCTTTTAAAAGTATCATTTCTATCCATTCTCGCACATGGCATCATCTTCACGACAATGTTCGGCTTCACTCCGACATTTGCTTTAAAGCTTGGTCTCCAGACTGATGAGATCAGCATGGTCATCTTTTCATTCATGATTCCTCATGCCATTGCCACCATGCTTAGCGGAAAGATATTCGTACCATTATTCGGACAATGGAGGTTACTGAAACTAGCTTTCGGACTAACGGCCATTTTCACAACATGTACGCCATTAATAGATACAAAAGAGATGCTTTTTCTGAGTCAAGGGTTGAATGGATTCTCATTAGGAATTCTTTTTCCATTATTTTTAGGAATGGCGGTGGAGTCGATTCCCCTTGAAAAAAGGGCAACGGCCATGGGTGCATATCAAGCAATTTACGCGATTGGTATGTTTGCTGGACCTTTTATTGCGGGAGTATTGATTTCACATTTAGGTATTTCTGCAGGATTTTATTTTTCGGGTTCACTTGGTGCAACTGCTGTATTCTTTATGGTTTTATGGAGCCGCCGTAAAGGAAAGAAACGGAACAGAGAATTGACTGAGCGGCATGTACGGGATGTCTAGTTTAAATAGAGGAGGAAAACTTTATGAAGGTTGGTTTAGTTACGTTAAAATGATAGGTTATGAAGGACCGATCGTTCTCGAAATGGAAGATTTAACAATGGTGCCATTAACAGGCGTGAAAAAATCCATGAATGTTTTGAAAGAAACGTTGCCTAGGGAATTCGATATTTTAACATGAAGTCTAAATTACTTTATAATGGACTTAATGAAAATGACAAAATAGAAAATAGGCAGGTGGAGATAATAGAATGAAAATGAGCGATGTGGCGAAATTGGCCAACGTATCTCCCGCAACCGTTTCAAGAGTGCTCAGACAGCCGGATTTAGTAAGTGAAGATACCAAACAAAAGGTGCTGCAGGTGATTGAAGAGATGAATTACAAGCCTCACATGATTGCCAGTCAGTTCAGGACGAAAGAGACAAAGATCATTCTGGTCGTCGTACCGGATATAACAAGACCCTTTTTTTCCGAAGTCCTTCGGGGCATTGAACATACTGCTGTAGAAAATGGCTATCAGGTTATATTGGGAGATACCGAGAATGACATTGAACGGGAAAAGGAATACATCGATTTGCTATACAAAAAGCAGGCGGATGGAGCGGTACTCCTTACCGCTAGAATGAACAGAGAAAGCCTGGAAAATCTCTCAAATCAATTCCCGATTGTACTGGCATGTGAATACGTGGACGGACTGGACATTCCAACTGTATCGATCGACAATGTAAGCAGTGCCAGAAAAGTAACGGAACATTTAATCAAGCTTGGACATACACGAATTGCTCATATAACAGGCCCCATGAATATCATCCTTAGCCGGGATCGCTTAGGGGGGTTCCAGCAGGCAATGAAGAATCATCACTTGAAAGTCAATCAGGAATTAATCCAAGAAGGGGGGGATTATAGCATTGAATCAGGGTATGACCAGATGATGAAATTATTATCGCTGGAAAAAAGGCCTGAAGCAGTGTTTGTTTTTAATGATGAAATGGCGCTGGGAGCTGTAAAAGCGATCCAGGATCATGGGTTGAGCGTTCCCAAGGATATTGCTGTCGTAGGTTTTGATAATTTGAAAATAGCATCCATTTTTCATCCTCATATTACGACCATTGACCAGCCTAAGTACGAAATAGGGAAAAAAGCAACAAACTTATTGCTGACCTTAATGAAAGGCGGAACCGTTGAAAAGAAAAAATTCGTTATGAAGGATGAGTTAATCATCCGCGAATCTTGCGGTGCCAATTTGGAAAAAAGTTTGAATGCGTAAAAATGTTTGGCAAGATTGCTATGTTAGTAAATGAGTGGCTTCCTTTTATGGGGGCCTTTTTGTATGGTGTTTACCGTTCCTGTTACTGGTCGTTATTATTTGACGTATCAAATAAATACAACCGCTGGACTTCTTGCTGGTTCGAGGTTGATTTTAAATGGTGCCACGCCTATTCCTAGCTCCATAATATCACCAGCTGTCGCGATTTCTAATTATAATAATGATGTGATTGTAAACTTATCAGCAGGTGATTCAATCTCTCTTCAGATATATTTGGTTTAATTGCCACCGTTGTCTTAACGGGGGGAGGATCTGCAGGAGCTTCACTGACGATCATTCGTTTGAGTTAATCTAAGTCCACAAATCTTAAACATTGAATATGGAACGTAAATGATATTTGTGAATCCCATTCATCTTGAATGGGGATTTTTTTGTTGATTGAATGTATTATGGATTTTTTATTGGACTTATTGTCGATAATCATCATTGGTTTCATTTCGAATTGATCATTTTTGGCGCTTGCATATATAGTTTCAAAAGCACCCTTAGCTAGAATGGCATCCATTACTAAAGGCTAAGGACCATTCATGGTTGCAAACGGGTTTTAATCCAGATGAATTTACAAGTACTTTTTGTATTTCTTTAATTTATAGATGACTGTTGGCTGGCTGATACCCATATGTTCTGCCATTTCGTAGGTTGTTTTACATTTTTTCCATGCTTTTGCAATCAGTTGCCTTTCAACCTTTTCCAGTGTCTTCTTTAAATCGAAATTCTCTTCACATTCTTGTTCGATTGCCAAGAAGGTGGAATCTTCCGGCTGTTCTATTTGCCCTGTGATGGATTGGGGAAGGTGTTCGGGAAATATATTTGGCTCTTCAATGGTCAGGATTAATCGTTCAATTAAGTTTTCTAATTCTCGTATATTTCCGGGCCAATGATAATGGGTCAAAACTTCATAAGTCGATGGATGGATTTTTTTGAATTTCTGGTATTTTTCATTGGTTTTCTGTAAGTAATGCTGTATTAAGAGAGGTATATCTTCTTTACGTTCATGTAGTGCCGGAATTTGGATGGGAATCACATTCAAACGATAAAATAAGTCCAATCTAAACTTACCTTGACTTACCATCTCCTTCAGATCTTGATTAGTTGCTGTAACCAGGCGGAAGTTAATCTGGTTTTCTTTTTTTCCACCGATGCGCTTTATCTTTTTTTCCTGTAATACTTTCAGTAATTTGGCTTGCATGGCCAGTGGGAGTTCCCCGATTTCATCTAAGAACAGAGTCCCGCTGTCAGCCTGCTCAATCAGGCCCTGCCTCCCTTGTTTATCTGCTCCTGTAAATGATCCCGGCTCATAGCCGAATATTTCTGATTCAAACAAACTATCAGGTATCGTGCTGCAATTCACTTCGATAAAAGGTTCTTTCTTTCGGTTGCTTTGGTCATGAACAGCACGGGCAAAAGTGCTTTTCCCTACCCCGGAAGGTCCTAATAAGAGTATCGTGGCATCGGTTTTTGCGACATTATGGATCGTTTTTAAAATATGCTTCGTTTCGTTACTTCTAGCAATCAAATAATGGTAATCAAGTTCCTTTTCTCTTAAATCCTCGACTTCCGTTTGATAGCCTTTTACTTTTCGTTGTAATTGCTCAAATTGATCCTGCAATTGCAGGATCTCGGTTTGATCCTGACCATAGCTTATTACCCTAACGAGAAGTCCTTCCTTATTAAAAATGGGATAGCCAGTCGACATGACAACATGACCGGTTTTTGTTTCTTGCATTATCCGCTTCGCTTTCTTTTCTTTTAAAACAATCGCATTGATGGAAGGTGTGAGAAGGCCCTCACTTTCTAATTGATAGACGGAGGTACCGATATAAGAGTCACTTTCCATACCATAAATCTCCCAAAGCTTTGGGTTGGAATATAAAATGATTCCATCTTGATCGGTAATGAGTATGTTATTATTAGATGTTTCAATAATCTTTTTTAGTTCTTCCTCCAGCATATCGTCGTACATAGGTCCCGCTCCTTTGGGTTTTGAGATGGTTATTAATTAAAATATAAATCAAAAAGTCGGAATAATCAAAAATTAAATCAATAAATAAGAAAATGATTAAGTTATTAATCATTTGATGAAACAGAAATAACGAAAAGCCTTATAAACCGCAGCTAAATAGTTGGCGTGAATCTTGCTTATGTAAAAGGTAAGAAGATAATTTTAAAACAAGGGTGTTTTATAATTCTATTCTTCTATTAATGTATAAAAAGGTGGAAGTTTATATGGCATCGTGCAATGCCATGGAGTGAAAAATAATAGTGGAAATTTAGGAGGATGTTAAATGATGAAGTATCAACCCAAAGACTCATTCAAATCACCCCGTTTTTGCGGAGTACGTACGTTTATGCGACTTCCATTTGTTGAACAGGTAGATGAACATATGGATTTTGTCATTACGGGAATTCCTTTTGATTCCGGGCAATCATTTAGGACGGGTGCGAGATTCGGACCAGAAGCCATTCGCGATTTTTCAATCCTTTTACGTCCTTATAATCCAGAACAGGATATTAATATTTTTGATTATATATCAGGAATTGATTATGGAGATATTCCGATCATTCCTGGCTATATTTCTGAGACTTATAAAAAGATTGAAGAAGAGCTTACCCCCATCATTGATAAAGGGATCATTCCCATTTCATTAGGAGGCGATCATTCTATTACTCTAGGGGAGTTACGTGCAATCGTTAAAAAACATGGACCAGTTGCCCTGCTTCAATTCGATGCTCACTCCGATACTTGGGATAGTTATTTTGAACAAAAGTATAATCACGGAACCGTTTTTCGCCGCGCAATAGAAGAGGGCCTCATCGATGTATCGCGTTCTCTTCAAATTGGTATGAGGGGTGGTCTGTACGGACCGGAGGATCTTCAGGATGCCCGGGATTTAGGGTTGGGCGTTTATACGACGAACGATTATAAACGTATCGGGGTTGAAAAGATGCTTGGAGTCATTCATGAGCGTGTCGCGAAGGGGCCGGTGTTTTTATCTTTTGACATTGATTTTTTAGATCCCGTTTATGCACCTGGAACAGGAACCCCGGAAGTTTCAGGGGCCAGCATTGATGATGCTTTAGCCTTTGTAAGAGGTTTGACAAATATAGATTTTGTAGGATTCGATCTCGTTGAGGTTTTACCATCATACGATCACGGACAAGTCACGGCTGCCGCAGCGGCTAATATCGTCTATGAATTCATCACACTCATCGCTCTCGCAAAAAAAGGGAAACTGGAGAAAAAAGAGAGAGTTGGAGATCTGGAAACGCAGCTTAACAACTAGTTTCCTCATTTAAATGGAAGGAAGGAATGGTATACTTCCTCCTTCCCTCCCTCTTTAAACACAAAGCGATAAAAACAAAACAACCCGAAAAGGAGATGTGTAAATGCATATTTTGGATATATCGATCATGACTCTATATTTTTCTGTTTTAATCATTGTGGGAGTAATCGGGTCCAAACGGGCAAAAACAGCAGATGATTTCATTGTAGCAGGGCGTAATCTGGGTCATTTTATGTATTTATCCTGTTTAGCTGCTGTGATATTAGGGGGTGCTTCTACTCTAGGAACAGCAAAGTTAGGTTATCAGTTTGGGATATCCGGTATTTGGCTAGTGGTGATGATCGGTCTCGGTATTATTGCTATCGGGTTGTTTTTAACAAATAAGATATTTGATTTAAAAGTGCTGACGATCAGTGAGATGCTTGAGAAGCGCTACAATTCTCAAACAAGATTGATCAGTGCCCTGGTCTCTGTCATCTATACATTCATGCTGACTGTAACGCAAGTGATTGGGATGGGGACGATATTACATGTTTTGGCAGGCTGGAATTTAACGGTTTCCATGATAGTCGGGGGTGGGATCGTTTTATTTTATACAATATTAGGAGGTATGTGGTCCGTCACCATGACTGATGTCGTGCAATTTGTCATCATGACGATCGGTATTTTCTTTATCATGCTTCCAATGAGCGTCTCTAAGGCAGGAGGGTGGGGCTCGCTTAAGGAAAATCTCCCTGCATCACATTTCGAGTTAGGAAATATTGGCGGAGAGACAATTTTTCAATACTTCTTATTATTTACTCTAGGGGTTGTTGTTGGACAAGATATTTGGCAGCGTCTTTTTACCGCACGAACCAAAGCGATATCTCGTGGCGGAACGGTTGGAGCAGGAATATATAGTGTTTTTTATGCGATTGCAATCAGTATAATTGGAATGTGCGCTTTTATTATCCTTCCTAATTTAGGAGATCCACAAAATGCATTTACTAGCATAGCGATGGAAACTTTACCTGCTGGTCTATTGGGGGTTGTCATTGCGAGTGTGGTATCTGCCCTTATGTCTACAGCTTCAGGAACGTTGCTTGCTTCTTCCACTTTAGTTGTTAATGACATCATAAAAAAATATATCGGTCCAGGAATGAGTGAACGACAATTTTTAAAAACATCCCGGATTACAACTTTAACGATTGGTGTATTGACCATAATCGTTTCAATATGGATTCAAGATATTTTAGTTGCATTGGATGTAGCTTACGCAATTTTATCCGGTGCTGTGTTCTTTCCGATCATCCTTGGCTTCTTTTGGAAGAGGGTCACGGCTACAGCCGCATTTTACTCCATTCTGGCAAGCATGGTCGTTATTATTGTGGGATTGGTGATTAATGGTCCTTCCTCCACACAACCAATTCTGTACGGGCTTGCTACTAGTTTTGTCGTCATTACTGTACTTACTTTCTTAAGTTCCAATAAAAATAACGAGAACAAAAGTGAAGTCAAGCAAGATGGAAAGGGTAAAGCTGACATGGATACCATGGCTAATTGATTGGTCAGCAAAAAAAGGAAAAAGATCGAGGAGGAAAGAAAAATGACAAAGACAATTTCCCTGCAACCCGCAACATTCAATACTATGGAAGAAGAACGCAATCACCGGAAAGAACGGTTGGCAGCTTCATTCCGTCTTTTTTCAAAGTTTGGATTCGATGAAGGGATAGCTGGCCACATTACGGTCCGTGATCCTAAATATACAGACCATTTCTGGGTCAATCCGTTTGGGATGCACTTTAGTCAAATTTCCGTTTCAGATCTGATATTGGTAAATCATAAAGGTGAAATTGTAGAGGGTGAACATTCAGTAAATGGTGCTGCCTTTGCCATTCATTCGGAAATTCATAAAGCACGACCGGATGCCATTGCAGCGGCACACGCTCATTCGGTATATGGAAAGACATGGTCTTCTTTAGGGAGACTGTTAGATCCGATTACGCAAGATGCCTGCCAATTTTACAATGACCATGCATTATTTGATGATTTTACTGGTGTGGTTTATGCATCTGAAGAAGGGAAACGCATTGCCAGGGCTCTAGGTCAATACAAAGCTGTCATCCTCCGCAACCATGGATTGTTAACGGTGGGTCAATCTGTAGATTCAGCTGCTTGGTGGTTCATAACGATGGAGCGTTCATGTCAAGCACAGATAATGGCTGAATCTGTAGGTAAGCCCATTTTTATTGAAGAAGAGTATGCAAAGCTAACGGCAGAACAAACGGGAACGGAATATGAGGGATGGTTGAGTTTTCAGCCTCTTTGGGACAGAATCAGAAAAGAGCAACCAGATTTCTTGAATTGATCATAAAGCACGCTATGGTATGATCGCATTCACATTTAACATGGGTTCTTGAGGAGGTTTTATAATGTCCGCTTCCAAGAAAAAATCACCTTCACTTTATATAAGGGTCGATATACCGGAAAAATACATCAACGAGTTTAAGGAGATTTGTTCAGAAGTTGTTGTCGAGCCATGGGAATTCGGCGAACCTGAACCACAGCCAACAGTTGATCTATCAAAGTTTGATGTCCTTTATACGATGGGGCTTCATGATAATCTTAACATTATAAAAAAAGCTCCAAGGATTAAATGGATCCATTCAGACAGTGCTGGAGTTGAGGCCATGCTGACTGAAGATATACAAAACAGCGATGTCATCATCACCAATGTCAAAGGCTGCACATCTGTCCCGATAGCCGAGCATACAATTGCGATGCTATCTTCGTTAGCAAGAGGTGTGCCGGCAATGATCAGAAATCAAATAAACAAAACTTGGGTTGAAATTCCTGTGAAAGATCTTGAAAATGCGACAGTTGGGATAATTGGGTATGGTGATATTGGCTATGAGATAGCAAAGAGATGTAAAGCACTAGGTATGACGGTTTTTGGGTGCCGCCGGAATCCCGCCAAGAGGAACGACGAATATGAACCTGCTGATTTGATAATGGGCATGGATCAAGTGGATGAAGTCCTTTCTAGGTCCGATTTTGTTGTATTGGCACTCCCGTTTACGAAAGATACCTCGTATTTTTTTAATAAAGAACGCTTAAATAAAATGAAAAAAGGCAGCTATGTAATTAATGTCGGCCGGGGTAATACGATTGTGGATGAAGATTTAATCGATTCCTTGAGCAATGGGCACATAGCAGGAGCGGCGCTCGATGTGTTTGAAGTAGAACCTTTACCTGAGGATCACCCTTTTTGGCAGCTGGAAAATGTCATGGTTTCCCCACATAATGCTTATAACTCTTCCAAACACCAAGATCGTGTGATGGAGTTATTCCTGAAAAATTTAAAACTTTTTTCTGAAGGTGAACCACTAATGAACGTTGTGGAAAAAAAACTGGGTTATTAACAGGAATGGTTTATTTGAAAAGGAAGTTCTCAAGAATGGGAACTTTAGATATTTAAATGATATGACTGAAGTAGGAGGGTAGACCCTGATTGGGTTTACTCTTTTTTTGATTAAAAGTTTCTGATTCATGTTTTTCCTTGTATAGGACAATCTCCGATCAGGAAAAGCTGGATGTAAGGAGGCGATGTGAATGGGTACTTTCGAAGTTATTTCCCTGATGCTAAGCTTTGGCATGTTTGTAATTGCTATTCTTGATTTCAAAAATCATGACAAGAATCCTTGAAGATACCGAATATGTTATGAAAAGAAAGGCCGATGTGTTTGATAATTGGAAGCGTTTAATAAATACTGGGTACAATATAGAAGGTATTGATTTCCTCTATTCTTTAAACTTGCAGAGAACACCAATATGAGGTGTTCTTTTTGTTGTAAAAGTATTTCAAATGGGTTCATTAGTAAATCCCATCCACTCAAAAGCTGTCATCTTTGACAAAACAATGATATGCAAGTATAGTGCTAATAGACCGGTTGATATAATTTCAAGGAGTGATCCAGCTATGGCAGAAAAACGAAACTCTAAAGACATTCTTATTGAAGCTGCTTCCCGGCTTTTTCGAATACGTGGATATTATGGTGTAGGGCTTAAGGACATTATTGAGGAAAGTGGTATCCCAAAAGGTTCGCTGTATCATTATTTTCCGAAAGGCAAAGAGGAATTGGCGATAGAGGCGATTAATCATACAAAAGAATTCGTGATAGATGAAATTCGACGGGGATTTGATGAAATAGAAGACCCTATCAAAGCCATTCAGGCTCATATTTTTCAATTATCCGAGGTTTTTGGTGATAGTGAAAATCTATTAGGACTGCCAATCGGGACGATTGCAGCGGAAACATATACGACGAGTGAGCAGATAAGAACGGCCTGTCAAGAAGCGATAGAAGATTGGCAATCCATTTATGTGAAGAAATTACTCGAGGCGGAATACAGTGAGAAACGGTCAAAGGAATTGAGTATCGTAATTAATGCTTTAATTGAAGGAGGTATCCTTTTATCCTTAACGGCGAAAAACGGGGAACCTCTCCAAGCCATTGCGGAACAGATACCATTATTGCTGATAAATAAATAATTCATCGGGAAAAATTATTATAAGCTTAGGTCGAACAGTTAGTAATTGGAGGAATCATTTTATGTCTACAGATGCAGGACAGCAACAAAACCCAGTCATTAGAACGACCCCCATTTTAATTGCATTTTTAATTGCAGGGTTCATTGGGTTATTCAGCGAGACGGCTTTAAACATGGCGCTGGGGGATTTAATACAGGAATTCAATGTCAGTCCTTCCACCGTGCAATGGCTGACAACGGGTTACTTATTGACATTGGGGATATTGGTTCCCGTTTCGGGACTCTTGATTCAGTGGTTCAATACCCGTCAATTATTCATTGCATCAATGGTGTTCTCGATCATTGGGACGCTCATTGCAGCAATTGCACCTGGGTTCGGCATCTTGATGCTAGCCCGTGTCATCCAGGCTATCGGAACGGGTCTTTTATTGCCCCTCATGTTCAATACCATTTTATTGATTTTCCCTATTCATAAAAGGGGAGCGACGATGGGATTGATGGGGCTGGTGATCATGTTTGCCCCAGCCATCGGGCCGACAGTTTCAGGTTTGATTATTGAAAATCTAAAATGGAATTACATTTTCTGGGTGTCTTTGCCGTTCTTTGTGATCGCTTTACTATTCGGTCTCAAGTATATGCAAAACGTTTCAACAATCACCAAACCTAAAATCGATGTACCATCCATTATTTTATCGACCATTGGTTTTGGTGGAATTGTTTATGGCTTTAGTATTGTTGGAGAGCAAGGGTGGAATAATGCGATAGTTCTATCCTCGATCATTGTTGGCCTTATAGCGCTGTTCCTGTTTGCTGTAAGACAATTCAACATGGATAAACCGATGATTGACTTGCGCGTTTTTAAATATCCGATGTTCACGATAGGGTTAATAACCGTCTTCATCACCTTCATGATCATCATGTCATCCATGATTCTCTTACCGTTATACTTGCAAACCGGGCTTGCATTAGCTGCGTTTTCTGCTGGGCTCGTACTTTTACCTGGTGGAGTGCTTAATGGTATCATGTCTCCGGTTACGGGGCGCATTTTTGATAAGTTCGGACCAAGGGGATTAGTGATCCCAGGCTTCATTATCATGATTGTCATGTTATGGACTTTGACGAACGTAACGACTGAAACATCGATCATTATGGTAATCGTCATGCATACTCTCCTTATGATTGGTGTTTCGATGGTCATGATGCCAGCCCAAACAAATGGCCTGAATCAACTGCCGAAAAATCTTTATCCGGATGGAACGGCTCTAATGAATACATTGCAACAAGTATCGGGGGCCATCGGTACAACCGTTGCCATTACCATCATGTCAGCATCACAAAAAAATTATATGGCAAATGCAGAAGATCCGTTCGATCCATCTGCCATTAGCGGTTCATTGACTGCAGGCGTTCAAGATGCCTTCATTTTTGGTCTTGTCCTAGCAATCATTGGCTTGATCGTATCGTTTTTTATCAGAACTGCACGAGACTAATAAGATATATTAATGGAAAAAGATAAATTAGCCAGCAGGGAAAAGATTTTCTCTGTCTGGCTTTTTTGTTTGAAAAAGGATATTGGTGCTTTTAAAGAACTTAATAATTTTTTACGCCCCATTAGTTACACTGTTTTGTATTCTATTCTTCTAAAATCCGAAACCATATTAAGGAACTTCGCATTTTCTTCTAAATAAGGGAAGTGGTTACTCTCTTCAAAGATATAAAGTTTCGAATCCATCAATCCAGCATCGATTTCTTCTGAGAAGACTAAAGGGCATTGTGCATCATGTCGTCCACAATAAACAATGGTGGGAATTCTAACTTTTGATAGTTCTTTTTGTAAATCAAAATTAGTAGGTCATTAAAAGAAAAGTAATCTAACCTTCTATGTACTACTTTGCCACTGGAAGGTCTTTGAAAATATTCAGCTTTTTTTTCAATATTGTATAAAGACATATCTGTCCATTCTCTATTGGCAGATCTTCTTTCCTCAATAGTGGTATCCGGAGACTTCAAAATAGAGAATATCTCTTTCAACCTCTTGTTAAGTGAACTACTGGGGCTATACATACTTCCTTCGTGTTCCATATATTTTTTTGTAGCAGTTGCCCCTCCGACCATTAACTTTGAAAGGGTATTAGGAAATGATGTTACATAGACCAACGCTAACATTCCTCCAGTTGAATGTCCTGCAAAACTCCATCGCTCCAATACTAATGCTTCCCTAAAACTTTAAAATCACTTACAAAATTATCAGCAAAATAATAGCCAAGTTCATTAAATTCGCTATATAAATGAGTGATACAAACAGGTTCACCTTCTCCTTGGACAAAGACCTCGAACTTTCCACGGCTTGTTTCAACCATTTGTCGTTTCCACATAAAAACACCCCATCTTTTTTATTTTTAATAAGGTTATGTCCAGTCCTTATAAACATTCTTGTGCTATCCTGTTCCTTAATATCTAAAAGTTAACAAGAATACCATAAGGGTAAAATCGTTTTTACTGGTCTTTATTACCATATTTTATCAAAAACTATGAAGATCAGAGTGAATTATTTGAAAATTAACCACTTATCGGATAATCTTACACAATAATAGTTACTAAAAGTCAGCTCAATAAAGCGGTTAACAGGAGGAATTCAAATGAATACAATAAAAACTAAAATGTTTGAACCTGTAACAATAGGTGCATGGAACTTAAGAACAAGAACGGCAATGGCTCCTATGACACGGTCGTTTGCTGATAACGAAACCGGTGTTGTAAATGACCTGACCGTAGAATATTACCGAAAACGGGCTCAAGATGGAATCGGACTTATCATTACTGAAGGTGTAGTGATTTCACCAAGAGCAAAGGGCAATCCTGGAGTTCCAGGAATATATACACAAGAGCAAATCAACGGGTGGAAAAAAGTAACGGAAGCTGTACACGCTGAAGGCGGAACGATCATAGCGCAAATCTGGCATGTTGGCCGTGCAAGCCACCATGAAATTGCAGGAGGACTTCCTCCGCAGGCTCCTTCTCCTATCGCTGCTGAAGGAAAGGTTTCACGATTCGGAAAACCTTTTGATACTCCTGAAGAAATGACAGAGACGGATATTGAAGAAGTGGTGAACCAATATAAACAAGCTGCTAAGAATGCGATGGATGCTGGCTTTGACGGCGTTGAAATTCATGGTGCACACGGCTACTTAATAGACCAGTTCAATTCCGACACTTCCAATAAAAGGACCGATCGGTACGGTGGTAATTTAAAACAGCGTCTGACCTTTATGAAGGAAGTGCTAAAAGCGGTTATTGATGCGGTTGGAGTGGATCGTACCCTTATTCGTTTCTCAGCTTTGAAAATTGACCAGCCGTCTTACATGTGGGAAGATCCTGAAACAGCGATCCAAACATTTATTGAAGCGTTTAAAGAAACAGGAGTCACAATGATCCACCCGTCCACGATGGAATTCACCAAACCGATTGCAAGAGGATTAACCATGCATGAATTGGTACGCAGCCACTGGGATGGAATAATAGTTGGAGTGGGGGGGCTTGATCCTGAAACAGCAGAAGCGGCACTGGAAAAAGGCATCATTGATGTTGCGGCAATCGGACGTCCGCTTATCGCCAACCCGGATTATCTGACACGAATTAAGCAGGATGAAAAACTTGTTGATTACGAGGCAAAGAAACATTTAGGGCAACTGATTTAATAGAGAAAAAACAAAGCCTTTCTTAAGAGGCCAGTGCACCGAAGTAACCATTCATTTTTTCTCTCAATTAACTGATGCGATTCTTCATTAAGAAGGGTCGCCTTTTCTTATGGAACTAAAAGTGGTGAATAGAGATATGTATTTGGTAAGCTTACTGGTCATTTTAATAAATAAGGTGAGGAAACGGGTATATCAATGGAATGAATCATGGTTATCGGAGTGTCCGCGGGTGTCGGAAAATCAACTTTTGCAAGAAGGCTTGGAGATAACAGATCATCTGTGGGGTGGGGGGATAAGCTGAAAAAGGACAACTTCAACAAGGGGTGAAGACTCTCCAAAGCGAGATTGAATTCAAATATATATTATTTGGAGTAGCATCATCATTCATAAATGAAAAGGATATTGAGGTTCTATGTTTCTAACAAAACATATTATTCTAGAGTTTCGACATTATATTGACAATAATATAGTTACTCTTTAGAATTGAAAATGATTCTCAATATGGTACTGGAGGCACCAATGTTATGTCAAAAAGAAGAAGCAGCAAACAAGTGTTATTTATATCTGCCATCGTTTTAATTTTATCAACGCTTTTACTTGGATGTACAAATGAATCAAAAGAAAATTCAACTTCAAATAAAGACAGTAAAGACATGCTTACTTTTGCTTGGCCTAGAGATATAGGTGAAATGAATCCGCATGTCTATAATCCTTCTCAATTATTCGCTCAATCGATGGTATATGAACCTTTGGTTAGCTACCAAGATGGAGGCGAGCTGAAACCACATTTAGCTGAATCTTGGGAAATTTCCAAGGATGGGAAGGAATATACGTTCAACCTGCGTCAAGATGTGAAATTTTCTGACGGTACAAGCTTTAATGCTGAAATTGTGAAAAAGAACTTTGATGCTATATTGAAGAATGTTGATTTACATAGTTGGTTGGGCTTTATTCCGAAAGTGGATCAAACGGAGGTAATTGACCAAAACACGTTTAAACTAACATTAAAGGAGCCATATTATCCTACTATTCAAGAGTTAGCCGTCGTTCGTCCAGTCCGTTTCTTAGGTGATGCTGGATTCCCTAAAGATGGTGACACTTCAAAAGGCGTTACAAAACCAGTCGGTACAGGTCCATGGATTTTGGAAGAATATAAAGCAGATGAATATGCTATTTTCAAACGCAATGAAAATTATTGGGGTGAGCTCCCTAAAGTAAAGAAAATCAAAGTCAAGATCATTCCTGATGCTGAAACCCGAGTTCTTGCTTTTGAAAAAGGAGACCTAGACCTTATTTATGGTGAAGGGGTTATCAGTCTAGATTCGTTCAAACAATTAGAAACAACAGGTACCTATGAGACTAGTATTTCTGAGCCGGTTGCGACAAGACAACTAGTTATGAATACGAAGAAAGAACAGCTTTCAGATTTACGTGTTCGTCAGGCGTTACAATATGGATTTAATAAAAAAGCAATGGTTGAAGGAGTTACTTCTGGGTTGGAAGAGAAGGCAGATTTTATTTTACCGACAAACTTCCCGTATACTTCAGACATTGATGTAACAGCGATTGATTATAATGTTGAAAAAGCACAAGCTTTATTAGATGAAGCAGGATGGAAGCTGCCAAAAGGAAAAAACGTTCGTGAGAAAGACGGAAAACCACTTGAAATCGAGTTAATGTACGACTCTGCAGAATCGATTCAAAAAGCAATGGCCGAAACATTACAATCTGAGTGGGCGGCACTGGGTGTTAAATTAAATATCGTTGGAGTTGAGCTTACGGTACAAATTCAAAGATTCAAAGCTAATGAATTTGAATTGAATTTCTTTAGTAACTATGGCGCACCCTATGATCCTCATACTTTCGTAAACATCGTTGGTTCAGAAGGATTTGGATTTAACGAAGCCATTTCATCTTATCCGAACAAAGATAAGTTGTTAAAACAAATTGCTGATGTTCCTAGAACAACAGATGAAAAAGAACGTCAAGAACTTTACTCGACTATTTTGGAATCACTGCAAGACCAAGGAGCTATTGTACCTATTTCTTATATTAAGAAAATAGCTGTTTATCAAAAAGATGTATCAAATTTCACATTCCCTGCTAACCGGGATGAACATCCATTCACAGGAATTAGCATCGAGTAGTAAGATACAGGAGGGCTTTCATGGGAACTTATATCTTGAAACGAATTATTGCCATCATTCCCATCTTTCTTTTGGTCACTCTTCTAACGTTTGGAATGATTCACCTTTCACCCGTGGACCCAGCTGAGGCATATTTATCTGCAGCACATATCCAATCTACAGATGAGATATTGGCTCAGAAAAGACATGAGTTTGGCTTAGATCAACCCCTCCATGTTCAATATGTAAACTCTATCATTAAGATATGCCAATTTGATTTTGGCATATCTTATGTTTCAAATAAACCTGTTTGGGACGAGGTTACATATCGAATGCCAGCGACCATTCAGTTAGCTTTAGGTAGCATCATATTAGCGGTCCTGGTCAGTGTCCCTCTTGGATTTTTGGCAGGCATAAAGAAAAACAGTGGTATTGACCATTTTAGTCGAATTCTCTCTTTTTTCGGGGCATCCATCCCTTCTTTTTGGCTTGGTTATTTATTGATTTTTTTCTTTTCTGTTAAACTCGACCTATTCCCTGTTGAAGGAATCGGAACTTTGCAACATCTGGTTCTCCCTTCCGTTACTTTAGCTTTGCCATTAATAGCCTTGTATACTCGATTGTTACGCGCCAGTGTTCTTGAAAATTTACAGGAACCTTATATCCTTTTTGCTCGTACAAGAGGGATTCATGAAAAAGTGATTATGGGAAAACATGTATTGAGAATAGCCATATCTCCTATGATTACTGGACTAGGGATGAATTTAGGAAAGCTACTGACTGGAACCATTATCGTCGAAGCGGTCTTTTCCTGGCCAGGATTTGGTCGTTATTTTATTGAAGCTATTTTTAATCGGGATGTTCCTGTCATTCAATGCTATGTGCTTTTAGCAGCGGGACTATTCATTTTTAGCAACTTGATTGTTGACCTTATTCAAATGTGCATCGACCCACGCATCTCCAGAAAAGGAGGGCAACGTCAATGATAACAAGTCTTCGCATTATGATGAGAAGTCAGAAAGTGATTGTCCTTTGTTCGATAATATTGAGTTTCCTATTTATCATAACCATCTTGGCTCCTTGGATTGCACCTAATGATCCCATTGCTGTCAATTTAGCTAATAAACTACAGCCCTCTTCCTTTGAGTATCCATTGGGAACTGATCATTTAGGGAGATGCACGTTATCACGCATCTTATATGGAGCTCGCATTTCGTTAGGATTTGCCACATTAATCTTTATTTCATCTTTAGGCATCGGTTTGATTGTTGGAACCATTGCTGGTTATAAAGGTGGATGGGTGGACCAGGTGCTAATGAGACTTTGTGATGGTGTTATGGCATTTCCGAATCTTTTGCTCATTCTTGGACTTGTTGGCATATTGGGACCTGGCCTTAAACAGGTCATCTTAGCATTGATGCTTGTGCAATGGGTGTATTATGCGAGAATTTTCCGAGGAATGGTACTTAGTCTGAAAGAACAAAACTATATTGCGGCAGCTAAAATAAGCGGTTCTTCTCAATGGAAGATAATAAAGAAACATATTGTTCCAAATGTTCTCCCTCCGCTAGCTGTTATGGGTACATTGGAAATGGGTTGGGCCATCATGGATATATCCGCCATGTCGTTTCTAGGTTTAGGTGTGCAACCCCCTACTCCAGAATGGGGAGCAATGATTCATGAGGGGAAATCGTATATCCGGACGAATCCAGAATTAATGCTATATCCAGGTTTGATGATTATGCTCGTTGTCGTCACCTTCAATTTATTAGGCGAAGCGCTATCAGAACGTTTTGGAGTCAAACGTCGTTAATAAAAAGGAATGAGAAGATTGAGAACAGAACGGTCGAATGTATTAAAAGTGAGCGATCTACATGTACAGGTACAAACAAAAGATGGTGCTTCCACCCTCGTTCAGGATATTAATTTTGAACTGGAAAAAGGGAAGGTACTGGGGCTTGTTGGGGAAAGTGGGAGTGGTAAAACCGTTACGAGTATGTCCATTCTGCAGCTTCTTGATCGGAAAACAACGACGATTGAAGGAAGCATTACCCTCCAAGGACGAGAATTGAATGGTTTAGACGATAAAGAAATACGTGAAATTCGTGGCAAGGATATTGCCTTCATTATGCAAAATCCGATGAATTCATTTACGCCTGTTTTTACAATCGGCAATCAATTTATCGAAACGATTAGGTCACATACCTCATTGAATAAAAAACAAGCAAAAGAGCTTGCCATCGATGCGATGCAGAATGTAAACCTGCCAGATCCCGCGAAACTATTAAAAAGCTATCCTTTTCAATTGAGTGGAGGTATGCTTCAACGCGTGATGATTGCGGTGGCAGCATGTTTAAATCCTTCCGTTATTATTGCTGATGAGCCGACAACTGCACTCGACGTTCATAACCAATTACAAGTACTTCGCCACTTGGATAAAATTCGTTCTGAATATGGAACATCCATTTTACTCATTTCTCATGATCTGGGAGTCATTTCTGAAATGGCAGATGATGTAGTGGTTATGCAACATGGCAGAATTGTAGAAACTGCAAATGTATTTGAATTATTTGATAATCCACAGCATGAGTATACAAAGAAACTGCTAAATGCCCGCCTTATATTAAATCATGAAGAACCTATCACCCATATGTTGTGATATATAAATTGCATTCTTTTGAGGGGTGAACAAATGAGTTTATTACAAGTAAAAGCAGTAACTCATAGCTATAATTCTCATGCTTTTTTAAAATGGAAAGACCATTCAAAAAAAGTACTCACTGACATTTCCCTCTCTATTGACGAAGGAACATGTTTAGGACTACTTGGGACGAGTGGAGCTGGAAAAAGCACATTAGGAAAAGTGATTCTTGGCTTAGAACGTCCACAGCAAGGACAAGTTCTGTTTCAAGGGCATGATATTTATACTGCTGATAAGCTTATTCGAAAAAAGATACGCCGAGATCTACAAGTCGTCTTTCAAGATTCGTATTCATCTGTCAATCCACGAATGACAGCCGAGCATATTATAGGCGAGCCATTAGAAAACTATGAAAAACTAACCGTAGCCGAACAAAAAAGAACCGTTATTGAGTTATTGGAAAGAGTAGGCCTGAGTGAGAAGGATTTGAAAAAATATCCACACCAATTTAGCGGTGGACAATTGCAAAGAATTAATATTGCTAGAGCAATCTCTCTTAAGCCAAGGCTAATCGTCTTAGACGAATCCGTAAGTAGTCTAGATATGGTTAATCAAACTATAATTTTAGAATTATTAAGTGAGTTAAAAAAAGACTTCGGCTTATCTTATCTTTTTATTACACATGATATTAAAGCGGCCTATTCAATCGCTGATACTTTGGGTGTACTGGAAAAAGGAGAATTAATCGAGCTTTACGATTCTAAAAATCAGTTTTTTTCGTCAGAACATCCTGTCGTCAAACAGATGAGAGGTTCTATCCTTGCTGAGCATCCACGTTTTCGTTCTCTTCCGACGAGGATTAACAAGACCTAGTCTAGAATTTATATTTATTGATTGGAAGGCCTCGATTTCAGTTGAAAATCGAGGCTCTTGTTTGTAAAAATGGATTATATGTGCTGGAATTCAAAAGTAGTTGTGGATCATTTGAATAGCTTATACAACGTATTTTTCCTTCATGTTGCATGATAAAATGGTATAAGAGGGAAAAGCCGGCGTAGGTGTGAATACAGCTATATATTTCATTTCTATCATACTTTTCTTTTTTTGCTTCTGATATGATCAAGAGTAACAAAACAACTATTAAACAGGAATCAATATAAATTGAGCAAAAGTTAGATAGCAGAAGAATTAGCATTACACTAACATGACTTACGTTAAACCAGGATATTCTACAAAGAACAATGAATATATTACAGATGATAAAGGAAGTCGATTACTGGATGTATAAAATCGGACTAGTCGGTCTAGAAACTTCTATAGAACAAATTTTAGTTTTGGCAGAAGAATATAAACATGAGTTGGAATTCATCTCATTGCCTTATGTAAAGACCGCAGAGGTGGATAATATTGTAAAAGAATATGATTCTCACGTACATGCATGGCTTTTTTCTGGTCCACTTCCCTATGAAATTGCAAAAAAAACACTAGGTACAGATAAAATAATGGTCCATGTTCCTGCTACGGAATCAGGTTTTTATAAATCCTTTTTAGAGTTGATCTACGAACAAGGGAAAATCATTGAGCATCTAAGTATCGACACTATGTCCTCAAATAATATTAGCGAAGAAGCTTTGTCACAGTTGAATATAAAAACCAAAAAGATTTATACGAAAGTGTTTGAGACAGATGCTGATACGGATGAATTGGTTCATTTTCACTTGAATTTATGGAATGAGGGAAAGACAGAAGGCGCTTTTTCTTGTTTTCCGTCTGTGTGTGAAGTTTTAAGGGAATATGGCATTCCAGCCTACCGTATGTCGATGAGTAAGATGGAAGTGCGGCAAACGCTTCGAATTCTTTCTGAAAAAGTAAAGACTTCCTACTTTAAGGATACACAAATCGGAGTGGAGATCATTGAAGTTGAACACTTTGACAAAGTGGCAGAGGAAATGAAAACTCCTTATCATTTACAGTACTTGGAGCTTCGGCTAAAAGAGATGTTAATTAAACTTGGTGAAAAAATAAATGGTTCCTTTTCAGAGAAAGGGAATGGAAGATACATGATCTTTAGTTCTCGCGGCGCAATTGAACGAGAAATCATTACGCTCGAAGATACCATTCAAAGATTGGCTTTTGAAGCAGATACAACCGTTGCCGTTGGTATTGGCTTCGGCGAAACTGCCTATTCGGCGGAAATTAATGCTTTTCGTGCTATTCAACATTCAAAAGAGATGAAGAAGCGTGAAATTGTGATTATTCAAGATGATGGTAAGATTATCGAATCACCAGGCAAAAAGAAAGAACTGCAATATGCTGCCCGGACGCATAATAAACTCCTTATCGAAAAGTTAAAAAAGGGGAATATCAGTGTTAAAACGTATAAAAAGATATCGGCTCTCGTTCAAAGAATGGGCTGGAGTGAGTTTACAACAAAGGAATTAGCGACACATCTTGAGATGACAGAGCGCAATGTACGGCGTATTGTTGCGGATATGTGCGAAGTTGATTTGGCACAATGCATTGGTGAAGAGGCTAACGCCACCCGTGGAAGGCCGAGTAAAATTCATCGATTATTATAAATTAAAGGCACCCATAATTTGGGTGCTTTTTTATTTCTACTTCATGTCGCATATCAAAGTATTGAAAAATTCAACAATTGGATTCAGTGCGAAAAAAACGGTTTGGAATTTTCAAAAAATATTGAAATAAAAACCGCGTGAGATTATAATCTATTTAAGGAATTTTTTCCTTAAACTATCCTAAATTAATGGTTGTTATGTAAATTGAATGAAAAAGGGGTTGAAGTGGGTGTCTCAAACGATGATGTTTCATGATTTAATCGAGACTGTTAAAGATGAAGTGATTGCTTGGAGAAGATATTTACATAAGCATCCGGAGCTGTCTTTTCAGGAGGGAAAAACAGCACAATTTGTTTATGAAACGCTACAAACTTTTGGTGAATTAGAAATTTCACGTCCGACAAAAACGAGTATAATGGCTCGTTTGATTGGCCGGCAGCCTGGGAAGGTTATTGCACTGCGGGCAGATATGGATGCGCTTCCAATTGGAGAAGAGAATGATTTTGACTTTGTGTCACTGAATTCAGGAGTGATGCATGCTTGCGGACATGACGGACATACGGCGATGCTGCTTGGCACGGCAAAGATTCTTACCCAGTTAAAGGATCAAATAAAAGGGGAGGTACGTTTTTTATTTCAACATGCTGAGGAACTGCCGCCGGGTGGAGCCCGAGAGATGGTGGAGGCCGGTGTGCTTGATGGAGTAGATATGATCATTGGCACTCATCTCTTGTCGACTCTTCCTTTAGGGAAAATTGGTTTGAGTTACGGTCCGATGATGGCTGGAGCTGATACTTTTAACATTACCGTAGTGGGTAAGGGAGGGCATGCCTCACAGCCCGAACTAACCATTGATCCCATAGCAATTGGAACTCAGGTGGTATCAAATCTCCAGCACATTGTTTCGAGATATCAAGATGCACAGGACGCTCTTGTTATTTCAGTGACTCAGTTCCATGCGGGAAGTGCGATTAATGTTATTCCAAGTAGTGTAAGCATTGGAGGCTCCGTTCGAAGCTTTAATCCGGAACTGAGGGAAAAGATTCCAACCTTTATGGAACGGATTGTAAAAGGAATTACTGAAGCGCATGGAGCTACTTATGAAATCGATTATCAGTTCGGTTATGCTCCTACCATTAATGATGAAGACGTAACTCGATTGATGGACGAAACGGTCTGTGAAGTATTTGGTGAAGAGAGTCGAGAGATTTTAAAGCCAATTATGGGAAGTGAAGACTTCTCTGCTTTTCAAAAAGTAGTTCCGGGATCTTATATTGTAATAGGAGCTCGTAATGAAGAAAAAGGGATTATTCATCCTCACCATCATCCCCAATTCACTTTCGATGAACAGGCTTTACAATATGGGGTGAAGTTATTTGTTCACGGGACTTTTAAAGTGTTAAATCTATCATACTAGGGGGTTGAGCGTATGAAAAAAATATATTGGCTCGGAATTATCCCGTTTCTTGGCTTTATTGTAGGCGCTTTGTTTACAAATAAAGTGACTCCCTATGTACTTGGAATGCCATTTTTTCACTTTTGGATTGTACTCTGGTCTGTGCTAACCACAGGTATTATGGGGATTATCTATCTATTTGATCCTGCTAATCAGGAGGGAGATTCAAAATGAATATTGCCGTGTTTTTCATCCTGTTTTTTTTCGTCATTTCTGTTTTGATTGGTATTCAGGCTAAAAAAGGGAAAGAAATGAACTTAGAGCAATGGTCGGTTGGAGGACGCGGAATGGGAACCCTACTGATTTTCCTCTTGTCCGCAGGTGAAATGTATACTACCTTTACCTTTTTAGGGGCAAGTGGTTCGGCTTATGGGGAAGGGGGGTCCATCTTTAGTATCGTATCATACGGCTGCCTGGCAACAGTCATCTCCTACTGGACATTTCCTGCTATCTGGAGGTATGCAAAGAAACACCGATTAGTTTCCCAATCTGATTTTTTTGTAAAAAAATATCAAAGTCCTTATCTTGGTGTGCTTGTTGCGGTTATTGGTGTTATAGCTTGTACTTGCTACTTAGTCCTGCAATTGAAGGGGTTAGGGTATATCGTTTCTGCAACATCATATGGCGCAATCTCCTCTACAGCTGCCATTTGGGTTGGAGCAATTGGTGTAACCATTTTTGTAATGGTCTCCGGTATTAACGGTTCTGCCAGGACAGCTATTTTGAAGGACATTCTGATTCTTGGCATCGTCGTATTTTTAGGAGTTTATTTCCCTCTTCATTATTATGGAGGTATTCAACCTATGTATGAGGCCATTGAAAGTGCAAAGCCGAACTATACCATACTTCCGGATAAAGGAATGAGCGTTTCGTGGTATATATCAACCGTTATATTAAGTTCGATTGGATTTTATATGTGGCCGCACGGGTTTTCTCCTATTTATGCCGCCTCTAGCGAAAAAGCTTTAAGAAAAAATGCAATCCTAATGCCAATGTACCAATTGATTTTGTTGTTTGCCTTTTTTGTCGGATTTGCAGCTATCTTACAGACGCCTGGATTAAAAGGCAGCGAAGCCGATCTTATCTTGCTGCAACTTTCTAAACAGGATTTTGATCCATGGTTTGTGGGCTTAATTGGTGGAACTGGCGTGTTAGCCGCTTTAGTGCCAAGCTCTATGCTGTTGATGTCAATATCAACATTGCTCGCAAAAAATGTATATAGCGTATTCACTCCATCAGCAACGGAAAATCAGATTGCAAAACTGGTTAAATACTTGGTTCCGCTAATTTCGCTCGTAGGGATTTACTTGACCTTTAAAGGTGGAAATTCCCTCTTTAGTCTCGCTTTAATCGCCTATAATTTTATCACACAACTTGCTCCTGCCTTTTTCGCAAGTTTGATGAGAAAGAATTTTGTAACCAAACAAGGAGCATTCGCCGGGATTATAACAGGAGGCGTGCTAGTCTCTATTATGGAACTAGGGAACATAAAAATTGGTCAACTGTTTCCTTATCTTCCTCAAGCAATTAAAGACCTGAATGTAGGAATTATCGCGCTATTTGTTAACATTGCAGTATTAGTGGTGGTTAGTCGGATGACAAGAAACATTACTTATACTCATAAGGATAATGATGTTTTGGAGACAAAAACAGTATAGCACAAGGTTTTAATACAAAATGAATCGAATAGCCAATCAACATGAATACTAACTATTCAAGAGTAATTAACATCAGATAAGTTTATGAAAACCGACCGTTCTCCACAATTTGGGGGCAGTTTTGTAGGGGTATATTTACAGTTCGGATAACGCTGATTATGTAGACTGATACAGAATGGGACTTTTTTGAAATCAAAGGGTGTCCAGTGCACATGGTAATTCAGCGAGTCTCCCTTTTTGGTGAGAATCCATGGGAACCAAATTAATCATCAACTTGAAGGAAATAAATCATTTAGATCGCTTTCTAAACAATAACAAAGAAGATTATCTATAAATGAAACAAACCGGTCTGAATTTGGCCGGTTTGTTTCATCTAATTACTCTGTTTTAGAGCTCTGATCTTTATTTCTTTTATTTCCTTTACTGTTGTCACCACTAACAGGAACTTGTCCATGTAATTGCGGTGAATTTTGATTACGGCTGCCTTTATTAAATTTTTTTGTCATGTCTCACATCTCCTTTCTTTTTTCAAATACAGTTTGTCCCTTTTTGATGAACTTATGTTTTTCAATTGAAAAGTACATCTTTATCCAAGTGATATTCAAACCATTGTTTCAAAGATAAAAACCGAAAATTACCCTCCAGGATATGGGCATATCGTTTATGTTGATGAATTTGAACAGAGTGGCGACATTCTATGATATGTAATTTGCATCTAAAATTTTACTAAAGGGGGGTAGTAGTAAGCTGAACCAGGGGGATTTTTAAGTTATTAGTAAGCGTTGCAGATCGTACTCAAAGAGTTAGTACAACAAGTAGAAAACATGAACCGTGAGTTGCAGTGTGGAAACACACTTCTTCCACACTATTTCACGGCCAGTAAGCGGTAGTCCAATAGGGATGATGGGTAGAATTATTTCCTGTTGAAAAAAGGGGCTCAGCTGCATTTCTAGTCAGGTTGTTTAGACTAGAGTCACAGCAGGGCTGAGTCAAATTATTAAAACGCTAGTCGGATTTCCAAGCTTATTGATCTGGATCCAGCAAAGAGATTGTCATTTCGCCCTTGAGGGATCGTACATACAAAGCGTGAAAAATGGCTGTTTTGACTGTTGAAAGTTTTGACTTTGGAGATGAAATAAAATTATCGTTAGGGAATGTTCGGAACTAGAGGATCTTTTATCATAAGTTTTTCAAGAGGTTTTAATTACATAAATCGCTACTTTATTTTTAATAAGCTTGCAGTAGTAGTTTGTAGTTCTGAAAAAAAGAACAGTATATACAGATAAATGGTTTCAAAGATACATGTAGTGTTCTTTTTTAAAGCATGTATAAACATTTGCATAATGATCTTTCCTTTCTTAATGTAATTTCATCAATTATACTAATGATTTTATACAATATCTCCCACTTTATTAGATTACCTAACAGTGTTTTTTTTTGAAGTGGATTTTGTTGAAAAGGGATCGTTCGCCAAGGTGAATATCATCATGTAAATGAAGGAGGGCTATTTTTAGTGGACAATATTTTCAACAATTACCTCGATAGAATATATTTTTATTTTTGGAATGATGTGTTGCTTCGGCATTAAATGACCTGACAACAAACGGTCTGTATAGCTCAAGACTACAGTCCATGAGTCCTGCACAGCCTTGCCGAAAGAGATATCAATTTCCCCAACCTATCGGAAACTAACTGAGAAAAAATAAGTAGAAAGTCGCAATAAGCGCTTTGCTCCCAAAAATTAATAATGCTGGGCCGAAAGGTGTATTCTTCAGTTCTCTTGGTTTTAATCATTTACTCCGTAAGGTCAATAAAGGATGTTCCTTACACTCTGGAACTTCGCATATTCAAAGAAGTAGAAAAAGTCGATTCCTGATTGAATTAGAAGACTTACTTAATCACATATAAAAGTAATTTAGCTCACTAATCATTTCCTTGTACTCTCTCGATATTTCTAAAAAGCCTCAGTTATTTACAAGGCATTCAATTACCTTAAAGCGGGCTTCATGAAACACCAAAATAACTTTTTTCTCATTTTTCCTTTTTATTCATTGTAACAATGCCATGCCCTATGTTTAGAAAAGGACGAATAATGACATTGACCTGTTATAAAAGCATTCTTAGCTCTTTTGTGAGTGGTAATGAGTAAGAAGATTCATTTTTATAACATTCATTGAATTCTGAAAATTCACGTGTTAAAATTTGGTAGCACCCGCAATCATTTCATGTATTTACATATTAATAGGGCCCTATTATTCAGAAGATTGCTAGATTTTTTTCGCATCTAGACTTTAGTGATTTACTGCGTAAAAATAAAATCAATAGGAGTGGAGCTTAGTTAATGGATGTAAATACTAAAGCAAGTACGAAGAATAAATTAAAAGTTGATTATGTGTTTACAGGTGCAGAGAATCAACTTCTTACAAATAAATTTTTGGATTTAAAAAGTAATCCCTATGAAGATTACACTTCCTTTCGTTCAGAGATTGAAAACATTGTTGAAAACGATGATGAATTACAAGAGATTGTGGAAAAAATAAAAGCTGCGGGCGATAGGGTTTGGAAGGAAGAACCATATTTATACCTACAAAACTGTCCTATAGATAATGATGTTCCTATTTTTGACCATGAATCACCAGTTCAATCAAAAAGAGAGCTTAAAAAAACATATGTTGGGGAAGGTTTTCTTCAATTCTATGCTCAAGTCATGGAAATGCCAGCTATTGGATATATAAATGTAAACGATGGTGATGTCTTTCAAGATATCTATCCAATGAAATCTTTATCAGAAACACAATCACAAAAGGCACTGGTAGCTTTAGGATTTCATAAAGACTTAGCAAATCATTTCGTTCGACCTGATTTTGTGAATATGTTATCAATGAGGGCCTATGAAGGAAATCAAATTTTTACAACATTCGTCAAAAATATTGATTTAATTCAGAAACTTGATCCTTCTGATTTAAGTTTAATGCGTCAAGAACTATTCTATACACCTTTTGATGATTTATCGACATATGGTAATCGTACTGAATTGGGGCGTGCAAAAAATCACGCTATCCTATTAAATGAAGAAGAATTTGATATAGCATATTTTGAGAATCGGACAGTTGGTCTTACAGAAGAAGCCCAGGAAGTCGTAGATAAAATAAAAGTTTTACTGCATGAATTGAAGGCTCCACACCTACTAAAAGCAGGTGAATTTATCTCCTTGTCAAACAATCATTCTATTCATGGTAAGGATGTTGAAGAAATCACGGATGTGGAAAAGCAAAGAGCTCGTTGGATAATGAAAACCGTTAATTTGTGGAATTTAGATAAATACAAAGAGCACTATGTAGATGGTACAGACTGCATTGTAAATGGATAAATAATAGATCTGTCGGGAGCTAACTCCCGACAGGTTTATTTACTCTAATAGCTTTAAATTTAAAATACATACTAAAGTAACCCAAAGGAGGACAGCGTTATTGATCTACCAATACGCTAAATTATTATGAATAATAGGTTTCTTCAAAGTACTTTTGAACATATGGTAACTATATATCCAAATAACATTGCAATAAAAGATAGAGATATTGTTATAACATTTAAAGAATTAGATGATTGGGCAAATGCTCTTGCCCATTTGCTTGTAAAGAAGGGTATTAACGAGGGAGACCGTGTTGCTATTGCATCAGAAAAATCCATTTCATTAATAGCTGCCATGCTTGCAACTCTAAAAGCTGGAGCTGCCTATGTACCACTTGATCCATCTTATCCATTAGAAAGACTGAGATATTGTATTGAAAAAGCAGAAGTTAATATAGTAATGACTGACGGTTCTGTTCCAGATTTAACCTTTAATCGAAGTTCAATAGATTTAAGAGAGCATGCTAAAATTAGAGCGGAAAATCCTCCAATAGTTCTAATTAATAATGAAACACCAGCCTATATCATTTTCACATCGGGTTCTACCGGACGACCAAAAGGTGTAGTTATCCCGCATCGTGCCATTGTCAATCATATGCTATGGATGCAAAAAGAATTTTCTTGGACAAAAGATGATGTTTTTTTACAAAAAACTGCATCGGGATTCGATGCTTCCGTTTGGGAGATATTTGCACCACTATCGTCGGGTGCCACTATGGTTATTGGTTCATCCAACCCATTTGAAATTGCAACTGATATCAAAAGTAATAAAGTAACAGTTGTACAGTTTGTACCAACTGTACTTAAATTATTGTCAGAACTAGAATTATTATCTGGTTTTACATCTTTACGTCTTTTGTTTTGTGGTGGAGAATCATTGCAAACATCATTAGTAAAGAAAATCCAAACGAAATTACCAATACCGATTATAAATTTATATGGTCCTACTGAAGCAGCTATTGATACTACTTATAGAGTTTGTTTGCCAGATGAAAATCATCTTTTTAGAGAAATTGATTTGGGACAGCCAATCGATAATGCTTCAGTACATGTTGTGGATGAAGAGTTGAATATATTAGGTACTGGTTGCGAAGGAGAACTACTGATTTCCGGTGAAGGTCTAGCGTTGGGGTATTTTGGTCTTCCTGATGTTACAAAAGAGAGGTTCGTTATATGTCCTTCTACAGGTCAATTGTCTTACCTCACTGGAGATCTTGTTTATATTAGAGAAGATGGTAATTACGAATTTCGAGGACGTAAAGATTTACAAATAAAGTTAAGAGGCCTTCGTATAGAACTTGGTGAAATTGAAGAAACCATACGAGAAGTTTCTTTCGTAAAAGACATAGTTGTAGAGGTTCGTGAAGAAGTTGAAGAACAATGGCTTGTAGCTTATATACGTTGTGATTCTAAATCTTGGGATGAGACTGAGTTAAGAAGCTATATTGAAAAACGTTTGCCTTCATATATGATTCCTAATTTTTTTGTTCAGATGGATGTTTTCCCTTATTTAGAGAATGGGAAAACGAATCGACGAGAATTATCTTTAATACCTTTTAGAAGTAATAATGATTTTGACGGAATTCATGATAAATGGGAGCAAGTTATTGCGAATATTTGGGAAGATGTCATAGGGGGAAAAGTTAATTCTGCTACAACTACATTTGCCTCAGTAGGAGGACATTCATTACTAGCGATACGACTCGCAAACCTTCTTTCCGCTGAGTTTCAGATATCGTTAACACATGGATTTGTCTTTTTGTATCCAACAATTCGAAAACAAGCAGATTATCTGAAAAAGAATATTTTAAAGAATGGCAAGAATACTGTAGTACCTAAGAAACTGGACAAGATAAAACAAAAATTTGATGCTAATCTTGAAGCTCCATTATCTTTGGGACAACAGGGGATACTATTCTTTGAACAAGAAGAAGGAGCATCTCAATATCATATAGCGTTTCTGTTGAACTTTGAAAAAGGTAAAACTACAAAAATAGAAAAAGCAATTTCCTATTTACGAAGAAGACATCCAATTTTATCATCACGAATTATTTTAACTGACAATGGTGAATATATACAGAAATATGATGGTTCATTGAATTCTGGAATAATTAAATATTCAGTTACGGAAGCAGACTTAAGCAAAGTAATTCAAACTGAAGCAGAAAGGAAATTTGATTTCAATAAGGGAGGATTTCGTGCGGTAGTATTTAGTACTGACAAGGCGGATTATTTATTATTAACTTTCCATCATCTAATAGTTGATGGTTGGTCATCTCAATTATTTGTAGACGAGTTACATGAACTTATTGAAAATGATTTAGTGGAGAACAAGGAAATGAATCCTGCATTCTTCCAATTTGCATATAATCAAAATTCAATGGATTTTAGTAATGGTCTTAAGTTTTGGAAGGAGTATCTAGAACAGGTTCCAAATAAATCAAGATTCTCAACAAGAATGATGAAGGGTAGTACCCAAACAATAAATGGAAAACATATAAAGTTTTCATTACCAAAAGAACTAGAGCAAAAGATACTTTCTTTTAGTCAGAATACTTCAATTACAGAATTCTCCATTCATCTAGCAATGGCAGCTTATGTTCTTGCTAGATTGAGTGGTCAACGAGATATCTGCATTGGGGTACCGGTAGCCAATAGAACCTACGAACAGGATTTTGAAGCGATTGGAAATTATGTTAATGTTGTACCGTTTAGAATGAAATTTACTGAGGATGCTACATTAAAAAGTATTTCTGAAAAGATTACACAGGATTATGCAGAGATAATAAAATATGAGCATATTCCAATTGAAAGAATTATTCCGTCTGTTCTAAAGAGTAGAAATAGTGACTATCGTCCACTATTTCAAGTTATGTTTGTATATAATAGATTTTTGAAAAAGCAACCGTATACTCAATTTAAAATGGAATCGGTATTAAGTGATACTTCTAAATGCGATCTTAGTTTTATCATAGAACATGATGGAGAGAATTCAACTTTCACTATAGAATACTGTAACGACTTATTTACGGAAAATGCGATCTCAGAAGTGAAGCAAGAATGGATCTCTCAAATGCAAAAAATAGCTGATGAAACAATTAAATTTGAAATCCAAGAAAATAGTATTGAAACTACAACGATGGAAAATGACAAAATCTATCATGCAGATAAAGAAACTTTAATAAAAGTTCAAAACGTGTGGAAGGATATCTTCAGAAACTCAGACCACAATTTAGATAGTAACTTTTTTGAAATAGGTGGCCATTCATTATTAGCCATGAAATTTATTGCTCAACTAAATAAGAAATTTGAGCTAACTTTGCCAGTATCCATTGTATTTGATTATCCCACTATACAAGGAATAGCTCATGTAATAACAAACTCCATTAAACCTAATGGCGTAGTACACGTCTCACCAGCTGTGAACCGTCAAAAAATATGGTTTATCCACCCTGCTGGCGGAGCACTTTGGTGTTATAAAGAAATGGCTACGGAATTAAATGAAATGTTTGACGTATGGGGAATCGAAAGTGCTGAGATTCCTGAAAGTGATAAATTTGAAGATAATTTATTAAATATGGCTAAACGATATGCTGCTTATATTTTATCTGTTCAACATGAAGGGCCATATTATATTACGGGTTATTCGTTTGGGGGGAATGTGGCTTATGAAATAGCTCGTTCTTTTGAGGCTGAAGGAAGGGACGTTGGTTTGTTAACATTATTAGACTGTCATTTCAGTAAAGCTCGTGAGTTCGACAAAATGGAGTTTGTTAATTCATATGCATTAAAGTTTACAAATGGCGCAAATGATAAGTTTAATCCAGATGAGTTATCCCTTATGGACAAAGAAGAACTATTAGAATTTCTTTTAAACTTAGGAAAAGAAGGCGGTCATCTCCATATGGACGCAGAAATTGAGGATGTAAAGAGTGGCTTGGGAATTTGGGAAGCAAATAATATCGCTATTCATCGCTACAATATATCAGGATCTTTTTATGGTAAAGTTCTGTTTATACGAGCTGAAGAAAATGAGCATGATACCACTGTAGGTTGGGAAGATTACTTGGCAGGAGAACTAACCGTGCGCTCAGTTCCAGCTCAACATTTTACGATCTATAAATCTCCAAATGCTGAAAATGTTGCTCAAATTATTATGGAACAAGTTGCTTCTATAAGATATGTATAAATTTAAGGAAAAAGGGTTTTTAGAATGAAAAAAAATCAAATACGTTGGAGACTTTTCGCTGAGGGTATTCAAAACACTTTATTTTATATGCTCTTTCCATTTATTGTTTTATATTTAAACGATACTTGGAACCCTTACTTAGCATCTGTTGGTTTAGCTGTAATTTCAGTATTGGGTGTAATTTCAGGAATTTGGGGTGGGATCTTTGCCGATAGGGTAGGAAGAAGACCTATGATGATATCTTCAAGTATAGGTTTTCTAGTTGCTACTATATTATTTATCATTGGAAGAATAGTTGGAAGTAATTTAATGGTATTTGGTAGCTTCGGTTTAATGAGTATAGCTTATTCTTCATATTTACCTGCAGGAAGAGCTTATATATCTGATTGGCTCGATGAAAAGGAACAAAAAAAAGCTTATGTATTAACCTATCAGATATTTAATGTTGCGGTGACGCTTGGTCCTCTTATAGGAAGTTTTATATTTGATTCCATGCCTATTTGGTTTATCGGTACATCCTTGGTATCTGTTCTGACTTTAGTATATATATCACTATGGCAAACTCCAGAATTTCAGGTTAATAGAAAATTAGGTAATGAAGAAAGTATGGATTCGAATGGTAAGTTTACAAAAGCAGTAGTCCTTATAGGAAAAGATAAACGTCTTTTAATTTTTGTTGTTGCTAGTGTATTTGCAGCTCAAGCTTTCATGCAGTTAGAAATATTGCTTCCTTCCACTTTACTGGATAGTTTAACTAAAAGTACATCAATATTTGGTTTTTCAATTAATGCTTCTCAAAACTATGCTTCATTGTTAATGACGAATGGCATTTTGGTAATTATTTTAGGTAGCATGGCTGCTAGACTATCTTCAAAGTATAGTACCCGCTTTGGGTTTGTAGGTTCCAGTATATTGTATGCTTTCTCAATGGTTATCTTTGGTTTTTCTCAAAACTATATAGGTTTTTTTATAGGAGTTTTAATCCTTACAGTAGCTGAATTACTTGTTGTTAGTACACAGGATTCTTACATTGCTGGTATTGCACCTGCTAACCAAAGAGCACAGTACTTTGCTGCTGCAAATATTCGATATTCAATAAGTCGAATATTTGCTCCACAGTTACTAGCACTTGTACCATTGATTCGACATGAGGGAGCTTTTCTGGTTGCTGCTTTTTCTTCCTTAATAAGCGCTTGTTTATTTTTCATGCTCTTTCAAAAAAGGATATTAGCTTATAATTCAAAAGTGGGACAGAGTATCACGGAGAAAATATAAAACAAAAGGCAGAATTACTGCCTTTTGTTTTTTTATTTCTACATAGTTATATAAGGTTATTTAAAGTGCTTTTAGCCCATTTATTAAACTAGTCAATTTTATAATATCGATATTATCCGGGAATTCTAAATGATCTTCATTTCTGTTATTAATACAAACACTTATGGGATACCCAGGGCTAAGATGATACGACTTAAAAAGATAGTTAGACGTATCTCCAATTTTTACACCTAGTGTTTTTAGTTTTAAAATTTCCTCTGTTGGTATTTCTAAACTATATTGATTATTTCCATTCAAGATTGAAAAAGTATTTGGGGAAACCAAAAACCCCGTACCTATACACTTTAACCAGCTTTCCTTCAGCGTCCACATTTTAAAGAAAATATCGATTTGTTTAGCTTTGGGTAATTTAATGAAATAGCTAAATTCTTTACTGCTAAAAGTACTTTTGGTAATTTCATGGATGTTAAAATCTTTGACCTCTTCTATATCAACACCTATGGGATCCTTATGAATGCCAACAACAACCCAATCACCTGAATGGGTAATATTAAAGTGAATTCTTCCTCCTACTAGATTGGGTTTCCCATGTTTATCTAAAATAAAGTGGATATTTTGAAATGGTTTTCTTAAAATGTCACTTATGAACCACTTTGCTAATAGCTCTCCAAATAAAGAACGGTATTTATCATTTTTCTTTTGTAATTTCTGTATGCTTAATCGTCTTTGTTTAGGTAACAAATGGAGCATTTCTTCATAAGTATTTTCATTCAAATTAATTGGTAATTTTAGTGCTAAAATCTTCATTGTTGATCTCCTTATTTACCTAATACCGGAGGCACGAGGATCATTTGATTATCTTTACAATCCCTCCGGAGAGCCAATCCTCAATTATCATTTCAATGATCGTCATCATTGGAGATGTCATGTTTGTTTAAAAACTCAATGATGCCATTCACCAATCCAGGGGATAATGGTAGTTCAGGATTTGTATAGGTTGCTAGATTTCCCTCTCGATCTGCAGGAGCTTCTTTCAATACATGATTCATCTTTTCGAGTATAAGTAACTCAGAATCGCCTTTTTCCTTATGTAACGCTTTTGCATTAGTTGGCGCCACTTGAATATCTCTATTACCATTTACGATTAGAACAGGGATATTCAGTTCCTTTACAAATTCGATCGGATTATATTGAATCCAAGAAATCATGTAAGGTTGAACAGAAGGACGGAATACACTTTGCAAGTCTGCACTGACAGTCTCGACTTGTTTTCCTTGTTTTAGTTTTGACAGTATATCCTTGGACTCCGTTAATAACGTCGGTGTCAGTTGCTCTTCAAGCTGTTTAATAAGTACTTGGTCAATAGGTTCGCCTGCACCAGCTAATGAAATGAATATGTCTGTCTCTGATTTCTTGGCAGCTGCCATTCCAATTAAAGAACCTTCACTATGGCCGATGATGCCGACTTTGGAAAAACGGCCATCCTTTTTGGCAAATTGAACCCAAGCAGCTGCATCATCAATATATTGTTCAAATCTCAGATCCGCTTCTTTTCCTGCCAATTGCATATTTTCGCCAATTCCGCGCTTATCATATCTAATGCTTGCGATACCTTTTTCTGCAAGACTCTCGGCTAACATTTTCAAACTATTATTTTTCCCGGGCATTGCCATGGTGTTCCCGTCTTTATCAGTCGGTCCCGAACCCGCAATTATTATCATCACAGGAAAAGGTCCTTCATTTTTTGGTGTTTCTAAAAGGCCATTAATTGTTCCATTCTGTAAGTCGGCCTGCACAATTTCACCTGATTCTTTCTCTACAACTGCCTGATCGGATTTCTTAAGCAATTCGAAGGGGAACTCTTGCCCTTTCTGAACAAATGTTCCTGAAATCTTTTCCTTATCCACTTTCCCATCAAACGTTATTTGCTGATTTTGCATTTTCATATTAAAAAACAAGTCTGAATTAATTAACTTTACACTGGTTAAGGGGAATTCGTTCAATCCTTGTACAGGAATACTTATCGTTCCATCTTTCCCCGTGAAATGAACAATGATTGGAAGAGGTTGATTTGGAATCTTTATATCTCCTTCCCACCTACCTTCAATGGCTTTCAACGAGCTCACATCCTTCGAATTCTCATCCACTTGTTCCGTGTCCTTGGTTCTGCAGCCTGCCATCAATACAAAAGCACTTACGATAATACATATAATCGACAAAAGTCTTTTCATTTGAGCAACTTCCTTTCTTAATATAATTAGAGATAAGAAGATATTTTATTAGAACATTTAACATGTTTTTTTTGTTTCAGTCACTCATATCAGTCTTCATTATAAGTAAGTTTTAATATATTTCCAATATTTTCCCTTAATATGGCGTTTGTTTTTCCATTGTATCTTTTTAAATATGATGGCCATTGCAGCTGTGTAGAGGGATGTATTAAAAAAATATCGAAGAGACATTAAATCAGACCGTCTTAATCGAGAGCGTATAAGTCGGTGTTGTTTTCATGGTACCTTTTTAAAGGTAGGGATATTAGGTCAATATATAGAATGATTTATAAATCAAACATTGACATCTAATAGAAACTCTTTTAGAGTGGATGTGTAAATTAAATATCCTCGTTAGGTGAGGCTCCTGTGTAGGAGATACGCTACTGCCCAAAAATGTCGAAAGACGCCAATGGGTCAACAGAAACCATCGACATAAGGTGGTTTTTAATGTAGCTGGCTTTGTCCTATGCCACACAGTGCTAAAGCTCTACGAATGGAGGAACTGGATTTATGCTATGTATTTGTCATTCAGCCATTTACGGCTGTTTGTATTTGTCTTCCAGGCAATGTACGCATATATACCGTATTTAACACCTTCATTTGTAATGGAGGTGTTTTTATTTTTTCCTGGAGGTGAGGATTGTGGGTCATCACTCACGGGAATACTCCAAGCTTAATGAAAATTGAATGAAAACAAAGATTTTGAAGGGGAAAAATAATATTTTTTTGCTCCCCTAAAAGGAGTTGAGGGCAAAATGAAAGTCCTGACAGAAGACCAAATAACTTTACAAATCATAAAAGTTTTAAAAGAAGGAAAAAAGAAAGAATTTCAAGCAATATTAGAAGAACTCCAACCATATGACATTGCACGAATATTCGAGGGACTCCCAGAAAAACATCATACACGTTTCTTGTTGTTCCTTGATTCAGAACAAATTGCTGAACTGATTCAAGAACTTGAAAAAGTACATCAATTAAAGATTCTTAGTAAATTAGGAATTGAGAAATCCGGCCATGTAATGGATTTAATGGATAATGATGATCTAGCTTCATTGTTAGAGAACCTATCCCCTGAAAAAATTGAAGAACTTCTTTCAGGTATGAAACAAGAAGAATCTAAAATCGTTCAAAATATCATGAATTATCCCCCGGAAACGGCAGGACGAATTATGACGAACCGTTTTGTATGGATCCCCCAACATTATACGGTTCGTGAATCAGTTGAAAAGCTTAAAATCTTTGCGGAGTTTTCGGAAACGATTAACTATCTTTATGTAATAGATAACGATAAAAAATTAGTGGGTGTTGTCTCATATCGGGATTTAATAATAAATGATGAATCTGAAAAAATTCAAGATATTATGTACAGCCGGGTTATCTCCGTATTTGCTTATGAAGATCAAGAAGAGGTAGCCGGTGTTATTGAGCGTTATGATTTTTTAGCGATTCCTGTTGTTGAAAAAAATAATGAGTTATTAGGAATTGTAACCGTTGATGACATCATTGATGTTGTCATTAAGGAAGCGAATGAAGATATTGAAAAACTCTCGGCATCTGGTAAATCCATAGATTTTGACACGAAGGCGCACGTGGCCGCATATCGTCGACTACCCTGGCTTATTTTACTTTTATTTATCGGATTAGTGTCTGGAACCATTATAAGCGGCTTTGAAGAAACATTGTCCAAAGTTGTTGCACTTGCCTTCTTTATGCCGATGATTGCTGGGATGACTGGAAATACAGGTACTCAATCTTTAGCTGTTGTTGTAAGAGGCCTGATTACTAGTGACACGGATAAGGGAGTAGTTACCAGACTTATTATACGAGAGCTTAAAGTTGGATTGATAATAGGTGTTACCTGTGGAATTTTAATTTCCATCATAGCTTATGTTTGGCAGGGAAATCCCGTTCTGGGATTAGTGGTTGGAAGTTCATTAGTCATGACTCTGATTATTGGGACTTTAGCTGGGACCATTATTCCTCTGATATTATATAAATTCAACATCGATCCTGCAGTTGCTTCCGGTCCATTAATTACAACACTAAATGACATACTCTCGTTACTTATTTACTTTGGAATTGCAACAATGTTCATTTCAAAATTGATGTAGACTATCCACGAGTTAGTTTCTTAAACCAGTTCATAAGAAGAAGGGGCGGTACCCCTGTCAAGTGTACAATAAAAAAGAGTATTTCAAGCTGCGGCCTTTTCTCAGTATTCAATAGGGAAAAGGCCGTTGAATTTTTCTTGGAAGAGATCCATGTATTGTAGAATTCCGTATGTGAGAAGCAGCTCTCTATGTCATCCAAGTTTAATCAGGAATATATCCCTGACTGATCCATAATTCTTGTTTCATTTTACGGTCACTCTAAAATATGGACAGTATGTTATATAATGTAGACCAAAAATAAACGGTCTTCTTATTTGCTCAAAGGTTATTAACCATGCCTTTGTTCATTCAGCCATTATGCTCATGACCTTTATATGAATGAAAAACATGGGACATAATAGGTCATAGCAAGTTTAGGATATCCATTAAAGGCTACATAAAGAGTGTTATGGAAGCAATAGACAGTCATATCATATTCTTTGACCTGCGAACTTCATCAGTGATACGCTTCTTTTCGAAATTACGTATTCAAAACCAAGGAGGAACGAATGATGACACAAACCAAACAACAAATAATCACCCTGGCAAACCGTCCAAAAGGTATGCCTTCGAAAGGGGATTTTAACTTTGTTGAGAGTGAAGTTCCCACACCAAAGGCTAATGAAATTTTAGTACGTACACTATATTTATCTGTCGATCCCTATATGCGTGGCAGAATGCAAGATACCAAATCATATATTGCTCCATTTGAATTGAATAAGGTCATCACGGGTGGCGTTGTTGCTGAAGTTGTAGAGTCCAAATCGAATTCCTTCAAACAAGGGGATGTCGTTGTTGGGAATATCGACTGGGCAGAATATACAGTTGTCACTGAAAAGGAAATCAACGTGATTGATCCCAAGGTGGCTCCGGTCACAACTCATTTAGGGATTCTTGGAATGACCGGTTTAACTGCTTACTTTGGTTTGCTTGATATTGGTAAACCTCAAGAAGGTGAAACTGTAGTGGTTTCCGGGGCAGCTGGTGCTGTTGGTTCAGTAGTTGGACAAATCGCTAAGATTAAAGGTGCGAAGGTTGTTGGCATCGCTGGTTCAGATGAAAAACTTGAGTACTTAACGAAAGAGCTCGGATTTGATAGTGCCGTAAATTATAAAAAGGATAGTTTTGCGACAGATTTAGCTAAAGCTGTTCCCGATGGAGTGGATGTTTATTTCGATAATGTGGGCGGCGAGGTGTCCGATGCTGTTTTCACACTGTTGAATGCGAATGCCCGAATTCCATTATGCGGAGCGATTTCCTCGTATAATGCAGAAGGGAAAGATCTAGGACCGCGTCTGCAATCGGCGATGATCAAAACGAGTGCACTTATGAAAGGTTTCACAGTTGGAAATTATGCCGATAGATTCCAAGAGGGTGCGACGGATTTAGGAAAATGGCTCCAAGAAGGAAAGCTGAAGTATGAGGAAACGATTATTGAAGGGTTTGAAAACGTACCAGATGCATTTTTAGGTTTGTTTAAAGGAACGAACCTCGGTAAACAGCTTGTAAAAGTAGCGGAACCTGAATTCGCTAAACTATAAGGTTTATGGAAATACGTCGGAGGCAGGCCTTTGTTGTGATTCCTAAGCAGCTTATAATAAAAGCGGCCTTTTTTCGATATTCAATCGGGGAAAGGCCGTTTTCCTTTTCAAGTTAAAGATATAATGCCGGGTTGAGTTTCTCTGATCGGCCAGTACCTTAAGAGGGGGAGCTCGCTCAATTGCAGTAAGTTTTTGAAACCATGGCGATAACGGCAGATATAGGTCGATCAAAGAATCTCTTGAAATATCCAGGGGATTTTGGATTTTCAGAAAGCATTTTTAGCGGAGAAGCATATGGCATCAATCTTATCTATTCGAGGAGCCCTTTTTTGAACCATTCGTTAAATGGAGTGGTTCACTCTTGTGTGAAAAGGATGAAATTGGAATGTTTGTAGAAAACTCTGTAAAAATGGCAATTTTCATTATAAAATGTAAATACATAGAGAAAGGTGATGAACCATGTCAAACGTTGCTAAATTTCGTGATTTTTTAACTAGTGAGAAAATCTATATGAATGAGTTGAATGAAGATGGCACCACCTTTTTTAGAGCTGAGCAAAAGTTAAAGGACGGGTGGAAGGTCCTTTTAGTATTTGCATTCAATGAAGATGAAAATGTGGCGGACTTATTTTGCTTTAATGTCGCCGAGTTGAAGAATCCTGATAAGAAGCAGGATGTACATACACTGTTGAATGAATATAATGCTAATTTTAGGTATTCAAAGCTTTATGAAGAAAATGGGACGATTTCCATTAGGTATTCATCCTCCATCGAGGGGGATATCGTACCGGATCTCGCGTTCAGGAAGTTAATCATGCTGCTTGAGACGGCACAGCAGGTTTATCCGCGGTTAATGGAAGTCATATGGTCATAACATAATATAGGATGAAAAAGTTCTCTGAATCAGGGGACTTTTTAACATCTTTACTAAAGTGAATGAATATATTATCGTTACAATCCATTAATTTAAATTTTTTTAAAAAGAACTATTGCATTTTTTTAGATTAAACTATATAATAAATTTTGTTGGTAATTCGACAAAGTTCTACAAGGATTATGCGGGTGTAGTTTAGTGGTAAAACCTCAGCCTTCCAAGCTGATGATGAGGGTTCGATTCCCTTCACCCGCTCCAATACATACTCATAACGTAGGGTTTCGTTACCTGGAGAACGAAGCTTTGCGTTTAAATATTATAACTAGGATTCTACTGTTTACAGTGGAATTTTTTTATTGTCCAAAATTACCTGTATCCAGAAGGGGGGGCTATTTTGATGCAGCACACTCTTGTTCAAAGTGATTAACTACGGTAGTAGAATCAGTTTGAACAAGAGTGTGCTTTTTTTGTCCAAATAAACGTTTATTGAGACGGTGCTTATTGAATAAAAGGTATTTAAGGGAATATTTGTAATGCGATTACCCAATCTTGTAGTATTGATAATGAGAGTAAATATATTTCATGTTTTCGCGTAAATCCTGATCCTTTAATGGTTAGAGGAGAATTTCGGGAAGTTTGTTCAATGGATCCATTTTGAATTGTGAATATGGAGGGGGAAGCGAAAATGTCACTACTTTTAGAACCAATAGGTTTAATCCAAAATAATAGAGTTAATTTGGAAGATGATTATTGGGGAGAAGTGATTTCCGAGATAATTATGGATGGATCCAAATTCAAAGAAGATTGCCTGTTTGGATTAGAACAATTTTCACATATTGAAGTCATATTTTATATGAATAAAGTGGAACCTGACAAAATTCAGTTCAATGCCAATGGCATCCAAAACCCTCTACTTTTAACAATTCACATCTTGATACACCAAGCTGATTTGGCCTTGCTTTGGCCCTTTGAGAAAAGATACCTACCTTTGGCCAATCAGTTCGATTTCTTGGATGCCTAGGCTAAAGATAACTGTGAGGGCTTTGGGGACACAGTTATCTTTAGCCCAATGGAACGCCAGTATTGGATATTAAACCTTATATGTCTGAATTTGGCCCGATTGGCCAAGTGAAACAACCCAATTGGTCAAAAGAGGTAATGAAAACTATTATAGTAATGGTTAACAAAATGAGCAGCAATAAAAAAAACGTGCATATTTTTTTATTGCTGCTCATTTTTTCTTATTTGGTAATGGTATGAAATTAATTTCAAGTAGCTATTTCAATCATTCTTATATGCTCTTCCATTCAGGAATCATAATACTCCTTTTTCGGGGACGAGAGGGTTAATAAAAGGATACTAGTTAGTTCCTTGGAAATTATGAAAAGACCCCTTCCGATTGTGGAAAGGGTTCCGTTCAATTTTGATTATCCTTCTACAATCGAGTAAGTCCCTTCACCACCGTGGATTTCAAGGAACATGTCCATCAAAGATTTCGTTAGCTGATGGGCTTCAGTGATTGGAGTCTTGGGTTGTAAATAAATGATTTGGATGGCCCTTTTCGTCTCTTCGGTGACTTTCGTTCGTTCTGAATCAACGTATGGACTTCCGAATGCTCCATCATGATCGGCTGATGTAATCATATTTTCCATGGAATTCAAGCGGCCGTTCAAACCGTCATAACCATCTGTTCCCTCGCCAATCTTAATCGAGATGTCACCCGCTAATTTATCCGCATCATAAATGCCGATAGGAACTTCATATAAAAGGGAGAAGAAGTTATTCAAATCGATGGCTGAATGGATGGGTGTCAAGTAATTCTGTTTTTTAACGCGGCGGTAAAGGGCTTCCACGGATGGGCGATACCGTGACGGGTTGGTTCCTGTGGTCTTGAAAATCTCTCGCCACTCTTTAATGCCGGAAAAGTCGGTCAACTCCTTTTCTTCAAGGTCGAAAAAAAGAGCCTCCTGAAATAATTGAAGTCTTCCTTTCACCATTTGCGGGGAGGGACCTACTTCGATGTTTTCATATGTAATGATCCCAACTTTGAATTCAGGGATTTTGCTGCTAAGATTAGCCGATATGGTAATTTCCAAGACGTTACACCTCCAAAAATGATTGGAATTAGTTTATCATAGATAGCAATGGTTTGAAATGAA
This sequence comes from Peribacillus sp. RS7, assembly GCF_041956845.1. NCBI lineage: Bacteria > Bacillati > Bacillota > Bacilli > Caryophanales > Bacillaceae > Peribacillus > Peribacillus sp. RS7. Next base: position 3,023,072 of record NZ_CP168135.1, read on the forward strand.
TACAAGCTTCGATGGGAATACTGAATGAACGTAGGTGATTAATATGGATATGAATACATTCAAGCAAGAAGTGATTTTATATAGTAAAGAGATCGGCATCGATAAAATCGGGTTTACATCGGCCACGGCGTTTACCGAATTGAAAGGTCGGCTGGTACGTCAACAGGAACTGGATTATCAGTCAGGGTTTGAAGAAGCAGATATAGAAAAAAGGGTCAGGCCTGAATTGATATTCGATAAACCGCAATCCATCATTTCGATTGCGCTTGCGTATCCTTCGAAATTGAAGGATGCTCCGCAAAGTACAAAAGGTGAGCGGCGCGGGATTTTTTGTCGGGCTTCGTGGGGAACGGATTACCATACCGTCCTTCGGAATAAATTGCAGTTACTTGAGGATTTCATTAAAGATAAAGTGCCGGGGGCAGTGGCGAAGTCAATGGTTGATACGGGAGAATTATCAGATCGGGCTGTTGCTGAGCGGGCAGGAATTGGCTGGAGTGCAAAAAACAGTATGATCATCACTCCGGAATACGGGTCTTATGTCTACTTGGGAGACATGATCACCAACCTGCCATTTGAACCGGATCAACCGATGGAAGATCAATGCGGGACATGCAATAAATGTGTCGATGTTTGCCCGACAGGTGCGCTCGTTCAGGGTGGTCAGCTGAATTCCAAGCGTTGCATTGCGTTCTTAACGCAGACAAAGGGTTTCCTACCGGATGAGTTCAGGACGAAAATAGGCAATCGTTTGTATGGATGTGATACATGTCAGACCGTATGCCCCAAAAACAAAGGAATGGATTTTCATCTTCATGAAGAGATGGAACCCGACCCCGAGTTAGCGAAACCGCTGTTGAAACCTCTGCTTACGATTTCAAATCGGGAATTCAAAGAGACATACGGCCATGTATCTGGCTCTTGGCGCGGTAAAAAACCAATCCAACGAAATGCCATTTTAGCATTGGCCCACTTCAAAGATGAAACGGCATTGCCTGAATTGATCCAGGTCATGAAGGATGATCCGCGGCCCGTCATACGGGGAACGGCAGCCTGGGCAGTTGGTAAAATTGGTCGGGAGCAGGCCGTTTCCATACTGGAAGAAGCACGAATGAAGGAAACGGATGAAGAGGTACTGGCGGAAATAGAAAAAGGACTTCGGTTTACCTTGGAAACAAAATGATATGTAAGACGTAGCAGCCCCGTTAATATTAACGGGGCTGCTTTTTTGCTTAAGATATTCCGAGTTCCTTCAAGGAAACCTTCTATAATATTTATAAGATTCGAAAGGGTTGAAACCCTACATTTTATGAAGTTGTGTTTTTGTCCATGCCCTTATACATACACATTAGCATAGATGGTAAGAAGGAGGGCATGAACTTGAGGAATCAATTGCAACGCCTTTTACAAGAAAGAGTGGAGTTTTATACTTCCGATAATCAGGAACGGAGTGAAAGGAAGTTACATCTGAAAAAGGATTTGATGAGGAACCGTGCTGCGGAAATTGTTCGGGTGAATGCTGCTGGCAAGGTTCATTCGAAGAGAAAGGAAGACATGGATACTGTCCTGACTTATCATGTGCACCTGCAATATTTATTGAAACAGGAGGATTCATTTTATATAGAAGAAGAAATGGAAGAACGGGAGGCTCGGTTTCGAAATGGGTATATAGTGGATGAACGTGAGCTGTTTCCCACCATTGAAACGGAAGAGGTACCGCCAGAATCTGAACCAAATGCAGATCGTCTCGCATATAAGTACGATCGGATGAAGGCCGTCCAATATGCCGAGCGTTGGTGGAACGAATTCAATCCTGCTTATAATAAATTCACTGATGATTGTACGAATTACATTTCACAATGTTTACATGCGGGAGGAATCCCGATGTGGGGGGCGCCGAACAAAAATAAGGGCTGGTGGATAAGAGGGAAAAGCTGGAGTTACACATGGACGACGGCCCATTCTTTATATCATCTGCTTAAAGCCGGGAATGCCATCAGGACAAAGCAGGTGAAGACGGCCAAGGAATTGAATTTGGGTGATATCCTCTGTATAGATTTCGAAGGGGATGGGCGGTTTGATCATAACTTGATCGTAACGGCGAAGGATCAGGATGGGATGCCGCTTGTGAATGCCCATACGATGAACAGCCGTCACCGGTATTGGACGTATGAGGATTCGACTAGGTATACACCGAATATCGTTTATAAATTCTTTGCGATGTTGGATGGAAGGTGATTGGTTTTTAGTCTTTTTTGTTTAATGCTATAATTAAGGTGAAGTTTAAACTAGAGGTGAAAATGAAGTGTCAATACATGTAGTTTTATATCAACCACAGATTCCAGCAAATACAGGCAATATCGCAAGAACATGTGCAGGGACGGATACGTCTTTACATCTCATTCGTCCGCTCGGTTTCTCAACGGATGACAAACAGCTCAAAAGGGCCGGGCTCGATTACTGGGAGAATGTAAAGATTCATTATTATGATTCGTTGGAAGAGTTCTATGAAAAGAATGCCGGCGGTGAATTTTATTACTTAACGAAATTCGGGGAGCAGCCGCATTCCAGCTTCGATTACAGTGATCAAGACAGTGAGATATACTTCATTTTTGGCCGTGAAACGACAGGTCTCCCGAAAGAGCTGATCCAGGAAAATATGGATAGGTGCCTAAGGATTCCAATGACGGATAAAGTACGTTCCCTTAATCTTTCGAACACGGCTGCCATCTTGGTTTATGAAGCATTGAGACAGCAAAATTACCGTGAATTGGATTTGAAAACAAAAGATTGAGTTTCATTACTGCATACTGTCATCGGGGTAGATTCAGCCCCGATGATGGTTGTTTCATTTTACATATTGAATAGGGGTGGGAGCTTTGAATCATATTATTGAGAAGATTTTAGATCACCGTTCCATTCGTTCTTTTGAGGACAAGCTATTGTCTGAGGAGCAAATCAATACGATTGTGGAATGTGCCCAGGCTGCATCGACTTCAAGTTACATTCAAGCGTATTCAATCATAGGGGTATCAGATCCGGAAAAGAAAGCCAAGCTTGCTGAACTTGCTGGACCACAATCTTATGTAGAGAAGAATGGGCATCTATTCGTCTTTTGTGCTGATTTATATCGTCAGGATATGGTTTCCGAAATGGAAAACACGGACCTGACTGAATCGATTGAAAGTACGGAGAAATTCATGGTTGCCTGTATTGATGCTGCTCTAGCGGCTCAAAATGCAGCGCTGGCCGCAGAATCGATGGATCTTGGCATTTGCTATATCGGCGGGATCCGCAATAATCTCCCGGAAGTGTCAGAGATTTTGAATATACCTCATCGGGTCATTCCGTTATTCGCCCTAGTGGTCGGATATCCGAAAAACCGTTCTGATAAAAAGCCGCGTTTGCCGCAGTCCAATATCTATCATGAAAATGGATATCAGGAGGATAAGCAGGAATACCTCGGACAGCTTGAAGAGTATAATGAAACGATCTCGAGTTATTACGAGCGTCGGACTAAAGGTAAACGAAAAGACACCTGGACCGAGCAAATGGCTGCCATGCTTGGAAAGAAAAGCAGGTTATACATGAAAGATTATGTGGAGAAGCAAGGGTTTAAGAAACATTGATCGATGAAATGACCTTTTAGGAGTATTCTTTCCGTTCCCATAAGGGACATTTACCAAAATCCTGAACATGAGCCAAACAATAAAGATCCCGGAAATATTTCCGGGATCTTTATTGTTTTCATTTGTCGCTAAAAACGGGTTCAGCTCAATAATCCTATCAGAATTGCTCCTTATATACCCATGAAATAACTATTGACAATATATTTAGATAGAATTATAGTAAATAAGTAATGGATAATGATAATCATTTTCATTTAAGTTTTTACTTACCTATTTTTCAATAAATGGAGGTTAAAAAATGGTTCGCCTATATACAGAGAATTTAAATATTGGTTATGGTGAACGTTTGATTGTAAAAGATCTCAGTGTGGAAATTCCAGATAAAAAAATCACAACGATCATCGGTTCAAATGGATGTGGGAAATCCACACTTTTGAAAGCGACCACCCGGATCATTCCAAATCAATCAGGTATGGTTGTTTTAGATGGGATGAATATCTCAAAAGAGAGCACTAAGATCCTTGCAAGAAAAATGGCCATACTTCCGCAGACACCCGAGAGTGCAAGCGGATTGACAGTTGGCGAGCTCGTATCATATGGGCGCTTTCCCTATCAAAAAGGTTTTGGGCGTCTAACCCAAAAAGACTATGATGTGATTGATTGGGCACTTGAAGTGACCGGCACGAAAGACTTTAAGTTCCGTCCGGTGGATGCTCTCTCAGGAGGTCAGCGCCAGCGTGTTTGGATTGCCATGGCCCTTGCCCAGGAAACGGAAATCATCTTCCTTGATGAGCCGACCACCTATTTGGATATGGCGCATCAGCTAGAGGTTTTAGAACTCTTACAGAGGCTGAATGTAGAACAGGAACGTACGATTGTCATGGTTCTTCATGATTTAAACCAAGCTGCTCGCTTTGCCGACTATATCATTGCCTTAAAAGACGGGGAAATAGTCAAAGCGGGAGATTGTGAAGAAGTCATCACTCATGAAGTGTTAAAGGAAGTCTTCCATATTGATGCGGTTATCGGACGAGATCAACGAACGAACAAACCAATGTGCAGTACATACAATTTACTAAAAGGAGATTTGACAACAAATGAAAAAGATAATGATCCCATTTATACTGCTGTTAGTGTTAATTATTAGTGCTTGTGGTAACGAGGCAACCGAAAAAGAAAAAAGCTCCACTTCCAAAAAGGAAAAATCAGGAACCATCACTTACCAATCTGAAAATGGCCCTGTTGAAGTTCCGGCAGATCCAAAGCGTGTTGTCGTTCTATCTACTTTCGCAGGTAACGTAATGGCTTTGGATGTTAACCTTGTAGGGGTTGATTCCTGGTCTAAAATGAACCCGAATTTTAAAGAATTAAAAGATGTCGAAGAAGTGACGGACGAAAACCTGGAAAAGATCATCGAGTTGGATCCGGATTTAATCATTGGTTTATCAACGATTAAAAATGTCGATAAGTTAAGTGAAATTGCCCCAACCGTAACGTATACATACGGAAAAGTGGACTATTTAACACAGCACATAGAAATTGGTAAGCTTTTGAATAAAGAAAAAGAAGCCCAAACTTGGGTGGATGATTTCAAAAAACGTGCAAAAGCGACCGGTGAAGACATTAAAGCTAAAATCGGTGAAGATACTACCGTTTCGGTATTCGAAAAGTTTGACAAACAGTTCTATGTATTTGGCGATAATTGGGGTCGTGGAACGGAAATCCTTTATCAGGAAATGAAATTGGCCATGCCTGAAAAAGTAAAAGAAGCGGCGTTGAAAGATGGTTACTTCGCTTTATCTTTAGAAGTTCTGGCAGACTATGCTGGTGATTATGTGATTTTGAGTAATAATAAAGATGAGGACAATTCATTCCAACAAACAGATACGTATAAAAACATTCCTGCTGTAAAAAACAATCAACTCTTTGAAGCTAATGCGAAAGAATTCTACTTCAATGATCCTATAACATTAGAATACCAATTAGACTTCTTTTCAAAAAGTTTTCTTGGAAAATAATACAGCGAGGGAGAGGGATTCCAATTCCTCTCCTTTTATTCTATAAAAAAAGAGATGAGAGAGACAGATGACTAATGAAAATCAACGTTTCATCCCATTTATATGTAAACTGATGATAGGGATTGCTGTATTCATAGGCATGTTCATTATTTCCATGGCATTTGGTGCGGCTGATGTTACCGTAAGAGATGTCTGGCAAGCACTGACATCAAATGCTACCGGTGAAAAGATTTCAATCATTCGGGAAATCCGGTTCCCTCGTGAAGTGGGGGCAATCTTTGTTGGTGCAGCACTTGCCGTTTCTGGTGCCATCATGCAGGGGATGACTAGGAATCCACTTGCCGATCCGGGGTTGCTTGGATTGACGGCAGGAGCCAATGCGGGTCTGGCCATTACTTTGGCATTTATTCCAACAGCTAATAACTTAGGGATCATGACTGCGTGTTTTATAGGTTCCGCTGTGGGGGCAACCATGGTTTTCGGGATAGGTGCGATGAAAAAGGGAGGATTTTCTCCTTTACGGATCGTATTGGCTGGTGCAGCAGTCTCTGCATTCCTATTTGCCGTTTCGGAAGGTGTCGGGATTTATTTCAAAGTATCAAAAGATGTTTCGATGTGGACTGCAGGCGGGAATATCGGAACATCATGGAATCAGCTTCGTGTAATCGTCCCGTTCATTTTAATAGGCATCCTGATCTCCTTTCTCTTTTCCAGACAGCTCACCATACTTAGCTTAAGTGAAGAGGTGGCGGTAGGATTAGGTCAAAAGACAACACAAATAAAGGCGGTACTCTTCGTAGTCATCATTCTCCTGGCTGGTGCTGCCGTTGCGCTTGTTGGGAATATGGTATTCATCGGGTTAATGGTTCCCCATATGGTTCGGGCTATCGTGGGTACGGATTATCGATTCATCCTGCCTATGTCCGCGATTTTAGGGGCCACTTTCATGTTGCTTGCCGATACGATCGGACGTACTATCAATTCTCCATATGAAACGCCTGTGGTAGCGGTTGTTGCGATGATAGGTTTACCTTTCTTCCTCCTAATCGTGCGTAAAGGAGGTAAAGCATTTTCATGATCCAGTCAGCATTAGTCAAAAAACAGCGATGGATATTAGGTGCATTATCCGCACTCATTATCATTACGATCATTATTGGGACGTGTTCGGGATATTCGAATCTTTCTTTTGGGCGACTGATTCCTACGCTTTTCGGGCAAGGGACGTTTAAAGAGGAATTCATATTATTTTCCGTCCGATTACCAAGAATCATCATTACCCTTTTAGCAGGTATGGCCCTTGCACTGTCGGGAGCCATTCTACAGGGAATCACACGCAATGATTTAGCCGATCCCGGAATCATCGGAATCAACTCAGGAGCTGGTGTAGCCATTGCCGCTTTCTTTCTGTTTTTCCCGATTGACGCAGGTTCATTTGTTTATATGATTCCACTTGTCGCTTTTATCGGCGCGTTACTGACGGCCTGTTTAATATATATACTCTCATTTAAAAGAAGGGTCGGTCTTGAACCAGTTCGGTTAGTACTGATCGGGGTTGGTTTTTCAATGGCGCTTTCAGGCCTGATGATTGTCCTCATTTCATCGGCAGAACGGGCAAAAGTCGATTTCATCGCAAAATGGTTGGCGGGGAATATTTGGGGCACGGATTGGCCCTTCATTTGGGCGGTTCTACCATGGTTAATCGTCCTTATCCCATTCACTTTATATAAAGCAAATCGGTTGAATCTGCTTGGTTTAAGTGAACCGGTCGCAATTGGAGTGGGTGTATCGATTGAAAAGGAACGGATCGTATTGCTAATAACTGCTGTCGCACTGGCCGCAGCTGCCGTTTCCGTTACAGGCGGAATTGCATTCATTGGACTCATGGCTCCGCATATAGCAAAATCATTGGTAGGACCTCGAAATCAATTATTCATTCCAGTTGCCATTTTAATCGGTGGATGGCTATTGTTGCTTGCCGATACGATAGGCCGTAATATTATTGAACCCGAAGGGATTCCTGCAGGTATCATGGTTGCATTGATCGGTGCTCCTTATTTCATGTATTTATTGCTGAAAAAATAAGAACGTAGCTAAAATCCCTTGAAATTTTTCAGGGGATTTTATCCTTTTTGAGTACTTCCGTGGTTTTTTTGTGATTATTCATGGATTATCTATATCTAATTATTTCATCTGGATTCAAGCGTTTCGCTTCGAAAAAGAATACTTGAATAAACTTTTTTGTATTTACTCGGGTAGGAGTAAGAACTATTGTAGAATCATTTTGCAGTTCTTTCATCTTTTGGCGAACGACTGTGAAATCAAAAAATTTAGAAGCGTAATTTTCAAACTTTGGATTTGAAAAATCCGTTAAACCGAGCGAAGCAAAATGATTCAGCGATTGGTTGATGGTTCTGCGTATTCGCTGTTCGGCAGCTTTTATTTCACGATTAATATCAGCCTGCACAGCTGATGTTCCGAGCTTTTTCTTTGTGATTTCCACAAAGATATCTTTAAGGGTCGGGAAATGCTGTTTAAAAGTAAAAGTCCGTTCATACATAAATAAATATTGAAGCATTTCCATTAAATCTTTTGCCCCATTTTCTCCAACGATTCCTAATTCCGATAAAAGAAATTCGCCCACTTCTTTTATACTGTTCTCATTGAAATTATTTGATTTAGCAACTTTTGGCTGTTCAAAACTCAATACACTATTTAAAGAGGCTTGGATATTAGTGATCGATCTTTCCAAATGGATACGTTCCATAACTTTTCGAATGACCGTTAATATTTCAATACGATTGATTGGTTTAGTAATATAATAATCAATTCCGAGCGAGTATGCTTCACCAATTAGCTCCTTGGATTCAACCTGTGAAATCATTATTATTTTTCCATTAAATGTATTTTTTATATGACGGAGAGTCTCAATGCCATCTCGAATGGGCATTAATAAATCAATGAATAATATATCAATTTGTTTTAAATTCAAAATATGTCCTTCTAATAAACTTCCATCTTCCGCTTCCTCCACCACTTCTCCTAAATCTTCGTTCTCAATGATTTGGCTTAAGTTTGAACGTATAGCACAATCGTCATCTGTTATAAAAAAACGCATGAAATCATCCTCTCTGAATCAACTTATGAATTGGTAACTTTATTGAAAAAAGGGCCCCGTTAAGCTTATTTTCAAATAGGATGTCCCCCCCCAGTTCTTTCACGACTTCATTAACATATGAGAGTCCAATCCCTGTTGAAGGTGTTCCGTATTGATCATATTTTGAAGTGAATCCAGGTTTAAATATAACGGTCTGATATTTTTGAGGGATACCAGGTCCATTATCAGCCACTTTAAATTCTACATTGTCGCAAATTTCACACAAACTTAAACGAATGATTCCCTTTTCTTTAATTGCTTCCACTGCATTAGCGACTAAATTATTGAAAAGAGATAATACGGTATATACATGATAATGTGAATGGTTATTTCCATCCAATGAGTATTCAAATTGAATATCCTTTCCAAGTGATAAGGCATATTTTTCATTAATTCGGATAATTAAATGAAAGAGTTCAGCAGCATTCATATAATCTTTAAAACTCTCATTGGAGATCAATTTAGATAGACCAGCAAAAATTCGTTGATTATCCTTCTTAACTTCATGCATTTCACCCGCGATACGCAAAGCCTTTTGACTATATTGCTGTGCAGGAACATCAGGTTGCTTTTCCCTTTTTTCCAGTTCTTTTAAATCACGATACAAATCATACGATTTCTTTGTAATATTCTCTGCATTTTTTAATGTTTTTTTTAAATGAATCGTTTCCTCATATAAATTTGAAATGAGCATCAGCATATGTTCATTTTGTTTTCTGATTTGCTTTTCTCGTGATTGTGCTTCATAAAGTTTCATCATATTAAAAAAGCTTAAAACGATAAAACTGTGGCCGAATGCGATCACGATCATCTCATTTAGTGAACCTAACGTAATCGTTGTTTCTAATACAATATATTGAAAGAATAATTCTACAGAGTCGGACAATATTTCGATAATGAGACCAATAAACCCAATAACTAAAGATCGGTTTTGAAAGCGGTGTATTTTCACTAAAGAAAAAAGAAAGGAATAGGTGAAATAAAAGAAAAAACTAGGATATTGGACTTGGAAAGAAGAAGTCCAGGAAAAATTATCATGCATGAAAAAGTCTATTAGGATTCGAAATACCACAACCATTGTTCCTGTCAAGATGCCTGAAAAAATGGCAGGTGTTTTCTGTAATAATAGTAAAAAGAAGAAAAGTGCAGGCGGACCAAAACTTATTCGAAACGTTTCATTTAAAGGATAAAAACTCAATTCGCCTGCTAATGGTACTGTTAACAACATCAGAACAAGGATATTGACCTCTTTTTTCATTAACGTACTGAGATTCAAGTCGTCACCTCCCAATTTGTTTAAAAAATCAGTATACAGTTTCATTGGCTTCAATACAACGCTTACTTTGTTCCTGATTAAACGGCTTAGTACCAATTATGGCAAAACCAATCTGTTTTTCTATCAACAAATAATGGTAACAGTTGATGTGAATTAATCACGTTTTTTTTTGTGGATTTTTATTTTTTAGAATTTGTAGGTTTTCGTATGTTTATGTAGTTCCCATTTTAAAATTAAAGGCAGATAGAAATATTTTGAAAGCGCTTAACGATTTTCATTGTGTTTTCAGCAAATCCAATAAAGTAAGCACAAACAACTAATGAGGTGGAAGAATGTGATTGAAGAATTGTCAAAAGAGTATGACATTCACGTTAATAGCCAAAAGCAAGCCTGCTTAGATGAATGGGTGGCACACTACAGATCCTATGCAACAGAAGGACAAACCGCCAATTATATACCGGCATTGAGCAATATACACTTATCGCAATTAGGTATCTGCATACTAGAGCCAGGTGGAACAATGATGAAGTCAGGGGATTGTGAAGTCCCTTTCACGTTGCAAAGTATTTCAAAAGTGCTCAGCTTTATAGCCGCATGCTTGGGTTGCGGCATTTCTTATGTTTTAGAGAGGGTCGATGTGGAACCAACTGGGGATGCTTTCAATTCAATTATTCGTTTAGAAATGCATAAGCCGGGAAAACCGTTTAATCCTATGATAAATGCTGGAGCGATTACTATAGCGTCGCTTCTTCCAGGGGATTCTTCACAAAAAAAATTGGAATTTCTCTATGCATTATTTGAAAATTTGTTAGGGAAGCGCCCGACCATCAATGAGGAAGTGTATCAATCTGAGTGGCAAACCTCTCATAGAAATAGAGCTTTAGCTCACTATTTAAAAGAGGCGAATTATTTAGAATCGGATGTTGAGGAAGCTTTGGAGGTTTACCTGAAGCAATGTTCCATAGAAGTGACCACGGAAGACATAGCCCTGTTTGGATTGATTCTTGCACAAGATGGATACCATCCTATTCGTAAAGAACAAGTTCTCCCTAAAAAAGTGGCAAAACTAGCCAAAGCATTAATGCTTACTTGTGGAATGTACAATGCCTCGGGGAAATTTGCGGCTTTTGTTGGGGTGCCAGCCAAAAGTGGAGTATCTGGTGGGATTATGGCGTTAGTTCCTCCAAATGCCAGAAGCGGACTGCCTTTTCAAGATGGATGTGGTATTGGTATTTATGGACCGGCCATAGATGAATATGGGAATAGCGTAACAGGTAGTTTGTTATTGAAGCAAATGGCACAAGAATGGGATCTAAGTATTTTCTGAAAGTAAAGAAAATTTTGTTCTTATAAAAAATCAATATAGGGTACCATCCTAAAGATTTCCCTATCAATTCACTAAACCATAACAAGAGGTGATGTAATGCAGTAAGAGAAATCATTAATCTTGTTACTTTTAAACGTAAGGAATAATTTTGGAAAGCATGGTGATAAACATATGAATAATTTGCAGCGAAAGATGGGAACGTTTTCGTTAACGATGGTGGGACTCGGCTCTATTATTGGCTCAGGTTGGTTATTCGGAGCTTGGAGAGCGGCACAAATTGCAGGACCAGCAGCCATTATCTCTTGGATTATCGGGATGGTCGTCATTTTATTTATCGCACTTTCTTACAGTGAATTAGGGGCAATGTTTCCTGAAGCTGGGGGAATGGTAAAGTATACGCAGTACTCTCATGGTTCGTTTTTAGGGTTTCTTGCAGGTTGGGCAAACTGGATTGCAATCGTTTCCGTAATTCCGGTTGAAGCGATTGCTTCTGTTCAATATATGAGCTCATGGCCATGGGAATGGGCACAGTGGACACATGGTTTAGTGGAAAATGGAAGTCTTACTGGGGGAGGCTTGGCAATTGCCTCTGCATTATTGATCGTCTACTTTTTATTAAATTACTGGACAGTTAGTTTGTTTTCGAAAGCTAATTCATTTATTACAGTCTTTAAGGTTATTATACCTGGACTTACGATTGGATCACTTTTATTTGCCGGTTTTCATGCATCCAATTTTACGTCTGCAGGAAGTATAGCACCTAATGGTTGGGCAAGTGTACTCACTGCTGTAGCAACCTCTGGTATTATCTTTGCATTTAACGGTTTTCAAAGTCCGATTAATATGGCAGGTGAGGCAAAGAATCCTGGACGTTCGATCCCAATTGCAGTAATTGGTTCCATATTAATTGCAACGGTCATCTACGTTTTATTACAGGTTGCGTTTATTGGAGCCGTTGATCCGTCTATGATTGTGAACGGATGGCAACATTTGAATTTCAATTCACCGTTTGCTGACTTAGCTATTGTTTTAGGCATAAACTGGTTAGTTATTTTACTATATGTGGATGCTTTTATTTCTCCTTCGGGGACGGGAATAACATACACGGCTACAACGTCACGAATGCTTTATGGAATGGAAAAGAATAAATATTTACCAAGCGTGTTTGGAAAACTACATCCTCTTTATGGTATCCCTCGTCAAGCCATGTTTTTAAATCTAGGCGTATCGTTCTTATTTTTATTCATGTTTAGAGGCTGGGGTGTACTGGCAGAGGTTATTTCGGTTGCGACTTTAGTCTCTTATATTACGGGTCCAGTTACTGTTATAACATTAAGACGCACAGGTCAGAACTTGTATAGACCATTACGTTTAAAAGGATTAAGTATTATTGCACCACTTGGCTTCGTTTTTGCTTCTTTAGTTCTATATTGGGCAAGATGGCCACTGACAGGACAAGTATTATTTATCATTATGATTGGTCTTCCCGTTTATTTCTATTATCAATCAAAAATAAAATGGAAGGGATTCCGTCAAAACTTTTCAGCAGGGCTTTGGATGGTTGTTTATTTACTCTGTATGATGACCATTTCATACTTAGGCAGTGAAAAGTTTGGCGGACTGAATGTAATTCCATTTGGTTGGGATATGGTCATCATTACATGTTTATCACTAGTGTTTTATAGTTGGGCAATAAAGAGTGGATTCCAAACAGAATATTTGGAACAAGGGCAAAAGGTAAACGACGACTTGAGATCAATGGAGAACGACATCACATCTCAAACGGAAAAAAAGAACGCTGTATAAAATATGAAGGCACTACCATTGATTTCAGGCTTCGATAAGCGGAAATCAATGGCAGTGTTTATTTTTAATCATTTTAAAAAGATATTTAATAACGAAAGTGCTTTTTTCTATCTATATGGATTGGATGCAAAAGGGGACGGCAAATTTTAATTTGCTGTCCCCTTTTTGGAATTTAAGAAAGGCTTTTATATTCTTTATTTCACACCTGGTTTATCGTCATACCCAGCAGTGAAGATAGCGGCTAAAAATGTAATAGCGACTGCAACGATAATAACTGTGCCCATGTTGTGACCTCCCTTTACCCATATTGTCCCACTTAAGTATAGGCTTAGTATACCCTAATTTTTAGCAGGAGTGCACACAATTTTTCTTGTCAGCTGTTTTGTCATCAATTGTTCAATGAATAAGCCTTTTTAGATACAAAAAGAGTGAAGGGGGATTCGAAACAATGCCCGGCGACTTTTTAAAGTCTGACATGTTTGTCAGACTTGGTGCATAGATTTAAGTATTCTCTGAAAGTGACAGGGGGAGGTTCCTTAAATGGATATTTTAAAGAAAATCGAAAAATTTAGAGAAGATGAACAGAAGCTTAAGTGGGAAGGCACCTTCGCAGAGTACTTAGACATCTTGAAAGAAACACCATTGGTTGCACAATCTGCTCATTCACGTGTATACAACATGATCAGAGATGCGGGGATAGAGGAAGTAAATGGATCAAAGAAATACAATTTTTTCAGCGGCCAGTTGTTTGGCCTTGAAGATTCACTGGAAAGACTCATCGAGGAATATTTTCATCCGGCGGCAAAGCGGTTGGATGTACGTAAACGGATCTTGCTTTTGATGGGTCCTGTCTCAGGAGGGAAGTCTACGCTCGTTTCTTTACTGAAGCGTGGACTTGAAAATTATTCGTTAAAAGATACTGGTGCCATCTATGCAATAAAGGGATGCCCGATGCACGAAGATCCACTGCATCTCATCCCACAGTACTTACGGCAGGATTTTTATGAGGAATATGGCATCCGAATTGAAGGTAATCTTTCGCCGCTGAATGTTATGAGGTTAGAACAAGAGTATGGAAGCAGAATTGAAGATGTAATGGTCGAGCGTATTTTCCTTTCGGAGGATAAACGTGTTGGTATTGGAACATTCAGTCCTTCTGACCCTAAGTCACAGGATATTGCTGATTTGACGGGCAGCATCGATTTTTCGACGATTGCCGAATATGGATCCGAATCGGATCCGCGTGCATACCGTTTTGATGGCGAGCTGAACAAGGCGAACCGCGGGATGATGGAGTTCCAGGAGATGCTGAAATGTGATGAGAAGTTCTTATGGCATTTGCTTTCACTGACTCAGGAAGGAAATTTTAAAGCGGGACGGTTTGCATTGATCAGTGCCGATGAACTTATCGTGGCACATACGAATGAAACGGAATATAAAGCTTTCATTTCCAACAAGAAAAATGAAGCACTGCATTCCCGGATCATTGTCATGCCGATTCCATATAATCTGAAGGTTACAGAGGAAGAAAAGATTTATGAAAAGATGATTCATGAAAGTGATGTTTCCGATGTTCATATAGCCCCGCATACATTAAGGGTGGCTGCAATCTTCAGCATCATGACCCGCCTTAAGGATCCCAAAAAGGGCGATATAGATTTAGTGAAAAAGATGAGGCTTTATGATGGGGAAAACGTGGAAGGCTTTAATTCCGCTGACATCAATGAATTGAAAAAAGAATATCAGGACGAAGGCATGAGCGGAATCGATCCACGTTATGTGATTAACCGAATTTCCTCAACGATCATTCGTAAGGAAAATCCGTCCATTAATGCATTGGATGTACTTATGTCATTAAAAGCAGGTCTTGACCAACATCCATCCATTACGAACGAACTTCGGGAGCGGTATCTGAATTTCATTTCACTGGCACGTAAAGAATATGATGCCATTGCAAAAAATGAAGTGCAAAAGGCGTTTGTCTATTCATATGAAGAGTCGGCTAAGATCCTCATGGATAATTATCTGGACAATGTCGAAGCATACTGCAATAAATCAAGACTGCGCGATCCTTTGACTGGGGAAGAAATTAACCCGGATGAAAAATTGATGCGCTCGATTGAAGAGCAAATTGGAATTTCCGAGAATGCAAAAAAAGCATTCCGCGAAGAAATATTGATTCGAATTTCTGCATATGCGCGTAAAGGTAAGCGATTCGATTATAATTCACATGATCGTTTACGGGAAGCGATCCAGAAAAAACTATTTGCCGATTTGAAGGATGTAGTTAAGATCACCACTTCAACGAAGACACCAGACGAAAGGCAACTGAAGAAAGTGAACGAAGTCATCACGAGACTTATCGATGAGCACGGATATAATTCCACTTCAGCCAATGATTTGCTGCGCTACGTGGGCAGCTTGTTAAATCGGTAATCCATACTTTTTTGCCCCTGCCCCCTATCGGGCAGGGGTTTACCTACTTTTACGGAAAGTTACTTATATCCTACGAATGAAACAAACGCAACGATTCCATTATAAAAAATGATAGTGTAACAAGGTTTTCAGGAATATGTGTAGAACAGTTATCTATAATCAAAGAAAAACAAGTTGCCTTAGTTAAGAAAAGGGCAGAATTTGGAGTCGATTGAATGGATTATGTTCGTGAAAAATTAATGATTACGACAGAAAGGCTCGTCCTTAGATTATTTAAAACACCCGATGCAGCAGCGGTTGCGACCCTTTGCAATAACAATAATATTTACAAAAATACATTGTACCTACCTTATCCGTATAGTTTAAATGATGCTTTATCCTGGATGGGGCACCATTACGATAATTTTATGGCTGATAAAAATTATGAGTTCGCGGTAACAGACAAGGAAACTGGCGAATTATTTGGAGCAATTGCATTATCGAACAATAAAAGTTTTAACCACGGAGAAATAGCCTATTGGATTGGCGAGCCATATTGGGGAAATGGCTATGCGACAGAGGCAGCACGAGCGATTTTGCAATTTGCTTTTGAAGAAAAGAAACTGCACAAAGTGTTTGCACGATATTTTCTATCGAACCTTTCTTCAGGTAAAGTTATGGAGAAGATTGGTATGAAAAAAGAGGGGATATTAAAGGAACATGTCATAAAAGACAGTAAATATGAGGATTTAGTATATTGCGGGATTATTAATGAAAATGATCAATAATTAACATACGAAGTTAAGAAAAGGGGGGTGAATATTACTTACTCGCCATTCGAAAAAAATTTGTATTCGATTTTCATTTCGAAAACGCTTATTAATTGAAGAAAATCAACAATCAAGTTAAACAGGGCCTAAGACAAAAAAATGCCGGGCACTTCTCAATGGAGGGGAGCCCGGAGTTTTTGTTTTCTATTTAGTTACATTCAAACCGTACTG
Organism: Peribacillus sp. RS7; assembly: GCF_041956845.1. Taxonomy (NCBI): domain Bacteria; kingdom Bacillati; phylum Bacillota; class Bacilli; order Caryophanales; family Bacillaceae; genus Peribacillus; species Peribacillus sp. RS7. Next base: position 3,039,698 of record NZ_CP168135.1, read on the forward strand.
TTCAATAAGTGTGATAAGTTGGTCAGGTGAAAGTTTTTCTTCGCTATGATCAATTTTAATTTCCCCATCATCAACATCGATGATCGCACGTTCCACACCTTCCGTTTTTAAAAGTATGGACTCTAGATTTAATATCGGCCCTTCTGATGTTGCTTCCTTTACATAAAGAGTAGTTGTTTGCATATTTCTTGCGCCTCCTTAGATTACTCATAATGTCTTATCTATACCCCATCTTTCCATCAGATATGTTACGTTTTGGATTTGGAAATATTGGGTATCAATAAGTAGAGGTGATAAAAAAATGAGTAAAGAAGAATTGAAAAAGGAGCATGTTCCGGAAAATAGCTCAATGGCGAAGGATTATGAAGAAATGAAAGAACTTGGGAAGCAGATGGAAAATCAAAGGACGAATGAAGAATTGAAACAGTGGGATAAACGCCCCGGTACAGTTCAACATGAAATAGAGGAAGATAAAGATTGACGAATATCATAACCAGAATCATTCTATCTATATAAAAGGGATGCCCAGAAAATTACTGGAGCACCCTTTTGTTGTTTTCATTGCTTTTTTTGAAATGTACTTTTATGTCTCTGCTGTGCAGATTATGTACCCCAGCCAATCAAAAAAATGAAGCATACAAGAAACCGAAAAGACTGAAAAACATCAGGTCTATTCGGTTTGATGAAATACCTATTTTGCAGTAACGTTTAGAAAAAATCTTAAAAGGGCCTCTAATGTACATGTCATGACTTGTCTAGTTCGTAGGCAAACATCCATTTTGAATTTTGTTGTAAATTATCCTGCACCGCTGCATAAGATAGAGTAATACTTTTCTTTTAATCCGTTTTTTCGTACAGTATTTTTTCATTGAAAAACCGGAATGATGTGGGCTTTCTCACACTAATTTATTATATGAAGGAATGATGAAAAGCGTGCAAACATTTTTAAGGGGGGAAGAGAATGTCGGAAGAGAATAATCAACAATATGTTATCTCACAGGAAAATTGGACCCTCCATCGGAAAGGCTATGATGATCAACAACGCCATCAGGAAAAGGTGCAGGAAGCCATCAAGAATAATTTACCTGATTTAATTTCAGAAGAAAGCATCGTAATGTCCAATGGCCGGGATGTTATCAAGATTCCCATTCGCTCCTTGGATGAATACAAAATTCGTTATAACTATGATAAAAACAAACATGTAGGGCAAGGCGATGGAGATAGTAAAGTGGGGGATGTGGTTGCAAGGGATGGCTCGCCGTCCGACGCCGGGGCCGGTAAGGGCCAAGGTGCAGGTGACAAGGCCGGTGAGGATTATTATGAAGCCGAAGTGTCAATGATGGAATTGGAGGAAGCCCTGTTCAGCCAGTTGGAACTGCCTAATCTCCAGAAGAAAGAACAGGCAGAGCATACGCTTGAACATATCGAATTCAACGATATCCGCAAGACAGGCTTAATGGGAAATATCGATAAAAAGAAAACGATGATATCTGCTTTCAAACGGAACGCTTTAAGCGGGGACCCGGGTTTTCACCCTATTTATCAGGAAGATTTTAAATTCAAAACCTGGAATGAGATCCAGAAACCTGATTCCAAAGCAGTTGTGCTGGCAATGATGGATACATCCGGTAGTATGGGATTATGGGAAAAATATATGGCTCGAAGCTTTTTCTTTTGGATGAACCGTTTCTTGCGGACAAAATATGAAACGGTAGAAATCGAGTTCATTGCCCATCATACCGAAGCGAAGGTGGTTCCGGAAGAGGATTTCTTTTCAAAAGGGGAAAGCGGCGGTACGATTTGTTCGTCCGTATACCGAAAAGCATTAGAACTTATTGATCATAAATATGACCCTGCGAAGTTTAATATCTATCCGTTTCACTTTTCAGACGGTGATAACCTCACATCTGACAACGTCCGATGCGTTAAGCTTGTTGAAGAACTCATGAAGGTTTCCAATATGTTCGGGTATGGTGAAGTCAATCAATACAATCGTCATTCGACATTGATGACAGCATATAAGAATATTGATAATGAAAAATTCAGGTACTATATCCTTAAGCAAAAGGCAGACGTTTTCCACGCAATGAAGAGCTTTTTTAAAGACGAGGAAAGTAAGAAGTATGCATGAAAAAGGAAACGTGGAGAGTGATTTTTTCAAATCAATATAGTTGAAGGTGAAAAGGCGTGCGATTTATATTGTGCGTCTTTTTTTCAAAATATTCAGTTCCCTTCAGTATTAAAATTCATAAAGTCGAATTACATATGAAAAGGCCATTGCTCAACAGAAGCAATGGCTTTTTCAAATCCACTATACATAGATCATTCGTTTCGTCATTTCAACAGCACGCTGTCCAAACGCTTTCCCAAGTTCTTCATCATGTTTGGTAATAAGTAGAACATTCAACTGGGTAGGATTCTTACAGTTAATACGATCCCTGTTAAACCAACAATGATACCAACCCTCAAGGACGATATAACCTTAATTGGAAAATGCAAAAAAACCAAATAATTACTGAATTGGTTGGCATTTATTTTTCAATATGATAGTATGAAAATACATATCACATATAAGATTTAAAATCACATATGTGATTTAACGAAGAGGTGAACAACAGATGTCAGTTAAATCGGCAGAACGTGTTTTGAGAGTTTTTGAATTATTAAGCCAGTATCGAGATGGTTTAACGATTAAGGAAATAAGCGAGAAGTTATCATTTCCACAGAGCAGTACATCTGGTCTGATTGGTACGTTATTTAAGGAAGGTTATCTTTCTCTGGATTCTTTTAACCAATATAAGTTAGGGCCAAAGTTGATCCAGATTGGAAGCGCTGCATTGGAGTCGTTAGATATCTCCAAACAGGCCTTACCTTATTTAAAAAGGTTGATGGAGGATGTACAAGAGACTGTATTTATGGCGTTATTGTCGGAGAAGGACTTGGTGTATGTAGCGAAGATTGATAACAATCGTTCCATTCGAACCACTGCTCAGCCGGGAAGTCATAAACCATTATATTGTACAGGACTTGGAAAGGCCTTTTTGGCATTTATGAACGAACAACAAAAAAATCAAATTCTGGACAGCACGGAATTACTTCGTATTACGGGTCACACGATTACCGATAGACAAGAGTTGGAACAGCAGCTTGATATCTTTAAGCAGTTGGGTCATTCCATCGATGATGAGGAAAATGAAGAAGGGTTATTTTGTATGGCGGCTCCGATATATGGAGCGGATAATTCCATTCAAGCAGCGATCAGTGTGGCAGGACCTAAAGAAAGAATGATCAAACAAAGGGAAACGATTGTAGAAAAATTGTTGTTCACTTCAAAAGAAGTGTCAACCAGTATTGGCTACAAGGTAGGTCAAGGTCAACCTTAATGGAAGGAGGGAAAGGTATGGATGTTGTAAGTTTAGGAGAAACGATGATCTTATTTTCTCCTGAAGAAACGGGTCAATTAAGATATAACCGAAACTATTCTTCCAGGGTAGCCGGGGCAGAAACAAATACACTGATCGGCCTGGCGAAGCTTGGTTATCAAACAGGCTGGATGAGCAGAGTTGGTAAGGACGAACTTGGAAAAAGAATTATTGCAAGTGTGCGTGGTGAAGGAGTGGATACTTCTTTTGTAAAAGAAGATGAAAGCGCTCCCACTGGGCTGTTTTTAAAAGAACGAACAACTATCGATAGTTCAAAGGTTTTCTATTACCGAAAATTTTCAGCTGCCAGTAAAATGACTCCTGCTGATATGGAAGAAAGCTACATTGCGAGAGCGAAGATCTTATATATTACAGGAATAACCCCGGCGCTTAGTGATTCATGCAAAGAAACCGTCTTTCATGCTATCGAGATTGCTAGAAAAAATGGAGTGAAAATTGTTTTTGATCCAAACATACGAAAAACGTTACTAGATGAAAAAATAGGAAGAGACATGTTATTGGAAATAGTCGCTAAGGCTGATATCATCTTACCCGGTATTTCGGAAGGTGACTATTTATTTCAAACAAAGGATTGTAAGCAAATCGCGGCAGAATGTAAGTACTTAGGGGCGGAAATGGTGGTCGTGAAGCTTGGTGAAAAAGGAGCTTACTATTCAACCCCCAAAGATTCTGGCTATGTGGAGGCCTACCCAGTCAAAACTGTGCTCGATCCGATTGGGGCGGGAGATGGTTTTGCTGCCGGTGTACTGTCGGGCTTACTGGATGAGCGGTCCATTCAAGAATCGGTGAAAAGAGGCTGTGCCATTGGAGCAATCGTCACAAAGGTCAGCGGGGATATCGAGGGTCTTCCAGATAAAGAAGCACTGGAAGAATATATGAACCGTATTGACAAAGATGACGTCATCCGCTAAACAGCAAGAAGGAGGGTTCAAAAATGAATGCGCTTTCAACTATTTTAAAACACAAGGTTATTTCCATTGTCCGTGGCTCAAAGCCTGGGGATACGGTGAAAATTGCAGGAGCTTTAAGAAACGGTGGCGTTAAATTAATAGAAATCACGCTGAATTCTCCCAACGCCTTACATTCGATCGAACTCGTTTCCGAAGCGTTTGGCGATGAAATGGTGGTTGGTGCCGGTACAGTACTGGACCAGGAAACGGCACGGGCAGCGATCCTTGCTGGTGCGAAGTTTATTTTATCCCCAACGGTTAATTTGGAAACAATCAAAATGACCAAACGATATGGGGCAGTAAGTATTCCCGGTGCCTTTACACCAACAGAAATCTTAACGGCTTATGAAAACGGTGGCGATATCATCAAAGTATTCCCAGCAAGCATCGGCCCGGGTTATTTAAAAGATATTCGTGGTCCTTTATCACATATCCCACTGTTGCCAACAGGAGGCGTTACGTTAGAAAATATCGCTGAATTCCAAAAAGTTGGAGCGGTCGGCTTCGGAATTGGAAGCGCGCTGGTCGACACAAAGCATGAAGTCAATGAGAAATACTTAGAGGACTTAACCCGTAAAGCAGAAGCATTTGTCTCAGTTATTCGTTCTTAAAAAAACATAAAACTTTTAAGGAGAGATTCACTATGAAAATCACAAGCTATGAATTGTTCCAAGTACCACCACGCTGGTTATTTTTAAAAATCGAAACTGATGAAGGAATCGTTGGTTGGGGAGAACCGGTAATTGAAGGTAGAGCCGCAACGGTAAAATCCGCAGTTGATGAATTAATGGAAAACCTTATTGGAAAAGACCCGCGTAATATTGAAGATCATTGGAATGTGATGTACAGAGCAGGCTTCTATCGTGGCGGTCCTATCTTAATGAGCGCAATCTCTGGAATTGATCAAGCACTTTGGGATATTAAAGGGAAATATCATAATGCTCCAGTCCATCAACTTCTTGGAGGAAAAGCAAGAGAATCGATTAAAGTTTATTCATGGATCGGCGGGGATCGTCCGACAGAGGTCGGCGAAGCTGCCAGGGAAGTTGTTTCTAAAGGATTTACAGCGGTAAAAATGAATGGTACCGAGGAACTGCAATATGTGGATTCCTATGAAAAAATTGATCAAGTGTTAGCTCGGGTTTCAGCTGTACGTGAGGCAGTGGGGCCATATGTAGGAATTGGTATTGATTTTCACGGAAGAGTGCATAAGCCAATGGCAAAAATTCTTGCAAAAGAATTGGAAGTTTTCAGACCGATGTTCATTGAAGAGCCTGTATTACCGGAAAATAATGAATCATTGCGTGAAATCGCCAATCATACAGCGATCCCGATTGCGACAGGTGAAAGAATGTTCTCCAAGTGGGATTTCAAAAAGTTATTGACTGATGGATATGCCGATATCATCCAACCCGACTTATCACATGCTGGTGGAATTACCGAATGTAAGAAAATCATATCCATGGCGGAGGCTTTCGATGTGGCAGCTGCTCCTCACTGTCCATTGGGACCGATTGCATTAGCTGCCTGCTTGCAAGTCGATGCTACTTGTCATAACGCATTTATCCAGGAACAAAGTCTAGGTATTCATTATAACCAAGGTAGTGATTTGCTAGATTACATCGTTGATAACCAAGTATTCAAATATGAGGATGGGTTTGTAAAAATTCCGGACGGAGTCGGTCTTGGTATTGAGATTAACGAAGATCACGTGAGAAAAATGGCTGAGATTGGCCATAACTGGAGAAATCCGGTTTGGAGACACAAAGACGGAAGTGTAGCAGAGTGGTAAAAGGTCTGCGTTTCTTTGGTGGAAAAAATAACTGAAGCGAATCTGATTCTTACTAATAGTCTTGATAAGGAGATCCTTGCTCAGTCCAAGAAGGACAGTCAAGTCATCTTCTTCGCGGAAAAGGGGGATGGTGTAAAGAATAAAGCCCATTATTCCTTTCGTCAGCTGGATATTGGGGAAAGCTGGGCCCGTGCTTCTTCAATGAATTATGTGGACATTACTTGGTTTGGAGGGTTACCGATCCAATCTGAAATCGGATGGGAATTCGAACGATTAATTCCGGATTATGTGATTCCTTTCAAGGATTACAAAAAGGTGCAGACCGTGAACATGTTTGGCAATCCCTTGCTTTCGGAGAGTGTATATATCATTTCTGGTTACTTCCAAGGATGGCTCGGACAAAATGGCGGCTCCGTTATCAAACAAGACATGGGCGAAGGGTCGATCCTAACGGTTACCTGGAAACTTGTCAGTCAAATCGAGCATAACCCGATCGCTCTATTAATCTTGAATCGACTCATTGAGAAAATGTGTGGAAAACACAAGGTGTCAAGCAGTAAGAGTGTCAGGTGATTGATAGGAATTAGCAATCCATTCCATTTTGGATTGTTAATTTTTTTTTGTTCGTGAGGGGTGCTGCGCTTTCCCTTTAGTGGAGGTGGATGGCGGGGTCTGGTGAAAATTTCGTTCATGCCACTTCGTTCCAATCCTTCTTCACCTGCTATGATGATTTCTTACGGGAGGAATAATATAAAAAATGATTTATCTCATTTCATTTTTGAAACGATATGATTTTGTGAATATTATAAAATGAAATAGCAGTGAGGGCCACTTCCCCAAACCCCCATTGTAAAAAGAAGGCCCAATTCTCTGAGCATATCCATAATATTGTGCCATGGATAAACACTCAGGCAGCCTGTTCCCTTTGTTGCAAGGGGCAGGCTGTTTTAATTTCTCCTGAATTTATAATATTTTTTTGCTCCTTTTAATACATGCAGATTGAATATTAGGTGGTTTGTTCCCCAGAAGCTATTAGACTTTATTTGCGATTCCCTCTCTTCCTTTTTATATCCCCATGCCATTTCATTCAAACTTAGTGCTTCTGTGGGAAAAGAATAATTAGCCGCTCTCACCAGCATTTTCAAAATCTATTAAATCAAACACAGTAAGATTCCATTTATGAAAAATGATCTCATTTCTTTTCTGAACGAATATTTTTACTTTATGAAATAGCGACACTCACCTATTTGTATATAATGATGCCAGAATATAAATCTAGATAAAATCAACATCATGATAAAGGAGAAAGATGATGTCGAAGCAATTTAACTTTTTTTTATTATGGGTGTCACAAACTTGGTCCACCCTATTGAAATATAAGATCTATTTTATTCAAGCCTTTTTAGTCTTATTTTTGATGTACCTATTATTAAATGAACAAGAAATAAATACGCTGAAAATCACCCTCATTTTAATAACGTCACTATCCTTTCTTAAAAGTGCCCATAGAAAAAAAGGATGAATAAAAGTAAAGGTGTATGTAAGAGGATTACCGGGGAAGGTCTATGCGCGATACCGAGTCGCCACTTATGCGCTGGATTGTATACTGCTATGGATATAAATGTTCACGTAATGGCGACGGGCGTTATGAAAATGAGCTACAGATTAAAATAGAAGAAACTCTTCATGGAATGAAATAATGACTAAATAGGATGAATCCTTTCAAGGAAAATGAAGGTTTTAAAATAAAGTAGAATCTGTGTGATAAGAAGGAACTAATGGTTTCTCTTATCACATTTTTGTTATGTAACCATAATGATTGTACCCCCTAAAAAAAACGTTGAATTTTATAGTGTTTAAACGGTGGAGTGGATAGGAAGGTGTGCTTTTTTTATGCAGGATCATTTGTATATTACTTATTCTGTTTAACACTCATCAACATAAATGAAAATAATTACATTAAAATTGACGTTTAATGCTCTAATATGGTCCCTAAAATGATTTTTTATGAATCATTATTGGAACGAGCTACTTGTCGAAAAAAAGTAATATTAATCTTGTAATAAAAATTTATTTAGGAGGAACGTTCAATTTATGAAGAAAAATAAAATGTTAAAACCTATTAACGTTATGACAACATCATTTCTATTAGCAAGTTCTCTATTAATACCAAGTGTAGGATTTGCGGAAGAACTATCCACACCAAAGAATAAGGATATTTCGAATGCACAAGCATCCGAGGTGAAAACTCAAGAAGCGCGTACACAAACAACTGAAACACAATCACCGAGTAAAGCCGTTACAAAAATGACAGCAAACGAAACAGTCGTCAACAATTTTCAAGAGTTAAAGGTTGCTTTAGAGGCAGATAACGGAATATCGACGATTCATCTAGGTAGAGATATAGACATAAGCGGAGCGATTAAAATTCACCCGGCAAAAACGGAAATCGTGATTGAAGGAAATAATCATACACTATCGGAAACAGGAGGAGCGTTAGGAGCCGCAGATGGTATCTATGCCAATGGTAATAAACTAAGAAGTGTCCATGTAAAGAACTTGGATATTAAAGGAAAGAACTATTATGGTTTCATTACTATATATGATGGAACACAAAATGTAGAGCAAATATTCGAAAATGTAAATTACAGTGGACCACAATTAATCTGGAACCGTTTCGGGAATGCAATTTTTAAAGGAGTTAACGACATTTATATTAATGATCATACAATGCCAGGATCAGCACCTGCCCAGGAGATGGCGGAAACTGGAAGTGTAGAGATTGATGGTGAAACTAATATAAGCCATAATAATGGCTATGCTCTTATTTGGTCGATTACAGCAGAACCACAATTTAAGATTGCTCCAAATGCTAATGTAGACATTAAAACACTTCATAGTGGTTATGGAATATTTTATGCAACAGGTGGCGATGGAGGTTTTTCCATTGGAAATAATGCAAAGGTAAAGTTTGATGGGGCAAAAGGAGTTACCGTCAATGGAAAGTTTAAGTCATTTAACGTGGATGACGGTGCAGATGTACAGATAAATAGATCTGGTACGGATTCATACCCAGTGATCTCGCTTTATGGGCCAGCACAGATCAATAATCAAGCGAAACTGCATGTAACTACAGAAGATGGTCATGCTTTGCAAGTGGAAAATAAACTATCCACCATTGATTTTACTAATCCAGAGAATGTTTTATTGTCCTCAGTAAAAAAACAAGCAATAAATAATTTAAGTACATCCCTTACGATGAGTATGAATACGGGTATGGTGAATCTTTGGACGAGTGCGACAGAAAATCCTACAAATAGTTATATGGGAAAATCAGGTGGAAATCTTACATGGAAAGCTATATATAAGTATAACGTAGCTCAATCAATTGGTGGTAATCCAGAGAATTTTATTATTGAATTTAGTAAAACAAAAAAGATTGAATTAGGAAAAGATAAAGATGGGCAAGCAGAAAAAGACCTAGCCGATGCGAAGAACAAAGTGGAAAATCTGTTCACGGATGATAAGTTCGACACATTGAAAGGAACAACGGATAAAGGGGCGATTGACGAAGCCCAAGAAGCGGTCAATAAGCTTCCTGAAGGTGCAGAAAAAGACCGTCTGCAAGATTTACTGAACAATGCGAAAGATTTATTGAACAAAAAAGAACAAGCAGAAAAAGAACTAACCGATGCGAAGAACAAAGTGGAAGATCTGTTCACGGACGATAAGTTCGACACATTGAAAGAACCACGAATCAAGCGGCGATTGATGAAGCCCAAGAAGCGGTTAATAAGCTTCCAGAAGGTGCAGAAAAAGACCGTCTGCAAGATTTACTGAACAATGCGAAAGATTTATTGAATAAAAAGGAACAAGCAGAAAAAGACCTAACCGATGCGAAGAACAAAGTGGAAGACCTGTTCACGGATGATAAGTTCGACACATTGAAAGGAACGACGGATCAAGGAGCGATAGATGAAGCAAAAGAAGCGGTCCGCAAATTACCAGCCGGATCTGAAAAAGACCGTCTGGAAGATTTACTGAACAAAGCCCAAGATCTATTGAATAAGAAAGAACAAGCAGAAAAGGACCTATCCGATGCAAAGAACAAAGTCGAAGATCTGTTCACAGATGATAAATTCAACACATTGAAAGACACGACGAATCAAGGAGCGATTGACGAAGCTCAAGAAGCGGTTAATAAGCTTCCTGAAGGTACGGAAAAAGACCGTCTGCAAGATTTGGTGGACAAAGCGCAAGATTTATTGAACAAAAAAGAGCAAGCAGAAAAAGACCTAAACGATGCGAAGAACAAAGTGGAAGATTTGTTCACGGACGATAAGTTCGACACATTGAAAGGAAGTACCGATCAAGGAGCGGTTGATGAAGCCCAAGACACGGTCAACAAATTACCGGAAGGTCCGGAAAAAGATCGCTTACAAGATTTGGTGGACAAAGCGCAAGATTTATTGAACAAAAAAGAACAAGCAGAAAAAGACTTAGCGGATGCAAAGGACAAAGTGGAGAATCTGTTCACGGACGATAAGTTCGATACATTGGAAGGAACGACGGATCAAGGGGCGATTGACGAAGCCCAAGAGGCGGTGAATAAGCTTCCAGAAGGTGCAGAAAAAGACCGTCTGCAAGATTTACTGAACAAAGCTGAAGATTTATTGGATAAAGATATAACGGCTCCGAATGCACCGAAACTAAATGAAGTTACAACAAACAGTAAAGAAGTAACAGGAAGCGGTGAACCTGAAGCAAATGTGACTGTCACCATTAATTCCAAGAAATATACTGGGGTTGTAGGTCCAGACGGGAAATTCAAGGTTGCTATTCCAAATCAACCCGTTAATACGATAATAACAGTCACCCTTACAGACGCGGCAGGAAATATCAGCGGGAGTTCATCTGTTAAGGTGGTACAGTTTATGCCGAGTGAACCTGTTAAGCTCAATACTGTGTACCAAAATGCAGAGGTTATAACAGGAACTGCACCTGAAGGGGCAACGATCGTACGCTTACTGGTAAATGGCGAAGCTCTACGTACGGCACCTGTCAATGAAGATGGAACATTCAGTATATACAGTAAGTACGTAGGAGTGGACGAGAAGGGAAATAATAAAACCCTACAAGTAGGCGATGTCGTAACGGTTGACTACGGTATGCGGACTCCATCGAAATTACAAGCTCATACTACGGTAGTCAAGGAAGTTGAAAAACTACAGGTAAATGCAGTGGCTCCTAATGCGGATTATGTTACTGGCAAAGCACCTGAAGGAACTCTAAGTCTCCGTTTGTTAGTGAATGGAATGCCTCAGAGAACAGTTTCCCTAACTCAAACCGGGGCAGGTTACATTAATTCGGATGGAAGTTACCAAATTTACAGCCGATTTATCATCGATGAAAATGGAGCAAACCGGAGGCTAAAAGCAGGAGATGTCATAGAAGTTGATTATGGTCCACTAGTAGTTGGAGGAGACGTAGTAAAAACGATCGTCAAATAATCATTGTGAGAATGATGTAAGAAGGCCTCTCCTATAGGAAGTGGGTCCTTCTTACATGTTTCAAAAGCTTTTTAAAGTGTTATGAGTATTTTTTTCGTTACAAATAAATAAGGATCCAATTTTGTGTATGAGAGAGTGAGAAATATAGAGAAAAGATACTGAAGAATCTCTCTTTAAAAAGGATTTATATATTTATTAAGGGGTGACATTATGATATTAAAGAGTAGCTTCAGCAGTATTTGGATCTGTATATTAACTTTAACTATATTTTTGACGGGCTGTACGTCAGGAGAAAAGGTTGTTCAGGATGAACAGCAAAAGCAAACGAACTCTTCCACTAAGGACGAAACAGGACAAGAGAAAGCCATATCTGGCGTAAACATTCGGATTGAAAAGGCTTTGAAGCTTGAACATCCAGATCAAAAAGGAAAAGAAGTTTTACAGATACAGCTGAAGGCAACTAATAAAACGGCAGAAGAACGATTTGTAGACGTTTTTGAAATGTCGGTATGGAATAAAGAAAATAAAAAACTAAGTATCTATCCTGGAGATAATTTGGGGACACAATTATCACCTGGAAAAAGTGTTAAAGGAAATGGGTACTATGTAATAGAAGGTAAGGGGCCGTTTAAGGTGCAGTATGAAAATACTGACACTAAAGATAAGCAGGAATGGATCATTAACCAAGTGACAGACATGATAGCTGATGCCCCTAAAAAGTAGGCAGTGTTATTATAAGCCTGGCTAAAATGTTTGAAATCCCCCGAGTAATGGCACCGTGATAAAGGCCAATTCATCGGGGGGTTTTTGTATTTCCTTAAACGATCAAGAGAATGGAGTAGTGAAAGTTTTTGATCGTTTCCTATCTGCTTGCTTGTTAATATATTTTCATTTTTTGGGGACGGTCCGGCCTATTCTAAATTAGAAATATACTCGGCTAAAAATGCGTGTTTGCAAAGGGCAGGCTACTCTTAATCTTTACGCATAACCCAGCTGTTGGTGTGAGTCTATATATCATGAAAAAAACATGGTTATCCAGGTTATAAAGGGTAGATGAATCAAAAACAGAACGATTCATTCGAAATCTGAAACTAGGATTAAAAGTAAATATGATAATTTATTAATGCTAACGAAAAATATAATGGGAAACGAAACTTACAAAACGGATATTCAAGAATTTCTAGTATGTGTATCGAACATAAAATAAATTGGTTGTACCTGGTCGGTTTTGCTTACTTATATCTTTAATATTAGAAGTTTGCCAGTTTATTCGGTGTAATGGTTTGGTTCGTGAATTGACATTATGGCGTGTTAGTTTTAATAAATCGTTAAGTTATAAATGAAATGGAGGAGTTGAATCATGATAACTGCGATAACTCATGAAAGAAAACAACAAATATATAATGCTCAATACTCGCACAAATCTAATCTGCGGAGAGAATTAAAGAACAAGACGGCTAAAATCGGAGTGATTGGATTGGGGTATGTTGGTCTTCCAACAGCTTGTCATTATGCAGCTGAAGGATATAAGGTGACTGGATTCGATGTCTCCGAGTCAAAAGTGGAAAGTTTAAATAGCGGAATTAATTATATCAATGATGTAGATAATGACGAGCTTAGCGAATTGATAAACCAAAAGCGATTTACTGCGACAACGGATATGAAACAGGTTGGAGAGATGGATGTTCTTTTGATTTGTGTCCCGACCCCTGTCAATAATTTGAAAGAACCTGATATCTCGTATGTGAAAGATGTAGGACAAGTTATAGCTGAACATGTGAAGGAAGGAACAATGGTTATTTTAGAAAGTACAACGTATCCAGGAACGACAGAAGAATATATCTGTACACCATTAACAGATAGAGGATATGTGATTGGGGATAACCTTTTTGTAGCTTATTCGCCTGAAAGAATTGATCCAGGAAATAAGAAATTCAACTTAAGCAACACCCCAAAGGTTGTCGGGGGGATAACGGAAAACTGTACAGAATTAGCATGCATGTTTATCGGAAAGAACGCCCATTGTGTTAAAGGGATCCGCGTTGCAGAATTAAGCAAAATCTTTGAAAACACATTCCGGTGGATTAACATGGCTTTGGTCAATGAATTGACAGTTTTGTGCAAAGAATTGGAAATTGATATATGGGATACGATCAATGCAGCTTCCTCGAAACCATACGGGTTCATGAAATTTACCCCAGGTATTGGTGTAGGGGGACATTGTATACCGGTCGATCCCTACTACTTGCTCTATAAAGCAAAAGAACATGGTCAACGAACAAAAATGATTGAACTGGCAGGGGATATTAATGACGGGATGGTTCACTATTCATATAACCGCATACTTGAGCTGCTTGCAGCCAAAGACAAGCTTATGAAACACTCACATGTTGTGGTTTTAGGTGCTTCTTATAAAAGTGATATTGGTGATTTAAGGGAAAGCCCGGTCGTTCGCTTACTAGAAAGGTTACAAAATAAAGTCCAGAATCTAACTGTCATCGAACCCTATGCAAAGGAAATCCGGATCAATGATCAAATTCAACCGGTGGCAAAATACGATGCTGCCATTCTTCAAAGAGCCGATATTGTTGTCATTGGAACACCACACAATTGTTTTGACTGGAAAAGTGTCCATGATAATGCGTCATTAATATTCGATTCCAAAAATGTGATGGAGGAAAATGGTCTGCTGTCCAATAAGGTTGCAAAATTATAGGCATCAAAAACAAATATGTGAACAAACGAAAAAGGTTTAAAGATGGATTGGAGTTGATTGAATGAGTGGGACACTCAATATAAACGATATTTTTCAAATGGTAAAAAAGCGCATGGCACTCATTTTTATCATCACAACCCTTATTACGGCTATAACGGGTATCGTAAGCTTTTTTATTCTTTCACCTGTTTACCAAGCTTCTACACAAATCTTGGTCAATCAATCCAAGGAAAGTACAGAACTTTACAATATAGGTGAGATTCAAACCAATATTCAATTGATTGAGACTTACGGAGAGATCATCAAAAGTCCAATGATGTTGGAAAAAGTAAAAAATCGACTGAATCTTGACATTTCAAATACAGCGTTATCGGAACAAATCGAAATCGTCAGTAAGGGTAATTCCCAAATATTTACCATTAAAGTTGAAAGCACGGACCCTAAACTTGCCGTAAATGTCGCCAGTGCAATTACGGACATCTTCCAAGATGAAATAAAAGCGCTAATGAATGTGGATAATGTCAATGTCTTATCAAATGCAACTATAGGAGATAATTCCTCACCTATAAAACCGAATCCGATCACGAACATGATCTTCGCATGTTTTGCAGGGTTGGTAATAAGTTTAGTTCTTACATTCTTGATCGAATTTTTAGACAATACAATCAAGGTTGAATCTGATATTGAAGATCATTTAAAGATGCCGATGCTAGGCATCGTTAATTTAATGGAAAATAAAAAAAAACGAAAAAAGTAGATTTATAATCACAACCTCAAGAGGTGAAAAGCTTGACACGCAATGAACGGCATAAAATGACGGAGAGTAAGAAAAGGAGCAGTATTTCTATGTTGAAATCGAAATCTCCGGTTGTGGAGCAATATAGGACGATCCGAACGAATCTTCAATTTTCCGCTGTGGAAAAAGACATAAGATCCATGATTTTCACCTCAGCAAACGCAGGTGAAGGAAAATCAACCACTTCAATTAATGTCGCAGCAGTTTTTGCACAGCAAGGGAAACGTATCCTCATCATAGATGCGGATTTGAGAAAGCCCAGTGTTCATACTAACTTTAACATGGAGAACTACCTGGGGTTAACGAATGTCATATCAAAGCAAAACAAATTACATGATGCTGTACAACCTTCCATTTACCCAAATTTAGATGTGTTGACAAGTGGCCCCA
This sequence comes from Peribacillus sp. RS7, assembly GCF_041956845.1. Lineage (NCBI taxonomy): Bacteria > Bacillati > Bacillota > Bacilli > Caryophanales > Bacillaceae > Peribacillus > Peribacillus sp. RS7. Next base: position 3,055,295 of record NZ_CP168135.1, read on the forward strand.
TTCCTCCTAACCCATCGGAATTGCTTGGGTCAAACGGAATGGTGACATTGTTGGATGAAGTAAAGATGAATTATGATTTGGTTATTCTGGATACGCCGCCTGTTAATGCTGTTACAGATGCTCAAATACTAGCGAATATGACAGATGGAGTCGTTTTAGTGGTTAGCAGCGGAAGTACTGAAATACAGCAAGCAAAAAAAGCGAAGGAATTACTTGAAAATGCAAATGCAAAGCTTTTAGGCGCAATCTTAAATAAGAAAAAACAAAAACATCCTGACGAATACTACTACTATGGTAAATGAAATAAGCAGTTTGGATTTGATTTAACATTCGTAGTTAGGCCAAAGAGGGGATACCAATGATTGATATTCATAGTCACATTTTACCCGATATCGATGATGGGGCTGGAAATATCCAGGAAAGTATAGAAATGGCGAGAAAAGCTGTAGAACAAGGAATCACCAATATCATTGCAACCCCTCATTATAATAGGGGGATATATGAAAATGATAAAGAAAAAGTGTCGGAGGAAACTAGAAAAATAAACCGAGTACTTGATGATCTGGAAATCCCGCTAAAAGTATGGCCTGGGCAGGAAATCAGGATATCCGATGAACTTATGGATGATTATGATAATAATAAAATCATGGGCTTGAATGGTTCGCAGTACATCCTTCTCGAACTGCCTTCAAACCATGTGCCAAGATATACGGAACGATTAATCTATGATCTTCAAATGAAAAGAATGACACCGATAATTGCTCATCCAGAGCGGAATTTGGAAATAATAAAAAATCCGCAACTTCTAAAAGAGCTAATTTGGAAGGGGGCGTATTCACAAATAACAGCAGGGAGCATCACAGGTAAATTCGGATGGAGAACAAAAAGATTTTCCAAATTTTTAGTTCACTCAGGTCTTACTCATTTTATTGCTTCAGATGCTCATAATGTTGGAAACAGAGGTTTTCAAATCAGGGAAGCACAAAGGATGATTGAAAAGAATTTTGGAAAAGAAGTAGTGAATGCCTTTAATGAAAATGCCGAGAATGTTTTGTACGGGATGAAAGTTAAGGAACTCTTGTTTGATTAAAAATATTTATATGAGGAGAAGTAGATTTGACATATTATAACCGGCTTTTCACATTAGTCATACTGGACGCCATGATTGTTGTGATCGCTGTATTTTTAAGTTATTGGTTATTACATCCATATGATGAAATACCGGCTTTTGCACTGAATAGTACGCTTATTTTGCTTGTGTGTCATTATTTCTTTACTGCTTATTTGAAACAGTATAAAAAGGCTTGGGAATACGCCAGTATCAGGGAAATGTTCAATATATTCAAAGTGACTGCATTTGCTATCACCATTACTACCTTCTTTCAGCTGTACTTTACCAATTTTCTATATATAAGAGAACTTTTCATTACATGGATCCTTTATATGGCCATGATTGGGTGCTCACGTTTGGCATGGAGGGTTTATTTTGATCGATACATTAAGCAATCACCGAATAAAAAAAGAACGTTGATCGTTGGAGCCGGATCTGCTGGGACGATGATAACTAGTCAGTTGTTAAAATCCAGCAATATAGAATTAGTCCCAGTTGCATTCGTTGATGATGATAAAACGAAGCTAAGTTTAGAAATCTTCAACATACCAGTAGTAGCAGTAACAAAACATATTTCTCAAGTGGTTGAGGAATATAAGATTGAGCATATCGTCATTGCGATTCCTTCTTTGAAAAGGGATGAAATAAATTCCATTTTTGCAGAATGCAATAAAACTTGTGTAAAGACTCAAATTGTCCATAGCCTTGAAGCGATTGTTCAAGGTAAGGTTCCAATTAATGAATTGCAAGATATCCAGATGGAGGACTTATTGGGGCGCTCACCCGTTCAACTTGATGATAAAGGTATTTCGGAAAAGATTGTTGATAGTACTATTTTAGTAACAGGTGCGGGCGGTTCAATTGGATCAGAAATCTGTCGTCAAATCATGAAATATAATCCAGCTAAAATTGTATTGCTTGGACATGGTGAAAACAGCATTTACTCGATTGAGTTGGAATTGCTTGAGGCTTATGCAGATACCATTGAGATTGTGACTGAAATTGCAGATATTCAGGATCGCAGGAGGATGTTTCAGGTCATCGACCATCATCGTCCTAACATCGTCTATCATGCAGCCGCTCATAAACATGTGCCACTTATGGAGTCCAACCCTAAAGAAGCGGTGAAAAATAACATCATAGGCACGATGAATGTTGCAGAGGCATCGGAGGCTGGCATGGTGAATATTTTTGTCATGGTTTCGTCGGATAAAGCAGTAAATCCAACCAGTATAATGGGCGCTTCTAAATGTTTAGCCGAGATGATGATCCAGCATAAGAGTTTGTCGAGTCATACTAAATTTGTAACGGTCCGATTTGGAAATGTCCTTGGCAGTAATGGCAGCGTCATCCCACTCTTCAAAAAACAAATAAAAAAAGGGGGACCTTTGACAATTACTCATCCGGACATGATTCGCTATTTCATGACCATTCCCGAAGCTTCTAGATTAGTCATTCAGGCAGGGGTCCTGGCCAAAGGCGGAGAGGTATTTGTACTTGATATGGGTGAACCTGTCAAAATTGTCGATTTTGCAAAAAAGCTCATCCAATTGTCAGGTTACAATGTTGAAGACATTGGGATTACCTATACTGGAATTCGGCAAGGTGAAAAATTATACGAAGAACTACTTGGGGAAGATGAAGTTTATTTAAATCAGATCTATCCAAAAATCCATATTGGAAAACCAAGAGAGGTAAATTGGAATGCAATAAAGGATATTATCACAACATACGATGTCTTGAGCGAAGAAACGTTAAAAGAAAGAGTGTTGAATTTAGCAAATTATAGGACGAATAACAAAATTCCCGTTAGGTGAAAATGACTCATATCCCGATGATTAGCAATTACTAGAGAAGGTAAGGCGAGTGTTTACATTCTAGCAACCTTGTTATCCAATGAATGTAATAGAAGTGAAGAGAAATGAAGAATAATAGAAAAAACGATTGGAAATGCGATAAGAGTAGCAATTAAAAGCTGTAAAGCTATCTGAGATTTCCTTTGTTTATACTTGTAACGATCCACAATGATGATTTAGGAGGAAAAAATGAAACGGGCTTTTGAATTATTGATATCTTGTCTGGCTCTCATATCCAGTTCACTTGTTATGCTGTTTATCGTCATCCTCATCCGTTTGAAATTAGGTTCCCCTGTCATTTTTAAGCAGGAGCGCCCAGGCCTTAATGGGAAATCATTTTATCTGTACAAGTTTAGAACGATGACAGATGAAAAAGATGAAAAAGGGGATTTGGTTCCTGATGAGAAGAGATTAACCGATTTTGGGAAATTGCTTAGAAAATTAAGTTTAGATGAATTGCCACAGTTGATTAATGTTATCAAAGGCGATGTGAGTTTTGTAGGTCCACGGCCGTTATTAATGGAATATCTCCCATTATACACTGCCGAACAAGCAAGGAGGCATGATGTCCGTCCAGGAATGACAGGTTGGGCACAAGTGAATGGACGCAATGCAATCTCGTGGGAGAAAAAGTTTGAGCTTGATGTCTGGTACGTAGAAAATCAATCCTTTTTACTGGATATGAAGATCATATATCTTACCTTGATTAAGGTATGTAAACAAGAAGCCATTACCCAAGAAGGGCATGTGACAACCCGAAAATTTGTTGGATAGTAGGATGAATGAAGTTCATTGACCATTTACCAATATAACTCAAATGTTTTGAACCTGGAGGGAACACCAGTAAACCTCTAACTCCTGTAGATATTTATCTTAAAGAAACACTAAATTAGATGAGTGAGAAGTGATTTAAATTGAAGAAAATCGTAATAATCGGTGCAGGCGGGCACTCAAAAGTTGTGCAAGATATTATTGAAGCAACGGGTGAGTATCGGCTCATGGCTATTTTGGATGATCAATACGAAGTGCTGAAAAAAAAGGGAAATATATATCTTGGCCCCATCTTATGCTTTAAAAGCTTGTTTATCCATTTTGAATGTAAGGTAATTATTGCGATAGGCAGGAATGATTTAAGGTTAAAAATCGTAAACGAGCTGAATTTAGATGTAATGGATTATGAGACAGTCATTCACCCCACTGCTGTAGTGGGTGAAAATGTATCGATAGGAAAAGGAACAGTCATTATGCCGAATGTCGTCTTGAACGCGGACGCGAGAGTGGGGAATCACGTCATCGTTAATACGTCTTCTGTCATTGAGCATGATACTCAGCTTAATGACTTTATCCATATAGCTCCTAGTGCAACCCTGACTGGAGCTGTCATGATCGGAACTGGAACCTTGATAGGGGCTGGATCTACCGTTATACCAAACATCACGATAGGTGTATGGTGTACGATTGGGGCCGGATCGACCGTTATTAAAGACATTCCTCATGCATCTACCGCTGTTGGGTCCCCAGCAAGGATAATAAAATAAGGAGTGTGTGGGATGGAGTATAAAAGGTTGTATCTTTCGCCTCCTCATATGAGCGGGAATGAACAAATGTACGTTAGCCAAGCGTTCGAGACAAATTGGATTGCGCCTCTAGGACCGAACGTAAATGCTTTGGAAGAAGGATTTGCCAAATATGCAGGCACTAAAGGGGCATTGGCAGTAAGTTCAGGGACAGCAGCCATTCATTTGGCATTGCAAGTATTGGGAGTCACCAGTGGTGATACCGTATTCTGTTCTTCATTAACTTTTATAGCCAGTGCAAATCCTATCGTATATCAAGGGGCGAAGCCTGTCTTTATTGATTCTGAATCAGATACTTGGAATATGTCTCCTAAAGCATTGGAAATGGCATTTGAAGACGCTAGGAAAAAACGGGAAATTCCAAAGGCTGTCATTTTAGTGCATCTATTTGGTCAGAGTGCAAAGGTGGATGAGATCAAGAGCATTTGCAGGAAATATAAAGTTGCTTTGATTGAGGATGCCGCAGAATCCCTTGGTAGTACGTATAAGGGGAAGCAAACAGGAGCGTTTGGTGATATAGGGATTTATTCGTTGAATGGCAATAAAATCATTACAACTTCTGGTGGGGGCATGCTTGTTTCAAATAACGAAGATTTTTTGCATAAAGCTCTCTATCTATCTACTCAAGCACGTGACCCAGCCATTCATTACCAGCATAGCGCAATTGGATATAACTATCGTTTAAGTAACATTCTAGCTGGAATTGGCCGTGCCCAATTGGAAGTATTAGATGAGCGTGTAAAAGCACGGAGAGAAATCTTTGCTCGGTATAAAAAGTCGTTGGCAAACATAGCAGGCATCACCTTCATGCCCGAGTTAAAAGATACGATGGGGAATCGCTGGCTGACGGCTTTAACAATAGACGACAAAATTACTGGAGTACGTTACAGTGATGTGATTAATGCGTTAGAAGCAAGAAATATTGAATCAAGGCCTGTCTGGAAACCATTACATTTACAACCCATCTTTAAAGATGCAGCATTTTTTTCAGAAAGCGGCGATAAAAGCATTTCAACTATGTTATTTGAACAAGGTCTATGTTTACCATCCGGTTCCGGCATGACATTAGAAGATCAAGAGCGGGTTGTGAAAATCGTAAAGGAAGTAATTGAACCGTCCAAAATAGCTCGATGAATTTTTCGTCGTGTCATACGAGTCAAATCATTAGAGGACCGTGACATACATTTTTCATTGATATAAACTAAGTCCGCTTTAACAGTATTTAAACTTCCTTACAATGAAAAAGGAGGCCAAACAAAATATGAGAATTACCTTTAAACAGATTTATCAAGATATCGACAAGTTAGTTTGTTTATCCAATAAACATAGGCGAAATGGTTTGAATTGCAGAGAGATTGAAAAAACAAGAAAAAGACTAGTTGAAAATATAAAAGCCATAGAGCTTCATACCATCGTTTTCAATAATGAAGATTCTGGATAAATAGTACCTGATATTACCTTTTCCTTCCGAAAAAAGGTTTCATTTTTGGAAGCCTGTTTAAATCTATAATAGAAATGAGCGTGCTTATGAAGATCGGTGATAAAGTGATTTATAAATCAAGTGGATATAAAATTATTTACATCTATAGAAATGATTTAAAAGTCGAGCTTCTTTCACTTGATTGTAAGCATGGTAAATTCGAATTGGCACATATATCTCATTTGAAGAAGACAAACCCTCATTATGCAGAGAATTCACAAAAAGTGCCCCATTATGACTATCGATGAGTAAGGGTTGTATTTTATTTTATTGTTTCTAAAATAGAATAGAAATTGACACACCACTCCGGATGTTGGTCAGGCTGTCGAGAAACTCTCCACAGTCTTTTTCTTTCCTTTGTTTATTATCTATTTACCGCTTTACTTATTCCTATGTTATGACTTACCGCATCAACTATAAGGTCATAAAAAGACAATACATCTATCGATATTATATTAAATCTTTTTGGGAATGTATTTAACTTGGCATTCGTGTTCTTCCTCTCCAAAATAGAAGACTCCCGTGAATTTTTAACTTTTCCACCAGGAGGAAATGCATTTCTTTTAATAGTGTCTCTCTACAAATCCTCGATAAAAGAAGGATGGTTTTTTTTGTAAAGAACATACGGATGTTGTAAAATGGATGGTTTCTAAAATGAAATGCTTCATTGCTAGTTTGGAATTTTATTACTAATCCAATTATATATAACCACTATTCGTAATAGGATATTATCATTACCTTTCTAATTCCTTAACTGTACAAAGCTTGGGATAGTATTCGATGGTCATGCAGTTGCTCAAAAATATCTAAAAGTGAGTCAATTTTCGAGCAGGTTATCAACTGGAAAGAGTGTTTTACTGATACCTATATGGGAGTCCAAGCTCGGATAAGTTTCAAAAATTGATTTTTCTGTACCGTATATGAAACGACGCTGGAATAAAGTTGTGGTAAATTTAGGTAGTAAGTAGTGTGTGTTTTCTGTTATTTTGAAAATGTGTGTGGGATTTATGAAAATTAGGTATTAATACTCAATCGTATGTATCGATAGTTATAATAAGAATATATGAAAATCAATAAAGTTAAAGGTGATTGTATGAATCGATTTAATGACCGTTATTCAAAACTGCTGTATCATTTATTTTATGAGGATAACTGGTGTAGTTTAAACGAACTATCAAAAAAAACAGGTTATTCGAAAAGCACTTTATGGCGGGATATATTACATATGAGTTCCAATCTTCCACCTGAATGGAAAATTGAAAAGAATGAAGTTCAGGGCGTAAGATTATTGAAACCTAAAAACGGCACCTTGGAAGAACTTTGGTTTCATCTTAAAAGCGAAAATACCTATTTTCAAACCTTGGAATTAATTCTTTTTAACAATGGAGTAACGATAAAACACATTACTCAAAAAGTACATATTAGTCGCTCTACAGTGTACCGCCAGTTAGAGAAAATAGAAGAAGTATTAAAAAGTGCCGAAGTTCAATTATCGAATAGTCCTTTTAAAATTGTTGGGGATGAAAAAAAGGTTAGGCGATTCATCATGCAGTATGTAGAGTATATGTCGGGCAATTTAAATGACTTTATTACATCTTTTGATCTTAAGGAGTTTCAAGACACTCTATTGGAGCTATTGAAGGAACATTCAACTTCTTTGCATATGGGTGCAATACAAAGACTAGCGATAATCCTTCATATCTCTAACATTCGCATAACACATAATAGTTTTGTGACATTCCCAAGAGTGGTAATTGATGAAAATGAAACATCCAAAGCATTTGAAATATCAAAGAAACTTTTCAAGTTCATGGAAAAATGTCCAAATAGGGAGAAACAGATTCGAGAAATTTTATTTCTTTCTTTATATCTAATGAGCGAAGAAATGTCTTTAAACCGTACCCAAGAGCTTCGGTACATTCGTTCCAAACTTAATTCGGATAGCGGTAAGCCTTTAAGTCAATTTCTAAGTAATTTATCTAAAAAAATTGGGTTGGATGTTTCTCAGGACGATATTTTCATGTATGAATTTGCGCAAACTCTTCGTGGGATCTCCTTTGATTTTCAATTAAAAACAGATACCAGAATAAATAATATTTTACAATTCGTTCCTTATTTTGAAAAAAACCCGTTATTCGGAATTATTGAAGAAATAGCAAAATATATCTCGGAAGAATTTACTATTTCTTTTGAAAATATAGAAATATTAGAAATATTCATGTTGGTCCAAGCTTCAATCTTAAGAAAAAAAAACCAGATGATTATAGAGACAGCATTAATTTGTCGTTCATATGTAGAGAAAGATTATATTCGTGAGGTATTAAAACATCATTTTGGAAACCAGCTTAATATTTATGTAATGGATTTTTCCGATATAGATTCACTTTTCAGAAAAAATGGTTTTGATATTTTAATAACCACGGATTTAGGGCAGTTAATTAATATTGAGCACATTCCTGTTTATAAAGTTTCTTCATTTCCAACTCCTTCTGAATTAAAAGAAATCAAGATGTTCACTCGAAAGAATTTTATTGATAGGTATGGTTTAAACCCTAATATCTTATATCCATTTGAAGAAGATATTGATTGAGGTTAGTCTTCAACATTTAATTTCATCACTATGTCCTTTTACCCCTAAACAGTAATATGCAGCTAATAAACTACCTCGTCATTAAGCCTTGGTCATTTTTTTTTCTCCAAAGGGGAAGGTGAAAAGCATTACTTATCTGACAGAAGTTTAAGGGTTGATATCATTTACAATAGATAAGGGAGCACCAAATGACCAAAGTGAAAACGCCAAACATTCACTTCCCAATTTAAACCACAGATCATTCTCTTATTTTCAAAATTTTAAAACACGAATGGATACCCTTTTGATACCTTTATCACGGAAGCGATATCTGAGATCAGAAAGTGAACGAATCCAAAACATTTCCCTTCTTCCCAGCTTGAATTTTGAAATGATGTTAAATGGTAAAATAAGCTCAACTATAGGCTGCATTCCTTCTTTAATTAAATATTCGGACCGAAAAGGGTTAGTGATATTTCCAACATATTTGCTAAGGTCATCCACAATTGTAATTTTGGATCAAAATACTGGGTGTCCGTTGAAAGATTGTGTCTCTTTAACGATTTGACAGCAAATCATGAACCTGTAGTGCAATGCTGTAACGGAGGAAAGAGTTTGCACCACCGCCGCTATCAGTGGCTGCTAAAGGAAATGGCCCAGGTACAATACCTGGGCCATTTCCTTTAGGAACTTTTTATACTGTTCAAATAATGTGTGACAGTTCTCTTTTTTTAAGGTTGTTTTAACAAAATTTATTGAGTTGTAACATATTCATTTTTCCCTGCACGCATTCCAACAATAAATATAAGTGCAGATATTACTACCAACATTAATAAGGGAATTGTCCAGCTGTGTGTAACGTCATGAAGCAATCCGAATAATATTGGTCCAATGGCAGATAAGAGGTACCCGAATGATTGAGCCATTCCTGATAATTCTGTAGCTTCATGGGTATTTTGTGTTCGAAGACTAAAGAACATCATGGATAAACTGAATATGGTACCGACTCCAATCCCGATCAATATCATGCATACTGGGATGAATAGAGTGCTGCCGTACAATATGCCGAATATCCCTGTAATAAGGAAGATGACAGGTGGGACCACTAACAGACGCTGACTTTGTAAGCGGCCAGCTAAAATTGGCACAATGAATGTTATAGGAATGACTGCAAGCTGCATGATGGATAGCATCCAACCAGCTTCATCAGCGTTAAGGCCTTTTTGCTCCAGGATTTCCGGCATCCAGGTAATGACTGTATAGAAGATAAAAGATTGCAATCCCATGAAAAAAGTGATCTGCCAGGCTAAACCAGAACGCCATAAGTTAATCTTTTTAAACTTTTGAGCCGATTGTACATCCTTACCTGACTTGAATGGCCGTCTTAATTGCGGCATCCAAAAGAAAATTGTAATAAGAGATAAAATCCCCCAACATCCAAGGGCACCAGCCCATCCCAATCCTGATGAAGAAGCAATGGGAATGCTGATCCCGGAACCTATTGCGCCACATAAATTCATGGACACTGCATAAGTCCCTGTCATCAAACCGATATTCCTGGCAAAGTTATGTTTAATCAGACTGGGTAACAATACATTGCCCATTGCGATGGCTAACCCGATTAAAATGGTCCCTATGAACAATGTCTGCACTCCGCCAACGGAGCGTACCCCAATCCCAATCGTTAATAATATCAAAGATAGGAAAAGGGTGAGCTCCATTCCAAAACGCCGTGCTATCCTAGGTGCAAATGGTGATAGTAATGCGAAAGAAAGCAAAGGTAATGTCGTTAATGAACCTGATAGTGTATTGGATATCCCCAAATTATCACGGATCGAAGTGACAAGGGGGCCAACCGATGTTAAGGGAGCCCTTAGATTGGCCCCAAGGAGAATGATCCCGATGATGAGTAGTCCAAATCTAGGTTTAATATCCATTTTGGTTTGTTCTAGTTGATTTGCCGCTTGATGAATGCCCATAATCTCCTCCTTACTTACTCTAAAGATTTCTTGAATTGTGCAATGTATTCATTCACTGTTTCGATTGCCCGGTTCACATCTTGTTCAATGATGGCATCTACTAGGTTACAATGAATGTTCAAATGAAGGTTCGCATCAGAACTCATCTCGACTATCTGATGGATGGAATCATGCAGGGAGTCATCCATATGTTCGTATAAATCAATCAATAAATCATTATGTGATGAACCCATAATCGATTTATGTAACTGTATATCCGCTTCTTCGTAAGCCTTGATATCCTTTGCTTCAGCAGCTTCACTGCATGCATTTATATAAAACCGCAATCGTTCTATATCTTCTTGGTTCCGTCTTAATGCCGCTAACTGGGCTCCCTCTCTTTCAAGGGCATGACGGACCTCTAATGTTTCCAATAAACTTGACTGCTGAATCCTTCTTTGAAATGCAGCCCCCAAGGTACTTGATGACCTTACAAATGTCCCCTTTCCTTGTTTCGTTACTAAAAGACCAGCATAAACAAGTGATCGTACAGCTTCTCTTAATGTATTTCTGCTTACATCGAACTGTTGGATCAAATCCATTTCAGGTGGAATCTGCTTTCCAATTTGCCATTCGCCTGATTGGATTAAGGATTCAATTTGGGAAACCACTTGCTCTACAAGTGATAAGCGATTTGTTTTAGATATGGTCAATATTCACACCTCGAATTTGTAGGATGATTGGTTCATTGGTTATTTTAACATATGTATGTTGAAAATGGAGCATAGGGAGTATTTTTAACCAAGTTTATTTCCATCCTTAACTTTAGCTGCTTAAAGGACAAAAGGTCTTATTAGGACAATAGATAAAATTCCAGTTGATTTCAGAAATCCGCTCCCTTTCCGCCGACTGTCTGCCAAGCCGCATCAAAGCAAGCGCCTGCGGGGTCTCGTCTAGCCCGCGGAAAGCGAGTGCCTGTAGTTCCAATCAACGTCCAAATTGTACAAACTTTAAAAAAACTGTAGGCAAAATCGATTTCATCGAGTTTGCCTACAGTCTGAAATCCCAGATATTAAAATTCAGGGATTTTATAATATTTCTATTTTTTTTGTTTGACAATAAAAGAGAGAAGGATAAATATTCCCAAAGTTACAAGACATACAGTGGTCCCGATTATGTTTTGCTTATTAAAGATGAATGCTAAAAAGATGATGCTCAAGGCTATGATAGCTAATATGGTTGGATATGGGTACCATTTTACCCGGAAACCTGGTTTGCCTTTGTATTGTTTACGCAGCTTCAATTGTGCGGAACAAATACTGATCCATAATAATAAAACTGTGAAGCCAGGGATGGCCATAAGGTAGCTTAATATCAGATCAGGTGTCAAATAGGATAAAAACACACCAGCCAATATACATAATGTAGTTAAAAATATACCATTAAGCGGGATTCCCTTTTTAGTTGTCCTTAAAAATGCCTTAGGGGCTTCGCCGTTCTGGGAAAGAGTAAACAGTGTCCTTGAGGTAGCGTATATCCCTGAATTTGCAGCTGATAAGACAGCTGTTAAAAGGACGAAATTCATAATATCAGCTGCTCCGGGAAGTCCTGATAAGCTGAAAACCTGTACGAAAGGACTTACTTCAGTGCTTACTTGGTTCCAAGGTATAACCCCGCAAATAATAAAAATTGGGAAGACATAAAAAAGAATCACCCGCCATACAGTTCCTTTAATGATTTTTGGTATGACTCGCTGACTATCTTTTGTTTCCGTGACGGCTACACCTATTAATTCTGCACCCCCATATGAAAACATTACAACCAAAAGTGCACTTAACATTCCATCAATTCCATTGGGGAAAAAGCCCCCATGCTCCGTGTAATTAGAAAAAGAAGCCGAACTAGGAAAAAGTCCTAACATGATCAAAGCTCCCAAAATAATAAAAGCAATTAAAGTTATTATTTTTATACCTGCAAACCAAAACTCGAGTTCACCATAGTATTTTACTTGAAACAAATTTATTCCTATTATTACTGCAGCGCAAAGTATACTTAACAGCCATAATGGTATTGAAGGAAACCAATATTGTAGAAAGCTCCCGGCTGCGACTATTTCTACAATGATCACGATAATCCAGTTAAACCAATAGAGCCATCCGACAATGAAGGATAGTTGAAACCCAAAAGCTTTATTTATGAGATGCTGTACATTCAAATTAGGAAAAGCGGTAGCCATCTCTCCTAGTGCCGCCATTACAATAAATAACAAAAGTCCCCCTATTAAATAGGCTATCACGACACTTGGACCTGCCATATTTAATGTATCTGAACTCCCCTTAAAAATCCCTGTCCCTATCATTCCGGCTAAAGCAATAAATTGGACATGCCTAGGCAATAAACCCTTTTTTAAATCTTGATGAGTCTTTTCCATTTTATTCATGCCTTTCTTTCGCTATTTTAATAAAATGTTAATTTCAGTAAAATTAAAAGTTCTTCTGTTAATGAACGCTTTTACGTACTAAAGTACTATGTTAATATATCACGATTCGGGAAAATGTCAATTTAAGCAGGGGAACGGAAAATTATTTTTTAACAGTAAAGAAAGATTCTCCTTTATTATCTTAAAAGTACTTGGATTTTATGAAAAATTAACCTGATAGGTGATTTTTTAAGAGATGTAGGCATTTTATAAAAAAATGATCGGAAGTTAAATGGCTGAATTAAACAAGTGCCACGAGCAAACAAAATTCCCTTATATTGCATGATTACTGTCATTTTGTTTGACGGTGAATAAGATGTTTTAACCAGTTCAAGTCCTTCTATAAAAACGAATTAGGAAATGTTCATATATGTCAGGCTGTGATTGCGGTTTTCGATATGGCGGAGGTTTCGCCTTTAAAGTCGTTTTGTTTATCCTTTTGGTTGCGGCGGCGATGCCCCGGGTTATGGAACATACTGCTGAATACAAAAAACCGACATTGATAGGTCGGTTTTTCTATGACATATAAGGTGTTGGAGCAGGCTAGCTAATGAGACTACCCGTTCTCATATAAAAAGGTGAGAGGAAGCGGCTGTAGGTTTTCGGTTTCTTGTACCGGGTCAATTTCCCTTAGAAATTCCAAATAACCGGTATATACCTGCGAGGCCATCCCTAAATATTGCAATTCAGTGTGGATGATACCAATCCTTGGTGAATGGAGCATATACATTTTTCATCCCTCCTTTCAAAAAAGGCCAGTCTCATAAAGGAGTTATTCCTAGGCTTTACTGATATGAATGTCTTGTTCATGGGGGATAATTCATATTCATTAGATCAAGGATGCTCCAGGTTCGAAGGATTCTGTATTTCTTTCTTCTACTACCATGCGCAACCCACTCTTAGGTCTGAGCGTAAGGGACGGAAGGGGGGTTACTTCATGATGGTCAGGTGCAATCTGAATCCTATATCGTTGAGCAATGCAGGCCAGCACAAGCACCGCTTCCATCATGGCAAAATGATTGCCAATACAAACCCGCGGCCCTCCGCCAAAGGGAAAGTAAGCGAACGCAGGCAGGCTTTTCAAATAGTTGTTATCAAATCGTTCAGGAATAAAAGATTCAGGTTGATCAAAATACTCTGGATTATGCTGCATCAAATAAGAACTTATTAGAATCATAGTGCCTTTTTTAAAGTGATATCCTCCTATTACAACATCGTCCGACACATCCCGGGATAAGATATAAAGTGGCGGGTACATGCGAAGTGTTTCATGAATGATCTTTTGAGTATATTGTAATTTCATGAAATCGTCAGGCTCGGGTTTCCGAGAACCGATTATGCTATCCACTTCATTGAAAAGTTTAGTTTGAACTTCAGGATGCTGCGAAAGTGCGTACAGTGCCCAAGAAAGAGCATTTGCTGTAGTTTCATGACCTGCAAGAAAAATAGTCATTAACTCATCACGTACCTGATGGTTTGTCATTCCTAATCCGTCTACGGCATCCCGGGCATCCATCAAGATTCCAAGCATGTCTTCGTGTTTTCCTGTATCGTTCTTCCGTTTTTCAATAATTCCATAAATCACTTTATCAAGTCTTTGTATCGCCTTTTTATATTGACGGTTGATTTTAGTTGGTACCCATAATGGCATACGGAAAATCGATCTCATCCTTTTGACTGCGATTCTTAAAGCTGTTTCCAGCGGTTTCCCAACAATTTCATAGCCATCTTTGAATTCCATGCTGAACATGGTCTTGCTGATTATCCCGAGAGTGATGTCCAACATATCCTTCGTGATAATCCGTTCATCGTTATGTTTCCAAGTTGATATATAATCCATTGTGGTATCAATCATATCCGTGGCGTAATGGCTAATATGAGTCTTTTTGAAGGAGGGTTGAATAAGCCTTCTCTGACGCATATGAAAGTCCTTTTCACTTGTAAGTAGACCTTCACCGAGAAGTGGTTTCAATACAGTGAAGTCCTTTGATTTGACGAAGGATTTTTGTTTTGTTACGAGTATTTCTTTTATTAGATCAGGATTTAAAACGAGGTAAACATTTTGGAATGGTCCTAAACGGAATTTAGCAACCTCCCCATATTCCTTGGCCAATTGGGTAAGAAAGCCGAGGGGATCTGTTTGAAATTCCTTTGTATGTCCGGAAATCAGCCTTCCATTTGGAACTTTTGGAGAATCACGGAAGGCACCATCAGTTTGGCTCAAGTTGTTTTCCCCCTTTCTTTAAAATAATTCCATATAATCATTCTATGAGCATAAACTAAATCGGTTTGGACAAGTCGATAAAGAAAGGGCGGATAATATAAATATGGCTATATATAGAAATGAAAAGAAGTAAACTTGCAGAAACCATAGAAAAACTCTGGGAAAATAGCGCCAGAGTTTTTTATGAGAGCTTTAGATTAAGAAGATGTGGGAATCGGTTCTCGGCAGAGTAAACTTTTTGTATTGATAGGGAGCTTAACTTCTTTCTTCATCGTTTCCATGTTGGAAATGATCATTTTTTTCATTAATGGGTCCACCAAATTGTTCATTGATTTCCTTAACCACTTGATCTAAAAATTCATCGGATATTATCGGATTTTTTGTTTTTTTGTGCATGTGATTCTCTACAATCCTTTCTGATATCATGTGTTTGGATCACTTATGAAAGATACTTATCAACATAACCTCAGTTACAATGAATTATTCTTTTTCTGTGCAAATTTTCACGGGCTTTTCCATTCATATTCATAAATCGCTTAAACCTTATGGTACGGGGTATATGTTTTTGGGTTCATTTTACAATCAATGGGGTGATCCGACAGCTACTCTCGTAACGGATATGAAAGGGAGGTGGAGCTAATTAGACAAAGGTATCTAAGAGGACTGCTTGTGGAAGATGTCTTTTTTACGGGTGAAATCACAGGAATTCAAGAAGATGTGAGAATAGCCCAATCACTTCTTGGTAATTGGGCATGAGCTATATTAACTTCATTAAGGAAACAACTGTCTTAAATATGTTATTAGCTGATCACGAAGTTCAGGTCGTTTCATGGCGAAATCAATTGATGCTTGAAGAAAGCCGAATTTATCCCCGACGTCATATCGATGTCCCTCAATGATATACGAATATAATGGTTCCTTTTTTAGCAAAAGATCCAAAGCTTCGGTAAGCTGGATTTCCCCCTTAGGATCTGGCTGTACGGTTTCGAGGATTTCAAAAATGGCAGGCGATAAAATATATCGGCCAATAATCGCCTGTGTTGAGGGTGCCTCCTCAACTTTTGGCTTTTCCACTAAGTTTTTTACCAGAAATAAATCCTCATATTGTTCTTGAAAATTTACAATCCCATACTTGGATACATCGGCAGGTAACACTTCCTTACACCCGATAATGCTCGCTCGAACCTTGTTATACCGTTCCATTAACTGCTTCAAGGCTGGGACCCGGCTATCCACGATATCATCACCTAACAGGACTGCAAAAGGTTCGTCTCCAATAAACGTTTTGGCACATAAAACTGCATGCCCCAGACCCAATGGTTCCTTTTGTCTTACATAGTGAATATCCACCATATTGGAAATGTTCTCCACGGTCTTTAGCAGATCATTTTGTCCTTTCTTTTGTAAAAGCATTTCAAGCTCAATGGATTTATCGAAATGATCTTCGATGGCACGTTTGTTTTTCCCTGTAACGATGATAATATCTGTAATCCCTGATTGTACCGCTTCCTCGATAATATATTGAATGGTCGGCTTATCGACAATCGGCAGCATTTCCTTTGGTTGAGCTTTCGTAGCGGGTAAAAATCGTGTTCCTAAACCGGCTGCTGGAATCACGGCTTTCTTTATCATAGCCCAGCCCCTTTTTAAGGTTCTTTTATCTCGCTTTTCGTTCTACCGTTCATTTTATGTGTTCATTGGTTGACCTATATCAAAAAAGGTTAAAATAAATCCCTGAAAAAGAATAGATTTACCATTGAAGCAAATATTATTGATATATGAATTTTGGTCAAGAGGTGTATATTTTGCCAATTGAAAATCAAGAGAGAAAACAAATCCTTTTTGCCTTACTTGTCATTGTTTTATATCTTTCCCCTTTATTCATCCTTGGAGAAAATGCGCATATTCGTGTACATGATAATTTGGATTCCAACATTGCCTGGTATAAAGTGCTTTCTGAGAGCGGTGAATTATTCGGTGCAATAGACGCCAAAATTCCACAGATTATGAATGGGCTGCCACGAAATGCGTTTGGCAGTGAATTCAGTATCATCGTGTGGCTGTATGCACTTTTCCCGACAATGGTTGCATATGCAATAAGCCAGGCATTAACAAGATTCATTGCTTTCTTTGGTATGTATATCCTATTAAAAAAACATTTGGTTACAGGGCGCCAATCAGGATGGATTAGGGTTGGAACATCCTTGGCCTTTGCCCTTACCCCATTTTGGCCATCGGGAATGCTCAGTACTCTTGGGATGCCGCTAGCCCTTTGGGCTTTTTTGAATATCCGCAGCAAGGACCATTCGTGGAAGAATTATTTGGTCCTTACACTTTTACCGCTTTATTCAAGCATCGTGCTTGGCTTTTTCTTTTTTCTTGTTGCAATGGGCTTCCTTTGGATATCGGATGTGATCAGGAAAAAAGGGTGGGATTTAAGGTTTCTACTTTCAATCGTGTATATGACGGTCATTTTTGGTCTGGTCGAGTATCGGCTGGTCGCTTCCTTCATTTTTGATTCGGAGCCGAACAGCAGAGATGAATATTTTCATGCAAGGCTGCCGCTCGAGTGGGTCATCAAGCTTACTTTCAAAAATTTCGTCCTTGGACATACGCATGTCATGACTGTACATGCGCTTATCATTCTGCCGATTACAGTCTTTGCCCTTTATATCATTTTGACCAAAAAGCTATGGAGACAGGAAAAGATATTTGTTTTTTTGTTCGGCTTGAATTTTATGCTTTCCGCGTGGTACGCATTTTGGTTTTATAAAGGCTGGCTTCCTTTAACGGAAAGGTTCCACACCTTGGATACCTTTAATTTTGCCAGATTTCACTTTTTAAGGCCGATGGTGATTTACTTGGGGTTTGCCCTCGCGATAAAAATCATCTGGGAGCACAGCGATTATGCCAAGAAAACCCTTTCAATATTCATAGCCGTTCAAATTATGATCTTAATGGGTTTCAATGAAGAAATCACTCACAATAAAAAACCATCTTTTAAAGAGTTCTATGCAGAAAGTCTTTTTCAAGAAATAAAAGATCATATTGGCCTTCCACAGGAAGAATATCGGGTAGCGAGCATTGGCCTACATCCTGCGATTGCCCAATTTAATGGGTTTTACACGCTTGATAGCTATAACAATTTCTATCCGCTTACTTACAAACATCAATTTCGTCAAATAATTGAAAACGAATTGGCTAAGAATAAAAACATCAAAATCTACTTTGATGAATGGGGAGGGCGTTGTTACCTATTTACCGATGAGCTTGGGAAGCATTATATGTTCAAGAAAGGCTCGAAGAAAGAGCTAGAAAATTTGGAACTTAATGTCGATGCGTATAAAGGGTTAGGTGGCAAGTATATATTTTCTGCTATACCAATCAACAATGCGAAGGAAAACGGGTTGGTACTAGAAAGGATTTTCACAAAGAAAGGAAGTATCTGGAAAATTCATTTATACAGAGTCACGTGAAAAGGGGGGAATATTGTGAATTCACCGATAGTAACGATTGTTGTACCTTGTTATAACGAAGAAAGCGTTTTGCAGGATACCATTTCCCAACTTTGTGGATTGGTGAGGGGTTTAGTCGAAGAAAACGTTGTATCCGATAAAAGTAAAATTCTATTGGTTGATGATGGAAGCAAAGATCAAACATGGAAGATCATTTATAAAGAAACGATTAACAATGAATTTGTTCGTGGGCTAAAGCTTTCCCGGAATGCAGGTCATCAAAATGCACTTCTGGCAGGAATGTTTACAGCAAATGAAGCCTCGGATTGTGTGATTTCCATTGATGCAGATTTGCAGGATGATATTCAAGTCATCCCTGAATTCATTCGGAAATTCAATGAAGGTTGTGAAATTGTATATGGTGTCCGCCAGAAAAGGGACCTTGATTCATTTTTTAAACGAACATCTGCAACTGGTTTTTATAAATTGATGAACAAGATGGGGGTTAACCTTATCTATAATCATGCCGATTTCCGGCTAATGAGCAAAAGGGCGATCGTGGAGCTGGAACAGTTTGAAGAAACGAATCTTTTTTTACGGGGAATCGTCCCGCTCATTGGGTTCAAGACGGACTCTGTTTATTATGACAGAAAAGAAAGATTGGCTGGGGAAACGAAGTATCCATTAAAGAAGATGGTTGCCTTTGCGCTTGATGGCATTACTTCTTTTTCAGTTACGCCGATCCGGCTTGTATTATGGCTAGGATGTCTTTCTTTTTTCATTAGCTTACTCTTTGGGTCATACTTTTTATGGTTAAAGTTTTATGGACAGACCGAAACGGGCTGGACCTCATTAATTACCTCCATATGGTTGATCGGTGGACTGCAGTTGATTGCTGTCGGCTTGATTGGGGAATATATCGGTAAAATATATAATGAATCCAAACGCCGGCCTAAATATATTGTTGATCTGGATCTATTTAATCCGCTCGATTTAACAAAACGGGAGCAACTAGACAATGAACGGAACAGTATTGAAAAACTATCTAAAACACACTAATTCCTTTATCCGCTTTTTATTGGTTGGAATAGTCAATACAGCGGTTGGACTTTCCATCATGCTTTTTCTCATGAATGTTCTTGATTTATCTTACTGGATCTCCACCTTTTTCGGCAATGGTACGGGAGCTGTAACGAGTTTTCTGTTGAACAGGACATTTACCTTTAAAAGCGATATAGACTTGCGGAGAGGAGTTGCCCGTTTCTTTTGCGTCATCCTGATTTGTTATTCCGCCGCTTATTCTTTAGGACAGGCCATTGCAGAATCGATGGAAGGATTCGTTCATTTATCCATACAGCAAAATGTGGCTGTACTCATTGGAACAATCTTTTATACAGTACTTAACTATATTGGCCAGAAATACTTTGTCTTTAAGAAAAGTAATTTGAGACCAATTCAAGAAGGAAGGAACTAATTAGAGTGGATCATTAGGAATAATGAATAATGCCCTCTGATTGGATGGAAATTAAAGTTGACTATCCAAACGGGGGCAGATCTGTTTAGTGGGAAAGCGAATTAGTTGATTGACTAGATAGGTATTCAGTTTCGTTTTTCGCTGTCTCCGTGGTGGCTGATGATTTTTCATTTTTGTGGACAGCCATATTGTTCATTGATCCGTTAATGCTTTGACCTGAAAATTTTCATCAGATATTATTTGTTTTTTTTCTTCTTTTTTAGACATGTCATTCACCTCTTTCCTTCCTTCAATCATTTGTTTTGATGACTTATGTAGTATACGTCATGAACAAAACCTCACTAACAATAAATTATTCTTTTTCCGTGTAAAATTTTCATTTACTTTTCCATTTCACGGGAGTATGATAATCAACAGTTTCATATTTCTAAATCGCTTAAACCTAATGGTACGGGGGACCCGTTATAGGGATTGTTTTTCAATCCAAGGGGTGAATCCTTTCAAGGTAAAGGTAGGGCTACTCTTAGGTCCGAATCCGACAGCTAACCTCGTAAGCGTTATATGAGAAGGAAGGTGGAGCTTGTCAGACAAAAAAATTGATGTCTACAGGTCTATTTAGCTATGACTTGTAGGCATTTTTCTATTTCGTCTTGTTTTTTGCAATAACTGGGGGAACATAAATTTATAACTAAAATATGGTGGTGAATACTTGATGTTATCTTCTATAAAGAGGTTCTTGATAGGGAGACCTTTAAAATCAAATGCACTTGGCGAGCAAAAGCTAAACAAAACTAAGGCTTTGGCCATCCTATCTTCTGATGCATTGTCTTCGGTTGCTTATGGACCTGAACAAATATTGATCGTTCTCATCACGGTCGGTGCCGCGGCATTCTGGTATTCAATCCCGATAGCAATCGGGGTATTGATCCTGTTAACGGCCTTGATCTTGTCCTATAGACAAATCATTTTTGCCTACCCCCATGGCGGGGGAGCCTATGTGGTTTCAAAAAACAATTTAGGCATCAATCCAGGGTTGATAGCTGGAGGATCCTTATTGGTCGATTATATATTAACTGTCGCTGTAAGTGTTTCTGCAGGAACGGATGCCATCACGTCCGCTTTTCCAGGCCTGCATTCATATAATGTCGGCATAGCCATCATTTTCGTCATTCTACTTACGATCCTAAATCTTAGGGGGGTTACGGAGTCGGCCTCTGTTTTGGCCTATCCGGTGTACCTATTCGTTTTAGCATTGTTCATCTTGATTGGTGTAGGAATATACAAGATCTTGACAGGTGGAGTTTCACCGGAATTGCACGCGCCAATTGGGACCCCGGTAGCGGGCATTAGTTTATTTATACTGCTAAGAGCATTTGCATCAGGCAGCTCCGCATTGACAGGAGTCGAAGCGATTTCCAATGCGATCCCGAACTTTAAAGATCCAGCCCCGAATAATGCTGCAAAAACTTTAATAGCGATGGGGTCCTTACTAGCTGTATTATTTTCGGGAATCGTATTCTTAGCCTATTATTTAAGCATTGTTCCCAGCGCAGAGGTCACGGTCGTCTCGCAGATTGCTGAAGAAATCTTTGGACGGAATTTCATGTATTTCTTCATTCAAGGTACGACTGCATTGATCTTGATACTGGCCGCAAATACTGGCTATTCGGCATTCCCGCTGCTTGCGGTAAATCTTGCAAAGGATAAATTCATACCAAGGGCGTTTACGATTAGAGGGGACCGATTAGGATATTCCAATGGAATTATCATACTGGGGCTTGCGTCTATCATCTTAATAGTCGCATTTAAAGGACATACAGAAAATCTAATTCCCCTTTATGCTGTAGGGGTATTTATACCATTTACGCTGTCCCAGACCGGGATGATCGTTAAATGGCTCCGCGAAAAGCCAAAAGGCTGGGTGGTTAAATTAACCATTAATTCAATTGGTGCCATTATTAGCCTGGTCGTCACGATGATATTCTTTTTAACCAAATTTACCCAGGTATGGTCTGTTTTGATTTTTTTACCAATCATCATTTTAATTTTTCATCGAATTAGAAAGCATTATGAAGCAGTTGGTGACCAACTGAGGATTACAACTTGTGAGCCCATCTTACCAATAGAAGGGAATATCATTCTTGTCCCTGTGGCGGGTATAACTCATGTGGTTGAGAATTCCTTGAATTATGCTAAATCTCTTTCAGCAAATCAGATCATTGCCGTTTATGTTGCTTTTGAAAGAGAAGATGAAAAGAAATTCGAAGAAAAATGGAAAAAGTGGCAGCCTGATGTTAGACTCGTCACACTGAACTCTTATTACAGAAGCATCATTCAGCCATTAACTAAGTTTGTGGATACAGTTGAACATAAGGCGAGTGAATCTAACTATAAAGTTACAGTGATCATCCCGCAATTCATTCCGAAGAAGGGATGGCACAATATTCTTCATAACCAATCAAGTTTACTGATCCGTGCCTACTTACTTTATAGAAGAAATGTAGTTATTACGACAGTGCCATATCATTTGAAGAAGTAATTTAAGAATAGAAGCAGACCTTGATCAGGTTTGCTCAGACTGTAGGTAAATTCGAAGAAAGCGAATTTGCCTACAGTTTTTTTCTTTAAAAAACGTTCCAGTTGTTTTCAGAAATCCGCTCCCTATCCCGCCGACTGTATGCCAAGCCACCTCGCCGCAAGCGTTTCTGGTGCTCGTCTAGCCAGTTATTCGGCAGGAGTGTCGCAAATTTCTTCAATCTATTGGGGGTTTCATAAAACAGTAAAGACCATTTTATTAAATCATGGTTAGGGATGAGACCATTCCGAACTCCTTTTTGTCGACAAGCTGAGCAAACCTTGATAGGGTTTGCTTCTTTTTATTTTCACCCTAGAAACTTACAGAGAGTCAAGTGTTCTGTAAGTTGGACATTGGAACGGAAGGGTGGTTTTTGAACACTTCATAAAATTACCAAGGTTCAATTCAAAAAATGCGAACATATTAAAAAGAAGACTTAATGACATTTTCGCTATAGATTGGAACTTACATATATGGGGGTTGAAGATGGATATATTATTAGCTCTCTTGCCGGCATTATTCTGGGGAAGCATCGTTCTATTTAATGTGAAACTGGGGGGAGGACCCTACAGTCAAACATTAGGTACAACGATTGGCGCCTTGATTTTCTCAATTGGTGTTTATATTTTTGCCGATATTAAGTTATCCCTATTGGTATTTGGTGTCGGGGTCGTTTCTGGATTGTTTTGGGCCGTGGGACAAGCTAATCAGCTTAAGAGCATCGATTTAATGGGTGTTTCCAAAACGATGCCGATATCAACTGGATTGCAGCTCATTTCAACCACTTTATTTGGGGTCATTGTTTTTCACGAATGGTCTACAAAGAAAGCGGTCATTTTAGGCGTTTTGGCATTGGTTTTCATTATTATAGGAATTGTTTTGACCTCCTTGGAAGATAAAGAATCAAAAGAAGGAAAATCGGGAAACTTGAAGAAAGGAATTGTTATTCTCCTCATCTCGACATTCGGTTATTTGGTCTATGTGGTCGTGGCCCGTCTTTTTGATGTTGATGGCTGGTCAGCGTTGTTCCCTCAAGCGATCGGGATGGTGATAGGCGGTCTATTATTGACCTTTAAACATAAGCCGTTTAACAAGTATACGATTCGCAATATCATTCCGGGACTGATATGGGCAGCAGGGAACATGTTTTTATTCATATCCCAGCCCCGTGTTGGAGTGGCTACGAGTTTTTCCCTTTCTCAAATGGGCATTGTCATATCAACTATTGGCGGGATCATCATTTTACGTGAAAAGAAAACGAAGCGCCAACTAATTGGAATCGGCATTGGAATTATCTTGATTATCATAGCTGGGATTATGCTCGGATTGGCAAAAAGTTAATTGGAGGGTGATTAAATGTATACAGATTTAGAGGGTAAGGTCGTTGTTATAACCGGTTCATCCACTGGTTTAGGAAAAGCGATGGCCATTCGCTTTGCTCAGGAAAAGGCAAAGGTAGTCGTTAACTATCGCACAAATTCAGAGGAAGCGGATAGTGTATTGGAAGAGATCAAAACCAATGGCGGGGAAGTTATCGCAGTGAAAGGCGATGTCACCGTTGAAGAAGATGTGATTAACCTGGTTCAATCAGCGATAAAGAAGTTCGGGAAACTCGATATATTCATCAATAATGCAGGTATAGAAAACCCTGTTCCATCTCACGAGATGCCGTTAAGCGACTGGAATAGGGTAATCGATACAAACTTAACCGGTAATTTCTTAGGCTGCCGTGAAGCCATCAAGTATTTTGTAGAGAACGATATTAAAGGGAATGTGATAAACATGTCCAGTGTACATGAGATGATTCCCTGGCCTTTATTCGTTCACTACGCGGCAAGCAAGGGTGGTGTGAAGTTGCTTACGGAAACCTTGGCTCTTGAATATGCACCAAAAGGGATCCGTGTGAACAGCATTGGTCCTGGAGCTATCGCCACGCCAATAAATGCCGACAAGCTTGAAGATCCCGAAAAGAAAAAGGATCTGGAAAGCATGATTCCGATGGGGTATATCGGAAAGCCTGAGGAAATTGCCGCGGTTGCTGTATGGCTTGCATCTTCAGAATCCAGTTATGTAACGGGCATCACTCTCTTCGCTGACGGCGGTATGACAAAATACCCTTCATTCCAAGCGGGAAGAGGATGAAAGTATCTGCTTGGAAAAAGCAGGATTACATCTAGCAGGAACACTGCTAGTTGATTCCCTCATTTATGAAATGATGCAACAAGAATCCCAGCAGGATTGGACCCTGCTGGGATTTAAAAAGCATTAACGAGTATGATGATTATACCAGCTAATGAAGTTATCGACGACAGTATCTATAAACTGGACAGTCGACTCATGTGTAAGACTGCCTTCGTTATCGATTTTGTCATGAACGGCTCCAACATATACTTCATTCCCGGGAAGGAGTGGGGAGGAGATGCCTAATGCGAATAAGATTTCACGCAAATGCAATTGAGCTTTAACCGTACCTAATTGCCCCATTGATGCACCCATGATCCATGAAGGTCTGCCAATCAAGACTTTATCGACACGTGATAACCAATCGATTGCATTGCCCAATACACCTGGAATCGTACCATTGTATTCTGGTGTTACCCACAAGACTGCATCTGCTTCGGCCACTTTGCTTTTAAATTCTTTTACAACTAATGGAGGATCATTTTCAATATCTTGATCATAAAAAGGTAAATCCCGAATGTTTAAGATTTCGAGTTCAAAAAGATCTTGATATCTAGTTTGAATATATTTGGCAAGCTTAAGGTTGTAAGATTCTTTACGGATACTTCCCACTATTGCAACAACTTTCATCTTCAATACCTCCAATTATAATTTGTAATGGATAATGGATAAATAATCATGTAAATATGTTCCGCTTACTTATTATAATTGGAATGTAAATGAAAGGGAAAAAGGATGCTTAGGAAATAATCATTCGGTGGATCGCCCCTCATTCACAACGTGATGGTAATGCTTCTCCATTACATAGCCAAAAAAGGAAGCAAGCATTTGTTGAAACAGCATGCCAAGTACAACTGGTACCGCGACGGCAGCAGGAAAATAGGTGGTTGCAAGAACGGCTCCTGCACTGATATTTCGCATACCGCCTGTAAATGTCAAGGTGATGATGTCCCCCTTTTCCCATTTTAAACATGCACCGACCATCCAAGAAAGGGCATAGCCTGAAGCAGCGATGAACAAAACCAAGAAGGACATGATCATTAATTTCTTGTCGAAATGTGTTAAATAGGGCGCAATTTTTGAACTATTCAATATGACTACGATTCCAACGCTTATCTTGGAAAATGGAGCTAAGCGGGGGGATAGTATATATGGTATCTTCCCTTTTGTAATCTGATTCAAGAACATGGCAAGAAGGGACGGAACAACGACCATCCCGATCAATCCTTTCACCATCGACCCCGAATCCATTTCGATTGAACCGCCTCCAAAAAGGGAAACACTGTAAGGAACGATGAATGGTGAGAGAAGGGTGTCGATTAAGATGATGGTTAGGGCAAGTGCGGCATTCCCTTTATACATCGATACCCAAATCATACTAGTGACACCGGTTGGAATTACTACAGCCAGCACTAAGCCGGTAATCGTGAAAGCATCACCATGAAACACTAAATGGCCGAGAAAAAAGGCCCAAATAGGCATAAGTATGTGGAGGATGATCAATACGATGAATACAGGTAAAGGGTGGGTGACTGCCCGTTGCAGAGATTTAAAGTTGGAGCCTAAACTTCCGGAAAATGTAATGAAGGCAAATATCCATGGAACAAGAAAGGTGTAATCCATTAGATGTTCGGCCAACAAGATGCCAATAACCACGCTTATCGGCGTGATGAGAGGCATAATTTTATCCATTTGTTCATTTATTAACTTCAGCATCATTCATCCACTTCCTAAGCAAAATTCTATTAAGTAAGTTTACCATATTCCAAAAAAGATATATTGTAAGACAAACAGTTTGTTTATTTATTTTTGTCTGGAATGGAAAACCATTATTGGAAGGGTAGGTCTAGTGGGAGATTCTTCGTTCCTATCAATATACTATCACTGCGCTGGAACTCCCATCGATCCAAAAAGAGCTGCAGGCTTGCTCAGATGAATCTTCTTTAAAAGGAGATTAGGTAGGATTGTTCGATGCAGCGTTGTATATTCATTGAAAAATAGTTTAAAGTAGAGGTGAGGTGAAAGTAATGTCAGAAAAGGTTTCCAGTATAATGTGGTTTAGTCTTGCAGTACAATCTCTGCTTGTACTTGCTGATCATGATGGATTATGCAATAGTACTAAATTGGCCGATAAGCTTGATTCGGAGTCGGGTTTTCTTAGAAAAATATTAAGTAATTTAGTGAAGGCAGGGCTGATTCAAGCGAAGGAAGGCAGGGATGGAGGATATTCACTTGCCAAAAATCCCGATCAAATCATACTTGCGGATATATACTCTGCAATTAAATCCGAACCTTTTTCAAAAGGCTTCCTAGATGTAAATGATAAAAAATGCTTTCAACCATCTTCTCGTGAAGCTTTATGCGGTTTGAAAAACGAGATGGAGAGCTGGATAATACAGGGCTTGGAGAAGAAGACGATTGCTGATTTACTATCAAAATCTTAATGTGAAAAACGAAACTAACAGGGTTTCGTTTTTCTTGAACTGTATTTGACAAAAGAACAGTATGCGTTATATACTGTTTCTGTATTAAACACAGTTAAATGGAGGTCATTACAAATGACAAAAAATACAATGAGTAAAGAAGAGTACCTAAATAAATCGAAAGAATTGAATATACCGCTTGAAAAGCCGAAGGTCCTTACTGATACAGACTTCATTACGGTAGCAAAAGAACGGAGATCTGTTCGCCAATACGATGCTGAATACGTGATGACTGAAGAAGAAATTCGTGAAATCCTGGATGTTGCGATTCAAGCACCGTCTTCTTCCAACTTGCAGCCATGGAGATTCCTTGTGATTCAAGATAAGCAAACCCAACAAGAATTGCTGCCCATCGCAAATAACCAACAACAAATTGTTGATGCCTCTGCTGTCATTGCCGTTTTAGCTGATATAGAAGGGTACAAAAATGCAGAGCGGATTTATGGTGAATTAGTAAATAAGGGGATCATGAAGAATGAAATAAAAGAGCCATATGTAGCCTCAATCATGCATAATTATGGTAACTTTTCTGCTGAAAAGGCTTTAAGTGTAGCTATGATTGACGGTGGCTTGGTTTCCATGCAGATCATGTTAGCTGCAAAAGCAAAAGGTTACGATACAGTACCAATGGGAGGGTTCGATGAAGCCCAATTTGTTGATGCATTCAATGTACCGGAAAACTTCAAACCCGTCATGTTAATCTCCATTGGGAAAGGGACTAAAGCAGGATTTGAAAAAGTCCGTTTGCCACTCGATTCTATATTGACTTGGAATAAATACTAAGGTTCATAATATAAGGTTTTTGGAGCCAGGATAGCTGAAATTCGCTATCCTTTTTTCTATATTAGAGTTGCTCTGCGCTCCTGTTAATAAAAATGATTAATTCTCGCAAGCGATAAATGGATATGTTACAATTTTTCCAGATATTTCTTTTTGGGTATCTCCTCTATAATCACCGACCGCTCAGCATTAAGGGATTAAAAGAGCTAAAGAATTGGTCTTGACGCTGCGTGCCAATATTAGCCGTTCACAATGGATGGGAGGGAGCCGTTATGAAGAAAGAAGTGAAAAGTGAAGTGTTCTCGTGGTTGAAATCTATCTTATTCGCTTTACTGATCGTGTTCATTTGCCAACAGTTTTTATTTACGCCAGTCACAGTCAAAGGTGAATCAATGGAGCCGACTTATGAAAATGATGACCGGATCGTGGTAACTAAAGTCGGAATGCCGGAACGCTTCGATATGGTCGTATTTTATGCTCCGGACGCGGATGAGAAGTATATAAAAAGGGTGATCGGTTTACCGGGTGACAGTGTTGAAATGAAAGATGATGTCCTATTTATCAATGGGAAAAAGTATACAGAACCATATTTGAAAACAAAAAAGGAGGAAATTCCACCTGACGAAAATCTGACGGAGAATTTCACCTTGAATGATTTACTTGGGAAATCCAAAGTACCTGTTGGTCATTTATTTGTCATGGGGGATAATCGAAGGAACAGCTGGGATGGAAGGAGATTTGGTTTTATTTCGGAGGAATCACTTGTGGGGAAAGTGAAGTTTCGTATCTACCCATTAAATGAAATAGGGGTGCCGAGATAAATGGATCCGAGTGAGAGAAGGCTTAGTGGATAATTATATGGACTAAGTTGTATTTATAGCAGATGATTGATAAGAACCTTTTCCGATGGTTAAGGTTTTTCATTTTTGATTAATGGAGGTTTTTAATATGACGAAGGGTTTGGCCGCGATTTCCATCCCGATGCTGGATGTAGAAATGGGACGGCAGGTAAAAGGTCATGTCGATTCCCTGACTGTTCCTCAGGGGAGCTTAGGACGGCTTGAGGAATGGATAATCGAATTGGCCAAGATGACAGGTGAGGCCTTTCCGGACATTTCGAAACCAGGGGTGATCGTGTTTGCAGCCGATCATGGAATTACTGAAGAAGGGGTTTCGGCTTATCCAAAAGAGGTGACGGAACAAATGGCGCTCAATTTCCTGAATGACGGAGCAGCCATCAATGTATTCAGCCGCGCGATAGATGCTTGCTTGGACATTGTCGATATAGGGATCGATTCAGAAATCAAAGCACCGGGGTTAACTTCGAAAAAAGTCCGCAATGGAACTAGAAACTTTTATAAAGAAGATGCGATGACAAAGGAAGAAGTAATTCAAGCGCTTGAAATTGGATATGACCGTGCACAGAAAATGATTGCCCGTGGAGTTAATTGCCTGATTCTTGGTGAAATGGGAATCGGTAATACGACATCCAGTTCTGCCATCATCTCTGTCGTAAGCGGAAAAAGTGTCGAGTCGCTAGTGGGACAGGGAACAGGATTGAAGTCTGAAGGGATTTTACATAAGCAAAGAATAATTGAAGAAGCCATTTCATTAAGAAAACCTAATCCTGATGACCCAATCAATATTTTGATGAAAATCGGTGGATACGAAATTGCAGGTATGACAGGGGCCATGCTTGCTGCAGCGAATGACCGTATCCCCATTCTTGTTGATGGTTTCATTACAACCACGGCTGCTGTATTGGCCAACCTTTTTTCCGGACGTGCAGCCGATTATATGTTCATTGGACATCGATCTGCAGAACCAGGTCATAGAACGGCCATAGAATTGCTTGGTAAGGAGCCTATCCTTGATTTAGGAATGAGAATCGGAGAAGGAACAGGGGCCGCAGTGGCATACCCCATCCTTAAGGCAGCGACATTGGTGGTAAAAGAAATGGCAACATTTGAATCGGCAGGTGTGTCAAATAAATAAGAAATAGGAGACCTTCATGTGAAGGTCTCCTATTTCTTATATGCTCAAAAGGGGAGATTGCAGTGAAATATTCTTTTACTTAATGGGTAGTTGACCTTTATATTTCTTCATTTTCCTAACGACGGAAGGCTGGCTGATACCTAAGAATTTAGCCATTTCATATGTGGATTTACATTGTTTACTCGCTTTCATCATCATCCATTTCTCCACTTGTTCGAGAGCGGTATTGAGATCACGATCATCAACCATCATATGTTCGATCATTAGGGTATCATCTTTTTTCTCCAAAGATTCTTGTCCATGGAAATGGGAGGGGAGGAAGCCTGGGAAAATGATGGAGTCTTCCGAGGTCAAAATGAGCCGTTCAATCAGATTTTCCAATTCACGAACGTTCCCTGACCATTTATGCTGAATAAGGATTTCGTAAGTGGAAGGGTGCAATTTCTTATCTGTCTTGTATTTCTTGTTGATGATTTCGAGATTATGATTGATCAAGATGGCAATATCTTCTTTTCTTTCTCGTAAAGGCGGTATTTGGACGGGAATTACATTTAAGCGGTAATACAAATCGAGCCTGAAAGTTCCCTTTTCGACCATTTCCTCAAGGTTTTGATTGGTTGCTGTCACAAGCCGGAAATCTATCTTATGCTCTTTTTTTCCTCCCACTCTTTTAAAAGTCTTCTCTTGCAGGACATTTAATAATTTCACTTGCATATCCAGGGGTAGCTCCCCGATTTCATCCAGAAATAAGGTTCCGTTATCTGCCTGTTCAATCAGCCCTTGCTTCCCATGTTTTTGCGCACCGGTGAAGGATCCCGCCTCGTATCCAAACATTTCAGATTCAAAGAGACTTTCTGGAATGGTACTGCAGTTAACTTCGATGAATGGCTCTTTGCTGCGGTAACTCTGATTATGTAGCCGGCGGGCGAAGACGCTCTTACCCACACCCGATTCCCCAAGAAGCATGACGGTGGCATCCGTTTTGGAAACACGGAGTATCGTTTTGGCGATTTGCCGCATTTCCTTGCTGCGATAGATCAGCTCTTCCTGCTCCCTAAGTTCCTCGACCTCCGATTGATATTCTTGAATCTTTTTCTCCAATTGACCGTACTGATCCTGGAGGTTCCTGATTTCAGTTTGATCTTGAGCATAACTGACGACACGAATCAATTCACCATCATCATCAAAGATGGGATAGGCAGTCGACATGACGATTTTTCCCGTCTTCGTATGCTGCATGATCTGGACAGGTGTTTTCTCTTTCAATACCATGGCGGAAATCGAAGGTGAAAGAATTCCTTCCGTTTCTAGCTGGTAAACGGATTTTCCAAGATAATGGTCGGGTTCAATTCCATAAATCCACCAATGGTTAGGATTCGTAAATAAAATGAATCCCTTTTCATCGGTCACGGTAATATTATTATTCGATGTGCTGATGATCGTTTCCAAAACTCTTTTCACATTGTTATCACTCATCATTTTCCCCCTTGTCCGTTTTTTCGATTGATTCAAATATAAATCAAAAATAGTGGCGAAATCAAGAATTTTCAGACATTTTGATTTGAAATTGAATCATTTTTTAGAAATTGGCAATTTTAATGTATACAATCGCTCCGATGTTGTAGTTTGTTTTGGAATGGTTGATAATCATAAATTTTCTTTAACACTTTTAAAAACATCCTCTTCCCTTTGGGTGGTTACCGCCATTCCTTGTTGACTTCACTAACTTCAATCAAAGTGTTGAATAGAGTAATAGATAAGCGAAGCCCGCTCTTTTTTTATACGGTTAACCTACTTATGTTTGGGTATAAATAAAGTAGTAGAGATGAATCGATTGGAGGAGTGATTGACTTGGCTGGGAACAGAACCTTGGGACAATTTTTATACGATTGCTTAAAAGCAGAGGGCATTACAGAGATTTTTGGTGTACCCGGAGACTATAATTTCTCATTGCTAGATACTTTGGAAGATTACGATGGGATTGAGTTCATTAATGGACGAAATGAACTCAATGCTGGTTATGCAGCGGATGCCTATGCCCGGGTGAAGGGCATGTCGGCACTGATCACCACTTTTGGTGTCGGTGAAATGAGCGCATGTAATGCAATCGCTGGTGCGTACAGTGAAAATGTGCCGCTCATACATATTGTCGGCTCGCCAAAGTCCATGATGCAACAGGAGAAGGAGCTTGCCCATCATACGTTAATGGATGGAGATTTTGATGTTTTCCGTAAGGTTTATGAGCATATCACCAGTTATACGGCAATTCTTACACCAGAAAACGCAGCTAGGGAGATACCGGCTGCAATCAGAATCGCGAAAGAAAAGAAAAAGCCCGTTTATTTGGTAGTGGCTATAGATCTCGTAACAAAACCTTTGCTTTCTCACAGCGAGACTTCAGAAGATATGGCCAAAACGAATGTCGGTGCGTTGCAGTCAGCAATGGAGCATATAAAAGGAATGTTAGAACATGTAAACAAAGCGGTTCTGCTTGTCGACGTAAAAACACTTCGTTATAACCTGCAGAAACCCGTACTGCAGCTCGCTGAGCGGTTAAATGTTCCAGTTGCTTCGTTAATGCAGGGGAAAGGCGGATTTGATGAGAGTCATCCCCAGTATATTGGTGTATACGGCGGAGCTTTCGGAAGTAAGGATGTAACTCAGACTGTTGAAGAAGCGGATTTCATCATAGCCGTTGGTGCTGTTTGGTCAGACGTAAATACTTCCAAAGGGACAGCAAAGCTTAACCCGCTGAAAATGGTGGAAATTCAACCTGACACATTAAAAGTGGGAGAAGCCAGTTATATGAATGTCAGGGCTGAGGAAATTCTAAATGCCCTCCAGGACACCAGCTACCGGCAGAACGAATCTGTTGGAACCATCTCGTTTCCGTATGACACAATGGTTGAAGACCCAACAGCACAACTGGAAGCGGCTTCCTATTATCCACGGATTCAGCAAATGTTGAAGGAAAATGACATTGTGGTCACGGAAACAGGAACATTCTCTTATGGCATGTCACAGGTCAGATTGCCGAAAGGGGCGACCTATATTGCACAGGGAGGCTGGCAGAGCATCGGATATGCGACTCCCGCCGCTTTCGGGGCTTGTATAGCGGATAAAAACAGACGTGTTCTTTTGTTTACCGGTGACGGCTCGATACAGCTGACAGTACAGGAAATAAGCTCGATGCTGGAGAACGGCTGCAAGCCCATCGTGTTCATCCTCAACAATAACGGCTATACGATAGAAAAATTCTTAAACGTAAAGGTCGATATAGAAAAACAGAAATACAACGAGATACCAGAGTGGGATTATACAAAACTGGCTGAAGCGTTTGGTCAAGAGGCATTCACAGCACGAGTCGAGACGAATGGTGAACTGGATGATGCCATCACAAATGCTCAGGATATGAACGCCGAGAAACTTTGCCTTATAGAATTGGTCGTGAAAAATCAAATGGATGCACCGGATTATTTGCAAAAAATAAGGCAGTATCTTGAAAAGCAAGAGAAGCAAAAGTAATGCCAAAAGGCCTTCTGTATTGAAGGCTTTTCAGTTTGCCGACAAAATGGGTTCGTAAGTGTCTCACACCACCTGATTAAGACTGGGTTATACTTTATGGGTTTTTACTGTTTTATGAAACCTCACTAGATTGAAGAAATTTGCGACACTCCTGCGGGGAAACTGGCTAACCGAGACCCCACAGGCGCTTTCAGCGAGGGGGCTTGGCAGACAGTAGGTGGAAAGGGAGCGGATTTCTGAAATCAGCTGGAACTTAAAAGTAAAAAACTGTAGGCAAACCTGCTCTTCTTATTAGTCTACAGTCCGAAAGGTCTTCTGTGATGGAGGCCTTTTTTTGTTGGGAAAGTCGATACTGGAAAGTGTTTAAGAATTGAATTTTTCGAGTATAAATGAGAATTGGCAGTGAATTTCCTCTGTGGGGCTTACTATATTTACCCGTGTTTAGCCCGATCAAGGACAAGAATGGCGAGTTGTAAAAGTAAACAGAATATATCCGTCATGATAATACCAGTATTGGTCACTGGCATTTCAAAATTGAAACCAAGAATTTTTAAATTAAGAGTATTATGAAAATGTCACGAAGTAATAGGGAATATATTTTTCCTAAGTAGAGAAAACCATTCTTTTTAAAGCTGGCTATTTCTGTAGATAAGGGGGCACAAAAATGCGTAAAAATATATCATTAGTGCGGTTAATAGAGTCGAATAAAGAAAATCTCAGCAATAATCAGTTGTTCATAGATATTATTGAAGAAAAAGTTCAAAAAAAGCAAGTGGAAATGCAGGAAAAACATCTAACAAGACAGGCAGGTGATGAGAATGTTATTAAGAAAAGCCTGGTTATTACAACAAACGATGACCTATCATAGAAAAAAGAAGGATGAAATAGCTGAACGAAAGGAATTATCAAGCTTGGAAGGAGTCCGTATCAGTAAACAACTTAATTATGCGATTATGGAGATGCAAAGGTTAATGCGCGAGTGATGATGGATTCAAAAAAGATAATGAGAAGGGTTATAAGCCATAACGCCAGTTGGCGGCTATTTGACATTATAATACGCAAAAAAGCGTGTATGATATTTTATCAATACACGCTTTTTTGCTCTTTTATCAAGGACTATAGAGTTAGTTTTATAGCCAAAAATTGTTTGTTGTCATATCGTTATTTAGTTAAGAACTCGGACTGCCTTTACAAAGCTAGGTCCCCAGTAAGAATTGTTAATGTTAGCGTAGGACACACCTTTAGATGTGGAAGCATTCAGCATCTGACCATTACCGGCATAAATTCCCACATGATTGATTACACCATCATTATTGGTATCAAAAAATACTAAATCCCCTTTTTGGAGGGATTTCGAAGATACAGTTGTACCAACGTGTGATTGTGCCACTGAATTTCGAGGTAAGGAAACACCTGCTCTTTGGAATGCCCTTAATGTGAATGAAGAGCAATCAAATACGTCAGTGCGTGAAGTGCTTGCACCGTAAACATACTTGGCTCCCATGTATTTAGCGCCAGCTGCCAAAACTTGGTCCGCTTTGGTCGCTTTGGACGGTTTTTTAATTGCAGATGCCGAGGCTTTCCCAGAAACACGGATGGATTGGCCTATTCGAATACGATTTGAATTAGAAATATTAGGGTTTATTTTAAGTAATGCACTAAGGGAAAGGTTATATCTTTTAGCAATTGTTGATAAGGAATCCCCTAATTTAACCACATAAACTTCTGTTGTATTTTTACTATTATTCGGTTTGCTGGTAAGGGTATTAACCTTCAAGACTTGGCCGGGAAAAATAAGAGTACTAGTCAAATGGTTTTTAGACTTTAATTGTTGGATAGTCATATTATTGATTCTGGCAATTTTGTCCAGGGTGTCCCCGGATTTGACTGTATATGTAGCATTAGATTGACTGTTTTTAGCCGTAGAGCTGGATGCAGGTGCTTGTCCGGAAACCCGGATGGATTGGCCAATATAAATGCGATCCGAATTAGAAATATTAGTGTTTAACTTTAGCAGGGCACTAAGGGAAAGGTTATATTTTTTTGCAATTTTGGATAAAGTATCTCCCAGTTTAACCACATATTTTTCGGTTTTATCTATATTTTTAGTCTGGGTATTAAGGGTATTAACCTTCAAGACTTGGCCGGGAAAAATAAGGTTACTAGTCAAATGGTTTTGAGATTTTAATTGTTGCACAGTTGTATGATTAGCTTTAGAGATTTTATCAAGGGTGTCCCCTGATTTAACTTGATAAGAACCAGCATAAGCAGAGGTGCCGGCGATAAGGGTACCTATAATAGTTCCTGCAAGAATGAAAGAGTTTTTCGAATTGTTCATTTAGGAAAGTTCCTCCTGATGTGGTAAAAAAATATGTAGCATTTATATTATAAAGGTAAGGCATATAAAAAACATGACCCATATAAATAAAATTCAACTTTTTCGTCATTTTTCAGGTTATTTTGTAGATCTGTCACATCTAGTGGATTCAAGTGCAATTATGAAAGTGTAAATTATATTAATTACAGGTAAGTTGAGATGTGCAAAGATAGATTCAAAGATGAAGGATATGGCAGAATGAATGGATGACTATTCTTCTTGAAGAAGTTTGAGCTGGAGTAATTAAAAAGAAAGGTAAGAATAACATATCCTTACCTTTTCATGATTGATTTTTTAATATTGTCTATAAACGTAGGGATCATCAGGCTAGCTCATCTGAATTGTACGAAAACCCGGTTAACGTAATTTGTTTGCCGGAGAACTTTCCAGGAGAGTAATAGATGGCTTCTAAATCATTAAGATAGTTTTTATTGGTTAAATGAAGACTATCACGTTCAACCAAGCTTTGGAGCGAATGATCCATTAGAGTTAAATAGTCATCCTTGCCATAATAAAGACTTGTATCCGGCTGCAGAAATTGATGCTGGCTATATTCATCCGAATCATCATACACCGGGAAATGAAGTCCTTTTTTTTCTACGATATTGGAGTCCATTGTGGCAACAGGCAAAAAGAGGCCTGTTACCTGTAGCCTTTTATACTGCTTACTTAGAGGGGATAAGGTCACTCGGGTTTTTTCGGTCCCCCTTTATTAATTAGGTTCTTGCGAGATATGAACGGGTTGCCGGTAACCCAAAAACGCCACGGATAATCTTTTGCTTCACCGGAGTTGTCAATTCCGACGCGGGGGCCGCTGGATATGTGTTCAGGCTGCTTTCCGGCAGCAAGATAAAGCGGAGGAACCGTAAAAGATCGACCATAATCATCCATGGTGATGCCTAGTGCCTTGGTTAGCTTCCCTGGTCCATCGGTCCATTTTCGTATATCGGCATTTCCGCGTCTTTCATGCATTAACTCGAGCCCTGAATAGGGTTCAATCGCCCGGATTAAAATGGCCTCCGGATTTTCAGGTCCGCCGCTTACGACATTGACCAGTGTATGTGTGTGCATGACGTATGTATATATCAAACCGGAATTTCCGAACATCACTTCCGTCCGTTTTGTCCTTCTATTTCCAAAACTATGTGCGGCCCTGTCCACAGGTCCCATATAGGCCTCTGTTTCAACAATGAATCCAGAAGCGGTTCCATCCGCTGTTTCTTTTACAATCAGGCAGCCAAGAAGGGATTTTGCCAGTTCAAGCGTGGGCTGCTGATAAAAATCCGCAGGTAAAATTGAATGGTTTATCTTGTTCATAGTATCACTCCATTTAGTCTCATACAGGTAAAATTCCCTTATCAATGAAAAAGAAACATGAAGGGATTAAAAAGGCCGGCTGATTATATCAGCCGGTCCCGAGCATATTTTTAGCCTAATTCTTTTTCCGTTTCTAGATCTTTTTTGATTCGGCCCGAACCCACGGAAAGTGCCACTAGTATCCCTGCGGAAACAAAAAAGATACCGGTGATGAAAACACTGGAGAATGCATCGATCCAAGCATTTTCAATCGTTTTTACAAGGACATTGCTGACTTCTGCCGGCATTTTAAGGTTTTCCGGATAAAGCATGATGTTGAATAACGCATCCGTTTTATCGGCTAATGCTTTCAGTGCCTCATGCAATATAGGGTCCTTTTGGCTTACAACCGCGTCATCCATATTTTGCTGGAGATTATGGTTCATGACGGCATTCAAAATCGTGATGCCCATCGTTCCTCCTATTGATCGGAAGAATGTCGAAGCCGCTGTAACCGATCCTAGCTGGGATTTTGGAAATTCGTTTTGAACGGCAATCATCAATGTCGGCATGACAAGACCCATACCTATTCCAAGGATGGCCATGAATGAGTACGCGGTGAATATAGTCGTACTGCCGTCCATCGTACTCATTAGGAAAAAGCCGAGCGTCGCAAAGGCCATTCCAAAGGTAAGCACGGTACGAAAACGGAATTTCAACAGTAACCGCCCGCCAACGACGCTGGAAAGGATCATACCGATCATCATCGGAGTCATGGTCGACCCCGCTTTTGTTGGTGAAACTCCCAGTACGCCTTGCATGAACAGCGGAACGAACATGATTGCCCCGAACATTCCGAGGCCCAGCAAGAATCCCAAAATATTCGTGGTGGCAAAAACCCTATTTTTAAAAAGGGATAAATCAAGGATCGGTTCAACTGCTTTTCTTTCAAAAATGATGAAAAGGGCAATGAAGACAAGGGTACTGCCGAAAATCAAGAGAGATTCCAGTGATAACCATTCGAACTTATCACCACCAAAGGTCAAGCCCAGCAGTAACAGGACAATACCAGGAGTCAAGGTGAAAATCCCTAAATAATCGATATTCACTTTCTCCGTTTTTCTTATGGCTTCATGTTTCAACCCTACATAAATTAATATGGCGGATAGTAAACCCGTCGGTACATTGATCAGGAAGATCCAATGCCAGCTGATATGATCAACGATCAGGCCGCCCAGAAAAGGACCAATGACAGAACTTAAACCAAAAAGGGCTCCAAATACACCCTGCCATTTAGCCCTTTGTTCCGCAGAGAATATATCGCCAATTATCGTTTGGGATAAGGGCATGATCATTCCGCCGCCGATTCCCTGCAGCCCCCTGTAGATGATCAATTGCTCCATCGAAGTGGCAGTGGCACATAAAAATGAGCCGATTGTAAAAATGATTGTACCAAGCAGATATAGGGAACGTCTGCCATATAAATCAGATAGCTTTCCAACAATCGGTACAACAGTAGTTGAGGCTATTAAATAGGCAGTCGTTACCCATGCAAAGATGGTAAAACCATTCAATTCCCCGATAATCGTTGGCATTGCCGTCCCGACTATCGTCTGTTCCAACGAACTGAAAAACATTCCAATGATCAATCCTGTTAAGACAAGCTTGGTATTGACCGCTTTTTTATCCATTTGCATACCATTTCTCCATTCTTCGAACTTAATTCCTTTACTCGATTGTGACTAATAGGTCAAAATTATAAATCCGAAATGACCATTTAGTCAACATTTTTTCTGTAAAAAATTCAATTGCATGAAGGAGTGTTTTCGAAAGGTAGATATCATATAAAATTATTAATTCGACCAGAAACCACTAAATCCTTCCTGATTAATATCCCCAGCGTGTTTCCATTTACCATATTAGTTATAATAAGAAGGAATATAGACGAACTTATGATTGGAAGTGTACGGAATGAATAAAAAAATTGGGTTTATTGGATGCGGTAAAATGGGTGTGGCAATGCTTGAGGGCATGTTGCATGCAGAGGTCATTTCACCTGATGGAATCATGGTCAGTTCAGCGAGTGTGGAAACGAAAACTAAAATCACCACGAAATATAAGGTTAAAGGCACTTTGGATAATAAAGAGGTTGCCGGTTTTGCCGATTTTCTTTTTCTAGGGATTCAACCTGCCATGCATGAGCAAGTGCTTGAAGAAGTGAAGAATCATGTGAAAGATGACGTTGTGATCATTACCATGGCTGCTGGGATCACTGTATCTCTAGTTGAGAACTGCTTCGGAAAAAGAGTGAAAGTTGTCCGGACGATGCCCAACACTCCTTCACTTGTAGGTGAAGGTATGACGGCAATGAGCATTAATGATGAAATTACCGATGCTGATATAGAGGATGTGACTGCACTGCTGAATAGTTTCGGTAAAACGGAAATCCTCCATGAAGATCTGATGGACGCAGTACCGGCCATCAGCGGTTCGTCGCCTGCTTATGTATACATGTTCATCGAGGCGCTGGCTGATGGAGGGGTCCGTGATGGCATTCCACGAAAACAAGCATACCGAATGGCAGCACAAGCTGTAATGGGCGCTGCTAAAATGGTACTAGAAACGGAAAGACATCCTGCTGCTTTAAAGGATGATGTCTGCACGCCGGGTGGTTCAACGATAACTGCGGTAGCGTCATTAGAAGAGAACCAGCTTAGATCAAGCATTCTACAGGCAATGAAGGCCTGCACGGATAAAACGAAAGGTTTCAGTAAATGAAAAAAGATGGATTGCCTATTAGCGGGCGATCTCATCCGCTTGCCATTTTCAGAATGTTTGGTGAAAAAAAGAGGAGGCTGCATTATGAATGGTTATATAGAAGAATTAAGGAAGATTCTGACGGAAGAACAAGTAACGGTGAATGAAACATTATTGGAACAGCACAGCCATGATGAATCCTATCACACTCCTCATTTACCGGATATGGTCATATATCCAAGGGATACTGCGGAAGTCAGCTCAGTCATGCGTTATGCGAATGAGCATGAAATACCGGTCATTCCTTTTGGATTGGGATCAAGTTTAGAAGGTCATGTCGTTCCAGTCAAAGGGGGAATTTCACTGGATTTGTCCTTGATGAATCAAGTATTGGAAATCAGGGCAAATGATTTCCTTGTGAAGGTCCAACCAGGTGTGACAAGGACGCAACTCAATAAAGAATTAAAAAGGTACGGTTTGTTCTTTTCCGTCGATCCGGGTGCCGATGCTACATTGGGAGGGATGGCAGCTACGAATGCAAGTGGGACGACCTCGGTCAAATATGGGATAATGCGCGATCAAGTCAGGGATTTGGAAGTGGTTTTAGCAAACGGTGAGGTGATCCATTCCGGAAGTTTAGCGACAAAATCATCTTCAGGCATTCATTTGAATGGCTTGTTTGTCGGGTCGGAAGGTACACTAGGTGTATTTACTGAACTGACATTAAAGGTATACGGCATTCCTGAGGTAACCATGGCAGGAAGAGCCTCATTTCCAACCGTCGAACAGGCAGTATCTGCGGTTAATGGGATCATGCTTGCTGGAATACCAATTGCACGAATTGAATTGGTTGATGCCGAGTCCATAAAAAAAGTTAATCAATTCATGGACAAATCCTATGATGTCAAACCAACTTTATTCCTGGAGTTTCATGGTAACTTTGCCGGACTTGAACAGGACGTCAAATTTGCCAAGGAAATCGTAAGTGATTTTGGCTGTGGGGATATCCAGTTTGAAACTGATTCAAAAGCACGGAATGCTTTATGGGAAGCCCGCCATAATCTTGCGTACGCATTCATTCACAGTGCCCCGGGAAAGAAGCTGATGGTGACCGACGTAAGTGTGCCCCTTCATGAATTATCGGATGCTATATTGGATGCAAGAAAGAAAGTCGAACAATCAAAAGTGGAGGGGGCGATTGTAGGACATGTAGGTGACGGGAATTATCATGTATTGTTCATGATCGATCTGAAAAATCCTGAAGAAGTGAAAGAAGCGAAGAGGTTAAATGAAGAAATCGTTGAATTTGCCTTAACCAAAGGCGGTACATGTACAGGTGAACATGGGGTAGGCCTTGGAAAATCGAAGTATCAGCGAAGGGAGCATGGAGCAGCTTACGAAGTGATGAAAACGATCAAACAGGCATTGGATCCGAAAGGAATAATGAATCCCGGGAAAATTTTTATAGATTAAGAGGAATGTTTAATTATGGTAGATTAGTAACAACCAAAAATATACAATAAATCAATTGGTGAAAAGGCAGACTTGCTGTCCCATATAAAATGTTAGTGGCAAATCATAGCCTAGATATGGGGCCAATTCAAACACTAATTTCATAGCATGTAATTTAAAAAAATAAACGGATAAAATTTATTTTCGTCTTTAACTGACCTATATTCGGAAAAATCGCCTGTTCGTGGTGATAATCCGACCCATATCGAGATAATTCAACCTTCATCGGAATAAATTGACCGATGAGCGTGATAAATCGATCTTTCATCCAAATAAATCTACCCAATTCCCTTTCAAAAAAAATAAGACTCCAGATGTCTGGAGTCTTATTTTAATATTAAGCGTTAATGTTATTTGGGTTTAAGGCGTTTTCAACACTTACGTAGTTGTAGCCTAGGTCTGTTGCAACTGCTTCAAACGTGATTTCACCGTTCGCCACATTGACGCCTTTTGCAAGTGCATCATTTTCAAGGATCGCTTTGATGGCGCCTTTGTTTGCGATTTGCAGTGCAAATGGCACTGTTACGTTAGTTAAAGCAACTGTAGAGGTTTGAGGCACTGCACCTGGCATATTTGCCACTGCGTAATGCACTACTCCATGTTTAACATAAGTAGGGTTATCATGTGTTGTTATGTGGTCAACCGTTTCGAAGATACCGCCTTGGTCGATTGCAACATCGACAATGACTGAACCTGGAGACATCGATTTAACCATTTCTTCAGTAACGAGCTTAGGAGCTTTAGCACC
This sequence comes from Peribacillus sp. RS7, assembly GCF_041956845.1. Classification (NCBI taxonomy): domain Bacteria; kingdom Bacillati; phylum Bacillota; class Bacilli; order Caryophanales; family Bacillaceae; genus Peribacillus; species Peribacillus sp. RS7. The sequence goes on from NZ_CP168135.1 coordinate 3,097,707, forward strand.
TGGAATCAATACAGCACCAATCACTAAATCAGCATCTTTGACTGCTTCAGCAATATTATAAGGATTGGAGATGAGTGTAGTCAGTTCATTTCCGAAAATATCATCAAGTTGACGTAGGCGGTCAGGGCTTAAGTCAAGAATTGTAACATCTGCGCCTAATCCTATAGCGATTTTAGCAGCATTCGTTCCAACCATTCCTCCGCCGACAACAGCGACTTTACCACGTTTCACTCCAGGAACTCCGCTTAAGAGGATTCCTTTACCACCGTTATTTTTTTCCAGGAACTGAGCACCGATTTGTGCAGCCATGCGTCCTGCAACTTCACTCATTGGTGTCAATAAAGGAAGTGTGCGGTTCACTGCAACCGTTTCATAAGCAATGGCCAAGACACCGCTTTCTTTTAGGGCCTGAGCTAGTGCCGGTTCAGCCGCAAGATGCAAATATGTGAAAAGGATTAAATCTTTTCGGAAATATTTATATTCAGATGAGATAGGTTCTTTTACTTTCATGATCATTTCTGTGCTTGCCCAAACGCTAGCAGCGTCCTCGACTATTACAGCACCAGCTTCTTGATATGATTCATTTGTAAAACTGCTTCCTAGACCTGCGTTCATTTCGATTAATACTTCATGCCCTGCATTGACTAATGCTACAACCCCAGCTGGAGTGATAGCTACACGGTTTTCATTGTTTTTAATCTCTTTTGGAATTCCTATTCTCATCTTAATCCCTCCAATAATATGTTTTACTATTTGTATCACAAGTATAGTTGGAAATAGAAACAGTTAGTATGTGGAAATCAGAAAAATGAAAAAGGTGTATTTGTGGAATTCCACAAACGCAATATCAATAAACATGGACTCGTCAGGAACAAGACCCCTGATTCATAGCATAAACGTTAGAAAATATAACGCTGAAGTTAATTTTTCGAAATAGGTTCTTGAATGCGCTCTAAAATCCGTCTTTTTTTATAAAGCATGATTCCCGTATCGGCCATATCGGCAATCATCGATCGATTGGTAAGGGCTCCAAAGATTATTCCAGCAACAGGAACCATTTGCAAAAGCTTTTTCCAGCCAAACTGATCGCGGTATGTATAAACGACTTCTCGCCATCCTTGCAGCTCGGATGCTATTTCCCTTTTTGATTCGGAATCAGGCAGGTGCATTTTCGACAGTTCATTTAATAGTGCCTTTTTGCCTACAACATCCGATGTTGTGAATTGCAGACATTTGACGATGAAAATACGCTCTTGACGGTCACTGGGATCGAACCCATATGTGATGGCGATATCTTGAAGTGTTTTGATGGACATGCCGAGTAGAAGGGGGATGTCGATGGCTAAGGTGAAGATTCCGCCAATACCGGTAGTGGCTCCTTGAACCGTTGCCAATTTGCTGCCTGAATTTTTAATATCTTGACTCACGCTATCCATGATATGGAGGGGAATGCTTGATACATCTTCCAGGGAAGTAATTTTCAACTCGGGGTTCTTGGCCTGTAGCTGACTTAGAATTTGAGCTTCTTTCGTTAAATATTTTCCGCCATTCTGAATATAGCTGCCGATTTCATCAAGCATGACACCCAATTTTTTCTGAATGAAATCCGGTGTCAGCTTATCCAATAGTTTGAAGGGGATTCGCCCAATCCGTTCCCAAAACCATAGCCCTTTCTGATCCTTCTCCCATTTTTCAATGATTATTAATTCCTTCTCAAGTTCTTCTTTTGTTTCAAATTTCATATGATCAGCCTTTCCACATTTCTAGTATTCCATATCAGGGGATTTATCATTAATTTTTCTTGAAAAATTTATCATATTGATCAAGTTTAATGTTAAGAAAGAGGGACATTTTTTGAATCGGGTCTTTTAACCGGATATTTCCCACTTCTGAAATCCTTTTTAATCGGTAATTCAATGTATTCACATGGATATGAAGATTTCTTGAAGCTTCATTTGGGTTGCAGTCTTTTTCTAGATAGACAGTGAGTGTCTGCAGCATTTCCGTCTGGTTTTTCATGTCATATGCTTTTAGCTTCAGGATGGAAGGATGAACATGACGTTGTTTGTTGCTTGCGAGCGATTCAATCATTTGAAACATGCCAAGTTCCTCATAATGTAAGATGAGCTTCATGTCATCAGGGAAAATAGTCTTCATTTTTAGAGTGTATTGAGCTTCATCGTAACTTGTTTTAACATCCAATAAGTTTTTATACATATGGCCAGCCGTTCCAAGGATATGCTCAACACCGAAACGCCGTTTCATTTCCAAAATGAAAAAAGGGATGAAATCATAAATCGATGATGTGAAAGAAGGGCTGTTTTCCTGGTTGGCTCCTGCAAAAAGAATGAGCTTGTTATGGTCAATCGCAAATAAGGAACTGTTTATCTTTTGCGTAGTCGTTAACATGTATGAAATGTATCGCTCTACTTCCCGATTGATCTCTTCAGGAAATTCGAATACCAATATGGAGAAAACCACCGGAACATGTAAGGAGAATTTCGTGAAATTTTCAATTATTTCCGATTCTTCTTGGTAGTGTCCAGTCAGCATGCGCCAAAGGAACTCTTGATTACCCGCTTCTTTCCTTTTCTTTTTCAATTGCAATTGCTGTAACTGGTTTTTCGCCTCTTTGGCAGCGAATTGCAGAAATTCCATATCTTCTTCGGAGAAAGGTTCATTTACTTCTAAAGCCCAAATGAATCCAAGGACTTCATTATTTTTCCGAATGGACACCGCAGCCCTGTTACCGAGACCGACATCATTGATGGCCCCGATCTTAATGGGGGCATCTTCTTTCAATAAAGCTGGGATGAAGCCATCTTTCCATAAACTGTTGATGACTTTTTCAGGGACGCGTCTTCCGATTATGGTCATGATACGAGCCTGATCCGTAGTATCATCGTGTGTGCTATAAGCAAGTAAGCGGTGATTACCGTCCTCGATTGTAATGGGGCAACCTAAAACAGAACTGATTCTATCGGCAAACTCCATCATATCTCCATAAAGGTCTTTAAAAATATCTCTATTTTTTTCTAATTCCTTCATTTTTTTGTGCCCCTCACTTAAAAAAATTCCTTCTCCTTGAATTTTAAACGATTTCCTATTAATAAGCATAGATAAATCCATTCATAAAACAGAAAATCCCTGCCGACGGAAATCGGAAGGGATTTTTTTATTTTAGAATAGGAAATTAATCAAAAGATAAATCAAACCTGCTAATGTTGCCGAGATGGGAATGGTAATGAACCAAGTGATGATCATTCTTTTTGCCGTTCCCCATTTTACGCCTTTGACACGATGGGCGGTTCCAACTCCAAGGATTGAAGAGGAAATAACATGGGTAGTACTGACTGGCATGTGTATTACGGTCGCGCCGAAGATGATAAAGGCTCCGGTTAAATCCGCTGCAACACCATTGACCGGACGGATCTTCATAATTTTGCCGCCAACGGTTTTAATGATTTTCCATCCACCTACGGAAGTTCCAAGTCCCATTGCTAATGCACAGGAAAATTGAACCCAGAAGGGGATATCGGCATTTGATGCATAACCATTTGCAATAAGTGCCATCGTGATGATACCCATCGCTTTTTGAGCGTCATTCGTTCCGTGGGTATACGATTGAAGTGCTGCAGTAGCAATCTGTATAGTACGAAATTTTTGGTTTGTTTTTGTCAGGTTATTGTTCTTAAAGACCACTTTAAAGATGCTGTATACGATAAACCCGATTGCAAAAGCAATTAACGGGGAGAAGATCAAAGCTTGAAGAATTTTCATGAATCCTTCCCATTTAATTCCGGCGAATCCAGCTGCAGCAATGGCGGCACCTGCAATCGAACCAATCAATGCGTGGGAGGAACTGCTTGGTATTCCGTAATACCAGGTAAGAAGGTTCCATATGATCGCGGCAAGCAGAGCAGCCAAGATTACATATGAACCATTCGGAAGTGTGAACGGATCCACGATATCTTTGGTTATGGTCTTCGCTACTCCAGTAAATGTCATAGCTCCGACGAAATTCATGATAGCTGCCATGATGATGGCATGCCGAGGCTTCATGGCCTTTGTTGAAACAGCAGTGGCTATTGCATTGGCTGTATCATGGAAACCATTGATGAAGTCAAATGCTAAAGCAAAGAAAACGATTAATATTGTTAAAATTAATAAAGTATCCATTTATTGGGGTACTCCTTAGGCGTTTTTCATTATGATTGTTTCAAGTGTATTGGCCACTGCTTGACAGTGATCGGCAATCTCTTCAAGGCTTTCGTAAATTTCTTTATATTGAATGATCCTGATTGGATCTTTTTCAACTGTAAACAAGTTTTTGATTGATTGACGTTGGATCCCGTCACAAACGGATTCAAGATCTTTAATTTTGATTGCATTTTCACGAATCATTGGTAATTTTTTAGTGGATAGTGTATCGACAGCTGTTTCAATCTCATACGTACACTGCTTGATTGCATCCACAAACTTAAGCATATACTCATCTGCATTGACTATTGAGTACATTTCAAATAATGCGGCACAGTGTTCCAAACCGTCTATGACATCATCCATTCTCATGGTTAGTTCAAGGATATCCTCGCGTTCGATAGGAGTGATAAAGGCATTGTTCAGCTCTTTAATCACGTTATGAACCATTGAATCGCCTTTATGCTCATAATCTTTCATAGTATCTGAAAATACTTTTAGATCGGAGATGTTTTTGAGTTTATAATCCGCGAAATAGTCAGCACCTTCTTTAAGGTTTTGAGCAATGTTGAAAAGCATTACTGCGAATTTGTCTTTTTTTGATTTAAAAGCCATGTTAAAGCCTCCCAATTAGTCATGCAATTTTACACACTTTTATCGTACGTTTAGTATTAACAAATTGATTGTAACGAATTCATGTAGTCTCAGGGAAGGTTTTTCGACGAAAATTTACAAAATCTTAATAAAACTTTACAAACAAAAACAAGGATAAGTGAAAAATGGGAAACAGTTGCCACTTACAAAGGCGATATTTGTAGAAAAAAGCCTTCCCGAAGTGGAAAGGCTGAAGGTTCTATAAAAATAAAGCAATTAAATAATAAATAATTCCAGCTAATGAAGCGGAAATCGGCAAGGTAATGAACCAAGTAATCAACATGCTTTTAGCAGTTCCCCATTTTACGCCTTTGATGCGGTGTGCAGAACCGACACCAAGTATGGAAGAAGAAATGACATGTGTCGTACTGACCGGCATATGCAGGAATGTGGCACCGAAAATGATTGCTGCACCAGTCATATCTGCAGCCACCCCATTAACCGGCCGTATTTTCATGATTTTACCGCCAACGGTTTTGATGATTTTCCAACCTCCGATTGATGTACCAAGCGCCATGGCTATTGCGCAGGATAATTGTACCCAGAAGGGAACTTCCGAGGTAGAGGCATATCCGTTAGCGATTAAAGCCATCGTGATGATACCCATCGATTTTTGAGCGTCATTCGTTCCGTGTGTATAAGACTGGATGGCTGCCGTGAGAATTTGTATTCTCCTGAATCGCTTATTGGTCTTTCCTAAATTATTATTTTTGAATACTACCTTGAAGATACTGTATACAATGAATCCAAGCGTAAAGGCAAGGATGGGAGATAGAATCAATGCCTGGATAATTTTAGTGAATCCACTCCATTTTATTGCATCGAATCCACTAGCCACGATGGCCGCTCCTGCTATTGACCCAATGATTGCATGTGAAGAACTGCTTGGAATGCCGAAATACCAAGTGATTAAATTCCACGTTATTGCAGAGAGCAGAGCAGCAAGGATTACATATGAGCCGTTGTTTAATGTGAAAGGATCAACGATATCCTTCGTAATGGTATGCGCTACACCGGTAAAAGTCAGTGCTCCCAATAAATTCATGACCGCAGCCATGATGATTGCATGACGTGGTTTAAGCGCCTTAGTTGATACTGCTGTAGCGATGGCATTAGCCGTATCATGGAAACCATTGATAAAATCAAAGACCAAAGCAAATATAATAATTAGCGCTGTTAAGATGAATATGCTATTCATACATGGAAGACTCCCTTGATTTCAAGTATATAATGTGAATTTGGATTGTGGCCCATGATTGGGCGCAGTACAGGACAGTTTGCAACCCCTCATTATTTAAAATGGGAGTTTTTAAGGTTGATTATTTTTTAAAGATGGCACCTTCTTTATTACTTGGTTTTAAAACGAACTATTTCATTGTAACGAATTTCATATCTATAAGGATAGACGTTTCGTCATTTTTTTACAAAATATTTAACTTAGTGAAGGATTTAATGACAAATTATTACTTTTATTATATTAAAAGGATAATGGGACTTTTTAAATCCCGAGGCTTATGGTTAGAAATAGAAGTTGGGGCGATGTATAATTGGTAAATAAAAGTAAGGGGGATGAAGGATGATTTCAAATATTGCGGAAACGATCACTCTACATAATGGAGTTCAAATGCCACAGTTGGGTTTCGGTGTATTCAAAGTGAAAAATGGCAAAGAAACGGTTGAATCCGTTAAGAAAGCAATCCAAGTAGGATATCGAGCGATTGATACGGCAGCCATTTATGAAAATGAAGAAGGTGTTGGACAGGCGATTCGGGAGAGCGGAGTACCTCGTGAAGAATTGTTCATAACATCTAAAGTATGGAATACGGAACAAGGATACGAAACCACGCTTCAGGCATTTGATGATAGTTTAAATCGCCTTGGGCTGGAATATTTGGATTTATACCTGATTCACTGGCCTGGAAAAGATAAATATCTGGAAACATGGAGGGCGCTGGAAAAGCTTTATAAGGATGGAAAAGTGAAATCTATCGGTGTAAGTAATTTCCATGTTCATCATTTGGAAAATTTACTTGCAAATAGTGAAGTGAAACCGGTCGTAAATCAAATCGAATTGCATCCACTTTTGACTCAAGTCGAAATTCGTGATTACTGTGCAAAGCATGAAATAAAGGTGACATCATGGAGCCCGCTAGGCAGGGGGAACTTATTGGAAGAACCAACAATTAATCATATAGCTAAGAAGCACGGGAAAAGTTCAGCGCAAGTGTTAATTAGATGGCATCTTCAACATGATCTCGTAGTAATACCCAAATCGATTACGCCGTCCCGTATCGAGGAAAATGCACAGGTATTTGATTTTTCATTAAGCCTTAACGAAATGAACCAAATAGATGCCTTGAACAAAAATGAACGGTTCGGAAGCAATCCAGATGAACTTTTGTTCTAAATAAGAATGTTGAAAATGATAGGAGGATGTCCCGATAAAGGGGCATCCTTTTTCTTTTTTCTTTATGAACATAATTGACACAGTTACTGCTTATACTAACTATGTGACAGAGTTAAGCATATTGTATACCCGTTTATTATGACTAATAATCCTATTTCCGTTGCCAAATATTTTTAAATAAAATTAGGTTTTAGATTAGTTAAACGGGGAAAATAATGAGTACAGCGGCAAACAAAAAGAAAAACACACTAACACATTGAGGATTGTCAAATCAGTTCCTCAGGGGCTCTAGCTAGCTAATTCTACCCAATAACTAAAACATTCACATTCATTAGATATTGTGCGTAATCGGCATCATACCATTTGGATGTAAAAGTTAAAAGAACTGAAGGCATGACAATATGGAAGTGTGATGAAATTTCTTGGAGTCTGCTGTAGATAGTAAAAAATCAACTAATTAGAAGGAGGAAATATATTATGGGATTTTTATGGTCATTAATTATCGGAGGTATCATCGGTTGGTTAGCAGGTATGATCGTTGGACGTGACGTACCATTTGGAATTATCGGTAACATCATCGCTGGTTTTGTTGGTGCATGGTTAGGTTCATTAATTCTTGGGAACTGGGGACCGTCAGTAGCAGATTTCGCTATTATTCCAGCATTGATTGGTGCTATCGTGTTTGTTTTCATCTTAAGCCTTATCTTAAAAGGCATGAGAAAAGCTTCATAAATACAAAAATAAAGCTGGCCCAAGTGGCCAGCTATTTTTTTATACTGAACCGGAATGGAATTTGTCTGCGATGCGGAAAACCCGTCCGTAGAGCAGTATAATTAGTCCCAGAACCAAATAATCCGTCCGTTAGTGCATTAAAAAACACCGTTCCGAAATGGAACGGTGTTTTTCAATTATATGTGAAGATCGAATATTTCAGGTTTATCCAGGAAAGGAGCTTCAATAATCAATTTTTCTTCGGAAATGGGGTGGATGAATTCGATTTTCCTTGCATGCAGGGCTTGACGTGGAAATGTCCTTCTTCCGCCATACAGGGTATCTCCAGCCAAGGGGTGATTCAAATGGCTGAAATGGACCCTGATCTGGTGGGTTCGGCCGCTTTCCAAGGTGCAGCTGACGAGCGTCAAGTTTTTCTTGGGATTACGATTGAGCACCTGATAATGGGTAACTGCCGTCTGGCCTGTAGGGGATACCCTTCGTCTCGTGGCATGGTGGCGGTCCCTGCCAATTTTTTCTTTGATTTCGCCTTCATCCTTTTTAATGTTTCCTTCAACTAATGCAAGATAAGTCCGTTTGATTTCCCTTTCTTCCAACATTCTGTCCAGCATGGACCCAATGAGGCGGTTTTTGGCAAAAAGGACTGCACCGGTGGTATCTTTATCAAGCCTATGAATATGCTTGATCATACAGTTCTGGCCAGTTTCTCGAAGGTGGTGCGCTACTCCATTGATGAGGGAGTGTGCTTCACCGGGGTGAGAAGGGTGAGTATCCATTCCAGCCGGTTTATTGGCTATCAACAACACGTCATCTTCATATAAGATGGATATTCCTAAGTCAGCCGCTTTAACCGGTTCATTTTCAACGTGATCAAGCAAGGGAATGCATATCGTATCTCCTTCAGTAAGGACAGTTGACCATGTGACGGAATGGCCATTCACTGTCACTTCTTTACTCATCCTCCATTCATGGACCAACTTCTTTGGGGCTTTCCACCGCTCCCTGAAAAGCTTTTCCAATGTTAATCCATTCCAACTTTGAAGAACTTCTATTATTAAATGTTGGTTAGTTATTTTGAAATCTTCCAATTTCATTCCTACTTTCGACTTATTTGGTTGTGGTCAAATGAAAAAAATATATAATAATTACAGATAAGTCATAAAAAAGTGATCTTGGACCTATTGTCAAGATTTCCGTGGTGGAAATTACCACATTTTTTTTACAATTTTTATGTTATTCTATGGGGAAAGAAATCGCTTGTCCTAGAATATACATATATTAGATAGGTCTAACGGATCTGAAAAAAGGTGGTTTTTTTAGTGAAGACAGTCTTTTCTTCAACGGAAGAGCAAGAGCAAGAAATAGCGAGCCTCGTTTCTCGTTTCTACGAATCTGTATTTCCGAAATACTTCACGGAAAGTGAAATCCTTCATTTTCGCGAGATTGGCGTTTTGGAGCCCAATCAAGGTTCTTTTACCTACTTTGCAACATTAAGAGATGCATTTCAAGTAATGACATGTCTTCAAGTCCTCATGTCGATATTAGACAAACAGAAGAAAGCAGATTCTATTGTGTTGGAATCTAAATCTGAAGAATTGTTCCAACATAACATCACTCTATTGAATGAATACGGAATATTCTTCCCTTTTTATTATGACCATTTTTCCTGTATAAACCATGAACTGAGTAATGATATGCAGATGATGGATATGCAGGTGGCGAATCAATATTTAGTATAAGGGATAAAAATGAGCCGGCTATAACGGGAGAAGCATTTCCGTTAGGGCCGGCTCATTTTTTCCATCCTTAATTAATATCGTGGTCCTTGAACCATTTCTCGAAGGTTTCCTCTTCATTAAAGCCAACGATCCGTTCTTGTTCTTGTCCATTTTTATAGTGAACGATGGTCGGAGTCTTTTTGATGCCATAATCGCTCCATCCTTGTTCAAATTCCTTAAGGTTGTATTGAACTAGGTCGATTCCCAACTTTTCTGCCAAAGGCGCAACGATTGGTGTGGTTTTTTGACAGTGCGTGCAAGTAGGACTATAGAAATAAACGGTCATATCTTTATTATCCTGGAGGTCCTGCTCCAATTCTTCCGGCAGTATCAAGTTTTGATAATTGGGATCATCCAGCTGATCGACAGTAGCGGGATGAAGCTTATCCTTCCCGTATGGATTTCCTTTTGATTTTTCTTCCTTTTTCATGTTTGTAAAAACGCCCAGCAGGACAAATATCGCGACGATTATCACTAAAAATATAGCCATTTTCTTCATTAAGCTGCAACCTCCTTGGATCTTGTCCATATGATGTAACTGCATATGAAAATAATGATGAATGCAGTCAAGGCTAGGAACGGGATGGTAATGAAACCAAATATGTTTATATATTGTCCTGTACATGGAACCCTTCCGCATGCAAGGGTGTGGCCAGAAAAGAATGAAACCTTTTGTATCAAATAATGGTACGTGGAAATGAATGCACCGATAGCGGATAATATCATGGTATAAAAGCTGATCCAATAATCTTTTCGAATGATTGCAATTCCTATAATGATTGTAAAAGGATACATGATGATCCGTTGATACCAACAGAGCGCACATGGTTCATATTGCTTGATTTCAGAAAAATATAAGCTTCCAAACATAGCAATGATGGAAGCAGCCCAGGCTACAAATAATAAGTTTTCCACACTGCGTTTTGTATTGTTCATGGTTCCTCTTCCCCATCTCTTTTTGCTCTCATGAAAAGTATAGTATGTATGGACGGCGTCTGTAAAATATATATTCTTTTTAAGGGACATTCAGAATGGATTTTATCAATGCCTTGGGCAGGTTCAGGTGTTTTAATTTTTGAATAAGGGGTATAATTCTTATGGAAGAGATTAAAGGAGTCTGAGGAAAATGCCTAATTTGGACCTGCATAAATATGAAAAAATAATGGAAATACGTAATATGAGGCTAGGAGACATAGATGAAATAATTGCTTTGCAGTCGAGTTGCTTTCCTGGAATGGTTCCTTGGAAGCGAAATCAGCTTGAGAGCCATCTGGAAATTTTTCCGGAAGGACAGTTTGTAGCTGAATATGATGGAAAAGTGATTGGCTCATGTTCCAGCCTCATTATTAATTTTGACGAATATGATGATCGCCATACATGGGACGATGTAACAGATGGTGGGTACATCACTAACCATAATCCGGACGGTTATAATTTATATGGAATCGAGGTCATGGTCCATCCTAAATTCCGCAGGATGAAAATTGGTCAAAGACTATATGATTCTAGGAAAGAACTTGTTGCCCAATTGAATTTAAAAAGCATCATTATCGGAGGCAGGATCCCCAATTACCATAAACATGCGGAGGAACTGTTACCAAGGGAATATGTGAAAGAAGTGCAATTGCATAAAATATATGATCCGGTACTTTCGTTCCAGCTTTTAAATGGGTTCACGCTAATGAGGATCAACCCGAATTATTTGCCGGATGATCTGCAATCCAATAAGTATGCTACGCTCATGGAGTGGAATAACGTCGATTATCAGCCGAAAACAAAACGTTATTATAAAACATCTGAACCGGTACGGATTTGCGTCGTGCAATATATGCTGCGTAAAATCGATTCATTCGAAGACTTCGCTAACCAAGTCGAGTATTTCACCGACGTCGCTTCGGATGCTAATGCGGATTTTGCCGTATTCCCTGAATTGTTCACCACCCAGCTGATGTCTTTCCTAAATGAAAGATCACCAAGCTTGGCTGTACGGAAACTGTCCGACTTCACGGAGCAGTACATTGAATTATTTACCACTTTAGCTGTGAGGTATAACATAAATATCATCGGCGGATCCCATTTCGTAAAAGAAGATGATGACAACATCTATAATATCGCTTATTTATTCCGTCGTGACGGGACGATTGAAAAGCAATATAAAATTCACATTACACCGAATGAAAGAAAATGGTGGGGCATCAACGCAGGTGACCGCGTTCGTGTCTTTGATACAGACTGTGGAAAGATTGCCATACAAATTTGTTATGATATTGAGTTTCCGGAACTTGCCCGGATTGCTACCGACATGGGAGCCAAAATCATATTCACTCCATTTTGTACAGAAGACAGGCAAGGCTATCTGCGCGTTCGTTATTGTGCCCAGGCCCGTGCTGTGGAAAATCAAATCTATACAGTCATTTCCGGAACGGTCGGGAATCTTCCGCAAACGGAAAATATGGATATCCAATATGCTCAATCCGGAATCTTCGCTCCATCGGATTTCGAATTTGCACGTGACGGCATAGTCGGGGAAACCAGTCCGAACCTAGAGATGGTCCTGATTGGTGATGTTGATTTGGAAATCTTACGCCGGGAGCGGCAGTCCGGTACTGTAACGCAATTGAAAGATCGCCGCCATGATATTTACAAACTGCATTATCAAAAAGGCGAAAAATAAAGCGAAAAAAGGGCTCGTGATGTGAAGAACGCTGGATGCGGTTCTGTTCATTACGAGCCTTTACTTCATTTATTGGAATAAATGTGATAATTTTGTATATGTAAGCTGATACATAATAATTACAAATCAGGCGTTTGGGAGGAGATGTTGGAGATGAACTGGAAATCTTTATACACCACTTGGGCAGAGTACCATAATTTAAATGGGGAATTACGTGTCCTCCTTGAGGAAATGCAGCGGGATGAAGCAAAACTCGAAGATGCCTTTTATAAGAATTTAGAATTTGGAACAGGCGGAATGCGTGGGGAAATTGGAGTCGGAACGAACCGGATGAATCTTTATACTGTAAGGAAGGCAACGGTTGGGTTGGCTCAATTTATCTCATCGTTTGGGGAAGAGGCAAAAGGAAGAGGGGCCGTGATTGCTTATGATTCACGACATAAGTCCCCGGAGTTTGCACTCGAAGCAGCTAAAACCTTGGCAACTTTCGGGATAAAGGCTTATTTATTCGATGAATTGCGTCCGACACCAGAATTATCATTTGCGGTTCGCGAGCTTAATGCTTTTGCTGGAATCGTCATCACGGCAAGCCATAATCCGCCTGAATATAATGGTTACAAGGTTTATGGACCAGATGGGGCCCAATTGCCACCTGAAGGAGCGGATCAAGTGATCGGCTACGTGAATGCCATTGAAAGTGAGCTTGAAATTCAGATTGAAGAAGCAGAAGTCCTTAAAGGGCGGGGCCTCATTGAAATGATTGGGGAGGAATTGGATGCAGCGTATAACCGGGAGTTGCTCACAGTTCCCGAGAACCCACAGCTTGCCGAGGAAATTGATGTGTCAATCGTCTTTACACCTCTTCATGGAACGGCAAATAAATCCGTCAGAAGGGCACTGCAAAGCTTAGGGTATCAAAATGTGCATATCGTTAGGGAACAGGAACTTCCAGATCCGGATTTTTCGACTGTCAAGTCTCCAAATCCTGAGGAACCGGCTGCATTTGAAATGGCGATAGAGCTTGGAAACAAAGTGGAAGCCGACTTATTGATAGCAACGGATCCGGATGCCGATCGACTTGGGATTGCCGTGAAAAACGAGATGGGCCAATATGTTGTCCTGACTGGAAATCAAACAGGTGCCCTTTTCCTGGATTATTTACTGTCCCAGAAAAAAGAAAAAGGGAAGATTCCTGAAAATGGAGTCGTCTTAAAAACAATCGTCACATCAGAAATCGGTCGGACGATTGCGAAGTCGTATGGCTTGCAGACGGTTGATGTGCTTACCGGGTTTAAGTTCATCGCCGAGAAAATAAATCAATATGATGAAAGCGGGGAAAATAGCTTTCTGTTCGGATATGAAGAAAGCTACGGTTATCTGATAAAAGACTTTGCACGTGATAAGGATGCCATTCAAGCGGCAGTGCTGGCTGTCGAGGTCTGTGCTCATTATAAAAAACAGGGATTGACACTATATGAAGGGTTACTGAATGTGTTTGAAAAGTACGGCTTCTACTTGGAAGGATTGCGTTCATTAACTTTAAAGGGCATTGAGGGAGCGAAACAGATTCAAGTAATATTGAATCAATTCCGTCAAAATCCTCCTGCTCGAATAGCAGGCATCCCGGTAGTCGTTGAAGAAGATTATCAAAGCAGCAAAAAGCGTACATTACTTTCAAATGGTGAAGAACAGATCGAGCTTCCGAAATCAAACGTATTGAAGTATTTCCTTGAAGATGGTACATGGGTTTGCCTCCGTCCTTCAGGCACTGAACCAAAAATTAAATTCTATTTCGGTGTCCAAGGTGAATCAATGCAAGAAGCTGAGTCCAAGTTATCTGGAGTCATGACAGATTTCATGAGCAAGATTGAAGCATTAGTTTAAATGGATGAAAAGATAAACGAAAGACTTAGGTCTTTCGTTTTTTTCGGGTAAAGTGAATGAAAGTTGACTCTGGGAATTTCCAGTAGCATGAATAATCAAAATTCTAGGAATTTCCGTTTCAGTTTTGGTATACTGTATTGGCGAGTGATCTCGGAAAACATCGATTAATTATTGTATTTAGAGTGAACAGCATATAGGAATAATGGAGGTATATATTCATGAAATTAGTAATCATTAATGGTTCACCACGTAAACAAGGGCGTACAGGTATAGCCTCACGCTACATTTCCAAGAAATACGGAGCGGAACTTATTGATTTAAGCAATAGTGAGATCCCTTTATATTCAGGTGAAGGTGAGCAATATCAATTGGACGTGATTCAAGGTCTTCGCAAAAGCATCGGGGAAGCGGATGGCGTGATCCTGGCCACTCCGGAATATCACGGTTTAATGAGTGGAGCTTTGAAAAATGCCTTGGATTTTCTTAGCAATGAACAATTCACGCATAAGCCAGTCGCTTTATTAGCCGTCTCCGGCGGAGGAAAAGGCGGGATCAACGCCTTGAATTCCATGAGGACAGTGGGCCGCAGTCTGTATGCAAATGTGATTGCCAAACAACTGGTTTTGGATCCACATTGCTTTGATTATGAAAGTGATGGTTTATTTGAAGAATCTGCCGTACTTGTTGAAGGTTTAATTGAAGATCTTAAAATGTATGCAACTGCATATGCAACAATGAAAAAATAATGAATGAGGGTCAGGTATTTAATACCTGACCCTTCCTTATTTTTATAGGGTTTCACCAGCCAAAGTTAAATCCCCGAAAATCAATCTTCTTGTATAAATTTTCCCGTTTAGCAAAAACTATAGTTGATTTTAGCTTGGAAGTTCACTTAAATAATCACTTGTTTTTTCTGCCGCATGATCCAGATAACGAAGCAGAGCATACAACTGGGATTGAACGATTTGATAATCATGCTCAAACCGGTAAGCGTGCAAAAAATGTTCTATTTTTTTCGAAAGAAAGTGATCTTTCGTTCGAACCATCAATACTAACAAGCTGTCCCAATCGGAACGGTGTGTGTGAAACAATGCTTGATCATAATCCGCAATCCTCATGTAGTTCTCCCCCTTAATAAGGAGCTATTTGTATTTTGTTCAGATCGGACAGAATATTTCCTTACAATAAGTGGCGATGTATTTGGACCGCGGTTGTTGCTTTTTACCTGAATAAAAATAAAAGGTGAGTACATGCGAAAACTAATGGTAATTGGAATATTGGTCCTGCTTTTTTTTCCTGAAACCACACTGGCACAAGAAGTGTATTCCCCTGAACAGATGGAAATGGATCTTCAAGGAATCCAAAACAAGTATGAAGTGGACGTTCAAATAATCGGACAAACTGAAAAGGGGAAAAATATAAAGGCAGTCAAGTTAGGAAAAGGAAAAAAAACGATTATGCTTGTTGGATCACATCATGGTCGGGAATGGCTCAGCTCCAAAATTCTAATGAGCATGCTTGAAGACTATGCAGCCGCCTATCGAGCGGGCAAACCTGTTGAAGGATATCCGTCAAGATCATTGGATGATGTTAGCATCTGGTTTATCCCGATGCTGAATCCAGATGGAGTCAGCATCCAGCAAGGCGATTTATCAAACTTAAATATACTTGAAAAGGCAGCAGTATGGAAAATGAATCGATATAGCAAGAATTGGTCGCGATGGAAAGCTAATGCCAAAGGCATTGATTTAAATAGGCAGTATCCGGCTGGATGGAAAGAAGTCATGAGTCATGAAACAAAACCAACTTATCAATTTTATAAGGGCGAACAACCCCTTGAAGCAGCTGAAGTGAAGGCGCTTGCGGAGTTCACAAGGGAAATCGATCCCCTTATTGCCGTTTCCTATCATACTTCAGGAAGGGAAATCTTTTGGCATTACAAAAATAAACGGGAAAATATGGCGAGGGATTATGGGATTGCCAAAAAAACTTCGGAATTGACTGGGTATGAACTGACCTTTCCGGAAAAGGAAGCGGTAGGAAGCGGATTTACGGATTGGTTCATAACGGAATTCAGCCGCCCGGGAATGACAATCGAACTTAGTTATTTAGTGGATGAAACCAATCCTCCATTGACTGTATTTCCTGAGGAATGGAAGAGGAATCGATTAGTTGGAATCATGCTTGTAAAAGAAGCGATGCAGGTGCATAACAAATGAACAATTTTACATAATAATATCAAGAGGAAAGTATGAGGAGGAAAAGATTTTGAAAAAAGTCATCGTGATGTTAATGGGGATTTTTTTGATTATACAAGCAGGGTCCATTTCAGCACAAGCCCAAAAACCAGATTACGAAAAATACGGAAAGATTGCGATCACCGTAGTGCAGGCTGATTATCCTGAAGTTGAGATTACCGATTATGCCTATAAGGGGAGAAAAACTGTAGCGAAAAATCTTGTCGAAGACGATTTCAGATTTTTAGTCGAGGATAAAGGAAATCAGTTCACTGTAATCGTGACCGTACAACATGATTTGAAAAATGAAAAATTACTTAGTTTAAAGGTCACCGAGCAAAAAGGAAAGTGATTTAAGAACAAACGGAAAATCAAAGGTTTGTATCCTGTCCAACATCTTCACTTCAGAAGATGTTTTTTTCTGATTTGAGTAAAAGAATGTCCAGGAAATGGTGGATATCGGATAAGTTTCCAGTGGGAAGTGATAGCTATCCGTTCCCTGATATATGCTGCCATGAAGTTTTCATTGCATTTATGAGCAGCTAACCAGTATAGTTAGTATCAGATTGAAACAATAAGCTTGATAGTAGGGGTATTAGAAAATGAGAAAGTTTAAGAAAGTTTATGTGGAAATTACTAATATATGTAATCTGAAGTGTAATTTCTGTCCAAGCTCCAGCTTGCAAAGGACGCTGAAATTCATGGATCCTGAAGGGTTTACGCGTGTAATCGAGAAAATCAAACCACACACCGATCATATTTACTTTCATTTGATGGGTGAACCATTTTTAAATAAAAATTTGGGTACATTCCTGGATATCAGTGCTGAAAATGACCTGAAGGTGAATATAACAACGAACGGCACTTTGATTCAAAAGGTCAAAGATAAGCTGCTCTCCAAAAAAGCCCTTCGTCAGGTGAATATTTCACTTCATAGCTTCGAGGCAAACGATACGAGCAACAGTCTTGACTCATATGTCAGCAATATTGCCGATTTCATAAATGAAGCAAATGAAAAAAGTGAAATGATTTGTGCCATTCGTTTATGGAATATGGATACGGATGAACTAAAAGCGAGTAATGGCCTGAACGACGATATTCTCAGCATGTTGGAAGAAAAGCTTTCATTGGACGTTCGCTTAAGTGAAGCCCTTCAGCAAAAGAATAATATTAAGTTGAAGGACCGTGTATATATAAACATGGCTGAAAAATTCGAGTGGCCGGAATTGGACCGTGACATTATCGATGAGAATATTTTCTGCTATGCTCTTAGAGATCAGTTAGGCATCTTGGTGGATGGTACAGTCGTACCTTGTTGTTTGGATAGTGAAGGGAAAATTCCACTGGGTAATATATTTGAAACGTCACTTGAAGACATTTTAAATGGTGAACGGGCTAAAAATATGTATGACGGCTTTTCAAGAAGATGTGCAGTTGAAGAATTATGTAAACGATGTGGCTATGCAAAGCGTCATAAAAAATAAATGAAGGAAAACCAAGGAGTCCATCTTCGTGGTTTCAGACTGCAGACAAACTTGATGAAAACTCAGTTTGCCTGCAGTTTTTTATTTAACAAGTTCAGTTGATTTCAGAAATCCGCTCCCTTTCCGCCGACTGTCTGCCAGGCCCCCTCGGTGCAAGCGCCTTTGGTGTCTCGGCTAGCCAGTAATTCGGCAGGAGTGTCGCAAATTTCTTCAATCCAATGAGGATTACAGTAAAAAACCATAAAGACCGGAGCACTTTATTCGTCCCGCTTTACTGTCTTGGGCCGTTGACGCAGTTTATCGACCAAAACCACACTTTATTCAGCCGTTCACGCACTGTATTCGACCTACCCCGCACATTATTCGGCCGTTGAAGCACGATATTCGACTGTTCACGAATTTTTTTTTGACCTTCATCTCACTATTCGGACTCCGAACACCATTTTGTCGCCAAGCTGAAATTACGGAGTTCATCTTCGTGATTTTTTTTGCGATTGAAGGACAGTAACCACCTTCTTATTAAAAATTCTGAATATTATTGTTTTATTGAAAATCCCATGATAAAATACTCTTTATTATTGACGAAGCGAAAACTTCATATTGGAATATTTAAAGTTTTGGATTCATATCTTGCAATAGAGGGGATGTTTTATGGATTTACAGCAAAAAGTTAAAGAGGTGTTCCCTGATTTATCAACTGGCCAAAAAAAGGTAGCAAAATACTTGTTAGTACATTCACATACATTTGCAGTCACTTCAGCTCAAAAGCTCGGAAAAGATATAGGCGTGAGTGAAACGACCATCATCCGCTTTTGTTATTCATTGGGGTTAAGCGGATTTGCGGAACTTCAAAAACTTATTCGCAATCAGTTGATATTCGAGAGCAGCAGTTTGAATGAATATCATTCTTCAAAACTTGAAGCTGCGAATCAGCCAAACTTCATGGCTCAAGTGATGGGGCAGGATATCGTCAGCATTGAAAAGACAATCAAAAATTTATCAAATGAAGATTTCTCCAAAACAATTGATAAATTGGCGGCAGCAGACAATGTATTGGTATCAGGACATCGATTATCATTTTCGGCAGCACATTGGTTAACCTTTACGCTTAGGCTAGTAAGGGAAGAGGTCCATTTATATAGGCCGGATACAGATGATATTTTTTTATTGCTGAATAAAATGACTGAAAATTCCGTTTTTGTGGCCATTTCATTTCACCGTTATGTGAAAGAGACTGTGAAAATCACGGAAATGGCCAAACAAGCCGGGGCATTTGTTATTGGCGTTACGGATTCTGAACTGGCTCCAATTGCTGACTTCACTGACATTTTATTGCCCATTTCAACACCTAGGACTTCCACTATCGATACAGCACCGGTTTTATTCTCATTATTGAATAGTTTAGTAGCAGGTGTATCGATTAAAGATGAACAGGGTTTTAAAGAGAGAAAAGCTATATATGACGCGTTCAATCAAGACGATTATTTCTTTTGAGATAAACATCAGTTCGAGATGCATACCGATTAACCGGGATATAAGGGGGAGACATAAATGGATATCACACAATCAATCGAAAAATTAAGGCCGCGTATCATCGATATCTTCGACCATTTACACGCACATCCTGAAACGAGTTGGAATGAGGTGAATACGACAGCTTTCATTTCAAATATTTTAAGGGAAAATCAGTCTACGGTAAAAACATTCGAAGACTGTACAGGAGTGATTGGGGAAATCGGGGATGGGAATTTCACAGTCGGGTTACGATCGGATATCGATGCACTTTGGCAGGAGGTACATGGGACGTTTCAGGCCAATCATTCCTGTGGACACGATGGGCATATGACCTTGGCCCTTGGAGTATTCCTGGTATTGAAGGAAATGGACTTTCGACCAAGAGGTAAGCTGAAATTCATTTTTCAACCTGCTGAAGAAAAAGGTACAGGTGCCTTGAAGATGATTGAAGAAAAAGTTTTGGATGATGTGGATTTCCTTTATGGGGTGCACTTAAGGCCAGTCGAGGAAGTGAAGGATGGGCAGGCTGCACCAGCCATTGTACATGGAGCCGCCCGGTTCATTAAAGGAGAAATAGTGGGAACGGATGCACATGGAGCCAGACCGCATCAAGGACAAAATGCCATCGAGATAGGAGCGGCATTCATCACTTTGTTAAATGGGATCCATCTCAATCCATCCATCCCTTATTCAGTAAAAATGACCCAGTTTTTTGCTGGTGGTGAAAGTTCCAATATCATCCCGGGGAGAGCCACATTTTCATTGGATTTACGGGCTCAGGATAATGCAGTGATGGAAGAGCTCACCCGAAAAGTGGAAAAGGTTGCAGAATCTTTGGCCATTGTCCATGGAGTTGATGTGAAACTCGAACCGGGGACTAAAGTTGCTGCAGCAACCGTGAACGATCAAGCCCAGGAAATAATGGCTGAAGCGATAGCCGATACACTTGGGGAAGAAAATCTGGTAGCGCCTGTCATTACAACAGGAGGAGAAGATTTTCATTTTTATACGTTGAAAAGACCTGAAATCAAAGCGACGATGCTTGGATTGGGCTGTGATTTGACACCAGGGCTCCATCATCCGAACATGACGTTCAACAAAGATGCTTTGTTATCGGGAATTGAAATCCTGACAAAGGCCATCATTCTTACTTTCGAGAAATATGGAGAGGGGGTCCACTTACATGACTGATGAATTAATCATTAAATCCCTATCGACACTAGAGGATTTACAAGAAGTGCAGCGACTTGAAATCCTTGTATGGGGCATGGATTGCGTTCCTACCCATCAGACGATTACCGCAGTCAAAAACGGAGGGCTCGTTTTAGGTGGTTACATCAATGGCCAGTTAGTGGGATTTCAATACAGTTTCCCAGGATTTAAGGATGGAAGGGTGTTTCTTTGTTCACATATGTTAGCCATCCATCCGGATCATCAAAAGAAGGGCTACGGTAGATTGCTTAAACTGGCACAACAAGAAGAAGCACTCAAAAAAGGCTACGACTTAATCACATGGACGTATGATCCATTGGAAAGTGTGAACGCAAATTTGAATATCGGTAAACTAAAAGCGGTTTGTTCAACATATATGGAAGATTGTTATGGAGATATGAAGGATGCCCTCAATGAAGGATTGTCGACTGATCGGTTCATGGTGGAATGGAATATACGGCAGGAAGCAAATGAAGAGCCCCCACTTCCTGATAAAGCCACACATATCGTAACCACTGGAATGAATGACCAAGGCTTTCCTTACATCAAGGATTATCATTTGGAAACCAATGCCGATGTGGTCGCCATTCCCATTCCGACGGATATTCAAAAAATCAAAAAAGGTGATCTCAGCCTTGCGATAGATTGGCGGGCGAAAACGGGTGAATTATTCAAAACGCTTTTTGCCAATGGGTATGTTGCAGTCGGAATAGCTCGGGAACAAGGTGAAGACATTCAAAACTACTTATTAAAAAAACAAGAATAAAAGGGGAATCAAGATGAAAATAAAAGAAGTGCGTTTACGCCATCTAAATATGGATTTGATAGCTCCATTTACAACAAGCTTTGGAACATTTGTAGATAAGGAATTCATACTTGTGGAAGTGAAAAATGGAGAGGGGCTTTCAGGTTGGGCTGAATCAGTGGCGTTTTCAGCACCTTGGTATAACGAAGAAACCATAAAAACCAATTGGACCATGCTGGAGGATTTCTTGATTCCGCTTGTATTGGATAAAGATATAGAACATCCTCGTGATGTATCGGATATGTTCTCGCACATACGGAAAAATAATATGGCAAAATCGGCAATCGAGGGAGCTATCTGGGATTTATATGCAAAAGAAAAGAATGTTCCATTAAGTATGGCCTTAGGCGGGGAACTGGAAAAAATCGATGTTGGAATCAGTATCGGCATCCAAAAAACGGTACCCGAATTATTGAAGAAGATAGAAGATGGATTGAAGGATGGGTATAAAAGAATCAAAATAAAAATTCAACCAGGTTGGGATGTTGATGTAATCAGGGAAGTGCGCAATCGATATCCCGATGTACCTATCATGGCAGATGCAAACTCCGCTTATCGGATGAAAGACATCGAATTACTGAAACAACTTGATCAATTTGATTTAATGATGATCGAGCAGCCTTTGTCATCAGATGATATTGTCGATCATGCCACATTACAAGCGGAAATCAAAACACCGATTTGTTTGGATGAAAGTATACATTCCGTGGAAGATGCAAGAAAAGCCCTTGAATTGGGAAGCTGTAAAATCATTAATATCAAGATCGGCAGGGTAGGCGGTTTAACGGAAGCGAAGAAAATACATGATTTATGTAAAGAAAGAAATGTTCCGGTTTGGTGCGGGGGGATGTTGGAATCCGGTGTGGGACGTGCCCATAATATCGCATTGACAACACTCGATAACTTCACGATGCCTGGTGATACGGCGGCATCTGCGAATTATTGGCATAAGGACATCATTAAACCAGAGGTTACAGTGAAAGATGGAGTCATAACTGTTCCAAAGGCGGCAGGCATCGGTTATGAAGTCGATTACGCTGCGGTCGATGAATTCACTTCCTATAGTAAAAGATATACAAATTGATAAAAGAACAAGGTTGGAATAGTAACTCTACCCAGCTTCATGGGCGATGGCTCGTTAAAATTAATGAAGCTGGGAAGCTATTACGGAACAGTGATGAGAGGAAGATATTTTTTTAACTAAAATTGTCAGAATAATCATTTAATTGAAGGTGGAATCGGATATGAAAAACAGTGTAAATCTTGCAGGTGCATATATTGGAATCATCATTGGAGCAGGCTTCGCCTCAGGACAAGAAGTATTACAATTCTTCACGAGCTTTGGAATCTACAGTGTATTGGGAATTGTGGTGGCGACAGCTTTATTCTCGTTTTTAGGCATGCAAGTTACACAATTGGGGAGCACCCTCCAAACACGCTCCCATAAAAACATCATCGATCATATTTGTGGCCGCTATTTAGGCAGGGTGGTCGATATTATTATCACATTTTTTTTGTTTGGAGTTACAGTCATCATGATTGCTGGTTCCGGAACGATTTTTGAAGAACAATTCGGGGTACCCAGTATAGTTGGTGCAATCCTCATGACAGTGCTGACGATAGGTACGCTTTTACTTAATGTTAATAAAATAATGTCCATCATTAGTGCTGTCACACCATTTTTATTTGTTATCATGATTATTATTTCAGGTTATTCATTTTTCACCTCCGATCTAAATTTCAATGAAATCATATCTTCTTCTAGTAAAGGGAATGCTGCAACCGGAAATTGGATGATGGGTTCATTACTTTATGTTTCATATAATATGACGGCCGGAATTGCCATGCTAGCCGTAATGGGAGGGACCATTAAGAATAAGAAGGAGGCTGGTATGGGAGGCCTTCTAGGAGGTATTGGATTGGGGATCTTGCTATTCTTAATCAATATGGGGATGATGTCCGACTTGAAGGGCATAGAAGGCTCAGGGATGCCTACCCTTCATTTAGCGAATCAGATTTCTCCATGGTTGGGATATATCCTATCAATCATCCTTTTAGGGATGATTTATAATACCTCGGTCGGAATGCTGTATGCATTTACAGCCAGGATGGTGCCTGCCGACACGAAACGCTTCAAGATATCCGTGATTATGGTGGGAATCCTCGCATTCCTTGCAAGTTTCGTTGGCTTCATTAAATTGGTTGGAACAGTATATCCAGTCACAGGATATTTAGGATTTGTAATCATTGCAGCGCTTATCATATCCTGGATCCGTTCAAAAGCGAAAAAAGGGGCAGTGACTACGGAACTCGCGAAATTATAATAGGGAAGGGAAATTTAAGGATTAGAGTTTAAAACTGCATGGATCTTTGACCTGACATCTTCTTCATGGAGGTGTTTTTTTTCTGTTATCGAGGACCTTTACTCATGATCACGGCATTTTTCCTCCTTTTTTTCATACATTAGTTTAAAGGCGGAAGACAAGGGGGATATCGGATGAATGGAGCGGAGCAAAAGGCTCTGGAATATGCCATTAGTGAAATTACAGAAATAGCAACTGGGTTCGGGTTGGATTTTTACCCGATGCGTTATGAAATTTGCCCTTCAGAAATCATTTATACATTTGGTGCCTATGGGATGCCGACCCGTTTTTCTCATTGGAGTTTTGGGAAGCAGTTTCATAAAATGAAGCTGCAGTATGACTTTGGATTAAGTAAGATCTACGAACTGGTCATTAACTCTAATCCATGTTACGCTTTTCTGTTGGACTCCAATTCACTTGTACAAAATAAATTGATTGTTGCCCACGTTTTGGCGCATTGTGATTTCTTTAAGAATAATATACGTTTTAATAATACTAAGAGAGATATGGTGGAAAGTATGTCAGCCACGGCAGAAAGAATCCGTGAATATGAAATCCTGCATGGCAAAAAGGAAGTGGAAACTTTCCTCGATGCACTATTAGCCATTGAAGAACATATCGATCCGTCGTTGATGAGACCGAAGCTTGCCTGGACGATGGAAGATGAGGAAGAAGAAGAGGAAATAAAACCGACAGCCACACAATACGATGATTTATGGAATCTTGAAAATAAGGATAAACCGAAGAAATCCACCGTGAAAAAAAGAAAAAAATTCCCGCCAAGGCCTGAAAAGGATATTATGCTTTTCATAGAACAGTACAGCAGGGATCTAACAGATTGGCAACGGGATATCATGACGATGATCAGGGAAGAGATGCTGTATTTCTGGCCGCAGCTGGAAACGAAAATCATGAATGAAGGCTGGGCATCCTACTGGCATCAACGCATAATCCGTGAATTGGATTTATCCTCAGGGGAAGCGATTGAATTCGCTAAACTGAACGCAGGTGTGGTTCAGCCATCAAAGACCAGCATCAACCCTTATTATCTTGGATTAAAAATGTTTGAAGATATTGAAGAACGCTATGATAATCCAACCGAAGAGATGATCAGGCTTGGCGTCATGCCCGGATCTGGACGGGAAAAGATGTTCGAAGTCAGGGAAATCGAATCTGACATTTCCTTTATCCGTAATTATTTGACGAAAGATCTGGTCATGCGTGAAGATATGTATTTATTCCAAAAGCAGGGCAAGGATTATAAAATCGTCGATAAAGCATGGGAACAGGTTCGTGACCAACTCGTCAGTATGAGGGTTAACGGCGGATTCCCCTATATCACAGTAAATGATGGAGACTTCATGCGTAATGGCGAACTTTATCTGAAACATTGGTATGAAGATATTGAACTGGATCTGAAATATCTTGAGAAAGTCATGCCATATATCCATCAGCTTTGGGGACGCTCCGTGCATATGGAATCAGTCATGGAAGGAAAAGAAGTCCTGTTTTCCTATGATGGAAAAGGTATTCACCGGAAATATTTATAAAGAGGAAGAAAACTGCCGGTCACTCGGCAGTTTTCTTGTTTCATCCAATACTTGCGATTTGCAAGTATTGGTGTTATATAATATAGAATATTTTGAATGAACTCATTTGGTAGCGAAAGGAGCAGGGGAAAGATATGATCATTCGTGAAGCGATGGAAACGGACATAGATTCCGTCAAAGAAATTTACAATCAAGGAATTGAGGATAGAGTTGCCACGTTAGAAACGGAACCGAAGGATCAAGCCTACATGAAGGATTGGTTTGCCAAGCACATGGGACGACGATATAAGGTAATCGTCGCCGAGCAAGAAGGGGAAATCGTTGGATGGGCTTCCTTGAATCCATATAACAATCGCTGTGCTTATAAAGGGGTTGCTGATTTATCCGTTTATATCTCAAGAGATCATCGAGGAAAAGGGATTGGCGGTTTATTGCTTCAATCAATCGAAAAGATCGCAGAAGGAAATGACTTCAATAAAATTGTGTTATTCACTTTTCCTTTTAACCAGGTTGGTCAAGGATTGTACAAAAAAAGGGGTTATCGTGAAGTGGGTGTGTTTAAGAACCAGGGAATATTAGATGGGGAATATGTCGATGTTATGGCTATGGAGAAATTACTGTAAACAAATAGGGGGTAGGAGGGGATGACTGTTAACCATTCAAGCGTATTGTCTGTTGATTATTTTGATGCCTATTTCAAGTTGGTTTTAGCTTCTCGTGAACCTAGGGTGGAAAAGGCAAAAGAATTCATCGAAACAAACTTTTTTAAAGGCAAAGCATGCTATTATGGCGAGCAAACTCACCGAAATTTCATTACGGCTTTTAACAAGCTATAAGGATAAATTAAAAATAGTTGATTTAAATAGTTGCAATATGCAAATAATGTGAGTATAAATATAGTGAGGTGAAAGTAATGGAAAATGAAAACCTTAGAGGTCTCTTCCAACTCTTAACTAGACGTTTTGGATTATTGAATAAAAATTGCTGCAGCGCAGATGGAATTGAGATATCACTCGTTCAAAGTCATATTCTATATGAAATAAACCGACAGAATAACGCTTCCATCCAGCAAATTGCAGAAACACTGGGAACGGATATTACGACGTTCAGCCGACAAATCCAATCCCTAATAAAATTGAATTTGGTCACAAAAACCCCTGCTGCGGAAGATCGGAGAATTTCTATCCTTTCTCTGACCGATGAAGGAGTGAAAGTCAATCAAACAATCGATCAGCAAATGAATGATTACTTGAATGAGATCTTCAAGACGATGAATGAGTTTGAAAAGGAATCCGTCGTGCGTGCTCTGACATTGCTTAATGATCGAATGTTGAAGTCTTCCGTATGTTGTACTACTCCTTGGGGGTAGTATAATTTTTCAATAATACTTGCAAATTACAACTTTTTCAAAATGAAAATATAGGAGGGAATAATGATGGTTCAATTTGATAAAAGTGCATTACCCGTAGCAATTATAGGTGGGGGTCCTGTGGGGCTGGCCGCTGCCGCTCATTTACAAAAAAAAGGAGAGAAGTTTATTGTATTGGAAGTAGGCGACTCGGTTGGTTCCAGCATGTTGGAGTGGGGACACGTTCGAATGTTTTCTCCGTGGCAATATAACATCGATAAAGCAGCAAAGGAACTGCTGGAGAACTCTGGTTGGATGTCACCTGACGAAAATGCTTTGCCAACAGGTCGCGAACTGGTAGAAGAGTACCTTCTTCCGCTAAGTAACCTTCCAGAAATAAAAGAACAGATCATCTTACAGGCAAAAGTAGTCGGTGTTGCCAAAAAGGCTCACGATAAATTAAAAACAGGAAGACGAGACACTGTTCCCTTTCAACTCTATGTAGAAATGAAGGGTGACACAAAAGTCATTGAAGCGAAAGCTGTCATTGATTCATCAGGTACTTGGAACAATCCAAACCCGATCCTTTCAAATGGAATTTGGACGAATGCGGAGAGACAATTACACAATCAAATCCACTATGGCATTCCTAACGTCGAACAATTAGAAAACAGATATCAAAATAAAACCACCGTGGTGATCGGAAGTGGTCATTCTGCAATAAATGCGCTATTGGACTTGGCAACATTACAGCAAAAATATACGGATACAAAAATCTACTGGGTACTTCGTAAAAAACAGATCAATGAAGTGTACGGCGGTCAAGAAAACGACGCCTTGGCGGCTCGTGGGGAACTTGGTATCAGAATTAAGCACTTAGTGGAGTCTGGACGTATAGTAATACTCACTCCCTTTCATATTAACGGAGTTTATCCAACAAACGATAAAATCACTGTGGTGGGAGAACTTAACGGCGAAGAATTCACACTCGGTGATATCGATGAAATCGTTGTGAGTACGGGTTTCAGACCAGATACATCCTTTTTAAATGAAATTAGATTAAACATCGATTCGGCAGTCGAAAGCATGGAAGGGCTCGCTTCGCTAATCGATCCCAATATTCATAGCTGCGGAACAGTGCGGCCGCATGGTGAACAAGAATTACGGCACCCTGAAAAGAACTTCTACATTGTTGGCATGAAGAGTTATGGAAGAGCACCTACATTCTTATTGGCAACAGGCTACGAACAAGTCCGTTCGGTAGTGGCTTATCTTACAGGGGATGCAGAAGGGGCAAAAGAAGTACACTTGGAACTGCCTGAAACAGGAGTTTGCAGTGTGAATCTGACATCTAGCACATGCGACTCTGATACTCCAGCAACTGAAACAAAGGACGGTTCATGCTGTGGCAGTCCCGTTCTAGCGAGATTGGAAATTAAAAATAATTCTTGTTGTAAATAAAACAGAAGACGAGTCTGGTGATACGAGACTGGTCTTTTTATAGACATTGGTAAACATAATCTCTCGGGCACTAAGGAACTAACTCACCTTTAAGTTTAAGTACAATATTTCACAATCTTGCTTTCTTGATAACTATTACTAAAGGTTTGATATAAAAAAAGGGAACACCTGCTAACCAGGAAGTTCCCTTTTCATTTCGCGAGTTAAAAATACACTAAAACAATGGTTGAAAAAATAGGCTGGGGCTTCAAGCTTCTTTAACAGACAACCGTTACATTACCAACAGGAGTTGCATTGAATGAATGTGGTTGGCTATCAGCACCTACGACTAAAAGATTTTGTATTCGCGGAACCGAAAAGAAAAATTACAATAAAACTCCAGAATTAATAAGAGCTCCTAGACAACCTAACCGGAATAAACACTTTCACATGTTCCAGGCTTTGGTTCATAATAACAATGATTTTTATATTGTCCAGCAAAAGGTTGACCGTACCATGTTGGTGGGCATGGAGCATATGGATTAAAATACCAAAGAGCATATTTCCCTGGGTGTTGCCTCCAATAATCCAAATTCTGTTTCGCTAATCTTTTTTCAGCAGTTCTCGCTCTTTGATAAAATACATTACCTTTTTGAACAGCTTCAAAAGAATAATTTCCTCCTTGAACTTGATAAACGACTTGTGGAATTGTTCTTAAATCTTTAAAGTCTATACAATTTGCTTTAAGACGATTTACAATTACATTGCCAACATATAACATTCCTTGTAATCCTTCACCTTCAGCTTCTGCTCTCATCATCCTTGCCATTAAGTCAACGTCTGAACTTCGGTAATTTACTCTTGGCATTTTTTCACCCCAATAATATAGTATGAAAAAAGCCTACATTAATGTCATTGTTTATAAAATAAGAATGCTTAGTTTTTAAAGCTTACAGCTTTTAAGTAAGAAGTAAACTATGGCCTTCTTTTTTATAACTTTATGTAACTATCCTGTCCCGTTAGGTCAATAAGAAAATCAACAACCCCTTTAACCGAGCCTTTGGATAAGATTTCCCAATGCTAGTGAAGTGCGGGCGTAGGCAAAGTTCGCCTTAGTCGGAGTTATTTCGAAACATCATTTAGCAGACTAAAAATTAAAAAATTATATTGTTGAATATTTAATTATTGATTAAATAAGAATATACTTATACAATTATCCTAAATAATCACATAAGCATATGATTATTTATTTGATTAGACTAGGAGGGATTAAATGCAAACGAATGAAGCTTTGGATATAGAAGGAACTGCAAACGTTCTTAAACTTCTAGGTGATAAAACTCGTTTGACTATGATTAAAATCATGTATGATCATGAATGTTGTGTCTGTGAATTTGTGGACCTGTTCGAAATGAGCCAACCTGCCATCAGCCAACATTTACGGAAAATGAAAGATAGTGGAATCGTGAAAGAATCGAGAAGGGGGCAATGGGTCTTTTATTCGTTAAACCAGTCTTCTTCCTATTACTCATTTATTCAGACGGTCATCAAGGATTTGCCAAGTCAAAACTTTAAATTAGAAGAATTATCAGCACAAGGAAAACGGATTTGTTGTGACTAACTAGGAGGTACTATTTCAGTGGGACCAGTTATTTTGGCAGTTATCATCTTTTTATTAACACTCATTCTCGTCATCTGGCAGCCAAAGGGATTGTCGATCGGTTGGTCAGCTTGTGGCGGTGCGGTTTTGGCCTTACTTGTTGGTGTGGTGGATTTTACTGATGTCATAGACGTGACATCCATAGTCTGGAACGCTACACTGGCCTTCATCGCCATCATCATCATCTCGCTTATTTTGGATGAGATAGGATTTTTTGAATGGGCAGCACTGCATATGGCTAGGGCAGCCAAGGGAAATGGAGTAAGGATGTTTGTTTATGTAAGTATCCTCGGTGCTCTTGTAGCTGCTTTTTTTGCAAATGACGGAGCTGCTCTAATCCTTACCCCGATTGTATTAGCAATGGTTCGTGCCCTAAAGTTTAATGATAAAATGATATTCCCATTCATCATCGCCAGTGGGTTTATTGCGGACACAACCTCATTGCCTTTAGTGGTGAGTAATCTTGTAAACATTGTTTCTGCAGATTTTTTCAATATCAGTTTTGCCGAGTTTGCATCAAGAATGATCGTACCAGATCTTTTTGCATTGGTAGCAAGCATCTTGGTTTTATATCTGTTTTTCCGTAAAAGCATACCGGAAAATTATGATGTATCCCAACTTAAAAAACCAGTGGAAGCCATTCGGGACCAAAGAATGTTCCGGTTGTCCTGGATAGTATTAGGAATATTGCTGGTAGGTTATTTTGCAAGTGAATTTATTGGAGTGCCTGTATCCATCATTGCAGGCATTGTGGCTATTTTCTTCCTCATGATGGCTAGAAGGAGTCCAGCAGTCAATACGAAAACAGTTATTAAAGGAGCACCATGGGCAATCGTCTTTTTCTCTATAGGCATGTATGTTGTTGTGTACAGCCTGCGGAATGTTGGATTGACGAATGTATTGACGGATTTAATCCAAGTTACATCCGATCAAGGATTATTTACAGCAACGATGGGGATGGGCTTCATAGCCGCCATTCTTTCATCGTTTATGAATAACATGCCAACCGTGATGATTGATGCCCTTGCCATTTCCGATACCAATACTACAGGCGTGATCAGGGAAGCCCTTATATATGCAAATGTCATTGGTTCGGACTTGGGACCGAAAATCACTCCGATTGGTTCTTTGGCAACGTTATTGTGGCTGCATGTCCTATCATTAAAAGGCGTGAAAATCTCATGGGGAACCTATTTTAAAACTGGAATCATCTTAACCATCCCAACATTGTTCATCACATTAGTAGGCTTATATATATGGTTACAAATTATTCATTAAACACTTACATTATTCATGAAGGAGAAACAGCATGGCTAAAAAAACATTATACTTCTTATGTACTGGTAACTCTTGCAGAAGCCAAATGGCAGAGGCTTGGGGGAAGAAATATTTAGGTGACGAATGGCAAGTGCTTAGTGCAGGAATCGAAGCACATGGGTTAAATCCAAAAGCTGTACAAGCAATGAATGAAGTTGGATTGGACATCTCCAATCAAACATCGGATATCATCGACCCTGACATATTGAATAATGCCGATTTTGTCGTTACGTTATGTGGCGATGCGGCAGACAAATGTCCAATGACACCACCGCATGTTAAACGCGAACACTGGGGCTTTGATGACCCGGCAAAAGCGGAAGGAACAGATGAAGAAAAATGGGCTACCTTCCAACGTGTTCGTGATGAAATAGGAGAAAGAATCGAACGTTACTCTAAAACGGGCGTATAAAAAATGTAAAGCCGTGGTATAAGTAAATGATTGTGTTTTAGTTAGTAGGCGAACCAAAGACCATTAAGAAAGAGCTGCCAATTTTGGCAGCTCTTAAATGCATTAAATCTTAATATCGACCTTAGCATTTTTCTGAAGTTCTTCCACATGTTTCACAAGCTTTTCTTGTTTCTTTTGCTGCTCTAGTTGTTCCTTGATTTGCGGCTTCATTTCTTCGAGTTTCTGTACCGGTTGCCCGCTTGTTTTAGCTTGCTCCGCAACCTGGTCGTAGTACTTTTGAATTTCTTCATCAGTTGCTTCGTCCACTTTAATCTCTTTTTCAACGTACTTAGTATATGGAATATTCTCTGCAATCTGAGTATTCAACATTTCCGAATTCAGACCTGCTTGTTTCATCGCTTCCTTGAATTTCTCTTCACTTTCATATTGGTCTTTGATTTCGGCAAGTTGCTTTTCGATTTCAGCCTTGGTGGCTGTGTAGCCCTTTTTATCAGCAGCTTGAAGCAGCAATGTTTGTCCCACTAAAGAGTTGAGCGTTTGCTCTTTAATTTGTTTGGCTCCCTCTTTGGATGTTGGATCTTGTCCGAATTGCTGCATTTGCATTTGTGTCGTGGACAACACTGTATTATATTCCGCACCTGAAATTTTTTCGTCATTGACGATGGCCACCGTTTTCTTTTCATCTACCTTTTGTTTATCCAGTTCCTTCTGCATTTCTTCCATCTTTTTTTGCTGTTCCTCAGTTGCTTTAGCCGTTTCTTTCTCCTCAGTTGTTTTAGTTTCTTTTTCGTCATTTTTTTTATCAGCTTCATCGTTCGAACCACAAGCTGTTAGAACAACTGCCAATAATCCAATAACGATTGGGTACAATAGTTTCTTCATATTCAGTCTCCTCTCTTATTCGGTGCTAAAAAAATCATCTAATGCGCATTATAAAGGAATGTCCCATAGAAACACAATATATTCATTCTTTTTTTCCAGAAAACAGGAAGATAGTATAGGCATTATCTCATTATATAGGTGAAGCATTCGTGGAAATGAACCAATTTACCCTTCGTTAATCGTGTTAAAGCTCTAATCGTTATAGATTAATTAGCGAAGAGAGGAATTTCCGATAGCGGCCAGGCCGTGTTGATTGTTTTCCACCGTATTGCTGACTCGGGGGATGCCTTCAAGGTAATATCAAATTAACTTTCTTTTAGGTCGTAACTGCCGAGTTTAATAAAGAAGCCTTTTTTTTCTACATTCCTTTTTTCTTGTTTCTTTTAAAGTAATAAATGACTGCAATTACCAGAATCAACAGCACCAAAACAATCCTCACATCGTCTGATGCCTTCAATACTTGTGTCACCGAATAGGCCTCGACAAGGAGGGCAGGCAGTTTTCCGATGGATGTGGCGAAGAAGAATATCATCAAGCCCGTCTTGCTTAATGCTGCTGTAAGGTTAATCACGCCGGATGGTATAAAAGGAAGGAGCCTAAGCATCAGGATCATCCAAAATGCATGAAACCCTTGTGACTTTTGCAGCTGCATGACCCATCGGTTCCTCATGAATTTGGGTTTGAATGTTTGAATGCCCTTTCGATATAACCAAAAGCTGACTACTGCTCCTGCAATTTCCCCCAAGTAAGAAAGGATCAATCCCTTTTCAAATCCAAATACGGTGATATTGGCAGCCGTGATGAATACGCTTGGAATAAAACCAAGCACGCTAATCAATATGTTCAATACTAAACTTATAGCAATGGAAAAAGGTCCGCTGGATGCTAATGCCTCAGAAATGAAATTCATATCAACCCACAGAACTCCATTTATATCCGATGCCCCATACCGTTTTCAAATGTTGATCAACTGGAAAACCGGCATGACGTAATTTCTCTCTAATATTTCGAATATGGGAATCGATTGTCCGATCTTCCGTATCCGTTTTAAATCCCCATATGGTCGAAAGCAGGTGATCTCTGGAATACACTTGATCTGGTGATTTTAAAAACAGGCACAACATGAAAAACTCTTTTGGGGTTAATGGGATGGTATTGGAATCATAATGCGCTTCATAAGCGGATTCATTTAATTTTATTCCCCTAAAAATCACACCTTGATGATTATGTATTCGCCGCGTCACCGCTTCGATTCTCGCTAGTAAAACATCTTCATTAAAGGGTTTCGTTACATAATCGTCGGCGCCCTTTTTCAGCCCTTTGACCATTTCTTCTGCAGCATCCCGTGCGGTGAGCATGATTATGGGAATATTGGAAAACGCCCGGATCGTTTCGCACGTTTCCCACCCATCCATCTCAGGCATCATTACATCAAGAAGGACCATGTCAGCTTGTTTATGCTCTAAGAACTGGATGGCTTCATGTCCAGAATTCATCTTTATGCATGTAAACCCGTGAGGTATAAGGTATAGCTCTATAAGATCAAGCATTCTCTGTTCATCATCAACCAGAACTACTGTCTTCATTTTTTATCTCCTTAAATGTGATAGTGAAGCACGTTCCTTGCTCCAACTTGCTTTTAACTGAAATGGTTCCTCCTTGAACCTCCACTAATTGCCTGACGATGGACAGCCCCAATCCGAATCCACCGGTATCCCTAGCCCGTGATTTCTCGACACGATATAAACGATCAAAGATATGCGGGATATCTTCAATTGGAATGCCCACCCCTTGATCAATTATGGAGATCGAGATTCCGTCAGGTGATTCAGTGGCTTTGATGGCGGTGACTGTATGTTCGTTCGAGTACTTCAGTGAATTATCCAGCAGGTTAAGAATAACTTGCTCAAACCGTGTGGGATCTAAATCTATAAATAAATGATCCTTACATTCCAGATTCAATTGAATTTTTTCATTTGTAAAAGCTGGTAGCACTTTTTCATGAATGGTTTGCAGGAATGAAGAGAGCTGAATGGTTTCTTTTGATATGGTGAATGTATGTACATCCATTCTAGCCATATTGAATAGTTCGTCCAATAATCTGTTTAATCGTTGGGATTCATCATGGATGATCTCCAAGTATCGTGATCTTTCGTATGCATTCAAATCTTTCCGGCGGGCTATATCAGCGTATCCCTTGATATAAGTTAGCGGCGTGCGCAGTTCATGAGAGATACTTGCCAAAAATTCATTGCGTTCCTTCTTTAAATAGTTCAATTCATTAGCCAAGCTTTGAATGGATTGGGCAAGTTCCCCAAGTTCATCTTGTGATCGTACTGGTACAGCCACTGAAAAATTCCCTTTGCTAAGTTTGGTGGTCGCTTCTTTCATCGCAATAAGCGGTCTAGTCAAAGCTTTTGATAGGAAATAAATGGTGATAAGCATGAAGAAAAGGAGCAATACAGTTGCAAAGAGGAAATGCCTATTCAATTGAGCGATTAAATCTTCAACATCCCTGGTATCTTTGAACATGTAGACATAGCCTTCATTTTCTTTATCACTGATAAATGGTGTAACGGTGGCTATATACCTTTCATCCTTCCAACTTGATTGGATGATCAGACCTTTTCGGGATACCGGTGAGAGATTTTTTCCTAAGATTTTTTTCATTCCCCCATTAACCTTTTCGGAAGATATCAGGATATCTCCTCTTCTATTCGTTATCACGACATCTGTATCGGTATGTGATTCCATCAGGGCGATATGCTGAAGAGTTGAGTCGGAATAAGTGATTTCCAACACATCACGATGACTATTACCCCGGGCCTTCAGTGATTCCAATTCTTGATTGATACGGGAGTGGATCACTTTATTATGTAAGTAAACCATGGAAACGGTTTCCATCAAAAAAATGCAAACAAATATACACAGTCCCAGCTTAAAGGAGATTTTCAAAATATTCACCTTCTTATTCAATGGAGTCAGTATAGCGAAAAAGTATGAAGAAAGTATGCAGTTTTTTTCAATTCCGTCGCATCTTCTTAAACAACGATAATCCGAATAATGACTGGTTGCAAGAATGGGCAGTTTTTTTTTATTTTAGTCTATACAAAATGTTTTGCTCGCAGGAAACATTTTGTCGCAAATGAATACTATGTAAAAAGGAGCTGATCCATATGAATTGTACAAACCGTACCCAAAAAAAAATAATGGCTTAT
The DNA here is from genome assembly GCF_041956845.1 of Peribacillus sp. RS7. NCBI lineage: Bacteria > Bacillati > Bacillota > Bacilli > Caryophanales > Bacillaceae > Peribacillus > Peribacillus sp. RS7. The sequence continues at coordinate 3,133,479 of NZ_CP168135.1, forward strand.
TCTGCATTATTCAAAAAAATGGGCATTCTCAATGACGAGGAATATAAAAGTATCGCGAAAACTTTACAAACAAGGGATTGAGGAAGGGTCCATTGGATACTCATAAACTTTTATCCTACATTAAACAGGCTGTAAAACCCCCACCTTCAATTTCCGAATAAGGAGGGGGGATTGAAGTCTGATAAATACTCATTTGTGCCCTTTAATTACAAAGAAGGGGATATATGGTATTCTAGGAAGATTCATATATATATAGGGTAAAGTCGGTTAAAAGGAGAGTATTAGATAGAATGAATGGATTGTTTGATGCAGAAAAATATATGCATGCACCCTCTTTAATTTTTATAGCACTAAGTTACATGCTGATTGCGATAGCTTTTGCCATTATTTATAGAAGACAAGAGGATTCACCTAAGGTATGGAAGGCTTCAGTTGTCTTGGTACTTGGAATGATCGCTTTTAATTTTTCTTTTAATCTATCAGATGAGGTTGTTAGTGTACCCATTGTCCCTTTAGGGGTGGCTCTTTTATCATGGTTATTGAGAAGGAAAGGAAATGAAGGGCGGTGGCAGCGATTCCGTCGATTTGCCTGGCTCGGATTCCTATCGAATTTCATCTTTTTGACAGCTTCACTTTTAGCCATGCCTCTGGATGGAATTATATATCCTAAGTCTGAAACAACTACATATATGATGGACGTTAACAAGGCTTCGCTGATAGCGACCCATTCGAATTCCAAAGAGGTCACTTTGAATAAAGAAGAACTGCAAAGACAAATGAACAAGATGAAACAAAAAAAGATCGAGAGCGAATCTTGGTATTATGGGATCAATGAAGAGAGCGGGTATAAAGAAACGTTCCCTTATATTCTGACAGGGTCAGCTCCTAAAAAAGGAAGTGGTCTTGAAACACTCATTTTCATTGAAGAAGATGGCAAGGGTCTGCTGATTACACCAAATAAGGGGCACCAGGTCTACTTCAGGTTAGAAGAGTCCATTTTAACCGGAGGTGTGTTGGAAGAATGACTAAAAAAGCAAAAATGAGTGTTTTAATTACAGCTGCCATCTTGATAGGAGGTATTCTTTTATTTGTACTATTCCAAAAAGAGCCGGAACCCTTTCTATCGGAAAAGCAAATCATTAAACGAATAAACTCAATCTTCCCTGAAGCACAACCAAAGTCCATTCAGAATAAAATCTTTTTAGATGATACACATGTGTTTGTCCCCTTTATCAGCGAAGAAAGTGGATATGGGATGAGCTTTTGGGTCTGGAAGGGTAACAAATGGAAAGCTGCTTCCGTGAACATGGGCGGTCAGCCACAGGTTTGGAATGGAGAAGAAAAATCATTGATCATGTGGAATATGAATCCAAAAGATGACGTATCCGAAATCGGGGTTTTTATGAAGGGTGATAGGGGTTTTTTGGTATCGGATGGAATAGCCACATATCAACCAGGTATAGAAATGATGCACAGCATTGCGCTTAAGGGGAAAACGTACGGAGTCGAGAGGTTTCCTGACAATTGGCGGGAACTTATGAAACAGTATGTAAAACTACAGGCAGAAGATGGACAGAATGACTTCCCTGATTTTAACGACCCGATACGGTTGGTCACTAATTTTCATGATAAAGAAGGGGAGGAGATAATCCCTGAGCACTCCTTTAACGGAAATAGCTATACGACTGGATATAATTTCGTGGATGTTCCTTTCCTGGTTACTGTGCAAGAGGAAGAGTTGGAGGGGGCTTATTGAAAAGGGGCTGTCAAAACTTGAAGGCCTTCATTCATTACTCAATCGGTTTATTTTGTTTGGGTATTGCTTAAATTCTGCCGTTTCTTGGAGGGTAAATTTGAAAGTGAAAAGGAAGAATGTTGTGATCCGGTGGTGTTCTCTGCGATAATGGAATAAAGAAATCGAAAAGGAGTTACATAGGATGGCAGAGGACTTTAAGATTCCCAGCTTGAAAGTTGATGAGATCGATAAGAAAATCATATCGGTTTTACATGAAGATGCGCGAATTTCGTATACCGACTTAGCGAAGAAAGTGGAACTCTCCAGAGTTGCGGTTCAAATGAGAATTAATCATCTTGTTGAAAACGGCGTGATCGAGAGATTCACTGCGGTCATAAATCCAGCTAAGGTCGGCATCCATGTCTCGGCTTTTTTTAACGTTGAGGTTGAGCCTAAATATTTGGAATGGGTCGCCCAGCAATTAGAAAGTGAACCGGCTGTAACGAGCTTATATCATATGACTGGTCCGAGTAAACTCCATATGCACGGAATCTTTACTGATAATCAGGAGATGGAACGCTTTCTCAATGAGAAGCTGTATGCGGTAGTAGGTGTTGTCAGCGTTGATTGCCAAATTCTCATTAAACGTTATAAAAGCCGGATGGGCATGAAGCTTTAAATGAAAAGATCCCCCTATATAGGGGGATTTTTTTTTATTATGTGAGCGGGATGATAAAGCCGCCATACGCAAAAGCAAGAATGATTACGAATGCGGGGTGAATCTTGAATTTACCTAAAGCCAAGAATGCCAAACCAGCGATGACGATTGAATGGATGTAGCCGATGGAACCGACGGCATCAGCGGCCATATTCCAAGTGAGCAATAACATCATGATCGCAATCACGGGCTGCACAAGCAGGGACATGCCTTTTACGATAGGCGATTGCTTGTATTTTCGCAGGATTTTTAATAAATATATCAAAGCCACTGCTGAAGGGATGACGGTGCCCGCCAATGCAGCTAAAAATCCTGGCCACCCATATACATCATATCCGACATATGCGGCTATTTTGGTGGCGATCGGCCCTGGGAGTGAATTCCCTAACGCAAGCATTTGTGAAAACTCGGTATTATCAAGCCAACCGTACCGGGTGACGATTTGATCATACATAAGCGGAATCGAGGCTGGGCCTCCGCCGTAACCAAGGATATTGGCTATGAAAAACGCTAGAAAAACAGCGACTCCAATTGGGATTATAAGACCCATTAAGCGGATTCCTCCTTCCTATCAACCTTTTTATTTTTCAATCTATCTTTTAATTTAAAATGGAACGCCCCATATAAAAGGAAAATCATTATGACGATACCCGGATGCAGGGAAATGACCTGCAGAAGCAAAAAGGAAATCGCAAAAAAGGTGATTCCGAGCACCTTCCCTAAACCTTTTACCGCCTTTTCGCCAAACTCGTAAGCCATTTGGCCAAGCATGACGGCAACAACTGGCATGACAGCAGCGATCATATTGCTGATCATTGCTGAATTACTTAAAACATTAATGAACGCAATTAAGAAAACCATCGCAAAGCATGAAGGTAAAACGTGAGCGGCCACACTTACGAGGGCTCCCGGCCAGCCTTTTAATTTATAACCAAGATATGCTGCCATCTTAGTGGCAATCGGTCCTGGGAGTGTATTGGCGATCGCTAAAGTGTCCCCGAATTCATCATCGTCGAGCCAGTGATAACGGGAAACGGCTTCGTGGCGGATGAGCGGGATGACTGATGGCCCGCCGCCGAAACCTAAAATCCCCGTTCTCATCATCCCAACCGTTAATTCCGTATATGGATTTTTCAAAACGATTCCTCCTTTGTTTTAAATTTAGAATTCATTTCCATGATTATGAATTAATGATAACAAAAATTCTTTCGAAATGTATATAAAATTTTAATGATTATTACGTAATGAACGAATAATTGGCATTTTTAAATAAAATAGGCTTATAAAAGTGATGAAAAAACAACTTTTTGTTTTGAGGAATGAAATTTGGATTACGTAAGAAAAACATACAAGTTATAATACAATCATCATTATTTTTGAAAAATCAAATAATTAACAAGGAGTAGATTTATGACCCAATCGATAATTGGAACGAAAAGTATGGTGGTAAGCCCACACTATTTAGCATCGGTGGCAGGACACAAAATTCTTGAAAAAGGGAAGAATGCATTTGATGCGGCAATGGCAGTCAGTGCCTGTTTGGGTGTAGTTTATCCACATATGACCGGACTCGGTGGAGATGCCTTCTGGCTTACATATGAAAAGAAGGACGGGGAAATTCGGGCTTCAATGGAAGCGGACGCTCCGGTAGCAAGGTTAATCGTGATGCATATAGAGGGGAAAGAAGATCCCTTTCGCGGGGTAAGAAGCGCAATTACAGTTCCGGGGATTGTAGACAGCTGGGATGAGATATTGAAGGAATGTGGAACACTTACTTTTGCCGAAGTTCTCGAGCTGGCGATCGAGTAAGCTGAAGAGGGTTTTCCGATTACGAAAAATCAAGTGATGTGTACGGAAAAGAACTGGGATTTGCCTTCGACGGCACCGATAACAGCTGAAATATATGCATCGGGTCGGCGAGTTCCGGAGGTAGGTGAACGATTTGTTCAAAAAGATCTTGCCCGAAGCTTATCGTTGATTGCTGAACAAGGCCGTGATGTCTTTTATAAGGGAGAACTTGCAAAAGCAATCGTGTCCTATTTAAAAGAGCAAGGGGGTCTGTTAACTGCAGTGGATTTCGCTGATCACCATGGAAAATGGGTAGAACCCATTTCGACTAAGTATCGAAATTATACGATCTATGAGGTTCGCCAAATTCTCAATGGTTCGTGGGACTGATGGCGCTTAATATTCTAGAGAATTTCAACATTGACAACATTGAGCATGGTTCTGCTGAATACTATCATTTATTGGCCGAGGCGCTAAAAGCAGGTTGCCTCGACAGGAACGAAGTGCTGACAGACCCTGATTTCTTTGATATTCCACTTGATAAGCTGCTTGATAAGCAATATGCCGCGAAGCTAGCATCAGCAATTCAGACAAATGCCAAGAAGGTGACGAGTCCACCAATGGGAAGTGACACGGCCCATGCCGCAGTGGTAGATAAAGATGGAAACTCGGTTTCCTTTATTCAAAGCTTTTATTTTGAGTTTGGATCAGGGGTCATTGCCGGTCAAACAGGGGTGATGCTACAAAATGGAGGATCGTTTTTCTCGCTTGATTCCAATCATGTCAACTACTTGAACCTAACAAGCGCACGTTCCATACATTGATGCCAGCGATAGCCTGCAAAGATGGAAAACCGAGCATTTTATATGGTACTCAGGGTGGGGAAGGCCAGCCGCAAACACAGACTGCGATCATTACCAGGATGATAGATTACGAATGGACCCACAAGCGGCAATCAATGAACCGCGATTCGTCTGGGGAAGAACCTGGGGTCAAGATAGTGAGTCGTTAAAATTAGAAAGCCGTGTCAAAAAGGTTGCGATAGAGGAACTAAAGGCAAGGGGACATCATGTCGAAGTGGGTAGAAGAATTCGATGGGGCGATGGGCCATGCACAAGCCATTCGGATTGATGAGCATAACTTCCTCAAAGGCGGGGGAGATCCCCGTGGGGACGGTGCGGCGGTCTGTTCTTGAAGGTTTCTCCTTCTTATTAAGACAAAGGGGAATAATGAAAAAAATTACAAACAAAAAACAACTTTTCCCCAATCTCCCTTTTAACACAAAAAGTACCCTATAGGCAGACTTTTTTAAAAGTCTCTATAGGGTACTTTTTAATATAAAACACCATTCAACATTTTTATTACGGTTATTCTTCCCGAATGACTATTAACACACCAATAAAAATTAATATTGTACCTATCCAAAAAGACAAGCCGATTTGCTCACCTAGTAATAACCAGCCTAAAAACGTACCGACTATAGGTTGTAAAAAGAAAAATAATCCACCACTTGAAGCGGTAAGCATTTGCAGTCCGCGATTCCACAGTAAAAAGGCACATGCTGTCGAAATAACGCCTAAGTATAAAAGGCCGCCCCATATGGATGGATGCATTATTGCTTGGAAATCGAGCTCATCCAATCGACTAATTGTAAAAGGTGTTAAAAAGACAATTGCCACAAGCACAGCATAGGTAGTTACAACCAGTTGTGAATATTGCCCAGGTACACGTTTAATTAGAACTGACATAAGTGCCCAAGTTAATGCAGCAATAAGCAGTGATACGCCCCCAAGTTGGTGAGATGAACCGATATGGGCATTTCCGACAATGATACCGACACCGATTGTCGCTAAAATAACAGAAATTGATTTTTTAAAAGTAATCTTTTCTTTTAAAATGATACGTGCAAATATCACCATAAATGCAGGTGTAGTTGAAGTAATGATGGCTCCCATTTGTGCAGTAGAAAGTAGCGTACCGACTTCCTGGGTTACGATGGAGATTGTGTTTCCAACAAGTCCTATAATGAGAATTAATGGCCAGTCCCGTTTTTCAATCCGCCAAGATTGTTTTGTTATTAAACCAATGGTTAGCAATGCTAAAATCGCAATTACATATCGTAATAAAACTAATTCAAGTGGTGGAACAACGTCTACCACAACTTTTACCACCACGTACATTCCGCCCCAAATGCTAGCAGCGAGTGATAAATATAAAGAACCTAATAAAGTGTTTTTCATTTTGTACCCTCCGTTTTAACTAGATCTTTCCAGTCCTTAACGGAGTTGCAAGTTTTCTACCGTTAAGGAAGAATGACTGCAGGTACATCATTTTCGAATAGCGGTGACCACATCATAAGCTTTCAGCTCACTTTCAAAAAATTTATTTTATCATATCATACAATGATTTTAGTTAATTGTGTATGAAAACTGTTCCGAGATTCTACTAATCATTCGATCAAAAATCAGTAAGTAATAACTACATACTCATTTAAATAAACAAAAAAATGTTTTATTGTCACTTTAATTATGTGAAAAATTCCATCTTCGCTATTGAAGGCCAATTATCCAATTAAATTTGTGTCAGTCTCTTTTTTGTTAAGTGATAGGGTTAGCGAAGAACAATAGGGGTAATACTAAAGGTAATATGAGTTATTTCTAAATTTTCAGAAAATTATATTGACACGGGAATGACTCTGTTATATATTGTTTTTAAGATAAATTAATTGTTATATAACAGAAAGGGGAGCAAGATGATGAACACTTATGATAAAGCCTATGAAAGTTATTTAAAGATTTGTGAAAGGTATGAAATGGAGTCGATAAATATCGATCACTTCATCAAAAATTTAACCAAAGATCAGTTGGATGAATACAGTAAATTAGCTGTTTAAATGAAAGGGCGTGATTGCACAAGATGGACCTCCCGGTTGATGTAGATGTAGAAGCCAAATAGAAACCCCACCAGTTGTTAATAACAGGTGGGGTTTTGTCATGTGTATGAAGAGTTTATTTTTAATTAGTATTGCAAAAAACATTTTTCAAAAGTGGATTTTCAGTTGGAATAATAAAGAGGTTATTTGTAGGGAAGGCAAAGAACAAATGGAACTTGGTCAAATGTGGTATCGGAAATGATCGATATTATATAGTAATGTTTAGTGTTGGAAAGAAAACGTGGACTAGGAAAGATTGGATAATACTTTGGCATTAATAGGCTCTTAGGGAGTTTTTTTATCCTAATCCACAATAATAGTCAAAGTTGGTACATGCCTTTCTAGAAATATCACAATTCGGTATATTTCCTTTCAATTTTCCTGAATTCATTTGAAAGTTCAAATAAGGTGTGTAAAACGGCTGTTTGAATATATAGATTCATATAATTATCATTGCTCTTCTTTTGAAAAGATAAATCATGTTTTTCATCAATTACTCGATTTATACAATCATGAATTTCGCTCCACATTTCTTTCGTTCCTTCTTTAGTTTTAGTCTCCATAATCTCCCACTCCTTTTTTATTAGTTTATCCACTCTATTACATTCTTATACTTTGTTTTTTTATAAATATTAAATACAGTTTATGATTAGCTCTTGATTTGGGAGAGCGAAGCGAATATAGTATCCGAACACAACTGTTTTTTGGTAGCAATTACCTGATAAAAGTATAATGACTTTTCCTGTCATTTCCAAAGCATGGGGATTTGAATAAATCGTAATGGCTATGGGAATTCCAGCGTCTCCAAATAAAGGTGCCCAAAGGGGAATTTTGGAGGAGGGCTTTGTTTCACTTCGTCTCTATAGTTGCTTAATTGGGCCATATTCTGGTGTGACGTATTGTACAAAAGGCAGGAGTTTGGAATAATTAGTATTAAGATGCTAAAACGCAGGTTAAACCTTTATCGATTCTGTCCATGAATAGGAGATTGTTATGTTTAAAATTAACTTCATATTTCCACTTCGTTAGTGTATCAGCCACTATTTTTCTAATCTTTTCATCATCTTCAATTATCATTCATATTCAGTAAGTTCACCTTTGAATCCCTCCCATGGCACTCTGGATGTGAAGGATTCGATCAAAGAAGTCACTTTGACTTTGGTCACCTTTATAAAGCTCGTTTACGATTCCTCCATCACGCAAGAAGATAACTCGTTTACAGAAGCTTGCTGCATACGAATCGTGCGTAATCATAAGGATAGTTGTTTGAAAGGTTACATTTAAGGTAGCTAACTGTTCCAATAATTGTGTTGCTGATCTGGAATCAAGCGCACCTGTAGGTTCATCTGCAAAGACAATCGCAGGATTTGTAATGATGGCACGTGCAGATGAGGCCCTTTGTTTCTGACCACCAGAAACTTCCGTAGGGTATTTATCCTGAACTTCTTCAATATTCAATGCCTGAATGACTGATCTCAGCCGTCTTTCCATCTCATCTATAGAAAATTTCCTTAATGAAAGGGGCAGAAGAATGTTTTCTTTGATCGTTAAAGTATCAAGCAAGTTGTAATCTTGAAAGATGATACCCATTCGTTCTTGGCGAAATGTACGTAATGCCTTTTTGTTTAAATCTAACAGCGCCTGTTCTTCAAGCCAGACCTCCCCGCCAGAAAATTTATCAATCGTCGATAGCACATTCATCAGTGTTGTTTTTCCTGAACCAGAAGGCCCCATAATAGCTGTGAATTCACCCGAAGTTATTGTCAGATCAATATTCTTTAAAACCTGTGTCTTTCCATAGGATTTAGATAAGTTTTTAGTTTGTAATACTTTTTTCAACGTAAATCCCCTCCTCATGTTACATACTATAAAATTCATCCTATTCTCCACCATAGATGTAACAGGAAGTTAGATTACAATTTTGTCACATTCTAATTTGAATATGTAAAATAAAAGGTAATGAACAGTGAATGTAATAAAGAATTCCCCAAATCAATTATGCATTCTCAACATCTTGGTAGCAACAAGCTGAAATAGATGAGGGATAAATGGATAACCGAGTTCAACTCCAACAATAGGGCACGTTTAATTAGAATAGGCTTTTCCTAATGACTGACAGGCGCTTTACTTCATTAAAGGAGTTGCTATGGCAGACTTTTTCTTATCGATTTTAATAGACATAGTTACATAAGGTGCTTTTTTCGATTAAAGGGATTAAATAATAGATAAGGAATAAAAACAAATTTTCTGCAGAGAATACTTCTATTAATTAAAAAGTAGGAGTGTATATATGGAACAAACACTTTATGAAAAAGTTGGCGGAGAAGAAGCAATTGCAAAAGTTGGGACTATTTTTACTCTGAGTTGGTTCTTAAGGATGATACAGTTAATCATTTTTTTGAAAAAACAGATATGGAAAAACAACGCGGTCATCAGACAAAGTTTATAAGTTTTGCATTAGGTGGCCTGGCCCAAAACAATATTCTGGACAATCCATGGCAAAAGCTCACCAAGGAATGGATCTGCAACCAGCCCATTTTAATGCTATTGTAAATCATCTTAGCGATGCACTTGCTCATTTTGGAGTGAATGAAGCTGACATAGATACAGCTTTAACTAAAGTTGCTTCACTAAGAGATGATATTTTGTATAAATAACTGATATTGAATTAACAGGTGCTTTACCAGGAGTTGCTTTGGCAGCTCCTTTTCTTATGGAACCTGTCTTTAACGACTAATTATGCAATCTTAAATAATTGATGTAAAATTGCATAAAACTATCAGTTTATTGAAGATTCTATAAATTGTAATTATTGGGAAAATGACTTTAATTCAAGCTCTAAATAATCATCCCTCACTTGGTATGATATTTGCATATAAGTTAATTAAGTACGATTAAGGGTGGAGTGATACATGGAGAATGCAAAATTAAGACGTTCGTTAACAGTATTTCCTTTAGTGCTATTTGGATTGGCTTATATGGCACCTACAACAGTTTTTTCTACTTATGGGGTTGTTGCGGAAATAACGAAAGGGATGGTACCTGCCGCTTATATTATAGCTTTAGTTGGTATGTTGTTTACAGCCTATAGTTATGGTCAAATGGTTAAGGCCTATCCTGTTGCCGGTTCTGCATATACATTTACTCAAAAGGCTCTTAATCCTCATATTGGATTCTTAGTAGGCTGGGTTATACTATTAGACTATTTATTTTTGCCAATGATTAATGGATTACTAATCGCTATTTACTTAAACGCATATTTTCCATCCGTTCCTTTTTCCGTCTGGTTAATTGGTTTTGTAATTTTAATCACCACTGTAAATATAATCGGAGTGAAAATAGCAACAAAGATAAATCTTTTATTAGTTGCCTGTCAGTTCTTAATAATAGTTATATTTACATTCCTCTCAATTAAAGGGTTACTAAACGGAATGGGTTCAGGGACATTATTTATGGGTTCTCCATTTGTGAATGGAGATATACCACTATCCTTAGTATTAGCAGGATCCTCTATTTTATGTTTATCTTTTTTAGGATTTGATGCTGTCACTACATTTTCAGAGGAGACCATTAATCCTAAAAAAATAATACCAAAGGCAATTTTCCTCGTAGCATTAATAGGAGGGGGTCTGTTTATCGCCATCTCATACATCAGTCACCTTGTTTACCCAAATTTCCAAGCCTTTAAAGATCCAGATTCTGCTGCCTTAGAAATTGCTATATACATCGGGGGTAATTTATTTCAATCTATTTTTCTAGCAGGATACATTACAGGGGGGCTAGCATCTGGTTTATCAGCTCACGCAAGTGTATCGCGACTTTTGTATGCGATGGGAAGAGATGGAGTTCTTCCTAAGAAAATATTTGGTCATATTCATCCAAAATTTCAAACTCCAACACACAACATTATCTTAGTGGGAATTTTTGCTTTATCTGCTTTATTTGTTGATTTAGTGACAGCATCATCCTTTATTAACTTTGGAGCGCTCGTTGCATTTACATTTGTTAATCTTTCGGTTATTTCTCATTATTTTATTAGGGAGAAACAGCGAAACGGAATTAACAAACTAAAATACCTAATATTGCCTCTGATTGGAACCAGTTTCACAATTTGGTTATGGACTAGTCTTGATTCAAAGGCACTTTTACTCGGACTAGGATGGTTTGGAATAGGTTTCATCATGCTCCTTTCCAATACGAAAATGTTTAGTGAACGGCCACCAGAGCTTTCTATTGATAGTGCGAAGGAAAATGAAATTCAAGCATAAAAGCTAGATTTATCAAGGAGGACAAAAATGATAAAGGCAGACATCATTCTTTCTGGTCAACAAGTTTTTACTGGGCTACAAGATGAGCCAATAAAAGCAGCTATCGCTATTAAAGATAATAAAATTGTTGAGATCGGTCCTAAAGAAGAAATATGGTCATTCATTGGGGATCGAACTAAAGTGTATGACATGGAAGAGGGACTAATCATTCCGGGGTTTCATGATTTTCATATGCACATAATGATGGGAAGCATTTTACAGAAGGATAGTGCCAAATTATTTGATGCTACTTCAGAAGAAGAGGTAGCTAAACTAGTAGGTGAATTTGCAGAAACAAGACCAAATGATGAGTGGATATTTGGTATTGGCTGGGATCATACCAATTGGAAAAAGAAAGTGCTACCACATAGAACAACATTAGATAAATATATTTTTGATCGTCCCGTTTTATTATTCAATGCAGAAGTGCATTACGCATGGATCAATAGTAAAGCAATAGAAATGATTCAATTAACGAAGGATACCCCAGACCCGGAATATGGAGAAATTGGAAAAGATGAAAATGGGGAACTGACAGGCCTTCTATTTGAACAGGCTATTGGGTATGCATCGGAACATGCATATAAATTACCGAAAGAAAAACGTGTAAAACTATTCCAAGGTTTTCTCGATGAAACAAAAAGATTGGGAATCACATCCGTTAATGATTTATACGGAGCTAAAATTGCGCCAAACCCATTAGACGATCTTGAAATTTTCAAGGAATTTGATAGAGAAGGGTTACTTACAACTAGAATTCACTTTTCTCCGGAGTTAAAAATGGATTTAGCTGTCGCGAAGGAATTACAAAAAAATTATCAGTCAGACAAGCTTACCTTTTCTGGATTAAAACAATTTATAGATGGTGTTGTGACAAGTCATACTGCTTTTTTATTGGATCATTACAAAGACCGTCCTGAAACAAAAGGTGGAACCACTTATCCATCTGAAACAATTAAACAATTAGTAAAAAAGGCAGATAAGGAAAAATTCCAAATTCGTTTCCATGCTATTGGTAACGGTGCTGTCCGCTTAGCATTGGATGCATTTGAAGAAGCAAGAAACGTAAATGGAGAAAGAGATGCCAGACATGTCATTGAACATGTGGAGGTATTGCATCCAAACGATGTCCATCGCTTTAAGGAATTAGGTGTAATCGCTTCCTTTCAACCCAAACATATTGAATTAATGGAAAGTGAGGCATATACAGCTAGAATTAGTGAAAAACAACAACCTCTCTATTATCCTATCAAAACAATAGAAGATACTGGTGCTGAAATTGCCTTTGGTACAGATTTTCCTGTAGTACCCCTAAATCCTATGATGGGTATTTATCAGGCAATCACCAGAAAAGATTTAACCGGGAAGGCGTGGCAGGAGTCGGAAGGAGTTACTTTAGCACAAGCATTAAAATACTACACGGCTACACCGGCATACGGATCTTTTAGAGAAAAAGAATTAGGTACATTGGAAGCAGGAAAGATAGCGGATATCGCAGTATTGAATAAAAATTTATTTAGCATATCAACAGAGGAAATTCTTGAAACTGAAGTGAAGATGACGATTATGGATGGAAAGGTTGTATATGAAAACCAGGTCGTCCCAACTGTATAAGATAAAAAAATAAAAAAGTCAGGTAGTGAGAAAATGTCAAAAGTAAAAGTTGGTCTTATTCAAATTCATTGCGGGGAATTCATTGAGGAAAATATTCAAAAAACGATAGAGAAAATAAAAGAAACAGTAAATAAAGGTGCGCAAATCGTTTGCTTACAAGAATTATTTTCTTCGCAATATTTTCCACAAACGGTTAGTGTGGAAAATTATGATTTAGCTGAAGATGTAGATAGCGGTGCATTATCCGAAATGGGTGAATTAGCAAAGGAATTAGGAATCGTCTTGATTGTTCCTTTTTACGAAAGAGCAGGTGCTGGTATTTATTTTAATAGTGCAGCTGTATTTGATGCAGATGGAGAATGTTTAGGGATTACAAGAAAAAATCATATTCCGGATGGTCCCCAGTATCATGAAAAATATTATTTCGTTCCAGGCAATACCGGGTATCCTGTCTATGAAACTGCTTATGGAAAAATAGGTGTCGGGATTTGTTGGGACGAGTGGTTTCCAGAAGTTGCCCGAATTTTGAGCTTACAAGGTGCGGAGATATTATTCTATCCTTCTGCCATAGGTTCAGAGCCAGATCATCCTGAGATATCAACAAGACCATCCTGGGAAAAGGCAATTTCTGCTCATGGCATTTCTAATGGTGTATTCGTTGCTGCAACAAATCGAGTAGGCCAGGAAAAAGACATGAATTTTTACGGTGGTTCATTCATTAGCGATACATTAGGGAATATTTTAGCTTCACTTGATGATGAAGAAGGAATTATTGTAAAAGAGATTGATTTAAAAGAAATAGAAAAGACTAGAAACATTCTACAATTCTTTAGAGACCGTCGTGTCGATACATACGACCCTATATTACAAAAGGAAATACTCCCAACCCCACCCCCTTCAAAAAACAAACAAAGGATTATCGTGCAGTAATGAGAATCGACTGCAGTGGAAAAAAAGTAGTATGGCATCAACATGAACGGAACGCCCTTGCCGAAGCATTATAAGCTTATACTGGCGGCTTGGCCATTGGTACATTCGGGGAGCGTGAATTAGGTAGGGAAGCTTGCTGATATCGTTGTCCTCGACCGTGATCTTCTTGCGGTTCCGCTTGAGGAGATACCTAGCATCTACGTTTCAAAACTCTATTCTTGAAGTATCCCAGATATCGCAATCTATAATAGATCTTTATTACTCGGATTAATAGTGGAACGGTCCTGACTATAATCAATCAAACAAGAAACTGCCGGAGAAGGAGGGAATCTTCTCCGGCAGTTTCTTTAACTTCCACGATATACTTGATAGCCCCATGGGGAAACGAGCAAGGGCACATGATAATGAGAGGATGGGGAAGATAGTCCGAATCGGACGGGAACCAGGTCCAAAAAGGGCGGATCAGGGAGTTCGATGGATTTATTCCGGAAGTAATCCCCGATATGAAAAACGATTTCGTAGTTTCCCGTTTTGGTGTTATCTGCTTTCAGCAGCGGGACATCGAGCCTCCCGTCTGGATTTGTGACAGCTGACTGGAGCAGCTGCCAGCTAGCGGTGGATGATTCGGAAAAGTATAATTCAATCGTCACGTTTTCGGCTGGCTGGCCATGCATTAAATCCAATATATGTGTTGTTATACCAGGCATATATACTCCTTAACCGATGTTTTCTTCAGCGGCAGCCAGGATTTTGTTGTTTTCGAGATTTTCTTTTTTAACGGTGAAGACCTGAAAACCATATGGCGGGCGCGGCTCGGTATATACTTTTCCTTTGGAGTCCGGTATTTCGGAAACAACTGTATCCCATGTGTGGTTTTGGGATTCGAATGTAACTTCAAGAAGCTGAGGGAATCTAGTTAAAATGCGGCAGCCGATTTCATAAATCAGATTTTGGATCGAAGGAGTTTCCATTTCATGAAAAACGGATGTAGCAATATCGATTACCTGTTCGGCAGCTACGTATTTAGAGGGATCCATGCCGAATGCATCCTTTTGATCCTCATAGACCCAATGGAGATTCAAATAGATGAAAAGCGGCCGATTTCCATCTTCGGGAAGCGTCGTATACTCATCACGGACAAAACCGACAAAAGAGTTCCCGCTTACTTTGATTAATTGAAGGTCGAGGATGGAACTGCTTTGCTGAACGATCTCGTTGCCAGTTTCCCCACGGATGATTTCGACGGCAGCCTTGGCCCGTTCATTGCGGGACTTTTTGAATACAAGGTCACTCGGTTTCAATTGGGGGTCCGTTGCTTCAGTCACTGCTTCGAAAGGGATATCTTCAGCAATCAACTTAACAGTATCGATTTGAGGATATTTGTTTAGGAAGGCTTCTGACACATATGAAGCAAATCCTTCTAATGTTGCGCCTTTGAATGTAGCTAAATGCCTTTGGATGAAGTTTTTCATCGAATCAGTCGCGACGACCATGGAATTGTCTCCTTCCGTGAATGAGGGAAGAAAAGAGGAGCCGCCAACGGAAACTTTTACATTCGTGCCAAAAATGATATGACCTCTTCCTGAAAAAGTGGATTCTGGAATTTGCTTGATTCCGGTTAAAGGATTCGAATAGGTCCTATAGGCAAAAACATTCCCTTTTCCATAACTAAGTGTTTGTGCGGCTGATTTATTTTTCATTAAATTCTCTCCTTCAATTTTAATTTTATCCTGTAAACGAAATAGGGCTATTTGATAGATTTCAGTTAAGGCCTTATCGAACTCGGCTGCTTCTGCATGGTGAATCCTTGTATTCATCGATTGATATATGTCATTTTTATCTTTGCCTCGCACAGCCAGGATAAATGGAAAGCCAAACTTATCCATATATTTCCGGTTCAATGATATGAAATCTTGATATTCATCGGACGTAAGGTCCTTTAAACCGGCGCCATGCTGTTCCTTAATCGAATCATCACTCATTTCAACTTTGTCCCCAAGGTTCGGATGCTTCCTGATTAACGATAACTTATCTTCCTTTGACGAATTGCCTACAATGTCCACCATGCATCGATGCAGGTGGATTATTGAAGAAAAGGGCCTATTGCCTGCCGATTTTTCTGCAATCCAAGGTGAATGTTCGAAAGTATCCCCAAGGAACTTCGTAAATTCCTTTTCGGTTAGTGCATTTAATGAAGTAAGAGTAATCATCTCCAGTCTCCTTCTTATATACTTTTTGCCATTAGATCTGAATCGGGGATGGTACTATCGGCGGCTTTTTTCTTGCGTGGAGTCAAGATCAAATTCAGGATGATGGCTGTCAGGCTTCCTGTTATGATTCCATCACCGACAACGATACGGATTGCTTCCGGCAGGCTCGAGAATAACTCGGGAACGACGGTGGCGCCCAGTCCGAGTGAGACTGAACAAGCAATGACCAATAAATTGGCATTATCCGAGAAATCGACGTCATTCAACATTTTAATTCCTGATGAAACAACCATTCCGAACATGACGACGGTAGCACCCCCGAGGACGGCAGTAGGAATCAGTGTAGCGAGAGCTGCGATTTTCGGAACCAGTCCAAGCCCGATTAAAATGAAGCCGGCTACAATGGTGATCGTTCTTTTTTTCACTCCGGATAATTGAACGAGACCTACATTCTGCGCGAATGTACTATAAGGGAAGGCATTGAAAATGCCACCTAAAGTGAATGCCAGGCCTTCTGCGCGGTAGCCTTTGACAATATCTTTTTCACTCAATTCCCTATCTGTTATTTTTCCGAGAGCAAGGAATGCGCCAGTGGATTCGATAAGGATGACTGTGCCAACCAATATCATCGTAAGAATGGGAGCTATTTCAAAGGTGGGTGTACCAAAGTAGAAAGGTGCAGGGATATGGAACCAAGAAGCCTCGACAACCGTGGAAAAGTTCATTTTCCCAAAAAATGTTGAAGCGATCGTTCCTGCGATGATGCCAATCAGAACGGAAATGGCGCGTATGAATCCTGTGAAATAGCGATTGATTAACAGAATGACAGCGAGGACACCGAAAGAAAGCATTAAGTTTTCGGCTGAACCGAAGTCTTTGCTGCCAGAACCGCCAGCCATATTCTTTATGCCGGTGGGCACTAAGGATAATCCAATGATGATGACGACGGTACCGGTCACGACAGGCGGAAATAATTTAAGTAGTTTACCGAATATGTTGGAGAATAAAATGATGAATAACCCAGCGGCAATGATTGATCCATATATAGCGGAAATGCCATAATTGCTGCCAATGGATATCATGGGGGTGACTGCGACGAAAGAAGTTCCCAATACTATCGGGAGGCCAATGCCAAAATATTTATTTTTCCAGGATTGCAATAATGTAGCGATTCCGCAGGTTAATAGATCAATGGCAATAAGGTAGGCGAGCTGTTGGGAAGTGAACCCCAATGCTCCGCCGACGATGATCGGTACCAAGATGGCACCAGCATACATGGCAAGAACGTGCTGAAGACCTAACGAGAAGGCCTTGGACTTATTAATTCTTTCATTCATAAAAAAACTCCCTCCTCTAATTGGTTGTCATATTATATCACACGAATTCGTTATGATTAATACCATCATAATGAATAATCAGAAAATTGTCATTAGTTAGATTAGACAATTTTTGGTTGTTGATATAGACAACTTGCATAAAGTGAAGGGAGAAGAGGTTGGGTTTTATATATTAAGTAAGGATTTAATGCGAAGGGCAAGTCGTATCTGGAGTGTGGTCTCTGAATCTTTTAAGCTCTTGCCGAGCAGCTCTTCACATTTCTCGAGTCTGTATACAACGGTGTTACGGTGAACGAATAATCTTTTGGCAGTTTCGGATATTTGGCAGTGCGTTTCGAGATAGACTGATAATGTCTGTAATAAGGATTGCTCCTCCTCGGTGAAAATCTTTGAAAATCCCTGTAATGCGAAAAGGTAAAAATTCATTAGGTCTTCTTCGGGGATGATTCTCAATAATTCCATAATATCCTTCGTCCGGAATATCTGGATGTATTCTGGCCTTTTCGAAAGGCCTCCTTCCAGAAGGGAGTCGTTCGCCTCTTTGTAAGCGTTCTTGGTCTGTAAAAAGTTCGGTCTCATATGGCTCACTCCGAAAGATATCGTGCAGTCGAATTGGCTGGCTGTTATCTTTTGCAATGATTTTAGCGAGGTTTCGACATATTGAAGAACATCGCCAGAGATTTCGTTCACTTCGTATAAAAGAATGCATTTCTTACCTTTTGTAAAGAGGTGAATGGGATTAGGTGATAGGCGAAGCTCATCTTCCAAAAACTCGTATATCGAATCAGCCCTTCGTTGTAGCTGTGTGTAACTTTTGGCCAATTTGGATTCATCGATTTTTCCGACTGCGCATATATAGGCTTGTTCATTATGTAAGGAAAACTCTTTTGCTCGGTTTATGATTTCCTCTTGTGAAGAGAAACTCCCATCCAGGAAATGAAGGAAGAAATCATTTCGGATATTCCGATCATGCTGTTTAAGGGCATGTTCTTTCATCAAGGCAAAAGAAATGACATTAGTTGCCTGCTCTATCGTCAGTGTTATCAGGTTATCGCTATTCTTGATTTCTCCTGATATTGTCAAATAGCCAAATTTTTCTTCATCCATATAGATGGGGAATACGGTATAGGTTTGTTTATTGGATAGAGATGAAAATGAAAAGAACGAAGCTATGGTTTTATGAAATCTGTATCCTTCACTGTTCATTTTTTTGATTATTGGAATAATTCCGGATGTTGAGGTTGGATGGAATATCGGTTTAAGGTACCGGTCAACTAATAAAATGGGGTATCCAATCATATTCGATAAATGATCAAGCAGTTTTTGAATCCCTTTACCCCGCATGATTAAGTTTGTGAATTGCTTATGTGTTTCCATGGCGAAAGTCAATTCAGCTGCCCGTTGATCCAAAATCGCCCGGAATGTATGGTTGATGATTTCCCCAAGTGACAATTCTGCTGGAAGATCAATGATTGGTAAGGATAATTCATTGGCTAGAACCAGTACTTCCTCGGGTATTTCTTTTAGGAATCTACGTGTCTTTATCCCTAGGGCTGCGCAGCCTTGATTTGCCATCGCTTCGACAAGTGATGACAAAAGGTGTGGCTTGTCCTTTACGTGATAAGCTGTGGTTACAAGGAATTCATTTGGTTTTAAAAAGTTGATGATATCTGGAGCATCCATCATATTGACAGTCTTGACTTCGCGTTCGAGCCCTGTTCCTCCGGCAATTAAATGCATGCCGGTTAATGCGGGCAATGTTAAAAGTTCGGTTACCTTCATCTGATACACCTCATTCTGGAAAATTAGATTATTGAAGTGATTTTATAATTAAAGCTGTATATGAATCCAGGAAATTGATCGGTTTTAAATTAGTGCATGTAACTGATATTTATCTGAATCCCTCCGTTCACTCACATGCTTTGGAGATTTTCATTATCATATCATACAATTCCTTTGGTATATCTTACAAATTTCATTGTTTGGGTTGTTGAGGTATACAAAAACGGGTTTGTGTGTAAGGTTTCATAACATTGTTAGTGACATAATATCTGAATTTTGTTAATATTTATAAAAATAAAATAACGTGGGAATAAGGGAGACGATAAAATGAGTGAAGGCACAGTTGCTTCAAGTAAGAAAAAAAGAGTCACGCCGTTTCCAAAAGAATGCACATTCAGCAAAGCGGACTGGGATGTATTATCGCAATATTGGTTTCCTGTGGCAGCAGTCGAGGAAGTGTCGGAAAAACCGATAGGCATTAAGCTTCTCGATGTGCACCTTGTCCTTTATCGGGCTAGTGGGAAGATCATCGTTGCGAGGGACCTTTGTCTGCATCGTGGTGTGCCATTAAGTATGGGGTGGGTGGAAGATGATAATATCGTATGCCCTTACCACGGTTTTAGATATGGCCCTGAAGGTAATTGTACTGGGATTCCTGCACATCCCAATGCTAAAATATCCCCGCGTCTTTGTATTAATATTTATCCCACGGTAGAACGCTACGGTTTGGTTTGGACATCGATTGCGAGCGATAAAGAGGATATTCCGAAGTTACCGGCATGGGATGATGATGAATATTTGAACATTCTGCCTCCATCCATTGACATTGCTGGTTCAGCCGGTCGGCAGATGGAAGGCTTTTTGGATGTGTCCCACTTTGCTTGGGTACATTCGGAAAGCTTCGCTGATCGTAACAATCCTATCGTTCCTAGTTATAAAGTGGAAAAAACGGAGTATGGCCTGCACGTGGAATACTTAAGTTCCGTCAGTAATTATGGAAAAAGTATGCAGCATTTAGAACCTGCCAACTTTGAATGGCTCCGTGTTTTTGATATCTATCCACCGCTTGCGGCCAGGCTGACTGTCCACTTCCCGGAGGACGGAAAACTTCATATCCTGAACTGTGCCAGTCCAGTTTCTGCACGTAAGACAAGAATGTTTTCGCCGATGGCCCGTAACTTTGATTTAGATGCTCCGATAGAGGATACCTATGAATTCAATTTACAGATCTTCAATGAAGATAAGGAAATGGTTGAAAATCAAAAGCCGGAGGAGCTGCCTCTAGATTTGCAAGCGGAAGCGCATATCGCTTCAGATAAGACGTCGATTGCGTATCGTCAGCTATTAAGGGAATTGGGATTAGGTTCGAATTATACAAGTTGAGAAGAAGAGGGTGTCCATGTTTAGTGGGCACTCTCTTCTTTTACAGGCATTATTGGATTGGATTTTCGTTGGTTATTTTGCACAAAAAAACACCAAAATACTAACAGAATTGCCAATGAAGTTATATGCGAAAAGAAGTAAAATAGTAGATAACATAAATTTGTGAATATTCATAACATGAATGGATATTGAGAAGGGAAGCGAAGTGATGGCAATTCAAATCGAAAAATTCATAGATGAAAAGGGTGATGTTGCTTCGATGATTGAATGGTTAGCATCTTTCGGGGCAACGGAGAGTAATGGGGTGACCCGTTTATTATATTCCGAGGAATGGATGAGAGCTCAGCATGCAATGAAAGCAAAGATGGAAAAAGAAAGCCTGATTACATATTTTGATAGTGTAGGAAACTTGTTTGGCAGGCTTGAGGGGACCAATTCCACCGGTGAAACCATTCTGACCGGCTCTCATATAGATACGGTCAAGGATGGGGGGAAATATGACGGTGCATATGGGGTCATCGCTAGTTTCCTGGCAGTTAAGAGGTTGTTTAAAGCCTATGGGCAGCCTCGGAAGACGATTGAAGTCGTTTCTTTTTGTGAAGAAGAAGGAAGCAGATTTCCCTTGACGTTTTGGGGATCGAGGAATATCAAAGGAGTCTATGGTCTTGAGAACGTAAAGCATTTAAAAGATACAGAGGGCATTTCTTTTTTGGAAGCCATGAAAAAATCAGGGTTTGAACCTGAAGCCTATATGACCCCCGTCCGCGATGATATTGACCGATTCGTTGAAATTCATATAGAACAGGGGATGGTGCTTGAAAAGAATGAGAATACGATCGGGGTCGTCAGCCATATTGTCGGGCAGCGCCGTTATACGGTGAAAATCATTGGTGAAAGCAATCATGCGGGCACCACTCCTATGTCTTACAGGAAGGATGCAGTCAGTGCAGCTGCGGAATTCATTTCTTTTTTAACGAAAAAAGCGAAGGGGATGGACTCGGATTTAGTTGCGACGGTTGGCAGAATGGATGTTGAACCTAATGTTCCGAATGTTATTGCTGGTGAAGTGGAATTCAGTCTCGATATCAGGCATCACGAGGAAGTGATTCTTGATAGGTTTTGTAAGGAAATCTTTTCGGCTTTCGATGCCTTGGCGAAAGAAGCGGATATGAAGATGGAGATTTCACAATGGATGGATGTCAAACCTGTTGCGATGGATCGGGAAATGAATCGCCTTGTCCGCAAAATTGCTGAAGATAAAAATATACCTTATCAGGATATGGTCAGCGGAGCCGGGCATGATGCGCAAGTGTTTGGTTCATTTTGTCCGACGTGCCTGCTGTTCGTCCCAAGTAAGGACGGAGTCAGCCATTCGCCTAAGGAGTTTACGAGTGTTCCGGATTTGGAAAGGGGAATCGATGTTTTAAGCGAAATACTATATAAATTAGCCTATTGAAGGAGTTGGGTAAAATGTCATATTCAGAATTGAATGCACCGATGAGAACGATCATGACGCCAGGTCCAGTCGAAGTGGACCCGCGTGTTTTAAGAGCGATGAGCACACCGATATTAGGTCAATTCGATCCTGCATTCACTAATATCATGAATGAAGTGATGGAAATGTTGCGTTTGGTTTTTCAAACGAAAAATAAATGGGCGTTCCCGATAGATGGCACTTCAAGATCAGGAAATGAAGCGATTCTATGCAGCATCATTGAGCCGGGAGATAAAGTTCTGGTTCCCATATTCGGAAGATTCGGTCATTTATTGGTGGAAATTTGTGAGCGATACGGAGCTGATGTTCATACGATCGAATGTCCTTGGGGAGAGGTGTTCGACCCGCAAGCAGTCATTGCGGAAATCAAGAAAGTCTCACCTAAAATAACGGCAATCGTCCATGGGGAAACTTCCACGGGATGTATGCAGCCATTGAAGGAAATCGGGTTGGCCTGCCGTGAAATGGGTGTCCTGCTTGTGGTGGATGCGGTTGCGTCCATCGGGGGAACGGATGTAAAGGTGGATGAATGGTGCATTGATGGATTGATAGGAGGGACGCAAAAATGCTTGTCCGTTCCTTCGGGTATGGCGCCGATTACGTATAATGAGCGAATAGAAGAAATCATCCAGTCCCGCAAAAAGGTGGAACGTGGTATTGCGACAGATGAAGACAACCAAAAGATTTCAATCCGCCGTCCCATCACCAGTAATTATTTCGATTTAAGCATGCTGCAGGATTATTGGGGACCGCGCCGTTTGAATCACCACACAGAAGCGACTTCAATGCTTTATGCGTTACGTGAAGGTTTGCGCCTGGTAATTGAGGAAGGTCTGGAAGCCCGATTTGCCCGTCATGAACTCCACGAAGCTGCTCTCGTTGAAGGGGTTAAGGCGATGGGACTAACGTTATTCGGGGATGGGAAAAACAAACTTCCGTGTGTAACTTGCATCGAAATTCCACAAGGAATCAACGGGGAAGCCGTTCGAGCAATGCTGTTGAATGAATTCGGTATCGAGATTGCCTCCTCGTTTGGTCCGCTTCACGGAAAAATATGGAGAATCGGCACAATGGGATTCAGTTGTAGGAAAGAAAACATCCTCTTTGTATTGGCCTCCTTGGAAGCTGTCCTTTTGCGCCAGGGGTTTCAAGTGAATCGGGGAGAGGCTTTGCAGGCTGCACTCGATGTGTATGTGGGAAAAACGGAGAAAGTGCCTGCATCCAGGGGATCTCTTTGATTCTATAAAAATATTTTGGAGGAGTGGTCTGTATGTCAATATATGATCTTATTATCCGCAATGGGTATGTAGTTTTTCCAGATGAAGTGAAGAAAGCTGATCTTGCAATCCGAGATGGGGTGATTGTTAAGATTGGGGATCGTCTGAGTGGTAAAGCGGATGAAGAGTATGATGCGGATGGCCAACATATCTTTCCGGGTATGATTGATGTCCATGTGCATTTTAGCGAACCTGGCCGCGCTCATTGGGAAGGCTTTGAAACAGGATCGCAAATGATGGCAGCGGGAGGCTGCACCACATATTTCGATATGCCATTGAATGGAATCCCTTCAACCATCGATCGAAAGGCTCTCCTTGAAAAGGCCAAGATCGGTGAAGGGAAATCAGTTATAGACTTTGGATTATGGGGAGGGCTGGTCCCGGGAAATATTGATGAATTAGAGGAGCTATCAAAATCCGGAGTCATCGGTTTTAAAGCTTTTCTCTCAGAGACGGGAAATGATGAGTTTGAGCGTGCGGATGATTTCACCCTTTTACATGGTATGAAGAAAATTGCAGAATTGGGCAAGGTCTTGGCCCTTCATGCGGAAAGTGATTCGATCACTCAATGGCTGAAGCAAGAAAAAGAGAAGGATGGACTATTCAGTGCGAATGATTATGCAGCCACAAGACCTGTGCAAGCAGAAGCGGAGGCTGTGGAACGTGCCATCGCATATTCCGAGTTAACAGGCTGTCCCCTGCACTTTGTCCATATTAGTAGTGGCTTGGCCATTGAAAAAATTGAATCGGCCAAACAAAAGGGACTGGATGTAACGGTTGAAACGTGTCCACATTATTTATTATTCAATCAGGGTGATTTAATAGAAAAAGGTGCGGTTGCAAAATGTGCTCCCCCACTAAGGGAAAGAGAAGAACAAGAAAGATTGATAGCCTGTTTAATGGAAGGGAAATTCGATATGATTTCTTCCGACCACTCACCATGTCCTTATGAGTTGAAAGACCCTGGCGTACATAATATTTTCGAAGCGTGGGGTGGAATAAGCGGGGGGCAATTTTCACTGATGTCGATGATAGAATTGGCTGTATTGCACGATATCCCACTTCACAAAGTCGCTGAGTGGACAGCTTCAGCCCCGGCAAATAGATTTGGTCTCTCTTCCAGAAAAGGACAAATTAAGGATGGAATGGATGCAGATCTTGCCATCGTTTCCCTTAATGTTCCGCATGAAGCTTCGGAAACGAATTTTTTCGCGAAACATAAGCAAAGCCTTTATATGGGCCATTCCTTTCCTTGCCGAATCACCGCTACCTTTAATAGAGGGAAAATAGTTTATAAAAATAATGTCATAAGTGAAAGGGAGCGTGGGGAGTGGTTAAAAGTGATAGATTCCAGTATTGCGGTCAATAACTAGGAAGAACGCTTTGATTATCCATTATAAGGGGTGATTCCAAATCGGGAATCACCCCTTTACCTGCTCTACATATTTATGAACATTACTTCAGGAAAATTGTTTTCCTAATATTTTAATACGTTTTTAAAACGAGTGTTTGATAAAATGATATATCATTGTTAAAATTAATATAGTCTGAAAATTTAGTAAATTTTTTTTTTTGTCTATTCGGCCATTTTGCTTAATTCAAAAAAACATTATTGACAACGTAGAAATGACGTATTAATCTTAAAATTAAGCATAACAATTATATAATATCCGTTTTATTACCGTTATATATGGAGAATCGGATGGGACACGAGCAAAATTAAGGGGGGACTGAAACGATGTACAATCCGGAAGTTGAAACGGCTACGCGTGCTGAAATGGAAAGTTTACAGATGGCACGCCTCAAAAAAACGATAAGCCGTGTATATGAAAATGTACCTTATTACAGAAGGAAATTTGAAGAGATGGGCCTTGATCCAGGAGATATTCAAAATCTGAACGATGTGTCAAAGCTTCCTTTTACAAAAAAACAGACTCTTCGTGATCAGTATCCATTCGGTTTATTCGCCGTTCCAATGGAGGATGTAACACGGATTCATGGTTCATCCGGAACAAGTGGAAAGCCTACCATTGTCGGGTATACGAAAAACGATTTGGAAAACTGGGCAACGATTGTCGCACGTGGAATTGTAGCTGCAGGAGGCCGGAAGTCGGATATTTTCCATAATGCATATGGATATGGCCTGTTTACAGGCGGATTGGGTCTCCATTACGGAGCAGAAAAGCTAGGAGTTGCCACCGTACCCATTTCAGGTGGAAATACCGATCGCCAGATTACGATCATCAATGATTTTAAACCTCGCGGTATTTGCGGAACCCCTACTTATATTTTGAATATCGCTGAAAAGATGGAAGAAATGGGGATTGACCCTGCTGATAATGGGCTAGAGTATGGGATTTTCGGAGCTGAGCCGTGGTCTGAGGAAATGAGAGCTACACTTGAGAGAAAACTGAATTTGAAAGCAATCGATATTTACGGACTAAGTGAAATCATGGGTCCAGGAGTTGCGATAGAATGCCAGGAAGCGCAGGAAGGACTGCATATCGCAGAAGACCATTTCCTTGTTGAGGTCATTAACCCTGACTCACTTGAGCCAGTTGAGGACGGCGAAGATGGGGAACTGGTCTTTACCAGCCTTACCAAGGAAGCGCTGCCAATCATTCGTTATCGTACTGGTGATATCGCATCCATTACCCATGAACCGTGTAAATGCGGACGGACCACAACAAGAATGTCCCGCGTTAAAGGCAGAACGGATGATATGATCATAATCAGGGGAGTGAATGTATTTCCTTCTGAAATTGAGCGTGTTTTATTCCAAATGGAGGGAATAGTGCCTCATTATCAGATTCATCTCGTTAAGAAGGGGAAAATGGACGGTGTTGAACTGCATATTGAAATTGAAAGCGGTTTCTATAAGGAGATTGAAGAAGACTTAACGCATGGAGATGTAGAGATATTAAAGAAAACGATTCAGCATCATATGAAATCCGCATGTCTTGTAACGATGGATATTGTTGTCAACGTTCCAAAAAGCATTCCGCGTTCAGAAGGAAAAGCCATTCGTGTCGTTGATAAACGGAAAGATGAAGTGACAAGTTGATAACTGGATGGAGATGCGTTGGATGACCTGGATTCGTTCATGGAAAAGGATGTTCCTTGTTGGCGATTCTGCTGTTGATGGAGCTTTAATGCTCGAGCCTATCGTAAATTCGCGGTGAAAAACCTTATGAACTCTGACGATCAAATAAAAAGTGCAGCCCCTTCATAGAATAGGTTTAATCAGAAGAGAAGAAAGAACCAATTTGAAATAGGGAAGGAGGCATCATGGTGATTAAAAATATCATAAAATCTCCTATTGATTTCCTTTTATTTCAAAAAAAGTCGGAATAGTCTTGCATTAAATATAACTGTAAAATATAATAACGTTATATAAACGTTATATAATAAAAAGAGAGGTGATTTGAATGAACGTTCAATTAAATGATATGGCTGAACAAGAAAAGCTAAATCAATTCATTGCCAGAATCGAAGCAGGAGAAAAGATAGAAGCCGATGATTGGATGCCGGACGATTACCGGGGCACTTTAATCAAGTTAATATCGATGCATGGCATCAGTGAAATCATGGGGGCGCTTCCCGAAAAAGAATGGGTTCCTAAAGCCCCGACCTTAAATAGAAAACTTGGAATCATGGCTAAGGTGCAGGATGAAATGGGACATGGACAATTATTGCTTCGAGTCGCCGAGGATTTGCTAAAGCCGTACAGCAAAAAACGGGATGACCTTATGCAAGATTTATTTAATGGAGATTTAAAGTTTCATAATGTCTTCCACATGGAAGCCAAATCTTGGGGTGATGCAGGATTGATTGGCTGGCTTGTTGATGGGGCAGCCATCATCTCCCAGACGAACATGCTTGGGGCTTCATACGGACCTTATGCCCGAGCTTTACTGAGGATTTGCGCGGAAGAAGTTTTTCATGCACAGCATGGTGAAGCGATAATCATGGCTTTGGCTGAAGGAACGGAAGAACAAAGGAAATTGGTTCAAGACTCCATCAATTATTGGTGGGAATCTTTATTACTCTTTTTTGGACCTCCCAGTAAGAATGAAGTGGGCTCATCCAAACAGGATATAACGATTAAGTACAGAATCAGAACCAGTACGAATGAAGAGCTTCGCCAAGCCTTTTTTTCTAAATATGTGAAGCGGATCCTTTCACTCGGCTTTACCATTCCTGATGAAACACTTAGGTTTGATAAAAATTCTGAAATCTGGATTTACAAACAACCTGATTGGGGGAAATTGAAGGTGTTCGCAAGGAATGAAGGGCCCCTTTCGCAGGATCGTTTACGTCTTCGAAGAACTTCTTATGAAAATAATAAATGGGTACGTGAGGCGTTAGCGCCAAAGGTCATCTAAGGTAGGGGGAAGGATGATATGGAAACTAGACAAAACACTTACTTTGAAGAATTTGAAGTATTTAGCCGTAAAACTCAATCTTCACCCGTTCAATACCATTATAGCCTGTTGGCTCCCAATGAGGATATCGCCATCATGATGGCGCAAGAAAATTTCATGAGACGGGAAGCAGTTGATGATATCTGGGTAGTGAAAAGACAGAATATACGGAAAATGACGATTGAGGAAAAGAAAACGCTTCAACGTATTGATAATAAAGATTACAGGACCACAAAAGGGTATGGGTATTTAAAGAAAAAGTGGCGGAAGTATGAGCAGGGAATGCTCGATGAAAAAGAGATAATGTCTTGGGGTGGAGGCGTGAAGAATGAGGAATGAATCATTGGAGAACATCGCTATCAAAGAATTGCTGCTTCAACTGGCGGACGATGATTTCATCCATTCATACCGAGGTTCGGAATGGCTTGGACTCGCACCGCATATCGAAGAAGATGTTGCATCGGCTTCGATATCTCAAGACACGATGGGGCATGCAGCCATATATTATAAATTACTGGATGAACTAGGTGAAGGGGACGCAGATAAGCTGGCTCATGACCGTCCCGCCAAGGAACGGCGTAATGCGATCATTCTCGAATTGGTCAACGGTCCTGGATACTATATGAAAGACCCGGATTATGATTGGGCGTTTGCGGTAGTTCGGAATTATTTTTATACCCAAGCCAAAGCGATTAAGATTCAATCCCTTCAATCAAGTTCATATGAACCGCTTGCTGAAGTGGCACAAAAGGTACAGATGGAACTTTATTATCATTTGATGCACTGGAAAACATGGTTCGTCCAATTGCTGGGTTCTGGTCACGAAGAGGCGGTTTCGAGAATGAATGCAGCGATTGAGAAAACGATGCCGGATTTTGCTGGAGTATTTTCACTTGGCCAATATGGAGAAGAAATGGTCGAGCTTGGCTTGATAGAAAGCGAAGCTGCCTTACAGAAGAAATGGATCGAGGCTGTCACCCCAATTTTTGAAAGTGTGGGCTTGGCAACGACTCTTGAAATAGGAATGGCCCAAGGTGATGGACGTAGTGGCCAGCATTCGGAAGATTTGGAAAAGGCGATAGAAACGTTAAGTGAAGTGTACGCAACCGATAAATCAGCTTCATGGTGAACCAATAGAAAAAGGGGAGGGGTATCATGTCGACCGTACTGTTAACCGCAGAAGAAATATATAAACTCCTGGAAGACGTTAAAGATCCCGAAATCGATACAGTAAGTATTTTGGATTTAGGGATGGTTGAAGACGTGACGGTTTCGGGCCGGGACGTTTCGGTGAAAATGCTGCCAACTTTTCTAGGGTGCCCGGCATTGTCAATCATTCAAAAAAATGTGGAAACAGCCATTAAACAGCTGCCTGCCGTAAAAAAAGTAAGCGTGGAATTTTTACGTTCCCCTTCCTGGACATCTGATCGAATCACGGAAAAGGGGAAAGCTGGATTGAAGGTTTTCGGGATCTCCCCTCCTCCTCGACAAATGAAAAAAGATGGATCATGGCATGTGGATTGCCCGTATTGTGAATCTACTTATGTCACGATGGAAAATATATTCGGTCCAACGGCCTGCCGCAGCATTTTATATTGTAAAGCATGTAAAAATCCGTTCGAATCGATGAAACCGATGATAAAAATGATCTAATAAAATGGAGGTTTTCTAAAATGGTAAAGTTAATCGCCCTATATAAACAACCTGAAAACAAGGAAGAATTCGATGAGCATTATTTCAATGTACATGGTCCGATAACGGAAAAAATTCCAGGTCTTCAAAAAATGGAGGTCACTAAAATAGTAGGCACCCCAATGGGCAAAGACTCTGAGTATTACATTCTATGTGAAATGTATTATGAAGACCACGATGCACTGCAACAAGGAATGCGTTCCCCGGAAGGAAAAGCATCAGGGAAAGACCTAATGGGATTTGCCGGGAAACTCGTAACGATGATGATCGGGGAAGAAATAAAATGAATGCGCTTCAATTCATTGAAACGTCAATCGGGGATGGCATTGGTTATATCTTTTTAAATCGGCCGAAGCAGCTGAATGCCATTAACAGGAAAATGGTCAGGGAAATAGTTTCAACCATGGAAGAATTCGACCGGGACCCACAAGTGAAGGTGATCTTGATAACGGGCAATGGAAAGGCATTTTCCGCTGGAGCTGATATTGACGAGATGATGGACGACAATCCAATAAGTCTGGAGTTAACCAACCAATTTGCCGATTGGGACCGAATGAGCCTAGTCAAGAAGCCTGTGATCGGTGCTGTGAAGAGTTTTGTATTCGGTGGTGGTTTTGAACTTGCCTTATCCTGCGATTTCCTGATTGCCGCCAGCGATACCCAGTTTTCCTTTCCGGAAGTGACACTGGGAGTCATGCCTGGTGCAGGAGGAACACAAAGGTTGACAAAATTGGTGGGAAAGACGAAGGCACTCGAATGGATATTGACGGCTGAAAGGATAAATGCAAAGACAGCTCTGCAATATGGTTTCATTAATAAGATCGTTGCCCCTGAATTGCTAATGGAAGAAACGGTCGATTTCGCTAGAAAGATAGCAAAGCAACCCCCGTTAGCTGTAAGGCTGATTAAAGAATCCGTCAATAAAGCCGTTGATTACCCCTTATATGAGGGAATGCAATTCGAACGGAAGAACTTCTATATTCTTTTTGCATCAGAGGACCAAAAAGAAGGCATGAAAGCATTTGTTGAAAAAAGGGAGCCTAATTTTACAGGCGGATAAGGAGTGCTCTATGTACGAAACGATCAAATATAGGGTTGAAAGCGGAGTGGCTTGGCTTACTTTGAACCGTCCTGATAAACTTAATGCCTTTACGTCCCAAATGAATAAGGAAATACAGAAGGCGATCAAGATATCTGCGGGGTCCGATGAAGTGCGGGCCATTATCATTACAGGGGAAGGCAGGGCCTTTTGTTCAGGGCAAGATTTATCGGATGTTGATGGAAGCATGAATTTAGGCCAGGTGCTGCGCGATCACTACGGTCCGATGATGCAGCAAATAGCAAGCTGTGAAAAACCGATCATTGCAGCAGTCAATGGAGTGGCTGCAGGGGCTGGCTTCAGCCTTGCTCTTGCATGCGATTTCCGGCTTGTTTCTGAAAAAGCCAGTTTTTTAAATGCCTTTGTCAATATCGGATTGATTCCTGATTCAGGGAATCTATATTACCTTTCACGGATCGTTGGGCATGCGAAAGCCTTGGAAATATCCTTATTGGGGGAAAAGGTCCCTGCTAGCGAGGCGAAAAATGTCGGGCTCGCTACAAAAGTGATCGGTGTGGAAGAATGGAACGAGCAATTGAAAGCCTTTGCGGCGAATATCGCAAACAAACCAACGAAAGCGATCGGCTTAATCAAAAGATACTTAGAGGCATCCTACCACCTTTCATTGGAAGAATACTTAAAAGAAGAAGCGGAGGGTCAGCGAATTGCTGGCTTAACGATGGATTATGCTGAAGGTGTGGCAGCATTCACTGAAAAAAGGAAAGCTAAATTCATAGGCAAGTAATATAGAAAAGGGAGTGGGATTACATGGTTGGAGTTCAAGCGGCAGCATTTGAAAAAGCGGAAATGAAGCGTGATTATTATCATCTGATCATTAATGGCGAAAGAGTGGAAAGTTCTAATGGATCCACGATTGATGCGTACAACCCTGCGACTGGTGAAATCATTGCCAAAGTTGCAAAGGCGACTAAGGAAGATGCAGAAAGAGCTGTTCAAGCTGCACGTGAAGCATTTGATAATGGGAAATGGAAGAAAACTCCGATTAATAAACGATCTCGAGTTTTGAACAAAATTGCAGCAATCATGCGTTCACGCTTTAATGAATTGGTTGAATTGGAGGTTCTGAACAGCGGCAAATCCATTTCTGCAGCGCAAGGCCAAGTCATGCAGGCGATAGAAGATTTCGAGTTTTATGCAGGTGCTATAGTCGGACACCGCGGAACTGTCAATAATGTACCTGGTCAATTCCATAACTACACGGAAAAAGAGCCAGTAGGTGTTTGTGCTCAAATCATTCCTTGGAATTATCCTATGATGATGGCAGCATGGAAAATTGCACCTGCGATCGCAGTTGGCTGTTCAGTCATTGTTAAGCCAGCTTCGTTAACGCCGCTGACTGCAATCGTATTAGGGGAAATCTGTTTAGAAGCTGGTGTTCCTTCAGGAGTTGTCAATATCATTCCAGGTCCTGGATCGGACGTAGGGAATTACCTTGTCGAGCATCCGAAAGTGAATAAGGTGGCCTTTACAGGTTCTACGCCAATCGGCAGGGATCTTATGGGCAAAGCTTCACAGACATTAAAAAGGGTGACATTGGAGCTTGGCGGAAAGTCCCCTAATATTGTCTTCGAAGATGCGGACCTTGAAGCAGCTATCGATGGATCATTATATGGAATTTTCTACAATACTGGGCAATCTTGCGAAGCTAGATCCCGTTTATACGTTCACGAAGACATATATGATGAGTTCGTTGCCAGATTCGTGGAAAAAACGAAAAAATTGAAATTGGGCAATCCACTCGACAAAGAAACGCATGTCGGTGCAGTCATAGATCAAGGGCAATTGGATGTCATCGACAATTATGTACAATCTGCCATTGCTGATGGAGCGGAAATCCTGACAGGAGGAAAGCCAGCGGTTATAGAAAGTTTCGAGAACGGATATTGGTATGAGCCGACAGTCATAGCGAATGTCAATCATGAAATGAATGTAGTGAAAGAGGAAATATTCGGACCGGTCGTTGTCATTATGAAATTCAAAGATGAAAAAGAAGCCGTGCGACTCGCGAATGATACGGAATTCGGTTTGGGTTCAGCTCTTTGGACAAAGGATGGCGGCCGTGCGACTCGAGTGGCCAATCAAATTGAAGCGGGAATCGTCATGGTGAATTGCCCATTCTCCGCATTTCCTGGAACACCTTTCGGAGGCTATAAACAGTCAGGATTCGGCCGGGAACTTTGTATTGAGACACTTGATCTATATACAGAAACGAAAAGCATCATTTCCTATCATGGAAGCCGTCCCTTAAATCCCTTTGGAATTTAATAAAAACATAAAATAGGCGGCTGGCTGAACGGTATGTCGGAGAAGTAATTCAGATATGGATGAATGCTGATCTGATTCATCGTAGCCAGCCCTATTTATTTTTAAAGGAGGAATGAACGAATGATTAGAAATCTTGTGATTGTCGGATCTGGTGTCATGGGCAGGGGAATAGCCTATGTAGGAGCAACAGGAGGCTTCAACGTAGTATTGGTGGATGTGAATCAAGATGCATTGGAAAGTGCAAGAAAAGAGATCGATACCATTTTTGAAAAGGGTGTGCGCTATCAAAAAATCACCCAGGAAGAAGTGGCAGCAGCAAAAAGCAGATTTTCGTATTCTTCCAATTTGGAAGAATCAGCAGCATATGCCGATTTAATCATAGAGGCAGTTCCGGAAAAGGCAGAAATTAAGAGGGCAGTCTTCGAAACGATGGAAGATCATGCAAAAGAAGGCTGTTACTTTGCAACCAATACTTCCACAATGAGCCCGACGGAAATTGGTTCTTACGGAAAACGTCCTGAAAAAACGATTGCCATGCATTTCTTCAATCCTGTACAAAAAATGCCGCTGGTTGAAATTGTACGTGGTCTTGAAACCAGCGATGAAACGGCAGCCATAATAAAAGAAGTAGCCGAAAAAATGGGGAAAGAAACCGTGGTCATTAATGAATTCCCTGGGTTTGTAACCAGCAGGATCAGCTGTTTGGTAGGTAATGAAGCGTTCTTCATGCTTCAAGAAGGGTTAGGAACACCGGAAGAAATCGATAAGGCGATAAAGTTAGGGCTGAATTACCCAATGGGACCATTTGAGCTAGGAGATTTGGTGGGATTGGATGCCCGATTGAATAATTTAAAATATTTACATAGTAAACTTGGTGAGAAGTATCGTCCGGCCCCCCTCCTTGAACAGTATGTTAAAGCTGGCAGGCTCGGCCGCAAGTCAGGTAAAGGGGTGTACGATTATACACAAGATGGAGAGCTGGTGAGGAAATGAAGGATGTTGTGATTATCGATGCTGTGCGAACCCCAATAGGAAGATATAAAGGTGCTTTGAAATGGGTTCGTCCGGATGACCTCGGTGCGATTGTAATCAAGGCGCTGACAGATCGCAATCCAGAGCTGCCGCCAGATCAAATTGAAGATGTCATCTTCGGGAATGCAAATCAAGCGGGAGAGGATAATCGCGATGTGGCAAGGATGTCCGCCCTTTTAGCTGGTCTTCCAGTAAACGTAGCTGGAACGACAATAAATCGTTTGTGTGGATCCGGACTGGATGCCGTTATGTATGCTGCACGTTCCATTGCTGTAGGAGAAGGCGATATTTATATCGCAGGCGGGACTGAAAGCATGACAAGGGCGCCGTACGTCATGGCCAAACCTGAAGGTGAATTTCCGCGGGGTTCAATGGAGCTTCAGGATACAACGATCGGATGGCGTTTCACGAATGAGAAACTTAAAGAAATGTATGGCACGGATTCCATGCCTCAAACTGCAGAAAACGTTGCCCAGCAGTTTTCGGTTTCAAGGGAAGACCAAGATCAATTTGCATTTCAAAGCCAGCAAAGAGCGAAAAAGGCAGTGGAAGAAGAACGTTTCATTAATGAAATCGTACCTGTTCGATATACGGATCGTAAAGGTAATGAGGTCATTTTCGAAAAGGATGAACACCCTCGTCCTGACACGACCATCGAAAAGTTGGAAAAACTCAAACCGATCTTTAAAGGTGGCACTATAACGGCGGGGAATGCTTCGGGTGTAAATGATGGAGCTTCAGCATTACTATTGATGAGTGCAGAAAAAGCACGAAACCTTGGACTAAAACCTATGGCCAAATATGTTGTAGGTGCGGTAGCCGGCTTAGAACCGTCCATTATGGGCCTGGGTCCAATTCATGCAACTAAAAAAGCATTGGGAAGGGCGAGTTTATCGATTGAAGACATCGGGCTGGTTGAATTGAATGAAGCATTCGCTTCCCAATCCGTAGAGTGCATCCGCCAATTGAAATTGGATCAGGATAAAGTGAATGTCAACGGCGGGGCGATAGCATTTGGCCATCCACTCGGTGCAAGCGGGGCACGTATTTTAACAACACTTGTTCACGAAATGAAAAAGCGGAATGTACGCTATGGTCTTGCAACGATGTGTGTCGGTGTTGGTCAGGGAATTGCTGCCATCATAGAAAATATTGGAAATGATTGATGATTGGCCCTTATTTTTCTCAGTATAAGGGACATTTTCTTAAAAAAGGGGCGAGGACCCATGTCAAAGGTTATTTATAAAGTAGTAAATCAAATCGGCTATGTAACAGTGAATCGGCCTGACGTATTGAATTGCTTCGACTATGAGACACTTTCTGAACTCCAGGAAGTCATCGATGCAGTTTATACGAGCGGCGATATCCGCGTCGTCATTTTCACGGGTGCAGGGGAAAAAGCATTCAGCGCGGGCGCGGATTTGAAAGAAAGGAAGGCTTTGAATGATGCGGAAGTAAGAAGGAACGTAAAAGCGATTCGCGATGTTTTTAATAGTATCGCAGGGCTTTCGCAGCCAACCATAGCTGCCGTCAATGGATATGCATTGGGGGGAGGATTTGAATGGATGCTTTCATGTGACTTCGCAATTGCTGCTGAAGGTGTTTCTTTGGGGCTCACTGAAACTAGCTGGGCCATTATTCCCGGGGCAGGCGGTACACAACGGCTGCCGAGATTGATAGGGGAAATGAAAGCGAAGGAATTAATTTTTACCGCTAAAAAATTGACTGCAGAAGAGGCATGTCAATTAGGGATCCTTTTGAAGGTCGTGTCAAGGGATCAACTTATGTCAGCTTGTGAGGGATTGGCAGCCGATATCATGAAAAATGGGCCGATTGCAGTCAAACAAGCCAAATACGCGATTACCCAAGGGATGAATACAGACTTGCAAACCGGAATGGCCATAGAGGGAAAAGCCTATGAATTGACCATCCCGACTCAAGACAGATTGGAAGCACTCCTGGCATTTAGTGAACGGAGAAAAACGCAATTTTCAGGTAAATAATATTGCGGTTTCAATTCAAAAAGATATAATAATTATGTCGTCCGTGTGAAAATGGTAACAATGTGAGAGTGAGGTGAGAAAAATAGGAACTAATACGCAATCG
Organism: Peribacillus sp. RS7; assembly: GCF_041956845.1. Lineage (NCBI taxonomy): Bacteria > Bacillati > Bacillota > Bacilli > Caryophanales > Bacillaceae > Peribacillus > Peribacillus sp. RS7. The sequence continues at coordinate 3,169,626 of NZ_CP168135.1, forward strand.
ATGATTTTTACGATATACGGTGATTATATCCGTAATTACGGAAGTAAAATCTGGATAGGCAGTTTAATTCGTTTATTAAAGGAATTCGGTCATAATGAGCAGGGCGTTCGTGTAGCCGTTTCACGAATGGTCAAGCAAGGGTGGATTCAGTCAGAAAAGCACGGAAATAAAAGTTATTACTTTTTGACCGATCGCGGTGTGCAGAGAATGGATGAAGCGGCCAATCGCATATATAAGATGAAACCAAATGAATGGGACGGTAAATGGCGTATCTTGATGTACACGATCCCTGAAGATAAGCGGCAATTACGGGATGATCTACGTAAAGAATTATTATGGAGCGGGTTTGGCAGTTTTTCCAGTGGTTGCTGGATTTCCCCTAATGATTTGGAGAAACAAATTAAGCGCTTGATCGAGAAATATGACATCAATGAATATGTTGATTTTTTCATTTCGGAATACAAGGGTCCAAAAGAAAATCAATCGCTTGTCGAGAAAAGCTGGCATTTAGAAGAGATTGAAAATAAATATGAAGAATTCATTGAGAAATACAGCAAACAATTCATCGTTCATCAAAGCATCATTAGCAGGGGGGAAATGTCCGATGCTGATTGCTTTGTGGAACGAACGAACCTGGTACATGAATACCGTAAGTTTTTATTTGTCGATCCGGGCCTGCCAAAGGAACTGTTGCCTTCAAAGTGGAATGGGAATCATGCTGCTCTTTTATTTAGCCAGTATTATCAAGTTCTGGCTGAACCGGCAAGCCGTTTCTTTGAAAGCGTTTTTCAGGAAAACAATGATTTATGGCGGAAAGACGAAACCTATGACGCCAAGGATCATCCTCTTATCATTAAGTGAAAAAGAGCTTCAGCCAGTCGCTAATGACGACTTGCCGGAGCTCTTTTCTACTTTAAGTCAACTAAAGACAACGGGGGAATTCCCTTTGTGATACTTAATCAAGTATCCCTTTGAAGTCCTTTCCTTTTTGAACATACGTATCAATCGAAAGTTGGATCAATTCAAGATCTTTATCATTCAATCTGCGAACCACTTTCCCCGGGGAACCGATAACCAGCGAACGTGGAGGTATGATTTTACCAGAGGAAATCAATGTATTCGCGCCGACAATGCATTCTTCGCCGATCTCTACATTATCCAATATCGTTGAGCCCATCCCGATGATGGACCGTTTTCCTATTTTACAACCATGTAGGATAACATTGTGACCAACCGTCACTTCGTCTTCAATGACAACTGGGCACCCTTCAAATAAATGAATAGTGGAGTTATCTTGAATACTGCATTTTTCTCCGATTGTAATTGAATCTTCATCACCGCGCAGAACGGAGTTAAACCAAATGGTCGATTCTTTCCCAATCGAAATATCTCCGATTAAATGGGCACCAGGTGCAACGAAAACGGATTCATCAATGGATGGCTTTTTATTATTGTACGGAATAATCATAGTCTCGCTCCTTTTGGAAAAGTCAGAATTGTTTTTCTAATGAATATAGTATAACATTAAATGGATAGGGAGGGATGAAAGTGAAATATATTTGTGAGCTTTTTTCGATAAAATATCCCATTATTCAAGGCGGCATGGGGAATATAAGCAATGCAAGTCTTGCCGCTGCAGTATCCAATGCAGGGGGCTTAGGGACAATAGGATGTGGTACCATGAATCCTGAACAGGTAGAAGCCATCATTCTCGAAACCAAAGATAAAACCAATAACAATTTTGCGTTGAACATTCCGATTAACGTTAGTCCATATACAGATGAGTTAATCAATCTTGTCCTGAAGCATGATATTCCTGTAGTTTCCTTATCTGCGGGAAATCCTGCCCCTTACATTCCACTATTGCAAAAAAAGAATATTAAAGTGATTGCCATCGTTGCATCGGTCAAGCACGCGCAAAAAGCGCAAGCTGCAGGGGCCGATGTGTTGGTAGCTGAAGGGTTTGAAGCTGCCGGCATCAATTCGAACCTGGAATTGACGACCTTTACACTCATTCCGCAAATTAGCAAGCATGTGACGCTTCCGGTTTTGGCCGCTGGCGGAATAGGCAATGGACAGGGGTTGGCCGCTGCGTTGATGCTGGGAGCGTCAGGAGTCCAGTTGGGAACCAGGCTGATCGCTACACAAGAAGCACCGTTCCATCCATCATATAAACAAAAACTAATCGAAGCGATGGGCAATGATACGTTTATATTGGGCAGATCCGTTGGCCAGGTAAGAAGAGTATTGAAGGACCGATATACGGAGAAAGTCCTGGATTTGGAAAAACAGGGACTGTCTCCTATTGATTACCGTGAAATGACCTCGGAAGTCCACCATATTAATGGTGCGATGAACGGTGATGTTGATAATGGTTTTATGAACAGCGGCCAGGTTGCCGGATTGATTGACGATATACCGACGGTAAAGGAATTACTTGATGGCATGATGAAAGACGCGAAAAGGCATTTGGAAGATGGATTGAGTAGGCTTTCCACCCCCTTTATGATTTGAGAACTAAGGGTATCGATTTTGTCATGTGTACATCTCTACCCATTTAGGGGCTATTCACTTGGTTAACTATATCGAATGCTTGAGGTCAATTCGTCCTCAAGTTTTTTTCGTTTCGGGACCATCGATATTCTATTATTATCGTTCTTCCTACAAGCTTAGTTCTGTAGTAAATAGCCCGATAACAAAACATGGACTCCATAAGAACATTGTTTTAGGATAACATTATGGAAAAATGCGGGTTAACTTGTGATACAATGGAAAATGTCCTTTTTGACATCATGGGTGCCCGGATTCATCTTGGAGCACCCCTTTTTATATGTAATAAAAGTTAGAAAAGGGGTAACCTCAATGGAAACTTTAATAATGGATATGATTGAAGCGTTTAAATCTTTATCTTATTTCGGTGTTTTGCTAGCTTTGACTTTTGAATTCATTCCTGCTGAAATAGTTTTGCCACTGGCAGGATACTGGGTTTATCAAGGGGATATGAATTTATACTTGACTATCCTTGCCGGTTCGCTAGGTGGGGTAACGGGACCATTGACGCTTTATGCCTTAGGCAAGTATGGCGGGAGACCGCTTGTATTAAAGTTCGGAAAATACTTTTTGATCAAAGATGAGCAGTTGAACAAAGCTGACCGCTTCTTTGAAAGGTATGGTGGGGGAATTGCCTTCTTTGGACGGTTTGTACCAGGTATTCGTACCGCCGTGTCGCTACCATGCGGAATATTGAAAATGAATATTTGGAAATTCATATTATATACCTATATGGCGATGCTTCCTGTTACAAGCGTTTATGTTTATTTAGGGTTTAAGTTAGGACCTAGCTGGGAGCAGGCGGGAGCCATCTTTTCACAATATGCGAATTTCTTGCTTATACCCATTGCACTTATAGTCATTTGGTTCATTATGAAGACTCGAAAACAAAAGCAAAGAGAAAAAATAAAAGTCAATCAATAACAAAGAAGGCGCCATGATCAGGCGCCTTTTTCATTTCTTTCATTATTAGCAGCCGCCACCGAAGCCGCCGCCGCCGAATCCCCAACTGCATCCAATGATGATTAACAAGATGAATAATACGATCAGCAATGCAAATCCGTTATCGAAACCGCCGCAGCCGCCACCGACGCCACAACAATCGTTACCATTTCCACCCATTTAATTTCCTCCTCATACATTTTATGAATTACATACCTAGCAAAACATCTTTACCGGGAATACTTCATACTATGTATTCTAGGCCGAAGTGTTTGCTTATTCATAAAAAATGGGCGTTGGTAAATCAAGGGGAATAAGCCCGAATATTTTTTTGATTTCGTTTAAAATGTTATAATATACCATATGGATTATGGGGGAAGGGAGCTGAACTTAGTCATGAGAGTTGCCATTATAACGGATGTGCATGGTAATGCTTCAGCGTTAAAAGCCGTTCTTAGGGATATTGATCAAAGGGATGATATAGATCATATCTATTGTTTGGGAGACATGGTTGGGATTGGCCCGGATACAAATGAAGTCCTTGAACTTTTATTTGCAAGAAATGATTTATCGATGATAACTGGAAATCATGATGAAGCTGTCCTGGCCATCATTAACGGGGAGCCGCATCCGGACGGTCATATTCATGTAAAGGAGCATCATGAATGGATAGCTGAAAGAATGCATCGGAATTTCATAACCAAACTGGAAAAATTGCCTCGCACCATACAGCATATCATTAATGATCACTCCGTTTACTTCACCCATTATCATATGGAATCGAAGAAATTGGATGAGCACATTAGCCAAAATCCATTTAGTAAAATCGTTGAACCGAATTTAAATAACTTAGAAACGCTTTTCAAAGATGAGCATCACGATTTAATAGGATTTGGACATCATCACCCTACCCACCTTTTTAAAAATGACCGAACGATATATCTGAACCCGGGATCTCTAGGCTGTAATGGTGAACCAATTGCTCCTTATGCCATTGTGACGATTGAAAATACAGGTATACAGGTAAATCTTGAAAAAGTCCTCTATGATAATTCATCGTTTCTGTTATCGTATAAAAGCTTACTGGTTCCCGAGTATGAATTCATTATACGGGCCTTCCATGGGGGACAGCAGGTGCGTTCATAAATGATGAAATATGGGGAAATATTCAGCATAAATGTACATGCCTGTGGATACGATAATAGGCAAAACATGATGATGCTGGAGGTAGGTTATGAAGGAAAAAGAACAGGTAAATCAAGAGCAGGAAGAGATGGAACGACACAGTCTTGTCTGTAATAATGAATTGTTTAATAAAGATTTACACGCCATTGTCGATGATACGATGCAAGAGGAAAGATAAATTGGAAGGAACGCTGCAGGAAATGTCTGTAGCGTTTATTTTTAGCTTTGAAATGGTTGAAGGCAGAGTATTGATCCCCGCTAAATGGATCAGGGCATACATTTTTTCCAGCGGTGAACCCGTGAAGTGAATCAATTGAAACCATTCTGGATTTATCCCATACTATATATAAGTTTTAAATCCGAGAGGAGGGATGGCATGGGACATCATCATGGTCACTCCCATGATCATGGGCACGGACACCACCACCATCATACTAATAATAAAAAAGTGTTGTTGGCATCTTTCTTATTGATCTCCACATTTATGGTAGTTGAGGTCATTGGGGGATTCATGACAAATAGTCTGGCTTTACTGTCGGATGCAGGTCACATGCTTAGCGATGCAGCAGCTTTAGGACTTAGTTATACAGCGATAAGGTTGGGGGAAAGGAAAGCGACATCGACCAAATCGTATGGATATAAACGGTTTGAAATCATTGCTGCCTGTTTGAATGGATTGACCTTGATCGTTATATCCGTATTCATTTTCATAGAGGCAATTAAGAGGTTCGTGGATCCCCCTGAAGTGCAAAGCTTGGGAATGCTAATGATTTCAATCATTGGTTTACTGGTTAATGTCATTGCGGCATGGATATTAATGAGCGGGGATAAGGAAGACAATTTGAATGTTCGGAGTGCTTTTTTACATGTGATGGGCGATATGCTCGGATCTGTGGGAGCCATTGCTGCCGCACTTTTGATTTATTTTTTCGATTGGGGAATAGCGGATCCGATTGCGAGCGTCATAGTCGCGATTTTAATTATTATCAGCGGTATTAGGGTGGTGAGGGATTCTTTCCATATCTTGATGGAGGGCACACCCGACCAAGTCGATATGGATGACGTAAAAGCATCCTTGATGGATTTGGACAGTGTATCCGATGTCCATGATCTCCATATCTGGACGATTACTTCTGGTTTTTTGACAATGAGTTGCCATGTTGTCATTGATGAGGGGGGCAATCACGATTCAGTTCTAGCAGAAGCTCAAAAACTTCTTCACGATCAGTTTGGAATTGAACATAGCACGATTCAAGTGGAAAGGCAGGAGGCAGGCTGTCCGAATCCACACGAGACATGTAATTGAAAAGAGGCCGGCTCTAAGTTAGAGCCAGTCTCTTAAGGGTGTTATCATAAGTTTTTACAAGCAATTTCATATCCATTTCCATATGACTTTATTGAACCAGTCAGATGCATCCCTGTAAAATGAGTCGAGAACACTTGTACAAAATAAGTTATGGAAAATACTAAGTGAAAACATCGGTCTGCGAACATAATCCTGACACATTCAAAGGGTAAGATTGAGGAAAAAAGCTTTGATTATTTTAATAGTTAGCATATACAAAATGATTCCACTATAATTCAGGAAGGAGGAATCCCTATATGAAGAAAATTCTTGTAGTAGAAGATGAAATTGCCATTTCGATGGTACTGAAAGCATATTTGGAGCGTGAAGGTTTTAATGTAGTCCAAGTATACGATGGACTAAAAGCCATTCCGGTTTTTGAAGATGCGAAGCCAGACCTTGTCCTGCTTGATGTCATGTTGCCTGGAAAGGAAGGCTGGGATATATTGAAGGAAATTCGGGAGGACGATACATGCCCGGTTATCATGTTGACGGCACTGAACGATGTAGATTACCGATTATCCGGATTTAAGTCAGGTGCGGATGATTACATCTCCAAACCATTTGTTGCCGAAGAAGTCGTGGCCCGGGTGCATGCCGTTTTAAGAAGGTCCTCGACGGTTGTTGCGGAAGATGAACATGTTCATGAGTTTGGGAGTTTAACCATCGATGACCAGTCTTATATGGTGCAATTGAATGGGGAAGAAATAAACTTGACTCCGCGTGATTTGTCGCTGCTCATTTTTTTCGCTAAGCACCCTAATCAAATCTTCACGAGAGAACAACTTCTCGATCAAGTATGGGGTATGGATTATGATGGCAGTGACCGTGCCGTGGACCTGGCGATCAAACGGATCAGGAAGGCGATTGATGCATGGCCTGTAACTGAGGGGGAAATAAAAACATTGCGTGGATTGGGGTATCAATTGAGTGTCTATGAAAACTAAAAAAAGAACCACTTTACAACGATATTGGACTAAGAGATACGTATTGACCTTGATTTCCGGTTTGATATTACTGTCTGTTTTTTCCTTATGGTGGATGGAAAAAACAGCTTTGGAATATAGGCTTAGCCTCCTTAAGTACTTAGCTGATGAAACATCCGACCGTGCGATAAAGGAAAATGGTCAGATTGTCGTTGGCCCGATCCTTGCGGAGATTGTTGAGGAAAGGGAGAAAATCCTTCATTTGAACCAACAGCCAATCATCTATATCGTCGACCCTGATGCCAGAATCATATATACGATGCCTCAATTGTATATCGATCCGGATGAAAATAAACTTCCGGACGTCATTATGAAAAATAAGGAGTTAATCCAGAAGGTCAAGATTTCCGACAACAAAGTATATGTCGTCAAATCCCCGATTACGTTTAATGGTGAGACGAGAGGCTGGGTGGTCATTGCACAGGAAGAAGGGGCATTGGAGGAAATCAACCAAGATCATGGCTTATTGGCAATCATGATTGGAGGCCTTCTAATTCTGGGGACGGGAGTCATTTATTTTCTTTCCAGGCAGATTTCGCGACCCATCCAAGACGTAGCTAACGCCGCTGTCCAGGTTCGTGAAGGCAACTACGATATCCATTTCAAAGAGGAAGAGGAGATCAAGGAAGAAGAAATTTATGAACTGATAGAATCTTTTAAGGAAATGACCAATCGATTGAAGGTCATGGAGAAATTGCGGGCAGAATTACTTGCAGGCGTAACCCATGATTTGAAAACGCCAGTGACTTCCATTAGCGGACTCATACAAGCGGTTAAGGATGAGGTCGTTACTGGAGAGCAAAGTAAGGAATTCCTCGATATTTCCTTAAAGGAAACTCAACGTCTGCAAGATATGATAGAGGATTTACTTAATTATAATGCCATATCGGCAGGAGCTTTTAAAATTCGGGTGCAAAAAGAAAATATCAATATATTCATCCAGGAAATCGCTTATCGCTGGCAAGTGACCCAGGATGATGATCAAGCTTTCGCTTTTGAGATAAAAGTACCTGATGAACCGGTCTTTGGTCAAATTGATTCATTGCGGATGCAGCAAATCGTCATTAACCTTTTGAATAATGCCAGGCATGCACTTGATGGCAACGGGAAAATTGCGATTCACCTTTATGAAAAGGATGAAGAACGAATCTTCATTGATGTACTGGACAGTGGCCGGGGAATCCCAAAACATGAACAACAATTTGTGTTCGAACCATTTTATCGGGGGGAAAACAAAAAGTTGAAAGTACGTGGTTTAGGTTTGGGACTGCCATTCAGTAAAATGCTCGCAAAAGCGCAAAAGGGAGATCTTGTTCTTAAGGATAGCAATGAAAAAGGTACCACCTTCACGATCATTATAGAGAAAGCGAATCAGATATAAAAAAAGGGTTGTCCGATTTTAATGGACAACCCTTCTTTTATGCAACTGCACGTAACATGCTAACTAATTATGCCAATTGGCTGATTGCACGCCATAATTGTACATGACGGACCTTCCTTGGAAGGAAGCGTCCCATTTCTTCTTCATTATATCCAGCATGCAAGTTCTTATGGTCGAAAATGATCGGCCTGCGGAGTAGATCAGGGTTATCTTGAATAAGCTTGCAAAGATCATTAAGTGGTGTATTATTTATATCGATATTCAGGCTTTTGAATTTTTTGGAACGGGTTGAGATGATTTCATCTGTTCCGCCTTCCGTTTTACGTAAAATCTCTTTTATTTCTTCTATAGAAAGAGGTTGGGAATATAGGTTGCGTTCATTGTATGAAATTTCATTTTTCTTAAGCCAAGCTTTTGCTTTACGACAGGCTAAACTGCTTGGAGTAGTATAAATTGTTACCATTTAAAATCGACTCCTTCAAAGTTTCAAAGTTTTAAAGTTTATTGGAATGAATTTATTTTTACATTTGTGATACTCTTACTTTAACGTTTCTATGTGTCAGCAAGATGTCAAGAAAAATAAACTTAAAAGTTATTTCAAAAGAAAGGGAGAAAATGAAATGCAATCTGCCTTTAATGAAAAAAAAACCGATTCGGTGAAAATGCCGAACAAGCACCAGCATAGGCTCATAATTAAGATAGATGAGCGGATAGTATCATGACAGGGGATTTTTGGTCACCTGTCAGGCTATCGATACAGGTGGCAGGTTTAGCGGGTATCCTTGTTTTCATTTTCGGGATTATCCTTGCGCGTATGATGGCTAAAAAGCAATTCAGGGGAAGAGTCCTGTTGGAAACAGCATTTTTATTGCCGCTTGTTCTGCCTCCTTCTGTCGTGGGTTTTTTATTGATCGTGATTTTTGGGAATAATGGAATGCCAGGCCAATTCGTTGAAAGGGTTTTTGATCAGTCCCTGATGTTCACGTGGTGGGCGGCGGTCATTGCATCCACTGTGGTGGCTTTTCCGCTTATGTATCAATCCGCTAAAACAGGTTTTGAGGGTATTGATGAAGAAATTGAAAATGCAGCAAGGGTTGACGGTGCCGGCGAATGGAGATTGTTCCTGTTTGTATCCCTTCCATTGGCAGTCAAATCCATCGTCACAGGTGGCATATTGAGTTCTGCACGTGCGTTGGGGGAATTCGGGGCCACACTTATGTTTGCCGGAAACATTCCCGGACAGACACAAACGATACCAACCGCGATTTATATCGCCATGGACTCAGGGAATATGACATTGGCATGGCTATGGGTTGCGGTAATCATCGTCATTTCATTCATTATGCTTTTTGTCGTGACGTACATAAAATGAATGCTGTTTCTCGAAGCTGCTTATGAAAAAGAGAGGTGCGGCCTCTATGTCTTCTTTATGGGTGAAGCCGTTTTTTTCATAAAGCTTCCGCGCAGGCAGGTTCATTTTACCGGTCGATACGGATATCGTATCCCAGCCACCTTGTAATTGAAGAGCAGTCAACAGGGTATCCGCAATACCCTGCCGAAAATAATCGGGGTGGACGACCATTCGGCAAATACGCATTAGCCTATTTTCCTTTGTATAGGATATTGCTCCTGCTAAGGCATCCCCCTTTAAAAAGCATATGAACGATTCATTACATTGAATGAAATGTTCATATGTTTCCAATAATGGAGGGATATCGGCATAGCCGATCATATCCGCTTCCACCTTATAGGATGCTTTTTGAAGTTTATAAAGCTGCCGGCCATAATCGGAGTCCAAGTCCCGAATTTTCATGATCAATCAAATCACTCCCTTTCATTACATTATAATGGAAGAGGGAGATTATTGTTTCTTATCAGTCTGTGTTATAATCGACAAACAATATGAACTAATGAAATGAGGAAGAAATTTGTTAACATTTGAAGAAAAATTGAGCATCATTGAAACTTTTCCGGAATTACAGCGAAAAGACGTTTCATTGGGACGTGTGAATTTCCATTATCCGGAAAGTGTCCAGGAGAAAAAGATCGTCGTTCAGCATTTGCATCCTAATGGAAATGGATTCGTTTACGCCGGCCATATGAGAAAAAAAGATACTGACCGTAAAGGGTTCATCAATATACGTGACTATAATGAAGCGGAATTAAAAGAACTAATCAAAAAAAGCATGGAATATCTTTCTGAACCTCCTGTTGAAATCGAGGAAGAGGAAAACGAGTTCGCTAGGTTGGAAGGAACATGGATTGGCCGTGAAAAGCAAGAGCTTTCACTTGAAAGGGAAGACCAACTTTGGAACGTGTATTCAGGTTCGAATCTGGAGGAGTGTTTCGAGAGTCCAGTAGAGGCGGAACGCTACTTATTGGACGAAGGCTTCCGTCAAAGCAAGAAGCGGAAAATGTAGAATTTTAGGATAATTTGTCGGTTGAATTACTGTGATAATCATGTTTTTTTTGGATTTCCCATGATATAATATGAGTAATTATTTTTGTTCGGAATAAGTTTGATAGAAGGATTTACTGTTATAGGATTCCTCTTGAAACATTATCCAGAACCAAAAATAGTAATAAAATGGATTTTTCCAAACACAGGAGGAACTATCATGGTACAAGGTAAAGTAAAATGGTTTAACGCAGAAAAAGGTTTCGGTTTCATCGAAGTTGAAGGCCAAGACGACGTATTCGTACATTTCTCAGCTATCCAAGGCGACGGCTTCAAAACGCTTGAAGAAGGCCAAGAAGTTTCTTTCGAAATCGAGCAAGGCGCTCGTGGACCACAAGCAGCTAACGTTCAAAAATAATTGAACGCATATAAAAAAAGACTCCGATTCTGGAGTCTTTTTATTTTTTTCCTTGTAAGGGAAGCCACGTTCATGCTTCTTTTTTTTCGGCCATTTCCTTCAATACTCTGTCCAATTTTTCTTCGATCCGTTTTGAACGATTAAAATGCCCTGTCAGGTAAAACACAATGAATATAACGAATACGACAAGCACTAGCATAAAAAGGATAGGCAGGAACTGAGTTATATTATCAGACATGTTTAACTCCTTTTTTCCTTCATTATACTTCATGTTCACCCTTGCTATGATACACGGAACTAAGTTTATTTTTAAAAAACTGAAAGGGATATGCGAAAATGCATATCTCCTTTCAGTCAGTTCTGGAATAGCGAGGCGAACTTTTGAAGTCTGGACAAGTCCGATTCTTGATACATTTGTTCTATCTTCAATGTCACCAATAACTGGCTCTTGGCAAATAACATGTCCCGGAAATGATCTACCGCCCCACAAAAATGATTGTAGTTGGTTTCACCAGTTCCGAATACTCCCGTTTTAAGATGAGCAATTGACAGCTGCTCCAGTTCTGTATAAAGTGCTGCTGATTTAGCAGGCAGCTCGCCGTTTCCCCATGTATAGGTACCAACGATCAATGCATCGTAATCCGGTAATGTACGTAAATCGAATTCATTCATTCGATATAGTTCAGATTTAGGTAATAGGGAAGCGATGGCTTCAGCAAGCGCTTTTGTATTGCCTCCGGCAGAATGATAGACAATGGCAACTTTATAGCTCATCGAACCCATTGCTGGCATTTACTTGACTGTATGTCCTAGACTTCTGTTCGAAGAAATCGGTTTTGGTAAGGCCGATGGATTCATCATCGAACGTTTTGATCCATGGCATCGGGTTCTCGCTATATTCTTTATACAAGTTTTCAAGGCCTAGCATGCGTAACCGTTTGTTGGCTATATATTCGATGTATTCATTGAATTCTTCCAAATCGAGATCGGCTTTGGTTTGGATATCTTCAAGCATATATTCAGACCATTCCTTTTCGAGTTCGACGGCTTTTTCAATCGTTGTATAAATGAACTTCGTGTTTTCTTCATTATTTAACTCAGGATATTCATACATCAAGATTTGAACGAGCATTCCAATGAAATCGAAATGGACCATTTCATCGCGATGAATATAGGATATCATCGTAGCCGAACCGGTCATAAGGTTCTGGCGTCCTAAATTATAATAGAAAGCGAAAGCCAAATAGAAATAAATCCCTTCGAGGTTCGTTGAATGGATCAGTGCCTCGAATAAATGCTGGGGGCTTGGATCGTCCACGAACGTTTGATAGGCATCCACGATCGGTTGATTACGCTTTATTACTTCAGGATGTTCTTTAATGCGGTCGAAAAGCTGTTTTTGCTTGCCTACTGGGATCAGGGAAGCAAGGATATAGGAATAAGATTCATTATGGATGGATTCCTGCTGGGCCATATTGGCCAGGATAGCTTTTGCCGCCGGATCTTTGATGTACCGAAGGATTTCTACTAAAGTGGGCGTTTGTAGACTGTCCATTCCAGCAATCATCGTAAGGATATCAAGAAAAGCGTCCTGGATATCCTCGTCCAATTCGCCCCACTGCTTTTTATCCTGAATCATGTTCACGCTCGATGGTTTCCAAAAGTTATTGATGAGCTGAGTATAGGTATCATAGAATTTTTCATACTGAATATCGTTCCAAAGGAGAAAGCCTGAAGCTTCTCCTTTGAAAACACCTGTCGCTTTAGTTGGATGCGTTGGTTCCAGCATCCGGATCTTTTTGATATGATTTGTCATTCGTGAAAACTCCTTTAAGAGTAGATTACTGGGTTATGGTTGTCGTTAACTTGAACAGCTTTCGCAGGCATTGTCATATTCGGAAGAAGTTGAACGAACATAATATGTTGATTTCAACCCGGATTCCCAAGCGGTTAAATGTATATCCAATAGGACCTTGGCTTTGATTGTGTTGTGTACATACAGATTAAAGCTGATTGCTTGGTCAATATGGCGTTGGCGGGCAGCATTTTGCCTGATGCTTTCCAGTTGATCCAAATTAAATCGGGTCTTTTTATAATATTCATACGTATTTGGCGTCAAGCCTGGTGCGGTCACCTTGAATTTAAAGTTTTTCTTTTCTTCGTAAAATTCAATTTCATACAAAGGATCGATCCCATCCGTGGAATTACCGATCTTGGCGGTCGATGAATTGGGGGCAATGGCCATTAAATATCCATTACGGGTCCCGTGTTCCTGGACGTTTGCTTTTAAATCCATCCATTTTTGATCCGTATAGTCACGCAGTTCGAAATATTCCCCTGTATGCCAATCCGATCCTTCGAAATATGGGTACGTTCCTTTTTCCTTAGCCAATTCATTGGATGCCTTGATCGTTAAGTAAGCGATCTTTTCGTATAATGCATCGGCATATTCAACAGCCTCATCCGATTCCCAATAAATATTCTGTGTGGCAAGTAAATGATGCCATCCAAACGTTCCTAAACCAATTGCCCGGTAACGTTTGTTCGAGATGGATGCTTGCTTGACCGGAAGATTATTCACATCGATTACGTTATCCAGCATCCGGATCTGAATGGGAATCAACCTTTCCAAAACATCGCTGCTCACCGCACGGGGCAAGTTAATGGATGAAAGGTTGCAGACAACGAAATCGCCGCTTTTACGAACAACAACGACATCTCCATCTTCTGTTTCGTATTCATCCGTGATCGTCGAAGGGCTTAAGTTTTGAGCAATCTCGGTGCAAAGGTTAGAACAATAAATCATACCTTTATGTTTATTTGGATTCTTCCGGTTCACTTCATCGCGGTAGAACATATATGGTACGCCTTCTTCTAATTGAGAAATCATGATGCTTTTCATGATGTCCATCGCATTGATCTTTTCAAAGCTATAGTTTGGAAGCGAACCATTTTCTGCGGCTTCTACAGCAAGTGCATAATGATTCCTGAAGCTTCCTTCGCCTTTCTTCTCGTCGTAAAGGTCTTCAAGTGAGAATCCAAGGGTTTGCTTGACGGTATGCGGATCGAAAAGATACCATTCTTTTCTGTCACGTACAGCCTCCATGAATAAATCAGGAATGCATACACCCGTAAAAATATCATGGGCTTTTAATCTGTCATCCCCGTTTTGCGTCTTCAAATCAAGAAAGCTCATGATATCTTTATGCCAGGCATCCAAGTAAATCGCGATGGCACCTTTACGTTGCCCCAATTGATCGACACTGACAGCTGTCTGGTTGAATAGTCGAATCCAAGGAGTCGTGCCGGAACTATTTCCAGAGAAACCACGGATATCGGAACCAAGCGAGCGGATCTTACCAACGTAAAGACCGACACCGCCGCCGAATTTTGATACTTTTGCGGCATCGTAGTTAGATAGGTAGATACCATCAATGGAATCTTCAATTGCGTCGATAAAGCAAGAGCTTAACTGTCCATGCGTTTTTCCTGCATTGGAGAGTGTAGGTGTCGCAACAGTCATATAAAGGTTGGACATTGCCCAGTAAGCTTCTTTGATAAGTTGCAGGCGGTGCTCCGTTTTTTCCAATCGCATGATTTCCATCGCGATGATCATGAAGCGCTCTTGGGGCAGTTCGTAGACCTTGTCCTTTTTTGGGCGGGCTAGGTAGCGATCGTTTAATAAGTAGATGCCTATGTAAGAAAATAATTTATCCTTTTCCGGGTCGATCACCGAACCCAATTCCTCAATTTCCGCTTTCGTATAAGAAGAGAGCAGTTCTGATTTATAGATGGGGTAACGCTGGCCTTCTGAAAGTTGGGAGAGTTCCGTGATCAGTTCATAGAATGGGCCATAACTCATGCCTTCATAACCTCGATTGGCTTGTGCATCCCTATACATCGCATTCAACAGTTCTGCTGCAGCAACGAACGTCCAATCGGGAGCATCGATATCGACACTTTCCAGAGCGAGCTGAATCAGTTTCTTTGATGCCTGTTCTTCGGTTGAGTCACTTTTGCGATCAAGCCATTTTGTAAAACGCTTCTTGAACTTTTCCATATCGAGACGGCCTTCAAATTCCTTCGATAACATCTCAAGCTGGATGGAATTCGTGTCGGTGTCATTTTCACTTATGGTAGAGTTATATGTTTGAGTCATTAATAATCCTCCTTGTAAACTTCCGCTAAAATAAAAAAAAACCGCCCAATGAATTGAGCGGATCAAACGATAGAATAAAAGAGCCATGAAAAAATAGCCATTATGCTATCGTTTCATCATCTCAATCCCCGAAGAATAAGAAACGTGAAAAATTCAAGGCAGGTCTCCTGACTCATGATCATCCTACTTTGAGTCCTTCCCGTATAGAGAGCTATACAGTGGTTTCTCATTTCGTCACATTTACAGTTGCGGGGACAGTTCCGGGTTCGCACCGGATTCCCTTTTCAGCCATCGCTGGCACCTTGGATTACAAAAAATTCTATATATAGTTATTAGTGTTGTTTATGTAATCAATATCTAGTATTTCTGCTTATATTATCGTAAGCCATATACGATGATAATTCAACTAATATATTTGAGAAAAACCAACCCTTATCTATTGACAAAGAGAAGGTAGAGGGTGAAAGAATGAAAGATTTTATTGGGGAATGGGTAATTCAAGCACTGAATTTAGGGGATTTTGTGTTAAAATAAAGTGTATAGTAAAGGTGGCTCTCCTTTATTGCGATAAGGGGATTCGCGGAAAAATATTTATGAAAAAGGAGATAAAATCTTGGAAAAAGTATTAGTTTTTGGACATAAAAACCCGGATACAGACACAATCTGTTCAGCAATCGCTTATGCAGATCTGAAAAAGCAGTTAGGTATCAACGCTGAACCAGTTCGTCTTGGTGAAGTGAATGGTGAAACTCAATATGCGTTGGACCACTTCAAATTCGAAGCTCCTCGTCTTGTGGAAAAAGTGGCAGGGGAAGCTGATGGCGTGATCCTGGTCGATCACAATGAACGCCAGCAAAGTGCTGAAGATATTGACCAAGTACGTGTGTTGGAAGTTATCGACCATCACCGCATTGCTAACTTTGAAACAAGCGATCCTTTATATTACCGTGCGGAACCAGTTGGCTGTACGGCAACCATTTTAAATAAAATCTATAAAGAAAACGGCGTTGAAATCCCAAAAGCGATTGCAGGTCTTATGCTGTCTGCCATCATTTCGGATTCTTTATTGTTCAAATCGCCGACCTGCACGGAGCAAGACGTTGCAGCAGCTATGGAACTGGCTGATATTGCGGGAGTCAACGCTGAAACATATGGTTTGGAAATGTTGAAGGCGGGAGCTGACTTGAGCGACAAAACGATTGCCCAGCTTATCACTCTTGATGCAAAAGAATTCTCCATGGGCATGGCTAAAGTGGAGATAGCTCAGGTCAATGCTGTTGATCCGAACGAAGTCCTTGCTAAGCAAGCCGAACTAGAAGCAGCCATTGAATCGGTCATCGCTGTGAAGGAATTGGATTTATTCCTATTCGTAGTAACGGATATCCTGACCAATGATTCTGTTGCCTTGGCTCTTGGTAAAGCAGCCAACGCAGTGGAAAAAGCATATGACGTTTCATTAAACAATAACATCGCAGTCTTAGAGGGCGTTGTATCGCGTAAAAAACAAATCGTGCCGGTCTTAACGGGCGTATTCAGTAAATAATATAGGGAAAGGGGTGCTCATTAAAAACGTGGGCATCCTTTTTCTGTACATGCAAAAAAAGACTCAACCATCCATTTAAAGGTGTTTGAGTCTTTTTTCTTAATTCAAAGTTTCCTTTTCTTTTTCATAGGCGATGACAATCAGTTCTTTATTGGCTTCCTCGCCAAGTTTGCTTTCAAAGCTTTTCAGTTCATTCAATAAATCTGGTGACAGATTTGCTGCCGTATAATCCTGCTCGGATGTCATGCTTTTCGCTCCTTTCAAAAGGAAATATTTCATGTTATCTATTTTGTCGGTTTGAAAAGTTTCTATTCAGCAGAGTTTTACTTCTTCAAGAAATTTTACTTTCGGATGTAGCGAGTTTTTCCAGCAATAACGAACTTTCCTCATCGAGGCCTTGCACCTGGACAGGTGTACCTCGTAGCTGATATTTTAGGACAACCGTATCAACAGCACCGACTGCAGAAGCATCCCATATTTTAGAGAGGGAAAAGTCGATGATGATTGCATCGGCTTTTTCCTTGAAATCGAACTTCGAAACAAAGTCCTGGACCGAAGCGAAAAATATTTGTCCGCTAATACGATAAGTGATTTTCTTAGCATGGATGTCTTCCGTTTTCTCAACAGTCACTTTAGAAATTTTAGCTGAGAAGAAAATCATGCTCAAGAGCACTCCAGCCAATACCCCTTTTGATAAGTCATGCGTATATAGGACAATGAGGACCGTCACGATCATCACGGCTGCATCCGTCCTTGGAGCCTTATTGAGCCTCTTTAGGGAAGACCAGTCAAATGTCCCGATTGAAACCATGATCATGACTGCTGCAAGTGCAGCCATCGGTATTTTAATAAGGACGTCATTCAGTACCACGATTAATACCATAAGGAATGCGCCAGCTACAAAAGTGGAGAGTCGGCCCCTTCCTCCTGATTTAATATTGATACCGGATTGACCGATCATTGCACATCCTGCCATGCCGCCAAAACATCCGGCGATGATATTAGCAATTCCTTGGCCTTTGGCTTCCTTATTTTTATTACTGTCCGTGTCAGTCATTCCATCGACTATTTGTGCTGTCAATAACGATTCAAGCAACCCCACAAACGCCAGGGCAATGGAATATGGAAAAATGATCGCCAAAGTTTCGAAGGTCAAAGGGATGTCTGGAAGCATGAACATCGGAAGTGCTTCGGTCAATTGCCCCATATCCCCAACAGTCCGTACCGTAGCCCCCGTAGTAACTGCAACGATCGTCATGAATATGATGGCGACAAGTGGTGAAGGAATGACTTTCGAGATCAGCGGAAAAAGATAAATGATAGCTAATGAAACGGCTGTCATGACATACATGATCCATGTTTCGCCGACGAAATGGGTGAGCTGTGCCGTGAAAATCAAGATGGCTAAAGAATTCACGAAACCAGTCATGACTGGCTTTGGGATGAACTTCATTAATTTCCCGATTTTGAAAACCCCTAGTAAAATTTGGAGCAATCCCGTCAATATTGTTGCAGCAAGTAAATAGTTCAAGCCGTGATCTTTAACAAGATCGACCATGACGAGTGCCATTGCTCCAGTGGCAGCCGATATCATTCCCGGCCTTCCGCCGACAAAAGAGATGACGATGGCAATGCAGAATGAGGCATATAGACCAACCATTGGGTCTACACCAGCAATGATCGAAAAGGCAATCGCCTCTGGAATCAATGCCAAGGCAACGACAATTCCGGATAGAACATCTCCTCGAACGTTGCCAAACCATTCCTGTTTGTATGCAGATGTATTCAAAGAAACACTCCTTCTTTCTTTTACTTATGTGTGTTAATCTTCTTTTTTAACGCACTAAATTATAGCATGAGTACTTCTTTCTATCTATATGGATAATAGAAACGACAAATTGAGGGCTATTCATGTCTTATCATTTACAGGCGAATGAACGGAGTATGCTCAGAAGGAAGATTTGGTGCAAGAAGTGCCAGTTCTATAATTGAGGAAACAAAGGCTGAAGAAACCTCGATCTTACTATACGATGAATCGGTAAACATTTATTGTAAAGCACTTCGATAGGGTTTTCGAAACTGAATGAAACGATTATCCCAAAATGGGGGGATGAATTGCAGTTGTCGGTTCCGTTGGTGGTGAATTGGAATGATACATTTAGCCAATAAGGCAATGGACGCATTTAAATTGGGCTTTATTGAAACTGGAAGTGGAGTTTACGCCTTCCCATTAAAACCTGATTGAAAAAGAGGTAGAATAAGCCTCGGAATGGGATCCTATGAAAGAACAACTGTACTTGAATATTAAGAAATCATCATGACTAAAGGGATGCTGTGATGCTTTTGATGATACCGGTCGAAAGGGAACTCGCAACTGCGTATTGGGAAGAAGCATACCATTATCTAGTGAACAGCCATTTTCAAGAAGCTTTCCTTGACGATGCATATGGAGGTGGGCGTTACCACAATTAAGCTGGAGGATTATCATTATGCCTACAAACAGGGCACGCATGCTTATAATGCCAGTAGAATGGATTCCCGAAAGGATTTATATCAATGGGCATGAGGTAAAATGGATTTTTTTACCGGAACGAGATTTTCCCTTTTCACCATGCATGGTAGTGGTGAAGGAGCCCTGTGTAAGGGGCTATCCCTTTTCATTGATACTGGATTTACATTTTGGACATGTCACTTCTTTATAATGCTTGAACCTGATCTTTCGTAGGTCGCTTCTGGTCAACATTGCGAATACATTATATCTTGTTCCGCAAGCACAAGTATTTTTATCTTTAACTATGTGTCTCTCATCCGTAGTAGCTGAATAAATGGTTGGAAAAAACATATATAACCCTCCTTTTTCTAATTTTAGGCAAATTAAAAAGGGGCAAGAAATAAATAATAAAGCGATCTAATTCAAGATAAATCTTGGCAGCCCGGCTGCCATGACAACTAAGTTGTTGGGTTAGGCCCGTGGCTTTGCGTCTTTTACTTTCATAAAATTTGCCTAAAATAATCTTAACATAAAATTGAAGTGCGGAAAAAATACTTATCAGTTTAATGGGTGGGGATGAAGATATTAAAGTGGTTAGCCCCAACGGTAACATTTAGCTTGTTTAATTCATTTTCTGTTGAATCCATCTTTACAAGGGTTGCATGTTATTCACTGAAAGGCTTGAAAGTGATCCGTTTCCAATCTTTTTTCTCGGTTTTCCTTCGATAATACCGCATTCACTTCAGTAACAAGATTTCCTTCTGCTATTTCCAATGATTTTTCTTCTAACTTTTTTTCTGATCCGACCAAACAAACCTGTTGAGAAGTAACCAGTACTACGGCTTTATGAGCATTAAACATATAAAAGCCTGCTTTCTTCTGAAAGCAGGCCTTCGATTAATGTGATCTGGCCAACTCCGGATTGCGGTGCATCGCGAAATAGAGGACAAGTCCGGCGATGAGGAGCAAGGTGCTGGTCGTGATGAATACAGCGGAGAATCCATAGAAACCGGCGACCATTCCGCCCATTGCAGGTCCGATGATATTGCCTAAAAAGCGTAGACTTGTATTGTACCCAAGTACTTCCCCTTGCATTGTGACAGGCGCTTCCTGGCGAATGTAGGCAATCCTTACAGGGATGATGCCGCCTATGGCCATGCCAAGTATGAACCGTACAAAAACAAGCTGCCAAAAATGATTGATGAAGGCCCCAGGCAAGTAGACAAGTGCAGTCAGAAAAAGAAGCAGCACAAGAATCTTCACATGTCCATGCCGATCACCTATCTTACCCCAGTGACGCGCCATCAATAAATTCCCTAGGCCTGCTGCAGAAAAGGCGATACCTGAATAAAATCCAAGATTGGAAGTTCCATGCAGCTCGCCAACGTATAAAGAAAGAATGGGCTGGATGCTGAAGTGGGCAACTTGAACAAGGGTCGAAATGAGCATGACATTCACTAGGATCGGATTCCGTAAGATATGCGAAAGAACCTCCCTGCTTGTATAGCTCGACTTTGTTCCCTTTTGCCGTTCCATTTGATATTCCTTGGTTGCAAAAACAAGAAGTCCAGAGATGAAAATGGTGATGGAGGTGAATTTAAAGGCGGTTGAATAGCCGAGTGTGTCTGCAAGAATGCCTCCAAGCAATGGCCCGAAAAGTGAACCAGTTATATTACCCGTTTGCAGTGTCCCCAGTACGCGTCCGGCAATTTCTTTCGGGGTCTGCGTTGATATGAAGGCCTGTGACATGGATATGAAGCCAGTGAAAATTCCCGTGAACATCCTTAAGACGAATAGCTGCCAAACATTTTCAACGAATCCCATCAAGAAAATGGACAGTCCCATCCCAAAGGCACAGGCAATCAAGATTTTCTTTCTGCCATACCGGTCACCAATCCGTCCCCAAATGGGGGAAAATAAAAAGGCAGTCACAAAAGTGATCCCAAATGTCCATCCGGACCAATGCTGGATGTATTGAGTCGAATAATCCCCGAATGTTCCAATGTATAAAGATATGAATGGAAGAACCATCGTCATGCTTCCGCCTATGAAGAAGTTGGCGAACCACATGATGAAAAGATTCCGTTTAGCTACTTTATGAGCATTCATTTTACATACAACACTTCTTTCCTCCGAAAAAAACTTCGGGTTCCTAAATAATAGTATACAGAAATTAGCTGATTTTTTAAACGAATTTGATTTTTGATGATAAAAACTGGTTTTTTAATGAATGTGCAAATGGTATAATGTGAAAATATTGATTTTTCAGAAAAATTAGATAAAATAAAAAGCGTTCATTTTTCAAATTAAAGGAGTTTTCAGCATGTTAACTATTTTAGGATTTTGCATGATTTTAACGTTTTTGGTCTTAGTCATCACAAAGCGTCTATCCGTTGTCGTCGCTTTTATCTTCACGGCGATAGCTTTTGGTCTGATTGGCGGGTTTGCATCTGAAATGGGAGATATGATGGTGGCAGGTATTTTAAAGGTTACACCGACAGCAGTCATGATCGTTTTTGCTATTTTATATTTTGGTTTAATGATTGACGTTGGTTTATTCGAGCCGATGATCGCGAAAATACTGAGTTTTGTAAAAGGCGATCCGCTAAAGGTTGTCATGGCAACCGCCATTATAACCATATTGGTAGGTTTGGATGGAGACGGTTCTTCCACATTCATGATCACCGTTTCGGCCATGCTTCCGCTTTATATGAAATTAGGGATGAACAGGCTCGTACTGGCCTGTGTCGTTGGTTTAGGTGCTGGGGTCATGAATATGATTCCATGGGGCGGTCCTTTGGTGAGAGCGGCCGCTAGCCTTCAAGTTGAAGTATCGGAGTTATTCCTTCCGCTCATTCCGGTCATGATTTGCGGGCTTATATGGACTCTTTTTTCGGCATATGTACTTGGCAAAAAGGAAAGGGAGAGATTAGGAGTCAGTTCGAAGGAGACGACCATGCCACCTGGTATGAGTGAACAGGCTGCAGCTGTTGAAACCACACCTAAAGGAACATCCAAGTTATTTTGGTTTAATTGGCTCTTGACGATTTTACTGATGGTATTGTTAGTGATGGAAGTGCTGCCAATTCAAATCCTATTTGCCTCCGCCTTTGCGATTGCATTATTTGTTAACTTTCCGAACCCACAAGAACAACAGGAAAGGATTTTAAGTCATGCCAATAGTTTCGTGATGATCTGTACGCTCATTTTCGCTGCAGGAATATTTACAGGTGTATTCACAGAAACAAAGATGATGGACTCGATGGCAGCTTCAATCGTAACCGTCATTCCGGATTGGCTTGGGGCACATTTGCCGCTTGTGGTAGCGCTAACGAGTATTCCGATGGGGTTCATATTCTCACCTGATGCCTATTACTTTGGCATTCTACCAATCATAAGTGAAACGGCATCGAACTTCGGTATTGCCCCTGTAGAAATCGGAAGGGCCGCTTTATTAGGTCATTCGACCACAGGGTTCCCATTATCGCCATTGGTGCCTGCAACATTCATATTGATTGGTCTTGTAGGCGTGGATTTTGGGGATCATCAAAAATTCCTGTTTAAATGGGCTTTTGGGTCAACGATCATCATGACGATCGCAGCCATTACTTTCGGTGTCATCACTTTGTAAAATGTGAGCCCATTAAGCTATAATGTATAATTCTTGTCTGTGTATTTAGTAAGGGGCTCACTCTCACTGATGTAATCTATTTTCCTATTTATCCCGCTTTCTGTTTATTCTTCCATAATAGTGGAAAGTAATAAGAGGAATATACATAAAGAGAGTGAGGGAATTTATCATGAATTATAAACAAAAACTCGTGCTTCCTATGTGTGCTGCCTTTTTACTGTATGGATGTAATTCTGCTGATGATTCAAATCAGGCCGACAAAAATGCCGAGGACATGAATACGATGGGACAAGGAACACAAACAGGGGTTGATCCGCAGGTTAAAGCGGAAATGAAAGATGTAGAAGGTAAAACGCTTGGTACGGTAAACTTTACCGCGGAAGAAAATGCTGTAGTGATCGAGACCGCTTTGGAAGGCCTTGAGCCAGGCTATCACGGATTCCATGTTCACGAAAACGCAGCATGTGAAGCGGATGCTAAGGATGGCCCTTTCACTACAGCGGGGGGGCACTTCAATCCAACTGAAGAAACCCACTCGAATCATGCAGGGGACATGCCCCCTCTCTATGTAAAAGAAGATGGGACAGCGAAGTATACGGCAACATTGGATAACATGACAGTGGACCAACTGAAGAAAGAGGAGTTGGCTGTCATCGTTCATGCAAATCCAGACAACTTTGCCAATATCCCTGACCGTTATGAAGCCAATGGAGAAAAAGGACCTGATGAAGATACCTTGAAAACTGGTGATGCAGGCGATCGACAAGCTTGCGGAATTGTTGTCAGTTCAGAGGAGAATTAAATTTAATGAAGCAAGAGCGATTCTTCTAAAGGGGAATCGCTTTTTTTTCATTTAAATAAAACTAAGAAAGACGATAATTAATAAGAATAGATGCACCCATACAAAAGATTTAATGATGAGCACAGCCCAAGTGTTCCTTCGTAAGCCGAAGTATAGAATGGTACAGAAAAAAAATAAACTCATACTGCCACGAAACATCGGATAACTTGAATTAGTATCCACCAAAATTAGAACGATATTGACTAACGCTGTTAAGATAAATACAAAGATGTAGGCCTTAAAAATCCTTTCTTTTCGTTGGAATTCATGTTGAAATTGATACATCGAATAATCCCCCAACTTATACCTTTTATTAAAATATAACAGACACTTAGCTTACGTTTCCTCCTTGTTTCTACAAGTGTTCATGATATAAGAATCTTTCATAAAATATAAATATGAGCCATTTTTCGGCAGTACTTGGGCTAAATTCTTTTGTTTTAAAAAGGGTTTTTCTATTTAGATATAGAAGTAAGAGTAAGGATTGAATTTTAGGGTAGTTAGTTTGGAAGTTTATTGATTGCCAAAATGTATTGAAAAATTTATGAGGATATAATAAAAAACCCGAATAGGGATCATGTCCACTGATTCGGGTTTGGTTGATTATTTTGCTGTAATGGTTTCTTCAATTCGCTGTAATCTCTCAGCCACTTCTTCTTCAGAAAGGTTATGCTCGACTACATAGCGGTTACGCGGATGCACTCGGCATTCGTGGGTACAGCTGCGCATATATTTGTGTTCGTTCTCTTCACTGCAAAGGATTTTCTTGTTGCATTCAGGGTTAGCGCAATTGACATAGCGTTCACAAGGCTCCCCGGAATAAATATCGCGTCCGACAATGACGTGTTCCTTTTGATTGATGGGTACGGCAATTCTTTCATCGAATACATACATTTGGCCATCCCAAAGGTCGCCTTGTACTTCGGGATCCTTCCCGTATGTCGCGATGCCGCCATGCAGCTGGCTAACATCCTCAAAGCCTTCTTCGACAAGCCAGCCGGAGAACTTCTCGCAGCGGATGCCGCCTGTGCAGTACGTAAGGATTTTTTTACCTTCGAACATTTGTTTATTTTCACGGACCCAATCCGGAAGTTCCCGGAAATTCGTGATTTCCGGCTTGATTGCACCCCTGAAATGTCCTAGATCATATTCATAGTCATTTCTGGCATCAAGGACGATAGTATTTTCATCTTGCATTTGCTCGAAGAATTCCTTCGGGCTCAAATATTGGCCTGTCGTCCGGTTCGGGTTGATGTCATCTTCCAGACGAAGCGTGACAAGTTCATTGCGTGGACGAACATGCATTTTTTTGAAAGCATGGCCATCGGCTTCATCTATTTTAAACACGATATCGGCAAATCGGGGATCTGCTTTCATCATGTCCATATATTGGTTGGTTTGTTCGATCGTACCTGAAACAGTCCCGTTGATACCTTCTGATGCCACCAGGATACGGCCTTTCAATTCAAGTGCTTTACATGCCGCAAGATGCTCGGCTGCGAATTCTTCGTGATTCTCGATAGGTACATACAAATAATAAAGTAATACTCTATATGGTTTTGTTTCCATTTTTTATTTACCACCTATGTTTTATATTTGCAAGATATAAAGGGTGATCATTAAGACACTTTTCTCTTACAGACAATCATTATACCAAGAAAACTTAAAAATGATAAGGGCATGAAGAAAAATCAAAAGGAGTTGTGTGGAATGTTTAAAGATTTACTGAAATATCCAATCATTCAAGCACCGATGGCAGGAGGAGCCTCCACTCCAAAGCTTGCGGCTTCCGTATCCAATGCAGGAGGATTGGGCTTTCTCGCAGCTGGCTATAAGACTGCAGAAGAGATGAAGGACGAGATAGGGCAGACTCGTCAATTGACCGAACGCCCTTTTGGTGTGAATGTATTTGTGCCAGGCAACGAAGTGGTGGATGAAACGTTATTATCTGCCTATGGTGAAAAAATCAAAAAAGAGGCTGAGAGTGTAGGGGCTGAGGTTGGAAAAGCCGATAGTGATGATGATGATTGGGGAAATAAACTAACTGCATTAATGGAGGCTCGGGTCGCTGTCGTCAGTTTTACGTTTGGCTGTCCTTCGGAAAATGTAATAAGGGAGCTACAAAGTGCAGGTTCCCATATTGCCGTGACAGTGACCAACCTACAGGAAGCAAAAAGGGCGGCAAGTGCAGGTGCCGATGTTCTATGTGTCCAGGGGATTGAGGCAGGAGGGCATCGAGCAAGCTTTGAAAACTGCTCAGAAGACGATTATGGTCTCTTAGTTCTAATACGGATGATTGAAAATGAACTGAAGTTACCGATCATTGCGGCAGGTGGACTGATGCGTGGAAAGGATATCGCTGCCGTGCTCGCAGCGGGAGCAACAGCCGCACAATTGGGAACAGCTTTCCTACGCTGTCCCGAAAGCGGGGCAAGTCCCGTTCATAAGGCAGCTCTCGGAAATCCGCGCTTTACTCATACCTCTGTTACCCGCGCCTTCAGCGGCAGGAGGGCACGCGGGCTGGTGAATCATTTTTTAATGGAATATGATAGCGTTGCACCAGCCGCCTATCCTTATGTCCATCACATGACCAAGCATATGCGAAAAGCGGCAGGACAAAAAAACAATCCTGAATTGATGGCGTTGTGGGCAGGACAGGGGTATAAATTGAGCAGGGACCTTCCGGCATCAGAATTGATGGAACTTCTTGTAGAAGAACTAAAATGAGAAGGGTTTGAATGGAAATGGAGATAAGGGAATTATTGAGGGAGGAGTCCCCGCCGATGCATTTGTTGCTTTTGGCTGATCCTTCAAGGAAATTGGTGGAAGCATACTTGGGAAGTGGGACGTGCTTTGTTGCCGAGATGGATAAGCGAATGATTGGAGTCTATGTTTTGCTGCAAAAAGGTCCTGAACTGATAGAGATAATGAACATCGCAGTGGACGAACGGCACCATGGAAAAGGAATCGGTAAACAATTGATTGGACACGCCATAAGCCATGCAAGGGAACAAGGTTATAAAACGATTGAAATCGGAACTGGGAATTCGGGGATAGGACAACTTGCCCTTTACCAAAAATGCGGTTTTAGAATAACTGGGATCGATCGCGACTTTTTTAATATAAACTATACCGAGGCCATTTATGAAAATGGGATCCAGTGTCAGGATATGATCCGCTTGTCAAAAAGTATTTGATGGGAACGGGAGACTAAGCAATGATCAATTATAGGGAATAGCTTTAAAGACAAAAGTGCGGGTCGAATTGCTTAGGGGGAATGAACTTGTTCTTTGGAGATATGATTTATCTTGTTTTTGCTTTACTAATGCCGCTTTTATTTGCAATTGTCGTTTTCATATTCATTCGATCAACGAAAAGTAAAAAGGATTCTTTAGCGAGGATTGAATCGGATCATAAAGACTCACCTGAAAAATAGAGCAAGAGAAAAAGAGTGTCCAAAATGAGCGGTACTCTTTTTCTCCATCTTCATTTTTCCAAAAAAGCTTCCAAATTCTTTTTCACACAGGGCCATTCGTGCTCGAGGATGCTGTAAACCACCGTATTCCTTATCCTTCCATCTTGCAGTTTTTTCTCCATCCGTAAAATGCCTTCTTCAAGTGCGCCGAGCCTGGCTATTGCTGCACGTGATCTTTTGTTCAATTCGTCCGTCCTGAATTCAACCCGTTTCATATGCCACTTTTCAAAAGCATGCTTCAATAGCAGGTACTTACATTCTGTGTTTATGGCTGTTCGCCATTTGTCGGGATGATACCAAGTCGCACCGATTTCCAGAGATTGATTATCAAATTGAATATTTCTTAAGCTAGTGCTGCCAACTATCGCATCGTTAGCCTGATCGATTACGACAAACGGATGATGAAGTTCTTGTTCCCTTGCCCGAATTCCTTCCTTTACATAGGAAATCGCCTCTTCATATGACAAGATCTTTGTGGCGCTCCATTTCCATATTTCAGATGACAGGGAAGCGGCGTAAAGCGGTTCGATATGATGATCCATCATTGGGGTGAGTATCACGTATTTCCCGAATAATTCGATATGCTCCATAGTGTCCTCCTCTTGTTTGATATCCTCATTATAAAAATAATCTGGTCCTGCAATAAGGACCAAAGCTGATATAATTTATGGAACCAGTTTTAAGGAGGACCAAATGTTTGAAATCACTCTTACCATAGATAAAACGAATAAAGATGAAGCCTTATATGTCCAATTGTATAAATACTTTAAAACGGAAATCCAGAATGGGCAAATAAAGGCAGGAACGAAACTGCCTTCTAAACGTAAATTAGCCGTGCATTTAGGTATAGGCCTGAATACAGTGGATACGGCTTATCAGCAGTTGATGGCAGAAGGGTATGTGGAAAGTCAATTAAGGAAAGGTTTTTATGTAGCCGATTTAGAACCGATCTCACCTTTGAATGAGCAGTTGCATGTTGCAGAGGTGATGAAAGGCCCTCTGTATGAAAAGAATAAGATCGATTACAATCATGGCCGGGTGGATGTGGATGCTTTCCCGCATGCTGTGTGGAAAAAATGCTTGAATAATACGTTGTATCTACATGAAAGGGAAATGTTCATGAGCGATGATCCTCAAGGGGAATGGGGGCTCCGGGCTGAAATCTCTTCCTATCTATTTCAATCGAGAGGAGTTCGCTGCGGCGCTGATCAAATCATCATTGGGGCAGGTACACAGTATTTCATCCATCTACTGCGGTTACTTCTTGGAAATGAGCGGATATTTGGGTTGGAAGACCCTGGCTTTCATCGGGTTAGGGAGGTACTGGGGCTGGAGGGGGCCGATATGGCATTCATTCCATTAGATGAAAGCGGAATGAGTGTGGAATCCTTGAAAGAAAGTGCAGCGAATGTTGCCTATGTCACTCCTTCCCATCAATTTCCTTCGGGTATGATCATGCCGATAACCAGAAGGGTGGAATTGTTGAATTGGGCAGTGGGGAAAAATGGTTTTATTATTGAAGATGATTATGACGGGGAATTCCGTCATGCAGGTAAACCGATTCCGTCCTTGCAGGGGTTGGACACAAATGGAAAGGTCATTTACCTAGGCACGTTTTCAAAGTCGCTAATCCCATCAATCAGAGTGGGGTATATGGTGTTACCCAAGGAGTTGGCATGCCAATATAAGGAGAAGCTAATAGGATACAAACAGACCGTTTCCAGACTGATTCAGGAAACGCTCTGTCTTTTTATGAAAAATGGACATTGGGAACGCCATCTGAATAAAATGCGAACGATTTATCGTAAAAAGAATAAGGTGTTGCTGAATGCAATTGAAGAGGGCTTCCATGATCGTGTAGCCGTAATCGGTGAAAAGTCAGGATTGCACATTCTATTAAAAGTAAAAAACGGCAGCAGTGAGTCAGAGCTCATTCAAAAGGCTGCCAGTGTTGGGGTTAAAGTCCACCCCACTTCGGTTTATCTTTCAAAGAAGGTAAAAGAGCCGACTATTTTGATTGGGTACGGTGGTTTAACCGAAAGGGAAATCGAAGAAGGAATCCGACTTTTAAAAAAGGCATGGCTATAGCGAAAGTGATCAATGGGAAGGCCCTGATTCTCACTGATTCAACAATAATATAAGATCCCCATTCAGTTTCTTATATTATTGAGGATTTTAAGGACCGTCTGGAAAAATAAGTCCTGTTCTTCTTCAGTAATGCCTTCCAGGGCTTTTCCTTCGATTTTTTCTGCAATCTTAAGGCATTTTGTATGTACCTCTTTGCCCCGAGGAGTCAGTTCGATTCGTTTTTCCTGTTCATCTTTTCCAGGGACCTGTTTAATCATATTATTCTGTTCCATGCTGTTGACCGAACGTGTGATGATGACACCATCTACATCCAGGTAATTGCAAATATCAGGTATTGTGGAATATCCACAGTTCTTTAAATAATTCAATATTGTCCACTGATTATGGTAAATTTCCAGGGCTGTAATTTGTTCATTCATTTTGCTGACTAATGATCTGGATACTTGTAAATATTGATGAAATAATTGAGTAGGGTTCGTCATATGATTCTCCTTTATAATGGTCGACCAATCCATTATATTCTTTAATTCTTAAAAGTCTATTGTAAAGAATCATTTATTTCAGTCAATGTTTATTTTTGGAAACAAAGCAGAAAAGGGAAGATAATCGCAGAATGAAAGAATTCAGGGAGAGTCCAGTCTCCCTGAATCATCAAGAAAAAAATGGGTAAAGCATATACACTATCACAAGAAGAACCTTAATATATGATGAATATATTTCAGACTATAGTCAAATTCGAGAATTCGAGTTTGACTACAGTTTTTTATGGTTTGTCCATTTGGGCGTTTATTTCCGCTCCAGGCACTCGCTTTCCGCGGGCGGTCCGGGAGCCTCCTCGGCTTGCGCCTGCGGGGTCTCCCTTGGACGCGCTTTTCCCGCAGGAGTCTCGTACCTTCTCTCCAATCAACTTTGTTATAACATTTAGTTAGAAACTATACCTGAGGAGTTGAAGGTGTTGCTTTGGGTCAGTTGGTGCCGGAACATCATTTAATGAAAGATACGTTTTCCGAACCCCTTTTGTCTACAAACTGTAATATATGATGGCAAAAATTTATTTTTTCCTTCAATTGTCCATAAGTGCCTCCGAGAATTGGTAAAAGTCGATACGACAACTTACCTTGAAGCTGAATGCGATATATCCTGCAAACAAAAACCAGCCTCTGAGTGGGCTGGTTTTTGATTAAAACCTCTCGCTGGTGGAGCGGTGTTTTGTTTCTTTTTTATTTCGTTCTTCTTGTCGTTCATATTTAATTTCATCAATTGGTAAATCATCGATGGGCATGATTACTTGATCACGTTCCAGTTGTTTTTCCTGATTTTCCTTGAATGCCTTGGATTTATCATTACGCTCTTCAACATACTTTTCTTTATCTTTGTTATCCAATGTCAATCCCTCCATCCCTTTGTATCTCTTTTTCCCCTTATTGAGAAAATAAAACGTATTAGCGAAATATATACGACCCCGTTTCATAAATATAAGGAGAACAAGAAGTGCAAGGAGGGTTTACTTAGTGAATGCCGCTGTTTTTTTTCGCTGGTTTTGGAGGGGTATTTTCCTTTTAGGCATATTTATCGTCATTCCCTATTCATGGGCTTTGATATTAGCATTACTCACTGCCATCCTTTTGGATGGAATGGTCCGCATGATTGGTGAAACGGCAAAGCTGCACCGGATTTGGGCAGTATTGATTTCATTTGTTTTATATGTAGGCGGGCTTATGAGCGTCACTTATTTTTCCTTTTCGGTTTTAATCAAGAAGGTCATTGTCTATTCGGAAGAATTTCCTGGATTCATACGTGAAATGTATTTGACGGCGTTATTGCCGGTCATTAGGCAATGGGAACAATATTCCCAAACGTTGCCGCCAAATCTCATTCAGTCCATAGAACAAACGATGGAAAAGGGAGTCATGGCTCTAGAAGGTTTCACTGAGGGTTTTGTTCAGGATATGGTTCAGTTCGTTACACTCATTCCGGGATTTTTCATTGATTTTTTAATTTATTTAATCGCTTTATTCTTAATTAGTCTCGAATTGCCTAAGTTAAGGAAAAAGGCAATCCTTTATTTGAAGACATCCACCTATCAAAAGATATCGCTAGTTTATCAAGATTTAAGTATGGCAGCAGTTGGCTTCATCAAGGCACAAATCCTGTTGAGTTTAATTACGTTCATCATGGCTTATGGAGGACTTTGGTTGTTAAATGTGAAGTATACGATCCCATTGGCACTGTTAATAGTTGTTGTGGACATTCTTCCTATCCTGGGGACGGGATCTATACTGGTTCCTTGGGCAGTAATTGTTTGGGCGCAAGGAAACCATCATCTAGGGATTGGCCTTATTATCCTGTTCCTGGTCATAACCATCATAAGAAGGACCATCGAACCAAAAATCTATTCAGCAAATATGGGGTTGAGTCCTTTGGCATCGTTGGTCAGTCTTTATTTAGGGTTTAAAATGCTTGGTTTCATTGGGCTTTTCCTTGGACCTTCGATACTGATTGTTTATGATACGTTAAAGAGGGCAGGTGTGATTAAATCAAACTTCAAAATATGAGATTATTAGAAGTGTTTTGCCTGATTTCTTAAATTGGACATATCTTTTACCGCTTTACCGTGACCGTTGCAATGATTGCAGTCACGTGAAAAGAATTGCAAATAGCGGGTTTTCCCTTTCCCTTTGCAGTGCTGGCAGATGGTTATGAGTTTCATAATTCCTCACTCCTTCAAAAAGTATCGCTTTTCTAACAGTATGAAACAATAAAGGTAGAACTATACTTAATGTTATCATTCAATCTAAATGCAGCAGATTTTATATATTATGTGTTTATTTTATTTCATGTACCAGTTGAAAAAAAATAACCCCCGCTCCTATTGTCAATTAGGAGCGGGGGTTAAAATCATGAAACGATTTCGGTTTGTGATATCATCGGGAATTCTTTTACTTCGCTTACGACTTTTGCTGGTTTATATATTTCAATATAACAAATATGGTGATCTTCCATTTCTTTTATCCTGAAGTTATAGGGACCATAAGTCAGGATATCGCCTTGTTTGGCCTCGTAATTCTCGGTAAGGATCCATCCGCCCATCGTATCAATATCTTCATCGTTGATATCCAATCCAAGTAAATCATTCACTTCACTGACTAATACCTTGGCATCGATGATATAGTGATCTTCTTTTAATTTGCGGACATCCGGCACTTCATCCAGGTCGAATTCATCACGGATATCGCCAACGATTTCTTCAAGGATATCCTCAACGGTCACCAATCCTGATGTACCGCCGTATTCATCCATGAGGATAGCCATGTGAATGCGTTCCTTTTGCATTTTTAAAAGTAAATCGTGAATTGGGATACTGTCGATGACACGGATGATCGGACGAACATATCGGTTGATCGTTGACGCTGCCTGATTGTTCTTGTCTATCATTTCAGTGAATAGCTCTTTGATGTTGACCATTCCGATAACATGATCTTTATCACCATCGATGACAGGGTATCGTGTAAAGTTTTCTTCCGCCATAACGGTGAAAAACTGTTGGATCGTATCATCTTTGGATACCGTTGCAATCTCTGTACGTGGAACCATGATTTCTTTTGCAATCCGATCATCGAATTCAAAAATTTTATTCACATATTTAAACTCAGATTGGTTAATTTCGCCACTTTTATAGCTTTCGGAAACAATGATACGAAGCTCTTCTTCTGTATGAGCCAAATCATGTTCGGAAACTGCTTTTAATCCTAGCATTTTTGTAAGCGTCCTTGCAGAGCCATTCAGTACCCAGATGAAAGGATACATGACTTTGTTAAAACCAATTAAAGGTTTGGAAACCAATAAAGTTACTTGCTCCGCTTTTTGAATCGCCAATGTTTTCGGTGCCAGTTCTCCAACAACCACATGTATGAAGGTTATGAAAGAAAAGGCAATTGCAACTGAGAGTGCATGTGAAGCGGAATCTGGAAGATTCAATTGAATTAAGAGTGGGTGCAAAATGTTTTCAACTGTCGGTTCCCCAAGCACCCCAAGCCCAAGAGCGGTAACTGTAATTCCAAGCTGGCATGTCGAGAGGTATTCATCTAGGTTGGATATGACCTTCTTTGCTGAAATAGCATTCGGCTTTCCTTCTTCAATTAATTGATCGACCCTCGTGCTTCTCACTTTAACAATTGCAAACTCCGTAGCTACAAAAAATGCTGTTAAAGCAATTAAAATGGCAATAAGAACCAAGTTTATTATGTCCAAATAGTCTCCCTTAACTCGCCATCGAGACGAATAAGGAGTCCACCTCCTACATTTTTAAAATATACAAGTATATTTTTTTTGCTGTGCTGAATATTTTCGGGATTTATTCAAAATAGCTGTGGTAAATAGGTGTGCAGCCGCTTGAACTCCCATTTTTTCGAGTGATGAAGAGAATAATAGTATATGCCGATTAGCGATGCGTAGACGGGAAATAGAAGAATTTCTGTATGAAGGAGTGCAGCCATTTTTCAAAAGTATGCACATATCCGTTACGCAAAGCAGCGTCCGTCCGTCAAAACGAACATTCTTTAATGCCCCATCAAATCACCTCATTTAATCAATTTAAATACTTTCATTATAGAAAGAGTTAGTCATTCAGTCAAACAGCTTAGGGCTCCTTAAATCCGGTAAATTGCTTGTAAAGGATCAATTTGAGCTAATAATTAGCGATTTTTGACTGTTTTCTCTAATTTATTGCATTATATTATAGAATATTCAGAAAACTGAGAGCCTGCTTCAAAAAAAATGGCCAATTTCATTATTTTTTGGACGGCATAAACATATTCTATAAAAACTGGACAGGTTTTAATGCAGATTAAAGGGGGTGGCAGCCATGAAAATCATGGAAAGGATGGCAGCGATCATTGCCGGCAGCATGCTTGTGGGTGTGGGGATCAATTTTTTTCTGATCCCTTATCATTTATTGGATGGGGGCATGATAGGGATTGGGCTGATCTTCCATTACTATATGGGACTTCCAACAGGCCTGGGTGTGATTTTGAGCAGCATTCCATTATATATATATGCTTGGTACTTTGAAAAAAAACTATTTCTGAACAGCTTGCATGGCTTGCTTTTTTCCTCTTTATGCATCGATATTTTTTCCGATGTCGTCACCGGATGGAATCTTCCCATTTATGTAAGTGCGATAATTGGGGGAGGGTTGATTGGACTTGGAATAGGCTTGATGCTTCGGTATGGAACCTCTACTGGCGGAACGGATATGCTGGCACAGATCATTTCCAGGAAGAGTGGGCTCAATGTCGGTTTGCTGATTTTTTTCATTGACGGATGCGTACTGCTTTGCGGACTGAGCGTTGTAGGGACTTCAATCTTTTTATATTCATTTTTAACGATCATTGCGGTAGCCATGCTGACTTCAGTCACCGTGATGCGAACTATTTGATATTGAATTATGTATAAAAATCTGAAAAAAGGAAAGGATGGGCAGTATGAAAAGGACAGATTTTTAGTCTAAATAAATAGTAAAGGGAAGTTTTTATGAAAAAATTCTATATATGTTCTGCGTTGTTATTTATGCTGGCTGGGTGTCAAGAGACTGAAATGCCAGAGGATAAAGAAGTGAACAGTGCTGTTCCGGATTCGATGGATGCTTCAATCGTCATTAAAGGGAAAGTGGAGCCTGGCAAAGAAGTCATTCTTGAAACGTCAGTAAAACAAGGAAGCCGATTGGTGAATGAAGCTGATGAGGTACTGTTTGAAGTGAGAAAGTCCGGACAGGATAAACGGGAAATGCTGGAAGCAAAGAATACTGGAAGTGGCGTGTATCAAGTGATGCATACTTTTGAAGAACAAGGCAAATATATTGTAGTTTCCCATGTAACGGCCAAAGGCCTTCATGTGATGCCTGAAAAAGAAGTTGTCGTTCCAGAACATGAAAGTGAAGGTGCATCGGTTCATCCAAGTACGGATGTATCAATCGAGTTTCAAAGTAACCCTGTAAAAGCAGGAAACAGTTCGAACTTTGAAGCAACCGTAGAATTGGATGGTAAGCCACTGACAAATGCTGATGTGAATTTTGAGGTATGGAAGGAAGGCAGCGAAGAGAGTCATTTCACCAAAGCTGAAGAAGATGGAAATGGGACATATCTAAATAAGGTATCATTCGAAGAATCGGGAACCTATAAGGTGCAGGTACATGTAGAAAAAGACGAAGTGCATGAACACCAATTGCAAACCATTCAAGTAAATTGACACCGTGTAAAATGTTTTTTTGATGGAATTGTTTAAATGGGTTTTATCCTTTCGTTAAATGGGAAGTTAAAGGATAACGATACAGCAGAAAGGGAGGGTAAGTATGAATAATCAAATAATCAACAAGTTTAAGAATCTCGGGATTCATATTGAAAAAACGAAATCACGCCGAGAGATTTTCACTAATGTTTCACAAAACGATTCATCCTTACTCACCACAGCTGCTTTTACTCAATTTTCCCAAAAAAGGGAGCTAAAAGAATATTGATGCAATGAGACCGGGGTACATATCAGCTGGTCTTTTTTTGTGCATTCCTAAAGTAATACCGGTGAAGCAGGAAATGAAAAATCGAATAGAACCTTATGAGCTGAAATAGGATAGAAGGACAAACAATTTGAAATTTAGATTTAAGGGAGTCCGATTGCATGATATCACAGCTTATAATAACGATATTGAATTGGTTTGCAGAAATGGGGTATATGGGAGTTTTATTGGGTCTGATGGTTGAAATCATCCCGAGTGAGCTTGTTCTTGGATACGGTGGTTATTTGGTCGGCCTGGGGCAAATGAATTTTTGGGGAGCTGTCTTAGCTGGTGTGGTAGGTGGGACGATGGCACAACTATTTCTCTATTGGGCTGGTTATTATGGAGGACGGCCCTTTCTCTTGAAGTATGGAAAATATATTTTCATTAAAGAAAATCATATCGTAATGGCTGAAGAGTGGTTTCAACGTTATGGGGTAGGAGTGGTTTTTACGGCACGATTCATTCCCGTTGTTCGCCATGCCATTTCCATCCCTGCCGGAATTGCAAGGATGTCCGTATGGAAGTTTATATTTTATACGATTGCCGCTGTCATACCTTGGACCATATTGTTTCTGACCTTAGGGCGGATCCTCGGCGAAAATTGGCAGCAAATCAGGGAAATAACTGCACCTTATCTTATTCCGGTAGCTGGTTTTTCCTTTATACTTATCATGCTTTATATCATCTGGAAAAAAAAGAGTACACCTCCAATCGTAACGGTCAAAAAAATGGGACGGTTTTTCGATAAATGATTACATCAAAAAACAGCCATGTAAAATCACCTTTTACGTGGCTGTTTTTAATTATTATCCTTGGGGAAGGTCTTCTTCCAGAGGAAGCTGTACGACCTTTTTTGTCACCTCGATAGAACGAATGGCGTGATCTTCCATTTCAATCACTTTAAAGCAGAATCCGTCTTTTTCCATGATGTCCCCTACATTCACATCATAATTTTCAGTAAGGACCCATCCGCCTATAGTATCGACATCATCTTCCTCCAAGTGAATGCCAAGTAAATCATTCACTTCCTTTACAAGAAGTTTAGAGTCTAAAATATAGTGTCCATCTTTGATTTTCCTGATCGATGCGACTTCATCGATATCGAATTCATCACGAATTTCCCCAACGATTTCCTCGAGGATATCCTCAACTGTGACAAGTCCTGAAGTACCGCCGTATTCATCCATCAAAATAGCCATATGAATGTGTTCTTTTTGCATTTTCAACAGTAAATCGTGAATGGGAATATTTTCCATAACTCGAATGATCGGACGAGTGTAATTTTCAATCGCTTTGATATGGATTTCCCGATTCTTTATAAGATCCGAGAAAACCTCCTTTAAGTTCACTAAGCCGATGACATGGTCTTTATCACCTTCGACAACAGGATATCGAGTGTATTTCTCCATTTTGGCCACATCGACGAATTCCTGTACCGTTTCATCTTTGGATATCGTCATGATTTCTGTCCTTGGTACCATGATTTCTTTGGCAACACGGTCATCGAATTCAAAGATGTTGCTTACATATTTAAATTCGGACTGGTTAATCTCTCCGCTTTTATAGCTATCCGACAGGATGAAACGCAATTCTTCTTCCGTATGGGCTATTTCGCTTTCGGATGCAGGTTTGAAGCCAAATAATCCGACAACGAAACGTGAAGAATGGTTCAATACCCAGATGAAGGGAAAGGCAATCTTATGGAAAAAAATCAGCGGGCCGGCAATAGCCAAGGCCACTTGCTCAGCCTTTTGGATGGCAACCGTCTTTGGAGCCAATTCACCTACTACCACATTCAGGAACGTTATCAAGGAAAATGAAATGACAAATGTCAGAATGTTTGTGACTTCTTGAGGGAAATTCAAGGCATTGAATAAAGGTCCAACCAATTTTAGGATAGTCGGTTGTCCTAGCCACCCCAATCCAAGGGCAGTAACGGTTATTCCAAGTTGTGTGGCGGATAGGTATTCATCAAGATCGGATGTAACCTTCTTGGCCGCAATCGCTTTTTTGCTTCCCTCTTCAATCAATTGATCGATCCTGGAGCTGCGGACCCTTATGATCGAAAATTCCGAAGCTACAAAAAAGGCAGTTAAAGCGATTAAAATAATGACTAATAAAAAACTTAATATGTCCAATTAGTGTGGGACTTAATTGAATCGCCTGATGTACCGAACGACTTAATTATCCCAGTCACCTCCCAAAACCAATAATAGATGAAATGATATTAATGTATAAAATTTTAGATGAAAAATAAGATCGATTATCTTGTATGAATATTATGAGGGTTTTATTTTCAATCTATAGGATTATTCACCTCGATTAGTAGTGGAACCTAACTATTAGTATAAGTAACTGGACGTCAATCAGTCAAAAATTTCACACTAAAAACCCATGGAAAAAAGGATATTTATCCATTATTTAGTTTTCAATTGTATGGAAAAGGTCGTTAGGAAATCGGTAGAGTGGCAGGATAAGGTTCCTTGATGTTTTAAAACGATTTCTTTACAGACGAATAGTCCCAATCCCGTTCCTCTTTTTTTTGTGGTGATGAATGGTTCAAAAATGTTCGGCAGGACCTCGTCAGGTATCTTCGGCCCATTGTTGGAAATATTTAAGGTAAGGATGCCGGGTGGTGACTCAGAGCCTGAAATGTAAATGGATGGGGAAGGCATCCCTGCAACCACATCAAGAGCATTTAAAATAATATTAAGTAATACCTGACGGAATTCTTCTTCAGAACCGGAAATTACGGCATCATCGGCGATATTACATGTAATGGAAGCATTTACTTCCAAAATGCTTGGATATAAAAATTCAATGACCTCGTTAACTAGCTTAGCAATGGAAAATAGATCTGGTGGTGATGTTGAAGTTTCCTTTTTGGAAATATTAAGAAATTGTGTAATCCGATAATTGAGCTGATCCAATTCCTTTGAAATGATATCAAGGTATTTTATTTCCGGTTGTTCTGCCTGTAACAATTGTATGAATCCCATTATGGATGTCAGTGGATTTCGGAATTCATGGACAAAGCTCGAGGTCATTTGGCCAAGGAGTGTTAAACGGTCTTTATGGTTTGGGCTTATGAATTGATAGCGTTCTTCAAGTTCCATCGTTTTCAATTCGGTATAATGGGATAATGCAAAATGAATGAGTTTATCGAAGTAAACGTTTACATGCTTGATTCGATCGGATATTTCTTCTTTGGGTGCTTCTGAATTCAAAACGTGCTCAATGATGATGGATCTGCCGATGGTTGCAGTGGAAAAGAAATTTTCCATATCCAATTGCTTATTAACTCGATCAGACGCAATTTTTCCCCCTACGACCTTCAGTACATCGTCTATGTCAGTATCCGATTTTCCAAGCTGATCCATTAGCAGATTAAAGATATTTTCCACTTCTCCTTTAAAATATCCCATATATCCGTCCGGTAAATGCAGCAACTCATCTTTCCATTTGGATATGATACTGCTTTTTTGAGAAGATAAAAAGTGAATGGTCATTTCTCGATTAGATACCATTTTGCCCTCCATACTGTAGGAAAATGAATTTACTTTTGACCCAGAAATTAATGTATTAGAAAAAAATTACAAAATATTAAAATAATTACATCTCGCTTTTATGATAACAGATTAGAGTTCTTTTAACATGTGTCAATTGGATAAATATTCGTCAATCAATCGATAAATACCTTTTTTTGACACAGTTTTATTACAGTGATTACATGAATTAATAATAAAAAAAGGTATCCGTAAAGTTAATGACGGTTACCTTTTTTTATGAAATGCATATGGTTCGATATGAACGATCACATGCTGGATATTATATTCCTTCAAAAGATTCTCTTCGATTTTAACCGTAATATCGTGACCTTGGATGACGGTCAAAAGAGGGTTAACATGAACGGTAGTTTCGAGCAGGATTTCACTTCCGTGCATACGGGCCTTAATTTCACTCATGTCTTTTACACCTTCTGTCAATATAATGGTTTGACCGATCTTTTGTAGGAGCTGCTCGTCGAAACCATCGGTTAAAGAGATGGAGGCATCCCGAAAGATATCCCAGGCCGTTTTGCATATGATGACCCCCACGACTGCTGCAGCTATTGCATCAAGCCAAGGGATTCCCATCTTAGTACCGATGATTCCAATGAAAGCACCAACACTGACAAGGGCATCGGAACGATTATCCTGTGCAACGGCGTAGATGGAAGAGCTGTTGATCTTTTTACTTAATGCTAAGTTATAACGGTAGATTCCGTACATGAAGATTGCAGAGAATAGGGCGACATAACCGGTAAGCATATTGGGAACGGTTGTTGAATCTTGCTGGAAGAAGGATTCTACAGCACTGAATACAACCTGCAGGCCTACGGTGATCATAATGAAGGCAGCTACCAACGAGGCTACGGTTTCCGCCCGTAAATGTCCATATGAATGATTATCATCTGGAGGTCTCTTCGAAATTTTCAAACCAATCAATACGGCTATGGAAGCGATGATATCGGTCGTATTATTTAAACCATCTGCCCAAAGTCCTTTAGAATCACCGAAATAACCAAATGACAATTTAAGGGCAGACAAGAATATGTAAGCGGCAATGCTTATGTAGGCGCCTTTTTCAGCTGAAATCGAATGTTTATCCATGTCCATTCCCTCCCCTATGTAAATTAGGCTTAATAAAGATAACAAAACAAACCTTAGTGAGTCTATAGAAAAATTGTCGTATTTAGCCATCTAACTTGCTTAATTGCAGGTGTATTGAAGGTATGTAAAGAAGTTGGTTATAAGAAAGAATATCGCCATAAAATGGGAATGACAAGTTGTTGACATATACAGTTTCTTTAGTTGTCAATTAAAGAAACTAGTAGTATATTCTAACCGAGGATCGAAAAATAAATACTTCCACAAGGGGAGCC
This sequence comes from Peribacillus sp. RS7, assembly GCF_041956845.1. Taxonomy (NCBI): domain Bacteria; kingdom Bacillati; phylum Bacillota; class Bacilli; order Caryophanales; family Bacillaceae; genus Peribacillus; species Peribacillus sp. RS7. The sequence continues at coordinate 3,210,536 of NZ_CP168135.1, forward strand.
AAAAAGGCTGAGAGTGAACGGTTGAGTTCAGACCCTATGAACCTGATAGTTAGCACTAGCGTAGGGATGTGGTTTTGGATACAAGCAATACTGGGCATCCATTACCGCCCCGGTGTTGCTTTTTTTTGCGCAAAATTGGCAGGGGGAACTCATGGACATTTTATCATTTTTGGAGTAAGGAGTGGCTTGATGAAAAATAAAACGTTATTCATGACAGAGGTCGCCATTTTTGCATCATTGGCTTTATTACTGGATATGGTCTCTGGATTCATTTTTTCAAGAATCTGGCCTCAAGGGGGTTCGATTTCAATAGCCATGGTACCTATTTTTCTGATGGCATATCGTTGGGGCATAAAAGGTGGGATGTTAGCCGGATTGTTACTTGGACTATTGCAGATTGTCAGTGGTACAGCATGGATCGGAACACCGATCCAAGGCTTCATTGATTATTATCTTGCCTTTATGGTTGTCGGGATATCCGGTGTATTCATGAACAAGTTTGTAAACAGCTATAAAGAGGAAAAGCGTTCCAAAGCGAAATTATACGGGATTGGCGGCATGTTTTTGGGAAGCTTCCTGAGGTTTCTATGTCATTTCACTTCTGGAATCGTGTTTTTTGGATCTGCAGCACCAAAAGGACAGCCAGTAGCGGTTTATTCATTCATTTATAATGGGACCTATATGCTGATCAGTTTTATTTTATCGGCCATTGTGGTGATGATGTTATATTCGGCAGCTTCAAATGTATTACTGAAAAAAGCCTATTAACAAAAAAGCCGGATTCTACAAGAATCCGGCTTTTTTCGGAGAATGATCAAACGATACGTACAGGGCGAACCGGCTCAATTTCATTTTGCAATGAATACCGAACAGGGTGCGTTTTTCGCAATTGAACTACTTGTACTTCCAAGAAAGAATTTTTCCAAACCGCTTTTAGAGCTATTGCCGACGACGATTAGGTCGGCCGCAGTTCTTTCTGCATATTCACATATGCTATCTGGCGCATGTCCTTCCAATATCTCGAATTTCCCCTTGACTTGACATTCACTTAGCAATCTCAACGTATTACTTTCTGCGTTCCGAACACTATTCTCGACGGGGGAAGGGGTGTCAATTACCTTTTGTTCTCGCTGTTCAACTTCAACGACGGGATGTGTCTGGACGGGATCGACATAAAATCCTGCAGCGGGTACAAATCCAGGAGCAGTGACGTTTCCCATGATACTCTGTTCAACCTTATCACTTAGGACATGGACTACGGTCAGCTCAGCTTCAGGAAAGGCCTGTTTGATTATTGCTCCATATTCCACGGCCCGTGTACTCTCTTCATTTCCATCAAAAGCGACGACAATATTTTTTATGTCTTTCATAATATCATCTCTCCCATTTATAAGTCTTTAAAGTGTTATACCCACTTTTAAATGGCTTCACGCCTTTAATTGGTATATAGATCGCCAATTACGGGTAAAGGATAGATACGGGCATTGTTAAAATGGTAGGATGAAATCCTGGTCCGTCAATTAGTTGGCGTGCTTTATTTTACATTCGGAAGGAATATCATCAGCAAGGAAGCCGGTACGCGAGTATAGTGCTAAAAGAAAAGGCGACTGAGCTGTGGCCTTTTAGTCAATCGACGAGTTTTCTTTAATAAAAAGGGTAAAATATTTTTAATGAAACATGTCGCAGATGGGAAAATGGGGGTACAAATGAGAGGGTTAGTGAAATTAGTTCTAATTATAATATTGGCGATTGTGGTTTTAGGCGCCGGTTCACTCTTGTATTTCAGGCAGGGTGCAGATATAAGCCATCTTGAAAATAATCTTCAGCAACCGACAGGAATCTATGATCTGGATGGGAATCTTGCCAGTACGATCACGGCAAATAAATCCGAAGGTGTTGCGATAGATGAAATACCGGAACATATGAAACAAGCGGTGGTTTCCATTGAGGATCACCGTTTTTATAAACATCACGGTATAGATTATCAAGGGATCTTGCGAGCCTTGGTTAAAAATGCGAAGGCTGGAAGTGTTGTTGAAGGCGGGAGCACGCTCACCCAGCAGCTTGTGAAAATCACGATGCTGGAATCGGATCGAACATTGAAGAGGAAGATAGGAGAGTTTTTTCTAGCCCAGGAAGTTGAAAATCAATATACGAAAGATGAAATTCTGGAAATGTATTTGAATCAAGTTTATTTTGGCCATGGGGCATGGGGAATCAAAAAAGCTGCAAATATTTATTTTTCCAAAGAGGTCTCTGAATTGACCGTTGCCGAGGGAGCTTTGCTGGCGGGTGTCATTAATCTACCATCCAAACTTGATCCATATAAGAATTTGGACGGAGCATTGAAGCGGCGTGATTTGGTTCTTTCCAGAATGGCGGAACATGGTTATTTGACGAAAGATGAAGAAGCAGCCGCAAAAAAAGATTCGGTGACACTTCTTATGGGGGAGAAGGAAACCGATCCATTAAGAGGTAAGTATCCTTATTATGTTGATCATGTTTTATCGGAAGCATCGAGTAAATATGGAATTAAGCTTGAGGAACTGCTTTCAAAGGGCTATAAAATTTACACTACACTGGATCAATCCATGCAGCAGGCTACAGAATCCGTGTATGCGAATGAAGCCAATTTTCCAGTTGGAACGAGTACAGAGGAAATGGTTCAAAGTGGGTCAGTCCTCCTTGATCCTGAAACGGGCGGCATAAAGGCACTAGTCGGTGGGAGAGGTGAGCATCAATTCATGGGATATAACCGGGCAACCCAGCTGTCAAGATCTCCGGGTTCATCCATTAAACCACTTGTCGTTTACACTCCAGCGGTTGAGGAGGGATACGATATCACTGACCCTTTAAAGGATGAAAAAATGAGCTTCGGTGAATATGAGCCAACAAACCTGAGCGGTGAATACAAAGGAGAAGTACCCATGTATGAAGCGGTGATGAATTCCTTGAATGTACCAACGGTTTGGCTATTGAATGAGATTGGCATAGATAAGGGGCTGGATTCACTTGAGCGGTTTGGGATTCCGTATGACAAGGATGATCGAAATCTGTCGCTAGCTCTAGGAGGGATGAGGAAAGGTGTGTCCCCGCTGCAGATGGCAGGAGCCTTTTCAGCATTTGCCAACGATGGGGAAAGGGAGGAAACTCATGCCATTGTAAGAATAGAAAATAACGATGGAAAAGAGGTAGGGGCCTGGAAAGAGAAAAGCACCAAAGTAACCTCTAAAAGCGTCGTCGATAAAATGAATGCGATGCTGCTTGGTACAGTGGAATATGGCACAGCTAAAAACGCGGCTGTTTCCGGTTATGAAATAGCAGGCAAAACAGGTTCCACACAAGTGCCCATCGAAGGGATTTCAGGGGTTAAAGATCAATGGTTCATCGGTTATTCACCTTCACTGGTCGGTGCTGTATGGGCTGGATATGATAAGACGGATGAAAAAAATTACCTAACGACACACAGCAGTCAGGGAAGTGCACTCATCTTTCAAAAAATAATGTCGAAAGCTCTACAGAATCAAGCGGCTCAATCCTTTAAAGCTCAAGATATCGGACCGCTAATAGCTGAACAACAGGCACTTATAGCTGAGCAACAGGCAAAGGAAGAAGAGGAGCAACAAACAAAGGAAGAAGAGGAGCAAAGGAAGCAATATTGGATTGATAAAGGAAAGGAAATTCGGGATGGTTTGAATAAATGGAGGGATTGGGAGGTGCCGTGGTAATTTTTCTGAAAAGGGAGTATGGAACACACGCTCTTTCCAATAAAAATCTACACAAAAAAAGACTGTCAATTATTTGACAGTCTTTCATCATTCTTAAAAAATAAGATTTGCTATTATGCCGATTACGACGATTGCGCCTATCACCATTAAAATGGTTCTCATTCTATTCACCCTCTTCTTATCCTGAAATTGTTGGAATCATTTAAATGTTAACGGTTTGGTTCGATTGGAAACCAAATGCACTTTCATCATTTTCTTTACAAATAGCCTGTACTTTTTCGAGCATGGCATGTACATTTTCGCCTTCGAGTATGACTTTCATGGTTGCACATTCTTGAAGAATGAGCACAAAGGATACAAAAGTTGAAAGTTTCTTGGCATCGACCAATTTATGGTTGCAGATAAAATATATATTCCCTTTAAATTCTTTCGTAACTTGATATAGGTTCATGATTTGTCGCATGGATAATCTTTTATTTGTTTTAATGTCAGAAGAAATCACTTTATTCATGTCGTTTACTCCTTTATGTTTTTATACTTTTGGAAAAGCATAATCAAGATGTCAATTCAGCTACAATTTTTAAAATCGAACAAGTATGTTTGGTCTTTTTTATGTAATTGTTAGCGGGTCATGTTGTATATTTACCCGTATAAATGATTTTGAAACCTATTTGAAAATTTCAATTTTTGAAGGGAGAAGGACAATGCTCACACTAATTAAAAATGGGGAGATTTATGGCCCGGAATATATGGGACCAAAAGATATCCTCTTGGTTGGAAGGCAAATTGGCTTCATTGAGGACAAGATTGATGTACCTGCCAATTTCGTTGAATTGGAAGTGATTGATGCGAGTGGTCAAGTCGTGGTTCCGGGTTTTATAGATGCTCACGTACATATTATCGGCGGAGGCGGTGAAGGAGGATTCAAGACGAGGACACCTGAAATACAATTAACGGATGCCACGTTAGCGGGTATAACGACATTGGTAGGGGTCATCGGAACAGATGGTACGACAAGGACGATGCCAGCTCTGCTTGCTAAAGCCAGGGCGCTTGAAGAAGAAGGAATTAGTTGCTTTGTTCAGACAGGTTCATATCAAGTTCCAGTCAAGACGTTAACCGGCAAGATTGAAGATGATTTGATTCTAGTGGATAAAATTATCGGTGTGGGCGAAATCGCCATTGCCGATCATCGTTCTTCGCAGCCGACTGCAGCTGAACTTGCTAAACTAGCTTCTCAGGCGCGTAATGGAGGTCTGTTGTCCGGGAAAAGCGGTATCGTCAACATTCATGTCGGCGATAGTCGAGATCATTTGCAGGTAATTGAAGAAGTTGTCGAGACAACGGAAATACCGATCACTCAGTTTTACCCTACACATATAAATCGAAATCCGCATTTATTCAAAGCGGGGATGGAATATGCAAAAAAAGGGGGGTATATTGATTTTACGACAAGTACGATCAAGAAGTTCCTTGAAGAAGGGGAGGTCAAAGCAAGTACAGCAATAAAAAGTGCACTGGAAGCAGGTGTTGAAATCGGGCAGATCACTTTAACTTCAGATGGACAAGCAAGCCTGCCAGACTTCGATGGCAGCGGTAACCTGCGCGGATTGAACATTGGTACATGCATGTCCTTATATGATTCTGTTGTCGATGCGGTCCTTGAGGATGGAGTGGCAATTGCCGATGCCGTACGAGTTGTGACGGAAAATCCGGCAAATATTTTAAAACTCTCTAAAAAGGGACAGCTTGCGGTAGGTAAAGACGCCGATCTGATAATAATGAAGAAACAAACTTTAGAAATAAATAGTGTCATCGCGATGGGACAGATCATGGTCAAAGATGGTGAAGCGGTCGTGAAAGGAACATTTGAAAAATAGATCTTTCTAATATCCGTAAGCAGGAAAAGGAAATGAAACTAAATTGGTGCGGTAATCCGCAAAAACATAATGGATTACGCTTATGGTAGCTGCTGTTTTCCTGTGGTTGCAAGACATCCAACAATCATGAAATGAAAAAAGACCCATAAATATATAATGGGTCTTTTTGGACTGGATACTGATTTGTTGCATTTTGGATCCTCTGCAAGCGAATGGGTGACCTGAATCAATCGAAGCAAGTCCAACAATTTGTCGGTAACCTGGTGATTTATATAAATTTTTTCCATTAATGGTGCTTAATTTCAAAATGAAGGTGAGGTATGAGAAAACACATTCTAAATAAAGGTAATATCCGAAAAATTCATTCTATTTAACATATTATTAAAATCTTGGATGTATTATCCTTTTATATAAGCAAATGTAGGTTATGAAACATTATATATTCACAGACATAAAAGACCAATGAAAACATTTTGGACTGTTATTTCATGACTGTTCAAAACCTTGGTAAGTTTGCGAAACAAATCTATCTTAAGGGGAGAAGTGAAATGGAAAAGACGGGAAACCCAATAATGAAAGCGCATTCAAATGGAGTTGAGCCGGAAATGTTTCGAGTATTGACTCCTGATGGGGAAATCATTGAAACGATAGATGGAAAAATCGATAAATCACTGATGTTAAAGATGTATGAAAGCATGCTCCTGCTCAGAACATTTGACCGAAAATCAATTAATCTCCAGCGCCAAGGCAGGATTGGAACTTATGCACCTTTCGAAGGACAGGAAGCATCCCAGGTAGGAAGCGCTTTAGCATTGTCGGCAGGGGATTGGATGTTTCCCACATACCGTGATCATGGAGCGGCAATCATTCATGGTCAGGAATTATACCGTGTTTTCCTATACTGGATGGCGCATTTTGATGGTTCGATTTGTCCAGAAGGCAAAAGGATATTGCCCCCAAGTGTTCCCATTGCCACTCAAATGGTTCATGCGGTTGGAACGGCTTGGGCAAGTAAGATTAAAGGCGAACAGAATGTTAGCATTGCTTATTTTGGTGATGGAGCCACTTCTGAAGGGGACTTTCATGAGGCACTGAATTTTGCTGGCGTTTATAAAACCCCAACAATCTTTTTCTGCCAAAATAATGGCTACGCTATCAGTGTGCCTTTTGAAAAGCAATCGGCATCTAAAACCATATCCCAAAGGGCTGCCGCTTATGACATCCATGGGGTGCGAGTGGATGGAAATGATATTTTCGCAGTATGGCTGACTGTAAAGGAGGCTGTCGAAAGAGCGCATAAAGGGGAAGGACCTACTTTAATCGAAGCTGTTACCTTTCGCTATGGCGCCCATACTACTGCAGACAATCCGAACATATATCGCGATCAGGAGGAAATTTCAACCTACTGGAGGGAGAACCGGGATCCGATAACACGTCTTAGTAAGTATTTGAATAAAGAGGGTTACTGGAATGAAGAGCAGGAAGAATTGGCGTTAAAACAATTCAACGAACTGATTGATGCTCACCTTCAAAAAGCCGAAGGGTATCCGAAATCCGACCCGCTCGAAATGTTTAACCATGTATATGCCGAGGAGTCGTGGCATCTAAAGGAACAGAAGGAGGAATTGAACCAAATCTTAAGGAAAGGCGGGAAGAAATAATGGGCAAAAATTTAACGATGCTCCAGGCTATTACGGAAGCGCTGGACCAAATGCTGGGTCATGATGATCGCGTGATGATCTTGGGTGAGGATATTGGAGTGAATGGCGGAGTTTTCCGATCGACGGAAGGGCTTTATGAGAAGTATGGAAAAGATCGAGTTGTGGATACGCCATTAGCTGAATCCGGAATCATCGGCTCTGCCATTGGTTTAGCCCTTAACGGAATGCTGCCTATAGTGGAGATCCAGTTTCTCGCCTTTATTTACCCGGGTTTCGAGCAACTCGTTTCCCATGCTGCCCGTATGAGGTATCGTACTCGTGGGCAATTTGGGGTGCCCCTCGTAATCCGTACACCATATGGTGCCGGAATCAGGGGGCCTGAACTTCATTCCGAAAGTGTCGAAACCTTCTTTGCCCATACTCCGGGTTTAAAGGTGGTTGCACCCAGTAATCCATATGACGCAAAAGGGCTGCTCATTTCAGCGCTCGAAGATCCTGATCCAGTGATTTTTTTGGAACCGACCAAATTGTATCGGGCTTTTAAGGAAGAAGTTCCCGACGAAATGTACCGAATACCAATAGGTCAAGCAAAAGTGGTCCAGGAGGGAAGTGACCTGACCATTTTTGCATGGGGGTCCATGTTGAGGGAGGCATTGAATGCCGCGAAAAAGATTGAAGATGAAAAAGGCTGGAAGTGTGAAGTGGTCGATCTTCGAACACTATACCCTTTAGATAGGGATACGATCGTGCAATCCATTAAAAAGACTGGTCGTGCATTAATCGTCCATGAAGCCCACAAGACTGCCGGATTAGGTGCGGAGATTATCTCCATCATTAATGATGAAGCCCTTATTTACCTGAAAGCTCCGATTAAGCGTGTAACAGGATTTGATGTACCGGTTCCGCCGTTTACAATAGAAGATCATTATTTACCGACTGTTGACCGTGTAAAACAAGGAATAGTCGAAACGATATCATTTTAATTGATGATTAAGGAGGAAGACGCATGTTGGAATTCAAACTTCCTGATGTAGGGGAAGGGATGCATGAAGGGGAAATTATCCAATGGCTCATCAAAGAAGGGGATGCGGTAACACAGGACCAACCCATTGTTGAAGTGCAAACGGATAAAGTCAATGCGGAGTTGACTGCTCCCGCAGCGGGAGTGGTCAAGAAGATATTTTTTTCCGAAGGGGATATAGTGGAAGTGGGAACCACCATATTCACCATTCAAGTAGAAAACGGTATGCCTGCTCCGGAAACAGACATGGGTGAAGAAGAAATCCAGGCCGCGCAATCAGGTGATGTAAAAGTAAATGCAGGACATATAACAAGCAAGCCGCATCTTGAGGCAGTGCGTGTGTTGGCTACCCCATTCGTGCGTCAAATGGCGAGGGAAATGAAGATTGATATCGAGCAGGTTAAGGGCTCCGGTCCTGCAGGGCGAATTACCGAAAGTGACTTGAAGCAGTTTAAAGAAAATCATTCGATTACACGGGAAAATGTCTATAATAACGATAACAAGATTCTTCAAGATAAGGCCACAATGAAGAATGCCGACAGGGCAAAGGGATTGGAAAATGAGTGGGAAGAGCGGATTCTGCTTAAGGGCATTCGTAAAAAAATCGCTGAACATATGGTAAAGTCGGTTTCGACCATTCCTCATGTAACCCATGTAGATGAATTGGAAATGGACCGATTGAAGGAATTTAAAAATCAATTAAAGGCGTATTCCGATGTTAAGGATATTAAATTGACTTTTTTACCATTTTTCGTTAAAGCGATTGTCATTGCCTTAAAGGAGTTTAAAACTTTAAACGCTTCAATTGATGAAAAGACCAATGAAATCATCCTGAAAAATTATTATCATATTGGGATTGCAACAAATACAAAAGAGGGTCTCATTGTTCCTGTCATAAAACATGCAGATCAAAAAACCATTTTCCAACTGGCTGATGAAATCAGGAAATTGGCAACCCAAGCCAGGGAAGGGAAGTTGAGCATAGATCAAATCACAGGCAGCACATTTACCATAAGCAATGTTGGACCGATCGGAGGGTTGCATGCCACCCCGATCATTAACTATCCGGAAGCGGCAATATTGGCGTTGCATAAAATGGAACACCGCATGGTCGTTCGCGATTTGGAAGGTGTTATCCGTTTAATGATGAATATGTCTTTATCTTTCGATCATCGTTTAATTGATGGTGTAACAGCGGTACATTTTACAAACAGGATCAAGGAACTGCTGGAAAATCCAATTCGTTTAGTTGTGGAGATGAGATAAATGGTAGTAGGGGAAGTTGCTGTAGAGACGGATATTATCATCATGGGGGGAGGTCCGGGGGGATATGCTGCGGCTATCCGTCTCGGACAGTTAGGGAAATCGGTCGTGCTGGTTGAAAGGGATAGGCTGGGCGGGGTTTGCCTAAATCGGGGCTGTATTCCTTCGAAGGCTTTAATTCACGCAGCTAATCAGTACCAAAGGCTTAACGATTTAGGGAAAATGGGTATCAGACTTTCTCAAGAAAGAACCACAATGGACTTGGGAATTTGGCAGGATTGGAAAGAGGGCATCACTTCCCAGTTGAACCAAGGTATTGCCCATTTGTGTAAAGAAAATGGAGTGACGGTGGTTAAAGGTCAAGCAACCTTTTTATCTGATGACCGCATCGGAGTCGAAACCGATGGCGATTTTGAAACCTACAAGTTTGAACAGGCAATTATTGCGACGGGGTCCAGACCTTACATTCCATCATTCATTAAGGTCGATGGAGAATATATTTTGGATTCAACAGCATCTTTGCTGCTGCAGGAAGTCCCATCCAGCTTGTCGATCATCGGCGGAGGCTATATCGGAATCGAATTGGGTATGGCCTTTGCCAAGTTAGGTACTAAAGTGACCATCATTGAGATGGCTAGCCGCATTCTCCCCCAGGTTGCCGAAAACCTGGTCAAGGAAGTTACCCGTAATGCCAAGAAGCTGGGGATGAACATTAAAACATCCTCGAAGGTAGAAAAGGCGAGTGTAGTGGATGGTCATGTACACCTTCAGATTTCCTCGAAAAAACAGGGGTCGGAAGTGGTCGTGAGCGAAAAGACCCTGGTTACGATTGGCAGGATTCCTAACACTGAAGAGATTGGCCTGAATCGGGCTGGCGTTACGGTTGGCGAAAAAGGCTATATAGCTGTAGATATGGAATGCCGTACAAATGTGCCGCATATCTTTGCCATCGGAGACATTACACCTGGTCCAGCTCTTGCCCATCGAGCGTCCAAACAGGGAATCGTGGCAGCTGAAGTAATAGGGGGGTTGCCAAGTGCGATTGACTCTCCTTATGTCCCCTATGTGATTTTCTCGGAACCACAAATAGCAGGGGTTGGTTTAAGCCGTGAAGAAGCTGAACAACAGGGATACAGCGTCAAGACCGGGAAATTCCCATTCAGTGCCAACGGAAGGGCACTTGCAATGGATGAAACAGAGGGATTTGCTGAAGTGATCGTGGATGCAGAAAGCCACATATTGCTTGGGATGCATATGGTTGGTGCAGATGCTTCCAACCTTATAGGTGAAGGGGTCCTCGCCCTTGAGCTGGCGGCTCGGGTCGAAGATATAGCCCTCAGCGTGCACCCTCATCCAACCTTGGCTGAGGGATGGATGGAAGCGGCGGAGGCAGTTTTGGGACATGCGATTCACATTGTAAATAAATAGGATAACCGGTAATTGGTGGGGATTACCGATGTAGTCCCCGATTAGATTGGTTTATTTTAATGGAGTTAGAAACCTAGTCATTGGTCCGCCCTAAGTCAAAGCAGTAATAGACTGTAATGATTCCTCTTGTAAAACTAATGGTATATTGATATCATTTTTACTTTGGTGAGGTATGAGAAAATTTTTCAAAAAGGCTTTGCACCCTTTCACTCCTGAACCATAACGGTTGATGAGATAATTTATCTATTCGCCATTCAACGATTGAAATGAGTTGGATTTATTATACGAGAAATTATGGAATAAAGGAGGCAAATGTAATGGAATCAAATGGCGGATCACTGCAAAAGAGATTATTGCCGCGGCATATCAGCATGATGGCAATGGGAGGGGCAATAGGTACTGGAATTTTTAAAGGAAGTTCCGAAACCATATCATTAGCAGGACCAGGAGTCATTTTCACTTATATGTTTGCAGGATTATTACTTCTTGTAGTCATGGGAGCTATAGCGGAAATGGCAATCGTCTATCCAAATACGAATATGAAAGGTTTCATTCAGAAAGCATTTGGAAAGCGAAGTTCCTTCATCATAGGTTGGATGTATTGTTTCATGTGGCTGTCCGTTTGTGTCATTGAGGTAGTGGTGGCAGGCAGCTTCTTGCAGTATTGGCTCCCGGCAATCCCACTATGGATATTAAGTTTAGGGTGTGCTGCTTTGATCATCGGGGTCAACATGATGAATGTTAAACATTATGGCGAATTCGAATTTTGGTTTGCTGGCATTAAAATTACAATGATCATCGTATTCATTATCTTGGGAGCCTGTATTTTATTTGGGGTCATCCCAAGCGGCGGATCAAATTATCTACAAAACTTCACAGGGCACGGAGGGTTTTTCCCAAATGGGTGGATGTCAATCTTTTCAGCATTACTGATCGTCATGTTCTCATATGGCGGCTCTGAGTTAATCGGGGTGACGGTAACGGAAGCGAAGGATGCAGAACGCATTTTACCGAAGGTCATTAAAAGCTATATTTGGAGAGTCGTATTATTTTTCACCTTACCGATCCTTATAATCTGCGGTCTGATTCCTTGGAACGAAATTAGCGACCAGGCAAGTCCATTCGTACAAGTATTATCAATGTCCGGTTTTCAGGGATCTGCACACATCATGAACTTCATTTTAATTACGGCCGTATTATCTGCTGCTAACTCTGGAATATATGGGTGTACTCGGATGCTGCATTCTTTAGCTGCAGAAGGGGAAGCTCCAAAGTCGTTCTCTTATGTATCGAAAAATGGAGTTCCATTGTATAGTTTAATACTAAGTGCCGTTGTATTGGTCGTCGGCTCCATGATTACCTACGTTGCCCAGGACAAGGCATTTACTCTATTAATGGCGTTTCCGGGTTTTGTGGTATCACTTGTATGGATCAGCATCTGTTTAGCGCAGCTAAAACTTCGCAATTCATACCCTAAAGCTCCGAGTTTTAAATTATGGGGCTTTCCATATGTAACATTATTTGCTGTAATCACCTTAAGCTTCATTTGTGTCATGTTCGTGTTTAGTGAACAGAACCGAATCAGTATCATTGCTTGCCTTATTGTGCTGGCTGCATTAATCTCGATTTCGATCTTCAAATTTAAAAATGGGGATGAACAGGAAACGACCATAATCGAAAAGGAATCTTGTTAAATAAATTCACGTCAAAGATACGACATGGGCAAAGGCGTCTATGTCGTATCTTTCATGTTTTAATAATTACAATCCAGCTGCAACTTCATTGATAGTTCAAGTAGTGGATATTTTATTGATTACATGTTGTAAGGAGGTTATGAATCTTTCATTTTCAAGTGGGGTGCCGATGGTCACGCGGATAGTATTTTCATAGCCTAACAAATGACCGGAACGGATGATGACACCTTGAATTAATAGCTTCTCAAAAACGTCCCTGCCAGGATGGTTCAGTTTGACCATCAAGAAGTTGGCATGTGAAGGGAAGAAAGCTAATCCCATCTCGCGTAGTTCGTTTTCTAAATATCTTCTTCCTTCTGCATTTTTACGGGCGCATTGCTCTACAAATGTATGGTCGTCGAGGGAAGCGAAGGCCGCAGCCTGTGCTAAACGATTCGTATTGAAGGGTTCTTTCACTTTAACTAGCTCTTGTATGATGGAAGCATCCATTAAACCATATCCAATCCTTAATGCAGCCAATCCATAAATCTTTGAAAAAGTGCGTAAGATGACAAGATTTAAATGATTATTTAGCAGTGGCAAAGTTTCTAAATATTCTGCATCGTCGACATACTCATAATAGGCTTCATCAACGATCAGTAAAATATGTTTCGGCACCTTCTCGATAAAAGATCTTAACTTTTCTTTTTGAACGATCGTTCCTGTCGGATTATTGGGATTACAGACAAATATCATTCTTGTCTTTTCAGTTATGGCATCGTACATACCCTGCAGGTCATGTGCACCATTAATAAGAGGTATCTTTATAGATGTGCCGCCATCTATCACTACATTCGTTTCATAGCGAGGGAAAGTAACATCAGCCATGATGACTTCATCATTTTGTTGAATGTAGGTTCTTGTTAACAAACGTATTACCTCATCAGATCCATTGCCTAAGATGATATGGTCTTGATCGATATTCAATTTCCTTGCCAACTTCTCAGTTAATGACGGTGCCATACCTTCAGGATAAAAGGAGGTTTGCTCCATTTCGATAATCATGGCTTCTTTTGCCAGAGTTGAGCAACCGAATGGATTCTCATTGGATGCCAATTTAACGATCGTTTCAAGTCCTAGTTCGCGTTGCACTTCTTCAATTGGCTTACCGGAAACATATGGGCTGATGTCTTCGATGTTTTTTCGAACCGGGATTTTCGTATAGGTCAATGCAGGTTCCTCCCTTTGGTGAATTCTGAATTTTCTTTATCTATTTGATTATTTTAATGATAGAATATTAACTGTTAAAATTACATACAAAAAAGAATGTATTTTTCGCTTTCCATACAACATTTTAAAGAAATATAAGCTTATATTCCTTCATTATGAAAGGCGGTTGCTTCATGGATGAAATAGATGTCAGGTTACTGGAACTTTTACAAATGAATGGACGCATTACGATTAGTGAACTATCGAAGAAATTGGCTCTCAGTCGACCAAGCATTTCTGAACGTATGTATCGCCTGCAAGAAAAGGGGATCATTGAGGGTTTCAGCGCAAGGGTTTCACCATTGGCAATAGGCAGAGGTGTACTTGTGTTCATTCAAGTCAGTGAACTTAAGGTTGCTGTTTCCGATTTTGAGCAATTAGTGAAAAATGATTTAGACATTATCGAGTGCCATCGTGTAACAGGAACAGTTGGATATTTTTTGAAAGCGGCTTTAGCTGATATGGACAGCATGAGATTACTAATAGATCGATTAATACCTTATGGACATCTGAATACTTCCATAGTTTTGACATCTCCGGTACCTTCCCGCTCCATTCTTCCAAGGGTCAATGAAATGGAGGATCATGGTGCGAAATCATAGCTGGAATTTCAACTGATGCCGGTAAATGGGTTCGGACGGTTGAAAGGTTCATAGTTTTTTAAAAAAGGAACGAGGCGAGATGCCTGTTCCTTTTTTGGCGTTATTTTAAATCCATCAAAGCACCGAAATATTGCTGGGCCATTGTAAAACAAATGAATGCCAATAGTTCAGAAATCTCTTCATCACTGAATGCCTCCTTCAATACTTGGAAAAACTTTTCCTCCGTTTTTTCACGTTGAATGAGGAATACTTCCGCAAAGGCGATTGCATAGCTTTCTTTCGTTTCTTCCGGCTTTAATGGAATCCCTTTGGCCTGACAGTATGAACAGCCATTACCGTATGCCAACACCCTTCTGACGTTTTCCTTTAACTCCTTCGAAAGTAACCCATCTGCAGATACGCAATCTGAGAGGTCCGACCATTTATGCGAAATAACTTCTGAATGAAATAACCTTTGAAACGGACTGGATCCAAGCGATGATTTTTTTATTCTTGTCATGAACATCTCCCCTTTGAGATAATCCTAATATAAAAAAACAGGAATATTAATTCCGTTTGTAAAGTATTTCGGTTGAATAATGACTAAATATAAAGAAAAGAAGGGGAATAATTTTAGAATGAAAATAGATGAAAAAGACCAAAGCATCCTTGCTGAATTAAGGTTGAATAGCCGGATTTCCATGAGGGAGTTGGCAAAGAAAGTAAACCTCTCCGCCCCTACCGTTACAGAACGGGTACGGCAAATGGAGTCATTCGGGATCATTAAAGGGTATGTTGCCGAGATTGATCATAAAAAGATCGGTTTTCCTATTGAGTGCATCGTGGAAGCAACGATAAAAAATGGGGAATATGAGAAATTCAAAAAGTATATCTCCAAGCTACCGAATGTTGACTTTTGTTATCGAATTGCCGGGCAGGCTTGCTTTATGCTGAAAATCCACAGTGAGAGCCTTGAAGAAGTGGAGGAATTCATCAATCGGACAATCCCTTTTGCGGCAACTATTACACATGTAATTCTTTCTGAGGTAAAGATAAGTCAGGAATAAAGAAATTTTTATTTCCCGTGAACGATATCATCAACTTAAACGTCAAATAAGTATAAAGGTTACGGATATGAGAGTGGTGATAATAAATGGATGAAAGAGATCTGGTTAAAGCGGCAAAAAAGGGAGATGATGGAGCGTTGGCTGCATTGTTTCAAGGTTCCTATCCTTTTCTGCTTAAATATCTACTGAAGTTGACCTTTAATCTCGAAAATGCTGAAGATTTAGCTCAGGAGACTTATTCGAAAGCAACTGAGAATCTTTCAAGGTTTAAGGGGGCGTCGAAGTTTTCCACATGGCTGATTTCCATTGCAACCCATTTATATTTGGATCAGAAACGGAAACAGAAGCGAGAATTCACCTGGTTAAACAAGAGAAGACAGTACGAAAACTGAAATGGGAAACACAAAACAATAACCAAGCTTGGGATGATGTCATGGAGGCGTTGGGTCATCTAAAGGATGATTTTCGTGTACCAATCATTTTGAAGCATTACTATGGTTTTTCTTATGAAGAAATAGCGAGGATAGTCAAAGTTCCGGAAGGTACCGTGAAATCACGTGTCCATAAAGGTATAAAAACAGTAAGAAAGGAGTTGAACCCGGTTAATGAAGAACCATCCAATTTATCCAAACCACTCAGGCAATGATGATCAAGAAACAATCATCCAAATAAATAGGAGCCTGGAAAATTTTGATGATGCTTTTACAGTTGATATCCCTAAAGGAGCTTATTTTGAACAAAAAGTTAAGATGCAACGTGAAAAACTCAAAAAAAAATGGTTGAAAGAACTTTTTATATTTACTGTAACCGCTGCAGTCATTCTAGGTTTTATGGTTATTGCCCTATTCCATCAACCAGAAGTGTTTCTGACGATCCAAGTGATGACCGTGATTTTCATTGGTTTTTATACGTTTTATGTGAAAAGGAAGGTGAGTCATGAGTAGCCTTGAAATATATGCATTAATCGTGTGCGGGTTGATTTTATTGACCCAAAGCAGTTATTTATTTATCGATGCCAGGAAGAATGGCTTCAACCAATGGATATGGGGTATTTTAGGTTTGATTCAAGCCCCGGTTCCATTAATTTTTTATTTGATAATAAAAAGAATAAGAAAAAAGGAAGAGGATGAGCTGTATGATTATCGTGACTACTAATACCGTCCCTGGTAAAGAAATTAAGGAACTGAAGGGACTAGTTAAGGGAAACTGTGTTCAATCGAAGCATATTGGAAAAGATATTCTCGCGGGATTACGGACAATTGTCGGCGGTGAAATTACTGAGTATACAGAAATGATGAAGGAAGCCAGACAAAAAGCAATTGGCAGGATGGTCGATGAAGCGAAAGGAAAAGGGGCGAACGCAATCGTCGCAATGCGTCTGGAAACCTCTGCGATCATGCAAAACACTTGTGAAATCATTGCTTACGGCACGGCAGTTCATGTTGAATGACTTCATGTTTAATTCGTATTCTATTGATATAGGTCTTTGAATCAACTTTTTTTGTAACCCTTATTTGAATGAACTTCCCACTATTCAGTAAATCTTTTTAAATGGGCAGTAGCTCCCTAACTGGAATTTTAAATAAACTCAGCGGGACAATTCTACAGGCAACAAGGGAACATTCGGAATTTTATAGAGATTATTATTTACCTTAAGGTTATCGCCAATTGAACTTTTTTAAAACCGTTTCGAATCAATCGGACACCCTTTAATCGAGGGAATAATTTGAATAAAAGATAAAACGCCTGGATTTTTCCAGGCGTTTTATTCTTTTTGTAAAAAGTTCAGTTATGAGAAAAGTGATAGAGCGGGTTTAATTTGAATAGGGAAGTAGATTAATGGGTAGAGGTAATAACTAGTGAACAATGAGTTGACATTGAAAAGATGGGGTGTTGTGTTATGGAGGAAAATGATGAAAATTTGAAACCGAAACTAGCCAGTGAAGCAGTTAATGTGATTGAAAATGTAGCTGGAACATATCCTGGTTATCGTCGTGCGCATGCAAGGGGATATGTGTATGAGGGGGTTTTTACCCCAAACGGAAAAGCGTCCCCATTAACGGTGGCTTCGCATCTTCAGGAGGAAGCTGTGCCAGTGATCATTCGGTTTTCAAATAGCTCGCCCATTCCAAGCCATCCTGATGCCATTTCCCCTATAAAGGGCATGGCCGTGAAGTTTCAATTGCCCAATGGAGAGGTGTCAGATCTTATTACTGTGACCATTCCGCTATTCTTTGCAAAAACACCGGAAGCGTTTGTTGATATTGCGGGCTTTTTCAAATCTGCAAAAGAAGGTTTCCCCAATCTTAAAGAGCTGGCCAAAATCCTGTTGAAATACCCTGAAAGCAAGGCAAGCCTGCAAATGCTTAAAGAAATGCGTTCTCCAGCCTGTTTCTCAATGTGTCAATATTACTCCATTCATGCATTCTATTTCATTAACGCGGAAGGAAAGCGTCAGGCAATTAAGTATGAGTGGGTACCTGATGCCGGCCTTAGTATGCTGGCAAAAAAAGAGGTAGCCGAGCATTCGGCAGAATACTTGAATGAAGAAATGGAAGAGAGGCTCAAGCAAGGTCCGGTGGGCTTTAAGTTGAACATTCAAATAGGAGGGGAAAATGACCCGGCTGACGATCCAACCAAAGCTTGGTCGGAAGATAAACAGGTAATTACGGTCGGCCATTTGGAAATTTCTAATAAATTGGAAGATGCTGAGGATCATCTATTGTTTGATCCAACCAATATTCCTGAAGGAATTGAGTGTTCTGAGGACCCAATCCTGCATTTTCGCCACAGTGCGTATGCCGTTTCGTATGACCGTCGGATAAATAACAAATGAAAGGTATCTTGAAAAAGGGAAACTCCTTATTAAAGGATTTTCCCTTTTTTGTAAGTTTACATTTTTCCGGACCTGAAAATGGTGTAAAGCATGAGTAAGAACATCAGGGTTGCAACGACAAATCCAATCTCGATAACCGGTATTTTCCATAGGATCAGTGTTTCCCCGCCTATTGCAGAACCGATAATGAGACCGACCATGATTATGCTGAATGCAAGCAGTATAATACTGAAAGACAGCCGGTTCGAGATTTGATCAAGCTTATGTAAAAAAACTTGAAGTTCGGGAATATTGATATCGAGCCGCAATTTCCCTTTTTTTATGATACCTGTTACTTCCCTGATATCCTTGGGCAGTTCGGCGATGGCTTCGGCAGACTCGATGAATTGATTCCAGGCGTTCTTCGCAATGTTTTTTGGATTGTAGCGTTCCTTAAAAAGCCTTTCCCCAAAAGGTTCAGCTGCTTTCATGATGCTGAAATTCGGATCTAATCCTTCGACAATGGCCTCCATGGTGAGCAGGGCCTTGCCGAGCATCGTGAATTCGGGAGGAATTTGGACTTGGTGCCGATTGGCAACCGTGAACAGGTCATTGACTGCTCCGCCTAAGCTGATTTGGCTCAATGGGATATCATAATATTTATTTCGCAGTTCATCAATATCCCCCCTCAATGGGGTCATATCGATTTCGTCCGTCAGAAGGCCCATATCTGAAAGCGTCTTGATCAATCCATTGGTGCTTCCGCGTTTAAGGTTGATGACAAGCGAGGCGAACTGATACTTCGTTTCTTCCTCCAGTCGTCCCACCATTCCGAAATCCATGAGTGCGACGACGTTTCCTGGCAAAATGATGATATTGCCAGGGTGGGGGTCGCCGTGGTAAAAGCCATCGATCAATATTTGCTGAAGCATGGAATTCGCTAGTCTTTCCGCGATTTTCCGGCGGTCATAACCTTCATCATCAAGCTGTTTATAATGATTGATCTTAATTCCTTGAATGAAATCCATCGTCAGGACCCTTTTTGTGGAATACTCCCAATGGATCCTTGGTACCTTAAACCCTTTATCATCGATGAATTGCTTGGCTATTCTTTCCCCGTTTCGGCCTTCGGAGTTATAATCGAGTTCTGCGCGGAGTGATTTAGCGAATTCATCAATCATTTTTCTGATCTGGTAGCGTCTTGCCCAAGATATCCGAGCTTCCATAAGTCTTGCCAAATCATCGAGAATTTCCAAATCCGTTTCCACTGTCGGCAGAATATCGGGCCGCTGCACTTTGATTGCTACGACTTCCTGTGACGGAAGCCGTGCCGTATGGACCTGCCCAATCGAAGCGGTTGCCAGTGGTTTTTCATGAAATTCCAGAAAAATGTTTTCCAAAGAATCACCCAATTCGGCTTCGACAATTTTGCGAACCCTATCAAATGGAAAGGGGCTGACCTGGTCCTGTAGCTTTTCAAGTTCGCGGACGATTTCGTCCGGAACGAAATCACGCCTCGTACTTGCAATCTGACCAAGTTTAATGAATGTAGGACCCAAGCTTTGTAATATCGTATGCAGCCGCTCTCCAATTGAGCGAAGGTTCAGGTTTTCATCGGGTTGGAGTTTCGATGCCGCTTTGTTCTCGGATAATCCCAGGCGATAGATGAAGTAACCAAAACCATTTTTCAAGAAGGCATTAATGATTTCTTGGTAACGATGTGCGTGTTTCAGTCGCTTGCGAAACATTCAAGTACCTCCTGTCACGATTGTATATTTTGGTTCTGTTTCTCCAAAATTACGATACGTCGCTCCAATTCCTGAACTTCTTCTTTAGTTGCCAAGTTTAGGCCGTTGAGCGCTTGGTTGACTTTGGCCTTGACGGAATCATCCAGCTGCTTTTGGGCTTGTTCCCCTTTTTCGACCCATTGCTTAATAAGGACTTTGGAGTCTTCTTTGCTGATATCGCCTTTTTTCACAAGAGAGTCCACCGCTTTTTCAATTTGCTCTTTTGTAGCAGCGGCAGCACCTAATCCTAAAGAAAACACATTTTTTAATAAGTCCATTTTTACATTCCTCCAATATAAATTTTTACACTGTAAGAAAGATAATAGCGGATGACTTTCACCCTGGGTTCAATCTTGTTGTTACTATCCATCATACATCACTTTATGGCAGCTACAAAAAAATAAGGGTCCTGATGATTATTGATGATAAGGAAAAGGAATTGTTGATCAGTCAAGGGAAATTGTTTGAAGTGAAGCGAATTGGATATTATGATAGGGAAAAATACGCTGTGAAAGTGGGGATGGAATAATGGGTTTCACTAATAAAACGGTGATTGTAACAGGCGCTTCGAATGGTATAGGGAGAGGCGTGGCAAAAGGATATGCAGAAAGCGGAGCTTCAGTCGTTCTCGCAGATTTGGACGAGCGGGAAGGTCTTCTGTATGTGGAAGAGCTCAAAAGTAATGGTCATGAAGCCATGTTCGTTAAAACGGATGTTCGTAAGGAAGCAGACATCCGACATTTGATGGATGTAACTCTAAAAACATATAAGACCATTGATATATTAATCAATAATGCGGGAAAGGCATCATTCAAATCGCTTTATGATCTGACGATTGAGGAATGGGACGATATGATGAATACGAATTTGCGAAGTGTTTTCCTTTGTTCCCGGGCGGCGGCAGAATCAATGCGAAAAAATGAAACGGGGGGTGCAATCATCAATTTAGCATCAACTAGAGCAATAATGTCTGAGCCGGATTCAGAATCCTATGCAGCGACAAAAGGTGGGATCAAAGCACTGACACATGCACTTGCTGCTTCTTTAGGCAACGAGAAAATTACGGTCAATTCGATTTCTCCGGGGTGGATTGAAACGGGTGATTATGAATCGCTGAGGGATAAAGATCATCAACAGCATTTTTCCAATCGGGTTGGCAAACCGGAAGATATTGCAAGGGCCTGTCTTTATTTGACGGCAACGGAAAATGATTTCGTTACGGGTGCGGATCTTATCGTCGATGGAGGTATGACAAGAAAAATGATATACGAGGAGTAACCTCATTTTTTTCGATAAAGATATTGCAATTCAGTTCCGAGCTCACGGTTTAGCAGCTGTTCCATTTCTTCTAGCTCTTTTATGCCGATAGGGGCATCGGCAGCTGTCCAGTGAACGGTATAAACAAAATAGTAATCTCTTATTTTTCGGAAAATAACAGGAGAATTCGGGAATTGATCAAAAATTGCCCTGATATTATAGCGTCTCATGTAAGACCACTTAAC
Organism: Peribacillus sp. RS7; assembly: GCF_041956845.1. NCBI lineage: Bacteria > Bacillati > Bacillota > Bacilli > Caryophanales > Bacillaceae > Peribacillus > Peribacillus sp. RS7. Next base: position 3,232,211 of record NZ_CP168135.1, read on the forward strand.
AAGCTGCATCTAGCTATCCATCCTTTTCAAAAGAGATCAATGACTGCCATGATGGGGCAGCCATTGGTCCGGTTCTTATTTATCGTTGAATAAATTGAATAAGCCTTTAGCTACGCTGCCTTCTTCGGATGATCCTCCATTTTGCGGCGCTGCAGCAAATACACGGCTGGCAAGCCGGCTGAATGGCAAAGATTGCACCCAAACGGTTCCGGGTCCTTTTAATGTTGCAAAGAATAAACCTTCGCCTCCGAATAAAGCGGTTTTCACGCCTTTTACAGTTTCAATATTATAATCTACCCCGCTAGTCATTGCTACCAAACATCCTGTATCCACACGTAAGATCTCTCCTGCAGCCAATTCTTTTTTATGGATCGTGCCACCGGCATGAACGAAGGTCATTCCATCCCCTTCTAGTTTTTGCATGATGAAGCCTTCACCGCCAAAGAAGCCTGCCCCTATTTTTCTCTGAAACTCTATTCCGACCGAAACGCCTTTTGCAGCCGCCAGGAAAGCGTCTTTTTGACAAATGATTTTCCCGCCGAGCTCGCTTAAATCCATCGGAATGATTTTACCTGGATAAGGCGAGGCGAATGAAACGTGTTTTTTATCTCGTCCTTCATTCGTAAAAGCCGTCATGAAAAGACTCTCACCAGTAAGGAGCCGTTTCCCGGCACCGAATAGCTTACCCATCATTCCGCTGTCACCATTTGAAGACCCATCACCAAAGATGGTTTCCATCTTGATTTGATCTTCCATCATCATTAAACTTCCAGCTTCGGCAATCACGGTTTCCTGAGGATCCAATTCCACTTCAACAAACTGCATGTCATCTCCATATAACTTAAAATCTATTTCATGATTATTCAATTTCCATTCCTCCTATCGACCTTAATTTCATTGTAAAAGATAAACTCTTAACCTGCCAATATTTTTCAATTTTTCAGCCGTAATTTATATATTTTTTGTTTTCACGGATATATCCTAGTAAAATGAAGAAAGAAAAAAACAGCATGACACTTAAGCTGAAATGAATCTTAAGTGTAGGAGGAGACAACCATGGAGACCTACATATTATCATTGGATCAGGGAACGACTAGCTCCCGGGCCATTTTATTTAATAAAAGCGGGGAAGTTTTGCATATTGCCCAAAAGGAGTTCACCCAATATTTCCGGAATCCAGGATGGGTGGAGCACAATGCCAATGAAATTTGGGGTTCCATTTTATCGGTAATCGCTTCCTGTCTATCGGAAATGAATGTAAAGCCAGAACAGATTGCTGGGATCGGCATCACGAATCAACGGGAGACGACCGTGGTATGGGAAAAGGAAACAGGCCAGCCGATTCATCATGCCATCGTTTGGCAATCCCGGCAGACAAGCGAAATCTGCGCACAATTGAAGGATGAGGGTCTCGATGAATTATTTTTGCGGAAAACCGGTTTGTTGATTGATGCTTATTTTTCCGGTACTAAGGTGAAGTGGATTCTCGACCATGTTGATGGGGCGCGGGAAAAAGCTGAAAACGGGGACTTATTGTTTGGTACGATCGATACATGGCTGATATGGAAACTATCGGGTGGAAAAGCACATGTGACCGATTATTCGAATGCGTCAAGGACGCTGATGTATAACATTCATGATTTGAAGTGGGACGAAGAGCTACTGGAAATTCTTCAAGTTCCGCAATCGATGCTGCCGGATGTTCGTTCTTCATCGGAGGTATATGGGAAAACAGCGCCACACCATTTCTTTGGCCACGAAATCCCGATTGCCGGGGCAGCGGGAGATCAACAGGCCGCCTTGTTCGGACAGGAATGCTTTGAAAAAGGAATGGCTAAGAATACGTACGGCACCGGATGCTTTATGCTGATGAATACAGGAGAAAAGGCAGTGAAATCAGAGCATGGTCTGTTGACCACGATTGCATGGGGGCTGAACGGTAAAGTCGAATATGCATTGGAAGGCAGTATTTTTGTTGCAGGTTCGGCAATACAATGGTTAAGGGACGGATTGAAGCTCTTGCATGACCCGAAAGACAGTGAAAAGTATGCTTTGCGGGTCACTTCAGCCGATGGCGTCTATGTAGTCCCCGCATTTGTCGGATTAGGTACCCCTTATTGGGATAGTGATGTCAGGGGAGCTGTATTCGGTCTAACAAGGGGGACATCGAAGGAGCATTTTGTCCGGGCAACATTGGAAGCATTGGCCTACCAGACAAAAGATGTCCTTAGCGCGATGGAAGTCGATTCAGGGATTAACTTGAAGGCATTGAGGGTCGATGGCGGGGTTGTCAAAAACAACTTTTTGATGGAATTTCAAAGCGGCCTCTTGAATGTACCAGTCGAAAGACCGGTTATTAGTGAAACGACAGCGTTAGGTGCAGCATATTTAGCTGGGCTTGCAGTCGGATATTGGGAAAGTCAGGAAGAGATTTCAAAGCTATGGGCAGTCGATAAGAAATTCGAACCAGAGATGGAAGAACAGGAACGGAAGGGTTTATATAATGGCTGGAAAAAGGCAGTTCAGGCGGCAAGGGTTTTTAAATAAGTTAGTAAGGGTATTAATAGAAGAGAGATAAATGCAGAACGTCCAAATTAAAAAAGGGGTGGTAATATGTTAGTTAAGGATTTAATGATAAAGGAAGTCTATGTAGCCCGTCCTGATTTTACATTAAAGGAAATTCTGCGAATCTTAATCGAAAATAAAGTGGGCGGTGTCCCGGTCGTGGATGAACATGATAAGCTATTGGGAATGGTGACGGACGGGGATATCCTTCGTTATTTGACACCTGCCGAGGAAGCCATCATGGGGTATTTCACATACATTACGGTTCTTCCTGGTGAAGAATTGGATGAAAAGGTTACATCCAAGATGAATGATAAAGTCTCACAAATCGTTAAAAATAAAAGGATTACAAAGCTATCTCCCGAAGATCCGCTAGATGAATTGATAAAGGTCCTTTCCAAGCATCATTTCAAGAAAATCCCCGTCGTGGACAAAAATGATAAAGTCGTCGGCATCATCAGCAGGGGAGATGCCCTTAGGGCCCTATATAAGGAATTCGTTCAAAAGCTGGAATAAGTGGGTATCATAAAAAGGCCTGCTCGATTACGAGCAGGCCTTTTTGTAATCATCATTGAGTGCTTTCTACTGCTTTATCTGCATCAGATTCACCTTTTGCTCTTTTTTCCTTCAATTTAAAGTAGGCGTCCATTACGTCCCGCCCGATCCTTTTGTTTATATCATCAGAGGGCTTGCCTTGATACACCCATGGCACGACAACAGAAAATGCCACTTCCGGATTATTGTGAGGTGCATAACCTACAAGAGTCAAATTTATGGTTTCCAAGGGTTCACTATATTGATTTCTCCGCGGTCCGTCGTAAAAGGCCTCGGCAGTACCCGTTTTTGCTGCCGCACGGTAAGACTTCCCGCCGAAATATTTATATGCCGTCCCGCCTGGCTCCTGGGCAACCTGCCTGAATCCTTCCTGGACACGCTGCATCCAAACGTCTTTCCCGCCTAAATCGTTTAACACTTTGGGACTCATTGTTTTAAAGACGCTGCCCAATTCATTGTGTTCGTTGGATGGATTCCTGATTTCCCTGACCATATGTGGCTCAAGCCTTTTTCCGCCATTTGCAATCGTCGATGCATATTGTGCCAATTGCATTGGAGTATATGTATCATACTGCCCAATCGATAAATCCAGCAGCAATCCGTCTGTTGAAGTATCGACGCCTTTAAATCCGACAGACTCATTAGGCAGGTCGATGCCAGTACGGACACCCAATCCGAATTGAGCAAAATGATTTCGCATGATCGCATATGCTTCCCTGTTGATTCCTAACGGTCGATGAGGGATATAATGCCCGCCGGCAATTCTGATCGCCGTCATGAACATATAGACATTCGACGATTTTTTTAAAGCGGAGACATCCGTTACATACCCTAAAGGGCTATAAGATTTTTTTGGATTTGCACCAGCTAAGTAAAGTGGATGGTCATGAAACGCCGTCCCTGGTGAGATGGCTCCAGTCTGAAAGCCCGTGTAGACCGTAGCCCCTTTAACAGATGACCCCATCGTATAGGAGGTCGTAATGTTTCCAAGGGCGAAATCGTTCATTTCGGTCAATCCGGTCTTACTGTTGCGGCCGTATTGCCTGCCGGCCATCGTAAGTACCTCGCCTGTATTCGGGTCCATTAAAACGACGAAGGCACGATCCAATAAGTAGGTATTTCCCCTAGCCTTGGTTCTGCGCAATTCGCTCTCGATGATTTTTTCAACCTGTTGCTGCAGCTCCATATCAATTGTAAGGATCAAGTCTTTTCCGCTTTGCCCTTCAGTCAGGGTATTCGTATTGATGACTTCTCCTTTGCTCAGCACATTTTCAATCCGCGTCTTTTGACCACGCAGGACATCTTCATATTGTTTTTCGATATAACTTTTTCCGACCCGGTCATTCCTGGTATAGTCCCGTGCCAGATAATAGTCAATATTTTCACTGGGAATGCCTTCTTCGGAAGAAGAGACCTTGCCAAGAACCGAGCGGAGGGTCTCATCATATTTATAGGTCCTTTCCCAATCCGTCGTTACGTCCACGCCTGGCATTTCATCCAAATGTTCACTAACCCTGGCGAATTCTTTTGTGGTGACATCTTTATTCTTCACGATCGACGGTGCGAGGGCATAGCCACTATTGAATTCCCGGAAGATGGCGATCACTTCCAACTCATCCTTGGTGAATTTCTTGATATTTTCATCGGTTACCCGTTCCATTTGAAGTTTGTATAAATTTTTTTGCTCCAGTTTCTTTTCGATTACTTTCTTCCTCTCGGCTTTGGTAATCAAGGCTTCGGCTTCTTTTGGATGTTTTAAAATCCAAAAATCCTTTTTATCCGGCAGTGTTACCTTTTTTGTATCTTTTTCTATCAAGGTAGCAAGGACCTCCGCCGTCTTCACCATATCGGCCGCTTTCGTATTCGGGTATTTCGTATAAGTGATGGCGTTCCGCGGCTCATTATCAACGACCGGATTCAAGTTGCGGTCATACATCTTACCACGGGGAACGGGGGTATTGGCCACATCGTTTTCCGTTCGGTCGACTTCGCGAAGGTAATCATCCCCATACACGATTTGGACGATGCCAAGCCGGATTATTAAGCTTGAAAATAAAATGAATATTAAAAAGAACATAAAGTTCAGTCGGAAAGGAATTGGGGTTTTTTTCTTTTTTTCTTTGGCCATGATTAACATTCCTTTCTAGTAAAAGTAAAAAATAAGAAAATTCCTATCTCCAATGATATATAAAATTAACTTATTTTTCTATGCTTTATCCGTAAATTTATCTATATTTCCAAAAGATTGTTTAAGAGTTATAAAATTCCTAGTAGTCTCAAAATTGGGAAAATTGATTTAAATTTATATGACAAATGATTTGGGTGGGGTTCTAATAGATAAATAGTGGGTGAAGCAGCACGGCGGCAATCAAGAGGAGAGATGCTTTATAGAGTTGCTCATGTGAAAAAGGGATGCTCAAATCAAAGTACTTGGAGAGATGGTCATGGTAAATGAACGATCAATGACTTTAAACCTTCGAGAATTCATTCACAATGCCTTAAGTACCATGATTTTTTATTCAAGCATTAATTTGCTTCAGATTTCCTAACGGGAGTTAGAGTCGCCACACTGATAATCTCTTTGAAATATCCGCATAGCTCAAGCCATTTTTCCGGGTAAATATAGATGAAACGTTCAATCGTTTCTATAGAGTGAAGTATCAGGCAATCGATTTGATCCGTTTTTCGCTTCTGCAAATTGAATAGAAGCTCATGCGGGATGGTGTAATAAGGATGGATTTGATACGGATTCAGTATGACCGGGGAAATATTCATTTCGTCCCTATACTTGTCCGTCATGATCTTTTGGATTGTAAAGCTTTCGTTAGTATGTAAATCCCCGAATCTGTAGTTTGGATTCAATAGTACAATGCCTCTCATTTGAATCACCCATTCTTTTTGCTAACCATTCTTGCCAAATGGAGGATGGGATATTCAAAGTAAGAGGCCTGATGCTAGAAAATGGCTTTCATTCCGTTAAGGGTCTTGAGCTGCTTGACATTTTCGAGCACCTTGTTGGTCAAGTCCACCTTTTTAGTAATCGGTGAGCTTCGTAAATCTTCTATGAAGCTTTCATTCGAGAACCAATCAATGGAAGGGAGAGGAAAGACTATTTGATCTGCCCATGCATCATGAAGAGTGGGGCTGTAGACTTTAGCATCTTTTGCCGTGGTTGGGTCTGAGGTATATATTTTTTTCCAGTAATCCTCTCTGGAACCCGTGTGTGGGACCTCTTTTGTAAATTGGCTAACACCGCGAAAAACAACCGGATGCTGAAAAAGAAGCCCATATAAGAATTTTCCCGTTTCTATACGCTGTTTCGGATCGGCAAAGCGTTCAACGGTCAGGCCTGTCAAGGAATGGAGTCCGTCTTGCTTGTTTTCGTAAGGGAAGATCACATTCATGAAGCCTAAGTATTCCTGAAGCTGAAAATCAAGCCTTCGGAGGATTTCACCATGGCGGGTACGTTTTAGTACCCTTTCCTGAAGCATTCTTTGTTCATTAATGATGAGGGATGTTGTCAAAAGGGGTGAATGTGGTTCTTCGATGAAAGATTCCCAAATCGGGGCCATGAATCTTGAAATGCGGAATACCTGTAAGTATTTCCTTATTGGAAGTGCTTTTTGTTTAGAAAGTTCATATAAAAGGAGCTGGGGGAAGGCATCGGCAAATATGGCCGAATTGGCGCGCTCAAGGAACAGGAAAAATTTCTGCCGTTCCGCTTTGTCAATAAGATGGGTCATGGATGAACTTTTCAAGTCAGTCATATGGTATCCTCCATTCCTCGAAACCATATGTGCTAAAAAGGCCCAATGGACCTCTGGATTACGATTGTAAAAGGCGAGATATGCTTGTGTTCTTGTGATATTGTTCCTGTTCAAGGCAGCCGTTTCGGTACGAATGCTTTTTACAAGGGCGGTTTCCTCCGGAAAAAAAACTTTTGACTCATCCAAAGGCTGAAATAGCTCTTTTTGTAAATGGGATTTTAGCGTGTCATATCTTTCAGCATCGATGATGGGTTTGGTTTTGACAGGGTTTTTGCCTAACAGCTTCTGCACATATTGGGAGAACATATGATCACCACGAATGTTTTTCGATCATTATATGCAGAGCCGTCAAGAAAGGGGCGTTACAAATTTGCAACGCCCTTGATGGTTTTCTTTTGTCATCAGTTATTTTTCTTCTTCTTTTCCCTGTACAATAAAATATAATAAACTATCCAGAAAAGTATCACAGGAATGAAGGATAACGGTCTATATTGGACCGGTACGGCAAATAAGATGAAAATGGATGAAAGTAAAAAGGGAACCGCCAGGAGTATATATTTTCTCCAGTGCATATGCTGAACCTCCTTAGGTAAACGTCATTCTTATAAGAATAAAGGATTATCCATCAATAATCTAGAAAAGTCACAATTGACAAAAATATACACACGTAGTAATCTTTAAACATAAGTTAAAAATTACCATTAATCAATGTAAAAGGAGGCGAACGTCATGACTAAATCAGTTAAGCATATGGATGTTACAACCGAATATCATACGTCCGCCTGCCCTGAGGCTTTGTCGTTCTAGACAAAGGATTGAGAACGTGTTCATTCATCATTTAAGCGCAGGTTGTGGAATTTTCGCGGCCTGCGCTTTTATATGTGTTCTTACACATCTAAAAAAGCTTCCGCTAATTGGCGGAGGCTTTTTGGCATTTGGGATTCAGGTGCAATAGCATCCTTTCCATATAAAAGATAGGAGGAATTTTAAATGAGACAAAAGAAATTGGGAATCTTACTGCACCCCGGAGATCCAGAAAGCGGTTAGCGAAGGGAAAGGTTTGAACAAAAGGGAGGGGAATTCATGTTTGCGATTTTTAAAAAGCTGTCCTGGTTCTTTAAAGAACAGTGGCGGCGTTATACCTTGGCCATTTTATTCCTATGTCTAGTGAATATCTTGGAGGTCATCCCGCCAAAATTAGTCGGGAATGCCATCGATGATATGAACAGTGGAAGCATGACGCAGGAAGATGTCATGAAATATGTTATTTATTTGCTCCTGGTACTGAGCGGCAGCTACCTATTTGGGTACTTATGGAGTTATCTGTTATTCGGCGGCGGAAACTTGGCCGAACTAAAACTAAGGTCCGGATTTATGGGCCATTTGCTGAAAATGACGCCGACTTTTTATGAAAAAAACCGTACAGGGGATTTAATGGCAAGGGCAACCAATGATTTAAAGGCAATATCCCTCACAGCTGGTTTCGGGATATTGACGCTCGTTGATGCGGTGCTGTTCACCATTACAGTTGTGGTCATGATGGGAGCCACCATCAGCTGGCAGTTGACGATTGCGGCGGTGCTTCCACTTCCGATCATGGCAGTGATGATGCAAATCTACGTGAAAAAAATTTACAAACGTTTTACTGATGCACAAGCTGCCTTTGGTACTTTAAATGACAAGGTCCTGGAATCCATTTCAGGTATCCGTGTCATCCGGGCTTATGTCCAGGAACGGGAGGATGAAAAACGATTTGATGATATGACGGAGGATGTATATCGCAAAAATCTCGCCGTGGCAAGAATCGACGCCCTCTTTGATCCAACGATCAGCATTATCATCGGAATCAGTTATTTAATCGGTTTGGGCTATGGGGCTTATCTTGTTTTTCAACAGGCCATAACTCTTGGCGGACTGGTTTCGTTCAATGTTTACCTAGGCATGTTAATTTGGCCGATGATCGCGGTGGGTGAACTGATCAATGTCATGCAAAGGGGAAATGCTTCGCTGGATCGTGTTCAAGATACCCTTTCATATGAAGCGGATGTGAAGAACCCATTGGGTTTGGAGAGTATTCCTAATCCGGAAAATATCGAATTCAATCAAGTGTTTTTTACATACCCTTCCTCTTCAGTAGTCAATCTATCCAATATTTCCGTACAGCTTGAGCGTGGTCAAACATTGGGTATCGTCGGGAAAACAGGAAGTGGAAAAACGACATTCGTGAAGCAATTGCTACGGGAATATCCTTTAGGAACAGGAGAAATTGCTTTTGCAGGAATTCCGTTGGAGCAACTGGATCTGGAAGATATTCGTAACTGGATCGGTTACGTTCCACAGGACCATTTTTTATTCTCGAAGTCTGTTAGGGAAAATATCTTATTCGGTAAAATGGATGCAACTGAAGATGAACTGGCTGAAGCTATCCGGCTTGCGGATTTTGAGAAGGACTTAATGATGCTGCCCAACCGTCTTGAGACACTCGTCGGTGAGAAAGGTGTCGCTCTATCTGGAGGGCAAAAGCAGAGGATCTCGATTGCCAGGGCACTGATCAAAAATCCAGAAATCCTTATATTGGATGATTCCTTATCCGCTGTAGATGCGAAAACGGAAACGACCATCATCGAAAACATTCAAAATGAACGGGCAGGGAAAACGACCATCATCACAACACATCGCTTATCAGCCGTTCAGCACGCGGATAGGATTATCGTGTTGGACAGTGGAGAGATCATCGAAGAGGGGACTCACGGAGATTTACTGCAGAATAATGGCTGGTATAGGGAGCAATACGATCGACAGCAGGTTGACCAAGGGACGGAGGTGAAGGCATGAAGGTCGTAAAGAAACTTTTTAATTATGCTGCACTATATAAAAAATTAATCATTGGCGCCCTGATCATGCTGGCACTTTCGGTAGCCGCCGATTTGACGGGTCCATTCGTTGCCAAGAAAATCATCGATTCACATATCCTTGGGATCGAATCCTCCTGGTATGAAACGGTTAAAGGAAAAGATGCTGTTAAGTATGATGAAAATTGGTATAAACGGGCCGATTACTTTAATGAAGGTGAGAAGAAAGGCAGGGAAGTCCGCGTTTTGCAGGTTGGCAATCAATTTGTCTTCGTAGATGAAGCCGTGCCTATGGATGGCCGAAGAAGCTTGGAGAACCAATCGTTGATCATCAAGAAAGACGGGGAAGAGCAACGGGTGCAAGCGGTTAAATTGACGAGTCAGGAAGTGATGCGGTTTTATCAACCGGAAATTCCGCGGATCTTTAAGCTTGTGGCTTTTTATTTTGGCCTTGTCATCATTTCCTCCATTTTTCAATATGGGCAGAGTTTTTATTTGCAGAAAGCGGCAAACCGAATCATTCAAAAGATGCGAAATGAAATTTTTACGCATATTTCCCGTTTACCGATACGTTATTTCGATAATATGCCAGCGGGAAAAGTGGTAGCCAGGGTAACTAATGATACGGAAGCGATCCGGGAATTATATGTAACGGTGCTCGCCAACTTCTTCTCGAGCACGATTAATATCTTCGGCGTTCTGATTGCTTTGTACATTCTGGATGCACGTGTCGGTACCATTGGCCTTTTACTCATTCCGATCATCGTTATCTGGACGACGGTATACCGTAAATTCGCCTCAAAATATAATCACATCATTCGGGAACGGGTCAGCGATATTAATGGGATGATCAATGAATCCATTTCTGGAATGAGCATCATTCAGGCATTTGGACGTGAAAAGGAGACGAAGCAATCTTTTGAAAATTTGAACCAGGAGCACTATTCCTATCAAAATAAAATGCTCCATTTGAATTCGTTGACGGGTGGAAACTTAATTGGTGTCATTAAAGTTCTGGCGCTAGTGGCATTCGTCTGGTATTTCGGGGGGATTTCCCTTACAGCGAGTTCAGCCATTTCTTTAGGGATGATGTATGCAATTGTTGATTTGATCAGCCGCCTGCTTCATCCGCTTCACGGAATCGTCAATCAGTTCGCTAACCTAGAACAGGCACTTGTTGCAGGGGAGCGGGCATTCAGTTTATTGGATGAGCAGGGATTGGCAGTCAGTGATGAAAACATATCCAGATACAAAGGAAACGTGCAATTCGAAAATGTTTCTTTTGGCTATAAGGATAATGAATATGTGTTAAGGGACATTTCCTTCTCAGCTAAGCAAGGGGAAACGATCGCTTTAGTTGGCCATACTGGATCAGGAAAAAGTTCCATAATGAATTTATTGTTCCGTTTTTATGACAGTAGTGAAGGGCAAATCAAAATTGACGGAAGAAATATTTTGGATATTCCCCATCAAACGCTTAGGGAGCATATGGGAATCGTCCTCCAGGATCCCTATTTATTTACTGGCACCATCGCTTCCAATATCAGTCTGAATCATAAAGGCATCACAAGGGAAATGGTTGAAAAATCATTAAGGGATGTAGGGGGCGACAAAGTGCTGAAGCATCTTCCTTTAGGGCTAGATGAACCTGTGATTGAAAAAGGAGGAACGTTGTCTTCTGGACAGCGGCAGCTAATCTCTTTTGCACGTGCTCTTGCATTCAATCCGGCGATATTGATTTTGGATGAAGCGACGGCAAGCATCGACACAGAAACCGAGGCAATTATCCAGAAGGGAATGGAAGTGCTGAAAAAAGGGAGAACGACCTTCATCATTGCACATAGACTCTCCACGATTAAAAATGCCGACCAAATTCTGGTACTGGATAAAGGTCGGATTGCTGAGCAAGGTACACATGAAGAATTAATGGAACTAAAAGGGAAGTACTATCAAATGTATGAGCTGCAGGCTGGGCCGCATAAAGGGATGGCCGGTTGAAATACAATTGAATAAGTAAGGATAATCAAGATTAAACTATTAATGAAGGTGCCGTTATTGGCACCTTCAAGCACAATGCTTGATAATAGTAATCATTACGCTTAACATATACCTATACTAACGATGAGGTGATAATAGTGAAACAAGAAATTCATCCCGATTATCCACAAGTAGTATTCATGGATACCAACAGCGGTTATAAATTCTTGACAGGTTCCACGAAAACATCCAATGAAACGATCGAATGGGAAGACGGCCAAACGTATCCATTATTAAAAGTGGAGATCAGTTCAGATACGCACCCTTTTTATACTGGAAAGCAGAAGTTTGCTGAAAAAGGCGGACGAGTGGATCGCTTCCTGGATAAATATAATATGAAGAAATGAGAGTAAGGCCGTCGGGAAATCGTTGGCCTTTTTTTATGGATGGGTTTAACAAGAATTAAAATGATGCAAACAAAAAGGGTGCCCATAAATATGGGGCACCCATCCTTTTTTCATTTCGCAGCAATTGCTTCGCCTTTTGCAATATTTACAAGGGCCGCATCGAAGTCCTTGATTAAATCGTCCGGATTTTCAAGTCCGACAGAGAGACGAAGCAAGCTGTTCGTGATGCCCCGCTTTTCCCTTTCATCAGCAGGCATGGCAGCGTGGGACATTTTGGCCGGGTAGGATAATATCGATTCGACAGCTCCAAGGCTTACGGCAAAAACAGGAAGCTCGACAGAGTTCACGAAAGAGCGGAAGACTTCTTCGCTTTCCAATTCAAATGATAGGACCGCCCCGGCTCCAAGTGACTGGCCTTCCTGGATGGCGTGCTGTGGATGATCTGCTAGGCCGGGATAATACACTTTTTTAACCAAGGGCTGCTTCTTTAAGTAGGCGGCAATCTTTTCTGCCCCTTTTTGGGAGTGCTCCATTCTAACGGACAAGGTCTTCAGACCTCTCATTACTAGCCAGGCGTCCTGGACACCAAGAACCGCTCCAAAGGAGTTTTGGAGGGAACCGAGTCTTACTGCCAATTCAGGATCTTTCACTACAGCAAGTCCAGCTACCACATCACTATGTCCGGATAAAAACTTCGTCGCGCTATGAAGGACAACATCAGCGCCCAGATTCAGTGGTTTCTGTAATGCTGGCGTCAAGAATGTATTATCAACAAAACTTAAGGCCCCGGCTGTTTTTGCGATATCACATACGGCTTTAATATCGGTCACTTTAAGTAATGGATTTGAAGGCGTTTCGATGTATATGGCACTCGTATTTGGCTTAATGGCCGCTTTGACGCTTTCAAGGTCCGTCATGTCAACGAAAGTATGCTCAATATTGAAACGTGTCAAAACACTTGTGACCATCCTGAACGTTCCGCCATACACATCTTCGGAAATGACGATATGGTCTCCGGCAGACAACAGTAGGAAAGCTGTTGAAATGGCTGCCATTCCTGATGAAAAGGCAAAACCGTGTGTACCTTCCTCAAGTTCGGCAATGATATCTTCCAGCGCTTCGCGAGTTGGGTTCCCGCTTCTGCTGTAATCATATTTACCGAATTGATCGATATCGGATTGATGGAAAGTGGAAGCGTGCTGAATGGGGACGCTCACACCGCCTGTTGCCGAATCGAATTTATGTTGATTATGGAGTAATTTGGTTTCAAAGCTAAAATCATGATCGGTCATCGTAGTGCCTCCCTTTTTACGTGTGCGAATGCTTGCTGTAAATCCTGAATCAAATCGTCGCTGTCCTCAATGCCGACGGAGAAGCGAAGCAGGCGATTACAAACCCCATTGGCCGTTCTGACTTCAAGAGGTATATCGGCATGTGTTTGTGTAGCAGGATAGGTGATGAAGCTTTCGACCCCTCCAAGGCTTTCTGCAAACGAAATTAATGAGAGTGATTGTAAAAATGGGTTGACCGCCGCTTCTTCAATGATGCGGAAGGAAATCATGCCGCCCCTACCGGGATACAATACGTCCGTAACACAATCATGTTCCGACAAGTAATCTACAAGTACCTTTGCATTCTTTTCATGACGATCCATCCGCAATGCCAGGGTTTTCATTCCGCGCATCAACAGCCAAGAATCAAAGGGGCTCAAGACAGCACCAGTACCATTATGATGGAAGGCAAGTGCATCACATAATTCCGCGCCGCTGGCCACGATCAGTCCGGCGAGCACATCATTATGACCACCGAGATACTTGGTAGCACTGTGAATCACAATATCCGCTCCAAGCAGGATGGGTTGTTGAATAAGAGGCGTGTAAAAAGTATTATCAACGATTAACAATAAATCAAATCGTTTGGCCAATGCGGCAACGGCGCTAATATCCGTTTGCTGCATAAGAGGGTTAGTGGGAGTTTCAATGAAGATGGCTTTCGTGTGAGGAGTGATGGCTTTTTCGATATCCTCCAAACAACAAGTGTTCACATAGTCACACTGCAACCCCCATTTCTTAAAACCTTGTTCTAACAGACGATATGTACCCCCATAAAGATCTTCGCTGACAATCCATGCATCACCTGATTTAAATAAGGCCAGTATAGTAGAAATGGCTGCCATTCCTGAACTGCAGGCATATCCTTGGTCGCCTTTTTCCAGATCGGCGATGGATCGTTCCAATAGTTGGCGTGTAGGATTACCTGTCCTTGTGTAATCGAATCCAGTCGATTGACCGATTCCTTCGTGGCGAAAAGCAGTTGAAAAGTATACTGGCGGATTGACTGTTCCTGTCGCCGTTTCGCTGCGATTTCCTAATTGAGCAAGATATGTTTCAGTTTTGTACATAGTTTTCACTGCTCCTTTGAGTTATATAAAATAAAAAAAGTCTTCTTTAAGAAGAAGACTTTGATTAAGTAGGGACGAGTCATTCTTCTTATCTTCCAAGTTCACAAACTTGTGGAATTAGCACCTTTTCATTGGTTTGAAACAAATGAAGGTTGCTGAGGTGTCATCGGGCCATTCCCTATACCTCTCTCGATAAGAGTTTAGATTATTCAATTTCTTTTGAATTTACTATAAATACAAAATACTGTCAAGAACAAGTTTGATGGATTTTGCTTCGATGTTCATGACTAGGTCTATTGGAGCCTAGCGGTGTCAACACTTTACGTGTCTAAAAAAGAATATCCGGAATTTTCATGTGGTCAAGGATAATCCTGAATGATCCTGTTGAATTAATTGAATTTTTCAGAAAAAGGGGAGGCTTGGCCGGATATTTTTGCTTTAAAATAATAAAGTTTGTACAATGTAAGGAGAGAGAATAATACGACATTATTCATTTCATATACTTAAGGTCTTCGATGAATAGTGCAAACATAGGAGGAGAACACATGGATTACAGAATCGAACGAGATACGATGGGTGAAGTGAAAGTTCCTGCCGATAAATATTGGGGAGCACAGACCGAGAGAAGCCGTAACAATTTCAAAATTGGTAATGAAAAAATGCCGATTGAATTGGTTCGTGCATTTGCATACGTTAAACAAGCTGCGGCAAAGGTGAACTATGATCTCGGTGATCTTTCGGAAGTTAAAAAGAATGCCATCGTTAAGATTTGCGGCGAAATCCTTGAAGGTACGCTTGATGAACACTTCCCGCTTGTAGTTTGGCAAACGGGAAGCGGGACGCAAAGTAATATGAACGTGAATGAAGTGGTCGCTAACAAAGGGAATGAATGGTTAAAAGAAAATGGTGAATCGGAAACACTTCACCCGAATGATGATGTAAACAAGGCACAAAGCTCCAATGATACTTTCCCGACCGCCATGCACATTGCAGCCTTTATGGAGGTCGCTGAAAAGTTGGTTCCTGCCATCAAAGAACTTCGTGATACATTCGATTCAAAAGAAAAAGAGTTTTGGGATGTCGTGAAGATTGGCCGGACACATCTTCAAGATGCAACACCACTGACATTAGGACAAGAAATTTCTGGCTGGAAAGCGATGCTTGATAAAGATCTAGCGATGATTGAGGAAAGCAGCCAAAAATTATTGAACCTGGCTCTAGGGGGAACGGCTGTAGGAACAGGAATCAATACAAAAAAAGAATTCCCGGGACTTTCCGCAAAACAAATTGCAGCGGATACAGGACATCCTTTCGTCACATCGGATAATAAGTTCCATGCATTGACAAGCCATAACGAAATCGTTTATGCACACGGTGCTTTGAAAGCATTGGCAGCAGATTTAATGAAAATTGCGAACGATGTCAGATGGCTGGCAAGTGGCCCTAGAAGCGGAATCGGCGAAATAGCCATTCCTGAAAATGAGCCAGGCAGTTCCATCATGCCGGGTAAAGTCAATCCAACACAGAGTGAAGCGCTTACCATGATTGCGACACAAATCGTGGGTAACGATGCTACAATTGGATTTGCAGCAAGCCAAGGTAACTTTGAATTGAACGTATTCAAACCAGTCATCATCTATAACTTCCTTCAAACAGTGAAATTATTGACGGAAGGCATACACTCTTTTAACATTAATTGTGCGGTTGGCATCACTGCAAATGAAGATAAGATCAAAGAAAATGTAGATCGCTCCCTTATGTTGGTAACAGCATTGAACCCGCATATTGGTTATGAAAAAGCAGCCAAGATCGCCAAAACTGCATTCAAGGACAACTCTACCTTAAAAGAAGCGGCATTGAAATTGGAGTTCCTCACGGAAGATGAATTCAAAGCATGGGTCGATCCCGCTAACATGGTTAATAAATAATTCCATAGGAGTGCCCTCCCGCCGGTATTAGGGAGGGTGTTTCCATGTGTTAAAATAATGAAAGCAACAAATACTGAGATCATAAGTATCGGGAACAGGAGGAATAACAATGTCTTTATGCCCGCTTTGCAACGGTCTAAGAAAAATTCATGTAAATTGCCCGGAATGCAGCAGCAATCTTGAGGATAAAGGGAAATTCATGGATTACGCTGATGATTACAGTGCTTATATGGATATCGACACACTTAAGCTGAACGACGGATACCCCCAATCCCTTCAAAAAGGCCAATGCCCGCATCTTATGAAATGCTCTGAATGCGGACATGATGAAGTGGTATTGGTCCAGGAATAGATTTGACCCTTATTTAATATTTGAATAAATGAAAAAAAGACCCATTCATGAACGGGTCTTTTTACGTTTAATTGGCAGATAACTTCATGCTTTCCTGCATTTGTTCGTCCTCTTCAACTAAAATGCGATGTTCGGTCCCTTTATCAAAAAAGTGTGCTTTATTCATGTCAAGGGCTAGTTTGATGTTCTCGCCTGCCTGGATAATATTCTTGGCATCTACCCGTGCGACGAAGTCCTGCCCCTCTAATGTGGAGTAAAGCATGATCTCCGCGCCCATGAGTTCGGCTACATCAATTTGGGTTGTGAATATACTGTTGGGGGACTCCGTGAAGCAATCTCCTTCGTTATGGAAATCCTCCGGACGGATGCCAAAGATCATTTCTTTTCCGACATATCCTTGATCACGCAGCATTCTCATCTTCAATTCGGGTATTTCAAACGTTTGTTCACCAATTTTAAACATGCCTTCTTTTAATGTTCCGGTAAAGAAGTTCATGGCAGGCGATCCGATGAAGCCGCCGACGAAAACGTTTATGGGTTTCTCGTAAACGTCTTTTGGGGCACCGACCTGTTGGATGATACCATCTTTCATTACGACAAGACGTGTCGCCATGGTCATTGCCTCTGTTTGGTCATGTGTGACATATATCGTTGTGGTGTCCAGACGTTTATGTAGCTTTGCGATTTCAGCACGCATTTGAACCCGCAGCTTTGCGTCGAGATTGGATAATGGCTCATCCATCAAAAATACTTTTGCGTCCCTTACAATTGCACGGCCTAGTGCCACACGCTGGCGCTGACCACCTGAAAGGGCTTTCGGTTTTCTATTTAGCAGCTCTTCAAGTCCGAGGATCCTTGCAGCTTCATTGACCCTTTGCTTGATCTCCGCTTTTGGCGTTTTCCGGAGCTTTAATCCAAATGCCATATTGTCATAGACGGACATATGTGGATATAAGGCATAATTCTGGAAAACCATCGCAATATCACGATCTTTAGGGGGGACATCATTGACTCGCTTGCCGTCTATAAATAAATCCCCTTGGGAAATGTCTTCCAGTCCGGCAATCATCCGTAAAGTCGTCGATTTGCCGCAGCCTGAAGGTCCCACAAAAACTATGAATTCCTTATCGGCAACACGAAGGTTGAAGTCTTTAACAGCTGTCACCTTTTTATCATAAATCTTGAATATATGATCCAATACTAACTCTGCCATGAAAAATCCCCCTTTTAAACTCTTGATTACTTGTACTAATTAAATATAGTCTAAGCTATCAGTTTAGAAAAAAGTATGGGCACATTGCACAAAAAAGGATGAAAACCCCTGTTTGTAATGAAAATTAATCATTCAGTAAAAGAATCAAGTACGCAGTCAAGGCGTGACGAAAGTTCCTAATATCGAGACCAGTTCTTTCAGAGAATTTATCTATCCGGTATTGTAAGCTGTTCCGATGTATATAAAGCTGTTTGGCGGCATAGGTGGCATTGGAATTACATTCGATATACGTTTTGATCGTTTTGATAAGTTCAGTATCCTGCTTGGTCTTGCCGAGAATCTCATTGATATACCACTTTGCATTCGTAACGGAAAGGTCATTTATTAATGAGTGGGGGATGATGTCTGCTAAATCAGCCACCTTTAGATCCGGCAGATGCACTTGTGCCAAATAAAAACATTTTTTCTCCTGGTTCCTGTGATGATGAAGGTCTTGATTTACAGGGTGAAAGCGCCCGGTGAACATACGTGTCTTTACATAAAAGTCACTTTCAAGCGTGGAAGAAATGGCGATTAGTTCTTTATTTGATAAAGGTTCATCCTTGTCCGTTTCAATCAAGATTCCTGACGTTTCATTTTCCCAGACCAATGCTGCGTCAGATGGAACGAAAGCGAGGAAGGCGTCTTCAAAATCGGAGTTGGAAAAGTCTGCATGAGTCAGCTTGAAATGAATGAATCGAACATTCTCCCAGCTTGTTAAGGGCAATGGTGCATTCGGTTCGGATAAAAAAGTTTTCCATGATACGTCTTGATACGTATTTGGGTTATTTGGGTTTATGGAAGGAGCAAATAGCAGTTCCAATAAACGGATTTCTTCTGCGGTGATTTCTGAACGGGGAATCCCAAGTATACTTCTAGAGTCTTCGAACCAAACATATTCAGAAATTTCATCAGTATCCATTTTATTGGTAATAGCATTCGGGAATTTTTGTTTAAGATTTTCAAGCATCGTCTCCACCTTCTTTCTTCATATCCATATCATTATAGCGAAAAAGAATAAAGTGCAAAAGATTAAGAATATTACTAGTTTTTAAGAAAAACGACATGACAAGGTCAAATCATTCCGGTAAACGGAAATTCATGGTTAAAAAGCGAGTTGGAATAAAAGTTGGAATTATTGTTAATTTTAGGAAAGGGTTTTGCGTATGCTTTATGGAATATCGTTTAAGAGGAGGCGATTGTATGAACATTTTAATATTGGGTGGTACACGGTTTATAGGCCGGTATTTAGTTAAAGCTGCGATTGAGAAAGGGCATGATGTCACACTTTTTAATCGTGGAAGCAACCCTGATGTTTTTGGCGAAATCGAACAATTAAGAGGGGACCGCGACGGGGATCTGGAAATGTTGAAGGAAAGACATTGGGATGCAGTCATTGACACATCGGGTTTTATCCCTCGAACTGTAGAGAAATCTTGCAGATTACTGAATCAGGTTAAACATTATACATATATTTCAAGCTGCTCAGTTTATAAGGATCCTAGCAAACCAGGCATTGATGAAAATGGAGCGGTTCATATACTAAATGATGCAAAAGTAGAAGAAATCACCCGTGGAACGGCTGGACCGATATACGGGGAATATTATGGTCCGCTAAAATCATTGAGCGAAAAAGCAGCTGAAAAAGAACTGCCGGGGAAAGTCTTGTCAATTCGTGCTGGCCAAATAGTAGGTCCATATGATTACACTGACCGTTTGCCATACTGGCTTAAGAGAATAGCGGAAGGGGGAGAAGTTTTATCCCCGGGACGCCCTGGCCGTCCAATCCAATTTATCGATGCAAGGGACTTAGCTCAATGGATCATCCAAATGATAGAAAAAAGTATGACAGGTGCATATAACGCCGTGGGACCGGATTACACTCTAACTATGGGTCGTTTACTTGAAGACTGTAAAAAGGTGACAAGAAGCAATGCTGCCTTTACATGGGTATCTGAAAAGTTCTTGATGGACAATAAAGTCGAGCCGTGGGGAGAGATGCCTTTATGGATACCGGAAGAGTTCCCTTTTCCAGGAGCCAAGGAACCTTTGAATGGATTTTTGGCTTTTGATAACAATAAAGCCATCAATAATGGACTAACATTCCGTCCGCTTTCTGAAACACTCGAAGATATTTGGGATTGGGAAAAGAATCGACCAGAGTCAGCTGATAGAAAAGCTGGTATCCACAGACAACATGAAAGTGATCTCCTTCGATTATGGAAACAGACAGTCTGATGAAAACTTCTTTTATTAGACTGAAGGATTGGCACCACATTTTGTTTAATAATAGGTGCATAGAGAAAAGGGTGATTTGAAACAAGCAATGTTATGATTTGATTCCTTAATGTATGAAAAAACGATGGGGAAAAACCCCATCGTTTTTTCAGTCCATGGATGTGCTTGCGTGGGTTGTGAGGACTTCAAGGTTTTCTATGGCTGCTGTCACTTTTTCCCAGTTAATATCAGGGAAAAGAAGATGGATGCCTTCCCCTTCTTTGACAGAGTGGGCTGCAATCTCTTGAAGTTCCGCCCTATGTTCAACCGTCAGACCAATATCAAACAATGTCATAGGCAGTTTAAGCGCCTGGTAGAATGGAATTAATTGTTTGATTTCTGAGAATTTCCCTTCCAACATAAGCTGGACTAAAATGCCATATGCCACTTTTTCCCCGTGAAGTAAATGATGCGTTTGCGTGATGGAAGTCATGCCATTATGAATGGAGTGGGCACCGGCAATGCGCAGGTACTGGTCACCAAAGCCGCCAACTAGACCACTGGTGATGATGTTCGTTTCAATTACACGCTTTAGTGAGTCTGTCCATTTGCCCTTTTCCAAATCCGCTAGGGCTTCCTCGCCATATGTCAATAAAACTTCCTGACATTGCCTTGCGGCCATATGTGCCAATTCAATACAAACGGACTTTGTGGCAAGTTTTTCGACCAAGGCATTGCCCTCATACCATTTCGCCAATGTATCGCCGATTCCTGCCCGTAAAAAGCCAATAGGCGAATCCAATAGAATTCCCGGTTCGATAAATAACATCCAAGCGCTTTTTTCATGAATATCATAGCGGACATAGGAACCATTATCATCATAAATGACACTTAACGGTGTCCAGGCAGCGCAGGTGGAAGCCAGGGTTGGAATGAGGATGATTTCCTTTTGAAGCGAGTTTCCGGCCGATTTGGCGAGGTCGAGCAGCTTACCGCCTCCAATGCCGATTAATGCATCCACACCTTGTTCAAGAGCTGACTTCTTGACGCGTTCAATTTCCGGGTCACTGCATTCCCCGTCGTATGTGAAAAAGATCGTCTCAATATTTTCGAAAGAAGGAAAAAATGGTTCTGCAACTTTCCATGATTTTCTTCCATGAATAACGAGCACTTTACGAATGTTCGCTTTACTCAGTTTTGCTTCCAGTGTTTCAAGGACATTAGCTTTACAGGCATAATAGGCTGGGCCGCTGCGGACTTCCAGTAGGGTATTCATATTCGTTCTCCTTAATGTAAAGGCCTGTTTCCCTGAAAAGGGAAAGCAGGCCTCGATTATTTGATCATTTCATCCAATCTGGTTTTCCGAATCCGGCAAAATTGCTATCGATCACTTTTTCAAACTGGGCGGATTCCACTACTGATTTAATATCTTTGGCAAATTGAGCGTCTACATCTTTTGTATTCACTGCAACAACGTTTCGATACATATCTGGCATCTTTTCTAAAACAAGGGCATCCTGGAGGTCCATTTTCGCTGCGAGAGCGAAATTACCAGGGACAGCTGATAGGTCAACACTGTCTGTTGCGCGGGGCAATTGAGCGGATTCCAATGGCTTGAATTGGATGTTTTTTGGATTTTCCGTTACATCCTTTTCAGAAATTTTTAAAGGGTCGACATCTGGGTCAACCTCGATCAATTTTTCATCCACCAGCACTTTAAGTGCACGTGCAAGGTTAACCGGATCATTGGGCAATGCAAGGGATGTACCGTCTTTAATTTCTTTCAACGATTTATATTTGTTCGAGTATATGCCCATTGGTGCTGTTGGAACTATGATAAGGTCGGAAAGCGTTAGATCATTTTCTTTAGCGAAGTTATCCATGTACACTTTATGCTGGAATAGGTTGGCGTCGATCGAGTTGTTGCCAAGCGACTTATTCGGCTGGATATAGTCGGTGAACTCTACGATCTCTATTTTGTAACCGAGATCTTCCAGACCTGGCTGGATTGCTTCTTTAACCATATCGGCGTATGGCCCGGTAGTCGCCCCGATCTTCAATTCTTTTTTGTCTTCAGTTTTTGGGGATGCATCATCGCTTCCGCAAGCTGCCAAGCCAAGGGCAAGTGCACAGACTGATAATAACGAAGCTATCTTCTTCATTTGAAATTCCTCCTGAAATATATGTATTGAATCATTGAAAAAATGACTGATTCTATCGTTTGTTAACTAAGTATGAGGCTTTGTCACCAACCATTTGAATGATTTGTACAAGGCAGATCAACACGACGATCGTCGTGATCATGACCGTGTTGTCATAACGGTAATAACCGTACCTGATGGCCAGGTCACCAATTCCCCCTCCGCCGATTGTCCCTGCCATTGCTGAGTAACCGATCAGTGAAATGGTCGTTAATGTCAGCCCCTGAATGATTCCCGGTTTTGCCTCCGGAAGAAGTACATCCTTAATGATCATCCATGGAGTGGCCCCCACGGCAATTGCAGCTTCAATCACTCCTTTGTCTATTTCACGTAATGCCGATTCCACGATCCTTGCAAAAAAAGGTATCGCGGATACGGACAGGGAAACAGAAGCCGCTCTTGGCCCTATCGTCGATCCAGTAAGCAGTTCCGTTAAAGGAAGGAGGGCGACCAAGAGAATGATGAACGGGATTGAACGGACAATATTGACTGCGAAACCGAGTGATCGATTCACGACGCTATTTTCAAAGAATAAATTCCTAGTTGTCGTAAACAGCAATACTCCAAGTGGTAAACCTATCAGAAGGGCTACCGCAAGGGAAACGCCGACCATATAAATTGTTTCAAGGAAGGCTTTATTAAGATCAGGTAAAATATTGACGATGGAATCAAGAAATGACATGTTTTAACACCTCCACAGAATTGGAACGATTTTTTATATATTCCAATGCCGAATGAATTTCAGCGGCCTCACCGATTAACTCAATGATCAAGATGCCTAAAGGGACATCCTGAATATACTCAATTTTACCGTGCAGGATATTCCCCTTTACTGAATGGGATTGGAGAGCGTCGGAGAGAATCGATTCACCGGCGGTTTGCCCTTCGAATTGAATTTTAATAATCGTTCCTTTACTTTCTTCAATCAAATGTGAGGGAAGTTCGAAATCCAATACACTGCTGATGAATTGCTTCGTTAATTCCTGCTTTGGCTGTGAAAATATTTCATAAACGGAACCTTCTTCAATTACCCGCCCATCCTGCATGACGGCGACTCGGTGGCATAGTTCTTTGACCACTTCCATTTCATGTGTAATTAACACGATGGTGATCCCGAGCTCCCTGCTTATCTTTTTTAATAACTGTAAAATCGCTTTTGTTGTTGTTGGATCAAGGGCTGAAGTCGCTTCATCACATAACAGTACGGTGGGGTCATTTGCTAAGGCCCGGGCTATGCCGACCCGTTGCTTCTGTCCACCGCTAAGCTGTGCCGGATAGACATCTTTTTTATCACTGAGACCTACGATTTCCAGCAATTCCAATACACGTAACCTGATGGCGTCCTTCGATTGATGCGCGGCCTTTAAGGCGAAAGCGACATTTTCATAAACGGTTTTTGAACTGACCAAGGAAAAGTGTTGAAATATCATTCCGATTTTTTGACGTTGTTTACGAAGCTCTTTACTTGATAAAGAGGTTAAATCAATGCCGTCAATGATGATATTTCCAGCTGTCGGACGTTCAAGCAAATTCAAGCAGCGGAGTAATGAGCTTTTTCCAGCTCCGCTGTAGCCGACAATTCCATACACTTCGCCTTTTTGAATGGTTAAAGATACGTTATCCACTCCGATAACTCGGTTTTTCTTCGTGATGTATTCCTTTCGGACTGAACAGATTTCAATCATGATCCTTCCCCCTTAAACATAAAAAACTGCCTCTATCATTCAGAAAGAGGCAGCGAAATTATATCTCGTCTTATCTTTCAGAATGCAAACATTCTGCAGGAAGTGGCACCGTTCCCGAAGGGCGGTTGCCGGACATCACAGGGCCTGATCCCTCCGTCACTCTTGATAAGTAAATTATTATTTTAGAATATTTCAAGTTTTATAATATAATCTATAATATTTGTAAAATTCCACAATGTCAATCGTTTCTGTGATTTGGTGATAGTTTTTTTTCGATAATGTTCCGTGCGGTTCATTAAAACCATTCCTGTCAAAAGGGCTCTTAGTCAATAATCCGTCTTTTACATCCAAATATTCCATTATTTCCTTGTCAAAAGGGTAAAGAGATAATACATTTATTATAATAAAGTGAAAAAGGGAGAAAAAACTATTTTTGTACAATGATGGGGTGGAAATGCATGATAGAGATTAAGACGGTAAATGATGTGGTTTGTGTGCACGGGACTCCTGACGGGATCAAGTCGGGGATGAGTGTCTATGTTTTTTTAACGGATGGGCTATTGATAGATACTGGCGCACAGATTTTATTGGAAGGACTTATTCCATTCTATGAGTCCGCAGACTTCGAAACAGTTGCCCTGACGCACTATCATGAAGACCATACGGGAGGCGCTGCCTGGATAAAGGAACATAAAAAGGTTCCGATATTCATTCATCCGATGTCGGTTGATGCTTGTGCGAAGGATGCTGAATATCCTGAATATCGTAAAATGTTTTGGGGAAAAAGAGACGCCTTTAAGGCTGAGCCGCTAGGCAAGGCCATTCATTCCCGCACCCAAACGTGGGAGCCGATTTTTACCCCTGGTCATGCGAAGGACCATATGGTGTATTTGAATCACAGCACTGGCATGCTCTTTTCAGGAGACCTTTTCGTAACACCAAAAACAAAGCTTATCTTACGGGAAGAGTCTGTCCCGATCATCATCGATTCCATAAAAAAATTACTCCGATATGACTTTGGGGAAGTGTTTTGCTGCCATGCTGGACATGTGCCTGACGGAAAGGAAATGTTTCGAAAAAAACTCGATTATTTGGAAAACCTCCAAGGTGAAATTTTACGCTTACATGATCAAGGGCATACAGTCCATGAAATCCAGCAAGTCGTTTTACCGAATCGCTATCCCCTTATCGAGATATCTGAACATGAATGGGATTCAGAGCATATCATAACTTCGATATTAAACGAAAATGTTTTGAATGCCAGAGAGAATGGAACTATTTGAATATTAACAATAGATATTGAAAGGACGAGCTCTGATATTAATGCTTTTAGCATAATGCCAAATGCCTACGGGGGATAGAATGCGGGAATTGGAAAAGGCAAGAAGACAGCATGTTGTAATATTTAGTTTGCACTCAAACAACTTCCATCCGGGAAGTTGTTTTTTATGGAGGGGGTGCTTTACATAAAAAAACATTTGATAGTGGGGAATATGACGCATGAACTAAAGTTCACTTTTTTTAAGTGGAGCTCCCCAAAAAGGGAGCCCACGAGTGTTTATTTATTGATATTGGGATCTGTTTCATCATAAAAATCATGTGCTTCCTCGATGTTCTGAAGGTTAGCGACTTCATACACATTTCCGCCTGCCATTCCTTCATTGATTATTCGGTCGATATCGAGGAAAACGGAATCCTTGCCATCATATTCGGTATCCTTCAAAAATGTCATTTTTTCTTTATCCAAAATAAATCCCTCCTAGCCTTTTCTTTAGTTTAGGCAAAGGAGGGATTTTTATTCCGTTCAGGGGGTTAATGAATGAAAAAGGGGAAAGGGCTCATTCATATACATGGTAGACCATTAAGTCATGGATCATGCTTTTGAGTTGGGTTTCATCTGTTTCGGAAGGTGGGTTGGCTGTCCATTCGATGGAACCATCTTTATGGTATAAGGCTTTGATTGCCTCCTTTTTGAAATAAAATGAAATTTTCCATCCTGGCAGATTCTTATGCAGTGGTGCCCACTGAAAATGGGTGATCATATGTATAACCTCCATATATGCTGTCTTTCATATCATTATAATGTAAAACGGCAGCTGGAGGTGTCATTTTATTGTCAGGTTGGAAAAAGTCAATTCAATGAAAAGATTTTTTAAATGCAAAAGCCGGTTAGCTTCAATTTCCTCTTCATCGAACTGCATGGGTTTTGAGTTCACTTCGTATATGAAGAGCGAACCCGATTCATCTTCCCCTACATCAATGGAAAATTCTCCGAGAAACCCGATTTTTTTCGAAAGAGTCTCACCGCATTTTTGGGCGATATTCGCTAATTTTTGATTCAAGCTTCTTGATTGCAGGTCTTGATAAGGAAAAAGCTTACCCCCTCGGGGAGTGTGGGTGGTGATTTCCTGAGTTTGTGACATCCTTACTGCTTTGCCGGTCACTTTATAAAAACCTTTTTCATAATGGACGAGAATTCGGTAATCGTAACGATGACCAAAAATTTTTTTCGGTATGATCGCCTCTTGAGCAAGGTAGCTTCTTTTTAATAAATCCCTTTTTTTTGTTTCCCAGAATGAAGTGAAATCCGGAAAGGACTCACTATGCTTTAGGCTATTGAACAAAAGTGTCTCATCAGGATTTTTGATGATGGTATAAATGCCCTTCCCTTGGCTTCCTTTGCATGGTTTAAGGTAAATATGCCTGTGGGTTTCGAGGAAAGCATCCAAGCAATCGCTGTTCCGCAGGATCATGGTGGGGGGGAGGTGAGTGGTGAGGGCCCCGTCTTCCGTTAATGCTTCGAACATTACATATTTATCTATAAAACAAGGGTTGAAAAGGTTCATTCGATATTCTTTAAAGTGGTTGATGAGACGCTGGAATTCTTCTGAAGCCTCATAGCCCCTCGATGGGATACGGTTATAGACGATGTCAGGGAGGGGCATCTTACACTCGATCCATTTGTTTGAAGTGGAGGAAAAAACATACCCTCTCAACGACTCGGAATGCAGGGCATTTCCTGTGAAAGCATAAGTCAAAATCCCGTGTTCCAATAAATATAAGGATAGGTCCCGAAAAAGGGTCAGGTTTCCACCCAAACCTGATTCCTTTTTGGGATTGGAAACAGTCAGTATTCCGACGACAAGCATCCGGTT
Source organism: Peribacillus sp. RS7 (assembly GCF_041956845.1). Taxonomy (NCBI): domain Bacteria; kingdom Bacillati; phylum Bacillota; class Bacilli; order Caryophanales; family Bacillaceae; genus Peribacillus; species Peribacillus sp. RS7. The sequence goes on from NZ_CP168135.1 coordinate 3,259,525, forward strand.
ACCTGGAAATATGGTGATAGGAATTAGGGGGTGATTCGAATGGTCCTTTTTATAGCTGATCTCCTCTTTGGCAGACCCGGCGAAAAGATCCGCATTCTCATGAGTGTGGTGCCAATTTTCAGTGCGGATATCGTAAAAAATGTTCATCGCGGCACACTGATTGATTTCGTAATCATCTGTTCCGTAAGGTAAATGGCATAATCAAGGCTGAGCTTTCTGGTCAGCAGTTCGAAATCCTTGAGTTTTGGATGGGAGAAGATGGAACGTCCAGGTTTGGAATTGGCTTCAAACATCCAAACCTGCCCTTTTTTATCCAATCCAAAATCAAATCCTATTTCTGCAATGATGCCGTCCAAGTTCTTTTCTATACTGTCACTTAGAATCAGTGCGGCTTCCGATAGCTTTCGTTCGACTTCTTTCGCTTCATCGTCATCTCCAAACAATTCGGCGACCGTTTTGATGACACCCCCGCTTTTAATATGGGTCGTGACGCTACCGGCACCAGCGATTTTTGCTGCAATCGCGGACACCTGCCATTTTCCATTACTGTCCTTGTTCGTATGGACCCGGAAATCCACTGGACGTTTTTCAGATCGAATTAATGGGATGCCCTGCTGCACGATAAGGTTCTCAAGCGGCCGGTCGTGAAAAATATGTTTAACAATGGCTTCCAAAGTGGAAAACTTTTGCAGTTTATTTTCTTTTGCTTCATTTGTATAGCGGCAATAGTAAACATCCTCATGCTTATCATAAAGAATTTGGTGAATCCCTAGACCGAGGCTGCCGTGAATGGGCTTTATATAAACTTGACGGTAATGCGAAAGAAGGGTTTCCACCACGGACATGGATTGAAATGGATACGTTTCCGGCAAATAAGGCAGTGCCCGCTCATCTGCGCATAACCTTTCATTTACATCCCATTTATTGAAAAAACCAGGATTATACCATGGAATGGTATATTCTTTTTGAAATTTCTGCTTCACTTCTTTGGGTCCATCGCGGTTTTCCGTCAACCGGTTTGGGAGACGGTCATAGATGACATTAGGAAAAGGAAATTCATTAATGTGCCAGTCATCGTTATCAAACACATAACCTTTGATTGTCTCCTCATCCCAATTGATTACATTCTCTCCAAAAACAAAGGGGATACAGCCTGTGGTCCTGCTAAGCGAAAGGAGCTTTGCGAAAAATTCCGTTCTCTCCCCTAATGGTTTGTTTGAAAGGCCGGTGAATCCTGAGGAAAAGATTCCGACAAGCGGTCCGATATGGATGCTCTTGCCGTATATGAATAAATGAAGGGGAATATCGGTATGATCGAATATAAGCGATTCCGCAAGACTTTCCGATAGGACGATTGATTGATTGACGGCCGGGTTTTGTTTGACGATGGCAGGACATGAATGTCGTCCGAAATAAATTAATTCAATCTCTGCCAAATCTCCAAGCTCTGAAGGATAGTAGAGAACATTGCCAGGGATAGCGGCAATTTCGGCAGGATAAGTCTTTCTCACTTTCTATTCACCTGCTTTCTGAAGATGTTCGGCTAAATACTGGCTATATTGAAACGGTGCGCGATGAATATCTTTCATGGTCTCCGGCTGAAGTGCCTGAATGATTTTCCTTCCGGGCTTCGAGTTAATATCCATTATCCATATTTGGCCTTTTTTATCGATGCCTAGATCAATCCCCAACTCGAATAACCTTTCAAAGACAGCTTCGGTTTTTACGGGCAGGGTGCGAAGGATATGCTGAATCTTTTGTTCGACAGCATTCGAAAACGTTTCCGGGTTCCTTTTGTTGAAAGTATCCAATGAAATGGCTTCCCCGCCTGTGGCAAGATTTGAGGTAATTCCATCCTTTTGTCCCGTACGAATTCCGCGTCCCCGTTCCATCCATTGATTCTTCTCGTTTTTTTGAAGTAAGATCCGTAAATCGAATGGCTCGTTATTTTGGTTGCGAAGTTCCAAATATGGCTGGCAGAGGTAACGGTATCGATTTAATAAATGCTGCAGCCATTTGTTAAGCTGAGATTTGGAGGAGAATTGGCGGTCATATTTGGTGCCCTTTTTCGTCATGGAAACCAAGGTCCCGTCTTCGGTTTTTGAAAGAAGATAGATTCCTGTACCACCTGCACCGAATTCAGGTTTGATGATGATTTTATCCAGGCGTTCCAAATGACCGGTAATATCTTCAGGTGTCGTCACTTTTACGGTCTCTGGAAAAAATGCCTGCAGGTGTGGATGGTTTTTTAGGATTTGGTACACTTCCCACTTACCAGGAAGGCCCAGCCCTAAGAAATTCGAGTTTTCTTTTAACCAATCGATTTTGTGTCGTGTTTCCGTAGACTCACGGACTAATCCGTGAAAACAGCGATCATATACAAAATCAGGTAAATCAAAAGATGTGGTGATCCAAGTTTCGTTCTCGGCATCAAAACGCTCGCCGCGCACTTTTTTCAGATCCATATCAATATTTTCCGGTGAGAATTTACAAACTTTCATATTAAATGATTTAGCGTTTTTGGCTATTTCGGTGAAGTAGTTGTTTTCATGTGTATCCGACGCGGCCATTAATCCTATTAACACGTGCTAGCAACTCCTTTTATCGATGGTTTTCGCGGTTAAGGGCAAGCATGAAATCTATGATGGATTTTACTGATGGACGAAACGTTTCATAGTTGCCATGAAATTTTTTCGAAGGTTTTGAATTCACTTCGATGATCCATGGATGGCTATCGGTATCCAGTGCTAAATCGATACCTAGCTCACCGAATGAATCGTCATGGTTTTCGACCAAGGCCTGGGCAGTGTTGTTAGCCAGCCGTACGAGCTTTTGATATATGCGGCTGGCGTCCTGAAGGTCAAATGCTTCCTTTAGAAAATCCGGCCCATTTTTCATCAATCCGCCTTGTGCAAGATTGGAAACGATAGTACCAGGGTCTCCAATCCGGGCAACCATTGATGAAACTTTCCATTCAAGCTGATCGTTCCGGTGAAGAAGTATGCGAAAATCAACTTTTCTCTGATCGGTTTCGAATAGGGAAATCCCTTTTTGAAGAATGAAGGCTTGTTTTCTGGAAAATATTTTTAAGGTTTCGTACAACTTTTCATCCGTATCAGCAAAATGTACATCTTGGAGATGCCCGGATTGCTCGATTTTCCATTTTTCAGCCACTTGCGTTAATCTGCAAATATTCCTGCCTTGGCTGCCTGATGTGGGTTTAAAGTAGATTACCGAATGCTTTTCTATAAATGTCAAGAAAGATTCCTTTTGGTTAAAAAGTATCGTCTCTGGCAAATTTGGCAACAGGTCATCTTCTAAGATTAGCAGCTCATGTACATCATGTTTGGAGAGGAACCTTCCATTGAACATCGGTATTGACCGTTCCTCCAGTTCAGTTTTAAATAGCTTGAAAGAATGCGATTCCTCAAGTTTGCGCGAGTGTATCCGGTTATAAAAAACATCAGGAATGGGGAGGGGCAAGGTTTGCCAGCCATCTTGCCCTGGCAGGTAGCCTTCCACAACTCCATCTTGAAGAGACTGCAATTTTACTAAATAGAAGGGGACGCCCTGCTGATTACAATATGATTTCATTTCCTGATAAAATTTTTCCATCTCGCCGAATGTCCCGTCTTGCAAGGGAGTCTGGTTCATGAGTGAAGCGAAGAACGGGCCTATTTTAATTGACCGTCCCTCCGCATGGTATGAGACGGAGATTGGATCGGATAAAACGGGTAAGGATAAAGTTTGGTTCATATCATATGAAAGTTTCAATGTAGGCTGGGATGACGGGAACGGCTGGACAAGTACCGGGACCGAACGGCATCCAGCCATGATCGTCAAGGGTTCTCCAAATTGAAGGCCCCATTCCTCAAATAGTTTTTCTTCGATAAACAGTAGCGCCTTCTTTCTAGTCTCTGCGGGATTTACCGTAATGAAAACTTTCTGATGGTTAAGGTTCATAATAATTCCCCGTTTGCACTAAGTTTGATATCCTTTTATAATTTAATGATGGGCAAATGTGGATAACACATTCTATGTTTTTTTAATTAGAAGGTGTCATCAAGCCTCTATTTAAGCAATAAAAGGAGAAATTTCATGGGTGAGTTTTGGGTAAAGATACTGTTTATGGTCGTCGTAGGTGCTGTAATAGGTGGCTTCACTAATTTATTAGCTATCAGAATGCTGTTCAGACCTTATAAACCAATCTATATTTTCTGGAAACAGTTGCCGTAGACACCAGGGTTGATTCCGAAGCGGCAGGATGAGTTAGCCAAACAGTTAGGCAAATTGGTGGTTGATCATTTAATCACCCTAGATAGCATTCAAAGCAAAGTCATCAATGATGCCTCTATACAGAATATGAAAATTTTTGTTCAGGCAGAAGTAAAGAAAGCATTGTCCACGGAAAAAAGTGTAACTAAATTGCTTGATCAATTGGGAATGAAGAATTCGTCATTCACGTTAGACCAGAGGTTACAAGCATTCATTCTTGGTAAATATGAAACATGGTCGGAAGAGAATCGGAGCAAGAGCCTGAAGGATATCGTCCCGTCTCACATTCAGCAAAAAGCCCTCGACTCGATTCCTGATTTGTCACGTTTCATCGTGAAAAAGGGAAAAGAGTATTTTGGCAGTGCAGAAGGCAAAAGCCGTCTTGAAGATATGTTGGATGATTTTTTCAAGGAACGGGGTAAGTAAGCTGATCAATTTAATTCAGATGTTCATTGGAAACGAAAAGTTAATTGATAAGATCCAACCGGAAATCATTAAATTCTTAGAACAATCTCGAACAATTGATACATTGTCAGTGATGATGGTGAAAGAGTGGGGAAATCTCGAGAAATGGGATGTAGAGAAAATCGAGGGAATGATTGGTAAGGAAACGATAAAACAATGGATTAAAGAAAAAACGGCAGAAATGATGCCTCTCGCTGGTATGATGAATAACCCGGTTCGTGAATTGAATGCCAATTTTTCGAACAGCATTGTGGAAAAGGGTGTCCCGATCTTCGTGGAAGAGCAAGTTTCGTCATTTTCGGTGTCCCGGCATGAGGACATGGTCGTTTACATCACTAAAAAGGAATTGTCGATGATCACATACCTTGGGGCCTTACTTGGTGGAATCATCGGATTATTTCAAGGTTTCGTAACTGTTTTGATAGGATGACGTGTAATTCGCAATCGGATTTGTTATAGTGGAAAAGGTGTAGGAATACAATGATTACCGGGAGGGGAAATACATGAGTAACGTATATGATGCAGCGTATGAAATGGAAAAGGCGATTAGGGCAAGTAATGAATATGCGGACTTGCAACGCTTATATGATCTTGTGAATTCAGATGAAGCAACAAAAGGAATGTTTGAAAACTTCCGTAATCTTCAAATGTCATTGCAGCAAAAGCAAATGATGGGACAGGAGATTGCTCCAGAAGAGGTTGAGCAAGCACAAAAGACGGTACAGCTTGTCCAACAAAACCCAACCATTTCACAATTGATGGAAGCTGAACAGCGTATGAGCATGGTCATCGCAGACCTCAATAAAATTATCATGAAGCCGCTTGAAGATTTATATGGCTTGCCTGAACAACAGCAATAAGCAGTTGGAGACTCCCTTCTATAATGGTTGGGAGTTTTTTTTGTTCCCGAAATGTACCGTATGCAAGGGGTGTGAACTACTATTTGTTCTACTCTCTAAATTTTAGTCATAAATTTTAAAGAGGATATTACAGATGGGGGAGATCAGCATGGTATATCGTCTACTTGCGGTCAATATCGACGGGACATTGCTCCAGTCAAATGGACGTTTAAATAAATCGACAAAAGAAGCAATCGATTATGTACACCAAAAAGGTGTCCATGTTGCACTTGTGACATCAAGAAACTATCACTCAGCAAAAAAAGTGGCCAAAGCCCTAAAAATAAATCCGATGATCGTTGCTCAACAAGGAGCGTTTGTCGGAGCTTCCATTGAAAAGCCCATTATGGTAAAAAGAATTTCTGAAGAACTGACTGCAGAACTCGTGCAAATGCTTGAAAAGACCACATGCCAAATTTTGCTCATTCATGAAAAATACTCGCTGGGCAATCGGGTGAACCTCCCGGAGAATTTGCTTGGCAAAACGGTTATGTATTTGAATGATCAAAATATTTATGCTCAAAATTATGTGGATGATATCAGTGAAGAGCTTATTGACAATCCGATGGCCCCGACGAAAATGGACATAATATTTTCAGAAAAAAGTGATCGAAATGAAATGCTGAAATTGATAAAGGAAATGTTCCCAGAGGTGGATGCAATCTTACATCCGGGCCATAAGCTGACAATTGTTCCAAAGGGCGTTTCCAAATGGAGCGGTGTATTGTATTTAGCTGATCATTTAGAGGTGAAAAGAACGGAAATCGTCTCGATTGGAGATGGATTGGATGATTTGGAGATGATTGCGGGTTCCGGTCTGGGTGTTGCCATGGGCAACGCGGATGAGGAAGTAAGGAAAGTGGCAAAATGGGTGACGCGCTCCAATGATCAAGATGGTGTTGCCTATATGCTTAGGGAATTTTTCCGGAAACAGCATCCAATCGATTTTCTGCAGAAGATGAATATGCTTAAGTGAATGGTGGGGCTCCTTCATATGGAAGGGGCCTCATTCACATTATGCCGCTTTGCAAGGCTGTTATTTTTCATAAATAATTCTAAGCAACTTTCCATAAACTAAAGGAAAATCAGTAATGGAAAGGAAGAATTCAAAATTCAATGGGTATTATCAATGCGAAAGAAGTACAAGTCGGTGACGAGGTGTTTGTAATTTATAATAATCCCCATGTTCCTACCGTTTCGAATATAAGGGCAGCGGAAATTGTCCCACATCCAAAAGATCCCAATGCAGTAGCCTTATTCCTGAACGAAACATTTCATACGATTGAGGATGATGATGCTTTGTTCTCTTCGGAAGCCGCTGCGGAAAAAGCATACAGTGATTATATGGATAACCACGATCAGATGTCTTGAAGTGGTGTTTACTTCTCTGTACTGGGAGAGAATGAACAAATGAAAGCCCCTGCTTTAAAGTGGGGGCTTTCATTTGTTTATTGGCTTGAAGCATCGAACACACGCAGCATTGCATGGATTTGCCCCATAAAAGTCCCGAACTCACGAGTAATGCTCAATTCACGAGTAAAAGCCCGGAACTCACGAGTAACGTTCGAAACTCATGAGTAAAAGCCCGGAACTCACGAGTAACGCTCGAACTCACGAGTAAAAGCCGGAAACTCACGAGTAAAAGCCCGGAACTCACGAGTAAAAGCCGGAAGCTCACGAGTAATGCTCAATTCACGAGTAAAAGCCGGAAGCTCACGAGTATTTGCTTCAAACTTACGAGTAAACGCACCCATACTCACATGTCAGGAAACTTTGGTGATTAAAACAACATATTTGACTGGTAAGTTGCCGACTTAAATCTAAAAAACTGTCACTCATTTTTCAAGAAAAATAGAGTGACAGCTTGTGGATAAATCAGTTAGTAGATTTTTTAATGAAGAGTTTCATTGCGTGAATTTGTCCTATATGATTGGCTTCGTGCAGGACTACGAAATTAATGAATTCTCCAACTGTTTCCATTCCGTTGAAAGGTTGTGCAGCTTTTTCTGTCAATCGTTCCTCCGGAATTTCAAGAAGACGACCAAGTTGTTCTTGCAGTTGTTGCTTTAAAACTTCAACGGATGGTACATCCCCGGTCCAGTCGGCGGGTTTTGATCCATATCCGAATAACTGGCCGTAATTCTCTGGCAAATTACTGTTGGAGTTCAATAAAAATTTTTCCGCTGCAGTAAGAACATGTCCAAGGTGCCAATGGATCGTATTATTAAAACCTTCAGGCTGCACATCCATAAATTCTGGATTGATACCCTCTATTTCTTTTAAAAGATTGCTGCGCATGGCTGTCAACTGATTTTTCACATAATTCATTTTACATTCCCCTTTCAATCCTTTTTTTCAAAACACTATCTCATGAAATTATAGCAAGGATATTTCAATATTATCAAATTTTAGATAAGTCTTTTCAAAAGGGGAAGGCTTATCAATTTACAATTAATTTCATTTTAAGGGTTGTAATTGTCAGATAATTTATTATAATTAAAATAATGTTAGGTAAACTTACATAACTATGTAAAGTTAAGGAACGGAATGTTGGATCGGATAATGGTAATTGATTGAAACGGTGCATTGAAAGAGTTGCAGCCGAACTTAAGGGGTAGGTATTTTAACGGTATAGATTGGTAAAAGGAGAGAGGGTATGCGTTTAACAGCAAGAGAACAGGAAAAGTTATTGGTTGTAGTGGCGGCAGATTTGGCACGAAGGCGAAAAGATCGAGGCTTGAAATTGAACTATCCGGAATCCATTGCCCTGATTACCTATGAAATTGTGGAAGGGGCCAGGGATGGGAAATCCGTATCGGAATTGATGCAATTTGGAAGGACGATTCTTTCCAGTGAAGATGTTATGGAAGGGATCCCAGAGATTATTCATGATATTCAAGTTGAGGCGACGTTCCCGGACGGTACAAAGCTTGTGACAGTTCATAATCCGATTCAGTAAAGGGGGAATTCCATGATACCAGGTGAATATATCTTGAAAAAAGAACCGGTCATATGTAACGAGGGAAAAAGTCCAACGGTCATAACTGTCATCAACAGGGGCGACCGTCCGATACAGATTGGCTCACACTTTCACTTTTATGAAGTGAATCCTGGACTGGAGTTCAATCGTGAGGATGCTTTTGGGAAAAGACTAAACATTCCTGCCGGTACAGCTGTCCGTTTTGAGCCGGGGGATGCGAAGGAAATCGAGCTGGTTCCATTCAGCGGCAAGAGGGAAGTTTATGGATTAAGCAATAAAACGAATGGTCCGCTTGATAAGGAGTGAAAATATGAGCCATGAAATGTCACGTAAGCAATATGCCGACATGTTTGGTCCGACAACAGGAGATTTAATTAGATTGGCAGATACCGAGCTTTTCATAGAAGTGGAAAAGGATTTTACAAAGTACGGTGATGAAGTGAAATTTGGCGGGGGTAAAGTAATCCGTGATGGTATGGGGCAACATCCAACCGCTACAAGAGATGAAGTGATGGATCTTGTTTTCACCAACGCGATCATCATCGATTATACCGGCGTTTATAAGGCGGATATCGGCGTGAAAGATGGAAATATTGCAGCTATCGGAAAAGCGGGAAATCCCCTATTGATGGATGGGGTGACAATGGTGATAGGAGCCGCTACCGAAATAATTGCAGCTGAAGGAAAAATCGTTACTGCCGGAGGGATTGACGCCCACATCCATTTCATTGCCCCGCAGCAAATCGAGACTGCACTATCAAGCGGGATCACGACAATGATCGGCGGGGGAACCGGACCTGCAACGGGAACGAATGCCACGACTTGTACTCCGGGAGCTTGGAATATACATAAAATGCTCGAAGCGGCAGATCATTTCCCTATGAACCTTGGTTTTTTAGGCAAAGGCAATTCTTCGGCCAAAGAACCGCTTGTTGAACAAATAGAAGCTGGTGCGATCGGGTTGAAATTACATGAAGATTGGGGTACGACGGCTGCAGCGATCGATACTAGTTTAATAGTGGCAGATGAATATGATGTTCAAGTGGCGATTCATTCCGACACGCTAAATGAAGGTGGTTTCGTCGAGGATACGATCAAAGCCATCGACGGCCGTGTCATTCATACATATCATACCGAAGGAGCGGGCGGGGGACATGCCCCTGATATCATCAAGGCGGCTAGTTACCCCAATATTCTCCCGTCCTCGACGAACCCTACCCGTCCATACACGATCAATACGTTGGAAGAGCATTTGGATATGCTGATGGTATGCCATCATTTAGATCCATCCGTTCCGGAAGATATCGCTTTTGCCGATTCCCGGATAAGAAAAGAGACGATTGCCGCTGAAGACATTCTGCATGACCTGGGCGTTTTTAGCATGATCAGCTCCGATTCCCAAGCAATGGGCCGTGTAGGTGAAGTTATCCTGCGGACATGGCAGACAGCCGATAAGATGAAAAAGCAGCGTGGCAAAATGTTGGAGGAGGCAGGGGAAGGAGACAATTTCCGTGTTAAGCGTTATGTTGCAAAATATACGATAAATCCTGCAATCACACATGGAATCTCTGATGTCGTCGGATCTGTGGAAGAAGGGAAATTCGCGGACTTGGTGCTATGGGATCCTGCCTTTTTCGGGGTTAAACCGGACATGATTCTAAAAGGGGGCATGATTGCGCACAGTATGATGGGGGATCCGAATGCCTCGATTCCAACGCCGCAACCCGTGTTATATCGCCCGATGTTTGCAAGTTTTGGAAAGGCCGTTGCGAGTACGTCGATTACGTTCCTGTCAAAAGCGTCATATGAAGCTGGAATTCATGATGACCTTGGGTTGAAAAAAATAGTGAAGACTGTCTCGAACATTCGCAATCTTACAAAAAAAGATATGCAGTTAAACGGGGAGACCCCCGTTATAGAAGTTGATCCGCAAACATATGAAGTGACGGTGGATGGTGATTTAATTACGTGTGAGCCAGCGGAAATCCTGCCGATGGCGCAACGATACTTTTTATTCTGAGGTGATGGCATGATAGTTGAAGAAGTATTGGGAAATATAGAGTTTATTGAAAAAAAGGCGAAGCATATGGAAAAGGTTTATCTGGAAAGCGATGCATTAAGAAAACGGATACTAAGGGTTAAAACGGATCATGGAAATGAAATTGGGATACGCCTTAAAGAAAACAAGGATTTGATGGATGGGGACATCCTTTATATGGATGAAAATAATATGATTGTGATCCATACGATAGATGACGATATTTTGACGATCATGCCTACAACCCTAGGGCAGATGGGCGATATAGCGCATCAATTGGGAAATCGCCACTTACCTGCCCAGTTTGATGGCGATGAAATGCTTGTGCAATATGATTACCTGGTGGAAGAGCTTTTAATGGAACTGGATATACCGTTTCGCCGTGAAAAGAGAAAGGTGAAGCAGGCATTCCGTCACATCGGCCATTCACATGATTGAACGTTTGTTTCCGTTGATCCAGCTTTGTGATTCCAATTTTCCTTCTGGGTCGTTCTCCCATTCATTCGGGATGGAGACCTACATTCAAGAAGGGAAGGTACATGATGCAGCTTCTTTAAAGGCGTTTTTGAAGGTTTACATTACAAAATCTTTAACCTATACAGATGGACTGGGGTGCCGGCTTGCATATGAATTCGTAAGTAGTCATAGGGCTGAAGGAATATGGGATCTGGATGAGAAGCTTTATGCCGTATGTTCGGCCCGGGAATCCAGGGAGGCCTCGAAAAGAATTGGACAGCAGATGGCTAAACTATGCTCGAACTTATATCCGTCCGAAGAGTTATCGGCATACTTGAAGAAAATCCAAGGAAAACAATGTTATGGACATCCGGCCATTGTATTTGCGCTTGTATGTACCGAACTGAATATTACCGTAGAAATGGCCATTCATGCCTGTTTGTATGCAGGCGTATCCTCGTTGATCCAAAATGCAGTAAGAGGAATCCCTTTGGGTCAGACAGCTGGACAATCCCTCTTATTATGGACACATGATATTATCCAGACAGCTGTTGCATTCATTAAAGGACTTCCGGAGGATGAACTCGGACGGACACTGCCGGGATTGGAAATCGCTCAAATGAGGCATGAGCAATTACATGTAAGACTATTCATGAGTTAACCAGAAAAGAGGTGACAGATTTATCTCATATGGAGGTAAATCGATATAGATGAAACAAGTAGTCAAAATAGGTGTAGGCGGCCCGGTTGGTGCCGGAAAAACGATGCTTGTCGAGAAGCTGACACGGGTAATGGAAAAGGACTTCAGCATGGCAGTTGTAACGAATGATATATATACAAAAGAAGATGCGCTGTTTTTAATGAAAAATGGTGTACTTCCTGAAAATCGCATCATCGGTGTGGAAACTGGCGGCTGTCCGCATACAGCGATACGTGAGGACGCTTCGATGAACTTTGCAGCCATTGATGAATTGATGGAACTCCATCCGGAACTGGATTTGATTTTTGTGGAGAGCGGCGGTGATAATTTAGCGGCGACCTTCAGCCCTGAACTCGTTGACTTTTCCATCTATATCATTGATGTCGCACAAGGGGAGAAAATCCCCCGGAAAGGTGGCCAGGGAATGATTAAATCGGATTTATTCATCATTAATAAAACGGACTTGGCCCCGTATGTAGGAGCAAGTCTGGAAGTGATGGAGAGGGATACATTAACGACCCGAGGGGATAAACCTTTCTTTTTTACTAACTTAAAAGACGAAAAGGGATTGACTGATGTCGTGAACTGGATAAAGTCAGAGGCATTTCTTATAGGACTTGAGCGTTGAGTTGGACAGGCAGCATTCGCTTAAAGGCGGTACTGAAAAATGATCGTACAATAGTGAAGGATACTTATTATGACGGGGCATTCAAATTGTCCCGTCCTGTGTTTCTTGATGAACTTTCACCTACCTACTTTCTCATTCATGTTGGAGGCGGCTATGTAGGTGGTGACAAGTACCATCAGCTTTTTTGTTTGGAAGAAGGGGCTACAATGACGTTGACAACACAGTCTGCGACAAAGATATACAAAACGATGGATGAGCCGGCAGTGCAGGAAACCGAGCTGGTATTAAAAAAGGGGAGTTTTCTTACCTATGTGCAGGACCCTGTAATTGCCTATGAATCTGCTCGATATATTCAGGATACGACGATACATATGGAAAGCGGGGCGGGATTGTTGCTGACGGATATATTTACACCGGGATGGTCAGAGAGTAAGACGAAATTTACATATGATTGGATCCGCTCCAAACTAAACGTGTTCCATGATGGTAAAAGGCTGATAATGGACCACTTGCTTCTGAATCCTTCAGACGAGATGGACTCTGTGCTCTTATTGGAAGGATACAGTCATTTTGGCTCATTATTATTGATACATGAAGAGGTGGATGGGGAAATCATTAACGAACTGGATGAAATGCTTTCCCCGTTAAGAAGCAATGTTAGAATAGGTTTTTCCCGGCTGCCAATACGTGGTTTCATACTGCGGATATTAGCAAATCAAACTCAACAGATAGAAAAGGTATTTTCTGTTTGTGAGGATCTATTCCGAAGGAGAGTCCTGCGGGAGGATGCAATCTTTTATCGTAAATATTAGCAAAGGGAAAGGAGGGGTTTTATGGAAATGAGTTTATTGCTGGTTTTGGCGATTGGATTTGCATTAGGCATCAAGCATGCCCTGGAGCCCGATCATATCATTGCCGTTTCTACGATTGCGAGCCAAAGCAAGAAAATATGGAAATCTTCACTTGCAGGCGTATTTTGGGGAATCGGCCATACACTTACTCTTTTGGTGTTCGGTGTCATCCTGATCCTTTTGAAAAACGAAATTCCGGAAGCTTGGGCAATGTCATTGGAATTTCTTGTGGGAATCATGTTGGTGTATTTAGGTATCACGACGATTTTTTCTTGGAAGCAAACTGAGCAGCATGACCATACAGGCCGGGCTACCTATCTGAAATCGATGTTAGTGGGAATTGTCCACGGACTTGCCGGCAGTGCTGCAATGGTCCTTCTAACTATGAGTACGATAGATGCAGCGTGGCAGGGGGCAATCTACATTATCATATTTGGTGTAGGTACTTGTATAGGCATGCTTCTGTTCACCACGATTTTAAGCATCCCCTTTGTCACAAGTTCTTCTTCCAAAAAAGTCAATCGTTCACTCATCCGGTTGACTGGTGTGATAAGCACAGTTTTCGGTATCTATTATATGTACAATCTGGGCATCAACGAGGAACTATTTTCTGTTTGGTTTGGTTGAATGCAGGCTATCATCCCAAGGGATACCGGGGGAAGGAACTCTCAAGTCAAAAGCTTGAGGGTTTTTTTGCTGCTAATAAATCAATAAACATTGCTATAACTCTTTTGGGTGGACTAGTATAATGAAATATATTGGATAATTAATCCACTTAGGTATGAGGAGGTGGCATTTAATGAAAAGGAAACCATTCCTGCTTGCACTTAGCCTATTAGCAATAACGTTAACTGCAGGTTGTACAACAAAGCAAGAACATATTTCCATTCAAAAATATGAAGGGAAAAACTACAAATTCGAAGCATATAAAGAAAAGATAGAAATGGGGAAAACAGAAAAAACAAAAGAAATAGTAAAAAATGCTGATTGGGAAGAATTTACATTGGAAAAGGATCATTCTAAGGCGGACTTCATCTTTTATTTTAATGATGAAAAAAGCGAGGGTAAAATAGCTGTATTTTATGTTTGGGTAAATACTGATGAAAATATTGTAGAATTGACGAAGGATGAACATAGCCAGTATGTACAGTTAAATAGAAAGGATTCTGAAACTATATTAAGACTGCTGCATTAATGAAAGGAGGAGATCCGTACTTTCAAAATTCCAGACAAGCATCTTTATATTGTATTTAGAACTCTCATGTGCCCGAATATCATCAGAGTTAGAGTTATTTAACGTAGCCGGATTTTTAAGGTGTAAACTTTAGAGGGACTTATGAGGAAAATTACTTTATCTAATGGAAAAACGGTGGAAGTTGAATGTTTAAGCTGTGCTTTGACAAGTGGGGAAGTAGAAGCAGAGGGTGGTGTAATAGTCGAATCTGAATATTTTATGCTCACCAAGACGTTGCATATCCCGTTGAAGGTTTAGTTATTTTAGCATCAAAACGCCATATTAAATGCGAATTAAATGAACCAGAAAAGGTTGATTACATAAACTTAATCCAAGATTAGAAAAGCTCAAAGGGAAATATTGGGGATAGAACACGTTTATTATATTTAACCCAAAGCAATACCTTCAACTCCTCAGGTATGGTTTCTATCTAAATTTTGTAACAAAGTTGATTGGAGCGGAAGGTGCGAGACTTCCAATCAAATGTACAAGCCATAAAAAAACAGTAGGTAAACTCGATTTTGATCGAGTTTGCCTACTGTCCTGAGAAACCGGACTTCAATACAAGTCGGGTTTCTTTCATTCTGCTCAGGCTGGGTCAGTCTTCTTATTCGTTGTCCTCAATAGTGGCATTGTGCAACAACGGAAAGAGCCACCGGACTTGATGATTTCGCTTATATCGACTTCAATGACTTCGTATCCGCGTTTACGAAGCTCACTATTTACCTGTTTATTACAAGGAAGACTGAATAATTTTTTATTCCCAATCGAAAGCACGTTTGTTCCTAAGGTGAATTGTTCTTCTTTAGTCACTTCGATCATGTCATAACGTGAAGCTAATAAATCCATCTCTTTTTTTGTAAAGGACTCTGGAAAAATAAGCGCCTCTGTCGGTGATATGATATTGAAAACACAATCTAAATGAAGGAACGTTTCAATGAAAGGAACGGCGATGATATCGTATTCAGGTAATAGGGTTTGAAGATGCTTGACGGATGATTCATCCGTTCTTTCACTGATTCCAATATAGATGGTCTTTCCGTCTATAAGGACATCCCCGCCCTCAATATGATTTTTGAGAAGGTTGAAAAATGAGATACCATTCGTTTCGAGCCAGGATTTCAATATTTGTTCTTCACCCTGCCTGATACCTGTTGCCAACTCAGCAACGTAAACGGTATTGCCAAGAGTGAAACCGATATCTCTCGTAAAGACTTGTTCTGGATATGTTAATTCGGGCGGAAGTTTTATGACTTCAATCCCTTCATGTTCAAGAGCCTTTATAAATTCGGCGTGCTGCTTCAAGGCAAGTGCCTGATCGATATTTTCTTCTTGAAACTCTTTTTGAGTTTCGTTAATGATCTCCCTGATTTCCATATGACGAGGTTCACAGACGATCACTCGTGATAGCTTTGAATATTCACTCGCACAATAAGCTTCTAGTTCATCGTTTATTTTGTTTACCATAAATGAGCTCCCTCTAAATATAATTGTATCTTTACTATTTCCTCTTTTTTCTAGAAAGAAACATAAAAAATAAGTCGTGGTCTCTTTAATCTTCTTTAGAGTAGATTGCTTTTTATACTGAAATAATTTACGATTTAATTTATACCTATGCAGAAGAATCCTTACTCTATTTAAAAGAGCTTTCCATGGATCGAAGGTAAAGTCATTACAGGATTTTGTTTTTTTAGATAAGGACTAATGATGGTTTAAATTTCTAAGTCCAATGGACGAATGGATAATCGTAAAACGGAACATTGACGAGCTTCCGCATTCTAAGAAATCAGGCAAATAGAATATCAAAAAAAGGGATCTGGTTTAGATCCTTTTTTTATTTGAAATATCTTCAAGATAACCCCAAATTCAAAATAATCGTAAAACGCACCTAGGGAAAAAGGATTATTTTTTTTCTGGTCGAATATATAATGAAGACGTTTTCAATATTAGGGGGAGATTGTAATGATGGATACACCATTGATCATGACTCAAATCATTGAGAGAGCTGAAAAATATTTTCCGAAGAAAGAGGTAGTTTCGCGTACGGATGGTGGAATTCACACTTTTACATATGCTGAGATTGCTGAGCGTACAAGAAGGCTGACTAGTAACCTTGAAAAATTCGGTATTAAAACAGGTGACCGGATTGGAACACTCGCTTGGAACCATCATCGTCATTTAGAAGCTTATTTTGCGATTCCTTGTCATGGTGCTGTCCTACATACAATTAATATGCGCCTGTCCCCTCAACATGTTTCTTATATCGTCAATAGTGCGGAAGATCGATTATTACTGATAGATCCGGATGTCATCCCCCTGTTGGAAGCTATTAAAGATGAGTTAACGACGGTGGAAGGATATATCATAATGACGGATAAAGATGAGCTGCCTGAAACGACCCTTTCACCTATTTATCATTACGAAAAACTATTAGCCGAAGGGAATCCGAAACAGCCATTCATTCAAACCTTGGATGAAAATGCTCCTGCCGGCATATGTTATACTTCCGCCACGACCGGGAATCCAAAAGGGGTGGTTTATTCACATCGTGGAATTTTGTTGCATGCGATTGCACTGGGGCTTGCCGATTCTACAGCTTTAAGTGAACGTGATGTGGCCCTTCCTGTAGTGCCCATGTTTCATGTAAATGCTTGGGGCATGCCTTTTGCCAGTGTTTGGTTTGGCACTAAGATGGTTTTGCCGGGACCTTATTTCACCCCAAAGATTTTGGCTGAACTTATAGAAACGGAGAAGGTCACAATTGCAGCAGGGGTTCCGACGATATGGATGGGATTATTGAAGGAGCTAGAAGAAGGCAGCCATGATACGAGCAGCATTCGCGCTGTTTTATGCGGAGGGTCGGCTGCCCCGAAAAGCATGATTAAAACATTTGAACAAAAGTATGGGATACCATTCCTGCATGCCTATGGAATGACTGAAACAAGCCCGCTCGTTTTTGTTTCCAAACCAAAAAGCTATCAGGAAGACCTCCCTGAAGAAGAACTTTATGAGTTGAAGGCTAAGCAGGGCCTTGTCTCGCCAATGATTGAAATTAAAGTGATCGGTCAGGAAGGCGAAGTAAAGCCTGATGGAAAGGAAATGGGCGAATTACTAATCAGGGGTCCTTGGATAGCGAATGAATATTTTAAAGATGAGCGGTCAGGGGATACGTTTAAAGATGGCTGGCTGTATACCGGGGATGTT
Organism: Peribacillus sp. RS7; assembly: GCF_041956845.1. Taxonomy (NCBI): domain Bacteria; kingdom Bacillati; phylum Bacillota; class Bacilli; order Caryophanales; family Bacillaceae; genus Peribacillus; species Peribacillus sp. RS7. The sequence continues at coordinate 3,277,255 of NZ_CP168135.1, forward strand.
GTCACGATTGATGAAGAAGGATTCGTGAAAATCGTCGACCGGACTAAAGACTTGATTAAAAGCGGGGGTGAGTGGATTTCTTCCGTAGATATAGAGAATGCATTAATGGCCCATGAAGGAATATTTGAGGCGGCAGTAATTGCAGTGCCTCACGAAAAGTGGCAGGAACGACCGATTGCCTGTGTTGTTTTGAAGGACGCATACAAGGGACAAGTGTCTCAAGAAGACATCATCGAATTTTTAAAGCCGCAGTTTGCAAAATGGTGGCTGCCGGATGAAGTGGTCTTTTTGGATGATATTCCGAAAACGGGTGTTGGGAAGTTTTTGAAAAGGGCTTTGCGTGATCAGCTTCAGGATAAATATATCAAGAAATAGTATGTTTGTTTAATTGTAACTTTTCACCCTATTCTGATAACGGATGAAAAATATATAATAGAGTTATAGAAGGAAAGAGGAGGAAATAAATTGAGTATTGAATCGACATCACCTGCAGGCACTGTTTTAGTCACATATTCGGGAAGGACGGCTACTGTTGCAATGAACCGTCCTGAGGCCATGAATTCTTTAAATCCACAAATGCTGCATGACTTTATTTATGCACTTAAGGAAGTAAGTGAGAATGAAGAAGTGGACGTCGTCGTTTTAAAAGGAAATGGGAAAGCATTTTCCGCTGGCGGGGATATTAAGATGATGCTCTCGCCTGGCGAAGAAAACGCTTTCGATGTCCTGATGGATGGAATCAGTGAATTGGTCACCACCTTATATTTCATGCCTAAACTGACCATCAGTGCCATTCATGGTGCAGCTGCAGGGCTTGGATTGAGTATAGCTCTTGCAACCGACCATCTTATTGCAGATTCGGATAGTAAAATTGCAATGAATTTTATCGGAATTGGATTAATTCCTGATGGCGGCGGACACTTTTTCCTTGAGCGTCGTCTTGGTGAAGTAGGTGCAAAAGAGTTGATCTGGGAAGGTAAAGTGCTAACAGCGCTCGAAGCTAAAGAAAAGGGCCTCATTCATGAAGTGGCAGACGGAACCTTGGAACATGCGGTAGAGAAGAAAGTGCAAACGTGGCTGCAAAGCCCAGTTCAAGCCATGATAAAAACGAAAAAGATCCTTAGTGAAAAAAATCGCCCACTATTAATTAAGATGCTTGAGATTGAAAAAGCCGCTCAAATGAAAATGCGTCAAACAGCGGATCACCAAGAGGGAATAAAGGCTTTCGTGGAAAAAAGGAAACCGAACTTCATCGGAAAATGAATTTGAAAGGCCGTCACTTTATTGTGACGGCCTTTCTCTAACTAGTTTAAAATGATTGCGCTCCCATTAAAAATCAGCGGTGAAAAAGTAATAGTGCACCTGAAGGTGATGTACAGCGATGTGTTTGATCTTGATAGTTTTTTTCAATCAATAGATTTTGTCCCAATTCTTTTGCTTGTTCATCATTCTCGGCTGTAAATGATTCATCCAATAGTTTTTCCCCTGACGGTTCAAAAACGGTTAATTTGTATATTCTGTTCATTTTTAAAACTCCCTTTTCAATATAATACTGTCTAAAGATAGGTACTGTTATAAAAATTTTATCATTATCTGTTAATTTTGACTATTATTATGTCAGAGCAATGTATTAACACTGAGAATATTGAAGAGTAACTGTATATCTTCAATAATGATGGAAAATAACTATACCGAACAAACTTTATAGTTTTTTTCCTTTAGAATGAGAATAAAACCTATTTATACTAGAGGAATTCTCTCTTTAATGAAAATTCATAAATGATATAATAATCTTGAGGGAAAGTGTATGGATCGAAGGGAGTTTTTTTGAATGACAGTAAGAATCGTTAATAATATCACGGAATTGATAGGAGATACACCTGTTGTCAGAATTAATCATTTAACAGCGGAGGGTGACGCGGAAGTATTTGTGAAACTTGAATATTTCAATCCGAGCCGCAGTGTAAAAGATCGGGCTGCCTTCAACTTAATTAGGCAGGCTGAATTGGATGGAATCATTCAATCAGGGGCCACGATCATAGAGCCAACATCAGGAAATACAGGCATTGGGCTTGCAATGAATGCCGCGGCAAAGGGTTATCGGGCCATTATGGTCATGCCGGATAATATGTCAAAAGAAAGAATCAATATATTAAAGGCATACGGAGCGGAAGTTGTCCTCACCCCTGCATCAGAGCGGATGCCTGGAGCGATTCGTAAAGCTGAGGAGCTCGCCGCGGAGATTCCCAATAGCTTTATTCCACAGCAATTCGAAAACCAAGCAAACCCTGATATTCACAGAGTGACGACTGCAGTCGAGATTCTAGATCAGATGGATGGAAACCTGGATGTGTTTGTCGCTACTGCTGGAACGGGAGGAACGATAACCGGTACAGGTGAAGCATTAAAAGAACAACTGCTGGATTTAAGGGTTGTCGTTGTCGAGCCTAAGGGTTCTCCTGTTCTTTCGGGCGGAAAGCCTGGCCCTCATAAATTAGTGGGTACGAGCCCAGGTTTTATCCCAAGCATTTTAAATACAGAGGTATTTGATGAAATCGTTCAAGTGGCTGATGAAGATGCCATTTCTACCATGAAGGATATGGCTTCGAAGGAAGGTATATTGATTGGACCTTCAGGCGGTGCTTCTGTCTGGACTGCCCTGCAGGAAGCTCGTCGTCTTGGAAGTGGAAAAAGGGTATTATGCATTGCACCGGATAATGGCGAACGCTATTTAAGCATGGATATTTTTAATTAATGAAAAAGACCGAATGCCGTGCATGGAACAATGTTCACGCCATTCGGTCTTTTTCCTGTTGAATTTGCCCATACTGGATTCCATGATGACGTATTAAAATAATAATAAATGGGAAAGTATGTTCTGTTCATGGTAAAATTAAATGTGAAATGTTTATAGAAATCGAGGTGATACTTTTGAGCGGCGTAAAGTTCATTCATGCGGCGGATCTCCATTTGGATAGTCCCTTCTCAGGGTTGAAGGATTTGCCTTCAACTATATTAAAGGAATTGAGGGAAAGCCCGTTTAAAGCGTTTCAAAATATCATTAATGAAGCAATTTCCCATCAGGTTGACTTTATCGTGTTATCGGGGGATCTGTTTGATGGGGAAAATCGGAGTCTCCGGACACAGGTCCGCTTTCGAAGGGAAATGGAAAAACTTCAGCGACATCAGATCCCTGCCTATATCATCCATGGTAATCATGATCATCTCAGCGGCTCATGGATTACTGTGGAGCTACCGGATAATGTCCACGTATTTTCAGGGCAAACCGAAGTGAAACTATTTGAAAAAATCGGTGGGACGACTGTCCACCTGTATGGATTCAGTTATCCACGCCGTCATGTAAGGGAGAGAATGATTGAAACCTACATAAAAGCCGAAGGGGCTGATTATCATATTGGTCTGCTTCATGGGAATTTGGAAGGCAATTCCGAACATAGCCCATACGCCCCTTTTTCATTGAAGGAACTAGCTGCTAAAGACTTTGATTACTGGGCATTAGGCCATATCCATAAGCATCAGGTGGTTTCAGAAGATCCGCTAGTGATTTACCCAGGAAACATTCAAGGCAGGAACAGAAAGGAGTCTGGAGTTAAAGGGTGTCTGCTCGTCGAATTCGACGGGGACACGAAGCGCCATACCTTTATTGAAACCTCGGAAGTGATATGGGAAAGTGAAACAATTGAAATATCCGCGGATGGTGGATTTGATGCCCTGTTCAAGCAATGCAAGGAAGTAATTGAAAAGAAGAGTTTTGATGGGAGAAACTTTCTTTTGGAAATGAAGCTGGTTGTTGGGGACGCAGCAGACGCTTTCGGGGAATATCTTGAGGAATTGACCCGGATTTTGCAGGAAGAGGAGCAGGGTGAATCGTTTGTATGGGTGTATAAAATAAAAGTCATCCAGTCCATGCCAATGTTTAGGTCAAATGAAAGGATATCGCCATTTATGGCTGAGGTATCGATGCTTGCCTCTGAATTTGATGATACGGAGGCTGCTCTGGCCCCGCTTTATAATCATCCGGGTGCAAGAAGGTTTCTTGATTCAATTGAGCTGGAAGAGCAGAGGGAGCTTTTGGAAGAAGCGGAAAGATGGCTTTTGCATGTGTTTGAACCGAATAAATGATTGTAGGGAGGAGGAACGGATTTGATTATTAAAGACCTCCATGTTTATGGTTACGGCAAACTCGAAAATCAGCGTTTTCCTGAATTGGGACAGCTGCAGATTTTCTTTGGGGAAAATGAATCAGGCAAGTCAACCATTATGTCCTTCATTCATAGTATGCTTTTTGGTTTTCCAACAAAGGTTCAAAATGAACCGCGTTACGAGCCTAAAATGCATGCCAAATATGGGGGAAGGCTTAGTCTCATAACAAAAAAAGATGGGGAAGTCATTATTGAACGGGTGAAGGGAAAAGCTACTGGAGATGTGAAATTGACCTTCGAAGATGGAAGGGTTGGCGGCGAGGAAGAACTGAATGAGATTCTCCATGGCGTGGATAAAAACTATTACCAATCCATTTTTTCTTTCGACCTTCAAGGTCTGCAGGGTTTACATACACTAAGTGAAGGGACTATGAGTAAATATCTGCTTTCCGCTGGGTTGATTGGAAATGATAAACTTCTTGAAGCCGAAACGAAATTGCAAAAAGAGCTGGATTTAAGGTTCAAGCCATCAGGCCAAAAACCTCAGCTGAATGTGAGAATAAAAGAACTTAAGGAATTGCAGAAAAAAGTAAAAGCTTCAGAAGAAGAACAGCAGTCGTATACGTCATTACTTCAGGAAGAGGCAAAGCTTAAGGAGGACCTTTCTGAAATCACGGAAGATATTCAAGAGATTGAAGAAACACTTGTTAACATGAGTACTTTTTTGCGAATTAAACCCTTAGTTGAAGAACGGGGGAAACTTGAAACTGAAATTGGTAAAATCAAGGGTGTGAGTTTTCCTGTTGATGGTTTAAAAAGGCTTGAACAGTTACAGGCAGTAGGAATGCCCCTGAATGCCCAACTTGCCGCATTGACGGATAAAGTGACCAAACTTGAGGGGAATCTCACGGAAATCGAAATCAATCCGTTCATCAAGGAAAATAAAGAGCAGATTGAACATGCGATCGATCAAGGAGCATTGCTGGAGAAGCTCGAGCTGGATATAAGAAAAGCGGAACATGAAAGGCTGATGGAAGAAAAGAATATCGAAAAGGTGAAACAGGAATTATTCTTGGATGTTTCTGATGATGAAATAAGAAAACTTGATATCAGTACATTCATGAAGGAAAAGGTCAAAAGGGCGGAGCGGGAAAAGCATCGACTTCAAAATGATAAAAAACAGCTTGATGAGAAATATGGACTTCAAAAGGGAAATCTGGAAACGTCAGAAGCCCGCTTGAGGGAGATTAAGGCCCAGATAATGCCAGCAGAAAAAAGAAAAGAACTGGAAGCCTTATACACCAAGCAGCATAACACCGAATTTGAAGCAGCCAAAAGCCATATTCTTGATGAACAAATACTTGAAGTTGAAAAGCAATTGGCATTACAGAGGAAGAAGGCAGCGCATCACCGCAAACGTGCACATATAATGAATGGCAGTTTGATGGTCCTGCTATGTGTAGGTGCGATCGGAAGTTATTTCAGTGAACAGATTTTGCTGGGAATTATACTTCTGGCCATGGCTGTTCTGTTTGCGGTTTCCAGGTCTCTCTTCAAAGGAGATGATATATTGTCCGGGTATATCCGGCAATTGGATGAGCTGAAAAGGAAAAGGGCTGCAATTGGGAGTGAAACTTATAGAGGGAGTGAAGGAGAGTCGATGGGACAGTTGCTTGAACTGGACCAACGACTTCAAAGGCGGCTTGAAAGTGAAAGGTTCAAATATGAAGAAAGGGAGGAAGCGTTTGAATCGACCATTCAAGAATATGCCGCATGGGAAGCTGGCAGGGACCGATTGGATAAGGAGGTGAGAGGCATATTAAGCGGTTGGGGCCTGTCTTATCCCGGGGTTGATTTCAATCTTGAATCTGTATTTGAACTGCTTGAGAAATGGAAGGAAGCCGTTGACAGGAAATATGAAACGATCAAGAGATACCAATTTCTATATGCTGAGTTTGAAGGTAAATCGAAGGCTTTATTCCATTTTGCACACAGCCTTGATTTTGAACCATCCACATGGCGGGAAGCGATTGGGCTTTTGAAACGGGAAATGAATAAGACGGTTGAATTATCCGTTCAACTAGCACAATGGATGCAGGAACAAAGTCGTTTGACGAACGAAATCGAGCAGCTGACGATGGAAAAGGATTATCTTGATGCGGAAATGGAACAGCTATTTAAGTTAGCAAAGGTCAGGGATGAGGAAGAGTTCAGACAGGACGCTGCCTTGTCCGAAAAGAAAGTCACTTTACAAAAACAACTTGATTTGATTACCATTCAAATTGGGCAATCCGGAATGCAGCCAGAACAAATCCAAACATACTTAAAACAAGGAATCACCACATATACATTTGAAAACTTGGAAAGGAAACGGAAGGATTCTGTAAAGGTGAAATCACTTTTATTAGAGAAGCAGTCGGATGCGAAGCATAGGATAAAACAGCTTGAAGCTTCAGGGATTCATGATGACTTACTTCATCGTTTTTATGAAGAGAAAGCTGCTTTTAACGAAGAAGCAAAGGAATGGACGAAATTGGCAATAGCCAAAAGCTTATTGAATATGACTTTGGATCGATATAAAAGGGAACGCCTTCCGAAGGTCATCGCTGATGCGGATCGGCATTTTGCCTTTTTAACGAATGGGAGCTATCGGAAAATCATCCTTGATCAGTCGGGAGAAGGAATTTGGGTACAGCGCAGTGATGGCTTGAGTTTCAGGGTTGAAGAGGTCAGCCGCGGGACAGCAGAGCAAATATATGTTTCCCTAAGGCTTGCACTTGCTGATCATACTTTTGAAAATGATTCATTCCCTCTCATCATTGATGATAGTTTCGTCAATTTTGATGCGGAAAGGACAAAACGGATGCTTGAGTTATTGAAAAAAGTATCGGAAAAGCGGCAAATTTTCTTTTTTACTTGTCATCGATATGCAATGGAACATTTTACCGAAAATCAAGTAATTCGTCTACCCACTCCCGTATTGCGCCAAAATATGAATGATTTGATCATCCCCGAAATATAATGGGATTTATACTATAAATAAAGAGAGTGAAGTCATTGAATATGAATGAGTTTGTAAGCCACCATGATTCTTCTTTAGAGTTAATCATCGAAAAGGAGTTTCCTGATAAACGATGTGTTGGAGGGAAATATTCTGCCAAAGGACATACCATTACTTTATATAGTAGAGATATCGAAATTCAGTGTGAACGCTCCCTAGGCTCACTTGAAAGGCTTGAAGAATATACATGGGTGATTCTCACACATGAGTTGGGCCACGCGCTAGACCCCGATCTTGCTGTACTTAGTGACCAGCTATACAGTACAGAAAAATCAGAAATCCTTTATCAAATAGAGGTCAATGCCTGGAACATCGCAGAAGGTTTAGTACCTTTTATCGATCAGGATTTATTTACCTTCATTAGAGATGAATCCCTGGCACATTGTACAAATCGCCTGCTGGTCGGTTAAAAGGCTCTCCAAATGGAGGGCTTTTTTATTTTCCGCTCAATCTAGTTAGGAGATTTCGACAAAGGATTTCCCGGAGGGGGAGCAAGGACAGAATCTTTTGTTGGGCAAGTTAATACACTGAACTAAATTTTTTTACATTAATGTTTCCAAAGGAAGCATCATATCTTTAATCGAATGTTCACTTTAATGAATAATTTGAGAGGAATGGGCCAAGGAGTTTTTGGTTTATATTCTTTTTTTAGATTGACAGTGAGAATCATTTTCATTAAACTGGTATTATTAGACTAAAAGGGGAGTATTTTTATGCGACCAGCTATTAACACACAGTCTTTATCGCTCGGTTATGGTGATAAATTAATAATAAATGATATGAATATAGAAATACCCGATGGGGAGATCACGGTGTTCATCGGTGCTAATGGATGTGGAAAATCAACTCTTCTAAGGTCGGTTGCCCGCTTGTTAAAACCTCAATCCGGTTCAGTTTTACTCGAAGGCAAAGCGATTTCAACCATGTCATCGAAGGATGTAGCAAGAAAGATGGCGATTCTTCCACAATCGCCGGTTGCTCCTGAAGGACTTACAGTCTATCAACTTGTTAAACAAGGAAGATATCCTTATCAAAGTTGGTTGAAACAGTGGAGTTCCGTGGATGAAGAGAAAGTTCAAAAGGCAATTGAAGCAACGAACCTGACCGAATTGAAGGATCAGGCAGTCGATGAATTATCGGGAGGCCAGAAGCAACGGGCATGGATAGCGATGACGCTGGCTCAGGATACGGACATCATTTTGTTGGATGAGCCGACTACATATCTTGATATGACCCATCAAATCGAGATTTTGGACTTATTGTTCGACTTGAATGAGTTTGAGAACAGAACGATCGTGATGGTGCTTCATGATTTGAATTTAGCTTGCCGTTATGCGGATAATCTGGTGGCACTTAAAGATGGGGCGATACATGCTCAAGGTCGGCCAGAAGATATCATTACGCCTGAATTGGTGCAGCATGTATTCAGCATGGAATGTCAAATTTCTTTTGATCCAATTTTCGGCAGTCCCATGTGCATCCCGTTTGGTAAAGGCCGATACGCTCAACGTCATATGAAAGCGCTGGCTAATGCATAACCTCTCACCATCTATTGAAAAAGAGCTGCAAGGATATCGCATATCCTTTCGAGATGAAGCCAAAGTTTCCAAGACCTTCAATCATGTTGGAGACCTGATTCAGTATGCACAAGCCCGATCTGGGGCGGAAACGGCAAGAATAGCAATTTCAATGTGGTTCAGACGTTATGCTTTTTTTGTCACGGCACAATTTTACATGTTCAGCAAACATCGGCTTATCTGGGAAGGCACACTTCAGGACATTGGCGTTTTGGATGATCCGGAAGATGAACATTGGCTTCCGGATTTTTTGCTGAAAAATAACAGGTGGAGCAGTGTTACGGAAATGGAAAGCTCTTCCGCCCTACATTCCATATTAAGCAGCTTTGGTGCGGATGCCATTCGCTCATTTTCTGGAACCACTAAAATATCGAAACTTGTACTTTGGGAAAATATTTGGGGCTATACAGTATGGATGTATAGTGAGTTACTGAGACAGACAGATATAAAGATGCGAGTGGAAAAGGACATTGAAAGGCTGCTTGATGATGAAGTATGGCTGAATATTGAATCGCGTTCCCCTTTTAAACGATTCATTGGGAAAAAAAGTGTTCAGGAATCCATGAATCCTTATAAACGGGTGACATGCTGTTTATATTACCGAATTGAGGGGCATGAAAAATGCGCGTATTGTCCGAACAAGAACTGTTGAGATAGGTTCGATTAGCCAGGCTTGTGTTCAAGCCTGGTTTTCTTGTGGAGTGATAAGTAGACGCAGCATAGGCTTAACTTTCATTGTCCATCACTTATTAACGAAAACTAAACGCACTGACGAGGTTGATATGTTATAATGTTGATATTTAATTGAACGGAGGCAGTCGCATGGGAAATGGGATCATACACTACGGAATTGGTGAAGTAGTAGATATATATATGTACATTAAAACGAGTACAAAAGCGGTTGCAAGTAATGGAAAGCCGTTTTTAACATTGATTTTGTGTGATAAAACCGGGGAGATCGAGGCAAAGCTATGGGATGTTTCCGAGGCGGATGAGAAAACATACAGTGCGGAAGCTACGGTGAAAGTTCAAGGGGAAGTCCAGAATTATCGAGGACGCAGCCAATTGAAAATCCGTAATATCAGAATTACTTCAGATGCTGATGGCGTCACGAAAGCCGATTTAATTCAAACGGCCCCTTTAAGTCAGGAAGAAATGTTGGAAACCATCACTCAATTCATTTTTGAAATGAGGAATCCGAATATCCAAAGGGTGACTAGGCATCTCATTAAAAAATATCAGAATGAATTCCTGACGTTTCCTGCTGCCACCAAGAACCATCATGAGTATATGTCTGGACTCGCCTATCACGTTGTATCGATGCTAGGGCTGGCTAAGGCCATTTCAACTCTATATCCTTCGCTCAATAGGGATCTTTTGTATGCAGGAGTCATTCTGCATGACCTTGGTAAGGTACATGAGCTATCTGGGCCTGTATCGACTGTTTATACAGTGGAAGGTAACTTGTTGGGGCATATCACCATCATGGTAAATGAAGTCGGTAAGGCAGCAGAGGAATTAGGCATTGAAGCAGAAGAAATCATGATTCTCAAGCACTTGATATTAAGCCACCATGGTAAAGCGGAATGGGGCAGTCCCAAACCGCCAATGGTGAGGGAAGCGGAAGTGCTGCATTATATTGATAATATGGATGCCAAGATAAATATGATGGACCGTGCCTTGGAAAAAGTGAAACCGGGTGAATTTACGGAGAGAGTCTTCGCGCTCGATAACCGTTCATTCTATAAACCAACATTTTAATCAAATATGCTTCTTTCTCGATGGAGAAAGAAGCATATTTTTTTTGTTCATGCATATTCTCTAGTAAATGAATAGTAGATTATTAGGGAGGGAATGGACATGCCAATTTGGATCTGGTTCGTGTTTATTGGAATAATTGTCAGTGCAGTCATGTCAATTTGGACAGCTAGGCAGGAACGCCTCATAGATGATGCTTGGATTGAAAAGGAAGGTCAGAAGTACATTGAACGTATGGAGGAAGAGCGCGAGAGGCGTAAAAAGGATATAAATCAGGGAGCATAGCTTGTATGATGAAAAAAAGCGACAGGCCAAAGTCCTGTCGCTTTTTACTATCTAATTATTTTTCAGCTTGAGTTGCGTCACCAGAAGTAAGGGCATCTTTTAGATCTTTATCTTTAATCTTCACGTCCGCTTTTTTGACTTCCGAGTTCAAAATATCTTGAACTTTTGTTTGGTCAATCTGAGCGACTTTCAAATCATATTCAAGATCTTTTTTCATATCTTTGTATGATTCTTTTTCTTTTGTATCAAGAAGTTGGATGATATGGTAGCCATAATCTGATTTAATCGGCTTGCTGATTTCATCTTTCTTCATTTTGTAAGCTTGTTCTTCAAATGCAGGAACCATTTCACCTTGACCGAACCAGCCTAGTTCTCCGCCTTTTTCAGCTGTACCTGTGTCTGTTGAATATTCTTTTGCAAGTTTAGCGAAGTCTTCGCCTTTGTCCAATTTAGCTTTAACTTCGTCAGCAGTTTTTTGGTCTTCTACTAGAATATGTCTCGCTTTGATTTGTGGTTTATAGTCTTCATAAGCTTTTTTCACATCAGCTTCTTTTACTTTAATATCAGCAACGGCTGCTTTTTCTTGAAGCATGCCGATTTTAAGTGCACGTTTAAGATCATCTTCGCTCTTATATCCGGAAGATGCCAGGGCCGTTTCGAAATTTTCACCCATTTGTGCTTTAAGCTCGTCGGTTTTAGCTTTAACTTCCTTATCCGTCACTGTATATTTTTCAGAAAGAACTTTTTCATAAACAAGTTCTTGAAGAACGGTTTCACCATAACGATCTTTCATTACATTGTAAAATTCTTCTTTGGATATATCTCCCGCTTTAGTTTCCACGACTGCTTCCTTGTCGCTGTTGCATGCTGTAAGTCCGATCAGCCCTGCAGTAACAGCAATCGATAATGCCCACTTCTTCATAAAAACAACTCCTAGTTTTAAGTTTCTGGTTTGCTATTTTTCGTATTTCCACAAAATTAACTATAACATATTCTGGTTACTTTACAAAAAATAATATATTGGTGTATGAATAAGAATTTTTTGAAAAATGGGTGAACGCCTACCCAGATAATAAACCATTACATATGCTAAATCGAGGACATCAAAAGGAGGTAGCATAATGAGTAATGGATTTAACGGAGGTTTCGCATTGTTAGTGGTGTTATTCATTTTATTAATAATTGTAGGAGCAGCCTTCTGCTAATCGGTTGCAAAATTAATAATGGAAAGAGCCCACTCCTTTTGCCGTGGAGTTGAATAGGATAGGGTAGCCGCTCAACAAAAAAGATTGAAGTGATTATCAAGCTATGAAAGGAATGGATTCCTTTTGGCGGATATAAGAGTGTGCATGAAATTACCATTACTTAAGAATGGAAAGGAGGAAGATCAATGTCTGGAGGAATAGGTGGAGGCTTTGCTCTAATTGTCGTTCTTTTCATCCTGTTAGTCATCATTGGAGCTTCTTGGTTATAAACTCATAAACAAAAGGCGAAGCAATCAGCTTCGCCCTTTTTCTTTATGTGGATAATGCGCCGGATATCACCAATGTATGTAACAAATGATGGCCATCATTTGTTGCTCATCTCTACGTATACAATATTTCAATATAGGAGGATAATAACATAATAGTAATTAATACATTAATGGTCCTGAATACTTTAGGCTGCCGGTCTTCAGCAATTTCCTTTTGAATGCATAAAGAGTTTGTCATTCTATTAATATTATAAAGGATCAAAATAGCAAAAATAATAAACCAGAACGAGATCAAAACCTAAAATCCCTCCTTGCAAAACATCATGTATAAATACGATACCAAATTATAATGAAAAAAGATACCTAAAAATCTCATCAGGCATCTTTATGAATAGATAAGAAATCATTTTTGAATAAGTATATCGTATCCTTCGAGGTGTTCCTCGATAAAAGAATGCCTTGGGGAACCAACCAGGTTTTTAATATAAATAAAATCCGATACGCATAATCCTGTGTGCAGGGATAATAAAATAGTGAAATAATGGATGTAATGTGGAAAACTAAGGGCACAACCAATCAATATGACAGACATAATGAAGAAAGGCAACACAAGAATCAAGAGATATAGGTGCTTTCGAATCGGATAATGCACATTGACTTTGCATGTAAGGACAAGATTCCACTTCAAGGACCATGAAGTTTTTACTTTTTTACACAATAATCGTAAAGGTAAATAGTGTAATAGTTTGTGAACAGGATATAATAAGAGTAATAGGCTAAAAAATACCATTGTTTGATCGCCATACAAAACAACATGGGATGAAAAGGCACTTAATAATGTATAGATCAGAACAAATGACATCAATATAGTAAAAACTGAAAAGAAGATCAGGCGGCAATTCCCATATTGTTTTGCCACGTCAATTGTTTTCCACGAATTCATTTCGAAATCAGCCCTCCAAAGACCGTTGAATATACTTACATACATTACGATGAATGTGTGGAAAAAGCAATGGAATTCTTGGATTAGTTTTAAGATAAAAATCACTTTAGTGTGGAAGAATGCTAAAGGAGTTTAAGGACGGGTTTTGAACAAAGGATCAGCCGGGTCTTAAGCATGAAAATCAAATTGGTTATAAGCCTTATATGTTAAATTTGAATGATTGATTGGGGATAAATGATGTATGAAAAATATAAATGAAGAAATAGAAATACTCCGTTTTCATCAACGCCTTTTATTAAACTTGATACGCAATCCGGAGGCCAAGTTGGACTTTCTATTTGTGGAAAAAAATTTTACGAAGAAGGAAGCGGAAGAATTATTGGAAACATGTGATATTTTGAGCAAACGCTATGAAATAGAAAAAGCGGAAGGTTACATGAACTTTCGACCGCTTTTTAATCAATTTGAAAGAAAGATTAATCCCAAAATAACCATAAAGGATTGCATTGATGCATGCCTCTCACAAGGTTTATATGTATCTTTCATGAAGGAAATGGATAGAGTGTGAAATTAAACTGGCTCAGTTTCTTTCTCTATCTTTTTTTTGGTGATTTTACCCTCCACGTCAGTAAACTCCTGATCAATGTTGTCGAAGGATCGTTCAAAGATTTGCATGAAATCTTCACCGTATATATTACGGATGACAGCCATCATTTCAATCATATCCGGAAACTTCCCATAAAGCTCACGTAGTGGAAGTGCACCTGAGAAAGCGGAGTTCTTACTTGGGTCGTATGTCTCCATTAAATCAAGTAAAAGCTTTTCACCTTCAGGGGTGATTTTTATATACGTATTCCTTTTGTCATTTTCTTTCTTTGAAAATGTTAAAAACCCGCGTTCCTCTAATTTTTTTGAAAAGTTAAATGCCGTAGAAACATGCATGACCCCAAATTTTGCTACATCTGAAATGGAAGAGCCATTAAGATGGTAGGCAATCCAAAGAATATGATGCTCATTGATATTTAAATCATAGGGCTTAATCCATTGCTGCCAATCTTTTTCAATCGATTTCCATAATGCTTTGCTTAATTGTGCAATTCGTTGACTAAAAATCATTGCTTCTTTCATAGAATAATTTTTATTCTGCATATTATGGGCTCACCTACTTATAAGATTCTATATATTTATTATGACAATAAAATAAAAATTAATAAAGATAATATTTGCGAAATTTTTAGAAAATTTTAGTTTTTTTAAGGAATTCTCCATTTTCCTCCAATAAACCATGTAATTTATTGGGAAAAATGGAGAATCAAGCTTTTGTGATGATGTCAGCTATTAATTTTTCGAAGCAGGAATGACCGTTTCCAATTCTTTTAATGAATTTTCAATTTCTTGAACGTTCTTCAATAATTCATTCTTATTGGGTTCGATTTCCTGCTTCCAGTTCTCGATGACGACCTGGACATCCGATATGAAGGTTTTTACCGTTTCTTTGCTGATTTCTGTAGCTTCCATCGTGTCATCTTTAATATTTAGCAATTTTACCTTTAATTCATCAATTATATTCTTAATTTCGTCCGTATTCGTTTTGATGCGAGTCCGTAAGTCTTTACCTGAACTTGGTGTAGAAAGTAAGGTTGCTGCACCTGCTACGACTGTCCCGGTTAAAAAGCCAATTAGTAATGATTTTGCTTTCATTAGGATCACCTCATTTTATAATATTGTTTTCGCTTTACATGGTCGGAATCCCTGCTGTAAAAATCAATTGGAAATTATGATAAATAGGGATAGAAATACTATTGATATCAAAATACCATAATTTTCATTCTTATGGAAGCATATCGACCATTTTATCTTTATATCACAAAAATATTTTTTTAAACTTATATAGTAAATATATAATATTTAAAAATAACTTGAAGCTTTATTCAAAATGCTTCATATAAAGGAAAGAGCGGCATATAGATAGTAAAAACAAGCTGTCGGAACATGGATGGCACTGGTGGGTTAATAATGAAAATCATTTTTTTATTAGGCCTTATATGCCTGTGCGGAATGGGGTATTTTCTAAGGAAGGCGAAAACTCCGGGCATCTATCCGCCAAAGAGGGTGCTCCAGGCTAGAGCCTTCGCTATGGGTCTTCCCGGGGTTTTACTGCTTTTCATTTGGTTTATGTTGATATTGATTCATTGACCCTTGGAGGATGAGTCTGACTAGAATCCCAGATTCATAAGATTGGAAAAAAAAAGCACCGGACACTCCGGTGCTTTTTTAAGTATGATGATCCTGCTGCTTAAGCATTAATGGGTATATTAGATTTTCTTACGATGCCGTTCACAATTGGATAAATAATGACCATCGCAACTGTATTTAGCAGTACGGCAGGAAGTACAACAGCGCCGAAAAGTGCAACGAAAGGACCTGGAAGGGAAACGATATAATAAGCCGAACCAAGGAAGACAGCGCCGGAAATGATTGTTCCTACGGCAGTCAAAATACTAACGGTGACAACGGATGTTGAAAACTTCTTAAGACTGATGAATAAAAGGTAAAAAAGAAAGGCTGTTGCCAATTTGTCTATGATATTTGGAATCTGTCCTCCAGGAAATGTAGTTGTCATGGCAGAGATGGCTCCAGCAGCCAAGGCAACAATGAATACATTTTTCTTCGCGGGAAACAGTGCAATCGCCAAAAACATCATCAACAGCATCATATCCGGTTTCATTCCAAGGAAGAATCCAGGAACGATAAAATGCAGGGCAGCCCCAATCCCGATTAATAGGGACAGTGACACAAGGGTTTTCGTTTTCATTTACTCATCTCTCCTATTCTCATCTCAACTAACATCTTTTCTTCAACAATGCACTATTGCCTGTTGCAAGAAGTTTAAAATAGTATATCATAAGACCTATTTTTTTAGAAGTTATATTTGTTCGAATTAAAGGATTTGAGCTTCCTGCGCTTTATACGATTCCTGGAATTTCTTCATGAAATCGGCAAGGTCCTGACAATGGGATAGAGGGACAGCATTATAGATGGATGCTCTGCAGCCGCCGATGGAACGGTGACCGTTCAGTCCTACGAATCCGGCTTGCTTCACTTCTTTAAGGAATTGAACTTCAGCTTCTTCAGACGGAAGCGTAAAAGTTACATTCATTAATGAACGGCTGTCCGGTAAGGCATGGCCTTTATAAAAACCATCGCTGCCGTCGATCGCATCGTAAATGACTTTTGCCTTTTCTTCATTGATTTCAGCAATTTTTTCCACGCCGCCCTGTTCTTTTGCCCAATCCAACACAAGGGACAATAAGTAAATGGCCAATGTCGGAGGGGTGTTATATAAAGAATTATTTTTTGAATGGATAGAATAGTTCATCATGGATGGGATTGTTTCATTATCCGTTATTAAATCTTTACGGATGATAACGACTGTGATTCCCGATGGTCCTAAATTCTTTTGTGCACCTGCATATATGATGCCGAATTTACTGATATCAATTTTTTTGCTGAGAATATCACTTGACATATCAGCTACTAAAGGAACGTTGCCCGTTTCTGGAAAATCCTTCCATTGCGTTCCGTAAATCGTATTATTGCTTGTGATATGAAGATATGCAGCATCATCATTCAATTCGATGTCTTCGACTTTAGGGATGAACGTATATTTTTCATCTTTGGATGAAGCTACAACTGCCGTTTTACCTACCTTCTTGGCTTCTTTTAATGCTTTTTCCGACCAAGAACCAGTGAGTACATAATCTGCCCTTTTTCCATCATTCAAAATGTTCATTGGAATCATGGAAAATTGCAGGCTTGCTCCTCCTTGCAGCAGAAGAACTTCATAATTTTCAGGAATTTCCATAAGGTCTTTTAATGATTGAATGGCATGGTTATGAATTTTTTCAAATTCCGAACTTCTATGGCTTAATTCCATGACGGACATGCCGGAATCCTCAATATTCAGCCATTCGTTTTGGGCTCTTTGTAAAACTTCTAAGGGAAGGGCGGCTGGCCCAGCGTTAAAATTGCGTGCACGTTTCAATTTTTTTCCTCCTATACGACTATGTGATAAAGTATTTGAGACTATTCATATATCCTACCAGAAAACTAAATTCAATAGGGGGAAAATTAAGAATTTTAAGTGACAATTCATTTTAATGATGGCCAAAATAAAAGGTCCTGCACATTGAGTGAGGACCAACTAAATCATTGTATTTCGTACAACCAGCGCTTGGAAAACGTTCAGTTGCTGAACTATAAAGTATATGAAAGGAAGGGGCTAAAAACCTTACTATCCCCGTCTCATTTTAAATGCTGGGCAATGGAGTCAGCGATTTGTTTCAGGTCATCAGGTGTATAGTCGCTGGTATTCGTTTTCCAAACAGCCCCAAAGCCGTCACCTTCTCCATGTCGCGGAATTAAATGCATGTGAAAATGGAAAACGGACTGTCCTGCGGCTTCACCATTATTATTTAAAAGATTCAGGCCTACAGGTTGGAATTCCTGTTTCATGGCGCGGGCAATTTCCGGTACCACTTCAAAAAGATTCTTGGCTATTTCAGGTGTTAATTCATAAAGATTTTCCTTATGTACTTTAGGAATTACCAGGGTATGGCCTTTTGTTACTTGACTGATATCGAGAAAGGCCAGTACATGTTCATTTTCGAAAACTTTGGTACTTGGAATTTCCCCATCGATTATCTTGCAAAAAATGCAATCACTCATTTAAAACGCTCCTTTTAGAAGTTAATGTATTTGGTTAATCGTACCATAGCATGAATCCTTGGGAAAAGGAAAAATCATAAAAACAGGATGCAACATTAAGTTGCACCCTGCCTGTTCGAAAAAGGGGGTTTTGCTTCAAAAATTCGCATTTAGCATAAATTCTCTGCGACAAACACCTCATCTACATTGGAGTAAAATATGGTTATTATCTGTTTAGAGATTTTCCATTCAAAGCAACCATCTCCTATATCTTTAAAGTTTCATCAACTTTCAAAGCATAATTGATAATTATTGAATGATTTTTCTGCTTTTACGTGCAAGAGAACCATCTCCTTGCTCGAAACGATTTTTTTAAATGAAGCTTCTGGTTTTTAATTCAGTTATACGTCTTTAACTGACACCTCATTTACAATATGATGCGAATCATTTGTAATAAAACTTTTGGGCATTTCAGTGTAATACGTCTTTAACTGACACCTCATTTACTATATGATGTGAATCACACGTAATAACTAACCCCTTCTTCCTTATTTATGATGGCCACCAAGTGGGGAAATTATAATTAGTTATTTATGGAAATTTCAATCCAGGAACACTCGACTATATAAAAGCAGGAGAATTTGCTAAAATGGAAATAAGAACCTCTATATAGAAAGGATCGTTTATATGTCCTTATTGGAAATCAAGCAATTAGTGGGCGGATACACGAAAACGCCCGTTTTAAAAGGAATAAGTTTCGACATTCAACCAAATGAGTTAGTAGGGTTAATCGGGCTTAACGGGGCTGGGAAAAGTACGACGATTAAACATATCATCGGACTCATGGAGCCAAAAGGCGGAAGTGTCTCGATTCATGGTAAAACACTGGCCCAAGACCCGGATACATATCGTAAACAATTCACTTATGTTCCAGAAACACCAATCTTATATGATGAGCTGACACTTGAGGAGCATTTAAGGCTGACGGCCATGGCTCATGGTTTGGCGGAAGCGACCTATAAAGAAAGGATGGACGCTCTGTTAAAGGAATTCCATATGGAGAAAAGACTCAAATGGTTTCCGGCCCATTTTTCAAAAGGAATGAAGCAAAAGGTCATGATAATGTGCGCCTTTTTAGTACAGCCGTCTTTATATATCGTCGACGAACCCTTTGTGGGTCTTGATCCATTAGGCATTCAATCCTTGCTTGATTTGATGAGGAAAATGAAAGAGAGTGGAGCGGGAATTTTAATGTCCACCCACATACTGGCAACAGCCGAGCGGTATTGTGATTCCTTCATCATCCTGCATAATGGAGAGATTCGCGCAAAAGGCAATCTTGAGCAGCTTCGTGAACAATTTTCCATGCCGGGGGCAACTCTTGACGATTTATATATTCAATTGACGAAAGAAGAAATTGGACATGAATAGTCAAAATCTCTGGAAGGAAAGATATTTAGGCTATATAAATGAAACGCAAAAATATCTTCGCTATATTTTTAACGGCCATCTGGTTTTTGTCATGGTATTGGCCCTTGGTGGTTTAGCTTATTATTACAGTGATTGGGTGAAGACTTTAGACCGTGATTTCCCGGCTGAATTGATCATGGCTTTTGTTTTATCGCTCCTGGTAACCAGAAGCCCGATAAATACTTTTTTGAAAGAACCTGATACGGTATTCTTACTTCCGCTTGAAACGAAGTTGAAAAGCTATTTCAAGAATTCATTGGTATTAAGTTGGGTCATGCAGGGCTTTATCCTGTTGGTTGTCCTAATTGCATTTATACCGATGTATACAAAGGTTACGGGTGCAGGCGGTAAAGACTTTGGGATCATCCTGGTTGTTTTGCTTATTTTAAAGTTTTTGAATTTAACCATGCGCTGGCAGATATTGAAATATCAGGATGCATCAGTGAGCCATTGGGACTCTCTCATCCGCTTTTTACTTAATGGAGTGATGCTCTATTTCATCTGTTCAAGGGCAAATATCCTGTTTGCACTTATAACCATTTTATTATTGTTAGGGCTTTACATGTATTACCGAAGCGCAACTAAAGGTTTTGTGTTGAAGTGGGAACGACTGGTTGAACTGGAAAACAAACGAATGAATTCTTTTTATCGAATAGCGAACATGTTTACTGATGTTCCCCATTTGAAAGGGAAGGTAGCAAGAAGGAAATGGATGGACTGGCTTTTATCCTTCATTCCGTATGGTGAAAAATCAACTTATACCTATTTATACGCCCGTACTTTGCTGCGATCCAATGATTATGTGGGCCTTTGTTTTCGTTTAACTATCATTGGTTCCGTGATTTTAAGTGTATTCACTAATATATGGGCACATTTGATTGTGACTTTCATGTTCCTATTCATGACAGCCCTTCAACTGCTGCCTGTTTGGAAGGCTCATGAATGGAAAGTATGGGTCTCACTGTATCCATTGCCAGCAAAAATGAGAGAATCTGCAGTCATAAAGCTAATTTCCTATTTCCTATTATTTGAGGACCTGGTTTTTTGCATGGTCCTGCTAGTGAAAGGGGAATGGATGTCCGCTTTAGCGGCTCTGGCAATGGGTCTTTTTTTCTTATTCGGTTTTAAAAATTATGCAACAAAGAAAATTAAAAACTTTTAAGCAGGAGCTGATTTTTCAAAAAATCAGCTTTTTCTTTTAAGTAATGAAAATTGAAAATAAAAGCCTTTAAAGGGGTATATACATATTTAACGGAGGTGTTAAAAGATGGATGAATATGAGCAAAAGGCATTATTGGAACTAGTAACATGGAAAAAGAAAGTAGCTAAGAAATCGGGCAGGTTTGAGCGGATGTCCAAAAAGGCGCAAAACAAAATGAACAGTTATATTCCAGCCCGAGTGCATAAAATGATTACTGATAGTATTAAAGGGATGATAGAGGCAGTATTATCCGGTTCGAAATATATGTCTAAAGAAAAAAATGTAGTGCTTCTATCCTTGCAGCAAAAAGAAGAATGGGTTGCGGAAACTGTAACGGCATATCGGAAAACCGCTGTTATAGAAGGTGTGGGAACCGGAGCGGCAGGGCTTTTAATCGGATTGGCTGATTTTCCTTTACTGCTAAGCATCAAGATGAAGTTATTATTCGAAATATCCCGTTTATACGGTTTCGATCCAAATAATTATGAGGAACGCCTGTTCATTCTCCATATCTTCCAGATGGCGTTTTCAAGCGAGGAAAAAAAGCTGGAAACATTAAGGGTAATAGAAAAATGGGATTCGGGGAATTTACCGGAAATAGACTGGCAAGAATTTCAGCAGGAATATCGTGATCACATCGATGTCATCAAAATGTTCCAACTCGTCCCGGGATTTGGGGCGGCTGTCGGTGCATATGCAAACCATCATTTGCTGGAACAGCTTGGGGAGACTGCTGTCAATTGTTACCGAATCAGACTGCTCAAAGAGTAAGGGACGGCGAAAACCCGTCCCTTTACCATTACCGCAATAAAGATTCATTCACCTTTGGAGATGGTTGTTCCTTATTATGATAGGTTACAGCTGCCGTGCCCAAAATTTTGGCTGCAATGAGCATCGCTTTTTCATCGATGTCAAACAAAGGATGATGATGCGGATATGTATGTTCATTTTTTGGCCTGGCCCCTGTAAAGAAGAATGTACCTTTCACATTTTGTAAATAATAAGAAAAATCTTCACCTGTCATATCCGGGTCAATTTCCTCTGTAACCAGAACTTCCTCGATGGACTCAGTGCTTTCGATGAGGAATGTAGTTTCCTCATCGTGTGGGATAACAGCTGGATAACCTTGAATGTATTGATATTCATAGGTGCAGTCTGCAGCTAGGCAGGTTCCTTTAACAATACGCTCTATTTCCTCGCTTATAAATGAACGGACATCTTCCTTGAAAGTACGGACGGTCCCGATTATTCTAGCCTTATCTGCAATGACGTTAAATGCATTATCGGCTACAAAGGAACCGACGGTAATAACTGCAGAATCTATTGGGTTAAGGCGGCGGCTTACGATTTGCTGTAGTGCCATGACTAGCTGGGAGCCGACTACGATTGCATCGCGGGTTTTATGCGGCTGGGCTCCATGTCCACCCTGGCCTTGAATGATGATCTCAAATCGGTCAGCTGCAGCCATAAGAGGTCCATAAGCGTATTGGACCGTTCCGGTAGGGGCCGTAGCCCATAAATGGGTGCCGAAAATTACATCCACCCCATCAAGGCAGCCGGCCTCGATCATCGGTTTGGCGCCACCTGGAGCATATTCTTCAGCATGCTGGTGGATAAATATATATTGACCTTCGAGCTCATCCTTCAGTTCATTAAGGTTTTTTGCAAGGACGAGGAGAGTGGCTGTATGGCCATCGTGTCCACACGCATGCATTACTCCGGGTACGGAGGATTTATAGGAAACTTCTTTTTCATCTTGAATGGGCAAGGCGTCGAAATCAGCGCGCAATGCTACAGTTTTACCAGGCTTACTGCCTGTAATCTTGGCAATAACACCATTACCGCCTACATTTGTCTGATGTTCGATTCCGAGTTTTTCATAATATTCAGCGATGAAGGCCGCCGTTTGGGTTTCTTGAAAAGAAAGTTCAGGATGTTGATGAAGGTAACGCCTGATGGAAACCATTTCTTCATATGAACCATCTAGAAGTTTGTGTAATCGATGTATCATCTTGCACCTCCCAATGATTGGTTTAATTGTAAATAGTATATCATATTCAGAATAATCAAAAGTAAATTAAATACCTCGAGGAGAGTTATATCCTATGATTAAATATTCCTGGGTTGTTGTGGTTTTGCTTTGCTTGTTGCTATTCTTTTTTTTGATGCATGAAGTCCAGGGTGAGAAGACTTTAGCGTTCGATACATATATTGGAGAACTTTTTGCAGTGAGTGAGAAGACTTTTTCATTCACTTTCTTCAAATTCATCACTTATCTTGGAAAATCCAAAGTCATTGGTTTTGGAAGCTTACTATGTGTTCTATATTTATGGGTAATCAAGAAGGATTATTTGACCATGGCCGTCTTCTCTATCGGAGTGTCTGGGGGCGATGTTTTAAACGGGTGGATAAAAAATCATATTCAAAGAATACGGCCTGAAAATCAATTGATGGAGACAGGTGGCTTCAGTTTTCCAAGCGGCCACGCAATGGTTGGCCTTATTTTTTTCAGTATGGTAGCTTATTTCATAATAAAAGAAGTTAAAGGAAACTCATTGAAATGGGTAGTGGGAATAGGTTTCCTTTGTCTGGTTCTGCTGATAGGGGTCAGCCGGATCGCTATGAACGTTCATTTTCCAACTGATATCTTAGCAGGTTATGCATTAGGAGTTGCATATATTTTAATCTTGTTTAATTTGTATAAGTTACTTGGAAGGAGAGTCATTTGAAAAAGGATTCATAGATGAAATATATGTATATATCCGTTGCATTTCCCCGGAAATAAAGAAGGAATTTGTCGGATTGGGATAGGTTTATATAATTTTGCGCTTTCCAAAATAACGATCTGGATTGCCATTATTTCAAAGAGGTCCATCCTTGAGAGGATGGACCTTTTATTGAGCAGGAATGGATCATTCTTCGGAATCCTTCACCAAAGTATACTGCGTTACATAGGCTTCACCTGAAAACATCTTCTGGCTGGAATTCGTAACTGGAGCTTTGGAGTCGCTGTTATGCGCCTTTTGAAAGGAACTGGAGTTCTTCCAGTTCAGAAAATCAGCTTGTTTCTCCCAAATCGTTAAGATTACATAAGTTTCAGAGTTGATGGGCCGCAGGACACGAAGGGCGACGAAACCTGGTTCATTTTCAATGAATCCGGCCCTGTTTTTAAAACGATGTTCGAATACCGGCCGTCCTTCTAAACTGACAGGGATATTGTTCATGACTACATAGCCATGATCTTGAAGGTTTCCTTTCCCATCGACTACTTCATATTTACGTGGCGAGCTAAAGATCGTTTTACCTGATGTTTCATGTAAAAGGACTGTAGTGTCAGGGTTTTGCATAAGTAATATTTTTTCATTCGGGTGCTTATCTTTTTTGATTTTCAAAAAATCGTAAGTGCCTGATGTGATGAATACATTCATAAATTCCCCTCCAATTTCTATATAGTACCTGTATACCCATTTTACCCAATGAATCGTGCTTTTACCATTTCCAATCAAACCATGGGCTTGGAAACCGGTAAGATTTTTATAAAAACGTCGATTTTCTGACAAATATATAGGTTGGCTATACTTCTATTATATAAAAAGCTATAGTTTAAGGAGATTCGATTTGAAATTCAACATCCTTCTGATATTCTAGGTAAGTATGAATAAAAATAGAAACGTGATTGCTTGAAAGGTGGATATTAATGTCTAAGGAAATTACGAATGATACATTTTTAAAAGCTGCGAGAGGAGAGAAAACGGATCATGTGCCTGTTTGGTATATGCGTCAGGCTGGCCGTTCACAGCCGGAATACCGTAAACTGAAAGAGAAGTACTCCCTATTCGAGATCACTCATCAGCCGGAATTATGCGCTTATGTGACTAGATTGCCAGTTGAGCAATATGATGTAGACGCTGCGATTTTATATAAAGATATAATGACACCGCTACCAGCCATTGGTGTCGATGTCGAGATTAAGTCGGGAATCGGTCCAGTAATTTCCAATCCAATCAAATCGGTGAAGGATGTTGAAAAATTGGGTGAATTGAACCCAGAGGAAGACATCCCTTATGTGTTGGACACGATTAAACTATTGACCACGGAGCAATTGTCCGTTCCTTTGATTGGTTTTTCCGGTGCACCATTCACCATTGCTTCATACATGATTGAAGGCGGCCCTTCCAAAAACTACAATAAGACGAAAGCTTTCATGTATTCCGAGCCAGTGGCCTGGTTTGCTTTAATGGATAAGTTAGCGGATATGATCATCATCTATGTCAAGTCCCAAATTAAGGCTGGCGTTAAAGCCATCCAAATTTTTGATTCATGGGTGGGTGCATTGAACGTTGAGGATTACCGCGTATTCATCAAGCCAATCATGACTCGTATCTTTTCTTCATTACGTGAAGAAAATGTACCGCTAATCATGTTCGGGGTCGGTGCTAGTCACTTGGCACTGGAATGGAATGACCTTCCGATTGATGTAGTCGGTCTGGATTGGAGACTTCCGATTACAGAAGCAAGACAAATGGGAATACAGAAAACGGTTCAAGGTAACCTTGATCCAGCACTGCTATTATCATCATGGGATGTTATAGAAGAACGGACGAAAAGGATTCTGGATCAGGGCATGGAACAGGATGGCTACATCTTTAACCTTGGACATGGGGTTTTCCCTTCCGTAAATCCGGAAACACTGAAGAGACTGACCGCTTTCATTCATGAATATTCATCAAAAATGAAGTAAGGTGAGCGAACCATTTGCTAAAAATCCTTAATTGGATGCACAATAAAAGAACGAAATCTTTAAAAGAGGTGTAATTTCATGTCAAGAAAAAAAATGGGCCTTCTAGTCATGGCTTATGGTACTCCGTACACTGAAGCGGATATTGAAAGATATTATACACATATTCGTCATGGGAGACGACCAAGCGACGAATTGATTGCCGATCTAAGAGGCAGATATGAAGCGATCGGTGGATTATCCCCGCTTGCAAAAATAACGGCGGGACAAGCTGAGGCCCTTGAAAAGCAATTGAATTCCGTTCAGGAAGAAATTGAATTCAAGGCATATCTGGGACTGAAACATATTGAACCTTTTGTTGAAGACGCAGTGAAACAAATGCATGATGATGGAATCAAAGAAGCTGTCAGTATAGTATTGGCACCGCATTTTTCAACATTCAGCGTGAAGTCTTATAATGGACGTGCACAGGATGAAGCCGCTAAATTGGGTGACATGACCATCACTTCTGTTGAAAGCTGGTATGATGAGCCGAAATTCATTCAATATTGGGTAGATCAAGTAAAAGGTGTAATCGGGAAAATGCCCTCGGAAGAACGCGATAATTTCGCTTTGATCGTTTCTGCACATAGTCTCCCTGAGAAAATCTTGCAATCTGGAGATCCGTATCCAAATCAATTGAAAGAAACTGCAGACATGATTGCTGAAGGCGCGGGTGTCACCAATTATGCAGTAGGCTGGCAAAGCGCTGGACAAACACCTGAACCATGGCTTGGGCCGGATGTACAGGATTTAACCAGAGATCTTCATCAAGCAAAAGGGTATAAAGCTTTCATTTATATTCCTGTAGGCTTCGTGGCCGAGCATCTTGAAGTCCTTTATGATAACGATTATGAATGTAAGGTAGTGACGGAAGATATTGGTGCAGGATACTACAGGCCGGATATGCCCAATGTTAAACCTGAATTCATCGATGCTTTGGCCACAATCATTTTAAACAGATTACAGGAAAAATAGTTATATGGGATGTTCAGTTTAACCATTCTGTAATGTGCCTCTACATATTTTCAAGCTATCATCTGAATAAGCGGCACTTTTGTTTTTACTTTGGAAAATTTAATACTCCATTTTCGAAAAGGTGGCTGTCCAGTAATGAGGATGGCCATTATTTCTCTAGAAAATTTAAAATTAAATTGAAAAGACTGAATATTTTTGGTATGATATTTTTGAACATAATGACTGTTTTGTCCGTTTGGTCAGGATTGAGGTGGGAAATGTCTGTTGATCGTAAAAAATTAATTTTAGAAGCCGCGACCAAGTCGTTTTCACTTTTTGGATATAAGGCAACGACGATGGATCAAGTCGCTAAAATTGCCAATGTGGGAAAAGGGACCATTTATACCTTTTATAAAAATAAAGAAGAGCTGTTTAGAGAAATCGTTCAGCGGATGATAGAGGAAATGAAATATGAGGCGGAACAATCTTTGGATGATCAGCTCTCCTTTTTTGAAAACCTGCATCGGGCCGTTTATCGAATCCTGGAGTTCAGGCAGGAGCATCAGTTATCTTTAAAGCTTTTTCAAGAAGAGCGGGAAATTGGAACGCCAGCCGTTCAGGAAATGGTTAATGAAATGGAAGAAGCTGTCGTATCTTACATTAAGGACAAACTTAAAATAGCGATTGATAAGGGCTATATAAAGCCTTGCGATCCAGAGATAACAGCTTTCCTGATGTTAAAGATGTACCTTGCCCTGATTTTTGATTGGGAAAGGAACCATGCCCCATTAGAGAAAGATGAAATTGCTGAACTATTTAAAATATATTTATTCAAAGGATTATCCGCTCCGTGATAATTCTATTTTTTTGGCTGGAATGCAATGAATCGTAAAAAACCAAAAGAAGAGATGCCGATGATCGGCATCTCTTCTTTATATTGGGTTTTAAGCTGTTAAACCGAACTTTATATGGGATCATCCTGCCGAAGAGGATGGTGAAACACATTACTACTACTCTCCAGAAAGGCAATGATCACAGTGGTTTCCATAACATTCGTGCTGTTCTTCAATTTTTTTTCCGCATTCCGTGCATTGTTTCGGAGGCAGGTTTTTAAAGAACTCAACGCTACTTTGAATCATGAACATCATCTCCTGAATTTTTTTATTATTCGCTTTTCTATAACTTCATTGTATTATAACAGATATAGATTGTCAATCAATGTTTTATAACATAAGTAAAAAAGGTGAAATGAGGGAAAGAATAGTTTATATTTATGGGGAAGTCATTGAGAGAAAAAAGGAGTGCCTAAGCATGAAAATCACCGTAATTGGCTGCTGGGGCGGATATCCAGCTAAAAATGAGGCAAGTTCTGGCTATTTGCTTGAATATGAAGATTTTCGCATTCTGCTTGATTGTGGCAGTGGTGTTCTATCACAGCTGCAAAATCATATGAAGCCGGAGGACCTAGGTGCAGTTGTATTATCCCACTATCATCCGGATCATGTTGCGGATATTGGTGTCCTGCAGCACGCTGCGCTCATACAGCAGTTATTGGGCAGTGAAAAAAGGACCATACCTATTTATGGTCATGATTTAGACCAAGCCGAATTTGGAAAGTTAACTTATAAAGACGTGACAAAGGGCATAGCCTACTCTGCTGATGAACCCTTAACCATAGGACCTTGTAAATTTACGTTCATGAAAACAAAACATCCAGTCCCTTGTTTTGCTATGAGGATTGAAGCTGAAAATCATTCGATTGTTTATACAGGTGACAGTTCTTATATGGATGAGTTAGCAGATTTCGCTAAAGACGCAAATGTTTTATTGTGTGAAAGTAACTTTTACAGTGATATGGATGGTTCAAAGGCGGGGCATATGACGGCTAGAGAAGCGGGCATGCTTGCAGCCAAGGCCGACGTCCAGCTTTTGCTGTTAACTCATCTTCCTCATTATGGGGATCTTAATCAACTGAAAAAAGAAGCAGCCGAGGTATTCAAAAGGGAAATAGCTGTAGCTAAAACCAATCTCGAATTCCAACTATAAATGAAACATTAGGGTAATGAATGGACTCTACAAGGAGGAACAACTGTGCTTTTTATTGATAATAAGGGAATTACAGATCCGAGAATTAATCTGGCAATCGAAGAATATGCGCTTAAACATTTAAATATAGATGAAACCTATCTCCTATTTTACATAAATCGCCCTTCAATCATCATTGGAAGGAATCAAAATACGATTGAAGAAATCAATGCCGATTATGTAGAGGGAAATGGCATTACAGTAGTTCGCCGCCTTTCGGGGGGCGGGGCTGTTTATCATGACCTAGGAAATCTCAATTTCAGTTTCATTACGAAAGATGATGGAGATAGCTTCCATAATTTCAAGAAGTTCACCCAGCCTGTCGTGGAAACGCTTGAGAAACTTGGAATACATGCTGAATTAAGCGGACGTAATGATATCCTGGCCGAAGGAAAGAAAATCTCCGGCAACGCGATGTTTTCAACGAAGGGCAGAATGTTCAGTCACGGGACATTGTTGTTTCAATCAGAAATGGATCACATTGTATCCGCCTTAAAAGTGAAAAAGGATAAAATCGAGTCCAAGGGAATTAAATCGATTAGAAGCCGTGTCGGTAATATCGCTGATTTCTTAAAAGAACCGATGTCTGTTGAAGAATTCCGTTCATTCCTTCTGCAAAATATATTCAAAGATAGCGGCGAAGTTACAGAGTATGTTTTAACGGAGGCCGATTGGGAGGAGATTCATAAAATCTCGGAAGAAAGGTATCAAAACTGGGAGTGGAACTACGGAAAATCGCCTAAATTCAACTTGCAAAACTCACATAGATTCGCGGTGGGATCTGTTGATATCCGTCTTGAAGTGAACAGGGGAATCATTGAGAATTGTAAAATCTACGGTGACTTCTTCGGGGTCGGAGAGGTTGCGGATATTGAACAAAAGCTTACTGGAATACGCTATGAAAAGGAAGCCATCAGCAGTGTACTAGATGAGATAGATGTTCGGCATTATTTTGGCAACGTAACGAAAGAAGAAATATTGGCTTTAATATATTAAGCCTGAAAAGCCGTCCCGATTTAATAGGACGGCTTTTGTGTCTAATAATGACAGTAATTGCTTGAATATGGATAAAATTGTTGCTGTAAACGCATTCTTTTAATATAATAAAAATGTATTTAGTCTTTTATAAAAATGAATGACTGTTCATTCATGCTATTTACAGGGGAGGGAGAACGATGAATTTATCTGAACAGCTTCATCAAACGGCTTTAAGAAAGGCCGATAAGCCAGCTTATTATTTTATGGATCAATCCACCTCATATGGGGAATTGGATATGGCCGTTACAAAGTTTGCAGACGAATTACATAGGCTTGGTGTTTCAAAAGGTGATAATGTTGCGCTGGTTTTAGGGAATTCTCCACATTTCATCATTTCGTTGTATGGAGCTCTGCGAGCAGGGGCGACCGTAATTCCCGTAAATCCAATTTACACACCTGATGAGATTGGTTACATCCTGAATAATGGCGATGTAAAGGTCGTTGTGGCTTTAGATAAGCTTGTACCCTTATTCGAGAAAATGAACCCGATCCTCTCAAGCGTAGAACATTATGTAATTTGTGAAACGCAGCCGGATAATGGGGATATTAGCAAATTTAACATCTACCCGAAAATGAAATCGTTTGCAAAAATGGTCGAAAAGGGGCATGCCGGTTTTAAAGGTCCTGACCTGGATCCTGATGCTACGGCAATCATACTCTACACTTCAGGGACAACGGGGAAACCGAAGGGGGCCATGCTCACACATGCCAATATATTCTCCAATGCTCATGATGTTGGTGATTATTTGAAAATTACGGAAAGTGACCGTGTCATTACGACATTACCAATGTTCCACGTGTTCAGTTTAACGGTAGTTGTGAATGCCCCATTGATGAGCGGAGGTACGCTTTTAATTGTCCCGCAATTCAGTCCAAAGGAAATATTCAGGCAAATCAAAAAATATGATGCGACCGTTTTTGCTGGGGTGCCAACGATGTACAATTTTCTTTTCCAATTTCCCGATGCGAAAGAAGACGATCTGAAGTCGTTGCGCATATGCATTTCAGGTGGATCCGCCATGCCAGTGTCACTGCTTGAATCATTCGAGCGGAAATTTAATGTCAGGGTTTCGGAAGGGTATGGTTTATCCGAAGCATCTCCCGTTACCTGCTTCAACCCATTGGATCGTCCAAGGAAGGCGGGATCCATCGGAACCTCGATCCTTGGGGTGGAAAATAAAGTGGTCAATGAGCTTGGTGAAGAAGTGCCGATCAATGGGGTAGGAGAATTGATTGTCCGGGGTCCGAATGTAATGAAGGGGTATTATAAAATGCCTGAAGAGTCGGCGGCAGTCTTGAAAAATGGCTGGTTGTATACAGGCGATTTAGCGAGGATGGATGATGAAGGGTATTTTTTCATCGTAGATCGTAAAAAGGAACTAATCATCGTCGGGGGTTATAATGTCTACCCACGTGAAGTGGAGGAGGTTCTGTACGCCCATCCTGAAGTAGTCGAGGCAGCAGCCATAGGCTTACCGGATCCAAATCAGGGAGAAGTGGTTCATTGCTTTGTGGTAAAGAAAAACAATGCATTGACCGAGGAAGAATTACTTGCCTATTGCATGGAACATTTGGCTAAGTATAAGGTTCCGGCAAAAATTGAGTTTTTGGATGAACTTCCAAAAAATACAACCGGTAAAATTTTACGGCGTTCCTTAAAAAAACATGTAATACAAAACTGAATTTGTTGATCATAAGGGGACCATTGCCTATAACCTGCAATGGTCCTTTTTTGTACAACCAAAGTGCATCAGGCTGCATAAAATATATCAGGAGGGGAAGCTTAAAACCTTGATTCTTGTTTCGAAAAGAGTTATGATTGTCATTAAAAATTTCCACATAATTGTAAGGAGGGGTTAGATGAGAGATGTAAAGCTTTTAGATATTTTTACACATCCCATTGCTCAAAAATACTTGAACCGTTCAGGTCTGGCTCATGCGATTGCGGTAGCATACCATTCGTTTCACCTAGCAAACGAATATAAGATAGACCCTGATATTGCAGCTAAAGCTGGACTTTTGCATGATATGGGTCATTTTACCTGGTATCGCAACGGTAAATGGGATTATGATCTGTACAAACAAAATGATATCCATCCCATTAAAGGTGCAGAACGAGCACATAAACTGTTAATCCGTTTGGGAGAGAACCCGATAAAGGCAAAGACAATTTCCCTCGCCATCTTATTTCACACCGATTCGTTTTTACCTTCAAATGATATTATTCGAACACCGCTTCAGCAGGTCGTCAAATGGGCCGACGAAAAAGATGAAGAAGAAGGTGGAAAACACCATTACCGTAAAATTGATTTTCTCCGGGCAAAGGAAAGCATCATGAAGCTTGATACACTCATAGACGAGGAACAAAGAAAAAGGCTATCATCCTGAAGGCAAACAGGTTGATAGCCTTTTTAACGTGCACTTTTTTAAAGCATATTTTACAGTTTAAATTTTGCTTTTGAATTTATTTCATTTATATTGTTATCAAGTGAATTAATGATGTAATATATAGACCAATAGAACTATTCGTGGTGGCCGCAATTATAAAAATCATCGGATTATTAACAAATAATGAAAAGAACAGGTGAAGTTATGAAGTCGATTAAGCTAATGATATATGGTGGCCAAGGGGGGCTAAAGGGAATCTTCGAAAAAGAAGAAGACATTAAGGTCATAGGAACAACGGGGAATGAAATGGAATTTCTTGATCTTGATTATACAGCATCAGTCGATGTCATTCTTCTTGATGTCCAGTCTTCAGGGAAGTATGGACAGGAAGTAATGCCAATCCTAAAGGAAAAACACCCATCCATTCCTTTCGTCATTCTTACTGCCTGTTCAGAAGACCACTATCTTATCGAAGCAATATGCCAGGGTGCAGCAGGTTATGTGTTACAGGATAGTGGAATGAAACAAGTGGTGTCGGCAATCCGTCAATGTGCCAATGGTCAAATAGTCTATCCTGCCTCATTCAAATCTTTTCTAATGAAGAAGCTGCAGCAGGATGGTGTTGAAAAATCACCAGTATCATTGGATAAGGCAATTGAAAAATTAGGGGCCTTTTCTAAACGCGAGTATGAACTGCTTATTCTACTTAACGAAGGCCAGACGAATCAGCAAATTTCAAAAACACTTTTTCTATCCATCGGCACGGTAAAAAACTATATCAGCCGCATATACAGAAAACTGAATGTTAGTAATCGCCCTGAGCTTATGGCACTTTTGTATAGTTTTCAAAATAGCAGCATGAAGGGGTGACTACTTAAGCCCTTCGCTCCTTGGTCAATGAGCCTTTTCATATCTTTAACTGTTCCTCGTAATACCTCCCAGCCATCCGTTTTAACTGTCTCTGCATATGCATCCACTCCTTCCGCTGTTCTTTTCCGGATCGAATGTGATTGGGAAATTCCACGTCAGTTCATCCCTTATCTTCTGCATTTGAACATACTTGAATTCCAAAGCCGGGCCGTAGGTTCATGAGTGCATTTTTGACTGACGGGATTCTGTGCAATACTAATAATTGAAAGGTTGATAAAACAAAAGAAGGATTAAAACCAGACAAAATAATCGAGATTGTTTGAATATTTATGGAATAAATAAAATAGAAGGGAAATGCAGTTCTAACCTGTCCATTTTGGATTAAACTAATAAGAGGGAGTTTCGTTATAAGGAGGGGCATCATGGTTAGAAAATGGGCAGGAAGAGCGATTCTATTATATATCTTTTATGCAGCAGTGATGTATTGGTATATTTTTTATGGGGCAGATACTTCCATTCCCGAAGCATTGCGTGGTACTGCAGCAGACCCTGCAACATTTTTGAATGCAAGGGAACTAAAACTTAGCGAAGAGTATTCAGATATGAGGAATTTTATTTTTTTCGTTTCTACACCATATGAATGGCTGCTGTATTTCTTCATTTTATTATTTGGTTTTTCAAAAGCATTTGAAAAGTCTTCCGTGACGGTATCGAAACGGAAAGTGATCCAAACAGGCATTTACTTATTCTGGCTTTCTGTAATTTCTTACCTGGCACTATTTCCAATCAGCTTCATTGGTTACCGGATGAGTAAAAGTTACCATATCAGTACACAAAGTTTCACCTCGTGGATGAAGGATGGAGTCATCGAATTTTGGGTGAATTTTGGGTTGATGTTCATCATCGTTTCCGTCTTATATTGGTTAATGAAGAAAAGTGTGAAGAAGTGGTGGCTCTATGCTTGGATGTTGTCCATTCCATTTACCTTGTTTCTTATGTTTGTTCAGCCTGTTTTGATTGATCCGCTGTATAATGAATTCTATCCGCTCAAAAATAAAGAGCTGGAAACGGAAATATTGGCACTTGCCTCACAGGCTGAAATTCCGGCTGATCACGTATATGAAGTAAATATGGCGGAAAAGACAAATGCATTAAACGCATACGTGAACGGCATAGGTTCCAATTCAAGGATAGTCCTTTGGGATACGACCCTCAATAAACTAAAGGAAGATGAAATCCTTTTTATCATGGCACATGAAATGGCTCATTATGTTGAAAAGCACATTTATATAGGGATTGCAGGATATTTAGGAATGACTTTAATCGGCTTATGGCTGACATCGAAAATCATGAATTATATCATAAGGCGCTGGGGCCACCTGATAAAGGTGCGTACGGTTGACAGCATCGCTTCTCTTCCATTATTTTTCTTAATAACGTCTGTGCTGCTGTTTGCTTCCAGCCCGGTGTCCAATTATGTTTCCAGATATCAAGAAACAAGGGCTGACCGTTATGCCATTGAAATGACCGGGGATAAAGAATCAGCAATCACCACTTTCCAGGAACTCACAAGGTCGGGTTTGAGTCAGGTCAATCCACCATTCCTGGTAAAATGGCTACGGTATTCCCATCCAACCATGCTCGAGCGGATTTCCACTGTTGAAAATGCAGATACAAAGGGTGATTGAAAGCCAGCTGAAAATCAGCTGGCTTTTTCCTTTACTTATATTGGGAAATTGTAAGTTTGTAAGTTGTTTTCAGAAAAAACTATTATTTTTAAAATTCTTAGGTTCTCTACTATAATAAATTAAATTCCCAGTTCGTTTTAAGGAGATCAGATATGTATAATGTACTTTTTATCACTATAGGCTCAGTGCTTGTTGCAGTAGCCTACAACTTATTTTTGATACCTCATTTAATTTTAAGCAGCGGACTTAGTGGACTTGCGATTATGTTCGGAATCATTACCCCAGTCAACACAGGGATATTGAATTTTCTCTTGAATTTGCCATTGCTGATTCTAGGATACTTGAAGTTAGGAAGACGCTTTATCACCTATACGATATTATCAGTTGTCGTGATATCCGTCAGTTTATATCTCATTCCAGTTCATGGAATATCCACTGAACCGATTTTGTCTTCTTTATTTGGCGGAATCATATCGGGATTCGGTATAGGCATCATTTTTCGTGCTTCAGGTTCTTCAGGCGGTTTCGATATCATTGCCATGCTGTTGGCTAAGAAGAGCGATTTTCCACTTGGTACATTGCTTTCAGTGATGAATGGAGTTGTGGTGGTTATCTCAGGCTTCATCTTTGGTTGGGATGCCGCATTATATACGCTGATTTCCATATATGCAGCTGGAAAGGTGATTGATACGATTCATTCCAATCACATTAAATTAACATTAATGATCGTTACGAAAAAGAGTGACGAAATGAAAACGAAGCTCCTGACCAACCTATATCGAGGAATTACAGTCATGGATGGTGAAGGTGCATACTCTGGAGAAAAGAGTAAAGTGATGATGACAGTCATTACCCGTTATCAATTAACCGATGTAAAAGCGATGATAAAAGAAGTAGATCCGAATGCTTTTGTCAATATAACAGAAACAGCCGAAGTTATGGGGATGTTTCATAAAGAGTAATGATAAATAGAAAAGCCTCCCAACATTAGGGGAGGCTTTTTTGATTATCAGGCTGTTATTTAGCCATGCATTTTAACTTCCAAACTGTTTTAGCAAAACGTTCATTTCAGAACTTAATTTTAAGAATAAAGGTTCGTTTTTCATATCCAGGGCTTCATCAATCTGTTTCGCAAGGATATTCTTCTTGGTATTAAGGACGGATTCCAGAATAATCATATCAATTAACATTTCCTGAACCACAGCATCGTTTTTCATTTCGCTCATTGATAAGGACTTCACTGACTCTGAATAAGATTTTTCATTTTTCAAAGTTACCACCCCTGACCCTTTTTATTAGTATATGGATTTGAGTGGATAAAATCAACTGAAAATTTAAAAAATTTAAATCTTGATAGAAAATGTGTCGTTTAGATGACGAAATGACCACTATGTATAAGAATTTTTAACTTTTTGTGAACTTGCTTTTTATCTTTACAGGTTGTGCTATTATAGTGAGTAATTTAACATATATTTCCCATCTGACTTCACCTGTTTATTGACAATGGGGAATGGAGGGGGGCAAACAGCAATTAAGAGTATAAGCTTTGTTAAAGTGAAAAAAGTGTTTAATGCAATGAGGAAGAGGTGGATTAATAATGAAGGAAAACAGTCAGGGAATCATCGAGGAGTATGAAATCACGCCATATACACTAATGGTTTCGCCAATCAATTATGGCAGTAAAATATATGCCCGTATCGTTGAAATGGAGGACGAATTCGTCTCGCCCTTTAAACCTTTGGAAATAGTAAAGAGAAGCTGTGAGTTCTTCGGATCAAGTTATGAAGGACGCAAGCAAGGCACGAAACAGCTCATAAACATCACACATAAAGCACCGATCGCGATTGATCCGACGAGTTCGATCTTCTTCTTTCCAACTACATCTCCGTTGCGTCCCCAATGCATCTGGATATCACATGAGCATGTAGTATCCTATGATCGCCTGGATTCCAAACATACAACCATCACATTCAGGAATAAACAAACCGTCGATATAGAAGTATCATGCAGTTCTTTCGAAAACCAGCTGCACCGGACATCCTTTTTAAAAACGAAACTCATCCAGAGGATTGAGGAAACAAAGAGGAAATCTTTCTATCTGTTCACCGAAGCAAATGGAGTCAAGGCTTCAGAGGTAATGTCAAAGTATATACCACGTTAGAAAGGGATTCAGGCTGGGATAATCATAAAAGCATGATCGGAATGAAAGTAAAGGAAGCAAGCGTATGGAATTCACTCGAAAATAATGAAAGCCCTTCTTATTAAAGAAGGGTTCCATAATTAATCTTCAAATAATTCATCCATTAGATCGTCAATTTCTTTTCTTAATTTTTCAGTGCCTTCTTTGGAAATGGAAATATTATCACCATCGATAATCAGCATATCCCCTACTTTTGCTCCCTTAGGAAGAGCACTTTTAGGATAATCCTTCATGACACCACCATCGATCTCAACGACAGCAACCTTTCCTTCGAAGCGATCAATAATTCCTTGTACCATTTATTTCACCGTCTTTACAGTAATTTTCTGACCTGTAGAAGTAAAAATAATGTTACCTGATTTATCTGTGCGATAGGTTTGGGCTTTCACTGAATTCAACCGTTTTACAACTGTAGAAGTAGGGTGCCCATATCCATTTTTCCCTACACTGATTACAGCGTATTTCGGTTTTGTTTTGTTAATGAAAGCTGAACTTGTTGATGTTTTTGCAACATGATGGCCGACTTTAAGTACATCCACACTTGGTATTAGTTTTTTAACCAGCATATCTGTCTCGGCTTTTTCTTCAGCATCACCTGTAAACAAGAATGTTTTTTTGTCGTGTTTAAGTAAAAGGACAGCACTCCAGTTATTTAAGTCAGACTTAGCATAGTCTTTAACAGGTGCAATGATTTTTAAGGAATTATCATTAGCTTTAGTGTTGATTTCCACGCCAGTCTGCGCTTTTTTTATAGTAAGCTTCTTCTGCTTAACAGCCGTTAAAAAGTCTTTGTAAGCTTGGGTAGTATGAGAGATTTTAGGGGCATAGACAGATTTTATATTAAGCGTTTTAATCACATAAGCCAGACCGCCCACATGATCCGCATCGGGGTGAGTGGATACTACAGCATTAAGTGTTTTTACCTTTTGTTTTTTTAGGTAGGCAACAACATCGTCGCCCTTTCCTTTACCGCCACCATCGATTAAAACATTTTCATTACCTGTTTGAATAAGAATTGAATCTCCTTGTCCAACGTTGATGAAATGTACCTTCATATTTGAGGCTGCCTCAGTTGTTTTAAGTCCAGTGCATAAAGATAAAACAAGAACAGCAACTAGTAGAATATTAATTTTCTTCATTTTTCCCCTCCAGATAATAATTTAACATGTGAAATGGGGAAAATGGGGATTTAGACTTGATTTTCTTCTGGATTTAAATATGAAGAGGAGCTACGAGTAACATAGATAGGAGCAATCTAATAAAATACCAGTTAAAATGTCCTGTCCTGGGTATCTATGATGATTGTTTAAAGAATCCGCTGATTTTTTGAATATAAATTATGTCCAGAATTTCACAGTGAATAATAGTTTTACATAAAAGAACTATTAAAATCCGGATGAGTTCCTCAAAATCGCCAATCAGATCGGGTATGAAAACTTAGGGCTCACCCAACAGCAGTATGTTTTGCAGCTAGAAACCTGCAAGCAAACGGCAGATATTGCAAAGGGTATAGGCGTAGGCCTTTATGATGTAGGTGAAGAATATGTGAAGGGAGTTTGGAATTTTGTCACAAATTCTGGGGAATCGATTGAAATTGTGGCTAATTCTATTATTCACCCATATAAAACCCTATATATTGTTAAGTCCATCTCGGATTCTTATAACGGAATATGCTTTACATTTTCGAATTGATTATTAAAAAAAGAAAAACCATGCAGGGGTTAAACATTGCATGGTTTTTTATAAGAAAAAAGGGTTGGAGAAACTTTTAACGATCAAATAAAGGGGTATAAGTTTGTTAGTGATTCACTTCATAATATATTGGACATCCACGATGTTTCAAATATTTTGTTCAATATTTCACAAACTATTCACAAGGGTTCTTATCTTTCTGGAAGTTCTTTTTTATATCAAGAGATGGTTACTAGTAGATGGCTAGACTGGTATAGGGGCAGTATATAGACATGACTAAAAAAAAGAGTTCTGGTTGACGTTTTTCATTTATGAATTTGTTCCAATCGAATACGGATTTATATCCATAATAAACTTTCCGCTTTTTTGTTGGTTAATTTATAAGTAGGCGA
Organism: Peribacillus sp. RS7; assembly: GCF_041956845.1. NCBI lineage: Bacteria > Bacillati > Bacillota > Bacilli > Caryophanales > Bacillaceae > Peribacillus > Peribacillus sp. RS7. The sequence goes on from NZ_CP168135.1 coordinate 3,315,981, forward strand.
TTTATTTTTATAAGCTGTCAGAGACTCTTTAATTAAAGTAATTTGGTTTTCAAAGACTTTACTCAGACAATGCCGTTAACAATCTTTTGCAAAAATGCTGTGCTGACTCTAAAATGATAGTGTTGGGGAATAGTTATGTTTATTGTACAGAATTAAAGTGGTGATTAAAATGACGATTAATTATGAGCATGCCAGCCCAACCTATTATTCGTTAAGGACAGTGGAAAAATTGAAATCCCTTATCTTTATGCCAGGAAAGATCAGATGCGATTTAATGGTCATATCTTCCTTCCCCCAGGCATCTGTATCCTTCCCGAAAGACTCCAATCACCCATCATTCATAGGCAAACAATATGGAGGATGTCTGCAATAGGGATAATCCGCTAAATTTCCCTTGAGCGGAGACTTTTTTCGAAAAAGTAATAACATAACAAGTCTTCGGTTTTATTGCGAAGGCGGGGATTGAAGTAATTATGATGTTCCTCGTATCCTTTATATAAAAAACAATACATCGTGAAGGATTCATCGCGTTTGATTTGACTTACTTTAATATTCTCCTTGCGCAAATAGCGCCGTACCTCGGCAAGATCGTCCTGGACCACCGTTAAAATATGTTCGACTAGTTCCGAATAGGGCCTTTTTAATTTAAACGGACTAATTTCGATGACCTTGAGATCCCGGTTCAAGACTGTAATAACCATAGGGAGGTAGATGGCTTTTTCAATCATATTTCGGTCATCTTCTGGAATGCGGGTCATCATGACCGCTCCTTTCTAAAGTAGCACGTTTACAATATTAATATGTATACTTAGTAAAAGTTAGAACGTTTGTTCTCGTTTTTTAATCCTAATGCATTTTCAGTGCATATGCAAGCAATTTTGATAAATGATGAAATTTTTGTTAACAAGATTATGTTTTCCTGAGATAGGGAAAGTATGAAGATATATGGATAATAATTCTTGCAATTTCAGGGGAAAGTGATATATCTAAAATAAACGGTTTTTAATAAGTTTATGCTGCTTTTATAGTAGCATGTCGAGGGAGATAATTATGGATTTGGATACTATACGTGAGTGGTTTACACTTGATCATATATCGGCGCTTATTCAGCAATATCGCTCATTCGGTCCAATTCCTGGGATCTTACTGCCGATGCTGGAAGCCTTTTTGCCCTTTTTGCCCTTAGTGGTGTTCGTGCTTGCTAATGCAACGGCTTTTGGTCTCTGGTGGGGGTTTTTATTTTCTTGGATTGGTGCTGTAGCTGGTTCTTTTTTGATCTTTTTTATTATTAGAAGATATGGTCAAATGAGGTTTTTTCGATTTTTGCAAAAACATAAGCAGGTACAGAGGTTGATGGTTTGGGTGGAAAGCCATGGATTCGGTCCCATGTTCATACTGCTCTGCTTCCCTTTTACTCCATCGGCTATCGTGAATATCGTGGCAGGACTTTCAAAAGTCAGTCCTTTGCAATATGGACTTGCAGTCGTAGGAGGGAAAGCGGTGATGATTTTTACGATCAGCTTCGTAGGTTACGATTTAGTGTCCTTAATACATAAACCTGTGCGTACGATCATTATCGGGATTGTCATCTTTATCCTGTGGTATGTAGGAAAAAGACTGGAAGTCCGGTTAAATAAAAGCATGAAGAGAGAAGAAGGACAATAAATTAGTATATAAATGTAGTAGGGGTTGAACTAGATGGAAAAAACAAACAAGAATACTTTATCCGATTGGATAAAAGCAGCCATGATAGCTTTTGTTATTTACATCTTAATCCGTACTTTTTTCTTTTCAAGCTATGATGTTGAAGGAAAATCGATGCAGCCGACCCTTGAAGATGGTAATAAACTTGTCGTGAATAAAATCAATTACCAGATTCATGATATCAACCGATTTGACATTATTGTTTTTCATGCGAATTCACAAGAAGATTATGTTAAGCGAGTTATAGGGATTGCAGGTGACCGCATTCGTTATAAAGATGATTGGCTTTACGTAAATGGTGAGAAAGTGGATGAGCCTTATCTTGAGAAATATAAGGAAGGTTTTCCGGGACAGGATTTTACGGGTGATTTTACCTTAAAAGAATTGACGGACATGACCACAGTCCCGGAGGGCAAGCTTTTTGTCATGGGTGATAATCGTCTTGAAAGTGCGGACAGCCGTCACTTTGGTTATATACCTGTTGAAAATGTTATCGGTAAAGTCGATGTTCGATATTGGCCGCTCAAAGAATTCAATTATAGATTTACAGGTGAATGATTCGAAGCCCGAAAATTATGAGGGCTTTTTCTTTTGGGGAAAACGCGAACGTACGATTGGTGTTTTTTTAAGGGAAACGGTAAAATAATTGAAAGTGTGCCTAATTGGAAACAGAAACCTAGTCATAAAAAAGAAAGTATTTCTGGTATGATAGATCTAGATATTATGTTGTATAAGGGGGAAAAGAGATGTCACTCCGTTTTTTACTGGGAAGATCGGGTGCAGGGAAAACTTCGCATATATTGGACGAAATTCGCTCCAAATTGGCAGAAGATCCCGAAGGCAATCCAATTATCTACCTCGTTCCTGATCAGATGACGTTTCTATCTGAATATAAATTAATTAAAACAACAGGCCTTGCCGGAATGATCCGGACACAGGTTTTCAGTTTTAGCAGGCTGGCTTGGCGCGTTCTTCAGGAAACTGGGGGAATGAGCCGGCTACATTTGGACAGCGTTGGCGTTAATATGTTGATACGGAAGATCATGGATGATAAAAAGGAAGATTTAAAGATGTTTCGCCGCTCTGCTGATAAGCAGGGGTTCATTGCACAGATGGAACTAATGCTGGCTGAGTTCAAGCAGTATTGCATCCAACCTGATGACATTCAAAATTATTTGGCCGAAACATCACCGTCCGGCAGCGGCATTCAGGATAAACTGCATGACCTTGAATTGGTCTATCAGGCTTTTGAGGATGAAATGGTTGACAAATATTTAGATTCCGAAGACTATTTCACTTTGCTTATCGAGAAAATGTCAGAGTCTTCATATATAAGGAATGCGGATATATATATCGATGGTTTTTATAGCTTGACGCCACAGGAATTATTGATTGTGGAAGAAATGATGAAGCTGTGCAGGAGTGTAACGATCTCGCTGACGTTAGATCAGCCCTACAGGCAATATGCTCCTGATGATTTGCAATTGTTCAGGCAAACGGGGAATCTGTATCATCACCTTTATCAGGCTGGATTGAGGAACGGTATACCAATTACAGAAGATCGAATCTTAAAAGGGACTGAGAGGTTCGGAAAGAGTCCGGGGCTGAATCATCTGGAAACTTATTTTGCCATTCGTCCTGCACGGACGTTTGAGCATTCACCTGATGTAACGATTGCCCAGGCAGTTAACCGCAGGGCTGAGATTGAAGGAGTTGCCCGGGACATCTTGTCGCTGGTCAGACAAAAACAGCACCGTTTCCGTGATATTGCGATTTTAGTCCGTAATGGAGAAGCATACGCAGATATCTTACAAACCGTGTTTAGGGATTATCAAATTCCATTGTTCGTCGATTCCAAACGGACCATGCTGAATCATCCCCTGATTGAACTGATTCGTTCCACCTTGGAGATCATCAATGGCTATTGGCGTTATGAGCCGGTATTTCGTGCAATCAAGACGGAGCTTCTATTTCCTCTGCAAAAAAATCACGATAGGATGCGCGAACAGGTAGATAAGCTGGAAAACTATGTGCTCGCCCGTGGAATTAAAGGAAGCAGATGGACGTCCAAAAATCGTTGGACCTACCGGCGCTTCCGCGGACTGGAACTCGAGGACCGGAACCAAACGGATAAGGAAATGAAGCTTGAGCAAGAGTTGAATGAGATGAAGCAATTATTTACCGAGCCCATCTTGAAGCTCTCAAAACGGGTTAAGAAGGCTGCTAATGGCAGGGAATTGTGTGAAGCCCTTTATCTATATCTTGAAGAATTGCATGTACCGGAAAAATTGGAAAAGCTTAAACTAGAGGCAGAAGAATCAGGTGATTTGGTATCGGCTAGAGAGCATGAGCAAACGTGGAACGCGGTTGTCGACCTATTGGACCAATTCGTTGAACTGCTGAGCGGGGAAGAGCTGTCCATGAAACAGTTTGCGTCAATCATTGAAGCTGGCCTGGAATCTCTTGAATTTTCTTTGGTACCGCCTGCAATTGACCAAGTCCTAGTCGCTAATCTGGATTTATCCCGCCTCGATGATGTGAAGACAGCTTTTGTTATCGGCTTGAATGAAGGGGTTTTGCCAGGGAAAGCTTTATCTGACGGGATATTTTCAGATAGTGATCGTGAAATGCTGCTGGCTGGTGGGCTTGATGTTGCTCCAAGTTCAAAAGTGCGCCTCCTTGATGAGGAGTTTACAGCGTATAAAGCTTTTACTACACCTGCTGAGGCCCTTTATCTATCATATCCGCTTGCCGACGAGGAAGGAAAGGCACTTTTACCTTCATCCTATTTGAAACGGGTAAGGGACGTATTGCCTAACGTTTCAGATGTATATTATATGAACGATCCATCCGATCTTTCTGCCGAGGAACAGGTGAAATATGCGGCGAATTATGATGTGGCACTATCATATCTGGCTGCCCAATTGCAACTGAAAAAAAGGAACTATCCAATCCATTCACTATGGTGGGATGTATATAATTCCATTATGGAGGATGAAATGGTCGGTCCGTCGGCAACCAAGGTTTTATCGAGCCTTTTTTATCAAAATAGAACGAAGAAATTATCTGAGGAAACTAGTAAGCAATTATATGGTGAGAGCATTCTTACGAGTGTATCCCGGATGGAAATGTTTAATAGCTGCCCGTTTTCCCATTATGCCGCCCATGGCTTGAAATTGAGGGAAAGGCAAATTTTCCGTTTGGATGCACCGGATATTGGCGAGATGTTTCATGGAGCATTGAAAATGATTTCCGATTACTTAAAGGAACATGAAATTCCTTGGTCTACATTGACAAAGGAACAATGCTTGGAGTTAGCTAGAATTGCTGTGGAGAGACTTGCTCCCAAACTTCAAAATCAGATTTTGTTAAGTACGAACCGCCATCACTATTTACGCAGGAAACTGGAACACGTGATTGGACGGGCCTCAATCGTATTAAGTGAACATGCAAAGGTGAGCGGTTTTGCTCCAATTGGATTAGAACTCGGATTCGGGAAAAATGGAGAGCTGCCGCCACTTTCATTCACATTAAAAAACGGTACGAAGATGGAATTGATCGGGAGAATCGACCGTGTGGATAAAGCGGAAGAAGGTGAGGGTGTCTATTTGCGTGTGCTCGATTATAAGTCGAGTGAAAAGGAACTGAACATGAGTGAAGTATATTATGGACTCGCGCTGCAAATGTTGACATACCTTGATATCGTCGTCACCCATTCCAAATCGCTTATTGGCAAGGAAGCCATTCCAGCCGGCGTTTTGTATTTTCATGTGCATAATCCAGTTGTCAAATCAAAGGGAATGCTCAGTTTGGATAAAATTGAAGAAGAAATTTATAAAAGTTTTAAAATGAATGGACTTGTTCTAGATCATTCAAATGTCATTCAAATGATGGATAATTCGCTTGATATTGAAAATTCGGGTAAGTCGGATATCATTCCAGCTGGATTTAAAAAGGATGGATCCCTCCTGGCGGCTTCCAAAGTTGCCAGCAGGGAAGAGTTTTCGCTTCTGAATCACCATGTGCGCCGCGTTTACCAGGAGGCTGGCGATCGAATGGTCGATGGTGATGTGGATATAACGCCATATAAATTAAAGGAAAAAACCCCGTGTACATTCTGTTCCTTTAAATCCGTATGCCAATTCGACCAGTCACTGGAGGAGAATCAATTTAGGAATTTAGCACAGAAGAAACAAAATGATGTTCTTGAGCTATTAAGGGGGGAGGAGGAGAGCGATGAGTAAAACGAAAATTCCTGCTTTACCAGGAGGCGTGACCTGGACGGAAGATCAATGGAAGGCGATATGGGCTAAAGATCAGGATATTCTGGTTGCGGCCGCTGCAGGTTCAGGGAAAACGGCGGTACTGGTCAATCGGATCATTCAAAAAGTCATTTCGGAAGAAGATCCAATCGATGTTGATGAACTTCTTGTCGTTACTTTCACCAATGCTTCGGCTGCCGAGATGCGCCATAGGGTAAGTGAGGCATTAGAAAGAGCGATCAATGATAATCCGCATTCACAGCATTTGCGCAAGCAGTTGAGCTTGATAAATCGCGCTTCAATTTCCACACTTCATTCCTTTTGTTTAGAGGTGATCAGGAAGTATTATTATCTGACGGAAATCGATCCGGGCTTCCGGATTGCAGATTCTACAGAGGTCCAGTTACTCCGTGATGAAGTGATGGAAGAACTTTTCGAGGAGCAGTATGGTCAAAGTGATAATGATGAGTTCTTTAATTTGGTTGATGCTTTCACAAGCGATCGAAACGATGATGCACTTCAGAATATAGTTCGATCACTGTATGATTTTTCGCAATCGAATCCTGATCCGGACCGATGGCTCAATGATGCAGCCAGCATGTATGAGTTGGCTGATGATGATGGGATTGATGATCTTTCGTTTATCGATTCATTGAAATTCGATATTGGTTTACAATTGGACACTGCCAGGGATCTATTGGAACGGTCGCTTGCGTTGACAAAAGTCCCTGGGGGGCCTGCACCAAGGGCTGAGAACTATTTAGCCGACCTTGCCCTGGTTGCTAAACTTTCGGAAGTGAAAGACCAATCCTGGAATGCACTTTATGAAGAAATCCAAAACGTGAAATTTGGAACGGCTAAACGCCTTACTGGTGCCGATTTTATCAAAGAAGTAGCGGATGAGGCTACCAAGTATCGTGATAAGGCGAAAAAAATCATCAAATCGTTACAGGAAGAGTTATTTTCCCGTCAACCGGAAAGCTACCTGCGTGATATAAGGGAACTCAAGGGTTATGTCGATACACTTGTAACGCTTGTTAAACGGTTTGACGAAAGATTCTTCGCTGCAAAAGCAGAAAAGAACTTAGTGGATTTCGCTGATTTGGAACATTATTGTCTTCGGATTTTGACAGGGGAAACTGTGGATGGTGAACGAAAACCTTCAGCCGCTGCCGTCGAATACAGGAACCAGTTCAAAGAAGTACTCGTAGATGAGTATCAGGATACGAACCTTGTTCAGGAATCCATTTTAAAACTGGTGACAGCTGACGGCGAATATAATGGGAATCTTTTTATGGTAGGCGATGTCAAGCAGTCCATTTACCGGTTCAGGCTTGCGGAACCGAATCTTTTCCTTGGAAAGTACACACGTTTCACCCATGATGGTGTTGAATCCGGACTGAAAATTGATTTAAACCGTAATTTCCGGAGCCGAAAGGAAGTTCTCGATGGGACGAACTTCTTGTTTCAACAATTGATGGGCATTACAGTCGGTGAGATTGATTATGATGAAGATGCCCAATTGAAAAAAGGTGCCCCATATCCCGAAGACGATCCAAACCCAATCGAGCTCCTTTTAATTGATGGAACAGCCGATCCAGAAGCTCAATCGGAAGAAGGGTCGGATGGCGGGTTTGAGGCCGAGGAACTTGAAAAAGCGCAGCTCGAAGCAAGACAAATGGCCAAGCTCATTAAGAAGGCTATAAGCGAAAAGCATCGGATATATGATACGAAAACCAAACAGTACCGATCTGCCACTTATCGGGACATGGTCATCCTTCTCCGTTCGATGCCATGGGCACCGCAAATCATGGAGGAATTTAAAAAGCAGGGGATTCCAGTCTATGCCAATTTGTCGACAGGGTATTTTGAAGCGACCGAAGTGGCCATCATGATTTCTTTATTGAAGGTGATTGATAATCCGCAACAGGATATCCCCTTGGCTTCCGTTCTTCGTTCACCTATCGTCGGGTTGGATGAAGAAGAAATGTCACAGGTGCGTTTATTCCATACAGGGAGCTACTATGAAGCACTAGCTGATTTTTACAGAAAGAGTGACCCCGAAGAACATCCGGGACTTTATGAAAAAGCCTCAGCTTTTTATAAAAAACTAGTGAAGTGGAGGAAGCTTGCCAGGCAGGAGGCATTATCAGATTTGATCTGGCTTCTATATCGCGAAACGCAGTTCTATGATTTTGCAGGAGGGATGCCGGGTGGCAAACAGCGTCAGGCCAATTTAAGAGCGTTGTATGACAGGGCAAGGCAATATGAAGCAAGTTCGTTTCGCGGTCTGTTCCGTTTCTTGCGTTTCATAGAAAGGATGCAAGAACGTGGAGATGATTTAGGGGCCGCTCGGGCTTTAGGGGAACAGGAGGATGTAGTCCGCCTGATGACGATTCACTCGTCAAAGGGTCTTGAGTTCCCGATCGTGTTTATTGCCGGTCTTTCCAAGCAATTCAATATGATGGATTTACGCAAGCCGTATTTACTGGATAAGGATTATGGCTTTGCGGCAAAGTATGTGAATTCCGAATTACGGATTACATATCCATCCCTTCCTCAATTGGCTTTTAAGAAAAAAAAGCAGCTTGAATTGATTGCCGAGGAGATGCGTGTCCTCTACGTGGCGCTTACAAGAGCTAAGGAAAAGCTATATTTAATTGCCAGTATCAATGATGCAGAAAAAACGCAGCAGAACTGGGCAAGTAATGCGGCACATGGAGATTGGCTTTTAAAGGACTATGTACGGGCAGGTGCAAAAAGCTATCTTGATTGGATTGGTCCATCCCTTGTCCGACATCGGGATTCTCTTGGTGCTGCTGGCCAAGGCTTGGAAATGGAGTCGCATCCATCGAATTGGTCCATTTCCGTCATTCCAAGTGAAGAGCTTGCTGTTCTGGATGAGGAAGAGGCACTAGTTCAGGAACAAATACTTGATCATGTCCAGAAATCGGAGAAGGTCGGTATCGTTTCCGAGTTTTATGATGATATCAAAGAACAGCTCGAATGGGAGTACCCCGAGCATGAGGCGACGGTGTATCGTTCCAAGCAATCCGTTTCTGAACTAAAACGTCAATATGAACTTAAGGACGAGCAAAGCTCCACAGAGTTATTGCGTAAATTTAAGCGCCCCATCACGAAGCGGCCGACTTTCATGCAAGAAAAGTCACTTACTCCTGCTGAAAGGGGTACGATTACACATTTAGTCATGCAGCATATTGATCTATCTAAAGAGATTACCATTCAAACGATTCAGGAACTGATGGTTGACTTGATTCAGCGTGAGTTGTTGACAGAGGAACAGAAAGCAGCTGTGTATCCTGAGACGATCGTCGATTTCTTTGACACTGAAATCGGCCAAAGAATGCAGAGGGCCGAGAGCATTCGCCGTGAAGTGCCATTTACGATGTCGTTGCCTGCAAAGGAAGCTTACAGCGATTGGGCAGCTGGAGATGAAGAGATCCTTATCCAAGGTGTGATTGATTGTATCTTTGAAGATGAACAAGGTCTTGTGCTTCTGGATTATAAAACGGATACGATTACCGGCCGTTTTACTAACGGGTATGAAGGGGCTAAAGAGATTCTTGCCGATCGATACCGTATGCAGCTACAGCTTTATACGAGGGCTGTTGAAGGGATAATGAATAAGAAAGTAACCAGCCGTTACTTGTTTTTCTTTGACGGATCGCATTTATTGGAAGTATAACAGAGAAGGGGTGTCCCATTGATGAGGGGCGCTCCTTTTTTTTATTGAATAAACAGAATAGTTTGAAAAGATATAAAAGCTTACTATATACTAGGGGAGAAAAAATACCTTTTTTAAAGGAGTAGAGTAGAGTATGACGAGTGAGATCAAGAGCAAGGGATATTTTGGTGAGTTCGGTGGAAGCTTTGTACCGGGAGAACTTCAGGAAGTAATGGATATTTTAGAAACGGAATTCTTGAAATATAAGGATGACCCGGAATTCATTGAGGAGTTTCAATACTATCTGAAAGAATATGTCGGACGTGAAAATCCGTTAACCCATGCACAGAATTTAACGAAAAAGATTGGCGGGGCAAAAATATATTTGAAGCGTGAAGATCTGAATCATACAGGTGCTCACAAAATTAATAATGCGATCGGACAAATCTTGCTCGCTAAACGGATGGGTGCTAACCGCATCATCGCAGAAACTGGCGCTGGACAGCATGGTGTAGCAACTGCGACGGCATGTGCGATGTTTGGCTTGGAGTGTGTAATCTATATGGGTAAGCTGGATACGGAGAGGCAGGCATTGAATGTCTTTCGGATGGAATTGTTGGGGGCAAAAGTTGTAGCGGTCGAAAAGGGACAGGGTCGATTAAAGGATGCAGTTGATGAGGCATTGAATGATTTGGTGCAAAACTATGAAAATACTTTTTACTTGCTTGGTTCAGCAGTGGGACCACACCCCTATCCAACGATCGTTAAGCATTTCCAATCAATCATAAGTGAAGAATCAAAGCGCCAGATCCTTGAAAAGGAAGGAAAACTGCCAACTGCCATCATTGCTTGTGCAGGAGGGGGAAGTAATGCGATTGGAGCTTTTGCTCATTATATCGATGAAGAAAATGTCCGTTTAATTGGTGTAGAGCCAATTGAAGCCCCAAGTATTTCGCAAGGGGTACCGGCGGTATTGCACGGATTCAAAAGTTTGACGTTAGTGGACGAACATGGGCAGCCAAAACCGACATTTTCCATAGCAGCCGGCTTGGATTACCCTAGTGTGGGACCCGAGCATAGTTTTTTGAAAGATAGCGGGCGTGCGGAGTATGTGACGGTAAAAGGGGAAGAAGCTCTTGAGGCCTTCCAGGTATTATCCAAAACAGAGGGGATCATTCCAGCTCTCGAAAGCTCACATGCTTTAGCTTACGCCATGAAGCTGGCAAAAGAGTTAACAAGAGATGATATACTGATCGTTAATTTATCAGGCAGGGGTGACAAGGATGTCGAGCAAGTATTTAACATGATAGAAAAATAGGTGGAATTTAAAAGCCTCCCTGGAAATGGGAGGCTTTTTCTTTGACTAATTATTCCCTGTAATGGGCTGGTCGACCCCATTGACATCTAGGACATTGCTTCCATTCAGGCCATTGGCCGTAAACACGATTGCAGCTGTGTTCCCTGAACCGGATCCGGAAACCGATTTGGAGGAAGACTTAGGGGAAATGACGGCGCAATCACCGAATAACAGGTTTCCTTCCGCGACATTAAATATTTGAACTGGGCCGATAATAGCGGGCATATGAACCCCTCCTATAATAGTTTAACTGTTGTCTGAATCCTCAATTGGTGTCTCTTCGATTTTTTTAGGAACCTCCCGAATATGTTTCACTCTTGATTCCATACGTGCATGGCCTACGTTTCCGACACCAACCACAGATGAGGATGATATCCCGATTATATTGATATTGCCGACCCGTATGAAGGGATTCGGATTTGAAAATCTTGATATGACGGGTTCATTCAATCTCGGGATATAAAAAGGTTTCTTAAAAATGTCATAGTCTTCGAAATGAATATCGACTGAACCGAAAGTTTCACTTTTCTTTTGAATCGCTAAAGCCAGGGAATTTCCGTCAATATATGAAGTATCCCCGATTTGCAGAGTGGAGCTGAATGATACCGTGTCGGATAATATAGATTTTACTTTTGATATTCTAGAAAACATGTTATTTATCCTCCTGGAGAAAGCGGCACGAATGGTCCGATGATAAGGGATTCCGGCGGGGTATCGAATGCGGAAGAAAGTTGGACCGTTTGTACATCCCCTATGAGGAATAAAGCAGAGCTTGCTACACCGGTAATTTTAATATCACCTACACAAAGCTGGTGATTGGTTACATTAAACTCCATTTGGATTTCCTCCTGTCTCGGCTTGTGAATGGGTAATGAATTGTAATAATGCAGTTTGAATATCGGATTTTACCTTCTCCCTGACCTTTTCCTTGACATTATCCCGTTGCTGCGGTGCACGTTCCGCGTAAGAAAGATTATCGAAATACATATTGATTCGTTGATGAAGCTGGCGTTCGACGTCCTGTTTAATGAAGTCATGATAAGAGGGTTCCAATGATATTTTCAGCTGGGTTTCCGTATCGTGGATCATATTTTCCAAGTCTGAAAGGATATCGTTGTGAATTTCCTGGACGACGATTTCCCTGCCTGGAAATAGGTTTGGTGCTGGTTGAACGGGTTGGTTGTTGACGGCAAATTCATCAATGTTGTTAAGGTCATTGGGATTTAAACCGATATTTAACGTTCCATCTAAAGATTCGACTTTTAACTGATCGAATTTATATTCAATTTTATCTACATGGATTGGCGGTTTATTTTTCAAATCGGCGAGTTCATCTGTCAGGCGTTTGAGTTCGTGTTCAAGTTTCATGATCCGCTTATCCTGGGCTTCAAGGAAACGCTGCATTTGTATGGAATACGAATATAAATCCTGATTCACGATTCAACACCTCACCTTCATAAAAAGATAAATTCATATATGGCAGTATATGAAAAAGTTGGATATAGGTGAATGCCTATGAAGGTGTAAATGGGACGAAACTGGTTAATGGTACTACATCAGCTTCGATTTCAGGAGCAGGCTCAGTGAATCCACCGGTATTGGCCAATGTGGAATATGGTTTAATCACCCCGGCACTTCCTATTTGAAAAACGGATGAATTGGCGATGCTTTCAATTTTTATCATATTGATTTGTATGGTCTGGTGAATATTGAAGATCATGCGGACTCCTTTCTTAAAAACATTAGAGATTTAAGACCAGTGGTTGATCAACACCATCTGTATCATTTGTATTTGTGGTGCTATAGGCATTATAAAGGGATATGGATTCACCTGTATTAAACGAGCCAGCACCTGCAAAAGTCTTTGAAGTTGAATATGGACTAATTTTAAAGACGTCACCAATATGGACAATTCCACTGCTACCGACGTTGATGACTTGAACGACTCCTACGATGGCCGGCAAGAAAATCACCCTTTTTTTATTCTGGTTTTCCCTTGAATATTAGGCAATGAGCCTATCACCGAAGGGAGTTTCAATGTATTGTATGTTGACTCATGATTGATGTGATTCATCTGCCTATCAATATATTGTTATATAACAGTAGTGGAAATTATTGGATAATTGGAAACAGATATGGTAAAATAATTACTAATTCAGAATTTTCAAATAAAATGAGGGGTGAGGAAATGAACGTACCATTAGTTTTATCGCATTTCTTAGATCGAGCAGCCTTACTATATGGCGATAAGAAAGCGATCATTGGTGATGACAAGGTTTTAACCTACTCAGAGTTGAACGGCCGTGTAAACCAGCTTTCAAATGGTTTAAGGGATCTTGGAGTCAAAAAGGGTGATAAGGTGGCATATTTGGCACCAAACTCCATTGAAATGCTTGAAGGATTTTATGGGGTATTTCAACTTGGGGCCGTAATCGTTCCATTGAATATCCGCTTGAAGCCTGCCGATTATGTATACATTTTGAACCATAGTGAGTCCAAGGTCCTTTTTGTAGATCAGGAATTGTATCATTTAATTGCTCCTATCAAGGATGAACTTGAATCGGTGGAACACATAATTGTACATTATAAAAAGGAAGAGATAAATGAAACTGATTACAATCATTGGCTGGACCTTTTTGATACCAGAAGCTTTAATCGGGAGTCGGTGGATGAAAATGATGTTTCGAGCCTCCTTTATACAAGCGGGACCACAGGAAATCCCAAAGGGGTGATGCTGACTCACCGCAACAACTATTTGCATGCCCTAGGTGCAATGCATCATTTCAGGGTCAATGACCGCGATACATATTTGCATGTACTGCCGATGTTCCACGTAAATGGTTGGGGTGCCCCATTTTATTATACGGCTAATGGTGCCACTCAAGTTTGTTTGAGGAAAACCACCCCAGAAGTGATATTTGATGCACTTGAAAAGCATAAGGTTTCCATAATGCATATGGCACCGACGGTTCTGAATTCACTGTTTCAATATTATGAACGGAATGTTCCGATAATCAAGCAGGATATCCGAATCGTTGTTGCGGGTTCCGCTCCGCCTCCAGCATTCGTTACAAGGGTAGAAAAAGAGTTAGGGTGGGAATTCATTCAAATATACGGAATGACCGAATCAACTCCGGTTAGTCTGATATCGCTGATTCGTTCTGAATTCGATGATCTTTCTGAAAAAGAAAAATACAGAATGAAGGCGAAAGCCGGATATCCCATCATAGGCAGTGAGGTAAGGGTTATCCATGACAATGGTGAGGAAGTGGTCCATGATGGCGTGGATATCGGGGAGGTCATCGTCCGCAGTCATGGAGTGATGTTAGGTTATTGGAAAAATGAAGAAGCGACCAGCCAGACACTAAGAAATGGATGGCTGCATACAGGGGATATGGCAACAATCGATGAAAATGGGAATGTTGATATTGTTGACCGCAAAAAGGATATAATAATAAGTGGCGGAGAAAATATTTCTTCCATAGAAGTGGAAGGAATCCTCTATGAACATCCGGACATTCTTGAAGCGGCAGTCATCGCCGTTCCGCATGAAAAGTGGGGGGAGACGCCGCATGCTTTCATTGTGCTAAAAACGGGTGCTGATTTAACGGAAGATGATATAAAGAACTTCACACGGGAAAATTTAGCTCATTTCAAATCAGTCACGAGCGTGTCGTTCGTCAGTGAGCTTCCAAAAACGGCATCTGGTAAAATACAAAAAATCCATCTCCGTAATGATTACTGGGACTCTAAGGGGAAAACAGGCAGACTCGTCAATTGATGCTCGTTAACGCTGTTCAGAAATGATCAGCGTTTTTTTCTGTTTGCCCGGTCGATTCGGTTTCATATTAAGCTATGAAGATAGGGAACGAAGCTAGAGAGAGGGACCTTATCAGGAAGCTCCATTTGACCAGGTGTCCCGTTCCGTAAATACAGCCACAGGAACTCATGCCATTGTTTGATATCAACTCATTCATTTTGACTTTTTAAGAGAAGCGCTATAATTTGTTTCGATAAAAAGCTTCCTGTTTAACGATAAAGTGTTACTATTATAAAATATTTCAAATTATTATAATAATTATTTTTAAAACTTGTTGATTCTAAGAGTTTTGGATTGTGGGGGAGAGCATTGAAACGTATTCATTATAGCTGGGTCATTTTAATCATAACATTCTTCTCGATAATTGTAGCCGGAATCGTTAGGTCATCATCGGGAGTATTCATCGTACCATTTGAAAATGAGTTCGGGTGGGACCGATCCATCATTTCTTTAGCCTTCGCCATAAGTCTTTTTCTTTATGGATTATCGGGTCCATTCATGGCCGCCCTAATTGAAGTGCTTGGATTGAAGAAAATGATGGTATTGGCCATGTCCACTTTATTGGCAGGGATTTTCCTCACTTTTTTCATGGAGCATGAGTGGCAGCTCATTCTAATTTGGGGAATCATCATTGGATTGGGTTCTGGAGTTTTTTTAACGGTATTGAGCCCATATGTGGCAAATCGTTGGTTCGAGAAGAGGCGGGGGCTGGCGGTCGGGATACTGACGGCAAGTACGGCCACAGGTCAGCTCATTTTACTTCCGGTTTTAGCCATCATCATTGAGAATCATTCGTGGAGATGGGCGATTGGATTAATTTTGGTCCTTAGCTTGACCATGCTGGCAATCATCCTTTTATTCATGAAAAACAATCCGAAGGAAGTTGGCACTCTTCCATATGGATTAAAAGAGGAAAGTCAGGAGGCTGTTACACTCCAAAAGAAGAACCCCATCGCCATGGCTTTTCAGTCGTTGATTGAAGCAGTGAAAGTGAAGGAATTCTGGTTATTGGCAGGAAGCTTTTTTATATGCGGACTTTCAACGAGCGGGTTGATCGGCACACATTTCATTTCTTATTGCATTAGTTTTGGATTACCGGTTGTTACGGCAGCCTCACTGCTATCTTTCATGGGGATCTTTGATTTGATTGGTACAACGGTATCCGGGTGGTTATCAGATCGTTTTGATAACCGTTGGTTGTTGTTTTGGTATTACGGTCTAAGGGGTGCTTCCCTCGTATTACTTCCTTTTGCACTAAATGAAGGCTCAATCGCCCTATTGATCATCTTCTCCGTTTTTTACGGATTGGATTGGATAGCTACTGTCCCTCCAACCATAAGCATTTCAAGACAAGTCTTTGGAATGGAGAAAAGTGGGATTGTATACGGTTGGATATTCGCGGCGCATCAGATGGGTGCAGCGGTGGCCGCGTACGGTGGAGGGCTAATTTTCAAAATATTCAACTCCTATACATGGGCATTCTTCCTTGCAGGAGTCTTTTGCTTATTGGGTAGCTTGTTTGTCATACTAATAAAAAAGCAAAAAGCTGCCATAGTGGTTAAAGATGATGAAATCAGGTTATAGAAGAGACGTTAAATCTGTATGGATGAAAGAGGTGAACCAATGAAGGGCACGATGGTACCATTGCAGGAAAGTAAACGGATCGTAAGCATCGATATTTTACGTGGATTAGCCATTTTAGGGATTTTTTTAGTGAATATGCCTTCTTTCCACTCTCCGCTTTTGTACATAGATGGTGCTGAGCGATGGTCCAGAGGATGGGACAGGATTTTGTACAGATTCAGTGATATTGTCGCACAGGCCAGCTTTTATCCGTTATTTGCATTCCTGTTCGGTTTTGGGGCCATCATACTAGCTGTAAGGAGTGAAGAAAAGGGTATTTCATTTCCTTTATTATTTACGAAAAGGCTAAGTTTCCTGCTGGTGCTTGGGTGCATTCATGCTTTTTTCATCTGGCATGGGGACATCCTCATTAATTATGCTGTATTTGGGTTTGCATTATTGTTTTTTTATAAGATGAAGGGCAGGAATCTAATTCTGCTAGGCTCGGTTTGTTATGTCCTGCCATTTGCTATATTGGGTTCACTATTTCTTATAATGGGCATATTTGATAGGGAAGGGATGGCGATAACGACTGATTCTGCGATGATGAAACAGTCTTTGGAAGTTTATCAATCTGGTACATTTACGGAAATAATGAGTCAAAGAGCACTAGATTGGTATATGGTGAACAACCTCTTTAATGCTATTATCCTTTTTTTATCGATTTTTCCGTTTTTTTTAATTGGAGCAGGCGTTGCAAAGCAAGGCTTTCTCCAAAATCCAAGTCAATATAAACGACAATTCAAAGCGATATTGATTGTAAGCTTGCTGTTGGGCATGTCAATGAAGATACTGCCATATGTGACGGTATACCATTTTGGCACGATATTCGTACAGGATTATTTTGGCGGACCGTTACTTACGATTTTTTATATCACGGCAATAACTCTTTTGGCGGAACAGGCAGGAGCTTCCCGCCTGTTCCACCCCCTTTCGTATATCGGAAGGATGTCGATGAGTAACTACTTATTCCAATCGATAGTATGCACGGTCATTTTTTATTCATATGGTCTTGGTTTATATGGATCTGTCTCTTACACGACAGGGGTTGTTTTCCTAATAGCTCTTTTTTGCATGCAAATTTTGCTTTCCTTATTGTGGATGGGTCTGTTTCATTACGGACCGGTTGAATATGTATGGCGTTTTGTAACATATGGTAAAAAGCCAGTTATGCGTCGAAGAGGACTAGATGAGAAGAAATGTAAATGATGTTCATTAAATTGTTGATTTTACCTATTCAGATAAATCCTTAGTTTTGTTATTTTGTAAAAGCCTATGATATGATTAAAAGGAAACTGAACGAGGGGGCAAAAAAATGACACATATGCATATTACAGCTTGGGTTATCGGAATCATTCTTTTCTTTGTCACATATTCGATGCTTAAAGGTGGAAATCCGAAAGCGAAAATGCTACATATGATAACACGTTTATTCTATCTATTGATTTTCCTTACTGGCGGAATGCTGATCACGGATTTTGGTGCTTACGCAGTAAAAATGATTGTCGGCATCATCGTGATTGCGGCGATGGAAATGGTGTTGGTCCGTACGAAAAAAGGTAAAAGCACAAGTGCCATGTGGATATTGTTCATCGTTGCGCTTGTATTCGTCCTTTATTTAGGGCTTTCCCTGCCACAAGGAATGGACTTTTTTTAATACAGAATTGAAAACGGGTAAATGAGGAAATCTCATTTACCCGTTTTTTTTACCCGTTATTGTGAATTCACTTTCTCAATGACGATTCTTTTTCCAGTGTTCAGGGTGAATTCAAAACGATCGTGATCCTTCTTCCCATAAGAAAAGTGGTGCTGAACGAGACATATTTGGCTCTCGTTATCAAAAGTGAAGAAATTCACGCCGGACTGGTTAGGGACAGCCCTTAAAAAAGTGAGCTGATTATAGCTATATATACAATCATAAATAGAAAAATCAAGTGAATTCAAGGTCGTTACAAATTGGAAAAAGGAATCGTCGTTCAATTCTTCCAATAAACGTTCAAAAGAGTAGAGCAGCTTTTTGCGGATCCGAATGGGCTCATTTTCCCTTAAGAAGGTGATTTCCCGGTGAAGCAGGATTTTTCCCTCTTCTTCAACAACTCCTTGCTGCCAGCGCCCACCCCTGTAAACTTCAATGATGCTATCAACATGGTCTTCGATGGAGCAGGCCTCATCTGTTTCATCATCGAAAAAAATCCATTGTTGATTGATATTTTCCACTGTTCCTTCGGTAAAAGCTCTTGTTTGCCTGTTCATTAACTTGGTTCGTTGTTGCTGACTCATACATATACCTCCAATAGTGGAATCCTCACCTACTTTTTAGTCAAAATCCAATGAAAATATAACTGTATATTTTAAAATATTATGGACAAATAACCATCTTTCCGTCTTTGCATAGGCTATGTTAAACACGGGATGCTTTGCTCAACAATTCATTATCAACGCATGGCGTTTTGGGCGGGGATCCTACGGAATTTTGCTGTTCGATACTTAAACCTTCTTTGCATGGTCTTCGAATTTACAAATAAGGGACTGTAAATCTTTTTAAAACAGGGAGCCAATATTTTTTCTGAAAGTCCGGATAGAAAGGATGAAGTGTAAAATGTGTGGGATAACAGGCTGGGTGCATTTTCAAAAAGATTTACGGAAGGAAACAAAAACAGTTGAAAATATGACAAAAACGTTGGCAAAGCGGGGGCCAGACGAGGAAAATGTTTGGAGCGAAGCCCATGTTGCCTTTGGTCATAAACGGTTAACGGTTGTCGATGCGGAAGGCGGAAAACAGCCGATGTCGAAAGATCAAAAAAACGGCAGATATACGCTTTGTTATAATGGAGAGCTATATAACACCGAAGACATTCGAAAACAGCTATTATTAAAAGGATATTCCTTTAAGGGTCATTCTGATACAGAAGTTTTACTTACTTCTTATATAGAATGGAAAGAAAAATGCATTGACTTGTTCAATGGGATTTTTGCGTTTGCAATTTGGGATGAAAAGGATCAGAAATTATTCATTGCAAGAGATCGGATGGGGGTAAAGCCACTCTTTTATGCAGAAAGGGACGGGGGATTCATTTTTGGCTCTGAATTGAAGGCGATTTTAGCCCACCCGGATGTTAAAACGGAGATCGACCGCGACGGGTTGGCTGAAGTTTTTGGTGTGGGCCCATCCCGAAAGCCAGGTTCCGGTGTTTTTCATAATATCCAAGAGTTAAGACCTGCCCATGCTCTAACATTATCAAGGCAAGGGCTCCGAATTTGGAGGTATTGGAATGTGAAAAGCGAAGAACATCGGGATACCCTCGATGAGACGGCCGAGAAGGTCCGCTTCCTTGTCGAGGATGCAGTGACTCGTCAACTTGTATCTGATGTTCCACTTTGTACCTTCTTGTCAGGAGGGCTGGACTCTAGCGCCATAACGGCCATTGCGGCAAACGCCTATCAAAAAGAAGGGAAAGGACGGCTGCATACGTATTCCATTGATTATGAAGATAATGAGCGCTATTTTAAGGCAAATGATTTTCAGCCTAACTCTGATGGACATTGGATTAAAAAGATGTCGGATACCTTTAACACGGTTCACCATTCATCGATCATCACTCAAGAACAGTTAACGGATTATTTAACGGAAGCTGTCCTTGTAAGGGACCTTCCAGGGATGGCGGATGTCGATTCCTCATTACTTTGGTTTTGTAAGGAAATCAAGCAGGATTTTGTCGTAGGCCTGTCCGGTGAGTGTGCGGACGAAATTTTTGGCGGTTATCCTTGGTTTCATCGTGAAGATGATTTAAATCGTGCTGGTTTTCCATGGATGAGATCGACCGGGGAACGGGTATCGTTATTGAAAACGGGATGGCGTGAGAAATTGAAGCTGGAGGAATTTGCGAATGAAGCCTATTTGACCACCCTTGCCGAAACTCCTAAATTGGAAGGGGAAAACGGTGTAGCAGCAAAGCGTAGAGAACTTTTCTATGTGAATTTATTATGGTTCATGACGACGCTTCTTGACCGGAAGGATCGGATGAGTATGGGGGCAAGTCTAGAGGTGCGCGTCCCATTTGCCGATCATCGACTTGTAGAATATGCATGGAACATTCCTTGGGAAATGAAAATGGAAGGCAACCGTGAAAAGGGTATTCTGAGGAAAGCGTTGGAGGGACTGTTACCGGATGAGGTATTATATCGTAAAAAAAGTCCATATCCAAAAACCCACAACCCTATATATACTGACCGTGTGCAGGCGTGGCTGAAAGACTTACTGAGTGATAAAAATTCGGTCTTGCATGAGTTTTTCGATAAACAGAAGCTAACGGATATAGTGGATTCCAAAGGAGCCGCTTTTAAAGTGCCGTGGTTCGGGCAATTGATGTCAGGTCCCCAGTTACTGGCTCACTTAGCACAAACCCATGTATGGTTCAAGGAATATGATATTCAAATAATCGATTAAAAAAACGGGGCAGGATGATATTCCTTGCCCCGTTTTCATTGTCTCAAAGATTGAATGCGAGAATTTTATATTGATATCCACCCAATTCAAATTGGCATTCCTGTGTTGTTTCTTTTGTTCTTAAATCCGTTAGTGTACGCCCCTTCAAATCAATAGGGAGAGTGAAGGATTGCTGGACATCCGTCGGATTGATGAGGATAACGACAGAACGTTCGCCATTATATTT
Source organism: Peribacillus sp. RS7 (assembly GCF_041956845.1). Classification (NCBI taxonomy): domain Bacteria; kingdom Bacillati; phylum Bacillota; class Bacilli; order Caryophanales; family Bacillaceae; genus Peribacillus; species Peribacillus sp. RS7. The sequence continues at coordinate 3,337,105 of NZ_CP168135.1, forward strand.
TTGGTAGGCCACGATATTTTCGTTTCCGTTTGTATTTAGGAATTTGAACTCTCCGTCATTGGCAAGTAATCGTTCTTCTTTTCGTAAATGGATCAATGCCTTAATTTCATTGAAAAGCTCGGTATTTTGTTTTTCTTCTTCCCAAACCATGCACTTTCGGCATCCTGGATCCATGCCTCCGGTTAAGCCGATTTCATCTCCATAGTATATACAGGGGCTGCCGTTGAAAGTAAGCAGGATTGCGTGGATGAGCTTGGCTCGATCTAAATCTTCCCCGCAATCCGTGAAAATCCGCGGTGTATCATGGCTTCCAAGGAGATTGAAAGTCACGTCAAAAACATTGGTCGGGTAACTATGATAGATGGCTGTCATTTCTTCGGTGAACTCGCGTGCATTGATGGTTTGTGAAGCGACCAGGCGGAAAACTTGGTTGGTAAAAGGGTAATTCATGACAGCATCGAACTGATCACCGCGAAGCCATGGCATGGAGTCATGCCAAATTTCACCAAGAATGTAAAGGTCAGGCTTTATACTTTTCACCGTTGTTCGAAATTCACGCCAGAATGGTTGGTCGACTTCATTTGCCACATCGAGTCGCCAGGCGTCTATATCGAATTCCTTAATCCAATAGGCTGAGACTTCGAGAAGATATTCTTTCACCTCCGGATTCGCAGTATTCAATTTTGGCATCGATTCAAAAAAACCGAACGTTTCATAATTGGGCCTTTCCCCTCCTTTGAGAGGAAAGCTGTGTGGATGGAACCAATCCTTATATTTCGAATCTTCTCCTTTTTCGAGTAAATCCTGAAATGGGGGGAAATAGTAGCCGCTATGGTTAAAAACGGCATCTAGCATGACTCGGATATTCCGTTTGTGGCATTCGTTTATCAGTGTTTTCAATGTTTCCTTCGTTCCGAATTGCGGATCGATTTTCCGATAATCAATCGTATCGTATTTGTGATTGGAGTGGGCATGGAAGATTGGCGTGAAATAGATTCCGTTGATGCCGAGCTTCTCTAGGTAATCTAAATGTTCAATGATTCCTTCGAAGTCCCCACCAAAAAAATTATCCACTGCCGGGTCTTCACTTCCCCAAGGTTTAACACCTTCCGGATCGTTGTCAGGGTTTCCGTTCGCGAATCGTTCAGGAAAAATTTGATACCAAATTGTATCTTTGACCCATTCTGGTGCGCCGAATACTTCATTTTGATGTAGATAGGGAATCGCGAAATAGCATCCCGGATCTCGGGGGGGTTCTTTAAAGAAACCCTTTTCCGTGTAAATGGCACTTTCATCTTCTGAGAGGACCTTGAACCCATACCGAATTCTTCTGTAGGTAGGCTTCACATAAATATGCCAATAATCATAACGGTTATCGCTGCCTGATAAACTCATGGGAAGTTCTTCGTACTGCCATTGTCCATTATCTGAAATGTATGGGTCCCCAAAAATCAATCCAGCTGAGGAGATATCATGTTTTTTCGTACGTAGACGGATATGTAGGGTTTCAGTGTTGATGGGATAGCCGTAATTGTCATTAGGTCTATGGTGTATGGATGAAAATTCCATTAAAACCACTCCAATTCTATAAGTATTTGGGGAAGTGAATATGAAAAAGGGAACATCAGGCTGTTATGAGGGGGTTCTCTAAGCAGTTGTAATTAGCCGTTAAGTGTTTTTTTCAATATGGTTATATACCCAATTCTAATTGAAAGAAGCACTTATTAACTAAAAAATAACAAAAAGTGTTCATCAAAACAAGGAAATAAATACGTCGAGGAAAATGTTGTAAAAACCAAAGCCGTTCATATAATGATAACAATAAGTTTGGTGCCGCTTTCATGATGGGGGATTTATTTGATTGGCTGAACTGAAAAACAGTATTATTTGGTGCTTTTGGACATGATAGAATAAACATTTTAAAAAGGAGAATGAAAGTGAAGAAGCTGATTTTTCATTTGTTCATGTCCATGTTCTTGATTTTTATTGTAAGTGCTTGTGGATCCAGTTCAGATTTGGAAAATAAAGTAGTGAAAGAAAATAAGAAAAACGAAGAAGCCAGTAATGAAGCGAAACCGAAAAAATTGATCATTTGGGAGGAAAAAGGTAAAGCGGAGGCCCTAAAGCCAGTGCTTGAAGCATTTGAAAAAGAATATGGAATCAAAGTTGAGCATGAAGAGCTGGAAATAGCTACCGAGATGTATGAACGGCTTCGTCGTGATGGGCCGATTGGAAACGGAAAAGCCCCGGATGTGGTAACTTTTTCTCATGAAAAAGTCGGGAAAATCGTAAAGGAAGGCCTAATTCAGGAAGTGAAAGTGAGTGATGAAGTATTAAATGCCTTCATTGAATCTTCAATTAGAGGCGAGATGTATCAAGATAAGGTATTTGGATTGCCGAAATCCGTAAACACTTCCGTTTTCATTTATAATAAAAAATTGATGGCTAAGCCTCCTGAAACGATGAATGATTTATATAAAATGGCGAAGGAATTAAGACAAGGTAACGTGTATGGTTATTATGCCAAATGGAATGATTTCCATGATGGGTATGGAGTAATGGCTGGAATGGGAGGTTACACATTTAAAGATAAGAATGGAAATCTAGATCCTTCGGACATTGGTTTGAATAATAAGGGTGCTGTAAAAGGAGCTGCGTATATCCAAAAATGGTATAAAGCGGATTTGATCTCAAAAGGCGACAAGGCAGCAATCGAGAAGTTGTTTAGTCAAGGGGATTTGGCTTCTTTCATGAGTGACGGTAACTCATTTTCCGAGAGAAAGGATACAGGATTTGCCCCCTTGCCCGAATTGCCAAATGGTCAGCCAATGAAAACGTTCATGGAAATCAAAGGCTGGCATGTAACAGCATTCACAAAACATCCTGATTGGTCTACGAAGTTAGTTGAATATTTGACAAACGATGATAATGCAATGCAACGTTATGAAATAACAGGGGAAATTCCTCCTAATAATTCAATCAAACACAATGCAGCAATCAAGGAAAATGAAAGGGCACAAGCCTTAAGCATACAAATACAATACGCTGAACCTGTGCCGAATATTCCGGAAATGAATAAGGTATGGGGACCGATGAATTCTGCCATGGATGATATAGCCACTGAAAAAGCAAAACCAAAAAGGGCTTTGGATAAAGCGGTTAAGACGATAAAAAAAGAACGTTAATCGTCTTCTGCTTATTCCATTTCATTAACTGTATCCAGTATCCCCAATTTGTCCCTTTAGTGTAAAGTTTTTTATAATTTGGATTTGACGTTAAGGGGTCAAAAGGCTAATCTTAAAGGCGTAAAGAGATAGCTAGGAGGAGAGCGGATATGAGAAAAAGAGTGTTATCACTCGCTTTAATTCCGTTGCTTCTTTTTTACGCCATTCCAGTAGGAGCAGCTGAAAAAGAACAACGAACTTGGAAGGACGAAATCGTATATTCATTATTGGTCGACCGATTTTTCGATGGTAATACACAAAATAATGGAGATGCGAATGTGAATGACCCTTCTGCGTTTAATGGTGGGGATTTTGAAGGTGTCACGAAGAAACTGAATTATTTAAAAGATATGGGTTATACCGCTATCATCCTTTCACCAATTTTCGCTAATGATGAAAATGGCTATCATGGCGATTGGGTGACTGATTTTTATAAAACGGATACACACTTTGGGACAATTAAAGAGTTTAAAAAACTCGTAAATGAGGCACATAAACGCGATATGAAGGTGATCATTGATTTTCAAGCAAATAATGTGGGTCCTGACTCATCTTGGCTGAACGACCCTGTAAAACAAGATTGGTTCCATGAAGAAAAAAAGATTTCCAATGAAGGTAATCAAAAGGATTTGGAAACAGGCTGGGTCGATGGTCTTCCGGATTTGAATCAAGACAATGAGGAAACACGGAAATATTTACTTGATGCCGCCAAATGGTGGATAACGGAAACTGATATTGATGGGTACCGTTTAAATAAGGTTCAATACGTAGCAAAAGATTTTTGGAAGGAATTTGTAGGTGCAGTCAAATCTGAAAAATCAAATTTCTATACAATCGGCGATATACAAGGTGATGCGGATTTGATTTCAAGCTATAAGAAGACGGGTATCGATGCTTTCATGGCTTATCCGCAAAATGTTGAGCTACGGGAAGCATTTGCTGCACCTGATAAAGAATTGAAACCCGTTTTTAATTCGTTTGCGAAAAGTGAAGATGAATTTGGGGGCAATGCTCCTCAGGCATTGTTCATGGATACTCAGGGAATGCCGCGTTTTACAAAGGATGCAGCCGATCATAACGAAAACCCAGGTGCCAGATGGAGAATGGCGCTGTCATATCTATATACGATGCCAGGAGTGCCAATCGTATTCTATGGATCGGAAATTGCCTTAAATGGTGATATTGCTCCGGATAATCATAAATTGATGAATTTCAAGACAGAACAGGAATTGGTGGAATATATAACAAAGCTTTCTGATCTCAGAGACATGTACCCAGCATTGATAAAAGGGAATATGGAGCTTTTATATGAAAAAGGCGGAGCTTCGGTATTCAAACGTGTGTATGGTGATGAAACGATTGTCGTCGCCATGAACAATACGACTGAAACTCAAAAGATAAACCTTACTGAAAAGGAACTTGAAAGTAATAAAGAGTTGAGAGGTATGCTGAATGGGGATCTGGTCCGCAGTAAGGACAACAGCTACTCTATCGTAATCGACAGGGAGACGACAGAAGTTTACACACTGTCACCCAAGTCGATTATCAATATTCCTTACCTGTTAGTTATAGGATTGGTTCTTCTTATTTTTGGTATATTCATTGCTTTGGTTATTAAGCGTTCAAAACGGAACCAACCAAAATAATCATATACCTCTCGATTGTGGGTAGCTGCCAAACATTGTCCCTAGGCTTTGTGGAAAACAGGATCGGGAGGGTACAGCATGAATAAGATTTGGTGGAAAGAAGCGGTTTGCTATCAAATATACCCGCGCAGTTTCATGGATAGTAATGGTGATGGTGTAGGAGATATTAAAGGATTGATTTCAAAGCTCGATTATCTGCAGGATTTAGGGGTAGATGTCATATGGATTTGTCCATTTTACAAATCGCCCAATGCGGATAATGGCTATGATATTAGTGATTATCAAGCAGTTTCCGATGAGTTCGGTTCAATCGAAGATATTGAACTGTTATTGGAAGATGTTCACGCACGTGGGATGAAGGTGATACTCGATCTTGTTTTGAACCATACAAGCGATGAGCACCCCTGGTTCGTTGAGTCACGTTCGTCACGCGATAATCCGAAACGGGATTGGTATATATGGAGGGATGGGCAGGACGGACGGGAGCCTAATAATTGGGAAAGTATCTTTTCCGGAAGTGCCTGGAAATTCGATGAAAGGACCAATCAATACTATTTACATTTATTTGCCGAAAAGCAGCCAGACTTAAACTGGAAAAATGAGGGTGTGCGACAGGCGTTGTATGAAATGGTGAATTGGTGGCTCGATAAGGGAATTGATGGCTTCCGGATTGATGCGATTACGCATATTCATAAGCGTGAAGGCCTGCCGGATATGCCCAACCCTTATTGGCATCAGTATGTACCTGCGTTTGAAATGCATACCAATCAGGACGGGATTCTGGATTACCTTCAGGAGTTGAAGGAAGAGACTTTCTCTAAGTATGATATCATGACGGTCGGGGAGGCCAATGGGGTCAGGATTGAGCAGGCTGATGAATGGGTCGGGGAATTGAATGGGAAATTCAATATGATATTTCAATTTGAACATCTTGGACTTTGGAATAGGGGACATAATCACGATGTTGATGTTCAGGGGTTAAAACGCACCATGACCAAGTGGCAAAAGGGGCTGAAAAACAAAGGCTGGAATGCTTTGTTTTTTGAAAATCATGACCAGCCCAGAAGTGTATCGACCTGGGGAAATGATCATCAATATTGGCTGGAAAGCGCAAAAATGCTTGGGGCTCTATATTTTTTCATGCAAGGGACACCTTTTATTTATCAAGGCCAGGAAATAGGCATGACGAATGTCAAATTTGATTCGATTGATGATTATGATGATGTTGGAATGAAAAATTTTTACCGGATTGAGACCTCAAAAGGTCGTCCGCATGATGAAATAATGAACATTATATGGCATAGCGGCCGTGATAATTCACGAACGCCGATGCAATGGAATGATAAAGAAAATGGTGGGTTCACGCACGGAGCACCCTGGATGAAGGTTAATTCCAATTATCGTGCCATTAATGTAGAACAGCAGAGGAATGATCCATCATCCATTTATCATTTCTATAAAAAAATGATTGAACTTCGAAAAAAACATCAGGTCCTTGTTTATGGGGAATATGAATTATTATGGGAAGATCACCCTGAACTTTATATTTATACAAGAATTATGAATGGTGATTCAGTCAAGGTAATATGTAACTTTAGTGTGAATCACCACCAAATCGATCTTTCTCATTGGGGTGAAATGGAACTTTTACTAGCTAATTATGAGGATTGTCCTGAAGGGTCCGTTATTGATTTACGACCATATGAAACAAGGATTTATCGTTATTGATCTATAAATATCTTCCTTTGATTTGATTGGAAACTAGCTTTAAACCCTATGTAGTTAGTCGTCTGACTTCTTTCTACCCAAAAGACCTGTCGTTTTTTAGAAGCTGATCCATAATCAGCTTCTTTTTAATTTTTGAAAAATATACGAAAAAAAACGGAAAAGTGAGTATTTTCTGATAAAATGAATAAACGGCAAAAAAAGTATGGAAATAGCTATTGGGCAGAGTGTATTATTAATACATAAAAATGTATAAATATAAAATAAATATAAGAGAAGTGTTTATTGGTATTCACCTTTTTTTGAATGAAGTCAATAAAGGCTAAGAAGGGAGAGGGGAAATGCATGGCCATCACGATAAAAGATGTGGCACAGTTAGCGAATGTTGCTCCTTCAACAGTTTCTCGAGTGATTGCAAATAATCCTCGAATAAGTGAAAAAACAAAGGTACGGGTACGTAAGGCGATGAATAAATTAGGATACCATCCAAACTTCATTGCACGAAGTCTTGCTAATCAATCAACCAGGATCATTGGCTTGGTACTGCCAAGCTCGTCAAATGATTATTATCAAAATCCATTTTTTCCGACGATCCTCCAGGGTCTTAGTGAGGGGGCTCAGGAAAACCATTATTCCCTGTTGCTAAGCACGGGAAAAACAGAAGATGAAATCTACGAAGGAGTCGTAAATATGGTGCAGGGGGGGATGGTTGATGGAATAATCCTGATGTATTCAAGGATGGACGATCACATTCTGACCTATTTGAGAGCAAGGGATTTTCCATTTGTCATCATTGGGAAACCCTATGATTTTATCGAGGAGATAACATATGTAGATAACGATAATGTCTTGGCAGCCGAGCAGGCAACAGATTATCTCATTCAGCTAGGGCATGAAAGGATTGGATTCATCGGAGGTGATGTAACCCTAGTTATGACCCTCGATCGCTTATTAGGTTATGAACGAGCGTTGAAGAGTGCTGGAATCAATCGAAGGAAGGATTATACCCTGCATGAAGACTTTTTGCATGAAGGTGGACAAGCTGCTGCAAAAAGGTTACTATCCATCGATGAACCACCAACCGCTTTGGTGGTCAGTGATGATCTTATGGCACTTGGCATCGTGCATTCACTTCGCGAGATGGGAGTGCGCACTCCTGAAGAAATGTCCATCGTAAGCTTTAATAACGTTCTTTTCTCTGAACTGTCATTACCAGCCCTGACTTCTGTAGATATTAATATCTTCGATTTGGGATATCAGGCCGCTAAGGGCATCATTCAAATGCTGCAAACTGGAGATACTCCTGCTGGGTCCATCATTCCACATCATTTTGTGGAAAGGCATTCTTGCAGATCAATCAAGCAAGGTTCGATGGCCATGACTTATTAAACGAAAAGGGCATTGCGTAAAAGCAATGCCCTTTTGCTAGAAATGTACGCTGAAACTTTGAAATGTATGTACACCCGTTCCGTGTCTGACTAAGTTATTCTCTTTAAGATATTGAATGGCTGTAAGTATTTCACAAAAAATCTTTGGTTCAAGGCCGAGTTGGTTGTGTCCACCATAGATTTTGGAGACTTTCTGGATCGAAGCGATTTTTTCTAACGAATTCACAAGGTCTTCAGGGCTTGTCGAGGGATAAAATGCATAAACTGGAGTATCTGAATAAAGCAGGTCACCAGTAAATAAATAACCAGTTTCATGATCCAAAATAGAGATGTGGCCAGGTGAATGCCCAGGTGTGTGATAAATGCCTAAACTGCGGTTCCCAAGATCAATGGTGTCCCCATCCGATAAGAGTTTATCCGGGTACCCCTGGTATGGCTTGTATGTATCAGGGTCGAAAGACTTCGGTACGGGTATAGTGATATCCCGTGCCATGTCTTTTCTTATTTGTTCCAAAGACAAACCTTTAATGCCGTTGATCAGCCAATCGGCATCATCACCATGAACATAAATTGTATCATAATCCCCATGTCCGCCAATATGATCCGCATGCACATGTGTGGTCAGGACGATTATCGGAAGTTCGGTAAGCTGGTCCGTAATCCGCTTAATCGGCACGATGCCTAATCCTGTATCGATTAACGCAGCTTGAATCTCCCCAATTAGTAAAAAGGAATGAACTTTCTCCCAATGACCATATTCACTAATTGCAAACGTCTTTGAGCCCAATTCCTGAACGGTGAACCATGGGTCTACAATATTTTTCAAATGACACCACTCCTTCCATACCCAATATTTCCGTGTTAACTGGAAATATCCTGCTTGAAAAAAGCAAAAGCAGTGGATTTCAATTTGCGACGAAATCCACTGCGTTTGAAGTTAGCCTTATCCGTTTACAACGGTACCGCCATTTACGTGGATGACTTGTCCGCTGACATAGGATGAATCATCACTAGCCAAATAAACATAGGCTGGTGCTAATTCCTCTGGCTGTCCTGCGCGGCCCATTGGAGTATCCGTACCGAATTTGGCAACATCCGCTTCACCGAATGAGGCAGGAATCAGCGGTGTCCAGATTGGACCTGGCGCAACGCCGTTCACTCTGATGCCATCTTTTGAGATGGAGTTCGATAGAGCTCTTGTGAAGGCTAGTATTGCACCTTTTGTTGAAGAGTAATCGATTAATTTTGGATTGCCCTGATAGGCTGTGATAGAGGTTGTATTAATGATGCTGCTTCCTTTTTTCAGGTGCTTCAATGCAGCTTTTGTTAAATGAAACATCGAGAAAATATTAGTGCGGAACGTTTTTTCCAATTGTTCAGCAGAAATGTCAAGGATACTTGTCTGCACATGCTGTTCTCCAGCGTTGTTGACTAGAATATCCAAACCGCCGAATTCATCCACCGTTTTTTTGACGACATCCTGGCAGAATGCTTCATCACCGATATCTCCGGAAATGAGTAAACATCTCTGGCCTTCTTTCTCGATCAATTCTTTTGTCGTTTTAGCATCTTCATGTTCATCCAAGTAGGCAACTGTCACATTAGCACCTTCTTTAGCATAATAAATGGCAACTGATTTACCGATTCCACTGTCTCCTCCAGTTATGATTGCCGTTTTCCCTTTTAATTTACCACTTCCTTTGTAGGTAGATTTAACTGAATCAGGGTTCGGTTCCATTTTTGTTTCCACTCCAGGTTGATGTTGTTGATGTTGAGGTGGAAATCCTTGTTTGTTTTGATTTTGGTTTTGACTAGTCAAGATTAAACGCCTCCTGTTTAATTATCTACGCTTTTCTATTCCTTCTTTTGGGAAAAAGAAAACATGGAAAAAATGACCAAAATGAGTTTGGGTTATTATTTAATCTGAGGGAACATGACTAGTCTATCCATGTTCCATAAAGGAGATTCATTTGAGGGGAAAGAGGGTATTACCGCTATAGAGGCAGCTGCTAACATATAAAAAAGACCCACCCAAAAAGCAGGTGAGGCCTTCTTACTTAGCGGTAATTTAAAAATTGTACATCAATGGACAGGTCAGCGCCTCGGATCGCAGAAATGATTCCTTGCAAATCATCCCGGTTTTTACCGGTAACACGGATTTGATCATCCTGGATTTGGCTTTTCACTTTAAGACCGCTATTTTTAATGATGGTATTGATTTTTTTTGCTTGTTCCTTATCGATACCTTGAATTAACTTAGCCCGCTGGCGAACGGTACCGCCAGAAGCACCTTCTAATTTACCATAGTCCAGATTCTTGATGGGTACGTCACGTTTAATGAGTTTACTAATGAGGACATCCTTCAACTGTTCGAGCTTATACTCATCGTCGGACACTAAAACCAGGTCTTCTTTTTCAATGGTGACGCTGCTTATGCTACCTTTAAAATCATAGCGGGTCTGAATTTCCTTCATAGCCATGGTAACTGCATTCGTTACCTCTGAAAAGTCTACTTTCGAAACAATATCAAATGAATTTTCCTTTGCCATCACTTACCTCCAGCAGGTTTTATTTCCTTTATTATAGAGAAAGAGTGATAGGAAGACAACTATATAAACCATATGGTAAATCGGTGACTGCTTATTAAAAAAGCGAGGGCACAAGCCCCACGCTTCACTTATGGTCCGTTTTCTTCGAATAGGAGTGCTTACCTGCAGTGAGGTTTTCCTGATATGCGATATTTTTCTCGGCATTTATCGCTTGGTTATCTTTTGGCCTTTTATTGTTATCAGTTGTTTTTGACATAGTGAAAACTCCCTTCCATTATCATGATCAATATATATTGTTCACAAATATGGAGGGGAGTATGTATGTTTATGATTTCTCAAGGGTATCGTTTAAGAAGAAGAGGGCAATTGTACCAGGACCGGCATGTGCACCGATGACGGAGCCGATTGTATGGATCATGAAATCGGTTGTCCCGAATTCATTTTGAATGGCTTCCTTCCATTCCAATGCCGTGGCTTCATCATCACCATGACTGATGGCAATCGTTTGGGTTGTTAAATTTTTGCCTCTTTCATGCATTAAATCTATTACACGTTTAATCAATTTCTTTTTGCCGCGTATCTTTTCAAGCGGAACAAGCTTCCCATCTTCAACATGCAATAACGGTTTAATGTTTAATAAACCGCCAACAATGGCAGAGGTTTTGGAGATGCGACCGCCACGGGCCAAATAATCAAGATTATCAACAGTGAATAGATGCTCCATATGTCGGGTGCGGAATTCGATGTCAGCTAGGATCTCTTCTTTAGTGGCACCGTTTGCTGCTAGATCGGCAGCTTTCTTTACAATTAAACCGACCCCCATCGAAGCGCATTTCGTATTGACGATTTCGATGTCAAGGTCAGGGTACTCTTCCTTCACCTGATTGAGAATCATCACTGCCGTTTGATAAGTTCCTGATAACTCAGAGGAAAAGGCTATATAGATCCCTTGTTTTTTCTCCTTGGCAAACTGTGTGAAAAGTTCTATAAAGTATTCTGGAGAAGCTTGCGATGTTTTAGGAGCTTTTCCATCAATCATCGCCTGATAGACTTCGTGAGAATTAATGGTAAGTAAATCTTCGTAATTTTCCCCATCAAGATGGACTTGTAAAGGGATTAATGATACATTGTTTTCCTTATAGAAAGACAATGGCAAATCACATGCACTATCTGCAAGAATTGTGATAGCCATAATACACCTGCTTTCTTTTTACAATTTTTAGAAAATGAGTGGTCACTTTACTTTTTAGTGTAGCACGAAACGGTAAAAATTCAATCTCTACGTAAATAGAATAAATAATTAAGGGTAAAAAGATAATAGGATAAGGGTGAAATGGAGGTTTTTAGAATGTACAGTGGTGAAATGAAGAAAATTATCATAGTTGTGGTCGGAGCATTACTTAATGCTATTGCGATGAACTTTTTTCTAATACCGGCAAACGTATATGCAAGCGGCTTTACAGGAGTGGCCCAGCTACTATCTAGAATGATAGGTTCTTTTGCTCCTTTTAATGTATCGACAGGAATTCTATTGCTTTTATTGAACATTCCAGTAACGATCATTGCCTGGCGGAAAGTTGGAAAGTCCTTTACATTTTATAGTTTCCTCAGCGTTGTCTTGATGTCCTTTTTTATGGAAATCATTCCGATTACACGCTGGTCACCTGACATACTATTGAATGCGGTGTTTGGCGGAGTCATAGCTGCAGTGGGTGTGGGAATCACCTTGAAATACGGTGCATCGACTGGCGGAATGGATATTATCGCTATGCTTCTATCACGGAAGAAGGATAAACCTGTAGGTACTTATTTATTTCTGCTGAATGGCGTGATCATTGTGACTGCAGGAGCTGTTTATGGACCGGAAAAAGCCTTGTATACACTTGTTACCCTTTACACATCTACCCGTGTTGTGGACGCGATACATACTCGTCATGAAAAGCTTACAGCCATGATCATTACGAAGAAAAGCGAAGAACTTAAACAGGCAATCCATGCTCAGTTAGTTCGCGGAATTACAAGGGTTCCTGCAAAAGGGGCGTTCACTAACGAAAATAAGGAAATGTTATTGATCGTCATTACAAGGTATGAACTTTATGACCTTGAACGGATCATCAAAGAAGTGGATCCACATGCTTTTACAAACATTATAGAAACTTCGGGCATTGTCGGTACCTTTCGCAGGGAATGATATTAATAGGAAAATTAAAGCCATTACACTTCCATTACAAAAGGAAGAATTTTCGGTGTTATAAGTTTATTGCTTGTACAATACGGCTAATTCTGATAATGTAGCGCCAATTTAAAACCTTGAAGGAGTGATAAAAATGGCTAACGATGAAAAAATGAGTAGAGAAGAAGCAGGACGTAGAGGCGGGGAAGCCACTTCTAAAAATCACGACAAGGATTTTTACCGGGAAATTGGGCAAAAGGGCGGAAAAGCGACATCGAATAATCATGATAAGGACTTCTATCAAGAAATTGGACAAAAGGGCGGCGAGGCCACTTCCGATTCCCATGGTAAAGATTTTTATAAAGAAATCGGTGGAAAAGGAGGTAAGGCACGAAATAACAATTGATGAACATAATGAAAGCCTCCAGGAATCCTGGAGGCCTTCACTTTATTTCGAGTGGTTTTCCAGCTCTTCCTGGAGTTCTCGCAGTTGTTCTTTTTCCGCCTCTGTAGTATTGGCAAAGGCTGATGAAAGAGCGTTTTTAGCGACTTCCTCTGTCTTGCGCTGGTCACCGTCATGCTCAGAGTGGAGAGCATTTTTAGCGATTTCCTCTGTCTTATGCTGGTCACCGTCATGCTCAGAGTGGAGAGCTTCTTCAACAAATTCCCTTGCCTTCTGGAATAGATTGTTTGCCATTAGAAGCCACCATAGCTTTGTTCTGACATAATTCTTAACCTGTCTTTTTCCGCCTCTTCAAACGTAGTGTGATAAGGGATTTTTTCGGCATGCCTGGCAACACTTTCTTTGCCCTGCTGTACAAATCGTTTAGATTTACTGCTTTTACCCATGCTTATCTCCTCCGATTCTGAGCGTTGTCGACAACATAAAGGAAGCTGTTGTCCTTATTAGTTTGGCTTGTAAGAGAGATATTATTAAGGTAAAAAATGACGTATTAGGGTTTAATATTGAATTTTTCTTCAAGGAAGACTGCTATTCCGTCTTCTTCATTCGTCAATGTAGTCGTATTTGCAACTGTTTTTACTGGTGAGATTGCATTTCCCATAGCGACTCCGGTTCCCGCGTAATCGAGCATTTCCAAATCATTATCTTCATCCCCGAAAGCGATTATCCTGTTTTGAGGAATTTCCAGATAGTTGGATACGCGTTTTAGCCCGACGGCTTTACTTAGCCCGCTCTTAATGATTTCAATGATATGAAAAGGCTCTGCCCAGCGGCGATGATCGACCAATTCTGCATGAACATCGGATAAATGCTGGCGAATCTGGCCTACAAATTGACTATCAGTGTGAATTAGCATCGAAGTTGGGGAATCCTTAAGGAAATTGCGCAAGTCACCCGTCTTCATGTTTGGATTTCCTAAATTGAACATATCCATCAATTTTTCATCATGATAATGGACATAAACATCGTCACGGACTTCTGCGATGATGTTGTGATATTCAAACTGATCACACGCTTCAACGATCTCCTTCGCTACATTTATATCCAGTGGAGAGTGGTATACCCCCCAGCTTGTCTGTAATGGGTGATGGATGAAAGCGCCATTGAAATTAACGATTGGTGTAGTCAATCCCAATTCCCGGTAATAAAGTTCACTTGAGCGAAAGGGACGACCGGTAGCTATCATAACTTCGTGTCCATCTTCCTTAAGTTTTAGCAGTGTTTTTTTAGTTCTTGAAGAAATTGTTTTTTTATCTGTAAGTAAAGTACCATCAAGATCCAATACGATTAAATGTTTCTCCGCCATGTACACACCTTCTGTTCTTTTTGATTTCATTATATGCAAATATTGTTAAGACTATTTTAAAGTAAATGTAAATCTTTTTCATTCTTTATGCATTCCTGTATGATATTACTATATGTAGGATCATGATACTTAAAGCGATGCTCAGGTTTAAAGGAATGGAATGAGGAATGCAAAATTCTTTTTGAGAAGGTTGTTGAACTTCTTTTAGATAAAAACCGAACAAATTATTCGGAGGGGTTAACTTGATAATAATTGAAAAAGAACAAATTGGACATATTCCTGTATTACACTTAAGTGAGGAAACCACTTCCCATCAGAAATTACCGCTTATTATTTTTATACATGGTTTTCAAAGTGCAAAGGAACACAATCTTCACTATGCTTATTTATTGGCTGAGAAGGGGTTTCGTGTACTTCTTCCCGATGTGATTCATCATGGGGAAAGGGAAGCTGGTTTAAGTGATTCCCAAATGATGCCCCGTTTTTGGGAAATGGTTTTACAGACCATCCAGGATTTATCTTTGATGAAGGATGATTTAATATCCAGAAAATTAATTGATCCTGACAGAATTGGTGTAGCGGGTACCTCTATGGGGGGAATAGTGACTAATGGGGCTCTTGCTGCTTATGATTGGATATCGGCCGGAGTCAGTTTGATGGGGAACCCATCATATGTCGCGTATGCAGAGCTCCAAATGGCGGAAATTAAGAAAAGGAAAGTTGATTTCCCCGCTACTGATGAGGAAGTTGCTAAGGTGATTGAACAGCTCAAGCCATTTGACTTGAGTCTTAATCAAGATAAGCTGTCCAACCGCCCGCTTCTTTTTTGGCATGGAGCTAAAGATCCAGTGGTACCATATCAGCATGCATATCGCTTTTATGAAGGGGTCAAAGCGGGTTATAATGAGGCAAATGAAAAAATCGAATTTATTCTCGACCCTAAAGCAGGACATAAGGTCAGTAGAGAAGGAGTACTTCTTACTGCAGACTGGTTCGCGAAACATTTGCTTTCAACTGTGCAAAAAGCTTAAGTACTCACCCGAAATCTGTTATGATTCTAATACGGACAATGAAGAGATTTTCCATAAAAGGAGTGATCGAAGTGGATCAAGATACAAAAGACATTATTTTAGGAGCTTTGGAGCAGGTCATTGACCCGGAGCTTGGTATAGATATCGTGAATTTAGGTTTGGTATATGATGTTGATATGGATGAGGATGGTCTGACTACAGTAACGATGACATTGACTGCAATGGGCTGCCCGATGGCTGGGACGATTGTCGATCAAGTGAAATTGGTTCTGGAAGATATTCCAGAGGTCAAGGAAACGGATGTTAAAATAGTCTGGAGTCCGCCGTGGACCAAAGACAAAATGTCCAGATATGCTAAAATTGCATTAGGAATCAAATAATAACCAGGTAATAGAAATATAAAGCCAGTCAAAAAACAGTGAATCCATTCTATGGAGCCACTTTTTATGGTCTGGTTTTTTTCTAATACTTATGGCTAGGAGTGGTTAATTGAACAGTCATATAAAAGATTCAATGGACAGGCCACTAAGGGATTTAAGGATTTCAGTCATAGATCGCTGCAACTTTCGCTGTCAGTATTGCATGCCTGCTGAAATTTTTCATGAGAATTTTCAGTTCCTGCCTAAAAGTGAGCTATTATCTTATGAGGAAATTGTAAGGCTTTCTAAAATATTTGCAAGCTTAGGGGTTAAAAAACTAAGGTTGACAGGCGGGGAACCATTACTCCGGAGAGATCTTACCACTCTGATTTCAAATCTCGTTCAAATTGATGGTATTGAAGATATCGGATTGACTACGAATGGTGTCTTCTTGAAAAAACATGCCGCGAATTTGAAGGCAGCTGGTTTGCAGAGGGTTAATATCAGCTTAGACAGTCTCGATGATGAACTTTTCAAGAAGATGAACGGCAGGGACATCGGGGTAAAGCCGGTCATTGAAGGCATAGCTGCTGCCAAAGTAGCTGGGCTTGGCGTTAAAGTCAATATGGTTGTGAAAAAAGAAACCAATGAATCTCAAATCCTGCCGATGGCCCGTTTTTGTAAAGAAGAGGGCATTCAATTACGCTATATAGAATTCATGGATGTCGGACATACAAATGGCTGGCAGTTGAAGAATGTCATTACGAAAAAAGAATTGCTCGAGATGCTCCAAACCGAATTCGATCTTGAACCGGTTGATGAAGATTATTTTGGAGAAGTGGCAAAACGCTTCCGTTATAAAGGCACTACTGCAGAAGTGGGCTTCATAACATCAGTATCCGAGTCTTTTTGTTCCAGTTGTACACGTGCACGACTTTCTGCTAATGGAAGTTTATATACATGCCTGTTTAATGGAAAGGGGCATGACTTGAAGTCATTGCTACGTTCCGACATGACAGATGAAGAATTGACTGAATTCATCATTTCACTTTGGAACCATAGGGACGACCGCTATTCAGATGAACGGGCAGCGGGAACAGTGACAAAACAGGAAAAAATCGAAATGTCATTCATTGGCGGGTAAAAAAAGTGATCCTGTCTGAATGAATATATACTAAATTAGGGGATGGCAACTATGCCATCCCTTAATTTAGTATATATAGTTGTTAAGGCCTTCCGATGCTTGCCATTAACTTATATGGATTTTTATGCATTTTTTATAATACTGTGAAATTATTATATCGAATCCTTTGTAATGAAAATAATTAAATGGTCCTAGGGATGAATTTGAAAACAATCATTTTAAGATCAAGTAAGACATTATGCATTCGCTGTTTGGGTTTTAATCGATGGTACAGATTTCTATTGGACAGTTTTCACAGTCGATTTCCTGCTTCAAATAGTCTAAGTCAAGAATCGTAATGCGTCCCTTATTAATGGAGATGACATTGTTTTTCCTTAATTGGGCGAGCATTCGATTGACTACCTCGCGGGATGTGCCGCAAAAATTGGCGAGTTCTTGGTTTGTAAAAGGAAGATCGATAACTTTACCGTCTTCAACTTCAGTGCCATAGCTATTTGATAAACGGATGAGGGTGGAGTAAAATGCACCTTTCTTACCGTGCAGGAGCATATCGCGGAATTTAGACTGATTTTTACGGTTTTGAACGGATAACCATGTCATCATATCAACTGCAAGATGGCTATCGGAGGCGATTTTCTCTTCTAATGCTTCTTTGGAAATAACCGCAACAGTTCCATCTTCCAACATTTTTGCATTCATCATATATTTAGGATTTTGAGAAAAAAGGACTGTTTCCCCAACCAAATCATTCTCCGAACAAATACGCATAGTTAATTCCCGGCCGTCGGGAACAACCTTACTCACTTCTACTTTCCCTTTTAAAATGTAATACAAATCACTTGCTGGGGTGCTCTCCTGGAAAAGGAAGCGCCCTTTTTCCATATGTTTAACTTGTTGTTCATTATCTAAAATTGCATGCATCCGATTGGATAACGAAAATTCATTCACGTATATGACCACCTTTTAAATACCTTTATAACACAATCACTACCTTTGATTTAAACGGAAAAAACACTAGCAGTCAACAACTTTGGATAATTTTAGAATATTATTTGGATAATTTTCCATATTAAAGTGAAGTTGCTAATTTTATAAAAATACATTTGATTTTATTTTTATTCAGTCTTATAATAATAGAATCAAAGAATGACAGGGACTTGAAATTATAGGAGATGGTTTTATGAACGTATCAATAGTAGGTGCAACGGGTTATGGAGGAGTGGAACTAATAAGGTTCCTGAATAATCATCCGCAATTTAAAATAAAATCATTGCATACTTCATCCCAATTTGGTCGGAATTTATATGAAGAAAATGCACATTTAATGCATATGAAAGATAAATTAGAAGAAATTGACCCGGAAGCGATTGCAAAAAAATCCGATATTGTATTTCTTGCAACTCCTTCTGGTGTTTCCTCGCAATTGATTTCGGAATTTTCTGACCTTGACATTAAAGTAATCGACCTTTCAGGAGACCTCAGGCTTCAAACCCCGGGTGAATACGAACACTGGTATAAAAAACCAGCCGCCCCACAGCATATTATTGAAGAAGCTGTATACGGATTGGCTGAATGGAATGCCGAAGCAATAAGGAAAGCAACGATTGTTGCGAATCCAGGGTGCTACCCAACTGCATCACTTTTAGGCCTCGCCCCTTTATTCACTGAAGGATTGGCCGGAGCAGCCGCAGAAGTGATCATCGATGCAAAATCCGGGGTTTCAGGCGCGGGTAAATCACTTTCGGCCATTACCCATTATAGTGAAATGAATGAGAACTTTAAGATATATAAGGTAAATCAACATCAACACATACCGGAAATCGAACAACAGCTTGGACGATGGTCATCGGATTTACAACCTATTACCTTTAATACCCACCTAGTTCCAATGACAAGAGGGATTATGGCCACGATGTATATAAAGGTAAATCGGGGGACTTCAAATGTTGAATTAAAGGATTTATACGAAACAGTATACGAGAACCACCCATTTGTCCGGGTACAGCCGCTCGATCGCTTTCCATCAACGAAACAAGTATATGGATCGAACTTTTGCGATATTGGCGTCGCATATGATGAAAGGACAGGTAAGGTAACGGTGGTTTCAGTTATTGATAATTTAGTGAAGGGTGCTGCAGGGCAGGCCATTCAAAATGCAAATATATTAATGGGACTAGAAGAAACGGCAGGACTATGGAACAGTCCGCTATATCCGTAAATTTTGGAGGGAAATAATGAATACACTACAGTCAGTTGAAGAAATCAAACAAATTAAAGAAGGAAACATTTTAATGCCACAAGGGTTCAAAGCGTCAGGTGTCCATGCAGGATTGCGCTACTCCAAAAAGGATGTTGGCATCATTTTTACCGATGTACCAGCGTCAGCCGCTGCGGTTTATACACAAAATATAGTTCAAGCAGCTCCAATCAATGTAACGAAAAACAGCATTGCCGCTACTGGAAAACTTCACGGCATTGTAGTCAATAGTGCCTGTGCGAATGCTTGTACAGGAGAACAGGGTTTAAAAGATGCAAATGAAATGAGGAAGCTTGCGGCTCAAAAGTTCGGTTTGGAGGATTATTCTTTTGCAGTGGCTTCAACTGGAGTCATTGGGGAATACATGGAAATGGAAAAAGTTAAGAAAGGCATAGAGTCCTTACAGCCAGAAAATACATCTGAAGCTGCTGAAGATTTTGGTACCGCCATTTTAACAACGGATATTGTAACGAAAAGCTGCGGTTATGAAACAATGATTGACGGTAAAACCGTGAAAATGGGCGGAGCTGCGAAAGGTTCGGGAATGATTCATCCAAACATGGCCACAATGCTCGGTTTCATTACAACGGATGCTGTCATTGAACCGAATGATTTACAGCAAGCACTATCTTCCATAACCAATGATACATTCAATCAAATTACGGTTGATGGTGACTGTTCAACGAACGACATGGTGTTAGTGCTAGCGAATGGAAAAGCGAACAATGAACCTTTGACGCCTGACCATCCTGAATGGTCTGTCTTCCTGGAATTATTAAAACAAACATCCGAAAATCTGGCCAAACAAATTGCGAAAGACGGAGAAGGTGCCACAAAACTTATAGAAGTGAATGTTCATGGCATGCAGACGAAGCAAGATTCACAGATGATGGCGAAGACGATCGTTGGATCAAATCTAGTGAAAACGGCAGCTTTTGGAGCGGATGCAAACTGGGGAAGAATCATTGCTGCGATGGGAAGAAGCGGTGTGGGATTCAAGCCGGACCAAACAACGATTGTTTTTGGTGATATCGTCGTACTTAAAGATGGTGAGCCAATACAGTTTTCTGAGGAAGAAGCCAAGGCTTACTTGGAAAATGAAAGTATCATCATTCATGTTTATTTGAAAGACGGTAATGAATCGGGAACAGCATGGGGCTGCGATTTAACCTATGATTATGTAAAAATAAACGGAAGCTATCGTTCGTAAGGAGGAAAGAATGAACATATTAGTCATTAAGTGCGGCGGCAGTATTATTAATGAGTTATCGGAGTCGTTTTTCAATAGTGTTAATGAGTTACAAAACCGGGGGTATCATATTGTCTTTGTTCATGGAGGCGGCCCAGATATAAATTCGATGCTTGATAAATATGAAATTGAACCAGTCTTTGAAAATGGTTTAAGAAAAACGACCACTGAAGTGATGGAAATTGTGGAACTTATCCTGGCAGGCAAATCGAACCGCAGTCTCGTTCATAAATTAGAAGAACACGGCATAAAGGCAGTCGGTTTAAATGGTTCTGACGGCGGAATTCTAACAGGTGAGTATATAGATGAACAGAAACTTGGAGCTGTAGGTAAGATACAAAAAGTCAATACTGAATTACTTGGACTTTTATTCGAAAATGGTTATTGTCCGGTATTGACGCCAATTGCAACTACCGAAGAAGGTACTAAATTAAATGTGAATGCTGATATGGCTGCAGGGTCAGTAGCGAAGGCACTATCAGCCGATATGTGTTTATTTGTGACCGATGTTAAAGGGGTCTTGAAGAATGAACAGATCATTGAGAAATTGACTGAAACGGAAGCAAAGGAATTGATCGAGGATGGAAGCATCCATGGAGGAATGATTCCAAAAGTCAATACAGCGCTGTCGGTTCTTAATAAAGGGGTTGAAGAAGTGATGATCGTTAGTGGAAAAGATCACTTTTATCAAGGCGGACAATTCATCGGAACGAAATTTCTTCAGGAAGAAGGGGTATTTCAATGAGTTCTTTATTTCCAACATATGCAAGGTGGAACATTGAGCCAGACACAGCGTCAGGAATGAAGATTACGAGTACAACTGGTAAAGAGTATCTGGATTTCACATCCGGAATCGGGGTTTTGAATCTTGGGCATTGTCATGAGAAGGTAAAAATGGCCGTCACGGAACAGCTTAATAAATATTGGCATGTTTCCAACATGTTTAACAGTTCCATACAGGAACGGACAGCAAAAATGCTGGCAGATGCCTCTGGTCTAAGCCAGGTGTTTTTTGCCAACAGTGGTGCCGAGGCGAATGAGGCAGCTATCAAACTTGCACGTAAAGCTACTGGGAGAAGCAAAATTGTCACATGTCAGCAGTCTTTCCACGGCCGCACGTTTGCAACGATGGCTGCAACGGGACAGGAAAAAATCAAAACTGGTTTCGGACCTATGCTAGCTTCGTTCGAATATGTTCCATTTAATGATAATGATGCCATTACAGCAGCCATTGATGAAAATACGGCCGCTGTAATGATTGAAATAGTTCAAGGTGAGGGCGGCATCCATGTTGTACAGCAATCCTATCTGGACGCGATTCAAACTAAATGTCAAGATCACGGAGCCCTTCTTATCATTGATGAAATCCAGACTGGGATCGGACGTACAGGGAAACCATTTGCATTCCAGCATTTCAATATCCAACCGGACATCATCACTTCTGCTAAGGGGCTGGGAAATGGCCTGCCAATCGGGGCGATGATTGGAAAGGAAAGGCTGTCGGAGTTCTTTAACCCTGGAAGTCATGGATCCACTTTTGGAGGTAATCCCGTTAGTGTCTCAGCAGCTGAAGCCGTTTTAATGGAAATTTTCCAATCAGGATTTTTAAAAAGTACCGTGAAAAAGGCTGAATACCTTGAGAGTGAATTGGCAAAAGCATTGAATGATTCGGAAGAAGTGATAGAGATTCGCGGACTGGGAATGATGGTCGGGATTGAATGTAAACAAGATGTTCAGGGGTTTTTAATGGAACTTCAAGAAGAGGGCTTATTAGTATTGAGTGCAGGTTCTAAGGTACTTCGTTTACTTCCATCTCTGACAGTTACTGAACCAGAGATCGATATGGCGATAAACAAAATTAAAAAAGTATTGGCAATTAAACAAACTATCTAAAATGAATGAATTTTTATAGAATAAAATGAATAATTATGCTATTCTATATATAAATATACATCATCTAAAGAGGTGAAGATCATGAAAAGCTATCTATATTTAGAGAATGGTTCCGTCTTTGAAGGGGAACTGCTGACTAAATCGACTGAAAAAGCAATCACTGGAGAGATTGTCTTTTTTACAGGAATGACCGGATATCAAGAAGTATTGACAGATCCTTCATATAAGGACCAGATTGTCATCTTCACATATCCTCTAATCGGAAATTATGGAATCAATGAATATGATTTTGAAAGTAAGAAGCCGCATGTTGCGGGTGTTATTGTATATGAAGGAAATATGGGTCATTCTCATTATCAAGCTAAATATTCACTTGGTGAATATTTAGACAAGTGGAACATTCCTCTTTTAAGCCATGTTGACACAAGAGCGGTTGTTAAGAATATAAGACTGGAAGGTTCCATGCAAGCAGTCATCACAGCGGAAGAAAAATTCACTGTCGAACCTGGTCTGAATGGTTTATCTGCCCACGTTGCTGAGGTATCCACAAAGGTGGTCGAGAGTTTTGGAGAAGGCGACAAGCACGTGGTGATGATGGATTTCGGTTATAAAAAATCCATATTGGATTCATTGGTTGAGCAAGGCTGCCGAGTCTCGGTCGTACCATTCGATACTGAATTCGAACAAATCAAGGACTTGAAGCCAGATGGTATTTTGCTTTCAAATGGGCCTGGGGATCCAAAACAGCTTGAATACCTTTTAGGAAACATAAAAAAGATCATTACGAATTTCCCGACGATGGGCATCTGTCTCGGTCATCAATTAACGGCACTAGCCTTTGGGGGAAATACAAAAAAAATGCTGTTTGGACATCGCGGAGCGAATCAGCCCGTGGTCGATTTGAAAACGAAAAAGGTGTATATGAGTTCTCAAAATCATAGTTATGAGGTTGATGAACCGAGCTTACAAGGAACATCGCTTCAAGTGAGATTCAGAAATGTGAATGATAGTACAGTTGAGGGGCTCATGCATGAAGACCTGCCAATATTCACTACCCAGTACCACCCAGAGGCAAATCCAGGGCCTATCGAGAGTTCACTACTATTCAACGACTTTTTACAAATGATAAATGATTATAGCGGGAGAGAAAAAGCTTATGCCTAAGGACGACACGATAAAGACCATATTAGTGATTGGTTCGGGGCCGATTGTCATCGGGCAGGCCGCCGAATTCGATTATGCAGGTACACAGGCCTGCCTCGCTTTAAAAGAAGAAGGATATAAAGTCATACTGGTCAACAATAATCCGGCAACGATCATGACTGATGATATGAATGCGGATGCTGTCTATTTCGAACCTTTAACCGTCGATGTACTGGAAAAGATCATTTCCAAAGAAAAGCCGGATGGCCTGCTCGCTACATTAGGAGGTCAGACAGGATTAAATCTTGCTTATCAATTGGATGATGCCGGAGTACTTGAAAAATATAAAGTCAAATTATTGGGAACTCCAATCGACTCCATCAAAAAGGGGGAGGATCGTGAACTGTTCCGTGAGCTGATGTTTGAAATAGGAGAACCAGTTCCAGACAGTACAATTGTCCATTCTCTTGAAGAAGCGCTAGCTTTTGCCGATAAAATCGGTTTTCCCATCATCGTTCGTCCTGCTTATACACTGGGAGGCACTGGCGGTGGGATTGCTGATTCACTGGATACCTTTAAGGAACTCGTACGGGGCGGACTCCAAGAAAGCCCGATTACACAATGCTTGATTGAAAGAAGCATTGCTGGATTTAAAGAAGTCGAATATGAAGTGATGCGAGATGCCAACAATACGTGCATCACCATCTGTAACATGGAAAATATCGATCCGGTAGGGATTCATACAGGTGATTCAATCGTGGTGGCGCCATCACAGACCTTATCTGACGATGAGTTTCAGATGCTGCGTGCCGCTTCCATAAAAATCATCTCGGCTTTAGGTATAATAGGCGGCTGTAACATTCAATTTGCACTTGATCCGAATAGCAAACAATATTATCTAATAGAAGTTAACCCACGCGTCAGCCGTTCGTCGGCACTAGCTTCAAAAGCAACAGGTTATCCAATAGCTCGCATAGCTGCAAAGCTTGCTGTCGGCTACCATTTATCTGAACTTATCAATCCTGTAACGAAAAGCACATATTCAAGCTTCGAACCTGCTCTTGACTATGTAGCGGTGAAGTTCCCGAGGTGGCCATTCGATAAATTTACGACCGCCAACCGCAAATTGGGAACACAGATGAAGGCCACAGGTGAAGTGATGGCTTTACACCGCAGCTTTGAGGGGGGAGTCCAAAAGGCAGTCGATTCTTTGGAATTAAAAACGAATGGACTGCAGCTAGCATCGCTGAAAAATAAAACGGTTCCTGAACTTTGGGGGAAGCTTTCCGAAAAATCTGACGAACGAATATTTGTCATTTTTGAAATGCTTAGAAAAGGCGTGACGATTGAAGAAATCCATGAAGCGACAACCATAGATTATTTCTTCCTTAAATCCTTTGCTTCATTGATCCAAAAAGAAATGGAAATCGAAGCCATGTCAATCGATCAGGTGACTAAGGAAGAATTGCAGTCATACAAGGAAAAGGGCTTCTCAGACCGCTATCTTGCTTCCGTATGGAATGTAAGTGAGATGGAACTGAGAGCACATCGGATATCACTTGGCCTTACGGCGGTCTACAAAACGGTTGATACATGTGCAGCCGAGTTCGAATCACATACTAACTATCACTATTCAACATATTTTGGTGAAAATGAACAGAAAAAGACTGATAAAAAGAAAGTCTTGATGATTGGCAGCGGTCCTATCAGGATCGGACAGGGAATAGAATTTGATTACTGTTCCGTTCACGGGGTTTATGCACTCCAAGATGAAAATGTTGAAACGATCATGATCAATAATAACCCTGAAACGGTAAGTACGGATTTTGCGACGGCAGATCGCCTTTATTTTGAGCCGTTAACCCTTGAATACGTTCTTAATGTAATAGAAGCGGAAGATATTGAAGATGTAATCGTTCAATTTGGCGGACAGACTGCGATAAATCTCGCAAAAGGCCTCGAAGATTACGGTGTCAATTTGTTGGGGACTTCATTTGATACTCTTGATCAATTAGAAGACCGTGATCGCTTTTATCAGCTTCTTCAAAAACTGGATATCCCTCATGTGCCGGGTTCAATGGCTAATGGTGAAGAACAATTAATTGAATGTGCAGAGGCAATCGGTTTTCCAGTGCTCTTACGCCCATCCTATGTAATTGGCGGCCAGGGAATGGAAATCATCCGCTCCAAGGAAAGCTTATTGAATAGAATGGAAAATGGAACGGCACTTGTATATCCCGTGCTAATCGATTCTTATATTCCGGGAAAAGAAGCCGAAATCGATTTGATCGCAGATGGAAATGATGTATATATTCCAATCATTGCTGAACATGTTGAAAAAGCAGGGGTTCATTCTGGGGATAGCATGGCATTGTTGCCGGCTCAATCCTTAACGGATGATATCAAAGATAAAATGACCCTTTATGCCAAAAAACTAGTAATGGAGCTTGGTTATAAAGGACTTATGAACATCCAATTCGTGATTGACGGAAATAGTGTATATGTATTGGAAGTGAATCCCCGTGCCAGTCGGACCATTCCAATCATCAGTAAAGTGACTGACGTATCCTTAGTGCAAATAGCGACAAAAATATTGCTCGGGAAATATTCATTGTCGAATGTGTTCGATAAAACGGGCTTGATGGAAGAAATTCCATATGCAGTCGTAAAATATCCAGTATTCTCTACATTTGCACTTAGCGGACTTGATTCGAAGGTGGGGCCGGAAATGAAATCAACAGGTGAAGGAATCGCCATCGGAGAAACGGTAAATGAAGCATTGACAAAAGTATTTCATGCTCAAAACGCAAAAAATACCTCAGGTGTATATCAATCCGAATCAGTCCAATTAAGTGAAGATTTACTTGTTCAAATCGAAGAAGCAGGTTTGACACTGGGGGATTCTGATTTTGATGAATGGTTAAATGAAGGGAATGCAGCGGTCGTATTGGCATATGGAACAACAGAAGAAGATAAGAAGCTAAGGTTACTGGCAGCAAAATATCGACTGCTTGCATTTACGGAAGAAGAGACTTTTAAGGCCTATCTACAATCGTTGGAAAATGCTGATCCAGGGGTTACCTCGCTTCAGGAATGGCTTGTATCATATTCGAAAGGAGTGTCACACGTATGAGTTCAATGACGGCACCGACACAAGCGAAGATTTTAAATGGAAAAGATTTTTTGACCATGAAGGAGTCTACACCCATAGCAATTGAAGATTTGTTAAAGCTAGCGCAGACCATTAAAGGCAAATGGCAAGCTGGTGAAGAATATACACCTTTAAAAGGGAAAACGCTGGGGATGATTTTTGAAAAATCGTCTACCCGTACCCGTGTATCTTTTGAAGTTGGCATGATGCAGCTTGGCGGACACGCTTTGTTCTTGAGTGGCAATGACTTGCAAATTGGACGTGGGGAAACTATTTCCGATACTGCAAAAGTCCTTTCTGAATATATAGATGGCATCATGATTCGTACCTTCGAGCATGAAAAAATACTGGAGTTGTCAGAAAATGCCTCTATCCCAGTCATCAATGGGTTAACAGACCTTGCACATCCCTGTCAGGTGCTTGCTGACTTCTTGACGATCATCGAGATTAAAGGACAGCTAAAAGGCCTGAAGATGAGTTATATCGGAGATGGCAATAATGTTGCCAATTCATTGATGGTGGGCTGCGCAAAAATGGGAATGGACTTTTCCATTGGGTGTCCTGAGGCCTACAAACCTGACGAAAAGGTCGTTGCCTATGCTCAAAAAGTGGCAGAAGAGACTGGCAGTGAAATTGTGGTGACAACCTCAGCTTCGGAAGCTATAAAAGATGCGGATATCGTCTATTCCGATGTTTGGACCTCCATGGGGCAGGAAATCGAGAATAGCATTCGTTTAGAAGCTTTTAAAAATTATCAAATCAATGGTGAACTTGTAAAACTTGCTAAAGAAGATTATTTATTCATGCATTGCCTGCCTGCACACAGGGAAGAAGAGGTAACGGCTGAAGTCATCGATGGACCTAATTCCGTCGTTTTCCACCAAGCCGGAAATCGTCTGCATGCCCAAAAAGCGGTTCTAGTGGATTTAATGTCTTAACCAAAAAAAGCGTCTGCTCTCTGAGCAGACGCTTTTTGATTCTGCTGATTTCCTGTGTGTCCTTAATTTTTCTGACATGAAAGAAAGGAACCTGGTAATAATAACAAGGAAAGCATGTAAAGGGGTGAAATCTATGGGGCAAAATCGTCAATTCAAGCCAGGTCAGAAAGCGCCTAACAATGGGACCTACGTAGAAATCGGTGAAACTGGCAGCACGGTAGTGAATCCGAAAATGGTAAAACTTGATGCAGGGGACGCTTTTCCTGAAACATCCAATCACAACCGGATATGGACATATCAGCGAAAGCCATGAAAAATCTAAAAGCAGGAAAAAGGAATGATTTCCATCCTTTTTCCTGCTTTTCTCATTCAGCGGTGTAACCGAATATTTTCGAGATCTCCAAATAGCTCTTTCTTAAATAGTGGCTTAAGGGATCATCGTAATGATCTGGAATGCTTTCGGTGAATCCAACGGCAGTGATCGCTCCCAATAATTCTGAATTATAATTAAAAACCGGGATGGACATCGAGGAAACAGAAGGTACAAGAGGCTCTTTGGCAAAAGCGATCTTGTATTTCCGAATATCATGATATTCATTTGTTTCTTTCAGGAAAGGCCCGGTAACATTACGATCTTTTTCAATCCAGTCCGCTGTCAAGGAAGGATCCTGAAAAACAGTGAATACTTTACCTGAAGAGGATGATGGGGGAAGACGCGTACCCAACTGGGCCCCGATGTTTAAGTTTTGGTTGGAATTCCATATTTTTGCCGTGATTGGTCCATCGTATGTCCAAACGGAAAAAAGGACTGTGCAAGAGGTATTGTGACTGATTTCCTGTAAATAAGGTGTTATTCTGCTCGTGATGTCCTCATTTCCTATGGCTGCCATGCCATATTGAATCAATTTGCTCCCAAGGTGATACATACCGGTTGTCTTATCACGATATAGTAACTCCAGTTGAGTCAATGTATTCAAATACTTATATAGGTTACTTTTCGTTATGTCCGTTAATTCTTGAATATCAGAGAATCTTAACGGATTTCTTTGGGAAGCAAGTAAATCTATGATGCTCATCCCTATTTGTAATGATTGAATCGTCGAACCGGATTTTACGATTTCCATAAGTCAATCTCCCTAATCTGTTTTAATTTAGGTCTAGTATATCAGAATCTGTAAAATTTAAATGAAATTAAAGTAAGAAAAAATCAGCCACTTGAAAGCTATCAATATACTTTATTATTAATAAATGAATTTTTTGTCGATTTCATAAATTTTCCAAGTGGATTCAGAAGAACTCTTAATGGTGTAAATGATAACATTTTCACAAAATTATTTACAATACTATCTTGACAATATTCCGAAAATTAAGTTATCATTTATATAAATAGTGAACTGAGTTATCTATAAGTGAATTGATGAGATGAGCATTTATCATTCATATTCTGGTTTGTGAAGTTAATCCAGCAGAAATGGCCCACAAACAAAGAACTAAAATCAGCTTTATAAAAAATCCAGATTAATAAAGGAGAATGAAATATGAAATTAGTAACTTTCAGCAGTCAGGGATTTAAACGTATTGGTGCAATTTACCCAGATAATGTAATAGTGGATTTGAACTATGCCTATCAAGCGCTTCTTGAAAGCGAAGGGAAACTCCGCAGTGAACAAATCGCTGAAGCGTATGTCCCTGCAACAATGGAGGCATTTTTACAGGGAGGGAATGAAAGCCTTTCCATCGCGAAAAAGGCTGCGGATTATGCATTGAACAATCGTGATTCCTTCAGACATAAAATGGTACATGAAATTGAAGATATAAAGCTTGAGGCCCCTATCCAAAAGCCAAGCAAAATTATTTGTGTCGGACATAACTACCGTGAACACATTGCTGAAATGGGTCGCGAATTGCCGCCATTCCCTGTGGTATTCGCAAAGTTCGCCAATACAGTAATCGGTCCCCAGGATGATATACCGTTTTTCCCAATCTCTGAACAACTTGATTATGAAGCGGAATTCGCTTTTGTAGTCGGACAAAGGGCACGTAATGTTTCAAAAGAAGATGCTCTTGATTATGTAGCTGGTTATACAATTGCGAATGATGTTACGTACCGTGATATCCAACGGCGTACACTTGAGTGGCTTCAAGGGAAAACGGTTGAAGGAAGTGCTCCGATGGGGCCTTGGTTAGTCACTTCCGATGAACTATCCGATCCATCTGGCTTAAATGTCCGATTAACGGTAAATGGTGAAGAACGCCAAAAAACGAATACATCCAACTTCGTATTCGATGTGAAGTATTTAGTTGAATTCTTATCGAATTTAATGACTCTTGAACCAGGTGACATCGTACTCACAGGAACACCGGGTGGGGTAGGAGTAGCCCGTGATCCACAAGTGTTCTTAAAAGATGGTGACGTTGTCAAAATCGAAATCGACAAAATAGGTTATCTTGAAAACCGTGTGCGACTTGTCGGGGAGGGAAAATAAAATGGCTTATCAGGAAATCGGGATATCAATCCAATCGGTTCACCAATCAATCGACCACATTCTTGAGACAGTGGCAAACCTCCCGGAGGAAACGATCAGATATAAGCCTGCAGATGATGAATGGTCAATCATGCAGATACTTTCCCATTTAGCTGAGGCCATCCCTTATTGGTTAGGTGAAGTGGAAACTGTAATAGCGAAGCCTGGAGCCAAATGGGGGCGTGGCTTGCAAGATCCAGCCCGATTGGCAGCCGTTACCCATACTGACAAACTTGCTGTTGATGATGTCTTGAAACAAGTGGAGGAGCTTAAATATAAAGTGGAAAGCAGGATCGGGAATTTAGATGAAGAAACACTATCTAGAGAATCGCCACACCGAAATTTCGCAAAATTCGGAAACAAACCCGTTTCTTATATTGTGGAACACTTCATCGATGAACATATTTCAGGACACTACGATCAAATTAAGCGAAATCTTTCTAAAATCCAGTGAGAAAAGATAAAAAAAGAAAGTTGGGATTAATATGGCTGAAAAATTGGAATACATGAATAGTGCAATCGTAAAGGATTTTACAAAGGATATTCAGCAGTATAACCTTGGGCCTCTGTGGGAAGCCATTCCCGCTCTGATGGACCATGAACCTAAACCTCATGCCCATGCTTATTTATGGAAAGAAGAGCTTTTGACTAAAAAGTTGATGGAAGCAGCTGAAATCTTCACACCTGATCGAGGAGGGGAGCGGAGGGCCATTTATTTTCAAAACCCAGGCTTAACTTATCGTCAGCCTTGGGGATGGGCTTCGACAACACAAACGCTTTATGCAGCGGTTCAGCTATTGTTGCCTGGTGAAGTGGCTCCTTCCCATCGTCACTCTCAAAGTGCCCTTCGTTTCATTACAAATGGTGAGGGTGCCTACACCATCGTGCAAGGAGAAAGGATATTCATGGAAGAAGGGGATTTCTTGATCACGCCAAAAAACCTATGGCATGGTCATGGTCATGTTGGAGAAAAACCGATGATTTGGATGGATGCCCTTGATATTCCAACTATCTATTCAATAGGTGGCACTTTCTTTGAACCATACCCAGACCGGGTTGAAACGCCTAAACGGCCTGATGATTTTTCAGAGCTCCGTTATCAAGGCGGAATGGTTCGTCCGATATCCGATCGTTATTCACAAGTGGCACCGCTTGCCAACTACAAATGGAAAGGCACCAAAGCAGCGATAGAAGGATTAATGAACTTCGAACCAGATCCATTTGAAGGTTTTGCTGTGGAATATATCAATCCTTCAAATGGACAAACGGCAAATCCCACGATGGGGGCATGGATGCAGAAACTGCCAAAAGGATTCCATACCAAAGCACATCGCCATACCCATTCCACAATCTATCAAGTGCACCAAGGTTCAGGCTATACGGTCATTAATGGAGTGCGTTTTGATTGGTCCAAGGGAGATTATTTCGTCGTTCCGAATTGGGTTTGGCATGAGCATGTTGCAGAAGCCGATTCTTACTTATTCTCGGTAAACGACCTACCAATAATGGAGAGATTCGATTTGGAACAGCAACAGGCATTAGACACAAACAATGGTTACCAAAAGGTTGAAAGTGAATTCAAGCCTGTTTTGGTTTGAAAATAATCGGTTGAAACTTTCAGAATGATCCTAATGAATATATAGAATGCCAGTTGAATGAAAACGCTTACTATGGTATTGGTCCACAACATTGGCTAAAAGCTACTTAATATAGGGGGAATTGATGATGAACACAGAAAAAAAACCATTCATCGTTATCGGTGGGGGAATTGGCGGATTGGCAACTGCTTTAGGAATCGCAGAAACTAAACAGTATGTAAAGGTCCTTGAACAAGCTCCCGAATTTGGTGAAATTGGTGCAGGAATTCAGCTTGCCGCAAATGCAACCAACGTATTAAAGCGTTTAGGCGTCATGGAAAAAATCAATGAAATAGCAGTCTTTCCAAAAAGATTGGTACTGATGGATGCTTTTTCTGGAAAAGAGCTTTCCGCTTTGGATTTAGGTGATGTTTATAAAGAAAGATATGGAGCGCCTTATATTGTTTTGCATCGTTCCGATTTGCATAAAGTACTGGCTGAGGCCTGTGATATGAACCCGTATATTGAACTGGTAACGAACCAAACCATTATTGAAACAGTAGAAAATGAGGGTGAAGTGACGGTTACTTCTGCCAACGGGTCCCAACATTCAGGAACGGCTGTCATTGGAGCCGATGGATTATGGTCCAATGCACGGAAACTGTTTGTTGAAGATCAACCGGTCTGCTCACAATATGTTGCATACAGAGGAGCGATTCCGATGGAAGAGGTTACGAGTCATGGAGATTTAGATGATGTATATATGTGGATTGGACCAAACCTTCATCTTGTTCAATACCCGGTTAGAAGGGGAGAACTATACAACCAAGTGGTGGTCTTCAAAAGTTCTCAATACACGGAAGAAAACGAAAAAACAGATCAATGGGGTACCCCCGAAGAAATGGATCATGTATTCGCCGGAACTTGTGAGCTTGTTCAGAATGCAATTTCATTCATTCAACGGCAACGCCGCTGGCCAATGTATGACCGTTTACCAATTGATAATTGGACAAAAGGGAAGATTACGCTAACGGGCGATGCTGCACATCCGATGCTTCAATACTTGGCACAAGGGGCTTGCCAGGCTTTAGAAGATGCAGCTTATATGGCGGATATGCTTCATAAGCATGGGAATGACATTGAACAGGCATTTTTGGACTACCAAGAGGAACGGATTCCGCGTACGGCGAATGTTCAAACCAGCGCTAGAATGTGGGGGGAAATCATCCACAATGAGACCGATGCCGGAATTCTGCTCAGAGATACAATCCTTGCAGGTCGCACGGATAAGGATTTCAAATTCGTCGATGAATTTCATGGTTATAATAAAATGGCCGTGAAAGCATAAAGCTGATTCGTTTCATAAAAATCTTATGATGGGATGTAATGAATTTACAGATGGGTTTTGCCTTTCTTCTTTATGAAGAAAGGCTTTTGCCGTTCATCCTCCATAATTGCATTTTTATAACATTCCTTTACATGGGGAGAATTAGAAGTATAATGAAAATATAAAGGTCAAACTTGGTCAAATTAAGAGGGGTTTCGTTCATGAAATAGATGAATGGGAGGTTTTAAGATGGATATTAATAAAATGACGGAGAGAACCCAACAGGCAATCATTGGCGGCCAGGAGCTAGCTAAAGATAGAGGGAATCCCGAGCTGACGGAGCTTCATTTATTAAAGATTTTAATGGAACAGGATGAAAGTTTATTAATCAGGATTTTATCGGAATCTGATAAACCGATGAATCAATTTGATATAGAGCTTACTAGGGAACTGGATCGATTACCGGAAGTGAGCGGAAGTGTTTCCCAGGTTTACATGTCATCCTCCTTACAGGGAATTTTGACCGCTGCCGAAAAAGAAATGCAGATGTGGGAAGATGAATATTTATCTGTCGAACATATACTTCTTGCGTCGTTGCAGGTCAATAAAACGAATGTAAACAGGCTTTTTTCATCATATGGGATTGATTATGATAAAGCAAAACAGGTTATAAACGATATAAGGGGGAATCAACGAGTGACTAATCAAAATCCTGAAAGCACATATGAGGTACTTAAAAAATACGGCAGAGATCTCGTTGCTGAGGTTAAATCAGGGAAGGTCGATCCCGTAATCGGTCGAGATACGGAAATCCGTAACGTCATTCGGATACTCTCACGTAAAACGAAAAATAATCCTGTATTAATTGGAGAACCTGGAGTTGGTAAAACAGCCATTGTCGAAGGGTTGGCACAAAGGATCGTGAGAAAGGATGTGCCGGAAGGATTAAAGGACAAGACCGTTTTTTCACTTGATATGAGTGCGCTTGTCGCAGGGGCAAAATTCCGCGGTGAATTTGAGGAAAGGCTAAAAGCGGTGTTGAATGAAATCAAGAAAAGTGACGGCAAAATCCTTTTATTCATTGATGAATTGCATACAATTGTTGGGGCCGGAAGAACGGATGGCGCGCTTGATGCCGGGAATATGTTAAAGCCGATGCTTGCACGAGGGGAGCTGCACTGTATCGGTGCAACAACCCTGGATGAATATCGACAATATATTGAAAAGGATCCGGCTCTTGAACGCCGTTTCCAACAGGTTCTGGTTCCTGAACCGGATGTGGAAGATACGATTTCAATTTTGCGTGGATTAAAGGAACGGTTTGAAATTCACCATGGCGTCAGGATACATGATCGGGCGATCGTTGCAGCCTCTGTCCTTTCGAACCGATATATAACGGAGCGATTCCTACCGGATAAAGCGATAGATCTTGTGGATGAAGCTTGTGCGATGATCCGAATGGAAATCGATTCAATGCCCTCCGAGTTGGATGAAATCACGAGAAAAGTCATGCAACTTGAAATTGAAGAAGCGGCCTTGAAGAATGAGGAGGACCCTCAAAGCAAAGCAAGGCTGGAAGTGCTTCAAAAAGAACTATCAGAACTTCAGGATCAAGCGAATAGCATGAAGTCCAAATGGCAAATGGAGAAATCAGCTCTTCAAAAGGTGCAGGATCAACGTGAAGAGCTTGAGAAACTGCGCCATGAGCTGGAACAGGCAGAGAATGACTATGACCTTAACAGGGCAGCAGAACTTCGGCACGGAAGGATTCCACAGCTTCAAAAAGAATTGGAAGCAATGGAAGATGAATTGGAAAAGGAAAAACAGGAATCACGGTTGCTTCGCCAAGAAGTGACTGAGGAGGAAATTGCCTCGATTGTTGCAAGGTGGACGGGGATTCCCGTAAGCAAGCTGGTGGAAAGTGAAAGGGAGAAGCTGCTTCGCCTTTCTGATATCCTGCATGAACGCGTAATAGGTCAGGGAGAAGCGGTGGAACTAGTATCCGATGCTGTTTTACGGGCAAGGGCTGGAATTAAGGACCCCAACAGACCGATTGGTTCATTCATTTTCCTGGGGCCGACTGGAGTAGGTAAAACTGAACTGGTAAAAGCTTTGGCAGAAACGCTATTCGATAGTGAAGAACATATGATCCGAATCGATATGTCGGAATATATGGAGAAACATTCCGTGTCCCGCCTTGTTGGTGCACCTCCTGGATATGTTGGTTTTGAGGAAGGCGGCCAACTAACGGAGGCAATTAGGAGAAACCCATACTCAGTGGTATTATTGGATGAAATTGAAAAGGCGCATCCTGAAGTCTTCAATATTTTGCTGCAAATGTTGGATGATGGTAGGATAACGGACTCCCAGGGCAGAACAATCAACTGTAAAAATACAGTGATCATCATGACTTCCAATATCGGTTCCCATTTCTTGTTGCAGTCCAACCTGATTGATGGTGGAATTGAAGACGAAATAAAAGATCAAGTCTTTAAAGAATTAAGAGGGCATTTCCGTCCGGAATTTTTGAATCGCGTAGATGACATTGTTTTATTCAAACCTCTTACGAAACAAGAAATCGTTGAAATCGTAGAAAAAATGGTTCAACAATTACAAGTAAGGTTAACTGAACAAAATATTATCCTGAACGTCACTGAAGCGGCTAAGGAATTCATTGCGGACCAGGGATATGATCCGGTATATGGGGCCAGACCATTGAAGCGATTCATCCAAAAGCATCTTGAAACGAAAATCGCCCGTAAGATCATAGCTGGGACAGTTGGACTGGAAATAACGATTGATTATGATCATGATGAATTGGTCCTCATATAAAATGTAGTTTACCCGAAAGCAAAGTACGGTATAACAAAAAGG
Organism: Peribacillus sp. RS7; assembly: GCF_041956845.1. Lineage (NCBI taxonomy): Bacteria > Bacillati > Bacillota > Bacilli > Caryophanales > Bacillaceae > Peribacillus > Peribacillus sp. RS7. The sequence continues at coordinate 3,373,047 of NZ_CP168135.1, forward strand.
ACATCCTAAAAAGGATGTCCTCTTTTTGTTTCTTAATGTTGATGAGAGTCTTTTGCTGGCCCAGCAGGCATGATAGCAGGGATGATGCAAATCAGGATAGCAGCAGCTACTCCTAAAATCGTCCCCTGCGCAGCATCGTATGAAACTCCGATCATGGAAGAAACAACATATACAGTCATATGCACTAATAAGAATGTCCAAAAAATTGTCCAAGCATAACGCATCGAATTTCACCTCATTCCACTACATTCATTTTTATCTTACCATAATTAATATACAGTTAAAACGTGTTTTTAATAATAACCATTAAATAATTCATTACCTTAAATCATAAGAGAAGTTTTCAGGCAGTCTAGTTGGTACCTATGTTAAAAGGGAAATTCTGGGTATTTAATAAAAAAAAACCATCCCAGCTTGGTTAATTTAAGATAAGAAGTTAGGCGTTACCACTGACCCTTTCTATTTTTCGTCATAAATTAATATAGTAGTAGTAATATTCCTTAAAGGAGTTAGACCGATGGAACAACGAACTTTTCAAATTGATGACCAATGGAATATCATCTATTATCCAGAGCGGCCCAGTGGTTTTTCCGTAATGGTAATTGGAGACCGTAGTCATTTTGTCGAAAAAGACAGCAGCTTTTGGCTGCAGCATCCAGGCAGGTTGCGGATATTGGAATATTTAAAGGAATACGGATACACGCTATTCTCATCCAATTTTCACGGAGCCAACTGGGGCAGCCCTAAAGCAATGGACCTTTCCCTTAACCTATATATCCTTTTCATGAAAAAAGAAATAGTCAATCAAAGGTTTCATATATTGGCAGAGGGGACAGGCGCGCTCCTTGCCTTAAAGCTAATGAATGAACTTGGAAATAAAATACGTTCTGTCGTATTAATCGATCCGGTTTTTTCCTTGAAAGCTCAACTGGAGAAAGAAAAGGAAAATAAGTTCTTCTATAAAAAGTGGCTGTCCGAGGTCGCTGCTGCATATGAGCTCGATCCGGCAGAATGTGAACAGCATATTCTGGACACTGATGATACAGTGATCGCTGAGAAAATCCCCATGAAAGTGATTCAGGTTTTTGGAAGCATGCGGAAAGAGCAAGCCTCCCTTTATCGGGAAATCCAACTGGCTAGGAAAGCAGACTTGCAGCTGACTTATTTATTGCCTGAAAAACGTTATAAAATCCCCTATCAAATACAGAAGTTTTTCAATGAGAATGAAGAGTCTTTATGAGAATGGATATATTTTCACAATAGTTTGCATACGATACAGCATCTAAAAAAACTAGACGTGTCGAGTGAAATGGGCTTGATGGCATACGAGGAGGTTGTATTTATGCAAACATACATTGTCATTGGCACTTATCAATTTGTGGGATTCCATGTAACTCAATATTTTTTGAACCAAGGTGAAGAAGTAATCGGAATTGATTGGGCTGATTCCGAAGCAAGTCGTTATATTATGGAAGAAAAGGAACTTGAAATAGGTAGAAGTTCGAACTATATATATTTTCCGATAAATAAACTTAAATTATTGGATATTTCACAGCAGGACACTGTTTTCATATCTTGTTACGATATTCAAAGCGGAAAAACGGGTAAAATCGATTTTCTTATAGGCGAAATCGTTTACTTCATTGAAAAATGCAAAAAAAATGGATCTAATCAAACGCCAAATTTTGTTATTTTCATGCCAATTGAAGGAGATGTCAGTATTTTTCAGTCCATTTTAAACTCGATCGAAGGAATTGATTCTGCAAAAATCATATTTTTACCGACCATTTATGGACCTTGGCAACCGGAAGGCATGAGCTTTGAGGCTGGAATCAATCAACTTGGTCAGTCAGATATCAAAGCGGCAATCGCTAACGAATATACCGGAGATGCCCTCTTCATCACTGATTTTGTGAATGATTTGGAAGCAGTGCTTACCTCCACTTCCGATAGGGCCATCCAATTGTGCAGCAGTATTGATGATCATTGGAATAAATGTGCCAAGTTAATATTTGGTGAAACTATGGATTCATTCATTTCCCAACCAAAAACTAAAATCAATAAAGGATCAATATTTGAGGTGCACAGCAAAATGGACCCGGAAGAAGGCATTGCTCTACAAAGAAAACATAATAAAAGATTAAATTTACTTAAAGAGTGGAGAAAGCGTGATTAACGGGGAGAGGACCTTAATGCTTAAATTCGAAGGAATATATAAAACCGAAAGCTTCGTTATTTGGAAAGGACAAAACTGTATATTTGCCTCTACCCTATAAGTCTTGTACTATAATGTTCAAGGATAGGAATAAACGTCAAAAGATATTCATGATTTTATATTTGCGCCCTTTACGAAAGGGACAAGTGGAATTATGATAATATTGAGCTTTATTTGGGCATCACAATGATCAATTGATGGTTATTCAAAAGATAGGGGGAAATGCAAATGAGTTCAGATAAAACTCTTGAATTTATGGGGATCGCCATGAAGTACTTCCCAGAGGCTAAAGCGAAGCTTGAAGCAAGCGGGATTCCATTCTCAATGGAGATGGCAGAGCCATTCATGGAGCTCTTTAAAAGCGTGATGCAAGAAGCTTATGAGCTTGGAAAACAAGATGCTCAGCGTTAATTGAAGGTAGGCTGTCCGGGTAAAAGGGCAGCCTTATTTTTTTATTCTTTTTTCAAGAACTTGGCGATCAATGGGCTCAGGTTAATTTTATCGATGGCCGGTTTGTATTGACTGTATAAGCTCATCAAAGTTTCAACACTCTCCATCAATTGCATGTAATCAATCTTCGATTCCTCTTGCTCAGGTTCAGCTTTCCTGCCAAACATCAAATTCGAAAAATGATCATCCTGGGTTCCCTGGTTGTTGCGATTGAAGATGTCCACAATAAATTCCTCCTATCTCCTTTTATTTATAATGTATGTCCCCAATTTCCCCTGGCATAGGCGCTTGTCCGACTTCGAAAAGAGATTTCTTTAGCTATTCAAATTGTTAACTCTTGCAAGGAAGTGTTTTTTTATATAAAATTAGTACCAGGTAATAATAGATGCTTATAATAACTCATTAAAATATAAGGGGATGGCAAGATGAATGCTGGTATACTTGGGCTTGGCCGCTACTTACCCGACAAAATCGTTACAAATGCGGATTTAGAGAAAATTATGGACACTTCCGACGAGTGGATCCGGACTAGGACGGGTATTGAGGAAAGAAGAATTGCAAATGATGATATTGATACATCAGATATGGCTTATGAAGCCGCAAAAGCTGCATTGAAAAATGCGGAAATTTCTGCTGATGAGATAGATTTAATTCTTGTAGCTACTGTTACGCCTGATCAGTCGTTTCCTTCTGTCGCTTGCATGATTCAAGAGAAATTGGGAGCGATGAAGGCAGCTGCAATGGATGTAAGTGCTGCGTGTGCCGGTTTTATGTATGCAATGATCACGGCACAGCAATTTATTAAGACAGGTGCATATAAGCATGTGTTGATCGTCGGTGTTGAAAAACTTTCGAAAGTAACCAATTGGGAAGACCGCAATACTGCTGTACTTTTTGGTGACGGTGCGGGTGCAGCTGTACTTGGACCTGTATCGGAAGGCAAAGGGGTCCTTTCCTTTGAATTAGGCGCAGATGGAACTGGCGGGAAGCACTTATTACAGGAAGGAGATTTCATTCATATGAATGGACGTGAAGTATTTAAATTTGCTGTCCGTCAGATGGGGGAATCCAGCCTGGGTGTATTGGACAAAGCTGGTTTGACAAAAGAAGATGTCGATCTGCTTGTCCCGCATCAAGCAAACATACGCATTATGGAAGCTTCAAGGGAACGCTTGGGTCTCCCGCTTGAAAAAATGACAAAAACGGTTCATAAATATGGAAATACTTCTTCAGCGTCCATTCCAATGGCCCTTGTGGAAGAAATGGAAGCAGGAAGAATCAAGGACAATGACTTAATCGTCATGGTCGGTTTTGGTGGTGGCCTTACATGGGGAGCGATCGCTCTTAGGTGGGGTAAATAAAAGAAGTAGCAAAACGTAAGAGCTTTAAAATAGGAAGGAGCCATTTTAATGACTAATCGTCGTGTAGTTGTAACAGGTATTGGAGCAATCTCACCAGTTGGTAATGATGCAGAAACTGGATGGAAGAATATAATCGAGGGGAAATCAGGAATAGGGCCTTTAACTCGTTTGAATGCTGAAGAATTCCCAGTTAAAGTGGCTGCTGAAATCAAGGACTTTGATATAGAGACTTATATTAATCGTAAAGAAGCGCGTAAGATGGACCGTTTTACCCATTATGCAATTGCAGCATCCGTTATGGCCTATAATGATAGTGAGCTGAAAATAACGGATGAAAATGCAGCACGTATCGGGGTCTGGATCGGTTCGGGTATCGGCGGGCTGGAGACTCTTGAGACACAGCATGAAAACTTTTTAAACAGAGGGTATAAACGGGTGAGCCCATTTTTCGTACCGATGATGATTCCGGACATGGCAGCTGGCCAGGTATCTATCTTACTGGGTGCTAAAGGAATCAATTCATGTACGGTAACAGCCTGCGCAACAGGAACAAATTCAATTGGTGACGCGTTTAAAGCCATTCAACGTGGCGATGCCGATGTGATGATCACAGGTGGAGCCGAAGCGCCAATAACAAAAATGTCGGTTGCAGGATTCTGTGCAAATACTGCTTTATCGACCAATCCTGATCCACAAACTGCTAGCCGTCCTTTCGATCTTAACCGTGATGGTTTCGTAATCGGCGAAGGAGCTGGAATCATCGTTCTGGAAGATCTTGAACATGCATTGAATAGAGGAGCCAAGATTTATGCCGAAATAGCTGGTTATGGATCAACTGGAGATGCCTTCCATATTACCGCTCCGGCACCAGGTGGAGAAGGCGGGGCAAGAGCGATGAAAATTGCTATTGAGGATGCAGGTTTGAATCCGGAAGACATCCAATATGTGAATGCCCACGGAACGAGTACGCCTTACAACGACAAATATGAAACGATGGCAGTCAAAGAAGTCTTTGGCGACCATGCTAATAAACTTGCAATAAGTTCCACTAAATCAATGACAGGCCATATGTTAGGGGCAGCAGGCGGTGTGGAAGCAATATTCACGATTCAGGCAATCAGGGACAGCATTTTGCCTCCAACCATCAATATTGAAACACCAGACCCTGAGTGTGATTTGGACTATGTCCCGAATCAAGCAAGGAAGGGCGAAATCAATGCCGCCATCAGCAATTCACTTGGATTCGGTGGACATAACGCTACTATTCTTTTCAAGAAATATCAATAAAACAAACAGAAGGAAGAGCAGATCTTTTGAGATCTGCTCTTTTTGTGTTGAAGGGAAAATGCAGGATATAAAATGTGTCATTCAGCTTTTTTAAATCATACGATAGTCAAAAGAAGCGGAGGTGTATGGGAAATGGGGGTCATTTCAACTGATGAATGGATGAGGAAGGATTTCAACCACCCGGTCCAGATGATGGAAAGACTTAAAAGCACATTCAACAATACGCTTGATGCGGATATGATTTATCATCATTTATTAAAGCATGGCATGTATTCGCCGAATCAAAAAACGAAACTCACATGGGAAGACTTAAAAGAAAATAATGTATGGGAAAAAACACAAAGCCTGTTCACATCTTATAAGAAACTATGGGGAGGGCCTGATGTTCCCATATTTATTTTTCCGCTCATGTCTTCTGGGATATGGAAGAAAACAGTTGAAACAAAGTCAGGGTTGGCATTTGAAGATAAACTATTCCTTTTTTACGACAAGGGTATAGCTGAAAAGGAAATGGAGGCCCTGTTGATTCATGAATATCATCATGTCTGCCGATTGCATCACTTGAAAAAGGACCAAAAAGAATTTACTCTCCTTGATACGATGATCATGGAAGGGCTAGCGGAACGAACGGTGGGAAAATATTTAGGAACAAAATTTTTAGCGAAATGGACTAAGTTATATCAGGAAGATAAACTACGAGAATTTTGGAGCAAACATTTAGAGGAAAAGCACATGATAAAGCGTACAGACCCTCTTCATGATGTGCTTCTGCTTGGAACGAAAGGATACCCATATATGCTTGGATACTGTAGTGGCTATTACCTAGTGAAAAATTACGAAAAACTCTCTGTGAAAAAATCATTCATTATTCAATCTGAAAAATTCTTATCAATAAATAGCTAATATATACGTTCTTTTTTTATAATCTGTTTTCTAGAATAGGAATAAATTGTATGGTTCCTGCCTATACTGATTGACAAACAGAAATTTGTTTAAGTGAGGGATGAATGATGTTATATCTTCATGATGTATGGGTTAACTGGTTTGAAGGAGAAGAAAACGGCTATAATATTTGTCATTTTCATGAATGGAGGAAGGATGATGGGATCGAACTACTAGATCAAGTTCCTTTGTTGAAAGTGTCAGCAACATTGTTCCACTACATAGAAAACGACTTGTCAGAATTACCTAAGCCATTGCTGAATGACGTGTATCAAAAAGCATATGCAAGGAAAAATCATGAACGAATTCAGCTTGACTATTGTTTTATCGTGACTGATGGAAATGGAATTTTAGCTGTTGATACGATAGGGTATCATATTCCGATCAGGAAAAGCAGAATAATTCCCCGGCAGGAACAAATTGTTTATGACATGATAGAAAACCATGATGAGATGGATTACACCTTTACTGAAAAACCTACATCTGAGAAAGAATATCATATTTTGTCGCCGTCTCCCTTATTCATGAATGGGTTGACAAGAAAAGAAAGACAGCTTAAGCAATTACTATTCATGGCCATGGACCAATTATTCACGGCGAAAAATACTGCTGAAATCCGCTATTGGTATACAGAATGGGCCCCTGAAAAATATGAAAGCATTCAAGAAATGGATTTTCAGATAGCTTGGCTAGAGTTATATGAAGAAATGAAGGAAGGCTGGTCAGAGAAGCACCTTCAACTTTGTGAAAATTTGGTGAAGGGGCAGCCTTTTTTTGAAAAGCTTTGGCAAGTGGAAGCTGGCGATAGCCCATCGATATTATGAACAAAAAAAAGACGATCCGATGAGGATCGTCTTTTTTTATCTCTTTCTGCCAAGTCCCATGCCATTATACATTTTTCTGATCATTTTATTGGCTTCAATGTTGGCTTTTTCTGCACCGCGGTCCAGAATTTCATCCAATTCAGGCGAATCGATTAATTCATTAAAGCGTTCCTGGATTGGTAGGATTTCTCCAAGTACCACATCAGCCAGATCACCTTTAAAGTCGCCATAACCTTTGCCTTCATACATCTCTTCAATTTCTGAATAGGTTTTTCCACTGAAGATGGAGTAAATGGACATCAGGTTGGAAACTCCGGCTTTGTTTTCCTTATCGTAACGGACAATACCTTCGGAATCGGTAACTGCGCTCTTGATATTTTTTTCGATTTGCTTCGGATCATCCAATAAGGCAATCGTTGCCTTTTTGTTAGGATCCGATTTGCTCATTTTCTTGGTTGGTTCTTGAAGGGACATGATACGTGCCCCTTCTGTAGGAAGGCTGATTTCCGGGATTTTGAAAATATCATTGTGCTTTTTATTGAAGCGTTCAGCCAAATCGCGTGTCAATTCAAGATGCTGTCTTTGATCTTCCCCGACAGGAACGACATCCGTACCATAAAGGAGAATATCGGCAGCCATCAGCGGCGGGTAAGTAAGAAGTGCTGCTGATACCCCTTCTTTGCCAGCGGATTTGTCTTTAAATTGGGTCATTCTCTCAAGTTCACCAATATAGGATATACTCTGTAAAATCCAGCCTGCCTGAGCATGCGCAGGTACCTCTGATTGAATGAAGATGGTATTCTTTTCAGGGTCTAGACCAATGGCCAAATATAAAGCGGCCAAAGTTTTAATGCTTTTCCTTAACTTAAGGCGATCTTGTGGAACTGTAATTGCGTGCTGGTCAACAATACAAAAGAAACATTCATATTCATTTTGTAAGTTAACGAATTGTTTCATGGCTCCGATGTAATTTCCTAAAGTAACGGAACCGGATGGCTGAATGCCGGAGAAAATCCTTTTCAACTGCTAGTCACTCCTCTAAATGCGTTTATTGATAAATGGATATTCGCTCTTCATTATTGTAAGGATAAATAGAAAATGAATCCACTTTCTTTGAAAGAAATGTGCGTGAAGCCCATGAAAGGGAACGCTCATTTAAATCTTGTGGAGGGCCGTTTTGTCCAGTATCGATGCCATTCTGAGAATACGAATTGTCCACTATAACTGTATTTTAGCATTTATTCATATTAAATGTATAATCGAATCGGTAATCAAGCAAAAGTACGGATTTTCCGTTTCCTTTTTTTGATTATGGAAGAAATGAAAGACTCAAGGAAAATCAAACCGTTTACTATATTTCACTATGAGCAGATGATTTTAGGGAAGGATACATACAAGGGAATACAGTGCTGAGGAACGTATTTCCACCTATGGGTTTTAAGATATAAACTTTGTAAGGCGGAGTTTTTTAATTATTTATAATATATAGGAGTAAAATTAATTGTTTGTGGTATTAAAGAAAGGGGTTTATTATATTTGTTGAATATTGATGACTGATGGCGAATGAGGTGGAGAAAATGAAACCAATGTGTAAATGGTTGATGACAGGTATGTGCATATTCCTGATTCAACAGCCAGTTCATGCGGAAGGCATGAACGAAACCAGGCAGGTAGCATTAGAAAATAAAGATTTGCCTGAGAGCGTACCGCGTTTTGTTTTTGATTCGGGGTTGAAATTCGACTATCCGGATGCTGTGCGCGGAATATATGTGACAGGGCCTGCAGCGGGTGGCAAGAAAATGAATGAACTTATTAAATATGTAGATGAAACCGATTTGAATGCGATGGTCATTGATATTAAGGATGACTTGGGGAACGTTACTTATCAAACCGAAGATCCAGATTCTCCATATGCTGGGATTGGTAAAGACTACATAAAAAATCCAAGGGTAATGCTGAAAAAAATGGAAGATAAACAGATTTATCCGATTGCAAGGGTAGTCGTTTTTAAAGACTCCCTTCTGGCCAAAGAGAAGCCTGAATTATCTTTTTTAGATGACGAAAAGGTATGGAAGAATGGTCGAGGGGAAGCCTTCGTTAACCCATTCTTAAAAGAGGTGTGGGATTATAATGTCGGTATTGCCATTGAAGCTGCAAAGATGGGTTTTAAAGAAATTCAATTTGACTATGTCCGTTTTCCCGAAGGATTCGAAAACAAGGAAGATGATTTGAAATATGATGTCGGTGAATATGATGAAGCGAAAGTAAGTCATACAGCCAAAAGGGTTCAGGCAGTGACGGATTTCGTAAGTTATGCGAGAAAACAACTGGAGCCATATGATGTGGAAGTATCAGTGGATATTTTTGGATATGCTGCTACATTGCCTGAAGCTCCCGGAATTGGGCAAAACTTCACAAAAATCTCTGAGAATGTCGATGTAATTTCCTCCATGATCTATCCAAGTCACTGGACATCTTATTTTGGTATCGATAAGCCTGATTTGGAGCCGTATGATCTCGTTAAGGAATATGCGAAATTGGAGAACGGGAAGCTGAAGGAATTAAAAACGCCACCTACTTCTAGACCTTGGCTACAAGATTTTACTGCCTCATATTTAGGGGAGGGGAATTATCAAAGGTATGGTAAGGAAGAAGTGGAAGCCCAAATAAAAGCATTGAATGATAATGGTATTGATGAATACTTATTATGGAATGCAGCAAATCGATATACAAAGGGAGTAGACTATACCCCATGAAAAAATGGATGACCTAGGAATCCTTCCGGTCATCCAATTTCTCTCTGAATTACCGCTTTTTATTCCCGCCAACTTGACTCCATCCTGACTGAATTCGTTTCGATTGATCGAAAATATGAGAGTGACGTTTCCCGCCAAACCATTTTTCGCCGATGCCATTCGTCACAACGCCATTCACAGCTGTAATACCAATAACGCAAGCAGCGACTAAAAAAAAGTCGATAAAGTAACTGATCATCTAAACCCCTCCTAATATTTTCAAGCTATTTAAGTTCCATTGTAGTGGATAAGAAAAAATCTGGAAAGTATAAACTAGCAAATGAGGAGATTAAATTATGAATTGGTATGAAAAATTAAACCAGTATTTCCCTATTGAAGAAATGAAGTCCAAAGAACATATAGAAGTTCTTTTAGAAGATAAGCAGGAAATATATAAAAAGGATGAAGGTCCCGACCATGTTTTATTGTATGTGGAAGGGGAAGAGTTTATATTCGTTGATTACCTATTTGTATCAAAGAATTCAAGGGGGCAGGGATTAGGAAGGAAATTGATTCAAAAATTGCAAAAAAAGCAGAAAACGATTTTGCTGGAAGTCGAACCAGTACAAGAAAATGATGATGATACATTTAAAAGGCTGAAATTTTATAAAAGGGAAGGATTCCATCATGCTTCTTCGATTTCCTACAGCAGAAAATCGCTTGCCACTAAGGAGAACACGCCTATGGAAATCTTATATTGGCCGGCAAATCCATCTGTTGATGAAGAAGACGTATTTGATTTCATGAAAGAGATTTATTCTGAAATCCATACTTACAAAGATGATGACCTTTATGGGAAATCTTATCAAGATGTAGAGGATGTACTAAGCTTGAATGCAGGTCAGGAAACGGATATTTTTAAAGAGATGGAAGTTTGAGAAAAAAGGGCCGGTTGTTTGAATGAACCCAAAAAGTTAGACACTTTATTTACTTAGGCAGCCTTGAGGGCATGAACCCGGTAATCTACCGGGCTCATGCCTTTTAATTTTACCTTGATTCGTTGATGATTGTAGTAATGGATATAATCTCCTAGTTCTTGTTTGAAATGCTCCATGCTTTCAAATTCTTGAAGATAGAGTAATTCGGATTTTAATAAGCCAAAGAAGTTTTCAATGACCACATTATCGAGACAATTCCTTTGCGGGACATGCTTTGTGTAATGTTATGTTTTTTCAAATCATGCGAGTATTGTTTCATCTGATAATGCCAGCCCTGATCTGAATGGAGAATGGGTGAATCTTTCGATTCCAAGCGATCAAAGGCTTTATCCAGCATTTTGGAAACGAGCGGATAAACAGGCCGAGATTCGATATTATAGGCGATGATTTCTCCATTAAACAGGTCAAGAATGGCTGATAAGTATAGTTTCTCCCCAGCTAGATGGAATTCCGTGACATCTGTCACCCCCCATTTTTCAATGGACTTTGCCGCCTTGAAATCACGTGCTAGAATGTTGGGCGCAATCTTACCGATGTTCCCTTTGTACGAACGGTATTTCTTCATGCGAATCAATGACTTCAATCCTAGTTCATTCATCAATCGGAGAACTGTTTTATGATTGATGGGAGCACCTCGGTTACGTAATTCTAGGGTAATACGCCGATACCCATAACGCCCTTTATGCGTATGGAAAATCTCTTTGATAAGGGATTTAATTTCTGTGTATTTATCCTCACGCCCGAAGGCGTTTACCCAATAATAGTACGTACTCCGTGCCATTTTAGAAATGGATAGAAGCAGTTTTAAATCAAATTGTTTCCTTAGTTCATGGACTACTTTCGCTTTTTCTTTCTTTGTAAGGCTTCCTTTTCTTGAACTAAGGCATTCAACTTTTTTAGATAGGCATTCTCTGCACGTAAGTATTCTAATTCGGCAAGAAGTGCTTCTTGAGAGCCATTAGCTTGCGATTTTTTTCATGGATAGACGCCCCTTTTTCATTGGTTTTAGGGCGTCTATACCTCCTTCCTTAAACTGATTTACCCAATTCAAAAGTGTAGAATCGGAAGGAAGGTTATAGTGTACAGCGGTCTCGTTGATCGATGCCCCATATTCGTTCATATATTTAAGTACCTCTAGTTTAAAGGGCAGAGTGTAATTTGTATAGGATGGAACAAGTCCTTCCATCCCATGTTTTAGATAGCGAGCGACCCATCTTTTCAGAGGGGATAAACCTACATTTCTTTCTTGAGCAATGGATTTATAGGATTTTTTCCCTTCTAAGTACTCTAAAACTGCATGTGATTTTTCGTCTATCGTATATTTAGTCAAAAAAATACACCTCCAATTGTTAGATGTTGTCTAACAATTGGGGTGCAGTTCAGTTCACCGGTCCTTTTTAGTTTGTTGAAAAAAGTACGGTAAAGGAAGGCGTGAACGGACGAAAAAACAGCTCAGGATAACGAAAAAGTAAAAGTGCTCCAGCAGAAAACAACCGGAACTATTTTTAGAAAAATTGAGAGAAACTGTCTATTCTTAGAATTTGTCGATGAAAGGAGGTCCGGAATGGTTTTACCCCGAACCATGTTTTTTAATAGAAGACTTGGTAAACCTCCGATTTTTACTTTTTTTAGGATGTAACCCTAATATATTGAAGGAATTTGCGACACTCCTGCCGAAAAACTGGCTAGCCAAAACCCCACAGACGCTTGGCTGACAGTCGGCGTATAGGGAGCGGATTTCTGAAATTGAACTGAACGTCTTGCAAATAAAAAACTGCAGGCAAACTCGCTTTTCTTATGCATTTATTGCAGGAAAATGAATATCTATAACTTCTTGGATGGTAGATTGTTCCCTTATTGCTGATTCTTTTGAATTACCTTTTTTACTTTTGGAATTATATGTGCTAAAAGAATGGTTTTTCTTGTAAAAAGGAGGAATTTTCTTTTTGTTAAAGAAAATATATTAACAAGATCTTGTTTATTGACAAGGAATGGGGGTAAATAAAAGTAACGAGCTAATTAAAAAATCATGAGGGCCGAATTGAGAGTTAAATGAGAATGATAGGTAGGTATTTTCAATTAGAAAAAGTGGATTTAATGTATTACATAAAAAAACGAAATAGCCTATAGTACAGGCTAAACCAGAAGTTTAAAAGGATTTTTTCAAATATCAAAAAGGGTATTCATTTTAAATAAATTAGTGTATAATAAAGAATATGAAATACTTATTTAAAATTATTTCAAATTAGAGTGGTACTTATGAATACTAATAGTAGATTTCCCCTCATAGATCACCGATTCTATATTTAGGGAGTGTGAGTAAACATGGTAACATTATATACATCACCTAGTTGTACTTCATGCAGAAAAGCAAAAGCATGGTTAGAGGAACATGAGATTGGATATAAAGAAAGAAACATTTTTTCAGAACCGTTGACGATTGATGAGATAAAAGAAATTCTTCGAATGACAGAAGATGGCACCGATGAAATCATTTCAACACGGTCAAAAACTTTCCAAAAGTTAAACGTAAATTTAGAGAGCCTGCCTCTTCAAGAATTATATAAATTGATCAAGGAAAACCCAGGACTGTTGAGACGTCCAATTATCCTTGACGAGAAACGGCTTCAAGTTGGTTATAACGAAGATGAGATAAGACGCTTTTTACCACGTAAAGTTCGTACCTTCCAGTTGCGGGAAGCACAACGTATGGTCAACTAATAAGGTCTTTCAAGCTCTGCCAGGAATTGTGCAGGGCTTTTTCTTTATACATAACCGATTTTTCACCTTAATAACCGGGCATGACCGAATCCATAGGCGACAGACGTTTGGCATCTTCAGCAAGTCCCTATGGCCGGTCATCATTTAAAGATAAAATAAGAATGCTACTCCCCAGGCCATGTATATAATAAGGCATATACTACAGTAAGATTAAATTTGAAGAAAGCATTGTGATAGTTGCATGCGGATGAATTTTTTTATAGAATGAATGGAATATTAGGCAAACAATTGTTTTTTAGATAAGTAATGTTTTTTATTTCCCTTCTTCAAGGTTTTGTCATAAAATGATGTAAAATAGTCTGTTTTAATGGCTATCATGATTTACAGTATTCACTTACGGGTAAAGAGCTTTTAAGAGCAATTTTCGCTTGGGGGTTATTATCCCTTCAAAATGAGAAAGGAAGGGAGAGGGGAATCATGGAAATCGAACGCATTAATGATGATACAGTGAAATTTTATATTTCCTATATAGATATTGAGGAAAGAGGCTTCGATCGCGAAGAAATTTGGTACAGTCGTGAGAGAAGTGAGGAGCTTTTTTGGGAAATGATGGATGAAGTGCATCAAGAAGAAGAATTCATGATTGAAGGACCTTTATGGATTCAAGTTCAAGCTCTTGAAAAAGGCTTGGAAGTTTTGGTCACAAAAGCCCAGCTTGCCAAAGATGGTCAGAAACTCGAGCTGCCTCTTTCAGATGATAAGTTAAAGGATTTTAATGTATCAGATAAGATGGATACGCTTCTTGATCAACATTTCCATGGTAAGGATGAAGAAAGCGGTATGACATTCGAAGATGGTATGATTGAATTCATCACGACATTCGATGATTTTGAGGATGTCATTTCATTAAGTAAGCGTCATGGATTGGATGACTGGACGACAAAACTTTATGTTTATCAAAATAAATATTATCTTTATATCGAATTTTCCGAGGCGGAGATTGATGAGGAAGAAATCGATAATGTACTAAGTCTTTTATTGGAATATAGTCAGGAGTCACCAATAACGGTGCACATGCTTGAAGAGTACGGGAAAATAGTTATCGAAAATGATGTATTCACAACGGTCGATAAATATTTCGCATAGACTGTTGAGGCCGATTTCTACTGAAATCGGCCTTTTCGTCCTAGAATAAATTTTTTTTACCTTAGGCAAGGAGGTTTTTTACATGTGCCTGTGTTTGTTAATTGGAGGTAGTCTAGGTGAAGAATATAGTTGGCATCGGTCTGCTTATTCTCTTGTTGGTCGGGATTTGGTATTTTATAACAAATGACGTCAGTGGCGGGCTGATTTTTTATTCTAGCTTTATATTGACCCTTTTGTTGGTGATAATTGGTTTTATCATTTTCCTGGAAAATCGGGATCCCATACAGACCATTACATGGCTTGTTATTTTTGGCGCTTTCCCTTTCATCGGTTTCTTATTTTACTTTTTGTTTGGCCGTAATTTTCGGAAAGAAAGGATATTTCGCAAGAAGTACTTTTTGGATAAGCAAAGATTCGTGAAATTAAGCGGCGAAGCGGAATATAATGATCGAATTAAGGAAATGGGCGAGAACTCTCAGCAATTATTCACTCTTGCAAATAGGCTAGGGAATAGCCCTATTTCTTTTACGACCGAAACCCGGATTTTAAGGAATGGTAAGGAGACATTTTCCAATATCATCGAAGAATTAAAAAAAGCCAGACATCATATTCATTTAGAATATTATATTGTTAGGGATGACCGCATTGGCGGTGTGCTAAAGGATGTCTTGATACAAAAAGTAAGAGAAGGGGTAAAAGTCCGTTTTCTCTATGATGCGGTTGGTTCATGGAAGTTAGCTCGCTCTTATATCGATGAACTGAAGAATGCAGGGGTCGAAATGGTTGCCTTTGGTCCGTTGCATCTCCCTTTATTAAATAATAAATTCAACTTTCGTAATCACCGTAAAATAATTGTGATAGATGGCTCTGTCGGTTTCATCGGTGGCCTCAATATTGGGGATGAATATTTGGGTCATGATCCGAAATTCGGTTCTTGGCGTGATACGCATCTTATCGTGAAAGGGGAAGCGGTCAGGACTTTACAGATCATATTTCTGCAGGATTGGTATTATAGCACCAATAATAGCTTTTTAACGGATGAATATCTCTTGACTGGCGTGCCGGTCCATCATGAGCATGGTGGAGTTCAATTGATTGGCGGCGGGCCTGATAGTGAGTGGACGATCATTAAGAGCATTTTTTTTAAGATGATCACTTCTGCAGAAAAGTCCGTCTGGATTGCCTCACCCTATTTCGTTCCTGACGACGATATCTTTCAAGCATTGAAGGTAGCTGCTTTAAGTGGTTTGGATGTCAGGCTGCTGGTCCCAAAGAATCCCGATAAGCATATAGTATTTCATGCTTCGAGAACCTATTTTCCCGAATTGCTTGCTTCGGGAGTTCGTATATTCCAATATAATGAGGGCTTCATGCATAGTAAAATCATCATCGTTGATGACCAACTGGCTTCAATTGGGACAACCAATATGGATATGAGAAGCTTTCACTTGAATTTCGAAGTCAATGCCTTTCTCTACCGGACGGAAAGTACACAACAGCTTGTAAATGATTTTTTGGAAGATATAAAGGTATCCCAAGAGGTGGAAATTGTTGCATTTTCCAAACGGAATTTCGGGTTAAAAGTATTGGAATCCACTTGCCGATTGCTTTCACCCCTTCTATAGAAATTAACTTTCCTTTATGCCGATCTGGCATTTTTTTTTATTAAAAGGAAGGGATCCTTAGCGATGCAAGCGAATGTAGTGGATGAGGAGGAGATGTATGCTAACTGCGATAAAGAAAGATGGGACTTGGATGACCCTTCCTGAAAGGATATCGGCAAACGTGCTTGCTGAATGGAGAAAGTCAGCAAATTATTACTGTCCGTGTTGCAAGATGGAAATGTCCATCAAAGCAGGAAACGTCAGGATCCCGCATTTCGCCCATAAAAATAATTCTTCATGCCGTGCTTCTTCAGAACCGGAATCCGCCTATCACTTAATGGGAAAAAGAAAATTGTTTCAGTGGTTTTTATCACACGGCTATCAAGTGGATTTAGAAGCCTACTTTCCCGAAATTAAGAAAAGGGCTGATATCTTAGCTACGATAGGGGGGAATCGCTATGCAATAGAATTTCAATGCTCCGTAATCCCGGAGGTTGAATTCATTGAACGAACAAGAGCCTATCAAAGCGTGGGCATCAAGCCAATCTGGATCCTCGCTGCAAAACGCTTAAAAAGGAAAAGCATGTATGAATTCAGTTTATCCCGCTTCCAATGGCTCTTTGTCAGCGGCAGCTGGCACCATCCGTTTCTTTGGATGTATTGCCCGGAAACTAATCATTTATCAGTATTGAAGAACCTCACTCCCTTCTCCCCTAGAACCGTATTTGCCGAATTTACTTCAGCTTCCTTAAAACTCCTTCCCCCTAGTCGGGCATTGCCCCAAAACAGCTTTCGTTTCCCTTTTCTGCCTGCTTGGAGATATAAACGAAAAGACTGGTCCCTCTATCGTGTGAAAACTGCACGTAGAAACGATCCTTTTTTCGAAGAACTGTATTTACATCATATTACACCTGCGACAATTCCCATTGAAGTGGGTGTTCCAGTCAGAGGGATGCTTTTGATCGAAACAGCCCCGATTGAATGGCAGGCATGGTTTTACATGGATGTGTTTCAAGAGAAAAAAATGGGGGAAAAGATTTTCATGGCGAATATTATCCACTTTTTTAAGAAGCGTTCAAAAAAAGGGGAAATAAAGTTCAGGCCGTTGCCATTGCTTCATGAAAAACCACCCTTGGAGTACCCTGTAGGTCAATACATTAAGTTATTGGAGCACATGGGTTACATATCAAAGTTGGAAGAGGGGGTTTTTAAAGTTGAGAAGGAATTTTCCCTTCCCTTCACCAGTGATCAAGTTCAAATGATGGAAAAATTTTTCTATGATAAGCATAAGTTGATGCTGGAAAAGGGGAATATCCAGTATAATCAGGGAGAACATCCCTATTTATCTTGAATTCAGATGAAATGGCAGGATTATTTTTGTTATTGGAGAAATAGTAATAAGAACGAGATTTAAAAACTTTTAGAAAGCATGAATGCCGTATGCATAATTGCAGCGTTCAATCCGGTTTAATGAGTTAGCTGATTGGCGAGTTTTCTATAGAATGGAGAGGAATTTTTATGGCACAGGAAACAAAAGTGAATGCATTACCATCAAGAAGTGAAATAGCTGCAGAGGATACTTGGAGACTGGAAGATATCTTCGCCACCGAAGAAGATTGGGAAGCTGCTTTCAAAGTAGTGAAGGAAGACCTCAAGAAAGCGGAGGCACATAAAGGGACGTTGGGCGAAAGCGCAGAAAAATTATTTGCAGCCCTTCAACTCCAAGATGAAGTATTCGAGAAGCTTGGGAAAGTTTATTCTTATTCACATATGCGCAATGACCAAGATACAACCAATCCTTTTTACCAAGGGATGGAGGATCGGGCCAAAGCTTTATACGCCCAGGCAGCAGCTGCGTTTTCATATATGGTTCCTGAGTTATTGAGTATTGACGAAAGCAAATTGGAAGGGTTTTTAGAAGAAAAAGAAGAATTGAAATTATATAAACATTCTTTAGAGGAAATTAATCTTCAGAGACCCCATATCTTATCTGCCGAGCAGGAAGAATTATTGGCACAAGCATCAGAAGTACTCGATTCATCAGGCAATACTTTCGGTATGCTTAACAATGCTGATTTGAAATTCCCGACCATCAAGGATGAAGAGGGAAATGAAGTGGAAATAACTCACGGAAGGTATATCCGTTTTCTTGAGAGCGATGATCGACGTGTACGTGAGGAGGCATTTAAAGGGGTATACAGCAAGTATGGTGAGTTCCGTAATACGTTTGCTTCAACCTTGTCAGGAGAGGTGAAAAACCATAATTTCAATGCCACAGTACGAAAATATGATTCAGCACGCCAAGCGGCGTTAAGTAGCAATAACATTCCGGAGACCGTATATGATAATCTCGTTAAAACAGTCAATGACAACTTGCCTTTACTGCACCGTTATCTTGATTTACGTAAAAAAGTACTCGAATTAGATGAACTTCATATGTACGATCTATTCACTCCTCTTGTAAAAGAAGTGAAGATGGAAGTGACATATGAGGAGGCCAAAGATTATGTCCTAAAGGGTCTTGCTCCGCTTGGTGAGGACTATTTGAATGTTTTGAAAGAGGGATTTGAAAACCGTTGGGTCGATGTACATGAAAACGTAGGGAAACGAAGCGGTGCCTATTCTTCTGGTACATATGGGACGAATCCATATATTTTAATGAACTGGCAAAATAACGTCAATAACCTATTCACGCTCGTTCATGAGTTTGGGCATTCGGTCCATAGCTACTATACGCGTAAATACCAGCCATACCCATACGGGAATTATTCGATATTTGTAGCGGAAGTTGCATCGACTTGTAATGAAAACCTGTTGAATGATTATTTACTTAATACAATCGAAGAAGAAAAGAAACGCATTTATTTATTGAATCACTATCTAGAAGGTTTCCGTGGAACATTGTTCCGCCAAACGATGTTTGCAGAGTTTGAACATACCATTCATCTTAAAGCTCAAAATGGGGAAGCATTGACAGCGGATATGCTCACTAAGGAATATTATGAGCTGAACAAGAAATACTTTGGCGAGAATGTGAGCATTGATGAAGAAATCGGTTTGGAATGGGCACGTATTCCACATTTCTATTATAATTACTATGTTTATCAATATGCGACCGGAATCAGTGCAGCAACAGCTTTAAGCAAGCAAATCCTTGAAGAAGGAGAGCCTGCTGTCAAAAGGTATCTGGAGTTCTTGAAATCTGGAAGTTCTGATTATCCGATTGAAGTACTCAAAAAGGCTGGCGTCGATATGACAAAAGCCGAGCCTGTACAAGAAGCCATGAATGTATTCGAAGAAAAATTAAATGAGTTGGAAGAGCTTTTGAATAAATAGGATGTGAAAGGGACCCGAATGGCTTCGGGTTCCTTTTCATCTAATATGGATATCCGTTATAATCCTTTAAAGCGGTTTCTCTGATTTAAGCTGTGAAGAATAATGAAGAAAACAAAAAATAAAATAGGGGAGGTAAAATACAGAGGAATGAGGTTCATGATACCGAGTAGCTGGACGAATAGCGACCCTATCAAGAGTATAAGTAGAATAAAGCCTTTCAATTTGGCCACCTCCAACCTGGCAGCAGGATAAAAGATCATCTGCTTTTTTATTAGATTTTATGTTTCAAAATAAGCAGTATTCTAAGAATATGACAATAATGTGAAATTGCGCACAAGTTCTTGCAATTAATGTGTATAATCTGCTATAGTACAGATATAGAAGTTATCACATCCAAACATATACCCCTTTGTTTGTTCGTCGTGAAATTTCTCCCATCCCCTTTTTCGTATAAATAGATGAAAACCCTGGCAAATTTAGCGATTTGCCGGGATTTTTCATTTGCTGATAAATTAACGGGTTGAATTGATGCCGGTGTAACAAAAGTAGCAAGTTTAGATAATGAAAAATAAAGATATAATCAGGATTGTGATATTTTTCACAATTAAATTCATACCATTTCAATATCATATATCAAATGCACTTATACCGTTAAAGCAAAATGAGGCTCTTATTTTGCTAGATACCAGAAGGGGTTATAATAATTGGAAAATATATATTGTGAACAATTTGTGAAAAGTTGCACATATAGTTGAAACATAAATGGGTAATCTGTTATATTATTTATTGTGAAGTGAATCACAAACAAACTTATACCCCTTTGTTTGATCGTGAAAAAATTTCTCCCATCCCCTTATTTCTTATAAAAAAACCATGCAATCGTTGATTTGCATGGTTTTTCCCTTTTTAAACAACAAAGAAGCAGTCAAATTCATGACTGCTTCTTTGTATATCTCCAAAACGTCCCATATTTAGCCGGAATTTTCTCTGCCAACTGTTTTAAAACAAGTTTCTTCATTTCCAACTCGACGTTATTCTTGTTCATATTATAAACCGTTTCGATTTCCTTTGTGGCCACTAGTTTGAAACAGCTTAAAAACTCTTCGAGGGAGGGTGGTTTGGCAGGGGCGGGAAGGCCATTCAGCATATCTTCTAAAATTTGAACATATACCTCGTAAGAATAGACACCCGAAACTTTTATTCCCTCTTCTTCAATATTTTGATTGAAAAAAACAAGGGAAGGGATTTCAGTCACTTCCATTTCGCTGGTGATTTTCATGTCACATTGAAAACCCTTGGCAGCACTGGAAGAATTGATGTCATAAAGGAATTCCTCCACATCCAATCCAACCGTCTTGGCACACTCGGTCAAGACTTCAATATTGGATATATCCCTTTTTCCTATGAATACATATTCTTGAAGCTGCCTTAAAAAGCGAATGGCCAATTTACGGCCCTGCAATTCCGCTGCTTTTATTGCGATGGAAGCTGTATAAGGAGAAGAGATCGGGTTTTCAGACCAAAGACTTCCGTCACAGGACATTCCCGAGCGGCTGGCTGTCTTTTCCCAAACTTGAGCAAGGTTTTCATAATTTTTATTTTTCCCCATATTAAGAGAATCGATTTTCCCGCTTAAAACATGGCGTAAACTGAATAATTGACCATATTCTATCTGTAATTTCCTAATAATCGGTTCTAAGCCCCAGCATTCGGGACAAAGCGGATCAACAAAAACATAAATTTCAATTGGCTTTTTTCCTATATCATAGCAATGCTGTGTCTTGATCCAATCGGAAATATTGAAAACTGGTTTATGTGCGCTCAACTGTCTTCTCCTTTCCCGTCAGTTCCGGATGTATTGATCATATGCTGTGCCGTTAAATAAAGGCGGTGATAGAAAAATTCCCTAATTTCACCCTCAAGGCCCACTTCGTCCATAGCTTGATACATGCATGAGAGCCATGCTTTCGCACGATCTGGTGTAATTTCAAAAGGTATATGTCGAGCCCGCAACATAGGATGGCCATGCTCTTCCGTATATAAAGAGGGACCACCTAAATATTGAGTCATAAATTGTTTTTGCTTACGGACCGTTTCAGTTAAATCGTCAGGGAAAATCGGCTGCAGATCC
The DNA here is from genome assembly GCF_041956845.1 of Peribacillus sp. RS7. Taxonomy (NCBI): domain Bacteria; kingdom Bacillati; phylum Bacillota; class Bacilli; order Caryophanales; family Bacillaceae; genus Peribacillus; species Peribacillus sp. RS7. The sequence goes on from NZ_CP168135.1 coordinate 3,394,797, forward strand.
GGGTGTTGACTAACGTTGGAGTAAAACACATCAATTAACCTGTGTAATTGCCCTTCTCCAATTAATTCATATGGTGTAGGGTTCCCTTGCATCATGTTGATTACTCCTTTTAAAGAAAAATGGTTGATATTTATTCATATTTTATCAATGACGTCCTGATATAACAAATATATAGCTTGAAGAAAATTTTACATCTGTAGTATGACACAGGGGAATGTACGGGATAGACCGCATTTTAGGTAGCTTTAACATTTTGTCCAGCGGTCTCCGAAATATGTAGACATGAAAAAACTGACCCGCCAATAATATCAGGGTCAGCTTTCATTAGCTTGAAAATGTGCCATACACTTTTTGAACATAATTCCGGGTTTCTCTAAAGGGAGGAATGCCGTTATATTTATCCACGTTTCCTGGTCCTGCATTATAAGCAGCAAGTGCAACCTTGATGTCCCCATCATAACGGGCCATCATTTGACTTAAATATTTACTCCCGCCCATGATACTTTGTTCCGGATCGCTGGGATCATCAACTCCAAGGCTCCTTGCAGTTGCCGGCATTAACTGCATGAGGCCAGTTGCACCAGCATAACTGGTGGCTTCGGGGTTAAAGTTAGATTCTTGTTTAATGACCGACTTTATCAGTTTTTCCGGGAGATTATATAAACTGGCCGCCTGGCTGATGATTTGATCGTAATTTGTGCCGGTTTCGCTGGACTCATTGTTAGTATATGCAGTGGCTATCGGGTTTGATTTCAGGCTGCCGGATTGAAGAAAGGACTTCGTTTCCGTTTCCACATTGGTTAATAAGGAACCCAATGTCTGCGAAGTGCCTTCAAGAGCATCACCCGAAACCAGTTCCGACAGCATGTCCTGGAAAATGGATCGAGATGAATCATTATTTGTGATGTTGCCATTTGTGAATTGCTGGATTGCCTGCAATTCCATAAAAGTTTTGAAATCTTGGACTTTCAAACTCTCCACCTCCGATTATGGTTCAAACAGGATTATTCCTGGAATTTGGCACGATAAAACCTCTTAACTTTATTTTCGGTTTCCCTTTGGGGAATTTGAAGGGTTTCAAGGAGGGTCAGGAAATTTTTTTTTCCCGCTTTTGCATCCGTCACTTCATATTCAAGTTCAAAGTCTTCCTGATTCACATACGAACTATGATCTAAAACAAGTAAACCATCTTTGTAAGGAAATTCAACACGGTCCGTCTTTAGTGTCCCAAAGCAGGTAAAGTCTTTTGGATTAATTCCGCATTCAAGAATAAGATGTTGGATCTCGCCTTCAGGGAAAGTGTTATGATTCAGAAACGCATAAGCGGCCTCTTCAGGGATATCTTGATTCGTTTCCAATAATCCTTCTGTAGCAGGCTGTTTTAAAGTCAGTTCGTATCGACCATTTTTCTCCCGGATCCTTAGTGCAGAGCCCTGATTTTTCAAATGGAATTCTAATGTATCGAAGTAATGATTTTTCTGTGATTTAAAGTTCGATGCAACGATATGAAAATAATCGATCAGTTGACGAAATTCCTTTTCGCTTAAGAGATTCTTAAATTCTATTTCAATATGCTGGTTCATGTTTTCCTTCCTTCCTGGCTGAATCTTAGGTTAATCATATAAGAACAATTCCAGCTGTCAAATTGAATGCAATAATTTTTTTGTATTGTACTTGAATATTTAGGAATCAATTGCAGGATATGATAAAATATAAACGTTGAACTCAAGAAATGGATTACCGTATATAGAGAAATTAATACATACTTTTTGTTTTAGAGTAAGATTGAATAGGATCCAGCGGTGAATTGCAGTAAGGCTTGGTACTGCTGGATATAGGAGAGCGTACTGCCCATACCAGAGTTGAACAGACGCTTTTTAGATAGATATAGGTGGTGTGGCAATGGAGAGTTGGGACGATTTCTTGGCGCCTTATACTCAGGCTGTCGAAGAATTAAAGGTTAAGCTTAAGGGATTAAGGAAACAGTTTGAGAGAGAGAATATTCACTCGCCGATCGAATTTGTAACAGGCAGGGTAAAGCCGATTGTCAGCATTTTGGATAAGGCGAGCCAGAAGGATATTCCCATTGATAAATTGGGAACCGAAATTCAGGATATTGCAGGACTTCGCATGATGTGCCAGTTCGTGGATGATATCGAACAGGTAGTTGAACTTTTACGGGGTCGCAATGACTTCGAGATAGTCGAAGAGAGGAATTATATTTCCCATAAAAAAGCAAGCGGCTACCGTTCTTATCATGTTGTCATCCGCTACCCGGTCCAGACGATCCATGGCGAAAAAAATATACTTGCCGAAATTCAAATCAGGACACTTGCGATGAATTTTTGGGCGACGATTGAACATTCTTTAAATTATAAATATAAAGGCATTTTCCCGGAAGATATTCAACTGCGGTTGAAACGCGCAGCGGAAGCGGCCTTCCTGCTTGATGCAGAGATGTCGCAAATCCGGACGGAAATCCAGGAAGCACAGCGTCTTTTTTCCCGGAAGAAAGATTCTTAAACTGATAAATGGGTGAACAGGAAGAAATCTAAATTGTAAGGTGGGATTATATGAAATTTGCGATTACGTCAAAAGGAGATGCGAAATCGAATACTTTAATGCAAAGGATGCGAACGTATCTTCAGGACTTTCATTTGGAATATGACGAAGATCAGCCGGATATTGTCATTTCTGTCGGTGGTGATGGCACCTTATTATACGCTTTTCACCGTTATAAGAATCGATTGGACAAAACCGCCTTTGTGGGAGTACATACAGGACATCTTGGTTTTTATGCGGATTGGACCCCTGATGAAATTGAAAAATTGGTGATAGCGTTAGCAAAAACCCCATTTCAAATTGTGGAATATCCACTGCTCGAAACAATCGTCCGTTATCAGCATGGTGGACGGGAAACCAGATTTTTGGCTTTGAATGAATCGACAGTCAAAAGTGTTGAAGGTACGCTCGTCATGGATGTTGAAATACGCGGACAGCATTTCGAGACATTCCGTGGAGATGGTTTATGCATTGCGACACCATCCGGAAGCACGGCTTATAATAAGGCGCTTGGTGGTGCCATCGTCCATCCATCAATCGATGCCATCCAGATTACCGAGTTGGCATCCATTAACAACCGGGTATTTAGGACGGTAGGATCGCCTCTTCTGCTGCCGGCTCATCATACGTGCATGTTCAGGCCGGTCAATGCAGTCAATTTTCAAATTACGATTGACCATTTGACCCTGCTTCAGGAAGATGTAAAGTCGATACAGTGCCGAGTGGCAGATGAAAAGATCCGGTTTGCCAGATTCCGCCCTTTTCCTTTCTGGAAAAGAGTGCATGATTCATTTATTGCTAACTAAGGAGATAGACTCACCTCATGTCAAATCAAAACTTTTCTTTGACCTGGTCGGTTTTTGAAGAGGATTCTGGCTCTTTATTGCGAGAGTTTCTCAGCAAATGCGATATTTCAAAACGAGCATTAACGGATATCAAGTTTAAAGGTGGCTATATCCAGTTGAACGGCGTAGAAGTAACCGTAAGGGAACGAATTGAAACTGGCGACACCGTCACCGTCATATTTCCACCGGAGCAGGGAAGTGAAGGCCTTTTGCCAGAACCCATCCCCCTGAATGTCAGGTATGAAGATGAGTTTGTATTGGTGGTGGCCAAGCCTCCTTCCATGAATACCATTCCCTCCCGGGAGCATCCCAACGGCAGTCTGGCCAATGGCTTGGCAGGTTATTATCGGAAGACGGGGATACGGGCAACGATCCATATTGTTACAAGGCTTGACCGCGACACATCGGGTCTGGTTTTAATTGCCAAGCATCGGCATATCCATCATCTTTTAAGTGAACAACAAAAATCAGGTCAGGTAAAGCGGAGATACCAAGCTATAGCTGAAGGAACCGTTGACGGACCTGAAGGAGAGATAGTGGCGTCAATCGGACGAAAGTCGACCAGCATCATTGAACGGGAAGTCAGGGAGGATGGGCGGTATGCCCGTACCCTATTTAAGGTATTGGCACACACAGGGTCCCATACATTCCTTAACTTGGAACTCCAAACAGGACGGACACATCAAATCAGGGTACATATGGCGCATATGGGTCACCCGCTGGCTGGTGATGATTTATATGGAGGGAGCAGGAGCAGTATCCCTCGTCAAGCCCTTCATTGTTTTGAATTGAAATTTTTACATCCTTTCACAAAGAAGATGATGTTGTTTCAAGAAGAGTTACCTGAAGATATGGCCCGATTGCTCGAGGGAAGTAAGGGCAGGGATTCCTGACGTATAACCGGCTCACAGTAAACTGAATTCAGGATTATGAAAAAAATCGATAGATGCCAAAAAAACTCACCAAGATGGCGAGTTTTTTTGGTTAATCAAAGGACGTCCTGAATTTTTCCGCTATATATGGCATGGTCGAAGGCACCTCTTGAAGATCCATTTCGGGATAACGCACAGCCGTTAGTTTTCCACCGAAGACGCAGCCTGTATCAATATTGTATGTATGATTGACTCGTCTAGCTTCAGGGACTGGCGTATGTCCATACACGATCCAGGTTTCCCCTTTATAGGATTGGGCCCAGTCCTTCCTGACAGGAGACCCATCTGGATGTTTGGAGCCGTTGATATCCCCGTAGAGGACAAAGGTTTTTACCTTACTGCTATATTGACCAATATAATCACTGCGAATTCCTGCATGGGCAATGATCAATCGCCCATCATCAATGAGATGATAGAGTGGGGAACGTTCATACAAATCCAGGAATTTTTTTCGGATTTTCTTCTGCTCCCGATTGTTTAGGTTCTCATATTCAGCTACTGTAGTCTCTAAACCATGTGATATTTGAATTTTATTGCCTGAAAAATACCGATACAATTTATTGCAGTGGTTACCTGGGGCATACCTAGCAATATTTTGGTTAATGACTAATTCATGGACAACCTCGATAACTTGAAGGGAATCTGGGCCGCGATCGGTTAAATCCCCTACAAAGCCGAGAATCCTTCCAGAGGGATGTACTGGAAACCCAGTCTCCCACGTATAGCCCATTTTTTCCGTCAGCTGCCTGAATTCGGCGAAACATCCATGAATGTCCCCTATGATATCGATGTTCATTTGACACACCCTTTGTTTGTTTTGTCTATGTTTATGGTATTAGTATAGTATTATTTAAAAAAATAAAATATAAACGAGGAAATGAAAAAATATATTTTAGGAGGTGTATGGTTATGGAGGAGATGAAGGACCAGGAGCGGGAGAGTAGTCAAATGAATAACGAGCTTTTGCTTGAAGCGCTTAAAACGGAAAATCTGGATCAGTTCCGTACGGAGTTCCTTGAAATGCATCCGTATGATCAGGCTCAATTTTACACAAGCTTGTCAGATGAATTCAGATCCGTCGTTTACACATATTTGTCACCGGAAGAAATGGCGGACCTTTTTGAAAATATAGAAATAGATGAAGAGAATTACGAAAGCCTATTGGCTGAAATGAATCCTTCTTACGCAGCCGCTATGCTTTCCCATATGTATGCGGATGATGCGGCAGACGTCCTGAATGAAATCAATGATGAGCAGGCCGTCAGCTATTTGACCATCATGGATGATGAAGCGGCAAGTGAAATCCAGGAGCTTCTGAACTATGAGGAATCTACGGCAGGAAGTATCATGACGACAGAGTTCATTGCTATTGAAGCAAATGAAACGGCTCGATCAGCCATGCAAATCTTAAAAAGGGAAGCTCCGGAAGCGGAAACGATATATTATGTGTTCGTTACCGATCAGGATAAGAAGCTGCTTGGTGTTTTATCGCTCAGGACATTGATCATAGCTGATGAAGATGCTTTAATTGGTGATTTAATGGATGACAGGGTAGTTTCCGTACCTGTATCCGAAGACCAGGAAGAGGTGGCACGAAAAATAAGGGACTATAACTTCCTTGCCGTGCCGGTCGTCGATTTCCAAAACCATTTGTTAGGGATTATTACGGTTGATGATATCATTGATGTCATGGATGAAGAGGCATCCGATGATTATTCTAAATTGGCAGGTATATCTGATCTTGATCATGTTGATAAAAGTCCCTATTCTGCTGCGAAGAAACGGTTGCCTTGGTTGATCATTCTTTTGTTTTTAGGATTATTGACCGCTAGCCTGATTGGGCGTTTTGAAGAGACACTTAGTCAAAAAGCGATCCTGGCTGTATTCATACCATTGATTGGCGGCATGGCTGGCAATACAGGAACACAAGCATTGGCAGTGGCGGTACGGGGAATTGCAACAGGGGAATTGGAGCAGGAAAGCAAGTGGAAGCTGGTCATGCGTGAGGCGGGGACTGGTCTCATCACTGGCCTGACATGTGGAATAGCCAGCATTTTAATCGTTTATATTTGGCAAAACGATCTAATGCTGGGTTTATTGGTCGGCATATCGATTTTCATAACATTAGTAGTTGCCACACTCGCCGGATCGCTTGTACCGCTCCTCATGCATAAAATGAAAATCGACCCAGCTGTAGCCTCCGGACCATTCATTACAACCATCAATGACATTATCAGCATTCTGATTTATTTCGGATTGGCTACATTATTCATGGGTTATTTACTATAAGCTAAAGAAGGCCTTCTTGGAGAAGCTATATTCCAAGGGGTCTTCAGAAAACGGTGTTTTTATCAGAGGAAATTTGATATACTGTCATTAGTAGCAGGTACTAATAACTTGTATTAAAAATAGGAGGTCACATACGATGACTTTTTCATTAGAGGGAAAAACGTTTGTCATAATGGGTGTAGCGAATAAAAGAAGTATTGCATGGGGAGTTGCCCGTTCCTTACATAAAGCAGGCGCAAAGCTGATTTTCACTTACGGAAAAGACCGTACAGAAAAAAGCGTTAGGGAACTATCTTCTACATTGGAAGGGAAGCCTTCCACTATTTTACAATGTGATGTAACGAAAGACGAAAGCATTGAAAAATGTTTTGCGGCGATCAAGGAAGAAACAGGTATCATTCATGGCGTGGCACACAGTATCGCATTTGCTAATAAGGAAGAGCTGGACGGTGAGTTCGTCAACACGAGCCGTGAAGGGTTTTTGCTAGCCCATAATATCAGTTCATTCTCTTTAACGGCTGTCGCTAAAGCGGCGAAAGAAATCATGCCGGAAGGTGGAAGCATTGTCACAATGACGTATCTTGGCGGTGAACGGGTCATGCCAAATTATAATGTAATGGGAGTGGCTAAGGCCTCACTTGAAGCCAATGTCCGTTACCTGTCAAGTGATCTTGGCAAAGATAACATTCGGGTGAATGCCATTTCAGCCGGACCAATCCGTACCTTGTCCGCTAAAGGTGTTCGTGACTTCAATACAATTTTAAAGAAGATTGAGGAAGAAGCACCGCTCCGTCGTACAACGACTCCTGAAGAAGTAGGGGATACGGCAGTATTTTTATTAAGTGACATGTCCCGTGGAATTACCGGGGAAAATATCCATGTGGATTCTGGTTACCATATAATTGGATGACACTAAAAGAAGGGGGGCCGATATCGGTCCCCTTTTTATTGATTTTCCACTCTGAGGGTATCTTGAATTGCTACATCCTCAATTGATATCTTTTCACCTTTTTCTCCTTCAAATGTTTTAATTTTCTTAACTAATCCCCAACATACCCAAGATTGGTTGATGTCTTTTTTTTAGGGAGTGGCACCATCTCCAGCATAATGAAGGGTGAATTTCATATAAATGATACATAGAGCTGATATTCATTGTTTGGGAGAATCGGCATAAACCAGCTTTCAACCCTATTCGTGAAAAAGAAGGAGGGGCATCATGGACATGAAGAAAGTTGATTTGCCTTGTGTTGTTGGAAAACAAACGATACACAAAACGTTGAAGAGACATATTAATTTGAATGAAAAAATTATCAGCACTTCATATACTGCCGAGGAATTGGTGGAGCTATTGTCCCGACTTCCAGCCTTTGCACCTAAGCCTGTTTGTAAGTTCATCATCAATGACCGTACACTGTTCGGGAAATTGGAACAAAAGAAAGAATCCAGTTTGTTCATAAGGCATAAATTCGGGAAAAAAGTTGTCCAATATCATATGGAACAGCTGCAGTCTGTGGATATTCTGAAATATTAAGGGGGATTTTCATGTCAGAGAATAATGTCGATAAGGAATCCAAACCACTTTTATATGTCGATCAGGCAAAAATATCTGATCAGCGAGGGAATATGCAAAGTGATTTCCGAACGAAAAAAGATACACCTCAAGACAGCGTTGAGCCGGAACTTCAGGAAGCCGAGCAAAAAGAAGAGAAAATCGAAAAAGTCAAACGCGAATTTGGTGTTTATGATGTCATGAAGGAAATTGAAACAGAGATTACGGGTATAAGGAAAATTACCGAACAATATGTCCCTGAGGAGCAAACTCCGGTTGGAAAATTGGAACAGCCTGAACAAGCAGAACAGGAATTCGAAAAGCCAGTTAAGAGAAAAAGGAAAAAGGTTGAAAAAAAAGAATCTACTCGCGACATCATTTCCCGACTCTCCAATCAACAAGGTTTTCCAAAGCCATTATGTGAGGCTGTCATTAACGGAGAAACGCTTCAGTTTCATGTGTTGGGAATGAAGGGGGAATCAGTGAAGATTAAAAGAGGGAACCATATTCGTTTCGTGGGTCTGCCGGATATTATCGATGCTAAAATAATTGAAGAATCCAAATGAAGGGAGCCATATTGAATGTTTCCCCCACCAAATGAGTTCACCTTATTTCTAATATTAGGCTTGGCATCTTTCAGGCTGACACGCTTGATCGTGTTCGATAAAATCATGGAGCCGCTGCGCCGCCCCTTTTTTAAAGAGATAGAGGAAAAGAATGAAGAAGGGGATGTGGAAATATTTTTAATGCCGAAAGAAAAGGGCCTGGTTGGCTGGCTTGGTCAATTGCTAAGCTGTTTTTGGTGCGTGGGTGTCTGGATCAGCCTTTTTCTGGTTTTTCTTTATATCCAACATTGGTTTATAGGAGACGTCCTGATATTAATCCTTGCCGTAGCAGCAATAGGAGCGATCATCGAGGTCATAATCAGCAAAATTATGGACATTTGATTGGAAACAACTTGTCTCTTCATTCATATAGTATGGTATAGATCTTAAAGGAGGAGTCATAAATTGAATCAGAAACCGAATCCATGGGCTTATGCCAAACCGATGAAAAAAGATCAGCCGGTCAAAATCAAGAAAGACTGTGGCTGTAATAATAACAATAACAATAAAAATAAAGGATATTGAGTAAAAAAACCTTTCCATTTTGGAAAGGTTTTTTTATTTCCTAATCCTACCATTCATAAAAATACCGTTAAACAAGAAAATAACAATAGAACGATAAATTAGGATGTGATTCTATGTTCAGACAAGGAAGATATTTTAAGGGCAGCTGGCTGGTTTTTATAGTTGTTTTGTTTGTTCTTACTGCCTGCAGCAATCAGAATGATGGAAAAACGGAGCATTTAGCAATGATTAAACGTACGAATCCTGAACCGATGGATATCATTAATGGAATGGATGAGAAAGATGAAAAGGGACTGATCTCAAAGGTCAAGGAAACAGTTGCTAATGAAGACACCATCTATGACGTGATCATCGTGAAAAACGGAAAAAAGATTATCGTCGCTTATAAAGTGAAGCACTTACAACGTTTTCATATGAAGAAGATTGAAAAGACAGTGACTGAAAATTTGGAAGAAAAGTTTCCCAAGAATGATTTTATCGTTTCGAGTGATTATAAAATCTTTTTGGAATCTTTAAGATTGAACGAATTACTCAAGAAAAAAGATGTTCCAGAGAAAAAGGCAAGGGAGAAGTTCAAGGAAATTGAAGGACTTCAAAAAGAATTGATTTAGAAAGAGAGGATCAGCACTATGAGCGGCAAGGAGAAAATCACCCCCCAGCAGGATGCATATAAGGAGCTCCAAGGGAAGCATGAAATTAAAAGACCAATAGTGAAGAATTGTTTGAAAGCCTTTTTAGTAGGCGGGATTTTCTGCATAGTGGGTCAAGCCATTTCTTATTTCTATATTTATTTTTTCAACTTTACAGAACAGACAGCCGGAGGTCCGACAACTGCTACCATGGTGTTTCTGTCCCTTTTGATGACCGGCTTCGGGTTTTACGACCGCATTGGCCAGTTTGGTGGGGCTGGGAGTGCCGTCCCTGTTACGGGATTCGGTAACGCAGTCATTTCGGCTGCTATCGAACATCGGACAGAAGGTTTTGTACTTGGTGTTGGATCCAATATGTTTAAATTGGCCGGTTCGGTCATTTTATTTGGAGTATTTTCAGCCTTTGTCGTGGCGTTGATAAAAACGATTTATCAAATGATTGGGGGCTAAGGGGTGTTAAAAGGAAAACAAACATGGATGTTCGCCAATAAACCGGTCATTTTGGAAACAGGGGTAACAGGCGGTCCATTTGAGGCAAATGGAGAAATCGCGGGAGATTTCGATATTCTATATGACGATTTGTGGATGGAGCAGGATTCATATGAGAAGGCTCATCGCCATTTGATGGAGAAAGCGGTTGAGCTTGCATTGGAGAAAGGTAAGATCGACAAGGGGCAGGTACAATTTTTCTTGGCGGGTGATTTAATCAATCAGGTGACACCGACAAGTTTTGCAGCCAGAACCAACGGCATTCCATACTTCGGCTTGTTTGGAGCCTGTTCCACGTCAATGGAAGGGCTAGCTTTAGCTGCCTTCATCACCAATTATGGCGGGGCTAACTATGTGTTGACAGGCGCCTCGAGCCATAATGCAGCTGTTGAAAAGCAATTTCGCTATCCAACTGAATATGGAGGGCAAAAACCACCTACAGCTCAATGGACGATAACAGGAGCAGGAGTGGCGCTGGTTGCTCCTAATGGAAGTAAGCAAGGGGAATTTCCCCATATAGTTTCGGCCACTATCGGAAAGGTCATTGACATGGGATTGAAAGATCCTTTCAATATGGGGGGAGCGATGGCCCCGGCCGCCGTCGATACGATTCTTGCCCATTTCAAAGATACTGGTTTGAGCCCGGACGATTATGATTTCATCATTACTGGTGATTTAGGACAAATAGGCAGGGAGACAGCCATGGACTTATTAAAGCAAAAGGGCTGCAATATCAATCAGGAAAAATTCAAGGATTGCGGTTTGATGATTTTTAAAAAGGATCAGCCTGTTTTGGCTGGCGGGAGTGGTGCGGGATGTTCAGCAGTGGTTTTATATGGCCATATACTAAATGAAATGATTCAGGGTAAATATAAAAAAATCCTGCTTGTTGCAACAGGAGCATTATTGTCACCGCTATCCGTCCAGCAAAAAGATTCGATTCCGTGCATTGCCCATGCGGTAGCCATTGAGTATGGGATGAATTCATGAAAAAGGAGAGATTTGGATGTTACCAATGTTTTTTTGGGCCTTTGTCATCGGTGGCTTGATCTGTGTAGTCGGCCAGCTTCTTTTCGATGTTGCTAAGCTGACACCAGCACATACGTTAAGTTTGTTCGTTGTAATAGGAGCTGTTCTTGGCGGGTTTGATTTATATGAACCGCTAGTTGACTTTGCCGGTGCAGGAGCAACCATACCAATCGTTTCCTTTGGGAACTCGCTAGTGAACGGGGCAATGATGGAATCGGAAAAACATGGTCTCGTTGGCGTACTGACAGGAATGTTTGAAATTACGAGTTCCGGTATCTCTGCAGCGATCATCTTTGGATTTATCGGAGCTTTAGTATTCAGACCAAAAGGATAAAATAAGCGGAAATTAGGCTGCCTGGACTAGGACATGGCCTATACATATTTGTCCAGACCTACATATGTTATCAGTAAGCTTTAGCGAGAGCGAGGTGATTTAGTATGTTTGGTTATGGTGGCTACGGTTGTTGTGACGGCAGCGGTTATGGATACGGCAGCGGTTATGGATACGGCGGCGGTTATGGCGGAGGCGGTTCTACTTTCGCGATAATCGTTGTATTGTTTATCCTATTAATCATTGTAGGGGCTTCTTTCTGCTAAGGTAAAAGGAATAGGCAGAAGAAGCCTATTCCTTTTATTTTTATTTGCATGGGCCTAGCACCAATTTTCTGATATTGCCATAGGATAGGTACAGAAAAGGGAGGGGCTTAGGTATGGATAATAACTTTTTTAAAAACATAGAAGGTAAAACGGGCGTAAATATGAAAGATGTATTAGAATTGGCAAACTCTCTACAAGGAGCCAATTTTAAAGATGAAACAACTGTTAGAAACGTCATTAAGCGCGTTTCAAAAATAGCGAATAAACCGGTCAATAAAGAAACGGAAGATAAAATCGTCCATTCCATCGTAGCTGAAGGGAATAAACTGGATTTCGGAACCATTTCCAATATGATAAATAAAAAGTGACAAAGAGGCCTGCTATCGTGCAGGCCTTTTCTCAGTTTATCCATCCTTTCCAAGGAGGGATAAACTCATGGTCAAAGCTTCAAGAAACGTGATGGATGGGCGGTCCGTCCGCGTCTAGTTTGCAGGATGGAAAGGTAAAGGTCCTTTTTAGCCCTGGTTGCCGCTACATAGAGCAAGCGCCTTTCCTCTTCAAGAGGAGCCAGTTCCCCTTTTCGGTATGATTCAAGTGCGAAATCATGAGGAATGCTGCCATCGACTGCAGCAAGAACATAAACGGTTTGATATTCAAGCCCTTTTGAACGGTGTATGGTGGTAAGTTGAATCGCATCCTTAAAATGTTTCGATAGCTGTTTTATCTCTTGGACCATCGCAGTCATATGATCGACATGATCAAGGAAAGCGGCGACGGTAGGAAAACGATTTGCTGCCACCTTTAGGTCGCGGATGTCATCGGAACCCTTTTCCAGGTTCGCATCATTTCCGCGTTTTTTTACATATTCCTGATATCCTAAATCTTTCTCGATGATTTCTAACGCAACGAGTGGTGACATATTTTTTAAAGAGCGGATCTGCCCTGGTATCGTTTTTAATTTTCGTTCTTGAAAAGCATGTCCTGTCTTAACAAAAGCAAATGCATCGATAAAATCACAATCCTGCAGAATTGTCTGTGCTTTTAACTCCTGTAATATACTTTGCTTCAAGAATAAGGAGGAAAGGACATCCGATGCTGCCTTGCTATCATGGGGATACAAACTCAAGCGCATAAAGGCAAGCATGCCGCGAATGACCCTACGCTGATAAAACGAATCCGCATCTTTTTCAATGACAAATGGCAGGTTGGAAGCTGCGAGCCGTTCAAAAATGGCCCTGGACATCGTGTGTGTCCTGTACAAAACTGCAAATTCCCCAGGGTTTGCTCCCTTGGATATTTTTTCTTGGATATCGGATACGATCATCGTTGCTTCCAATTCCTCATCATAAGGATAAAATAATACAGGGGGATTTCCAGAATCATGCTGTGCCCGCATCTTTTTTTCCATCCGGTTCTGGTTACGCTTGATCAAGCGGTTCGCTGTAGCGACAATTTCATGGGAAGAGCGGTAATTCTCAGTCAGCTTTATAACCTGGGATCGAGGGAAATCATGATTGAAATTCAGAATATACTTCGGATCGCTTCCCCGGAATGAATAAATGGATTGATCATCATCTCCAACCGCACATACATTTTTTGATTCAGCAGAGAGTAGTTTTATCAATTCATATTGAACTTTATTGATATCCTGAAACTCATCAACCAAAAAATAGTTAAACCTTTGCTGATATTTCTTTAAAGAATCCGGGTGATTTTTTAAAAATACATAACAGCCCACAAGCATATCATCAAAATCATACTTCCCTGTTTGCTGTTTATATTCTTCATATCTTTTATATAAAAATAAACAGGATTTCTCCCACTCGTCCTTCGGCTGAATATCTTCTGGAAAGGCCAATGAGTTTTTCCAAAGCCCAATTTGTTGAAGGGCTTGATCATATGCAAATTCCTTATCATCAAGTTCCATTTCCCTGCCAGCCTGTTTCAATATCTTTTCTTTTTCCCATTCCCACTTCAAAAGGAAATCCCGCTGCCATTTGGATGGTTCGTGAAAAATCAGGATTTTATAAAAGATGCTATGAAAAGTCCCGCTAACTATTTGCGAAACAAGGGAAGGAGTCATATAGGGATAGCCGAGCAGACGCTGTTGCATTTCCTTTGCAGACTTCGCCGTAAAGGTCACAAGCATGATACTTTTTGGATCAATCTTTTTCACTGTGAGCATATAGGCAGTACGTACCGTTAATACTCGGGTTTTCCCACTGCCGGCTCCTGATAGGACCAGAATTGGTCCATCGATCGTGATTACCGCTTTGAGTTGCTCTGCATCGAGAACAACCCCGGATGAGGATAATTCCTGAAAATATGGTTCCTCTGATTGTGCCAGTGCAGAAGGTTTAGCTGAATATTTCGGATTGCCAGCTATGGGCCGGCTTTTAAGGAAAGGTTCCGTAATGGTTTTTGTTTCCGTAATGGTTCGTGATGTAGGAATCCTAAATCCATTCTGTTCCATATATTCTAATGGCTTGTCCTCATTCATTGGTTCTGAGTTTGGCATTTCACAGGGTGCCTGCGATGGGTCACTATGATAAAAATAGGGTGTCTCATGAATTCCAATAAACAATTTCACTGGTTTATGACAAATGATACAAGAAAGCTGATCACGTTTTCCTTTTTCAAAGAGTGTCTGCAGCTCACCAGCTGAAACGGTATGTAAATGTACAATTTCATTGCCAGATTTTGCTTGATTCATATAAATGGATACCTCTAATCTATAAAAATATCGGCAATACTCATCATACCAGAAGATTAGGAAAAAAGAATGCGGAAATTGTGTTTAAATATCGTCCCGGACGGGTATTAAAATGACAACTTAACGATTTAAATAACGGAGGGATTACTATGGGATACATAGCACCTGTCACACAATTTGATTACATTCAATATGCCAACTGGACGCTCGAAGCTGCAGAGAAAGTAAGAATTGTTAAAGGAACGACACCCATTCAACCTATCCGTTTTGATCAGGTGTCGGAAGAGGAAAGGGGAAGCTTTGAAGGATTCGATCAAGTTCAATATCATAATCGGGAAAGGACATATGGAGCAGGCACGTATAAAAATCAAATGAGAATTAGTGAAGAACTAACGGCTGAAATGTCTGGAAAAGGTGGGTACTTCAACAAAATTGTGTAGTTTTGCATTGAAAAACAAAAGAGGACACGCGAAGTGTCCTTTTTGTGTTGATTTCTTAGAGAATGTCAATTTCCACGATTAGAGCTAACAATAGTTGTAGTAATAGTTGGATGTTAAGAGCGATTTGTGCATCAGTTGTTGTAATGTCGATATCACGGCTGTTTTCAACAATTGTTTTTTGGCGCGTGATTTGTTTAACATTAGAAGATTGGATTAATTGTTGAGTGATCTTTTCAGCATTATCAGCATCTGCAATGGAAATGCTTACGATGACCGCAATTGCTGCTTGTAGAGCTGCTTGTAGAGAAAGAGCCGCTTTAACATCTGTTGAAGTGATATTTACATTACAAGAATCTTTAATGTAAATAAGTTCTTCAGAAAGCTGAACTTGATTATTATCCTGTCTTGCATCTTGGTCAATCCGTGTGTCATCGTCGTTACAGAATCCTGACAGGGGATGTCTGGAAGCTGAATCTAGAGCTGACCATGATCTTTCAGAGTCTTCATGCGTGTTACAGTTGCTTCGATATACATTTTGGTTCATGTTGTTTTTTCCTCCTTAGGTTTTATTCCCTATTAAAATATGCTTTGATGGATAATCGGGTTGGACGAATAAACCAGTTAATTCGTCTATTTTTTAATACATAGGGAAAGTATTAGTTTGCGGGGGTTGAATAATAAAGAAGCTGGAACTTTAGGAATTAAATGTAAGTTCTGCTATGTCTTGGTATATTTATTTCTCGCCAGCAAGTAAGGTTTGATTAGGTGATATGGTGAGTCATTTATCTTTGGAATCCGTGAATTTGTTGTGAATGGTATTTGTAACTGGATTAACATCATGTTCCGTGATGTTCTTTTCTTGGTTTATGATTTTCTGTGATTGCTCTTGTAAATAGCGAACGGTTTCTTTTAAGTTGTTTTTCTCTTTTTCAGTTAGATCGACATTCCCCTTTTTGAAACCATGTTTTCTCATAGTCCTTGAAACCAGCAATTCCATTAGTCTTTTTTGAGACTCCTCCAGGTTAAATTCATTGTTACCCATAAAATTTTCCCTCCTTCTTGCTTTCTATATATAGACTATGTATTTTTGCGGAGATTGCCATTGAACGGATATGTTTTTTTTTATAAAACGATAATTTAAGATCATGAACGAACAAAAAAAAGCTGTCCAATCAGAAGACTGAAAGGACAGCGTTTTTATATCATAAAATGGTTTTCTTCATCGTTTTATGTGGAATGCCAGCATCCAGAAATTCGTCGGAAACGATCTCATATCCTAATTTCGAATAAAAAGGAATCGCATGTACCTGGGCATCAAGCTTCAATTGAGGTACTTCCTGCTGGATTGCGTATTCTTCGATAGCGTTCATGATCATGGCACCGGCACCATTCTTTCGGCCCGATGACAATACACAAATGCGCTGGACTTTACCAATGTTGTCGATGACCCTGAAGCGGCCGGCACCGATTGGCTGTTCCTGCTCATCATATAAAACGAAATGTGTAGACTCTTCTTCATATTCATCGATCTCTTCTTCAAGAGGGACATTTTGCTCTTGGACGAATACTTTCTTTCTAATCAAATAAGCATTTTCAAGCTCTTGGCTGTTCTCTGCAATTTTTACAAACACGAAATCATTCAGCTCCTAATCTAAATGTTTCATAAACGGTCCATGCCCCATCTTCAAGCTGATACAGCAAGTGAACGCGTTTCACCTCTTCTTCATGGCTAACGTCAAGCATGCTCAATTGGCCTAAAACATCAGAATGCTCATTATCGGATAAATCTTGAGCGATGGTAATATGCGGGACAAATGCATGTTCATTTTCACTTTTCATAAATTCCTCATTGTTAAGTGCATCATGCAGCTCTTGAAGCCCTTCGGATAAATCAACTTTGAAATAAATAGTATTGCTTACGGGTTGGAAAGACTTCGCTTTCGTTACGTTCATCGTAAAAGGCTTGCACTTTTTAGCAATGTCTTTTAATTGTTCAGCAATGGTCGAAATTTCCATATCCGTCGCTTCGAACGTTGGTTTAAGCGTTAGATGCGGTGGAATGAAAGCATATTTCGTATCATACCGTTTTCGATAGGAGTTAGCTAAATCTTGAAGTTTTTTTGATGGGAAAATTGCAACACCATATTTCATAAATAAAACCTCCTGATATTTTTTAATTGTTGTATTATAGTTGGAAGTGTTTTTCTTGAAACCATCTTAAAGGGATGATTTCGAGTAAGTTAGAACATTTCCAATAGTGCTCTTTTTAAATCTGCCTGCCAATATTTCCAGGTATGATTACCTTCAAATTCTTCATAGAAGCATGGAAATCCTTTTTGGTTTAGTAACTTATGCAATTCCCTGTTGGGTTCTATGAAGTTTGCCTTGTTGCCATCCGTGGTCGGAACATCCGTTTCCCCAGTCCCGATCACATGGTAAAGTTCGAGGAGATGCGGATCCTCAAAATTACGTACAGCATCCATTACGGCTTCATTGGCAAGTGGCGACTGCATGATGCATTTCCCGAATGTATGGGGGTATTGCAGGGCGGCCAATAAAGAAACTGTACCACCAAGAGAGTCACCGATCAAAGTTCGACCATGTCCCATTTGATAGGTTGGAAATTCATCATCTAAAAACGGGACAAGTTCATGGGCAAGAAAACGTATGTATGCAATGTGCTGTTCCCCGTCCGGATGATATTTGCGCCTGCGGTCAAAGCGGTCTTTATAGGGAATTCCGACAATGATGATATTCTCGATCTCATCGTTTCCTAACAGTTCATCGGCTACGCGACCAATTCGGCCCATTTGAAAATAATCACGGCCATCCTGAGCAATCACAAGCGAATATTTATACAATGGCGAAAAATTAGCAGGCAAGTAAACAAGTAGTTCCAATTCTTCTGCTAAAGCTTCGCTTTTAAACATGTACTCTTTAATTGTGCCTTTGCGTAAACTCATTCTCCCGCACCTCGATGATAATTAATAATGAAAAACAACTTACTTGATTATTTTAGCATAGCCTTGCGACTTTTTCTCGTGACAAGAAGTTAGAATAGAAAATTTTCATTATATTTTCTAAAAATTTAAATTATAAGGTGTTATAATACAAGGATATAGAAAAATAATACAATAAAAGAGGTGGCGAATAAAATGGCAGATGTACAGGTACACAGCAGGGAAGTAACAAAGGCGGCTAAACGATCATTAATAGAACGTGGTGTCAGTGTGGAAGCAATTGCAAAAATCGTTTATGAATTGCAGTTCCCGTATAAAGCTGATCTTAAGCTTGAGGAATGCATCCACAGCGTTGAGCGTGTCCTGTTGAAAAGGGAAATTCAACATGCCATTTTAGTCGGTGTGGAGCTGGATAAACTAGCAGAGCAAAAAAAGCTATCAGAACCCCTGCAATCGATTGTTGAATCTGATGAAGGTTTATTCGGAGTGGATGAAACGATTGCCTTTGGTGCAGTGCTCGGTTACGGAAGCATTGCTGTAACGACCTTTGGCCATTTGGACAAAAATAAAATAGGCGTCATTCACGAACTTGATAAGAAACAAGAAGGAATCGTGCATACCTTCCTGGATGATATCGTTGCAAGTATTGCCGCGAGTGCCGCCTCAAGGTTAGCTCATCGTCTGAGAGATGAAGAAGAATCATTAACTGAACAGGAAAAGGACATTCAGGAAGAAGAAGAGTTAATTGGTTGAATCTTAATAAACAATTTTCATCCAGACCTATCAAACCTGGCCTTAATGAGGCGGGCAGAAAGGATATTGGCCATTTTAAATGTCCGTTTTGTCTGCCTTAGAAAACAGAATGCGTGAATATGGCCTGGATAAACTTCAAGCACCTGGATTTTCCGCTGCGTAATCTTTCCTTGTTCGGAGAGATAGATTATTTCCAATGGAGCGTTTTCTTCCATATGTTTGCGAAGTATATATTTCATTCCTTGTCACTCCTTTGCTGACTTGTTTGCTTGCTATATTATATGCGAACATACGTTTTTTATGCAAGGGAAAAGGGAACGTCGGTTCTGGTTTTTAAGTGAGGTAAAAAAAAAAAGATAAAATTAAAACTTTTTTAATATAACTCGTTGACTTTTTAACAAAAAAACTTATAATAAATTATGTACTTAAGTAATTTACCAGCCAGTCTTACATACGACTTGTTAGCTCAGTGGGAGAGCACTTCCTTGACAGGGAAGGGGTCGTGGGTTCGAATCCCTCACAGGTCATCCGAACGGCGGAAGCATTGTTAAACAATGTTTTTGCCGTTTTTTATTTTAAATCACGACTGTATTATGATGGGGTCAAGTTAAACACCATGGAATGCCAACAAACCACTTCACGCTAAAATATGTGAGGTGTTTTTTTATGCTTTTAAAATTTGGAATTCAAGTGTTTCATGAAGATCGTCAATTTAAAAATCTTACCGAAAGTATTTAATGCTAGTCACAGGTCATCAACAGCCAAAGGCTTAAATCCATGATATAACAGGGATTTTGGCCCATTTTCTGTTTTCGTTTCCATGCATTTTTCTTTGTGTTCATGCTTTGCACAAAGTTGCTCAGAAACTGCATATGACGGTGAATCGTTCGTTGCATGACGTTAGCCTCTTTGATACACTATGCAGAAGTACATTTCACTTTGATTGCTAGGATTAAAATCGAAAGACATTAATAAGATGTATGAACTTTACATAAATCATGGTCCTTGTAAGCTGTGGGGTGCTCCAATCGAGACCTGAAAAGGGGAGCGGATTATCCTGTTACTACAGTTGCTTTAGACTTTTGAAAGAAGTAACGAAGTTCAGTTTAACCTGATATATAGGGGAATAAAGGGACAAAATACAATACAATATAATATTGTTTATAAGAAAAAATCATATGTTCCCTCATACAGCAGGAGTTGTATGGGGGCTTGTATTTTATCAAGAATTTTCTGTTTAGATGACTATACAGTAATAAAATAAGGAGGAAGAAATGAACAATTATAAATTGACGATTCAATATGATGGCGGGCGCTATAAGGGCTGGCAACGACTCGGTAATAGTGATGATACCATTCAAGGGAAAATAGAAAATGTATTAACGGAAATGGTAGGGGAAAAAATTGAAATCATCGGATGCAGCAGAACAGATGCAGGTGTACATGCTCTTGCTCAAATTGCCAATTTTAAGATCGGAGAAAATCTGACTGAATCTGAAATCATGAACTATTTGAATAGATATTTACCCCAAGATATCAGCGTTGTGGATGTTACATTAGTTCCTGATCGTTTTCATGCCCGTTATAATGCTAAGGATAAAACCTATCTGTATAAGATCTGGAACGAGCAATATACAAATCCTTTCATGCGAAAGTACAGTATGCATGTTGAGGAAAAGCTGAATATCACAAAAATGAAAAGAGCATGTCAATATTTTATAG
The DNA here is from genome assembly GCF_041956845.1 of Peribacillus sp. RS7. Taxonomy (NCBI): domain Bacteria; kingdom Bacillati; phylum Bacillota; class Bacilli; order Caryophanales; family Bacillaceae; genus Peribacillus; species Peribacillus sp. RS7. The sequence goes on from NZ_CP168135.1 coordinate 3,415,457, forward strand.
GTGAACATGATTTTACTTCTTTTTCTAATGCAAAGTCTAAGAAAAAATCCATGGTGCGTGAAATATATTCTATTGATATAGAAGAAAATGCCGGCTTCATCCAAATTACAGTGCGAGGTGATGGATTTCTTTATAATATGGTCAGAAAAATTGTCGGAACGTTGATAGAAGTTGGGTTGGGTGAAATAGATGCTGAAAATATACCAAGTATTTTAGAGTCAAAAGAAAGAATCCAGACGGGTCGTATGGCGGAGGCAGCTGGGTTGTACTTGGTAAAGGTTGATTTTTAGACCAAATATTGATGTATCGCCTAATGCATTGTTTAAATCATCACCAATATCCCATAGGGTCTCAAAACACTTTGGACTAGTTGCAAGAAATAGGGAAGAATGGTAAAGGGGAAATAACGAAAGAAGGGGAGATTTCCATGAGGTTAGAAGGAAAGAAAATTATCAGTCTTGTGCACCACGATTTTGAAGATTTAGAGCTCTGGTATCCGATCTTACGATTGAAAGAAGAGGGAGCGATTGTTCACCTCGCTGGAGAAAAGGCGAATGAAACGTACATTGGAAAATATGGTGTACCAGCCGTATCTGATTATGAGTATGGCAGTATTAAAGCTGAAGAATATGATGCCATTCTTGTACCAGGCGGTTGGGCACCTGACAAAATTCGTCGGTTTCCTGAAGTGATATCACTTATCCAAAGCATGGAAGAAAATAAAAAACCCATCGGGCAAATTTGTCACGCTGGTTGGGTGTTGATTTCTGCCAAAATTTTATATGGGAAGAATGTAACGAGTACACCTGGCATTAAAGATGATATGGAAAATGCGGGGGCAACTTGGATAGATAAGCCCGTCGTAGTAGATGGAAACCTTGTATCAAGCAGACGCCCGCCTGATCTACCGGATTATTTAAGGGAATTGATTAACGTGATTGAAAAGCGTTAAAACATAATAGCGTGAAAAAGTGGTTTTTCCTTCTGGAAAAACCACTTTTAATTATTCCTATTTCCAATTACCAAATGCGAAATATGAAAATAAAAAGGAGTATCTTCACTCATTTAATGCAGTAACCAGTTTGATTTCTATGAAGGGGTCCCTATTCGAATTCCTCAGGGGTCATCCGAACGGCAAAAGCATTGCTGTTCTTCCCGTTTTTTATTTTGTCATTTTAGAAATCTTTACCTTCTGAATGCAAAGCACAAAGACTGCACAGAAACTCCATGTGAGGGTCAATTTGTCAGAGTCTTTAGGTTTAATGATGTTATTTGAAACAAAGGATTATTATCTTAATTGTTCCTTAATCAGATCAATATACAAATTTCCTTTTGTCCCTATGACGGCATATGAGATGTCAAAAACAGAAAGGTTTCTTTTTTTTAGTTCAGCCATTAACCATTCGTCATCGTAGTTGTGTTTCGATAAGTTTTCGTATAAGATCTTCCCATCATAAACCAGCTCTAACGGTACAGAACCTGCTGAGGCCAGTTGAGGTAAATCCTGCTTGGTGGTATTTTGGTATTGTTTTTTTTTAATACAGAGAGGGAGCCATTTATCTCTAGAATTGCGCACTCCACTTCTTCTATGTTGAAGATATCTTTTCCCCGCAATGCCTGTTTAAGAGAATCCAGTGAGTACCCCATTCGCTCCATTGACTCTTCGAGAATTTGTCCTTTTTGAATTAAGGTAGCAGGTTCTCCAGCAATCCATTTCCCGAAGCGCGGATTTCGAACCGCTAGTAGATTCAGTATAAAAACGACGGTACCCATTATGATAATTGCAATGATAAAATACAGGAATTTAATTTTAATATTAAAGGCTAGATTTCCTGCAATTGTCCCCATCGTAATTGAAGCGATATAAAGGTGATAGGTCCTCTGGGCAATCGTCTGTTTACCGAGCAGCTGTACAAATACCCATAATAAAATAAACGCGGTAAAGGTTCGAAAGATGATTTCAACAGATTCTGACATGACTATTTCTCCCTTACAAAAATCCCGACAGTTCGTTTGTGATAGCATGTTCATACAGCAAGCCCTTTATTCTGTAATTAGTAAGAAGAAAGATACCGTCTTTGGATGGGAAACCCATTTGACATAAATAGATAGATTTATTCAATGGGTGTGATAGATGAAGAAGAATTAATCATAATTATGAATCGTACTTCCTTTTAAACCAAGCCTTCAAGATAAGTTAAATCTCCGGAAGCAGGTAGCTTGTTACTTGCTTCTTTTTGCTTTGAAAAATCCATGGATATGTTTACTTAGTATTGATTAAGAACATTTTTCGAATAATAGCATCAAAATACTTTTTTGCACGGGGGTATGGTTTGAGTAATATTCGGGAAATATTCATTGACGATTTAAAAAGCATTTATAAAAATTTCTTCGTTTGTATCGTTGTTGTGTTCCTTATGTTCATTCCGTCCATTTATGCGTGGTTTAATATTGTCGCATCCTGGGACCCGTATGCAAATACGGAAGGAATCCTTGTCGGTGTTTCTAATAGTGATAAAGGTGCGGATATAAATGGCGAAGCGGTGAACATAGGGAAGGAAGTAATAGAGGGGTTAAAAGGGAATAAAGATTTGGGCTGGAGATTCACAACGGAAAAAGAAGCGATAGCAAAGGTGGAAAAGGGGGATTATTACGCATCCATCATCATTCCAGAGAATTTTTCCGAGCATATTGCGACAATCATGACCGATGACCCTGTGAAAGCGGATATTGATTACTATGTTAATGAAAAAATCAATTCCGTTGCTCCTAAAATTACGGCAGCGGGGGCCAACAGCATTGTGGATAATGTGAGCAAAAGCTTTATCAAATCAGCTAGTGGGAGTATCCTTGCAATCTTTAATGAACTGGGAATCACCTTGCAAAATGAGTTGCCGACGATTCAAAAAATGAAGAATATGGTGTATTTATTAGAGGCTGAACTGCCTGAGCTTGAACAAAATATCAAAACCGTTCAAACACATGTTAAAAAGGCTGAAGATATCATTAAGGTGGTAAATGATGGTCTGGATTCCATAGAAGGGATAACATCGCAGAAAGACAAATTGGTTTCAGACGTTTCCAGTTATGTAGATTCAACAAAGCAGGCATTTGAAGGACTCAATCCACTCTTGAAAAATGATATTGCGAATATCAGGAGCTTTAATGAATCCACTTTAGTGCTGGCGAACCGGTTAACGGGTCAGGATTTGCCTGGCAATGAGTCGGATCAGTTAATGGAACAAGGGATAACGAGGATAAATAAAGAGTTGTACCTTTTGGATAGTATGTATAATTTATTGGTGAGAGTCAATCAATTTAGTGAGAAAAGCTTGCTTCAGCCGGAAATACAGCTAGTGGAGGATTTGCGGGATAATGCTTCGAACCAACTTCACGCGCTGAATAACCGATCCTTCGGCAATCTTATCGAACTTGGCGAGAACAATGATCAAGTCTTGGCAAGATTCCAGGATGTCTATTCAAAGGAAACAGCGCCAAAATTCAATGAAATATGGAATGAAACGGAATCAATATTGAATAAAGTCAGGGTTACGATGGAAGAGGGGACCAAGGTCATTCCAGAAGTGAAGACGCTTTTGGATGAGACCAATCGAACGTTGGAAACACGTTCAGGGGATATCGATAAGTTACAGAAAAAGTTCCCGGAAATCGAAACGAAAATAAAGGCCTTAGCTTCTAAAATGAGAGAAATCGATAAGTCTTATAATATGGAAGAAGTGATTGATTTCCTAAGGAATGATATTGAACAAGAAAGTGAATTTTTTTCAGAACCAGTGCTGCTCAATAAACATAGTCTATTTCCGATTCCAAACTATGGATCAGCCATGTCTCCTTTCTTTACGGCACTATCCCTTTGGGTGGGTGGTACAATATTGATTTCCATGCTTAGCGTGGGTGTTTCTCAAAAAAATTACAGTCCGTATCAAATTTATATCGGTAGGTATCTTATATTCTTCATAATTGGGTTAATGCAGGCACTTAGTGTGTCCATAGGGAATATTCTACTGATCGATGTGTACGTAGCGGATAAATTTGAGTACATCCTGTTTTCTGTCTTGATAAGTACAGTATTTACACTCATTGTCTACACCTTCGTTTCAGTTCTTGGAAATGTTGGAAAAGGGATTAGTGTCGTCTTGATGGTCCTTCAAATTTCAAGTTCAGGAGGCACATTTCCCATTCAAGTTACGCCTCCCTTTTTTCAACATATCAACCCCTTCCTGCCATTCACCTATGCCGTTGGTTTACTTCGTGAATCTGTTGGGGGAATAACCTGGAGCGTTGCTGGTAGGGATATTTTCATCTTGTTTCTCTATATAATGATCACGCTCATCTTAGGAATCATTTTGAAAAAGCCCTTGCATGCAAGGACACAAAGGATGAAGGATAAATTGTATGGAAGCAGGATTTTTTAAGTTCTCTGAATGGGCTGGGAACTTCGTTTACCCTTATTTGAAACGAAACTGGATACTTGAAATTAGCCTGAACCCTTAGAAAGGGCTCAGGTTTTTTTATTTTGGTGCATGGAAGTTGTCCAAATGGTTGTTTTGTGCAAGTTTGGAATATTTATAAATAAAATGACAGTTAAATAGAAAGATACCGATAAATTAGAATTTTTGCATTTTTATAGTTGACAAAAACCATTGGATTAATCATTATTAAGAAATAATGTTTAGTAAATCGATGCGATATAAAAGTGGGGTGACTTTATGTATTTAACAATAGATGGCATTGAAAAAAGTTTTTCGAATGAAAAGAAAGAAAGCATAAAGGTGCTCGATGAGATTAACATAGAAGTCGAGAAAGGAAGCTTCGTTTCAATCGTCGGACCTTCAGGATGTGGCAAATCGACACTTCTTTATTTAATTGCCGGCCTTGATAAGGCTGATAAAGGAGAAATACGTGTAGCTGGAAAAAAGGTGATGAAGCCAGGTCCGGAACGGGTCGTAGTGTTTCAGGAGGCCGGGTTATTTCCTTGGTTGACGGTACTTGAAAATGTTACATACGGATTGAAGTTAAAGAAAATTCCCAAAGAAGAGGCTAAATCCAAGGCATTGGACATTTTAAAAATGGTTCACCTCAGCCGTTATGTTGACTCCTATCCACATCAACTTTCGGGGGGCATGAAACAGAGGGTAGCCATCGCAAGAGCGCTGGTGATGGAACCGGATATCCTGTTGATGGATGAGCCATTTTCTGCGCTGGATGAGCAAACGAGGATGGTCTTGCATAAAGAGCTACTCGAAATCTGGAGAAAAACTAAGGTGACAATCTTCTTCGTTACCCATAATATTCGTGAGGCTGTTCAGCTTTCCGAAAAAATTATCGTCTTTGCAACCCGTCCAGGGAAAATTAAAGAGACGATTTCCGTCCCTTCCATGAAAGATGGGGTTATGCCGGATAGTGTAACTTTGCATACTGAACAAAGGGTTCTATCGATCTTACAGGAGGAAATTGAAAAAGTGCTGAAGGAGGAAATGGGGAATGATTACAGCTTTAAGACGAATCATATTCATCGCGATGATAGCGGGGATATGGGAAGTCACATCTAGACTTTCAAGTCTTCCGGATTTCATGTTCCCAAGCCTGACGCAGGTTTTGGAAACTCTGTTTAATGGACTGGTGAGCGGACAAATAACCGAAGCCATCGGAAAAAGCCTTGGCCGTATCCTGATCGGCTTTACGATTGCCATTATAGTAGGTCTAATATTAGGATATTTCATTTGGCGCTTTAAACTGGTGGAAGATACTCTAGGATTCGTCGTGACGGCCTTACAGTCCATCCCGAGTATCGTTTGGTTCCCTCTAGCGATCATTTGGTTTGGATTGAATGATTTTTCAATTCTCTTTATCGTCACGATCGGTGCAACTTGGACGATGACTGTTAATGCAACCAGTGGATTCCGGAATGTGCCCCAATTGTATCAGCGGGTTGCCAAAACATATGGATCGACCGGGTTTCATTTTCTTCGCACCGTGATTTTACCGGCATCCGTCCCACAAATAATATCCGGTCTGCGAATTGCATGGGCATTTTCCTGGCGTGCATTGATGGCTGGTGAATTACTTGGCGGGGGAGGCGGTCTTGGACAATTGCTGGAAATGGGCAGATCACTGGGACAAATGGATTTGGTCATCTCCGTAATGATCATTATCGCAATCATCGGTACAATCGTGGATAATGTTGTCTTCTCTCGTCTGGAACGTAATGTTCAACTGAAGTGGGGCGTGAATCAACGGTAGTTTAATAGGATAATAGTTAAAAAGGAGAGAAAAATATGCTGAAAAAATCATTTTTTTCCCTTATTATGTCCGTATTGTTAATCGGAATAGTAAGCGGATGCACGCAATCCACCAGTAATGAAGAAGGAGAAGGCTCGGGGAAAAAAACTGTGAAAATTGGATATTTTCCTAACTTAACTCACAGTGCAACGATCATTGCACTTGAAAAAGGCTTTTTTGAAGAAGAGTTCGGTAAAGATGTCAAGATTGAAACCAAGACAGTGGCCAATGGCGGTTTATTCATGGAAGCAATGGCTACAAACGCCATTGATGTCGGAACGGTTGGTCCTGGTCCATTGCTTAACTTTTACGTAAAAAACCCTGAATACCACCTGATCTCTGGAGCTGTTAATGGCGGTGCCGTTCTTGTAGCTAGCGAGGGCAGCAAGGTTACTGATTTAAAGGATTTGGACGGTAAAAAGGTAGCGATTCCCGTCATTGGGAGCACACAGGATGTCATGCTTAGGAAAGCCCTTCAAGATGTTGACTTAAAACCGACTACAAATGGGGGGACAGTTGAGCTGTATGCATCAGCACCTGCTGACACAACTGCTCTTTTTGTCCAAAAATCAGTCGATGCAGCAGCTACCCAGGAACCATGGGGGTATGTATTGGAAAACCAGGCAAAAGGAAAGTTAGTGCTTGATTGGGATCAATTTGCATGGGGGAAAGATTCACCAAATACGGTTGTGGCTGCGAGCCAGAAGTTCTTGGATAAAAAGGGGCGCGCCGCTTCCTATTTGAAAGCTCACGAAAAAGCAGTGGATTTTATTCAAAACAATCCTGAAGAAAGCCAAGAACTTGTCATTAAGCATTTGAAGGAACTGACAGGAAAAGAATTAAGTAAAGAAGAAGTGGCTTCAGCATTTTCACGCCTGGAAGTGACCACTGAAGTTAATGAGCAAGTCATTCAGGAAATGGCTGACATAAGCAAAGAAGCTGGTTATATCCCAAGCAGTGATATAAAAGGTATGATCGATCTATCAACTCTTGAAGAAGTATCCAAGTAAATTGAAACAAGAAGCGCCTCAGCCATCCAGGCTTTGGCGCTTTTTGGTAATCCGGTATAGGCCGGATTACTCTGTTATATGTCGAATTAATCCGTATTAATGAACCTGGATATAATCCTAAATAAACACGGCAGCAAAATGATTGCTGTCATAATATGAAGTCATGCACCTGTTAAAGACAGACTTGATCCAACGCTTGAATAACATGATCAACCTCTTCCCAGGAATGGATGGTAGCTCCTGAAGCCAGTGAATGTCCCCCTCCATTGAATTGACGTGCGACTGAAGCGATGGGAATATTTCGTGAACGAATCCTGACACGGATTTCAGAAGGATATTCTATGAAAAAAGCCCAGATTTTGTTTCCTCTGACACCTGATAGCGTATTAACTAAATTCGAAGCTTCGATTCGGTCTACACCATACATATTTAACAAATCCTCCGTAATAATGAAGTAAGCCACCCCTTTATCGGTTACCTTGAAGCTCATGAGAATGTCCTTTTGAAGTCTGGAAGCGTTTTTCGGCTTTATATTAAGGCAGTTATGGATTCTTTCTGGCTGAATATTAAAAGTTCTTAAGTGCGAAACCAATTTTAATGTCCTAGGAGTGGTATTCCCATTCATGAAATTCCCTGTATCACCAAGTATTCCTGCATAAAATGATTTAGCTGCCTCTTTATTCATGATAAAGCTTTCTGGAAATAGTAAAAATAAATCAACAAGCATTTCACTTGCAGAGCTATAGGACGGATCGACCCAAGAAAGGTCACCGAATTGTTCATATTCGGGGTGGTGGTCAATTTTGATCAGCAACTCCCCATGATCATAGCGGGAATCACTGATCCGTGAAATGTTGGCAGTATCACAAACAATCACCAAGGCCCCATTGTATTTGTTATCGGAAATGGCATCCATCTCACCAATGAATAGGAGCTTTTCCACTTCCTCGCCTACCACAAAGACTTCTTTAGAAGGGTAGGACTGCTTCAATAGTTTCTTTAAGCCAATTTGTGAGCCCAATGCATCCGGGTCCGGATTAACATGACGATGAATGATAATTGTGGGGTATTTCTTGATGGCTTCGACTATCTCTTTCTTTATATTTTCCATTTTGCCATCTCCCTTTGAATCTTTAAATGCCTTCTAAATAGGTTTGTTTTATCATATAGAGTTTGAGTATCTTAATCATCACATGTCACCTCTGTAAAGGCAATTTAAACATCCTGAAAATGAATATGGTGAGATTTTAGAGCCCACGATAAAGGTTACTCTAAAAAAGTTCCTTTAAAGAATCCGTATTGCAACAACAAATTAATGAATCAACAATCTGGGAAGAAGAAAAACAAAAACAAAACAAACTTAAAAAGAAAGGGAAGCTTACAGACGTTTCTCTTAAAGAATTGTTCAGTGTGAAAGAAAACCGTAAAGCCTTATTCCTTTTAATCGGGATATACGGATTCTGGAATTTAGTAGCTGGAGTAATGGGGTACTTTATGCCATATATATATGAAACAGTAGGTGGCCTCACCGCTACACAAGCTAACTTATTACAAGGTACACTATGGTTATTGACTGTTGTCTCCACCTATTTTGTATTTATTAAATTAGGAGATAAAGTAAACAGAAAGGTTCTATTTGGGATTGGAGCTGCAATGGGAATCGTTGCTTGGCTCATCCTAACGTTTGGAGGAATGGGCTGGACGGAACTGCTGTTGTTTGTTTTGCTTCGGGGAACCGCAGCAGGATTTGGGGCACAAACATTTTATGCCTTATGGTCAAGTGAGCTGTTTCACACGAAGTATCGTGCAAAAGCTCAAGGTGTCATGTTTTCGATTGCCCGCATTGGTGTAGGGCTATTCTCTAATCACGACATTAGGGTTCAAGGTCGCTGGTTTGATTATGATTGCATTCCTAATCATCCATTTAGTCATTGGTCTTACCATGTCACCGGAAACTCGAGGGAAGTCTCTTAAAGAAATCCAAAAAGAACGTTATGGCGCATAACCATATAGTGTAAATTTTTGCTTTTTAAACATAAAGGATCCCAAGATTACAAGAGCAACGATTAAAGGGCTTTAAAAATTATGATCGACCAATAAACAAAATTATTGCAAAATTCAAACAATGGTTCTATACTTAATTTACCAAACCGATGACAACAAGTTACCTTGTTGCATGGCCGGCTTGTCATAAATCTGGAATTTATAAAAATTGACTTGGTTCACTTGATCTTCCTTTGCAGGAAGACAGTGCGTGGATAAGGGTCAGTGAAACGTTCAATGTAATGACATTGTTTGTTTTACTGGCTCTTTTTTGTGTATCCCGACAGTTTGAAAGGGGTGATGGTATGAATGGAGCTTTGGAAGGAGTCAGGATTATCGATGTGTCCCGTGTTTTGGCGGGTCCGTTTTGTTCAATGATTCTCGGTGATTTGGGTGCGGATGTAATTAAAATCGAGCATCATGAATCAGGTGATGAAACGAGAGGGTGGGGTCCGCCATTCGCGCAAGGAGAAAGCGCTTACTATTTATGTGCAAACCGAAATAAGCAAAGCATGACCTTGAATTTAAAGTCGGAACAAGGGAAAGAGATATTCCGGAAGTTGGTGTCTTCAGGGGATATAGTGATTCAAAACTTCAAGACGGGTACATTGGAAAAACTGGGGTTAGGTTATGAGGATTTAAAGGAATGCAACCCCAAACTGATCATGGCCTCGATTACGGGATTTGGTTTAACCGGACCATATAAAGATTTACCTGGCTATGATTATATCATTCAAGCGATGAGTGGTTTGATGAGCATCACAGGAGAAAAAGATGGGAGCCCCGTGAAGGTCGGAGTGGCCATAGCTGACATATTGACTGGCTTGTATACATGCATTGGCATTTTATCCGCTTTACATCATAGGGATAAAGCGGGGGAAGGACAGGAAATTGATATTTCGTTAATGGATTGTCAGGTTTCTTCATTGGTGAATGTCGCCAGCAACTATTTATTCAATGGTTTGACCCCTGAACGCATGGGAAACCAACATCCCAATATTGTTCCATACCAAACGTTCCGAACACGCGATGGGGAGCTTGTAGTGGCTGTAGGCAATGATGAGCAGTTCAGGAGATTCTCAACCGTTATTGGCAGACCTGATTTAGCGGAGCTAGAACAGTTTAAGCATAATGAAAAACGATTGCTGAACAAGGAAAAATTAATACCAATAATAGAGGATTCATTGAAAGCAAAAACAAAAAAAGAGTGGAAAATGCTGTTTGATGATGTAGGGATACCAAATAGTCCGATTAATGATATCGCAGAGATGTTCGAGGATCCACAGATCATCGAAAGAGGCATGTTGGTGAAAATGGAACACCCCACAATCGAAAATCTTAGAGTGACGGGATCGCCCTTGAACCTTTCAAAAACACCGGTCACGATGAGAAAGCATCCGCCGCTGTATGGGGAACATACCGATGCCGTTTTGGCTGAAATTGGATATAGTCCGGACCAAATAATCAAATTCAAGCAAAATAAAATTATTTAGGAGGAATTTTGATGATGAATTTCGAATTAACAGAAGAGCAGCAAAGCGTGAAGAAAGTGGTAAGGAAATTTGTGGATAAGGAAATTATCCCATATATTCAAGAGTGGGATAGGCAAGGGGAATTTCAACCACATATTTTAAAAAGGTTAGCGGAATTGCAGTTAATGGGCGTTTGTATCCCCGAAGAGTATGGTGGAGTAGGAATGGATTATAATACCCTGGCCATCGTTTGTGAAGAGCTGGAGCGAGGCGATACGGCTTATCGAACAGCAGTTTCTGTACATACGGGGTTGAATAGCATGACCCTGCTGCAATGGGGGACGGAAGAACAAAAACAGAAATATTTAGTTCCGCAAGCAAAAGGGACAAAGATTGGCGCTTTTGGGCTGACTGAACCGAATGCAGGGTCTGACGTAGCGGCGATGAAATCAACGGCAAAACGTGTTGGGGACCATTATATCTTGAATGGATCAAAAACTTGGATTTCGCTCTGTGATTATGCAGATCATTTCCTCATTTTCGCCAAGACTGATCATGATGCTGGCTCAAGGGGAATTACCGCTTTTATTGTGGAACGGACTTTTGAGGGAGTGGAGTCGAAGGCCATTAAAGGAAAATTGGGAATTCGTGCGGGGAATACAGGCGAAGTCTTTTTAACGGATGTTAAAGTCCCGGTGGAGAATAGGCTTGGTGAAGAAGGTGAGGGCTTTAAAATTTCCATGTCGGCATTGGACAGCGGCCGGTTTACAGTGGCAGCAGGTGCTGTAGGATTAATTGAAGCAAGCCTTGAAGCAAGCTTGAAGTATTGCCATGAACGAAGTACATTCGGAAAAGAGATTGGCAGGCATCAGCTTGTTCAACAGATGATTGCCAAGATGACCGCAAATTTAGAGATTTCCAGATTGCTGGTATTTAAAGCGGGTACCTTAAAAAACCAAGGAAAAAGGAATACGAAGGAAACATCACTTGCCAAGTGGATTTCATGTAATGCTGCTAACGAAGCAGCCAATGATGCTGTACAAATTCATGGTGCCTATGGCTACTCGGATGAATATCCAGTCGAACGTTTTCTGCGGAATTCAAAAGCTCCGGTCATTTACGAAGGCACCCGTGAGATTCATACAGTAATGCAAGGTGAATACGCACTTGGCTACAGACAAGATAAAGAGCTTCGTAAGCAATTGCCTGCATGGCCCTTCGAGCAGGTTTCCGTACATTAATTATAGATAGAGGAGATCAGATGATGAACACATACTTTATTGCAGGGCATGCAAAGCTTCCACAAGGGATGGCAGCGAGAAATATATATGATTCCATCACCATCACGGTAGAACTTGACTTTAAATATGGTGTAATAGTCGAGGCTTCCTGTACACTTGCTACAGAACATGGCAGGGAATTCATTCGTAAACTGCTGCGCGGTTATTGCCTGAAAGATGGTATTGAAGAATTGATTGATCGTGTGCAAATGCATTATCGTGGAAAGGCTGGTCAGGCCATTCAAGCAGGGCTGAAGGATGTGTATGCACAGTTCGAATTGGTCTCCGTCAAATAAGTGCAACTGGAAGGATCCTACCTTAAGTTTGAGGGTAGGGTCCTTTTTTATAGATTCGGGTACATGGCAAATAAATGATGGAGCTGTGGATTTAATGGAAATATTAGTTGAGCTGATTTTAACCTGCTGCTGGTTTGGCTTTAACAAGATTATGCTAGAGTTGGTCTAATAGTTGTAGGTAAGTTTGATATTTTAGATCAATAAGGCTAGTGTTTCTCAATCGTTAGCAAAATTAATTGAACAGTAAATTATCATTAAATGAAATGTTCCAAGAAGAACTTAATTTATTTGTACGATAATAATATTTCCGATACTAAATTGTCCACTGTCATTATAAATGGCAGTGTTTTTTATTGTTTAAGGAACGGGACATTTTAATGGATATAACGATCGTGATAATTTTAAAAACACAAAACTCGCCCCTTTACGACGAGTTTGTGTTTTTTTAGAAATTGGACTTAAAAGTAAAGCTTAATATCCAGTAAAAAAATATTAGTTGTACATTAAAACGGAACCATGAAACTAGAAGCACCTTTTCCGTTTATTGCGAATGTTATTGCAGCAAAGCCAACTGCAGTGGTTGGAGGAACACCGGTTTCTGTTGGAGCGCCTTTGTCTGCTACATATGGAACACCGGTTTCTGCTAGTGCGCCTTTGCGTACTGCAAGTGGACCTCCTCCTGCTAGTGCGCCTTTGCGTGCGGCAAGTGGACCTCCTCCTGCTAGTGCGTCTTTGCGTGCGGCAAGTGGACCTCCTCCTGCTAGTGCGTCTTTGCGTGCTGCAAGTGGACCTTCTCCTGCTAGTGCAACGTTTAGTGCTTCTGCGGCGGGAAGTTCGCCTATTATTGTTGTTTTTACGTGAAGAACGGCCTTTTGAACATGGGTCATTATGCATGAAATCGCTTAACCCGAAGGAATTGGCTCTTTCCACCGCATTTTGTATATTGCGAATGATGTCAGACATATTTATATATCCCCCTTTCTATACGTTAAACTATGCCCTTGTACGTAATATGCCAGAGATAATAGCACAATTTTTAATAAAAATTTGTTTTTGGTGACACCCATCGCTTTTTTTCATAATTTAATATGAAAGTGAAAGGGAAGTGAAGGGTTATATGAATTCTGACAAGAAGCTGCCTGTGTACCAGCTTTTTATTCCACCAGTTAATTTAATGGAACTTCGCAGAGATATATGGTGCAATGATCCTTTACCGGCAAAGTTAACACTTAACAGAAAAAAACTGGATATTGATATTGTTTACCGTGGCTCACATATCCGCGGTTTTCGCAAAAAATCCTATAATGTAGTCTTTTATAAACCTAATACTTATAAGAATGCCAAGGAAGTTCATTTAAATGCTGAATATAAGGATAAATCTTTACTAAGAAATAAATTATCTTTAGACTTTTTTGCGGATATTGGGACCTTATCGCCGAAATCCCAGTTCGTTTTCCTGAATCTGAACGGGAAGGAAGAAGGAATATACCTAGAATTGGAATCAGTGGATGAATATTTTTTGAAGAATAGGGATCTCCCTAAGGGATCGATTTTCTATGCCGTGGATGGTGATGCCAATTTCTCATTGATGAGCGATTTGGATAAAGGAATCAAAAAATCATTGGAGATGGGATATCAAAAAAAATGCGGGACAGGAAAGGATGAATTACATTTACAAGAGTTGATCATTCAAATCAACACAATTTCAAGGGTGGATTTTGAAAAGGAAATCGTAAAATATGTCGATGTGGAAAAGTACCTGCGCTGGCTGGCCGGAGTCATATTCACGCAAAACTATGATGGGTTTGTCCATAACTATGCCTTGTATCGAAATGGAGATACAGGACTCTTTGAAATAATCCCATGGGATTATGATGCGACATGGGGCAGGGATGTTAATGGGAAAGTGATGGAAGAGGATTATGTGGGAATCGAGGGATTCAACACATTGACTGCTAGAATCCTTGATGTTAGGGCATTTCGTGTTCGATACCAGAGTCTTCTAAAGAAGATTTTGAGTAATCGGTTTAACGTTGGGTATATGAAACCTATCATTCAGGAAATGCATGATCAAATAAGACCTTATGTTCCAAAAGACCCGTATATTAAGGGGGAAAAAGAAAAATTTGATAATGAGCCCGAATTTATCCTGAAATTCATTGAGGCCCGTGCAAAGTATATAAATAGCCGGCTGTTTAAATTGGATTAATAATTTTCTGATGGAAAATGGAAAAAACAGCAGGAGTGCTGAAAGAAAATCACTCCTGCTGTTTTTTCTGCACGATTCCATTTGCTTTTCTATACTATTACAGCTATGTTTGATAGAAAGATATAATCTAAAGTAAATGAAGGATGGGAATGGATTGACTAATCATAGCCGTAAACCGGCATATATATATACCTTTACATGCACCCCTGACGAACGTGAATTATCTAAAATGGAGATGCGCTCGTTCTTTGGCTTTGAGACTTCAGGAAATATTTTAAAAAGTGATATAGAAATTGAACCGAGCAGAAGTCCTTTTATGAAAGGGCGGGTCGATGTCATGTTTGAAGGGGAAAACATATCCGAAATTGTTGAGCTAGTGAAGGATATTCAATTGCCGGATTCGACGTTCAAAGTATTATTCGTAAAAATTAATGATCTGACTAAAGAAGCAAAAATAGATTATGAGGGACAGCGTGAAATTGAACGTGAAATTGGCTGGCACATTCAGGGGAATGCCGATGTACGTAATCCTGATCAGGTCTATGGAATCGTGCCCCTGGGCGGCCGTTGGTATTTTGGGAAATATGTCAAACCTGAGTCTGTTTGGTTACATCATATGAAGAAGCCGCGTGAATATTCAACTGCACTTAGCACAAGAGTGGCGAGAGCCATTGCCAACATAGCCGTTCCACATCCTGATGGAGTGAGGGCCATTGATCCATGCTGCGGAATTGGAACGGTATTGGTAGAGGCACTATCAATGGGGATAAATATTGTTGGCCGAGATATCAACCCACTTGTTACTGACGGTTCTAGAGAGAATATTGCCTATTTCGGACTCGAAGGTGATGTAACTACAGGTCCGATTTCAGAGGTCACCAGTAAATATGATGTAGCGATTATCGATATGCCTTACAATTTG
Organism: Peribacillus sp. RS7; assembly: GCF_041956845.1. Classification (NCBI taxonomy): domain Bacteria; kingdom Bacillati; phylum Bacillota; class Bacilli; order Caryophanales; family Bacillaceae; genus Peribacillus; species Peribacillus sp. RS7. The sequence continues at coordinate 3,430,992 of NZ_CP168135.1, forward strand.
TATACGCATGCAACGCCGGAGGATCAGCTATCGATCCTTAAACATGCCAGGAGCTTTGCTGACAAGGTCGTCGTCGTAACGATTGACACGATGGATCATATGATTGAAGAAGCAGGATTTGAAATTGATGATCGCTGTGTAGCCAGGAAGGGTATTTTTTCCAGACAGGTAGTCGTGTGTGTATAAATTTCCCTGGGAAGATGAAAAGGCTGAAATCCTTAATGGGTTTCAGCTTTTTTTGATGTCATTTAGCTTGATAATGAACTACATTTTCGATGAGTTTCTTCTTGACCTTCCCCTGATATTCCAAGTAATCCAAATGGCCGATGATTTCAGACATGACGAGTGGGAATTCTGATATATACTTTTGTTTGTAAAATTCCTTTGCCAGTTCATTGCCTGTAGAAATTCCAGATTCTATCAAGGCCAGGATTTTTTGTGATTTTCTCTCGATGCTATTGAGTCTTTTTTCAATCAATGGACCAGGATATTCAATGATGTTACCATGACCAGGAAAGATGAGATTCACCTGTAATGCTAAACATCGCTTTAATGAGTCGATATGATCCAAAAGTGTCAGCATTCTATTGCCTTTTTCATCAGGTTCGATCAAGGCGTTGCTTGAAATATGTTCAATCAATAAATCACCGGCAAGAAGCCGTTTCCCTTTTTGGTCAAGGAAAGCGATTTGATCCGGGGCATGCCCGGGAAATTCAATCACTTCAAAATTCAGCCATTGTTTTTCGGTGATTTCGATGATGTCACAATTCAGTTTTTGATCCTTATTATTATCAACCGCGTTGAATAGGTAAGCTACTTGTTTATCTCCAAGTTCACCACAGCCCATTTCAAGGTATAGCTGCTTATAAAATTCAATTCTCATACTTAAGAAGTCAGGATCCCGTTTTAAACGGGGAACGGATTTAGAATGGGCATAAACGGGAATCGGATGGAGTCCGGTAATCCGGTTGACCAAACCAACATGGTCCCCATGGTGATGGGTTAACAAAATTTCCGTGATATCCTCAACGGTAAATCCATTTTCCTTTAAAGTTTGCTGCAGTGCATCCCAGCAAACGTCATCATTCATACCAGCATCGACTAATGTTAAAGATTCATCCTGTTTAACTAAATAAAAGTTTATACTTTTTAAAGATAGAGCGCTTGGAGCTATAATTGGATAAATTTCAAATTTTGCATTAGTTTTCATGAACATCCCATTTCCTCCTGAATCGAGATAAATTTCATCTAAATTGCGATATACCTAAATAATGAAAGAATAGATTTAAAGGGTTTACTCTATGATTAGTTGAATGAAATGAAACTGTCAAGCGGAAGCTTTCAGGCAAACGAGAATTTAATGGTAATAATAATTGGAAATGAATGGTCTATTCATCTAATTTATTTTAAAATTGAATAAACAAGATGATTATTTAGCCAATATTCTTGAAATGGATTGTTGTATGTGAATATGAAATGAACACTGAATGTGTAACGCGTTCTATGAAATGAAACGGTATGGGAGGTTATGGTTTGAAGCCTAAAATTTATATTACAAGGAAATTGCCGGAACAAATCATCGATGGACTTAGTGCGAATTATGATGTCAGGATGTGGGACCAAGAGGATATACCGGTCCCTAGGAAAGTCCTTGAAGAAGAAATGAAAGAAGTCGAGGGGCTGCTTTGCTTGTTGACGGAACAAATCGATGAGTCACTGATTGAAAAGGCGGCTAATCTGAAAATCATCGCGAATATGGCAGTAGGTCATAATAATATTGATGTTCAAAGTGCAACTAAACGGGGCATCATGGTAACGAACACACCGGGGGTCTTAACGGAAACGACAGCCGATTTAACCTTCGGATTGCTGCTTGCAACGGCGAGGAGGCTGATGGAGGCAGAAGACTATTTAAGGAGTGGGAGATGGGAAACGTGGTCGCCAATGCAGCTGACCGGACAAGATGTACATGGTGCAACGCTGGGTATCATCGGGTTAGGGAGGATTGGGGAAGCCCTTGCCAAAAGAGCAAAGGGATTTGATATGAACTTAGTTTATTATAATCGAAGCCGAAAATATGGTCAGGAAAAGGAATTGGGAATCGAATACCAACCCCTTGAAAAATTGCTCCAAATCTCGGATTTCGTTTGTGTCATGCTGCCGCTCACACCGGAGACCGCTTATATGATCGGTAAGGAGCAGCTGGATTTAATGAAAGGGACGGCTGTGCTCATAAATACCGCAAGAGGCGGGATTATCGATGAAAAAGCGTTATATCAGGCGCTGAAAAACCGAGAGATTTGGGCGGCTGGATTGGATGTATTTGAAGAAGAACCCGTTCCCGTGGATCACCCGCTGCTAACATTGCCCAATGTGGTTACATTACCGCATATCGGGAGTGCAAGTATTGCCACAAGATTGAAAATGGCAACTCTTGCTGTTCAAAACTTGAAGGAAGGATTATCTGGTGATACTCCCCGTAATTTAATTTTGTTGAATAAATCAAGATGACCCTAAGATGGGGTTCGGAAGGCCTCATCCCGCATTCCTTTCACGATTTTGTCGAGGGAATATTAGTACCCTGATTGGAAGACGGGACTTCGTTACACTCATGATTTTTTATATGGGATGAAAATTGAAAATTCACTGGATTGAAGAAATTTGCGACAATCCTGCCGAATAATTGGCTAGCCAAGACCCCGCAGGATTGATTGCGGCGAGGAGGCTTGGCAGAGAGTCGGCGGATTGAAAACACTGGAACGTTTTCTTGATGGTTTGTAAAATTGGAACGTTGCCTCCAGGCACTCGCTTTCCCCGGGCGGTCCGGGAGCCTCCTCGGCGCTATTTGCGCATGTAGGGTCTCCCTTGGACTTAGCTTTCCCGCAGGAGTCTCGTACCTTCCGTTCCACTCAACTGGAATTTTTTTGAAAAAGACTGTAGGCAAACTCGCTTTCTTCGAATTTGTCCACAGTCTGAAATGACTCCAAAATGGGGTCATTTTTTAATGGGGATATTTCAATATGTGGGGAATTATTTGGACCATTAATAGTTTTCCTTAGGCTCGTAGTATCGAAATCAATTATATTTCCTGATATATGATTAGTTCTTTTCAGTATAAAGATATGTAAGATATGTTTCGGAGGTTTGAAGTATAAGTGTAGCAAACACATTGAACTTAATGAGTGGTGAAAGGAAGAATCCAATTCAAGGCAAGCATACTTATCGTAAATTGTTCGGATTTTTTGTAAACTAAAGAAATCCGGGTTTTATTTAGGAAAACAATTAGTTTGAAAGGGATAGGGTAATAATGATTGAAATGAAGGAAACGATATCATCAGGCAACGAAATGACCAAATCCAAAAGGCTGTTGATGGCGCTTATGCTGGGGTCTTTTGCTGCGATTGGACCACTGTCACTTGATATGTATTTACCGGGTCTCCCAACACTGGCAGAGGATTTGAAAAGCAGTACGTCTTTAGCCCAGCTGAGTTTGACTGCCTGCTTGTTAGGATTAGCTTTAGGCCAAATTTATTTAGGGCCGCTAAGTGATGCAAAGGGAAGACGGACACCGTTAATCATATCATTATCCATTTATTGCATTTCATCTCTGTTATGTGCTTTTGCTCCATCCATAGAATTGCTTTTATTATTACGTTTTATCCAGGGTATTGCGGGAGCTGGAGGCATAGTCATTTCAAGGGCCATAGTTCGTGACCTTTTTTCAGGAACGGAACTGACCAAATTCTTCTCCATGTTAATGCTGGTAAATGGAGCGGCACCGATTTTGGCTCCAGTTTTTGGCGGTCAGCTTTTGCAGTTCACTTCTTGGCGGGGAGTTTTCATTGTCATTTCAGTATTAGGTATCCTTATGGTTGCGGCTGCATTTTTTGGGATAAAAGAAACTTTATCGCCTAATCTCAGGAGTGCCGGTGGAATAAACGATACAATCAAGACTTTTGGGAATTTATTGAAGGACCGAGTGTTCATGGGCTATGCTTTTTCACAAGGGTTCATTAGTGCCGCCATGTTCGCTTATATTTCCGGATCGCCTTTTGTTCTCCAGAATATTTATGGGGTTTCCCCACAGACATTCAGCCTGATTTTTGCAATAAACGGAATTGGGATCATCATTGCTTCCCAAATTGCCGGAAAGCTGGCAGGGAAGGTTAAAGAAGAAAAACTGCTTCAGATAGGACTATGTCTTGCTTTGTTTGGAGGAATATTCCTTCTTGCCTCAGTCCTTTTCGAAATCGGGTTGGCAGGAATCTTGGTCGCTTTGTTCCTCTCCGTTTCCAGCGTCGGTATTGTCGGTACAACGAGTTTTTCTTTAGCGATGCAAAATCAGAAAAAAACTGCAGGCAGTGCTTCGGCTTTAATTGGACTGCTTCCTTTTATATTAGGATCAGTAATGGCACCGCTCGTGGGCTTAGGCTCAGGTAAGTCCTCCTTGCCGATGGGAATTGTGATGGTAAGTTGTCATGTCATTGCCATGTTCGCTTATTTGATTCTTGCCCGTCGCGGGTTAAGGCGAGTTGCTTAAAAAGGAAAAAGCTGAAATCCTGAAGTGGGATTTCGGCTTTTTCTTTTAATGGGTTTATTAAAGGACTTAAGAATGAATCATAATAGTGATTCTGCTCCATCGATATAAACTTCCGTGCCCGTAACATGGGAGGACATGTCTGATGCTAGGAACAATACGAGATCACCAGCTTGTTCGGTAGTCCCCGCTTTCTTCGCTAGGGGCTGAGAGCCTTCTGGATATTCAATGGGAATCCTGATTTTTTTTAGGTTTTCATCTTTTGGGAAGGTGTTATCATGAATATTCGTATCGATGGAGCCGGGACAAATGGTATTTACCCTGATTTTATATTTTGCCAATTCGAGTGCAGCCATTTTACCAAAAGCGACTTGGCCAGCTTTGGATGAACTATAGGCGGAAAAACCAAAATTCTTGAAATATCGGTTTCCATTTATGGAGCTGTTAATAACGATGCTGCCACCCGTTTCCTTCATATAGGGAATGGCGTATTTAATGGTGAGAAAGGTGCCTTTGAGGTTGATGGTATGAGTCTGATCCCAATCTTCTGGCTTAATATCTTCTATAGGGGCGATCACTCCGTTGATGCCTGCGTTTGCGAATACAAAATCAATTTTCCCAAAATGGTCATAGGCGACCTTGTAGGCATGTTCAACTTGCTCAGCCTTGGAAACATCCGTTTTAATGATTAAAGCCTCTCGGCCCAGGTTTTCCACTTCTGCCTTCACCTTTTCGGCATTTTCGACTGTACGGTCAAAAAAGATGATGTTCGCACCGTTTTCAGCTAATTTCAGTGCTGAACCCCGGCCAATTCCCGATCCTCCACCGGTAATGATGGCAACTTTGTTTTTCATTAAATCTGTCATAAACTTCACACGCTCCTTTTAAGTTTTTCTTTCCCGTTTAGGGAGTATGTAGAAACATCATGGCAGTGGTAATATAGAAAAATTATAAACGAATATTGCCTGAAAAATCCAATTTAAACCATTGACAGTGTTCATTATACTTTGTTTTTTAGTGAAATGTCTGTATATTGAGGACATGATAAGTTAGCTTGAAAGGGGATAGGATGTTGATACGATTAGGGGTAATAGGTACAAATTGGATCACGGAGCGATTTTTGGAGGCTGCAAAGCATGTAGAGGATTTATCGTTAACCGCCGTGTATTCACGTACAGAAGAGAAAGCCAAGGAGTTTGCCAATAAGTACGATGTACATACGATTTTTACAAATTTAGAAGAAATGGCGGCCAGCGATGATATCGACGCTGTATATATAGCCAGCCCTAACTCTCATCATTGCAGGCAAGCCGTGTTATTTTTACAAAATAAAAAACATGTATTATGTGAAAAGCCAATGGCCTCAAATGCGGCAGAAGTAAAGGAAATGATTGAGGCTGCAAAACAAAATGAAGTGCTATTGATGGAAGCGATGAAATCAACCATCATGCCGAATTTCGAAAGTATAAAGGGGAATCTGGATAAAATCGGGAAGATACGACGTTTTTCAGGAAGCTTTTGTCAATATTCATCACGTTATGATGCGTATAAACAAGGTACTGTGCTGAATGCATTCAATCCTGAATTCTCCAGTGGTTCTTTAATGGATTTAGGGATTTACGTCCTCTATCCACTTGTTGTACTATTCGGTAAACCTAATAAGGTGCAGGCATCAGGAACGATGCTTGAATCAGGAGTTGATGGACAGGGGACGATCTTGCTTTCCTATGATGAAATGGAGGCAGTCGTCATGTTTTCCAAGATTACTGAATCCAATTTGCCAACGGAAATTCAAGGTGAGCTTGGAAGCATCCTCATTCAGAAAATTTCTGGACCTCAAGCTGTGGATATTCAGTATCGGGATGGAACCACTGAAAATATTTCGGCTAAACAGGATATGCATACGATGTATTATGAAGCGAAAGAATTTGTTGAATTGATAAAGCAGGGGAAAAAGGAATCGGATATAAATTCATATTCGAATTCACTGTTGACTATGGAAATCATGGATGAAGCAAGAAAGCAAATCGGCGTCGTCTTTCCTTCAGACGGATTATAAGCACCTAATTGGACATGGCCAAGCAAGGAAGGGTATAAATGGATGTTACTGATGCGCCTTAATTGGGTAGAATTCAGTACATGGAAATTTTTATTGTTGGAGGAATGGACATGAATTGTAAAATTAATCGTAATGCAGCAAAAGTCTTACAAAAAATGCTGAGCACTGAAGAAGCTGAAGGGAAAATGATTCGTGTATATATCACCCATATGCATGGCGATCATGCCCATTATGAGATGAAACTAGATACACCTACAGAGCATGATGAAATCGTCAAAACAGATAAAGATATCGATATTTTGCTTGATTCTCGTGAGGAATTTCTGGATGGTGTCTGGATTAAATATTTTTATGTACCTGAAGAAGGCTTTGAAATCACGAACCCTTCCAAGGAGCCGCACGGACACCATCACCATTAAGATTAAAGGGGGAGGATTGGCATGAATCAAAAATACGAAAAGATCTTTCAACCATATAAATTTCCATCAGGGGTAGAAGTGAAAAATCGTATCATGATGGCACCTATGACCACTTATTCTTCGGATGATCAAGGGTTTGTAACCGATGATGAACTGGCCTATTACGCTGAACGCTCGGCAGGTGTAGGTGCGGTTGTCACGGCATGTGCTTATGTATCTGCTGGAGGAAAGGGATTCCCAGGTCAATTAAGTGCAGATGACGATTCATTTATCCCATCTTTGAGAAAATTAGCGGAAACGATACAGTCTAACGGGTCAAAAGCGATATTGCAAATATATCATGGAGGCCGCCAAAGTCCGCCGGAATTATTGCCAGATAACCAACCTGTTTCTGCAAGTGCCATTGCTTCCAGCGAGGAAGCACCGGTACCGCGGGAAATGAGAGAAGATGAAATTCAAGGCGTAATCAAGGAATTTGGAGAAGCAACAAGAAGGGCCGTCGAAGCGGGATTTGATGGTGTGGAAATCCATGGTGCCAATACGTATTTGCTTCAACAATTCTTCTCGCCGCACTCGAACCGTCGTACGGATAACTGGGGAGGAACTCTGGGAAAACGATTGATTTTCCCGCTTACCATTGTGAATGAAGTAGAGAAATCGGTTGCTGAGCATGCGGAAAAGCCATTTATCATTGGTTACCGAATTTCTCCTGAAGAAGGCAGCGATCCTGGAATAACTTTAGATGATACGATCCAGTTTGTTGATAGATTAGCAAATCAAAACCTGGATTATCTACATATATCGGTAGGTCACTTCTGGAATGGATCATTCCGTGAGAGTGATAGGACAAAGTCGCGCATCGTTAAAATTTACGACAAAGTAGGGAATCGTATTCCGGTTGTCGGTGTAGGATCCCTGCATACACCCGATGAAGTTGCAGAAGCTATGGAAACGGGAGTCCCATTTATCGCACTTGGCCGTGAACTTCTTATGGAACCGCATTGGATTGAAAAAATCAGGTCTGGAAAAGAAGGGGAAATACGGACGACCCTTTCGAAAAAAGATCAGGATGAACTTGTCATTCCAGATCCGCTTTGGGAAAAGTTGATTCATATAAAAGGTTGGCTCCCCGTTGTGGAGTGATGAGTCAACATCTTGAATAATATGTAACCCGTCCTCTTTTTATTGGAGGGCGGGATTTTGTTTGATGTCCATAATAGCTAAAAGATGTCCATAACTAAAAAAACCTGCATTTGTTATTTAACAATAATAAATGCGGGTTTTTTTATGAAGTAAAATAACTTAGGGTTACTCGTGAAAATGGTATGTTTAAGAAAAAAAGCAGAATTCCCACCCGTTTAAAAGGTTTCAAAATCCTTTCAGGAAGACATTATGAATTTGAATAATTATATTAAGAAACAATTCAAACTTCAGCTACGGAATTTTGGATAATGTTTTCAGTCGGAATGATGGTATGCGGTATCAGATCTTGATTACCCTTTATCTTTGTAAAGAGAACCTGTATAGCTATATCCCCTAATTTTTTCACGGGGATTTCTTTACAAGTCAAAGAGGGAGATAGAAATGGATGTAAATTTGAATTACTGTAGCCTACGATGGATAGGTCTTTTGGTATGGAGATTCCATTTTCTGCTGCCATCTTATAAATACTCATCACCTTAAGATCATCAGTTGCAAAAACAGCTGTAGGCCGGTTATCTCCCAATAGTTGTTTTGCTGATTGATGTGCGGCATCAATTGTATACCCACTGTTGATGATCCATTCATTCTTTAGTGGGAGCCCATTGTTCTTAATGCATGATTTATATCCTTCCAAGCGATCGATGGAAACATGATAATCGAGTGGAGAATGTAAGCAGGCGATATCACGATGTCCTTTATCAATCAAATACTGCGTCAAATCATAACTGTCCTTGTAGTTATTCGTGTCAACGGAAAAAACGTTTTTGTAATGACCTTCGACCTTTCCAATGACTACTATAGGGATATTAAATGGATCTATTTGTTGAAAGAAGTTCTCATTTGCTGGTGAACTTAGCATTATGATCCCTTTTATTAATTTCTCTTTTATTTTCCTTATGCACTTTTGAAGTTCATCCTGACTGTTTTTCGCAGTCTGTAATATGACATCGAAGTTTTCGTCTTCAGCATTGGTTGATATTGTATGAATGATTTCTGAGAAAAATGGGTTATTTTCGGTAGTCTTGGCAGAACGCGATAGTACCATGATCGCATCAAATCCGGAGGAAAGGGCCCGGGCTAATTTACTAGGTTGATAATTTAATTGTTCAATTGCTTTTAACACGCGCTCTCGCGATTCAACAGAGATGTTGCTTTGATTGTTTAGCACGCGTGATACGGTGGATTTTGAAACCATTGCAACACGGGCAATATCGTAGATAGTGTGTCCCAATAAAATTCTCCTCCTCCTAGTATGTTATCTGTATGATTATTTCCGAATATTAATAGGTTTTGTAAGTACCATTGAAAAAAATGGATCCTTACTGGTTGGTTTATTTTTTTATAGATTGATTTTATTTATTAATAATAAGAGCGGTTTCATAGGGTAAATTATATTGATGAATCATGATAGTGGCAATAGAAATTTTAAAAGTAGTAGGCAATCTTGCAGAGAAAGCCATTTTTGGACCCCATATAAAATTAGGTAAACCCTCTAAAATAAAAGCGTGGTTCCCCATTTGGGTTCTTGTTGACAGAGAACGCTTACTGTATTATATTTTGTTTGTGGGAGCGGTTCCACGGAAAAGTATTTAACTATTAATTTATATGGAAACGGTTCCAAGAAGGGGGCGTATATGGAATATATTAAACAGAGATTATCCGTAATTTATGGAGAATCGGATACACAAAAGATTTGGACTGACCTAAAAGGTAAACTTGTAAAAGCAAAAGAAACACCCTATAAAAAAAGAAAACAAAGATGGGATGAAAAAGATATTGTCTTGATTACGTATTCTGATCAATTTCAGGAGGAAGGCAAGCCTACACTGGCGACTTTTGAGAAGGTATTTGATCGTTATTTAGCAGACAAATTTGAAATCGTTCATCTTCTGCCTTTTTATCCATATTCGTCGGATGATGGTTTTTCGGTAGTGGATTATAAGAAGGTCAATCCAATTGCAGGAGATTGGGAAGATATTGAAAAACTATCGAAAAAAACGAGAATCATGTTTGATTATGTGTGCAACCATATCTCAGCAAAAAGTGATTGGTTTAAAGAGTACATAAACGGGAATCCTGAATATTCCGGCTTTTTCACGGAGATGGATCCCAATGTAGATTTAAGTTCAGTAACAAGACCAAGATCCACACCTGTCCTCACCAGGTTTAAAATGGATGATGGATCGGAAAAGCATGTTTGGACGACGTTTAGTGAAGACCAAATTGATTTGAATTTCAAAAACCCAAAAGTTTTATTGAGAATGATTGATGTTCTATTATTTTATATTGAGCAAGGTGCGGAATATATTAGGCTAGATGCGGTAGGGTTCATGTGGAAAGAAGTCGGAGGGACTTGTATCCACCTTGAAAAAACGCACCAAATCATAAAATTGTTCCGTGATATTGTTGAGGAAGTCGCTAAAGGAACTGTCATCATCACTGAAACGAATGTACCTCATAAAGATAATATTTCATATTTCGGCAATGGAAGCGATGAGGCACATATGGTTTATCAGTTCCCTTTACCGCCGCTTGTGCTTTACTCCATTAATCGCGGAAATGGGAGCGCTCTCACAGAGTGGGCAAGAAATCTACAGCCAGCAGGGGATAATACAACATTCTTTAATTTCCTTGCTTCACACGACGGTATTGGATTGAATCCTATTCGCGGTATTATCTCAGAGGAAGAAATTCTTGATCTGGTAACGGACCTGAAAAGGGAAGGCGCAAAAGTTAACTACAAAAAAAATCCAGATGGCACGGAAAGTCCATATGAAATCAATGTGACGTACTTGGACGCGTTAAATAAACTGTCGGATGATGATGAGTTAAAGGTGAAAAGGTTTTTAGCGGCACACTCCATTTTATTATCACTTCAGGGAGTGCCAGCAGTTTATATCCAGAGTATATTAGGATCTAGTAATGATTATGAAGGTGTAGCTAAAACAGGAATGAACCGTTCAATTAACCGCCAAAAGTATAGTTTGGATAAAATTGAAACAGAACTGGAAAAATCAGGTTCTTTACGAAGCAAGATATATAGAGAGTTAACGAACATTATCAAAATTAGAAAAGCAGAAGCATTATTTCATCCAGATGTGCCTATGGAAATTTTGGATAAAGGTGAAAAGTTATTTGCACTCAAAAGAGGAAATGATCCCCAAAATAGTCTAATCATTATTCACAATTTTGCAAATGAACCTGTAGATTGCCAGGTTTCAGGCAATTTTGTAAATGTAATAACGGGGGATAAAATGGCTCTCGAAGGTACCATTACACTAAATCCCTATCAATTCCTTTGGTTGAAATCAATTTAACTAGGAGGCAAAAAGATGAAATTCAAAATCCTAATTTTGGTATTTATCTTAGTTTTAAGCATGACCTTATCAGCATGCGGTGGGAACGAAAAGGCAGGAGAAGAGGCAAAAACAACAATTGAGTTCATGCATTCCTCTGTAGAGCAAGAGCGTCTAGCCGTCGTCAACAAGCTGGTAAAAAAGTTTGAGAAAGAAAATCCCACTATTAAAATCAAGCAAGTTCCAGTTCAAGAAGATTCATATAATACAAAAATTATCACTTTAGCTAGTGCCGGGAAACTTCCTGCGGTACTTGAAGTTGGGCAAGATTATGCCAAAGTCATGGATAAAGAACAACTTATCGACAAAGAGGCAGTTAGTAATACCCTTGATAAAGCTGGTAAAAAAGACTTCTATGATGGTGCCTTAAAATTAGTAACGCCAGAAGATGGGAAAGGGCACACTGGTATCCCTATCAGCGGCTGGGTTCAAGGCATTTGGTTTAATAAAGAAATGCTGGCATCCAAAGGATTCGAAGAGCCGAAAACCTGGGATGATGTAATGTCGATCGCAAAGGCATTTACTGACAGCGGCAATAAAAAGTACGGTATTGGTTTGCCGACTGTTGAAGGTGGATTTTCAGAGCAGGCTTTCTCACAATTTGCTCTATCAAACAATGCGAATGTTCTTGATGGCAAAGGGCAGTTGGATTTTAATAAAAAGGCGATGAAAGAAGCGCTAACTTATTATAAAGAATTGGCCCAATATACGATGCCTGGTTCAAATGATACCACTGAGGTGAAAGATGCATTCATGAATGGCACAACACCAATGGCGGTATATTCAACTTATATCCTTCCTTCTGTATATGAAGAAGGCGATGCAGAAAATATAGGGTTTGCAATTCCGGAGCAAAAAACAAAAGCGGTGTTTGGAACGGTTTCTGCAATCACGATCTCTTCTGGATTGGATGATCTTCAAAAAGAAGCAGCACAGGAATTCACAACGTTTTTGTCCAGGCCAGAAAATATGACCGAGTGGGTATTAATGTCACCAGGCGGTGCACAACCAGTTAGTAAAGCGGTTACAGAAAATGCTGCATATCAGGCAAATGAAGTAGTAAAGTCCTTCGGAGACTTATCAACCGAAATCGCCGCATCATTTAATGAAATCCAAGTGTTTGGTTTGGTCGGTGAAAAAAACTACGTGAAAATGGGAGTGATATCGAGTTCAGGCTCTATTTCAAAATTGGTAAATGATATAACAGTCGGAGGAAAAAGCGTTGATATGGAAGTTAAAAACGCTGAACAGAAAATGAAAGATGTCTTAAAAAAATAAGGCATAAGTGAAGGTGATTAAGGCCCTCTATTTTTAGAAATAAGTCCAAGGTCTACGCCTAACAATAAAGTTAGAAAATCCCTTATTGGTTTGTACAATTTAAAAAATGTGATTATTTAGGGGGACCGAAAAAATGAAAAAAAGAGGGAAATCAGATTTGAAATTGGCAGTGGTGCTACTTTTCCCAAGTGTCTTTTTAGTGCTTTTGCTGGTTGCATACCCAATGATATCTAACATAAAGATCAGCTTTTTTGATCTTCCAATTAACCCAAGGTTAAGTGCAACCTTTGTCGGGTTACAAAATTATACAGAAATACTGACGGATATCGAATTTTTAAAATCATTGGGAACTACACTTTTATACATGATTTTAGCGGTGGCGGGGAGTACAGCCTTGGGATTGGTTGTGGCAATCTTTTTTAACCGTCCATTCAAATTCCGTAAGGCTGCCCGTTCATTAATTATTCTGTCCTATGTAACCCCTTCAATTTCTTTGGTTTTTGCTTGGAAATACATGTTCAATAATGGCTATGGTGTCGTAAATCATTTAGGAGTTGACGTGTTTCATTTATTTGAAAAGGCACCTCTCTGGTTTGATAATCCTGTTAGCAGCTTCATTCTAGTCGTTCTTTTTGCAATATGGAGATACTTTCCTTATGCGTTCATCTCATTCCTGGCGATATTGCAGACAGTGGATAAAAGTTTATATGAGGCGGCAGAAATTGATGGGGCTTCCACCTGGGAAAAGTTCAAAAATGTTACCATCCCGGCAATTATGCCTGTGCTGATAACAATTATAACGCTACGTTCCATCTGGCTGTTCTATATGTTCACAGATGTATATCTGTTAACAAACAAAGTGAATATTATTGGGATTTACCTATATGAAACGGCATTTGCTTTTAATGATCTCGGTAAAGCCGCATCCATCTCTGTAATTCTTTTTATTATTCTTTCTATCGTTATAATAGCATCAAGAAAGCGGGTGAAATTAAATGGCAATGGCTAGCAGTAAAAAGAATAAAGCAGCAAGAAAGATCGGGTTTTATCTTGGGCTGATCATCCTGTTGACTATTTCCCTATTCCCATTCTTCATCATGTTGATGACTTCCTTTAAAAGTTCGAAGGAAGCGGTTGCTACTAACCCATCCTTTTTTCCAGAGGATTGGACATTCCAGCATTATGTAGATATCTTTAATCCCGATATCTTCCCCTATTTATCTTATTTTAAGAATAGTTTAATAGTGGCCCTTACTGCAGCATTGCTGTCCGTTGCAATAGGCATTTTTGGGGCTTATGCCCTTTCGAAATTGAAGTTTATCGGAAAAACTACCATAAATGCTAGTTTTTATACGGTGTATATGTTGTCTGGGATTTTACTTGTCGTTCCTTTATTTAAGATCATCTCCGGACTTGGGTTATATGATACGAAAACAGCACTGATTATCACCATGATTGTTCAAACGCTTCCAACCTCGATATTCATGTTAAAAAGTTATTTTGACACTATCCCAGAGGATCTGGAGGAAGCGGCGATGATTGATGGGTTGAACCGTGTGCAGATCATTTTCTATATTATCATTCCACTAGCCATATCAGGTATCATATCCGTTTTTGTATATTCCTTTATGGTCGCTTGGAATGATTATCTATTTGCATCCATTTTCTTGTCGGATTCCGCAAACTTCACGCTTCCAATCGGCTTAAATGCATTGTTCAGTACACCTGACTATATATGGGGCAGAATGATGGCCGCTTCGCTTATAACGGCGCTGCCTGTAGTAGGGATGTACGCAATCTCCGAGCACTTCATAAAAGGAAACTTAACTGAAGGAGGAGTGAAAGGGTAAACGGAATACAAAATAAATGAGAGAAGGTAATTTATTATGAAAAAACTAGTTGCGGTAAAACCAAGAGTAGCGGCATTGCTGGATTATGAAGAAAGTTCCATAAAGCCAAATGAGGTGAAAATAGAAGTGCAGTTTGCCTCCCCTAAACATGGCACGGAAGTTATAGACTTCCGCGGGATGACTCCTTTTATGGATGAGAACTTCTCTGAAGAATGGCGCATGTTTATGCCACGGGAAGAAGGTACAACTAAAGGGATCGTATTTGGTGAATTCCAGCTTGGAAATATGGTTGTAGGTCAAATAATTGAAGTAGGAACCGAAGTAACGGGATACCAGGTGGGGGAGACTGTTTGTACATATGGACCAATCAGGGAGACTGTTATTGTAAATGCAGTTGATAACCACCGTTTACGTAAAATGCCAGAGGGTTCAAAATGGCAAAATGCAGTTTGCTATGATCCTGCACAATTTGCAATGAGCGGTGTACGCGATGCTAATGTTCGCGCAGGTGATTACGTAGTGGTGGTTGGGCTTGGCGCAATTGGACAGCTGGCAATCCAGTTGGCTAAAAAAGCAGGTGCGAGTATCGTTGTCGGCATCGATCCACTGAACCAGCGCCGAGATATTGCGCTTCGTAACGGGGCGGATGCTTGTTTTGATCCAACTGTTTGTGATGTAGGTTTTGAAGTGAAAAAGCTGACAAACAGAATAGGGGCAGATTCAATCATTGAAACAAGTGGCAATGCTGCAGCTCTTCAGGCGGCACTAAAGGGTATTGCATATGGCGGGACTATCTCATATGTAGCCTTTGGGAAGGCTTTCCCAGAAGGGTTGAATTTTGGCCGTGAAGCTCATTTCAATAATGCTAAGATTGTGTTCTCCCGCGCAGCAAGCGAACCTAATCCAGATTATCCACGTTGGAATAGAAAGCGGATAGAGGAGACCTGTTGGGAGTTGTTAATGAACGGGTATCTGAATTGTGAAGATATCATCGAACCAATCGTTACGTTTGAAAAGAGTGCAGAAGCGTACATGGAATATGTAGATCAGCATCCTGAACTAAGTATTAAAATGGGAATCGAGTATAAAAAATAATAATGAGTTTGTCCAGGTTGTAGCGGTTTCCTTACAATTTGAAAAAATGAAAATAGCGGATTTCAGTGAATTTTCCATTTTAATACATGTGTATGGGGGAGTTATTAATGAAAATTGGTACACAGGACCAGGAGTTTTTCCCTAAGAATATCAAAGAAAAATTCCTTTTTTTAAAAGAGGCTGGCTTTGAAGGATTTGAAATTGATGGCAGAATGCTAGTTGAGCATCTAGACGAAATAAAAAATGCCATAGCGGAAACCGGAATTCCGGTTACGACTGCCTGCGGAGGCTATACAGGCTGGATTGGTGACTTTGTCGAGGAACGCAGACTAAATGGATTAGTTGAAATCAAAAAAATCCTGGAAGCGTTACAAGAAGTAGGTGGGAAAGGGATCGTGGTTCCAGCTGCGTGGGGCATGTTCACTTACCGTCTGCCCCCAATGGTTTCTCCCAGAAGCCAGGAGGGTGATAAAGAGTCCATAAGCAATTCCCTGCTTTACCTGGACACAATCGCAAAAGAGACTGGGACGACAATTTTCTTAGAACCATTGAATCGCTATCAGGATCATATGATCAACACATTAGCCGACGCAAGAAGTTATATAGAAGGAAATAATTTAAACAATGTAAAAATCATTGCAGACTTCTATCATATGAATATTGAAGAAGATGATATTTCAGGGGCATTACATGCAAATCGGGACTTGATTGGGCACATTCACTTGGCAGATAATCATCGTTTTCAGCCGGGTAGCGGCTCACTGGATTTCAAGACCCCTTTTAATCAACTAAAAGAAGATGGATATGATGGTTTTTTAACACTTGAATGCCGTGTAAGAGGAAATGATCCAAAAGCGGAATATTTAAAAGCATTGCGTCACCTCCAACAATCATTAGGCTTTAGAGGGGCTGAACAAGGATGAAGAAGAAAGTTGCGATAATTGGTGGAGGACAAACGGCAGAAAAAGTACATGTTCCCTACTACCATACACGTGAAGAAGTAGAAATTGTTGCAGTTGTTGGTCCGAATATTGAGCGGACAAAAAACTTTGCGAAACGTAACGGAATAGCTCGATCATATACAGATGCAGATGAAATGTTTCAGGCAGAACAGCCTGACATCGTTAGTGTCTGCACGCCAAATAGATATCATTATGAAAATGTGATAAAGGCTTTGGAATATGGCTGTCATGTAATGTGCGAGAAACCACCCGCAATATCCTCTATAGAAGCAAAGCATATGCAAGAAGTTGCTAAAGAAAACAACCTTATTCTTGCATATAATTTTCATCACCGTTTTGCTGATGATGTTAAAATTTTACGAAAAAATGTGACAGAAGGTGTGCTGGGGGATATTTATGTCGTAAAAGCAAAAGCCCTGCGCCGAAGCGGTGTACCAGGGTGGGGGAATTTTATAAATAAAGAAGCGCAAGGAGGGGGGCCTCTAATAGATTTAGGTGTCCACATGCTCGATGCCGCCCTCTATGTGTTAGGCTATCCAAAAGTGAAGAAGGTAACAGCTAAGATGTTTCAAAAAATTGGCACAAAAAAATCACATGGATCTTTTGGGGAATGGGATCCAAAAAAGTATGAAGTGGAAGATTCCCTTTTTGGTTTTATTGAGCTTGAAGGCGGTTGCTTGCTGCAACTCGAGACTTCATTTGCTTTAAATATTAAAGAAACATCAATCATGAATGTGGAATTTTTTGGAGATGAGGCGGGAGCAACACTTTTTCCTGCCAATATTTATACTGATCAAAAAGGTGAATTAGTGACGATTTTGGACAGAAAGACAGCTGATCCGGACAGGGTTCAGAAAGGAATGGCTGCCTTTGTTGATAAATGTTTGGGCAAAGAAGTCATGGTGGCTAATGGAAGAGAAGGTTACTTGATCGTGCAACTTATCGAAGCTCTCTATCAATCTGCTGAAAAAGGTGAAAGTGTAACCATATGAAAAAATTAGTGGAAAATGGATTTGACCTGCGTTATATAAATAAATTTGCTAGTTTAATGACAATAGGGAATGGATACTGTGGTCTGCGTGCCACCCATGAAGAAAACTATGTAGATCAAACACGAGGTATGTATGTAGCCGGTATTTATAATAAAGCTACGGCTAATGAACCGTCCGAATTAGTCAATTTGCCAGATATGATAGGAATGAATATTGAGGTTGATGGAGATATTTTTTCCCTGCTAACGGGAGAAGTCCTTTCATATAAACGCCAGCTAAACTTTGAAACCGGGGAATTAAACCGTGAAATATTATGGAAAAGTAATTCTGGTGCACGTTTCCGTTTTACATTTCAACGTTTTGTAGCAAAAAATGACCTTCATGTTCTAGGTACAAAATTAACGGTCATTTCTTTGGACAAAAACACACAAATAAAAATAGTAACTGGAATCAATGCGCAGCAAACTAACTTTGGAAAACAGCATCTTATTGAAGAAAAGGTTCGTGTAATTGAGGGGGACTTGATACAGGGCATCTATAAAACTACCGAATCAGGGCATACGATTGCACTTGCGGCGTGTTGTATGTGTTCAGTCGAGAGTGATATATCTTATTCAGCAAAAAATAGGCAGCTGCTATCCACCATTAAGCAGGACCTTCTGCCTGATAGCCCTTTTGTTCTAGAAAGAATCGGTGCCGTTTTTACGTCACTTGATGCAGATATTATGGGGAAAAGCCCAGAAGTAGCAAGTGTTGTGGCACTAAGAAAATACTCTTCATATGGATATGACGCTTTACTTGAAAAGTCAGCAGGGAAGTGGGCGCAATTTTGGAAGCAAAAGCGCATCAAAATATCGTCAACCAGGGATTTTGATCAGCTTGCTGTTGATTTTTCTTTATATCAAATAGAAGTTATGACACCTGCACATGATGAACGATTCAGTGTCGGAGCGAAAGGTTTGACGGGGGAAGGATATAAAGGTCATGTTTTTTGGGATACTGAAATGTTCATTTTACCCTTCCATCTGTTTACAGAACCGGAAAAAGCGAGAAAACTATTGCGATACCGCTATTTAAAACTAGAACAGGCAAAAGAGAAAGCTGCATCCAATGGCTTTGAAGGTGCTTTATTCCCTTGGGAAAGTGCTTTTACCGGAGAAGAAGAAACACCTGAATTTGCGGCCATTAATATTAAAACTGGAAAGCGACAGAAAGTGGCATCCGCTATAGCTGAACATCATATTGTGGCAGACATTGCTTATACAGTCGTGGAATATTACAAAAATACATTAGATGATGCTTTTATGAGAAAAGAAGGGCTTGAGCTGCTTAAAGAAACGAGCCGGTTTTGGATCAGCAGGGCTGTAGAAGAAAATGGACAGTTGGTTATCAAAGATGTCATCGGGCCGGATGAATACACAGAACACGTTGATAATAATGCATTTACAAACTATATGGCTTGGCACAATGTTGAGCTTGCACTATTTTTTATGGATAAGTATGGGGATTCAGATGGTTTGTTAATGGAACGAGGACAGGAATTTCTAAAGCGTTTATATTTACCTAAGGCTAATGATCATAAAATCATTCCCCAGGATGATACATTCCTCAGCAAGCCTGAAATCGACCTTTCCCGCTATAAAGAATCTCAGGGTAGTCAAGGGATTCTTATGGATTTTTCACGTCAAGAAGTAAATGAAATGCAAATTTTAAAACAAGCCGATGTCGTTATGCTGCTTTATTTATTTCCGGAGTTATTTCCAAGTGATGTAATCTCTGAAAATTTGCATTATTACGAGGAGCACACCATACACGATTCTTCACTGAGCAAAGCGATTCATGCCATAGTTGCAGCAAGAGCGGGTGAACTAGAAAAGTCATATGAATTTTTCCATGAAGCATCTTTAATCGACTTGGGCCCGAACCCACTATCTTCAGATGAAGGGCTTCATGCTGCATCCCTTGGTGCCATCTGGATGGCGACAATGTTCGGTTTTGCGAATATCTCGATCAAGGATCATCGCTTAAGCTTAAAACCTAACATGCCATCTGACTGGTCGGAACTTGCCTTTCCATTAATTTTCCGAGGGTCGCGCTTACATATCATCCTTACACATAAGCAAGCCGTAATAACGAAAGTCTCGGGTGATGATGTACTAATAGAACTAAACGGTGCTGAATATTTGCTATCGAACAAAGTTGAAGTAAGCTTCCAATAGCAGAAGAAATACTATCGCTCTTAAAAGCGTTCGTACTTGCAATGTAATCATCTGAATTAGGATTTTACTTGCTTGCTTTCACGATTATTCATAAGAAGAACTCATTAGGTAACATTCAGGAGGCAGACATGAAAATTGTAATTGCACCAGATTCATTTAAAGAGAGTTTACCATCAGACCAGGTCGCAAGAGCCATTCAATCCGGTTTCATGTCCATTTTCCCGAAAGCGGAGTATCATTTGCTTCCAATTGCAGACGGCGGTGAAGGTACTGTTCAAGCTTTGGTATCCGCTCACAAGGGAAGGGTCGAAAGCATTTCTGTTACCGGTCCACTAGGATTGCCGGTTGAAGCGAAAATAGCTTTCTCGAATGATGGAGAGACAGCATTTATCGAAATGGCGGAAGCATGCGGATTGCATCTTGTTCCTATAGAGCAACGAAATCCCTTACATACTACTTCTTTTGGTGTGGGAGAGCTGATGATTCACGCTATGAACCAAGGTGCTTCCGAACTGATCATTGGAGTTGGCGGGAGTTCAACTAATGATGGAGGAGTAGGGATGGCTTCCGCTCTTGGTTATGAATTTTTTGATGGTGAAAGAAAAGCAGTAAAGGGTACCGGCAAGGATCTGTTTAATATTGTTTCTATGTCTGAAAGGAACCGTGACCGGAGATTAGATCTTGTTAATATTACGATAGCAGCAGATGTGGAAAATCCCTTAACGGGCCTTGACGGTGCAACCTATATTTATGGTCCACAAAAAGGGCTTCCTGAAGATATGCTAGATGAAATGGATAAAGCCATGGGCAGGTTTCATCAAATGGCAGGCAACTATTTAGGAATGGATGTCTCTTCCTTACCCGGGAGTGGTGCAGGTGGAGGGATGGGCGCCGGTCTGTTGTTATTTACAGGAGCTAAACTAAAAAAGGGCATTGAACTTATGATGGAGCATCTAAAGGTAAAAGAAATTTGTCAAGATGCAGATATAGTGATTGTGGGAGAAGGGAAAATAGACCATCAGACAATATATGGAAAAGCGCCCTCGGGTGTAGCTAAATGCGCACCACCCAAAGCAAAAGTAATAGCGATTTGCGGAAGTGTGGGTGAGGGATCTGATGTTCTTTACGATCATGGGTTTGATGCCATATTCCCTACGATTCCTGCAATGCTGCCCATCGAAAACATTCTAGGCGGTGCATTTAAAAATATAGAGAGAACATCTCGAAATGTTGCAGCACTTCTTCGAAAAGAGAGGGACGGTTATAATGGAAGAAAAATTTATTGATGCAGTAGTATTTGACCTTGATGGTGTCATAACCGATTCAGCGCATTATCATTTCCTGGCTTGGCGAGAACTGGCTAGTGAAATAGGAATTAGTATTAACGAGGTCTTTAACGAGAGGCTAAAGGGGGTAAGCCGAATGGATTCCCTTGAGTTGATTTTGCAAGAAGGAAATCAGCAAAATGACTTCACTTTGAGCGAAAAAGAAAAAATGGCTGAAAAAAAGAACCTTCACTACTGTGAGTTTCTGAATGAATTGACGCCTCAAGATATACTGCCAGGGATTTTGGAGCTGATTACCAATATTAAATTAGAAGGAATTTCCATTGGGCTTGCTTCTGTTTCCAGAAATGCAAGCACCGTATTAAAGGCACTACAGTTAGAGGATACTTTTGATTACGTTGTAGATGCTGCAAAAGTAAAAAAATCGAAACCTGATCCGGAAATTTTCTTGACGGCATGTAAACAGCTTGATGCGAATCCAAAACGATCAATCGGAATTGAAGATGCTTCTGCAGGGATTGACTCCATCAAGGCAAGCGAAATGTTTGCTGTCGGTGTGGGAAATACTCTTAATAAAGCCGATTATCAGGTACATGCAACGAAAGAACTTCAATGGGAAATGATAAAGTCTGAATATAAAAAATGGAGAGAAAGATAGTTCTCCAAGATACTGCCCAATTAAGTGGGCAGTAATACTCCAGGCAGTGCTCTGTCCATAACAGAAAATGCTGATCACCGTGCAAATGAATCAATAAGAACTATTGATGACCAATGGGCTCAACGTGTAACTCCACACAAGGGATGGCCTACATAGCAATCATCAGATTTTTCATAATTGCTTCGCCACTTAAAGGGGAGTGGAAAGGACCCTGCACCATCAAATGGGCTGCTATTGCCAAATTTGTAGAATTCTATCCTTCAAAAAGGCTCAGGATGAACTTGTCATTCCAGTTCACCTATGGGAAAAGCCAGTTAAGAGGGTTGACCTTGGTCGTGGAAAGGTGAGCCAAAATCTTGAATATATGTGTAACCCGTCCTCCTTAGGTGGACGGGTTTTGTATGTGTACATACGATAGATAGGGATAAACCTAGATGGAGAAACAAGAAATATTTGAGGGGAATGCAATCAAAATGAAACCCGTCATTCGTATACAATCTACATCCGAAATCACCAAACCAGTATATTGAATACCCTATTTGTTCAAAAGGGTAAGTAAGGTTATTTCATCTTTGACTAAAAGAGAGGCATGATTTACAGAATTAACGTCTTTTATTTTAGGTTTCTCATTGACACGGGATTTAATCATTCCTATACAGTAAATACTATCTTTAATGGTTATGTTATTACGAAGATTATATAGTCAAATATTGAATAAAATTATATAAATATTTGTGCCAATGAATAAAATATATTATTATCAATTTAATAAGCTGGTTTAAAAACGGAGGGTTTATTATGAAGTTTCCACACGATTTTTTATTCGGAGCAGCTTCTGCTTCTTTTCAAATAGAAGGAGCATGGAATGAAGATGGTAAAGGTATAACGAATTGGGATGTTTTTTCAAAGATTCCGGGGAAAACATATGAAGGTACAAACGGAGATATAGCCATAGACCATTATCATCGTTACAAAGAAGATATTAAATTAATGGCAGAGATGGGACTTGAATCGTATCGGTTTTCCATTTCATGGGCACGTATTTTGCCCACAGGTGACGGAGAAGTAAATGAAAAAGGCTTGGAATTTTATAATAATGTAATAAATGAATGCTTAAAATATGGGATAGTTCCTTTTGTTACGCTGTATCATTGGGATTTGCCTTTGACGCTTGAACAAGATGGTGGATGGACGAATAAGCGAACAGCTGAAGCATTCGTCAAGTATGCAGAAATTTGTTTTAAGGCATTCGGAGACCGCATCAAACATTGGATCACGTTTAATGAAACGGTAATGTTTTGCGGATTGGGCTATTTAAAAGGTGCGCATCCGCCTGGTATCCAAAATGATGAGAATAAATATTTTCAAGCGACACATTACGTGTTTTATGCACATGCGAAAGCAGTAGAAGTATACAAGGCACTGAATCATTACGGTGAAATTGGGATTACCCATGTTTTCTTACCAGCTTACAGCATAGATGATAAGCATGAGAATGCATTAGCTGCCCGACATGCCAATGAATATGAAACTTTTTGGTATTATGACCCAATATTAAAAGGTGAATATCCAGCTTATGTGGTTGAGCAATTAAAGGAGAAAGGCTGGACGCCAAGTTGGACCGAAGAAGAACTGGATACGTTAAAAAGAAATGCGGAAAAGAATGATTTTATTGGACTTAATTATTACCAGCCCATTCGAGTGGAAAAAAATCGGGAAGCCGTTTCATCCATGGAGCATTCAAGAGAAACATCTACTCTAGCTCCAGGGAACCCATCTTTTGATGGCTTTTATCGGACCGTGAAAATGGAAGATAAAACATATACAAAATGGGGGTGGGAAATCTCTCCTCAAGGATTTTTAGATGGGCTTCATATGTTAAAAGGGCGTTATGGTGATATTAAAATGTATGTTACGGAAAACGGACTTGGTGATGAGGATCCGATTATTGATGGTGAAATAGTGGATGTTCCTCGTATTAAATATATTGAGGAACATTTAAAAGTTATTAAGCGTGCAATCAAAGAAGGCATTCACTTAAAAGGGTATTACGCTTGGTCTGTCATCGATCTATTAAGCTGGTTAAACGGGTATAAAAAGCAATACGGATTTATTTACGTGGACCATCATGATCAATTAAACCGAAAAAAGAAGCTGTCGTTTCATTGGTATAAGCATATTATCGAGACGAGAGGAGAAGAGCTGTAAATAGAAAGAAAACCTCTTGATATTAATCAAGAGGTTTTTGTATATATAGACCAGTAAATGATTGAACGAATAATAGGGAAATTATATCGACCATAAAAGATAAGTTTGGAAAAAACGATTCTGTAGTATCGGGAATTATGATCAATATTTGTTTCAAGGCGACACCTTGAGATGAGTGGGGAATTAGTCGAAAGTTCAAACTTCCCGGTTTGTAGTCTATATCTCCGGGATCAAACTAACTAGACTGGAAGTATGGTCCCAGATTGTAATGTGCATGTAAAAAAATTCAAAAAATTGTAAACAAATGTTTACATTGCTAACAATGTACAGTTTTACGTTTTACTGTATAATGTTGAAGCGTGGCCAAGAACCATGTCAAATAACTTAACAAAGGAGATTACATATGACGATTATTTATTATTTTTGAAAGGTCCCCCGTATGTTTGTAGTGAACCAATCAGTCCCGTTGAAAGAATAGTATCCTCTACAATAGTTAATATTGATATCGATTGAGTAACTCCCTCTAAAATGAAAGAATATCTTTTTCCTGATAATGGTAAATTCCAATTTTAAAAAACGACTAAGGATGTGAGTTTGAAAAGGATGATAAAAGATTCCAGATTCCAAGGATATAACATGAAGGGTTTTCAAAAGGACGTAACGGCAGGATTGGTTGTAGGTGTTGTGGCCATTCCTTTAGGATTGGCTTTTGCAATTGCTTCAGGCGTCGAACCGATATACGGATTATATACGACCATCATCGCGGGAATCCTCATATCGATTTTGGGTGGCTCCAAGTATCAAATTGGAGGACCGACCGGAGCATTTGTACCTTTATTATTTGGTATCGTTATGCAATATGGATATGAAAGTCTGCTAATTGCCGGGTTTTTAGCGGGGATGATATTAGTCTTGATGGGCCTTCTTAAGTTAGGGAATTTGATGAAGTTCATTCCCCGTCCTGTCATCATTGGATTTACTACAGGAATTGCGATAATAATCTTTTCTGGGCAGATTGCCAGCTTCTTTGGTATGAATGTGGAAAAACATGAATTTTTTATAGATAACATGAAAGAACTGGTGATTAATGCAGGCACGATCAATATATATAGTGTGATTGTTGCGATCATATGTTTCATCGTCATCCTGCTGGCACCTAGACTTCTGCCGCGAGTGCCAGCTCCACTTCTGGGGCTGCTAATATCCACAATGTCTGCCTACTTTTTATTTCCCGATAAGGTGGCTACGATTGGTTCCACTTATGGAGCGATTCCGAGAGGTTTTCCGGAATTCCAAGTGCCGGAGCTTTCAGTGGAGATCATTATCACACTCCTTCCAGTTGCTTTTACGATTGCTTTGTTGGGCGGTGTCGAGTCATTGTTATCCGCTACCGTGGCCGATAACATGGGGGGGACCAAGCATGATAGTAATAAGGAATTGGTTGCCCAAGGGATCGCGAATATCGCGACTCCATTCTTCGGTGGGATACCGGCAACAGGTGCTATTGCCAGGACAGCTACCAATATAAAAAGCGGGGCAGCCTCTCCGATGTCAGGAGTCATTCACGGAATTGTCGTTTTATTAGTCTTGCTTGTCCTTTCTCCATTTGCAGCGCATATACCTTTGGCTAGCATGGCACCCATATTGATGTTTGTTGCCTGGAATATGAGTGAAAGAAAGGAATTCGCCCATGTATTGAGAACGAAGACTGCGGATTCTGCCGTTTTGCTAGTCACCTTTCTCGTCACTGTCTTCACTGATTTAATCATGGGAGTGGGGATTGGCTTATCGATTGCATTCATCACCTTCATTGCAAAAATGAGCCAAACGTTAAAGGTTAGGGAAAGAAGTCATGAAATTACTGAGGTTGTTCCTATTGATAATTCGGATTCAAAGATCAATGTGTATAACTTGGAAGGTCCTCTCTTCTTTGGTTCGATTGATGTCCTGGAATCATCGATATTAGCGAACTTGGATAATAAGACGAAGGTGTTGGTATTAAGCATGCGCCGGGTAACCTATATGGACACTTCAGCAGAGGCTGCACTATTGGCGATTGTTAATCGTATCGGAAAATATAAGGGGAAATTAATCATTTCTGGAATCCAGCAGCAACCAAAGGAATTGCTACTCAGCACCGGATTGTATCATAAAATAGAAAAACAGCACTTTTTTAAATCGAGGGAAGATGCTCTGTATTTTGCCAAGAAGCAGCTGAAGGGTAATTCGGATAAAGTAGTCTAATGGATTCATCCTCGAAGTCACCTTTTTGGATTGTTATGTTATAGTATCGTTAACAGTAGATTTTAAAAGAAGGTGACTGTCTGGATGAATATATATCGGATTGGCCAGCTTGCTGAACTTGCGAATGTTTCGAGGAGAACCATTGACTATTACACACAATTAGGAATGCTGAACTATGAAAAAACTGGGTCAAGATATCGATATTACACAGAAGATGCCCTAAATCGTCTTCAAATGATTAATCGGTATAAAGAACAGAATATGCCGTTGACTGAAATCAAGGAACGGTTACAAGTTTTGTCTGAAACCACTGTTGATTCGGAGCAAGTGCTCTTGTTGGTGGACAAGATATCTACAGACCTTAAAGGACTGGAGAATGAATTGCTTGAATTAAAGCCCTTACTGGAAAAGCTTGATGAACAGCAGTTAACATATGCTGCAAAACAGCTTTCCGTTCGGAGCAGCTCTTTATTGAGCATCATTGCCATGCTCGCCTAAGATTTTTGCCGAGTTCAACAAAAAAAGACCTGATTGGGTCTTTTTTTTGTTGAACTCGGCAAACGATGCTTACTTAAGGATTGCATAAGATAGTGGTACTTGACTAAATGGAGATTTTAATCTTTTTTCGATATAGATGAAGGATATAAGTGAACGGAAAAAGAAGAACTTAAGTATCTACGACTATATGAAGAGGTGAGAGTGAATGATTGGATCAATAGTTACGACAGGTAAAGGACATCTTCAAGGCACTATGGAAAACGGTATATGCGTTTGGCGTGGAGTCAGGTATGCGAAACCGCCGATAGATGCTCTGCGTTTCCGCTCGCCTGAGCCCGTTGATAAATGGAGCGGTGTCATGGATGCAGTGGATTTTGGTCCCATACACCAACAGCCGATGGATCGGGCTGTAAGAACAGGAATGGCAGGAAATGAAAAAATGGATGAGGATTGCTTGTTCCTGAACATCTGGTCACCTAGAGCTGATGATAAAAAACGCCCGGTCATGGTGTGGATTCATGGTGGAGCATATATAACGGGAGCCGGATCCCTTGACATGTACAATGGACACTTATTGGCTAAGAATGGAGACGTAGTCGTAGTAAGCATCAACTATAGGCTGGGTGCACTGGGATATTTGGATTTTACCGATTTGGCAGTTGAGGGGGAAATATTTGAAACCAATTTAGGTTTACGTGATCAAGTGGCGTCTCTGAAGTGGATTAAAGAGAATATAGAAGCTTTTGGCGGCGACCCTGAAAATGTTACGATATTTGGTGAATCAGCTGGAGGGAATGCCGTAACGACTTTACTTACCGTTCCTTCAGCGAGAGGTCTATTTAAACAAGCTATTGCAGAAAGTCCCGCTCCGACATCTGTTTACGGAAAAGGATTTGCGCGCCATTTCAGTGAAAGGTTCCTTGAGATCTTGGGCATTGAAAAGAATGAAATCCATCGGTTAAAAACACTTCCAGTTCAAGAGATTGTCGCGGCATCCTACCAACTCTTACAGGAAAACTCGCAAGACAAGCCGGGTTCCCTATCATTTGGACCTGTCGTGGATGGTGACTTCCTGCCTGATTATCCACTAGATTCGATTCGATCAGGAAAAGTAAAGGGAATATCCTTGCTTATAGGAACAAATAGGGACGAAGCTACATTATTCGACCAGATGGATTCCCCGTTAATCCCGATAAATGAAGAGATGATACATAAAATGTTTGAAAATACTGATCCAGAGGCGAAAGAGCGAATTACGAATGCTTATTTGAACTACCCAAAAAAGGAAGCTGTGCTAGGCATTGGCCGGGATGCGACTTTCCATATTCCTTCGGTTTGGTATGCGGAGGCATACAGTCGCATCGAAAAAACATGGATGTACCGTTTTGATTATAAAACGGCGGCAATGCGCATAAGTAAATTAGGGGCGACCCATGGTATGGAAATTCCTTTTGCCTTCCAGACTTTCGACTCGGCATTGGGCAAACGGATTACTTCATATGGTTCCAGGCCAGCTGCACTAAAGGTTTCCCAAAGGATACAGGGCCATTGGGTCAACTTTGCGAAACATGGAAACCCCAATCCCCCGGAAGGCGAAATCTGGCCGAAATATGATGAAACCAATCACTACACAATGATTTTTGATAAAAAGGATTATATTGAAAAAGATCCTAACAGAATGATAAGGTTGGCATGGGAAGGGGTAGGGATTTACAAGTGAAATATAGTGGACTCGGAAGAAAGCGAGGGGAATTTTATGTCAATGAAAGAGGATGCGAAAACTTTGGATCAGGTAGATCCATTAGTTCCTTACCGAGAGGAGTTCTACTTGAATCCCGGGATGATTTATATGGATGGAAACTCATTGGGACTTTTATCGAAGCGGGCTGAGAAAAGTTTAATGAATTCATTGGAAGATTGGAAAAGGTATGGAATTGATGGGTGGACGAAGGGTGCAGAGCCTTGGTTTTACTATTCTGAGAGATTGGGTGAATTGAGTGCCCAATTGGTTGGGGCAGCAGTGGATGAAGTGATAATGGGAGGGTCAACTACAGCTAATCTGCATCAGCTTGCGGCGACCTTTTTTGAACCGATAGCTGGCAGGAATAAGATTTTGGCGGATGACCTAACCTTTCCCAGTGATATCTATGCACTTCAAAGCCAGCTCCAATTGCATGGGCTGGACCCTTCGTCACATTTAGTCCAGGTGAAAAGCCGAGATGGTAAATTCCTTGAAGAAGATGACATCATTGCAGAGATGAAAGAGGAAATAGGGTTGATTGTACTTCCGACGGTCTTATATCGAAGCGGACAGATCCTTGATATGGAGAGGTTAACAAAAGAAGCGCATGCGCGTGGAATCATGATAGGATTCGATGCCTGTCATTCCGTGGGTGCCATTCCGCATTGGTTTGACAAGTGGGAAGTGGATTTCGCTTTTTGGTGTAATTATAAGCATTTGAATGGCGGGCCAGGTTGTGTAGCGGGGTTATATGTGAACCGTAAGCATTTTGACAGGAAGCCCGGGTTGGCGGGATGGTTTGGCTCGCGGAAGGATAAGCAGTTCGATATGGAACATTCCTTCACTCAGGCAAATTCAGCAGGTGCCTTTCAGATTGGAACTCCCCATATTTTAAGCATGGCTCCTCTTTTAGGCTCGCTAGAAATGTTTGCGGAAGCGGGAATCGAACAAGTCCGGAATAAATCTTTGAGGCTGACTCAATATCTTATGGATTTAATCGAATCGGAATTGGCGGGATTTGGATTTGAAATTGGCAGCCCAAGGGATGAATCAAAAAGGGGCGGTCATATCATCATTGAACATCAAGAAGCTGCAAGAATATGTAAAGCATTGAAACATGAGGCTATCATACCCGATTATCGTGAACCGAATATGATTCGTTTAGCACCTGTTGCTCTTTATACCACTTTTCAGGAAGTTTATGAAACGGTACAGGTCCTCAAAAAGATCATGGACGGCAGGTTATATGAAAACTATGAAAATAAAAGGGGAATCATTGCCTAGAATGGGAGCACCAAATGGAGAAAAATAAGCTGCATCGTGAATTATCATCGAATCAAATTACAATGATTGCCATGGGTTGTGCAATCGGCACAGGATTATTTTTGGGCAGTGGCCTTGCGATTTCAACGGCAGGTCCAAGTGTACTGATCAGCTATGCAATAGGTGCATTCATTGTCCTTCTCCTGATGGGATGTTTGGCGGAAATGACTGTAGCCCATCCAACATCAGGATCCTTTGGAACCATTGCTGAAAAATATATAAGTCCATTTGCGGGTTTTGTTGTGAGGTATTCATATTGGATAGCGAATGTCCTTGCCATTGGTGTCGAAGTGAGTGCAATCTCGGTATATATGAAATATTGGTTCCCGGATGTACCTGGAAGCGTTTGGATCTTCCTTTTTGCTGCCTTGCTAATCTATGTAAATGCGACAAGTGTCAATACATTCGGGAATTTTGAGTATATATTTTCAATGATCAAAATTAGCGCCATTGTCATTTTCATTCTTTTGGGTGCCTATGTGGTGATTGGCGCCGAACCTTCAAGCGGGATCGGTGCAGAGAACTATGCCAATGATGGAGGTTTTATGCCTTTCGGGTTTTGGGGGCTTTGGGTCGCTATATTTATTTCTCTCTTCAGCTTTTTAGGAACTGAGTTGATTGCGGTGACGGCGGGAGAAGCAAAAGACCCTGATATTGCCGTCCCTAAAGCGTTGAAGGCAACTGTCTTCAGACTTGCCACTTTTTATGTACTGACAATCGGAATCATGTTAATGATCGTTCCCTGGCAATCCGCTGGTATTGAGAAAAGCCCATTTGTTAGGGTAATGGAAATCCTGAATATCCCTGGAGCATCGGGGATAATGAATTTCATTATTTTAACAGCTGCTTTATCTGCAATGAATAGCCAATTATATGCCTCCACCAGAATGATATTTTCATTATCCGAGCAAAAGCAGGCTCCATCCCTGTTTCAAAAAGTGAGCCGGAAAGGAGTCCCGATAAGAGCCCTTCTCATATCCACTTTGGGCATATTTCTTGCTGCAGGAGTAAAGGTCCTGCTTCCGGATACCTCATATGCATTCATGATGGGGATATCGATGTTCGGAGCCATTTTAACCTGGTTCATGGTGTTCATCTCCCATTTATATTTCAGAAAGGGGTGGGAGAGATCAGGGGGGCGTAAATTACCGGTCAAAATGTATGGCTTTCCGTATTTAACGATTCTTGGTGCATTACTCTTGTTTGCTTTAACGGTATCTACTTGGTTCACTGGCCCGTTTAAAATCGTTCTCCAGTTCGGTGTTCCTTGGCTGGTCTTCCTTTGCATCGTTTATTTTTTAATGTCGAAAATCAAAAGAACGTAAAGGGAAAGAGGGATGGTATGGATAATGGACCAAAGGATAAACATCGTTTGGAAGAAGGGATGGTAACTGATTTTGAGAAGGATATGTCCTATGGGGACTACCTGCATTTAAATCAAATTTTATCAAGTCAGCACCGGCTTTCCGGACATCACGATGAAATGCTGTTCATCATCATTCACCAAACCAGTGAATTATGGATGAAATTGATCCTCCATGAATTGACTGCAGCAACGGAACATATTGAGGCAGGGCACTTGGAGCCTTCCTTTAAGATGCTATCCAGAGTGGCTAGAATCCAACAGCAACTTGTTCAATCCTGGAATGTGCTTTCGACCTTAACGCCATCTGATTATATGGAATTCCGGGATAAACTAGGAAACTCTTCCGGATTTCAATCATTTCAGAACAGGTTGATAGAATTTGCATTGGGTCAAAAGAATTCGCAAATATTGGCGGTTTTCCGTCATCAGCCTGAGCTGTATGAGTCGATGATGGCTGCTTTGAATAAACCTAGTATTTATGATGCGGCGATTGGGGCTTTGGCTGCAAAAGGACTTCCCGTTGATGAATCAGTCTTGAACAGGGATTGGTCTGAAACCTATCGGGCAAATGCCAGTGTCGAAAGCGCGTGGCTGAAAGTTTACCGTGATGTGCATAAATACTGGGATTTGTATGAGTTGGCCGAAAAACTCGTTGATATTGGAAGTCAGCAACAATTCTGGAGATTCAATCATATGAGCACTGTCGAGCGGATCATCGGTAATAAGATGGGAACGGGCGGATCATCCGGTGTAAGTTATCTGAAGAAAGTGGTCGAACAGCCATTTTTTCCTGAGCTTTGGACTTTAAGGACCAAACTGTAAGCTTTGACTGGAGGGGAAATTATAGATGAATCCATGGTTAGATATTTCTCAGCGCCTGAATGAAAGTACGCCATATTGGCCAGGAGATGCACAATATTCATATCGGCTTAATTCATCAATAGCGGAGGGTGCATCCGTGAATGTAGGGGAAATTCGGATGAGTACCCATTTAGGAACCCATATTGATGCGCCCTTTCATTTTGATGGACAGGGAAAAAAAATCATCGAACTTGATATCGATTTATATATTGGAACTGCACTTGTAGTAAAGGTGGATGCAGCTGAAAGTATTGGCATCAAAGATTTTGAAGGCGTTGAATTGACAGGAGTCCGAAGGTTGTTGCTGAGTACTGGACAATGGAAGGACCATAGCCGTTTTCCTGAATGGATTCCAGCGGTTGAACCAGGTTTAGCACCCTTCCTTGCAAATAAAGGAGTGAGGCTGCTTGGGATTGATTTACCTTCCGTTGAGTTTCTCGACAGCAAAGAATTGCCTGCACATCATGCGCTGTCTGGCTGTGGGATTCATATCCTGGAAGGGCTGGTCCTTGACGGACTTGAGCCTGGGCTATACGATTTGGCTGCATTACCGCTTGCATTAGAAGCAGGGGATGGGAGTCCGGTCAGGGCCGTGGTGAAAAAGAAAGGCTGATGAGGGGGATATAAGGATGGGCAAAATTGGAGTTTATGGATCTTCCTTCGATCCAGTCACCAATGTGCATTTATGGACAGCATCCACCATTGCGCATCGTGCTAAGCTAGACAAGGTGATTTTTTTGCCTTGTGCCAATGGCCGCATCGATAAACAGATGAAAACGAGCAATGGACACCGTTGGAAAATGCTTGGGCTGGCAATAGGGGGCAACCCGTTATTCGAAGTTAGTGATTATGAAATTAATGAACGTGCTGGAACGAGTAAACAATATACTTGGTATACGATGGAATATTTTAAATCAAGATATCCTATGGATGAAGTTTATTTCATAATGGGTGCGGATTTACTTGAAGATATTGATAATCAGGAGTTACCGATCCACTTACGATGGAAATTCAGGGAAAAGTTGATTGCCAATCATAAATTCATCGTCATGGCACGGGATGGGATCGATATGTTGAAAATCATATCCAAAAGTCCATTGCTAAGGAATTATGATGATGGCAATACATTTCACCTTATAGATAAAGGTCTTTCCATGGAAATCAGTTCTACATATATAAGGGATGAATTCGCGATGGGTGGGGAACCAAGATATTTACTGCCTGATCAGTGCTATCAGTATATTGTGGGCAATAAGCTGTATCAAAAAGGATCAAATTCTTAAGTGTCGGGCTCGATCTCTCCGTGGATCGAGCTCTTTCGTATGGAAAATTCATTCACCTTCGATACGTGAATGAGTTTAAATAAAAGGACATGTTTATTAATTAAAACGTAGTTGACAACTTGGTATACTATGCTTTATGTTAATGGTACATAAATTCATAATATTTGCTGATCAGAGAACTGAAGGCATACTATCTCCTTGAAAAAAAAATTAAAAGGGAAGTAGTGTGCTTTTTTTGTTGCAAAAAAACAGGGGGAATTCCATGAAAAAGTTGATGAAATTGACAAGTTTGATATTAGCCTTCGGTGTACTTGCAGGATGTAACTCGGAAAAAACGGAAGGGGACGGGACATCAAAGTCAAAGACACTTGAGCTATTGAATGTGTCATACGATCCGACACGCGAATTGTACCAGGAATTCAATGAAGCGTTTGTGAAGCACTGGAAAGAAGAATCGGGTCAGGATGTAGCGATTCAACAATCCCATGGCGGATCTGGTAAACAGGGTAGGGCTGTCATTGATGGATTGGAAGCGGATGTCGTTACATTGGCATTGGCCTATGATATTGATGCCATTTATGAAGCTAGTAACCTATTAGCGGGGGATTGGCAGAAACGTCTGCCGGAAAACTCGACACCTTACACCTCAACCATTGTGTTTTTGGTAAAAAAGGATAACCCTAAAGGCATTAAAGATTGGGATGATTTAACCCAAAAGGATGTTTCCGTAATTACACCAAATCCAAAGACAAGCGGAGGGGCAAGGTGGAATTACCTGGCAGCTTGGGCTTATGCAGAGAAGAATTTCGATAATGACGAAACAAAAGTAAAGGATTTCATGAAAAAACTTTATCAGAATGTTGAAGTCCTGGATTCAGGGGCACGTGGTGCAACCACCACTTTTGTAGAAAGGGGAATTGGTGACGTACTTATCGCTTGGGAGAATGAAGCCTATTTAACACTTGAAGAATTCGGTGATGACAAATATGAAATCGTCAATCCTTCGATCAGTATATTAGCAGAGCCACCGGTAGCTGTTGTCGACGAAGTGGTAGAGAAAAAAGGAACCAAGGAAGTGGCTGAAGCCTACCTGGAATACCTATATACGGATGCAGGTCAGGAAATTGCCGCGAAAAACTTCTATCGTCCAAGGGATGAGAAGCTTCTCGCTGAATATGAAGACCAATTTGCAAATATAGATATGGTGACTGTCGATGATACGTTTGGCGGGTGGAAAAAAGCCCAGGAAACACATTTCAATGACGGTGGTACATTTGACGAAATTTATCAACCGCAATAAGCATGTGGGAGAAGATGGATATTCACATCTTCTCCTTCATAAATCAGAAAAAGAGCTGGGGCGAAGCGATGAATATAGCGACAGAAGGAAAACAGAAGAAAAAGAGGACCATACCCGGTTTTGGATTGACGATGGGGTTTACGTTGCTATATCTCACCATCATCGTTTTGATCCCATTATCGATGGTTTTTCTAAACACATTTTCAATGGGATTTCAGGATTTTTGGGCGACCATAACTGAACCAAGGGTTGTCGCTTCGTATAAATTGAGTTTTTTGACAGCGTTAACTGCGGCCTTCGTGAACGCAGTTTTTGGCGTTTTAATTGCCTGGGTGCTTACACGTTATGAGTTTCCCGGCAAGCGGATCATCGATGGGCTGGTTGATTTGCCTTTTGCCCTCCCAACTGCTGTGGCAGGGATTACTTTGACGACTTTGTACTCACCGAACGGATGGATCGGGCAATTTTTCAGCTTTAAAATCGCTTTCACTCCTATCGGGATTATCATCGCCCTTATATTCATCGGACTTCCATTCGTAGTGCGGATGGTTCAACCGGTGCTTGAAAATATCGAAAAAGGGATGGAAGAGGCATCTGCTTCTTTAGGGGCGAATCGAATGCAGACATTCATTAAAATTATCTTCCCGGAATTGATTCCAGCGATATTGACGGGTTTTGCACTTTCTTTTGCGAGGGCACTTGGAGAGTATGGATCCGTTGTCTTCATTGCAGGAAATATGCCGTTTAAAACGGAGATTTCCCCGCTGATCATCATGACAAAGCTCGAACAGTATGATTATGAAGGGGCAACAGCTGTTGCAGCCGTCATGCTCATTATTACATTCATAATTTTGTTCACCATCAATATCTTACAATGGTGGACCGGCAAAAGATATTCAGGGAAGTAGGAGGGGACATGTTGGAACATGATAATTCGGTGGTTGCAAAAACGAATGACCCGGTCATTATAACGAGAAACGCAACAAAAGAGCCTAAATCCATACAGTGGGTCCTTATTTCCATTGTATTGTTATTTCTGACTTTGTTTTTAGTTGTCCCATTAATCGCGATCTTTGTAAAGGCATTCGAAAAAGGTGCCGAAACATATTTTGCGGCCATTTCCCATCCTGATTCCTTGGCTGCGATTAAATTGACATTGATCGTTGTCCTCATCACGGTGCCGCTCAATGCCATATTTGGGGTAGTGGCTGCGTGGACCATAACTAAATATGATTTTAAGGGGAAAAACTTTTTAATAACGTTGATAGATTTGCCTTTTTCCGTATCCCCAGTCATAGCCGGTTTGATTTTTGTCCTTCTCTTCGGCTTGCATGGAACACTTGGTCCATTGCTGCAAACCTTTGACATTAAAGTGATCTTTTCAATACCAGGGATTGTCATTGCCTCCATTTTCATTACCTTTCCATTCATTGCGCGTGAATTGATCCCGCTCATGCAAAGTCAGGGGACGTCTGAAGAAGAGGCATCACTAACGCTGGGGGCGGGAGGGTTTAAGACATTTTGGTACGTAACCCTTCCCAATATAAAATGGGGACTATTATATGGAGTCATACTTTGCAATGCCAGGACAATCGGGGAGTTTGGGGCTGTATCGGTCGTATCGGGCCATATACGGGGGATGACCAATACGATGCCGCTTCATATTGAAATCTTATACAATGAATATCAATTTTCAGCTGCTTTTGCCGTTGCATCCCTGATGTCCATTTTTGCAATCATAACCTTGATCATTAAAAGTTTCATAGAATGGAAAACGGACTTTAAATCAACAAAAGCGAGTTAGGGGGGGAATGAAATGAGTATCATCATTGAAAATGTTACAAAATATTACGGGTCTTATCAAGCTCTCCAAAACATTAATATGGAAATAAAAAGCGGGGAACTCGTAGCACTTCTTGGCCCGTCCGGATCTGGAAAAACGTCATTACTGCGTATCATTGCGGGTCTTGAACAGGCAGAGAACGGAAAGATCCTCTTTAATGAAGAGAATTACACGCATAAGCATGTAAAAGATCGAAATGTTGGTTTCGTCTTCCAGCATTATGCCCTTTTTCGCAATATGACCATTTTTGACAATATTGCCTATGGATTGAAGGTCCGTCCTAGAAAAATAAGGCCAAGTAAAAAAGTGATTGAACAGAAGGTTACCGAGTTGCTTCAGCTCGTCAAGCTGGAAGGATATAAAGATCGTTATCCATCCCAATTATCAGGCGGCCAACGCCAGCGTGTTGCTTTGGCAAGGGCACTTGCGGTTGAACCGAATATTCTTTTGCTTGATGAACCATTCGGGGCACTGGATGCCAAGGTTCGTAAAGAACTTCGGCGTTGGCTAAGAAGGCTTCATGATGAATTCAACGTTACGAGTGTGTTCGTGACGCATGATCAGGAAGAGGCGATGGATGTAGCTGATCGGGTCGTTATCATGAATGAAGGGAAAATTGAACAGATTGGAACTCCGGAAGAAGTTTATAATCAACCGCAAAATCCATTTGTTTATGATTTTCTCGGCAGTGTCAATCTTTTCAAAGGCAAGGTTCACCAAGGGAAATTGGTAACTGGGAATGTGGAAATGAATGCCCCGGGCAGTGAAGATGGATTGGGAACGGGTTATGTAAGGGCTCATAACTTTATCATAGAAAGAGCATCATCAGAAAAGGATTCGATTGCTTCCATAGTTGACCACATTCATACTATTGGCCCCATTGTCCGGATAGAAGTCATTCGTCAGGATACAAACGAACCGCTGGAAATCGAACTGACGAAAGAACAATACTTAAATTTGGAAATAAGCAAAGGGGAAAGGGTATTCGTCCGGCCAAAAGAATTGAAAGTTTTTGTCGACTTTATGGCTGGAATTTAAGAATGGGTCGAATATTGACGGAAAAACCGCTGAAGAGCGGTTTTTTTAGTTTTTTAATGGGGATATTAGCGAACTTTCCTGTATCAATGGTAAATAAGCTGTAAGCTGATACAAAAGGGCTTCTATGCGTTCGAACAATGTGAGTTTTTACCTGCCGATAGTCTATAGTCCCTTGGTGCTAAACACTAGATAGAAAGTCTTGCATCAAAATACGAAGATGGTTTTGTAAGATATTGGTTGTATTATCACGAGGAAAAGTCGAATTCTTACGTATAATGTTAAAATTGAAATGTAATTGTAACATTATTATTACGTATTTGACAAAATCTGATGATATACTACGACTTAGGTGAAAACATAGTAGAGTATCAGAAATGTATTTAATATAATTACAACCTTAGAAGATTACATAAAGAGTAAAAAAAATAGAGAAGAGTTCCCAGCAATTTATTTTGACTAATCATTTTTCATAGAGAAAAAGAAGTAGGTCGATGGAAATGCACGGGGAGGAAAGCAGGGGAAATGAGTTTGAAGAAAAAACTTATCGTATTGAACACGACAATTATGCTAGGATTGGGAAGCGCTTTTGCCATACCATCAGTGAAAGCTGAAGAAAATATCTCGGATATTCAATCGCAACGCACAGGAATACAATCGGATATTTCAGAGGCGGAACAAGTTATTCAGGAACTGAAAAAAGAACAGTCGAAAATGAATTCCCAAATTGCCCAGATTGAAACGGCAATGAGAGAAAATGACGAAAAAATCAAAGATACTAAACAAGAAATTAAAGACACGGAAAAAGATATAGTTTCTTTAAAGAAAGAAATTAAAGCGTTGGAAGAAAGAATCGCAAAACGCGAGGAAGTCTTGAAAGAGCGCGCCCTTTCATTCCAAGAGAGCGGCGGGGACGTTGAGTACCTTGAAGTTGTTTTAGGTTCTAAAAGCTTTGGTGAATTCGTTAATCGTGTTGGAGCGGTAGCTACAATTGTGGAAGCGGACCAACAGATTCTTAGCGAGCAGGAAGCGGATAAAGCAGACTTAGAAAAAAAACAAGCAACCGTAGAGAAAAAATTGCAAAACCTAAAGGATATGGAAGTAGAACTTAAAGGTATGCAATCTCAAATTGAAGATCAAAAAGCAGAAACTGTCAATATGAAGGCAAAGATTGAAAAGAAAGAAGCGGAAACAGAGGCCCTTAAACAATCTTTAGAGAATAAAGATGCAGGTTTAGAAGCGCAAATAGCATCCATTCGTGAAAATATCAAAAAAGAGGAAGAACGTAAAGCATCTGAGAAAGCTGATCTTGACCGTGCTGCTGAAGAAGTGAATTCTTCAAATTCTTCTAGTGAAGAATCATCAAGTTCTTCTAAAGGTGAAGCGTCGGAATCAGGTTCGTCTAAAGGTGAATCATCTTCATCTAAAGGTGAATCATCTGTATCTAAAGGTGAATCATCTGTATCTAAAGGTGAATCATCTGTATCTTCAAACTCAACTAAAAACAGTTCTGCTGATAAACCTGCAGCAAGTAAAACTGAAGCATCAAGCAAGCCAAGCAGTGCAAATACAGGCTCTGCAATTACAGCAGGTTATAAATATATCGGTAACTCCACATATAAATTTGGTGGCGGAAGAACGGCATCCGATATCGCTAACGGTCTATTCGATTGTTCAGGGTTCGTTGCATGGGCTTATAAACAAGCTGGTGTGAACCTTCCAGCCAGTACGGATGCATTGAAAAATGCAGGACGTCAAGTATCTAATAGTCAAAAACAACCTGGAGATTTAGTATTTTTCAATACCTATAAAACTGATGGGCATGTCGGTATTTATGTCGGCGGCGGCAAATTTATCGGTTCCCAAAGTTCAACAGGTGTTGCAATCGCCAATATGGAAAGTGGATATTGGGCAGGTAAATTCAACGGACGTGTCGTTCGTGTAAATTAATGGTTCCTTAATAAGCAGGGGAGTAAATGCCCCTGCTTATTTTTTTTGAAAAAATATCGAAAAAAGTGAAACTTATTTTGATATTCAACGTAAATACTATAAGATAAAACAAGGATAGGTGATGTGGACTTTCAGTTAATCTGGGAAAAGATATAATGAAACAACATTCCATACTATTAAACGGAGGCAAAAAAACATGATGAAAAAATTTATGGCTGCATTACTTACAATTACACTAGCATTCTCTCCAGTCGGCACTTATGTATTCCAAGATCATTCGGAGTCTGTCGATGCAAGGGGTTACAAGTCTGGAAAAAGAAGCTTTAACAGCAACAACAATAATAATTCGAACTTCCAAAATAAAGAAACGAAGAAATCCGATGCCACTACTACTAATAAAGCAAAAACTGATACAAAAAGTGGAAAAGCATTTACTAAAGGCGGCTTAATGAAAGGGATTATGCTAGGCGGACTGGCAGGATTACTTTTTGGTAGCCTATTCGCCAATATGGGAGCCCTTGGTTCTATACTTGGACTATTAATCAACGTGTTAGCGGTTGTTGCATTAATCGTTGTAATCCGTAAAATATTCACATATTTCAAAGATAAGAAGAAGAAAGAGGATCCAAACCCATGGAGAGGCTAAAGATTTCCGAACAAGATATCATCAATGCGGTTTGTGTTTACATTGCCCGTAAAAAGCAGGTACAACCTAATGAGGTAGAAGTGGAGTTAATGTATGATGATGATTATGGCTTTTCGGCTGAAACGTTTGTCGATGGCCGGAAACAAGTGTTAATCACCATCAACTTGATAGAAGCGCTTCGCTTATGGCTGGATGAATATTTGAATAAAGATCCATATTCGGGTATTGAACTTGTTTTGGATGATGAAGAGGGAATAGTGGCTTTAGTAAGTGAAAGTAATCGATAAGAAAAAAGGATGCCGTAAAGGCGTCCTTTTTTTATTTTTTAAGATATTCGTAAAAACTATATACATGCAATGAAAACGACTCTATCAAAAGTCGAGTTTAGGGGTAGTAGATCGGTGCAAAAGAAAGAATCTAAGATAATAGAAAGGTATTAAAGCAAACTAGGCAAAATCTTAATTACTGGCAACATGGTTAAGAAATACCGATGTTTTCTTTTGGGTGCATTTCATTCCATTTGTTGCAAAAAATGGTCGTTGGAAGTAGGATGGATATATGTTCAAGCAAAAGGAGGAGAGTAAGTGACAGGTTATATAGAGGATATCACTTTTTTAAATGAAAAGGCTATAAAGTTCGGCAATGAAAAAGTGGAAGCGATACTTGCGCCATCTTTAGGAAGCAATCTACTTTCGTTGAAGTACAAGCGAAAGGATATTGAGGTGCTGCGAACTCCAGATAGTTTGGAAGAATTTAAAAAGGTCCCCATTTTATACGGGATGCCAATCTTGTTCCCTCCCAATCGAATTGAAGATGGCCAATTTACATATAAGGAGACTACGTATAAGTTTCCAATCAATGAAATGGAAAAATCCAATCATATTCATGGTTTTTTGCATGACAAGCCGTGGCAAGTCTGCAAAAAAGAAGTGAACGGGAATGAAATAGTCATTAATACTGAGTTTTCAAGCAGTGATTTTGCTTATCTAAAAGGCAGCTTTCCGCAAGATATTACAGTCAAAATGTCTTTGTCTTTAAGCGGTGAAACATTGGATATAAAATTGGAAATCACCAACAAGGGCATTGAACCCTTTCCGTGGGGAGCAGGTTATCATACTGTATTCAATTTTCCATTTGGGCCAGGGAGTAAGTTGGAAGATTGCAGAATATCACTCCCCGTCAATAAACAATGGGAGTTGAATGAAAGGTCATTGCCTACTGGCGAAATTCATGAAACGGACAATACATTGGAAATCCAAAACGGATTTAGCTTGGAAGGCCGGCTGTTTGATGATCTATTTGGCTATGATGAGGAAAGTTCTCTGGAAAACGAGTGTATTCTCACTGACCATGAGGCTGGCATACAAGTCATTTATCATGGCGATCAAAGTTTTAAGTTTTGGGTATTGTTCAATCAGGAGGGGTTCGTCTGTCCAGAACCATACACATGGGTAACGAATGCCCCTAATCTGGATTTATCGGAGGGATTGACTGGATTGAGGGAGTTAAGCTCAGGGGAAACGGTTCAGCTGAAAACTAGACTGGTAATGAAAGAGATTTAAAAAAACACCTTGGCACTTTTGAATGCCAAGGTGTTTAAGGTTATGCTTTCTTTTTCATCCAGAGCGGGTATAGAACGATTCCAACTACATATAAGGCAATGCCAAGTATGAATGTATTCATATCAGCTGTACCTGTCTTGATGACCCAAATCGAGTAGATTAACGCCAGGATGGTGATAATGCCATCACGAACCCTCGAACCTTTCATGATGTCATAGGTTTCCCCAGTCATGACTAATTTCAATTGATACAGAACTGATGCAAGGTAAGGAATCAAGTATGCGAGTGTAGCGACGATCATTGAGAATTTATAAGCTTCCAAAATCGTTCCCGAAATAGTGGAGAATAAGAATATCTGTGTCATGATATTTGTTATTGTCATAGAACGGACAGGCGTGCCATTTTTGTTTGCTTTTGCAAAATAGGACGGGAACAGATCTGATTTCGCTGCCTGGTAAGGAACTTCAGATGCAACGACAATCCATCCGATTGTAGAACCCAATAAGGAAATGACGGCAAGTGCGGCCATTAAATACGTACCGCTTGAACCTACTACAGCTTGTAGTGCGTCAACAAGTGGTTTTTCTGATATTTTCAAATCGTCTTGAGATATGGCACCCATCGTCAATAAGGTAATGC
Source organism: Peribacillus sp. RS7 (assembly GCF_041956845.1). NCBI lineage: Bacteria > Bacillati > Bacillota > Bacilli > Caryophanales > Bacillaceae > Peribacillus > Peribacillus sp. RS7. Next base: position 3,473,405 of record NZ_CP168135.1, read on the forward strand.
CGATATAAATGGCAACAGCGATAAGTAAACCTAGAATCGTGGCTTTCTTAACATCATTTTGTGACTTAGCACGGTTTGAAAGCATTACGGCAGCTTCAATACCGATGAATGCCCATAATGTTGAAATTGCAGCAGCATTCACTTGATCACCTAAAGAGATGGCTGAACCTGTCTTATCGTAAAATTCAGCACCGTTCCCCAGATTTGAGGAATCGAAAATGAATATCGTGATAATGATGAAAAATAAGAATCCAAGCACTTTTGTTACCGTAGCAAAAAGATTCAGTTTCCCAGCACTGTTGAAGCTTCTTACCAAGATTGCCTGAATTCCCCAAAGGGCAATGGAACAGACTGCAAAGGTTAGTGCTTTACCAATTTCGAGATGAAACGAACCCGCAGTATAAATCACTTTCGTACTATGCATCACCGGGAAAAACGTTGATAGGTAACCAGCAAATGAAATGATGACAGAAGCTGTCGCCGCCCAATTTGCAGCCCAATAACCCCAAGCCATGCTATATCCTGAAACCCTTCCTTTAGCCCGGGATTTAAATAATGATTGGGCATAACTTTGGGGTCCGGCCTTCAATTCCGGTTTCCGGACTGCCAGGTTACCAAACACCAGAGCTATTAAAAATACTCCCAGTCCAGTAACCATCCATGCCAATGTTGCCCCTAATGGACTGGATACTTGTGCTAATTGAGCAGGGAGCATGAAAATTCCGCCGCCGACCATATTTCCAATTACGAATGTGGTCAAAATCAATAAACCCCATTTTTTATTTACCATATATAATCGAACCTTTCTTAAATACAAAGTGTGTGTTATATACCGACAACTTATACTAAAATAGTATATCTCAAATAGTTTAGTTTGGTAAAGTGGTAAATAAGTAAAATGTAAAACACAGACTAATCAGAAAATTGCAATGTGTGATTGACAAATGGATTAAATTGGATTATATTAGAAAAAACCGAGTTAATAGGTAAGGATAATGCGGTTTGTTGCTTCAAATCGTATACTGGATTTTTCCATAACATTTGCAACTCCTGAATATTGCCGATTAGTCAACTAAAGGCGCCCTTACATCTAATCTGTTAGATGACGGGTGCCTTTTATTTATTATAGTGAAGGGAGGGGAATATGGAGTTCCTATGAACGGGTTATTCTTAATCGGAAGGGTTAAGTGATGAGGATATGATAGGTAACCAAGTTCCTCAAGAAAACATTGAAAGTGGGAAGAGTACGTGTAGATTTTCGTACGATCTCTTTTTAACATTAGGTATGAAACGAAGCTTTATTACCAGTATTGAAGGGGAGATAATATGGAAAAGAAAGAAGAATTGAAAATAAGGCATATCCTTTCAAGCTTGGAAGATCTTCAATATGGATCCGTCATAATAACCGTCCATGATGGAGAAATCACACAGGTGGATACAACTGAGAAGAAACGATTCCCATTAGTGAAGGGCCGGGCTGTTAAGACTAGATGAATATCAGTTTTTAAGTGAGCCTTCGATACGAAGGCTCTTTTATTTCGTTTTAATATACAAATTTATTCAATTTGGAATTTTCAAGAAGATTGTACTGCTTTTAACATGGTAGAATAAGTTAGGGTATAAGGGAGTTTTTATAGGGACTAATGAAATCTTAAGGAGGAACAGGGGATAGATGACCTTACAAACTATAGAACATGATATCTTGGAATTAGTTGAATCATTTAATGGGAAAATTGCCTATAAAATTGAAAATGAGCTAGGGGATACGATTGGATATCACGAGGATGAATCTTTTCAATCAGCGAGTTTGATCAAAATACCAATGATCATCGAAGGTTATCGTCAAAGCGAACAAAAGAAAATCTATTTGAATCAACCAGTGACCATCCCCCCTAATGAAGTGACTGGGGGATCAGGGGTCCTGCATGTCTTATCGAATAAGGTATTTTTAACTGTAGAGGATTTATTGACACTGATGATAACTGTTTCTGACAATACTTCCACGAATATGATGATGAAACTGTTGGGCTTTGAGGAAATAAATCAATGCATCAAGGAACTTGGTTTGAAAAATACCGTCCTTGAACGAAAAATGCAGGATTTTAAGGCATTAAAAGAAGGTCGGGACAATACCATCTCGGCGGAAGATACGATTACCTGCTTAAAAGCCATACATACAGGCGACTTTTTAACGAAAGAAAGCCAGGAAAGAATATTGCGAGTATTTGACAATCAGCAATTAAGGGATAAACTTCCATCATTGATGGGAAGAGGGGTTAAGGTTGCAAGCAAAACGGGCGGAATTCGGGGAGTTGCCCATGATTGTGCAATCATTCGGTCAGAAACACAAACCGTTTATGTTGCAGTTCTTACTGAGGATATGAATTCAGAGGAAGAAAGCCGCCAAGTAATCAGTAAAATTGGAAAGGTGATTTATGATGATATGGTCGCAGATTAAATTGTCCGATTCAATATTTTTGGGATGGTCAGCAGGGTTATCACTATTATAAGAAGAAGAGCGGGAAGTCATTCATGATTTCCCGCTCTTCCATATTAGTTATAAGGGGGGATGAGAAAGAATGTTAGATAATGAAAGGAAAATGAAACGGGGGAAAACTTTAAAAAGAGCGATGAAAGTTGGTTTTATTGTGTTATTGGGTTATTTCGGTTTTTTACACATGAAAATACAAGAAAGCATTCATCAGCCAATACCGGAAAATGCCGATTACCTAATAATTCTTGGGGCAAGGGTCAAAGGTTCGGTTCCATCATTATCATTACAATACCGGATTGATAAAGCTGCAGAATATTTAAGAGCGAATAAACGTACTCTGGCCATTGTATCTGGCGGCAAGGGACCTGGAGAAGATATTTCGGAAGCAAAAGCAATGCAACAAGGGCTAATTGAGCAGGGAATTGAAGAAGCGCGTATCATGATGGAAGACAAATCTACAACAACTCATGAAAATATTGTTTTCTCGAAAGAACTCATTACTGATCCATCAGCCTCCGGATTGATTGTCAGTAATGATTTTCATATCTACCGAGCCGTTGAAATAGCCAAAAAAGAAGGTTTGGACATGAAGGGAATACCGGCAAAAACGCCAATAGTGGCATTGTTGAAATCATATTCCCGTGAATATCTGGCTATTACCAAATACTATCTGACAGAGTTGATTGGGAGGTGAATTCGAATTCTCCTAAAGATGGGGGAGGGTACTTTCATTATTCGACTTCCACGACAACATTAGGAACTTCCCGAAAATCTTTCTCTTGATATAACTCTTTAAGTGTCTTATAAACGGGATAACCGGTATAGGAAATCTCGACTCGTTCATCGGCATCCACTTCTTCCACATCTATATCATCAACAAAACCAAGTTGATCATCGATTTCCATTAAATAAAATCCAAGTGCCTCATATCCGCTATAGGCTACAATAACCTTACTGTCAATACCGCTATTAGAAACTTTGTAATATTTCATTGGTTGACCTCCCTCGTTGTTAATTCTTTAAGTGAAAATGGTACGGTTTCTTATACTCTGATATACCCGTTAATCTATAACTGAATCATTCAATTGGATAAATAAAGAAAATAAAGGAAATAGGGAAGCGGAAAAAGAATGTGCCCTGTCAAATAAATATCACTAGATAATTTGCTATATTAATCATTTTGTGTTAATCTAATAAAGAATTGTTTTTGATTGTGGAAGAAGGTACTAGTTATTTTCCAAAATGATTGAAAATAGTAATACAATGTGTGTTATGCACTAGGAGGCAACAAAAATGGAACAAGGTACAGTTAAATGGTTTAATGCAGAAAAAGGTTTTGGATTTATCGAACGTGAAAATGGAGACGACGTATTCGTACATTTCTCAGCTATCCAAAGCGAAGGCTTCAAGTCTTTAGACGAAGGTCAAAAAGTAACTTTCGACGTTGAGCAAGGTGCTCGTGGAGCTCAAGCTGCTAACGTTCAAAAAGCTTAATTTTAAAATTAAATCGTAACCTATATGAACAGACTCCCTCGATGGGAGTCTGTTTTTTATTGTGCTAAAGAATGTAAGCAAAAAAAATCCCACTCTGAGCTGAGTAGGGTTTTAGGGACGTGTTATTAAGATTTTTTTAATTCTTCTTCAAAGAAAAAAGTAGTTGGATGTTCTTTTACAGTATAAGAATATCTTTTCATGTTTTTTACATATGCCCATTTATTAATGGTTACTGATTCATTAGTATCCTGAATAGTTACTGTTTCGCCAGTATTATACTTATTGCTTTTCAATTTATGCACCCTCTTTACTAATAGTATAACATATTTGGGAATAAAAAATGTGTCCAAGATATTCCAAGGATATATTATGTGACTTCCCTTAACTGTATGGGTGGAAACATTGATACTGAAAAGGTTCCTATTAGCGTAAATTCTTTCTTTGAGGTCATGTGTCTTTTGCTCTGAACAGTGTATTCTTCACATTATGATAAACTAGATCATTGGAAATGCAAGAACTAGTATCAGGTTTACTTCAGGCTTTGGTTACAATGTAAAAGTCAGTAAAAAAGGACCTGATGGTGGGACAAGGATGCCTTTGGCTTTAAGACACCGATTATAAAGGCAAGTGAAACATCGTAAATCAACTTCTGGAGGATCTGAGACTCAACAACTTCTTCGAGTGCACCCATTGATGCCAACTCATTATTTATAGCTACAGAAGGTCTTCAAAGCAATAGGGGCTTATTATTATCTCGCAGGTAATCATAAGCGGAGAGTCAACTATAAAAGCCAGTTATAAAAGCATGCTGGTTCAACGGCGAGGGGATTTGAAAAAGGAGGTGATAAAATACTGTTAAACAAAATATATACATTTGAGCAATTCTCTATCTTCTGGTGATAAAATGAAAAAGAAACAGTCCAATCCATTATAAAAGGAATAGATAAGGATGAAAGAAAATTTTCAGATTAGTCCTTCTTTAGCTCAAATGATCGTGGATGCAGCAAAAGAAGTCATTGGAAAAGATATAAACTTTATACATTTAGATGGGAAAGTTGTGGCCAGTACAGACCCAAATCGAGTCGGCTCTTTTCATGCTGCCGCCCTGCAAGTGCAGAAAAAAGGAAGTGTTGTAGAAGTTACTGCGAATGAGGCGTTTAAGGGTGCAAGAAAAGGCATTAATTATCCGGTCATGATCGATCAAATAATGCTGGGTGTTATCGGGATATCCGGAGATCCGGAAGAATGTAAGTCCTTGGGGTTTTTACTGACCAAAATTACAGAAGTATTGATAAAGGAACAAATGATAAAAAGCGTCATTCATTCTTTAGACGAATTGCGCTCATCTATTGTTCGCATGCTCATTTTTGAAAATGAAAAAGAGAATACATTCATGAATGAACACTTGCAGCAGCTCCAATATGAGTTAGAAGAGAGAGCGTTTGTCGCTATTATTCATTTGCCAGGTTTGAATAATGCCTCATCACTTCCTGTTAAAATGAATGGGATATTATTAGAACAGGGAATTAAACTTTTTACTTACTTATTTCCAAACCAATACGCCTTAATAATTAACGCATCACAGTATAAATCAATACTACAAATCTTCAATTCGTATTTCCGCTCTATGAATGTAAGCTATTCGATCGGGATAGGCAGTATCGGTTATTTAGAGGAACTCGCAAAGTCCTATACGCATGCAAAACTTGCCTTAAAATATGCTCTTTCAAAAAAAGTAACGGTATGCGAATATGCAAAGCTGGATTTAGAAATGATTATGGAAAACATTGATTTCCATATAAGAAAAGACTATGCAGCGAAACTCATCGGTGAACTTTCAGAAGCGGAAATAAATCTCTTACATACTTATTACAATAATAACCTTTCGCTGAAGAAGACAGCTGAAGAATTATTTATCCATAAAAATACCTTGCAGTATCGTCTTGATAAAATCGCTCAAAAAACAGCGGCAAATCCAAGGGATTACCATGATTCTGTTAAAATTTATCTTGCTCTTTTACTTCAAACTCTTTAGTTTGAGGTTTTTTGTTATAAAAAACAAAATTATTATTAATTCTTTGTTACCTAGACTATTACCTTTACCTAAATACTCACCTATAATCAATGTAGATGACGGAGGTGCTAATGATGAAAGTTTTAATTGCCATTGATTCATTTAAAGGAAGTATTTCTTCTATTAAAGGCAGCGAAGCTATTTCTTTAGGTATAAGAGATATCTATCCTGAAGCGCAGATCGTCACACTTCCTTTAGCGGATGGTGGAGAAGGAACAGTGGAGACCTTGGTACAGGCAACCAATGGGAAACTAGTCAAAAAAGAAGTAATAGGGCCTTTAAAAGAAAAAGTAGAGGCAATCTATGGAATTTTGGGTGATGAGAAGACAGCTGTTATTGAAGTAGCTGCAGCTTGTGGTTTACCTCTTGTTCCTTACAACCAACGTAATCCATTCTTAACAACCACATATGGCGTTGGGGAACTCATTTCTGATGCCATAGAAAAAGGATGTCGTGAGTTTGTCATTGGGCTTGGTGGAAGCGCTACAAACGATGCAGGGATTGGCATGCTGCAAGCATTGGGCTTTCGTTTCTATAACATGAACAATGAGAAAGTAGGAGTAGACGGTCAAGCGCTCACAGATATTTGGAAAATGGATCTGGGCCATGTGAATACAAAATTGAAAGAGTGCACATTCAGGGTTGCTTGTGATGTAAAAAACCCTCTTTACGGGCCGGATGGCGCTGCGTACATTTTTGGGCCTCAAAAAGGAGCAACGCCTGAAATGGTGGGACAACTAGATAAAGGGCTTAAACACTTTGCAGAATTCGTCCTTGATAAGCTGGGTATAGACATCAACCAGATTGAGGGGGCCGGAGCTGCCGGGGGATTAGGCGCTGCTTTTTCAGGTTTCTTACATGCTCATCTCCAGTCTGGAATCGAACTAGTGTTGGAGATTATTGAAATGGAAAAGAGTATGCAAGGTATCGATTTTGTCATTACAGGTGAGGGAAAGTTAGACGGACAAACATCTATGGGAAAGGCACCCCTTGGAGTAGCACAGCTTGCCAAAAAGCATGGGATTCCCGTCCTTGCGCTCGCGGGTGGAATCACTGAAGAGACAGCAGCATTAAACAAACTTGGTGTCACTTCCTATTTTTCTATTGTGAATACGCCAATGACACTGGAAGAAGCGATGGATCCAAAAGTAACGTTCAGCAATTTACGATCAACGACAAATCAATTATTCCGGCTACTTCAAGCAGTTCGAACAGGCGTGAAAACGTAACAGGTAAACATTGGCAAGAGGATGATCATTAAATGAATGCTTTGCTGTTTTTTTGCGATGTTGAATCGGGAAAAAAGTCAGGAGTACCGTGCACAGCTTCTTCAGTATTTAGATCAAAAGCGCAGTGAAGTAAAATATTTGACAATGGACGATTTACTGAAAGCGGGGTTAGTCATTCATTGAAATACCAGAACATTCTGTTTGTATAAATTTGATCCATCATTCTCCCGGGGAACCGCTTTACATGTTCCTACTTAGGCTGTTTCTTTAGCTGATCTTATTGTTCAAGTGTCAAGAGAGGTATCGAAGTATGATAACGAATGGGCTGATGTCTGCAGCGTTGTTGATAAGAGAAGGGGCATTATAGGTGCTCTTAGATGTCGCCGTTATGGAAAGCTCATAGATACTTTTGCCGTTAGTCAAAGAGAAGCGGCTATAATCGTAAAAAATATGCAACTTAGAAATAAAAATTTTTATGTTTATTATAAAAACTTGAATAAACATTGGATATTAGCGGATATTGTGGATACAAGAATTATTCATGAAAAGGGAAGATGTTAATAATGTTAGAAAAAAAGATTGTTGTTTGTCTCAAGAAAGGGATTCAGGTAAGAATCGCAGTTTAGTTTGTGGAATTAGCAACGTCCTTCAACAGTGAAATCATGATTATTTTTTTAAAAAATCACTATCAGCTAAAAGTATCATCGGGGTTGTGGGTGCGGCGATTAATCCTAGTGATGAAATTAAACTAATTTCAGGGGATAATGATGACAACAAGCCAATTAAGATAATACAAGATATTCTTTCAATTGAAGAAATTTATATTACTTTGTGCCTCATCGATGGTAAAAATATTCGATGAGGCTTGTTTTATAAACAAAGAGGTGAATGTTTAAGAAAAAACAGTCACAATGCAGTTGTCTAACCCTTACAATTGAATTCTACCTGGCTCTGCAGACTGTTCCCTCTAAAAGAACCTTCTGTTTCAATTGGTTTAGCTTCAATCTCTATAGTTTTTCTTTTAAATAAAGAAGCAATAATTGACAATACTTTCATCTACCTTTTTCATTTGATAGGAAATTTCTATATAATATTCTGACTTAGCATAATTGATAGTTAAACTTCATGATATCGCTTTTATCCTTTAGAAAATTGGTAATGACCCAGTTAATATATAAACAGCTAGGTATATAAATATAATTGGCCAAGCATAAATTACATATGTTTTTTGAAAATTCACAAAGTTTGTCTCCGTAGAACTAACTAACATATATAGAGCTGGAATAACTGGGGAAATTAAACGGAATGCCTGTCCCACCATGGAAGCTACAGCCGCTTCGCTAGCGGAAATTCCATATTGTCCCATAACATCTGACATAACCCCGGCAATCCCAAAGTAGAAAGCATCTTGCGGTAAAAATGTAATTGCAGGTGCTGCAATTAACGCGTAGATTGGTGCCATATGTGAGCCTAATGATTCTGGGATAATAGCTGTAATGGATGTTGCTAAAGCAGTTGACATCCCACTACCTGTTAAAACGCCAGAGAAAACCCCAGCAGCCAAAGTTGCCAAAGCTGGTGCTAAAGCATCTGCTGCTAAGTCATCCATTCGTTCATTAACAAGTTTTGCAGACTTATAGTTTACTGTAAGGGCAATTGCTGCACCTATACCAAATAAAACACCGCCATGTGCAACATCCAACACAAGCATAACTAAAATAGCGAGGGTTAAAATCAAATTAAGAGCATAGAGTTTAGGTCTCTTTAATTCAGGGTCTTTTAGACGAATAGCGTTTAACATGCTTTCCATTTGATCAGGAGAAATATCTTTAGCAGTTTTAGGATCAAAGTTTAAGCGCTTTCGTTCTTTTATTCCGATAAAATAAGCCATGAAAATTGCATATACTTCAGCAACTAGCATTCCTGGCAATAAATTTGCGAACAATTCGCTAATACTTACACCCATTGCTGTGCTCGCTGCAATTGTTGGACCTCCCCATGGTAACTGATTGAAAATTCCAATTGGGGTAACGATAATTACAGCTAAATAAATTAGCTTAATATTCATTTGTTTATAAAGTTGAAGGAAAGCAGCAACACAAATAATAATAGTTGTAGTAGTATCACCATTCATAGTAACTACTGTCGCAGTTAAAACTGTTGCCATAGTAACTTTCAGTGGGTCACCTTTAGCCTTTTTAATAAAGAATTCGCATAAAGGGTCAAACAAGCCGACATTAAGCATTACACCAAAATACAACACCGCAAATAAGATAACAATTGCAGGTGAAATAACTCCGATGGAAACCTTCCCTGTTTCTTCATTAACACTAAATAAAATACCTTCTTTAATCCATTCAAAGAGATCCAAAAAGGAAGAGCCCGTTACAAAGGTAGCAATTGCTCCAAAAGCAAATGGAACAATTGTTAATGCCCCGAATACAGATAATTTATTTTTTGAGAGAAGTACAATGAATACAATGATCATTAATAATGCTAGGAATGTTAGCATACAAACCACCTCCCGTAAAAATTATGAAATAAAATTATTTGAAACTTTAAATAGTTAAGCGTATTACTACATTGTTAAGCTATGGATATATTAATCTTTCATTCGGAACCTCAGAAGGACCAACTTTTAATGAGGTTTTAGGCTCTTATTCATTTACTTGATGAAACTAGCTTGTTTACTGATTTCTTCATAAGCTTTTCTTTTCGTTCACTAAAAATTGTTTACTCAACTTTCTTGGACTATTAAATTTTTAAGTAACTTTACTTTATACCCCTCCTTATAACGTTAATTGGTAGTATCATTTACAACCTAAGTAGAACTTTTAGAATCCTACTTTTTAATGACCCTATGACTGGAAACGCATACAAAATTATCGCTTCGATAAGTGGTGAGCTGGAAAAAAACCAAGACGTTATTAGAAACTATGAGGTTTAAAACTCCATGTCTGAAAGCGCATTCAAAAATTCCCCCTTCTTTTTCCTGTGATGGTGAAAAATGAAAAAAGTAAGTTAACCTTATTGGATTGTACATTAATGTATACATTAGTGTCAATAAATTTCTGAATACTTTGTTTTATCTAAAAATGCGAGGTGGTTTGGACAAAGGGTAACGTTCTTTGATAAAAGGAATTTAGGTTAAATTCGGCTATATTCTAATTTTTCCTTGTGTGTGTATAGAAAAAACTAAAAGAACATTCGAATTTAATAAAAAACCATTGACAATAACGTATACGTTATCTAACATAATGACTATAAGATTCACATTAAACTAAACCGCTTGAATAGGCAGGGTTAGTGGAGGAGGATATTTTAATGAGTGAAACAAAAAAAATTCGTTTAGCAGTTATTCCAGGTGATGGAATTGGTACGGAAGTAGTTGAGGCTGGTCTTCGAGTAATTAACCATTTAGCGAAAGATTCTAACGGTAAGTTCGAATTTGAAAGCGATTTCTTCCCATGGGGCTGTGAATACTATTTAGAAAATGGGAAAATGATGGATGAAGACGGAGTAGAAAAACTAAGAGATTATGATGCAATTTATTTTGGAGCTGTTGGATTTCCTGGAGTGCCAGACCATGTTAGCTTATGGGGCTTGCGCTTAGCGATCTGTCAGGGGTTTGATCAATGGGCCAATATTCGCCCTATCGAATTTCTTCCTGGTGTCCCAAGAAGACTTAATCACCCGGATGTTGATTCTCTAAACTGGGTATTGATTCGAGAAAACTCTGAGGGTGAATATTCAGGTATCGGCGGTCGCAATTTCTCCGGACGTGGACCTGGAAAAGAAGTAGCTGTGCAATCCGCTTTATTTACAGATCACGGCTGCGAACGTATTATCCGTTATGCCTTTGATCTTGCACGGACACGTAAAAAGAAGAAAGTAACAAGCATCACGAAAAGTAACGCGCAGCAGTATGGAATGGTACTTTGGGATGAAGTATTTGCTCGCGTAAGTAAAGATTATCCGGATGTAGAGACGGATCAATGGCTTGTTGATGCCGCCGCCGCACAATTTGTATTGAAACCTGAAGAACTAGAAGTTGTAGTCGCTTCTAATTTATTCGCAGACATTCTTTCTGATTTAGGTAGTGCTCTTGCAGGAAGCTTGGGATTAGCTGCCAGCGCAAACATCAATCCCGAAGGGCGTACACCAAGTATGTTCGAATCCGTTCATGGATCGGCACCTGATATTGCTGGCCAAGGAATCTCCAATCCAATTGGAGCAATTGGAAGCGCTGCACTAATGTTAGATCATTTAGGGCTAAAAGAAGAAGCAGTACTCATCAATAAAGCAATTGCAGAAACGACACGTCAGGGAATTCTTACTCGTGACCTTGGTGGAACGTATAATACAGACGAAATAACGGATGCCATTATAGAAAATTTGTCCAAAGTTAAAGCAGAAATATGAAATAGAGGGCTGGGGGGTTCCGAAAACACCCCAGTCTTTTTTTCTTTTGTAAGAGGATTTTTATCATTTGAAATAATTATAAGCAAGTAATTGTTCTATTTGGTTTGCAAACTAAAATGTATACCTTTTTTCTTTATAGATGCGTAAAATGGTACATGTTAGGTATAGGATTTATTACTAAAATAATGACTATATAAATAAAGAATGGATTAGGTGATAATGATGAAGAAAAATAATACTAAAAATGATAATGAAAAGTTTTTTTCTCTAAACGAAACAAGTTTGGAGAAAGATATTTTGTTCTTTATTCATAATCTCGAAGGTTTCGATGAATATCGTTTACCACTGAGGGCATATCACATTGTCCGACTAGCTATCCGTGATTTAGTTCTTCCTCCCGGGAAAACGATACTAGAGCGGGAGATGGCTGAAGCATTACAAATGAGCCGTACTCCTGTAAGGGAAGCTCTCGTGCGTTTGGAGACGGAGGGCATGGTTCGCCTTATTCCGAGACGAGGATTCATAGTTGAGCCCATCGAAAAAGAGGATCTTAAACAAATCTATGAAATAGTTGAAAAACTTGATGGACTTGCCGTAAGCCTTGCTACTGTAAAGGTGGGAGAGGGAGAGATAAATCAACTGGAATCATTGATTAAGCAGCAGGAAGAAGCACTTGAGCAAAAGAATTTAAAAAAATGGGCAATTCTAGATGATCAATTTCATCAATCAATTATTGACTACGCAAATAATAAACGTCTTAGGACGGTAATAGATAGCCACTCAGATCAATTATATAGAGCGCGATTATTTACGATTAATCACAGGCCTTTTCCTTTTCACTCCATAGTGGAACATAAAGCAATTATTGCATGTATGAAGGCTAAAGACAGTAATGCTGCAGGTGTTTTAATGCAATCACATCGAAACCGAGCACGTAATGAAATCCTTACAGCGGTTGAAAAGCTTACCCAAACTGATTAGCTCATTTTGGGTAAGGAATTTTACTTTCTAGTTTCACTCACTTACTCCACCTCAACCACCTCGAAGGAATCCTACTGTTTACATTTTTGAATCTGCCAATGAATTTCCTCAATAAACTACAAGTAAAATGAGTGAACAATATATGAACGAAGCATGTATTTTAAAGGTATATATTCAGAGCAAGGTTGTCGCTAGAAATTTATTATTTGGAGGGACTTTTTTTGATCGACCTGAAAGAAGATTTGAAGATAGCAAACTCTGTGCCTTTCATGAAGCTGAAATGACCAAATAGTTCTCTTCTCTCCGGGCTGGAAGCAGCTGAGTTACTAACAGGAATACAGGTGTCGCAGACAATTTCGCAATAAAGCTAGGATTACCTACAATCCGTTTTCATGATTAAAGACATACACATGTCACGATGCTAATCAAACAAAATGTGAATGTAAAGGTCTTTTCGGAGAGGGTTGGACATACATCCATTCAAATTTACCCTAGACAAGTATAGCCACGTGCTTCCTAGTATGCAGGAACACGTGGCTTATTAACTTGATAAATTGTTTAAAGTTAAAGATATGTGACCAATTCTGTGATCCCTCAAGGTTTTAGACCTTCAAAACCCCTCTAGATCAAAGCTTTAATTAAAAAGCCCAATCCCCATTACGGAAGACAGGTTCTGAAGTGCCGTCCTGTTTGATGCCATCGATGTTCATTTTCTCGGATCCAATCATGAAATCGACATGTGTAAGGCTTTCATTCAATCCATTTTCTTCAAGCTCTTCTGGACTCATGTTTTTTCCGCCTTCAATACAGAAAGCATAGGAGCTGCCGATTGCAAGATGGTTTGACGCATTTTCATCGAATAATGTATTGAAGAATAAAACATTCGATTGGGAAATCGGTGAGTTGAATGGAACAAGTGCAACTTCACCAAGATAGTGTGATCCTTCATCCGTTTCCACCAATTGTTTTAGAATTTCTTCCCCTTCTTCAGCTTTTACTTCAATGATTCGTCCTTCCTTAAAGGTCACTGAAAAATTATTAATGATGTTGCCGCCATAACTAAGGGGTTTCGTACTGGAAACCGTACCGTTAACACCTGTTTTCAATGGAACAGTAAATACTTCTTCAGTTGGCATGTTAGCCATGAATTCATGACCCTGTACGTTAACGCTTCCTGCTCCGACCCAAAGGTGCTTGTCAGGCAACTCGATTGTCAAGTCGGTTCCAGGAGCCGTGTAATGCAATTTTTGGTAATGCTTATCATTTAAATAATCAACCTTTTCATGCAGGGTATCATCGTGTTTTTTCCAGGCCTCCACAGGGTCCTTAACATCAACACGAACTGCCTTGAAAATGGCTTCCCATAGCATATCAACGCGTTTTCCTTCTGCCTCTTCAGGGAATACTTTATCAGCCCAAGCCTTTGAAGGGACGGCGACTATGGACCAGCTTACCTTATCGGATTGCATATACTGACGCCACTTCTTCAATGCAGTTCCGGATGCCTTTTGGAAGTTGGCTATCCTTTCAGGTTTTACACCTTTCAATAAGTCAGGGCTTGAGGAGATGACGGATAGATAGGCAGCTCCGTTTTCTGCAAGTTCGATCGTTTCTTCTGCACGCCACTTTGGATATTCGTGGAACACCTCATCTGGAGCCAGTTCATATTTGGTACGTGAAATGATATCGTCATTCCAATTAACGATGACATTACGCGCACCGTTCTCATATGCTTTCTTTACAATGAGACGGACAAGGTCAGCGCCCTCTAATGTAGTATTAACGACCAGGGTTTGATCTTGTTGGATATTAACGCCGACTTTAACGGCAAGTTCTGCATATTTTTCTAAATTCGATTGAAAATCACTCATCATTTCAAAACTCCTTTTCCATTTTCTACATTCATAATTGTACTTATTGTTCTATAAAAAAGAAACTTTTTACTCGTTGTGTGGAAAAACTTATAGTAAATTCAATAAGGAGTTCAACCGGGAAGCAGCTGAATTCAATCTGCATCGGTTTTGATTCATCCGCTTTAGCATCAACACCAACAATCACAATCACACTCGTGTGCACACATAAGTCAGCTCAAGCTCCTGCAGCTATTTTGTCTATCTTGCATTTTACCAAAACTAAAGAAGGAAAGATTATTAAAAGGTTTGAATAATTTAATAATTCGCTTCAGTGAATCAATGTACTGAAAGAAAGAGGGCCTCTTTGAGACCCTCTTTCTTAATAGTCAAAAATCACTTACCCAAATTGATCCAGACGCTTTTCACTTCTGAATAGTTGTCAAGTGCATAAGATCCCATTTCACGTCCGATTCCGGATTGTTTGTAGCCTCCGAATGGGGAAGCTGCGTCGAACGCGTTATAACAGTTCACCCACACTGTTCCGGCACGGAGTTTTCCTGCAACATAATGGGCATTGGCTATATCGCTTGTCCATAAGCCGGCTGCCAATCCATATTCACTGGCATTTGCACGGTTGATGACATCATCTAAATCCTCGAAAGGCATTGCCGCAATAACCGGCCCGAAAATCTCTTCTTTAGCTATCGTCATATCCTCTTCGACACCAGCGAATATAGTAGGAGAAACAAAGTAACCTTGTTCACCCGGTTTATTTCCGCCGACAAGAACTTCCGCACCCTCGTTTTTCCCTTTTTCAATATAGCCCATTACCCGATTTTGCTGCTCCTGGGAAACAAGCGGTCCAATTTGTGTACTTGGATCCAATCCTGCCCCTTGTTTTATGTTTTTTGCATGGCTGGCCATATCTGCAACAACATTATCATAATGTTTCTTTTGAATATAAACCCTTGAACCGGCACAGCATACCTGCCCTTGGTTAAACATGACCCCATTCAAAGCTCCAGGGATGGCTTTTGAGAAATCTGCATCAGGTAGGATGATGTTTGGCGATTTCCCTCCAAGTTCCAATGTGACCCGTTTCAATGAATATGAAGCAGAGCGCATGATCAATTTTCCAACTTCGGTCGAACCTGTAAATGCAATTTTATTTACTTGAGGATGGTCGACAAGTGCTTGTCCAGCGGTTTCACCAAAACCGGGAACGATATTGACGACCCCATCAGGGAAACCGGCTTCAGCCAATAATTCAGCCAGGTAAAGCGCGGAAAGCGGTGTTTGCTCAGCAGGCTTTAATATGACCGTACAACCTGTAGCAAGTGCCGCTCCCAGTTTCCACATTGCCATAAGAAGCGGAAAGTTCCATGGGATGATTTGGCCGACAACACCAACAGCCTCATGTTTTGTGTAGTTAAAGTAATTTCCGCTTACCGGAATGGTCTGTCCAACAATCTTGGTGGACCAGCCAGCAAAATATCTCATATGTTCTATAGCTAAAGGAATGTCGGCATTGGTAGTTTCACTGATTGGTTTTCCATTATCCAACGTTTCCAATTGAGCAAGTTCAGTTTTATTTTCTTCCATTAAATCGGCAAGTTTATACATAAGCCTACTGCGTGCAGCCGCGCTCATCCTTGACCAAGGACCTTCATCGAATGCTTTGCGTGCAGCTTTGACGGCTAAGTCGATATCTTCTTTATCAGCTTCATAAACATCGGCAAGTTTTTGTCCTGTAGCAGGATTAGGAGTGGAGAAGGTTTTTTTTGATGCACTTTCCACAAACTGACCATTAATATAGAGCTTTTTTGGTCCTGTTAAAAATTTTTGTAGCTTTCCACTTACTTCTAACGTTAGATTTGTCATAATTACCCTCCTGAATAAAATGATTAACTTGGGCAAAACATGATGACTTATTGATAACGCTATGATTTATGCCAATTTTTATGATAAATGAAAAAAAGGGAATATTCAATCTATAACATTCGACAGAATATCCAAGATTTCTTTATCATTTTAAAAATGAAGTGTTTTTTTGTCATGACATGTGTAATTACTATAGCAAAAATGAAAGTTAATAGTTAAAATGAATAAGGATAAAATAACTAGAAGGTCTAAAGTTCATCAGGAGGAATATATGGGAAATAATGCGAAAACGATATCGCAGCGTAGATTACTTGGTGTTGCGGGTCTTGGATGGATGTTCGATGCACTTGATGTCGGTATGCTTTCTTTCATTATTGTTGCTTTGAAACAAGAATGGAACTTAACCAGTGAACAGGTTGGCTGGATTGGGAGCATAAACTCTATAGGGATGGCTGTTGGAGCCGTTTTCTTTGGTGCAATGGCTGACAAGGTCGGACGGAAGAATGTCTTTATCATTACTTTATTATTGTTTTCAATTGCAAGTGGCGTGTCTGCAGCAGTCAGTACACTCAGCTTGTTCTTGATATTGCGATTTTTGATTGGAATGGGACTCGGAGGAGAACTTCCTGTTGCCTCGACATTGGTCTCTGAAAGTGTTGAAGCTAGTAAAAGGGGAAGGGTGGTCGTTCTTCTTGAAAGTTTTTGGGCGGTTGGCTGGATATTGGCAGCACTCATTTCCTATTTCATCATTCCTGCTTATGGTTGGCGGGTTGCATTGTTATTGAGCGCCGTTCCCGCTTTATATGCACTGTATCTGCGCTTGAAACTGCCGGATTCACCGAAGTATACGGAACTTGAAAAAAAGCAGAGACCATCTGTATTAAGCAATATGAAAAGTGTCTGGAAAAAGGAATACTCCCGCCAGACCCTTGTGCTGTGGATTCTGTGGTTTTCCGTGGTCTTTTCTTATTATGGGATGTTTTTATGGCTGCCAAGTGTGATGGTCCTAAAAGGATTCAGTATGATTCAAAGTTTTGAATATGTTTTGATCATGACACTTGCACAGCTTCCAGGCTATTTTTCAGCTGCATGGCTGATAGAGAAGATGGGACGTAAGTTCGTTTTGATCACATACTTAATCGGAACGGCCATCAGTGCCTTTTTCTTTGGATCGGCAGAGGGGTTGGCACCACTGATAGTTTCTGGAATGTTCCTATCTTTCTTCAACCTAGGGGCATGGGGTGCGCTTTATGCGTATACACCTGAGCAGTATCCAACTGCAGTTCGTGGCACAGGTGCTGGTTTAGCTGCTGGCATCGGCAGGATTGGCGGTGTCCTGGGTCCATTGCTTGTAGGGTATTTAGTTGCTGCCGATACTCCGATTTCAACGATTTTCACCATATTTACAATTGCTATTCTAGTGGGGGCCGTTGCTGTAGCTTTTGGGAAGGAAACTAAGAATACCGTTTTGACATAAACAAAAGGGAGGGGACTGAATTCAGTCCCCTCATTTCGTCATTTAAATTCTTTTATTATTTTTAAGAGGAATTCGGAGGCAGTCTTCGGACTATCAGCATTCATGATGGCTGAAACGACTGCCGTACCGGATAGCCCGCTATCAGAAAGAGAGGATATGTTATCGGCAGTTATACCCCCGATGGCAACGGCTGGAATCGAAACGCTGCGGCAAATTTCCTCCAGATCTTCAATTGCCATTAGCGTTGCATCTTGTTTGGTCTTCGTAGGGAAAACGGAACCGACTCCGATATAATCTGCTCCATTTCGTTCGGCTTCGATTGCTTCTTCAAGAGTGGAGACTGATACCCCGATAATCATATCGTCAGGAACCATTTGTTTGATGACAGGCAGTGGAAGGTCATCTTGCCCAATATGAATTCCGTCAGCTGCAACAGCAAGTGCTATATCTACCCGGTCGTTAATGATAAGGGGAATGGACAGCTCGTTCAATAACTGTTTTAATGCAGAAGCTTTTTTATAAAAGGAAAGGGAGGAATTGTTTTTTTCTCTAAGTTGTACGATCGAGACTCCTCCTGAAACCGATTCTGTAATGATTTTGGTCAAAACTTCTATTGCTATGGACTCTTCCGTAACTAAGTATAAACTTAAATCAATTTTGGATTTCTTCATTTATTTTCACCTCATGCATCCAGGTTTCCTTATTCATTCTTGATATGGCATCGATTAATCTCACACGAAACGTGCCTGTTCCTTCATCTTCTTGAAGTTTTGCAGCAGCCAGTTCCCCTGAAATGCTCATGGTAGAGATACCGGCAACTGCAGCAGCATAGAAATCGTCCGTGACTCCGGAAAAGGTACCGATAAGAGCAGTGGCCATGCATCCGGTACCTGTAACATTTGTTAAAAGGAGGTTCCCGTTGTCGATTATGGACGTATGTTTTCCATCACTAACAGCATCCTTCGCTCCGCTGACTACGACGACACTATTCAATTTATTTGCCGCTTGTGCAGCCAGCTCAGCATTGCTAATAGCAAGTTCCCCCGAATCCACCCCCCGTGTAACGATATCCCCACCCATCAATCGATGGATCTCACTCGCATTTCCGCGAATGATTTGGAAATTAACCTTACGTAGGAGTTCTGTGACTTGCTCTGTCCGATAGGCGGTGGCACCTACTCCCACCGGGTCCAAAATGACCGGGATATCCAGGGCATTTGCCGTCTTACCGGCAATCTCCATTGCTTCCAAAGCTTTATCATCAATCGTACCGAAATTAAGGACCAATGCATCGGCTAATTTGACCATATCCGCCACTTCTCTTGGGCTCGATGTCATAACAGGCGAACCACCGATGGCAAGGGTGGCATTTGCACAGTCGTTGACCGTAACAAAGTTGGTGATTTGGTGAACGAGTGGTTTTCTTTCTCTTACCTTCACGAATAAATCGGCTGCAGAAACCTTCATATTAATTCACTCCGTTCTTTTTTTGAAAATGAATGAAAATGATGGACAGGTCCATGACCCTTACCGATTGAAAAGCTATTACGAATGGCTTCAGAAATATAGGTCTTGGCCTGTTCGATCGACTCCAGCAATGTCAGTCCATTTGCCAGGTTGGATGTAATGGCGGATGACAGGGTACAGCCTGTACCATGTGTGTTTTTTGTATGAATGCGTTCTCCCTTTATCCAGTGGAAGTCAGTCCCATCATAAAAGAGATCATTTGGATTTCCCGCTGCATGGCCCCCTTTAAGTAAAACGGCTTTAGGGCCCAGTTCTTGTATGGATATGCATGCCCTGTAAAAATCTTGTTTCGTTCGAATCGACAAGCCAGTAAGAACTTCCGCTTCTGGTACATTTGGGGTTGCAAGTGTTGCAAGCGGAAGCAATTCCGTTTTTAAGGCAGAGACGGCTTTTTCGTCCAGCAAATGGTGGCCGCTTTTGGAAATCATGACAGGATCAAGGATAACGATGTCAGGTAAGAATGTTTTAAGGGACGCAGCAACTGTTTCCACTATTTCTTTAGATCCAAGCATACCTATTTTTACTGCATTGACACGAATATCTTCAAAGATGGCTGCAATTTGATCAGAAATGATAGCTGTATCGATGGCCTGAATTGAACGCACTTCCATTGTATTTTGTGCGGTTACGGCTGTGATTGCTGACATTCCAAAGACCCCATGTGCAGAAAATGTTTTTAAATCCGCTTGTATTCCAGCACCGCCCCCTGAATCAGAGCCTGCGATGGTTAATGCTGTTTTCATAAAAAAACCCCTTCATATAATTATTTTTTAGAAGTATTTTAAGTAATATGAAAGCTAAAATCGCACCTGCGAATGAACTAAGCATAAAAGCTGGTAAAAAACCAAAAAGAGCAGCTTTTTCTCCCAATAGGAGGATTGCAAGTGGATAACAGGCTAGGGACCCGAAAATCCCGGTCCCGATCACTTCCCCTAAACAAGCGAATTTTAAGCTTTGTGTTTTTCGATATACGACGGCAGCCAAAAGTGCACCGATCATGCTGCCAGGAAAGGCGAAAATTGAACCGGTACCAGACATGTTTCTAATGATGGAAACTAAAAAAGCTTGTGTTACCGCATAAGCAGGTCCCAATAATACGGCTGTCAGGACATTTGCCAGATGTTGAATAGGAAAGACTTTCGCAAATCCGGCAGGGATGAAAATAAATGAACTGGTTAAAGTCGTTATAGCCGTAATCATGGCGGTCAATGTCAATTTCTTGATTGGATTCATCATCATATCAACGACCTACAGTGGCCAATTCTGCTCATTTTGAACCATATCCCAGAATAAATATTCATATCGGGAAGTCACCAAAAAGTGCTTTTCTAATCTAAGTAGTTCCTTTTCGGGCATGCCTTCTGTTAATTCTTCCAACAAAGCAATCAGCCACTTGTGTGCTTCACCGAATTCAGGAGATGAATATGACCTTATCCAATCAGAGTAGCGATTGTTTTCCAATGCATCACCATTTTGTTCTTTCAATAGCAAACCGATCTCATAATAATCCCAAGCACATGGCAGGAGACATGCTATCAGGTCTGCCAAAGTGCCGTGCTGAGCTGCATTTAGCATGTAACCCGTATAGGCTAGAGTGGTTGGTGTGGGTTCTGTATCTTCCAATTCCTTGGAGCTGATTCCGAATTCCGCAGCATAATGCCGATGGATATTCATTTCAACTTGAAGGGTTTCATTTAAAATACTCGCAAACTTTGCCATGGTTTCGATATTATGAGCTTTGATGACACCTAAAGCAAAGAGCTTGGAATAATCCATGAGATAGATATAGTCCTGCTTCAGGTAATAGGCAAATTTCTTTTCAGGAAGTGTGCCGTTTCCAATTGCCTGGACAAAGGGATGTGAATGGTTCCTTTTCCAAATCTCTTTTGCCCGTCCATGAAGTCTATCACTGAATGTTTCTAATTTAGTATTCTCCATTGTTCATCCTCCTTTAAAATGGATCCCCCTGTTTACACCCAATAAAAAAAACCCGCTCCTGAATACGGAACGGGGTAGATGGATAAAGTCTGTAAATGGACGATATCATCCACTTCCCTCCGCCGGTATGAGCCGGTTCAGGTTCAAAGGGTCCGGAACTAATTCCATCTCAGTCTTAAAAAAGACTCCCCTAGTGGTGTGAATTGTATGTAATTACTGACATCATATCAGAAAGACAAGAAAATGCAACCCGTATTTGAAAGAGGTAATCCTTTATGGCACGGGAAAAAAGGGAGATCCAGGTAATTGACATTTGATGATTATTGAGATAAAATCATGTCTACATCAATTATATATTGAATTCTTATCCAGAGAGGTGGAGGGACTTGGCCCAAAGAAACCTCGGCAGCAGACCCATTTTGGGAACTGTGCTAAATCCAACAAGCATATGCTTGGAAGATAAGAAGAGCCGTACGGACACTGTCAGCCTCTTCTTGAATTAGAAGAGGCTTTTATTTTTGCGGAATAACGTTTAGTGACATAATAAAAAAGGTATATATAATTTGGTGAAAATCAAACCAGTTAATACAGTTTAGCTCAACTAGAAGCAGGCTCTATGATGACTAGGAAAGGAGCCATTTACATGGCGGAATTATTTAAGAGGATTGAACAGAGGAAGGCAAAGCTTATTGAAGAGTTATTGGCCAATGGAGTATACAAAACCTCTGATGAAAGGCACCTTTACGATGCCCCGTTAAAAGTACTTGAAGATGAATATAAGATTGTTATAAATAGACCTAATAACGAGTCTCCTTCGGAATGGATGACATAGTAAGCGATAGACTATATTTTGGGTTCTTGGGATAGGGATATGAAGTAAGCATTCGCAATGTATCACACTTGTGGATGCTTTTTTTATTTAAGTTTATATAGTGGATGTCACAAAATATACATAATTAGAGACTGAAATAGGCTTTTTGTCACATTTAACCTATGAAATAACACATTTAATTTCTGTAAAATAGTTGATTTTAACTACGAGTTTCATTATGATGAAAGTGTAAAAATATTGAAAAATTAGGAGGTGTTTATATGATTTGCCGGAAGGTAACTATAGAAAAAGTAGAAGAAAAGAGAGAGGAAATGATCAAATTGGCAGCAATTTATGGTTTTACAAGTCTTCTAACTGTTCAAGCAAGTCAAGAATTGGATGCGCTGTTAAATGCGTTGACAAATAAAAGAGAATCTGAATATTTTTCCCTCCAGAAAGTATATAGGTATTTTTAAATTCACCATTTCGTCCTCGTTTAATCAGAGAAAAAAGCTACTACACAAGGCAATAGCTTTTAAATAAATATATTTAAATATCGACACGTTTACCAAGAATGATCAAATCCCGTTCAATGCCATCCAGCTCGGCAACTTGAGGTAAATGTGCCCATTTTTCAAACCCGAATTTGGAAAAGAGCTTCAGGCTTGGGGCATTGTGGGCAAAAATGAAACCTAATAGAGTCTTCACCCCTAATTTTGGGCTCACTTCAATTGCCTTTTGAATCGAAATTTGTCCGATTCCTTTTCCCCGGAAATAATCATCAATATAAATGCTGATTTCAGCCGTGGAATTATAGGCCGGCCTCCCATAGAACGATTGAAAGCTCATCCATCCAGCAGTGTCCCCTTCTATAGTAATGATAAATAGCGGTCGACTTTCTGAATCATGTTCCTCAAACCATTTAACCCTCGATTGTACGGATACAGGTTCCGTATCTGCCGTGACCATTCTTGAAGCAATTGTCGAATTATATATTTCAACGATCCTGGGTAAGTCCGATAGTTCTGCCTCTCTAAACTCTATGTGCTCTTCCATGATTTAAACTCCTATCTATTTTCTATCTCCAGAATAAAGGGTATCGCCGCTTTTTTATTAAGGGACGGTGAATGAAACCCAATCCATTGAAAGTTTTATACTATCATACACTCTTTTCTCTTTATCTGACAATTCATTTTATATGTTAGGACTACAGATTTTTGGGTATTTAAAAGATTAAATACTTCATTGTAAATAGACAAAAGGAGAAGCAAATGAAAAAAATAGCAGGTTTATTAATTATTGTACTAATAATTTGTTTCGCTGCATATAAATTTCAAGCCTCGGAAGCGAAAGATGTACAAAGGGTGATGGCTTTTGGAGATTCGTTAACCTATGGAAAAGGGGATAAGGACGGGGAAGGATATATAGACGGTCTGGAGGATGAATTGAATAATCCGGAATCGGAACAAAAAGTGAGTTTTTGGAATTACGGTATAAAAGGTCAGGAAACGGATGGGGTAATGAAGCAGCTTGACGATTACCGCATTAAAACGAAACTTGATAAAGCCGATACTTTCATCGTTTATATTGGAACGAATGACTTGATCAATAGTAACGGCGGGAACTTGGAGAAAATAAGTGACCGAAAAATCGATGATGGTAAACGGGAGTATATCAACCATCTGGATAAGATTATATCAACACTGATAAAGGCAAACGATAAAGCGGATATACTGGTAGTAGGGCTATATAACCCAATTAAAGACAATGAAAAACTTGAAAAACACATTCTAGATTATAACCAAGCAATAAAGGGAATAGCGGAAAAGGATGATAGGATGGTATTCATTCCTACAAATGATCTTTTTGAAAATAAAAAGAAAACAGAGTATTTCAGTGATAAGATACATCCGAATGAAAAAGGGTATCAACTCATTACGAATCGGGTTCTGGAAAGTTATGATTTCAAATGAAAGCAAAAATGCATAAGTCGCTAGGAATTTGATATGGCCTTTAGTTAGGAAGAGAACTGCAAAGATCTGGGGTGCTATCTGCTTTTGTGGCTGAATGGAGTATCCTCCAATGATGGCGATCACTCCTATTTAGAATACCCTTGATGAATTTTGATAGTCCTTTATATTAGGTGAATTTTACCTTTATGACTATCATAGAGCTGTTCAAAAAATAGACAACTTTTAATTGGTTCGTTTCTGTCAAAAAGTATTATTATTTTACACATTCATATAGGTCATGGAATAATTATAAGAGATTAGCCAGGCTTATAAGAGGAGATGCTAAAGATGAATGATAATGAAAAAATCAGGGAAGAACTTTTAAATGCGGTCAACGGACTATCGGATGAACAGCTGAACGCGCATCCTGAAGCAGGACGATGGAGCATCATTCAGGTGTTGGATCATTTATATTTAATGGAACGGGCCATAACAAAGAGCATTGCCGATAAATTGAAAAGCGACGATAGCACTCCGGCTGTTAATAAACCGATCGAGCTTACATTAAATCGTGAAGTGAAGGTTCAGGCCCCGCCATTTGTCATTCCGTCAGAATCATTCCAAACTTTGAATGAGGTCAAGGATAAGTTGTCCGAATCTCGCAAAGCTTTTATAAGAGTCGTTGATCATGCAAAAGAAAATGATCTGGAACAAAAGTCTTTTCCCCACCCTTTGTTTAAAGAATTAAGCTTGAAGCAATGGGTCCCGTTCGTGGGACTACATGAAAAACGGCATTTAATGCAAATAGAAGAATTGAAATCAAAGTTATAATAGAAGAAAAAAACTCATCCGTCTTTGGTTGAGTTTTTGACTTTCAGACAGTTATAGTAAAGGAAGGGTTTTTCAGTGAAAGCCACTTGGGTAAGGACATGTCTGATATTGGGCTTTTTCGGATTGTTGTTGGGGCTCTTGTTCAAGTATATGCTTCCGCCTGATTTAGATGAAATCAAACTGACAGACGAGCTGAATCCGATTGTCGCCGACAAAAAAGACGAGCTCATTCAATTGGCCAATGACAAAGGCATCCCGGTAATCATTACGGCAGGGTTCCGTTCTTTAGCCGAGCAAAATGAACTCTATGAAAAAGGCCGTTTAAGTACGGGGAACATCGTAACGAATGCAAAAGGTGGGGAGTCTCTTCATAATTTCGGTTTGGCGATAGATTTTGCCCTCCTAAACAAACAAGGTGAGGCCATTTGGGATATGGGTTATGACGGCAACGATAATGGAAAGTCGGATTGGATGGAAGTCGTAACCATCGCTAAAGGGTTAGGTTTTGATTGGGGCGGGGATTGGACAGGGTTTAAGGATTATCCTCATTTACAAATGACATTTGGTTTGAGCCTGCGTGAGCTGCAACAAGGCAAGCAGCCAAAAGGGCAGTGAGAGTGGGACGCTTTATTTTAACCGAATAATTTTGACTAAAAGAAGGAAAATAAGCATGTGAATTGATTTACAGGTAATAATTCGATAAAGTGGACTAGTGAGAAATCAGACATAAAGGAGTGCAGTCACCATGGAAGAAATAAAACATTGCCGGGACTCTTTGGTCATAAAAACAAGCCTTGTCCTCCCGCCGGATACAAATAACATTGGTACGATGTTCGGAGGCAAATTAATGGCATACATTGATGATGTAGCAGCTATATCCGCCATGCGTCATGCGCGAAGCAACGTCGTTACGGCATCAACCGATTCTGTCGATTTCCTGCACCCTATTCACGAAGGAAATGCAGTTTGCCTGGAAAGCTTCGTGACCTATACGGGCAGAACATCAATGGAAATCATCGTAAAGGTGATTGCAGAGGATTTAGTTACAGGAGATCGGAATTTATGCGTCATTTCCTTTTTGACCTTTGTTGCCATTAATGAAGAAGGTAAACCAATACCGGTTCCGCGTTTGGTTCCTGAAACAGAGATGGAAATGAATTTAAATGAATCGGCAAAACAACGGGCCCAAATAAGGAAAAAAAGAAGAGAAGATACACAATTCATTGCAAGTACCTTCGGTGTGAAACTGCCATGGACTGATCAATCAAATCCAGGATTATATAAATAAGATACGAAAGCCTTAAGCAGTTCTTACTTATTAATGAAGCATTGAGACCAAATTCGTGATTTGGTCTTTTATTCATTGGCATGGTTCTGAAAAATAGCATCCATTTTTGAATACATCCCTGAATTATCTTTTTACAGGAAATAACGGTGTATGGGCAAATACGTGAAATGACACTTGGGCGCTTGAATAAGTCCAAGCGCCTCAGACTGTAGACAAATTCGATAATAATTGAGTTTGTAACATGTGATTTCCTCTCCAGGCACTTGCTTTCCCCGCAGGAGCCTCGATCATTCCGTTCCAACCAACTTTGTTTTAACAGAAAGATAGAACTCTTTTTGCCTACAGTCTTTTTTGTTTTAAAATAGAAGGATTAAAACTCGAGGTGTTAAGGAGACTTAATAAACATGATTCTATTCAGCGAGATCAACTTGAAATGATTACTTTAGATCAACTGGTGCCATCGAATGTATGACTTGGTGAATGATATGTATTCAGAGGTAGGACGCCCAAGTATTGATCCAGTTATGAGCCTTTTCCACCAGTTAAATTTATCAAGGAATAAACCAAGGTGATTAAAGAAAGTTCAACTGATCCTGAGAGTGGCCACTATGTGAAAGTTGAACGAACAAAACAGTTTGCCTATTCGTTCCATGCGGCAGCAAACCGCAATGGATTTGTGTTGCAGGACGAGAGTAACATCCGGAAATATGCATGTTAGTCATATCTTAGAGCTTATTGAAAAAGTTGAAAACCAGAAGCTGTTGCCGCAGATGCAGCTTACAAAACACCAGCCTTTATAAACTACCTTTTTGGCAAAGAAATCACACCAGCTTTATCCTATACACGTCCTCGAACAAAAGAAGGGTTCTTCCATAAACATGACTATGTGTACGACAAACATTTTATTGTTATCTCTGCTCATCGGACGAGATTTTAAAGTACACAACAACAAATAAAGAGGGCTATTGTGAGTACAAATCATCCAATCCATTTGTGCGAATTGTTCATTTTTATCAGAGTGTACAGAAATTAAAGACCACTAGAAAGTGGTCACACGCCATATTTTGCAAGAATGTAAGGAAAACATATTTATGCGAAACGTAAAGGCAAAAGAAAGGCACGTTATGCGTTGGACTACTTAAAGGGGGATTTGAAAATTGTCGGTGCAGGCGATGCTTACTTTGCCATGAGAATGTAAAGATGATGGCCAACTGGACTTGGCGAGGGTCAGAAATGTCCTGAATAATGACCTAGGAGAGGTCACTATTCTCTATAACTGCTTCAAATCCAATAAAAAATCAAAAAAGGTTTTGGAATGAGACTATTCCGAAACCTTTTTGTTTACAAACTGAGACGCTCGGATCAGTCCAAGCGTCATTTCTTAAGATACCTTGTTGGTTTGATCATACGCGCTTTTTAGTCATCGCTTGCCAATATACCAAAGAAACGTAAGATGTTAATGAAAAGGTTAATGAAATCTAGATACAGATTCAAGGCCATTAGCGGTACTTCTTCCGCTGTAACCCCGTAATGCTTCATTCGATTGAAATCATATAAAATATAACCACTGAAAACTAAAATCCCAATAAATGAAAAGACCAGCATGGCTGTAGAACTTAATGGAGAAAAAATGTTGAAAATGCTAATGGCCACTAAAGCAAGCAAGGCCGCAAATAACATTCCTCCCAAGAAAGAAAGGTCCCTTTTGGTGGTTGAAGCATAAATCGCCAGTCCTCCAAATACAACTGTCGTCGTCACACCGGCTAAGATCACCACATTTGCCCCTGCAGCGGCAAGGTAGTGTGCAATGATCGGATAGGTCGTAATTCCTGAAATAAATGTGAAACTATACAAGAATGTGTAACCGATAGCTTTTTTCTTCCGCATGATGAAAGCTCCAATCAACATGGCAAACTCAAGTATCGCTAAGGGAATGAACAAGAATGGCGGAACAAAAGTGCCGAGAGCCATCCCTAAAACGGAAACAGCAAGAGATAAAGCGAACGTCCGCATGACGGATGGCAAATATGTTTGTACAGTTTGTGAATACATTCAATCACCTCATCATTTTTTTCTACCATTTTCTACGAATCTGTTTTAAAAAGGTTTCATTGCATTTGATAAAAATTAGGTGTTTTTTTGAAAGTATTGAAATATATATGAAATAATTACATTTTTTATGATATTCTTAAAAATAGACTAATTTTTCTGAAATATTAAAATATTACTAACTAGAATCATTCTGCGGTACGTACAAAGACAAGTTAAATTTAGAGGTATGATCTATAAAAATAGTTATTTCGAAATAATAAATAAAAAAATATTGGTTCTATGCAATTAATAGGACTTCAAAACTTTACTGTATAACAGTTATAAAGGAAATGATTTTTTATTGCAGAAAATTATTCCTAAAGTTATAAAATATGAAAAAAATGTGATTATTTTGCAATAAAACTATTGTATAATTGTAAAAAATTGATTAAAATTTTAAATAATTATCAGAAGATTAATTATTTTCCCGAAAAAATAGTTTAGGGGGAGCAAGGATGAAGAAAGCTATTTTGCAAATAGAGAACCTAACTACCTCATTTCGAATCGGTAACAAATATCATGCAGCAGTGGATGATGTTTCGTTTACGGTGAATGAAAATGAAATTGTAGCAGTTGTTGGAGAATCAGGTTGTGGAAAGAGTGCATTGGCTTTATCTATCATGCAATTACATAATAAGCAGAGAACGAAATCCCAAGGAAACATTAATTATAAAGGCCAAAATCTACTAAAGTTGAATGATATGCAAATGAATAAAGTCCGGGGTAAGGAATTGGGTATGATATTCCAGGAACCTCTAACGGCTTTGAACCCGCTCATGACCATAGGAAAACAGATCGAGGAGAATCTTGATTACCATACTGAACTTTCCAGTGAGGAAAAAAAGAACAGGACGATCGAACTTTTGACACAAGTAGGAATTCCTTATCCTGAACGGACGTACAAGCAATATCCGCATGAGCTCTCGGGTGGAATGCGGCAAAGGGCGATGATATCGATTGCCATTGCTTGTAACCCTGCACTGGTCATTGCCGATGAACCCACCACGGCACTGGATGTTACGATTCAAGCGCAAATACTTGATCTGCTGAAAGATATCCAAAGCAGGACAAAAATGGGAATCATCTTAATTACACATGATCTGAGCGTCGTAGCAGAGGTTGCTGATAGGATCGTTGTCATGTATGCAGGTCAGGTGGTGGAAACGGGAAGCGTCAAAACGATATTCAACAATCCGCTGCATCCATATACGAGGTCGTTATTAAATTCGATTCCTTCGGCTGCAAACGAGAAAAACCGTTTGCATGTTATTGAGGGAATCGTTCCATCGATTGCGAAAATGGATAGGATAGGATGTCGTTTCCAAGATAGGATTCCTTGGATACCAAAACATGCACATGAAGAGTCACCCCGACTTCACGATGTGGGCAACGATCATTTTGTAAGGTGTACCTGCTATAAAGAATTTTATTTTCAAGCTGAAGGAGATGCATCGACCCATGACATTACTAAAAGTAGATAATTTAAAAGTGCATTTTCCAATTAGGGGCGGTTTTTTCCGAAGGGTGGTCGATCACGTAAGGGCCGTGGACGGTGTTTCCTTTGAGTTGCAGCAAGGGGAAACATATGGTTTGGTCGGGGAATCCGGAAGCGGCAAGTCCACGACAGGCAAGGCAGTGGTCAAGCTGAATGATGTGACTTCCGGACAAATCCTGTTTGAAGGCAGGGATTTAGCATCTTTAAGTAGAAAAGAGATAAAACCATTTAGAAAAGATATCCAAATGATTTTCCAAGACCCGTATTCATCATTGAATCCCAAGAAGAGGGTACTGGACATCATTGCCGAACCGTTGAGGAATTTCGAACGGTTATCCCCTGCAGAGGAAAAGAAAATCGTTCAGGACTTCTTGGACAAAGTCGGACTCAGTCCGGAATCGATCCACAAGTACCCACATGAATTTTCAGGTGGGCAGCGCCAACGGATTGGGATTGCCAGATCCTTGACATTGAAACCTAAACTGATCATTGCCGATGAACCGGTATCAGCCCTGGATGTTTCCGTTCAGGCTCAGGTATTGAATTTCCTTCAGGATCTCCAACAGGAGTTCAATTTGACTTATTTATTTGTCGGGCATGATTTAGGTGTAATCCGGCATATGTGTGACCGGATGGGCGTTATGTATCGCGGTAGATTGGTAGAGGAAGGTAAAAGTGAGGAAATCTATGAAAATCCCCAACATATATACACGAAACGCCTGATTGCCGCCATTCCGGATTTAGAGCCGGAAGTTCGCGAGGATAAAGTGCAGCTAAGAAAAAAACTCACCTCAGAATATGAGTCAACCTACTCAAAATATTTCGATGAGAATGGACGTGCTTACGATTTGAAGCCGATCTCGCCGACGCATAGAGTCGCATTACAATAAGGAGGTGGAAAGAATATGTGGAAGTTTATCCTCAGACGTTTATTAGTTATGATCCCGCAGCTCTTTTTATTGAGCATCATCGTATTCATGATGGCAAAAGCAATGCCGGGAGATGCTTTGTCAGGCCAGGAAATCAACCCTAGGGCCAATCCAGCCGAGCTTGATCGGATAAGGGAGGAACTGGGTTTGAATGACCCTTGGTACCAACAATATTTAAGGTGGGCATCCAATGCTGTACAGGGGGATTTCGGTATTTCCTATACACATAAAACGCCCGTCATGGATGTTATCGAAGACAGGCTTTGGAACACGGTGTTCCTGGCGTTGGTCACTCTGATCTTTACATATATGCTTGCAATTCCATTAGGCATACTTAGCGGAAGGTATAACGATACCTGGGTGGATAAAACCGTTACGGGTTATAGCTATGTAGGGTTTGGCACACCGATTTTCATTTTTGCTTTAATCATGTTATTCGTTTTCGGATTTGCCTTGGATTGGTTCCCGTCTGGTGGCAGTGTCGATTCCAAAGTGGATGAAGGAACATTCGCCTATGTTGTAAGTAAGATCAATCATTTGATTTTACCAGCTTTAAGTACAGCTTTAATTGCAACAACAAGCACGATCCAATATTTGCGAAATGAAATCATCGATAATAAAATCAAGGATTTCGTAAGGACTGCGCGTTCGAAGGGAGTGCCTGAATCAAAAGTATATTCACGGCATATCCTTAGGAATTCCTTTTTACCGATAGCGGCATTCTTAGGTTATGAAATTACTGGATTGATCGGCGGCGCGGTCATAATCGAGACCATTTTCAGTTATCCGGGACTAGGTCAGCTTTTCCTTAGTTCAGTCAGTCTGCGGGATTTCAGCGTTGTCACGGCTATCGTCATGATGACGGGATTTGCCACTCTGCTTGGCACTCTTCTTTCGGACATCATACTTAGTGCGGTTGATCCGCGCATACGGATAGAATAGGAGCGGGGTGAATCGTATGGAAATGAAAGTGGAAACCGGAAAGAACATACAAGTGAAAGATGTGAGCCCTTCAGGAATTAAAATCATCTGGGAGGAAATCAAAAAAGACAAGCTTGCAATGGGCTCATTGATTATATTATCAGCCATATTGCTTTTCGTTTACGGGGCGTCGCTCTTCATGGATGCCAAGGAAATAGCCAAGGTCGATTTCCTCTCCATTTATATGGAACCATCTTCAGACTATTGGCTTGGAACTGATTATGGTGGCCGGGATGTATTCGGGCAACTGATAATAGGTACCAGAAATTCATTCACGATCAGTTTATTCATTACATTATTCACGGCTATCATCGGTTTATCATTAGGGCTACTTGCTGGCTACTTTGGAGGGGCAACCGATAATGTGATCATGCGTGTTATCGATTTCGTGATTTCCCTGCCGCAATTGATGTTCATCATCGTTGTAGTCACGATAGTTCCGATCTTCAATGTATATGTTTTCATTTTAATCATGACGATGTTTTTATGGACTGGAAAAGCAAGGCTGATTCGTTCAAAGGCTTTGTCAGAGCGTGAGCTGGATTATATCCATGCCTCTCAGACACTTGGGACGCCACATTGGAAAATCATCCTTTTTCAGCTTCTGCCCAATGTCAGTTCACTGATCATCGTTAACTTCATTTTGAACCTTGCAGGCAATATTGGCCTAGAATCCAGTTTGACTTTCTTAGGGTTCGGTCTTCCGGAGAGCTCACCGAGTCTCGGGACGCTCATAAGTTATGCTCGAAATCCAGATGTTCTGGAAAACAAGTGGTGGATATGGGTACCCGCATCACTCATGATTTTAGTGTTGATGCTGAGTATAAATTTCGTTGGTCAAGCGTTAAAGCGCGCCGCCGATGCAAGACAAAGAAGAGCATAAAAAAAGGGGAGTGTATGATATGAAAATCAAAAGCTACAGTAAGGTATTAAGTGCATTGGCCATTTCGTCTCTACTGCTTGCTGCATGTTCGAACGATACGGAGAAATCGTCAACGAAAGAGAAAAAAGGGAAAGATGTCGAACAGGTCGATACCTCTAAATTCCCGACAAAGACGACAAATCAAGGAGAGCCGATTGAAGGCGGTCATTTGACATATGGATTGGTATCCGATACCCCGTTTGAAGGGATTTTGAACAAAGTTTTCTATCAAGGCGACCCTGATAACCAAGTAATCACATTCTTTGATGAGGATTTATTGGATACAGACGAAAACTATGTATACACGAATGAAGGTGCCGCTTCCTATGAAATTTCAGACGATCATAAAACGGTCACTCTGACGATTAAGGATAATGTGAAATGGCAAGATGGCAAGCCTGTGACAGGTGCGGATTTAGAATATGCATACCTTGTCATGGGAAGCAAAGATTACAAAGGTGTACGTTATGATGAACAAATGGCTTTAATCGAGGGTATGGAAGAGTATCATGAAGGGAAAGCGGATAGCATTTCAGGCATTAAAGTGGACGACAAGAAAATTACTTTCACTTTCAAGAAAGCGAACCCTTCCGTCACGACTGGATTATGGACATACCCGCTCCATAAAGAATACTTAAAAGATGTTCCAATTGCCGAGTTGGAATCTTCAGATAAAATACGTAAAAATCCGATTGGTTTTGGACCATTTAAAGTGAAGAAAATCGTCCAAGGGGAAGCCGTCGAATTCGAAGCGAATAAAGATTATTACCGTGGTGCACCTAAATTGGACAGTGTCACATTGAAAGTCGTGAATCCGTCTATTGTCGTTAAGTCACTTGAAAATGGTGACCTCGATGTAGCAGAGGTCCTGGCTGAGCAATATGACCAGGCCAAGGAATTGGATAATGTCGAATTGTTGGGGAAAGTTGAATTGGCTTATACCTATATTGGTTTCAATTTCGGTCATTATGATAAGGAAAAAGAAGAAAATGTTATGGATGAGAATCCAAAATTTGGAGACAAACGGCTTCGTCAGGCGATGGCATATGCAATCAATAATGAAGAAGTTGGCGAAAAAATGTACAAGGGCCTCCGCTTCCCTGCCAACTCGGTCATTACACCAAACTTTAAATATAACAATAAAGATGTAAAAGCATATGAATATGATCCTGAAAAAGCTAAAAAACTTTTGGATGAAGCAGGATTCGTAGATACGAATAAGGATGGCATTCGTGAAGATGCGGATGGAAAAGAGTTCAAGATCAACTTTGCTTCCATGAGTGGCTCCGATGTTTCCGAACCTCTTGCAAGGTATTATATCCAACAATGGGAACAAGTCGGATTGGATGTTGAATTGCAGGATGGAAGGCTGCATGAGTTCAATTCATTCTATGACCTACTGAAAAAGGATAATGACAAAGTTGATATTTATCAAGCTGCATGGGGAGTCGCTTCCGATCCGGATCCATCAGGCTTATGGTCCAGATCTGCAGAATTTAACTATACTCGCTGGGTGAATGAAAAAAATGATCAGCTTCTTGCTAAAGGGATTTCAGAGGAGGCCTTCGATGATCAATATAGGATCGATACCTACAATGAGTGGCAAGAATTGATTTATGAGGAGGTACCAGTCATTCCGACATTATTCCGTTATCAGTTGGCTGGAGTGAATGAACGCGTTACGGGTTATGATTTCCTTGCAGGCCGCCAATATC
Source organism: Peribacillus sp. RS7 (assembly GCF_041956845.1). Taxonomy (NCBI): domain Bacteria; kingdom Bacillati; phylum Bacillota; class Bacilli; order Caryophanales; family Bacillaceae; genus Peribacillus; species Peribacillus sp. RS7. The sequence goes on from NZ_CP168135.1 coordinate 3,507,790, forward strand.
AATGGCATAATGTGGGTGTAACTAAATAATTTAATTGATGAATCCAATCGGCTGCCTGTATGGGCGGCCGATTTTTTTACGTTTCAAAGGTGTGTATTAAGGTTAAATACATAATAGTAAGTAATTGGAAGGGTGATGTTGATGGAAGTGAGAAATCCTAATGAAACAAAGAGAGGTTAGAAATATTGTTTACTGAATCGGTTGACCGTTTACTGAAACCTCTTGAAGAGGAAATCATTGCAGACATTGTAGCCTATCCAGACGAAAAGAGAATTGCCTTCTTGGAATATATGAAGGAAATGTCCAACAAACAAAGACAGTTAAAGTAAGTTGAACTTTCATCATGAAGGAGGTTTTTTTATGAGGAACGAAGATATGAGCAGATACAAAGTATGGCGCGATAAGTGGAAAAGAAAAGTGCATATGGAGAATTTAGCGTTATATGGCATTTCAACATTAATTATGGCCATCTTGCCTGTCCTGGCCCATATGAGCCAAATCGATTAAAGGACCGTCTTTTGACGGTCTTTTAATATGTTAAAAGTTTCCACGAAAAGATATAATGGAAAAAGAAGAAAGGAGCGATATGTATGAGTGTTATCGAAGAAAAGAAAATCGTATCTTACATAAAAGAATTGGTATCAATACCCAGCCCCTCCGGCTTTACGGAGCAAGCCATTAAATATGCGGCCGAATTCCTGGAGAAGAGGAAGGTTCCTTACAAGATCACGAATAAAGGTGCACTACTTGCTTCATTAAAAGGCGAAGATGATGGCAAACATCGATTGCTGACTGCCCATGTCGATACCCTGGGAGCCATGGTGAAGGAAATCAAGGCGAATGGCCGCCTTAAATTGACGATGATCGGCGGTTTCCGCTGGAACTCAGTGGAAGGGGAGTATTGTAAAATCCATACAGCTGATGGGACCATTATCACCGGCACCATTTTAATCAATCAGACCTCTGTCCATGTATATAAAAATGCCGGGGATGCCAAGCGCGATGATGAGACAATTGAAGTCCGTATAGATGCTATCGTGAAAAATAAAGCGGAAACGGAGGCCATCGGTATATCTGTTGGAGATTTTGTTTCCTTTGAACCTAGAGTGGAATTGACGGATACAGGCTTTTTAAAATCAAGGCATTTGGATGATAAGGCTAGCGTTGGCATCCTCCTTCATATCATTGACCTCATTTCCGCAGGTAAGATTAAATTGGCATATACGACCCATTTCCTGATTTCCAACAATGAAGAAATCGGCTATGGAGGCAATTCCAATATCCCAGATAAAACAGTCGAATATCTAGCTGTCGATATGGGCGCGATCGGTAGTGGACAAACGACGGATGAATTCAGCGTTTCCATTTGCGCTAAAGACTCCTCGGGTCCGTATCATTATAAATTACGTCAGCATCTGGTCACACTTGCCCAAGAGAATGCTGTTGACTATCGCGTCGATATTTATCCGTATTATGGATCGGACGCTTCAGCTGCAATCCGGGCAGGATATGATGTCGTACATGGTCTGATCGGACCGGGGATTGATGCTTCCCATGCCTTCGAGAGGACACACGTCACTTCTTTAAAGCATACAGCCAATCTCATTTTGCATTATATCCAATCAGAATTGGTGTAATCGTGAAAAAAGCCCGCACTCATGTCATAGGAGTGCGGGTTTTTAACTGACTTTTATAACAAACTTTAATTTACTCGTGAGTTTCGGTTAAATACTCGTGAATTTTGCACATTTACTCGTGAGTTTCGGTCAAATACTCGTGAGTTTTGCACATTTACTCGTGAATGCCAAATAATAATTCATTTATAATGATAATTCTTGTGGCGGTTCACCATTGTTGTTCATCAATCGGATGCTCTCGGGCTTAATTTCAAGGATTAAATAATTTGGATCTTTCGGACCGTCAAACCAATCTTTAAAAGACTCATTCCATAATTTATCCTTCAGTTCCTGTGAATCGTTAATTTTCGAGGTTCCTGAGATTTCTAAGTATGAATCGCCTAAGCCTTCATTTTCATAGCCAATCAGTATATGGACATTAGGATTCTTTTCGATTTCATCGATTTTTTCCGTATTTGCACTCGTTGGTGTGAATAAAGTTAATTCTTCGTTGAAAAATGTCATATAGCGTGAATGTGGTTTGTTATTTTCTACAGATGATAAAACTCCTATTTTATGATCACGGATGATGTTCAATACTTTTTCTTTTAATTGGTTTTGGCTCATCTTTGCACACTCCTTTTATTATTTACTCTATTACTTTTCCTCTCTTTTCATTAAGTTAAACAAAATTCTACAGTTTGCCATTTTTATGAATGAAGAATAGGACAAGTTGCCATACTAGTCATTATGTGTTCTGTATAGAGCAATTTCATGATCTTAATCCATTTGTAAAGGTGAGTATGAGGAATGAATTGTGGTGAATTACTTATCATTGGCGGGGCAGAGGATAAATGCCTTGAAGGTGAAGTATTAAATAAATTTGTCCAGCTTGCAATCCGTTCAGATGGCGGAATAGGAATATTGCCTACAGCGAGTGAAATTCCTGAAGAAGTGAGTACGGAGTATATCAAGATTTTCAGAGATTTAGGCGTGGACAGGGTGGAAGTGATCAAGCTGGATTCAAGGCAGGATGCAGACGATCCGGCGATTTGTGAACAGCTGACCTCTTTTTCTGCCATCTTCATTTCTGGAGGAAACCAAAGCCGATTGTCTGAGTTGATTGGAAAATCCAAATTCCACAATGCCCTTTCTAAAGCCTGGCATAATGGAATGGTGATAGCAGGGACAAGTGCTGGAGCTTCCATTTTAGGTAAGCATATGATCGTTGCTGCCGACACGATGCTGAATGATAATAAGTTAAAGGTTGAGATTGGGATGGGTTTCGGCTTCCTTGACGGCCTGATAATTGATCAACACTTTTCCCAGCGTGGCCGCTTTGACCGACTGTTAAGTGCGATAGCAGGGAATAAAGAAATTATGGGTATTGGAATTGATGAAAATACAGCAATTTTAGTCAAAGACGGTCATTTTGAAGTCTTAGGCCAACATCAAGTATTGGTTCTTGATGGCAGCAATAGTGATTATATCAATATCACATCTTCTGATAATGGTAGTGAAGAGTTGACTCTTTCGGGATTTAACCTTCATGCACTAACCAGGGGATACCGTTTTGACCTGCTTACCAGGAAATTGTTGATGAAAAAGGGGATCCAACAATGATAATCAATCGAGTCCGTTATTTAAAAGGACCTAATTATTTTGCTTATACACCGACGATTTGCATTGAATTGGATATAGGGGAACTGGAACAGAAACCATCTGATTCAATACCTGGATTCAATGAAAAATTGTTAAAGGCGCTCCCGAACTTGGGAAGCCATTCATGTTCAAAAGGGTATCGAGGGGGTTTCGCCGAAAGGCTGAGAAAAGGAACATGGATGGGACATATATTGGAGCATATGACGATTGAACTTCAAAACTTGGCCGGCATCGAAGCCATTCGTGGAAAAACGATAATGATGGAAAAGAAGGGTTTTTATTATGTTACCTTTGACTATCAGGAGCCTCACTCGGGTCTTCAAGCTTTTTTAGCAGCGAAAGATATCGTGGAAGCCATCCTGAATGGTGAAAAACTTATAAATGTACAATCTTATGTAAAACAAATAGAGCAGTTATATTATAGCAATAAACTGGGGCCAAGTACCGAAGCCATTTTTAAGGCTGCACAAGCAAAAAATATCCCTGTCGAGCGAATGGGTGATGAAAGTTTACTACGTTTAGGAACGGGTTCAAGGCAGAAGTATGTCCAGGCGACAATTTCTAGCCAGACATCGAATATTGCAGTTGAGAATTCATGTGATAAATCAATGACCAAATCAATATTAAGAGGGTGTGGCCTTCCTATACCTGAAGGTGAAGTTGCCCATTCCATTGAAGATATCTTTACCTCGGCGGACAAGCTGGGTTTCCCACTGGTCATAAAACCGTATAATGGGAGACAAGGGCAGGGTGTCATCACCCATATCAAAAATAAGGATGAACTATTCAATGTCATCAATTGTTTAGAGTCGCATGTGGAGAAGTACATTGTCGAACGGCATATTGAAGGACATGATTATCGGTTACTGATAGTCAATGGTGAACTTATAGCCGCTAGTTTGAGGCTTCCTCCCTATATTATTGGAAACGGTAAGGAAACAATACGCAATTTGATAGAAAAGGAAAATCGTCATGCATTGCGGGGGGAAGGTCATGAAAAGCCGATGTCAAGAATTCCGCTTACACATACCGTTACGTGTTACTTGGAAAAATCGAACCGGACGCTGAATACCATTCCGAACCAAGGGGAATTGGTTCAAGTTGTCGGCAATGCAAATCTTTCGACTGGTGGAAAGGCAATCGATGTAACGGACCAGGTCCATCCAAGCATTAGGAATATGGCGGTTGCTGCCGCGAAAGCGATTGGTTTGGATATAGCCGGAATAGATTTTATCTGTGAGGATATATCAAAACCGATCGAACATTCACGGACTGCAATTATTGAAGTGAATGCTGCACCGGGAATTCGAATGCATCATTATCCGAGTGAAGGGGAAAAAAGGGATGTAGGCAAAGCCATTGTCGATTATTTATTTCCGACTCGGGAAGAGGCAGCTATACCGATCATCGCAGTGACCGGAACAAATGGAAAGACGACAACCACCCGATTGGTTCATTATTTTCTTACTAATGAAAAAACTAAGGTAGGTATGACGAATTCTGATGGAGTATATATCGGCGATGAGGTATTGGATCAAGGTGACTGCAGTGGCCCGGTCAGTGCAAGAATGGTGTTGGGCCATCCTGAAGTTGATGTAGCCGTTTTGGAAACGGCCCGGGGAGGCATTCTGCGTGAAGGTCTGGCTTTTCGTAAATGTGATGTGGGGATCATTACTAATGTGAGTGAAGATCACCTTGGCCGTGATGGAATCGATACATTGGATGATCTGATAAAATTAAAGAGGCTGGTAGCAGAAGTTGTACTGAAAACAGGCTATTGTGTACTGAATGCAGATGATCCGAATGTAGCTGCCATGAACGCTTATACAGATGGGGAGGTCATTTATACCTCTACAGATGCCACACAGCCTCACGTGAAGGCAGCGATAAATGGTGGTTGTAAAGTTTGGTACGTCAATGAACAAGGCATGATCTGTCATTCATCTGATGGTGTCATCCATCAATTTATGGATTGCTCCATGATACCAATAACGATTAACGGCATGGCACGTCATAATATCGCCAACTTACTTCAGGCGTTAGCCGCAGCCGAAACACAAGGGATCTCCATGGAAGAACTAAGGAGAAAGGCTGTCACATTTATGCCTGATACCAATTTGTCCAAAGGGCGTTTCAATTTAAAAAAGTTGAAAGAGCGAACGATCATCATCGACTATGCCCATAATGAAGCAGGATTAAAGGCCATATTCGAAACGGTCAGTGCCTATAATAAAAATCGTCTAATTACTGTTTTGGCCGGACCGGGGGACCGTATTGATGAAGAGCTTATCAGGCTCTCCAAAATGGCGGCCATGAATTCTGATTTGTTCATCATAAAAGAAGACGACGATTTGCGGGGAAGGGAGCCTTTCGAAGTAGCCGGGCTGCTTCAGGAAGCTGCCGTAGAAGCAGGGTTACATAAAGATCGAACATTCATCGAACCTAATGAATTGGATGCATTCGTAAAAGCCTGGGAAGCATCACAACCGGGTGACCTATTATTGTTCTTTTACACGGATTTCGAATATGTAGAGCGGTTTTTCGAAAAGGTTTCAACAAATCCATTGCCAAAGAAATAAAAAAAGTGCATTCCGCCCTGCGGAATGCACTTTTTTGTCTTTTCCTTCTGAATCACTTGGTAACTGAATATTTAAATGGAAATTTGATTGAAATCGTCCATATAAGTGATTTCTTTAAGTCCCACGGGTTTCACGTAAGGATTATTTGAAAGTACTTCAATCTCTTTTTCTGTTAAAACCTTTTTACTCATTTGATATACAAAATAGTATCCTATAGGCAGACTTTTTTTAAGTGTCTGCTCTATAGGGTACAGTTTATAGTTGGATTAGCTTTTTTTCATAACCGTTTCAGTCACAGTAGGGACATTGGCATGGTCTTTTTTATATACTTTTTGAAGCACGATGGATTGAACAATCATGAATAAACCTCCGATTGACCAATACAGTGGCAATGCAGCAGGAGCGGAGAAAGAAATGAATAAAATCATTACTGGTGAGAGCAGGCTCATCAGCTTCATTTGCTTCTGCTGTTCTTCCGGCATTTGTCTCATGGAAATGACCGATTGGAAGTAATAAATGACGCCAGCGATAATCGCCATGGCAATATTCGGCTGGCCTAGGCTGTACCAAAGGAAACTATGGGTCGCAATTTCATGGGAACCTTGAATCGCATAATAAAAACCCATTAGAATCGGCATTTGAATCAAAAGCGGCAGGCATCCCATATTTAGAGGATTGACTCCGTGTTTTTGGTAAAGCTGCATCATTTCCTGTTGAAGGGCCTTTTGTTTAGCTGGATCTTTCGTCTCTTTAATTTTCTGCTGGATTGCTGTCATTTCCGGTTTCAGCCCATTCATCTTCGTTTTCATGCTGAGCTGTGTTTTATATTGCTTGGCAGTCAGCGGAAGCAAAACTAGACGGATTAAAAATGTCATCATGATGATGCTTAAACCATAGTTACCATTAAATAAATCAGCATTAAATTCAAGCATTTTTGTCATGGGGTTAACCAATGCAGTATGAAATGGGCCGCTCGTTGCTGCAGAGCACCCTGTCAAAAGGGTCGTTGCTAGAAATAGGACGGTAAATAGAAACATGTTTTTCTTCTTCAAAATGATTCCTCCTCGAATTGTTAGTGGTTAAACAACGAGAAGGAGGCTTGGCTCATCGGAATCATCGGGTGAGTCCTTTTGCCGGATAAATGTGAAAAAGCGCTGTGCACCGCGCCAATCAAAACTGCTGCCTGCATGAACAGGGGATTTACTTTTATCTGAATGAACGGAAGCTTGATATTTATCGTTCAAGAGCGATTGCTTTTTATTTAAGAAATAAAAAGCAGCCAGTGGAAAGACAAAGGTAAATAAGTAACCTGCCCATACCGCATGGCGAACGGTCTGATAATCGAATTCTAATAATAATTCCCACATAGGAATCCCTCGTTTTTTCTAAGATAAGAAAATTTAGTTCGGTTAGCCTCCAAGTAATAAAGCAAGTAACGATTTAAGGCCTTGAATGACTATTGATCTTACTGAGTTTAAATCATTAAGAACACTATATCAAATTCTAGTGGAAGAAGCTAAAAAATATAGGGGTATTTTCAAAAAAACAAACAGGGAATATTTTCCGAAGTGTTAATTTGACGTTAAAGGTCCTTTTAGAATCCAGAGATGTAATTTGAGCGAAGATTACACACATGGTCATTCGTCTACATACGGATAAAAGGAAGTTCAATTATGAGCTGAAAAGGTATGAAACCGTAGGATTTATTTGATCAACAAAACTACCATAACGGTACTGAAAATAATTTATATCAAAATGCACATCCCCGTTACATTGAAAATGATTACTCGCCAGCGCCATTTCCTTTTGAAAATCAGATAATGGATGTAAGGACTCCGCCCGGCACGCCTGGTCCGTCCTTCGGTGGGGGCGAGCCGCCACCACGGCCGCCGCAAGGAGGAGGCCCGCCTCATATAGCTCCGCCTTTATTTATTCCACAACTTCACGATGGAATGTATAAGGCAATTGACGCTGGATCAATGAAAGGGTGCTTATACCAAAATACGTATGTTTCGCTTAAAAATGGCCGTTCATTTTGGTTTTACCCCACTTATGTCGGCTATAATTCCGTGGCAGGTTATCGATGGAGACGAAGTCAACAGCGATGGGCCTATTATGGAACGGACGCGCATGAGATACAATCATTTCAATGTTTTTTTTCATTTTTTTAATTTCAAAGTTTCAATCCAAAAAATAATCAGGAAAATCGGAAATGATACCATCTAACTTCATCTTTTCAAACATGCGCATTTGTTTTTTATTGTTGACAGTCCATGTATATACTTTCATCCCGTGCTCTTGGATTCGCATTTGCAGCTTCGTATTTAAAATCGTTTGCTTTGGATTCAAAAATGATGCAAACTCTGCAATCTCTTTTAATTTTTGGTCATTAATGCGCCGTTTTATCAAAACGCCCACTTGTATGTCCGGCATTAGTTGATGAAACCTTTTCATGGATTCCATATCGAACGAATGAACCATTAACCTATTATTACCTGTTGAATATTCTTGGAATTTCCCTAATTCTTCTGCAAGTTTCTTTTCAATCCCGGGATAAGAAGATGGATGTTTTAATTCGATTAAGATTCCAACTTCTGACCCGAAATTCTCCAATACCTCACTTAGTAAAGGAATCCTTTCGTTTTTATACCGAGTATGATACCAGCTTCCTGCATCCAATTCCTTTAATTCGGCAGCCGTGTAATCACGGAGGTTCCCTTTGCCGCTTGTGGTTCGATCCAGGGTGGGATCATGATGAACCACAAGTACTTCATCTTTACTAAGATGGATATCCACTTCCAGGAAATCAGCTCCCAATTCAATTGCTTTGATATAAGATGCCATTGTATTCTCGGGGCAATATCCAGATGCACCGCGATGTCCAATTTTAAGGGGGGAATGCTGCTTTATGAAGCTTTCAGGGAAATCACTCTTTGTTCTTTTAGAGTAGAGAACGAACAAGACAAGGATGGTTACCAAGAAAATAAGAAAAAATGCGATCACCTTTCACACTCCTTTTAGACACAGTAATTAAAATTCTTCGATATCATTTACCCAAACTTAAAGAAAATAAAAGAAATTTGCAATTTGACAGCCTCATTTCATAATTTTACATGTTAGGTAGGAAAAAATCATGTTTTACACAATGTGATTATTCAGACATAAAAGGATTTATTGGAAAGGTATGGAATACATATAATTTAAGTATCAATAAGGGGGGAAAGCAGATGGAATTGCAGGTGAAACCGAAGTCTAAAAAATGGAAGGGTAATTTTGGTTTATATTTTTCCTTGCCCATTCTCTCATGGGCTTTTTACGATTTTGCCAATACGATTTTTTCCTCTAATATCAATACGATTTTCTTTCCATTCTTCCTCCAGGAACAGATTGGGGAAAATGCTGTTCTTGATCAGATTGCCAGTACCTTCATCTCGTACGCAAATGCGATTGCCAGTTTGTTTCTTGTTTTGTTTTCCCCGCTGTTCGGGGTCATGATCGATCGAACGGGAAAAATGAAAAAATACATTATGATATTCACGCTCATATCTGTTGCAAGTACATTTTTAATGGGGGTGTTTGGGGGGGTATCATTCGATGGAAAGTTTCTGGGGATTCCAACTTCCTTAGTGATCGTCATTCTTTTATTTGTGATAGCTAAGTTTTTCTATCATTCAAGTCTTGTTTTCTATGATACGATGATGAGTGAGTTAGGTACGAAACAACAATTGCCGCTTATATCAGGATTTGGAGTGGCCGTAGGATACCTTGGAACGTTGGTGGGACTGTCAATCTATCCTTTCATAAGTAAAGGTAGTTCACATGAAGCCTTTATGCCCACGGCCATTTTATTTCTGGTTTTTTCCCTTCCCTTATTCTTTTTTTTAAAAGAGACTCCAAAACAGCAAAAAGCCAAACAACCTTTTTTATCTGGTTATAAGGAAATTAAAGCAACATTTAAAGAGATGCAATCCTATCGATTGGTTTTTACATTCATGATTGCTTATTTCTTTTTAAACGATGCAATTGCGACCACTATTGGCATGATGGCCGTATATGCCAAGACTGTTGTCGGATTTTCCTCAAGCGGTTTCATTTTGCTTTACTTGGTATCTACAGTATCGAGTATTGCCGGTTCGTTTCTGTTTGGATACATCACTCAGTCGAAGGGACCGCGGCTAGCTGTGACATATGTGGGAATTCTGCTCTTGGTCGCTTTATTTATAGCGGTCTTCGCACAAACCGCTCTTTGGTTCTGGGTTGCAGGGAGTATGTTCGGCATTTCGCTGGGTTCGATGTGGGTGACATCTCGGACATATATCATTGAATTGACCCCGGAGGAGAAGAGGGGACAATTTTTTGGACTATTTGCATTCTCTGGAAAAGTCTCTTCAATAATCGGTCCGCTTTTATATGGAACGATTACGTTGGTTTTCCATGATCTCGGTACATTGGCGAGCCGGATGGCATTAGGGTCACTGATTATCATGGCCGTAATAGGTCTGGGTTTTCTTTTGAAAATGAAGGGATTGGAAGAAGTGAAATAAGGAAAAGGGAATGGACCAAAGCTTCGCTGCCGGGTCCATTCCCTTTCATAATCTTTATACCAAAATCAAGGTGACGTCGACATTCCCGCGAGTTGCTTTTGAATAGGGGCAGGTCATGTGAGCTTTTTTGGCAAAGTCTTCGGCTTCTTCCCTGCTTAGGTCAGGAATCGAAACATCCAACCTTACAGCCAATTTAAAGCCGCCGTCTTCCTCATCTTTACCGATCGTGACATTTGCTGTCACGGATGTATCGACTTTTTTCTTTTCTTTTTGCAGAACAAGATTCAAGGCACTGTCAAAACAAGCCGCATAACCGGCTGCAAATAACTGTTCAGGGTTTGTAGCGCGCTCACCCGAACCACCTAATTCCTTCGGTGACCTCACATCGAAATCCAAAATTCCGTCCTCTGACTTTACATGTCCTTCACGACCACCGTGTACGGTAACTGCAGCTGTATATAATGGTTTCAATGAAAACAACTCCTTTGTTTATTCTTACTATCATTAGTTCCCTACTATAAGTCTTATTAAACAAAATGATAGGGAGTTTATGGAGGCTATTGTTTTAAATTGGAAGAAATTGTTTTATAATAAACTGTATTAGGAAGTGTAATACACCCATTGTTCTAGGAGGGTTGATGATGTTTGAGTTGGATGTACAAAGTGGAAAGCCGATATATGAGCAATTGATGGATAAGTTTAAGGAACTAATGATCAATGAAGTTTTACAGGAACATAATCAGCTCCCATCCATTCGAATATTGGCTCAGGAATTGACGGTCAATCCAAATACAATCCAAAAAGCATACAAGCAGCTTGAAGCTGACGGTTATATTTATACTTTACCAGGCAAAGGGAATTTCGTGGCACCTCCTAAATCTTTGAAAAATTCATTAAAAGTAGAAAAGATCAGACACGAGCTTGCAAAGGTTCTCGCTGAAGCTCTGTATATCGGAATCGAAAAACATGAAATTTATAGATTAGTAAAAGAAATCAGTCCATTGGCAAAGGGGGGAGATTCATGATTGAAATAAAACAGGTGAGTAAGTTATATGAAGGAAAAGAAGCAATCAAGGACGTCACCTTGGTCATACAAAAAGGCTCCATATTCGGGTTGTTAGGTTCCAATGGGGCGGGGAAAACGACTCTATTAAAAATGCTTTCAGGCAATCTGATACAGGATGCCGGTGAAGTTCTTATTGATCGATCATATGTGTTTGAAAACCGTGATGTGAAAAATCGTTGTTTCTTCCTCCCTGATACACCTTATTTCCTGGCTAACTATACGATCATGCAAATGGCAGGTTTTTATAGCCATATTTATAGTGATTGGAATCAAGAACGTTTCAACCAATTACAGGAGGTATTCCCGATACCCTTCCAATATAAAATACATAAACTATCAAAGGGTATGCAGAGGCAGGTTGCTTTTTGGCTCGCACTCTCGACGATGCCGGAAGTTCTCATCCTCGATGAACCGTTTGATGGGTTAGATCCGGTCATGCGTAAGAATGTGAAACAGTTATTGATTCAGGATGTCTCAGAAAGGGATATGACGATTTTAATATCCTCCCATAATCTGCGGGAAATTGAAGATTTAGCCGATCATGTAGGGATCCTACATAATGGGGAGCTTGTTATCCATAAGGATTTGGACGACTTAAAAGCGGATGTACACAAAGTGCAAATTGCCTTTAAACATAAAATTCCCCACGGTTTATACCACGGAATTCAAATTCTTAACAAGGAACGACGCGGCAGCGTGATCGTTTGCATTGTTAAAGGTAAAGAATCCAAGATTAAATCGCACTTTAATCAATTTCAGCCAGAAATATTCGATATTCTCCCCCTTACCCTAGAGGAGATATTCATTTATGAAATGGGGGATATAGGTTATGTCATCCAGAATAACCTGGTTTAATAAAGAACTGATTGTCTATATTTTCAGAAGCACTGGCTGGATTGGTTTCCTATATTTCGTCGGCCTCATATTTGCACTGCCTCTGGAAATGTTAACGATTATTTTGAATGAGAATAATGAATATGTGGAATTCGAAAACCTTTTTTCCAGTCAGCAGATGATTCAATTTGTTTTGGTCATCGTCATTCCAGTATTACTTGCCATCTTCCTGTTTCGGTTTTTACAGATGAAACAAGCTTCAGATTTTATTCATAGTTTACCGATTACTAGACGCAACATCTATTTTCATATGATAGGGACGGGGATAGGCTTCATTGGTTTGCCTATTTTATTTACAGGTTCAATAATGATATTATTCCACTCGGCAATAGATATAGAAAGGCTTTATACGATCTCGGATATTTGGTCCTGGATGGGGATTACTTTTATTTTGGAAGTTTTGATCTTTTCTGTTGCCGTTTTAATTGGAATGGTGACAGGATTATCAGCCTTGCAAGGTCTGCTCACCTATATTATTCTTGTTTTGCCGGTGGGGTTGTTTATATTGTTTGCAGCCAATCTGAAGTTTTTGGTAGCTGGATTTTCTTCAGATTATTATCTAAGTGCCAATATGAATGGCATTTCACCCTTATTAGCTGCAACGGAGATGGAGAAAATCACCCTTTTCTCGGTTGATACATTAATCTACAGTATTTTGACCGTTCTTTTTCTGTTTTGTTCTCTTTTTCTCTATGAGAGGAGAAAGCTGGAACATGTATCGCAGGCATTCGTTTTTCCGAAGATTAAGCCATTATTTAAATTCGGCCTGACAATATGCATGATGTTGTTTACAGGGCTTTATTTTAGCGAAACGACAGGAAAACCTGGGTGGATTTTCTTCGGTTATATCGTCGGTTCTTTGCTTGGATTTTATTTAGGGGAAATCGTCCTGCAAAAGACTTGGCGGATACGGGTCAACCTGAAAGGTTATGTAGCATTTATGGTGGTTATTATTATACTGGCCCTCATTTTAAAAATAGACCCCATTCAGTATAAGGGCAAGGTACCTGATGAAAAGATGATTAGCCAAATATATATTGGCAATTCACCCATATTTTTTGAGGATGGTACGTCAGATAACGCATCCACTTATCTTAAAGAGAAGGAAAATATAGACGCAATCAGGTTATTGCATCAGCAAATTATCGAAAAGGGAAAAAATGTTTCCGTTGGTGAATTGAATGACGGACAATCCGTATTTCTGATATATGAACTCAAGAATGGAAAACGGTTAGCAAGAGAGTATTATTTGCAAAACTACGACTCTTACCTGCCGCTATTGGCGAAAATTCATGAGTCGAGTGAATATAAAAAAACGGTTAATGAGTTATTGAATGTTTCCGCCAAAGACGTTTCTAAAATCAGGATAACGGCGAGCGGACAAGTGGACAAATCCGTAACGATCACGGATGGTCACCAGCTGGAAGCAGCCGTGCGGGCACTGTCTGAGGACCTGGATAATCAGTCGTTCGCCCAAATGATAACTTCTTTTGGTGATTATGCCTCCATTGACATTCATTTGAATAATAACAAAATCATTTATATGAAATGGGACTCTTCTTATACTCAGTTTTCAAAATGGATGGAAAATACCGGGCAAGCAGAAGAAGCGAGGTTAATGGCTGATGATATCTCATATATTTTGGTTGCGAAGACCAATCCGGAAATTTATAATTCGAATTCAGAGAGTGAACTTGCACAACAGATTGAACAGCAGCAAAACCGCTTGAAAATTAACACGGTTTCGGAAATCGAAACGGCTATTGATAATGCCCAAATCGGTTGGGGTGGAGAGTATTCAGCTGCCTTTTATTATAAAGATAGCAGGGATGTGGACATCAAGAGTTTTTCTGGCGAACATATACCCGGCTTCATTTTGGATCATTTTAATGAATGAGAAGCCAGGTAAACTTAAATGAATGAAATATAAAGGACGCCCCCCAATATGGGGAGCATCCTTTTTCAATGCATATGACTTATGTTTATGTTTCTATACTTTAGAGTTTTACGACGTTTTTAGCTTGAGGTCCGCGGTTTCCTTCTTCAATCTCAAATTCAACCTCTTGACCTTCATCAAGGCTTTTGAACCCCTCTCCTTGAATGGCGGAAAAATGTACGAATACATCCTCTTCGTTTGGTACCTCGATGAATCCAAATCCTTTGTCGCTATTGAACCATTTTACTTTACCTGTTACTGTCATTCGATGAATCCTCCTAAAAATTTTAAAAATATTAATGGTGATGATTTCCCCTGGATGGAAAAATCAATTTCACACATTATCAAACACCATCATTCATTCAAGTTAAAATAATCATATGAAGATGCTTGATAATGTGTGAATGCCTATAGGATATATTCACCCTTTTCTAAATCTATCCTCTGAGGCAATTCCTAGTTTTTTAGTATATACCCACCTTTATAAAGGATAAAACAAATGGAAGTGATTTATACATTTTCATTTGGGAAAAATAATATTAGGGAAGTTTTATGAGGGGAAGTATAACGGTAATGCTGGAAAGGATTTTCCTGGATTGAAATTTGACGGGGGTTTCCAAGTCCAAGAGGTTAAAAGTCTTGATTTCCCTTATGTTTCAAATTACAAAAACAATTGGCATTAAAGTTTTTCACGAAAATAATCGGGTATAGGATAAGAAAGAAAGGACTGATGTAAATGAAGAAATTATTAAAAAGGGCCCTTATTTTTGCTGCTCCCATCATATTCAAGGAAGTAAAGAAACGCTGGAAAAGCAAAAAAGCGATGAAAGCAGCAAGATAAGTTTGGTAAACAATGAAAAAAATGAACGATGACCATATGAATTAGGATAAGGGGCGCTGATTAAGCGTCTTTTGTTTTGCTATCTGTATAAATCCTCTTATGGTGATTCATTCACCTCTACATCTTTCCTTCATATCGTGTTAAAATAGTAAGGTTGATTGAAATGAATGCCGAGTAGCCAAGGCTTAAGCCTTATGATATATTCCTTCTTACATATATTGTGTATGATCAGGATCTTGCATACAAAGAAAGGTTGCCATTCCAATGTAAAAAAATACAATAAACCTCCTATAAATTTTTTTATTGATGACTCCAATAATGAAAGGAAAATTTTATGACTACATTAAAAGACGAGGTTCAATCCCGACGGACCTTCGCAATCATCTCTCACCCGGATGCCGGGAAAACGACTTTGACAGAAAAATTATTGCTGTTTGGTGGCGCGATCCGTGATGCCGGAACAGTTAAAGCTAGAAAAACAGGGAAGTATGCAACCAGTGACTGGATGGAGATTGAAAAGCAACGGGGAATTTCCGTTACATCTTCGGTCATGCAATTTGATTATGATGATTTCCGTGTTAATATTCTCGATACACCAGGTCACCAAGACTTCAGTGAAGACACATATCGTACACTGATGGCTGTTGATAGCGCCGTGATGATCATCGATTCGGCAAAAGGGATCGAGGACCAGACGGTTAAATTATTCAAAGTATGCCGGATGAGGGGTATCCCGATTTTCACTTTTATCAATAAAATGGACCGACAAGGTAAAATGCCGCTCGAATTGCTTGCCGAACTTGAAGAGGTATTAGGTATTGAAACATACCCGATGAACTGGCCGATTGGAATGGGAAAAGACTTCGTGGGCATTTACGATAGGTTCAATAATCGAATTGAACAGTTTAAAACTGAAGGGGATGAGCGTTTCCTTCCGTTGAATGACGAAGGTGAACTCGAAGTGGATCATAAACTTAAGGATTCCCAGTTATATGAGCAAACTTTGGAAGAAATAATGCTTTTGACGGAAGCGGGTAACCAATTCTCCGAAGAAAACATTGCGAATGGAAAACTTAGTCCCGTATTTTTTGGAAGTGCTTTAACGACATTTGGTGTTCAGACGTTTTTGGATGCTTATCTGAAGTTTGCACCAGCTCCACAAGCACGCATGACAACATCAGGTGAAATGAGTCCTGTCAGTAATGATTTTTCTGGATTCATTTTCAAGATCCAGGCGAATATGAACCCAAAACACCGTGATCGGATCGCTTTCCTTCGCATCTGCTCCGGTAAATTCGAGCGTGGAATGAGCGTCAACTTGAGCAGGACAGGAAAACCAATCAACCTTTCTTCTTCTACTCAATTCATGGCTGATGATCGCAACACCGTAAACGAAGCCGTAAGCGGAGATATCATCGGTTTATATGATACCGGGAACTACCAAATTGGCGATACGATTACAACAAGCAAAGACATGTTTCAGTTTGAAAGGCTGCCTCAGTTTACACCGGAATTATTCATGAGGGTAACAGCTAAAAACGTCATGAAACAGAAACATTTCCATAAAGGAATAAACCAACTCGTACAAGAAGGGGCAATTCAGCTCTTCAAAACGGTTCGGATGGAAGAATATCTGCTTGGTGCGGTTGGGCAACTTCAATTTGAAGTATTCGAGCATCGAATGAGGAATGAATACAATGTTGAAGTCGTGATGGAGCGCATGGGCAGTAAGATCACACGCTGGGCTGAAGATGAAAAGCTTGATGAAAATCTTCATAGCTCAAGAAGCATTCTTGTTAAAGACCGGTTTGATAAATATGCATTCTTATTTGAAAATGAGTTTGCACTTCGTTGGTTCCAAGATAAAAATCCAGACATTGAACTATATAATCCAATGGATTTGAAATAATGGAGAAGCCCGTGTTATATACACGGGCTTTTTTCATTATCTGGAGCATGAAAAGACCTTTCAAAACTTTGTGGAATATTCTTCTGATGGGAAAAAGCATCAAGTTTGGATAGAAGATAAAAAATCAATCGGGCTTCTACTAAACCTGTTAAAACAAAATCACTTAGGCGGAGTATCAGCTTGGTACATTGGATCAGAAACCCCTGACATTTGGGATGTATATCATTTTAATCAATAGTTTAACTGAAAAACTTCGGATAGTGGAGGTTGTTCAGCTTGTAGAATAAGGTCCCTTTTAGGGTCTAAATCTGCAAGCTTTTTTTTGTAATCAAAAATAACAGATTCCAGATAAAAGTAATATAAACAATAAAGTCTGATGTTATAAATACATATGTAGGATTTGCATGAATTTTCGATTTATAGGTTTCAATTGCCCCGTCTACATCAGCACTGATGTCTACGATTACTGAACCTTATTTCATAATCATTAACATATCTCTAGTAATTAAATAATCTTATCTATGTTAAGGCCATTTTACACTATTGATGACTATGTCTAAGCCTTGAGTACTTTCTTAATACTTTGTTGATTTGAAATCTGTTGAAAATGCGGGTATTTTAATCATTCCCCCCTGTTTTAAACATGTCGATTTTAGATAAACGGAAACAGGGAGATATAAGATGTTAGACAGCTGTATTTTTGAAAATTAAATAGTAACTAATTGGAAAGGTTAAATAAGAAAATCGTAGTAACTTTGAGCATTGTAAGAATTGCTGGGATATTCCGCTAAACTTCTTATGAACTGCATAATACTTATAGAAAACTTGTGGCTTTAACCGTGGTGCAGGAGGAGTATAGCAAAATAACTTATATTGAACTACCGAGGTATGTAGGAGCTAATATATGAAAGGAGATTAAAGACGGTGCTAGTAAGATTTTGAATATTTATATCCAAGCCTACGAAGGTATAGTCTGTTTTAATATTTGGGAAATATTGTAGATGAATCAGTATTTTTAAGGATACCATTGGCAAACGGTTAGGTTATATATATCTTAACACAATGATTTAAATCACTTGGCTACCTTTTTGGAACTTGATAAAGTACCGAAGAATTGTGTGATGTAAGCAAAATGAACATACTTAACATAAAAGTATCTTCCTTAAAGAATAGAGTTTTTAGACCAAAGAGGTGTGTAGAAGTGAAAAAAGGGAAATGGAGTCTACAGTTTACTATTATGATACTGGTGTGTGGGGTAGTAGCCCTTTCATTATTCATTACAGATATTCTTATTAGCCAAACAGTTGCGGATACTATAGAAAATAGCCAGACTGAAAAAGCAGTAAATGTAGCACGTATGGCAGCACAAACGCCGCTTGTAATTGAAGCGTTAAGTGGAAATGAGAACAATCAGGAAGTTCAGCAATTTACCAATAGGATAAAAAAATCGACAGATGTAGAATTTGTAGTAATAATCGATAATAATGGAATCCGGAAAACTCACCCCGATCCAAGTAAAATAGGAAAAAAATTTGTTGGAGGGGATGAGAAAGATGTATTAAGAGGTAGAGAGCACATTTCTATTTCCAAAGGAACTTTAGGCAGATCTTTGCGTTCTTTCACCCCTGTTTATGATTCAGAGGATAATCAAATTGGAGCCGTGGTGGTCGGTATTTCTCTTCAAAAAGTTAATGATGCTGTTTTAAAAAGCCGTTTTAATATTTATGTAGGAACAGTTTTTGGAATATTAACCGGAATTGCCGGTGCAATACTGTTGGCAAGGTATATAAAGAAAATATTATTTGGGCTGGAACCTTTTGCTATTGCGAAGGTTTTAAAAGAGCGAAATGCCATTTTACAATCAGTTCGGGAGGGAATCATAGCGGTAGATCAGAGTTCAACCATTACTCTCGTAAACAAAGCAGCTTTAAAGATATTTAAAAACGCGGGTATTAATGAAAATCCAACGGGTAAAAAGGTAACTAGTTATATGCCTGACTCAAACCTGGATAGAATCCTAGAGACCGGAAAAGTCGAATTAGATAAAGAGCAGGATTTAAAAGATAGTGTCTTACTAGTGAATAGGGTACCAGTATTTGTGAAGGATGAAATCGTAGGGGCCGTGGCTACATTTCGTGATAAAACAGAAATACATCTGCTGGCGGAACAGCTGACTGGAGTCCGCTTATATGCTGAATCGTTAAGGGCCCAGTCGCACGAATTCATGAACAAACTTCATGTAATACTTGGTATGGTGCATATGCATTATTATGATCAGCTTGCAGCATATATTAGTGATCTTGTTGACCACAGAGAAAACGAGATAGGCTTTATTACCAAAACCGTTAAAGATCCAGTACTAGCCGGTTTTTTAATTGGAAAACTAAGTTATGCCAGGGAAGCAGGTGCTAAGCTGGCATTATCCTCTGACTTTCAATTGCCAGAACCAGAAAATGCAGCGATTACTCATGAGCTAATTACGATAATAGGAAATTTGATTGACAATGCTATAGAAGCAGTAGAAAAAAGGCCCGTTAAACGAATTGAATTAAAGTTTGATTATGCAGATGATATTTTAACTATTGAAGTTCATGATACTGGAAAGGGAATATCTGATGCCAATCTTAATCATATCCTTCTAAAAGGATATACAACAAAAGGAGAGGACAGGGGGATTGGTTTATATTTGGTTAAGGCAAGCCTAGATAAGCTAGGCGGAGATCTCAATATTAGTTCAAAAGAAGGTCAAGAAACAACGTTTGTGGTTTATATACCATACAAAGCAAGGATGATGTAGGATGATTAAGGTAATGATCGTAGAAGATGACCCGATGGTTGCAGAGTTCAATAAGCGCTATTTGAATCAAGTCGATGGCTACGAATTAGCTGCTGTCTGTTCCTCAGTGGATCAAGCTCTGAATGTATTGGAAAATCAAAGAATAGGGTTAGTTCTATTAGACATTTTCATGCCTGGGAAAAATGGACTCGATTTACTCTCACAAATTCGAGAAAGTGAAAAAGAGATAGATGTTATTGTCATTTCTGCTGCGTCGGACATTGAGAGGATTCAGAAAGCATTAAGACTAGGTGCTGTTGATTATTTAATTAAGCCGTTTGAATTTGAACGTTTTAACGCGGCCTTATCAGCATATCGGAACAAATCAGATTTTATTCAAGATAAAAATATGCTAAATCAAGAAGAATTGGATTATCGAATTTTGCATCAAGAAGAAATTCACTTACCAGAGGAACTACCGAAAGGATTAGCTCAAGATACCTTAAAGATTATATGGAATGTAATACTGGTATTAAAAAAAGCTCCCTTTTCAACAGAGGAAGTCGTAAATGTGGCGGGTATATCCAGGGTATCAGTAAGGAAATATTTAAAATTCATGAAGGATATCGGTGTCCTTGATGTTAAGGTAATCTATGGAACGGTAGGCCGACCAGTATCCCAACACAAGTTTAATGATGACAAGAGCCATATTATTCAACGTTATCTGTAAGCAGCCAAATGGCTGCTTACTTTTTTTAATTACATAATACTAAAATTAGTTAAATAAGCTAGTGTCCTCCGTAAATGACTACTAAGATATAGACTGGCGATTGAGTTATTAAAAAATTTTTTCACAAGATTGAACAAATAAGCAGTAATGAGGAAATATTTAAGTTTTTATGTGCTGTATATTTATTTTCCTTTTTACAGTTTTCTTTTAGTAATTACACTTCCCCAGGGAAGAATATACTCTATTGCCTGGTAATGATCATTTTTAAATATACATCTTTAGGAAGAGGGAACGTCTATGACAGCTTATGAAAAGACAAAAAAGGGTTTGGAAACAACTTTAAGAGGAAAAGGTGTTCTGTCAAACCCCTTTATTAATAAAGGGGTTGCTTTCACTAAGGAAGAAAGAAATGAACTAGGATTGGTAGGCTTGCTACCATCCCAGGTGCTTACTCTTGAGGAACAAGTAAAAAGAGCTTATGAACAATTCTCCACTCAACCTAGCAATATTCGGAAGAATGGAATGTTATATGATTTATTTAATAGGAATGTGGTACTGTTTTACCGTCTACTTAAAGACCATCTAAGTGAAATACTGCCGATCATTTACACACCTACTGTAGGAGAGGCCATTCAACAGTACTCCCAAGAATATCACCGTCCAGGAGGTCTATACCTTTCTATTGATAATATGGAGGGAATGGAAGATGCATTTAAAAACCTGGACCTTTCATCTGATGATATCGATTTAATCGTTGTTACAGATTCTGAAAGTATTCTTGGAATCGGGGATCAGGGAGTTGGTGGAATTAACATAGCCATTGGCAAATTGGCAGTCTACACAGCAGCTGCGGGAATTGATCCAAGCAGGGTGCTACCTATTGTCCTGGATGTTGGGACAGACAATGAAAGCCTGATTAGTGATCCACTGTATATTGGTAACAGGTTTGGGCGTGTTCGCGGTGATGAATACACCGAATTCATTGATTTATTTGTTAAAAAGTCTCAAGCCTTCTTCCCAAGGGCATTACTTCACTGGGAAGACTTTGGAAATATAAATGCACGAAATATAATCGATAATTATGGCGACAAAATTCTCACTTTTAATGATGATATACAAGGTACAGGTGCAGTAACACTAGCCGCCGTAATGTCTGCCTTACAAGTAACTGGTGTTCCTTTAAAGGAACAAAGGGTTGTTGTTTTTGGTCCAGGTGCAGCAGGAATCGGTAATGCTGATCAAATGGTTGAAGCCATGATCCTAGATGGCGTTTCCAGAGAAGAGGCATATGGTCACTTTTGGGCCGTCGATTATCGTGGATTGTTGATAGATGACATTCCAGATGTTTTGAAATTCCAAAAGTCGTATTGCCGGAAAGCTGAAGAAGTCGAGGAATGGAATCGGAATGAAGTCGGAATCATTCCATTATTAGAGGTAATAAAAAAGGTTAAACCAACCATCTTAATCGGCACATCTGGTCAAACAGGGGCATTCTCAGAAGAAGTTGTAAAAGAAATGGCAAAGCACGTGGAACATCCTATTATTATGCCGATGTCAAATCCGACTCCCTTAGCGGAAGCTGTTCCTGAAGACCTAATAAAGTGGACTCAAGGTAAAGCCTTAATAGCGACAGGAAGCCCGTTTGATGATGTTGACTATAATGATGTGATTTATACAATCGGACAATCTAATAATGCATATATTTTCCCAGGACTTGGACTTGGTGCAATTGTCGCAGAAGCAACAAAAATCTCTAAGGGCATGCTTGCAGCAGCCTCATCTGCTGTTTCAAGATTATCGGATAGCAGTAAGCATGGTGCTTCTTTACTCCCCTCAATCAAACAATTGCAAGAGGTTTCTAAATCTGTAGCCATTGAAGTGGCAAAGACAGCCATCGAAGAAGGAATTGCGAAAGCGGATATAACAGATATTGAAAAAGCAATAACAGATTCCATGTGGAAGCCGGAGTACAAAACTATTCATGGGAAATAAAGCCAGCTTATATTGTTGTCACAAAAGAAAGGGGATCCGTTTTAGGGGAATCTCCGTATAAGTCAGCCTTAGTAGAATCTTTTAAATTGGACAATTTTTTGGAAAGAGAAGTGCATCTCTAGTGAATATTGGGAATATATTTTTAACATTAATACCAATCTTTTTTACAATTATTATTGGTTATTTGGGTGGCTATTTTAAAATTTTTAATTCAGAATCCTCCAAAGGGCTTAATACGTTAGTTACAAAATTTGCTTTACCTGCACACTTATTCATTGGGATCACAACAACCTCAAAACAAACCTTAATTAATCAATGGTCATTTTTCTTAACTATGACCATAGGTGTTATTGGCTTTTACATTATCCTTTTAATAGTGGCTCGTTTGGTGTTTAAATACGATTTGACTGCAGCATCTATGTTTTCATTAAACGCAACTCAGCCAGCCTTTGCTTTTATGGGGATTTCTGTATTAGGCAGTTTGTTTGGGGCGCAAGAGATAGCTATACCTATTGCGATTACGGGTATTGTGGTGAATGCCCTTCTGGATCCATTAGCAACAATAGTTGGTACGGTCGGACAATCCAGATTGGGTAAATCTAAAGATGAAAAAACAAACATTCTGGGTATCGTTTTGCATGGTCTTAGCGAACCGCTTGCATGTATTCCCTTACTTGCTGTTGTATTAACACTATTAGGGTTCCAGGCACCGGATATCATAAAAAATGCGCTTGATCAAATTGGGTCAGTGACATCTGGGGTTGCATTATTTGCTGTAGGTGTAACCGTGGGTATCCGTAAGATTAGCTTACGGCCAATTGCTTTTGGTATTTCCATTTTAAAAGTTGTGGCTATTCCATTATATATGATGCTGGTCGCTCATCTAATTGGCCTTGATCATGCAGATACAATTAAAGCTATTTTGCTAGTATCATTTCCAGGATCTGCTGTAGCAGCAATGATTTCAACTAGATTTGATTCTTTATCAACTGAGACAGCATCTTCATTTGTAATTAGTACCATTCTATCTTTAATTACATTACCTATCTATATATCCTTGTTAATGTAGCCTTCTAAGTATCCATCCTTCTTGGATGGATACTTTTCAACGAAAGTTTGTGAAATACTTAACAAACTTTTTGTATAACATTATCCTTTTTTTGAAAAGAGGAGATGTTGGCCATTTTTATTTAAGGCTATGTTAAAGGTGAAGGTAAATTAATAAAATAGATAGATAGTTTAAAGGGTTTGCATGGCGTTTGATTAAAGGTGTAAGTCCAGGAAAATGCGTCGCAAATAGTATCAATTGCAAAAATTCGCTATTAATCAAAATAAGATTATAATAAAAGGATTTTTGTAATTACATATTCGTATGCAGCCGTTGATGAATTTAAAAGTCTAAATCTTCGGTGTACAGGAATCATTTTTTTACTTACAAGACGTAGTTTGTACACATTAAAAATTTTTATTAATCGCTAAGTTAAAAAGCCAAATTATCTGATGATTAGGAACGGTTTGCTGTTCATTTAGGTGGGACTGCGACATACTGAAAGGGTTGTAGGGACATCGGTATTGGATTAAGACAGGGCCTTTGGGGGCTAAGCAAAGAAGAGGACTTATATCTTAGGGTATACTAGGCCGAACCTATACGAAGTGAAGTATGGGTTTTCGTTTTGTGATAAAAAGGAAATGAAGAATCGAATCCTACTAAAATAGATTATTATTCCTTTGACAATCTCCTGAAACTCCTTTATATTTAGCTAGTAACTTTAGTGCTTAAAAGCGTTTCAGTAATTATGAGGAGTGAAAAGGTCAGATCCTTACCTCAGAGAATACACAACATGAAAGCGGGGAAATACATCATGCGTCTTGAAGATGCAAAGCTAAAACTCTCCTTACCTGAAGCAATCGGGGTTTTGGCAGTTCTTTTCTTAATCATTGCAATTGGTATCATACATTATGGACTGGCCCCCCATATTCCAATAATAGCTGCTATCCTATTTCTATTTGTTTATGGAAAGATCAAGAAGCTGCCATTTTCGATTATGGAGGCGGCTATCGTCAAAGGTGCAGTTTCTGGTATGGGAGCTATCTATATATTCTTTTTCATTGGAATGCTAATTTCGATCTGGATGGCAAGCGGGACGATCCCTACCATCATGTACTATGGGTTTGACTGGATTTCTGGTGAATATTTCTATGCGGTCACATTTCTGGTGTGTTCGCTAATTGGGCTCTGTATCGGGAGTTCACTTACAACATCAGCCACGATCGGAGTTGCTTTCATAGGTATGGCGGCGGCGATGGATTTATCGTTGGCAATTACAGCCGGTGCAATCATTTCAGGTGCATTTCTTGGGGATAAAATGTCTCCATTATCCGACTCGACCAACCTTGCTTCGGGAACGGTTGGAGTACCATTATTTGAACATATTAATAATATGCAGTGGACAACGATTCCAGGTTTTTTAATATCACTTATCATCTTTTACTTCCTTTCACCGAATGTAAAACTGGCTCGTGTTGAGGAGGTTGAAGCCATGACCAAAGCCTTGGAAATGGAAACGAACATTAGCATATTGAGTTTGATTCCGTTTGTCATCGTTCTAGTCATGGCTTTGAAAAAGGTGTCGGCGATTCCGACATTGTCAGCAGGAATCGTTTCGGCGGCTGTCATTGCTTTCATACAAACGCCAAGTTTGACCGTTGCAAAACTAGCGGATATCTTATACGGTGGTTTTGTACTTAAGAGTGGAATGGATCAACTTGACTCAATCCTATCGCGGGGCGGCATTGAAAGTATGATGTTCTCCGTTTCGATGGTGTTGTTGGCATTGGCGATGGGCGGACTATTGTTTGAATTAGGAGTCATCCCTTCTATTTTAAATGCGGTCCAGGATTCATTGACGAGTGTAGCGAAAGTGATTTCAGCTACCGTATTTGCAGGAATCAGCGTGAATTTCCTAGTGGGGGAACAGTATTTGTCAGTTATACTGCCTGGGAAAGCCTTTCAGCAGAAATATGAAGATTTAGGCTTACAGCCAAAAACGCTTGGGAGGGTACTTGAAGATGCGGGAACGGTTGTGAATCCTCTGGTTCCTTGGGGTGTCTGCGGTGTATTCTTGACACAGGTATTGGGTGTTTCAACCCTTGAATATGCCCCATTTGCATTCTTTTGCTTACTTTGCCCTTTGCTTAGTTTGATTTCGGGCTTTACGAAAATAGGTATCCATTATAAATGAAAAAACAGGCGGTCGTTTCGACTGCCTGTTTTTTTATATGAACTTCCATAACCTTGAGAGAAGGGAAAAACCCCCTGACATGAACTGCAAAGTCAGGGGGTAAAGAAGTTGATCGCTTATTTTGAAGACGCAACCTCATCTTTTGGGATGGACACGACCTTTTCTTTCTGTTCAAGTAAATTCATTCGCATTACGACATTTTGGAAAATGCCCATTGAAAGCATGAGTAGCAGTAAGGAAGATCCCCCATAACTGATGAATGGAAGAGTGATCCCTGTAATTGGGATAAGTCCAGTCACTCCGCCAACGTTGATGCCAACTTGAATGCCGATCATGGATGAGATGCCTATCAATAAAAGACTTCCAAATGGATCTTTGCATTTTGCTGAAAGTACATATCCCCTTAGGACGATAAAACCAAGTGTCAATAGAACGAATCCCACTCCGAATATCCCGAGCTCTTCTGCAATGACAGACATGATGAAATCAGTATGTGATTCAGGCAAGTACCCGTATTTTTGTACACTGTCACCAAGTCCCACTCCAGTAAGGCCACCGGATCCTATTGCGAATAATGAATTCACGAGTTGATACCCGCTTTCTCCTGCCGTTCCAAAAGGATCAGCAAACCCCGTAAAACGAGACACCTTATTTTCAGAGAGAATGGATGAGAAATTTCCTGTAACGAGTACTCCTAATGCAAATATGGCAACGAATATCGCAGTAATCAAAGAGAGTTTGAATATACTCTTAAAAGACATCCCGGATGAAATGATCATGGTACTTGAAATCAGGAAAATGACAGCTGCCGTTCCATAGTCAGGCTGTATTCCGATTAAAAAACAGATGAATACCAGAAAGAAAATCGGGGGGATGACGGCTTTATCAATACTATTGATACGATCCTGCCTTTTTCCGTAAATGGCTGCAAGATAAATGATCATGGCTAATTTGGAAAATTCCGCAGGTTGGATCGATTTTGACCCTACCTTGAACCAACTTGTGGCATTTCCTGCTGTGTGGCCGAAGATAAATAGCAGCAAAAGGATACCGGCCATTCCAAACATCATAGACATCAAGAACATTTTGTTTTTGTACATCTTATAAGGAAGAATCATCGTGACAATCATTGCCAGGAATGAAATGAGAAAGGCCGTTTTTTGTTTCTCAAAGAAGAAATCCATGGGCTGGCCGTATCGAGCAACAGCAGTAATCATGCTCGAACTGTAAATCATGACTAAACCAAACAAACAGAGTAATACGACAGCGATGAAAATAGGGAAGTCGTATGCTTTAATTATTCTTTTCACTTGTGCGCTCACCTCAAATATGTATGCGCGAAAAAATCGCCTTCTTATATAGTAACGGAAAATCGGTTATATAGATAATAATTTTTATTCGATAATATGAATTTATCCTCCATTACCCAACATTAAACACTAAAACCTGATAAACTTGTCTGCCGGATTTCTTTTTTGCTTATAGCCGAATTCGGATTCCTATACATTACCTTCGATAGCAAACGTGAATACTCCTTTTAATAAAGAAAACTTTTTACTATATATTCCATTTTTTGTGGTGCTGTTATGTGGAGAAGATTACTATTCAATGGTGAGAGGGATGGATTTCATGAGCATAACTACTTTTTAAAGCAGAAGAGATTCTATCGAAATAATCTCGGGATTGTTAAGAACCAAACAGGGGAAACGATTAAATTCGATGGTCCCCATTTCATCCTTGATTTTATTGATAGCCTAAGCTTCCTCCCTATTTTCCATATATCTCCTCGGAGAGAGAAACGGTAGTGAACCTGGTTCCGATCAATAATATTATACAGGCTACTGTGTGTCTGGCATTATATAAAGAGGGTGCAGGGAAAACCTATCATTTAACTGATTCCACTTCTGTACGGCGAGTGCAATTTATGAACTTTTCGTTGATGAATCTGTATAAGAAAAGACCAAAAGTACATATACAATGGTACTAAGCAATGGGCTCTTATCTATACGTCTTTATGGGCCTATTTAGGAGTGGAAAAAGAAACCCTTGATTATTGCACTTGAAATGGGCGTTTTGACAAGACTGCAGCCAAAAAGGATTTACTTCTGGAATGGTATGTCCTGATTTCAGGGAAGGGATTCCGGCTATGGTCGGTTAATATTCAAAGTATAAAAATGATTATGAATACCATATAAAAATAAGGTAAAAGCAAGGGGAGTAGTTATGGAAAAAATACATGACAAGTGGGAAGTGTTTTCTCCGGCAACAGGCGAGAAGATTGCGGAAATCGATCCAACGCCATTGACGTCGATACCTCATATATATAAGAAATCAAGACATGCGTTCAAAGCATGGTCGAATCTTCCCATCAAGGAAAGGCTGCACTATTTAAAACGTCTTCGTTTATTGATGGTTGAAAAAATGGATGAAATTGCGGAAGTCATTTCAAAAGATACGGGAAAAGTGAAAATTGAAGCACTGGTTGCTGACATCATGCCAACCATTGATGCAATCAAGCATATCGAGAAACATGCAGTGAAAACTCTTTCCGGACAGAAGGTAACCACTCCACTCATATTAATTGGTAAAAAATCATATGTCCATTATATGCCCCGGGGAACGATTCTCGTCATTTCCCCATGGAATTATCCGCTTCAGCTCTCGATGGTCCCCATTCTTAATGCTCTAGCAGCGGGAAATACAGTCATCGCCAAGCCATCAGAAGTAACTCCATTAGTTGGGGTTTGCATCGAAAATCTGTTTCTTGAAGCTGGTTTCCCAGAGGGAACGATACAATTTGCCCATGGGGGAAAAGAATTGGGTGCAGAGTTGACTGAGCGAAAACCGGATTATATATTTTTTACTGGGTCTGTAAGGACCGGAAAAATGATTGGTGAGGTGGCAGCAAGACAACTGATCCCAACGACTCTGGAGCTTGGCGGGAAGGATCCGATGATTGTTTTGCGTGATGCTAACCTGGAACGGGCAGTGAACGGGGCTCTTTGGGGGGCTTTTACGAACAGCGGGCAGGTTTGCATGAGTGTTGAAAGGGTTTATGTAGAACGTACTGTTTATAAGGAATTCCTAATGCTTCTTAAAGAAAAAACGAAGTCCATGAGGCAGGGAATGCAATTAAAGGATGATATCGGTTCAATGACTTTCCCGGCACAGGTTGATGTTGTGGCTGGACACCTGGAGGACGCACTGACTAAGGGGGCGATAATTGAAACAGGAACACCTCCGAAAGAGTGGAAAAGGGGACAGACCCATTTCATTCCGCCGACGATTCTGTCCAATGTCGATCATTCCATGAAAATCATGAAAGAAGAAACGTTCGGACCCGTGTTGCCCGTTATGCCTTTCGACACGGAGGAGGAAGTGATCGCCCTAGCAAATGAAAGTGAATATGGACTTAATTCGAGCGTTTGGACGATGGACAGTGAAAAAGCAAGCCGGATTGCGTCACAGTTAGTAACAGGAGCGGTGACGATCAATGATGTGCTAATTACTGTTGCTAATCATCATTTACCATTTGGCGGTGCCAAACAAAGTGGCATTGGCCGCTATCATGGCGAGCATGGATTGAAGATTTTCTGTCATGAAAAAGCGGTCATGGTCGATAAAGGTAAAAAGAATTCAGAAATCCAATGGTATCCATATGAGGGGAAATACACGAGTTTTTTATCGCTGTTTCAGAACTACTTTTCTGCAAGACCGAACTGGATTCGTTTTGGCAAAGAATATTTGCAATTGATTAAATTAACCAAAGGGAAACGAAAATGAGATCCAATAATAAAAAAAGATTGTTATTTTCATAACGAGCGCGTATACTATCAATATACTTAATAACTGATTTTCCTTTTCAAAGGGGAGTAGCGTTAGGGTTCGCCCTAAAACAAAGTCGTCATTACGTGAATGGAAACATTCATCGGCTTTGTTGACATGTTTTCATGTTCAGCAAGACCTTTGCCTATACGGCAGAGGTCTTTTTATTTTGCCATTGCCGATAGGGAGGGAATAAAAACTATTGGAGGTTGAATGGATGGAAGCATCAATATTATTGGAATACGGCTGGGTCCTTCTTATCTTGGTTGGATTGGAAGGGATACTTGCTGCGGATAATGCAGTCGTCATGGCTGTCATGGTTAAGCATTTACCAAAAGAACAACAGCGAAAAGCCTTGTTTTATGGTCTGATGGGAGCTTTTGTTTTCCGCTTTGCAAGTTTATTCCTTATTTCCTTTCTTATCGACGTGTGGCAAATTCAAGCAATCGGTGCGATTTATTTACTTTTCATTGCTTTTCAGAACATTTACAAAAAATACGCTGTTAAAGGTGAGAAGGAAATCACAAAGCCTAAAAAGCAATCTGGCTTCTGGATGACCGTGGTAAAGGTTGAAGCGGCTGATATAGCTTTCGCAATCGATTCCATGTTGGCTGCCGTAGCACTGGCTGTTACACTTCCTGCAACAGGCTGGATGAAAGTCGGCGGTATTGACGGAGGGCAATTCGCTGTCATGTTCCTCGGCGGTATGATTGGTTTGATCATTATGCGATTTGCAGCAAATGCATTCGTGAAGTTGCTTCATCAGCGTCCTTCACTCGAAACGGCAGCATTTTTGATTGTGGGTTGGGTTGGAGTGAAATTGGCGGTACACACACTCGCGCACCCTTCACTGGCTGTCATCGATCATCATTTCCCTGAATCAACTCTTTGGAAATCGATTTTTTGGACTGTATTGATTGGAATTGCGGCAGGTGCATGGATCATTTCAAGCAAAAAAGAAAAAAAAGCGAAAGAAGAGAAAAAAATACAGGAAGCTTAAAAAAAACAGGCGTGCTTGTCACGCCTATTTTTTTTGCTTTTTAATGTATTTATGGAGTGACCCTCAAAAGAGCAGGTAAGTTTACGAATGATATGTTAAAAGATGTGAATATTAAATTCCGGTTAGAAAAATGACAATTGTCCCATTGGATTGCAAAAAAATCCGTAAAAAGATATTTTACTGTAATTGCACTGTAATAAACGAGAAAAAACTAAGTATTTTATCATGTTGATATATTATGTGATTTCATTTATATCGCAAAAATAGTTCTTTTGGTACTGTCTTTTAGACTCCCTCCGCTTAAGATAAGTATGTTGATGCGTATTTTATGTTCAACAGGAGCGAGGTGAGCAAATGCTTGGTTTGTTGTTTACAGCATTCAAAAAAAAGCGTTCTTTAGAAGAAACCGTATTGAAAATTCAAGAAGGCGATATAAGCCTTCGTAATGATACTATAGAGTCGTTCAAACCTTTTATTGCGAAGACCGTCTCATCGGTTTGCAGACGTTACATATACGAATCAGATGATGAATTTAGTATTGGAATGATTGCTTTTAATGAGGCAATCGATAAATATTCCCCGGAAAAAGGCCGTTCTTTATTGGCATTTGCCGAAACCCTCGTTAGACGAAGGGTTATTGATTATTTAAGAAACCAGTCGAAACGAAAAGAAGTATTATTGGATTTGACTCTGAATGATGATAATGATCAAAGCCATATATATATCGATAATGAAAATTCCATCAATGAGTACGAGAAGCAAAAGGAATCGGAAAGAAGAAAAGAAGAAATTCACCTTTATATAAGCCATCTACAGGATTTTGGTCTGTCATTTGAGGATTTAGTTGAAAACTCTCCAAAACATGCGGATGCAAGGAAGGGAGCCATCATGATCGCTAAATTGTTAATGGAAGATGACGAACTGAAAGAAATCCTGTTTGCAAAAAAGCGGCTGCCAGTAAAGCAGCTCGAAGGAAAAGTGGATGTAAGCAGAAAAACGATTGAACGGAACAGAAAGTACATCATTGCTGTTGCAATCATAATAAACGGAGATTTTTTGTACTTGAATGATTATATAAAAGGGGCTATCAATGGATGAAAAAAGGAGTTATTCTTTCAGTTAATAAGCGATTTGTAACCCTAATGACCCCCGAGGGTGAATTTCTAAAAGCCAAAAGGCAGGAACGGGCATATGAAGTGGGTGAGGAAATCACCTTTTCACCTGCTAAACAAAAGTTCACTTTAGCCTTTTCCAATTTTCATTCATCTTTCAAAAAAAAGGCCGTGCTAAGCATTGCTTCCACCTTCCTGATTCTATTTTCGATTCTTCCATCCTATTTCTCTGGGTCTGTTTCGGCATATATGACAATAGATGTGAATCCAAGCATTGAGTTGGAGCTTGACGATCATTTAGAAGTTCTCAAACTTACTGGCTTAAATGAAGACGGCAAGCTTGTGATTGGTCAGCTGAAGGATTGGAAAGGCAAGGATATTAAGACTGTTACAGTCCGAATCGTTGAAACCACGAAGCAACTCGGTTATTTGAAAGGAAATAAACAAATAGTCGTTTCCACTACATTATTGGATAAGAATAAAAAACTGGATAGGAATTTAAAAGAAGAAATAAAAGAAATAGCTGAGCAGGATAATGTTACTAAAACAAAGATGAAAGTGATTCAGGCAACAAAAAGCGATCGTGACCAAGCAAGGGAACAAGGCATATCCACAGGTAAGTATGTTGAAAAGAAGTTGAATGAAGATAAAGAAAAGGTAAAGGTCAATATGAGGGAACCTGCACCGGATAAAAAAGTCGAGGAAAAGGTTGATATTCCGAAAGTGAAGAGCGAAACGCTGAGTACAGAAAACAAATCGGATGGCGAAAAGGAAATAGAGAACAATGCAAATGCAATAAAACAAAAGCCGTCAAACGAAGTCAAACCAACTGAACGGAAAAACCTGGGAACACAACCTGCCCAAAATAAGGAACAAACTGATAGTAAAGCTGAAAATGGAAAACGGAATGAGGTAGATGGCTTCAAGGAAAGAAGCAGGGAACCAAAAATAAAATCTGATCGCAATCAAAACAACCAATCAAAGGACAAGCATAAAAATGAAAAGTATGTTAAAAAGTTCGATAAGAAAAGAGTTCCATTGGTCAAAGAAAAGAATAATGACGATCCAATAAAGTATGAAAAAAAAAATAAACAAGTAAAGCAAGTAAAGCAAGTAAAGCAAGTAAAGCAAGTAAAGCAAGTAAAGCAAGTAAAGCAAGTAAAGCAAGTAAAGCAAGTAAAGCAAGTAAAGCAAGTAAAGCAAGTAAAGCAAGTAAAACAAGTAAAACAAGTAAAACAAGGTAAGCAAGATTGGAATAAGTCGAAAAGGGATAAGGGTAATAATGGACATGGGAATGAACGCAATAAGTAAAAAGAGTCCAGCACGCAGCTGGACTCTTAGCCATGGATATTCAATTGTGTTAGGAATTATTGACCTTTAAGTTGAGATTGTGCTTGTTGTACAAGACGTTTCGTAATTTCGCCGCCAACTGAACCATTGGCACGTGCTGAAGTATCCGAACCTAATTGTACACCAAACTCTGATGCAATTTCATATTTGATTTGTTCTAATGCTTGTTCGATTCCAGGAACAAGAAGGTTGTTACTGCTGTTAGCCATTTGAATCTCCCCTTTACTTTTTCAACGGCTTTTGCCGCTGTAATGATAGTATAAGTAGAATGAGGAGTTTTACTTATATGAGCGGCATCAAACTTATTGGTAAACCTACCTTTTTGTTGAAAGTAAGCCAGTTTTAAAAGAGAATGGAAAAAAGAATGAAAAAAGGGTAAACTAGATTATTAATGGTTATGTGTTCCACCTACATACATAATCATAAAGGAGTAAGAAAGGAAACTCTTTATGTTTGCTATCAAAAAAATATTATCAAAGTTAACACCAGCTCAGCTTATCGTCGGTTATTATTTTTTGGCCGTCAGTATCTCGACCGTACTGTTGAGTCTCCCGGTTGCTCTTAAGCCAGGCGTAGAATTTGAATTCATGGATGCTTTATTCACAGCCGTAAGTGCAGTAAGTGTAACAGGCCTAACAGTTGTTAGTTTGCCCGAAGTGTATAATGAGGTAGGCTATTTCATTCTAATGTTTGTTCTCCAATTTGGCGGTATTGGCATAATGACACTTGGTACGTTTTTCTGGTTGATTTTGGGTAAGAAAATCGGCTTGAAGGAAAGACAATTGATCATGACAGATCAAAACCAATCGAATCTTTCGGGGCTTGTTAAATTATTGATTCAAATCATTCAGATATTTGTCGTAATTGAAATGATTGGG
Source organism: Peribacillus sp. RS7 (assembly GCF_041956845.1). Lineage (NCBI taxonomy): Bacteria > Bacillati > Bacillota > Bacilli > Caryophanales > Bacillaceae > Peribacillus > Peribacillus sp. RS7. Next base: position 3,541,742 of record NZ_CP168135.1, read on the forward strand.
GCTCTAGTTTTAGGCATTTACTTTCTGGATTATTTTCCAAACTGGAAAGAAGCCTTTTTAAATGGTTTATTTTTAGCCGTAAGTGCCACCACGAATGCTGGTTTTGATATTACCGGTATTTCAATGATTCCATTTAAAGACGATTATTTTGTACAGTTCATCACGATTATCCTGCTTACCCTTGGAGCCATTGGGTTTCCTGTCTTGATTGAGCTGAAAGAGTTTTTGTCCAATCGTGCCCGTACTTATAAGTTTCATTTTTCTTTGTTCACGAAGCTGACATCAGTCACTTTCTTTTCCCTTATCATTGGGGGAACGATCCTGATTTACCTGTTGGAAATGAATGGTTTATTTAAAGATAAAAGCTGGCATGAATCGTTCTTTTACTCTTTATTTATGTCTTCTAATACGCGAAGCGGCGGATTAGCAACAATGAATGTGAGCGATTTCTCGGAACCGACCCTTTTATTGATGAGCATATTGATGTTTATTGGGGCATCCCCTAGCTCAGTCGGAGGAGGTATCCGGACAACAACCCTGGCAATAATGATTCTCTTTTTATGGAATTTCATGAGGGGAAGGCGTTCCATTAAAGTGTTCAAGCGGGAGATTCATCCCGATGATATTCGAAAGGCAACTGCAGTTATGATCATGGGATCGCTCCTTTGCATAATGGCGGTCTTCATTTTATCGATTACTGAGAATTTTACTTTGATGCAAATCATTTTTGAAGTATGTTCGGCTTTTGGTTCAGTTGGCCTCTCGATGGGAATCACGCCTGAACTCAGTAATACCGGTAAAATTGTCATAATGATCATTATGTTTATTGGCCGTGTAGGGATAACATCTCTTCTGTATATCATAGGCCATAAAGAAGTTACGGAAAATTTCCATTATCCAAAGGAACGCGTCATCATTGGATAAATGAATTAAGTTGAACAGTGACCTTTCCATCGAGGAAAGGTTTTTTGTCTTGTTTGCAGGAATCATGAATAAAATGTTGAAATTTACCTATGAGTGGGTTTTTACCATTGTTATATACAGTATATGATTAATTTGCCCCCTTGCTTGCTGGAATTCGATCGGATGAAGTTTAAATCATTTTGGTAAGGAGGTGGAAGATGTGATGAAATATATTGGAAGGATCATTGTCCCTGTCCTTTTTTTTATATTGATATTGCCCTATTTAGGATGGCTGGGTCATGAAGAACGGAGGTTTTCCGCCTTTGCAGCAATATATTTAATCACCATTTTATCCATAGCTTGGTGTTTGGGTGCTATCTATGATAATAAACGGAAAACGATTGCTTTATTGCAAGATAGCGAAGGACGCTATGGCATTTTCTCCAAGTACTCTAAAGAATTGGTCAATAGCTTCAATGAGGTTATTTTCCAAACGGATGATAAAGGAAAATGGTTGTATTTAAACCCAGCATGGAAATCGATGAGTGGTGCAACCGTGAATGAGTCTCTAGGGCTTCACTTTTCTAAATATATGGATAACACTTCTTATCAAGACGTATTAAGGGTCTTTGCGGAATCCTTTCATCGAGGAAATAAATATTTTCGTGCGGACATTAAACTAAATGCGAAAAAGGGGACAAGTTGGGTTGAAGCATTCGTTAAACTAATTTACGATGATGCTGGGAAATTCATAGGGACGGCAGGCATTATTTCTGAAATTAATGAACGTAAACATGCGGAAGAGAAGCTCGTGAGCCTAAACGAACATTTGGCGATCACATCAAGCAAGTTATCAACGGCCGCCCAACTGGCGGCAGGGATTGCACATGAGGTCAGGAATCCGATGACAGCTATAATGGGTTTTGTAAAATTGATTAAAGATGGCGGTGCCGATAAACAGGAATACTATGATATTATTTTTTCGGAAATAAATCGAATCGAGCAAGTCCTGAATGAACTCTTGCTGCTGTCGAAACCTGCCGAGGCGGTTTTTCTAGAGAAGGATTTAAAGGAAAGCTGCAATCATGTCATAACCCTTTTGGAGACAAACGCCGTATTGAACAATATTCAAATTCATAAAAATTATGATACAGAACCCATTTTCATTTACTTTGATGAAAACCAAATCAAGCAAGTACTAATAAACATGATAAAAAATTCCATAGAATCGATGCCGGATGGCGGAAATATTTTTGTGAGCATATATGAAAAATATGGGGAAGTTTTTGTAAGCATTTTGGATGAAGGGGAAGGTATTCCGGAAAGCTCCCTTCAAAAGGTGGGAGAACCATTTTTCACGACAAAATCATCAGGAACAGGATTGGGTCTTTCCGTTTGTTTTAAAATCATTGAAAAGCATGGAGGAAAAGTTTTTATCACAAGTGAACTAAAAAAAGGTACGAAAATCGTATGTGTATTTCCTATAGTCCAATCAAAGGAACACAGGGGAAATGAAAATGTACAAGGACTAAAGCGACATGAAAATAAGATTTAATTATTGAAAAAATCGGAAAATTGTGTATATACTGTAAAAGAAAGAACATACTAACCGGTTAGTCAGTTTAAAAGGAGGAATTCAATTTGAACTTTGAACATACTCAAAAGGTGAAAAATCTGGAAAAGAAGTTAACGGAATTCATGGAAAAGTACGTATATCCAAATGAATCCGTATACCAAAAGCAGCTCGAAGCACAGAAGAGCCGCTGGAGTGAAATACCACCGATTTTAACTGAATTAACGGCAAAAGCAAAAGAAGAAGGATTATGGAATTTATTTTTACCTGATAGCGGTTATGGGGCGGGTTTAACAAATCTAGAATATGCACCGCTTTGTGAAATCATGGGGAGGTCGATGATAGGACCTGAAATCTTCAACTGTAACGCACCGGACACGGGCAATATGGAAGTGTTGGTGAGATACGGTTCAGATGAACATAAAGAACGCTGGCTGAAACCGTTGCTTGCTGGGGAAATCCGCTCATGCTTCTCGATGACAGAACCGGAAGTGGCGTCTTCCGATGCGACCAATATCGAGTGCAGGATTGAAAAGGCAGGTAATGAGTATGTCATAAACGGCCGGAAATGGTGGTCGTCAGGAGCAGGCGATCCCCGATGCAAGATTGCCATCGTTATGGGTAAGACAGATCCTGAAGCGTCCAAGCATGAACAACAGTCAATGATTCTTGTACCGCTGGATACACCGGGTGTGAAAATCGAGAGAATGCTCCCAGTGTTTGGTTATGATCATGCTCCGCATGGCCATGCCGAAATCAATTTTGAAAATGTGAGGGTTCCGGCATCGAATATACTATGGGGTGAAGGCAAAGGGTTTGCGATTGCCCAGGGAAGACTCGGACCTGGAAGGATACATCACTGCATGAGGCTTATCGGCGCTGCTGAAAGAGCACTTGAAGAATTATGTAAGCGTATTCAAAAACGTGTCGCTTTTGGTAAACCTTTGGCGAGACAAGGTGTGATCATGGAATGGGTGGCCGATTCACGGATTGAAATCGAACAAGCAAGACTTCTGACTTTAAAAGCTGCCTATATGATGGATACAGTCGGGAACAAGGAAGCCAAGGCGGAGATAGCCATGATAAAAGTAGTGGCACCAAATATGGCATTGAAAGTGCTGGACAGGGTCATTCAAGGATTTGGAGCTGCAGGTATTTCCGATGATTTCCCTTTTGCTGCACATTGGGCAAATGCACGGACGTTAAGGCTTGCTGATGGCCCGGATGAAGTGCACCGCTCACAAGTGGCTAAAATAGAACTTCGAAAATACCAACAAAAGCATGAGGTGAAAATATGAAAGTTACCGACCTATTCGATCTGACTGGAAAGACGGCGATCATTACCGGTGGAGGGAGAGGATTGGGAGAACAAATAGCTACCGGCTTTGCCGAAGCAGGGGCTAATGTCGTTCTTTGTTCAAGGAAGAAGGAAGCATGCGACGAAGTTGCTTCGCAAATCGAAAAGCTTGGGGTCAGGGCGCTTTCCTTCAAGTGCGATATCACCAATCCGTCGGATGTACAGGAAGTTGTTAACGAAACTTACCGGGAATTCGGTACGATAGACATTTTAGTAAACAACAGCGGGGCATCCTGGGGGGCTCCGGCCGTCGACATGCCCCTTGAAGCCTGGCAGAAGGTGATGAATGTCAATGTAACCGGAACCTTTATCATGAGCCAGACTGTAGGCAGGGTCATGATTGAGCAGGGACGGGGGAAAATCATAAACATCGCTTCCGTCGCCGGATTAGGAGGGACTGACCCGAGGGTGCTCGATACGGTCGGATATAATACGAGTAAAGGGGCGGTCATTACTTTAACGAAGGATTTAGCCGTTAAGTGGGGTCAGCATAATATCAATGTTAATGCAATCGCACCAGGATTCTTTCCGACAAAAATGACGAAAGGGGTTCTCGAGCAAGGAAAGAGTCCTATCTTGGATTCCACTCCGCTAAGAAGGTTAGGGAGTGATGATGATTTAAAAGGGGCAGCGGTTTTCCTGGCATCAAAGGCATCTGATTACGTGACTGGAAATATCTTGATTGTTGATGGGGGTTCACATGCAATGTAAAGAAAAGTAAGTAAATATGGCTGGAGGGTATGTAATGATGAATGAAAAAAAATGGCTGTCCGTTTATCCCGATTCAATTTCAAAGGAAATAAAAGTTCCTGAGTTTCCGATGCAAAGAATCCTTCAAAATGCATGTCAGGCCTATCCAAACAATACAGCTATTACTTTTTATGGACGAAAGATATCTTATCAGGAACTTTTTCATGCATCGCAAGCCTTTGCTTCAGCCCTGCAAAAAAAAGGCGTCCAAAAAGGTGATCGTGTCGCCATCATGCTACCTAACTGTCCCCAATACGTCATTGCATACTATGGATCTTTGACGACAGGAGCAATTATCACCCAAATCAATCCAATGCTGGTTGAAAGGGAGTTGCAGCATATCTTACAGGACTCCGGTGCCGAAACGATCGTGGTTTTGGATGGATTATATCCGAAAGTGAAAAGTGTCCAGCAGTATGCAAATGTGAAAAATATTATCGCGGTAAGCCTGCAGCCATCAGATGCAGATTTCCAGCCTGATGTTTCATTTGACCAATTCATGAAGTCAGGGGACGGAAAAATCAATCCAGTATCATTCGATCCGGAAAATGATATCGCCGTTCTTCAGTATACAGGAGGAACGACTGGCCGTTCAAAAGGAGCTATGCTGACTCACAGAAATATTCTGGCTAACGTCGTTCAATCATATGAATTCTTCAAGCATGAATTAAAATTGGGAGCTGAAAGAACGTTGTCGGTCATCCCGCTTTTCCATGTTTTTGGAATGACGTCCGCAATGAACCTATCCGTTTATATTGCTGGTGACTCAATCATGCTGCCAAGGTTTGAGATAGAAGAAGTGCTTGAAACGATAAAGCGAGAACAGCCAACCACTTTTCCTGGTGTACCGACCATGTATGTAGCGTTGACGAATCATCCAAAGGCAGAAGAATATGGAATGGGATCAATTCAGGTCTGTAACAGCGGAAGTGCACCGATGCCTGTGGAACTGCTACGTGAGTTTGAACGAAAATCAGGTGCGAAGATATTGGAAGGCTACGGTCTTACGGAAGCTTCGCCAACAACACATTGTAACCCGGTATTTGCTGAAAGGAAGCCTGGGAGCGTCGGGATTGGTATCCCTTCGACTGAATATAAAGTGATGGACCTAGGAGACGGGACAAAAGAAGTGCCCACTGGCGAAATGGGGGAATTGGTCGTCAAAGGACCTCAAGTGATGAAAGGTTACTGGAATATGCCTGAGGAAACGGCGGTCACTCTTAGGGATGGTTGGCTTTATACGGGGGATATCGCCAAAGTTGATGAAGAAGGGTACCTCTATATTGTCGACAGGAAAAAAGATTTGATCATCGCAAGTGGGTTTAATATATATCCGCGTGATGTGGAGGAAGTTCTCTATGAACATCCTGCTGTCCAGGAAGCGGTTGTCATCGGGGTTCCGGATGCTTACCGAGGGGAGTCGGTTAAAGCGGTGCTTGTACTTAAAAATAATAAAAAGGCAAGTGAACGGGAAATCATTGATTACTGCCGTGCAAACCTATCGGCCTATAAAGTTCCGAATTTCGTTGAATTTCGTGAAGAGTTACCGAAAACAAATGTCGGAAAGATTTTAAGGCGAGCTTTAAGGGAAGAACTTTCCAGGAAATAAGAAGGCAGTACGAAAGCGTATGATATCAATTCAGCTGAAATTTTAACAGATTGCGAGGATGCATACATGAAAGAAAAAATGACAGAACATAGCATACGCTTATTTGAAAAGAAGGGCTTTAGTGAAACGTCGATTTCTGATATCGTCGAATCGGTCGGGGTGACGAAGGGAACGTTTTATTACTACTTTACGAGCAAAGAGCAGTTGCTTATGGATATTCATCTAGCATATATAGACGAGTTGCTTAGTGAGCAGGAAATAATCATTTTGGATCCTGGGAAAAGCTGTAAGGATAAGCTTTTCGATATGGTATATATGCTCTTAAAAAGCATCAAAACCAAAAAATCCAGCGCCACGGTCTTTTTCCGTGAAATGAAAAATCTAAGTGACGAAAAACTTGCACAAGTCCTTCCTAAGAGGGATGATTTCCGTAATAAAATCGAGCAAGTACTGATAGAAGGCATCGAGAGCGGAGAACTACGTTCCAATCTCGATGCATCCATCATCTCTTTTGCTATTTTGGGTGTGACCAATTGGAGCTATCATTGGTTTGACCCAGAAGGTGAAAAAAACGAACAGGAAGTGGCAGCCATTTTTATGGGGATGATTCTGCATGGAATTGAAGCGTGACTAGGTTACATACCAACCAGTTAGTAGAGGGGAGATGGATGGCATGATCGACAAGCAAATTCAATCAATAACCGTAATCGGGGCTGGGCAGATGGGGCATCAAATTGCGATGCTTGCTGCACTTGGAGGTTACGAAACGATTCTTCAGGATGTTCAGGAAAAAGCGTTGAATGCAGCCAAAGAAAAATTGGACGTCATTTTGACTAAATGGGTCCAAAAAGGAAAATTGTCTGAAGATCGAAAATTGGCGGCATTTAGCCGTCTTCAATATACTACCGATTTGGAGAAAGCGGCCAGTGGAGCTGATTTGATCATTGAAGCGGTTGTTGAAAAACTTGATGTGAAGCAGGAAGTTTTCGCTAAACTGGAGCAATTGGCACCAACAGAAACCATTTTTGCAACGAATAGTTCAACGATTGTCAATAGCCTGCTGTCAGGTGTGACGAATCGTCCGGATAAGTTCATTAATATGCATTTCTTCTTCCCGCCTCTAATAATGGATTGTGTTGAAATTGTAATGAGTGATCAAACTTCTGAAGAAACCGCTAAGCTTGCGATGGAAGTCACAGAGAAAATGAATAGGACAGGAGTTTTGTTGAGGAAAGAAATATCGGGATTTGTAGCCAATCGAATTTTGGGAGCGTTACAGCGTGAGGCCCTATATTTGTATGAAGAAGGAATTGTGGATTATAAGGATATCGATTTAATTTGCAGGAAAGCGTTAGGCCATCCCATCGGTCCATTTGAACTGATGGATTTATCAGGTATTGATGTAGGATATTTTGTCATGCAGCAACGATACAATGAAACTGGAAATCCAGAAGACAAGCCAAATGCTTGTATAGAAGAAAAGGTGAACAAAGGACATTTAGGAAGGAAAACAGGAAAAGGTTGGTATGATTATCCAAATCAAGGAGTGAAGAATCGATGACACAGTTAATTAGAGTGGAAAAAGAAAATAAGCTTGCGATCATAACCATTGATAATCCTCCATTAAACGTAATCAGCAAACAGGTATTCAAAGAATTGGGAGAAATATTCACTGGACTTTCAAAGGATTCTGAAACTGTAGCAGTACTCTTAACGGGTGCAGGCAATATCGCATTTGCGGCTGGTGCTGATATAAAAGAATTCCCTAACATGATGGGAAACCCGAATATGAAAGAATTGGTAAGGGAAAGTCATGCCGTCTTAACCAAAATAGACATGTTCCCTAAACCTACGATAGCTGTATTAAATGGCCTGACTTTAGGCGGCGGATGCGAATTGGCTCTGTCCTGTGATATGCGTGTCGCTGAAACACAGGTGCAAATTGGGCTGCCGGAAGTGAAATTAGGCTTATTTCCTGGTGCTGGCGGTACACAGCGTTTGTCCAGACTTGTAGGGAACGCAAAAGCAAAGGAGATTATATTCACCGGTGATCCGCTTGATGCCAAAGAAGCGGAAAAGATCGGGCTTGTCAATAAAGTCGTCGAGCAAGGCTGCGGTTTATCGGAAGCGAAAATCTTGGCTTCAAGAATGACGAGGCACTCTTTACAAGCACTTTCAAGAATCAAGAAGGCGATTAATGAAGGAAGTGAGGCAACGCTTGAACAAGGACTAGAGCTAGAAACGAATCTTTTTGAAGAAATCTTCCAAACTGAAGATGTTAAAGAAGGGGTTTCCGCTTTTCTGGATAAGCGTAAACCTGCTTTTGTACATCGTTAAACAAGGAGGGGTAATATGCATGAATTTGAAGTCAACGTCCGTTTTTCAGAAACGGATGCTTTGGGCCACATCAATAACACAAGCTATTTCATTTACCTCGAAGAAGCCCGCATGAAATTTTTTGAAGCCTTGGGGCTAGCGACGAAAGTCGAATCGTGGAATTTTTTGTTAGCCTCCACAAAATGCGACTTTATTGCTCAGGGATATTTCAATCAACTCTTGACCATTCGTTCATCTTTGACGAAGGTGGGGACGAAAAGCTGTGAAATGGTCCATGATATTCTCTGTTCACAAACTGGTGAAGTCATTGCCAAGGGGAGTGCAGTTTTAGTCTGTTTCAATTTTTTGAATCAAAATAGTGAACCTATTCCTGAAAAGATTAAAGAAAAGCTCATCTCACATCTTGTTCATAATTAGAATGATAAAAGTCTAAAGGAGTGGAGGAACATGGTTGACGATACGATTCCTGTTCGGCCCGGAGAGGAACTGAATGTTCATTCATTAGAAGGCTTCCTAAGAAAAAATGTTTTGGACCTTCCAAATGAACCGTTAGAATTGCAACAATTTTCCACAGGTTATTCAAATTTGACCTATCAGCTGAAAATGGGGGAGTGGGAGGCAGTCCTCAGAAGGCCGCCGCTTGGTCCTGTCGCTCCAAAGGCACATGATATGAAGCGTGAACATCATATTCTGGCCTCAATCAACCCATATTTTCAAGCCGCTCCCGAGCCAATTCTATTCTCGGATGATGAGTCTATTGCTGGGGCCCCTTTTTTCCTAATGGAAAGGAAACATGGAATTGTAATAGACAATGAGTTTCCCAAAGGAATCGAGCCTACTCCTGAAAGGTGCCGACAGCTTTCTTATGTCATGGTCGATCGGCTTGCTGACCTACACTCGATCCCACATGAGAAAACGGGTTTAGTGGAAATCTCCAAACCGGAGGGATTCATTGAAAGACAAGTAAACGGTTGGATTTCCCGTTATGAGAGAGCAAAGACAGATGAAATAGAAGAAGTGCGGCCGCTTATCGAATATTTGCAACAGAATATCCCGAAACATAGCCAGACTTCAATTATCCATTATGACTATAAGATCAATAATGCCATGTTTAACCATGACCTTACAGAGATGGTCGGTTTATTTGATTGGGAAATGTCCACCGTTGGTGATCCGTTAGCCGATCTAGGAGTTGCTTTAAGCTACTGGACGGAAAGCGGTGACCCGGAACCTATCAAAATCGGTGTGGGTCAAGCGTCCGTCACGACTTTAACTGGTTTCCTGACAAGAAGGGAATTTATCGAGACGTATGCAGCAAGAAGCGGCAGGGATGTTTCCAACGTCGATTTTTATTTAACCTTTGGTTACTTTAAGTTAGCTGTCATCCTTCAGCAAATCTATTACCGATATAAAAAAGGCCAGACTAATGACCCCCGTTTTTCCAATCTCGGAAAAACGGTTAAAAGCTTAATCAGCCATGCAGCAAATGTAGCTGCGAAGGAAGTTTAATAATATGGAGTATGTACAAAACATTCATTTGTTATTAAAAAAAGAAGAGATAGATGGGGAAAAGCTTCAAGAAGGGGAAAAAGTTGCAGTCGTCCTGGATGTGTTATTAGCGACCACAACGATTATTTCAGCACTTCATGATGGAGCACGCCAGGTGATTCCTGTCATGGATCCAATTGATGCCTTAGTGAAAAGCCAGGAATTGGGCCATGGAGATACTCTAGTGGCAGGTGAACTTAAAGCAAAGCCGGTTGAAGATTTGATGTACCCAAGTCCGACGCTATTGAGTAAGTTGGTACACGGCAAAACACTAATACTGTCTACGACTAACGGAACGGTAGCGTTGAGAAATTCTGCCGCTGCCAAAAAGGTTTACATCGCTTCTTTGCTGAATAATCCGTCTGTTGCGGACAAAATAAAAAAACATCATAAAACAGAAACAATCGTCATCGTTTGTTCGGGAAACTCAGGTGAATTCAGTCTGGAAGACTTTTATGGTGCAGGCCATTTGATAGATTGCCTGATTGCTAGATCACAAGATCCATTCATGCTCAACGATGCAGCAAAGGCTGCAATTGCGCTTTATCGCACGAATAGCGAAAATGCCCTTGATATCTTGCAATCATCATATGTCGGACAGCTGTTTGACAAACACAGCTTGATCGCCGATTTGGAATTGGCGGCCCAAAAAGGTTCGATAGATCTTGTTCCGGAGTTGGTGGATGGAAGAATCGAGGCGGAATTGAAAAGGCAGGAAACGTAGTAACAAAATCCAGATATGAGGTGAAGGGAATGAGGTTTTCACAGTCAATAGCGGTGGTGACAGGTGCAGGTTCTGGTATTGGGAAAGCTACAGCGATGCGCTTATCGGACGAAGGGGCAAAAGTGTTGTTGGTAGGGCGGACGAAAGGAAAGCTGGAGGAAGCGGCAGCTGAAATCAATGCCAGGCACACGATTCCCATGGCCGATATTTTCCCTGCGGATGTAACCGTCGAGGAAGATGTAAAAGAGCTGTCCATGTATGTGAAGGAACAATATCGGGACCTTCACATCCTAATCAATAACGCAGGTGGATCAAAGTCCTCGAAGCTTTTGGATACATCTGCAGCTGATTGGGATATGATTCAAAATGTCAATTTGAAAAGTGTCTATCTAGTTTCCAAATACTTAGGGAAAGTGATGGAAGAAGGAGCGAACAGTGGAAATGAAGGTTCTATGAACAGGGCAATCGTGAATGTGGCTTCACTGTCAGGACATCAGGCAGGGGCCTTCATCCCGCATTACAGCTCTGCTAAGGCAGGGGTCATCAGTTTAACGAAATCATTGGCACTAGAACTCGCTGCAGTCGGCATTCGGGTCAATTCCGTATCTCCGGGGTTTATTGAAACGCCATTAACGGTGGATGGATTGCAAAATGAAAAATTCGTAAAGTCCATTCAGAGGAACACGGCACTGGAAAGAGTGGGGAAAGCGGAGGAAATCAGTAATGTCATTACCTTTGCTGCTTCTCCGGAGGCCTCCTATATGACTGGGACAGATATATTGGTGGATGGCGGCTGGTTGATCAAATAGAAAAAGGGGATGGGTAAATGTTAAAAGAACACTTGTTGACAGAAGTTATCGATAATGTATTGATCCTGACGTTGAATCGTCCTGAAAGCCTGAATGCATTTAGTCCTGATATGATTGCAAATTTAACGAGAACGATTAAGGATGTTAAACAAACGCCACATATAAGGGCTGTCATCATCAAAGGGGCGGGTCGGTCATTCACTGCAGGAGGAGACGTTAAGTCGATGGGGAAGGCATCTGCAGGTCAATTGTATGATCATGTTGGCAGAATGAACGAATGCATTTTGGCTCTCGATGCATCTGAGGTTCCCGTTATCGCTGCCGTCCATGGATTTGCGGCAGGGGCCGGTTTCAATTTGGCACTCGCTTGTGATTTGATAGTGGCTTCCGATGATAGTCAATTTGCCATGAGTTTTTCACAGGTAGGCCTGATTTCAGATGGAGGGGGTTCGTATTTTTTACCAAAGTTAGTAGGCCCCCACCTTGCAAAGCAGCTCTTCTTTTCAGCAGAGCCGATTTCTGCGGAACGCTTATACCAGTTAGGTGTAATTAATTATTTATATCCACTCAATCAACTTGAAGAAGAAACATTGAAACTAGCGGAAAAGCTTTCAAATGGTCCAACAAAAGCATATGGAATGATGAAAAAACTCGTTAGCCATTCATTTACGGCTACATTGGATGAAATACTCGAACAGGAGCGAATCACGCAAACCTTGATGGCTTCCACAGAAGATCATCTAGAGGGGGTGGCAGCATTCAAAGAGAAAAGAAAACCGGGATTTACGGGGAATTAATAAGGGGGGAACAATGATGAGAGCTATTCAATTTGAAGAATACGGCGGACCGGAAGTACTGAAAATGACTGAAATGGAAAGGCCCGTGCCAACTGGGCATGAAGTTCTGATTGAAATCGATTGTGTCGGCGTCAATTATGCGGATACAGCCAGGAGGGAAGGACAATATGTAGTACCTACGCCGCTTCCGTTCATTCCAGGTGCGGAAGTGGCGGGCGTAGTGGTGGAAGTTGGTGGAAAGGTGACTAAAATCAAACCTGGCACAAGGGTCGTGAGTTTAATTGAATCGGGTGGGTATTCAGAATATGCCCTATCTGATGAATTCTCTGCCATTCCGCTTCCTGATGCCATTCAGTTCCATGAAGCTGTTGCCTTACCCCTTCAAGGCCTGAGCGCCTATCATATTCTAAAGACAATGGGGCGCATGCAACAGGGGGATACGGTATTGGTCCATGCTGCAGCAGGGGGAGTGGGAACGATTGCAGTCCAGCTGGCCAAAATCTTCGGGGCTGGAAAAGTGATTGCAACTGCCAGCACAATGGAAAAGTTGGAGCTAGCTAAAGAGATGGGGGCAGATGAACTTATCGATTATACCAAAGAAGGATGGGAACTGAAAGTCCGTGAAGCCACGGGAGGAAAGGGAGTCGACGTGGCGCTGGAAATGGCTGGAGGGGATATTTTCAATAAAACATTGAAATGTTTGGCACCATTTGGCCGTCTTGTCGTTTTTGGTAATGCCAGCCGAGAGCCTTATACGATGAACCCACAGCAATTAATGAAGCGCAATCAATCCGTCGTAGGTTTTTTCCTGCCACAGATCATGAAACACCCAGATTTGCTGTTGCCTAGCATTGAAGACCTTTTTTCTTACGTGGCGTCAGGGGAGCTTAAGCTAACTATCGGCGGCATATATCCGATTGAAAAGGCCGCGGATGTCCATGAAGAAATGAACGCCCGTCAAACGAAAGGCAAGTTGATTTTGCAGGTTAAATGATAGTAAGGGGTGTATACCTAAGCGATACACCCCTTGGCTAATAAGGGGATTTCACTTCCTTAAGAACCACTCAATCCGTTTCAACGCTAACATCTTTATCAGGATGCATAAAGAGAGGTTGCGGCGCTCTTTTAGCCTCTAACAGTTCACGGTTTTCGGTTGAATTCCAGCCTATATCATTGGTGGGGTGTATCCATTCGTCTCCAGCCATGATTTCCGGGTCGGTATCTTCGCTCCAATTTTCGAGTGGTGAGTTTTCAGATGCATATTTACTGTCTCCAATGACGACTCCGTAATCATTGACGAATGGAGCTTGTGGTTTTATGCCGGTTCCTTTAAAGCTTGGCGCGTTAATTTGGTGGGGTTGTGTATCGTCGACAATTGGTGAATCCAATTTCTTCTTCATATAGTATCTCCCTTTCCGTTTTACGGTTATTTTTCTCGTCTGTCCCTATATTATCCCTGAATAATTTTCGACTGTTTTACCCCATTCTAAAAATGTAAACTATATTAAAAGGGGTGGATGAAAATGAAACGGAAAGCCAATGTTGATGGTGCTGTCAAAGCAAGCAAAACGCCAAAAAGGAACCAAGCTGAAAATGAGTTTTCCAATGAGTTCGCATTAGGGGAAAACGCAATGAAAGGTGCTAACCGCAATTCGAAGCAAGGCAGAAAAGGAAGAAGTTAATGGATAAAGAAAAAGGGAACTCACAGGAAAATATAGGGGAACATGTACGGACTGAATTTGGAATCGAATTCAGTGGCGATATGAACGCGACCAAAATTTATGAAATATTGGCAAAAGAAAATAAAAAACGTGATAATAAATAAAAAAATAAAAAAGGACGGGCCCATTACTGGGGTCCGTCCTTATCTTTAAAAAATGATGCTTCCGGATTTTGAGAGTGGGAAGACGGTTGAGCCCTTACCACTCGGATCAAAATAGGCAAGCATGATCGATGGTTTCTCGACGATTGTCCCCTCCGTTAAATACGTTTCCAAATCAAAGGGAAGTGCCTCGAGCAATGTGTGTTTGTGTATTTCTTTTTCATTAAGTGCCAAAGCGGTGAAAGAGGATCCAAGCTGATCAGGCTTATTCAGGATATCTTCATAAATCTCTTTCCGGCCATGTTTATCAAGCGAAGCTTCCCACCAAGGTTTACGTGGTTTGTATTTTTGATTCAAGAAATAATCCAATTTCATGAGTCCGATTATGTTTTTCAGTTCAACAGATTCGCGGGAAGCCAAAAACTGCTGTAAACGTCTGAATAAGTCTTCAAGCTGATGTCCGATTCGTGACCAGCCTTGTTGATCCCAATAGGTACCGAAATCTTGAAAGAAGTCGAATGGTGATTGAAATACCGTTTTGATCAGATATTCCGTGGTATGATCCATTCTATGATCGTTCCAGTATTTTTCAAGGACATCTTCAACTTGTTTAATGCGGACAATATCATCGAAGGATAATACATTATTTCCTAGGATTTCGTAGGGAGCATGATCACTATATATATATTGGTGTTCATCGGCACGTATCCTTAAGCCAGTACCACGGAGCATCTTTAAGAAGCCAAGCTGCATCTCTTCGGGTCTGAGCTCGAAGACATCATTGAAGGTCTTTCTAAAGGAATGGTAATCTTCTTCAGGCAAACCGGCAATCAGGTCTAAATGCTGATCAATTTTCTGCCCTTCTTTAACCATTGTGACGGTCCGGGTCAGTTTTTCGAAATTTTGCCTTCTCATAACCAGATCATTCGTATGGTCATTCGTTGATTGTACCCCGATTTCAAAGCGGAACAATCCTGCAGGGGCATTATCGTTCAAGAACTGGATAACTTCCGGACGCATGATGTCCGCAGTGATTTCAAACTGGAATACCACACCGGGCAGATGTTCATCAATTAGGAATTGAAACATTTCCATGGCATAGCTTCGGCTGATATTGAAGGTTCGGTCAACGAACTTAATGGTCTTAGCACCATTAGCCATAAGGTATCTGATATCTTCTTTAATCTTTTCACGATCAAAATACCTGACACCCACTTCAATCGATGAAAGACAAAATTGGCAGCTGAATGGGCACCCTCGGCTAGTTTCGATATAGGTGACACGTTTAGATAGATCACTACGATCTTCTTCCAAACGGTATGGTGTAGGCAGCGATTTCAAATCAACCTTGCCGTTCTGAGGCTGGATGATTTTTTTTCCGTTCTGTCGATACGCAATGCCGCCGACCTTTTTATAGTCGTTCGCACCTTCAATTTCAGATAATAGAGCCTTGAAGGTGACTTCACCTTCTCCAATTACGATAAAATCAGCCCCGGGGATCTGATCTAGCCATTCAACAACATCATATGTGACTTCAGGTCCGCCGAGAATGATAACCAATTCTGGATTGATCTTCTTCAGCATGGCTACAACTTTCATTGTTTCCTCGATGTTCCAAATATAACAGCTGAATCCTATAACATCAGGTTTTTTGGAATAAAGGTCACCAACGATGTTCATGATTGGATCTTTGATAGTATATTCTGCCAGCTGTACATCATAATCTGGCTGGGCATAAGCCTTTAAATAGCGAATGGATAACGATGTATGGATATATTTTGCATTAAGAGTACTGATAATAATATTCATGTTAAAGGGCGTAAAAGAAACGCCTGGCTCCTTTCGTGTACATGTCTTTTTAAGCCAACAAGCACCAACGAGTAATTTTACCATAGCGTGCTGCATTTGAAAAATGAGTTATTGGTAAGAACGGAAATCTTTTCAGCTTGAGAGACGAAATGGAATTGCTTTTAAAAAACGGATAAAGCAGAAAATGCTTTATCCGTTTTCTTTCAAAATGCTTGTTTTATATACTCTTTTGTTTTAGACATGAAACGCTTTGGTTTTGTCGCCTTCAACTCGATGATCGGCTGGGCCATTGTAGCGATCATTTCGCTTGACAATAACACGGTGATCAAGAAAGAGAGGCCGGCGAGCATGATAAAGCTCTCTGTGTTGCTGAAGTAGTCCTGTAGGGTGCTTTCCCTGAAGAAACGGATGAAGAATCCGTGCAACAGATACACATATAGGGTTTGTTTACCCCAATTCGTAAAGAAATATTGTCCGCGCGGGATGAATGAAAGGAAGCTGAACACTGAAATTATGCTCAATCCATAAAATCCGAGGCGTTTAAACATGGATATGATTGTCGCATCTTCAAGCTCGGCATATGGTTTCGAACCGAGCAGCCATTTATAATTGATATCGGTATTTAAATAAAACCCGATAAAAATCACTAACATAACACTAAGTGAAGCAAAACGAACCTTGGGTGTGAATAGTTTTTTTAAATGGTCTTTGCTTAAATGGTACCCGATTAAAAACATCGGGAAAAAAACGAATGTCCTCGAGAGACTAAGGTAATTGGAAATATGGTCAATATACCCAATCAATAATGCGATTAAAATGGATAAACCTATGCCGATTGATGGCTTTAGCTTTGAAAAACCAAGTAGCATTATGTTCCAACAGAATAAACTGATCAAGAACCAAAGCGACCATTGGGGATCAAGCAAGTCTACAGTGATTGCAGAGCGTTCGTATAAGAAATAATAGTAAACGGTATATATCAATTGGAAAATGAGGTAAGGTAAAATCAGTTTTTTTGTAATTTTTGCTAAATACCCTTTTTGATAAAAGCCTTTCGCAAAGAACCCTGAAACAAGGATAAAGGCAGGCATGTGAAAGGAATAAATGGTTTTATATATAGCGTAAATCGTTTCACTGTCATGTATATACGTATTCAGCAAATGTCCAAAGACGACAAAAGCCATGAGAATGAACTTGGCGTTATCGAAGAAAAAATCACGTTGTTTCATAGTTGCCTCCATTTAATGAATTTTTAAGGTAGCAAGAAAGCATTGTTATTCCTTATACCCTAAATACGTAGTATTAAATCAATATTTATTAAATTTAGTATAATAGCCTTAAATAAAGCTTAACGCGAAGTTTTAAATGATTCAACATACTATAATTTGACATATAGGATAATTTTGGATTTAGATGATTGCATCGATTTTCGAAATTACCGAGGAAAATCTAGATGGGTGTCGAATAAAAAGATTGGTAAGGATGGGTTTTGATAAGGGGTGTCAATATGAATATCGGTTACGAGAATGAAACGGAATATAAACAGGAAATTTTAAAATTGAATAAGCAGATCGAAGGGTTTTTGAACATTTTCAATTCAATGTCGGAGCCTTTTATTAGGGTTGATGAGGAACTAAGGCTCACATATGTCAATGATGCGGCCTGTGCCCTGCTGGAAACATCTAAAGATCAGTTGGAGTCCATGAAGATAACTGATTTTCTCGAGGTCATCGCTTTAAATAATCAGGATGAGTCCGGTTCCCCAAAAAAACCGATTGAAAGTGAAAGGCAGATGATCCAGCTTCATACCGGAGCCCTTAAACAAATAGAGTTTATGAGTATGGGGGCTCCTTCCGAAGGACAGCGATTTTATCGTTTGGCGGATGTGACCTTGGATGTTTCTTCGTCCCGGGAAACAAGAATGTCAAGGCAGATGTTTTTGGACATTTTTGATACGGCCATAGAAAGCATTATACTATTCGACAGTTCAGGAATAATCATGGAAGTGAACCATGCCTTTATCCATATCATGGGCATCCCAAAAAAAGAGATTGTTGGAATGAATATGAGGGACCTCATTTCACCAGAATATAAGGCATATTGGGGCGAGAGCATACAAAGGGCCTTTGTTGAGTCGAACTTCAAAGGTGAGGTAGAGATAATGATCGGGGATGAACTCCATCATTTTACTTTTTCCATAAGTTCAACGGTAGGAAATGAATTATACATGTCGGTACTTCGAAGAATTACAGAATCAAATTTAATAGAAAAGAAGTTAGAGACGAGCGAACGGATTTTTGCGGAATTATTCGACCAGTCCATGGATGCGATCATATTCTGGAATGATGACGGAATCATTTTTCGTGTCAATCAATCAGCATGTAAAATATTTGAATCCAGCAGAGAGGAATTGATAGGCAGCTATATTTGGAAATACGTGTACAGCAACAACCATCATTTTGGGCAGATGATGGAAACGTTTGAAAGGGACACCCAAGTGAGGGGGGAACTTATTTATAAAATGCCGAATCACCAAATAAAATTACTTGAATTGACTGCCAAAAAACATGAAGGTGATGGGTATAACGTAACAATCTTTCGAAATGTCAGTGAGCGCTGGCTGATTGAGAAGGAATTAAGGGATAGTGAGAAGAAATTCAGGAAGATTTTTGAGGGAACATTAGACGGCTTGATATTATGGAACAATGAAGGGTTCACCGATATTAATGAAGCGGGTCAGAAGATATTGGAAATATCGAAGCATAAACTGCTATCTTTATCTGTTAAGGAATTCATTGAGAAAATCCCTGAAAATGCTCCTGCCTTAAACGGGCATATTGAAAATGTTTACAAGCATGAGGTCTACTCATCCATCATTCCGATAACATTCGAAGATGGAAGAGTTAAGCATATTGAATTTTTAACCAGGAAAAATTTATATTCGAACCTGAATCTGAGTATTTTCCGTGATGTGAGTAAAAATCTCGAAATGCAGGAACAGATCCGGAAATCGGATACTTTAAATGTCGTTGGCGAACTGGCGGCAGGGATTGCTCACGAAATCAGGAATCCAATGACTGCATTAAAAGGATTTATCCAGTTGCTTGAGGATGGCGTCAAGGGGGAATTTTCCACATATTTTCATGTGATTACATCTGAAATTAAGCGAATCGAAACGATTATCACGGAATTTTTAGTACTGGCAAAGCCACAGGCGCTTAAAATTTTCAAACAGGATGTTCATACCATTTTGAGGGAGACACTGGAATTACTGGCCGCCCAGGCCCTGCTGGAAAATATTCAATTCGAGACAGACTTCGAAGAAGATGAGTTTAAGGTTTTATGTGAAGCGAACCAGTTAAAGCAAGTGTTCATCAACATCATCAAAAATGCATTGGAAGTCATGCCGGATGGCGGATCTGTTCATATTAAAACAATCCGATTTTCAGAGAAATATGTTTGTATTTCAATTACCGATCAAGGCATGGGGATCTCAACGGAAATGCTGAAAAAATTGGGTGAACCTTTTTATACGACGAAGGACAAGGGAACCGGACTGGGGCTTATGGTCAGCTATAAAATCATTGAAGAGCACAATGGCTATATAGAAGTGGAAAGCGAAGTGGATAAAGGAACGAGCTTTCATATTTATTTGCCATTCGAGTAATGAAGATAAGTGGAGGGAATATTCTAGCCCTTTGCTCAGCAATCAGAAAGCATTCAAAATTCTTTTAGTAAATGGGGGGATCCTTATTCAATGGATTCCTTTTTTTTGTTTCCATTTTATATCATTTTCATCTTGGAATCACAATTGACGTTGTACTATCGAAAAAATATTGCGCTAATTAAAGGGATATTCCATCTTTTTATTCATTGATAAATTTGTCCTTGTTTGCTAATGTGGTAAACTGCCAAAGTATTTTGAGCGGAAACTAACAATGGAAATAAAATGAAGACCTTTCGAATCGGATGTCCGGAGCTGGCTTTTTCGTATCAAATCATTAAGAGGATTATGGTTCGGAATTTCCGTCATATCCTGTCTGCTGGTGGGTCAAGCTTTATCGCAATTTAAGAAGTTTTGTCTTTTTTTGCGAATCTATTTACATATAAGGCATATTTTGTAATACTTCTTTTTATGATGTAACTTTAAAAGGGCAGGAGTAGTGAATGTAGTTATGAATTCTAGGTGTGCAACGGAAATTTGTTCTGAGATTCGAATGAAGCGTTGGGAAATGATGGAGTTGGCAAAAATGTATGGAATAGGTCATGAGTATACCCTTCGCCAAAGCGAGCAACTTGATAAACTTATAAATGAGTATTTGATCCTTCAACATCATTCTTCAGTGGAAGTGAGAAATAAGCGGGAAGAAATGGTTGTTATTGTACAGAAGCCCTTTAATGATGATTTTACATTTTAAATGGACCTGAATGCATGCATCACTTCTTAAATTAGCGATAGGAGAGATAAGCACCTTTTGGGTTATTGAACAGGTAGTAAATGAACTTTACAAACATTTCATGAAAACAATTCAAGAAAGATCATATACAAAAGACGATCATTATCTTTTGAATAACTATTGCTTTGAGGTATACATCGAGGGGGAGGTCACCAGAAGGTGTCCTTCATGCATCGGGAACGTCAATGTCAAGCGGGATTTGTTTAGAAGCAGGAATTTAACTTAATGTATTACACTGATTAATAAAAAGTAAGGGCTGACTCACTTAATGGAGCCAGCCATGGTCAGGTCTGGATTACAAAATTTCCAATAATATTACCATGAACAAAAGACCGACAATGAAGGAATAGGTTGAGGTGCGTTCATTACCATCCCCATGGCTTTCAGGAATCAATTCCTTATAAACGATGAAAAGCATGGCTCCCGCAGCGAAAGCTAAGCCGTATGGAACCAGGAACCCAATGTAAGAGGTTAAATAATAACCCAATAAGCCCGTAATTATTTCGATGGTACCGGTCAAGGTTGCTATCAGGAACGCTGTGAATTTACCGATTTTTTGATTAATTAAAAACAAGGCGACAAGTAACCCTTCCGGGGCATTTTGCAGGCCGATGGCAAATGCGATCAAGTTACCTGTATCAGCTGTATCCGAGGCGTAACTGACACCTACAGAAAGACCCTCTGGGATATTATGGAGTGTAATGGCAGTGATGATAAGCAAAGCCTTTTCATCGAACTGAATACCACTTTTCGTATGGCTGAGATCGATATGCGGAATGTTTTTTTCCATGATCGTTAATGTCATTACCCCGAGAAAAACCCCAATGACAAGCTGAATATACCCTCCGGTGGCTAAAGACTCCGGAATCAGGCTCAATAACGAAGCAGCCATCATGATACCAGCGGTAAATGCCAGAAGCGTGTCTCTGAAACGATGTGTGATTGAACCTTGAATGAACAAGATCGGTAACGCACCGAACCCTGTAGACATAGCAGATAGGATGCTGCCTAATAAAACTCCACTCATATATTTCTCCTTTGTATGGTACTTATCATTACTTATTTGTAAACCTTTGGGCGAAACAATAATTTATTGTATTGAGGTGATAAAAAATAGGTTCCAGGAAAAAACCATTTTGAAGTCATTCATGTTTTCTGCGAATCATTCTTCTGCATACCATTTTTTCAATGTTAGATCAGTCGGCAGCAATATGCTGATGATCCCAAGCAATGGCAGGAATCCCACTATCTTAATCATGGATTCGATTCCGATTATATCTGCGATGGCACCCAATGAAACGGATCCAATGGCACCCATTCCAAAGGCTAACCCTACAGTCAAGCCGGCCATTGTTCCGACTTTTCCCGGGACCAATTCCTGTGCGTAAATTACAGTGACAGAAAAACTGCTCATTATAATGAACCCAGCCATCAATAATAAGATAAAAGCGGCTGTAGGAGGTACGAATGGTAAAAGTGCGGTTATTGGCATGCTTGCAGCGAAAGAAAAGAAAATTACATTTTTACGACCGAATCTATCCGCAAGCGGGCCACCGAAAAACGTACCTACAGCTCCAGCGGCTAAAAAGGCAAATAGGAAAATCTGAGCGGATTTTATCGTGAATGAATGCTGCTCGATCAAATAAAAACTATAAAAGTTCGTCATGCACGATACATACCAGGAACGGGCAAAAATAATGAATAAAATTAATACCAAGGCTTTGGCCACTTTATGGGACCGTTCTTTATTGATTACTTTTGCAGCAAGCTTTTTAGGCTGGAAGTGAACTAATTTTTGAGAATACCACTTGGCAATATACAGCAATAGGATAACGGCCGTTAAGGCAACCAAGGCAAACCAGAGTGCGCCTTTTTGACCGAAAGGAACAAGTACGATGGCTGTGATGAGTGGGGCAAGGGCTTGCCCGCTATTTCCGCCAACCTGATAAATGGATTGTGCCAGGCCTCTTTTAGGGCCGCCTGCCATGTAGGCAACCCTAGAACCTTCCGGATGGAAAATGGCTGACCCAAAGCCCATCAAGATGACTGCACCAAGGATAACGGTATAGTTTGGGGCAATTGCAAGTATGATGACCCCTATTAAAGTACTGGTCAATCCAATGGGCAATGCATAGGGAAGGGGCTTTTTATCTGTATAGAACCCAACTGCCGGCTGCAGAAGGGATGAGACGATATTCAGGCAGAATGCAATCATCCCGAGCTGTGTATACGTTAGCGACATTGATTTCTCCAGGATTGGGAACATGGCCGGAACTACGGCCTGAAGTGAATCATTCATTAAATGGCAGATGCCTATGATGATCATGATTTTCAGAGTCATATCTTGTTTTTGCGGGTTTGTTTTAATGGCAGCGATACTTCCCATATGTATATTTCCTTCTTCCTGATTAAGAATTTTACCTATTCAATAAATAGATTCATTAAGCATGTCCCGTATGCATGACACCTTATAAAATAATCGGAATCGTTCTCTAGTCTTCATTTTTTAAAATTAAACCCTTCAATTTATAACTAAGGATGGTCTTTTATTAAAGGTAAGCTGATTGTAACGGTTGTACCGTTTAGAGGTTTACTTGAAAACTCGATGGTTCCGTTAAAAGATTCAATTATTCGTTTACATACGAATAGCCCTAATCCGGTTCCTTCCTTTTTCGATGTATAAAAGGGATCGAAGACTTTACCGATATCTTTTTCATTCAGTCCATGACCGTTGTCGATAATTATGATTTTAGCCCATTCATTTTCATGATGAATCCGGATCCTTAACTTTTCCCCAACTTCCATTGCCTCGAAACCGTTTTTGGCAATGTTGAGAATGACTTGTTTGAGTTGGTCCTTAGTACAATGAACCCTGATCGGTTCCTTTACGATGTTCCATTCCACTTCTATATTGAAGTGACGTGCTTCTGATTCTATTATTGGTCTCAATTCAGCAATGATACTGCGAATATCATATAAGGATAAAGTCTGGGGCATGGGTTTCCCTAAAATCAAAAATTCGCTCACTATACTATTGATCCGTTCAATTTCCTTCATGATGACAGAGTAATAAAACTGATCTTGTTCTTCTGGGTGTTTTTCAACCAGTAATTGTACCAGCCCCTTTATGCCGGTAAGTGGATTTTTTATTTCATGTGCCGTACTGGCAGCCAATGTACCGACAAAATCTATTTTTTGCTTATCGTTTAATAACTTTTGGTTTTTGGTATTCCTGCGAACGATCAGTTCCTCCATGACGCTATAGATCATGTGAGTAAAAAAGAAGGTGAAAAAGACAAGTATTAAAAGGACATTTATGTTATTTGTATTAATCCTGTCGGGCATCTTGACCGAAAGAGTCCAATCCACTTCTGTTAAAGGAACATCCACCCATGTTGAATGTCCAGTGAATTCTTCGGTATTTATATCTAGAATTCGAGATTTATCGCTTGTTTCCAAGATAAAGGCATGATCAGGGCTGAGCATTTTTAATGTTTTTTCCATATGATCGAGCCTAATATGTACCAATAAAAACCCTTGCGCCTTTTTATCATGATCCAGGATGGGAGCAAAAATGGAAATATAATCGAAATCAGGTTTATATGGATCCTTTGTTCCTATAACAACGGCTTTTTGAGTTTTTACTGCAAGCTCAATATCATCCTGTTCAATTAAAGAATAATGATGGAAATATTTATTCGTCCCTGAGATGGAAACGCCATCCTGGTTTAGCCAATATACTCCGGCATACCTGGAATCTGTATCTTTGATCCATTTCATAAGAAGTTCGGTTTTTTTATCATCCATATAAAGAACCGAACTGCTAAGGCTAAGCAGCTTTTCCTTCGTTTCACTTATAACTTGATCTATGTATTCTTGATAAACGGTTCCCGCCCATTCAGCTTTTTCCTGTCTTTCTTTTTGAATGGAACGTTCTAAATTCGTCCAATAAATGATTGACAAAATAATTAATGGTAAAATAACAATAAGTAGATATGCGGTGAATTTATGCCTTGTTTTCATGTTTGTCACTACTTTAGCTTTTATTTCAAGTATATCAAAATGAGTGATTAAACAATAGTGCATACTAACAGGGCAGATTGACAAAAAAGTCATAATGTCATATAATAACTTTTAATTCAAGATATTTTAATTAAAAACTTTAAGGTTGTGAAGTTATGGAGAATAATAACATCCAACAGTCTTTGAAACTGTTTATAGTGATGTCTAGAGCACATAGATCTATCAATGATGTGGTAAATAAACATATAGCCGAAGAGGGTTTGAATCCAACTGAGTTTGCAGTACTGGAATTACTTTATCATAAAGGCGATCAGCCTCTTCAGCAAATAGGAGGAAAAATCCTGCTAGCGAGCGGCAGCATTACCTATGTCGTGGATAAACTTGAACAGAAGGATTATCTACAGAGAATAGCATGTAAAGAGGATCGCCGTGTAACCTTTGCAAAAATTACGGAAAAAGGAAAAGCCTTCATTGAAGGGGTATTTCCCGAGCATGAAAAAAGAATCGATGATATCATGAGTGTACTTACGCAAGATGAAAAGGAAACCGTGATAGAATTGCTTAAAAAGATTGGGTATTCCGCTCAAAATTAGCTTAAGAACCAGCACCCGGAGTTTACTGCAGGTGCTGGTTTTTTTATGGTTGATAAAACCTAATTTGTTTCAAGGACATGAAGGTTTTTAATACCGTTGTGGCGAATTAAATTATATTACGATAACCGCTATTAATGAGAATGTCTCTTGAAAGTGATTTCGATTGGTGGATAACATTAATTTGGATTATACATGAAAAAAATGTCGTTATATCATGAGAAGGAGTGTACATATGAAATTTAATGAGTATGAATATAAACGTCCTGAAATGGATGAGATTAAAAACCGGTTCATGAACGCTTTGGAAAAGTTTACGGATGCTGGAAATGCTGATGAACAAATAAAAGCCATGGAAGAAATAAATGAAATTCGAAATTATGTAGGTACGATGTTTAATTTGGTATATATTCGACATTCCATTGATACCAATGATGAATTTTATAAAGCGGAGAATGATTATTTAGATGACTTCTCCCCAGAAATGGAAGAATTAACATCAAAATTTTACAATGAACTCGTTCGCTCGAATTATCGTCAGGAGCTTGAGGTGAAATGGGGAAATCAACTATTTGACTTGGCAGAAGCCCAACTTAAAACCTTTTCACCCGAAATCATACCGCAACTGCAAAAAGAAAATAAATTATCGAGTGAATATTCGCAATTAATTGCCTCTGCAAAAATTCACTTTGATGGAAAAGAGCTGACACTTGCCCAGCTTCAGCCTTTTATGGAGTCGGCGGACCGTGAGTTAAGGAAAAATGCAAGTCGGGCATATTACGGTTTCTTTGAAGAAAAGCAGGTGGATTTGGATCGCATATTCGATGAACTTGTCAAGGTGAGGCATGAGATCTCGATAGCGCTAGGCTATGGAAACTTTGTGGAGCTTGGGTATTATCGAATGACAAGGACTGATTATGATGCTGATATGGCTGCTGCATTCCGCAAACAGGTTAAAAAGGAAGTGGTACCGCTTGTTACCCGGCTGAGGGGACGACAGCGCGAACGTCTTGGTTTGGAGAATTTAAACTATTATGATGAGAATTTTCATTTCAAGACTGGTAATGCCGTTCCAAAGGGCGATGCGGAGTGGATCATCGAAAATGGGAAAAAGATGTACCAAGAGCTCTCGCCTGAAACGAATGAGTTTTTCAATTATATGATAGCTAATGACCTGATGGATCTTGTGGCGAAGAAAGGAAAAGAAAGCGGGGGCTACTGTACTTTTATAGAAGACTATAAAGCTCCATTCATCTTTTCCAATTTCAATGGTACTTCCGGGGATATAGATGTTTTAACACATGAGGCAGGACATGCGTTCCAAGTATATCGCAGCCGTAATCTCGACATTCCTGAGTATTATTGGCCCACATATGAAGCCTGTGAAATCCATTCGATGAGTATGGAATTCCTAACTTGGCCATGGATGGAGCTATTTTTCAAGGAAGATACGGAAAAGTATAAGTTTTCCCATTTAAGTGGTGCTCTCACATTCCTCCCGTATGGGGTAGCTGTTGATGAATTTCAGCATTTTGTTTATGAAAATCCTGAAGCCTCCCCCCTTGAAAGAAAGCAGGCTTGGCGTAAAATCGAGATGGAATATTTGCCGCATCGTGATTATGAAGGGAATGAATACCTGCAGAATGGCGGGTATTGGCAGCGGCAAAGCCACATTTATCAGTCGCCTTTTTATTATATCGACTATACATTGGCCCAAATTTGCGCTTTCCAATTCTGGAAAAGGTCAGCTGAAAAAGATGAAACGGCTTGGAAGGATTATTTGAATCTGTGTCAACTTGGAGGCAGCAAGTCCTTCCTTGATCTCGTTGAATCTGCGAATCTGAAATCTCCATTTGTTGACGGGACAGTACAGTCGGTCGTTAAGGTGATAGACGAATGGCTTTCCACTGTCGATGATAAAGCATTATAAAAGATAATGTTTTAATGATTCGGTAATCATTTGGATGCTTTAATAAAACGCTTGGGGATTACTCCTTAAGCGTTTTTTAATCTTTCCTCCGTTCAGAAGGTTTGGTACAAAAAGCTTTGCTAAAGCCTCACAGAGAAATTCGAAATAGGTGAACAGGGAAATTCAGACCACACAATGATAGGAAAGTTAACTAACTCTTTAATGCCATAAAGTCCAGGGGAAAAAAGCCGACGAAAGGAATATTGCTCGGCTTGTCTTAAATGTCTCTTCCTTACATATAAATGTAGGGAGGAGGGGAGAGTATGCTGTCAAGGTGGTCAGGGATTTTCCAGATTGCAGCGGTTTATGTAGGAACAGTCGTCGGTGCAGGTTTTGCAACTGGAAAAGAGATTGTCGAGTTTTTTACCCGTTATGGCTTCTATGGCTTTATTGGGATTTTAATAGCAGGTTATATTTTCATTTTCACTGGAACTAAAATCATGCTCATTTCCGCAAGGATCAGGGCTTCTTCTTATGAGGAGTTCAATCAATTTCTTTTTGGAAAGAAAATTGCAGGAATCATCAACATCTTTTTCCTTATCATGCTGTTAGGGGTGACGGCTGTCATGATTTCGGGTTCAGGCGCGGTTTTCGAAGAACAACTTGGCGTGCCGAAAAGTATAGGGAGCTGGTCCACGATCATCCTGGCTTCCTTGGTCTTGATGATGGGAATGCGCGGTGTATTCACTGTAAACTCTTTTGTTGTACCAATCATGATCAGTTTCAGTTTGATCCTTTTTTTCTCGACTTTGGGAAATGGAGAGTTCTTCAAGACCCTTACAAAAGTGCCAGATGAAGTGATTACCCTGAAAATGATTTTGTCACCATTTGCCTATACAGCCTTTAACCTGGCCTTGGCACAGGCTGTGCTGGTTCCGGTTGCCTATGAAGTCCGAGATGAGAAGGTCATTAAACATGGTGCAATCCTTGGGGGAATATTCCTGACCATCATTTTATTAACGGGGCATTTTTCACTTATGACACTCCCTGATGTGAATAATTATGAAATTCCTTCGGCGGTTATTATGAGAACGGCAGCCAGTCAGTTATATTGGATGTTCATTTTGGTGATTTATGGGGAGATATTCACTTCGGTCATCGGAAACATATATGGATTACAGAGGCAAATAAGCAGTTATATTAAAATGCCAAGCATGCTGATCATAGCGGTGATTTTTTTAATTGCTTTAATCATAAGTGAATTTGGATATGGAAGGTTATTAGGATATATTTATCCGGTTTTTGGATACATAAGCCTGCTTTTTTTAATGCTTGTCTGGAAAAGCAAGGCAGGGAAGGAGAAATGAAGAACGGGGGGCATGACCTTAGCCCTCCGTACCTGAATGGATGTTCATCCTTTCATCAGCGTCATAGCCATCTGTAGAAAAGCATCCCGGTAATCCTTATCTTTTTTTGTGAACATAGTTAAGCGGACGGGTGCTTTTTCATCCTTGAGCAATATGGAAGTAATCACATCATCCCCACTTTTCACTTCAAATCCCATGCCGTTCTCGACATCAAGAGCTGGATCCACAATCGTGTCTGAAAGGCTTTTCAGCTGGGCTTGAACATTTTTCTCCACTTCATCCCAATTAACATCAGCCTTCAATAATTCGATTCTCATATAAATGGAGTCATCTTCAGTCAGGAACACGATGTCTTTTCCTGGTTCTTCGGCACTTAATTTAAATTGTTGCAAAACATAGAGGCTGAACGGTTGATTATCACTTCTTTTTAAGAACGCTGTTTTTTCTATTGCTTTCCCGTTAATTGTATATTGCAGGTTTTGCTCCATCAGTCTTACTTTGTTGTTGTTTCCGTTATTGCCATTATCTCCATGTGAAGTATTGCCTTCGTTCTCCTCGTTTACAGAATCTTCCTGTGGTTGGTCTGCATTTTCGTCTGCGGTCGTACCGCAGCCAGTCAGCAGAAAAGCGGCGAATGCGGCACAGCCAATATAACGTGTCCAACTAGTCATGTCATTTCCCTCGTCTTTCTGATAGAATTCCAATATTCCTATAAAAGATATCCCAGCAATCAGACATGCTGGTGATTTCCCCTTTAATAAAATGACGTTATGAATTGAAAATTGTTACAAAAAAGCAGGAGCCGAAATTGGCATGATTACTAAAAAGTGAAAACGGAATGGTCATTGAGAAACCATCCCGTTTGATTACATTGAATTATCCTATGATTTTATAATTTTTATGGTTGACGACGGTTTTCTGCTCAAGTTCCAAATCACGATAATTTTCCATATACGTGACGTCCACGATTACTGAGTTCTCGTTCACTTTCTCGACGATTCCTTTTAAGCCTTCTCTAAATTCAATGATATTTCCGACTTCCGCTTTCTTCATGGTAATCATCCTTTCCCATTTCGTTTTACAATGATCAAAAAGTAACTATGGAGTAATTGGATTATTCGAACATCTTGCCGTTTAGATTTTGACGTGGGGAGTGCAAGTAAGAGAATTGGATATCTCTTCTGTCGGTACAGTAAGCTAAACTTTTAAAGGGAGTAGCAATTCTTGTAAAGGAGCAGTTGTAATGAAATGGCATAATTTGGTATATCTTGAAAACGCAGTTATGCGTACCAGTATGTAATCCTATGTACAAAAAATGCCAATCATTTTACATTATGATATTTTACTATACAGTTTGCACTATTTTAAAGCATACGTAAAGAAATATGTAGCAAGTGAGCCTCAAAAAATTCTGATTTATATTAAGTGGCATGCTTATGATAAAATGGAAACGGAATTTCTCCTGTCTGATTATGGATAGAATATTTAAAAATTAGGAGGATAATATTATGAATGCTGAAGAAGCGAAAGATGTACTCGATAAACTGGCAAATCGGGAAATGGATGAATTCAGGATAACAAAAGAAGAATTTTTAGCTTTTCGTGAGGTTCTTATAAAAAGGGAAGACTTTAAACATTTTCGGGGGAATGCTCTCCATAACGGTGAAATAATTTATACTTATTTAGAAGAAGCGAGAAGTTAATGGACTGATATTTTAGGGTGGCTCATGAGTGAGCCACCCTATCTTCATTATTTACAATGGGAAACTACTTGCTTCCTTAATTTAATTAAAGCGGCCTTTCTCCATGATTTGACGGCTGCAGCAGTAACTTGATATACCTCAGCAATTTCACTTACTGTTTTATTTTCCAAGTACGTCTGTAAAAGCCAGCGTTGCTGATTCTTTGTCAAGCCTTCCGTATAACGGAATATATTTTCGATGGGGAAGGCCTCTTCGTGGATTGAAAAAGGATCTTTAATCTCTAGTATGAAGGAATCAAATGGTTCGGTGCAGGTTTCATATTTATGATGATGCTTTAATTCGTTCAGGATTTTGCCTTTGATTACAGTATAGGCATAGTTAGAGAATTGTCCGTATTCCTCATTGAAATTCCCGATTGATTCCCATAAAGCAATCAAACCTACTTGGAAAAATTCTTCTTTATTCTTATAGATGGATAGTGAGCGGATAATATGATGGATCATCGGGGTAAATTCAGTCTTTAGAGCTGAGAAATCTTCCATTGAGCAAGCTACCTTTAGAAAGTGCACTTTCATGTATTCCCGGGTGCTTCTACCATAAATAATTCGTTCGGCTATAGCGAAAGGGCATAACGGAGAAATGTAAGGGATAAAACGTTTGTTTTCAGGCGCTGAACCAGAAACTTATTGAAAGGGAAAGGAAGATTCAGAAGTATGAAGAGTACTTTTGAATATGGGTTTGAACAAATGAAAGACACATCCGAATATTGGATGTGCCGAAACCATTCACTCATTCTTGTTTCGATAGATTTATCGCAATTCAATGAATCATCATTTAGTTTAAACATCAGCAATAGCTAAAAGTCCACTTTCACAGGTAGCTCAAGATAAGATGAAGTGGGGGGGGGGAGAAAAGCTGAAACAAAATGCTTCATTCATTTTGTATTTCAATATGTATCCCCCTAAACATTTATGATTGTGAGTTCCAAAGTGGAGATGTTGATAAAACAATTGTTTTTATTAACTCTGCGATTTTCGGAATCCAGCTTCCTGTGCGTCTTGTTCGGTACAAAACATTTCTTCCGGTTTAGTTATTTCGTAATATTGGCCCGAAGGAATGTGATATATTTTATTGCCTCTAGAGTTTATATTCCCTTTAATTTCTGGGTTATTGCAAGATGAATTGACAGTGGTTTTTTTCTCTGATTCTTCTCCGGACTTCGAATCATCAAACCCTTTTGAAGTTGCATAGTTTTCAATTGACCAAATCCCGATTTCTTCTTTTTGGGCTTGTTTCTGCATATCTTCCAATTCATCAAGATATTTAGTGTTCGGTGCATAAACATAGGCTACCCTGGCCAGTCCTTTTTCAAGCAGTAGTTTATTAACCATTTTTCCATCAACATAAAAATAGGCCAGCAGCCGGCCATATTTATCTCTTTCACCAATGCCGGTTTCTACTTCCACTTTAGAGCCCTCAGGCATTAAATCCTTGGTGAACTTGCTTGCTTCAGGTCCAAAAGGCTGAACGGGCTTGGAGGGGTGCACGGTTTCTGGGGTATCTACCAAAAGGAGCCTGACCGTTTCTTCATTTCCATTTGGCATTTTGATTTTTACTGTATCTCCATCGACAACCCTGACGATCTCGGCTGTGAATGTCCTGCCTTTCTCTTCTTTGGAAGAATTCGTACTGGATTGAATATCTTCATTGGACATTGAATCTTCCTGTTTCGATTCATTGATCAAGTTATCTGATGCGGCCTGACAGCCAGTCAAAGTGATCAGGCTTATGGCAGTCAGGAGAAAAACAGGCAGATAAGAATGTAAAAAGGAATTTCTGTTCATGATAAGTCCTCCATTTCAAAGGTGTTTTCGTTTTCCATGTCCATCAAGGGTATATTCGGCAGGAATAATACTAACCTATAAAAAAGCGAAAGAAAATGAAATAACATTAAAATTTTCATATGCATCGCTATCCGATATCATGATAGTTTCTTATAATGATAAGGTGGAGTAAGGGAGGCAGGCGTGATAAATGATGTTTAGGCTTGAAAAAATTAGGTATAAAGGCATCCTGCATATTGATGGTTTGAAAATATCCGGTGGCATGGTTACTTGCTTGACAGGGGAAAGCGGAGCAGGAAAAACATCACTTCTACGATTATTGAACAGGATGGATGACCCGGATAGCGGTTCAATCTATTATCAAGATCAGTTGCTGGATAATTTCAACCCGATAGAGCTCCGACGTAAAGTCACAATGCTTTCTCAGACACCGTTCACTTTTCCGGGAACGATTGAAGAAAATCTCCAGCTGGGCCTGGAATTGACAGAACGGGAAAAAAAGGATAAAGCCGAATTGGTGAAAGCACTTGAAACCGTACAATTGCAGAAGTCTTTAGATGAGGGGGCGGAAAATCTTTCTGGAGGGGAGAAACAAAGGCTGGCACTAGCGAGATTACTTTTATTGAGACCAGAAGTGTATTTACTGGATGAGCCGACTTCGGCTCTCGATGAGGAAACCGAGCTAAGGGTCATGAGCCGTTTTTTAGACGAAGTAAAGCGGGAAAAAGGAACGGTCATCATGATTACCCATTCAAAACAGCTTGCGGACATATGTGCTGAAAAGATGATCGTTCTGAAAAAGGCCAAGGAGGCTGACTATTAATGGAGGGTAATGGGATAATAGATATTGAGTTCTGGCGACTTTGTGCAGCCTATGTCTTTGTTGTAGTCCTGCTCATTATCGTTAAATGGCGAGGGATTTCACGGGAAAAGCAAATCATGCTCGCTACGGTACGGATGACGGTCCAACTCATTCTTGCCGGATATGTTTTGACATATATCTTTGAAAATCCTCACCCTTTACTTTCTTTAGGATTTCTATGTGCAATGGCTTTGTTCTCCATCCATAATATTTTTAAGCAAGTGCCCCATACGCTCAATAAGAAAATTAAAAGGATGGTCATCCTGAGTATGTTGTCAGGTCCCATGGCTGCCTTTTTTTATTTTAATGTGGTCGTGATCCATTTCACGCCATGGTATGAGCCAAGGTATTTCATTCCAATAGCAGGGATGATCGTGGGGAATGCAATGACTGGTGTGACATTAGCGCTTAAAAACCTTCATGATGGGATTAGCAGTAATCGTGAAAAAGTAGAAGCGATGTTGATGCTTGGAGCGACTCCAGCAAGGGCTGTGAAGAAATATGTGGATGCTGCATTCGACTCGGCAGTCCTCCCGACTTTGAACAATATGCTCGGGATGGGAATTATTTTCCTTCCAGGAATGATGACAGGGCAAATCCTGTCGGGAATAAGCCCACTCATCGCAATTGAATACCAGATTCCTATACTTATCGGAATTCTCGGGAGTGTTTCATTAACGGTCGTCCTTTTCATTATGCTTAGTTTCAGAGCTTTTTTTACCAAAAATGCACAGCTTTCCATTTAATTATTGAAGAATCTGAAAAGTAATGGTTGCAGTTCTATCTATATTTTTGTACTATTTTTTAGGTACCAGATAGTTTTGGTTTGTTTGTTGGGGATGATAATGCTATTCTGATAAGGAAAAGGGCATTTCTTTACTGATTGGTTAGAGAACACCCCTTACATAACCTATTTTGTTAATTTATCTAAAGGAGATTGATTTATATGGTGGAAAAAACATTTACAGTAACTGCAGAAACAGGAATACATGCTCGGCCGGCTACATTGCTGGTACAAGCTGCTGGAAAATTCGATTCAGAAATAAACCTTGCTTATAAAGAGAAAAAAGTGAACCTTAAATCCATTATGGGTGTAATGTCACTAGGTATTGGCAAAGGGGCAGAGATTACGATTTCTGCTGAAGGAAGCGATGAAAATGATGCACTGAACACACTTGCTGAAACGTTGAATAGAGAAGGATTAGCAGAATAATGTCCACTTTGATTAGTGGAATAGCAGCTTCAAACGGAATAGCCATCGCTAAAGCCTATCGACTGACTGAGCCAGATTTATCGATTGAAAAAAGAAGCATAGAAGATGTCGGGGCGGAAATATCCCGTTTTAAGGAAGCTATTCAAAAGTCAACAGTTGAATTGGAGATAATCAGGGAAAAAGCCGAAAAGGACTTAGGGGCCGATAAAGCCGCTATTTTTGACGCGCACCTGCTAGTTTTGGCTGATCCGGAACTTATCACTCCAATTCAAGATAAAATACAATCGGAAAACGTCAACGCTGAGTTTTCCTTAAATGAAACCGCAAGCATGTTCATTACGATGTTTGAACAAATGGATAATGAATACATGAAGGAACGTGCAGCGGATATCCGTGACGTTACGAAACGGGTGTTGTCACATCTTTTAGGTGTTCATATTCCAAATCCAAGCATGATTGCTGAAGAAGTGATCATCATTGCGGAGGATTTGACTCCTTCCGATACAGCACAATTGAATCCGGCTTACGTCAAAGGATTTACGACCGATATCGGTGGACGTACATCCCATTCAGCCATAATGGCGCGTTCATTGGAAATTCCAGCAGTCGTTGGAGCAAAGTCAGTAACCTCGTCCATTGAAAATGGTGACTTGGTCATTATTGATGGCTTAAAGGGTGAAGTGCACATCAATCCTACTCCTGAACTCGTGAAACGCTACGAAGAGGAACAGGAAGCATATGCTTTGCAAAAGGCTGAGTGGGCGAAACTGGTTCATGAACAAACTGTTACAAAAGATGGTCATCATGTGGAATTGGCTGCCAATATCGGTACGCCGAAAGATCTAGAGGGCGTTCATCAAAATGGCGGTGAAGGCATCGGGTTATACCGTACGGAATTTCTTTATATGGGCAGAAATGACTTTCCGAGTGAAGAAGAACAGTTCGAGGCATACAAAGCGGTGCTGGAAGGAATGTCAGGAAAGCCTGTAGTCGTCAGAACGCTTGACATAGGCGGAGACAAGGAGTTACCTTATCTAGAGCTTCCTAAGGAAATGAATCCTTTCCTTGGTTACCGTGCGATTCGCCTCTGCTTAAATGAGCAGGAGATTTTCCGGACCCAGCTCCGTGCCCTGCTTCGTGCAAGCATTTACGGTGATTTGAAAATCATGTTCCCGATGATTGCAACATTAGCTGAATTCCGCGAAGCAAAAGCCGTCTTGGCTGAAGTTAGACAGGAATTGCTTGATAATGGTGTTCAAGTTGCCGAAAAAATTGAAGTCGGAATTATGGTTGAAATCCCTTCAACTGCTGTGATGGCTGATATATTTGCTAAGGAAGTCGATTTCTTCAGCATAGGCACTAATGACTTGATTCAGTATACGATGGCCGCTGACCGAATGAATGAGAGAGTATCTTATTTATACCAACCATATAATCCAGCGATTTTACGCCTTGTTAAAATGGTTATAGATGCAGCTC
Organism: Peribacillus sp. RS7; assembly: GCF_041956845.1. NCBI lineage: Bacteria > Bacillati > Bacillota > Bacilli > Caryophanales > Bacillaceae > Peribacillus > Peribacillus sp. RS7. Next base: position 3,577,227 of record NZ_CP168135.1, read on the forward strand.
ATAAAGAAGGGAAATGGGCCGGGATGTGCGGTGAGATGGCTGGAGATGAAGTTGCTATCCCGATCTTGATCGGAATGGGCCTTGATGAATTCTCAATGAGTGCCACTTCCATTTTAAAAGCACGTTCCTTAATCAGCCAACTTTCGCTTGAAGAGATGAAAAAACTATCTCAGGAAGTTTTAGTGCTGGATACGAATGATAATGTGAAAGAAGCGGTAGTTAACGCTTTGAAGCAATAAATAAATGATATAAACGGCACCCCATCCCCTTCGGATCGGGTGCTTTCCTGTAATTTATTCTTAACATTTTGATAAAGAATGTTTATTGCAACAAAATGGGGGTAAATAAAAAGCAAGCACAGTTGTTTGGCTCTATTAGGGCAGCTGACATTCTCATTTCCCCCTTTGTCGCCGGTTGGTTTATCCAACCGGCAATTTTTTGAGTTTAACCACAGGGAATAAAAAAAACCAGAGAATGATTATTCAGATTTTTCACATTTCGATTATGACGATATAATGGAATTATTATTTTATTTTACGAAATGGAGGATATGATATTTTATGGAATTACATTTGGAAAAGAAAAATGCTTTGATTTTAGCTTCAAGCCAAGGTTTGGGAAAGGCGATGGCAGCAGAATTGGTAAAAGAAGGAGCAAATGTCATGCTAGCCAGCCGTGATGGTGAAAAGCTTGCCGCCGTGCAAAGGGAATTATCACAGCTTGGGGCTGGTAAAGTGGCTTATATGGTAACGGATATAACAAAGGCTGAAGATATTAAAAGCTTGGTTGGGAAAACTGTTGAAGAGTTGGGCGGTATCGACATTCTTATTAATAACGCCGGTGGGCCCCCAGGGGGATCATTTACAGATTTCAATGATGAAGAATGGCAACAATCTTTCGAACTTAATTTACTAAGCTTCATAAGGACGATTCGTGAGAGCTTGCCGCATCTAAAAAAACAGGGCGGAAAAATCGTAAATATTGCATCTTCATCCATTAAGGAACCGATTCCTGGATTGATATTATCGAATACATTCCGGACTGCAATCGTGGGGTTGTCAAAGACGTTAGCTTCCGAGTTAGCTCCAGACCGGATTTTGGTCAATACAGTTGGTCCTGGAAGGATCGCAACGGACCGCGTTCAGCACCTTGATAAAATGAATGCAGAAAAACAAGGCGTCTCACCTGAGAAGATCACTGAACAATCCATCAATAAAATCCCACTTGGCCGTTATGGGGAACCCGAGGAATTTGCCAAGTTCGTTACTTTCCTTGTTTCAGGTGCTAATACATATTTAACTGGCCAGTCCTATTTAGTTGACGGAGGAATGATAAAGTCCATTTAACGTTTTAAACAAAATGATTGGGAGGAATTTGCAGTGACGCAATCGAACGATGTGATCGGATTCATAGGTTTGGGAGTTATGGGAAAAAGTATGGCGGCCAATTTACTTAAAGCAGGATTTGAGGTATTCGTTTATACAAGGACGGAAGCAAAGGCAAGTGAACTTCTCTCACTGGGTGCAAAGTGGGCATCTGAACCTAAGGAAATCGCACAGAAAGCTAATGTGATCATTTCAATGGTAGGATATCCTAGCGATGTGGAAGAAATTTATCTTGGGGAAAATGGTCTTATCAAGAATGGGAAAAAAGGAGCCCATTTAATCGATATGACTACCTCCACACCATCCTTGGCCGTGAGAATAGCAGAGGAAGCCAAGAAAAGAGGAATGGAATCATTGGATGCACCGGTTTCTGGAGGGGATATCGGTGCTCGTGATGCGAAGCTTACGATAATGGTTGGCGGCGATAGTGAGGCGTTTGAAGCGGTCCGGCACATTTTTGATACCCTGGGCAGTAATGTTGTCCACCAAGGCCCTGCTGGGTCAGGACAGCATACGAAAATGTGCAATCAAATTGCCATTGCATCTAACATGATCGGAGTAACTGAAGCGATTTCTTATGCCAAAAAGGCGGGGTTGGATCCGGACCAGGTTCTGAGAAGCATATCATCGGGTTCTGCCGGAAGCTGGTCACTGTCCAATCTTGTGCCGCGAATGGTCAAAGGGGATTTTGAACCAGGTTTTTATATCAAGCATTTTATTAAGGATATGAAAATTGCACTTGATGAAGCTGAAAGGATGGGAATGGAGGCTCCGGGGTTAAGCCTGAGCAAATCCCTATATGAGGGGCTGGCAGAAGCTGGTGAGGAAAATAGCGGTACCCAGGCATTATATAAACACTATAATTAAGTGCTAGCATATCTTTTTCATGAATAAGCTGATAGCGACAGCCTTTACAAAAAGGAGTGATCGTTATGGGCGAATTCGATGATATCAATATGAAATTCCAGGAATTAGAAGATGGTCGATATATTGTCAGGATTGAAGGGTATAAACGCGAGAAAACCATTCATCAAACAAAGCCCATTCGTTGGGATCTGAAATTAATGAATGAAAGTCCGCTAATCTTGCCGGTGAAATTCAGTCATATCGAAACGAATGCCGGCTTCCAGATCCTGATGCGGGAATTGAAAAGTTTAGGTCTTTCAAAGCCGCGCTCCGCAAAGGAATTTGAAGAAGTGATGGCTGATTTACTTGGGTCCATCGTTGAAGTGAGCCTTACCACGACGAATAAGGAAGAGGGATATCGGGAAATTCGTTTTTTACGGAGATTGTATTAGTTGTCCGACATGGTGTAATACAATCAGTAGCTGAAATTTTCGAGAATAGGAAAGTGGCCTTCAATCGTTTTATTGAAGGCCACTTTTTTGTCCGGTTCAATCAAGCTAAAAATGCTTCTATACGGTCCAAAGCCTTTTCAAGTGTTTCCATTGAATAGGCATAGGATATCCTAAAGTACCCTTCGCCAAGTGGAGAGAAAGCATCTCCAGGGACTACTGCCACTTTTTCCTGTTTAACAAGCTTGAGGCAAAAGTCGAGGGAGGTGGTGTAGCCTTTCGGAAGCTTTATAAAGAAATAAAAAGCACCATTTGGTTTGATTATTTCCAGTTTCATCGCTTGTAAACGACTGTATACGTATTCACGTCTCCGTGCATACTCTGTCTTCATGGGAATGGCATCATCCTTACCTGCTGTCAAGGCAGCCAAGGCAGCTCTCTGCGATATGGAGGAGGCACAAGTCACATTGTATTGATGGACCTTCAGGATATGCTGAGACACGGCTGCAGGCGCAAACAGAAGGCCAATTCTCCACCCGGTCATGGAATGGGACTTGGACAAACCGTTCAGGACGATGGTTTGTTCTTTTAAGAACGTGGCAATCGATACATGTTCCTGATCGAATACAAGTTCACTGTATATTTCATCCGCCAATATAAAGATGTCCTTGCCCCTTACCAGTTCGGCAATGTCCAATAATTCTTTGGAAGACAACGTAACCCCAGTCGGATTCGATGGATATGGCAGGACGATGCAACGAGTTTGATCAGTTATGTACTTTTCAATTATATCTGCAGTCAAACGAAATCCATTTTTTGTTGTATCGGCATAAATCGGGTTTGCACCGCACATTTTGATGATGGGTTCGTATCCTGGATAGACCGGCCCTGGTAATATTACTTCGTTCCCTGGGATGAGGATCGTTCGAAAGGTAATGTCAATGCCTTCACTTGCACCCGAGGTCACTATAACTTCATTCGATGGATCATAACTAAGCTTGTATTTATCCTTTACATATTCAGAAGCAGCTTCCCTTAATTCCTGATAGCCGGCATTGTGAGTATAAACGGTATAATTATTATCGATGGCTTGTTTTGCCGCTTCTTTAATATGCATTGGAGTTGGAAAGTCAGGCTGTCCTATCGTTAAGGAAATGGTGCCTTCGATTTCAGCGACCATATTGTAGAATTTACGGATCCCTGATATTTGAACTTCTTTTACTAGAGGGTTTATTAAATGTTCCACTATGAATATCCTCCCTTTTCATACTTCATGAGATTATGTACTATGTTTGACGGATTCATTCTATTTTATCATTTAGTTTGGATGGGGGAGAAATACTTTTTGAGATTAATGAATTAAAGGTATAATGAATGATAAGAAAAATTAGAGGGTTGATACATATGATAAGGACTTGCGCAATTACTTCTAACCAAGAAGTCAGTTTTGGTTTGCCGCTATCAGAAATGGATAATACGGATATCGAGTGGTATTGGGTGGATTTTTCCAACCCCACAAACAAGGAGATCGAACTTTTATCCAATCATTTTCACTTTCATCCGCTGGCAATTGAAGACTGCCTGGATGATTTTAACCAACGTCCCAAAATGGATTTTTATGAGGACTACCAATTTCTTGTGATTCATGCTCTCAGGCAGAAGGTATTTAGAGCAGTTGAATTGGATATGTTTGTTGGTGAAAAATGGATTGTCACTTTTCATAAGGAAGAAATGCTTGAACTTGAAAAGGTGTGGGAAGAAATTCCTGGAAATAAAATGTTGAAGCAAGGTCCCTTTTTCTTGATGCACAGGATAATTGACAGGATCGTCGATGAATTTTTCCCTCCTGTGTATAAAATGGAAAGCGAATTGGGGAGCATTGAGGACAATACTGAAAATGAAACGATAAACGAATTGATGGATCAGCTATTCGATTTACGAACGGATATGTCCAGGCTCCGTCGGACCATTTTACCGATGCGTGATTTATTATACAGGATGATTTCATCAGAGCGTCTGAATTACTTAAAAGATCAGCACCTGTATTTTACTGATGTGTACGATCATCTTCTTAAATTAACTGAAATGCTGGAATCTTACCGAGATTTCTCCTCCGATATCCGGGATAGTTATTTGTCGGTGAACTCTAATAATATGAATTCAACGATGATGACATTGACTGTAATCACTACAATTTTCATGCCGCTGACCTTCATAGTAGGCGTATATGGGATGAATTTTGAATACATGCCGGAATTGAATTGGCACTATGGCTATTTCCTCGTCCTTGGAATGATGGGCGGAATTGCTTTGATGATGTTTTTATTCTTTGTTAAAAAAGGTTGGCTCACTCCAAGGAAAAGGTCACGAAAGAGCTGAAAACAACTAACTGACTTGCTGCTTTAATGATACCGGTATTCATTTGAGTATATTTTGCAAAATACCAAATTTATGAATATGAGATTTGTTGATATGGGAGTACTGGCTATTGGTAATCCATAGGAAAGAGAAGAGTATGCTGGGTCTTGGTTACGCTTTAGCGTGAATATCATTAATGGGAGATGAATTCCTCGTAATGGCAAGGAAGGTTCGGTAAAATACTCCTGACTAGTAAAGTGACCGATTTAAATGGAGAACGAATAGGGTTTTGAAGGGCTACAGGGCATTATTTTGCGACGATCCTATCAGCTTTTATGTCAGTTATATAATCGCGGGGGTTGGACCGGAGAACAGGCCTTCATGATATGATTGCCGGAACGGCAATAGTGAAAAATGATCAAAGGGACCAGTATGGGTCCCTTTTTTGTTTTGCTTGAATAGATGATAATCACTTCTTGATTCTTTTTTATCTTTGCTCTAAACAAAAGACATAATTAACCGAATTATTAGGTATGAGTTCATTTATAAAACCATGTTAGGTCTATGTATCCAAGAGCAGGACTTGCCTGCCCGGTTAAATGAATGATGGAATTATAAAATGTAAATGTAAGAGAAGGGCGAGATGAAAATTGGAAGCAAATAAAGGGATATTACTTGAAAGTGGAACAAATGAGCTTGAAATAGTGGAATTCGGCATCGGAAGGAATAAATTCGGCATTAACGTAATTAAGGTGAAGGAAATCATTAATCCTGTCCCCATCACGCTTGTACCTCATTCCCATCCAAATGTGGAGGGGATCATTGAGCTTCGCGGTGAAGTCCTGCCAATTGTGAATGTAGCGGATGCTTTAGGGTTTCCGCCATCAGAAACTCCTGAGCAGGATAAATTCATTGTGGCTGAATTCAATCAGCAAAAAGTGGTCTTCCATGTCCATACGGTAACACAGATCCATCGTATTTCCTGGTCTCAAATCGAAAAGCCGTCGGATATGTACCAAGGCCTTGAAAGTCAGATTATCGGAGTAATAAAATTAAATAGCGAAATGTTACTGTTACTCGATTTTGAAAAAATAGTGGTCGAAATCAATCCGGAATCAGGGATAAACATCCAGCAGGTTAAAAAGCTCGGTAACAGGCAAAACTCAGATAAGAAAATCCTGATTGCAGAAGATTCTCCATTACTGAGAAAGCTGCTGTACGATACACTGTCAGAGGCTGGATTCAAGTACTTGGAGTTTTATGAGAATGGACTTGATGCAATCAATTATCTGGAGAATTTGATTGCATCAGGAAAAGTGGTCGAAGAAGAAGTGCAATTGGTGATTACCGATATTGAGATGCCCCAAATGGATGGTCATCATTTGACTAGAAGAATAAAGGAAAGCGGTGAACTCGCAGTATTGCCGGTGATTATTTTCTCTTCTTTGATTACGGACAGCTTGCGTCATAAAGGTCAAGTCGTAGGTGCTGACGCACAAATCAGCAAACCTGAAATTACGGAGCTTATAAATTTGATAGACAGATTTGCATTATAAATGTGAAAACGGGCCGATGAGGCATTACCTCACGGCCCGTTTGATTTATCCGAAATAAATACTTAATACTTGGAACCTTTTCCTAAAAAGGAAGATGGGAATGGATTGTGAAAAGGTTGCTTGACCGACCCACGCCCGTAAGACCTTTTCTCGGTATTGGTAGGGTTCGGTTGTTTTTCACCTGCTTGTCCAACGTAAGATTGCAGGATTTGTTTGGCCTTGGATAATGACAACGACGCTTTAGGGTTCCGTATGGATGCTGCCCGGCTGCCGAGGTGGGGTAGTTTTTTCAAATCTTCCTTAGTGGGAGGTAAATGAAAAACATATGATCCGCATTCAACGATCACGTCGGATTGTTGTGCTGCAAAGCGAGGGTTATCGGAGAAATGAAGTCCAATCTTCTTCGCTTTTCCTTCTTGCATAAGCTTGTTTAATGCGAGCCGCTTTAAATTATATAAATTCTTTGGCTCCAACGCAGTCTTTGCATGCTTATTAACAATAAACACGGCTTGGGCAAGGGAGTTAATCGAAAACTCATCCCTTTCAGAATGTCCTTTCGTTTGGTTCATTATGGAAACTCCTTTTCTAAATAAGGTTAGAAGGGATGTTACAGAACTCCTTCAATAAAAACCTGTTTTTATATTGGTTGAAATAGAGACGTGTGTGCCAATTAGGCTGAAAATAGTAAAATAATAATGCATGTACATCTCTAGGGTATGACAATCATTTCCCAACACTTTACCAACTATTCATTTTCATATTATACCACTTCAAAATATATAAGGAAGTAAAATTCAATCGAGCGCCTTTTGGGATAAGAAAAAGAAGGCGTTTAATGACGCCTTCTGTCCAATCCTTATTGAGTGTATATATTGATATTTTCAGATACCCCAGCCTGTGCCTGTGCTCCGAATTGTTGTGGGTAGCCCTGAAAACCTTGATACGCAGGGTAAGCAGGATAAGCGGGATAAGGAGGGTAAGCTGGCGGGTATGGAAGAGGATATGGAGGATAGATAGGTGGACGGTTATTGAATAGCAACGGTCCAATTGCCAATCCTGCAACAAAAGCTACAGGCGCCAATAGAGGAAAGAAAGGAAAGAAGCGCTCGTCATTCCAATATTCAGGTCCATATTCATTCCCATATGCATTTCTGTATTCGTTCTGTAGCATTATGGTTTGAGGATAGTGGTAGTAAGGATAATGCTGTGTTTGCATAATTAGCCTCCTTTTCTCTAATTCTTTACATAGTATGGATTTTTATTAGAAAAGAGCCTGTTTCATCCTAATCTGTTATAATGAATCTACTTGTGAGAAAAATTTGAGGTGACTGTAATGGAACGGTTTAAAAGCATTTTTGCCGTCGGTTTTGGAGGAGCGACGGGAGCGATATTACGTTATTGCGTGATCTTGACTACTGGCCATTCCTTCTTTCCGTTTGGAACCCTCTTAATAAATATAGTAGGCAGCTTTTTACTTGGAATGATTAATGGCTATTTCGCCTCGAAAAAGAAATCATTTTTGTTTTTAGCGCTGGGCAGCGGGTTTTGCGGCGGTTTCACCACGATGTCCACATTTTCCCAGGAAGTGGTGGATCTACTGCAGACTTCTCTGCCTTTTGCAGGACTGTATCTTGGGGCCACGCTTTTCTTTGGTTTGGTTGCCGGTTTCCTCGGACTGGGCCTTTTTAATAGACGGAGAGGTGAGCCCCTTTGATTGAAGTCCTTTCAGTTTTTATAGGAGGTTTTTTGGGAGCGGCCTCTAGATATGTCTTGCAGATTATTTTTAATAGGCTATTGCCAGCAGTCTCGATACCCTTTAGTATTTTATTGATTAACCTTATAGGTTCTTTCGGTTTAGGAATGGTATTTCCACAGAAAGAAAGCTGGGCTTTATCTTTGCAGGTTTTCCTGATAATAGGTTTCCTGGGAGCCTTTACGACCTTTTCTACATTCAGTATGGAAACACTCGAACTTATAAGAAAACACCGTTATATAGATAGCCTGATCTATATGACGGTGTCGGTTTTAGGTTGTATCGGCACTTTCCTTTGCGGCTACTTAAGTATGGCAAAGCCTTTATGACGATCGTTACTGGTAAAAAAACCTGGTTTTCTCAAATATAATTCTAATGCTATAATTCATAGGAATCCATTACGGATGATTTAGGCAAGAAGCTGTTTTGGTCGAACAGGTTTTGTTAATGAGTCTGGCGGAATTCCCCTGTGTTATACACTATCATTTTTTTGCCTGGAATTCGTAAACCGTCAACTCAGGACGAGAAAGAAAACGATATGGGAGCCGGGTAGTGCCAAGCCCTCTATTAACATGTAATGTTAACGAGTCAATTTCATACGTGCCTTCTCGGTACTTTTCAGCGTAGGGGGGAGTTACAAGGGCTCCTGCAAAGGGAATTTGTACTTGACCTCCATGACTGTGACCGCTTATTTGATACTGGATGTCGTAATTCCTTGATGTATCGGCAAGGTCAGGGGCATGCGAAAGCATAATGGTGAACACTTCTTCTGGGATGCCTGCAAGGGCTTTTTCAAAATCAGGTTTTCCAAGCATGGCATCATCAACACCGGCAATGTATATTTCTTCAGCCGTTAATAAGGTAATCTTAGTTGAGGTATTTTGCAACATGGTAAAATGTGATTTCTTCATGATATCGCTGTAAATTTCTGAGCCATATCCCCCATGATCATGGTTACCGTAGATGCTGAATTTTCCAAGTGGTGCTTTGAGCTGATTCAATACAGAAGGGATTTTCTGCTGAGCCTTGTATTTATTAGGCTGGTCCATTAAATCTCCGGTAAATAAAATGACATCCGGGTCCAGTTGGTTTATCTTATTGACAATTGCTTGTAAATCTTTAAGCTGAAATTGAAAGCCTAAATGCGTATCACTGAATTGGATCATTTTCATGCCATGAAAACCTTTTGGAATAAGGGGATGGCTGATTACAATATGCTTGGTTTCTAACCATTTCGGCTCCAGATTATGAGCATAATAGCTTCCGCCAATACCTAAACCGGTTACGGTAGCCAATGTACCAAGGCTTTTCTTTAAAAATGTTCTTCTGGATATGGGTTTATTCAAATTAATCAACCTATCTAATATAAAAATGTTACTTCCTAATACTAACAAACAATATACATAAAATGAAGAAAATATCTTCTGTACGCATATGAAAAACATGTAAACTGGGGTTTAATGAAACCGTATCCGGTTTGAAATTGAACATCTATACGGAGGTAACATGATGACCGAACCAATGTTTATTACACTGATTATACTTCTATGCGCTATTGCGCTTTTTATACAAGGGAAATTTCGCGCCGATTTAATTGCACTTAGTGCACTAGCCATCCTGGGTTTACTGGGGATACTTACATTGGATGAACTGGTGGCCGGGTTTGCGAATCAAGTGGTAATCATGCTAGCTGGGCTATTTATCGTCGGTGCCGGCCTGTTAAATTCAGGAATAGTGGAAAAGGCAGGAAATAAGTTGTTGGGTTTATGTGGGGGCAGTGAATGGAAATCGCTGCTTATCGTGATGCTGACAGCTGGAATATTAAGTGCATTTTTAAGTGGAACAGGAATTGTTTCCATACTGCTACCTCTCGTTATGAGCATGGCTTTACAACAAAAAACAAGTCCGACAAGGTATTTATTGCCCCTTGCCTATGCAAGCAGTATTGGCGGGCTATTAACGCTTACTGGTACCCCTTCCAATATGATTGTTGCTGATGTATTAAGGCAAAACGGAATAGGAACATTATCATTTTTTGACTTTACACCTGTGGGCTTGATCGCTTTTGCGGCAGGGTTATTCTTCATGTTGACACTTGGCCGCCTCTTGCTACCTGAGAAAACGATTGCCGCGAACAATAGTGTAAAGGGACTGTCCGCAGGGGAGCTTGCCGGCATGTACAAAGTATATGACCGGTTGCATTATCTGCATATACCCGCTACTTCCGATATTGTTGGAGAAAGGCTGTCGGACCTTCAGCTTCCTATCCAGTATGAATTGACTTTGATTGAAATCCAACGGAAGCCAAAGGATAAGCAATTGCCGCTGTTGCAAAGGCAGTTGACGATTTCAGCCAGAGCGGATGAGGTTCTTCATCCTGAAGATATCATTTTGGTGTTTGGAGAAGAAGAAGCAGTTGAGAGATTGGCTCTTAATTATGAACTGGAGTTTAAACATTTCAATACCGAACAAATAAAAAAACATTTTCTTAGCAGTAGGTTTGGATTGACGGAAATATTGATCGTGCCCAATTCGGATTATGAAAATCAAACCTTGATAGATGTGCATTTTCGTGAGAAATACCAATGTAATGTGCTGGCAATCAATCGGAACGGTGAATATATTCAAGCGGATGTCGGGACGGAACGACTGAAACCGGGAGATGCAATCCTGATTCATGGAGAATGGGAGAACATTGAGCGGATTTCCACTGATTTACAGGATGTCATCGTTATTGGAAGTACCTCGGAAGATGGCTCTCCGGTCAACTCTAAGGGCAAGGCATGGATTGCCTTGGGAATCACTGCATTTATGGTCATTCTTTTATCAATGGAGTCCATCCCAGCTGTACTATCGGTAGTGACCGCAGCATTGTTGATGGTGATCACCGGATGTGTCCGTTCTATGGAGGATGCTTACCAAAAGATTAACTGGGAACCTGTACTATTGATTGCCGCTATGTTCGGAATAACGGCTGCATTGGATAATACCGGTGGAGTGAGGATGATAAGTGATTGGCTTGCCGTTTTATTCAGTAATATCGGGGCACACGGCATATTAGCTGTCTTTTACCTACTGACACTTATCCTAAGCCAATTCATCCCCTATGGAGCTGCGACGGTAATCATGACGCCCATTGCCCTTACATCTGCAGTGAATCAAGGGATAGATCCTCTTCCTGTGTTTTTATGCCTTGCCGTTGCTGGCAGTTTAGCGCTATCCACTCCAAGGGTGGCCACTACCAACGCGCTTGTCATGACAGCAGGTGATTACAAGTATAAGGATTTTATCATGATCGGGATATCCATACAGATTTTCATTGGCGTTATCATGGTGATCACGATTCCATGGTTCTTCCCTTTTTGATAAGGCATTAGGCATTGTTCCATATATGGACAATGCCTTTTCAATGGAGAATCATTCAGTTTCATTCAAAAGGATCCGAAAGATCAGCGAATTTTAATTGGCTGAAAAAAGAGTTATATAGTAGGAATTAAAATTATTTATTATCAATGCTAGAAACTAATGGTATAATTTTGGCATATTGGTGTTTTCGTAATTAGGGGGAAGATGCATCATGGATACAGAAAAGATATTAAAGAATTTAGACAAGGTGACACCATTCTTTCAACCGATTTTCAGTGCAGATCAACATCAGGTAATCGGGTATGAAATTCTAGGGCGCTATGAGGAACAAGCGGAATATAAAAGCCTTGGCCCTTTTTTTCACGATTCTGCAGTTCCGGAAGAGTACAGAGTGGAAGTGGATAATTACGTACTTGAAATTGCCTTAGAGAGAATAAAAGACTATGGTGAAGATTTTCTTATCTTTATCAACAGAGATCCTAATCTGCTTATGCTGGATCATGGCGAAGAATTCATGGAGATTTTACATCGTCATTTCCAACCAGAGGAAATGCACCGGATCGTGCTGGAATTATCAGACACGATCAGTCCGGAAAACTTCGATCCTTTGCAGCATGTGCTTGCTTACTTTAAAACATATGGGATTAAGATAGCTTTAGATCATTTAGGGCAAGATACCCAATTAGACCGAATCGCACAGATTTCTCCGAATATTTTAAAAGTGAACCTGGACCAGCTTCGCATTTCAGGTGGAGATGCCTATCAGGTCATCCTGTTTTCTCTAACCATGCTAGCACGAAAAATCGGCGCCAATTTACTTTTTGAGAACATTGAGTCCGAATACCAACTTCGTTTCGCATGGAAGAACGGGGGACGATATTATCAAGGATACTTTTTGGCGAAACCGCACGGCGAGTTCATTAATAAAGATTTACTTCGTGAAAAGTTCCATCAAGAATGTCAGTCCTTCATTTCACTCGAGACCAAGAAGCTTGAAGCCGTTTATCAAAAGACTTTTCAATTCAACGAAAATATGCAAAATTTCTTAAAACAGGAAAAGCGAGTTGGCACCCATGAAGAGTTTCTCGGTATTTTGGCGAAAAAATGGGATTCCATATGTTTTCGGCTTTATATTTGTGATGAAGAGGGGTATCAAAAATCACCCAATATCCTCCATAAGGACAAGCAATGGGTAGCCCAACCGAGTTATTTGAATAAAAATTGGAGCTGGAGACCTTATTTTCTCGAAAATATCGTAAAGATGCGTAATGAGAAAAAAGGGATTTTATCCGATTTATACAGTGATATCGAAACGGGAGAAACCATCCGGACCTTTTCATATCCCCTGAATAATAAAGAATACATTTTCTTTGATCTTTCGTATAGTTATTTATATGAAAATGAAGCCCTATTATAGTAAGACGATTCATGTATACAATCGCTTAAAATGTGTAACGATAAGCAGAAACGATGCGCTTGGAGGAGACATATTTTGAGCACGTACATCTGGATTCTAATCATGATCGTTACTGTAATGGCGTTATATCTGCTCTTTTATACTTATTCTGTAGCAAGGGCACAGAAAGTGAAAGCCAGATATGATTCGACTATCGATGATTCAGTTAAAGAACATCCTTATTTAAAGAACCCGATATTCGTTTCACTTTTTGTTGGAACGATTTTGGTTGCCGGTTTTATTTTGTACTATGCTTTTCAATGATCGTAAGAAGGAGATTTCAATATCATGAAATCTTCTTTTTTATTGTGAAGAATAGGCAATAGCATCAAGATCTCGCGGATAATATGATTTTGTAGTTTGGCTTTGTTCTTGACGGGTAATGAAAGACATAGGCAGAAATCCGAACCATTAGGAGAAATTCTTTTACTAGGAGATGATTGGAATGAGTAAATATTTAGTTGCATGTCTTGCCAGTGTCCTTTTATTTTTAGGAGGAGGGTTCACAGCTTCAGCGGAGGGCTTACATAGAGAGGAAGTACTATCTTTAGTACGAGCTGCAGCGGAGAATCAAGGTTCGATCAGTGAGGAAGTTCGTACGAAGGAAGAGATTGAAGGGAAGTTGGATACACATTTCACAGGTGAGTTCATCGAGAAGTTTGTTAAATCGAATGTAGTGAAAGTCGATGGCGGTTATACCGCATTTGGTTCAGACTTCGCTCCCTATTATATCCCATTTTTCAGTTACGATAAGAATACGGAAATAGTATATGGGAAAAACGGCGAGTTCATTTATGTTCAGGAGGAATTCAAAGACACAGGGGACGGACCTGTATCTATGGGTAAGCATCTTGAATCAGTTACATTGAAAAAGGAAAATGACGTTTGGAAGGTAATGGACGTAAAGTATGAAGTGAAAAAATGAAATAAGGTACTTTAAAAGAAAGTATTTCAAAATTGAAAAGTATGGAGACTAAAATGAAAAAGTCTAGAGGAGGAAAAGCTTCTCTAGACTTTTTGTTATATATTCAGTTCTTTCTTTATTTCGTCCAGTTCAAAACCAATGATGGCTTTCCCATCGATTACGACCGTTGGTGTGGAATAGGCGCCGTATTTATTCGTTAGTTCTTTACGTGCATGTCCATCTGCTTTAATATCTTTTTCTTTGTATACGACATTATTATCATCAAAGAACATTTTCATGATTTTGCAGGGAGGGCAATCAGGTTGGGTATAAAGCGTAACGTCTTTCATTTCATTCCTCCATGTATGCTTTAGGTAGGGTTTACTTTTTCATTATAGAGAATGCCAAGACATTTGAATAGGAAAAGACCTTAAAGGACCCTCCTACCTATCCTTTTCCTGCTTTACTAGATAGTCTATCAAACCCATGGAGCAAACATTTAGGTCCATGGCAATGATTTCAAAAACAGGATGATCGGTGGTGATTCCTTTTTCGCCTAAATGAATCGCGACTTCCGTGAAAATATTTTTACTGGTTGCTGCCACTTGTTCCTCAAAGCTAGCAAATTCCCTATATGCCGATTTGGCAGTCTCCACAAATTTGGGCAGCCAGTAATGAAGTTGTTTATATACTTCCTTAGGATTTTCCGATACCCCGTAATGGCCAAAATATATACGCTCGACGCCGATGCTCTCGTACAATTCCGCTGCAGCAAGCATCGCATCTGGGTTAAATTGGTTTGGTGATGTGGACGGTAAGTAAAATTCGAAACCTTCTTCATCGAGTTCACGATAATAGATGCCTACGGTGTCACCTGAAAACATGCCTTTTGAAACGGAATCGAAAATGCTTAAATGATGGTTTGCGTGTCCTGGGGTGTCATAAAAGGTCAATGAGGAATTATCACTTGTTTTTAGGGAATCCCCATCATGTTTAGTAAGCATTCTATCAAATGGTATAGGTAAAATCGGATCGAAAAGCTCGTCGAAATCTTCACCATAGACCGCTTTAGCCCCAGCGATTAAACGTGTTGGGTCTTCTAGATGCCGTGCACCTTTTGGATGGACGATCACTTTGGCATTCGGACAATGCTCTAAAAAAAGTCCGGCTCCACCTGCATGGTCCAAATGAATATGGGTAAGAATGATATATGTAATATCCTCGAGGGCGATTCCCAAATCTTCGAGCCCTTTCATTAAGTGGGGGATGGAAGGGCTGGCGGAAGTTTCGACTAAAGTGATTTCTTTATCGGCAATTACATATGTTCCTGTACGATTTCTTCTATCCAAATCAAAACCATCAATCAATGAAATGCGATAACCAAGTTCACTAATATTTCCCAACAGAATCTACCCCCAGAAATTTTTTCATGTACAAAATCCATTCCTTATTTTATTCTGTTAATAGTTCCATGTAAAGAATGAAGTTTTAAATTATTCTGAATTTATTTCAGCGTGGCTACTGGATAGAAAAGTATGGTATAGTGAAACCTATCGAAAAGGTTTTATTCAGAAAGGAGAGGGAGTATGTCTCAATTACAGGGCATCCTTACCAGATTGAAAAGTCTTCAAGAGCAAGCGAAGGAATCTGAATCTGCTCAACGTTTTTTTGAAATAGATGGTGTGAAAAAGTGCCAAGTTACATATTTCAGCAAAACAGAAATGTTCGAGCTTGAAGTATACAGTGATAAAGGGAAATCATCAAAATATCAATTCGATAATATTGATATGATTACCATTGAAATCTTTGATCTTCTTCAATCTTAAAAAATCACAAAAAGCCGCCTTCCTTTGGAAGCGGCTTTTTTATTGTAAATGAGGCCGTTCAATTTTCACTTTTTGAATGAAGTAGTGATTTTTACGACATCTTATTAATTGGAGGGATGTAAATGAAAAATCCAATGGTAATATGCCCAGTATGCGGTGAGGAAAGGGAAATGGAAAATGTATTGACGGCACAATCCAACCAAAATGTGATTTATCAATGCCCGGAATGCGGTTTTAAACAGGTTAACATCAAAACTAGTAAGGGCTAAGGATCTCTTGCGAAAATCCCACAGTTTGGGATTTTATTGGTCTGGGAATGAGCCTTTTCTGCTTACATATGTTAAACTATAGAAAGAGCTGTATATAAAAACATATGGTAAGGGGTTTTAACATGATCGGTACTCATGATGGGGATTTATTGGAATCCAGCGTTAAAGACTTAATGATTTCTTCTGAACGCGTGGCCCACGTGCAGGTAACCAATAATTTAGAACATGCACTATTGGTATTAACAAAGAGCGGTTATACGGCCATTCCTGTGTTAGATCCTATGTATAAATTGCATGGCTTAATTAGCACACCAGTCATTCTTGATTCAATCTTGGGACTGGAACGAATTGAATTTGATAATCTTGAGAATAAAAAAGTTTCTGAAATAATGAATATAGAAATACCTCGCCTGCATATTGAAGATACATTGACTAAGGGTGTGGAATTGTTGATTGATCATCCGTTTGTCTGTGTAGAGAATGATGATCATGTATTTGAAGGTATTTTAACGAGAAGAGCAATCTTGAAAAAAGTATTTAAACAAAATGCACCTGAATAAATATGTAAGGCTGAAATTGATCGTAACTTTAAGACTCGCCAATTGGCGGGTTTTCTTTTTTACATATTTGATCCAGCTGGTGGTAAAATCTATAAAAGTTATTGTTTATTTGGAAAGGATGCGGAAATTGGGCCAAGCGTTGGATAGTACAAAAGTGCAGAATAAAAAATTGAAACGCCCCTTCATTTTAGCTGCCATCATGTTGGCTATGTTTATGAATGCTATTGAAGGAACGATCGTTTCGACGGCCATGCCGGCCATTGTAAGTGATTTAGGTGGTTTTTCACTTTACAGCTGGGTGTTTTCAGGTTATTTGTTAATGAACGCCGTGACAGTCCTGATATATGGAAAGCTATCGGATATTCTCGGTAGAAAACCTGTCCTATTATTTGGCATCGTTGTTTTCTTAATTGGCTCCCTTCTTTGCGGCTTTGCCAATTCCATGACGGAACTCATCATTTATCGCTTTGTACAAGGTTTTGGGGCGGGGGCTGTAGCTCCTGTAGCTTCAACGATTGTTGGTGATATCTATAAAAATGAGGAAAGGGCACGCGTTCAAGGGTACCTATCAAGCGTTTGGGGCATTTCGGCGGTCATGGGACCAGCTTTAGGCGGCTTGCTCGTTGAATCCCTGACTTGGAAGCTTGTATTCTGGGTTAATATCCCTCTGGGCTTACTAGCCTTTATTGGAATTTGGTTTTTCCTTCATGAAAATATCGAAAAGAAAAAACGTGATATAGATTACATCGGTGCAACGCTATTGACGTTATCCATATCCACTCTTATGGTGATACTCGTAGAAGGAGGAGTAAAATGGTCATGGGCTTCAGCTCCGGTCATTTCCTTGGCATTAGTGGCCATCATCGCCTTCAGCTTATTCATTCGTCAGGAAAAGAAAGCTGCCGAACCAATGATGCCATTTGAACTCTGGCAGGAGCGCTCCATCCTGATTGCGAATCTTGTATCTTTGACTACAGGGGTTATGATGATTGGATTATCAAGTTTCCTCCCAACATTCGTACAGGGTGTGATGGAACGCTCGCCTACGGTAGCTGGTTTTACATTGACGGCCATGTCAATCGGCTGGCCGATCGCATCAATGGTTTCAGGCAGGTTATTGATGAAAATAGGATTCAAATCTACCTCCCTCCTTGGAGGGTGCTCATTGATCCTTGGGAGTTTGATCCTCGTATGGATGAAGCCTGAAGCAGGACCCCTTATTGCTGCCATGGGATCCTTCTTTGTCGGCGTAGGGATGGGATTGACTTCTACTTCATTCATTGTCGTCATTCAAAAGACCGTCAGCTGGGAACGCAGGGGTATTGCAACAGCTTCCAATATGTTCATGCGGAATTTAGGAAATACGGTAGGTGCTGCATTACTTGGAGGAATCATGAATACGAGACTTCAAGCCTATTTAAACGAGCATGCACCAGCAGGCTCGGGGGTGACGATAGATACGGCAAATAAGCTGTTGAACAATGAGGAACGTATGTCGCTTCCTAAAAGTGTGGTAAAGGTTTTGCAGGAAGGACTTACATTATCTTTACAGACGATTTATCTAATTGTTCTATTCTTCTCCGTTATCAGTTTCATATTACTTACGAGACTAAGAAAGAATAAGGAGGCAGGAGAGGGTAAGGCAGACTCATAAAAGGAGCTTGCCATTGTATGTAAAGGAAATGCGACTCGGAGTATCAATTGCCGGAAATATGATCGTCAAAGGATATTCACTCCGTTTCTTTTCCCTTGTATTATAAGCGGACTTTGTTGATAATTAAATTTAAAATAAATTAAATCATCATGCTAGGAATTAATTATCAAGAGGTTGGTGTGTATGTCATTTTCGGAATTTCATTTATTATCCGTACTTGCTCAGGAAATGAATATGAGAAAAGCTGCTGAACGGTTGTTCGTTTCCCAACCGGCTTTATCACAGCGTTTACAATCAATAGAAAAGGATTGGGGTTCGAAACTGTTTCTGCGTTCACAAAAAGGGCTGTCGCTGACGCCTGCAGGAGAAGCGGTAATTCGTTTGGCCAATGAGGTTATAGAAAAAGAGGAAAAGGTCAGGGAAAGTATCCAAGCCATGGATCATGAAGTGTATGGAACTTTGAAAATAGCCTGTGCCTCGATTGTCGGTCAAAATTGGCTGCCGCAAGTATTGAAAAAGTTCGTCCAAAAATATCCGTATGCCAAAATTTCATTAATCACTGGCTGGAGCAGTGAGATTTTAAAGTCTTTGTATGAAGGACAAGTACATATTGGCATCATAAGGGGGGCCCCGGATTGGAAAGGGGTAAAGCAGCATTTATTTACTGATATGCTTTATTTGGTGGATACTGAAATGAAGGAACTGAATCAAGTGTTCGAAACGGACCGCCCATTCATTCAGTTTAAAAGCGATTCGAATTATTATCAGGAAATTCAGGACTGGTGGCATAGACAATTTAAAACGACACCAAGAAACACCATAGTCGTGGATCAAATCGAAACATGCAAACAAATGGTGTTCAATGGTATCGGATATGCGATCCTTCCAGCCATCACATTACATGATAAAGATACGAATGTTTTTAAAATCCCTCTTCTAGATGGACATAACCACTCAATCGAACGAGATACATGGCTTTGCGGCTATGAATCTGCCTTCCAGTTAAAGCAAGTCCAAGCATTCACGGAAGTGGTGAAAGAACATATTCGCGACCAAGGAATGTTATAGATCCGCTGATGAAAATGTCAATGGGGCAGAATAATATATTAGAGTGACATTCAACTTGTCTTGCAGGCAGTTGTCTGGTAAATTTAAAACGAGTAATGATACATATTTAGGAGGTTTTTCCCGGAATGAATAAAATGGATGCGAACGAAATTATTTCTTTTATTTCAAATAGTAAAAAATCTACACCAGTAAAGGTCTATGTCAAAGGCGATTTAGAAGGCATGGATTTTGGTCCAGCTTCGAAAACTTTCATTACAGGTAATACAGGGGTTGTATTCGGTGAATGGTCTGAAGTCGAAGAAGCAATCAAGGCAGCGGGAACAAAAATCGAGGATTATGTTGTTGAAAATGATCGTCGTAACTCTGCCATTCCTTTATTGGACCTAAAAGGCATCAAAGCCCGTATCGAGCCTGGTGCAATAATCCGTGACCAAGTATCGATCGGTGACAACGCAGTGATCATGATGGGGGCATCAATCAATATTGGCTCGGTCATTGGTGAAGGTACAATGATTGACATGAACGCAATACTTGGCGGACGTGCTACAGTGGGTAAAAACTGTCACGTAGGTGCAGGTGCAGTTTTGGCAGGTGTCATCGAGCCACCTTCGGCCCAACCGGTCATTTTGGAAGACGATGTTTTAATCGGAGCTAATGCGGTCGTTCTTGAAGGTGTGAAAATCGGTCAAGGATCAGTCGTGGCAGCTGGTGCAGTTGTAACGAAAGACGTTCCGCCTTACTCCGTGGCTGCTGGTATACCGGCGAAGGTCATTAAACAAATTGATGAAAAAACCAAATCAAAAACAGAGATCATGCAAGAACTTCGTCAACTATAATTTCTTAGTGAATATTGCCTGAAGCGTGGATAATTATATCCACGCTTTCTGTATAGGGAGGGAATAATATGAAAATAAATCCTTTTGCCGAGATCCGGCGTGATTTGCATCAAATACCGGAGATAGGATTTAAAGAATTCAAGACGCAGCAATACCTATTGAATTACATAACGAATCTGGCCCAGGAGCGAATGGAAATAGAAACCTGGCGAACAGGGATATTCGTGAAAGTGAAGGGAAGGAACCCGCGGAAAATGATTGGCTACCGGGCTGATATAGATGGTCTGCCGATAAAAGAGGAAACTGGACTGCCTTTCGCATCCAATCACGAGGAATATATGCATGCCTGCGGCCATGATTTTCATATGAGCATCGGTTTGGGTTTATTGACATATTTCACCGAAAATCCGATCGATGATGACATACTATTCATTTTCCAGCCTGCAGAAGAGGGTCCTGGCGGAGCTGAACCGATGCTTAAATCGGAAACCATGAAAAAATGGAAGCCGGATATAATCCTTGCTTTACATATTGCTCCAGAGTATCCAGTTGGAACGATTGCTGTTAAAGAAGGGCTTCTATTTGCCAATACATCTGAATTATTCATCGATTTGAGAGGGAAAGGGGGGCATGCAGCCTATCCGCATGAAACAAAAGACATGGTCATCGCAGCCTGCTCACTTGTAGGGCAGCTACAAACCATCGTTTCCAGGAATGTCAATCCGCTTGATTCAGCTGTCATTACAGTTGGGAAGATTACTGGAGGCACCGTTCAAAATATTATTGCGGAGACAGCGCGTTTAGAAGGCACAATACGCACCCTTAACCCCGAATCGATGGTAAAGGTCAAGTCAAGAATAAAAGCGCTTGTGGATGGGATACAAGTTGGTTATGAGTGCTTAGCAGAAATAGACTATGGTGCGATGTATCACCAGGTGTATAATGAAGAACGGTTGACCCGGGAATTCATGGAATTTACAGAGATGTCCAACGCTGTTCATTTACATCGCTGTACTGAAGCGATGACGGGTGAAGATTTTGGATATATGCTAAAAGAGATACCTGGCTTCATGTTTTGGCTAGGGGTTTCATCGGAATACGGATTGCACCATGCTAAGTTAAGTCCTGATGAAAGTGCGATTGAACTCGCGATTAACCATTTAACGGAATACATAACATTTAAAGGAAATGAATCTTAAAGAATGCTTTTCAGAACAGAACATGCTCTAAAGAGAGAACGAATGATGTTGGAGGGCTTATTGTGAAAAAAGAATTTGCGGTAATTGGACTTGGCCGTTTTGGAGGCAGTATAGTCAAGACATTAGCTGAAGAAGGATTAGGGGTTCTGGCTATCGATGCAGACGAAGATCGAGTGAATGAATTTGCCAGAATAGCTTCACATGCCGTGGTAGGGGATACGACGGATGAAAATGTGCTGAGAAACATAGGCATTCGTAATTTTGATCACGTCATTGTAGCGATTGGCGAGAATATTCAAGCCAGTATATTGACGACTCTCATGCTTAAGGAATTGGGTGTCGGAAATGTTACGGTAAAAGCGCAAAATGATTATCATGAGAAGGTTCTTCGGAAAATCGGGGCAGACTTTGTGGTGCACCCCGAACGGGATATGGGGAGAAGGATTGCCCATAATATCGTCTCCAATAATATTCTCGATTATTTGGAGCTTTCTGATGAACATTCCATCGTCGAAATTGTTGCAAGCCAAAAGATGAATGGAAACTCAATATTTGACCTTGATATTCGCGCTCACTATGGGTTGAACATCGTTGCGATTAAAAGAGGGAACGAAATAAATGTCTCCCCACAGGCAAGCGATTTAATTCATAAAGGTGATATATTGATTGTCATCGGGGCCGATTCAGACATCAATCGCTTTGAAAAAAAAATTGTGGAATAAGCAAGGCGTATCATAAAAAAGCCCAGCCATCAATGGCTGGGCTTTTTTATGATTATTGGACCTCCATGATGATCGGTAGGATCATAGGACGGCGTTTAGTTTTTTCATATAGGAATGGAGATAAAGTATCTGTAATTTCATTTTTAATTTCAGACCATTGTGTAGTTTTGCGATCCATCACCTTATTTAAATGCTTGGTGATCAAGGATTGAGCATCGCTGATCAGGTCTCCTGATTCTCTCATATAAACAAATCCGCGTGAGATGATGTCAGGTCCGGATGTAATTTTGAATTCCTTCATATTTATGCTGACAACGACAACCACAAGGCCTTCCTCGGAAAGAATCCGACGATCACGCAGCACGATATTACCGATATCCCCGATGCCGCTTCCATCGATATAAACCGAACCTGAAGGGATTTTACCAGCGATTTGTGCCGTGTTTTCACTTAAGGAAAGTACTTCACCATTGTCCATGATAAAGCAATTTTCTTCCGGAACACCGCAATCGACTGCATGGCGGGCATGGAGTTTTTGCATCCGGTATTCACCATGGATTGGCATGAAGAATTTTGGCTTTATCAAACGAAGCATTAGTTTTTGTTCCTGCTGTCCACCATGTCCTGATGTATGAATGTCATTCAAAGGACCTGAAATGACTTCTGCTCCAGCACGATATAATTGATTAATCGTTCTGGAAACACTGATTGTGTTACCGGGAATAGGTGAAGAAGAAAATACCACAGTATCACCAGGAATGATTTGAATTTGACGGTGAGTGCCATTCGCTATCCGCGACAGGGCTGCCATTGGTTCACCTTGGCTGCCTGTACAAAGGATGGTTACTTTATTTGCAGGCATACGATTCAATTGCTGTACATCAATAAATGTATCTTTAGGCGCTACGATATATCCAAGATCTTGGCCAATTGCTATGGCTGAATCCATGCTACGTCCAAAAACAGCTATTTTACGGCCATTAGCCACTGCTGCTTCCACAACTTGCTGAAGGCGATGGATGTTCGATGCAAACGTTGCAAAAATGATCCGGCCGTCAACCTTACGGAAAATGTCTTGAATGGTATCGCCGACACGGCTTTCGGACATAGTAAAGTTTTGCACTTCACTATTTGTGCTATCTGAGAGTAAGCACAATACGCCTTCTTTACCGATTTCAGCCATCTTTGTCAAGTTTGCAGGCTCACCCACAGGTGTGAAGTCGAATTTGAAATCACCAGTATGGACAATTTGTCCAGGTGGGGTTTTTACGACGATTCCATAAGAATCAGGGATACTGTGAGTTGTGCGGAAGAAAGAGACGGAAGTCTTCCGGAACTTGATCACTTCATCTTCACTGATTTCAATCATGGTTGTCTGACGTAAAAGGCCGTGTTCTTCCAATTTATTACGAAGTAACCCAAGAGCTAGCTTACCGCCGTATACTGGTACATTCACTTTTCTAAGTAAATATGGAATCCCGCCAATATGGTCTTCATGGCCGTGCGTAATGAAAACACCTTTAATTTTATCTACATTTTTCTCTAAATAGCTGTAATCTGGAATCACATAGTCAATACCGAGAAGTTCATCTTCAGGAAATTTAATTCCAGCATCAATGACGATGATCTCATCTTGAAACTGAACAGCATATGTGTTCTTACCGATTTCGCCTAAACCGCCCAGGGCGAATACAGCTGTTTGATCGTTTTTTACAAATTTCATAAATTATAGCTCCAATACTTTGTAATCTTCATTTTGTTTTTCATATTCTAAATATGCTCCAGTTACGGGTAGTACGATTTCTACGTTATAAGGTTCTTTTTTTAATTTTAAACGGACGTCACGAACGGATTCACCTTCGATAAACACTGTTTTAGTATTCTCCCTGATGGGAACCTCTGCTATGGTTACTTGATAGTATACCTTAAAAACCATTTTAATCTCTCCTCACTTGTTTGCATTGCTTTTTTCATTATATATAAAAACAACAATTTTTTCATGTTTTTCAACATCATGTAAAAATAAACCCAGCTCCGCCATAAAAACGGAAGGGGTTTTGATGAATTAAATATACCAATGTCTAAAAAGTATATAAAAAAATAGATGGCCGATTCGGGTATCAATCCAATTGTAGCTTCCTCTATCTTATATCCTATCCGTTTTTACTATGTGTGAAACTTAAATCGATAAAGAAAAGTTTCTGCCGGCTTGTTTTTATGCAAAAAAACGGTTACTCACTTTATCTAATTTAAATGGGGTCTTTTTTCGCAAACGATTTCTTTCTTAATTAATATAGTACCACCGGGTACAGCGTTTCATGAACAGACAACGACTCATATTTTGATTGAATATGTATTCACCTGGCCATTCAAGCCAAGATAGAAAGAATGCTTAACAAGAACTTTACAACAAGGAAGAAGCCCTCCGCAAGTTTTTGAAGGGCTGTCCGAAAAAAATTCGCATTTGGATGACGGCCAAGGCAGGATATGAGTGGCAGATCATGCGATAGATTTTTTTCTTAAAAGATCATTCCACTGTTTAACAAGCTTTTTACGAAGCTTTTTTAACATGGCGATCACGCTCCCTTAGTTATTATTGTATAGGATTATTCAATAATGTAAATATGTCTTTACAAGTACTTGGCCCATTTTTGAAAAAAAAGGCTCATTCTTACAGGTGACTGTGATTTTAGGGGCAAGAAGGACGGAGAAGTGTATTTTGGAAAACCTGAGTTGAGTTCTATTAGGAATAGTATATGCTCATTAGTGAATAAAAAACGTAACTTTGAGGGAAATCCGCTAGAGTTACTTGACTTATCTTGATGACAATTATTAAATGGGTACATATTAAAAATGAATGAATTGGAAGTGAATCGTTAGTGAAAATCGTATTTTTTGATATTGACGGAACATTGCTCGATCATGAAAAAAAGTTACCTGCTTCAACGAAAAAAGCCATAAAGCAACTACAGGATAGCGGGGTTTTTGTAGCGATTGCCACAGGAAGGGCTCCATTCATGTTCGAGTCTTTAAGGGAAGAGCTTGGCATTGATACATTCGTAAGTTTCAATGGACAATACGTTGTTTTTGAAGGGAAAGTGGTTTATAAAAACCCTTTGAGCATACCTGAGATAAAACGGCTTCACGAACATGCTGAAAATAATCAAATACCGATCGTTTTCATGAATGAGGAGACAATGAAATCGAGTGTTCCACATCATGGCAGAATTGAAGAAGCATTAAGCACCTTGAAGTTTCCACACCCTGAACATGTGGCAGACTTTTATGAGGACCATGAAATATACCAAGCCTTATTATTCTGCTCGGAAGATGAAGAAGGGAACTATGTTGGGAAATATGATGACTTTCACTTTATTAGATGGCATGAATACTCGACGGATGTACTTCCATTCGGGGGGTCAAAAGCAGAAGGCATTAAAATATTAATGGAAAAAGTCGGGTTTGCTCTAGAGGATGTTTACGCCTTTGGAGATGGATTAAATGATATAGAAATGTTAAAAGTAGCAGGATATGGCGTGGCAATGGGGAATGCCGGTCAACTTGTGAAACAAGAGGCCGACTTTGTAACGAAGGATGTCGATGATGATGGCATACTTTTTGGTTTGAAGGAACTTGAATTGATTTAAAAATAAAAACTCCCGTCAACCAACAAGACGGGAGTTTTTGTCGCTTATTAGATTACCTTTCCACCGCAATGGAATTTTCCGGAACGGCATAGGGGTCTTCCTGATTGATATGATCATAAAACATAATTCCATTTAGATGGTCGATTTCATGTTGAAAGCAAATGGCTGCGGTGCCTTTTAGACGGAGTTGAACCGATTTCCCTTCCAGGTCAGTACCCACGACGGTTATTCGAGCATAACGTGGTACATAGCCGGAAACGGGGCGATTAACGGAAAGACAGCCTTCTCCGCTTGTCAAGTATGCTTTTTCCACTGAATGACTAATGAGTTTAGGGTTGAAAAGTGCATAGCTATACAGTTGATCATCTTTTTCTTTCAAATGAACCGCGATCATCCTTTTTGAAACATTGACCTGTGGTGCAGCCAAGCCAATTCCTGCCCTTAACCCGTATAGGGCAGCAATATCGGGCTTCTGGCTGTTTTGGACATATTCCATCAAACTGGCTAAAAGTCGCTTATCTTCATCTGATGCCGGAAGTGGAACCTCTAACGCGACTTTCCTTAATGTTGGATCGTCTTCATGAACAAAGTCATCCATAGTAAGCATGATCTATCACCCCATATATTCTTATAATATGTATAGGGTCATTTTAACAAAAAAAGTGCTGAAAGTTAATGGATTGGTCTAGTGAAAGTGTAATGGGAGGGATGGAATCAGTCGATAAATTCCTATCCCAGCCATTATTTTTATTTGCGTGTTGAGATTTTTTTAAAAAATTTAATCAATTTTTGTGAATCAGGGTAAATAGATAACATATTCGGGTAAAGGTATAGTAATTATCTGTTTAGCATAAACAAGCGCCGACAATGATGAGCAGAATGAACAGGACAATGATCAGGGCGAAGCCGCTTCCAAATCCGCAGCCTCCACCTTGGTCACCATAACCAAAGCTGGGTGCAACGGAAACCGGATAACAACACTCCTGGTTGTAACCTCCATACATAATTTCATACCTCCGTTTTTGTTTTATTAAAATGTTGACCACTCTGATTTGAAACGGTCCCTACAGCCTATGCAGTATGGTTTAAAGGGTGTAGGCTAGAGCCCAGTAATGATAAATTCATGTTCGGAATATGATTAGTGCAAGTGTCCGTGCATAAACAGAAATTTAAAGAAATATGAAACTTCAAGAACTATCAGAAGGAGCTGTCTATGTTGAAGAGTTTTGGTCCATATGTTATTTTACTTCTTTCATTAGTGATCTTGACCGGTTGTTTTAACGGTTCACCTGAAGAAAAGATCCATAAGATCCTGGAGAAAACTGCTGAAAAGGAAAATAATTTCACCGAGCATCAAGAGCCGCTTAATGATTTGGAGAAAAAGGAAAAAGAAAAGTATGAGAAAATCATTGAACTTGGATTGGATGAGTATGAACAAATCGTCGAGATTTCAGATGAAGCAACCAAGAATATCGACCAACGGGAGGAAATAATAGAAAAGGAACAAAGCAGTATGCAATCCTCAAAAGAACAATTCAATAAGATAGGTGAACAAATCGGGAAAATAGAGGATGAAAAAGTTAAAAAAGAAGCGGCTGACTTGAAAAAGATCATGAGTGAGCGTTATAGCACCTACGACAATTTGTATGATGCCTATCAACAAAGTCTGGCTTATGATCGTGAATTATATGAACTGTTTAAAAAAGAGGATTTGAAAATGGATGAATTACAAGGGCAAATCGAGAAAATCAATACCTCTTATGCAAAAGTTTTGAAGGCGAATGAACAATTTAATGCATTAACGGAAAAATCCAATCAAAAAAAAGAAAGTTTTTATGATAGTTCCGGCATAGAAATGGCTGATTCTACAAAATAATATAATAATGATGGGCTGTGATCCTCAATCACAGCTCATTTTTTGTGCATCCAGTTCATTTATAGACTAAAAAATTTTAGAATAGTTTTTTTGTCGAAACAAGTGAATGTAAAATTTTCAGTACCTGTACTAAAAAAAAACGTTAACAGAGAATCTAACAGCTGACTGATATGAAAGCGTTTGAGTATTTTTTCGTAATATTATCTTAAAGGCTCAAATGCCTGTAGTTAATGCGGTTTTGGAATCGATGGGATCGACGGAGGATTTGAAATATTATTCGTCGTCATCCCTAAAATGATAAATACGAGAAATTTAATAGTACAGTCGTAAAACGAAAACTAATACAGAGAAGAAGTTTTAGTGTTGGAAATTCTATTAAATCAAAAAAATAAGGAACTCCAAGTGATTGACTTGATGTTAATTCATCTTGTAAACTTAATCTATAAAAGTTCTTGTATCATTTTCCTTGATTTTTTTTATGGTACAGAATAAGATTGAGACATATTAAGCATATCCACGTTTGAGGGATTGGTCTTAAGGGAAAAATAAAAGAATGTATTGTTGAAGAAACTAAAAAGCAAACTATTTTTGCTTTATAGAATAATAATAGCAAACCTTTTTAATGAAAGGATGAGGTGCCAAAATGGCTCAAAAAACTAAACAAGCTAAAATTAATGTTCAAGATCAGCTTAAGAAAGTGGAAGATCAATTTGAAACTTTTCAAATTTTAAATGAAGAGGGAGAAGTCGTTAACGCAGCGGCAATGCCTGATTTAAGTGATGAACAACTGCAAGAATTAATGCGTCGTATGGTTTATACCCGCATCTTGGATCAACGTTCTATATCACTGAACCGCCAAGGAAGATTAGGGTTCTATGCACCGACTGCCGGTCAAGAAGCTTCTCAAATCGCTTCACAGTATGCTTTGGAAAAAGAGGATTTCATTCTTCCTGGATACCGTGATGTGCCGCAAATCGTTTGGCACGGCCTGCCGCTATGGCAAGCATTCCTATTCTCCCGTGGACATTTTAAGGGAAATCAAATTCCTGAAGACGTCAATGTTATTTCGCCTCAAATCATTATCGGCGCTCAATATATCCAAGCTGCCGGAGTGGCTCTTGGATTGAAGAAACGCGGAAAAAAAGCTGTTGCCATCACATATACGGGTGACGGTGGAACATCTCAAGGTGACTTCTATGAGGGTATTAACTTTGCAGGTGCATTTAAAGCGCCAGCTATCTTCATCGTGCAAAATAACCGTTTTGCAATCTCGACTCCTGTTGAATTGCAATCAGCATCAAAAACTTTAGCCCAAAAGGGTGTGGCTGCAGGTATTCCTGGCATCCAGGTTGATGGTATGGATGCATTGGCCGTTTATACAGTTGTTAAAGAAGCACGTGAACGTGCAATTAATGGTGAAGGTCCTACATTGATCGAAACATTAACTTACCGATATGGACCACATACGATGGCTGGGGATGACCCGACACGTTACCGTACTTCCGATATGGATAATGAGTGGGAACTAAAAGATCCATTGGTTCGTTTCCGCAAGTTCTTGGAAAACAAAAAACTTTGGAATGAAGAATTAGAGAACGAAACAATAGAAAAAGCAAAAGACGATATTAAAGAAGCAATCAAAAAGGCTGATGCAGAACCTAAGCAAAAGGTTACAGACCTTATTGAGAACATGTATGAAGAAATGCCTTATAACTTAAAAGAACAATATGAAATTTATAAAGAGAAGGAGTCGAAGTAAGCCATGGCTCAATTGACGATGATTCAAGCAATTACAGAAGCATTACGTACAGAACTTAAAAATGACGAGAATGTACTCGTTTTTGGAGAAGATGTTGGTCTTAATGGGGGAGTTTTCCGTGCAACGGAAAATCTTCAAAAAGAATTCGGTGAAGATCGTGTATTCGATACACCACTTGCTGAATCTGGAATCGGTGGATTAGCGGTTGGTCTTTCTTTACAAGGTTTCCGTCCTGTTCCTGAAATTCAATTCTTCGGGTTTATATATGAAGTAATGGATTCCGTAAGCGGTCAGCTTGCTCGTATGCGCTACCGTTCAGGGGGACGTTACAGTGCGCCGGTTACAATTCGCTCACCTTTTGGAGGCGGAGTGCACACTCCGGAAATGCACGCTGATAGCTTAGAAGGTTTAATGGCTCAGCAACCAGGGTTAAAAGTAGTAATCCCTTCCACTCCTTACGATGCAAAAGGCTTATTGATTTCAGCGATTCGTGATAATGACCCAGTCATTTTCCTTGAGCACATGAAATTGTACCGCTCATTCCGTCAGGAAGTTCCTGAAGAGGAATATACAATTCCATTAGGAAAAGCGGATGTGAAGAGAGAAGGAACGGATTTATCCATTATTACGTATGGTGCGATGGTACAGGAATCCATCAAGGCAGCTGAAGAATTGGCTAAGGATGGTCATTCCGTCGAAGTGGTCGACTTACGGACTGTATCTCCATTGGATATTGATACAATCATTGCTTCTGTAGAAAAAACTGGACGCGCTATCGTTGTTCAAGAAGCCCAAAAGCAAGCTGGTATAGCAGCGAATGTTGTCGCTGAAATTAACGAACGTGCCATTTTGAGCTTGGATGCTCCAGTACTGCGAGTGGCTGCTGCTGATACGGTATTCCCGTTTTCACAAGCTGAAACAGTATGGCTCCCTAATTATAAAGACATTATTGAAACGGCAACTAAAGTCTTGAAGTTTTAACAATCTTAAGTAATGGGAATGAACGTCCTGCTAGTGAAAGTGATTTTGCATTAACGGTAATGCAAGATAAAGGACTTTATTCAATGCACTAAGTATGATTTAATATAGGAGGTTGAACTCAGTGGCATTCCAATTTAGACTCCCTGATATCGGAGAAGGTATACACGAAGGTGAAATAGTGAAATGGTTTGTAAAACCAGGAGATAAGATACAAGAAGATGACGTGCTTTGTGAAGTTCAAAACGATAAGGCCGTTGTTGAAATCCCATCACCAGTGGAAGGTACCGTTGAAGAAATCCTTGTTCAAGAAGGAACGGTTGCCGTTGTTGGCGATGTACTTGTAACATTCGATGCTCCAGGATATGAAGATCTTCAGTTTAAAGGGGATCATGGAGAAGAAGCGAAGGCAGAAGGTGGAAAGGATACGGAGGCCCAGGTTCAAGCAACTGCTGAAGCTGGACAGGAAGTCAAGAAAGAGGCTGCTCCGGTTCAAGAAAATAGTGCAGAAACGGGCGCGGGATCACAACCACAGGTTGAGGCGGATCCTTCACGACGTATTATCGCCATGCCTTCTGTTAGGAAATATGCACGCGAACAAGGGGTAAATATTCGTGAGATTTCTGGTTCTGGAGATAACGGCCGCATCATGAAAGAAGACATCGATGCTTTCAAAAACGGCAAAACGGCTCCACAGCAACCAGCAGCTCAAAGTGAAGCTTCACAACAAAATGATAAGGAAACAACCGAAAAACAAAAAGTTTCGATTCCAGAAGGACAATATCCTGAAACTCGCGAGAAAATGAGCGGTATGAGAAAAGCTATCGCCAAAGCAATGGTTAAATCCAAACAGACTGCTCCACATGTAACATTGATGGATGAAGTCGATGTGACGCTACTGGTTGCTCACCGTAAGAAATTCAAGGAAATTGCTGCAGAAAAAGGAATCAAGCTTACATTCTTACCTTATGTTGTTAAAGCGTTAACAAGTGCATTGCGTGAATTCCCTATGCTTAACACATCATTTGATGATGAGGCTAGTGAGATTATCCATAAACACTATTACAATATCGGAATTGCGGCAGACACAGACAAAGGACTGCTTGTTCCAGTTGTAAAAGATGCAGATCGTAAATCAACTTTTGCCATTTCACAAGAAATTAATGAATTAGCGACGAAAGCTCGTGACGGTAAATTGGCTCCTAACGAAATGAAAGGTGCTTCTTGCTCCATTACGAATATCGGTTCCGCAGGCGGTCAATGGTTCACACCTGTAATCAATCATCCAGAAGTTGCCATTCTAGGGATTGGACGCATTGCCGAAAAAGCAATTGTACGCGACGGGGAAATTATCGCCGCTCCAGTTCTGGCATTATCACTGAGCTTTGATCACCGCATGATTGATGGAGCAACTGCTCAGCATGCATTGAATCATATCAAAAAGTTATTGAACGACCCAGAATTATTGTTAATGGAGGCGTAAACAATGGTAGTAGGAGATTTTCCAATCGAAACAGATACTTTAGTGATCGGTTCAGGCCCAGGGGGATATGTTGCCGCAATTCGCGCAGCACAGCTTGGACAGAAAGTAACGGTCGTTGAAAAAGGAACAATCGGCGGAGTTTGTTTGAATGTAGGCTGTATCCCATCGAAAGCTTTAATCTCGGCGGGACACCGTTTCCATGAAGCTCAGCATTCAGAAGACATGGGTATCTTTGCAGAAAAAGTTACTGTTGATTTTTCTAAAGTACAAGCTTGGAAAGGTACTGTTGTAAAAAAATTAACAGGCGGTGTAAGCAGCCTGTTAAAAGGTAATAATGTTGAGGTTGTAACTGGGGAAGCTTATTTCGTTGATGAAAACAGCATCCGTGTTATGAATGATGACTCAGCCCAAACATATACATTTAAAAACGCAATCATCGCTACTGGTTCATCGCCAATCGAGATTCCGTCATTTAAATATACGAAACGAGTACTTAATTCCACTGGTGCCCTTGCTTTGGAAGAAGTTCCAAGTTCTATCGTGGTAATCGGCGGAGGTTACATTGGTACCGAGCTTGGCGGAGCATTCGCAAGTTTTGGCACTAAAGTGACCATCCTTGAAGGTACGGAAGAAATTCTTTCTGCAGGCTTTGAAAAACAAATGGCAGCTCTTGTTAAACGTAACCTTAAAAACAAGGGTGCTGAAATTGTTACCAAAGCAAATGCTAAAGGCGTGGAAGAAACTGAAACAGGCGTAACCGTTACTTATGAAGTAAAAGGCGAAGAGAAAAAAGTTGAAGCCGATTACGTTTTAGTAACAGTTGGACGTCGTCCTAATACTGCAGAAATCGGCTTAGAACAAGTTGGAATCAAAATGACTGACCGTGGTTTGATTGAAACGGATAAACAATGCCGTACAAGCGTGAAAAACATTTACGCAATCGGTGATATCGTTTCTGGACCTCAGTTAGCTCATAAAGCTTCTTATGAAGGTAAAATTGCAGCTGAAGCCATTGCAGGACATTCATCTGAAATCGACTATCTTGCCATTCCGGCTGTTGTATTCTCTGAACCGGAACTAGCTTCTGTCGGTTATAATGAAAAAGAAGCGAAGGAAGCTGGAATCGAAGCGCTTGCTTCTAAATTCCCATTCGCTGCAAATGGACGTGCTCTTTCATTAAATAATACGGACGGATTTGTGAAGCTTATCACTCGCAAAGAAGACGGATTGGTTATAGGAGCACAAATTGCAGGACCAAACGCATCTGATATGATTGCAGAACTTGGTTTAGCTATCGAAGCGGGAATGACTGCTGAAGATATCGCGATGACAATCCATGCACATCCAACTTTAGGGGAAATCACTATGGAAGCAGCTGAAGTTGCCCTTGGAACTCCTATTCACATCATTAAGTAATTGATTTTAAAAAAAAGCGTACTGCATTAGGCAGTACGCTTTTTTGTATTGGCAAGAAGATGAAAATGAAGAATTACTCCTAATTCATTATTTTCTTTACACTAGTTAAATGAAAAGGACAAAAAGGGCATAAGCTATAAAAAGGACTTCTAACTTTTTTCCTTGAAAGGGTTTTAAAAAGGTAATAGAGGATAAAAAATAGGATGAGCGATGTTTGCTAAGGGATATTTTTTGCCAATAAAAAGACTATGGCTGATGTATTCATATTAAAATGGGGTGGATCACTTGAAAAATTATCTGGTAATCCTCTTTCAACTAATCGTTTGGAGTGGGTATACATTAGTTGAATGGCTGTCTGTTAATGATCGATTTGTTTTCAAAGTATTCATGTTTCTGGTCTTTTCTTATTTAGCCATTTACATTGGCAAAATGATTTTAAAGTCCAATAAGCGAACCATGCTTGTTACTGTGATAAGCCTATTATGTTATGGGATTTTACAAATCCTTTTGGAAACGTTAGTACCCATTTATTGAATTTTTTTCGTATGGCCAGCAACGACACAAGAAGCAACGGAGGAACCATGATTAACAGAGTATTAGTATTACTTACATCTATATCATTTTTCTTGATGGCTTGTAACGATCACAATCCCAATCAAACCGAAAATGAGAATCAAGAAAGTGTGGAAACGGCAGCAACAGTTCAAGATGAAAGCCAGCCAGAAAAAGATCTGAAAAAAGAAACATCAAAAATAAATCTCGTAGGGAATGTAAAGGCAGAATATCGGGTGAACAAAGATAATTGGTCATTTAAACCCATTGGGGATGCAAATCCGAAAGTTGTGTTGTTAACCTTTGATGATGCACCTGATTAATATTCGCTGGAAATTGCCAAAACCCTTAAGCGACTTGAAGTACCTGCGATTTTTTTCGTGAACGGTCACTTTCTTGAAAAAGATGAAAATAATGCGATGCTAAAAGTAATTCATGATATGGGTTTTTCTATCGGTAATCATACGTATTCCCATGTAAATGTAAAAGAATTGACTGAAAAGGAACAAGAGAGGGAAATCGTTAAATTGAACAATTTGGTTGAAGGCATTATAGGTGAACGCCCTAAGTACTTCAGGGCGCCTTTTGGATTGAAAACCGATCATTCAAAAAAAGTTGCTGAGGAAGAAAACATGTTGGTCATGAATTGGACATATGGATATGACTGGGAAAAAGAGTATCAGGATAAAAAAGCTTTAACTGATATCATGTTGAACAGCTCATATTTAAGAAATGGTGCGAACTTACTGATGCATGACCGGAAATGGACGAGTGAAGCGATAGAGGATATCGTGAAAGGTTTTCAAAAGAAAGGTTATAAGTTCCTTGATACAAAATTAATTGAAACGCCTGCATGAGCTGATTCTCGGCCACAGCAGGTTTTTTATTTCCTTGGATAGTAATACATCACCCGATTATTGAATAGATGGAGCTGTGCCCGTAATTTCTTTGCTAGGAACTTGCACAATTCATTAGCTTTTCCCTTATCACCGAAAGTTGCTGTTTCAGGGAGGGTGAATTGGATATAGGATTGAATCCGCTCTAATCCATTTTCATCCTTAACGACTTCTTGGTCAACGCCTATCAATATCATGTGGTATCGATCCTCTTTGGCTTGGAGATAAATAGCCTTATCTTTCATTCTTTCAGGTACTTTCATTTCATAAGGAAATGCTTTCTTATCATACTCCCAATCCAGTTGCTTTCCTGTTTTTGCTGTGATCATTTGATAATAATTCAGCAATTCTTTCACATCTTCAATGGTTACAGTCGCTTTTACGGACTCGGGAACAAGTTTAATATAGGCATTTTCAGTCATTTGGATCCCCCTTAGATCTTTCGAATGTAAGTATATATTAACATTTTATGGTTGTTTTATATACTAATCTATATGTAAGTTGAAAGGCAAAATTCCTTTTTCACCTTGTTTTGCTGAGTAAGGAATGTGGTGGAATTTTAAAAAAAGAGCTCAAAGAGCCGTTCGTTTTTTGAAAATGAACGTTTTCATAATAAGAATTCCAATGATTGGAACCGTTTACTTCCAATCGGCGGTTTCAAAATGAAAGAAATAAATCAATGGAATGAACCTATATTGAATTTAATGGAAAAAAGTATATATGTTATACTTTTTAGCTTGAAATAATAAATGTGTTATATTATAATTCATATAAAGCGGTTACATTATGTAATTGATGCATACAATATAGAGGAAGGGGTTGTAAAAATGGGAACTATCGTATGTCAAACTTGCAATAGCACGATTGAACATTTTGAAGATGAAAAAGTAAGTGTACTTTATACACACAATCACAACTGCCAAAGCTGTGATACAGCTGCCTCTGAAAAATAAATGGAAAAAGACTTTTAGATTAATAGAATTGAAGGGTGTTTCAGGGTTGTAACCTGGAGCACCCTTTTTATCGAAGTTAACGAGGGAGAATTCTTCCGTTTCCAACCAAAGCACTTTGCTCAATTACGTTGAATCAATAAAATGGGCAAAAAACCAGAGCAGGTATCTGCTCTGGTTTGATGAAATTCATTCAGTTTTTAATGATGCGCAAATATTTTATCTCTGGATCCTCTGGACCTTGGACAGGTAGGCCTGCCTCGATGTTTTTCCGGATGTAATTGATATTATCTTCAGTAATCAGTTCGCCTGGTATGAAGATCGGGATTCCCGGCGGGTAAACCATGATGAATTCAGCACTGATTTTGCCGACCGATTCCTCGATGGGAACCACTTCGGTCTCTGCATAAAATGCCTCCCTTGGTGATAAAGCAAGTGGCGGTGTATCAGGAAGGAGGACTTCAATTTTTTCATGTTCAGCAGCCATTTCCTTAAACTCTTCCGATAAGTCTCTTAGGGCAGCGATCAGCAGGTCAGCTTCTATTTTTGAGTCTCCCGGTGTTATCAGGCAAAGGATATTGTACAAGTCAGAAAGTTCGACTTCGATATTATGCTTTTCACGCAGCCATTTCTCAACGTCGTATCCGGTAATATTCAATTCCTTAATGGAAATGATCAACTTAGTCGGATCATAACTAAATGCTGCCTTACTCTCAAGAATTTCGCTGCCGACACAGTATAGATAAGGAATCTCATTCACGGCCTCACGGATATATCCTGCAAGATTGATGGCCTCATCGATCATTTCCCTGCCTACCGTCGCCAGCTGTCTTCTAGCCGTATCCAGGGAAGCCAGAAGTATATAGGAGGTTGAGGTCGTTGTGAGCATGCTCAAAATGGCTTGTACACGATTTGCTGAAACCAATCCAGTTTTAACATTTAATATGGAACTTCCCGTTAGTGAACCGCCCAGTTTATGAACACTTGTTGCAGCCATATCTGCTCCAGCTTGCATGGCTGACATCGGCAAGTCTTCATGGAAGTGAATATGGACACCATGTGCTTCATCTACAAGAACTGGGATTTTGTGGGAATGAGCAAGTTCGACTATTTTTTGCAAATCAGCCGAAATACCGAAATAGGTGGGATTGATTACAAGCAAACCTTTAGCATCACCATGTTCCCTTAAAGTTTTTTCAACGGCATCGATGGTGATTCCGTGGGAGATGCCCAAGTCTTTGTCTATTTCAGGATTGATGAAAATGGGAACAGCTCCGGAAAATACAATGGCAGACATTACGGATTTATGTACATTCCTCGGAACGATGATTTTGTCCCCAGGTCCGCAGACTGTCATGACCATCGTCATGATCGCTCCACTTGTTCCTTGAACGGAAAAGAATGTATGATCTGCACCAAAAGCTTCAGCGGCAAGATCCTGAGCTTGTTTAATGATACCTTTAGGTTGATGGAGATCATCGAGTGGTGCAATATTGATTAAATCTATGGATAATGCATTTTCTCCAATGAAATTACGGAAATCAGCGTCCATTCCTTTTCCTTTTTTATGACCTGGAATATGAAATTGAACGGGATTTTTTTTTGCATGTTGCAATAAGGCAGTGTATAAGGGTGTTTCATTCTGTGACAATTCTTTGTGGCCCCTTTTCAATATAATAGGTACGAAATATCGGGGAGGGTATACTCCCTTACTATTAACGATCGTATGTTTCTCCGATTCCATTCAAATGGTCTTGTGGATAGACATAAAACAAATGAATTATAGCACGTCTTATAATAAATGCCTAGCGTGACTTTAATGTCCTGACATAAACAAATTTTAAATGCCTTCGATGTTAAGGGGCTCAATAAAAATATCAGCCGATTATAATTGAGTATATGCCTAGTATTAACTGGATTGACTCAAGAATTCTTCATTTATAAATATTGAATGCGTGAGTTTAAAAATTGAACGGGTAAGCAATATTTGCCATAATTAAGCTATGTTATATAGATTGCAGCTAAATAAAACAAATCACTAAAAGGAAAAGGGAGATGAGGAGTTTGAAGTGGAATACGCGTGTGACCAATTTGTTAGGGATTCAATACCCAATCGTACAAGGGGGATTGGCTCATTTAGCTTATGCAGAACTGGCTGCGGCAGTTTCGAATGCAGGAGGGCTTGGACAGGTAACGGCCATGTCCTTGGAAAACCAAGAGCAACTGATAGATGAAATTAGAAAAACTAAATCATTGACGGATAAACCCTTCGGTGTGAACTTTGCAATCGGGCAGCATGGAAGGCCTTATGAACACATGCTTGAAGCAGCATTGAAAGAGGATATCGCAGTTGTTTCCGTAACCGGCGGAAACCCTTCGCCATTTCTTGAATACGTCAAAGGTACTCAGGTGAAAAAACTGGTGCTAGTTGCTGCAAGAAAGCAGGCTGTGAAGGCTGAACAGCTTGGTGCAGATGCAGTGATGGTGGTTGGGCAGGAGGGCGGCGGACATTTAGGCCGTGATGATATTGGAACCTCTGTGTTAATTCCTCAAGTTGTGGATTCCGTTAAAATTCCAGTCATCGCCTCGGGGGGGTTTGGCGATGGGCGCGGTTTGATGGCAGCATTGGCTCTTGGCGCCGATGGAATCGAGATGGGAACACGATTCATAGCAGTCAAGGAGTGCGTTCATGCGCATGAATTATATAAAAATGCCTTGGTTTCCGGTACAGAAAATGATACCGTTGTCATTAAGAGGTCCATTGGTGCACCAGCCAGGGTAATTGCAAACAACTGGACCGATAAAATCCTTGAAATAGAAAAAGAAAATGGCGGATATGAGCAATTGAAGGATTACATAAGTGGAAAAGCGAACCAGCGTTATATTCACGACGGTGTTGAAAGTGAAGGATATGCCTGGGCTGGACAAGTGATGGGGCTGATTCATGATGTACCATCGACTGCTGAACTATTCAGTCGGATTATCGGCCAAGCGGAAGCAATTCGTTCAAAATGGGCAGACTGAAGATAAATGGACTCCCGGACAACATGAAAAACTATCTAGAAGGAGCGTGTTAGGGTATGGATTATCAATATCCAATGGATCTTGATTGGACTACTGATGAAATAGTAGATGTGATTAAATTTTTTGAAGCGGTAGAAAAGGCTTATGAAAATAAAATACAAAAAGAAGAATTTATGAAAGCATATCGAAGATTCAAGGAAATAGTCCCCGGTAAGGCGGATGAAAAAAAGTATACGGATGAGTTTGAGTCAGCCAGCACCTATTCAGCATATCTCGTTATTAAGAAGGCAAAAGGAATCGAAGACGGAGAATGGATAAAAATGAAAAATTAAAAATTAAAAATATAATTTTTAGAAAACTCCATTGACTTACTGAAAAGATTGTTTTAACATAATAATCAAGAAAAAGATAAAGGCAGTGACGAAGAAGAGTACCTTAATGCTGTTCTGCAGAGAGCCAGTGGTTGCTGAAAACTGGTGAACGAATTTAAGCGAATGGACTTCCGAGCCCCAAACCGAAACGGATTGACGGAGTAGGCTTTGGCGATTATCTCATCGTTAATGGAGATAGGCATGTTAATGCCGTAAAGTGAGCTAATTTAGCTAATTAAGGTGGTACCACGGGTTCCTCGTCCTTTGGATGAGGGCCCTTTTTGCGTTTTTATGAAAATGATAATTAAATCTATGAATAAGAGTAGTAATCTTTTTAGATGCGTCACAGAGAGCCGGAAAAGGTGGAAACCGGTACGATATAAGAAGATGAATGGACTTATGAGTGGTTTCTTGAAATAAGTAGGGAAACTCGGCTGCCACCGTTAAAGGGTATTCGCAAGAAACTTTCATTTCTTGCTTGAGAGGGAAAAATGATGCGTTTTTCCAACTTGAGGTGGCACCGCGGTATACCGTCCTCTGCAGACACATATTTGTGTTTGCAGGGGATTTTTTTATGGGATTTTCAATATAAATACCTTTTAGAGGAAAAGTCAAAAAATATTCAGAGTAACTGGAAACTCCGGCACTCGTCAAAAGGGTCTGCCCTTTTAACAGTTTATATGATCGTATAAGAATTGGGAGGGAATTGAGATGAACAATTTGGATGAAAAAAAAATACTCCGCTTCAAAATGGACACAATTGAAGGGGATATCCACACACC
Source organism: Peribacillus sp. RS7 (assembly GCF_041956845.1). Classification (NCBI taxonomy): domain Bacteria; kingdom Bacillati; phylum Bacillota; class Bacilli; order Caryophanales; family Bacillaceae; genus Peribacillus; species Peribacillus sp. RS7. Next base: position 3,617,168 of record NZ_CP168135.1, read on the forward strand.
CATTGCCATATTTCAGAAAATGGATGGGGAACAGAAATTTTTATTGGAAAGTTCCAATTCGCATCATGACAACGGGCGCTATTCTTATCTAGGTTCAAACCCATACTTGGAGGTGACATCGCTCGCTAACCAAGTATATGTGAAAGACCCTGAAACTGGTGACCAAATCGTAAAGAACATCAATATCATCGAGTTTCTAAAAAATGAATTGTTAGTTGAGATAGGAGAGGCCCCCGTACATCTTCCGCCATTTAATGGAGGTGCAATCGGCTATATGGGCTATGATATCATTCGGCTATATGAAAATATAGGCTCGGTGCCGCCTGATTCTCTGCAAATGCCTGATGCTCATTTTCTCTTTTATAAAGAACTGTATATATTCGATCATGTTTTGCAAAAAATCCATCTTTTGACTGCGGAAGAAGATAGTGAAAAAAGTTTATTGGGGATGAAGGAAAAAATCAATCAGGCAAGCAAACCGTCAAAGGAAATATCGTCGGAATATTTGGAATTCAAGTCGAATTTCAGTCAGGATGAATTTGAGAAAATGGTTCTTGATGTTAAAGCGGCGATTGTGGCTGGTGAAGTGTTCCAAGTTGTTTTATCACAAAGATTTAAAGCGGACTTCGATGGTGAACCTTTCGATGCCTATCGTCGTCTGCGTTTAGCCAACCCATCACCTTATATGTTTTATATAGAATTTGGTGACTATACCATTCTAGGGTCGTCTCCAGAAAGCTTGATCAGTGTTTCATCAGGAATGGTTCACGTTAATCCCATTGCCGGTACAAGGCCGAGAGGGAAAACGGACGAAGAAGATAAGGGATTGGAAAAAAGCCTGCTGATGGATGAAAAGGAACTTGCTGAGCATAGGATGCTTGTTGATTTAGGAAGAAATGACCTTGGGAGGGTTTGCGAAATTGGTTCAATCCATCTGACCGAGGAAATGGAAATTCAAAGATATCAGCATGTCATGCATATTGCTTCTAAGATTAGCGGAAAGCTTAGGGAAGGATTCACGAGTTTGGATGCGCTGACGGTCTGCCTCCCTGCTGGAACAGTTTCAGGTGCTCCTAAAATCAGGGCGATGGAGCTGATCAATGAACTGGAAAATTGTAAACGCGGGATGTATTCGGGCTCAATAGGATTCATTGGTTATGGAGGGGATCTTGATATGGCATTAGCCATTCGGACGATGATCATTAAAGATGGCAAGGCACATGTACAGGCAGGGGCAGGAATTGTATATGATTCAGATCCAAAAACGGAATATGAAGAAACACAAAATAAAGCACGAGCTCTAATGGAGGTTCACACAAAATGATTTTATTAATTGATAACTATGACTCGTTCACTTACAACCTTTATCAATATTTAGGGGAAGTGGAAAAAGAAATCGTTGTAAAAAGGAATGACGAAATCACCCTTGCTGAAATTGAGGAATTGAATCCCATGGCAATCGTCATTTCCCCGGGACCTGGCCGGCCGGAAGATGCTGGTATCAGTATGGAGATCATTCGTAGCTTTTATGAGAAGGTTCCGCTTTTAGGCATTTGTCTGGGGCATCAGGCCATTGGTGCAGTTTTTGGTGCGAACGTGGTTGGGGCAAAACAAATCATGCACGGGAAAACATCGGTCATCGAGCATGATGGAACAGGTGTATTTGCGAAACAGGACCTACGATTCCCGGTAATGCGTTACCATTCTCTTGTAGTTGAAAGGGCGAGTTTGCCAAATGAGCTGACTGTGACGGCGAGTGCACTGGATGATGGGGAAATCATGGCCCTAAAACATCAAGATTTCCCGCTATACGGGTTACAGTTCCACCCTGAATCAATAGGGACGAAAATCGGCAAGGAATTATTACATCAATTTTATAAGATTGCCGGAACCTTTCAATCAGAGAAGGGACAATCCATTTTATAAATACAAAAAACGACTGGGGGAGTTTAGTGGTGAAGGAGTATTTAGCGAAGTTAGCAGAGCGTCAAACATTGACGGAAGAAGAGATGAGCAGAGCAGCCCAAGCGTTATTTTCTAAAGATATCACCGAAAGCGAGATGGCAGCTTTCATCATAGCCCTTAAATCCAAAGGGGAAACGGCAGGTGAGATAGCAAGCCTTGTCCGAGTCATGAGAAAAGAAGCAAGAAGTGTAAAAACAAGCTCCCTTAATGTAATGGATAATTGCGGAACGGGAGGAGATGGATCACAAAGCTTCAATATAAGTACCGCATCGGCCTTCGTACTGGCTGGGGCAGGTGTCAAGGTTGCCAAACATGGAAACCGTAGCATTTCAAGTAAAACGGGAAGCGCGGATGTATTGGAAGAGCTAGGTGTTAATTTGTACTTGGAGCCTGACATGTTAAAAGAACTGCTGGAGGAAAATGGGATCACATTCTTATTTGCCCCATCCGTCCACCCTAATATTGCACGAATAATGAAAGTAAGAAAAGAATTGAAAATCCCGACAATATTTAACCTTATCGGACCTTTGACAAATCCAGTTCAACTCGACACGCAATTATTGGGAATTAATCGACGCGATATGCTCGAGCTATTTGCGGAAGTCCTGCATAAATTGGGAAGGACACGCGCGGTCGTGATAAATGGTGCCGGTTTTATGGATGAAGCAAGCCTGCAGGGTGAAAATTCACTCGTGCTTTTGGAGCAAGGGGATATAACCCAATTTACGCTGCATCCTGAAGAAGTGGATCTGCCGGTTTACGGAAATGATGCCATCCGTGGCGGTGACGCCAAACAAAACGCCGATATTATGCTTCGCCTTCTCAAAGGGGAAAAAGGTGCCTATCGCGATACCGTTTTATTGAATGCTGGATTGGGATTATACGCACATGGTACGGCAGCTACGATCAAAAAAGGAATCTCCATGGCCAAAGAAAGCCTGGATAGCGGATCGGCTCTTACAAAGTTAGAAAATCTAATTGCTTATGGCAATAGAAATAAGGTGGTCATGTAAATGGAAAATATCTTAACGAAAATCATCGAACAGAAAAAGGTGGAAGTCGCAAAATTAAAAGAAAGGGACTTAGATGATTCGGTATTGATCAATATAGTCAGACCATCTCTTGTAGAAAATTTGAAAACGGCAAAATCAATGGCTGTTATTGCGGAAATAAAACGGGCTTCCCCTTCAAAAGGGGACATTAAAATTAATGTGAATCCAATCGAGCAGGCACTTTCATATGAAAGCGGCGGTGCGGCAGCAATATCCGTATTGACGGATGAGATTTTCTTTAAAGGATCTTTTGCAGATTTGAGAACCGTAAGCGAGGCGATACGGATTCCCAGGTTGTGCAAGGATTTCATCATCGATGAAATTCAAATCGATCGTGCCTATCGAGCTGGTGCAACAATCATTCTATTAATTGTGGCTGCACTTTCTAAAGAACGTCTTCATGAATTATATCAATATGCAAAAAATAATGGGCTTGAAGTATTAACGGAAGTCCATGATGAAGCCGAACTGGAACGAGCACTCGAACTAAATGCAGAGCTCATAGGGATTAACAATCGGAATTTAAAGACCTTCAAAGTGGATTTGGCTGTAACGGAACGACTAGCGAAGTTACTTGATCCAAAACGCGATATCATTATCAGTGAAAGTGGAATAAAGACAAAAGAAGACGTTATGCGTGTGAAGGAAGCTGGTGCAAAAGCGGTTTTAGTCGGGGAGACACTGATGACTTCATCAAATCTTCCTTATACGATGGCGGAATTGCAAATGAGTATATAAGGAGATTAATATGTTAGTGAAAATCTGCGGGATAAAGACTTTGGCAGCTGCTCGGACTGCTGTTGAATCCGGGGCAGACTTTATTGGTTTCATTTTTGCCGAGAGTAACAGAAAAGTCGAGCCGGATATAGTAGGTGAGTTTGGGGCGAATCTACCCGGACATGTTAAAAAAGTCGGAGTGTTTGCCAATCAAACTGAACAAGAAGTGATAAAAAGTGCTGAAATTGCAGGATTGGATTATATTCAGCTTCATGGTAACGAGTCTGCCAGCTTCGCCCGCAGAATGCCCCTGCCGGTGATCAAGGCCTTTGCCATCCAGTCAGAGAAAGACCTTGAAAACCTTCATGAATACCCGGCAGATTATCTATTAGTGGATCTTCCTAAGGGTTCTTCCGGTAAGGGACTAACTTTGGATTGGGAAATGATCCGAAAAGCGGACTTGCCATGGGGGAAGGTGATTCTAGCGGGTGGGTTGACTCCGGAAAATGTCGGAAAAGCGATTAGTGCCGTTTCACCATTCGCAGTTGACGTAGCCAGTGGCGTTGAAACAAACGGATTAAAAGATGTTGTAAAAATAAAAGCATTTATCAATGAGGCAAAATATACAGCCGGAAAAGAGGAATGAATAGATGAATACTTATACACAGCCTGATAAAACTGGACATTTTGGAGCATATGGAGGCCGTTTCGTTCCGGAAACTTTAATGGCGGCTATTACAGAGCTTGAAGAAGTATATGAACAATCTAAAAAAGATTCTGAATTTCAAAAGCAGTTAAGCTATTACCTGAAACAATATATCGGGCGGGAAACACCTCTTTATTTTGCTGAGAACTTAACGAGACTAGCAGGTGGTGCAGATATTTACCTGAAGCGTGAGGACTTGAATCATACTGGAGCCCACAAAATAAATAATACGATCGGTCAGGCTTTGCTGACTCGGAAAATGGGCAAGAAAAAAGTGATTGCCGAAACGGGTGCAGGACAGCATGGGGTTGCAACGGCAACTGTATGTGCTTTGCTGAAGTTGGAATGCATCATCTTTATGGGAGAAGAAGATATCAGGAGACAGAAATTGAATGTGTTCCGGATGGAACTTTTGGGAGCCAAGGTCATATCTGTATCACAGGGAAGCGGGACACTGAAGGATGCAGTGAATGAGGCATTACGATATTGGGTAGCAAATGTGGATGACACCCATTATATAATGGGATCTGTTCTTGGACCTCATCCATTCCCCGTTATTGTACGTGATTTTCAAAGCGTGATAGGGAATGAAACGAAGCGTCAGTATTCGGAGACGGTTCATTCCCTTCCGGATGCAGTAGTCGCATGCATAGGTGGTGGCAGTAATGCAATGGGGATGTTCTATCCCTTCATTGAGGATGAATCCGTAAAATTATATGGAGTGGAAGCGGCAGGTCATGGACTGGAAACACCATTACATGCTTCAAGTTTGACGAAGGGAAAACCTGGGGTGCTCCACGGTGCATTCATGTATGTATTGCAGAACGAAGACGGTCAGATCCAGGAGGCACATTCAATTTCAGCAGGGTTGGATTATCCAGGGGTAGGACCTGAACATAGTTACCTAAAAGATATCAACAGGGTGGAATATACTTCCGTTACCGATGATGAAGCATTGAAAGCCCTTGTGTTGCTTTCAAGGGAGGAAGGGATCATCCCTGCTTTGGAAAGTTCACATGCCATTTCCTTCGGTTTAAAACTTGCTAAAGAAATGGAGAAAGGAACAGGACTGGTGATTTGCCTGTCTGGCCGTGGTGATAAGGATGTAGAAACGGTCCAATCATTAATAGGGGGTAATGAACATGAATAAATTAACAAAAGCGCTTGAAGAGTGTCTAACAAAGCGGGAAAAAGCATTCATTCCTTATATTATGGCAGGTGATGGCGGTCTTGAACGGTTAAAGACTCAGCTTCTTTTCCTTGAAGAAAGTGGGGCAACTGCTGTTGAATTAGGTATACCATTCTCTGACCCTGTCGCTGATGGACCGGTTATCCAACAGGCGGGCATCCGTTCTTTGGAGAATGGAACAACTTTAAAAGATGTCCTGAAAAAAGTTAAGGAAATCCAAGATGATGTTAACATTCCAATTATTTTAATGGGATATTCGAATTCAATCCTTGCATATGGACTTAAAGAGTTTACGGATGATTGTCTTCAAGCAGGCATTTCCGGGTGCATCATCCCCGATTTACCGATTGAGGAAGAAGCCATCTTTTCATCTATCAAAACTGCAGGGATCATGCTTATCCGACTTGTGACACTCACGTCTTCGAAAGACCGTATCACTGAGATCACCGCAGGGGCAGAGGGCTTTATCTACGCAGTTACAGTCAAAGGCATTACAGGTGCCCGTGATGCTTTTGGGGAAGAGCTCGGGGGCTATTTAAAGAAGGTGAAAGAGCTAAGTCCCGTTCCCGTTCTTGCTGGGTTCGGCATATCGACGCCAGAACATGTTCGTGATGCGATGCAATACTGCGATGGAGTCATTGTCGGCAGTAAAATCATCGAATGCTTTGAAACTGGTAAAGAAGAACAAATTAGTGACTTGATACAAGCTAGCAAAGGATTGGTGCGAAAATAAAGGAAAGGAGAGCCTTCAAGGCTCTCCTTTTTCTAACCAGTTTATTGTGCATCCGATAATTCAATCCGAATACGGATCAAATGGCCGAAAGAGAAAAAACGTCATAACCTTCAAGCACGATTATCCAACGAACTTGACGCATTCCAGTGCGAATTCAAAAAGTTTCTTTCCGACTGTCACAATAAACCGTTTTGAAACCACAACTTCGGTATCAATCGAAAAGGCGGAATTCGAAATGAAAAATGAACTCATACGAAACAAGATGTTTAAGGTTGGCAAATTGACGGTCACGGTAAGAAGCAATGAACCAAGTGAAGAAGCGGTTGAAGATTTCAATTCGTGGATAAATAAAAAGGCATATGAAAAAGCGTCCGAACCCGTTCAACAATAGCGGGCGGAACGCTTTTTTTTATTTATACGATAATTTATATAATGGAATAAGAGTTTCAAACGTTTCTTTGGCAACGTTCAAGAATGCGTTTCCGTCCGTCAAGATAGGGTCGTTTGCGGGAATGTGTCGTCCAAGAAGGAATTCAGCTTTCTTGACGTCCCGAAAACGTTCAAGCGATTCTTTCAAGTCAATTTCCTTCATTGATATTGCGTCCTTCTTCATATGATCAAGCGAAACAACGAAATCATTCGGAACGGTCGTTTTGATTTCCTTCATATTCTTCAAGAAATTCTTTGCGATTTGCTCTTTGTTCGGCAATTCGTAAATGAACGCAAGCCATATGAATACATGATCGTCAAATAATCCAATCTGAAAATGCGGGTGTTGTTTGTATCCACGTTTATTCGCCGCTATCGCAAGCCATGTATCTTTCGGGGCGTTCACACTTCTTCGGGCGTGTCTTGCAATATGCAAAAACATTTCGTTCCCAAGATTCAAGGAAAGGTCGTCCGTCAACGTTTGCCCGATCGATTGGAACTTCGGTTGAATCCGTTCTTGAATTGCCTTCATTCTTCCGTCAAGACCTTCTATATTAAATGTGTCAAAATCGTTCTTAGTGAATCCTTCAAATTGCATTACATAAAAACTCCTTCTTCAAGTTTATATTATTTTAGGTAGGGGTAAATAAAAATCAAGCAAGGACGAACTATTGAAGTTAGATTTTGCGGACAACCCATGTATCATTAGGAGGGTTAACTGTCCGTCTAGCATGCTTTTCGACGTGAGGGTGCATTTCATCGCCCGTCATCACTGACAGTTGTGGGGAAAAATGTTCTCCAAGAGCTTGAAGTTTGGGCTGGATACGTTCTTTTAAAGCATCCACGGGGTTCCAATCCATCAATTTTAAAGACACCAAAATCATCAGCTGTAAAACCTGCAATATTCATTTTCATCTCTCCTACCGTAATATCTGCACATATTGTAGCATAAGTAAAAGTAAAATTTAAAAAATACGATTTGGATTGGTCCTGAAAAAATTCCTTATGGGTTAAAGCACAAATTAGTTGCTATTTGTGGTAGGAAGTCATATGATAAAATAAAATAAATTCAGAAAATTACGTTAATTGATGAAGGGAGAATGTTAATTATGAAACAAGTCATGAACCAAGCATTAAAAGCTAAAGAAGTTGAAAGACATAGAGCTGCAGTGTTAAGAATGGAAATGGACTATGAATTAGCAACCCTTTTTGAAGCAATTGGTGAAGAGAATGACCAAAAGAGGTCACAATGCAAGCAAAGGCTTGAACGCATCCGGTTGGAATTGTTGAAACTGAAAGCCTTGTAAAAAATGATTGGCTGCAGAGAACTTGAAGGAGATTGAATAAAAGAAATGAATCAATTTCAATACAAGGAATTTTATTATAGATGAACGGACACTTATTTTAATAAAAAATATGTGTCCGTTTTTCATTAAATTCCCCAATATATATGAGGCGGAATTTTATTATCAAGCATCGTTGAGTCGGATTCCTTTAATAAGGAAAGGAACCGTTCAAGTCAAGGTAATTTGAAGGGATTCGTGCCGGCTTACCCATGATCGGGAAATCGTATTATGAATTAAACCTTCATTCCTGATACGTTTAAAAAAATGGAAAAATTAAGATGTGAAAAACTTGAAGGTAAGCTATATTTGCTTTAATCTTTAGAAGAGGATCATTTTAATGTAGTTTCTGATCATAAAGGACGGGGATATTATAATGGCATCGGTTAAGGAAATGGATACATATGCGAAGTTATGGATGAAAGAGGCGGGTACGAGGCTAAGGGCGTCCTTTACAACCAAGTTGAATATTGAAATGAAAACGAATCCCAATGATTTGGTTACTAATATGGATAAGGGGATAGAAAAGTTTTTTTGTGAAAAAATCGGCGAAGTCTTTCCAGAACACCGGATTTTTGGGGAAGAGGGAATGGGCAATGATATTAAAGACCTAAAAGGAACGGTATGGATCATTGATCCGATTGATGGAACTTTGAATTTCATTCATCAACAGCGGAATTTCGCAATTTCCCTTGGGGTTTATGTGGATGGCATCGGAAAAATTGGCATGATTTATGATGTCGTTAGTGATGAATTATATCATGCGATTAAGGGGCAGGGAGCTTTCATGAATGATCAAAGGCTCCCATCTCTTGAAGAGGCATCGGTAAGCAAAGCGATCGTTTCCATTAATGCAAGCTGGGTAACGGAAAACCGTAGGATTGATCCGAGTCTTCTGGCACCGCTAGTCCGGGATGCAAGAGGGACCCGTTCTTATGGCTCGGCAGCATTGGAGCTTGCATTCGTGGCAGCTGGAAGGATTGATGCATACATAACCATGAGACTCATGCCCTGGGACTTTGCCGGAGGAGTTTTACTGGTTGAGGAAGTGGGCGGGGAAGTTAGTAATATCAAAGGTGACAAATTGGATTTTTTAGAGGGTGACTCACTCTTCGTTTCTAAACCTGGGCTGCACAAAGAAATATTCGATAAATACTTATCAGGTACTTCCAGCCATTAGAACCTGGTTAAAGACGGTGGCAAGCCGAAAGGGAATTTCGAAATGTCCATGGCATGACCGAAGTCTTGGTGAAAATGGAATAAAATACTCACTTTGAAATAATTAACAAAAAAACTCGCTGTCTGTCAGCGAGTTTTTTATATTATAACTTCCCTGCTTCACGCAATTTCTTCTTTTGAGTGAAACCGAACCCCATAACTCCGCAAAGAACAACGATTGCAGCCAATATTCCAATCAAGCTTTTTTCAGCAATGAAGATGCCAATGGAGCCAATGCTGGATGTTGCCAATAACGCTAATATTAAGAAATTCCATTTAATATTCATTAATATCACCCCTAATATATCTATTGTACATAATTTCTGTATTTGTTTCTAGTATGTTTGTGATATAATATGTAAGTTAATACTAGTGATACGTTATACACAAACTTTTTTAGGAGTGAATTTTTTGAAATTAAGAGAAAATATTCGTAATATAGCCATCATTGCCCACGTTGACCATGGTAAAACAACTTTAGTGGATCAGTTGCTTAAGCAATCTGGTACATTTCGTGAAAATGAACATGTAGAAGAACGTGCGATGGATTCTAATGCTATTGAAAAAGAACGCGGAATTACGATTCTTGCGAAAAATACAGCAGTTCAATACCAAGATACAAGAATCAATATTTTGGATACACCTGGTCATGCCGACTTTGGTGGTGAAGTAGAACGGATCATGAAAATGGTTGATGGTGTTTTACTTGTTGTTGATGCATATGAAGGATGTATGCCGCAAACTCGTTTCGTGTTGAAAAAAGCATTGGAACAAAAAATCACGCCAATCGTTGTCGTGAATAAAATTGATAAAGACTCTGCCCGTCCAAACGAAGTTGTGGACGAAGTAATTGACTTATTCATCGAACTTGGAGCTGAAGAAGAACAATTAGAATTCCCTGTTGTCTTTACTTCAGGTATTGCTGGTACAGCAAGCTTGGATTCAGATCCTACCAAACAAGAAAAAGACATGACCCCATTATTCGAAACAATCGTTGAAACGATCCCTGCACCAATTGATAACACTGATGAACCACTTCAATTCCAAGTGGCTTTACTTGATTACAATGATTATGTAGGTCGTATTGGTGTTGGCCGTGTATTCCGTGGGAAAATGCATGTAGGTCAACAAGTTTCATTAATGAAACTTGATGGATCGGTTAAGCAATTCCGTGTAACGAAAATCTTTGGTTATATTGGCTTGAAAAAAGTTGAAATCCAAGAAGCTGTTGCCGGTGATTTAATTGCTGTTTCTGGTATGGAAGATATTAACGTTGGGGAAACGGTTTGTCCTATTGAACATCCTGATGCCCTTCCAATTCTACGTATCGATGAGCCAACATTACAAATGACTTTCCTTGTAAATAACAGCCCATTCGCAGGCCGTGAAGGTAAATTCGTAACAGCTCGTAAAATTGAAGAGCGTTTGAAAAGCCAATTGCAAACTGATGTTAGCTTAAGAGTTGAAAATACAGATTCTCCAGATGTCTGGGTTGTTTCAGGTCGTGGAGAGCTTCACCTTTCTATCTTAATTGAAAACATGAGACGTGAAGGTTATGAACTGCAAGTTTCTAAACCAGAAGTTATCGTACGTTTGATTGATGGAGTGCGTTGTGAGCCAGTTGAACGTGTTCAAATTGATGTACCTGAAGAGCACACTGGTTCTATCATGGAATCCATGGGAGCTCGTAAAGGCGAATTGTTAGATATGATTAATAGCGGAAGTGGTCAAGTTCGTTTACTATTCACGATCCCAGCTCGTGGACTTATTGGTTATTCTACTGAGTTCTTAACAATTACACGTGGTTATGGTATCATGAACCACTCATTTGACAGCTACCAACCAATGGCCCAAGGTCAAGTCGGTGGAAGACGTCAAGGTGTACTTGTATCAATGGAATCTGGAAAAACTACACAATATGGTACGATGCAAGTAGAAGACCGCGGTGTCATTTTCATTGAGCCAGGTACGGATATTTATGAAGGTATGATTGTCGGAGAACATAACCGTGATAGCGATTTGACTGTTAATATCGTAAAAGCGAAACAAATGACAAATATGCGTTCAGCTAATAAAGACCAAACTTCTTCCATGAAAAAACCAAGAATTATGTCCCTTGAAGAAGCTCTGGAATATTTGAACGATGACGAGTACTGTGAAGTAACTCCGGAATCAATCCGTCTTCGTAAAAAAATTCTTGATAAAAACGAGCGTGAAAGAGCAGCTAAAAGAAAAAAAGTTGCTGTTGAAGAAAAATAAATAGCAAGAGGAGGAGAAAAGATTGGATATCCAAGAGCGATTATCATTTTTTGCAGCATTGTACAGAGTGGATGAAAATCCTGAAGCAGGAATGTGGTATTTATATTTGACGATCTTTGGATTATGCATCCTTGTCTATCAGTTAGGTTTTGCCAAAAAGTTACCTTTGCTAAAAAATGTGGTCATTTATGCGGTAATGGCACTTGGATGTACCCTTCTTTCTTTCTTTGCGGTGTTTCTTCCCATGGGGGAAGCATTAATCATCGCTTCACTTGTTCTTGGGATTTATAGATTCCGTCTTCACAATTCGAGAAAAGAAGAACAGGCTTAAGATGATGAAATCATTACAGGATGCTTTATACAATTGGTTGACAATCAAAGTTGTCTGTGATGCAAGGCCTGATGATACAGCTGCACGCGATACAGAAATGTTTTTCATGCAGATGTTGAAAGATGATCATCAGGTAATCATCGATTCGGTTTCAAAAACAGAACCTTTTTATTTCGTCGAGTATCTAATGGGAGATGAAATGAAAAAACAACGTTTTCCGATTGAATTGATTGATATCATGTTAGACCAAATTCAGCTTGAGCCTGATAAGTATAAAAATATCGAGTGATGATAAAAAGAACCGTGCGATATCCGCACGGTTCTTTTTATATTGCTTTAGGGAGGAACAGTCCGTAAAAAAGGTGTAATAGTGACCACAAAAAGAAAGCTGTCAAATCAGAAGGAAGGACAACTTCTGTTTTAGACAGCGCCGATAATGGAAAGTAAAGCATGATGGCAGGAATTATCGTGAAAAAGGCAAGTGTATATTTGTTCCATTCCCTGAAAATTTTCAAAGGATAAAGGATATAAACGTAACTAAACGTAATTGCCAGTGAGAAAAGAAGATGGAAAAAGAACAACGATGCCTCATTCCAAGAAACAGCTCCGATTACAGGAAGGAAATCCACATTCAATAAAAGCTTGTACACTTGTTTACCGGAAAACATTTCGACCCACTTCATTGTCAATCCAAGCATGATTCCATTGGTGAGGCCAATCAGAGAAACTTTATAAAATATTCTACCATTCATCTTCATTTTTGATTGTCCGGTAAAGACGGAAGTTTCCGGTTGCAATCCGTTCGTTCGTACGCTCTTCTATGCGTTGATTACATGTATTGCACATATAGGTATGTATAGGACGGTTGCGAAGTTTCTTAGCTTCTGGGCTATCGTCGGGGATCGATTCAATTTGATCGCATATTACACATTTAACCTTCATATTATTTGAACCTCACTTCAATTTGAATATGCTTTTAAGTATACCAATATTTTTATGGTAAAACGAGGATAAAGTGAAACTAACAATTGAACGTTAACACTATCGGGTTCATGGCGGGTATAGAGAAAAAACCCGAAGATTCACTTCGGGTTGCTAAAAATTCATTCTTTATAGTGATTGGATTGATCATTTTGCTCTTCATCAAGTTCTTTTCTTTCCGTTTTATCATCAAGTTTATTTTTTTCCCTTTCAATGGCCTTTGATGGCGTTGGGGTTAAAATATCACCAGGTACCTCAGGAATGACTCGACTTGTGATGTCAGCCAGTTCATTCAGTATCCCTGTTACAGGTTTACCGTCTTTAATATCCTTGGCTACCTCCCTGATCCGTTCATTTAAATCCGGGTCAGCGACGACGATGGCATTTGCACCGTTAGGATCGTGTTTTAAAGTTTCTCCAACTGAGTACTTAATTGTTCCTACCTGTGAACGCTCAATATCTTGGTCAATATCTATTCCGACTATGGCGTATTTGCCAAGTACGACTGCGGTGGCATCGTTAACCTCCGGAATGGAATTAGCCAAACCTGTGAGTCTTGAAGCTGTTTGCTGACCTGTAGTTCTGTCTGCTTCCTTAATGGTCGAGTTATTGACATTCGTTATATTGTTCTTACCATTATTTTCAGACGCTTCATTATTATTATCCATTGTGCAACCTGTCATCAATAGAACAGCAGCGATTGACAAAACGATTTTTTGCAATGTACAACCTCCTTAATGTTTTTCATTAGTTACAGCCTGTCCACACCGACTAAGTCTGATGCATATAAGTATAAAATGCAGCGCATCATGGTGTACTCCATGTTGGGTATAGCATTCTTAGCTGGAAGTTTTCTTTATAGTCTGTAAATGTTCTTCTATCTTTATGCAAAGGAACATATATTTTATCAACAGTCTCGTCCGCTACATAACTGCTGAGTGTAGTAAATGGTAAGGCATATCCTAAAGAGCAGGCAGGAGGCGTCATATTGGGGAAAAAAATCTATGTTTTAGATACGAATGTCCTGTTGCAGGATCCGTATTCGATTTATTCATTCGAAGATAATGAAGTTGTCATTCCAGCAGTCGTATTAGAAGAATTGGATTCGAAAAAAAGGTATATGGATGAAATTGGAAGGAATGCCAGGCAAGTATCGAAATTGATCGACAACTTTCGGGAAAAAGGGAAGCTTCATCAAAGCATTCCGCTTCATAATGGAGGCAGCTTACGGATTGAACTTAATCACCGTTCATTTCATAAGCTTCAGGAAATTTTTGTGGAGAAAACGAACGATAACAGGATATTGGCAGTCGCAAAAAATTTATCTTTGGAAGAAGAGACGAAGGAAGATGGAAAAACGGTCATTTTGGTTAGTAAAGATACACTCGTCAGGGTTAAAGCTGATGCAATCGGTCTTGAGGCAGAGGACTTTTTAAATGATCGTGTCGTAGAAATGGATCATATATACGCTGGGCATAAAGAAGTGTTTGTATCGATTGATAATCTTAATAAGTTTTACGAAAAAAGTTTTTTGGGACTTGAAGAACTGACAAAAGACTCATATTATCCAAATCAATTCCTGTTGATGAAGGACACGCTGGGCAGTTCAGCTTCTGCGATTGGGATTGTGGATGAGAACTGCAGGTTCGTTAAGAAATTGATGTACGAAGGGGAACATATTTGGGGAATTAAACCGAGAAACGTCCAGCAGACGATGGCACTTGATTTGTTGCTTCGTTCGGATATTCAGCTTGTGACACTTATTGGTAAGGCAGGGACAGGTAAGACTTTATTGGCTTTGGCAACAGGATTAATGCAAACTGAAGATTTGTCACAATATAAGAAACTTCTGGTTGCCAGGCCCATTGTGCCGGTTGGTAAAGATATTGGTTATCTGCCAGGGGAAAAAGAAGAAAAATTAAGACCATGGATGCAGCCTATATTTGATAATCTCCAATTTTTGTTCAATACGAAAAAACCTGGGGAATTGGATGCCATCTTAGCAGGCATGAGTTCGATCGAAGTGGAAGCCCTGACCTATATCAGGGGAAGGAGCATCCCAGATCAGTTCATCATCATCGATGAAGCGCAAAATTTAACAAAACATGAGGTTAAGACCATATTGACGAGAGTCGGGGAGCGGAGCAAAATTGTATTAATGGGAGATCCGGAGCAAATAGATCATCCTTATTTAGATGAATATAATAATGGCTTGACCTATGTGGTGGAAAAATTCAAGACTGAGCGTATTGCCGGCCATGTTAAGTTGATAAAAGGGGAAAGATCTGGATTGGCCCAACTCGCTGCTACGCTTTTATAATACAATCGGCAAGGGATGACCCTTGCCGATTGCTATAAAGTTCTATGGACTAAGTCTTATTTAACAGTGAAAGACCTTACATTTTTTATCGGATCATTGATGTTGGAAGCATCACCGAAGTAAATTTCCATGGGGCCGCCCTCGGATACTTTAAGCGGCTTTCCATCCTTGGAAAAGCCCAGGAAAAATTCAAGTGCCGCTTCCAACGGGAATGTAAGTTCCTTATCATCGGTTGTGACGATCACTTCCGTTACCCCGCTTTCAGGTTCGGCATTTCTTAAAAAAGGTTCAAAAGGAATGCCGAAAGTCCCTTCGAGCAATCTTTGCTTCTCGAACTTTCGTTCCGTTTTTAATGTGGGTGGCATGGTTGCGCCTTCCTGTATTTCTTTTTGCCAATGTTTGGAGGCGGCAATCGTATATTCTTCTAATTCATTGACTTGGACTCTTTCAGCGTGGAAATATGTATCGATTTCAACTTTACGGTCATCAAAAATCCATACTCCAGGATCTAGTGTAATTGGATATTTCACTTTTCCGTTAATAAATACGATGGGTTCCAAATATCTCATTCCTTTCTGTTGCTCTTTAATAATTATAATCAATTATAATTGAAATGTCACATCTTCAAGAAGGTGAACAATTTTAATGGCTGGTATAATCAGTAGAGAGGTGATTGTGTTATCTCAAGGGCAAATTGTTTGTCAATGTCCTTGCTTTTTCACAAAACAAAAGGTAGAATTTAAAGATAAGATTTAATCGCTCTGAGCGGGGGGATTTAACATGGCATCTGATATGCTTGTCAATCATCGAGAAAAAGCTTATGCTTTATTAAAAGCAGATGCTGACAAGATTCTAAAACTGATAAAAGTTCAAATGGAAAATCTCACTATGCCTCAATGTCCTTTATATGAAGAGGTACTTGATACACAAATGTTCGGCCTATCACGAGAAATTGATTTTGCCGTACGCTTGGGCTTGGTAGAGGAAACCGAGGGCAAATCCCTTTTGGAAACCCTTGAACAGGAATTGTCAGTTTTGCATGAAGCATCATTAAAAAAATAATAAATAAAACATACTAACTCAAACAAATCTCGATGATTGTTTGAGTTTTTTATTTATATAAATCATTTGTCAATAGTGTTATACTATATTCGAATGTGACATACTATTTGAACGTGCAGAAGCTCAATGGAGTTTTTTTATTTTCGAATTTTCAATGGAAAATCCCTTCAAATCTAGCATTTTAAGGACTGGTGGGAAATATGCCTTGCTGAATTAACATTGGATTCGTTAGGCAGAAAAAAGTGCGAATTCCTTGTTTTTACATGGGAATATACTTAATTTTTTATTTTTTTATTGTATTCAGTTTATTTTAGTATTATGGTTATATTAAATGTATGTTAAATCCAACTGTTTACTTTTTGATAATATATTATAATAACTAAATTTTCTTTTGCTAATGGTAAGGATTCTTTTTTTGTATTTATGGTAGGTAAAAAACGAAAACATGAAAATATATCGAAATAATTACATCAGCAATAAAAAGAGCCTTATCAGGTCGGTCTCCTTATTCTGGGGAAATAAACTTATGAATAAAAAGTGGTGAATCTATCACGCTTTTTTTCTATATATTCAATAAAAATACATATTGATTAGGGTGGTAGCAATGGGGAAACGTATAGAAAAAGTACTTGCGGCAAATCGTGGAGAAATAGCGATACGGATTTTTCGGGCATGCACGGAATTAGATATTCATACAGTTGCAATCTATTCAAAGGAAGATTATGGTTCTTATCACCGATATAAAGCGGATGAGGCATATTTGGTCGGGGAAGGCAAAAAACCGATTGATGCATACCTGGATATTGAAGGCATAATAGCGATTGCCAAAATGAGCGGAGTCGATGCGATTCATCCCGGTTATGGTTTCCTTTCTGAAAATATTGATTTTGCGAAACGTTGTGAGGAAGAAGGAATCATCTTCATCGGACCAGAATCCAGACACCTAGATATGTTTGGTGACAAAGTGAAAGCTAGAACCCAAGCTGAACTAGCTAATATCCCGGTCATCCCTGGTAGCGAGGGACCGGTGACCAGTGTTGAAGAAGTCAGGGAATTTGGTGAAAAATACGGTTTTCCAATTATTATAAAAGCATCTTTAGGCGGCGGCGGCCGTGGAATGCGAATTGTCGGAAAAACCGAAGAAGTTGAAGAGGCTTATGATCGCGCAAAATCAGAAGCTAAAGCGGCTTTTGGCAATGATGAAGTATATGTGGAGAGATTCATACAAAATCCAAAGCATATCGAAGTTCAGATATTGGCTGATACTCATGGGAATATCGTCCATCTATACGAACGTGACTGTTCCGTTCAGAGACGGCATCAAAAAGTTGTGGAAGTGGCACCTTCCGTTTCCCTTTCAGAAGATTTAAGGGAAAGAATTTGTGAGGCAGCAGTCAAGTTGGCGAAAAATATTGATTATGTAAATGCTGGAACGGTCGAGTTCCTGGTGGCAAATGGAGAATTTTACTTTATTGAAGTCAATCCACGGGTGCAGGTTGAGCATACCATTACTGAAATGATTACAGGCATTGATATCGTTCAATCTCAAATCATGATAGCCGAAGGGCATGAGCTACATGGCAAAAAGATCGGGATTCCCGAACAAGCAGGAATTAAGACGCATGGATATGCGATTCAATCACGGGTGACGACTGAGGACCCATTGAATAATTTCATGCCTGATACCGGGAAAATGATGGTATACCGTTCCGGTGGAGGATTTGGTGTCCGTCTGGACGCTGGGAATGGGTTCCAAGGTGCGGTTATCACACCGTATTATGATTCCCTTCTCGTTAAACTTTCTACTCATGCGCTTTCATTTGAGCAGGCAGCTTCTAAAATGGTTCGTAACCTTAAGGAATTCAGGATTCGAGGAATTAAAACAAATATCCCCTTCCTTGAAAATGTTGTTAAACATGAGAATTTCATAAATGGGGAATACGATACATCATTCATTGATTCAACACCGGAATTATTTAGCTTCCCAATCAGAAAAGACCGTGGGACAAAAATGCTTTCATATATCGGAAATGTAACCGTGAATGGTTTCCCGGGAGTCGAGAAAAAGAAAAAACCTGTTTTCGATCCAGCTCCAATTCCTAAAGTTGGTGGCCTGCCGCTTATCTCGGGTACAAAAAATATACTTGAACAGCAAGGTGCAGAAGGACTGGTCAATTGGATTAAAGAACAGAAAGAAGTATTGATCACAGATACGACTTTCCGTGATGCACATCAATCTTTACTTGCGACGAGAATTAGATCGAAAGATATCCTTGATATCGCTGAACCTACAGCAAAACTCCTTCCTGATTTATTTTCAATGGAAATGTGGGGCGGGGCAACTTTCGATGTGGCTTATCGTTTCTTGAAAGAAGATCCATGGGACAGGCTGTTAAGTTTCAGGAAAAAAGCACCGAATGTCCTTTTACAAATGCTATTAAGGGCTTCAAATGCAGTTGGTTATAAAAATTACCCTGATAATGTCATTCGTGAATTCGTAGAAAAATCAGCGGATGCCGGCATTGATGTTTTCCGGATCTTCGATAGTTTAAACTGGGTTAAAGGGATGGAAGTGGCTATAGATTCAGTCCGTCAATCCGGGAAAATTGCGGAAGCGGCCATTTGTTATACCGGGGATTTGAATGATCCGTCACGCAGCAAATATAATATCGAATACTATAAAAAAATGGCGGTGGAATTAGAACATGCCGGTGCCCATATTTTAGCGATCAAGGATATGGCTGGCCTCTTGAAACCGGATGCTGCTTACCGTCTTGTGTCAGAACTGAAAGCAACGACGTCCCTTCCGATCCATCTCCATACTCATGATACAAGTGGAAATGGGATTTACATGTATTCAAAAGCGATTGAAGCTGGTGTGGATATCGTTGATACGGCGATTGGGTCTTTAGCTGGCCTGACTTCACAGCCAAGTGTACAAACACTTCATTATGCACTGGAGGGGTCAAGCAGACAACCTAAATTGGAAGTCGATTCACTAGAGCGTTTAGGAGAATACTGGGGAGAGGTCAGGAAATTCTATCATGACTTCGAAAGTGGCATGAATGCTCCTCATACCGAAGTTTACAAACACGAGATGCCTGGCGGTCAATATAGTAATCTACAGCAGCAAGCTAAAGCTGTGGGGCTGGGAGACCGCTGGCATGAAGTGAAAGAAATGTACCAGCGCGTCAATGCGATGTTCGGTGATATCGTAAAAGTGACGCCTTCATCCAAAGTCGTTGGGGACATGGCTTTATTCATGGTGCAAAATAACCTGTCTGAAGAAGATGTCCTGACAAAAGGAAAAACCATCGATTTTCCTGATTCAGTCATAGAGTTATTCGAAGGCTATCTGGGTCAGCCAGTTGGTGGATTCCCGAAAGAGCTTCAGGAAGTTATTCTGAAAGGGAAAAAACCTATAACGGTAAGACCGGGTGAATTATTGGAAGAAGTGGACTTTGCTGCTCTTAAAGAAGAATTATTCAAGGAATTGGGACGGCCTGTCACTGATTTCGATGTGCTTGCATATGCCCTATATCCAAAAGTATTCTTGGATTACAATAAAACAATTGAGCTGTTTGGAGATGTTTCCAACCTTGATACCGCGACTTTCTTATATGGCATGAGGCTAGGTGAAGAAATCGAAGTTGAAATTGAAAAGGGAAAAACGCTCATCGTTAAACTAGTTTCAATCGGCCAACCTTTGGCTGATGGAACACGGGTTGTGTATTTTGAGTTGAATGGTCAATCACGTGAAGTGATCATCAAGGATGAAAACATTAAATCTTCCGTTATATCAAAAATGAAAGCTGATCCTAAAAATAAAGAACAAATCGGTGCGACAATGCCAGGTACGGTTATTCGTGTAGTCGTCGAGAAAGGCGATCAGGTCAAACAGGGTGATCACCTGATCATAACGGAAGCGATGAAAATGGAAACTACCGTACAAGCGCCATTCTCCGGGACCATTAAAGACATCTATGTAAATGATGGAGAAGCGATCAGTACTGGTGATTTATTGATTGAAATAACTAAGTAATATCGCTGACTGTGGCCTTGTGAACGATTTGGGGTATGTTGGGTATGCTTGAGGTTTCAAGCTGCCCTGTAGCCTCTTTTAGGCGATGTACGGTCATTGAATTTCTCCTTAAGGTAAAACAAAAACCACCATTCTCCAGAATGGTGGTTTTTGTTTTACCTTATTATCTTATTTGCTTGAACAATCAGACATTAACGGGCGGGTATCGTTGGTGTTATATCATGTTCATCCTGTCCTTTGACTGTGTGGGCAGAGTTCCCTTTTTGCTTGGCTAGGGCATTTTTTTTACTTCTTGATGTCAGTAGCATCAAATAACTCAGTACACCAAAAAAGCAGGCAATGAATAAAGCGTGTGCCAATGCGATATACAAGTTCTGCCTAGAGAAAATTATAAAGGCTCCAGCGATAACCTGTAAAAAAACGAGAATGAATGCAGCAATCCAACCGCCATATAACACTTTTTGATTCTTGTAATATTTTTTTGCAATATAAGCAACGTATGATACCCAAATGAAAATAGCGCCAGCCATTGCACGGTGCCCCATCTGCACCCATTCATAAAGGTTGGAGGGAAGCGCAAGGCTATCATTTACACATAAAGGCCAATCCTTACAGATTAGACTGGATTCTGTATGCCTTACAAGAGCACCCGTATATACGACTACCAGACAAAAAATCAATACGCCAATAATATGGAATTTCATTCGTTTGTCAACTATGAGTTTCTCGGCTTCGAACTTCTTGTCGACTTCAAAAATCAATAGTGTCAGTAAAAAGACGGAAGCAAAGGAAATGAGTGATATCCCAAAATGAAGGGCCAGGACGAAATCGGATTGTGACCAAAGAACGGCAGCGGCTCCAATCAACCCCTGTAGTAACAGAAAACCAAAAGAAAGGACGGATAAGAAACGTGCTTCACGGATATGGCCGATTTTTCGCCAAGACATATACGATAAAATTAAAACCAAGAATCCTCCAGCACCTGAAACGAGTCGATGGGAAAGCTCAATGACCAATTCAAACGTGATTTTGTCCGGAATCAATTGGCCGTTGCATAATGGCCAGGACCTTCCGCATCCCATGCCGGAATCCGTCTTCGTGACTAAAGCTCCACCCAGTAAGATGAAAAGCATTACAATCGTAGTTAAAACAGCAAACCATTTAAGAGACGATTTCACTAGTAGTCCCACCTTTTTCTCTGTAGCAAATTAGGGTTGTTCCATAAAATTAATAATAGCATAGGATTTTTCATAAATATTTGTCGAACTTCCTCGATATTACACAAAATAGAATGATTTTACAAGTTCAGTTAATATTATAGCTATTAATTAAAATGCCTGAAATAGTTGAAAGTTACAAGAGACTTTGATAGAAATAAAGGGAGTGTAAACCTTCAAGTAGGAGCAAAATAGAGATAGAGCCTGGGGGATGATGATAAAAGCTTACTATTCATGTTCTTGATGGACATCCATCTTACAACTGCAGTGAAATTTTTGAGACACAAATTGGTCAAAAATATCCGAAAAATTTTCACAAAAGCTTCCAAAAATGTGTTTTAATATATTGAAGAAATGATTTTACTAAATTTTACTGTTATTAAGCATGATATTAAGAATGATAGCTCTTTATGGATTCCATTGGCCACGGTCATTGGTAAATAATTTACTTTTTGTTTACGCTTCCTTGGTTACAAATATCAAAAAGTATGAAATAATGTTCTATAGCATTTGTAAGTATTTTTTCTGCATTTGCGTCTGTGCTGAATGATTTAAAGGAGGAAAACAAATGTCAGAAACAAGGGGTTTGTCAGAAGCTGTCATGAAGGACAGTAAAGCCGCCCTTCAATCAGATATACCGGAAACAACAGCTTGGAAGGATTTTCTCGCACTTATAAAAGTGGGGATTGTCAATTCAAATATAATTACAGCTTTTACCGGCGTATGGTTAGCCCTTCATTTTTCGGGGCTTAGCTTCTTAAGTAATCTTGATGTAGTGTTTTATACACTTGCAGGTTCGGCGCTCATCATGGCGGGATCTTGCAGTTTCAATAATTATTATGATCGTGACATCGATCATTTAATGGAAAGAACGAAAAATCGTCCAACGGTAACTGGGAAAGTACAGCCTTCAAAGGTATTGGCGTTAAGTTTTGGCTTAATTGCTGCAGGGCTGATTTTACTTGCGTTGACTAATATGACAACGGCCATACTTGGTGCATTTGGCGTCTTCGCCTATGTTGTTTTATATACCATGGTTTTTAAACGGAGATTTGTCTCGAATACGATTATAGGCAGTATATCCGGAGCGGTACCTCCACTTATCGGGTGGGCTGCCGTCGACCCGGGCCTAGATAAGATTGCTTGGGTCCTGTTCGCGATCATGTTCTTATGGCAGCCTCCTCATTTTTATGCACTTGCAATGAGGCGTGTCGAAGAATATCGTGCAGCGGGTGTACCCATGCTTCCGGTTGTAAAAGGGTTCAAGGCTGCAAAAAGATCGATTATGTTATGGATCGTCTGTTTAATGTTCGTTCCTTTCTTTTTAACTCCATTAGGAACTCCGCTGGTTATTCTTGCTGCATTATTGAGCACAGGTTGGCTTATTTTAGGAATAAATGGGTATAAAAAGAAAGATGATGTTAAATGGGCAACATCCATGTTTGTATATTCTTTAAATTATATGACCATTTTATTTGTAGCGATGGTTATTGTCACACTCATCTAGTTTTGGTTAATATAAGCTGGCGGCCTGTTCGTTTTACAGGCTCCAGCTTACAAATAAATAATGCACTGACCGCCATTCATACATATTAACGGAAAACTCCTCAACAGGGTCATTCATAAGAGCGGTTACATGAATCATCTTAATAATTCCTTAGATTAGGGATTCTTTCTTTTTAGAAATTGACATAGAGAGAATATTCGCAATTGCGCCCATTTTTATTTTTGTGAGAAAATTTTGACGAAAGAGGGGTTTCTGAAGCTATGAAAAAAAGGCTGCACAAATGGCGCCTAATTGCTCTGCTGGGTATTGTAGGACTTGTCCTTTCGGGCTGCGGCGAACCATTTCTATCCGCGCTGAAGCCAGCTGGCGATGTTGCGCAATCTCAGTATGACTTACTGATATTGAGTACACTGATCATGGTACTGGTTATTATTGTTGTGATTATTTTGTTCGTTGTAGTTTTACTACGCTTCCGTCGGAAGAAAGGCGACGAAACAATACCGAAACAAATTGAAGGAAGTCATAAACTCGAAATTATCTGGACTGTTATTCCTATCCTTCTTTTAATTGTTCTGGCTGTTCCAACCGTCGTCACGACTTTCGACTTAGCTGACACAAAGGCAATGGATAAGAAAGATAAGGATGGAAAAACGAAGGATGCACTTGTCGTGAATGTTAGGGCGAACCTTTATTGGTGGGAGTTTGAATATCCGGACCTTGGCGTTGTCACAAGTCAGGATTTGGTTGTGCCGACCGATCAAAAAGTGTATTTCAATCTAACTGCTTCAGATGTTAAGCATTCATTCTGGATACCGTCTGCCGGTGGAAAGATGGATACAAATACAGAAGGGGTCAATCAGTTTTTCTTAGAATTCGACAGTGAAAAGGCGGAAGATTCGAACAACTTATTCTACGGGAAATGTGCTGAACTTTGCGGTCCTTCCCATGCCTTGATGGATTTTAAGGTCGTAACGAAGTCTAAAAGCGACTTTGAAGCTTGGACTAAAGATATGAAAGCGGCGAAAGAACCTGTCGTGGAAGGTGATCTAGCCAAACAGGGTGAAGATGTCTTTAATCAAAGTTGTATAGGTTGTCATGCGGTGACACCAAATGACAGCAGGCCTGAGGCTGCTCGTCAGGCACCGAATCTGGCTACATTCGGTGAACGTCAAAAAATAGCTGGCGTTTTGGAACATACGGAAGAAAATGTGAAAAATTGGATCAAGGATCCTGAGAAGTATAAACCGGGTAACACGATGACCGGTACTTACGGAGAACTTTCAGATTCAGATATTAATGCACTGGCAGCTTATCTTTTAGAGCTTAAGGTGGAAGAAAAATAGAACATTGATTAAGGAGGTTAAATCGTGAGTACGTACGCTAATAAAAAAGGATTTGGCGCTACGATTTGGGATTATCTGACGACGGTAGACCATAAGAAAATCGCCATTTTATATCTTATCTCTGGCGGGTTATTCTTTGTAATCGGCGGTTTGGAAGCGATGTTTATCCGTATCCAGCTTGCAATCCCAAATAATGACTTCGTAAGTGCCGGATTTTATAATGAAATTTTGACCATGCACGGTACGACAATGATATTTCTGGCCGCCATGCCATTAGTATTTGCTGTAATGAATGCTGTTGTACCCTTACAGATAGGGGCTCGTGATGTTGCGTTCCCATTTTTGAACTCGTTAGGTTTTTGGTTATTTTTCTTTGGAGGAATCTTTTTGAATCTTTCATGGTTTTTAGGGGGGGCTCCCGATGCAGGCTGGACATCATATGCATCACTTTCCCTTCACTCCGAAGGCCATGGCATTGATTTTTACGTCCTCGGACTACAGATATCAGGTTTGGGAACATTAATTGCAGGGATCAATTTCCTTGTAACGATTATTAATATGCGTACGCCTGGAATGACTTATATGCGTATGCCGCTGTTTACATGGTCAACTTTCGTTGTTTCCGCATTGATATTATTCGCTTTTCCTCCGCTTACCGTGGGATTGGTGTTAATGATGTTCGATCGGATGTTTGGCTCGAATTTCTTTGATGTAGCAGCTGGGGGGAATACGATTATTTGGGAGCATTTATTCTGGATATTCGGTCACCCGGAAGTTTATATCCTGATTCTTCCTGCATTCGGTATTTTTTCGGAAATTTTCGCTACATTTTCCAGAAAAAGATTATTTGGTTATTCATCGATGGTATTTGCAACCGTTTTAATCGGGTTCTTGGGTTTCATGGTTTGGGCCCATCATATGTTTACCACTGGCCTGGGGCCAATCGCAAATGCAATCTTTGCTGTGGCTACCATGGCAATCGCAGTACCAACAGGTATTAAGATATTCAACTGGATTTTTACGATGTGGGGAGGAAGCGTCAAGTTCACGGTTCCGATGCTTTATGCAGTTGCCTTCATACCTACATTTACCATGGGGGGCGTAACAGGTATCATGCTCGCATCAGCACCTGCTGATTATCAATACCATGATAGTTATTTCGTTGTTGCCCATTTCCACTATGTAATTGTCGGTGGGGTTGTATTAGGTTTACTGGCTGGAATCAATTTCTATTGGCCGAAGATGTTTGGAACTATGTTAAGTGAAAAATTGGGACAAATCACATTTTGGACGTTCCTTATTGGTTTCCATTTAACATTTTTCATTCAACATTTCTTAGGGTTAATGGGGATGCCTCGTCGCGTATTTACATTCTTGGACGATCAAGGACTCAATACAGGTAATATGATTAGTACAGTTGGAGCCTTCTTAATGGCATTTGGGGTCTTGGTTATGGTCATCAATATAATCATTACATCCGTGAAAAATGAAAAAGTCGGCAATGATCCATGGGGAGATGGACGTACGCTGGAATGGGCCATTCCATCACCACCGCCGTTTTATAATTTCAAACAACTTCCGCTTGTCCGTGGATTAGATCCTTACTGGGTTGAAAAAATGGAAGGGAAAACGGAAATGACTCCTGCAGAACCACTAGGGGATATCCATATGCCAAATTCATCTATACTTCCTTTAACGATTGCTCTCGGTTTATTTGTAGCCGCATTCGGTGCTTTATATAATATGGATGATAAGACATGGACCCTGCCTATAATAATTGTTGGACTTTTGATAACGTTCGGTTCAATGTTTATCCGTTCCGTCAAAGACGATCATGGATTCCATATTCATAAAGAAGACCTTATGGACGATAAAGACAAGGGAGGTAAGGCATAATGCAATCAGATGAAAGATTCACGGATGCCACTTGGCCTGCTTCTCCCGAGAAAGCGACTTTAGAAGGTAAGAATAAGTATTTGGGATTCTGGTTGTTTCTTGGTGGAGAGACGGTATTATTCGCCTCACTATTTGCAACATACCTTGCATTGAAGGATAAGGTTCCAAATGGTGATGCAGCCCTGGCAAAAGATTTATTCGAATTACCACTTACTTTTGTAGCAACCATGCTGTTATTGACCAGTTCATTGACTAGTGTGTATGCAATGTATCATATGAAAAATAACCACTTTAAACAAATGCAGGCTTGGCTTGTGATTACGGTGGCACTTGGTTTTGCTTTTCTAGGTCTCGAGATTTATGAATTTAATCACTATGTTCATGAATTCCACCATACATTTACGAGTAGTGCCTTCGGCTCCGCATTTTATACCTTAGTTGGTTTTCACGGAGGGCACGTTGCTTTCGGTTTGGTTTGGATCATATCTCTTATGGTTCGTAATGCAAGAAGGGGCTTGAATTTATATAACGCTCCTAAATTTTATGTCGCGAGTCTTTATTGGCATTTCATTGACGTAGTCTGGGTGTTTATCTTTACAGTCGTATACTTAATGGGAATGGTGGGATAACTGATGGCGAATGAACAATCAAATTCAGCGAACCCGAATGTCGATTTAAAATATCGCCGCAAGAAGAATGCTGAAGAGATGAAACATCAAGTGATAACATTTACGCTTATGATTTTCTTTACATTGCTTGCTTTTGCTGCAGTAGGAATTGAAGGGTTTTCACATTGGTTCATTAAACCAGTCATTTTGCTACTGGCTGTTATACAAGTAATTTTCCAATTGTATTATTTTATGCATATGAAGCACAAAGGGCATGGTACCATTGCATTGTTTTTATTTTCTGGCCTTGCAGTCGGCTTAATAACTGTCCTTGTTTTCACAACGATCGTTTGGTTATAAACCATAAAGAAAATCGGCTATTGAATGATAGCCGGTTTTCTTTATGTGCTAGAAAAAGAATCCAGGTTTATCTATATTTGTTACCATGTTTCATTTTAGGTATAATGAAAGTAAAAAGTTCATGAACGAGGTGATTTTTTGTCTATTGATATTTTCGGATTTCGCGCCTTATGGAGTCCTTATTATTTTGCCGCCCTCGTACTTATAACCCTTGGATATTTTTGGCTGGTGACAAAAAAAAGGGAGAAGTTTTCCGGCAGTTCATCGCTTTCCGTTAAACAGATAACTTATTTTTTAATAGCCATGATCCTTCTTTATGTGGTAAAAGGATCGCCGCTGGATTTACTGAGCCATATCATGTTCAGTGCCCACATGTTTCAAATGGCATTGCTCTATCTTGTGATTCCGCCTTTATTCATCATTGCGATTCCAGATTGGCTTTTGAGAACGTTCATTAATTCAAAGGGAGTGAAGGCGTTATTTCAATTTTTCACGAGACCTCTTGTCGCCCTTTTACTATTTAATGTTCTTTTCTCGTTGTACCATATTCCGTTAGTGTTCGACTTTATCAAAACGGGGATGTGGATTCATGCCGGATACACGGTCCTTTTGTTTGCGACTGCAGTATTGATGTGGTTCCCACTTGTAAATCGACTGCCTGAACGTGAAAGTCTATCAGGTGTAAAAAAAGTAGCTTATATTTTCGGCAGTGGCATTTTAATGACTCCAGCTTGTGCTTTAATCATTTTTGCTAATGATCCGATGTATGATACGTTTACCAATGCGGAATCTTGGGCAAGTGCCATGGAACTTTGCGTTCCGGCTTCAGCACTGTCGAGTTTAACTCTCAGTGGTCCAGAAATGTTCAATGGGCTGCCATTGCTGGAAGATCAACAGCTTGGTGGGGTTTTGATGAAGGTGATTCAAGAAATCGTATTAGGCTATGTATTAGGTGTCATTTTCTTTGCTTGGTTCAAAAAGGAGAATGGCGGGCAAAATGATATCGATCCGATACCTTCGGATTTTCAGACTGTAGAATAGTTGTACGAAAAGACTTGTCTAGGGGCGGACAAGTCTTTTATATGTCATAGCCTGATAGCTGCCAGGTTCATGGTTAACGGATTTCCGACCAAATAGCTAGTGATTTGACTTGGCTATTCCATAAAAGTGAGCATTCTGTTAATAAAACTTGATTTTATTGAATTTTATGAGTGCCTCTTATAAAATGGTAGTTGATTAATAAATATAGAGAGGACTACAATACATATGTCTTTACCAATCCTTCCAACAATAAGTACTGCCTTCATTGTATTAAGTGCCATCACTGTTGCAATAGGCTGGTATCAAATTAAACAACGCAAAATCGAGACCCATAAAAAAACCATGATGGTAGCTGCGGTTTTTGCGGTAATCTTTTTCACTATATATCTTTCTCGGACGGTCTTCATTGGGAGTACGTCATTTGGCGGACCCGATGACATTAAAATTTATTATACGATTTTTTTGATCTTCCATATAACACTTGCCACAACTGGTGCGGTTTTGGGGATCATCATGCTTACCACTGGGTTTAAAGGCAAATTCGCCATTCATAAAAAAATCGGCCCTGCGACAAGCATCATTTGGTTTTTCACTGGGATAACTGGAGTAGCCGTTTACATCCTGCTTTATGTCATTTATCATGGCGGCGAGACAACATCTTTAATAAAGGCGATCCTAGGATTTTAAAATAATGAAAAAGCCTGATGCAAAAAAAGCATCAGGCTTTTGTAATGGATAAAAAAAGAGAGCATCAGTTATGATCCTCTCTCTTTTACCGAACTTTTTACTAACGGCTTTTATAGACCGTTGAATTCTGAAAGCTCTTCTTTGATCTGAGCGAGGATTTTTTCACATTGTTTAACAAGTGATGCAGGGAAGTCCTCCCCTTCGCCATATTCAACTCCGTGTGGATAATAGTGTTTTCCTAATAGGGGAACCATTAGTTTGATGACGGCCCTGTGAGCGCCTACATCGCCTTCTGTAG
The DNA here is from genome assembly GCF_041956845.1 of Peribacillus sp. RS7. Classification (NCBI taxonomy): domain Bacteria; kingdom Bacillati; phylum Bacillota; class Bacilli; order Caryophanales; family Bacillaceae; genus Peribacillus; species Peribacillus sp. RS7. The sequence goes on from NZ_CP168135.1 coordinate 3,646,472, forward strand.
CATAGCCTAGTATTCGCAGGTAAAACGTGCCTTCTTTTACTTCGAACTTACGATCATAACTGACTCTTTCGTAATCCCATTGTTCTGCACGTATTAAACCATATTGCGGCATTAGGTCATCTAATCGGTTTAAGTCGGCTGTGATGTTTTCAATTCCAAAGCTTTCAAATTTCACGAGTACTACCTCCTATGTTTACTATTGAGAATTAAAATGACATACCGGGAAAATATTATGTACATGAATATATTAAAAATCTCCAAGTATGTTTATAATATACCATTTTATCCTATATTTTATAATAGTACGAAATGGTGGAAGTTGCAATGAACTCAACTAGGGTATTTTGATCATTCATAAAAGTTCCGCTTTTAAATAAATTTAATGAAGGGGCAGTCTATCGTAAATTAGAAAATTATGATTGAACAGTGATATAATCAGGAAAGAAAGTTTTTTTGCATTGGATACATAAATTAGATAGAGAGAGGGAGTGTTCCTCTGCGAAGTTTTGGTAAGGTGTTGGTGTTAATCATTATTTTTTTCGTAATCGGTATTTATCTTAATATCGGCGATGAAGATGAAGGAAACCCTCTTATTGATGGTAACAAAGGTGTTAACCCCAATGGACATATAAATGAAAAAAGTACTTCTTCCGAAAAAGAAGGGGTTACTAAAGTGACTGAAGGTTTGGCAGTAACAATTGGGAAAAATGCAAAAGAGATAGAAAAGGAATACGGTAAGCCAGATCGAATTGATATGTCCGCATATGGATATGATTGGTGGGTTTATAAAAAGGACTATAACGATTATTTCCAATTAGCCGTTGAAAATGAAAAAGTGGTATCTGCTTATGGAATCGGTGATGATGTCAATGTCGCCCCTTTTAAAATAGGACAATCGATTGATGCCATCTATTCAAGCTTATATGTAGAACCTACTGTTGATATTGAGGTTGGCGACAGTTCCTATCGTTTTGAATTGTCGGAGGAAGATATGAACATGAGGCCATTGATTGAACTAGGGAACATACATGTTCAGCTTTATTTGGATAAATTCACAGGGACTGTTTCAAGCATCCGATTTTTGAATGATTCCGCGCTTTTAAAGCAAAAGCCATATGAGTTGACCTATAATGGTAAACTTGTGACCGTTAAGGACCTTTCTAAAGAAGAATTGGAGAAAGTGGAAGATGGCAATGAGCAGCAAATTTTTGATATTACGAATATAATGCGCAGCAGGTTTGATTTGAAGCCTTTAGAATGGGATGGTCCGACTGCGGAGGTTGCTTACCTTCATAGCCGGGAAATGAGGGACACTCCTGAAGGAACCCATGTTTCTGAAACAAAAGGGGACTTGGAAAAACGTCTCGATGCTGGTCATGTTAAATACAGGGCAGCAGGTGAAAATATTGCGGCTCATTATGTGGACGCAGCTGCAGTCATGGAAGGCTGGTTGAATAGTAAAGGGCATCGGGATGCGATGCTGAACGAGGAATTTACAGGTCTGGGTGTTGGGGTTTATAAAAAGTATTACACTCAGAATTTCATAAAAAAATAAAAAGACGGATCCGATTTGGGTCCGTTTTTTTGTTCTGGATTATTTTTTTATAATAAAAAAGTTCCCTGTCGATATAGGGCAAAGTTCCCCATCATCAGGGTGGACCTTCCCCTCGATGATGATCGTTTGTCTATGTATTAATTCGCACGTTAATCGATCGCCATGGGAAATCCAATTGCATTTGAAAAGGAATGGTATGCACTTTTTATTTACCTTTAGCATATGGTGCAATAGGCGATGTCTAAGTGTGAGGTGAGAGTAATGGCAAAAAGAAAGCGGCCCTCCGTGGATGGATTTCGGGAGTTTGTCAAGAAACATCCTTATTTAGTGAATGAAGTGAGAAACAAGCAAGCAACATGGCAGGAACTTTTTGAAGAATGGTATTTACTCGGAGAAGATCATCCACGCTGGCAGGCTGACGGCGGGGTTGATGAGTCCAAAGTAAATGCAGAATCCACATCACGGCCGGTAGAAAAGGGCGACCAAAGTACAGAGTTAATCGGTTCGTTAATGAGTGCAGTTAAAAATATGGATATGGGCCAGATACAACAATATATTACAAATGCCAATCAGGCCATCGGTGCAATCCAAGGAGTGCTATCTGTTTTCCAAGGGAATAAATCAGGTGATACCAGTCCTCCCCCAAAAGAAAAAGAGCAGAGAGCTAACCCTTTTTTATTCACCAAAGATTAAGGAGGGTTTTTCATGCGTCAGAATATATATGAATTCATTCAAACAAACGAAGATATGCGAAATTACTTGAGGGTTAACCCTGCATGGTACAAAAGGTTAATGCGTAATCCCCATGAAGTGGATGTATTTGAAACCGAAGCGAAATTTTATTTTGAGAAGTCGATTCCACATCGGGTTTCTAAATTTTCGGAAAGCGTTCAAGTGGCTTCCATGATGCTTCATATGTTTCAAGCAATGAATGCTCCAAGTGAATGAAGAAAATAAGAGTAAATTACTCCTTTTGGCGAACAATAAAGGCAAAAGGGGGACGATGGCATGAGAAAGTTGATTTTGGTTTTAACAGTGTTGATGGCAGCGTCGGGGTGTGGAAAGAAAATACCGGAACCTGAAAATTCAGAAGTAGCCATACAAGATGTAACTGCCCATAAAGCTGCCACCACTGTATCGAGCATCCGAAATTCAGATGAGGACTTTCGGGTAAAAACTTTTGTGAAAGGCAACTCTGTTTATGTAGAGTGCTACTTGAAAAACTATGGTTTTTCTGAAGCGAATTCTGAACAATTGGCAACTGTGTCCGTATTTATTGATAATCAGAAGAAAGTCGATAAGAGGACGGCGGCATTTATCTTAAAGGATGTCCCGAATGGCATGCATAAAATTAAGCTGGAGATTTTGAATGGTTCAGGTGAAAAAACAGGGCTGCAAAAAGAGTTTGAGGTACATATCACTTCCTCGATTTAATCAAACCATTAGCTTCTGAAAGGGAGAAATGGTAAAATGGTTGTGGAGGTGAGCTTGTTAATGCTTGCTACTATGGAAATCATCGACATTTTACAACAGGCTGATGGATTGGCAGAAATGATCCTTCATTCTGAAATAGGGGAAGACTATCTCCTTAGTTTATATAAATTACAGAGCGACAAAGAGGCTCAGAGGAAAATTTCCAAGTTTACTTCATTAAAGGATCTATTTGAAGATGTTCAAAGGTTCGGTAAATATCATCCGGATTATAAACGCATCAATTTGGAAACCAGGGAAGCTAAACGAGACATGGATATGCATCCAACGGTTGCGGAGTTTAAGCGGGCGGAGACTGAATTGCAATCGGTTCTTGATGAAATAAGCGGAAGAATAGGCCGTGCTGTTTCTGAACAGGTCAAAACCCCAGCGGGAAATCCATTTTTTGTATCATCTGGGGGATGTTCAACGGGAAGTTGCGGAACCGGCGGAAGTTGTGGATGCTCTGCTTAATGAAATAGCCGGATCATAGCAATTGATTGTTTGGCCGGCATTTCAATAAGCCATCGAAATTCGATATAACTTCGGAGTTCGGTGGCTGTGTCATGTATGGAACCATCGTCCTGGATAGTGAGGGATAATGAATCAATGCAAGTATTAAATATCCTTCCTGAACCTCATTTCATTTTTTCGTACTTCTGGATAAGTTCCAAATGCGATTAACTGCGATATAGGATACAATCTGGACAAAGGTTGCCGCAGCAAAACATCTTTTGCTGCGGCACATAAAAACGATGACGGAATACATATAAATGATCTTCCTGCCGTACAAAAATGGTTTCACAATGAAGCTGCTTGCCACGCATTGAAAGGCTAGCAGCTTTTTTTATTATGAAGGAAAGCTTACTATTATCATTTTGTGCCGGATGAAAATGGATATATATAAATGGTATACCTGTGAATTTTTTTATTGATGCTTGGGTAATTTCATCATTATCCAATAGATGATCTATAAATTGATCCCAAATTTGGTTTAAATCCATCGTTGTTTCTGCTCCCTTCACAGTATGTATATTCATAATAGTAAGAGAATTTCGTTTATAATCTTTTTTCTTGGTTGAAAGTAAAGATTCTGCTATGCTACACTTAGTTAAAACCTTTATAAAAGGGAGTTATTGATATGCTTGGAGCGAGACAGGGAATCATCGTCTATTTACATACATTAAAACAAGCCAAAATGCTTAGGAAGTTTGGAAATATCCATTATGTTTCAAAAAAGTTGAAATATGTAGTCCTTTATACGAATATGGATGAAGTGGAACCACTGGTGGAAAAACTGAATAATTATTCGTTCGTAAAAAAAGTGGACCTTTCTTACAAGCCTTTTTTGAAGGTGGAATTCGAAAACTCCAAACCGGATAAAGCGAAAGAATATGATTATAAAATGGGAATTTGAAAAAAGCTGACTCATGCGGAGTCAGCCTTTTTCAATTCAGGCATCAAATCTTTTAGCCTAATGGGGGCAGATATCTATTCATTCGCAAAATGCCGATTAAGTGTTGGTAGTACAACTCGATTTCTGCAAAAAGCGCCGAAGATTTCACATCGATTTCAATAATGGGTTTATCCAGTTCCTCCGCCAAGCTCTCAAAAAGCTCATAGCGTTTGTTTTTGGTGGCATGAGGGTTAGGTATGCCTTCACGGCAAATATAAAGCGGCTGGAATTTCCCTGGATCTGTAGGCTGCATGACAATGACCAATGACGTTACCTTTTTATCATTTATTGTAGTATGCAGGGACAAAAGCCTTGCAACCCGATGTTTCTGATTGCGTCCTACTTCCAGTAACTCATATATATCGGAATACCCTTGTCCAAGTTCAATAAAACGTTGAATCACTTAAACCTCTCCTAACTAACTTATTATTCATTACTTTATCATTATCACTCATAAAAGAGAAGGACAACTTCAATGACGAATCATGATAAAGAAACTTTGATATCATAAAAAAAAGCCCTGCAAAAATTTGCAGGGTCCTTCTATGTCTAACTAAGGACCAGAAGGCAAAGGGAGAGGAGAAACCGGAGGAAGAACTTATGGGGAAACGTAAGCCTTCTCCGCGGTTGGCAACAACACCTAAAAAGGAATGTTGTTATTCACATTATTGCCAAAAACCACTTTATTATTCAAAATGTAAAAGATTTATAAAAAGAATGGATATATCCATCCCGATACGAAGTGATAAGTTGATTTCCTTTTAGGAAATGCAGGAAATGGCTTTTATTATTGGCTAGCTTTTTCTAATATGTTAGGATAGGAAAGTAACAGAAATTTGTCATAAAATGTGGTGAGAATGATGAGGGTCGTTTCCGGAACTTGTAAAGGAAGACCACTTAAGGCTGTACCGGGTACAGGAACCCGGCCGACTACTGATAAAGTCAAGGAATCCATTTTCAATATGATTGGTCCCTATTTCGAAGGAGGGCTGGTCCTTGACTTGTTCGCCGGGAGCGGTGGACTGGGAATTGAAGCGTTAAGCAGAGGCATGGATAAAGCCATATTTGTAGACCGGGATTTTAAAGCAAATCAAACGGTTAAGGCCAATTTGGAACTATGTAAGTTTTCAGAGCGTGCAGAAGTTTATAAAAATGATTCAGAGCGTGCATTGAAAGCTTTGGTGAAAAGGGAAATGATTTTTGAATTAATTTTTCTTGATCCACCTTATAAGAAACAAAAGCTAGTTGAGATTCTTGAAGAAATACATAAATACCGATTGCTGAGCGATATGGGATACATTGTTTGTGAGCATGGTCATGATGTTACATTGCCAGAAAGAGTTGGTGACTTTACCGTTAAGAGAAAAGAGGTTTATGGTGTCATTGCCGTTACGATTTATCAATGGGGAAACGTACACGAACAGGGGGAACTATGAATGTCCAAAATAGCGATTTGTCCAGGGAGTTTTGATCCAATAACATTTGGTCATCTTGATATCATTCAAAGGGGAGCTAATGTTTTTGATGAGGTATATGTGGTCATCGTGAACAATTCAGCCAAAAATTCACTGTTTACAGTGGAGGAGCGACTGGAATTGATTACTGAAGCGACTGCCCATATGCCAAATGTTAAAGTGGATTTCTATCAAGGATTGACGGTCGACTATGCTGAAAGCGTTTCCGCAAATGCCATTATCAGGGGATTGAGGGCGACCTCCGACTTTGAATATGAAATGCAGGGAACTTCAATGAACCGATTCCTTAACAGTAACATAGAGTCATTCTTTATCATGACGAAAAATCAATATTCTTTCTTGAGCTCAAGTATCGTAAAAGAGGTTGCGAAGTATGGCGGGGATATCTCTGAACTAGTGCCACCCGTTGTCCAGAAAGCTCTGGCCAAAAAATACGAGGAACAGAAAGAATAGAAAAAAGAGCATTGCCAATGCGCAATGCTCTTTTTTTTCGGTTTAAGAAAGGCCTTTGAATAGCCTTTTGGTATATATGATGATGTATAGGATCAAAAAGGCGAGGGTCAGAATTGGTCCGAAATCAAGCATATTTTGATAAAGGGAACTTGCATGTTCTCCTGATCCACTGACCGGGAAGGAGGGTATCGGGCTGCCACTGAACCTATTGCCTTTATAGAATGGTTCCCAAAGCAGGACTGTAATTGTGGATGCCAGAAGGCCATGTGCTATCCTAGCCAGAAAAAAGGGAGCAAAACGAATGTCTGTTGTGGCTATGATGCTGGCAACTTGCGCCTGAATGCTGAACCCGTTGAAAGCTAAGATGAAACTTGTCATAACAGTTTGCTGAAAGAGACTCGCATTTTCGACCGTACTGGTTAATTTTGAACCAAGAGTCATTTCAAACATGCCTGATATGAACGGTAGGCTTAAGGAATCCGGGAAATTAAAAATATGTAAAATCCCACTGACCCACGATGCGAGCAATCCGGTAATGTTCATATGAAATAAAAGCTTATTGACCACCGAAAAGAGAATGATGAACCCTCCGATCATCAATAAAGTTTGAATAGATGAGAGTACCGCATCTCCAAGCAAACTGCCAAAGGGTCTTGTTTCTTTTATTCTGGTTCGATGCATCTGGCCAAAGGCTTGTCTAATGGAGGGGAGCTTGGTCATTACTTTTGTATGGGATTGTTCTTCTTTCCAACGGTAAAAACGCATGATGATGCCTACACAAAAATTTCCTAGGTAGTGGGAAAGTGCAAGGATGATCCCTAAATGAGGATTGTGGAAAAACCCAACGGCAACTGCAACGAACAGGAACAATGGATTGGAAGAATTGGTGAAACAAACGAGTCTTTCAGCTTCAATGCGTGTTAATTGTCCTTCCTGACGAAGCCTTACAGTGTATTTCGCCCCAGCCGGAAACCCTGATGCAAGTCCCATCGCCCAAACAAACCCGCCCACTCCCGGTACACGGAATAAGGGACGCATAAATGGTTCGAGCATGACGCCGATGAACCTGACAACCCCAAAACTGATTAATAACTCCGAGAAAATCAAGAAAGGTAGTAGCGAAGGGAAAACAATTTTCCACCACATATTCAGCCCGCCTTTGGAAGCTTCAAATGATTCTTGGGGGAAGATGATCAAGCCAACTGCCATCATCGTGACGGAGGTAGCTAGCAGTACTGTTTTAGATTTTGATTTTAGCAAAATTCAGCCTCCTCTTGAAGGTTACTAAATAAGGGCAGTTCGTTTCGTATATAATAAAATATGAACATCCTTTTCGCGAAAAAGTAAGGTGCATGAATAATGTGGATTGTACCGACATGTATAAATGAGGATAATCCGCACAATGGAAAATTCAATGTAGCCTTTCATTTACATGGCTGCATAGTTTTTTTCTGCCATGCTTGTTTCACTGTCAATATAAATAATATGCTTCTATAAATCCGTTTAAGACCATAACTTTGAATGAGTGTTATTTCAATATTTTGAACTAGTAATAGGCGGGGGGGGTATCTTTGTCGAAACCAAAGGTCGGGCTTGCACTTGGGTCGGGAGGAGCTAGGGGTTTTGCACATATTGGCGTGATAAAGGTATTACAGCAAGAAGGCATTCCAATAGATATGATTGCTGGAAGCAGCATGGGAGCCATGGTTGCTGCCTTTTATGGAGCGGGTTCAGATATCGAGAGGCTGTATAAGTTGTCCCGTGCATTTAAGCGAAAGTATTATTTGGACTTCACCATACCTAAAATGGGCTTCATTTCAGGTAAACGGACAAAGGATTTAATCAGGGTATTTACATATGGTAAGAAATTTGAAGAACTCGATATTCCTGTGGCAGTGGTCGCCACTGATATAAAAACGGGGGAAAAGGTCATTTTTCAGGAAGGTCCCATCGCTCCAGCTGTTAGGGCAAGCATTTCCATCCCTGGCATTTTCATTCCCGAAAAAATTGGAAATCGACTGCTTGTTGATGGAGGTGTTGTTGACAGGGTTCCTGTTTCAGTCGTGAAGGATATGGGAGCGGACATCATAATTGGAGTTGATGTAGCCCACGTGAAACAGGATATGGAGATAAACTCCATCTATGATGTAATCATGCAAAGCCTCGATATCCTGCAAATGGAGCTGGTTAAAAGCAGGGAGTTTGCTTCAGACGTGATGATACGCCCCAGGGTTGAGAAATACAGCTCGAAATCATTTACAAACGTACAGGAAATAATTAGTATTGGAGAAGAAGCTGCAAGAGGAAAGATAGATCAAATTAAGCAAAGCATTGTTACTTGGAAGGAGTCCTTTGAAGATGAGCCGTAAAATGTATGTACGCACTTTCCTGGTGGTGGCTATACTTCTCATAGCATCAGCCCTTTATTCCCTACCTTTTTATGTATCAAAACCAGGAATGGCTAAAGAATTAGAGCCGATCATAGAGGTTTCCGGAGGAGATGAAGCGAAAGGCAGCTTTATGTTAACCACTGTAAGGATGGGCCGGGCGAATATATATTCCTATATGCTGGCGAAGTGGAGCAAATATCAGGAGCTTTATCCAGAGACCTCCATTCGGAGTGAAGATGAAACAGATGAAGAATATAATGTTAGGCAGCTGCACTTAATGGATGGTTCTAAAAATAATGCCATTCAGATAGCATATGAAAAAGCAGGGAAAGAAGTCGATTACGAGTACCTGGGTGTATATGTTTTGGACGTGCTTAAAGGAATGCCGGCAGCTAAAGAACTGAAAGCGGGCGATCAAATCATTCAGGTCGATGATGTTAAATTCAATTCTGCACAGGAATTCATGGACTACATTAACGGAAAAAAAGCTGGAGATGAGGTTAAAATAGTGTATAAGCGGGAGGAAACGGAGAAAACGGCCTTTCTTTCATTGCAGCCTTTTAAAGATGACCCAAATAGGGTTGGAATAGGCATTTCGCTTGATGATAACCGAAAAGTGATCACAAAACCAGCTATAGCCATAGATTCAGAACAAATAGGCGGTCCGTCTGCTGGTTTAATGTTTTCTTTGGAAATTTATAATCAATTAACAAAGGGCGATCTTACAAATGGATATGATATAGCGGGGACAGGAACGATGTCGGATGATGGGACAGTCGGTCCAATCGGCGGGATTCAACAGAAAATAGTGGCAGCCGATAAATCTGGAGCCGAAATATTCTTTGCCCCAAATGAAAACGGGGTAGCAGGTTCGAATTATGAAGATGCACTCATTGCAGCAAAGGACATAGACACGGAGATGAAGATCGTGCCGGTTGACAACTTTGAGGATGCAATAGCCTATTTAACGAAACTAAAAGGAAAAGAAAAATGAAAAAAAGCGCAGGCAGTCATCTACTGTTTGCGCTTTTTTGATGATTAGATTTTTACTCTTAAGGATGGACGGGCCAGGCTTAAACCATTCTTTATTTGAAAATGATGGGGGATTCATATTCCCTTTTCATCAAGGCAGCCTGATGCGGTTCGGACAAGCCCAGTGCATACACCTGTGCCGCTCGCAAATCCGTATCGATGTCCTGCTTCTGATAGGACGAAAGTTTAGAGATGAGCGGGAGCGGTAAGCCTTTTTTTACAGTGCGAAGATATTCTTGTCCCCGGCCATTCATGCCAAGAAGTCTGATATAGGCTGGTTGGTCATTGTGAATCACCTGTTCCTTTAATGTATGGGTCAATATATGGACACACATCCGCTGTAGTCGTGTCCATGTGTAGCGTTTTGTCTTCAGAGCGGCCATGAATTCAGAAAACCTCGAAGATTGTTTGGCCATTTCTTTTATTCGGTGTTCTATGCCTTCCTCAATTTCGTAAATCCCGGCCAATTCGGTTAAAGTTGAAGACAGGATTCTGTATTTTAACATGGGCCAATACATTTCCCAGTCATGTAAGGCATGGTAGTGCAATAAATATTGCTCAAGACCTCTCATTGTCGGTTGAGGAATATAACTGGATACAGGATCCAATTTCTGGTGTTCATGGATGGCTTTACGTATCCCCGTTGCGCTGGCAATAGGGTCTTGGGACAACTTTGTTTCATGGTATCCGGCAGCAACCCTTTGAATCGTATAAGGGCGAATGGAGTAGCCGTTTGAAAGGGCAGCACTTACATATTCCTTTCCAAGAATATTATTTGGCATCGTCAAATCCAATGCAGCATCACCATTGATGATCGATCGATAAGCCTGGGCAGCACTGGCCGGATAACTATTACCGGCATCCATAGCAGATTTAATGGCAGCATCGAATGCAGCGGAATTATCCGAAAGGATTCTGTGGGCGGTGATGAATGGTTCAATTCTGCCATCCTCGCTTCCGAAGCAAAAGGAGTCACAGCCAAGGGATTCCAAAAGAGAGATAGATCCTTTTGCAAATATCTCCGCCTTCTGTGTCGCGAAAGCATAGGGAAGTTCGATGACAAGATCTATGCCGCCATTCAAAGCCATTTCGGCACGTGTCCACTTGCTGACGATAGCAGGCTCGCCACGCTGTAAAAAGGGCCCGCTCATAACTGCCACCACAACATCTGCCCCTGTTTTTTCTCTACTTTCTCTTGCATGTAAAACATGTCCATTGTGAAAAGGGTTATATTCGACAACTAAACCGCAAGCTTTCATTCGTTCACCTCAGAGAAAAACTTTGTATTTTTTAAACTTAGTGCTAAAATAGTATTTCAAGTAAAATTACTATAAGTAATCGTCTTGATTTTTTGTTTGAAATGATTCTTAAACTTGGACAATCAGTTAGGATGACTACATTATAGTGTAAAGAAAAAATATTGACAAACTTATAATTGAAAGCTATAATTATTTTTGTTGCCTTGAGGTGATTTCATTTGAAATGGACGATTAGTCAACTTCAAAAAATTCGGGACAAAGATTTACGGTTTGATGAACTGGTGGATGTCTTAGACATTAGAGAAAGAGACCCGCAAATTCGCGATGTCTCTCCGATTAGAGTAGCAGGAAGAGCTGATATCAGCTCGACCGAGATTACTTTTCACTTGCATCTTTCAGGTGAATTAACATTACCTTGCTCCCGAACACTGGTAGACGTTAAATATCCGATTGATATTGATACAAAAGAAACCTTTCTTTTAAAGGCAGATGACACTGATTTCTACGGAGATGATGTCACTGTTGTGGAAGGTGACGTTGTAGACCTAATACCGGTAATTAAAGAAAATTTATTGCTAGAAATTCCGATGCAGGTTTTTTGTGAGGATGTCGATTCGAACGAAGCTGCTCCTCAATCTGGGAAAGACTGGGCTGTTATTTCTCAAGAAGAAAATGAGCATAAGGTTGATCCGAGATTTGCAAAGCTTGCCGACTTTTTTGACAACAATAAAGAATCTTGATTGGAACGAAAAATCGTTAATCCGATTTTTCCAGCTTTTTTATATTTTTTAAGGAGGTGGGAATAATGGCTGTACCTTTTAGAAGAACGTCGAAAACTGTAAAAAGAAAACGTCGTACGCACTTCAAGCTTCAAGTACCTGGTATGGTAGAATGCCCGAGCTGTGGTGGAATGACTCTTTCACATCACGTTTGTAAAGAATGTGGAACATATAAAGGAAAAGAAGTTGTCGCAAAATAATTTCTTGACCTACTTGAGAGCTTTGCTTTCTTGATGCAACACGCTAATCAAAGCGCAGAGATTTTTCTCTGTGCTTTTTTTACAAATATATTTGGCAGAATATTTGGAATTCATCGATGTTTGATGATAATTTTGGAGAAGGTGTTTACGTGAATCAGGTGATTAAGGTTGAAAAGGATAAACGCGGTTTCATGAAGGTCCTATTTAATAGACCGGAGAAAAGGAATGCCGTGAATTATCAATTTATGAACGAACTTGAGTCGATATTGTCAGAAGCGGCACACGATGACGAAATTAAGTTGCTGGTCCTTACAGGGGTGGGCTCTGAGGCTTTCTGTTCAGGTGGGGATCTAAGTGAATTCCAAGATTTGCATACAGAAGCAGAAGCCTTTACTATGTTATCGAAAATGGGTGAAATTCTTTATAAACTAGCAGTATTCCCAAAACCAACATTAGCGCTCATCAATGGAAGTGCTGTCGGCGGGGGATGCGAAATAGCGACAGCATGTGATTTTAGATTGGCAAAGAGCGGAGTCAAGCTCGGGTTTGTACAGGGAACTCTAGGAATCACGACAGGATGGGGCGGAGCTTCACTTTTACTTGAAAAAATACCAGAGCAAAAAGCGCTAAAGCTATTATTGGATGCAAAAATACATAAAGCTGAGGAAGCGAAGGAATTTGGTTTCGTAGATGAGATAGTCGGAGAAAGTATGGATGGATGGGAAAGTTTCGCAGAAGATTTTCTTCGCCATGAAACTGGGGTATTGATGGCTTATAAAAGATTGTTGGTCCATAAATGGCAAGGTAGTGGACTTAAAGGAAGAATGGATGCGGAAATCCGGGAATGTTCTAAACTGTGGGCGAGTGATGAGCACCATGCTGCAGTCGATCGTTTTTTAAAAAAGAAAAAATAAATATTACACGCTCTATATATCTTCTATCTTTCCTAGCATGTGCATATTATGAATTAAAACTTGCTGGGAGGTAGAGAGATGTCGATTGCGAGACAAGATGCATGGACTCACGATGAGGATCTTTTGTTGGCTGAAGTGGTGCTAAGGCATATACGAGAAGGCAGTACACAATTAAAGGCGTTTGAAGAAGTGGGGAAACAGTTATCGAGGACATCGGCTGCATGTGGATTCCGTTGGAATTCATTTGTAAGGAAGCAATATAAGTCAGGGATAGAGCTGGCGAAGAAACAAAGGAAAGAACAGGTAGTCATTGATCCTGATGTGGAAAGGGCTTCCAGTGCAGTGGTGGAAAATAACACTATTGAACAAAAGACGCCACAGCAGGAAGAAAATGAATCTATTACCCTCCAGGAAGTTATATTATATTTAACCAAAATGGATGAATTCTTTCAGCTTGATAATAAGGAAAAAGAACGGATTTCTGAGCGGTCCCTATTCCTTGAACGGGAAAATGTCCGATTAAAGGAAGAAAATGCCCTGCTTAAAGATAACCTGAAAGCGGTAGAGGAAGATTATCGTGCCTTGATGCAGATAATGGAGCGTGCAAGAAAGCTAAGTGTACAAGAGGACGAAAAGACGAATCCTAAGGTGAGTTTTCAAATGGATAAAAATGGTAATTTAGAGAGGGTCAATAAATAAAAAATGCGGGTGGGAAAATCCGCCCGCATTTTCTTCATTTCCTTATTCTTGTGTATCCATTTCTTTATTTTCTTGTTCTGTAAATGGGCTCCAAATCAGCGGGTTTTCTCCAAGGTCCCTGTCCATATCATAGGAAACTGCAGAAAAGCCCATCTTTTTCCAAAAGTCCTGTGAATGAACTCGTGGGTTGGTTTTGATAGGCATGTTCAGGCTTTTGGCGAATTCGACTAAAGCTCTTCCATATCCTTTTTTCTGATAGTTAGGCAGGACTTCAAGTTTCCAAAGAACAAGGAAGTCCCTTGAATTGTCAAAATACTGGTCAAATTTAGCACTTCTTTTATACAGGCTCATCCGGGCTACAAGTTTGTCGCCATAAAAGATTCCGTAAAAAGGTGATTGGCTGTCATTTTCAATGATGTTACCCTCTAAATCATCTAGCATTGACAGTTCCTGTATCCCGTATTCTTTGAATTTTTTGAATTCCTCAAGCGTTTTAAAATTTACAAGTAATCGTTCCACCTTGTATTCCATAAAAAAGCTCCCCCTTAATTCTGATAAACCTCTTCCGATAATACCCATTGAAAGTCATCCCACTGATCTTTACCCTGTGGAATTCCAGCTTAGGCTAAATCTAGAATGTCATCGACCGATTTATCCTTGCTGACTAAATGCTTACAGCCTTTTATCCCCCGCCCTATTCCCTTCGATTTCTCGTCGGTTGAGATTGGAGGTATCTTTTGTTCCTATAAAGTCTAAAGATTGGCTAAGCTTTTCGTATCTAATATACCATTAAATTACCGCTTTAAGAAGAAAATATATCTTCATTGGCGCATTAATGGGATTTTATTGCGAGCGTGTTGATGGGCAGGCTAGATCATTCAATCTGATTACCGGCGTTTTCTATAGTTATTGATGTGAAAATTGATGCAAGATAAAAAAGATAATGTGATAAAATAGTAAATATATTTAAAAAAGTAAGGAAGGGTATTATGAGAATTGGAATCGTTGGTGGAGGGGCTATCGGGCTTCTGTTTGCGTCTCATTTGAGTGAAAAACATAGAGTGACTCTCTATACCCATACTGAGGAACAGGCCTCGATCATCAATCGTGATGGTATCCGTCTTATTGAGGGTGGTGAAAGCCGGCTGCTGACAGGCATCATTTCGAAGGGCTTGGATGAGGGGATATACGATGAGGATCTACTTATAGTGGCCGTCAAGCAATATCACCTGCCGCAAATACTGCCTAGGATCAATGGTATTCAGGTTCCCTTGCTATTCTTGCAGAATGGCTATGGGCATATTTCTTATTTAAAGAGGCTTCAATCCCCAGCCATCTATTTGGGGGTAGTTGAGCATGGGGCAATGAAACATGATGGGAACACCGTGGAGCATACAGGGCTCGGCATTACAAGGATCGCTTCCTTTAAAGGGGAACTTGAACAACTCTCCTTAGTGAATGGAAGGATCGATCATTTTCCCTTTAAAAAGAGTGAGGACTATCACTCGATGCTGATGGATAAGCTTGTCGTCAATGCGGTGATAAATCCATTAACAGCGATACTTGAAGTTGAAAATGGTGGTTTGATCACAAATGCTTTTTACTATCAATTGTTTCAAGACCTTTTTGAAGAAATTTCCGATATTTTGGAAGTGCGAAATAAAACAGAGTCATTTGAACATGTGAAATCGGTTTGTATGGCGACAGCGGAAAATCGATCATCGATGCTAAAAGATTTAGAAAATGGCCGTAGAACGGAAATTGATGCTATTTTGGGTCATGTCCTCTCGGAGGCAAAGAGTAAAGGGAAAAGTGATTGCCTGACGTCTTCTCTATATAGGATGGTCAAAGGAAAAGAGTCTCAGGGGGGATGAGGGTGTGCCGAACGTAGTTTCGAGCCTTGCCGCGATATTTATTACCCTGCCATTCGTAGGGTATATACTTTTTTTTATAAGTGCCAAACAATTCACTGGTAACCATAGGCGCTCCGTTCAATTTGCAATGGACATGAGTACGTTGCTGTTCGTAATATCCGTCCATTATTTGATCATTACAATTTGGGATAAGCAAATTCTTTGGGTGATCATGCTCATCATGCTCATCAACGCATTCGCGGTGGTCCTTGTCCATTACAAGGTGAAAGAAGAAATCATCTTCCATAAGGTATTAAAGGGTTTTTGGAGAGTGAATTTCGCCTTCTTTTTCTTGGCGTACCTTCTATTATTTTCCATTGGTGTTATTACAAGTATTACTAAGATATTGACTACATAACATAGTACAACGCATCAATTTTCTGCTGCTGGGCAACTTCTTTTGTTTTCTTAAACGGGAATGTTATACTCTAAAAAGAATTGTAGTTGGCAGAGAAAGGGAGAACAGAAATGGAGATGAAAGATCTCGCGTTACCATCTTTAAACCGTTTTGCATCGGACTATTTACAAAACCGTCTTGAAACAGAGGATTATTTTCACTATGACTTGTCTAAGCCTGACATTTATCGCAATAGATATGATGAATTGATGAACCGCTCTTTTTTACGTGATGAATTGTCGGATTACATAAAACAATACATGTCTCGTTTTTCATGCAATGATGCCGTTAAGGGAAATATTGAAAGGTTGCGCAGGGGTGATTCCGTGGTTGTGATTGGAGGGCAGCAGGCTGGGTTATTATCCGGTCCGCTGTATACCATTCATAAAGTGATTTCGATCATTAAGCTTGCGGAAGAACAGGAAAAAGAACTGGGGCAGCCGGTCATTCCAGTTTTTTGGATAGCTGGAGAAGATCATGATTTGGCTGAAGTCAATCATGTTCATGTTATGAAAAACGGAAAACCCTACAAAAAAACCTATCCTTCCTATCAGCCGTATAAAACAATGGTTTCTGATGTGGAACTGGAAACGGAAAAGGCAGAGAAGTGGTTCGAAGAAATCATTGAAACATATGGTGAAACTTCCTTTACGAATAAACTCCTGTTTGATATGAAGGAAACCATTAGGCAATCGAAGACCTTCGTCGACTTCTTCGCCAGGTTGATACATGAGTGGTTCAAAGAATATGGCCTTTTACTAGTTGATGCTGGAGATCCGGAATTAAGGCAAATCGAGAAGGACTACTTTGAATCGATGGTTAATAAAAGTGAACGGATTGCTAAATTGGTCGAGGAACAACAATCATTCATGCATGCAAAAGGGTATGCAAAAATGATAGAAATGGATAGACAGGCAGCGAACTTATTTTATTATGATCCAGAAAAAAAAGATCGATGTTTACTCGAACGTGTGGACGGCGGCTTCAGCGGGAAAAATGGTGAGGTATCATTTACCGGGCAGGAACTTCTGCAGATAGCCAAAAATCATCCAGAACGATTAAGCAACAATGTCATTACACGTCCGCTTATGCAAGAAATGCTTTTCCCTGTATTGGCTTTCGTTTCTGGTCCAGGGGAAATAGCCTATTGGGCAGAATTAAAACAGGCATTTGAGTTGTTTTCCATGAAGATGCCACCAATCATTCCTAGGTTAAACATCACGCTTGTAGAGCGTAGTGTCCATACGGATCTTGAGGAAATGGGACTCAGTTTGGAAACTGTTCTGACAGAAGGAACCGCTAATGCTGTAAAAAGTTACCTCGATTCCGTGAAAGATGAGACGATTGACAGCCTGTTCGGGACGCTGAAATCACAGCTTGAAGAGAACCATGAAAAGCTTTTTGTCCACGCTGTCTCTTTAGATAGAGGACTTGAACCGATGTTGAACAAAAACATTGAATTTATCCAAAAGCAATTGGATTTCATGTATGGGAAAATCGGTGACCGAACAAAGGAACGTCATTCGGTGATATTGAAGAAATATGAACGGATAGCAAATTCGCTGTATCCCCTTGGATCACCCCAGGAGAGGATTTGGAATGTTTTTTATTACCTGAATCAATATGGGCCAGAGTTCATTCAGGATATCATGAAACTGGAATACCGGTTCAATAATCAGCATAAATTGATTTTCATGTAGAAAAACCATCCGTTTGGGGAAAAGTGGTGGACCAAACATATTGAATAAGGGTTCCCACTTTCCTATCCTGACGGAGGGGTTGAAAAGTGGAAAAAAGACAGGTGCTAAAGCCTGTCTTTTTTTCTGGTTACAGGCATTTGACAGGTAGTGCTTCGACAGTAATAGTGGGACTGCGTCGTAGTCTGAGTCCATTCGAGCGAAATGCAGATTTCTTTAAATAAATTGGCTAAATAAACTTAAGTAGAAAAGAAGGGAATTTTTACTTGGAAGGAGAAAGTAAAAACAAGTGGAGAAAGGTGGGGGATTGTGGTACATTGAGATTAGAATGTGGGGGTAATGGGTATGTTCATGGGAGAGTACCATCATAACATCGATATAAAGGGCCGTTTGATAGTCCCAGTGAAATTCAGGGACAATCTAGGGGAGCAATTTGTTCTTACCCGCGGACTCGATCAATGTTTATTTGGTTACCCTATGGAAGAGTGGAAGCTGCTTGAAGAAAAGCTGAAAGCCCTGCCTTTAACAAAAAAAGATGCCCGAGCCTTTACCCGTTTTTTCTTTTCTGCAGCTACAGAATGCGAAATTGATAAACAAGGGCGAATTAATATCCCCACGCCGCTTACTTCATATGGCCAATTGGAAAAAGAATGTGTAATTCTTGGTGTTACCAATCGTATTGAGATTTGGAGCAAATCCCTTTGGGAAAACTATTTTTCAGCTTCGGAGGATTCTTTCGCTGAGATAGCAGAAAATATGATTGGCTTTGATATTTAAGGCTGCCCTCAGAAATAGAGTCACTCAATAACCGATTGGAAGGATGTCTAGCATGTTTCAACATACAACAGTGTTATTAAAAGAGACGGTTGATGGATTGAACATCAAACCTGATGGAATTTATGTGGATTGTACTTTAGGAGGAGCCGGTCACAGCGAATACTTACTTTCACAGCTCTCTGACAAGGGCAGGCTTTATGCTTTTGATCAGGACGAAACGGCGATTCGGAATGCTAAGGAAAAATTGGAAAGCTATGGCGATCGTATTGTTCTTGTTCCTAATAATTTTAAATACTTAAAAGAAGAGTTGAATGCCCGGGGAATCGAAAAAGTGGACGGGATTCTTTATGATTTAGGTGTATCATCCCCGCAATTGGACACACCGGAGCGCGGTTTCAGTTATAACCATGATGCCCCTTTGGATATGAGGATGGACCAAAGTGCTGCAATTTCTGCCTATGATGTCGTGAATAACTGGTCATTCCATGATTTGCTGAGAATTTTCTTTCAATATGGAGAAGAAAAGTTTTCGAAGCAAATCGCCAGGAAAATTGAAGCGGCACGTGAAATAAAACCGATTGAAACGACGTTTGAGCTTGTTGAGTTGATTAAGGATGGGATACCTGCCCCGGCAAGACGTAAAGGCGGACATCCTGCGAAAAGAGTATTCCAAGCAATAAGAATCGCTGTGAATGATGAACTTGGTGTCTTTGAAGATTCGTTAGAGCAAGCTATATCGCTATTGGATAAAGAAGGAAGAATATCTGTCATTACATTCCATTCGCTTGAAGATAGAATTTGTAAAACGGTATTTAAAAAAGCGAGTGCCCTTCCAGACCTTCCGCCTGGACTTCCAATTATCCCGGATGAATTCAAACCAACCATGAAAATAATAACGAGAAAACCGATATTACCTTCAGAAGAAGAATTGGAAGGGAATAATCGTTCCCGATCGGCTAAACTAAGAATCGCCGAAAAGCAATAATTACAGAAAAAAATCAGTAAGGGGGAACATGAATGAGTTCCATAGCCAAAAAAATGCAAGAACAGCAATATGAAGACCAACAACAGCAACAGACACATCAAACAGTGGTCATCCGTAAAGCGAAGATATCCATTGGTGAAGTTTTCTTACTATGTGCCCTTGCTATAATGGTTACCTTTATGGGAGTGAAAATAGTCTCTAATCAAGCGGCAATTTATGAAACGAATAAAGAAATCCAGCTAGTGGAAACTTCAATTGAAGAACAGGGTAAAGTGAATGATGATTTGAAAGTGCAGGTTGCTGAACTTAGTACATACGAAAGAATTTGGAAAAAAGCTGCAGCGCTAGGGTTCAAGTTAAATGAGAATAATGTGAAGGGTGTGCAGTGATAATGCAGAAACAAAAAAATATGAAGCATGGGGCAGCCGGATTATTCTTCTTATTCGGCCTGCTCTTTTTTGTATTAGTCTGCCGCTTTTTGTATATTCAGGTGACAGGTACAGCAGGCGGGGAGGTACTTGCTTCGAAAATCGACAAGAAATATGAAAAGAAACAGGTCATAGAAGCAAAAAGGGGAAGCATACTCGATACAAAAGGTGATGTCATCGCCGAGGATACTTCCTCCTATATTTTAAGGGCTATACTCAGTGAAAAGGAACCAGAGCATGTCAAAGATCCTGAGATGACCGCGAACAAGCTTGCAAAATATATCGACATGGATGAACAGGACATCTATGAAAGACTTACAAAAAAAGAGGCATACCAGGTAGAGTTTGGCAGTGCCGGTAAGGATTTGACTCAGGTCGTCAAGCAGAATATAGAAAAACTGGAACTGCCGGGAATTACATTTGGAAGAACCAATAAACGTTTTTATCCTAATGGGATTTTCGCATCCCATCTGATTGGTTATGTAGAAAAAGATGAAGAAACGGGAGAAATGGCCGGTAAGTTCGGCATTGAAAAGTACCTCAATAAAGAATTGCAGGAAACGGACGGGAAGCTTACATATGACAGTGACTCATGGGGACTGCTTTTACCGGATTCAAAGGAAAAGGTGGTTGCTCCGGATAATGGCAGTGATGTCATGCTTACCATCGATAAGAAAATACAAACGTTCCTGGAAGATTCGCTGAGTAAAGTGCAAGCAAAATACGATCCCGAGCAAATCATAGCGATTGTGTCCAATCCCAAAACGGGGGAGATTGTCGCGATGGGGCAAAGGCCTACCTTCCATCCGACAACGAAAGTCGGGCTTACGGATACATGGCGTAACCTGGCTATTGAAGAAAGCTTCGAACCGGGATCAACCATGAAAACATTCACCCTTGCCGCGGCTGTTGAGGAAGGGGTCTTTAATCCAAACGAAAGTTTTGTCGCGGGAACCTATAAAGCCGGATCGGGCAAAATCGGTGATCATAGCGGAATCGAAAGAGGGAAGAGCATGACCTTTCTGGAAGGGGTTCAACGTTCTTCAAACGTCGCATTTGCCACTCTTGCAATGGATAAGATCGGAGCGGATACTTTTCGTGAATATTTGACTAAGTTCGGTTTCGATAAAAAAACGGGAATTGACCTGCCGAACGAGATAACCGGTAAAATTCAATACAAGTATAAGCTTGAAAAAGTTACTACTTCCTTTGGACAAGGTTCGACCGTTACGCCGATTCAACAGATCCAAGCTGCATCCGCAATAGCCAATGACGGAAAAATGATGCGGCCGTACGTGATAAAAAGCATTTCCGATCAGGATACCGGAAAAGTTTTGAAAACGACAAAGCCGAAAGTGACAGGGGAACCGATTTCGGCAGAAACTGCAAAACAAGTCCGTGATTATTTGGAAACGGTGATTTCCGCGAAAAAAGGAACAGGGAAAAAATATGCCATTGATGGATATGAAGTAGCGGGGAAAACCGGTACTGCACAAATTGCGGGCCCGACAGGTAGATATTTAGAAGGAAAAAATAACTATGTATTCTCCTTTTTAGGTATGGCTCCAAAAGATGATCCGCAGTTGGTCATTTATGTGGCGGTCAAGCAGCCGAAGTTAGGTGTATCTTATGTTGGGGCTGATCCATTATCAGAGATATTTAATCCTGTCATGCAAAATAGCCTGCAATATCTAAACATCAAACCTTCTGATGTTAAAAAACAAAAAGCAAATAAAATCGTTGACTATACGAACCAGACCGAGAGTTCGGCGGTCGCAGAACTGAAGGAACTTGGCTATGATGTAAGTACGATCGGGAGTGGACGTAAAGTGCTCGATCAATCCCCAAAAGCCGGGAGTATACTCTTACAGGGTGAAAAAATAATCCTGAGGACCGAAGGCGAAATGAAAGTTCCGGAGATGAAGGGATGGTCTTTGCGCGATGTCATGAAATTAGCTAAGGTTGCAAAACTGGATCTAAAAACTAAAGGAACTGGTTATGTGAGTAAACAGAGTCTCGGGGCCGGAAAAAGGGTGAAGGAAGGAGAAACCTTCAATATTGAATTATCCCAGCCTGAAGGGGCTGCTGAAGATATACAGACTAATGAGAAAACAGAGTGAAAATAACGATGGGGGTCCATTTGGCCCCCCATCGTTATTTTTTTGAATGTTTCTTAGTCTAGCAACGAGTAGACAAGCATATATTGAAGCATGTATGAAATGGAGGTGCCTGTTTTTGCGTGTTTCGAATGTTACTGTCCGAAAACGGCTGGCAATCGCATTGGCAGTAGGTATCGTTGTTTTTTTTATCATTGATATCCGTTTGGGAATTGTGCAGTTTTATCTAGGGGATAAGTTGACGGGGCTAGCTAAAGATTCCTGGAGCAGGAATATTCCTTTTGAAGCCAAACGAGGAGAAATTCTGGATCGGAATGGTGTCGAGCTGGCAACGAATATATCCGCGCCAACAGTCTATGTCATCCCAAGACAGATTGAGAACCCTGGGGAGACGGCGGAACAGCTTGCTTCAATATTGGATATGACAAAGGAAAAGGCTTATCAATGGTTAACGAAACAGGCGATGAGCGTCAGAATCCCGGAAGGCAGAAAGATATCTCATGAAAAGGCGAAGGAAATTAAAGCATTAGGGATAAAGGGCGTTTATATCGCTGAAGATTCAAAGCGCCATTACCCCTTTGGTGAATATCTTTCGCATGTTCTTGGCTTTACGGGATCTGATAATCAAGGGCTGATGGGTATTGAATTGTCATATGATAAGGAACTGAGTGGGGAAAGAGGATTTGTTAAATTTTATTCTGATGCGAAAGGGAAAAGGCTTGAGAATATGGCAGATGACTATAAGCCTCCTGTTGACGGTGATAACCTGAAGCTTACGATCGATAGCAAAATCCAGACAATCGTGGAGAGGGAGCTCGATAATGCGGAGGCCACATATAATCCCGATGGTATTATTGCCATTGCCATGGACCCGAACACAGGGGAAATATTGGCAATGTCGAGCAGGCCAACTTTTGATCCAGCCAATTTTCAAAATGTACCGTCAGAAGTGTATAATCGCAATTTACCAGTTTGGAGTATATATGAACCAGGTTCGACCTTTAAGATCATCACGCTTGCTGCAGCGCTGGAGGAAGGGAAGGTCGACTTACAAAAGGAACATTTTTATGACTCAGGACATGTGGAAGTGTCAGGGTCTACACTGCATTGCTGGAAAAGCGGAGGACATGGGGACCAAACTTTTCTTGAAGTCGTCGAGAACTCATGTAACCCTGGTTTTGTAGAATTAGGGAACCGGCTTGGTAAAGACAAGCTGTTTAAATATATAAATGATTTCGGTTTTGGGCAAAAGACGGGGATTGATTTAACCGGAGAAGGAAAAGGAATCATGTTCAACATGGATCGAGTGGGTCCGGTTGAGCAGGCAACCACTGCGTTTGGACAAGGTGTTGCCGTAACGCCCATTCAGCAGGTGACAGCGGTGTCGGCGGCCGTGAATGGTGGGACTTTGTATACACCTTATATCGCAAAGGAACTGGTGAATCCAAAAAATGGGGAAGTGCTGATGCGAAAGACCCCACAGGCGAAGAAAAAGGTGATTTCAGAAGCAACCTCAAAGAAAGTCCGTGAAGCACTTGAATCCGTTGTTGCTCAAGGGAGCGGTAAAGGAGCATTCGTGGAGTCGTACCGAGTTGGCGGGAAGACGGGTACAGCCCAAAAAGCTGAAAATGGCCGATACCTTGAAAATAATTATATTCTCTCATTCATTGGTGTCGCTCCAGCGGATGATCCGCAAATCGTCGTCTATATAGCTGTGGATAATCCGAAAGGAACGGTACAATTCGGCGGTGTCGTTGCAGCACCGATCGTTGGGAATATCATGGAGGATTCACTTAGGGCAATGGACGTCAAGCCAAGAAAAAACCAGATTGAGAAGGAAACGGTCTGGACGGATCCCGTCATGGTCGAGGTACCTGACGTTGTTGGACTTAGTAAAAAAGAGTTGCAAACACAGCTCATCGATCTTAAGCTGGATATTGCCGGTAATGGGGAAAAAGTCATAAATCAAGCACCGGATCCAGGTGTTAAAGTAAAACAAGGCTCTACAATAAGAATTTATCTTGGCGAAAATACAGAATAAGTATAATATAATAGATGAATAGTTAAAGCGGCTGAAGAATCATCAGCCGCTTTGTTTACGGAGTCGTGAAAACCCCGTATAATTGAAATTGGTTTCTCGACAAGCCAAGGCTAATCACATATAATGAATCCTCAAATTAAGTTGAGAGGGATGGAAAAATGAAGCTTCACAAATTACTATCTTATTTAAACTCCTTATTTACGTATGAAGGAGAAAATCCTGAAATCACCTCCATAGAAAATGATAACCGTAAAGTCATAGACGGAAGTTTATTTGTTTGTATAAAAGGTTATACAGTCGATGGTCATGATTTTGCCCAACTCGCTGTAGAACATGGAGCTGCAGCAGTCATTGCGGAAAGGCCGCTTGAACTCGATGTTCCCGTGATCGTTGTCAGGGATTCAAGCAGGGCGATGGCCGTGCTTGCCGATGCATTTTATGGACATCCGACTCAAAAGATGCGTTTGATTGGAATTACAGGAACGAATGGAAAAACGACGACCAGTCACTTATTGGAAAAGATTTTCGAGGATCGACATGAAAAAACAGGACTGATTGGCACGATGTATACAAAAATTGCCGATACGGTATATGAAACCAAGAACACGACGCCAGATAGCGTTACGCTCCAGAAGGCATTTCATGAAATGGCCGAAGCGTCTGTCTCCACGGCCATTATGGAAGTTTCTTCGCATGCACTTGAACTTGGGCGCGTCCATGGCTGTGATTATGATATTGCCGTTTTTACGAATCTCACACAGGATCATTTGGACTTCCATAAAACCATGGACAGATACAGGCAGGCAAAATCCTTATTTTTCTCACAGCTCGGCAATGCTTACATAGAGAATCGTCCTAAATATGCTGTGCTTAATGCTGATGATGAGGCAACAGCTGATTTCATTAAAGCGACAGCTGCTACAGTCGTTACTTACGGCATCGACAAAGAAGCGGATATCAGGGCGAAGGATATAAAAATTGACGCAAAAGGAACATCGTTCACCTTGACAGCAGGTAAAGAAGAGCGTTACATTCAGCTGAAGCTAATTGGTAAATTCAGTGTTTACAATGTACTCTCAGCCATCTCTGCTGCTCTGTGCGCCGGTAACGATCTAGATGAGACCATTAAATCCATCGAGGAAATAAATGGTGTTGCAGGCCGTTTTGAACTCATTACAGCGAATCAGGCCTTCCCGGTCATAGTTGACTATGCCCATACCCCGGACAGTTTAGAAAATGTTTTAAGAACTGTTGGTGAGTTTGCTCAAAAGAAAATCTTTGTGATAGTGGGCTGCGGTGGGGACCGAGACAAGACAAAACGTCCTATCATGGCCGAAATTGCATGCAGCTTGGCGACTGACGCGATTTTCACATCGGATAATCCACGCAGTGAAGATGCTGCCCAGATCCTGCGGGATATGGAAACTGGCGTAGCAGGCAAAGAATATACGGTAATTGAAGACCGTAGGCAGGCGATTGCTTATGCTGTTTCCAAGGCGGAAGAGGGAGACGTTATTTTAATAGCTGGAAAAGGTCATGAAACATATCAATTGGTCGGTGACGAAGTGCTTCACTTCGATGACCGTGAAGAAGCAAAAAAGGCGATTCAAAGTCGTTTGGATTCAGTTTGAACAATCGGTGAATGAATTTGCCCTGCTGCAAATAAGAACAGACAACAAGCAGAATTTTATATTTGAATTGTGTTAGGAATGAGGGAGTAAGGAATGTTGGAACAAGTAATTTTTTATACGATTTTGGTGGCGTTTTTAGTAACCGTTCTTCTTTCGCCGATTTTTATCCCGTTTTTAAGAAGATTGAAATTCGGGCAAAGTATCAGGGAAGAAGGTCCACAATCGCATCTGAAGAAAACGGGAACACCCACCATGGGCGGTTTGGTCATATTATTATCTGTTACCATCGCTACACTGGTCATGACTTTGAAATTTTCGGTACCTTCGACCGAAACGTATTTATTATTATTCGTTACTTTAGGATTTGGTTTATTAGGTTTCTTGGACGATTTCATCAAAGTGGTCATGAAGCGAAACCTGGGACTGACTTCTAAGCAAAAATTGCTTGGGCAAATTGTGATTTCGGTGATCTTTTACTTCGTCTTTAAACAGACAGACCGTTTTAATCCTGAATTGACGATTCCAGGCACTGACTTTGCCGTTGATTTTGGCTGGTTTTATCTCTTTATCGTTATTTTCTGGCTGGTAGGTTTTTCGAATGCCGTCAATTTGACGGATGGACTTGATGGACTTGTCTCAGGAACATCAGCCATTGCTTTTGGTGCTTTTGCCATATTGGCCTGGAGTCAGTCACAATACGATGTCGCTATTTTTTCGGTGGCGGTTGTCGGTGCGGTGCTCGGATTTTTGGTATTCAATGCACATCCTGCAAAGGTATTCATGGGGGATACGGGTTCCTTGGCCCTTGGAGGAGCGATCGCTACCATCGCCCTGTTAACGAAGCTTGAAATCCTCCTGGTAATCATTGGCGGAGTCTTCGTCATTGAGACGCTCTCAGTCATCCTACAGGTAGGATCTTTTAAAACGACTGGAAAACGTATTTTTAAAATGAGTCCGCTTCATCATCATTATGAGCTTTCCGGCTGGTCGGAATGGCGCGTCGTCGTGACTTTCTGGACAGTGGGGCTGCTGTGTGCGGTACTCGGAATCTATTTAGAGGTGTGGATATAATTGAAAGAGACTGCAAAGTATTCAGAGAAAAAGATATTGGTATTGGGATTGGCAAAAAGCGGAGTGACGGCAGCTTCGCTTCTACATAAATTAGGAGCTTTCGTAACGGTGAATGACATGAAGCCATTATCGGAAAATCCTGAGGCTCAAGGACTTCTTGAACAAGGAATTAAAGTCATCTGCGGTAGTCATCCGATCGAGCTTCTTGATGAGGGTTTCGAGTTGATCGTGAAAAACCCGGGAATCCCTTATCGGAACCCTATCGTAAAAGGGGCATTGGAAAAAGGGATTCCGGTTATTACGGAAGTTGAATTGGCCTATCAAATCAGTGAGGCCCCTTTCATAGGCATCACTGGTACAAATGGGAAAACGACTACGACAACATTAATATTCGAAATGTTGAAGACCGGTGAAAAGTCCCCACTTATTGCTGGGAATATCGGGACAGTGGCTTCGGGGGTTGCTGAAAAGGCAAAATCAGATGACTCGATCGTCATTGAATTATCATCGTTTCAGTTAATGGGAATAGAGGAATTTCGTCCTGAAATCTCAGTCTTGACAAATTTGTATGATGCGCATTTGGATTATCATAGTTCCAAACAGGAATATGCCGAAGCAAAAGCTGCGATTGCGAAAAATCAAATAGGTTCAGATTTCATGATTTATAATGCAGATCAAGATCCCGTTGTATCCATGGCGAAAAAGACCAAGGCTGAACTTGTACCTTTTTCAACTGAAGTGAAACATGAGAATGGAGCCTATGTAGAAGAAGGTGCCGCATACTTCAGAGGAGAAAAAATCATTGATGTTTCAGAGATAGCGCTTCCTGGAAAACATAATTTGGAAAATGTGCTCGCGGCCATATCAGCGGCGAAACTGAAGGGTGTTGCCAACGAAGCCATTCAGACTGTATTGAAAACATTTTATGGTGTGGAGCACCGTTTGCAGTTTGTTGCAACGATCGAAAACCGTAAATTTTATAATGATTCGAAAGCGACGAACATTCTAGCGGCGTCCAAAGCATTAACATCCTTTACGGAACCTGTCATCTTATTGGCAGGCGGGTTGGATCGCGGGAATGAATTCGATGAGTTGAAACCGGCTATGAAAAATGTCAAAGCCTTGATAACTTTTGGCGAAACCGCAGAAAAAATTGAGCGGGTAGCAAAAGAAATAGGAATAGCGAATATAAAACGTGTCGATAATGTAGAAAAGGCCGTACCGGCTGCATTTGAATTATCAAATGAAGGCGACTGCATTCTTCTCTCCCCGGCTTGTGCAAGCTGGGATCAATATAAAACTTTTGAGCAAAGAGGAGACATGTTTATGGAGGCCGTGCATAAACTTAAGTAAGAGCTTTCGCAGAGAGAAGTGAACTTGCTTCTACGTTGACACCTTGGAAAAAAGCGATAATGAGCCGTTATCGCTTTTTTTTTGACTAAAGTGCTGACAAGCAATCAGCAATGATGTTTTTATTCGTACAGGCTCGAAAAACTTCCTAGAGGTGGATGTCCGTGCCATTAAAAAAATCGAATCCTGATCTCATTCTCATTATCGTCACCTTAAGTCTTTTGACCGTTGGATTAATCATGGTTTACAGCGCGAGTGCCATTTGGGCAACATATAAATTTGATGATTCCTTTTATTTTGCTAAAAGACAGTTGCTGTTTGCCTGCGTTGGTGTCATAGCCATGTTTTTCATCATGAATGTGGATTACTGGACGTGGCGGACTTGGGCCAAGATTTTGATCATCATTTGTTTCATTATGTTACTGGCTGTGCTGGTGCCGGGTATAGGGATGGCGAGAAATGGTTCGAGGAGCTGGATTGGTGTAGGTGCCTTTTCGGTCCAACCTTCTGAGTTCATGAAGCTAGCGATGATCGCTTTTTTAGCTAAGTTTTTATCCGAACGGCAAAAGCTGATCACCTCCTTCAAAAAAGGTATGCTTCCATCCTTGGGTTTAGTGTTTTTGGCATTTGGATTGATCATGTTACAGCCCGACCTTGGAACGGGAACGGTAATGGTAGGAACCTGCATCGTCATGATCTTTATTTCCGGGGCAAGAATCAGCCATTTTGTCGGCTTGGGTCTTATCGGGGTGGCTGGTTTTATCGGTCTGATTTTGTCAGCGCCTTACCGGATAAAAAGGATCACATCTTTTCTAGATCCTTGGGAAGATCCTTTGGGTAGTGGATTTCAGATGATTCAATCGTTCTATGCAATTGGGCCCGGGGGATTATTCGGGCTGGGACTCGGGCAAAGCCGCCAAAAGTTTTTCTATTTACCAGAACCTCAGACTGATTTCATTTTTGCCATACTCTCCGAGGAACTTGGCTTCATCGGAGGCTCTCTGGTCATTTTGTTATTTGCGCTTATGCTTTGGCGGGGCATACGGATCGCACTTGGTGCCCCTGATTTATATGGGAGCCTTGTAGCGGTGGGAATCATTGCAATGGTCGCCATTCAAGTGATGATCAATATAGGGGTGGTAACGGGATTGATGCCGGTTACGGGTATCACCTTGCCCCTCTTGAGTTATGGTGGTTCATCTCTGACACTAATGTTGATGGCGATCGGAGTGCTCCTGAATATAAGTCGTTATTCAAGATTCTGACATCAGGAAAATATATGATATGAGAAAAGGGAAGTCCTGTTAAATGCAGGGCTCCCTTTTTTTACGTTGAAAGCCCTTGCAGGAAAAAGATTTTGGAGGGGACCTTGCCGGAATTTAGAAATAATTGAAATGTCGCTTAAATATTACCATGTATGAATGTTGGGGAATCCACAATAAATATTGGCAATACGGCTTTGTTTAGACTATAGTATAAGAGGGTTAGGCCGTACTGGGGCTTGCTTCTGTTTATTTTTCTGCTTAAAAGGTGTTATTAATCTTCTAAAATAAGTGACCTCATGGAAGAGGAATTGAAAATCGTAACTTGGAATTTTTGGAACAACAAGGAGGTTTATCATGGATAAAGTGATAAAGCAATTAACTGAAATGAAAATCGGCAAAGTTCTAGAACAGGAACCGCTTGCGAATCATACAACTATGAAAATTGGGGGGCCGGCTGATTTATTCATCGTGCCATCTTCCATTGAAAATATAGAAAAAACGATGCAGGTCATTAAAGAACATGGGATACCATGGAGGGCGATTGGCAGGGGCTCGAACCTACTTGTAAGTGATGGCGGAATTGAAGGTGCCGTGCTTAAATTGGGTAGAGGACTTGATCATCTTGAGATAAATGGCGCCGAGATTAAAGCAGGGGCTGGGGTATCACTTGTCAGCCTGTCCGTACAAATCAGTAAAAAAGGGTATGCAGGATTGGAATTTGCCAGTGGAATCCCTGGTTCGGTCGGCGGAGCTGTCTATATGAACGCTGGTGCGCACGGTTCCGATATGAGTGAAATTCTCAAGGCGGCACATGTCCTTTTTGAAGATGGAACCCTAGCTTGGCTTTCTAAGGAAGAAATGGATTTTTCTTATCGTACTTCCCTACTTCAGAAGAAAAGACCTGGAATCGTACTTGAAGCAATTTTTCAATTGACTGAGGGTGATAAAACCGAAATCGTTGAAAGAATGCAGAATAACAAAAATTACCGAAAAGAGACGCAGCCGTATAATCTTCCATGTGCCGGGAGCATATTTAGGAATCCTCTTCCGCATCATGCAGGTAAACTGGTGGAGAATGCAGGCCTGAAGGGACACTCGATTGGCGGAGCTCAGATTTCACCGATGCATGGGA
Source organism: Peribacillus sp. RS7 (assembly GCF_041956845.1). Lineage (NCBI taxonomy): Bacteria > Bacillati > Bacillota > Bacilli > Caryophanales > Bacillaceae > Peribacillus > Peribacillus sp. RS7. The sequence continues at coordinate 3,676,958 of NZ_CP168135.1, forward strand.
ACTTTATCGTTAACACAGGTAATGGAAGTGCAGCGGATGTTCAAGCCTTGATACAGCATGTGAAGGATACTGTGTATGATATGTTTGAAATTGAAATGGAAACAGAAGTGGAAATTATCGGCCGGAAATAATAATGGAGTTATTTTTTATATCCAAATTTTGTGATATAATGTGTTACCTTTTAAAGTTTATTTATAACCGAATTTTGAGTTTGATTGATTTCGTACTGTGTCAAAAACCATCCATTTTTTCAGGAAGAGGTGAAAGGGATGGAAAAGGGAAAAATCGTTTCCATTGAGGACCGCATCCCGAAATTAAAACAATTAAGAAAAAGTAAAGCAAACAGGCGACTTGTTCTTTTGCTTTCCCTTTTCTTCATTCTGGTTGCTTGTGTGCTATATTTTTTATCCCCTTTGAGCTATGTGAAATCCGTGCAGGTGGAGGGTAATCGTTATATTACTTCCAAGCAGATCATTAAATTGAGTAAGGTGAAGAAGGATCGAAGCATCTGGAAGGTTGATACAGGGGTAACCGCGGCTAATATCAAAAAGAATCAGGAAATAAAAAGCGTTAAGGTAACACCTGTATTTCCTAATGCCATTAAAATTACGGTTTCGGAACATAATAGGATGGCATACCTGTCCAATAATGGGAAGTTTGCCCCTATTTTGGAAAATGGGACCGTTTTGGAGGAGCTAGCAACAGGAGAAATTCCAGTATTTGCCCCGGTTTTAATTGGTTTCAAAGAGGGTAAAGCATTAAAGTTGCTTTTAGAAGAATTGGACAAGCTTCCTGTCGAGATTCAGAATGCCATTTCCGAAATTCATTATGCTCCAACCAAAACAGATGCCTATCATATCGTCATGTTTATGAACGATGGGTTTGAGGTAAGTGCGACAAGCCGGACTTTATACGAAAAAATGATTCACTATCCATCGATTGTCAGCCAGTTGGATCCTGATGTAAAGGGTGTCATTGATCTGGAAGTGGGTTCTTATTTTAAAGCATATGAAGACGCTGAACAAAAGGAAGACACTAATGAGGAAAATTAATGGCAAACGGGTGGTTTTGCCCCTAGTTTGCGTAGTTCTCGGATTTATGATTGCCTTCTCTTACAATCTGACCAAAGATGGTAAAGGAGTAGGGAAGGACAAAGCCTGGGATCAGGAATATGAACTCAGGCAACAATTGATCGAACAAGAGAAACAGAACCGGGACCTTCAGAAGGAACTCCTTCAAAAGCAAGAAAATGTATCCAAAATAGAAAAGGACCTAGCACAGGAAAAGCAGCTTTTTTTCAATTTGGCAAAGGATACGGAGAAATACCGGATGTTTCTCGGAAAAGTGAAAGTGAAAGGCACAGGCCTTCAGGTGACTCTTGAAGATGGTACAGATATGGACTCAAAAGCCAATGTCAATAACTACCTGGTCCACGAACAGCATGTCTTCAAGGTCGTCAATGAACTATACATATCAGGTGCAGAGGCTGTTGCGATTAACGGTCAAAGGTTAAATCATAATTCGTACATAATCTGTAATGGGCCAGTGATCACAATCGATGGCCATCAGCATCCTGCTCCATTTACCATTTCTGCGATTGGGGACCCTGATGTCCTGGGTGCTTCCCTGGACTTACCAGGTGGCATTAAGGAACAGCTGGTTAATGAGAATATTATCTTTACAGTGGAAAAACAAAAGAATATCATTTTTGATCCAATTATTGGAGGGTGATTAGATCGCCGGATTCGATGAAAGATTGGTGAGAAACTGGAAATGAAAAAAAAGCTTTCTTTTAGTTTGGTTACGTTGATTGCTGGCTTCATGCTCGCTATTCAATTCAATTTGGTGAATCAGCCTGTCATTTCCGATACAAGGGATATGTGGGAGCTGAAAAATGATTTATTGAAAGAACAGCAGACCCAGGTGGAATTAATTGAGGATATCAGTAAGCTTGAGGGGAAAATTGCCTCCTATGAAACAAAGAAAAATGAGAGTAAAGAAGAAGTATTGCGTGACACCCTGACCGAATTAAAGACTGACGCAGGGTTGACCGAAATAAAAGGTAATGGGGTAATCGTGTCTATACAGCCTATCAAAGAAGATATCCTACTTGGTGAGAGAATCGAGTATATTTCACCTGTGCTGATAATTCGGCTCATTAATGAAATGTATAGGTTTGGAGCTGACGAAATTTCCATTTCAGGGCAAAGGTATATATCGACATCGGTTATTCGTGATATTAATGGACAGCCGAAAATGGACGGATATCCCCTAGTCAATTACCCTGTCGAAATGCAGGCAATAACCGTTAATCCAAAGAAACTTAAGCAGCGCATTGAAGGTTCTGAACTTATGGATGATTTCTTTATAGATAATTTTGAAGTGCAGATTAAGGTGCCGACTGGTGAATTAACATTGCCGGCATACCAAAATGCTATTAATGTGGAACACATGGAACCCATTATGGATGGGGGGGAATCGTGATGTGGTTGCCAGTTTTTGGACTCTTAATTGGGATCACCCTTGGTTTTTTGGTGGATTTTGATATTCCCCAAGAATATTCAAATTATCTCTCCATTGCCGTGCTTGCTGCTTTTGATACCTTGTTTGGAGGCATACGGGCGCATCTGCAAAATCTTTATGATGAAGTAGTATTTGTAACAGGATTCTTCTTTAATATTGTTTTGGCCGCAGGTTTGGCTTTTCTAGGTGTACATCTTGGTGTAGACTTATATTTAGCCGCAATCTTCGTGTTCGGCGTAAGGCTCTTTCAAAATATCGCCCTGATTAGAAGGATCCTAATTGAAAAATGGTCCATTTCCCGGAAAAAGCAGAAAAAAAATCTATAATTTTAAAGGGAATTAAGTTATAAATGACGAATAGTTTATGGCAGTATCTAGTTTAGTAATATATCAGTTAAGTTGAGAAGCGAACAATTAGAATCTTAAAGTGAGGAATCTACGAGTTCTGTTTGGGAAATACAAATGAACTGCTTAGTATGACTGTTGTAATCAGTTCTGTTATTCTATAATGAATAAGTCTTTCGATATAAAAATGTTATTCTACTAATACATGTATAAAACTGAAGGAGGTGCCATGGAATGAACAGCAATGAAATATACGTAAGTCTTGACATCGGTACATCCAGTGTAAAAGTTATCATTGGGGAAATGGTCAATGACACATTAAATATAATCGGCGTGGGAAATGTTAAATCAGAGGGGCTCAAAAAGGGTTCGATCGTCGGTATAGATGAAACCGTCCAATCCATTCAAAAGGCTGTAGAGCAAGCAGAACGGATGATAGGGATGGAGATAAAAAAGGTAATCGTCGGTATAAGTGGAAATCACGTGACGCTTCAGCCCTGTCATGGGGTAGTAGCGGTATCCAGTGAAAATAAAGAGATTACTGAGCATGACGTTTTCCGTGTTAGGGAAGCAGCGGAGTTAATAACGATACCATCCGACAGGGAAATAATCGACGTGGTGCCGATTCATTACAAAGTTGATGAACTTGATGAAATAAGTGATCCAAGGGGCATGATAGGTGTGCGGTTGGAAATGAGAGGGATTTTAATCACAGGTCTTCGGACAATTTTACATAATACGCTGCGTTGTGTGGAAAGGGCAGGGTTAGAAATAACAGATATCGCTCTTCAGCCATTAGCCGCAGGTTCCCTTGTTTTATCCAAGGATGAAAAAGAACTTGGTGTTGCACTTGTCGATATTGGCGGAGGTTCCACGACTCTGGCAATTTTCGAACAAGGCTATTTACAATATACGTCTGTGATACCTATAGGCGGTGAAACACTTACGAAGGACCTTTCCATCGTTCTAAGGACAACGATGGAAGAAGCTGAGAAAATAAAAGTAAAGCATGGACATGCCTTTTATGATGATGCGTCTGAAGATGAAGTATTTCAAATACCTATCATCGGCAGCGACCAGCAGCAGACCTGCAACCAGCTAATGCTTTCGGATATCATTGAAGCGCGGGTGACCGAAATATTCGAGTTGATTCAAGATGATTTGAGGAGACTTGGCTTCCAGGATATACCGGGTGGTTTCGTGTTGACCGGAGGCGTCGTCAAGATGCCGGGAGTCCTGGAGCTTGCTCAATATGTGTTCCAAAATCGCGTCAGGACAGCTGAGCCGAATTACATCGGAGTAAGGGAACCCCAATATACGACAGCTGTTGGTCTGATTAAACATGCATGCAAGAAAGAGAGAATGCAAAAAAACACCGCTAATAAAACCCCTGTAGCAGCTGGACAAGCACATGAAGATAACGACCAGCGCAGCCAGAAGGTTTCTCAGAAAAGCAAAGAGAACACGGCTAAAAAACAAGGTGAAAAAGGTGAATCTAAATTCAAAAAAATCCTGGGTTACTTTTTTGAATAACAATCATAAAGAATCGGGAATTTCGTCAAAATAGGAGGATTGTCATGTTGGAGTTTGATTCTAATTTAGAACAATTAGCAACGATAAAAGTAATAGGTGTTGGCGGCGGCGGAAACAATGCGGTAAACAGAATGATCGAGCATGGTGTACAGGGTGTTGAGTTTATTTCTGTCAATACTGACGCACAGGCTCTTAATCTATCAAAAGCAGAAATTAAAATGCAAATCGGTGGGAAGCTTACACGCGGTTTGGGTGCAGGTGCCAATCCGGAGGTAGGAAAAAAAGCTGCAGAAGAAAGCAAAGAGCAGATTGAAGAAGCGCTAAAAGGTGCCGATATGGTATTCGTAACGGCTGGAATGGGCGGCGGTACGGGAACGGGGGCTGCTCCTGTCATCGCTGGCATTGCTAAAGATTTAGGGGCGCTTACAGTCGGTGTAGTTACTCGCCCATTTACTTTCGAAGGCCGAAAACGTGCAACACAGGCACAAGGCGGCATTTCATCCATGAAGGAATCGGTTGACACACTGATCGTCATTCCGAATGACCGTCTCCTTGAAATCGTCGATAAAAGCACACCAATGCTTGAAGCATTCCGTGAAGCCGATAATGTACTTCGTCAAGGTGTACAAGGGATCTCAGATTTAATCGCTGTTCCAGGTCTTATAAACTTGGACTTTGCCGATGTTAAGACCATCATGTCCAACAAAGGTTCCGCACTAATGGGAATCGGGATTTCCTCAGGGGAAAACCGTGCAGCAGAAGCGGCGAAAAAAGCCATCTCCAGTCCGCTGCTTGAAACATCGATTGATGGTGCCCAAGGCGTGCTGATGAATATTACCGGTGGTACGAACCTAAGTCTTTTTGAAGTCCAGGAAGCGGCCGATATCGTGGCTACTGCATCCGATCAAGACGTAAACATGATTTTTGGTTCGGTTATCAATGAAAACCTTAAAGATGAAATCGTCGTTACAGTAATTGCAACAGGCTTTAACGAGGTTGAAGCTTCAATAAGGCCTACAGGACGTCCGACACTCGGACAACAGCAGCAATCAAGACCTCAGACACAACAAACGCCACAGTCAAACGTGAAGCGTGAAGTGAAGAGAGAAGAAGTCAATGAACAGCCTGCACGTAATGCCAATCAAGGTGAAGAGGCCTTGGATATTCCAACCTTCCTCCGTAACCGTAATAGACGCCGTTAATATCGACGTCATATGCCGTTCCCATTTGGGGACGGTTTTTTGTCGTCTGAAAAATGAATTCATAAAAATGCAATTGTGTCCATTGACCTTAATGATGATGGGGCTTTCTCGGGCATTGTCACTCTGATCGAATGGCTAATCGAAATCTGGAAAATTGCACCCTTGATCGGTGTCTGAATGCTCCGGTTCGGTGGAAGGCCCGATTCCGCTTCTTGATGGAGTTCCTGGTCATGCACCTTCGTTTACGGTTACCGGGTCGGGCCATTTATATTTGGTAAATATAACAAGATAAGAGAGTCAATAAATTATTAAACTTTTATAACATAAATCGACAGTAGTAAAAGGGAGCAGGATAGTCTCTAAGACAGTATTGAAAATATCAATAGCTGTTTTTCTACAAAAAGGGTAAAAATGACTGAAAAAATCTTAAGTTTTTCAGTACAAAAAGTGACACACTTTCTAAGGGCAGGTACGCTATACTTTTTGCTAGTGGAAGGTTAGTTCATAAAAGGAGGGGAGGGTGTTTGACCTTATATTTAGATGTGATCTGGTTATTGAATTGGTTATTTGACTGCCTCCTTTTATATTGGACCGCCATCATTCTCAAACGTAGGGTAGCTCTTTGGCGGGTATGCATCGGCGGGCTGATCGGTTCCTTCATTATCGTATTGGTGTTCACTCCTTTTTATGCAATTGCCGACCGAGCGTACATGAAGATTTTTGTATCCCTGGTCATGGTGCTGGCAACCTTTGGGTTCAATAGGTTAAAACTTTTTATGAAATCGGTGGCCACTTTATATTTTGTGACGTTTTTATCGGGAGGTATCCTGCTGGGACTTCACTACCTATTTGAATTTCAAATCGTTTCCAAGGACCCTGGTCAATATGCAGGAATCAATCGTTTTGGTGACCCTGTCAGCTGGATATTTGTAATGATTGGGTTCCCGCTCGCTTGGCAATTTTCCAAGCGAACACTTGAAGGGATGGAGATGACAAAGCTAACACATGAACAAATGGTTTCGGTCTCGGTTAAAATTTCTGAATTTGAAGGTACGTTTCTTGGTTTGGTGGATAGCGGCAATCAATTATATGATCCGATTACACGTTCCCCAGTGATGATCATCTCTCTTTCAGGCGGAGAAGCAGGAATTCCAAACGACATGCTAGAGCTCTTTAAAAACCCTGATAACCTGATTAAGCAGGAAGTACAGCCCGAATATTCATGGACCGGAAGAATGCGTGTCATCCCTTATAAAGTCGTGGGTCATGAACATCAGCTGTTAACCGCAATCAAGCCGGATTACATTAAAATCGTTCAAGGGGAAAAAGAATATCATGTCAAGCAGGGTCTCGTTTCGTTTACCTTTCAGCAACTCTCTCCCGACAATAGCTATCAATCTATCGTTCACCCGAAAATGTTAACCGGAATACCGGTGCAAAATGCCTCCTGATTCATTGATTCATTCTTAAATTTGAACCATAATCCGTTTATTAGAAGGGAGAATTATTTTGAAGAAATTCATTCTTCGGCTCACTTATTTTTGGTACAAACTATTGTTCAAGCTCGGATTGAAAACGGACGAAATATTTTATATAGGAGGGAGTGAGGCACTGCCGCCGCCCCTTTCAAAGGAAGAAGAGGCAATACTGATCAATAAATTACCCAAGGGCGATGAAGCTGCACGATCGATCTTAATTGAACGGAATTTAAGGCTGGTGGTTTATATTGCCAGGAAATTTGAAAATACGGGAATCAATATTGAAGATTTAATCAGCATTGGTACCATAGGTTTGATCAAAGCTGTGAATACATTCAATCCTGAGAAGAAAATTAAACTGGCTACATATGCTTCGAGATGCATCGAGAATGAAATATTAATGTATTTACGCAGAAATAACAAAATCCGTTCTGAAGTTTCTTTTGATGAACCTCTGAATATCGATTGGGATGGAAATGAACTACTGTTATCCGATGTCCTTGGAACTGACGATGACATCATCACGAAGGACCTCGAGGCAAACGTTGACCGCAAGCTGCTGACAAAAGCACTTACGCAGTTATCCGAACGTGAAAAACAGATAATGGAACTCCGTTTTGGACTTGCAGGTGGGGAAGAAAAAACACAAAAGGATGTTGCCGATATGCTGGGGATTTCCCAATCCTACATTTCACGTTTGGAAAAAAGGATTATTAAGAGGCTTCGAAAAGAATTTAATAAAATGGTGTAAAAAAATAAAGAGCTTAAATGCCAATTAAATCAATACTTTGTTAGCTATTTTGAAAAATAATGATGATTTTCCGTTCTAGCCATGTGCATATTTTTTCCTCCCGCGGAAATACTGTTTTTTGTACAGCGCTCCTGTGAGGAGGGAATAATTTTGTCTCGTAATAAGGTTGAAATCTGCGGTGTGGATACATCAAAATTACCGGTTTTAAAGAATGAAGAAATGAGAAAACTCTTTAAAGAACTGCAAGATGGCGATATTTCAGCAAGAGAGAAACTGGTAAACGGGAATCTTCGACTCGTTCTAAGCGTCATTCAGCGCTTCAACAATCGGGGAGAGTATGTAGATGATCTATTTCAGGTAGGCTGTATAGGGTTAATGAAGTCGATAGATAACTTTGACCTAGGTCAAAATGTTAAGTTTTCAACGTATGCTGTACCGATGATTATTGGAGAAATCAGAAGATATCTTCGTGACAATAATCCGATTCGGGTATCCCGTTCTTTAAGAGACATCGCTTACAAAGCTTTGCAGGTAAAAGAAAAGCTCATAAGTCAGACCCTTCGTGAGCCGACAGCTGAAGAAATCGCCAAGGTGTTGGAAGTACCTCATGAAGAAATTGTTTTTGCACTAGATGCTATACAAGATCCAGTTTCACTTTTTGAACCGATTTATAATGATGGCGGGGATCCGATTTATGTACTCGACCAACTGAGTGACGAAAAAAATAAAGATAGTACCTGGATTGATGAAATAGCTATAAATGAAGGCATGAGACGGTTGAATGACCGGGAAAAAATGATCCTTCGCAAACGGTTTTTCCAAGGGAAGACGCAAATGGAGGTAGCCGAGGAAATTGGCATTTCACAAGCGCAAGTATCCCGATTGGAAAAAGCGGCAATCAAGCAAATGAATAAAAATATCCAACAGTAGAAGCTGAGCATGAGAAAAAGTTAGCTGAAGCGGGTAGGGCAAAAATGTCGATTACCCGCTTATCAGCAACTTATCCATAGCGGCTTTTTTATTTTGTGAAAATCCCTTCCAGAAGGGAATCGGAAACTGTATGTACGTTTATTTATCGTATTCTTCATCCTTGAGTGAATCATGTCATATACATAGGAATAGGACCTTCATATATGATGAAATTTTGAGGAGTTGAGTGATATGACCAGGATTTCCGAATTTCAAATTAAGGATATCGTCAATATAGCCGATGGAAAGAAATTAGGTAATATGTCAGATCTTGAAATCAATACGGCCACAGGGAAAATAGAGGCCATCATCGTTTCAAATGGAACAAGGCTAATGGGTTTCTTCGGGAGGGAACAGGATATTGTGATTCCCTGGCGCAAAATAAAAAAAATCGGTGCAGATGTCATTCTTGTTGAACATCAGACGGTATTTCAAGCAGAGCTGAAAGATGAACGGTTTTAAAGGTACATGGCGTAAATATATGATACACTAGACTAAAACTAAAGAGGTTTATAGCATGAAAGAGCCATTTGTTTTAGTAAAAGACCAATATATGCTCATTGACAGCTGGAGACAACAAAATCTCCAGCTCGTAGCGGGCTTCACCACAAAAAATGGGGGAGTCAGTTCAGGGGATTTTCAAACATTGAATACCGGTTTTCATGTCGGGGATAAGCTTGAAGATGTCCAGGGAAACCGCAGGATTTTAGCCGATAAGCTGTTGTTTCCGCTTAATGAATGGATAGGCGCCGAGCAGACACATGAAACGAATATCCATCAAGTTACCAGCCGCGATGGCGGAAGAGGTGCAATGGATTATGATTCTGCCTTTAAAGCAACTGACGGATTTTATACAAAGGATCAAAATGTTTTACTGACCCTTTGCTATGCGGACTGCGTGCCCTTATACTTTCTTGCTCCGGCACATGGTATGATTGGGGTGGCACATGCTGGCTGGAAGGGTACCGTTAATGGAATTGCCCGAAAAATGGTTGAGGCATGGCTAGATAAGGGTATAAAGGCAACGGAGATATTTGCTGTTATTGGACCTTCGATTTGTTCGAAGTGCTATGTAGTGGATGATCATGTTATGGATTTAGTGCAGAATTTGCTGGTAGATAATGACGAAAAGCCATATAATTTAATCAGTGAAGGTCAATATCAGTTAGATCTTAAGCAACTTAATGCATTGATTCTTCAAAAATCAGGAATTCCAAAAAGTCAGATCGACGTTACATCATACTGTACAAGCTGTGATCATGAATTGTTTTTTTCGCATCGCCGTGATAACGGGAAGACAGGTAGATTGATGAGTTTTATCGGTTGGAAGGAGGATTTAGGGTAAGTGAAAGTAGTGGACAATTTAAAAAACATCGAAGAAAAAATAAATATAGCATGTGAAAATAGTGGAAGGGACCGTAAAGATATAAGGTTAATCGCAGTGACGAAATATGTTTCGGTCGAGAGGGCAAATGAAGCATTGGAAGCGGGAATTATTGATTTGGGTGAAAACCGTGACGAAGGGCTTTTGAATAAATATGAAGTGCTGAAGGACAAGCCCCACTGGCATTATATTGGTTCAATGCAAACACGAAAAGTAAAGAATGTCATCGATAAAATTTCTTATATCCATTCGCTGGATCGCATTTCTTTGGCGGAAGAAATTCAAAAACGCGCAAATGAGCCGATAAACTGTTTAGTGCAGGTGAACGTTTCAGGTGAGGAATCGAAACATGGCCTGAATTCTGAGGCGACAATGGATTTCATAAAAGGGTTAGCTGTTTTTGATAAGGTGAATGTTGCAGGATTGATGACGATGGCTCCTTTGACGGATGATGAACAGGTTTTGCGGAAATGCTTCCGGAAACTGAAGGGCATCCAGGTGGAAATACAAAATGCCGGGTTGAAGCATGCCCCCTGCACTGAATTGTCCATGGGGATGTCCAATGATTTCATGATTGCCATTGAAGAAGGCGCAACAATGATTAGGATTGGTACTGCACTTGTAGGCGAATAATTTTAAGGAGGTACGCTATAGATGTCGTTCGTATCAAAATTTAAATCTTATTTCGCTCTGGATGATGAGTATGAGTACAAGGATGAAGTGATGGAAGAAGAGGAGGCTGAACCAAAAGTCGTGAAGTCAGGTAAACAGCAGCAGCCCTCTTCTGCAGGGAATAATACCAATCAGAATATCGTAAGTTTGCAAAGCGTACAGAAATCTTCTAAAGTAGTATTATTGGAGCCTCGTGCTTATGCAGAAGCCCAGGAAGTAGCTGATCATTTAAAAAACAGACGTGCTGTTGTTGTGAACCTTCAACGAATCCAGCATGATCAAGGAAAACGAATCATCGATTTTCTAAGTGGGACTGTCTATGCAATCAGCGGGGATATCCAAAAAATCGGAACAGATATATTCTTATGTACCCCGGACAACGTCGATGTTTCCGGTAATATTACCGGCTTTGCGGCCGAAGAGGAGTACGAAGAAGCGAGGTGGTAATGGTTAATGGGTTTAGTGCTTCAGGGTTTATATTATTTAATAGAAATTTATTCAATGGCATTAATCGGTTACATATTGATGTCATGGTTCCCAAATGCAAGGGAGACATCGATTGGTAAATTCCTTGAAAAGATTTGCGAACCGTATTTAGAACCGTTCAGAAAGTTCATACCGTCACTTGGGATGATCGATCTTTCACCTCTTGTGGCCTTGCTGGTGCTTAATTTTGCCAGCGGTTACGGAATCAATTACTTACAGACTTTAATAGGATGACCAACAATTAACCTGACATGCATCATTACTACACAGTCGGAAGAATTTCCGCTGTGTAGTAGCAAGCAACGAAGAACCAGTTTATCAATTCCTTATGATCGACCATTAACTTGATAGCTAAGGAGCATTTATTCAATCATGAGTATTTATCAGCATTTCAGGCCGGAGGAAAAAGAATTTATTGACCAGGCAATGAATTGGATTGATCAGGTTAAAAATTCCTACGCTCCGAAACTATCTGATTTCCTTGATCCGCGTCAGCAGGAAATTCTTACATCCTTATTAGGGAATGATCCGGATGCGAAACTGCAATTTAATGGCGGGAGCGATTACGTTGAGCGAAAACGTGTGCTCATTTACCCTGATTATTACTCTCCTGAACCATCGGATTTCAATATCTCCTTATACGATATCTCCTATCCAAAAAAGTTTGTTACGCTTGAACATAGGCAAATACTTGGAACCTTGATGTCACTTGGGGTAAAACGTGAAAAATTTGGTGATATAATAGTGACTGAGGAGCATATTCAATTTATAGCTGCCGAGGAGATGGATTTATATCTCACAGGAAACCTGGAGAAAATAGGTAACGCTTCCGTTACCATCAAACGGATTCCAATCGGGAATATCATCCAAGTTAACGAAAAATGGGAAGAGCAAGTATCCACCGTCAGTTCTCTTAGGCTTGACAGTGTGCTATCGTCTGTCCTGAATATGTCCCGTCAAAAAACGCAAGCCTTGATAACGTCAGGAAAAGTAAAGGTGAATTTCAAGCAAACGGAAAACGTCTCGGAAGAATGCCGTGAGGGTGATACACTTTCCATCAGAGGTTTTGGCAGATGTAAAATAGCTTCAATTGATGGGAAAACCAAGAAGGATAAGTGGAGAATCTCGTTAGGCAGACAAAAATAATTCAATATCAAGCAGGATTCATACATTTATTGTCGAATATAGAGTTTTAACATACTAGAGTAGAAACCGTTCTGGAGGTGCCGTAATGCCCTTAACCCCGATAGATATACATAACAAGGAATTTAACAAAGTATTTCGTGGGTATGATGAAGATGAAGTAAATGAATTTCTCGACCAGGTCATTAAAGATTATGAACTGATTTTGAGGGAGAAGAAAGAAATTGAAGATAAACTAAACGAGACATATGATCGTTTGGGACATTTTACGACAATTGAGGGTACACTTAATAAGTCGATTATTGTCGCACAAGAAGCAGCCGAAGAATTAAGGCGCAATGCCCAAAAAGAAGCGAAACTGATCATAAAGGAAGCAGAGAAAAATGCTGACCGGATCGTCAATGAGTCACTTGTGAAAGCAAGGAAAATTGCTATGGATATCGAAGATTTGAAAAAGCAATCCAAAGTATTCCGGACGCGTTTCAAAATGCTTGTCGGTGCACAGCTGGATTTGCTGGACAATGACGATTGGGATCATCTTCTGGATTATGAAGTAGATGCGACTGAAATTGAATTAAATGAGAGAGTGGAAGAGGAAATTTAAACGATTCCTTGACTTTGAACACTTTTTTCGCATATAATTTTTTAACAATACTATTCATTATGACATTAGGCGATGACAGGGAAAGTAAATTCTTCACACACTTATTTTTAGCGAACCGGGGATGGTGAAAGCCCGGAATAAGCGAAGATATTGAAGATCACCCTTGAGTTCTGAGTTGAACCTGCTTTTGCAGTAAGTAAATGAAGCGTTTCATTCACGTTACGAATGCTCGAGAGGTTGGATTCACTTTGTGGATCTTTCTAGCCAGGGTGGTACCGCGGGAAGCTAAGCTTTCTCGTCCCTTTTTTTAGGGATGAGAAGGCTTTTTATTTTGGCCGGATATCAAGTCATTGGTTCGAATGAATTTTTGTAAAGACGGATGGAGGATTTTATGATGGAATACAAAGATACCTTATTGATGCCTAAAACTGAATTTCCAATGCGGGGGAATTTGCCGAAACGTGAGCCGGAAATTCAAGAAAAATGGAAAGAAATGAACATCTATAAAAAAGTGCAGGAACAAACGGAAGGACGCCCTTTATTCATTTTGCATGATGGACCTCCATATGCTAACGGCGATATCCATATGGGCCATGCAATGAATAAGGTTTTAAAGGATTTCATTGTCCGATTTAAATCGATGAGCGGTTTTCAAGCACCGTATGTACCTGGCTGGGATACGCATGGGCTTCCAATCGAAACGGCATTGACAAAAAAAGGCGTGAAACGGAAAGAAATGAGCGTTGCCGAGTTCAGGAAGCTTTGTGAAGAGTATGCTTATGTTCAGATTGACAATCAACGTGAGCAGTTTAAGAGAATAGGGGTCCGTGGTGATTGGGATAATCCTTATATCACATTAAAGCCTGAATATGAAGCACAGCAAATCAAGGTCTTCGGTGAAATGGCGAAAAAAGGCTATATCTATAAAGGGAAAAAACCTGTTTACTGGTCTCCATCAAGTGAATCAGCCCTAGCCGAAGCTGAAATTGAATATCAAGACAAACGTTCTGCGTCAATCTATGTTGCTTTTGAAGTCACGGATGGCAAAGGTGTAATCGAAGAAGGCGTAAAAATCATCATCTGGACGACAACTCCATGGACGATTCCTGCTAACCTTGGTATCTCATTACATCCGCAATTAAATTACGTAGTAGTGGCTGTCGAAAATGACAAATTCTTAATTGCTGAAGCACTCCTTGAATCGGTTACAGAAACTTTAGGCTGGGATAACCCGTCTATCCTGAAAACGGTAAAAGGGAGCGAGTTGGACCGTGCTGTTGCCAAACACCCTCTTTATGACCGCGAATCTTTAATCATGTTGGGTGAGCACGTAACAACTGAAGCAGGTACGGGGTGTGTTCATACTGCACCTGGACATGGTGAAGATGACTTTATCATTGGGCAAAAATACGGCTTGGACGTACTTTGTCCTGTAGATGAAAAAGGAGTCATGACGGAAGAGGCAGGGGAATTTGCTGGGTTATTTTATGATCAAGCGAATAAACCAATTACTGAAAAATTAACAGAAGCAGGCGCGTTATTGAACTTGACGTTCATTACACACTCTTACCCACATGACTGGCGGACTAAGAAACCAACGATTTTCCGTGCAACAGCACAATGGTTTGCGTCAATCAAAGACTTCCGAAGTGAACTTCTGGAAGCGATTGAAGAAACCAAATGGGTACCCGCTTGGGGCGAAACTCGCTTATTCAATATGGTCCGTGACCGCGGGGATTGGTGTATTTCCCGCCAACGTGCATGGGGCGTGCCAATTCCAGTCATTTATGCAGAAAATGGCGAGCCGATCATTACAGATGAAACCATCAACCATATTTCAAATCTATTCCGCGAACACGGTTCGAACATCTGGTTTGAGCGTGAAGCGAAAGACATTCTGCCTGAAGGCTATACACATGAAGGCAGCCCGAATGGCATCTTCACGAAAGAAACGGATATCATGGACGTATGGTTTGACTCAGGTTCTTCTCATCAAGCGGTACTTGAAGAAAGAGACGACCTGCAGCGCCCTGCTGACCTTTATTTAGAAGGTTCCGATCAGTACCGCGGCTGGTTTAACTCGTCACTTTCAACAAGTGTTGCGGTTACGGGCAAAGCACCATATAAAGGTGTGTTGAGCCACGGGTTCGCATTGGATGGCGAAGGCCGTAAAATGAGTAAGTCAATTGGGAACGTTGTCCTGCCATCCAAGGTCATGAACCAACTTGGTGCAGATATTTTACGCCTTTGGGTTGCTTCGGTGGATTACCAATCGGATGTCAGGGTTTCCGATCCTATTTTAAAACAAGTTTCGGAAGTGTACCGTAAAATCCGTAATACATTCCGCTTCCTGTTAGGGAACTTGGATGGATTTAATCCAGAAACCGATAAAGTGGCAGTCCAGGAGTTACCTGAAGTCGATCGGTACATGCTAGTTAAATTGAATAAGCTGATCACCCAGTCGAAGCTAAGTTATGAAAATTATGAGTTTGCTACAATTTATAATATGGTCAATAATTTCTGCACTCAGGATTTAAGTTCGTTCTACCTGGATTATGCAAAAGACATTCTTTATTGTGAAGCACCAATTGGTAAAGAGCGGTTAGCCATTCAGACTGTCCTTTACGAATCATTGATCAGCTTAACGAAATTGGTGTCACCGATCCTTTCGCATACAGCTGATGAAGTATGGGCGTTCATTCCGGGTGTAACGGAAGAAAGTGTACAGTTGACATTGATGCCTGAAGCAATTTCCATTGATGGTGCTGACGTCATTGAAGAAAAATGGACGGCGTTCATGAACGTCCGTGATAATGTACTAAAAGCATTAGAAGAAGCCCGTAACCAGAAGGTCATCGGAAAATCACTGAACGCAAAAGTGATGGTATATGTTAATGAAGAAACGAAGAATCTGCTGGATAGCATCAAGGAAAGCTTTGAACAGTTATTCATTGTATCCGAATTTGAAATCGCTGGCGATGTGGCAAGTGCCCCAACAGAAGCGGTGAAGCTTGAGGATATAGCGATTCTTGTTACCAAAGCAGAAGGTGAAACGTGTGAACGTTGCTGGAATGTTTCGAAAGAAGTAGGTCACGTGGAAGAGCATCCAACACTTTGCCCGCGTTGTGCAACAGTCGTTAAAGAGCATTATGTGAATCAATAATTCCAAAAGGTAAGCCGGTCCCTTTATGAAGGGACCGGCTTTTTGGTGGAAATGATAGAAGCAAAGGCTAAAAACTTTTTTGATAGTATAACAACCTCCATAAGGAATGTTGCCTTTTTTCAATCGGCCCTTTATTCTTCAGGTACAGATAACTGACTTCTGTTTTTCGGATTAGTCATTATTTCTAGTTTATGCTACAATTCAAAAGTGAAGATTTGATTAGTTTGGGGGAAAAAATGTGTTTTATTATTTGATTGCCCTTTTGGTCATAGCTCTCGATCAGCTGACAAAATGGATGATTGTGAAAAAAATGGAGTACGGAGAAAGCATTGAAATTATTGAAAACCTTCTATATATCACCTCGCATCGTAATCGTGGGGCAGCATGGGGAATTCTACAAGGTCAAATGTGGTTTTTCTACATCATCACCATCGCTGTCATTATTGGACTTGTCTATTATATTCAGAAAATGGCGAAGGACAGCCGTTTGCTTGGAGTTGCACTTGCTCTCATGCTAGGCGGTGCGATTGGTAATTTCATCGATCGTGTTGCTCGTCAGGAAGTAGTGGATTTCGTTCATACCTATATTTTCAGCTACAGTTTCCCGGTATTTAATGTTGCTGATGCTGCGCTTTCAATTGGTGTCGGTCTGCTCGTGATTCATATGTTTTTAGAAGAAAAAAACGCTAAGGAGAAAGATAATGGATAAAAGGTTATACAGCATCGATGAAACACTAAAAGGAGTCAGGATTGATAAAGCTCTTTCCACTTTGAATGAGGAATGGTCACGTACTCAAGTCCAGCAATGGATTAAGGATGACCATGTTTTAGTAAATGGCTCGGCTATAAAGACGAATTACAAAGCTATCCCTGGCGATACAATCGAAGTAACCATTCCTGAACTTGAGGAATTGGATGCGGTAGCAGAGGAAATGGATTTGGATATCTATTATGAAGATGCAGATGTACTCGTTGTTAATAAACCAAGCGGTATGGTCGTCCACCCGGCACCGGGACATGTATCTGGCACGCTTGTAAATGGATTGATGGCTCACTGCAAGGATCTTTCTGGAATCAACGGAGTCATGCGGCCTGGAATCGTCCATCGAATCGACAAAGATACATCAGGTCTACTGATGGTTGCAAAAAATGATATGGCACATGAAAAACTTGTACAGCAGCTGGTTGACAAAACGGTTACACGTAAGTATCAAGCTGTAGTTCATGGTGTGATCCCTCATGACTTCGGAACGATTGATGCACCGATCGGCCGGGATAAAAAAGATCGCCAAAGCATGACTGTCACAGATTCAAATTCCAAAAATGCTGTCACACATTTCCGGGTCATCGAACGTTTCAATGGTTTCACTTTGGTGGAATGCCAGCTTGAAACAGGCAGAACACATCAAATCCGTGTTCACATGAAATACATTGGCTTCCCACTAGCGGGAGATCCGAAATATGGTCCGAAAAAGACCCTGAAATTAGATGGACAAGCATTGCACGCGGGACTTCTTGGTTTCATTCATCCGCGTACGAATGAGTATATGGAATTCGAAGCTCCGATTCCGGAAGAGTTTGAAAATCTAATTAATCAATTACGTAGAAGTAAGGATTGACAAATACGTTTTTCTGATATATTATAATAACAACTTAATAAGAACCTTTAACACAGTTCAGAGAGACTGAGAAGGAAACGGATACGCAATGTGGGATAATTATACCCATGGCGATAAAATCCTCATGCCTTCTTGGCATGAGGATTTTTTGTTGAAACAGACCTATCAGAAAAAAGGAATCGGGGTGGCCGACATGTTGAATGAGAAAGCCATAGTACTTGATGAGCAGGCCATTAGCAGAGCCTTGACGAGAATTGCCCATGAAATTATTGAGAAGAATAAGGGGATTGAAGATTGCGTCTTAATCGGGATACGCACACGCGGGATTTTCCTTGCTGACCGACTCGCAAAGCGCATCAATCAAATAGAAGGTAAGGAAATAGAGCTGGGTGAACTGGATATTACACTTTATCGCGATGACCTCTCAAAAAAGACCAATGATGGGGAACCCATCGTAAAAGGTTCAGACATCCCGGTCAATATCAGCGACAAGAAAGTGATTTTAGTGGATGATGTCCTTTTCACCGGCAGGACCGTTAGAGCGGCAATGGATGCTCTGGTGGATTTGGGAAGACCTTCGCAAATCCAGCTTGCCGTATTAGTGGATAGGGGACATAGGGAACTGCCTATACGTGCAGATTTCGTCGGGAAAAACGTTCCGACTTCCCAATCTGAAAAAATTACCGTTACTTTAACAGAAGTAGATGAAGTAGATCAAGTTACTATATTAGAAAACTAAACAACATGAAAATTTCATATCACCCTTTTAAAGACAGTCCAGAGAGGCTGGCAAAGGGGAGTCAATCGGGAGAGTTGTGCCATGCATAGGCATTCACCTTCTGAGAAACCCTCTTTGTATATACTGCAAAGAGGGTTTTTGCAGTTTTGATGCAATTTTCATGAGGGGGATACGAAAATGGAAGAAACAAAAAGGGACATCGTACTGGATGTCGAGGACGTGCCAAAGGTTGGCCAGTGGATTACGTTAAGCATCCAGCATTTGTTCGCCATGTTCGGTGCAACGGTGCTAGTGCCATTCCTGGTAGGGTTAAGTCCGGCGGTAGCACTGGTTTCAAGCGGATTAGGCACACTTTCTTACTTATTGATTACCAAAGGGCAGATACCTGCTTATCTCGGTTCATCTTTCGCCTTCATTACGCCAATCATCGCGGCAAAGGCTTTAGGAGGTCCGGAGGCGGCCATGATCGGCTGTTTTGCAGCAGGATTCATATATGGGATAGTAGCTTTGATCATCCAAAAAGTCGGGTTGCGCTGGTTAATGAATTTACTTCCTCCGGTTGTGGTGGGTCCGGTCATTATCGTAATCGGATTAAGCCTTGCCGGAACGGCCGTGGAAATGGCAATGTATGATCCACAAGATAAATACAGCGTCACATATATAGTTATAGCGCTGATCACTTTAGCGGTAACCATTATCTGCAACGTGTTCTTTAAGGGATTCATCAACTTGATTCCCATCTTAATGGGAATCATAGTGGGCTACAGCTGTTCGGCAGTTGCAGGAATAATAGATTATGAACCAATCAAGTCAGCACAATGGTGGGAAATGCCTGACTTCATGTTTCCATATGTAACCTATACACCGACCTTCTCATGGGAGGTCATTGCCATCATGGTACCCGTTGCCATCGTGACTTTATCAGAACATATCGGGCACCAGATGGTACTGAGCAAAGTAGTTGGCAGAAACTTTTTGGAAAAGCCCGGTTTGCATCGTTCGATTTTAGGAGATGGAGCAGGAATCATGATTGGTTCGTTCATCGGTGGTCCACCGCTGACATCATATGGTGAAAATATTGGGGTCCTTACGATGACAAAGGCATTTAGTGTGTATATCATCGGAGGGGCAGCGTTAACTGCGATCATCTTTGGCTTTAACGGTAAGATATCAGCAGTCATCAGCTCGATACCTACAGCTGTAATGGGCGGCATTTCCATCTTACTCTTCGGTATCATCGCATCAAGTGGATTAAGGATGCTGATTGATAATAAGGTTGATTTTGACAAGAAAAGAAACCTGATGATAGCTTCAGTCATCCTGGTGTTAGGAATCGGGGGAGCGTTCGTACAACTATCGGACACGGTATCGCTTTCCGGAATGGCACTTTCAGCCATCGTCGGAATCCTTCTTAACTTGATTCTTCCTGACAGGGAAAAAATATCAGGAGACATCTTTGAAAAATAAGTGAAACTGCATTAAACAATAGATCACCTTTTAAAAGAAGTCCAGAGAGGCTTAAAAGGGTGTTGCTGTAAAGATGAATGAGAACGGGATAGGTTGTTATAACCATTCCGTGACCTCACGCTTCTTTATGACCTACACCCTGTCCTTAATGGCGGGGTGTTTTTTTATGCCCCGCATCACAAATGTGAAAGGAGCAGGATCGATGAAAAAATTATTGACGATGAATGAATTGACTATACCTGAAATTGAAAGAATTCTAGACGAGGCTGAGGGATTTGCCAATGGCTCGGGATGGAATCCTAAACAGCAGACCACAGTTGCCAATCTCTTCTTTGAACCAAGCACACGTACAAAATCAAGCTTTGAAATGGCTGAAAGAAAACTGGGCCTTGAGGTCATTCCTTTTGATGCGGGTACATCATCCGTGTTAAAAGGCGAAACCTTATATGACACTGTTAAAACGTTAGAAGCGATAGGCATCAATGCCTTGATCATCCGTCATGAGCAGGATAATTATTTTGACGAATTGAAAGGGAGGATAAGGATCCCGATAATCAATGCAGGGGATGGATGCGGGAATCATCCAACCCAGTCATTACTGGACTTATTGACGATAAAACAAGAGTTTAAAAGTTTCGAAGGTCTGAAAATTGCGATAATCGGGGATGTCAGGCATAGTCGGGTTGCGAAATCGAATGCAGAAGCATTAACTCGATTAGGAGCGAATGTCGTATTTTCAGGTCCGCCTGAATGGTTTGACAGAACAAACAGTTTAGGAAGGTATGAAGACATCGATCAAGCGGTAGCTACTTCGGATGTGGTCATGCTGCTCAGAATCCAGCATGAAAGGCATAATGAAAAATACGATCAGGCAAACGGAAATTATCTCGAAAGTTTCGGCCTGACCAAACAACGTGAAAAAAATATGAAACCGGATGCGATCATCATGCATCCTGCACCAATAAACCGCGGTGTTGAAATAGACAGTGATTTAGTCGAATGCAGCCGCTCAAGAATTTTCAAACAAATGGAAAATGGTGTGTTCATCAGAATGGCCGTATTAAAAAATGTGCTTGAACAATCTGAAGGGGGAATCATCCATGAAAACCGTAATCAAAAATGGAGTATTGCTAGATAATCAAAACTCATTCAAAAAAGCGGACATCGAAATAGAAGGAAAGGTCATCACAAAAATCGGCGAGAACCTGGCTACGGAAAATTGTAAGGTAGTTGACGCTGAAGGGTTACTCATTACATCGGGATTTATTGACCTGCATGTCCATTTACGCGAACCGGGCGGTGAACACAAGGAAACAATCGCAAGTGGAACGCTTGCAGCGGCAAGAGGCGGTTTCACTACTGTAGCGGCGATGCCTAATACTCGGCCCGTTCCTGATACAGTGGAAAACCTTGAAGCGCTTAACCGGAAAATTGAAGAAACGGCGCATGTCCGGGTACTCCCTTATGCATCCATAACGATTAGGGAAGCTGGCAAGGAATTGACCGACTTTTCTTCATTAAAACAAACGGGTGCTTTCGCCTTTACGGACGATGGCGTAGGAATTCAAGAAGCTGGGATGATGCTGGAGGCCATGAAGCGGGCAGCCGCTCAGGATATGGCCATAGTTGCTCATTGTGAAGATAATAGCTTAATCAATAAAGGCTCCGTCCATGAAGGAAGATTCTCAAAGGAACAGGGGATCAATGGAATTCCGTCGGTATGTGAAGCTGTACATATTGCCCGGGATATCCTCCTTGCGGAAGCGGCGGATTGCCATTATCACGTTTGTCATATATCCACGAAGGAATCGGTTAGAACGGTAAGGGATGCCAAACGCGCCGGTATCCGGGTCACAGCCGAAGTTACACCGCATCACTTATTATTGTGTGAAGATGATATACCGGGACTTGATACGAATTATAAAATGAACCCGCCTTTAAGGGGCCGTGAAGATCGGGACGCGTTGATAGAAGGACTGCTTGACGGAACCATCGATTTTATAGCAACAGACCATGCCCCGCATGCGGCTGAGGAAAAGGCGCAGGGAATGCAGCTAGCACCTTTCGGAATAGTAGGATTGGAAACGGCCTTCCCGCTGCTTTATACCGAATTGGTCAAAAAGGGCGTCTTAACATTAAAGCAATTAGTCGATTTCCTGACAATCAAACCGTCTGAATGTTTCTCCCTTCCATATGGAGAGCTTAAAGAAGGTGCTACTGCCGATATCGTGCTCATCGATTTGGAAACGGAAAAAGAAATCAATAATGAAGAGTTTGCTTCAAAAGGGAAAAATACACCTTTTAATGAAAAGAAATGTTATGGATGGCCAGTCATGACGATTGCAGAAGGAAAAACAGCTTGGGAAAAAGGACGTGTTCAAGGATGAAAAGACAGCTTATTTTAGAAGATGGAACGGTTTTCCTTGGGGAAGCATTCGGAGGGGACGTAGAAAAAATAGGTGAAGTCGTTTTTAACACAGGAATGACAGGATACCAGGAGATTCTATCCGATCCATCTTATTGCGGTCAAATCGTTACACTTACGTATCCATTGATCGGGAACTACGGGATAAACCGGGATGACTTTGAATCCATCAATCCAGCGATAGCAGGATTCGTCGTTAAGGAAACAGCAGAACTTCCTTCTAACTGGCGAAGCCAAACATCCCTAGATGAATATCTGAAAATGAAGAACATACCTGGAATAAGCGGAATCGATACGAGAAAGCTGACAAGGATCATCAGGAAATCAGGTGCACTTAAAGGAGCGCTCTGCAATATCAATAAAGATGCAAAAGAGGTTGTTTCCCAGTTGAAAGCAACGGTGATTCCTTCTAATCAAGTGAAACAGGTTTCAACAAAATCACCTTATTCTAGCCCGGGCAGAGGCCCGCGGGTAGTTCTTGTAGACTATGGCATGAAGCATGGGATTTTACGTGAGTTGACGAAGCGCGGCTGTGATGTCGTGGTTGTGCCTTATAACGTCACTGCCGAGGAAGTGATGCAATATCATCCAGATGGTGTGATGCTTTCAAACGGTCCTGGGGATCCGAAAAGTGTTCATGAGACACTTGAAATGATCCGTACAATCCAAACGGAAGTGCCATTATTCGGAATCTGTTTAGGACATCAATTATTCGCACTTGCAAACGGGGCGGATACGGAAAAATTAAAATTCGGCCATCGAGGTTCAAATCATCCGGTTAAAGACCTTCGCACCGGGAAGATATCCATCACATCTCAAAATCATGGATATACAGTAGAAGAGTTTTCAATTGAAAAGACTGATCTTATTGTGACACATACAGCATTGAATGACGATACGATTGAAGGACTGCGCCATAAAAAATATCCAGCTTTCACCGTACAATATCACCCGGAAGCATCACCAGGGCCGGAAGACGCAAACTACTTATTCAATGAATTCTTACAAATGATTGAAGCTGCAAACACCAAGGGGGAAACAACATGCCAAAACGCACTGATATAAAAAGCATCCTAGTAATTGGTTCCGGTCCGATCGTCATCGGACAGGCCGCCGAGTTCGATTATGCAGGAACCCAAGCATGTATAGCCTTAAAAGAAGAAGGTTATCGAGTGATCCTGATTAACTCCAACCCTGCCACAATCATGACTGACAGTGAAATGGCTGATGCGGTCTATATCGAACCGATCACATTGGAATTTGTCAGCAAAATCATTCGTAAAGAGCGCCCGGATGCACTGTTACCTACCTTGGGCGGACAGACTGGCCTGAACATGGCCGTCGAACTTGCCGAAGCGGGAATTCTTGAAGAATGCAATGTACAGATCCTTGGGACGAAACTTTCCGCCATCCAACAAGCGGAAGATCGTGACCTGTTCCGTACCCTCATGAACGATCTTGGAGAACCAGTACCAGACAGCGACATCATTCATAACTTGGAAGAGGCTTATACATTCGTGGAACGAGTCGGCTATCCGGTCATTGTTCGTCCGGCCTTCACGCTTGGCGGAACAGGCGGTGGGATTTGTGATGACGAAGAGCAACTGATTGAGATTGTTGAGGGTGGCCTGAAAAGCAGTCCAGTTCACCAATGTCTGCTAGAGAAGAGCATTGCCGGGTTCAAAGAAGTTGAATATGAAGTGATGCGTGATTCCAATGATAATGCAATAGTTGTATGTAATATGGAAAACTTCGACCCTGTCGGTGTCCATACTGGCGATTCGATAGTTGCCGCACCTAGCCAAACTTTAAGTGACAGAGAATATCAAATGCTCAGAAATACGTCTTTGAAGATTATCCGTGCCTTGAAAATTGAAGGTGGATGCAATGTTCAGCTTGCGCTAGATCCAAACAGCTATCAATATTATGTCATTGAAGTGAACCCAAGGGTCAGCCGTTCGTCGGCACTTGCTTCAAAAGCAACAGGTTATCCAATTGCAAAGCTTGCAGCAAAGATAGCAGTTGGTTTGACGCTTGATGAAATGATGAACCCGGTCACAGGTAAAACCTATGCGAGCTTTGAACCGGCCCTGGACTATGTCGTTACAAAGATTCCGCGCTGGCCTTTTGATAAGTTCGAAAGCGCCAACCGCAGGCTCGGGACACAAATGAAAGCGACCGGAGAAGTCATGGCAATCGGCCGTACATTCGAAGAATCCATCTTAAAAGCTGTTCGTTCCCTTGAAGCGGGTGTATACCATCTTGAATTGAATGACGAGTTTGAGGATGAAAAAATAGAGAAACGGATCCGAAAAGCTGGAGATGAACGGTTATTCTATATCGGCGAAGCATTAAGAAGAGGGAAGACGATCGAAACCATTCACGAATGGAGCGAGATCGATTTATTCTTCTTGCATAAGTTGAAAAAGATAATCGACTTTGAAAAGGAACTTAAAGAACATTCCTTTGATAGTGAAGTATTGCAAAAGGCTAAAGAACTAGGGTTTTCTGACAAAACGATTGCAGAAATCTGGGAAGTTCCCGAAATTGACGTCTATGAGTACCGGAAAAAGCAAGGGATCATCCCTGTTTACAAAATGGTCGATACATGTGCTGCCGAGTTCGAATCGGAAACACCGTATTTTTATGGAACTTACGAAGATGAAAATGAATCCATCGTTACTGACAAGAAAAGTGTCATTGTTCTGGGGTCTGGCCCAATTCGGATAGGGCAAGGAGTAGAGTTTGATTATGCGACCGTACATTCGGTATGGGCAATTAAAGAAGCGGGATATGAAGCGATCATCATTAACAACAATCCCGAAACAGTTTCAACGGACTTCAGTATCTCCGACAAACTTTATTTCGAACCATTGACTCTTGAAGATGTCATGCATGTCATCGATTTGGAAAAACCAGAAGGGGTCATCGTCCAGTTTGGCGGACAGACAGCGATTAACCTTGCAGATGGTCTTGTTGAAAGAGGAGTGAAGATCCTTGGTACTTCACTTGAAGACCTGGATAGGGCGGAAAATCGTAATAAATTCGAAAAGGCACTTAAGGATTTAGGCATTCCGCAGCCAAAAGGTAAAACCGCAACATCGGTTGATGAAGCGATCGTCATTGCCGAAGACATTGGTTACCCGGTATTAGTAAGGCCATCGTACGTACTCGGAGGAAGAGCGATGGAAATCGTCTATAAACAAGAGGAATTGCTGCATTACATGAAAAATGCCGTGAAAATAAATCCAGATCATCCTGTCCTGATAGACCGCTACTTGACGGGTAAGGAAGTCGAAGTCGATGGCATTTCCGATGGCGAAACGGTCGTTATCCCAGGGATCATGGAGCATATCGAACGTGCCGGCGTCCATTCCGGTGATTCGATTGCAGTCTATCCGCCTCAAAATTTAACGGAAAAACAAAAAGAAGTAATCATCGACTATACGACCCGATTGGCAAAAGGCTTGAATATAATTGGTCTCTTGAACATTCAATATGTCATCAGCAATGAAGAAGTGTATGTCATTGAAGTAAATCCACGTTCTAGCCGAACCGTTCCATTCTTAAGTAAAATTACGAATGTGCCGATGGCTAACTTAGCAACGAAGGTCATCTTGGGCCACTCGCTTGAAAGCCAAGGTTACCAATCAGGATTAGTGCCAGAACAATCTGGGGTCTATGTGAAAGTGCCGGTCTTCTCTTTTGCGAAATTAAGAGGTGTGGACATTTCGCTTGGACCTGAAATGAAATCGACTGGTGAAGTAATGGGGAAAGATAGCACACTTGAAAAGGCTTTATATAAAGGCCTGGTCGCTTCCGGCTTCAAAATTGAAGGGCATGGTTCGGTCTTATTGACGATATCCGATAAAGATAAGCAAGAGGCGCTGCTTTTAGCAAGACGTTTCCATAATATCGGTTTCAAGCTGATAGCCACCAGCGGAACTGCTGCCCTATTGGAGCAATCCGGCATCCCGACTGCAATTGTCGGTAAAATTGGCGAAGAAGGTACAAACCTACTGGATGTTATCCGAAACGGGGATGCACAATTTGTCATTAACACTTTGACCAAAGGAAAGCAGCCGGAACGCGATGGTTTTAGAATCCGACGTGAATCGGTTGAAAATGGAGTGACATGCCTAACATCACTCGATACGGCAGAAGCCATTTTAAGAGTGATAGAATCCATGACCTTCTCGGCAGAAGCGATGGGAAAAACGGAAATAAGTCGTGAGGTGAGCTATATATGATCAAGAAGGAAAGAATGAAGGTGTTAACTCATAAAGAACTGGCCCCATCCATCTTTGAACTTACTCTGCAAGGTGAATTGGTTTCAGAGATGAAGCAACCAGGCCAGTTTGTCCAAGTCAAGACAACAGATGGTACTGAGCCATTGTTAAGACGCCCGATTTCAATTTCTTCTTATAATGGCAGTGAAAAACAGTTCACGATGATTTATAGGGCTGAAGGTAAAGGAACAACGTTGTTATCACAGCGTAAACAAGCAGAAGCGGTCGATATCCTTGGTCCCCTTGGCAATGGATTTCCCGTTCATGAAGCGAAGAAGGGCGAAACAGCGTTATTGGTTGGTGGTGGGATTGGTGTCCCGCCCCTGTATCAATTATCACAGATGTTGGTTGCGAATGGTGTCAGGGTAATCCATGTATTGGGCTTCCAGACCAAGTCAGCCATCTTTTATGAAAAAGAGTTTAGTGAATTAGGTGATACCCATATTGCCACAGTGGATGGTTCATATGGGACAAAAGGATTTGTTACGACTGTGATTGACAACCTGGAGCAGGAGTTTGCAACGATCTTTTCATGCGGCCCTACACCAATGTTAAAAGCATTGGAAGCGGGCTATCGTGAGAAAAAACTTTTCTTGTCCCTCGAGGAAAGGATGGGTTGCGGCATCGGTGCATGCTTTGCCTGCGTATGTCATACAGGGGATGATCCAACTGGTTTCAGTTATAAAAAGGTATGCAGTGATGGACCCGTATTCCGGGCAGGAGAGGTGCTATTATGAACAGGCTTTCAGTTGAGTTACCAGGATTACACTTGAAAAACCCGGTCATGCCAGCATCTGGATGCTTTGGTTTCGGCCGTGAATACAGTCAATTTTTCGACTTGGATATTCTTGGAGCGATCATGATCAAAGCGACCACTCCTGAACCGAGGTTCGGTAACCCGACTCCGCGTGTAGCGGAGACCTCTTCGGGAATGCTGAACGCCATCGGGCTGCAGAATCCAGGTTTAGAAAAGGTCATCAGTGAAGAACTGGCATGGCTAGGTGGGTATGATGTCCCAATCATCGCCAACGTTGCGGGTTCACAAATAGCTGACTATGTAAAGGTAGCCAGTGACATAAGTAAGGTCGGGAATGTAAAAGCACTCGAATTGAATATCTCTTGTCCGAATGTAAAAGAAGGAGGCATAGCTTTCGGGACGGTACCGGAAGTTGCCAAAGAGGTAACCAAGGCGGTCAAGGAAGTATCTTCGGTTCCTGTATATGTAAAGCTTTCACCGAATGTCAGTAACATTGTGGAAATGGCCAAAGCTGTAGAAGAAGGCGGAGCCGACGGGTTGACAATGATAAACACATTAGTCGGCATGCGATTGGATTTAAAAACTGGCAAGCCGATCCTTTCGAACAGAACGGGTGGGTTATCTGGTCCTGCAATAAAACCGGTTGCTCTCCGGATGATTTATGAGGTAAGCCAGCAAGTGTCGATTCCAATAATCGGAATGGGCGGAATCGCTACAGCAGAAGACGTCATTGAATTTTTCTATGCAGGTGCCAGTGCTGTGGCGGTGGGAACTGCCAACTTCGTGGATCCCTTCGTATGCCCGACCATCATAGAAGATTTACCGAAATTGTTGGATGAGCTGGGATTTGACCATATCTCAGAATGTACCGGAAGGAGCTGGAAGCAGAATGAAGCAGTCATTAATTATCGCTCTTGATTTCCCTGATCTCATTCAAACAGAGAGATTCCTTAAACAGTTCCCCTCGGAAAAACTTGCTGTAAAAGTGGGGATGGAATTATTTTATCAGAATGGACCATCAATTATTTCTTTCGTAAAAGAGCAAGGCCACGATGTGTTTTTGGACTTGAAGCTTCATGATATTCCGAATACTGTCAAAATGGCCATGACAGGTTTGGCAACTTTAGGAGCTGACATGGTCAATGTACATGCGGCGGGTGGCCAAAAGATGATGGAAGCAGCTATGGAGGGTCTTGATAAAGGAACGTCCGCTGGTAAAAAGCGTCCGTTATGCATAGGGGTTACCCAACTGACTAGCACGTCACAAGAACAAATGAATGATGAGCAAAACATTGCCGGATCTCTGGAGGATTCGGTCCTCCATTATGCAAAACTTACTCAACAGGCTGGATTGGATGGCGTCGTCTGTTCCACACATGAAGTAAAGAACATACATGAACGCATCGGACATGAATTCTTAACGGTCACACCTGGAATCCGAAGTGCAGGTGGACAGACGCATGATCAAAAGAGAATTGCCACGCCTGAACAGGCAAGGGATTTTGGAGCGGATGCCATCGTTGTAGGGAGAGCCATAACGGGGGCGAAAGATCCATTAAGGGCGTATTTGGATATGAAAGCAGCTTGGGAGGGAATATCATGATAAATCAAAAGATAGCTGAACATTTATTGGAAATAAAAGCAGTGTACCTACAGCCGAATGACCCCTTTACTTGGGCATCAGGAATTCAATCACCCATTTATTGCGACAACCGCTTAACCCTTTCATACCCAGAGGTTCGCAATGAAATAGCGGAAGGTTTGAAAGGATTGATTGAACAGCATTTCCCTGAGGTTGAACTGATCGCAGGCACTGCAACTGCTGGAATTCCGCATGCTGCTTGGGTGAGTGAAAAATTAAATGCACCGATGTGCTATGTCCGCTCGAAAGCTAAAGAGCACGGAAAGGGTAATCAAATCGAAGGCCGCGCTGTTCCAGGACAAAAAGTGGTTGTTGTGGAAGACTTGATTTCAACCGGCGGCAGTGTGATTACTGCTGTTAACGCGTTGAAAGAAGCTGGCTGTGATGTTCTTGGAGTCGTTTCGATCTTTACTTACGAATTGGAAAAGGGAAAAGAAAAATTCGATGCTGCGGGCATCACTAACCACTCGTTGAGTGACTACTCGACTTTGATAAAAGTCGCTAATGAAAAAGGGTATATCACAGAAGATGAATTGGAAAAGTTGAAAAAATGGCGGGAGAATCCGGCAGATACCGCTTGGATTTCAGCATGAAAATAGAGGTGACCCAATCACACAGGATTGGGCCACCTCTATTTATTTATATACCATTCAATCCTTTACCGCTTCCTTTAAGCGAATGACGATATCGGCATCTGGTGTAATATATACGGTCTGCTGTTGCTCGTAAATCACGAAACCGGGCTTTGAGCCATTCGGTTTCTTAACATGGCGAACTTGTGTGAAGTCAACGGGCACTGAGCTCGATTGCTTTGCTTTACTGAAGAAAGCTGCTAATACGGCTGCCTCTTTTATCGTTTTTTCACTTGGTGATTCATTTCGAATCACAACATGGGATCCAGGGATATCTTTGGTATGAAGCCATATTTCATCACGGCGTGCAAACTTATTCGTTAGATAATCATTTTGTTTATTATTTTTTCCGACAAAAATGAGATCTCCATCCGTAGCATAATATGTTTCAAGCTGCGGTTTTGCATTTGCAGGCTTTTTCATGCCTTTTTTCTTTTTTTGCCGAATGTACCCTTCTTCCTGAAGTTCTTCGCGAATCTCCTCTATATCTTTGGGTGAAGCTGATTGGAGCTGCTGATGCAAGGCTTCAAAGTAGGCCAATTCCAATTTTGTCTTTTCAATTTGTTCTTGAACGACACCGACTGCATTTTTGGACTTTTGGTACCTAGAGAAGTACTTTTGTGCATTATCGGATGGATTTTTTAAGGGGTCAAGCGGAATGGTGACCGTATTCTGTTCTTCATCATAATAATTGACGACTTCGATTTCCTTCATGCCTTTTTTCATTTGATATAGATTAGCTGTAAGCAGTTCACCGAATAATTGATACTGTTCTCCCCGTTCCGTATCTTTTAATGTACGTTCGAGCTTGCCGATTTTTTTTGAGTTCTTTTCGATTTCATTGGAAATGAAACGTTCTACATCCTGACTCTTTTGCTTAACTCGATCTCGTTCTGCCTTTCCGAAATAATAGCGGTCGAGCATCTCGCTTAATGAAGAAAACGTACGCTGTTTTCCTGTTAGATGCTCTAGTGAAAGCATATAAAAAACTTCTTTATTGCCATCTTGTTTGATCGACGCAGCATATTTATGTTCCGAGATTTCTTGGATAAGGCCTGAAAAAGCTAATGGAAGGGTGGTGCTGTTGGCTAATCCAGCCCGGTAAACGGCTTCCTTTGCAACCAATGGTGAAATTCCTGAAAAATGGGCAACAAGCTGTCGATCTAGTTTTCCTGCATTGAAGTCAATATTCTTCCTAATATCGTCTTCAGTAGCATTGAAGGGATTATCCTTTGCTTGTGCGGGTGGCACCTTATATTCCTGGCCTGGCAATATCGCCCGATAACTGTTCACGGCATGGGAAACATGCTTAATGCTGTCTAAAATCATATTCCGTTCTTTATCGACTAAAACAATGTTGCTGTGACGCCCCATAATTTCAATGATTAATTGCTTTTGAGAGACATCGCCAAGCTCATTGCGGCCCTTCACCTCAAAAATGATCATCCTATCAAGTTCATACTGATAAATATCTTCTATCGTATAGCCTTCGAGGTGCTTTCTAAGAAGCATGCAGAACATGGGTGCTTCTTTAGGATTTTCATAACTTTCCTCGGTCAATTGCACCCTTGAATAACTTGGGTGTGCCGATAATAAGAGCTTATGGTTCTTACCTCCAGCACGAACAACCAGTATTACTTCATTTTTATAAGGCTGATGTACTTTATTGATTCGTCCACCTTTTAATAAAGAAGCGATTTCTTCCGTCATCGCTTTCGTAAATAATCCATCAAATGACATTCTATTTTTACTTCCTTTACATAAGATTTTCTAAGATACTCATTTTGCTAGGCGTTATCAATGCATCAGGGCTGTCCATTATAGCTGTAGCGAACTGGGTGAAAAGCTGCAGTTCAGGTATATTGAATGGATGCTTTTTGTTAGGTTCCTGAGATTAATTGCAAATTTAGACCATTCATCATTAATGGCGGTCGTTCATTCATTATATTATCCGAATCGTTCTTCTTTCCGCAATTCTGTTTAATTATAGCATTATTTTGGACGAGTCTGAATAATCATGGAAGAAGAGCAGGTTGTTTTATGTATCGGTAAGCAGGCAGGTGTTGGATGAGTAAAGCAAAGAGCGCCTGTTGAGATGTATACAGGAGCCTATTTCATTCTATTCAAAGGGATGTGTGATACTTGATGGAGTTCAAGGAAATGAATAATCAAGAAATGGAGAAAGCGCTTCAAACAAACGTTACACACGGTTTGGACGATGATGAAGTAAAGGACAGGCTGCGTAAGCATGGCTTTAACGAATTGAAGGAAGGAGAAAAACAGTCTGCCATTCTTTTATTTTTCGCCCAATTCAAAGATTTCATGGTCATAGTTTTACTTGCCGCGACATTGGTCTCAGGGATATTAGGTGAATATATCGATGCGATTGCCATCATGGCGATTGTTTTTTTGAATGGATTACTTGGGTTTTTTCAAGAACGGAAGGCAGAAAAATCCCTGGATGCCCTAAAGGAAATGGCAGCGCCGCAAGTTAACGTTCTTCGGGATGGCCAATGGCTGAAAATCCCTTCAAGAGAAGTCGTTGTAGGGGATATCCTGAAGTTCTCGAGCGGTGACCGAATTGGTGCCGATTTACGGATCATCGACCATTCAAGCCTTGAAATAGAAGAGTCTGCACTTACCGGCGAGTCTCTTCCCGCCGTTAAATGTTCCGATCCGTTGATGAATGAGGTCGAAGGTATCGGTGATCAGGAAAATATGGCTTTTATGGGAACGATGGTTACAAGAGGAAATGGAGTCGGAATCGTAATCGCTACAGGTATGAACACGGCGATGGGCAAGATTGCGGACCTCCTGCAGACTGCAGAAACAAAAGAAACACCTCTTCAACGGAGGTTGGAGCAGCTAGGGAAAATTTTGATCGTCACGGCTTTAATATTAACCGTAATCGTGGTCCTGACTGGCGTCATTCAAGGGCATGACCTCTATACGATGTTTTTGGCCGGGGTATCCTTGGCTGTTGCAGCGATTCCCGAAGGCTTGCCAGCCATTGTGACCGTAGCCTTGTCTTTAGGCGTTCAGCGTATGATCAAACAAAAAGCGATAGTCCGCAAGCTTCCTGCCGTAGAAACGCTTGGCTGCGCAACGGTGATTTGCTCAGATAAGACAGGTACACTGACACAAAACAAAATGACAGTGACGAAGGTTTGGAGTGGAGGAAAAACTTGGAATGTCGGCGGGACTGGTTATAATCCTGTCGGAGAGTTTTCTTTAAATGGAGTTTCAGTTGCACCGAAAAACCATAATGCCTTGCTTCAAATGATTACTTTCGGCATGCTCTGTAACAAAGCTGAGTTAAACGAGAATGGTAAACAATTTATATTGGACGGTGATCCGACAGAAGGGGCGATGTTGGTCGCAGCCATGAAAGCGGGTTTGACGAGGGAACACTTGTCTAAGAAGTTTACGATAGTCAAGGAGTTTCCATTTGACTCGAGCCGCAAAATGATGAGTGTCATAGTGAAGGATGAAAAAGATAATCATTTCGTCATCGTAAAAGGGGCCCCTGACGTATTGATCGCCCAGTCCGACACGATTCTTTGGGAAGGAAAGTCGGAAATATTGAATCAGAGGAGTATGGAAAGGGTGCAACAGGACATGAATGAGCTTGCCTCACAGGCACTTCGAATGATTGCCGTTGGTTATAAACCCCTTTCAAAAGGAACGATTTTGCTTCATGAAACCGAAGCTGAGCACAATTTAACCTTCATGGGACTGCAGGGCATGATCGATCCCCCACGTCCGGAAGTGAAGCAGGCAGTTAAGGAATGCCGGGATGCCGGGATCAAAACTGTCATGATTACTGGCGACCATGTCATAACCGCAAAGGCAATAGCTAAAGAACTTGGTATTTTAAAAGGAAAAGATCGTGTACTTGAAGGACGGCAATTGGCGGACATGGAAGTCGGGGAACTTGAGGAAGTTGTTGAAAGTGTTTCGGTATTTGCCCGCGTTTCCCCGGAACATAAGTTAAAAATAGTAAAAGCCTTGCAAAATAAAGGACATGTCGTTGCAATGACAGGGGATGGTGTCAATGATGCACCTGCGATAAAATCAGCGGATATCGGTATATCCATGGGTATCACGGGGACTGATGTCGCTAAGGAAGCTTCCTCCTTGATTTTGGTTGACGATAATTTTGCCACCATTAAATCGGCCATCAAAGAAGGCAGGAATATTTATGAAAACATAAGGAAGTTCATCCGTTATTTGCTTGCCTCCAATGTTGGGGAGATTTTGGTTATGTTTTTTGCGATGCTATGTGCCTTGCCACTGCCTTTGATACCAATCCAGATCTTATTCGTAAACCTTGTTACGGACGGACTGCCTGCGATGGCGTTGGGCTTGGATTCGGCAGAAGAAGATGTAATGAAAAGAAATCCACGAAATGCTAACGAAGGTGTTTTCGGAAGAGGGCTTGGCTGGAAAATCATCTCACGCGGTTTTCTGATTGGGATATCTACATTGATAGCATTTTATGTGGTATACCGTTCAAATCCGGATAACCTTGCTTATGCACAAACAATCGCATTCGCTACCCTGGTATTAGCTCAACTAATACATGTTTTCGATTGCCGAAGTGAACGTTCGATCTTCTCGAGAAACCCATTCGGTAACCTATATCTAGTCGGGGCGGTACTGTCCTCCCTATTATTAATGCTTGCCGTCATGTATGTGCAGCCCTTGCAAACAATCTTCCATACGGTACCGATTTCGGGAAGGGATTGGCTATTGGTAATAGGAATGGCATCGATCCCAACTTTTTTACTGGCTGGAACCTTTTTAGCAAGAAAAGCACAATGAAATATGATATAATCTTTAAGGTGGTAGAGTCTTGCTCTATTGCCTTTTTATTTTTTTGTAGTATTTTATTTGTAAGCTAAAGTTTTCGTGCTGTAGCTATTATATAAATGAATGTAAACGTCAAATTACTACATTATGTTTGATAGGATGTGGAACCATGGTTACCAGTATGACGGGCTATGGAAGAGAAGAAGCGGAAAACGAACAGGTCAAGATTTTTGCCGAAATTAAGACAGTGAACCATCGTTTTTGTGAATATACGATTCGAATGCCGCGCCAGCTTTTGGTTTTGGAAGAAAAGGTGAAGAAAAAGGCGAATCAATACATAAGAAGGGGACGGGTGGAAATCTTCATTACTGTGGAAGGTGAGAGCCTGGTTTCCAAAAAGGTGAAGATCGATTGGGATCTTGCTGATCAATATGTGGGTTTGATGGATGAAGTCAAGGGAAAATACAATCTGGAAAGTTCCATTACATTACAGGATATGCTGCAACTTGAGTCGATTTTCGTGACGGAAGAAGTACCTGCGGTTCCTGTAGTTTTGGAATCCCTGTTATTGAAGGCTGTTACGGGGGCATTGGAAAATCTGAAAAAAATGCGGACTCTGGAAGGTCAGGAACTGGCCTTGGACATGAAACACCAGCTTGAAAAGTTTGGTGAGATTGTTGCAGGAGTCAAAAACTATGCACCTTCAGTCGTCGGGAAATATAAAGCCCGTTTGGAAATCAAGCTAGCCGAGTTGACGGAGGGATTGATTGAAGATAGCCGTATTGTGACGGAAGCGGCCATTTTTGCTGATAAATGTGATATAAATGAAGAACTGACCAGACTCGAAAGCCATATACAGCAATTTTCAAGGACGCTTACCCATAGTGAACCAATTGGAAGAAAACTCGACTTCCTTGTTCAGGAAATGAACAGGGAAGTCAATACGATTGGATCAAAGGCAAATGATTCGGCCATTACCAAAGAAGTGGTGGAAATGAAAAGTCTGCTTGAAAAATTAAAGGAACAGGTTCAAAATATCGAGTAGTCGGTTTATGATGAACCTAACAAGGTGACAATAGAATATGAATGGGGGACAAAA
This sequence comes from Peribacillus sp. RS7, assembly GCF_041956845.1. NCBI lineage: Bacteria > Bacillati > Bacillota > Bacilli > Caryophanales > Bacillaceae > Peribacillus > Peribacillus sp. RS7. The sequence continues at coordinate 3,712,691 of NZ_CP168135.1, forward strand.
ATGTCAATTAAGCTCATTAATATTGGTTTTGGGAATATCGTTTCCGCAAACCGGATCGTATCCATCGTGAGCCCTGAATCGGCTCCGATTAAAAGGATTATCCAAGACGCCCGAGACCGCGGATCCTTAATAGATGCTACATATGGTAGAAGAACTAGGGCCGTTATAATTACAGACAGCGACCATGTCATCTTATCTGCCGTTCAACCGGAAACGGTTGCCGCACGGCTTCAAGATAGAGATGACAGCGTAGAAGAGGGGTAACTGAAACAATATGAGAGAAAAAGGTTTATTAATCGTTTTGTCCGGTCCATCCGGTGTTGGTAAAGGAACAGTAAGGAAGGCGATTTTTTCCCAGCCTGGAACGGCATTTGAATATTCAATTTCGATGACGACACGGCTGCCTCGCCATGGAGAAGTGGACGGAGTGGATTATTTCTTCAAAAAACGCGAGGAATTCGAAGCACTGATCGAAGAAGGAAAATTGCTGGAATATGCTGAGTTCGTCGGTAATTATTATGGAACACCGGTGGATTATGTCCGTGAAACAATTGATTCCGGAAAAGATGTATTTCTGGAAATTGAAGTTCAAGGAGCTAAACAGGTCAGGGAGAAATTCCCTGAAGGACTTTTCATTTTCCTTGCTCCTCCAAGCTTGACTGAGCTTGAAAGCCGCATCGTTACTCGCGGAACCGAGACGGAGGAAGCGATAAAAGGTCGGATGAAAGTGGCCAAGGAAGAAATAGAACTTATGGATCTTTATGATTATGTTGTAGAAAATGATCATGTGGATGCCGCATGTGCTAGAATTAATGCAATTGTGATTGCCGAGCATTGCCGTCGGGAAAGAGTTGCTGTTTTATATAAAAAAATGTTGGAGGCGGAATAAACTATGTTATATCCATCAATTGATTCACTATTACTTAAAATCGATTCAAAATACTCGCTTGTATCAGTGGCAGCTAAACGTGCCAGGGAAATGCAAATTAAAGATAATTGCCTTATAACCAAACCGGTCTCCCATAAATCCGTAGGTCGTGCCCTTGAAGAAATTCATTCAGGTAAATTGACTTACGATAATTCTTACGAAGAAAACTAAGAGAACACATAAGCTTGACCTATCGGGCCTGACACCCTAAAGCAAACAGGATGCGTTACATTTGGAAAGTTGCTTCCTTCCTGCGGCCAAGGTGTCAGGCCTGTTTGTTTTGATTTTTCAAAAGTAACGGAAGAATTGATCTAGCGGGGAAAGAGATGGATTGTTTACGGAAATCCATATATTTATTGCGCATTTCAAATGAAATTTCTTCTGTTATGCTTCATAATTGATAAAAATAGAATGTATAGTTAGGGGAAATTTGCATGCTTATCGATAAAAAAGTACTTCTTTGTGTCACCGGCGGGATTGCTGTATATAAGGCTGCTGCCCTGACAAGTAAATTAACTCAGGAAGGAGCGCATGTTAAAGTGATCATGAGTGAATCGGCACGTAAGTTCGTGACGCCGCTCACTTTTCAAGCACTTTCGAGAAATGATGTGTACACAGATACATTTGATGAGAAGGATTCTTCAGTCATTGCCCACATCGACTTGGCTGATTGGGCTGACATCATACTTTTGGCTCCAGCTACAGCGAATGTCATTGGCAAGGTAGCCAATGGCATCGCGGATGATATGATCACGACCACACTTCTGGCAACGGAGGCACCAGTTTGGGTAGCGCCGGCAATGAACGTCCATATGTACGCCCACCCAGCGGTTCAGAAAAACATGGAGACACTTCGTACGTTCGGATATCAATTCATTGAACCGGGTGAAGGGTATTTGGCTTGCGGTTATGTAGGGAAGGGACGATTGGAGGAACCGGAAACAATTGTCGAACAGCTCAATCTTTATTTCGGTGAACGGAAATCACAGCCTCAGCCACTAAAGGGAAAGAAATATTTGATAACGGCAGGACCGACTCGTGAAGCAATTGATCCGGTGCGTTACGTGACGAATCATTCCAGTGGGAAAATGGGCTATGCCCTAGCTGAGCAGGCAATTGAAATGGGCGCTGAGGTGACATTGATTACTGGCCCAGTGAATTTGATGCCACCTTCCAAGGCTAGAGTAATACCTGTGGAATCGGCAGCAGATATGTACGATGAGGTATTCGATCAGTTCGATACCAGTGACGTCGTAATCATGACGGCTGCGGTGGCGGATTATAAACCGAAGATTTTTCATGCTCAAAAGATGAAAAAGCAGCCAGGGGAAAATGTGATTGAATTTGAACGGACAAAGGATATCCTTAAGGAACTCGGTGAGAATAAAACCCATCAGATCTTGGTGGGATTTGCGGCGGAAACCAACAACGTTGAAGAATACGCAAGAGGGAAATTAGTGAAAAAGAATGCAGATATGATCGTTGCCAATAATGTTACCATCGCAGGGGCAGGGTTTGGAACGGATACGAACATCGTGACCATTTACGATAAAGATGGAAGTGCTACCGAACTTCCAAAAATGAGTAAAGCGGATATAGCTAAAAGCATCCTGGCAGAAGTATCTCGCATGCAAAAGGAATGATGTCTTATGGATATTGCATCCGTCATCGTGGATGTACCTGCTAAACAAACGGATCGAGAATTTGACTATCGCATACCTGAAAAGTGGAACCAAGTCATTAAGCCCGGCATGCGAGTCATCGTGCCATTCGGTCCAAGAATGGTGCAGGGATTCATCACCGGTTTAAAAGCTGAAAGCGACTTTGCGAAATTACGCTATATAAAAGAACCAATGGATTTGGAGCCCATCCTTAATGATGAATTGCTCAAGCTTGGTGACTGGTTGACCAAAGAGGCCATGTGTTTTAAAATTTCAGCGCTTCAGGCCATGCTTCCGGCAGCGATGAAAGCGAAATATGAAAAAGTGATCAATGTCATAGAAGATAAAAAGAATCAGCTCCCGCCCTTCATTCAAAATCTTTTCGGAAAGAACGATTCAATATCTTGGAAAGAAGTGATAGAAGGGGAGAATGCCTCCCTTTTTCAAAAGGAAATACAAAATGGCAATCTAGAGCTCGTGTATAATGTGAAAAACCGTCTTAACAAGAAGACCGTCCGTGTCATTAAATCTTTGCTTTCCTCTAAGGAACTGACAGAAATGGCGTCGTCCATTTCCAGTCATGCAAAAAAACAGCAGGAACTCCTTCAATACTTTATAGAACATCAAGAGCCCGTTCCGTTAAAAGAATTGCTTGAATTGATCAATACATCAAGCGGTACGGTCAAAGCCCTAGTGTCAAAAGGGGCCTTGGCGGAAATGGATCAGGAAATATACCGTGACCCTTATGAGAACCGTGTGTTCGAAAAATCCAATCCCTTTACTTTAACGGATGAACAAGCGGCTGCCTTGAAGCCCATCCATGAGAAAATACATCATGATGAACATGATGTTTTCCTTTTATATGGTGTAACCGGCAGCGGGAAGACGGAAGTGTATCTGCAGGCAATTGCCTCTGTCATTGAAAAAGGGAAGGAAGCCATCATGCTGGTACCTGAAATCTCCTTGACGCCACAAACGGTGAAGAGGTTCAAGGAACGATTCGGGGAGCAGGTTGCTGTCATGCATAGCGGTTTATCCGTAGGTGAAAAATATGATGAATGGCGGAAAATTCACCGTAAAGAGGTAAAAGTGGTGGTGGGCGCACGTTCAGCCGTATTCGCTCCGTTTGAAAACCTGGGACTGGTCATCATTGATGAAGAGCACGAATCCAGTTATAAGCAAGAAGAAACGCCAAGGTACCATGCCAGGGACGTTGCAATTGAAAGAGCAAAATCATATAAGTGTCCGGTTATACTTGGTAGCGCCACTCCGACACTTGAATCTTTTGCTCGAGCCAAGAAAAACGTTTATAAATTACTGACCCTTAGCCAGAGGATGAATAAAAATGCATTGCCAGCAGTCGATATTGTAGATATGAGGGAAGAACTAAGGACCGGGAATCGTTCCATGTTTTCGGAGCTGCTCTTCACCAAGCTGAAAGACCGGCTTGAGAAGGGGGAGCAAACCGTCTTGATGCTAAATAAACGGGGACATTCTTCCTTTGTGATGTGTCGAAGCTGTGGATTGGTCATCAACTGCCCTAATTGTGACATTTCACTCACCTATCATCGCTTTAATGATATAATGAAATGCCATTATTGTGGATTTGAAGAGGGAATGCCTTCCGTTTGCCCAGAATGCGAAAGTGAACATATAAGGTTCTTCGGTACAGGCACTCAAAAGGTTGAAGAAGAGCTTGCGAAAATCCTCCCTGATGCACGGGTAATAAGAATGGATGTCGACACGACGAGTAAGAAGGGTTCACATGAGCGGTTGCTGAATGCCTTTGGTGAAGGGAAGGCCGATATATTGCTAGGCACTCAAATGATTGCCAAGGGCCTTGATTTTCCTAATATCACACTTGTTGGAGTCCTTTCAGCGGATACGATGCTCCATCTGCCTGATTTCCGTTCTTCGGAAAAGACATTCCAGCTGCTGACACAGGTCAGCGGAAGGGCAGGACGTCATCAGCTTCCGGGAGAAGTGGTCATCCAAACCTATACGCCTGAGCACTACAGCATCGAGCTTTCTGCCTTGCAGGATTATGATGCTTTTTATGAACGGGAGATGCATCTGCGCAGGCAAAGTCATTACCCTCCATATTATTACGTTGTCCTTATAACCGTTTCACATGAAGACTTAATGAAGACGGTGAGTGTCACTGAAAAAATCACCAATTATTTAGGCTCACGATTGAATCGGGATTCTATCGTTCTCGGTCCCGTTGCTTCACCCATTAGTCGAATCAACAATAGATATCGTTATCAATGTCTGATAAAATACAGACGAGAGCCGGACCTTAATCAGCATTTACGTACACTTTTAGAGCATTATCAAAAAGAAACGGCTCAAAATCATCTGCAGATTTCAATAGATTTAAATCCACAGATCATGATGTAATTGTTTAGGCGATGGATGATTACCGCGAGCTGTTCAAGCTTGCGTTTTTATATAATGAAGTGTTGTTTTTCATATCTAGGAGGTTACCTTTAATTTTGGCTATTTTACCGATTGTCTTGTTTCCTGAAAAAATTTTACAACAAAAATGCGATAAAATAACAAGTTTTGATAAGAAATTGGCAAAGCTGTTAAATAACATGTACGAAACGATGGTGGAGGCGGATGGCGTTGGGCTTGCAGCACCTCAGGTTGGCGTGAAAAAGCAAGTGGCCGTCGTCGAAATAGAGGAAGGATCAGGTGCAATCGAACTGATTAATCCAGAAGTGCTGGAAGTGGAAGGCGAACAGACGGGTGTTGAAGGATGCTTGAGCTTCCCGAGTTTATATGGTGAAGTATCGCGACCATACCGCGTCAAAGTCCGTGCGCAAGACCGAAAAGGATCTTTTTTCGAGATAGAAGCGGAAGATTTCCTCGCAAGGGCCCTACAGCACGAAATCGATCATTTGCAAGGAGTTTTATTTACAAGTAAGGTTTCCCGCTATATTTCGGAAGAAGAGTTAGAAAGGTTTGAAGAAGAATGACAAAAATCATCTTTATGGGAACACCGGACTTTTCAGTGCCGGTATTGAAAAGAATCATTGATGAAGGGTATGACGTGATTGCTGTCGTCACACAGCCCGATCGTCCAGTTGGCCGTAAAAAGGTGCTAACGCCGCCGCCAGTTAAGGTCGAAGCCGAAAAGCAGGGGATTCCCGTTTATCAGCCCGAAAAAATCCGTGAAAAAGAAGAACTTGAAAAGATCATTGCATTGAATCCTGATTTAGTGGTGACGGCGGCTTTCGGACAAATCCTTCCGAATGAATTGTTGGATGCACCTAAGTACGGATGCATTAATGTACATGCCTCCCTTCTTCCTGAACTGCGTGGAGGGGCGCCCATCCATTATTCCATTTTACAGGGGAAAGAAAAAACTGGAATAACCATCATGTATATGGCGGAGAAATTGGATGCCGGGGATATATTGACTCAGGCCGAAGTAGCCATAGGGGAAGAAGATAATGTCGGTACACTGCATGATAAATTAAGCAAGATAGGGTCCGACTTACTAGCAGAGACATTGCCGAAACTTTTAAATCAGGAGTTACAGGCGATCAAGCAAGAGGAGGATCAAGCGACTTTTGCGCCTAACATTAAACGGTCGGAGGAAAAAATCGACTGGTCGAAATCAGGAGAAGACATCTATAACCATATACGTGGCCTGAATCCTTGGCCTGTTGCGTATACAACCTTGGACGGATCCATTTTAAAAATTTGGCAGGCAAAGAAACTGGAAGATAGCAATCTGGCCGTACCGGGCACGATAATTGATGTGCAAAATGATGGTTTCATCGTTTCGACAGGTAATGAGACGGCAATACTAGTTACTGAACTGCAGCCTTCGGGAAAGAAAAAAATGCCGGCGAAAGATTACTTGCGCGGAGCCGGGTCGTTCATTAAAGCAGGCATGAAGTTAGGAGAACAGAATGAAGCAAACTAAAAAGGGAGTACGTGAAATCGCTCTCGATATTTTGGAATCTGTAGAGAAAAACCAATCCTACAGTAACCTATTACTGAACAACTTGATTAACAAGCACCAGTTATCCGGTGTGGACAGCGGTTTACTTACAGAAATAAGCTACGGTACCATACAGCGGAAGATGACTTTGGATTACTATTTGAAACCGTATATTAAACAACCTAAAAAAACGCAAAGCTGGGTAATCAATTTACTTAGACTTTCCATTTATCAAATGGTCTATTTAGATAAAGTGCCAGATCATGCAATCATTTTCGAGGCTGTTGAAATTTCCAAAAAGCGTGGACATAAGGGTACATCTTCAATGGTCAATGGCGTGCTTCGTAATATTCAAAGAAATGGTGTTCCTTCCGTTGATGATATCAAAGATGATCTGGAGCGGCTTTCCATCGAAGTAAGTCATCCAATTTGGTTGGTAAAGCGTTGGGTAGAGCAATTTGGTTATGAAAAAACCAAGGAAATGTGTGAAATCAACTTAACTGCACCATTACAGACGGGACGGGTAAATTTAAAGAAGATTTCACGCAGTGAAATAATCAGCATATTAACGGAAGAAGGATATGATGTTGAAGCGAGTGAAGTCGTTCCCGAAGCAATCGTCAGCTATAAAGGTAATCTTGCTCATTCAGAAAGTTATAAATTGGGATATTTATCGATTCAGGATGAAAGTTCGATGCTTGTCGCCCATGCATTAGGTGCAAATGAAAATGATGCTGTACTCGATTGCTGTGCTGCACCCGGAGGGAAAACGACACATATCGCAGAAGGCTTGACCACTGGACAAGTATATGCACTTGACCTTCATGAACATAAGGTCAAGCTCATTAAAGAGCAGGCGGAGCGCCTGAAACTCAGAAACAATATTAAGACAATGGCCCTCGATAGCAGAAAAGTGCAAGAACACTTTAATAAGGAAGGGTTTGACAGGGTCCTGATCGATGCACCATGTTCCGGATTGGGAGTCATGCGCCGGAAGCCTGATGTTAAGTATACAAAAACAAAAGATGATATAATGAAACTCTCAAGCATACAAAAACAATTATTGGAAGCGGCTGCCCCGCTCGTAAAGCAAGGCGGACGGTTAGTATATAGTACCTGTACGGTGGATAAAGAAGAAAATGACCAAGTCGCTGCAGCATTTTTGGAAAGCCATCCTGATTTTGAAAGCGATGCAACCTTGTCTACAAGAATGCCTGAAAGCGTTCAGCCATTTATCGAGGGTCATACGCTGCAAGTTTTTCCGCAATATTTTAGCAGTGACGGATTCTTTATTGCGAGTTTTAGAAAGAAGGTGCTGTAATGGCAGAAATCACTAAATCATCAAGAGTAAGAAAAGACACAACACCAGAAAAACCATCAATCTATTCATTGGAGCTACACCAAATTAAAGAATGGCTCATTGAAAATGGTGAGAAGGCATTCCGGGCCGATCAAGTATATGACTGGCTTTATAAAAAGCGTGTTTCCAGTTTTGAAGATATGTCCAACCTTTCGAAATCTTTACGGGATAAGCTGGAATCACAATTCACCTTCACTACATTGAAAACTTTGATTCAGCAAACGTCCAATGACGGAACCATGAAGTTTTTATTTGAACTCCATGATGGGTATTCGATTGAAACGGTGCTGATGCGCCATGAATACGGAAACTCCATTTGTGTGACGACACAGGTAGGCTGCAGAATTGGCTGTACATTCTGTGCGTCAACACTTGGCGGATTAAAGCGAAATCTTGAATCGGGGGAAATTGTTGCCCAGGTCGTTAAAGTTCAGCAAGCACTTGACGAAGTGGAAGAACGTGTTAGTTCTGTCGTTATCATGGGAATCGGTGAACCGTTCGATAACTACGATAATATGATGTCATTCTTAAAGAATATAAATCATGAAAAGGGCTTGAACATCGGGGCACGTCATATTACGGTTTCCACAAGTGGAATCATTCCTAAAATCTATAAGTTTGCAGAAGAAAGCATGCAAATCAACTTTGCTGTTTCCCTTCATGCACCGAACACGGAATTGAGAAGTAAATTGATGCCGATCAACAAGGCCTACAAACTGCCAGACCTGATTGAAGCCATCAAATACTATACAGAAAAAACAGGGCGCCGTGTAAGTTTTGAATATGGTCTATTCGGCGGCGAAAATGATACAGTGGAACACGCCGAAGAATTAGCGGATTTGATAACCGGGATAAAATGCCATGTCAACTTAATACCGGTTAACTATGTACCTGAACGCAACTATGTACGTACACCTCGGGACCAAATTTTTGAGTTTGAAAAAACATTGAAAAAGCGCGGCATTAATGTAACGATCCGTAGGGAACAAGGCAGTGATATTGACGCAGCCTGCGGCCAGCTTCGGGCCAAGGAGCGCAAAGAAGAGACGAGGTGATCCTATGAGGGCAATATTTAAAACAGACCGTGGAAAAGTCCGCCAGCATAATGAAGATAATGGCGGAATTTTTAAGAACTCGGAAGGCGTTCGCCTTGCCATCGTTGCAGATGGCATGGGCGGCCACCGTGCCGGGGATGTAGCCAGTGCAATGACGATAGACCTTTTGAAAAAGAGCTGGGAAGTGTCCCGCGGGATCGATACGGCAAATGATGCCGAGGATTGGCTGAAACAGCAAATCTTCTTGGTCAATCAGTTGCTTTTTGAACATGCCGAAGCGAATACGGAATGTAAGGGCATGGGGACCACGATTGTTGCTGCCATTTGCACCGATAAGTTTGCTACCATTGCCAACATCGGGGACAGCCGATGTTATTTGTATAATGAGAGCGGTTTTAAGCAGGTCACGGAAGATCATTCACTTGTTAACGAATTGGTCCGTTCTGGGCAGATTTCGAAGGAAGATGCTGAGAACCACCCACGAAAAAATGTTTTATTACGAGCCTTGGGGACAGAAATGCAAGTTGAAATGGACATTACGACGGTCATTTTCGAAGAAAATGATTTACTATTGCTTTGTTCGGATGGTTTGACGAATAAAGTGAATGAACAGGAACTTGAAGAAACTGTAACCAATGGGCAGCCACTTGAAGAAAAGGCAATTTCATTAATAGATAAGGCCAATCACTACGGTGGGGAAGATAATATCACCCTTGTGCTTGTTCAATTTACTGAAGAAAGTGAAAGCAGGTGAATTGAATGTTGATTGGTAGAAGAATCAACGGCCGTTATAAACTGATCCAGATGGTCGGTGGCGGCGGTATGGCAAATGTTTACCTTGCAAGGGATATGATTTTAGATAGGGATGTTGCATTGAAAATCCTTCGCATGGACTTTAATAATGACGAAGAGTTCATCAAGCGCTTCAATCGGGAAGCTCAATCGGCAACCAGTTTGGCCCATCCCAATATCGTAAGTATTTATGATGTTGGTGAAGAAGATTCCATCTATTATATTGTAATGGAATACGTGGACGGTTTTACACTTAAGCAATACATACAAAAATATTTTCCAATTCCAGTTGATGAAGCATTGGATATCATGAAGCAAATCACGGCAGCAATTTCTCATGCCCATCATAATGGGATCATCCATCGTGACATCAAGCCACAGAACATTCTGATTGATAAAGAAGGAACCGTCAAGATTACGGACTTTGGAATTGCACTGGCCCTAAGTGCAACGAACATAACTCAGACTAATGCAGTCCTAGGGTCAGTTCATTATTTATCTCCGGAACAGGCCAGAGGCGGGATGGCCAATAAGAAATCGGACATTTATTCACTTGGCATCGTCATGTTTGAATTGCTGACGGGGAGATTGCCTTTTTCGGGTGAATCAGCCGTTTCGATAGCTCTTAAACATTTACAATCGGAAACTCCTTCGCCAAAACGCTGGAACCCTGAAATACCTCAGAGTGTGGAAAATATTATCTTGAAAGCGACAGCCAAAGATTCATATTACCGCTATGAGAGCGTAGACTCAATGGAAGATGACATGCGGACGTCACTTAATCCTGAGCGTTCGAATGAACTTCCTTTTGCGATTCCTGAAGATCATGATGCAACAAAAGCCATCCCCGTCATCACGGATGATCAGCTTTCAAGCATCGATGAGACAATCATTAGGGGGCCTGAAAAAAATACTTTAGTCTATTCGGATGATGGGGAAAGTGAATCAGAAGTAGAGAGTAAATCGAAAAAGAAACAGAAGAAACAGAAGAAACAGAAAAAACAAAAAACGAAGTCGAAACAAAAAGATAAAAAACGAAAGAAAATGCCTGCCATTTTGGTGACCACCTTTTTAGTTCTGGCCCTGATTGCTGGTACATCTCTTTTATTACCTTCTTTGTTTGTTTCCAAGGAAGTGACGATCCCTGACCTAAAAGGGAAAGAATTGGATGATGCCATTACTGAATTACTTGAATTGGATTTGGTCATCGGAGACACGATTGAGATTGAAGATGAAGAGGTTGAAGCGAGTCTTGTGATCAAAACCAATCCTAAAGAAGGTAAGACGGTCAAGGCCGGAGCAGAAATCGATATTTATCAAAGTATTGGTAAAGAAACGATTTCATTGTCCAGCTATGAAGGACGGGATTACTCAGATGTAAAATCCCTGCTTGATAAAATGGGTTTTAAAAACATAAGCGTGACCGAAAAATATGATGACAGTGCTGCCGGTACGATCATAGAACAAACGCCTTCTGGTGCCACTGAAATCGTACCATCTGAAACGGAGCTTGAGCTAACGGTAAGTAAAGGGGAAGACCTATTGAGCTTGAAGAACTTAACAGGGTTCAATGAAGCTGGCCTTAATGATTATTCCAGTGAAAGTGGAATAAAGATCGATGTGGAAGAAGAAGTTTATGACGATTCCGTTGCAGAGGGGCTTGTCATTTCCCAGTCTCCAGAACCTACTACGAAGGTGGAAAAGGGCAGTACGGTGAAAGTGGTCATTTCGAAAGGGAAAGAAGAGATTCCTCCTAAGAATGTGACGGAGGAAATCAAAATCGAGTATGACCCGGTTGAACCAGGCAAAGCGCAAAAGATCCAAATCTTCATAGAGGATATCAACAATAGCATGACGGAGCCTAAAGAATCATTCTTTATCGTGGAGGATGCCAAGCGAACGATCGAATTAACGGTTTCCCCAGATAAGAAAGCAGGATATAAAGTCATGCGTGATAATCAGGTCATCATCGACCAAGCCGTCTCTTATCCAGAATAAATTTAATAATTAGGAGTGTGGTTATGCCCGAAGGAAAAATTATCAAAGCATTAAGTGGATTTTATTATGTCCTTGAAGGTGAAGAAGTCTATCAATGCCGCGGACGGGGAGTATTCAGGAAAAATAAGGTGACGCCACTTGTAGGTGATTATGTTGTTTTTCAAGCGGAAAATAAAACGGATGGGACCGTGACCGAAATAAAACCGCGAAAGAATGAATTGATCCGGCCACAAATTTCAAATGTAGACCAAGCCATCCTAGTCTTTTCGGCAGTGGAACCTGATTTCAGTCCAGCATTGCTTGATCGATTTCTCGTACTTATCGAAGATAACGAAATCGAACCCATTATCGTCGTGACTAAACTTGACTTGGTTACTTCTGAAAACCAAAAGAAACTGTCTCAGTATATCAAGGACTATCAGAAACTTGGCTATACTGTACTGGAGACATCTTCAGTTACCGCTGGGGGCATTGAAGAACTAGTGCCGTATTTAGAAGGGAAAACGAGTGTATTTGCTGGTCAGTCAGGTGTTGGGAAATCGTCCTTGCTGAATGCGATCAATCCTGAATTGGCTTTAAAGACGGATGATATTTCGTCACACCTAGGACGTGGGAAGCATACGACACGCCACGTTGAATTGATTCATATTGGCTCTGGGCTTGTCGCGGATACACCAGGATTCAGTTCACTTGAATTCATGGAAATGGAAGCTGAACGGTTATCCTATTGCTTCCCGGAAATGCATAAGCATGGGGAAGACTGTAAATTCCGGGCTTGCCTGCATGATAAAGAACCGAAGTGTGCTGTGAAGGAAGCGGTTGAGACAGGGGAAATTCCACATTATCGATATGAACACTATATGCAATTCTTAGAAGAAATTAGAGATAGAAAGCCGAGGTATTAAAATGGTTAAAATCGCACCATCCATTTTATCAGCTAACTTTGCAAAATTGGGAGAAGAAATCATTGATGTTGAAAGGGGCGGAGCGGATTTAATCCATGTAGATGTCATGGATGGGCATTTCGTGCCGAATATTACGATAGGCTCCCTGATTGTAGACGCTATCCGGCCGGTGACAAAGCTTCCGCTGGATGTTCACTTAATGATCGAACAACCTGATCGTTATATCGAGGCGTTTGCGAAAGCTGGAGCCGATTATATAACTGTACATGTAGAGGCATGCACTCATTTGCATCGGACAATCCAATTGATTAAATCTTTTGGTGTAAGGGCTGGCGTGGTGCTTAACCCAGCCACTCCGGCTTCCTTGATCCAACCCATAATCGAAGATATTGACATGGTATTACTGATGACGGTTAACCCAGGTTTTGGCGGGCAAAAGTTCATTTCATCCGTACTGCCCAAAATTGCTGAAGTGAAGGCGATGGCAGAAATGCATAACCAAAATCTAGAAATAGAGATTGATGGTGGAGTAAATGAAGAAACGGCTAAACTATGTATTGAACAAGGGGCGACAATCCTAGTGGCCGGCTCGGCAATATATAATCAAGAAGATCGACACGCAGCGATTCAAAAGATTCGGGGAAAGTGATATAAAGCCGACACTATCGTATTCAAATGATAGTGATCGGCTTTTTTTATCAATTATACAAAACATCTTGTATATGAATATACATAGAAAAGGATGATTACGATGATTATTAGTATAATGGCTGGAGGTCCGGAATGTTTTTGGCCAGATTTAACAAGGTATATAGAGATGACTGATCTATGGGTCGGGGTTGACAGGGGAGTATGGGCATTGCTTGAAGAAGGTATCGAACCTAAGTGCGGATTTGGGGATTTTGATTCAGTTTCGGAAAGTGAATACAAGAAAATTGAGCAAAGGCTGGAACAAATCAATTTATATTCATCGGAAAAGGATGAAACCGATTTAGAAATCGCATTTAAATGGGCAATAGGGAAAAAACCAAGTGAAATTCACATATTGGGCGCTACAGGAGGAAGAATGGACCATTTTCTTGGTAATATCCAGCTGCTCCAAAAAGAAAGTGTCCTCCCTTATCATGGTGACATTGATATATACATAGTTGATAAGCAAAATATATTCACAGTAAAAACAGCGGGGGCATATGAAGTCACCGCTTTGCAAGATAAGAAATACCTGTCATTGCTCCCTGTAACGGCAGAAGTCACCGGCATTACACTTTCGGGTTTCAAATACCCTCTGAGTGATGCAAGCTTGGAAATAGGTTCGACGCTTTGCATCAGCAATGAACTAATTTCCGAATCTGGGAATGTTTCATTTGAGAAAGGCATATTAATGGTGATAAGAAGCAGTGATTAAAATTCATGCTTAGAGCAGATTCGGATATAATTACGATCATCCTATATCCGCTTAAAAGCTTATGTTGTAATAGAAAAATTCCACTTCATCTTTATTTGTGGGATGCAAAGAGGAGGGGCATGATGAAATTTTATACGATTAAATTGCCAAAAGTTCTGGGCAGTTTGGTAAGGGCTATGCTCGGAGCGTTTAAAAAAGGCTGATACTTATCTCCATGACACCTCTCAAATTCAGGGAGGTGTTATTTTTTTCGGGATTTCTGGGGGAATGATAGGGGGTTGGCCATCCATTAATGGGAGATGACTTCTTTTCCTGATGCAGACTGTACCTTATCAACGAAATTAAAACCATCCCCATTAAAATGCAGGCCATTACAAGTAAAAAGGCATCCTAAGAGGATGCCGTAACATTATACGCGTTCTACTTTGCCCGATTTAAGAGCTCTTGCAGAAACGTATACACGTTTAGGTTTACCGTCAACTAAAATACGTACTTTTTGAAGGTTAGCGCCCCATGTACGCTTGCTAGCGTTCATTGCGTGAGAGCGGCTGTTACCAGAACGAGTTCTTCTTCCAGTGATTACACATTTACGTGCCATGTTAAATTCCCTCCTAACTACAACAAGCTTAAGTTATTCGCAGTCGTCTTAAGTCTTTGTAAAATACTTTAATAATTTATCATACCTACCGATAGAATGCAATACTTCAGTTCATTACTTTCAAGAAAAAAACCTTGACATACCTACTTGAAAATTGAAATATATAAAGTGCCGTATGACATTTACTTTTAAAACCATGGACATTATAGTAAAATGTCTTTAGTTGACTTGATTTTTTGGGAGGGAAAAGAAAATGTCTATCGAATTACAAACGAAATATGGACAAATTGATATCTCTAATGATGTTGTCGCTACTGTAGCAGGCGGCGCAGCTGTGGATTGCTACGGAATTATAGGAATGGCTTCCAAAAAACAATTTAAAGACGGCATTGCCGAAATTTTAAGAAAAGAAAACTTTACTAAGGGTGTAATAGTCCGTCAAGAAGAGGAAGAAGTTCATATCGATATGTATATTATCGTAAGTTATGGAACAAAAATCTCGGAAGTTGCACATAATGTGCAATCAAAGGTAAAATACACTCTGGACAAAACTGTAGGATTAGCTGTTGATTCCGTTAACATTTTTGTACAGGGAGTTCGTGTGACGAACCCTTAAGTATAGGAGGAAAGTTTTGTGTCAATTACAAGTTTAAACGGAAAGCGCTTTGCAGAAATGATCATTCAAGGCGCCAACCATTTAGCGGCTAATGCCCAAATGGTTGATGCTTTGAATGTTTTCCCAGTTCCAGATGGAGATACTGGAACGAATATGAATTTATCGATGACTTCCGGAGCGAAGGAAGTGCAAAATAACGTCCAGGAGCATATCGGGAAAGTGGGTACATCCCTATCAAGAGGACTGCTAATGGGTGCACGCGGCAATTCAGGTGTTATCCTTTCGCAACTTTTCCGCGGTTTTGCTAAAGCGATTGAACATAAATCGGAAATCAATAGTGAGGAATTTGCCCAAGCATTTGAAGCAGGGGTTCAGACAGCTTATAAAGCGGTAATGAAACCTGTTGAAGGAACCATTTTAACGGTTGCAAAAGATGCAGCCAAGCAAGCGGTTTCATCAGCATCAAAGCACCAAGACTTTATTCAGGTAATGGAAGAAATCGTTACGGAAGCCAATGCTTCATTAAAACGCACTCCTGATCTACTTCCAGTCTTAAAAGAAGTGGGGGTCGTTGACAGTGGCGGGCAAGGGTTGGTGTTCGTTTATGAAGGTTTCCTTGCTGAGCTTAAAGGGGAAGCCCTTCCAGTCCGATCTGCAAATGGACCAAGCATGGATGACATGATCAGTGCCGAACATCACATGAACGTACAAGGGCATATGAACACGGAAGATATCGTATATGGTTACTGCACGGAATTCATGGTCCGATTGGAAAGTGAGAAACTTGCCAATAATTCGTTCGATGAAGAAAAATTCCGAAATGATTTAAGTGAATACGGAGATTCTTTATTAGTCATCTCAGATGATGAAGTCGTCAAAGTACATATTCACTCTGAACAGCCTGGCACGTGCCTGAATTATGGCCAGCAATACGGTAGTTTAATCAAACTGAAAATCGATAATATGCGTGAACAGCATACTGCGATCGTAGGTGAAACGAATACACCGCTTCAAACGAAACCGTCCACCAAAGAGAAGTATGGTGTAGTGTCCGTAGCGATGGGTGCTGGCATAAGCGAGTTATTCAAAAGCATCGGCGCTAAGTCCGTCATCGAAGGCGGACAAACGATGAATCCTAGCACAGAAGATATTGTTAAGGCTGTCGAAGAGGCATATGCGGATCATGTCATCATCTTGCCTAACAATAAAAATATCATCATGGCGGCCAATCAAGCTGCAGATGTACTTGGTGATCATGTGACTGTTATTCCAACGAAAACAGTACCACAGGGAATGGCGGCATTGTTGGCTTTCAACCCTTCACTTGATGCTGAAGAGAATAAAAAAGCGATGATCGAAGCCCTTTCACATGTGAAAACGGGCCAGATTACTTATGCTGTCAGGGATACCAACATTGACGGTCTTGCAATTGAGACCGGGGACTTCATGGGAATTGCTGAAGGAACCATCAAAGTGAAGGATAAAGACATGACTCAAGCGGCAAAAGACCTTCTCTCCGATATGATTGATGAAGATTCCGAAATCCTTACCATTTTATATGGAGAAGATGCAACAACAGAAGATGTAGAAGGTCTTGTTGCGTTTTGTAATGAGAATTTCGAGGACGTTGAAGTTGAAGTCCATAATGGGAAACAACCTTTATATTCTTTTATTTTTTCAATTGAATAAGTTGAGAATCATGAAGATAAGGGAGATTTAATCGTCTCTTTGAAGGATCCAGAAAAAAATAAAAGGCAATAAACTGCATATGTCATTAGGCTATGCAGTTTTATTTTTTATGAAATGAAGGATTAGGGACAGCACGCTTGGAATTACAATAAATATGGCGTTATTATTAAACTAACTCCCAGTGTTTCCTTTGGGTTCAGTTCTAAAGAAGGAGGAGCAATTCATGAAATTTAGAAGTGTATTCGATATAATTGGTCCTGTTATGATTGGTCCCTCTAGTTCCCATACAGCAGGAGCTGCGAGAATCGGAAGGGTTGCCAGGAATTTATTCGACCGGGAACCAAAATGGGCCCATATTTCTTTTTACGGATCGTTTGCCAAAACCTATAAAGGCCATGGAACGGATGTAGCCATTGTAGGAGGCTTACTTGATTTTGATACATTTGATGAGAGAATTAAAGAATCGCTGGAAATAGCCCGCAAAAAGAAAATGAAAATTACTTTTCGCGAAGAAGAAGCCGTACCGGAACATCCCAATACAGCAAAAATAACGGTGGGCGATGATGATGGCGAACTGGAACTTGTCGGAATATCGATTGGCGGGGGAAAGATTGAAATCATCGAATTGAATGGGTTTAAATTAAGGCTATCTGGCCACAACCCTGCCATACTCGTCGTTCATGATGACCGATTTGGTGCCATTGCCAATGTTTCAAACATTTTAGCTAAGCATCAAATCAATATTGGCCAGATGGAAGTCTCCCGTAAGGAGAAAGGGAAGATGGCCTTGATGACCATTGAAGTGGACCATAACTTGGAGGACCACGTCATCGATGAAATTACAGCACTCCCCAACATCACCCAAGTTGCGAGGATTGTTGATTGATAGGGCAATCGTTTCCACTTAGGAAGGAGAAGATATCATGTTTCGGAATGTAGCGGAATTAATAGAATTAGCTGACTCAAAGCAGAAAAAAATATCAGAACTGATGATAGAACAGGAAATGGAAGTAACGGGAAAAAGCCGTGAACAAATCATCCATCAAATGGGAGTCAACCTGGATGTGATGGAGCAGGCTGTGGAAAAGGGACTCCAAGGTGTGCGATCCGTTTCCGGGCTTACGGGCGGGGACGCAGTCCTTCTTCAGAATTACATTAAATCCGGAAATTCCTTATCCGGTGAAATGCTGCTGGATGCTGTCAGCAAAGCCGTGGCAACAAACGAAGTGAACGCAGCCATGGGAACGATTTGTGCGACACCCACTGCCGGATCAGCGGGTGTTGTGCCTGGAACCCTCTTTGCTTTGCAAAATAAATTAAAACCTAATCGGGAACAGAAAATTGAGTTCTTATTTACAGCAGGGGCATTTGGTTTCGTAGTAGCGAATAATGCTTCGATCTCTGGAGCTGCAGGGGGCTGTCAGGCGGAGGTCGGTTCTGCTTCGGGCATGGCAGCTGCAGCCATCGTTGAAATGGCAGGAGGAACACCAGCACAAAGTGCAGAAGCAATGGCCATCACATTAAAGAACATGCTTGGTCTTGTATGTGACCCTGTTGCTGGGCTTGTGGAAGTACCTTGTGTGAAGCGGAATGCCATGGGGGCAGCTAATGCTATGGTTGCCGCAGATATGGCTTTAGCGGGGATTACAAGCCGCATACCGTGTGATGAAGTAATTGATGCGATGTACAAAATCGGGCAAACGATGCCATCTGCTCTAAGGGAAACTGCACAAGGAGGTTTAGCGGCTACACCGACTGGACGGGAGTTGGAAGCGAAAATCTTTGGCTTGCCGCTGAATAAGAAGTGAACTCCACTTTACAGGAACCCATAACGGCAGTTAAAGGCATTGGGGGAGAAACGGCAGCAGCTTTGGAGGAAATGGAGATCCATACCGTCGCGGATCTCCTTGAGCACCTTCCCTATCGCTATGAAGATTACCGATTGAGGGATTTAGAAACGGTTGAGCATGATGAGAGGGTTACCGTAGAAGGAAAGATTCATACGGTGCCCACTTTAGGTTACTTTGGTAAGAAAAAATCCAGGCTTACTATTAAATTATTGACTGGGAGATATTTAATAAATGTCATTTTTTTTAACCAGCCATATCTGAAGCAAAAGCTTGCGATAGGCGAAACCGTAACGGTAACTGGAAAATGGGATCGGCATCGCCAAACCATTACAGGATCGGAATGCCATGTTGGTGATCATAGCCGGGAGAAAGAGTTCGAACCTGTGTATTCAGTGAAGGGCAGCATTACTGTTAAAGGGCTGCGCCGCTTTATCTCCAATGCATTTTCCCAGTATGGGACATTGATCGAAGAAAATCTGCCCATACAATTGTTGGCGACATACAAACTGATGCCGCGTAACGATGCTCTTCGTACCATGCATTTCCCTCTATCGGCCAATGATGTGAAAAAGGCACGACGCCGTTTTGTGTATGAAGAATTTTTATTGTTTCAACTTAAAATGCAGGCGCTTCGTAAAGTGCAGCGAGAGCAGTCAAAAGGAATTGGCCAGGAGTTTGACGAGAAGCAAGTGGAAAAATTCGTTGAAACTCTTCCTTTTCCTTTAACGAATGCTCAAAATAGGGTTGTCGAGGAAATATTGAATGACATGAAATCTCCCTATCGGATGAATCGTCTACTTCAAGGGGATGTCGGGTCAGGAAAAACGGTGGTGGCCGCCATATGCCTGAAGGCGACGATTACAGCAGGTTTCCAAGGTGCTCTTATGGTCCCGACGGAGATTCTGGCTGAGCAGCATACACAATCCCTGAAAGCCATGTTGGAACCCAGTGGAGTAAAGGTCGCATTGTTGACTAGTTCGGTAAAAGGCAAGAAGCGCAAGGAACTATTGCAAATGCTGGAATCCGGGGAGCTCGACCTTTTAATAGGAACTCATGCATTGATACAGGATGAAGTGAATTTTCGGAACCTCGGTCTTGTCATTACGGATGAACAACATCGTTTCGGAGTGGAACAGCGTCGGATCCTTCGTGAAAAAGGTGCAAATCCAGATGTCCTGTTCATGACGGCAACACCGATTCCACGAACGCTCGCAATTACAGTATTTGGAGAAATGGACGTCTCCACGATAGACGAAATGCCGGCTGGTCGTAAAGCGATCGAAACCTATTGGGCGAAACACCAAATGCTTGATCGGATCTTGACTTTTGTCGAAAAGGAACTAAAGCAAGGGAGACAGGCATACATCATCTGTCCATTGATTGAGGAGTCGGAGAAACTTGATTCTTTACAAAATGTTCTTGATGTTCATGCAATGCTTACACAGTACTTTGCGAACAGGTATAAAGTGGGACTCATGCATGGGCGTCTGCCAGCTGATGAAAAAGACGAAGTGATGCAGCAGTTTAGTGCAAATGAAGCACAAATCCTTGTCTCCACGACGGTTGTCGAAGTTGGGGTGAATGTTCCTAATGCAACGGTAATGGTCATTTATGATGCGGAGCGCTTTGGGCTTTCACAGTTGCATCAGTTACGGGGAAGGGTTGGACGGGGGAGTGATCAGTCCTTTTGCATCCTCCTGGCTGATCCGAAAACGGAAGTCGGCAAAGAACGGATGAAAATCATGACCGAGACAAACGATGGTTTTGCCCTTTCCGAGAAAGATTTGGAACTTCGGGGACCTGGGGACTTCTTCGGTAAAAAACAAAGCGGTCTTCCTGAGTTCAAAGTAGCGGACATGGTCCATGATTACAGGGCCCTGGAAGTGGCAAGGGTGGATGCAGCAAAATTAATTGCCTCACAAAGCTTTTGGCATTCCCCGGAGTATGCGCCGCTTCGGAACTATTTAGAGGGAACGGGCGTATTTACGGGAGAAAAACTGGACTGAACCGAGTGAAAATCAATAACAGATTGTGAGATTTTCCACAATATCTTGCAATCTGTTTTTAAAATATATATACTACTATTAGTACCTAGTCATAATACTACGGATGGTGACCTTCAAATGCGAAGAAATAAGAAGGAACGCCAGCAATTATTAATCGAAACGATTAAACAGAATCCTTTTGTAACGGATGAGGAGCTGGCTGAAAAATATTCGGTGAGCGTCCAGACTATTAGGCTTGACCGTCTTGAATTATCGATACCGGAACTGCGTGAACGTATTAAAAACGTGGCCGAGAAGAAATTCAGTGACGAAATCAGGGCATTGCCTTTGGATGAAATCATCGGGGAAGTAATTGATCTTAATTTAGATGACAATGCAATTTCGATTTTGGATATAAATAAAGAGCATGTCTTTAAGCGGAATGGGATTGCAAGGGGACATCACCTTTTTGCCCAAGCAAATTCATTAGCTGTAGCGGTCATAAATGATGAACTGGCATTAACTGCAAAAGCATCCATTTTATTTACTCGTTCTGTAAAGGAAAATGAAAGAGTGGTAGCTAAAGCGAAGGTTAAAAACGTGGACCACACCAACGATCGCTCCGTGGTGGAGGTTAGAAGCTACGTGGGTAATGAACTGGTTTTTAAAGGCGAGTTCGAAATGTATCGCTCTTAACTTTCTAGTAAAGGATGAAAGAAAATGAAAATAACAATAGATGCAATGGGTGGCGATAATGCTCCCAAAGCACAGGTTTTGGGAGCAATGAAAGCTGTCGAGACTTTTTCCGATGTGGAAATTACCTTGGTGGGAAATGAAGCCGAGATTAACCAATACTTAGCGAAACACGGTCGAATAAAGGTTGTACATACTGATGAAAAAATATTAAGTACCGATGAACCGGTTCGTGCGGTTCGCCGCAAGAAAAGCGCCTCGATGGTATTGGCGGCACAACAAGTAGCTGACGGAGAAGCCGATGCGTGCATTTCTTCAGGCAATACCGGTGCGCTAATGGCTGCAGGCCTGTTTGTTGTTGGAAGGATAGAAGGCATTGAACGTCCGGCTTTAGCTCCCACCCTTCCGACAATCGATGGTAAAGGTTTTGTACTTCTGGATGTAGGTGCGAACTCCGATGCGAAACCGGAGCATCTGCTTCAATTTGCCATAATGGGTTCTGTTTATGCCCAAAAAGTGCGGGGAATTGAAAAGCCCCGTGTCGGATTACTTAATATTGGAACGGAAGAAAAAAAGGGGAATGAACTGACTAAGCATGCCTTTACATTATTACAGCAATCACCGGAGATATCCTTTATAGGTAACGTAGAGGCCAGGGACCTCCTAAATGGGCCTGCAGATGTTGTCGTAACGGACGGATTCACGGGAAATATGGTGTTGAAGACACTAGAAGGTACTGCTATGGGTGTATTTAAAATGGTGAAAACGGCCTTGATGAGCAACATCAAGAGTAAGTTGGCTGCAGCAATGGTAAAGCCTGAACTAAAAGGCATTAAAAATAAAATGGATTATTCGGAGTATGGCGGTGCTGGCCTATTCGGTTTGAAGGCCCCTGTCATTAAGGCGCATGGTTCTTCAGATGCGAACGCAGTCTATAATGCAATACGCCAGACTCGCGATATGGTTGGCAATGACGTCATATCGACCATTGCAAAGACGATAGAAAAACAATAATAAATCTTAGTAGAGGCAGGGGAGTAACAAATGGGTAAAATTGCTTTTGTCTTTCCAGGACAAGGTTCACAGTCAATAGGAATGGGCCATGGCTTATTTCAGGAAAACGAGCGTGCTCAGCAAATTTTTCGAACAGCTGATGAAAAACTTGATTTTCCACTTTCCGAACTGATCTTTAACGGCACACAACAAGAATTAACAGTAACCTATAATGCGCAGCCAGCTCTATTGACCACGAGTTATGCCTTTGTCAAGGAGTTGCAAGAAGCGGGAATCAAACCCGATTATACAGCAGGGCATAGTTTAGGTGAATATACAGCTTTAGTGGCATCAGGTGCAATTTCTTTTGAAGATGCCGTTTATACTGTGCGTAAGCGTGGTGAATTCATGGAAGCTGCGGTACCGAATGGTCAAGGCTCAATGGCTGCGATACTGGGAATGGACCGTGAAGCTCTATCTGAAGTGACTTCTGAAATAACGGCCACAGGGGAATCCGTCCAATTAGCCAATATTAATTGTCCGGGGCAAATCGTCATTTCAGGTACTTCAGAAGGGGTTAAACTTGCAAGTGAAAAAGCTAAGGAGAACGGGGCTAAACGGGCTCTTCCTCTTGAAGTGAGTGGACCGTTCCATTCGGAGTTGATGAAACCGGCTGCAGAAAAGTTACAGGGGGTCCTAGATGAAGTTAGCTTCAAACAGGCAGAAATTCCTGTCATTTCAAATGTAACGGCCAAGCCGATTACTGCACCTGCTGAAATAAAAGAAAAATTAATCGAACAGTTGTATTCACCGGTACTTTGGGAGGACAGTGTAAAAAATCTCCTTGAATTGGGCGTGGATACGTTCATCGAGGTTGGCCCTGGGAAAGTATTGGGTGGATTAATTAAGAAAATTGATCGTTCCGTTCAAATTCACTCGGTTTCCGATATAGATACACTAACTAAAACTATTGAAACATTGAAGGGGGAACAAGCATGATCCTCGAAGGTAAAAAAGCACTTGTAACGGGAGCTTCACGAGGTATTGGCAGGGAAGTTGCTTTAGAACTTGCCCGTCAGGGAGCAGACGTTGCCATCAACTACTCTGGCAGTGAAGCTAAAGCGAATGAAGTGGTGGATGAAATCAAGGCATTGGGCCGTAAAGCATTTGCCGTCCAATGCGATGTTGCAAACAGTGAATCTGTGACAAGTATGATCAAGGAAGTTGTCGAACAGTTTGGCAGAGTCGATATTCTGGTTAATAATGCCGGTATCACACGTGACAACCTATTGATGCGCATGAAAGAAGAGGAATGGGATTCGGTGATCAATACGAATCTTAAAGGAGTATTCCTTTGCACAAAAGCAGTCACAAGACAAATGATGAAGCAGCGCAGCGGCAGGATCATCAATATGGCATCGATCGTCGGCGTCAGCGGAAATGCAGGGCAGGCTAATTATGTAGCGGCCAAAGCTGGTGTGATCGGCCTGACTAAAACTACGGCAAAGGAACTTGCTTCAAGAGGCATTACGGTCAATGCGATTGCCCCCGGTTTCATCTCGACGGATATGACAGGGGAATTGCCTGAAGACGTCCAAAAAGCCATGTTGGACCAAATTCCGCTTGCCCGGTTCGGTGACCCTAAAGATATCGCTGCAGTGGCGTCTTTCCTCGCTTCTGATGCCAGCAAATATATGACTGGGCAAACTCTTCATGTAGATGGCGGTATGGTCATGTAAGTTTCCTTTGATTTTTTTCAAAATTAATTTATAATGTTTTGAGGGGAGGTGAACACATTGGCAGATGTATTAGAAAGAGTAACTAAAATCGTTGTAGATCGTTTGAACGTAGAAGAATCAGAGGTAAAACTTGAAGCTTCTTTCAAAGAAGATCTTGGTGCCGATTCCCTAGATGTAGTTGAACTAGTCATGGAATTCGAAGACGAGTTCGATATGGAAATTTCGGACGATGACGCTGAAAAAATCGCCACAGTAGGTGATGCTGTGAATTACATACAAAGCACTATGTAATGAATTGTCATTTGACTAGAAGCTCCGTTTTTTAACGGGGCTTTCTCTTATACTTAAAGAAGTTTGATGCAGAGGCGATCAGGCTCCGCCTGCATGGCAGTGGTCTTTTGCCATTAGTTTTCTTTAAGCGGATAATAATGTATGATGGTACATAGGAAAGCTTGACAGGAATTCCTGCCAGGTTTCTTTTTATATATAGGAAAAATATGTTTTTTGAACCGTTGTGGAGGGTTTTGTGTGATGCGTAGGAACGGAAATAATCGTAAACCATCAATCAAGGATAATAAATTCAAACAGTTGCAAGAAAGTCTTGGTTTTCATTTTAAAGATGAAAATTTATTGAAACAAGCTTTTACACATTCATCTTATGTGAATGAGCATCGCCGTAAGCCTTATGAAGATAATGAAAGGCTTGAATTCTTGGGAGACGCTGTACTTGAACTGACCATCTCTAAATACTTATATCAAAAATATCCGATGATGAGCGAAGGTGAACTTACCAAATTAAGGGCAGCCATTGTGTGTGAGCCTTCACTTGTTGCTTTTGCCAATAGCCTTTCTTACGGGGAATATGTATTGCTCGGCAAAGGGGAAGAAATGACAGGTGGAAGAGAACGCCCTGCCATGCTTGCGGATGTATTCGAAGCCTATATTGGGGCTTTGTACCTTGATCAAGGATTAGAGCCAGTTGTACAGTTTTTAAAAAATGTTGTGTTTCCGAAGATAGACGAGGGTGCTTTTTCTCATGTGATGGATTATAAGAGCCAGCTTCAAGAGCTGATCCAGCGTGATGCTATCGGTGTCCTGCAATATAAGATCTTGCAGGAAAAAGGACCAGCCCATAATCGTGAGTTTGTTTCGACCGTCTCTCTGAATGGGGAAGAGCTGGGATCTGGTATAGGAAAGTCCAAAAAAGAAGCGGAGCAGCATGCTGCCGAGCATGCATTGATCGTTTTAAAAGAAAAAAACCAACAAGATAGTTGAACAGTAGAGGGGGAAAGGTCATGTTCCTCAAACGCTTGGACGTTGTAGGATTTAAATCTTTCGCAGAAAAAATTTCGATTGATTTTGTACCTGGTGTCACGGCAGTGGTTGGACCGAACGGAAGCGGTAAAAGTAATGTGACCGATGCAGTCCGATGGGTGCTTGGAGAACAGTCTGCAAAATCGCTGCGTGGAGCAAAAATGGAAGATATCATCTTTTCGGGAAGTGACACGAGGAAAGCGTTGAATTTTGCAGAAGTATCATTGACCCTAGATAACGAGACCAATTCCCTACCAATTGACTTTCATGAAGTCAGTGTGACAAGAAGGGTTTATCGATCGGGAGAAAGTGAATTCTTCATTAATAATCAAGGTTGCCGTCTGAAAGACATCATAGACCTGTTCATGGATTCTGGTCTTGGGCGTGAAGCATTTTCCATCATCAGCCAAGGGAAAGTCGAAGAAATCCTGAGCAGTAAGGCAGAAGAAAGAAGAGTGATCTTTGAAGAAGCCGCCGGTGTCCTGAAATATAAAACAAGGAAACGAAAAGCGGAATCGAAGCTGACGGAAACGCAGGATAACTTAAACCGTGTCCATGATATCCTCCATGAATTGGAGGCACAGGTGGAACCGTTGAAAATTCAGTCTTCCCTCGCCAAGGAATTTTTGGAGAAGAAAGAAGAGCTTGAGCAAATAGAAGTAGCTTTAACCGTTTTTGAAATAGAAGAACTTTATGAAAAATGGGAAAACCTGTCCCAGGAACTTGAAAAACATAATGAAATGGAACAGCAAATGGCAGGGCAGCTTCATGATAGGGAAGCGCATCTCAAAAAGCTTCGGGATAATCTTGCGACGCTTGAGACATCGATCAATGGACTTCAGGAAATTCTTCTGAATGCCAGCGAAGAACTTGAAAAGCTTGAAGGCCGTAAAGAGGTTTTGAAAGAACGGAAAAAAAATGCTGCCCAAAACAAGTCACAGCTTGAAAAAGCGATTGTGGAAGGTGAGGCTGCTGTCGAGCGTTTATCATTGCAAAAGGAAAGAGAAACGGAAATCCTGAATGCATTGAACTTGGAAGTAAAAGGGATACAGGAAAGCCTGCATGAAAAACAAAAAAGCTTAGGCCTATTCAATAGTGATATCGAAGCCATGATTGAAGTGAAAAAGAGTGACTATATCGAGTGGTTGAACAAGCAGGCCACGGCTAAAAACGAAAAACAGTACCTGCTTCAGCAGCTAACACAGCAGGAACATAAAAATGCTAAACTTGATATGGAAAATGAAAAGTTCTTAACCGAAAGAATGGATATCACTGCGAAAAAAGTGGAATATTCACAGCTGATGGCCAATGTGACCAAGCAGCTTGATGAGCATGTCACTTATTTCCGAAATCAGCAGAATAAATTGAATGCGGCAAAAGATACGTATCAAAAACAAGAAACCACCCTATATAAGGCCTATCAATTCCTTCAACAGGCAAAATCACGTAAGGAACTTCTTGAAGAAATGGAAGAGGATTATGCAGGCTTTTTTCAGGGTGTTAAAGAAGTTTTGAAAGCGAAAGAAACCCTTCAAGGCATTGAAGGGGCAGTTGCGGAATTGATAAAGGTTCCAAAGGAATATGAAACGGCCATAGAAACGGCTCTAGGCGGAGCGATGCAGCATGTGGTCGTGGAACGCGAAGAGCATGCACGAGAAGCCATTTCCTTCTTGAAGAAAAATAGGTATGGACGTGCAACGTTCTTGCCTTTGTCAGTCATAAAGGCAAGAGAGATTTCAGTGAACCAATTATCGATGCTGAAGAGCCATTCAGCTTTTGTGGGGACAGGTTCCTCATTGATCCAATATGATGATAGACATGCAGCAATTGCGGAAAACCTGTTAGGAACCGTCATAATCACCACAGATTTAAAGGGTGCAAATGATTTGGCGAAAATGATGCAGCACCGTTTCCGCTTCGTAACACTTGAAGGGGATATCGTCAATCCAGGTGGTTCGATGACTGGTGGAGCCTTAAAGCAAAAAACGACTTCCTTGCTTTCGAGGAAAACGGAATTGGAAGAGCTCAATCAAAAACTTGCCGCCATGGAAGCGAAAACGAACCAGCTAGAAAAGCAGGTTAAACAGCTCAAAGTGGATGTGGGTGTTCAAGAGCAAACGCTTGAACAAACGAGAAAAACAGGAGAGAGCCTTCGGTTACAAGAACAAACCCTCAAGGGCGAACTTCGTGAAGTGGAGCTACAGGAAAGAAATGTGAATGACCGGCTCCACCTATATGATTTGGATAAAAATTCATATTTAGAAGAACAACAGCAAAAAACAGCAAGACTTGAAGAGCTGGAAGAACTTTTGGAATCATGTAAAACGGAAATTGAAGGGCTTGACCGGTTAATTTCCGACATGACGGAACAAAAGCAATCTCAACAATCCTCAAAAGAGAGCCTTGCTGAAGAAACGAATGAACTGAGGGTAACACTGGCCTCTAAGCGCGGGCAGTTACAAAACCAAAAAGAGAAGATGGAACGCATTGAAGCGGATCTTTCAAAGGAAACAAGCAGGCTTGCCGAAAATAAAGATGATTTGGGGCTCCTGACCAATGAAATGACAGACAGTTCAAGCGGGGAAGAGTCCCTGGAAGATATGGCGCAGAAGAAATTGCTCGATAAAAATGGAGCAATTGAAGGAATCACGATAAAAAAACAGGAAAAAAATGAACTTTTAAAACAAGTTGAAACGCTTGAACTGGCCTTGAAGGAAGAAAATCGAGTTTATAGAGGCATTGTTGAAGTGATAAAGGATGAAGAAGTAAAATTAACTCGTCTGGATGTGGAACTGGAAAATCGCCTCGACCACTTGAGAGAAGAATATACGCTTTCCTTTGAAGGTGCTAAAGAACAGTATCCATTGATGATGCCTATAGAAGAAGCTCAAAAAAGGGTGAAGCTCATCAAGCTTGCAATCGAGGAATTAGGAACGGTAAATATAGGTGCGATTGATGAATATGCCCGTGTAGCTGAACGCTATGAATTCCTTCTAAGCCAAAAGGAAGACCTTCAACAGGCAAAAGATACACTATTCCAAGTCATCGATGAAATGGATGATGAAATGAAGCGACGCTTTGCGGATACCTTTTATTCGATCCGTGAAGAATTCGAACAAGTCTTCAAAGCTTTATTTGGAGGAGGCAGAGCTGAGCTGAAACTGACTAATCCGGATGATTTACTAAATACAGGGGTAGATATCATTGCACAGCCGCCTGGAAAAAAACTTCAGAATTTGAGCCTCTTATCCGGGGGAGAACGGGCATTGACAGCCATAGCCCTTTTATTCTCCATTCTAAAAGTGCGGCCGGTGCCTTTCTGTATCCTTGATGAAGTCGAGGCAGCCCTTGATGAGGCGAATGTCGTCCGGTTCAGCCAATTTTTAAGGAAGTTCAGCAGGGAAACGCAGTTTATCGTGATTACCCACCGTAAAGGTACGATGGAAGAGGCTGATGTCCTATATGGCATTACGATGCAGGAGTCAGGTGTTTCCAAACTTGTTTCCGTCAGGATGGAAGAATCGGAAAACTTTATTGAAGTTTAAATTCATTAAATAGAGGAAGTGGGACAATGAGTTTTTTCAAAAAGCTAAAAGAGAAATTTACGACCCAGGAACAAAAAGAAAAAGAAGTTGAAGCAGAAGTATCCATTGGGGAAAAATTCAAGCAAGGTTTGACAAAGACGAGGAATTCCTTTACTGGAAGGGTTAATGAACTTGTTGCCCGTTATCGGAAGGTGGATGAGGACTTTTTTGAAGAACTTGAAGAAATCCTAATACAGGCTGATGTAGGCTTTGATACTGTGATGGAACTAATTGATCAATTGAAAATGGAAGTCAAACTCCGCAATATCTCTGATACGAGGGAAGTGCAATCCGTCATTTCCGAAAAGCTTGTTGAAATCTACCAAGGCGATGAAGAGGCAACTTCAAGCTTGAATATACAAGAAGAAGGTTTGACGGTCATCTTGTTTGTAGGGGTTAATGGGGTAGGCAAAACGACGACAATCGGAAAACTTGCCCATAAATTCAAGGAAGAAGGAAAATCTGTCGTATTGGCTGCCGGGGATACTTTCCGTGCCGGTGCGATTGAACAGCTAGAGGTTTGGGGAGAGCGTGTGGGTGTCAGTGTAATCAAACAGGGTGAAGGCTCTGACCCTGCAGCGGTCATGTTCGATGCGATTCAGGCCGCCAAGGCACGAAAAGCTGATATCCTGATCTGTGACACTGCCGGTCGCTTACAGAATAAAGTGAATTTAATGAAGGAATTGGAAAAGGTGAAACGTGTAATTGAACGTGAAGTACCCGGCGCACCACACGAGGTGTTGCTTGCCCTTGATGCAACAACTGGACAAAATGCCCTCATTCAAGCCAAGACATTCAAGGAAGCGACCAATGTTTCCGGTATTGTTTTAACAAAGCTTGATGGCACGGCAAAAGGTGGAATTGTCTTGGCAATTCGCAATGAATTGGCCATTCCGGTTAAATTTGTCGGGCTTGGTGAAAAAATGGACGATCTGCAGGAATTCGATGCTGAGAAATATGTTTATGGCCTTTTTGCAGATATCATCGATAAAGAAGAGGTTTAAGAAAAAAAGTGTAAACCGGAAGAGATTTTCTCTTCTGGGTTTTTTTTGACCATTTTTCCAAGAGGACTCAAGATCATTATGGGACTCACTGTGATCTAGCGGAAGAACTACCTAAAAAAGAGGAGGGGAAATCCTCCTTGAAGCGGGAAAAAGAAAAAAATAATGATTTGCAAACAAGTGGTAAGGAGTTTAACTTGACATCAAATAAACAAGGCTATACAATATAAACTTGTAAAGGGTTTTCACTTAACAGCAGGGAGGCTTGCTAAGATGCTTGAAAAGACAACGCGGATTAATTATTTGTATGACTTTTACCAATCGTTGTTAACAGAGAAGCAGCAGAGCTACATGTCCCTCTACTATCTGGATGATTACTCTCTTGGCGAGATTGCCGATGAATACGAAGTCAGTAGGCAGGCAGTCTATGATAATATAAAAAGAACAGAAGCGATGCTTGAGGAATATGAAGCTAAGCTATTGTTATTTCAAAAATTTCAAGAGCGTAACCAGTGGATTGCGAATATGAAGGGACTCATAGAAAAGGATTCCTTTTCAAAAGAGAAGCTGCTAGACGCAATCACAACGCTTGAGAAGTTGGATTAGGAGGCGGCAATATGGCATTTGAAGGATTGGCCGACCGACTGCAGAGCACGATGCAAAAGATCCGTGGAAAAGGGAAGGTCAACGAAGCGGACGTTAAAGAAATGATGCGTGAAGTTCGATTGGCACTGCTTGAAGCGGATGTTAACTTTAAAGTCGTGAAGGATTTTGTAAAACGTGTCAGTGAACGTTCGGTAGGTCAGGAAGTGCTGAAAAGCTTAACCCCCGGTCAGCAGGTAATTAAAGTAGTAAAGGAAGAATTGACGGATCTGATGGGCGGCGAACAGAGCAAGATTGCTGTTGCCTCGAAACCACCGACCGTCATTATGATGGTAGGGCTTCAAGGTGCAGGTAAAACGACGACCACCGGAAAGCTAGCCAATCTTCTTAGAAAAAAATACAACCGCAAGCCATTGCTCGTTGCGGCTGATATTTACCGTCCGGCGGCGATTAAGCAGCTTGAAACACTTGGCAAACAATTAAGCATGCCTGTTTTCTCCCTTGGGGACCAGGTTAGTCCTGTTGAAATTGCCAAACAGGCGATTGAAAAAGCTAAGGAAGAACATCATGATTATGTGTTGATTGATACCGCAGGCCGCCTTCATGTTGATGAAAACTTGATGGGTGAACTGAAGGATATCAAAGAATTGACAAAACCTGATGAAATCTTCCTGGTTGTCGATGCGATGACCGGTCAAGATGCGGTCAATGTAGCCCAAAGCTTTAATGAACAGCTAGGCCTGACTGGTGTCGTATTAACGAAACTTGATGGGGACACACGTGGTGGTGCGGCACTTTCGATTCGTTCAGTCACCAACACGCCGATTAAATTCGTCGGTATGGGAGAAAAATTGGATGCACTCGAAGCATTCCATCCAGAACGGATGGCTTCGCGGATCCTTGGCATGGGTGATGTATTGACCCTTATCGAAAAAGCACAGGCCAATGTAGATGAAGAAAAAGCGAAAGAATTAGAGAAAAAGATGCGTACAGCCACTTTTACCTTTGATGATTTCCTTGAGCAACTTGGTCAGGTGCGGAATATGGGACCGCTTGATGATATTCTGAAAATGATTCCCGGTGCGAATAAAATGAAAGGGATGGACAACCTTCAGATCGATGAGAAACAGATCGGTCATGTCGAAGCTATCATCCGTTCAATGACAACGCAGGAAAAGGAACATCCAGAAACCATGAATGCATCCCGCAAGAAACGGATTGCCAAAGGAAGCGGCAGATCGATTCAGGAAGTGAACCGTCTACTGAAGCAATTCGAAGAAATGAAAAAGATGATGAAACAGGTTACGAACATGCAAAAAGGTAAGAAAAAGGGATTCAAATTCCCGTTCATGTAAGGTTTTTTTTAGGTCGAAACTGGCGGAAATACGGGTCAAAGCCATGTATTTCAACACTTTTTTTACCTGTTAAGAAAAAAACCTTTACAAACATACAAGACATTTGATATTATACTATCTTGTGTGAAACTATTCGGAGGTGCTTATTTAAAATGGCAGTAAAAATTCGCTTAAAACGTATGGGAGCTAAAAAATCTCCTTTCTATCGTATTGTAGTTGCAGATTCTCGTTCACCACGTGACGGACGTTACATTGAAGTGGTTGGAACTTATAACCCGGTGACTCAACCAGCTAAAGTTGAAATCAACGAAGAGCTTGCTCTTAAATGGTTACAAGATGGAGCTAAACCATCTGATACAGTTCGTAACTTATTCTCAACACAAGGCATCATGGAAAAATTCCATGTTGCAAAAAACAGCAAGTAATCGACGTAGTTGATGAAAGCACTAATTGAAACGATTGTTTCAGCACTTGTGGATTATCCGGAAGAGGTCATCGTGGCTTCCAAGGAAGAGTCCGACCGGATTGTTTATACCCTCTCCGTTCATAAGGAGGACATGGGTAAAGTCATCGGTAAACAAGGGCGTGTTGCTAAGGCGATTCGTACTGTGGTATATGCAGCAGGATCTTCACAGCAGAAGAAAATCTATTTGGAGATTTCCGAATAAGGAGGGCTAATACCCCTCCTTTTTTTGTACTTCAAGAAAGTGAAATTCCGCCTTGGATCCTATTTGATTATGACCTTGAGTTTAAACTTTACGCCTTTTTAAGACGCATCTTTTACCGATTTACGTTATACTTAGGAGAATGATCCCCCTTTTTCAAAAAGATTACCCAATCATACATATTTTTTGAAGGAAATAAGAAATCATAGATAATAGGAGGTGCTGGAATGAAAATTCTCCAAAATGTAATCGTTAACCAAGTATTAACGGAATCCAGCAAGAATCAGCTCCTCGAGAAGTACAAGTCAAAACGCCTTCAGCTTCAAAAAGAGAGTGAACAGCTTCGCTTTGAACTGAAAAAGCTTGAAAAAACAAGAAATCTCCAGCCTGCCAGTCTCCGTGCTCATTTCGAAAAAGAAATAAACCAGAGGCAAGAAAAAATTAAACTGCTTGAATTCCAAATGGAGCAGTTGGAGATCCTTCCCACCGGAAGCGAATTGAAGGAACGGGAAGTTCAAAGTATCATTGATGTGGAAATTGGGGCAGATTGGGACGAAATCATGGCAACGAAGACCATTGTCATTAAAGATGGAATCGTCTCGGAAATTCGTTAGAGGTGAAAGAATGGAAAATTGGTTTAATGTAGGTAAAATTGTCAACACACATGGTCTTTTAGGAGAAGTCCGTGTTATTTCTTCAACAGACTTTCCTGAAAAACGATACAAAGTGGGAAATACACTGTATTTATTTAGGGACACGGAGAAAAAGCCTTTGCCGCTTGTCATCAGGTCGCACCGCACCCATAAAAACTTTAACCTATTGACGTTCGAGAACTATTATAACGTCGGACAGGTCGAGGCTTTTAGAAACGGGGTCCTGAAAGTCAAGGAAGCACAACTTGGTAAATTGGACGAAGGTGAGTTCTACTTCCATGAAATCATCGGCTGTTCGGTATTTACGGATGAAGGTATGGAAATTGGGGAAATCATTGAGGTTCTTACGCCTGGTGCCAATGATGTTTGGGTCATTAAGAAAGCTGGCAGTAAGGATATTTTGATCCCGTATATTGAACAAATTGTAAAAGAAGTAGATATTTCCGCTAAAAAGGTCATCATTACACCGATGGAAGGACTTTTAGACTGATGAAAATCGATGTGCTTTCGCTTTTTCCAGAAATGTTCGAAGGGGTATTCGGTTCGTCAATTTTAAAAAAAGCTGCAGAAAAGCAAGCTGTCAGCTATAAGGTGACCAATTTCCGAGATTATGCAGATAATAAGCATTCGACGGTAGACGATTATCCGTATGGCGGCGGTGCCGGAATGGTATTGAAGGCACAACCGATTTTTGATGCTGTGGAGGCTCTTAAAGGGCAAGCGGAGCTAACCCCAAGGGTGGTCCTGCTTTGCCCTCAGGGAGAGCGTTACACGCAGAAAAAAGCTGAAGAGTTTGCAAAAGAAGAACATCTCATTTTCATTTGCGGGCATTATGAAGGGTATGATGAGCGCATCCGGGAGCATGTCGTCACGGATGAAATATCGATTGGTGACTTTGTGCTTACAGGCGGGGAATTGGGTGCAATGGTCATTATTGACAGTGTTGTTCGCTTGCTTCCTGGCGTTCTGGGAAATGTTGACTCCCCGATTCTTGATTCCTATTCTTCTGGATTATTAGAGCATCCCCATTATACTAGACCTGCAGATTTCCGGGGAATGAAAGTTCCCGATCCGCTAATATCCGGAAATCATAAAAAAATCGATGAATGGCGGATGAAGGAATCTCTGCGTAGAACCTGGATGCGACGTCCGGATTTGCTCGATAGCTATGAACTATCGGAAGTTGAAAAAAAATTATTGTCCGAGATTAAAAAAGAAGACTGATGTCTATTGCATCGACGTTTATAGTATGATAGGATATACCTTGTGACTTGGGCAAAATGCTCAGTCTTATAACGATGTTCCGCTGCAAACAATAAGTATTTGCAAGAGCGTCCAGGAGGAGTTGAAATCGATGCAAAATCTTATTAACGAAATCACAAAAGAACAACTTCGCTCAGATCTTCCATCATTCAGACCTGGTGACACAGTACGTGTACACGTAAAGGTTATTGAAGGAACTCGCGAACGTATCCAGTTGTTTGAAGGCGTTGTAATCAAACGTCGTGGCGGCGGAGTTAGTGAAACTTTCACAGTACGTAAGATCTCTTACGGCGTTGGAGTAGAACGTGCTTTCCCTGTTCACACACCAAAAATTGCGAAACTAGAAGTTATCCGTCACGGTAAAGTACGTCGTGCGAAACTTTATTACCTACGCGAACTTCGTGGTAAAAAAGCACGTATTAAAGAAATTCGTCGTTAATTCTTCGAATATCTTCATGCGGGTTTACCATGATCCACATAAGGTGAATAACCAAACAGTATCATGCAAAAAGGGAGCTTGTTTATCAGGCTCCCTTTTTTGCACTTTAAGAAACCATCAATGCACAGATAAGGTAAAAACCATATAGAATCTTGCTCGCTATAGCGTCCGCAACATGTTAAAATAATTGTTGATATGCTTTCTAAAAGGGTGGGTAAGGATGGCGAAAAAGAAAAATGAATTGTGGGAATGGACAAAGGCGGTCATAATAGCGGTTATAGCTGCGACACTGATTCGTTATTTCCTCCTGGCTCCTATTGTTGTGGACGGTAATTCCATGATGCCGACATTAAAGGATACGGACCGCATGATCGTTAATAAAATCTCCTATTCGATTGGTGAACCGAAAAGATTCGACATTATCGTTTTCGAAGCTCCAGAAGGCAAGGATTACATAAAGCGGGTCATCGGATTGCCAGGGGAAAAAGTGGAATATAAAGATGATACTCTTTACGTGAATGGAAAAGCTTATTCTGAGCCATACTTGGATGAATATAAAAAACAATTGATTGATGGCGGGGCTTTGACGGAACCTTTTACATTAAGTGATGTCATAGAACAAGGAACGGTGCCTGAAGACCACCTATTCGTCTTAGGGGATAATCGTCGTTTCAGTAAGGACAGCCGCCATATTGGCGTTGGTGTTGTTCCTTACGATAAAGTGTTAGGAAAAACTAAATTAGTTTATTGGCCGATCGAAGACCTTCGATTGGCGGAATAGTAGGAAGGTGGATTCCATTGACAATACAGTGGTTCCCTGGCCATATGGCCAAAGCAAGACGGGAAGTAACAGAGAAATTAAAACTGATCGACATCATCTTTGAACTTGTGGATGCCCGGATTCCGGCATCTTCACGAAATCCGATGATCGATGAAATCATACAGCATAAACCGAGGGTTATCCTTTTGAATAAAGCTGATATGGCCGATCCTGTAAAAACGAATAAGTGGCTTGAATATTATAAATCGCAGGGAAAAACGGCAATAGCCATTAACTCACAGGCAGGAAACGGTTTAAACCAGATTACAACTGCTTCTAAAAAACTTTTAAAAGAGAAGTATGACCGGATGGAATCAAGAGGAATAAAACCGAGAGCGATCCGCGCCATGATAGTAGGTATTCCGAACGTAGGGAAATCAACTTTAATAAATCGACTTGCCAAAAAGAACATTGCCAAAACAGGGAATACACCTGGTGTCACGAAAGCACAGCAATGGATAAAAGTTGGTAAGGAATTGGAATTGCTGGACACGCCGGGGATTCTTTGGCCTAAATTCGAGGATCAGCAAGTAGGCTTGAAGCTTGCTTTGACAGGAGCGATCAAGGATACGATTTTAAACTTGCACGAAGTTTCGTTATACGGTCTTCGCTTTTTGGAAAAAGAATATCCGGATAGATTGAAATCCCGTTATAACTTGGATGCAATTCCTCAGGAAACGCTCGAACTATTCGATGCGGTCGGAAAGTTCAGGGGCTGTTTAGCATCTGGAGGCTTCATTGATTATGACAAAACCGCAGAGTTGGTCGTACGTGAAATCCGTTCAGAAAAGATGGGTCCGCTTACGTTTGAGGTCCCTAAGGATTATGAAGAAGATAATATCCCCGAATAACATTAAGTAGAATTTACAAGACATTGACCTGATTTTTGAAGACAGTCAGTGAAAAGGTTGATACGGAGCTGGAGTTGGATGTCGAAAAGGTTATTTCTTTTTGATGTCTCTTTTCCACTCCGTATTTTTGTTTGAACTGTAGAAGGAAAGCAAGACTGCCGATAATTAATATGATGGGTGATAGATGATGAAAACTGCAATGAGCATTAAGGAAATCTCCTCAAAGTTAAAGACAATAAGTGAGCCTGGAGATTTATTTTTACAGGAATGCCGGGAGGACAGCCGAAAGGGTGTAACCGACTTAGTGAGCAAATGGCAAAGAGCCTATGAAAAAGAACAACAGGTAAAGGATGCTTTCACGGAAATGACGGAGTTTGAGCGGCAATTGCGAAAACAGGGGTTTTCCATTCTTGCTGGTATCGATGAAGTAGGGAGAGGGCCGCTGGCAGGACCAGTTGTGACGAGTGCAGTCATCTTGCCGGAATCTTTTTATTTGCCAGGGCTGAATGATTCTAAAAAGATTCCAGAGTCAAAAAGGGAACTGTTTTATGAAATGATTTTTAAGGAAGCACTATCCATAGGTATAGGTGTTGTACATAGCGAAGTAATTGATGAAATCAATATATACCAAGCTACGAAAAAAGCGATGGTGGCCGCAGTGAACGATCTTTCAGAACTTCCTGATCATTTGTTGGTCGATGCGATGGAACTGGATGTGCCGATTCCGCAGCTTTCACTCATAAAGGGGGACGCAAGAAGCATTACCATCTCTGCGGCCTCCATTATCGCGAAAGTGACTCGTGATAGGATGATGAAGGAATATGGTGAAAAATATCCGGAATATGGTTTCGACAAGCACATGGGTTATGGGACAAGCCAACATTTAGAAGCGCTCGACAAGCACGGGCTTACACCTTGGCATAGAAGAAGTTTTGCACCAGTAAAGGAAATCGCTGCACGAACGAAGGACTAAGGGAGGATGAGTGATGCAATCCATAACAAGCGGTCAAACCGTATCTTCACCCGTTGAAATGCATGGAACTGCAAGTTTGAAAAACGGGCAAATCCTTTTCGGCAAAGTGAATAAGGTTTCTCCTAACCAGACGGCCGAGGTACAGATTGGCCATCAAAAAATGATTGCCACTCTCGATATCCCGCTTCGGACAGGTGAAAGGTATTGGTTTCAAGTACAGCAGCCAAATGAGGGGAAGGTCGTGTTAAAAGCGTTAGATCCCCTGAATTTGAACTATTCCAGCTTAAAGGGAACAGCTTGCACAATTAAC
Source organism: Peribacillus sp. RS7 (assembly GCF_041956845.1). Classification (NCBI taxonomy): domain Bacteria; kingdom Bacillati; phylum Bacillota; class Bacilli; order Caryophanales; family Bacillaceae; genus Peribacillus; species Peribacillus sp. RS7. Next base: position 3,750,744 of record NZ_CP168135.1, read on the forward strand.
CGCTCATCTCGGCATGACGCACGAACCGGCCGCAGCGAAGCTTGCCGAATATCTCCTGAAAAATCGTCTCCCGATAACCAAGGAAACTTTTCAGTCCGCTTTGCAATGGCTAAAAGCTGCTGATGCTGAAGAAGTTGGTCTGCCAGTCATAAAAACAATGTTCGTTCAGCAATTGCCTTTTGTAAAAGAAGTATTTTATGCATTATTTGCACAGGCTAAAGGCGAACCTTTCCACAAACTGCTCAGTGGCCTTAAACAGCTACTGCAGGGTTGGGGTTCGGAAACGAGGACGGCTGTCAAGCTTATGGAGGTATTGGATTCCTTGCATGTTGCCAGAAAGAACCAGCTACAACAAATCGGTTTGCAAAAGCTAGTTACCGCTTGGCTGGATTCCGATTCAACACCCGTAATGAAATCCGGCGCATTTTCCCTGCTTCAAAAAACGGGTTTTGTTCCAAAGGGAATAACGGAATCTGTTTTTCTGGAGGATTTAATTTATGGAGCTGAGGCGAGGTCCAGTATTCCGGAAAATTCAGCGATTGAAAAATTACACCAAGGATTGCAATTGCTTTCCAAGGTGAAAATCGGAGCATTTGGTAAAGTTGAAGATATAGAATTGAATATAAATCGCATATTGAACGGACTTGATCATGAAGGGGCAAAAATGAGACCTGATATCCAATCGATTCAGAAAATAAACATTTCTGGAGAAAAACTTTCTCTTCTTGCCTTTCGTTTGCTTGAGAGTACTTTTACAGAAGCAACGGCAGAAATAAAGGGAGTAGGCGGAAAAATAGTAGTGGATGACCTTTTAGGCTATTTGAATAAGGATACAGAGCAGGTGGTTAAGTCGAAGGGTATGGTGGCTGAATTGCTTTTTCAGTCGCTTAAACAGCTTCCTGAGGCTCTATCCGTCATGGGTAATGAGAAACTGGCCCTTGCACATGTATTGGATGCTGAGTTTCAAACAATCGATTTCACAAATGGGCCATCAGTTGCACACCAACTTAAAGAATGGACCAAGATCCTTGGTCTTCAGCTGGAACATGCACTCATTAATCGTTCTGGAGATGATATGTCGGAGTTCTCGAAGGATTTAGAGACACTTAAACCACTGCTGCTTAAATTACTGAATGAGCAAATTCCGGGAGCCATAAAGGAGATGGCAGAACAAATCCTTAATCGGATTACTGCTCAACAGATCCTTTCACAGGAAAATGGGCCGATTCAGAATTTGCTCCTTACACTTCCGCTTAATCTGGGATCTACACAAACGGACCTAACATTACAATGGAGCGGAAGGAAAACAAAAGATGGCAAGATAGACCCGAATTACTGCCGAGTCCTATTTTATTTAGAACTAGAACGCCTTAAAGAGGTGGTCATCGACATGCAGGTTCAAAATCGAATCATAAAAGTGACTGTCATTAATGGGTATGGTGCAGTCCTTGAAAAGGCAGCTGATCAATATCTAGACCTCCTGAGAGAGAATCTGGAAAAAATGGATTACAAATTATCAGGGGTTTCCTTTGTAAACCCCGTGAATGGAAAAGAGAGGGACAAGGGTTTGAAATCCGTTCCTTTTTCAGAAACAGGTCCATATAGTGGAGTGGATATTCGAATATGAAAAATGATAGACGAAAAGAAGCGATTGCTTTAAAGTATGATCAAACGACAACAAAGGCTCCCGTCATATTGGCGAAGGGGAAAGGTAAAACGGCTGAAAATATTCTGGAAAAGGCTATGAAACTGGATATACCGGTCCAAAAGGACGGAGCGCTTGCTGCACTTTTAGGTCAATTAGATATAAATCAAACAATTCCCGAAGAATTGTACGGAGCTGTTGCTGAGGTATTTGCATTCATTTATAAAGTTGACAAGGACATGAATCGGTAGGAGACTGATTATTTAATTTCACTAAAGAGATTCATGTTGGTTCATGTAGAATTTTAGGGAAAACAATAACGAATTTTCATTATATTAAAAAAATACTAAACTATCAGCAAAAGGACAAAGCCACAGCTTTGTCCTTTTGCTTTTCCTATGAATCAACACAATGGAAACCCAAATTTTTCATGAAAGGATGTCTGGATTAAAATGGCGATAAAGGCTTTGATAGGAGGTGTTTTTACTAGTCTTATAACTGGAATGGCTTTTGTTGTAATAGAAGTTCAGAAACAAAATAGATGATTTTTCATAAGAAAAAACACAACGGCGAAGAAAGTTTTTTCCACTTTATACAAGGTTGTGGAAGTATATTATAATAATATTTTAAAAATTATGTGAAAGAAAATTATGCACGAAGGAGAATTTTGTTGTAATATAGTAGAGAAATCGCGCATTAAATTTCAAAGTTGTTTTTTAGTAGATAAGGAGGATGGGAAATGAATATCCATGAGTATCAGGGGAAAGAGATATTGCGACAATACGGGGTATCCGTTCCAAATGGCCGGGTTGCCTTTACTGTTGATGAAGCAGTGGAAGCAGCGAAGGAGTTAGGTACGGAAGTTGTTGTCGTCAAAGCTCAAATTCATGCGGGCGGCCGCGGGAAAGCCGGCGGAGTTAAGGTAGCGAAGAACCTTGATGAAGCGCGTACATATGCAGAAGAGATTCTTGGTAAGACGCTGGTGACCCATCAAACAGGACCTGCAGGCAAGGAAGTTAAGCGTTTACTTATTGAAGAAGGCTGCGACATTACGAAGGAATATTATATCGGGCTGGTCCTTGACCGTGCTACGAACAGTGTCGTATTGATGGCTTCTGAAGAAGGCGGAACGGAAATTGAGGAAGTGGCTGAAAAGACACCAGAGAAAATTTTCAAAGAAGTAATCGATCCGGTTGTCGGCCTGACTGGCTTCCAGGCACGTAGGATTGCATTCAATATCAATATTCCGGTTTCACTTATAAATAAAGCTTCCAAGCTTATGGTTAACTTATATACAGCTTTCGTTGAAAAAGATTGCTCAATCGCTGAAATCAACCCATTAGTGGTAACGGGCGATGGTAATGTAATGGCGCTGGATGCTAAATTGAATTTCGATGATAATGCCATTTACCGCCATAAAGACATCGCGGAGTACCGTGATTTGGATGAAGAGGATGCGAAAGAGATTGAAGCATCAAAACATGGCCTAAGTTACATATCGCTTGACGGAAATATCGGATGCATGGTTAATGGTGCAGGACTTGCTATGGCAACGATGGACATCATTAAACATTATATGGGAGACCCGGCTAACTTCCTTGACGTTGGTGGCGGCGCTACTGAGGAAAAAGTAAAAGAGGCTTTCAAAATCATCCTATCCGATCAAAATGTTAAAGGCATCTTCGTTAACATCTTCGGAGGAATCATGAAATGTGACATCATCGCTGCAGGCGTAGTATCTGCTGCTAAAGAGCTTGGCCTGGATGTCCCTCTTGTTGTTCGTCTTGAAGGAACGAATGTGGACCTTGGTAAAAAGATTCTAAAAGAGTCAGGTTTAAATATTACGGCTGCTGAATCAATGGCAGATGGAGCACAAAAAATAGTATCACTTGTAGGATAATAGGCAGGGGGGAACATTATGAGCGTTTATATTAATAAAGATACGAAAGTGATCGTTCAGGGAATCACTGGTTCAACAGCATTATTTCATACAAAACAAATGTTGGAATACGGCACGAAAATCGTTGGAGGCGTCACTCCGGGTAAAGGCGGAACAGAAGCGGAAGGGGTACCTGTATTCAATACAGTTTCCGAAGCTGTCAATGAAACCGGAGCGAATGCATCGGTTATCTATGTACCGGCTCCATTTGCTGCCGATGCGATTCTAGAAGCCGTTGACGCAGAACTTGATCTTGTTATTTGTATAACTGAACATATTCCTGTCCTGGATATGGTCAAGGTGAAGCGATACATGGAAGGTAAAAAAACTCGCTTGATCGGACCTAACTGCCCGGGTGTCATTAGTCCGGAAGAGTGTAAGATTGGTATCATGCCAGGATATATCCACAAAAAAGGCCATGTAGGTGTAGTTTCACGTTCTGGAACTTTAACGTACGAAGCCGTTCACCAATTATCGCAAGCAGGAATTGGGCAATCATCGGCTGTCGGTATCGGTGGGGATCCCGTTAATGGAACCGACTTCATCGATGTACTGAAAGCGTTCAATGAAGATCCGGAAACACATGCGGTGATCATGATCGGGGAAATCGGCGGAACGGCAGAAGAAGAAGCAGCTATCTGGGTGAAAGAAAATATGACTAAGCCAGTTGTTGGTTTCATTGGTGGCCGTACGGCTCCAGCCGGTAAACGCATGGGACATGCTGGTGCCATTATCTCTGGAGGAAAAGGGACAGCTGACGAGAAAATCCGCGTAATGAACGAATGTGGAATTAAAGTTGCTGAGACTCCATCCGTAATGGGTGAAACTTTGATTTCCGTTCTAAAAGAAAAAGATATTTACGAACCTTGTAAAACCCATTGATTTAAGTTGGGCCGACCTGTTTTTTTGGGTCGGTCTTTATTTCCCTCCAATATCCTCGGTAAACACATTTCGTTTACCCAGTCCATCACAATCAACCTACTTTTAAAAATATCCGATTAGGGGCGTTTCCAATTGAATAAAATTGAAAAGTTAATCCATCTCCATCATTGTCGCGGAGCAGGATGGAAAACAATCCAAAAAATCATGTTCAATGACCCATCACTATCTTCCCTCTTTACAACAAACCACATTGAATGGGTGAAAATGCTTCCTATCCCTTCAAATAAGCTCAACCTTTTTCTCAAAGATTTATATTCACTCAATGTCATCGATAAACTTAAACTTTACGAAGATAGTCAAATTCATTGTTTGACCATCTTCGATGATGATTACCCATTTTTGCTGAAGCAAATATTCGATCCTCCGTGGGTTCTTTATTTTAAGGGCGATAAGAAGCTTCTAGCGAGGAGGAATACCTTAGGTGTTGTTGGGACACGTAAGCCAACCTCGTATGGACTGGGGGCCTTAAAAACGATTCTGTTACCCCTTGTAAAGAAAGAATTCGTGATCATAAGTGGGGTGGCGGCAGGAATCGACGCAGAGTCACATAAGATAACTTTGGAGGAAGGCGGAGATACGATTGGGGTTTTAGGAGGAGGGCTTTTGCAAATATATCCTAAATCCAATATTTCCCTTGCTGAGGAAATCAGCGATAGAGGGTTACTTATATCTGAGACTCCACCGGAAATGATAGCGAAACCCTGGATGTTTCCGCTTAGGAATCGAATCATCAGTGGATTATCACAGGGCGTATTCGTAGTCGAGGCAAAAGAAAAAAGCGGTTCCCTCATTACGGCACAAGCTGCTTTGGAACACGGCAGGGAGGTATTTGCGCTTCCTGGTAACGTAACGAGTCCCGAATCACTAGGGACCAATCAATTGATTCAGGATGGTGCAAAACTTGTTTTGAGTTCTAAGCAGATTGAAGAAGAATTTTGAACGATATAATATAGAAGATAGACGGAGAATCAAATGAAAAAAATAGAAAAATAAGGTATTCTTTTAGTGAGATGGGTTGAAATATTAGACAAAAAGGTTGAAAATATTGTAAAACTGTTATAAGTTTTGCAAATGCACCTCTTGTCAAATTCCCTATAAATAAATAAATCAGCATGCTTTGAAAAGTAAAGAGGTGTTGACAAATGATTTTTGAATGATTAATAATAGTGAAGATTTATATTACCTCTTTGAGGAGGATTTATTGGATGTCAGAATACTTAGTGATTGTGGAATCGCCCGCAAAGGCGAAAACAATAGAACGTTACTTGGGAAAAAAATATAAAGTAAAGGCTTCCATGGGGCATGTGCGCGATTTGCCTAAAAGTCAAATGGGTGTCGATGTTGAACATGAATATGAACCTAAATATATAACTATCCGCGGCAAAGGCCCGGTTTTAAAAGAATTGAAAACCGCTGCAAAAAAAGCGAAAAAAATCTATCTCGCGGCTGACCCCGACAGAGAAGGGGAAGCCATTGCCTGGCATTTGGCTCACAGTCTCGATGTTGACATTAATTCAGATTGCCGCGTGGTATTCAACGAGATCACGAAAGAGGCAATCAAAGAATCATTTAAATCACCGAGGCCAATAAATATGAAATTGGTTGATGCCCAGCAGGCAAGAAGGGTCTTGGATCGTTTGGTCGGATACAATATCAGCCCGCTTTTATGGAAAAAAGTGAAAAAAGGCTTAAGTGCAGGCCGGGTCCAATCGGTCGCTGTACGGATGATCATAGACCGGGAGAAAGAGATCAAAGATTTTATCCCAGAGGAGTATTGGACAATCAAGGCGGATTTTGTAAAAGGAAAAGAACAGTTTGAAGGTTCCTTTTTCAGCCTGGGTGGCGAGCGGAAGGAATTAAATACAGAAGAGGATGTAAAAAAAGTACTCGCTTCTTTAAATGGTGGCGAATTTACGATAGGGGCTGTGGCTAAAAAGGAAAGAAGACGTAATCCGGCTGCACCTTTTACAACTTCTTCCCTGCAACAAGAAGCGGCTCGTAAATTAAATTTCCGTGCAAAGAAAACCATGATGCTCGCTCAGCAGCTTTATGAGGGAATCGAGCTTGGAAAGGAAGGTACAGTCGGGTTAATCACTTATATGAGAACCGATTCGACCCGGATTTCCGATGTTGCGAAACAGGAAGCCCATACCTTCATTCAAAATAGTTACGGAGAAGAATATGTTCAGGTTGAACAGCGCAAGGAGAAAAAACAGACTAATGCTCAGGACGCCCATGAAGCGGTTAGACCAACAAGCACATTGCGTGAACCGGGTATAGTCAAGGAGTTCTTATCCAGAGATCAATTCCGTCTTTATAAATTGATTTGGGAACGATTCGTTTCTAGTCAAATGTCTTCGGCGGTCATGGATACAATGAGCATCGACCTGCATAACGGGGATGTCATCTTCAGGGCCAATGGTTCAAAAATTAAATTTCCGGGCTTCATGAAGGTATATGTTGAAGGGTCCGATGACTCAGTGGAAGAAAAGGAAAATGCTTTACCTGATGTGAAAAAAGGAGATGAATTCTTTTCAAAAGATGTCGAGCCGAAGCAGCATTTCACTCAGCCTCCGCCCCGATATACTGAAGCCCGTCTTGTCAAAACGCTAGAGGAACTGGGAATAGGCCGTCCTTCTACATATGCTCCTACCTTGGATACGATTCAAAAACGGGGCTATGTTACCTTGGATAATAAACGGTTCATCCCTACTGAGCTTGGTGAGATCGTTCTTGAATTAATACGTGAGTTCTTCCCGGATATTCTTGATGCAGAGTTCACTGCCAAGATGGAACAGGAGTTTGATAGCGTCGAAGAGGGCAGTATCGAATGGATAAAGGTCATCGATGAATTTTATAAAGAATTTGCCGTTCATTTGGCTAAAGCCGAAGTCGAAATGGAGAAAATAGAAATTAAAGATGAGCCTGCTGGTGAAGATTGCTTGGAATGCGGACATGAGATGGTCTATAAGATGGGGCGTTATGGAAAGTTCATGGCATGCAGTAATTTCCCGGATTGCCGTAACACAAAACCAATCGTTAAAGAAATCGGTGTCAAATGCCCGAAATGTAAAGAAGGAAACATCATTGAAAGGAAAAGTAAAAAACGCCGCATATTTTACGGGTGTGATACCTACCCTGGATGTGACTTCATTTCTTGGGATAAGCCGCTTCCGCGGAGTTGTCCAAAATGTGAAGGTACACTTGTTGAGAAAAAACTCAAAAAAGGCGTCCAGGTTCAGTGCATGGATTGTGATTTCAAAGAAACGCCTCAAGCATAGAAAAGACCGTGAATTCGTTTACTTTCCTTATTTACAAGTGAGAAATCCTAATATAAAGAAACTCGGCATCTGCCGAGTTTCTTTATGTTCGGGGAAGTGTGATATCATGATAATGAGTGGAATTACTTCTAAGAAGAAAATGGATAAAGCTTGAAACTTTTTTATTTGGGCCATGTGATGTAAAATTCAGTGGACAAGTATATTCTTTTAAAGATATAATTCCTATTTGCGTCCGTTATCCTTTTTAGAAAAGATGGATTGCAGGAAGAATGCCGGATTGCGGCATATGCTTTAAATTAATAACAGGAATGGGTATTTTGGGTATAAATACATAGATATCGTTAAAAATGAAACTTTTATGAAAGCAATTTTAATGATAAATGATCCTGTCTTATCATATCTATACATGGAGGTTCGAAAAATGAAAGAAACAAAAGTAAGTGTAATCGGTGCTGGGCTTGCTGGAAGTGAAGCGGCGTGGCAGTTAGCTAAAAGAGGAATTAAAGTCGATCTATACGAAATGCGCCCGGTAAAACAAACGCCAGCCCATCATACCGATAAATTCGCTGAACTTGTTTGTTCCAATTCACTTCGGGCAAATACGTTAACAAATGCAGTTGGTGTATTAAAAGAAGAAATGCGTATACTTGATTCGGTCATCATGTCCGCAGCAGATGCTTGCGCTGTGCCGGCTGGGGGTGCTTTAGCTGTTGATCGCCATGAATTTGCCGGACTAGTGACGGAAAAGGTCAAAAATCACCCAAATGTAACGGTCATTAATGAGGAAGTGACGGAAATTCCGGATGGTCCTACGGTCATTGCAACCGGTCCGCTTACAAGCCAGTCACTTTCGGACAGCTTAAAGCAAATCATGGATGAAGAATACTTGTATTTCTACGATGCTGCCGCTCCAATTCTTGAAAAAGACAGCATCAACATGGATAAAGTATATTTGAAATCCCGCTATGATAAAGGGGAAGCCGCTTATTTGAACTGTCCGATGACGGAAGAGGAGTTTGACCGCTTTTATGAAGCATTGATTGCCGCTGAAACAGTCCCACTTAAAGAATTTGAAAAAGAAATCTTTTTTGAAGGTTGCATGCCGATTGAAGTGATGGCCTCACGTGGGAAGAAAACGATGTTATTTGGTCCATTGAAGCCTGTTGGATTGGAAGATCCGAAAACAGGAAAACGCCCTTTTGCTGTAGTTCAATTGCGCCAAGATGATGCGGCAGGAACTCTCTACAACATTGTTGGTTTTCAGACACATTTGAAATGGGGGCCGCAAAAAGAAGTATTGCAGCTCATACCTGGATTGGAAAATGCGGAAATTGTACGTTATGGAGTTATGCATCGCAACACTTTCATAAACTCACCTAATGTTCTGAAGCCTACGTACCAATTCAAAAATCGGGATGATTTATTCTTTGCAGGTCAGATGACTGGCGTCGAAGGGTATGTAGAATCGGCAGCATCGGGACTAGTTGCAGGTATCAATGCTGCAAGGATCGTCCAGGGATTGGAGCCTACCATTTTCCCTGCTGAGACGACAATGGGCAGCATGGCAAGGTACATAACGTCGACAAATGGAAAGAGTTTTCAGCCGATGAATGCCAACTTTGGATTGCTTCCAGACCTTGAAGTGAGAATCAAATCCAAAAAAGAGCGTAACGAAACACATGCTAAACGCGCTTTGGACACAATTCAGAACTTTGTGAAAAATTTGTAAAATATTTGCCTGCTGTTTTAAAGTATGATACTATTTATTAGCCTTTGCGAGGTGTTTCCATGATTAATCAAAAAAAGGCATTATCATCCTTCATCGAATATTTACAAATTGAAAAAAACAGTTCACATTACACCATTGAAAATTACAAACGTGATATTCAAGAATTTTTCCTGTTCCTTAACGAACAGGGCATTGCCGATATCACGTCTGTTGAATATTTTGATGTCCGGTTGTTTTTAACGAATTTATATGAGAAAAAACTTTCTAAGCGCACTGTAGCCAGAAAGACTTCTTGCTTACGGAGCTTTTATAAATTTTTACTACGTGAAGGTGATGTGAAGGATAATCCTTTTTCTCTTGTTTCTTTACCTAAAAAGGATCAAAGACTGCCACGTTTTCTTTATGAGAAGGAAATGAAACTGTTGTTTTCTTCTTTAAAGAAAGATTCACCGATAGGAATAAGGAACAATGCATTATTGGAATTACTTTATGCGACAGGCATTCGCGTTAGTGAATGCTGTGAGATTAAACTGCAGGATATCGATCTTTCCTTAGGTACAGTACTGGTCCATGGAAAAGGAAAAAAAGATCGCTACGTTCCGGTTGGTAGATATGCTCAAGAAGCGATAGATTTATACATACGTACAGCCAGGATGGAAATGACTTCGTCTGACGCCAAGGCGCATGTTTATTTATTTGTTAATTTTCGTGGAGACCCTCTTACACCTAGGGGAGTTCGCTATATATTGAATGAATTGATTAAAAAGTCAGCCGCAGATGGAAGTCTTCATCCCCATATGCTAAGGCATTCCTTTGCTACACACCTATTGAATAATGGGGCGGACATTCGGACGGTACAGGAATTGCTTGGTCATTCTAAAATTTCATCAACGCAAGTGTATACGCATGTTACAAAAGACCAATTAAAAAAAGTCTACAATGCATCACATCCGCGGCCTTAAATGTTGAAAGGGGACACTTTATGACAACGATATTTGCAGTGCATCATAAAGGTGAATGTGCCATGTCCGGTGATGGGCAGGTTACTTTAGGAAATTCAGTAGTGATGAAGCATACCGCAAGGAAAGTAAGAAAAATCTTTAATGGTAATGTACTTGCAGGTTTTGCAGGTTCTGTTGCAGATGCATTCACTTTATTTGAGATGTTCGAAGCTAAACTTGAAGAGTATAATGGCAACCTTCAGCGTGCTGCCGTCGAAATGGCAAAACAATGGAGAAGTGACAATGTATTGAGAAAGCTCGAAGCCATGCTGGTCGTGATGGATAAGAACCATTTGCTGCTCGTTTCTGGTACCGGGGAAGTAATTGAACCGGATGACGGAATTCTCGCCATAGGATCGGGAGGGAATTATGCACTGGCTGCCGGCAGGGCATTAATGCGATTTTCCAGTGACCATTTATCGGCAAAGGAAATCGCAGAATCATCTTTACAAATTGCAGCGGAAATTTGTGTATTTACCAATACGAATATAATCGTGGAAGAGTTGTAAGGAGGAGCGCAAATGTCAAAAAAAGCTAATTTAACACCGAGGCAAATCGTTGAAAAACTGGATCAGTATATCGTAGGTCAGCGTGAAGCAAAACGGGCAGTGGCAGTGGCTCTTCGGAATCGCTACCGACGTTCCCTTCTCTCGGATCAACTTCGTGATGAAGTCGTTCCGAAGAACATATTAATGATTGGACCGACTGGCGTTGGGAAAACAGAAATAGCTCGGAGAATGGCTAAATTGGTAGGTGCTCCTTTTGTAAAAGTCGAAGCAACGAAATTTACGGAAGTCGGATATGTCGGCCGGGATGTAGAGTCCATGGTTCGTGATTTGGTGGAGACTTCCGTCCGCCTCGTGAAGGAAGAAAAGATGGCCAGCGTAAAGGAACGGGCTGAAGAAAATGCAAATAGACGTTTAATAGAGCTATTAGTGCCATCAACCAAAAAACAGAGTAATTTCAAGAATCCTCTTGAAGTCTTTTTTGGAGGCAATAACAATCAAGATGAACAGGATTCGGAAGAAAATTCCGAAGATTTAAGTTTGCAGGAAAAAAGAAAAATCGTCGCTGAAAAACTGACAAATGGTGAGTTAGAAAGTGAAATGATAACAGTCGAAGTGGAAGAACAGGCTGCTTCGATGTTTGATATGCTCCAAGGTTCGGGAATGGAACAAATGGGGATGAACATGCAGGACGCTTTAGGAAGCTTGATGCCAAAGAAAAGCAAGAAGCGCAAATTGAAGGTAAGTGAAGCGAGAATCGTTTTAACAAATGAAGAAGCGGCAAAATTGATTGATATGGATGAAGTAACGTCCGATGCAGTATACGGTGCTGAGCAAAATGGAATTATCTTCATTGATGAAATCGACAAAATTGCCAGTAAGAAGTCTGGAAGTTCATCCGCGGATGTATCAAGAGAAGGTGTCCAAAGGGATATCCTGCCAATTGTTGAGGGTTCGACAGTCGTGACTAAATATGGTTCAGTTAAAACGGATCATGTCTTATTCATTGCAGCAGGAGCCTTTCATATGGCTAAACCATCCGACCTTATCCCTGAATTACAAGGTAGATTTCCAATCCGTGTAGAATTGAACAAACTGACTGTAGACGACTTTGTACGGATTCTTCATGAACCGGATAATGCCTTGTTAAAACAATATGTTGCTTTATTAGAAACTGAAGGTATAGAAATTGAATTTTCTGACGATGCTGTTCGTAAGATAGCTGAAGTGGCCTTCGAAGTGAATCAAAACACAGACAATATTGGTGCAAGAAGACTTCATACCATTTTAGAACGGCTGCTGGAAGACTTATCGTTTGAAGCACCGGAAATTACGATGGAGAAGATTACAATTACGCCCCAATATGTCGAAGGTAAGCTTGGTTCTATCGCCCGGAACAAAGATTTAAGCCAGTTTATCCTTTAATTTAGAAACAATTGGCAATAATTTGCCTATGCAATGAACATAAAATTACGGAAATACAACTTCATAGTTATTGTGAACCATGGTATTTTTAGGAGGAACAAATCAAATGAACTTATTAGCAAAAACAAGAAAAATCAATGCAATGCTCCAAAAAGCAGCAGGTAAAGCAGTTAACTTCAAAGAAATGGCCGAAAGTTTAAGTGAAGTTATCGAAGCAAATGTTTTTGTCGTCAGCCGCCGCGGGAAATTACTAGGCATAGCGGTAAGTCAGCAAATCGAAAATGAACGCATGTACAAAATGTTGGAAGATAAACAATTCCCTGAAGTGTACACAAAAAACCTATTCAATATTCCCGAAACATCTTCCAATCTTGATATCGAAAGTGAATACACTGCTTTCCCAGTGGAAAACAAAGAGCTTTTCGCAACTGGTTTAACAACGATCGTACCGATTATGGGTGGGGGAGAGCGTTTAGGAACTCTGGTTCTTGCTCGATTACAAGAAAAATTTCACGATGACGATTTAATTTTGGCTGAGTATGGTGCGACTGTAGTAGGTATGGAAATCCTTCGTGAAAAATCAGAAGAGATAGAAGAAGAAGCTCGTAGTAAAGCTGTGGTTCAAATGGCAATTTCCTCGTTATCGTACAGCGAATTGGAAGCTATTGAGCACATTTTTGAAGAGCTTAAAGGTAATGAAGGTCTGCTTGTAGCATCAAAAATCGCAGACCGTGTAGGCATCACTCGTTCCGTAATCGTAAATGCGCTTAGGAAACTAGAGAGTGCAGGAGTCATTGAATCACGCTCCCTTGGGATGAAAGGTACTTATATCAAAGTATTGAATGATAAATTCCTTCTTGAATTAGAGAAGCTTAAAAATAATTAACATACAGAAAGGCAGCCCTTGAAAAAGGGCTGCCTTTTTTTGTGAGTTTTTTCCATGTGAAGCTGGCTAGGACAAGACAAACAAGCAAAAAGAGGTAATTCGAATTAAAGATCTTAAATGGAAATGCGAATAAAGCGTGTTTTTTACGAGGAGCTATAAATATAGTTAAATTTTTCTTTAAAAGGGTAATTATATTATTATAACTATTGAAATGATGAAAACTAAAAGTTGCTGGGGGTAATTAATTTTATGTAATCAATGACTTTTAGGTAAAGAGTTTCAGTCCTTCTTATTGTAAAAGGGAAATTTGTCGAATGGGTAATAACTTTGAAATGATTCGTTTTTTAAAAAAACGAAATAGTGCATTTGTCATATGTTTTTTAATAAACCCTTTATTTAAAAGGATGAAATTAACTAAATGGAAATAATTACTTGAAAGTAAATGTAAAAATTAGTTCTAAAGTATCAGGTATATAGATCGGTTTTTCGATATGATAAATAAGCTAATAGAAGTAAAATTTGGTTAAAATGTAGAATATCATAATAAAATGTAATATACGTAATATTAATCCTAGAATAATACTAAAAATTACGCCAAATTTGAGCAATTTGTGACAAATTTCGACGATAATAGGTCTAAAGTCTTTGTGTTGTTTATGGACATACTTATTATGTTTCTTTAAAATTAAACCATAAATGCATTGGGTTAATTTATTGGTAAAGTAATTATCTGTTAAATAAAGAAAGAGGTGATCGATATGGAATTATTTTCGAATACTTTTCAATCACTAGAAAATGCTCTTAATTATTCTAATACAAAACAAAAAGTCATTTCACAGAACATAGCCAATTCGGATACGCCTAACTATAAAGCTAAAGAGGTCGACAAAACACAATCCTTTAAAGCAGAGCTGGAAGATTCCCTGGAGTCATATCGAACCGATGAACGACATTTCACCTTCAAATCAGAGGGCAGTCATGTTTCTCCCATCGTGACGCAGAAAAACGTCCAATATAACAATAACGGAAATAGTGTGGACGTTGATAAGGAAATGACGGATCTTGCTGCCAATCAGATTTATTATAATGCAGTCACAGAAAGGCTTTCAGGTAAGTTTCAATCATTGGAGAATGTAATTAGAGGAGGTAAGTGATGGGAATCTTCCAAAGTATAAATATGACTGGGTCTAGTCTGACCAGTCAAAGGTTAAGGATGGATGTAATATCTGCGAATATGGCTAATGCCGATACGACCAGGGGAGAATATGACGCGGAATCGAAAACATGGAAACCATACACAAGAAAAGCGGTTGTGATGCAAAGTAAGGAAGAAGGTTTTTCAAGTTTTTTAAACGCAGCATCCGGAAAAACAAGCGAGGTCGGGAATGGAGTAAAGGTGACTGGAATTGTTAAAGACAAAACACCTTTTGAACTGGATTACAATCCCGAACACCCAGATGCCAATGAAGACGGTTATGTTGAAATGCCAAATGTCGACCCGCTTAGGGAAATGGTCGATTTAATGAATGTAACACGTTCATACGAAGCAAATGTGACAGTTTTAAATGCATCAAAGGGAATGATGATGAAAGCGTTGGAAATCGGAAAATAAAATTTGAATGGAGAGTGTTGATATGGAGGGGATTTCTCTTTCGCCAATGGACCATCCAGGTAATGTGCTGAAAAAAAATCAGAACAATACTAATACACCATACGAAGCACACCGGAATTTTGCGTCGGTATTAAAAGAATCAATGAATAAAGTCAACGAAACACAAGCGACATCTGATGACCTTACAACCAAACTGGTTAATGGAGATGATGTTGAGCTTCATTCGGTGATGATAGCTTCACAAAAAGCCAGCGTTACCATGCAGGCTACATTAGAGGTTCGGAATAAGGTTGTTGAAGCCTACCAAGAAATGATGAGAATGAGTATATAGCATTCATTTTTAAGACCTCATTAATATTGAGAAAAATGACCAGGGGGAAAATGAATCCCCCACTCATAAATTCATAGACTGACCGGGGGATTTAAATGAATGAAGTATTAGTGAATGTTAAGAACAAATTAACTACTTACTGGAAGAGCCGCAGTAAAAAACAAAAAATGATGATGATTGGTTCAGCAGCATTGATTATCATCATCATTACGGCTGTTTCAATTTTAACCACTCGTACGACGCTGGTGCCCTTATATTCCAATTTAACTCCATCGGAGACGGGGAGTATCAAAGAAAATTTAGACAGTCAAGGGATTAAGAACGAAGTATCTGAAAATGGTACGACCATAATGGTTCCTGAAGAAAGCCTGGATTCACTGAAAGTGGAACTGGCAGCTGAAGGAATTCCGGAATCCGGCAGTATCGACTATTCTTTTTTTAGTCAAAGTGCTGGTATCGGGATGACTGAAAATGAATTCAATGTCATTAAACTGGACTCGATGCAAACGGAATTGGCCAGTTTAATAAAAAAAATTGATGGAGTAGAAGATGCCAGTGTAATGATCACTCTTCCTGATAAAGGAGTTTTCGTCAGTGATTCAGCTGGGGAATCGTCAGCATCCATTGTATTGAATACAAAACCCGGTTATAAATTTGAAGAAAGTCAAATCAATTCCCTTTATCATCTGGTCTCAAAAAGTGTCCCTAATCTTCCTACAAATAATATCGTCATTATGAACCAAGACTTTGAGTACTTCGATCTTGAAAATAAAAATTCTTCTTTTGCGTCGGCTTTTGCTACCCAAAACGAAATTAAAAAAGAAATAGAACGCGATATTCAAAGACAGGTACAAAATATGCTTGGAACGATAATGGGGAGAGACAAAGTGGTTGTTTCTGTCACGACAGACGTTGATTTCACTCAAGAAAACCGGGAAGAGAATTTAGTTGAACCGGTCGATGAAGAAAATATGGCTGGAATTGAGATTTCTGCGCAAAGGATCAATGAATCGTATAGTGGGGACGCAGCAGGTGCAGGAGGCGTTCCGCAAAGTGAGGATTCCTCTGATTCATTGGGATCCAGTTACGTTGAAGGCACAACCGGATCCGGTGATTATGAAAAAGTGGATGAAAAGATAAATAGTGAAGTGAACCGAATCAAGAAGGAAATAGTCGGAAGCCCATATAAAGTTAAGGATTTAGGCATTCAGGTCATGGTTGAACCGCCCACTGCTGACGATCCAAATTCTTTATCTCAACAGAGTGTGGATGATATTTCCCAAATCCTTGGTACGATAATACGCACGACAATCGAGAAAAAAGTTGAAGGGGAAGAACTGACGGAAGAGGAGCTTAATAATAAAATTGCGATTTCCGTTCAACCTTTTAACGGAAAAATGAAGTTGCCAAAAGATGAAACGAGTCCATCGTTACCAATATGGGCATACATCGTCGGTGGAGTGCTTTTACTAGTCATTATCATTCTCTTAATCTTATTCTTCCGTTCCCGAAAGCAAGCTGAAATGGAAGAGGAGTACGAGGTTGAAGAGGAAGAAGTTGTATTTGATGTTCCGGATTTAAACAAAGAGAAGGAAACGGAAGCATCTTTAAAACGAAAACAGCTTGAGAAACTTGCAAAAGAAAAACCAGATGAATTTGCAAAATTATTAAGAAGCTGGATAGCAGAAGACTAGGAGGCAGGGAAAGTGACAGAAAGAAAAAAAAAGACTGGATTGACTGGCAAACAGAAAGCTGCCATCCTCCTTATTTCCTTAGGCCCGGATGTTTCTGCATCCGTATATAAGCATCTCTCTGAAGAGGAAATTGAAAGATTGACTCTAGAAATTTCGGGAGTGAGGAAAGTGGACTCCCATGATAAAGAAGAAATCCTGGAAGAATTCCATAATATTGCTTTAGCACAGGATTACATCTCACAGGGCGGGATAGGATACGCGAAGCAGGTACTTGAAAAGGCATTAGGTACTGATCAGGCAGCCGCCATCATTAACCGTTTAACATCTTCCTTACAAGTTCGTCCATTCGACTTTGCCCGAAAGGCAGATCCTGGACAGATCTTGAATTTCATCCAGAACGAGCATCCGCAGACTATTGCATTAATTTTGTCCTATCTTGATCCCACACAGGCTGGACAAATATTGTCTGAACTTCCGCAAGAGGTGCAGGCCGATATTGCAAGAAGGATAGCTTTAATGGACAGCACGTCGCCGGAAATCATCAATGAAGTCGAGCAAATACTCGAAAGGAAACTTTCTGCGACCGTGACCCAAGATTATACACAGACTGGTGGAGTAGAAGCGGTTGTGGATGTGTTGAATGGTGTTGACCGTTCCACGGAAAGAACGATCTTGGATGCACTCGAAATTCAAGATCCAGAGCTTGCTGAGGAAATCAAGAAACGAATGTTTGTTTTTGAAGATATCGTGACCCTTGATGGCAGGGCGATTCAGCGTGTAGTAAGGGATTCTGATAATGAAGACCTTAAACTTTCTCTTAAAGTGGCAAGTGATGAAGTGAAAGAAATCGTTTTCCGAAACATGTCAAAACGCATGGTCGAAACGTTCCAGGAAGAAATGGAATATATGGGGCCTGTACGTTTGCGTGATGTAGAAGAAGCACAATCCAGAATAGTTGCTGTCATTCGTAACCTGGAAGAAAATGGAGATATTGTGATTGCCCGCGGTGGAGGGGATGATATCATTGTCTAGGATTATCAAATCCCAGCAGGCCCATCAGGAGAAAAGCAAAAAGATAGCGATAAAAGTTCGACCTTTTTACTTTCTTCAAAATGATGATGCAGATGAACGGAGAAACGTTCAACATTTTCAATCTGATGAATTTCTGAATGATGCTAAGCAGGAAGCCGAAATGTTATTACTGGATGCTAAACAAAAAGCCCAAACGATAGCTGCAGAAATCCAGTTAGAACGAGAACATTGGGAAAATCAAGAAAAAGTGATGTTTATCGAACAAGCTCAAAAAGAAGGGTATCAGCAAGGAGTCGAAGATGGAATCCAAAAGGGTTATAACGAGATTGCAGGGGAAATAGCTTTCGCAAAAGAAGTGGTAGAGTCCTCTAAAAAAGATTATCGGCAGCATATCGAATCATCTGAAACCGTTATTTTGAATCTTGCCGTGAAGGTGGCGGAGAAAATTATCGGGCACCAGCTTGAAAACGATGAAGTGTCTTTTCTATCCATAGTCAAGAGAGCCATCAAAGAGGTGAGGGATTACCGTGAAGTACAATTGCATATCCACCCGGTCCAATATCAATCGATTCTCTCTCATAAGGAAGAGTTGATGGCAATCTTTCCAAAGGATACCGAGTTATATATCTTTCCGGATGATGAACTTGAAGAAAACAGCTGTATTATCGAATCCGAAAATGGAAGAATGGATGCAAGTGTCGACAGTCAGTTGCAGGAAATAAAAGTGAAACTAACTGAATTGCTGGAAGGGGAGTAAAGATGAAAACTAGAGACCTATTGCCCTTAGTCGATGAAGTTGATCCATTCAAACATTATGGACGGGTCAAGCGTGTCGTAGGGTTAATGATAGAATCTCAAGGCCCTGAAAGCTCTGTAGGCGATGTTTGTTATATCTATACGGGTATACAAAAAAAGAAAAACAGAATATTAGCTGAAGTTGTCGGTTTCCGTGATGAAATGGTTATTTTAATGCCATTTACAGCAGTTAGCGATATTGCACCGGGTTGTATCGTGGAAGGAAGCGGGCGGAGTCTTGAGATAAAGGTGGGAAGTGGACTTATTGGGAAGGTAGTCGATCCATTGGGACATCCGATTGATGATTCACGGCTTCCAAAAGGTCTAGCTACAGTTCCTGTGGATCAAGATCCGCCAAATCCGATGAAACGACCTCCCATTGATGAACAGATAGATGTAGGAGTGCGAGTGATTGATAGTTTATTAACAGTTGGAAAAGGTCAACGTGTTGGTATCTTTGCAGGGAGCGGAGTAGGGAAAAGTACGCTACTTGGAATGGTAGCAAGGAATACGACGGCTGACTTAAACGTAATCGGTCTTGTTGGAGAACGTGGCCGGGAAGTTCGTGAATTCATTGAGAAAGATCTTGGACCTGAAGGGCTGGCACGATCAATCGTTGTAGTGGCAACATCTGATCAACCAGCGTTGATGAGGATAAAAGGTGCTTTAACGGCAACGGCCATCGCCGAACATTTTCGTGATAAGGGATTGAACGTGATGCTGATGATGGATTCAGTCACGAGGGTTGCGATGGCCCAGAGGGAAATCGGACTTGCTATCGGAGAACCGCCGACGACCAAAGGGTATACGCCATCCGTTTTTGCCATCCTTCCAAGATTACTCGAGAGAACTGGAACAAATCAGCTAGGTACCATTACAGCGTTTTATACGGTTCTAGTCGACGGTGATGATATGAATGAGCCGATTGCTGATGCTGTCAGGGGGATTTTGGATGGTCACTTCATACTAGACCGTAACTTAGCCAATAAAGGTCAGTTTCCAGCCCTCAATGTATTAAAGAGCATAAGTCGTGTCATGAATAATATTGTTGGGGACAAGCATAAAAACTCCGCAGAAAGATTAAGGGCAAGTTTATCAACCTATATGGAATCGGAAGATTTGATTAATATAGGAGCTTATAAGAAAGGGTCTTCCAAACAAATTGATAACTCCATTACCCGCTATCCGGAAATCATTTCATTTTTAAAGCAAGGCACCCATGAAAAAGCTCCCAAAGATAATAGTATTAACGCCCTTGTCGAATTGATGGAGAAAGGTGATTAGTTATGATTTATCAATACAAATTCGAGAAGATCCTGACCATCAAAGAAAAAGAAAAAACCGATGCACTAGCTAAATATAATACTGCTTTAAAAAAATTTGAAGAAGTGGCAGAAAAGTTATATAAGCTTTTAAGGAAAAAAGAAGAGTTGCTCGAGTTTCAACAGGAAAAGCTGCGAAATGGATTATCCGTTCAGGAAATTCGTCACCATCAGTTATTTATGGACAACTTGGAGAAACTCTTAAGCCACTGTCAACAGGAGGTCATTGAAGCGCGATACAAGATGAATGTTCAACGGGGTATATTGATGGCAAGGAATATTGAGGTTAAAAAGTACGAGAAAATGAAAGAAAATGATTTTCATAAATTTCTGGATGTCATTAAGGAAGCTGAGAATAAACAAATGGATGAAATATCAATCCGGCAATTCTTAAGCAAAGGCGTTAGGTGATAAAATGCGTAAAAAAAGTAATGAATCTACTGGATTGGAAGAATTGGAAGAAAACAAAATAAGTAAGTTTCAATGGTTTCTTGTCATCTTCATTCCTTTAATCTTTGCGGTAACTGTAGCGTTGATCGTTTTTACAGTTGCGGGGGTCGATGTTGTGGAAAAGGCAAAGGAAATGTCAGGGGAAATACCATTCATTGAATCGAATCAAAATGGTGAAGAGAAAGGTAATCCATCCAAGAATGATGAGAAAGTTTTGATGAAGCTCGAAAAATTAGAAACCGAGATTGAAAACAAGGAAAAAGAGATAGACAAGCTTGAGGGCATCATTGATACACGTGACAAGGCCATTGAAAAGGCAGAAGCTGAAAAACAGCAGCTTCAAACAGAAATGAATCTACTTAAGGATAGTCAGAATGGTAGTAAACAGGCATTCAAAGATATAATCCGCACTTATGAAACCATGGCTCCCAAGAAGTCTGCACCCATCATTACAGAAATGAATGATGAAGACGCGGTGGAGATTCTCTCAAGTATGAAGGCAGCCACTTTAGCTAAGGTATTGGAGCAAATGACAACCGCTGATGCTGCAAGGTTAACGAAGAAACTAACGGAACAAAGTTCTTAAGAGAAAAGAGTACGGAGGTGAATAATATATGAATTCAGCCATCAATTCTTTACTTACCTTGGCATCATTAGATCAAAAGATACCAATTAAGCAAAATCAGCAAACTTATACCGGGTTTGGTTTCGTCCTTCAGTCTGTCGTAGAGGTGGAACCATCCCTTCCATCGGAATCAGGTGGCATTACTGAAGAACGATTGTCCGTTTTAAAGGATTTGCTTGTTTTTTTGAAACTTGAAAGGTTAAGTGATCCAGGCGAAGAGAGTGTTGTTGAAAGTCATTCAGTAAACAACCAAGAAGAATTTAGCAACCTTCTTTTACTGGTATTAAAAAAAGTAACCGGAAATGATGAGGGTGCCCTTACTGATTTCTTTGCGAGCATCGAGGAAATGGATTTAGAACAAGAACAGGATGACTTGAGCCTGAATCCACACAGTTTGTTATCAGCCAATGTCATGGAACTTTATTCAATCCTAAAAAAAGTTACAGTCTTGAGTGATGAAGAATCGAATGGTCTCCCTTTACCTGGTGTGGTGAATCTTTTGAAATTGGTGAAAATTCAAGATCTTCTCTCGGAGAATAAGGATATGACACAAGATGAAGCAGCTATCCAGAAACAATTGAAAAACCTGCTTGAAGGTATGACGGGAAAACTGGAGAAAATGCTGTCCAATCAGTCAAAACAAAAGTCAGAACCTGAACATTCCGATATTGTGGAAAAAGGGCAAAATAAAACAATGGAAACATTGAAAAGCGCATTCTCACAATTATCGGGGAGTGACAAGGTAAGTAAAGAAGGGACAATCCGAAGCGGTGTGACATTGCAGAATGGGGATAGCGGTAACCATCAAGGTTCCATGCCTTTTCTCATGACAAAGTTGGAGCAATTTGTCTTGACAGCTTCCAAAGGTGATCAAACTGTAAGTCAAGAAGAGTTTATCAAACAATTTGAAAATATTTTGAGTAAAACGAACTTTAGCGGAACTAACGGAGTAAATAAACTGTTGATCAGATTGAATCCCGAACATTTGGGCTCCCTTAGGATCGAGTTGATTCAAAAGGATGGTATGCTGTCAGCCAAGATTATGGCTACTACTGCTCAGGCCAAAGATATACTTGAAAAACAGATTCATGGCTTAAAACAAGCATTTAGCGGCCAAAACATTCAGATAGAAAAAATTGAAATATCACAGTCCTTCAATGCTTTTAACTCCGAGAAATTCAGCCAGAAAGACACGGATGAACATAATGAGCAACAAGAGAGTAAGGAAGAAAGCAATGATGAGACGGAAAGCGAGTTTACGGGATCCCTTGCCGATGCTCTGTTAAATCTGGAAGTGTAGGTGGAAAAATGACGACCATCGATAAGTCACTATTATTATCAAAATCCCAAACTGAAAACAGAAAAACCGGGGATGCATTGGGAAAAGATGATTTCTTGAAATTGCTGCTTACCCAGCTTCAAAACCAAGATCCGTCAAGTCCGATGGACAATACGGAATTCATCGCCCAAATGGCCACTTTTTCTTCTCTGGAACAAATGATGAATATGGGATCCCAAATGGAAGAAATAATTGGGATCAATCAACAAAATAGTTTAATGAACTATAACTCTTTTGTCGGTAAGGAAGTCACTTGGCACAAATTGGATGAAGGTGATGATGACCTTGCGATAGAAGAAGGGACAGGCATCGTTAAGTCGATCCAATATAAAGGTGATGGTGTTCATTTCCTTCTGGAAGATGGCACAAAGCTTGAACCCGCAAATATTTCAGCGATGAAACAATCTAGTTCCACGACGAATAGCTTGACGGCGGCAAGTGAATTAATAGGCAAGCGTGTTTCCTGGATGGATGAAAAAAATGGAGAGTCGTCTGCTGTCGTAATCTCGGTATCCCTGAATAAAGGCAAGCTGCAAATTGAAGTGGATGATGAAAACAACACCAAGCTATCATCAGAGCAATTGATTAAAATCGCTAAAGCTTAAGGAGCGGGAATATGAATGAACTTGGTTTTCAAGCAAATTCCGCTCAGATGATGTCACAAAAAAAGTACCTTTGCCGCAAAGGTAGATCGTCCGACAAGGTTTTCAACAGCATTTTCAAGCAGCTGTTTCCACTTATGAAAAGTTGACCATTAGTAAACATGCTCAAATGCGGATGTATGAAAGAAATATAGAAATAGCACCGCAAACCAAATAGCCGATAAAGCTAATGAGGCCAAAAAGATGGGCGTGACCGAATCTCTTATAATTACAGATAATAGGCACTCATAGTAAGTACGAAAAACAACAAAGTCATCACAGTCATGGACAGGGATGAAGCATCATCTCGAATTTTCACGAACATCAATGGAACCATAATTTTGGATTAATGGGCTTGACCTAGAAAAGGAAGCCTGGACTGTGGAATGACAGAAGCAGTCGCTATATGAAAGGGGAGCTTTTACATGCTTCGTTCAATGTATTCGGGAATAAGCGGATTAAAAAACCTACAAACAAAATTGGATGTTATCGGTAATAACGTCGCCAATGTCAATACTTACGGTTTCAAAAAAAGCCGCGTGACATTCAGCGATGCGATGAACCAAACGGTATCTGGTGCAAGTGCAGCAACAGCCAATAAAGGTGGAACCAATTCTAAACAAATTGGGTTGGGCTCAACGATTGCTACAATCGATACCATACATACACAGTCAAGCTTGCAAACCACTGGCCGTGATCTTGACTTAGGTATATCTGGGGATGGCTATTTCATCGTCAAACAAGGCGATGCACTTTCGTATACACGTGCAGGAAACTTTTATCTGGATGATAATGGTACGCTTGTCAACTCGAATGGTTTGAAGGTACAGGCTTATAAGGTTGATGAAAACGGAAAACGATCAAAAACAATAGGTGACGTTGCTGTTAACGTCAATGCGATTTTACCTGCTGTAACCTCTACTAAAATATCAGTAAGTGAAAATCTAGCTGCTGACGCAATTGATGGTACCGTATTTAGCCAACAAATGAAAGTTGTGGATGAAAAGGGTAAAGAACAAACGGCAACTATCTATTTCCAAAAGACCGGTGATGATAAATGGGAGCTTTTTGATGAAGAACCTGCTACTTTTGGGGATACTTCAGCTACTAAACCAAAATCGTTCACTTCGTCGAACTTCGATGCTAATGGTCAGTTAGTGGTAGCTGATAAAACCCTGGCTGGTCAAACCATTAACATTTCAAGCGGCAAAGAGGATGACTCGAATACAGCAGTTGACGAAAGCGTTCAGAAGATTAAATTGGATTTTGATTTCTCGAACCTTACTCAAGTTAAAGGTTCTACGACTGCTCTTGTCAATCCGAATGGTAATAAAGAAGGGAAACTGGAGAGCTTTAATATTGGTTCATCAGGGGAAATAAATGGCGTATATTCCAACGGTCTGATCACAACATTAGGCCAATTGGCCGTTGCCAAGTTTTCCAATTCATCAGGCTTGACGAAAACCGGTGGTAATACTTTTCAGGAATCGATCAATTCAGGTACTGCAAACATCAATATTGCAGGTGAGGGCCGCGGGGTGATTGCATCAGGTTCTTTGGAAATGTCCAATGTGGATTTATCCGAAGAGTTTACTGAAATGATCGTTGCGCAACGTGGGTTCCAGTCGAATTCCCGGATTATCACGACATCGGATGAAATTTTACAAGAATTGGTCAACTTAAAACGATAGGTTAAGGGAGGGAGGAGCCAGGGGCTTATTGCTTTGGCTCCTAAATATCATTATCAAAGTTACAAGGCTCAATGGAAAATGCTTTCATATTAATGCATTGTACATAAATACAGTCGAGTCATTGCCAGATACGACCATTACTTTTACAAATGGTAAGAAAATCGTTGTGCTTGAGAAGGAAGAGGAAATGGTTGAAGCCATTATACAATTTTATCGTACCGTGAAAATTCTCGGTTTTCGTAATGATGTGGAGGAAAGATCATGAAAAAAAATCTATGGACTATTATGTTGATTATACTCGTAGCCATCACGCTTGTTGGTGTCATAGCGGTCGTGGTTGTGACAAAGTTATCTGATCCCACATCTGCCGAAGAAAAACCCAGCATTGACGAAATAGTCGAATCATCAGTTGAAATTCCCGAAATTACAACGAATCTTGCCGGCAATGATTATATTAAAATCTCATTTATGGTCCAAACAGAAAATAAAAAGGCAAAAGAAGAGTTGGAAAAAAGAAGTTTTCAAGTGAAAAATATCATCATTACCGAACTTTCCGAAATGAAAGCGGAAGAGTTGACCGGTAAAAAAGGTAAGGAAAAGCTTCAGGAAGCGCTAAAGACTAGAATGAATGAATTAATGGAAGAAGGAAACGTTGAAAAGGTTTATATAACCTCCTCGATTCTTCAATAAGGACATCCTTGCGACTTTAAATAAGAAGGAGAAGCTTTGGAGGTGAGTGTTAATGTCCGGGGAAATATTATCGCAAAATGAAATCGATGCTTTGTTATCGGCCATTTCCACAGGTGAAATGGATGCAGATGATTTAAAGAAAGAAGAAGTAGAAAAAAGAGTGAAAGTTTACGACTTTAAAAGGGCCCTTCGGTTTTCAAAGGATCAAATCCGGAGTTTGACCAGGATACACGAGAACTTTGCAAGGTTGCTGACCACATACTTTTCGGCTCAACTTAGGACATATGTTCAAATATCCGTTGCTTCGGCAGATCAAATACCATACGAAGAGTTTATTCGATCAATCCCGAAAATGACCATCCTGAATGTGTTTGAGGTGCCACCCTTGGATGGACGTATCATTCTTGAGGTCAACCCGAATATCGCCTATTCCATGATGGATCGAGTTTTGGGCGGGCGGGGCATAAGTGTGAATAAGGTAGATAGTTTAACGGAAATAGAAACGAAAATCATGTCGAATTTATTCGAGAAGGCTTTTGAAAATTTACAGGAGGCTTGGAGTACGATTGTTGAAATCGAACCGGTGATGACAGAGTTCGAGGTGAACCCACAATTTCTTCAACTGGTTTCGCCAAACGATACTGTTGTTGTCATTTCCTTGAATACACAAATCGGCGAAACGAGCGGAATGATTAATATTTGCATTCCACACGTCGTATTAGAACCAATCATACCAAAGTTATCTGCTCATTATTGGATGGAAAATTCCCAAAAGGAAAAAATCCCAGAGGAAATCATGATTTTGGAAAAGCGTATCAGAAACGCAGACCTTCCCATAATATCGGAACTTGGTTCTACGGATATCACCATCCAGGATTTTTTGCTGCTTGATGTTGGTGATGTCATTGATTTAAATAAGACAATAGATGAACCTTTGACGATTAAAATTGGAGGGGTCCCCAAATACAGTGGGCAGCCAGGAAAAGTGGGAAAAAAACACGCCATCCAGATTCTTGAAATTTTGAAAGGGGGAGACGAAGATGGTAAGTGATGAAATGCTTTCACAAGACGAGATAGATGCCCTTTTAAAAGGTACAAGTGATATAGAAGGTGAGGTGAACTCTCTTTCGATTGACGATTATTTATCAATGATGGAACTCGACGCCCTTGGTGAAATTGGTAATATCTCCTTCGGAAGTTCGGCCACTGCCCTATCCACTTTGTTGAATCAGAAAGTGGATATCACCACCCCGACGGTTACCTTAATTGAAAGGGGACAGATCACGGAAGAATTTCCGCATCCGTATGTAGCGATTCAAGTGCAATATACAGAAGGTTTCTCAGGTATTAATATGCTGGTCATCAAGCAGAGCGATGCTGCTATCATTGCAGATTTGATGCTTGGCGGTGATGGGGAGAATCCTTCTGACCTGCTGGGAGAAATTCAATTGAGTGCGGTCCAGGAAGCCATGAACCAGATGATGGGTTCTGCTGCGACATCGATGTCGACCATTTTTGGTAAAAAGGTGGATATTTCTCCTCCTAGCATAGATTTACTTAACTTTATAAAAGGACAAGGTGAAAATGCGATACCGGACGAGGATTTATTTGCGAAAATCTCGTTCCGTCTTCGTGTCGGTAACTTAATTGATTCCAGTATTATGCAATTGTTGCCAGTGGAATTTGCTAAAGGGTTAGTTTCTGAATTATTAAAGGGAACAAGCGATAGCGAACCTACCCATATGAAAACGCAAAAGGCACTAAGTGATCCAGTAACAAACATTCCATCTCAGGAGCCGGCGGCAGTCCAGAACTCCCGGCCTACTCAATCGTCTAATGAATTTTATGGACAAGGGGGTTACCAACCCCAACCTACGAACCAAATACCGAATGTGCCGCAGCATTTTGGGGCTTCATCCGTACCAACAGGGCAGCCGGTAAATGTTCAGCCTGCCAGTTTCACTAGTTTTCAGCCTTATCAGCTTCAAGAGTCTGAATCGAAAAATCTCAGTATGCTGATGGATATCCCTTTGCAAGTAACTGTGGAGCTTGGGAGAACGAAGCGCTCAGTCAAGGATATTTTGGAGCTGTCATCCGGATCTATCATCGAATTGGATAAATTAGCAGGCGAGCCAGTGGATATCCTGGTAAACAGCCGCTTGATAGCAAAAGGTGAGGTAGTGGTGATTGATGAAAATTTTGGAGTGCGTGTTACGGATATCATGAGTCAAAGTGAAAGATTAAATAAAATCAGGTAATTTGGGGGACGAAAATAATGGCTAATAGAATTTTAATTGTGGACGATGCAGCATTTATGAGAATGATGATAAAGGATATCCTTTCTAAAAATGGTTTTGAAATAGTAGGGGAAGCAGCGGATGGTGCCCAAGCAGTGGAAAAATATAAAGAAACGCATCCGGATCTTGTAACGATGGATATTACTATGCCTGAAATGGATGGAATTACAGCATTAAAGGAAATTAAAAAGGTAAATCCTCAAGCGAAGGTCATTATGTGTTCAGCAATGGGGCAACAAGCCATGGTCATTGATGCAATCCAGGCGGGCGCAAAAGACTTTATCGTGAAGCCATTCCAGGCAGACCGGGTGTTGGAAGCCATAAATAAAGCATTAAGTTAAGAGGGTGTCTTCATATTGTTTTTTATTAAAAAATGGCTTCAGGCCACACTGCTGATAGCAGTAATCTTTTCAGGGGCCATACAGGCCCATGCAGAAGATCTTGAAAAAACGGTGAAGGATGTTTATGAACAGCCAGATGATTTAAAAGTGGATAAGGATGAATCAAAAGACTCGCAATCTACCAACCAGGCTACGAATCCAAATAAAGTGGGGATAACCGTTTGGGAGTTTCTGAGGATGATTTTTGCTACCATTTTTGTAGTTGCGCTTCTATATATCCTATTAAAGTTCATCAATAAAAAAAGTAAATCGTATCAAAAGGCAAATTCAGTGGAGAATTTAGGCGGTACGAGCCTTGGCGCAAATCGTTCTGTCCAGCTTGTTAAAGTCGGCGGGCGAATATTGGTGATCGGGGTTGGCGAAAATATTCAACTCTTGAAAGAAATAGATAATCCTAAGGAATATGAGCAGCTTTTGAAAGATTACAACGATAAGATGGATCAAATGATCCAGCCTGGAGAATTTGCAATTAAGGTGAAACATAAGTTGTTGAAGAAAAGAGAACCCGAAACCGCAAGTTTCTCTACAGAGTTCAAAAATCAACTCGATCAAATGTCTGATAGCAGGAAGAAGCTGTTAAATGAGCTTGAAAGGAAAGGGAGAGACAATGAATGAGTTCATGGAGTTTTTTAATAACAGTGATCCCACTAATGTCTCTACTTCCGTCAAACTTGTTCTTCTAATGACCGTTTTATCGCTGGCTCCAAGCATATTGATCTTGATGACCTGTTTTACAAGAATCATCATTGTCCTGAGTTTTGTGAGAACGTCGCTAGCTACACAGCAGATGCCGCCGAATCAGGTGTTGGTCGGCCTGGCTCTTTTCATGACATTCTTCATAATGGCACCGACTTTTCAGGAAGTGAATGAAAAGGCATTAACCCCGTTATTTAATGAAGAAATAGATTTAGAAGAGGCATATGTACAGGCCTCGATACCTTTTAAGCAATTCATGAGTGCCCATACTAGGCAAAAGGATTTGGAGTTATTCTTGGAGTATGCCAAGGTTGATAAGCCGGAAACGATACAGGACATTCCCTTGACTGCCTTTGTACCAGCTTTTGCAATCAGTGAAATCAAAACAGCTTTTCAAATAGGTTTTATGATTTTCATTCCATTTTTGGTTATTGATATGGTCGTTGCAAGTGTCTTGATGTCGATGGGTATGATGATGTTGCCGCCGGTCATGATTTCACTGCCATTTAAAATCCTCCTTTTCATTCTTGTTGACGGATGGTATTTAGTAGTGAAGTCATTATTACAGAGTTTTTAAGCAGGTGAGAAAAAATGAGTGCAGAGTTTGTTGTTGATGTAGCAGAAAAAGGAATTTATATGGTATTGATTATCGCAGGCCCATTGATGGTAATCGCTCTTATTGTAGGGCTATTAGTAAGCATCTTTCAGGCGACTACACAGATTCAGGAACAAACCTTGGCTTTTGTTCCAAAAATCGTGGCCGTCTTATTGGGTCTCATACTATTGGCTCCATGGATGCTGAGCCATCTATTATCATATGCAAATGAAATATTCGGTAATCTGAATCGATTTGTAGGGTAGGGCATGGAGGAATTATTTCCGCACTTTCCCGCCTTTTTATTAATTGTGGTCAGGGTCACTACGTTTTTTGTGGCTATGCCGATTTTTCGTACCGTTCAATACCGGTACAACATCGAGTGGGGCTTGGGGTCTTCCTTGCCTGGATCATGTACTTTACCATTGAAGCCCCGATTCTGGACTTGGATGTCACATTTTATTTATTAATCATAAAGGAAGCAGTTGTTGGGCTCTTCATTGGGTTTGCTGCCTATATGATTTTATCGGCCGTTCAAATCGCTGGAGGATTGATTGATTTTCAAATGGGTTTTTCAATTGCCAATGTCATCGATCCCCAAACTGGGGTACAAAGCCCGTTGATGGGACAATATCTTTATACAATCGCTTTATTATTCCTATTGAGTACTAACGGCCATCATTTGCTTTTGGACGGAATCTTTTATAGTTATCAGTTCATCCCGATTGACCAATTATTTGTACCATTCGGAAATAATACACTGATAGAATATTTGGCCAAAGCTTTCAGCAAAGCTTTCATGATTGCTTTTCAAATGTCCATACCTGTAGTGGGAAGTATTTTCTTAGTGGATGTCACTCTAGGGATCCTTGCTAGGACAGTCCCTCAATTAAATGTGTTCGTTGTCGGAATTCCAGTGAAAATCATAGCCGGCTTAGCGGTTATCATACTGGTGATGGGGATGATGATGACGGTTGTCACCCAACTCTTCAATTTCTTGCTTTTGACTATGCGTCAACTAATGCAGTTGATCGGAGGCGTTTAATATGGAGAGGTTCCAGCTGGATTTACAGTTTTTCGCTGGTGAGAAGACCGAAAAGGCGACTCCAAAAAAACGTCAGGATTCGAAGAAAAAAGGTCAGGTGGCAAAGAGTCAGGATGTAAATACCTCTGTTAATTTAATTGCCGTGCTTTCAGTGCTACTGCTTATGGGACCTTACATGTATAATCACCTGCTTGGTCTCATGAAAGAATATCTGCAGCATTTTACCTTGACTGGATTAAGCGAGGAGAATATACAAATTATCATGATTGATGTTTTAAAGGAGATGGGTCTTATTCTTGGACCGGTTTTTACGGCAGCGATAGTGGCTGGAGTATTGGCTAATGTCATGCAAATCGGTTTTTTGTTTTCGACTGAATCCATTCAGTTCAAACTTGAAAAATTGGATCCCATTAAAGGGTTCAAACGAATTTTTTCAATGAGGGCCATTGTTGAATTATTGAAATCCATTCTTAAAATATCATTTGTTGGTTTTGTTGCCTTTTATGTACTTTGGCAGCGCATGGACGAAATTATGATTTTATCACAGATTTCTGTGGAAGCAGCGATGGCAACATTGGCGGATATTACGATTAAAGTAGGATTTTATGCTGCCGTGGCTTTATTGTTCATTGCTCTTTTGGACTATTTGTATCAAAAATATGACTTTGAAAAAAACATCCGGATGTCCAAACAGGATATTAAGGATGAGTATAAAAATTCCGAAGGGGACCCTCTTATCAAATCCAAGATTAAGCAAAAGCAAAGGCAGATGGCC
Organism: Peribacillus sp. RS7; assembly: GCF_041956845.1. Lineage (NCBI taxonomy): Bacteria > Bacillati > Bacillota > Bacilli > Caryophanales > Bacillaceae > Peribacillus > Peribacillus sp. RS7. The sequence goes on from NZ_CP168135.1 coordinate 3,782,129, forward strand.
GCTCAAAGAATGATGCAGGAAATTCCCAATGCGGATGTCGTAATCACTAACCCGACGCATTTTGCAATTGCTTTAAAATACGATGAAGATAAGGCAGAGGCTCCGTACGTAGTGGCAAAAGGCGTTGATTTTGTTGCTCAGAAAATTAAATTCATTGCTAAAGAAAACGATGTGATCATGGTGGAAAATCGGCCTTTGGCCAGGTCTTTATATGATCAAGCTGAATTAGGCCAGGCAATACCTGAGGAGTTCTTTAAGGCGGTCGCTGAAATACTGGCCTTTGTATATAAAACCAAAGGTAAACTGTAAAGAAGTATTAGGGTAACCCGTTAGTTAGGAGAGAAAAAACATGCGAGCAAGAGATTTGGTTGTTATATCGAGCGTCATCATGATCGTTGCCATGTTGGTCATTCCATTGCCAACATGGTTGTTAAGTATTTTACTCCTTTTAAATATCTCTCTTGCGCTGCTGGTTCTATTGACTACGATGAATATGAAAGAACCTCTCGAATTTTCAATCTTTCCTTCCTTGCTCCTTTTACTGACATTGTTCAGGCTGGGGTTGAATGTTTCGACGACTCGTGCCATTTTGACCTATGGTGATGCTGGAGGAGTTGTAGAAACCTTTGGATCGTTTGTAGTCGGAGGTAACGTGCTTGTGGGATTAGTTGTATTCATCATTTTGGTCATCATCAATTTCATCGTCATCACGAAAGGATCCGAACGGGTCTCGGAGGTAGCGGCAAGGTTTACACTGGATGCGATGCCAGGGAAACAGATGGCCATTGATGCAGATTTAAATGCTGGGATGATCTCCGAAAACGAAGCACGTGCCAGAAGGGAAAAAATTAGTAACGAAGCAGACTTTTATGGATCCATGGATGGAGCGAGTAAGTTTGTTAAAGGGGATGCCATAGCGGGCATCATCATAGTCATCATTAACTTGATTTTCGGTATGATCATTGGCGTCATGCAATTGGACATGAGTTTTGGAGAGTCCGCCGTACATTTTTCCATGTTATCGGTTGGTGACGGAATCGTGAGTCAGGTGCCTGCCTTATTGATTTCCACAGCTACGGGAATAGTCGTAACCCGGGCAGCCTCGAATGGAAACCTCGGTGCGGATATTGTTGAACAGTTATTTCAATTTCCTAAAATGCTTTACCTGACAGCAGCGACCATTTTCCTTTTAGGGTTATTCACGCCCATTTCCGACTTATTCACCTTACCGATTGCTGCTTTATTAGTCGTTGGCGGGTATACGATTTCAAGGATACCGCAGCAGGATGAAAGGGAAATACTGGAAATGGAAGAAGTGCTGGAAACCGATGAAATGAAAAGTCCAGAAAGCGTCGTTAACCTTTTAAATGTCGACCCGATCGAATTTGAGTTTGGATATGGATTGATTCCGCTTGCGGATGCCAATCAAGGTGGAGACCTACTGGACCGAGTCGTCATGATTCGCAGGCAGCTTGCAATTGAATTGGGGCTCGTGATCCCTGTCGTCAGAATACGTGATAACATTCAGTTGAATCCTAATGAGTATCGGCTGAAAATTAAGGGAAGTGTCATGGCAAAGGGGGAATTGCTCCTTAATCATTTCTTGGCCATGAGTCCAGGGATTGAGGATGATTCAATAGAAGGAATCGATACGATAGAGCCGTCCTTCGGTTTACCCGCCAAATGGATCACGGATGATATGAAAGAACATGCCGAGATGATGGGATATACAGTTGTAGACCCGCCAAGTGTAGTATCCACACACTTGACGGAAGTCATAAAGGCCAATGCACAGGAACTACTGGGCAGGCAGGAAACGAAACAATTAATCGATCATCTCCATGAATCCTCACCTATCCTAGTAGAGGAAGTCACTCCGAATCCGTTGTCTATAGGAGATGTACAAAAGGTATTGGCAAAATTATTGAAGGAAAAAGTTTCTATAAGGAACTTACCGATCATTTTCGAAACACTTGCTGATTATGGCAAGTTATCGACTGACACAGACTTGCTTACTGAGTATGTAAGACAGAATTTAGCTAGACAGATTACGAATTCTTTTATTACGGATGAAAATAGAATTAAAGTCATAACATTATCGGGCAAAGTGGAAAAGACCATCGCGGATGGTGTACAGCAAACCGAACATGGTAACTTTTTATCATTGGATCCAACTATATCGCAATCCATATTGGAGGCAATTGCAGCCAAATTGGAAGAGTTGACGTTAATGGATCACCAACCGATCTTACTCTGCTCTCCAGCAGTAAGGATGTATGTACGGCAATTAACTGAACGTTATTTTCCCGATGTACCGATTCTTTCATACAATGAACTCGAATCGAATGTAGAAGTACAAAGTGTAGGGGTGGTGAATGTCGATTGAAGGTAAAGAAATATTTGGCACCATCTATGAACGAGGCGATGAAGCGAATAAGGGGTGAACTAGGCAGTGATGCGGTCATCTTAAGTGCAAAGGCTGTATATAATGGTGGTTTCCTAGGTTTATTCAAAAAGAGGAATATTGAAGTGATTGCAGCCATAGACCCGGTTTCCCAGCCTATCCAAATGAAAATCAAACAGAAATCGAAAAAGTTGCCAGCGAAACCGGAAGTGGCAAGTCATGCCACTGATACGAATGAAGGTAATAGGGAAAGTGCTGATTTATTAACAGAAATCGAAGGTTTGAAAGATATGATCAAGAGTTTACAAATCTATTCACCTGATAGAAAATATCCAGGGAAACTGCAAAAAATCCACGATTACCTAACAGAGCAGGAAGTGGATATATCACTTCGGTCTCAAATCATGGATGAACTATTTGAGAAATGGTTCGTTTTCAAACAACAATCAACAGATGAAGAGGTTCAAGTTTGGTTGGAAGAAGCCATGTTCGGGATTTTGGAAAAGGTTGAAAACGGAAAACCTGGGCTGCAAAAAAAGTATATTAATATTGTTGGTCCAACAGGTGTGGGAAAGACGACAACCCTTGCAAAAGTAGCTGCGGAAACCATGTTGAAGCATGATAAAAAGGTGGCTTTCATTACGACGGATACGTACAGGATTGCTGCAATAGATCAGCTTAAGACATATGCAAAGATTTTAAACGTTCCAATTGAAGTCGCTTATAATTTGGAAGATTTCAAAAGGGCAACTGAACGTTTCTCCCATTATGATTATGTTTTTATTGATACGGCCGGGAGAAATTTCCGTAACCCTCAATACGTTAAGGATCTTAATGAAATCATCCATTTTACAGCTGAGATGGAAACCTATTTAGTTTTGTCATTAACCTCTAAACAAAAGGATATGGAAGATATTTATCGACAGTTTGCTACGATACCGATTAAACAGGTCATTTTTACAAAAGCGGACGAAACCTCCACTTTCGGGGCTATATTCAATTTTATACACACTCATGAAGTAGGAGCAGCTTTTATAACAGATGGACAGAATGTGCCAGACGATATTGAAATAGCTACATCATCACAGTTATTGAAAATGACTTTTGGGGCTAAAAAATATGAAAGATCAAGCTGAGAACTTACGAAGACGATTGGAAGCCCGCCAAAATCAATCAATGGCCAGGACGATTTCCGTTTTAAGCGGTAAAGGTGGGGTGGGAAAATCAAACTTTTCTTTGAACTTTTCCATTGCTTTATCCCAAAGGGGGAAAAGGGTCCTGTTGTTCGACATGGATATCGGTATGGGGAATATTGATATTTTGATTGGGGGACAATCTCCTTGCAGTATTATTGATTTCTTTGAAAATGATTATAGTTTGAATGATATCATTACGACCGGACCGGGGAATATTTCAATCATTACAGGTGGAACAGGATTGAAGAATCTCTTTGCGTTTGATGAAGATTCGTATACCCGTTTTAATGAAGAATTCAGTTTGTTGTTGGCTAACTACGATTATATTTTATTTGATATGGGTGCAGGTATCACACAGGATTCTATGAAATTCCTTTTATGTGTGGATGAATGGGTCGTTATCACGACGCCTGAACCTACTTCTATCATGGATGCATACTCCACGATTAAATATATTCATTCCGTAAATAAAGAGATTCCACTGTTCCTTGTTTGCAATAGGGTTTTCACTAGCAAGGATGGCAAAAAAACGATTAATCGTCTCCAAAATGCACTGATGAAATTTTTGGGTCTGGAAACGGTTGCTCTAGGGTTCTTACCAGACGATAGAACAGTATCAAAATCTGTTTCCAAACAAATGCCCTTTATCCTTTTCGATTCTGAAGCCGATGTATCCAAAGCTATTTTGGACATTGCATCGAGATATGCGAATCATTCATTTGGGGAAGAATTGACTTTACAAAAAAGCGGTTTTCTCCGAAATATGAAGAGATATTTTCTAGGAAAGTAGGTCTCCTTACATGGGTAAAGTAAAAGTGCTGATAGTGGATGATTCTGCGTTTATGAGAAAGTTAATTTCAGAGTTTTTAGCAGAAGATAGCAGGGTTGAGGTCATCGGGACTGCCAGGAATGGGAGAGATGCCTTAGATAAAATAAAGTCTTTAAAACCCGATGTCGTGACTTTGGATGTGGAAATGCCGGTTATGGACGGATTGGAAGCATTAAACCGGATCATGAATGAATGTCCAACAGCTGTAGTCATGTTGTCAAGCACAACGAAAGAAGGAACGGAAAATACATTTGCTGCCATGAACAATGGGGCCTTTGACTTTGTGGCTAAACCCTCAGGTGCCATTTCATTGGATTTACATAAGATCAAGAAAGAACTCCATGAAAAAGTTATGGCAGCCAGCAGGGCAAATGTTCACAAACTACAAAAAAATGCAATAAATATGGAAATAAGTCCATTAGTCTGGGGAAAATATAGTAAAATAGATTCAAAAGAATTGATTAAAATTGAAAAAAATGAAAAAACAGGGTCCTATGGAAACAGGAAGGTAATAGTCATTGGTACATCTACAGGAGGTCCAAGAGCTCTGCAGACCGTCTTGCCGGAACTTCCAGAAGAAATTGATGCGCCCATACTCATTGTTCAGCATATGCCCCCCGGTTTTACAAAAACCTTGGCAACACGCCTGAATTCATTATGCAAGATTAAAGTGAAGGAAGCTGAAGAGGGTGAACTGATCCAAAAAGGTGTCGCCTACATCGCACCTGGAGGTTTTCACTTGAAAGTGAGGAAAGTCGGAATGAGCTGGGCAGTCCTTTTGGATCAATCCGAATTGCGTAATGGACATCGCCCGTCAGTTGATGTGCTATTTGAGTCGGTAAGTGAAATGAATGATCTTGCGAAAATAGCCGTTATCATGACCGGAATGGGAATGGATGGGTCGCTGGGGCTTACTAAGCTGAAACAAGAGGGTCCTTTAATAGCGATAGCCGAATCTCAGGAGACATCAATCGTTTTTGGTATGCCGAAAGCTGCAATCAATACCAATTTAATAGATAGCATAGAGGATGTAGAAAAAATAGCTAAAGCGATAATAAGCTATTTTTAACACATGGAGGTGGGATTGTATGGATATGAACCAGTATTTAGAGGTATTTATAGAAGAAAGTAAAGAACATTTACAAATGTGCAGCGAACAGATGCTGGTACTCGAAAAGAACCCGGAAGACCTCTCGATTGTCAACGAAATCTTTCGTTCCGCCCATACCCTAAAAGGGATGTCGGCAACAATGGGGTATGAGGACTTAGCCAATTTAACCCATAAGATGGAGAATGTTTTGGATGCGATCCGAAACAGTCAAATCATTCTTACGCCTGAATTGTTCGATGTGTTATTTTTAGCTGTTGATGATTTAGAGGCGATGGTCATGTCCATTGCTGAAGGTGGAGATGGAAAAAGAAATGTGAAGAGTGTTGTCCGCCAGCTGGAATTGATTGAAAATGGGGAGTCACCCGTGTCTACCTCCATTGCAGAAGTTGCAGCTTCTGTCGCTCTTGAAAAGGAGGAAATGATTGCGGGAGAGTACGATGAATTTGAATGGACAGTACTTCAGCAGTCCAATGATCAAGGCTTCAACAGCTTTGAAATTTCGATAGGTTTGCGTGAGGACTGTCTTTTAAAAGCTGCCCGGGTTTTTATGGTATTCGAGGTGCTTGAAAAATCAGGTGAAGTAATCAAGTCACACCCACCCGTAGAGCTTTTGGAAGAAGAACAGTTCGATCAGCAATTTACTGTCACCATGGTAACAACAGAATCGAGTGAAGTGATAAAGAAAAAAATCATGAAGGTTTCTGAAGTGGATCACGTTGTTATAAATACCCTTGACCTTGAAGGCTTGCGACATGCTGCCAATGTTAAAGTGGATAAAGTTGCTGAAGTTCAGGAACAAGAGACTAATCATGCAGTGCTTCCAACTGATATTAATGAGAAGAAAAAACAGTCACCCGCTAAGCCGGCATCAAGCAAGACCATTCGGGTGAACATTGAGCGGCTTGATATACTAATGAACTTATTCGAGGAACTTGTAATCGATAGAGGCAGACTTGATCAAATTTCAAGTGATTTGGATAATCAGGAATTGCATGAAACAGTCGAAAGAATGTCCCGTATAACAAGTGATTTACAAACAATCGTATTGAATATGCGGATGGTGCCAGTGGAAACGGTATTCAATCGTTTTCCTAAAATGGTTCGTCAATTAGCAAGGGATTTAAACAAGAAAGTCGATTTGGAAATCATCGGAGCTGAAACGGAACTTGATCGTACAGTCATTGATGAAATCGGTGATCCTCTCGTCCATTTATTAAGGAACGCCATGGATCATGGGATTGAAACACCTGAAGAACGTCTGGCAAAAGGAAAGGTTGAAGAAGGTAAAATCCTTTTAAAAGCATATCACAGCGGCAATCATGTTTTCATTGAAATCGATGATGACGGTGCAGGCATCAATAAAGAGCGGGTCTTGAACAAGGCGCTATCCAATGGGATATTAACTAAGGAAACTGCCGCCACCCTCTCGGATAAGCAAATCTATGAATTGATATTCGCTTCAGGTTTCTCAACAGCGGAAACCATATCGGATGTTTCAGGGCGCGGTGTAGGGCTGGATGTAGTTAAAAATACTATTGAGTCTCTCGGTGGAACTGTCACGATCGATTCCAAGGAGAATGAAGGTTCCATCTTCCTTATTCAGCTTCCGCTTACATTGTCCATTATTTCTGTCATGCTGGTTGCAATCCAAAATGAAAAATATGCGATACCGCTTTCTTCTATTATAGAAACGGCAATCATAAAAAAAGAAGATATCATGAATGCCCATAATCAACAAGTTATTGACTTCAGGGGGAAAGTTCTACCACTGCTGTTCCTGAAAGATATATTTGAAGTGCCTTTCAGCCAGGAAGATGAAGAGTTCCTCTCCGTGGTCATTGTAAGAAAAGGCGATAAATTAGCGGGATTGGTCGTTGATTCATTTATCGGGCAGCTGGAAATCGTATTGAAATCACTAGGTAATTATTTAACAACTGCATTTGCAATATCGGGGGCAACGATTCTTGGTGATGGCCAAGTTGCCTTAATCATAGATTGCAACACATTGATTCATTGAATAATAGATAACTAGGGCAGGGTGATGGGAAGTTGGTTCATAATTTCGTATATAGTTTTGCTTTAAGAGTAACCTGTCATCATGAGTTTTTTTAGAGGAGGGGAATGAGATGTCGCAGGATATGAAAGTAATCGTATTTCAAATTAAGGATAAAGAATATGCCATTCCAGTGGATAAGGTAAGCGGTATCGAAAAGCTTCTTCATATTACCAGAGTTCCAAAGGCTGCACTGTTTGTTAAGGGAGTCATAAATTTAAGGGGTGTAATCACTCCAATTATTGATTTACGGGTCCGTTTTGGTTTCGAAGAGGTGGAATACGATGGTTCAACACGGATCATCATTGTCATTCTGGATGATATGGAAGTGGGATTAATAGTGGACTCTGCCAATGATGTTTTGGATATTCCAGTGGATAGTATCGAGCCGCAGCCTGAAGTTGTGGGACATGTGGCTTCAGAATACATTAGCGGGGTTGCTAAAATTGAAAAGCGTCTGCTCGTCCTAATTAATTTGAAAAAGGCTTTGAGTCTAGAAATGACTGAAAATATATTAAGAGAAGGATAATCATATGTCGTTCATTGAGAAAATCAATCCTCTTCAACTCGATATTTTGAAGGAAATTGGCAATATAGGTGCAGGGAACGCAGCAACGGCGCTTTCTGCCATCCTAAATAGGAAAATTGATATGAATGTTCCTAATGTCCAAATCGTTTCCTTTGATGAAATGATGGTAATGGCCGGCGGGGCCGATCACGTCGTTGCCAGTGTTTTCCTTAGAATAGAAGGGGATGCTTCCGGGAGTATGTTTTTTGTCCTATCGCTTCCAGTAGCTGAATACATGATTCGTCAGCTGACTGGTGTTGAAACCTTTTTGATAGATTCCACACCTTATAATGAATTGGCACTCTCCTGCCTTCAGGAATTAGGGAATATTTTATCGGGATCCTATCTCTCATCACTCTCTGATTTCACCCGATTGAATATCTATCCATCCGTTCCGTCATTGAGTATCGATATGGTAGGGGCATCGATCAGTTATGGATTATTGGGATTATCTCAAGTAAGTGACGCAGCCATTGTCATTGATACTGTACTTGAAAAAGACCAGCTATTTGCTGAATCCATTAATGGTCATTTCTTTCTCTTACCCGATCCCGATTTTTTTGATATCATTTTTTCCGCTTTAGGAGTGTCACCTAATGACTGAACTGTTAAAGGTCAAGGTTATTAAGGTTGGAATAGCGGATATGAATATTATAAAAACTCCCTATTCGATTCGTACTTCTGGGTTGGGGTCGTGTGTTGGTGTTGTGATTTATGATGAAAAAAAAGAAATTGCAGGTTTGGCCCACATCATGCTGCCTGACTCTTCACTTGCTAAATCGGGACAGATAAACGTTGCCAAATTTGCAGATACGGCGATAAAGGAATTAGTGCAGCTCTTAGTACAAGAAGGCGCGAGAATGCGATTCCTAAAAGCGAAGTTGGCTGGAGGTGCGCAAATGTTTCAATTTGCCTCCGGAGGGGATTTATTGAGAATAGGACCCCGGAATGTTGAAGCTGTCCGGAAAGAGTTATCTGACTTGCACATTCGAGTCGTTGCCGAAGATGTAGGCGGGAATTTCGGGAGAACGATCGAATTCAATTTGAAAGATTGTTTGCTAAATATACGGACCGTTACTAAAGGGACAAAAAACATATAGGAACGTATCAGGCTTTTCTTAAAAAAAGAACAGCCAAAACTTTGAAAGTTACACTGCAATCGAATTATTGTTTCTTTTATGGCCTTTAAGGGCCGTTTTGATTACAAAACGTATACAATGTTAGGAGGATGTCCAATGTCTCATCTTACCACCGAAGAAGAGCAGTTATGTTGGAAAAATTGGGTTGGTTGCAGAGATCCGCTGGCCGGGGACATTTTGGTTAAGAAATACATCCCACTCGTATCGTATCATGTTCAACGCATTTCAGTGAGTCTTCCTAAAAATGTGAGTCGAGATGATATAAGGAGTTTAGGGATGATGGGGTTATTCGATGCCCTGGAACGTTTTGATACGAAGCGTGACCTGAAGTTTGATACATATGCCTCATTTAGAATTCGTGGTGCTATTTTAGATGGATTAAGAAAAGAGGATTGGCTTCCACGGAGTGCAAGAGATAAAGCCAAGAAAATTGAATCTGCAATAGAAAAGCTAGAGCAGCAATACATGAGGAACCTTTCTCCAAACGAGATTGCAGCTGAATTGAATATCCCGGAAGAGGAAGTATATGCTGCATTAAATGAGAATTTCTTTGCCAATGTACTATCAATGGATGAAAATCCCCAAGAACAAGACGATAAAGAAAGCACGAATTTTCATATTAAAGATGAAAAAGCGGATTTACCTGAGGAACATGTGTTAAGGGAAGAACTGTATGTGGAATTAGCCCAAGTCATAGAAACCCTTAATGAAAAGGAACAGTTGGTTTTACAGCTTTTTTATAAAGAGGAACTAACATTGACCGAAATTGGACAAGTGATGAGTCTATCTACGTCCCGGATTTCCCAGATTCACTCGAAAGCGATATATAAATTAAGAAACGCGATGAATGATCAAAAGTTGAACTAGAAGTACAGTTCAAATTCATCCTCATATGGAAATCCAATGAAAACACACTTTCGCTCGGTTTTGTTCGATTATTGGAAATGAAAAAGGGTTTTCAAAGGAAGTTGGGTAGCCTATGAGCTTAAAACCGATTGAGATGTACTTCCACGAATCCAGGGTGCGAAAGCATCCACGCCCATTTTCATAAAAAAAAAGGAAATGCAGACAGGCGCCAGTCTCCAAAAAAATATAAACAAAAAGTAATCAAGAAAAAAACAACAGTGAAAAAAGATCCCCAACCGAGGGTTGAATATTCCGGTTAATTAGGAGGCAACATGTCAGTATTTTTTATGTTTCTGTTGTTTGTATTAAATATATTCACCATTTTTGCCATCATCGTTTTATATCTTCGACAAAATCGTTTAAGTCAGCTGGAAAAAGATCAAAAGGCAATCATTGGTGAAATGGAACAACTTATGTCTGGTTATTTGATGGAAATGAAAGAGGACAACGAGACAATGGTAAAGGCATTCACCAATTCGGTTGCAATGAATCACGAGTATGGACAAAAAAGTCAAGAACATGGGTCAATAAAAGAAACCATGGAAGATAAAGAAGTAAAACAAGAGCAAAACATGCTGCAAGCGTTTAAAGAGGGAAGTCGTACCGCCTCTAAAAAGCAGGCGATCACCGCCTACAAAATAATGCCTGAAGAACAAGATGACAATTCTTTACCCGTAAAAGTTGAAGACAAATTAGAGCTTTCATCAGCAGCCACTTCCCTTCCAAACGAAGGGAAACGGACTGGTAAAGAATTTTCGGGCATGTTACAGGCCTCGGTAAATGCGCGAACATTAAATGAACAAGTGGATATGTTAGCGGATCAAGGTCATTCAATTGAAGAAATCGCCAAAAAGTTAGGTCGCGGTCAAACGGAAATAGAGCTATTACTAAAGTTTCGCATGAATAGATAAAAATTTCTTGATTGAGCAGAATCATTATGGTATATTATGAAATGGTGTTAATACACACGCCCCGTGATTCTTGCAGATGGTGCTGTTTCGACAGTTTCTGTATGAAAATGATCGGTGCGGAGGAAAAACAAAACCATTTAGGAGGAAATAAAATGTCAGTCATTTCTATGAAACAATTGCTTGAAGCTGGTGTGCATTTCGGACACCAAACACGTCGCTGGAACCCGAAAATGAAGAAATATATCTTCACTGAGCGTAACGGCATCTACATCATCGACCTTCAAAAAACAGTTAAAAAGGTTGAAGAAGCTTATAACTTCGTGAAAGAACTAGCTGCTAACGGTGGAACTGTTCTTTTCGTTGGTACTAAAAAACAAGCTCAAGAATCTGTTAAAGAAGAAGCTATCCGTTCTGGTATGTACTATGTAAACCAACGCTGGTTAGGTGGAACTTTAACAAACTTTGAAACAATCCAAAAACGTATTACTCGTCTTAAAGATATCGAAAAAATGGAAGCAAACGGAACTTTCGAAGTCCTTCCTAAAAAAGAAGTTATCCAACTTAAAAAAGAATGGGATCGCTTAGAGAAATTCTTAGGCGGAATTAAAGATATGAAGACTCTTCCAGATGCGATCTTCGTTATCGACCCTCGCAAAGAGCGTATTGCTGTTGCGGAAGCACACAAATTACACATTCCACTTGTTGGTATCGTTGATACAAACTGTGATCCGGATGAAATCGATGTAGTCATTCCTGCGAATGACGATGCAATCCGTGCTGTTAAATTATTAACAGGTAAAATGGCAGATGCTATCTTAGAAGCTAAACAAGGCGAAGAAACAGCAACTGAAACAACTACTGCTTAATAAGTAAAAAAGGTTGCTTATTCAGTAAGAAAAAAAGGTGATAAGAGGATAATGCCTTTTATCCCTTTTTTTTGCACTAAATAAGCATACATAAATCACTGTACGGAATGTTCTTTTTAAAGGTATGGTCGATTTTCAAGGTTAGAAAGTCATCAGGTATTGAGTTCAGTCAAATTGACTGAATAAGTGGATGGTTTTTCTGGAATATTGCCAAGGCTAGTAATTATTCTTTGATGATAACAAGTATTTTTTGGCAATAATGGGTAAAGATTGAATAAACTGCATTTAATTTGAGGAGGATATATATTATGGCAATCACTGCACAATTAGTTAAAGAATTGCGTGAAAAAACTGGTGCTGGTATGATGGACTGTAAAAAGGCTCTTGTACAAACAGAAGGCGATATGGAAAAAGCAATCGATTTCCTACGTGAAAAAGGAATTGCAAAAGCTGCTAATAAAGGCGACCGTATTGCTGCTGAAGGTTTAACTTCTATCGTTGTAGAAGGAAACCAAGCGGTTATTCTTGAAGTGAACTCAGAAACTGATTTCGTTGCTAAAAACGAAGGCTTCCAAGCACTTGTTAAAGAATTGGCTGCATTCCTTCTTGCTAACAAACCTGAAAGCGTTGAAGTTGCTCTTGAGCAAACAATGGAAAATGGTGCAAAAGTTGCAGATCATATTAATGCTGCAGTTGCTAAAATCGGGGAAAAATTAACTCTTCGCCGCTTCCAAGTCGTTACTAAAACAGATAACGACGCATTTGGTGCATACCTTCACATGGGTGGACGTATCAGCGTACTATCAGTTCTTGAAGGTACAACTGACGAAGATGCAGCTAAAGGCGTTTCAATGCATATCGCTGCAATTAACCCAAAATATATCTCTCGCGACCAAGTCGATGCTAGCGAATTAGATCGCGAACGCGAAGTTCTTACTCAACAAGCGCTTAACGAAGGCAAGCCGGAAAAAATCGTTGCAAAAATGGTTGAAGGCCGTATCAATAAATTCTACGAAGAAATCTGTGTAAACGAACAAGCTTTCGTTAAAAACCCAGATCAAAAAGTGGGACAATTCGTAGAATCAAAAGGCGGAAAAATCCAATCATTCGTTCGTTATGAAGTAGGGGAAGGTCTTGAAAAACGTCAAGAAAACTTTGCTGAAGAAGTAATGAACCAAGTTAAAAAAGACTAATTGTCAGATAATTAATAATAGGGAACACTCTGGTGTTCCCTATTTTTTGAAATGTCATGAATTTTTGGTAGTATTGCAAGAAAGCATGATGAACGAACGAAAAGATTACATAGTTGGAGGTTCTCATGAGTAACGCTAAATATAAACGTGTCGTTCTAAAACTAAGTGGCGAAGCATTAGCCGGTGAAGAAGGATTTGGAATTAACCCTGCAGTAATTAAATCTATTGCTGAACAAGTCAAGGAAGTGGCTGAGCTTGATGTGGAAGTGGCTGTCGTTGTCGGCGGCGGAAACATTTGGCGCGGGAAAATAGGCAGTGAAATGGGTATGGATCGTGCTAATGCCGATTATATGGGTATGCTTGCTACAGTCATGAACTCATTGGCATTACAAGACAGCCTTGATCAGCTTGGAATTGAAACGCGCGTTCAAACTTCCATTGAGATGAGACAAGTTGCAGAACCATATATCAGACGCCGTGCAATCAGGCATCTAGAGAAAAAAAGAGTGGTGATTTTTGCAGCTGGTACAGGTAATCCATACTTTTCGACGGATACCACTGCCGCCCTGCGCGCTGCTGAAATTGAAGCTGATGTCATCTTGATGGCGAAGAATAATGTGGATGGCGTTTACAATGCAGATCCGGTTAAGGACAAAAATGCAGTGAAGTATGATGAACTTTCCTATCTTGATGTGATTAAAGAAGGATTGGAAGTAATGGATTCGACTGCGTCCTCATTATGCATGGACAATGATATACCATTGATTGTCTTCTCGATTATGGAAAAAGGTAATATTAAACGAGCCGTTCTAGGCGAAACGCTTGGAACTATTGTAAGGGGGAAATAAAAGATGCCGAAACAAGTTATTTCGAATGCGAAAACGAAAATGGAAAAAGCCATTGGAGCGTACACACGTGAATTAGCCAGCATCCGTGCCGGAAGGGCAAATGCCTCATTGCTTGATAGAATCTCGATTGATTATTATGGTTCGCCGACACCAGTTAATCAGGTGGCTGGTATTTCTGTCCCGGAAGCAAGACTTTTGGTCATTCAACCATATGATAAGACAGTATTAGGTGAAATTGAAAAGGCGATTTTGAAATCGGATTTAGGCTTAAATCCTTCTAATGATGGATCGATCATCAGGATAGCCATCCCGGCTTTAACTGAAGAACGCAGAAAAGAGCTTGTGAAAGTTGTCAAAAAAGAAGCGGAAGAAGCAAAAATAGCTGTCCGTAATGTGCGTCGCGATGCTAATGATGATTTGAAAAAGCTTGAAAAAAATGGTGAAATCACTGAAGATGATTTACGTGGCTATGCTGATGACATCCAAAAGATGACAGATGGCAATATCACGAAAATCGATGAGATTACAAAAGATAAAGAAAAAGAAATTTTGGAAGTATAATTTCCATTTAAGAATTTTTTAAATAAAGAGGGCCGAATCCATACAGGGTCATGTCTTGGTTCTAACATATAGGTGTGCTTAAAAGAGAAAACTGTTATAATAAGGTTTCTCCGATAATGATTACTCCTTGAGTTAGTATGTTGCATGCAAACGTTGGAGGTGGTCCTTTTTTTGCATTTTTCATTGTAATCATAACCGGTTTTAGAATAAAAGAAGTAATGATTTCTCCCTTTCTAGCTTCTAATGAAGAAATAATTTTCATAATAATAATATGAGAACGAGTTTTTTTTTGATATTATAATATAGATTCTTTTTAAGCGGCAGAAAGCTTGATATACATAGTGCACGAAAACTTTGCCTTTGTAGAGAGATAAGTACAACCTGATGGGGGACTAACATATGTATTCACTTTGGAAGCGTTTCGTTAATAAAGATGCTTCTTCCGATGTAACAAATAGGATTCAGCATATTAAACAGTTTGATGTTCCTCAGCATATCGCCATCATAATGGATGGAAACGGCCGTTGGGCCAAAAAGCGTGCATTGCCACGTGTGGCGGGTCATCATGAAGGAATGAAAACCGTTCGTAAAATTACGAAAGTTGCCAATAAATTAGGGGTCAAAACTTTGACAGTCTATGCGTTTTCCACTGAAAACTGGAAACGTCCGAAAAGTGAAGTCGACTTTTTGATGAAGCTTCCCCAGGAATTTCTTGGGACATTTTTACCTGAGCTCATTTCCGAAAATGTAAGAGTTGAAACGATCGGGGACATATCACTCATTCCTGCACATACTCAAAATGCCGTTAAACGGGCAATGGAAGATACGAAGGATAATGATGGGATGATTCTGAATTTTGCCCTTAACTATGGAAGCCGTGGGGAGATTGTATCTGCAGTGAATAGCATCATTCAAGATGCTAAGAATGGTATAGTAAAGGAAAATGTAACTGAGGAAATGCTATCCAGTTATCTGATGACCAAACATTTGTCGGATCCGGATTTACTGATCCGTACAAGCGGTGAAATCCGTTTGAGTAATTTCATGCTTTGGCAGGCGGCTTATACTGAGCTTTGGTTTACAGAGGTGCTATGGCCGGATTTTAGTGAAGAGCATTTATTGCAGGCAGTTGAGGAGTATCAAAAACGTTCACGAAGATTCGGTGGCGTTTAATGTAGAAGGCGAGGAAAATGGAATAATGAAACAACGAATTATTACGGCGGTCGTAGTTGCCGCTATCTTCATTCCACTAGTCATTTTAGGGGGCATTCCCTTTTTACTGACGGTTTATCTGTTGGGGTCCATTGGTTTGTATGAACTGATGAAAATGAAAAATTTACGTGTACTATCTTTTGAAGCATTTCTTTCTCACATATTATTGTGGGTACTTTTATTGCCTAATGAACATACCGCTTTTTTAGCGGAAATAAATTACGATAAAGTGCAAGTCTTCTTAATCGGGGTATTGCTGCTATTACTTTATACAGTCGTTTCAAAAAACCGTTTTACTTTTGATGATGCAGGATTTTTAGTGATTTCGGTCCTATACCTGGGAATGGGTTTCTACTACCTATTCGAAACACGTGACTCTTTAGGGTTGGGTCTTATCTATATCTTGCTTACATTATTTACGATCTGGGCAACCGATTCCGGAGCATACTTCATAGGTAAATCACTTGGTAAAAGAAAGCTATGGCCAGAAATAAGTCCAAACAAGACGGTTGAAGGATTTATCGGCGGGTTATGTTCCGCGATGGTAGTGGGTGTGCTATTTTACGCCTTCTCCAGTCTTGACTACACATTATTACAATTATTATTGATTTCATTGATCATTGGGGTATTCGGCCAATTGGGCGACCTCGTCCAATCGGCGTATAAACGTCATTATGGGGTTAAGGATTCCGGGAAGCTTCTCCCGGGACACGGTGGAATTTTGGACAGGCTTGATAGCGTGATATTCATTTTACCGATTTTGCATTTATTGCATGTTTTATAATATAAATATAGGCAAGTGTTTAATGAATTAGGAGATGAGCAATTTGAAAAATATCAGCCTTTTGGGCGCGACAGGTTCGATTGGTCAACAAACAGCGGATGTGGTAAGGTCCCATCCCGATCAATTCAAGATAGTGGCGCTTTCTGCTGGAAAGAATATAGAATTGGTCAGGGCCTATATACAAGAGTTTGAACCGAAACTAGTTTCAGTCCAGACGGAAGAAGATTATCATGTTTTGAAAAGTGAATTCTTCAGCCGCAAGGATATCGAGTTCATGTATGGCGATGAGGGATTGACTGCTGTTGCTGTGTTTGATCAAGCGACGATATTGGTCAATGCCGTCATCGGAAGCGTGGGCCTTTATCCGACACTTCAAGCAATAAAGGCTAAAAAGGATATTGCTATCGCCAACAAGGAAACTTTGGTAACGGCAGGTCATTTGGTTATAAGTGAAGCTAAAAAGGCGGGGGTTAGATTGCTGCCGGTTGATAGTGAGCATTCCGCTATTTTTCAGGCATTGCAGGGTGAAAGGGAAAAAAATATAGAACGTCTTGTCATCACTGCTTCAGGAGGCAGTTTTCGCGATCGGACCAGGGAAGAATTGAAGGGTGTAACGGTGGAAGAGGCGCTGAACCATCCGAACTGGTCAATGGGAGCGAAAATCACGATCGATTCAGCTTCAATGATGAATAAGGGTTTGGAAGTGATTGAGGCCCACTGGCTATTCGATCTTCCATACGATAAAATTGATGTATTGCTACATAAGGAGAGCGTCATCCATTCCATGGTTGAGTTTCATGACTCCAGCGTGATAGCGCAACTGGGTTCACCGGATATGCGAGTGCCGATACAATATGCACTTACTTATCCAGACCGTATGCCGCTAGAAGGGCGTAAACGCCTGAACCTTGCTGAAGCGGGCAAACTGCATTTTAGCGATATGGATTTCAACAGATATCCTTGTTTGCAATTCGCCTATAAAGCGGGTAAAATGGGCGGAACGATGACTACAGTATTGAATGCCGCCAATGAAGCGGCAGTTTCTGCGTTCTTATCTGGAAAGGTATCCTTCCTTGAAATTGAAACGTTAATTGAAAAAGCGCTGAATCAGCATTCTGTCATAGCCCTTCCTGATTTAGAAACGATTCAGGAAGTGGATAATATGACTAGGCAGTTTATAGAATCTTTAGTGAAAGATAGGTGACCGGAACATGCAGACTTTAGAAACGATTATAGCGTTCATCATCATTTTTGGCGCTCTTGTATTTTTCCATGAGCTTGGACACTTAGTATTCGCAAAGCGTGCCGGAATTTTATGCCGTGAGTTCGCAATAGGTTTCGGGCCAAAAGTATTCACATATAAAAAGAAGGAAACCGTTTATACCATTCGATTGCTTCCATTGGGCGGATATGTGCGTATGGCTGGTGAAGACGCAGAAAATATCGAATTGAAGCCCGGCTATCGAGTAGGATTAATGTTTGATAATGAAGAGAATGTTACAAAAATCATTTTGAACAACAAAGATAAATATCCTGATATTCGTATTGTGGAAGTTGAAGTGATCGACCTTGATCATAAACTTATCCTTACTGGTTATGAAGAGGGTGAGGAAGCTACATTAAAAACGTTTACCATTCATAAAGAAGCGGTAATCGTTGAAAATGGTGTGGAGAACCAGATTGCTCCATTTGACCGGCAATTTGCCTCAAAGTCGCTTGGGCATCGTTTTCTTACGATTATAGCTGGTCCGGCAATGAACTTCGTTTTGGCTTTTGTCATTTTTGTGTTGATCGGCTTGTTTCAAGGAGTCGTGGTGGATGAAGCGAAACTTGGTGAGTTGACTCCAGATGGTTCGGCTGTAAATGCCGGTTTAAAATCTGGGGATGTCATTCAATCCATAGAAGGGACGGAAGTGTCTTCTTGGGGGGATGTTCAGGAAAGCATTCAAAAGAACCCCGGACAAGAGATCGAGTTTGTCGTTGACAGGGACGGGAAAACATTAGAAGTGCCGGTTGTTCCACAAGAAGTGGAGAGGGAAGGTAAGAAAATCGGGATTATCGGTGTTTACCCTCCAGTTGAAAAAGCACCGATTAAAGCCATACAATATGGTTTTACAGAAACGTATTTCTGGACAAAACAAATCTTCATCATCCTTGGTGACCTCGTAACGGGTGGATTTACGATTGACAGTCTATCCGGTCCTGTAGGAATATATAAATCAACTGAAGAAGTAGCGAAACAAGGTTTATTCACTTTAATGAAATGGGCAGGGCTGCTCAGCATTAACCTGGGAATCATGAACCTGCTGCCGCTACCGGCATTGGATGGAGGAAGATTGTTATTCTTTGTGGTCGAATTCTTAAGAGGGAAACCGATCGATCGCCAAAAAGAAGGAATGGTTCACTTCATCGGCTTTGCATTGCTGATGTTATTGATGATTGTCGTTACATGGAATGACATTCAGCGATTCTTCTTATAAGACATGTTTGGGTAAGTAAACAGGCCAGCAGATTTTTCTGTTGGCTGTTTCTTTTCTGAAGAAAGAAAGTCATTTCCTAGTTTTTTAACGGTTTTGGGGAAATAGTTTGTTTTCTAGGGAAATCGTAAGTATAATCGAGAATGAGTATATTAAATTAGCTTTTCTGAATAACGCAGAAAGTCTTTTTTGTATGATATGACCGTAATCATGCTGCGGTATGAATCTTACCGTAGAAGAGTTAAATTAAAAGGAAATATTGAAGAGGTGCAGATATGAAACAAAGTATGACGTTGATCCCTACATTGAGAGAAGTGCCTGCGGATGCTGAAATCAAAAGTCATCAGCTTCTATTACGTGCAGGATTTATGAGACAAAACTCCAGCGGGGTTTATAGTTTTATGCCGCTTGGAAAAAGAGTGCTTCAAAAGGTTGAAGCGATTGTTCGGGAAGAGATGGAGAATGCTGGCGCAGTAGAACTATTGATGCCGGCTCTACAACAAGCCGAATTCTGGCAGGAATCTGGACGCTGGTATACCTATGGTCCAGAGTTGATGCGCCTTAGGGACCGCAACAACCGTGAATTTGCGCTTGGTGCCACACATGAAGAAGTGATTACCAGCTTAGTTCGTGATGAAGTGAAATCCTACAAGCGTCTTCCTTTAACGGTTTACCAAATCCAAACCAAATTCCGTGATGAAAAAAGACCACGTTTCGGATTGTTGCGTGGACGTGAGTTCATCATGAAGGATGCTTATTCCTTTCATGCCAATCAAGAAAGCTTGGATGCTGTTTATAAAAATTTATATGCGGCATATTCAAATATATTTAGCCGTTGTGGGTTGGACTTCCGTGCCGTCATTGCCGATTCAGGGGCGATGGGCGGAAAGGATACACATGAATTCATGGTCCTATCTGAAATAGGGGAAGATACCATTGCCTATTCTGATACTTCCGATTATGCAGCAAATATTGAAATGGCACCGGTGAGTGTAATATATGAAAAAAGCTCCGAAGCACAAATCGCACTTGAAAAAATTCATACACCTGGTCAAAAATCGATTGAAGAAGTGGCTTCATTCTTAAATACCGAAGCAGAGAAACTGATCAAATCGTTATTGTTCAAAGTGGATGAAAAGTATGTGCTTGTATTGGTACGAGGAGATCATGAAGTCAATGATATCAAGCTGAAGAATTTCTATAACGCTTCAATCGTTGAATTGGTCGATCCAAATGAGACGAAAGAAGTCCTAGGATGTACAATTGGATCTCTTGGACCAATCAACGTCACTTCTGAAGTGGAAGTGATTGCCGATGTTGCCGTCGAAGCAATGGTTAATGGTATCTGTGGTGCAAATGATGAAGACCATCATTATGTGAACGTAAATCCCGATCGTGATTTTAACGTGGCTAATTATATAGATCTTCGTTTCATTCAAGAGGGTGACCCATCACCGGACGGAAACGGAAAAATTAAATTTGCCAAAGGGATTGAGGTTGGCCATGTATTCAAACTGGGAACTAAATATTCCGAAGCTATGAATGCGACATTCCTGGATGAGAATGGACGGTCGCAGCCTATGATCATGGGCTGTTATGGTATTGGTGTTTCCCGTACACTTGCAGCTGTAGCTGAACAATTCAACGATGAAAAAGGATTGGTCTGGCCATCGAATTTAGCGCCATACCAAGTTCATTTGATTCCAATCAATATGAAGGATGAGGCTCAGGCTGCGCTGGCAGAAGATTTATATAATGACCTAAAGGCACAAGGCATGGATGTTCTTATGGATGATCGTCAAGAACGTGCTGGCGTAAAATTTGCTGACTCTGACCTGATCGGTCTTCCTGTAAGGGTGACGGTCGGTAAAAAGGCATCCGAGGGTATCGTCGAAGTGAAAATCCGTAAAACGGGTGAGGTTCTTGAAATTGAAAGAACTGAACTAACTCAAAAACTTCACGAAATACTAGGATAAATTATAAATTTAAAAATAGGTAGGCATCATTCAATTGGATGATGCCTTTCCTTTTCATGGATTTAGATACTAGTGAAACATTCGTGATATGTTATAATAGCCTCTGATATCGTAGTGAAAATGAAAGTGAATAATATCTTGAGAGATAGTAGATAGGGGAGAGAGGAAATGGATCAAAATCCAAATAGCGGTAGAGAGAGATTTCAACTCTTGCTCCAGCAAATGGACTTGACTGAGGATGCCTTTGTGAATTATTTCATAGGTGCCGAAATTGATAAACTCTCAATCGAGAGGGAATCCAAAACATGGCATTTTGCCTTTAATATACCTGCATTAATTCCTTGCAGTGTTCATACAAGACTTGCTACTCATTTAGCAAGTACGTTTTCCCATATTGCGAAGGTCACATTCAACTTGAATGTGGCGAACCCGCAAGTGACGGAACAATTGGTAAAAGAGTATTGGAAAAACTGCATTGGCGAGCTTGAGGGAATGTCTCCAGCACTGTTATCACTTCTGAATGAACAAGAGCCCACAGTGATTGGATATAAACTTATTGTAAGCGCACGGAATGATACGGAGGCTGGCCAGTTAAAACGAAAATACTCCGGCATCATTTCTAATATCTACCAAACATTCGGTTTTCCCCCGCTGTCTCTGGAAGCGGAAGTGAAAGAGACGGTTTCGAATCCTGATTACCAGAAGTTTCTAGAAGAGAAACAAAAGGAAGACGCTGAAAAGGGACTTGCTGCCCTAGTGGAAATGCAGAAGAAAGAATCGGAAAAAGGCGGGGACGATGGCGTCTACGAAGGACCTGTTAAAATTGGTTATACGATTAAAGAAGATGCGGATTTCCGCAGAATCGAACAGATTATAGATGAAGAGCGCAGGATTGCTATCGAAGGCTTCGTGTTTGATGCAGAAGTTCGTGAGTTACGAAGCGGACGGAGCCTGTTGACTTTTAAAGTCACCGATTATACGAGCTCGATATTGGTCAAAATGTTCTCGCGTGATAAAGAGGATGCTGCCATACTTGCCAGAGTGAAAAAAGGGATGTGGGTACGTGCCCAAGGCAGTATCCAAAATGATACTTTCGTACGTGACCTGGTAATGATCGCAAATGATATTAATGAAATATCTAAACAAGGACGGCAGGATAAGGCACCTGAAGGTGAAAAGCGTGTGGAACTGCATATGCATACCCCGATGAGTCAGATGGATGCAGTGACACCTACTTCTGCGCTTGTAGCCCAGGCTGCCAAGTGGGGGCATAAGGCAGTGGCGATTACGGATCATGCAGGTGCACAATCATTCCCTGAAGCTTATAGTGCCGGGAAAAAGAATGGTATCAAAATCCTTTATGGAGTCGAAGTGAACCTTGTGAATGATGGGGTGCCCATTGTTTATAATGAGGCACATATTCCTTTGGCAGATGCCACCTACGTTGTGTTTGATGTTGAGACGACAGGCCTGTCTGCCGTTTATGATACGATCATTGAATTTGCTGCAGTGAAAATTCGTGACGGTGACATCATTGATCGATTCGAGTCATTTGCAAATCCGCATCACCCATTATCGAATACGACGATAGACTTGACTGGAATCACTGATGATCTTGTAGAAAATGCTCCAGAAGTCTCGGAAGTACTAGAAAAGTTCAAGAACTGGGCAGGCGATGCGATCTTGGTTGCCCACAACGCAGCCTTCGATATGGGCTTTTTGAATATAGGTTATAAAAACATGGGTTATCCTAAAGCTTCCAATCCTGTTCTTGATACATTGGAACTTGCCCGGTTCTTATATCCGGAGTTTAAAAATCACCGGTTAAATACATTATGTAAAAAGTTCGATATTGATTTGACTCAACATCATAGGGCCATTTATGATGCCGAAGCTACAGGTTACCTTATGCTGAAGATGCTGAAGGATGCAATGGAAAAAGAGATTACCCATCATGATCAGCTTAATGACAATATGGGTAAAGGAAATGCTTATCAGCGTTCCCGGCCGTCCCATTGTACGTTGATCGCGCAAACACAGGCAGGCTTAAAAAACCTTTTCAAATTAATTTCAATATCGCATATCGATTATTATTATCGTGTGCCCCGGATACCACGCTCACAACTTAAAAAGTATCGTGAAGGAATTTTGGTAGGGTCCGGATGCGATAAAGGGGAAGTTTTTGAAGGGATGATGCAGAAGGGTTTTGAGGAAGTCGTCGATATCGCCGAATTCTACGATTATCTTGAAATCCATCCGAAGGAAGTGTATCAACATTTGATTGAGCTTGAATATGTCCGGGATGATAAATCGTTAGAAACAATCATCTCCAATATCGTCAAGCTTGGTGAAAAATTGGATAAACCTGTCGTAGCCACAGGAAATGTGCATTATTTGGATCCGAATGATAAAATTTACCGGAAAATCCTTGTAAATTCACAAGGTGGAGCAAATCCGCTGAATCGTCATAAGCTGCCTGACGTACATTTTCGGACAACTGATGAAATGCTACGGGAATTTTCCTTCCTTGGTTCTGAGAAAGCCAAAGAGGTCGTGGTAACTAATACGAATAAAATCGCTGATATGATTGAAGAAATCAAGCCAATCAAGGACGAGCTATATACACCTAAAATCGAAGGTGCCGAAGAAGAGATGCGTGAGATGAGCTATG
The DNA here is from genome assembly GCF_041956845.1 of Peribacillus sp. RS7. Lineage (NCBI taxonomy): Bacteria > Bacillati > Bacillota > Bacilli > Caryophanales > Bacillaceae > Peribacillus > Peribacillus sp. RS7. The sequence goes on from NZ_CP168135.1 coordinate 3,805,834, forward strand.
GCATGGCAAGGAAGATTTATGGAGAGAACCTGCCGGAAATCGTGGAAGCCCGTCTTGAGAAAGAATTGAAAAGCATCATTGGCCACGGATTTGCCGTTATTTATTTAATTTCTCACAAACTAGTAAAAAAATCATTGAATGATGGTTATCTAGTTGGCTCAAGGGGATCGGTTGGATCATCTTTCGTTGCCACGATGACTGAAATAACGGAGGTAAATCCGCTTCCACCGCATTATGTATGTCCGGAGTGCAAGAAATCCGAATTCTTCAATGACGGTTCAGTAGGTTCGGGATTTGACCTGCCAGATAAAGATTGTCCCGATTGTGACATTGCTTATACAAAAGACGGGCATGATATCCCGTTTGAAACCTTCCTTGGATTTAAAGGGGATAAGGTTCCCGATATCGACTTGAACTTCTCGGGTGAATATCAGCCGAAGGCCCATAACTATACGAAAGTTTTATTCGGTGAAGAATATGTCTATCGTGCGGGAACGATTGGCACGGTCGCTGAAAAAACAGCTTATGGGTATGTAAAGGGGTATTCCGCTGATAATAACATCCATATGCGCGGAGCTGAGACTGACCGCCTTGTTGCCGGTTGTACTGGGGTGAAACGGACGACAGGACAGCATCCTGGCGGAATCATAGTTGTTCCGGATTATATGGATATTTATGATTTCACACCTATTCAGTTCCCTGCGGATGACAGGAATTCCGAGTGGAAAACAACTCACTTTGATTTCCATTCCATTCACGATAATATTTTGAAACTCGATATACTTGGACATGATGATCCGACCGTGATCCGGATGCTTCAAGATTTAAGCGGCATCGATCCAAAGACCGTTCCTACCGATGATCCTGAAGTAATGAAAATATTCAGCAGTACCGAATCTTTAGGTGTTACCGAAGAACAGATCATGTGTAAAACGGGTACGCTCGGCATTCCCGAATTTGGAACCCGTTTCGTCCGGCAGATGCTTGAAGATACGAAACCTACAACATTTTCCGAGCTTGTTCAGATCTCAGGGCTTTCTCACGGTACGGATGTATGGTTGAGCAATGCACAGGAGCTGATCCACAACCGGATATGTACACTAAGTGAGGTTATCGGTTGCCGGGATGATATTATGGTCTATCTGATTTATCAAGGACTAGATCCTTCCCTAGCGTTTAAAATAATGGAATCTGTACGTAAAGGGAAAGGGCTCTCGGAGGAATTCGAAGAGGAAATGAGGAAAAATGAGGTGCCGGAATGGTATATCGATTCATGTAAGAAGATTAAATACATGTTCCCGAAAGCCCATGCTGCAGCTTACGTCTTAATGGCTGTCCGGATTGCCTATTTTAAAGTGCATCTGCCTTTATTGTATTATGCAGCCTATTTCACGGTACGTGCCGATGATTTTGAAATCGACGCCATGACACGGGGATCGCAAGCAATCAAATCGAAAATTGAAGAAATTACCGTAAAGGGATTGGATGCATCCACAAAGGAAAAGAATACATTGACGGTTCTTGAACTAGCTTTGGAAATGTGTGAACGCGGATATGCATTCGCTAAAGTGGATTTGTACAAATCCAGTGCTGATCAATTCATAATTGAAGGCAATAATTTGATTCCGCCTTTCAATTCGATACCTGGTCTTGGCACGAATGCGGCCATCAATATCGTCAACGCACGCAAGAATGGTGAATTCCTTTCGAAAGAAGACCTTCAGCAACGGGGAAAGGTTTCGAAGACCATCCTTGAATACCTTGATAAACAAGGATGCCTGGAATCATTACCCGAACAAAATCAGTTATCTTTATTTTAAAGAGGAAACTGATGGAAAAAAGGAAGAAACAGACATGATATTTGCATAAATATCTTGATTATGGTATATTTTTATTGGAAATACTAAGAGGAACCAATGGCAAGAGTGGGGAAACCCACTCTTTCGTGTTGTATTGACCATTTAATTTTGAATCCGAAACCAAGCGCATACAACGCACGTATGGAGGAAACAAATGAGTAAAAAGGTAACGGAAGTTGTAGAAGAATTAGCATTACCAATTCTTGAAGAATTGCAGCTTGAATTAGTCGAAGTGGAGTATGTGAAGGAAGGTAAAACCTGGTTCCTTCGAGTATACATTGATAAAGAAACAGGCGTAGATATTGAAGATTGCGGAAATGTAAGTGAAAAACTCAGTGAAAAGCTTGATGAGGTTGATCCGATTCCACAAAATTATTTTCTCGAAGTTTCATCACCCGGAGCTGAAAGGCCTCTGAAAAAAGAGAAGGATTTCCTTAAAGCTATCGGTAAAAATGTTTACATAAAAACATACGAGCCCATTTTAGATGAAAAAGAATTCGAAGGAATCTTAACCAGTTTCGATGGTAAAGAAGTGACACTCGAAGTCAGAATCAAGACAAGAAAGAAAACGATTGTCATACCATTCGAAAAGGTGGCCAAAGCAAGATTGGCGATTACCTTCTCTTAAGTCAAGCAAATCATTAATTTAAATATCCGTAAGGGGGATCACCATGGGCAATGAGTTATTGGATGCTCTCTATATTTTAGAAAACGAAAAAGGAATTTCCAGGGAAGTTTTGATCGACGCGATTGAAGCTGCTCTTATATCGGCATACCGCCGTAACTTTAACCAAGCACAAAATGTACGTATCGACTTGAATCTTGGTAAAGGAACTATGCGTGTATTTGCCAGAAAAGACGTTGTTGACGAAGTATTCGATTCACGTCTGGAAATTTCTGTTGAAGAAGCAAGAGCAATTGATCCCAACTACCAGTTAGAGGATATTGTCGAAATGGAAGTAACACCAAAGGATTTCGGCCGTATTGCGGCACAAACTGCCAAACAAGTCGTTACTCAAAGGGTGCGTGAAGCAGAAAGAGGCATCATTTACGCCGAGTTCATCGATCGCGAAGAGGATATCATGACTGGCATCGTTCAACGCCAGGATTCCCGATTCATTTATGTGAGCCTAGGTAAAATCGAAGCTTTGCTCCCGGTTAATGAGCAAATGCCGAATGAACAGTATAAACCTCATGATCGCATTAAAGTTTTCATCACTAAAGTTGAAAAGACTTCCAAGGGCCCGCAAATTTTTGTATCCCGTTCACATCCTGGTCTTTTAAAACGTTTATTCGAAATCGAAGTGCCTGAAATTTTCGATGGAACAGTGGAAATTAAGTCAGTTGCCCGCGAAGCAGGCGACCGTTCAAAAATCTCCGTGCACTCCGATAACGAAGAAGTCGATCCTGTCGGTTCCTGTGTAGGCCAAAAAGGACAACGTGTTCAGGCCATCGTCAATGAATTGAAAGGTGAAAAGATCGATATCGTTAAATGGTCGGAGAATCCGGTCATTTTCGTTGCGAATGCTTTAAGCCCTTCAAAAGTACTTGAAGTCATCGTAAAAGAAGAGGAAAAGGCGACTACCGTAATCGTTCCGGATTATCAACTTTCCCTGGCAATTGGTAAGCGTGGACAAAATGCCCGTTTAGCTGCCAAACTTACTGGCTGGAAAATTGATATCAAGAGTGAAACGGAAGCTCGCGAAGCTGGTATTTATCCAGTGGAAGAACAGGAATTCCTTTTGAGCAGAGATAGTTATGTTAATGAAGAGGAAACAGATTTCGAAGAGGATAATGAGTAATTCAGAGGTGAAAAAAGATGAATAACCGAAAAAAAATCCCGATGCGTAAATGTGTGGCTACAGGCGAAATGAAGCCGAAAAAAGAACTCATTCGCATCGTTCGATCTAAAGAAGGGGAAGTCAGCCTTGATCCGACCGGAAAGAAATCGGGAAGGGGAGCTTATTTGACTCTTGATCGGGATGTTATCGAGCTGGCCAAAAAGAAAAATGTGCTGGCTAATCACCTTAGTACCCAAATCGATTCTTCCCTTTATGAACAATTGCTTGAATTAGTGAATAAGGAGAAAAACTAACACCATGACCCAACAACAACAATGGATGTCTCTATTAGGTTTGGCCAATCGAGCACGCAAGCTAATTTCGGGTGAAGAATTAGTGGTTAAAGAGATTAGAAGCGGTAATGCCAAAGTTGTTATTTTATCCGCGGACGCTTCAAAAAACACTGAAAAAAAAATATCTGATAAGTGCGCATTTTATCAGGTTCCTTTAAAAAGAGTCGAAAGCAGGTCTATGCTCGGCCATGCGATAGGTAAGGATGCTAGAGTTGCCGTCGCAGTTCTGGATGAAGGTTTTGCACAAAAACTCCGAACGCTGCTCGATTAAATTTTACGGGGGTGAACGTATGACAAAATTGCGTGTATATGAATATGCAAAACAAAAGAACGTTTCAAGCAAGGATGTAATAAATAAACTTAAAGAAATGAATATAGAGGTAACAAACCATATGACAGCATTAGACGATTCAACTGTAAATAAATTAAACGATTCAATTAAACCTAAAAACGAAGATAAAAGCCAAGCTGCTGAACCAAAAGCTAACGCTACGGTTGCGAAGTACGAAGCTGAAGCAGATGAAAAGAGCACAGTCAATAAAGAAAAACTGAAGAAGAAACCACCAGTTAAGCCTGTAGGTACGAAAAAACCAACTGGGCAGTTTAACAGGGGCCGCAATAATAAGAATAAAAATAATAAACAAAGACAACAAGCACCTCAGGCACCCGTTACAAAACGTAAAGAAAGAGAGCTTCCTGAGAAAATTACGTTTTATGAGTCTTTGACTGTAATGGAACTTGGTAAAAAGCTTCACCGTGAACCATCTGAAATCATTAAAAAGCTCTTTATGCTTGGTGTGATGGCTACAATTAACCAAACTTTGGATAAAGATGCTATCGAATTAATCTGTACGGAATACGGTGTATTGGCTGAAGAAGAGATTCGTGTTGACTTAACTGACCTTGAGTCATTGGTAACCGAAGATGCTTCTGAAGATTTGATCGAGCGTCCGGCTGTCGTAACGATCATGGGACACGTTGACCATGGTAAAACAACATTGCTTGATTCTATTCGCCATACGAAAGTAACGGAAGGCGAAGCAGGCGGAATCACTCAGCATATTGGTGCTTATCAAGTTAATGTTAACGACAAGAAAATTACATTCCTTGATACACCAGGACATGCTGCGTTTACAACAATGCGTGCTCGTGGAGCTCTGGTTACGGATATCACAATCCTAGTTGTAGCTGCGGATGATGGTGTAATGCCTCAAACGGTTGAAGCGATTAACCATGCTAAAGCGGCAGAAGTTCCAATTATCGTTGCTGTTAATAAAATGGATAAAGAAGCTGCTAATCCGGACCGTGTCATGCAAGAATTGACAGAACATGGCTTAGTTTCTGAAGCGTGGGGCGGAGACACAATTTTCGTACCTATTTCAGCCAAAAACGGTGAAGGTATCGATAGCTTGCTTGAAATGATTCTTCTTGTCAGTGAAGTGGAAGAGTATAAAGCGAATCCAACTCGTAAAGCGAATGGTACGGTTATCGAAGCGCGTTTGGATAAAGGTCGCGGATCGGTTGCTACTTTGTTAGTTCAAAACGGAACGTTGAAGGTCGGAGATCCGATTGTTATCGGTAATACATTCGGACGTGTACGTGCTATGCTTAACGATCTTGGACGCCGTGTTAAGGATGCAGGTCCTTCAACACCGGTTGAAATCACTGGATTGAATGAAGTGCCGCAGGCCGGAGATCGTTTCATCGTCTTTGAAGATGAGAAAACGGCCCGTCAAGTTGGGGAAGTGCGTGCGCAGAGACAACTTGCTTCACAACGTAATGAAAAATCCCGTGTAACGCTTGATACATTGTTCGAGCAAATGAAAGAAGGGGAAATTAAAGAATTGAACATCATTCTAAAAGCGGATGTTCAAGGTTCTGCGGAAGCAGTAGCCGCTTCCCTGAATAAAATAGAAGTGGAAGGCGCTAAAGTGAAAATCATACACACTGGCGTCGGTGCAATAACAGAGTCTGATATCATCCTTGCTACAGCTTCCAATGCAATCGTCATCGGATTTAACGTCCGTCCTGACGTGAATGCTAAGCGTGCAGCTGAATCGGAAAATGTTGATGTACGCCTTCACCGCATCATCTATAAAGCGATCGAAGAGATCGAATCGGCTATGAAAGGGATGCTTGACCCTGAATTCGAAGAAAAAATTATTGGTCAGGCCGAAGTTCGTACGACATTCAAAGTATCAAAAGTTGGTACTATCGCCGGTTCATATGTTACAGAAGGAAAAATTACACGTGATAGCGGAATTCGCTTAATTCGTGAAGGTGTCGTCATTTACGAAGGTGAAATTGATGCATTGAAACGTTTTAAAGATGATGTTAAAGAAGTGGCAACGAACTATGAGTGCGGTATTACCATTAAAAATTACAACGACCTTAAAGAAGGCGATGTAATCGAAGCGTATGTAATGGAAGAGATCGAACGTAAATGATCGTTGGCTCCGTCCAATGTGAATGCATCATCCATGACACCCATTCTTTGAAAGAAAAACGGGCCGTGCTTCAGCGTGTCATGACACGGCTTAAACAGAAGTTCAATATTTCTGTAGCCGAGACCGATTTTCAGGATTTATGGCAGCGGACAAAGATTACTATCGTAACCGTAACGTCCTCAAGGAAGGCTACAGAGCGGGAACTTCAAAATGCCCTTAAATTTCTAGATTCTTTTCCGGAACTAGAGCGAACAATAACAGATATAGACTGGCTTTAGGCTATCGAGGTGATATTAATGAGCCTTCGTTCAAATCGTGTTGGCGAACAAATGAAAAAAGAGCTGAGTGAAATTATCGGCCGAAAAATTAAAGATCCAAGAATCGGATTTGTTACCGTGACGGATGTCGCGGTCACAGGCGATTTACAACAGGCAACAGTTTATATTTCCGTTTTGGGTGATCAGGAACAACGGGAGAAAACCCTTCAAGGCCTAGCAAAGGCCAAAGGATTCATGCGTTCAGAAATTGGGCAAAGAATCCGCCTGCGCAAAACCCCTGAGCTGTTTTTTGAATTTGATGAATCGGTCGATTATGGTAATCGTATCGAGTCGTTGATTTCCCAAATCAATTCAGAGGAAAAACCGGCTGAAAAAGACGAAGAATAAGCAAGCAGTAAAAGGAGGCCGACTCAATAAGTGCTTTGCACTTCTTGAAGTCGGTCTCTTTTTTTGAAAACGAAATATGTAATAAAGCCAAAAACACCTTTCGGAATGGAATCCATTTTGCTACATGATAACGTTTAGGGTGTTTTATAAATGATGAGGTGAAAGCGTGAACGGTATTCTTCCATTATGGAAACCCAAGGGATTGACATCCCATGATTGTGTTTTTAAATTAAGAAAAATTTTAAAGACAAAAAAGGTTGGGCATACAGGCACTTTAGATCCTGATGTAACAGGGGTTTTACCTATTTGTATTGGCAGGGCAACTAAAATCGCTGAATATTTGACAGAAGCCGGTAAAGCGTATGAAGGGGAAGTGACCCTTGGTTTTTCAACGACAACTGAAGACGCAAGCGGTGAAAAAGTGGAAGAGAAAAAGATTGATCAAGTGATTCAGCGTGAGCGGATCCTAGAAGTGTTAGAATCATTGACTGGGAAAATTAAACAGACGCCACCGATGTTTTCAGCCGTAAAGGTAAACGGGAAGAAGTTATATGAATATGCTCGTGCAGGGGTGGAAGTGGAAAGGCCGACAAGGGAGGTATCCATCTACGATATTACCCTACTCGATGATCGGTCTGAATTCAAAGGGGAAACCATTTCTTTTCGTTTTCGCGTCAAGTGCAGCAAAGGAACGTACATTCGGACGCTAGCAGTCATGATGGGTGAAGCACTTGGGTTTCCTGCACATATGTCAGATTTGACCCGTATTGAATCAGCAGGTTTTAAGCAAGAGGACTGTTTTACTTTTGCTGAGGTGGAAGCATTCATGGAAACCGGAAGAACGGATGATTTTCTATTGCCTTTGGAGCGGGGATTATTTCATTTGCCCAAATTTCAGATTAGTGATAAAGTAGCAAAGAAAGTACTTAACGGTGCGGTATTGGAACAAACAGAGGATGTCGTTGTTGAAAAAGGGAAGCCTTTTGTGATGGTTGACACATCCGGTAAGGCCATTGCCATTTATCAAATACATCCGACAAAAGTGGGATTAATTAAACCTGTAAAAGTATTGGCACAAGAATTATAGACCGTTTTACCGTCGGAAAGAGGAGATTGAAAGGTGAAAGTGATCGCAATAGAGCATCCTCATCAATATAAATCGGATGATTTTCCTGAGCTTGTAATGGCGCTTGGATTTTTTGATGGTATACATAAAGGACATCAGATCGTTATTCAAACCGCCAAGCAAAAAGCCGATGAAATGAATCTTAAGTCAGCAGTCATGACATTTGACCCCCATCCTTCTGCAGTACTGGGGAGGAAAACGGAAAATATCCGCTATATCACTCCACTTGAAGATAAGGTGGATATCATAGAGTCGATGGAGATAGATTATTTATTCATTGTCCATTTCAGCAAGGAATTTGCTTCGGTACTGCCGGAACGGTTCGTTGACGAATACATTGCCGGTCTGAATGTCCGTCACGTAGTAGCCGGGTTTGATTATTCATACGGCCGCTATGGTCAAGGGTCGATGGAAGATTTGCCTGTTTACGCACAAGGAAGGTTTTCGCAGACGGTCGTTGCAAAACAGACACTTGAAGATGAGAAGGTTAGCTCGACAAGAATCAGGGAAACTCTCGGTAATGGCAACTTTTCCGACTTTTATCATTTGGCTGGCCGACGCTATTTGACGAAAGGTCATGTCATTCACGGTGAAAAGCGGGGCAGGAAGTTGGGATTCCCCACAGCTAATATTGAAGTAAGCGACGATTATATCTTCCCTGCTGCTGGCGTTTATGCTGTAAGGATCAAAATAAGCGGTAAATGGTATGATGGAGTTTGCAATGTCGGTTACAAACCGACGTTCCACGAAGAAAAACCTAAATATCCAACTGTAGAGGTACATGCCTTGGAGTTCTCGGGAGATATTTATGGCAGCCAGGTTACGGTTGAATGGCATACAAGACTTCGGAGTGAGCAGAAATTTTCCGGACTTGAAGCATTAGTCGCTCAGATAGAAACGGATAAGCAAAATGCAATATCCTATTTTTCAAAGCTGGAAGCATAAAAGGGCACTAGATAGACAGGACTTGCAATTTTAATGAAAAACGTGTATTCTATTGTATGTATGAAAATAACCATTGCTTGGCTAGTCGAGACTCCGACGCTGGCTCGGTAATAGGTGATTTTACAGAATTTTAGGAGGAATAATAACATGGCAATTACACAAGTACGCAAAAACGAACTTATCGTTGAGTTCAGAACTCACGATACTGACACTGGGTCTCCAGAAGTTCAAATCGCAGTATTAACAGAAGAAATCAACAACTTGAACGGTCACTTACGCACACATAAAAAAGACCACCATTCACGTCGCGGTCTTCTTAAAATGGTAGGTAAACGTCGTAATCTTTTAACTTACCTACGTAACAAAGACGTTACTCGTTACCGTACACTAATTAACAAATTAGGTCTACGTAGATAATTTTTTCAGGAAGGCGGGAAATTTCCCGCTTTTTTGATGTTAATCAAATGATTTGGACGTGTTCTACTTAAAGGCTGAGCCTTCGTCCTTGGGACTCGGCAGGTGCCGGGTCCTTTTCCATTTATAGATGATTAGGATATACATAATCAAATGAATGAAATTTTTATTCATTTTACTGTTAATGCTTGTTTTTTTCGTGCATAATAGGAATAGTTTGGTTTTAACTCGAGTTCAGTTACTTTCACATATAAATGATTTAATCCAATACAGGTTTAGGTAAACTAAGCCTCTAAGTGAAGATTCAGAGAGGGGTTTAATAAATGGGACAGGAAAAACATACGTATTCATTTGACTGGGCCGGCCGTAATGTAACGGTAGAGATAGGGCAATTGGCCAAACAAGCGAACGGGGCAGTTTTAGTCCGTTATGGAGAAACTGCTGTATTAAGTACAGCAACAGCTTCGAAGGAACCGAGAAATGTCGACTTTTTCCCTTTGACGGTTAACTACGAAGAAAGACTTTATGCAGTCGGTAAAATTCCAGGGGGCTTCATCAAACGTGAAGGCCGACCGAGTGAAAGGGCAATTCTTGCAAGCCGTTTAATTGATCGTCCAATACGCCCGTTATTCGCTGATGGCTTCAGGAACGATGTTCAGATCATCAGCATGGTCATGAGTGTCGATCAAGATTGCTCTACGGAAATGGCAGCGATGCTTGGTTCATCCCTTGCACTTTCAGTTTCCGACATTCCGTTCGAGGGTCCAATTGCCGGAGTTGTAGTAGGAAGAATCAATAATGAATTCATGATTAACCCTACAGTTGACCAACTTGCAAAAAGTGACATCAATTTGACGGTTGCAGGTACTAAAGATGCTATCAACATGGTTGAAGCAGGCGCAAATGAAGTACCAGAGGAAACCATGCTTGAAGCAATCATGTTTGGACATGATGAAATCAAGAAGATCATTGCATTCCAAGAGAAAATCGTTGCTGAAATCGGCAAGGAAAAAATGCAAATCGCTTTATATCAAGTGGATGCAGAACTGGAAGCAGAAGTGAAGGGTCTATGTGAAGCAGACTTGAACAAAGCTGTACAAGTTCAGGAAAAACATGCTCGTGAAGACGCGATTAAAGAAGTGAAAGATCGTGTGTTGGCTCATTATGAAGAAGAAACTGATGAAGCTAAATTAAAACAAATCAAAGAAATCCTTAATAAATTGGTGAAATCCGAAGTCCGTCGTTTAATTACGGAAGAAAAAGTGCGTCCGGATGGCCGTAATCCTGACGAAATCAGACCATTATCATCGGAAGTTACAATTCTGCCTCGTACACATGGTTCTGGATTGTTCACACGCGGACAAACCCAAGCGCTATCGATCTGTACATTAGGTGCACTTGGTGATGTGCAGATTCTGGACGGGCTTGGAACCGAAGAGTCGAAACGTTTTATGCACCACTATAACTTCCCACATTTCAGTGTTGGTGAAACTGGTCCTATCCGTGGGGCAGGGCGCCGCGAAATTGGTCATGGTGCACTTGGTGAAAGAGCATTGGAGCCGGTCATTCCAAACGATAAGGATTTCCCTTATACAATCAGACTAGTGTCGGAAGTACTTGAATCGAACGGTTCAACATCACAAGCAAGTATCTGTGCAAGCACTTTGGCAATGATGGATGCTGGTGTTCCTTTGAAAGCTCCAGTTGCCGGTATTGCAATGGGACTTGTCAAAACAGGTGAGCACTATACAATCTTAACGGATATTCAAGGTATGGAAGATCATCTAGGAGACATGGACTTTAAAGTCGCAGGGACTTCAAAAGGTGTAACTGCCCTACAAATGGATATTAAGATTGAGGGACTTTCAAGAGAAATCCTTGAAGAAGCTTTACTTCAAGCCAAACATGGCCGGATGCATATTTTGGAATCAATGATGTCAACGATCAATCAACCGCGTGAGCAGTTATCCAAATATGCCCCAAAAATCGTTACAATGTCTATAAATCCGGATAAGATCCGTGATGTCATTGGACCGAGCGGAAAACATATCAATAAAATCATTGAAGAAACTGGCGTGAAAATCGACATCGAACAAGATGGAACGGTATTCATATCTTCTACAGATGAACCAATGATTCAAAAAGCGAAGAAAATCATCGAGGATATCGTACGTGAAGTCGTTGTGGGCGAACTATACTTAGGTAAAGTTAAACGTATCGAAAAGTTCGGTGCATTCGTTGAAATCTTCAATGGTAAAGACGGTTTGGTACATATTTCTGAACTGGCTGAAGAAAGAGTCGGAAAAGTGGAAGATGTCGTTTCACTTGGCGATGAATTATTGGTTAAAGTAACTGAGATTGATAAGCAAGGAAGGGTAAACCTTTCCCGTAAAGCGGTCCTGAAAGAGCAAAAAGAGGCAGCTAACCCTTCTCAATCGTAATAGAAATGAAAATCCGGCATGCGATTCCTTGTGAATCTGCATGCTTTTTTTGTTTAAAAGTATTGGGATAAGCATAGTTGTAATGGCATTAAAAGTATGTCATGTTCTACCTTGTCCGTTTTCTTCATACATTTTGGTATGAAGGGGGCGTAAAAAATGAATAATAAATGGAAGCAGATAGTTGCGATAAGTGCCATTGCAGGTATATCATGGTTATTAGTGCAAAATCCATATACACAAATTTATTTGACCCAATTAACAGATCATTCAGTTGCTTCAATGAAGCAAGAAGATGAGCTTCTTTTACAAATAAAAGAATCAACAAAAAAATATGAGATTGCACCACAGGATGCACGAATAGATTCGGTTTGGAAAACCGTTCCTGCATATAATGGACTTAAGGTAAATATTGATGATTCGTATAAAGCTATGAAGAAGGTAGGTGTGTTCGATAAGGATAAGCTGGTATTTCAGCAGGTCCCTGCAAAGATACATATAGAGGATTTGGACCCTGCTCCGATTTACCGGGCCCATCCCGAAAAGCCAGTGGTTTCATTTTTAATCAATGTGGCCTGGGGGAATGAATACTTACAAGATATGTTGGCTGTGTTAAAAAAGAATAATGTCAAAGCCACTTTTTTCCTTGAAGGTAATTGGACCAAGAAAAATCCAGATTTGGCCAAGATGATCGTGGGTGGTGGGCATGAAGTTGGCAATCATTCTTATTCGCATCCCGATATGAAAAACATATCCGCCCAAGCTACACGTGAGGAAATTCGAAAAACGAACGAAGTCATTGAAGCGGTGACAGGTTTGAAAATGAAATGGTTCGCACCACCAAGTGGAAGCTATCGGGATGAAACGGTGAAAATCGCGGATTCTTTCGGTATGGAGACTGTCATGTGGAGTGTGGATACGATCGACTGGCAAAAACCAAGCCCTGAAGTCCTTCAACAACGAGTGCTTTCTAAGGTACACCCAGGAGCATTTATTTTAATGCATCCGACGGAATCTACTGCAAAATCATTGGAAACGTTAATAATTGAAATAAAAAAGAAAGACTTAGATGTTGTTACCGTTTCGGAAGCAGTAGATGAAGAGCGATCGAATCCATGATGTATTGGTTAACGATAGCAGCATAGAATGATTGGGAGGAATGTTAGTTGATTAAGAAATACACGTGTCAAAATGGAGTTAGAATTGTATTGGAAAATATTCCAACTGTACGCTCAGCAGCAATTGGAGTATGGATCAAAACCGGTTCACGAAATGAAACACCTGAATTGAATGGGGTTTCACATTTCCTGGAGCATATGTTCTTCAAAGGGACAACTACAAGAAATGCGCGTGAAATTGCCGAGTCGTTCGATAGTATTGGCGGACAGGTGAATGCATTCACATCAAAAGAATATACCTGCTATTATGCTAAAGTAATGGATAACCATGCAAGCTATGCGCTTGAAATCCTTGCTGATATGTTCTTCAATTCAACTTTTGACGGGGAAGAATTGAAAAAAGAAAAAAATGTGGTCTACGAAGAAATCAAAATGTACGAAGACACACCGGATGACATTGTTCATGATCTCTTAAGCAAGGCAGTATATGAAAATCATCCTCTTGGCTATCCTATACTAGGAACGGAAAATACGCTTGAAACATTCAATAGTGATACATTAAAAAAATACGTCCATGACATGTATACACCTGATAAAGTGGTGGTATCCATTGCCGGGAATGTGGATGAAAAATTGATTCAAGAAGTCGAAAGCTACTTTGGTTCGTATCAAGGAGGAGAAGACCGACTTGAATTGGTCAAACCTTCCTTCCATGAAAATAGGATCACCCGTAAAAAAGATACGGAACAAGCCCACTTATGCCTTGGTTACAAAGGGTTGGAAATCGGTAATGATAAAACATACAGCTTAATCACCTTGAATAATATTCTTGGAGGAAGCATGAGTAGCCGCCTATTCCAGGACGTGAGGGAACAACGCGGCCTTGCCTATTCCGTTTACTCCTATCATTCCAGCTATCAAGATAGCGGTATGGTGACAGTATATGGGGGGACAGGCACAAATCAACTTGACAGCTTGTATGAAACCATTCAGGAAACACTGGATACATTAAAAAGAGATGGTATTACGGAAAAGGAATTACGAAATAGTAAAGAGCAACTTAAAGGAAGCTTGATGCTCAGCCTTGAGAGCACGAATAGCCGCATGAGCCGAAACGGAAAAAATGAGCTTATGTTGGGTGAGCACCGTTCCCTTGATGATATCATCATCAAAATTGACGAGGTTACAGAGGATACCGTCAATGAACTGGCAAACCAGATCTTTACGGAACATTCCTTGTCATTAGTGAGCCCGCTGGAAAACTGGGACAAATAAAAACAAACAAGTCTGCACCTTCCTTATATGGGGGGGCAGGCTTTTTTTTATTAAATGCCTTTGAAAATGGAGGGATCCAGTGTAATGGACAAATATTTCGATAAATGCATTCTAAGTTTACCTTTTTCGGATATAGATTGAATAGAAGGTGAAAAAGGGGGAACCACAATTGAGATTGAGTGAACTTAGCGGTAAAGAAATAGTCGATGTGAATAGAGCGCAACGATTAGGAATCCTTGGTCAGACGGATTTGGAAATAGATGAAACTGGACAAATTACCACGTTGATCATCCCTTCTGTCAAATGGTTCGGCCTCTTAAGGAATGGCAGTGAAATAAGAGTGCCATGGGAACATATAAAAAAAGTCGGTACGGATATGGTCATCATTGATTTTCAGGAAGGCCTACTTAAAGATGGAGAGCATATGGACGGGTAAAAACGCTCGTACCATACTCCTAGGGTTATCTGGAAATGGTCTTTCGAAACGCCTCAGCTGTCAATAGCTAAGGCGTTTTTTCTTTTCTTATCACCGTTTTTTAAGTGAAAACATAAGATGGCAAGGTAACTAGAGAATGTAGCAAAAACAGAATTGCTTCTTGAGGAAATTTATCATGAAGCGAGGAATGTTTAGGATCTTTTATATAAAGAAGGTGACAGTTTTAATGCTCACAGGCATGCAAATCGCTGTAATTGGTGGAGATGCGCGTCAGCTTGAAGTTGTCCGTAAATTGACGGAGCTTGATGCGAAGCTATTATTGGTAGGTTTTGAACAGCTCGACCATGCTTTTACCGGAGCGGTTAAGGAAAAAATGGAAGATATAAATTTCAAGGAAATTGATTCAGTTATTTTACCTGTCCGGGGCACGGATTCAGATGGGAAAGTGGAGACGATCTTTTCCAGTGAAGAGGTTGTTTTGACTGAAGAAATGATAAAAAATACCCCGGCACATTGCACTTTTTATGCAGGAATCAGTAACGATTACCTCAATGGGATATTTAAGAAAGCGGATCGCAAACTCGTTCTATTGTTCGAACGTGATGATGTGGCTATTTATAATTCGATTCCCACTGTAGAGGGTGCGATCATGATGGCCATTCAACATACGGATTTTACTATTCATGGTTCGAATGTAGCCGTTCTCGGACTGGGAAGGGTCGGTATGAGTGTAGCCCGGTCATTCCAGGCCCTTGGAGCAAAAGTAAAGGTGGGGGCAAGAAAAAGCGAGGATATTGCAAGGATCAGTGAAATGGCATTAACCCCTTTTCATTTAAATGATCTTGCTTCAGAAATGAAAAATGTTGATATATGCATCAATACGATTCCTTTTCCGATAATTACCGCAAAAGTCATAGCTAATATGCCAGTTCATACATTAATCATCGACCTTGCTTCAAAACCGGGGGGGACGGATTTTCGTTACGCTGAAAAAAGGGGAATTAAAGCGCTGTTGGCACCGAGCCTACCGGGTATAGTTGCCCCGAAAACAGCTGGTCAGATATTAGCGAATGCACTGGGGTTATTGATTCAAGACGAGTGCTTGATAAGGAAGGGGAAAAAACTATGAGTCTCCAAGGGAAAAGGATTGGTTTCGGATTAACAGGATCACATTGCACTTATGATGAAGTGTTTCCGGAAATAGAAAAACTTGTAAATGAAGGGGCGGAAGTCATTCCAATCGTAACATCGACTGTACAGAACACGGAAACCCGTTTTGGAAAGGGCGAGGACTGGGTCGAAAGAATTGAAAAATTGACGGGGAATCATGTCGTTGATACAATCGTCAAAGCGGAGCCATTAGGACCTAAATTGCCACTGGATTGTATGGTGATCGCTCCTTTAACGGGTAACTCAATGAGTAAAATGGCAAATGCACTTACCGATTCGCCTGTACTTATGGCTGCAAAAGCGACGATGAGAAATCACCGTCCAGTCGTGGTCGCGATATCAACAAATGATGCACTTGGGTTAAATGGTGTCAATCTAATGAGGCTGATGGCAGCAAAAGATATTTATTTTGTTCCATATGGCCAGGATAATCCAACAGGCAAGCCAAGTTCCATGGTTGCCAGGATGAGCATGATTAGGGATACGATCATTTCAGCACTGGAAAGGGAACAGATTCAACCGGTCATCGTCGAAAGGTTCAAGGATGATTTAGACTGAACGAGTTTTCTGGCACGCTCCCGCTTTCTAATGACTGGCATATATGCATAAATTTGTGGCTTGAAGTTATAAAAAACCACTCCGCTACCAGAATATTTTGTTAAAGTGCGACCCTTTGGAATGTTAATGTGATAAAATAAATGATATTCTAAACAAGAAGTAGTAAATCCAAAAAAACAACTAATTTTAAGAGATAGAAAAGGAGTATGTATAAATGACTGAGACACAGGGATTGCGTATTGCAGTTGTGGGAGCAACTGGAGCAGTAGGACAACAAATGATTTCAACACTCGAACAAAGGGACTTACCGATTAAACAAATCATCTTTTTATCATCGGCTCGTTCCGCAGGAATCAAACTTACGTTTAAGGGCGAAGAAATCGAAGTGCAGGAAGCAAAACCTGAAAGCTTTGAAGGCATCGATATCGCTTTATTCAGTGCTGGAGGAAGCGTGTCTAAGGAATTGGCTCCAGAAGCAGTGAAACGCGGAGCGATAGTGGTGGATAATACGAGCGCATTCCGCATGGATGAAAATGTGCCGCTAGTCGTTCCTGAAGTAAATGAAGAAGACTTGAAACTTCATAATGGGATCATTGCAAACCCGAATTGTTCAACTATCCAAATGGTTGTGGCATTAGAACCTATCCGCCAGACATATGGCTTATCAAAAGTTGTTGTTTCTACCTATCAAGCTGTTTCGGGTGCAGGGGCTGCAGCGATAAATGAATTAAAGGAACAAGCTCGCGACTTGCTTGATGAAAAAGAAATAGATCCGAAAATTTTACCGGTAAAAGGGGACGAAAAGCATTATCAAATCGCATTTAACGTCATTCCCCAAATCGATAAATTCCAAGATAATGGGTTCACATTCGAAGAGATGAAAATGATTAATGAAACAAAGAAAATCATGCATATGCATGACCTTTCAGTAGCTGCAACATGCGTAAGGCTTCCTGTTGTAACGGGTCATTCCGAATCTGTTTACATTGAAGTCGAAAAGGATGGCATAGCGGCTTCTCAAATCAAAGATTTAATGAGAACGGCACCTGGAATAGTGTTAGAAGATGAACCGGAACAACAAGTATACCCAACGCCTGCTTCATCCGTCGGCAAGAATGATGTATTCGTCGGTCGGATTCGCAAAGATTTGGATGAAGATAAAGGCTTCCATTTATGGGTGGTTTCCGATAATCTATTAAAAGGAGCAGCTTGGAATTCTGTTCAAATTGCTGAAAGCCTTTTGAAATTAGGTTTGGTTACCGTTAAGTAATAATTTATTCTTAATTAATTACCAATAGGATAGAGAGTTTTTGTCAGCTTCCCGAATCGGGAAGCTGGCTTATATTTGGGGTGCATATAATGAAAATCATCGTCCAGAAATACGGTGGGACATCCGTTCGAGATGAGGAAAGCCGTTCGTTTGCCAAAGGGCATATTGAAAATGCGATTAAAGAAGGCTATAAAGTGGTGGTTGTGGTTTCAGCAATGGGAAGAAAAGGCGATCCTTATGCAACGGATACCTTACTTTCACTAGTAAATGGAGCAAAAGCCAGCCTTTCAAAACGAGAACAGGATTTACTTATGTCAGTAGGAGAAACGATATCTTCTGTTGTATTTACGAACATGCTGTTAGAACACGGTATTGATGCCGTCGCTTATACTGGGGCTCAAGCTGGATTCATGACGAATACCGACTATTCAAGTGCGAAAATAATCGAAATGAAGTGTGACCGTCTCATGAAAGAACTGGAAGTGAAGGATGTTGTCGTTGTAGCAGGATTCCAGGGAGCGGCTAAAAATGGGGACATCACGACCATCGGCCGTGGTGGAAGTGATACTTCAGCTGCTGCATTAGGTGCAGCATTGCAAGCTGAACGGGTCGATATTTTTACGGATGTTGAAGGAATCATGACGGCAGATCCACGTATTGCCGATAAAGCCCGTCCATTATCAATTGTTTCATATACGGAAGTTTGCAACATGGCCTATCAAGGCGCGAAAGTCATTCACCCAAGAGCTGTTGAAATTGCCATGCAGGCCAAAGTGCCAATTCGGATAAGATCAACATACAGCGAAGGTTTGGGAACACTTGTTACTAGTGTGAACAAGGGAAGCCAGGGTAGTGACATACGTGAAAGGCTCGTAACCGGGATTGCCCATGTGCCAAAAATCACTCAAATCAAGGTGCGTGCGAAAAAAGATCAATATAATCTACAGGCAGAAGTTTTCAAAGCAATGGCCAATGCCTCCATTTCAGTGGACTTTATAAATATTTATCCAAGTGGCGTAGTTTATACAGTTTCGGAAGAGATGACAGAGCTTGCCCTCTCGATTTTGGCCGAGCTTGGTCATGAACCGGTCATTGAACGAAATTGTGCCAAGGTGTCCGTAGTCGGTGCAGGCATCAACGGTGTGCCGGGCGTTGCGGCTAAGATTGTTACAGCGCTTTCCGAGAAGGAAATTGCCATTCTCCAGTCAGCGGACAGCCATACGACTATTTGGGTGCTCGTTAAAGAAGAAGATTTAATAGAAGCTGTTAATTCCCTGCACTATGCATTTCAACTGCATGAAAGTGAAGTCCTATAATCATAGGGTTTTCAATAAATAAAGGTTTTAAAAATTAAAGAGGTGTTAGATGATGATATTTGGTAGAGTATCAACCGCAATGGTCACCCCTTTCGATAGCAAGGGAAATGTTGATTTTCAAAAAACGACTTCATTGGTTAATTACTTATTAACGAATGGAACGGATTCGCTTGTGCTTTCGGGAACGACAGGGGAATCTCCAACTTTATCTTCGGAGGAGAAGATTGCGCTATTGCGTCATGTTTCCAAGGTTGTTGAAAAACGGGTGCCCATCATCATGGGTACAGGAAGCAACAATACGTATGCATCCATCGAGTTGACAAAAAAAGCAGAACAAAATGGCGCCGATGCAATCATGCTGGTGGCCCCGTATTATAGTAAAACGAATCAGGAAGGTCTGTACCAGCATTTTAAAGCTATTGCAGCTAGTACGACTCTCCCTGTAATGATATATAATATCCCTGGGCGTGCTTCGGTTAACATTGAACCGGAAACGATCATCCGACTTTCAAAAATTCCCAATATCGTAGCCGTGAAGGAAGCGAGCGGGGATTTAAACGCCATGACCCAAATCATAGCCGGAACGGATGATGATTTTTCATTATACAGTGGGGACGACGCTTTAACACTGCCTGTACTAGCGATTGGTGGTGTGGGTGTAGTTTCGGTTGCTTCACATATTGCTGGTAATGAGTTACAGAAAATAGTGGAGGCTTTTATCAGCGGGAACTTGAAAGAGGCGGCTCGGCTGCATCAGGAACTGTTACCGCTTATTAAAGGTTTGTTTGCAGCGCCAAGCCCGGCACCTGTCAAAACAGCGCTTCAGTTATATGGAATTGACGTTGGATCGGTCAGACTTCCAATCGTGCCATTGACGGAGCAGGAACGCTTGGCTTTAACTAAGGTATTAAAAAAATAAAAAGACAAGGAACAAGCTGATCGTTGAAGATTGGCTTGTTTTTACATAATGATGTATATGAAAGGGATATACTATCCAATTTCTTAAATGATCGATCGAAACTGCATAGGGTAATATACAGGGATGATTGTCTTATACATACACATGGAAAAGCTTTTTTAGGGATGAAATGAAAAAGTCCCTTTGAAAATGGTAAGTGTTGTCATGTTTTTTGAACATCGGTTATAATGAAATCATTGGGAAATTATGAACGGGATTTTTTAAGGAGGATATTCGATTGGGTAAAGATAAAAGTAGTGGGATAAAAGTCATTTCTCTTGGAGGACAAGGGGAACTTGGTAAAAATATGTACGTCGTTGAGGTGAACGAGGACATCTATCTTCTTGATGCAGGGTTAATGCTGCCAGAAGAAGAAATGCTGGGAATCGATGCAGTTATTCCTGATATTTCTTATTTGATGGATAATAAGGAACGGGTGCAGGGGATATTCATTACCCATGGTCATGAAGACCATATGGGAGCGCTTGCTTATGTTTTGAAATATTTACCTGTTCCAGTTTATGGAACAAAGCTTACACTTGCTTTAATCAAAACGAAATTAAAGGAAGATGGCTTTAACGGCAGGGCAATATTTACTGAGATCGATTCAGATTCCCTTTTAAGTTTTCCTCAAGCGGCCGTGTCTTTTTTCCGGACTAACCATAGTATCCCCGATTCTGTCGGAGTCGTGATCCATACGCGTGAAGGTGCAATCGTATATACAGGGGATTTCAAATTCGATCAAGCGGCAACCGATCTGTATAAACCGGAAATCGGTAAAATGGCTAGTATCGGTGAAGAAGGTGTCCTATGCTTGCTTTCGGATAGTACGGGTGCCGAGAGGCCAGGTTATACCCCATCAGAAGCAGTTGTGGCCAGAGATATTACAGAGGTTTTCCATGCTGCCTCCGGAAGGATTATCGTTGCGTGCTTCGCTTCGAACATCAACCGGATTCAACATGTCTTCAATGCAGCGGCAGCTAGTCGCAGGAAAGTGGCAGTTGTAGGAAAAAGCCTGCAACGCGTATATGAAACAGCCTTGAATTTAGGCTATTTAAAGGTCGAAGAAGAGCTGATTATCCCAATAAACGAAATTAGCCAGTATAACGACCGAGAAATCGTCGTGTTATCGACAGGTCATCAAGGGGAGCCCATTGCGGCACTTCAAAAAATGGCAAAACAGACTCATAAGCAGGTAACGATCAAAAAGGGAGACACAGTTTTGATCAGTGCATCACCCCTTCAGGGCGGCGAACTTATCTTATCCAAAACCGTCGATTTGCTATACAGGGTAGGCGCTGAGGTGGTATCTGCGAATAAATATAAAGTGCACGTAACAGGTCATGGTAGCCAGGAAGAACTGAAAATGATGATCAATTTGATGAATCCTAAATTTTTCATTCCTGTGCATGGGGAATACCGCCATTTATATGCCCATCAAAAAGTTGGGATTGCAGCGGGGATTAAACGTGAGAACATCATAATTGCCGAAAAAGGCGATGTCATTGAATTAAAGGGCGATAAAATGGGTCTATCCGGCAAAGTTTCAGCAGGAAATATCTTGATTGATGGCAGCGGTGTTGGAGATGTGGGTAATATCGTCCTTCGTGATCGGCGCTTGTTATCCCAGGATGGCATTTTGATTGTAGTCGTCACGTTGAATCGTCAGGATAAAAGTATTGCAGCAGGTCCTGAAATCATTTCAAGGGGATTCGTTTATGTTCGTGAATCAGAAAAAATGATTGGGGAAGCAACCGAAATAGTAAGTGAAATCGTGAAGAAAAATGGATCGCGCCAACCTTTCGATTGGTCTACGTTGAAGCAGGAAATGCGTGATGCATTAAACCAATTCTTCTATGAAAAAACGAAACGCCGGCCAATGATTTTACCGATCATCATGGAATATTAAGTCAAAAACCCCTGATCTGAAAAGTCAGGGGTTTTTTTTCTGTGCCAAACCTCTTATATCTTGAAGAATGAAGTCCGAGACTCGAGACATAATAAAGCTATAGGCTTAAGAGAAAGGGGTTGGCATAGTGGATAATGCACCATTACCAAATGAAAATGAAGGCCGGCAGGAAGGTAAAAGTTCAACATTAATCGAAAAGATCCAGCAGCTGGGGGCTACTAATGTCCCGCAACTATCTCAGGACTCAAAAATCCATTGTTTGACGATCATTGGACAAATTGAAGGACATATGCAGCTGCCTCCTCAAAATAAAACGACCAAGTATGAACATGTTATCCCACAAATTGTGGCAATTGAACAAAATCCCAATATTGAGGGGCTGCTTGTCATTTTAAATACAGTAGGAGGAGATGTCGAAGCGGGACTAGCCATCGCAGAGATGCTGGCTTCCCTGTCCAAGCCGTCCGTCTCGATTGTACTTGGGGGAGGCCATTCGATCGGTGTGCCGATTGCGGTTTCGTGTGACCATTCCTTTATAGCGGAAACGGCAACGATGACGATTCATCCCATTCGTTTGACAGGTCTAGTCATTGGAGTGCCTCAAACCTTTGAATACTTGGATAAAATGCAGGAAAGGGTCATTAAATTTGTTACACGGCACTCCAATGTTACGGAAGAAAGTTTTAAGGATTTAATGTTTGCTAAAGGAAATTTAACCCGTGATATAGGCACGAATGTAATCGGGGCCGAGGCAGTTGAAATCGGTATGATCGATGATGTAGGAGGAGTAGGCCAAGCCATGAGAAAACTAAATACCTTCATGGAAGAAAGAAGGCCCAAAATTGCCGGGACAGAAGAGGGGCTTCTGCAATGACACTTTATACGATCGTTCCTGAAGAAATCATTTTCCCCCATCACCATGAGAAAACGGCGAATTTAATAGAAATGATCTATAATGGTGTACATGTAATGGTTGAACATGACGGTGGACGCACGTTTCGCATTGATCGAATTGTGAGCACGAATCCTGAAGATTATATGAATGTACACATTCAGCCGGGGGCAGTCATCAATGTGTTCGGACAAATGAATACCTAGTAAAAACGACTAACTAAGGTAAATTATGATATACTGGAATGATAATCAGCAGCCTCTTGGCTGCTTTATTCATTATCTGGACATATTGTCCGACTTAAGAAGAAATGGGATATATATCAAGGACAGGGTCATATTTTTTTGGTATAATCAGCAAGCGAACATTTGTTTCGTGAAGGGAAATCAGGTTGTGATGTTGAATAGGAAAGTTAGAATAGTTTCATGAAGAATCAGGTGATATTATGGCAAAGAAGAAACGCAGAAATAAGAAAAGTACAGAGAAGTTAAAACTAACGCTTAAATATGAATTGATTGGCCTTACTTTAATAGGGTTGGCCATCATAGCCATTGCCAAGCTTGGAGCAGTGGGAAATGGGACGGTCTTTTTAATCCGCTTCTTCATGGGGGAATGGTATATCCTCTTTTTGTTGGGAGCGATTGCTACTGGATTCTATTTGATGATAAAGAGGGAGGTTCCTTACCTGTTAAAACGGCAATTCATCGGGATGTACTTCCTTGTCGCGAGCATGCTCTTGCTAAGTCATGTGACGCTGTTTAACATGCTTGCAGATGGAGGCCCGTTTACGAAGCCCAGCGTGATCTCGAATACATGGGAACTATTCTGGATGGAAGTGACCGGCAAGGCAAGCACAAAGGACCTTGGAGGAGGTATGATTGGAGCGATATTATTTGCAGCCTCATACTTTTTATTCGACGAAGCTGGATCGAAAATCGTTTCATTCCTTTTTATCATTGTAGGTGCCGTGCTATTGACCGGGAAAACTTTAGGTGAAACCCTCGGGAAGTTTTTCATGGGTCTTGGCGGCTTTTTCAAAAAGCAATGGGCTGCATTCAGAGATGATATGAAAACGTGGAATGAAGAAAAAAAAGAAAAGAAAAAAAATCCCGTGAAAAAGAAGAAGCGAGAAAAAGATTTGGTGGAAGAAACGGATCAGCCCCTTCATCAAGAAGAGGAAACACAGCAAATGGCGACGGAACGTATCATTTCCAGCTTTGCTGATAAAGCATATAGTGACGAAACTGAAATAATTCCCGTTGCAATGGAACCTGCAGCTGAAAGTACAGAGGAACAGGATGATGCCGTTCTGCCAATGAATTTCACAGAAGTGGAAAATAAAGAATATCTTTTACCGCCCCTTTCACTATTATTGCAGCCCAAGAAAACGGACCAAAGCGGAGAGTACCAATTGATCCATGAAAATGCGGCAAAGCTTGAACGCACTTTTCATAGCTTTGGAGTGAAAGCGAGGGTCACTCAAGTTCATTTAGGGCCAGCCGTAACCAAATATGAAGTGCATCCGGATGTAGGGGTGAAGGTAAGTAAGATTGTCAGCCTATCCGATGACTTGGCCCTTGCACTGGCCGCAAAGGATATTAGGATCGAAGCTCCGATTCCCGGAAAATCGGCTATTGGAATAGAAGTGCCTAACTCCGAAGTGGCGATGGTGTCTTTAAGGGAAGTTTTGGAAGCCAAAGAAGTTGACAAGCCTGACGCAAAACTGCAAATAGGCTTAGGGCGGAATATTTCTGGTGAAGCTGTTAAGGCTGAGCTCAATAAAATGCCGCATTTACTAGTGGCTGGAGCTACTGGCAGCGGGAAATCCGTTTGTATCAACGGGATTATCACGAGTATCTTGATGAGGGCAAAACCGCATGAAGTGAAAATGATGATGATCGATCCAAAAATGGTGGAGCTCAATGTCTATAATGGAATTCCCCATTTACTCGCACCCGTAGTGACAAATCCAAAGAAAGCTGCACAGGCTTTGCAAAAAGTGGTCAGTGAAATGGAAAGGCGCTACGAGCTATTTTCTCATTCTGGTACGCGTAATATTGAAGGCTACAACGATTATATTAACCGGCATAACATTGAAGAAGATGCCAAGCAACCGCTCCTGCCTTATATCGTAGTCATTGTCGATGAGCTGGCAGATCTCATGATGGTCGCCTCAAATGATGTAGAGGATGCCATCACACGACTTGCACAAATGGCACGGGCAGCTGGCATCCATTTGATAATTGCCACTCAGCGGCCCTCCGTCGATGTTATTACAGGGGTCATTAAAGCGAACATCCCATCTCGGATTGCTTTTAGTGTTTCATCAATGACCGATTCGAGAACGATTCTGGACATGGGCGGGGCCGAAAAACTGTTGGGACGGGGTGACATGCTCTTCCTGCCTGCAGGAGCTTCAAAACCGGTTCGGGTCCAAGGGGCATTTTTATCCGACAATGAAGTCGAGGAAGTTGTCACATATGTCATTTCACAACAAAAAGCCCAATATAACGAAGAGATGATACCGGATGAAATTGCGGACACTTCAAATGGTGAAGTCGAAGATAGTTTATACGGGGATGCCGTCTCCTTGATCATAGAAATGCAAACCGCATCGGTTTCCATGCTGCAGCGCCGTTTCCGGATTGGCTACACGCGGGCAGCCAGGTTGATTGATGAAATGGAAGCGAGGGGAATTGTCGGTCCGTATGAAGGCAGTAAACCACGAAATGTATTGGTTACTAAAGATGAACAGGATGAAGCGCATTTATCATAGGTAATAAAAAAAACCGGGCTGCAGCCCGGTTTTTTAATTATTCATCGCCTCGTCTAAATGTTTAAGGCAGAAGTCGGCAATCATCGCTTCTTCATCTTCCTCTAAATCGAATTCGAGTGCGCCTTCGTTCCCTTTTTCAAAAATATCATATTTAATCAGTTTGCCTATTTGTTCTTCCACTACAAAAAGCACCCGGATATATAAACCATTTTCTGAAAAGAGCTCATCCTCTTCAGGCACTTCAATATCCAAGAACAACTCGTAACGTTCCCCGGTTAAAATTCCGAATGGATCATTCAATTTTTCGATCGTGTATTCTGTAATCTTTAACATCATGTGTACATCCCTTCAAAGAAGATAAATCTTATTATACAGGAAAACAGTATCTTGAAAAGAAAGCTGGCTATTTTCAGTTTACATTTTCAAAATTTTTTTTAGTCTGATTTAGGAGAATAATCGTGCAAATTCCGTGGCCGTTCCTAGATTGAAAGACACAGATGAGGGTAATTTCTCCTAAATTCTTTTAAAGTAAATAGTAAAACACTATTTATTTATATCAAAAAAAATGTTATATTATTTTCGATTAGTAGGAATGATTCAACATCAGAGGTCTGATGTCTTAAGAAAGAAATTAGCTGGGGGAAACTGTATGTCAATAAAATCAGATAGTCGACATTTATATTTGCAGGTCATTGATTACCTGAAGCAGGATATTGAAGCAGGAGTCTATCAGGAAAATGAAAAATTCCCTTCAGAATTCGATCTTGCCAAAAAATTGGGAGTGAGTAGGGCGACACTTCGTGAAGCGCTGCGAATTTTAGAAGAAGAAAACATCATCATTCGCCGCCATGGAGTTGGTACTTTTGTCAATCCAAAACCTCGGTTCACTTCAGGTATCGAGCAATTAAAAAGTGTCACGAACATGATTGAAGAGGCAGGAATGAATCCGGGTACGATTTTCTTAAGTTTGACGGCCCAAGAACCTACAGAAGAGGATATTCGCAGGTTTTCTTGTTCAACAGATGAACGCATCGTCATCATCGAACGTGTAAGGACAGCGAATGGGGAGCCGGTTGTCTACTGTGTCGACAAAATTCCTGAATCAATACTATCAGAAAATTTCGACCGTAATGATGAGTCTCTTTTTGATATTTTGGAAAGAGATGCGAATCGAAAAATTACGCATGCCGTAGCAGAGATTGAACCTATTGGATATCACGAGAAAGTTTCTCCTATCCTTAAATGTTCGCCAGAAGCCGCATTACTCGTTCTAAAGCAGATGCATCTGGATGATTGGGACCAGCCTATCCTGTATTCTGTTAACTACTTTAAAGCCAATATGTTCAGCTTTCATGTTCTTCGTAAACGTGTGTAACTCTGCATACGTGTGAATGCAAGCGTTTGTTTCGATTGCGTAAAGTCGATCAAATGCATGTAAAAAAAATTAACGAGAAGTGAAAACGCAAACATGAATGACTTTTCAGAACATTCCTGCTCAAAAAACTATGTAAATTAGGGGGATAAAAATTGAAAAAGCGCAAATTAGGTCTAGCTCTTTCACTTGTTCTTGCAGCCGGTACGCTATTGGGAGCATGTGGTAATTCAGAGAATGATGATAAAGAATCCTCAAATGGTAAAGACAAGAAAGATAACTTCACAGTTGCCATGGTAACTGATACTGGCGGCGTGGATGACGAGTCGTTCAACCAATCCGCTTGGAAAGGAATTCAGGAATTCGGTAAGGACAATGGTTTGGAAAAAGGTAAAGATGGCTTCAACTATCTGCAATCCAAATCTGATGCTGACTACGCTAAAAACCTGAATACGCTTGTACGTGAAGATTACAAACTTATCTATGGTATCGGTTTTCTTTTAGCCGAAGCTGTTGGTGAAGTGGCTGACCAACGTCCGGATTCACAATTTGCAATCGTGGATACGGTTGTGGATAAAAAGAATGTTGCCAGCATTAGTTTTAAAGAGCAGCAAGGATCGTTCCTTGTAGGTGTAATTGCAGGATTGCAAACGAAAACAAACAAGGTAGGTTTTATCGGCGGAGTTGAATCTGAATTAATCAAAAAATTCGAAGTTGGCTTTAAGGCTGGGGTTTTATCTGTAAATCCGGATGCGAAAGTGGAAGTTAAATATGCCGGTGATTTCAATAAAGCCGACATCGGTAAATCCACTGCAGGCTCCATGTATTCTTCAGGCATCGATATCATTTATCATGCTGCTGGAGGAACTGGAAAAGGCGTATTCACTGAAGCTGTAGAGCAAAAGCAAAAAGATCCTAAGAGAGAAATATATGTTATCGGTGTAGATAGCGACCAAGCTAAATTAGGAGCAGTGCCAGGAACTGACGACAATATCACACTGACTTCTATGTTAAAACGTGTTGACGTAGCAGTTAAAGACCTTTCCGAGAAAGCGAAAGAAGGAAACTTCCCAGGTGGAAAAGTAATTGAGTACGGTATCGAAGAAAATGGTGTAGGCATTTCTGATACAAAAGATAACGTTACAGAAGAATCTTTAAAAGCGGTAGAAGAATGGACAGAAAAAATTAAATCAGGTGAATTCGTTGTTCCAGGTACGGATAAGGAATTCGAAAAACTTGATTTATAAGCTGTAATTTAAGAAAGAATAGGGAGGCAGACTTGCCCTCTATTCTTTCTTTTCCCCAATTGCTCTTTGCAACTAAAATATCGAATGAAAAACTATGATAGAATCGTAGTTTTTCATTTGGTTTTTTTGAAAAAATCAAAAAGTTAGGATCAGCAATTAAATAATTAAGATAATTACACTCATTTTAGGAGTTGATAATACGTGGAATATGTAATTGAGATGCTCAATATCCGTAAGGAATTCCCAGGCATCGTGGCAAATGATAACGTTACCCTTCAGGTGAAAAAAGGGGAAATTCACGCATTATTAGGTGAAAATGGCGCGGGTAAATCTACTTTGATGAATGTTTTATTTGGCTTATACCAGCCTGAGCAGGGAGAAATTCGTGTGAATGGTAAGCCAGTCAAGATTACAAGTCCAAACATTGCTAATGAGTTAGGGATTGGAATGGTCCATCAGCATTTTATGCTAGTTGATCCTTTTACAGTAACGGAAAATATAATTTTAGGAAAAGAACCATCAAAAGCGGGTAAGATCGATTTAAAAGAAGCGAGTGAGGAAGTTAGGAAACTATCAGAACAATATCAGCTTAGTGTTGATCCTTATGCAATAATTGCCGATATTTCGATAGGGATGCAGCAGCGGGTCGAAATTCTTAAAACGCTTTACCGAGGAGCGGAGATATTGATTTTTGATGAACCAACCGCTGTGCTGACTCCTCAAGAAATCAAGGAATTGATTAATATTATGAAAGCCCTTATCAAAGAGGGGAAATCCATCATTTTAATTACACACAAACTTAAGGAAATCATGGAGGTTTGTGACCGAGTAACGGTTATACGCAAAGGGCAAGGAATTGGTACAGTGAATGTCAACGAAACTAACCCTAACGAATTGGCCAGCTTAATGGTCGGTAGGGAAGTTCTTTTTAAAACGGAAAAAACGGCAGCCGCCCCTTCTGATGTAGTTCTCGAGGTTCGGGAACTGGAAGTCAAGGATTCCCGGGGAGTTTCGGCAGTTCGGAACTTGGATTTAGCTGTCCGTGCAGGAGAAATTGTCGGAATCGCCGGTGTAGATGGAAATGGTCAATCCGAATTAATCGAAGCATTGGCTGGCCTAAGGAAGACAACAGCAGGTTCCATAAAGCTAAATGGAAAAGAAATCAGGAATCTGAAGCCGCGTAAAATCACTGAAGCAGGCGTCGGCCATATACCAGAAGACAGACATAAGCATGGTTTGGTTCTCGATTACAGCATTGGGGAAAATATTGTCTTGCAAACCTACTATCAAAAGCCTTTCTCAAAAGCTGGTATCTTGAATTCAAAAAAAATATTTGAAAAAGCCCGTTCCTTGATTAAAGGTTACGATGTTCGAACTCCGAGTGAATATACCCCGGCAAGGGCTCTTTCTGGCGGGAATCAGCAAAAAGCAATCATCGGCCGGGAAGTTGATAGGAATCCGGATTTGTTGATTGCCGCACAGCCTACTCGCGGGCTTGATGTAGGAGCGATCGAATTTATCCATAGACGTCTGATTGAACAGCGGGATGCAGGAAAAGCGGTACTCCTCATATCATTTGAATTGGAAGAAATCATGAATGTAAGCGATAAAATTGCCGTTATATACGAAGGGGAAATCGTCGCAATCGTCGATCCGAAAGAAACGACTGAACAGGAGCTGGGTCTTCTTATGGCCGGCAGTAAACGGACGGAAGCAGGTGGGAAACAAAATGTCTAAGTATTTATCTAAATTAACCAGTCCGTTAATAGCGGTTATCCTCGGCTTAGTCGTTGGGGCCATAATCATGTTAGTAAGCGGCTATGACCCAATTGCCGGCTATGGCTCCATGATAAACGGGATTATTGGGGATTCGTATTATGTAGGGGAATCCGTCAGGACAATCATTCCTTATATCCTAGCTGGTTTGGCAGTGGCTTTTGCTTTTCGTACGGGCCTATTCAATATCGGCGTTGAAGGGCAATTGATTGTTGGCTGGCTTGCGGCAGTTTGGGTCGGAATTGCTTTCGAGCTTCCTAGGATCATACATTTGCCGTTGGCAATCTTAGCTGGGGCAGCTGCTGGTGCCTTGTGGGCATTCATCCCTGGTTATTTAAAAGCGAAGTTTCGTGTGCATGAAGTAATCGTTTCTATCATGTTGAATTATACAGCTTTATATGTAACGAATTACTTAATCCGGAACGTTATGACTGAAAAGCTGGATAAAACAGAAAGAATTGCTGATACAGCATCACTTCGGTCTCCTTTTTTTGAAAGCATTACGGATTTTTCCCGGATGCATTGGGGGATAGTGGTAGCGATAATCTGCGTCATCATCATGTGGTTCATTCTCGAAAGGACAAAAACGGGATTTGAACTGAAAGCGGTAGGTTTTAATCAGCACGCTTCCGAATATGCAGGGATGAGCGTAAATAAGAACATCATCCTTTCCATGGTTATTTCGGGTGCGTTTGCAGGACTTGCGGGTGCTATGGAAGGCCTTGGAACTTTTGGTTATGCAGCGGTCAAAGGTGGATTCACAGGTATGGGCTTTGACGGGATTGCGGTAGCCTTACTTGGAGCGAATACGGCTATTGGTGTTGTTCTCGCAGCCTTATTATTTGGGGGACTGAAAGCAGGGGCCTTAAATATGCCGCTAGAAACTGGCATACCAAGTGAAATTGTAGATATTGTCATAGCATTGATTATTTTCTTCGTCGCATCCAGTTATTTTATTCGTTGGATTGCCGCTCGATTTAAGAAAGGGGTGAAATAAGTGGATTTTTACCAAGTGTTACAAATTATTATTCCTTCTATGATTGCTCTAGCTGCTCCACTTATTTTTACTTCACTCGGAGGAGTATTTTCTGAACGAGCAGGTGTCATAAACATCGGTTTAGAAGGATTGATGGTCATTGGTGCCTTTACAGGGATTGTTTTTAACTTAATGTTCGCTGATGTCTTTGGAGAATGGACTCCTTGGCTTGCAGTCTTGGCGGCTATGATCGCTGGCTTGCTATTTTCCATTCTACACGCTGTGGCATGCATTACGTTCAGGGCGGACCAAACGGTTAGTGGGGTCGCCATCAACTTATTGGCAATAGGTCTAACCATGTTTTTGGTGAAGTTGATTTTTGATAAAGGACAAACTGACAGAATCACAGAAACATTCCCAAGGATTGATGTTCCATTATTAAGTGATATTCCATTTATAGGACCTATCTTTTTCGCAAATGGTTATTATATCGTATATATAGCGGTTCTAATATCATTTGTCGTTTGGTATGTACTATATAAAACACCATTTGGTTTAAGGATTCGGGCGGTTGGGGAGCATCCCATGGCTGCTGACACGATGGGTGTCAATGTTACGAAAATCCGATATGCCGCCGTTTTATTATCAGGTGCTTTTGGCGGTATCGGCGGAGCGATTTATGCTACCATCTTTTCGAATGAATTCAATCATGCGACAATAAATGGTCAAGGTTTCATGGCCATCGCCGCCATGATTTTTGGTAAGTGGCACCCAATCGGGGCAATGGGTGCAGCGTTATTCTTTGGTTTGGCTCAAAGTTTAAGTATCGTTGGCTCGAGCCTTCCTTTCTTCAAGGATATTCCATCGGTTTACCTCTTGATCGCTCCTTATGTTCTGACGATCATTGCACTAACTGGTTTCATTGGACGTGCAGATGCTCCAAAAGCATCCGGGCAGCCATACATCAAAGGAAAAAGATAAGTTACTTAACCGGTCAGCAAACTTTGCTGACCGGTTTTTCCTTTTATATAAGCAGAAGTTCGGGCATTATTGATGGAGATCTGGTGAAAAACCAAAAAAAGTAGCTGTAACTTGCATGATTTTTCCTTTCACATGTATATTTTAAGTAGATGTTTAAAAGGGTTCAGATCTACAAACAATAAGCTAATAAAGGTGATTTATATAATGAGGAGGATTATTCATGTCTATTGCTTCCGATACAATTACGGAAAAAAGCGGCTACAAGCTTCATGTGGTCCGTACGGATAAATATAAAACGAATACTCTCGTGCTGAAGATGAAAGCCCCTTTGACAAAAGAGGAAGTTACATATCGTGCATTGCTGCCATATGTGTTACAAAGCAATACAAGTAAATATCCTACAACACCCGAGCTTCGATCTTATCTTGATGATTTATATGGGGCAGGGTTTTATGTCGATGTAGCTAAAAAAGGTGAATATCAAATCATAAGTTTTACGATCGATATCGTCAATGAAAAATTCCTCAGTGATTCAACGCCGCTTCTGGAAAAGGCTTTTGGATTACTATCAGAGGTGATCTTTCATCCGAAAACGAATGGCGAAGCCTTTGACTCTAAAACGGTTTCCAATGAAATCCGTTCTTTAAAACAGCGGATTCAATCCATTTCCGATGACAAAATGCGATATTCAGCTACACGGCTTGTGGAGGAAATGTGCAAAAACGAACCATATGCTTTAGAAGCGAGCGGTAACATACAAGACTTGGAAACAATAACGCCGGAGTCCCTTTTCGCTTATTATAAAAAAATTCTGACTGAGGATGAAATCGATTTATATGTGATCGGTGATATCGATGAAGCAGAAGTGGAGGCTCTAGCTGATAAGTATGTGTCACTAGAAGAACGAGTGCCGGTGAGCCTGCCAAGGAAGACGGGCAAGGTAGTGGAGATGGAGAAGGAAAAAGAGATCATAGAAAATTCGGATGTGAAACAAGGGAAATTGAATATCGGTTATCGAACCCATGTTGCATATGGTGATCCGGATTATTATGCACTTCAGCTATTCAATGGTATTTTTGGTGGGTTTTCACATTCAAAACTTTTCATTAATGTCAGGGAGAAAGCCAGCCTTGCTTATTACGCAGCTTCAAGGCTCGAAAGCCATAAAGGTCTGTTAATGGTCATGGCCGGCATCGAAAATGCCAACTACAAGCAAGCACTGGAGATCATTCATGCACAAATGAAGGAAATGAAGCAAGGGAACTTTTCTGAAGAAGAACTGGCACAGACAAAGGCGGTGGTCAAGAACCAGCTCCTTGAAACGATAGACGTTTCGAGAGGACTGGTAGAAATTTTATATCATAATGTGGTTTCCGGGCAGAATATACCACTCGACGAGTGGTTTGCAAAAACAGAACGGACGACAAAGGAAGAAATCATTGCCGTAGGTCAAAAGATTCAGCTTGATACGATTTACTTCCTAACAGAAGCGGAGGTGCAAGGGTAATGGAGAAAATAGCATTCACTCAATTGAAAGAGGAACTTTTCCATGAAAAAATGGATAATGGCCTCGAAGTATATATTCTTCCGAAAAGTGGGTTCAATAAATCATTTGCGACGTTCACGACCAATTATGGTTCAGTCGACAACCATTTCAAACCATTGAATCAAACGGAATTCTCTAAAGTACCCGATGGTATTGCCCATTTTCTTGAACATAAGCTTTTTGAAAAGGAAGATGGCGATGTTTTTCAGCAATTTTCAAAGCAGGGAGCTTCTGCAAATGCTTTTACTTCCTTCACCCGTACAGCTTATTTATTTTCAAGCACGTCCGATTTCGATAGGAATCTAACGACTTTAATCGACTTTGTCCAGGATCCTTACTTTTCGGAAAAGACGGTAGAGAAGGAAAAAGGGATCATTGGGCAGGAAATCAATATGTATGATGATAATTCAGACTGGCGGTTATATTTCGGGACGATAGCCAATATGTATCATCAACATCCAGTGAAAATTGATATTGCCGGTACTGTGGAATCGATTGCTGATATTACCAAAGATATGCTTTACGAATGTTATAATACGTTTTATCATCCTAGCAACATGCTCTTATTCGTTGTAGGACCGGTAGAAGTCGAAAGTACCATGAAGCTGATTCGGGATAATCAAAATAATAAAGGGTACAACGAACAGCCTGAGGTGGAACGTAAATTTGACCAAGAGCCGGAAACCGTTGCCAAGGATAAGGAAATCTTAAAAATGAATGTCCAGACACCGAAAGTGATGCTGGGCATCAAGGCCATCAATGTCCATCAATCCGGTTCACAGCTTTTGAAAAGGGAATTGGCGACCAATATTTATTTGGAAATGCTGTTTGGCAAGAGTTCACCTTTGCATGAGGAGCTATACGAGAAAGGGTTGATCGATCAAAGCTTCTCCTATGATTATACACAGGAACAAGGTTTTGGGTTTGCGTTAATTGGCGGGGACAGTGCCAAACCTGATGAGTTGACCGAGTCTTTATTTGCTATCCTGCAAAAATCAAAAGCAGGAACCGGCTTGAATGAAGAAAGCCTGCAAAGGACGATCAAGAAAAAAATCGGTTCTTTCCTTCGTTCTCTGAATTCGCCGGAATATATAGCGAACCAATTCACCAGATATGCTTTCAATGATATGAACCTGTTCGATGTGGTGTCAGTATTGGAAAAACTAAAGATGGAAGATATCAGGAACGTCGCCAATGACTTAATATCCGAAGAACGGATGACTGTCTGTCAGGTACTTCCTAAATAATATAAAAGGGGGCGGGAATGTGGGGAAACGTTTTGCCCTTATTACTGGAGCCAGTGGAGGAATCGGCAGGGAAATCGCTATAAAGCTCGCCGAGGAGAATTATTCACTTTATTTACATTATAACAGCAATGAAGAAGCGATCCTTGAACTAATTGAAGAACTGAAGCCTCATCAAGTAGAACTTATTCCGGTTCAAGCAGATTTGGCTGCACCGGACGGCTACAAGAAATTGGCGGAAAATATTTTTGCCCTTCATGCAATCGTCCTAAATAGTGGCAATAGTTATTATGGGCTCATATCGGACATGGATGAGAAAATCGTCAATGAAATGGTCCAGTTGCATGTAACGAGCCCTTTCCAATTAACAAAGGAACTTCTTCCTAAGCTGATGTACCAAGAACAGGCCGCCATTGTTGCGGTCACATCCATTTGGGGGCAGACGGGTGCATCTTGTGAAGTATTATATTCAATGGTCAAGGGCAGTCAAAATGCTTTTATCAAGGCGCTTAGCAAAGAAGTATCCCTTAATGGAATCCGGGTGAATGCCGTTGCCCCCGGTGCGATTTCCACTTCCATGCTCGAATCCTTCAGTGCTGAAGATTTGGAAATCATCAAAGGTGATATCCCAATGGGCAGGATGGGCAATTCGAAAGAAGTCGCCGAGGCCGTATATTATTTGCTTTCTGACAAGTCATCTTATATAACTGGACAAATCTTAGGCGTAAATGGTGGATGGTACACATGATTTTTTTAAAGACATGTATAATTTCCTCGGTTCCTTCACAAAATATCTTTGTACTATTTTGAAGGAAAGGGTGACCATTCATGTCTGTACTAGACAATTGGGATCAATGGAAAAATTTCTTAGGCGACAGATTAAATCAAGGTGAACAACAAGGTTTGTCAGAAGGTGCTGTTAACAACTTGGCTTACGAAATCGGTGATTACCTTGCTAAGCAGGTTGAGCCCCAGAATGATCAAGAGAAAGTACTTGCTGATCTTTGGTCGGTCGCAAGCGATCAAGAAAAACATGCCATGGCAAGCGTTATGGTCAAGTTAGTCGAGAACAATGGATCAAAGTAAAATATCAATCCAAAGGCCCTGTTATTAATTAACAGGGCCTTTGGATTGAAGTTGATCACTATTTATCCTCTTATATAAAAATGAATATTTTTATAGGGTTTTTCCTTTTAACTTATCCCGAAATGCTATATTATAGAAGCTAGACAATAATAATTAATGGGTGCAGATCTTGAAATTTACGGTGGATAAGTTTTGCCCCGGATGTTGGGTAAAAGCTTTTAGGCTTAAGGAGTGTTATCGTGGAGAATAAAGAATGGTATTTTGAATATGAAATTCAAGTGAACCGTCCTGGTTTATTAGGGGATATTTCCTCCCTGCTGGGTATGCTGTCCATCAATATCATCACTATTAACGGGGTCGATGAAGGCAGGCGTGGTTTACTTTTGTTGGCGAAAGACAGCCGTAATATAGAAAGATTCGAATCAATCCTCCATACGATGGATACGATAAAGGTCATTAAGCTGCGGGAACCTAAATTGCGTGATCGTCTCGCTGTCAGGCATGGCCGTTATATTCAGCGCGATGCTGATGAGAAGAACACTTTTAGGTTTGTCCGTGATGAGCTAGGCTTGCTTGTCGATTTCATGGCCGAGCTATTTAAACAGGAAGGTCATAAATTAATCGGGATACGAGGCATGCCGCGTGTCGGGAAAACTGAATCTATCGTTGCTTCGAGTGTATGTGCTAATAAGAGATGGTTGTTTGTGTCATCGACCCTTTTGAAGCAGACTATCCGCAGTCAGCTTATTGAGGATGAATATAATAATGATAATTTGTTCATTTTAGATGGAATTGTTTCCACTCGCCGTGCAAATGAGCGTCATTGGCAGTTGATTCGCGAAATAATGAGGCTTGATGCTGTTAAAGTCATTGAACATCCGGATGTTTTTGTCCAAAATACGGAGTATACCCTAGAAGACTTTGATTATATTATTGAATTGCGAAACAATCCAGAAGAAGAAATAACATATGAAGTTGTAGACCAAAAAGACCAGTTTTCAGGGTCCGATTTTGGTTCCTTTGACTTTTAAAATGGCAGGTGTTTTATTTGACTGAGTTAGGTAATCGATTAAAGGAAGCTAGGGAAGCAAAAGGTCTTAGCCTAGAAGATTTACAGGAATTAACGAAGATTCAAAAGCGTTACCTCATTGGCATTGAAGAGGGAAATTACAGTATGATGCCTGGAAAGTTCTATGTACGGGCATTCATAAAGCAATATTGTGAAGCGGTCGGGGTGGATTCAGAAGAGATTTTTGAACAATATAAGAGTGAAGTGCCCTCAGTCTATAGCGAGGAATTGCCAGAACAGCTTTCAAGGGTCCAATCCAGAAAAACGATACCGGCAGGGGATTCGAAGGTTGTAGAAATGTTACCGAAGATCTTGGCTGTCGTTTTAGTAATTGGTGTGGCCGTTTTGATATGGGTACTGGTATTGAACTATATGGGTAACCCAGATAATGATGATAAAAAGAACGCTAAAGAGAATGAAGCCGTGGGCTACAATAAAAGTGATGGCTTTAACGAAGAAAAAGAGAATGCAGACAAGAAACAGAATGAAGTAAAACCAGATTCATCTGATAAGAAGACTGAAGATGAATCAGATGTTAAAGATGAAAAGAAAGAGCAAAAACTTAGCGTCATCAGTTCCACCGGTAAAAATAGTACGTATGAATTAAAAGATACGGATACCTTTAAATTAAAGGTGACTTCCAAAGGCTCACCATGGGTTGGCATAAAAAATGGTGAAGGTAAATTACTATTCCAGGGCACCATCGACAAGAACAAAAGCCAGGAAGTTGATTTCACCAATGAAAAAGAAGCAGTCATCAATGTTGGCAGAGCGTATGAAACGGAAATTTTTGTGAATGATGAGAAGCTGGAGTATTCCATTTCACCGACTGAAGTGAATACGCAATTGGTAACGATACAATTTACGAAAGCCGAATAGTCATCTTATAGATGACTATTTTTTCTCTATATAATTCAGGCGGGAAATGGTCCACCCGGCATATTAGATTGTATTTTGAGTTAAATTATACATATAAGCATTATGTTAAGATCTAAAACGCATTGCCGAAATGGCAGGCGTAAATTTTGGAGGTTAAAAGTTTTGAATTTGCCTAATAAGATTACAGTAGCAAGAATCTGTTTAATACCAGTATTTTTAATTATCATGCTCGTACCTTTTTCATGGGGGACGTTGACTTGGGGAGAATACAGTTTGCCAGTGGCGCACCTAGCTGGAGCCATCCTCTTTATTATCGCTTCTACTACGGATTGGATCGATGGCCATTTTGCCAGAAAATATAATATGATTACTGATTTAGGGAAATTTTTAGATCCATTGGCTGATAAGCTTCTGGTTTCGGCTGCCCTAATTGTTTTGGTTGATCTGGATTTAATGTACGGTCAGTCTTGGATTGCCATCGTGATCATAAGTCGTGAGTTTGCCGTGACCGGTTTGCGTTTGGTATTAGCGGGTACAGGCGAAGTGGTTGCAGCGAACCAGCTTGGTAAAATTAAAACATGGGCACAAATCGTTTCCATTTCAGCATTATTGCTGCATAACCTTCCATTTGCCCTCATTTCACTTCCGTTTGCTAATATCGCATTATGGATTGCATTAATCTTTACAATATGGTCAGGTTTGGATTATTTTATAAAAAACAAAGAAGTATTTGTTAATTCTAAGTAAAACGAATGGTGGTTTTGAAAAGATGGATGCAGAAATCATTGCAGTGGGCTCAGAGCTTCTTTTAGGACAAATCAATAACACTAATGGAAGATTCTTATCGCAGCAGTTTGCGGAAATGGGGATCAATGTTTTTTACCATACTGTGGTTGGGGATAACGACCGGCGATTGCAACAAGCTATAGAAATCGCTGAATCAAGGGCGAACTTGATTGTCTTTACCGGTGGACTCGGTCCTACCAAAGATGATTTAACGAAGGAAACGATTGCTCGCCATATAGGGAAAAAGCTGGTTTTTAATGATGAAGCTTTGCAATCCATTGAAGCTTACTTCCAAAAACGGGAACGGACCATGACGGAAAACAACAAAAAGCAGGCCCTTGTCTTAGAAGGCAGTGAAGTGTTGGCAAACGATCATGGCATGGCACCGGGAATGGTCTTGTCCAAATCCGGGATTACATATATGCTCCTGCCTGGGCCGCCAAGTGAAATGGAGCCGATGTTTTTAAGTTATGGTTATGAATCGATCATGAATAAATTGGAAAAGCATGAACGGATCGATTCCAAGGTTCTTCGGTTTTACGGGATAGGTGAAGCCGAACTGGAAACGGTGATTGAAGATCTCCTTGTCAATCAAACGAATCCGACAATTGCTCCGTTGGCAGCCGAAGGGGAAGTGACGTTAAGGATCACCGCTAAAGACTCTTCTAAAGAAAAATGCGATGAGCTTATTTTAGAAGCGGAAAAAGAAATTCTTAGCAGGGTAGGTAAGTTCTATTATGGAAGTGATAATACTTCGCTAATAAAGGAACTTGTAAAAGAATTGACGGTCCGCAAGCTTTCGATCGCGGCAGCCGAAAGTTTGACCGGAGGGATGTTCCAAGAACAGCTGACAACCATCCCAGGCGCCGGTAAAGTCTTCAAAGGCGGTATTGTCAGCTATACGAATGATGCGAAGTCGAATGTCCTCGGCGTCAGTGATAATACCATCTCCGAGCATGGGGTGGTCAGCGGTGAGTGTGCAATGGAAATGGCCTCTAATGTCCGGAAAAAGCTCGATGCGGATGTAGGCATAAGCTTTACGGGTGTCGCAGGGCCGGATGAACAAGAAGGCAAGCCTGTAGGGACAGTATTTATCGGCATTTCATATCGGGATGGAAACACTCATTTCAAAGAGTTGAACCTTTCCGGAAGCAGGGCGCAGAACCGTATTCGCAGTGTGAAGTACGGATGTCATTACCTATTAAGGGATTTATGAACGCTGAAGCAGAGCTTTTTACAGCTCTGCTTTTTATTTGGTTCAAGAAGTTTGTTTCTTGAAAAAAAGGGAAAAAAGAAAAAAGTTAATTCAATGAAAATGTTTTTTTTAGGGAGTAAGTGAAAGGAAATGGAGATTTCATTAAGATAAAAAGCTTTTTTACAAAGAATATCCCGCAAGAAAAAAACGAATGAATGTTCGACTTTTTGCTTGGCAAAATAGTAAAAAGAGTATATAGTAAAGATAGGTTTTGAGACAGGATGCAAACCTTGATCTCAAATAAATTGCTAACGTAAGTACACCTTTAATCGGACAGCCGATTATTTGAATATAGAGGAGGAAATTGAGTGAGTGATCGTCAAGCGGCTTTAGATATGGCGTTAAAACAAATTGAAAAACAATTTGGTAAAGGTTCTATTATGAAACTTGGGGAACAGACTGATCGTAGGATTTCAACGATTTCAAGCGGTTCTTTAGCATTGGACGTAGCATTGGGAGTGGGCGGATATCCAAGAGGCCGGGTCATTGAGATATATGGACCTGAAAGCTCCGGTAAAACGACTGTTGCCTTACATGCTATTGCAGAAGTACAAAAAACTGGAGGCACGGCTGCATTCATTGATGCCGAGCATGCTTTAGATCCAGCGTATTCAGAAAAACTTGGTGTGAATATTGATGAGTTACTGCTTTCGCAGCCTGATACTGGTGAACAAGCCTTAGAGATCGCTGAAGCGTTAGTTCGAAGTGGAGCGGTAGATATCATTGTCATTGACTCGGTGGCAGCACTTGTTCCTAAAGCTGAAATAGAAGGCGAAATGGGAGATTCCCATATGGGTCTTCAAGCCCGGATGATGTCTCAGGCACTTAGAAAACTGTCTGGTGCCATTAATAAATCAAATACCATTGCCATTTTCATTAACCAAGTACGTGAAAAAATAGGTGTTATGTTTGGAAATCCAGAAACGACTCCGGGAGGCCGGGCATTGAAGTTCTATTCAACAGTTCGTCTGGAAGTGCGTCGTGCGGAACAATTAAAACAAGGTAATGAAATCGTTGGTAATAAAACCAAAATCAAAGTTGTAAAAAACAAAGTTGCTCCACCATTCCGTCAAGCAGAAGTTGACATCATGTATGGTCAAGGGATTTCCCAGGAAGGTGAAATCATCGATATGGGTGCAGATCTTGATATCGTCCTTAAAAGCGGATCGTGGTACTCATACAATGAAGAGCGTGTCGGACAAGGCCGCGAAAATGCGAAGCTGTTCTTGAAAGAAAATCAGGATATCGCTCTGGAAATTTCTCGGAAAATCAGAGATCACTATAATCTTGATGGAGAGCATGAATTACCACCAGAAGAAAATGAAACAGAAGAGCATTTTGAATTACTTGATTAATGGTAGGAAAAGGCCTAAGCTTGTTCGCTTAGGCCTTTTCTATATATTGTGAGAAAAGTGCGAAATTTTCAGCGGATTAAATGGCATTGAAAACAGATATCCAGACTTCTTCCATAATGAATGCTGTAGTTAATGATGGTTGATATTAAGAAAACTTGAATAATCATTGATACATAAGGGACAAACGCTTGACAATAAAAATTCTCAACTATACAATTAATATGTATATTTTACAATTTTTCAAACTAAAATTTTGAAAATTAAGTGCTGTATATTGAATTTATGTGCAATGTACTTGCCGACAGTTCAACATTTTATGTAAAAAGTTCATAGCAAGGGGAGGTGAAACGATGGAACCCATGACAATCATCTTCACTTTGCTTGGCCTAATCGTCGGTGCAGTTGTTGGTTATTTTATTCACAAATCAAAATTTGAGAGTAAAATAGCAGGGGCAAAGGGCTCTGCGGAACACATCCTTGAGGATGCAAAACGTGAAGCGGAAGCACTTAAGAAAGAAGCCTTGTTGGAAGCAAAAGATGAAATTCATAAAGTTCGTTCCGATTCGGATCGGGAATCCCGTGAAAGAAGGAACGAATTACAAAAACAAGAAAATCGGTTATTGCAAAGAGAAGAGAATCTGGACCGCAAGGATGAAACGTTAGACAAACGTGAAAGCCTTTTGGAGAAAAAAGAAGATTCTCTAAACCAAAGACAACAGCATATTGAAGAGATGGAAAGCAAAGTGGACGAGACGGTTCGTAAGCAGCAAACAGAGCTTGAACGTGTTTCCGGTTTAACTCGTGAAGAAGCTAAAGCAATCATTATAGACCGAATGGAAAACGAGCTGGCTCACGATGTAGCGCTTATGATTAAAGAAAGTGATACCCGTGCCAAAGAAGAAGCTGATAAAAAAGCAAAAGAAGTTCTTTCTCTTGCCATTCAGCGTTGTGCGGCTGATCATGTTGCAGAAACCACCGTTTCTGTAGTAAATCTTCCAAACGATGAAATGAAAGGACGGATTATCGGACGTGAAGGACGAAATATCCGGACGTTAGAAACGCTAACAGGTATTGACCTTATTATCGATGATACTCCTGAAGCTGTCATTTTATCTGGATTTGATCCAATTAGACGGGAAACGGCACGCTTGGCTCTTGAAAAACTTGTTCAGGACGGACGGATCCATCCGGCTCGAATTGAAGAAATGGTTGACAAAGCAAGACGTGAGGTAGATGAACATATTCGTGAAATTGGTGAACAAACAACTTTTGAAGTTGGAGTTCACGGTCTTCATCCAGATCTCATCAAAATACTAGGGCGTTTGAAGTTCCGTACAAGTTATGGGCAAAACGTA
This sequence comes from Peribacillus sp. RS7, assembly GCF_041956845.1. Lineage (NCBI taxonomy): Bacteria > Bacillati > Bacillota > Bacilli > Caryophanales > Bacillaceae > Peribacillus > Peribacillus sp. RS7. The sequence goes on from NZ_CP168135.1 coordinate 3,848,467, forward strand.
CTTAAGCATTCAATTGAAGTGGCCCAGCTTTCAGGTTTACTGGCCGCTGAGCTTGGTGAGGATGAGGTTCTTGCCCGCCGTGCAGGTTTATTGCATGATATTGGGAAAGCGATTGATCATGAAGTGGAAGGCAGTCACGTTGAAATTGGCGTTGAATTAGCAACCAAATATAAAGAGCATCCAACGGTCATTAACAGCATCGCTTCACATCATGGCGATACGGAACCAACTTCCATCATTTCAGTTCTTGTGGCTGCCGCTGACGCATTATCAGCTGCAAGACCAGGTGCTAGAAGTGAAACGCTTGAAAATTACATTAGAAGACTTGAAAAACTTGAGGAAATTTCCGAATCCTATGACGGAGTGGAAAAATCATTTGCGATTCAAGCCGGACGTGAAGTGCGGATTCTAGTGAAACCAGAACAAATCGATGATCTTTCGGCTCATCGACTCGCACGTGATATCCGAAAAAGGATTGAAGAAGAGCTCGATTATCCAGGTCATATAAAAGTTACGGTCATCCGTGAAACAAGAGCAGTCGAATACGCCAAATAAATTGTTAATGAAAGACGAAGTGGTGCAAACCACTTCGTTTTTTCTTTTTCCGATATTAATCGTTAAGCGTAATTCCTATAATTACCCCAAATTATGTTACAATACATACTTGAATAATTCATATAATTAGGTGAATCTAGAAAGGGTTTTACAATGAAATTGTTATTTATTGGAGATGTAGTGGGGTCTCCTGGACGTGACATGATCCAAGAATACCTTCCTAAGTTAAAAGAAAAGTATCGTCCGCATATCACGGTAATCAATGGGGAAAATGCTGCAAGTGGCCGGGGAATTACAGAAAAGATTTACCGCAGTTTTTTAGAGTGGGGAGCGCAGGCGGTGACCATGGGAAACCATACATGGGATAATCGCGACATTTTTAATTTTATTGATGATGCGAAATATCTCGTCCGTCCAGCGAATTTTCCAGATGGAGCACCAGGAGAAGGAATGAAATTTTTAAAATTGAATCAGCAGGAAATAGCGGTCATCAATTTGCAAGCTAGAACATTCATGCCGGATTTAGACTGTCCGTTCAAAAAGGCGGAAGAACTAGTGGCGGAGGCTCAAAAAAGGACACCAATCATTTTTGTCGATTTTCATGGAGAAGCTACAAGTGAAAAGCAAGCTATGGGGTGGTTCCTGGATGGTAAGGTTACAGCCGTTGTTGGTACACACACGCACGTCCAGACAGCCGATAACCGTATTTTACCTGCGGGCACCGCTTACATATCAGATGTAGGCATGACAGGACCGTATGATGGCATCCTTGGTATGGACAGAGGGGCAGTCATTCATCGGTTCTTAACTAGCCTCCCTGTCCGTTTCGAAGTGCCTAAAGAGGGCCGGACCCTATTAAGTGGAGTTCTCCTTGAAATTGATGATAAAACTGGCAGTGCTAAAAAAATAGAAAGAATTTTGATTAACGAAGATCACCCCTTTTATAATTGATTTGAATGGATGGACAGTCAAACTGGCCATCCATTTTTTCATTCTTTAATAAATGGTGGACAATCCCGGTTTTCTTTGTCATACAAGTTTTACTTGATGAATATAGTAGCAGTGGAAAGTGTTATAACTATTGAGCCAAGTTAGAATCGGCAGGGAAAACAAGGAGGACTAGGAATGGAAATATTAAAAGTTTCAGCAAAATCTAATCCTAATTCTGTAGCAGGCGCACTAGCGGGAGTGCTCAGGGAAAGAGGGGCAGCCGAAATACAAGCAATCGGTGCAGGTGCGTTAAATCAAGCCGTCAAGGCAGTAGCAATCGCAAGAGGGTTTGTCGCACCTAGTGGAGTTGACTTGATTTGTATTCCTGCCTTTACAGATATACTTATTGACGGCGAAGAGAGAACGGCAATAAAGCTAATCATTGAACCAAGATAATTTCATGAGTGGGTGTCCTGTTTGTCGAATGGCGAGCAGGCTCTTTTTTGTCCTGAAATCCAAATGACGAAAAACCCGGGTCCCTTTATAATGGAGTATATGATCCTTTAAGGGACAGGGACAGGAAGGGGGATTACATTGGCAATTTTTGATGCACATTGTGATGTGTTGATGAAGATGTTCATAGATCCGGATATTACTTTTTTGGATAGTGATAAATTACATATAACGAAGCGGGGATTATTGGATCAAGGAGGAAAAGTCCAATGTTTTGCAATATATATTCCTGAAAAAGTACACCCTGATATGAGATTTCAAGCGGCTTTGGCAATGGTGGATCTTTTTCATGAAAAGATTTTATCAGAGCCGGAAATGAAATTTATAAAAACCAAGGCAGATATCGATTCTCTAAAAGAAAAGGAAATAGGTGCGGTGCTAACTTTGGAGGGGTGCGATTGCATTGGAAATGATTTGTTGAAACTTAAAACCTTAATTCATCTTGGAGTGTCCTCAGTAGGTCTAACTTGGAATTACGCCAACTTGGTAGCTGATGGTGCATTAGAATCAAGAGGCGGCGGATTGACAGGGTTTGGAGCGGAGGTGGTGGCGCTTTTGAATGAGAAGTCAATTTGGTGTGATTTATCCCATTTATCTGAAGCTGGATTTTGGGACACCCTAAAACTGGCAAAATTCCCAATTGCCTCACATTCGAATGCCTATCATCTTTGTTCGAATCCGCGAAATTTGAAAGACGGCCAGATAAAAGCCCTTTTACAAAAAAATGGAGTGATAGGGGTAACCTTTGTCCCTCAATTTCTATCAAATGGTGATTCGGCTTCGATAAAGGATATCTTGAAACATATAGAGCATATATGCAATTTGGGCGGGGAAAGACAAATTGGATTAGGCTCTGACTTTGATGGAATCGATCATATGGTAGAAGAATTAATGTCATATAAGGATTATCATAACCTTATCAATGAACTGAACAGGCTTTATTCAAGTGAGTTTGTAAAAGGCCTCCTTTTTGGTAATTTCACTCGTAATTTTCCGCTTAAATAGGAAATATTTTAAGTAATTTTTAATTCTTACTATATAGATATGAATAAATATTCTGAAAATATAAAAAATAAAAGCAAAAAGGTTGCAATTTAATGATTTAACCGATAGAATTGAAAGCGTTTAGTACACCTTTTCTATATTAGAACGATTAATTATACATAGTCGAATGTTCTGAAGAGAGGTGCGTTTTAAATGCATTTATATACGAACGTCCTAAAGGAGTGTAAGACATGATCAATCAACTTTCATGGAAAGTTGGCGGACAACAAGGTGAAGGTATTGAAAGTACAGGAGAAATATTCTGTATTGCCCTCAATCGCTTAGGTTATTACTTGTATGGCTACCGTCATTTCTCATCCCGAATCAAGGGTGGACACACGAATAACAAAATTCGTGTAAGTACTACGGAAACTCGTGCTATCTCTGATGATTTAGACATCTTAGTTGCTTTTGACCAAGAAACAATTGACGTCAATTATAAAGAATTACATGAAGGTGGCATCATAATCGCAGATGCAAAATTCAAACCTGTCTGCCCAGAAGATACAAAGGCAGAATTATATATTGTTCCATTTACGGAAATAGCAGCGGAATTAGGAACATCATTAATGAAAAATATGGTCGCTATCGGTGCGACATGTGCTGTTCTGGGAATGGAAATTTCCGTATTCAACGATGTGGTTGATGAAATATTCGGCCGTAAAGGTGAAGAAATCGTTAAGAAGAATATGGATGCCATTACTGCTGGCTACAAAGCAATGGAAGTGATGCTTGGAGAAAAACTGGGCGCAATGGAGCTGGAAAAGGCAGATGGCCAAAAACGATTGTTCATGATCGGAAACGATGCTATCGCTTTAGGCGCAGTTGCAGGCGGTTGCCGCTTCATGGCAGCTTACCCGATTACTCCGGCCTCGGAAATTATGGAATACCTAATTAAAAAACTTCCTCAATTGGGTGGGACGGTCATACAGACTGAAGATGAAATCGCAGCAGCTACAATGGCGATCGGTGCAAACTATGGTGGTGTACGTGCCATCACAGCTTCAGCTGGACCTGGACTTTCATTGAAAATGGAAGCGATTGGTCTAGCGGGCATCACCGAGACGCCAATTGTCATTGTCGATACTCAACGTGGTGGTCCATCTACGGGACTTCCTACAAAACAGGAGCAATCCGATTTAATGGCCATGATTTATGGTACACATGGTGAAATTCCTAAAATCGTCATGGCTCCGAGTACAGTCGAGGAAGCTTTTTATGATACGGCAGAAGCATTCAACCTTGCAGAGGAATATCAATGTCCAGTTATCATTTTATCCGACTTACAGCTATCACTAGGTAAACAGACGGTTCAGCCGCTTGATTACGGAAAAGTGGAGATAAGACGCGGTAAATTGGTGGACTTTGAAATTGAAGAGGATGAAAACAAATCATACTTCAAGCGTTATGAAGTAACTGAAGACGGGGTCTCCCCACGTGTAGTTCCTGGAATGAAAAATGGAATTCACCATGTTACAGGTGTTGAACATGATGAAACGGGCAGACCTTCTGAAACGGCTTTGAATCGTAAAGTGCAAATGGATAAACGGATGCGTAAGCTTAATAATCTTACAAACACATTCCATACGCCAGTATACAAAAACACACCGCATGAAGAAGCGGATTTATTAATTCTTGGTTTTAACTCAACACGCGGGACGATTGATGAAGCGATCGGCCGGTTGGAAACGGATGGAATGAAAGTGAATCATGCGCAAATCCGGTTGATACATCCTTTCCCAGCTGATGAAGTCCTATCATTGGTGCAAAGTGCCAAGAAAGTAGTAGTTATTGAAAATAATGCGACTGGACAATTGGCTAATATTATCAAGATGAATGTCGGACATGTTAATAAAATTAAAAGCATCCTAAAATATGATGGCAACCCATTCCTCCCGCATGAAATTCACACACAATGCAAGGAGATGTTCGAATATGGCAACGTTTAAAGAGTTTCGTAATGATGTAAAACCTAACTGGTGTCCTGGCTGCGGTGATTTCTCCGTTCAGGCTGCCATGCAGCGTGCGGCAGCAAATGTAGGATTGGAGCCGGAGAATTTGGCTGTAGTTTCCGGTATCGGCTGTTCAGGGCGTATATCCGGTTACATCAAGTCATATGGTTTCCACGGAATCCATGGCCGCTCACTGCCAATTGCCCAAGGAGTGAAAATGGCCAACCGTGAATTGACCGTTATAGCTTCTGGCGGTGACGGAGATGGATTTGCAATCGGGATGGGACACACCATTCATGCGATCCGTCGTAATATCGACATTACTTATATTGTCATGGATAACCAAATTTATGGATTGACAAAAGGCCAGACTTCTCCTAGGTCCGCTGCTGGATTTAAAACGAAATCCACTCCAGAAGGATCAATAGAACAGTCTGTTTCACCTATGGAATTAGCATTGTCAGCTGGCGCTACGTTTGTAGCCCAAAGCTTTTCCACTGACTTAAAAGACCTGACGGCAATCATTGAAGCAGGGATAAACCATAAAGGATTCTCCTTTATCAATGTTTTCTCTCCATGCGTAACTTATAATAAGATCAATACGTATGATTGGTTTAAACAAAACTTAACTAAATTGAACACGATTGAAGGCTATGATTCATCGAATAAAGAACAGGCGATGCAGACTTTGATGAAACATGACGGCCTTGTGACAGGGATTATTTATCAAGACTCTTCACGTCCTTCGTACCAGGAATTAGTGCCGGGATATGCTGAAGAAGCGTTAAATAAATCAGATCTTACACTGGATCAAGCACATTTTGATAAGCTTGTTGAAGAATTTATGTAAAACGAAAAGGTTCACCCCTAAGATGGGGTGAACCTTTTTTGTGATTAATTGGAAAGCTCAAGTAGAGAGAATCACTATACTCTCTGGATTAGCTTACCACCAACCGTTATTGCATCCAAAGCCGCCGAAGAAATTGCAACGATTCCTTCTGCAACAACAATGGTGATGGTGATGATGGCGGTCCCGATCGCGGTCCCGATCGCGATCGCGGTCTCTATCGCGGTCCCGATCGCGGTCCCGGTCGTGGTCCCGATCACGGTCTCTATCGCGGTCGCGCCTATTACAGCCTCTCACAGCACGACAAAAATCGTCTGCGATTCTGTCGTTATTATTATTATCATGATGGTGATTATTGTTACATGACATATAAGTCACTCCTTCGTTTATTTTGGTTGTACAAGATATCTTATTCGAGAGCGGACGAGATGCTATAGAAACATGACCCATTTAACAAAAATGTACTAATGCCCAAAATCATCAAAATTAATGTGAGAAGGCTGGTACAAAAGCGATTATGGTATTTTTTTAATTAGTTTTTCATATCTTTACATATTAAGGTAGATGAAAAGAACAGCCCTATTTCAGGGGGAGTGTACATGTTGAGAGGAAAAATGAAAGCAGTCGTCAAACATCACCGAGGTTATGGGGCACAATTACAAGTTGTCGATATTCCGGAAATTCGTGATGACGAAGTCTTGATTCGAGTGAAATTGACCTCAATCTGTGGAACGGATATTCATATTTTCACCTGGGATAAATGGTCGCAGGGAAGAGTGAATCCACCATACGTATTTGGGCACGAATTTGCTGGGGAAGTAATCGAGATAGGGGCAAGTGTGAGCAATGTAGCGGTTGGTGATTGTGTATCAGCCGAAACACATATAGTTTGCGGTACATGCAGGCAATGCTTAACAGGACAATTCCATATTTGTAAAAACACCAACATTATCGGTCTCGATAAACAAGGGTGCTTTGCAGAGTATATAGCTCTGCCCGCCAAAAATCTATGGAAAAATCCAAATGATATGCCACTCGATATCGCTACCATCCAAGAACCGATGGGAAATGCCGTCCATTCAGTGCTTGCTGGCGAGGTACTGGGTAAAACGGTGGCCATAATCGGCTGTGGTCCAATTGGGCTTATGGCAGTTGCTGTAGCGAAGGCTGCAGGTGCTGATAAAGTAATCGCTCTTGATATTAATGATTATCGACTTCAGCTTGCCAAAAAGATGGGGGCTACAGACCTCATTCATTCAATTAAACAGAATCCACTGGAAATCACGAAAGGTCTGACAAATGGGGATGGAGTGGATGTGGTTTGCGAAATGAGCGGTAATCCGATAGCTATCGAACAAGGGTTTAAGATGGCGACAAACGGTGGAAGGATATCAATTCTAAGTCTGCCGTCTCAGCCCGTCACTCTTAATATAACGGATGATATTGTATTCAAGGGTCTTATTGTCCAAGGGATAACCGGAAGGAAAATGTTTTCAACCTGGCAACAGGTTTCCAGTCTGCTTGGAAGTGGCAAGGTTGATGTAAAACCAATGATTACACACCGTTTTCCGCTAAGCGATTTTGAGAAGGGATTTGAAATGATGATCAAAGGTCAGTGTGGTAAGGTGCTTCTGATACCTTAACCATCTGAAAAGGAGGAGGAATGAGAGGTTTTGAATCAACTGGAAATAGGATTATCTGGATTTGAAAAAGCTGATAAGGTGCCAGGGGTCATCCAATAAATGAATAAGAAGAGGCTAATTTCGTCATAGTGAATATACGATTCAAGCCTCTTCTTTCATGTTCTTATTTTCCGCATTTGTGAAAAGTTTCTTACAATTGAAGAAGGCACGACAGAATGATTGTTTCTTGCTGTTAAAAGCTTTATACTATGTTAATGTGGATATATCACACTTAAAAGCTAATATTTACTGGTAATTCTTAATAAGGAATCCGTATAAAAACCATTAGAAGATAGGTCTTGAAATAGTTGGGGGAAGAAATAAACTAACTATTTTGAAAGGAGATTAACTATGAACGAGAAACAACGTTTAGAATCACAACAAGTACAGGCTGAAAATCCAGCGGACAAAAAATCCGATAAGGACTTCAGTAAGTACTTTCAAGCCGTTTATATTCCGCCTTCCTTAAAAGATGCGAAAAAGCGAGGAAAAGAAGAAGTAGAATATCATGATGACTTTGCAATTCCTGAAGGTTTCCGTGGGATGGGAGAAGGCAAAAAGTTTTACATTCGTACATACGGCTGTCAAATGAACGAACATGATACTGAAGTCATGGCGGGCATCTTTACGGCACTTGGTTATGAACCGACAAACACGGTGGATGATGCTAACGTCATTTTACTTAACACATGTGCAATTCGGGAAAACGCAGAGAATAAAGTGTTCGGTGAATTGGGGCATTTAAAATCATTAAAATTGGAAAAGCCGGATCTATTGCTTGGGGTTTGCGGTTGTATGTCGCAAGAGGAGTCAGTTGTAAAGCGGATTCTTGAGAAGCACCATTTTGTAGATATGATTTTCGGAACGCATAATATCCACAGGCTGCCGCAAATTCTTAATGAAGCTTATCTATCCAAGGAAATGGTCATTGAGGTTTGGTCTAAAGAAGGTGATGTAATCGAGAATCTTCCGAAGGTGCGTAAAGGCAAAACGAAGGCATGGGTCAATATCATGTATGGCTGCGATAAGTTTTGTACATACTGCATCGTACCTTACACAAGGGGGAAAGAAAGAAGCCGCAGACCTGAAGATATCATACAGGAAGTCCGTCATTTAGCGGCTCAGGGTTACAAAGAAATAACTCTGCTTGGACAGAATGTGAATGCTTATGGTAAAGATTTTACTGATATCGAATATCGTTTCGGTGATTTGATGGATGAAATCCGCAAAATCGATATTCCGCGTATTCGTTTTACGACAAGTCATCCCCGTGACTTTGATGATCACTTGATCGAAGTCCTGGCTAAAGGCGGAAATCTCGTTGACCATATCCACCTTCCTGTTCAATCTGGAAGTACGGACACACTTAAAATCATGGCCCGTAAATATACACGCGAGCAATATTTAGAGCTGGTAAGAAAGATTAAGGAAGCTATCCCAAGTGCATCGCTAACAACTGACATCATTGTAGGCTATCCGAATGAAACGGAAGAGCATTTTGAAGAAACGATGTCTTTATACCGCGAAGTTGGTTTCGATGCAGCATATACTTACATTTATTCACCACGTGAGGGAACACCGGCTGCGAAAATGCAGGATAATGTACCGATGGAAGTGAAAAAGGAACGCCTGCAACGCTTGAATGCCCTTGTCAATGATACGTGCGCGTTGAAAATGAAAGAGTATGATGGACAGATTGTTGAAGTGCTTGTTGAAGGCGAAAGCAAGAAGAATGCGGAAGTATTAGCAGGTTATACAACGAAAAATAAGCTCGTGAACTTCAAAGGACCAAAATCCGCTATTGGCCAAATCGTAAAAGTGAAAATCACCGGTACGAAAACATGGTCATTAAATGGGGATATGGTTGAAGAAGCAACGGCGATTGAGGTGGAGTAATATGACGAAATATACTAAAGATGACATCCTGTCAAAAGCGGCCGAGCTTGCTGAAATGATTGCCAGCACGGAAGAAGTCGATTTCTTTAAACGGGCAGAAGCTCACATCAATGAAAACCAAAAAATCCGTGAAATGATCGCAAGTATCAAGAGTTTGCAAAAACAGGCGGTAAACTTCCAGCATTACGGAAAAGAGAAAGCATACAGCCAAGTTCAGGCCAAAATTGATGCACTTGAAAAACAATTGGATGAACTTCCGATCGTCCAAGAATTCAAGCAATCCCAAGTTGATGTAAATGATCTCTTACAAATGGTCTCATCACAAGTATCGAATAAGGTGACGGACCTGATCATTGAATCGACCGAAGGCGACGTCCTTCGCGGGGAGACTGGTTCACAAGTACAAGCCGGCGGCGGAAGCTGTTCATGAATATGGCAAAGCCCTTCTGATTTCAGAAGGGCTTTTTTATATTGCGTAAATCCTTATACAGCGCCCATTCGTGACACATATCCCAAAACATGCGCATAAAATAACCTAGGTTTAAAACATTACTGCAGTTTTCAAACAATTAAAATTCTACGCACACTAGACTTTTACCACGCATAGGATGAATGGAAACTGTATGAGGAGGGTTCGCTAGCATGTCACAATATAGAGAGATAATTACTAAAGCGGTGGTGGCAAAAGGACGTAAATTCACAAAGTCCTCTCACACCATTTGCCCGGCTCATCATCCTTCTAGCATTCTAGGTTGTTGGATCATCAACCATAAATACGATGCAAAGAAAGTCGGCAAAAAGGTAGAAATTCACGGCAGCTACGAAATCAACGTCTGGTATTCTTATAACCATAATTCGAAGACGGAAGTTGTAACTGAAAAAGTGCAATATACCGACGTGATTTCGCTGAAATACCGTGATCCCGATTGTCTTGATGACCATGAAATTTTTGCAACAGTTGTCCAACAGCCGAATTGTTTAGAAGCTTGCATCTCCCCATGTGGACAAAAAATCATTGTCCATGTGGAAAGGGAATTCTTTGTGGAAGTCGTCGGCGAAACGAAAATTTGTGTCGCTGTTAGTCCAGATGGCCGCTGTGAGGATGACTGGGGCTCTGATTTCGATGATGAGGAATTTGAAGATTTAGATCCGGATTTCCTTGATGAATTCGAAGACGAATAGAATATAGAAAGTAACTACCGGATGACATTCCCTTCATCCGGTTTTATTTAATTTAAAGTCGGACAGGACCCTTGCAGGCATAACGATGAGAAACCAAAAAAGTTTGCAGATACTGCAAACATACAACAGTTAATCTCACAGGATAATTGATTTACCATTCAATTTCGAATTCAGGCAATGTTGCTTTCCCGTATGTTATAATGAAGGACATAAATGAGTAATAGATTTTAGTTTGGGAAAGGTTTTGAAGGAATGGCTGGATATACTCCGATGATACAGCAATACTTAAAAATTAAGGCAGAGTACCAGGATGCCTTTTTATTTTTTCGTTTAGGCGATTTTTATGAAATGTTTTTTGACGATGCACTGAATGCATCCCAGGAGCTCGAAATCACATTAACGAGCCGAGAAGGTGGTAGTGAAGACAGAATTCCGATGTGCGGCATTCCGTATCACTCGGCTCCTAATTATATTGATATATTGATAGAAAAAGGATTTAAAGTAGCTATATGTGAACAGACTGAAGATCCCAAGCAAGCCAAAGGTGTGGTACGCAGGGAAGTTGTCCAGCTGATTACTCCGGGAACGAAAATGGATAGTAAGGGTCTTCGAGAAAAGGAAAATAATTATATTGCCACCATCACTTATTTTACGGATGGGCAGTTTGGCTTTGGATACAATGATTTATCGACCGGGGAAAATAAGGTCACTTTGATTGAGAGTTTTGAAGAAGTTCTGAATGAATTTGCCATCCTTGGTGCGAGCGAAGTGGTCATTGCTGAAGATTTCAATGAAGAATGGAAAAAAAAGCTGCAAGAACGGGGCGCTGCCGCTTTATCCCTAGAGAATAATTTGGTTCAAAGCGAGTCATTCGTTGCATTGCTTCATCTGTTAAAAGACCAGAAACTGGCAACGACGACCACACGTTTATTGAATTATCTATACCGTACTCAAAAGCGCAGCCTGGATCATTTACAGCCAGTGCTTGCATATGAAACTTCACAATATATGAAAATTGATTATTATAGCAAACGCAATTTGGAATTGACTGAAACCATTCGTTCGAAAGGCAAAAAAGGTTCATTACTATGGCTGCTTGATGAAACGAAAACAGCCATGGGCGGAAGGATGTTGAAGCAATGGATTGATAGACCGCTCATTAATAAAAAACAGATCGAGCGGAGGCAAAGCCTTGTTGAAACCCTGAAAAATCAATACTTCGAACGGCAAGACTTACGTGAACGGCTTAAGGAAGTGTACGACTTGGAGCGGCTTGCCGGAAGGGTCGCCTTCGGGAATGTAAACGCTCGGGACTTGATTCAATTGAAACGTTCATTGCAACAGGTGCCAATCATTCGTGAAATCGTGAAGTCAATGGCTTCCAATCAGGATATTTCAATTCTTGCCGATAAATTGGACCCTTGTGAAGAAGTGACGGATCTGCTTGAAACGGCACTTGTAGAAAACCCGCCATTGTCCGTGAAGGAAGGGAATATCATTCAGGACGGTTTCCATAAGGAGCTGGATACGTACAGGGATGCCAGCAGAAACGGAAAAACTTGGATTGCACAGCTGGAACGAGAAGAGCGGGAACGCACAGGGATCAGATCATTGAAAATCGGATATAATCGTGTTTTTGGCTATTATATTGAAGTCACACGAGCCAATTTGCATCTGCTTGAAGAAGGGCGTTATGAACGGAAGCAAACACTAACGAATGCCGAACGTTATATCACACCTGAATTAAAGGAAAAGGAAGCTTTGATTTTACAAGCAGAGGAAAAAAGCGTCAGTTTGGAATATGACCTATTCCTTAATCTTCGTGAAGAGGTCAAAAGCTATATCCCGCGCTTACAGGATTTAGCGAAAGGCGTCAGTGAACTGGATGTCCTGCAGTGCTTTGCGACGATTAGCGAAGAACGCCATTATGTGAAGCCTGTATTTTCTGATGATAGAAAAATCGTCCTGAAGGAAGGCAGGCATCCAGTGGTCGAGAAAGTCCTTCAATCACAGGAGTATGTCCCCAATGACTGCTTTATGTATGGAGAACGGGAGTTACTCTTGATCACAGGGCCCAATATGTCGGGGAAAAGTACGTATATGCGTCAGATTGCGCTAACATCGATTCTAGCGCAAATTGGATGCTTCGTGTCCGCAAGTATAGCTGAATTGCCTATTTTTGATAAGGTATTTACTAGGATTGGCGCGGCTGATGATTTGATTTCCGGTCAAAGTACATTCATGGTCGAAATGCTTGAAGCAAGAAATGCGATTATGAATGCGACAGAAAACAGTTTGATATTATTTGATGAGATCGGGCGGGGAACATCAACTTACGATGGAATGGCGCTTGCCCAGGCCATCATTGAATACATTCATGAGGAAATTGGAGCCAAGACCCTCTTTTCGACTCATTATCACGAATTGACGGTATTGGCATCAGAACTGCCTAAATTGAAAAATATCCATGTCAGTGCTATTGAGCAAAATGGAAATGTCGTTTTCCTTCATAAAATTAAAGAAGGTCCAGCGGATAAAAGTTATGGTATTCATGTTGCAAAGCTTGCTGATTTACCGAAGCAGTTAATTGATCGGGCGGCAGCCATTTTAGCGCAATTAGAGAATGAAAATGGACAAGCAAAGGCGATGGCTGAACAGCCCGCTGCTGTTGTCAAAGCACCAATTGCCGAAGCTGAAGCTGAAGCCTCTCCTGTAACATCCGCCAATGAGGCACAGCTTTCCTTCTTTGGGGAAGAGGCTCCTAAAGGGAAAGTGAATTCTTCACCTAAGGAAAAAAAGGTGCTGGATGACATTAAATCACTCGATATCCTTGAAATGACGCCGCTTGAGGCGATGAATATCCTTTATAAATTACAAAAGAAACTTAAATGAGAAAATAAAGCGAGGCGATAATAATGGGAAAAATCATGCAGCTTGACGAGGCTTTGTCCAATAAAATCGCAGCTGGCGAAGTTGTGGAACGCCCAGCCTCAGTCGTTAAGGAACTTGTGGAAAATTCAATAGATGCAAACAGTACCATAATAGAGATTGAATTGGTGGAGGCTGGCCTTGGTTCCATCCGGATCGTGGACAATGGCGATGGGATTTTGGCCGATGACATAGAGGCAGCATTTAAACGACATGCCACAAGTAAAATAAAAGATGAAAATGACCTCTTCCGAATTCGAACACTTGGCTTTCGCGGTGAAGCAATGCCCAGTATTGCTTCAGTTTCCCGTTTCGAATTGAAAAGCAGCACGGGTGAAGGTGTAGGGACGCGCATACTTCTAGAAGGCGGCATGGTTAAGGAACTCGAGGCTTCATCCGGCCGTAAAGGAACGGATATCCTGGTTTCCGACTTGTTTTACAATACTCCTGCAAGGTTGAAATATATGAAGACCATTCATACCGAGCTAGGAAATATTACGGATGTCGCTAATAGGCTCGCACTTTCGCACCCGGATGTTTCAATACGGTTATCACACAATGGGAAGCGTATCCTGCATACGAATGGGAACGGGGATGTCAGGCAGGTGCTAGCTGCAATCTATGGTACGAATATCGCCAAAAAGATGATTCCGATTCAGGCAAGCTCCTTGGACTTCAAATTATCCGGCTATATCGTTATGCCTGAGGTCACCCGGGCTTCAAGGAATTATATATCAACCATGATAAACGGCCGCTTCATTAAAAACTATGCACTCGTGAAAGCGATCTTGGATGGGTACCATACACTTCTTCCAATTGGCCGTTTTCCAATCGCTTTGTTGAATATTGAAATGGATCCGATTCTTGTCGATGTCAACGTACATCCATCCAAAATGGAGGTAAGGCTCAGCAAGGAACAGGAATTGTACAGTCTCGTATCAGAAACGATTAAATCTTCCTTTAAAAAGATATCTCTAATTCCAAGTGGATATACACCTGCACCAAAGCCGGAACAAGTGAAAAGTGAGCAAACTACGCTGGAATTGGACCATGTCGTGGAAAGCGGGAAGCGCGTCCTTGAAGAAGCCAGGAAAGAAGCTTCACTCTTGAAGGATACCTTGATCCGGGAAAAGCAGGACCAAAAGAAACATATGGAGCTTGTTGAGGATTTCAATCTCGAACCAATAAAGGAATTAATCTACAGCAACGAACAGCAACAAATGGCAGATACCTATATACCGGTCTTACAAGATGATGAAAGCAAACCATATTTCGAGTCGGCTGAAAAGTATACAACCTATACTGTCGAACAAGAGGAAGAAATCGAGGGGAATGAACCGGATAGTCGAATCCCTCCCATGTACCCAATTGGACAAATGCATGGAACATATATTTTCGCCCAAAACGAAAAAGGTTTGTACATCATAGACCAACATGCTGCCCAGGAACGGATCAAATACGAATATTTTAAAGAAAAAGTCGGACGGGTCGAAAACGAACTACAAGATATGCTAGTCCCCATCACCCTTGAATTTTCGACCGACCAATGTATCCGGATAAATGAATATCGGCATGAGTTGGAAAAAGTCGGAGTCTATTTAGAAGAGTTTGGCTATAACGCCTATATTGTCCGATCGCATCCACAATGGTTCCCTAAAGGAATTGAACAGGAAATCCTTGAAGAAATGATAGAACAATTGCTATCGATGAAAAAGGTCGACATCAAAAAATTGCGCGAAGAAGCAGCTATCATGATGAGCTGTAAAGCCTCCATTAAGGCAAACCGCCATCTGCGCAATGATGAAATTCAAGCACTATTGGATGAACTAAGACGGACAACCGATCCCTTCACATGCCCTCATGGAAGACCGATCATCATCTCTTACTCCATTTATGAAATGGAGAAAATGTTTAAGAGAATCATGTAATTAAAAGCAATGGAGAACCCTTATGTAATGGGGTTCTCCATTGCTTTTTTAGTTCTAATAATTACAAACGGTGGGGGAATCTAAGTTGGGTATTTATTTTATTTACTTACGTCTCTTATCTTTCATTCGGTCATAAACTTTTTTTAGGTACCGAGTTTACTGTAACTCAGTATTAGGAGTTAGTCATTTGGAAAGTTTGGAACCTGAATAAGTTTCACTTGAAACAATTATGAGGAGGAAACAAATGAGTAAGATTATCGGTGCGGAAACAACCGAGAAAGTAGAAACCCAGCCCCGAGGAAAAATGATTGCTTATTGGTCAGTCACATTACTACTCGCAGCAGCTGTTATGTTAAGTGGTATAGGGCAACTTATGCAATATGGGGGAAACATCGAGTTAGTGACGAATCTTGGTTACCCATTATACGTCTTGACCATTCTCGGGATTTGGAAAGTGCTTGGAGCCATTGCTCTGGTTGTGCCAGGTGTTCCTCGGCTTAAAGAATGGGTTCACGCTGGTATCTTCTTTTTAATGACTGGTGCCGCTTTATCTCATGCGTTTGCTAACGATTATGGTGATTACGGGTTTTCTATTATCCTACCGCTGTCATATGCTGCATTAAATATCGCCTCGTGGGCGCTACGTCCGAATAGCCGCAAACTTTAGGAAGTGGTGAAATTAACGGGAGTCCCTTCGTACCATCAATTTTCCCGTTTATCTGTAAGCTAGATGACAAGAAAGAAGTCGGAGATATAAGCAAGCGGGAAAAAGCAAACCCGATGTTTTGTGAGCCCAGAAGCGAATATGCGGAAGGGCTTTTTTATATTGTTCATGAAGAATACGATTTTACCAACGATCCTTCTAACCGTGAAGAGTTCATGACCAAGCGGATGAATCTACCTGAAGTAGATTTAAATAGAGCTGTTGCTTCCTGGGAAGAAATACTTGAAACTCGGTGGAATATATAAATTGTTTAAGATAAATCCTAGTATTGAATAACCTTATCCAAGTGTGTGCTGGATTTTTAACCCATTAACCATATTGGGTGACCACCATAATATGAATGACCACCAAAATGACAACAAATTTTCTATTCGGAAATGAAATGTCATGAATTCAAGGGATGGATAAATTCAAATAAATAAGTAAACGCAACTAATGTGAGATGTTACGAGGTTAAATGAAATCGACTTTTTTAACCGATCATGTAATTAAAAGCAATGGAGAACCCTTATGTAATGGGGTTCTCCATTGCCTTTTTCGATTCCGATTTATTAGACGTCATCCATGAAGGGGGTATAGGAATTGAATAGGGTTAATCAAGTTCCCGACACTTATCTTCAATAATAATAATAATACTGGGGATTAGGTTGGAATTGATAGTTGGGTGCAGGGGCAGCATACATCTGGTTATCATAGTGATTAATATATTGCGGATATTGCTGAATGTCTTCTTCGGGCGCTCGATGGCAGTTTGCTGGCGGACCGATGAATGTTGATGGTTGGACCGGTGCAATTGCTTTTTTCCATTGGTTTTCATCCATGCAATACGTATGTGCCATAATATTTGCAGGTGTCAATTTCAAGATATCCGAACCGAGGATCACCTCAGGTGTTGATGCGTTAAAAATGGCCAGCAGATGAGTGTTATCGGTATTAGCCACTTCATAATGCCACCAACCTTGTGGAACATTAGCTACTTGACCGGGTTTAATGGGGTAATTTTGTATTTGCTTAGTAAATGGATTCAGTAATGAAACGGTTGCAGCTCCAGTAATGCAATACACTAGCTCTGCAGCATTTTGGTGATAATGCGGTTCTACGACATTGTTCTTACTAAGGTAAATATCTAATAGTGAAACATTTTCGAGTGTGTTCAATTGTTTGATACCTAATACATTTATATAGTTTTGATTGTCTTTTTTCATTAAATTGCTTTGATTAACATCGAAAAAATATTGTGTGGATGGTGAGGTATAGTCCATATAGGAGACCATGAATGTATCATTCCTTTTCTAATGAGTTCATTTTTCAGGATATGTTAGATTTCATTGTAATGTGCAAAAACCCAGGGTTATTTGCCTATGGTCCTAATGATCGTATATGATCCCTGTCTATCTTTTAGGAAAGGACACAGATTAAATTATTATATAATAGCCTGTTGAATTTAATGCAAATGAATCAAATTGACCATAAAACACAATTAGATGAAAAGGGTTTAGGAGTCCCTTGTGATCCCGTCATAGTATGAAAGAGATGCATTGATTTGGTGTAATATTAGATAAATATTATTTTTATATACTATAAAACCGAAACTACTAAACTGAATTTTTGATATAATCAAACTTTTAACAAGCAGTATTTTTCCATTGCGTGTCTTTAAATTACAGTGATATAATGTTCTCTGTGATTTTAAAGTTAAACATAGGAAGTGGCTAAAATTGTCGAACAATTCAAAAGAGAGTAAATTCGTTCCGTACGTCTCTGCATCTAAATCTCTACCGGAATTAACTGCAACTGCAATAATTCTAGGGATCATTCTTGCAATCGTATTTGGGGCGGCAAATGCATACTTAGGCCTACTTATTGGGTTGACTGTCTCTGCTTCAATACCCGCAGCGGTAATTTCAATGGCTATCTTAAGAGGGGTTTTTCGCAGGGATTCAATATTAGAAAACAATATTGTGCAAACGATGACCACGGCAGGTGAGGCTATTGGTGCCGGTGCTGTATTTACCATTCCAGCATTATTCATGTGGGACATGGACGTGAGTCAAGCATTCATCATTTTCGTTGTATTAACTGGGGGATTTTTAGGGGTCTTCATGATGGTTCCCCTTCGCCAGCTTTTGATTGTAAGGGAACATGAAACATTACCTTATCCTGAAGGTACGGCATGTGCCGAGGTCCTGAAGTCAGGAGAAAAGGGTGGTACAAGCGCGAAATTAATCGGAGCCGGTTTGGTTATCGGCGGTGTGGTTAAAGGGCTTGGTGATGGGTTCAAGCTCTTCAAGACAGAGGTTGAAACAGGAATCACGAATTTTAAAAATGCAGTGGTTGGTCTTGATGCCTTTCCTTCCCTTTTGGGTGTAGGTTATATTATTGGACCGCGTGTTGCAGGACAAATGCTAGGTGGGGGGTTATTAGCCTGGGTCGTTCTAATACCGGCCATCAGCTTTTTTGGCGGCAGCAATGGAACAGCCATTTTCCCTTCTGATGTACCGATCGGTGAATTGGATGCATGGGGAATTTGGGATAATTATATACGCTATATTGGTGCTGGTGCCGTTGCAACTGGCGGATTGATCACATTGATCAAAACATTACCTATACTTTTCAGTTCAGTTATTGATACTCTTAAAGGCGTAAAAGCCAATAAAGGGCAACTTAAATCAGGTTCAATCCGTACTGAAAAAGACATACCGGCTAAATATGTTTGGCTGGGAACGATCATTGTTATTTTAATCATTGCTTTCACACCAATAACTGATGTTGGTATCATTGGTGCGATTGCAATTGCGATTTTTGGATTTTTATTCGTGACGGTGGCTTCAAGGGTTGTTGGAATCGTCGGAAGTTCTTCTTCCCCGGTTTCTGGAATGACGATAGCCACACTATTGATTGTAGCAATTGTCTATAAAGCTACTGGTTTTACTGGTACGACAGGAATGGTAGCCGCTTTAACCGTTGCTGCGATCATTTGTACAGCACTTGCGGTTTCAGGTGATGTTTCTCAAGATTTAAAAACAGGATATATCGTGGGCGGTACACCATGGAAACAACAAGTTGCCATGATGATTGGTGTCGTTGCGTCTGCTTCTGTCATTGGTTTTATCCTGGTTCTAATGGATAACGCTTATACGATGGGATCTGCAGAACTACCTGCACCTAAAGCGGCACTAATGAAAATACTTGCTGAAGGTGTTCTTGGGGGAGATTTACCTTGGACCCTTATCTTTATCGGTGCGGCTATTGCCATAACATTAGAGTTTTTCGGTCTGAATTCACTTGTTGTTGCAGTCGGCATATACTTGCCGGTTCATACTAGTGCCCCAATCATGATCGGTGGATTTATCCGTTTCTTCGTTGAATTCTTCTCGAAAACAAAAGAAGCGCTTAAAGCACGTGTTGATAGAGGTGTATTATTTGCATCTGGTTTAATAGCAGGTGAATCATTGATTGGTGTACTTATTGCCATATTGATTGCAGCAGGTGTCCAAGTACCGGCTGCGGCTAAATTAGCCAGCAATTTGATACCTTTCTTACTATTCCTTGCTCTAGCTGGATTGCTTTGGTTCGTATCTAGCAAAGGGAAAAAAGAAGATGCTTCGTAAACGCCAATCAAAAAAGAGGAACCTGTTAACTATGGTTCCTCTTTTGGAAAGACGCGTCACTATGGAACAAGAATCCCCGGAAGCAACTTTTTTAGTCATTCAACGGACCAATTTCGTGGAACGAATTACGATTCGTTTCTTTAAACAACCATCAGTCCGGAAAATCAAGCTTGATAAGTTTGGGGCATTTGCCATTAAACAAATGGAGTTCCAAAGCAATGTCAATCAGATTTCTAAAGCGATGAGTGAACACTTTGGTGAGGAAGCGGAACCAGCCTTGCCGCGATTGATGAAATTTCTGGAAATCCTTGAGGTTCATGACTGGATCATATGGGATGAAGAAGAAAAATGAAAAAAAGCTGAAGCTCTTTTTGCTGCTTCAGCTTTTTTTAGTTTAATGATTATGTAACTAAAGCAAAATCCAATTAATTGTCTGGACATTCATATAACAAAACTTTACCCTGGATAAGATCACCTTTAATGAAAAAACATGAAGCAGGTGGACATAACAATGGAAGACACGAATTATGATGAAATGCTGAACATCAAAACGGAAGGTGAACAAAAAAAATTCAATGATTCTTTGCATTATCACCGATACGAGCCTACGCCATATAACGCATTAGAACATTTATTCAAAAAATATCCACTGAAACGAAATGATCGCATTGTGGATTTTGGATGCGGTAAAGGACGGTTGAATTTTTTTATCCATCACTTATATCAATCATCTGTGGTTGGCGTGGAGATGAATGAAAATTTCTACAAAGAAGCGATCGAGAATCTGAATGGCTACATGAAAAAAAGGAAAAACAACTATGGCAATATAGAATTCCAATGTTGTTTGGCTGAAGAATATCATATTGATACGAAAGATAATCGTTTTTATTTCTTTAATCCGTTCTCTGTACAGATTTTCATGAAAATCATCAATAACATATTGCTTTCCTTTGAAAAAGAACCGCGCCAAATCGAGCTGATTTTATTTTATCCTTCACAGGATTATATTTTTTTCCTCGAAAATCAAACCGCCTTCGAGATGAAAGACGAAGTGATGTTACCAGGCTTGACTGAATCTAATCCTTTTGAGAAATTCGTCATATACCAATTGTTAAATTGAATGGATTTTAGTTTCTTAATGATAATCAAGTAAATATAAAAAACACCCAAGCAATGTTTCATGGATGCTTGGGTGAAATGAATGAAAAAGCATAAGGGATGTTTAATGTACAGCATATTGTAAAATCTTTTGAGGCTGTGGCTCATATTGTTTTTCTATATAAATTTGATGCCAAATCATAAAGGTTAAAATGGTCCAGAGCTTCCGGCTGTTATCCGTTTTATTATTTACATGGTTTTCAAGTAATTTCATAATTTGCGGTTTGTTAAAAAGGTGGTCAGTTGGGCTTCCCTGGATTAATCTTACTGCCCAATCGTATAATTCATCCTTTAACCAATGGCGTATAGGAACTGGAAAGCCTAACTTCTTTCTGCTCCATACATGTTCCGGCACTATCCCGCGGGCAGCTTTTCGGAGCATGTATTTGGTCGTTCCATTTCTTACCTTTTGATCCATGCTAAGTTTTGAAGCCGTATCGAAAACGCACTTATCCAAAAATGGAACTCTTACCTCTAAAGAATTCGCCATGGACATTTTATCTGCCTTCAATAAAATATCCCCTTTTAGCCAAGTTTGAATATCAATGTTTTGCATTTGGGTAATAGGATCATATTCTAAAGCACTTTGATAGATGGGATTTGTCACTTTTTCATTTTCTAATCCGTTGCGATAATTCACTAATAAAAGTTTTTTCTCTTTCTCGCCGAATATGTTTGCGTTTCCAATATATCGTTCGTCTAAAGGTGTAACTCCGCGCTCTATAAAACTCTTTCCTTTAACCCCTTCTGGCAAAACAGAGGAAAGTGCCTTCAACATGCTGTTCAACTGAGCTGGTATATAGGAAAACATGCGCAGTGAATGGGGCTCCCGGTATATATTATATCCGCCGAATAACTCGTCTGCACCCTCCCCGGACAAGGCGACCTTGACATGCTTTTTAGCTTCCCGTGCGACAAAATATAGCGGAACGGCAGCTGGGTCAGCTAAAGGGTCATCCATATGCCAGATAATCTTTGGAAGTTCTGCCAAGAATTCTTCAGGACTTATGATATAACTTATATTTTCTACATTTAGAGCGGCTGCCGTTTCCTTTGCAACGTTTATTTCACTATATCCATCTCTTTCGAATCCTACAGAGAAAGTTTTGATCTTAGGGTTAATCTGTTTTGCGATGGAGCAGATAAATGATGAATCAATCCCTCCTGATAGAAAAGATCCAACCGGAACATCACTTCTCATATGTACGTTCACGGAGTCCATTAAAGTTTCTTGTATTTCTTTTATGACCTTTGAATCTTCTATATTGGAAGGGCGAAAAATAGGTTTCCAGAACTTTTTTATCTCCATTTTCTTTCCGGGCACTTTAGTGAAATAATGTCCAGGAGATAACTTGTTAATGTTTTTGGAAAGGGTGGAAGGTTCGGGAACATATTGAAAACTGAGAAAATGCTGTAATGAATTCACGTCCAACTCTTCATTCATTGCTGTCAAGATACTCTTTTTTTCTGATGCGAAATATGTGACATCATCTTGTTCACAGTAGAAAAAAGGCTTGATTCCAAAATGGTCCCTTGCACCAAATAGTTTTTGCTCGAGTTTATCCCAAATGATAAAAGCGAACATGCCGCGCAGTTTCTGGACGGTTTGCTCTTTTTGGCTACTATAGAGAGCCAATATTACCTCCGTATCAGAATCCGTAGTAAACTCGTATCCTTCATCAGTGAGTTCTTTCCTTAGTTCAATATAATTATAGATTTCGCCATTAAAAATGATCCAATATCTTTCATTTTCATATGAAAGAGGTTGGTTACCATTATCTATATCGATTATGCTTAATCTCCTAAATCCAAAATTCACAAATTCATCAAAAAAATATCCTTCATCATCCGGGCCCCTATGGGTGATGATCGTGTTCATTTTCTTGATCGTGTCTTTCATATTTGAATTTATGGCTTCCGGATATTTTTGAATACATCCAACAAAACCGCACATAAAATCCACCTGCCTAATTATTTAATAGTAAGAGATTCCCCAGTAACTTTTATCAAGAAATATAGGTATAAAGTTTGGATGTCAATCTAAGTAGTAAAATATCTCTAGTCTACTAGGTTAGATTATAATGCTATATTTGTCAATTTTACTCATTTGATGAATTAATTTGTAAGTCTGTTTTTATGTGGTCACAATGAATCCAAGCAAAAAAAGAGGCAATCGATATGATTGCCTCTAAACGCATATAAAAAAACACTTAACTTTAACTTGAGCATAAGGGACAATCCAACTGCAATAGATCGAAAATGCCGAAAAAAATGGGCTGCCTCACTGAAATAAGCATCTGACTCCTTGTATTTATTAATCAATAGTTCCGTTCGATGACAAAGTGTGCACGATCGCCTCTAAAGAGAGTTTTAGAGAATTCAATGACCGATCCATCATTCTCATATGTGTAAGTTTCTAATGAAAAACAAGGTGAACCGTTGGGTACATCCAATTTGTCAGAAATGGAATCGTCGGCTAGTGAAAACTCCAAGTGTTCGACCGTTTTTTTTACTTTTAAATTGAATTGTGTTTCAAGTACTTTAAAGAGTGAGTGTTCACAGGCTTCGATATTTAGCCCGGGAGTTTTATACCATGGGAGATAGGCAATTTCATATTGAAGGGGGACGTCGTTTACGTAACGTATCCGTTCCAGTTTGTTTACTGGGTCTCCAATATTTTGTTTAAAAAGCTTGGCAAGGGTAGCGTTTGCTTCAATCACCTTTAAGCTAATGACCTTTGTGGAAGGATTTTTTCCTTGCAACGTGACTTGCTCAGAGAACTTTTCAACCGTGCTTGAAAGGAATTGCTTCACTTTATTTTCCGAAACGAAAGTCCCTTTGCCTTGAACACGGTAGATATAGCCTTCGACGGTTAATTGCTGTAAGGCCGTGCGAACTGTTGTCCTGCTTACTCCGTATATTTTACAAAACTCAGCCTCAGTCGGTAATTTTGTATTTGTTTGATATTCGCCATTTTTTATGAGATCGATGATCGATTCCTTAACTATGGAATGCAATGCCGCTTCTTTATTCATGGTTTCCACAGATGATTCCTCCTATACTCATTCCAATATATACATATAGATTATCTCGGATAAGTTCAATAATCAACTTTAAATCATAAATTTGTAGTAACAAATTAAAAATTGTGTTGATATTTTTTTGATTTGTAACTACAATGTATGTATGGAGGTAATAATACCCATATTATAAATGCCTTTCAAGGGAAGTGATAAAGCAAGGGAACATCGTTCATTATAAAATTACGGTTTAATTTTGCTTGAAAATACTGAATAATCAATCATAAAAAAGGGGGGTACTTTCAATGAATATCTTATTATGTTGTTCGGCAGGGATGTCTACTAGTTTATTAGTTACCAAGATGGAGGAAAGCGCTAAAAAACAAGGGGTAGAGTGCAATATATGGGCTGTTGGTTCTACAGAAGTGAACAATGAAATGGATAAGGCTGATGTAATTTTATTAGGTCCGCAGGTTCGATATCTTCTTTCCAAGTTACAGGAAGCGGGAAAAGAAAAGGGAATTCCGGTCGCAACCATCCATCCAATGTTCTATGGACTATGTAATGGTGAAGAAGTACTTAAACAAGCCACTACTTTAATAAAAGGAGAATAAGGATATGATGACTTTTATTGATAAGTATATTATGCCCGGCGCTGTAAAAGTAGGAAATAACCGGCATCTGCTCGCGATTCGTGACGCATTGATTGGAATGATAGCGATTACAATGATTGGGTCATTCGCCGTCCTGTTCAATAATCTTGGGCAAGTCATCAAGCCTTACGGAAGAATGATGGAGGCCATTTTCGGTCCTGCATGGAATACGCTAGGCGGTGATATTTGGTTTGGAACTTTTGCATTCATGACGGTATTCGCTGTATTCGGCATTTCTTATAAACTAGCAAGGTCATACGGTGACGATGGTTTTGAAGCGATGCTGGTTTCCGCGGCCTGTTTCTTCCTATTATTGCCTCAAATCGGAAATGTCACTTTAACCATCGATGATAAGGATGTTACAGGAGGGGCATGGGGTTTCGTAAGCGTGAACTATTTTAATGCCACGGCCCTATTTACAGGAATAGTCGTAGCCTTAATAGCAACCGAAATATTTGTGAGACTTTCCCGAGTTAAATATTTAGTCATTAAATTGCCTGATGGAGTACCTCCAGCGGTAGCCCGTTCATTTGCAAAGTTAGTGCCGGGTATGGCAACGATCTTTGTCGCTGGTGTGTTCGGACTGCTATTCCGTAAAGCTACGGATGGTCAGGTACTGAATGACTGGCTTAGTAAAGTGATTGTATCCCCCTTACAAAGTGCTGTAGATTCATTGCCATTCGCTATTTTACTAGTCTTTCTTGTTCATTTATTATGGATGATCGGTTTGCACGGTCCAAATATCCTTGGAGGGATAACGACACCGCTTTTTGAAAGTTCGGGAGTGAAAAATATTGATTTATATGCACAAGGTGTCAAAGACATGGACCAATACGGGGTATTGGCAGGTTCTTTCCTGGATGCATTTGTTTATTTAGGCGGATCTGGTGCAACATTGGGCCTTATCATCGCAATGATCATTGCCGGTCGGAAACGTTATAAACAGATGATTGCACTCGGTGGGGCTCCAGGGGTGTTCCAGATTAATGAACCTATTTTATTCGGTTTGCCTATCGTGCTGAATCCAATGTGGTTCATCCCATTTGTTCTCGGTCCGGTAATTACAACGGTGATCTCTTATATAGCGGTAAGCAGCGGAATGGTTTTCCCGATCGTCGCTAAGATCCCATGGGTTACCCCACCGATTGTGGGTGGATTCCTGGCCACAGGCGGACATGTATCTGGAGCGGTCTTGGCTGCAATCAATCTAGTCATTTCAACAGCTATTTATTTACCATTCGTTTATGCTCAAGTGAAGATAGACACCAAAAATGAAACAAAGCTTACAAAAGATTCAGAAACGCTAAGCGTTTAAGAAAGTAGTGATGAAAAATGGAAAAAGAAGAATTATACCAGCTATCCTTTCAATTGATTTTATATAGTGGGAATGCGAGAAGCTTTGCAATGGAAGCGTTGCAGGAAGCAAAGAAAAAGAATTTTGATTCTGCCCGTTTGAAAATCGCCGAGGCCGAAACGGAATTACTGCAGGCCCATAGATACCAAACTCAATTAATCCATGCCGAGGCGGGCGGGGACCATTTTGATCTTCCCATCATCCTAGTGCATGCACAGGATCATTTAATGACGGCGATGACAGTAAAGGATCTTGCAATGGAAATGATCGATCTACGCGAAGAATTCTTACATGCAAATGTTGTGAAGGAGAGGACTGCCGAATGAGTAAGGGGCTGAAGATTGTCACGATTGGCGGAGGATCGAGCTATACGCCAGAACTGATCGAAGGTTTCATTAAATATCATGAAGAACTTCCCGTGAGTGAAATTTGGCTCGTGGACATCGAAGTGGGGAAGGAAAAGCTTGAAATTGTCGGGGATTTGGCAAGAAGGATGATTGAAAAGGCCGGTGTGAATATTGATGTCCATCTCACTCTAGATAGAAAGAAAGCGCTTAAAGGGGCGGATTATGTAACAACCCAACTGCGGGTTGGTCAGCTCGCAGCAAGGGCTCTTGATGAAAAGATACCATTGAAACACGGAGTGATTGGACAGGAGACGAATGGACCAGGCGGGCTTTTCAAGGCTTTTAGAACGATTCCCGTCATTCTGGATATTGCTCGTGAAATGGAGGAGTTATGTCCGGATGCATGGCTGATTAACTTCACGAACCCTGCTGGAATGGTAACGGAAGCAGTTCTGCGTCACAGTAATATTTCCAAGATCATCGGCCTTTGCAATGTTCCGATTGGCATGGAACGAGGTGTTGCGGATTTGATGGATGTCGAGCCATCAAGAGTCCGGATCGACTTTGCTGGTTTGAACCATATGGTTTACGGCTTGGATGTATTCGTTGATGGGGAGAGTGTCAAAGATCAAATCATCAATCTGATTACAGATCCAGCTAAAGCGGTCACGATGAAGAATATCCATGCAATGGGCTGGGAGCCGGAATTCCTTAGAGCGTTGGACCTGTTTCCGTGTCCATACCACAACTACTATTATAAAACGGGTGATGTACTAGCCCAAGAATTGAAGGATGCTGAAAAAGGGGAAACACGTGCTGAGGTCGTTCAAAGACTTGAAGCAGGATTATTCGAGCTTTACAAAGACGAGGATCTGGCTATCAAGCCGCCGCAGCTTGAAGAGCGCGGAGGTGCGTACTACAGTGATGCGGCTGTACGGTTGATTTGCTCGATGCATACGGATAAGCGAGATATTCAAGCGGTAAATACCATCAACCATGGTGCGATTGAAGGCATCCCGTATGGATCGGCTATTGAAACCAGTTGCGTGATAACTAAGGATGGTCCCAAGCCAATCAATGTAGGAGAGCTTCCTGTCGCCGTTCGCGGATTAATTCAACAAATCAAGTCCTTTGAAAGGGTAGCCATCGAAGCTGCGGTATCAGGTGACTATGATACTGCATTGCTAGCCATGACGATTAATCCACTCGTTCCAAGTGATAGGGTAGCGAAACTTATCTTAGACGAAATGCTTGAGGCACATAAAGATTATCTGCCTCAGTTTTTTGAAAAAAAGGAGTTGCAGGATAATTTATCATGATTGAGGTCCTTGTAAATGCAGATGATTTCGGGTTAACTAAAGCGGTGAATTATGGGATTTTGGATAGCCACAAATATGGAATTGTCAATTCGGCAACGATCATGATGAATGCGAAAGCAACGGAGCATGCGATTGAAATCGCAAAGAAGACACCGTCGTTGAAAGTAGGTATTCACTTAGTGCTGACATGGGGAAAACCTTTGCTGAGCGACGTGCCGAGCTTAGTTGACGAATCTGGTTTCTTTAAGAAGCAAGGTTTGGTATATGGTGACACTAACGGTATTTCCTTGAGCGAATTGGAGAGGGAGTGGTCAGCACAGATCGAAAGATTCTTGGAATTCGGTCTGTTACCGACTCATTTCGACAGCCATCATCATGTACACGGGATAACAGAGTTTCTGCCAGTTATTCAAAAGCTATCCGATAAATACGGATTGCCAGTGCGTAATGCCGGAAAGCACCTTGCTGGGATTCAAACCGTTACAGATGTGTTCCTGGATGACTTTTATGGAGAAATGGTGGTTGAAGACTACTTTCAAAACCTGAAGGGACGGGTAATGGATGGGGCAAGCGTAGAGATAATGACTCATCCTGCTTATATGGATGAAGAATTGATGAAAGTTTCCTCTTATAATGATAAACGCATAAAAGAACTCCGGATTTTGACAAATGCAAAATTACCAGAGGGATTTTTCCTTAGATTCAGCATCAACCAAGTTAAGATTTGATTTTAAATTGTAGCCCTTTAATTACAAAGAGGACCATTCATCAAATGATGAATGGTCCTTTATAATTCATGATTGCTTTATCTAAAATTAATAAGCCAAACTGAATAGGGCTTTGATGTGTGATAGATAGCGAACATTACTTGCTTCTTTCATCAATGTAGCCGGCAGACCTTTAAGGGAAGTGTTATTGGCCCCAACGGTTGCCACCGCATCCTTACGGCCAAGGCTCGCAAGTGTACCTGAGTTTACAGGTGAAAATTCTTCAAGTTTCTTGCCTTCAAAGGCTGCATATAGGTTGTATCCAACAAGCTCACCCATTTGCCAAGCATTTTGTGCAGTAGGAGCGTATGGACGGCCGCCTTCTGGAGGGAATGCAACGGCACTGTCCCCGACGACGAATACATCATTATGGGATTTGGATTGCAAATACTCATTAACGGTTGCTTTTCCGCGATCCACTTCAAGGCCTGATTCGCCAACGATAGGAAGGGCTGCGACTCCGCCTGTCCAAACAAGCGTATTGGCAGTTATGGTTTGTCCATCTTTCAATTCGATTTGGTTTCCTTTAACACCCGTAACAGGCAGACCTGTCAAGAATTCAACGCCGCGTGCTTCCAAGCTTGTCATGGCACGTTCGATTAAGTGATCAGGCAGGACCGGAAGGATTTTTGGACCAGCTTCCACAAGCTTGATTTTCAAGTCCTTGAAGTCCACTCCGAACTTTTTGGCGATTTTAGGGAAATGATCCACGATTTCACCGATTAACTCGACGCCCGTCAAGCCGCCGCCGCCGATCACGATTGTTGCGTCGGCTTCATTATTCGTTTGTGCATATTCGCGGATGCGATCTTCGATATGTTTGTAAATCTTGTTTGCATCATTTACGGATTTCAAGACCATGCTGTTTTCCTCAAGACCCGGAATGCCGAAGAATCCTGTTTGGCTTCCCAAAGCAACAACCAGGGCATCATAAGATAAAGTGGAGCCATTGGAAAGCTTCACTTCTTTTTTATCGACTGTGAAAGACTCCACTTTGGAAATGGCAAGGTCGATATCTTTTCCTTTGAAAAGTTTTTCCAAAGGAATGGAAACAGCTTGTTCAGAAATGGATCCGCCTGCAAGACGGTGCAATTCGGTGATGATTTGGTGTGTTGGAAATTGATTCACCACTGTAACCTGCACTTCATCCTTTTTGTAATATTCACGTACGGATAAGGCAGATAGTAAACCAGCGTAACCTGCACCTAAGATGACGATTTGTTTTGACATAGTTAATCCCCCGTTCTTACTGAAAGTTTATCAAATTATTTTTGGTTTTTACGTTCTGAAGAGACTTCAAGAAAAGCTTGGGCGAAACGGAAAAGCTTTTGTGCTTGCGGATCTTTCATCATTCTTAACAGACCAAAAAGACCAATCACATCAGTATTCACTTCAGCACGATCCTTAGCTTCGATGGCATTAGCCGCAAGCCCTTTCACTGAACCGACTACAGGTCCTGCGATCTCCGAAATGGCGCTGACCGTATCATTTTTCAAAACATCATCAGTCGCTACTGATTGAGCGAAATCATAAGACTTTGTTAAAATATTCACTAACTCAGTCAGCTTTGGTAACTGCTCAACTAAAGTGTTCAAGGATTCCTGAACCTCAGGCTTTAAAAGCTGATCTAGGATATCCAATTGTTCTTGGTTTGCAGAAATATTAAATGTTTCATGTTCAGGTTTTGAGACTACATCTACCATATCTAATTCCCCTTTAAACTTAATTATTTTGTTTTATGTGTTTTCCGCCGATACTACTAATCATACGACTCTAATCCCTTAATTTCAAATATATTTTTTGTGATAGGAATATAATTTAATAGTTATAATTAAGAGCTAGTAGGTGGATTTTGTGATTTATCTTAATATTCCAAAAAAATATTAAGGTTATTCTGGTTTTAATACCTTAAATATAGCTTTTTATTAGGGACATTTAACTTTTTTTATATAAGATAACGATTGTGATTCACTTTATTATTATGGTGTGGCTTGTTCTATAGCTTGTCCAAGTAATAAATGATGGCTACATTTAGCTCTTACACCGTGATTCCTAAATAGACATCTTTAGTTTCACATGGATGTTTGTTGTACTATAATGTCCATAATCTTTGAAGATGCCATGCAAGTATGGACCCCAAGAATATTTTATCTGATTTAGGGTAAATAATATTATCGGAATTGGAGATGATGCCCTTGGTAGAACGCAGGATGTTAAAGATACGTGGAGAAGTTATCGAAATATCCTCCAGGTATTGTGAGAAATATAGAAAATGGAACTGTACTGCTAAACTTCCCAATAGTTCCTTAATAGCTTATTGCCGTGATAAGAATAAGCTTCGTGCTGAGACAGTTTCTATGAGCAGGTTATTAATTACTTATGATGACTATAAAATTGTATGAGATGTAATGGAATTAATAAATAGATAGGGACAAGGCGCACAACCTCGAAGATGATGGTTGGGCGCCTTTTTTATTGAATAATATTTAATGCTATGTTTCATTTATCTGCGAAATCGGGAATATATCTTCGGAAATGGAGATATATCATCGAAAACTCCTAATTAATCTACAAATTATACAATTTATCGATTTTTCGACAAAAACTCTTTTTTAAAAAAAGCTATTTTATTAATAAAAAGCAACGAAATTGTCAAAAAAATATCAGAAAATACTGAAAAGGATAGTAAAATTATGTTAATATATTTAAAAAAGTGTTATTTTCTAACAAATAATGAATAATTTATTGTTAAGGATATCCAATAAGAAAAAGGAAAGTTTAGATACCAGAGTGCAATGCCATTTGGCTGTGTAGGGCCCGGTCCATTTTATAAGCAGGTGAAATGGCCTTAAAGTTTTTGCGACAATAAACTGAATAGGAGTTGGTAGAATGGTTAGTATTAAGGGATATGGAAAAGCGACACAAGAATCAGTGAATAATTTTCAGAAATATGTGGGATTTGAAATCCCTGGAGATTATAAACAGTTTCTCCTTACCCATAATGGCGGCACAACTGCAGTGCAAAACAGTAAGTTTTATGTAGATGCATTAGACACACTCGTTTGCTTAAATGTACTTTATGGGTTAGAGCTTCCGGATAAAGAACTGGATTTACAGAAATGGCATGAAGAAAACAGAGAAGACTTACATAAGAATTGCATTATTATAGGTAATGATACGTGTACAGGTAAAATCTTGCTGATAGATAACGAAGAGGAAAAGGGAGTTTACTTCTGGGATCAGGGGTGGTATTCCGATCCATCAAGCCAGGATGAAAATATTTATAAAGTTGCAGAGAGTTTTAATTCCTTCATCGAGGGATTGAAAATCCCGGAGGAAATCTAATTTTATTTGAATCCCCTTGATTGGCTCAGACCATTCAAGGTTTTTTATTGTAAATTCAATAACAAGATTGATGATATGTAAGAGTGATAGTAAGGATTGTTATGTTAAAGAGGTGAAGAAAATGTATAAAATCTTATTGATTGAAGATGATGTCAAAATAGCTGGAATCTTGGTCAATTATATAAAAAGGTATGGATATGAGGTTTTTGAAGTTAAGCAATTGGACAAAGTATTTGCGGAGTTCCAGGAGATAAGGCCAGATTTGGTTTTATTGGATATCAATCTGCCATATTATGATGGTTTCCATTGGTGCCGACTAATAAGGACGGTTTCAAAGGTTCCCATCATATTTATCTCTGCAAGGACAGATGAAATGAACCAAGTCATGGCCATTGAATATGGGGGAGATGATTATTTAACAAAACCGTTTCATTTGGAAGTGGTACTAGCGAAAATAAAGAGCGTCCTACGCAGGGTTTATGGTGAATATGCTGAAATATCTTCATTCCAACAACAAGTAAAGGAAATGGATGGATTAACGCTTTATACGGAAAAAGCGATGATCGAATATCAACACAATCAGGTAACGTTAACTCAAAATGAGTTGAAATTATTGAGTTGTTTACTACGACAGTATGACACCATTGTCTCGCGTGAAGATTTACTTGAAGCACTTTGGAATGATGATTCATTTGTTGATGACAATACTTTGACTGTCAATGTCACTAGAGTGAGGAGAAAACTTGAGGATATTGGCGTCACGCATGCCATAACAACCAGCAGGGGAAAAGGATATCGACTAAAAATAGTGCAAGGTGAAGAAAAGTGAAGCTAAAATCCTACATTAAAGACCGTCTTTATTTTATATTTTATACTGTTCTATTGGGAAGCCTGCTTATTATTGCTTATGCATTAGCCGTTTTAGAAGCGGGAAATCAGATATCGATTTCCAATATCATCTATTTATTTATTCTCGCGTTGTTTTTGATGTTACTATTTTTAGCGATAGATTACATAAGGCATTACCGTTTTCTTAATCAGTTAGTAAGGATGAAGCAAGAACCGAGCTTGACGTTTGAATATGTCGAAGCCTTTAGGGATCCCCTGTCAAATGAACAAAAATTGTGGATTGAGCTTTTTCAACAAATGAACCAGGCTACGATAGAACAATTACAAGAACAGATCAATCAGAAGGAGCAATATGAACTGTTGATTCACCAATGGGTACATCAAATGAAGACACCTGTTTCCGTCATTTCTTTACTGGTTCAAGAAGGGAAAAGGACATTTTCGAATGAGTCGATGAAGGATTATCTTAAAGAGATTGAAGAAGAAAATGATCGTTTTCGTAGAGGGCTGGAAATTATCTTGCATGGAGCAAGGCTGCAGCGTTTTTCAGAGGATGTAAAATCGGAGCGGGTTGACTTGATTAATCTAGTCAAGCAAGTGATTAACGAGGAAAAGAAACAGTTCATCAAACGGTTCATTTATCCTAGACTTGACACGGAGCATGAGAATTTATATGTGCATTCGGATCGTAAGTGGCTTCACTTTGCCATTAGTCAGGTGGTCTTTAATGCACTGAAGTATTCAAGGCAGGGAGAGCATGACAGCATAACATTCAACATTGTTGAAAAAAAGTCAGAGGTTTTACTTAGGATAACGGATCAGGGCATTGGAATTGTCCCACATGATGTAAAACGAGTGTTTGATCCATTTTTTACAGGAGAGAACGGGCGGGCCCAACAAGAGTCAACTGGAATGGGACTATATCTAGTGAAGGAAATCGTTAACAGACTTGGGCATGGGATTACCATACAATCGACTGTATCCGAAGGGACTACAGTGGAGTTTCTCTTTAATACAAATACCTTACATGAAAGGTGACAAAATTGTAAGGCTGTTAAGCGGTTATGTAATAAACTTCGATGGGAGCCTCCCACTATATTCATTATACTTGTGGTAAGAAAGGGAGGCATGTAGGATGTCGATTTTAAAAGCGGAGCAATTATCCAAAACTTATTTTCAAAAGCAGGGGAATTTATTTCATAAAGCGTTAGATAATTTCACCATGAATGTACAGAAAGGGGAATTTGTCGGAGTGATGGGTCCATCGGGCAGCGGGAAAACCACTCTGCTTAATTTAATGGCCACGATTGATAAGCCCACCACCGGGAAAGTCATTCTAAATGATCAAAATCCTAATGAATTAAAAAATCAGGACCTGGCTTTGTTTCGAAGGAGGGAGATTGGATTTGTTTTTCAAGACTTTAATCTTCTTGATACACTTACCGTTCGCGAAAATATCCTCCTTCCTTTAGCGTTAGATCATTATAAACTCGATGAAATGGAAAATAGGGTAAATCAGTTGGCACACCTTCTGGGGATTGAAGGGATTTTAGAAAAACGGACTTTTGAAATATCCGGAGGTCAGCAGCAACGAACGTCGTGTGCAAGAGCGATGATTCATGAACCATCCATTATTTTAGCAGATGAACCTACAGGTAATTTGGATTCCAAGTCTGCCAAGCAGGTAATGGATACCCTCACGACACTCCAGGAGAAAAAGGGAGCAACAATCCTCATGGTCACTCATGACCCGACTGCCGCCAGTTTCTGTGACCGGGTTTTATTCATAAAGGATGGCAAGTTCTTTTCGGAGGTTCATAATGGAGGGGAAATACAGAGCTTCTATCATAGGATTTTAGATACGTTAAGTGTTTTGGGAGGAGTCTATCATGAACATTCGACTTCTCGCTAAGAGAAACATCCAAGGAAATGCCCAACGTTATCTTGCTTATTTTTTCAGTATCGTACTTTCCGTCTCAATCTTTTTTATTTATGCATCATTTATCTTTCATCCTGATGTGGTCCATACTAATATCCCTGGGGGAAAGCTTATTAGTAAGGGGCTCATTGCTGCTGAAATTGTGATCATCATATTTTCGGTTTTCTTTATAGCTTATTCGAATGCCGCATTTTTACAGCCGCGAAAAAAAGAGTTTGGTTTGCTCACACTACTTGGAATGTCCAAATCCCAACTTAGAAAACTGATTTACCTGGAGCAAACGATCGTTTCCCTCATATCAATCATGATTGGGGTAGGATTGGGGTTTTTGTTCTCAAAGTTATTCTTAATGACAGTTTCTTGGTTATTGGCTGTAGAACAACCATTATCGTTTGTCTTTGTCCCTAAGGCCTTCATATATACGATTGTTGGTTTCATTTTATTATTTCAGCTATTATCGCTACTTTCATTGTTTTACATTGGAAATGCAGAAGTGGTCGATTTACTAAAAGATAAACAAAAACCAAAAAAGACGCCCATTGTTTCAAAGTGGTTAATTGCACTATCAGTTGTTTGCTTAAGCATTTCTTATTATTTGGCAGTCACGATGTCAATGAACAATTCGTATATTCGGGTATTGCCCATTTTAATATTCATACTGATCGGAACCTATTTTTTATTCAGTCAAAGTATTGTCGCTCTATGCAGAAGGCTTTATCAGAAGAAGAAAAGCTTGTACAATGGAACGAATTTAATTAACCAAACAAACCTGATATTTAATATTAAGGATTATTCCAGGTTATTCTTTTTAACCTCGATCATTACGGCCGTCATTTTGACAGCTGCAGGAACACTTTTCATGTTCAGTGCAGATTTAAAGAAGCAAGGGGTGGATAACATTCCACAATCAATTGGCTGGGTTGAAAATGACGCTTCCATCTATTCCGTCATTGAACCATCCGAAGTAGAGAAAACTTTAAAGGAAGATGGATTCAAGATCCTTTACAAAGTAAATATGACAGGTGTGCCCATCACTCACATGCTTCCCCATATGAGAACGGGAGAACCCAGTGAAAATAGGTCATTATTAATCTCGGAAAGTGATTATAACAAAGCGGCAACTTTGCGAAAATTAGATTCCGCAAAGTTATCTGGAAAAGAAGCGTTATACGTTTTTCCTTATGGAGGGGGACTGGATTATCAATTCGTCCAAAATGGCGAACAAAAGGAGCTTCACTATGGTAAACAAATCATACGGGTTACAATGGCGGGTCAGCGCAATCATTCCATAATCGCTCCCATCAAATCAGCAACCACCCTGATGGTGGTCGATGATCAGCTGTATAATGAAATAACTGCTGATATGCCTTTAAAAGAGATGGTAAGAGTACGCGGGTACGAAGTGAAAGATTGGGAAGAATCGATGGAAACCTCTGGGAAAATCGAAAAAATGTCTAACAATCCTGACCATCAATTGCAAACAAGAGCACCTATTTATCATAAAATGAAACAAGGTAGCATATTGATCTTATTTATCGGTTTGTTTGTCAGTTTATTATTCTTTATCGTCCAAGGAAGCATGATGTACCTGCGAGTTTTTACGAATTTAGAAGATAAGAAGATCCAAATTCATGCCCTTCATCGATTGGGTCTAACAAAAAAAGAAATACAGCAAATTTTAAGTGCGGAAATACGCATCCTCTTTTTCGCTCCTTTTGTGATAGGGATGATGCATGCCATAGTTGCCTACGTGGCATTAAGCAATTTATTGGGCTCCAATTTGTTTGGTTATTCGGCCATGGTCATCGCTACGTATTTTCTTCTTCAACTGCTATATTATCAAGTAACTAAAAAAATGTATGAGCGGGCAGTCATCAATGCGATAAAATAAAGCTATCAAAATGGAATCAGGGGATAATCTTCTGATTCCATTTTTCATTAAAAGGAAAACTTCTCTTTTGAATTGGCGTTTCCCTTAATGATAAATCAGTTAATATGTACTATTGAAAGAGAGTAATCCGTTTTTTTCTTGCACCTGAATATGAAAAATGTAAATTTTGGTGTGATTTTACTGATGGCACCTCTAGATTCTTGTAATATTTTCATATAAAGGGTAAAATTATTTATTTCATGAGGAAATATCGAGTTCGACGACTTTTGATTTTCCATATTCTCATATGAAATTATATTAATATAATAAACTATATAGGTAAAAAAATGTTTTATTAGAAATATTTAGTATTGGATTTAATGTAGATTAAAATTTAAAAAGTTATAGGATCAAAAAAGTGGCGAAACTATCAAAAAAGAAGTGGGTAATCTGTTAATTACTTGATTAATTATAGTATGATATGCCTGCAGTTATGGAGAATATTAGATTTTTCTCTATTTCTTTGTCCCTTTATATAGTAAACTCAAAATAGGTTCGTTAACTTTTAGCTGCTAGAGATGAGGTAAGTTTAATCCTATGAAAAATAAAAAGTTAAGGGCATTTCTTTATTTGAGTATTCTTTTATTAATTGTTTTCATTCTTCTAAATATGCTTTCTACATATTTAAGCATTAAAAATTCTGTGCAAAAATCCGTTGCTAATCAAAACTTGGTAGCTGCTAGATCTATTGCCGACTCAATGGATGTAGAGGCCTATCAGCGATTTCTTAATAACCAAGTAAAGAGCCGGGAATATAGGGATATAAAAGCTTACTTAGAGGATGCCCGTGAAAAAATAGGTGCATTATATGTTTATACAATCATGGTTGATAACCCGAAAGTATCCAAAGCCATGATTACTGGATTTTCTAAAGATCATAAAGGCGATTTTCCTATCGGCGGCGTATGTACTGTTCCTTCGGAGCAGGTCAAACAGGCGTATGAAGGCAAAAGCTTTATTACCGGGATTCTGGAAGATCCCGAATATGGGGAGTATTTGACTGTGGGTGTGCCAATGAAAAATCAAGATGGCACCATTATTGGTTTTTTGGGCATTGATGTGAGCGCAGAAGATATTAATGCCATTAACGGAAAGGTATTGAAAAGCAGCATTGCCATCCTTGTATATAATGGGGGATTTGTTATCATGTTGCTGGTTACCTTTTTTGTCCTTCAAAAATGGTATCAAAAAGAACTGACACGTGAAGTCGGGGATACGGAAGATACGTATCATTCGGAATTTCAATCGCTCATTGCTTCAGTCCGCTCATTAAGGCATGATTTTTCCAATCATATTCAGGTGATACATGGACTGCTTAAATTAGAGGAGAACTCAAAAGCGCTCGATTATTTAACTGGCCTTTCAAAAGAAGTGCATTCGATTGAATCGATGAAATTGGATGTGATACATCCGGGCTTATCTGTCCTGTTAGAGACGAAAAGGCTCTCGGCCCAGAATTATAACATCGATATTGAGATTGATGTTTCACACAAATCCTTCAATCGGGTCAAAACAATCGACTTGATTAAACTATTATCGAATGTCATCGATAATGCTATCGAGGCAACGATTGAATTGCCAGAGCATGAACGCCGAATGAATATTGCCTGCAAAGCTGATGATGAAAAGTATACGTTTATGGTCACTAATACCGGACCGATGATTTCCGAATTAGATCAGGAGAACATATTCGCCAGCGGATTTTCTACCAAAAAGGCACAAAAGGGAAAAATACGCGGACAAGGATTGTTCATCGTTAAAGACTTGGTTAACAGATATGATGGAGAGATTCATGTAAAATCCACTGAAAAAGAAACGACCGTTACGATGATGATACCTGTAAATGGAAGAATGGGCTGAACGGATAATCAAAGGGAAGCAGAATATTGATAAAAAAGGTATGATTCCTCAAAAAAAGAAGGAATCATACTTTTTTTGTAAACTTTTTTCCGTTCTCGGGATTATATTATGTATTTCATTTTTTCCTTAAGAGGTATCCATACAGAATTTATATTCTCAGCCGGTGTCCTATATCTTGCTAAATGCGTAAATGCAGCTGGGAACTTCATCTGTATTTTCGGTATGTCTATACTCTGGAAATCTAAGACAATAAAGCTGTACTATATGAAAAAAGAAGGCATTACAACCTTTTTAATGGATCAGTATTGAATGTGAATTAAGTGATTTCAAGATGAAGATTAATCCGATAAAAAGGTGAATAAAAGAACCTGAACTGGACATAATGGGTAGATGTTTAGCTGCTTCCATCGGGATTATGATAAGATAGGGAAAAAATCATATAAGGCAGTGAGAATGTGAAACAACAAAAAGGAAAACTTCTCGTTATCATTGGACCGACTGCTGTTGGCAAGACAAAGATGAGCATTGAGATGGCAAAGTTATTTAATGGTGAAATTATCAGCGGGGACTCCATGCAGGTTTATAAAGGGATGGATATTGGGACTGCAAAAATCAAGAGGGAAGAAACAGAAGGAATTCCTCATTATTTACTTGATATCAAGGACCCTGATGAACCATTTAGTGCGGCAGAGTTCCAGGAGCGTGCTAATGCTTGTATCGAGGATATCCAAAGTAGAGGTAAACTCCCTATTATCGTCGGTGGAACAGGATTATACATACAATCGGTCATTCATGATTATCAATTTTCGGAAGCACCATCCGACCCTGTTTATAGGGAAGGACTCGAAAAACAGGTAAGGGAGATAGGGATCGATCCTGTTTTTGAACAATTACGTAAGGTTGACCCAGAAAGCGCGAATCGGATTCATCCTAATAATGTAAGAAGGGTGATTAGGGCACTTGAGATTTTTCATTGTACAGGTAAAACCATGAGTGAGCAGCTGAATGAACAGCCTACAGAATTGAAATATGATACGTGCATCATTGGATTGACAATGGAACGAGAAAAGCTGTACAAACGCATCGATCAACGTGTTGATGGGATGGTAGAAGAAGGCCTGATTCAAGAGGTGGAGTCATTTCATGAAAAAGGTTTAAGGGATTGCCAATCAATTCAGGCTATAGGATATAAAGAAATCTATGATTTTTTTGATGGAAGAGCTTCATTGGATGAAGCGATTGAAACATTAAAGCAGAATTCCCGTCGATATGCCAAAAGGCAATTAACTTGGTTTCGAAATAAAATGGATGTCATTTGGTTTAATATGACCGATTTAGAGGATTTTTCAAAAAAAATACATGAAATATCTGGATTTATAGCAGGAAAGCTTTTCAGTGAAGGCGAATACATAAATTTAGAGAGAAAAGAGGAGGACTAATACATGAAACAGTCAGTAAATATTCAAGATCAGTTTCTTAATCAATTACGGAAAGATGGTACGTATGTGACGGTATTTTTATTAAACGGGTTCCAGATTAGGGGACAAGTTAAGGGGTTCGATAATTTTACCGTTTTATTTGAATCGGAGGGCAAACAGCAGTTAGTCTTTAAACATGCGATCTCTACATTTGCTCCACAACGTAATGTTCAGATTGATTACGAAGTGAAGGAATAATCATATATATGAATGTGAAAAACAGGTTTCGCTTATAGCGACCTGTTTTTTTTTGCTTGCATTTCTCGGTTCTTTTTCAAAGAATCGATAATTTTACGCACCTGTTTTGAATATATATTAAGGGACGGATTATTTTCCGGGAAACCGCAGGAAATGACATTCTTCCATATAAATTGATGATCGGGAATGAAACTTGTCGTAAAAAATCCTCCAAGGAAAGAATCCTGTCAGAATAAGTCGCCGTTTGGAAGGGAATATGGCTAATTATACTGAAATCTTGGGTATTTACGAAAAGATATAATGAAATTCTCCGATGGGATAGTTTTGGCTATGCTACATATGCCTATTACCATCATAAATTGAATGAAAATTGTGGAGTCAGGGGCCAAGAAGGAGAGGTGAATGCATTGGAACAACCGATCCGTATGAAAAATAACGGGCAAATCAATATTGTGTTTAATGCTGAAAACAGAAAAGCGCTACAAAAGGATCTGCCGATAAAAGAAATTTTGGTGCAAGAAATCCCCCACCAGCATGTGGCGTTGAAAGAGATTGAAGATGAACTGAAATCGCTGGTCGGAATGGAAGAAATGAAACGGATGATTAAAGAAATATATGCCTGGATTTACATCAATAAACAACGTGAGGCAAAGGGGCTGAAGACTGGCCGACAAGCACTGCATATGATGTTTAAAGGAAATCCCGGAACAGGGAAAACGACGGTTGCACGTTTAATCGGAAAGTTGTTTCAAAAAATGAATGTATTATCGAAAGGTCATTTAATTGAAGCGGAGAGAGCAGATTTGGTCGGGGAATACATTGGTCATACTGCCCAAAAAACAAGGGATTTAATTAAAAAGGCCATTGGAGGGATCTTATTTATTGATGAAGCCTATTCCTTGGGAAGAGGCGGCGAAAAGGATTTTGGTAAAGAAGCCATAGATACCCTTGTCAAGCATATGGAGGATCGTCAGCATGAATTCATATTGATCCTTGCTGGATATTCGAGGGAAATGGATTATTTCCTCAGTCTTAACCCTGGCCTTCATTCTAGATTCCCGCTTGTTGTTGATTTTCCGGATTATACGATCGATCAGTTAATGGAAATAGCCGATCGGATGTTGCAGGAAAGGGAATATCTAATGAATCAGGATGCCGAAAGGAAATTAAAAGAACATTTAATCATATTACGATCATTCCGGGGGCCTATTTCATTTTCTAACGGACGTTATATCCGCAATGTACTTGAAAAGACGATTAGGGCGCAGGCGATGCGGCTTTTACTGGAGGATTCGTTTGAAAAAACCGATTTACTGACGCTTACCAGCCAAGATTTGATTTTTGAGGATGATGAGAAAGAATGACATAGAAAAGCCCACCAAGATGGCGGGCTTTTCAATTTATGTTTTCGGCACCCATTTTTTATTAGGAAGATGCCAATTATTAGTGTAAGAAAGGATTCGCAATATCGTAATGACGGCAAAGAGCGAATAAAGCTGCCAAGACTGGGATAATACACCACTACCTAAAGCTAAGCCTGCAATGATGGCCCATACTACGTAGATTTCTTTCCTGAAGACCAGTGGCTTTCTTCCGGCAAGCACGTCACGGATTATCCCTCCGCCGCAACCGGTTAATGCAGCAGATACAATGACGGCACTTATTGGATGATTAAGTTCCACGGCATACATCGCGCCTTGGATGGCAAAGGCTGAAAGGCCAATGGCATCACTGAGGTTTCCCCATCTGTCCCAGTGCCTTGAAAGGTTTGTGGGAAAAACAAAAACGATGGTGATGGATACTAAAGCGATGGCAAAATAGAAACTCTGATCCCATAACGCTGAAACGGGGACACCTATAAGCAGATTACGGATTGCCCCTCCGCCAAAGGCGGTTATGATTCCTAAAATATATACTCCTAAAATATCATACTCTTCTTCCATGGCTATGATGGTCCCGCTAATAGCGAATGCAATCGTACCTATGAAGCTTAATACTTCCCATGTCATATGAATGTCCCTCGATGTCTTTTCGATTTTGATGGTAAAGCCAATATGATTTTAGCATGTTATCGGAATTTTTAAAACGGGTAAAAGCTTTGTTTTCAGGAAATTTTTATATATTCACTTTTTTTGTTATGATTAACAAAAATCTTCGAGAAGGTGGTGCATGTGATTTGGAACAAACAATGAAGGAAAAGGCCGTGTTGATTGGATGTCAAACAACAGAGGCTAACGAACGTTTTGAATATTCACTCGATGAGCTGGCTTCATTGGCGAAGACGGCCAATGGTGAGGTGTTAATGACCATTACCCAGAAAAGGGAAAGCGTCGATCCGGCTACATATATAGGAAAGGGAAAAGTGGAGGAGCTTCGGAATCTGGAAGAGGAGCTTGAGCCGGATTTATTTATCTTTAATGATGAACTTTCCCCGAGCCAGATTCGGAACCTCTCGAAACAATTGGAGGCAAGGATCATTGACCGGACACAGCTTATTTTGGATATATTTGCTCAGCGGGCGCGTTCCA
This sequence comes from Peribacillus sp. RS7, assembly GCF_041956845.1. Lineage (NCBI taxonomy): Bacteria > Bacillati > Bacillota > Bacilli > Caryophanales > Bacillaceae > Peribacillus > Peribacillus sp. RS7. Next base: position 3,891,004 of record NZ_CP168135.1, read on the forward strand.
GAGAAGGGAAGCTGCAGGTTGAACTTGCTCAGCTCCAATATTTATTACCGCGTTTGGTCGGACAGGGGACGGAGATGTCCAGGCTTGGAGGCGGAATCGGCACCAGGGGACCAGGAGAAACGAAGCTGGAAAGCGACCGTCGACACATTCGTGGGAAAATAGATGAAATCAAGCAACAATTAAGCGGCATAGTGAAGCATCGAGAACGCTATCGTGATAGAAGGAAACGTAATAAGACCTTTCAAATTGCCCTTGTGGGATACACGAATGCAGGTAAATCAACGCTGTTCAACCGTTTGACGGAGGCGGATTCATTCGAAGAGAACCAGTTATTCGCTACACTGGATCCCATGACGCGAAAAGCCATTCTTCCTAGCGGATTTACCGTGCTGCTGACGGATACGGTTGGATTCATTCAAGACTTGCCGACATCATTAATCGCCGCATTCCGCTCGACCCTGGAAGAAGTGAAAGAAGCGGATCTATTGCTCCATGTGGTGGATTCATCAAGCACGGATTACTTTAATCATCAGAAAACGGTGCATGATTTGCTAAATGACTTAGAAGTCCCTTCCATTCCACAGCTAACATTGTATAATAAGAAAGATAGGATTCACGCTGATTTCGTAAGGTCAGGCAGTCGTGCTTCATTAATGATCAGTGCCTATGAACAATCGGACCTGAATCAAATCATGGAAGAAATTGAAAAGTACGTGATTGAAGAAATGGTCCCGTATTATGTTTTCCTGCCGTCGAGTGAGGGTAAACTATTATCACAGCTGAAAAATGAAACCATATTGCGCACTCTCTCCTTTAATGAAGAATCGGAAAGATATGAATGCAAAGGTTTTTGTCTAGCTGATCATCCATTAACCGGACAGCTGGAGAAATATTCATTATAAAGGGGAATTTTGATGTATCAGCAGTTAACAAATGGAGAAGTGTTGAAAAACATTGCCCAGGAAGTGGAAGCAATGATTTCTCCGTTACATAAGCAAGTGGACGAACGTATTGAAGAAAATCAATTTCGTGTATTACAAAGTTATCAAGCACATAGAGTGAGTGATTCCCATTTCATCCCGACTACAGGGTATGGATACGATGATATGGGCCGCGATACGCTTGAATTGATATATGCAGATGTTTTTGGTGCAGAAGCTGGATTGGTGCGCCCGCAAATTATTTCAGGCACACACGCCATCTCCACTGCCCTGTTCGGGATATTGCGCCCAGGTGATGAATTGTTATACATAACAGGAAAGCCGTATGATACTTTGGAAGAGATTGTCGGTATAAGGGGATCGGGTATCGGATCTTTGCGCGATTTTCAAATCAGCTATCAGGCCGTTCCGTTAGCGGAAACTGGATCAGTTGATTTCGAAGCCGTCAAACAAGCCATTCAGCCAAATACGAAGATGATCGGCATACAACGTTCAAAAGGGTATGCTACACGTCCTTCCTTTACGATTGATGAAATTAAGGAAATGATTTCTTTTGTTAAAAACATTAACCCGGAAATCGTCGTGTTCGTGGACAATTGTTATGGAGAGTTTGTTGAGACGCAAGAACCATGTCATGTCGGAGCGGATTTGATGGCTGGTTCACTCATTAAAAACCCAGGTGGCGGGATAGTGAAAACAGGTGGATACATTGTTGGTAAAAAGGACCTGGTTGAAGCTTGCTCTTATCGATTAACATCACCCGGAATAGGTGCGGAAGCGGGTGCGTCGCTTTATAGCCTGCAGGAAATGTACCAAGGATTCTTCCTTGCACCACATGTCGTGGGCCAAGCTGTTAAAGGAGCCATGTTCACAGCAGCCTTTTTAGAAAAAATCGGTATGAATACCTATCCTAAATGGGATGCTAAGCGCACTGATTTGATTCAATCCGTCCAATTTGATGACCGGGATAAAATGGTTGCCTTCTGTCAGGCCATCCAATATGCATCACCGATCAATTCCCATGTGACACCATATCCAGCCTATATGCCAGGATATGAAGACGATGTAATCATGGCTGCGGGCACTTTTATACAGGGAGCCAGCATTGAACTGACGGCAGATGGTCCGACAAGGGCTCCATATGTAGCCTACGTTCAGGGTGGCTTGACTTACGCCCATGTTAAAATTGCTGTATTGACTGCCGTGAATGCGCTAATGGATAAAAAACTGATTCAATTATAAATGTTGCATAATGGGAATCCAAATCAATTGGGTTCCTGCAAAAAAACAATAGTCATAATATTTGAGTAGTTACAAATCGTTTAACTTTTCCGAAAAAAACACGTTATAAAATGTAACATCATATTGACAAGTTTAATAACATGATATATGATTATTTTAAGATAAACAAAAGGAGGATGCTAAGAATGAGCGGCAACAACATTCGGCGTTCGATGCCTCTTTTTTCCATCGGAATCGTCATGCAGCTAACTGAGTTGTCTGCACGCCAAATTCGGTATTACGAAGAGCATCAACTTATTACTCCTATGAGAACAGATGGAAATCGTCGGGTTTTTTCTTTAAACGATATCGATCGACTGCTTGAGATTAAAGATTTAATCGAACAAGGAGTCAATCTGGCCGGCATAAAAAAGATTTTCACTGTAAAGGAACAGAATTTACCTAAAACTCAAGATTTAGAACAAGCGGAAAAAATAAGACAGGACCTTAGTGACGAGGAGCTTCGCAAGCTTCTGCGTGCCGAGCTTTTACAAGGAAGCAAGCATCGAACATCTCTTCGACAAGGGGATATGTCTCGTTTTTTCCAATAAAAAATATGATTTATGAATGATTATTAGGGGGAATAGAAATTGGCAAAGTTCACACGTGAAGACATCACTCGTTTAGCGAAAGAAGAAAATGTTAAGTACATCCGTTTACAGTTTACTGACATTTTAGGGACGATAAAAAACGTTGAAATCCCAGTCAGTCAATTAGAAAAAGCACTTGATAATAAAATGATGTTTGACGGATCTTCCATTGAAGGATTCGTCCGTATCGAAGAGTCTGATATGTACCTATATCCTGATTTAAATACATGGGTTATCTTCCCTTGGACTTCGGAAAAAGGTAAAGTTGCACGTTTGATCTGTGATATCTACAATACGGATGGAACACCATTTGATGGGGATCCCCGTGCTAACCTAAAACGCGTTCTTGCAGAAGCAAGAGAAATGGGCTTCACAGATTTCAATCTTGGACCTGAGCCTGAATTCTTCTTATTCAAACTGGACGCAGCAGGCGAACCTACTCTAGAATTGAACGATAAAGGCGGATACTTTGACCTTGCACCTACTGACCTAGGAGAAAACTGCCGTCGTGATATCGTGCTTGAGCTTGAAGAAATGGGATTTGAAATCGAAGCTTCCCACCATGAAGTAGCTCCAGGACAACATGAAATTGACTTTAAATACGCAGATGCAATCTCAGCTTGTGATAACATCCAAACATTTAAATTGGTTGTTAAGACGATTGCCCGTAAACATGGTTTACACGCAACATTCATGCCAAAACCATTGTTCGGTGTTAATGGATCTGGTATGCACTGTAACGTTTCTCTATTCAAAGGAAACCAAAATGCATTTTATGATAAAGAAGGAAAATTGGAATTGAGTAAAACAGCTGAGCAATTCATCGCTGGTATCATTAAGCATGCTCCAAGCTTCACAGCGGTAACAAACCCAACTGTTAACTCATACAAACGTCTAGTTCCTGGTTACGAAGCTCCTTGTTATGTTGCATGGTCCGCTAAAAACCGCAGCCCATTAATTCGTATCCCAGCTTCACGTGGAGTGAGTACTCGCGTAGAGGTACGTAGTGTCGATCCAGCAGCAAACCCATACTTGGCTCTTGCTGTTCTGCTAAAAGCTGGTCTTGACGGAATCAAAAACGACTTGACTCCTCCAGCTCCAGTAGACCGCAACATCTATGTTATGAATAAAGAAGAACGTGAAGAAGTAGGCATCGTCGATCTACCAGCTACTTTATATGCTGCATTGGAAACATTAAAATCTGATGAAGTAATCAAAGAAGCGTTAGGCGAACACTTACTTGAACACTTCATCGAAGCAAAAGAAATCGAGTGGGATATGTTCCGTACACAAGTTCACCCATGGGAACGCGAACAATATATGTCAATGTATTAATATCTCAAACCCTTGGCACCTCTGGTGTCAGGGGTTTTTTATTTGTGAGGTAATAATTAATATGAATTAGAGATAGGAGGTTCACCCCTTTTTTACCCATCTGACTCAATTTAAATAATCCTCAAACTTACTTATGGTACTTTCTCGATTTTTTTAGAGATATGAGCATATACATCAGCTGTAATTTGAGCGCTTCCGTGGCCTAAACGTTCCTGAATATACTTCATTGTGGCTCCAGATTCAAGTAGTAAGACAGCGTGGGTATGACGTAAACAATGTATTGAATTTCCGGAATAACGGCGCGTTTTAGTATCCGAGAAAAGGCTTTGGCATTTGCCTAACTTAGAGTGAATAAACAAATAGGAATCCTTGCCTTTTAGTTGAATATAAATAGTGTGAAACTAAGGGGGAGAAAAGGTGGATATATTTGATGAACATGCGAAAGTGCTAAAAAAGATGTTTGATAATAAAAAAGCCCAAAAAGAAATTATAGAGAAAATGGGAAACGGCATAAATTCAGAGTTGGAGAATCAGTTGCAAACATTAAAAAAGGAATACTACGTTTTGAGCAAATTAGAAAGAACATTTGATAATCGCTATGAATTTAATTAAATTTGGGCACCCATACATTTGGGTGCTTTTTATATGCAGGAAAACGCCTCCTTTTGTCGTATTGGTTAAACGAAGGGGATGACAAAATGAATGATGATTATGAGAAAATCGGTATTTTATTGTCCAATATGACAAACGAATTAGTGTCGAGTAGAGTGAGGGTTAAAGCTATAGTAGAACTACTAACTGAAAAAGGTCAAATAACCTACGAAGAGTATGAAAAAAGGTTTGAAAAAGTTTTTGAAAGAGATGCAAAGTCATTTAGAGATGATTTAATAAAAGACTTCAAGAGTAGTGAATAAAAGGAGAAGGCATCCATTAATCCGGGTGCTTTTTATTTGCAGAAAAGTCCTTTTTGTCGAATTAGGTAGGCAAAGGGAGATGATATTATCAGTTGGAATCAAGAGGACTTTGCAAATTATCACAACGCACCTTCTGCTTTTTACAAAGTGGAAATGAATGGAAGAGTGGATATTAGCATAGAACAAGGCCGAGATAAAAAGATAAGTTTACAACCTCACGGAATGTTTAAATTAGTTAAGGAATGGTTAGAAAGTGGGCATTAACTTTCGGCAGAGAACAAACAAGAACTAATTGATTTATTAAACCAATAGGCTATGTTAAAGGTAAAGGTTGAAATGGGAATTTATGTTAGATTAAATAGGAAATATGAGGATTTCTACTACAACTAACTGTTCAGGATTGTTAAATAAGTTGTGTATAGCAAAAAAATACGGGGGGATGAAATGAAAGGCTTTTTTAGATTATTTATAGGAATGTTCTTAATATTTATATTAACAGGATGCATAGGAGAAGATTATGATGTTGGTGTTCCAACTGCTCATTTATATTCAGAAGACCTTGCTACAACTTTGCAATTAACTGAAGGAAATATCAGTTGGAGTTCATCAAGTGGAGATGTAGATCAAAAAATAGATGATATTCAAGAATTAGGATTATCACAAGAAAAAATGAAGGTTACTGCCAACGAAAAAGTTTCCTTGGATTTTCAAGAGAACGTAAGAAATGGTGGAGACATTTGGACTGACCAAAAAATAACAGTTGCCCTACTGAAAGATGAACAACGAATTGAACTCGAATTGCATGAAGATAGGGAATTTCAAATCCCCAATAACAAAGGGAGTTATGTTTTAGAAGTTGTATTCACAAGTTCAAGAGGTACTGCCCAATATGTAGGAAATATCTTAATTCAGTGATGTAGCCCTAAGGGGCAAAGAGAATTATAGGCGTAAAATCAACCAAGAACTTTAACATAGCCAACAAATAAAACGGCAAGTTCTTGTAGATAAAGAGAAGTAAAAAGAGATAGTTGGTCCTGAAGGATTGAAATTTGAAAAGGATAAGCTGCTAAATTCAAGTTCATTCGATCCATTAGCAAAAGTTAAAGAAACATTGAAAAAAAATCAACAAATTTTACAAGATAACATTAATAAGAGTAAAAAGTAGGCATACATTAATTTGGGTGCTTTTTTTTATTGGGGTGAGAATGATGAGCCGTGATGAGAAGAAGAAACCTGTTAAGAAGCCAGAGAAATTAACAAACTTAGTTGGAACAAACTGTAGGTAGGTTAGAACTTCTTCTTTTATTTAAATTTATTTTTCCTAATTTGATATTAGGATATAATAGAAATAAATGAATAAAAGGTGTGATTTTTCTGACGGAAGCACTAAAAAAGCAGCATAGAAAGTTATCTAGTTTGATAATTATCCAACGGACCATTCTTATTACAATTGGTGCTTTGCTAATGGCCACTGGATTGGAAATCTTTTTAATTCCCAATCATGTAATTGATGGAGGCATTACAGGTATTTCAATTATGCTTTCTCACATTACTGGGATAAAATTAGGAATCTTTCTTTTTCTATTGAATCTACCATTTGTATATCTGGGATATAAACAGTTTGGAAAAACCTTTGCTATATCTACTATATATGGGATTATAATGCTTTCCATTTTTGCAACATATTTTCATCCTATTCCACCCTTCACTGAAGATATCCTTCTTGCTACAATTTTTGGCGGCATTTTTTTAGGTGTAGGTGTAGGACTAGTAATTCGTAACGGTGGTGCACTTGATGGTACAGAAATACTTTCGATTGTAATAAGTAAAAAAGTGCCTTTTTCTGTTGGCGAAATTGTTATGTTCATCAATCTATTTATACTTGGTTCTGCCGGATTCGTTTACACTTGGGATAGAGCTATGTATTCAATTTTAGCTTATGTAATAGCTGCTAAAGCCATTGACATTGTTATTACTGGAATGGAAGAAACAAAGTCAGTATGGATAATTAGCGATGAAGCAAGAGAGATAGGTGATGCAATCAATAGTCGCTTAGGACGGGGTGTGACATACTTACATGGTGAAGGTGCCTTTTCTGGAGAGGACAAGAAGGTTATTTTCTGTATAATTACCAGACTTGAAGAATCTAAGTTAACTACTATTGTTGAAGATATTGACCCTTCATCTTTCTTAGCAATAGCAAATATTGCGGAAGTACGTGGAGGACGGTTCAAAAAGAGAGATATTCATTAATTTATAAAATAATACTTATTAACAGAGCCAACATTTTGATGTTGGCTTTTTGTTTATGTTTTTTAATCTGTAGTAAGACTATTCACATGGGGATCCTCTGTAGTTCCTAAACATATATTCACAGAACTTGGTCAAATGCATAATGTAAATTGATTTATTTTTAATGAGGAGAATGTTCCCAATGTATGATAATTACTACAATAATCAAACGCCTTTATAAGACAAATATTATCCATCCAACAGGCACAAGAAATCGCGCTTCAGAGAGTGCATGGCCAAGTACTACATGTCGATATGGAGCATGGTGTTCTAGTATGCGAATTCTTTATTTTGACCAACCAAAACAGAATTTATAAGGTTGAGATAAATGCAAAGACAGGAAGGATTATGAAAGTAGAAGAAGAAGATCTGGATTAAGGAAGTAATGCATTGAAAATTTGCTTATAAAATTTGCGATAAATTAACAAAATACAAGCCGCCTCTTAATGAGGAATGGCTTTTTATTATGTATAAATAACCTAGGCATACAGAGATAGAGAGAGAATCTTATGGTAAAGGGGGAGGTTAGTTGAAAAAGTATACTTGATGATAAGAGAATAAAACTAATGCCCTTATGTCAATAATAAAAATTGACATGACACCAATTGGTGTCTTATAATAAGGACACCAATTGGTGTCTGATTTATAAAGGGGGGGTGGTTTTGAGCGAGAAAAATCAAGAGCGTGATGTTTATGTAGCCATTGCTGATCCAACAAGACGTAAATTGCTACGTTTGTTGGCAGATGCAGGAGAGTTACCTCTTCACGAATTAACCGCACAATTTCAAATGGGGCGTACCGCTGTTTCTAAACATTTGGCTATCCTTAAAGAAGCTGGTCTAGTTGCTGACCGGAAAGTTGGTAGAGAAACAAGGTATCGGCTAATTGCAGCTCCCCTACAGGAAATTAAAGATTGGGTATCCTTTTACGAGGAATTTTGGATGGGAAAAGTGGCATTTTTAAAAAAAATATTATCGGAGGAATGAATAATGGCAGATTTATCATTAGATTTTCAGTTTACAAGTTCAATCAATACAGTGTGGAACGCATTAACAGATTCGGATACTCTTGCAAAATGGATAATGGAAAATAACTTTAAACCAATCGTAGGACATAAATGTCAATTCCGAAATGAGCAGTGGAATTTAATTGTAGATTGTGAAGTATTGGTAGTGGATGAGCCTCATAATTTATCTTACACTTGGGTAGGTGGTCCGATAAACACTACAGTCACATGGACATTGAAGCAAGAGGATGGAATAACCTCCTTACACCTTGAACAAACTGGATTCGAAAAAGAAGATCAAGCATTCAATGGTGCAAAATATGGTTGGGCGAATATGACTGAAGAACTTAAAAAAGTATTAGGGGAAATGTAAGAACCTCGGAACCTGTTTTTTTTAGTTTAGCTTAGCTACAAATAGGCAAAAGCAAACGGATCAGTATAGGACTGAGCCGTATTCTCAGGGCTGTCGACAAAGTCGGCAGCTATTTTATGTTTAATTAATTACACCATTCATCCTCAACAAAGTCTAACCAATTGGTTTCTCCTAGTATAAGTGCTAATTGTCCGAACCTAGTGTCTATTATCGGTTTATTCCTTCTATTAACTTTCTGTAATGATTATTTATTTTTTGTTACATACTTCAACCATAGCCCACCATCATCCAGTTTCTCGATTTCTTTCAAAAAGAAATTGACTGGAGGGTGTTTTTTTAGATGAGGACTTGTTTCAAACAATGTCAAAGAATTAGTAGAGCCATCTGCAATTGGGGCTATAATCAAGCTCAATTCATCAATTAAACCTTCATTCAAAAAGGTGCCATTTAAAACTCCGCCGCCTTCTAAGAGTAGTCGATCAATTGAGAATAAATGTTTAAGCTTTTCCACTACTACAGTAAAATCCAGTTGATCTTTTCCACCGAAAATGTAAGAGATACCTAGATTTTTCAGATAAGCAAGATAGCCATCTGATACTTGCTCTGTAAGTACTTCTACTATATGGTTCCCCAACCTATCATTATTCTCATCTAAAATGAAGTTTTTGGTCCATCCTAATTTTCAGAAGGATCTACTGCAACAGCAAAACTTTTAGCATCTTTATTTGCTACGTAATCCGTTCTAGGGATAGTTGGATTGTTTTCTTGATCTAAATCTAATTCATTTCTTAGTGTAAAGTGTTCCTCCATGGTAATCCTGCCACAAATCCACGCTTTGCAACCATATCGTTCATGAATTTTCTCGTACTTGTCAATAAGATAGGCTATTCGTTCATATTCAAAATAATCTCCAATGATTTTTCCATCTAATGATGTTAGCATGTGACAAATAATATAAGGTCTTTCCAATGTTATTACTCCTTTCCAATAATTTTGTTGAACACGTCATAATGCTTAGTTTTAATTAAAGGACAATTCTCTGAAAATAGTTCCGACCCAAGTGGTCAATATACGCATTTTTGTAACCTGATATTAGAGGATTAAATATAAAAAAGCCCTGTTTAACAGGGCAATTCTTAACCACAATCATCATTATGTTTGCTTTTTTATGCAACCTAATAATACGAAAAATAGCTGAATGACAAGTCACTATGCGATTCATTCAACTTTTTTCTCTGAAATTATTATAACTTGTTATATTCCTCATCTGTTACTGGTTCCATCCATTCAGCAGGACCTGCTGATACATCCCCTTCAATTGCAAGATGAACAAACCAACTGTCGGCTGCAGCACCATGCCAGTGTTTTACGTTTGGAGAAACTTCTACTACATCTCCTGGATGTAATTCTTGTGCAGGTTTTCCTTCTTCTTGATACCATCCTCTTCCGCCAGTAACCAAAAGAATTTGCCCTCCTGGATGTGAATGCCAGTTATTGCGGCATCCTGGTTCGAACGTTACATTTCCAATCAGTTGTTTTAGATTGTCGGACGGTACAACAAGCAAATTGAGATAACTAGTACCAATAAAATACTTTGCAAAAGCCTCTGGAGCTTTCTCACCTATTGGGAAAATAACACTTTTACTTAAATCTTTTTCGTTTGCCATAATTCCGCTCTCCTTTTCGGTATGAACTGACAAGGTAATATTAGCCCCTTGTTATGTCATTTGATGATTTAATTGTTTCTTTCTTTTTTAACCTACTTGAACAGTTGGACGAATAATCATCTCATTTATACCTACATCCGAAGGTTGCTCAATTGCAAATGAAATTGCACTAGCAATTCTTTCAGCATCAATTGCCACTTTGTAAAATTCATCTAAGCCGGCTTTCATCTCAGAATCTGAAGTAGTTTCTATTAATTCGCTGCTGACAGCCCCTGGAGAAACATTGGTTACACGAATATTAGTACCACTCATTGCTTCTTCTTGACGCAAACCTTCAGAGATTGCTCTTACCGCATGTTTTGTACCACAATATACTGTTCCGCCTGGATAAATGTTATGTCCGGCTACTGAAGAAATATTAATAATATGACCTGATTTACGTTCTCTCATGGATGGAAGAACAGCCGCGATTGCATACAATACACCTTTGATGTTTACATCAATCATCTGATCCCATTCATCAACTTTTTTCTTAAACATAAAAGCTTGAGGCATAATACCAGCATTATTGACTAAAACATCAATTTTTCCAAACTGTTCAAGAGCATACGCAGCTAAATCTTCCATTTGTTCACGTGAAGTAACATCAGCTACTCTATAAATAACTTGACCACCATTATTTTGAATTTCTTCCTGTAATTCTTTTAAACGGTCTTCACGACGAGCAGCTAAAACCAACTTTGCACCTTTAGAGGCTAGATCTTTCGCGGTAGCTCCTCCAATCCCACTAGAGGCACCTGTAATAATGACAACTTTATTTTGAATATTAGACATATAATACATCCTTTCGTTCTTTTTATTTTTCTTTTAAAAACAATTGTTTAGCCACCAAAATGGCTGACATCGCTTTTGGCCAACCAGCATAGAAAGCAAGGTGTGTAATAACTTCGACCAATTCTTCTTCAGTAAGGCCGTTTTCTTTGGATTTGTTTAAATGAAAACCTAGTTGTTCTGTATTTCCACCAGTGATTAATGAAGATACAGTGATTAAACTTCGTTCACGAGGAGATAACTCTTTACGCTCCCACACATCTGCAAATAGTACATCATCGTTTAATTGCACTAGTTTGGGTGCAAAATCTCCAATTAACTTCTGTGCAGGAGTAAGTTCTTTTTGATTTGACATATTTTATCCCTTCATTTTTTACTCTTCTATTTTGCCGAAGGTAGCTAAAATTGATGTGTTAGGAAAATACATATGGATGCGGTATTGCACATCTGTGTATAATTTATAATGAAAGTAGGTTGTCTGCAATAACCAATTTACTTCGGTTCGTGCGGTATTGCACAAATTGATTGAAAGTGTGCCTTATTGATCAAGAAAGATTGGTGACTCTAAAAATGTCTGTAGTGGATAGAAGAATACTCAAAACCCAAGAAGCAATAAAAAACGCTTTTATTGAGCTAATGTCTGAAAAAGGTTTCGATCAAATTACGATACAGGATATTTCCGACAGGGCCAATGTTGGTCGAAGAACCATTTATCATCATTACATGGATAAATTTGATTTACTGGATAAGCTCATTGAAGAACATATTGATGAACTTAGAAAACTCTGCGAATCATCAGCAGATTTGGACTTTGTTACCGCAAATCTAATCTGGTTCGAATACTTTGATAGCAATCATTCATTCTTTTCTACGATGTTAACAAGTAAGGGAGCACCACATTTTCGTAGTCGTTTCTTGGAGTTTGTTATCGAAGAGTTAAAGGGCGAAGTAAATATCATTGAAGGGAAAAACAAAGGATTAACCGAAGATGTTATTCTTAAATTCTTTGGGGCTGCAATTGTAGGGATAACGGAATCTTATTTTAGAAATGAGATTCGTGTCTCACCTCAAGCAGTGGCAGAACAAGTGGGGATTTTGCTAGAGAGAAACTTATAGTTGGGAAATAGAATGAGATTGTTAAGGATTGTACTTAAACTAAGAAGTGCTTTACTTCAATAAGGGAGTTGCTGGGCAGCGGTTTAGTGGAAATGATTGAGGAACTTGAGTTTAATTAAATAAAGTGTTCTTAAACTAACGGGTGCGTAAGCTTAAGATCGGAGCTGTCTTTTAAGGCAGCTTTTTCTTTATGCAACTATCCGGGCAGGATAGTTGAATAAGAAAATATTCACAAGTTGTAATGGTGTTATAAAATAGAGTGAATAAACGGTGAAAAATGTTTAAGTTATGGAGGCAATAAAATGCTTGGATTACCAAAAGGTGAGGTGTTTTTAGTTCCATGGACAAATAATTGGGAAAAGGAATTTTTATTAGAGAAAGAAAGGATTCAAGAGGTAATTGGTCAGAATATTTTAGCTGTTCACCATATTGGGAGTACAGCAATAAAACATTTAAGTGCAAAGCCAATTATTGATATTGCAATTGAAGTTAAGGAATTTCAAGATGGTGAAAAGTGTGTTAGGGCATTAGAAACACTTGGATACTCATATAAAGGGACAAATGTATTGCCAGATAGATACTACTTTAAAAAAGGTGAACCAAGAACACACCAAATCCATATGTATCAAAGTGGAAATAAATATTTACTTGAACAGTTGGATTTTAGAGATTATTTGAGAAATAACGAAACAGCAAGAATACAATATAAAAAGCTTAAACAGATATTATCAACGGTTAATAAAAATAATAAACATAAATATGCAGATGATAAAACCAATTTTGTTAAGTCCATCTTAGAAAGTATAAAAAAATAATAGTATTTTGGTAACTCAACTAACGGGTACGTTAGCTGAAGATTAGAGCTGTCTTTTAGGCAGCTCTTTTTCTTTATGCAACTATCGGGGCAGGTTAGTTTATGTTCATTTTCCAAACTATATTTTAAGCCCTGAATACCTCTGAGTAAAATACAAATGTTGATCCCTCTTATTGACTCTTTTTGGTTATTTAAAAGAAATTTTAACTGATCCGCTTTTTTTGTTCTTACATAAAAAGGAAATTTCGATTCCGATTTAGTTAGAAACATAAGAGGATTAGGCACTGATTTAAGAGAAATAGGACAGCGGTCGCTTTGTCATCTGTAGCATAATGAGGATACCTCTACATTTATACATTACTTTTTATTCGGTATGAATAATACAACTCCGTTTTTTCCCTCGTTAACAAAATAGTGTTTATGTGGCTAATGCCATATTTAATTCAAATTACAAGTTCACTGTAAGCTGGAGTTTTGGTAATTATTCTGATTCTGGCTATTCTCCCTCGAAGAAACAAGCATATATACAACAAAGTACTGGGGATTGAACTTGATAGGGATAGTCAGGGAGGACGATTCCGAGTTTTGTATAGTAATAATTTGGAACGAATCTAGGAGGAAAAAGATGAAAAAACGATTATTAATATCCCTGGCTTTGGTCATGACCATCACTCTTTCAGCTTGCAACGGCAATAATGACAGAAATGGTATTTCCCAACAGGAACAACAATCAGAATCCAATCGTGAACTGGTTGAATTCCCTGAGAACTACGATAAGGGTGTAAACTATACGACTGTGCATCGTGGAAATGTCAGAGAGGAACTCTACACGAGCCGGGAAGCGATAGAAGCGGTGCAGAATGGGCAGCCAATCCCTGACGGCACCATAATCACTCTCGAAATCTATAGGGATGAAGAGCTTGGTGAAATTTTCGTGATGGAAAAGCGAGCTGGCTGGGCTGATGTGAACCCAGCTGAGATGCGTAATGGAGATTGGCTGTACCAGGAATTCAATGGAGACAAGTCGGTGGATTACAAGGAAGAAATCGGTCGATGCTTTACTTGTCACGCGAACCAGGAACGGGATGACTTCGTGAACACGATGGATGAAATGAAAAGTTTTGACCTTGGGGAATTTACAGGATCAAAGGATGGCAGTACAGCATCACGGACTGCAGGTATTCCCACCGAATACTGGGAGGTAAAAGCGGTAGACGATAAATTGGAGGACTTTCAGGATATATTGCATGGAAACAGCTTAATGGAAGAAGAAAAAGCGGGAATCATCCAGAAGGTTCTTTTGATGGTTCATTTTAAATAATAACACATAGGGATTTAGCATCGACGGAAAACCGACCCAGGTATAAATAAATTAGAAAGAGGAGAACTTCTTGAATCCAAATATGTTAATCAGGCTGGTCATTGATCTTTCTATGACAGTTCTGATGTTAGTTGCAATGGCTTACCAGATTACCGGAAATACAATACATGAACTGGTAGGAGCATTATTGTGTTTATTGTTTATTACTCACAATATTTTAAATCGACGATGGTATAAGACGATTTTTAAGGGAAAGCACAATGTACGACGCATTTTAAGCATAGTGGTCAATCTACTTTTTCTTGTATCTATGGCTGTAGTAATGATAAGTGCTGTGCCCATATCTCCTGACATAATGCCTTTTATTCCTATAAACAATGACATGATTCTATTGCAGATACATGTTATGACTTCTTATTGGGGATTTATCTTCATGGCTGTGCATATTGGAATGTCCTGGGCAACAATTATCAATTCAGTACGTAAGATGACGGGAATTAAAAGCACCAGCCGTATCCGCGCCACTGCATTTCGTGTCATAGCGGTGTTGATTGTCGTTTATGGGGTTCAGGCTTCTTTCGAGAGAGATATGCTTTACAAGTTAACCATATATAATCCATTTGGTTGGAACCTTGATGATTCCTCCATGGGATTTTTAGTAGATCATCTAGCTATCATGGGAATATATATCAGCGGGACTCATTATGTTCTGAAATTTGTTCAGAAGCAGGATACAGGTTTAAAAGAGAGGAATATCAAATAGAATATTGGAAAAAGTTTAATAAAGGCAAATCTTCATAATAAAAAAGTGCAATAATCCATAAGCGGATTAATGCACTTTTTTATGCATATTTTCCCTTCAGGCGGTTAATATCTTCTTTTGGTGGTAATCCGAACAAGCGGGAATATTCACGGCTGAATTGGGATGGGCTTTCGTAGCCTACGCGGAATGCTGCTTCAGTGGCATCTGTTGACTCGGATAATAATAGGCGACGGGCTTCCTGTAGCCTCAGTTGTTTTTGGAACTGAATGGGACTCATCGCTGTTACCTCTTTAAAGTGTCTATGAAGCGATGAAACGCTCATATTTGCAATTTCCGCAAGGTCTTCAATCCGAAAAGACTGGTCATAGTTATTCATGATATGGTCGACAACGCCGCCGATTTGATAGGTGGAACTTCCTTCTAACGCAATTTGCCCCAGAGTAAAACCATGCTGCCCTTGTAAAACCCTATAGATGATTTCCTTCGTGATAAGAGGTGCGAGTACGGGTATATCATTAGGATTGTTTAGCAAATGAGATAATCTGGTTACCGCGTCCAACAGAGCTATTTCTATTTGACTTACATACATGCCTCTTTTAGCATGTTCTTTCTGGTACAGCAAGTTGAGAATCCTGTAAAACCTCCAAGATTTGATTTGGTGTGAATTCGAGTTTCAGTGCCAAATATGGATTTTCTGAAGAGGCTTCTGTGACTATTCCGGTAATTGGCAAGTTAACAGAGGCAACAAGGTAATCGGCTGGACCGTATACATAGCGCTCCTGTGCCAGTAATACCTCCTTCTTACCTTGAACGATAATGCATAAGGAAGGCTTGTAAACTCCGTAATTTGGACCGGTAACATTAGAGAAACGAGAGAAAAATAAAGAAGGAATAGCAGTCGGATGAGACCCGTCCTTGCCTGTGTGACTCTCAATGAGTTGGGTGAGATCAGCCCGCTGTTTATAGATTTGTTCAGACATATAAACCTCCTTGTTTCCTTATTCTTTCTAGCTCCATTCTAATACATATTCCTCTGGAGTGTAAGTGAAGTGAGAGGATTAGGCAATGATTTGGTAGGAATGCTATAAGGCTTTCTTATTTATTTATTGCATAATAAGGGAGTCAAAGTTCTTTTTAATATTTATATTTCCGCAATATAGATAAAGGAGTTGAAGCGCACCCTGAATACCTGAAAATATATATGTTAACTCTTTTCAGTTTTTAAGTTGGTACATCTCAATTTGCCATTTCAGGTATTTTAGACAAAGTAGCTGCTTCTGTGGGCGGCTCGTCAATACTACAAATCTGTTGGTGCTGCTGCGGTCGCAGCATGATTGATCTTTTCTAGCTTTATGGATAACCCAATGAGATTTTCTTAATGCCACCAATGTGAACTTAACTCCGCATCGGTTGCGGATAAAATATAACAGCAAAGTGACAATTATAAAAGAGGGGGAATATAAGTAATGCAAAAACGTAAATTAGGAAAAAGTGACTTAGAAGTTTCTACTATAGGACTTGGATGCATGGGCATGAGCCATGGTTACGGTCCTGCTTCGGACAAGAAAGATATGATTTACCTGATTCATGAGGCAGTTGACCGAGGTGTTACTTTTTTCGATACTGCCGAAGTATATGGTCCATATGTAAATGAGGAGTTGGTAGGAGAAGCGCTTGCTCCTTTCAAGGGAAGAGTGAATATCGCGACTAAATTTGGTATCCAAATGGTAAATGGCAAGCAGGTGCTTGACAGTAAGCCGGAGCGTATTAGGAAATCAATCGAAGGCTCGCTTAAACGGCTTAAGGTTGACACTATTGATCTTTACTATCAGCATCGGGTGGACCCAAGTGTTCCGATTGAGGAGGTAGCCGGAGTAATGCAAGACCTAATCAAGGAAGGTAAGATAAAGCATTGGGGGCTTTCTGAAGCAGGGGTTGAAACGATTCGTCGTGCACACTCGGTTTATCCACTCACTGCCATTCAAAGTGAATACTCAATGATGTGGAGAAGTCCTGAAGATGAACTACTGCCTACCCTTGAAGAGCTTGGAATCGGCTTTGTTCCTTTCAGTCCGTTGGGTAAGGGATTCCTTACTGGGAAAATTAATAAGGATGCAACGTTCGGTAGTTCCGATTTCCGCAGCATTGTTCCTCGCTTCAAACCTGAGAATATTGAAGCAAATCAGGTATTGGTCGAACTGATAAAGAAGATTGCTGTAGGAAAAGATGCAATGCCCGCTCAAATCGCATTAGCATGGGTACTTGCTCAGAAGCAATGGATTGTTCCGATTCCCGGTACGCGGAAATTGGAGCGTCTCGAAGAAAATCTTGGGGCAGCTGATGTTGAGCTGACCCATGAGGAATTGAATGATTTGAACAATGCGCTATCGAAGATCGAGATTTCGGGAGACCGCTATCCGGCAGAATACGCAAACAGAGTAGGTAAATAAAGATATTCAATATGAAAACAGGAGGATTTAATATGCAAAACGTAATTTTGAACAATGGTGTTGAGATGCCTATACTAGGTTTTGGGGTTTTTCAAATACAAGATGAAAAAGAATGTGAACAAAGCGTTTATGACGCTATTATGGCAGGCTATCGTCTTATCGATACTGCTGCCTCTTATCTGAATGAAGAAGCAGTCGGCAGAGCAATCAAGCGGAGTGGTGTGCCGCGAGAGGAATTGTTTATTACTACAAAACTATGGGTTCAGGATGCAGGTTATGAGAGTACAAAGAACGCATTCACAAAATCACTGAAAAGACTACAATTGGATTATTTGGATTTGTATTTAATCCATCAGCCATTTGGGGACGTTTTTGGTTCTTGGCGTGCAATGGAGGAATTGTACAGTGAAGGAAAAATTAGGGCAATTGGAGTTAGTAACTTCCAAATGGACCGTCTAGTGGATTTGATTGTCCACAATGAAGTAATTCCTGCCGTAAACCAGGTTGAAACTCATGTTTTTAATCAACAAATAGAAAGTGCGAAACATATGAAAGAGAACAATGTTCAGATAGAGTCGTGGGGTCCATTTGCTGAAGGGAAAAATAACATGTTCCAGAACGAAATATTAGTGTCCATAGCCGAAAAATATAATAAAACTGTTGCACAGGTGATTTTACGTTGGTTGACACAAAGAGGAGTCGTTGCGATTCCAAAGTCTGTTCGTAAGGAAAGAATCATCGAAAACTTCAAAATCTTTGACTTCGAATTAGGCCAAGAAGATGTGGAGAAGATTGCTAGGTTAGATACGAAAAAGAGCTTGTTCTTTTCTCATAACGATCCTGAAATCGTGAAATGGATTGGTACTCGTAAACTTGATATTTAACGCTCTCTTCCAAAGTGAAGTGAAGAAATAGTCGATTCCTTTTAGGAACTTCGGCATTTCTTCGTTAAAACATTAGGATAGGGGTTGTAGTTTGTAAATGACTGTACTTAAACTATCAGGTGCTTGGTTTATAGGGCATAAAGGAAGACCACAATAAGTGGTCTCTTTTGTTGGTTTAAAGTCAATAATGATTAACAAAACCTTGTTTTAAAAAATAATCTTAACCTTCTTAACTACTCTGTAATATCAATATCTTCGTTATAAATCAGATGATCAATACGAAAATCCTTACTAGCATAGTTACTTTTAATCTGCTTATTCCATTCGTAAGCTGCAACTGTCACATTTGGGTCTTTCTTAAAATCTGAACTTCCACTTTGCAAAAATTAGTTTCTTTGGCATGCAAGTACACCTTTATATTAATGTTCATTTTTTTTCCTCTTTTCCGTTTTCATTTAAATCAAAGTTATAATTTGTTCATTCGCACACCAGTAGTCCAATCGCGGCATTTACCCCATGATACTTTTTTTAATTATGCCGGATACCCCAATAACCCCATATTCATTAAGTGCAAATTACATTGAATGAGGGTAATAAAAGAAGATTCATACATATGTAACGAATGGAACTTTTCTTGGTAAAATTACTAGTGTGCCACTTTGTTAACGGCGAACTTGTAATATATTGTATATAATGGTAGATTAATGTAGTTGCTTCATAGGAAGGGAGCAAGTTAAAAAGATTTTACGTTTATTGTATGTTGTTTTACTTATATCTGTATTTGGTTTTGGTTCAGAAACGGAATAGCAGAGGAAGTAAACGTAAAACAGATGATGAAGGGTCTTCATTAAAAAGAATCCTTTCTATATAAAGGATCGTTTCAATCGTAGCATCAAGTAGAAAAATACTTACACCATCTATTAGTTTTTCAGGCGAGGGGAAAACAACTAAACTTTCAAAAGGTTCTGGAGGACAGGTTAAAACCAAATATAAGAAGTCCACTATCGTGGAACCATTTTTCTAAAAAAACTTTTGTAAAAAATGAGATGATAAGATGAAGAAACACATATTATTATTTATTGTTTTATTAATCGTTTCCTATTTCTTTTTAGACTTCACTATTAATAAATCTATTTTGTATTCAATTATTATGGTGATTATTGTTAGTTTGATTTATTTTTTTGATAAGCGTAAAAATAAGGAGTAGCTTTTAAAAAAATACTCTAAAAAGTTTAAATAAAGAAGTAGCTATTGGCTACTCTTTTCAGACTGTAGACAAACTCGATGAAATCGAGTTTGCCTACATTTTTTTTATGGGTGTACAATTTAGACGTTGATTTCCGCTCCAGGCACTAGCTTTCCACGGGCGGTCCGCCCTCGGGTGCCTTTTTGCGCCTGCGGTGTCTCCCCTGGACGCGCTTTTCCCGCAGGAGTCTCGCACACCCGCTCCAATCAACTTTGTTTTAACTTTTAGATAGAACCCTTTTGCCTAAAGTCTTTATTGTTTTAAAATAGAATTAAAACTTGAGGTGATGAGGATGCTTTCTAAACATGATTCTATTCAACGAGATCAACTTGAAATGATTACTTTAGATCAACTGGTGCCAGCGAACCATTTGGTTCGTAAAATTGAGGCTGCCATTGACTTCTCTTTCATTTATGATTTGGTGAAAGATATGAAATTATTATGACCATTATCAAAATAAAGAAGTAGATACTCAAGAGTTTGTAAGATTTTTAAAATACTATTTGAACTTAAAAGATGACGTCTATTTTAAAGATTGGATTTTATTAGATGAATAATAACGAGAAATTACATTAAAGTCATTTAATATATCTCATTTATTTCCTTATTCAACTAACAGGTCGTTAGCTGAGTAAGGATTATTTAAATAATCAAACTTTATTCCAAAGCTATAATAACAAAAAAACAGCATGACGATGCTTTTGAGAATACAAGGGCTAATTTCTTTAATTTTTGTTTAACTGAATACGATTATATGGACCTTTATTGACTGTTCCAAGAGTCCTTTTCCATAAGGACTCTTTCTGTATAATTTCAGAATCCGTTCCTTCTAAAAACTCAATCACGGAAAAGAGAATAGAATCATATCCATTTTCTAAAACATATAAATTAAGATGGTGAGCATTGCCAAGAAACTCCAAATGAGCCATCCATCTACCAATAATGCCACCTGTTCCATAAGCACTTCCAATGTATCGGCTTTTGCCATCTCCAGATCTTTGAATATAAACTCCATTTTGACCCAAAACTTGTTTTAATTTGTTTTCTTCTGAATTATCTTCCCAAATGGCTATGACCTCTTTCCAAGTGTAGGTTTGTCCTAGTACCTCTTCCAAGGCTGTATCTACATCCGGTAAATCTAATCCTTCAAACTTTGATGTACGAGCATGTCTACTGGTTGCTTTACTTTCTTTTATTATTTCTTCGGAGGCCAAAATTTCCGCAATTTTTGTTGTTAATTGAAGGTAATCATCTGTTATGTAATCAACAAATAAGGTTGTATTTTTCTTAAATCCCGGTAGTGATTTAAGCATTGTTTTTAGGCTTTCATTTATATCAGGTGCATGGTATATTCTAAAAAAATTATTGGCAGCGGTGTTCCATAACTCAAATGATCTAATTTTGTAGATGTTTGTCTTTACGCGGTATGCTACCCAGGGAGTAGGTTCAGAAGTATGGTCATCCCTTAGTTTTAATTCAAACATGCCTGCAAGCCCGCTCGTAACAAGAATTGGTTCTAATACGTCAAACATAACCTTCCACCTTTAATTTATGTAATGTCTTTCCGTTGATAAGTATAACAAACAATTAGAATGAACTTAAAATACCCCAACAAATTTGTTGGAGCTTAGTCATCTTCTTCAATGGAGAAAGAATGCATTATCTTTTTTTATAGGACCTTTCAGGATAGAGGTTTTTATTTCGAATTACTGTATAGCTACTTTAATTTTTCCTGATTGGCACACTACATTACATACCTAAGAGAATATTTAATATTAGTGCGCTAAAAGATTATATTGAGTTGATAACTTTGTTTATTTCTCCTTTGCAATTGCACAAAACAGAGCAACCCTTCGGGGATATTGATTTTATACCTGAGTTGAAGGTATCTCCATAATCGTTCATGTACATTATTTAAAAGTACATCCATATGCTTGTATACCTTGTGTTTTTGTCTACTTGATTGCGCGTACATAATTTTCTCTCTGTACATTAATAGCAGATGTTGACGGGATTTATTGTACAAATATTTCTCAATGATAATAAATATGGAATTAATGGACCCATGCGGCTAGGGACAAACGCCACCAAACTGCGAATAATAAAAATCCATTTAGGGAATATATGGTATATTAATTGCAAATTGTGAAGAATTGTACTTACACTAACGTGGCAGTTTTATGGAAGAAGGAGTTTGTGTATTATTTGTAGAAGTTTAAAAAGGGAATTTCTCTGAACGACATAATTTTTATTTTAGGAGGGAACACCATGGAAGTTTTTGCGGAATTTTTAGCGCATATTGATAACAAGCAACATCGGGACCGAACGGAAGAAGTTTTGGCTTGGGTATCTAAGAAATTTCCAAATTTAAAGCCGAAAATTGCGTGGAATCAGCCTATGTTTACCGATCATGACACATATATTATTGGCTTTAGCGTAGCCAAACATCATTTGGCTGTTGCCCCTGAAAAGACAGGGATTGATCATTTTTCTGATGAAATTGTGCAGGCTGGCTATGATCACACCAAACAGTTGGTACGTATCAAGTGAGATAGTCCGGTTGATTACTCATTACTTGAAAAAATGATTGAGTTTAATATTTTCGATAAGGCAGACTGTTCAACTTTTTGGCGGAAATAAATTATGAGCTTAAAAGCAACCACTTTTTTGATTGCTTTAATTTTAGGATTTGATTTTAAAACCGTTCCCAAAGCAAATGAAATGTATCGGGAGTCGGGTTATTAAGGGTGGGCGATCGCTACCCTATTTTATTTTCGTTCGGCAAAAGTCAAATGTGCTGCAGCAGAAAGAAAAACGTGGAATTTGTCAACGGTAAATGGCTGAACGAAGGGAATTTAAGGAGTGGATGAATTCGCTCATCCCGAACCCTAATACAAATTAGTTCCGAGGGATGGTAGTTATACAAACCGGATTGAACACCATTTATATGTGTGTGATAAGATAGTGACGAATTAGCTAAACATATAGCATTTCGAAATTATTGCGGGGCGATCTATTTTCTTATTCAACTATCGGGCAGATTAGCGACATTAGCTCTCTGTAACTTTCCAAGGCTGGTCCGCTTGATATGACATCAATTAATCTCCCGTTATAAAGGCATTGGAGAAATTGAGAATGATCATTCTTGTCTGACAACCGATCGAAAAATTGAAGTGGGGTGTTCCTTGATGACAAATAGTAGAATGAATCCTAAGGTTGATGAATATTTAAGTAAAGCTAAAAAGTGGCAGGAAGAATTTGAGAAATTGAGAAAGATCATTCTTGACTGTGAGCTGACCGAAGAATTTAAGTGGATGCATCCTTGTTACACGTTTGAGAAAAAAAACATTGTATTAATACATGGATTTAAAGAATATTGTGCGCTTCTGTTTCCCAAAGGATCTTTGTTACAGGATGCCCATGGGATTCTAATACAACAAACGGAGAATGTACAGGCGGCGCGCCAGATTCGGTTCACCAATGTTCAAGAAATAGTTGAAATGGAAACCATCTTGAAAGCGTATATTTATGAAGCCATTGAAGTTGAAAAATCTGGTTTGGAAGTTAATTTTAAAAAGAATGCAGAATTCATAATTCCTGAAGAATTTCAAATTAAATTCGATGAAATCCCTGCCTTGAAAACTGCTTTTGAAGCATTAACGCCGGGACGGCAAAGAGCATACATTCTTTATTTTTCTGCACCCAAACAATCCAAAACTCGAGTGTCAAGGGTTGAAAAATATATGCAGCAAATTCTCAATGGAAAGGGATTAAATGATTAATTTATTCGATGAGAAAATAAATTAATCAAACTTTAAGAAATTACCACAATTTGCGTTCATTCGAACTCCTTTTTGAATCGCAGGTAACACTCAATCATATAATTTGATCCGTAGAGTATAAGCAAAATACGTGTACCAGGCTTACGCATTACCAGCTAAGAAAAGAAAAATACTGCACACAAAAGTGTACCCTTTGGCTTTTTGCTGAACTAACGGGGGCTGGGCAATTAAATGTTACGTTCCGTAAAAAAAATCAGCTAACTTAAATTAACGGCATTTATTCCACTATCTAATGAGATGCTAAAAGTTGGTCCTGTGTGGGGTGAACGGTATGTCCGCACGATGATTAAAGAGGAAATGGTCAGTTGGTCTTGAACGCAGATACGTTACTGGTACTGGATCAGGTATGCCTATTGGTTTATTGAAGGATCTAAAATGTGGGACAAATGGGGATGGCGTACAAGAGGTACAGAGCCGGCATTATATATTAATTCCAGAAAGCTAAAAAGAAAACAGCCGATAAAAAGGCAGGTAAAGCTACTTTCACTATATTGTTTACAGCATGAAAAAAATCCCTCTCCAAATGGAGAGGGATTTTTTTTGTTATATCATACTTTTGTTGTATATCCTTATCGTTCTTGTAGTCCTATAATCTCGTTTAATTGAGTATAAAGAAACCTATTTAGTAGGTAAGTATGGGAAAATCTCATATTTCCATCAGTTTAAGTTTTTTGCACCAAAACCACTCATTCTGCAATAAAATTACGCTCTAATTTAATATAGATTATAAAATGAACGTTAATAGATGAATTTTTGTAAATAAATTATAAAATAATCATCAAACAATACATATATTATTAGAATTTTCAGTATACAATGAATGTTAAATAATGAGGAGGTCTATAAAATGAAAGCGAATACAAAAAATAAAATAGTTCTTGGATGAAGGCGTTACATGGGTATCAGTCCATCACGGCGGCGGAGTCGGGGTTACTCTTTTACATGCAGGAGTGGTTATTGTGGCAAACGGTACGAAAGAAGCAGAGTCACGCATTGAACCTTGTATTGACCACAGTTTCGTATGGGTTGTAGTGCGTCACGCTGATGCCGGATATGAGCTGGCAAATTAAAACAACGTGAAAAAGGAATTAACATTCCAATGCTTGATACATGAACTGATCAGGTATGATCGAAGAAACGGCAATCAACGTGGCTTTGCCCGTTTGAGCGTCAAGAATTTACCCAGCATGAATTATATAATAGGGGGAATAATTATGGGATCACCAAATGTGGCGACAAATACGAAACAAGAGAAGCCGCAAATTCAATCAACTACGAATATATTGAAGTTTATTATATATAGTTTAATAGGAAGTTTTATGTTTTTTATTCCTATTACCATAAATGATGTTTCAAGCATACCAATTGATCATATAGTAACATGGATCAAAGTAACCTTGCCGTCAGCCGTTCCTGTTTATGCTCTAATTGTCATTCTATTAGGAGCTGTTTATCCATTCATTTCAAAAAGCTGGAGAAAAGATAAGGTATCAATAGTTTTTTCTTTCTTAAAAGTAATAGGCGCTGTTGTTGCGATCTTAATATATTTCAAGATTGGACCTGAATGGTTAATGGTCCCAAGTATGGGTCCTTTCCTTTTCGAAAAACTTGTCATACCTGTTGGACTTGTCGTTCCCTTTGGTGCTATATTTTTGGCGCTACTCATTGGATACGGGCTTCTCGAATTTTTGGGTGTACTGATGCAGCCAATCATGAGGCCGATATTTAAAACGCCAGGGCGCTCAGCGGTTGATATGGTTGCTGATTTAGCTGGAAGCTACTCGATTGGTATGCTTATTACGAATCGACTATATAAAGAAGGTAAATACACCCTTAAAGAAGCTGCTATTATTGCAACCGGTTTTTCAACCGTTTCAGCAACGTTCATGATCGTTGTAGCAAAAACTCTTGGGCTTATGGACTTATGGTCCCTTTTCTTTTGGGTTTCTTTAGGGATAACGTATCTTGTCACTGCTATTACCGTACGTATTTGGCCATTAAATAAAATGAGCGACGATTATTATTCGGATAATGCGGATCCAGAAGAAGTAATCAAAGAAGGACTTTTCCGAAATGCCTGGAACAGTGCGATGATAGGAGCAAACAATTCCGTAAGTCTTGGCAGGAATTTATGGGAAAACTTAAAGGACGGTTTTCTTATGACAATGAGCATTCTACCGTCCATTTTATCCGTTGGTCTCATCAGCCTTGTATTAGCGGAGTATACTCCGCTATTTAATTTACTTGCCTATCTTTTTTACCCATTTACCTGGGCATTACAAATACCTGAACCATTTTTGGCTGCAAAAGCTTCAGCTATAGGAATTGCAGAAATGTTCCTGCCGGCGCTTCTTGTAGTTAAAGCACCCCTAGTAACTAAGTTCATTATTGCCGTGGTATCTGTATCATCCATATTGTTCTTTTCAGCGACGATACCTTGTATCCTATCAACTGAAATCCCAATCAGCATTACGAAGTTGGTTGTAATCTGGTTTGAACGGACGCTCATCACGCTAATTATTACTGCACCTATCGCAATATTGCTGCTTTAGTAAAAATCAACGAAATAAATATATGGGAACTTATTCGATCACAAGTCGAACATATGCAATTGTATTATAAGGTCGACCAGTAAAAGATAGTTTTTACTCGAAAGGGAAATCAACCTGTAGGATATACATGGCATCACCACGAAAAAAACTGCTCATACTGGCGGAAAGTCAAATGAATGAAGCACGCTTAAAAAGTGTGCTTTATTTACTAATCACATACATGAAGAAACCATTTCGGATCAGTACTATTTTCGCGCATCTTTTAAATTTCTGATCTAGTATTAATTCTTCACCCATATACGTCACATAATAAAACTGGAATGGCTTTTTCAAATATTCATGCATATGGAGAACGGGGAAACAAATTGAAAGGAGTTAGGAGAAAACGGCTAACTAAAAAACCCTCACAAAAACGGAATGTGAGGATTTAAAGGTTATCGAACTGTTAAAAAACATGAAACTAAAAGGAAAATCACCCTCACTGATAACTGAATTTTCTGATTTCTAACCCAATAACAACAGAGACTACTAGTAACTATTAAAATAAATCAATAGAATATGCATCTATTTTTCTGGGGTCTTTTTCTTTTAATAATCTCATTTCCTCTGTTTTCATTCCAAGTTCTTTACATGCTCTAGGGACCAATTCAAGAATTTCATCATTGGCGATTTCATAATTATAGGTTGATTTTAATGAATGTCCTAGTTCTATAGTGCTGATTTTGTTGAATTTTTCACCAACTATAATCATATCGTATTTTTTGGTGATCTTTTTCCAAGATTCTTTTGAATCTATTGTTAAAGCAGATTCTCTTACCTCAATTAATACTTCGGTAATTTTTTTAAGTTTAACCATGTTTTAACACCTCCTATAAAATATCATGGGTCTATTATACCGTAAATGTAGGTGAGTAAGTTGAAAAACACTTCTATTGTATGATGGTAACTTATCGTACGTAAGTAGGGGTCAAAGATATTCGAAGAGCGGTTGAAGCAGGTTAGTAAGCTTTGCGGATAAAAGTAAAAAGGATGCCATGTATTTGAAAAAGGATAATTACTGCGGTAGTTGTGGAAAGTCTCCCCTAATAGCCTTTCTCGTTGATTCGTGAACAACATCAATTAGTAAAGTAAACTTCTCATACCATCTTTGACGAAACAACCAGTAAATCAGGCAAAGCGTTTTTATTTAACTCCTTGACCTTCTTCTTGAAGTTCTACGTTAAGTGAAACTCGGTCGATTGCATTTGCAATGGTTGTATTAGTCCAAGGAAAGCATTTCCACAGACAATAAAGGTTTTTTTGTAATCGGAAAAATTAACTATATCCCTTGTTTCGTAAGCTCTTCGGATTGGTGTGGAATAATCAGAGGAGTTGGATTGTATTACCCCATAATAGATTGGCAATAACAAAGTATATGACAACCTCTCTTTGTCATACCATTTAGAAAAAGATAAGGGTGTGACAATGCTGAGTAGGGAAAAAAACAATCAAATCGTTATTTATATAATAAAAGGCTCAACAATTAAAAAATTTTTAATCCTAGATCTAATTATTGGATCAGGAATTTTTTATGTAGTCAAATATATTTCTTCAAGCGTATTAATAGCGAGTGTGAGCAGTTTTATTGGAACAGAAGGAATTAAAAAGGCACCGAAAGTTCTAAAAAATGCAATTGAATTAATAACAATGGACTAGATGTTAGGAATAAATATAGACCTTGCCTGTTGCAAAGTCCAAAAAATTTCGAGTAGAAGGTGAGATAGGGAAATTTCCAAATTCGATAAAAAGCAGAAATAAGGAATCTGAATTCATGTTTGATTTAAAATTAAACAAAGAAACCTCAAAGAAAATTCAATTTAAGTAATTGCCAATCAACAACATGTATCAATTGGATCGGATGCACGATCAGCCAATCTGAATTTATGTGCAATGTGGATATTGTACCGAATGATTCTGTAAAATAAACTGCTTCTCAAAAAAAAATTCCGACATCTCATGTATTGCCACATACACACAGCACATGTGGAGTAGCAGTATTCACTACTTGTAAGGAAAAATTAATGCGAAAGATGTATTTATGAAACAATAAAGTGGTAACTAGCTCAAAGCTTATATTTAATTACGTATGTGCCAAGTTTGAGTTATACTAGTAAAAAACATCCGTCTAGGATAGATGACAGTAAGCTTCTTGAGTGAAATACATAAAAAGGATTGGTGAATAAGAATGGCAATAGTTGATGTAACGGTTATTCCAGTTGGTACACAAACTCCAAGTGTTAGCAGCTATGTGGCAGATATTCAAAGAGTATTAAAGGAATATGAAAAAAAGGGAGAAATTCGTTTTCAACTGACACCAATGAATACAATCATTGAAGGCGACCTGCCTAAATTGTTTGAAGTGATCCAAGCGATGCACGAAGTACCTTTTGAAAAAGGTCTTGCTAGAGTTTGTACGAATATCCGAATCGATGACCGTCGTGATAAAGAACGCAAGATGGAAGACAAAGTAAATCGAGTGAAGGGCATGCTTGAGGAATAACAGCTTCTATAAGGGTCTCCAGTAAATGGTTAAAAAACAGGAGAACTGAGCATTAGATAGAATAATACTTCATAGGATAGTTAGTCCATTATGAGAGCTGATTTTTTGACTAGGGGGACTGTGGGAACCATGGGAATCCTTAAGAGACATGGAATTCGAGACTTGTGGACTTGACAGTCAATTGGGGGCTGATTATGCTATGAAGTATGTTCCGGACACAGGTTACCCATGGTAACGCGAACAATAAATGTCCATGTATTAATAGCTTTAAAGCCTTGGTATTACTGAGTGTCTCAGTTACCAAGGCTTTTTATATAATGAAAGGGAACCAACAGGCTGCCCACATGCATGCTATTTCGTATTTTTATTGGCATAACCCATGTATTTTGAATATCCATCCTCATTTTTTTTTCTTCGAGTTCCTTAGGCACCTGCTGTTGTTCGCATCCTGCCGTGCCCAAGCGTATATATTTCATGCTATGAGAATAGGTAGTGATAATGACAAATGAGGCTCAAAAAAAGATGAAAAAGAACAGTAGTGTAGATAAGAATCTATAAAGGACAATTGTTTGAAAAGTGGTTCCAGTATTTATTCTATATTCACTGAAAATTATAAACGTTCGCCATAAAGTTCTTTTTCTTCATTTGGATGAAAAAGAGTGAATCCTTTTGAGCAAATCACAAACCTTCTATCTATCTCGAATCCAGCCATATTCAAAATTTCAACTGTCCCATGTGAACCAGTTCCAGCATACCCGCAACTACAACCAGATAGGTGTAGCTCATTTCCTTTTTTGTCTATAAGGATGAGGTCGCTATCGACCAAAATATTGTCGTCATTAATTTCTTTAACAATTTTTGCAATTTTAAAACGGTCAAATTGGTCTTTAACTGCTTCGAATAACACAATACTTTTATTGGTAACACCACGGTCTTCACCGTAATCTTTTATGACCAATACTTCCCGCTCATATGATTTCTTATATAGATGGTACTTTTGGTAAGTGACGTCATTTATTTTACAAATAGTTGGAGTATTACTATTCAGATTTCTATTCGTAGATTTATTAAACATTGGACCCCTCCTAAATAGTTTTTTTATTAAGTTTATTAGGAGAAAAAGAGATTAGTACAAAGAACCTGCTAAGGAGCAAAAATATTTTTTATTTCTGATTCTCGTTTAAATATTTGAAAAGAATAATTAAAAGATAATGAAGAATTAATGGGATTGGATCTTGAGCTGTGAGGAGGATGTATGATTGAGTCAAAATTAAAAAGCACCAAAAAAGGTGCTTCCTAGTTATAAATCTTTTTAAAGTAATGAACAAACATTATGTTCATGACAATTTCGACTATCGCAAACATAATAATATCGATCAAATTAGTTTCATCCAGGGAATGATAAGGTGCGAAAAGTTCAATATATGTATAACCTATGATAAATAAAGGTATTGACCATAAAATGCTCCTTAAAAATAGTGGAATCGTTAAGCTAAAAAGGGGTAAGAAAAAATCTAAATCTTTTCTACTTCTATTTTTATAAATAATGATTAACAGATAGAGTGCAATCACATTGATAATTGTAGTCAAAATAAGATCAATAACATCATACGTATTCATAGATGAAGGATTATAAACTCCAGGCAGTGAAAACACTGTAAGAGCAACTAGTACCCAAAAAGTTATCCGGTACCTTTTCCTTTGTTGATCAGTTATTGTTCCTTCCTGTAAAGCCATGACGAGTTTATTAATATTCCAGATATACATTGTTGTCTCCTTATGTAGTAGATTATCAGACTAATTATAGGTTAGGGTTCAATGAAAAGCCATCTTTATCAAGATAGTAGGAGAAGGTCTTCAGATAATCGAAGCTCCCAATAAATAATTACGAATAAAGGAATTTTAATCAATTAACCTAATTGGACTCTACTGAACGTATACATCTATTATGATTCAATCTAATTAGGAGGGAATTATGACAAAACATCATAAAGTGAAACCCTATTTAACGACACGTAGTTTGCTACCGGAAAATCAGGAGACACCCATTCAATTCATCAATAATGATAGTATGGAAAATCAATTATTTTATAGAAGGAACCACTTTTCATATCCGACTCTTTCCTATTCAAACTATTGGCTCCCCATAACTGGGCAAGTTTCAGCTCCATTACTTCTGTCTATACAAGACATTCTTCAATACCCCTCAAAAACGGTGGAAGTTGTCCTTGAATGTTCGGGAGACAAGCGTAATCTCTTCGAACCTAAAATATTTGGAGAACAATGGGGAAAGGGAGCAATTAGCCAAGGCATATGGAGGGGTGTACCCTTACGGACCTTACTTGAACTATCTGGAATTGGAGAAGGGGCAAAAGAAGTTGTCGTGGAGGGTTATGATTATGGAAGCAGAACCGATCTAGATGAGGTTTACACCTACACTAGGAGTTTGCCTATCGAGAAAGCACTGCACCCGGATACCATTATTGCATATGAGTATAATAACCAGCCAATTCCTTTTAAACATGGTTATCCATTGAGGTTAATAGTTCCGCAGTGGTATGCAATGGCATCCGTTAAATGGATAAAACAAATAAGTGTTATTAATTCTAATTTCACTGGCCCTTTTCAAACAATTGATTACATGTATTATCCAAATAAAGACAATGACCTAGATGCATTTCCAGTCACTACGATAAATATAAATTCGACTATACAAAAACCGCTGGATATGGAAATTTTAAATACTGGTAAGCATTCAATAAAAGGGATTGCATGGACAGGAAAAGGAGTTATTACAAAGCTGGAAATAAGTATTGATGGTGGAAATACATGGAGAAACGCCGATATTTCACCTGGTAAGAATGTAGGTTATGGATGGGTTACTTGGTCATTTGAATGGAATATATTAGAAAAAGGTGAATATACGATAATATCTAGAGCAACAGATTTATTTGGTCAAATTCAACCTTTATTACCTTTTTGGAATGAAAAGGGTTATGGGTATAATGCGATTGATAAAATTCAGGTTAAGGTAGAATAAATAGAAATTCATTTTAAAGAAATCTGTCTAACCTTTTAACTAACGCCGTTCTTGAATCATGTGGGTTATTGTTATCTGATTGAAAAATGTTGGCAAACTATTAGCTGTTTAACTCAATAAGAGAATTAATCCATCTCCCGTAATTTTTAAGCAGTTTGTTTTGAGGTAAATACTTATTAAAATTTTGTTGGCAAAGTAAGAAAAATATCATTTTTCTCCTTTTGGGAAAAATAACCTCGTTGTTAAGTTATGGTTATTCCTTTATAATTTTCTAGAAACATAGAAATGTTATGAATAGGAGAAAAGTATGAAAAAACTGTTGACCATTTTACTTTCAATTACGATGTTAATTAGCTTATTCCCACAATTAACATTGGCAGCACAAAGCAAAAATTTTGAGCAAGAACTTACAAAGTATTTAAAAGAGGTAAGCCATGTAAGGGGCTTTGAAGTGACGAAGGATGATATTGAAAATTCTCTTTCTTATTACGATGAGGGTATTGAAAACTTTCAATCTATTGATGATCTTAAAGATGCTTTAGGCGAAGTTATTAAAGCGGATTTAAGTAATTTAGATGCCATTTATGAGGATAATAACCTAACCCATGAAGGCCTAATTAAACTATTACACGAAAATGGCGAAGAACTTGACGATTATATCTTTATCTGGAACCTTGATGAAGCTGTATATTTCTATGCAGAAGAGGGAGATTTTGAACGCGATCCAAACTTTGACCAGGAATTAGTCAAATATTTAGCCAGGGTTAGCAAGGAAAGAGGTTTCGAAGTAACAAAAGAAGACATTGAAGCGTCATTAGACTTATATGATTTTAGCACGGAAGAATTTGAGTCTGTCGAAGAGCTTAGCGAATTCTTAGGTGACGTCATAAAGGCAGACCTAAGCAACTTAGATTATTTTAATGAGGCTTATGGACTGGATAAACAATCCCTGCTTCAAATGTTAGAAGAAAATGGTGAAGATATTAACGATTATATTTACATAGATAATCTTGAAGAAACTGTTTGGACCCTTACTGGTGGGGAGTTGGAAGGTGAAGTTGTCGAGGATCTGCTTCCTATTTTCGAAGAAGAACTCGGTCTTACGGAAGAGGAACTATTGCGACTTGAAGACCATTTAATGTCTTTGGAAGAGCATCTTTCCGATCCGGCAACAGTCGAGCGACTTGAAGAATTGGGCAACCGCATGATGGCTTTTGAGGAATTTGAAGTAGCAACGGAGCTTACAGCTGAGCAGATAGCTGAAATGGCATCTATCTATGAAGAATTACTTTCTATCTTTAAGCTAAAAGTATCCTATTCCCTTGTGAAAAGTGGCACGGAATCACCTGTATCCCTTTTGGATTTAATGAAATTGGAAGAGTTGAAGGGTGCTAACCTGAAAATAGCGATATACACAACTGACGGGAAGTTCTTAGCCGATCTTTTAATTACGGGTGATATGGTCGATTCTAACACTGTTACTAATGCAGGCCAACAAATAAAGGAATCTGCTAAAGAAGTGACAAAGACGATTGAAAAGGCACCAGTTGCTAAACCAGTTAAACAAAAGATCATCAGCACTCATAAGAATTCGGAACATCAAACGGTAAAAGGGGCTAAACTTCCAAACACCGCTTCCGATTATATCCCTAATGCCCTTTTAGGACTGTTCATTGTCTTGTTCGGAAGTTTGATGTATCGAAAAATCAGGAAAGCTTAATATGAAACAATTTAAAAAAAAGCGGTTGCTTCTGCTTGCTTGTTCTATTGTTATCATTTTATTTGGGGTTTGGTTCTCCACAACTAATATGTATCAGTTTGCAAAAGGATACTTTCTTTACAAGACTCACGCTCCAAGTAGCCAAGTAAAAGAAGCAGAAACAGAAACAGAAACAGTGCAGAAACCACCAAGTAAGAAAGCAACAACGAAGGAGCTTTATCCTGTCCGGCCTAAAACAGGTGAAGAAATTGGGGAACTCTATATCCCAAAATTAAAAGCGAAACTACCTATTTTTCATGGAACAAATGAGGATGAATTGGAGAAAGGCGTTGGTCACTTTGCAGAAAGTGTGCTACCAGGTGAAAATGACAATTCCGTTCTTTCCGGTCATAGAGATACGGTATTCCGTAAACTCGGGCAAGTAGGCGAGGGAGATTTGTTGATTGTAAGAACATCTGCAGGAGAGTTCACATACAAAGTCAACAAAGTTCGAATTGTGGATGAGGATGATCGAACCGTAATCGTACCAAAACCACGAGCAACGCTTACCGTCAGTACCTGCTATCCCTTTGATTTTATCGGATCAGCACCTGAACGCTATATACTTGTCGCTTATTTATCTTCAAAAACAGGAAGTTAAGATTTTTAATAACACCTAATGGTCTGAAAGATAAGCAAGAGTCCCAATAATGTAAATCTTATTGGGACTCTTTTAGTATCCAATTCTCCTTAAATGTGTAGGAGGTTGCCAATTTATTATACTGTTACGCTATTCTTATTACTTAATGAAGCGGATTTTACTTTTTTGTGATGGAAAATATAAGAGCCGGCAATCAAAATATATCCAATAATGAATAGAAGCCATTCACTGGCAGGGTCGCCCACTGATATGCTTGAATACATAGCACCAGTCAAATCAAATACAAAACCGGCATAGGCCCATTCCTTAATTCTCGGAAAACCAGGAATAAGTATCGCCACGACACCTAATAATTTGGCAATACCAAGAAAGGGTAGAAGGTAGGTAGGATAACCTAAATGATTAAATAAAGCGACTGCATCGGGAACAGACATTATATCCGGAATGGAACCTAAAACCATTAATGCCGCCAAAAGCCCTGTGAAAATCCAGTATATAATATTTATTTTTTTCATTTATTATTCATTCCCTCCCTGAGATTGACATGTTAATCATATTCCACTTCCCTTTTATTAATGCAGTCTATAAAAAAATAATTGAACTTCAACAATCGTGACGCGATTCTTTAAGAATCGCTTGACTGTAGGCTAACTCGAAGAAAAACGAGTTTGCCTGAAGTTTTTTTTCATTAAAAACGTTTCAGTTGATTTCAGAAACGTGCGAAATCATGGGTGCAGCATGAATTCACGAGTAAATAGCTCAAACTCACGAGTAAAATAGCAAAACTCACGGGTAAAACAGCAAAATTCACGAGTAAACGCGCGAAATCACGAGTAAACGTGCGAAATCATGGGTACAGCACGAATACACGAGTAAATAGCCCAAACTTACGAGTAAAACAGCAAAAATCACGAGTAAACTGCACGAGATAACGAGTAAACGTGCGAAATCATGGGTACAGCACGAATTCACGAGTAAATAGCTCAAACTCACGAGTAAATAGCTCAAACTCACGAGTAAACGTGCGAAATCATGGGTGCAGCACGAATACACGAGTAAATAGCCCAAACTTACGAGTAAAACAGCAAAAGTCACGAGTTAACGTGCGCGAAATCATGGGTGCAGCACGAATTCACGAGTAAATAGCCCAAACTTACGAGTAAACCGCACGAAATCACGAGTAAACGTGCGAAATCACGGTTGCAGCACGAATACACGAGTAAATATGCTGAATTCACGAGTAAATAGCTCAAACTCACGAGTAAATAGCTCAAACTCACGAGTAAAACAGCAAAATTCACGAGTAAACGGCGCGAAATCACGAGTAAACGTGCGAAATCATGGGTACAGCACGAATACACGAGTAAATAGCTCAAACTCACGAGTAAAACAGCAAAATTCACGGGTAAACGGCGCGAAATCACGAGTAAACGTGCGAAATCATGGGTGCAGCACGAATACACGAGTAAATAGCCCAAACTTACGAGTAAACGGCACGAAATCACGAGTAAACGTGCGAAATCACGGTTGCAGCACGAATACACGAGTAAATATGCTGAATTCACGAGTAAAAGTGCGACTGTCTGCCCCAAGCCTCCTCGCAGCAAGGGTCTCCAGTTATTCGGTAATAGTGTCGCAAATTTCTTCAATCTAGTGAGGGTTGCATAAAACAGTAAACATGAAGTAAAGCAATTACACCGGTTTTTCTATGAAGGTATAAATTATTCATCTCTTTGGCAACCAATTATTATAGGTCTTTTACTTGCGATTGTCGGGGTTGGTATGGAATATTTCATATAAAAAAACGGAACTTTATGGATAAGTGTTGGAGCGGATTTTGTAGCTACCGTTTTGATTGTGTATTTTCTTTCTAATCTTTTATGGAATGCTTCCATCACTTTCATAGGAGCAATTATTGTAGGATTATTACTTGGTGTAATAGAATACTTTACTCACAGGTTTTTAATTACATCAGGGAAAGTCCAAAAGTCCACCGCTTGCAGGTAATTTTGGAGTTTTCTTTTTTGTAAAAGGCAGTGGATAATTTAACCACTGCCTTTTTGATGTGATTTTAAGAATGTTGCATGATTAGCTTTGCTGCTTTTATCCCTGAAGTGTTGGCAGAAATGAATAGTGTAACATTGCGAACACTGTATTTGACCTGTTGCAGCCCTGTAGGCATGGCTTTATCTTATAAAAAAATTTATTGACTTAAAAGAATTGATTAAAATGACGCATATCCCGACACAGGAAATCGTGAGGATGGAATACATTAACTTTAAGTCGTTCAATATAATAATTCCCGCAATTACTATTAGTGTATCAATAATGAAAATAACTATTCCAGGATTAGTTGCTGTGGATTTTGAGATTAATAGTGCTAGCAAATCCACTCCACCGGGGCTAATATGTTGTCTCAGCATAAAGCCAACACCAATCCCAATCGTCATTCCACCGATAATGGCACTCGTAATGATCGGTAGATGAACCAAACCGTTTAGTGGTGTTAGCAAATCAATAATGGTTGAAGTAAAAGCTAACCCCAATATGGCATTAAAGAAATAAGACTTATCGTATAGAAGAGATAGAAGGTATATGGGAATGTTGATCATGATCATGGTATGCCCAACCTGGATACCCCAAACATATTTGATTAACAAACTTATTCCAAATATCCCGCCATTTATTATATGAATGGGGATTATAAAAAGGTTAAGACCAATTCCAATGCAAAAACTTGAAAAAAGCAGAGTAACAAACTTTTTCATAAAAATATTCCCCTTGTCCGAATCATTATCTTAAAATATATGAGAGGAATTTAAATATATACTTAGCTGACTGGAAATTACGATTGCTATTTGTATATTGTTGGCTTTGTTTTTCAGATGATTTTCTGAAATTTTGCTGAGTTCAGCAGGATTAAAATAAAGGCCGTCTCCTTGAGACCATGTAATCAGGGCAAAAATAAGAGACACTCATAAAAAGGTGTCCCTTATTCAGTAATTATATGTCTTAATGGGGCAAGTCCGTAAATAAGAGGATGTATTTAACCTTGGAAACTAGGTTAGGTTTAACTTTGCTTATTCAAGCTGATTTTTTTTGATAGACGATTTGTGATGGTATCTTCTTGTGGTGAAGTTCGCCGTATGAAAAAGGCCAGTATGAACGCAACTATGGTTAACCATGTAGCTATCATGAATGCATCATCTACTCCCATTACGCTTCCTTGTTTAATGGCCATGGTCATTTGAGATGTATTTTCTGGTGATATGTTTCTTTGAGTTAAAATTTCCTGTACATGTTTCGTTCCCTGATTTGTCATGATAGACACAAAGAATGCCATGCCAACGGCACCTGCCACCATTCTCAACGTATTGACCATGGCTGTTCCATATTTATTCAGGCTAAGTGCCAATTCATTTAATCCAGCTGTGAAGATAGGCATCATCAGTATCGACATGCCGAACATTCTAATGGTATATACCCACACCACATAAGAATAAGACGTATCTGTTTCAAGCCGTGTTAAAAGATAGGTTGTAATAATAGTGATGGCAAGTCCGCTTACCGCAAGCCATCTCGCACCAAATCGATCAAACAGCTTACCTGTGATAGGAGACATGATTCCCATTAAAATACCGCCAGGCAATAGCATGAGACCGGATTCCATCGGGGTGAACCCACGGATATTCTGCATATAGATTGGCATGATGATCATTCCAGAGAACATACCCATAGTCGCGATGATGTTGATGATTGTCGTTAATGTGAACATTCGGTAACGAAAAATTCTAAATTCCAGAATAGGATGCTTTACAGTAAATTGCCTCCAGACAAATAAAGCTAAACTGATTCCTCCAACAAGGAACATGGTCAGGACTTCGAAACTGCCCCAGCCCTTGGTACCGCCTGTAGCAAATCCGTATAGAACTCCGCCAAATCCGATAGTGGATAGGATTACACCCGTTTTATCGAGTTTGGGTCTGCTAGTATTCCCTACTTTTTTAATGATGAAAATTGCAAATATAAAGTCAAGAAGGGCAAATGGGAAAATGATGAAAAACAGTACCCGCCAGGAATAGTTTTGTATGATCCATCCTGATAACGTCGGTCCCACGGCTGGTGCAAAATTCATGGCGATACCAAATATACCCATTGCAAAACCGCGTCTGTTAGGAGGGAATAAAGTGAAAATTACATTTGTAATCAAAGGGAATAAAATCCCTGCACCTGCAGCTTGAACCACACGTCCGATCAATAAGACAGAGAAGCTAGGGGCAACTCCACATAGAAAAGTTCCTAAAGCAAAGAGTCCCATCGAAGCAAGATATAATTGCCTTGTGTTGAATCGTTCCATTAAGAAAGCTGTAATCGGTATGACAATCCCATTGACCAGTAAAAAGATAGTTGTAAGCCAATTAGCTGTTGCAGCTGATATTTCAAAATGATTCATTAATTGTGGCAATGCGATATTGATTAGAGTCTGATTTAAGAAAGCGACCAGAGCACCAGCCAGCATCACTGCAAACATGGGGCCTGTACGAACTTTAGTGATTGCTGTTTTATCGTGATTCATTATTATGGCACGTCCTTTTGTTGAATTAGTACATATTGTATTTCCTGCTATATTTTCAAGTAAAACAACCTATCTTTTCCAATAATATACACCATCTTAAGGTGTATAACCTCTATTACGGCTTTTGAAGGTGTTTTTTCTTTTTTTTCACAACTCACAGGGACAATATTTAAAGGTGAATTCTTTTGGATGTTGTTAAGAAAATATCAGGAAATAAAGGTGATAAATCAGAGGAGTGATACGATTTTTATTTCGCTGCAGTAACGGTTCGAAAGCTCATTTAAAAGTCCGTTCAATTCGGCCAAAGTCATGGAAAACGAATCAAAAGAATTATTTCAATCAATCTAAACACATTCTAACATATTTAGTGAAAAATAATTAATTGGTATGAAGGCGTGATTAAAATCATGCCTTTTAACGCATTTTGAGAATCAATTTATTTTATTTAAATATTCAAAATATTAATTGCAATCTTTGTATTGATTAATTATAATACAAAGCATAACAAATAAAAATATATTTATTAAAGAGGAGGTGAAAGAATTGAATATTGCAGGGATGAATATCACTTTTAGGCATTTCCCTTTTCACTATTTTTTGGATTGTATGGACAGCCTTGAGATTAATAGTATTGAATTATGGGGTGGGGAGCCACATCTGTATGTTTATCGCAACATTCTGGGAAATATAAGAAGTTTGAGAAGGGAAATCAAATCAAGGAATATGAAAATCATCTGCTATACTCCAGAACAATGTATCTATCCTTATAACATTGCATCCTCAGATGCTCATTGGCGAAAAAAAAGCATTGAATATTTTATGGAAAATCTATACGCTGCCCTGGAGTTAGATACAAACATGATGCTCATTACTTCTGGAATAGGAGACTTTTCTGTCACTAAGGAGGAATCATGGAAGTATGCAAGTGACTCAATCTATCAATTATCCAAAGTAGCTGAGATGGAAGGCTTGATTCTTGCTTTAGAGCCATTAACTAGGTATGAAACCAATCTAGTTATCGACTCTATAGGGCAAAAGAAAATGTTAGAGGAAATCCAATCTTCTTCATTAACAGGAATGATCGATACAGTTGCAATGCAGCTTGCAGGTGAAACACCTGATGACTACTTTTCCATCCTTCCAGAATTAAGCCATTTTCACCTAATAGACGGAGACGGTCAATCAGATGCTCATTTGGCACTGGATGATGGGGTTTTAAATTGGAGAGAATACTTAACAAGCCTTCAGAGCCACAGTTACAAAGGGACATGTACTCTAGAGATCATGGGATCAAATTATTATCATAATCCAAATGATGCAATCATGAAATCTATTAAAAAAGTAAGGGAATTGGGAATTTAATCATCTGATTTGGAGGAACTCTTTATGAGTAATGGCTCACTTACACGAAAACTGGGTTTTTGGTCTGCTCTGGCGATCGCTGTTGGAACTACTATAGGATCAGGTATTTTTGTCTCATCTGGTGATGTTGCAAAAGCTGCGGGTACCCCTTCCATTTCCATTCTAGCTTGGATAATAGGCGGGGTAATTGCCATTCCGCAAGTAATGGTATTGGCAGAGTTATCGACAGCATACCCCCAAAATGGAAGCGGTTACGTTTACTTGAATAAAGCTGGGTGGAGACCTCTAGCCTTTCTATATGGATGGGCTACGTTCTGGGCGTTGGATCCTCCATCCATATCGATTATGGCTTTAGCGATTGTTTCATACTTAGCAACCTTTTTTCCATTCTTCTCTGGAATGGCCGGGAAATTATTGGGTATTGCGATCATCCTGATCATCACATCTATTCATTATCGAAGTGTGAAAGAAGGCGGCCTTTTCCAAGTCATTATCACGGCTATTAAAATCATTCCTTTCCTGATTGTCATTGTCCTAGGGTTAATGTATATGAACTTCGATAATTTTGCTTACACTCTCGGACCTGGTGCTGAAAAGACAAGTTTAATAGGTGGTGTATCCGCAACCACTTGGGCATATACGGGGATGGCAGCGATTTGTTTCATGGCTGGAGAGTTCAAAAACCCAGGGAAAATACTTCCACGAGCACTTATTAGTTCGGTTTTCATTGTGTTGGCTTTGTATACGTTGCTAGCGGTTTGTGTCATCGGCTTGATGCCATTTGATAAATTAATGAACTCAAATGCTGCTGTTTCTGAAGCTGTTAAGTACATTCCAGGACTATCTGATATTGCATCATCATTTGTGGCCGTTACGGCTATTATTGTTATCTTGGGTTCACTGAGCTCTTGCATAATGTTTCAGCCTCGCCTTGAGTATGCAATGGCAAAGGACGGACTATTCTTTCAACGCTTTGCAAAAGTCCATCCTAAATATGAAACTCCAAGTTTCTCCATCATCATTCAGATTACGTATGCATGCATTCTTGTATGCTTTAGTAATTTAACGGTATTACTTGGATATTTCACACTCATTCAATTGGTTATTAACATCATGGATTTTGCGGCAGTATA
Organism: Peribacillus sp. RS7; assembly: GCF_041956845.1. Taxonomy (NCBI): domain Bacteria; kingdom Bacillati; phylum Bacillota; class Bacilli; order Caryophanales; family Bacillaceae; genus Peribacillus; species Peribacillus sp. RS7. Next base: position 3,932,232 of record NZ_CP168135.1, read on the forward strand.
TAAATGTCGAAAAAGGGAGGATTATAACCCAATCTATCGTATGCCAATGTGGAGATTAACGACGATTTTAGCCATTCTTGGAGCGTCATGGCTGGCCTGGGGAACATTTACTTGGGCACCTATCCAAGGAGTGATTGCAGCATTGATTGTTATCGCAACAGGGCTACCAGTTTACTATTATTGGGAAAGGAAATATGGAACAAAGAATAAAAACGACAGCGATATAGTGGCTTAGCAGAATGATTGAAAGAAGTTTGACCTATATGACAAACTTCCTTGAAATATCGATTAATAAAAATTGTACATTTTATTATGTTTGGATATAATACAAGACATAACAATTAAACGAGGGATAAAGGGAGGAAGATGTTGATGTTGAAATTTGATGAGGGATTATTTCTAAATCTGGTAGAAAAAGAGGGGCTTGCTTTTAGAGGCCAGATTGAGGAAATGGTAGATGGAATCACAAAAAGGGGATACAGTAATATTTTTTTGATCGGGGCTGGAGGAACCATAGCCATGATGTATCCTTATGAATACATTTTAAAATCTAATTCCACCATTGATGTCCATGCAGAAATTGCTGCTGAATTTATGGTTATGAATCATAAGCATTTTAGCAAAGATTCAGTCTGTATTTTTACATCCGTATCCGGGACTACTCAAGAAACAGTTGCAGCGGCAGAGTATTGCAAAGAAAGGGGAGCTACTACAATCGCATTAGTTGCAGAGCCAAATACTCCGTTAACACAAATTGCGGATTTCTGTATCACGACAGGTTCTGAAACGCACTCTTTTGATACTTTCTTTATGCTTCTATACATGGTCGTCTTCCGTTTCATGTATAACAAAGATGAATTCCCACAATATGAGCAATTCACGAAGGAAGTTTCGCTGCTTCCACGTGCAATTCTAAATGCTGTTAAATCTTTTGACAAAAGAGCAGAGGAATTTGCTATTACACATAAAGACACGGATTACCACATGATGGTGGGTTCGGGTAACCTATGGGGAAACACCTATTCTTATGCAATGTGTATTTTAGAGGAAATGCAATGGATTCAAGCGAAGTCCATCCACGCGGCAGAGTTTTTCCATGGAACGCTTGAACTTGTTGTAGAAGATACAAGTGTTATTTTACTAAAAGGAGAAGATGAAACAAGACCACTGATGGACCGTGTAGAGAGATTTGTAGAAAAAATCACAAAAAATGTAACGGTCATTGATACCAAATGCTTCGAAATGGAAGGCATTAGCGAAGAATTCAGAAAGCACTTTTCAGTTAGTATTAACTGGTCACTATTAAGTAGGATTAGCGTTTACCTAGAGCGTGAAAGAAATCATCCATTAACACTTAGAAGATACTATCGACAAATGGAATATTAAGATATGTGGAGCGCTACTTAGTAGTGCTCATTTCTTAAGTTCAAAGAAAGCGGGGGGAAATGATGAGAACGATTTCAGTCGGAGATAACTGTATGGATGTCTATCAAACAAGCGGGGAGGTCTATCCTGGTGGTAATCCTTTAAATGTAGCAGTCTATTTGAAAGGGTTAGGTGCGGAATCTGCTTATATTGGCTGGGTGGGTTCCGATCGATACAGTGACAAAATGGTTAAAGCGATTCAGGGAAAAGGGGTTGATATTTCTCATCTTTCGAGGAAAGAAGGAAAAACTGCTGTTACTTTCGTTGAAATGGTAGGAAATGATCGCAGGTTCGGAGAATACGACGAAGGTGTCATGAAACATTTCAGCTTAACGACAGAAGAGCTCCATTTCATTCAAACCTATCAGCTCATACATTCAGGGATTTGGGGACATGCGGATAAGTACTATCCCTTTTTTAAAGAAAAAGGAATGCTCACGTCTTTTGATTTCTCAGATCAGCTAGATCACGATCTTGTGAAAATTTTACCTCCGTTTGTTGATTATCCTTTCTTTTCTTATACGAAGGATGATGCTTTTATCCGCGAATTTTTAAAGGATGTAAAAAATCAAGGATCTAAAATTGCGGTAGCCACTTTAGGTGAAAATGGTTCACTTGCCTACGATGGCGTTCAATTTTATCAATCCGGTGTCGTTGAAGTGAATGTGGTGGATACGATGGGGGCAGGGGATTCCTTCATTTCCGGTTTTATCTATGGGATATTGAAAGGCCATTCTATCTGCAATTGTTTAGAATTGGGTACAGAGTCTGCTGCGAAAACAATTGGATATTTCGGTGCGTGGTGACTGGGGCTGGAAATAATGTATAATGGATATTATATAATAAATTTTGACGGATAAGGATGAAACTAATATGAATTTAAATCCTTCAACCCCCCAGCCATTATATATGCAAATAAGGCAAATGTTGAAGAATGATATTCAGAACGGGAAATATAAACCAGATGATCAGATTCCAACCGAAGCAGAGCTTTGTGAAGCTTATAACGTTAGTCGCATTACCATACGCAAAGCAATAGAGGAATTGGTGAAGGAAGGAACTCTGACACGAATTCCACGTAGAGGTACCTTTGTTGCATCAAATAAGTTCCATAATGAGTTGTTATCTATAAGTGGTTTCTCGGAGTTTAGTCATCAGCTCGGGATGATACCCAATTCGCGAATTTTAAGAAGTGAGGTGATGCCAGCACCAAAAGATGTGGCAGGTCATCTCCTCATTGAAGAAGGAACTCCCGTTTTGGAACTTGAGCGGCTCATGTATGTAAATGATCGTCCGCTTTTCTACGATACCGCTCATTATTCATTAATTCGTTTTCCGGATTTAGAAAAGAAAATTGCTAGGGATGAATCAACTTATAAAATCCTTTTGGAAGATTACCACACGGAAATAGTAAGTAACGATAAAATTATAGACGTGATTGGTGCTACAAAAAACTATGCTAAATTTTTAGAATGTGATATTGGCGCTAATCTATTTAGAATATTAAAGATTGCTTTCGATGCAAACGACCAACCAGTACATCTCTCAACCTTTATGTGTGAAACCAACAAGGTCAATCTGACCGTTCATCGGGCAAAATAGGTCATGCCAAATCATTGGCATGACCTATTTGTAGCCTTATAAAAAAGGTGGGATTCAACGCAAAACGGGTATCCAATAATCAACAATTTTAAACAATGCTCAATTATATAAAAGAATTTTCTCTGGTTTACTAAAAAGCGTGATTACACATTTTCCACATCCTATTCACTTAGTAAAACTTCTAATTTTATTTGGGTCCTGCAAATCCGAAAATGGATTATTCAAAGTTGCTCCCCTGACCCTTCTGCTTCAATGACTGGATTTAAAATTTCCTTACAATTAAAACATAAGATTTTCTTGTTATCTAACAGAATACCGTTCAGAAAACCAGCCGTGCAATATACATCGTGACCACAGTGCACACAAGAGCCAACTAGTTCATCCATCGATACATCCCCCTATAGGATAATGGTTTATAGTTTGGTGTGCTATTTTGAATAAAGATAAAGCCCAAAATCTTGCATTACGGAAGTGTGCCCCATTTGCCGCAACATGGTAGCAATATTGCCTCGATGATATGATCCGTGAGTGACAACGTGTAATACCGATTCGGAAATGGAAGTTTCAAGCAAACCAGCATACGGGTTATCCACCACAATTACCTTATCCATATCTTCTTGACTGTTCAGAAGTGCTTTATTTCTTTCAGATAAGTCTAGAAATATTTTTTTCATTTCCTCAATACTTTTCTTTTCCACCACTTCTCTTAATTGGTCAGAAGACGCCATTGCTTCATTCATACTATTACCTGAGATAATGTCAAACCAAGCGTAATCTGTGAGATAAATGTGAGACAACACTTTTGATACCGAAGAAAAACCACTCTGAATATCCTTGTGATAAATGTGCTGTGGAAGTTCTTTTAAACGATCAATGATAACGCCATTTGCCCACACGTGGTATTTGTACATTTTTAAAACTGGTTCGGGGTGTGTCATATAAAAAACCTCCACTTCTCTTTTTTTTCGTATTGAACAATTTATGCCTGAATAACAAAAAAAATTCAGGTGAAAGTATATTAATCTGGTTTTTCTATTTTATATACAACAACCCTTAGGTAAAGGATGAAGTTACTTCATACTTCCCCCCTGCTGAAATCGCGAATATTCTATGTTTAGACAAGAGATAATACGAGCTACGAGCATTCTGATCATAAATGAATAGTGTTTGCCATATATAGGTATTCTTTCTTGCAGGAAATTAGCTCCCTATATCGAAATGATAGTAAAGGAGATGGTAATATGAATCTGAGAATTAAATATAGGCTTTATATTCATGCTGACGGAAAACTTATTCCAGAGAAGTATGACCGATACGAGATACTGAACGTCAGAGAAGGTATAGATCCTAATGATACTAAGGATTACCAGGAGCTTATTAAAAAATTGGGAAAGTCGATTAATCGGCCTGAGAATGAATTTGAAATTAAAAACTATGAATCAATGTAAGGTTACCCTTTCGAGGATGTTTTAGTTTGTTGACAAAAAGGGGGGCGGAATGATTTCATCCGGAACCATGATTTTAAAACATGACTAGGCTATACTTTAAGGTTTTTTACTGACACTCCTGCAGAAAACTGGCTAGTCAAGACCCCGCAATACTGTAGGCAAACCCGTTTTTCGAATTTGTCTACAGTCTGGAGCATCCTTTCGAGGATGCTTTTCATTTTGGAAAATGAGAGGGATTCTGGAAATTTTGAACTTTCAGCGTTATTTAATTAAACAAGAAAACACCATTGTCAATTTAGAGGGAATATTTTATATTGTAGATTTACATTCAGTTTTTCTTTGAAAATTGGAATAAGAATTGGTCAATAATTACGTCCAGAATAAGATAAAGCCCTTCTCTTAATTGAGAGTGGCTAGTTTAAAGCTAAAATTTTATATGTGTCTTCTTGAAATACGTATCCGTTACTTCAAGAAGACATGCGACCTAAAGAATTGTTCCGTATCTTGAATTAAAGTATGGACTTATAATGTTTCGTCCTGCCTTGAATTTTTTTGTAAAAGGTCACGGATTTCCTTTAAATACTGCTCGGTTGCCGGTACCACTTCTATTACCTCTTCCTCTTTGGCTTGTTTTTTTCTAATAATAGAATTCGCTATCTTCATAAACATGAAAATCGCAAACGAAATAATCAAGAAATCAATCACAGCTTGAACAAATATACCGTATTTAAGAACTGCGTTTCCAACTTTAATGGTTAACGAAGAAACATTGATCCCCCCTAATATAATTCCAACTAGCGGTGTGATAATATTTTCGACTAGTGATGAAACGATTTTCCCAAACGCAGCACCCATCACTACAGCTATAGCAAGATCGAGAACGTTTCCTTTAGTTATAAACTCCCTGAATTCCTTTATCATCGTAACTACACCTTTCTTTTTTTAATTGATAAAAGCATATCAGAAACATGGTGAAAATTGAATAGAGTAAGAGGTATCTATTATTTCCAAAGATAGGAACAAGCATCCGTTTAATCTTTTGAATCCTTTAATATGTAGCAATGCAATGACAGCAGTCCAATCAAAGGGGATAGAACTCCAGTTATCATCAAAAAACGTAACAAGCCCTAATTAAAGCAGAGTACGGATGGATTTAATGGTCCTAGAAATCAGCACTAATTAAAGCTTTACAAATAGAACAAAAAGTGAATTCAATGAAAAATGTTATGGAAGGCAGATGGGGAAAGAGTAAGGCAGCAATCATCACAGTCTGGAATGCAGGTGGACCAACTTGCTCCTTTTGATTTTTATCGCATCTCAACAAAATATTTAACAAAGCCCAAAACAAAAAAAGCCCTCTCGATTAAGAGAAGGGCTTTTAACAATGGAGGAGTACCACTTAGGGGGTAGTACAATAATATAATTATCGCCAATTAAATCCATTTATATTCATCTTCTTTGTTTTGGGGTAGCCTTTTTGACTGCATTTAAATTGATTTGAATTTTTTATATTTCAGTCCAACCAAAAATATTAGAGGAGAACCTATTATGGTTGGAAGAAACCAAAAAATTAATGGATTCCATTCATTCAAGATAGTTATATTCGATACATTAACTACAAGAATTGCTGTACAAATAGCAATATAGGAACCGAGCATCCCGCTTATATGAGATGCAATCCAGTTTTTCCATTTCTTCTTGGCAGATACATAGCCTATAAATGCGAAAGAATATGAAAATATCCCAATGAAAAATAAATAGGCACTGCTTTCCCAATTCAAAATTGCCATTGTCAGGGATGTGACAAAAACAACAACGTACGCACTATGATAAATTTCACCAAAGGTTGTATGCTTACCTCTTTTTTTCTTTGAAGACATAGCACCTATTCCACTAATAAGACAGATTGCTCCAGCAAAAATATGAATGAACAGAATGATTTTAAAGATAAGCAACTTTCCCCTCGTGAATATTGATTATTAATTTATATGTTATCACAATTCAAATATTTACCATGAATTTAATTTGCAAAAATCAAACCACTCATACAGCGCCTAGACCCTTTGAAATTTCCGGAAAGAAGGATACTCGATTGTATAGAAACTTAACTTCTTCATTGTGACTGAAAGTCTCAGTAATCTGGTTTTTTATTTATAATCATTGAGAATAAAGAAGAGGGAGGCATCAGAATATCGTTCTTTTTATGGATAAAGGAGGAAATTACGGTACGTTTGAAGAATGTTTTTTACAAATGGGGGTGGAATAATTGCGACAAAATATTGAACAGGATTTATCTAAAGAGGATATTTTAAGAATGATTGTTAAACACCTTGAAGTATTCCCGTTGACTAGTCTAGAGGCTATCCGAGAAGTGATTGGAAGTTCATTAAAACAACGGGGTTTAATAGGAGGGATAACTCAAACAGGAGCCGCTACGATAACATATAACCGGAAAATATCAGACGAAGATATCCAGTTAATGAATGATTGTATTTATGACCTTTTATATAGCCGCGTTATCCAACCTGGTATTAATGATGATAATCTAGATTTACCATGGATTCATGTTTCTGATAAAGAGAAACTTAAAAAATACCTAAAATGAAAAGTATAGTCCGACATAACAGGGAATTATTACAACCGTGAGAAATTGCCCCCTATAATGTGGATTACAGAAATACCAAAAAGAGTGTGAATGGGTGGAGGCAGTTAGTGGCTGCCTAAGATGTTATCTGCTAAACATTGTAAAAGCCCTTCTCATATTCGAGAGGGGCCTAATTGGTTTGGAATATCTAAATTCGATAATTGCAATTTTATAAAAAACAATTCTCCATACTATATTAATTGTATGTTTCACCAGTAAGATGGGATTCAAACATATCGATAATTGCAAGAAAACGTTCGGCTTCACGGAAAACGTGATCTGCCAATAGTGGATGGATAATGCTCTTGATTTTGCATTCTTCGATTAAATCTCTGGCGGTTTTCTTAAAGTCTCGAAGTGATACTACTGAAACACGATTCTGATCTAGAAATTGATCCAAAAGAGGGACGGTTTGAGATTGCGGTTTCATGGACTCTAAGTCAACAGCCTGAAAGACTAATTGGTCAAAATCATTGCTGAAGTTTCGTGCCATATCTACAAGCTTTCTTTCCGATGGATCAAGGAGATGTCCGATAAATTTTGCATGATCAGCCATTATCCTTAAAAAGAATACATTTTCTTTGATGATAGCATCTTCAAGTGGTTTCAATTTACCCTCATTTAATTCTTTTAATCGCTTTCTAAAATAATTGGCTTCCCGGCTTGTATGGTCGACCAAAAGTGGGAAATTGTTTGCACCAGGCAATTTACAAGTAAGTATTAATCCCAATACCTTCCTTTTGAAAAAAAATATGCCTGTAGCAGCTTGTTGCACTTCCGCATTAAATCTTCTAATCTGTTCTGGGTCAGTTTGATTTGTAAATGAATGGGATTGCTGTTCTATCCGTTCAAATAAATGATAAAACTGATTGGCTTCCTCAATTAGCTGTGTATCTTCACATCTAAAACCAAGTCTTAGAAATAACGAGTGTTCCTTCATTATTCTTGACCAAAAACGAATCTCATCTAAGGAACGTTCTACAAACATCGCAGAGTTATTTCGCATATTAGCTTCCTGTGTGTTCTCACTCATAACTAAAGCCTCCTTTATTAAACCATCCTTAAAATCTTATTAACAAGTGGGCCATTGTATACTCGATTACATATAAAGTTACAAATAAATCTATTTTGTTTTATTAAATCATTACCTTATATTAGTTAAGTAAAAAAGAAAGAGCTCAATAAGTATCCTTAAAGGACTTGTAGCAGGTCTACCAGTTATTGAACTAGCAAGTGCAGTATATAGAATAGAAAATGAAAAAATTTCAGAGTATTGGATTCAAATTGATAGGTCAGGAATTCAGAAACAACTGGAGAGAAATAAATATATTTAAGATTTATCTTATTCGAAAAAAGCTTGATAAATAATTAGGTATGACAAGAGTTGAATAATTGAACAAGACCCAAAACCAAGACAGAGACGAGCTTCTTGGTTTTTTTCTTTGATTTGCTTGAATACAGGGTTTGTACTTTTTATAAACATTAGAAAGAAAGGGTAATTAAAAACACCAGGCAGTAAGGAGCGGAAATATGATTCTCTCTAAATTTATAGATGAACTCCCAATTCTCCCTATTTTAAAACCTCGATGGAAAGATCAAATTCATACTTATTATGAAGTGAATATGACTGAATTTAAGCAATCACTTCATAGTGAGTTAAATGATACAACTGTTTGGGGCTATGAAGGCAGCTATCCAGGACCTACAATTGAAGTGGAGAGCGGGGAGAAAGTATTTATTAAATGGATCAACAATCTTCCGGATAAACATCTTTTCCCGGTAGATCATACGGTTCATGGTGCCCAAGTGGATGTACCGGAAGTACGGACGGTGGTACATGTACATGGAGCTAGTGTTGAATCGGAAAGTGATGGTTACCCGGAGGCTTGGTTTACAAAAGGTTTCGAACGAGTGGGACCTTATTTTAAAAAGGAAGTATATCAATATGATAATAACCAGAATTCTGTTACTCAATGGTATCATGACCATGCACTTGGGATTACCAGACTCAATGTATATGCGGGATTGGCAGGTTTTTATCTCATAAGGGATAAACGGGAATGTTCATTGAATTTACCTTGCGGTGACTATGAGGTCCCTCTTATTATCCAAGATAGGTCTTTTCATATTAACGGTTCCCTTTATTATCCAAATCAGCCGGATAACCCAATCAAGGAATTAGGAACATCAATCGTTCCTGAATTTTTTGGGGACACCATCCTGGTTAATGGCAAAGTATGGCCCCATTTAAAAGTGGAACCACGAAAATACCGATTCCGGCTGTTAAATGGATCTAACACCCGATTTTATAGGATCAAGCTTGATTCAGGGCAACTCATTTATCAAATCGGGACGGATAGCGGATTAATGGAATATCCGATAGGGGTGAAAGAAATCATACTTGCTCCAGCAGAAAGAGCAGATGTCATCATTGACTTTACCAATCTTGGCGGAAAGAACATAATCGTGACAAATGATGCCCCTGCTCCTTTTCCAGAAGGGGATCCCGCAAATGCTGTAGATACTGTGATGGAATTCAGAATCTCTCTTCCTCTTACAAGTGTTGATACCAGTGTGATTCCCGCTTTTATGATGCCTCTTCCAAAGATTAATGAGCAGTTAGCATCTAAAGTCCGTTACCTTACATTAAATGATAATATGGATAAGTATGGTCGTGAATTCATGTTATTGGATAATAAACAGTGGGATGCCCCCATAACGGAAAATCCAAAATTGGGATCAACCGAAATATGGTATCTAATTAACTTAACTACGGATACACACCCAATTCACGTTCACTTAATTGATTTCCAAGTGATGGATCGAAGGCCTTTTGATGTAGATATATATAATAAGGAGGGAATCATCCATTATACTGGCCCGGCAATTCCAGCTGAACCACAAGAGCGAGGAATGAAAGATACTGTAAGAGCTAATCCGAAACAGGTAACGCGAATTATTATGAATTTTGGTCCATATTCAGGGCGGTATGTATGGCATTGTCACATCTTGGAGCATGAGGATTATGAAATGATGAGACCGTATATAGTTATTCCATAATGGTTGGTAACTGTTCCTTAATATAATGAAAAAACACTAATACCCCTGAAAATAAATTTTTCAGGGGTTTTTTATTTTAGTTCGGCTGTGGCCGATTTAAGGAAGATGCCACAGCCGAACTAAGTTACTGTTTGCACTAAAACGCAACTACGGAAAATAACTCGAGCACCGGCAGGGGGGACGTTAACATCGGTAGTCATTTGTCAAAAAGTTCATTTATTTGTTTCGTAAGCTCATTAAACTTCTTGTCGAGTTCTGTGTACGCTTTATCGTTTGAAGTCATAAAGCTGAGCTTTCCCAAAACTTCTTGTCTTTCTGTTTCAAGTTTTAATCGTAGTTCCTCCAGATCATCTCTTTTTGAGGATGATTCAAACAATTGCTTTTGTATACGATTATCCGAAATGACGAGTTTGCTGCTTGTCGATTTCTCGAGAAAATATCGATCATGCGAAACGACGATCAGTGTTCCAGTATACTGTGCTAAGGTACCTTCAAGTTGTTCCCGTGAAGCTAAGTCTAGGTGATTTGTCGGCTCATCCAAAATAAGCACATCTTTTTCTTTTAATATATATTCCATTAACTTACATTTCACGCGCTCACCCATACTCATATTCCTAATGGGTTCTGTCCAATGAGATGTCATGAATCCTAAATGCTTCATTAAAGTTTGAACTTTCCCTCTTGCCTCGAATGTTTCTTTATGAAATAGCTGTGATGGTGTTTGATCAAGAGGTAAATCAAACACTTCTTGCGTCAAATAGCCAATTTTTGAAGATGGTGAAATCCATACATCGCCCGAAAAAGTTTCATGTCCAAGAATTATTTTTAATAATGTCGTCTTTCCACTGCCATTGGGACCTATTACTGAAACCTTCTCACCATGCTGAATCGTGAAATTGACGCTTTTAAATAGTGTTCGCCCGTTAAAAGACTTAGTTAAATTCTTAACTTCCAAAAAACGTTTGCCGGATTTGTTGTTTGCTTTAATTGAAAAGCGGACAGTATAATCTGACTCAACAGGCTCAGCTTTTGCTTTTTCAAGCTCTTTTTCAAGACGCTTTTGTTTAGATTTTACTTGTGCATCCATTCGCTTTGCTTTTACGCGATAGTATTCTTTAACTCCTTCCTTCTTCGTCGATTGAGCATGGGCTTTTTTCGACCAAGAAGTGATTTCATTCATTTGTCCTTCGATCCGTTCAACCATTTTTTGCTGTTTTTCATATTCACGTTGTTGCGTAAGTCTTTTCTGTTTGCGAACCTCCATATAACTTGAATAATTCCCTCTGTGTTCAATTATCTTTTTGCCTTCGATCGACCAAATTTTCGTTGCAACAGCATCCAAAAAATGACGATCGTGCGAAACAAAAATAATGGTACCTCTATAATTTTTAATTTGTCCATTGAGGAATTCTAAACTTTCCGCATCAAGATGGTTTGTCGGTTCATCCAATAGTAAAAGGTCTGCATCTTTTGAAAGACCTTTTGCAAGTCGGGCTTTCAGTTTTTCTCCCCCGCTTAATTGCGCGAAGTCATGGCTTGGTACATGCATTTTATCTAGTAATTTGACTTCAAAAGGGGTCTTATCTTCGAAAGAATGCGATTCAGTTTCTTGTTCGACCATAAAAACTTTCAAGTCTTGCTGAAGCCATTGAATTTGTCCTTGTGTAGGCACTAAGTCATTATTAATCAATTGCAACAACGTAGATTTACCGGCACCATTTTTGCCAATGACACCGATGATATCCCCTTGTTGAACACTGGCGTTTACATCTTCAAAAATGGTAAGGTCCATTACTTCATAGCTAATATTGGCTAAATTTAATAGTTCTTTCATATAATCCATCCCTCTCCTTAAAGGGAGAATAAAAAAAATCCTCCCAGTTCATTTGGAAGGATTAGTCGTACCTGTGCATGATCAAATAAGAGCTATTTTCAATATAGCTCGACAATTTTAGAAAATGGGCAGACTAATCCTATTTCGTTTGATTTGAAATATGTGATTTCAAATTTTTAAAAATAAGATTAGTTAATCATCGGCCACCCATCATCCCTTCTAATATTAATAAAATCAGTATAGCATAAAATAATCTTTGAAAACAAAAGTAAGTAGAAATACTAACTTTACTTCAATCTAATTTTTTGTTTTTAATGATATGTGCAGGTTATCTTCTATAAGTAGTGGGGCCTTCTTTTATATCATTATCTACTAAAATTAAAACTTTTCCGGCTTTTATATCCGTTTCATAACTTTCTGCCTCTTTTTCCGAAATACCCAATCCAATCAGAGTACCAGCCAATCCCCCGGTTCCTGCACCAACAGCAACTCCTGCCAGCGCTGAAACGATAGGTCCAGCAGCGAGCAGCGGTCCTATTCCTGGAATAGCCAATGCACCCGCACCGGCAAGAAGGCCAGCCGTCCCGCCAATAACTCCACCTGTAGCAGCTCCGGTAGCTAATCCTTCTTCAGCTTTCGTACCAGTTTTTCTCTCGACCACTTTTGTTTCCTTGCGATCTTTTGCAACAACAGAAATTTCATCACGTTTATACCCTTGTATCAAAAGTTCTTCAACAACTTTTACCGCACCTTCACCGTTTTCATATATCCCTACCACTTGCTTACTCATTAAAGTCATCCTCCTTTAATTTCCACCTATTGTTCACCTCATCATATGAGTCATAAAAGGTTTATATTCGTTACGTTGAAATAACAATGATAATAAGGATTTTAGGCTGGGTGACTCGATAGATTCATCACTTTTTGCCTTAATAAAAGGTTCAAATGATGCAGTTATAATTTCTCCAGGTAGGGTAGGAAGGAAGACATAAATTTTACTAGTTAGATTGCTCTAATTTTTTAGGGAACGAAGCTCTTTCAGCAACATCATCGATGCTTGAGCTTAAAATGTAATTAGGGCTATGTCATTTTGTCTAGAATATTGGGGAATGGGGTATTGATATTGAAGAGAATAAAATAGACAACTTCTCGTTACAAGCCAGATCGAAGAATTTAAAAAAAGGTAAAGGATTGTTATGTTTTCATTTGTATCATAACCGCAATAATATTCTGCAGTAGCCTGTATGTTTCCCATGAGGTGTTTAAAAGAATTATTACATAATAAAATTAGAATAACGATTGAAATCATGCACAACCATTGGGTTATTCCCTTGAGGAGGATATTAATATGGAAGAAAATATAAAGGGAATCGATGTTTCACATTGGCAAGGTACTATAAATTGGGATGAAGTCGCAAAGGCCGGCGTGAAGTTTGTATTTATTAAAGCAACCGAGGGCACGAGTTATTCTAAACTCTCTTATTTTAAAGAAAATGCCCCTCAAGCTTTGACAGCGGGCTTGAAAGTCGGGGCCTATCATTATGCAAAGTTTGCTACTGTTGCAGAAGCAAAAGCTGAGGCTGCTTATTTTCTGGATTCGATAAGCTCTAATGCTCTAAACTATCCTGTTGTTCTTGACCTTGAAGAAAATAAAAAAGAGGCAAAGAAAAAAACGCTAACCGATGCAGCACTAGTTTTTTTAGAAGCAATTGAAGAAGCTGGATACTCTGCCATGCTTTATACCGGTAAATACTTTCTTGAAAATACGTTAGATGAATCAAGATTGGCGAACTACGCTTTGTGGATTGCCCGATACAACAGCACGTTGGGGCGTAGCGCAGATATTTGGCAGCATTCTGATTCAGGTAAGGTAAGCGGGATCAGCACAAAGGTGGATTTGAATATAGCCTATAGGGATTTTACCAATAACGTAAATTCTTTTAGGTCACCCAACTCCCGTGCATTGGAAACTTCATCAACAGCTTATACTGTAAAAAGAGGCGACACACTTAGCTTGATTGCAAAAAACAACAAAACAACCGTAAAATCTCTTGTTAGTCTTAACGGCATTAAAAACCCGGACAAAATTTATATCGGTCAAAAATTAAGGATGAAATAAATAAAGGCTCTTCTCTTTACGAGAGGAGCATATTTTTAATTGAACTTCATTATATTTCTTTAAGTTCTTCAATTTCCACTTCTGACCTTTCCTCTAATGGTCCTCTTAGATGTACTGTAGCAGTTCTGCCATCTTCATTTAAATTATCAATCCATACTGACGTGCCATTATATCTCACCTCAATGTCAGATGAAGAAGAAAGAATCTGTTTTACACGATTAACATCCACATAAATCCCTCCCTGTTTATTAGTCTACTTATTATTTGGGGAAAGACTGAATTTTATTCGTTTTTAAGGATAGTAAAAAATTAACCCTTCTAGCGTTTCATATACTTAATAAAAAGGTGACAATTCATAATCTTAAAATACTGGGTTAATCTGCTAGAATGGATATGATTGTAAAAATGAATTCGGGGGTGATTAATATGAAAAAACTTAAGGTCTTGGCAGTCCTTTTAATACTTATTGGTGCAGCCGTTCTGTTTACATGCTTGCAACAACCAAGTGGAGCCAATGCTGCCAAGGTTAACCTAAACATTAAGAAGCTTGACGTCGCTGAATTTTTTGCTGAACGCGACGGAACTTTCATAATACGTGAAATGAAAAAAGGCATGACTTTCATCCATAATAATGATCGAGCTGAACAAAGGTTTGCGCCGCAATCGACATTTAAGGTGCCTAATGCACTCATCGGATTACAGGTAGGGGCTGTTGAAGATGAATATGATATTAAATATTGGGACGGAGTGAAACGGGAAATTGAGGTTTGGAACCAGGATCATACGCTTGGGTCTGGTCTAAGGAACTCCGTTGTTTGGTACTATCAAGCCATGGCCCGTGACATTGGAAAGAGTCGAATGGAGGAGTGGGTTCATAAGATTTCATATGGCAACCAAGATATTAGTGGAGGAATCGATCAGTTTTGGCTAAGTAGTTCACTCGAAATTTCACCCATTGAACAAGCGGATTTTATGGAAAATTTATATACAGAGAAACTTCCTTTTGATAAGGATGTCATGAAAACCGTAAAACGGATGATGATCCAATCTGAAGGGGACAACTATACGCTTTACGGGAAAACAGGACAGGGGTCAAACATTGGCTGGTATGTTGGCTTTATTGAAACAAAGGATCGTGACTATGTCTTTGTAACGAATATCTCCGGTACTTCAGCAGACGCTAAAAACATCACAATGGACATTTTAAAGAAATATCATTTAATGGAAGAGTAGGTAAGAACTAATACCTCATTTGGTAATTCAACCGAGGTGATGCTTACCGAACTTAATGAAATATTTTGGATTAGTCAAATTGAAAATTTAAATCCCAATCTTTTTCAATGGGAACTAAGTGTAAGCTTAAAAGAATATAGTATAGAGTTAACGGATGCTTTACTTCAATAAGGGAGTTGCTTCGGCAGCTCTTTTTCTTATGGAGCTAACGGGACGGAAGTGTTGAATAAGGAAGTTGATACATGGGACAATATTGGAGAGAAAGTGTTGGAGGATTTGAAGGTAATTACACATACTTAAACACGCTTATAGGGGGGTATTATGGAACTATCGTTATTATTGGAATATGGCTGGGTTTTAATTATTTTAATTTTTTTAGAAGGTTTATTATCTGCTGATAATGCATTGGTTTTAGCCATTATGTCAAAGCATTTACCAAAAGAACAGCAAAAAAAAGCGATCAATATTGGATTGCTATTGGCATTTATTTTTAGGATTGGTGCCATCTTTATTATTTCGTACCTTTTCCATGTTTGGCAAGTTCAGGCAATCGGGGCTGCTTATTTAATTTTCATCTCATTGAAACATTTATTAAAAAGGGACCACGGGGAAAAAGATAAAAAAGTGACAAGCTACCGAATGACTGTTGCGCAAATTGCATTAGCTGATATTGCCTTTGCCATCGATTCCATTTTAGCTGCAGTCGCTCTTGTCATTGCCTTACCAGATACACCAATGGGTGATATAGGAGGTATGGATGGGGCTAAATTCATCGTTATTTTATTAGGAGCAATTGCAGGCTTAATCGTCATCCGGTTTGCAGCAGGATACTTCGTTAAGATATTGACAGAACGGCCTAGCCTCGAAACGGCAGCCATGTTAATCGTTGGTTGGGTAGGGGTTAAGTTATTAATGCATACTCTTGCGCATCCATCCGTGCACATTATTTCTCACGAGTTTGTTGAAGGACCCATTTGGAATATAATCTTTTGGACAGTCATGCTTCTTATTGCTGTAGGCGGATGGTTTTTATCTGGAAAAACAGAAAAAAAAGGTGAAGGTAAATAAAGATATTCAATAGTAATGAATGAAAATTTCAAAAGATTAAAGACCGATGTAAAAATTCGGTCTTTATTTTAATTTTTGAGCTAAAAAGTTTTGGCGGTAGATTGAACTTTTTTACATTATGAAGCAAAGAAAATTTGACCCTTTGCAATTACAAGGAAAATACAAACGATAGTTGTATTCAGTTTTTCAAGTCCAGTAACTGTATGTAACAGACCTATTTGATGAAGAACTAATAAAAAATGCCGATATTACTTTAATAGACCTAAGCGAAATCCATAAACGACTACTTGTGTACGGTTTTTTGCTTTGAACTTTGTCATTAAACTGCTTACATAATCTCTAACGGTATGCTCGCTTAATTGCAATAATTCGGCCATTTTTTTATTGTTATATCCCTCTGCCAGCAAATTCAGGATCATGGATTCCCTTTCCGTCAATTGTATGTCGGTACCAAATGAAACCTCATCATCCTTCCTTGATAAATATAAACCTAGCCGTTTTCCGACCTGATCAAGTAAAGTCAGTTCATCTATTGAATAATCGAATTCCTCTCCTAATTGATCAAAGGTCAGCCAACCGAACACTTGCTGTTCATGAACAATGGGTACAAAAATGACCGATGAAAGATTAAATAACTGTATATGTTCCTCTTTGATGTAATTATGGGGATCCTTTAAATATACCGGTTTTTTGGAATTGAACACCATGGATTGCTTCAAGCTGAGTTGGCCCCTCATGCTTTGAACCTTGGGCAATTCCGATCCAATGGTCCCGTACAATTGATTGGACCAAGGAATATAAGCATAAAAAACACATCTTTTATAGTTAAAGAATTCTTCACATTTTTTTAGGATAAAAGCAAAATCTTTAAATCCTGCTGAGTTAATCAGAAGTTCATCTAATTGGTCCAGTAGCTGCAGTCGTTTAAGTTCTGCATTTTCTTGAATGGTTTTAGAATGCTGCCCAGGTTCGTCATCCACCCATTTGTTATAGCTATGGATAAGATGAGAGAAAATGGATAATAAGAACATAAGAATGGATATGGTTTGGGCATGTTTCAGGTTTACCATTAAGGTAACGATGGCCTTTTCAAAGATTAATCGGAACATACTAAAATGATTCACATTTAAAATGGGTAAATGTGATTGCAGCCATGTGTCCAAATGCTTTTCGTAAGTGTCTCTTATGTCCGATAAAAATAGTAAAAATGAGTCCAGTAATGATTGTATCATCTTACGTTCAGGTTCTAATATGAAGGGTTCTAGATTTAAATAAATATTGATATTTTCTTCAATCTGTTTGTTATGACTTTTTATGAATAATATGAATTGCCGAAACGTTATTTCTTCATATGCATGTAAAGGTTGAGCCATGCGAATTCCTTCTCCTTAAAACAAAATGCCCCTATAAAAGGGGGAAGCTTACCCTATTATTATACAGCACTTTATAGGATAGTATTTCAAATTGTGAGGAGTAGAATAAAGGTATGAACATACAATGAAGCTTTTTATTGGCCTTTCCATTTCTTAAGGATTGCTTATTGTAGTCAGCTTTCATTGAATGGTATATGAATCATCGTCTAGGGAGAACCTCTAGGGATGAGGATTTCTGGTTCTCGAGGAATCTGTAGCATAGAAAAAAGTAAAGGAGATCTGGGTATATGATGAGACTTGAAAATAAAGTGGCGATCGTAACAGGGGGAGCAAGTGGGATTGGAGCCAGTACGGTTCAATTATTTGCAGAAGAAGGAGCAAAGGTGGTCATTGCAGATTTTGCAGATCATGGACAAGCTGTATCAGATGAATTAAATGGAAAAGGGTATGATACTCTTTTTGTTAAAACCGATGTGACGAATGAAAATGACATTAAGAATATGATCGAAGAAACGGTTAACAAATATGGAAAACTGGATATCATGTTTGCAAATGCAGGGATTGCAAGAGACGGAAACATACATGAGTTAAGCTATGAGCAATGGCAAAGAACAATTGATATTAATTTATCCGGTGTCTTCCTATCTGATAAATATGCGATAGAGCAAATGCGGAAACAATCCACTGGCGGTGCCATTGTCAATACAGGCTCCATCCATAGCCATGCTGGGAAGCCGGGGGTGACAGCTTATTCTGCAGCAAAAGGCGGGGTTAAGCTTTTAACACAAACGTTAGGATCGACTTATGCGAAAGATGGCATTCGTGTCAATGCAGTTTGCCCAGGATATATTGATACACCACTTATTGCGGAAGCGCAAGGTGAAATACGACAAGGATTGATCGATTTACATCCAATCGGCCGTTTAGGCAGAGCGGAAGAAGTGGCTAAGGCTGTTCTCTTCCTTGCAAGTGATGATGCATCATTTGTAACAGGCACAAGCCTTATTGTAGACGGCGGATATACGGCAGTATAAAGCTTTTACACCCAAGGATTAATCGGTGGTTCTCAATCGGTACATTTCGTTTGATGTACTAGTTACATTTATTTTAGAGCTTTTTCCGTAAGATGAGCATTCAAACGGAAGGGCTCTTTTTTACATTTAACTCCTTGAAATTCCTTCCACTACGTTACAGTCAGCCATTTACTGTTGACAGGCGTTTTTGTATTTCCTTTACGATAATAGGACTATATTATATTGATCCATAGAGTGTTTATGCCGCGAATGTTGTTTTACAATGAGGTACTTTTCAAGTAGTAGGAATAACTTAAAAAAAACGGTGAAAAATATCATAGTCGATAAAAATTATTGATAAAGGCGGATGATAAACATGACAACGGTACGTGACATTATGACCAAAGATGTGAAGGTATGTGCACCACATGATTCTGTAACAGCAGCAGCAAGAATTATGCGAGATATCAATTGTGGTTCCGTTCCAGTATGTGAAGGTAAGAAAGTCATAGGCATGATTACAGATCGTGATATTATTTTGAATTGTGTAGCAGACGGTAAAGATTGCAATACTTCTCATTGCCATGATTCTATGACTTCGAATGTAATCACATGTGATCCGGATACAGATGCACACGAATGTGCCCGTATGATGGCCGATCATCAAATCCGCCGTATTCCTATTGTAGAAAATGATGAAATTGTTGGTATTTGTGCTATTGGTGATCTTGTAACAGTGGATATTCATGTTAATGAAGCTGGTGAAGCGTTAAGTCACATTTCTGAATCTACTCATTTAGAACATTAAATCGATGCAAAAAATGAATGCATGAGCGGTCTAGGGTTTTACCCAATCTGATGCATGAGATAACCAATTAAAGTTGAGAAAGTTCATCTTTTATTCTTAACGGTCCGGATGATTTTCCTTTATTCGATTGAGAAACGGGTACAGTCATAAACATAGAGCTCTTAAAGTATATTTTCGGATTTGTTTCCTGGCTCCAATGATAAAAATAATGAAAGAATTGTAAATAAACATGATAAAAATTCCAAATCAAACGGAGGTCAATATAATGAACAAACAACGAGCAAAAGAGATTGCGGCTTCACCAGTTATGGCTAATGTAACCCACAATGAGGTTCCAATCTATATTCAAAATGTGGATGAAAATAATGAAACAGCTAGAATCTATCCTCTTGATGAACCAGAGAATGAACAAGAGGTCCCTTTATCCAATTTAAAAGAATAAGCCGTCAAGTGAGAGCGTGTTACTTGGGTCACTGGTTTGTCGTAATTGAATGTATAAAAACCCCTTGAGACCAAGGGGTTTTTATCATGGATGCAAAGGTCCTAAATATCGTAGGCTTCAACTTCTTAACCTAGCGCATGAATCCAACATGCTACTTTAAAGGGCATTCCTTCTTCACGTTCTATCCTAAAACTCTCGTAATCTCTTTTTGAGGTGAATGATTTAATCCGTCGTTTTCTTTTTTGCGACAATCCCGAATTGCTTATGTAACAGCCATATTCAATGACTATCGTAGCCTGCTTGCACCTCTTTTGATAATTCGATTTAAAGTCTTTTGAATGTACCAGAAACATCTAAATACTGAACTCTAAAGCACTCAGGAAATACCTTATCCAAAACTGTTTGGAATTTTAGTTTAGTTTGTACAAATATGCAAGCTGCTGCCTTATAATGTTACGTAGGTTTAAAGCTAGATCCATCGCCTTTTTCATCCATATAGTATTGCACCTTCGCTTGTTAAACGAGATCTAGTCACAACCAATTTCTACAAGTAGGGGCGAACTGATTAGTTGACGGGAATCATATCCCATAGGTGCGGACGCTACGTTAACCTACTAACCAAAGTCTTTTTAGGGAGGAAGCAAATGAAGGTAAAAAAAATACATCATGTAGCGATAATTTGTTCCGATTATGAAAAATCAAAAAACTTCTATGTGAACATTTTAGGGTGTGAAATCGTGCAGGAGACATATCGGGCAGAAAGGAAGTCGTATAAATTGGATCTAATGGTCGGAGGGGAATATCAGCTGGAATTGTTCTCATTTCCTGAAAGCCCCAATCGTCTAAGTTATCCAGAAGCAAAAGGGCTAAGACATCTTGCTTTTGAAGTGGAAGATATTAATCAAGCTGTTAAAGATTTGGAAAAAGAAAACATTCCGGTCGAACCTATCCGTGTTGATGAGTTAACAGGAAAAAGATTTACTTTTTTTTGTGATCCGGATGATTTGCCTCTTGAGATATATGAAAAGTAGGAATTACAAGCTTAGCTAGGATGATGAGTGAACTTTAAGGCATGAAGTCTGATAGGAGAGGTGATGGTTCGGGAATTGAGGTAAACTTTATTTTTTTTAGTTGATTTCAATAGATGAATACGATGATTTAAAGAAGTTAGTTATGCCAATTAAACTATGAAGGTTCCCTATGATATGTCGATGCTATTAAATTTATCTCCACTTGCATTCCATATTTCGATAATAGCTGAAATAATCACCAGCTATAATAGCTATAGATCGGTCATTTAAATATGTCAGGAGATAAAAAAATGAATGTTTTCAAATTTGCACTGTTGATACTTTTAACGACATTTTTAATGGGTTCTTCTTTTGCGGTAGTTAAAATTGGTCTACCGTATTCATCGCCATTATTATTAGCAGCATTACGCTTCACACTTGCTGGATTCATAATGGCGATGATCGTATTCTTTTTAAGAAGACCGCATCCAAACTCTAAAGGGGATTGGATAAAAATGCTTATTATCGGCACTTTTCAAACAGCCGGAGTAATGGGGTGCATTTTCCTGAGTTTACGCACTATTACAGCAAGTGAATCCTCAATTCTTACTTTCACGAACCCGTTACTCGTTGTTGTATTCGGTACAATTTTTTCACAAACACGCTATAAACTATATCAATGGATCGGAGTATTATTAGGATTAGTGGGAGTAATTATTACGATGGGAGCGCAACTTGAATTTAAGATTGGCATTCTTTTCGGCATTCTTTCTGCTATTTTCTGGGCCATTTCCACTTTATTGGCGAAAAAATGGGGAGCGATTTTCGATACATGGGTTTTATCTGCCTATCAGATGCTTTTTGGTGGTTTACTGCTTTTACTTGGCAGCTTTATTCTTGAAAAACCATTTTTCATACTGAATGGTAATTCGCTGTTCATTTTATTATGGTTAAGTATCATGTCATCGATCGTGCAATTTGCTGTTTGGTATTACCTTTTACAAAAGAGTGATCCAGGAAAAACAAGTGCCTTTTTATTTTTGGCACCTTTCTTCGGTGTTTTATCAGGGTGGGCACTATTAGGCGAACAGATATACACGTCACTCCTAATTGGCGGACTGTTTATTATCATTGGCATCTATCTTGTAAATAGCAATTTCCAAAAGGAAAATAAATTTGTTAAAAGAGCTTTATAGTAATCGTAAGGATTTAAGCCGCTACAGACAGAAAGTCCCTCATGGGGAAAAAGAAAAGAGTTTCACCATGAGGGATTATTAAATTATACCTCTATACAAAAAACTTCTTTAAATCCTTCTTTCCCTTTAGGTGTTACTATTACTGCGCGAATAGATGGAACACGGACTATCCAGCCTAAATCAAATAAATGTGTAAGAAGCCCATTCCCTAAAGCTCCACCAAGATGATGGTGACGTTCACTCCAATCTAAACATGAGTGGGAAAATGAACGGCGTTTTCTTCTTAAATCAAGTAAATCGATGCCGAATTCTGAAAAAAATTGATCTCCTTTGGGTGTAACTGTAAACTCTCTCTCTTCTTTTTTCAAATATCCGGCTTTCAACATCGATTCAGTTAATTGGACGCCTAGTTTTCCTGCCAAATGATCATAGCAAGTTCTGGCTTCCTGAAGCATTTTAACTTGTCTTGATTGTTTTAACGACCGAACTTCAGGTGGTGGGGAAATGGCAAGAAATGATTCTAAAATGCCCGCAATTTCTCCATTTGCTAGCTGATAGTAACGATGTCGTCCGTGTTTTTCAACATTAACAAGGTTACCTTCCACTAATTTTGAGAGGTGAAAGCTGGCGGTTTGCGGTGTTATTACAGCCATCAATGCTAATTCACCTGCCGTATGAAAACGACCATCCAGCAGACTTGCAAGTATTGTTGCACGTGACGTTTCCCCAAGGAGGGAGGCTATCTCCACCATATTTGGATTTATACTCAAGATAGTTACCAACCTTTCCGCCCGATATTTAGATATAGGTATAGCCCTATAAATATGTAAGCTTATTTTTCTATTATACAGTACCGCTGCCCTGGTGATATTCTGTATATTCACGATTCCCCTGAAAAAGGATATTGGACCCTGCAATAAAAGTGGATATCGTTTATTGCGTATTTTTTCGGTGTGTATACGCAGAAAGATGATGACAGATAAAAGGGTTCCAAATCGCAGTGCAGGGAGAAATCATAGATTTTAAAAGATTTGACCTTTCCGTGTAGCCTTAAAATCCGTGGGCACTCCAGTTTGAATTTCACTTCAACGAAAAGCTTGGACGGGTAATTATATAGATGCTATCAGTGCAGCTAACTCCTTAAAGATGTTTCAAATGAATTTCTGTAAAATCACCATCTCATTTAGGCACTACCGCTTTAACGTTCAGGTTGTGATTAAGTAATTTCTTTGAAAATGTTCAGATGTCCTTGAATGGATTGCTTTCCAATCCATTACCCTAATCAAATCATAATCCGGATGGGTTTTAGAATAGCCATTCAATGCGTTCCGCATTTTTACTTCAGCACCCAACAGGTCCACTTTATCAAAGTAGGACTTCTTTTAATTTTCAGAAACATAAAAAGGGCTGTTAGTGAATCTATTAAGTCCTGTACATATTTATAGAAAGCTTTATAAGATATTAAAAAGGAGGTACAAGCAATGAAATAAGAAATAATTAACGCGGAAAATAACCGTTTCCGCTTATTAACAGGTACATTACCTGATAAAGAAACGGCCGAAATAATGGCTGAAGCTCTGAAAGTTCTTTAAGGATGGATATGGTCATTTTAGAATCTACAGGGCATTACCATTCTCCCGTTATTCAATATCTGGAGGAACAAGGGATTCTATAACTTACTAAATCCGATTATTTCTTACCAGGCAAAGAAATCCAGTTTACGAAAGGTAAAAACAGACGCAATCGATGCGTACCAGTTGTGTGTACTGTATTACAAAGGTGAACCTCATAAAATTAGAGGAATTCAGCTTTTAGTCCTTCATAATTTGTTAAGACAACAGGAAATCATAACGAATATGCATGTGGAAGCTAAACAGAAGAAAGACTGTCTATCCTTTGGATAAGCGTTTTTTAATGAAGTATATTCTTTGTAAACTAGGCATACATTCTTACATGTTCACTAACAGTAAACGTTCCTTAATAGTCTTGTGAATAGATTAGATTGAATAAATACCGGTGAATAGTCCCTTTTTCGAATTTAGTAGTCAAATAGGAGGGAATGAAGAGTATGAAAATATCAGACGTAGGATTTAAAGGTCAAGTTTTTGGATTTATAAAGTTCACACCTTTTGTTGAAAGTTTCTTGTCTGGAGATTTATATATGAACAATTTCAAAAAGTATATTGATATGGAAAGTGCTTCGGGAGAAAAAGGTGTAGGAGACAAATTTGAAGCTTCACATGTTTTTACGGAATTAACAATGAATTTCTTTACTCAAGATACCGATGAATTAATAATGTCGGGGCGAACTAAAAAGATGAATTTTAGAAAAAATATAAATGAAAAAAGACCATTATATTGTATGTTTGCAATTGTCGGCGATATGTTAAAAGTGGTTATGGAGGATGAAAAGTATTACTATACCAAATTTGATTTACCTAAAGAACAAATCGATAAAATGATCAGCGAGTTCGGAGATAGATTAATTTTTGTTACCCCATCGCAATTTATTGACAGACTTACTAAAACACTCAATGAAAAAGGGTATGCTTACAGAGGTGGGTTGGTAAAATATGATGATTATAACATCAATTCCACAGCTAGGATGAGATCTTATAAAAATCAAGGGACAGATATTTATTTTTGGAAAGATAAATACTTTGAAAATCAATATGAATATCGCATAGTTCTCACAGATCAAGAAGTTGATGATGCTTTAATTGTGAACGTAGGTGATATTTCAGACATTAGTACTATATTTAATGCAAATGAATTTTTCAGTGATAAATTTGAAATAAGATTACGAAAGAAAGGAAATCTAAGCATCCATTAAATTGGGTGCTTTTTATTTGCAGGAGGGATAAAGAAAATATAGAGCTTTTTAAAGAATTAAAAAGAAGAGTTAAATTAACCGCAAAGTCTAGGATTATTGCATCCACATGGTTAAGGCAAAAAACATGAATTATAATAACTCATTTAAATTCACTAGTATTGTTATCGGTAATTTAAAACGAAAAAAAAGAAAAACTTACCTAATGGGTAAGTTTTTTGGATATAAAGTTATTTTTTATTCCTATACACATGCCTTTTTAATCTGAAAGTATCCGTATATCTAGTTTTAGAATATTAATTGTAAGTCCTCGCACACGAACCTTACGATGCATATGCTTAAAAAGAATAGGTTCATCAAAAGGTGAACTCTGCATAAAGTCAAAAACGATCGAGGTTACTTTTTTTCGTTACTTCGAGAGATAAACGCGCGCTTCATAAGGTTTTAATGTATTAGAAGAAATTTCATCACTGTTTTGGTCCGCGTAGTTATTGATTAGCAGTTGTCTAGCTTCACAGCTAATGTGTTCTGGTAATTCAAAGTAGGCTGCTTCCCCTGTAAAGTTGCAAATAACAAGTAATGTTTCGTTATCTAAAGTACGTATATACGCATAAATTTGCTCATTTTCTTTTAAAATAAGATCATATGCACCGTACACAATTACGTCATATTTTTTTCTTAACTTAATTAGTTTTTGATAGTAGTAAAAGATAGAATTCGAGTCTTCTAATGATTGTTTCACATTAATTTCTCTATAGTTTGGATTTACTTTTAACCAAGGAGTACTTGTTGTAAAACCAGCATTTTTACTATCGTCCCATTGCATAGGAGTTCTAGCGTTATCACGGCCTTTAATATAAATGGATTCCATTACTTTAGCTTTATCCTCTTGACCCTCTATAACTTTTTCACGGTACATATTCAGAATCTCAATATCCTTATAATCATCAAGACCAAATTTAACATTTGTCATACCTATTTCCTCACCTTGATAAATATAAGGCGTTCCCTGCATCATATGAAGGAATGTTCCAAGCATTTTTGCGGATTCTACTCGGTAAGATGTATCATTGCCAAAGCGAGAGACCATTCTTGGTTGATCATGGTTGTTTAAATAAAGGCTATTCCATCCTTTTCCTTCCAATCCTTTCTGCCATTTTGTCATGCATTCTTTAAGATCGTCCAGCTTTAAAGGCTTTACATCCCATTTTCCGCCTGGTCCTGAGTCTAAATCCATATGTTCGAATGTAAAAATCATATTTAGTTCAGTACCTTCACTATTCGCATACTTAGTGGCATCTTCAACGGATGCCCCAGGACATTCGCCGACTGTCATCATGTCATATTTCGAAAGTACCTCACGATTCATCTCTTGTAGATACTCATGCACACGAGGACCATTCATAAAGAAATCGCCACCCCAGTCGTATCGCTTTCCGCCTGGAGTGCTGGGCAATCCTTCCGCTTTGGAAATGAGGTTAATCACATCCATTCGAAAACCATCAATGCCCTTATCAAGCCACCATATCATCATGTCATGAATTTCTTTTCTTACTGTAGGGTTTGCCCAATTTAAATCAGGCTGTTTTTTGCTAAACAGATGAAGATAGTATTCATCTGTTTCTTTATCATATTGCCAAGCTGGACCACTAAAAACTGATGTCCAATTGTTTGGCTCTTTTCCATCTTTGCCGGGGCGCCAAATATAGTAGTCTCTGTACGGATCATCTTTTGATGATCGGGATTCAATGAACCATTTATGTTCATCTGATGAGTGATTAACAACTAGATCCATCATTAATTTCATATTGCGTGAATGTAATCCTTCCAAAAGTTCATCCCAGTCATTCAGGGTACCAAACTCATCCATAATGTCTTGATAGTCACTAATATCATAGCCATTATCATCGTTTGGAGATTTGAAAACAGGTGATAGCCAAACGACATTAACTCCTAATTCATTTAAATAATCAAGTTTTGAAATAATTCCACGTAAATCTCCAATTCCGTCCCCATTACTATCCATGAAACTCCGAGGATAAATTTGATAAACAACACTTTCTTTCCACCATTTTTTCTCCAATTTCATCTTCCTTTCACTTCTAATTTGTTTCTTAATCAGTCTCATATTCCCCTTATTTAACAGCACCTTTTGTCACACCACTAATAATCCATTTTTGAGCTATGATATAAACAAGGACCATAGGGGAGAGTGCCATTAAATAGGAGGCAAATGCTAAGTTATAATTTGTTGTAAACTGTGACTGGAATACATATTGAACAAGCGGCAATGTCATCGAATCACGATCACTTAAAATAACAAGTGGTAACATAAAATCATTCCATGCCCACAAACATGTTAAAATTCCGACTGTTGCGTTTATTGGGCTTAATAATGGAAAAATAACTTTCCAAAATACTGTCCAAATACTTGCTCCATCTACATAAGCTGCTTCTTCTAATGACTTGGGAATCGAACGTATATAGCCCACATAAATAAAAATATTAAAAGCCAAACCGTATACAATATACAGAAAGATAAGTCCTGTCATATTATTTAATCCGAATAGGCTAGTTTGCTTTACAACAGGCAACATAATGATCGGAAAAGGTACAAACATCGCACTAACAAAATAGTAATAAAGCAACTTAAAGAATCGTCTATGCATATTCCGTGCAATGGCATAAGCCACCATCGAATTTGTCAGTAATGTAAGAGCAACTGTAAAAACTGTAACGATAAAGCTATTTTTAATAGATTGAAAAAAATTCGTCATGCGAATGGCTTCAGCGAAGTTTTCCCATCTTAATGTATGAGGCAGAGACAAAAGGGATTTACTCATTTCATCTGGTGACTTGAATGCTGTCACGACTGTTAGGTAGAGGGGAAATAAGATAACCAGTGAGCAAAAAATTAGCAGTATGGTTATAGGCCAATTTACTTTTTTACTTTCCATTACATATCCACCTCACGTTTTTGAAGGAATTTAATTTGCAGGATTGATATAACAACAATTAAAATAAAGTAGATCACAGAATTTGCTGCCTGATAAGCGAACTCCCCCCCTGAGAAGCCCCCTTTATATATCAATACCGAAATGGCTTCCGTGGATTGACCTGGACCTCCATTTGTCATTGCAATAATATGGTCAAATACCATCAAAAAGTTTTTCATCGCAAGCACCATATTTATGGTGAAGAAAGATGCAATAAGTGGAAATGTAATGTGTTTAAAACTTTTCCATTTTCCCGCACCATCTAAACTAGCAGCTTCGTACAATTCAGTTGGAATCGTTTGTAATCCTGCTAAATAGAGAATGGTATTAAATGCAACGGCTTGCCATACAGCCACAATCACAATTCCAACCCATGCTAAATCTGGGTTACCAAGAATATTTTGTGTTAAAGATGTGATGCCCAACTTTTCAGCAATTTGAGGGATAAAAAATGCAAATAAATAATTAAAGATAAACCCAACGATTAATACGCCTAGAATATTCGGCACGAAAAACACAGCTCTAAGTGTATTTTGAAATTTAATCTTTGCATTAAGTCCTATGGCAATTGCCAAACTAATGATATTTACGAGTAAAGTGGAAACAATGGCAAATTTAAATGTAAAGCCATAGGAAGCCAAAATACGTTGGTCTTGGAATAAATTCACATAGTTTTTTAAGCCAACAAAATTAAAATCCCCATACCCTTTATAATTTGTAAAACTATAAATCATTCCTTGAAAAACTGGAACTGTATGAAATACAAAAAATATTAAAAATGCTGGAAGCACCATCCAGTAATAGGCTTTGGATTGTTTAACCACTCGTTTTTCCCCCTTGTTATTCTCTCGCTTTGACTTTATTCCACTCATCATCCAGTTTTGAAAGGAACGGTTTGACTTCTCCTTTAATTAGAAAATCCTGTACTAAATTGGCTGCTTGCATACTAGCAGGGAAATAGTGTTCCGGAAAACTAGTGATTTTTTGTTGTACAAAATAAGGGTTTAACTCTTTTAAAGCTTCATCATTTTGTAAAACATTTTTAACTGCAGAAAAACTGTTTTGTTCTTTAATGTAATACTGTGAATTTTCCTTTTCTAATAAAAAATGAATAAACATTAACGCTTCTTTTTTATGTGGTGTATCTTTTGACATCGTTAATGCAGTATCTACACCTGATACGAGTTTGTTTTGAGATGAATCATTGGATGCAGGTAAGGGAAAGGAACCGAGTTTTATATTTGGGTTAATTGCTTTAATTGATGAGATTGCCCAGCTTCCTTGGATATACATAACTGATTCACCATTTGCAAACGCCCGATTGCCTGCATTATAGTCACGGCCAAAATTATCCTTATGACCATAATCGAGCAATGTAAGCATTTTTACTAAAGTTTCCTTGTAATGCTCTGTAAAAGTTGCTTTATTGGAATTGCGATCCTGGATAAAGTTGTCACCTTGCAAGTTTCCTGCTAAGGCATTAAATGAGACCATTGCAGTCCAAGCATCTTTATACGTAAAATAAAAAGGTAATTCTCCTTGTTTTTGAATCCGTTTTGAAACGTTAATTAGCTCATCCCATGTTTTGGGAACTTGTAACCCTAACTCTTTAAATTTATCCTTGTTATATAAAAGCATATTTGCATTCGTCGCAAAGGGAATTCCATTATCCTCATTATTCGTTCTACCTAATAAATTAAGCATATTAACATAGTCTGGTATAACTTTATTGATGGCTGAATCCCTTGAAAAATCATAAAATAATCCTTCTTCTGCAATATCGCCATACGTAGCATTGCCTCCGATCGCTAAAAGGTCTGGTACATCTTCTTTCACCAATCTCGTCCGTAATACCGTCTCGGAATCAGGAACGTTATTCTGTTCAATATCAATATTGGGGTGCAATTTTTCAAACCTTTCAATTAAATGATCAAATGTCGCTACAGCTTCCGGCTTATTTTGAAAAAATTCAATATGGATTTTTTCATCAGCTGTTGTTTGATTAGTACATCCTGTAAGTAAACTGGCTATAAATGCTGTAGTACAGAGGTAACGCCACTTATTCTTCATATACGTATCTCCCGTCTGAAAATTTCGTCTATTTAATGCATAAGTAAACGTTTACTCTAATGGAATCATCAATGATAGTAAACGTTTACGTTAAGCCGTTTATAATTGGAGTGATAATAGTGTAATCACCCCAACTTGTAACTTAACCTTTATTCGCTATATGAATGGACTGTATCACGCTCAGCAATATGATGAGGATAAAGCTGGTTTATTTTTAAAGATGGATCTAATAAAAGTTGAATGGAATCTTTACCCATCTTATATAAGGGCTGCGCTACCGTCGTAAGTGGGGGAATGGCCTTCTCAGCTGTAGCTGTATTATCGTATCCTATAATGGATATACTTTCCGGTACTCTAATTCCTTTTTTATATAAAAGTGATAAGGCTCCTACAGCCATTTCATCGCTTGCACAAAATACAGCTCTTACTTTTGGGTAACTTTTCAATAAATCGTCCATCCCCTTAATACCACTCTTGAAAGAAAAATCTCCATACGTGATCATTTCATTGGTCACTGTTATTCCCACGTGATTTAATGCGTCTGTAAAGCCTTTTACACGTGGAGTTGTCGAAATGATATCGCTTTTTGTTCCTGCAATCATTCCAATATGTGAATGCCCTTTTTCTACTAAATAGGTCGTGGCATCGTAAGCAGCTTGATAATCATCTACTTTAATAAAGGGAAGGGGATAGTCTGATTGTGTTGCCACTAATACAACCGGTACATTGTTTGTTTCAATCGCTTTATAGTAATCTAGCGTGATAAATTCACTGACGATAATAATTCCATCCACCCGTTTTTCATACAATGCCTGCAAGTAGTTGATCGTTCGTTTACCATCATGATTGGTTTTACATATCATTACACTGTAACCAAACTCATGAGCTTGTTCCTCAATTCCGGCTAAAACCTCACTTGCAAATAAATCAGATACATTGGGAACGAGTACACCTATCGTTTTTGTTTTGCGATTAATTAAACCTCTTGCAACGGCATTAGGTTGATAACCAAGTTCTTTGATTACCTTTTTTACTCGTTGTTGTGTTTCATCCGAGTAGCCAGGCAAATTATTTAAAATACGAGAAACAGTCGCAACGGATACATTTGCTTGCTTTGCTACATCTTTAATGGTAATCGACATGTTTCACCAACTTTCTACGTAAACGTTTTCTAAAAAACCTTAACATATAAATAAAGCGTTTTCAATACAATTTATTTCAAAATTTGAATATTCTAACTTTCGTCAAACGACTTGTTTCATATGTAAACATTTAATCCGTTAATTTCACGATTATGTGAATGAAAAATATATGAAGCATATATTTTGAAAAAAGGGTTAATAGAGGTGGATGTAGATGTAAATGAAGGTTTTCGAAAACAAATGCCCTAGATAGAAAACGAAAACATAATATGATGTGATGTTACACACATACACAATGATAAATATACAGTTGCAAATAGTTGGAGTGAAGAGAGGTTAACATAAGCGAAATCAAAAAAACATTCACAGAAAACCGAAATTACCAACACAAAATAGGCGACTATTTCTGCCATCTTAGGGGAGAGAAACAGACTCGTTGGAGATGGGAAATGAAAGAAATCATAGGAAGCACAGCCTATAAAAAGAAGAGTCTCCAGGATAGAAGATGTGTCTTTAGAAAGCCGAAGTTCGTGGATAAAAGTAAGCGCAACTTCCGAAAGTTCACGTGAGATAGTTAAAAGATTGCTAATGCTAATTGTACAGGTAAAACAACATTCTTTCAGCTAACGGGCGCGGGTTTTATTCAAGAAGGAAGAAGCATAGTTTATCCGGACTGATCATCAATCGAATAAAAAATTTTCACCTTTGAATCTAAGCCCCAGATAAGTCATTCTATCCTTTGATTTGAAGTAGCTATTTGTGCAAGAATAGTTCCCTTTTTTATAGTAATTTTTCTGTCTGTACATGCTTTTCAAGCTTAGACACTCATTTTCCATAAACACTATACAAATATACCCATAAAGGGGTGATACCACTTTTTTTTGCAGTAACAGAATATCTTATAAAATTCAAAAATATCTGAAAAATCGTTGAAAAGGTTTTACACATGTGCTAGTGTGATTTTAGAAAACGTTTACGTAGAAAGTTGGTGGAAATTACAATTATTGATGCAGCAAAGAAAGCCAGTTTTATCTGTTTCTGGCATTCAGAAAAGTGATTGACGAGATTGGTTATCAGGCTAAGGCTGTTGTACTAGATATATTGCTTACTGGTTCTCAAATTATCGAAACAATTAACAAGTGAAGTTTTAACAGGAATTGATGTTGGGATGATTGCCGGAACAAAAGGAGATGTCATTTCGACAATTCCTCGTGTAAATGGATTTAAGGACGCTATAAATGATGTTGGTGTTACGGTAACCATTCAAATGAGTACATATGGGTATTATGGTCTTCAACGTGGAATAAAGGGTGGTTCAAGTTTGGACTATCCAACATTTACAGCCGTATTCTGTTCAAGTGATGTAATGGCTGTTCCACAACTCATGGGCATTGACAGCCGTTATCCGCTATGAGGAAGACTACAGTACCATTAACGTAAACGTTTACGTTGTTTTTAACGACTTAATTCAGTGCAGTCCATAGAGTGATAGGTTGGCAGGCAGACCTCTAAAGCAAATACTTTAGAAAGCGGTTGGGCAGTCAAATCGACAGCTTATGTATTGTGAAGTTGGAGATTTACGGATAATAATTTCAATACATCAAATCAAAATGAGAGGGAGTATTTATGATGGTAAAAGTAACTGTATGGAATGAAAATCGACATGAACAAAAAAATCCAGTTGTAAGAGAAGTCTACCCTGAAGGTATTCATGGTGCTATTGCAGCATTTTTAAAAGAAAGCGGATTTGATGCAAAAACAGCTACATTGGATGATCCCGAACACGGTTTAACAGATGCTGTATTAGAGGAAACAGATGTGCTGATTTGGTGGGGGCATTTAGCTCACGATGAAGTAGACGATGTAATTGTTAAAAAGGTAAAGCAGCGTGTATTAGATGGAATGGGCTTAATCGTATTGCATTCAGGCCATTTCTCCAAAATTTTCAAAACATTAATGGGTACAAGTTGTGATTTAAAATGGCGCGAAGCAGATGAAAAAGAGCGTCTTTGGGTAACAGATCCTAGTCATCCGATTACTGAAGGTATTTCAGAATATATCGAGCTAGAACGCGAAGAAATGTACGGGGAACATTTTGATATCCCGGCTCCAGACGAATTAGTCTTTACGAGTTGGTTCGAAGGTGGGGAAGTTTTCCGCAGTGGTTGCACATATAAACGAGGCAATGGAAAAGTCTTTTATTTTAGACCAGGCCATGAAACGTATCCAACATATCACAATAAAGATATTCAACGTGTCATTATAAATGGCGTGAAATGGGCACACCCAGTTGACAGAAAACGTCCTATATACGGAAATGCAACACCACTGGAACGAATTGCAGTGAAAAATTAAGGATATTAAAGGGGAAACTGATTATGAAAACAGTAAAAGTAGGGATTATAGGTTGTGGAAGTATCGCTCAACTTCGTCATTTACCAGAATATAAAATGAATAAAGAAGTAGAGATTGTAGCAGTTTGTGATATAAATGAACAGCGCGCCATTGAAGTTTCCAAGCAGTATGGTGCAAAAGTATATAAAAATTATGAAGAATTACTCGCAAGCAAAACGGTAGATGCAGTGAGTGTTTGTACACCAAATTATTTGCATGCGCCCATATCAATCGCAGCTTTAAACAAAGGCGTTCATGTATTGTGTGAAAAACCAATGGCTACGTCAAAAGAAGAAGCTCAGGCTATGATTCAAGCAGCAAAAGAAAGTGGCAAAAAACTTATGATCGGTCACAATCAACGCTTCGTTTCATCCCATCAAAAAGCACGTCAGCTTATTGAATGTGGTGAAATTGGAAGAATATATAGCTTCCGTACCGCATTTGGTCATGGAGGACCTGAGCAATGGAGTGTTGACGGTAAAGAGAGTTGGTTCTTTAAAAAGAATGAAGCGTTTATTGGAGCCATGGGAGATTTAGGTGTGCATAAAACAGATTTACTTCGTTACATTCTTGGTGAAGAAATCGTTGAAGTAGGTGCATTTGTGCAAACGAACGCTAAAGATTTTGCTAATGTCGATGACAACGCAGTATGTGTGTTAAAAACAGAAAGTGGAATTATTGGAACGCTCGCATCTAGTTGGGCGTACGTGGGTCAAGAAGATAACTCCACGATTATTTACGGTGAGAAAGGAATTCTTCGTTTAGAAGATCATCCAACGTATTCCTTAATCGTTCAATACGCAACAGGTGAGGTTGCAAATTATGAGCTTGGCAAAATTCAATCAAACGATGAGGGCGGCCAAGACAACTCACATGTGATTGAACAATTCGTAAATGCTATCGTAGAGGATAAAGAGCCAGCCGTTTCAGGAGAGGAAGGGGCAAAATCTCTATCTGTTATTCTAGCCGCTATTGAATCTCATGAAACCAAACAAATTGTAAGTACCTTTTTAGCGATAAAAGAGCCAGCAGTTTAAAATCTGCTTTATAAAAATATCTTACCATATTAAGAATTTGGGACCTATAGGAGGAAAACAACGTGAAATTGGGTGTATTTACTGTTCTATTTGCAAACTATTCATTTGAAGACATGCTAGATAAAGTGCAAACAGCTGGGTTACATACCGTGGAAATTGGGACAGGCTGCTATCCAGGAAACCATCATTGCCCGTTAGATGAATTATTAGAAGATGCGAATGCGAGAGAAAGCTATAAAAAGAAAGTAGCGGATCGTGGATTGACGATTAGTGCATTTAGTTGTCACGGAAATCCTATCTCACCAGAAGAAGGGTTTGCAAAAGAATCCAATGAAACCTTACGTAAAACGATTAAGCTGGCCTCTTTACTTGATGTACCTGTTGTCAACTGCTTTTCAGGAACAGCTGGTGATCACGAGGGGGCTAAATACCCAAACTGGCCGGTTACTCCATGGCCAAATGAATATGGTGAGATCTTAACTTGGCAATGGGAACAAAAGCTCATTCCTTATTGGAAAGAGGTAGGAGAGTATGCAAAAGAGAATAACGTGAAAATCGGATTAGAATTGCACGGAGGGTTTTTAGTTCATACACCTTATACCTTGTTAAAACTTCGAGAACAAACATGTGATGCAATTGGAGCGAATTTAGATCCAAGTCACTTATGGTGGCAAGGAATTGATCCAGTGGCAGCCATTAAGATTTTAGCCAAAGAAAATGCCATTCATCATTTTCATGCCAAAGATACTTATTTAGATCAAGAAAATATTAATATGTTTGGGTTAACCGATATGCAACCATATGGAGAAGTTCGCTCGCGGGCATGGACGTTCCGTTCAGTTGGTTGTGGACATAGTTTAAAAGAATGGTCAGATATGATGAGTGCATTACGCACATACGGGTATGATTATGTGGTAAGTATCGAGCATGAAGATGCGATCATGTCTATTGATGAGGGATTCGAACGTGCAGTGACAAACTTACAAACGGTTTTAATTGAGGAATCACCTTCACAGATGTGGTGGGCATAACAAGTTAATTTTATTGAAAGATCGTTGTGGTATGAATCTACTTGATCCATATCACAATATTTTTTCAAAATCAAATTATCATAAAATTCTAGTCTATTACAAATTAAAAAATCTGATTCAAGAAGGAGAAAACAATGGCCGAGTTAAGTTTAAATCATATTTATAAAATCTACGATAAAAACGTAACAGCAGTGAAAGATTTTAACCTTCAGATTGAAGATAAAGAATTTATTGTCTTTGTTGGTCCATCTGGTTGTGGTAAGTCAACTACTCTTCGCATGATTGCAGGACTTGAAGAGATTTCAAAAGGCGATTTTTTTATCGATGGTAAACGTGTCAACGACGTGGCACCAAAAGACCGAGATATTGCAATGGTCTTCCAAAACTATGCTTTATATCCCCATATGAGCGTCTATGACAATATGGCATTCGGTCTGAAATTACGTAAATTCGCGAAAGAGGAAATTGATCGTCGTGTACAAGAGGCTGCCCATATCCTTGGTCTAGAGCAATACTTACAGCGTAAACCAAAGGCCCTTTCGGGTGGGCAACGTCAACGTGTTGCTTTAGGTCGTGCAATCGTTCGTGATGCAAAAGTATTTTTAATGGATGAACCTTTGTCCAATTTGGATGCAAAACTGCGTGTCCAAATGCGTTCTGAAATTGCTAAACTACATCAACGCTTACAAACCACCACAATTTATGTAACGCATGATCAAACAGAAGCGATGACCATGGCAACTCGTCTTGTTGTTATGAAAGATGGAATTGTTCAACAAGTGGGTGCACCAAAAGAAGTATATGACGAACCTGCAAATGTATTTGTTGGCGGGTTCATTGGTTCTCCTGCGATGAACTTCTTTACTGGTACCTTAAAAGAGGGTATCTTCCATATCGGACCGGTACGTATTGAGGTGCCAGAGGGAAAAATGAAAGGATTACGTGAGCAAGGATATATAGGTGAACAAATAATTTTAGGTGTACGTCCAGAAGATTTTCATGATGAGCTGATTTTCGTTGATGCCTCACCGAATACAACAATAAATATTAAAGTGGAAGTGGCAGAATTAATGGGTGCTGAAATAATGGTTTATTCACAAATTAATGATCAGAACTTTGTTTCGCGCGTGGATGCTCGTACAGAAGTGAAAGCAGGTCAACAAATGAAATTAGCTATAGACATGAACAAGGTACACTTCTTTGATAGTAAAACGGAGACTCGTATTCCACTTCCTATGAAAACACATAAAAGAAGAGAAGCTGGTGTCTTATAACAGATGTATGAACTACGAGAAATAAGTTTTTTAATTTCAATTAAAAATATAGATAAATTAGTAAGGGTAGAGTGAGGATTAATGGTAGAAAAAAATTGACGTACTTCTTCGTCATGGACTCCAATCTCGATCTGGTGCTGAAATTTGTAGGAAAAGCATCATCTTTTAACAGTGACATTAATATTGTGAAAAAGGAAAAAAGGTAGTTGAGAAAAGTAATATCGGGGGAATGGCCCTGACAGTTAGACATAGCAAAGGAGTTTAAATTTACTGCAGATGGAGACGATGAACAAAGGGCTATCGTAGCTCTAGAAAAATTTCTATTGAACAAGGAAAGATAGGAGTTAAACTTCTTAATTACTATATAAAAAAGTAAAGCTGTATAGTCGATAGCTAGTACAAGATTAACGAATTTAATCTTAACTTGCCGTAAGGTTAAGGCATACAGTTCCTTGCCAACTTGAATGAAAAAGGGTGAGTATTGATGGATGAAAAATGGTTAGTGGGTGCAGATATAGGCGGTACAACTATTAAAATGGCATTTATCAATCAAAATGGTGAGATTATATATAAATGGGAAATTCCTACCAATATAAATGAAAAAGGGAAAAATATTCCTAAGGAGATGGCTAAATCAATAGATCAAACATTAAGTGAGTTGGGGCAAGAAAAACAGAAGTTAATTGGTATTGGGGTTGGAGCACCCGGTCCTGTTAACTTGGGGAATGGTTCTATTGATGTCGCAGTTAACTTAGGGTGGAATAACTTTCCTTTGAAGGATCTTCTTGAAATGGGAACATCTTTGCCAGTCATAGTTGATAATGACGCAAATGCAGCAGCCATTGGGGAGATGTGGAAGGGTGCTGGACAAGGGTCAAAAGATTTATTATGTATCACCTTGGGAACGGGCGTTGGTGGTGGAATTATTTCCAATGGGCAAATTGTACATGGAATAAATGGGGCAGGTGGCGAAATAGGGCATATTACCTCTCTCGTAGAGGATGGGGCACCTTGTAATTGTGGGAAAACGGGATGTATTGAAACCATAGCATCTGCCACAGGTATTGTTCGTTTAGCGATTGAAGAATTATCTTTTACCGAGACACCAAGTAGACTGAGGGATTTTTACAATGAACATCAAATATTATCATCTGAGCTAGTATTTGAAGTAGCGAATGAGGGTGATGAATTAGCTAATAGAGTGATTGGGAAAGTTACCCTTTATTTAGGATTAGTATTAGCTCATCTTGCGAATGGTTTAAATCCTGAGAAAATTATCATTGGTGGAGGAGTTTCCAAAGCAGGGGATGCACTGTTAGTACCTTTAAAAGAGCAATTTACTCGTTTTGCTTTTCCAAGAGTATTGCAAGGAGTGGAGTTAGCCAATGCCACGTTAGGAAATGATGCAGGAATTATGGGAGGCGCTTGGTTGGTGAAAAAAAGATTACTAAACAGGAATGGAAATACACCTTTATATTTGTGATAGCACAATGAAAAGGTATAAGAATCAGAAAATAATAAATAATAATTTTATTTTTTACTATTTAAAGAGCATCGGTATTTTCAAAGTGCTCTTTTTTAATTTCAGCACAAAACTTATATTCTACAAGGGGATACAATGTAAATGACGAAATGGGTAGGGAAGACTAAAGATAAGAACACTCTGGCCATTCATCAAGCCACTAACGAAACAAGGTAACCTACTCTATAAAATGACATTATCCTTAGTTGACAATATTTATACAAGAAGAAACCGAGACACGAAAAATTACTTGAAAGATGAGATCATATATAACCAAGGATAAAATAGTCTTGGTCCTACGAATGTATGACAGTAAGGAATACTCCATTAAAGGAATTATTTAACAGGTTTTTTTATACAGAGCTATTCAGAAACGGACCCTATAAACAACATAAGGAGCATACACTTTGCTCCTGTGTTCCCCATCATCTCTCTACTAATCTGCTACTTTGCGGTCTGTGACAGCAACCCTATGACTAGGCCAATAGAAAGTACATCAATTGCAGCTGGTTCTTCAAAGGAAATCCCCTTTTATTTGTAGGGAAAGTAATTATTTAATGCCGACTTTATTGCTTTCATTTTAACAGCAAATTACTGGAAATCTGATGTAAATTCGTGTAATCTACAAAAGTATGTTTTTTTCCAAATCGTAAAGGGGGACCATAATTGAGTTCAACAAATCGTAAACAGACAACAATTGTTGCTCTTTTG
Source organism: Peribacillus sp. RS7 (assembly GCF_041956845.1). Lineage (NCBI taxonomy): Bacteria > Bacillati > Bacillota > Bacilli > Caryophanales > Bacillaceae > Peribacillus > Peribacillus sp. RS7. The sequence continues at coordinate 3,971,514 of NZ_CP168135.1, forward strand.
CTTGCGGGTACATTTATTGCGATCTTGAATCAAACATTAATGATTACCGCGATTCCTCCTGTAATGGAGGAAATGAATATTACGGCAAATAGTGCACAGTGGCTAACTACCGTTTTTATGCTGGTTAATGGGATCATGATCCCTGTGAGCGCGTTTTTACTGGAGCGCTTTACCACCAGACAGCTCTTCCTTTCAGCTATGGGGATTTTCGCTACTGGTACATTGGTTGCGGGGCTAGCTCCTAATTTTGAAATGCTGCTGCTAGGAAGGATGATTCAGTCGAGCGGAGCCGGAATTATGCTCCCGTTAATGCAAACAGTCTTCCTAATGATTTTCCCTGTTCAAAAACGGGGTGCAGCTATGGGACTGGTCGGGCTGGTCATTTCCTTCGCGCCGGCTATTGGGCCCGCTTTGTCGGGCTGGGTTACCGAGACCTACTCATGGAGGGTGTTATTCTTTATCATTCTTCCAATTGCTATTATTGATATCATAGTTGCGTTCTTCGCTTTAAAAAATGTAACAGAAGTTACACGGCCAAAAGTGGATGTGCTTTCGATTGTTTTATCTTCCGTGGGTTTCGGTGGATTATTGTATGGATTTACAGCCGCTGGTAATTATGGCTGGACAGACGAGAGTACTATCATATCCCTAGGCATTGGAACAATTTCACTTGTTTGGTTTATCAAAAGGCAATTGCGATTGAAGCACCCAATGCTGGAGTTCCGTGTGTTCACGTATTCATTATTCCCGCTTGCCATTATTATTGGAGCCATTACCTTTATGGGTCTGATAGGTGCCGAAACGCTTATCCCGCTATTTATGCAAAACATGCGCGGATTTACTGCGTTTGAAGCTGGATTAGCGATACTCCCTGGAGCACTTATTACCGGAATAATGTCCCCGTTCATTGGACGTATTTTTGACCGGATTGGGGCCAGGTGGTTGGTTATTGGCGGATTACTCCTCATAACCGCTTCCTCCTTTACTTATATAGATGTTGGTCCTTCGACAAGTTTTACATTTATTATGGTAATGTACAGTGTTAGGATGTTCGGATTAGCCATGGTTATGATGCCTGTTTCAACGGCCGCCTTAAACCAGCTGCCTAAACGGTTAATTGCCCATGGTGCAGCAATGGATAATACGATGAAAATGATTGCTGCATCTGTAGGTACAGCAATACTTGTCACTGTGATGACATCAGCTACCGAAAATGCTCAGCAGCGTCCCGAGATAGTACATCCTGATATGTATGGCGCGCAAATTTCATTTATTGTCATCGCTATACTTTCGTTAATTAGCTTCCTCATTTCTTTTAAAATAAAGGATCAAAAATCAGCAGGAAAAGAGTTCGGAGAGAAGAATTAAATATTTGAATCGCATTTTTTAAAAGCTAGAAAAGAATCACAATATAGATTCATCTACTTGTGATTCTTTTTAAACTAAATATCCTTTTTTTTGCCGCCAGGCTCCTCACTTTATTGAACTCCCTCAGTTTAATACGATTTTCTCGTAAAAACCCGCTTATTCGCAGGGTTTCATTTTGAATGTATGTTAACGGATAAATGAAGTAAGTTAGGGACATTAAGGTATCGTGAAATAACTCTATTTTTTACTATGTTATGAACATTTTCCAACGCCGCCCTTGGAGGCGTTCCCTCACATGTCCTATCATTCCTTCGTCATGCCTATCTAAGGGATTCTAAAAAAGAGGGGGAACAAGTCATCCCGATGATTTGTTCTCCCTCTTTTATCATTTTCTTTCTTTATAAAAAGAAGAAAACTTACATGAATTAAATGTAGGTGTTAAAATATCTTTTATTAAATCTGGACTATTTTTCAAATCCTTAATCTTTAAACCATTTTCGAAACTGGATCTTTTAAGAGCGCCAAAAATCACAAAAACCCCTCTGAATATGAAGATCTTCTTCTATATATACTCTCCAAAACAGAAATGAATCGCTTGGCGTCTTTTTCTAAAACTTTCTCCAAATATATCTCTGAAGTGGAAAGCTGCTCATGGCCCAGACTCTACATAATCTATCATTATGGAAAACAGAAGAAAATCATGAAAATTCAGGACCCCCATCGATTACATAAAGAGGCACGTTATGAAAAAGCGGAAGTGGATCGATTAGTGTATGCAAAGCAATCTTTACCTACAGGTATGAGTCCGAATGATGTTGCAAAGAAATTGGGGTTATCTGTACAAAGTGTTTATAAGTATATTCAAGATGGTTCGATAAAAGCTAAGGCTGTCCCGTATGGGGATGAAAGAATCACGTATGTAATTTCGGAAACAGCCTATCATGAAGCAGAGAAGTCACTCAAACCAACTGAAACACAGCGACCAAAAAAATATGAATATTATGACTCGAAAAATGACATTGCTTTGTATCAAAGATTTCATTCGTCTAAAATACCAGAGGCACGTGTGGTTCGTAATGAAGAAAATGTATTTGGTTTCTACCTACCCAATATCCAAAAGTGGTTGACGTATGAAGAAGGAATGAAAACTTATACCTTAAAGCCATCATACTCGATACACCAACCTCCTTTGGATTATAAAGGCTATGTAGAGCTTCAGGTACCGAAAAACGAAGTTGTATTTTATCCCTTCATTGACTATTTATATAAAAACTGGGGTGGTGAAAACGTAAGAATGAGAGAGCAAGATAGTTCAGTTTTACTCTTCATTCGGGCAGGGGAAAGACCGTTAATGCCAGAGATGATTAGTATTGCTGATATCTTACCGAATTTAATCAATGGTGAAATGCACCATGAAGAAGGTACTTTGATATTACGAAGCCCATATAGAAAAACTAGTTTTGAATTACCAAATGAATTGTTAGAAAAAATTTCAGATTTAGCTAAACAAGAAGGGATTAGTATTAGTAAATGGGTTGAGGACAAATTATCGTCGAAAATAAAATAACTATAAAAAAATATTATTTTTGGGATATATCAAAATATGGAAGCGGTATCCAACTTTATGAATATCCACAAGATATAAATTTTTTACAGGCTTCTTATATGGGTGAAATAGACTAGGTGAATATATCCGTTATTACAATCATCTATGAATCATGGTGAAATTAAAAGGCATGAGCCCTAAAGATTACCGAGTTCATGCCCTCAAGGCTGCCTAATTAAAGTGTCTAACTTTTTGGTTCACTTCATTAGCAAGAGGGGCCCTTTTTAAAATTGAATATTATAATTAAAACGTAAATGAGAGTTTAAGTTAAAAAAAATTAACATAATGAATGTTGGGTCACCAAGCCCAAAATCAGGTATGGGAATCCTCCCCATAAGACGTATTGGATTCCCATACCTGATAGGAATAATCCTCCTACGGCAAATTTAAAAGGCGTTTTATATGGAGTAGCCTCCGTTATTCCGGAATTTACCAAACAAAAGTCTGGTCAAATTATCACATCTTCAAGTGTTCCGGGCATTAAATCATTTCCAAATGCAGGAGTTTATGGTGCAATGAAGTTTGCTGTTCGCAACCTAATGGAAGTGATTCGCATGGTCAGTTTCACACCATTTTAGATCAAGTGTTCCCTGAATACCGGAAGGTTTTTTGGGATCTATATTCAAGGGTTTCTTTATTGATGTTAAAGGAATATCCTACTTCAGAGGTGGTATTAACAGCCGGAGAAAGTAGACTAGCAGAGAGTGTTATAGAGTTCTGTTCTAGCCAATCGGGTGAATGGGCATGGGAAAAAGCAAAAAAATAATGGATTCCGCATCTCGAAATCCATTTCAAAAAAGCGTGTATGAAAGTCAGGTAATCAATCTTCGTATATATTGATTTGAATAATCCTTTATCAAAACATGTTCTTTCTATTTAATCTTATATCAATTATTAGCATTAAAATTGATCAAACTTTATTTTAAAACAACATCAGCGAAAGTTAAACGGCCTGATACCGTTCAAAATTATGGTGCCCTTTTGTAGAATTCATGGCAGCTTGAAGTTAGGGCAGTACTTGTCCTTTTGTTACACGGATACATCCTCTCGCAAGGTTTTTCTTTAAGTATACCAGGCGATGTGAGTGCAGAATCCATTCATTCAACTTATATAGCTAATCAATAATAACATGCTCAAAGTCTGGCATTTTTTTATCTTTTCGAAAACTGTCAGCAGAGGTGCCAATCATTTTTTTGAAAACTTTACTAAAATAATTCGCATTGTCATAGCCCGTTTCCATTGCAACTTCCTGAATCGTCTTATTTGTTGTTGATAAAAGTTCCATTGCTTTCTGTATACGTCTCTTTGTCAAAAATTGAATGGGGGTTGTTTTCATGTACTTTTGGAATTTATTCGTAAAGTAGTATTTGGACAGTCCGGCGTGCTCCGCAATGGACTCCAATGACAGCGGTTCATGATAGCGTGTCGTCATGAATTGAATCGCCATGAGTATATCATCCGGTATCCCAGTTTGTTGGTTGTCCAGTCCTTTCGCAAAGCGATACAACCCCATGATAAATTCATATGCATATGCAGAAGAAGTAAAGGTATCTTCAATGCCTTCTTTTAAAGCAAATTGATAAATTTTTTGTAGTAAAAAAATTAACGGGGCATTTGCATCCACAGGGACTACCAGCTCAAATTGGCTAATCAGGTAGTCCCAGCACTCCTCGGCTTTCGTCCCCTCCAGTGTAATGAAAATAAATTCCCACTCAGGACTTTCTTCAGGAAGATAATAACAATGTTCACTTGGTACTTTGACGATAAACGCTTCGCCAGGTTTAACTGTATACGTTTTTTCACCTACCCGAACTTCTCCATATCCATTCAGTGTATATTGGAAAATACACGTTTTTAAATCATTTTGACGCATACGGCCATCCCAGTAATAATCAGTCGATGTTCGTTTTTCAAAACCGATGGAGGTTATCCGAGCTGCCTCAGTTAAAGGCTCCTTTGAAATATGATACACAAAGCTATGGTTATTGTCATTTGACCGAGATAGCAATATATTACCTCTTTTCCGATTTTATTTACCATTGCCTGGATAATGGAAGCGCTGTATTATTTATTTAACAATATGTTAATTAAAATTTACTAAATTTTCAACACTAACTTTTAATGGAGGAAGACAAATGAAAAAAATTACATTCATCGGCGCAGGAAGTACCATTTTTACCAAAAACGTATTGGGTGACTGCATGTTGTCTCCTGCTCTTCAGGATTTTGAATTTGCTTTGTTCGATATCGATTCCGACCGTCTTTCAGAATCAGGGGTATTACTCAATGCTTTGAAAAGAACATTAAATGCCGGTGTTACAATCAAGACATACACAGATCGAAAAGAAGCATTGCATGGTGCAAAATATGTGATCAACGCCATTCAAGTTGGAGGTTACAAGCCAAGTACAGTTATTGATTTTGACATTCCGAAAAAGTATGGCCTTCGTCAGACAATTGCTGACACAATTGGAATTGGGGGACTGTTCCGTGCGCTACGTACGATTCCGGTCATGTTGGAAGTTGCCAAAGATATAGAAGAAGTTTGCCCGGATGCATGGCTCTTAAATTACACAAATCCGATGGCCACACTAACAGGAGCTGTCTCACGGCATACAAATGTGAAAATGGTTGGCTTATGCCACAGCGTTCAAGTATGTACAAGCGATTTACTAAAAGATCTTGATATACCATATGAAAACATTGATGAACGAATTGCCGGTATTAATCATATGGCATGGCTGCTTGAAATCAAATCCAATGGCAAGGATTTATATCCTGAAATTAAGAAACGGGCGAAAGAAAAGCAAAAATCAAAGCATCATGACATGGTCCGATATGAGCTAATGGACAAATTCGGATACTATGTGACGGAATCTTCTGAACATAATTCGGAATATCATCCTTTCTTCATCAAAGGTAAATATCCTGAATTAATTGACCGATTCAATATCCCCCTTGATGAATATCCGCGTCGATGTGAAGAACAAATTACCAATTGGTTAAGAACGAAAGAAGAGCTGATGAATGACCAAAACTTGACGCATGAACGCTCCAAAGAATATGGATCGCGCATTATCGAAGCGATGGAAACGAACGAACCATTCGTATTTGGCGGCAACGTGTTAAATACCGGCGGCCTCATTTCCAATCTGCCGGAAAAAGCAGTTGTAGAAGTGCCTTGTATTGCGAATCGAAATGGCATTACACCAGCTTATGTGGGTGAACTTCCGGAACAGCTTGCGGCGTTGAACCGCTCTAATATTAATACACAGCTATTGACCATTGAAGCGGCTATGACAAAATTAACAGAAAAAATTTATCAGGCAGCAATGCTTGATCCGCATACAGCGGCCGAGCTTTCCATGGATGATATTATCAGCATGTGTGACGACTTAATTGAAGCGCATGGTGAGATGCTTCCGGAATATAAAACGAATATACAAGCTATCAGACAGTAAAACTGTCTGATGGCTAATAACTGAATATTCAGTAGATATTATTGTAAGCGCTAACTTTCCGTGCTACACTCATTTTATTCAGTAAATTTTACTAAAAATGAGGGAAGTCTTATGGCAACAATAAAAGATATTGCCAAGCTAACGAATTTATCCGCTGCCACTGTGTCGCGAGTCTTAAATCATGATGAAACACTTTCTGCTTCACCAGAAACTAAAAAAAAAGTTTTCCAGATGGCCAGAGAGTTAAATTACCAGACGGTCAAAAGCAGGCGCATGCAAAATCAGGTCCATCAAAAAGAAGCAGTTAAAACAGAAGATATAAAAATTGGAATGGTACTGCTTCAGTCACAAGAGGAAGAAGCAAGAGATCCTTACTGGCAGTCCATTAGGGAAGGCATTGAAAAAGAAAGTGCTGACAGGGGAATCACTTCGTTAAAGTTAATTCGCCTTCAGCATATGGTCAAAGCAAAAGAAGAACTTTCAGAACTGGACGGATTGGTTGTTGTTGGACGGATAGATGCTCATATTCTTGAATCAATTTACGAATATAACCGCAATATTGTTCTTATTAACCAAGACGCGCATAAAGATCAATTCGATTCAATCATCTTTGATTATGAAAAAGCAGCCAGCTTGGCGATGGAACATTTGGGAGATTATGGGTACAAGCGAATTGGCTATATTGGAGGGACAGAACGAATATCCGTTGAAGATGCACAGGCATTGAAGAAGATTTATACACCTGATGCGCGCAAATCCGTTTATGAAAGCAAAATGAAGCAGCGAAATGCCTATGATCCGGATTTGCTGTTTGTAAAAGAATATTCAATTCAGTCCGGCTACGATTTAATGAAAGAAGCGGTTGAAAAGGGCAGCTTGCCAGAAGCATTTTTTATCGCGAGTGACTCTATGGCGATTGGTGCCATAAGAGCGCTCCAGGAGGCAAATATCCGGGTCCCGGAAGATGTAGCAATCGTCAGTTTTAACGATATCGAAATGGCCCAATTTACAACACCGCCGCTGACAACTGTGAAAATCCCTACAGAAGAAATGGGGCGGTTTGGCGTCAAAATGATGCTTGATAGGCTAGAAGGCCGGGAAATGCCCGTAAAGATTATGGTTCCAACCACTTTAATTGTCCGGGAAAGCTGCGGTGTAAAGCAAAAGAAGCGGGCAGAAAATCATTCACTAAAAGATATTCATTTACAATCGGAGGGAAATCCATGAAAAAACGAATGTCATTATCTGTACTTTCTTTATCAGCAATTATGGCACTGACAGCCTGTGGAAATAACAGCGTGGATGGCGGAGGAGAAAGCGGCGGTCAAGTTAAATTAACACTCATGTCCACGGCAACGGTAAAAGCGGACATGGATACTTTTAAAGAAATCGTAGCGGATTTCGAGAAAGAAAATCCAAATATTGATATTGAAGATACATACCCGGGGGACGGTTATGAAGACCTTGCACGCGTTAAAATGGCAGCGGACGATATGCCGGACTTATTTGATACGCACGGATGGGCAAAAAGCCGGTATGGGGAATACACTGAAGATTTAGGTGATATGGAATGGGCAGCAAACTTGGATCCGGCGATGAAGCCTATTTTGACGGACGATGAAGGAAAACTTCACGCCTATCCAATTAACCAGGCTCTGGATGGATTGTCATACAACAAAACCTTGTTAGATGAATATGGCATTGAAGCACCGTCAACATTCGATGAATTCATGGCGGCACTCGAAGCCGTTAAAGAAAAAAGCAATGGAGAAGTGGTTCCATTTTGGTTGGGCGGATCAGATAAAAGCCAATTTGGCCAATATTTTGATCAATTTTCAACGCCTCTCCTTATCACCGATAAAGAAGACAGCTATAAAAAAGAGCTTTTGGACGGTTCCTTTGACTGGTCCAACTACACGTATCTTCCTGAAAAGCTGAAAGAAATGAATGATAAAGGACTGCTGAATAAAGACGTGCTGACAGCCCAGGTAACACAGGGGCCTGAATTGATGGCACAAAATAAAATTGCGTTTACGATGCTGAACGGTTCGATTGGCCGTGAAGTAACGGGGCTGAATCCGGAAGTGAAAGTTGGCACAATGCCGGTTCCGGCTATTCATCCAGGCGATTCACCAAGCTGGATCGGGGGCGAACGACTGACGCTTGCTGTATCGAAAAAATCGGAGCATCTCGAAGAAGCAAAGCAATTTATCAAGTATATTGCCCAGCCGGAAGTAGCGAAAAAGTTCGCGGAAGGTACGTCTCTTCCATCAGCGTTGACAAATGTAGAAGCAGACAACTACTTTGCGGAATTTTATAAACAATATAAAGGAACACAGATTCATCCTTACTTTGATCGCGAGTATTTGCCAAGCGGTATGTGGGATCCAATGGGTTCAACCGGACAAGAACTTATTGCCGGGACGATGAAGCCAGAACAGGTTTCTGAAAAAATGGCACAGGAATACACACGTTTAAGAGGGAAATAACAGCATCGGGAAAAGGAGCGGGCACCAGCTCCTTTTCTCCAATCGCTTAGAAAAAGGAGATGGATAAAAATGGCTGTAGTGCTAACGAAGGCATCTGAAAAAACGAAAACGACGAGTCGAAAAATGAAAAAAAGCCGGCGGGAATCGTCACTGTGGTGGATGTATCTGCCAAGTGTACTAATTGTGTTTTTGTTTATTATCTATCCGTTCTTGGACGGCATCAGGATTTCATTTACAAACTGGAACGGCTTCTCGCAGACGTATGACTACGTTGGGATTGATCAATATAAGCGGATGTTTGCCGACCCTGATACATGGCTAGTAGTAAAAAATACATTGCTTTTTGGCATCGGCAGCACGATTTTACAAAACATCGTTGGACTTGGATACGCTTTATTGCTCAATCACAATTTAAAAGTACGATCCTTTACGAGAACGATCATTTATTTGCCTGTTATTATCAGCCCACTTATTATGGGGTACATCTGGTATTTCTTCTTTGCATTCCAGGGCGGTGCGTTAAACGATATTATTATGTTTTTCGGCAAAGAGCCAATTAACGCACTCGGCAATCCAGCGGTCAATCCTTACATAATTGTATTCGTTAACACGTTCCAGTTTGTTGGCATTGCGATGATTATATATCTTGCTGGCTTGCAAAGCATTTCAAAAGATTACTTTGAAGCAGCGGATATTGATGGGGCGACTGGCTGGCAAAAGTTTAAAAACATTACCATTCCTCTATTAATGCCTTCGATCACAATTAATATGGTACTGAACATTATCGGCGGATTAAAGCTGTTTGATGTAATCGTTGCATTGACGAACGGCGGGCCGGGAAATGCATCTCAGTCGATGTCGACATTTATGTATAACTTGTATTTTTCAAGACAGGATGCGGGATACGCCGCAACGCAAGGGATATTGATGGCTTTGATTATTTTATTCATCAGTATGGCGGCACTTTTCTACTTTAAACGAAAAGAGGTTGAAGCTTAATGGGGCAACTTTCATCACGGACAAAATGGCTGTTGACCGGACTGGCGCTGTTGATCACTGCGTTTCACCTGATCCCATTTTATATTTTAATCACGACGTCCTTAAAAAAGACGGACGATTTCACATCCAAATGGTCTTTTCCCGATTACTTTGACACAGAAAACTTCGCGCTCGCCTGGGAACAAGCTAATCTCGGAAATGCATTTGTAAACACGGCAATTATTACAATCTTCTCTGCAGTGCTTCTCATCTTTTTCGGCTCAATGTCAGCATATGCACTGGCAAGAAGAACAACAAAGCTAAACAAATACATGTATTTGCTGTTTGTAGGGGTTATGGTTATCCCTCCACTTACAGCACTTGTTCCATTGTACCGCCTTGTTGTCGATATCGGACTCATGAATACGCATTTGGTTGCGATTTTAAACAACGTCGCGGCATTTATGCCATTGACGATTTTCTTGTATGCAGGTTTTATCCGTTCAACCATTCCGAAAGAACTGGAAGAAGCCGCAAAACTAGACGGCGCTAGCACGCTTGGTGTATTTTTCAAAGTGGTATTTCCGCTCTTAAAACCGATTACAGCAACAGTATTGATTATCTCATCCGTATACATCTGGAACGACTACCAGTTTGCAATTTTCTTCCTTCAGGATTCAAGTGTGCAGACATTGACTGTCGCACTCGCAGGATTCTTTGGACAGAATGCCAGCCAGCTTAACCTGGTTGCAGCAGCCGCTTTAATGGCGTCGCTTCCGATGGTTATTGTCTTCCTATTCCTACAGAGGTTCTTTATCGAAGGACTGGCGGCTGGAAGTGTAAAGGGATAATCCTTCAGGTCCGGTTTTATACCGGGATTTTTTCTTTTAACATTGTGGGAAAACCTTGAGCAAGCCCACTTACTAAACCTAATGTTTCCTTGGATTATCAGATTTGGATCACATCTCCCTTTCGGGGTTGGCGCCAGCCGCTTAGGTGAACCTTTGAGGTTGGACACAGAATGTCCAGAACACACCACTCGAATGGAGAGGTGCCGATTTATATAGAAAATAAAAAAAGAGCGATCGTTTAATGATCTGAGGAGAAGCAGAGGAAGGAGTTAAAGTATTATTATGAAACAACAAGAACTAGAAGCATTATTTCAAGAGAAGTTTGAACATAACAACTATCGTTTATTTTTTGCACCTGGTCGTATTAATCTAATTGGAGAACACACTGATTATAATGGCGGGCATGTATTTCCATGTGCCATTACTTTTGGTACTTATGCTTTAGCAAGCAAACGAGACGATAAACTTATTCGCTTATATTCAGTGAATTTTCCTGAAGAAGGGCTTATTCAGCTTCACTTGGATAACTTACAATATGACCCAAAACATTCTTGGACTAATTACCCGAAAGGGATGATTCGCTTTTTAAGAGAGGGTGGCTATGAAATTGAGACCGGTTTAGATATATTGGTTTACGGCAATATCCCTAATGGTGCAGGTTTATCCTCTTCCGCTTCGATTGAATTGGTCACTGGTGTTGCAGTGCAGGAGCTCTTGAATCTGGCTATAGACAGAGTGGAGCTAGTTAAAATCGGTCAGAAAGTTGAAAACCATTTTATCGGCGTCAATAGCGGCATTATGGACCAGTTTGCTATTGGTATGGGAAAAAAAGGATTTGGAATGCTTTTAAATTGCCAGACGTTATCTTTTGAATATGCCCCTATTGATTTAAATAATTACCACATCATTATTATGAATACGAATAAGCGGCGCGAATTAGCCGACTCTAAGTACAATAAACGAAAAAGTGAATGTGAGTGTGCGCTTAAAAAACTGCAGGAACACGTAAATATTGCATCACTTGGGGAATTAACGGAAGAATTATTTAACAGTTATCAAAATGTTATTGAGGATGAAGGGATTCGAAGACGGGCAAAGCATGTCGTTTATGAAAATTGCCGGACGATTAAAGCGTTGAAAGAGTTAAAAAACGGTAACTTATATACATTCGGAGAATTAATGAATGATTCTCATCGTTCTTTACGTGATGATTATGAAGTAACGGGAAAAGAGTTAGATGCATTAGTAGAAGCTGTCTGGCAGCAAAAAGGCGTAATCGGAGCCCGAATGACAGGGGCCGGTTTTGGCGGATGTGCCATAGCGATTGTAAAATCTGATCAAGTAGATCAGTTTATTATGGATGTTGGCAGTTTGTATAAAGAAAAGATCGGTTATGAAGCAACCTTTTATGTTGCTCATATCGGAGATGGAGCGAGAGAAATCACAGGGGAGGAATTAGTATGAGTATTTTAGTTCTTGGAGGCGCAGGATATATTGGTTCACATGCTGTTTACCAGTTAATAGAACAAAATTTCAATGTAGTCGTCATAGACAATTTGCAAACGGGCCATGAAAAAGCTATTCATCCTAAAGCTGCATTCTATAAAGGAGATATTCGTGATAAAAGCTTTTTAAGTGAGGTTTTTGAACAAGAACATATTGATGGAGTAATGCATTTTGCAGCGAACTCATTAGTTGGAGAATCTGTAAAAATCCCTCTTAAATATTATGATAATAATTTATACGGTACTCAAATATTATTAGAAGTGATGAATGAATTTGGAGTCAATCATATTGTCTTCTCTTCTACCGCTGCAACATATGGAGAGCCAACTCAAGTTCCGATTACAGAGGACATGCCAACATGCCCAACTAGCCCGTACGGAGAAACAAAATTAGCCATGGAAAAAATGATGCATTGGTGCAGTGAGGCATACGGTATGAGGTATGTATCCCTTCGTTATTTTAACGTGGCAGGAGCCAGGGAAGATGGTGCCATCGGAGAAGATCACTCACCGGAAACTCATCTCATTCCTGTCGTATTAGAAGTACCCCTCGGTAAGAGAGAGTCGATTACTATTTTTGGAGAGGATTATGATACTCCTGACGGCACATGTATTCGCGATTATATCCACGTTGAGGATTTAATAGAGGCTCATATTCTATCCCTTCGTTATTTGCAAAATGGTGGAAAAAGCGACATTTTTAATTTAGGTAACAATCAAGGATTCTCTGTAAAAGAAATTATAAATGCCGTAAGGGAAGTGACAGGACATGCGATTCCGGAAAAGATAGGGACAAGAAGAGCTGGGGATCCAAGCAAATTGGTGGCGTCTTCATCAAAAGCTCAAGAGATTTTAGGGTGGTATCCAAAACGTACGTCAGTTTACAAGATTATAGAAGAAGCCTGGAACTGGCATAAACATAACCCAAATGGGTATGAGGATTAAGGAAGGAGAGGTTTATGAATATTTATCAATTGATTCAAGAGCTGATTAATAAAGGTCTGGAAAAGAAGCTGATCGAGCGGGAAGATGAGTTATATGTAAGAAACCGAATCCTTTCCTTGTTAAATATGGACAACTTTATCGAAGGGGAGCCCATTGTATCAGAAAGAGAGATTCCAGAAATTCCAGATATTTTAGAGTCCCTAATTGCTTATGCTTGTGAGCAAAAAATCATCGAAGACTTTTTGGATGCTAAAGAAATTTTAGCCAGCAAAATGATGGACTGCTTTATTTCAAAACCTTCTGTTATTAATCATAACTTTTATGAAAGGTATGAAGAAAAAACTGAATATGCAACTGACTATTTCTATGAGTTAAGTAAGAATAGCAATTATATTCAAACTAAGAGAATTAATAAGAATGTCAGTTATAGGGTAAACACAGAGTACGGAGAGCTGGACATTACGATTAACCTATCCAAACCGGAGAAAGATCCAAAACAAATTGCTAAAGAAAAAGCGGATGGTGGTACTAAAACAAATTACCCTAAATGTTTGCTCTGTATTGAAAATGAAGGATTTGAGGGAAGAATAGGACATCCTGCACGATCTAACCATAGAATGATACGATTTAATCTTAGGAATGAGGAATGGTTTCTACAGTATTCGCCTTATGTATATTACAATGAACACTGCATTTTGTTATCAAAAGAACATCGTGATATGAAAATTTGCAAGGAAGCTTTTTTACGTTTACTGCTGTTTGTAGAAAAGTTTCCCCACTATTTTACTGGTTCTAATGCTGATTTGCCAATTGTAGGCGGGTCTATTTTAACCCATGATCACTATCAAGGCGGCCGCTATGAATTTGCTATGTCCAAGGCGAAAGATGAGTTTTCCTTTAATATAGACAGCCACCCTCAAGTTAAATTTTCTGTGTTAAAATGGCCAATGTCAGTTATTCGAATGAGAAGTGAGGATATCCATTCATTGGTCGAAGCTGGTGGATATATCTTAGAAAAGTGGAAAGGTTATAGCGATCGATCTGTTGATATTCATGCCTTTACTAATAACACAGAACATAATACAATTACGCCAATTGCAAGGAAGAAAAATAATCTATACGAATTAGATCTTGTTCTTCGAAATAATCGAACAAACATTGAGCATCCGCTTGGTATATTCCATCCGCATCAGGATGTACATCATATCAAAAAGGAAAATATCGGTCTGATAGAAGTGATGGGATTAGCTGTGTTGCCAGCACGTTTGAAATCAGAACTTGCTGAGGTAGAAAAATTTTTAATAGACCTTTCTCATAACATCGCCCATCATCATATGACCTGGGCAGAAGAGTTAAAGGTTAAATATCGTCACAAAATCGATAAAGAGAGTGTAAATAGAATCGTTAAGGAAGAAGTAGGTAAGAAATTCTTACGTTGCTTAGAAGATGCTGGTGTGTTTAAGCGCAATGAAGACGGTGCAGTGGCATTTAAGAGATTTATAGAGACATTATAAGTTTTAACTAACCATTAGCGGGGACCTTCTTCCTCACTGATGATTAATGGATCCGATCGCGCTGTTATGGGAGCTATAAAAACGCAATGGGGTTGAGAATTAATGAAGGGAATTTCACAGAAGTTTGGAGTAATATGCAATCAAGGGGTCCTACCAACAAAACGCGAAAAACATACGCTAAGAGAAATTCAGGATAAAAAATCCGATTTTTCCTACGCTAAGGAGTAACATCAGGAAAATACGGATTTACAATGGTAAGGAAATCCAAATATAAAAAAGCCCAATTTCTTGCTTTCAACACTGAGAAATTAGGCTTTAGTTACTTCATTAAAGCGCCCGATTGTTGAATAAGGTTATTAGTTAGTTGCAATGAATATCCAAAGTGCCCATAAAAATATCCCAACTTATATTGATATAATTACTAATTCCCTTTACGAAAATATTCTATAAAATAAAGTTAAATAATTATAAAAAGCAACTGCCTTCTGCATGGAGGACAAGGTTGAATACTGCGTAGTAATTTCTTGAAAACGCTGTACCTGTGAGTCACAATCAATAAGGGATACATACGCCAAATTTTCCATTGTCGTATATATATACTTTTGCCACCAGCGTGGAAGAAAAGTTCAAACGCGTTATATGAAATTACAAAATTACAATCAAGGAGGATATATCATGCGGACTATGAAACTTGGAAAAAGTACTTTAGAGGTGCCGGTTGTTTCAGTCGGCTGTATGCGCATTAATTCTCTGGAAAAGGCCGAGGCTGAGCACTTTGTCCAATCAGCGCTTGAATTAGGTGCAAATTTCTTCGACCATGCTGATATTTATGGGGGTGGAACATGCGAGGAAATATTTGCTGAAGCCATCCATATGAACGATGATATTCGTGAAAAGATTTTTTTGCAATCTAAGTGCGGTATTCGAGAAGGAATGTTCGACTTTTCAAAAGAACATATTTTAGAATCAGTTGACGGAAGCTTAAAGAGATTAAATACAGATTACCTAGATATTCTGCTGCTACACCGTCCGGATACTTTGGTTGAACCAGAAGAAGTGGCAGAGGCTTTCGATATTCTTGAAAGTTCAGGAAAAGTTCGTCACTTTGGTGTTTCCAATCAGAATCCAATGCAGATCGAATTACTTAAGAAGTCGGTGAAGCAAACAATCGTTGCTAATCAACTTCAATTAAGTATTACCAATACAAATATGATCTCTAATGGATTTAATGTGAACATGGAAAATGATTCTGCTGTGAACAGAGATGGTAGCATACTTGATTATTGTAGACTGAACGATATTACCATTCAGCCATGGTCCCCTTTCCAATACGGGTTCTTTGAGGGAGTATTCCTAGGTAACGACAAGTTTCCTGAATTGAATCAAAAGATTGATGAAGTCGCGAATAAATATGAAGTAAGCAACACAACCATCGCTATCGCGTGGTTATTGCGTCATCCAGCAAACATGCAACCGGTTATCGGTACGATGAATGAAGGCCGTTTAAAGGATTGCTGTAAGTCAGGTGATATCCTTCTTACTCGCGAAGAGTGGTATGGCATCTATCGTGCTGCAGGTAATGTACTGCCTTAATTTCTTTTTTCTATAATTTATACAAATGTAAATAAAGAATCCAAAACACGTCCTATAAAATAAAGCACCCTAAAGTCATTGTTGACAAAGGGTGCTTTATTTTTCAGTTGAACAACCGATAGAGTATTTCTTGTGGTTCTGGTGCAAATATGACTTGTTAGGAACATAGAACCTCAATATCCTTTTCATCTATGAATTATGAGGCTACTCCAAATAATTTATGTATAAATTCAATCTCACTTTGGACAGACTTTACCCCTTGTTGAAGTTGTCCTTTTTTCAGCATATGCATCACCTCCACTCCACATATGATTTGTTTGGCTGTTCGAAACGTTTTTAATCCTAGCATAGAACGGAATCGCTACTTTATAAAGCGATGATCTTGCTCCACTATGTTATTCAAGTACTTCTGTTGTCTAAGTTGCATACCATCAGGTATGCTTTTCTCTTTTTTCAACTCTTCAATTACTATAGGATAAGCCGGATTCTTATCGACCGTCATGACACGAGGCTTAGAAACATGAAAAGACCGTAAAGCTTTCTTGAAAAAGCGCTTTGCAGCCTTATTGTTTCTTGTTTTACTGAGATAAAAATAAATCGTGTTTCCTTTGGAATCCACTGCACGATACAGATACATCCATTGACCTTTTACTTTGATATACGTTTCATCTACTTTTCATGAATCATTGATTGGCTTAAGATGACGTCGTATTCGCTCATCTAATTCAGGACCATACTGTTGAACCCAACGCATAATCGGACATTAATATGGTTTTTAAGTGGAATACAAATGGTGAAAATATCCTTTAATTTTACTAAATAATGAATCTTCTGACCAATAATGCAGGGCCTTTCCCAATGGAATACCATCATTGCAGTTCCATTCAAATCAAAATCTTAACCGATTGCACATCTGTTGAATGATTGTTATCTAATATTAGATACAGAAAAACTAAAGGATGGGGATCCAAATTACCTTAATATTTTGGAGTTTACAGAGCTTTCATCTCTAAATCTTAATTTTGAAATCTTTTTAGACCGCTACATTATTTCACAAGGTGAAGCGTTTTGGAGCTGGCCTATTTACACAGCTGAAAACTACTATAGGACCAGGTAAATTAAAAGAGCGATTGCTAATTAAATGCAGTCGCTCTTTTTCATATTATTTCGACTCGATTTCAAGTATCACTGTTTGTGTATGCTTAGTTTTGTTTGCTTCGTATATAAAAGAGTCTGCGGGATCTTTTAGTTCTGACTCTTCTTTAGATGTCTTTCCTTTAGATACCTTTACATTCGATTGAGTAGAACAACCAATTAGCATTAAGCCAGCAAGTAAAATGACAGCATATTTTTTAATCATATTACAGCTCCTTATTCGTTTGTTAAAAGCATAGCATGGAAAGACATCACTTTTGTGTCACATTTTGAAAAAGAGGGGATAAATGCGAAAGAAGCAGGATTTAAAGCGAAGTCATTAGATGAATACGAAAAATATTCTAAGAAAGATTTTTCAGGTACATTATTTACACAAACTCAAGATACTAAACTAAAAGAGAATAAAGATGTTATTGATTATTACAAGATTCCCGTTGATTACAAGGTATTTCGTTATGAAAAAGGGAAAGAAGATACAGCAGTACCTTCAACGTTATATGCCGATTATGCAAATGGTGTTAAATGCTTACTCTATATTTTTACATGGAGATTTTCCAATGATTAAAATTCAAAATAATGATAGTAATAAAGGGAGAAAACTAGTCGTTTTAAAAGAGTCTTATGGAAATGCATTTGTGCCATTTTTAATACCTCATTATGACGAAATATATGTAGTGGATTCTAGATATTACAATAGTAGTTTAACGAAATTAGTAAATGAAGAAGAGGTAAAAGAAGTATTATTCATCAATAATATATTTGCTGCTAATACGGAGAAAATTGTGAAAACACTTGAAGGATTACAGTGAAAAAGCAGAAGCCTATTCCAAGTGAGGAAACCATGTACGTCTTTGATTGCAGATGCGTAGATTACAAACACTTAAAAGATCGAACTGCCACAGCCTTTAAGGTTGTGGCAGTTTTTGCTTGTAACATTGTTGTCACACTGAGAATGTATGGTAGTAGTTAGTCTTCATACATAAGAGAGGTAGTGTGACTTTGAAAAGAGTAATTTGGAGAGTTATCAAATGCTTGTTCATCCTAAGCATAGTCGTAATAGGAATCATTGTTTCTGCATGTAAAATAGAGCCAAAACGCTTGGTGACAAGGGAATTTGAAGTAGAGCTGTCATCGGAAAGTCGGGAATCTATCAGTGTTGTTCAGTTTTCAGATGTGCATTTGGGTCCTAATTATTCATTACAGCAGCTAGAGAAACTGGTCGATAGTATAAACGAGCTTGAACCTGATATCATCGCTTTTACGGGCGATCTCATAGATGTAGCATCTGAGTTCGAGGGAAGGTCAGAAATAAGTGGCATATTGGGTAAACTAAATAGTAGATATGGCAAATATGCTATTTGGGGAAACCATGATTACGGAGGTGGCGGGGTCAGGTTTTATGAAGACATTATGATAAAATCAGGATTTAAGCTACTTAAAAATCAGAATAGTGTCATTGAACTTGACGGTGGACAGTTAGTAACGATTATAGGGTTGGATGATGCGATGCTTGGACACCCAGATATTGAAAAATCATTTGCGGGTGTTAACAGCCAGGAAGCCAAATTGTTACTGCTACATGAGCCGGATCTTGTAGACGAAATAGAGGCTGATCGTTTCGATTTAGCCTTGGCGGGACACAGTCATGGCGGGCAAGTGGTTGTCCCGTTATTTGGTCCTCTGGTGACACCCCCTTTTGCGAAGATATACACAAAAGGGATGTATCAGTTAGCGATGGACACATATCTGTATGTAAATAGAGGAATCGGCACGACGAAGATAGCTGTGAGATTTTGGAACCCTCCGGAGCTATCAGTGTTTAACTTAGCTATGTAAAACTTAATGCCGAAGGAGGAATAAGAAATGGCTGTTTTAATCGCAGATGATGAGCCGCAAATGGTTAAGATACTTTCAACCTATTTCAAAAAGGAAGGCTTCAATGTCCTGACGGCTAATGATGGGCAGGAAGCATTGGATATATTTGAATCGACCAAGATCGAGTTAGCTATTTTGGATTGGATGATGCCGAAAATTGATGGTATAGAGGTATGTAAATATATCAAGGATAATAGCCAGACTAAAGTTCTGATATTAACAGCGAAAGGTCAAACGGAAGATGAAATAAAGGCCTTACATAGTGGGGCTGATGACTATATTAAGAAACCATTTGATCCACAAATACTACTATTAAGAGCTAAAAAACTTATGAATAATAGCGAAGAAATTAAAGTAAGAGATATTAGGATAATGGAGCATGAAAAAAAGCATACAAGCACGAAGAATTACTACAGCTTACCAAGATTGAATATGATTTGTTGCTGTTTTTCAGTAGAAATAAAGGTGTTATTTTATCGAGGGACAGGTTGGTTGATAGCGTTTGGGGCATGGATTATGATGGTGATCTTCGAACAGTCGATACGCATATCCGGAGACTAAGAACTAAAATCGGTACTGATGTTATCAAAACTTACCGAGGTGTGGGCTATTGTCTGGAGGTGAAGGAAGATTAAAATCGGGAGCAAGTTTTCAGTTGGTGTGTCATCCATTGTTATTTGCACTTTTTTATTTTCGATGGTAGCAAATATTTTCCTGGTAGACAGATATTACATCTATGAGCAAAGGAAGATTTTAGACAAGTTAGCGAGCGATATACGTAGTGTATCTGAAAAAAATTTTGTGAACGACTTGGAACGCATAGAAGAGGAACACGCCGTAACCATAGTGTATTCAGAAATCGGTGGCAATTTGGATCGACTGAATGACAACATAAAATCAGAATTTGAAAGGAAGAAATTAAAGCTAAACAAATTTTGGATTACGGAAAGTACGTTACATACTTTGCAGAACAACAGTGTGAATAAAATCTATGACCAAGGCGTAAGCAAATATAAAGTTCTAACTAAATTTATCAAGATAGATCATTTTATTATTGCCATAGCATTGCCATTACCACATATGGAAGAAACAATTTTAATCATCAATCGATTGAATATATTTCTAATGACTATTTCAGTACTATTGATTGTTTCTTTAGTAGTCATTCTATCTAAAAAAATTACAAGACCTTTAGAATCCTTGAGAGTTTTGTCTCAGGATATAGCTGATTTGAAATTCAGGAAAGAAGAGATTAACACCAATGATGAGGTAGGCGATCTTGCAAAAAGTATAAATAGTATGAGTGAAAAATTAGAGAAATCCCATGATGAAATCAATTGTCAAAATAAGCGATTGAAAGAATTAATGTCAGATGTGTCCCATGAGTTAAAAACGCCACTATCCATAGTGAAAGTGTATGAACAAGGTATAGTGGACGGTTTAGATGACGGAACATTTAGAGATATAATTGAAGAACAGATTGAGAAAATGGATGTCTTAATTGAAAAGATGTTGTTTTGGACAGAATTAGAAAATAGCGCATATACCAAATCTAATTTTGATTTGGGTAAAAGAATGGTAGATATTATGGAGAAATACATGTTGATTCTAAAGGAAAATGATATTGATTGTTCCTTGCATTTTGATGCGAGTGAAGAATATTGTGTTAGTGCAGACAAAGAAGGAATAGATGTTGTTCTCGATAATTTAGTTACGAATGCAATTAAATATTCCAATGATAAGCGAATCGACATTAAGTTAACTAGAGAGGCTAATGGCGTGAAGTTGACAATTGCTAACGGGGTTGGCGACATGGAAGAAAGTGATTTGGACAGTATATGGAGACCTTTTTATGTATTAGAAAAATCAAGAAGTAAGGAGCTTTCTGGCACAGGTTTGGGATTACCGATTATCAAGACCATCTTGGATCATCATAATTTCGATTTTGGATTTGAATTAAAAAATAATAGATTAGTGTTTTTTGTAACATTCGTGTAACACACCGGGACTACACTAGTTATGGAGGTGCAATACATGAAAAAAATACTATCAATCATGTTAATCGCTACAATTGCAACGAGTGTCCTTACCGGCTGTGTGAAGGACAAAAATATACCTAGCAAAGAGGTCCATTCACAAATAGATAATTTAGACTTTAACTTTAGTGTGGATCCAGAAACTTTAGCGTTTGAGGTAGAGTCCAATGGAACTATTGAAAGAGCATCGGAACCACTGGAGAAAATGGAGGTTTCAAATTTAGAAGACAGTGGAGATACTATTACCTGGAGCTATTTAGAAAAGGAAATTGATGTTGAAATTGAAAAAAAAGATGAGTATGTAGATGTATCCATAATATCTAATAAAGATGGAGATAACATGTTCGCGTGGCCGAAAGTGAAAGGTGATGGATATATGCTCCCGTTAAATCAAGGGAAGTATATTCCAAGCAATGATTCTATTTGGAAAGAATATTTAAGTGAAGAAAAAATGAAGGTGATTGAGGCTTTCTCTATGCAGTTTTTTGCAGTTGAAAAAAGTGAGTATTCACTAGTCTATATAATTAAAAATCCTTATAATAGTGAAATTAATTTTAAGAAAAAAAATGATATTGAGTTTACTTTTAATCATGAATTTCCAGCTATTAACGAACAGAAGGAATATGGTTTTAGAATATATGTAACGAAAAAAGATCCAGTAGATGTTGCAAAGACCTATAAAAATTATTTGGTTGAACAAGGGGACTTCAAAACCTTGGGCGAAAAGACGGGAGAAAATAGTAATATTGAAAAGCTTTATGGTGCCCCACATGCTTATTTTTGGAATAGAACTGTGATTTCAGAGGAAAATATAGAATGGGCTATACTGAGAGACGCTATCCCTGAAAAACTGAAATTATGGATTCAGAGGTTACTAAATACTAAAGTTGAGGATGGTTCAGAACTTTCATCGGCCTTTAATGATTTAAATAACTTAGACTATGTAGACAAATATACTAAAAATAGAATTGTCAAAGGCTTAAGTGCTTTAATTCAGCTAAAAGAATTCTATAATCCAGAAATTTTTACTGAAGCAGATAAAGAAACACAGGAATTATTGAACAAAGGAATAGACAATATAAATGCTGTTGAATTAATTGAACTAAATAAGAGATTATTAAAAAGCGTACTTGGAAATGCAGTTGATCCAATAGAGCAGTGGGCAGATGCAAATACTGTAGATGTGATAAAGGATATGAAGGATTCTGGGCTAGAAAATATGTGGATTGGTTTAGATGACTGGCAAGAAGGATTTATTAAACCGGAGTTAGTAAAAGAAGTAGACGATATGGGCTATTTAATTGGCACTTATGATTCGTATCATTCAATCCATGAACCAGGTAAAGAGAAGTGGGAAACTGCTAAGTTTAAAGATACTTCACTTTATGAGAATGCAACTGTAACCAATAAAGATGGGAATAAGATTGAAGGATTCCAAGGTGAAGGTAGAAAGTTGAATCCGACGCTTGCAATGCCTAGTGTAAAAGAAAGAGTAACTTCAATTTTAAATACTGGCTTAGCATTTAATTCATGGTTTTTAGACACGGACGGCACTGGGGAGATCTATGATGACTATACGCCAGAACATGTGACTACTGAAGAGGAAGATATTCATGCAAGAATTAAGAGAATGAAGTATCTGCAAAAAGAATGGAATATGGTAGTTGGAACTGAGGGCGGCAATGATTTTGCTAACAAAAATGTTGCTTTTGCACATGGAATAGAAACGCCATCATTTTCTTGGATGGATAAGGATATGAGCAAAAACAAAGAAAGTGACTACTATGTAGGGAGATACTATTCGAGTACTGGTGGAGTTCCAGAATTGTTTTCAAAACAAATACCTTTAAAGAATAAGTACAAGAAGTTATTTTTGGATTCAAACTACACAATCCCATTGTATAAGTTGGTTTACAACGATTCAGTGATCACGACTTATTGGTGGGGATGGGGAACCTTAAAAATAGAAGATGAAATATCAAATAGGATGTTGTATGAAGTACTTTATAATGTACCTCCTTTATATCATATAGATAAACATGAGTGGGAAAAACATAAAGAAACAATAGTAAGACATTCTAAGGTATGGTCAAATTTTAGCAAAAAAGCAATAACTGAAGAAATGACGGGTTTCAAAATTATATCAGATGATAGGCTAGTTCAAATGACTGAATTTGGTGAAGCATTAAGTGTAGTAGCCAATTTTTCGGAAGATGAGTTTAATTTTCAGGGTGAGACAATACCAAGAAAATCATTGTTAATTATTGATGGAAATAGTAATACTATCTATACACCGAAAAAGTAAGCGTGAAATCGGCAACATTCTAATTGCTTATTTTTCATGAGACAATCTTCCAAGAGACTGAATCCTTGGTTGGCTGCTTTTACCACAACTTATCGCTAGTTTAAAAAAGCATATTACCAGCTTAAATGTAAGAGGCCATTGGAAAAGTCCATGTGAATCAAAAGGCGTTGTTTACTCATTTTTTTGAGCGAACGATGCCTTTTTTAAAAAGTAAATTACTTTCTACACAGTTAAACCCATTTTGATTTATTAGGGGTACAGTCACATACCCATCAAGCTAACAATGGAAATGACTAGATATAAAATGCCCATTGTCGCAAAACGAGCGAGTGATGGAGAAGTAGGCACGCCAAAGAAGCCTACTAAAATATGATTTTTTTGCTAGGCAGCTTGTCTAGGCTTCACCGTCTTTTCATACACAACCCCTAGAATATCAAAAACGGTCTGCTTCTTATATCGATGACATTTACGACCGTTCTTTTTGAGTAGCTGATAAAGGCGATGCAGAATCATTACAAGTTCATTTGGGTCTTCTTTCATTGCTCGAAACAGTAACGGAAAGTAATCTTTAATCATGTAAATCGCTTTGTATTCACTCAGCTCTTGCTTTTTCTTTTCAAGTAGAAGCTGTCGCATTTGAAACATCGTAGAAGAACAAAGGAGAATACCGATGAGTTGCCCATATAAATGGCATTCTAGGCGTTTTTTTTTGATATTTACAAAATGAGTGAAGACCACAATAATATAAGACGGGGGAAGAATGCTCGTGGTGATTGAAGAACAGCGAAATAAGTTTATAAAGCTCGTCCAACAAGATCTGCTCGATGAAACAATTTCCGGGAGATTTACATAAGAGTAGGTTTTTTCGAGGTCCTCATTGTGAGGGCTTTTTTTGTTGCAAATATAAACACCCAATTTATTCTAGGTATTTTAGGAGTAATAAGCGTATATTGTATTGGATGCGCTTCAAAAGGATTATTTTAAAAATAAGCCCATTTTACTAGGTTGGTTTGATATACTAGAAATGGAAAAATTGAGAGGGTCATTTTAATGAGTAGGGAAGTGTAAAAAATGCTCTGGAAAATTTACTTTTGGCTAATTATCGCTATATCGATAGCTTCAATGTTTGTAGAAGCGGTTCATGGTCCGGTGATAGAAACTACGGAGTTATCAGTATTGTTTCCACAACTGGATTATTTGGTTATGTATATAACAAACAATTGTTATCAAAGTCATTCTGGAAATTCGTATTTATAATAACTGTAATTGAAGTGCTTGCATACACAATGTTGGATGTGCTTAATGATCCAGAACTTGGAGTAGGAGGAATGATTTTCGTTACAGCTTTCACGCTTATCATAATGTATCCTTTCTTTCTAGGTTTATATAGATATGGATTCCGTAAGCAAAATTTAGCGTAGTGACTTCATAATAGCAGGTGCATTTGTTTGAATAAGGCATTAATAAAGGAGACCATAAAATATGTTAACAGTCGATAATTATATTGATTCCATTAAAGCTAACCTTGAGAAACATTCAGATTTGTTAGTAGGTAACCTTAAAAATATCATTACATACAACTATTTTTCTGAAATAGATTTGTTGGATTTTACCGCATTTATTGAGCCTACAAATTTTGAAATTTCAATAAGGATGTTCTCTATGGATAGAGAAGCTAACGAAGTTTTCTATGAAGGTAATGACACAACAGTATTTGCAGGTAGTGTTGATGTAATTTCTGATGTAACATACTATCAGTTAATCGACAATTCATTGGATGATTTTCTTGATAATTTTTACGAAGAAAACTATCCAGCAATATACGAGTTAGAACAAAAAGCGTTTACAGATTGGTTTGGTCAATGTTGGAAAAAATCAGGTGGAGATATATTGAGTTTACCATCGTTCTTTGTTTTCCACGACGATACTAAATCATATGAGTTAAAAAATAATCAATGGATTGATGATGAAGAAAAATGGTCATAAAAAACGATGAAGAATGCCTATATATATAGGCATTCTTTTTCATTATCGAAATATCTACATTAACGATTAATATAGCTTAAATTTAAACATCTCAAATTTGCAACCAAAGCTTTCGCAGATTTATACTGAAACAGCTAATCTCAGGCCACTAAGGATCAGTTGGCCATCAAAACAGTTGAATATAACGCAAAGGTTAAAGAGCTTGCTGCAGCTAACAATACGATTAAAACTTGAATGCTACACTTAAATATGCGGAAGAAAAGGCTGGACAAGCTGATAAGTTCGTCATTGATATATATATTCATTTTTTGTTATTGATAGGTTTTTGTATTACTTAATCTATATATTCTCAGACAGCAAGGCTCTTTATCTTGTAAATTTTAAAGGAAGTCTTTTCACTCCAAAAACGAACGGACTTGGAATCGCCTCCAGCTCAGTCCCTTTTACACCTTCCAATTTTGCAAATGTACTTAATAGTGTCACGAGAGCTACTTCTGCTTCTAGACGTGCAAGCGGGGCACCTAAACAAAAATGAATACCAAACCCGAAACTCAAATGAGGATTTAATTTCCTTTCTAACGTGAACCGATTAGGCTCTGTAAACTTTTGTTCATCCCGGTTTGCCGAAGCGACCCAGCAAATTACTTGTTCCCCCTTTTGGATTGTTTTGCCCCCAACTTTGACATGTTCCTTTGTAACACGGCCAATTGCCTGTATTGGAGGATAAAAGCGTAGTGTTTCTTCTACCAATTTTGGTATTAAAGGCAGATTTGTCCTAGCTTGTTCTTGAATGTTTTTATCTTCTGTCATATAGCGTACGGCATTTGTAATCAAATTAGTTGTTGTTTCATTTCCCGCAACTAATAATAAAACACAGAAAGATAGTACCTCTTCTTCTGTTAATTTTTCCCCATCAATTTTTGCTGCTAATAATAGCGAAATTAAATCTTCTTCAGGATTAACTTTTCTCTCTAAAATTATTTTTTTGAAATATTCTTTAAGAAACCCACTTCCTTCCTTACGTTTCTGTGCCATTATTTGAAAGGCTTCATTTGAATTATCTTTGGCACCTGCCACGAGAACATCAGAATAGGTTTTAAAAAGATTCCGATCCTTAGCAGGGACCCCCAATAATTCGGCAATTATTATGACAGGCAACGGACCAGCAAGGTTATGAACGAGATCCATAGTCCCCTTCTCATTAACTTGATCGAGAAGGTAAAGTGTCACCTCTTCGATTTTATTTTTTAAATCCTTCACTGCTTTAGGAGTGAATGCCTTGTTCACTAAGTTTCTCATTTTTGTGTGTCTAGGAGGGTCCATTGTCAAAATGCTTCCTTGAAGAGTTCCAGACCCTCGTTCCGAAGAAAACAGTTTTGGATTTTTTAGAATATAATGAACGTCCTCATATCGAAACACATCCCAGCAGCTTCGAGCCTCGTCGTACCTTACAGGAGTTTTTTGTCGTAAACTATTAAAGATTGGAAAAGGAAATAATTGATCTGCGTTCGAAGCAATTTCGCTCATGGGGATGAGATTAGCATACTGCTCCACTGCGCTTGTTGATTTACGTTCTTGTGTCATGGTTTCATCTCTCCTTTTATTGTGCCTAATATTCATACAGAAAATAGTCATGAACCGGTTCCTTAACTAAGATAACAAACTCGTAATTTGGTTTCAATTGACATAAATTGAGATATTTTTCAATGAGAAGAAAGTAATAACTCGGAAAATTTGATACACCACCTATTAAAAAACTCTTTTGAATTTCATAGCTTCTCGTTTAAGGTCATACCTGTACCCCAAGTCATGCCAGCAGTGTAATACTTAGCTTTTTATATTTATATCTCAATAAACTCTCAAGCTATCCACAAAATTCCTGCATATAATTCTATATTGATAATAAAGAAATAGTTGGGATGAAAGTTGGATACGTATGATATCAGAATAGTGATTCATTACTATACAAGTATGGTGTTTTGAAGGCACCGATAGCAGGATGGGTCAATCCTATATTTGCTTTATATCCGGTAGATTTTAATAGGGACGGGATATATGAGCTCGAAGCATTTCAGAGGATAGCCGGAAGGTACAATGCCGATTCACTCGGAGTTTTACAGACCGTTTTGAAATGGAACGGCAAGCGTTTGGTCCTGACCGTCAGAATGTGGCTATCTTTGGAAGGCATATAGAATTTAGGAAAGGAATGTTCATGAAGAAGGTAACGGGCAAAACCTTCGCCCAAAAGACACCGAAAGTATGAAAGGTATTAAGGGGAATTATATTAATAAAAAGTAATCTAAAATATAGCGGAAAAATGGATAGGGGGCTTAGTGGATTAGGTCTTCCAATATTGATTTATCACATATTTCATGCAGAAATTGTAACGGGAGATCATCTAACAAACCATTATACCTATATTTACTGCAGTCTTATCCACTATTATTTTTAGTCTGCCACTGAAGTTTTTACCAGAAGCAATAGGTGGGTTTCTGCAAAGGGTGTGTCAATCTAGGGATGCTGGCTACAGTTAAGGGAAATATCATAACTATCGGACAGAAAGGAAGTCCTATAAATTGGATTTAATGGTGGGAGGGGAGCCGGATGTGCGGCTCTTTGTTTTTGGGGTATTGTGAAAAAGCCTATTGAGGAGAGAATAAGTTTCAGATGATAAGCTGTAGCTTGGGCAGCTGGTCCAACCTAAGGTAAATGATCATTACTTGCTCATAAGATATTGAACAAGACATCCAGATTACTCCCCCTTTTAATCTCATGACTATACTTATAATAATTTGTGGTAATTGGCGCTGTTAGTGGTAAAGTTATATAATAAAAGAATGATGATAAAACTCATAATCCACGTATATTTGGAGGGAAGATTCTTGAAGAAAAAATCGGTCAATGCGATGGAGGTTGCGAAATTAGCTAATGTTTCCCAGTCAACGGTTTCGCGTGTGTTTACTCCAGGATCGAATGTGTCTGAAAAGACCAAGAGAAAAGTGAAGGAAGCCGCATCAACTTTAGGTTATCGGCCGAATGCTTTTGCCAGGGGATTGATTATGAACAAATCAAACATGATTGGACTGGCCATGAAAGATATCCAAAATCCGTTTTACCATGAAGTTTTAGGGAAATTTTCTAAGGGGCTTCGCGAAAAGGGATATCATGTATTGTTTGTTTATACCGAAAATGATGAGATTCAACAAGAGGAGATTGCCCAATTTCTTGAATACAATGTAGAAGGTGTTATTGTAACGGATGCCTTTTTGTCCTCCAATGTGGTTTCCCATCTCCATGAAAACAACATACCTGTTATTTTATTTAACCGATACAGTAAAGACATTCCGTGTCACTCCGTAAGCTGTGATAATTATACGGCTGGTAGGCGGATTGGTGAATACCTGCTTGAACAAGGGTACAGCAAATTAGCCTTCATTACGGGTAGGAAAAATACATCGACCAGTCAAGATCGGCAAAGAGGATTTTGTGAGTTTTTAAAGTCAAAAGGGATTGATCCGGTCATTGAAGAAGGGGACTATACGTATGATGGGGCCTATGAAGCCGCATTAAAGTTATTGACACAAGAAAATCGGCCTGAGGTCATTTTCGGAGCAAATGATATAACCGCTTTAGGCGCAATAGACGCAGCAAAAACGTTAAATTTATCCATTCCTGAGGATATTGCCATTGTTGGATTTGATAACATTCAAATGGCTTCATGGCCGTCTTATTCGCTCACTACATGGGAACAGCCTGTCGATGAAATGATTGAATTAACCATCAATACTCTATTAATCGAAATGAACCAAAAGGGTTCCAATTCCAAACCAACTCTAGTATCAGGGAGATTGATCGAAAGAAATACAACAAAATCTTAAACTTTTAAAAAAACTTGACAGATGAAAGCGATTTATTTATTCTATGTTTAGAAGATTTCATAAATTCTTAATTTTCCCCATTCAAATGCATACGTATGCATTTCTGAATGGGGCGACAATTAACTGAAAAATGCATACGTATGCATTTTGAAAGTTTTAATCATAGGTTTTCAAAAACAAGGAGGATTTATATGGCAACTTATTTAAAGCAAGGTAAAGCACAGGAAGAAATTGCACAGAATGACGCACAAGTATCCGATACGGTACGTCAAACGATACTAAAAATTGAGCAAGAAGGCGACGCGGCAGTTAGAGAATTATCTGAAAAATTCGATAAGTGGTCACCAGAAAGTTTCCGGCTAACTGATGAGCAAATTGGAGAAATCATTAGCCAGGTTCCTGATCAGACCATTGAAGACATAAAGTTTGCGCAAAGTAATGTGAAGCGATTTGCAGAAGAGCAAAGGAAGTCCATGATTGATATCGAGGTAGAAACACTTCCTGGTGTAATCCTTGGTCATAAAAATATTCCGGTCAATAGTGTTGGCTGCTATATTCCTGGTGGACGATATCCAATGGTAGCATCTGCCCATATGAGTGTATTAACGGCTAAAGTAACTGGAGTCAAACGAGTAATTGCATGCACACCTCCTATAGGTGGGGAAATCCCAGCAGCAACTGTAGCTGCAATGCATATGGCGGGAGCCGATGAGATTTATATACTCGGTGGCATTCAAGCAATGGCTGCAATGGCTGTCGGAACTGATACGATAAAATCCGTTGATATGATCGTCGGGCCAGGTAATGCATTCGTTGCTGAAGCAAAACGACAACTATACGGACGTGTGGGAATCGATCTTTTCGCCGGCCCTACAGAAACACTAGTCGTAGCTGATGAAACGGCTGATGCAGAAATGATTGCTACGGATATTCTAGGGCAAGGGGAGCACGGTCCGACTTCGCCTGGGGCATTGATTACTACTTCTCGTAAACTAGCAGAAGAAACTGTTGTTGAAATTGAGCGACAATTGGGAGTTCTTAAGACAGCAGACGTGGCCCGTGTTTCTTGGGAGGATTATGGCGTTATCATCCTGGTTGATACCATAGATGAAGCAGTACTTGAAGCAAACCGATTAGCATTTGAACATGTTGAAATTCTTACGGAAAATCCGGACTACTTCCTTGAAAATATGACTAATTACGGCTGCCTATTCCTGGGACCTGAAACAAACGTTGCATATGGGGATAAAGTCATTGGCACAAACCATACATTGCCAACAAAAGGTGCTGCACGATATACCGGTGGTTTATGGGTCGGTAAATTCTTGAAGACTGTTACCTATCAAAAAGTAGCGGAAGAAGCCAGTGCCATGATTGGGGAATATGCTGCGCGCCTTTGCCAATTGGAGAATTTTGCTGGACATGCTGAACAAGCACTTCTTCGTGTACGTCGTTATGGAAAAGTACCGGTTAATAACAAGTAAAAAAGGATAGATAAATTAACTAGTGAAAGAGGATACATAAGCTTTTTATGCATCCTCTCTTTTCAAAAAAATGCACGCTCATTATTTTTGAATTTGACTTTGCTGAAAGTGCAGCTAATGGGGGAAGGCGCACGCAAGACAATTTAAAATTTTACAAAATGCAGAAAACGCTTACAAAACAAACAATTTTATTAACAAACAAGTAAAAGGAATTTCTGAGTGATTCAATTTACAACTAACGAAGCTTTCACAATTCAATTTTGTGGTTTGAATATCCTACGGAAAAAGAAGGAAAACGCATCTAGGTTTTAAGCGATATAGGGGGGAAATAATGGATTTATTCATCATAATACTTGCTTTAGGGCTATTAATGTTTATTGCTTACCGTGGCTTTTCTGTCATTCTTTTTGCACCACTTTGTGCGTTACTTGCTGTCATTCTAACAGAGCCCAGCTATGTTTTGCCGTTCTTCTCTAATATTTTTATGGAGAAGATGGTTGGATTTATTAAAAACTACTTTCCTGTCTTTTTGTTAGGAGCCGTTTTTGGAAAGTTAGTCGAAATGTCGGGAATTGCTGAGTCTATCGCCAAGACGATTGTGAAACTAGTCGGCAAAAAAAGAGCAATTTTAGCAGTTGTACTAATGTGTGCCATATTAACTTACAGTGGAGTGAGTTTGTTCGTCGTTGCATTTGCAGTTTATCCATTTGCTGCTAATCTTTTCCGGGAAGCCAATATTCCTAAACGGCTTATTCCAGGGACGATTGCTTTAGGAGCATTATCTTTTACAATGGATGCGCTGCCGGGAACACCGCAAATCCAAAATGTAATTCCTACTTCTTATTTTAAGACAGATATATATGCAGCACCGATATTAGGAATTATTGGTTCGATTTTCGTTTTATCTATGGGTATGATTTACTTGGAAAGACGTCGTAAAAAAGCTCAAGAGGCGGGTGAAGGGTATTTAAGATTTAATGGAGATGGAGGAGAAACGGCAGTTGCTGCAGAATCAGTCAATCCATTACCGGTTCCTTTAGCTGTTAATACAAGTCCAGTACGACAAATATTTGCATTTATACCGCTAGTTTTAGTGGGTGTGGCGAATAAATTTTTTACTATTTCTATTCCGAAATGGTATCCAGAGGGATTTGACTTTTCAAAGATAGGATTAGATTTGTTTGGGAAAGTAGATCTTGCTACAGTAACAGGTATTTGGTCTGTCGAACTAGCTCTAGTTTTAGGTATTATTGCAACAGTTGCTTACGATTGGGGCCGTGTTACAACAGGGTTTCAACAGGGCATTAATGCCAGTATTGGTGGAGCGTTACTAGCAGCTATGAATACTGCTTCTGAATATGGATTTGGTGGAGTCATCGCTTCATTACCTGGATTCGCAACTGTACGTGATGGTATTTCACACACTTTTACGAATCCACTTGTAAATGGGGCCGTTACAACAAACGTTTTATCTGGTATTACTGGTTCTTCGTCTGGTGGAATGGGAATTGCGCTTAGTGCGATGGGAGATAAGTATATACAAGCTATTAATCAATATAATATTCCTCCCGAAGTAATGCACCGTGTCATAGCGATGGCATCAGGCGGGATGGATTCGTTACCTCATAACGGCGCTGTTATTACCTTACTTGCGGTTACAGGCTTAACACACAAACAATCATATGGAGACATCTTTGTGATTACAATTTTTAAGACACTAGCAGCATTTGTAATTATTCTAGTCTACAGCTTAACTGGATTAGTCTAATAATAAAAAGGGATTAGAAGATCATGATAAATTGTACTTAAAGCAACGATACTTTACTTCAATACCAGGAGCTGATTAGCAGCTCTTTTTTGTATGAAAACAAATAAGAACTCCATATTCTAATTTTTGAAGGACGTAAATGTACTATGTCGTTATTTTATCTGGTTACGCAGTTTGTTTTTCAGATGGAGCGATTGTATAGCCTTTCTTTTTTAGGTATTCGATCATTTGTCGATTGATCTTACCGTCTTCATCATAAACATGTTTCTGCCAACGATTTGAAACAAGTCCAACGGTGCACCTTCCAGCACCTTTCATTTATTGTGCTGATTCATGTCCTTTACCGTTTCAATTGCCCTTAGCAATTTGGACCCCAGATATTGTAAATGAGGAACCACCTTTAGCTCCCTTCGTATTTAGATTTTGAGACACCCTCTTATAACTAGACCACTCGGTATATTTCTTAACCTTCTTTTTTTCATGAGTAGTTTCATTTACTCGTTGACTACTAGCTGCGCTAGCTTCATTAGGCATTACAAAGAGCACAAAAGAAATACTAAACATTGCAAACGTTTAAATCTGGTGAAGCATTAATGGACTGACAACTAAGTCTTTTTCCTTTATTAAGAATGGAACAAAAGATTTATTTTTACGGAAGCAGATAATTGTATCTTAAGAGTTAAAGTACACTCATGATTTTAAAAGAGTGTTTTTTTGTGCTGTAACTCACTGAATTATCTAAATTTTCCAAATTATAATTGACCATACCGGGACAGCTGATTTAGAATTGATATGTATATGAAATTATGTTTTTTATATAAAACTAAAAGAAGGAGGAATAGTAATATCTTTTTATGGAGAATTTTTAATTGACTAAAAATTGATTTAGGGAGGTAAGGCATATGTTTAAGAATAAATTGGCATTCGTTCTGCTTTGTTTGGTGTTAATAGTAACTGCATGCGGTCCAAGTGACGAAACAACTACGGAAAATAAAGGGGATTCAGGAGGAAAAAAAGCGATTAAGCTTACTTTTACGGAACCTGCACGGTTATTGTCAGTTGCCCCTTTATATGTAGCCATTGAGCAAGGATTTTTTGAAAAAGAAGGAATAGAAGCTGAGATTGTATCTGGTGGTGGAGGAGCACAAGTCATTGCTTCTGTATTATCGGGAGAAGCTCAGTTTGCGGTCTCAGGTCCTCGAAGTATGTTCACTCCTCTTGACAAAGGTGAAGATTTAATGGCGATTCAATCTTTAAATTCAGCGCTAACTTATCAAATTACTCTCTCTAAACAATATCAAAAGAAAAAGAATGTTTCTAAAGACTCATCACTTGAAGATAGAGTTGCTTCATTGAACGGCGCGACTATTGGTACAAACCTTGTTGGCGATTCTGGAGACGTATACACCCGATATTTAATGCAAATGCATGGTATTGATCCCAAAACTCTTAAAGCCGTCAAATTAGCAGGAGATGGATCGAAGATTGGCGGTATGCAGGAGGGGATTGTTGACGGGGGAATAGCATCACCTCCAATGGGTTTACAAGCGGAAAGTAAAGATGTTGGTGAAATTGTAATTAATACAAGTGAAGAGCCAATGTATGGGAATATGGTCTGGGAAGCTGTTTTTGCTAAAAAAGAATATTTAGAAGAAAATCAGGAAACATCTTTGAAAGTAGTTCGGGCAATAGGGAAAGGTATGGAATTCACACGTAATAATCCAAGAGAAGCAGCCGAATCAATCGTATCTTATTTTGATGGAATTGATGTTGATATCCTAGAGGAATCACTAATCGGATTGAAAAACACTTTTAAAGGCTATGGGGAAATGAATCAAGAAGCTTGGGATAATGCCCAGGATCCATTAGTTGAATTCGGCAAGTTGTCAGGCGTTTCTACTAAACAGGATACTACTGAAGATGTTATTTGGACAAATAGTTATATAGAAGAAGCATTTAAAAAATAATTAGATAGAAAGGAGATGATAGGTAAGATGGAAAATGCACAACTGGAAAAGTTCAAATTGTCCACTCGTTTTTTGGATGTTACTTACGTAAACAATAAAACTGGTGCAGAAGTGATTGCCCTGCAGAATATAAACTTAAATATCAAAGATGGTGAATTTATATGTATTGTAGGGCCGAGCGGCTGTGGGAAAACCACTTTTTTAAATACTGTAGTTGGATTACTTAAGCCAAGTAAGGGAGAAATTCTATTAGATCAGCAAAAAATTGATGGTCCCGGCAAGGACAGGGCAATGGTTTTTCAAAACCCGAGCCTTTTACCTTGGAGAACAGTTTTGGAAAATGTTCTCTATGGTGTTGAACTGCTAAAGCAATTAACGGCAGAGAAGAAGGGAGAGGCTAAAGAATTTATTGAAATGGTCGGTTTAAAAGGTTATGAAAATCATTATCCCCACGAATTATCAGGGGGGATGCAACAAAGGGTAAACTTGGCTCGAGCATTAACGGTAAACCCGTCCTTAATATTACTGGATGAACCATTTTCGGCATTGGACGCACAAACCAGGGAGTTTATGCAAGGTGAGTTACTTAGAATATGGGATGAGACAAAAAAGACAAGTCTTTTTATTACACACCAAATTGATGAAGCCGTATTTTTAGCTGATAGAGTTTTTGTTTTTGGAGCAAGACCAGGACGTGTAGTGGAGGTTGTTGATGTTGATATACCTAGACCGAGAGATCTTCATGTGAAGCGCAGCCCGGAATTTTTAGAGTTTGTAGACCATATATGGTCCATTATTGAACAGGAGTCTTCAAAACAAGGTTTCGATAATAAAGAAAAATAATATAGTGAAAGGAGAATAATATGACGAAGGGTACGATCCAACTTACACAATCAAAGCACAAGATAAAAAAGGCGAAGAAAATAAAAAAAGAAAAGAAGTCGTTTTTTATCAGTGTTGCTTCTGTTTTAATATTCCTGTTGCTTTGGGAAGTTGCCTCTCAAAACGAATGGATAAATCCATTGTTCATTAGTTCACCAGTTGAAATTGCCCAAGCGGCAGTGTTAATGGTCCAAGAAATATCTTTTTGGGAAAATATGAAGGTGAGTGGTTACGAATTTGTTTCAGGCTTTGTTTTAGCCATACTTATTGGAATTCCGCTTGGTGTGTTATCGGGCTGGAATTCTAACTTTAATGCAGTCGTTAACCCTTTCATTTCAGGATTATATGTAACGCCTAAAGTCGCCCTTTTACCAGTGATCATAATTGCATTTGGAATAGGACCAGCATCAAAAATTGTTATAGTATTTTTGATGGCCTTCTTTCCAATAGTGATGAGCGCTCAAAAAGCTATGTTAACATTAGATCAAAACTTAATAAAGGCAGCAAGAACATTTAGTGCAAGTGAATTTCAAATTTTTAAAACAATCGCTTTGCCTTCGACGGTACCATTCCTTTTAAACGGTATTCGCTTAGGCATTGGTCAAGGATTAATTGCTGTAGTTGTAGGTGAATTATTCGCTTCGACTGCTGGTATCGGATATCAATTGACAAGCAATGGTCAAAATCTACAAACAGATCGTATGTTTGTTGGAGTGTTGGTCATTACGATTACGGGAATCATTCTAACTTCATTATTAGGCATTATTGAAAGACGCTTTTCATCTTGGAAACCAGAAAATAGTTAATGAAATTTATAATATAAACGTTATTTTTGCAGTATTGCTTCACAAAATGGTTACAGTGTAAAAGCCAAAAGACAATATTTCAAGTAAGCTTAATTTGGAAAAGGTAATTGTAAACGAGTTTGTAGACAAAAGGGGTTCCTTCTGAATATTTAAACATAGTTGATTGGAACGGAAGGTACGAGACTCCTGCGGGAAAAGCGCGTCCAAGGGAGACCCCACAGGCGCCAAGAGCGCCGAGGAGGCTCCCGGACCGCCCGCGGAAAGCGAGTGCCTGGAGTGGAAATCAACGTTCATATTTTACACTCCCTCAAAAAAATGTAGGCAATCTTAATATCGAGTTTGTCTACAGTCTGAACAAAAGGTGCTTCCTATACGAAGCACCTTTTGTTTAGCATGCTTTTCAAACCTAATCTATCTTTAAATGAAGATTTCCAATCCAATCCCATATGGAATAGAATTTCTACAGCGATGATTACAGCCCAGAGTGTACACAAATTCCTTTTCTTACTATGCCACTTCACAGCGAGATAGGAATTTTATTGAAGTTCTTACGTATCCATGATACCTTCAGGTTATAGTGAATGGTATGGGAGGAATTGGTTTTGAACACTAAAGCATTTTTATTGGCATCCATTACAGTTATTATTTGGGGATCTACATTCGCTGCTATTCGTGCAGGCTTACATGGCGGGTATTCAGCTGGTCATTTGGTACTTGTGCGTTATCTTATCGCATCAGGGATTTTTGTCCTTTATGCTCTATGGCCTGGCGTGAAATTTCGACTCCCGAAAAAAGAGGATTTGTTGAGAATATCGATCCTTGCATTTATTGGTATTAGTATGTACCATATCGGGGTGACATTCGGGGAACTTACCGTTTCGGCGGGAACCGCTGGAATGCTGATTGGTTCAGCACCCGTTTTCATCGCGATCATTGCTGCTATCGTTTTAAAAGAACGCCTCGGCTTATTCGGATGGATTGGTTTAGGAATAGGATTCACAGGGATCACCTTAATTACATTGGGTACTGCAGGCCCTTCGCTAACTATTTCGGAAGGAGCCTTTTTAGTGCTGATGTCTGCTGTTGCTTCTGCGGTGTTTTTTGTTTTCCAAAAGCCGTTGTTTAGCCGTTATAATCCCATTGAATTGACAGCTTATTTCACATGGATCGGTACAATACCCTTTTTTATATTTTTTCCTGGGCTATTTCAAGAAATGCAACACGCTACAATGGAAGGACATTTATCAGCGATTTTTGTTGGTATTTTCCCTGCGGCCATCGGTTATGTTACATGGGCAGTCGCACTCTCGTTAGGAAAAGCCAGCTCCGTATCCAGTCTGTTATACATTGAACCTGTAATTGCCATTTTCATCGCCTGGGTTTGGCTGCAGGAGGTACCCAGTACTCTTTCGGTCATTGGTGGTGTGATTGCGATATTAGGGGTCCTTGTCGTTAATGGGTTCGGAAAGTACAAATCAGTGATGAAAAAAGCAGCATGAAAACGTTTTCTGAACTCGGGATAGCGGGAGTTGGAGAATGTAATGATGGATATAAAGGATGAAATGTTTTAAAGAAAAGTGGGGAGGTAAAATTGGTAAAACGAAAATTCATGGATGCAGATATGAAAGAAGCAATCGAAAAGCTGCTTGAAATTGTTAATCATCAAATAGCTACACGCTGGGTTGCAGACTGTGCTTGGTTTAAAGATTGTTTAAAATCCTAGTAAAGTAGTTGGAAATGACATCGGATCCTAAAGATTCATGGGAGGCAATCACTTGGAAATTGAACAAAGACTGTACGAAATGGTCATTGACTTAATAAAGGAAAGATACCCTGAAGGATGGGGCGGTGCAGCGGCAGTATGGTTAGAAGATGGTACGGCTTTAACCAGCGTAGCTCCTGATATAATAAACGATTCAACAAATCTTTGTATGGAAACAGGAGCCATATTAGAGGCTCATAAATTGAATAAGAAAATTACTCATTCAATATGTGTAGTTCGTGATGATGAGAAGTCAGAATTTAAAGTGCTTTCTCCCTGTGGAATATGTCAAGAAAGGCTTTTTTACTGGGGTCCGTCAGTTAAAGTGGCAGTAAGTTTACCAAGACACGACCTAACGTTCAAAACATTAGCAGAAGTGCAACCGTATCATTGGACTGCAGCTTATGATGAATATAAGGAAAAATGGACTGATAAATAAATTCAAGAAAGTACAATGTCGGTTGAGTCTTAGATAGGGTGCGAGCTTATTTAGAAAAGAGAAAGATATTTCAGGTCTTAAAAGATATACAGATTACGCTAATGAAAAAGAGATAATAACATCTAAATTACTGGTTTTGGAAAAAACAAAATGATGATTAGAGCATGACGGTTTGAAAAATTCAACATTATATTTGGCTCCAAAATAAGGGAATCCCCCCAGGTTGAAAGATCGTTAATTATACCTGGGGATGGATTTTTTCGTCTTTTATATTAATTAAAATTAAATCTATTTTTAAAGTCCCAATCTAATTTAAATGAATTATTTTCACCTGTTAAAAATTTATAATCGACGTAGGATTTTTCTTTTTTAGACATTTCATCGACAAATGGGGAATAGGTACGAAAAAAAAGTTTGTTCTTCTTTTCATCAAATTCTACTAGTCTTAGCCAGCCATTTCCCCCTCGATAATTTGTTTGGTAATTGACTAGCATTTGAATGACATCATTTCCTGCTGTGTTTTGTTTTACACGATGTGCTATCCCGAAATAATGTCCATTTACAGTCATGAACACTTGATTGTGGTTCTTTACAAGTTCATCCCAAATCAGTTTGCCATTAGATGACTCGACGGCATTGGTTTTATCATCCTTAACCTTTGGAAAAATAATATCATGTGAGACGAGGATGGTCGGTTTATCTTTATGCTGATTCAGAACCTGTTTTGACCATTCCAAGTCCTTATGCAGATTTTTCATATCCACTATTAAGACTAAGTATTCATAACTCCCTGCCTTAGCTATTGCATATGAGCTATACCCAGAGTGAGACGACCCCTTATAGTATTTTTTATTCATAAAACGCTGCGGCCCATAATGTGTTAAGAAAGGATCTCCGTCAGCATAGTCATGATTCCCTGCAGCCATCATATATGGAACTTGATTTTTATCCAGATGGGAAATGGCTCCGAGGGAAATCTGCCATTGTTTTTCTGAATCACTATCGACAATGTCCCCAACAAATGTATTCATAACGATATTGTTCTTCTTTGTGTTATTGGAAATCCAGTTCATTTGGCTTTTGAAAATCTCTGGGTTTTGGCTTGAATATTTCTGGGTATCTGGAATGAAAAGGAAATTGTAATTCTTTTTATTCGTTAGAAAGGGTAAAGCCTTGTTTGATCCTTCGAATGGTTCATCATCACGAGCATCCTGCACAAGCCATTCTTTTTCAGTCAAAGCCTTATTAGCAATTCTTATTTCCTGGATATTCCCTTTGAATAGTGCATTAAACTTATTTCCCCACTCAGATGCTCCGATGTTCCAGCCTTTACCTTTAACTGCTGCAATACCTATTACTTTTTCTGATTTTCCGTAATCACTAACGCCATTCAAAGTTAAAGTCGTCGTGTTACCGTCATTAACAACCGCCAAATGGTACCATTCATCAGCATTTAATGATCGAGACCAATTGCTTACATTGTAATTTAAATTAGATGGATGGCTTGTCCATTGGATTTTTTGATCACTGGATACAGTTAAAGCAGAAAGGATTTTCTTCTCACCTTCCAATTTATTAAGATCGGCAGCCTGTCCTTGTCTAGAAAAAAGCCCCATGACACTCTTGGAATCACTTGGCAACTTAAAAATCGCTTCGATGGTAAAACCCTTATCGAATTTCTCCGAATTGATGGGTGAACCCTTTTTGGTTTCGAAATATCTCCCTGAAGGGGCGTTTTCGTAATTAGCGAACGCCAAGCTATCCACTTTTTCGAGATCATGATAATCTTCTTCAGACCATTGAATCATATTTTTTAATTCAGGCGAGGCAGGATCACCTATCGTCACTAACTCTAAATCATTTCCATGTTTGCTCGTATCTTCTATAATTAAATTACCTTTATCGATTGAACCGCTTTTAACATGTTGTTTTGTGAATTTCCAATTTGCCACGATACTGCTTCGATTATTTTCAGCAACGGAATCAGCCGACTTGGCAATACCAGGAACAATTATACATAAGAGTGAGAGACCTATTAATGCTTTTTTCATTCTCATAAAACATTCACCCCATTAATTTTGATTAAGCGATATACATTTCTTCTTTATACTACCTGGATAATTTGTAGCGAACTAAGCCTAGGTAGATCCCGTATAAGCTGCAATATGGTATAGTTTGCTTATCTTTTTGATAACTTATTAAGGATGAGTAAAAAAGACTTATTCCTACAAAACCCATTAGGAAATAAGTACTAATGGATTTGATTTGACTTTTTGAAGGTTCGCTCTAATCAAGGATTACTAGGTAATTGAAAATAGGATCAATATGAAGATTCATTATAAAATTG
Organism: Peribacillus sp. RS7; assembly: GCF_041956845.1. Taxonomy (NCBI): domain Bacteria; kingdom Bacillati; phylum Bacillota; class Bacilli; order Caryophanales; family Bacillaceae; genus Peribacillus; species Peribacillus sp. RS7. Next base: position 4,012,514 of record NZ_CP168135.1, read on the forward strand.
AACTTCTGACAGCCGGAAGGTAGACAAGCGATGTGCTACTATAAGGACAGTGATTCATCAAGATAACGAGGTGAAAGAAATGGTAAGAAGGAGATAGGTAGCCTCCTGAAATAGATGTGGTTTTAATCTTAGGAGGCTATCTTGATTTATAGGAGATGTATGAATAATGAAACAAAACAAATATGATGATACAAATTTCTTTTCTGCGTATGAGCAAATGCCACGATCAATCAAAGGACTTGAAGCTGCGGGAGAATGGCATGTATTAAAAGAACTAATGCCAAATCTGCGCAATAAGAGTGTACTTGATTTGGGCTGCGGTTTCGGATGGCATTGCCGATTTGCCCGTGAGCAACAAGCTAGTTCCGTGATTGGTGTGGATATTTCGGACAATATGCTTCAAAGAGCTCGTGAAAAAACGGATGACCGTTTCATTTCGTATATTAAGATGCCAATTGAAGACATCGATTTTTCCGACTCTGAATTTGATGTGGTCATCAGTTCGTTGGCTTTTCATTACATTGAGTCGTATGAGGCAATCTGCAAGAAGGTCTATGATTGTCTAAAGCCTGGAGGCACTTTTGTTTTCTCGGTTGAACATCCAATCTTTACTTCTCGAAACGAGCAAGCATGGTATGTAGATAAACAAGGAAATCATCTGCATTGGCCAGTTGACAACTATCAATCCGAAGGTGTACGTGAAACAACCTTTTTAACTGAAAACGTTGTAAAGTATCATCGTACGATTTCAACTTATATAAATGACTTGATTGGTGCTGGTTTCAGCATTAGTGCAGTAAAGGAACCGATGCCTTCTGATGAAATGCTAAGAAGTGTTCCTGAAATGAAAGATGAAAATCGAAGGCCGATGTTTCTAATGATTTCAGCAGTGAAGTAAATGGATTCTTTAAATGATTGAAACAAGTAAGGCGTTTCTACGAAAGTAGGGACGCCTTTTAGTTATTACATTTATTCTCTAAGCAATAAAGCGTTGATTATCGGTGTTAATTAGGTAATGATTAAAACAGTAAAATATGGAAAAAAGGACTTTGGAGGAGGGAAATAGGATGGGGAATGTATTTCCGCTTATTGAAACACGACGATTGATTTTAAGGGAAGTAACGATTGAAGACGCGGGTGATATGTTTAAATATCTATCTGATACGGATGTAGTGAAGCCAATGGGGTTAGATCCATGCCAAACAGTAAATGACGTATGGGATGAAATTAAGTGGTACGAATCTATATTCAAAGAAGGTACGGGAATCAGATGGGGAATTACATTAAAGAATTCAGGTAAGGTTATAGGAAGTTGTGGTTTTCTGAATATGGTCACCAAACATCATCGAGCTGAAATTGGATATGAATTAACTAAAGATCAATGGGGAAAAGGCATTGCGAGTGAAGCGTTGGAAGCCGTCGTTATGTATGGTTATCGTCACTTTCACCTGGAAAGGATTGAAGCCTTGATTGAACCGGATAATCTCCCATCCCAAAAACTAGTGGAAAAGCAAGGGTTTAGAAGAGAAGGATTGCTTAGGCATTATGAATATACCTGTGGCAAATTCGATGATTTATATATGTACTCACTCATAAAAGAAGATCTTAACGGCATCATGCATTGTGAAGACCGCTAACTAAGTGCGCGGTCACATTTTGTCGACAAAGTGGGTTTCGGAATGCATTCATCCCGAAACCCTTTCACGATTTTACGGAGGGAATGATTACCACTTTTTTTAAGGGGATTTTAGCGGTCTCAGGCTGAAGACAAACTCAATGGAAAGCGAGTTTGACTTCAGTTTAAAAAACGTTCCGGTTATTTTCAGAAATCAGCTCCCTTTCGGCCGACTGTATGCCAAGCCACCTAACCGCAGGCGTCTTTGGTGTCTGCCAGTTACTCTCCAGGAGTGTCGTAAATTTCTTCAATCTAATAAGTGTTTCATAAAACAGTAAAAATCCATAATGGAAACTAGTCTTAAACATGGTTCGGGATGAACAGCCTAATGTAAAAAAATTCTAGTTGATTGGAATGGAAGGTACGAGACTCCTGCGGGAAAAGCGCGTCCAAGGGAGACCCCACAGGCGCAAAGAGCGCCGAGGAGGCTCCCGGACCGCCCGCGGAAAGCGAGTGCCTGGAATGGAAATCAACGTTCAAATTTACAAACCCTCAAAAAAGTAAAAGCGGTCTTTTTTTATAGCTGAAAATTCATAAATTTCAGTCTCCCTATTTGCTTGTATAATCTCTTTCAACCTTACAAATTCGGGTTGAGTATGACGAGTACCAATCTTTCATGCCTTTTTCTTGTGCCTTTTTGTGAGCAGCATTTTCTTTCCAAAGCTTTATGGCATCCAGGGACTTCCAATAGGATACGGTAATTCCTAACCCGTTTTGATCTCTTACACTTTCGACTCCTAAATAGCCAACTTGTTGAGCGGCAAGTTCATCCATGAAATCAGCGGTTGAATTGTAACTTGTGTCATCCTTATCGCTTCTTTCAGAAGTGAAAATACAAGCGTAATAGGGCGGTTCAGGGGTATTTGCAAAAAACATGAAATGATGCCTCCTTCTAACTTAATATTCAAAATAATAACACATCCGGAAGAACATGGGGAGGGTCTGTCTCCTGATAAAGCTGATTGTAATATGAAAAGCCATTCCCGGAAAGTAACCATCTTCAGACAGTCAATGATGGTGATGGTGGGCGTTGGTCTTCAGCCAAGAAACTAGCGCAAGACAGAAAGTTCACTAATCCGCAGGTCATAGGAAGAAGGGATTTTTTTCTGATTCACGAATATATTAATTTGAAGGTTTTACAAAAAAAGGAGATGGTTTTCTTGTGCGGGATTCGTCAGTAAACATATAGAAAGGGATGCGTTTTTACCGAAACATCGCGATATTCTTTTGGGAAATGCATTAAAAGATTTATCGGCAGATCCAGATGTTTTGGCTATTTACCTAGCCGGTTCATTAGCAAAAGGAAACTATGATAATTACTCTGATATCGATTTGCACACCATTGTTATACCAGAACGGAAAGCAGGTTTTTTAAAGGAAAAAAGGAATAGAGCCAATAACTGGGGATATGTTTCATTTCACGAAGACTACAATCCTTTATCACCGTACGTTGTCTCTCATTATGAGTCCTTTGTGAAAGTGGATAGCTGGTATCACTCACCTGAGGAAATGGTACCTTCCATTTGGTTAAAAGAGGTTGAAGTCCTTTATGATCCCCTAAATATTATGAGCCATGTTATTAAGGAATCAGCTAAGCAAGTGTATAAACCCTCACCGGATGAAGTTGACCATTGGAGAGGAAAGCTGCTTGCATTTGTCCACGAAACCTACCGAGCTATTATGAGGGAAGAAATATTTCATGCACTATCCAATCTTGATAGGATACGATGGTTGATTGTGTCTGGTTGGTATATGGAAATGGAAGAACACGTAGATGGACCCTATGGAGTATGGACGAAAATCGAAGGTGAAAGAAGTAAATTAGATGAAAAGCAATTATCCCTTTTGGAAGGTTGGGATTGTGGCCGTAATACAAATGAAATCATGAAAACGTTAAGAGATATGATCCCAGAATTCCTTAGACTTAATAAATACCTTTGCACACAAGTGGGTGTCGAAGCAAATGAAGACCATATCAAACGAATAATGGATATGGCTATCTGATACTTTTGCTAAGGTTAAGGGACATCGTACATTTGGAGCTCAGGAAATAACATTAGTGTAATCACTTTTGGAGGGATGACTAAGTGGCAGAATTGGTATATCATGTAGCCGTTTCACTGGACAATTTCATTGCCGATCAAGCAATGTTGGAAGGGGATATCAATCATTCTTTTTTCTTATTTGAAGGAGATCATGTCCCAGACTTTTTATCTGATATCCAGCATTATGAAGCGGTGTTGATGGGAAGTAAAACATATGAATTTGGATTTCAATTCGGAGCTAAACCGGGTGAACCAGGCTATAAGGGTTTGAAACATTATATATTCTCGAGCTCCCTTCAGTTTGAATCGAATGAGGAGGTAGAACTTATCAAAGGAAACGCCGTGGCGTTTATTGAAAACCTCAAGCAGCAAGCTGACGGAAAGCTATGGCTTTGCGGAGGCGGAGAACTGGCTGGAACGTTATTAAAACATAAACTCATTGATCAATTGGTGTTGAAAGTGAATCCAATCATAATCGGTGAAGGCATCCCTCTTTTCGGCAGCGTTAAGCCGAGTCTAAAATTAGATTTAGTTGAAATGAAACAATATCCAAACGGAGTGATTAAACCCACATATAATATTATTTATACTTAGGAATATGGTTAAAACTTCATCTCCCAATTCAGGGGTGTTTTACTGCAGTAGTGGGGGGGCGTTGGAGCAGCCCCTTTTTTAATGCAACAAATCTTCATTCGGAGGGGATATTTAGCATCTCAAGGGCTTTTCTTAATAAAAGTTCCATAAAGATTACACTTTTCAGATAGTTTGCCGTGTGCAACATAGTTATCTATCACTTACTTATATAAAACGATACAAAAAGGTTGCTATAGACCCACCCATTTTTAAGTTGATATTATATTCATGTACTTAATTGTGGGGGGAAGTTGAATGGAAGAACAGAAGTATAATGACCTCAAATTAGGCGAACGTGGTGCAATCATTAGTATAATTGCTTATATTTGTCTATCTATCATGAAACTGGCTATAGGATACATAAGTGACTCAGCCGCTTTAAAAGCGGATGGTTTGAACAATACCACTGATATTATCGCATCGATTGCTGTATTGATCGGTTTAAGGCTAGCTCAAAGACCCCCGGATAAAGATCATGGTTATGGTCATTGGAAAAGTGAAACGATTGCTTCAATGGTAGCTTCATTTATTATGTTTGCCGTTGGTGTACAAGTTTTAATAGATGCAGTTGCTTCCATGCTTAAAGGTGGAAAGGAATCACCTGACATTATTGCAGGGTATGTAGGCGTTTTATCTGCAATAGCCATGTATTTTGTATACCGATATAATAAAAAACTTGCTCTCAAAATTAATAGTAAAGCCGTTATGGCAGCTTCAAAAGATAATATTTCCGATGCTTGGGTAAGTATCGGAACAGCTATAGGGATTTTCGGCTCCCAATTAGACATGCCTTGGCTGGATTCCCTGACTGCAATCATTGTTGGACTATTAATATGCAAAACAGCTTGGGATATATTCAGTCAAGCCTCTCATGAACTTTCTGACGGATTCGATGAAAATAAAATTCATCTTTATAAGGATGTAATTACAAATGTGGATGGGGTCAAGGGGATAAAAGAAATTAAAGGGAGAAATTACGGGAATAATGAAGTGATTGATGTTGTCATCCTTGTCAATTCTACGTTAGATATTAAAGAAGCTCATGATATAGCGACCCATGTAGAAAAAGTGATGATGAAAGATCATGGAGTGTACGATGTTCATGTCCATGTAGAGCCCAATTAACATGAACACTAAGGAAAACGGGCATCAATCAAGCTTTACAAACATATGATACTATGCAATCATTAATTCATTACATTGGAAGGAAAAGGTACCTCATACAATGAAGCAGTAATCTTATCTAATAAACAGTAAATCTAAATCTATTTCACTGGGTGTAAACGGTTAGGATGTTCAATGGAAGTACGCTTGTTAGCTCTCCTGATATTGGTGAGTAAAGTGAGCATCACTTTTTCATTTGAACAAGATTCTTTTTAGATACCTTGTGAGATTTTAATGATTATGTTTAGAGATGGGATTCGTCTGTTCATTTATAGGTACTAATTCATATACAAATACTTTTTCCGTTATCGAAATCGGAGAGGTATATTTGGTTTATGTATATGAATTTAGTAACAGGCGATCTCTCTCTAGAAAAATAGAGGGGGATTTTACATGTTATTTTTAAAAGCTAATGATTTAAAGAAAAGCTACGGGAACCGTGAAGTTATTTCCGTTGATTCACTTCATCTATACAGTCATGATCGTATTGGCTTGGTTGGTAAAAATGGAGAAGGTAAAACGACCCTGCTTTCTATTTTGGCAGGCGTTAAGGAACCTGATTCCGGTTATATAGAGAGCTATGGGACAGTCAGTTACATCCCACAGATAGAAGAAACTGAACAAGAAATAAGCGGGGAGTTAACGAGTATATGGAAACTGCCCAATGAGAATCAAGAAATGGTAAGTGGCGGCGAACGTACTCGAAGAAAAATTGCCGCCGCGTTGACTTCCAATGCGGATGTATTGATCGCGGATGAACCTACCAGCCATTTAGATGTATTCGGAATTGAACAATTGGAAAAGGATTTAAAGTCATTTAATGGCGCAATATTGCTTACTTCACATGATAAATCATTTTTAAATCATCTGTGTACGACAATATGGGAAGTTGAGAAAGGCAAGGTTACTGTATATGAAGGGAATTACGAAGCATATACCTCACAAAAGCAAGCAAAAACAGAAAAGGAAAATAAGGAATATGAAGAGTATACTCGCGAAAAGAATAGGTTGAAACAGGCTGCACAAAACCTCCAAGCCAAATCTGATTCAATCAGGAAAGCCCCTAAACGAATGGGCAATTCAGAAGCAAGGCTCCATAAACGCAGCTCTGGAAAACAGAAGGCGAAATTGAACCGTTCTGCTGAAGCGATTGAAACTCGAATCGATAAGTTAGCAAAAAAAGAAAAACCTAAGGAAGATACCCCCATCATCTTTGATATTTCAGAATTTCCATCTCTGCGCAGCAAAAGGGTCATTCGATTTAATGGCTGTTCCCTGAGCGTCGGATCTAGAATGTTGAAACAACATATTTATGGAGATGTACCCCTAGCATGCAGACTCGCCATCAATGGTCAAAATGGTTCAGGAAAAACCACATTGCTGAAAAAGATAGTGGAAAGACATGCAGATTTATATGTCGCGAAGCCAGCAAAGGTAGGTTTTTTTGCACAACAACAAGAAAATTTGAATGAAAGTAAAACGGTACTTGAAAATGTTTTGGAGGATAGTCCCTACAATCAAGCCTTTATTCGCACAGTATTATCACGATTAGCTTTTAAAGGAAATGACGTTCACAAACAAGTAACAGTCTTAAGCGGTGGGGAAAGAGTCAGGGCTTCGCTAGCAAAAGTTTTTTTGGGAAACTATAATGTACTGGTTTTGGATGAACCAACAAACTACTTGGATATTCATACTAAAGAGGCTTTAACCGAAGTGTTAAAAGCATATCCAGGAACCATCATTTTTGTGACTCATGATCGTTCATTGATTCAATCACTTGCAACACATGCACTTTCATTTGAAGATGAAACTCCGAGAGTAAGGGCTGTAAATCAAGAATCACCAAATTTGAATACTGGCAAGGAAGGTCATCAAGATAAACAGGCTGAATTTCTTATGATTGAAGTGCAAATCATCGAGACACTTGGAAAACTGTCCAGCGTTATGAATGAAGAGGAAAAAGAGGAATTGGATAGGGAATTCCTACAACTCTTGAAAAAGAAAAAGGAGCTTGAAGGTTAAATGCAATCCATTAAAAGGCCCTTCTCATTCGAGAAGGGCCTTTTAATGGATAAAAAGCTATAGTAAGTAAAGAATTTGGTTCCTCAAAACCTGAAGGTGAAAAAACGGTTAAGGAATGTTAAAATTAACCAGACACTTTAAGGAGGTACTTATTTTGATTGGGATTCGAATTGAAAAAATAAATGAAAATTTGATCATTAAATGGCAGTTTTCCAAGGTGACAATTCCCTTCTCGGACATCTTAACACTAACTAATGATGATACGTACGGGGGAGAAGGGAAGAGTGCGATTAGAATCGGTTCTCCGTATCCTGCCACGGACAGAATCATGATCAAAACAACTGAAGAGAAATATATATTGTTCACTTCGAATGCCGTGTCGCTTAAGAATAGATTAACATCATTTATTAATGAAAGTACGACGATCTCGTTCTGTTACTATTAAGTAAACGATAGATTTATAGTTTACACTAAAGCTTAAAAGCTGTTGAAGATATAATTAGTAGACAGATTTAAAAGTGTATACGATATATTAAAAGGGTGGGGCATCTATTGGCAAATAGTCTGCACCATTATGGCATTCGGGTAGAGGTTGCAAAAGATAATAATGATTTAAGGTACATGATTACAGAAAAAGGGATACCGATTCAAGATGCTTGTCTTAGGAATCCCGATCACTAGGCAAAGTGTGTGAAGCAGATGGAAATTAACGATACTGATAAAAATCTTAGAGATATTAATGCAAAATGGTCGAACTTCGTATTCGGATATAGGAAAAGAACTAAATCTATCACGCAATGTTGCACGTGATCGTGTGCAGCAACTAATGGAAAAGGGTGTTATTGAAAAAATCAGCGCTGTTGTCAACGCTGAAGCTGTAGGTAAAAAAGTATCGGCCTTTTTTGAAGTGGATTGCGAACCTGCAGACTTAGTGAAAGTTGCAGAAAAACTAGCTAAAAATCCAAGTGTTGCAAGCTGTTACCAAATGACAGGACCTAGTACTTTACATATGCACGTTTTAGTTGAGGACTTTTCTTCCTTGGAATTCTTTATCAATAATGAACTATACGGGATAGAAGGTATTTCTCGAGTGGAAAGTCATATTTTACTACGTCGTTTCAAAAGCAGATCAGGATTAAAACTATAATAAACTCCTCTTATAATCGGGGAGTTTATTTTTTTTAAGTGATTTTATTGAAAATTAAAAACTTTTGTAAAAATATGTTTTGTTTTTCCGGAAAATAGTATATAGTTATTTTGAAATCGTGCAATTGTTAATGAAAAATTGCATTTTAATTAACAAACGTTAGAAAAAACATTTTTTTCGTTCGTTTTGTTATTTTTTACTTGAAAATGAGTGATGTTACGTTTAAAGGGAGGGGTATTATAATGGCTTTACAGTTAGATCCACATTATTCACCTTACACATCACAACGAAATGTAGTATATGCCAAGAATGGAATGGTCGCTACGTCTCAGCCTTTAGCTGCACAAGCAGGGTTAGATATTTTGAAAAAAGGCGGTAATGCGATTGATGCAGCCATTGCAACAGCTGCTTGTTTGACAGTAGTAGAGCCTACCTCAAACGGAATTGGGGGGGACGCTTTTGCGCTTGTTTGGACTAAAGGACAATTACACGGACTAAATGCAAGCGGTCCAGCACCTATGAATATCTCTATAGAGAAGGTAAAAGAAAATGGACACGAAAGTATGCCAAAGTACGGCTGGCTGCCGGTAACTGTACCAGGTGCTCCGGCAGCTTGGGTAGAATTATCAAAACGTTTTGGCAGACTACCGCTTTTAGAAGTTATGAAGCCAGCAATTGAATATGCTGCAAACGGCTTTCCTATTTCACCTACGCTAGGTCGCTTTTGGAAAAAGGCATTTGAACAATATAAACAGGAATGTACAGGAGCAGAGTTCGAAGCTTGGTTTGAGACCTTTGCTCCTAAGGAACGAGCACCTGAAGTCGGAGAAATATGGTCGTCTCTTGACCACGCTGACACACTAGAAGAAATCGCAAGAACAAACGGAGAAAGCTTTTACAAAGGGGCACTTGCAGAAAAAATTGCAGCAGCTTCTGCGACTTACGGGGGCTATTTAACAAAAGATGATTTAGGAAACTTTAAACCAGAGTGGGTTGATCCCATTAAAGTAAACTATCGCGGCTATGATGTTTGGGAAATCCCACCAAATGGACAAGGTATCGTAGCTCTTATGGCACTAAACATACTAAAAGGATTTGATTTTACAGCAAAAGAAGAAACAAATACATACCACAAACAAATCGAAGCAATGAAACTTGCTTATACTTGCGGAAAGCAATACATTACAGACCCTAAGCATATGGGTGTAACTGCAGAAGAGCTATTAAGTACTTCGTATGGCCAGCAGCGTCAAGCACAGATTGGAAGTGAAGCATGCATGCCAGCTCCAGGTGTACCGCCACGTGGAGGAACAGTGTACCTTGCAACAGCAGACGGAGAGGGCAACATGGTATCTTTTATCCAAAGTAATTACATGGGCTTCGGTTCTGCGGTTGTAGTACCCGGAACAGGAATTGCCTTACAAAACCGAGGACATGATTTCAGCCTTGATCCTACTCATTATAACTGCCTTAAGGGCGGTAAGAAAACATACCATACGATTATTCCAGGATTTTTAACGAAGGATAATCAACCTGTTGGACCATTCGGTGTAATGGGAGGATATATGCAGCCGCAAGGGCATGTTCAAGTCATTATGAATACAATAGATTTTCACTTACATCCTCAAGCTGCTTTAGATGCACCAAGATGGCAGTGGAAGAATGAAAAAACAGTTGAAGTAGAAAAAACATTCCCATCCCACATTGCAGAAGAATTAGTACGAAAAGGCCATGATATTAAAGTGGCGGTAGACTCAGGTTCGTTTGGACGGGGTCAAATTATATGGCGAAATCCTGAAACAGGTGTACTGATTGGTGGCACAGAATCAAGGACAGATGGGGCAATTGCCAGTTGGTAATCCACAGTAAAGGATTAATTTCAATAAACAACTAGACATTTTTGACGCGTTTTTCGCAGCAGCATGCTTGGATATAGTGGGGGACCTACAACGATTCCTCTCGTTCAAGAAGAGGTAGTAGAGCGTTTAAATAGATGACAATGAGGAATTTGGCGAAGTGTTAGGGATTGAATATACGTTACCTGGTCCAATCGCAACAAAGATGGAAATCTACATCGGATTTCAAGAAGGTGGATACCTTGGCTCATTCCTGGCAGCAGTATTTGCAACAGTTGCTCCGTCTCTCATACACATGCTAACTCTAATGGTTCTTCTGTATAAATTTGGAGCTTATCCGCAAGTTAAACGCATGACGCTTATGTTAAACCGACAATTGCGGTGCTTCTTGGAATGATGGCATTTCAATCATTCTATTAATCTTACTTTCAAATAGGAATAGGCAGTTATTTATTAAAGAAAAAAAGTGAAAGTACACCCTGGATTAGTAGTATTTGCTTCATTCATATACGGTGCTATCAATTTGTAGTGTAATCTGTAGAGTCCCTATTTATAGGCTCTACAGATTACACAATAGGGTATGTTCTTAAACCCTACTACTAAAATCACAGATGAGTATTACACTTTATATTCATAATTCTCGAAAATTAAAGCGCTTTCATTTTTAAATTATGATAAAAAATCCAGCCGTATTGATCTTAATTAAAATTAATAAAGTCTATTGTGCTTCCTTATCTAAGTTGTCTCATGTATTGAACCAATATCATTTTATTATCAAAAAAGGATGTGTTTACTGTTATGAAATTAAAATGGGTTGTTATAGCTTTTTTGTCTGTTCTTTACTTGATTAACTTTACAGATAAGGCGATTATCGGGTACGCAGCTATTCCTATTATGGAAGATTTGGATCTAAACTATGGTCAATGGGGTATAGTTGGAAGCAGCTTCTTTTGGTTCTTTTCAATAATGTCTATAGTTGGAGCTGCATTGTCAGATCGAATTGGAACGGGTAAAATGCTCGTTTTCATGGCTATTGGTTTGTCAATAGTACAGTTTGGAGCATTGACAATTTATGGGTTGCCAATGCTAGTTATGTGTCGTGTCCTTCTAGGTGCTATTGAAGGACCGTTTCATGCAACTGCTATTAGCCATATAAGCAAACATTTCGTTCCTGAACAGCGAGGCCTTGCGATTTCCATTATGAATACAGGAAGCATGCTCGCTAAATTTATGGTCCCTATTCTTATTTACATGATTGGAATTTATGGTTGGCGAATGGTAATGGTTTTTTTAGGAGTATTAAGCCTGGTTTGGGCAGTTCTGTGGCTATTAACTTTTAAAGGGAAAAATGAGAGAAATATAGTGAAAAGTGAATCTACCATAGTTTCCGAAAAAGTAAAATGGTCAGAGATATATCCACTTTTTCTATCTTCAACTTTTATCTTTACTTGCCTTGCTCTATTCATGGCTTACTGGATTCTCACATGGTCGTTTATATGGATGCCGACCTATCTTGTTAAAATTGTGCATTTAACACAAACACAGATGGGCTATACAGTTATGTTCATAGGTCTTGGTTCTGCTATTGGTGGTATACTTATCTCATTTATCTCAGATCGGTTACTTAAAAAGACAAAAAATCTTCGAAAATCCCGTGTGCTTGTTGCTGGACCATCTCTAATATTAGCAGCTATATGTTTTTACTCTACAACATTAATCCAAAATGAATTTGGAGCAATTATTGCCTTATTTTTGGGAATGGCGTTTGTAAATGGTATGTTCCCACTTGCACCCCAGATTGTGAATCACTTACTTCCTGAACGAAGAGGATTAATGTCGGGTGTTTTGCTAGGGCTTGCAAACTTGTCAGGAATTATTGGCCCAGCTGTAACAGGTTTTGTTGTCCAATCTGCAGGCGATAACATTAAGACCGGATTTAATTACTCTGTTATAATGACTGCCACTTTATTATTAATTGCCAGTCTTATTTTCAGCATTTTTACTAAACCTGATAAACCCGTTAAAAATATATCATCATCTTCTAGAGTTGTAAATTTATAGAAATTTAAAAGGAAAGCTAACAACCGACCTTTCCGAAAACCGTCTGGTAACGGCGGTTCAATTAAGTTAAATCCAGAATAGAATATCTTTCATAGACGCTTTAGTGCCCTTGATGATTCCAATAGGAATTATCGAGGGTTTTTGTGTAGGGTTCTGGTGCAAAACCTTCAAAACAAGTGCAATTAATCTTTAAATCTGAACATACTGATACTAATCTAAAAGAGATGTGGATCAAATATGGCAATGAAAATTTGTTTAATGAAAGCATTATCAGCCTGAAAATATATTCATCTGACTGTTAGATTTCCGATTTGGGTGGAACGGACAGAGACAATAATGTTGGGGTATCCCCTCAAGAGGTAAGGCCCAGTATAACTCTTTCGCAAAGTCTATCGTTTAGCTTGCAAATCGTAGACAAACACTTGCCAACAGAAAGGACGAATAAATAGAGGGATTTGGGTCATTAAAGCACCTGTTTTTTTGTAGTAAATCCACGGGGAAAAGAGACAATTTTATACGTATAGTAAGATCAATGATGTGCAGAGTACTAGTAGTGAAGGTTTGAACTAGGACATCAAATAGGAATGCCAATTTTGATAAGCATTCCTATTCATTTAGATTTCGCTACTGTTGCTCTCGTTTTCCGGTTTCTTTATAATGGCATATGCAAGGTATCCTATTAAGCCCATGAACAATCCGGTGCCGCCTACAATATAAATCATTGTAAACACTTTTCCGAAGTTTGTCTGCGGTTCAAAACTCGGGTGTCCAACCGTGCTAAGAGTGACAACACAGAAGTAAAGGGATTCAATCACAGTTAAACCTTCCTGCTTAACATAGAAGATGGTGCCGGAAAATAACATAACCATGACCAATACGAAAAGAACTTGGAAGTTCTTCAATTTAAAAGCGGACCAAAGCGCTTTTAAGAAACGTTTCAAGGTGAGGATAAATGAAATCATTGGTAATCGCTTTTCCTTTCGGTTTCATTACAAGTAGTAAATGTTATTCGTCTTGATTAGTTAATCATTCTACTATACAGGAAGACAGTTCAGATTTACAAAAAAAACGCTTTCATTTTGGTCTGGTTTGAACAAAGTTACTCAATTTTATTATTGTCTAATAAGTTTCAGGAATTGGGAATGAATGATAGGGGATAAAGTAAGAAGGGAGCCGATCATGAAACCACGTATTACTGTCATTACATTAGGTGTGGATGACTTGGAAAAATCACTGGAATTCTATCGGGATGGCCTGGGGTTTCAAACAGAAGGGATAGTGGGCAAAGAATTTGAGCATGGCGCCGTTGCCTTTTTCGATCTACAAGCAGGCCTTAAGCTTGCCATATGGGGTCGAGAGGATATAGCACATGAGGCCAAGGTCTCTTTGTCCCCGGCAAGTCCTACTGAATTTACCATTGGTCACAATGTAGGTAGCAAGGAAGATGTGGATATCGTATTGGAACAAGCAAGAAAAGCTGGCGCGATTATAACCGATCCGGCACATGACACTTTCTGGGGAGGATACTCTGCACACTTTCAAGACCCGGATGGGCACCTATGGGAAGTAGTTTGGAATCCGCAGTGGGACATCAACGAATAATGTATTCAGTGTTGTTGGAAGCACCATCTCCAGATCAAGGGGATTAATGCAGAAAGCAAACAGGTTAATAAGATGAAACAAGCACTTTACCTAGAGGTTAAGTGCTTGTTTTTTATTAATGAATTCCCTACTTTTTGCAATCATTTCTTTATTCTTTTCAATCGGTTCGTTATTACTGTATTTCACCTGCGCATTAACGGTATCGTTATCTTCCATGTATTCAAGCAGCAAGTCTACAGCTTTGTCCATCAATCTTTCGATGGGGATATTTCTTTCTTCAACCAGGTTAGTAAGTCTATTAGTCAAATACGGATTGAGTGTAATGTTTATTGGTTTTCTCGTTTCGGAATTAATAGGTCGTTCCACCTTTAGTCTTTTTATCAATTATATACCTACAATTGAAGGTAAACAAATATTAATGCAGGGATATGTATGTAGGAATGGGCTTGTACAGAATCGAAAGAATCAGAGAGCATAAAGGCCCCCGCAATCATGGGATGTATATTTAAAAAAGAGTGGGTGACGCTTTTTATTCTAAACATTCAGATGAAAATCTAGATTTGCCTATTTTGTCATAGTCATTAATTGCTGAATCACTTTTTCACGTAAGTCTTCATCCAACGGGGCTATATTGAAAAGTTCTGAGTAATAAAGACCATCAATTGCCAATCGAATAATGGTTGCTGTTATCGGATCAATATTATCCTGTTCCACTTTCTTTTGAACATATTGATAACTTTGTGAAATGCTCTCAGATAAATCTGGATTTAACATGGAGGCAGCAATTATTCCAATATTCAATTCGGCGTTATGTTCCAAATCCCATTTGGAAACTTCGATTAATGCACGACACCATTTACCTTTTTCAATAGGGTCTACGTTCTCTGCATGTTCATTAAACCGTATATTGAATTTTTCGAAAATATATTCCGCTAAACCGATCATCAAAGCTTCCTTACTTGGGAAGTGATATAATAATCCACCTTTGCTGACTCCTGCTTGTTTTGCCACAGAGTCTAAAGTTAATGAATTAAAATCATTTTGGAGAATGAATTCTGTTGCAGATTTTAAGATATGTTGACGCTTGATACTGGCTTTTGATTCCATATGGTTCGCTCCTTATAAAACAACTGACCAGACGGTCTTTTATTTATTATACCTTTAGATGTTTTTTCATCAAATTGGTTCCATAAATAATAGCGTGTAAAAAGCTGGGGAAATCATTGAATAACGTACACTCACGCATTTTAAGAACATTTTAGAGAAGTAGGGCGGTAATTTCCAATAGGAATAGTCTTAAGAGTATAAAAAGTTCCATTGTTAAAGGGAATCCACGAAAGGGATTTCCTTTTTATTTATTGGAAGGCACTGTACTTCTAAGTAAGTTCTCTATGATTTCAAAGTTTGTAACGGGGACCATAATTTCTCAATAAAAATGTTGACATAATCAATATAACGTTATAATGTTTATTTATTGGAATTATGTGTTTTTTCAGACTTTTAATCAAAAGGGGGAAAAGTTATTGAATAATTTTATGGGGTTACTCGAAGCGAAGGTGCTGCCAGTTGCAAATAAAATTGGTTCACAACGACATCTACTGGCAATCCGGCACGGCGTTCTGGCAACACTTCCATTGACGATCATTGGATCATTCTTTGTAATTCTGCTGAATTTTCCAATTGATGGATATGATGAATGGATTGCTCCTTATCGTGCTGCTTTGGATGTGCCGTTTCGGTTTACAGTGGGAGCTATGGCTTTATATGCAGCATTTGGGGTGGGGTCAGCTCTTGCTGGCCATTATAAATTAGATCAACTCAGTGCAGGCCTTCTATCAGTCTTAGCCTTTCTGATCACATGTGTTGTGCCTACCCAGGTAATGGAATCTGTTCCAGGGGTGATAGAAGCGGGACGCTGGTTACCCATCAGCTCTTTGAGTGCAGCCTCTTTATTCGGAGCTATTGTAACATCCCTGATTTCCGTTGAAATTTTTCATTTTCTAATTAAACGCGATATAAAAATCAAATTACCGGAAAGCGTTCCGCCAATGGTATCGAATTCCTTTGCAGCCTTGATACCAACATTAGTGGTGGTCCTTCTTTTCTGGGGCATTCGGTATGGTTTAGGCTTTGACATTAACTCAATCATCACTACCTTGGTGTCACCTCTCAAAAATCTATTGGTTGGAAATAGTTTAATAGGAGGTCTGCTTACTGTCTTTCTCATCGTTTTCTTTTGGTCTCTGGGTATTCATGGACCTGCAATATTAGGTCCGATCATACGGCCAATGTGGGATTCGGCTATTCTCGAGAATATGGATGCATTTGCAAGAACGGGTAATGCAGCGAATTTGCCCAATTTATTTACCGAACAATTCATTCAATGGTTCGTTTGGATTGGTGGTGCAGGTTCGACTTTATCGCTTGTTGTACTGTTCTTGTTTTCAAAATCGAAGTATTTGAAAGAGCTGGGTAAACTGTCCTTTGTTCCAGGGATTTTTAATATTAACGAACCTATCATTTTTGGAGCGCCAATTGTCATGAACCCCATTTTAATGGTTCCATTCATTGTTGCTCCATTGGTAAATGTCATAGTTTCCTACACATTCTTTCAATTAGGATTAATACCTATGATAATGGCTAAGCTGCCGTTTACGGTCTTTAGTCCAATTGCAGCAGTAATCAGTACAGATTGGACAATCATGGCCGGGGTTCTGGTTTTATTGAACTTCTTCATCTCATTAATGATCTATTTTCCATTTTTCAAGATGTTCGAGAAGCAGCATTTGCGTGATGAAAATAAAATAGAAGCTGGACCAGAGGAAAAGAAGGCAGGCATCAAATATGCTTGAAATAATATTTGCAATCCTATCATTTGTAGGTGCCCAAATCATATTTTCCCGTACAGCGCTAGGTGAAAATTTAACACCATGGAAATCAGTCGGCCTGTCTATTTTAATCATTAGCTTTTCCATCATTCTGTTTAGTGCATTGGGATCGACTTATTATTTAATTGTCATTGTACCAACGATCATTTGTTCTGTAATGGTATCCTCCCGCTACCGTGACTATTTAATGGGTTTACAGGCTAAGCGGGCTCGATGGAAAGAAAGTAGAAAAGGAGTGAATGATAGCTTATGAGAAGATTGGGAATTTCAATCTATCCGGAGCACTCTACACCGGATAAAGACAAGCAATATATAAAACTTGCACATAGCTATGGTTTTGAACGAATTTTCACGTGTTTATTATCGGTTTCAAAACCTTATGAAATTGTTATCGAAGAATATAAAAATATTATTTCTTATGCGAAAACGTTAGATATGGAGGTCATTCTGGATGTTGCTCCAGCTATTTTCGACAAGTTTGATATTAGTTATGATGATTTAAGTTTTTTCGCTGAATTGGGTGCGGATGGTGTTCGTTTAGACCTTGGATTCGATGGCTTAAAAGAAGCTAAAATGACATACAATCCTTATGGATTGAAAATTGAATTGAATATGAGTAATGATGTCGATTATTTATCGAATATCCTGACGCATCAAGGGAATAAAAATCAAATGATTGGCTGTCATAATTTCTATCCCCAAAAATTCACAGGTCTTCCTTATGACTTCTTCATCTCTTGCAGTAAACGTTTTAAAGAACAGGGCATTCGTACAGCAGCATTTGTTAGTTCACAAAATGGTGATATAGGACCTTGGAGTATTAATGATGGATTATGCACATTAGAACAGCACCGAGAACTTTCAATCGATGTACAAGCAAAGCATCTGTGGGCAACTGGTTTAATTGATGATGTAATTATCGGGAATGCGTACGCGAGTGAAGCCGAATTGAGAATGCTGGGGTCGTTACAACGTGACATGATCGAGCTGAAAGTGGAACTCCATTCGGATGCGTCATCCATCGAGCGAAAAGTTGTATTGGATGAATTACACCTTCGCCGTGGTGATATCAGTGAGCATATGGTCCGTTCAGTGGAGGTTCGGAAAAAATATAAGAATGAAGATTTTGCAATCCGGGAAAGTATCCCACAGCGAAAAGGGGCAGTTTTCATCGGCAATGATTCTTTTGGTAAATACAAAGGTGAACTTCAAGTCATTTTAAGGGATATGCCATTGGATGAACGAAAAAATGCAGTTGCCCATGTAGTAAAAGAAGAACATTTTTTAATGGATTATATTAAGCCATGGGGAACATTCAGATTGATTAAATAACCTGTACCATTTGAATACAACTCATTTTTAAGGGGGAATATGGAATGAATATACTATTATGTTGTTCAGCAGGAATGTCCACTAGTTTGTTGGTTAATAAGATGGAGAAAGCGGCGGCGGAAGAAGGATTGAACGTAAAAATCCAGGCTGTTGCCACTATGGAAGTAAGAAACCATATTAATGAAGTGGATGTTATTCTCTTAGGTCCACAAGTTCGTTATTTACTTAATGATATAAAGAAAATAGGGGATGAGAAAGGGGTACCGGTAGATACAATCAATCCAATGCATTATGGATCATGTAACGGCAAGGAAGTATTACGTACGGCTCTCCAATTGATTTCAAAATAACAATATTATGGGGTGTTAATATGACGAAAACAAAAGAGGATCTATCACAATTATCATTTCAATTGATTCTCCATAGCGGGAATGCCCGCAGTTGTGCAATGGAAGCCATCGCATTGCAAAAACAAGGTAAATCAAGCGATGCCCAAGATAAATTAAAGGAAGCGGAACATGAGTTTGTCGCTGCACATAAAATCCAAACCGCATTGATCCAACAAGAAGTGAATGGTGAGGAATTCGAAATTCCAATGCTCTTAATCCATGCTCAAGATCACTTGATGACATCCATGACAACAAAAGATTTAGCGATAGAAATCGTGGAATTACACGAGAAAATACAAAGGGGCTAACTAAGTGATTTGATATTTCGTGCTGGAAAGGGGAAGGAGGTTGCTACGGCAGCCTTTTTCTTATGGATCAAACGTGGGAATCTGCACTCTTAAAGTGGCGATAAATAAATGTGGAATTAAAGGGTCACTCAAGATTAGAATTCTTCGGAATTTTAAATTATACTAAGGTTCATGGCAGTAGCGAAAGATACTGGCACAAAAATAAAAACAAGAACACAGGAAAGCCATAACAAACAACTAATTAACTAGCCGATCATGATATAAAAGGGGAGAAAAAACATGCAAAGAGTCAATCTAACTGAAGATCTTAGTCTTTCGCGCATTGTTCACGGTATGTGGAGATTGGCTGATTGGAAACTTTCCAACGAGGAAATCCTATCTCTTATTGAACATGGAATGGATCGGGGGGTCACTACATACGATCACGCTGATATATATGGTAGCTATACATGTGAGGGGATTTTTGGGGACGCACTTTCATTAAAGCCATCTTTACGCGATAAAATGGAGATTGTCACAAAATGTGGCATAGTCATCCGATCAGAAAACCGTCCTTCTCATAAAAGTCACCATTACAACACCGATAAAACTCACATTATAAAGTCTGTTGAACAATCTCTTATAAATCTTAAAACGGATTATATTGATTTATTACTTATCCATCGTCCGGATCCCCTAATGGACCCGGCGGAAACGGCTGAAGCATTTAATCAATTAAAAGAATCAGGAAAGGTCCGAAACTTTGGAGTATCGAACTTCAAAAAAACGCAATGGGATATGCTTCAATCTTACCTTGAATTTCCTCTTGTGACGAATCAACTGGAACTTTCTGCATACAATCTTGAAAACTTCGAAGACGGAACCATTAACTTATGTCAGGAAATGAGAGTGGCTCCTATGGCATGGTCACCGCTTGCAGGAGGAAGCATCTTTGAGGAATCGAATGAAAAGGCTGTCCGCTTAAGAAAAACGTTAGAAATCGTAAAAGAGGAAATCGGTGCTAAAGGAATAGATGAAGTTATGTATGCATGGCTGTTGAGACATCCTGCAAAAATCGTTCCTATCGTTGGATCCGGTAAGAAAGAACGTCTGGACAGTGCCATTGATTCACTAAACCTTAGCATGAAAAAAGAACAGTGGTTTAACATTTTAACTAGCTCGATGGGACATGATATCCCGTAATAATCTATACATTTGTACAAGAATCCTTTGCCTAGATCAATGGGGACTTCCGTAAGGAGATCCCCATTCTTAAACTGCAACAAACAACTGGGAATCATCTCTCCATTTATATTGGGAATCGTTTATACCAATCTTCTAATGACATCTCCCCAAAACTTTCTTCAAAGTCCAACCTTAATGGAGCAATCAATTCAAGGACATTTCCATCTGGGTCCTCAAAATAAACGGCAGCATGAGCTTGAGGGTTATTATCGAGAACTAAAGGCACTGTCCTTCAGTAAAATTAAAGAATGGGCGAATGTCAATTCCTCTATCTTTCAGCCAATCCTTCGCAGATGGCATGTCACCTAAATCAATTTGTAAAGCCACATGACGGATGGAAGGATGATAGGGGATTTCCACTTGGTCCGTTTTCCAAAGACCAAGCCAACTTTTCCCTTTCTCAAGCCAGAAGAAAACGACCCTCTCGGTTCGATAGGCAAGCTCTAATTCAAGTTTGTGGTAAAAATCAATCGACCTTTGCAAATCTGATACTGGTAAATGTGCTTCATAGAGACCTTTGATCATCTTGAACTCCCTTCAGAACAAATGTTTTGTTGGTGAATTAGAAATGAATACTTTATATGTGGAAGCTAAAAGCCGGTAATCCGAAAAAGCAACCCGATAATTCCGCAGAAATGTAATACACCATGCTAAGTGAAATAAGCATGCCAATGGAAAAGCTACTACATTTACTTTTCTGACTAAAGTAAACTAAAAGGGTGGCAGAAATGGTTCCAATTATCATGATCAAACGGAAAAGAAGGATAGGGTTGTAAGGAGGAAATGACAAAGTCATTAATACTTCCTTATTTCTCCCGATTCTCCATTCCTTATTCATAATATACTAAAAAATACAAATATGGGCGATGTTAGTTTATCGTAAGTGACATTACCATTTTCATAAGTTCTTGGGGAACGTGATGGACTACCACTTGCAAGCATGATTTTGGTGAATGTTTTTTAGCTACTAATAAGATTCTAGCGTTATAATAAAAATAATATTTCATTTTAGAGGTGAAACAACATGAAAATCGGTGTTATAGGCTCAAAGTATTTTTTGGAATCCTTATCTGTCCACTTTCCCATGTTTCCTGAGGTTCAATTCATTTCCTTTCAATATGATATGCCGGAAGAAACCAGTCTATTAATTGAAAATGCGGGCAAACAAACCGATTTAATACTGTTTTCAGGTTCCATCCCTTTTTATTATGGATACGAACAAGTTAAACGGAATTTAATAGAAGCTATCTATGTCCCTTTTGATGAATTGACAGTTGCGCTTTCGTTGTTATCGATTTCTCATAGGGAACAGGTTACTATAAATGAAATCTCAATCGATTTACCGGACAAAAACCGGTTAATGAAGGTATTGGAAGAATCAGAAATCGCAGAAAAACCCCTTTATGTGAAGGATTATCCTTGGATATACAAGAGGGAAGAAGATACCCAGATCCTAAACATAGCAGAATTCGTTCAATTCCACAGAAATATGCATAAGGAAGGAAAAACCCATTTCGCACTAACGAGCATTCATGCTGTTTATCAGGAGCTTCAAAGGCTATCAATTCCTTGTAGATATATGGTTCAGCCCAAACATACTTTAATGGACAGTCTCACAAAAGGTATTTCCTTGTTGAAGCTAAAGAAAACGGAAGAATCCCAGATTGCTGTCATTTCCATTCAAGATTATCAACAAAATCTTAAAGAAAGTGATCTATTTTTAAATTTTTTACAGAAAGTGAGTAAGAGATTACAGGCTCGTGTTTCTCTTGAATACTTAAATCCACATTTGATTTATACTACACGCGGAGCACTGCAGGCGTTTGAATCAGAAATTTATGATGAAATCATCGGACAAATGGAACAAGAGTTTCAAACTTTCTTCCAAATTGGCATTGGATATGGATATACGATTCAAGAGGCGGAAAAACATTCGGCACAAGCATTATTTTTTACCAATAAATTTCTAAAGAGAAAAACGGTAGCTTGCTTAGTTGATGAAGATCAAAAACTTCAGGGACCATTATTTGAAGGAAATCAACAGGTGGAATTGAAAAATGAAGATGAATCCATTCAAAAACTAGCCAGGGAACTAAAAATGAGTGCGAAAAATATAAAAATGATTCATCAGTTCATTTCGATAAATCATTTTCGGGCTTTTTCTGCAGCAGAGCTGGAGGAATACATGAGCTGTACCAGAAGATCGGCAGAAAGATTCGTTAAAAGACTCACTGAAGGAGGCTGTCTCAACAAAATTGGAGAGGAACACCCATATGGGCAAGGAAGACCTCGGAATTTATATGTACCTGCGGAAAAATTCAAGAAAATTACTGAAAATTAAATTTTCAGACTTTACAGAAAAAATAGATTGGTATATATTGTTTTTATTAACGACATATAGCGACAGTGAAAGGGGAGGATAGTTTTGTTTATTGAACGTTGTGAAATTCATGCCATTCATTTGCCATTAAAAGAGCCATTTGTCATTTCCTATGAAACATACAAGCATATGCCCTCTATTATCGTAAAATTAATAGCCGATAACGGGATGGTGGGATATGGGGAGGCAGTGCCTGATGAACATGTGACTGGGGAAACGTTTTATGCGACATTCGAAGTACTGAAGCATGTCCTGTTACCGGTTGTAAAACAGGAAAATCCTTTTAATTTAGAAAAGATACACGATATCATGAACTCTGCCATCATTGGAAATCCCTCCGCAAAAGCGGCCATTGATATAGCTTGCTATGACTTGATGGGTAAATATACCAAATTACCGATTTATGATTTATTAGGTGGGAAATTCCATGAATCCCTCTCTTTCGCTAAGGTTTTAAGTATTGACGAACCGGGGATTATGGCTGAAAAAGCACAGGAAGCCGTCGACCAAGGTTATAGTTCATTAAAACTTAAGGTCGGTTGGGATATTGACTCAGATGTGGAACGGATTGCTGCGGTTCGACAAAAAGTCGGGAAGAAGGTTCCAATTCGGGTCGATGCCAATCAAGGATGGGGAACTTATGCCAATGCACTTCCAGCAGTGAAGGCTCTGGAACCATTTAACCTTTCATGGTTGGAACAGCCGATTAGAATGGGGGACATTGACGGTCTTGCAAAGCTTAAGGAAAAAACGAACATACCACTTATGGCTGATGAAAGCATCCATCACGGAACCCATTTACAAGAAATCATTAAAAAGAATGCCGTAGATATAATCAATATTAAACTAATGAAATGCGGCGGAATCTATCAGGCTATCCAATTGGCAAAAACAGCAGAATTTGCAGGAATCAGCTGCCAAATCGGTTCAATGGTAGAATCATCAATCGGGTCCGCAGCAGGGTATCATACAGCCATTTCACGAAAAAACATTACCAGTACTGAATTGACGGGTCCGCTGCTATTCAGTCTCGATATTGGAAATCTTGATTATGAAATTCCATACGTCCATCTAACAAAGGAACCTGGGCTTGGAATCATAATTAACGAGGAAATTCTTGAGCAATTAACCATAAAAAAAGAACAGGTTTAAATATAATTCGTACATGATGAGGTGAATGGATGGAAACCGAAAAAAATAGTGTACCGGTCAAGAAAAAGACAAGGTTAAAAGTACCGCATACATACACGCTTATTTTTATCATAATCATCTTGGCAGGACTAGCCTCATATGTAATTCCGGCTGGTGAATTTGACCGGGTTGAAGATAAAGAATCGGGTAGAATGCTTGTAGTCGACGGAAGCTATCAAGCTATTGAACAAGACCCTGTGAGCTTCTTTGACCTTTTCACCTCCATTCCATTGGGATTGGAAAAGGGAGCCCAAATTATTTTTTACATTTTTCTTGTAAGTGGTGCATTCGGGATCATACGCACTACTGGGGCCATTGAAGCGGGGGTCTACAAAGGGGTCCGATCACTTGAGGGGAGGGAGAAGCTTTTAATTCCGTTGAGTATGCTGCTTTTTTCAATTGGCGGTTTTAGCATGGGGATGGCAGAAGAGACCATCATCTTTGTACCGATTGGTATCGCCATAGCAAGGGCGATGGGCTTTGATGCAGTTACTGGAACGGCCATGATTACACTTGGGGCAGCCAGCGGGTTTTTCGGAGGCATGCTCAATCCCTTTACGGTCGGGGTGGCACAATCACTGGCTGAAGTACCTTTATTCTCTGGAATCGGTTTTCGCTTTGCAGTCTATATTTTTGTACTGGCATTTGCCATTTGGTATGTTAGCCGTTATGCAAATAAGGTAAAGCTTAATCCTGAAAAAAGCGTAATCTACGATATTGAACAAAAAGAAAAACGCACGGATGGTTTGGTCGATTTCCCTGAATTGACGGCGCGTCACAAGCTAGTCTTCATAGCGATGATCTTTGGGCTGGCTTTTAACATTTATGGCGTGTTTAAATGGGGTTGGTTTTTAACCGAGCTCACCGCTTCATTTTTGATTATGGGTATCGTTAGCGGGCTTGTCGGCGGTTTACAGCTTGGGAAAATATTTGATTCATTTATCGAGGGAGCCAAAGCGGTAACATTTGGGGCATTGATCGTCGGCTTTGCAAGGGCTATAACAGTAGTGCTGGAAGAAGGGAAAATCATAGATTCATTGGTCTTCATGGCGGCGTCCGGGATAAGTCATTTACCGCAAACGTTGAATGTCGTAGGCATGTTCTTCACTCAAGCAATCCTGAACTTATTCATTTCTTCGGGTAGCGGACAAGCTGCGGCAACAATGCCGATCATGGTTCCCATTACGGATATATTGGGTTTGGAAAGACAGCTTGCCGTACTTGCCTTCCAATATGGGGATTCGGTTACGAATTCCATCATCCCAACGTCATCAGCGTTAATGGGATATTTGGCCATCGCTGGGATTCCCTATGAGCGATGGGTGAAATTCATTTGGAAATTAATTCTCGGGTGGGCTTTGATTGCTTGCATCGCATTAATTGCAGCAGTGGCCCTCGGTATCTCCTGAGAGAATAAGGAGTGGTTTGATGAAGGAATTATTGAATGAAATTAAACCTCAAGTTTTGGATTTTTTCCACCATCTTCATGAGAATCCTGAAGTAAGCTGGAATGAATATCAGACTACAGCTTATATTTCAGAGATTCTCATGAAAAACGATCTTGAGGTGACAAGTTTTGGGGATATGCCTGGGATCGTGGGCAATTGGTATCCAAAGGAAGGGCGAAATAAGTTAACGGTCGGATTGCGGGCTGATATGGATGCTCTCCTTCAGGAGGTCGACGGGACAATACGTGCCAACCACTCATGTGGGCACGATGCTCACATGACGATTGTATTGGGTGTCTTGCTGTTATTAAGAAAAATGAAGACCAATCTTCCTGGTACGTTGAAGTTTATTTTTCAGCCTGCCGAGGAAGTTGGTGAAGGTGCTTTAAAGATGATTGAAAAACAGGTATTGGATGATATTGATTTTCTCTATGGTCTTCATTTGCGCCCCATTCAGGAAATTAAGTATGGACAAGCTGCTTCAGGAATCATTCACGGGTCAGCCGATACAGTGTTCGGTGAGATTCACGGATTTGACGGGCATGGTGCCAGACCCCATTTGACTTTAAATGCCATTGAAGTGATCACTGACATCGTTGAACAGCTTAAAGGAATACGGCTAAACCCGCAATTATCCTATTCAGTAAAAATGACACAGGTTTCTGCAGGAGGGGAAAATGCGAATATTATACCTGGGTCCTCCAAGTTCAGTCTTGACTTACGCGCCCAAACGAATGAAGCGATGGATGAATTGATCGAGAAGGTGGACGATGTCTTGACGAAAATGTCGGTCTTCCATCAATGTCAAATTAGCTTCGAGCACAAAGAAAGAGTTTATGCCGCATGCATTGACCAAGAAGCGGAACGATTTATGGAGAAGGCAATCGAAAAAACCTTAGGGGCTAAAGGGGTCGTTAAGCCCATCATTACCCCCGGCGGGGAGGATTTTCATTTTTATACAAAGGAAAGACCTGCAATCAAAGCCACGATGCTTGGAGTGGGCTGCGATTTAAAGCCAGGGTTACACCATCCCAACATGGCATTTAATCAGGAAGCCATTTTCACAGGTATTGAAATATTAACGAGGGCAGTCATTGAAACCTTTTCTAAATATAACAATAAAGAAGGTATCATTTAACCGGTCTTCGTAAAGATGATGAATATTTCTTTGGGACCAGACCTATTAGTTGAAAGAATCTTTTATTGTTCATGTAAATGGAAAACAAGCGAAGGTCACCAAAGGATTGGTGACCTTCGCTTATTAATTGTTTGTTCTGTCAGAGAAGTTTTCCCCTATTTTATCCAATTGATTATATTGCAAAAAATCTTCCATGATCTGCTCAGATTCCATTATTACTTTTTTTATGAATCACCTAGCTCCATTATTGTCCTCGCCCCTTCAACTGCACGAATGATATCCAAGTAGGAAGTTTCCATTTTATCCTTGTTTAGACGCTATCCCCCTTGAACACCTGAGGCTGGATCGATCAGGCCATGTTTCGCTAACTTCGTTAGAACTTTCGACAAGTAGGTCGAAGAACCCCCCCGTTTATTGTATATTTCATTAAAACCACCTATTCCATCATAAAAAGTCTGTATGAACCATTATTACTGTTTTAACAAAACGGCCGTCAAGTCAGGTCGAGCTATTAGATTGACTCCTGTAATCATTGAAGCTATTATAGAGTCACAATATCTGTAATTGATTCGTCCATCTTCTATAGATAAAGTTAGCCTTTGATGTCTTTAATGATATAGGTTAATTTGGTTATCACTATTGAACCAATTTGAGATGAACATCATTTTTTGGATTGGTAAAGGCTTAGATTTTTTCCTATTTCAGTAAGGGGGAATGAATATGATGGTATTCGATTGTGTAGTTCTAGGAGCCGGCCCTGCTGGTTTAAATGCTAGTTTAGTTTTAGGTAGGGCGCGCAGGAAAATAGCTTTGTTTGATAACGGAACGAACAGGAATCGAGTCACGACTGAATCTCATGGTTTTATAACCCGCGATGGTATTAAACCCGCAGAGTTTAAAAGAATTGCATTGAATGAACTGAAAAGCTATCCATCTATTCAATATTTCGAAGAAACCGTAACACAAATTTCGAGAGAAGCGGTTAACGATATATTTAGAATACTGACAGTGGATGAAAAAGTGTACTTTGCAGAAAAGATAATAATTGCAACAGGTGTTCATGAAGAATTTCCTTCCGTACCAGATATAAAAAGTTTTTATGGGAAAAGTATTTATAGTTGCCCATATTGCGATGGATGGGAATTAAGAGATCAACCTCTAATTATAATTACAGAGAATGAAGATGCTGCACATCATATGGCAAAACTCGTTTACAATTGGTCAGAAAATTTAGTGGTGGCAACGAATGGGCATGAAATGTCTAAAATGAAAAAGGATGAACTGCAACAAAGGAACATCACTATCGTGACAGAGCCTATAACAAAACTGCATGGCAAAGATGGGTACTTGCAAATGGTTGAATTTGCTTCAGGTCTTAAAGTGGAAAGGACTGGGGGATTTATTGTGCCATCATTTTATCGACCTCATCAATTTGCTGAAATACTGGGTTGTGAACTGCAAGAAAATGGAGCTATCGTAACGGATGATGCCGGTCGTACCTCTCAAAAAAATATTTATACCGCAGGGGAGTCTTCTCAAGCAGGTCCATCTTCATTAACCCTTGCTGCCGCAGAGGGTAGTAAGTCTGCATTTGCTGTAAATGCAGATATCACCAATGAAAGATTCTAGAGCATACCAGGAATATGGATAAAGTATAGTAATAGTTTTTAAAATTGAAGCTGTCGATGCGGCAGCTTTTTTATGTTGAGTTGAAGTGGGGATTTTCTTCGTTTAAACAGATGAAGAATCCAAGGATAATAAAGAGTATTCCATGAATTTTTTTAGTGATGAAAGGATATTGTTCAAAGAACCAAACGGAAATATGGAGAGGTACAGAAATGAGGCATTTATCAAAAGAAAAACATTCAAAATTTTTATGTTTGAACTTTAGGATGAATCTACTCTGTAAATGATGCTCTCAACAGGTCCTTCTCTTTTTTCCTAGATTCACATTGCGGGACATATGTCCTTTCCTGAATTCTCTTTCTGTTATTTAATGATGGAGAGATTGAAGGGGGGAAGACACAGTGAAAGGGATTTTCTTTTCATTTTTTGGCGGAGCCTTTCTAACGTTGCAAGGTGTAGCCAATTCCCGGATTAGCCGGGACCTTAGCACGTGGCAAGTCGCAACAATCACCCAGTTCACTGGTTTCATCATTGCCGGGTTGATTTTAATTCTGATACGTAAAGGGGATGCGCTTGAATTCAAAAAAGTCAAACCATTGTATTTGTCAGGTGGCACTTTTGCTGCGGTGATTATTTTCAGCAATATTACTGCTTATAAACAAATTGGTGTAACATTTTCGGTATCAGCTCTATTATTAGCTCAGCTAAGTTTTAGCTTTATCATTGATAGCAATTGTTGGTTTGGGGTAACGAAACAGAAGATGCAACTGCCACAGTTCATTGGGCTTGGCTTGATGATGGCAGGCATCATTTTATTAGCAGTATAATTGTAAGGATATAAGAAATAGGCAGGAAGTGAATCTTAACAGATGAAAGAAATAATGGATACTGAAAAACTCAATCACTATTTGAAGGTCCATCAGTTGGAAAACGTTTTTAAGGGAGCATTGGTGCCCCATTTATCTCTATACCAGGTTGAGCAAGGCGAGTGCATTTGCTCCCAAGGCGATCGCTTGAATTATTTGTACGTGCTGGTTAAGGGAAAAGTTAAAGTGTATACGACTTCAGTTGAAGGCAAGAATCTGATTCTGTCCTTTAAAACACCTCTTGAGGTAATCGGGGATATTGAATACATACAGAGTATAGATATCATTAATACTGTTGAAGCGGTATCAGGTGTCTGTGTAATCGGCATCCATCATCAATGGTTAAAAAAGTATGCTGAAGGTCATCCGTCCTTCCTGCAATTTTTACTAAGAGTCATCACTCAGAAGTTTTACATTAAATCCAAGTCACTTAGTTTTAATTTAATGCATCCAGTTGAAGTAAGGCTTGCAAGTTACCTCCTATCTGTTTCGTTTGATGAAACAAGTGCCCAAATAACTGGACGCCTGAATACAGAGAGCTTGAAGGATACTGCAAACTTTATTGGAACAAGTTACAGGCACCTGAATCGAGTCATCCAGCAGCTTTGCAAGGACGGTTTAATTGATCGGTCCAACGGCTACATCCAAGTTAAAGACTGGGAAGGGTTAAAGGCACTATCCAGCCATAATATCTATGAATAGATTGTTTGATAAGAGAATTGGAGGAGGAGATACGATGTTACTTGGATTAAGTTGGGCAATCCTCGCGGGATCAATGGTTAGTTTGCAAAACGTTTTTAATAGTAAGGTAAATGAACATGTCAATCCATGGTCAACGACTACTCTTGTATTAGGATTGGGGTTTCTTGCCTCATTATTAAGCGGGTTCGTATTTGAGGGATGGGATCTTTTTCAACTGCAAAACATGAAGCCCTGGTATTGGTTCAATGGTTTGGTTGGCATAGGCGTAGTCACTTGTGTGACGCAGGGAGTAAAGCTTCTCGGACCTACCTTCGCCATCTCAATCGTTATGGCCTCACAGCTTGTGTTTGCTTTATCTTGGGATTCTACAGGCTGGTTAGGGTTGGAGAAGGTTCCTTTTACGTTTAAGAAGTTGGCAGGTATCCTGATAATCATTGCAGGGATGATAATATTCAAAATAGGAGGGAAAAGACAAAGGGCTCCTGAAATGACCTAGTCAGGCTCTGGCATGGTCAAAGTTAGATGGAATACGGTATGGAGTGATACACTTGAACAGATACAAAGCTTTATTTTTTGATATAGATGATACTCTTTTAGATTTTCGTAAGGTTGAAGTGATGCACTGCGCTTGCTTCTCAATGAGAACAAATGAGGTTTATACCACAAGTGGAAGCGTATTATAAAACCATCAACCAGGCTTGTGGAAGTCCTTGGGGGGAATATCGCTGGAAGAGGTAATCAATACGCGCTTTTTCACTTTTTTTAAAGAATATGGCCGGGTGGTTGATGGGTTTGCACTGAAGAAAACCTATCGTAGTTACTTGAACAAGGGCACCTGGCTGTTAATGGGGCACTTGATTGGTGGCGAATTTAGAGAAACGGGAATAGCCAACCTACGAAATCAATCAGCTTAGTGATCTTAATGCCATATTCAAAAAAGCTTGTGACTTGAGTTAAGACAGCTAGTCGCCTTGTCATCGTATTTTGCTTTTAGTACATAAATGATAAAGGGATGGCTTACTAAAGGAAATATAACCTGAAGAAAAGGAGTGAAATAAATGGCTGAGCCTTTAAAGGATTTATATAGTGAAACTTTCATTCGTGAATTCAGTGAAAAAGTAAGAGATGTCCATCCGTCCTTTTCTTCTGAATCGTTTATTGAGGAAGTTATGGATGAACATTGGGATGATAGGAAATTAAAAGAACGTATCAGACATATTTCCATAACCCTTGGAAAGCATCTACCTAGTGATTATCAAAAGGCTTTGGGTATATTGTATCGGCTTGATAAGGATTGTGAAGGTTTTAGGTATTTATTTTTCCCGGATTTTGTAGAGGTACATGGATTGGATAAGAAGGATTGGCAGTTATCGCTTGCTGCCTTGGAGCGGTTTACTTCAAAGTCATCTTCTGAATTTGCAGTACGTGCTTTTATCTTACTCGATCCCGCTCAAATGATCGAAAAGATGAAAGACTGGACAAAACATGGGGACGAACATGTCCGCAGGCTGGCAAGTGAGGGATGTAGGCCCAGGTTACCTTGGGGGCAATCTTTACCGATGTTCAAATCCGATCCGAAACCAGTCTTGGAATTACTTGAGAACCTGAAAAAAGATTCGTCCCTATATGTTCGTAAAAGTGTGGCCAATAACTTGAATGATATTGCCAAAGATCATCCCAAAGCCGTAATAGAAACTGCCAAGCGCTGGCATGAAAGTGGAGACGCCAACACGATTTGGATTGTCCGGCGGGGATGCAGGAACCTTGTTCGTCAGGCAGATCCAGAAGTCCTTTCATTATTTGGTTACACGGATGTCTTGAATAATCCTAATATCATTTCAAACGCTTTTATTAGAAATGAACCAGACTCGATTTTTATTGGCGAAACCAGTGAACTTCATTTCGGCTTTCGTGTGCAAGAAAAGAATCCAGTGAAACTGCGTATTGAGTACGCCATCGATTTTGTAAAAGCGAATCAGAAAACTTCCCGTAAAATTTTCCTTCTGGCAGATAGGAATTTCACAGATAGTGAGGCAGTTGAAAGAGTGAGGATTCACAATTGGAAAGATTTGACTACACGTCGCCATTACAAGGGAATCCATCGAATATCACTCCTTGTTAACGGAGTGGAAGTAGCAGGAACGCATGTAAAACTAAACGCTGAAAGTTAATATTTTGAAGAGTTAACTACAGGATTTCCTTTCGAATATCTAACAAAGAAGGGAGGTGAGATGACCCTCTTTTTTGTTAGATAAGTAGTCGGTACAAAAATAAAATTATTTCATTATAGTGAAACATTGCAAAATATCATTACGGTTCATTCTAAATAATCATTCTTTCTTTTACTCATTTTGAATAATTCATTAAATCGTTTACATCAAATCCAAAAAGTTGGATAGTTCCGATTGCTGCGCAAATTATTAATTAACAATGCCAGGAAAACGATTATAACAGCACCAGTTAAAACAGGCGTAATTAAATAGCTCCAGCTATAGTGGCCAAGCATAACAACAAGTGGGTCTGCCCCGGCTGGAGGATGGGTCGTTTTTGTCAGCATCATCACAGCAATCGCTAATCCGACAGCCAAGCCGATCGCCCAAGGCTCGTCGCCAAAAAGATGATAGAAAGCTAAACCTACGAATGTTGAAACAAAATGGCCTCCAATAATATTCCGTGGCTGTGATAACGGCGCGTTCCACAGACCGAACGCCAGTACACAGCTGGCACCAAATGGAGCCATTAACCACACTGCTGATGTCATGTTTGTTAAAAGAATTAAAGCGAAGATCGTTAAAAATCCACCAATCAATCCCGTTATTGCGTCCTTTACATTTATCTGTAAAGGACTTCTTCCTTTTCCCTTCATCTTAGATAAATAACGTATATGAAAAAAACGTGTTTCTTTTTCCCTCGCTACTGATATGCGGTCCATCATTAGCCCTCCTTTTTTATATATGTAAACATTACACGAAATGAACTAACCTGTCAAAGTTGTTTTTAATGGTTAGTTAAAAACCATAAAAAAAGAACCAACTCTTTCAATAAGTTGGAACTTCATTCATCATCAGATTTGCGGTGTTGAAAGCGGGCTACCTTTTTTCTATTACCGCATATTTTCATTGAACACCACTTGCGTCTTCCACTTTCATCAATAAATAACAGCACGCAATCATTATTCGAGCATCGCTTTAATGATGTAAGCTTATTCTTTTCAATTAAAGTTAAAAAGTCATAAGCAATAAAAGACAGCAGGATATCTTCGGCTTCTCCAACAGGTATGGCAATCAGTTTTTGATCCATTAATTTATAAGTGAAAGGTGATTTTTTGATTTTTTTTTCTAAAAAAGCGATAAATTCATCAGGAATTGGATTCCCATCTGCTATTAATTCAAATTGTATTCTTAAAATAGTACGCATTTCTAGAATACTTTCTAATACCTGTCCGATTCTCTCTTTTATTTTTAGGATTAGCTGATCATCCCAAAATGAGTTTTCCCCTTTTATTACCTGAATCCAGTCCAGTGCATTGCCTTCTGAAAGCAATAAGTCTTGACGGTGACCACGATTTACAAGTTCTGTGTTCACTAAATCCAGAGATAGATAACCGGATATAAGTGGGAATTTATTAGTTTCAGACATAAAATTCATCCCCCGTTTGCCTTTTATATTCTAACCACTGAAATGTTATTTAAGAGGTTATATCATCATTATACCCTATATAGGCATTTCTCAGAGATACTTATCATGTTAGGAAGAACTTACTGTATTACATGCAACTTTTACGGGATAACATGAATCGTGTTAACAACTTTTTTATCAATTTTCAGATCGGTAAATCAAAGCCCGTGAGAATCAATCGTTTTAAAAGATAAATGCAAGAGAGGAAAAAAGTTCTTGACAGAACCTGTACGTACAGGATAATATGAAAGCGTATACAGAACCTATACGTACAGGTTATAAAAACAACTATATTTTGCTTTCTAGGGAAAGGAAGTAGTGAAATGAGTAAATACACAGAACCAGCAACGGATTTGCTTCAACATGTCGGAGGGAAAGAGAATATTGCGACGGTTACGCATTGTGCGACAAGAATGCGTTTTGCTTTGAAAGACCCCTCCAAGGCGGATGTAACGAATATCGAATCGATTAAGCTTGTGAAAGGAACGTTTACACAGGCTGGCCAGTTCCAGGTCATTATCGGGAACGAAGTATCATCGTTTTATAATGAATTCGTTTCCATAGCTGGTCTTCAGGAAGCGTCAAAAGAAGATGTGAAAACGGCAGCTAAACAGAATATGAGCTGGCTGCAGCGAATGATTGCCCATCTTGCGGATATTTTCACCCCACTGATTCCTGCCATAGTCGTTGGCGGACTCATCCTTGGTTTCCGTAATATAATCGGCGATATTAAAATGTTCGATGATAGCACGAAAACCCTTGTGGATATTTCACAATTTTGGGCAGGGGTCCATGCCTTCCTTTGGTTGATAGGTGAAGCTATTTTTCATTTTCTTCCAGTTGGGATTACCTGGTCCATCTCAAAGAAAATGGGCACGACTCAAATTCTCGGCATCGTCCTTGGGTTAACCCTGGTTTCCCCACAACTTCTTAATGCATATGCAGTTGCAGGCACAAAGGCAAGTGACATACCTTTTTGGGATTTCGGTTTTGCCCAGGTCGATATGATCGGCTATCAGGCCCAAGTCATCCCAGCTATACTTGCAGGGTTCGTTTTGGCGTATTTAGAACGGTTCTTAAGAGATAAAGTACACAATTCCATTTCCATGATCGTCGTTCCATTTTTTGCTTTACTACCAACTGTAATCATTGCCCACACCATTTTGGGGCCTTTAGGATGGAAAATCGGTTCAGTCATTTCTACGGTTGTATATTCCGGATTGAATTCATCAGTGGGCTGGCTATTTGCTGCCGTTTTCGGCTTTGCCTATGCACCGCTTGTCATCACAGGACTGCATCACATGACAAACGCAATCGATCTTCAGCTTATGAGTGAATTGGGTGGAACGAACCTATGGCCGATGATCGCCTTATCCAATATTGCACAAGGTACAGCAGTGCTTGCGATGATTTACATCAACAGAAAGGATCAGGAGGAAAGACAAGTTTCGATTCCTGCCACGATTTCATGTTATCTCGGTGTAACAGAGCCAGCCATGTTCGGCATTAATCTGAAGTACGGCTATCCGTTCTTAGCCGGTATGATCGGTTCACTTTTCGCAGGAATCGTTTCTGTCGGATCTGGAGTAATGGCAAACTCAATCGGTGTCGGGGGTATTCCAGGTATCCTTTCCATCCAGCCACAGCATATGGGAATGTTTGCACTCGCGATGTTGGTTGCTTTCGTTGTCCCATTCATTTTGACTATAGTATTCTCCAAGCGTCCACAAATGAACTTGAAAACAAGAACGAAACCAACGAAATTAAATGCTTAATAATGCGGAGGGAGAGCATTCTCCCTCCTTTTTACCATACTGACCAAAAAGATACATCCGGGACAGCAGAGGAGGATATAAATTGAAGGATTTTAAAAAAAGTACCATATATCAAATTTATCCGAAGTCTTTTAAGGACTCAAACGGTGACGGCATCGGTGACATAAATGGTGTAATTGAAAAACTTGATTACCTTGACAAACTGGGAGTGGATTATATTTGGCTGACTCCCTTTTATCGTTCACCTCAAAATGATAATGGATATGATGTAGCGGATTACACATCTATTGATCCTGTGTTTGGGACAATGGATGATTTCGAGAGATTGGTGAAGGAAGCTAATTCACGGGATATCCACATCATGCTGGATATGGTATTCAACCATACATCAACGGAGCATGAATGGTTCCAAAAAGCATTGGCTGGAGAGAAAGAATATAAAGACTATTATATTTTCAAGAAATCGAAAGATGGAGAGCCCCCTACGAATTGGATTTCGAAATTTGGAGGCTCTGCATGGGAATATTTAGCGGAACATGATGAATACTACCTTCATTTGTTCGATCGGACACAAGCTGACCTTAACTGGGAAAATCCCAGAGTAAGGGAGGAAATTTTCAATGTAGTAAACTTTTGGATGGATAAAGGTGTCAAAGGATTCCGGTTGGATGTCATCAATCTTATATCGAAACCCGATTTATTTGAAAATGACAAAGATGGAGATGGACGTTGCTATTATACAGATGGCCCGAAAATTCATCAATTCCTTAAAGACCTGAATGAAGAAACTTTTGGTAAGGATGAAGAGGTGATGACAGTAGGGGAAATGTCATCAACGACCATTGACCATTGCATCAAATATTCATCTCCAGATGAAAAGGAGCTATCCATGGTATTCAGTTTCCATCATCTAAAGGTGGATTACAAGGATGGGGAAAAGTGGTCACTTGCAGATTTTGACTTCAGGAAGTTAAAGGATATCCTAAGCAGCTGGCAATATGGGATGCAAGAGGGAAATGGGTGGAATGCACTGTTCTGGTGTAACCATGACCAGCCGAGGATTGTGTCCAGGTTTGGAAATGATCAAGAGTATCAAAAGGAATCGGCCAAGATGCTGGCAACAGCCATTCATATGCTCAGGGGGACCCCTTATATATATCAAGGGGAAGAAATAGGGATGACCAACCCGAAATTCAATGATATTGAACAATATCGGGATGTGGAATCGATTAATTATTACAATATTTTAAAAGAGGCAGGCAAGGATGAAAAGGAAATAATCGAAATCCTTCAAGCTAAATCCCGTGATAACTCGCGAACTCCCATGCAATGGGAAAATACGGAGCATGCAGGCTTTACAAAAGGGACGCCATGGATTACAGTGCCTGATAATGCTAGGATCATCAACGCTGAACAAGCACTGAAGGATAAGGACTCCATTTTTCATCATTACCAAAAACTTATATTCTTAAGGAAGAAACATGATATCATTGCATATGGGGACTATCAGGAAATTCTAGGAGATCATGATCAATTGTTCTCCTATATACGCAGTTATGAAGATGAGAAACTTTTGGTCATCAATAACTTTTATGCAAAAGAAGCGTCCTTCGAAATTCCAAAAGATGCTGACCTATCAGGATTCAAGTCAGAGCTCCTACTTTCAAATTATATCGATTCGAAAGACCTTGCAGATGATATTATCCTTCGTCCCTATGAATCGGTTGTCTATTTGTTGAAAAAGGAAGAGTAGGGGACTAACAAAAATATATTGTGGTGATGAAATGAACAGCAAATACCTATCGCTTTATGGTGATATTGTTTCAAAAATCGAAGAAGGAACCTTTCCGACAAATTCAAAGCTTCCTTCCGAAAGCAGCTTCATGGAAGAGTACGAGATATCCAGGGATACTGTGAGAAAGTCCTTACATTTGCTCGAACAAAATGGGTATATCCATAAAATCAAAGGCAAGGGTTCCTTTGTGTTGGATTTCAGTAAATTTAATTTTCCTGTAGCAGGCTTGATTTCCTATAAAGAAATGGTGGAAAAGTTGAATCTGCATTCCAAAACGATCATCCATACCATGGAGCTTGAGACCCCCGACTCAAGCCTGATCAAGCTTCTTGACTTAACTGAAGGTGAGGAAGTATGGAAAGTGTTCCGGGTTCGGCAAATTAATGGGAAGAAAATCATTTTGGACAAAGACTATTTCAATAGTGAGTTCGTAACTAACCTGACAAAGGAAATTTGTGAGGATTCGATTTATGGTTATATCGAAAAGGAACTCGGGCTCCAGATTGGTTTTTCCAATAAGGAAATTACCGTGGAGCCATGCAGTGAAGAAGATAAACAATTATTGGACATAGAAGACTACGATATGGTGGCAGTTGTGAAAAGTACCGTCCATTTAATCGATGGAAGCTTGTTTCAATATAGCGAATCAAGGCATAGACCTGATAAATTCAAGTTCACGGACTTTGCACGAAGGACTTGGTGAAAGCCTGAGCTATAAGAGGAAAAGGCAAAGGAAGAAATGTGATAACCAATTAGGTTATCAAAAAAAGGTCAAAGCATTAAATTCAATATTCAAAAATAGAAGGTCGCCATGGCGGCCTTTTCTAATGCGGTTCAAGGTGTAAGGTAAAAATGTAAGGAGTAAAGAGGACATCGGCTCTTTTTCTTGTTCAACGAGCGGGGAAAGAGGATCGTCAAACCATTAGTTTGACGTTTCTCCTGCTTGTTTCGGGGTGTGTGAAGCATTTAGCAAAACCACTCCACCAATGATCAATACCAAGCCACCCAACGTAATGATACTAAATGGCTCATTCCATAATAATACGCCAATTAATGCTGTTAAAGCTGTCCCTATTCCTGCCCAAATGGCATATGCCATGCTTAACGGAATTGTTTTAAGACATAAAGATAAGCTGTAAAATGCTATTCCAAATCCTATAATAACCCCAAATGACGCGAATAAATGTGTGAATCCTTCAGATAACTTAAGCATGGTCGTACCAAATAATTCACTTATGATAGATACTCCTAAGGCTATGTACCCTTTCATATTATTACCTCCGATTATTAAAATGTTAATGAGATCCGCCACTGGAGAGTTTCAAAACAACCACTCCTCCAATGATTAGGGCTAGACCTAAAAATTTTTTCAGGTTAAAGCTCTCTTTATAAACGATAACTCCCACTAAAGCAGTTAAAGCAGTCCCTATTCCCGACCAAATAGCATAAGCCGTTCCAAGCGGAATGGAAATAAGAGATAAAGACAGGCAATAAAAAGCCACCCCCATTCCCATTACCACACCAATGGAAGGGTATAACTTTTTAAATCCGTTTGATACTTTTAACATCGAACTACCAAAAACTTCACTTATGATGGCTATTGCCAAAAATGCATAAGGATTCAAGATAATCTCCTCCTGTATATTCATTACTCTTTCCAATCATATTCCCAAGCATCTTATCATCTAAAGTCCCCATATTAAACTAAAACCTTATTGCGAGTCTAATATTTTCTATCGTTAAAAAATATATCCTATCCTAGTTGAAAAAGGATATAATTAGCCACTTCAGCTATTAAAGCTTGTTTCGCAGCCGTTCTTACGATAAAAGAACAAATTCCTTTTAGTCAATTGAATCCATGAGTAACATTGAAACACAAAACCGTCCGGACGGTCTTTTTATATTTAACGATACCTGCAGGTTACTTGTCAAGTGCATCTAGTACTCTTGAAATTCAACATCTTCCAGTAAAAGTATGGAAATTTGTATAGAAAGATTAAGAGTATCGTTATGAGATATGCATTGCATGCTTGCCCTTCCTATTATAGAAATGTTGCTGGGGAGTTTTCTTTTGCAAGACTTGCTTAATATTAAGGTCAAACAGGGGTTTTTAGGGATTTTGTCGAATTAAGTTCATTAAACGATTATGATGGGGTGAACTTCTTTCATGGAATTTTTAATAAAAAAAGAGTGTTTCATTAAAGCGATTTCTGAAGTCAGTCATGCAGTTTCCATAAAAACACCAATACCCATTTTATCAGGAATAATGATAGTGGCTAATGACGATAGCTTAATCCTTATTGGCAGTGATTCCGATATTGTCATTGAAAAAAACATTCCTTTAACGATTGATGGAGTAAGGGTATTGGAGGTTTACCAAAAGGGTACTGTCGTATTATCGGCAAAATATTTAAGTGAGATCGTTAAAAAATCACCTAATGATATCCATGTAAAGCTGAACGAAAATCAATCAGTTACCATTATATCAAATGAAATTGTAACGAATCTAAATGGATTCCATTCGGAGGAATACCCAAACCTTCCTCAAGTTGATGAAGATGGTCATTTTAAAATCCCAAGTGTTGAATTACTGGAAATCATTAAGCAGATTGCGTTTGCCGTTTCTAAAACTGAGGCCAGACCCGTTCTGACAGGCGTCAATATGACATTCAGGGATAACATACTTTCTTGTGTTGCAACAAATACTCATCGTTTAGCGGTAAGAGAACTTGCGTTAGAATCGAAGGTGAATGGTTCGTTCATCATTCCAAGTAAAAGCCTTAATGAATTAACCAATTTAATTAATAATCAATCGGGTGTTATACATATTTTCATCTCGAGAAGCCATATGGTGTTTAAATCAAACAACTTCTCACTTTTTTCTAGGCTGATTGAAGGTAATTATCCTAATGTATCAGGGTTGCTGCCAAAAGATTTAAAAACGATCATCACCTTGGATACAAATCTACTGTTGAAAGGTATTGATAGAGCCTGCCTTTTTGCAAGTGAATCGAGGAATAACAATGTACATCTGGAAATCCTGGATAATACTAAGTTAAGAATTTCTTCTACCACATCAGAACTAGGGGAAATAGAAGAAACGCAAAGCATCATGGCAATCACAGGAGAGGAGGGGCTAAGTATATCACTAGATGGAAGTTTTTTAATGGATGCCTTAAAAGCGATAAAAGAAAAAGAGGTCAGACTAAGTTTTGGTGGTCCAATGAGTCCTGTCTTAATCGAGCCAAGCGGTAATTCTTCATATCGTCATCTTATTTCACCAGTGAGAACAAACTAAAGGATTAAAGTATAAAGGAAACGAATAAAAGGTTAAATCGATTAACGGAGCAGCAATTAATAGAAAGTTATGATGGGGAATGGTCAATAGCATCCACCATAAAAAAAGAACAAAGAAAAGAGACCCAGTAGAAAACTTATAAAAGTCTGGGCCCATTGTATTCATATCGATTGAAGTAATAGTTTACTATAGGTTTTCATTCCTGGCTTAATGCCGGCAACTTTATTTCGAAGGTAAAGATAGAACCTTTTTCGCTTGTCCCAGCAAGCCAAATGCGTCCGTCCATCAATTCCGTCAAACGTTTGCAAATGGAAAGCCCCAATCCGGTTCCTCTGTTCATTTCTTCATATCCTTGGGGATGCATATGATTGAAAGAATGGAACAATCCATTGATTTTGTCAGTTGGGATACCGATTCCTGTATCCCTCACAGTGAAGGATAGACGAATGAAATCAAGGTTTTTTTCATCGGGAATCAAAGCGGCGGCAATGTTAATTTCCCCGTTATTCGTAAATTTAATGGCATTTCCTACTAGATTAATGATGATTTGACGAATCTTATGATCATCGCCCAATAATACCATAGGAATATTAGAATCGATTTCCCCTAGTAGTCGGATTCCCTTTTTAGCGGTTTCCGCTGTGAATAGTTGGATGACCTGTTCCACACAGGAACGGATATCAAATGGTTGAATGTTCATTTCCATTTTACCTTCATCCATTTTCGAATAATCCAATATATGACTGAGCACCGTAAGCAGTGACTTTCCGCTCGTTTCAATGATTTCTGTATATTCTTTTTGTTCTTCAGTCAATTCAGTTGATTGTAACAGTTCTGCCATTCCCATAATCCCGTTCAAGGGGTTTCTGATTTCATGACTTAAGACCGCCAATAAGTCGGATTTATCCTTGCTGAGTTTATTTATGTGAAGTGAAGCCAGACGCAATTCCATTTCATCCATGACGATTTGTGCAAGAGACCTGAGCATATCCAACTCTTCTTCTGTAATTGTACGCGGTTTATAATCAATGACACACAACACGCCAAGGTTATGGTTATCATGGGTATTCAATGGGATGCCTGCATAAAAACGAAATCCGTTTTCACCTGCAACCAAAGGATTCGCTAATGATCGGGGGTCTAAACTAGCATCATTAAGAATATAAGGAACATTATTAAGAATGGCCGAAGCACAAAGCCCTGGCTCCCTATCTATTTCCTCCACATCCAAACCATGATGGGACTTGAACCAAATCCGATCCGTGTCGACGAGGCTTGTTATTGCGATAGGGACATTGAGTAGTTGCGATGCAAGGGCTGTAACCCTGTCAAAAGCGCCATCTGGCGGTGTATCAAGTATTTGATACCGCTGTAAAGCATTTAAACGCTCTCGCTCAAGTTGGCTTTTTTCTTTCATATTGTTCAATATTATTCCTCCTATGTCATACGGATTGCCAAGGGTAGTAAAAGCCCATTATAATAGGATCCCTTTTAAAATTAAAAGGGAATTACATTAGAATCCTATCTGACATTCCTAAACAGCAACATAATGTGAGACTTCATCAAGTTATTAAAGAAATTTTGTTTTCTTCGACTTAAAATTTCAGGTAAGCCCTCTTTAATGAAAGGCACTAAAGTCTTTCAAAATGTTGTTTATTCTTCTGATTACTACTAATTATAACACTAAGTCACGGCTGGATTGAATTTTGACGGACTTGTCTATTCGGGGCAGCGGAATCTTTTTTCTATGAATCTTCGGAATAGTAAAGTGGTAAAAAATTAATTAATGATTATGATAAACGTTAGTATTTCATTTGAACGTGGTATGGCTTGGACTTTCTTAATAAACAAGCAGCAGATAAGTGAGCTTTCGGAAAAAACTGTGGGAGTTTCATCAGAAGCCTCCATATCTGCTTACTTTTAAAAGATATACGTTATTTAGACAAGTTCTACAATATCCATATTTTTATTAACTTAGCAACTTGGGGTGGAGGGAGTTTGTAGTATCCAGAGTCGGTATCGGTATAACTGCATTTTTGGCTTCGTGAACTAACTCCACAGAAAGTATATTCATATATTTAATGCTATCCACTGTCCATGTGCCACTTGCCGTTAATAGCTGTATCCGTACATACTTTAAAGGGGGATAATTATTATGTATGTTAGTCAAACCTGGGATCATGTAGTAATTGCAAAATTAAATCAAACTGTTCACAGCCTGCATGCGAAACTATATCCTAAGTATTTTAAGGAATATAAGTATAGCGCAATGGAAGAAACTTTTAAAAATTTGATTAAAAATGACAGATTTGTTTTTCTTCTATTAAAAGAACATGAGGAACCGATTGGTTACGCTTGGATTGAAATAAAAAGCTATCCAGAAAATGCTTTTAAATATGGGTATAAATCTGTATATGTGCATCAGCTTAGTATCGTTGAAAGTCAAACCCAAAAAGGTTATGGTAAGCAACTAATGAATGAGGTATATGAAATTGCGAAAAAGAATGATATAGATTTAATTGAACTGGATTATTGGTTTGGAAACAATGATTCAAAAGAGTTTTATAAGAAGCAACACTTTAAAAGTTATAGGGAGTTTGCATTTAGACAGTTATAACCACTTTGAATTTCCGGTTTTTTAAAGGTTTGGAGGAAGGAAATAAAACCCCGAATCGGGGTTTTTTAATTAATATCTTAACATTCTCCTTGAAAAACAGGGGGGTTGAGGAACTCCACAAATAAATCTTTGGCTTTGGGTATAACACTCTGCCACGACACTTCGGGTATGCGGAAAATTATGCTTATACGTGATGAAGTGCTTATTCACGGTAGTTGTATGTGTCGGATGAAAAACTGGAATCACATTGTTAATGACATTTGTTTTAACATATTGCTTTGTTGGAGAGGTTTGTGGCGGATTATACTGAGTAG
The DNA here is from genome assembly GCF_041956845.1 of Peribacillus sp. RS7. Lineage (NCBI taxonomy): Bacteria > Bacillati > Bacillota > Bacilli > Caryophanales > Bacillaceae > Peribacillus > Peribacillus sp. RS7. The sequence continues at coordinate 4,055,688 of NZ_CP168135.1, forward strand.
GCATTGTTTGAGGTGGGCAATATTGTGGTGGACATTGACTGCCTTTCGGATGTCTCCAGGGCTTATTATACATTTCAACACCTCCTATATTTTTTTGAAACTCATTGTTAGTTTATGAAAATAAATGATAAAGGGACTAGTATAAATGCCTTTATCAAAAATAATGGCTGCATCATGAACCTGTCATAAACTTTCCCGTAGTTGGGGAAAGAGAATTTATCTAAGGAATAATATCTCACTTATTAAACGGTTATTAATTTTTTCCAATCTGGGTAATCGCTTGATGAACAAATGACTTGTGTCTTTCCCGCCAGATATTTTCCTTGCTTTTTTCCAAGCCCCATTCAGGAAATGAAGATAATCGTAATGCAGCAAATAATTGCCAGAAGGGTAAGTTTGTAAAATTCACTTCAGGCATCATGGATTTATATTGATTGGAGAAGTTATTCATTGCTTCCATTCCATAATGAAATGAAATTTCGAGTTGGCTATTGGCAAGGTCAGCCAAAGGGTCCCCTAAGCCTGAGTCTTCCCAATCAATAATGGAAACTAATTTATCCTCCTTCCATAATATATTTCCAGGCCAATAATCACCATGAAGGATCACTTCCTTATTCATTGAGGATAATGGCATGAATGATTTTAACACATCTCTAATTAAGCTCAGATTTAATCCTTCGTCCTTGATTACCCTTTCTTTATTTAACATTTCTACATATGAATTTTCTAGTTTGGGCAGGAATGATAAAGATAGATTTGCACAATCAACACGATGGATCTTTGCTAGATTGATTGCAATCTGTAAGATATGATCATTAAGATTTGAGGGGGTGAACTCTGGCTTGCCCTCAATAAACTCGATAAGTATACATGGTTTGGAAAAAAACCCGCAGGATTCGAAGTAATAGGGAGTCGGTACAGGCAAACCTGCAGATTTCAATATTCCTAAGAGCTTGTGTTCATCTGCCGCAATATTTGGATTCCGTTTCAAGTCATTATCACCATGCTGACGAATGATCATTTTTATGATTTGCCCTGTAGATTGTAACAATTCAAGTCCTGTCACCTGTGCAGAAATCCCGCCTTTTAATTCCCATGTGCGAATGAGCTTATTTCCTGGATCCAACTTTTGAACCAATTGTTCAAACTTACTACATTCATTATTCATAGGCCCACTCCTTTTAAGGGTTTAAGTTCACATTTTATATGGGTATCATTCAGCACTTTTTTCTTTTTGGCAATGTTAAAGGTAAGGTTGATTTATAAAAAATATAAATTGAAAACCAATTGAATGCTACCAATGTCCAGTTTTCCTATTACTTTCGTAAAAGTTGTATTTCTTAGAATCCCATTAGCTTTTGGCTAGAACTTCAATAAATGAAACCAATCGCTTGTTACACACGTAACGGAATGTAAACAAAGTGAGGTGTCATACATTGAAAATAGAGAAATATAAAGTGGAAACACTGCAAGGGACGTTACAATATAATATTAGTGGAAACGGAAAACCAAATATAGTTTTGATTAACGGTGGTTCGGGACCGATGGAGGGTTGGATGAAAATCCTACCGGCAATTTCGGAATCATCATCAGTATTTTCCTATAATCGTTTGGGTGTTGCTGGCAGCGATAAACCGAAGGAAAACCAAGACGGGATAAATATTGTTAACACTTTACGTGAAGCACTAACATTAGTGGGCTTTAAACCTCCTTTCTTATTGGTTGGACATTCGCTAGGCGGCTTATATGCTAATTTATATGCCAGACTTTATCCAAATGAAGTAGAAGGAATTGTTTTTTTGGAATCCAGCCACCCGAAAGATATAAGTCTTAATGAATATCAAGGCAAGGCAGTAAAAATCATTAATAAGATCTTCAAGATGTTTGATTCCTTATCTTCACATAAACAATTCAACGAAGTTAATTTTGTAAAAAAAACTATAAATCAAATCCATCAAATTAATGATTTTCCCGATATACCTGTATTTGTCATTACAGGTGGACAAGAAAATCGAATGATGCCAGAGGAAGTTCGAAAAAAACGACTTGAGAATCAATTGGAATTACTTTCATTGTCAAGAAACAGCAAACACATTGTCGCTGAAAAAAGTGGACATTTTCCACAATTAACCGAACCAACTGTAGTGATTGACTCGATAAAAGATTGTGCAGAAAAAATAACAAACCATAGCCAATAAATGCAAAGACTTTTATTTAGAGTATTGTTGTTTATATGCTATGTTAAAGATAAAGGTTGAACTATTTTAGGCTATGTTCTTTCTATACGTTGATAAAATTCAAAAAGTATTGGAACTCCTTTAGGTCCTATTTTTAAATATTTATTATAGTTTAGCTTTAAACAAATTTTAATTGTCGTTCATCTTTGTCGCTAATCCAATTCAATTTAAAATATAATCCTTAAGCCCTCTATCTCCTTCCATCACCTTGTTGATAGTTTGATGGCAATTACTCTTGTTTGAATTTACCAAAGTGAAATAATGGAATGAATCTTTTTCAAGAAGTCGAAAGATTCTCGTCCATGGGGTTGTAATAATACACCAGCAGTGGTGTATTTTTTTTGGAACGAAAGGGAGAAGGAGGGCATCATTTCTTGTTAATAGAGACAGCTTGTACGGAAAACGAAGAAGAATCTCTATTATTATAAAATTTCTTTAATCCGATGGTTATGTGTACAAGCATTTGTTTATGCGTAACATAAGATTAATAGAGGTGATCGAAATGGTAAAAGTGTTTATTGATCCCGGCCACGGTGGTACGGATCCAGGCTCGGTGGGGAATGGATTGAAAGAAAAGGATTTAACTTTATCCATTGCAACTCGAATAAAAGACATCTTATTAATAGAATATAATAACGTTTTTGTAAAAATGAGCAGGACCCAAGATACGTCCGTCTCTTTAAACGATCGGACGAATCAAGCGAACGCTTGGGGAGCTGACTTCTACCTCTCCATCCACATTAATGCTGGCGGCGGCACTGGGTATGAGGATTACATTTATACGTCAACTAATCAGGTAACAAAAACGTATCAAGATTATATTCATTCAGAGGTCATGAAGCTTATCAACATCCAAGACAGAGGACAAAAAACAGGAGATCTACATGTACTCCGTGAAACGGATATGCCTGCACTCCTGACTGAAAATGGATTTATTGATAATGTCAATGACGCAGCCAAGTTGAAAACGTCATTCTTTATCGAATCACTGGCTCGCGGACATGTAAACGGTTTAGTTAAATGCTTCAAACTTACAAAGAAAAGTACTGCTGTATACCACAATGTCGATAGTGGGGACACCGTATATTCCTTAAGTATGACCTATGGCAGTACTGTTCAGCAAATTAAAGATTGGAACGGTCTTGACAGTCAGTTCACCATTACAGTAAACCAGAAATTGCGGGTGAAATGAATAATTAATAATTGACTGGTTAAATTATTTATAATTTCCAGTAAGCACACCACTCAGGGAAGCCCTTCTCTAAAAGAGAGGGGCTTTTTCTGGTTCTGGAATATTCAAGTTAAGAAATAATCTTGTCCATTCTTTCGATAATAGAGAAAATCTTTGTTAAAAAAGAGAGAAATGGTATTTTATGACTAAAATATTATTACCTAAAGTTGATTTTTTACAAAGTCTATTAAAAACCAATTCTTAAAACTGATAAACAAAGATTCTTATTATTTTTAGAAGAAAAAACATCCTTAACGAATGTCTTATCAATTAACCATGGATTCCACCTCATTATATGTAATGCCTGGAATATAACTAAATCCATTCTTATTCATCAAGCCTGGCCTGGCAGTCTATATTAATTGCAGTTTATCATGGAATCAAGCCTCTGACGGGATTCGAACCCGCACTCCTTTCGTAAGCATAGGCTAGGGAGAGAACACGCTTCCCTACGGATTTTCACCGGCAGGAATTCCACCTGCCTCAGCTTATTTGCTTTTCGGTGCTTCTGAAACCCTTGCCTTACGACCCGGTGGCTACAATGTTTTCCGGCGCTCTGCCCTTCTAGAGAGCTACAGAGGCGAATGCTTATCATCCCATTATACGATTCTTATATGAGGTTGTGAACCGAAGAATAAAAGATTGAAAATGTGATTGTCAAATACAGATATTACTTAATTGGAGAAATATTTACTGTAATAACTAAAGGAAAACCTTGGTTGGATTGATGAAATGGAATAGTCTGCAATTCGAAAGCAAGGAGACTAAAAAAAGCGTCCTCGGACGCATATATTTGCCAATCCGTTCACTCAATGAAATAACTAACTTGAGGAAAACCGATATGATGTTTTAAATCCCCGATTGACAGTTGCTGGTGATTAGCGACTCCCGTTAGTTTTCCCTTTAAGGATTCATTTATTGGTACGGCAGTTATTGTTTTTCCTAAATTCATCAGTAAATGGTCAAAGAAAACTGGTTCTGTAGGAATTGTATAAGTTGGTGATGAACTTTTCATCGTATTCGGAAAGTTGCTATATAGGAATAATGTCCAGGAGACGGTATCCTGGTTTCATATCGATCATATTGCATGAATCATTTCACTCCTTTACTAATGTAAGGTATGCTTTATTAATAGGTTGACACAAATTTATATCTTTTGGATAAGGCAAATCATCAAAAAACAATACTAAAAAGCACAAACCAAAATGATTTGTACCTAATATGTATCAGGGAATACAGGCCTGAACGGAACGAATTGAATCTAATTAATGTATTATTGCCTGTCATTAATTTATTCATTGCCGCAATTGAAACCCTAGTGATGGATATTAATCGTATATTTTAATGGCTTGAACCACTTTTCCTAAAATTCGGACTCTATCATTTTTGATGTTATAGGTTTTTTCTTCATAAAAAGGATCCGTGCTGCAGGGCATGAGTGTGATATTTTCTTCATTAATATTCACTTTTTTGACTGTGGCATCGTGACCATTTACCAAAACCACACCAATTTTTCCGCTTTCGACGTAGGTTGTTTTTTCAACAAGGATCAATGATCCGTCACTGAATTCTTTGTTCATGCTGTTGCCTTTCACTCTAAGGAAAAAATACTCTTCATTCGATTTTAGCATGGAATTTAATGTCGGCATATACGCTTCTATATATTCGTTGGTGAAATTAGGCTCTCCAGCAGGGATATTTCCGTAGACACCAATTAATCTTACATTCTTTTCATTTAAAAATTCCATTGTAGGATTGGTTCTAACGATTGGTGCTCCTTCAATAAGGTGGGACAGCGGGATTTCAAAGCATGAGGACATCATGCTCAATTTATCCATTAAAGGTTTATTCCGTCCGGATTCCCAAGCTGATACTGCCGTTGGGGCCACTTTTAATATATTTGCCAAATCTTCTTGTGTCATTTTTCTTTCTTTTCTTAACATTTTAATACGTTCACCAATGTGCATATTTCTTCACCTCTCACTTGAATATACACTATGAGTGAAAGTGAGTAAACTTGAAGTGCGTGAATTTTACAAAAATTTGTTGAAAACTATACTTCAAGTGTGATATCATTTTTTTAGACAGGTGGTGACAAGATATGACAAACGTTAAGTTCACACTTAAACAAGCGAGGAAGTATAAAGGATTAACTCAAGACGAAATGGCTAAAGTGCTAAAGATGGCCAAGAGAACCTACATTGATTATGAACAATATAAGATTCCTTTGCGAATTGATAAGGCGTATATGTTCGCTGAATGTGTAGGATTCTCGATCGACGATATCATTTTTTTTGATCCTGACCTACACTTCAAATGTAGTTAAAGGTTTAAAGGTTATCAGCTTCCGTTACTTGTGTGACCATTCCTGGGTTGAAAAATTTAATCAATAGCACTGATCTGCCAAGGGACAAAATTCATGATTATGATGATTTAAGTGAGGATGGAAAGAGGGTGAAAAAAGTGGAAAGGGAAATTAGGTCCTCTGAAGTTGCAGTAGGAGCTACCGTTAGCACCTTTGCGATTTGAAAGGAGATTCGTGGAGAGTTCATTGATGATATTATCGTACACGACGGTGTATTCAAATTGTTCAATCGAAAGGACGAGCTTTTAAATGAAATTAATTTTCCAGTTCTCAGGGTTAATTACGGGTATGTGGGAGGAGGGGGCTTAAAGGAGTGTTTTTAACCAAAAAAAGGTCGCTGCATGTAAACTCCCAATCGGAACATGATGGTGGTGAATTTGATGGAAATGCAATTTCGATGGGGGACCCAATTGTAATGGGGAAATTTTATTGATGAAGAATCATGATTAGGGGCAATTGGACAGTGGCACATTCGAAGGGGAATTTTATAAGGATGTTCATAAAAAAAGTCAAGCCCTCTATCCCTTGCAGGAGAAGGGCTTGTTCTATTTTTTGTATTTATATAACAATCGCTGTTAAGTATTTCCTTCATAATTTGTTCTGGAGTCCAATTATCCTAGTGGGATTTTTCCCTTAACCTGCTTTAACGTCGCTACTATAAGAAAGCTAACAATCACTATTAAGAAGCATCACTCACCTTTCCTAGATGAACGATACTCCATGAATCGGATTGGTTTGGATATTCCCACGCTCCAAAGAATGTTGCGATATTTTCGGCTATCCATATAAAAAATCCGATGAGCAAAAAAGAAAGTGCGAGTGGCATACGGTAACGAGTTCCATCAACCTCGTATGTGCCCCATGATTGCCTAAAAACGATAATTACAAGTCCAGATAACCACCAATGAACGTCAATCCAATAATGTGGGTGAAGAAATTCAAACGCAGCTGCAGAGGTACTACTAGCAAAAACGGTGGCCACTTAACCAGTTCAACCTTTAATCTCCTCCATGTCTGGCAAAGATAACTGACTATACTCCTTACATGAATCCGCTAAACAAAGGTACTCCAAAAATTTTGAAATGTCCTCCCTCTGGATAAGAGTTACTCATGAATTTAACCATTCAACAATGGAGGCACAAATCATGAGATCACTAAAACCACTAAAACCACTAAAACCACTAAAACCACTCGTTCATTTTGGTTGGGAGCAGGCCCTATCATGTTTGTTTCCTGTCGTTATTTTTGCCTCTTTGGCTTTTACAAAAATCATGCCACTTCCCTTCCTGCCACGGTATGACTGGATGATCATCATCTGCCTTCTGATGCAGTGGTGGATGGTGCGTTCCGGGCTTGAAACAAGGGATGAGCCAAAGGTTATCACATTTCTCCACCTTATTTGGACTTGCCCTTGAGCCAGCATCACTTCAATAATAATTGCCAAGTTATTCACCACAGACTATTAAGTCATTTTCTGATTTTAAATCAAAGTAATCGGATTGCTTTTTACTTTTGTGTATGTTTCATTCATTCTCTATCGATCATTGGTTTGTTTGATAATATGTCTTTAAAGTATAAAAAGGTGTCTTCAAAATGGAAATACGATTCCTACATAATATCTTATAATTACAAATGTAGTAAGTAACTATTAGTTAAACTTCCAGCTAATATAAAGCGTTTACATTTAATGAGCAATCAATAAGTGACAAATTTCATAAGAACTAATGGTGAAGATGCCGAGTGGAATATTTATTTGAAAACAAAATGTCAAAGTATTAAAAGGAGTCTTCATAAAATAACATTGGTTAAAATGTATTGTCCTGTAATTGTAAATGAGATTTTCAATAATAACTTTATATAAAAGTAAAATAGAAAATTGAACTAGATCCATATATGGCTTGCCACCCAAGGGAATATTACATTTTGAGTAGAGGACTTTTAAAAGTTCTTTAACTGAATTATTATAAGGTTATTAGCTATTTTAAAAGCCCAGATTTTCTCATTGTTTAGCATATTCTATCCTTATAAGGTGAACAAGTGTAAACCAATTGTATATCATTAAATTTCTGAATTTTAAAATAATTAACTTTACCATTTCGAATATAAAGAAAAATTGAAGAAAACGGATGAAAGGTACATAAACCTTTTTAGATAGTTAAAAATCCAGTAATAATCTTTTTATTGTAGCCTGGTATATGTTATTCGGAGGAATCCCTACATGCATTTTATTATGTTCAGTAAGTAAACAATCCGTTTTAGGGGGACTTTTTTTGAATCTAAATGAATATACAGCGGGAAAAATGGCTTTGAATCAATATGTTCATCGTTTAGCGCACAATGGAGCTTCTTTTTATGTTCACTATTGGGGGGGCATGCCAGCTCATTATGATAATCTTCTTCATCAACATTCCTTTTTTGAAGTGTGTTTTGTAGTGGATGGGGAAGGGGAGTATATGGATGATGATTGTACCTATCCGTTACAAAAAAATACCATGTTTTTTTCAAAACCAGATGTTTTGCACCAAATAAAAAGTGAAAGCGGACTATCTCTCCTTTATGTTGCGTTTGAATTGATAGAATCGGAATCAAGTGACGAATGGATAAAAATCATGGAGGAGACTAAGCAATGTCCTGAAGTGATTATGAATTTGAACGAAGAAAAGGATATGATGGCTGCACTAATTTGGAAATCCCTGCTTATCCAAGCGACAAAGACCGAACAAGCTTTTTTCGAGGAAATGCTAAAAAATTTGGCTTATTCCCTCATTCTTTCGTTAGTACAAACTTTTGTTTCTCATTCACATAATGATAATCAACATACCTTTCCCAAAACGGCTTCTTCACTCTTTAATATAGCTAAATTGTATATCAAGGATAATCTAACACAGCCTTTAAAACTTACTGATGCAGCAAATCATTTGCATATATCCGGTCGGCACTTGTCTCGAATATTTGTCTTGGAATCAGGTGTAAGTTACTCGGAGTTTGTTCAAAATGAGAGAATACAGAGAGCTGCGACCTTACTCAAAACAACAGATTTATCCATTAAAGATATTTCGGAAGAAACCGGCTTTAAAAATATTCACTATTTTACTCGTGTTTTTACTACCGCAATGGGTTCTTCGCCTGGGCGTTTTCGCTCTCTCTATATAGACTTAAAAGCAACTACCTATACAGAGGGGCAGGTGCAAAAACAATTACTATAGTATAGAACCATAATTCTAATAAAGGAAAATTAACAGGAATGTTTCACCTTGTTAATGGCCAAGTGGCAACAGATGCTGAAATTGACTTTGCAATGGGGCCAAAAGATGTAATAAGAGGGTTCCTTTAAAAGGATACACGGGGTCAACACATTAAATAGTAATGCGAAATCCAGTACTGTTCGATTTATCGAGGGGAAATCTAGTTGTAAAAAATGCCTTACTTAGGATTAAAAAGTAACGTATAGAGTAGATGAAAAGTTCTAACTCTAAAGTAATCCTATTTATGCTAGCACCAGGGTAACGTAATCAAATATTAACTATGGAGGGTATTTATAATGCCACTAATCAGATTTGATTTAATCGAAGGGCGAGATAAGAATTCTTTAAGAAAGCTATTGGATGCTGCTCACCGGGCAGTTGTTAAAGCTTTCGATGTACCCGAAAAAGATCGATATCAAATAGTTCATCAGCATCCAGCTCATGAATTAATAATAGAAGATACCGGGTTAGGTTTTAAGAGAAGTAAGAACTTAGTAGTAATAAGTGTAACTAGTAAACAAAGAAGGGAAGATCAGAAGCAATATTTTTATAAAGTTTTGGTTCAAGAGTTGGGAGAAAATTGTGGAATAGAACCAAATGATATTATGGTTTCAATTGTTACCAATGGGGATGCTGATTGGAGTTTTGGACTAGGGGAAGCCCAATTTTTAAATGGTAAATTATAAATGAAATTCTCTTAAAAAGGATGGCGGGGTCGCGTGGAAATCTGACCCACCAGAAACTACACGAGCCTCTCACGCGGTTTTAATGTTTGGGAGCCAGGTAAATTCACGTAGGCATCAACCTAAATAGAATTTTCACAAGGCGTACTCCATGAACAGCTTCATAAATGAAAAAGCCTGTATATTAGATGAGTTCAAGGAAATCTTCATACTTTATCTCTATGTTAATGAATTTTCTTCTAGTTTTTTTCTCCCATCTTTTATGAATTCAGCAGGTAATGGCATGCGATAGTACAAATATAAACTAATGAATGCTATAGAAGACCTGTAAAGGAGGGCATTGATAATAGGCGAATTCGAAAAATTCCATAGGATATAGGGGGAGATAGCAATTGAGAAAGAAAGTAATCAATTATGTCGTTTTTCTTGTCCTCATTCTTACCATATTAATAATGGCTAAGCCTAACATTTCCTCAGCAGGAAAATTGAAGCCGCCATCCGAAACTTTCAACCCAGGGGATTGGTTTTTGGGAAGTATCCCTCCCAATCTTGACACAAATAGACCTCCGATCGTTTTTGTCCAAGGGAAAAATGGCAGTTCAACCAGCTGGTACGGTGAAACAGACTATCATGGTGTCAATGATATGTATACCAAAGCATATGAAGCCGGTTACCAAACGGTTTTTGTTCAGCTTTATGATTCAGCTGGAAATGGATCAGTGAGCCAATATGCTAATGGAAGGCTGTTAGCTCAAATGCTTGCAGAAATCAGTAACCATTTCGGCGGCGAAAAAGTAAATATAATAGCCCACAGTAAAGGGGGGCCAGACACCCAAGCGGCTCTAGTACACTATGGAGCGCACCAATATGTCGGAAGGGTCATCACTTTAGCGTCCCCTCATCACGGTTCTAACCTAGCTGATTTGGCTTATAGCTGGTATGCGGGCTGGCTTGGTTCCCTATTGGGTCAAAAAGATGAAGGAACTTATTCTTTACAAGTTGGTAAAATGGCGGAATTTCGATCTGTCACGGATAACCATGTTAACTCCCGTAAAAATATGTATTTCACCGTGGCCGGTATGAATAGGGGGCCGGTTCTTTCAGCTTTATCAATGGGTGGACAATATTTATCTTCATATGGAGAAAATGATGGTCTAGTGAATGTTTGGAGTACAAAAATACCCTACGCATCACATTTATTTACGGATCCCAACTATGATCACGACAATATTCGAGTAGGTTCAGCAGTATTTTCAAGAATTGAACCCTATTTAAGAAGCAATTCTACTGCTGGGATTCCTGGTTTAAATGTCAATTATAAAGAACGGGTTGAAGATGATGTCATCACAACCGCACTCTCTCAAACCGTCCTGGGAGATGTCCTGCAACAAAATGTCTGGAACGAAAAAAGTTTCCATGTAAATGAAGCAGCCCCAGGTAATATAACCATATATACAGCTTCAAATGATGTCGAGGTCGAATTAATTTCTCCTTCTAATAAAAAGTATGCACCTTCCTTAAAAGTTCATTCTGCAAAAAATGAAACCTCCTTTTTTAATGGTGCCACCATCCAAACATTTAAAAGAAATAACCTAGAAATTGGTGACTGGAGAGTTCGACTGAAGACTAAATCGCCAAAAGACGCATACCTGTTCACAGCACATTTTAACGAAAAGAATCCCATTACATTAAGTATGGCCGGCAAAGTTAAGCAAAAAGATGCAAAATTTTTAATAAAGAATCCAATGAATGATTACAAAAGGCCAATCAGCACAACATTTTCGGTTCATCTAATAGATGAAAACGGTAATGAAATTCGTGAAAAAAGCTCAATTAAGGTAATGGACGCCGAAAATTTTTCTGGTACTCTTCCAGAAGTACCTAAATCAGGTGTTTATAATGTAACGATTGATGTCAAGGAAAAAAATGTGAATGGTACTGAAAGAACCCGTACATTGATTCGTTCGGTCTATATAGAAAAATAGTAATAATGATTAGAAAAGACCTTCTCTTAATTGAGAGGTCTTTTTTTGGGATGAAATGTATTGAAATAATTCAGCAAAAGGAAACAGCCAGGCCGTATTTCATATTGGTACTAAGTGAGCGGTTGATCGAAGGGTATTTAGCAAGTCAAATCCCCCTGCAACAAAAAAGATTCATGAAATCCAACGAGTGCCATCTAGGGTCTAATCCGTCTTTTGATAAGATTCCCTATAAGATAAAATACCAGTTTTGAGTGCAGAATAATTGCCAATGCTTGCATAGCCATAAAACCAGCCCATGAAAATTCCTGCAACCAAATGATGACGGTGGCTAATGAAAATGGAAATGAATAAGCCAATACCCAAAGCGATGGTAGGGATGAATTTTGATGGAATATGAAAAATGACCTTAATAAGTTGAGTAAGAATCATGATGGTAGGAATGGCTATCACTGCATCCCAAAAGTTTGTATGGATGGTTGGGTAGTCCATAATGTCACCACCTTAATTTAGAAGTTTTATAAAATTAATTTTTACCAATTATAAAAGGTTTATACCATAGTAATTCAAAAGTTTATGCAAATGGTTATGAAGATTTTCAGCTTCAATTAAAAAGCCATCAATCCATTGAATATTAATTGGTTTGATGGCTTTTACTAGAGAGGGAGAATGATTAATCCAAATTGAAGCCATACTTTGTAAGTTATCACCTTATTGATAATAGTGAAAACAATTAATAACATTTTTTTTGCTGGACAAGCTGTAAAGTTTCTCATAGTTTAGAATACGATAAGAATGAAGATATCCAACTAATAATGGGAGGTTCTAATGAGCGAGGAATCGTTTATTAAGGAAATTGCCCCTTATGCCCAGAAAATTCAAAAGGAATTTAAAATTTTACCTTCTGTTGTCATTGCACAAGCTTGTTTGGAGAGTGGTTATGGGACAAGCTTATTAGCAAATCAAGGGAAAAATATATTCGTACAAAAGGTGACTATAAAGGAGAGTCTGTCAGTATTCAAACAATCGAATAAGTCAACGATGCGCCTGTTCAAGTATGGTCCAAATTCAGAAAATATCCAACATGGGCAGAAAGTTTACAAGATCTTGCCAATCTATATGTAAAGGGGACTTCATGGAATAGAAGTTTGTATACAGCTGTCATTAGGAAAAAAGATTACAAAAAGGCACTTCAAGCAATATTCGATGCGGGCTACGCCTCGGACCCGAAATATATAGAAAAACTGGTGAATCTAATCGAAACAAGTGATTTAACTAAATATGACGCAAGCAACGAAGAGGTCTATCATATAGTCAAAAAGGGGGAATCCGTCTCTGAACTTGCCAAAGCATATGGTTCTACACAAGTGCAGATTCAACAGTGGAAGGGTTGGCCGATCTTAATCTCATTAAAGTGAACCAAAGATTAAGAGTGAAATGAACTTTTAACAGGGAGCGGGATTTTAACGCTCCCTTTTTTTATTGGAATGCGGGTTTCCTATTTTTCAAAATACATATATCCAGAAAGGCGTTAGTTTCCCTTTCATCCTGCATAAATGAGAAAGGATGTTAATAATCTTAAGAAAACTCGAATCTATCAAAAAAATATATCAAAACCTAGTCTTCCATATGCATAATGAGAGAATTCGGGACATAAATTAAACAAACAAAAAAAGCGCGGTTAGCGCTTTTAGTGTATTTGTCTATATAAGCCTATAACTTTTCCAAGTATCGAAACATCTCTTAAAATAATTGGTTCCATATTCGAGTTCTCAGGCTGAAGCCTTATGTAATCCGGTTCCTTAAAGAATCGTTTTACAGTGGCTTCATCATCTTCCGTCATGGCCACGACGATATCTCCATTATTGGCGCTGCTTTGTTGTTTCACGATGACATAATCTCCATCATGAATTCCTGCTTCGATCATACTTTCACCCATGATTTCCAGCATGAATACATGGTCATCATGCGGAACCATGCTTTCGGGAAGCGGAAAGTATTCTTCTATGTTTTCGATGGCCGTTATCGGCATGCCCGCTGTTACTTTTCCAAGTAACGGAACGTTCACGACATTAACTTTGGGGATATTGTTCGCTTCCTCCAAATTCAGTATTTCAATGGCCCTCGGCTTGGTTGGGTCACGTCTTATCAGGCCTTTACTTTCCAGGCGGGATAAATGTCCGTGTACTGTTGAACTTGATGCAAGTCCAACTGCTTCACCAATCTCCCGTACGGAAGGTGGATACCCTTTTTGGCGGACCTCTTCTTTAATGAAATCAAGGATATCTTGCTGCCGTTTTGATAGTTTAGTCATATGTGCACCTCTTCTCCAATGTTCTTTGCTACATTATAGCATGGCCCCCAACTCTATACAAACATAAGTTCGAATTTTGTTGTTGACTGAAACAAACGTTCGTATTATAATTTGGACGTAACATACGAACGAACATTCGCTTTGGAGGGATATTTATGAAAAAATTATACAAAAATTATATTTCTACGATTCTATTAGCGGGATCGGTATTCATCTTTTCAATTTTATTCTCTTGTACATTAGACAATGATCAAAAAAAGGATTTCCTTTCTATAGAAGTAAGTGAAGGCGACACCCTATGGGGAATTGCCGAAGAGTATGAAGAAGCTGATTTGACAAAAAAAGAATTCATTGGTTGGATAGAAGAGCATAATGGAGTCAGGGCGGATACGATTATACCTGGTCAAGTCATTGTCATACCGGTTAAAGGGGAAGAACTTGTTCAGAATTTGGCCAGTCAGCAGTAAGTAGTGAAGGTAGGGTATTATGAAGGCAGTAATCTATTGTAGGGTTAGCACAGAAAAAGAATCCCAGGAAACATCATTGGCACGGCAGGAAGATGAATTAGTTAAATTGGCGGAAAAGATGGATGTGGAAGTTGTTTCCATAATAAAAGAACAGGCAAGCGGTTATGAGTTAAATCGGGATGGCATATTCGACATGCTTGAACTATTTAAAACCAAAGAAGCTGAAGTTCTATTAATCCAGGACGAAACTAGACTGGGGAGGGGAAATGCCAAAATAGCCCTTTTCCATGTCATCCTTAAAGAAGACGTGAAAATTTATACGCTCTCACACGATGGAGAACTTGAGTTATCTGATTCGGATGCCATGGTCATCCAGATAGTCGGTATTGTAGAAGAATATCAAAGGAAACTACATAATCTAAAAATAAAACGCGGGATGATAAGAGCGGTTGAAAAAGGATACCGTCCGCAAAAAAATCTTCATAACCAAAGGAATTCTACTGGAAGGGAACGTATGGAGATTCCAATTGAAGAAATTATTAAACTCCGGGCCAATGGATTGACATTTGCAGAAATCGCAGCCACTTTAAGGGGCTTTGGATACCATGTATCTAAAGCCACTGTGAACAGGCGTTTTCTCGAACATCAACTCAATACAGAGGAAAGTCAATCATAGAACTTGTAATTTCGCTTTTTTTTTAATACCATGACAATATCCGCAGATTACGAAGGAGCGAAATTATGCTATCAAAAGAAAAATTAGCCCGTATTAATGAACTTTCAAAAAAGGCCAAGGCTGAAGGTTTGACGGAAGTTGAGGCGAAAGAGCAAACCCAATTAAGAAGTGAGTATTTGGAGACATTCAGACGGTCCATGTCCGATACGTTGGAGCATGTGAAAGTCGTTGATCCAGAAGGTAATGACGTCACTCCTCAAAAGATAAAGAGTATTAAAGAAAAAAGAAACTTACATTAATGCTTGGACTATTCTCATGGAACACTCCATTTGTGGATTCTTTTAGCCTTTAGGAATAAAAAGAGAGTGCATTCATGTATGTATTCCCCTATTTAGCTTAATCTAAATAGGGGACTTCTCTAATTTGTAGAAAATTGTAATATTGGGTTAGTAAATAGTGATTTTAGTTGTGATATTATGCTGGTCACTATAATATAAAGAGGTACATTACAGGAAGGGATGTTTTACTATATGTTAGATAAATTAGATGCACTTTCTATCAATACGATTCGTACGTTATCGATTGATGCAATTGAAAAGGCTAATTCCGGCCATCCAGGTATGCCGATGGGGGCAGCGCCGATGGCGTATAAACTATGGACTGAATATATGAATCATAACCCGAAAAATCCGGATTGGTTTAATAGGGATCGCTTTGTTCTTTCAGCTGGTCATGGGTCTATGCTGTTATACAGTCTTCTTCATTTATCGGGCTATGGCTTATCTATCGATGATTTGAAAAGCTTTCGCCAATGGGGAAGTAAAACTCCGGGACATCCTGAATTCGGACATACTGCAGGTGTAGATGCAACGACGGGACCGCTTGGACAAGGTATCGCAATGGCAGTCGGCATGGCAATGGCAGAACGCCACTTGGCAGAAAGCTACAACCGTGATTCTTATAATGTAGTCGATCATTATACATATAGCATTTGTGGAGATGGAGATTTAATGGAAGGGGTTTCTGCTGAAGCTGCTTCATTAGCTGGACATCTACAACTTGGAAGGCTTGTTGTTTTATATGATTCTAATGATATTTCCCTTGACGGCGACTTAAGTCAATCATTTAGTGAAAGCGTAGCAAACCGGTTCAAATCTTATGGATGGCAATATATCCGCGTTGAGGATGGGAACGATCTTCAGGAAATAGCCAAAGCAATTGAAGAAGCGAAAACCGACGAAGCACGCCCAACTTTAATAGAAGTCAAAACGGTTATTGGTTACGGTTCACCAAACCGTTCAGGTAAATCAGCTGTTCACGGCGCTCCGCTTGGTGCAGATGAGCTTAAGTTGACTAAAGAAGCATATAAATGGACATTCGAAGCGGATTTCCATGTTCCAGAAGAAGTGTATTCACACTTCAATGAATCTGTTGTGGATGCAGGCGCTCAAAAAGAAGAAGCTTGGAATGAATTGTTCAAAAATTACAAAGAAGCACATCCTGAGTTAGCCGAGCAATTGGAGCTGGCAATCAAAGGTGAACTGCCTGCTGACTGGGATCAGGAAATTCCGGTTTATGAAGAAGGAAAAACATTAGCTTCCCGTGCTTCAAGTGGAGAAGTGTTAAATGCGATTGCCAAAAGGGTGCCTAGCTTCATTGGTGGTTCTGCAGATTTAGCCGGATCTAATAATACTGCCATTAAAGGTGAGACAGACCTATTACCTGGTAATTACAGTGGTCGTAATATTTGGTTTGGTGTACGTGAATTCGCTATGGGTGCGGCCTTAAATGGTATGACCCTTCATGGTGGATTAAAAGTGTACGGAGGAACATTCTTCGTATTCTCTGATTATTTGCGTCCTGCTATAAGAATGGCAGCACTGATGGGACTTCCTGTAACGTATGTATTCACCCATGACAGCATTGCTGTTGGGGAAGACGGACCGACACATGAGCCAATCGAACAATTAGCATCATTACGGGCAATGCCTAACCTAGGGGTAATCCGTCCGGCTGATGGCAATGAAACGGCAGCAGCCTGGAAAGTGGCAATGGAGTCTACAAATAAACCAACTGCCCTTGTACTGACTCGTCAAGGATTGCCAACAATAAAAGACACTTCCGAAACTGCGTATGAAGGTGTTTCAAAAGGGGCTTACATCATCTCCGCTTCTAAGAAAGAAGTAGCCGATGCATTACTTCTTGCGACTGGTTCCGAAGTGAACTTGGCTGTCGAAGCACAGAAAGCTTTAGCGAACGAAGGAATTGATGTTTCGGTAATCAGCATGCCATCATGGGATCGATTCGAAACTCAATCTAAAGAATATAAACAAAGTGTAATCAATCCGGCAGTGAAAAAACGTCTGGCCATTGAAGTGGCTTCACCGTTTGGCTGGGATCGTTATGCAGGTGATGAGGGTGAAATATTGGCCATCAATCATTTTGGAGCTTCGGCACCAGGCGGTAAAATCATGCAGGAATTTGGTTTCACAGTAGAAAATGTAGTTGCTCGAGTTAAAGAAATGCTAAAATAATCGTAATGGGGACTGACACCAACTAGTTTGGTGTCAGTTTTTTTATCAAAACTTCGTATTGTATGTTGAAAGTGCTCTTATTCTATGGGGAATCTTTCATTCGACAAAAAAAGAAGAAAATTTCTCCAGCAAACAACATATCTTTTCAGTTTGTCAATATATAATGAGAATAAATAAATTTCGTTTGAATGTGTCAGTTAAAGGGGAAAGTCATCAAGAGTGGAAAATGATGGAAAGGTCCTGATTGTTAATTGTTCTGGTGACCAAACCAAAATAGGAATGCTAGGAGGCATTGGCTGATGAGAACCTATGAAATTTTTTTAATCGAAGATGAATTTGCCCATCATTATTATGGTAGAGAAAAGCTATTTTTCAATTTGTTTTTGGAGTATATTCAAGCTAGGGGCAGACTGAAGAGTATTTTGCAAAAACAAATCGAATATGTCACCAAAACAGTCCCGATAATCCAGTTGCAGGTAGCTATTGAACAACGTTTGCAAAAAAAGATGAATTTTTGGGCTCAAAATGGAAAATACTATTTAGAAAAAACAAACGGATCCAGTAAAGCCGTTTTAATCATCCAGGATGATTCCATTATGCTTAAAGCTGAAGGAGACTATGAAGCGGAAACGGCCTTCTTTGAGTGCATTCGAAAATATGAAGCGAGTTTTCTAGCCATTGATTTTGAACACGAAAAATACGGTTGGTTAAAACCGATAAAAGAAAGAAAATTTGTCTAAATGGGGGACTTTTGGGTAGCGGGTATTGTATAATAACCTTTGGTCTAGTACACTGATGTTAGACAACACGAAGGAGGAAATAGTATGTGGGTTTACATTCTAGTTGGCGTACTGGCATTGATTGCTGGAGTAGTGCTGGGATTTTTCATCGCTCGTAAATACATGATGGATTACTTAAAGAAAAATCCGCCAATTAACGAACAGATGTTAAAAATGATGATGATGCAAATGGGTATGAAGCCATCCCAAAAGAAAATTAATCAAATGATGAGCGCCATGAATAAACAACAAACAAAATAAGATAGCATGAAACCTTGATATATCAATGTTATTGGAAGATTGGATGCAAAATTTTATATAATATCGAAATGGTAGCTTCATTCAGGCTGAATCCTTCCGCCGATTTTATATAAAATTTTGGTTTATCTTTCATTGTTGTTCCTAAAACCACTTTTTCTGAATGAATGATTCAGAAAAGGTGGTTTTTGTTTTGGAATTAATAGATATGAGTAAAAGAGTATGATTACCATTGTTTAGCAAAAGGATTTACCCAAGATGAAGTCAGAGACACGATTAATGCTTTTGATACTAAGTCGTTCATAGAAGCGCGTAATAAGGTTATAATTGCCACTTTATCTGATGCTGGGCTTATAGCTATGGAATTACGGGAATTACCCTTCGAGATTGTTAGAGATACGAGTATTATTGTCCACGTGAAGGGTTGTGAAGTGCTTTAGAGTTGGTAATATAGAATATCTATAGTCTCTCACGACTTTTAGGACACGGAGATATTTAAGTAACAGAGCGATATTTACACTCCATTATCAAATAAAGCATTTTCCAACGTCCGTTGATGAATATAAATAATTGAGATAATGATTAAAATCAGCTATATAGATCTAAAAAGTCTGAGTTACGTTACCTGATATATCTGGTAAGTTTATAAAATTGGTTAAAGTAGTTTAAAGTTAGTGCTTTATAGTTAGTGTAAGAAGCAGGTATATAGAAATAAGAAGTACAATCAAACTATTAAAATGGGACAAGATAAAGGGAAATGCTAACCTCATTGCATATAGTTTGTTCGGGCACCTTCGTAAAAAGTCTTAAGCTCATTAATGGCTATTATAGATTGCTGTACGTCTTTTTCCATTAATGCTTTTAAGTCATTGTCAAAACAAATTCCTTGCATTAATTTGGATTTCATTAAGCATATTGTTTTAAAATTTAATATTTCATGGGTTTCCAAGGTCTCGTGAAAGGCCAGCTTTTCATTTCCCATTCAATCACCTCCTCAGTCTATGTAACAAAGGTAATTCTCTCTATTCAACTCTCAGGTATACAGAGGGCTACATGTTGTTTTTCTAAAGGTTGTAACCTTTTATAAAAAAATGAAAAGTAATGAATAAGACATTTTGAACAACGAAAGATAAGTAAGTGAATTTAAATGAAAGGAGAGATACTTAGTGGAAAAGTTAGGATTGCATGTAAGGTTAGAATTGCATGAAATATTGAATTTCAAAAGCCTTTGTCTATCAAAAGCTTCTACAAAGAAGGGATTAGTCCAAGATACGGAATTGAAAAACATTCTTTTACAGGACATGAGCAGCGGCAGAGAGCACATTCAAAGATTACAGGAAATCCTGGTTAATCAAGGAGAGGGAAAAAATAATGACTAACTTTTTGCAAAACATGGCGGGTATGGGCGGTATGACAAATCAGGTGATTGCTACTGACTTTCTGAATTCAGCCAAATCAGGAATAAGAAATACGGCTTTCGCCATAACAGAAACAGCTTCACCTGAATTGAGGGCTGCATTTCGGGAACAGCTGAGATCTGCTGTAGAACATCTGGGTTAATAAGTGATTATATGGTTTCAAAAGGTTATTATCATCCACAGGATATAAGTGAGTAGTCGCAGGTGAATTTAAAAGCGGCTAATACGGCATTGAGTCTTTCTCAAAAATAAGGTTTTCATTTTCCAACAAATGCCCTCTATTATTTGATAGGGGGGAATTTCACTGCATTTATAAATTAATCAACAAAGATGAGTAGGCTGTTGAGTTTTTTATGTTGACTTTATCAACTGTAAATATTAATATTACAGTAATCCCCTTGAGGAGGATGCAAAAGTGAATAGTGATTTTACAATAGCTGTGCATAGTTTGGTCTATTTAGCTTATCTACCAGATCATATGGCAAGCAGTGAGTCTATCGCAGAAAACGTTGGTACAAACTCTGCAAGGATTCGGAAAATGATGAGCTGCTTAAGGAATAAAGGATTTGTTAAGACTAAAGAAGGTGTGGGCGGAGGCTATATTCTAGACTGTAATCCTGAAGAGGTGAGTTTGGCGAATATTTATATAACGGTATCACATGGAACTTTGAAGCCTAAGTGGTGTACAGGTGATCCCGAGAAAAAATGTGTCATATCTTCCAACACCCAGGTGGTCATGGATCAAATATTCGATGAAGCTGAGTTATATTTTGAAAAATATTTAGAAAATATAACGCTTAGCACTTTTTTGGAAAAAATTAAACAATGTCCGTGATATTGATTTAGTTTTTTCTTTTGCACTTACTGTATATTTTTTTATTACAGTTAATAACTATAAATTGAATACCAAATGAACATAAAGGGGTGTTAATGATTATGGCTGAAAATAATCAGTTCAAAAATGAGGATTGGGTACAGGGAAGATCAAGAGAAGGGGAACTTATCCATGGTTTCATTGAAAAAGTAAGCGCGGATCGAGAAATCGTTAAAGTGAACGTGGTGGAAAGTGACAATGAAAAAGCGGTGGGGAAATCGATTTGGATTCCGAGTAAATGGGCTGAAAAACTGCCGGATCTAGAAATCAGTAACGAAAATCATCTTTTGGCTTTAATTGATTTGGCGTTGCTTTCTAAAGATGAAACGTGGTTTATGGAGTTATCCGGTAAATTGGAATCCATCAAAATCCATCCGAAAATAAATGCCAGGAAATCAGAGTTTCTTATTCCGGGAAATAGAATCGCTAAACTTGATTTAAATAGATGATGAGTAAAGACCATAAATATTTCGGATAATACAAGGAGGAAATGAACATGACAATAGAACATGTAACGGATGATAATTTTGCTAGTGAAATCAAGGAAGGGTTGGTACTGGTTGATTTTTGGGCACCGTGGTGCGGTCCATGCAAAATGATTGCCCCAGTGCTTAATGAAATTGATGTTGAAATGGGTGATCGGGTTAAAATCGTAAAACTTAATGTGGATGAAAATTCAGATACGACAAGCGAATATGGAGTGATGGGGATTCCAGCCCTTATCCTATTCAAAGATGGAGAAAAGGTAGATCAGGCAATTGGCTTCCAGCCAAAAGAAGCCATTGCGGAATTAATTGCAAAACATGCATGATTAAGATTTTAAAATGCGTGCTGTGTATTGTAATGTAATGTAAGGTAAGGTAAGGACTTATACCAACCAACACCGTAAAGGGTGGGTAACTAAATGGAGGATTACTAAATGAATTCTAAATATACACCATTATTTGAATCGTTCAATTTAGGAAAGGGGATAGAGGTGAAAAATCGGCTGGTGATGGCGCCTATGACAAATTTCTCTTCGAATCCTGACGGCACTGTAACCGATGCCGAAATTACTTATTATGAACGACGGTCAAGCGGGGTAGGCATGGTAATAACGGCATGTACCTACGTGACGGCAAATGGAAAAGGTTTTCATGGTGAATTTGGCGGTGATCAAGATGAATTGATTCCTAGCCTAAGTCGTTTAGCTTCAGCGATTAAAGCGAAAGGTGCAAAAGCAATCCTCCAGATTTTTCATGGTGGACGCGAGGTTCCACCGGAATTAATACCAAATGGCGATGTAGTCAGTGCAAGCAATATTCCATCGGAGGGAGAAGGGAAAGCAGTTCCGCGTCCACTATCTGAAAAGGAAATTGAATCGATCATTCTGGATTTTGGTGAAACCACCCGACGTGCCATAGAAGCGGGATTTGATGGTGTCGAAATTCACGGTGCGAATGGTTACTTGCTTCAGCAATTCTTTTCGCCACATTCAAACCGTCGTGAAGACAAGTGGGGAGGATCTCTGGAAAAACGGCTGAATTTCCCATTAGCTGTTGTGGATGAAGTGAAAAAGGCTGTTGCAGAACATGCCAAGGGTCCGTTCATCGTAGGATATCGTTTTTCACCGGAGGAACCGGAAACACCAGGAATCACTATGGATGATACACTCTCATTAATTGATGGACTTGCGACAAAGGAACTGGATTATCTCCATGTTTCATTAATGGAATTCTGGTCGAAAGCAAGACGGGGAGCAGAGGTTGACCGACCTCGGATAGAAATTATAAAAGAACGTGTCGGAGATCAAGTTCCTATCATCGGTGTTGGTTCCATCTATACAGCGGATGATGCGATCGAAGCACTTCAATCTGGCGTTCCATTAATCGCATTAGGACGTGAACTCATAATCGATCCAGAGTGGGTACAAAAAGTGGAACAAGGAAAAGAAACAGAAATCGTTACAAAAATAAACAAGGATAATCAGCAGCAACTTGATATACCAGATCCATTATGGCAAGCGATCATCCATTCCCCAGGATGGTTTCCAGGCATTGAATAGGTAGACGTTCATATATTAGTGAATTAAACGATGCTAATAGTGTGCAAAATCGTATGGAATGATTGTACTTGGATAATGAAAATCCCAATCGAATTGACCGATACCCCGGATAACGGACACACATAAAAAAGTGTTCCTTATCCGGGGGTTTTTATGTTTATGGAAGGGTCATTGAAAAGAGTAAAGAATCTATATAGTGATTTTTAGATTGAATCCTTAAAGGAATGAATAACCGAGTATTCAATTTCTAAGCTGTTTCGGAAAATAAAAAGGGGAAAGACTTACGAATTTTCATTGACCAGCAATTAAGTCTCAACGGCAGATGCATTCGGAAATTTCTGTGAGTAAAGGGGGCTACCTTTACGGAACGCCGTGGATATGGAAGGAGCACACAGCTCTTCCAAGTCACAGTCTGTAGTGGACCAACCTAAGAAGACTGCTATTCAACAACATAGAAGAGCAACCATTAATGGCTGCTCTTCTGATGTTATCTTCTTTTTAATAGAATAGCTAATATCAAAGATATTTGGAGAGTAATTATAAGTAAAAGAGACAACATAAAATCACTATCTAAAGATGCATCATAGCTAAAGATAAAAAATAAGATTACTGATATTACTAGAATGAAAATGAAATTAATAATGATTTGCCTCATGGCCCCCCCATTCTAACAACAGATCAATAAGATAGTGTTAATGCATATGACCTTGTATCTGTAGCTGTTGTTGGTGTAATAGATAAACCGGCCGGATAAACTGACACAGAAGGTGTACCAGCAATTCTTCTATGACCATAAGTTATTTTTATGTTTATTTTACCATTTTTGGATGTGGGAACATATACATATTGTCCAATATACCCTTTATGCTTGGTTTTACTAGTAGAAGCTTTTAAATCATATGAACCAGCCACACCAGCACTTGGTTCCCAATTACTTGGAGAATACTTGATTGCATAATCAATCCAACGTCCATTTCCTTGTTGATCTTGAGAATATCTGTGCTGGTGTTGTTTTACTTTCCCTCCACTGGTTGGCAGGTACAGTCCTGAACTTGAAGGGAAACCAATTGTCATTTTATCCACTAAAGTATATGAAGGTGTTTTTAACCATTGAAAATTACCGTATATATAAAATTTATCTTCTTTTGAACGATCACTTTTTACTTTATATACAGTTCCACCTAATTTTAAAGTTGTTGCAGCGATAGATGCAAAAGTACTGATTTGCCCTGGGCTATTAACTTCTGAATCATAAATACCCATAATTTCTGATCCAGAATCTATAACTTTAGCTTTCTCTTCAATTAATCGCCTTGAAATTTCAATAGGTAAATCCTCGGATTCTTCTTGAGTATTGCCGACTTCATTTACAAGGTAATCCAACTCTGCTACTGTGAGTCTTTCCTTGCTAACGCTTAGACCATTTTCCCCAGCAAATCCTGTTGTAGCAAGACTAAAAGAAAATAAAAATACTGCCACAAAAGATAAAAACTTCATTTATTTTGCCCCCTTTTTCATTTAATAACTAAACTATTTATTTCTGTATTTTCTGTTTTTAAGGATTAAAAAGTATTAATCGAAGTAAAGTTTATGAAACAGTAAATAATAATGTCATCACTCGGGGATTTATATTGTTTATCTTAGTAGTAATTTCATATTTTTTTTTACTAGAGTCTAAATATCTATCGTATTTAAATTAAAGTACCATTGATTTCTATTATCCTCAGATTGAATTGGAGCACTTTAACTGTATCTGAGGGAATATTTAACTTATAGCGGATCTTTTGATTCAGAGAGGACACGCCGGAGATAAAAAAACATGAGGTTATGATTATTCTCATTATTACTGTATTCTATTTTTCCTGATTTTTAGTTTTAGTTTTTAGACATGATATTTCAAATTGGGAACTTTTGTTTTTATCCAAAGTTTCATATTTTATTTTATATAGGCACTAGTCCTGTGAAAAATTTATACCTAAACGGAAGAGGAGGAACAGAATGAAATAGATAGAACACAATAATTTAATGGCATTAACCCAGCTTGTAAGATGAACTTAAAGTTTTTACGGTTATAAATCCTACCGTACATCCATGATGCAAAGGCGGTTTGCGTTTCATAATTGAAACCATCTATTTTATATTTGGAATATACGAGAAAATGTTTACGTATAAGAGGTGAAAAAGGAAACTAGTATTTATGCCAATATTAATAAGCATATAAAGTTTAAAATTCAATGGTTCGAAGTTTGATGCTTAAGCATTCGTACCGAAGATTAGGTTTGGAGAAAGTATGATCTGTTGTTTTATAGAGACAATGGGGGAAATGAAAAAACACGGAGTGGATTAATCCACTCCGTGTTTTCGAAAATAGGCATTAGCATATCCAAGCGATTTCCTTAAAATAGATAGGAATCAAGTGAGTATGGGCCAGCTCCGGTCATCGCTACACCAATCGCCACTGCAAGGATGGCAAGATTATATTCATAACCGTTTTGAGTTGCCCAGTAGCCATTTGCGCCGTGAACTTTAACAATCGCAACGAGCATTGTAAGTGCAATCAATATACCTGCAAAGGGTGTAAGGAGACCTAAAGCAAATAAGGCTCCGCCAATAAGCTCTGATAGACCAGCAAATAGGGCCATGGTAACTCCTGGCTTCATGCCAATTGAGTCAAACCAGCCTCCAGTACCTTTCAAGCCATGACCGCCAAACCATCCAAACAGTTTTTGCGCCCCGTGTCCAACAAACGATAATCCAATTACTACACGTATAACTAATAAACCGATACCAATCATTTATGATTCCTCCTGGAATTTGTTTTGAATTTAGATATCTTTAATTCGAGATTTATGTTTAAAAAAATACTGTAATATCTCGAATTAATTTATCTTTAATTAAAGATAATATCTTTTGAGTGATTTGTCAAACTTTATTTTAACGCTTAAGGCTCGTTCATCGGGAAAGGTACTGAAAAAACCGGGTGATTTCAGCTTGGAGGCCTACAATAAATTAGAAATCCTAACACATTCATAGTCGTTTAGTGATTACTGTTCCGGACAGTTCTTCCATCTTGGCTGGGTCTCCTATTATACTTGTCGTGATAAACTATGCACCGACATCAGATGTTGATATTGCTACGTAATTCATGTACATGATATTAAATGAAAAAACAAGAAAACAGGCAGTGCCAATGCCGTTTGCCTGTTTTTTAGGATAGTTAAGGATATGCTTATGTATTCATTTGTGGAACGAAAAGGAAAAAGAGGAGATAGTCCGTTCAAATTAAGCATATAATGACATGGTGGTTATCAATGGGAGATGAAGATGAACTGGTAAGAGATTAGGGGATTAAAGGCCTGTACCAGTTTTATAAAAAAGTTCATTATATTTATTTAATAATTGATCAAGTTGCTGGCTATATTCAACGGCCACATGGGAGTTTAAACCATCTTTAGCAACAATTTTGATAAGCTCATTTCTCTTTAATTCGATCTGTTCGAGAAATTCATTCTTCTTAGCCATTATATTTCCTTTCTGGCCCCAACTTTTTTTCAAGGTACCTTTTATTTATGTTTTCGTTGTAAAATTTGTATGAATATAACAATTATATCGACTTGGACCAATGAATTCAAATAAGTTAACTTAATGAAAATTGAACCCGTGGCCCATTCCGATGTCCGCCATTTAGTTGTCATGAAATATTCACAGTTCCATAAATGTATTTTTTTATCTTATTTGTTACAATGTTTATAGGTTGACATACATAGGAGTGAGCTCATTTGAATGATATAAATATGTTTTTAGCTTTTGGGGCAGGCTTTTTGAGTTTTATTTCGCCATGCTGCTTACCGCTATATCCAGCCTTTTTATCTTATATCACTGGTATGAGCGTTGGTGAAATCAAATCCGAGAACGCCATGCTCCAAAGAAGAAGTATGCTGCATACTTTATTCTTCCTGCTTGGTTTTTCTCTGGTTTTTATTGCGATTGGTTTTAGTACGACCTATCTAGGTTCTTTTTTCTCGAATTACAAAGAATTGATACGTCAGATTGGTGCCATCCTGATTATCATTTTTGGGTTATTCGTTGTTGGAATCTTTCAGCCGAAATCATTGATGAAAGATAGTCGTTTTGAATTTAAAAACCGACCTAGCGGATATATTGGTTCCATTCTAATCGGACTTGCCTTTGCTGCTGGATGGACGCCTTGTGCAGGTCCACTTTTAGGTGCGGTCGTTTCTTTGGGTGCAACTAACCCTAGCGCCGCCATGAGCTATATGACTGCCTATATTTTAGGATTTGCCATACCGTTTTTCATATTATCTTTCTTTGTCGGAAAGTTGAAATGGATCAAAAAGTACAGCCAATACATCATGAAGATTGGCGGATATTTAATGATTGTAATGGGTGTGATTTTGTTTTTTGATTGGATGACCAAAATAATTGCAGTCCTGTCTAGACTATTCGGTGGCTTTACGGGGTTTTAGTCCATAATAAGCTATTTTTTCAAAAATATTCAATTGGCATTACCCTTCGTCAGGACTTATTATTGGTATATTATTTTTTTATTCGTTTTTCTTGTTATTTTGTGTCTAAAGTCACATAATCTTTGCGTATTATAGAATCACTACATTTCTAATAAGGTTTTATAATACTGTTGTTTGAAATGAAGATGAAAGGCCATGGCCCAAATATTAATAGTTGATGATGCCAAAGTTTATGAGAATGATACTTTCAAATATTTTATCAAAATCAGGACAAGTAGTGATCTTGTGTGAGCGAGAAGCCATTGAATAATATCGAAATTTGAATCCTGGCCCAGTGACGATGGATATTACCGCCAATCATTAGCCGTCTGGATGCCGTTAAAGAAATTGAGAAGGAACTTCGGTTGCAAAGGGTATGATGTGCTCTGCTATGGGTCAGCAAAAAATGGTTGTCGAGCTATAGAAGCCGGGACAAAAGATTTTATGGTCAATCTTTTTGACGAGAGCAGGGAATTGAATGCATCAATAGGGCGCGTAATTAAAAACCCTCACCTTGTTTATCTTAAGTAGGTAATATATACTTTGTTTATAAATTGAAGTCATATATAATTTTTAATGGTACTTACCTATTTTTAGTTAAAAGGGATGGTTAAGAGATGATATATATATCAACAGGTATAGCGATTGTGATGGCTATGGGTGTTTTCATGTTCCGGATGAAGGAAACAAAAAAACCAGTGAACGAAAAGAAAATCATCTTACCGCCGCTTTTTATGAGTACGGGTGCTTTGATGTTTATTTTTCCTATGTTCCGGGTGACTCGATACGAATTTTTGGAGGCTCTTGTTGCAGGGATGTTATTTTCCATCCTATTAATTAAAACATCAAAATTCGAAGTTAGAGATGAAAAAATTTATATTCAGCGCTCTAAAGCTTTCATATTCATATTGATTGGTCTCATGGTGGTTCGGCTGGTGGCGAAACTGATGCTGGGAAGCACGATTGAAATCGGTGTCTTGAGCGGAATGTTTTTCTTACTTGCTTTTGCCATGATCGTTCCATGGAGAATTGCCATGCTATACCAATACAAAAAAGTTAAAGCAGCCAGTTTTAGTGGAAGTAATATGGTGTGATAAAAGTAAATGAAAATGGATAAAAGGGACAATCCAGGAAACCTGAGTCGATATTAAAATGACTCAGGTTTTTTGATTTGCCTGGGAACCTTTCAAGTCAATGAAGACATTCATGATTTCTAGATTCTATAAAACACAATCAAAACCCTAGTAATTTCATCCGGATTATATTATATTGGTATTATATAATTATTTTACTTAAGGAGGAAACGGTTAATGTTACAAATGATTGTGTTCGGGATTATTTGTGGTTTATTGCTGGGGTTTGTGCTACAAAGAGGCCGTTTCTGTGTTGTTGGTGCATATCGGGATTTGATTTTAGCTAAAGATGGACGGATGTTCTTAGCTACATTCGTTGTTATAGCAATACAAAGTATTGGTGTTTATGCATTGAATGATACAGGGGTCATTCAGTTTGGAAATGATGGTTTTCCATGGTTGGGAACAATCGTGGGTGGCTTCATTTTTGGTATTGGAATGGTTCTGGCAGGCGGTTGTGCAACTGGAACATGGTATCGTGCCGGAGAGGGCATGATTGGGAGTTGGGTTGCCCTTTTTGGATATATGCTAGGGGCTGCCATGACGAAATATGGTGTATGGAAAGTTGCTGGGGATAATTTGTTGTCCTATCGTACGAGTGATACGTACATTCATGAAACATTTAATGTTTCGCCGTGGGTGCTTGTGCTTATTGTGACACTTTTGGTTGGCATCTTGGTGATTCGTGAATTGAGAAAACCGAAACTGCCAATCTTTAAAATGAAACCGAAAAAAACGGGATTGGTCCACATCTTATTCGAAAAACGGTGGCATCCCTTTGTTACAGCATTACTGGTTGGCCTTATTGCAATCATGGCATGGCCGCTAAGTGCTATGACAGGCAGAATGTTCGGACTTGGAATTACAGCACCTTCCGCGAACATTCTAACCTTCCTTATTACAGGCGATGATGCGTTAATCGATTGGGGTACGTTTTTGGTATTGGGCATTTTCCTTGGTGCTTTCATTGCTGCCAAAGGAAGTGGGGAATTCCGTTGGCGCTTGCCCGATATAAAGACGTTACGTAACAATGCAATCGGCGGTGTAATCATGGGGTTTGGTGCAAGTGTTGCCGGAGGGTGCACAATCGGTAATGGTCTGGTGAACTCGGCGTTATTTGCTTGGCAAGGCTGGATTGCGATTGTCTTTTTCCTACTAGGTACATGGGTAGCAACTTATTTCACGATTATCCGTAAGCAAAAGCAGGCAGCAGCTACATCAAAAGCGGCTTAAGGTAAAAGGAAAAAAACATTAATCAAGGAGTGGAATATAAATGGCGAAAGTGTTGGAAACGACTGGAATGGTATGCCCATTCCCTTTAGTGGAAGCAAAAGAAGCGATAGTGGATATGGCAAAAGGAGAGGAATTAATCATTAATTTCGATTGCACACAAGCAACGGAGAGCATTCCGCGTTGGGCCGCAACTGAAGGTCATGAAATCACGGAGTTTGAGCAAATCGATGACGCTAAATGGCGTATCATCGTCCAAAAGGGAAATTAAATTGATTCAAAGAAAACGTGCCAGGGTTCCTGTGCACGTTTTCGAATTTTTTAAGGCTGAATCTTTGGCGCTGAAAGTTTCTAGTGATAACATGTCTTTAACTACTTTTTAAGGAGATGTTGATAATGGTAGACGAGGTCATTTTAAATGATGTTCCCCTGCATGTTACTGATTTTGTTTCTGAACCTGTAAAGGATTCTGAAGGTAAGGAAGTCAGAAAAGTCAGTTTCAATTTCAAGGTTACACATAGTGAATATCATGATATTACAACACTGCTTTATCAAATGGTATTTGATTTAAAGATCCCTCAGACAAACGAGGAGTTTCGAGCAGAGATCTTTAACTATGCGACTTCGGTCACGAACCTTTATGAAGAAAATGCCGTAGGGGATTTTTCGCTGGTCTTGCTGGAAGTGAACAAGCCCGAATGATTACATTGCCAGTCTTGTAAAGATATGGGTTACTGTCTATAATAATAGTGACGATCATTCTATACATATGAGGTGGTACTTTGCTTAGTGGATGGTTTTTATGGTTTATTCTATTTTGGGTAGCCCTTTTAATTATATTGATGAGCATAGGTGGCTTTTTCATGTTTCGGAAGTTCCTGAAAAGATTTCCCAAAGAAGATGGGAAATCCGATATGGATTGGGAAGAATACTATTTGGACCAAACAAAGCACTTATGGTCAAAGCAGCAAAAGGAATTACTCGAGGATTTAGTGAGCCCTGTACCAGAACTTTTTCGTGATGTTGCACGTCATAAAATTGCGGGGAAAATCGGTGAATTGGCATTAAAAGAAAAAGCGGGCGATATTACGGAAGATTTAGTGATACGCGGCTATATCATTGCCACACCAAAACGTGACCATAAATTTTTACAAAAAAAATTAGCTGAAAGAAAAGTGAATATGGGTCCATATGAACACTTATTCAGCTAATGCTGAAAAAGGCAGACTCTTTTGGAGTTTGCCTTTTTTTATTCTAAATAATTGAAAATAATAGGGCAGTGTGGTAAAAATTAGAACGTTTGTACCCAAACCATGCTATTCGTTAAATTTTTGATATAATAATAGTAAGTAAAAATGAGGACGGAGTGAAACTATGAAATTTATCCATACGGCCGATTGGCATTTAGGAAAAATCGTTCACGGGGTACATATGACAGATGACCAAAGGCATGCACTCTTGCAATTCATAGAAATTGTCGAGGAAGAAAAACCTGATGCGGTTGTGATTGCCGGTGACCTATATGATCGTTCCGTTCCGCCGACTGAAGCGGTAGAGCTTCTTGATGAAATCCTCTATACGATTAATGTGAAAATGAATACACCGATCGTTGCAATATCAGGAAACCATGATTCTGCGGAAAGGCTTGCATTCGGTTCATCATGGTATCGTCATAGCCAGTTATACATTCATGGGAAATTGACAAAGGCATGTGAGCCGGTTCGCATCAAGGGCGTGAATTTTTATTGTGTTCCATATGCAGAACCTGGAACGGTTCGCCATCTTTTTGAAGATGATAGTATCCATTCCCACCAAGAAGCGATGAAGCGGATAACCGGAACGATTACGGAGACTTTCAATAAGGATGAACCGAATGTCTTCGTAGGACATGCTTTTGTATTAGGCGGAAAAACGAGCGATTCGGAACGAGTCTTGTCGGTGGGTGGTTCTGGCTGTGTTTCATCTGACTTATTCGATGCGTTCGATTATACGGCACTTGGACATTTACATAGTCCAGACGCAATACGTCATCCTAAGGTGTTTTACTCTGGATCACTATTAAAATACTCTTTTTCAGAGGCTAAGCAAAATAAGTCGCTTTCCATTGTCGATATGCACGAAGATGGAAGTTTCGAAATAAACTATCGATCATTGGCACCCAAGCTGGATATGAGGGAAATATCCGGAACGATGGAAGAGTTACTCGATCCTTCTTTTTATCAATCGCAAAAAAAGGATGACTACTTGAAAATAACACTAAATGATGAGGGTTCGCTCATCGATCCGATTAATCGCTTGCGCCAGATTTACCCGAATGTACTGCATCTAGAGCGAAAATGGGATCTGACCGACCTTAGAAGAAAAAAATCCTTCTCTTCTATAAAGGATGAACGAAAATCAGAATTGGACCTGTTCGAAACGTTTTATCAAGAAATGACAGATCGGGACTTTGATTCTCAAAAGCAGGATTTGATGGTTTCGGTAATTGAAGCCGTGAAGAAAGAGGAGGCATTGAAATGAGACCTCATATTTTAACGATGCAGGCATTCGGACCATATGCAGGAAGGGAAACCATCGATTTTAATTCCCTTGGAGAACGGACCATGTTTGTCATCTCTGGAAAGACAGGCGCAGGGAAAACAACGATATTTGATGGGATCAGTTTTGCGATATATGGAAAAGCCAGTGGAGAAGACCGAAGCGGGCAAGATTTACGAAGTCAGTTTGCCGAAGATGATATGTTAACGGAAGTCTCGCTGCAATTTACCCTGCGTGGGAAAACGTATTTGGTGACCCGGTCACCGCAGCAGGAACGAAAGAAAAAATCAGGAGAAGGAACGACGACGGTTGGAGCAAAGGCTGAATTATATGAGATATTGGCGGAAGGGAAAAAATTGCTTGGTGCAAATGTGCGTGAGGTTGAGGAAAAAATCAAATTACTCATTGGACTTGATGCCAATCAATTCCGGCAAATCCTGATGATTCCACAGAATGAATTCCGAAAACTGTTAACTTCCGACAGCAAAGATAAGGAACTGATTCTCCAGAAATTATTTCATACTGAACTTTATAAACGAATAGAAGAAAAATTAAAAGAAGAGGCTTCCATCCTTAGAAAGAAAAGTGAAAAAAGCGCTCAGCGGCGAATTGAATTAATGAAAGGTATCAAACCAGGCAACCATGAAGAATTGCAGGCACAATTGCAAGCGGAAGAGCCTAACGAACAACAGGTTTTACCACTGTTACAGGAAGTCATTTTGGCAGCAGCAGAAAAAAATGAGTATGTAAATAAACAAATACAGGAAAAGCAGAAAGCTCGCGATCAAGTAAATCAAGAGCTTTCAAAGGCGGTCGATTTAATAAATAGATTTTCGGAAAAAGAAAAGCTACGAAAAGAAAAGGAGGACCTTGAAGCAAAACAGCCTGAAATGGAACTAGTGAAAGGCCAAATTAAAATGGCACACAAAGCGGCTTCGCTTGAAAAGCAGGAACAATACTATTTGCGAATTGGCAAACAAGTACAAGATGCGAATGCTGAACTTCAAAAGTTAAGTGAGCAGGCCGAAAAGTTACGGGCTGAGCATATCGAGAAGCAGGCTTCCTATGAGCAGGAAATGCTGAAGGAAAACCAGAGGGATCAGGCCGTACGAACTGTTCATCAGCTTGAGCAGGTAAAAGATGCTGTCATGACTTTTGCAAGCTTAAAAGCACAGGTTGCATTGGATGAAAAAGAGTGGAGAACCAGTAAAGGGCTTCGTGAAAAAAATGTTTCGGAACATCTAGCAATCGAAGAGGAAGCAGAGAGAGTTGCTCGTGAAAAAACAGAAGCGGAAAAAGCGGCAGTTCTTCATCGCGATAAGGAAATCGAAGCTGAAAGAAATAATCAATCGTTATTGAAAATAAAAAAGCTTCAAGAAGTTCTTTCCGAGACTCAGAATGTGAAGCGGGTTCTGGAAGAAAAGAATAATCGATTTCAAGATATTCAAAGAATTCAAATCCAGGAAAAGGGAAAACTGGAAGCTCTGAATCAAAATTGGCGATCAGGCCAAGCGGGCATGCTTGCTACCATGTTACACCTAGGAGAAAATTGTCCTGTGTGCGGTTCGTTAAGTCATCCTGACCCAGCCCGAATGCATGAGGATATGCCAACGGATTTGGAACTGAAAGAGCAAGAAAACAAGCTGAAAACTGCAGAACAACAAAAAAGCCAAGCCGAAAGTGAATTTTATCAAGCAAAATCTAAATATGATGCACTAGTCGATTCGTCACAAGAAAAGCTTAGGGACTTACAAAATGACCTGCCGGAGTTTAGGTTTGAAGATCTTGCTGGTCATTTGAAACGATTTGCAGAAAAAGGAAAAGCACTGCAAGAGCAGTTAAATGAATTGATGCGGAAAAAGTCTTTATTTAATGATCTGGAAAGAAAGTTGCTGGAATTAAAAGAGAAAGCATCCAAGCTAAAGGAGAATCTGGCCTCTCTAGAAAGAAAAGAGGACCAAGGGAAAACCAGATATATTGAGAACTCTACAAAACTGACAGGATTAACCGATTCCCTTCCAGATGGAATACGAACAGAGGAAGAATATGATGCAGCATACCAAATGGCTGTAAAAACACAGAAAAAATTACAAATTGCCTTGGAAGATGCACAAAAAAACCTCCAAATGGTTAAGGACAAAGAATCGGTCATCAATGCAAAAAAAGAATCTCTAATTGGAAATATAGAGGCTTTAAATCAAGAATTGAAAGAGGAACGGGAAAAGTTAATTACGGATATGACCAATCAAGGCTTTTCCAATTATAAAGAATATACCGCCGCAAAAAAATCGGAAGCGGCACTTGGAAATTTGGAGGACCAAATCCAGCAGTATAATCAAAATTGGCAAAGTGTTTTAAGTCTGTTTCATGATTTGGAATTGAAGCTGAAAGATGTGATCAAACCGGACCTTGAAGGATTGAAAAAGACTTTTGATTTCATAGATTTGGAATTGGAGTCGTTACGCCAAAATCAGAATGAATTACATGCAGAAAAACGGACTAACGAAGAAATCGAAAGGAAATTGGCGCAAATCAGGGAAGATCAGAAAAGTCTGGATGAAAGGTACAGTATCGTCGGTCACCTGTCTGAGATTTCCAAAGGCCAAAACTCCTTCAAAATAACTTTTGAACGGTATGTATTGGCAGCCTTTTTAGATGATATCCTAAAAGAAGCCAATTCAAGATTACTGAAAATGACAAGCGGCAGATATCAGCTGTTGCGAAAGCTGGATCCTACACGCAGGAATATCCAGAGCGGTCTGGAGTTATCCGTGTACGACCAATATACAGGACAGGAGAGGCATGTCAAAACCCTTTCGGGAGGTGAAAGCTTTAAGGCATCCCTTGCACTTGCTTTGGGTCTTGCGGATGTTGTCCAGCAGAATGCAGGCGGGATCTCACTCGAAACGATGTTCATCGATGAAGGGTTCGGTACGCTAGACCCCGAATCTCTTGATCATGCGATAGAAGCATTGATGGATATACAAAGTACCGGGAGATTAGTCGGGATAATTTCTCATGTTCCAGAGCTGAAAGAAAGAATCGATGCCCAGCTTCAAGTCATTTCGACACAAAAAGGAAGTCGTACTTCCTTTTACTTTGCTGGATAAAACAAAAAAAAAGAATGGCTAAGGAGAATGTGGCTCCCTATGCCATTCTTTTTATTATTATTAATGAACTACTCTATGTTAATATCATCGGCTGTTATTCCGGGGGAAAACTTATGGATGCGAATCACCAATATCGGATTTGAGAATTCAGCGGTAATTCTTCGAGAGCAAATCGAAAAGGGGAAAGGGATTTTTCTCTGTGTAGGTATTGTATCCGCTTTATTTTCAAGAAATGGTTTATGAGTATCGTCAACGATGATCGATAGCTCATTATCACTTAAGCAAACTT
Source organism: Peribacillus sp. RS7 (assembly GCF_041956845.1). NCBI lineage: Bacteria > Bacillati > Bacillota > Bacilli > Caryophanales > Bacillaceae > Peribacillus > Peribacillus sp. RS7. Next base: position 4,091,621 of record NZ_CP168135.1, read on the forward strand.
TAATATCTTTTACATCATGATTTTCCAAAACCGCTTCAACCATATACTCATCGTCACTTTCGTATATATCAATTGAAAAAAGTTGATGATCCAACGCACAAGTTTCCGGATCCAGAAAAAATTTTTTTACCCATTCATCAAACTTTTCAACCTCATTCATTTGCGATACATGTTGATTGTCTTGCATGTTGATACCCCCGGTTTTCCTTTGTTGCATTATATGTTGGAGTAAGAAAATGGTGCTTGAAAAAGTGAAAATGGATGATGATAAAAAGATTTCCGAAAACGTGGTTCAAAAAATATAAAAAGCAGTAGAGAAGTAATCAAAGCAAAGGAACGATGGTATGTGGGTATAACAGGGAATCAAAAAGTAGAAGGAATTCAATAAAAAAATGATGACCAATTCTAAATGAGTTGGTCATTTTTTTATAAACAATCGTGTTGATTGATCATGCCCGCACCCTACTGCCATTAAAGTTAATACAATTTCAAATGTCATATTAAATGTATTTCATTGCAATTCTGAAAATACCTTCGATCTGTTTCCTCTTAAGCAAACTTTGTTACAAATTCAGAAGAACCGTATCATTTCTGAAATCCCACTGATCACTTTTGGAATTTATCAAGTTGAAACTTAGTTTATTATAGATTCACTAGATATATAGTTAGGAGGTAATGATAATGGAAAAAAATCAAGAAGGTATAAAATGTTCGTAAACCTGCATTAAAGTATTTCTTTATTTCCATTGAAAAGGAAAATCCGACATGTCCATTTTGTGATGGCAAACATGTGGAATTATATTCATCCTTCGGTACTGCACAGTTCGTTAGGCAATACTATTGCTTAAACTGTAAAACTTTTTTTAAAAATATAGGATGGAAAGGTTCTTTCTACTGATCGACCTCATTAGCCAACCGATATAAATGGGTGTCAATACCTGTTAAGGGGGATGGCTTATCAGAATATAAGTTTCATAGCCTGATGGAATCACTTACCCTTGATTAACTGAATGAAAAAGAGCATTGTCAGGAAGGGAATTCGCTCAAATTAGTTCGTATGGCGTTTCCAAATGAATAAAAATGGAAGGTTAAGGAATTTATCCGGCTTTGTAATGGAAGCCGTCTTCTTTTTGGAATAAAAGAAGACGGTGGGATGACGCTTTTAAAACCAGTAGCTTTTTGAGGAGGATAAATGTGTGATAAAAACCGAATGTAAAATTAAAGGGTTAGGCTCGATGTACAATGCTTCCTATAATTTCTTACAGAAAAATATTGAAGCTGGCAGAGGGGAAAAAACCGCGATTTATTATGGAAATCAATCTTATACTTATCAAGAAATCGACACCATTGGCAATCAATTTGGTGCGGCATTAAAAGATCTGGGCATAGAGATGGAACAGCGCATCCTACTTTTATTACATGATTCTCCAGAATTTATCATTAGTTTCTTCGGTGCAATAAAAGTTGGGGTAATCCCGATTCCATCCAATACGCTTTTGCTTACAAAGGATTATGAGTATCTTTTGAATAATAGCCGTTCAAAAGTGTTGGTCACTACTTATGAACAGTGGGAGAAGTTAAAGCTTGTTAAAAATAGATTACTTTTCTTAAGGCATGTCATCTTGGTTGATGGGGTTGATCACAATTTCGAGGAAGATAACGAACATTCTTTTCAGGGTCTTACTCGCAGACAAAATAAGGATCTGCCGCCTTGTTTTAGCAACATTAATGATCAAGCGTTCTGGCTCTATACATCAGGAAGTACAGGTGAGCCAAAAGGGGTTATACACCTTCAAACCGATATGGAAGAAGCTTTCAAAAACTACGCCAAAAACATTTTGCAAATCACCGAAAATGACATTACTTTTTCGGCTTCGAAGCTTTTCTTTGCTTATGGTTTGGGAAATGCGATGTATTATCCTTTTGGAGCCGGGGCTACGACTGTTTTAATGCCGGACAGACCGACTGCAGAAAAGGTGTTCGAGACGATAGAAAAGTATCGTCCAACCATTTTTTTTGGTGTCCCGACCCTGTATGGATCGATGCTCAATTACCTTGAGAAGACGAAGGAAACCTATGATCTTTCTTCAGTTAGACTTTGCGTATCAGCAGGAGAGGCACTGCCGGCTACTTATATTGAACAATGGAAGAGAGTTTTTGGATTGGATATTATAGACGGAATTGGTTCGACCGAATCACTTCATATATACATTTCCAATCAAGTAGATGATATTCGGCAAGGAAGCACAGGAAAAATCGTTCCCGGTTATGAAGCTAAAATTGTGGATGAACAAGGTCATGAAACTCAGGTGAATGAAGTGGGAGACCTTTTAATTAAGGGAGAAAGCATTGCAGCCTCTTATTGGAATCTTGATGATGAAAACAAAAAGAAGTTTTTCGGTAATTGGCTGTTGACAGGAGATAAATACTTTAAGGATGAAGGTGGCTTCTATTGGTACGCGGGCCGCAATGATGACATGATGAAGGTAAATGGAATTTGGGTATCGCCAATAGAAATAGAAAACGCATTCTTATCACATCCCGATATACTGGAAACTGCTGTTGTTGCTGTAAAGGATGAAAATGGTTTAATAAAACCAAAAGCCTTCATAGTATTAAAAGAAAGTGCGGAATCAGGTGAAGGAGTAAAAGCAGGAATAAAAGGATTTGTCAAAAAAGTGTTAGCGTCATATAAAGTTCCTCGCGACATTGAATTCGTGAACGAGTTACCAAAGACTTCGACAGGAAAGATAAAAAGATTTAAATTAAGAGAGCCAGAGATCAAATCACAATCGTAAACAAGAAGGATGATTCCATCTCCTTGAATGTGGATTGAAAATGAATGTCTGAAATCCAGAGGCGATGGCAAAAGCTGCTTCACGTGTCCATGAACTGGGAGGAGGAATCGTAATTGTCGATGGAAATGTAATAATACTTGAAATTCCATTACAGCTTACGGTGACTTCTGATCCTTCATTTAATAGGGCAGTAGAATTTAATAAAAAATAATTAAAGATGCTTCAAGCGAGAGGCTATCCTTTTCAAGCCATTTTGTATACATTATTATTTTTAACTTGCTACTTTCTTCCTGGGCTGCGTTTAAAACCCTTTGGGCTATATGATGTGAAAAACATAGAATCTTATTTCCTTCCACATCCATGACGAACTTTTTAAATGAAAGGAAAGCGTAGAAAAGAACAGATGATATTAGTGGGCTTGCGGGGCTGCCGTTTCACCAAATTATTTGGGAAACGGCAGCCAGATTTTCGTTAATGTGGCTCATATAAAAATTCCCAGGGAACTCCAAATCGATGTATAGAAATACTTCAAAATGCCGATTATCCCAATCTATATTCGTTCATATTTACTGCCATATGTATTATTTAGGGATGCGCCCACCCTGGAATTTTTGAGTGTTTTAATTAAGGAGATTAAAAAGTGACTGAGCGTATATATAAGATCTATACAGGATGGTTCGATCGATTAAACCAGTTATGTCGCTTGGATGATTCTTGGACACGGTGAAGAATAATAAGTTTACGAATGCGCAAAAGCTAAAAATCTAGGCATGAAAGTTAAGCTATAGATTTTTTATTTATTTACTCGTAAGCCAACTTTCAATAAACAATGAACTTGCCCATCCTTAGATGGGCTTTTCAAATTTAATAATACACCATGGATATAATCAAAAATATGATTTGTGAGTAGGTATAATCTATAATATGGTAAAAACCTACTTTTCACGATCGTTAGAAAACCAACTAGAGCCTGTGAAAATTCATAAATGAATTATTGGCATTTCGATGAATCCTCTACAGAAAGGCTTTATTTGTGAATAAAATTCATAAATGAATTGAGTTACACGTAAAATCTTGCTGTTTTACTCCTTTATAGGACTTGGCATGCAAGTTGCATAATAAATAAGTATAAATCAAACATGTACGATATGACATTCGTTTATGTGTGGAGGGATAAATGGTGCGAAAAACGATAAATAAACCATGGGAGCAATGGTATGTTGAAAGAATGAAATCTATGAAGCTACCGGAAATATCCGTCTATTCCCTGCTTGATAAAACAGCAAGTAAGTTTCCTCACCATACAGCCATCATTTATGAAGACGATTCATTGGATTATATGAATCTTAAAATGCAGGTAGACAAACTTGCAGGAAAGTGGCGTGAAATGGGCTTTGTTAAAGGTGAACGGATTGGTCTGATGCTGGCCAACCACCCTTATTTCATAATCAGTTATTACGCCGCGCAGGCTCTTGGTCTAATAGTTGTACAGATGAATCCCATGTATAAACCGAGGGAACTTTTGCAAATTTTAATAGACTCGGATGCTAAGTATATTGTATTTGATCATACGGCCGCGGATACAATCGAAGAAACGAAAGCGATATATGCATTTGATGTCTGCATGAAAACGGAAGATGATCAAAATGGCTCATACTCCCTTCAAACGTTGATTCAATCCGGAGAGGCCATTAAAGAGTCCGAAATCATAAACCCTCATGAAGATATTGCAGTCATCCAATACACAGGCGGCACAACTGGGAAGATGAAGGGGGTCATGCTCACTCACCATAATTTAACCTCCAACGTCGTGCAGAGCTTTGAAATGTATGGGGATTCTTTGAAACCTGGTGAAGAAATCGTGTTGGCAGCTACGCCACTTTATCATGTTTATGCCATGACAAGTGCGATGAATCTAGGTATCTATATTGGAGCAGCCATTCTCTTGTTTCCCAAATTCGATCTTCAAGATGTCCTTTCAAACATTAAAAAATATCGCCCGACTTTCTTTCCAGGTGTTCCAAAGATGTATAATGCTTTCGTCAATCATCCAGGAATTAAAAACTATGGACTGGATTGTTTAAAAAGTTGTTCTTGTGGCTCGGCCCCCCTTCCAGTTGAAGTGATCAAGCGATTTGAGGTGTTGACCGGTGCCAAAATAGGAGAGGGTTTCGGCTTGTCGGAAGCTTCACCTTCCACTCATCGTAATCCGCCTTTCGGAAAAAGGAAAATTGGAAGCATTGGAATCCCTTTTCCAGGCACGGATTGTATGATCATTGACGATGAAAATAATGAAGTGCCTAACACAGGTGTCGGGGAGCTGCTGATAAAAGGCCCGCAAATCATGAAGGGATACTGGAATAACGAAGCCGAAACAAAAAAAGCCTTACAGAATGACTGGCTATATACCGGCGATCTTGCTGTTATGGATGACGAAGGATATTTCTATATTGTCGGCAGGAAAAAAGAAATGATCATCGTCGGAGGATTCAATATTTACCCGCAGGAGGTGGAAGGTGTTCTATATGAACATCCGGCAATTAAAGAGGCAGCCGTGGTGGGTATTCCCCATAAAGAAAAAGGCGAAGTTGTGAAAGCATTCATCGTCCCTAAAGAAAGCGCTTCCGTAGATCTTGAAGAAATAGAAGGTTATTGCTATTCCCAATTGACGCCTTATAAGGTGCCGAAAGTATTTGAAGTGAGAAAAGAACTGCCGCGAAATACAGTGGGTAAACTATTAAAAAGATTGTTAGTTAAAGAAGAACTTGAAAAGGAAGGAAGAAAAGACTAAGGGGGATGCAGTTCGTTTGCTCATTCCAACCATTCAGGTTGAAACCTGCATTGGATGGAATGTCAAACACACATAAAGAAGAGGAGGGATTCATTATGCGTTGGGTTGTTCTCATTCTATTGTTCTTTGGAGCCGTGATTAATTTTGCAGATAAATCGATCGTAGGACTTGCAGCTGTTCCTATCATGAAGGAATTCGATCTTTCCTATGCGGAGTGGGGTCTAGTCGGAAGCAGTTATTATTGGCTCTATCCAGTAACGGGGATTTTTGGGGCAGCATGGGCTGATCGGCTGGGTGCTAAAAAAGTGCTTGGATTCATCATGCTGACATGGACTATTTTGCAATTTGGTGTTTTAGCCATTACCGCACTTCCATTATTAATTTTATACAGGATTTTACTGGGCGCATTCGAAGGGCCCTATAGCCCAATTGCTTATAGTCATGCAGATAAGTGGTTTCCGCCGAAATTAAAAGGCTTTGCCAATTCGGTAGTGGTTGGCGGAGGAACGGTTGGTGCGATGATCGTGGCGCCGATCCTCGTTTCCTTAATTACGATATTCGGTTGGAAGGTTGCCTTTGCCACTCTTGGTGCAGCAAGCCTAATTTGGTTCTTCCTCTTTCAATTTTTAACAAAGGAGAATCCAGTTGAAGTATATGAAAATGTACAAAAGAGAAAGAAAGTAAAACTTGAAAAAATAAAAGTGAAAGACTTTTTGTTGCTGCTGGCTTCACCTACTGCTTTATTTACTACCCTCGCTTATTTTTCAACTTATATATTAGTTGTTTGGTTTTCAGTTTGGCTCCCGATTTATTTAGTGGAAGCCGTAAAAATGACTCCCGGTCAGATGGGAACCAGTGTTGCCATAATCGGAGTCGTTTCCGTATGCATTTATATGGGTGTTTCGATGGTGTCCGATCATTTATTCAAAAAGAATCAGAATTGGCGGTCATCAAGGGTATTTGTCGTCGCGGGCGCAATGATTCTTGGTGCATTGTTCTTTTCCTCGATCATGGTGTTTCAAAATCCAATCTGGGTGATAGTCGCCATGTGTTTGGCAAAGGGCCTGACATACGCCATTTTACCGATTGGACCAACAATCATGATCAATGAAATGCAAGAGCGGGGGGGATTGATGACGAGCATTTTAACATCGTCTGGAAATTTAGCAGGCATTGTCGCACCTCTATTAACTGGCTATATCATAAGTTTAGCTGGAGGAAACCAACTAATGGGTTATAACTTATCGATATTGTTCATGGCCATCCTAGTCTTGGCTTTTGGCATCCTATTTGCGATATTCGTAAAACCTGCCAAATCAAAAGTGAATCATAAAAATAAAGGTTCGGATAACTTTGATCTTAAGTCCTCATAAGCAGGGTCGAACCTGCTTAAATTCAATGAAACTAGTGAAATGAAGGAAGGGCCATCAAATAATGTTATCAAAGAAAAGGAAAAGGAAAAGGAGCGGATGTTGAAATGAATAGAGATGCCGTCATAGTTTCTGCAGTACGAACAGCTATTGGAAAACAGGGAGGTGCACTTGCGTCTGTACCTGCCCACGTATTTGGAGCAGAAGTGATGAAAGAAGCGATAAAACGAGCGAATGTCGACCCTGAAATGATAGATGATGTCATCATGGGGAATGTATTAAGCGGGGGTGGAAATATAGCCAGGTTAACCGCGTTGGAAACTGGCCTTTCCATTCATCTTCCGGGACTGACTATTGACCGTCAATGCGGATCGGGAATAAATGCTGTCAATCTGGCTGCACAAGCGATCCGTGCTGGCGAAGGCGATGTCTATATCGCCGGTGGGGTAGAGAGTATGAGCAGGGCGCCTTACTTGATGGACCGTCCGGAAAAAACATACAGTGCAAAGCCACCGCAGTTCAGGAAATCCCGGTTGTCCCCAAAAGAAATTGGCGATCCCCCAATGGGAATCACAGCTGAAAACTTAGCTGAAAAATATGAGGTCAGCAGGGAAGAACAGGATGAATTCGCTCTACAAAGCCAAAAAAATATGGCTAGAGCCGTGGAAGAGGTCCGTTTTCATGAACAAATTGTGCCAGTTTCCATTCCGGTCAGAAAAGGTGAAGCCGTCGAATTTAAATTGGATGAACATCCACGACCGCAAATAACGAAGGAAGGGCTAGCCAAATTATCTCCGGCGTTTTTAGAAGGTGGGTCCGTGACTGCAGGAAATAGTTCAGGATTGAATGATGCCGCATCAGTCCTGGTGATAATGTCGAGGGGCAAAGCGGAGGAATTGGGGATAAAGCCTTTAGCGACGATCAGGGCTCAGGCAGTTGCAGGGGTGGATCCAAATTATATGGGAATAGGACCTGTTCCCGCTATAAGAAGGGTAATGGAAAAGTCAGGGCTTTCCTTAAATGATATGGACATCATAGAAATTAATGAAGCCTTTGCTGCTCAAGTCATTGCTTGTAATAGGGAGCTTGATATGGATCCCGCCAGAGTGAATGTGAACGGGGGAGCCATTGCACACGGACACCCACTTGGTGCGACTGGCGCAATTCTCATTACGAAAGCGGTTTACGAATTGAAGCGTTCTGCGGGAAGATTTGCTCTTATTACAGCTTGCATTGGAGGCGGGCAGGGGATTGCTACGATAATTGAGCGTGAAGCCTGATTTTGTTAGTGTGAGGACTCTAGTTAACTAGAAAATTAAGTATTTGGTCAATTGACTGACTAGGTGATAACACGACATTCAAATGAAGCCCCATAATATGAAAAAACCTTATCCATGTCTCACTTTACATGAACAGACCTAAGGAGGAGTAACTCATGACAATCACTTTAACCAAGGAAATGCAGCAAATGAAGGAAATGATCCGTAATTTCGTTGAAAGGGAAGTGGAGCCTTACGCCATACAAATTGAAGAAGAAGATGCCATCCCGCAGCATTTGGTGGAAAAAGCAAAAGACCTTGGCTTATTTGGAATAAGCATTCCCGAACAATACGGTGGAATTGGCTTAAATGCGGTTGGAAAGGCTACCGTATTGGAGCAGTTAGGAAGGACCCATAATGGTTTTGTTTCATTAATTAGCGCTCACACCGGGATTGGCAGTACAGGTCTGGTTAAGCTTGCATCCGAACATTTGAAAAATAAATACTTGCCTGAAATGGCAGCAGGCACTAAAATTGGCGCCTTTGCTTTATCTGAACCCGGAGCGGGATCGGATGCAACCAATTTGGCAACAAGTGCAGAAAAGAAGGGTGATTACTGGGTGATGAACGGGACCAAACATTTCATCACGAATGGGCCGATAGCTGATGTTTATACAGTATTCGCTTTAACGGATAAAGATAAAGGGGCAAAGGGAGGGATTACTGCTTTTTTAGTAGAAAGAGATTTTCCCGGTTTGACAGTCGGCAAAAAGGACAAAAAAATGGGGTTAAGGGGATCATATACCTCACAGGTCATTTTCGAGGATTGTATTATACCTGAAGAAAATGTTATCGGCGAGGTTGGAATGGGATATATCTCTGCCCTTAAAATTTTAGGTGAAGGGCGGGTAGGATTGGCTGCAAGAGCAGTGGGATCAAGCGGGAAATTGATTGAATTGTCAGCTAAATATGCAAAAGAGCGCATTCAATTCGGTAAACCAATCGCGGACAACCAAGCGATTCAATGGATGCTTGCTGATATGGCAACCGAAACGGAAGCCGCAAGAGCATTGACGATGATGGCGGCACAAAAGATTGATGAAGGAAAAAAAGTGATCAAGGAAGCATCAATGGCAAAACTGTTCGCTTCAGACGTTTTTAATCGGGTGGCGGATAAAGCGGTTCAAATTCATGGCGGAATGGGATATATGGCCGAATATCCAGTTGAACGTTTTTATCGGGATGCCCGCATAACGAAGATTTATGAAGGAACGAATGAAATCCAACGATTAATCATTGCTCGTAATGTCTTGGAAGAGTGTTAGGCGATTTTTGCATTAATTAGCAAAAACGTAAAGAACTTTGAGCGCTATAGAAAAAGCTTGCTGGCAGGCATTCTATTGCTCATGTATCTGTAATTTCAAGGGGGAGGAACGAAATGGGAGAAGATATTGTAATCGTGAGTGCTGTGCGAACGCCAATTGGAAGGTACGGAGGCGCATTTAAAGAGATTAGTTCCGGTCATTTGGCGAGCATAGCCATCAAAGAAGCGATCAAGCGGGCTAATATTGCAGCTGAACAAGTGGATGAAGTCATTTTCGGGGAGGTTAGGCAAACGACCGAATCCTCGAATGTAGCGAGAGTGGCAGCGCTGCGCTCAGGGATTCCCGATACTGTAACTGCTTTTACGGTAAATCGATTATGTGCATCTGGAATGCAGGCCATCACATCAGCTGCACAGCAAATAAGCTCAGGCCAAGCCAAAATAATCGTTGCCGGCGGTACGGAAAGCATGAGCCGTGCCCCCCTTTATTTAAGAAGTGCCCGTTTTGGGGGAGACCGGACCAAACTAGTGGACTCTAATACTGAAGCAGGCCAGCAACCTCAAGAAATTTATGGAAAAAACTTGGGGATGGGAATCACCGCTGAAAATGTCGCACAGCGATACAACATTTCCAGGGAAGAACAAGATGCCTTTTCAGTGGAAAGTCAAAGAAGAGCGGCAAAAGCGATGGAAGAAGGAAAGTTCAAGGATGAGATAGTTCCTGTCCAGCTATTTGACAGGAAGAGTACGGTTACCATTGAAACGGATGAATATCCCCGCCCGGAAACCACAATGGAAAAGCTTGCAAGCTTAAAACCGGCATTCAAGGAAAATGGAACCGTCACTGCAGGGAATGCCTGTGGCCGTAATGACGGGGCTACTGCTTTGGTATTAATGAAAGCTAGTGAAGCTGAACGGTTACAAGTACAGCCAATCGCAAAGATTGTGGATTGGGCGACTGCGGGAGTTTCCCCTGAAGTGATGGGAATTGGTCCAGTACCAGCCGTTGGAAAACTTTTGGAACGCACCGGAAAAAAGCTAGAGGAGATTGGGCTTTTTGAACTGAATGAGGCGTTCGCTTCACAGGCATTGGCCGTAATCCGGGATTTATCGCTTGATGAAAATAAGGTTAATGTGAATGGGGGAGCTATAGCACTTGGACACCCAGTCGGATCGACGGGTGCCCGGATAGTGACTACGCTAATATATGAACTGATTCGCAGGAAAGAAAGATATGGAGTTGCCACACTTTGTGTTGGCGGCGGACAGGGAATGGCGATCATGGTTGAAACGATATAGGCCAACGATAAAGGAGTGGAAACCCAATGTGTTTCTGCTCCTTTCCATAAGTTGAATCGCGCAAAAGTGAGGGGGAAGAAGATTGGCTGTTGAAGTGGAGGATATTCGCAATCAATTCGAAAGTAGTGCATTCTTTTCACATATAGGGTTTGAAATCATTCGGTTTGAAGAAGGGAATGTTACGATAAAGTTAAACATAGAAGAACATTTACTTAATGTTAACGGATCATTGCACGGCGGCATTCATGCTACCATGCTGGATACCATTCTAGGAATGGTAACTCGTTCCGTTACCAAATCTAAAGTTGTAACGACAAGCTTAACTGTACATTATTTAGCCAGCATATCGAGCGGTGAATTATTTGCGGAAGCAAAAGTCCTTCAAAAAGGGTACAAAATTGCCTTTACTGAAGGAGAAATAAAAGATACTGAAGGCAACATCATTGCAAAGGGCACAGGAATATTTAAAATCATTCGTGATAAATGAAAGCAAGGAAGATCAAAATTGGCTGATAAATGGCTATATTTCATTTAATTAGAAAAGAATGAGGTGTGAAAAAAATTGACTAGAACTTGGCATGGATTTTATCCGATAGAAACTCCTGCTGAAATTGACATTCCATTGATGTCATTATACGGACTTTTAGAACGTTCGGCCCGACATTACCCAACCTGCAAAGCGGTCATAGATGGAGAACGGGAAATGACATATATGGAATTGAAGGATGCCTCAGATCGTTTTGCCGTGAAATTATACAACCGTGGATTTCAAATGAACGATCGTATAGCGATCATGCTGCCAAATTGTCTAGAATATATCATTGCCTATTATGCCATTCATCGTTTGGGTGGTGTGGTCGTTCAAGTAAACCCCCTCTATCAGTCAAGTGAATTGGATTATATATTACGGGATTCGGAAGCCGATTGGTTCATTGGGCGTGAGGAACAACAGGAAAAATTAGTGCAAACGGGTTTTTCTGACAGGTTAACGTTCATTTCTGCCGAAAAATTAATCGAAACCGGAACGGATTTATCAAGGGTAGATATGGCACTTCCTGCTTTGACCATCGACCCAAAGGAAGCTCTGGCCGTACTTCAATATACAGGAGGGACTACAGGGAAATCGAAAGGGGTCATGCTTACGCATTTTAATTTGGTCTCCAATGTCTTCCAAGACTTTGCCTTTACGGCAGATGCCCTTCAACTCCAAAGGCCTGGCGAACGGATGCTTGGATTGACCCCATTATTCCATGTGTTTGGAAATGGGAGATTGAATAGTGCCATTTATGCCGGATCGACTTATATCACATTAGAAAAATTTGAAATAAACAAAGTGGTCGATTTGATTCGCACACATCGGCCAACCATTTTTCCTGGTGTCCCGACCATGTATATTGCTTTACTGAATCATCCGGATTTAACGGCGGAAGATTTAAGTTGCTTTAAATACTGCAGCTGTGGTTCAGCCCCGCTCCCTATGGAGATCATTCATCAGTTCGAAACAAAATTAGGCGTTTCGATATCGGAAGGATTCGGAATGTCGGAAACTTCACCTACAAGCCACCGCAATCCAGTTACAGGACAAAAAAAGCCAGGAAGTATCGGAGTTCCATACCCTAATACCGATGCCAAAATCGTTGATCTGAAAACAGGCATTGATGAATTGCCAACCGGCGAAATAGGCGAACTGCTCATTAAAGGCCCGCAAGTAATGAAGGGATATTGGAAAAATTCAGAGGAAACGGCAACGGCATTGCGGGACGGATGGCTATACACCGGGGATATCGCGAAGATGGATGAGGATGGATATTTTTATATAGTGGGCAGGAAGAAAGATATGATCATTGCAAGCGGCTATAATGTCTATCCAAACGAAGTCGAAGATATTATTTATGAGCATCCAGCCGTGAAAGAGACATGTGTATATGGTGTGCCGGATACATACCGTGGGGAAACGGTAAAAGCGGCCATAGTCTTAAAGAAAGGAAAGTCTGTCTCAGAGAAGGAAATCAGGGAGTTTTGCCTGCAGCGATTGGCCAGATTTAAAGTGCCGCGAAGATTTGAGTTCAGGGAACAGCTGCCGAAATCAGCTGTAGGGAAAGTTTTACGGCGATTATTATTGGAAGAAGAAACTCGGAGCCCCACTGTCGGGGAGAGATAAGCATATCTGTTATAGAATGAGAGTTCGTATGGAACCCTAATAAGGGAAAGCTTTTTTCGAAGTTCCCCTTATATAGGGTTTTTTACCGTATCCCTATAGTCTATAAAACTACTTTCCATTTAGGGGGATTTCAAATGAAGTCCCATCCACCAATAATTCGTGAGACTCTCCATCTGCTATATCATCGGTAGTGAATGAAAAGGAATCGAGCCCTTTGAATTTTTCATCAGGATCAACTAATAAGCCAATTGTGCCTTTTCTAGTTTCTCCGGGCTGGTAATCTGATCGACTTACTTTTTTTGTCCCCATAAAAGTATCCCCGGAGTGGATGAAATTTTTAGAAGGCACATTATATGTAAGATCATCATTGAAAGTAACTTGCTCCATGCTGAAGAACTGAAGTTCCTTCGAATCTTTATTTTCCACAGAATAAGTGATTTCCAGATAAGAAACCTCTTCACCAATATCCGTTTTGGACAACACAGTCTGTTGGTCGATTTCCTCCATGGATAAATTCTCTTTATAGTATATCGAATAAGCTTCTTCAAAGCTCAAACCAGTATAGGACTTGAGCTCCTCCTTTACTTCATCTGTGAGTGAAGATAATTGAATCCTGCGGATATCGTTGATTGTGATGACCATGGGAGCCAATTCAAATGACTCATTTATAGACTTCGTTTCAGTTAATGTGAATGTTCCCCAATCTTTTTGGCGGACCTTATCTCCGACTTTTTCAAGCTTGGTCCCGCCATATTCCTGAACCTCAGGAATTTTGGCCCCCTTGGCTTCTGCATTTTTCCTTTTTTCCGTTTTATTATCGCTGTCGATATAATTGAAGGCTATTACACTTAAAAAAATAAGCAATAATCCAACAATTGTTGAAATGATCCATCTTTTACGGATAATTCATCACTCCTTGTCTTAAACCATTGAAGTCATAAACAATAATATACCATTTTTTTCGTAAATGAAGGAAAGAGTACCTCCATATTGACCCTTTTAATTACTAGAACAATTGAATGTTACCTGTTCCTTTCACAGAAAGGATGGAGAGAGAAAAAATGCTTGTTTTTTCATTTGCTCGCCCAAATAATCAATGTTTCCTGTCCATGATGATATCTCAGCTACAGTACAAGCCATTTTATATTAAAGTCATATCATATTAGGAAAGAGAAACTGAAGACATGCTTGGTAAGGGATCCATGGATGAAGAAAATGACTTACGAACGACAAATAGATAGGTCCTTACTTATTTAAATTTCTTTGCCGTTTCGTGAAACTGCTGCTATTGCTCTTTCCTGGACATTATTTTTGCTTTCTCAGCATTCAGGAATGGGGTTTCCAACACTAAATCTTTTGCTTATTATTAATTCTTCTATGTACTTGTTTTTTCATCTCCCTGGAATCCATCTTCTAGTAAAAAAATTAAAAAGGAGACGTTTAGGGAATGTGGCCAATTAACAATGGTAAGGAACGGATACATCAGCCGAATAAAAGTAAAATGCTGTCCCGGCAAGAGATAAAGGCCATTGAGTCCTGGATATCTCAAATGGGGCCATTTCAATTTTATAAAACCGTAATACAAAATGTGTCTACTGCTAGAAAAACGCTAAAGTTCAAGTATAAAATGGTTGGACATGGATTTAACCGGGTCGTCTTTGATTTAAATAATGGCTATATATTAAAAATTGCATTGTCAGAAGTAGGATTAATAAGCACTGCAAATGAAGCCTATATTTATAATAACTGTAATGAGGAAGTCAAAAAGTATTTATGTCCGGTTAAGGAGTATGGAACTGGCTGGATCATCATGAAGAAGATGGACATTAATATGCCACGTGCAATCATGGAATATCCGAAACTTATCAAGTTGGAACTAAAGTTTCTAAAGTACGGTATCATTCCAATAGATTTGCGTTTAGCTAATGTCGGTTTTACCGAGAATGATGAAATGGTTGTCATTGATTACGGTCTCTTCACCAAGGATCTAAATAGTCCTGTGCTGCGTTGGTTAGTTTGATGATGGTTCTATCCATAGACACAAGATAACAAAGGTAGTTAAATTAAATGGTGGTTTGCTTAATAAATCAAATCTGCTTGTAGCAAAAAAAAAGGAACTGGCTTTAACATTACAAATTTTGCGAAGAAACAGCAGTCTATAAAAAGATATAGAAAAATTGTTAAAAACCTAAAAAAAGATAGATTGCTGATATTATTTGACATTAGTAGTTTCAGAATCAATATAAAAAAAGCAAAACAAGAGATCTCCTCTTGTTTCAGACTGTAGACCAACTCGAAGGAAAGCGAGTTAGCCTGCAGTTTTTTTATTTAAAAACGTTTAAGTTGTTTTCAGAAATTCCTCCCTTCCTCGTCTCGGCTAGCCAGTTATTCGGAAGGAGGGTCGCAAATTTCTTCAATCCAGTGAGGGTTTCATAAAAACCATGGAGTATAACTAAGTCTCGTTTTAAAGTTATGGTATTCATTCCCTCGAAAAATTCTGAAAGGGATTGAGACCAATCCGAACCTCATTTTGTCGATAAACTCAAACAAGAGATTTCCGCTTGTTTTTTAATTTACAACTAAGTAATATCTTTATACCATTTCGCCGAGAACATATAGTGAGGTAATGAAAAAGGTTTTTACTTTAACAAGTAGGATGTTGTAAACAAATAACAATATATTTAGGTGAAGACCTCGCTAGAATATTTTAGGTTAAAGTTTGCAGAGAGTAGTGGTGGATTGTTAAATGGGGGGATGGGTAATTAGAAGTTGGGGCTAAGAATGACGAGTTCCTTATTCAATTTTCAGATACAGTTGTAGATAAATATATAAAATATCTTAGAAAGGCTATACGATTAGAGGAACTGGAAAAGATCTTATAGTTTGTTGAAGGGATAGAAGATTCCATGTAGTTAGGAAAGGTTATGGTAAAAAGAAAAAGTAAACAAACTAGAAAAACGGTCTGATATAGTCATCTTATAGCTGGATTTGCTTATTAGAGGAACGCTTGCTTTACTACAATAATGAAGGTTGCTGAGGCAGCCTTTTTTCTCATGTCACTAACGGGGCAGTTAGTTGAAGAAAAATATTATATCTGTGTTCAACAATCGGGCCATATTCTTGAATAAGAAGTAAAACCTTCTTTGCAGGATATCCATTATTTTGTAACGAATTACTAGAAGAATTTTATATAAGAAGAAGGAGGATTATAGTGGAGATAAATATTGACGAATACGAACTTTTTGACAAAGATTCTGGCCCTTATGGAATAACTACGGGAAAAGATGGTGCGCTATGGTTTACACAACATAAAGCAAATCAAATTGGTCGAATGACTGTTAACGGTGAAGTTACTCATTTCGTTGTTCCTACACCTGATGCAGGTGTCCTATCTATAACCTCCACAACTCAGGGTGATATATGGTTCACGGAAAATAGGGCGAATAAAATTGGAAAACTGACAGTAACAGGTGAAATCATCGAATATACTCTCCCGAGTCCAAATTCAGCACCTTTTGGAATAACTGAAGGACACAATGGAGACATTTGGTTTACCGAAATGAATGGAAATAGAATAGGGAGAATTTTACCATCAGGTGAAATTATTCAGTATGATTTACCGAGTCCTGGCTCCTATCCCTCTTTTATTGTTGCTGGACCTGACGGTGCCATGTGGTTTACAGAGAATCAGAGTAATCAAATTGGTCGGATTACGATGCTCGGAGAAGTGACTAATTACAATTTGCCAACAAAACATGCTGGTCCTGTAGGTATTACAAGTGGACCCGACGATGCACTCTGGTTTGTGGAAATTAACGGAAATAAAATCGGTCGAATTACTACCTCTGGAACAATAAGTGAATACTCCATCCCTACTGCAAATGCTCGCCCACACGCAATAGTAACGGGTCCTGACCGTGCTTTATGGTTCACTGAATGGGGAAGAAATCAAATTGGTCGAATTTCAATGCAAGGTGAAATTACGGAATATCTAATTCCTACACAAAATGCGGAGCCACATGGAATTGTATTAGGACCTGACGGTGCCATTTGGTTCGCTGAGGAATGCAATAAAATAGGTCGGCTAAGTGTATTATAAAATTCCTGAAAGGCAGTTGATATCCATGGGATCAAATAGGCAACATGGGCCAAATCCTAAAGATAAATATCCGATTAAAGGAAATTGCGTTGTGCAATTTATAAAAAATACAATTACTAGACCAAACATTATTGTGGGTGAATACTCGTATTACGATGCAAGAAATGGTGAATCCTTTGAGGATCAAGTGTTATATCACTACGAATTCTTCGGTGACCGACTTGTCATTGGCAAATTTTGTGCAATAGCACCTGGTGTAACGTTTATTATGAATGGAGCTAATCATAGAATGGATGGTTTTTCGTCCTACCCATTCAATATTTTCGGACACGGTTGGGGGAAATATACACCAACGTTAGATCAGTTGCCGTTTAAAGGTGATACCATAATTGGAAATGACGTTTGGATTGGAATGGATACTGTCATAATGCCTGGAATAAAAATAGGGGATGGTGCAATTGTCGCGGCCAAATCGGTTATTACCAAAGATGTGGAACCTTACACTATCGTTGGAGGAAATCCTGTAAAGCAACTTAAAAACCGTTTCTCAGAAGAAACCATTAACGAATTACTGGAAATTAAATGGTGGGATTTGGATATTGATATCATTTCTGCTCATATAGATGTGATAGTAAATGGAGACATGGAGAATCTAAGAAATTTAAAAAATAAAATATGACAAAGTGAAGAACTTCAGAGAATCCGTGTTCGGCAAAAAAAGAAATATGTTTCTGGTTCCACAAACGGGGGCAATTGTTGCATAATTAAATCCCAATTTCTTATTACTATCACTGAGAAATTGTTTTTTTTGATACTGGAATATCCTTAACGTTGTAAATCAATGTTGTCGGAACCCCTTTATGCAACTTACGGGGCAGGATAGTTCAAGAACACATGTTGCTGAATATGGTGAAATGAATAAAAAGGGAGGGGCGTTATGAAGGTGGTTCTTCAAGCAATTATAGGTTCATTTTCTCTTCATGTAATCTATGTAGTCGTTGTGATGTTAGTCGGTTATATTAAAACAAAAAACTATAAACCAGATGTAAAGAGTGCATGGGATAAAGTAGAAACTCTTCAAAACGAGATAGAGTTTGTGAGTGTTACGCCTTCTCATTTTTATGTACTTTCATTTTTGGGAGTATCTGTAATATGTGGAATAGTAATTTTATCGTATGAAAAGTTAATGAACTAACAGATGCTTAACTTTAATAAGAGAGTTGCTTTGGCAGCTCTTTTTCTTGTGCAACAAACGGGGCAGCATTCCTGTAATAACTGAAGAAGTTGATATGATCCAGTTTTTTCGATAGAAAGGGCCTTTTAAATTCCATTCATTTTAAATGAAAAAATGGTAAAGTTAGGGGAGGATAGATGTTGTCAAACTGACCCTCTACAACAGGATATGGCTCCGTATATGAATAATGGAAGATAACGGTAAAAGTAAGATTTGGATATAACTCACAAAAAGGTTTTGCAGAGGAGGAACACATATGGGCAATTACTTATCAATCAGTGAAATGGCTTCCATTCACAGTATCTCAAGGCAAACACTCATTTATTACGATAAGATCGGATTATTTAAACCCGTACATATAGATGAACATGGTTATCGATATTATAGTGCAGTTCAGATTCCGTTTCTAAGGGAAATTTGCTTTTTAAAGTCGATTGGCATCAAACTGAATGATATTAAGGACCATATAGGAAATCGGAATTTAACTACTGCCATGTCACTTTTGGAATTTCATCAAGAATTCATTGATAAAGAAATAAGCGCCTTGATGAATACACGTACATTTATTCAACAGAGATTAATGAAATATTCAGAAGCCAAAAATATTAAAAGTGAATTGGATAAACCTATTATAGAAGAATTTCCTGAAAGGCATGTCTTATTTATACCATTTGAAAATGAATTGTGCCGTGAAGAATTACATTTAACGCTGATGAAAGCTTGGAATGTATTAAGTAAACATGAGATGCTTCCGTCAGAGGGATTTGGCACAGTTATTTTAAAGGATAAGCTTGGAACGGATGATGTTTTCGAGGGTGCGGGAATATATACTTCATTACCCTTTATAGATTCTGATATGGATAACATGATGACGTTGCCTGCTGGTCAATATGCATGTGTGTATAAATACGGAATGCCATATAACATTGAGTTTTTAAATGAATTGGTTCATTGGATCGGTGAAAATCAGTATAGAATTGTAGGGGACGTCGTGGACGCTTGCTTATTGGATACGACCTTTTACGAGAATGATAATAGTGTTGATTTTTGTCAGCTGCAAATCCCTGTAGAGAAAATTACTTGAATTTTCAAATATCCATTGACTGTATAGTAGAAATACACTTTAGAATATCAATTGTAACCGATAACATATAGGTTATTTGAATTTGATTGATACATAGGATACTGATCATAAAGTGATAGGGGGACTTTTTATGGCTGAAAAAATGAATAAAGTGACAGATTTACGTTCTGCCTTGGAACTACTGAAGTCCATTCCAGGACAATTGATTGAAACGGATGAACCAGTCAATCCTCATGCTGAATTATCTGGGGTTTATCGTCATGTAGGTGCTGGCGGAACAGTAATGCGGCCAACAAAAATTGGACCTGCCATGGTTTTCAATCATGTATTGGGGCATGAAGATTCAAGCGTGGTGATTGGACTTTTAGCCAGCCGGGAAAGAGTCGGCCTCATGCTAAATACAAAACCGGAGCGACTGGGGTTCCTTTTAAATGAAGCTGTAAAAAATCCAATTGATCCAATCACCATTTCAAATGATAAAGCTAAAGCTCAAGAAGTGGTTCACTATGCAGAAGATCCGGATTTCGATATCAGAAAGTTAATACCTGCGCCTACGAATACAGAGGAAGATGCAGGCCCGTATATCACCATAGGTATGTGCTATGCCTCCGATTCAGAAACGGGTGAATCTGATATAACGATACATCGTTTATGTTTACAAAGTAAAGATGAGATGTCCATGTATTTTGTTCCTGGCCGCCATTTGGAAGTTTTTCGTGAAAAGGCTGAAAAAGCAGGAAAACCGTTACCAATTTCCATTAGTATCGGTGTTGACCCTGCTATTGAAGTCGCTGCTTGTTTTGAAGCACCTACGACTCCCCTTGGCTTTAATGAGTTGAGTGTTGCAGGGGCGATCAGGAAAGAAGCGGTAGAATTGGTCCAATGCTTGACCATTGATGAAAAAGCTATCGCAAATGCTGAATATGTAATTGAAGGGGAATTGGTTCCCGGAGTGCGCGTTCGGGAAGATCAAAACACCAATACTGGAAAAGCAATGCCGGAATTCCCTGGTTATACAGGTTCAGCTGTTGCGGAACTGCCTCTAATCAAAGTGAAAGCTGTAACACACCGTGTCAATCCAATCATGCAAACAGTTATTGGTCCAAGTGAAGAACATGTGAATATGGCTGGCATTCCAACTGAAGCAAGCATTCTGCAAATGGTGGAAAAGGCAATGCCAGGCAAATTATTGAATGTTTATGCCCATACTTCGGGAGGAGGTAAATACATGGCTGTTCTTCAATTCAAGAAAAGTCAGCCAAGTGATGAAGGTCGCCAAAGACAAGCTGCACTATTGGCGTTCTCTGCCTTTTCTGAACTTAAGCATGTATTCATAGTGGACGAAGATGTGGATCCCTTCGATAGTAATGATGTTTTATGGGCGTTAAATACTCGTTACCAAGGTGATGTTGATACGGTTTTCATTCCTGGAGTGCGCTGTCACCCGTTAGATCCTTCACAAGATCCCGCATACAGCCCTACCATTCAGGAAAAGGGGATTTCCTGTAAGACCATTTTTGACTGTACAGTACCGTTTCATTTAAAAGATGAATTTAAAAGGTCTGAATTTAAAGAGGTAGATCCAAGGCGGTTTGTTCCTGAATTTTCTAATGTATAAGTTCTCGTTTCGATACAAGGACTAATGAATAAGGAGGGGAATTAATGAAAATCATCGTTGGGATAACAGGAGCGACTGGAGCCATTTTCGGAATTAGGATTCTTCAGATGCTTAAAAGCAGTGAAGTGGAGACCCATTTAATCATGTCCCCTTGGGCACATGCCACCATTCAACATGAAACTTCATATTCTGTTAAAGACGTGGAGGGATTAGCTGATCATTCCTATTCTTATAAAGATCAAGCAGCAAGAATATCAAGTGGATCTTTCCGGGTTGATGGAATGATCGTAGCACCTTGCAGTATGAAAACACTAGCTTCCATTCGCATGGGACTTGCCGATAATTTGTTAACGCGATCTGCTGACGTCATGTTGAAGGAAAGAAAAAAATTATTGCTAATGACAAGAGAAACTCCTCTAAATACGATTCATTTGGAGAATATGACGGAGCTTTCAAAAATGGGGACCATTATATTCCCTCCGATGCCAGCCTTCTATAATCATCCTGAAAACGTTAACGATATCATTGATCATCTTGCTTATAGGGCGTTAGATCAATTTGAAATTGATGCTCATGGTGCGAAGCGATGGGACGGAATGAAAATTCGCGCCAAAATTTAATACAATTGCCAGGGGACTTGGTGTTAATTACTGGGGAATTAAAGAAAAAGGTGAAAAAATGAATGGAATGGAAATGCCAGTAGAGGTATTCGCCTTGTTAAATGGCAAAGAATTGGCCGACAAACAGCATGAAGCCATGATGTTGTTGACGGTAAGTGAAGAAGGATGGCCACATACTGCTATGATTAGTGTGGGTGAGATCGTAGCAATAAGCCGTGGGGAATTAAGGATTGGTCTATGGCCGGATACTTCGACTACAACCAATGTCATTCGTACCCATAAAGCTACACTGGTTTTGTTTTGGAAAGGGAAAGCTCATTATATTCGACTATCGATAGAGAGATTAAAAGAGCTGCCAAATGCCCGGTACCAAAGAGAAAGGTTCTACGCCAAAATAGTAGAGGCACGGGAGGATATTGCTAAGTATGCTGAAATAACCTCTGGAATTAAAATCGACTTGAAAAATTCCAAAGAAGTCGTAGAACGATGGAGTGAGACCATAGAGGACCTCCTTCAAAAAAATTCCGCAAGTAACAACTTTTAGTTACAAAGAAATCGAAATTATCAAATTAAATTTGAAATAATATGAACTTCCTGTAAAATGGAAGCATTACATGTATTTATATCATGCCTATTCATTAATCATTAAAAAAAGTCCTTTTTTAATGAAAATTAATGAAGTGACTGGCTATCTTAATTTCGCGATCAAGTTACCTTGATGGTTAAGTTAAGATAGCTTTTTTTTATTAAATATGTAGGCTGGCTGGTTTATGTTGATAATCAAGGATATGGAGGAGTATTACTATGGAAATGTATGTAAAGGAATTGAGGGATCATAGAATCCAAATTGCAGATTATCCAGGAACGAAAGGGACAATCATCGCCATACATGGTTTAACGGGTAATCATAAGCAAATGCATTATTATGCAGAAATGTTAAAAGGCGAGTACAGAGTCATTTCGATTGACTTGAGAGGGAGGGGAAATAGTTCAAGTGCAGATGAGCAGTCTTCTATTTTCAATCATGCAGAGGATGTAATTGAGTTAATTCAGGAGTTAAAGATTAATAATCCAATTTTGATTGGGTATTCAATGGGAGCATTCATCTCAAGTGTTGTAGCCAGTAAATTAACCTCGGTACAAGCCCTGATATTATTGGATGGTGCGGCCACTTCCTCTCAACAACAAAGGGACATCGTACAACCATCATTAGGCCGATTAAGTAAAGAATATGAATCTCAAGAAAGTTATATTGCGGAAATTAAGGAAATCTATAGCCGTTTGGGTATCAAATGGACGGATCATCTGCAAAGTGTGGTGGAGTATGAGGTTCATGAAGTGGATGGTCACTGGGAGAATAAATCATCAGAAGATAGCATTCTTTCAGATTTCAATAGTTTTTATTCTTTTGTCCCTAAAGAAGTTTGTAGTCTAATTACCTGTAAAACCTTATTGGTTTATGCCAGTGGGAAAATAGGGGATTTTCCTCCATTATTTTATGAAGAAGCCTATGATGATACGAAGAAATATACACCTGATATTGAAACGATCGTTTCAACTTGTAACCACTATACAATGGTGTTTGAAAATAGAGTGGAGATTAGTGAAGGGATAAAGTCTTTCTTAAAACGAATTTAATTTTTTAAAAATAATTTTAAAAAAAATATTGAAATTAACAGAAAATAGTGTAATATTTAGAATATAAAATAAACTTAATTATTGCCTATTCACTAGCTATTAAAAAATAACCTTTTTTAATAACAACTGGTGAACAAATGGCTACCTTAAACACCTGCTGTCAATTATTGATAGTAATGTTTAGGGTAGCCATTTTTGTCGTGATAATGTAAACGCTTAATGAATTTGGGGGTTTTACCATTGAAAATCATTGATTTAACATTGGAACTGTACGATGGTCTAGTTACAAATAATGATTTACCTGCAATAGGCATTAAAGATGAACCTCTTGAACATAAGGGAAAACATGATTCGCTTCCTAAAGGATTCCGTACCAAGTTGATCTCTTTTTCTGATCATAGTGGGACACATGTCGATGTACCTTCACATTTCTCTGTAAATGAGGAGTCGTTTGAAAACATCAAGCTGAAGAAAATGTTTGGGGATGCCCTCATACTGGATGTAAGCATGTTAAAAGCAACAGATGAACCTGTTACGAAAGATTTACTTGAAGAGGCGGAACGCAGGCAGGGAGTATATGTTGAAAAAGACGATATTGTCCTCATCAGGATATGGGGACAAGAATGGGGGAAAGAAGGCTTTTTTGAAGCGCAGGCTTTAGATGATAGTGTGGCTGAATGGTTTATCGAAAAGCAAGTACATATTGTCGGGTTGGATTTGCCCAATGCCGATTCGAACCAGGATTCAGAAAGTGGAATTCATCAAAAGTTACTGAACAATGATATATATATCGTCGAAAATCTAGTGAATCTGGAAAAATTACCTAAGCACTCTCGCTTTCTTTTTTTCGGGATCCCTTTAAAACTAAAAAATGCAACAGCCTCACCTATTAGAGCACTATCGATACTTGACTCTCAATTAATTTAAAGAGGTGCAGACGAATGAGCGAAGGATTATCGTATTTTAAAGAAGTTTATGATGTGGTACCAGGCTGGGTGCAAAAAATGCACGATTATAGCCCAAATGCACTTGATCACTATACAAACTTACGCAGTAACATCATGCAAGAGGGAGCCTTGACGAAGAAGGAGAAAGATATCTTACTGGTAGGCATGAATGCTGCGAGGTTGTATGAACGGAGTATGGTTTACCATACAAAAGGGGCAATGGATGGTGGAGCAACATTACCGGAACTGGTGGAATACCTAATTGTTTCATACTTATATAACGGAACTAAAGCCTTAAGTATAGGAATTAAGTCTTTGGAATATGCCCTTACACTTAAAGGCATTCGATATCCCGAAATAAGTGGCCATAAAGAAACAGCAGAAGAAATCCTGCTTTATATGATTGAGCTATTAGGTGATGAGGAGACGGCATTCGTCTCGAATGTTTTGAAACTGGTTAAATCTGAAGACCAAAACTCCCTCAAAGATTATATATTAAGCGATTCAGTCGTTACAAAAAAGCTAAAACATATCCTGATGACAGGAATATTCATTACAGAATTAAAAGGGAAACAGGTTGGGGAATGGATGGAGACGGCAAGGTTAAATGGAGCTTCGGAAGAACAATTAGCGGAAGTGGGACTAATTTGCTTATTGACTGCTGGAATACCTGCTTGGTTTGAAGCAAGTGATTCATTAATAGAAAATAAGTAACGTGAGATTGGTGGGGAAAACATGACGAAAGTACATCAAGATATAGAAGCAGCTTTATCTTGTGTGAAGAACGGTCATACATTAATGGTTGGAGGGTTTGGCTTGATCGGTGCCCCTCTTACTTTAATTGATGGTTTGGCCAAAAAGGATGTAGCAGGCTTAACTGTCATCAGTAACAATTTAGGCGAGAAAGGGAAAGGTCTGGGAGTTCTCCTAAGTCAGAAGAAAATAAAAAAAGCGATTGGTTCTTATTTTACAAGCAATCGTGAAATTGGGGAGCTTTACCTACGTGGTGAAATTGAATTAGAACTTTTACCACAGGGGACATTAGCGGAATCCATTCGTGCTGGCGGTGCTGGCATAGGCGGTTACTATACGAAAACGAGTGTAGGGACCGATTTAGCAAAAGGAAAAGAAGAAAGGGAGATAAATGGGGCTACATATATGTTTGAACCTGCCATAAGAGCAAATGTAGCTTTGATCAGGGCATGGAAGGCAGATGCGCTTGGTAATCTTGTTTATTATAAAACTGCTCGAAACTTTAATCCGGTTATGGCAACAGCCGCAGACGTCGTAATTGCAGAAGTGGATGAGATAGTTGAACCTGGTGAACTCTCGCCAGAGGAGATTGTAACACCGCATCTATTCGTCGATGGAATTATTAAGGCAAAGAAATTCCTGACGAAGGAAGGTGTCAAAGATTATGAGTGAAAAAGAATCAATGCAAAATATGATAGCAAGACGGGCGGCAAAAGAATTGACGGGTCCTTGTATAGTGAACCTTGGAATCGGGATTCCGACCTTGGTTGCAAAATACATTGATGATGAAAATGTTTTTTTCCATACGGAAAATGGATTATTAGGGGTTGCAGAAGTGGATGAAGATAAAATCGATCCCAATTTAGTAAATGCAGGCAAGTTACCAGTAGGGGAATCAATTGGTGCATCATTCTTTAATAGTGCAGAATCGTTTGCAATGATCCGTGGAGGCCACATCGATGTTGCTATCTTAGGTGTTTTGCAGGTGGGTCAAACCGGGGAAATTGCAAATTGGGCGGTGCCTGGCAAGAATATCATGGGTGTTGGAGGAGCGATGGACCTATTGGTTGGTGCCAAAAAAGTGATCGTGACAATGACACATACAAGTAAGGAAGGTCAAAGTAAAGTTTTAAAAGAGTGCACCTACCCCATTACTTCCAATCGAAGCGTTGACATGATCATCACTGAATTGGCTGTCTTTGAAGTTATTGACAAACAGTTGAACCTGATTGAATTGATGCCCGGTGTAACGATCGAAGAAGTAAGAGCAAAAACGGAAGCGGATTTTATCTATTAAATGTTAAAAAGGTGGATTAAATGAAAATACGTTCAGTAGATGTATACATTATTGATTTACCCACAATTCGTCCTCATCAGCTTGCCATGCATACGATCGTGGAACAAACAATCATTCTTGCCCGTGTCATGGATGAAGAGGGAGCGGAAGGTTGGGCAGAGGTGGCGACAATAGGCGGGGCTTCATATGGTGAGGGGACGCCTGAGGCGATAAAAGTGAATATTGATACTTATATCGCCCCACTTATCATAGGTAAAAACCCAATCCATTATGACAAAATCATGCATGAGGTTTCACTTAATGTTAGAGGGAATAATTTTGCAAAGGCTGTCGTTGAATCGGCCATGGTAGATTTAGTAGCTAGAAGGAGAAACATCCCTGCCTATGAATTATTCGGAGGGCAAATTCATAAATCATTGCCGGTGGCATGGACTTTGGCAAGTGGGGATACGTATAAAGATATCGAAGAAGCGAAAGAATCCTTACACCAAAAACGTCATAATATCTTTAAATTGAAAATTGGCAAAGGTAATCCATATAAGAATGTGGAGCATGTATTGAAAATTATTGAAGCAGTAGGAGATCAAGCCCGCATTACGGTTGATGTTAATCAAGCATGGGATGAAACAACGGCTACGTATTGCATTGAAGCTTTACAGGAAGGTGGGGTTTCCATGGTCGAACAGCCGCTGCCAGCTTGGGATAATGAAGGGATGTCAAGATTGACCGAACGTTTTAAGGTTCCGATCATGGCCGATGAATCATTGAATACTTTACAAGATTCATTCCAAATAGCTAAACATAGAGCAGGTAATTCCTTTGCCTTGAAAATATGTAAACATGGTGGAATGACCCAAACAAAAAAGGTGGCTGCGATTGCCGAAGGTGTAGGTTTTGGTTTGTATGGCGGAACGATGATTGAATCATCATTAGGAACGGCCATTTGTGCACAACTTTATTCAACCATTCCAAAATTTGAATTCGGTACTGAATTGTTTGGACCGTTACTTTTCAAAGAAAATATTACGCTAAACCAAATTAAATATGAGAATTTTGAAATAATCATCCCGGATGGGCCAGGATTTGGCATGGAGATAGATATGGAAAAAGTAAAACATTTTTCAAGAGGTCTTTAATTAATATAAACTGGAAAGGGGATTATGGAACACCCACTGGTTTATGCAAGTAATCTTGAGAGGATGTAGTTTTATATGGGACAGCCAACATTATTAATCACGGCCTATGCGAAGGCACCGCAAAATACGAGCATGTATGAAAATTATAAATACGCTGGGATGGTACTTGAAATCCACAAGGAAAGTCACATTATCATTAATGCAGAATTTACGTTTTTAACAACTTTGGCCCAGGATTTTTTTAAGCGAATGATAGTAGGTTTTGATTTTAGTAAAGATATTGATTCCTTAATAGATAATATTAAAACGGACTTTTTGGCTCCATCGCAGCAGTCGGTGATTGTTGCCTTGAAAATAGCTCACCAAAGATATAAGGATAGTTTAGAAGAAAGAAATAAAAATAGGAGGGGGTAGAAAATTGAGCAATGTAGTTATTATAGACTCGGTTCGCACCGCTATAGGGAAATTAGGGGGAGCATTGGAAAATGTTCCTGCCGATTTCCTGGCAGCCGCTGTCCTTGATGAAGTGATCAAGAGAGCGGATATTCCTAAAGAGAGTATTGATGAAGTGATTATGGGACAAGCCAAACAAAGTTCAGACGCGTCAAATTTGGCAAGGGTTGCATCGCTCAGGGCAGGCTTCCCTGTGGAAGTACCAGGTTATACCGTTCACCGACAATGCGGATCCGGCATCCAGGCGATCAATTCTGCCAGTCAACAAATACAATGCGGATTTGGAGATGTAATCATTGCAGGTGGAGCGGAATCAATGAGCACGGCTCCATACTATATGAGAAATATCCGTTTTGGGTTGAAATCAGGCAATGGACAGTTATTGGACCCGAATACGGAAAGCCAGCCAGGTTCACAGCCTATAGAAGATTACGGTATGTTAACGATGGGAATGACAGCAGAAAATCTGGCTGAAAAATATTCCATTTCAAGGACTGAACAAGATGAATTTGCTTTAAGGAGCCAGGAAAATGCAAGACGGGCAATTTCTACGGAAATATTTTCGAAAGAAATCGTTTCCTATCAAATTAAAACGAAAAAGGGGTTAATGGAATTTAATGTGGATGAGCACCCAAGAGAAACCAGTCTGGAAAAGTTGGCCAGTTTAAAACCGGTTTTCAAAAAAAATGGAACGGTAACCGCAGGAAATAGTAGTGGAAGGAATGATGGTGCATCCGCTCTGATACTTATGTCGGAAGAAGCAGCCAAAAGGCGTGGTAAAAAGCCGAAAGCAAGAGTGATTGCTCAAGCTGCAGCAGGCGTATCACCGAATTTCATGGGGCTGGGGCCTGTTGACTCTACCTTGAAAGCGCTTCAAAAGTCAGGGTTGAAACTGAATGATATTGATTTAATAGAACTGAACGAAGCCTTTTCTGCACAAGCTTTGGCAGTGATCAAAGAATTGAACCTTGATATGAATAAGGTGAACCCTAACGGCGGTGCCATTGCCATGGGACATCCAATTGGTGCCACTGGTGCAATTTTAGCAACCAAATTGATACATGAACTAGAAAGAACCGGAAAAAGATATGGGCTAATCACACTATGTATAGCAGGTGGATTGGGAATCAGTACGATTATTGAAAATAAACAGATATAAAAACTTATAAAAATTGGAGGAATTATTATGAAGAATCAAAAAGTAATCGACGTTTATAATGGATTGGTAGTTAAATTCAAGGAATTAGTCAGTGAATACGAAATTGATCATAATGACTATCAAGCTCTTGTTGATTGGATGGATCAATTAGGCAGGGCAGGGGAAATTCCGTTGTTTATGGATGTTTTCTTTGAAACTCATGCACTTCAAGAAATGTATAAAAGTGTAAAAGGAACTGAACCTACTATTCTAGGACCATATTACATTGAAAATACGCCAGTCGTTCAAAATCCTGGAGTGCTGCCACAACGTGAAAATGAACCAGGTGACGCCCTTTACTTTTCAGGATCTGTGAAAGATGTTAATGGAAATCCGTTGGCAAATACAAAAATAGATATGTGGCAGGCCGATACAAATGGTGAATACTCATACTTCGCCGAAGGAATTCCAAATGATAATCTACGTGGAGTTTTTTATACGGATGCGAATGGTAATTTCGAAATTAAAACAGTTGTACCGGGTAATTACTCAATTCCAACAGATGGACCCTCTGGTCAGTTCTTAAAGTGGATTGATCATCATTCATTTCGTCCAGCACATTTGCACCTGTTATTCCAACCGGAAAATGGCGATAGATTAGTAACACAAATTTATTTTGAAGGCGACGAATATTTAGAAAATGATGTTGCACAAGGTGTTCGCGGAAGCTTAATTACAAAGTTAGAAAAACATTCCGGTGCTGAAAAAGGATTGAAAAATGAATATTATACAGCTCATTTAGATTTTGAACTTAGATTACAAGATAAACCTGTTTTCAATAAAGCTGTCGTGAAAAATTAATCATCCCTAAGAATATGCAGGCAAGAATCTTGAAAAAAGGGTTTGTTCCCTTAGTATATATACCCATGAATCTTTTCAAAATTATATATAACCGGGATTGATCCTTTTAAACGAAAGTGCCTAAGTGGATAATGAAATTGAAATAGTTTGCTAATGAACAACCTTAGTCTGTATTATCTGATTTTTTCGTTTTTTCGAGTTCCTGTATTGGAACTCGGAAAAAACATTCGAACGGACATTTTTTAAAAGGATGGGAGGCGGAAAATGCGTAGTGTAGTTGCTTCGGATATTATTGCTGTCAGTAAATTTAACCGCTTTCATTTACTTGTTTTTCTTTGGTGCTTTTATGCCATCGCATTCGACGGGTATGATATTGCGATGTATGGTGTGGGCTTGCCATGGATGATGGAAGAGTGGAATTTAACTTCCATTCAGGCAGGGGCAGTCGGCAGTTATTCCTTATTCGGCATGATGATGGGGGCCCTGATTTTAGCACCTATTGCAGATAAATATGGCCGGAAAAATGTTCTCGTTATTTGTATGATTTTGTTCAGCGTATTTACCTTGGGGGCAGGGATTGCACCCAACCTCACATGGTTCACCGTCATGCGCTTCATTGCTGCAATTGGCATGGGTGCCTTGATGCCGAATGTTATATCGCTAATGACTGAATATTCCCCAAAACAAAATCGGGCCATCATTGTAGCTGCGATGTATTGTGGCTATTCAATCGGTGGAATCATGGCATCGTTAGTAGGAATGTATATCGTTCCTTATACGGATTGGCGTGTATTGTACTTTATTGGAATTCTGCCATTACTTACACTTCCAATTTTCATGAAGCAGTTTCCTGAATCCCTTTCCTACTATTTAGCAAAGAAAGAAATTGGTAAGGTTGTTGAAATCCTCAATAAAGTCAAACCAGAAGGGGATTTTAAGGAAACAGACGATTTCAGGCTTAATGAAGCTGTACAGATGGGGAAAGGATCTCCAGTAAAAAAACTCTTCACGAACAAACGGGCATTCAGTACGATTTCAATATGGGTGGCTGTGTTCTGTACATTGATGATGGCTTATGGATTAAATACATGGCTTCCAAAAATGATGCAGGATTCCGGATTCAGTATCACCTCGAGCCTTTCATTTAACCTGGTTTTATGCCTTGGTCAAATTGGGGGTTCCTTAGTAGGCGGTTATTATGCTGGAAAAATGGGACATCGTAAAATTCTTGTTACACTATTCTTGATAGGGGCCGTTACCTTTGTCGCATTGAGCGCTACGACTAATACCGTCGGAGTATATTTATTGATCTTCGTGGGGGGTGCCTGCACTGTAGGTGCCATGAACTTGGCCAATCCGTATATCACAGAATATTACCCCCGTGAGATCCGTACGACGGGGATGGGCTATTCGCAAGCTATAGGCAGGATTGGCTCAATCCTCGCTCCTACTTTAATTGCCTTTCTTCTGTCAACAGGCATGAATCCAAAGATGGCTTTTGCTACATTTGCCCTTCCAAGTATCATCGCAGCAATCGGTTATCTTCTTGTCCAAGAGAAATATGGATCTTTTGACAGGGTAGTCAAGGAGGATAATGAAGAGGTAGAATCAGAGAAGGCTGTAACTAACTAAAGAAATCATTCACAATTCGGAATACTTCCCCTTAGTTGTTTAACTTTGCAATAAGGGGAATCTGCTATTCTAAGTTCTTAGGAGCTGCTCTTGAAAATATTAAACCCAGGTTGCTAAGTGATTGCAGGAAATATACAAGCATTTATATAATTTCAATAAAATTAGTAGAACGATGTACTAGTGTTAGGCATTAGGTTAGGGGGGAAAATATTGAGCTCAGAATTAAAGGCAATAATAGAAGATTGCACATCGGAACTGGAAACTGACAGATCAATAAAAGGAAAACAGAAAACTGTTCGATGGTTTATCTTATTTCTAATTGCTTTAGTCACTTGCATTAATTACATCGACCGTGCCATCATTTCGCTTGCGGCTCCGAATATTCAAGCCGATTTACAAATAGATCCGGCTTTAATGGGAATCATATTTTCCGTTTTTGGCTGGAGTTATACCTTTTCCATGTTATTTAGCGGCTACTTTCTTGATAGATTTGGTCCTAGAAAGGTATACACGGTTTCTTTGATTTTTTGGTCTGTATTTACATTCATGGTAGGAACCGCGAAAAGTATATCATCACTGGTTGCATATCGCATAGGACTCGGTGCATTTGAATCTCCTTCCATTCCTACAAATGCCTGGTGTGTATCCGAGTGGTTTCCTAAAAAAGAACGGGCTACAGCTGTAGGGATTTATACGGGTACCCAATATATTGGGTTAGCCTTCCTGACTCCAGTTTTTACTTGGATCATCATAACATTTGGTTGGAATTACCTTTTTTATATCGCCGGAAGTATAGGGATTCTTATTGGATTTGTTTGGTATGGATTCTATCGGAACCCAAGGGAACATAAGTGGATTTCTCAAGAAGAGCTAAATTATATCAAAGAAGGCGGAGGGATGATCGGAACTGAAGAGAAGCATCCGTTCTCCTGGAAACGAATGGGCCAACTGCTTAAACACCGTCAAATTTGGGGAATGTTCATCGGGCAATTTTCCATTCAAACTACTTTGTTTTTCTTTATGACTTGGTTTCCATCCTATTTGATTGATGAAAAGGGAATGACAATGTTAAAAACAGGAATTTATGCCAGTATCCCATACATTGTCGCGATACTAGGAACTCTCATTGGCGGCCGATGTTCCGATTGGATGATAATACGCGGGTTATCAACCGGAATGGCCCGTAAACTGCCCATTATTGTCGGATTGTTACTTTCTTGTTTGATCCTCGGGGGGAATTATACGGATTCACCAAACATGGTCATCACCTTTATGGCGATAGCATTCTTTGGACAGGGGATGGCATCAACGGTTACCGGTGCTCTTTTAGCTGATATTGCCCCGAAAGGAATGGTAGGCCTAACGGGTTCCTCACTATATTTTGTAGCTAATATTGGCGGGGCATTATCACCGTTAATCGTCGGTTTAATCATTAGTGCGACTCATTCTTATGCAGCAGCGCTAACCTTCATATCCGTAGTGGCCCTAATTGGTGCTTTTGCTTATATCTTTCTTCTAGGAAAAGTCAGGCGTATAGAAATCACTGAATGAAAAAATAAAAGGAGAAAGGCGGAATTACATTGAAACTGAGTTTATGCACTACAGGATTTAAAGAGTGGGATATAGAGGAAATAATAAATTGGCTGAATCCGTTGCAAGCGGATGTTAAAGGACTTGAATTATGGAATAAACATATAGAACGATATCAGGAGAAGCACGGACCACTGGACAAATTAGTCCAATTACTTGAAAAAAATGATTTACAAATACCTTCCATTAGTGGATATACGACTTTTTCGAAACTCTGGAACCAAAAAGAACATCAAAACGAAATCAATCAAGCAAGAACATTGTTAGATATGGCCCATCAATTAAACTGCCCATTAATACGGACGTTCGCTGGGCATATAGCATCAAGGAATGCCTCACCAGAGCAATGGTCGGAAACGGCTACCGAATTAAATAAATTAGGGCAAATGGCAGATCTCTATGGAGTGGATGTTGCAATAGAAATTCACTATGACTCCTTTGCTGATAACCTCGAAGCCATACATAAGCTTTTAGAAGATATCAACCATCCACGGATAAAACTGATTTTCGATGGAGCAAACTTATACGTTGATCAATTGAATCCGAAAGAGGTATTGGAATCCATTTTCCCTCATGTCAGCCATGTACATTTAAAAAATTATCACTACAATCATAAAGAGCGTTATAAAAACAAGCCGGCACCCATTTTTAGTGGGGATGTTGACAATATTCGCTTACTCGAAGAATTGAGAAAGCGAAATTATACAGGCTTTGTTTCTTTGGAATATTTTGGTCAGGAAGGAATGCCTAACTTGCTTGCCTCACTAGAACAATGGAAACAACAACTGACATATTGATTCTATGTATTCTAGATGAAAAATAATCGTGGGAAATTCATCTTTTATTAAAATCTTAAGAGATTGATACGACAACAATGCAGTCGAATATCCAGTAGTATAAGAGGGTCCTCATTTGCGAGAGGTTGAATACAAAATCTTGAACCTGAACAAGTCAGTCGAATTCTCCATGGAAAGAAGCGCGACATATTGATTTAAAAAGGATTCCAGTGGTACATGGCTCTGCATAATCGACAACTCTTATGGTGCTGAAATAATTGAACAATTGAAGTAATTAGTGAAAGCTGCTATATTTGGTGGCTTTTCATAATAAATGTGTTTTAATCACAGCCTCTGGGGAAATGTAAAATGGTTGTGCGACCACTATCAACTATATGGAACGAGAGAACCTGTCTGTGGCAGGTTCTACTCTACAGCAAGAATTAGGGCTAACTGTAACACAGTTAGGGGTGTTATTCTCAGCTTTCTATTTTAACTAAATTGTGGTGAAAAGGGATAATTTGGGTCAACTTATGAAAAACGGGAAATGACATGTACATATTCCCACTAAAAAAAGAAACCATCACCGGCTAGATTTAAAATTGATGAGCTTTTGTTGGGAAGTGAGATTAATTATCTTCACCGTATAAACATGGCAGTAGCTGCTTCTGTAAACCAAGATGTTTATTAAATTGATGATGGGTGTCCTTATTAGCTAGGCTCAAGGTTAAACGATTCCTTTCTAGGAATGTAAGCGTTATATTTGAGCGTCCTAAATTAATTCATAAAAACAGCAATAAATTTGATCCATTTTTTAAGATCCTTACAATTTTTGATTATATTAAGTTCAAGGTGGTTATGACCCAAAAATGAGAATATAGGATAAACCAGTAGAAGGGAAGACTTCAGGTTTTTAAAAAAAGAAAATCTTAAGGAGGAGTTACTATGAGCGAACCATTGAAAGTGGAAAATGAAAATGTATCTATATCCATTAAACATAGAAAACCATCTCGTGCCAGATTTATGATTCTTGCCCTTTTGTTTTTTGGAACTGCAATAAATTATCTTGACCGTACGAATATGGCAGTAGCTGCTTCTGCTATTCAAGATGATTTGGGATTAGATCCAGCTATGTTAGGTCTAATTCTTTCTGCTTTTGGTTGGACGTATGCGTTCATGCAAGTTCCCGGAGGATGGCTTACCGATCGTTTTGGCCCTCGGGTGGTATATGGCATCTCTCTTATATTATTTTCACTGTTTACTCTCCTTCAAGGATTTGCCAAAAACTTTGGGACCTTATTCGGACTTCGTCTTGGCCTTGGTTTTGCAGAATCACCTGCCTTTCCTGCAAACAGCCGTGTTGTCGCCTCTTGGTTTCCACAACGGGAACGTGCGCTAGCTACTGGGGTATACACAGCAGGTGAATATGTAGGGTTAGCAATCGCGACTCCTTTACTATTTTGGCTATTGTCCTCTTTCGGCTGGCATTCAATCTTTATAGTAACGGGTATAATTGGATTGATTTTTGCTTTAGTTTGGTACAAGTTTTACAAGGATCCGAAGGACAGTAAGTATATAAACAAGGAAGAAATGGATTATATACGTGAAGGAGGCGGACTCGCCGAAAGCGCTGGTCAAGGTCAAAAAATTAATTGGTCAAAGGCACGGCATCTTTTTAAGCATCGTCAATTCTGGGGTATCTATATTGGACAATTTGCCGTTGCATCAACTCTGTACTTCTTTCTCACCTGGTTTCCAAGCTATCTTGTTCAAGAAAAAGGGATTACTTTGCTAAAAGCTGGCTTTGTTGGTTCTATTCCATACATTGCGGCAGGGATTGGAGTGCTTGTAGGTGGTTATTGGTCAGATAAAATGGTAAAACGTGGAGTATCCGTTGGTGTTGCACGTAAAACCCCAATTATCCTTGGATTGTTGGGTGCTTGTACAATTATACTGGCCAACTATACAACGTCTATTGCTCTGGTTATCGCGGTTATGTCGTTCGCATTCTTTTCACAAGGAATGTCAGCCATTACATGGACTCTGGTTTCGGATATGGCTCCAAAAGAGCTAGTCGGATTAGCAGGCGGGATATTTAATTTTGCAGGAAACTTATCAGCAATTGTTACGCCTATCGTCATTGGAATAATTTTGAGCGCAACTAATTCATTTAATGGGGCTATCGTTTTCGTAGGTGTAGTTGCCTTAATTGGAGCTTTATCATACATCTTCATTGTAGGCGATGTTAAAAGGATTGTAATACCCGAAAATGAATAAATGCCATTTTTAAAGTGAAAAAGAGAGGTTAATAGCTCATTACAGATCTCCATGGGGAGTAATTTATACTTCATAGGAAACTGTTATGAGTTTTTTTAATATCAATATTTACATATGAAGAAAGATAATTATTTTGGAGGTTGTTCTACAATTGCCAGTATCTTGCTCTATTTTGCGGCATAAGGAGTTCAAGAAACAAAAAGCTTAGAGCATTCCATGATAAGAAAAAATCAGAAGGAAAGCTATCCTCGGTCGATATAATTTGTCATCGTACTAGTTAAACCAGAAAATATATTAGTTGATTATTATGGTCATTGAAACTATGTTACTTAACCTGACATGTCAATTGCTTTTTTTTCCATTACCAATTATATTTATTAAAATACCTTCTGCTATGTCTGACTAGAGCTCAGAAAAGAGTTTTATTGAAGTGGTTAGTTATAAAGGAAAAATGAATGGGGAAATAAACATTCATTTGAGGCACTGGTCCAGAAAGTTAACAAATTTAAATTAGTCCTCTTTGGTTAAAGAAATTTATAAACAAAGGTGGGTATGAGATGGGCTTGTTAGGTAGAGTGGTTTTTTTAAAAAGATTACGAGATGAACTGTTGGAAAAAAGAAAACAGGGAGCCACTGACCTTCAAATTGATGAAATTGACAAGCAAATACGGAAGATTAATATAGAGATACAGAATATGATGAAGATGATGGAATAAATAGTTTCTTGTTTTAAGAATACACGACTTGAACGATTGGTTAATTTTGTTTGTTACCATTCAAATTTTTAACAATGGGGCGTCTCTACAAGAAAGTATGGACGCTTTTTCTTATTGAACTTCCTTCTTGGCACTACAGACTGTAAAGTAAGGAAAAAACCGCTTCCTTACATTCTGTACGTGTCGCTTCGGCATTAAATGATGAGATAACGACTACCTGTATGATGCTTCGCCTAAATTCCGTAGGTTCCTTCCTATACCAATTACGGCTGCTGCCGCCAAATCGAACGACCGAAAACCGTAAGAATCGGCTCATGAAGATATGGTCGATTCCGTGTCAGGTGATTTCAGTTCGTAAGGATGGTCAATAAAAGGAATGTGAATTTCGCATAAGTTTTTGGGTATTATTGTGTCATTATCTTAATTAGAACATAAGGTGGAGTAACCCATTTAATTATTTTCCCCCTTAAACAAAAAAGGAGATGTTTTTATTGTCAAGTTGTGGTCATGAATCAAGTTGTGGTTGTGATAACGGTGTTGGTGGATTTGGTGGAGGTTTCGCATTTATAGTTGTATTGTTTATACTCTTAATCATTGTTGGAGCTGCTTGCTTCGGTGGTGATGGAGGTAACGGTGGCGGTTATGGCGCCGTTCAAGGGTATGGCGGTTTCTGTTAAAAATAGTATATGAAAAAAAGCCGACTCTTTATTGGTCGGCTTCTTCAATTAATCTGTCCCTTTGTTACATAGCTTGAAAGAAGGTGATGATTTGAGGAGCTAAATCAGCAGCTCTTTTTCTAATGCAACTATATGGGGAGTTTAGTTTCATAACGTGGCAGTTTTCAAGACTTCGGAGACAAGTTAAATAAAAAGACCCCTCCAAAAATCATCGGTTTGAGAGGGTCTTATTTTATTTAAAAGTTGTAGATTTGGGTCTCTCAAATGATTGCACAACTTCTAAGTCACATAAACAACGTTTTGATAATATTTCTTAAGCGGCATAATCCTGTGATGATACCCCCAATTTAAACTTACCCATACTAAATGAGTAAAAAGTTATTTGGAGTAATATGATTTTTTCTACTGTCAATCAAAGCAATACAGTGAGCCAATCGCTCTACCCCTGGTTTAATTTGGCTTTCGTTCACTTGAGAAATACTTAAACGAACGAGATTTTCCTTTTTATATTCAGCTAAAAACATTCTAGATGCATCATCTACATATATATGCTGCTCATTTAGCATATGAACTACCTGTTTTGCTTTCACATTTTCGGGCAAACTGATGGATAGATAGAATCCTGAAGTCGGTTTGGAAAAAGAAGTATTAGCCGGCAGCAATAATTCACATGCTTCTTGAAGAAGTTGCATTTTAGTACGATATACCTCTTTTACTTTTTTGAGATGGCTATTAAACATACCACTTTTTAAATAGATTTCTAGCGCACCTTGAGAAAGTGCTGAACTATTAAAATCCGAACTGAATTTATATCGTAAAAAATTGTTAATCATTAATGCAGGAAGAACGACAGTACCAATCCTTAACCCTGGGAGAAAAATTTTCGAAAGGCTTTTAATATAAATCACTCGCCCAGAAGGATCAAAAGAAAATAAAGGATCTGATTTTGGATTTGGATCAAGGTCTCCTAAAATATCATCCTCCACTATATACACATCGTATTTTTCAGCTAACTCAACGATTTTCTTCTTTTCGCCATTCGTGTAAGAATGTCCAAGTGGATTGTGAAATCTCGGGATAATATAGAAAAATTTTATATCATTATTTCGAAAAATGTATTCCAGACGATCAAGATCAATCCCTTCCATCGATAATTCAATCCAAAAAGTAGTAGCTTGATGCAGATTGATGGACTCAATGAATCCGAAATAAGTAGGCTGTTCAATCAGAATATTGTTTTTCCCATTTGGAAATGGCATAGAAACCAATAAATTAAGGGCTTGCTGCGAGCCAGACACAACGACTAGCCTTTCAGGTTGAGTGAACACCTGTAAATTTTGCAAATATTTCACTAACTGTACTCGTAGTGAGTAAAGCCCTTGTTGATCAGAGTATGTAAAAAGCTCTTCTTTATATTGGTCAATTGCTTGATTCATACAATGTTGAAATTCCACATAAGGCATAACATTTTTATCTGGACCTGCAGACAAGAAATCAATCACCTCATTTTCTTCCGTCGCTTTTTGAAATTCATTCACAACATAGTAGCCGCTTTTAGGAACAGAATAAATTAAATGCTCCTTTTCAAGTTCGGCGTATGCTTTAATGACTGTATTTTTGCTACATGAAAAATACTCGGATGACTGACGAACAGAAGGGAGTTTGCTACCTGCAATTAGCGAACCTTCTGCTAGTCGAAGCTTAATTTCTTCCATTATCTTAATATATTTTGAGTTCATTTATTGATCCCCTTTCAACTGTACCAGGACAGATAGGTAAAAAAATGGTTTATTTTTATTGTAAGTACTCATAGTATGTTAATTATATCAGAACTGTTTTTAAGATAAGTAAACGATGGTACAGATTTGATACAAAATATAAAGACTGGGGTTGGGTAAGATGCAGGGAGAAACCAGAGCGAAATTAGGATTGTTTTTGGGATTAGTGGGTGTCATTTGTTTTAGCTTAACGCTCCCTGCTACAAGTATTGCTGTAGCGTATTTTGGGACTACGGTCGTCGGTTTAGGAAGAACAGTTGTTGCTGCTATTTTAGTAGCTGTGGTATTGATCGTTCGAAAAGAAAAACTACCTTCTTCAGGGCAATTTAAAAGTCTACTTATTGTTGCTGTTGGTGCAGTTTTAGGATTTCCTCTCCTCACTTCTTGGGCAATGGAATCCTTGCCTGTTTCTCATGGGGCTGTGGAATTAGCCCTGTTACCGTTATCAACAGCCGGATTTGCTATGTTTAGGGCAGGTGAAATCCCTTCTCGCAAATTCTGGGTTTCAAGTATGATCGGCTCTTTAGCTGTCATTATGTATGCACTTCATCTTGGATTCGGACAATTGCAATTTGCCGATTTAGCTTTATTGGCAGCAGTAATTATACTGGGACTTAGTTATGCAGAAGGGGGGAAATTAGCGAAAGAAATAGGTAGCTGGCAAGTGATTGCTTGGGCAATTATGATTGGTGCTCCATTTTTCATTATTCCAGTAGGGCTAAACCTTACAACTGATATGCTCCATGCCCCTTTACAAGCTTGGGTAAGTTTAATTTATCTCTCAGTGGTTAGTCAATTTCTAGCATATGTTGCTTGGTATAGCGGAATGGCTATGGGAGGAATAGCAAGAGTTAGTCAGATTCAATACTTACAACCATTTTTAATGATTCTATTTGCAACAGTATTTCTAGATGAATCCATCACATTTTTCACTCTTGGAATAGCAGTGATTGTTGTCTTTTCTGTTATATTAGGCAAAAATGCTCACGTATCAATAAAAGGAGCTGTATCAGAGAAAAACTAACTGCATGTTCAATTCAGATAGCTAAATATGAAATGAATCGTATGGCATATAGCTTATGGAACGATCGAATTGTAATGGATGTTGTCATGAATAATGAGGATTGTGGTTGAAAAACGGTTATCTTATATAAATCTTAATGATAAGAAAAAATTCTAAGTGGAGAAAAAACATGTATATTCCTGCACATTTTAAAATTAATGACGAAAAACTTGCCTTCGATATTATGAGGGAACATAGTTTTGCGACTCTTTTTTCTCAACATAATGGAATACCTTTTGCGACTCATTTACCATTAATTTTAAACAAGGATAATTCATACTTATATGGACATTTTGCTCGTCCTAATCCTCAATGGAAAGACATCAAAAATCAAACCGTCTTAGCTATTTTTCATGGTCCGCATTGTTATATCTCCCCATCATGGTATGAGACGAATAATGCCGTACCAACATGGAATTATGTGACCGTTCATGTTTACGGAGAAGTCGAACTGCAAGAGGATGAACATGAGTTAATGAGCTCTCTACATGATATGGTGTCGAAGTACGAAGCACCTGACAGTTCATACAGTTTGCAAGATGTAGATGCTGTGTTTCTCACTGGCATGAACAAAGGAGTTCAAGGATTTAAAATAAAAATCAATAAAATAGAAGCGAAAGCAAAGTTAAGTCAAAACCATCCATTGCAAAGACAAGAGCTGATCGTTAATCAACTGGAACAGACTTCAAAAACAAATGAGCAACAGATTTCACTTTTAATGAAAGGAAACCTAAAAAAACAACCTTGAATGGTACTGCACTAGCGGGAGTGTTGATCCAGTATGGATTAACGCTCTTTTTGTGGAAAAAACTTGATCATAATCAATTTCTGGATACCAAAATTTAATACGATCTTAATGACAAATTTGTTGCCGTGACTGATATTAATAATTATCAAAAAAATCTAAAAACTTCTTCTTTTTCTAATTTAGTTGTGATAATGTATAAAATATAGAAGTATTAACTTCAACATTTTTTTATAAAGAAGTATTTAATTCATCAGAATAGGAGTTATATTATGGAACATCTTCCTTTTAAATTATTAGTGAAAGAAAAATTTCACCATTTATCGACAGGTCAAAAAAAAGTTGCCGCTTACCTGATTGAAAATTTGGATGAAGCCGCCTTTAAAACGGCTTTTCAAATTGGTCGGAAAGCGGAGGTTAGTGAAACAACGGTCATTCGGTTTTCCTATTCATTAGGATTTGAAGGGTTTAGTAAAATGCAGGACAGAATTCAAAAACAGCTGCTGCACCAAACTCAAATAGATATGTCCAATGGGGATGCCATTCTCCGCATGGATGACAAGCAAGATCCATTTACCAAAGTGATAGAAAACGAAGTACATATTTTACGACATCTATTAGATCATACGAACGTTCAGGATATATGGAAAGCAGTCGATGTCCTGATAAAGGCTGACCAAATATTAATTGCAGGGCATCGGATTTCCCATGCTGCCGCCTATTGGTTCTCCTATACGCTAAGTTCATTAAGGGAAAATGTAAGTTTATGTTCACCAACAGGTGACTTCTATGAAAAGTTTTGTAATCTCACTGACAAGTCTGTTTTAGTTGTTTTTTCCTTTCCAAGATATGCGAATGAAACATTAAAAGTTGCTGAGTGCGCCAAAGAACAAGGAGTTTGTTTAATCTCAGTTACAGACCGCCTCCTGTCACCTGTTGGTCGTATCTCTGATATTGCACTGACAACTGAAGAGAACGCAGAGACCGGAACCAATTCAATCGCTTCCGTTATTAGCTTATTGGACTTGGTTATTGCAGGCATACATGATAAAGACGCAAAACGGATCCATACCCATCAGCAAAAATTAGAAAATCTATATTCAAGCTATGAAGTGTTTAATGAGTGAGTTTTAATGAAGTTAAAATTCATGTAAAGGAGGTGAATATACAGCCCAAAATCCTAATATTACAGCAACCATGATAGGTTTAGGCTGCGATTTAACGCCTGGTCTGCACCATCCTGATATGAAATTTAATCTAGGTTATTTATGGAACGAAAATTTTAATTAACACAGTAATTATGGCGGCAGGAGAATAAAATTTTTCACTTTAAAAATTAATGAAGGGGTGTTTTATGGGAAATATCGCACAAACATCACAAACCGGTGGCCAAGCAGCTACTGATGAAAAACAACTGGAGCGCAAGCTGAAACCAAGGCATCTTTCCATGATTGCAATCGGTGGAACCATTGGAACGGGACTATTTTTAGCGAGCGGTTCCATCATTCATACTGCGGGTCCTGGAGGAGCTGTAGCTGCCTATATAATTGCCGGAATCATGGTTTTCTTTCTGATGACAAGTTTAGCCGAAATGGCTGCCCTTATTCCTATTACAGGCTCTTTTAGTACCTATACATCAAGGTTTGTCGACCCGGCATTAGGATTTGCGATCGGATGGAACTATTGGTATAACAATGCAATCGTAGTCGCTCTTGAATTAGCAGCTTCCTCTCTGATTATGAAATATTGGCTGCCTTCTGTTCCGGGCATCATTTGGAGCGCATTATTTCTTGCAATCATATTTGGCCTGAATATTTTATCGGTAAAAGGATATGGAGAATCAGAATTCTGGTTTGCCATAATAAAGGTTTTGACGATTATCATTTTTATAGCAGTAGGGCTATTAATGATTGTAGGAATCATGGGAGGGGATGCCGTAGGTTTTGAAAATATCACCAAAGGAGAGGCACCGTTTAAAGGAGGCTTTTTATCCGTTATAAGCGTCTTTATGGTGGTTGGG
Source organism: Peribacillus sp. RS7 (assembly GCF_041956845.1). Classification (NCBI taxonomy): domain Bacteria; kingdom Bacillati; phylum Bacillota; class Bacilli; order Caryophanales; family Bacillaceae; genus Peribacillus; species Peribacillus sp. RS7. Next base: position 4,134,775 of record NZ_CP168135.1, read on the forward strand.
TTTGCCTTTCAAGGCACCGAGTTAGTAGGAATTGCGGCCGGGGAGAGTGAAAACCCAAGCAAAAATATTCCCAAGGCTATTAAGCAAATCTTCTGGAGACTACTCTTGTTCTATGTTTTGGCGATAATTGTGATTGGATTTTTAATCAGCTATAATGATCCGCGTTTGTTAAGCTCGGATATTGAAGATATTGCGGTAAGTCCCTTCACTCTAGTTTTTCAAAACGCAGGGCTTGCCATCGCTGCCTCCGTTATGAATGTGGTAATCCTTACTTCGGTTCTTTCTGCAGGCAATTCTGCGATGTACGGAGCTTCTCGTGTCCTTTGGGTGCTTGCGAAAGAAGGAAAAGCCCCTTCGTTTCTAAAAAAAGTGAATGCAGGCGGCATTCCAGTGAACGCTGTGTACTTTTCTACCATCGTTGGGATGGCAGCTTTTCTAACCTCTCTTTTTGGTGAAGGCACTATTTATACTTGGTTATTAAATGCTGCAGGATTATCCGGCTTTATATCCTGGTTAGGAATTTCGATTACACATTATCGTTTCCGGAAGGCGTATATTGCACAAGGAAGAGATTTGAAAGATTTGCCTTATGTATCAAAATGGTATCCATTCGGTCCGATATTAGCCACAATTTTATGTGTAACGGCTATCCTGGGACAAAATTACTCTGCTTTTTTCGGCCCTGAGATTGACTGGTATGGAATTTTAATTTCGTATATCGGGCTTCCGTTATTTTTCCTGGCTTTTCTAGGCTATAAAATCTTTAAGAGAACAAAAATGATTCCATTGCAAGAGGCTGATTTCAGTAAAGTGGAATAAGTTCTATGGAAAGTATTCCATTTAAAAATAATGTATTTAAATGATAGCTTCAGTGCCTAGCGACGACAAGCCGTCAGCTGTGAAACTAACTTTGCCATCTTATGGTTGGGTTTATCAAGGCACTTGTGCTATTCCAAGGAGGATGACCATGACGAAAACACAGGAAATTGTAATTCGTTCCCTTCATCGAATTGAAGAGCTAGAGGACGTAAGAAAGCTAGAATCTACCATTTGGGGAGAAACCGATTCAACCCCCTCACACCAAACCATAACAGCTGTGAAAAACGGTGGTTTGGTTTTAGGAGCTTATATGGAGGAGCAGCTGGTTGGATTTCAATACAGCTTTCCGGGATTCAATGGGCAATCAGCCTATCTTTGTTCACATATGCTGGGTATAGATGTGCAATTTCGCAACAAAGGAATAGGGGAAAAGCTAAAGCTGGCACAACGTGAGGAAGCGATAAAGCTCGGCTATTCCGTTATTACCTGGACATACGATCCGTTGGAAAGTGTTAATGGGTATTTAAATATAGCCAAGCTTGGTGGGGTCTGTTCTACTTATATCGCAAACTGCTATGGTGAAATGGATGACCTGTTAAACAGTGGAATTCCTACAGACCGCTTCCTTGTCGAATGGCATATTGGAAAGCAGGAAACAACGGATTATAGAGGACCGGGAATCGCGCTGGACTATGTGATGGAGAACTCGCTAATACAATGGGATACCGATAAAAAAGGATTACCTGTTCCTTCTCTCACTCTTCCGTTGCCTGAACAGGAATGTGGCACAGCTTTTGTGGCCATTCCAAAGGATTTCCGAACAATAAGAGACACAAATATTCAAGCGGCCACTGAATGGCGAATGAAAACTAGTGAAATTTTCACCAATCTATTTCAGCAAGGATGGCAGGTAACAGATTTTATAAAGAATTCTAAAACAGAAATTCCCGTTCATTTTTATGTACTCTCATTAAAATAAACTAGTTAATTTTAATGAGAGTTCGAAAATTCAGGCTGCTGTCAGCCTTAAATACAAAATGGTAAGACTGTTATTTAACGGTTTTATAACCAAAAGGAGAATTTTCTAATGAAAATTAAACAAGTTATTTTGAGGCATCTGAAGCTAGACTTGCTTCAACCTTTTACAACTAGCTTTGGGACGGAATACAATAGGGATTTTATCCTTGTTGAAGCCAAAAGCGATGATGGCATATCCGGATGGGCCGAATCTGTTGCGATGCTCGACCCTCTTTATAATGAAGAAACCCTTAAAACAAACTGGCACATACTCGAAGATTATCTAATTCCAATTATTCTAAAAAACGAAATCCGGCATCCTGATGAAATCTCCGAAAAATATTTTTCTCATATTCGCGGTAATTATATGGCAAAAGCTGCTTTAGAGGGTGCTGTTTGGGATCTGTATGCGAAAAGGCAAAATGCTTCTCTATCGAGTGTGTTAGGTGGAACAAAAAAGGAAATTGAAGTGGGGGTAAGCATCGGAATAAAGGACTCGATTGATTCGACTCTAGATATGATCGAGGCTCGCCTCGGTGAAGGCTACAAGCGTTTTAAACTAAAAATCAAACCGGGCTGGGATGTTGAATTAATAGACAAGGTCCGAAAAGTATATCCTGAAATCCCTCTCATGGCAGATGCAAATTCAGCTTATACCTTACAAGATATAGACCGGCTATCCGCCTTGGATGAATTTAATTTAATGATGATTGAACAGCCGCTTGCCTATAACGATATCATTGACCATGCAGATTTACAGTCAAGGCTAAAAACACCTATTTGTCTGGATGAAAGCATTCACTCATTAGAGGATGCAAGGAAAGCGATTAAATTAGGCAGCTGTAAAATTATTAATATCAAGATTGGCCGTGTCGGAGGTTTGACTGAATCCAAGAAAATCCATGATTTATGTCTTGAACATGAAATTCCACTTTGGTGTGGGGGGATGCTAGAATCCGGCATCGGAAGAGCGCATAATATCGCAATCACATCCCTGCCAAACTTCACTCTTCCTGGAGATACCGCAGCTTCCTCCCTCTACTGGGCAGAAGATATTATTGACCCTGAAGTTACAGTGGAAAACGGAATGATCATGGTTCCAGAATTGCCCGGAATTGGCTATGAACCAAGTTTGGAAAAAATCAATAAGTATACTATACATAGTCAAACCTATAATTTAAGTTAGAATAGGGTTTGAAAGACACGTCTAGGGCAGTTCCTTGGTTCAACATCAGTTTCCTTACATTAAAGGCATGATTCCCTAAAAAGGGAACATGCCTTTTTATGTAGTGAGGGGTATTTCTATAGTTTATCGTACTAACTTTTCTTCCTTCTTATCTTGATAAATAGGAATCTCTTTTTGGCTTATAGGACTATGTATATTTGATATATTGAGTCTTTTATTTTAACTAAAATCGAATTCCTTAATGACCTAATGAAGCTTTAGCTTAAGATCGGGGCTGTCCTTAAGTCAGCTTATGCTATCCTCATTGAGGGAGGTTAGGGCAATAACAATCTTTTGTAAATCTTACTTGTTATAATGGTAATAAAATCTTAACCATTATAGGAGATAAGATGCTTAAGGAAATTAAGACTTGGACGAGAAATTTAAAACGACAGATTTTTATCCTTTACTTTGCTTGTAAAGATGAACGGGTGCCTTGGTATGCAAAAGTGTTTACGGCTTGTGTTGTAGCTTATGCATTCAGTCCGATTGACCTAATACCAGATTTTATACCGATTCTTGGTTACTTAGACGATGTAATTCTCGTTCCATTAGGGATAATTATTGCATTAAAGATGATACCAAAGACTGTTTTAAACGACTGTGAATGTAAGGCAGAAAAAATGATGAAAAAGGGTAAGCCAAAGAATTGGATAGTCGGTTCAATAATAGTATTGATTTGGGGCTTAATTTTAATATGGGCAATTATTTATATTTATCGCTTACTCAAATAACAGGTGCTTTACTTCATGACGGAGGAGCTGTTCATCGGCTCTTATTTGTATGCAGCTATCGGGGCAGGAAAGGTGATGAGGTTCCTAGTTGAGTCGGATTTGCGAATAGAGGAGATCAATACCTTGTTATTGATCTCCTCTTAAATTATAATCAATTACAGACATTGAGGGTCTTTAATGTATTTATAAAGGAGAGAAACCATGAAATATTCAAGAGCCACAAATTATGCTTTACACACAATGGTATATTTAACTATAACTCCAAAGGGAAAGTCTATTGGAGTAGAACAATTAGCCAAATTACAGGAGCTCTCACCAACATACCTTTCTAAGATTTTAACAAAGCTTGTTAAAGCAGGACTAATTGAATCTAATCCTGGTGTTAATGGCGGATATAGTATAGTAAGACAATCTCATGAGATTTCTTTTTTAGATGTAATTCATGCAATCGAAGGTAAGGCAACTTTATTCAATTGTTCATTGGAACATGAGGTTTTTAATAATGAAGATTGTTTAATTGAAAATGTGATGATTGAAGCAGAAAAAAAGATGAAGGATGAACTAAATAATAGATATATTATTGATATTGCTAAACAAATCAAATCAACAAAGAATCATGAAGGTTTATGATTCTAATTTTTTATACTAATTATAGATATTAAGTGTCTGTAAAACACTTAATTTAAACATGGGGTGAAATGTTGGGACCCTCTTGAATAGTCATCCAAAATGCCGGGATGCCTGCTGTTAATAAAGATATAGGGCAGGTGAGTATTGTCGGGCATTGCATAATCAAACGATGGAGGCGATAAACAATGGTTCCCACATATGATACCTTATTTGAGATGGTTCAATCTTATTATCGAATTAAATTGGGCGAAAAAGAGGCATCACTGCTTGTGATCGGTGCAGGTGGCGGAAATGAAATTCGGCATGGGGACCATCTAACCCAAAATGATCATTCATTGGAGTTGATCCTCTTGAAAAGATGCTTAAGATTGCTGAAAATAAAGTAGTTTAGCTAGGCTTGGAAAGTCGCGTCAGACTCTTTCATGGAACAATTGACGACTTACCACTTTCAAGATTTTATTCTCCTGCACTTTTTGCGGGCTGGATTTGCCAGGCTGAATGATTTATTGTAAATAACAGCGATGAGTTAACCCTATAGGGGTACAGGCAGGAAAATCCGGATTTGCAACGTTAAGGAAATAATAATTTCTGATTGTGCCCATTAATAATACAATAAAAACATTAATTTACGACAAAACAAGAAGACGAAATCTTTAAGATATCGCCGTCTCATATACTACGGGTTTATAATTTCCCCTATGTTCATTTGTCGCTTATTTTAAAGCTGATAAACTTTTGCTCCATCATTTCATGCATCGCATATTTGACGCCTTCTCGGCCAACACCGCTGTCCTTCCAGCCACCATAAGGCATATTATCAATCCGATAAGTTGGGATATCATTGATTACGACTCCACCTGTTTCCAATCGTTCCGCCGCATAAAAAGCTCGTTCTATACTCGGTGTCATCACTCCTGAATTCAATCCGTAGCGCGAATCATTTGCATCATTGATGGCTTCATCCAACGTATCGAATGGGTAAATGCAGACAATTGGACCAAATACTTCGAAACGAAATACCTTTGAGTCACGATTTACATTGGTTAAGACGGTAGGCAATAGTACATTGCCCTCCACTGTACCGCCGCACTCAATTTTTGCTCCTTCCTGTACTGCCTCGTCAATCCAACTTTGTAACCGTTCCAATGATTTTTTTGAAATAACCGCTGTAATATTTGTACTTTCCTCCAGTGGGGAACCGATGACAAGCTGTTTTGTTGTACTTACGAATCGATCTAAAAATTGTTGATATAGTGATTTGTGGACATAAATTCGTTGAATCGAGATACACACCTGCCCATTATTCGTAAATGAACCCATCACACTTCTTTGAATAATTTTATCGATGTCGACTCCTTCATCAATGATGAACGGCGAATTGGATCCGAGTTCAAGGGTAAGCTTACGGAAGCCTGCCTGCTGCTGGATAAGGTGTCCGACCTCTACACTGCCTGTGAAAGTCACTTTTTTTACATGTGGATGGGTCGTCAAGGCTTCACTTAAAACATCCCCTTTGCCCGGTATGATGTTCAATACTCCATCTGGCAACCCTGCTTCTTTAAAAATATCGGCAAGAACCAGTGCACTCAACGGGGTTTGTTCGGCAGGTTTTAACACAATCGAATTTCCAGCCGCAATAGCTGGACCAACTTTATGGGCGACCAGATTAAATGGAAAGTTAAATGGGGTAATCGCTGTAACGACGCCAATCGGGGTGCGAACCGTGAAGCCAAAACGGTTTACCCCACCCACTGCCGCATCCATCGGGATTTGTTCTCCATAATTGTTCTTTGACGCTTCTGCAGCAAAACGATAGGTCTGAACCGTACGATTCATTTCTTCACGAGCATTTCGAATCGTTTTCGCCGCCTCTAGAGAAATGATTTTCGCAAGTTCTTCACTGCGTTCTTCCATGATTGCTGCAGCTTTAAATAAAATTTCTGCTCGTGCATGAGCCGGGTAGGATCGGTATTTCTGAAAAGCGGCATTGGCCTCAACAATCGCTTCAACGGCATCCGCTGGTTCAGCCTGTCCGATTTGTGCAATTTCTTCGTTTGAATGGGGATTATATAATGGCTCATATGATTTAGCCTCCCGCCATTTACCACCAATCCACAATTGCCACTTTTTCTTCATCTGAAATCCCTCCAATAATATCTGCTTTTATAATTTACAAATATAATCACCTAGTGTTTTCGAGAGCTTTACATTTTCCGAATAATCGACATCCACATCAATCAAGACAATTTCCTGACTCGAAATAGCTTCTTCTAATGCATGAAGCAATTCATCGGAGTGGGTTACTTTCACTCCTTTAACCCCAAAACTTTTTGCGAATCCTAAAAAGTCTGGGTCTGTAAATTCAATCGCATTCGTACGATCAAATTTATTCAATTGCTTCCACTCAATTAGGCCGTATTTTGAATCATGGAAAATGACTATCACGAAAGCAAGACCTAGACGTTTTGCAGTTGCCAATTCAACCCCATTCATCAGAAATCCACCATCTCCTGTAACCGCAATGACAGGTTTATCAGGTTTTGCCAGTTTGGCTGCGATTGCTCCGGGAATGGCAATTCCCATCGATGCAAAGCCATTGGAAATGATAGTGTGATTAGGCATTTCCGGCTGATACATCCGGGCAATCCATAATTTATGGGCACCCACATCCGAAATGACAATCGCATTACCCTTTTCCGCCCTTTTCAAATCGGCGATAATTCGCTGAGGGATAATAGGACTTCCTGATACATCATCAGAAGAATGAAATTTTTCAATGATCTGAGACCTTAACTTTTTCACTTCTTTCCAAAGCTCTTTTTTTGCTACACCAGTGGTCAAGGCTTCGAGTGCCTCCGTAACGTTCCCGACCAACTCAGCTTGAACGGGGTAATAAGCATCAATCTCAGCCGGTCGAGCATCAATATGAATAATCGGATTCATTGCCTCATCGTTCCAATACTTTGGCAAATACTCGACGAAATCATAGCCGACGGTGATAATAAGATCAGCCAAATCAAACCCGCATAGAACATAATCCCTTGCTTGCATCCCTACTGTAAAAAGGGTCAATGGATGGTTAGAAGGTAAAACTCCTTTGGCCATGAACGAATTCACAACGGGAATTTGCTTCTCTTCTGCAAATTTCCGTAAGGACTCAGCAGCTCCATCGCGGACTACGCCATTACCAGCTAGAATAATAGGCTTTTTAGCACGATTTATTAAATCGACGGCTTTTTTGATTTCTTCCTCGGCTGGGCGGGATCTAGGCATTGGTGTAACCGGAAGAGGTTCACCTTCTGTATCCATCATCGCCACATCTTCCGGGAGTTCTATATGAACAGCTCCCGGCTTTTCTATGACTGCAGTTTTAAATGCTTTACGGATAATTTCCGGAATCGTATGCGGCACCTTAATTTGTTGATTCCATTTCGTTACTTCATTAAAAACCCCAATAATGTCCACATATTGATGCGACTCCTTATGAATTCGATCAAGGCCCGCCTGACCAGTAATCGCAACAACAGGGGAATAATCCAGATAAGCACTTCCTATCCCTGTCAATAAATTAGTTGCACCCGGTCCCAATGTGCCCAAACAGACGCCGGGCTTTCCAGTTAGCCGGCCATAAATGTCTGCCATAAAAGCTGCAGCTTGTTCATGATGAACCAAGATAAATTTAATATCAGAGCTTATTAGAGAATCAATAAAATCTGTATTTTCCTCACCAGGTATCCCAAAAATATACTGAACCCCTTCATTCTCTAAACATCTTACAAACAAATCAGATGCCTTCAAATTATTCCCTCCTCGACCATTTCAATTTCTTTCCCTATATGTTGGCTTTGCCTACTAGAAATTATGTATTTGCGTATATTAAAACCAATTCGAACATTTGCAACTCTGTATAAAGAAATTCAGGTTCAAGTAAATGAACCTCAATAGTCATAACTAGGTTGGGTAAAATGGATATCGCAAGTCGATTAATTATCATCTCATTTATTACTGTTGCATTTGTTGTAATAGCACTTGTCCTTTTTCTTATCAATTTATTAATATTTGACCGAAATCAGAAGCATCACGCCATACTACGGAATTATCCAGAACTAGGCAGGGTGCGCTATTTTTTTTAGAAAAAATCGGACCGGAATTTCGGCAATATTTATTTAACGAGGAAACTGAAGGGAAGCCATTTTCAAGGGATGACTACGAACATATTGTTAAAAGCGTAAAGTATAGGCGATCTTCTAGTCTTAATGAATAATTAAAATTATATCTTTGGAAAAATTTTAACGTTGGAAAAGAAAAACAGTGGATTATGATGGTAGCAAAAAACTCAAGCACCAATTGAAAATAGTACGGGCAGAAGTATATCTAGAGGAAGTGCGGACGGGTTCTCTCGTGATACCAGGGTCATTTCCTGAAATTTACAGTTCATGTCGTGAGTTGAATCTTAAACATAGAAGAGATGGCACCACTGTATTTCATTCTTACTGTTCATTACACTGTTTATTTTTCTTATTCACTTTATGAGCAGGATAACCCAACAAGGCAGTCGAATATCCATTAGTATTAGTCGGGTCTCATGTGCGAGAGGTGGAATAGGAGGGTGAATATGCAAAATCATGAACTGGAACATGTCATAAAAAATGCAGACAGGGCAATAAATAACGAGGATTTCGATCATTTGATGGAATTCTATTCAGAGGATGCAACTTTAATTGTCAAACCTGGAACATTCGCAAAAGGGAAAGAAGAAATACGTCGGGCATTCGTTGCTATCGCTGATTACTTTAATCATAGTTTAATAGTCAATCAAGAAAAGATGGCAATAATCGAAACGGGTGATACGGCATTGGTTGTGGCAAAAGCCCAGCTTAGTGCCAATCAAAAAGACGATTCCGAATTCTCTATGGAAAGAACCGCGACATATGTATTTAAAAAGGATTCCACGGGTACATGGCGCTGTATAATCGACAACTCTTATGGTGCTGAAATAATTGAAGAATTAAAGTAATTAGTGAAAGCTGCCGTACTAGGTGGCTTTTATTATTTTAATAAAAGTATGAATTAAACGGCTTGACAATATACCCCCATAGGTATAATATGAACTCACAAGTTAAGAACGCATAAATTCACGAGTAAAACGTGCAAATTCACGAGTAAAACGTGCAAACTCACGAGTAAAGCGCACAATTCTAGTCATTGCTTATAATAATCTTCGTTATTTTGGTCCTGTTTACGTATAAATGATATGTACCTGTTAAGGGCATTCCTTGCCAAAAGAATGAAGTAAAGGATGCCATTTTATTGGATATAAGGGCTTTTAATCATGAGCGTGATGATGTCGATAAGGAGGTTTTGAATGTTCCTTGTGCCTATTTAAAACGTTTTAATGAAGTAATCCCATATGAAAACATTCATGTAATTGCTTCTGATAAATTGGAAGTGAACTTGCGGCTGCACTTCTTAATTGGCAAAGGAATTAAGGTAACCAGTTATGAGATTAGTGATTGTCTTTGTAAATAGATGGGTGGGTAGAGTATGGAATATGATAAAAGCGTCATTAATCGCTTGAAGCGGATTGAAGGACAAATTAAAGGTGTTCTTGGAATGATGGAGCAGGGGAAAGATTGTAGGGAAATCGTCATTCAGTTATCTGCTTCACGTAATGCCATCGACAGGACCATGGGCGTTATTGTAAGTGACAATCTTGAGAAATGCGTTCGGGAAAACGTCGAGAAAGGCGAAGGCACTGAACATCTAGTCAATGAAGCGGTTGAGTTACTGATTAAAAGCAGGTAAAAGAATTTGGCATCGAGAAGGTAAATGGCAAAACATTGGAAGTGAATGAAGGTTTGAATTAAATATCATTCAGGGGGAACACATATATGACTGAAAAGAAAAGAACGACGATCATTTTATTTAGTGGTGATTATGATAAGGCAATGGCTGCATATATCATTGCCAATGGTGCGGCAGCTTACGATCATGAAGTGACCATCTTCCATACATTTTGGGGATTGAATGCTTTAAGGAAAGATGAGTCGATGATATTAAAAAAAGGATTTCTTGAAAAAATGTTTGCAAAATTGATGCCCCGTGGTTCTGACAAAATGGGTCTATCCAACATGAACTTTGCTGGAATGGGTCCCAAAATGATCAAACATGTGATGAAAAAACATAACGCCATGTCACTCCCGAATTTAATTGAGTTGGCCCAAGAACAGGAAATCAAACTAATAGCCTGTACGATGACAATGGATTTATTGGGCTTGCAGCAAGAGGAATTATTGGATGGAATTGAGTATGCTGGTGTTGCGGCTTATTTAGCTGAAGCAGAGGATGGAAATGTAAACTTATTTATTTAAATATGGGTACAGGAGGGATTAGGCTAAATGGGAACTATATTTAATATCATCATATTAGGTGTCATCGTTTGGTTTCTATATCAGCGATTTGTCCCGGTAAAGGGGATAAAAAATATAAATGCGACTGAGTTAAAAGCGGAGTTGAATAACAAAGGTGATAAGCAATTCATTGATGTCCGTACGCCTAATGAATATAGGGGCAACCACATTAAGGACTTTAGAAATATACCTTTAAACGATCTTGGCAGGAGGGCGCAAGAACTTTCAAAAGATAAAGAAGTAGTTGTGATCTGCCAAAGCGGGATGAGAAGCAGTCATGCAAGTAAAGCATTGAAAAAACTCGGATTTAAAGAAGTCACCAACGTAAAAGGCGGCATGAGTTCTTGGCGCTAATAAAAGGAGGGTCTCCAAAAGATGAAAGAAATTTTACCGAATGAAGTGAAGGCATTATTGAAGGGAAACTCGCCAGTCCATATTATTGATGTGCGGGAGGTCGATGAAGTAAAGGCAGGGAAAATACCAAATGCTTTGAATATCCCGTTGGGGCTAGTGGAATTTAGAATGCAGGATCTGGATAAATCAAACGAGTATATCATGGTCTGCCGATCAGGGGGAAGAAGTTCAAGGGCTGCACAGTTACTAGAGGATCATGGATATAAAGTGGTGAACATGATGGGAGGTATGAATGAATGGGAAGGTCCCATAGAATAATTTTTAAATCTAAATATACCCCCACTCCTATTTTAATGAAAGGAGGAAATAAAAATGATTAAAACAAATTCCGTTTTGGATGCTAAAGGTTTAGCTTGTCCAATGCCAATCGTAAAAACGAAAAAAGCCATGAACGGATTGGAAGCAGGGGAAGTGCTGGAAGTTCAAGCGACTGATAAAGGGTCAACTGTCGATATGAAAGCCTGGGCGGAAAGTACAGGTCATCAATATTTGGGTACCGTTGAAGAAGGAACCACACTAAAACATTATCTTCGGAAAGCAAGCGGAGAAGAAACAGAATTGAAGAAGCATGAAAAAATAATTTCAAATGAAGAACTTCTACAAGTATTGGAAGAAAATAAAAATACGATCATCCTGGATGTACGAGAATCTGCAGAGTACGCTTTTAATCATATTCCTGCAGCTAAATCCCTACCATTGGGTGAATTGGAACAACGTATGGGTGAACTGGATAAAGAGTCAGAGATTTTCGTGATTTGCCGAACTGGCAGCCGAAGTGATCTTGCTGCACAAAAACTGATGGCAGCTGGATTTGAACAGGTATTCAATGTTGAACCTGGCATGAGACAATGGAGTGGTCCTATACAAAAATCCGTAAATGAATAAAAGGGTGTGTCAAATGACCATGGACGTTTTGGGCATGGAAAAAGTAGTTTTCGTTGACGGCATCGAAGTGGGCGGAGCGGTCACATTTTTAGAGTTCGCTATAGTTGCTGATGTTACATTAACCTTTTAATGAAGGTAAAAATTTTTGAAATATTAAATACTATAGGGGGTATGAAAGATGACGTTTAAGCAAATGACAGCCGCTGAGGTAGCAAAGAAAGTAATCAATAAAACGGACTTATTCATCTTGGATGTTCGAAATGAAAGTGACTTTAATGATTGGAAAATTGATGGACAGAACTTTGAATTTCTCAATATCCCTTACTTCGATCTACTGGATGGCGTAGTAGAAATTCTCGATCAAATTCCGTCCAATAAAGAAATCCTGGTAGTATGTGCAAAGGAAGGCTCATCTATTATGGTAGCTGAAATGCTATCTGAAGCTGGATTGGATGTTTTTTATTTAAAGGGCGGCATGAAAGCATGGAGTGAACACTTGGAACCAGTGAAAATCGGCGAGTTGACCAAGGGGGGAGAAATTTACCAATTTGTTCGACTAGGTAAGGGCTGTTTATCTTACATGGCCGTTTCCAATGGTGAAGCTGCCGTTATTGATTCTACTAGAATGATTGGTGCATACCTTGATTTCGCCGATGATATCGGGGTGGAAATTACGCATGTTCTTGATACGCACCTACATGCCGATCATATTTCAGGTGGAAGACGAATAGCGGAAAAAACAAATGCAGCTTACTGGCTGCCGCCAAAAGATGCGGCTGAAGTAACTTTTGAATATCAGCCATTAGAAAGCGGTAAAGTGATAACGATTGGTCATACATCGTTTGATATCCAAGCATTATATTCCCCGGGCCATACCATTGGATCCACTTCATTTGTGGTCGATCAAAAATACTTGCTTTCCGGAGATATACTATTCATCGATTCCATTGGCAGACCGGACCTAGCTGGATTGGCTGAGGATTGGGTTGGAGACTTGAGAGAAACACTGTATACACGTTATAGGGAATTATCAGACGAGTTAATCGTATTGCCATCTCATTTCATGATCATCGATGAATTGAATGAAGACGGAAGTGTCGCTAAAAAGTTGGGTGCGCTGTTTGCAGACAATCATGGATTGAACATTGCCGATGAAACGGAATTCAGAGCGCTGGTAACAGGTAATTTACCGCCTCAACCAAACGCTTATCAAGAAATTCGCGAAACCAATATGGGGAAAATTGAACCTGATGATGAAAAACAGCGCGAAATGGAAATCGGACCAAATCGCTGTGCCGTTCGTTAAGTTTAATAAAAAATTGAAAAATTGGAGAGATGAAAAATGCATTCAGATAAAGTATTAGATGCTAAGGGACTAGCTTGTCCAATGCCGATTGTTAAAACGAGAAGAGCCATGAATGATTTGCAAACCGGGCAAGTGCTGGAAATTCATGTAACCGATAAAGGAGCTAAAGCCGACCTGGCGGCTTGGTCAAGATCCGGTGGCCATGAACTGATGGAAACGGCAGAAGAAAATGATATACTGAAATTTTGGATCAGAAAAGGCTGATAAAAAGAAGGGAACCATTAGGGTTCCCTTCTTTTAAGGGAGGCACTTACAATGGATATCACCTTTATCATGACCATCTTTTTGATTGGTTTTATAGGATCATACGTTTCTGGAATGCTCGGCATCGGTGGCTCGATAATAAATTATCCAATGCTGCTGTTTATTCCCCCCATCTTTGGTTTAGTGGCATTCAGTGCCCATGATGTGACAGGTATAAGTGCCGTACAAGTTTTATTCGCTTCCATCGGAGGGGTATGGAGCTATCGGAAGAGCGGACATTTGAATAACACGCTCATTATCTATATGGGGATCAGCGTGTTAATAGGTAGTGTTATTGGAAGTTTTGGATCACAATCGATGTCGGAAAACGGAGTGAATATCGTCTATGGCATTTTGGCGTTGATAGCGGCTGTCATGATGTTCATTCCGAAGAAAGGCATAGATGACATTCCTTTGGATCAAGTTACCTTTAACAAATGGCTTGCGGCCATCCTTGCCTTAATCGTTGGTTTAGGTGCTGGTATAGTCGGGGCTGGAGGGAGCTTCCTATTAGTTCCCATCATGCTCATCGTTTTAAGAATTCCAACAAGGGTAACGATAGCGTCTTCCTTAGCCATCACATTCATTTCATCCATTGGTGCAACAGTAGGGAAAATCTCAACGGGACAAGTTGATTACTATCCGGCATTAATCATGGTTGTTGCTAGTTTAATTGCATCTCCGCTTGGGGCAATGGCCGGTAAAAAAATGAATGTAAAAGTCCTGCAAGTCATACTTGCTCTCTTGATTTTAGCGACGGCTGTGAAAACTTGGATAGGGATCGTGTCTTGAGGCACATTACTCCTTCCTTGACAGGGAAGGGGTCGTGGGTTCGAATCCCTCACAGGTCATCAACTACCAAAGGCTCAAATCCTTGATATAACAGGGATTTGGGTCTTTTTTTGTTTTCAAAGATATAGTTCATAATATATTATTTACTCAATTGGTGGCGTATTGGTGGCGGATAGAGCAGCATTTAAACGTATTACAGGACAATTTACTTGTAATAATTAATATTTCAATGAACTGTAGGTAAAGCCTTTTGCTTATTCAGCTAATGATGGAGGTTAAAAAGAAGACCATCAACTTATTCCATGTTGGTCTTCTTATAATTAAATGTTAGTGCTTTTTATTTTGTCTAAAGGGTGCTTTGCAATATTTAAACAATGGCTATGTTAAAGGAACTTGTTGATTTTCTTATTGAACTGACGGGGCAGCATTCCTGTAATAACTGAAAATGAGGTTTGAACGAAAAAAGACCTCTTGATAAGATGAATGTGTCCTGAGCTGCCCAGCTAAAAAGGACAATACATCTATTTGGAGGTCTCACAATGAATTATAACCAAAATCATAAAATCTCTCAAATTACTTCTGAAACCTTAATTGTCGGAGTAGATATAGCCAAGCACAATCATGTCGCGAGAGCACAGGATTTTAGAGGATTGGAACTAGGTAAAACGTGTTTCTTTGAAAATACGAAAGCAGGATTTCATTCGTTTCTAGATTGGATTACCCAACTTGTTAAAGGGTGTAAGTTAAATCAAGTGATTGTAGGCATGGAGCCAACCGGTCACTACTGGTTAAATCTAGCTCATTTTCTAAAAGAGAATAATATTAAGTTCGTATCTGTCAATCCACTACATGTTAAACGAAGTAAAGAATTAGACGATAATTCACCTACAAAGAATGACGTGAAAGATGCAAAAGTCATCGCACAGTTAGTCAAAGACGGAAGATACGCCGAACCAACAATTCCACGAGGAATTTATGCAGAACTCGAGTGGCCAAAAAACTTCGCGATCTTCTCAACGTTGATTTACAGGTCGTTCAGGGACAAGTTCATAACTGGCTTGATCGTTACTTTCCCGAATTTTTGACGGTGTTCAAAAGTTGGGAAGGCAAGGCAGCTATTCATTTTCTAAAGCTAGAAGCTTTGCCACATGAACTTGTAAATTATACGGATGAAGAGCTCTTACTTTCCTTAAGACAAGTGGTAAAACGCAGTATAGGCTTAAAGAAGATACGAGCACTTAAAGAAGCAGCCAATCGTTCGATTGGTATTCGTCAAGGGGCAGCTATGGCGAAATTAGAGTTGAGAGCTTTACTAGAGAAGTATGATTTTATTCAAATGAAATTCGAAGAAATAGATCATCAATTAGATCAGTTATTAGACCATATCCCAGGTGTCACACAGATGTTAGAGGTGTCAGGAATCGGTCGAGATACAGTAGCAGGCTTTTTCGCAGAGGTCGCGACCTCAGAGACTATCAACATCCTCGCCAAATCGTAAAATTAGCAGGTTTAAGTTTAAAAGAAAACACATCCGGAAAGCACAAAGGTCAGACCAAGATTACCAAACGGGGACGAAAGAAATTAAGGGCTCTCTTATTCCGGGCAGCCATGATACTGGTGGCAAAGAACAAGGCTTTTAAAGCTCTTCATATATATTACACAACACGTTCTCACAATCCCTTAAAGAAAATGCAATCTCTGATAGCTTTGTGTAACAAGCTTATTCGAATTCTGTTTTCAATCGGTAAAAAACAATTTACGTTTCAAGAAGACAAGATGTTAAAGGATATCCCTCATATGGCAACATTTGTAGACCATCGAACAGTCGCATAGTTCATTGAATTTTAAGGTTACACGGTCATTTAATTAACACTTATTTAAAAGTGAAGCACGGATTAGTCGGCAAAGCAACTAACGTGAGGACTTAGATCCTGTGGGGCAGCATGACCGACATCCACCTCTGGAAAGGTTGAACGAAGGAATGGAGGAGCATCGACTCTGTGAGACATGGGAGGGTTGACCTCCATGAGACATGTGGATATCCAAAAGTGCGATCATGACATTGCTTAAACTAATTTTTTCCTATAATTGGCTAGTTTAGCATACACTTTTTTCGATAAATCCCTATCCTTGAGGAGTAATGCCGAGCTTACATAGATAACGGTTAATGATATGACTATGAAATCCTAAGAATTCTAGAGCAATCGTGAGATTGTGTTTAGTTTATTGATGGAGGTTAGTTCGAGAAGCGTAGTGTATTCCAACTGTGACACAAAAAAAGGAAACGAATTAAAAACACCACATATAATACTATTGAAGGAGTTGATAACTATGGAACTTGTTGTCGGACTACTATCTTTTGTTGGTGAAATAACAACGGCGTGGGCAATTTCAGCTTGGAGTTATTACCAAGAAAAACTTGGCAACAATTAATTCCTTCTTCATAAGGACTAATCAATTTGGTTAGTCCTTATTATTTTTCAAGGGAGCAGTTTGTGTTCACCGTTTATACTACGCGGTAAAGACTTTTAATCGATAATTACTTTCTTCTTGTAAAAAATAAGATAATAATTAATAAGAATGCAACTCCATTAAACTGCCCGTTATTGAATAAGGTCACTTATATTTTACCATAAAATTCAAGTTGTTAGTTTTTTATCCTTAGAGCAACGATCTTTTAGAAAACAGCCTAAAAAAAGGTGTAAACGGTTCCTTCAAACTAAACGAAGGTGTATAGGAATGTAGTTAATTGTCGAAATAATCTAATATCATCAGAGGTTGCTATAGGTTATTATTAAATAAACTGGTAATTTATCGCATATAAAATGGTCGTCTGTTTAAACAACAAGGCTCAACTGAATGCAGCCGCTGGAGGGATTTGAGTGAGTATAGCTATCGAAGTAAAGCCGTCATTCCTATGTGCTAATTTAGAAGATGGAGTATTAATAGAAAAAGTCCGACAAGGAAATATGGAGGCATTAGAAGTTCTCTTGAAGAAATACCAATCATTTGTAAAGGTTAAGGCTAACAAGTACTTCCTAATTGGGGCAGATAAAGAAGATATTATCCAAGAGGGGATGATAGGATTGTTCAAAGCCATTAGGGATTATAATGGCGAGAAACAATCTTATTTTAAAGCGTTTGCAGAACTATGTATCACGAGGCAAATTATTACAGCCATCAAGGCAGCTACTCGTCAAAAACATACTCCGTTAAATTCTTCTATTTCGCTTGATATGCCTATATATGAAGAAAATCCGGGCCATACTCTTATGGAAGTAACGACAGACACCGTTATTTCTGATCCCGTTGCGATATTGATTGATAAAGAATCTGCTGATGATTTGGAATTAAAATTATCTGAGGTTCTAAGTCCGTTAGAAAAGAAGGTTTTGGCTTTTTACTTAGAGGACCTTACCTATATAGAAATGTCTAATAAATTAAATACTCACGCCAAGTCTATAGATAATGCGTTGCAGAGAGTGAAGAGAAAATTGGAGAGTTTATTGGAACTTAGAAATAGCCAAGCAATAGAAGGTCACCTTCGATAGATAAAAGAGTCGTCTTTTTTTAACGTCTTTTACAAAGGGTACAGTTTATTTTACTGGTTGACCTTTTTTTAATAGAATCTATTATATCAGTAGCCAGGGTAGGACGTACGGGTGCGTGGGGCTTGATCCCGTGAACTAAACTGTCCGCCCCCTACTTGTAGAAACATGTTTGAGGCTGGTTGGGAGGCAGATCTCGTATAACAAGCGAAGCTATGACACTACATGGAGGACTAGGGGTAAATGGTTAATAAGTAGAGGAAGTAAAGATAATGAATCCAGTTGTTGATCTGGATGTGGCAAAAGGAGAGAGTCAAGTACAGGCATTCTTAGATCAATCTAAACCGTATGGGAAGAGCTTTTCAATGAAGCATATCAAAGAGGAGTTAGAGCATTTTTTAGAATTTCTAAAAGAAATTGAAGGTGTGCCTTTCGGGCGTCCGAAAGCTCAAGTAACGGAAGAGTTTAAAGAAGTCTATGATTTATGGAAAGTAGGAGAGATGACAGCTGTTAAAGCCATGTCGGAATTAGGGGTTAAAAAGACGTCTTTTTATAAACTAGTTAAAGAGTATGAAAATGACTTTAAAAAGATTATTTTATAATAGAAGAAAATCGTCAAAAAATTAGCCGGCCATCCCTAGATATTTCGCTTCATGGTGGATGATACCCATCCTGGGTGAATGAAGCATATACACTTTCAGCCCTCCTTTTAGAATTCGCATGAACATCAAAATAATTAACAACAAAAATCAAAAAGTGTCAAACAACGAAATCTCCAATTTAATGGAGAAGCAAAATAAAGAAGAACCGAGAAATACAACATTGGCGGATGCTTTGGAAAACTGAATTCGATAAATAAATGGAACTATTTGCATTCCTCTTTCCATGGAAATTGTCACACAGATTATGTACGCCGAATAAGCGCGTGATGTTCGAGAAAATGGAATAGAAATAAACAAGAGTTGCAGCTTGTTTTACCGAAGCAGCAACTCTTTGTTTTATAAGATGGGATATAGGAAATCCCATACATTTTAACTCATTATTTTAATGGTTGTCCTTCAAATGCGTTAACATTTAAAGGTGAAGAGAGGAATTCTTTAGCTTTACCAACAAACGAGGTGAAGTGCTCACTTGAATTATGGCTTTCAACCGCTAGATGATCTTGCCAAACTTCAACCATTGTAAATTCATTGTCTTTTTCTGTAGCTTTGTGAAGAGTGTAAGAAACATTTCCACTTTCCGCTCTTGAAGCTACGATTAGCGGTTGAATCTCCTCTAGAAATGCATCTTGTTTTGCTGGATTAATATTGAATACGGCATGAATGATAATCATTAAACGTCATCCTCTCTTTTGTTAAGCATAATAAACTTAATATATAATTATAGTAAAAATAACATACTCGGTTGAAATTTAATGAATGGATTCTTTATTACATTACTTCCATTGTGCGACTTTATCAATTGGAAGACGAACTGATTGATGGCCATTATCTGCTGCTTTACCGATTGAAATTAGCATAACTGGTACGTATCGATCTTTATCTAATCCAAAAGCTTCTGCGATTTGGTCTTTTTCATAGCCACCGATTGGATTTGTATCATAGCCATAAGCACGAGCGGCAAGCATTAGTTGCATGGATACAAGACCACCATCAACTAGAACGACCTCTTTCATTTCTTCACTAGTGATTTTTTCGAAATATCCAGCAAATGAGGCTAATATGTTTTCTTTTACTTCTAAAGGCATAAGCCCTAAATCTACAGCTTTACCGTAGATTTCTTCGCCGTTATCAAAATTGTTCATATCACCAAATACGGCAATTACTGCGGAAGATGTTTCGACTTGATTTTGGTTAAAGCGAGCAAGAGGTGCAAGTGTTGCTTTTCCCTCAGGACTATCAATTACAAGGAAGCGCCATGGTTGCATATTAACTGAAGAAGGAGCAAGTGTCGCTAAGGTAAGTATTTCCTCCATTTCTTCCCTACTGATTGTTACGGATTTGTCGTAATTTTTTATGGAGCGGCGTCCAGTGACAATTTCTTTGAAATCATTTGTTAATTGTGCTGTAGTAGTCATAGTTGTTAGTCTCCTCTTTTTAACTTTAGTAGTTTAATTTATAGTTATTCTCATTTCAAATTGTAACGAATCAAGTGTTAGACTTGGCTTATATTTTTTTGAATGCGTGTCAGCATATCTGTTAACTCTTGACGTTCTTCTTCTTTAAAATCTTTAAGCATCAAAGTGACAAAACGAGCCTTTTCAGCTTGGTAGAGAATAATTTGTTTGCGACCATGATCTGAAAGACAGACAAGAGTAAATCGATTATCCTCCGGATCTTTGCGTCTTAAAATCATCCCAGTCGCTTCAAGTTGTTTTAAATGCCGGGTAATCGCTGCACCGTCAATGTTAACCTCTTTTTGAAGTGCTGTTTGACTAATTTCATCAACTTGATAAAGCTGATATAAGATATCATGTCTTGATTGACTAATGCCGGTACAACTTTCAAATTTTGAACTTATCTGTTTGTTAAGGCAGTTCATTATATATAAAATAAAAGATTCATTAGAACATGAATTCGTCAAGAAACACCCTCTTTTCATACGTTAGACAAAATAATTGATAGCTCAATAGTTGATGTGTCAATTAATATACTATACCCTAAATAATAAAGCAAGTATTTTAGTACTGCAACTTTTGCTTAAATATGATCTAGACCAAAATGTTGCTCTATCTCCTTTTTGATTAGGCAATCTTTTCAAGAAAGCTCAGTAAACCTTTGGAGCTTTTAGCCAAGGTATAAGTATAATAAAACTGCCCTTAAATAAAGTGGAAAAGTTCATCTGAGAGTCTTAGACCAAGACTATTCTTCGATTTATGTGCCATAATACAGAAAGTGAAGGAGCGAATGCTCCATCACTTTCTGTATGCTACTTCAATCAATTAAATTTCATTGAGTATGATGCCTGTAAATGATATTCAAGTTCTTTGTATGTTATGTGTGTGGAGATTTAAATCTAATGGTCTAAGTGCACTGAATGGGCTCCTATCATCAATAAATCCAGCTAGACATAAAACAGAAGGGTTAAGTTTAGAACCATACTTTTCACATCTCATCATACATAAGGAAACACATGGGGATAAAGTATTCGTACCAATAGATTTAAAGAGAATTTGGAATCGTTTATAGCAATGAAAAAAAGCAACCGTTTGGATATAAAACGGTTGCTTTTTTATAAACTGTGGTCTAGGAGTATTATAATAGTCGTTTCGGGATTCCTTCGCAGGATGCAATAATGAATATGAATTGAATTTACAGGTCCAAGTACGGAAGTTCAACATTTGTGGTTTGCTCTGTTTACTATGCTCAATATAAGGTTACAGAAAAGTGAGCTCATTTTAGTTTACATAATACTGATTATTAACAGTCAGTCCAGTTTCTTTCCTTCCTTGAAGTGGAAAACAAAGGGGATATATGTTATGTTTGGGTCTATAGTATATTTATAAAATTGAGGTGTCTAAATGAATAAAACTGAATTAGTGAAAGCTGTATCAACACAAGCTGAACTGACACAAAAAGATGCTGCAAAAGCAGTTGATGCGTTATTTGAAACGATTTCTAACACCCTTGCTAAGGAAGAAAAAATCCAATTAATTGGATTTGGTACGTTTGAAGTACGTGAACGTGCAGCAAGAACTGGCCGAAACCCACAAACTGGTGAAGAAATAAGCATTGCTGCTTCTAAAGTTCCAGCTTTTAAACCAGGTAAGGAATTAAAAGAAGCCGTTAAATAAATATATATATTTATAATAGTGTGAAAATACTCTGGAGATGAGTCCCCAGAGTATTTTCTATTTAAACGTTGGTTATTGAAATAGTAGAAAGCTAGAGCAGCATACCGACAATCTACACCAGTAACTTGATGGATAGACTTACACCCTGCAATGGGAAAAGAGTTTTTAGGCGTGTGGATTTGATATAAAGTCGAAGGTTTTACAGCAGAAAATTGAGGTGAAAAAATAGCGAGAGGACTAGAACATCAAATGCTATTGCAAGATTTTAATAAAAGTAACGGAACAAATTAGGATATATATTCAGAGGTTTCTTTATCGATGTTAAAGCAATATCCTACCTCAGAGGCGATATTAACAGCCGGAGAAAGTAAACTAGCAGAGAGAGTTATGGAGTTCTGTCCTAGCCGATCTGGTCACTGGGCGTGGGGGAAAGCCAAAAACTAATGGAATCAGCATCTAGAAAATCCATTCCAAAAAAACGTGTATGAAAGTCACGTAATCAATCTTTGTATGTATATGGAGTTGCTTTTTCATTATCAGGGAAACCTTTCTGATTTAGAAGATCGAATAGTGGCCCTGGCAAATGAACTGGAAGAATATAAGATCATCCAATCGATTCCCGGTATCGGAGAAAAAATCGCAGACACGATTATCTCTGAAATTGGTGAAATCGATCGGTTTAATCATCCGAAAAAACTGGTTGCCTTCTCTGGAGTAGATCCAAGTGTTCACTCATTGGGTAAGTTTACGGCAACCATTAAAAAAGAGGTTCGAGCAGACTACGTCATTCTCTGTATCTTGCCGTACTATGCGGCATAAGAAGTTCAAGGAACAAAAAGCTTAAAGCATTCTATGATAAGAAAAAAACAGAAGGAAAACCTGCCAAAGTGTCAATCGTTGCCTGTATGAATAAGTTGCTTCATTGGATTTACGCTCATTTAAAGAGAAAAGAAACATTCCTAGATTTAGCCTAATTAACGGTTTTGTGAAACGGAGGAAAATCCTTTCAAAAGGGTTTTGGAGGGTTATTTGGCATGGTCAAAAATAGTATATCATAAGGGAAATGGAAATTTTAGAGAAAGATATTGACATCATATTAGCTGGTTTAGTTGAGATTCGGAGCTGCCATTTGTTGGCTTTTTTACTTAATGAACTAAATGGGCAGGTTAATGGAGTAACAAAACAGGATATTGGGAAAATTATGGAAGGTTTAATTTATGAAAAAGGAGGAAGTATTTGGTACACCCAAAAACAGCAGAGCAAGCTTATATAGCTATTCAGGAGTATATAGACTTCTACAATACCGATCGCTTCCAAGAAAGATTTAACGGCCTTTCCCCGATTGAATACCAGGAAAAGGCCGCAGCTTGAACTACTCTTTTTTTATTGTCTACTTGACAGGGTTGTGTGCAGACGTTTTCTTTTTTATTTAACAAACCATTCTACTGATAGGAAGATATTAAATTTATCCCTTTTTTAATAATGAATTGGAATTCTGTAATTCACTTAATCCTTGTCTGTAATTCCTCTTATGAGTAACTTGTTAAACACTCCAGCCGAAGGTAGAACAAATTGTGCAAGTTTATTTTTCTTTTGGATAGAAATATTTAGAAAATGACTATTTTCTTTTGTAAAATCCTTATTCTAAATTTATGCCGTTATGATAAATGATTCGATATAAAAATGAATTTTTTTCAATTTCAATCACTGTCTAAGGGTCAATCGTCAGTCACTTCTTAGATTAAGGAGTGTTTTTTTTCTGTTAAATAGCTTCAAGGTCGAGTATGAACAGAAATAACCTCAACCCCAAGGTCTTCCAATGATTTTTTAAAGGAAGGGTGGAGTCGATCATCCACAATAAATTTGTCAATTTCATGCAAGTCTGCAACCTTTGCAAAAGAGACCTTTCCCATTTTGCTAGAGTCGCTTAATAGGAAAACTTGCTGTGCATTCTGGATCATCAATTTTTTTATCCTAGCTTCAATTAAATTTGGTGTTGTCAAACCTTCAGTTAAATGAACACCATTTATTGCCACAAAAGCTTTGTCCACACGGATCATTTCCAAGTTGTTTTCAGCAAATGATCCTACCGATGCAAGCGTTTCATTTCGCAGGCTTCCGCCTAAAAACAATATTTCTATACCTGCAGTGGGTTTGAAATTTCTCATAATCAGTATGGAATTGGTGACTATTGTTAACTGGGAAAACTGTTGAAGATCTTCGAGGATTGGCAGAGTAGTTGTTCCAGCATCTAAAAGAATTGTATCTCCATCGTCTATAAATTCAACAGCTTTTTTTGCAATGGCTTTTTTTTCTTGTACATATTCAACTTCTTTATCCATAATCTTTGGTTCAAAATTAACAGCTTGTAAAGAAACAGCTCCCCCATGAGTTCTTTGAATCTGGTTAGTTGTTTGAAGTTCTTTCAAATCTCTTCGAATCGTTGATTGCGATACTTTTAGAAAATCACTTAAATCTTGGACTGAGGCTCTAGAATAGTTAGTAATAAAATCAATAATTTTTAATTTTCTCTCTTCACTGTACAAAAAAATCTACCTCCATCACAGTGTACATCGTAATTGTACACGATTAAGCAGAGCAATACATTATTTTTAAAAGAATTCTAAATTTTTAGAAAACATTGACAATTATTTAAGATTCTCATAAAATGGTCATATATAATCATAGTTGGTCAAAAAAAATCATAAATGATCAATTATGAAAGCGATTCCAAATGTATAGTGGGGAGGTGATACATTTTTTAACTAAGAATCTAACTCAATAACAGGCGAAATTCAAAAAACAGGAGGATTTTATGAAAACTTATCTAAAATCGTCATTTATTCTGATTATCATGTTGTTTCTGGTTGTTTTGACTGCTTGTAGCGTAATTGATACAGGATCAGATTCACAATCAAACAGTGCGAGAGGTGTTGAAAAAAATAAAAGTGACCAAAAATTAAAAATAGGGTTAACACTAGGAACGCTCTCTAATCCTTTCTTTGTTTCTATGTCAAAAGGAGCGAAAGAAGCGACAAAAGAAATGGGGGCTGAGTTAATTACGGTGAGTGCAGACTATGATTTGGCGAAGCAAACTTCTCAAATTGAAGATTTCATTACAAAAGAAGTTGATTTAATTCTTTTAAATGCAGTCGATTCAAAAGGAATTGCTGCGGCAGTACAACAAGCCAAATCAGCGGGTATCCCGGTTATTGCAGTTGATGTAGCTGCAGAAGGCGGAGTGGACAGTGTCGTTACATCTGACAATTACCAAGCAGGCAAAATTGCAGGTGAGTATATGATCAAACAATTAAAAGGGAAAGGAAATATAGCAATAATTGAAGGACCACCGGTATCTGCAGTTACTGATCGTATAAATGGTTTTGAAGAAGCGATTAAGAAATCAGAGATTAAGGTGATTGCTAAACAAAATGGAGAAGGAAATAGAGAAAAAGCGTTATCTGCAACAGAAAATATCTTGCAAGCACATTCGAAAGGCTCTATTGATGCAATTTTTGCTATTAATGATCCTGAAGCACTTGGAGTAAAGATTGCTCAAGAACAAGCAGAACGTGAGAAGGAATTTTTTATAGTGGGTGTAGATGGTGCTCCAGAAGCAGTCGAAGCTTTAAAAGAGAAAAAAAGTTTTACAGCTACTTCTGCACAGCATCCAGATGAGATGATGAGAAAAGCATTGGAAATTGGGAAAAATGTGTTGGATGGAAAGAAAGTAGACAAGTTAGTCAAAGTTCCTGTTGAATTAGTTACTCAAGAGAATGTGAACAACTATAAAGGTTGGTAATGAGATGCTGAATAAGATCTTCCTTAGAAGATCTTATCTTTTTTAAGAAATTAATTCATTAAGGGGGACAATAATGTGAACAGTGTACAATTAATTGAGAATGATGTTGTTTCGGTATCTGACTCTCCCACTCCCATTCTCAAAATGAAAGGGACCAGTAAGACATTTTCAGGAGTTACTGTTTTAAAAAATATTAATCTTGAACTCTATAAGGGGGAAGTTCATGCATTAATGGGGGAGAATGGAGCAGGGAAATCTACACTTATTAAAATATTATCAGGTATCTATCAGCCTGATGCAAATGGTGGCAGCATCATATATAAGAATAATTCTGTCACTTGGAGTGGTCCAGTGGAAGCGAAGAAACAAGGAATTAGTGTGATTCACCAAGAACTGAAGCTATCTCCAAATTTGACAATAAGTGAAAATATTTTAATGGGTACTAAATTTCCTGAAAATAAATTTGGCATGGTTAAATGGGATGATGTTTATCATAAAGCAAAAGAAATTTTACATTCAATGGGATCTGAATTAAATCCCAAAACGATAGTAGCCACATTAAGTGTGGCACAGCAACAAGTTGTAGAAATTGCTCGTGCTCTTTCATATAAGGCAGACGTGTTAATTATGGATGAGCCGACCGCGTCGTTAACTGATAAAGAAATTGAAAAGTTATTTGAGATAATTGAGGATTTAAAAAAGAAAGGTGTTGCTATTGTTTATATCTCTCATCGAATGGATGAAATTTTTCGAATTTCAAACAGGTATACCGTTCTAAGAGATGGCGAGTGGATAAATAGTGGACCAATCAAGGAAACAAATCCTGAGCATCTTGTAAAGTTAATGGTCGGAAGGGAATTAAACTCCCTTTTTAAGAGGCACACAAAAGTAGCTACTTCTCGTGTCGATGACACGAAGCCCGCCCTCGAAATAAATGGAATATCTGATAAAAGGGTTGTGAAAAATGTTTCGTTTAAAATATATCCTGGAGAAATTGTAGGACTTGCTGGTCTCGTAGGGGCAGGTAGAACCGAATTAATTCGAACTATCTTTGGAGCTTCTCAAAAAACAGGTGGTGAAATTCTGGTTAATGGAGAAAAAGTGAATATTACCTCTCCGAATGATGCAATCCGACATGGAATTGCCCATGTGCCGGAAAGTCGAAAGGAGCAAGGATTGTTTCTGAACATGAGTGTCAAAGAAAATATTATTATGAATGAATTAAAAAAATTTCGCAAAGCTGGTAAATTGAACTGGAAAGAAATTGGTCAAAAAGCAGATTACCTTATAAAAGAATTAGGAGTAAAGGTTTCTTCGTCTGAACAGCTTGTTGCCAATTTAAGCGGTGGAAACCAGCAAAAGGTTGTCATCGCACGGTGGCTCTCGATTGGTCCAAAGGTGCTACTTCTCGATGAACCAACTAGAGGTGTGGACATTGGGGCAAAAACAGAGATTCATAAAATTGTATCAAAGTTAGCTGAAGCTGGATTGGCAGTGTTAGTAGTTTCCTCCGAGCTGCCTGAAATTTTGGGAATTAGTGATCGAATTCTGGTAATGCATGAAGGTAAATTACAAAGGCATTTAACAAGGCAAGAAGCAACACAAGAAAAAATCATGTTTTTTGCTACAGGGGGGCAATGAAAATGAAAGCGAATACAACGGTTGTGACCACTGATAAAGCCCGATATGGAAAGGAAGCTCTACAAATTTGGAATCGCTTAGGAATGCTCATTATTTTAGTATTATTATGTGTTGTGCTGGCTTTTACTGCACCAAATTTCCTGGAGATGTCGAACTTGTTAAATGTACTTAAACAAGTGTCCATAAATGGTGTACTGGCAGCTGGAATGACGCTTGTCATTTTAACAGGCGGAATTGATTTATCTGTAGGTGCCATTGTTGCTTTATCAGGTGTTGTTTCCGTAATGATTTCCCAAGCGGGAGTACATCCGTTGGTGTCAATCTCTGCAGGACTTTTAGTGGGGGCTTTCTTTGGACTTGTAAATGGATTTTTTACAGCAAAAACTAAATTGCCAGCCTTTATTGTCACCCTTGGAAGTTTCACATATGTAAGAGGGCTTGCATACGTGATTAGCGGTGGCTACCCTATTGTTGTGGAGTCAGATTTGTTTAAATTTTTAGGAGCTGGTCGGCTGTTTTTAATCCCCACTCCTATCTATATCATGGTTATTGTGTATATTGGTATGTTCTTTGTCTTGAAATATACTATGTTTGGTCGTCATGTATTCGCAATTGGTGGAAGTGAGGAAGCGGCACGTCTTACAGGTATTAAAGTAGAGCGTACTTTAATGAAAGTTTATTCGTTAAGCGGGCTATTAGCGGGTCTTGCGGGTGTTGTTCTGGCAGGTCGATTATTTTCTGGACAGCCAACAGCAGGTTTAGGGTATGAACTTGATGCTATTGCCGCAGTAATATTAGGCGGCACGAGTTTAACGGGTGGTGTTGGGAGAATACAAGGGACCATTATAGGAGTTTTAATAATGGGTGTAATAAGCAATGGACTAACGTTAATGGATGTTGGATATTACTGGCAACTTGTTGTTAAAGGCGGTGTGATCATTGCTGCTGTTCTTATTGACCGATTAAGAAGCCAGTCTCAATCATTATAAAGTAAAACAAATTGCAAAGGTGTGAGGCCGTTGAAAAAAGCAATAGAAAAACTTTTAGCATGTGGTGTAATTTGTACTCTAGCATTAATCCTAGTTGTTCCGACATTTGCAGCCGATTCAAACTATTATAATGAAAGTAACCGAAATCAATTTCATTTTTCACCTGAAGCAAGTTGGATGAATGACCCGAATGGGATGGTCTATTATGATGGGGAATACCACCTTTTTTATCAAAACGATCCTTATAGTTCTAAATGGGGTCCTATGCATTGGGGACATGCGGTCAGTAAAGACTTAGTTCACTGGGAGCATTTGCCTGTTGCTCTGTATCCAGATGAAAATGGAATGATATTCTCAGGAAGCGCAGTGATTGATTATAACAATACTGCAGGATTTGGAAAAGAAGCAATGGTGGCGATTTTTACTCATGCTGATGGGGCAAAGCAAGTGCAAAGTCTTGCTTATAGCAATGATAAAGGAAGAACATGGAAAAAATATGAAGGGAACCCGGTTATGCCGAATCCTCCTATTTCAGATTGGCGGGATCCAAAGGTTTTTTGGCATGATCAATCAAAAAAGTGGGTGATGACGCTTGCAGCGAAAAACGATGTTATGATTTACACTTCACCCAATTTAAAGGACTGGAGCTACGGGAGTTCATTTGGTGTTGATCCTACATCGGTGCAAGCCACAAGCCTAGATAAGGATGGATCAGTGTTATCCAAACAAACAGGCAGTGACTTTGTTTATGAAGCGGATATAAGTGTACGAGAAAAAAATGGTCGAAAAGGTTCCGGGGAACTGGTCTTTCGTTCTGATTCTACCTTAAAAAATGCTTATCTTGCTGGATTGGATGCCAAATCCGGGAAAGTGACTTTAAGCAAATTGGTTGATGGAAAGAAAATCGTCCTTCAGGAAAAGAAAATTAAAGTGAGGGATGAAGACTCAACTAAGTTGAGAGTGGAAACTAAAAAGGATTTCATAAAACTTTCTATAGGAAACAACCCGGTTATAAAAATAACGGATAATTCGTATGAAAGTGGGAATTTTGGCTTATATAATAGAAATGCTGTTTCTGTTTTTAGGAATGTTTTCTTTAAAAATGCGACAAACTTTAAAACAAATATCCTTAGCTGGAAAGCTATAGATGGAAAATGGGAAAGTACGTTGGAAGGGAAGGTAGGGAATTCTAAAACAAACGGTAATTACGTATCTTCACAGGTTGGTGATCAATTTGGATATAGAGCGAACGTTATACTAAATGGGAAAAGTGCGAGAGGTGGACTTCTTTTCAGAGCTGACAAAAACGGTGAAAATGGATACATTGCCCAATTGGATGCTGGGAAGGGTAAGGTTAGTCTTTTAAAAATTGAAAACGATAGACCTACTATCTTAGCTGAAAAATCCATAAGTATTGATTCAAATCAAGTGTATGATGTTTCTGTTTATACTAATGGCAGCAAGATAAAGGTATTGATAGATAATAAAGAAATCATAGAACAGGTTGATACAACGTATGAGAGCGGGCATTTTGGTTTAACTGTCAGTAATTCAAATGTAACCTTTCAAGACGTGAATAAAGAAAATTACATTGTGGCAAAGGAACAAAATATTGCTAATCCTGATTTCGAGTCAGGAAGTCTAGAGGGATGGAACGTACTTGACGGTGATGCTTTTGGGGCAGCAAATGTTACAAAAGCTACTTCTTATTGGGGTGGTTCATTCGGACAACAGAATAAATATCATTTATGGGGATATACAGCAGAAAAAGGTGATGATGCAACCGGTTCGATTCGATCTTCCCATTTTACACTGGGGGGAAGCGGCGAAATTAATTTCTTGATAGGTGGGGGATATGATAAAAACCTTTATGTAGCGCTCGTCCGCGCCTCTGATAATAAGGAATTAATTCGTGCAGAAAACACCAAGTGGGCGGAGGATGAAAAGTATCGCCGTGTGACATGGGATGCTTCAAAATATATTGGAGAGACCGTCTATATGAAAGTGGTGGACAATAAAACTGGAGGTTGGGGACACATTAATGTGGACGATTTTCATGTATACAATCAGGGGTCACTGCCTATTGTTGTTGACAATGATCCAACTAAGACTGATACACCATTCGTAGGTAAGCAAAAGGGCTTGATTAAAGAATGGGACTTTATAAATGGTGAATGGACAGAAGGGACACAAGGATCTTATAGCGGAGTGTGGGAATGTCCAGAATTAATTCAGGTGCCGGTTGAAGGGAATCCGAATAAGAAAAAGTGGGTGTTGTCTGTAAGTATAAATGATGGAGCAGCAGCCGGGGGTTCAGGAATGCAATACTTTGTGGGTGACTTTGATGGAAAAAAATTCACGAATAATAATTCGTCAGACAAGGTTCTATGGACGGATTATGGGGCAGACTTTTATGCAGGTGTGACATGGAGTAATACTGGGAATGAAGGCAACCCATTATGGTTGGGATGGATGAGTAACTGGCAATATGCGAACGACACCCCAACTTCCCCATGGAGAAGCTCAACCACTGTTCCACGTGAATTATCGTTAGTGCAGACAAAGAAGGGGTTACAATTGAAACAAACACCTGTACAACAATTATTAACCTTACGAGATAAAGGTCTTAAGTTAAGCAACCAATCTATTATCCCTGGTGAAAATCTATTGAAAAATATTAAGGGAGATACGTTAGAAATCGAAGCGGAATTTTCAGCAAATAAAGCAAGTGAAGTTGGATTTAAAGTAAGAAATGGTAATGGACAATATACGACCATTGGATACAACCCTAGCAATGAAACAGTGTTTATTGACCGAACCCATTCAGGATATGATTTTGGTCCAAATGTTAAAAAAATACATGAAGCCCCCGTACAAAATACAAATGGAAAAGTGAAATTGAAAGTTCTTCTAGATCGTTCGTCCATCGAAGTGTTTGTTAATGAAGGGAAACAAGTGATAACTGATCAAATTTTCTCATCACCAGAGAATCAGGGTGTCGAACTTTATAGTCTTGGCGGTACTGCTCATTTACACTCTCTTGATATGTATACATTAAAAAGTATATGGGGAAGCAGTCCGATTGTTTCCAATCTATCTGGATGGACTACAATCAATGGTGAATGGGGAGACACTAGGGAAGGGAAACAAGGCCGCAGCGATGCTGACAGCTTTATAGTTGCCTCTCAAACCGCAAGTGATTTCACATACAAAACCGAGGTGAAGGTATTAAACGAGGGAGCTGGAGCTCTTTTATTCCGAGCAGATGAAAAAGCCGAAAATGGTTATATAGCTACAGTGGATGTACGTAATGATATATTGAAATTGTTTAAAATTGTAGATGGGAAGATTGAAGTTCTACAGGAAGAACATATGGTACTTAATCCTAATCAAACATACAAATTAAAAGTTACAGCAAAAGGCAGTATCATCCAAACTTATTTGGATGATAATCTGATCCTAGAAAAGTCTGATACGACTTTTAACAATGGGCGTGTAGGGTTAAATGTATGGAATTCAACTACTGTCTTTAATCATCTTTCTTTAGAGACACAAAATAAAAAATGATAAGTAAGGGCTGTTGGCATAGCCAGCAGCTCTTTTATCATGGAATATAAGCATTAGTACCGTTGATATAAGTACACGTTCACTAAGGGCGGCGTTTTACCAGACTACGTCATTCTCTGTATCTTGCCGTACTATGCGGCATAAGAAGTTCAAGGAACATAAAGCTTAAAGAATTCTATGATAAGAAAAAATCAGAAGGAAGACCGGCCAAAGTGTCAATCGTTGCCTGTATGAATAAGTTCTTCATTGGATTTACGCTCTATTAAAGAGAAAAGAAACGTTCCTAGATTTAGCCTAATTAACGGTTTTGTGAAACAGAGAAAAATCCTTCCAAAAGGGTTTTGGAGGGGTATTTGGCGTGGCCAAAAATAGTATATCATAAGGGAAATGAAAATTTTAGAGAAAGATATTGACATCCTATTAGCTGGTTTAGTTCAAGAAGGAGTATAAAAAAAGCCTGTATCAATGATTACTCGGTAATCTAAGATACAGGCTTTATATTTAGGCAACTAATTGTTCTTATATATATTTAAAGAATATAGGCTTTTCAACTGGATAATTGGAAAGTAACAACCAGAAGTATCAGCCTACCGGGATGTAGGCTTTATTTGTACTTTGTAATTCTAACACAACTACACAATTGTACAATTACACAAATTCATATTTTCTTCTTAATATTATAGATAGTCATTCTTGTTACCTGTTTTTTCAATTATATTTTTCACTTACTCATTTTCATTGAGCAAACGGATTATTTCATTGGAACTACTCGTTTAATTATTTGAATAATCTGAAAACTTTTGGTATAATAGAAAAAAGGTTAAGGAGTTGGTTTCCTATGGAAAAGAATTTGGCTAATACACCACCACAACCTGAAATAAACGTCAAGGATTCTGAATTTGCTGAAATGGTGATAAACAAAGCCCTTCTTGATTTCCGAAAAGAGCAAATCCGAAAAGAGATTGACCAGTCATTACAGGATCAAAACAAAGAAGAATTCCTACGATTAACAGAGGAATTGAAAAACATTTCTTGAAATGTTGTTTATAAAATGAACTTAACATATTTGTAACTTTAAGAAGTACGCCAAAACGCCAATCCCATATCTATAAGGGATTGGCGTTTGAGTGTTAATTGGATATGCACGTGTGTCGACGGGATTACAAAATTTACATTTACAGATGGACTTACGCAATATGGCTGTTCCAAAATTTTTCATGATAAAATGAGTGGGGCAAAAAGACAGCGTTCTGGTTTAGAGGAAGCACTTCAGTATGCACGTGAAGGCGATACGATTGTAGTTTGGCGATAGGATCGATTAGGACGCAATATGCAAGATTTAATTCAAATTGTGAATAACTTAAATGAACGTGGTGTGGGCTTCCACAGTCTACAAGAAAATTTAACAATGGAAAAAAGCAATGCCACTGGTCAATTGATGTTTCATTTATTTGCGGAATTTGAACGTAATTTAATTGAGGAACGTTCGGCTGCCGGACTAGCTGCAGCTAGAGCACGTGGTCGTCTTGGTGGACGTCCTGAAAAATTTGGACCGAAAGATATTGAAATGATGAAGTCCCTAATTGAAAATGGTACACCGATTAAAGACGTCGCAGAAAAATGGGGCGTATCTCGAACAACGATTTATCGATATTTAGAAAAGCAGTAATAATGAAGAAACCCTGCTAATCTTCTCTTATGAAGGTAGCTGGGTTTTAAAGTTGCATGTGTAAAATGGCACTTAAAATAAGTGCAAATTATCGCCTAAAGTGACATCCTTTCAATCTACTTATCTCACTAATAGTTCCTTTTCCTCCATCACTTTTTTCTCTTATTATCTTGTACCGGATAAGTCAATCCGGACTTCTGTTCATAGAAAAAGCTGACTGTTGAAAGTCAGCTTTTTCCTAATTTGAAGCCGTTGATAAGTAATTAAAAAATTACCGCTAAAATAAAAAAAACGATCATCAATAATTGAATTAATACTTTGGCTAAACTGCCGCCTAAAAAACCGATTATAGTAGCAAACCCAACTTTAGTAGCCTTCCTTATATCTTTTTGAATGATTAATTCCGAAAGGAGGACTGCTAAAAATGGTACGAGAATTATTCCAAAAGGAGGGAAGACAAATGACCCAACAATCGTGGCAATAGCTGCTATTGTCTCGGATTTTTTTGACCCCCCATACTTTTTAACGAAATAACTATTTGCGATAATGTCGGCCGCGATTAATACACCGCTCAACACAACCATACTGATCCAGAACCATAAGGATAACTCATCAGAATCAATGAGGAATTGATAAACTGCAAATCCTCCCCAAATGGCAACAACCGAGGGAATAATAGGATAGACAATTCCTACAAAACTTAAAGCAAATAAGACGATTGTTAATCCCCACCATAAAATATCCAATAAAACTCCACCTTTTCATACTTACTTATCATATATCTACTAAATTATATTTCTATTTAGGGACAAAAACCATTTATTCTTTTTTTGTATATAAAAAGAAGCAGACTTAATACTTCAACTTCAACCTTTTTTAAACAAAAGCACTTACCAGTTTTTATTGAAACAAAATTGACAGGGAAGGGGTCGTGGGTTCGAATCCCTCACAGGTCATCAACTAACAAAGGCTCAAATCCTTGATATAACAAGGATTTGGGTCTTTTTTTGTTTTTAAAGATATAGTTCATTATGTATTATTTACTCAATTGGTGGCGGATAGAGAAGGATTAAAACGTATTACAGGACAATTATTTGTAATAATTAATATTTCAAGGAACTGTAGGTAAAGCCTTTTGCTTATTCTGCTCACGATGGATGTTAAAAATAAGACCGTATTTTTGGCTTTTCTAAGGTCCATAATCATATTCTTAGGTAGACTCCACTTTATTATAATGTGTTGGATTACCTTTACTACCAAATACCATGCACGGGAATACTTCTTGGAAGCTCTGAACATGACGCATGAAGACTATGCAAAATATTGGCAAACGATGAAAGACTTCAGAGATAAATTTTCAGCTCACAGAGAGAGTGGTTACAACGAACCTGTCCACTACTTTGATATTGCGCATAATGTAGCACTTCATTACGTTTCTTGGCTTGAAAAGTATAATACAATGCCTTCACTTGAAATGATGGTAGAACAATATCAAGAAGAATTAAAACCAATGATGGTAAGCTTTAAAGCGAAATAAGTAGAAGGAGGAAAGTATGGAAGAGTAATTAAAAGCAAATTCCTTTCCTATTAGGGGTTCTTTTAGGGGATTAATCACACCTCTCGTAGGACTTACCCTCCACTTCAGTATATATAGTAAATATTTCCT
This sequence comes from Peribacillus sp. RS7, assembly GCF_041956845.1. Lineage (NCBI taxonomy): Bacteria > Bacillati > Bacillota > Bacilli > Caryophanales > Bacillaceae > Peribacillus > Peribacillus sp. RS7. The sequence continues at coordinate 4,169,985 of NZ_CP168135.1, forward strand.
TTGTTTTTAACTGTGTGATTTTAATATCTCAACAGTTTATTATATTGATAATGGAAGAATAACTTAATCTACAACTATAATGAAGTAAGTCTTTAAAAGGGAAGTGATAGTTAAATGCTTTATATAAGCGATATCGAAAAGATAATTAATAACACATTAAATGAGCACAATTTGGATATTATTTATGAATTTGACAATAATCTAAGTGCACCTATGAGTTATAACGTATCGACCAATACTATAAAATTCAATTACCTTCAAGTTAACGGTTATAAAGGGAAAATTAGAATTAAAGAGACAGAGGAAGACTTTGTTAAAATTATTCTTTATCGTATGATTGGTTATTATTTAGATTTTAAGAAAAACAAACATGATTTAAGGATTTTAATGTATGGTCACGAAGAAGAAAAAGAAAAGCTAAAATCTGAAATAGAAACTAATGCTTGGGATTATGGGAGAACATTAATACCTGAACAACTATTGGAGTCATATGATAAAGTTCGTGATTTAGATAAAATGCTAATAAATTAATGTACTCTAAGAAAATGGAGACCCGACTTTAAAACAAGAAAAAGAAGCCTCCTTGGAGAATCTCTCTGGAGCTGACTTTTGAGTTTGACTTGCCAAATGTAAAGAAATATCAATTTACTACTATACCAACAAAAATAAAGCAACAAATTTATATATTAAATCGGTGCTAATACTTATGCGAATTCTCTTGTTGTACTCGAAAACTGAACCCGTTAAACACAAGCGGTCTCTTTTATGTGTACACAATCAATATTAATGATTTACAATGCCTAAACAACAATAAATCGTATAAGTTAAAAGGGGACCATCATAATAGGTCCCCTTAGTAATAAATTAAGGCAAAAACGTTTTGTATTGTTCCATTAAATCACCAGCATAAAAGCTTGTTAACATTAAGAAAATTGCGAGTCCAATATATAATGAGAACCAGATGATTTTTGTTTTTAGACTCGATGAGTAATAAGATTGTTCTTTATCCCTGATTTCTGTTTGTTCTTGCACTTCTTTAAAGAAAGTTGCAACCGTTCGTTCATACGTGCCTATATTTTCAAAATCGGTCGGTCCGTACTGATATTCATTCGAATTAGCAGCATCAACTAATGACTTATATATATTTTCTTTTAACTCGTTCACTTGGCTTTCTTTTAGCTTATTATCTTCTAGGAGTGGGATATGCCAAGTCTTCGTTTTGTTTAGCTTCTGACTTAGTTGATTTAATTCCACATTCCAAATATTAAACAGGCGAATTTTTTCTTCTTCTGTCGCACCTGCATATTCCTCTAGCTGCTCTAAACCAAATTGATTGAATTCGATTACGCTATCTCTTTGATTTCTAGTTATCTCGCTGCGGAATTCTTTCCACCACTTTGTAATACCTAATAACAAGAAAAGAATTAAAAATGGATTTGGATGGAAGAACATATATACGACCATTCCGATAATCCCTAATACCCAAATCTTAGTAGAGATGACTCCTACTATACGTCCTCCATCTAGAGGATGTACAGGCATTAGATTAAATAGATTAATCATTGCCCCCAGTGTAATAACCAATAGCCAAAACGGATTTTCGGTCATAATAAATAGGGGAATGGCTGGTAGAAAAGCTAATGTACCTAATAAAGGACCTCCGAAGGCAAGATAAGCTTCTTGATTTGCGTTCTTTGGTTCTTCTTTGAGGGAAATTAAAGCTCCAACAAACGGTATAAAAATAGCATTAGATGTTTTGATTCCTTTTCTCTTAGCAGCAAGTAAATGACCCATTTCATGGATGTAAATTAAATAGATAAGAGCTACAGCGAATTTCCAACCGTAAACCAGTGCATACGCTCCTAATGAGATAAAAATAGAAATCAACGAACCTACTTTTGCTATTTTTAATAATGCAAACAACCATTTCATTTTCCCAAGAAAAAATAAACCGATTGCCCCAAGACTTAACCAACCTTTATTCGATTTAGTTTGTTTCAAATATGTACCTCCTAGAGATAATGGGAATTCAGATAATCCTAGTTATTCAACTAAGTATTTCTATCTGATGTCCTGATTGATTTTACTTCAACTTGCTAATATCCTTATTATATCGTAATCGTTGAAATTCTTGCGTAACCTATCATCATTGAAAACAACCCCTTTTTTTCGTAATGTAGCACTTGCAGCGGTGTACGAATATTTATCAGGATGATTTATTAATCAAAAATTATCTCCCGAGCACCCCATGTGTTGCCAAATAGACTCTGGACATGTAGAAGTCGTGACGGATTTGGAATTGAAGATGTCTAATTAAGATGTCTAATAAAAAAACGCTCTTGTTAGTTAAAATAAACATTTGCCAGTCCGACCCTGATTTCGTTAAAAAATACTTTTGCGATTTCGGGGTCTTTATCCTTTTAACCCCTTGTCAATCCAGTTTTCTTCCAATTTTCTTTTCAGTCTTTTTAGCAAACCTTTATTTTAACTCGAACAGTGGAATGCTGGTTGATGGGGTGGATTTCAGCAGGAGATATTTTGGTTGTGGTACAGAGTTTGTGAAGTTATAATAAATATTTCCGATACAAACCCCGATTTCGTGAAAATAAACATTTTTGATCAGTTTGATAAAATGCGTTTAAGCATGGTATAAGTGTAAAAGAAGCAGGTACATTTTGCTTTTTTAATTTTGGGATAAGGGGTTGGCCTGGTATCCCATTATGAGAGGATTTGAATTTGAATATGATAGATAATTTTTGGCGTGATTTACCACGACCTTTTTTTATACTGGCACCAATGGAAGAAGTGACGGATGTTGTTTTTCGCCATGTAGTGAGTGAAGCAGCCAGACCTGATGTGTTTTTTACAGAGTTTACAAACACGGAGAGTTATTGTCACCCAGAGGGCATCCATAGTGTGCGTGGGCGTTTGACTTTTACAGAGGATGAACAACCAATTGTAGCTCATATATGGGGGGATAAGCCTGAATACTTTCGGCAAATGAGTATTGGTATGGCGAAACTAGGCTATCGGGGTGTGGATATCAATATGGGCTGTCCTGTACCTAATGTGGCACAGAATGGGAAGGGAAGTGGCCTTATCCGTCGTCCAGAAGTTGCGGCAGAAATAATACAAGCAGCAAAAGCAGGAGGATTGCCCGTAAGTGTAAAGACAAGGATTGGTTACACGGATGTAGACGAATGGCACGACTGGCTAACACACATATTGAAACAAGACATTGTTAATCTTTCCATTCATCTGCGTACAAGAAAGGAAATGAGCAAAGTAGATGCTCATTGGGAACTAATCCCGGAGATTAAGAAACTTCGTGACCAGGTGGCACCAGATACACTCTTGACGATCAATGGGGATATTCCTGACCGTCAAACTGGCTTAAAACTCGCTCATCAATACGGTATTGATGGGATTATGATTGGGCGTGGTATTTTCAATAATCCATTTGCCTTTGAAAAGCAGCCGAAAGATCATAGTAGTAAGGAATTGCTTGATCTCTTAAGGTTGCATCTGGATCTCCATGATAAATATTCAAAATTAGGGCTACGCCCGTTCAAGGCTCTTCATCGCTTTTTTAAGATATATGTCCGTGGGTTTCGAGGGGCAAGTGAATTAAGAAATCAATTAATGAGCACAGAGTCAACAGATGAAGTGCGTGCATTGCTCGATAACTTTGGGTCAAAGAATCTTGATGGAATGGGTGAACAGTAGAAGTGTCCCAATTCAAGGTAAAAGCGAAGTAGGACGTTAAACTGGTGTGACCCCAAAAAGTTAGAGTTTATACAAAGCAGTTAATTGGCTGGTGTGAAGGCGGTATTGAACCGGACTCATTCCCGCCAATTTTTGCTTTATATGTTTGTTATTATAGTAATCTATATTAGGTTGGACTGTAATTGACAACACAAGGGGTGTTGGTGATTCTTGATCGAGTAGCTGTAAAAGATTTTTTATTTCTTCATGCTCAATATCCCCTATTGATACTTCAATTTTTTCTTCACTAAAAATTTCTTTAGGAATTAAAAATAGTAACAAGAGCAATTGGTCATAAGCATCAAAGAACCAATTTTACCTTTTGCGTATTCATTCGTACGATCCCAAAGCTTCTCCATTAATTTATTTAAAACCTCCATAGGTAGTAACCCCAAACATTATCAGATGCAACATCTATTTAGGCTATTTTACTTAAGAGCGGTTTAATTTCATCTTCTTCTTCATTGTCTTTCAAATGGGATATTAGAGAGTGACATGTGAAGAATATGTATTTTTCTGTTAATGATATCAGCCATCGAGTTTTTCTTTCAAGAGTTGTTAGTTCAATTGGTCAAAAGTCCTTAGTAGTCTCTTTTGGAAAGGATCCTGCGGTTATTTCCTTGCAAAAAAGTATACAAGGACTTTTATAATTTACATAAAAGAAATAGCACCACTAATTATAGCTAATACGGTTAAGATTAACGATGTCAAGATGGCCCATTTGTATGCGAATTTCTGATATTCGCCAAGGTCTTTATCAACCATACCAACTAATAGAATGGTTGATGCAACAAGTGGACTCATTAAATGAGCGGGTTGTCCCAATATAGAAGCCCGAGCAATTTCTAACGGACTAATACCATAGGCTGAAGCTGCTTCTGCAAGAATAGGGAGAACTCCAAAATAATAGGCATCATTCGATAAAACGAAAGTGAATGGCATACTCGTAATGCCAACAATGACAGGGAAAAACTGTCCTAATGAAGCAGGTATTATCGCAACCAGTCCATTAGCAATAGCATCGACCATTTTTGTACCGGAAAAGATTCCTGCAAATACTCCAGCCGCAAAGACTAATAGAACAACAATTAGAGCATTTCCAGAATGTGCTAAGATACGTCTTTTTTGCATTTCCAGATTAGGGTAGTTAATCATTAAAGCAATAGCGAAACCGACCAAAAATAAAATAGGGGAAGGTACCAATCCCATAATAAGAATGACCATAATGCCTACCACAATTAATAAGTTAACCCACAAAAAACCTGGACGTTTAATGTCAATATGAGGAAATGCTTCAGTGGCTTCATTTTCTACAGTAGCAGCTATTTCATTTTTCAACTCTTCTATGTGTATTACACCCAGTCGTTTACGTTCTTTTTTCCCTAAAATAAATGCGACGAAAATAACCCAAATAGCACCACCGATCATGGTAGGAATAAGTGGAACAAAAAATTCAGATGCATCAAGTCCCAATACTGCTATTGCTCGGGTAGCAGGTCCACCCCAGGGGGTCATACCACTCATAACACTTAAAGCTAGCATGGCTACTGTGGCTAAAACCAATGGATTCATACCGATTCGTTTATAAAGTGGATACATAGCTGAAACAGTAATGATATACGTTGTTGTACCGTCTCCATCTAGGGCCACGAGTAGTGCAAGAATTGTGGTACCTATCGAAATTTTGACAGGATCTCCCTTGACAACTTCTAATAACTTTTTGATAAGTGGGTCAAATAAGCCCGTGTCTATCATAATACCAAAAAACAATATGGCGAATAATAATAGAGCTGCAGAAGGAGCGACTAGCTTAATGCCATCCATCATCATCGTGCCAATTTTACTTCCAAAACCACCAACTACTGCAAAAACGATCGGAACTAAAGTTAAAGCAACAATGGGTGATAAACGTTTGGACATAATTAAATAGGTAAAAACGGTAACCATGGAGATGCCTAAAATTGTAAGAAACATTATTAAATCCCCTCCTAAATTTTGAATGCGCTTTCAATTGATTTCTGGATGACTAAGAAATAATTTAGTGACTCTTCAGAAAAATTAACTGGTAGATTAATAAGTTTTACACTAGTCTTATGCGCTTTTCTTTATTAAAGGTAATACAGAGAGAACAATAAGTTAAATACATATTTTTTTTGTATTGGTATCAAAATAATTTATTCTTTAAAAAAGAATGGGGAGGAGAGCAAATAAAGCCATAGGATAAGTGATTCAATAACGAAATTTTTTTAATATTTAATGCTACTTTTAGTATCAAAAAAGAAGGTCATCATCTAAATATTGTGGATGATAACCTTCTTTTCTTTATAAATCAGACTTTTCAGTGTCCTTGAGCAAAGCTTCCTCCTTTTTTATTTAACATTTAGTTTTACATTACTGTTCTTGTCTTTTTTTCTTAAACTTAATTTTAATACCAATTTTAGTAATGGAGGCACTGCGGCATAAATAAAAGCCATCCGAAATAGTTGATAGCTGGTAACAGTGGATACATCAGCATTTACTTCTTGTGCGATGATTCCCATTTGATCCATTCCACCAGGGGCTAAACTTAAAAAACCCGTAATAGTCGATAAATCATAATACTGGGTCAGTAGAAAACTAAAAAACATTGTTGCGCAGATCAAAATTAGTCCGTTCATCAAAGCGAATAATAAGGTTTTTCTTTTGTTGTCAAGTTGTTCCGGTTTTAATAGTAAACCGATATGACCGCCAACCATAAATTGAGATATATCAAGAAGTGAAAGAGGAAGTGGTGGTCCCTGCAAACCAAAAAGGCCTATTGCAGCAGCAACGATTACTGGTCCTAAAAAGTAAGGAGCTGGTAATTTAAATATTTTACCTATTCTTGCTGCAAGAAAACAAATAAGCGCGAACAGAAAGATAAGAGGAAATAAATCACTCCACTCTGGAATAACGTTATCCATTATTTTAGATGAGTCATTAGTACTTTTCGCTGCAAAAATGGGACTGAAAATTAAAAGGGGAACTAAGAAAACAACCATTATCACTCTTGTAACATGGAAAAAGGTTACTGTAGTAATATCAATACCTTTCATTTCTTCTGCAAACACAACGATTTGTGACAAACCTCCAGGAATACTACTCGTTAAGGAGGTAGGATAGTCAATGCCGGAACATTTTGACATAACAAAAGCCGAACATGCACACACAAGGACAATTAAGGTTGTAAGGATCAACATTGAGGGAAGGTGACTAATCATATCAGACAGTGAGCTCTTGGTAAAGGAGATGCCTATTGAATAACCTACAATAATTAATCCAGTATTTCTCATCGAAACGGGCCAAATTAATTTAACGTTTTTGAAACGTGATGCAATTAATAGGGCTATCATAGGACCTAGAAGCCAGGGGATTGGCAACCTGATAAGAGAGAAAAGGCCGCCTCCAATAAGAGCAGTTAGAAGTGCAGCTGAAAATTGGGTTGTCTTGCTTGCATTATTTAAATCCCACTTTTTCATATCCATTCTCTTCCTTTGTATTAGTTTTACTTCGTTTCGTCTTGTTTCTATTGCTTAGAATCATTAAGAAAATCAATAAATGCTTTTACTTGTGCCAAATCCATAGTCACATCCCGATAAAAAACCCAAGTTTCTCTAAGCAAATAGCTATTATCGCTTAATACAATGGGGAAAGTATACAGTGGTTCATCATTTTTAATACAGATTTCTGGTAAAATGGCATATCCTAAACCATTAAGAACCAGTTCTTTACATGTTTCAATCCGATCTACCTCCATTGAAATCTTAGGTGGTACCGCAAATGTTTCCTGCCACCAGTTTTCAATAGTATTCCTTAACGATTGGTCTGTCTGATAATTAACTCTAGGAAGAAAAGGAAGTTCTTTTAATTCAATTTTTTTACTGGAGGCAATACAAATCTTTTCTTCTTGAAATAACACTTTATTTTCCTGCCATTTGTAAGGACCTCTAACTATCCCGAGGTGTGCTTCTTCTTTTTGAAGCATTTGATGAATTTGAGAACTCCATCCAGTTTTCAAACTGATTTCAACCTCTGGATATAGGGTTAGAAATTCTTTTAATAATACTGGTAGTTTATATCGGGCAAACAAGCCAGATACACCCAATCGCAAAGTTCCTTTTACTTTTTTATCCAAATTTGAAATGTGTTCTTTTGCAGCTCCTAATTGCTTACGCATATTTTTCGAATATTGAACGAGGTATTCCCCTTCAACTGTAAACTCGACACCTCTTTTGCCTCTAGAGATTAAATTTGTTTTGAACTCTTTTTCCAGCTGTTTTATACGATAGGATAAAGCTGGCTGAGAAATAAATAGTCGTTGTGCTGCCTTTGTTATATTTCTTTCTTCGTAAAGAGTAATTAATATAAGCCAGTCTTTCTCATCCATAAAATTTTTCTCCTTTAACCATAAAAAATATTTATGGGTAATTATAAATAATGATAATTTATTTGATTTCTAAAAGTATAATACAACTAATGAAAAAAGAAATCTATCTTTTTATGTAAATCAATAGACTCACTATAGTTTTGCGTTTCCAGTATTCTTTCATAAAATTTTTCTATGGCAATGAATAAAAAAACAATATTATTTTTATTCATTATTTTCACTTATTATTTACATGAAGAGTTATCACTACTTAACAGGAGGGGTAAAAATGTCAAATACACAAAATTATGATGTAGTTGTAGTAGGGGCAGGAAACGCAGCTTTATGTGCCGCAATCTCAGCAAAAGAGGGAGGTGCTAGAGTTCTTGTATTAGAACGGGGACCAGTGGAAAAGCGTGGAGGGAACTCTTTCTTCACGGATGGAGCCATTCGTGTTGCATACAATAATTTAGACGCAATCAGAAATATAATACCTGAATTAACAGATGAAGAATCCGAGTTAATTGTAATGCCTGAATACACGGAATCCGATTTTTACAATGATCTAATGCGAGTAACAGGTGGACAAAGTAATCCTGAGTTAGCAAAACAGCTGGTTTCTAGATCGTATGAAACAATAGCGTGGATGCGTGATCAGGGAATAAAATTTGAATTGAATTATGAAAATCAATCTTTCGTACAAGATGGCAAGCGCAATTTCTGGGGAGGACTGCCTATCAAAACGGAGGATAAAGGCGTTGGCTTAATGAGACAGCTCTTTGCGCGTACAGAAGAAATTGGCATCGACATTTGGTACGATTCACGTGCTGTGGAGCTTGTATCAGAGCATAACACAATAACCGGTGTCGTTGTTGAGAAGGATCATACAATGGTAACTGTTCAGACATCCGGTGTGATTTTGGCTTGTGGCGGCTTTGAAGCCAATAAGAAAATGAGAAGTGAAAATATTGGTGAAGAATGGGAAGCGGCTATTGTTCGTGGAACCGAGTTCAACACTGGAGACGGCATTTCCATGGCTATGGCAGTCGGGGCTCAAAAATTTGGGCAGTGGTCTGGATGTCATTCTATTGGGACAGATTATAATGCGCCAAAAGTAGGGGACTTCACGAAGCCGGGAGATATTTTTAAAAAGCATTCTTATCCGTACAGCGTCATGTTTAATAATGAAGGGAAACGGTTTGTTGATGAAGGAGCAGATTTGCGAAATTACACCTATGCCAAATACGGCCGTGAGGTATTAAAACAGCCTGGACATGTGGCATATCAAATTTATGATGCACAGGTACGCCCGATGCTGCGTAAAGAATATGACCTTGAAGAAGCGACTATTTATAAGGCAGATACGCTTGAAGAGCTGGCTAGTTTACTGCCGGTCAATCAAACACAATTTCTGAAAACGATCGAAGAGTATAACAGTGCCGTACAAGATGGCGAGTATAGACCCGCAGAGAAAGATGGCAAAGGAACGAAGGGAATTACCCCTCCTAAATCCAATTGGGCCCTTCGAATTGAGCAAGGGCCATTCTATGCTTTCCCTGTAACGTGCGGAATCACCTTCTCGTTCGGTGGCTTGCGTGTAGATACAACGGGTCATGTGTTAGACAAAGAAGAACAACCGATAAAAGGTCTCTTTGCGGCTGGTGAAATGATTGGGGGGATTTTTTATGAAAACTATCCTGGTGGATCCGGGTTAATGTCTGGAGCTGTCTTTGGAAAATTAGCTGGTTCATCCGCAGCCCGCTATACTCAAGAAAAGGTTGAAACGATCAATAATCACTGAGTCTTTTCCTTGAATGGTTTATTAGATAAGAATGTGTCCAAAAAATAATAGAGATACGTGAAGTAGAAGAATGAAAAATAGCCAAGGCTTAAAAAAGTCCTTGGCTGTTTGGTATTTTAACATATTAAAAGTCTTTATGCTTTGACTAAAACTCATATCATATAGGTATATAAAAGGTCAAATTTAGTAACAGTTTATCTATTGGAGTTTTTTCAGGTGGAGTGATTGTATAGCTTTAAGCGTCCTGATGGCCAAACAATAAGATTCTTCATTACTAGCTTTTCGAGTTCAGCACCAGCTTGAATGGATCAGATGGGCATAAACGAGTATGAAGTCAGTTCTAACTTATCAAGATTTACCAGTTATATTGCTATTTATCACTCCGATGCTAAAATTCAGCATGAAAAAGGGTTTTGGATTTGTATATTGGTATTTTTCTCTAAACAAGATGATAGATAGCAATTAGCTTTTTTTAAATACTATAGTAACCATAAAAATCTGGTTTCAGTATCTGTACCCTAATTTGTATAGGGATTTTAGCTTATCTGGGGAAATTCACTTATATTATATTCTCAATCCTAGTTTATTATTAAATTTGAAGACATGGTTTAGGTGAAATACATTAGAGTTTGGGCTCTTTTGAAGTCTCACTTATACAAAACAAGGATCATTGAAGTAAACAATTTCGGAAAGAATTTTAGTGCCTTTCATATTTTTGAATAGTTCTTTCGCTTCTTTTTCTGTGTCAAATTCAAATATTTTAATATTTTCTTTTAAAAAGACAGTGATGACCCACATTTGACAAGCCCCCAAGTGATAGAAAATTTTTTTGCTGTAATTTGCAGATCAATTCGAATCAAGCTAATTGAGAGGAAAGCTCGTAATTTTTTTTCGTGTACACGTATCCCTCCAAAATGATTCTTGCTGTGCGTACCACTTTAATAGCACGTATGTGTCCTGCCAAGAAATCAACCTTTGTTTCCATTATCCCCGCAGGATGGGCTAATCGGAAAATTTCGTGTTTAATGTTCACCATCTCAGATAAAACCGTTTCCTGTAAGTAAGCCCCTGCTGTAGCACAGATGGCTCCTGTAATAGCAAGCGCTTGATGAGGCTTTTGCATCGACATCATTCGGATCATCAAATCCATCTCTGACGCTTTTCTTTCCGATCCGTTTAGATCGACGTAATCCATAGGAGGAGCAATTAGGGTCATTTTAGGTACAGCAGGAGATTTGACAGTAGCTGATTTCTTATCGGAAAATTGACACATTTCAGCTGCAATTGACCGAATTTCTTCCAGTTCATTTAATTTTTCCTGTGAATAATCAGTGGGTAATTCGGTTCCGCTTAGACCAATATCCTGTGCCTTTACAAAAACGAGTGGATTGGCAACATCAATAATTGAAACTTGAATTAGTCGATCCTTGGTCTTAATCATGTCAATCGGATTTCCTGTAGGGAAAAGTTTTCCTGTAACTGCTCCTTCTGCACGAGTAAAAGAAAGATAAATAGGTGATCCTTTACCAGGCACCCCAGGTATTGAGCAGCATCCTTCTGATTTCACTTGTCCATTTTCAACCTCTACTTCTGCAATAATCAATTTTTGTGTATTCACGTTAAAAATTTTCACCGTTGTAACAGGTTCTTTTACAGGGACTAATCCTTGCTCAATTGCGTAAGGTCCTACAGCAGATGAAATATTTCCACAATTTCCTTTAAAATCAACCATTTGATTATCGATGCTGATCTGAGCAAATGTATATTCCACATCGAATTCGGGTGAATCTGATTTTTTAATAATCGCTGCTTTACTTGTCAATGAATTCGCTCCTCCAAGACCATCAATCTGTCTCCGATCCGGACTGCCCATCACGTCAAGTAAGAAACCTTCCCAGTGTGAGTGATTCGAAGGCATATGTTCAAAGTTAAGGAACACACCTTTACTTGTCCCGCCGCGCATTACAACTACTGGTACTTTCATTGTATAACCACCTTTTCTCAACCAATATTTATAGCACTACCGGTTCCTTTGAAAATATAGTATGATAAGTTCATTCATAAGTAAAATACATATTTTTTTAGTAAAAATGATAAAAAAACTTATAATCCAAAAAGTGGGAGATGGTTAAGTGGACGAAAAAGATTGGATTGCGATAAGGGTACTATATGAAGAAAAAAACATTAGCCGTGCCGCAGAGCGTTTATATATATCGCAGCCGGCGTTAACGTACCGGCTTAAAAATTTAGAAAAAGAATTTAGCACGAACCTATTTTTCAAAATAAAAGGAGGCATTGAGTTCACTTCAGAAGGGATACATTTAGCGGGCTATGCGGAAGAAATGGTGAAAAAGTTGCAAAAAACGAAAGATTATATGCTGAATATGAAAAATGAGGTAAGGGGAACGTTAAGGCTTGGCGTTTCCAGCAACTTTGCCCAATATAAACTACCAGAAATATTGAAAAAGTTTTCAACACAATATCCTCATGTACAATTTAATGTGAATACAGGCTGGAGTACTGAAATCATGCATCTTCTGGATTCCTCTAGTGTTCAATTAGGCATTCTGCGTGGAAACTATGAATGGTATGGAATCAAATCGTTACTGCATAAAGAAAGACTTTGTTTAATTTCTAAGAAAGAGGTAGACTTGGATAATTTGCCAGAACTTCCATTCATAAATTATAAAACCGACAGTTCTTTAAAAAACTTAATAAATGGCTGGTGGCATGATAGATTCCCGGAGCCACCATTTGTAACTATGGAAACAGATCGGCAGGAGACGTGCAAAGAGATGGTCAAAAATGATCTTGGTGTTTCTATTCTGCCAGAAATATGCCTGCAGCCTTCAGATAACTTGCATACATACGGGTTATCCTACAAAAATGGGAAGCCGGTGTTAAGAAATACCTGGTTAATGTATAACCAGGATTCATTAAAACTCTCTACCGTGAAAAACTTTATTGATTTCTTGAATAAAAATTCCAATCTTTAACGAAAAAGCACAATGAAATTATTGACAATTTCATTGTGCTTTTTTGATTTCTTAATTTAATATAAAATGGATTATAAGTTTTTTTTTCGAAAAAGTACAAAAAATATGTATTTCACTTATTTAATGATATGAATTATTCTAAAAATAGAAAACGAAGCAACAGAGAAACAGAAAATAATATGTAACTATTCAAACTTTTTATCTGATTTGTAAGCGGTTTCTTTAATAGGAGGGGATTCATATTCTAACGTTACTTGGAATTTCAATGGTCGTTGTCTTTACTTATTTAATCATGTCTAAACGGTTATCACCTGTTACTTCTCTTGTAGTCATTCCAATTATCTTTGCATTAATTGGCGGATTTGGTCCAGAGCTTGGAGATATGATGCTCGATGGAATAAAGGTTGTCGCACCTTCAGCCGCTTTGCTATTGTTCGCTATTTTGTTTTTTGGAGTTCTGATTGACGCTGGATTATTTGATCCACTTATTAAAACTATGTTGAAAATCGTAAAAGGGGATCCGGTTAAAATAGCGATAGGAACAGCAGTAATCGCAATGACCGTTGCCTTAGATGGTGATGGTACCACGACTCATATGATTACGATTTCCGCTATGCTGCCTCTTTACTTACGACTTGGTATGAATCCACTTATTCTTGCCACTATTTCTATGCTGGCTGTCAGTATTATGAGTGGTATGACTCCTTGGGGAGGACCTGCAACTAGAGCAATAGCATCTTTAGGTCTGGATGCAAATGAATTCTTTGTCCCGATTATCCCAACACTATTCTCAGGAATAGCAGCTATTCTTTTTACCGCTTATGTACTTGGTAAAAAAGAGCGCAAAAGGCTTGGCGTTGTTTATATCAAATCTGCACCTGAAATGAAAGGGGCTCTTGCTGAAGCAGCGGTAGCTTCCGCCATACAAGACGATTTAAAGCGCCCTAAATTAATATGGGTCAATCTTTTGTTGACGCTCACAGTCATGGTTGTTCTTGTAATGGGCTTAGTACCGATACCGGTGTTGTTTCTAATCGGGTTTGTGCTTGCTTCGATCATTAATTACCCTAATTTAGAACAGCAAAAAGAGCGAATCGTGTCACATGCTGGAAACGCTATAACCGTTGTCACATTAGTATTTGCGGCTGGTATTTTCACAGGGATCTTTTCCGGAACCAAAATGGTAGACGCCATTGCAAATTCATTAGTGGCCATCATTCCGGATTCTTTAGGCTCTTTTTTACCAATGGTCGTTGCGTTCACAAGTATGCCATTTACGTTCGTTTTATCCAATGATGCTTACTACTTTGGTGTTTTGCCAATTCTTGCCGAAGCAGGAGAAGCTTATGGGGTGAGTCCTTTAGAAATTGCTAGAGCTTCCGTACTGGGCCAGCCTGTACATTTCTTAAGTCCACTCGTGGCCTCGACTCTATTACTGGTAGGGATGGTAAAGACAGATATCGGGGAACTACAGCGGTATGCATTTAAATGGGCTCTAATTTGTTCATTAGTCCTTATCATTGTTGCTATCTTGACAGGGGCTATTATTTAAGTATAACGTTATCTAATAAATTCTTCGAACTTAAACAAATTAGGGCTGTGCCAAAACCAATTATTATTAGTGGTTTTTGGGACAGCCCATTCTTTTAATAAGGTCTAGATGTCTCGCCGGTCGCTTGAGTAATGATTTTTACGATTTTATTCGCCAGGTTCATAACCGTGTATAGACGAGTATCATTTAAAAATTGTATTGTTGGCAGCGGATCTATATAATTGACCATTCCTATAATATGATAGTCTCCCACTTCAGGTAATACTTTTTTTAAAGCTTTCCCCGGGACAAGAGGTCCATCCTTCAAGAAAACATAACCGACCTGGTTTTGATCCCCTAAACAAGCATCCACACTAAAAATAAGAGGCTTTTTGAATTGTTTTTTAATTTCTTTCAACGTGTCTTTTAAATTAAATGCATGAACGGGATTTTCCAAGGTACCGTAAACACGATAAGGCACCGTATGTTCTTTAAGCATCGTCCCGACTAAAGGGCCCAATGAATCCCCAACTGATCGGTCTGAACCAATGCACAGAAAGATTACATCTTCATTTTGGCATCCTGAAGATTGAATAATCTCTTTGACTTTTAATGCTAAACTGTTTATTTCTTCGCCTTTTGGTTCCACAGAACAAATCTGCTCCCTCTTTTTGTAAATTAGACTCATTTTGATTCCACTTTATTCTATTATACGAATTAAAAAGATATCATGCATGTAAATATGAGCATATGCTTGAGACTGATGGCTATTTTAAAATTATTAGTATTTAACACTTTGAAAAATGGCAGTAATTCAAAATATGCCCTTTAATTTATTTGGCGATGAAGTGGGAGTAGGTTTACAACTAGAATTTTTCTAGATCAATTATATAGCATGTCTTTAACCGATTCCTTTTTCAAAAATTCATTAGATTTGGGTAGAACTAGTTTGTCAAAGTGTATCTCTTATATTTACAAACTATTAATAAGCTTTAATAATCTGCATCGGTCTTTTTATGACAAAATCCTTAGTTTTTCTCCAATTTGGACTCATACCACCTATTTTATGTGAAAATTTGGTTATAACCATCTTCTTTATTCATATAAACCGTGACTTTTGGTTTATTTTTCATGCGAAGGAATAAAATCACATGGGATTAACAGAGCATTTAAAAAGGTCTGTTAATTTTGAGGGTAGAGTTTGCTATTAGGAATATAGCATTCCTCAAAAAAAATTTGGAGGTAATGTTGATGATATCTAGCAATAGCGGTTTAAACAGACGTAATTTCTTAAAAGTCGGCGGAATGAGTACTTTAGCATTAACACTTGGTTCAACGGGGCTATTTTCTCTTGCAGGAACTACAAAAGGATTTGCAGCGAAATCTAACAATCCAACAAGCGGATTTGGTGGATATGGCCCACTAGTAAAGGATCCAAATGGAGTTCTTGATCTACCAAGGGGATTTCATTACAAAATGCTTTCACGAACTGGTGATATCATGCCTAATGGTGACCTTGTCCCTTCTGCTCACGATGGAATGGCTGCCTATAAAGGAGAGAAGGGTACAACCATTCTTGTAAGAAACCATGAAAATGGAACAAATTCAGATTACCCTGTAAACGGAAAAAAACCTTGGAGCGCTGGTGCTGCCGGCGGCACAACCACGTTAATCGTTGGACAAAATAACAAAGTCATTGATCAGTATGTATCAAGTTCAGGTACAATCCGTAACTGTGCGGGTGGAGCTACGACTTGGGGTACTTGGTTAACAATGGAAGAAACTCGTGATATGGGACATGGCTTTGTATTTGAAGTAAATCCGCTTGATCCTGAAAACGAAATGTCAAGAACACCGATCCGTGATATGGGTTATTTCTCCCATGAAGCTGGGCATGTCGACCCTTCAACAGGAATTTGGTATTTAACGGAAGACGCAAGTCCAAGCTTCTTGTACCGTTTTACACCACATGACCGAAGCCAAAAGCTAGGTTCCCTTCAAAAGGGCGGTACCCTTGAAGCAGCAGCGATTGATGAATTACCAGCTGCAGCTGCAAGTCAATTTAGTACTAGACAAAAATTCGGGATCGTTTGGAAAAAATTAAATCCTGAAATCGCACAGCAAGATGCTAAGGATAAAGGCTGTATTCAGTTTAGCCGCTTAGAAGGGGCTTATTTTTCAGAAGGTACTTTATGGTTTGATGATACAAGTGCAGGTTCAGCACGCCTTGGCCGGGTTTATCGCTACACGCCAGCGACAAACACCTTAGAACTATTCTATGAGTCTACTGATAAAAATGATTTAGAAGCACCAGATAACATTACAATCACACCTTGGGGAGATCTTTGGATCGCCGAAGATGGTGGCGGTAATGACCGTATTGTTGGATTAACTCCTGACGGAAAAATTTATACTTTCGCTGAAAATATGATGAATGGTTCTGAATTTGCTGGCCCTACATTTTCTCCAGATGGAAATACTTTCTTTGTAAATATGCAAACACCAGGTATCACCTTTGCGATTTGGGGACCATTTGCACGCAGAAATTCTACCCGTAGACGAGCTATGAACCAGGCTCTACCGCCAGCTAGTCTTGCTCCTGTTGTTTCGGATAAACTTACTGCATTCGCAGAAGAACAAGGCATGTCTTTATTAGAAGCAGCAGCTTTAGAACGTCATGGTATGCCAATTTTATAAGTAATGATCACATTTTTTTAGTACTAACAAACCATCATTGGATAGGAGGTGAGACGTTTGTTATCTAGCATTGGCATTCCTGGCCTAATTCTCATTCTAGTCATTGCGTTAATCATTTTTGGTCCTTCTAAATTACCAGAAATTGGAAAGGCTTTTGGAAACACTTTAAAAGAATTTAAAAAAGCAACAAATGATGTGATTAGCAATGACAAAGAAGAAAAAACTAACTCTGAAGAAAAAAATAAACTAGTAGCTCTTGAAAAATCCGAAAAGACTGGAAACTAAATAACTTGTTTTACAATTTAATAGAGTCATTGCTTGGAGGAAATAGTATGAATAAAATGAAAAATGATTTATTGACGGGCTGCTTTTCGCTGGCGATGGCTGCCGCTTTCGTCGCAATGCCCGTTATGGCAGATGCGGAGGAAAAGCTCAAGGAGGGGGAGAAGTTTGAACTCACCATTCTCCAGACGAATGACTTTCATGGTCATTTGGATGACATCGTCACGCTGGATGATGGAACCGTTCATCACAATTCTATTGCGAAGTATGCCACCATCATTGAAAATGTGCGCAATGAAGAGGAGAATGTGCTTCTTGTTGATGGCGGGGATGTCTTCCTACGCGGCGAGTTTCAAGCGGGGCAAGGTGAGTTGGAGACGTCTCTTTTGAAAGCTTTGAACTATGATGCGATGGCTCTCGGAAACAACGACTTCCGCGTTTACCCTGCCGGAGAGGGCACACCGGACAGCCGTTATGAACAGTTAAAGGATTACCACCGCAACGTGAATTTCCCCATCCTTACTGGTAATGTCATTGTCAGGGAAACAGGAAAGTACATACAGAATGTAAAGCCTTGGAAGAGTTATACCTTCACTGGCGTAAAAGTCGGCATGATCGGCCTTACTTCGATGAAGCCGGAAATTCGCGGTTGGGATGATGTAGCAGATCTCGATTTCATCGAACCGGTTGAAGCGTTGAATGCGTTGCTTCCTGAAGTGAGTGAAAAGTCGGACATTAACATTGTCCTTTCGCATGCCGGAAACCCTGAAGACCATAAGCTGACTCAGGTTCCCGGAGTTTCGGCGGTAATCGGCGCAGATACACACAAGGTCATCAAAACTCCCGAATACGAATTCAACGGAGAGGTGATGGTGCCAATTACTCAAGCCGGCGGAGAACAAGAACATTATTTGGGCCGCCTGGATTTGGCTTTTGAAGTCGTTGACGGCAAAATGACGTTGGTCGAATCCGATGGATTCCTCTACGACGTCACAAATGTTCCGGCAGATCCGAGATACAAGCGATTATAGACGATTATCGTGCAGAGTTGAATGCGCAATAATCCAAATGATGTCTTCATAATTGAGGTATGGACAGAGCGAGGTTATTCGCTTTGTCGTTTCTTTATTAATTATGAAATAAGAATGCAAGGGGTTGTCCAGAAAGTCAGTGAAAACTAACTGACTGGCGGCCTTTTTATTTCTGCTCTTTTCCCGCCCTTTCCACGGTCGAGCGTCGAGCTTAGTGTAGATTTTATCTGTGTCCTTTAGCTTAATTCCGCTACTTAATTAACAAGGTTCGTTAGTTTTTTTATGCCATTTATAGAAATTGCGAAGGATTTTAATTAAATACCATGAAAATAAACTTCTGTAACTGATAAAAAAGACAATACCAAAGAAGACCCATTCCATTCCGTAAATAATGGAACCAATAAAAATACCCTTAACTAATGAATCACTATAGGATTTTATTCATCTACAAAAGTTCCTAAATAATCGCAGAGAAAAATAATTTATTCCTTTTTGATTTGTGTAGACGGTGCAGCCTTTTTTATTTGCTGAAAATCGATTGAAATAGTACTAATGAGTTCATTGACCAAGTTTCATTCATATAGAGATAACCTGATTTTAAACAATTCTCGATATTCATTAACAACCAAGTATATTTTGCCCGCTGATGGTCATTATAAATAAAGAAGAAGGGGCTAGTGATTACGTATGATTCACATCATATAGTAAATGAGGTGTCGGTTAAAGACGTTTAACTTAACTACTGGAAGCTTCATTAAAAAATCGATTCGAGCAAGGAGATGGTTCTCTTGCACGTAAAAGCAGAAAACTCATTCAATAATTGTCATTTATGCTTTGAAAGTTGATAATACTTTTAAGATATAGGGGATGGTTGCTTTGGATGGTAAACTCTAGTCAGATACCAGTATTTACTCTAATGTAGATGAGGTGTTTATCGCAGAGAATTTATGCTGATTCGAAATGAAGCAAACCCCTTTTTCAGACAGGGTGCAACTTTCCGTTGCATCCTGTTTTTATGTATTTTCTTTTCTTGTTATCACTAGGGTGAGCCATTTTATGTTATAAAAAGAACACAATAAGGAAAAGCATATGTGTAACAAGATGATAAAAAAATAATACACTAATATCGGAGAAGGCATAAATCAAACAAGAAGGATGGGATCCTGATGGTTGATGAAAATAAACAAAAAAACAAACGGGAACAATGGAAAAAGCAATTTATGAATAATCTGAAGAAGGAAGCTGTCAAAAATATCATAGCAGGAATGGGAGACCTAGCAAGATTAGATGCTAAAGTCAATAATACTTACACTGTATACATCAAGGATGGAAGGATGATAAAGCAACCTACAAATGGGAAGCGTGTTGTCATTAATGGAAAAGTACAAAATTAACAGAGAAGAGTTAGGAAAAACATTAAGGATTTCTTTATTAATTTAACTCAAGCTCCTCTTCAATTAAAAGATTTCTACAATCCAATTTTTAATAAAGAAATAATGACAAGGAATCACTGCGATGGCTGGACCACCACAATTGTTATAGGGATGATTCCCATTCCTGAGCAGCATAAGCAAATAAGGAAGGTAAGGTCATCAAACTTGTAGCTATTTGGACATAGGGTATATAACAACAACATATAATATGATATAAAAAGAGGAGGGATATGCCCTCTTTTTTTTTAATTCATCCAAAAATTTGCGATTGAATTAAATGACATTGTGAGGAACTCTGTATTAGATATGTCTTTATGGAATAAATTTCTTCTTCAACAACTAGTTTGGTCGAATCGAAAATCTTTTCTTACTTTTTATCAAATAATCTTTTACACATTTGATTTCCATGACAAATGATTTTTTTAAAGGATATTTACAGGATAATACATTCAACAATTCTTGTGGTTCCCCTGGTTATTCCAACAATTCGGATTCGTATAAACCTATTCAGGGGTATAACCAATTTCAAATCAGTCATTCATTTTTAATATCTTTTAAATGACCGGAACGTACGACTTTAGTTTTTAAATATTTTTCATTAAACTCGGAAATATCTCCCCATAACGGAACTCTGCCTGCAACATTGGCACCTGAGTTTTGAAGGGCTTCTAATTTTCTCGGATTGTTGGTGATAAGAGTCACTGGATTAGAACGCAGGTTTTTTAACACTCGAATGGCGTCATCATAGTTACGTGCATCATCCACAAATCCAAGCTCCAAATTCGCTTCCACCGTATCCAAGCCTTTTTCTTGCAGAACATAAGCCATGGCTTTACTAAATAATCCGATGCCTCTTCCTTCGTGATTCGCTAAATAAAATAAAGCACCAGATCCATGAGTCGCAATCATTTTCATAGCCTGCTTTAATTGAAAGCCACAATCACAGCGTTTGCTGCCAAATATATCCCCAGTATGACAAATACTATGCATACGGATAAGGGCATCGGAGGAGCTTTGAAAATCTCCATACAGTAACACACTTGATTGCTGCATTTCCGCTAAGTTTGAAGAGGCTAAAGTTTCAATGATGTTTTCTATATTATAAGTGCCGTCACCACAAAAATGACCTGCCATATTCTCACATCGTAACCAGCAATACCATTGGAATATAATTGTTTCGCCCTCTAAGTTAACTGGTAATTTGATGGGGCCGACTAAATAAATGGATGTTTCATCACTTTTAATAACGTTAATTTTATCTTCTAATATCATCGCCACTTTTTCATTAATCATATAAACTTCCTCCCGAAACTTCTAATACTAGGATAACGTTTACTAGTTCATTTCATATTGTACCCAATCCACTCTTTTGTGAATCTTTGATAAATAGAAACAAAAGCTCCAAATGTACAAAAACGAAAGACAACAGCAAAAGGTTAACTCCATCTTTGGTGTGAAACCCCATGTCCATTTCTTATTTGAACAGTAACTCATATAACCTCAATAAAGCCACAGCACCGATTTTTCAAATGGAATTCGATTAAAAACACTGTATCCCTTAATTTCAGTAAAAAGGATTGAGAGGCATTATTGCATCATCGATGGTATTTGGGTTAGCAAGAAGTTTGTCTGCAGCTGCCTGTTTACCCGGGAAAATGATGTCTTTCCGTAGGAAATGTCCTGAGAAGTCTTTGGGAAGTTTTGCATCTGTCTTTTTCTAAGATGGAAGGGACATGGTGTTTACATTCATGGTCATTTGTTGTTCTTACGTTTATTTTACCTTGCAGAATGATTTGGATTGTCGAAAATGCGGATACATCCTTTGTCTTTCACGCTCAATGATTTTAATTTTTTTTGTAAAATTGGAACGATTAAAAAAACTTCTTCAAATGGAAACAAAAGTGTTATACAATAAAACAAAGATAAATAAAGATAAACGGGGGTAAAACAAATTGGTTAATAATTTATGGGATGATAAAGAGGCCTCAAAAGTAACATCTGGAGTAGAAGAACTGGTTTATCGGTCTAATTTAATCGGTACAGATCGAGCCGTCTGCAACTGGGGAGGCGGCAATACATCCATGAAAACAATGGAAAAAGATTTTCGTGGCCGGGAAATTGAAGTCATGTGGGTTAAAGGAAGCGGTTCCGACCTTGCGACAATGAAAGCGGGCAATTTTACAGGTTTGAATCTAGCGGATATTCACCCTTTAATCGAGCGTGATGAAATGCCTGATGCAGATATGGTTGAATATTTGTCACACTGCATGATCGACAGTAAGCATCCACGTATGTCGATTGAAACTTTACTTCATGCCTTCCTTCCCTTTAAACATGTTGACCATACACATCCAGATGCAATTATTAGTCTTTGCTGTGCAGACAATGGAAAAGAAGTCGCCAATGAAATTTTCGGTGATCGTTTTGTCTGGGTACCATATGAGCGCCCTGGCTTCACTTTGTCTAAAATGATTGCAAAAGGTGTGAAAAATAACCCGCAAGCCGAGCTTGTTTTAATGGAAAAACACGGATTGGTTACTTGGGGTGAAACATCGAAAGAAGCCTATGAAAAAACCATTTCGATCATAACGGAAGCAGAAGAGTTTATTAAAAGCCGCCAGCATGAAGAAGATGCATTTGGTGGACAGGCATTTGACTCTTTACCTGAAGCAGGGCGCAAAAAGGTACTTGCTTCGATTATGCCGGTTATCCGCGGTGCTGTGGGCGAGGAGAAAAAAATGCTTTTAACCTTTGATGATGGATATGATGTCCTGCAATTTTTGAACAGCAAAAATGCGGCAGCCTTATCACAAGTCGGTGCCGCTTGCCCGGATCACCTTGTACATACAAAAATGAAGCCGCTTTACATTAACTGGGATCCTCAAAATGAACGGACTGAATCCTTGGTGGAAAAAGTTAAAGCGGGTATTCAACAATATAAGGAAGAATATAAGCAATACTTCGAGCGCAATAAAAACGAAGGAGATGTGATGTTTGAGGCGGCACCACGAGTTATTTTGATTCCAGGTGTCGGAATGGTCAACACAGGCAGAAACGTAGCCATGGCAAACGTGAGCGGAGCACTTTACCATCGAGCGATTTCGGTTATGAAAGGGGCAACAGCACTTGGCGAGTTCGTATCTCTCAGTGAAAATGAGTCATATAACGTTGAATACTGGCCACTCGAGCTTTATAAATTGTCTCTTTCGCCGGCAGAAGCCGAGTTCTCACGCAAAGTAGCCTTCATTACAGGCGGGGCGGGCGGTATTGGCAGCGCAACAGCACGGCGTTTAGTTTCTGAAGGTGCCCATGTAGTTCTAGCTGATTTAAATATTGAAGGTGCTGAAAAAGTTGCGGATGAAATCAATAAAGAATACAGGGAAATACGTGCTGCAGCTTTTAAAATGGATGTCATCAGTGAAGAGCAGGTACAGGCTGCCTTTGAGAAATCAGCTCTTACATTTGGCGGAATTGATATTATCGTCAACAATGCCGGCCTTGCCACATCCAGTCCGTTTGATGAAACAACCTTAAAAGAATGGAACCTAAACATGAATGTACTGGGGACAGGCTATTTCCTTGTAGCACGTGAAGCTTTTAAGCAAATGAAACAACAGGGAACAGGAGGAAATATGGTATTTGTCGGATCGAAAAACTCTGTTTACGCTGGAAAAAATGCTTCTGCTTACAGTTCAGTCAAAGCACTTGAAACACATCTAGCACGTTGCATTGCAGTGGAAGGCGGGGATTTCGGAATCCGTGTTAATTCTGTTTTGCCAGACGCCGTATTACAGGGATCTTCCATTTGGGGATCGGGTTGGCGTCAAGAGCGTGCCGCTGCATACGGAATAGAGCCAGACCAGCTTGAAGATCACTACAAAAAACGTACGACATTGCTAGTAAATATATTCCCGGAAGACATTGCTGAGTCCATAGCGTTTTTCGCTTCATCAAAATCAGACAAAACAACGGGTTGCATGGTCACTGTAGACGGCGGTGTACCTGGAGCTTTTAATCGCTGAATAGGTTTTGGCTGTTTTCTTGGATTTTGTTGCTTTAAGTGGAGGGTTTGTCAGAGGTGAAATCAATCTATCCAAAAATAATAGATTAAGTATGTACTGCCCATTGTGATAAGTGAAGAATATATGATAAGGAAAAGGTAGTAGGAATCATGGAGTGAACTATTCAATCCGTTAAAAAGGATGGGACGATATGACAATTAAAGAACAGTACGAAGCGGCGAAACAAGCGTATGCGAATTGGGGAATTGATGTGGATGCGGCACTCGAAACTCTGAAAAAAGTGCCTATTTCGATTCATTGCTGGCAGGGCGATGATATTGGTGGATTTGAGTTGAACAAAAGTGAATTATCGGGCGGAATTGATGTGACGGGCAATTATCCAGGAAAAGCCACTACGCCGGAAGAGCTACGCATGGATCTTGAAAAAGCGTTATCGCTTATACCGGGGAAACATCGGGTCAATTTGCATGCCATTTATGCGGAAACAAATGGAGAAGCAGTCGAACGCGATCAGCTTGAGCCAAAGCACTTCGAAAACTGGTTGAATTGGGCTAAAGCAAACGGTCTTGGTTTGGATTTTAACCCGACACTGTTTTCCCATGAAAAAGCAGCAGACGGCTTGACACTTTCTCATCCAGATGAAGAAATACGTGAATTCTGGATTGATCATTGCATCGCCAGCCGAAAAATCGGAGAGTACTTTGGTCGTGAACTCGGCATGCCCTGCTTAACAAATATATGGATTCCAGACGGCTACAAAGATATTCCGAGCGACCGTTTGACACCGAGAAAGAGATTAAAAGAATCCCTTGATCGAATTTTTACAGCAGAAGTGGATGAAACATGTAATTGGGATGCAGTGGAAAGTAAAGTATTCGGTATCGGTTCCGAGTCATATGTCGTGGGATCGCATGAATTCTACCTTGGCTACGCACTGAAAAATAACAAAATTTGCTTAGTGGATACAGGTCATTATCATCCGACTGAAACTGTATCGAACAAAATTTCTTCGATGCTATTATACGCTGATAAACTGGCACTTCATGTTTCGCGCCCGGTTCGATGGGACAGTGACCACGTCGTAATTTTAGACGATGAGCTTCGTGAAATTGCGCTTGAAATTGTTCGCAATGATGCATTAAACCAGGTGATCATTGGTCTTGATTTCTTTGATGCCAGCATCAACCGTGTTGCTGCCTGGACGATTGGTACGCGTAATATGATTAAAGCCCTCTTATATGCCTTACTTGTACCGAACGATCATTTGAAAGAACTGCAAGAAAAAGGGGATTTTACTGAGCGACTGGCATTAATGGAGGAATTTAAAACCTATCCATTTGGTGCAATTTGGGATTATTATTGTGAGAAAATGAATGTGCCGGTAAAGGAAAGATGGCTGACGCAAGTGAAAGAATATGAACGTGATGTTTTAGCAAAGCGTTAAATTAACGGGTTATCCTGAATCCGCAAACCGATGTGTGACTAATTCCGCTGAATTATATCGGGTCTATCGATTCGTCCCGGGTGAATGGTCTGGAATTTCCGAAGTATAACGATGAAATGGAGAAAAAGTAAAAAAGTTTTTGTTTAAATTAGAAAATTAATATAGTTAAAAGGAAAACTTATGAGAAAGGTAATTCCTTTATAAAATATACCTATAACGATCTATGACACAGGTCTTTCTATGGGTATATTTTATTTTTTTGATTGCACGTAAATGAATAGACATGAAAGCTAGTCAATTTGTACTCGAAATGTTAAATCCGGAATGAGAGTATCGTACTCCATATTGATTTAATCAGTTGAAAATTAGACTGAGGATTGAGGAAGAATAATTATGGTAACCTTTTCTATAGACTGCTTTCTAATTTTCCAATACAACTAAAATTGAAACACTATGAGCAAGTGAAACTATATAAAAATATTATTTGAATTTTATAAATGTTTGTATAATTTGAATTGACAAACCTTTCAAAAACAGTAAAAATCAATAATAAAAAGAAAAAAATGATGGGATTCAAATGTACAATAGAGGTTTTTTTATACATAAAGAGAAAGACCTCCACTCTTGATGCTAAAACACGATTTTTCCTGTTTCCATTCCACTTTTCGTGTAAGTTAGTAGCTGAACATTACAGAGAAGGTCATAGCTGGACAATAAATTGTAGGGAAACCTGAAAGTATATAAAGGTTTTCCTATTTTAGTAATGAAAGTAAGGTAGTACTCCCGGTAAGATCTATTATTTATGAAACCGTTTTCTTGGATAGTAAGCAGTAGTGAACTTACCCGCATGAGAAAAGATCTCTCAAGTCATTCCTTATTACTGTATCTATGATACGAGCTAATGTTTAGAATTTAAGAAAGCAGGTAGCTAATCATGTTAAGGAAGCCCATCTTTTTTATTTTGTTTTTATTTATACTAACCGGCTGTGATCATTCTTCAGAATACGAGGTTATTTACAATGATGAAGAAAGTATCGATGTCACTACAAAACCTGTAGAGAATAAAAAAGATCCATATACGATAGCTGTTATACCTAAAATTGACGGAATTCCTTATTTTAACGCGGTAGAAGAGGGGGCGTTGGAGGCGGGAAAAGACTTAGGTGTTAAGGTCTTATATACAGGCCCACCTACCCCAAGCTCTGAAAAGCAGGAAGAGATTATAACAAATTTAATTGAAAAAAAAGTGGACGTAATTGCGGTATCTGCAAATGATCCATATAAATTAGGCAGGGTACTGCAAGAAGCAAAGCGTAAAGGAATCAAGGTGATCACCTGGGATTCTGATACTAATGCATCATACAGAAGCTTTTTTGTGAACATGATAGATCCTGAGATAATCGGCAGGCATGTAATGGATACTCTCGCAATGGAAATGGAAGAAAAAGGGGAGTTTGCGATTATGACGGGATCACCTACCGCTGCCAATCTTAATACATGGATTGATTGGATTCAAATCCAACAAAAAGAATATTATCCAACTATGAAACTAGTTGAAGTGGAATATACAAACGAAGATATTCATAAGGCGTATAAGGTAACACAAAATTTATTTAAGAAATACCCGGACCTAAAAGGAATTATTGGCATTTCAACGGTTAACCCTCCTGCTGCGGCTCAGGCTGTGAAAGATGCAGGGAAAATCGGCAAGGTTGCCGTAGTCGGTACATCGACTCCTAATTTAATGAATGAGTATTTACATGAAGGGGCTGCCCAGACCATTACGTTATGGAGTCCACAAAAGTTGGGTTACTTGACTGTTAGCCTAGCAAAAAACTTATTGAATGATGAATTTCCTTATGAGGGACAGAACATTAAGAACATAGGTAAGATTCAATTCAACGGTGATATGGTCATTATGGGAGAGCCCATCGATTTTACAAAGGAAAATGTGAACCAGTATGATTTTTAAAGGGAAAAAGCCGATCCAGATAAAAAACCTGCGTTTAACGACAAAACTAGTTACAACCTATACATTATTAACGGTTCTACCTATGGCCTTCCTCGGGTTCATTGCATACTGGCAATACACTAAATCAATAGAAGAAGAAGTCGGCGAATATATTCCCCGTCTGGTCAAACAGGTTAATGGCAACATTGAAAATGACATTCAAAAACTAGAGGCCTTACCTAATTTAATTTATAATTCCGGTGATGTTATGGCTATTTTAAGAGACAGCCAATCAAAAAAAAAATCGGTTTTGCTACACGATGAATATATCATGAAGAGTTATTTGACAAGGACCTATTTAAATAACAATTCATCTCATATTTTGGGTGCGTTTCTTGTTTCCAAGAATCGTACATTTGCAAGTACAAGTCTGCATTATGACAGTTTTGGGTTTGAAGATGGTTCCTTACCATATGCAGAGGACCTAGGATTGTTAGGCGAGATGCAGTTGCTCCTTCCTAATCAGACTAATTTAACGTTTGAAGGGAATCCCTCCTATTTTATGCTGGTCAAACCAATTACTGATTTCGATAATAGAAAAAATCTAGGAACGCTCTATATAGCCATCGATGTAGCCTTTTTTGAGCAATCACTTCAGGATTTACAGAAGGAAGAGAATGTAACGATGTGGATCATGAATAAGCAGGGGAAGATAATTTATCATAAGGATCATTCAAAAATTGGTTCTGTGGAAAAAGGGATACATGATTACCCATTACTGAATGGTAGTTTTCGTACAGAAATCGATGGGAAACGGAATTTAATCAGTATAAGTGAATCAAATGAGCTGCCATGGGTACTCGTACATAGCATGCCAATCAAAAACATGACGGAAAAAACGGATGTTATCCGAAATGTGACAATTTTCGTTTTTCTCCTGTTCACACTCATTACTACATTGATCTCTATCTTTTTTGCCTGGACCGTTACACGTCCACTAAACGAATTAGGAGATATCATGAAGCGGGTGGAAAAAGGGGATTTATTAGTAGATATACCCATCCATTCCAAGGATGAAGTCGGGATGCTTGCGAACAGTTTTCGATCAATGCTTGCGGAGATAAGAGAGCTGATTCAAAAAAACTACCACATTGAACTGCGAAAAAAAACAGCTGAATTATACGCCCTTCAATCTCAAATAAATCCTCACTTTATGTATAATACGCTGGAAACCATAGGCATGGCTGTGGAAGAAGGAGAGAGCGAGGAAGTCGTGAAGATGGTGACACTGCTTGGCAGAATGATGCGCTTTTCAATCAGTAATAAAGAAAGCTTGGTTCCAATAAACAGTGAAGTTCAGCACATTGAAGATTATTTAAGCATCCAACAATTCCGTTTTGAAGATCGTTTGCATTTTATGATAGAAAAAGGGGCAGATACGGTTAATTATTATATACCCAAGTTTGTTTTACAGCCAATCGTTGAAAATTCCATTAAGTATGGACTGGAAAAAAGAAAGGAAATAGACATTCAAATACATATTTCTGAAGAGGAAACTCAGACGGGTGAGGAAGGTCTTTTGCTGATAGTCAGTGATAACGGACCAGGGATAACAGAAAACAAATTAATTGAATTAAATGAAAAGTTACGTTTGGATCCAATGATGAAAAGAGACTCTGGTTTTGGGATTATCAATGTAAATGCAAGAATTGGCATGATGTTCGGGGAACAATATAACCTTCAAATTAATAGCGAATACGGAAAGGGAACGAGTGTGGTTATACGACTTCCCAAAATAAATGCCCAACAAGTAAGCATGTATGTTCAAGGAGAGGAGAAGACCAGAGATGAAACAAAGGGTCAAGACGGTCATTGTAGATGATGAACCAAGGATAAGAAGAGGCATAGAAAGACTAGTACAATCTTGTGGGGATGAGTGGCAGGTTGTAGGTGTTTACTCCGATGGCCAAGAGGCCTACGATGCAATTATCAATCAGGTAGAAGAAGTTGATGTATTAATAACAGATGTACAAATGCCAGTCATGGACGGGTTAACGTTAATCCAACAGTTGAAAAAAACTAAACCAACGCTATTTCCTTTCATTATAAGCGGGTATGATGATTTTCTCTATGTACAAACTGCCCTAAGGGAAGGTGCTGTCGATTATATATTGAAACCGATTGATCGAGAAAAGTTTAAACTGCAATTGAAGAATGTGCAGGAAAAAGTAATTGAGGCGCGAAAGGAAAGGGAAAAGATAGGAGAAATAGAAGAAAGAGCCTTGATATTAACCCATGAAAAGCAGCTTCAACTGCTGATGGAAATAACGTGGAAAGATGCAATGGACTTATCATTACTTGAATGGACGCGGCAATTTCCAGAAGGAGCCTATTCCCTGATCCATATTGGAATCGATCAAACATCTGCCAAAACCCAAAGTTTTTCTCCAGAAGATTGGGGGAGATGGAATGATGTTATAAAAAAGCTGATAAAAGAATTACTAGATGATCATTCAACGCATTGGATGTGGAAAGATAGTCTACATGCCAGTTGGTTATTGATTAAGGATACTCCCGCTACAGCTTTGGAGCAATTGTGTATAACATTAAAAACAACTGTCCAACGGCAAACCCCTTTTACGGTTTCTATTGCCCTTGGGAATGAGTTTAATGACCTTACTCTGTTAGTTAATATGAAAGATGAATTACGATCTATCTTGCAATATCGAATGATACAAGGAGGCAATAAAATTTTCAAAACTGAAATGCTTAAACATGTATCCTATAATAAAGTGATCGAAGTGCCGCCATCCATCTATAAATGGGCAGAAGAGACAGTGGAGGCGATGGAGCATGGGGAAGAAGCTGCCATTCGTTCTCTCAGGCAATTTTTTAACGAATTGAAAGATGTCACTTCCCCTTTCGTAATACAAGAATCGGTTCGTTATTTGTCTATTAGAATTATTAATAGATGGATCAAAAGTGATGGGTTTAAAGAGCTTCCGCTTTTACTTGAGGAAGCATTTAGCATTGCCGAGGATTCTTCTCATTTTAATCATTTAAAAAAGGAGACGGAGCGCTGGGTCATGAATATGTTAAAAAGCAAGCAGCCTTTCAAAATGACCAAACAGATCCCATACGGCAGGCAAAAGAATGGATTCTAAAACATTTAGGCGACAACGTCACAATAAAAAAAATTGCTAATCATGTCCATTTAAATTCAACCTATTTTTGTGAGTATTTTAAAAATCAGACAGGTGAAACCGTGCTTGACTATGTAACAAATGAACGGTTAAAAGTGGCGAAGGAATTATTAAGTCATACAGATTTAAAGATTTACGATATTGCTTCAAAAGTAGGCTATCAAGATACCAAATATTTTAGTCGG
The DNA here is from genome assembly GCF_041956845.1 of Peribacillus sp. RS7. Classification (NCBI taxonomy): domain Bacteria; kingdom Bacillati; phylum Bacillota; class Bacilli; order Caryophanales; family Bacillaceae; genus Peribacillus; species Peribacillus sp. RS7. Next base: position 4,200,710 of record NZ_CP168135.1, read on the forward strand.
CTGTTTAAACAATGGACAGGACAACTGCCGTCTCAATATCGAGATACTCATGAGTTTTTTGTGAAAAAGTAGAAGCTTCCATTCCGGAGCTTTTTTTTATGTCTACATTGAAAATGTCCCGAAGAAAATCCCCCCTACCCGAATTTTATCACCTACCAGCTTATGCCAATTCCCTTTATAGTGAAAGTATCAACAAAGAAAGCGCTTCCTTTATAAAGAAAACGCTTTCTTGATAAAAGACGAAATGGAACGGGAGTGTTTATATGACCTTAATTGGACCCTCACTTATGTGTGCAGATATGGGGAATTTACAAGAATCAGTAATGAGATTAGACCGTGCAGGTGTTGATTTCTTTCATCTAGATATAATGGATGGATCGTTTGTTCCTAATTTTACAATGGGCCCGGATCTAATTAAACGTATTAGGCAATTCTCGGATAAACCATTTGATGTTCACTTAATGGTTGAAAGACCGGAAGACCATTTAGATCTTTTCATTCAGTCGGGGGCAGATATGATTTCCATTCATGCAGAGGCAACTGCCCATTTACAGAGATCATTACAAAATCTGAAGAATGATGGGATTAAGGCAGGGGTAGCCTTAAATCCATCAACCCCCATCACAGAGCTTGAACATGTATTGGATGTAGTCGATTATGTAACGGTGATGACGGTGAATCCTGGTTTTGCCGGGCAGTCTTTTGTACCGCTTATGTATAAGAAAATAAAAAAGATAAAAGAATTAATTCAATCGGAAGGCTACCAAATTGATATTCAGGTAGATGGAAATATTGGGTTCGAAACCATTCCGGGTGTATTGCAAAATGGAGCCGACATGTTGGTTTGCGGTACGTCCTGTTTATTTAAAAAGGATGTATTACTGGAAGATGCCGTTGGCCAACTCCGGGCATTCTTAGAGCAAATGAAAATGAAAAACGAGGGTTGTGCATGAAAGGGATTGTAGTGGTAGGGAGTATTAATATGGATATTGTCGCAGTCACTAATCAGTATCCAGCCCATGGGGAAACGATCTTCGGAGAAAATATGAAACTATTAAGTGGTGGAAAAGGCGCAAATCAAGCAACGACGTGCGCTAAACTTGGAAAGCCAGTAAAGCTAATCGGTGCGGTTGGCGAGGACGCATTCGGACATGAAATAGAACGTTCTCTTCTTCAAAATAACGTGAACATATCCTCCCTGAAACATGTTGCAGAACATCCAACTGGTTGCGCAGTCATTACAGTAGATGCTACAGCAGAAAACACGATGCTTGTCATTAAAGGGGCCAATGACGATTTGAAAAGAAGAGATATTGACCATTGTTTTTCTACCATCAGTGATGACTATGCTGTTCTACTTGTACAGATGGAAATTCCTAGTGATGCTGTTTTGCATGCCATGAAAAGGGCTAAAGAAAAAAATATGTTTATTATCCTAGACCCTGCCCCTGCAGAAGGGGTAACGACTGAAGCACTGACGTATGCCAATTTAATTACGCCGAATTGGCAGGAAACAAAAGTGTTGACTGGGATCGACGTCAACTCGAAGGAAAGTGCATGCAAAGCGGGTGTTTTCTTTAAGAATCATTTTGGCGTGGACAGCATTATTAAGTTGGGCCACAAAGGAGCATTGGTGTATCAAAACGGTGAAACAACCTTTATCGAGCCCATTGCTGTAAAGGCTATAGATACAGTGGGGGCAGGAGACTCATTCGCAGGCGCCCTTGCCTGTGCCATTGCAGATGGGGAGGCGATCGAATCTGCAGCTGAGTTTGCTTCAATTGTAGCAGCGATGAAGGTAACGAAAATGGGGGCCCAAGATGGTGTGCCCACGCTAGCAGAAGTGGAACATTTTTGTGAAACCAATAACATTAATTACTATGGAAAAAAACAAAAGTTGAATCAAATTTATGACTGATTAAGGTTGGAAAGGAGAGAAATATGTCTGATTTCTTATTGCAAATGACGAATGTCAGTAAAACCTTCCCTGGTGTAAAAGCACTGGATAGTGTTCAGCTTGAAGTGAAAAAAGGAGAAGTTCATGCACTAATAGGTGAGAATGGTGCCGGGAAATCAACGCTCATTAAAATATTAGCTGGTATTTATCGACCGGACCCTGGCGCCAAGTTTTACTTTGAAGGAAAAGAAGCAGAAATTCAAAAACCGATTGATGCTACGTTAAAAGGTATTTCAATCATTTATCAGGATTTAAGTTTATTTTCAAACCTATCTGTAGCTGAAAATATCTATATTGGCCGGGATAGTGACAAAAAACCATGGAAAAAGATTAGATGGAAGGAGATGGAAGATACAGCAAAACGGGCACTTAAAGAACTAGAATTTGAGATTGATGTTCAAACACCCGTTGAAAAATTAAGCATTGCTCAACAGCAGCTGATTGAAATCGCCAGAGCCCTCGCTTTTGATTCAAAGTTGATTGTAATGGACGAACCGACTTCCTCCCTATCCACTGGGGAAGTTGAAAAGCTTTATAAAGTTATACAAAAATTAAAGGATCGCGGAATTTCCATAATCTTTGTCAGCCACAAGTTAAAAGAGTTATTTACTGTTTCCGATCGATTTACAATATTGCGCGATGGAAAATATGTAGGTACTTACGAAACCGAAGAACTTGAAGAAGATAAATTAATCACACTAATGGTGGGACGTCAGATTTTATATAAAAAGAATATGGTAAAAGGAAAAACGGGAAAAACTCTTTTGGAACTGAATGGATTATCAAAAGAAGGTAACTTTAAAGATATTTCTTTTGAATTGAAAGCTGGAGAAGTCCTTGGGATTACTGGACTTGTCGGATCTGGAAGAACAGAGCTTGCACAGGCAATATTTGGGGTCAACAGTCCCTACGATGGAATTATGAAAATAAATGGGGTTTCTACTAAAATCAAGTCTTCTGAACATGCTGTAAAACAAGGGATTGCGTATATTCCAGAAAGCAGAAAAACGCAAGGACTCATCCTTCGCCAGTCCATAATCAATAATATTTCATTACCTGTTTTGAAACAATTGAGAAATAAATTCAAATTAATTAAGCGACAGGAAGAAGTTAAGCTGGCTGATCACTATATGAAAACGCTAGATGTTAGACCGGCTTTGCCTAAAAGAGCAGCGGGTGACCTGTCAGGAGGAAATCAGCAGAAAGTCGTGATCGGCAAGTGGCTTTCTACCAAACCACAAATCCTAATTATTGACGAACCGACGAATGGGATTGATATTGGGGCGAAGTCTGAAATTCATAAGTTAATGAGGGAACTGGCGGCTGAAGGAATGGGCATTATTGTGATTTCTTCAGAGCTTCCAGAAGTACTTGCTGTCAGTGATCGAATTTTGGTCATGAGACATGGAAGAATAGCCGGAGAACTTGGTATAGAAGAAGCGACACAGGAAAATATCATGAATTATGCTCTGCTTGGTTCCCAATCGCCTTCCAAAAAAGGGCTTCCGCTAAAAGAGGAGGTACGTGCATGAACGCCATTTTGAAGTCGAAGGAAATCAGCATCGCTATGATTGTATTGCTTCTATGTATTACATTGACATTCTTAAGCCCGTATTTTTTAACTGTAGACAATTTGCTGGATGTACTAAAAGGGAATGCTGTCCTTGGAATTCTGGCGGTGGGTATGACACTTGTCATCATCACTGGCGGGATTGACGTATCTGTCGCCGCTGTTACAAGCGCTGTCTGTGTCATCGTTGGGAAGGTAATGATGCTCATGCCAGACCATCCCATCTCTATCCTATTACTCTTTTTGATTGGGCCATTTCTTGGGGTTTGTTTAGGTGCACTGAATGGACTGCTTGTTGCAAAGATTCAAATTCCAGCTATTGTCGTGACACTTGGAATGATGAGTATCATTAATGGTCTCGTGTTGTACATTACGAATGGACAGTATTTGAACAGCAGCAGTTTTCCAACCGTATTCATCAAGTTTGCTAGTTTTGAGGTGTTTGGTGTATCTATCATCATTCTTATTTTTATCGCCGTTGCCCTGTTTACTTGGTATATTTTGAAATACACATTAATCGGTCGCGAAGTATTGGCGATTGGCGGTAATAAAGATTCAGCCATTCGGGTTGGGATAAATTTTGACAAAGTTCAAATCTTTGTCTTCTCCTATATGGGCTTTCTCGCAGGAATAGCAGCCATAGCTCAAACAGCTTATACAAAGGCTGTGGATCCAAATGGAATGCTTGGTCTTGAGCTGATGGTCATAGCAGCCGTTGTTTTGGGCGGTGCGAACATCATGGGGGGGCGCGGTACCATTTTGGGAACGGTTTTGGGCGTTCTTCTGCTAGGCATTGTACAAAATGGTCTTATCTTGGCAAAAATTGATACCTTTTGGCAAAAAGTATTCACTGGATTGATTATATTACTGGCGGTGTCATACGACCACATTCAATATAAGCGCTCAAAAGATAAGTTAGCAAAAATTGAAGTGGAAGCGTAAGAAAGAGGTGAAAAAATGAAACGGCTTTCAATATCAAAAGAAAATACTTTAGGTGTAATTACAGCAGGCTTGTTTGTGTTAATGAGTTTTTCGATACCTGGATTCTTTTCTTCAAATAATTTAACCAATATGATGTTCCAGCTTCCGGAGTTTGGTTTAATCGCTTTAGCTATGATGGTGGTGATTGTAACTGGAGGGATTGACCTTTCGATTACGTATACGGCTGCCTTGTCTGGCGTGACGATCGCACTTATGGCAAGCAGCGGATACCCAATGCTCGCCGCAATCTTAATCGGTGTTTTAGTCGGACTGAGCTGCGGATTGATTAACGGCGTACTCATCTCAAAAATCGGTGTTTCGCCAATACTGGTGACACTCGGAACGATGGTCCTTTTTGAAGGTGTGATCCTAAGCATTACGAAAGGAAATTCGATTTCAGGATTCAGTGAGGGTTATAGCTTAATTGGAAACGGTTACTATATGGGGATTGTTCCTCTTTCCATCATTATTTTTGTACTATTTGCCATATTAACAGCTATATTGCTGTCAAAAACCAAATGGGGCAGAAGCGTTTATATGGTGGGAAGCAATCCGATCGCCACATTATTTTCAGGGGTAAATAATAGTACGGTATTAATGAGGGTTTACTTATATGCAGCACTTCTTGCCACAATTGCTTCTATTATTATGACATCCCGTTATAATACAGCAAAAGTGGATCTGGGATCTTCTTATTTATTACAAAGTGTAGCGGCAGCCGTGCTTGGCGGAACAGAAATTCAAGGTGGTTATGGCAAAGTTATCGGCACAGTTTACGCAGTGATCATTTTCCAAATGTTATCAAGCGGATTGAACTTAATGGGTGTACCACGTTCGATCGTGACTGTAATGATGGGGGTTATTTTAATCACGGTATTGGTCATAAACTTCGTGAAAACGAAATTAGATGAAAAAAGTCAAAAGAATGTACCTTCAAACTCTGTAGCGTAATGTACAGGACCATGTAATCTTTGAAAATACTTTAGAAAAAATAAGAAAAATTCAAGGGGGATCATTATGAAGAAAATGACGGGGATCTTAGCAACAGCTATTTTAGCTGGGGGACTGTTAGCAGGCTGTGTATCACAAGAAGGAGCAACGGGAAACAGTGAAAAAGGAACTAGTGGCGGAGGTGGTAATGAGAAGTTGAAAATTGCCGTAGTTCCAAAGTTAATGGGGATACCATATTTCAATGCTTCTGAAAAAGGAGCGATTCAAGCAGGTAAAGACCTTGGTGTGGAAACCATTTACACAGGACCTACGGAACCGGATGCTGCACAGCAAGTAAAAGTCATTGAAGATTTAATTAGTCAAGATGTGGATGTAATCGCGGTAGCTCCAAATGACGCAGCATCACTCTCACCAGTCCTTCAAAAAGCGAAGGATGAAGGAATAATTGTAATGGACTGGGATACACCAGCTGATCAATCCCTTGTAGAATTATCCGTCCACCAAATAGACGATGAGGCATACGGTCGCCATATCGCTAAATCCCTCGTAAAACAAATGGGTGTTGAAAAAGGGCAAATCGCGATATTAACAGGGGGGCTTTCAGCTGCAAACTTAAACACCTGGATTGATGCAGCAAAGAAAGAACTGGAAGAGAATTATCCTGGTATTGAATTAGTTTCGGATAAAATCGCGACGGATGAAAAACAACAGGTGGCATACCAAAAAACATTGGATTTAATAAAATCAAATCCTGAATTAAAAGGAATCATGGCTTTTTCTACTCCGGCACCTCTTGGGGCAGCCCAAGCTGTTCAGGAAAAAGGACTGCAAGATGATATTACAGTCGTTGGAACGGCTCTACCGAAAGACTCTTCACCATATTTAGAAGATGGATCTCTAGATGTCGCCATTCTTTGGGAGCCAGACAAACTAGGTTATTTAACCGTTGCCCTTGCCAAACGTTTAGCTGAAGGGGAAAAACCAGAAGATGGTTTGAAAGTTGAAAATGTAGGTGAAATTGATGTGTGGGAAGATGGAAAAACAATCATCATGGGACCACCGACAGATTTTACGAAAGACAATGCAGCTGATTTTAATTTTTAGTGTTTGATAGACCAAAATGTCCCCTCTCAACAATCTAGAGGGGGCTTTTTATTAAAATCATTTAGTGACTTGCATGTTAGGAGATGTTGAAGGGATGAATGAGAGATATACAATTGGAATTGATTATGGAACTGAATCTGGCAGAGTGTTGTTAGTAGATATAGCGAACGGAAATGAATTGGCAACACATGTTACACCATATCGTCATGGAGTAATGTCTAATAGGCTTCCAGACGGTCGTAAACTTGAAAAAGATTGGGCTCTCCAGCATCCAGGTGATTATTTGGACGTTTTATACACTTCTGTTCCTGAAGTGATTCGGTTAAGTGGAGTAGATACAAATGATGTGATTGGCATTGGAATCGATTTTACCTCATGTACCATTTTGCCAATTGATAAGAAGGGAAATCCCCTTTGTTTTGATGAGAAATGGAAAAGGGACCCTCACAGTTGGGTGAAATTATGGAAACATCATGCCGCACAAAAAGAAGCGGATGATATTACACGCATTGCACAGGCAACGAATCAGCCATTCCTGCAACGATATGGCGGGAAAATTTCTTCTGAATGGATGTTTCCTAAGATATTGCAAGTGTTGCGAGAAACACCAGATATCTATGAAGAAACGGATCTATTTATGGAAGCCGGGGATTGGATTACCTTCCGACTGACGAATGAGCTGGTACGCAGCAGTAATATGAGCGGTTATAAAGCACTTTGGGATAAAGAAGATGGATATCCGGACCCTGCTTTTTTAGCGGCTCTTGATGAACGCCTTCTGGATATTCTGGATACAAAATTGCGTGGTGAAGTGTTACCCATAGCTGGGCGGTCGGGTGGTTTAACAGAAGAGATGGCTAAGAAGATTGGGTTGAAACCTGGTACGGCTGTTTCTGTAGCCATAATCGATGCCCATGCAGGTGTTCCAGCTGTGGGAGCCGTCCATCCAGGTCAATTTGTGATGACGATGGGAACCTCTACTTGCCATATGTTAATTGCTGAGAAAAAACAAACAATAGAGGGTATTTGCGGAGTAGTGGAAGATGGAATCATTCCCGGATCATTCAGTTATGAAACGGGACAGGTGGCTGTTGGCGATTCGTTTGCCTGGTATATTGAGCAAGCTGTTCCGGAGTATGTAAAGAAAGAAGCTGAGCAAGAAGGTGTCAATCTACATGACTTATTGGAAAAAAAGGCTTCCTGCTTAATGCCTGGTCAATCAGGGTTAGTGTCGTTAGATTGGTGGAATGGCAACCGAACAGTCCTTGTCGATGCGAACTTGTCAGGTGTCATTGCAGGGATTACTCTTTCTACGAAGCCGGAAGAAATATACCGTGCACTTTTAGAATCAACAGCTTTTGGAACAAGGAAAATCCTTGAAACATTTGAGAATGATGGTATAGAGATAACCGATTTGTTTGCCTGTGGCGGATTACCTCAAAAAAATAAACTATTAATGCAGATATATGCCGATATTTTAAATCGCGAAATTAAAATCGCGGATGGGGAACAAGTGGTTGCATTAGGAGCAGCCATATACGCAGCCACAGCTGCCGGCCGTATAAATGGTGGGTATGATTCCATAGAGGAGGCTGCCTCTAAAATGGCAAAAGTAAAAGAAGAGTCTTTTATACCGGTTAAAGAAAATGTAAGGATCTATAAACAACTCTATGCCTATTATTTAGAGCTGCATGACTTCTTTGGCCGTGATCACAATTCCATAATGCATGGTTTAAAGAAATTGAGGAGTGTGGACTAATGATACATATAGCGGTGGATATTGGTGCTTCAAGTGGCCGGCTGGTCTTAGGGAAGATGGAGAACGGGAAATTAGTAATTGAAGAAATTCATCGATTTGCGAATGGCTTCACCAAACAAAATGAAACATGTTTTTGGGATATTGATCATTTATTGAATGAAATCTTAAAGGGGTTAGAATCAGCAAAAAAGCTTGGATACGACCACTGTACACTTGGCATTGATACGTGGGGAACGGATTACGTATTGTTGGATGATGATGGACAGAGAGTGCAAGAAGTTATCTCTTATCGTGATAAGCGCACCGAAAATACAATCGAAAAGGTCACAAGAACCCTACCTAAAGAAATCATTTATCAAAAAACGGGGATTCAATTCTTATCATTTAACACGTTATATCAATTGTACGAAGAAGACCCCAAGAAGCTGAAAGGTACCATGAATGTCATGACTGTGCCTGATTATTTAGGTTACTGCCTAACGGGAAAAAAGGTCACAGAAGTTACAAGTGCTTCTTCGATGCAATTATTGAATGTAAACACGAAGAAGTTTGATGAAGAGTTACTGAACCTGATTGCATTATCTAAAGATCAATTCCCGCCTTTTGCTAATCCGGGAGAACGATTAGGAAAACTGATGAAAGAATGTTTTTCTACTTTTGATCTTCCCGATACAGAAGTGATTATCGTTGCTTCACATGATACTGCTTCCGCCATAGTCGGTTCACCTGGTAATGGAGAGGAATGGGCCTATATTAGTAGCGGAACGTGGTCGTTGCTTGGGATTGAAAGCGATAAACCGATCGTGAATGAGTTAGCCCTTAAAAACAATTATACAAATGAATGGGGTGCATACGGAACCTTCCGCTTCCTGAAAAATATCATTGGCATGTGGGTTATTCAAGAAGTCAGAAGACATTTGAAGGAAGACTATAACTTCGAGCAGTTTGTATTTGAGGCAGAGAAAATAAATGAGTGCAGGCAGTTCATCAACTTTTATGATAAACGATTTTTAAATCCAGAAAATATGATTCAAGAAATTCAGCAGTATTGTCGCGAGACGAATCAGGAGATTCCACATACAGTGGGTGAATTAGCGAACTGTATATTTACAAATATGTCTATTATTTATGCGATGTCCATTCGGCAAATAGAAGAGGTAACGGGGAAAAGAATCGAGCAACTTCATATTGTCGGTGGAGGAGCGAAAAATGAATTCGTTAATCAACTTACGGCAGACCTTAGCGGGAAAACCATATACGCTGGACCAACAGAGGCTACAGCGATTGGGAATATACTAGTGCAAATGATTTCAGGCAATGAATTAAGCGATTTACAAACGGCACGTAAGTTAATACAACACTCGTTTCTTGTAAAAAAATATGAGCCAAAAGAAAAAATTGGATCATCCTTGATTGAAAAATTCAAACAAGCAATTTCCATGAAAGAATATAAATAATAGGAGTGATAAAGTATGAATGAAAATCTGCATCCAGCCGAACAAATTGTTATGATCATGGAACGTGTCTATAAGTATGGCATGACAACAATTTCAGGAGGAAACCTGTCTATTCTAGATGAAAATGGTGACCTTTGGATTACTCCATCGGGCATTGATAAAGGAACATTAACCATGAATGATATCATGTGCGTCAAAAAAGACGGTACAGTCATAGGGAAACATAAACCATCGGTAGAACTTCCCTTTCATCAGGGGATTTATGAAGCTAGGCCGGACATTAAAGCTGTCGTACATGCACATCCCCCGGCATTGGTTTCCTTTAGTATGGCACGCAAGGGACCAAACCCAAAGTTGCTTTTACATGCATATAAGAGTGTAGCAGACTCCCTTCAGGTTGCACCCTATGCGATTCCTGGAAGCGACAAGTTAAAAGAAAATATTTCGGCTGAATTTGCAAAAGGAGGGGATGCAGTCATATTGGAGAATCATGGTATAGTGGTAGGGAAACCCACTATTTTTGATGCTTTTATGTTGTTTGAAACCCTTGAAGATACTGCATGTATGGAAATAAATGCGAGAAATATAGGGAAACCCTTTGAACTGACCGAACAAAATTTACAAGAAATAGATTTATATAAAGTGGATAAATTAACACAGATAGAAATGAAGCACCATTCTGTCGAAGAGGATTCTTGCCGTCAAGAAATGATCAGGTTATTGGAACGGTTATATGATCGTCAGCTTTTTACAAGTATATCAGGCAGCTTTTCAACACGACTTAAAGATGGATCTATCTTAATCACGCCTTCTCAACAAGACCGTAAATATATTAAGGAAGATGAATTGGTTCTTATTCATCAGGATTTTAGTGAAGCTGGCAAGGAACCATGTGAGTTTTATGAACTTCATCAAAAAATATATGAGTTAAACCCGGAGCTTACATCGGTAATCATTGCGAACCCAAGATTTTTAATGGCCTATGCAGTGACAGATGTTAAATATAATACACACATAATTCCAGAGGCCTACATTGTTCTTCGGGATATAGATAAAGTCCCTTTTGGAATGGGGGAAGATCATAATAGAATGATTGCCGATAAACTAGCAGAGGATAATCCTGTCCTATTAATTGAAAATGGGTATGCAGTTGTCTCAGGAAAAAGTTTACTGAGTGTATTTGATAGGCTAGAAGTAGCTGAATATAGTGCAAAAGCATTGGTGTACGCTAAAAGTATTGGCGAAGTAATCGATATTAGTGATGAAGATATTGAAGAAATTATTGAAGGTTTTAAACTAATTGCCAAATAACGATATTAATGAAAAAAAGCAGTTCCTAAGCTCTCTATTTATATAGAGGGCTTAATATATGTTACAATACAAAAACAAACAAAAGTAAACAAAGATTATATAGATAGGAGAAAGTTGGAATGCTTGTAGCTCAAAGACACCAAAAAATTGTCGAACTCGTAAATGAACGTTCGAGTATTCGTGTTACAGAATTAAGTGAAATCTTTTCAGTTACGGAGGAAACAATCCGGCGTGATCTCGAAAAGCTTGAGAAAGAAACAAAACTTATACGCAGCCACGGCGGTGCGGTTAGCCTGCAAGAAGATGATTCGGAAATCCATTTTTCCGAAAGAGTGATAACAAATGTCAACGAAAAAAAAGTGATAGCATATGAAGCGGCAAAGCGGGTAGTGGAAGGTGACAGGATTATTTTAGATGCAAGTACAACTGCCTGGTATATGTCAAAAGCCTTACCAAACATACCGCTAACGGTTATTACCAATTCCACTAAAGTGATTATGGAATTGAGTAAAAAAGAAAAAATAGAGGTTATTTCAACAGGGGGAAGATTGCTGTCAAAGTCTTTATCATTTGTTGGTCCGATAGCAGAGAAATCATTAACGATGTATCATGTCAACAAAACGTTTTTGTCTTGCAAGGGGATTCACCTAGAAGAAGGACTCAGTGATTCTAATGAGGGGCAGGCTCTATTAAAAAAGAAAATGATCGAAAGGTCGGATTCAGTGATTTTGATGGTAGATTCCTCAAAGTTTGGAAAAAAGGCGTTTTCGCTAATCGTACCGCCTAGTGAAGTGGATGAGATCATTACGGATGTAGAAATCGATGAAGCATCAAGACAATTGCTTGAAAATTGTCATGTAAAAGTGACGGTAGTAAAATAAAAACACACTTGCATCAGTTTAAATTTATCGCAAGCAAATAGACGAATTTATGGAAATAGGTTGGGTACCCAACCTATTTTTTGTTACGTTGGAACACTGTATATTTGATTATTCAGAGTGAATCGAAAGATAAAAATTTGGAAGAAAACGATGACCACCATTTATATTTCATCGACAACATTTTGCCGAAGTGATGGATAGCATAGCTGACATATACCTTTCTTTGCAATCGTATACGTTGGAAATGAGTTAACCGGATGCGAAAGGGGACATAAGGCTATTCAGTTTCGTGACATACTGGCTGTTAGGGGTAGGATGGAGACGTTACGGGAATGTGAATAACTCCATGTCATGCAATAAGAGGAGGAAAGGGAGGAGTATTTCTAAGATTCGCAGAAAAATCTTATTGCAAACTTTGCATTTCTTTTGAAATGGTGGATAGTGGAAATGTTTTTTTAGGAATTTGCATATAATCGTAGGAGAAAAGGAGTGATTTTTTTCTTGGTGATAGTTGAATTTGGAAAACATTTCCGATAATATAGATAAAGAATCATATAATAGGAGGTTGTCCATTGGCTTTACAAATCAAGGAAGTCACGAAAAAATTTGGGGATTTCACAGCTGTCAATCAGCTTGATTTAACGATCCCAGAGAAAGAAATGTTTGGGTTTTTAGGTGGGAACGGAGCGGGGAAAACGACCACGTTTCGGATGGTACTCGGCCTGCTTGACCCAACTGAAGGAGAAATAAGTTGGGGTGGTAAGAAAATCGATTATACGAATAGCTCATTGATTGGTTATCTTCCGGAGGAACGGGGGCTATATCCTAAACTGAAGGTGCGCGATCAAATAGTGTATTTGGCTAGATTAAGAGGGATGAATAAACGGGATGCTTTGAAAGAGCTAGAGTATTGGTTAGACCGCTTTATGGTACCCGAGTACATCGATAAACGAGTTGAAGAGCTTTCAAAGGGAAATCAGCAAAAAATCCAGCTGATCGCTTCCATGATACATAAACCAGAATTACTTATTCTTGACGAACCATTTAGCGGGCTGGATCCGGTTAATGTGGAAATACTGAAGAAAGCGGTCATCGACTTAAGGGACGGCGGGACGACGATCGTTTTCTCGAGCCATCGCATGGAGCATGTTGAGGAGATGTGTGAGCATCTATGCATCATGCATAAAGGTTCCCCGGTTGTGGCTGGGAAATTAAAAGAAATTAAGCGTTCTTTTGGTAAAAAGAATGTGTCGATTAAAGCTGATTTTGATTTATCTTTCTTGGATACCTATCCTGGTGTAACAAAAGTTAAGAACACGATGGAAGGGAAAATCCTTCAAGTCACTGGTGAAGATGTAGCAGAGACCATGATTCGTGATCTTGTTCCAAGAGGGTTCGTCCGGAAATTCGAATTGGAAGAACCTTCGCTGACTGATATTTTCATTGAAAAAGTAGGTGCAGTCTATGAATAAATTTTGGATTGTTCTTTCCCATACATATCTATCAAAATTAAAAACGAAATCCTTTATCATTTCTACAATCATTATGATGGCCTTGATTCTTGTTCTTACGAATATTTCGAAGCTTATTGATACTTTCGATAGTGATGATCAGGAAAAGGTTACCGTTATCGATCAAACTGAAAATCGCTTATTTGCTCCTTATAAGAGTGCGGTAGCAAGTGTGAACGAAGATCTCTCGGTACTATCCGCCAAGGATGAAAAGGAAGCGGAGGAAATGGTTAGCGCTGAAGAAATCGTTGGGTATCTGTTAATCGAAAACGATGACAGCGTCGGTTTCAAGGGAACGTATAAAGCGAATCAAATTTCAGATTCCATGGTAAGCAATGATTTGCTTCTCGCACTTACCCAATTGAAAGGTCAAATAACGGCGAAGGAATTGAAATTGACAGAGCAGCAAATCGCTCGATTGAATACACCGCCAGCCTTTGAAACGGTTGCGCTCCAGAAGAATGCCAAAACGGAAGAAGATCTTAATCAAGCACGCGGTCTCGTGTATGTGCTCTTATTCGTCATTTACTTCGGTGTATTGATGTATGCAACGATGATTGCAATGGAAGTAGCCACTGAAAAAACATCACGAGTCATGGAAATCCTGATTTCAAGTGTCCCGCCCGTCACGCAGATGTTTGCCAAAATAATGGGGGTGGCTTTGCTTAGTCTTACTCAAATGATTTTATTTTTTGGAGTGGGCTATTTCTCGATTAAACAAAACCTGACAGGTATGAATGAAGGATTCTTTTCATTTTTTGGTTTCGGCAACATCAATATCTCCACGATCATTTATGCGATCATTTTCGCATTGCTTGGCTATCTTCTGTACGCGACTCTTGCGGCATGCCTTGGGTCCGTTGTCAGCAAAATTGAAGATGTCCAGCAAATGATTTCACCGATGACCATGTTGGTGGTCATTGCCTTTATGATTGCGATGTTTGGACTGGGTAATCCTTCAGCCAGTTATATTACGATTACCTCTTTCATTCCATTTTTCACGCCAATGATCATGTTCCTACGCGTAGGCATGCTCGATGTCCCATTTTGGGAAATCGCCATCAGCATTGCAGTATTGATCTTAACCATTGTTTTACTTGGAATAATCGGAGCAAAAATCTATCGTGGTGGAGTCTTGATGTATGGAAGCTCAAAATCACTGAAAAGCATCAAGAATGCATTGCAATTATCAAAGAAACATTAACATGAAACCTGGATCCTTCATTGCCTTTTGGAGGTATTCAGGTTTTTTTAAAAAAGATGTGCCTATATTCAGCAGTAAACAAAGTGAATGATTAATAAATATTATGGGATAAATGAAAAAGGATTGAAAAGGAACATATATATAAGTGAACACATCTAAAATATTCCATTTATGCAACCACGATTAGGAGTGAATTATGATGAGCAATCTGGTAACTTTGACGATAGCATCAGAAGCGTTTCTCTTGCTATCCTTTATCATTATGATTTTATCAATAAGGAACCCGAAATGGAATGTTCTCTTGGTCATCCTGCTCATCATTGGAGGTGCACCGCTTCTATATTTAGCCATAGATCACGTGAAAAGCGATTATATGGATGCAAATATTGGATTGGGTCTGGCCTTTATGTTTACCTGGATCTATAGCGTAGTAGCCTTTATCATTGCCATCATCCTTTTAGTGAAAAAGAAAAGGAATCATAATAGTTCAAACGGACTGTAAGCATCACATTTTGTCATTTTAACTCAAAATGAAAATACAAAACGCAGAGGATACATGAAAAAATGTATCCCCTGCGTTTTTTTATGTTTTCGAGAAGCAAAAATTCAATGTAGAATTGTTTCTTACTATATAGGAACCTATCTTAAATGATGTCCTGTAAGCGAAGGAAATCATTCTTTTTTGTTCAATGTTCATTGTGACATTCCTGTAACAAACGTTTTCTACAATACATTTGAGTGGTGAACTTGAAAAAAATAAAGGCTAGGGGAGAACTACATGAAGACATTTAAAATTTTGATTTCCTTTATATTGACAATGATGGCATTATTCGTATCTGGATGCAGTACGATGATTCCGAAGGAAGAGGAGGAGCTAGAACTAATAGCTGACGACACCTCTAGTGGAAAAGTAGGGTTTTGGGATGAACAGAAAAGAGGAACGAATTTCATGAATTCCAAATCCTTGCCTGAAAACTATAAAGCAGCCAATGAGTTTAATATTGAATTTATTCGTTTGGCTCCCGATAAATGGGCAAAAGACTATGACTTTTTGTTTAATGACCAGCCTGATGATCATCCTAAAAGAGATTTTTTAATGGGAAACGCAGATGAATACAAAGGTATTGATGAGGAAGATTTTTCTAAATTGAAGTCAGATTTGGATGCTGCGTATGAACGTGGATCTAAGGTTGTTTTGACAGTACTCAGTCTTCCAGGAAACCGGTGGAGACAGTTTAACAATTATGAAAACGATGATCGCATTTGGAAAGATTTTAGATATCATCAACAATCCGCTTTATTCTGGAGAGATCTTGCACAGAGATTGAAAGATCATCCGGCTGTGGTAGGTTATAACTTGATTAATGAACCACATCCCGAAACAGCTACAGGATTCAATGATTTTTGGACAGAGGATTATAGGGAGTGGTATAACAATGTAGAACATACAGCAGCAGATTTAAATGAATTGTATAAAACAATTGTACATTCTGTTCGAACTGTGGATAAAGAAACACCGATTATTCTTAATTCGGGTCTTTATGCCACGCCATGGGCATTTGAATATTTAAAACCAATTAAGGATGATAAGGTTTTATATGCGTTCCATATGTATGAGCCATATGAAATGACAAGTCAAAATAAAAGAAAAGGTTTTAAATATAAATACCCTGGTCCCGTGAGAGTTGGAGAACAGCAAACAGTGAAAACATTTGATAAAAGTGCCTTAAAGGAATTTTTAGAACCTGTTAGGAAGTGGGCAAAAGAAAATAATATACCAGATAATCGTATTATTGCCGAAGAATTTGGTATTAATCGTAGGGTCGAAGGCTCTGACAGGTATATTGATGACTTAATTTCAGTTTTCAATGATTATGGGTGGCATTGGGCCTTTTATGCATTCCGTGAAGATACTTGGGAGGGGATGGATTATCAACTCGGGAATCAGGCGCCTAACTGGAAATACTGGGGGGCGTTGGATAATGGTGAAAAGCCAAACCGAGAAGAAATAGAAATAAATAATCCGATTTGGAATGTGCTGAAAAAGGAATTAATGGGGAAATAACTTCTATTTGTAATAAAACATAAAAAGAAAGTGAAGTCTTATATTAAGGTTTCACTTTTTTGGATGAATAAGGAGAGTTTTCAATGAACATTTTGATAGCTGATGATGAAAAACGGTTGACAGTCATATTGAAGACTTATTTCGAGAAAGAAGGATTTAATGTGTATGTTGCTTATGATGGTGATGAGGCTTTGAACCTCTTCTTTTCTAATAAAATCGATTTGGTTGTGTTGGATTGGATGATGCCGAAATTAAATGGAATGGAAGTCTGTTCTGAAATAAAGAAAGTGAGCTTGGTGAAAGTAGTGATGCTGACAGCTAGATCATCTAATGATGATGAATTCAGTGCACTAGATATTGGAGCCGATGAGTATATCCGAAAACCATTTGACCCGCGAATATTGATTCTAAGAGTGAAAAAGATGCTTGGTATGGAAAAAATAGTAGGGATCAGGGATTTGAAAATCGATTTGCTTAGACTGAAAGTATATAAAAATGGTAATGAAGTAATCCTTTACAAAAAAGAATTTGAGTTGTTGGCATTTTTATATAAAAATAAGGGGCAAATATTGTCCAGGGATACTTTGTTATCAATGGTATGGGGAATGAGTTATATCGGGGAAGAAAGAACAGTCGACACGCATATTAATAGATTGCGGGATAAGATTGGGGCTCACAACATTCTCACTCATAGGGGATTGGGGTATAGCTTCCATGATAAAGAGCAATAAAATAAGCACTAAATTATTATCCATGGTCAGTATAATAATGGTTATCGTTTTCGGTATATCTTATTTATTAAACAACTATTTTTTGTCTGATTATTATTTGTATAAAATGAAGCAAAAACTCACATCAACTTACGATGAAATAAATGATTTGAGTATCAATAAATTAAAGGAAATTGAAAATTCCACTGAAATTACTAACAATGTAACAATCGTTATCATCGAAAATAAAAGTAATATCGATGAACTGAATGAGCTTATGCAATTTAGTCTATATAAAGAAAAAATTCCATTGAATAAGTTTTGGATAACGGAGGATACATTAAAAAAGGTAAACGAGGGTGAAATTGTCAAACAGTTATATAATCAAGGGAAAATAAAGTCAAGCTTGCTGACTTTATTGTATGAGCAGGAGGGTCACCTGGTTTTAATCGGTACAGTTGTCGTTCATAATACCGATGCCATGGAAATTATCAATCAACTAAATTTTTACTCCATTGTTTTCGGTATCATCATCATCTTATTGTTAGTCGCATATTATTCCAAAAAAATCATTACTCCATTAGAAAAGCTACAAAGTGTGGCAAAAGATATTGCCAATTTGAACTTTAAACAAGTAGATATAAAGTCAGGAGATGAAATAGAGGAATTATCTCACAGTATCAATGATATGAGCACTCGCTTAAAAAATGCCCATTTACAATTGGAAATGAAAAATCAGAATTTAAATTCATTGGTAACAAACATATCCCATGAGGTGAAGACACCGTTATCATTAATACAAGCCTATACAATCGGCATAATGGATGGCTTAGATGATGGGACATATACAAATGTTATCTTGGAACAAGTGAAAAATACATCTGATATGGTAGATCATTTAATTATGCTTGCTAAAGTGCAAGCCTTGGATGCCAGCAAAGAAACGTTCGATTTAAGAGAGTTTCTCCAAAAGTTAATTTTCCATTATAAAGCTCTATTGAATAACGCTGGCATAGAAGTTCGCGATCACTTAGATTCAGCTGAGAAATGCATGGTAAAAGCAGATAAAAGACAAATGGATATTGTATTTAACAACCTTATTAGCAACGCCATTAAGTATGGGGAAGAAGATTTTTTTGTCATAACATTGGAGAATGATTTTGACGGCAGTTTGAAATTCGAAATAAAAAATAAAACAACAATAGTAAAAGAAGAACATTTGCAAAATATATGGGATTCTTTTTATGTGATAGAAAAATCGAGAAATAAAGAAATTTCTGGAACGGGATTGGGCTTGGCAATAGTAGCCAATATATTGGCTAAAAATGATTTAAGATATGAAGTTACTTTAAACGAGATGAATATTCATTTTACGATATGGTTTGAAACACAGTAGGGCATCACCACATTGGTGATGCTTTTTTTGTCATACTGTTGTGACATATGAAAGGTACTATATTAATCAGAGATGGACTTTCGATGTTCCAAATAAGGGATGAAAAGGGGAAGAAAAGTGAAACGAGCAAGATTAGGGAAAATTATTATTTTTGCATTGATATTGATAGGAGCTCTGAATTTTATAAAATTATTTGATATTAACTCAATTTCTACAGAAAAAATGAAAGAAATTCAAAATGTTATTGATGAGACAAGTATTGGGAAAATACAAGTGAACTGGAAAGACGTTGCTGCGATAGCGAGTGTGGAATATGCACTAGACACAATGACAAAGCAAGAAATAGAAAAGACGGCAAATCTGTTTATTGAGAAGAAGAAAAATCAATATCGATTGAAAGAGGTTGATGAAGTGATTGAAGCATTAGGTTATAGTGAAAAACAAAAAAAAGAAGTCCATGCATATTTGAAATATTTAAATGCTGAGGGTACTAGCTCAAATAAAGAAAATAAAGATAGCTTGCAAGTGAGTTTCATTTCCAGCATAAAAGAGGGGGCCATTGATAATTATAAAGAATATGGTATTCTTCCTTCAATTACAATAGCACAAGCTATATTGGAATCCGGTTGGGGAAAATCAGAGTTGTCAGTGAAGTATAACAATATTTTTGGGATAAAAAGTTATAACTGGGATGGCAAGTCGGCAAATATTAGTACGAGTGAATTTCATGAAGAGAATATTCAAGCTGATTTTAGAGTGTATGATACGATTTCCGATTCTCTCCAAGATCATTCAGTTTTTTTAACTGAAAATCCCCGATATGAAAAGAATGGTTTATTTTCTTCTAAAACTTATACGGAGCAGGCGACAGCATTACAGAAAGCAGGGTATAGTACAGTAGAAAATGAAGCGGGCGAGAAAATATATAGTGAGTTATTAATAGAATTGATTAGGCAGTATCAATTACAATTGATTGATAGTGAAGCACATCTTAATTATGGTTAATGTTTTAATAAACTGTATGGATGATCTGCTAATTACCTGTCCCTTAAACAGTATATTGTGAAAGTGAGTTTAGTTGCTAGAAAGACCTAATCCCAATGATATGAATAAAGAACTAAGATTGTAGTAAATAATGAACAAAAAACTAATTCTTTGCATAGGGTAGGAGGGTATGGTATATTAATTTTCGAGGAGGGATGGGAATGGATGAAATGATGAATAGTCAAGATTCTATGAATGAAGAAGAATGCTGTACGACTTCTTCTCACGGCCGAAAGAGTCATCACTCAGAAGCAGTAAAAAAGAATTTAACAACCCGGTTAAATCGAATCGAAGGTCAAATTCGCGGTATAAAGGGTCTTATTGAAAAAGATACGTACTGTGATGATGTGATTACCCAAATAGCAGCTACACAAAGTGCGATGAATAGTGTGGCCAAGATTTTATTGGAAGGCCATCTAAGGAATTGTGTGGTCGAACGCCTGAATGATGGGGATACAGAGGTTATAGATGAAGTGCTTGTAACGATACAAAAATTAATGAAAAAATAAAGGAGTAGTGGTTAAAATGGAAAAGGTAACATTGAATGTAAGTGGAATGTCTTGTGGTCATTGTGTGAATGCAGTTGAAGGGAATGTAGGTAAACTGGCAGGTGTTGAAAGCGTAAAAGTGAATTTGGATGCAGGCAAAGTGGATGTAGCGTTTGATCATGAAAAAGTATCACTTGAAAAAATAAAAGAAACGATTGATGATCAAGGCTACGATGTCGAGTAAGATTTGAGGGTGCTGTTAAAGCACTTCTTTTTTACAAAGAATTATACCCCAGAGTGGTATAGGAAGGCGGGGATGATGTGAGCAGACAGATAAAAGAAACAAGTATGCAGATTTCAGGCATGACTTGCGCTGCCTGTGCAACCAGGATTGAAAAAGGGTTAAACAGGATGGAAGGCGTTGAGGAAGCCACCGTTAATTTGGCCCTTGAGAAATCGGTCATAAAATATGATTCGGAAAAATTAAGCACCCATGACTTTGAAAAGAAGATACAAGACCTTGGCTATGATGTAGTGAAAGAGAAAAAGGAATTTACGATTACTGGCATGACCTGTGCTGCCTGTGCTACCCGAATTGAGAAAGGGTTAAATAAGTTGGATGGAGTGAGTATGGCTAATGTGAATCTTGCGCTCGAAAATGCGACCGTCGAGTATGATCCTTCCGAAGCCTCCCCACTTGATATCATTCAACGAGTGGAGAAGTTGGGGTATGGGGCGATCATCAAGGAAGATAATAGGGATTCAGTGGATTTCCGTCAGAAAGAAATTCAAAAACAAAAGAATAACTTCATCTTTTCGGTGATTTTATCTTTTCCATTGTTATGGGCGATGGTAAGTCATTTCAGTTTTACTTCGTTCATCTATATGCCTGATTTCCTCATGAATCCCTGGGTGCAAATGGCATTTGCCACCCCTGTGCAATTCATCATTGGGAAGCAGTTTTATGTTGGTGCTTATAAAGCCTTAAAAAACAAAAGTGCCAATATGGATGTATTGGTTGCAATGGGAACATCCGCTGCTTATTTTTACAGTGTCTATCAGGCAATCACCTCAAGCGGTTCCCATCACAATACAGCACAACTTTACTTCGAAACTAGTTCGATTCTTATCACCCTCATTCTTTTAGGGAAGCTTTTTGAAGCAAAAGCAAAAGGGCGTTCTTCCGAGGCCATCAAAAAATTGATGGGGCTTCAGGCCAAAACGGCATTGGTGTTAAGGAATGGGGAAGAACGTGAAATACCGCTTGAAGAAGTCATTGTAGGGGATACTGTTTTGGTGAAGCCGGGTGAAAAGATCCCTGTCGATGGAGAAGTGATCGAAGGGAACTCTGCAGTCGATGAATCCATGTTAACGGGTGAGAGCATTCCGGTGGATAAAACAAACGGGGATCCTGTGATCGGATCAACATTGAATAAAAATGGTTTTCTCAAAATGAAAGCGACAAAGATCGGAAGGGATACAGCTCTTTCCCAAATCATCAAAGTCGTCGAAGATGCGCAAGGGTCCAAAGCTCCGATTCAACGGCTTGCTGACCAAATTTCCGGTGTTTTCGTTCCAATTGTTGTCGGGATCGCCCTTTTAACTTTTCTGGTTTGGATGATATGGGTTAACCCTGGAGAATTCACACCAGCTTTTGAAGCGATGATTGCAGTGCTTGTCATAGCCTGTCCATGTGCTTTAGGTCTGGCCACCCCCACATCCATCATGGCAGGATCAGGTCGGGCCGCCGAATTCGGTATTTTATTTAAAGGCGGGGAACACTTGGAAACCACTCACCATATTGATACGGTCATTTTGGATAAGACGGGAACGGTAACGAATGGTACCCCTGTACTGACCGATGTCCTCATCGAGAATGGAATGGAACAAGAACAGTTTTTATCTCTTATCGGTGCAGCTGAAAAACAATCTGAACACCCTCTTGCCCAATCGATCGTTCAAGGAATTCAAGCAAGACAGATATCACTTGCGGTGGTTGAGGAATTTGAAGCGATTCCTGGTTACGGGGTGAGAGCTGTAGTGGATCAAAAAGTGTTATTCGTGGGAACGCGTAAATTGATGAAGCAAAATAACGTGGATATCACAAAGGCGCTAACAGCGATGGAAGAACTTGAAGAGCAAGGGAAAACCGCGATGCTCGCAAGCATTGGAGGAGAATATGCAGGCATCATTGCTGTTGCGGATACGATTAAAGATACCTCCCTAACGGCGATTAAAAGGTTAAAAGCAATGGATATCCAGGTCATCATGATAACCGGGGATAATCAAAAGACAGCAAATGCAATCGGAGATCAAGTGGGCATTGACCAAGTGATTGCAGAAGTCCTTCCAGAAGGGAAAGCGGAAGAAGTTAAAAAACTTCAGTCAGCCGGTAAAAGAGTGGCAATGGTCGGGGATGGGATTAATGATGCACCCGCGCTTGCACTTGCTGATATAGGAATGGCTATCGGAACAGGGACGGACGTAGCCATGGAAGCTGCTGATATCACTTTGATCCGGGGTGATTTGAACAGTATTGCAGATGCAATCCTCATGAGCAGGAAAACGATGCGAAATATCAAACAAAACCTATTCTGGGCATTTGCCTATAACGTAATCGGAATACCAATTGCGGCAATTGGACTGCTTGCCCCATGGTTAGCGGGTGCTGCCATGGCTTTCAGTTCTGTATCAGTCGTATTAAATGCACTTCGTCTTCAACGGGTAAAGCTCTAAAGAGCATGTAACCATATATTGAAGGCATTGGTACTTATATCAATGCCTTTTTTCTATCTGCCATACGCCTCGAGCAATCGGATTGTCATTCCTTATAGTAAAAGAGCAGACGATCCTGGAAAGGGAATCATCTGCATTCATCTGGAATGAGCTTTAGATATTTACAGCCACACCTCCTAATTGATGTTTCTTTGTTTTCGAGGTGCCATACCGAGCTTATTTTAAACAGTAAAATACATAATCTGTAGGTGTGCCACGCTCGCCTTGTTGATGGAGCATCGCCGACACATTACCGCGATGATAGGTCCCGTGATTCACTACATGATGGATGAGGTCGGCAAGTACAAACTCACACGCCCCCATTTTGGGATGTTCGGTTACAATGGTCCGTTCAAGATCAGGCTGCGTAGCAAGAAAAACGTCATAATCCTTTGCAAGTTCATCATAGTAGGATTCAAGTTCATTTATTGAAACTCCATCCACTTCTTCCCGTCGCCTTTTAACTTTCTTAAAAGTATCTTGAATGGTGCTTCCTTTCATTATCTCCAACCATGTGACGTCTGTTGCGTAAAGGTGAACCAGGACTTCCTTAATTGAGGGAAAGACACTTTTTATCGTGTCGCCATAGACTCCGTCCGGTAATTGTTTTAGGTTTTGGAACACTTGCTGATTAGCCCAAACGTGGTAATCATACATTTTCTTGGCACGGTCCTTTTCCATTTTCTCACTCCTTCCATTGTTACTAAATCCCTTTCGACATAATTTAAAGAATACCTTTATCAAAAGCTGATTCCTAATCTGATAATTTGTCCATGCAAATGCCTCGTTTTATACATATCATGATAATAGATGCTATCCTACTACTATTATTACGTTTGATTACCATCAAAGTTGCGTTAAGGATAGTCTATCCCCTTTTAATAATATTGCAGTAGAGCCAGAGTAAATGATTAAGGGTTTCTCAAGTAGGGAATCCACAGACATGAAGTAATAATAAAGGTGATAAAAAATAAAAAAGGAAATTGGATAGATAAGCAACCAATTGTCAATCGGGGATGGATTGCATAAACAGAGATTAGAAGTACGGTTAATTCTGCGAACAACCTGAAAAGCTGGCAAGGTCAAAGAACATGACATTACAGAATTTGTGTTACAGATTAAAAAACACAACCTTTTAAACTCATATGATTCTTGCTACTGTTAGCGAATTAATTGGTTAAAAAAATAGAACCGTCATTAATTCCAGTCATGGATGGCAAGCGGTTTTATTCTTCAACTGAAGGGGCTGATTTTTAGTATCCAAGAGTGTGAAAATTCGCTTTATTTTAAAATATTGTTAATAATAATAATAACTCTTATCGAGAGGTGGAAAAAAATGAAAGCAGATGCCGTTTTTGAAGGTGGGGGGGCCAGGGGAATTGCTTTTATTGGAGCGATTCAAGCAATGGAAGAGGAAAAAGTCGAATGGGAAAGACTTGCTGGGACATCAGCAGGAGCAGTAATAGCTGCTCTTTTGGCTAGTGGCTATAAAAGCCATGAAATTAGAGAACGGTTTAGTGAAATAAATTACTCAAAGATTCGAGGCAGGACAATTCTGAATCGAATTCCCATTTTGGGCTTCTCTTTGGAACTTATGGTTCATCTTGGGATTTACAAAAACGATTATTTGGAATCATGGGTGGATTCTCTTCTTTCAGAAAAAGGGATTAAGACATTCGCGGATCTTCCAGATGGAAAGTTGAAGATAATCGCGTCTGATGTTTCGAATGGTCAGATGCTTATTTTGCCAGATGATTTGGAACGCTATGGGATGTCTCCTGCTGATTTAAAAGTTTCAACTGCCGTAATGATGAGTGCCTCTCTACCATTTTTCTTCCGTCCGGTTATTTGGAAATCAAAAGACCGGAAAAAATCCTACATTTTAGATGGTGGTTTACTTAGTAACTTCCCAATATGGATATTTGATACAGACAATCCTCGTTTTCCAACATTCGGATTCCATTTTGTGAAAGATGAAGTTAACATAGATCCGGTTATACCAACGCCAATTCACCTTTTTAAAAATATATTTAAAACGATGCTTCAAGCCCATGATTTACGACATATGAACGAAGAAACGATTGAACGCACGATTCAAATTCCTACTGGCGGCATCAACGCAACGGATTTTGAACTGAATGAGGATGAAATCTACTTTCTCTATAAATCAGGCTATACTTCTGCAAAAGAATTTTTGTCGATTTGGGATTTTGAACAATATAAGCACAAACGGATGCAAAGAGTAAAAAATAAGTAGGAGAAACATTACGCTATCGTTTCAAAAGGGTGAAAGTGGGGGACAAGGAGCTGTTACCACGGCTCTTTTTCTTATTGAACTAACGATCAATAGTTTAATATGAGGCATAGTTGTCTTGAGCTTAAAAGCAATAAATGGAAATACGAAATCATAAAAAATTAACAAGAGATATTATTTTAGAATTTTTTAAATGGATAAACGGAAATAAAAGATTAAAAAAAGAAAACAACGTTGGAAGAAATATATACCATAAATGAATTCCCTTACCAGATTCAGGAGATGGATCAATCGAACAAATCGTTTCCGCTATAAATTATGAAATTTAATGAACAGATCCTCAAGGAGAAGAGGTGGGAGTAACTCAATGTCACTGTGAGGATTGGACGACGATGAGCCAGCCCTTCATAAAAAATATAGTTGTAGTAAATGTGCGAAGGGATGGAATCACCACATCAAATGAAAACAGTATTCCGGGTGCTTATTAGGAAGTAGTGGAAGCTCCGTTAACCATCACGGCTTCCATTAAGATTTTGTAATACCAATAGAAAAGTAGATTCAATAGCGCCAAGCGAACAATTAATGTCCCACTTATCTAGTAAACTACATGCTGCTTTATCAGGTACGTATATGGCCGTCCCACATGTATCAGGAGCGCTTGCTTTTCTTATAGAAAAATGATAAAAAAACTTAACCGCCGGTTAACGTTGCCCGAGATTTTTGAGATACAATGGTCTCTAAGCCCTTCCGGTAGCAAAACTAGAGATGGAAAAGAATCGTGGGCTAAAGTTTGTTATGATTTTACTATACAAAAAAACGTCAATCAATTTTCGCCATTTGGCATAAAACGTTAACTAGGAATATAATCCTGAAAATAAGAATAAAGATTGACAATCACAAATCCTCATAATACGATACTTTACAGAATAAACAGAATTATCTTTTTTTATTTTTTGACATAAAACAAAAACTGAGTTTTATATTATAAAACAAAAACCTCCTTGTATATACATATAATCCAAGCGTGAACTCTGGCTTTTTCTTATTTTGGAAGCGCTGCCAATTATGGCGTTTTATATAACAAGGGGGGATAAGGTATGGAAGCAAGAGTGGAAACAAAGCAAGAAAAGCCATTAAATATTGGCCGGAAATTTCGCTGGACCGTTGTCATCTGGTTATTGATTGGGGGAATAATCAACTATCTTGATCGGGCCAACCTCTCCATTGCAGCTCCCGAAATGATGAAGGAACTCGGACTAAGCGTGACCGAAATCGGGTTGTTGGGAACCTTTTTTTCTTGGAGTTATGCATTAATGCAGCTTCCTTCCGGATGGCTGATCGATCGGTTCGGGACCAAAAAGGTGTATACAATCGCGCTTATTTGGTGGAGTGGCGCGACCATTTTAACGGGAGCCGTTCATAAAATGAGTTCATTTATTGCTGCACGGATTTTACTTGGAGTGGGAGAAGCACCGTGTTTTCCTACGATGGCTAAGATCACATCGTATTGGTTCCCTAAAAAGGAACGAGGCTTGGTAACTGGAATTTGGGATTCTTCGTCCAAATGGGGACCAGCCATTGCACCGCCACTTCTCGTTTTCATTATGGTGACTTTTGGGTGGAGAGCGTTGTTTTATATAACGGGTGTGATCGGCATCATCTTCGCAATCGGTTTTGTTATTTTTTATAAAAATCCTGAAAAAAGCCAAAAACTTTCCAAGGAGGAATTTGAATACATTAAGTCGGAAGGTGGTGGAGTAGAGCAAGGCATTCAATCATCAAAAATAAAATGGGGTTCGTTATTTAAATATCGAAGCGTGTGGGGGATGATTCTGGGCTTCTTCTGTACCATTTGGATCTGGAATATTTTCCTTGTCTTCCTTCCCCTTTATTTGTTTGATGTCCATCATGTCTCACTTAAAGAAATGGGTATATATGCTGGTATTCCTTGGCTTGGCGGAATCTTTGGCAATATTTTCGGAGGATATCTTACTAAAAAATTGGTTGACAAGGAAATTACTACACCTATTAAAGCAAAGCGTGCCTTAATTAGTATATGTGCCATCTCGGCCGCAATTGTTGTATGTGCAGTTCCATTTGTCAAAGGGCTCGCTATTACCTTAACATTACTGACCCTTGCTCTTTGTTTTATTTCTGCCATTACAGGCAGCGCGTGGGCACTTGCCGGTGACATTGCCCCTCCTTCTATGGTTGCTTCTGTAGGTGCAATTCAGAATTTTGGCGGTTATTTTGGTGGAGCCTTTTCCCCTGTTGTGGCAGGCATGATAGTGGATGCTACTGGTTCTTACTCTCTTGCCTTTATATCTGGCGGTTTAATCGCCGGATGCGCCGCAATCTGTTATTGGTTTATTGTAAAACATCCTATTCAAGAATAGTGTAACCGAGGAGGACATAAATTGATGCCAAAAGTGTATATTGCAAGACCAGTACCGGCCGAGGTAGAGGCGAAGGATTGCCAGTATGAAAAATGGAACGGCGCTGAACCCATTACCAGAAGCCAGCTGTTTAAGCAAATTTCCGATGCGGAGGGACTGCTCATCACCGGAGAAAAAATAGATGATGAACTTCTGGACCATGCACCATGTCTAAAGGCTGTCAGCAATATCTCGGTAGGCTACAACAACTTTGATCTTGAGGCAATGAAAAAGAGAAGCATAATCGGTACAAATACACCTGATGTTCTCGATGAAACCGTGGCCGACCTAGCTTTAGCCTTAATGCTCTCAGCAGCCCGTCGTATACCGGAACTGGACAAGCTTGTAAAGGATGGCAAGTGGGGAAATAAAGGCGCTGAACCCCTCTTTGGCGTTGATGTTCATGGAAAAACATTGGGCATCATCGGTATGGGGAGGATTGGGGAATCTATTGCAAGACGAGGAAAATTCGGTTTTAACATGGAAGTTTTATATTATAATCGGCGAAGAAAATTCGAAGTGGAGGAAACGCTCAGTACAACCTATTCCTCTTTAGAGCACCTTTTACGGGAATCCGATTTCGTTCTTTTAATGGTCCCTTATACTCCGGAGACGAGGCATCTTATGGGACGGGAGCAATTCGCACTGATGAAAAAATCTGCGATCTTTATCAATACATCCCGCGGTCAGACGGTGGACGAAAAGGCCCTCATAGAAGCACTGCGAACTAAGGAAATCCTTGCAGCTGGTTTGGATGTATTTGAACAGGAACCCGTATCGCCTGACAATCCGCTTTTAGCCATGCCGAACGTGGTTACCCTGCCGCATATAGGTTCAGCTACTCATCAAACACGATTTGATATGGCCATGCTTGCGGCGAAGAAACTCGTTGCAGCGGTTACTGGAAGGGAGATAAGCAATGTTGTCCCTGAATTGAAAGGACTTCAGTCACTAAAATAGTAAAAATTCATTAACTCAGCAGAAATATTAGGTTGTCCATGACAATTTAAATGAAGCGTTGATATTTGAAAACTCACACCATTCATAAACTTAGATGAGATAGATTGTTTGTTATTAAATGAAGGACATTAAAGCAAAATTTGATAAAAAGGCATCCATTCATTTTGGATGCTTTTTAATGGGGAGAAAGAATGTGATCAAAATGACCCTAAGTAATTTGTTCACGGCACAATTCCAATAAACAAAATAAAACGTAGAAAACTATACTGAAGCCTTATGTAAGAAGTGATGATCATTTTCATTAAATAATCCAGAAAAATTAGTCCACGAGTCCAAGAATTGAACACGAGGTGGTTAAGTAAGGGAAATATACTGCATGAAATACACAGTGATCATTAAAAATAATTCCAATATAATTCAGAGAGATAGTTCCTACAGCTATCATGATTGAATGAAGTTAGAAAGATTAAATCAAATTTCATTCCTGTTTTAGAAATATTGTACATTTGGTTCTTTTTCATGCTCAAGTAAATTCAATAGTTTATCCAGTTCCTGGCTATTATGTAATGTTTTTGGAGAAGTTAATCCATATGTCAATGCGGTAGTTATTAAATCTTTCCTCAATATCTCAATTTTTTCATGTAATGCTTCAATACTTACCAATGCAAAATCCCTCAAGTACTTTCTTTTATTGTTATGAATCTATTATTACATAAATTAGGTTGCTTTCAAATACAAAGTAAGTGTTCACTTATAAAAAATAACTTATTCGGGAGGGAGCAATACAAATCTGAAAATGAAAAATCTACATACTATCATTCATATATGTCGTTACAAATAACTGTTTGTATAAGATTATTGCCTCCGTACAAAACGAACCGTTAAAAAACATCAGGATCTTAATTTGATATGGCATAAATTTGTGATAAGGAATATAATTTGTATTAGGTAAACTTTTTGATTTTATTTTCATATAGTTAATATCCATTTTTAGAGAGCTGTAATCGTAAAACCGTATAATATAGGAGAGTTTTTAATATTTGTTAAATTCTTAAGAATAGATATTTATTCTCCTTTTTACTAACTGTTTTTCGTTTATTGCTAGGATGGAAATGAGTAGTTGCTGAGTTGCTGAGTTTATCAAAAATTAATTAGAGATGAAACTATTAAAGTGTTAAGAAGCATCAAGAGGTTTTGACTTAATAATTTTAAGATGGACAAGCTCTATATTTTACTATGAAGATGAGGAAAAATTTCATATTTTATTGGAATGGGTATATTCGTTTAATAGCGAATATTTAAAAGGGAAGCCGGTGCAAAATCCGGCACGGTCCCGCCGCTGTAAGGGTGAGTCCTATGCAAGAAAGTCACTGGATAATATCCGGGAAGACGCATGGAGATGATGAACCTAAGTCAGAAGACCTGCCTGTTCTAGAAATGCTGTTAACCTACGGGAGATAGGGAGGTGTTAGAGTGCTAGAAGACGAATTTGTTCTTAATATATAAGCATTTCTGACCGTTAAATCTGGTTGGAAATGCTTTTTTGTATTTCGTGATTTTTCAAATAGTTAAAATTCCATAATTGAAGGTGAGAAAGCATGTTTATAAAACGGTCTAATTTATTCCATTCTTTTGTTGGACTACTAGTAATTTTCACAATCTTAGTTACAGGTTGCAGCAACACAACAATAGATCAAGAAAGTACATCAGATAATGAAAAGCAAAAAGTTGTTACTTTTTCATGGCCTGGGGATATAGGTGACTTAAATCCACACACATATTTTCCGAATGAGTTTTTTTCCCAGGCTATGGTATATGAATCCCTTGTTTATTACGGTAAAGGTGGAGAAATTCAGCCTTGGCTTGCGGAGAGCTGGGATATATCGAAAGATGGAAAAGAATATGTATTCCATCTAAGAAAAGATGTTAAATTTTCCGATGGTTCGCTATTTAATGCTGCAATCGTCAAGAAAAACTTTGATACCATTTTAGATAATCGCAAACAACATGAATGGGTGGGATTAATTAACCAAATCAAAGATACAAAAATAATAGATGAATATACTATTAAACTTATTTTGAACAACGCGTATTATCCAACTCTTCAAGAACTAACTTACATCAGACCTTTGAGATTTGTAGGAGAAGCTGCTTTTCCTGACAGCCAAAACACATTTAAGGACGGACTCAAGTCTCAGATTGGCACTGGACCGTGGGTATTGAGCGAGTATAAGAAAAATGAGTTTGCTGTTTTCAAAAGGAACGAACATTATTGGGGCACTAAGCCTAAAGTAGATAAGGTGGTTGTTAAAGTCATTACTGATGGAGAGTCAAGAGTGTTAGCTTTTGAGAAAAAGGAACTCGACTTTATATTTGGAAACGGGGTCATCAGCCAAGATTCATTCCAATTTTTGAAGAATTCAGGGCAATATGAAACCAAATTGTCAGAACCTACAGCTACAAGAACGCTGCTTCTTAACTCAAACAGAGAAGCGACTAAAGATCTTAAAGTTCGGTTAGCTCTCCAACATGCTTTTAATAAACAAGCTGTTATCGATAAGATCTTTTATGGTATGGAAAAAAAGGCTGATACTTTGTTTCCACCTATTTTGCCTTATACGAAAATTAATATAGAGCCATATGAGTATGATGCAGAAAAAGCAAAAATGTTATTGGATGAAGCTGGATGGAAACAAGTGAAGGGGAAACCATTTAGAGAAAAAGACGGAAAAGAATTGCAATTGGAATTACTGTTTAATAGTACAGATAACATCCAAAAGTCAATCGCAGAATTTACACAAGGTGATTTTAGAAAACTGGGAATAGATGTTAAGTTGACCAGTCAGGAAACTAATACTTTTTGGACAACGGCATTTCAAGGTAAGTTTGATTTATTATTTACAGCAACATGGTCTGTACCGTTTGATCCACATTCCTATTTAGCGTCTATGACGACTAATTCGGAAAATGGTAGTCCAGATTATAACGCTCAATTAGGGTTGCCAGTAAAAAAAGAAATAGACCAGAAAATTAAGAAAGTATTATTAACTACTGACGAGGAAGATAGAAAAATACTGTATTCAGATATATTAACGACATTGCACGAACAAGCCATTTATTTACCGATATCTTATCAGTCTAATATAGCGGTGTATCAAAAAAACATTAGTGGAGTAGATTTTTTACCTCAAGAAGCTGAGGTCCCTTTAACTTCAATTGATGTTAATTGAAATAGGGGATACTTAAAAACAACTTAAGGAGTGCTACATGAGTTGGTTTATTTTTAAACGTCTCACAAGTTTAATTCCAATATTATTCGGAGTTTCGCTCATTACTTTTATCTTGCTTCACTTAATTCCTGGAGATCCGGCAGTAGCTTACTTAAGGGCGTCACATATTCCTCCTACGAATGAGACAGTGGCTGCCCTTCGAGTTGAGCTTGGTTTAAACAAGCCTTTATATGTCCAGTATTTTGGATGGCTGGGAAAAGTGTTGCAATTGGATTTAGGGATGTCTTACGTGTCCAATAACTCCGTATGGGAAGAAATTGTGGTACATTTCTTCCCAACAGTTCAATTAACATTTGCTTCGCTTATCTTAATTGTTGTTATTAGTTTACCTATAGGCATGATTTCTGCTATTTACAAGGGGAAATTTGTTGATCAGTTTAGCAGAATAGCAGCCTTTGTAAGTGTCTCTATGCCAACCTTTTGGTTTGGGTTTCTTTTGATCTATTTTTTATCTGTAAAGTTAGATTTATTTCCTGTATTGGGAAGGGGGACCTTGGCGCATCTAGTGCTTCCTTCCTTGACATTGGCTTTTACCTATATAGGGACGTATATGCGATTGCTTCGAGCTAGTATGCTAGGAAATTTGAATGAGCCATTCGTTGTGTATGCTAGAGTGAGAGGGTTACGCCAAAGACTAATCGTTATCAGACATGTCTTAAAAATGTCCTTATTACCTATGATAACTGGACTTGGAATGAGCTTCGGGAACATGCTAAGCGGAGCGGTTATTGTTGAAACAATTTTTTCTTGGCCCGGCATGGGACAGTTATTTGTCACATCTATTTTAAATCAAGATTATCCAATGATTCAGGGGTGTGTATTGTTTATGGGTGTGATCTTTGTGGTCTGCAATCTTCTTGTGGATCTTACTTATTCTTTCCTGGATCCCCGTATACGCTGGGAAGGAGAGAAATAAGAATGGTGCAAAACATGAAAAGAATGCTGATGACACATATGCTCATGATGATCAGTATCATGATTATTTCCTTTCTGACAGTATTGGCTCTTTTTGCTCCTTTTTTGGCTCCTAATGATCCGAACTTGATTGATATCGTTCAGAAGCTGCAAGGGCCCTCCTCTCAGTTTCCATTGGGGACTGATCATTTAGGGAGATGTATATTGTCCCGATTAATCTATGGAACACGAACCTCGTTGGGAACAGCTTTCCTTGTCATGGGATTAATGATGATTATTAGTATCCCACTTGGTATTTATGCAGGCTTTATAGGGGGTAAAGTTGATTATCTCTTCATGAGAATGTGTGACATTCTCATGGCATTTCCAAGCTTTCTGCTGTCCTTAGCTTTAATCGGAATTTTAGGACCAAGTCTTGGCAATCTGATCTTGGCGATGGTGCTTGTCCAATGGGTTTTTTATGCACGCGTCATCCGAGGAATGGTTCTTAGTGTAAAGGAGCAAAACTTTGTCTTAGCAGCCAAAATATGCGGGACACCAATGAGAGTAATTGTCATCAAACATATTTTACCTGCCATCATTTCTCAAGTTGTTGTATTAATCTTTATGGACATCGGAGGAGTTATTTTAGCAATTTCTGGACTCTCTTTTCTTGGTCTTGGCATACAGCCGCCAGAGGCAGAGTGGGGAATGATGATCAATGATAGTAAGCCATTTTTTAGAGAAACCCCTTCATTGATGCTTTACCCTGGGTTGATGATCTTCATCGTTGTGTTTGCTTTTAACTTGTTTGGCGAAGCTTTGAGGGATGCTCTAGACCTAAAAAAGGAATAGAAGGGAGGATGGATGGAAGATGGGACAACACCCCAATCTAACGTTTAGGGTACGAAAATGATTCGCAGATAAAAGTGAATAAAACTTAAACGATTATCAAATAATATGAAGCATTAATTGCTGCATCCTATTTGAGCTTAAACCCAGTTATTTGTAACGATTAAATAAATGATTCATGAAGAAAAATAGGTTGAAAGACTGTCGTTGTTTGTAAAAGTTTATAGGTCTATGTAAATGCATGAGTGAATAATTTCCTTTTTTTTAAAAAAAGTGTTCCATAGGACCTGCATGAAAACTCCTAGTTGGGATTTTATTGTTTTTACACTTCTTCATACACCTTTAAAATTGTCCTTTTATACTTGAACCAGATTCAAATAATAGGAGGGAAAGATCAATGAATAATGAAAGAGCAATGGATGATTTAATTAAGAATTGGAGCGAATTAGGTAAGAACATGGACCGCCGGAACTTTATCCAGGGAGCAAGTAAGCTTGCCGGACTTTCATTAGGTCTTGCCCTTGCCCAATCAATGGGCGGTATTGAAGTGAATGCTGCCCCGAAATTCAGTGATTATCCATTTACTCTCGGAGTAGCTTCAGGTGATCCGCTCTCGGATAGTGTAGTTTTATGGACAAGGTTGGCACCTGATCCTTTGAATGGCGGAGGAATGCCACAAGAAGCCATTTCCGTTAAATGGGAAGTGGCAAAGGATGAGAATTTCAGAAAGATTGTCCAGCAGGGCAAGGAAATAGCCAGGCCGGAACTTGGCCACTCCGTTCATGTGGAAGTAAGCGGGTTAAAACCTGATAAGGTCTATTTTTACCGATTTAAAAGCGGTGGGGAAGTAAGTCAGACTGGGAAAACGAAAACACTTCCGCCAGTAGGTTCAAGTGTTTCGAGCTTGTCATTCGCGTTTGTTTCATGCCAGCAATTTGAGCATGGTTATTATACGGCCTATAAACATTTGGCAAAAGAAGATTTGGATATTGTCTTCCACCTTGGCGATTATATATATGAATATGGACCAAATGAATATGTTGCTTCTACAGGTAATGTCCGTGTACATAGTGGTCCGGAGATCATCACGCTTGAGGATTATCGAAATAGATACGCACAATACCGCTCTGATACCCATTTAAAAGCCGCACACGCAGCTTTCCCATGGGTCGTGACTTGGGATGATCATGAAGTTGAAAACAATTATGCAAATGTCATCCCGGAAAAAGGGCAATCGGTTGAAGCGTTCATCAAGAGAAGGGCAGCGGCTTATCAGGCTTATTATGAGCATATGCCCCTTCGTAAATCGTCTTTGCCTAAAGGAGCGGATATGCGGTTATACCGAAATTTCACGTATGGCGACCTGGCCTCTTTCTTTGTACTGGATTCACGTCAATACCGCGATGATCAGGCAAACGGAGATGGAAGTACACCGCAAACGCCTGAGTCACTTGATCCGAAGCGGACATTGCTAGGTCCCGAGCAGGAACAGTGGCTAACTGACAATCTATCAAAATCAAAAACGAAGTGGAATGTACTGCCGCAGCAGATTTTCTTTTCACAACGGAATTATGGAACACCTACCGCTCCCAAATTCAGCATGGATTCCTGGGATGGTTACCCGGCTGCGCGTGATCGTTTGATTGATGTAATCAAAAGAAACAACCTGGAAAATCTGGTCGTGTTGACCGGTGATGTACATGCAAGCTGGGCAGCCAATTTAAAGGTTGATTTCGATGATCCAAATTCCAAGCTTTTCGGTGTGGAGTTTGTTGGCACTTCCATCACATCTGGTGGAAATGGTGCGGATAAGCGTGCGGATACGGATAAAATACTAAGTCAGAATCCACATATAAAGTTCTTTAATGATTACCGGGGATATGTCCGATGCAAAGTAACACCAGAACAATGGAAGGCGGACTACCGTGTAGTCCCATTCGTGACAGAACCAGGTGCGGATATATCCACAAGAGCATCCTTTGTTTTTGATAAGGATCAAACAGGGCTGAGAAAGGTTGCATCAGCAGCGGTTACGGAAGGTGTACAAAAAACGAACGAAGTCGAGGACGATCGGACACGTGCCCATAATCGCGCGCATGAAAAACAAAGATTGAACAAGCAGGGGAAAGTTACTCACTAATTGATAGGGAAAGATTATGATGCTTGACAAGGACATTGTGAAGAAAAATGAGAATATCAAAGGAGTGAATAAGAATGCTTTCAAATATAGGGATACCCGGTCTGGTAATCGTCCTAGTGATTGCACTGATTATTTTTGGACCGTCCAAGCTTCCGGAAATAGGCCGTGCATTTGGCCGGACATTATCCGAATTCAAAAGTGCAACCAAAGGATTGGTGAATGATTCAGAAAAAGAGGATGAAAACGAGAATAAAGCCGCGTTAAGAGCTGTTAAAAAAGAGGGATGAATTAAATGAGAAATAGCGGGCGGAAAGACTCGCCTGCTTCTTTTCATGAAAAGAGTTCGAGTGGAAGTGCTATTTGCAATATAGCAAGAAAATATCTAAAAAGGAGGAGTGAAAGTGGAGAGTAAGGATTTACATGTTATAGAGCATATGGAGGAACTACGAGGAAGAATCATTAAAACACTGATAGGCTTTCTTGTTTTCTTCATAGTGAGTTTCATATTTGTACAGGATATTTATGAACTACTAATTAAGGATTTAGATGGGAAGCTTGCTGTGCTTGGTCCAAGTGACATTCTGTGGGTATATATGATAATTGCCGCGGTTTGCGCAATAGCCGCAACAATTCCGCTAGCTGCCTATCAGTTATGGCGCTTTGTGGCTCCTGCGTTGAAACCTGAAGAGAGAAAAGTTACATTTCGGTTCATTCCGGGGCTGTTCATTCTATTCATAACAGGTATCTCATTTGGATATTTTGTGTTGTTCCCGATAGTGCTGGGTTTCCTCACTTCCCTATCCGCTGGGCAGTTCGAGATGATGTTCACAGCGGAAAAGTATTTTCGGTTCATGATTAATTTGATCTTACCATTCGGGGTTTTATTCGAAATGCCGCTTGTGGTCATGTTCCTGACTAGATTAGGAATCATCAATCCAACAGTGTTGAAAAAGTCTCGTAAGATTTCTTATTTCGTCCTGGTCATCATCTCAATCTTGATTACGCCTCCTGATATAATTTCGGACATTTTGGTTATCGTCCCATTGCTTGTGCTTTATGAAGTGAGTGTACAGCTGTCCAATATGGTTTATCGAAAAAGGCTGATGAAAGATGAGTCAGCATTACCTGTAACATGAAATGCATTCTGAAAAAACATTTCTTGGGAAATAGTTAATGGAACACACTTAAAAGTTGAGGGGGCGATTCCTCAACTTTTTTTATTGCGGAATAATACTTGATGGATTAAGTAAGTGCCTTACCCTTAAAAAATAAGCTTTTGCTTCCTCTAAGTGGACTTTTTGAATTGCGTAACCCATTTTAAAATTGTCAGGTTCCCAGATCTTTTGGATTTGTATCTTTGTCATTCGTAAAAACATGCTCCTGATAAAATGGGGCATGTTTTATTTTATATTTTAGAAGGAGCGAGGATTCTGGTTAGCGAATAAATGTAATCACTTGAACATAAAACCAGTAATCTTCATTTCGCCCATTCCAACATGAATGAGGTAAGGGGTCATTTTGAAGATTAGTTTGAGTAGAAAGGTGAATGATCCGGAAAAATTGGGGTGCAGAAATGAATGTTGATTCGTCGTTCAAGTATAAATATATATCTAGGGGGGAAAAGCATCATCAAAATATTGAAAGGGATGGTGAGAAGTTTATGAGGGATTTAATGAAAATTATCGCAGGAAACATTTCAATGACATTTGCCTATGCCTTTTTAATCGTTCCCAATGAAATTATTAATGGAGGCGTAACTAGCTCGGCCTTATTATTGCATGCATTATCGGGTTATAACATTGCCATGCTCGCCAATTTCGTTACAGGATTCCTATTAATCATTTGTTTAGTTTTTCTAGGGAAAGAGTACTTTTTTAAGTCGATTGTAAGTTCCCTTAGCTATATGCTGTTTTTCAATTTTTTTTATTCATTGAATATTAATTTTGATGTAAATATCTTTTTAGTGATTATCTTTTCGTCGATTTTGATAGCGATAGGATACTATTTATGTATAACAGCAAATGCATCCACTGTTGGGTTTGACGTGCTCGCCTTAATTCTACATCATAAAAATGATAAAATAGATATTGCAGTGACAATAAGGATCATTAATCTTATCGTACTGATGTTGGGTCTTCTCGTTTATGGCTATACATCGATTATTAAGGGTGTTGCGTATACATTGCTTTTTTCATACCTTTTAAAGAAAATGCTGGATAGGAAGCCGAAGGCACGAAAGGCAGGAACGGATAGTGCGTTCGATGAAAATTCCAGTGTGAAAGAAGTAAAATGAAAAAATTAGAGGTTTGAAGAGAGCTGTATTAATGGCCGCCATTTGTTTTATTTTTATTTCGTTATCTAAATATTCAGATTTTAAATTGACTTTAAAAATGTCAGAGTGTATTATACACATAGAAAGTGGTACTAACATCATGACGTAGTGATGTTATGTTCGCTTTGAATTTCAAAATAGCCTGAGGAAGGGGGAAGAAGTGAGTTATAGACTCTTAAGTTCATAGTGTTCCTGTGTTGTTTGAATATACCATGTTTCCAAGTTCCCAAGTTCCCACTATCTTGTACATGTAAAGGACAGGCAGCAGTAAAGCCTTGTTTTTTAGCGATTATTTTAGTTGATTCCCCAAAATATTGAAAGTTGGTGGAGGGTATGAAACATCAACAGGAAGAACTGAAACCAGGTCTGAAACAAAGACATTTAACGATGATATCTTTGAGTGGTGTCATAGGCGCTGGTTTATTCGTAGGAAGCGGTATCATTATTGGTCAAACGGGTCCCGGGGCGATATTATCCTATGTTTTGGCAGGCTTGATCGTTGTTTTAGTCATGAGGATGCTGGGGGAAATGGCTACAGTGAATCCCGATACTGGATCATTTGCCGTATATGCAAGGGATGGGATTGGTGAATGGGCCGGTTTCACTACAGGTTGGTTATATTGGTTCTTTTGGGTTATCGTAATTGCATTGGAAGCAACAGCTGGAGCTGCGATCATACATGGATGGCTTCCTTCCGTTCCCGTCTGGGTCATAAGTCTATCATTGATAATCCTATTGAAACTGACGAATATATTTTCCGTAAAATCGTTTGGTGAGTTTGAATACTGGTTTTCTATCATTAAAATAATCAGTATCATCTTATTTTTGTGTCTGGGTATGGCAGTGATCTTAGGATTTATCCCAACGATAAAACCACCCGGAACTTCCAATCTTTTGAATTTTGGCGGTTTTATTCCAAATGGGATAAGTTCTGTACTTGTTGGCGTCGCAATCGTTTTTCATGCATTTGTTGGAGTGGAAATTCCTGCGATAGCTGCTGGTGAGACGAGTGATCCGGTCAAGTCAGTTAGAAGTGCATTGAATAGCGTGGTTTGGAGAATCCTGATTTTCTATATTGGGTCCATAGCCGTACTAGTGACGCTTTTACCCTGGAATTCAGCTTCCTTGCTGAAAAGTCCATTTGTTGCCGTACTTGAAATGCTAGGAATCCCTTCTGCTGCGCTAATCATGAATATAGTTATTCTCATTGCATTGCTTTCCTGTTTGAATTCAGGATTATATACAAGCTCACGCATGTTGTTTTCACTTGCACAAAAGGGGGACGCTCCAAGGGTATTTTCAAAAGTGAGCAAGAATGGTGTCCCTATATTTGCTGTAGTCGGTTCTACTTTATTTGCCTTTATCAGTACCATTTTCAGTTACGTTTCACCTGATAAAATCTTTTTCTTTTTAGTGAATTCCTCGGGCGGGGTCGGAATTCTTGTCTATCTGGCCATTGCGGTTTCCCATCTCCGATTAAGGAAGAGAATGGAGAAAGAGAATCCCGGAATTTTCAAGATCAAGATGTGGCTGTTCCCGTATTTGACGTATGCAACCATTCTTTCCATGATTTCCGTGTTGATATTAATGGCATTTATCGATTCACAGCGTCCACAGTTTATCTTTACCATGCTATTTAGCTTGTTCATTATCTGTTCATTCTTTTTCATACGACGTAAAAAAGCGAAATATATCGAGAATGAATTAAATATTGTTTCTGGTTCCCCTAATTCTGAAAAGTTATAGCTTTAGCTCTATACCATCGATTATTAACTTAAGGTAATGCTTCGTTTACTTCTATGGAATTCCTCAGACAAAATTCTTCAATCACATTTCACCTAGAATATGATTCCCATAGAAAAAGAGAGTTGTGCCAACTAGATGGCATCTGTCTTTTAAATCATGAAGGAGGGATTATGTTGAATGGTTTCCGTGTATTAACTAATGGGTTCATCCTTGGAGCCGTATTGTTATCAGGCTGCAACGATTCAGCTAAACCGGAAGAGGGCCAACAAGAAAAAAATCCAGTAATAAAAGAAAAGTCGGATCCAAATCCAGGTGAGGCCCAAAATGCAGAGGTTATTAAAAAAGGTGTCGGCGAAGTGCTTCAATCCATTAACGCATTAGAAACAGAAGTAAGTACAAAGGCGGATGTTGAGAAAATTCAAAAAGTGGGAAAAGAGATCAGTTCTGCCTGGGATTCGATAGAAAAGCAAGTGGAAGATGAATATCCCGATTGGTATGAACGAATTGAGAAAAACCTTTACCCATTAATTGGGGAGTCAGGGAATCCTGATAAAGACCCGCAAAAAATTAAACGACACTCTGAAGCTACTAAAGAAGACCTACAGCTATTTTTGGAAGAAATGAAATGAATTCACTTTATACCCGGGTTGATCACCAGTGGAGAATTTACGGGTGTGGATGGTGGTTTTGAAGGAGGTAAGGATGAGGAGGGGAGCATAGATTGGAAAGTGCCAAAAAATGCAAAGAAGTGCAAGCAGTAATATTTGATTGGGCAGGAACTACGGTGGATTATGGTTGTTTTGCACCGGTACAGGCATTTGTCGAGATATTCAGGATAAGGGGGATTGATATTACCATTGAGGAAGCAAGGGAACCTATGGGGTTATTGAAAATGGATCATATAAGGGAACTCTTGAAAATGAATAGAATATCCAAGTTATGGATTTCGAAAAATGGAAAAGAACCGGATGAAATTGAGCTTAGATCGTTATATAAGGACTTTGAGGCTTTGCTTTTTAAGGTTCTCAAGGAGAACGCCAAGCCTATACCAGGCGTAATTGAATTAGTCAGCCGTTTAAGGCAGCAGGGAATAAAAATCGGTTCGACAACAGGGTATACTCGTGAAATGATTAATGTTGTTAAAGAAGAGGCGGAAAAATGGGGCTATCACCCGGATTCCATTGTTGCATCCAACGAAGTGCCTGCAGGACGGCCTGCCCCTTGGATGTGCTTTCAGACGGCGATGAATCTCCAAGTGTATCCCCTCAGTAAAATTGTCAAAGTCGGCGATACGATCAGTGACATCAAAGAAGGCATTTCTGCAGGAATGTGGACTGTTGCCGTATTGAAAGGCGGCAGTGAAATCGGTCTTTCAGAAACAGAAATCAACGATATGGACCCATATGATCTGCAAAAACGGATGAAACATGCAGAAAACCGTTTTCTGAATGCAGGTGCCGATTTCGTAATTGATGAAATAGGCGATTTATTGGAGATCATCGACAGGATCAACTACAGATTGACAGAAAAAAAGGATAGATTTATTGTTTAACGAAAAATCATTGATGTAATGCATAAGTTTGTGACCTTGATGGATAATGATCTTGTTTAAATTCAAAATATTCAATTTATTCATTGACTGTTTCACCCAATGGTAGTATTATACATCTTATAACTGGTACGGACGTTGCAACGTCATTATCAGAAATAAATATAATTAAGGAGAATGCGCTATGGTCGAAACAAAAATGTTAAGAGGAACGAAAGTTAAAATGACACCAAGTGAAGCCATCGTTGAGACATTGGTGGCTGAGGGAGTTAAACATATCTCGGGAATCCTGGGATCCGCTTTCATGGATATGCTTGATTTATTGCCAACTGCAGGCATCCGTTTCATTGGTGTCCGCCATGAACAAAGTGCTGCACATATGGAAGATGCCTATTGTCGGGTC
Organism: Peribacillus sp. RS7; assembly: GCF_041956845.1. Classification (NCBI taxonomy): domain Bacteria; kingdom Bacillati; phylum Bacillota; class Bacilli; order Caryophanales; family Bacillaceae; genus Peribacillus; species Peribacillus sp. RS7. The sequence continues at coordinate 4,242,729 of NZ_CP168135.1, forward strand.
TCAGGTGTTGCAGGGGTTGTCATCGGGCAAAACGGACCTGGAATGACCAATATGGTCACCTCTGTTGCAGCGGCCAATCAAGCTCATACTCCTATGGTGGTCATTTCTCCATCAGCTGGTACACCAACGGTTGGATGGGATGGTTTTCAAGAATGTGATCAGGTTTCCATATTCAAGGCCATCACGAAAGAAACGGTTAGAGTGACACATCCAGGCCGGGTCGCTGATTGCCTTAGGACAGCATTTCGGATTGCCTATGCAGAGAGGGGTCCGGTTTTATTCGATATCCCCCGTGATTATTTCTATGGTGAAGTGGAAGATCAAATACTGCAACCACATCAATATCGCGTAGATGAACGGGGCTGCGGATCTTCTGCATCATTGGATAGAGCGGCTGAAATTTTAGCTAAGGCTGAGTATCCTGTCATCATTTCCGGTAGGGGAACCGTTGATTCAGATGGCATTGAGGAAATTAAGAATATTGCAGAATATTTAACAGCTCCGGTAGCTGTCTCCTATATGCATAATGATGCCTTTCCTGCTGATCACCCATTGTCAGTCGGCCCAATCGGTTACATGGGTTCAAAGGCTGCCATGAATACACTTAAGAAAGCGGATGTCATTTTAGCGGTCGGTACAAGATTATCGGTATTTGGAACGTTACCATGCTATGACATTGATTATTTTCCTAAAGATGCACAAATCATCCAAATAGACATTAACCCAAGGCAAATAGCGAGGACGCACCCTGTGGAAGTCGGGATCATCGGAGATGCCCGTGAAGCGAGTCGTGAAATCTTGAAACGCTTGAAGGCAAGTAAACCTAATCTAAAACAAGAAAAAAAGCGGATAGTCGAAATAACGAATGAAAAACAAAAATGGGAAGAAGAATTGGTGAAACTTGCGATGATCGATGGAACCCCGATCAATCCGCGTCGAGCCCTACTGGAATTGACTAAAGTGTTGCCTGAAAATGCCATCGTCACTACAGATATCGGTAATGTATCGTCAACTGCAAACGCTTACTTGAAATTCAATCAGAGCCGCAGGCATATCGCTGCGCTTACATTCGGGAATACGGGATTTGCTTACCCATCCGCACTAGGTGCCAAATTAGCTGAGCCGAATACTCCTGTTATAGCCATTGTTGGAGATGGCGCGTGGGGTATGAGCTTACATGAAGTGAGTACGGCTGTTGAAGAAAACATACCGGTCATTGCATGTGTCTTCAATAATAATGCATGGTGCGCAGAGAAAAAGAACCAGGTCGATTTTTATAATAACCGTTTTGTAGGGGCGGATATCCAAAATCCTGATTTTGCAGAAGTTGCCCGATCTATGGGTGCTGTTGGTATAAGAGTGGAAAAACCTGAGGAGTTAGGCTCTGTCATTGAAAAAGCAATAAAATCAAACAAACCGACTGTGATTGACATACAAGTGGATGGAACACAATTAGCTCCTCCTTTTAGAAAAGACGCATTAAAAATGCCTACTAGATTATTAGAAAAATATTCTCACTTAGATCATAAAAACTGGGATAAATAATGGTGTGAAAAGAGTGATATCACTTGTGCGATGACTTGGTGAACTATTCGGGTCATCGCACCATCACCAACAATTCTCCTAAAAGATCTGTAACAGCATGGGAACTTAACTTAATTGCATTCAATGAAAAATAAGGGGGTTTCAATAGTGAAGATGGAAACTGAAACGAAAGACCTTGTTCAAATGGATAAAGACCATTTATGGCATGCGATGCATCGCTATAATGAGAAGGATGCTCCCATGATGGCTACAGAAGGATCCGGCTCATGGTTCACAGATTCTAAAGGTGATAAATATTTAGATGGGGTTTCCGGTTTATGGTGCTTGAACCTGGGGCACGGACGAAAAGAAATTGCCCAGGCAGCCTATGAACAAATGATTAACTTATCTTACTTCCCTTTAACGTTAAGCCATAAGCCGGCAATCGAATTATCTGCAAAAATTAGTGAACATTTAAAGGGCTCTTATACAACCTTTTTTACGAACAGCGGCTCTGAGGCGAATGAAACAGCTTTTAAAATAGCAAGGCAATATCATTCTCAAAATGGGAATCAGGGTAAATACAAATTCATCTCAAGGTATAGAGCTTATCATGGCAATACTTACGGCGCGCTTAGTGCAACAGCACAGGCTAATCGGAGAGTGAAATATGATCCGGCGGTTCCGGGTTTCCTGCATGTTCCACCGCCGTACAATTATCGAAGCCCGTTTGGGGAAAACGTTGAAAATTCCGATTTGCTTGCAGCTGAATATATCGATCAGGTCATTAACTTTGAAGGGGCTGAAACGGTAGCAGGTGTTATTCTTGAACCATTCATTTCTGGTGGCGGAGTCCTTATTCCTTCGAAGGAATACTTAACGAGGGTTTCGGAAATCTGTAAGAAGCACGATGTTCTTTTAATTGTGGATGAAGTGGTTTCAGGTTTTGGGAGAACCGGAAAAATGTTTGGGTTCATGCACTCAGATGGGGTTCAACCGGATATTGTAACGATGGCAAAGGGTTTGACCAGTGGTTATCTTCCACTTGGAGCAACGGCAGTGAATTCCAGGATTTATGAGAAATTCAAGGATAACGGAAATTTAAATCATTTCAGGCATGTGTCAACATATGGAGGCCATCCTGCATCTTGCGCAGTTGCGCTAAAGAACATTGAAATCTTAGAAAATGAAAAAATCGTGCAACGAGTATCTGAACTTAGTGAATCGACACTAAGTGAGCTCTTTGAATTGACAGCCCTGGATAAAGTAGGGGAAGTTCGGGGAGTTGGGTTTTTATATGGTATTGAATTAGTGAAAGATAAAAAGACAAAAACGCCTGTTTCCGATGAATTCATGGGTAAAATAATAGGGGCTTGCAAGGAAAAGGGTCTTATCATCGGTCGTAATGGTGATACAGTTCCTGGATATGGAAATGTATTGATCATTGCACCGCCTTTATCTTCGACCATTGAAGATTTACGCTTTGTCATAGAAACGGTTAAATCCGTTTTATATGAATTATGCTAAAGATGATTAGCTTTAGGGTGCTATATTTATAGACGAATTTGAAGATGGGCATGATATGTCTAACTGTTTTGACATCCATGTCCATTTTTTCATATTGGGTCTCACAGTGTGGGAAAACTGGATCCGAAGTAGGAGGAAATATGCAATCACAACAAAGGTTATTAGTGGTTCTTGCACATCCCGATGATGAATCATTCTTGTGTGGCGGAACCATTGCCAAAATATCCGAGCAAGGTGTTCATATAACTTTACTATGTGCGACAAAAGGCGAAATGGGTAGGCGGATGGGGAATCCGATTCTTGCAACGAGGGAGTCATTGCCTGGACTAAGGGTAAAGGAGTTAAACAGCGCTTGTGATGAGTTAGGGATCAACGACCTTCGATTTTTACATGTAAGGGATAAAACCATTGAATTTGAATCCATCGATTTATTAGCAGAGAGAATCGTAAAGGTGATTCGTGAAGTTAGACCGGATGCACTAGTCACATTCCATGAGAAATATGGGGGACACCCAGACCATTGTGCAATTGGTCGTGCAGCAGAATTGGCTTTTTTAAAATGCGGTGATCCCGGTTTTTATCCAGATCCCGTTTTTCCCGCTATTAAGGTTCATAGCCTGTACTTTGTCCTATGGCATGCTTTTCATGAAAAATGGTTAAAGGAAAACGGGCTGAGCAGTATCACAAGAGTGAATATAGCAGGGACTTTACAGAAAAAGATCCGTGCCCTAAGGTCCCACCGTTCACAGACTCTAGCCGTTCCTGAATTGTGGGGGAATCAGATTCCAAGCTTGCCTTTTTTAAAGAAATCCGAGTATTTTATCAAAGGGAATTCTCCTAATGATATGGAAGACAACGATCTTTTTCAAACGATAGAAAGAATGAGATGATCCGTAATGCTTTGGTTTATCCGGAAAGGGGGAAGGAATGTATGGAATTAGAAAAATATGAACCACTGGAAGAAACAATTCAGGAACAGCAAAATTCGAAATCACCGCTTCAAAATAGAGTGCTAATGTGGATGAGCGGTATCGCTTTCACCTTTTTTATTGCACTTTTAGGCTTGGGGCTGTCCAAGATTGCAGGATTCAATCGAATCGGCCCTCTTGCGTGTTCGATCATCATTGCCGTGATTTATCGTCAAATCGCTGGATATCCAGAAAGGTTCCGGACGGGAATTGAATTTTCCGCTAAAAAACTCTTGCGTTTTGCCATTATTTTATACGGATTGAAATTAAATATCGATGTGATTTACAATCAGGGTTTGCCATTGTTGGTCCGTGATATAGGGACAGTAACATTTGCTATAGTCGTGATGGTCCTGATTGCAAAGTGGTTTAAGGCAGATGCCTCCATTTCCCTTCTTCTTGCTGTTGGAACTGGGATATGCGGTGCAGCAGCCATCGCGGCAATATCTCCAATAGTGAAAGCTAAGGAAGAAGATACAGCCATAGGCGTTGGGATAATCGCTTTAATGGGAACACTCTTCTCCATTATTTATACCCTTTTACGTCCGATCCTTCCGATCTCTGCTTTGGATTATGGTATATGGTCCGGGATCAGTCTTCATGAAATCGCCCATGTTGCATTGGCAGGAGCCCCGGCTGGTGAAGATGCGCTAGCGATTGCACTCCTCGCGAAATTGGGCCGTGTCTTTTTACTTATCCCTTTATGTTTCATTTTTATGTATTGGATGAAAAAACGTACACCCGGGAAAATGGGCCATGATGCCAAAATTGATTTTCCATGGTTCCTCGTGGGTTTTATAATCATGAGTCTAATAGGAAGTTATGTTTTTGGAACTTATATTACGGTGTCTCCAATTGTAATGGATGGTATTTCGAACACGACTACATTCATATTAACGATGGCCATGATCGGTCTTGGACTGAATGTCAGCCTGCAGGCGCTTCGTACAAAAGCCATGCGTCCTCTTTTAGCCATGACCATTACCTCTTTGTTGCTTTCGATTATCTCATACTTTATCGTTTAATATATTTATCCATTGTGGCCCCACTAAGTAGACTTGATAAACCTTGAATACGCGGTATTATTCGGGCTTATTTTTTCTTCAAAAGAAAACGGTCTTTGAACGTGATGTATTGGAAAAGGAGTAAAGGAAACTCATAAGTTTCTAATTTGTGGAAAAAATGGACGCTGGCATGTTTGAAAATTATAACTATTTGGTTTACAATATAAGAACTGATACGAACATTACGATGTCTTTTTCTGTTTGGAGGAAATTTTATGGAGTTAGACTTTAAAAATCCAATCCCATTACACGCTCAATTAAAAACCATATTGGAAAACCAGATTTTAGAAGGTTACTATAAGGACAAAATCCCGAGTGAAAGGGAACTCATGGATATGTATTCTGTCAGCAGGAGCACTGTACGAGAAGCCGTATCCATCCTGGTTCGTGAAGGGATATTGGAAAAAAGGCATGGGAAGGGAACATTCGTTTCCCTTAAACCTGTACAGGAATGGCTTAAGATGATAAGTTTCACTGAAACCACTAAAAGCATGGGGATTAAATTACTGGACCATGGCCGTGTTTTGACACCAGAAAATATTGCTGATGCAAATGGTTTTGAAGATGAATCTTACCATATTAAAAGGCTGCGGCTGCAGGGAGATGTCCCCATAGCGATAGAATTACATTATTATTCTTTGGACTTAGGACAAAAATTGACGAAATTCGATTTAAGCACCACAGTATTATATGACGCGCTCGAAGGTGATCTGAACATTAACTTTTGTGAAGCGGAACAAATTATAACATGCGGCTTTCCAACAAAAGAAGATGCTGAACATTTAGGTATAACAGAAACGATGTGCTTGCTGATTACAGAAAGAATGATTTTTGATTCTGATGGTAATTTAGTAGAATATTATAAAGGTTTATTCAGGTCGGATATGTACTCATTCGCTATGAAAATGTCCCGGAAGAATAACTGATTTTATTTTACCGACGCAAAAAATGACCTAAGCCTTTAGAGTGGTTTAGGTCATTTTCGGTTCTCAAATTTTATAAATATGATCAACAAAATTATTCGTGACTTTACATTTTTCCGGATGGATAACTAAGAAAAAACACCTTTAATAAGCTGGTTTTTTTATTCAGCCGAATTAGTGGGCTTACCATCCTCCAATTTAGCCGAAATAAGGCCAAGTAGAACTCCAAGCAGCGCACCTGCTCCTACTTCCACAGGCTGATGTCCGAGCAGTTCATTCAGTTCTTTCTCACGCTCCACATACTCAAAACTTGGAAACTCACCAGAAAATTTCGCCAGATTATCTTCAAGATCATTCACAAGCTTTGCAATTTCGCCTGTATGGCGCCGAATCCCTTGAGCATCATACATCACAATTACGCCAAACACTGTCGCAAGTGATGTCTCCGTATGCAACCATCCTTTATTGGCTGCCACATAGGATGCCAGTGCTGCCACACCCGCAGAGTGCGAACTAGGCATGCCGCCTGTTGTTAAAGCCTGCTTCAAGTCCCACTTTCCCGTAAGCCTATTATGCGTTAAAATTTTCAATCCTTGAGCAATGCCAATTGCCGATAGCGCCGTTAAAATTCCCCGATTCATCTTTTCCATGAGCAACTCCTCCACTCCAGACCAGTCCCAATCCAATCCGGGAATTTGTCTTCTCTCTTTTGATACCCAAAATATAATCTTTATATGCGGAAGTCATCCATGATTTATCAGCATTTATTAAAAGTCTACTTGTGATATTTTGCTTCAGTTTTTACGGGGAAAGGCGTTATTTCATATTAATATTTATAGGATTGGTCCCTTAAGGAAAATCTATAACGGAAGATTAACAAGGTGTTAAGGTGGCTATGGAATGAACAAGTTCAAGGATATAAATCCGGAAGAGTTAAAAAGGATTCAGACTGTAACCAAGCAATTGTCTTTCACAAAAAACTTCAGGTCTGCTACTGCTGAAGAATGGTTTGTTTTCATTCCCGGCTTTAAGGATCCAGTTTCTGGGGGTGCTGCTGGAAAGGCTATAGTTCACTACAATCTATATGGGAACAAAGATATGTTTATTAACACAACGGTCATTCTGGATGACCCTGTTCTATTTGAGGAAGAAAATTTTCAACTGGTTTACTCTATATGTGATGAACTTGTAAATCGACTGGTAGGATACGCTGATACATTGCTGTCAGTGCACGCAGGTTCAAATTCTTATAATGCTGAGTACAAACGGTAATGGTGGTAAGAAGAATAAGGAGGAAAAACTGTGCATCATAATCTGGTTCAATCAATAATTGAACATTCAGTACCGCTTACAAATGATGGTGATTGGGGTAAGCTCGTTCAACAAGTTGAAAATTCAAAATTTGTTTTGCTGGGAGAGGCATCACATGGAACATCCGAATTTTACACGGCCCGAGTTGAAATAACAAAAAAACTGATTAAAGAAAAAGGGTTCACCTTTGTAGCCGTTGAAGGCGATTGGCCCGCATGTCAGGCAATTAATAGATATGTTAAAGGCTATGACCTAGTGACGAAAACCGCAAAGGATGTGCTTAAAAGTTTTGACCGCTGGCCAACCTGGATGTGGGCAAACGAGGAAATGATCGACCTGATTGAATGGATGAAAGAATACAATGAATCTGGACAAAAACAAACGAAAGTTGGATTTTATGGGATAGATATCTATAGTCTTTGGGAATCCATGGATGAAGTCATCCATTACTTAAAACAAATAGATTCACCTGACCTCGAAGCTGCCAGACAGGCGTTCACATGCTTTGAGCCATTCAATCGGAATAACGAAGAGTACGCAGTTTCCGCAGGCATTTTTTCTGAAGACTGCATAGAGGAAGTAGCCAAATTACTGACAACCATTCAGAGAAAAAAAGAAAAATACCCCCATCACGAGGAATTGAATTTGAATCTTCAAGTGAATGCATTGGTAGCTTATAATGCGGAAAATTATTACAGGACTATGGTGGTTCATGACGATAGATCATGGAATATTCGAGATATGCATATGGTGGATGCACTTAATGAAATTATGGATTTTTACGGTTCAGAAGGCAAGGCGATTGTATGGGAACATAATACCCATGTCGGCGATGCCAGCGCTACTGATATGAAGGATTCCGGGATGATTAATGTCGGCCAGGTCATTCGTGAGCAAAACCCAACTGAAGATGTATTTATCACAGGTTTCGGAACCTACAGGGGAACTGTTATTGCAGCAGATGAGTGGGGCATGGATTTTGAAATAAAAACAGTACCCCCGGCAATGAATGGAAGTTGGGAGGAGGCAATGCACCTTTCGGGGGCGAATGATAAGTTGCTCATTTTCACCGATGAAAATCGTCAGCTATTCCAAGATAGTATTGGACATCGGGCGATTGGAGTTGTTTACAGACCGGAATATGAACAATATGGAAACTATGTACCATCTGTAATGTCAGATAGATATGATGCTTTTGTGTACATTGATGAAACTCAGGCCCTTCACCCGCTTGTTCACGAAAAAGCACCCGTTATGTAAAAAATATAAATATACAAGCCCTTTATAACATGTCGAGTTATAAAGGGCTTTGCCTTTTTGTTCGTGCTAATTCTTAATGCTACCCAATGTGGTCTTATCATCTTAACGGAAACTAAAGTCTTTGCGTTTGATCGCTTCTGTTTTTTAAGCTTTATTAAAAGGGATTAAAATATTTAAAAACCATTCTATAAAGAATGGTTTTTATCTTGATATCTATTCGCGGATGGACTGGATTTTTTAAATGAACCTTCAATTAATAAGGTGAGTAATTAAGAATCGGGCCCCCTAAACAGACGGTTAATAAAGTTCCGAAACCAATTGATCCTGAAAATGACTGCCATAACTAAGAAGAAAAGATAAATGAATGTTTTTGAATATGGTGTATTTCTTCCAGTTAAATCTTGAATGATCAGCATCAAAAGGTCTACAGGATTTGGGGCGGAATTTGTGCATGTAAGTAGATAGCCGTTCCTATCCTAGTACAATAACCATTAACCCAAACGTTAAACAAACAAGTTTAATGAGCAGTTGCTCTGGCTTTACCAAGTTATTAAGTAAAAAAAGCCTTTTATCGATACCAAAACCTATTATTAAAGCAGTTAGTAGACCCAATAATTCTGGTCATTGCCTTTTTAAAAGCGAATTTAGAAATATCATGATAGGTCTGATTGAATGGTTAAAGAACAACCAAGGGTTAATAGTATGATCCCCATCAGATAAAGGTTAATATTTGTTTTACTCGCATTTAACACACTTATTCATTAACTAATTCTTTTATCATCAAAAGATGTGGACCGCCATCTTCCATAAAGACATCGGATGAAGTGTGATAGCCAAGTTTTTTATAAAAACCCTCTGCCTGTGTTTGCCCATGTAATTTAACCTGGGATATTTCCTTTTTATTTGCAATTTCTTCCAATGTTTTAATTATTATTTTTCCAAGACCAAATTTACGGTAAGGCTCTAAGATGCAAATTCTCTCTAATTTACCTAAACCATCAACAACTCTTAACCTACCAGTTCCGACTGGTTTTTCATTATAATAGACTAATATGTGTTCAGATAAAGCATTAAGTGTATCAAATTCATCAAATTCACTTTCTAAAGGGAAATCTTGTTCCTCGACAAATACTTCTTTTCTGATTTGAAAGGCTATTTTTAAATCATTTTCTGTAGTTATTCTCTTTGAATCCAATGTTCTTCATCCCTTTTCTAGATTTATTCAGTAAGACAAGTCATAATATATGTATATCCTTTTTATAGTATATACGAAATTATTTTTGTTGTAAATACAACAAAAAAGTCGGGAGCTTTTTGAATGAAGGAAATACTCCGTGAAATTGGAATGATAGCAAGGGCATTGGATTCTATAAGTAATATCGAATTTAAAGAATTAGACCTTACAAAAGGGCAGTATTTGTATCTTGTACGAATATGTGAAAATCCAGGAATTATTCAGGAAAAGGTAGCAGAAATGATAAAGGTTGACCGAACGACAGCAGCTCGTGCAATTAAAAAACTTGAGATACAAGGTTTTATTGAAAAGAAAGATGATGCTGACAACAAAAAAATCAAAAAGTTATACCCTACTGATAAAGGTGAAAAAGTATATCCCTTTTTACAGAAAGAAGGGGAGTATACCGACAAGGTGGCATTAACAGGATTTTCTAGGGACGAAACGGAATTGATTTTTCATCTTCTTCAAAGGGTCAGAAAAAATATTGAGGTAGATTGGGAATTTGTGAAAAAAGGAAATAAAAGGGAGTATTGACGCATCTTAGAAGTTATTTGCTTCATGGATGACTGATTGGAGCTATTAGTTAAAGCGCTTATAAAGGTTGTGGAGATAAATTGATAAAAAGAGGCTCGATTTCGTTTGGAAATCGAGCCTCTTTCATATTATCCAGCTACATTTTCAGTGAACTGACTATTGTATAACTCTGCATAGAAACCATTCACCCTTAAAAGTTCTGAATGTGTTCCTTTCTCTATCACTTTTCCTTGATCCATAACTAGAATCAAATCTGCATCCTTAATCGTTGAGAGACGATGGGCGATGACAAAGCTAGTTCGTCCTTCCATGAGTCGGTTCATGGCCTTTTGGATAAAGACTTCGGTCCGAGTGTCAACACTGGACGTCGCTTCATCCAATATCATGATTGGTGGATCTGCTAGAACAGCTCGGGCGATTGTCAAAAGCTGCTTTTGTCCTTGTGAGATGTTAGAAGCTTCTTCGTTTAAGATTGTCTCATACCCATCTGGCAGTGTCCGAATGAAATGGTCGGCATGTGCCGTGCGGGCAGCTGCAAAAATTTCTTCATCAGTTGCTCCATTTTTGCCATATGCGATATTTTCTTTAATCGTGCCATTAAAGAGCCAGGTATCTTGAAGCACCATCCCAAAGTTTTTTCGAAGATCACTCCTGGACATATTTCGTGTATCAAGACCATCAATATTAATCTTTCCGCCATTTAGTTCATAAAATCTCATCAAGAGATTTATCATGGTCGTTTTTCCAGCACCAGTCGGTCCAACAATTGCGACCGTCTGTCCAGGCAAGACATCGATGTTCATATCTTCAATTAACATTTCTTCCCCATATCCAAAGTCCACATGTTCAAAAGTGACAGCACCATTTGCTCTCTTTATATTAGCTGTGGTTTTTTCTTTCATTTCCTCTTCTTCATCAAGTAGCTCAAAGACACGCTCAGCTGCTGCAACCGTCGACTGAATAATGTTTGCGATGTTAGCTGTCTGTGTGATCGGCTGGGTGAACTGCTTTGAATATGTGATGAATGCCTGAATATCACCAATCGAGATCGAACGTTGCGTTACCAATATTCCGCCGACAACGCTGATGAGTACATAACTCAAATTTCCGATAAAGAACATCATGGGCATGATGATACCGGATATAAACTGAGCTTTGCTTCCCGCTTTATACAACTCTTCATTAACCATGGTAAACTGGGCACTCGCCTTTTTTTCATGTCCGAATGCTTTAACGACTTGATGGCCAGTATACATTTCTTCAATGTGTCCATTTAATTGTCCGAGTGTACGCTGTTGATCGGCGAAATGTTTTTGGGATCTTTTTAAAATAGGCCGGATTGCAAATATTGACAAAGGTAAGCTTACTATCGAGATTAATGTCAATAACGGGCTAATCGAAAGCATCATGATGATAATCCCCAAAATCGTTACGATCGAAGTGATGAACTGCGTTAAGCTTTGCTGAAGGGTGCTTCCGATCGTATCAATATCATTTGTCATTCGGCTAAGTGTTTCCCCGTTTGGACGTCCCTCAAAATATTTGAGAGGAAGTTTCCCGAGCTTTTCGTTAACATCTTCTCGTAAATCATATACTGTGTCCTGTGCAACACTTGACATAATGTATTGTTGTACATAGTTGAAAAGGCTGCTTAAGGCATAAAGTCCGGCAAGCAGTAGAAGGATCTGGCCAATTTTATCAAAGTTAATAGCTGCTCCTGGTATTCCCTGGAATTTCCCGTAAGCTCCTTCGAATAATTCTGTAATTGCATTTCCCATGATCTTTGGTCCAACAATCATAAAAATGGTACTCATGATTGCAGCGAAGAACACGGAAATCAATTTGTTGCGCCGCGGTTTTAAATAGGCCAAGAGGCGTCTTAGTGTTCCTTTAAAATCTTTTGCTTTTTGACCCATCATCATCATGTTACCGCCACCGGGACCATGCCCAACCTGACCGCCGCTTTGAGGTTTTTTTTGATTACTCATGCAATTTCCTCCTCTGTGAGCTGTGATAAGGCGATCTCACGGTAAATGTCGTTTGTACTAAGCAACTCTTGGTGTGTTCCCATACCTACAATGTGGCCTTCGTCCAACACAATGATTCGGTCAGCGTCCACGACCGTACTGACACGCTGGGCAACGAGTAGTACTGTCGAATTTTTCGTTTCATCTTTCAGGGCTGCGCGAAGGTTGGCATCCGTCTTGAAGTCTAGTGCAGAAAAACTATCATCGAATATATAAATATCGGGTTTCCGAATGAGTGCCCGTGCGATCGAAAGTCGTTGTTTTTGCCCTCCTGATAGGTTTGAACCGCCTTGTTCGATTTCTGCCTGATATCCGTCTTTCATTTTGCTGATAAAATCTTCCGCTTGCGCGATCCGAGCCGCATGCTCGACTTCATCTTGTGTGGCTGTTTGTTTTCCAAAGCGAATGTTTTCAGCGATAGTACCAGTAAAGAGGACGGCCTTTTGTGGTACAAAGCCAATTTTTGAGCGAACTTCATCTTGTGATGACTTACGAATATCAACACCATTGACGCGAATCGTTCCACTTGAAATATCATAGAAGCGAGGGATCAAATTGACGAGCGTCGTTTTCCCTGAGCCTGTTCCACCGATTATTGCGGTGATTTCACCAGGACTTGCAGAAAAACTAATATCCGATAATGCAGGTTCTTCTGCTCCTGGGTAACTGAACGTCACATGTTCAAATTCAAGTGTACCGTGTTCACGATCTGCCTTTTCTGTACCCTCATCCAGGAATGAAGGTTTCATGTCAAGGACTTCGTTTATCCTTGTTGCCGACACGGCCGCACGTGGAACCATAACGAACATCATGGATGCCATAACGAGGGCGAACATAATTTGCATAACATATTGGATAAAGGCCATTAAGTCCCCGATCTGCATACCGCCGTTATCAATACGAATTCCACCAAACCAAATGATACCAACAACCGTCAAGTTCATTACTAGCATCATTACAGGCATCATGAATGCCATGATTTTATTGACCTTGATCGAGACATCCGTCAATTCTTTATTCGCTTTCTTAAGTCGTTCCTTCTCTTGTGTTTCACGATTGAAGGCACGAATGACGCGAATACCAGTTAAATTTTCCCGTAATACAAGGTTCAACCTGTCTAATCGTTTTTGCACCGTTTGAAAGAGTGGCACACCTTTATATAGAATAAGCAGGATCGACCCAATCAACAAAGGCATTGTGACAACAATGACAAGGGATAATTTTGCATCCATGGATACTGCCATGATCAAACCGCCGATTAACATGATAGGTGCACTGATAACCATACGTAGCATCATGATAACCACTTGCTGGACTTGTGTTATATCATTGGTCGTCCGAGTAATCAATGATGCGGTACCTACTTCATCAAATTCTTGTAACGAAAATTTTTCAACATGATTAAAGACTTTCAGCCGGAGATCGCGTCCCATTCCCATAGCCGCTTTTGACGAATAGTAGCTTGCGATTATGGAAGCGCAAGCGCCAAGAGCGGAAACCAGCAGCATCAAACCACCAATTTTCCAAATGTATGGAGTGTCTCCTTGAACGACGCCTTTGTCAATAATATCGGCCATTAATGTAGGCAAAAAGAGGTCCGACATCGATTGAATAAAAACCAGTCCGATGACTGCTGAAATAATCCACTTATAAACGGATAAATTTTTCAGTATTTTTATCATTTTGTACACTCTCCCTGTTGGGTAGCTTGTGCTTCTAAAAAGTTTGTAATTTGAAGATGCGTTTCAAGCAGCTCTTCAAACTGTTCTTCCGAAAGCAATTCAATGGCCGATTGGAAAATTTGGTGAATGCTTCCTTCGTGAAAATGGATCGTTTTTAATAAATTTTCCCCCGTTTCGGTGATTGACAACTGAATCTCACGCCGATTGCCCTCCACATGCTCGCGATGGAGCATACCTGCCCGAACGAGACCATCAACCGCTTGGCTCAAGGTGCTTTTTGGAAGAAATGTTTTCGCCCCAACGGTTTTTTGAGTCATCTCCGTTTGAAGAGTGATGGCCATCAAAATGGAATATTGCGGAACTGTCAACCCATTTTCTGCCGTTGTCTTTTGAACGAACCGCATTATATTTTTCTGCACGTTCCAAAATGAACGCAAAAGTTGTACGGAACGCATCAACTGTTTTTCATTCTCCACTCAACATCACCATTCTTTCTTTTTCAAACTGTTCTATATTGAACAATTAATTTTATGAATCATTTTAATTTACATCTATCTTTCCGCTTCGTCAACAAAAAAACGACTTCAACACCCCAGGGTTATCTGGACTTTGCTACATATATGGAAATGGGTTTTAAAGTCAGGGGAGGCTTTCGCGTGAAAACAAACCATTCAATGTGAAATTAACTTGAAAATGTGAACTGATAAGTGTTAGGATAATATTGAGTTAGTACCAGGTAATAATAGTAGATGATAACGCAAATGAGAATGTACGGGTGTTAAATGGCAAGCATGTATACATAATAGAATTTTTCTTCCGTAGAACATAACAGGACTTAAGTTTGCGAGACAAACAGACAGCTAATAAGACACAGAGCCCCATTTTAAATAAGGTGCCAATATGAGGAAAATATTCTGGTTTTAACGGGGAAATGTTTTAATTATTAGGTAATAGGAGGGATGATGACATATGGTTGAAAACCGTCATCTACAGGTAGGTCTCAGTGACGAAAAAGTGCTTGAGATGTATAGAGTTATGTTGTTGGCAAGACGTATAGATGAACGGATGTGGCTGTTGAACAGATCTGGAAAAATCCCATTTGTCGTTTCTTGTCAAGGACAAGAAGCAGCGCAAGTGGGTGCAGCTTTTGCATTGAATCGTGAAAAGGATTATGTCCTTCCTTATTATCGGGATCTAGGAGTGGTGCTCGCGTTTGGGATGACCGCCAGGGATTTGATGTTATCCAGTTTTGCCAAAGCGGAAGATCCAAATTCAGGCGGGCGTCAAATGCCTGGGCATTTTGGGCAAAAAAAGAATCGGATTGTGACGGGATCTTCGCCAGTTACCACTCAAGTGCCACATGCAGTGGGGATTGCACTCGCTGCAAAAATGGAAGGAAAAGATATTGTTTCATTCGTTACATTCGGAGAGGGTTCATCAAACCAAGGTGATTTTCATGAAGGAGCGAATTTCGCAGGTGTACATAAACTTCCGGTCATCTTGATGTGCGAGAATAATCAGTATGCCATTTCCATCCCGATAGAAAAGCAATTGGCTTGCAAGAAAGTTTCGGACCGGGCCATTGGTTACGGCATGCCAGGGGTGACGGTTGATGGAAATGATCCGATCGAAGTATACCGGGTGGTGAAAGAAGCGGCTGAGAGAGGAAGGCGTGGTGAAGGCCCAAGCTTAATCGAAACGGTTTCATACAGGCTTACACCACACTCAAGCGATGATGATGATAGTCAATACAGGTCGCCTGATGAAGTATCGGAGGCAAAAAAAATGGATTCGATCATTACTTTTGCTGCCTATTTAAAAGCAGCAGGAATCATGGATGATTCACTGGAGAAGCAAATGAACGAGGAAATAATGGAAGTAGTGAACGAAGCGACGGATTATGCAGAAAATGCTCCATTTGCGAATGAAGACACGCTCTCAAAATACGTTTACGCAGAAAGGTAAGGAGGAAAGAAAATGGCAGTGATATCTTATATAGATGCGGTGATAATGGCGATGCGGGAAGAAATGGAACGTGATTCCCGTGTATTTGTATTAGGTGAGGACGTAGGGGTAAAAGGCGGCGTTTTTAAAGCGACTTCAGGGTTATACGAACAATTCGGGGAACAGCGTGTCATTGATACCCCGCTTGCTGAATCCGCAATCGCAGGAGTTGGCATCGGTGCGGCCATGTATGGAATGAGGCCGATTGCGGAAATGCAATTCGCTGATTTTATCATGCCTGCAATCAACCAAATTATTTCAGAAGCTGCTAAAATTCGTTATCGCTCCAATAATGACTGGCAATGCCCAATCGTCATCAGGGCACCATACGGTGGGGGCGTACATGGGGCGTTATACCATTCACAATCCGTTGAAGCCATTTTTGCCAATCAACCGGGACTTAAAATTGTCATGCCCTCAACACCGTATGACGTGAAAGGGTTATTGAAAGCAGCCATTCGCGATGACGACCCAGTCCTTTTCTTTGAACATAAACGTGCCTATCGCCTTATTAAAGAAGAAGTGCCGACTGATGATTATGTTTTACCCATTGGTAAAGCGGATGTAAAACGTGAAGGCGAGGACGTTACAGTGATTACTTACGGCCTTTGTGTTCATTTTGCGCTACAGGCAGCTGAAAGGCTGGCCAGTGATGGCATATCTGTTCATATACTTGATTTACGAACCGTTTACCCATTAGATCAAGAAGCCATTATGGAAGCTGCATCTAAAACAGGAAAAGTCCTATTGATTACTGAAGATAATAAGGAAGGGAGCATCATTAGTGAAGTATCGGCGATCATTGCAGAAAACTGCCTCTTCGATCTCGATGCCCCAATCATGAGACTTGCGGGTCCGGATGTTCCAGCAATGCCATATTCACCATCATTGGAGAAATCCTTCATGGTTAATCCTGAAAAAGTGGAAAAGGCACTGCGGGACCTGGTTGCCTATTAAATGATTGGCATGGAGGAACGAACCTTGCGCATCCGTTTAAATTGTTGTTTATATTGGGATTGATCTTAAAAATGAACTTAAGTCTAGCAACTATAAAAAAGGTTGCCAGGCTTTTTTTTTTGCTAAATAAATCATCTATAGTGAAAAAATAATCCGTTTGATTACGCTAGAGAGGGCATATAAAACTCCACCGAATTCTTTTTAATGAACACTTTATTTAGCAGTGATTTTTGGGGAATTTTCACTTCGTAAATATATATTAAATAGAAATGCGTGGTATTATATGGGAAAGCATTCTAGGTAAAGGAGAACTAATGATGAATACTGGACAATTATCCAATAATAAACTATTAGATATGGTGTTTGAAAGTACATATTATGGAATTGTAATTGTCGATAGTAACGCAAAAATTCAATATATTAGCAATAAATATTGTGAATTTTTAAATGTTGAACGCAGTACAGTGATTGGTGAACATGTGACGAATATAATTGAAAATACAAGGCTACACCTAGTAGTGCAAATAGGTAAATCGGAAATCGCTGATATACATTTTCTTCGTGGTGATTTTGTTATCGCTAATCGCATTCCTATTATCGAAAATAAGGAAATAATTGGTGCGATTGGGACAATAATGTTTCGTGATCTTGATGACTGGAACAAAATGAATAGCCACATTAAGGAGATACTGACAAAACATAATTTTTACACAAATGAAAGAGATGTTACAAATGGAGTAAAGTATTCCTTACACAATTTAATTGGAAATTCACAAGAAATACAACAGTTAAAAGAACGTGTGAAAAGGGTTGCTAGAGGTGATATCTCTGTACTAATTAGAGGAGAAAGCGGTACAGGCAAGGAAATAATAGCACATAGCATTCATCAGTTAAGTGGGAGAAGCGACAAACCACTTGTGAAAATAAATTGTACTTCAATTCCGGAACACTTGTTAGAATCTGAACTTTTCGGTTATGAAGAAGGTGCCTTTACAGGGGCAAACAAGGGAGGTAAAATAGGAAAGTTTCAATTTGCTGATGGTGGGACTGTTTTCCTTGACGAAATTGGTGATATGCCTCAGCAAATGCAAGTCAAGTTATTAAGGGTTCTTCAGGAGAAGGAATTTGAGCCTGTAGGTTCGCTTTATCCAAAAAAACTAAATGTTCGAGTGATTGCTGCAACAAATCGCCCTTTAGAAAAATTGGTTGAAGAAAAACTATTTCGTGAAGACCTTTTTTATAGAATTAATGCTGTCCAATTATTTGTTCCTCCTTTAAGAGATAGAATTGAAGATATCCCTTTACTCGTAGATTATTTTTTTAAAAAAGTCACAGCTCGAATAGGAAAACGAGTAACCTCTGTACATCCTGAGGTGCTTTCATTAATAGAGCAATATAACTGGCCAGGGAATATCAGAGAACTAGAGAATGTGATTGATGCAGGTGTTCACCTATCAAATGACGAAGTAATCGGAAAAGATGCTTTACCTGATTATCTAAAAGTTCATAAGGTTAAAATGAAAGAAGAAAGTTTAAAGGATATTGTGGAGGAAACAGAAAAGAAGGCAATCGAAAGAGCGTTAAGGAGGTTTAAGTTTGATAAAAAGCGGGTTGCGGAAACTCTTGGAATAGGGAATTCTACCCTTTACGATAAAATAAAAAAATATCGAATTTCTGACCAATAAAAATAAATCCAGGATTTCAGAATTCATTCCGAAATCCCGGATTTAATTTTAATTTCCGTATTAGTGTAGATAAAGTTACATTAAAGGAGAAAAAAGGCTATAGAACAGATTTAATTTTTATTTAAATTATGAAAATTAATGAATAAAAAATCAACTGATCTAACTTCAGTTGATTTTTTTTGATTCTTTTCTGAAAAATCAGAAAATAAATAATTGGATATTCCTCAATAATTAGGAAAAGTAAGTCAGTATAGGGGGTTTACGTTTTGGAATGAATCTTGCATTCAAATTAGAAGAAAGGAGGAAGGAATCGATAAAGACGAGTGGTCAATTTAATGGCATTTTAGAGGCACTTGTTTAGTAACAATTACTTTGAACATTATTGAATTTAGCGCTTCGATATCTGTAATTTGAATCTGCTTACATTGAAAAGGAGGAATTTCATTGGATGTCGGTTTTATAACAAGAAAAATGGCAAATGATTTAAATAATATAAATCATAGAAAAATAGCAATAAAAGAAGAAGTAGGAAAGTCAATGACGTACATGGATCTCCACCATATATCAAATGCGTATGCAAACAAGCTTTACGAATTAGGAGTTCGAAAAGGGGATCGTGTCGGTATTTTACTTTACAACTGTCTCGAATATTTTAGTCTATATTTTGCCATTGCGAAAATCGGCGCAATTGCCGTTCGACTTAACTTTAGGCTATCAAGTGCTGAGCTTGAGTATGCATTAAATGATTCACAGACAAAAATATTATGCTTCCATTCGAACTTATCCAATCAGCTGGAATCAGTTTGTAATCATGTTTCTGTTGAGCGATATTTTTGTCTTCCTCATAGAAATGGCTCAATCCCAGGTTGGTCTGAGTCATGGAGTGTTTTAGAAAGTGGTTCGGTAGATGAGGTCAAAGTCGATAACATTAAATTAAACGATCCGGTCATGCTTATGTACACATCAGGCACAACGGGAAGACCTAAAGGTGCGATTTGGACTCATGATACAACTTTCTGGTTTTCCACGATACAAGCGCTGAAATGGAAATTTACAGGGAGAGAAGTTGCGATGACGACAGGACCACTATATCATGTTGGAGCGATGGAAGATATCGCACTTCCTATTCTTATGATGGGTGGAAGCGTAGTAATTACAAAAAGCCAAGAATTCGAGATTGGAAGAATTCTTTCCGTTATTGAACAGGAAAATGTGACCGATGCTTTTTTATTCCCTTTTATGATTTATGAAATGCTAAATTTGCCTGAAATTGAAGAGTATCAGCTAAAATCTTTAAAAACTATTTATACAGGTGGTGACCCGCTAATGCCATGGGCATTAGAACAATTAAAAAAGAGGTTTCCTCAAATTGGAGTTGTTCAAGTTTACGGGTTAACTGAAGGACAACCAATTGCGGCTTCGCTTGAACCACAGGATGCTTTTACAAAAGGCCATACCGTTGGAAAGCCTATGCCACTTACAGAAATTAATATTATCGATGAGGATGGAACGCCCTTGCCTGTTGGTGAAATTGGTGAAATTGCTATTAAAAGTCCAGCGGTTTCTGAGGGTTATTGGAGGAAACCTGATGCCACAATGGAAACATTTGTGAATGGGTGGTGTAAAACAGGAGACATGGGAAAATTCGATCATGATGGGTATCTATCAATTGCAGGCAGAAAAAAAGATATGATTCGAAGCGGTGGTGAAAACATTTACTCAGCGGAAATTGAAGATGTCTTATACCGCCATGAGGAAGTGAAGGAAGTTTCTATAATTGGTATTCCTGATCCGAAATACATTGAGGCTGTATGTGCTGTTATTGTTAAAAAAGAAGGAGCCAAACTTACGGAAGAAGATGTTGTTAATTACTGTAAGGAACATCTTGCTAGCTACAAAAAACCTAGAAAGGTCACATTTGTTGATGAAATTCCACGTACCCCATCCGGTAAGGTTCAAAAGTTTATTCTTCGAAAACAGTATAGTGGTATGGAATAAATAAGGAATTTTCCAAAGGTTAAAAAGGTACAGGTTTTTTAAATACATTATTTCAATTTGTTTAAAAAATGCACATAACCACAAAGGATTCTATAAAGATAACTGGTTTACCCACACTGATGCACGTTTTCAGCAATGCAAGAACATCTGGAACCCCACAAGTACACTTAAGGTTGAGGAGGAAAGCCGATGAAGAATAAAAATCAAGTTGTTTCATGGTCGAAACAGGGTAATATTGCAACGATTATTATTGATAATCCACCTGTTAATGTATTAAGCGCTGATGTTATAGAACAATTGAATCTTGTGGTGGATGAAATTGAAAGCGATTACAATGTTAAGGTCATTATCCTTACAGGTGAAGGCGAAAGAGCTTTTGTTGCTGGTGGAGATATTAAAGAATTTCCAGCATGGATAGGAAAAGGAGTCGAAGAAGGAAAGGGGAAATCACTTTGGCTTCAGGAACCACTTAATAAAATTGAACGTCTATCTCGACCAACCATTGCTGCAATCAACGGATTAGCATTAGGTGGAGGATGTGAACTTGCCTTAAGTTGTGACATTCGGATTGCGGAGGAACAAATTAGGATTGGGCTTCCTGAAATTAAATTGGGGTTGTTTCCAGGGGCAGGGGGAACTCAAAGACTTCCTAGACTGATAGGTAAAGCAAAAGCAAAAGAATTGATCTTTACTGGTGAGCCACTGATTGCTGAAGAGGCCAAACAAATAGGACTTGTTAATCATGTCGTGCCAAAGGGGGAATCCATAAAAAAAGCAATGGAAATCGCAAAATGTATTTGCAATTATTCTTTACAATCTTTAACTTTTGCAAAGCACTCAATTGATTATGGTTATGAACAAACACTTGAAGATGGACTTGTGATTGAAGCTGAAAATTTTGGCCATGTTTTTCAGACTAGGGACATTAAGGAAGGCGTTGAAGCCTTTATTAATAAAAGAGAGCCTAACTTCGTTGATAAGTAATCCTTCATGACAAAACCAGAGTCAAGTCCAATTTTTGAAAAAAAGAAGATTCTGATGTAACTAATTTTTGTTTATAAACTAAATAGATAAAGTTATTTTTAAAAAAACAACGGATCTATTCGGGAAATTAATTAGAGTTCTTTACTATGTTCACTAGAAAAGTGAATTATGATGCCCAAGAAGTCTTGAGGCAATGCATTCAAACCAGCAACAAATGATAACATATTATATTTTGAGAAAAAGGGGGAAATCAATATGGATGTAATAATTATTATTATTTCACTAGGATTACTTATGTTTCTAGCATATCGAGGATTTTCTGTTATACTTTTTGCACCATTGTGCGCTTTGTTTGCTGTATTTTTAACGGATCCTGGACATGTTTTACCTTTCTTCTCTAATATATTTATGGTTAAGTTAGTTGAATTTGTTAAATTATATTTCCCGGTTTTTCTACTAGGTGCTATTTTTGGGAAATTGGTTGAAATAAGCGGTGTTGCAAAGAGCATAGCTAAAATTATTGTCCGTTTTATCGGGGCTAAACAAGCCATTCTAGCCATTGTGATAATGGGCGCAATCCTGACTTATAGCGGAGTTAGTTTGTTTGTTGCAGTGTTTGCCATCTATCCATTTGCTGCTCAGCTGTTTCGCGAAGCTAATATTCCAAAGCGTTTAATTCCTGCGACAATTGCAGTTAGTGCTTTTACCTTTTCCATGGATTCACTTCCAGGGTCTCCGCAAATTCAGAATGTCATTCCAACGGGGTTCTTTAAAACTGACATCTATGCTGCACCGACATTAGGAATTATTGGGGCAATATTTATCATTTCCTTGAGCCTTTTATACTTAAATCATTGTCGACATAAGGCAGCTAGAAATGGTGAAGGGTATTTTGGAATTGGGGATAAAGCTATTGATAAGGAAGCTGCTGAAGCAGAAATGGCAGCTAGTTCTGCTATATCGCTGGAAACGACTAATAAGTTGGGAATGGATTCTGAAAAAGCTATAAGTAGAAAAGACTGGCTTGCTTTTATTCCGTTGGTGTTAGTTGGAGTGATGAATAAGTTTTTTACTGAGTCTTTTCCTCTTTGGTATGCCAAAGGATTTGATTTTTCTACAATTGGGTTAAAAGATTATGGAAATGTTGATATGTCTAAAGTTATTGGTGTTTGGTCTGTAGAGATGGCTCTTATTCTCGGAATAATAGCAACCGTCTTATTAAACTTAAAAGCTGTCAAATTAAATTTCAATTCGAGTATTAATATAGGGATTAATGGGGCATTGCTTGCAACCATGAATACGGCAACCGAATATGGTTTTGGGGGTGTGATTGCTGCTTTACCCGGCTTTACTGTGATACAAGATTATCTTACTGGAATGTTTTCGAATCCTTTAATTAATGGGGCGATCATGACAAATGTTTTGTGCGGCATTACTGGTTCAGGATCTGGCGGGATGAGCATTACGTTGAGCCTAATGGCGGATACGTATATACAAACAGCTGCTCATTTTGACATTCCGTTGGAAGTTTTACATCGTGTCATTGCTATGTCAGCAGGTGGGTTTGATACTTTGCCACATAACGGAGCTATAATTACTCTTCTAGCTGTTACTGGACTCACACATCGCCAGGCATATAAAGACATTTTTGTTATTACCATTATAAAGACACTTGCTGTATTCTTTGTAATTGGTATATTCAGCTTGTTTGCCATCGTTTAAATATTTGCCGGTGAGCATTGGAAAATATATTTCGATTACTAGCTTTAAACGCTATTCACATCGAATAGTACGTCTTTGAAAAACATTTTTTATAGTGTTGATTTTAAAAACTATCACTAAATTATATAGTAAATAGTATTTAATATCTGAATTTTCCGCCAACTAATCCAAGCCCAAATAAAGGAGATTGGAATAATGTTTAATAAATATTTCCATCAATATGAAATCGGAGAAACATGGGTGTCGAAAGGACGTACTATAACCGAAGCAGATCTAGTAATGTTTTCTGCATTTAGCGGTGACTGGTTTCCCCTCCATACTGATAAGGAGTATGCAGCAAATACACAATTTAAGCAAAGGATAGCCCACGGAATGCTTATACTTTCGGCTGCAACCGGCTTATTTCAATTTGAACCAGGAATCGTCGTTGCATTTTATGGTTTGGAGAAAGTTCGATTTACAAACCCTACCTTTATTGGGGACACGATACATGTAGAATTAAAGGTGATTGACCTTTTTGAAAAGGGCTATCAAGGTGTTGTAACAGTCATCCAAGAAATAAAAAAACAAAACGGAGAAACTGTAGCCATCGCCAATATGAAAATAATGGTCAATTCTGATGCCGAAGTAAAAATATAGTAATCACTTGATCTATTAGGCGACAAACTTAAATATTCGAGCAGGTAAAACGTACTTATGACTACTATCAATATCAAATTAGGCAATTCGAAGTGAAAGGTATTATCCCAAACTTTAGCACAGAAATTTAAACGGGCGGTAGGTGGAAGAAACGACATAACAAGCTGCTTTTTTTTTACTTCATTTTTCAGAAGAAGGCAAGCCTGCACACTGGCTTGCCTTCTTTGATGAACTCAAGCCTCTTTAGTTTTTTAAGACATCTTTGACTTGCCTTTATAGGGTGTTGTTTCGATTTTGGCAGAAGAAAATTTCAAGTTCATCTTATATAGCAAGATTTTAAATGAAATCCCTAACAATTTTTGTCATAATAAGAAAGTAGGAAGGGGGAACATCATGCTTCGATTATACGGGGCTTTAATCGGCCTTAGTTTGATATGGGGTTTATCATTTGTTTTTATGAAGTGGATGCTCCCGCCAGCGGGAATTTGGGGCATTGTGTTTCTCCGCTGTTTTGCGGGTGCTGTTGTTCTGCTTCCCGTGTTATGGTGGAAGCGCAGGGAAATCAACTGGAAATTGCCGTGGAAAGCACTGGTCGTTGTCGGAATCTTCAATTGCGGATTAGCATGGGGATTAATACCTTTAAGTGAAACAGAGATTAACAGCAGCACGGCATCGATTCTAAATGCAACCACACCCATCTGGACGGGGATCATCGGATTTATCATTTTTTCATACGTTCTAACCGCCCGACAATGGATGGGCATTCTAATTGGTTTTTTCGGAATTCTAGTATTGATGGATTTTCAAATCGGTCAGCTTTTCGGAAAGGAATTCATCGGGATTGGGACAATGCTGCTAGCGTCCATCTGTTATGGTTTTGCTGGTCATTTTACGAAAAGATTTCTTTCCAGTACCAGCATATTGGTCATTACGACGTTTACGCTGCTCACGGGTGCCGTTATCGGTTTGATCGGGATGCTAATAACAGAGCCGATTAAGCCAGTGATGTTGATGGAACCGCTGACGATTTTCGCCATAGTCGGTCTTGGGTGCTTTGGCTCTGGGCTTGGCCAGCTAATCTATTTTTACATCAATAAAAATGGCAGCCCAGAGTTAGCCGCATCGGTTACATACCTTATTCCTGCAACAGCTATGGTTTGGGGCTACGTCCTGCTTGGAGAAGCGATAAATCCTAATGTAATTATTGGCCTGCTGATTATTTTCGCAGGAGTTTATCTTTCTTCTAAGAAGTCAAAAGAAAATGATGGCACAAACTCTTCATCCGGAAAACAAGCGGAATTGCATCACGTAAAATAAGAAACCAAAACGAAATAGCCCTCACGTAAAGATTTTGTTTTTTCCTGAGGGCTTTCGTATTGAATCGCATTAATAGTTTTTTACTTATTCTAATCCAATTTTGCCAAAGATGTGATTGATTGTCTTTGCCGCATTTATAGCTATAGACATTAACCCTTATACAGAAGTGGATTTGCATTAGAATGGATATTCTTACGTAGAATATTTAGAATTAATTTCTCCTATTATAGAAAGGGAAATTGACAGTATTTTTCGCCTGAAATTATTTTGATGTTGAGATATATTAATTTGAGATAATATTGTTGACAGTAAATTTAATTCATGATAAATTACCTTTAAGTAAAGATAATTTAATTCGAGATATTAAAAAGTGTAAAACCCTATACAAACTCCTTTAATGAATAGACCACTCTGCTTGAAGGAAAAATATAGGGAACTAATGAAAAAGCTAAACAACCATAAGTTGAATCGTTTTAATGGGAGGAATCAAGTATGAATGGATTAAAAGGAATACACCACGTAACGGCCATAACAAGCAGCGCAGAAAAGAATTATGAATTTTTCACTGATATTTTAGGTATGCGTTTAGTCAAGAAAACAGTTAACCAAGATGATATCCAAACCTATCACCTGTTTTTTGCAGACGATGTTGGGGGTCCAGGTACTGACATGACTTTCTTCGATTTCCCTGGTATTCCAAAAGGTGTGCATGGGACCAATGAGATTTCAAAAACATCCTTCCGTGTACCGAATGATGCCGCATTAGAGTATTGGGTTAAACGTCTCGACCGTTTAGAAGTGGGGAATACAGGAATCCAAGAACAATTTGGTAAAAAGGTCATTTCTTTTGTCGATTTTGATGATCAGCAATATCAATTGATCTCAGATGAAAACAATGAAGGGGTAGCAGCTGGAATCCCCTGGCAAAAAGGACCGATTCCTCTGGAGTACGCCATTACAGGATTAGGACCAATTTTCATTCGTATCGCCAACTTCGATTACTTTAAAGAAATGATGGAAAAAGTTCTATTATTCAAAGAAATAGCCGAAGAAGGATCCTTTCATTTATTCGAAGTAGGGGAAGGCGGGAATGGAGCACAAGTAATTGTCGAGCATAATTCGAGCCTTCCTCAGGCACGGCAAGGTTTTGGGACTGTTCACCATACAGCCTTCCGGGTAGAAGACCGTTCCGTTCTGGAAGAATGGATCGAACGAATGGAAAGCTTCCAATTTCAAACGTCTGGTTATGTTGATCGTCACTTTTTTGAGTCGCTTTACGTACGAGTGGCGCCGCAAATTTTATTCGAATTTGCCACTGATGGTCCTGGATTTATGGGGGATGAACCATATGAAACCCTTGGGGAAAAGTTATCCTTACCACCGTTCTTAGAACCTAAAAGGGATCAAATCGAAAAATTGGTCCGTCCCATTGATACAGTGAGAAGCACAAAGGAATTCATTAAAGAATAATTGGTAACCTTAAGCGAATGATAAATTGGTTTATGCCCATACTAAAACAGGTAGAAATAAAACATGGAATAATCATTTGAAATAGAAAAAATGCTCTGGAGGAATGAATCATGACAAAAGATTTTTACACGGCCATTAAAGAGAGACGTTCATATTATGGAATCAATAAAGAGGTCCAAGTATCTGATGAGAAAATAAAAGAAATTGTTGAATTTGCCGTTAAACACACGCCATCGGCTTTTAATTCCCAATCTTCCCGCCTTATTGTTTTAACAGGCTCAGCACATGATAAATTATGGGATATTACGACGCAAGCGTTAAGGAAAGCGGTCGGTGAGGGAGATTTCTCTGGCACTCAACAAAAAATGGATTCCTTTAAAGCGGGATATGGAACCATCTTATTCTTTGAAGATGAATCTGTTGTGAAATCACTTCAAGAACAATTTGCTACTTATGCCGATAACTTCCCAATCTGGTCACAACAAACATCAGGAATGCATCAATTAGTTGTTTGGACTGCCCTTGAAGCAGAAGGATTGGGAGCAACTTTACAGCATTATAATCCTCTAATTGATGATGAAGTGAAAAAAGAATGGGATGTTCCAAGTAATTGGAAGTTGATTGCGCAAATGCCATTCGGTAATCCAACAGCTCAACCAGGTGATAAAGAATTCAAACCACTTGAGGATCGTATAAAATATTATAAATAACTAGTAAGAGCAACTTTATTAAAGCCAAGTCTAACGGGCTCTCAGACTGTAGACAAACTCGAAGAAAAGCGAGTTTGTCTACAGTTTTTTTCTTTAAAAAACATTCCCTCGCCGCAAGCGTCTTTGGTGTCCCGGCTAGCCAGTTATTCGGCAGGAGTGTCGCAAATTTCTTCAACCTAGCGAGAGTTCCATCCCATATAAAACAGTAAAAAATCATGGAGTATAACCAAGTTTTGTTTTGAAATTATGGTAATGATCCCCTCGATAAAATCGTGAAAAGGATTCGGGAAGAGACCATCCCGCCCCCTTTTTGTATACAAACCGAGAGCCAACTCTATTTAGCTCTTTTTTAGTTGAGCTCATTTTGCATATGCTTTTCAGAATTACAAATGTTAATGGATGTAATTTACAGATATTAATGGCTTTGCGTTGTTATCAGAAAAAATATTTTTACTGCTTTTTTGATAAATGTTCTGAGTGGAAAGTGACTATACCTTATGTAAAAGCTTTATAAGTAATAGTTCTGCTTGTTATTCAATTCTTTATAAATGAGTGCTATTCCTTGATCAAGTTTTTGTATATTTGTATTGGACACGTTTAATTTTAATATTTTTTCCTGGTGAAAGCCATCTATATAATTTTGCTCTATCGTCTCTACCAGTACTTGTTGATTGTGTAAGTTTTTGATTAGGTGAGCACTATTTAAACGATGAGGTAGTATGATATGAGCGTTCATACATATGGATGCTGGGCGATGAAAGCCTGAAGTTGAGTGCTTTTCTAGAGCATCATATAGCAAGTTTGCACGCACTAAATAGGACAGGCGCACTTTGTTTCTATGGCGTTCAAACATACCGCTTTTTATGTAGATTTCCAGGGCTGCTTGTGAAATCATGGAACTATCGATATCAGCTGTTCTTTTATATAGTTGGAAGCTGTTCGCTAATGGTTTTGGCAATACGGCAACACCTATACGTAATCCTGGAAACATTATTTTAGAGAAGCTTTTTAAATAAATGACCATGTGATGTGTATCCTCGGAAAAAATAGGGTCTACCTTCATATTTTCTTCGAAATCTGCTAAAAAATCATCTTCGACAATATAAACACCATACTTTACAGCAAGTTTTAGTATCTCTTCCCTGTCCTTTTTAGAGTAAGAAGTCCCTAACGGATTATGAAAACGAGGCATCGTATAAAAGAATTTAATTTCCTGACCACTAAAAATCCGTTCTAATTCCTCTAAATCAATACCTTCTGCCGTTCGTTGGATTCCTAGCACGGAAATCTTGTACGCTTTCAATTGCTCCACAAATAAATGATAACTAGGTTGTTCAACAAGTATATGGGTACGTTCATTTGGAAAGGGGATAAGTGTTAATAAGGAAAGTGCTTGTTGCACACCAGAAGTAATGAAAATCTGTTCTTCCTTTGCGAAAACCTGATATTGCTCTAATTGCTTTTGTATCACTTTAATTAAAGAGGGTAGTCCTTTTGGAGTGCCATAGATAAACAATTCTTGCTGATAGGTATCGATGGCTTTGTTGATGCAATGTTGAAAGTCATGATACGGAAATTGATGCCAAGCGGGAGCGGAGGTAACAAAATCGATTTCCGCAGTTGGTTCACTTTTACCATTAAATTCTTTTTGAACGACATAATATCCACTTTTAGGTACCGCATAGATTAAATGCCTCTTTTCCAATTCTTGCAGGGCTTTTATGACTGTACTTTTACTACAATGATGTTGATCGCTTAGTTGACGAATTGATGGGAGTTTAAATCCTGCTTTGAGCTGTCCATTCTGGATGAGAGATTCAAATTCATTAAACAAAGCTACGTATTTTAACATGAATACCTCCTAAAAACTGTACCGTTACAGATGCTTTTTATTTGTATTGTATCGTAGTCGAACTTTTAATACGATACTAACAACCGGCCGGGTGTTGAAAAGGAGGATTTACTCTATATGCCAGAACATAAAAAAGCCTATTTTGCGGCGATACTATATGCCATTATTATTGGATTTTCATTTATCTTTACAAAAATATCATTAATGGAAGCGAGTCCGTTAGACACATTGGCACATCGATTTACGATGGCTTTTTTGATCGCTATAATTTTTAAGCTGTATAGGAGGACATCAGTGAAAATGAGTGCAAAGGATACTTTGAAAACTCTTCCGTTGGTGTTCCTTTATCCAATTTTATTCTTTACATTCCAAGTGTTTGGTCTCGTTTATACCTCATCTTCAGAAGCGGGTATCATCCAAGCGACCATACCAATTTTCACGTTATTATCAGCTTCATTATTTTTAAAGGAATACGCGGGTAAAAGTCAGAAATTTTTTCTTTACTTATCTGTGATGGGGGTTATCTTTATCTTTGTCATGAATGACTTGCAACTTGAGGCTCACAGTTTGAAAGGAACGATCCTGATCTTATTATCTGCGATTGCTGCGGCTCTTTATAATGTGGTAGCAAGAAGGTTAACAAAGCGATATTCACTATTTACGTTAACTTATGTGATGACGTTCTATGGTTTTTTTGCTTTTAATAGTATGGCCATCATCAACCATATCATTAACCAATCTTTTAGTAGCTTTTTTTTACCCTATACAAGTAGTGCATTTCTCATTTCGATCATATATCTTGGTGCATTATCGTCACTGCTTACTGCTTTTTTATCAAACTATGCATTATCTATATTACCAGCATCTAAGATGAGCGTTTTCAGTAATTTAGCGACATTGATTACGGTTATGGCAGGGGTGATATTCTTACATGAATCCATACACTATTATCACGTTATTGGTGCAATGATTATTCTTGTTGGTGTAATCGGCACAAACTATTTTGGTGGAAATCGGTCAAAGCATATCAGTAAGGTTATTGGCGATCCATTAATGAAGAGAGAGGTAAAGTGAATGAATAAATATTTGTTATTACTGGTGATTAGTTGTATATGGGGATCTCAATTCTTCTTTATTGCATTAGTTATAGATAATGTTGGGGTTATTACTTTGTCAGCCATCAAAGCATGTATCGGTGGTATCTGTTTACTCTTCATTGGTTTTTTCTTATCAAAAGAAGAGCGAAGAGTAAATAGGAGTTATTATAAATGGTATATAATCATTGCGGTTTTCGAAGTTGTACTACCATTCGTATTTATTGCGCAAGGTCAGAAAACGGTACCAAGCAGTATCGCATCGATGTTGATTGGAATGGTTCCTGTCTTTACCATCCTCTTTTTAATAACATTTTACAAAAGAAAAAGCACAATGCCGGAGATTACAAGTATACTATTCGGATTTGCAGGTATTGTCTTCCTTTCCTGGCCAACACAAGGATTCCATGACCTTTTCACCAGTATTCAAGGTAATATCCTATTGATATTGGCTGCCATGAGTTTTGGATTATCATTGATTATCATGGAGAAATTAAACGAGGGATCTTCCGTTATTCATATGAGAAATGTATTATTGATTGCCAGTGCATTTCTCATCCCAATGTCCCTTTTATTTGAGCAATCTTTCAAATTGGATTTAGAACGATCTCAATCTATCTACTTAGCGATTTTAGGCATTTTCCATGCAGGAGTAGTTTATGCATTATTTAATAGGCTGATTCGGCAAGAAGGCGCGTTATTTACGTCATTCAGTAATTATATAGTGCCTGTCATCGGTATGATTTTAGGCTTTTTCTTTTTACATGAAGCGTTGTCTATTCATCAGATGATTGGGATGGGTATAATTATGATGTCATTGGTTTTTTCAGACAAAAAAATAATAACCAAGTTGATAAGAAAGTAGTATTTTAATATATGTGCTATTGTCCGTAGTCTTTAATTGTACTAATAAACCGCAGATTTTAGAATTTCGAAAAAATACCGCAGTAAAAGTGAGAAAAGAGAAGTGGATTATATTTTATCTTTGTAGGATGGAAATTCATTTTTTGAAAGAATATGTGGTTTTTGGTGTTTGATCCGCAAATGATTTATATACTTTTATATAGTAGAAGCAGCATCTACTTAGGTTAAAGCAGATGCTGCTTCTACTAAAAATTATCACTAACTAGCAATAACCCTTATGTTTTTATTTATTCTGCATTAGATAGTGGAGCGTTTTTATCCATCTTCATTATAATAAATCCAGACCAGGCAAACATTAAGGATGCAAGGTAAAAGATGCTTCCAATCGTTAAAAAGTCGACTAAATATCCGGTTGCTATCACGGCAGCTGCAGCACCAATGGATGTCCAAACATGGTAGTTTCCAATTTCCTTACCCGCGGTTGTTTTCGTAACATATCTTGCAAGTACTGTTTTTTCAGTGTTTTTTTGTACAGCCCCAAGGACCCCCATTATAATTTGCAGGAGATAGACATGCCAAATTTCATATGCGAGAGGAAAGGCAAGAAGGATTAGTGCCATCCCCCATGAATAGATAATGAGAAATGTTTTGTCACCGGCTTTGTCAGCGAATTTTCCGATTAAAGGGTAACTAAGTGCTGCTGTCAGTGAGAATATTCCATATGCCCATCCGAATTGCGAATAGCTGGTACCTACATTTTTGATTAGCAAAATATAAAAAGGGAAAATCATGCTGGCAGCCATACCAACAGTGCCTTGGTAAATAACAAAACGTTTATAATTCATGGATGATACTCCTTGTAGAAAAGATTCATGAAGCGATTATCAGGATCATACTTCTTCTTTAATTGAAAGAATTCCTCAGCACGCGGATATGCTTCAAATAATTGTGTCTTGGTTGGATAACCATAATAGGGCAAATAGTAGCTGCCGTTATGGTCAAGCGTCACATTAATCATATTACGGATGACCCTTCCCGTATTTTCCTTACTTTCGTTATCTGTCCCTTGATTGATTAGCATAACAAGAGCGAACATATCATCCTTGGCATAGGACATGAGTGATTCATCATTATGTTCCACATAACGAATTGTAATATTTAATAAATTGAAATCTTTTTCATGTGATAAAGTTTTTCTTAGATCATCGATATAATCAGTAAATTGATCTATCGGAACGAAGTATTCTTGCAACACTTCTGTTTTGGAGGGATTGCTGTAATCCATAAAGGCAGAGTCCGACCGCATCACATTATTCCTGGAAACCAAGTTACCATCAATATTGGCCATGTAGGTCTCTTGAGTTTCCCAAAACCTCTTTTTCCCCCAGTCATTATAACGCGATAGGCCAAGAAAGAATTTAGGCACGGCAACGATTGTTTCCCGATTGAGAGTATTGTAGTTCGATAGCTGTGCTTGGTCATTTGCCCTATAATAATCCGTTACATACATTTCATCCAAATAGGAGCCAGGAGCAACCGATATTCTTGCCAGATGCATTTTAACAGCATCGTTTTGAAGGACATCTCTTTTAAAATACGAAGTATATTCATCATAATTGAGTGATTTCGTTTTAATTTTATAAAGTTCGTCATCGGTTAGCTGGAGTGTAACATCAAGTATTACTCCAAACAAACCATATCCGCCAATAACCGAAGAGAAGAGCTCCGAATTTTCTTCGCGGCTCACCGTTAGGATTTGTCCTTTCGCGTTAAGCAATCTAAAAGATTCCACGGTTTCTATCAAGGCATGATGGCGGATATCACGGCCATGGACATTAACGCTCAAAGAACCGCCTATGGTGAATATGTTTTGAGATTGACTGACCTTCAGTGCAAGTCCATATGGGTTGATATATTCCTGTAGATCAGCCCAGGTTGCTCCGCTTTGAACCGTGATGTGTTTTTCTTTTACATCCAAATCAAGGATTTTGTCATAATGCTTCATATCCAGCAGGATCCCGTTTGGATATAATGTCTGTCCCCCTTGGCTATGCTGCATTCCGGCAATGGAAATGGAATCACCGTTTTTTACAGCTTCTTTAATGACCTTTTTGATTGCTCCTTCACTATCTTCTGCTTTTATCGCTTTCATTTTAACTGGCATCAGGCGGCTGATATCTTCTGCAATGGGGTGGTCAAGCTTGAAATTAAAAGCCTGCAGGGATAAACCAAATAATATTGCATATGGGATGATAAAGAAAAATCGTTTCATAATAACTAGCTTTCGACTCCTCGTTAAAAATGTTTGACACTCAAGAGATTAATGCATGAACTTTATTGAATAATTGAGTTACCTCGCCATTCATTGAGATTGGGTTTAATATTCTTTAAATAATGTTGAACTTTTTATGTATTAGTGCTTCATTTTCAGCCCATTAATGATAGTTTCGATTAGAGGTATGGATAAAGATTCCAAGCTTTGTTCTGTGTTGTTTAAACCCCAATGGTAGATGATACCCATCAGGCTTTGGGTGAGGAGTGTTGAAATCTCATTTATTGACTGTTCCGTGCCTATGCTGTTTTGTTTTTTCGCCTCTTCAATTAATGAACGAATAATTTGTAAGAGAGAGCGATTTGAATTTGAAAAGTATGTATGTTCTTTTGAATCTAATGCGGAACTGTAAATCACTTTCATTAGATCTTTGCCCATCTCTTCTTCCAGAAAACGCATCAATTTGCGTATGAAAACAAACAATTTCTCGGTAGCGTCCATATCGGCTGGGAACGAATGGAAGACTTCACGATAGTAATCATCGACTTCTGTGAACCTCGCTAAAAAAATGTCCGATTTCGCTGAAAAGTGTTGATAAAATGACCCTTTCGAAGTGCCGCTTTTTTTCACGATTTCGTCTACTGTAACTTTATCATAACCCTTTTCGCTAAATAGCTTTAAAGAGATGTTTAAAATTTTTTCACGAGTCTTTTCTCCCCTAAGCTGTTTTTTTCTAGGTTCAATCATAAAAAAACCTCCTAGTGATAATTGACAGAATATTCCTATATAGTTTACTATCAGACTACAGTCTGGTTTAGGAAATTTATGGTCTATTTAATTTAACGTAGATTATGAATATTCACAACGCTTTCCTAATTCATTTGGCATGTCGGGAAAGCGCTTACGATGTTTCTTGGTCAGTATGGGTGTTGTCAATCTAGCAAAATCAGGAGGATTTTTTAAAAATAGGAGAATACCTGAAAAGGGTGGTTAGAGTTCGTAAGATCCCTTTCCTATCAGTTACTGTCAGGTAGAAAAGGTAATTCTTTTTTAGCCTGGATGATATGCGTTTTGTAATATTGTTGGGAATGAGTAAATGTAAATGGAGAGGAGGTGGTATTTCGACTTTTTGAAGGTACCGGGAATGAACCAGAGAGTCGGGAAGCTAGGAAAGAAACGATCAGCGGCAATCGCATTTTTTTATGGGGAAAATGTAGCTTGAAAAGGGAGGAAATAATCATGAATCATTCCAGTGGTGAAATAGAGAAAAAGACGATCAGTAAAACGATGAAACGCATTCTTCCATTTATCTTGATCCTTTATATCATTGCATATTTGGACAGGGTCAATTTAGGCTATGCTGCTTTACAAATGAATGAGGAATTAGCTTTATCCGCTGAGGTTTTTGGATTACTTTCTGGTATTTTCTTTATAGGCTATTTCTTCTTTGAAGTTCCAAGCAACATGATCATGCATAAAGTGGGAGCTCGGATATGGATTGCCCGTATAATGATTTCGTGGGGGCTCGTGGTAATATTAACAGGTTTTGCGCAAACAACTATGCATTTATATATTCTCCGTTTTTTATTAGGTGTCGCCGAAGCTGGTTTTTTCCCTGGTATAATCTTATATTTAACTTATTGGTTCAGGGCCCGCGAAAGAGGAAGGGCAACAGCGGTCCTGCTTTTAGCCTTACCGATTGGCGGATTGATTGGTGCGCCTGTGTCGACGTGGATTCTTGACAATATATCCTGGTTTGGTATGGCAGGCTGGAGATGGATGTTCATCCTTGAAGGCATTCCGGCCATTATTATAGGAATTGTTGTTGTTTTCTATTTAACTAATAGACCGACTAACGCTAAATGGTTATCTAAGGAAGAAAGTGATTGGTTAGAAGGGGAATTGAGTGCGGAAAGAAAAGTTAGCTCGAAAATAAATAAAGTCACTAAGCTTGATATGCTGAAAGATTCGAAAATCTGGAAGTTGGCCCTTTTTTATTTCACAGGGTACACATCTATCTATGGATTGTCATTCTGGATGCCAACCATCATTAAATCTTTATCGGAAAATGCAACAACCAATTTAGAAATAGGCTGGTTAGCGATGATTCCATCATTAGTCGGTATACCTGCCATTATGTTTGTTGGCTGGAACTCAGATCGGACCAATGAACATAAACCACACTTGCTTGTTTGTCTCATGATATCAGTTATCGGATTTATCGGGTGCGGCTTTTCAGATAGTGTATTTATGATGGTGCTTATGTTAACGATTACATCTTTCGGGTTATACGGTTTCAGTGGATGTTTCTTTGCCTATATGACATTTTTCTTTACTGAGTCGACTGCACCAGTTGGCATAGCCCTAGTCAATTCATTTGCGGCTTTAGGTGGTTTTGTAGGACCGATGATTCTTGGAACTGTTGCATTTACTCAAGGCATGTTTATATTATCTGGATTACTTGTGATAGGAGTCATTACTTTATTATCATTAAAATTGACTAATGTTTCAGCTGAAAATATTGGAAAAGAAGTTGAAGTCAATATTAAGCAATTATAAAAAATTCTAAATGAAAATTGAATTAAAGCGTAGAGTACTAAAATAGAAACATCAGTGGAAATCACAAAGGTCCATGGTGTTTCTTTTTTCATATAGTCATATTATTAAAGAAAAGTAATCCTTAAATGAGGGAAGTAAATGTAATAAATATGGATGCTTTCCATTTTGAGCATGTCCAAATTTAATCTTGATCGCAGGTTCTTCTCAATATGACTTGTTTGAAGGATTCGGCAGGATTAGAATGGAGATGAGATGCAAGTAGCTTTGTAAAGAACAGGGATTCCTTTTCTTTCAAACGTCACATTTATTCGATGAAAAGGATATCAGGGAGAGAAATGGGTGATGATGTGGAAATTCATTTGGTGGCAAAAGATGAGATAGAGGCTCAAGGAATTCGTTGGATAGTTGAATCCCACCTTACGGGAGTCCGACTGATCCTATGGAAAACGATTGAAGAATTTGAAAAGGGCATGCGCAATCAGCATCCGGAATTCGTCATTTTAGATATGGATATTTGGACGAATGAAAGTGAGGCGATGGGCGCTTCGTTAAAGCGGAGGGGAATTCGTTGGTTAGGGATTTCATCTGAGCGAATCTTTCAAACAGCTTATCGGGCCTTACGTTTTCGTGCGGATGATGTTCTATTCCGTCCTTTTTCTTCAGCGGATTTGGTAAAGCATATCCAACAATTGCGTTTTCAATTAAGAAATGGTCAAGGTTTTTCCTCGACAGGCACCATGGATGAGGAGAATACACTTGATATTGGTTATCCAGATTTCTTCTTGACAGAGCGGAGGCATGATAGTCGAATAACCATGGTGGCATTTTTGACACCTGATAATAGGGCCCTCCCTTTAGTATATGATGAACTGCAACGATATTCTTTTACTGGGAAGCATCAAATATTCGCTTTATCGGATTTTATTTTATGCGTCCAGGAAACAAAGGAAATTGATGTAAATAAGGAAGAATATCAAGCGTTCCTGGCTCACTGGAAAGAAAGAATGGATGAGCCTCTTGCCATCATAATAAAAGTGGCAACGCCTGATGAGTCTTTAAAAAGGATGTACCAGCAAACACGTGAATTTACGAGGCAAATCTTTTTCGATGGATATGATATCATTTTAGCGGAAAGTCAACAAACTTCCCCTCAAGAGATGGATCCATTCCTCACTCCTCTTGAACAAAGGCTTTGGATAGAAATGCTCGAAAGACGGGATGCGAAAGCCATCAGGAACTGGATCGAACGTGAATTCCTAACTTTTCAACAACCATACCCTGACCCGGAAATCGTTCGTATTCGCCTTACAAGCGTACTCGCACAGATCCGTAGGCATATGAAATCATACAACTTGCAAAATGCGTCTCTAGAAGCAATATACTATGATGTATTTCAGCAAATCGTACATAAACCAGTCATTCATCAAATAGTAAAAGAACTGCATGCGTTCACCACCCATTTGCTCCTTCAGGATCACGGGCAATTACAGGAAGGAGCACGCACTCTTAGCGAAAAAGCAAGAGAGCTGATCGAGTCCAACTATTGGGATTCCCAGTGGAATCTATCGACCTGTGCAGATACTCTGCGTGTCAATAAAAGCACACTCAGCCGTCGTTTTGCAGCTGAATCCGGCGAGTCTTTTCGCAATACGCTGCATCAAGTTCGAATTAGGGAAGCTAAACGCCTATTAAAGGAAACGGATTTATCATTGGAGGAAATCGCACAATTAGCCGGTTATTCACATCAGACCTATTTTAATGCAAAATTCAAACTGCTTGAAGCTTGTACTCCATCAGCTTATCGGTCTGGATTATAAAAAGGACGATTCAGTAATATTGAATCGTCCTTTTTTATTTCATAACAATATAATTTTCAATATTATTCATAAAAAAATAAAGTTAACTACAAAAATTTGAAATAATTTATAAAATAATCATTAAATTATAATGAATTATTCTGAATTTTTCTTATAGAATGAAAATATAACAAAAACAAGGGGGAAATGAAAATGAACACGATTACAAACAAGGTTATCCGTTATACTGGAACAGAATTGCATACAAAAGGATGGCAACAAGAAGCGGTGCTTAGAATGTTAATGAATAATTTGGATCCTGAAGTCGCTGAACGTCCAGAAGATTTGGTGGTATACGGAGGGATTGGGAAAGCAGCTCGTAACTGGGAATGCTTTGATGCAATCGTCAAATCACTAAAAGAGCTTGAAGAAGATGAAACTTTATTGGTCCAATCAGGGAAACCGGTGGCCATTTTTAAAACGCATTCGGATGCACCACGTGTCCTGCTTGCAAATTCAAATATCGTCCCTGCTTACGCGAACTGGGAAACATTCCATGAACTTGATAAAAAGGGATTGATGATGTATGGGCAAATGACAGCTGGTAGCTGGATATATATTGGTTCTCAAGGAATCGTACAGGGTACATACGAGACATTTGCCGAGCTTGCAAAACAACATTTCAATAACTCATTAAAAGGCACCATTACTCTAACGGCAGGACTAGGCGGTATGGGAGGGGCACAGCCACTGGCAGTTACGATGAACGGCGGTGTCTGTATCGGAATCGATGTTGATGAGACAAGAATTGACAGGAGGATCGAGACTCGTTATACAGATGTGAAAACGGATTCTTTAGATGAAGCCATTCGTCTAGCTAAAGAAGCAAAACTTGCAGGAAAAGCATTATCGATTGGCTTGATTGGGAATGCGTCCGATCTTCTTCCTGAAATGATCGCCAGAAACTTTATTCCGGATGTCTTGACGGATCAAACTTCCGCCCATGATCCGTTAAATGGATATACACCATCTGGTATGTCAATGGAGGAAGCTGCACAATTACGGAATGCGAATCCAGAAGAGTATATTAAACTCTCTAAAGCTTCAATGGCCAAACATGTAAGAGCGATGCTTGAAATGATGGAAAAAGGAGCCGTGACGTTTGATTATGGCAACAATATCCGTCAAGTTGCGAAAGATGAAGGGGTAGAGAATGCTTTTGACTTCCCTGGTTTCGTTCCTGCTTATATCCGTCCACAATTTTGTGAAGGAAAAGGTCCATTCCGCTGGGTGGCTTTATCTGGTGATCCTGAAGACATTTATAAAACAGACCAAGCCATTTTACGCGAATTTGCTGATAATGAACATTTATGTAACTGGATTAGAATGGCTCAAGAAAAAATTCAGTTCCAAGGTCTGCCTTCGCGCATTTGCTGGCTTGGTTATGGGGAGCGCGCCCGTTTTGGTAAAATCCTCAATGATATGGTTGCAAGTGGAGAATTGAAGGCCCCGATAGTAATTGGGCGTGACCATTTGGATTCAGGCTCTGTCGCTTCGCCGAATCGTGAAACGGAAGCAATGAAGGATGGTTCGGATGTAGTGGCTGACTGGCCAATCTTAAATGCAATGGTTAATGCAGTGGGCGGTGCAACCTGGGTATCCGTACATCATGGCGGTGGTGTAGGAATGGGATACTCCATGCATGCAGGAGTGGTAATCGTGGCAGACGGCACCAAAGAAGCAGGCGCCAGGATTGAGCGAGTGTTGACAACGGATCCTGGGATGGGCGTAGTGCGTCATGTTGATGCAGGGTATGAACTGGCAGAGGAAACAGCTCGTGAAAAAGGTATTAATATCCCGATGCTTGATAAAGGAATTGATAAACAATGACAAAACCAATTTGGATAAAACATGCCGCTCAACTTGCCACCCTTACCTCTGAAAGGAAAGGTCCTCGTTCCAAAGAGGGAATGTCGGAGCTTGGTTTGATAATAGATGGAAGTATATGGATGGAGTCTGGTTTGATTCAAGCTGTAGGTACGACCAAGGAATTGGAAGAACTTTATGCTGATAGATTGCATGAAGCTGAAGTTTTCGATGCTTCTGGCCATTTGGTGACACCAGGGCTTGTTGATCCCCATACGCATGTGGTATATGGCGGGAGTCGTGAGCGTGAATTTGAAATGCGTCTTGAAGGTGCAACATATATGGACATCATGAATGGGGGTGGAGGCATTCATGCAACCACCCGCATGACAAGGGAAGCAAGTGAAGTAGAGTTGATGGAACAAACCAAACGACGCCTTGATTCGTTTCTCGCTCATGGCGTGACTACAGTAGAAGGTAAAAGCGGTTATGGAATGAATTTGGAAACCGAATTGAAGCAGTTGCGGGTGATGAAGAAGTTACAGGAAGAGCATCCGATTGATTTAGTTCCTACCTTTATGGGAGCCCATGCGGTTCCAAAGGATTATAAAGGCCGTGAGGATGAATTTGTCGATCATCTGATTAATGATATGCTTCCAATCGTCTCTGAAGAAAAGCTTGCTGAATTCAATGATGTATTTTGTGAAAAGGGGGTTTTTACCCCTGAACAATCAGAGCGGATTTTAAAGGCGGGGAAAAAGTACGGCTTGATCCCTAAAATTCATGCCGATGAAATTGAGCCATACGGGGGAGCGGAACTAGCTGCCAAAATAGGGGCGATTTCAGCTGAGCATTTATTGAAGGCTTCCGAAGAGGGAATTCAAGCCATGGCTAAGTCAGGAACCATTGCCTGCTTGCTTCCAGCCACAGCTTTGTATTTAAGAGAAGATGCGGCCCCAGGACGCCGAATGGTTGATGAAGGTGTAGCTGTTGCCATTTCGACCGATTGCAATCCCGGATCCTCACCGACGACTTCTATGCCACTTGTCATGAATCTGGCATGCATCTCGATGCGGCTTACCCCTGCTGAAGCGCTTACGGCGGCAACATACAATGCTGCTTGTGCAATCAACAGACAAGAAAAGATCGGTTCGCTTGAAGTAGGAAAACAAGCGGATGTCGTTTTATGGAATGTTGAAAACTATCAGGAATTGCAATATTTATTTGGGGTTAATCACGTTAAGACTGTATGGAAAAACGGTGTTCAAGTTGTGAATGATAGAGTGAAGACTGATTCCAAAAGCCTGACGGGCCTTTAAAACTCACTAAAAAAAGATACGGCCTCGATTCTCAATCAATGTCTACCCATTCCATCCGCTGAAAAATTCAGGGGATGGGATGGGCTTTTAGAAGTATTTATCAAATGTAATGGTGCTGAATCGTAGGATGGTGGTTTATCATCCTACCCATTGCCAGCGTTAAATACTTTACTGCTTTACAGTGAGATTTAATGAAAGTGTTTTAAGGAAATCGTGGAAATGAATCTTCCATGTGGAGGGAATTTTATGTGGATAATCACTATCCATTCGAAGGATAACTTAAAAATGTTTGAGTTTTACACTGAAAAGGAAGCAAGGGAAAAATTCGAAGTAATAGAAGGGTGTAAAATCCTTAGTGAAGTCATTTATTTCAATGATCATGTAATTTCTGGTTAACTACCGGAGTATTACAGTAATAGTGTTTTTATGATCCAAAAATCTGATTAATCAAAAAATGGAGGGGATTCTTTGAACGAACAAAAATTCACTATAGACGATGCCCCATTTAATAAATTTCATTTTCGAATTGCAGGACTTACATTCGGTTCTAGCTTCTGTGATGGATATTCCCTTGGAATCATTGCAATGGCCCTGACAGTATTCGGGCCTCAAATGAATATGAATGCAATGTGGACAGGGCTGATCGGCAGTTCTGCTTTAATCGGTCTGTTTGCGGGATCTTTAATACTTGGAAGACTTTCTGATCGTGTAGGAAGACAGAAAATTTTTCTTGTAAACTTTTTACTTATCACGGTTGCTACTCTTTTACAATTTTTTGTTAATAGTCCAGAAGAGCTTTTCTTTTTACGTTTGTTAATTGGTTTTGGACTTGGTGGAGATTACGCTGTCGGTACGACTTTACTCGCCGAGTTTTCACCCAAAAAGTATCGCTCCTCGCTTCTCGCGTCTATAAACGTAGTATGGACGCTTGGATATGTGGCATCGAACTTTGTTGGTCATTACCTGGGACAGGTTGGTTCAGACTCATGGCGTTGGATGCTTGTTAGTGCTGCTATTCCCGCTATTCTGGTTTTAATCTTAAGAATTGGAACCCCTGAATCACCAAGATGGCTTGTCAGCATGGGGCGTGTCGAAGAAGCTCGCCAGATTGTAAAAAAACACATTGGATCGAACGTTGAAATGGGAGAAACGACTACTGGCACTGAAAATCAAAAGGCTCTAGGATTTCGTGGACTTTTCAGTAAAAAGCTTCGTAAGCGGCTGGCTTTTGGTGGAATATTTAAATTAACTCTTGTAATTCCGTACTTTGCAATCTACACTTTCCTACCGTCCATATTAAGGACAATGGGTTTTGAACAAAACTTTTTTGCCGATACAATGTTAAATCTATTCTTGCTGATTGGGGCAATTTTTGGTCTTTGGTTGCTTGCGAAATTTTCTCGTAGAGGATTTACCATCGGGGCTTTTACAATCCTTACTGTTTCATTGTTTTCACTCAGCTTCTTACACAATGGTTCTCAATTCTTAATGTTGACAGCCTTCTTGAACTTTACTTTTTTCATGTCAGCAGCATCGAACCTTACATTAGTATACCCAGCAGAGCTTTTTCCAACTGAGATTCGTGGATCTGGAATAGGTATGGTTACGGCAATTAGTCGAATTGGTTCTGCGATTGGAACATTTCTGCTGCCTGTTTCTTTAAGTTCATTTGGATTAAGTACCTCAATGGCAGGTATGGCAGTCATTCTGCTAATCGGCTTGATCGTATCGATCGCCTGGGCACCTGAGACTAAATCGCTTTCACTTAATGATGCCAGTAATCCTTTACTTGAAGCGGAGCACTCTATAATGGAAACCGATATTCCCTTTACAGAAAATAAGAAAATAACATAAGATTAATTTTCCAGCAAATAATTGAGAAGGACCAGAACTTTTTTCTCCTTCTTGATGAGTCATATGAGAGGAGATGTGTAAGGATGACAACAGCCGATTGTTTACACCCTATGGATATTAAAGAGGTTGTACTGGGCGATGATGCCATCTCAATCCAAGAGGTAATTGCGGTTGCAAGATATGGTGCGAAAGTTACTTTCACCGAGGCATATTGTGATAGGGTGGATAAATCCCGTAGCCTAATAGATAAGTTTTTAGATGAAAATCGATTGATTTACGGCGTAACGACAGGGTTTGGCAGTAATATGACGGAGGTGATTTCTCCACAGGACGCAGAAACCCTTCAACGGAATATTGTTCGTTCACATGCTGTTTCTGTTGGGGAAACTCTTGAAAAAGAAGTAGTAAGAGCCATTCAATTGATGATTCTCGTGAATTTAGGCCAAGGTTATTCAGGAGTCCGTTTACAAGTTTTAAAACTAATCGCTTCACTGTTAAATCACGATATACTTCCCTATGTTCCAGGTGAGGGGTCAGTAGGGTATCTGTCTCCTGAAGCACACATGGCCTTATTGGTGATCGGGGAGGGACGGGCGTGGTACAACGATGAGCTTCTCCCGGGAAAGGATGCATTAGCACAATCTGGATTGAAGCCAGTTACGCTTGGGTGTAAAGAAGGACTGGCACTTACAAGCGGGACTACTTCCGTCACTGCGATGGCTGTCCTGGCTTTATACAATAGCATTCAAGCAGCGAAAACCGCTGACATTACGGGAGCTATGTCCTTAGAAGTGCTAAAAGGAACAATAAAAGCATTTGATCCTCGTCCCCACGCATTGAAAAAACATGAAGAACAGGCTATGACAGCCAGAAATGTTACAAGGATTCTTGAAGGCAGCCAAATCATTGATACTTACAAGGAACATAGATTACAAGATGCACTTAGTTTACGATGCATTCCACAAGTCCATGGAGCCATAAAAAGAGTATTGAAAGACGCTGCTGTTTCGATTGGGAATGAAATGAACTCTGTAAGTGACAATCCTCTGATTTTTCCGGAAGAGGAAGACGGAATTGCATTAATGGCTGGGAATTTTGATGGTTCATTTGTTGGGATTTACGCGGATACGATATCCATAGCGTTAGCAAACTTAGCAAAAATAACAGAACGCAGAATAGATCGCCTTGTAAACCATCAACTTAGTGAATTACCTAATTTCTTAGTGGTTAATCCAGGTTTAAATAGTGGCTACATGATTCCACAATATACAGCTGCCGGGCTATTAAATGAAATCAGGGTGCTCTCGCATCCAGCCACAATAGATAATATCCCTACATGCGCAAATCAAGAAGACGTAATAAGTTTTGCCTATTTCGCTTCGAAGAAAGCCTATCGGATTTCGAAGAAACTTGAATATATTTTAGCCATTGAACTGATGACCGCAACGCAAGCGATGGA
Organism: Peribacillus sp. RS7; assembly: GCF_041956845.1. Taxonomy (NCBI): domain Bacteria; kingdom Bacillati; phylum Bacillota; class Bacilli; order Caryophanales; family Bacillaceae; genus Peribacillus; species Peribacillus sp. RS7. The sequence continues at coordinate 4,287,207 of NZ_CP168135.1, forward strand.
TTTTCATCTACCCTTGAAACCGTCACCGGCTACGGAGGCGGTATATCATTTAGTTCGGAGCGAAGTGCCGATGGTTGAAGAAGATCGCTTTTTCCATCCTGACATTGAAGCGATTCATAGGCAAATTCATGAAGGTGAAATAGTGAAGCTCGTTGAAATGGCGATCGGGGAAATAGAGTTCTAAAACCATGTGGAAGCTGTTTTACTTTATTTAATAAGGTAATGGCTTCCTTTTTTTAATATGAAGGCTCATATTTAAAGGAGGAGGGATGTAAGATGCACTATGATGTAATTGTAATTGGAGCTGGATCTATGGGTATGTCTTCAGGTTATTATCTATCAAAAAGTGGACAAAAAGTATTATTAATAGATTCCTTTGCTCCTCCCCATAATAAGGGCAGCCATCACGGGGAAACAAGAATTATTAGACATGCTTATGGTGAAGGCAGGGAGTATATTTCTTTGGCACTTAAATCCCAAAAGCTATGGGGTGAATTGGAAAGAGATTCGGGGAAACAATTATTTCTTCCAACAGGGGTCCTGAATGCCGGAAGCGAAAATTCGGATTTCATTAAACAAGTGAAAGCGGGATCAAAGGAATATGGTTTACCTATGAAAATCTTGGATTCACATGAAATTCATGATAGATGGCCTGGAATAACACTGCCAGAAGACTACATTGGGTGCTTTGAATCGACTTCGGGCGTGTTGAAAAGTGAAGAGTGCTTAAGAGCGTATCAACAACTTGCGAAATCCCATGGTGCCGAGATCATTGTAAACAGTGAGGTAAGGAAGATAGTTGCTCATGGCAATGGGGTCACGATTAAAACGGATGAACAGACATTCCACTCAGAATCTTTAGTGGTTGCAGTTGGGGCATGGGCCCCGAAAATACTGGCGATGTTAGATTTAAATCTGCCGTTAGAACCTATTAGAAAAACATTTGCCTGGTTTCATGCAAATGAGAAATTATATAATCATAATGATTTTCCAGCTTTTACTTTTGATACTTCAGTGGGTACATACTATGGCTTTCCTAGTATAAATGGTTCTGGATTGAAAATAGGGAGACATGATGGAGGAAACCGTATAAATCCTGATGGCTGTATTGAGGGTTTTGGTGAATTGGATGAAGATGAGGGAGATTTGATGAAGTTTTTACGGAAATATATGCCTACTGATCAAAAAATGAAATATGGGAAAACTTGCATCTACACCATGACCCCTGATGAGCATTTTATAGTGGATCAACATCCTTATTACCCACACATTGCTATAGCAGCAGGTTTTTCTGGTCACGGGTTTAAATTCAGCAGTGTCATGGGAGAAATTTTGAGTGACTTGATTATATCCGGTACAAGCAAGGAAGATATTTCATTGTTTTCTATTAATCGATTTAAATGAAATGAGTCCTTTCACCTTTAGATTGAACAACCTTTTATGCGCCACGCTTTAAACTTAAAAAAAGCCGTTGATTCCTTATAACAGGAAACAACGGTTTTTTTTTTATTATCACTTAATATTCTACCATTTAGAGACTGAATTTGAATTAATGTTAGATTATCTAACGAGGTATTGTCGAAATATTTAAAATATGCTAGAATTATAATATTCCGAAATATGAAACTCTAATTCCGAAATTCGGTATTGTTAAATTGAGTGAATAAAGAGTACTTACATATTTATCTGGGTTATTTACTGAAATTTCCGTCATTAAAGGAGAGGGTAGTATGAAAACGGTTGATTTGAATTGTGATTTAGGAGAAAGTTTCGGCGCATACCGCATTGGTAATGATCAAGAGATTTTAGATTATGTAACATCAGTTAATGTAGCTTGTGGATTCCACGCCGGTGATCCTTCAGTCATGAGAAAAACGGTTCAGCTTGCTTTAGGGAAAGATGTCAAGATAGGGGCCCACCCAGGTTTCCAGGATTTAATAGGTTTTGGCAGACGCAATATGAATATTTCACCACAGGAAGCTTATGATATTGTAGTCTATCAAATTGGTGCATTAAATGGCTTCCTGCAATCAGAAGGCGGAAGTATGCAGCATGTGAAACCGCATGGGGCTTTGTACAATATGGCCGCAAAAAACAAAGAGTTATCCTTGGCCATCGCTGAAGCGGTATATAAAGTGAATCCTGAGCTAATCTTATTTGGTTTGTCGGGCAGTGAATTAATCCGTGCCGGACAGGCTATCGGATTGCGAACGGGCAGTGAAGTATTTGCTGATCGTACCTATCAACAAGATGGTTCATTGACTTCCCGATTGGAGAAGGATGCCTTGATCGAAAATGATGATGATGCCGTTGCACAAGTCATTCGCATGGTGAAGGAAGGGAAGGTTTTGTCTCAACAAGGTTCAGATGTGGCTTTAAGAGCAGATACCATTTGCATTCACGGGGATGGGGCACATGCTTTAACCTTTGCTCGGCATGTGAAAAAATCCTTGCAATTATCTAAAATAACAGTCAAGTCCTTTTCTTGAAAAAACCAATACATTCAGGAGGTAGATTCCATTGGAGCCAATCAAAAATACTGCAGCACAGGAAAAGAATCCGACTAAGCCAAAAACAAACCGTACTTTATTGTTAGGTGCAGCATTCCTAATGGCAACATCGGCAATAGGACCTGGTTTTTTAATGCAAACAACCGTTTATACCCAAAGTCTTGCAGCAAGTTTCGGATTCGTTATTCTTATTTCGGTCATTCTTGATATATTTGCCCAAACAAATGTATGGCGAATTATTGCTGTGTCCGAAAAACGGGGTCAAGAAATTGCAAACATGGTCCTTCCAGGGCTGGGTTATGTACTTGCCGCACTGATTGTTATGGGCGGGCTGGCATTTAATATTGGAAATATCGCAGGAGCTGGATTAGGTCTGAATGCGATGACGGGAATCTCCCCAACGGCCGGGGCGGCAATAAGCGCAGTCATCGCCGTATTGATTTTTGTAGTGAAAGAAGCGGGAAAAGCCATGGACCGCTTTACGCAAATTGCCGGGTTTTTCATGATTTGTTTGATGATTTACGTTGCTTGGACAACCTCTCCTCCAGTCGGGGAAGCGGTAGTGAGAACTTTTGCACCTGATAAAATCGATATTATTGCAATCGTTACATTAGTGGGTGGATCTGTAGGCGGCTATATTACATTTGCAGGGGGACACCGTCTCTTGGATGCAGGCGTGAAAGGTGTTGGAGCATTACCTGAGGTCACTAAGAGTTCGATAGTGGGGATCTTGATCACTACGGTAATGCGTGTTGCGTTATTTCTAGCAGTATTGGGTGTTGTATCGAAAGGTTTACAAATTGATTCGGATAACCCTGCAGCATCCGTTTTTCAACTTGCTGCCGGTGATGTAGGATATAAAATCTTTGGTGTCGTCATGTGGGCTGCCGCGATCACATCAGTTGTTGGAGCCGCATATACTTCCGTTTCGTTTGTCAGAACATTCAGCGAAAAGATAAATAATAAGGCTAACTGGATAATTGTTGGCTTTATAGTAGTATCGACTATTTGCTTTTTGTTAATTGGGGAACCGGTTAAAGTACTGCTTATAGTTGGAGCCATTAATGGATTAATTTTACCAATTGCCCTTGGTACATTGCTAATTGCCGCATATAAGAAAAACATCGTGGGTGAATATAAGCATCCTTTATGGTTAACGATTTCCGGTGTATTCGTGGTAGTCATCATGGCGTTAATGGGCGTGTATACATTAGTGAAACAACTGCCCGCACTTTTTTAATGATTAATGAGTGAAAATCCAATAAATACAGGTGGAAGTGGCGTGCCAGTTTGTCACTGACTGCCAGTTCTTAATAGGAGATGAAAAATAATGATCGATCTTTCTCAGGCTACCCCGGCTGAGTTGCGTTCAATGATTCGAAACACCGAATTGGTAAAACCGACTGCTGGAATGGCTAACGGTTATGCACAGGCGAACTTAGCCATCTTAAAAAAAGAGCATGCTTTTGATTTTTTATTATTCTGTCAGCGCAACCCTAAATCCTGTCCATTGCTTGACGTAACGGAAATTGGTTCACCCATTCCCGCATTTGCAGCAAAGTCTGGGGATATACGCACAGATATTCCTAAATATAGGGTATATAAATATGGAGAATTAGTGGAAGAAGTAACGGATATTTCAAACTATTGGGAAGACGATATGGTTGGATTTTTAATCGGGTGCAGCTTTACCTTCGAACACGCCCTTTTAAATAATGATATATCGATTCGTCATATTGAAGAGGGATGCAATGTACCTATGTATAAAACCAATATTCCGTGTATTGAAGCAGGGATTTTCCATGGGAAAATGGTAGCTAGCATGAGGCCGATTCCACAAAAGGATGTGGTGAGGGCAGCTCAAGTGACATCGCGGTTTCCTGCAGTTCATGGGGCTCCGATTCATATTGGTGACCCTGAAGCAATCGGTATTTCCAGCATTCAGCATCCGGATTTTGGTGATCCAGTAACGATTCGTGATGGGGAAGTCCCGGTCTTTTGGGCATGTGGCGTAACGCCTCAATCCATTGCTATGGAGACCAAACCGGAGATCATGATCACGCATGCACCTGGACATATGTTCATAACGGACATTCGTGATGAAAAATTAGGAGTTTTATAACTGACGGAAAGAGATGAGTCCTATGCCGGAAAAGCTTTTGAATAAATCTGCTTGTACACTTTCTCCATTGGGCGATTCCGCAATCGTGATTACATTCGGGAATGGAATGGAATACAGCATTCACAAAAACATTAAATTGTTTATGGATTCGCTGGCAGAAGAACCCTTTCCAGGATTTATAGAATGTGTGCCGGCTTTTACTAATTTGACGGTTTTTTATGATCCGCTAGTTATCTATAAGGATCGAAAACAAAACAGTGAAACTGAAAACATTTCCCCCTATGAAGTGGTCCGTTCCATCCTGGAATTGAAATTACAGGAAATAAAAGAAGATAAAAAACTCTCACATCGAACGGTTTCCATTCCTGTGTGTTATGGGAAAGAATACGGTCCGGATTTGGAATATGTAGCCCGTTATAATAAATTGACAACTGATGAAGTCGTTCATATTCATTCAACCGGAGAGTATTTGGCCTATATGATTGGATTTGCGCCTGGTTTCCCGTTTCTTGGCGGACTATCAAAAGACATCGCGACGCCTAGGCGTTCTTCTCCCCGGATGACAATTCCGGCTGGGGCAGTAGGAATCGCTGGTATGCAAACGGGTGTATATCCAATATCAACACCCGGTGGATGGCAATTAATCGGACAAACGCCAACCAAACTATTCTTACCAAATGTAAATCCACCCAGTCTATTACAAGCAGGGGACATTGTTAAATTCCATCCGATTTCTGTTCAAGAATATAAAGATATGATTCGTAAGGAGGGGGAACATTGAGCCTGCGAGTAATCAAACCGGGATTATTGACAAGTATACAGGATCTTGGAAGAAAAGGATTTCAACAACATGGGGTGATTGTAAGTGGGGCGATGGATGGATATTCTTTACGAATTGCCAATATGTTGGTAGGCAATGAAGAAGGAGAGGCGGCCTTGGAAATCACCTTAATGGGTCCGACCATTAAAGTAGAGAAAAATTGCCTGATTTCGATAACGGGTGGGAATTTAACACCAACAATTGATAGTAAGGCTGTACCGATGTGGAAGCCTATTTATGTAAAAGAGGGATCGATTCTTCGATTTGAAGGGTGTAAATCAGGTTGCAGGGCGTACTTAACAGTTGCGGGGGGCTATGCGATTTCTGAAGTGATGAACAGTAAAAGCACATATCTAAGGGCTGGGATTGGCGGCTATAAAGGGAGGGCATTAAAGGCTGACGATGTCTTGGAGTTTAATGAACCTTCCAAAATCCTTGGTGATCGGGAGTTCAAAGGTCCATTTTCCTTCCCAAAGTGGTTTGTCAATGATAAAGAGTTCTTGCCAGGGGGAAAACCTCTCATCCATTTCATCGATGGAAGCCAATATGATTATTTCACGGAATCAAGTAAAGATAGTTTTATAGAGGGTTCATTTAAAGTTTCCAATCAATCCGACCGCATGGGATATAGAATATCAGGCCCGACACTTGAGTTACAGGATAATGGGGAGTTATTATCTGAAGCGGTCACGAATGGGTCGGTTCAGGTTCCTCCGGATGGAAACCCGATCATTCTCCTTGCCGATAGCCAAACAACGGGAGGATATCCTAAAATCGCTCAGGTGATTACGGCAGATTTACCATTGATCGCTCAGGTTAGGCCAGGGGAATCCATTCAATTCTCACGGGTGAACTTAAAAGAGGCTGAACGGCTTTTCCTTCAAAAAGAACGACAATTCAATGAATTGAAGGTTTCGATTTCATTAGCCCTGAAAAAATGGCTTGCTATATAATTCCTCCGGCAAAAAACGCCAACGATGAGAAAGTACTCTTTAAGAGTGCTTTCTTTTTTTTGTTCCCCTTAAATATATAATTTACTGTAGGCCATTACATCCTTTCTTCCATGTTTTATAATAGAATGATAGTTAAGGAAAAAATGTATCATGAAAGGAGAAATCATGCAGGCACATAACAAAACGGTTGTGAAATCCATGCAAATCCTAACCCTTTTCATAAATCATCCGAAACTGACCTTTAATGAAATGATGGAACTTTCCCATTTGCCGAAAACCTCGTTACACCGTATGGTGGGATCATTGGAAGAAATGGGATTTTTAAAAAAGGACGATGATGGCCATTATTCACTTGGACTGATATTCTTGCAGTTTGGTCAACTGGTAGGGGAGCGTTTGGATATCAGGTCAATCGCTTATCCCATCATGAAAGATCTTCGGGATGATGTTGAAGAAGCAGTGAATTTAATTGTGAGGGATAAGGATGAAGCGATGTACATCGAAAAGGTGGACACCCTGCATCCTGTTCGTCTTTATACATCTATTGGAAGGCGTTCGCCATTGTACGCTGGCGACTCTCGAATCATCCTAGCGAATTTGCCTGAAGAAGAGCGTGAAAATTATTTGGAAAGTATTCAATTAAAACCAATCGCCATGGGAACGATAACGGATAAAACTAAACTCCGTCATGCTTTGGATGAAGCTAGAATGAATGGTTACACGATAACTTCATCAGAACTTGAAGATTATACAAAAGCGGTGAGTGCACCGATACTCAATGGCAAAGGTCAAATAGTAGCTGGTATTAGTGTGGCCGGTATTGAAGCAAGGTTTCAGGAAGATCGCCTGCCTGAATTGATTGACAAAGTAACGAATGCTGCCAAGGCAATTTCCATGAAACTTGGTTCTCAAGTTCATTAAGGAAAATAGAAAATGATTTTTTCCAAACTATCATCATTTACGAAATCGATTAGTTTACTTAATTAGGATGACTTACATATGATAGTAGACAAAAAAGTAGGGGTCCCCGGTTTTAAAAAAAGGAATAATCTGCAAAGCCACCGGTTATGGTGGTTTTTTTGTCATTTTGGCATACTCAGTAGTAACGGTGTAATGATAGCAGCTTTATTAGGAGGGGCTTATCATCAACCATTTCATGAACATAGGGAAGTGAAATTTAACTGACCAAGACGCAAAGGTGAACCATCCGAGATGGTTCACCTTTGCTAATATCGCTATATTCAAGCTTTGGAATCTGGTTACACTTAATTGGATAATCGTTAGTTAGCCCCTAAATACGCACAAAATCTGATTGATTTATATTTCTCGGCACGCCGATGTCAGCCATTGTAAGTAAACCTGGTTTACGGAGGGAATCAATTTGCTTTGCGGTATTGATAATCATTGCTGCGGTTGCGGTATCGCCAAAAATGCCGTTTGGGACAATCAACCTCTGGGTTTCGTTCCCCTCAATAACGATTTCATCTTCTTGCTTAATACCTGCAGACATCGTTAAATCCAGTGAAATTTCCTTTCCGTCCGTTGTCTTGCCCGTGGAAATTTGATGGAGCCCCTTAACATCCCCAGGTTTTAATGTAGTTAGGGGAACGGTAATATTTTCACTTGCAATCGTTGGTTCTATTATATTGATTACGCTTGAAAGTTTCCAATTGAGCCCATAAGCGATCAATCTTACAGACTCCTCAAGTCCTACATGACCAATTTTATCCTGTTTAGCTAAAAATTCAAACTCTTCTTTGGTCATACCGATTCCGACTTTTTTTTGTAGGGGAAGGCGCCTTTTGGATACATCCACTTTACGATTGACCCTGATTTTGTTAACCGTCGTCAATATTGTTGAAAAAGAAATGGCCATAGTATCCATTATGTAGCCTGGATTGATTCCGGTTCCAATGACACTAAGTCCTTTTGCTTTAGCGTAATCATCTATTTCCTTTGCAAGTACAGGGTAGCGATGCCAAGGGAAAGAAAGCTGCTCACAGGTGGAAACAACTGAAAAACCATGATCTAAAAGCTCTTTGATTTGTGGCCATACTTTTTGTGCGTTTGAACCGGTTGCATGAAGGGCAATAGGGTGGTCAGCTGCAGAATTCACTTCCTGTATGTGGGTTACTACACACTTGTTCGTTTCTTTTTCATTGATGAGTAAACCAATATCCTTACCTACCTTATTGGGATCAATATCGACAACGCCGATAATCGATTGTGGATTGGTTTGATAAGCGCTGCGTAGAATTTCAATACCAATGGGGCCGAGTCCGAATACTGTAAATTTAGAATATTGTTTAGCCATTCATCTCTCATCCTTTCAAATAACGTATAAGAAAAGGCTAACATTGATAGATAAATAATAAAAATAGTTAATTTTTATATATTTATAAATTATTGTTATAAAGGAATGACAGTAATGAATGGGCGGATGTATGTAAAAGAGGCTTCAAAAGGTTTTATTAAGAAAAGTCCCAACTTTTTGTGCTGAACGAAGTGGCTATCGGTTGCAAGGGATTGAAGCAAAACAACCATTCCAAGGCGTGTCGGTATTCTAACCGAGCAAAGTAAAGAATTAATCCCTAAAAATTAAAATTCAGAGATATATTTAAACATTCCTTGTTTTCATGTAAGATAACTTTATAGATAAAAACTTCGGAACGTATCAAATTACATAGAAAGCTTGAGGAAAACATAAATTATGGATTTTGAAAAAAGCCTTGAGAAAAGATGGAGTAATCAACCAAACATAGGTTTAACAGCGTATTTAAAGAAAATGAAGGGTGAAGCTAGATCAAAAGATAATATTGATTATATTGATTCGTTTATTTCAGCTATAGGTGGGCTCATTACAATTATCATTATTAGTTTCATAGCTGTCTATTTAGGATATCCTATGGCATTAGCTCCGCTTGGGGACAGCTGTGTAATTGTTTTTGGTGCCCATAATAGTCTCTTGTCCCAACCTCGTAATGTTGTTGGAGGACATATAATCTCGACAACTTCAGCACTTATTATTTGGAGCATATTTGGCAAGAGCCTATTCATTATCGGTCTAGTGTTAGCTATAGTATTAATTATAATGACCCTTACAAAAACAGTACATCCTCCCGCAGCAGCAAGTGCCCTTGTGGCTGTCAATTCTCAAGCTGGGTGGGGATTCCTTCTATCGATTGTAATAGGTACCATATTATTAGTTTTAATATCGATGATTTATAATAACTTATTTCAAACTAGACAATATCCAAAACACTGGTTATGAGAAACTAATTTGGTCTGTATTATTTAGATGATTAGAAATATATAATTATATATAAATCGGGAAGTGAGGGTGTATTTTGGCAAGGAGTTTCCGAAAGGACCTGTCTTGGGGAAAATACAACTGGAAGTTATAAAAAACTCAAAAACATTGATTATACTTAAATTAAATAAAAAAAAATCCGACCAATATAGGTCGGATTTTTTTTACTATTAGCAGAAGCCGCCATATCCATGATGGGCATGTGGGATTATCCGTTAACTTCGTAGTTAGCCTAAAAATGGTAATATTTATACAGATGGTAAATGATTCCATAGTGCATGGAAGTTCCAATTATTGTATAGTAAAGTAAAGTCTGGAAGAAGTAAAGGAGAGAGGTTTTTATTAAAAAATTATTAAATATTGGGATGGCAATAACTCTTGTCTTTGGACTGTTTTTTGCGATTGCACCCATGAATAAAGCATATGCCCTGTCCTATGATAATACAAATCCTTATTCGACAGGCTGTGCGAATAAAAGTCCAATCACCTATGAAACAGAATATATCTACAAAAACGGTGTGAAAATTGGATATGTACAGCTAAAAGGAAGTGCGTATTGTCATACGGCTTGGGGATACTTAAAGTTTTATTCGGCTGCTCCGTACGATTATTATGCAAATGTTTGGGTTGATAGTTTTAATGGCACGACTAAGAGAGCATATACAAGTTGTGCTAGTTCCGGTGGAAACGGTTGGATAATGAAAGGTCAGACGTCCTATTATACTTCACAATTAAGGAATTTAGATCCGTATAATGCTTTGGCCAAAGCAGGTATTTATTCTTCAACTGGGGCTCTAATTATTTCTGCGAACACCGGTCGTTAATTAGTAGGTTATATTAAGAAGGAATGCAATGAAACATATGGAGCAGGCGGAAACATGGGTCTCAGAATCAAATGGAAGTACGACATCCGGCTCTAAAGCCTATATTTACGGTAATGGAGATACATTAAGCGACCAATGCTTATATGCGAATTAAAATAAAGGAAGGAACTATTCTCCCCTTCCTTCATATGAAAAACGTGTCCACAAATAGGCACGTTTTTATTTTTTGCGATCACGAGTTGTATGGATGGTTGTAAATCCGGTTACTCCTTGCCGAGTAGTGTTGATGCGATCTTAGAATCCATAATCAATAATGGTGAAGACGGTATTGTTTCGTGTTGTTGTCAACGAAACAATACTTTTTTTGTTTTTTTTATTTAAAACTTTTTTTTTATTGAAAAAATATTGTCTGAATAATATTGACTATTTAGAAAATTCAATATAACATTAAATATTGGTAACAATGTTTTTTATATAAAACATAAAGTTGCTGCTATTTATTTTGAAAGGGGGAGTTGTATAAGTTTAATAGTATACGAGGCATTATCTTATCACTAATAATGAAAGCGCATTCAAAAAGTATTAAAAGGGGGTAATAACATGTTACAAGGTCAAAAAAGGTGGTTGTACATTGCGGTTCCTATTTTTTTCTTCTGGTTTTTCGGTCAGATTGATAAAGTGGGCATCTCTGTTATCCAAACTGATCCGGGATTTTTAAGTGACCTTGGTTTAACTGGCCCGGATAAAAATGCGAAAATTGGCTTAATCTCCTTTATATTCATGATTTCATACTCGTGTTCCAACATTTTTTGGGGGGTTATTATTGACAAGTTAGGGGCACGGAAAACAGCTGTTTTAGGTTTGCTGGTTTGGACAGCGACCATGGTTATGGGGGGGCTGTCTACTTCATATGAAATGTTTTTAATTAGTAGGGTCATCCTCGGAATTGGGGAAGGGATGATGATTCCGATATCGGGTAAATTTATTTCGAATTGGTTTCATAAACGCGAGCTTGGTCGGGCACAGTCATTCTGGATTACCGGCAACTATCTAGGCCCAGCAGTGGGTACTGTTATGCTCATTCTTATAATTTCAACTTTTCATTGGCAGGCTGCATTCTTTGTTCTCGCCGCCTTTAATTTATTCATTAATATTCCAATGTTCCTTTTCTTGACTCGTAATACGCCAGAAGAACATCCACGTCTCAGTAAAGAAGAGGTCTCCTACATTCGCCAGAAAGACGAAGCAAATGATGCGGAGCAGAAGCAATTCTTCGCTAAGGATTATCGTTATTGGATTGTCTGGTTTGGCAATTTGATGTCGTCCTTTCTATTCTTTGGAATCAGCATTTGGCTGCCAACCTATCTCGTTGAAGCCAAAGGCTTTGAAAGAGAAGCAATGACGGGGATTACTTCATTATCGTGGCTATTTGCTCTTGGATTTGTCCTGGCCGGTGGATTTCTGGCGGACAAAACGAAACGCCCGAGTTTGCTAGCGACGATTCTTTTCATATTAACAGCTGTATTTTTGACAATTGCCGTTATTGCACCAAATCCTATTGTCGCAGGCGTTTCTATGGGGCTCGCTATGGGAACCCAGGGAGGAATGTTTCATCTGACCAATTTTTTCATCATCAAATTTTCGACACCTGAAACAGCTGGCCGCGCAGCCGGTTTAATGGGTTTCACAAATATTATGGGTGGCTTTTCAAGCTATATTATGGGGTGGAGTCGCGATTTGTCTGGCGGTGATTTTGGTCCTTCCATCGGCATGCTGATTGTGGCAGCTATGCTTGGGTTTGTGGCTTACTTGTTTATGATTAAAAGAGAGGCTGCTGAATATCACCTAAGTAATACGACCGGAAATAAAGTAACTTTTTAAATGGATGGATCAAGGGACAGCAGCGACACGATTAGCAGAAACAGCGCAAATGTTGTGAAAGCACACGCGCAGACACCCTCCGTAAAAGAAGAACCGAATGTGGAATAGCCTGTCTCAGTTCAAGTGGACTTGATGTTCAATAAACCGTAGTTAGAAGTGGTTTCTCAGTAAGAAGGGGCGCCTGATTCTTACTGAGAAGCCATATAAGTCTTAAGATAGAATGCCAATGCGTTGATATATTTTTAGACTCACGAGTGAAAGAACAAGTTGAGTATTCATACATGTGTAAATCATCTTTTGTTGACTATAAAAACAGAGAGTGTTAAAACCAAAACACTTATCCTTTTTTTATAACTTACATTGACAATAAAGCGATTACATTTTAAAATTGTTTATATAGAAAAACACTGTTTTATATGTAAAACAATAACGGTTTGTGAGGTTGAATTTATTGAGGAAATTTAAAGTGGCAAAAGAAACCTTTTAGAATAAGGAATTTGTGGCTCGCTTACAAGACCGTACACTTGATTCTGTAAAAAGGTTTTATAGAGTTGCCTTTGCCAAAAACAAATAAGGGGGACTGATTGCATGCCTTATGTACAAGTTGAAAATTTAAGTATTCATTATCAAATAGAAGGTAATGGAGAACCTTTAGTATTGTTGCATGGTATGAGTAATAATTCTCAGTCATGGATGGAACAAATTCATGATTTAAAGGAACATTTCACGGTTATTGCATGGGATGCTCCGGGTTATGGGAAAAGTTCAGATCCGGCAGAAGAATTTAGAAATTTTAAAGAGTTTGCGCGTATTCTGAACGGCATGCTTGATCAGCTAAAGTTGGAAAAAATCCATCTGCTCGGCCATTCAATGGGAGCAGCAATTGCGATAGAGTTCTGTAGCCTGTACCCTAATAAGATTAATAAACTTATATTAGCCGATTCGACAAGAGGGGCTGCTGCCCTAACCCCAGAAGAAAACGAGATGAAATTGAAGAATCGATTATTTTCAATTGAAAACCTTTCTCCTGGGGAGATAGCGGAAAAAAGGATACAAGCATTGCTATCTTCCTATGCATCCGAAAAAGTCCATAAGCGCGTAAAAGAGATTATGACACAGGTAAGGCCGGCAGGATATCGTTCGGTAGCATATTCACTTTATCATCTAAATCAAATAAATTTGTTATCTCATATAGATGTTCCTGTTCTTATTATTTGTGGTGAGTTGGATACTGTAACTCCTATAAAGGAGTCGGAAGCAATTCATGAAAAATTAATGAACTCCCAGCTAGTTATAATTCCAGAAGGCGGTCATCTGTGTTATCAAGAAAATCCAGAGAAGTTTAACTCAAGCATTCTAGAATTTTTGAACAAAAGTGAATAAGGAAAAAAGCTAAGCTTAGATTAAAGAGGGGAATGATAGTGAAAATGGCTAAATTTACAATCGTGGATAAAGAAACTTGTATTGCTTGCGGAGCATGTGGTGCTACAGCTCCGGAGATTTATGATTACGATGATGAAGGTATAGCGTTTGTTATATTGGATAATAATGATGGGGCAGCAATCATACCTGATGAACTCGAGGAGGATATGCTGGATGCTTCAGAAGGATGTCCGACCGAATCTATTAAAATAGCTCAAGTGTCCTTTGATGGTAATCCTAATAAATTTGAATAACATTTCTAGATAAGATGGTTGCAATTAATTATAGATAACTATGGAGATAACATCTCTAGTTTGGTTTAAAGGGTGGAAATTCAACATTTATTATTTTTTGGAACGGGGAAATGGAAGGGTTACTTGTACAGGTCTATCCCTTAATGGGTCTAATTTCAGTATGATCAACCAACAACATGAAGAACAAGGAGTGATTAATTTGACAGAAGAAAAGAAGGTTTATGACATAACAATTATTGGCGGCGGCCCAGTTGGCTTGTTTACGGCGTTTTATGGGGGAATGAGGCAAGCAAAGGTGAAAATCATTGAGAGTCTTCCTCAATTGGGAGGACAGCTCACGGCTCTTTACCCCGAAAAGTTCATTTATGATATAGCTGGATTTCCAAAAGTAAGGGCTCAGGAATTGATAGATAATTTAAAAGAACAAATGAAAGTATTCGAACCAACAATTTGTCTTGAAGAAGCAGTTGAACAGATGGAAAAGCAAGCTGATGGAATATTTAAGATCACTACGAACCTCGATACTCATTTCTCTAAATCAGTAATTATTACTGCTGGGAATGGAGCTTTTCAGCCCCGCAAACTAGAATTGGAAGATTCAACACAGTTCGGAAATAAGAATTTGCATTATTTCGTGAATGATATGAACCAATTTAAAGGAAGAAAAGTTGCGATTCTAGGCGGTGGAGATTCTGCAGTTGATTGGGCCCTTATGTTAGAGCCCATTGCTGAAAAAGTAACATTGATACACAGAAGAGATAAATTTCGTGCCCATGAACATAGTGTAGAACAATTAGTGAATTCCTCTGTTGAGGTCAAGACACCATATATTCCCTCCGAACTGGTAGGGTCGGATCAGATTACTCAAATTGTTTTGGAACACGCAAAGACTCAACAAAAAGAAGTGGTGGAGGTAGATGATTTAATTATTAATTACGGCTTTGTCTCTTCTCTTGGCGCGATTAAAGAATGGGGTCTAAACATCAATAAAAATGCAATTATCGTCAATTCCAAACAAGAAACGAATATTTCAGGCATTTATGCAGCCGGGGATATTTGTACGTATGATGGAAAGGTTAAATTGATTGCTTCTGGATTTGGTGAAGGTCCTACGGCTGTCAATAATGCTAAAGCCTACATTGATCCCAAAGCGAAAGTTCAGCCGATGCATAGTACTTCCTTATTTAATTAACCTGAAAGGGAATTTAAAGATTTAATAAATTTAATATAGGAAGGTACTAATTGGGAACAGCTTATATAAATAATAATCAGTCCAATTGCCTTCATTATAGGTCCTGCTTACATAAACGCTACGTCAAGACGAATATTACATTCAAAGCTACACATTCAAAAATAAAAGTCGAATTTCTTCAAAGATAGGAATTCGACTTTTAGATCGTTTAAGTAAGGTCCCCCATAGCGATTCTTCACAATACGTTTCTTCGTAAGTAAAAAATAGTATTGAATAGGTTATTAATAGAAAATAACTAGAGGTTCCTATCTAACGAAATCCCTCCTTGTTCTGCCACGACTTAGGGTGGGTCAGCTATCGTAGGATTCCACTACCCCTACGATAGCTGATCCAAAGAATTTAGGAATAACCTCTTTATTTAATCCTTGATTTTTTCCTGCGTTTATATTCACATCTCATTTTAATTCTTCAATGACAAATTCCAGGGAAGGGCTGCGAAAAGCAGAAGCCCTTTACTCTTTAAGATCGTCGAAAATAGAAATAATTGCTTACAAATTATTCAAACCAAATCAGGTTTCCATCTTTAAAATCCATTTCAGTTTCAGATTCACACAATTGTTTAAAGTTCATTAATATGCTCTTCAATGAGTTTATCCGGTTAATTAAATTTTTCCATGTGATGATGATAAATGGGTTCTTCGGCCAACAATTGCGATGTCGGGAATATCCTTTGTAATTTAATCGAAATTTTTTTCAGACATCAGTTCAGAAAAATAATCTCACAATATTTATCGAATTGTGCATTTTTTTGATTATTGCAGACATTCTGTTTTTATTTAAAATTATACACAAATGTGCGATATCGCATCAATATGTAATTTTTATTGGGCATCAAATTTAACTACCTACGGCAAAATAGAAGAGTAAAAAAATGAAAGAAGGGATATTAAATGTCAAATTCAATAGAACCTACTCCAGCACAGAAAATGATCGGAGATATTGCTCCCAAGCTTGTACAATTAAACGATGATGTTTTGTTTGGGGATATATGGGAGCGTGGGGAACTTTCTCCCCGTGACCGTAGTTTAATTACCGTATCTTCTTTAATAACCGGTGGAAATACACAACAACTAGGATTTCACTTAAACAAAGCAAAGGAAAACGGTCTTTCTGAAGAAGAACTTATTGAAGTCATTACCCATCTTGCTTTTTATGCTGACTGGCCAAAAGCGATGTCTGCAATCATGGTTGCTAAGGAATTGTTTTCGAAAGAAAAATAGCAATGAAATTTTAAAAGTCATTTATTTAAGAAAGGATGTTAATAGATATGGCTAATATTCAAGGTAAAGTGGTCATTATTACGGGAATTTCGTTGATTGATCTTCACCTCGAGCTGCTAGCACCAACTTTGCCCCTTTAGTTGCAAGTTCTTTGGCAGTAGTTTCTCCAATCCCACTGTATGGTTTTGTGGCTTGGCATGAACAAATGGACGTACTAGCTTCGTATGCACTTAATGAGTTTGGGAAAATCGATGTATTAGTGAATAATGCAGGAGTGATGCTACAATCATTCCTTTTTAAGAAGAAAATCGATGAATGGAATATGATGAATGTGAACATCAAAGGCGTACTTTATGGCATTGCAGTTGTTCTGGCTACAATGAGGGAACAGAAATCCGGTCACATCATTTTGCCCCACTTTAATTTTTGGGGCAAACATAGACATTTAATACTTTATTAGTTTTAAAAAAATGATTGGGAGGGGTTACTTTGAATTATCCCACTGTCGGGAGGTTGGCATTAACTTTTTTGATATGGCAAACGTAAATAGCTTGGGCGTTCTGAACAAATACTGGGGGAATGATGGCCGATTGTAGGGGCGAGATGTACTCGCAACAAATTTTTTTATCCGGCGGTCATGCTTGAAGTTCGAAATAGCTTAAACTCTTAAAAACGGATTGCATTGACTTTCGCTTTGTGCATATGTTCGACGAAAATATTCCTATGGAAGAAAAACATCGTCCACTTGATGACCTTAAAAAGCACAAGGGGAAATTCTCTATCCTGGGGTAATCAATTGGGTTGCTTAGCAAATTATAAAGGCATTAGGGATTTCTACAAAAGGACACTTTGCCCGTTTTGAAGTAATACAACCTATGTTTTACTTGGTTAAACGTCAAACTGAGGTCGGAATTTCACCTCTGCCCGCTTCCGAACAGGTTGGAGTATCCTCTAGCTATAGCCCTTTAGGAGCTGGACTTCTTAAAAGGTAACATGGGGATAAACGAACATAGCAAAGACGGTTAGTGGTAGATAAACGATATTCTGATCGCTATTTGGATGAAATGAATATCGCTGTAGCTGACCGATTTAATGGGTATGCTGCAGAACATGGCATTGACATCTAAACATTTGTGGTTGTCTGGGTTATGTCGGAGCCTGCAATAACAGCACCCATTATCGGGTCAAGAAATTTATAACAACTCGAGTCTTTCCTTGCTGCTTTTGATGTGGACATGACCCTGGAATGGCGGAATGAAATATCTTCATTATCTATTACTCCTGCACCTGCAACGGACCTAGGAGAAACGCTATTACCGATGTGGACATAAATCTACCAATAGATGATTCTTTGCTCCTGCCGAGAATTTCCCGCACCGCCTTGAATCGGATCCGCAACGGACGGGTCATTCAGCAGTCCCGCTATGATTTTTCTTCGGTAGCCAGAATGATTGCGCACCCGATATCGGTCGGAACTGGAGGTTTCATATTGGCAAGTGGCATGCCATTTTCAACATTGCGATGGATACCTATTACGGAATCGAATCACTGTGAGGCGACGTGATTCCGATAAACGGGTATTCTGTCTCCTCATTCAAATGTTCCTTTTATCAACGGAACACCTTTTTCTACCATAACTTTTCCTCTCGCCACTACAGTGGCGATTGATAATGTTTCCTTTTGCAACAATACGATATCAGCATCCTTCCCGATTTGAATACTGCCCTTGTTTGAAAGCTTCAGCACTTGTGCGGGATTCGTGGTGATGACCTTCAGAGCCGTTTCAAGAGGGATGCCTTCTTCTAAAACAGAATCACGGACTTCGTGATATAAGGATGATACTTTTCCTACTTGAAGGCCTGCATATTCTCCATGAATGTTGAAAAAGGGAAGGCTTGCTTGCCCGTCTGAAGAGAAAGTGATGTGTCCGACTGGAATCCCTTCTTCAAGCATGATGCGTAAGGCCATGCTGCACTTCACTTCGCCATCTTCTAAAAACTGAGGAATGGTGCTTGTAGTGAAGTCTACGTATCCGCCTCGTTTCGCGTAATCAATTCCCGCCCTGAATAATTTTTCATTTCGGTTAATATGTGTCGGATGGAGCTGCCGTATGGGAATGTTGGTGTTATCTGCGACTTCATGTAACAATGAAAGCTCTCCATTTCCATCCCCTACATGAACTTCCAATATACCGGCTTTTCCTGATAGAATCCCGCCGTTGCGTGCCGCTGTGGCGATTTTTATAATTTCTTCGAATGTGGGTTCTGATGATCTATGGTCGGAGATGGCAATCTCCCCGACACCGATAATTTTGTCGATTAGAATAATGTCGTCTTCGATTTTTCCGGTCAATGTTTTAACGGGTACTTGATAGGAGCCTGTATGAATGAAACAGGAAATACCTTCCTCTTCAAGGGCCCGCGCCTTGGCAAGGAGGCTTTCCATTCTACGTGTAGTTCCGTCCGTACCAAGTAATCCGACCAGCGTAGTAATTCCTGAAGTTGTAATATCCGTGAGCATCAGCTCGGGGGTGCGGGTTTTGAATCCGCCCTCGCCGCCTCCGCCAATAATATGAACATGTGAATCTATAAAGCCCGGAACAATCAAAAGATTAGTCGCATCGATGATTTGAATAGGAGCAAAGTTGTCAGGAATCTCGATTCTATCATCTATGAATGCGATTTTATCATCTGTAATTAATATGTCTTTCCGTCCTAAGTAATTGGGTGAGTATATCTCGCCATTTTTGATTAAAGTAAGCAATGCGTTTCTCCTCCTGTAAATAAGTCGTGATCTATATCAGAATGGACCATATCCGATGAAGTGAGCTGTGATGACAGCTATTAATCCGATGAGATATTGAATGAGCACCAGCGGCAGAATCCACTTCGCCCATTTTGTCCAAGGAATGCCTGCGATTGCCAAGCCCGCCATCAAGGTGGTAGCGGTCGGAAAAATCATATTTCCAATTCCGTCCGCAAAAGAGAAAGACAGCACTGCAGTTTGGCGTGTAATATCCAATAAGTCTGCAAGCGGCACCATAATTGGCATGGTCAGCATCGCATGACCGGTGCCTGACGCTAGAATGAAATGGATAATGGTTTGGAAGCTGTACATGCCGGCAACGCTTAAATAGGCCGGAATATGCTGGATGGATTCAGCTACTTGATGCAACATGGGGTCAACGATATGTCCTTCATTCAATACGACAAGAATGGCGCGTGATACGCCGATTATCAGAGCGCCGCCGAGCAAGGCTGCAGATCCATTGGTAAAGGAGTTGACAATGTGATCTGCAGACAGTTTCCCGATGATTCCAATAACGATTGTCAATACAATGAATAAGGCAGCTATTTCTGTCATGTACCATTGGAACTTGATGACTCCAAACGCCAAGACGATATAGTTAATTAAAAAGGCGCCTAAGATGAACTTGTGTCTGGCTGTTAACTTTGCACTTGATTGCAGCAGTTTTTTCGCTTCTTCTTTTGTATATTTTCCGTATATTCCTATAGAAGGATTTTTCTTTACCTTCATTGCATGACGATAGATATAAAGAACAGAAACAATATAGACGATGAAAAATAAAATAAGGCGCAACCCTATGCCCGAGAACATCGGCAATTCTGCAATTCCTTGCGCAAGTCCTACTGTGAATGGATTCATGATGGCAGTCGTAAACCCTGACAATACCCCCACTATGACGATGGCGGTTCCTGTAATTGTATCGAATCCCAGGGCCAACGCCAACGGAATGATAAGAGGAAGATATGCAAGTGTTTCTTCCGCCATCCCCATTAAGGAGCCACCTACTGCGAAAAACAGCATCACGACAGGAATCAATAGCTTTTCACGCGTCGCCAACTTACGAGCCATTGTAGCGATAAGCACATCAACCGTTCCTGTTGCTCTTAAAACACCAAAAAATCCTCCGATAATCAATAAGAAAAAGATAATATTTCCGGCTTCCACCATTCCGGTGTGAATAGCTTTTATCATATCGAACATTCCGACCGGTGCAGAGTCTATCCATTTAAAAGAACTGGCATCTACAGTTGTCCTTCCATCAGCTTCGATCCGTGCATATTCCCCGGCAGGCAAAATGTAGGTGAATAGAGTTGCTATTGCGAGAATGCAGAGCAGCAATACAAAAACATTGATTTTTCTCTCTTTTTTCCCCGCTGTTCCAAGCGAAACAACCTTCTCTTCTATTTGGCTCATCAGTGTCTCTCCTTTGTCTTTAAAATAAATGCATGGAATTAAGACGCTTACAAAATATTCCCGGCCTATGGGCTATCATCAGTTTCCTAGTATTATGATGTCCCCTCCTTATCCATAGGCACTTCAATCCTTTATATATGCAAATCTTGTGCCATTAAGGGGGGAATGATATTTACGGAAACTTAATTGTCGGAATTAGAGTATAAGGACTTTATTGGTCCTTTTTGGTGATATAATAGAACCAATTTAAAGACAGGTTGGTGTTTTTATGTCAGGGTCCTCACTTACACTAATAGCAGGAAGCACAAAAACAAAGGAAGCCTTGCAGGAACAGCTGGAACAATTGCTTGGAGACTATGTTCATGTCAAAAGCCATGCTGCAGATGAGGGTTTACCGCATTCTCTGGAAGATGAAATCATCTTGTATTCATCAGATGCCGCTTATGTTAATAAAAAGGGTATGTATAGCGTAAATGCCGGGAAAATAATTGTGGGAAAAAGAACGGTTAACCATGAGTACATTGACAAACTTTTAAGAATACCAGATGGTTCATCAGTTCTTCTGGTGAATGATGATGATGATGCAACTATAAATCTTATTGAATCCTTATATCAGCTTGGTGTCGATCATATTCAATTTATCCCTTTTCGGAAGGGTATATTGTTTTATGAGGATGTCCAAATTGCCGTTTCACCAGGAGAAACACATCTGTGTCCACCTTACATAAAAGAAGTAATCGATATAGGCGTGCGTCTTTTCGATATAACAACAATTCTGGAAGTAGTAGAAAGTTGTGGTTTGCACAAGGATATATCCTCGAAGATTTCAGAAAGGTATATTAGCAATATCATAGAATTACAACGTAAGCTCGTATATGCAGAGCGGGATGCCAAGCAAATGAGCGAACACATCCAAAATGTGTTGGGAACAGTCGATGATGGAATATTGGTCGTTAACGGAGAAGGACTGATTTCAGTATTCAATAACCAGCTTGCGGCATTGTTCCATGTTGAGGCACAAGAGGTGGTTAATAAGTATCTAGATCAAGTAATGAATCGTCGGGATATTACCCAATTCATCATGGAAGGTAATGATGAAAGCAAGTTCTTCGAAATAGACAGCGTGGATGTCGTAATTTTCCGATTGCAAATGATCAAAGAACATACAATCGTCGCAACCTTCAAAAGTGTACATCAAGCCTTAGAAATAGAAAAGACAGCACAAAGAGAAATGCGAAATAAAGGATTCTATACGAAATACTGCTTTGATGATATTATCGGCGAGGATGAAGTAATGAAAAAGCGTAAACAAATTGCCAAGAAGCTTGCCTTATCGGAGCATCCGATTTTGATTCAGGGCGAGACAGGTACAGGAAAAGAACTGTTTGCTCATGCCATTCATGAGCATTCCTTGCGAAAAAACGGGCCGTTTCTGGCTGTGAACTGTAGCGCATTAACAGAAACGCTACTTGAAAGCGAATTGTTTGGCTACGAAGAAGGGGCATTTACAGGAGCACAAAAGGGAGGCAAGAAAGGACTGTTTGAAATGGCGGATAATGGGACCATTTTTTTAGATGAAATTGGCGACATAAGTCTCACCGTTCAATCCCATCTGCTTCGAGTTCTGCAGGAGGGCGAAATTCGCAGGATTGGCGGAAAAAGAATCATTCCCATTAATGTTAGAGTGATTACCGCAACAAATAAAGATCTTCAAGGAAAGATGCGGGACGGTTCATTCAGAACAGACTTGTTTTACCGGCTGAATGTACTCAATCTGAACATTCCCTCACTCAAAGAAAGAAGAGCGGATATTCCGCTTTTGATAAAGCATCTCATAACAAAAAGCGGGAAGTGGGTAAAGGTGGAGCAAGAAGTTCTGGAGTATTTCATGCAATATGAATGGCCCGGCAACATACGAGAACTGAAAAGTACAATTGATTACATGCTGACCGTCTGTGAGGGGAATGTCGTGACGAAAAGTGACCTTCCGTTCATTCACGGTCTTACGGGAAACAGTGTGCCTTCTGAATATCCTGCATGTGAAAGTATGCTGGAAATGCAGGAGCGTGCTTTCATCCTGGAAGTAATCAAGCAATGCAACGAAAAAGGAAAAGCGGCAAGTAGAGAACTGATTTCAAGTAACAGTCAAGATTCCGACATTTTCTTGTCCCCTCAGCAGATCCGACGCCGCTTAAATATTTTAGAAAGCGAAGGGTTTGTCATCAAAGGCAGAGGACGGGCCGGTACGAAAATCACCGTTGCCGGAATAGAGTATTTATATTTTCTTAAGTCGGAGCATGGGATGCATTGATATTCTTAGGCACTACCAATAGGGGTGGTCCGAATATTTGAACGTTTTTAAAATGATATTACTTAGCGGAGTATAGAAGAAAAAATTAGTATAGCCCAATTTCTCAGCGTCATAAAAGAGAAATTGGGCTTTTTTTACTTCATAATGCGTAAAACCTTTACTTTTGTTCCTTTTAATCGAGAGAGGATCTTTTTTATTGAAAAGGTAACGAAGAGCTAACCATTATTTTTAAAACCCGTTAATTAAGATGATAGGTTCTTCTCACTCCGAGTTGTTTCGCAGATATTTTAGCCAAATATATCGTTAAAAGCATGTTCATTTTTTAATGTTTTCAAAATATGCTTAGTCAGCATTGATGCATCCTTGTTTTTCCAAACTGCGGAAATGGAACTGGATAATTCAGAGTTATCGATGTTCAAGGCTTTAACTTTGCTTTTTCCCAACAAGCTCACCATATCTTCAGGCATGAGAGCAACGCCTAAGTTATTGGATATAAGATTGGCGATCGTCAGTAATTCGGATCCTTTACATAATTCCTTAGGTGAAAATCCAGCAGTCAGACAAGCTTTTTCCAAAAGGAATTGAAGGGAGTGTGCTTGAACGGCATCATAATGGATAAAAGGTTCGTCTTTTGCTTCGTATAAGTGTATAGAATCCTTCTGGGCTAGTGGATGATCCATGGAAACAACCAATTGTAAAGGAAATCTCAGGAATTCAATCATGCTTAATCCTTCATTTGCGATGATGTTATTGTGTATGGGCGTTCGGATGAATCCGATATGATAATTTTGTTGGTTTACAAGTTTCACAGCTCTTGAGGATGTTGTTTCATGCACGTAAAATTCTGTTTCAGGGTATTCCTCCACTACCTTTTTCAATAACTTCGGGATATATATGCTAGCTGCAGAGGGGACGGTAGCAATCTTCATTTTAGGCTTGGGGATGGTTTTATTTTCAACTATGTAATTCACTGTTTTCTCGATATCTTCAAAGGAAGGAGCAAGTTTTTTATAGATGTACTCTCCTTCTTCCGTCAAAGTGATTTTTCTTGTCGTTCGATTTAATAGTTTAAAGCCTAATTGTTTTTCGAGGGATGAAATCTGTTGGCTAAGTCCGGGCTGGGAGATATGCAGGGTTTTGGAAGCCTCACTGAAACTAAGATGGTTAGAAACCTCTATGAAATAGCGGAGGGACAGGAAATTCAAACAATCACCCACTTCAGTTTGATTTGAAAATACACTGTTAAATAGCTGGTAAAAGGAAGGGTGGACTTCTAATATTCCCTCTCAAAAAATACCTGAATATAATTATTGAATGCTAGAAAAATGCAAGGAAGGTCATTTTATAATATAGACTTATAAGTTTATAACAATAATATATTTCTAAAATGGAAGAGTCAATATTATCCTTAAAGAAAGGAATAATAAGTAAAAAAGGTAAAATACTCCCATTAAATAACTGGATTTCCTTGGTTTTAATAGGTCTTTTTACACATATATATACTGATTTTTTTGATTTCGATAAAACTTTTTAATCGATTACTAGTGCTTTTGATTGTGGTGTCTAATTTTGTAAAAAAAGGTAAAGTGAGGTGGTCGGTAGAATAATAACAATATCATTTCTTGTAGATGATGAAAACGTAGGAGGGGGAGTTTTATGAGAAAATTTCATAAGTGCTTTATATTGGTTATGATTTTGACGGTCACCAGTATTATCACGGCCTGCGGTGACAGTAAAACAGGTGGTGGATCCGGCAGCGGAAACCAAAACCTGAGTCTGTTGACTGGTGGAACGGGAGGTACATACTATCCACTCGGAGGACAAATTGGAAAAATCATTTCCGATAAAACTAAAGCGAATATAACACCTCAAACATCCGGTGCCTCGGCTGAAAACATGGAAACTTTAAGAGTTGGAGAAGCTGAAATCGCTTTTTCGCAAACTGATATCGCGGCATATGCACTTGAAGGCAAAGAAATGTTCGACGGGAAGCCCATAGACAATATATTAGCGATCAGTACTTTATATCCTGAAACGGTTCAAATTGTAACGACTGCAAAAAGTGGAATTAAATCAGTCGAGGATTTGAAAGGTAAAAAGGTATCAGTGGGTGCACCGGGTTCTGGTGCTTACATCAATGCCATGCAAATCCTGGAAATTCATGGGTTGTCAGAGAAAGATATTAAAGGGCAAAATCTATCTTTCGATGAGTCGGCGGAAGGAATCCAAGCAGGCAATATTGACGCGGCTTTCATTACGGCCGGCACACCGACTGGTGCAGTTGAGGCGCTATCCGTCCAAAATGATATTATCATCCTGCCTATTGCAGAAGACAAGATTCAAGCATTGGTCAACAAGTACCCATACTACGCTGAAGACACGATTCCAAGTGGTACGTACAAAATCAAATCCGAGGTAAAAACAGTTGCTGTTAAAGCAATGTTAGTGGTTAAAAAGGATCTGGATGAAGATTTAGTTTATGAAATGACTAAAGCTGTTTATAACAATACAGATCAAATCACACATGCAAAAGGCGATTTCATTACAGCAGAAACTGCACTTGAAGGGTTAGGGGATATGGAAGTTCATCCTGGCGCAGCAAAATACTTTAAAGAAAAAGGTGTTTCCAAGTAAGGCAATTTGGTCGGTAGCTCGCTTATTGTGGCCTATCGGCTTCATTTTTTTCTGAATGGGATTTCTTATTTTGAAAGGGGTACCTATGAAATTCAAGACATT
The DNA here is from genome assembly GCF_041956845.1 of Peribacillus sp. RS7. Taxonomy (NCBI): domain Bacteria; kingdom Bacillati; phylum Bacillota; class Bacilli; order Caryophanales; family Bacillaceae; genus Peribacillus; species Peribacillus sp. RS7. Next base: position 4,313,043 of record NZ_CP168135.1, read on the forward strand.
CATGGCGTTTGGTATACCTCTGATCATCGCTTTTCTATTATTTTTTCCGTATAAACATGTCATTGCATTTTCCTACCAGGACCAAGGGGAATTAGTCGCGTACTTGCCATTGAAAAGCAAAAAAAATTTCCAAATTAAGTATACACACTCCATCCACCTCTCGGATGTACTGGAATCATATCGTTTTTCCGGTAGGCAAATCAAACAAACCGAACTTGCTTTTTACGATTTTGCAGTCGGTATGCCTTCTAATGCAGAGGGGGAGGAAGTATTCGAAGAGAAAGACGGGACCTACTTCATAAAAAATATGAATCGCAGTTTCGCTTATATAGATTTACGGCTAGGACAAGTCAGAGCTAACCATCGATTAGTATATGATGAAAAAACATATACATTGGCAGACTTTATTAAGCCAGGAACATGGGTCAGGATTTCATCGGAAAAAATTTCAATATGGGAACAGTTGAAAGGAGTGAGGATTAATGGCTGAAAAAGAAAAAGTGAAGTATTTAACCGAAGCGGAACAACAGGAGTTATTGGAAAAGTACGATCCTGAAGCTGGGACAAGGAAATTAACTGGCTTCTTGGGACACATTGCATTTTTTGGACTCTTAGCTTTTTCTCTATTCCAATTATATACTGCTATTTTTGGTGTTTTTACAGCACAAATCCAACGGACGATACATTTAGGGTTTGCACTCTCCCTGATTTTTTTACTATTTCCTGCTAACCGGAAAAAGCGTCAAAAAGGAAAGCTTCAAATTGCCTGGTTCGATATCCTTTTAGCGATCCTTAGTATTGGGGTAGGTGCCTATTGGCCATTATTTTTCGAGGATATTGTCATGAATGTTGGGCGCTTAGGAGCTTTGGATTTTGCAGTTGGTTTAATGGCCATTCTGTTGGTTTTAGAGGCAACGAGGCGTGCAGTAGGGCTTCCGATAATGGTCATCGCAATTTTATTCGTTTTCTATGGGATTTTTGGACAGTATATGCCGGGCTTCCTAGCCCATCGCGGTTTAACTCTGGAACGTTTGGTACAAACGATGTTCTTCTCGACAGAGGGCATTTTGGGTACGCCGTTAGCGGTGTCATCGACATTCATCTTCCTATTTTTATTGTTCGGTTCCTTTCTTGTCCGAACGGGTGTCGGTCAATACTTCAATGATCTTTCAACGGCTATTGCCGGTAGAAGGATAGGGGGACCCGCAAAGGTTGCGATTTTTTCCAGTGCTCTGCAAGGAACGATCAGCGGGAGCTCTGTAGCTAATGTTGTCACTTCAGGTGCATTTACGATACCAATGATGAAAAATCTTGGATATAAGAAGGAATTCGCTGGGGCAGTGGAAGCAGCGGCTTCGACAGGCGGTCAATTAATGCCTCCGATAATGGGGGCAGCGGCATTTTTAATGGTGGAGTTCATCGGGAACGGGATAACGTATTGGGATATAGCAAAGGCGGCTGCGATTCCAGCTATCCTCTACTTTTCAGGAATTTGGATCATGACCCATTTTGAAGCGAAACGACTGGGATTGCGTGGATTGACGAAGGAAGAAATGCCAAGTAAAAAGGAAGTGTTCGGCAAATTTTATTTATTAATTCCGATCATCGCCATTATCATCTTGCTCATGCTGAATATCACGGTTACACATGCAGCCTTGTATTCCATCCTTATTTCGGTTCTCGTAGGATTCATAAACAAGGATGTCCGCATGAAATTCATCGATATCATTTATGCATTGGTGGATGGAGCCAGGACAGCACTTGCGGTGGCAGCTGCTACCGCAGCAGCCGGCATTATTGTAGGAATAGTTACGAAAACAGGGTTAGGGCTGAAGCTGGCTAATGGTTTAATCGATTTGTCTGGTGGATATTTGATTCCAACACTGATGCTAACGATGGTAGCGGCACTTATTTTGGGAATGGGTTCACCTACAACCGCCAACTATGTTATCACATCGACGATTGCGGCACCTGCAATAATTTTGCTTGGTGTTCCTGATTTATCTGCACATTTATTCGTCTTCTATTTTGGCATTATTGCGGATATAACCCCTCCAGTTGCATTAGCGGCATTTGCAGCGGCGGGGGTAGCAGGCGGTGAACCGATAAAAACGGGGATTGAGTCATCAAAACTTGCAATCGCGGCATTCATCATTCCATATATTTTTGTTCTCTCCCCACAAATGTTAATGATCGATACAACTTGGATGGAGGTTGCCTGGGTCGTTCTTACAGCAATGTCCGGCATGATTGCAATTGGTGCGGGTGTTATAGGTTACTGGATGAGGAAGATGCACTGGTTAGAAAGAGTCCTCGCCATAATCGTTGGTTTACTATTAATCTATCCTGAAACGATATCGGATATCGTTGGGTTATCTGCATTTATCATATTACTGGCTTTACAATACCTTTGGAAGAGTGACAAACACGACACTCCCAATATCCTGAATCATAAGCAAAGTCTAGAGAAGAATTAAGCCTTCGGATTATCAAACCGGAAGGAAAAGGTTAGAGCTGAACCATTTGGGGGGTGATTTTTTGAAGTGAAACATCATTGAGAACGCAACGCCCAATGGGAATGTGCAGACTGCTTTTATATCGAGATCAACCAGCATATTCCTACTAAAGTCATCTGTTCGTACTTCCACTTGCCTTATGATAAAACCCTAATTTGTTTTATTTTGAAAGGAGACTAATTCATGAAATTTTTAAAAAGTTTTATTTTAGTTACTTTCAGTTTCTTTTGTATGATCACACCAGCTTTTGCAAGTGTCCCTGGAGTGGATGAGTCAATGGGAAGGGGAGCAACAAAAGGAATCGTATCAGTTTCCCACCCTTTAGCAGCTGAAGCGGGTATAAAGATACTAAAACAAGGTGGAAATGCAGTCGATGCAGCAGCTGCCATTCAATTATCATTAAATGTAGTTGAGCCAATGATGTCTGGAATCGGCGGCGGTGGCTTTATCATGATTTATAATAAAAAGGAAAATAAAATAACGATGATCGATAGCCGCGAAATGGCACCGCAAAATGTTACGCCTGAACTTTTTTTAGATGAAAAGGGAAAACCTATTCCTTTTAGTAAACGGCACACGTCCGGGAAAGCGGTTGCTGTTCCTGGAACCCTAAAGGGGATGGAAACGGCCCTTGATAAATATGGTACATTGAAATTATCACAAGTTATGGGCCCGGCCATTAAACAAGCTGAAAATGGGGTGAAAGTCAATTGGGCAACAGCTCAATATATCGGTGAAAATGTAAAAAAACTTGAAAATAACCAAGCGGCTGCAAACGTTTTTGTACCAAATGGAAAACCATTGGAAGAGGGAGATACCCTTGTTCAGCCAGATCTGGCAAAGACTCTTAAGTTAATAAAAAAACAAGGTTCTAACGTTTTTTATAAAGGCGAAATCGGGGATGCCCTTACGAAAGAAGTTCAAAAACGTGAAGGAACGATGACAACCGAGGATTTGGAAAACTATGTGGTGAAAGAGAGAGAGCCAATTAGATCGGAATATAGGGGATTTGAAGTGGTGGGGGCAGCTTCACCAAGTTCAGGCAGCTTGACTGTCCAACAAATCCTGGAGCTAATGGAAGGATTCGATGTACAAAAGATGGGGGCAAACTCCCCTGAGTATCTTCATTATCTAACTGAAGCCATGCATCTAGCATTTGCCGATCGCGCTGCCTATATGGCAGATGAAGATTTTTATGATGTACCAACAAAAGGACTATTGGATGAAGATTATATAAAAGAAAGAAGAAAACTAATTAATCCAAATAGATCAACAGCTGATGTCAAAGCAGGTGATCCATGGAAGTATGAGGGCAAAGAACCCACTTCAATGGAGAAGGTAAAAGAAGAGAAAACCCCAATCGGACAAACGACTCACTTTTCTGTAATGGATAAGTGGGGAAATATGGTTGCTTATACGACTACAATCGAACAAGTGTTCGGATCAGGTATCATGGTACCTGATTATGGATTCATGCTTAATAATGAAATGACCGATTTTGATGCCACACCGGGTGGAGTTAACCAGGTGGAACCAAGAAAAAGACCGAGAAGCAGTATGTCCCCGACCTTCGTATTAAAAGATGGTAATCCCTTCATGGCCATTGGTTCACCAGGCGGAGCGACGATAATAGCATCGGTATCTGAAACGATTATGAACGTGCTTGATCATCAAATGCTAATTCAAGATGCGATACTTGCGCCACGTGTTTACTCTGCTGGTTATCCGACAGTTAGATGGGAACCGGGAATTGAACAAAATACAAGGTTGGAGTTAATGGCAAAAGGCCATGTTTATGAAGAAAAACCCCAACATATCGGAAATGTGCAAGCTGTTATTTTTGATTATGAAAAGGGGAAAATGTATGGCGGAGCCGATAATACGAGAGAAGGAACTGTTCAAGGAGTGTATAATGTATCCTATAAATCGAAACAGCCAAAAGAAATAAAAGAAGAAAAGAAAGGACCGTTTACCTTAAAAGTGAATGGAGCCGTTTATCCTTATACAGCTGAACAAATGAAACTGATAGATGAAAAACCCTATATCCAATCAGACAAATTGCTACTTGGTTTGGGTGCAATTGGAACAGGGGACTTAGAAACATTTAAACCAGATAAAAAATCGTATTTACCGGTGTTAAGAGTAGCGAAATCCCTAGGATATAAAACAAAATGGAACGAAAAAGACAAAGAGGCACTATTGGAAAAAGATCCGGCGGATATTGAAGATCCAGACGATGATGGTAGTGTCACCAATTAATTTCTTTTCTTGAGGGAGCCAAGCATGCTCCAAGAATAAAATCGAATTCTGTATGACTCAAAAAATGGAAAACCCCTGGATTCTCTATGAAAAGAGAATCCAGGGGTTATTTATAGATCATAGCGTTTCTTTTATCAAATCTGATCATTTCAATAGTGGATGGCCGCTTACATTGGATTTTGTCTGTTCAATTGCCAATTTTGCTAAATTCTTTATCGTTACATCGTCCATCGGAGGATTGTGTAAACCAGCTCTTACATCCCTATAGTGCCTTTGGAGTGGATTATTGCGTTGAAGACTTTTTGCCCCGACTATTCGCATGGCTTTATCGACAATTGTAATGGCTGCGTTTGTAACAATATGTTTTGCAGCCCCCAGCTCATTTGTGAAATGAATTCTTCGTGATTCATCATCATAAGCCTCGGCAACGCTATATAAGAAATGCCTGGCTTTCATTAATTCCAAATCAATTTCTCCTAACAGTTGTTGGACATTAGCCAGCTGGCTGATAGGTGCATTTATACTGTTTGGAGAATAGTTATTGGCAAAGTGTATGGCGTAATCCCTTGCAGCTTGCGCAATGCCAAGGTAACAGGCTGGAATATGAAGGATCCACGCATTGAATCTGTTTCCACTTGGCATTTCAGGTAACTCAACAAGTTTTGAATCATCCACTTCAACATCTTTAAGGACCAAATCATGACTTCCTGTCCCCCTCATTGAAATTACGTCCCATGTTTCATCTATGTAGAGCCCATCCAAATCTTTATGCAGGAGAAAAAATCCAACCTTTTGCCTTTCCTCGATCCATGCTGAAACTAGGAAATAAGTTAAAACTGGGGACATGGTTGTATAGGTTTTACGTCCGGAAATAACCCAGTAATCTCCCTTTTTGACTGCCTTCGTTCCGGGGCGTCCCCCGCGAGTTGGACTGCCAGTTTGCGCTTCACTAACGGAGCGGTTCACTAAAGCGCCATTAAGAACTTCCCCAGCAATAAAATCTAAGTTCGTTTTTGTCCAACTTTCCTGTTCAAAAAGGTCTCCTATCACTCCAAGGTTCCAACCAATGGATAGCGCAGTCGCTGAATCAAAACTAGCCAATGTTTCTTGAAGGAGAATCATGTCATAAACTTTTAACCCTCCGCCACCATAGGATTTGGGAAGAGTTGAACTTGTATATCCCATACGAATTAAATCTTGAATATGTTCTTTCGGAAAAAAGGCCAATTCATCAATTTGAGCAGAATTATTTTTAAATTTTGATTCTACTTCATATAATTTTTTCAGCCAGGATTTTTGACTCTCCGTCTTAATGAATAGGTTAATCACACGGTTCCCTCCTTCTATTACCTTCTGTTTTTGTTTTAATTCATATTAATCTTATTGGTTTAAATAATAATTAAGGTGTGTTTAGTTGTCAAGGAAATTAAGGATTTGCAGATAAACTACACCTCTATTAATAAAACAGGTGTGTGTAGTTGCTTGAAAATTTTAAATATACACATTGACTTTACAAAAGTATCCATCTATTATGTTTATAACCAAATGACTTACTTAACCTACCGAAATAGTTGGTATTGAGTAGAGAAGGTGATGTATGTATTTCCTTTGAATTTCAGGAAATACAAATGCAAGTAAAAAAAACTTCGTAAAACGAAAGGGGATTCACTATGAAAAATAAAAAAATTCGCCATGTTTTAACTATCGGTTTAGCGTTGGTAACCATATTAGCGGGGTGCGGATCAGGTACATCAACGAGTAATGAAGCCGATGCAAATTCAGGTAGCAATTCAGGTGTCCGAAAGGTAAAAGTAGCCTATGACCAGGCGTCAAAACCTATGTCTTGGCTGGATGAGAAGGGAAATCCAACTGGATATGATGTGGAAGTTATGAAATTGGTTGATGAATTACTACCGGCATACGAATTCGAATATATTGGCACATCAAGCGATGACCTGTTAGTAGGCATTGAACAAGGTAAATATCAAGTGGGGGTTAAAAATGCTTTCTGGACAGAGGAAAGGACTGAGAAGTTCATCTTTCCTAAAGAATTCCTTGGATTAAGCAGTGCGGGCCTTGTTTTAAAGAAAGAAAATTCAAAGATCAAAAATCTCAAGGACTTTGCTTCAGCGGGCTTCTCCTTAGCACCAATCGCAGCAAACAACGCTCAATACACGATCGTTGATGAGTATAATCAGGCGAATCCGGACAATAAGGTGAAATTGAAAGCCGGAGATGCATTCACTGTAGATGTAATTCAATGGGTAAATGAAGGCCGTGTCGACGGTGGAATAGCGATCGAGGGAGCTTTTAAGAAGCAAGTGGCCGACGATGGCCCCTATCATAATTTAGTGGATGATCTAGTTTACAATGAATTTGCAGTCATTAAAACCTGGCCATTATTCAACAAAAAAGAACAAAAATTCGCAGATGCTTATGATGAAGCGATTAAAAAAATTAAAGACGAAAAGAAGACAAATGAGTTAAGCAAAAAGTTTTATGGCCGGGATTTATTCGAAGTTTTGGGAACTGTAGAGAGATAACGAAGCCCTTAGCAAAACAAGCATTAGAATGTCAATCAATAGGTTATGACTTGTCATTTTCTTAATATGGGTTTTCTTGGATAACCCTTGGTATTTTAAGAGATGGCAAGTTTCTAGGTACTGGCCTTCAATAGAATGATTGGATTTGAAAATTCGAATCTTCAATGAAAGCATATGGAGGTGAAACATGGAAAAATACTTTGATTTAGCTTACATAGTAGAGTCGGTACCAATGTTAGTTCCTTTTCTAAAAGTAACATTAATCGTTACGGGTCTATCGGTCTTGTTCGGGACAATCATAGGTTTCATCTTAGCAGTCATGAAACTTGGAAATAGTAAAATCGCCAGGAAAATTGCCTATGGATATACAACGGTACTGAGATGTACGCCCTCTATAGTTCTGCTTTTTTTGACTTATTATGGTATCCCTGCAATTGCAGGGAAATTTGGCATAAATCTTAATGATATTGATAAAGCAGTATTTGTAGTCATAACATTTTCGCTTCAATTTGCGGCTGCAATGTCAGAAGTGATCAGAACATCGCTTGAATCTATTGATAAAGGGCAATTTGAAGCGGCAGTAAGCGTTGGATTAAGCAATACGCAAGCTTACCGGAGAATTATTTTACCCCAGGCTTTCGTAGTCGCATTACCAAACTTCGGTAACAGCTTACTTGAATTAATGAAAGAAGGGTCTTTAGCATATACAATCGGCTTGATAGATATCATGGGGAAGGCAGAGCTTATAATCGCCGGGAACTATAACACACATGCATTAGAAATTTATCTTGCATTGGCGGTTATTTACTGGACATTGTCGATTGCCATTGAACAACTGTTCTTAAAATTGGAAAAGGCATTCAGTAAAGGAAAACAAGTGATAACAACTGCATAGAGGGGTGACAGAATGTCAGAAGGTCTGGATTATAGGTTTTTAGTGGAAACCTTTTTTGTAGCGTTATCGGGGGTGCCGACCGCATTATTCATTACAATTGTTGCTTTGATTATTGCCTTGCCATTAGGGTTTTTACTTGCTTTATCAAGAATAAATCAAATCCCGGTATTGAATCGCTTAGCACAGGTATACGTTTCATTTGTCAGAGGAACGCCCGTCATTATCCAAATTTTCATTATATATAGCAGTGTGCCATTAATGCTGACTTCGATATTTGAAAAGTATGCTGTCGAAATGAATGTATACGATGTAAATCCGATATGGTACGCATTCATTGTTTTCTCGTTGAATACGACAGCTATTCTTACAGAGGTGTTTCGTTCGGCAATTAGCACAGTGAGCAAGGGGCAGCTTGAAGCTTCGTATGCTGTCGGATTAACAACTGTGCAAGCATTTAGAAGAATTATCATTCCACAGACATTGGTAGTGGCATTACCGAATATATGTACAGCAACAGTCAATCTGATTAAAGCGACATCATTAGGTTATGCTTTGTCATTGCAGGAAATCACTTTAAAAGCCAAAGTAGCTGCCAATGTTGGCTACAATTATGTTGAAGCATATATTGATATCTTTCTTGTTTACCTAATTTTATGTAGTTTGGTGGAATACTTGTTTAAAAGGTATGAAAAACGAGTAAGCAGGTTTAAAGCCGTGAGTATCTGAAATGAGGAGGTGTGGCCGAAATGCTAGAAATTAAAAATATTCATAAATCATTCGGTGAGAATGAGATTTTAAAAGGTGTGGATTTAAATATAGACAAGGGAGATGTGGTGGTAATTCTGGGTCCAAGTGGTTCAGGTAAGACAACTTTACTTCGATGCATTAACTTTCTTGAAAAAGCAGATCAAGGACATGCCGTTTTTGGAGATATTGATGTAAGTCTTAAAACGGCATCTAAAAAAGTGATTCATGGAATAAGGCAAAAGATAGCCTTTGTTTTTCAAAATTATAATCTTTTCACTAATAAAACCGCATTGGAAAATGTAACGGAAGGACTGGTTATTGGAAGGAAGATTGCGAAAGCAGAAGCATATGAGATTGGTAAAAAAGCATTGGAAAAAGTAGGCTTGTCAGAAAAATATGATGCTTACCCTAGTGAACTCTCAGGCGGGCAGCAGCAAAGGGTGGGCATTGCGAGAGCGGTTGCTTTAAACCCTGACATTATTTTATTTGACGAACCAACTTCGGCATTGGACCCGGAATTGGTCGGTGAAGTACTGACGGTGATGAAGCAAATTGCCAAAGAAGGAACTACGATGTTAGTCGTCACGCATGAAATGTCTTTTGCAAAGGATGTTGCAAACAGAGTGATTTTTATGGATGCAGGTGTCATAGTGGAAGAGGGATCGCCTAAAGAAATTTTTGTGAATCCAAAAGAAGAAAGAACGAAGAGGTTCTTAAAAAGAGTCTTGCCGGAGGATTATATTTTTTATATTTAGGTTATGTTCACTTTCTCTTTTGATATATGATTGAAACAAACGAATGAAAGAATGTTAGTTAGAGGGATTCAGAATGTCGTTAAGTGAATTGATAGTAAAAATTCAAAAATTGAATTAAGCAAAAGCAAAAATACACGGTTGAAAGACTTCTTTATCCATTTACTTGCATCATCATTTTCTGCAAGTGAACAAGCATTTCAAGAAGTGATCGAACGCAAAAATAAAGATGGCTAAACTTGTGTAGATTGTTACTCTTTAAACATATACCTCTATAGTTCATTACAAGCAGAATAGAATAATGAAAGAAATATACTTTTGTGGAAATTGAAAACTGTAAAGGAGAATAAAAACTTGCGTAATCAACCATGGAGTAAAGTAAAGAAAAAGTTAGAGAGTTTTATCTGTGACTCTCTAAAAAATAGAGTTCAGTTTACTGTTACGAATTATCGAAAGGCTCACGACCGATTAGGACGAGCTTTTATTACTGTTGATAAAAAGGAAATCCTAAATATGTGTACGATAACATCTGATAGAGAAATGTTCAGAAAAGAAAATGAAATAAGAAATGCCAAAAGTATTGAATACGATGTCTATAATGGAAATCAGAACTATGAGATAGGGATACAAGCACATGAAATGATTAAAGCAGAGGGGATTTTTGCACAGTATGACTTTTTTTATGCGGTTGAAGAATATTTTAATTTACCAATAGAAATTTCCTTAAAATCAGATGATATGATTATAAAGATTCTTTCTCTGATAGATAGAAGAGTTGGGATGCGTACGTTACAAGGACTTAAAAAATCCATCCTAAATGAAAAGGAAACTATCCAGTATTTTTATAACTTGCGATGTGAAGCAGAGGGAATAAGAACTTCCTAAAAAGCGCTATGCTATACTTGAACAAGTATGCGTGGAGTGTGAGCGTTAGGACGTTATTTATTAGTGAGGAAAAACAATACGGATGGATAGTGAAAACACATGAACCTCCTGCAAATATGAGTGGGAAACCTAGCTCATTGGCAGGAAGTCTAAAGTATTTTCTTTGTATAAAGTGAATCACAATGAGCAATGGTGTCTTTTCCTTTAAAGTAGAGAATCAGCATTTAGGCATCGTTCCTAACATCCCACTTAAAAAAGCTATGTATTTCCTCTACCAACTTACATACTGCAGGAGACAGATATCGATCTTTCAAATAGGCCAGGTAAACAGTCCTTTCCAATGAATTCGAATCTATTGCACGAATTGCAGTATTGCGTGTTGCAGCGGATTTTATATAGCTTTCCGGTAAAATTGTAACCCCAAGTCCTTCTTCCACCAAACTGCAAGCTGCTTCAAGCCTTTCTATTTCGTATAAGATATTGGGAATTGCATTTTCATCCTTAAATGCTTTTAAGATATCATCTCTTGTTTGAAATCCAGTTGTACTGATGATCAATTCTTTCTTTGCAAGGTCTTGGAAAGTGATGGACTCTTTTTTGTTTAACTCATCATCTTTATGGATCAAAAGCATGAATTTTTCATTATATAGGGGGGTGGACACGATTTCCTCGTTGTTAATGGGCTGGTTCGTGATGGTGAAATGAACATTATACCGATTTAACGAATCGATAACTTTCTCTTCCCCTAATATTTCCCTGACTTTTATATGAATATTAGGATAATTGACTTTAAAGTTCCTGATTAACTTCGGGAACCAAAATTTGAATGATTCAATGGAACCTATTGATACTGTTCCACTTCCAACATCCTTCATTTCCTCAAGTTCCACTTGCATATTATTGAATTTTCTTAACAGGTCAACAGATCTCGTATAAAAAATCTCCCCTTCTTCCGTAAGCTCTAGCCCCCTTGTATTACGTTCCAAAAGCTGCAAACTAACTTCTTTTTCCAATTTCATGATGGCATTGCTTAAGGAAGGTTGAGATATATGTAGTATTTTAGCAGCTTGGGAGTAATTCTTTTCTTGGACAATGGTAGTGAAATAACGAAGTTGGCGCAAATCCATATATTCTCCTTTCTATAGCTTTAAACTATAGATATATTAAAATTTAGTATTGGTAATTATATATTATCTCATTTATAATTTTTAAAAAAGATATTTTGGAATTTTTAAAATAAAGGAGAAAATTATGTATATTAAACCGAATTTGGATTATTGGAATGGAAGGGTTGATTCCCATACTGACATGGACAGCTTCAGATACCACCAACGAGTACGTTTGGCACCGATTTCGGAATTACCCATCTCTTCCGAAGCATCCAGAACCTTTGGAATGATTGGCTTCAAATGTGATGAAGGAGTCAAAAGGAATAAAGGCAGGATTGGTGCTGCAGAGGGTCCTGATCACATTAGGAAGTCCTTGGCAAAATTACCATGTCATTTATCTTCCCAAACCGAGCTGTTAGATGCTGGAAATGTAACGTGTGAAGGTCCAGAGATGGAGGCTGCCCAAACTCAACTGGGATCAGCTGTTGCTAAAATATTGGAGAGTAAAGCGATTCCTATCATACTTGGCGGAGGACATGAAACCTTTTATGGCCATTATCTTGGGATTAGAAAATACATTGGACCAAAGGCTAGGTTAGGAATCATTAATATTGATGCTCACTTTGATATGAGGCCTTATGAAAAAGAAAGTTCATCAGGAACGATGTTTAAGCAGATTTTGGACGAGGATCAAAGGTGTGGATATTTATGTGTAGGAATTCAGAAACAGGGAAATACGAAGGCCCTGTTTGAAACTGCTGAGAGGAATAAGGTCGATTACATATTGGAAGAAGATTTGTCATTGAACGAAATGGATGAAACCAAGCAGCGGATAAATGAATTCGTTAAGAAAAATGACTTCATTATTCTTACATTATGTACGGACGTTATTGATTCAGCCTACGCACCTGGGGTAAGTGCACCCTCTCCGTTTGGACTTAATCCGAAATTGGTCCGTGCGATTATTAGGCATGTCGTATCAAATGAAAAGATCCTCTCCTTTGATATCTCGGAAGTGAATCCTTCTTTGGACGAAAATAATAAAACGGTTACATTGGCAGCACATTTAATAAATGAGGTTTTGCTGAATTTTAAATAATATATGGACATGGATTATGGGTATCTCCCACGCAATAACAAGAGGCATTCCTCATCGACCTTTTTGCTATCCGATTATCATTATCAGTAAAAATTTGTTGAAGTGAAAAACCTTTTGACCAGACTGTCTGTGATCATTCATGGACAGTCTTTTTTATGTATATGTAAATAGCGGTGAACTTTTATATAGACTCATCATTAGTGGATTAACTACGACTCTACTAAAGGTCAATAATGATACTTGTGGGTTTTTGGTTTATAATAACAACCATCTAGCCTAATGAGGGGGATCCTATGAATGAATATAATGTAACGGTTAGGAATGGCAGTACCTTAATTTTGTCAGAAATCATTAAAGCTGAAGATGAGAGGGAAGTCCTGGGCACACTTTTGATTTCCAGCGAATTATTTAATCAACCATTTACCGACATCAGGATTTTAGAACGCTGATTTGTACCTGCCCGTCCCATTTGTTACACTGTAATAAATCCTAAAACGGTAGGCGATATTATGTGCGGACGTTTCACGCTTTTCACGGACATTGAAGAAATAAAAGAACGGTTTAATATTCAAGGACCTTTTGATGAAGAATACCAATTCAGCTACAATATTGCACCTTCCCACTCCGTGCTATCCGTCATTAATGACGGGGCAAGGAATCGACTTGGATATCTTCGGTGGGGACTCATTCCTTTCTGGGCAAAAGATGAAAAACTGGGCTACAAAATGATCAATGCCAGAGCGGAAACCATTGCTGAGAAGGCAAGCTTCAAGAATGCGTATAAGAAGAAACGATGCTTGATAATCGCTGATTCATTTTATGAGTGGAAGAAGGAACCCGGGCGAAAAATACCCATGCGAATAAAGCTTAAAAATCATGCGCCATTTGGAATGGCCGGTCTCTGGGAATCCTGGAAATCTCCAGAAGGAATCAACATCTATTCGTGCTCAGTTATAACAACCGTTCCTAATGAGCTAATGACCAGCATTCATGACCGCATGCCTGTCATCCTTAAACCTGAAGATGAAAAAGATTGGTTGAATCCATCCATTAATGATCCTGCCTTTCTGCAGCAGTATTTAAAATCATTCGATTCTGAACAAATGGAAGCATTTGAGGTATCGACTGATGTGAATTCAACTAAAAATAATTCACCAAACCTAATACAACAAATTTGCTAAGAGGTCCTTAGACCTCTTTTTATTTTAGTTCCGTCCCGACAAATGACATTATTCGAGATTTCATCCAAATATCACAATTAACCCAAAAACCTTATTTACTGTACATGTAAAAGTCCGTTTATAATATTAAGGTCCACACTTGAAATGCTTTTAAACTAAACCTTGCGAAAATACATAAAATGCTGTACTCTTATATTTGCTTTTCAATAAGGCTTTCGATGTCACTTTCCGAGAGTGGACAGAGGTAAACTTGGAGCGGTTATAGCAATTTACCAGCCTGCTTCTTTTCTCTTGGACACCGGTGCATTTGATAATATCATTATATAATTTAAATCTTCTTATCAAGAGAGACGGAGGGACTGGCCCGAAGATGTCTCGGCAGCAGACTTTAATAGGAGTGCTGTGCCAAATCCAGCAGGCTGATTTTTGCCTGAAAGATAAGGAGGGCGTTTTTTATAAATTAAAAGACCTCTTCTTGTTGTGTTTAATGGAAGAGGTCTTTTTTATGCTGAAAGTATTTTTAGCTATAGCTTCCATGAAGGTGTTATTTACGAAAAATGTTAGAAGAATAAGTGCTGTGACACATGTCATGGGAAAAATAAAAAGAGGTGTTCATCATGAGTGCAAACAATAAAGGGAATCCGTGGGCATTGGTCCCATTTGTCGTTTTTTTAATTTTATTTATAGGGTCCGGAATCATTACTAAAGATTTTTATTCTTTTCCGGTGATTGTAGCGATTTCAATTGCATCGGCAGCTGCATTGGCAATGAATCGGAAAGAGACACTCAATCATAAGGTTGATATCTTCTGTAAAGGTGCCGGGGACGCCAATATTATGTTAATGGTTATCATTTTCCTTTTGGCAGGCGCTTTTGCCGAAGTTGCAAATGGCATGGGGGCAGTTGAATCTACGGTGAATCTTGCCTTAGCGGTTTTTCCGCAAAATCTATTAATGGTAGGGATTTTCATCATCGCTTGCTTTATCTCTCTATCCATGGGGACGAGCATGGGAACGATTGTAGCACTAGCACCTATTGGGGTGGGAATTAGTGAGCAAACCGATATTTCGCTTGCTTTTTCAATGGCGGCCGTTATTGGTGGTGCGATGTTTGGGGATAACCTTTCCTTCATTTCAGATACGACAATCGCTGCAGTTCGTACGCAGGGAACGAAAATGAAGGATAAGTTCAAAGTGAATTTTTTCATTGTTTTACCTGCGGCCATCATCACATGTGTCATCCTTGGAGTTTTAACAATGGGTGAACAAGCTGCCATCGCTCAACATTCTTATAATTGGGTGAAGATCCTTCCATATCTTTGTGTATTGATCACTGCATTGGCAGGTGTAAATGTGTTCCTGGTCCTATCCATCGGAATCGTATTTGCCGGAATTATCGGCTTGGCGGATGGAAGTTATCAACCGTTGGGTGTCATTCAAAAAATCGGAGAAGGGATGGCGGGAATGTATGAAATCTCTTTCCTGGCCATTTTAATCGCAGGCATGGTAGCTGTAATCAAGCATAATGGAGGTATCGATTATCTTCTCCACCTCGTGACCCGAAACAGCAAAACTAAAAAAGGGGCTGAATTCAGCATTGCCGGGCTTGTTGGTTTGACGAACCTTTCCACGGCAAATAACACGATATCAATTATCATTGCCGGGCCACTTGCCAAAAATATTGCTGAAAAGTATGGGATTGATCTGCGTAAATCGGCGAGCTTGCTTGATGTTTTTGCATGCTGCATTCAGGGGTTAATTCCATATGGGGCACAACTGCTTGTTGCAGCTGGGGTAGCACATATTTCTCCGATAAGCATCTTGCCGTATTCATATTACCCAATACTAATTGGCCTTTGTGGAGTCATAGCCATCTTGATTGGTTATCCGCGATTTCAGCCGGTAGATAATGAAACGAAGAAACGTACTTCTTAATAATGAGAATAAGCATGAAAATAAACCTTGAATCATTAGATTCAGGGTTTTACTTTGTAAGGTGTATGGAAACATTGGTAAAAAATAATTAAAAAGAGCGATGTCACCTCGCTCTTCCATCAGTTTAAGTGTTATCAATGTTTAAGAATTCCGATTCATATTGATTAACCCAACGCATAATGGTTGTGTGAGCTAGTCGTTATGAATAGAGGACAACACCAACTAAACCAGAAAGAATAATGACATAGGCTGGGTGCCAGCGTAATTTCAATAGGGCAAATAACGATAATCCAAAAACGAGTAATAAGCTTATCGTATGCCAAGAAAAGTTCAGGGCTATCAAATGATTGGAAAGTGCAAAGCTGATAGCTGCAAAGAGGATTAAACTAGTGACAACGGGTCTTAATCCATAAAACATCGATTGAATAACTGGATAATGATTCAATTTGCTGAAGAAGGTGGCTATAACGGTTACGAGTATAATGGCTGGAAGCAAGATTCCGAGAACGGATGATATGGCTCCTGCTAATCCAGCAGTCGAATAGCCTACGAGAATGGCACTATTGGTGGTGATAGGCCCGGGAGACATGCCGGAAATAGCGATTACATCGGTAAATTGTTGCGTCGTCATCCACCCATGCTGTAAGACTTCCGATTCTATTACAGGAATCATGGCGTATCCGCCTCCAAACGATACAAAGCCGATAATAAAGAAGGTGCTAAACAACTCCCACAATTCCATTATTATACATCACACACTTTCTTGAAAATTAGTTAGACCGTTTATTCCTATAACCTTCAGAAAAATAACTGTGATCTTTCATGGAACCTATATGCCAGCACCCATGAAGTATTCGAAATCGTTTTCTTCTATTTTCTTTTCTTTTCGGTCCATCTTGACATCGAAACCTAATTTCCTCTTAATAGAGATGGTCACAATACCTGTTATAGCCCCTGCTAATATAACCAAAACAGGGTGAACGAAGAAAAGGACTGGGATTCCAACTATCAAAATACAGAAAGTTGATTTGTCAACAATAGCCGTTTTTCCTATCTTGATAGCCGCATAAGCGATGATGGCCACTATCGAAGCTCTAATCGATATGAATGCGGATTCTATCTTCGGATTATCGTGAATGAAAAAATACAAAATGCCGAGGATTAGAACAATTAAACATGTAGGTAATGAAACACCAATCATGGCTGCCATTGCGCCCTTCATTCCGGCAATTCGATGGCCGATAAAGGTGGCGGAGTTAATGGCGACAGCTCCCGGTACGGATTGAGATAAAGCAAAAACATCCGTAACTTCTTCGTTTGTCAGCCATTTTCTTTTCTCCACTACTTCTTTTTCGATTAAGGGGATCATCGCAAACCCGCCTCCGAATGTCACAGGTGCCATTTTAAAAAAGGTCCAAAATAATTGGAACAGTGTTTTCCATTGTCCTTTCATTGACATCCTCACTTCCTTTGCTGCTCTGTTTAATTCTTATCATTAACATATCAAAGAAAAAGGACTGGGTAAATTGCAACAAAATCATCGGGTATAACAAAACGTTATACCCAGAAGCTTTATCCGTTTTATATAGAATTTCATTAATGCCCACCTAATCAGGGGAAATAGCGGTGTTTTCTTATTTCACCATTTAGCTATATGATGCTATCATTTTATTAAACCATTAAAAGACAAGGAGGTCGGTTTCTTGAAAATAGAAAATCTAAGAATGTTTTGTTTAGTGGTGGATGAAGGAAGTATAAGCCAGGCAGCGAGGTTAAGCTTCTTATCTCAACCCGCGGCAACAAGACAGATTCATCAATTGGAAAATTTTTATAACACTTTGTTATTCGACCGTGAGGAAGGGAGGCTAAGAGTGACGGAAGCAGGAAAGTTGTTATACCCTTTTGCAAAAGCTATTGTAAATGACTTTAACCATTCAAAAGTAGTGATTCAGCAATCAACGGGCGAGTACAATGCTAACCTCATAGTAGGTGCATCCTTGACAATCGGCGAGTATTTGTTGCCGAGCTTGCTTGGGAAATTCAAAAAACAACAGCCTGAAATAAAAGTGACATTAACGATAAAAAATACCCCCCGGGTTCTGGAGGATTTATCAAACGATGTCATTGATTTGGCCTTGGTGGAAGGACTTGTGGAAAACACCGATTTTATTGTAGACAAGTTCGCCGAAGACGAATTGATATTGGTTTGTCCATTTGACCACCCATGGAAAGACAGAAAAGAAATCCAGCTAGAGGAATTGGGAAATGAAAGGATGATATGGCGTGAATCCATATCAGGGACACGACTTATCGTAGAAAACATGTTAAGGGAGCATGGGGTTTTAGAAAAAATAGAAAGCTACATGGAGATTGGTAGTACTCAAGCGATAAAAAGTGCGGTTGAGGCTGGACTTGGAATCAGCATTTTGCCAAGGTTGACAGTTGCCAGGGAATTGGAACAAGGTTTTTTGCGGGAAGTGGGTATTTCCAGAATAGATATAACAAGAAATCTGTGGCTGGTCAGGAAAAACAAGCGTTTTAATAAAATAGGGGTGTCTAATTTTGTGGATTTTCTTCGATAGTGAATGAATTACGTCACCTCTCATCGTTTGGTTACATTTAAAGTGAAATTTTTGGCAGGTGACAAAGTGTTCAAATAATTTTTGAAAAAAGTTTATTGGCAGCGTTTTCATGGTTTTGGTTACGATGTGGCTGGGACTATGGAGGTCAGGTTACGTTACTAGAATCGCAGAGATGAAATTGGGATATAGCGTATTGAAAACAGGCATGGTCTTGGCTTCCATCACGATTTTCATGCCCCTACCTGGATAACCATCGCTCAAAGCATGGCAAAAGGCTGTGCCTATACTTTTTTAATGACTAGCCTTAAGGTTTTAATGTAGTTACTTCCTGGCCGATCAGGATTAATGACGAGCCAAAGCGCATCGTTTATGAATATAGCAGGGAGGCCTTTTATCACTGGTGTGCTTGACAATCGCATACGAAAACGTATCACTTGGTTTTGTGTATTCCTTCTTTATTGCCGCAGGCTTTCTTTTAATTTTTAGAATTGAGTTCTCAATCTTCGTTAAACCAGCTTAAAGGTTCGAATTAGTAGATGCAAAAGCAAAGACTTCTACAATATAAAAAGTTAGAGGTTTTTACATTGGATAAAGGTTCTTCTCAATAGAGAGGGGCATTTTTGCATTTGGATATACAGCTTACGCACCTTTATATGAAATGTATAACAAAATGGGGCATTACATATTTTCTATAGAAAAAACTATCTCATAATGTCTTTATGTTCAAAATATACCGGAAATTAAGTATGCATGAATGCTTTTTAGCTTCCGAGCCATAGCTAAAAAACGAATTGTATTAATGGATACAAGTGGATTTTATATAAATAAAATTGAAGTTACCATGAAAAATAGTAAATTTACTTAATGACAAATCAATTATAAAATAAAGTTACATTATTCTAAATATTTAAAAAATAGAAAGACTACCGTTTCAATATAAAGAAGAAATTACAACTTTGATATCTAAAAACTCAAATGGGAAAGGGGTATGGAATGTCCAATAAATCTTTTATTAAAGGAATTGTTTCCGTTCCATTTGTTTTTGTTTTACTAGTAGGACCTTCTGTTACAAATGCTGCGCCCGATATGCCAATGCCGGCAACACATTCAACAATTTCAGCAAATAAGGCTGTTTATAAACAGTTGGATTTTACAGATAAGGAAGATTTCGAAAATGCACATAAGGGATTTATTGCACCTTTAAATATGAATCCAATTAAAAATTCAAAAGGTAACGTAGTATGGGATAGCAATCGATATTCATTCATCAAAGAAGATCAGCCGGCAAGTTATACTGTAAACCCTAGCTTGTGGAGACAGGCTCAATTACAAAATATAACGGGCTTATTTAAAGTTGTAGATGGAGTTTATCAAGTTCGGGGACAGGATCTATCAGTGCTTACCATAGTTGAAGGAAGAACAGGATTAATCGTTTTGGATACACTTTCTACAATTGAAACAGCCAATGCAGCCATGGAACTGTATTTTGAACATCGACCCAAAAAACCAGTAAGTGCAATAGTTATTAGTCATAGTCACGCGGATCACTTTGGTGGTATAAAAGGCATTGCTCAATACGCTGAAAATCCAGCAAAGGTGCCCATTATTGTCCCAGAAGGATTTAACGAAGAAGCGCTAAGTGAGAACATTCTTTTAGGTAATATAATGTCTCGGCGTGCAGGGTATATGTTCGGAAATCTTTTACCTGCAAATGAAAAAGGATTTGTAACTTCTGGTATTGGCCCGGGATTAAGTAACGGAACTTTTAGCTATTTACCTCCAACGATTGAAGTAAAGGATGATATTCAAACGGTGGAAATAGACGGAATAACATTTAAATTTTTATTGACGCCGGATTCAGAAGCTCCATCTGAGATGCATTACTATATCAATGATTACAAAACTTTAGTGGTAGCCGAAAACACCGGACACACGTTACATAATATTTATACATTAAGGGGAGCTAAAACCAGAGATACCTTAAAATGGGTAAAGGCACTTGATGAAACAGTAGATCTGTTTGGAAATGAAGATATAGATGCTATGGTTACCGCCCATACATGGCCTATATGGGGGAAAGACCGTGTTCTGGAACAGTTGGAAAGTCAACGTGATTTGTACAAATATATTCATGACCAAACCATACGATTAGCTAATTTAGGTCTCACACCAGATGAAATCGCGGAAAAGTTAAAGCTTCCTGAAAAGTTGGATAAAGTCTGGGCCAATCGGGGGTATTACGGAACATTGAAACACAACGTAAAAGCGGTGTACAACTTTTATTTAGGATATTTCAACGGTAATCCATCCGACTTGGATCCATTACCACAAGAGGAATCGGGAGCTAAATATATAGAATATATGGGTGGGGAAAAGAAGGTCATCAAGCGGGCAAAACTTGATTATAAAAAAGGGGAATATCGCTGGGTTGCTCAAGTCTTAAAGCATGTAGTCATGGCCAATCCCAAAAATACAGAAGCAAAAAATTTACTGGCTAAAGCTTATGAGCAATTAGGATACTCAGCTGAATCTTCTGTGTGGCGTAATTTCTATCTTACCGGCGCAGATGAGTTAAGGAATGGTGTGGCAGACTCGAAGGGAAGTGGCGGAATGATGAATCTTGATACGCTGCTCAATATGCCAATGGATGATTTCCTGAAATTCTTATCCATTAAATTAAACGGAACAAAAGCGGAAAATAAAAATATGACATTCAATATGAAATTTACAGATTCGAAAACTAATTACATGATTGATCTGGATAATTCTGTGTTTAATTTCAAAAAAGGGAAAATGGCGTCCACTCCTGATGCAACATTAACATTAGATAGAATAACCTTCTATCAGATTGCTCTAGGACGTGAAGATTTATCCAAAATGGAGGCGGCCGGGAAAGTTTCCATTTCTGGTAATAAAGAAAAATTCGAAGATTTCTTGTCTTTGCTGGATCAATTTCAACCAAAGATTAATATCGTTACTCCGTGATAATCAATCGCTTTATATTCTGTAAGCAGGATGGATCGGTGACCAATATCTGTACCCACGAGTCTAATATATAGTCTCGTGGGTTTGAATGTATCAATTAATCCTGTAGGCATCCATTTTCGTTTTAATAAATTCATTCATTGTTTTTTAATGAATGAAACGCTCCTAAAAGTCACAGAACAATAATCAATAACCATAAAAAGAAAAATTTCAAGTCTTGTAATTTGAAAGGGATTGTAAGCGCTTCCTTCAAGGGGGGGAGTTTTGTGAAAATATAAAAGATGGAGTGATGGGGAATGCAGCTGTATGCAAGTAAGAAACGAAAATTAATGATTAGCGGCCTTTTATTTGTTGGAATGATTTTAAGCTTTTTTGATCGTGTTGCCATAAATGTCGGTATTATTCCAATTGCAGATGAGTTTCATCTCAATACGTCCCAGACAGGTTTTTTAATCAGTATATTTTTTGTTAGTTACTCTCTCATGCAACCGCTTGGTGGATGGATGACCGATAAGTACGGAGCCAGAGTCATGGTTACTGTTTCTTTATTCAGTTGGTCTTTGTTCACGGTAATGTCGGGGTTTGCTTGGTCATTTATGTCTTTATTATTCATCCGTTTTCTGTTCGGGTTAGGTGAAGGGCCTTTCTATCCTGCCAGTATGTCCACTATAAGAGATAACTTCCCGGAAGAAGAACGGGGCCGGGCAAATTCGTTTTTCTTGTCTGCCCAGAATATTGGCGGGATATTAGGTACTGCACTTGCCGCTTCCATGGTGGTGGCTTTCGGTTGGAGGGGCTTGTTTACCATTGCCGGAATTCTAGGGATATTAATTTCTTTCGGAATTTGGTTCATTCTAAAGCCTCAAGAAACTCAAGCGGTTAAAAAAGATAAACCGAAACAAAAAAAGGTTGCTCTGAAACTTTTATTTAAAATTGAAAACATTTGGAAACTCATAACTTTCAAGTTTATATCAAATATTATCAACTATGGTCTGATCACTTGGATGCCTATATATTTGGTTAAGGAAAAAGGGGTTGATTTAATAGCAGCCGGGGGTTTATTGGCAATCCCTTATATTTTTGGTTTCTTGATGTTTAATGTAAGCGGTTGGCTTCTGGATAAGCATATGGCTAACCGGGAGAAGTATCTTGCCGCTGCAGGTGCTTTATTATCGGCAATTTTTCTCTTTTTAATGTCTAACGCCACGTCTATAGCACTTATCATCACTTATCTCACTCTCAACTCCGTAGCGCTGTCCTTCTTTGGAACCGTTCTATACACGATCATCATAAAATACTCACCAAAGGAACTTACGGGCTCTGCATCCGGACTCGTAACTTTTGCCGGTCAAATTGCAGGTGCGGTTTCTCCTTTAGCCCTCGGTTTGATTATCAGTTTGTTTAATGACTCCTATAATGCAGCTTTCCTGTTTTTGGTGATAACGGCGCTATTGGGAACGGTTGTTGCCGTATCTATTAAAAATAATCGGGCACAGCCAGCTAAAGAATACGAAAAAACAACTACCATAGTTTAAAACTAGGAATGGAGTCCTGCTTTGGTGCAGACATTGTGATGGGTTCTGATTCTCCTTCTCTATAATTGAAAGGGCTTTCTGTTAGAGGTATTATATTTGTAATAGGATAGAAGGAGAATGAACCATGAATATTGAACAATTGGAATATATCATTAAGGTAGCCGAGGTTAACTCGATTTCCACGGCTTCAGAAAGCCTACATATCTCTCAATCTGGAATCAGCATGGCCATTACGAGTTTGGAGAAGGAATTAGGTATAAAAATCTTCAAGAGGTCACGATTAGGAACCATACCTACAGAAGATGGAAAGGAAATCATCCAGAAAGCTCTTGAAGTATTAAGCAAATTGGAAGAAATAAGAGACAGTGCCCAAATACATTCAGATACGATGGAAAAAGAGTTACGCCTATCATCTACACAAGGTTTATTTCTTACGGTTTTACCTAAATCATTAGCGTTATTTAAGAAGAAGTATCCCGAGGTGAAAATTATGATTGAAGAGAAAGGGGGACAAGAGATAACCGAAGATATACTGAATGATAAGATAGACATCGGACTATTAAATATTCCAAGGGTTAAACCGAAAGAAAATGAGTTGGAATTTCAGCCCCTAATGGAAGCAAAAGTGATTGTGTCGGTCAGTAAGAATTCCCCTCTAGTGAACCGGAAAAGCATAACCCCACAAGAGCTGCTGGACCAAGATTTAGTCGTCTACAATGGACCAAGAATGAAGACATTTATTAAAGAATTTTTTACTCTATACGGTGAGATGAATATTTTGTTTTTCACAAATAATACAGAGATTATCAAAAAAACGGTCGCTGAAGGATTAGCCATTTCCTTTTCGTATGATATTGGAATTAACAGCGATCCCTATTTCCTAAGCGGGGAACTTGTGGCTATTCCTTTGGTGGAGCTAGAAAATAATTCAATGGAATTCGGTTACGTTCGCTCTAAGAAGCAACATTTTTCAAAAGCTGCAAGAGAGTTTATTAAATGTCTCGAATTCTACACTACTCTTAAATATTAGTTTCCTATGGTGATTGGGAAACTAATATTTTTTTGCATTTACATCAATATTTCTTATGTTTGTATCATATTTCTTTAATTTACTTAAATATAATTTACATTTAAAATTAATTTTATAACATTTTGAATATTAAATTAAATGCGAAATTCAAAGGTGAAAGGGGAAAACTATGGTAACTATGAAGGAAGAGAAATTAGAGGTGCTTCAAACAAAGTTACAGGATTTTATTCAAAATGAATTGCTTCCCTACGAACAGGAGCATGAATTAAACGCTGAAGAGGATATCCCGATGGAAGCCATACAATGGGTAAGAAAACGCTCCAGGGAATTGGGCTTTTACGGGATTAACCTCCCTGAAAAATATGGGGGACAAGATGTTAGCTTAAAAGGGCTATGCATGTTTAAGGAAGAATTGGCCCGTTCCGGAGCGGTTTTATGGGGGCAGGTTATAGGGGAGGTTGGCGGGCCGCTAAGAATTGGTCAGATGTTGGAAAGTTTTACACAGGAGCAAATAGAAAAATATGTGATGCCGGTGGTGACGGGAGAAGCTAGCTGCTGCTTTGCCCTTACAGAACCAAATGCTGGATCAGATGCTTTTGCTATCGAAACAACAGCCGTTAAAGACGGGAATGAGTATATATTAAATGGTAAAAAACATTTTATCAGTGCGGCCCCCTATGCTGATTTCGCCATTGTCATAGCGAAAGAAACTCAGAAAGGAGAAAAAGAAGATAGAATCACTGCTTTCCTGGTAGATAAAAAAACACCCCATCATTCGGGGTTTGAACTAGGAGACATTCAAGTCCCACTATCAGGAGAACGCATACATGCTGAATTGAATTTCAATCAATGTCGAGTTCCTGCCGCCAATATAATCGGAGAAAGAGGAAAAGGGTTACTGCTCGGATTGAAAAGAATAAACACAAATCGCGCTTCCCATGCGGCCGGCTTCATCGGGATGGCTCAACACCTTCTCAATTTATCTATTGAACATGCTAAAAAGCGAGTACAATTCGGCCGGCCTATCGGTGACTTCCAGGCAATTCAGCATATGCTCGCAGAAATGGCGACGGAAATCTACGCGGCAAAGTGCATGGTCTATGATGTGGTTGAAAAAATCGATCAAGGAGAAGAGGATCGGGCCGGCACCTCCATGGCTAAACTGTTTGCTTCAGAAGTAAATAGCCGTGTGGCCGATAAGGCTATCCAAATCTTCGGCTCTAAAGGCTTGGTAAAAGGGCATCCGGTAGAAAAGATGTACAGGAGTGCACGAATGTATCGGATATTAAGCGGAACCTCAGAAATTCAAAAAAATACAATTGCCAAAGCATTATTAAAAGGGTAAAACCTTTATCGAGGGAGGAAATGATATATGCTGAATAAGTTGACATTTCAGTCACTGTTGAATAAAGGAATGAAACGATTTGGAGAACTGCCGGCTATTACCTTGTTGCCAAACGGAGAAACGATAACTTACGAAGAGTTATGGAGAAAAACAGAACTTATCTCTTCTTATTTACTTCGCCTGGGTGCAGGAAGGGGTGTCCGCATAGCTTCTATCATTCCAAACAGTTTGGAAAGTGTGATGTTTGGTTTGGCTATCCAGCAATGTGGAGCTACCCTAGTGCCATTAAGTGAAAAACTGGGGAAACGAGAAATAAAATTCATTTTAAAGGAAGCAAAACCAGAAGTGGTCATAATAGCTACGCAGACACACTTTGACACCTTATTTGAGTATTTAGAAGAAATGAAGAAGGACGGTGTCCATATCATTGGGCTTCCTGGATTTAATATTAATTATCCGGAGGAGTTTGAACAGTTTCAATGGCCCGGTGAAATAAAAAATATGGACTTGCCATTAGCTGAAGAAAAAGACATTGCCCTTCTGTCATACACAGGCGGGACGACGGGTACACCCAAAGGCGTCATGCATTCCCAGAAAGGACTCGGCGCCGCCATACTTTCTGCGGCTATCGAAGACCCGCTAGACGACCGAGACCGGGTATTGCTAAGTACGCCAATTGTGCATTCTGCCGGTTCATTACTTTGGAGGTCCCTTGTTTCGGGCGTCCATGTCTATGTGATGGGCTCATTTGACGCTGCAGCATTCATACAGGCGATAAAGGAACATAAAATTACGACGACATTCATGGTACCGACAATGTTATACAGACTCCTTGATCAGACAAAGAAGATGGAATATGATATGAGCTCCATGCGAAATATCTTCTACGGCGCGTCACCAATTTCACAAAAGCGCCTTAAAGAAGCTTTTGAAGTATTCGGGCCTATCATGCGCCAGCAATACGGCATGACAGAGTGTAATATTGTCATTACCAGACTATCGAAAAGCGCTCATTTATGGGCTTATCATAACAATTCGGAAATTTTGAAAAGCTGTGGAAAACCGTGCATTTTCACCGAAGTTCGACTGATTGATAAAGATGGAAATGATGTAAAACCATCCGAGTTTGGAGAAATTATCGTAAAATCACCAGCAATGATGGTAGGCTATTATCAAAGACCTGATCTTACCCAAGAATACATCCGTGATGGTTGGTTCTACACTGGTGATATTGGTAAATGGGATGAAAGCGGTTACCTTTATATTGTAGATAGGAAGAAAGATATGATCATTACAGGCGGGATGAATGTATATTCTTCAGAAGTGGAACGAGTGGTGAACCAGCACCCTTCTGTTGCATTAAGTGCTTGCATAGGCGTTCCCCATCCAGATTGGGGAGAAGTAGTTTGTGTCGTGGTAACACTGCGAGAAGGATTGACCTGTACTAGTGAGGAATTAATTGATTTCTGCAAACAAAGAACCTCTAAGTATATGGTTCCTAAAGTAGTCTATTTTATTGATAAGTTTCCATTAACGCCGATTGGAAAAATTGACAAGAAAGAATTAAGAAAGATGTTTGCACAAGGTATTCCAACCATCTAGGAGAGGCAGAACAAGGATATCATAAAAAAGCCTAATTTCAACATTGAGACCTACAGCAAACCAGAATATAAGATAGAGCAGATGAATGCAAAACAAGCCTCGCATGATAACCTGGAATCGGGACGTGTGAGGCTTTTATGCACTATATATAAGATGTTTTTGAATATTAAGGATAACAATGGAATTTATTTAACGTTGTAGTGAATGTTAAATGAAGTGAGTCAGAATGATTTAATATCATTAGAGAATGATATTGATATATATTTTTTCGATTGATTCCACCAAATCATGAATGAAAAAAAATGTGAGTTAGGATATAATATATTATTGTATTGGAGATTCATTCTGGAATTTCCTTTTTTTATGGGCTTCATTTGTTTATCTCCCTAATGAATCGGGAAATAAATTATAGTTGTATATGTTTTTGAAATAATATTTAGAGTTAAGTAGAGGGGTTTGTTTTAATGGAGATGTTAGAAAAATTTATTAGTGAGACAAATGATGTGTTATGGTCTTCCATATTGATCATCATGTTGATTGGATTGGGTCTTTATTTTTCCGTCCGCACGAAGTTTGTCCAATTCAGAATGGTAGGGGAAATGTTCAGGCTATTGGGCGAAGGGGCCACAGCTGATAAAAAAGGTGTGACATCGTTTCAGGCATTTTGCATAAGCACGGCATCGCGGGTAGGAACGGGTAACCTTGCAGGTGTTGCCATCGCAATCACCATGGGAGGTCCGGGAGCCGTTTTCTGGATGTGGTTAATAGCACTGATCGGAGCTGCTTCGGCTTTTATTGAAAGTACACTTGCTCAAATCTATAAGGTCAAGGATGGGGATGCATTCCGTGGCGGTCCTGCCTATTATATGGAAAAAGCATTGAATGCCCGTTGGATGGGGATCGCGTTCGCTGTGTTGATTTCGCTTACATTTGGACTTGCTTTCAATTCGGTACAAGCCAATACGATTACAAGCGCATTCAACGAATCATTTGGAATTGAAAAGTGGGTTACGGCAATCATCCTGGCTATCGTAACGGCTGTCATCATTTTTGGCGGGATCAAAATGATTGCAAAGGTATCTGAAGTTATCGTTCCCATCATGGCAGGAGCCTATGTGATAGTGGCGTTGATCATCATCATCATGAATATTACCGAGTTACCGAGTGTTTTTGCTTTGATCTTTGAAAGTGCATTCGATGGAATAAAAGAAGTGGCTGGCGGAGTACTGGGAGCAGCCATGATGCAGGGAATCAAGCGCGGCTTGTTTTCAAATGAAGCCGGGATGGGTAGTGCACCTAATGCTGGTGCGACTGCTGATGTCAGTCATCCTGTCAAGCAAGGGCTCATTCAGTCTCTGGGTGTTTTTGTCGATACGCTCATCATTTGCAGTTCGACTGCCTTCATCATTTTGTTCTCAGGTCTTTATACATCGAAGGAAACGGATGGAATCGTTCTTACCCAAAATGCCCTTGGAACCGCATTGGGATCTTGGGCTGGCATTTTCCTTGCCATCATTGTACTGTTATTCGCCTTTAGTTCCATTGTGGGTAACTATTATTATGGAGAGTCGAACATTGGCTTCATCAATGAAAATAAGGTTTGGTTAAACATCTATCGTATCGCAGTTGTAGGGATGGTGATATTCGGTTCGCTTGCCTCACTGAAATTTGTTTGGGGACTGGCTGACTTGCTGATGGCCCTTATGGCCATTATCAACCTAATAGCCATAGCATTACTTGGGAAAATTGCATTTGCTGCACTGGCGGATTATCAAAAGCAAAAGAAAAGTGGGAAAAATCCTGTCTTCCATGTGAACAATATTAAAGGTTTGAAGAATGTGGAATGTTGGGGTGACCCAAACGATAATGTGGATGTGAAGAAGGAGGCCTAACCTCTTATTAAGCTTACATGTAAAGTCCTTGAGAAGGGATTTTGCTTGTAAGTTTTTTTGTGAATCAATTGATTGAAAATAAGTAGAGTCAGCCTTTTTTCCTCCTTTTTTTATCATTATTGAATATTGCTTTGTTTTTTACACAAAATACCTTTGTCTTTATTACTGCTGTCAATCGATGATTGGACAATTTGAAAACTGGGAGTGAAAACAATGGATAGCAAGCAATCAAAAAATGAATCTTCAGAAATCGCAGGAAGAACATATGATGTCAGCGATTATAAACGGGAAGATACTTTATCTTCTGGATTGGCTACAACCCACGAACAAGTTTCGGATACTTATGCGGAAGGCGAGATAAAAGCTGTCATTGATGATGTAAACGGAAAGGATATCGAGATTAAAAAAGAAGAATCTGAGGAAGAAAGGAAATGACTTGTTTTTTGGTTAGGGTCAAGAATTTTCGACTGATATTTTAAGAATATAATGATTTAATCCCCTAGCTTTTTGAATGATGAAAGAAGCTAGGGGATTTTAATTAATAAATTTTTTCTGTCTCGATTTTTTGAAGCAATTCTTCCTTCGTTCTGGGGACAAGTTCCTTTTCTCCGGGTATTCTTGATTGAAGAAGGGCTTGAAACATTTCAAAAACCCACGGCTTCTCGAGATGAGCCTTCATCAAAATGTCTTCATCATGAAAAACGGATACAGGGTCCCCTTGGTATATGACCTTACCATCGTTCATGACAACGACTTCATCAGCCCATTGATAGGCTAAATTAACATCATGAGTTGATAGAATTATCGTTTTGTCTGGGTGGTGGATACTGTCCAGCAGAGCCATGATCTGTCTGGAGAAATAAGGATCCAATCCAGCGGTAGGCTCGTCTAAGAGCCAGACATCGGGTTCCATGGCTAGTACCCCGGCAATGGCGACACGTTTTTTTTGCCCTAAGCTCAAAAAATGGGTAGGTTTGTCTTTCATTTCCGTTACTTCCGTTTGATCCATCGCCCATTGCACTTTCTCATGGACTACATTTCTATCCCATCCTAAATTCATCGGTCCAAACGATATATCCTGTTGAACATTAGCGGAAAAAAGCTGGGAGTCGGGATCTTGAAAAACGATTCCGACTTGTTTTCGTAATGATAATAATGCTTTACGGTCATATTTCATTTTCTTGCCTTTAAATCTGATCGTTCCTGATGTTGGTTGTAAAAGACCATTTAAATGGAGGAATAGAGTCGATTTACCGGCTCCATTATTGCCTAATAATGCAATCTTTTTACCTTGTTGAATCAGTATTGAAAGATCTTTTATCGCGAACGTCCCATCTGCATATTGATGCGTGAGGCCCTCTATATTAAAGATATGCTCTTCCATTTTTGAATTGCCTCCAATTTACATATATCCATAAATAAGGATTAAGCTTCCTAGTATTACAATGGCGATCAGCCAATTGCGTGAGGAAAAGGTATAAGTATCCTCGATATAAGAAAGGTTCTCCTGATATCCTCTTGCGTTCATGGCCATCGTCAATTGCCCAGAGCGCTGGAATACTCCCAAAAATAATGATGAGGTTAGTAACCCGAGAGATCGAATGCCTTGCCTTACCGAACCATATCCCAGTCTTGAAGCTTGTGCTAAGTGAATGGCCAAAGCTGTATCTAAAAAAATAAAGATGAAGCGATAGGTCAATTCTATTAAATCGATCAATAAGGAAGGGACTTTAAGTTTTCGCAGTACGGATAGAATGACGGTAATGGGTGTAGTCAAGGTTAAGAAATATAAACAGCTTATACTGCTAAATACGACAGTGATCAAATTGATCACTGTACCAATGCTGCCATCGCTGATGAAAATTTGCCAATTTCCGACTTTCCAGGACCACCAAATATTCGGCATCGAAGTAAATGTACTGGAGATAGAAAAAAGGATGGTAAGTGTGCCTGATACTAGAAAGAATCCTGGTAATAAGAGTAATTTCAGATAATACGAAGGCGGGATTTTTGCCACAAAAATGATTAAAGCGCTCATCACCATAAAAGTGATGAGCGAAACGGCCAAATCCCTTACCGTTAACGAAAACAGCATAAGGGAGAGTGCAAAAATCATCTTTTCCAACGGATGTACATCCTTTAGCCCATTGAAATAGGCATATTTATCAATGAGTAACATGTTTCGATTTTTCGTTCATTTCTTGTTTGGTTTGTTTATTCCTTTGTCTCATTACGCCAATGAAGTATCCAATGAAACCAGCTCCGATTGCAGCTTGCAGCGCAAATAATAAGCTCTCGGTTTCTGCACCTGGCGGCTCCCAAATACTATTGAACCAAGGCTTGTATTCCGGCTGAATTTTAGTGATGGCTTCTTCAGCTTCGCCGTCGGCACCGCCAAATTCCGTTCCTTGTTGGGTTATTAACGGTATGGTGGCAAGAATGACGACCAGGAAAAGCAGCAATAAACTTTTTTTCATGTTAACGTGCCTCCTTAGATAAAACTCGCAGCAATTTCAATTCGCCTAGATTGTATTTTTTTAGGAAATTCATCACAACCACTGTCAATAATCCCTCGCTGATTGCCAAGGGAATTTGGGTCAGGGCAAATATTCCAGCAAATTTATTGAATGAGGCCTTGAATCCACCTACCTCGGATGGAAAAGCAAGTGCAAGTTGAACGGAAGTTACCACATAGGTTCCTAAATCGCCAAAAGCAGCTGCCAAGAAAACGGCCAGCGAAAAAGACCATCCCAATTTAGTTGCGCCCTTGAAGACAAAGTAAGCAATGAAAGGTCCGCATACAGCCATGGAAAATGCATTGGCCCCTAATGTCGTCAATCCTCCGTGAGCCAGTAGAACAGCTTGAAATAATAGAACGATGGAGCCTACGACACTCATGGCCAATGGCCCGAATAATATGGAACCTAAACCAACTCCGGTAGGGTGTGAAGAACTTCCCGTAACGGAAGGAATCTTCAAGGCAGATAATATGAATACGAATGCACCCGATAGACCGAGCATCATTTTTGTTTCTGGGTTTTCCCTTACTTTGGACCTAATGGACCGGTAACCCAAGATTAGAAATGGAAGGGTCACGGCCCACCAAAATATGGCCCATTCAATTGGTAAAAAGCCCTCCATGATATGCATGGCCATCGCACGTTTTGGGACAAGAAGCAGTAAAATGACAAAATAAAGAATTTTCCAATTGACTCTTTTCATTCTTTCTCCTTTCAACACCTTTAATTTTTCTGCCAAAACTTTAGAAGAAAAGCGGCGCCCAACATAAAAAGCACTTCTCTCAAAAGAAAGAAGTGCGTAATGAACAGGAATTTTGCAGCATAAACCAATATGGGCCATTCTGCCTGATCCGCACACCCATCCTCGTAGGCTGAAACAGTTTCACGCTTCATGGCAGGTCTCCTGGCTTAGGTTCATTGTCCCGTTACATCCTTCCCATCTCATTTGACAGTGGATTAATGTTAACGTAATAGGACTTCCCTTTACAGTGGCGGGACCGCTCCGGACTTTCACCGGCTTCCCTTTTAAGCTGAATTCCGAGAAATTCAACACCATAAAACTTATGTAATTATTTCGAAAATTCTCGTATAGTGTACCATAAAGAAATAATTCCAGCTACACTCTCTTTTTTTTTTTTTTTGACTAAGATTGCAGAGAGGAAAGGCTTATGGCTGGATTTACACTATTAAACTTTTCTAAACAGTCGGAATAAACTATTGAATTTTGCTAAAGTTGTTATATGATAGATAAGGTTAGCTATAATTGTATAATAAAACCAAATATTTCATTTTAAAAGTGCTCTTGTGTGAATATGCAAGGGATAATAGGGAAATCGGTGAAAATCCGATGCAGCCCCCGCTACTGTAAACGCTGATGAATTTGTCGATAACCACTGGCTTAAAGCCGGGAAGGGACAAAGTAAAATGAAGCGTAAGCCAGGAAACCTGCTTTTGAAATTGTATGATACTTTTCGGAGGGAAAGGTAGAAGGACTATGACGATTTTGGGAGATTCAGCATATTTGCGGAGGGCTCCTCATTCATATAGTTTTTTAAACCTTGACTCTTATGTTAAGGTTTTTTATTTTGCCTTTTCCCTGAACTCAGGAGGAAGAAGATGACTACTTGGAACTTGAAGGGTACAAATACGCATTTGTTGATTTGCAATGGAAGCAGTTGCATGAAAAAGGGCGGGGAAGAAGTAACTCAAGCGATTCGCGATGAAATTACTTCAAAGGGACTGGATTTGAAAATTCATACAACCAGGACACGCTGTAACGGAAGATGTAAGGATGCCTGCGTTGTGATTGCCTATCCCCAAGGGAAATGGTATAGAGTGGATACGCCTGATTTCGGTCGGGAGATTGTCAGCAATATCGAAGATGGTGAATATGTTCCACAGATGATCTACCAATTCAGTGATGGGGAAATGACGCCTAATCCGGATTTTCCTGCTCATACGGGTATTTCAAAGAACAAATCGTAAAAGGAGATGTCTTAATGAGTACAAACGGTAAATTATTCGTCGTGGGCTTTGGACCAGGGAATTTTGAACACATTACCAAACGTGCTGTCGAAGCCCTTCAAGAAAGTGACTACATCATTGGTTATAAAACTTATGTTGAACTCATTCAGGGACTGCTTACAGATCAAACGATCATTAGTACGGGGATGACTGAAGAGGTATCACGTGCTCAGGAAGCAGTAAAACAAGCGGAGTTGGGAAAAAAAGTGGCTGTCATTTCCAGTGGGGATGCCGGAGTGTACGGGATGGCAGGGTTGGTTTATGAAGTATTGATTGAAAAAGGTTGGAAAGAAGAAACTGGAGTGGGCATTGAAGTCATTCCTGGTATTTCTGCAATCAACTCTTGTGCGTCTTTACTTGGGGCACCAGTCATGCACGATTCGTGTACGATCAGCCTCAGTGATCATTTAACTCCTTGGGACCTAATCGCTAAAAGGGTGGAAGCAGCTGCAATGGCTGATTTTGTCATTGCGCTTTATAATCCGCGCAGCGGCAGGCGGACTAGGCAAATTGTTGAAACACAGAAAATTCTCCTTCGCTACCGTTCGCCAGATACACCAGTCGGGTTGGTGAAAAGTGCTTATCGCGATCGGCAGGATATTGTCATAACCAATTTGAAAGATATGTTGAATCACGATATTGGAATGTTGACCACCGTCATTATCGGTAATTCATCCACCTTCTTATACGATGACAAAATCATCACACCAAGAGGTTATCAGAGGAAATATACATTGAATTCGGAAAAGCAAACATTGAAGCCGCATCAGCGTCTGCAAAAAGAAGCAGAACCGTGGGCATTAGATCAAGAAGCCGATTCCATGCAAGAAACCTTAAACGAGCCTGCTGGAGGAGTTGGATTACTTACAAAAGCACCAGAAAAGAAGTCCGCTTCTTTTGAAATGGCAATGGAAGCCTTGTCAAGAGTGAAGGGTCAAACCGTTCAGCAATCCATTAAGCCGATTGTCCAGCAAAAAATGGAGTCGGTATTCGAACTTGCCGTAAGTCCAGGTGTGGCGAATAAACAATTCACTCCCAAACAAATGATGACACTTGCGGAAGTTGTCGGGGAAAAGGGAACGATGGAATACACGCCAAATCATAAGATCGTTTTAAAGATCCCGACAACGGACCCGGAAGTCATTACGGGGAAATTGCAATCAGCAAACTTTCTATTATCGCCGATTGGAGATGTACTGACATTAAAAGCCTGTGATTTCTGTGATGGTGAAAAAGCGGAATCCATACCATATGCGGATGAAATACACCGGGTGCTTGGCGGAATGAAAATGCCTAAGGAACTGAACATCGGATTTAATGGGTGTGGAATGGCTTGTTATAGTGCCGTGATGGATGACATCGGGATTGTTTTCCGAAAAGGGAAGTTCGACTTATTTCTTGGAGCTAAACCGGTTGGAAGAACGGCCCATCCAGGTCAGCCGGTAGCTGAAGGCATTGAACCGGAACGGCTTGTTGAATTGATTACGGACATTGTCGGGGAGTATAAGCAAAATGCCCATCCAAATGAGCGGCTTTTTAAATACTTCAAACGTTCAAAAAAGATACAGAATTTTTCTTATCAGGACATTGCTCCCAAAATAAACATAGAGCCTGCGCCTTGTGAAGACTAATCAAGAGGGGGAAAGTAAATGAAAGCAGTTTTGTTTGTAGGACACGGAAGCCGCCTGGCTTCGGGAAACGAAGAAGTCGTTCATTTTATTAAAAATATGATTCCGGCAATGGATGACAGTTTTTTGGTAGAAACGTGCTTCCTGGAATTTGCGACACCGAGTATATCAAAAGGCATTGATAATTGTGTAAAACGAGGGGCTACGGAAGTTATCGTCATACCGATCATTTTGTTGCATGCAGGACATTCGAAATTACATATCCCAGCTGAAATAGAGGATGGGAAAACCAAATATCCAGAAGTGAAATTCACATATGGTCAAACGATCGGGGTCCACCATGATGTATTGACGATCCTGACAGACCGACTTGAGGAAGCCGGCTTCGATACATCCTCGGAACAGGCTGAGACAGCAATATTGCTAATTGGCCGAGGAGGCAGTGATGCTGATGCAAATAGTGATATATATAAAATTTCCCGATTGTTATGGGAAAAATTAAACGTTAAATGGGTCGAAACAGCGTTCATGGGTGTAACGGACCCGCATGTTGATGAAGGCATTGAACGATGCATCCGGTTGGGGGCAAAAAAAATAGTGATGCTGCCATATTTCCTCTTCACGGGGGTGTTAATGGAAAGAATGGAGGATATGCTGAAAGGCTATCAAGAGCAATATCTTGATCGGGAATTTATTTTGGCGAAGTATTTTGGGTATCATCCAACCTTACAGAACATTCTGCAAGAACGAGTAATTGAAGCTAGTGAAGGCAGATCAAGTGGGGCACGTGATTTGGAAAACTATCGAAAATATGTCGAGGAACATGGACATGCCCACCATCATCACCATCACGACCACGACCATGACCATCATGACCACGACCATCATGACCACGACCATCAGCACGATGGGCAAGAGGTGGGTACGTCAAAATGATTTTGTTCTTGGCGGGTACAAGTGATGCGCGGGAATTAGCGATTGAGATGCAGCAGGTGGGATTCAAGGTTTTGGCAACTGTTGTAACCGAGTCGGCGGCGAAGAGTTTGCAAGATGCAGGGATATCCACCCGGATTGGCCGATTAACTGCAGAGGATATGACCTCTTTAATCTCTGAAAAAGGTTTTCAGGCTGTAGTTGATGCAAGTCACCCATTTGCGGAAGAAGCATCCAAAAACGCTCTTAACGGAGCAAAGGCAGCAAATGTTCCTTATATTCGTTATGAGCGTGAAAGCCAACGGTTTCAGAATGACAAATTGATAGTTGTCCGTGATTATGAGGAAGCTTCCAAGCTGGCTGCTGCAAAACGGGGAGTCATCATGCTCACGA
Source organism: Peribacillus sp. RS7 (assembly GCF_041956845.1). Classification (NCBI taxonomy): domain Bacteria; kingdom Bacillati; phylum Bacillota; class Bacilli; order Caryophanales; family Bacillaceae; genus Peribacillus; species Peribacillus sp. RS7. The sequence continues at coordinate 4,349,432 of NZ_CP168135.1, forward strand.
CCGGAAGTAAAACCCTAGCGGTGTTCGCAAAAGAATTGGTAGGACTCGAGAATACCAGAGTCATAGCAAGAATGCTGCCACGCATGGATAATATGGAAAAATGTGCGCAGCTAGGCATTGAACAAAAAAATATCGTTGCGATTCAAGGTCCATTTTCCAAAGAATTAAATAAAGCCCTATATAAACAGTATGGCGTCACATTGATGATAACGAAAGAAAGTGGCAAGGTCGGTGCGGTTGATGAGAAATTGGAAGCCGCGTTGGAATGTGGAATAGAGACGATTATGATATCAAGGCCAGATGTTGACTATCAAAATGTTCATTCCAGTTTTGATCATGTCATTGCCGAGTTGAATAATCAGTTGAATAAATAATAGGAGGAATGCAAGATGGACTTTAAAACGGATTTCAAACCACTAACGGTAGATCCAGACAAAATATATGATTATAGTTTTTCAATGATAGCTGAAGAAATGGGCGATCATGATTTTTCTGAGGATGAATGGAAGATCGTCCGCCGGGTCATTCATGCTTCAGCTGATTTTGAATTGGGAAGAAGTGTCATCGTCCATCCAAATGCCATTCAAGCTGGTGTGGAAGCCATTCGCAAAGGTAGACATGTCATTGCGGATGTGCAAATGATCGAGAGCGGTACAGGCAAAAAAAGATTTCAAAAACACGGCGGGGACGTTCATTGCTACATTTCAGATCCAGATGTGATGGTCGAAGCAAAACGTTTGAATACGACAAGAGCGATCATTTCGATGCAAAAAGCCGTAAAGGAAAATGAAGGGGGCATTTATGCCATTGGCAATGCACCTACAGCTTTACTTGAGCTCATTCGCCTTATTAAAGAAGGGATTGCAAAGCCGGACTTAATTATTGGAATGCCTGTTGGGTTCGTTTCTGCAGCGGAATCGAAAGAGGAACTGGCTAAGATCACAGAAGTGCCATTCATTACGAATATTGGCCGAAAAGGTGGAAGTACTGTCACGGTTGCAGCATTGAACGCAATTTCCCTTTTAGCTGATAGTTAATAAACATGGAAAAGAAAGTAAAAAAAGATCCCTCACAAATGCGCCATGGGTATACGACGGGGGCATGTTCGACAGCCGTGACTAAAGCGGCATTGACCGCTTTGATCACGGGGGATGCCCTTGAGGAGGCTACGATCTCCTTGCCTATCGGCCGTGATGCCACTTTCACCATTGAGAGATATGATATATCGGAAAATTCGGTTAGTGCAGAAACGATTAAAGATGCCGGAGATGATCCAGATGCCACCCATTTGGCACATATCATTTCTACTGTCAGCTGGTCGGATGCACCAGGAATCATCTTGGATGGAGGGATTGGTGTGGGGCGAGTGACCAAACCCGGGCTTCCCGTTCCTGTAGGGGAAGCGGCCATTAATCCTGTACCGCGCAAAATGATATTAACCACTGTGCAACAAACCTTGGAAGAATTTAAGATTAATAGAGGAGTGAAAGTCGTTATCTCCGTGCCTGCAGGTGAAGAAATAGCTAAAAAAACATTAAATGGCCGCCTTGGGATTGTGGGAGGCATTTCCATTTTGGGAACAAGGGGCACCGTCGTCCCTTTTTCCAGTTCCGCCTATATGGCAAGTATCGTCCAGGCTATCAGTGTCGCCAAGGCGAGTGGGTGTGAGCATCTTGTCTTAACCACTGGCGGGCGTAGTGAAAAGTATGCAATGGGCCTTCTTCAGGATTTACCTGAGGAAGCCTTTATTGAAATGGGTGATTTTGTAGGCTTCTCACTTAAGCAATGTAAAAGGCAGGGAATTAAAAAGGTATCACTGATTGGTATGATGGGGAAATTTTCTAAAGTTGCCCAAGGTGTGATGATGGTGCATTCAAAAAGCGCTCCGGTCGACTTCGGTTTTCTATCGGAAATAGCCCAAAGCGTCGGAGCTGAAGATGATCTTGTTCTTGAAATCAAGAATGCAAATACAGCGTCACAAGTCGGGGATATGATGTCAGCGATCAATAATTTTGATTTTTTTAATAAACTATGTGAATCCTGCTGTCACTCTGCTATAAAGCAAGTGAAGGGTGGCATTGAAATGGAAACGGCGATTTATTCGTTGAAAGGACAATTACTGGGAAGGGCTGTTGGAATTGAGTCAATCGATGAAATTAATCGGGATAGGGGATAACGGTCAGGAAAGCTTACTGCCTCAATATGCCCAATGGATAGAAGAAAGTGAAGTGCTGGTCGGGGGTGAGAGGGTCTTATCCTTCTTTCCTAACTATTCCGGCAAGAAGATTGTCATAAAGGGCGGTTTGAAAAAAGTGGTAGAACAACTGCAGGATGAAACTCGTCCAACTGTTGTCTTGGCTTCCGGTGACCCATTGTTTTATGGAATGGGAGGCTATCTTTCCAGCAAAATCAACATGGAGGTTTACCCATATTTCAGTTCCATTCAGCTTGCTTTTGCAAAAATGGGTGAAAGCTGGCAAGATGCTTTTCTAGTTAGTGTTCATGGCCGCAGTATGAAAGGGCTGGCCCAAAGGATTGATGGGAAAGCGAAAGTTGCCTTGCTTACTGACGTCGAAAATACTCCCAACCAACTGGCTAAATATCTCCTTTCATTCGGAATGACTGAATATCGGGCATTCGTGGCTGAAAATCTTCAAGGAGAAACTGAAAACTCAGGTTGGTATGAACTTGAGGAAATGATGGAGCGGGAATTTTCCCCGTTGAATGTCGTCATTTTAAAAAGAAAATCTGAAGGTCCAAGTTGGACTTTAGGGATAGAAGATGAAGAATTTTCGCAACGTAAGCCGGATAAAGGACTCATAACCAAAAAGGAAATTAGAGTATTAAGCCTGCATGCGCTGAAGCTCAGAAAAAACAGCATAGTTTGGGATGTTGGGACGTGTACGGGGTCAATGGCAATTGAAGCGGCTAAGTTTGCATCCGAAGGACAAATCTTCGCAATTGAAAAAAATGAGCCTGACTTAGAAAACTGTTATCAAAACCAACGTAAATTCCGTACCGATATAACAGCCATTCATGGTAAAGCTCCGCAAGGATTGGAAACTTTTCCAGATCCTGATGCGATCTTCATTGGGGGGACCGGCGGCGAAATGGTAGATTTAATCAATACTTGCTGTAAACGGCTTAAAGAGGGCGGCAGGATCGTTCTAAATGCTGCAACGATTGAGAATCTTTACCGGGCTAATGAGGCATTTGCGGAAGCTGGTTTTCACACTTCCATCATGCATGCGCAAATTTCCCGAAGTAAGCCAATATTGGGAATGAACAGATTTGTACCACTTAATCCGGTTTATATCATTACTGCACAAAGAAAGGAAGACATGAATGAGTAATCTTGGTACATTATATGGCCTTGGCGTTGGCCCAGGCGATCCAGAGCTTATTACAGTAAAGGCATTTCGCGTGATTCAGGAATCTCCGGTCATTGCATATCCAAAAAAAAGAAAAGGCAGTAAAAGCTACGCCCACCGTATCGTTGAAGTTTACATCCGTCCTGAAGAGAAGGATATGCTGGGCCTTGTTTTTCCGATGACGAAAGATCAAGCGATTTTGGATCGGGAATGGAACGGAACGGTTGAAAAGGTTTGGCAAAAGTTATACGAAGGAAAAGATGTCGCTTTCGTTACGGAAGGTGATCCTCTTTTATATAGTACGTTCATACATATGATGAAATTGATGCAGGAGCTGCATCCCGAAGTCGAAATCAAGACAGTCCCGGGTATTTCTTCGTTTAATGGATCGGCGTCAAGGTTGGGCATCGCTTTGGCAGATGGTGATGATCATGTCGCGATTGTTCCGGCAAGGGATGATTATGAAGCGATGAAGAAGGCAATTGAAGATCATGATGCCGTGGTGTTCATTAAAGTGGCAAAAGTCATCGATTTAATGATTACTGTTTTAAAAGATTTAGACTTGCTTGAAAAGGCCTCGGTCGTTACCAAAGTCACATCCGATGAAGAAGTGATTTGGAAAGTGAGTGAATTGGAAGGACTTGAACTAGAATACTTAACATTGATGGTGGTGAGAAAATGAAGATATTTATTGTAGGCGCTGGCCCAGGAGATCCGGATTTGATTACTGTAAAAGGATTGAACATTCTTCAAACGGCGGATGTGATTTTATATACGGATTCGTTAGTGAATGAGGAATTGATTGCTAAGGCAAAACCGGATGCCGAGGTGCTAAAAACGGCTGGAATGCATTTGGAAGAAATTGTTGGCATTATGGTTGATCGGGTTAAAGAAGGAAAGCTGGTTGCCAGGATCCATACAGGGGATCCTGCCATGTACGGCGCAATCATGGAACAAATTGTCCTATTGAAGAAAGAAGGTATTGGTTATGAGGTGATCCCTGGCGTAAGTTCGGTGTTCGCCTCGGCAGCGGCAATAGGAGCAGAGCTGACTATCCCGGATTTAACCCAGACACTCATATTGACGAGGGCTGAAGGGCGTACGCCTGTTCCGGAATTTGAGAAGTTACGTGATTTGGCTAGTCATCACTGTACGATTGCCCTCTTCTTGAGTGCGACCTTGACTAAAAAAATCGTTAAAGAACTCCAGGCAGCCGGTTGGCAGGATGATACTCCGGTCGCAGTCATTCAACGGGCAACATGGCCGGACCAAAAAATCGTCCGTACCACTTTAGTGAATTTAGATGATGATATGCGTAAAAATGGTATCCGCAAGCATGCAATGATTTTGGCTGGATGGGCGTTAGACCCTAATATCCATGATAAAGATGAATACCGTTCCAAACTATATGATGCGAGTTTTACCCACGGTTTCAGAAAAGGTGTTAAGCCATGATCATTGAATTGAAGGAAGAGGAACTTGCTCCCATTAAACGGTCACATACTTATGCGATCGTTGCGATTACAAAGCATGGTGTCGAGCTGGCACGAAAATTACATACCGTTTTTTCGAATTCCGATCTTTATTACATGAGCAAATTTGAAAAAGGGGACGAAGAGCATAAACAGATCCAGCTTTTTTCGGGAAGTGTCCGTATGCTTTTACCAGCTTTATTCAAGGAATATAAAGGAATCATTTTAATTATTTCACTCGGTGCAGTCGTGCGGATGATTGCACCAATTTTGAAGGATAAGAAAACGGATCCAGGTGTGGTTGTCATTGATGACAAAGGGGAAAATGTCATCAGTGTACTGTCAGGGCATCTTGGGGGAGCAAATGAACTGACTAAGGAAGTTGCTGCTGCCCTTGACGCAAAAGCTATAATCACTACGGCTTCGGATGTACAAAAAACGATTCCTGTCGACTTATTCGGCCAGCGTTTTGGCTGGGTTTGGGATTCTGCAGAAAAATTGACGCCAGTAAGTGCGTCCGTTGTAAATGAAGAGCATGTTGCCGTTGTACAGGAGTCAGGTGAACGGAACTGGTGGTCGTATGAAACGGCATTACCTGAACGGATAATCGTATACCCGTCTATTGAAGAAGCGCTTCAAGCAAAGCCACAAGCAGCCCTGGTCGTGACTCACCGCATGCTTAGCCAGCCGGAAAAGAAAATCTTGGAAAATGGGATCGTCTACCGCCCTCAAGTCATTGCTCTCGGTATCGGGTGCAATAGAGGAACAGCGGCTGCCGAAATTGAGCAGGTGATTGAAGAAACACTAGCGGAATTATCGTTTTCCTTAAAAAGCGTTAAAGCGATCTGTACCATTTCCTTAAAGAAAGACGAAATTGGCTTAATTGAAGTTGTTAAAAAATATGGCTGGGAATTTGTTTATTATGAACCGGAAGAGCTTAATCAAGCTCAGATCGAAGCGCCATCCGATACAGTATTTAAATATACAGGTGCATATGGTGTGAGTGAACCGGCTGTCAGGATTTATACGAAAGCCGAACAATTGGAACTGGTTAAAAAAAAATCGGGGAACGTAACCATATCAGTTGGGATCATTCCTTTTTAAGGAGGCAGAAACCTATATGAACGATAGAAGATTGGTAATTGCAGGTACCGGAAGCGGTGTCGGAAAAACGACATTGACCATCGGAATCATGGCAGCCCTCCAGAAGAAAGGCTATACGGTTCAAGGGTTCAAATGTGGTCCTGACTATATTGATCCAACCTATCATACTGCAGTTACAGGACGAATTTCACGTAATCTTGACAGTTGGATGTTCGAACATGACACCGTCAAGGAAATTCTTAACAAAGCAGCTACTGGAGCTGATATATCGATCATTGAAGGAGTCATGGGCTTTTTCGATGGCAAAAGTCCTTTATCCAATACAGGATCGACCGCTGAAATCAGCGTCATCACGCAAAGCCCTGTCCTGTTGGTAGTCAACTGTGCCAGCATGGCACGGAGCGCGGCTGCCATTGTAAAAGGATTTCAGGACTTTTCGACCGGTCCGAACATCATTGGGGTCATTGCCAATCAAGTAGGAAGTGTAGGCCATTACAAAATCGTCAAATCAGCCATTGAGCAAGAATGCGATGTACCGGTGCTGGGATATATGAAACGGGAAATGGATATTGATATTCCTAGCCGTCATTTGGGCTTGATTCCTGCGATTGAACGCGGTGAACTTAACCCGTTTTTCGATAAGCTTGCACAATTGGTCATGGAAACGATCGATATCGATCAGTTATACCGTTTGTCAAAGACAAGGGCCGTTTCCAGTGGAAACTCAAATATATTTCAACCCCAAAATGAAAAGGAGGTGTGCATTGCCGTCGCAAAAGATGCAGCCTTCAATTTCTATTATCAGGAAAATCTTGAGTTGCTTGAAGCATATGGGGCGAACATCAAGTATTTTTCTCCATTAAAAGGGGAAGAAGTTCCAATGGATGCTGATGGCTTATACCTTGGAGGCGGTTTTCCTGAGGAATTTGCAGATGAACTTTCCGGGAACGTGGGTGCTATCAGATCCATCAGAACCTCCATTGAAAAGGGGATGCCGACCCTGGCGGAATGTGGGGGTTTCATGTTTTTGAGCAAATCGATTGAAACAACTTCAGGAGAAACGCATCAGATGGCAGGAATGATACCAGGCAGGATTAAAATGCAGAAAAAACTTGCGGCACTTGGGTATCGTGAAATTACAGGAACTTCAAGCAATTTTTTGATCAATGAAACTGAACAGGCAAAAGGTCATGAATTCCACTACTCGACATTTGAAGCGGATGATGATCTTACACATGCTTACGAAGCCAAAGGCAGATTCGGTTCCAAACAAGAGGGGTGTGTATTAGGTAACCTTGTTGCAGGGTATACACACTTTCACTTTGCTTCCAATCCAATATTGGCAAAGAACTGGATCAATGCTTGCTTAAAACAAAAAAACAGATTCACACAAGAAACCATCAACATGGAAAAGGTATTTTTTGAAGATTAAGAGGAGGCGCGAGCATGAAACCGGGAAAAGTACATCTGGTCGGTGCGGGTCCCGGAGATCCGAAACTGATTACGGTATATGGGCTGGAATGTATCCAAAAGGCGGATGTCATTGCATATGACAGGCTTGTCAATCCAGAACTATTAACCTATGCTAAAGAAAATGCAGAATTGGTATATTGCGGAAAATCACCAGGGAAACATCATCTCATTCAAAATGAAATACATGAACTTTTAGTGGAAAAAGCATTACAGGGGAAAAACGTCACCCGTCTAAAAGGTGGAGATCCATTTGTCTTTGGTCGGGGCGGTGAGGAAGCAGAGATACTGGCTGCTAACGGAATTGAATATGATATCGTCCCAGGAATCACAGCGGGAATCGCAGCTCCGGCTTATGCGGGCATCCCGGTTACCCACCGTGAACATGCCTCAAGTTATGCCATTGTGACAGGACATGGCCGTGATTACAAGGGGCAGGATAACCTGAATTGGCAGGCATTGGCCCAAGGCATCGATACCATCGCTTTTTATATGGGAATAGGTAATATGCCGTTTATCTGTGAAAAATTGATGGAGCATGGCAGGGACGGTAAAACGCCAGTGGCTGTCATCGAATGGGGTACGACAGATAAACAGAGGACGATTACAGGTACTTTGAGTTCGATTTCTTTGCTGGCTATAAAAGAGGAAATTCAAAATCCGTCAATCTTTCTAGTAGGCGATGTCGTCCAATTAAGGGAGAAAATCCAATGGTTTGAAAGAGTGATTGAATCAGAGTCCACTTTTGAAGGGAATGAGTCGAAATGTCCATCATTCAAGAATTGAAGGAACGCAGGGCAATAAGGAATTACGAAGAAAAAGAAGTGGAAGACCAAAAAATCAGGCAGTTATTGGAAGCAGCTACCTATGCCCCTAATGACCGTTTACGTGAACCTTGGAGTTTTTATGTGATCAAGGGAGAAGCGAAGCAACGTTATGAAAGATTGGCAGAAAAGTATTTACATGAACGCTTCCCGACCAAACCAAAATTGATTGATAGTTCACTGGAAGTCGTAAAGACGACACCGCTTATCATTGTCGTGACTTCCGATATATTGCCTGACGATCCGGATTCATCCGAAGACAATGTTTTTGCTTCTTGTTGTGCCGTCCATTCGATGTGGCTTGCCGCAAAAGAACTTGGTCTTGGATTCGTTTGGCGCACTAGGGGAGTGGGTCTTGTCAGGGATGAACGCCTGCACGGATTCATCGGTTCACCGGAAAATAAAAAAGTGATCGGCACCATTTTTGTCGGGTACCCTAAAGCCGATCAACCAGCTCCTGCTACTAAAAGGACTTCATACATAGAGAAAACAGTATGGCTATGAAGGTAGGTGAGTGAGTGGCACGCAGAGGATTATTCCTTATTTATACGGGAAATGGGAAAGGGAAGACGACTGCCTCATTAGGGGTGACTTTAAGGGCGATCGGCAGAGGAATGAATGTCAAATTCCTTCAGTTCATAAAATCTCCAGAGCGTACATATGGGGAAGCATTGGCTTTAAAGAAATTAGGAGTTGAAATGGAACAGCTAGGTATTGGTTTTACATGGACCAAAACACCAGAAGAGCATCGCAGCGCATTACAGTTAGCTTGGGAAAAGGCGAAACAGGCCCTTGGTGATCCTGACATTGATTTACTTGTTCTGGATGAGTTGAACAATGCGTTAGCCATCTCCAAATTCCCGATAGAAGATGTCTTGCCACTGACTGAAATCATCGATGCGATTCATAATCGTCCCGCTCATATGCATTTAGTCATTACCGGTAGGGATGCCAAGCAAGAGATTATGGAAATGGCGGATTTGGTTTCATCCATTGAGGCGACCAAGCATTATTATGACGAGGGTATCGGCGCTGTCAAAGGATTAGAGTTTTAGGGGGTGAGCGGAATGAAGGCACGATCCATCATGATACAAGGGACGTCATCCGATGTAGGGAAAAGTTTGATTTGTACGGCATTTTGCCGGGTATTTTCCAATAAAGGATTACGTGTTGTCCCATTCAAATCACAAAACATGGCTTTGAATTCTTTTGTAACCTTGGATGGCGGTGAAATCGGAAGGGCTCAAGGAGTACAGGCGGAGGCAGCGCGGATCACGGCAACAACGGATATGAATCCGATATTACTGAAACCGAAGCAGGATATGGTTTCGGAAGTCATCGTGCACGGCAAGCATTTTCTTGATATGAATGCAAAAAGCTATCGGAATCAATTTGTCCAAGAAGCCATGCCCATCATCCGTAAATCGGTTGAAAAGCTTCAAGATGAATATGACATCATCGTACTCGAAGGTGCAGGAAGTCCGGCTGAAATTAACCTTAAGGACCGGGATATTGCGAATATGCGAATGGCCAAACTCGCGGATGCGGCTGTCATTTTAGTGGCCGATATTGATCGTGGTGGAGTATTTGCGTCCATAATCGGGACGCTTGCCTTATTGGATAAAGATGAACGCGATTGTGTAAAGGGGATCATCATCAATAAATTTCGTGGCATGCGAGAACTGTTGGACGATGGCATTGAATGGTTGGAAAAGGAAACCGGGATTCCGGTTCTCGGGGTGCTTCCCTATTTAGATGTGAATATTGAAGCGGAAGATTCGCTTGCACTCTCTTCCTTACGTTTTAAAAAACCTAAAAAGGCTGAGTTTCCGATTGATGTAGCCGTCTTGAGATTTCCGCGGATTTCCAATTTTACAGATGTGGATCCTTTTTTTGATGAACCTGGAGTAGGTGTCCGGCTAGTTAGCAGTGTCAATGAGTTAGGTAATCCTGACCTTCTTATTTTGCCGGGTACAAAAAACACGATGGAAGATTTAGAGTGGATGAAACATGTGGGGTTGGATGGAGCCATTAATGATCTGCGTGAACAAGGGGCGATGATCTTTGGTATATGCGGCGGTTTTCAAATGCTTGGGACTAAACTTTTCGATCCTGACGCTGTAGAAGGTAACGGTGAGAACGCAGAAGGGCTTTCGCTTCTTCCGGTGGAAACCGTATTTCAAGCAGAAAAGAAAACAGTACAAATGGAAGGTGTACTTTCTGCTGGGATAATGGAAGGTCAAATGAATCTTAACGGTTTCGAAATACATTTAGGCAGAACGACATTGAAGTCACAAGTAAAGCCCTTTCTTTTATTGAAGGATGGAAGAGAGGATGGAGCCATATCCACTGACAACAAGGTAATGGGAACATACCTTCATGGGATTTTCCATAATCGCTTGTTCACTAGATTACTAGTTAACCAAATTCGGCGGAACAAGGGGTTGGATGAAGTGAATGAAAACGTTCAAAGCGACTCGGAGCGTAGGGAGGAAGCGTATAATCTCTTGGCTTCCCATTTGGAAGAAAACATTGATATGGATACCATTTATCAATGGCTGCAGCTGGAAACTACAGAAAGTTGAAAAATGGTCCGACAGAATCAAATTATGAGTTAATCAAAGCCCCCATCCTTAAAAAATGACTAAAAAACACATCAGTATAGGGTTACACTTCCTTTTATTTAGCCATATTAAGTGACAGACGCATATAAGATATGTTATGTTGTCTTCTCTACATACTTTAAAGAATATAAAAGGATGAGGTGTTCATATGAATAAAACAGAATTAGTGAGTAGTGTGGCAGCACAAGCTGAACTGACAAAAGACGACGCAAAAAAAGTAGTGGATGCATTGTTTGAAACAATCACGGCTACTCTTGCTAAAGAAGAAAAAATCCAATTAGTTGGTTTCGGTACATTTGAAGTGCGTGACCGTGCAGCTCGTACAGGAAGAAACCCGCAAACTGGCGAAGAAATCCAAATTGCAGCTAGTAAAGTACCCGCTTTTAAAGCAGGTAAGGAATTAAAAGAAGCTGTAAAATAGAAATCAATGAAGAAAAACCTGGCGATGAAATTTTCGCCAGGTTTTTTTATTTACTGCCTGATACTCGTTCTTGAGCAGGGCGATTCGTAAAACGGTAGATTATTTTCAATTAACCCGTCTTATGCTATTCTTGAGTTACCAAGAATCCACTGAAATGGAAAAGGTAAATAACGATCTGTTATTTTTTTTATGAGGCGGGATATAGTTATGAAAAGGCCATTAGGAGTTTCTTTAATTGGTTATTTTTATATTTTCGGTGCGAGCATTTTACTGTTTACATCAGTTTTCTATGATCCTAATGCCAATCAAATAGGGTTGATGACAAGATTTGGATTAGCTGATGTACCAGAACGCTTGATTCGAGTATTAGTGGCGCTTATATCCATCGTGATGATCTACGGATATATGAGGTTGGAAATGTGGGGATTTTGGATGATGATTGGATATTCAGCCCTGTTCGGAATGATTAGTTTGACTTTATTATTATCACACAATCAACAGCCTTTTATTGGAAATTCGATTTGGTCAATGATTGTTTTGATATATTCCATTTATGTAAAGCCTTCGTTCAAGATGAAACAGCAAGGCATACCTAATTAGTCCACTTAAGGAGAAGTGGTCCAATATACAATTCGGTTTATCGATTCTTTTTAATAATGTCATTTTAAATGGATGGCAGTAAGGGCATTATCATTTCACCAACAATGAAAATAATCTCACTCCACCAGAAAAGTAAGGCAGTAATGGAATTAACCCGAATGAAAAAAATTTATAGTACTTATTAATAAGGTTTATACTGTGACTATGTTAGGCTAATGAATAACAAGCTTTAAAATCAATATAAAAGAGGTGAAAGATATGTTGAAGAAAATAATGAAAAAAATCAAACAACTTTCCCAAGGCAGCAGTGAGCGAAGACATGGTCATTATCGCCGAGGCAGCAGCAGTAGCAGCAGAGGGTATAAACGATCTCCCATGGGTGGAAGTGACCGCTACAAAAGAAAAGGACGAGGCAGTAGCAGCTAATTGAAATTCTTAGACTCTAAAGCAGCATGCAGGTCCATTGAGAGTTCTTTAATATCTGAATAAGGTTCTTGGATGCTTAATAACCTTTTCAGTATATGCACGGTTTCTTTTTCTAACGAAAGCTCTTCTGTCCAAGGAAGAGCCTTTTTACTTTTGGAAGCGTACGTCGTATAAAGTACATATAAGAGTATTTCCCCCAAATCGTAAAAATCCTGCCTTTTCATCTCCAAAATGGATTCTTTTGCGAGATTGGCCGAAACGGCCCGTTTAGACAAACCAAAGTCTATCAAGATGGGATGATGGTCTTTAAGTAAAATATTTGGTATACGTAAATCTTGATGGAAAATGTCATGGTTGTGTAGAAAAGATACTAACCCCACCAGGTCATCAAGAAAAAGTAGAGACTCTTTCTCAGTGAACGTTATATGATTCAAGAAAATATGATCTTCTAAATTATCCCCTTCAATGAAATCCATCACAAAATAAACATTTCCGTCTTGTGAAAATTTCTCGTGAAATTTGGGCATGTTTTTGTGGTTTAACATTCGTAATATGGAGATTTCACTCTCAAACTGTTCAAGCTCTTTTTTGCTGCGGCGTTTACTTGTCCGGAGCTGTTTGATCACTATATTTTCATTCGTTTTCAAATCATTGCAAAGATAAACAATGCCGTAGCTACCTGTTCCTATTACAGACGTTACCTTGTAGTGGTTATTCAAAACCACTCCTTTTTTTAAAGGTATATCCACAAAAAATTGATAGATCTTTCGAATGGAACGCAAAATTGAAACTTCCCTCACCACTTTCATTTATTTGAGTCAAGAATACACCATACTGATTAACTAAGCTGGAAATATGAATGTTCATGGATAGTTTAACACTGATTTTTGATAATGCGGTAATGAAAGTCTTTTCTTCGGGGTGTTCCTTTATACGATATCCAATAAAATATTGAAAAAATACCAATCGTAAGAATTCCCATCAATGAAAAAAGTATTAAAAGACTATTTAAAATTTTACGTAATTTCATATTATGAAATTATCACATTTTTTTAAATTTTACCTTTTACTATAATGAATTCATAATAAAAGAGCAGGAGGTGAAAAGATGGATGGGCGAGAGTTAAGAAATTGCTTTGGTAAATTCCCAACCGGAGTTACGATCGTGAGCTGGTTTGATGGGAAGTTCAAAAGGGCATTACTGTGAATTCATTCACCTCGGTTTCATTGGATCCCCCGCTTGCTTTAGTGTCAATTCATAAAGAAGCAAAAGCTTGCAATAGCATTAAAGATAGATCATTTACCATTAATATTTTGTCGGATGAACAAGAATCCATTGCATGGCAATTTGCGGGCAGCAAACAGGAAACACTTGAAATTGACTGGGATAACAAGGGGATTTCGCCAAAAATAAATGGAAGTGTTGCCTGGATGGAATGCAAACCATGGAAAGAGTATGATGCTGGTGATCATATTTTGTTCATAGGTGAAATCCAAGAATTACATTTCGAAGATTTGGAAGCGCTTACTTTCTATCAAGGGAAAATGGGGTCTGCTAAACAACTCGTAAAAAAAGGGGGATTCTTATGGGCATTAAAATCCCGAGTAAAACAGCTAAATTCACGAGTAAACCGGCGAAACTCGCGAGTAAAACAGCTAAATTCACGAGTAAACCGGCGAAACTCGCGAGTAAAACAGCTAAATTCACGAGTAAACCGGCGAAACTTGCGAGTAAAACAGCTAAATTCACGAGTAAACCGGCGAAACTCGCGAGTAAACCCGCCAAATTCACGAGTAAACCGGCGAAACTTGCGAGTAAAACAGCTAAATTCACGAGTAAACCGGCGAAACTCGCGAGTAAACCCGCCAAATTCACGAGTAAACCGGCGAAACTTGCGAGTAAAACAGCTAAATTCACGAGTAAACCGGCGAAACTCGTGAGTAAACCCGCAGAATTCATGAGTAAACCACCTAAACTCACGAGAAAAACAGCTAAACTCACGAGTAAACCGGCGAAACTCGCGAGTAAACCCGCCGAATTCACGAGTAACCCATCCAAACTCACGAGTAAACCATCCAAATTCACGAGTAAAACAACATATGAACTCCCATTTTATAGTATTTGCTTGGAAAGTTATGTATAGTTAGTATTATATTAAAATTGAATATTCAGAAAAATAAAGGAGCGATGTTATGAGTTTAACAATCACAGATTTGTTCATCGGCCAGGTTGCTAGTTTGCAACGCACATTTAATGAATCTGACGTAAAATTATGTAATGAACTAACAAAAGATTACAGTCCGATTTATCAAGTGAATAAAGAAGCATGGAAAAGTAATTTCAGCAAGCCGGTTGTACCTGGTTTGTTAACGGAAGGCCTTATCACTCAAGTGATCAGTGAAAAACTCCCTGGTAGTGCCTGTATACTTTTACAAAAGGAATTGGTCTTTTATCATCCAGTACATTTAGGCGATATGATTTCAGCTGAACTGGAGATCATTGATATTAATTTGAATAGAGATTGGGTTACGCAAAAGGTGACTTGTTTTAATCAGGAAGGAATTGAAGTCATTAAGGGGCAAGTTGTAATTTTTGTTTTAAGTAATCAAGATATTAGGTGATGTAAATGGAAAATGTCAAAAACGTGTTAAGGAATTGGGGATCGATTGAAGTTGATGAAAATGGAAGAGTTATAGGCGCCACTGCTGACTTTTATGAATATTTCATGATTATGCCGACTGATTTGATAGGAGAGTCCATAACGAGGGTCATTCACACTTCTTCCACCCTTTCTTTGAAAGGTCTTGCTCACAAACATGTATTTTCTGGTGTGATCAGCGGACACTCTTGTTTCATAAGGGTAGTTCGACGAGAAGCTGGTACCCTTTATACCATAATCATCCGACAAGATGAACTGGAATACAGTGATTTAGTGTATTTTGCCAACTCTTTGGAGAAGAATAAAGCCAAGAAAAATTCCTTGTTACAAAGTCGATATAGCTTCGAAGAGATTGTTGGAAAGAGTGAGGAGATAGAGAGAGTAAAAGAGCTGGCCGCCAGAATAGCTACTAGCAGTTCAACCGTACTGCTTACAGGGGAAACGGGAACGGGAAAGGAACTTTTTGCCCAAGCGATCCATAGTTTGAGTACAAGAAAAGCACAGCCTTTTGTGCCGGTAAATTGTGCCGCGATTCCAGATGAATTATTTGAATCGGAGATTTTTGGTTATGAGGCTGGCGCTTTTAGCGGGGCGAAAAAAGAAGGTAAGCCTGGAAAAATAGAATTAGCCCAAAATGGTACGTTGTTTTTAGATGAGATTTCAGAATTGCCTTATCAGGCTCAAGGTAAGCTATTACGAGTTTTACAGGAAAGAGAAGTGGAAAGACTAGGCGGGACGGGGACTAAAAATGTTGATATACGTATTATTGCGGCGACGAACAGGGATTTAAGAACCCTTATTCAAGAAGGAAAATTCCGCCAAGATTTATATTATCGACTTTATGTTTTTGAATTGAAAATTCCTTCCTTAAGGGAGCGGCACGAAGATATTCTTCCTCTGGCATATCATTTCGTCGAGTATTTCAATAACAAGTTAGGCTCCAATGTGAAAGAAATTGATCCTAAACTCCAAGATTGGCTTATCCAATATGATTGGCCTGGTAACATCCGTGAAATCAAAGCGATAATCGAACGCGGAATGAATATCGTGGATGGAGGGACTCTAACTCTGGATTCTATATATTTTACACCTAATTTCATATTGGAGGTTCCCTCAGCTATGGATAATTCTATGTCCGGTACGTTGGATGAAGTTGTAGGTAATGCTGAAAAATCAGCCATTCAGCGAGCATTAAAAGATTCGGAAGGGGATCGTTCTTTAGCAGCTCAAAAGCTGAAAATTCATGTTGCTAGTTTATATAGGAAAATTGCCAAGTACAAATTGAAATAGCAGAATCAACAATGAAAGGTAATCAGGTTAACCATTAGGGCACACTTATAAAGTGTGTATTTTTTTGTGAAGTTTCGCAAATTCGATTTGCAGTATTGCGAAAAAATGCAAACTTGCGAAGGCTTTAGGAAACAATAGCCAAATTTGTAGCGAATTCTAGTTGGCACACAACTTGCAATAATAGTTTGTCATGTAAGAGGTTTCATGTTTCGTAGAATGTCCAAAATATAGGTATCGGATAAATTAGTAATTAAACTTGGAGGTAATGATATGCTGAATTTTTCTTTTACGGAAGAGCAGGATTATTTTCGTAAAATATTGAAAGAATTTGCTAAGGAAGAGTTGCTTCCACATTATACAAAATGGGATCGCGAAGGGATTACTCCAAAACATTTGTGGGAAAGGCTGGGGGATCTTGGCGTGAATGGTCTTCGGATTCCAGTGGAATATGGAGGAAGCGGTGCGGATTGTGTGACAACTGGGATAGCTGCTGAGGAGATAGGTCGTGGAGATTTCAATCTTACTTACGCAGTGATGTTGAATGCATTAATTGGTGAAATTATCAATAATCACGCTAGCGAGGAACTGAAAAAAGAGTGGCTTCCCAAAATCTCAAGTGGTGAAAAAATTGTTGGCATTGCCATTACGGAGCCATCCGCCGGTACGGATGCAGGCGGAATTAAAACAACAGCTGTCCATAAAGGAAATAAGTATGTGCTTAATGGAGAAAAGTCTGGAATTAGTGTAGCTATGTGTGGAGATGCCTTTGTTATATTTGCAAAGACGGAACCTGAATGGGGAAATCGAGGGATAAGTGCTTTCATGGTTCCTGCCGATATTCCAGGAGTTGAATGTAGAGGGTACACAGACATGGGGAATATCCCGATTGGAAGAGGTTCGATATATTTAACCGATGTCGAGGTTCCGGAAGAGTATATGATTGGTCTTCAAAATAAAGGGTTTTCCCAAGTGATGAATGGGTTTGATTTAAGTCGGCTGTTAATAGGGCTGCAATGTGTGGGCACCGCTTCACAAAGTATCGATGAAACCATCGAACATGTGAAAATCAGACATTCATTTGGTAAACCGTTGGCGACATATCAAGGGGTCTCCTTCCCCATTCTGACCCACCATACCCAATTAGAACTGGTGAAGTGGCAAGCCTATCGAGGACTTTGGCTTCGTGACCAGGGGTTGAATCATAGTAAAGAATCGGCTTCTGTTAAGTGGTTAGGTCCTAAATATAGTGTAGAAGCTATCCATGAATGTTTACTGTTGAATGGTCATTATGCTTATACGAAGGAAATGCCTCTTGAGCAACGCTTGCGTGACGTGATTGGGTTGGAAATTGGTGATGGCACTGCACAAGCCAATATGATGGTCATTGCAAAGGACATAATAGGAAAGGAGTTCCGTTCTCATTAATCCAAAGGAATGTAGTTTATGGTAAAAGTCAAACCGAAGAATACAGTGGACTTTTACCATGGGTGTTAGGAACGATGGAGTTTATCAATGAATTATTTCAAAGAAGTCAGCGAGCCCAGAATCTTCAATAAGTAATAAGACCACTGTTCCAGTGATTAAGAGAGGGGCTTATGGCCGAGGCCATAAGTAAAGAGTTGAAAAAGATACATGGGTAATCATTCATAAAGGTTAGTATTTTTCATTCAGTTGAAACCGAAACGATTAAAGAAGAAATAGAAAACATTTACAGTCGTAATAGTGCCGATTACGTTCGTAATGAACAAAGAATTGATGTGATGCAAGGTAAATCATCCTAAATGGACTAGGACAATGAAGGGAATGAAAAACGATGGAATTAACAGATGTAATCTATGAAAAAAAAGGTGGAATTGCAAAGATAACAATGAACAGACCTAAAGTTTACAATGCTTTTCGTGCCAGAACCATTCAGGAATTAATTTGGGCCTTCCGGGACGCTTGGGATGATAATCGTGTTGGTATAGTGATTCTGACTGGAGCAGGTGAGAAGGCATTTTGTGTAGGTGGGGATCAAAAAGAAAAGGGAGAAGAAGGAGGATATGATCATTCGGGTGGTTTAGGTGGTGGAATGGGACTGGAAATCGAAACGCTGCACCAAACGATCCGCAACATTCCTAAGCCGGTCATTGCAGCGGTTAATGGGTTTGCCATCGGAGGCGGACATGTCCTTCATGTCATTTGTGATCTAACAATTGCATCTGACACGGCAAAATTCGGCCAGAGCGGGCCAAAGGTCGGTAGTTATGATGCAGGTTTTGGTTCAGCTTATTTAGCACGAATTGTCGGAGAAAAGAAAGCAAGGGAAATCTGGTATTTGTGTGAACAATATTCTGCACAAGAAGCAAAGGAAATGGGACTTGTGAACAAAATCGTTGCCCCAGAACAACTGCACGAGGCAGCAGAAGAATGGGCAAGAAAGATCCTTGATAAGAGTCCTACTGCGCTAAAAATGCTTAAATATTCCTTTAATGCAGATAGTGCAAACATTCAAGGGATTTCTCAGCTATCGATGGGCAGTTTAGCGATGTTTTACAATACACAAGAATCGGAAGAAGGAAAAAATGCCTTCCTGGAAAAGAGGCCTGTAGATTTTAAAAAATTCAGAGGTTGATGAGGGGGATGGAAACTGGTGAAATTGGAGACGATTTTGACTCAGGAATATGTGGGGAAATATCAAGGCGTTTGGCCAAACCGAACGATCTTGGATTATTTGAATGATGCTATAGTAAAGCATCCAGATAAGATAGCGATTATCGATAAAAAAAGTAGTTTTACTTACAAGCAGCTTGGTAAGTTGGTCGATCGAATCGCTTTGGGTCTCTTGCATATAGGATTGGGTAAAGGGGATGTTGTCTCTTTTCAACTGCCTAACTGGAATGAATTTATAATCTTACACTATGCTGTTACAAGAATCGGTGCCATTAGCAATCCCTTGATACCGATTTATCGAGATAGGGAAATTGGCTATATGGTTGGGATGGCAGAATCAAAAATGATTGTTGTACCAGATTATTTCCGTGGGTTTTATTACCCTGACATGATTGAGAGACTAAGCCATCAATGGCCATCAATGAAACATATATATGTGATTGGGGACAAGGCGCCGAAGGGGATGAAACTGTTCTCCTCACTATTTGAGGAACCTTGGGAAGACCGGATGGATTCATCCATTTTGGATGAAATCACACATGACCCCAATGATGTGACTGAAGTTATCTTTACCTCGGGAACCACTGGAAGTCCAAAAGGAGTAATGCATACACATAATACTCTTTGTATATCAACGGATTATTGGATTGACCACTTACATTTA
Organism: Peribacillus sp. RS7; assembly: GCF_041956845.1. Taxonomy (NCBI): domain Bacteria; kingdom Bacillati; phylum Bacillota; class Bacilli; order Caryophanales; family Bacillaceae; genus Peribacillus; species Peribacillus sp. RS7. Next base: position 4,369,010 of record NZ_CP168135.1, read on the forward strand.
ACCTCCGATGACGTTCTTTTCATGGCGTCAACGTTCGCTCATCAAACAGGTTTTGGTTATGGAGTTAGGCTCCCTACTCATATTGGAGGTACGGGAGTCTATCAAGACATTTGGAATCCGAGAGAGTTTATTGAATGGGTTGAGAAGGAAAAGATAACGTTTACGGCGGGAGCTACTCCTTTTCTCCAAGATACGATTCAAATGGAAGGGATAGAAAGTTATGACCTCAATTCGCTACGAGTCTTCGTAGCTCTAGGTGCCCCGATTCCCAGGCATTTAGTAAAGGAAGCCGTGGAAAAAGTACCGTTCAAGATATTGTCAGGATGGGGACAAACGGAAGATGGCTTGGTAACCTTGACGAGACTTGAGGATCTAGAAGAAAAACTGACGAATACCGACGGAATTCCCTTTCCGGGGATGGAGCTAAAAGTAGTGGATCTTGATGGGGAGATCTGTGCTCCGAATATAGAAGGTTCTTTATTAGTAAGGGGTCCGGCTCTTTTTGTCGGCTATTTTAAACGGATCGATGATACTTTAGCTGAGTATAGTGACGGATGGTTCAATACCGGTGATCGAGCATTTATTGATGAAGATGGATATATCCGGATTTCTGGAAGAAACAAAGACATAATCATACGTGGCGGCGAAAATATTCCAGTAGCTTATGTAGAAAATGTATTGTATGAACACCCGGATATTTCTAGCGCTCAGGTTATCGCTGTTCCAGATTCTCGTCTTCAGGAAAAAGCATGTGCATGTATCAGCATGAAAATGGGAAAGAGCCCGATTACGATGGATTCCATGCAGGAATTTCTCTCGGAAAAGGGTTTGGCCAAACAATATTGGCCTGAATTTCTTGAAATAATGGATGACTTTCCTCGTACGGCAAGCGGAAAAATCCAGAAATTCCGGCTCCGGGAAATGATAAATGAAAAGATAATAGACAATATATAAGCAGCTTAAATAAATCCATATTGACTAAATGGTGAAAGTGGAGGGGAATATGATGAATAAAAGAATGGCATTTATCACAGGTGCCGGGAGCGGAATTGGCAGAGAGATTGCAAAAAAATTGGCTTCTCGCAATTTTAACATCATCGTGGCTGATTTAAATCTTAAAAATGCAGAGGAAACGGTTTCTATAATCGAAAAGTCGGGTTTTGAAGCCAGAGCGGTCCATTGTGATGTAACGAAATTAGAAAGTGTTAAAAAAGCCGTTGAAGAATCAGTGAACCATTATCAAAGAATAGATATATTGGTTAATAATGCAGGCTGGGATAAGGTGGAACCTTTTTTAAAAAGTGATCCCAGCACATGGAAAAGGATTATCGATATTAATTTACTTGGGCAGATCCATACTTGCAAGGAAATTTTACCTCTTATGATTGAAAATGGTTACGGCAAGGTAGTAAATATTGCATCAGATGCAGCTAGGGTCGGATCAAGTGGAGAGGCAGTTTATTCGGCTGCTAAGGGAGGGGTGATTGCCTTCACAAAAACGATAGCAAGAGAAATGGCACGTCACAAACTCAACATCAATTGTGTTGCACCAGGCCCTGCTGATACTCCTCTATTTCAAGAAATAGGCTCTTATAATGTTGGTATAGCAAGCGCCTTGGAAAAAGCTATTCCATTCCGTCGGCTAGCTCAACCCGAGGACATTGCTGGTGCTGTTGCCTATTTCGTTTCGGAAGATGCAGGGTATATTACGGGGCAAACTCTTTCCGTAAATGGTGGATTAACAATGGTTTAATTGATCGTGGTTAGGTGGGTATGCAAGATTGAAAGGCTAGTAATCCTAAAGCAATATAGCTTGAAAACTTTTTCTAATCGTTTGACAATTGGATTTATCGTGTTAATATAAAGGCAAATGAATTATATATACAATTTGTACCACTAGGGGTGCTTTATAGGTGAAATTTGGTTTTACCTGAGAAGCTGAGATTAAAGTATGACTTTAAGACCCTTAGAACCTGATCTGGTTTATACCAGCGTAGGGAAGTGGGGTCTGGGACAATACGTTTCTGTATTATTTCAAGTACAACCACTTTCTTTACGTTAAAGAAAGTGGTTTTTTATTTGCAAAAAAGAGGTGATTAAAGGTTTTTATCCCGTATCATTCATTGAATAATAGAATTTGGAGGTAATGGACATGAAGTTTTCAGAGGAGATCCGCCAGGAAGTTGATCATATTTGGGAAGCTAGTTTTAATCACCCGTTTGTTGCAGGAATTGGAGATGGCACATTGCCATTAGAGTGTTTTCGTTTTTATGTTATGCAAGATGCCTATTATTTATCTCATTTTGCTAGAGTTCAAGCTTTAGGAGCAGTAAAGGCAACAGACTTACATACAACAAGCAGGCTTGCCGGCCACGCACAAGGAACATATGAAGCGGAGTTGAAGCTTCATGAAAATTTTTCTGAGAGATTAGGCATCACAAAAGAAGAAAGGGAAAATTTCAAACCCGCCCCGACTGCTTATGCTTATACTTCCCATATGTATCGTGCGGCTTATTCTGGACATTTAGGGGATGTTATTGCAGCTATCTTGCCATGTTACTGGCTGTATTATGAAATTGGCGAAAAGCTGCAAGGGTGTGAACCGGAAGAGCCGATTTATCAAGAATGGATAGCGGCTTACGGAGGAGAGTGGTTCCGCTCTTTGGTGGAAGAACAAATTGCGAGGCTTGATGAGATTGCTGAAAAAGTAACAGATGAAGATAAGGAAAGAATGAAGGAACATTTTATCCTTAGCAGCCAATATGAATACTCATTTTGGGAAATGGCTTATCGCTTAGAGACATGGCCTGCTCATAAGGAAATACTGGAAGTATAAAGGAGAATGAAACATGAAAAAAGGATTGAAATTAACGGATATATTAGTCACTATCGTGATTGCCGTAGCATTTGGAATCGTTTATATCCTTTGGGGTTCGATATATTATTCCGTTAAACCATTAGGATTACATCTAGATCAACTTATTTATGGAATGTGGTTTATAGCTGGCCCCGTTGCCTTTTTGATTTTACGGAAACCGGGTGTAGCACTTCTGGCAGAGATAGCTGCAGCTTCCGGTGAATTCTTTCTGGGTTCACCATGGGGGCTGACCGTACTCTTATATGGGGTGGTCCAAGGTTTGTTCGCTGAACTGCTGTTCATGGCGTTCAGATATAAAAAATTCAATATGTCGGTGGCCGTTTTAGCTGCGGTGGCTTCCTGCCTGGGATCAGTCATCATGGATTTTGCATACGGGGAAATAGGTGCGCTCTCTCTTTGGAATCTATCGTTATTCATGATTGCGAGGTTCTTGGGTTCCATATTCTTTGCAGGTGTAACAGCTTATTATCTAGTTAAAGTCCTGGAAGCAACAGGAGTAACTAATCTTGTTCGTCCAGTTTCAAGTAAAGATTATGCAGAACTGGACCAAAAGTAGAGGTTGATGGCCATGGAACGAATCGTTCATGTTGAGAAGTTAAGAATGAAATTTCCAGGTGATGAGTCATTGATTTTCAAGGACTTATCCGTCTCATTTGATAAAGGTGAAAAAGTTCTATTGTTGGGACCATCAGGATGTGGTAAGTCGACTCTTTTGCAAGTATTAAGCGGATTGATTCCGAATTCCATCGAAGTTCCGATGAAGGCAGAAGAATTGAAGTGTCCTTCTTCATGGGGATATGTTTTTCAAGACCCTGATAGTCAGTTTTGCATGCCATTTGCTGATGAGGAAATTGCCTTCGTCCTTGAGAATCTTTCCGTCCCTAAAAAAGAAATGAAAGAGAAGATCCAAAAACATATCCGTGAGGTAGGATTGAATCTAGACGATATCCATACAAGTATTGATACATTATCAGGCGGGATGAAACAGCGTCTGGCCATTGCTTCGGTATTGGCCCTTGAACCGGAAGTGATATTTTTAGATGAACCAACCGCCATGCTCGATCCGGAAGGAACAAAAGAAATCTGGGACTTGTTGAAGGGAGTCGGACGAGACAAGACGGTTATTATCGTGGAACATAAAATTGATCATGTTTTAGAATTCATCGAACGAATCGTGCTTTTTAATGATGACGGTCAAATCATAGCTGATGGTCCAAAAGATACCATTCTTTCCCTATATAAAAATGAAATGAAAGAACATGGAATTTGGTTCCCAGGTGTTTGGGATGAGTATGTACATGACCATGAGCTCATTCGTGAAAACCCATTTAGTGTGGGGGCCCCCCTTATTCATGTGCAAGGTTTTAGCGGATTCCGGAAAAAGGAAGCGAAAATCAAGGTTGAGGAGCTGCAGGTCCATTCAGGGGAATGGATTGTAATCAGTGGAGAAAATGGCGCGGGGAAGAGTACTCTTTTACATGCACTGATGCAGTTCATAAAAACGAGTGGTCAGTATGAATTAATGGGGTCCCCTATTAGAAGGGTGAAAAATCTAACGGATCATATGACGTTTGTTTTTCAAAATCCTGAGTTTCAGTTCGTTGCAAATTCTGTATATGAAGAAATTGCTTATTCATTGAGAATTGAAAAAAGGCCGCAACAAGAAATCGAGGAGAGAGTCCAATCATTACTTGGAGTGTTCCGCCTTGAGGCACATCGGGATAAACATCCGTTTCAATTATCAATGGGTCAAAAGCGTCGCTTAAGTGTAGCTGCCTCAATCGTAATAGACAAAAAAATCATTCTCCTGGATGAGCCAACCTTTGGCCAAGATTCGAAAAATACCTTTGCATTACTGGAATGGTTTGAGGAATACCGAAGGCGCGGAACAACAGTGATCATGGTAACTCATGACGATCATATTTCAAACAACTTTGCAACCAGGATCTGGACGGTTAAAGACGGATACGTAATAAGTGATGAAAACATCACGCAATCAGGATTTTTGGAGACAAAAGTTAAAAGGAGTGTCATGTAGATGAATGTTACAAATGCAGAAACATGGCTCCATAAGGTTAATCCAAGCCTTAAACTTTGTGTATTGCTCGTGTTATGCATCGTGGCGCTATTCATTCATGACCTGAATTACATGATGAATATTACCATTGGCGTTTTACTTTTATTTTTGTTTTTTACCGGGCATTCGATAAAACGCATCTTACTTTTGTCGATCCCTTTTTGTTTCATTTTTATATCCACCTCTTCCGCAATGATATTATTCGGGCAAGGTGAAACGGTTTGGTTTGAGTGGGGTCTCATATCGATTTCGGAAGAAAGTTTCATGAGGGGATTACTGGTAGGCTTTCGATCATTGCTTTTCGCGGCACTAGGTTTAACTTTTTCCTTAACGACGAGACCAGTGAACTTGTTTTATTCCTTAATGCAGCAAGTAAAGCTTAAACCGAAATATGCCTATAGTTTCATGGCGGCATTAAGGCTCATCCCCATCATGATGGAGGAATTTCAAACGATACGAAACGCGATGAAGGTACGTGGTTTCAAAAGGGGAAAAGGGATTAGATCGGTATATTTTAAAATGAAAGCTTATTCCATCCCGTTGTTATCCGGAAGCATCAGACGTGCTCACCGAATCGCGGTTGCGATGGAGGCCAAGCGATTTACAGACACCCGGGATCGAACATACTATTATGAATTTGGGTTTTCAAGAAAAGACCATGGATTCATTATGTATTTTTTCATCCTGCTGTTGGCTGGGTTTTATCTATCGATTCAATTCCCGTTACTATCTTTGATTTTATGAGATTGCAACTTTACTAGTTAGGGGTTCTTAGTATGAATGCACTTGAATTGCATATTATTTCTACTGGGAAACAGCCAATTGAAAAGTTCGTAGAAATCGCTTCTAGGATTCAGGAACATGTTGATTTCTTCTATCTAAGGGAAAAGCACATGAATGCATCAGAACTCTATCGGGCAGTGACCCTATTGCATGATAATAATATTCCGCTGTCTAAGATCATCATAAATGATCGGGTGGATGTAGCCTGGGTACACAAAGTATTTGGTGTGCAATTGGCTTTTCATAGTTTAGATGCAGGAGTCGTAAAAGGAGCATTTCCAGGGATGAGTGTTGGCTGTTCGATCCATTCCATGGATGAAGCGAAAGCCGCTTTCCGTAACGGGGCCGATTACGCGATCTATGGACATGTTTTTGAAACAAATTCAAAACGCGGCCTACCTCCTAAGGGAGTGGAGGAACTTCATGCAATCACAAGAAATGTCAATCTTCCGATTATTGCGATAGGCGGAATAACTCCTTCCAATTGCCAAGTTGTAAAGGATGCGGGCGCACACGGAATTGCGGTCATGTCAGGTGTGCTTGAAGCTGAAAACCCGGTTAGAGCCGTTAAAGAATATTCGAAGTCTTTAGGAAAGGAGACATAAAATGAATTCCATATATGATGCAATCATTGTTGGGGGAGGAGTAATTGGTGGATCCATTGCTTTTCAATTAGCCAAACGAGGTAAAAAGGTCCTTTTATTGGAAAAAGATAGAATTGCCAGTAAAGCATCCAGTGCTGCAGCCGGGATGTTAGGAGCACAAGCCGAATTAGATGCTGATAACCCGCTTTTTAGTTTGGCAAGCCGAAGCAGGGGGATGTTTCCTGCACTGTCGGAAGAATTAAAGGACTTAAGTGGAATTGACATCGAATTAGTGAATAAGGGTATGTTTAAGGTGGCGCTAACGAATGATCAGGTAGCCGAATCGATGGACATGATCAAAGTCCAGCAAGATGCGGGACTAGAGGCGGAATGGTTATCGACTGCCGAAATAAGGAAAATGGAACCACTTCTTTCGGATGAGATTAAGGGAGCCATGTTCATTCCGAAGGATGGACAAGTTTCAGCCACCAGGCTGTCGCTCGCTTTTGCTAAATCTGCAGCTTCCCTTGGTGTAGATATAAAGGAATTTGTCCATGTCTCTGATTTATGTACGGAAAACGGATGTGTAAAAGGAGTGGTCACAAATATAGGTGAATTTTCAAGTGAAAATGTAATTGTGGCAAGTGGTGCGTGGAGTGCCTTCCTCCTTGAAAAATCAGGGATAAACCTCGATACATATCCGGTAAAGGGAGAGTGCTTTTCCGTCCTGACTGATCGCCCATTACTTGAAAAAACGATCTTTTCACATGGCTGCTATCTTGTGCCCAAAGTTGGCGGAAGAATCATTGTCGGCGCAACGGTTAAAGCGAACACTTTCGATCAAAAGGTAAGTTTGGAAGGGATTTCAACGTTAATAGAAAAGGCAACGCAATTGCTTCCGGCAATTAAAGGAACCGAGTGGGAAAAGACATGGGCAGGTATACGCCCCCAAACAGGGGATGGATTGCCATATTTTGGTGAACACCCAGCATGCAAAGGACTTTTCATTGCAACGGGGCACTTCAGGAATGGCATCCTGCTTTCTCCAATTACAGGTGTACTTATAGCGGATATGGTGGAAAGGAAGACAAATCCTGAATGGTCCGCTTTTCGATTGGATCGTTCGATACAGACCCTTTTTTCTTAATGGAGGTGGATGAATTGGAATTGATTATTAACGGGGAAAAAATACGGATACCTGCTGATGAATCAACAGTTACAGCGCTTTTGAAACACTTTAATTTACATCAAAAAGTAGTGATCGTTGAATTGAATGATGAAATATTAACAAAAGAAAATCTAAGTGAAACACTTTTGTCAAATGGAGACAAGGTCGAGATTGTACATTTTGTAGGAGGCGGATGAAATGTTAAAGATAGGTTCTTATGAATTTTCTTCAAGGTTATTATTAGGTACTGGGAAATATCCGAATTTCGATGTTCAAAAGCAATCAGTGGAGGTTTCAGAGACGGAAATATTAACGTTTGCGGTCCGGAGAATGAACATTTTTGAAGCCAGTCAGCCTAATTTCTTAGAAAAGCTTGATTTGAAAAAATATACACTCCTTCCCAATACAGCAGGAGCTAAAACGGCTAAAGAAGCAGTGCGTATAGCCCACCTTGCGAAGGCTTCAGGTTTATGTGACATGATTAAGGTAGAAGTCATAGGCTGTCAAAAAACCCTTCTGCCCGATCCGATTGAAACATTGAAAGCTGCTGAAGAATTAGTGAAACTGGGATTCACTGTATTACCCTATACCTCGGATGATGTGTTGCTTGCTAAACGCCTGGAAGAAGTGGGATGTCATGCAATCATGCCTGGTGCTTCACCGATTGGCTCTGGTCAAGGCATTATAAACCCACTGAACTTACGATTCATCATCGAACAATCAGAGATTCCGGTTATTGTTGACGCAGGGATTGGAACGCCCTCCGATGCGGCAATCGCCATGGAATTAGGGGCGGATGGCGTATTGCTTAACACTGCAGTCTCCGGAGCAAAAGACCCCGTCAAAATGGCGAAAGCAATGAAGCTTGCCATTGAAGCAGGTCGATTAGGGTATGAAGCAGGAAGAATTGAAAAAAATGAATACGCCATTGCAAGCAGTCCAGTTGAAGGAATGAGCATTGGATGAATGAACGTTATTCACGTCAAGAACTTTTTGGCCCTATAGGGGAAGAAGGGCAATTGAAAATTCGCAAAAAACACGTTTTAGTGATTGGAGCGGGTGCTCTTGGTACAGGAAGTGCGGAAGGCCTTGTACGAGCAGGAATTGGGAAGCTGACCATTGTAGACAGGGATTATGTGGAGTGGAGTAACCTTCAAAGACAACAGCTTTATTGTGAAGAAGATGCTGAAAAAAGAATACCGAAAGCAGTGGCAGCGAAGAATCGTTTGAATGCGTTAAATTCAGATGTTGCCGTAAAATCGCTTGTGGCGGATGTCTCGGTTGATGAACTGGCGAAGCTCGTTGAAGACGTGGATTTAATATTGGATGCCACTGATAATTTCGATACCAGGATGATCATTAATGATAGTGCACAAAAATATAAAATACCCTGGATTTACGGAGCCTGTGTTGGGAGTTATGGGATAAGTTACACGGTGATTCCAGAGGTGACCCCATGTTTGAATTGTTTGCTTGAAACGGTTCCAATTGGAGGGCTGACCTGTGATACGGCTGGGATCATTAGCCCTGCCGTTCAAACGGTCGTTGCCCATCAAATGGCGGAAGCATTAAAAATCCTTGTCGAAGATTATGCATCCCTTAGAAACAAGATCGTATCATTCGACCTTTGGAAAAATGAGCACTCGTCCATTGATGTAACGAAATTAAAAAAAGACAGTTGTTTGTCATGCGGGGAAAATCGTACTTATCCACATCTTTCCTTTTCAAATCAAACAAAGACTGCCGTATTATGCGGGAGGGATTCTGTCCAGATCCGGCCGGCGATGAAACTTGAAAGAGACCTAGCGGAACTGGAAAAAAATCTTCTTGCACAAGGTGGGAAAATCGTTAGAAATCCTTATTTACTTTCATTTACGAACGGAAACCATCGGTTGGTTATTTTTAAAGATGGACGGGCATTGATCCATGGAACTAAAGATATTGCAGAAGCCAAAACATTATATCATCGTTATGTTGGGTGAAGAAAACGAGAATGGCACTGACCTGATATGAACAAGCGTATTAATGAAAGAGATGCCAAATGAATTTGGCATTATAATAGGAAGTTATCGAACATTCTTCTTGCGACTTGATTGCAGTGAAAACATAAAACGAAAGCGGTGCTGCCCATTCGGGCGGCACCGCTTCGCTTTGGATCGATTATATAAGCAGCTTACATATCATGACTGCTATTATGCTTCTGACGGGAGTGCTGTCTATTTTTTACCTTATGAGAACCGCTTAACGGTGCAGGTTGACCTGGGTTATTTCCTTTAGGTGCATTTTTTCGAATATCTTTACCATCATTTTTGTTCATGTGCGATCCCTCCTACTACTTAAGATAATCAGTCCGTGAAATTTTATTCACATACATATATTTGCAAACCTCGTACATGCTATGGATGGACACTATATTTAAGGAGCTGAACCCAAATGCAGGATAAACAGGATAAGCGAAGGACTTTCCAGGAAGCCCAGCAAAGTTATCAACAAGTATTTGATGTATACTCATCGATCGAGAAAAACGCACCGAATTACGGAACGGAATTGAAACATGTGAAGCAGGAAGTGAATGAGGCCTATCAGCAAATACAATCTGCTTTAGTCACCGCTTCCGAGCATCAGAGAGAACAATTGAAGCAATTCGAGCAGGATATTCAGGCTATCGTCAATGAGGTCAATTCAGAGGACTATTGAGTGCCTAGGTCTATCGGGATTTTCCTGATTTTTATAATGGAATAGGCTTTTTGAAAAGAGCAGTACATCTGCAATTTCAAAAAGCCTATCCTATTTAAAGCCTAGAAAAGAAGGAAATCATTGGTTTTTCTTTCTTTTTTTATTATTTTGCCTTTGCATTTCCGATAATGGGGGTTCATTTCCCAGTTCATCATTGTAACCTGCTCCATTACCTTGCGCTTTTGCAGCATTCATTCCTGGTATAACATGATTTGCCTTTTGTTTTGTCATTTCGACACCTCCACACATAGAATGTGATAATGCGGAATGATTATGTATGTATGACTAATATGTTTTACTGGTATAATTTATCAGGCCGTAAATGGTAGTATTTTCAATGAAAACCACGTTAGTAAGGCTTCCTAAATGCACTTTAACATGTGGGGAATTTTTTTCTATAAGAGAAACTTATCAAAAACAATAACTTTCTTGTTATTTACTTATACTCATTTCTATATTAGTATTAAGTTGAAGGAAGAGTTAGGGTGGGAGAAGAGAGAGAAAATTCGACAAACTAACTTTTTTATTTATATTTATAGTAAACATGGTTTCAGTGAACCAGGTTTTACTTTTATGTGCAGAATAAGTTCTGACAGTTTAATAGGGGGTAATATTCATGACGAAAAATGACGTATACCAAGCGCGTAAGTCCTTTGAAATTGAAGGAAAACGCTACAACTACTACAGCCTAGACGCTATTGAAAAAGCAGGGGATGGCCAAGTATCACGCCTTCCATATTCCATCAAAGTATTACTTGAAGCGGTACTTCGCCAAGTAGACGGAAGAGTCATCACAAAAGAACACGTTGCGAACCTTGCTAAATGGGGAACAAGCGAGCAACAAGATATAGATGTTCCGTTCAAGCCATCACGTGTAATCCTACAAGATTTCACTGGTGTTCCAGTTGTTGTGGATTTAGCTTCTCTACGTAATGCATTCGCAGCACTTGGTGGAGATCCAGACAAAATCAACCCGGAAATTCCGGTTGACCTTGTAATTGACCACTCTGTTCAAGTTGATAAAGCAGGTACAATGGATTCCCTTGATGCCAATATGGATCTTGAATTCGAACGTAATGCAGAGCGTTACCAGTTCCTAAGCTGGGCTCAAAAATCATTCAACAACTATCGTGCAGTTCCACCGGCAACTGGTATCGTTCACCAAGTTAACCTTGAGTACCTTGCGAACGTGGTTCATGCTGTTGAAACTCCAAACGGCGACTTCGAAGTATTCCCTGATTCTGTCTTCGGTACAGATTCACATACTACAATGATCAACGGTATTGGTGTTCTTGGTTGGGGTGTCGGCGGTATCGAAGCAGAAGCAGGCATGCTAGGACAACCTTCTTACTTCCCGGTTCCAAAAGTAGTTGGTGTTAAATTGACTGGCCAACTTCCTAAAGGTACAACAGCTACTGACCTTGCATTGAAAGTGACACAAGTTCTTCGTGCACACGGCGTAGTTGGTAAATTTGTTGAGTTCTACGGCCCAGGAGTAGGGTACCTTCCACTTGCTGACCGTGCAACAATCGCTAACATGGCTCCTGAATACGGTGCTACAGTTGGTTTCTTCCCTGTTGATGCAGAAGCGATCGATTACATGCGTTTAACAGGCCGTGATGAAAAACAAATTAAAGTGGTTGAATCTTACTGCAAAGAAAATGGATTGTTCTACTCTCCTGAAAACGAAGATCCAGCATACAATGATGTTGTGGAAATCGACCTTTCAGCAATTGAACCAAACCTTTCAGGCCCTAAACGCCCGCAAGATTTGATTCCACTTTCTCAAATGAAATCATCTTTCCATGACGCTATCAATGCACCTATGGGTAACCAAGGTTTTGGCATGGACAATTCCGAATTGGATAAAGAAGTAACTGTTAAATTTGCCGATGGTAAAGAAACGGTAATGAAAACAGGTGCGATTGCAATTGCTGCAATCACAAGCTGTACCAACACTTCTAACCCGTACGTAATGCTTGGAGCAGGTCTTATTGCTAAAAAAGCAGTTGAAAAAGGCTTGACTGTTCCGGATTATGTAAAAACATCATTGGCACCAGGTTCTAAAGTTGTTACTGGTTACCTTCGTGATGCAGGTCTTCAACCATACCTTGATCAATTAGGATTCAACGTAGTTGGTTACGGCTGTACAACATGTATCGGTAACTCAGGTCCATTGGCGGACGAAATCGAAGCAGCAGTTGCTGAAGCAGATCTTCTAGTAACTTCAGTACTTTCCGGTAACCGTAACTTTGAAGGTCGTATTCATCCACTAGTGAAAGCAAACTATCTTGCTTCTCCAACTTTGGTTGTTGCATATGCACTTGCTGGTACTGTGGACTTCGATCTTAACAATGATTCACTTGGTAAAGACAAAGATGGTAACGATGTATATCTTGCTGATATCTGGCCATCACAAGAAGAAGTTAACGCTGCTGTTAAAGCAACAGTTACACCGGAATTATTCCGTAAAGAATACGAAACAGTATTCAACGATAACAAACGTTGGAATGAAATCCAAACAAGCAACGAAGCGATTTATGCTTTCGATTCTAAATCAACATATATTCAAAATCCTCCATTCTTTGAAGGATTATCACCAGAACCAGGTTCAGTTAACCCACTTTCCGGTTTGCGTGTAGTAGGTAAATTCGGTGACTCAGTTACAACTGACCACATTTCTCCTGCAGGTGCAATCGGTAAAGATACACCAGCTGGTATCTACCTTCGTGAAAACGGTGTGAAACCGCGTGACTTTAACTCTTACGGTTCTCGTCGTGGTAACCACGAAGCGATGATGCGCGGAACGTTCGCAAACATCCGTATCCGTAACCAAGTTGCTCCAGGTACAGAAGGTGGATACACAACTTACTGGCCAACAGGCGATGTAATGGCTATCTATGATGCTTGTATGAAATACAAAGCTGATGGAACAGGTCTTGCAGTCATTGCTGGTAAAGACTATGGTATGGGAAGCTCTCGTGACTGGGCTGCGAAAGGTACTAACCTTCTTGGCATCAAAACAGTCATCGCTGAAAGCTTTGAACGTATTCACCGTTCTAACCTTGCGTTAATGGGTGTTCTTCCACTTCAATTCAAAGAAGGCGAAAACGCTGAAACACTTGGATTGACTGGTAAAGAAGCGATTGCAGTTAAAATCGACGAAACGGTTAAACCACGTGATATCGTAACAGTTACTGCTACTGATGAAGCTGGAAACGTAAAAGAATTTGATGTACTTGTTCGTTTCGATTCCGAAATCGAAATCGATTACTACCGTCACGGTGGTATCCTTCAAATGGTATTACGCAATAAATTAAAAGGCTAATTTCTGCTTAGGAAGCGGTAAACCTACTTGATAGGTTTACCGCTTTTTTTGTGTCAAGTTTATGAAAACAGGGGATAACATGATAAGATGATAGGAATTTCACTTTTCCGACTGTCCATTTATTGATAAGATGGAATAGGGAAGTAGTTCTATTTCTGGAAATGGACTAATATTTTTATTGTGATGGGACTAGGGGGACGAGTATGCTTAAAAAAATTATTGCCTCGGTTGTCTTACTGTCACTCTTTACGATAGCGATCGTGCAGGCGATGGATAATGAACCGAAGGAAAATGATGAAAAAGATTCACTGGGCGGATTGAAAATTGGAGCTAAAGCACCGAATTTCTCCCTAAAAACTTTGGATGGGAAACAAGTTGAATTATCGGATTATAAGGGGAAAAAGGTAATGCTGAATTTTTGGGCAACGTGGTGCCCGCCTTGTAAGAAGGAAATGCCGGATATGGAGAAATATACACAACAAGCGGGTGATGATGTTGTTGTTCTTGCTGTCAATATAGACCCGGAAAATGATGTACAATCCTTTGTAGACAATAATGGAATTACTTTTACCATACCGCTGGATAGTCAAAGTGCAAAAAATCCAGTGAATGAGCGCTATAAGATTCTTAGTATTCCGACAACTTACTTCATCGACAAAAAAGGCATTATCAGGAACAAGGTAATTTCAGCCATGCAACTTAAAGATATGGAACGTAACATCAATAGCATGCAATAGCGAAACCTTTTTGAGGTTCAGTTAGTTTGTCTACAAAAGGTGGCTTGGAATGGTCATATCCCAAACCACTTTCACGATTCTTTGACTACGCAATCATAAATGAAAGAAAAATCAATGGCAGCTTCCATTTTTCGGACACATGGTTCGGGGACGCAATATAGTCTAAAGCGAGGATCTCATTTGGTATCATTGGATATTATCATATTGGTTACCTCGAGGGGATTATTACTTAAATCAAAATTTGGTTTTACTCCATGACCTTTTACTGATTTAAATGGGTTGAAATAAACCCTCACAAGATTGAAGAATATTTGCGAGACTCCTTCCGAATAGCTGGCTAGCCAAGACCCCAATGACGCTTGCGGCGAGGCAGAAAGTCGGCGGAAGGGAGCGGATTTCTCTTCAACAAACTCTAGGTAAACTCAATATTCTTCGAGATTGAATATGCTCCAGCGGAACCTTTATGAGGTTCCGTTTTTTGTAATGTTAACAAAGTTGTCAAAAGTTAATGGAAAAATCAAAAAAAATAAAAAAATATGGTTAATGTTCATGAAAAAAGGGTTAAAGTATAGAGAGTGAAGTAATGGAATTTTTATCGGATTAAAAATCTGATAATTATGACAATTTATGGTTTGAGACCATATAGTCATAATTTTACATTAATTTGGCAATGCTGAATAATATACTAAATATAAGTAGGTGAAAACCATGAAAAAAAGAAAAAGGACATTTGAAGAATTAATTAAAGAAAACAAAAAAGAATTGCTGATGGACCTGGAACAAATGGAAAGACTTGAGGAACGTCTTGAAAAAAAACATATGCAAAAGGCTGAATAAGTTTTGCAAAATATTTCGAAATAAGAGTCAGTGCCATGAAGGTCCCTTCAAAGTGCTGGCTCTTTTTTTTGGATTTTTCAAAAACTGGCATTCATGAATTTCCTCTTTTATATCCATGATAAGAGAAGGAGGCGATAGAATGGGTAATCCAAAAAAAGATTCCAAACACTTTAGACCAAGCCATCTGGGGACACAACCAATAGCAGCAGGTGGGAATAACGGGAAGAAAATGCAGGACAAATCAGGGAAACACCCTCAAGTCATTCAAACTAAAGGTGAGTAATCGTAATAATATTATGTAAACAAAATAACATGAGGTGAAATTAATGGGCTCATATAAGCACAATCAGGATAACCGTTTGGATAATGTTGAAAAAATTCAGGATGCGATTCAAAATACAGAAGAAAACATAGTCGCAGCAAATGAAACGTTATCATTCTCTTCAGGGGCGGAAAAAGAGGCAATTAAGGACAAAAATGAACGAAGAAGAAAGAGCATTGATGGGATGAAGGAAGAAATGCAAGAAGAGCAAGAAGCACGGGAAAGCGGTTATAGTAACGATAATATTTAGCAAATGGGTAATGGGGAGAAAGAGGCGCGAAATCTTTCTCCCCTTCTTTATATTGCGAAGCAGACCGTTGAAACAGCTTAAATGAAATTTGAATAGTTATTATGGTAAAATGTTTATTGCAATAGACATGAAAGTGGGGAAACAAAATGTTCATAGCAGAAAACGAAATTGAAGTGCGGTATGCAGAGACGGATCAAATGGGTGTCGTTTACCATGCGAATTATTTTATATGGATGGAACTGGGCAGGACAAAATTGATAAATGATTTAGGTTTTTATTATGCTGATATGGAAGCGGATGGCATCCTCTCACCTGTTATGGATATTCAGGCTTCGTATAAAACCCCTGTCCGATATGGTGATAAGGTAAAGGTTAAAACCTGGATTGAAAAGTATGACGGCTTACGGGTCATTTATGGATATGAGATCGTTAATGGGAAAAATGAAGTGGCGGCTACAGGTCATTCTTCTCACGTTTGCGTTAAAAAGGAGAGCTTCCGCCCGATATCCATTAAACGCATGTTTCCTGATTGGCATGAGGCCTATGAAAAAAATAAAAAGCAGGATGAATTGGTTTAATAACAATTATTGAGGTGATCAAGAAATGGCTTTTGGGATTAAACGGGTAGACGTCGTAACCTGGAAACAGCGAATCGATCAAGGCCAAATAGCTTTTTTAACTCATTATTGGATCGATGACCGATTTCCTGGTTGCAAGACGGTTACAAAAGTGGGCTGCAAAGATTTAGGGCGTTTATCGGAGTGGGGTAAGAAATATGGCCTTAAAAAAGAGTGGATTCACCACAGGAAGGATGGTTACTCTCATTTCGATCTTCTAGGGGACAAGCAAAAGGAAATTCTTGAGGCAGAAGAAATTAAAGAGCGTCTGCTCGATTGAAACAAGAAAAAACAGCAGTTTACACCGCTGCGCATTGTCAAGCACCTTTTTCATAGTGAAATTCAGGTTCAGACAGTTTTTCGTTAAAGGTAATAATTAAATCATGGCCATCAAAGTACCAGATATCTTTCTCTTCTACATAGAAATTAATCTTATTCAATGTTGTTACGGCTCCTGTAGTTTCTGGTTCTTCTTGCATGATACCTAATGAAAAGCCGCTTTGGACGGAACTATGTCCACCATATCTTACATAAAAGCGCAAATGAGAGCCTTCTTGAAGCCCCAGTTCATCAATATACCACTTAGCTGCTTGATCGGAAATGGTAAGTTTCATAAAATTCTCCTTCCTGAGGTTCGTTATTTAAGTATAAAGTAATTATGAAGTAGATGCGAATAATGTGCGTTTTAGAAAGGAAACAACTATGGAGATCATATATAATATTTGTTTCATAACTCGAAAAATATCCAACGAAGTTGAAGTGTTGATGCTATTTCGCAAAAAGAATCCGAATAGGCATAAATGGAATGGAGTAGGTGGGAAATTAGAACAAGGTGAAACCATCGATGAATCGATGGAGCGCGAAATTCTTGAAGAAACTGGATTGAAGGTCAAGGGGTTGGCCTTTCGAGGGATTGTGACATGGAATCAAACGGGTGGAATGTATGTTTACCGAGCTGAAGATGCCTGGGGCGTGCTTGATGCCTGTGATGAAGGAGAACTTGCCTGGAAGCCATATCAATGGGTTATGGAGGCAGATGAAGTGGTGTCCAATATAAAGTATTATCTAAAAGATATTTTACAGGATGACCCACCACTGGAATTTGCCTGTATCTATGAAAATGAACACTTAATATCCGTCAAAAAGAAGCCTTTGCCTGATTTGGCAAAAGAATTGACTCTCACCATTTGAAAACCGCCAATGTGCGGTTTTTTTGCCGTATTCCGATTAGTAAGCTATATATCAAAAAGTGGCATAGGAGTACTCAGAATATAGGTACAATTAATGAGTTAAGGAAGATATATATCATATAAAAAGGATAAAACCGAAAAACTATATGGTATGAAGATATAGCGATAATACCATCTATTTAATTACCTTATATAGAGAATGCTGCTGATTTGCGGAAAACGGAGCTGTTAAAAGGGAGTAGGGATATGGTGTTGCTTTCATTATTATCATTATTAGCCTAAAAGGATATGTAAGGGTATGAGATGATTGTAAAGCTCAAACAGTTATTAAGTGATGGTTATTTACATTATAAAGAAGGGATGCTTTACCCAGCTTTAAGAAGGCGGGAAGAGAAAGAGAAATTAAAAAGACTTGCGGGATTCTTTAGAAGGATCGAAAAGGAAATACTATTATCCGACGAAATTTGGTGTTACCCAGTTTCAAGGTCAATGGAAGGAATGGAACGGATTTCAATAACTAATCAGTAAGGTCGTTTCCAAAACATATGGACACACAAAAATAGCTGCAGATTCCTGCAGCTATTTTGTATTTTCTTTTGCTTCAGCTTCTGCAAGCTTTCTCAGCAAGATTGGGGTAGGCATATGCATGATTTGCTCTAAAGGCAAGTTAAGCGACTTGGATAACTTTAATGCCGTTTCCGGTGATATTTGCAATGGCTTCATGGCACTTTCTCCTATCGATGGTTATTAGCTAGTTCCAGTGTAGCCTTTGTTCTACAATTATACAATCCTTACTTGACCATTTCTCGATCAAATAAAATCCATGCTTTACATATGAATGGAAGTTATCGTAAGAATTTTCAGTATATTTTACCTTGACATAGAGTGTGGTTGAAGGCAGAATAGGATAAGTGGTAGTCCGGATGGACTATAAATACCATTTGTAATTCATGTATTTTTATTTAATATCAATAAAACGGGTACAAAGATTCATGTTGATTTGATGGTTAAGATTGGCCTTATCGCGAATTACATGATCAGGGGGAGTAGGAAATGGGGATTTTCACGAAAGCTAAGCCGGAAAAAGCAATCTGGCTGCAAAAGGCAAAAGAGACGGATGGTATATTGGATGTAAGCAGTGAACAGGTGAGACTTCAGGTAAATATCATTGATTTAAAAGAATTCGATTTAAAGCTGATTCATGCTTTTAGGGAGGCAATCGAACCTAAGGTCGAAAGTGTTGTGGATTCCTTTTACCAAACGATTCTGCAGGTTCCGGAATTGAAAGGGATAATCACGGAGCACAGTACAGTGGAAAAATTGAGAAAAACGTTAATTTCTCATATGCTATCATTATTCAATGGTGTGATCGACGATGAATTTGTTGCATTGCGAACGAAGGTGGCGAAGACTCATTATCGAATTGGATTAGAGCCACGTTGGTATTCATCCGGTTTTCAAAATGTACAGAATTTTTTGCAAAAGATTGTCTTTGAGCAAACCAAGAATGAAGAAGAGCAGCGTGCATTGATATCAGCGATAGGAAAAATACTCAATCTCGAACAGCAGTTAGTCATTGAAGCCTATGAAGCGGAAAATTTAAAAGCAAGGGAAAATAAATACAAAGAAATCAAGGAGGAAGTGAAAAAGAAAATCTCATTGATTAGTGAAGAAGTACTATTATTAAGTAAAGAAACGGATGTATCCGTTAAACAATTGATAGAAAATGGGCATTTTGTCAAAGCGCAGATCGCAATGCGTGCTAATCTATCACTTCGTTCAAGAACGATAGCTGAAGAGGGTCAGGATCGTATGCAGATCATGACGGAAAAGATACAAAACCTTGTTATATTCATGAAAAATGTTGATGAAAACATCGGTTTGTTAAACCAATCCTTCCTAACCATTACCGAGTTTGTAAAGCTTGTACAGGGGATAGCCGACCAGACAAATTTACTCTCATTGAACTCAGCCATCGAGGCAGCACGTGCAGGTGAACATGGTAAAGGATTTGCAGTTGTTGCGAATGAAGTCAGGAAGCTTGCTGAACAGACTAAAACTTCAATCACTGAAATAGATGCAATCGTCCATACTTCCGGTGAATATATGAAAGAAGTTGTTGAATCAGTCCAAAGGGTCAAGGCGGTCGTTCAAGCAGGAGAGGAAGAATCTGAGTTAACCGAAAAGGCCTTCAATGAAATAATCGGAGTGATCGAAGGGAATATAACGGATTCAAATGAAATGGAAAGGACAATTCAGGAATTAGTATCAGTCATCCAGGAAATCGGAAACTCTACGGAAAAGGTGTCAGGGCATGCCAGTATACTGAATAACACGGCAAATCAACTGTAGAATGGAAATAAGCCCGTGTATAAGGGCTTATTTCGATGGACATTATGATCCTGTTACAACCATTTTACTTTTGGTTCAGTTTTATTGATAATCCGCTTGATGTTTGCACGATGCCGGTAAAAAATGAAAATCGTTAATATACCGATTACAATAATAAGCGGCCAATCCCCGGCATGAAACACTAAACTGTAGATGAGAGCAAGTAGAGAAGCAATCATGGAAGAAAGCGAGACATATTTGGATATGTATAAGGATATAAAGAATATGATAACGGCAAAGACAAAAAACAATGGTTCATAAGCAAGAATGACACCAGCTGAAGTTGCCACCGCTTTCCCGCCACGAAAGTTAGCGAAAATGGGAAACATATGACCGATGACTGCAAAAACGCCGGCTAGCAATAAATGCATTTCCACGCCTAACAAGTACGGAAGAAACGTTGCTAGGGTACCCTTAAGTATATCCATGATGGTAACGGTAAGCCCTGCTTTGACACCTAGTGTCCTGAAGGTATTTGTGCCGCCTAGATTTTTACTGCCATGCTCCCGAATGTCGATTTTGTAAAAGGTTTTACCTATTATTAAACCGGAAGGAATCGAACCGATCAGGTAGGCTGACAGTAGAGTGATAAATGTAAACATTCTATGACCCTTTCTTTAAAGAAAAATCTTCTTTTTTATCACGTTTAAGAAGCTGATTATTCCTTTTTTCAAAAATAAACGTGTAGAAATAGCTAAAAACAGCCTTAAAATACCTGTTAAGCTTCTCTTATTGTAACATTTTCGTGACAAAATGGTACGGCTGTCCAAAAAAAAATCCACTGAAAAAATGAATTTTCCTTGATGATCTTATATCTTTTGATATACGTTAAGTTCATGAAGGGTTAAAGGTTTACGCTTCCTTATTTTCGTGAATATAAATTGATGGAAGCCTCTTTGTATATATTATTACAATACGTGGTAGTCTGTATGAACAGAAAGACAGTTAAGATAAGTTAAGTGGGTCACACCTTTTCGAAACATATTCTTTCTTGTATAATGGTCTTTCTTAATAAAGGTAATAAACAGCTTTTCTCTTAATTAATACCCGTGTTAAGGAATACTCTATATGCTATGCAAATATTACACTTTATTATAAAGGGGATTGAAAAGAATAATGGAGAATCCAAGCAGAGAAGAAATGGGTCAGATGTTGAAAAAATCAAAGCGCATCGCTGTCGTTGGTTTATCAAATAACCCTGAGCGAACTTCTTATATGGTATCAAAGGCCATGCAGGAAAGCGGTTATGAAATCATCCCGGTAAACCCTGCTGTATCTGAAGTGCTAGGTGTCAAGGCTGTAAAAGCCCTGAAAGATATTGAAGGGCACATTGATATCGTCAATGTTTTCCGCCGTTCAGAGTTCCTTCCAGAGATTGCTAAGGAATTTGCAGAAATCGATGCTGATATCTTTTGGGCACAGCTAGGAGTGGAAAATGAAGAAGCCTATAATTTTTTAAAAGAAAAAGGATATACTGTCATCATGAATCGATGCATTAAAGTCGAACACGCCCTTACTAAGTAAAATGAAAAGAGCGAAATTCCGCTCTTTTTTAAGGATGGCAGTGTCTCAACCAGAGAAATAGTGGGGATTGAGCTTCAGGGCAAATTTAAGCCATTTAAGCTTAATTTGATTAAAATAGTAAAAGTATATTTGCCAAATGAAAATTTACCGCTACAATTAGAAAGGTAGCTATGATACGTTTTCAAAAAAGTGACCAGTTCCAAACAAAGGTGCTAACGCTAATAAAAGGGACGAAAAAAATAGAACACTTGTTCTTTGTTCGTGAAAGTATTATACTTTTTATATGATATTAACGTATGAATGAATTTGTTAAGCTAGTGAGTCATTTCATTGCAGTATGATTTGGCCCGGAAATTGTGTTTAGTAAGGAAAGGGGAATTTCTGTGGCAAAGAAAGTAAAAACAATCGAGTACAATGATGATGCAATTCAGGTACTGGAAGGACTCGAAGCGGTCAGAAAACGTCCCGGTATGTATATCGGCAGTACTGATGCACGCGGACTTCATCATTTAGTGTACGAGATTGTCGATAACTCCGTAGATGAGGCTTTGGCTGGATATGGAGACCAAATTAGTGTGAAAATACATAAAGATAACAGTGTAAGTGTGTCAGATAAAGGCCGTGGAATGCCTACCGGTATGCATAAATTGGGTAAACCGACGCCTGAAGTCATTTTGACGATTCTTCATGCCGGGGGTAAATTTGGACAAGGCGGTTATAAAACGAGTGGAGGCCTTCATGGGGTTGGTGCTTCGGTCGTTAACGCGTTGTCTGAATGGCTTGTCGTGACGATCAAAAGGGACGGGTTCATCTACGAACAACGTTTTTTCAATGGCGGCAAGCCGGAAACCACCCTGGAGAAAATCGGTAAAACCAATCAAGCTGGTACCAAAATCCACTTCAAGCCCGATCCAAAAATATTTTCGGTGACAACGTTCAATTATGATATCCTATGTGAGCGTCTTCGCGAATCAGCTTTTCTTTTAAAAGGCATGAAGATAGATTTGACGGATGAACGAAACGATCATAATGAAACTTTTCACTATGAAAATGGAATTGAAGCGTTTGTGGATTACTTAAATGAGGAAAAAGAGACCCTCCATAGTGTAGTCAGCTTAGAAGGGGAACAAAATGGGATAGAAGTCGATCTCGCCTTTCAATTCAACGATGGGTATTCAGAAAATATTTTAAGCTTTGTAAATAACGTTCGAACAAAAGACGGCGGCACCCATGAGATTGGCGCAAAAACGGCCATGACACGGGCATTTAATGATTATGCCAGAAAAATGGGGCTATTGAAGGAAAAAGATAAAAACCTCGAAGGTACCGATATACGTGAAGGCTTGTCTTCAATAATTTCTGTTCGTATCCCAGAAGAACTTCTTCAATTCGAAGGACAAACCAAGAGCAAGCTTGGAACTAGTGAAGCCCGTTCTGCAGTCGATTCCATCGTGTCAGAGCACTTAGCCTACTTTTTTGAAGAAGATCCGACCACGAGTACACTATTGGTTAAAAAAGCGATTAAAGCGTTCCAGGCCCGGGAAGCTGCGCGCAAAGCCCGTGAAGATGCAAGAAGCGGAAAGAAACGGAAAAAATCTGACGCCATCCTTTCAGGGAAATTGACACCAGCTCAATCGAAAAATCCCGAACGGAATGAATTATATCTCGTGGAAGGGGACTCTGCTGGAGGATCCGCAAAACAAGGGCGCGATCGCCGATTCCAAGCAGTACTGCCATTACGGGGTAAAGTTATCAATACGGAAAAGGCAAAACTAGCGGATATTTTTAAAAACGAGGAAATAAATACGATCATCCATGCTATCGGTGGAGGTGTCGGGGCGGAGTTCAATACGCCGGACACCAACTATGATAAAGTTATCATCATGACTGATGCCGATACGGATGGTGCCCATATCCAAGTGCTGCTGCTGACTTTCTTTTATCGCTATATGAAGCCGTTGATAGAGGCAGGAAAGGTTTACATTGCCTTGCCCCCTTTATATAAAGTGAGTAAAGGGACCGGGAAGAAAGAAGTCATTGAATATGCTTGGAGCGACGAGGAACTTCAGGGAGCGATAGATAAGGTAGGGAAAGGCTATATGATTCAGCGCTATAAAGGGCTGGGTGAGATGAATGCCGATCAATTATGGGATACCACCATGAACCCGGAAACTAGGACATTGATACGTGTGAAGATCGATGACGGTGCCCGTGCAGAAAGACGAGTGACAACGTTGATGGGAGATAAGGTCGAACCGCGCCGTAAATGGATTGAAGCCAATGTCGCTTTTGGTCTCGAAGAGGAATCGAATATTTTAGATAATGAAAATATGTCGATTGAAGAGGAGGTCAATAACGATGGTATTTGAAGAAACGTTTCGAGATTTGCCGCTAGAAGAGGTAATTGGGGACCGCTTCGGGCGTTATAGTAAATATATTATCCAGGATCGGGCACTGCCGGATGCAAGGGACGGATTAAAGCCAGTTCAGCGCAGGATATTGTATGCGATGCATGTAGAAGGAAATACACAGGAAAAAGGATTTAGGAAATCTGCAAAAACGGTCGGTAATGTAATTGGTAACTATCATCCTCATGGCGATTCATCTGTTTATGAGGCAATGGTCCGGATGAGCCAAGACTGGAAGCTGCGAAAGGTCATGGTTCAAATGCACGGAAACAACGGTAGTATTGATGGTGATCCGCCTGCTGCGATGAGGTATACAGAAGCAAGGCTATCATCGATTGCCTCCGAGATGTTACGAGATATTGAAAAAAGGACGGTCGATTTTGTACCGAACTTCGATGATACTTCGGAAGAACCTATTGTTTTGCCAGCGATGTTTCCTAACTTGCTTGTAAACGGATCCACAGGAATTTCTGCCGGTTATGCCACTGAAATCCCGCCACATCAAATAGGTGAAGTCATTGATGCTGCCATTATGCGAATCGATAAGCCTGAAGCAACAGTCGCTGATTTAATGACGGTCATTAAGGGGCCGGATTTCCCTACAGGCGGTATCATTCAAGGAATTGAAGGCATTCGTAAAGCCTATGAAACAGGTAAAGGGAAAATAATCATTCGCGGGTTGGCGGAAGTTGAAACGATTCGCGGCGGCAAACAGCAAATCGTCATCACTGAAATCCCTTATGAAGTCAATAAAGCGAACCTTGTTAAGAAAATGGATGAGTTCCGTCTTGACCGGAAAGTGGAAGGTATCGCTGAAGTAAGGGATGAAACGGACCGTACAGGACTGCGTATCGTCATTGAACTGAAAAAGGAAGCGGATGCCAATGGCGTCCTGCATTATTTATATAAAAATTCCGATCTTCAAATTGCTTACAATTTTAATATGGTCGCGATTTATAAAAAGCGGCCGACATTGATGAGCCTGCCAAAAATGCTAGATGCTTATATCGATCACCGTAAAGAGGTAATCGTGAACCGCTCCCGTTATGAGTTGCAAAAAGCTCATGACAGGGCACATATTGTCGATGGTTTAGTGAAGGCTTTATCTATATTGGATGAAGTCATCGCTGTAATCCGTGCCTCTAAAGATAAACGGAATGCCAAAGATAATCTCATCGCTAATTTCGCATTTACAGAAGCTCAAGCTGAAGCCATTGTCTCCTTACAGTTATATAGGCTGACAAATACGGATATTACAGCGCTTGAAGCAGAGGCAGCGGAATTGAAGAACAAAATTGAGGAATTGACCAAGATTCTTGGCAGTGAAAAAGTTCTTTTTCAAGTTATAAAAAAAGAACTTCGATTCATTAAAAAAGGTTTTGATGACGGCCGGCGTTCCAAAATCGAAAAAGAAATTGAAGAAATCAAAATTAATCTTGAAGTCTTGATTGCGAGTGAAGATGTGATGGTGACCGTGACGAAAGAAGGCTATGTCAAACGGACTTCATTACGGTCTTATGCAGCATCAGGCGGTCTTGATTTTGGCATGAAGGATTCCGATCGCCTGCTCCAGAGGCTGGAGATGAATACGACAGATGTCCTGTTACTGTTCACATCAAAAGGAAACTTCCTCTATTGTCCAGTTCATCAGCTTCCTGATATTCGTTGGAAGGAAACCGGTCAGCATATCGCGAACATCATACCTATCGACAGGGAAGAACAAATCATAAAAGCGATTCCTATCAAAGATTTCACCCTGCCGCAATTCTTAGTGTTCATCACTAAAAATGGTATGGTGAAAAAGACTGAAATAGCTTCCTACAAAGCCCAGAGACATTCAAAACCACTGGTCGGTGTCAATTTAAAAGGTGATGATGAACTGGTCGATGTCCATCATACCGATGGACAGGCAGACCTTTTCCTAGTCACGCATAATGGCTATGGTTTATGGTTTGATGAAGAAGAAGTAAGTGTTGTAGGTGTCCGGGCAGCAGGAGTAAAAGGGATTAATTTGAAAGAGGATGACTATGTCATTGGCGGTAAGGTTTTAGCCAAGGATAGTAAAGAATCAATCCTTATCGTTACCCAGCGCGGAGCCATCAAGAAAATGAAATTAACCGAGTTTGAGAAAACGAGCCGGGCAAAACGCGGTGTCGTGGTCTTGAGGGAATTGAAATCGAATCCTCATAGGGTCATTGGATTTGATACCATCAACAAAACTGATAGTCTATTCATTCTTTCCGAAAAGGGAACCATTGAAACGATCCACGCCGCTTCATTAAAGAATCATGATCGATACACGAATGGATCATTTGTTTTTGATGAAACGGTTAGTGGAAAAGCGAAAGAACTGTGGAAGATATCATTGGAAGATGACTCCGCCATAGAGCAGTGAATCATTTTTTTAAAGGGATGCTGATCATGATCAGCATCCCTTTTTATTTTTTTCACAAAAGAACAGTCCTATAAGAAAATAATCCCCGCATATCCCCATTACAGGTTGAGTCCTTTTACGAGAGTAACCTTTTAAGTCAAAAATGACTTATTGAGTCAATTTTAAATCCTAGCATTGCGAGCCATATATTTCTAATGGGACAACAAATAATTCAATTTTGAATTTTAATATTAACAGAATCTACATAACATAACGATTTATTTTTGGCACACTCCTTGCATATTGTTAGTATGACTTCTTTATTTTTTGAATGAAGAAAGGGGAGGACCAATGGATAGACCTTGGAAAAAGCATATCCCGCCCGGAAATCCAATGGAGATTGATATTCCTGAAATGTCTTTAACAGAACTATTTTATCAATCAGTCGAACAATATTCGGATAAAACAGCGGTTACGTTCATGGAGCAAAGGTATACATATTCAGAGTTAGGGAACTTAGTGAAAAAATGTGCCCGCTTGCTTGCTGATGAAGGGATTAAAAAGGGGGATCGTGTGGCTCTTATGCTTCCTAATTGTCCCCAATATCCGATTGGTTTTTTCGGAACTCTTTTGAATGGAGCAATAGTTGTCCAAATCAATCCGATGTATAAGCAAAACGAATTAATACATGTCCTGAAAGACTCAGGTGCAAGGCTCATCATTGTGCTCGACGAATTATTGCCAATAGTTGAAGCCGTAATGGCTGAAACCGATGTTGAAAAGATGTTGTGTGTGTCTCTGGAAAAAGGTAAATGTGAAATGATAAAAAAGCTGCTATCAGTAACAGAGGCGGATTTCACAGTGTGGATTGAACCCTCCGAAGATGTCGCCGTTCTCCAATATACAGGAGGAACGACAGGGCGTTCTAAAGGGGCGATGCTAACCCATGGTAATATCGTTGCGAATACGCTGCAAAGTGCAGCTGCTTCAAGAATAAATACTCAAAAGGGGAAGGAAAGGGTACTTGGAGTTTCCCCATTATTTCATGTTTACGGGATGACTTCAGGGATGAACCTGACATTTTATAATGGTGGAGAATTAATTCTTGTATCCCGGTTTGAGGTGACGGAAATCGTCGATATTATCAATAAACTTAAACCGACCATTTTTCCAGGGGTACCAACGATGTATATTGCTTTATTACAATATTACCAGTCCCAACCATTTGATTTGCATACATTGAAATCTTGCGTTTCAGGTTCGTCACCATTGCCATTGAATGTATTGTCAAGGTTTAACGAATTGAGTGGAACAAAGATTGCAGAGGGCTATGGCCTGTCCGAGGCGTCACCAGTCACTCACCGAAATCCAGTTAGCGGTCTCCAGAAATCTGGAAGTATCGGGATTCCTTTACAGAATACTGATGCCGCCATAATTGACAGTATTACAGGAGAACCATCCCTCATGGTTGATACACCAGGTGAATTGGTCATAAAGGGTCCACAGGTAATGAAAGGCTATTGGGGCATGCCTGAAGAGACGCGAAATACGATTCAAAACGGATGGCTTCATACCGGTGACATTGCCAAGATGGATGAAGATGGCTTCTTTTACATTGTGGGACGCAAGAAAGAAATGATCATCGCAGGCGGATTCAATATTTATCCAATTGAAATTGAAGATATTCTCTACAGCCATCCTAAGGTTCTTGAAGCTGCCGTCTTTGGCGTTCCCGATCAATATCGCGGTGAAACGGTACATGCTGCGGTAGTTTTAAAGCCAAGTGAAAGGATAACTGAAAACGAGTTGAAAGATTATTGCCGAAAACAGCTCGCTGCCTTTAAAGTCCCAAAAATAATCACATTTGAAAGTGAACTTCCGAAGACAGCGGTCGGTAAAATCTTGAAACGCAAGCTTCAAGAAAAACATATCGCTTATTCGGATAAAATATGAAAGCGTTAACAATCAATTCGCAGATAAAGGGGAATGCAAATGGACTTTCGCTTAGATGAAGACATCCTGCTATTAAAAGAAAATATAAGACAGTTTATCGAAGAGCAAATCGATCCTTTTTCCATGCAGATAGAGGATGAAGATCATATACCGGAATCGATCATTAATTTATCGAAGGAAATCGGGTTATTCGGACTTAGTATCCCGGAAAAGTATGGTGGGCTCGGAATCGGAATGGTAGGGAAATGTGCTTTATATGAGGAAATCGGCAAAACACATAATGGATATACCACTCTGATTGGGGCCCACACAGGTATAGGGACAGTAGGGATAGTTGAAATGGGCAATGAAATGCAAAAGGAAAAGTATCTTCCAGATATGGCAAGCGGTAATAAAATTGGCGCATTTGCTTTAACTGAGCCTGCAGCGGGGTCCCATGCGACGAATCTCAAAATGACTGCTGTCAAAAGTGGCGATAAGTATATCCTAAATGGGACTAAGCATTATATAACGAATGCAGATGTAGCGGATATTTTTACAGTTATGGCCGTAACGGACAAAGATAAAGGGGCAAAAGGAATCACTTCATTCATAGTAGAAAAGGATTTTCCTGGTTTTAGAGTTGGTAGCCTGGAAAGGAAAATGGGACTACGAGGCTCACATTCGGCCGAATTGGTTTTTGAAGATTGCGAGGTTCCGGCTGAAAATGTACTGGGGGACGTTGGTCAAGGGTATGTAAATGCATTGAAAATCCTTGCAAATGGCCGGGCAGGCCTTGCGGCACGAAATTTGGGGTCCTGTCAATACCTGCTGGATCTATCTACTAAATATGCCACTGAACGTGAACAATTCGATGTTCCTATCATTGATCATCAAGCCGTATCTCATATGATTGCCGAGATGGCAATGGAAATAGAAGCACTTCGCTCATTCACATACCGTGTCGCATGGATGGTCGATCAGAAAGAAAAAATCATTAAAGAAGCGGCAATGCTTAAGTTGTATGGTTCAGAAGTATATAATCGTGTCGCTGATAAGGCCGTTCAGATTCATGGCGGGATGGGATACATGAAGGATTATCCAGTTGAACGTTTCTATCGGGATGCCCGAATCACTAGAATATATGAAGGCACATCCGAAATCCAAAAAAATATCATTACTGGGCAATTGAAGAGAAAATATCAAAACTAGTCTAATTGGAAAGTGGAGGGGTTAAAATGGATTTACGATTATCGGATGAACAAAAAATGGTACAAAAAACAATACGCAAGTTTGTGGAAAATGAATTGATTCCCTTGGAAAATGAAGTACTACGGAATGAAATGGCTGGAAAACCTAGTTTACCAGAGGGGACATTAAAAGAATTACAGGAAAAAGCAAAAAAAGCTGGGTTTTGGGGCATCAATACTCCGGAGGAATTTGGTGGGGCAGACTTAGGACAGCTTATGATGGCCATTGTCTTGATGGAAGTATCAAAAACGTTTGTACCATTCAGCTTTGGAGGTTCGGCGGACAATATTCTTTATTATGGAAATGAAGAACAGAAAAAGAAATATCTGATCCCTACGATTAACGGGGAGAAAAAGACCTGTTTTGCCATGACGGAGCCGGGAGCAGGGTCCGATACGCGAAATATTAAAATGACGGCAGTAAAAGAAGGGAACGAATGGGTGCTTAACGGGGAAAAAACTTTCATTACAGGAGGAAACGATGCCGATTTCGTCATGGTCATTGCTGTAACCGACAAAGAAAGTCATCAAGCAACCGGAACGGAAGGGGTAACTTGTTTCATTGTAGACCGTGATATGGGCTGGAGATCAGAATATATCAATACGATGGGAGAATGGGGACCGGCCGGTTTGGTTTTTGATAATGTCAGGGTACCTGAAGAAAACATTTTAGGGGAAGTGCATGGCGGTTATAAACTAGGCTTGGAATGGATTGGGTTTGCAAGATGGATTGTGGGGGCGCGCGCTGTCGGTTCTGCAGAAAGATTGCTGCAAATGGCTATAGAATACGCTAAAGAACGTGTTACATTCGGTAAACCGATTGCTGAGCGACAGGCCATTCAATGGCAGATTGCTGATTCGGCTGTAGAAATCGAAGCTGCAAGATGGCTTGTTTTGAATGCAGCTTTCACACTTGATAATGGAGAAGACAATCGCCATTTAGCTTCAATGGCTAAACTCTATGGAGCGAATATGGGGAATCGGGTCGTTGATCGCGTATTGCAGATACACGGTGGCATGGGTTATACGAAGGAGCTTCCTATTGAACGTTGGTACCGTGAGGCTAGGCTTTGGAGGATTTATGATGGCACGGATGAAATACAGCGGATGATCATTTCCCGAAATTTGATTAAGGGACATGTTAAATTAGGACAATTCTTATAATAGATTAGGAGGAAACGATTATGACAGGGAGATTTACAGGGAAAACGGCTTTAGTTACGGGTGGAAGCAGAGGGATTGGCCTGGCGATCGTCGAACTATTTGCAAGCGAAGGCGCAAATGTAGCCATTATCGATATCAACGAAGAGGTTTTGACATCAACAGGAAATGAATTAAGGGATAAGGGTTACACCATTTTTACAAAAGTGGCCAATGTGGTCAATTCCGAAGAAGTGGAAGCATCCATTAAAGAAATAGCCGACACATTCGGCTCTCTTGATATCCTCGTGAATAATGCGGGGGTCATCCGAGATAATCTACTTTTTAAAATGACCGATTCAGATTGGCAAACGGTGATGGATGTGCATTTAAAGGGTACCTTCAATGCAGTACGTTCCGCCCAGAAGCATATGGTTGCAAATAAATACGGAAGAATCATCAATATATCATCCACCTCCGCCCTTGGGAATCGTGGGCAGGCTAATTATTCAGCTGCAAAAGCCGGGCTTCAGGGGTTAACAAAAACACTAGCGATCGAACTTGGAAAATATGGAATAACGGCTAATTCGGTCGCACCAGGTTTTATCGAAACCGAAATGACGAAAGAAACAGCCAGGCGGGTGGGAGTGAGTTTTGAACAATTCATCCAGGATAGGGCAAACAGTATTCCTGTTGCTAGAAGCGGTTTGCCAAGTGATATTGCTCATGCTGTTGCATTCTTTGCTGATGAAGCATCCTCATTCATTAGTGGGCAGGTTTTATATGTCGCAGGCGGTCCAAAAAATTAAGGGAAAAGGCGGGATGTTATGTTCAACGAAAGTATTGGAAAACGATCCAAACCCGTTAAAAATATGGTTGAACGGGGTGCCGTTAAAAAATTCGCATTATCGATTGGTGATCCCCACCCGATTTTCATCGATGAAGAAATAGGCAGGCAATCAAGGTATGGAACGAATATCGCACCACCAACTTTCCCAAGGGTTTTTGATTTTGGGACGATCGAAAGCTTAAACCTCCCGAATAAAGGGTTGATTCACGGCGAGCAGATATATCGCTACAACAGGCCGCTGAAGGTAGGGGAAGAAATCACCTGTTATACGGAAGTGAAAGACTATTATGAGAAAAAGGGAAAACAAGGGGAAATGGGATTTCTAGCCTTTAAAAATTATGGGACGGATGCGGATGGGGAAATTGTCTTCACTGCTGAACAGCTTGTCATTATCAATGAAACGATCAGAAAGATGGTGATGAGTAAGTGACGACATTAACCGAACTTCATATTGGTGACTCGTTACATTCAATTGAGCTTGAACCTGTAACGCGTTTGGATCTCATTAAGTACGCTGGTGCATCAGGTGATTTCAATCCCATTCATACGATTGATGAGGAAGCAAAAAATGCTGGTCTTCCCGGTATCATCGCACATGGAATGTGGACGATGGGAAACCTCGCAAAGATTTTCAGTAATCTTTATGAAATCGGATTTATCGAAGAATACAAGATTCGTTTCAAAGGTATGGTTTTCTTGAATGATGTCCTAACTCTTCAAGCCGATCTAAAAGAAAAAAATGGGGATAGATATTTTTTCAATGTAGCGGCCACTAACCAGTCAGGTAAGGAAGCGATCAGTGGAGAGGTTATTTTTAAGACCTACTAAGGGAAAGTAGTGATGAAAGTTATTTCATCACTACTTTTTTTAGGAACGAAATTCGACAATTTTAAAGGGATTTCGAATTTTATCCAGAATTGTACTTAAAAAGAATTCTTTTTGCGGCGGTGAATAGTATTGAATCAAGTGAAACAGGATTCTCAGTTTAATTTGCTCAAAGAGTGGACCTTTCCTGCACTAGTCGTGGATTCTGCAAACCGGATAAAGGATTGGGGCTATTATTTTAATCAATTGTTAGGTCAGAATGGTAATAAAATATTAACCGAACAATTCGATGAGTGGCAATTTCTCGATAATAAAAGGCTTGCAGCTGCAAGGCTGCGTGATAAACGGTATTTATTTTTATTGATGAAACAAATGGATACTGACAATATTCTATATATAGGCAGAGAAACACAATTTTTGGATGATTTATTGATTGATGCTCATGAAACGGATAAGTTGAATCGCGCTCTGGATGCCATTATCGAAAATTCCTATGATGGGATATACATCACCGATCAAGATGGAATCACCCTTTATACCAATTCGGCAATTGAACGGATCACTGGCATTCCAAAAGAGTATTATATAGGCAAGTCGGTGGACCAATTGATTAAGCGCGGCATCCTGAATGCTTCGGTGACGCATAAGGTAGTGAAGCTGAGACGAACGGTATCAGTCGTACAGGATAATTTTGCTGGAAAAGAAACATTGATTACAGGAAGTCCCGTTTTTAATGCGGCAGGGGAAATAGAGCAAGTCGTTACGAATATAAGAGATTTATCAGATTTAAATGAACTGATGCATGAGTTAACGAAAGTTAATGAATTGAATAATCAATATAAGCAGGAAATTGAAAAACTGCGGAAGATAACAAGCCAGGATGGCGTCGTATTCGTCAGTGATAAGATGAAAATGATTTATGAGATTGCTGAAAGAATATCGGATATTGATGCGACCGTACTCATTTTAGGAGAAACGGGCGTTGGAAAAGATGTCCTTGCCCGTAATATTTATAATCGGAGCATCCGATCTAAAAAAGGAGATTTCATCAAAATAAATTGTGGGGCAATTCCTGCTGATTTATTGGAATCCGAGCTCTTTGGATATGAAGGAGGGGCATTTACCGGTGCCAATCAAAAAGGTAAACCAGGGATGTTTGAGCTGGCGGAAAGTGGGATCTTGTTCTTGGATGAAGTCGGTGAGCTTCCCCTGCAACTTCAAGTGAAGCTGCTTCGGGCCCTTCAGGAAAGGGAGATTCAAAGAATCGGAGGTACAAAGCCAAAGAAAATCGATGTTCGCATAATCGCAGCCACGAACCGGAATCTATCGGAAATGGTCAAATCGGGCGATTTTCGTGAAGACCTCTTTTATAGGCTGAATGTCATTCCGATTACGATTCCTCCCCTAAGGGAAAGAAGAGAAGATATCTTGGCATTGATTGACCTATTTTTAACAAAGGCAAACGAACAATATAAATTCTCAAAAGAAATAGATTCGAGGCTGAAGGAATACTTTTATCAACATGATTGGCCAGGAAATGTCCGTGAATTGATTAATATAGTGGAAAGGCTCGTCGTACTGACGGATAATCATTTATTATCGATTAACGACCTTCCAGAAGAATATCAGCCGGAAAATCGGAATCAGCCCAACCGTAATTCTTCCCTAACTTTAAAGGAAGCGGTGGAAAGAGCCGAAAAGGAAATCCTGACGAAAGCGGCTCAAACCTACCAAACTACATATGAAATCGCAGAAGCCCTTGATTCCAGCCAGGCAACAATTGTGCGGAAACTTAAAAAATATCGATTGAAGGTCAGTGGAAAAGAATAGGTAAGTATGAAATGCACCTCCCATTGTTGGACACCATCCAACAATGGGAGGTGCATTTTTTTTTGACTAAATACCGGATAGGCGAAAAATTACATGGAGTTAAGTACTTGGAAGGGGAAAAATTTTATAGATCCATCGCAGATGAAAGAAATGTAGTTTTATCCATCTAATAAGATGGGTGACTTGCTATCTAGTAGACGGGATGGGAGGAATTGCCTTATTAAAGATTGTTATTTACTTTTTTCTAATATTCAAATAAATAAGGAAAAATATTATTGTGTTAGCAAGATCAAGGTAGGGTTTTAAATTATCCATCATGAAATCACCTTCTTTTTTCAATAAGTAGTCTCCAACCAATATTTGTCTTTGGCAACCCTTGTATATACTCTAGAAACGTTCAACTTGGAATTTTGAGATGCTCAATACTTAATCTCCCCCCATATGCACTGTAATTTAATGTCTCCGTACCTCATGGGCTTCTATTGAACAGTACTGAGTTCTAACTTCATCACATCAGAGATACCAACATCAGTAAGAAACATAGAACTCATTACTGAATAACGAAGTAATATTCTTTTCATGAATAAACTACCTCAACTTGGTAAGGAGCCTTCTTTACAAGAACAACAGATAGATAATTACCACATATTTTGTTCATATCAAAAATTACCCCCGAAAAAATTTCGTTTTTAATGTTGCTTTTTGTGCATGATTACCTCCTATTGCGAGAAATAAATGTAGTTGTGAAGGGTATTTTTAGATACTTGTCTTTTTATTTCTTCATTCTGATTCTTTTACTGATTCAGAAATGATTTTTTCAGTCAAAAGTGAATGATGGATAACCCATATGGAACCCATACATTTGGTTTTTACAATTCAATAATGAATTCACAGTGCTGGGAATAGGCGGTTGGACAGTGTGTTACTTATGGCACGGCACTTGCATTCATAAATAGGAAATTAAATCTATCTACGGAAGAACCTGTAGAAAGTGCGAGGTGAAAGGGGTGAACGATCCAGACGATTACCGCGGGGAAACTGTTAATCAGAGAAGAAGGAATCAGTGGCTATCCCTAAAAACAGCATATGCATTTCAGATAATCGTATCGCCTGGGATTCATTAGGCAGAAAGAATAAGGACTTAAAAACGTTAGGTGCATGTACTGAAATAAGTAGTCATTATAAATGAAAGCGCTAACAAGAACCCGAGTGGTGTTATCCGCTACTCCTAAGCTATATCTGTAGGCGGAAAGAATAGGGAAATAAACAGTGCCTATCTAATTGATCGATGATTGAGTTACTGCTCCTCCTCGAGAGGTTGAGCCAGTGAGGAATAAGTGAAAGTGTTTTTCGTCGCAGAAGTGTGCTTTCAAAATATGGACAGGAATGTGGGCCAGGGAATGAACCTAGGAGCAAAGTGAAATTCAATAATTATCAGGGAGGAAGTAAATGGATATTTTGATCCAGCAGCTTTTTAATGGTTTGACGATTGGCAGCGTATATAGTCTTGTTGCCCTGGGATTGACGCTAGTATATGGAATTTTGCATATCCCGAACTTTGCCCACGGTGCCCTATATATGTTGGGTGGATATATCACGTTGTCAATGATGACATTATATGGGGTCAATTACTGGATTGCCATGTTTGTATCCGTTATCGTTGTTGGTTTGTTGGGAGTCCTTTTGGAACGTTTCGTGTTTCGTCTGTTAAGGGAGGCACCTCCATTGCACGATAAGATAGCAGCAATCGGCATTCTCCTTTTTCTTGAAGCTTTTGCCCAATTTGTCTGGGGTGCAGACTTCCATACAATGACTTCTCCATACGGCCAAGTCGTCAACTTCATGGGCTTGACGTTCACACTACAGCGGTTATTGATCATCGTGTCAGCTATCGCAGTAATGGTTTTACTTTATCTTTTCCTTAAGAAAACTTATACCGGGTCAACGATAATAGCGATGTCCCAAAGCCGTGAAGGTGCGTCATTAGTGGGAATCAACATTAATAAAGTCGCGATGCTGACCTTCATGATATCGGGTGGTTTAGCTGCCATCGCTTCATCCCTTGCATCACCGATTAACCTTGTTTTTCCCGGCATGGGGCATTTAGTCATCCTAAAAGCATTCGTCATTATCATCTTGGGCGGGATGGGGAGCATCCCGGGGGCGATCGTAGGCGGATATATCCTAGGTTTTAGTGAGAGCCTGGGCGCAACTTATATTTCAAATGATTATAAGGACATCATCGCATTCATTCTTTTAGTCGTGATATTAACCGTGAAACCAACAGGTCTTTTTGCCAAGGGGGAGAGGTAGCGTGAAGATCTTAACGAAAAGAAATGGAATCATCGCTCTTATCATCTTTGCATTTTCATTCCCCTTTATCGCGCAAAACGACTATTATCTCCATATGCTGACGCTTTCGTTCATCTGGGCGATAGCTGTTTATGGGATTAATTTACTGTCAGGATATACTGGATATCTCTCACTTGCACATGCTGGATTTTTTGCCATTGGAGCATATTCACTTGGCCTGCTGACGGTAAAAGCGGGAATGAACTTTTGGTTGGCACTTGTAACGGCATGTTTAATCACATGTGCAATTGGGTTTTTAATCGGATTGATAGCGTTGAGGACAAAGGAACACTTTTTCGCGATTTATACCCTATGTGTTGGTTACATCATATATCTGGTCATCGATAAATGGGAGGGGCTTACAGAAGGGGTTAGGGGATTGATCGGTATTCCTGCTCCTGGAAATATAGGTCCAATCGCATTTGATACTGCAGCATCACAATATTATTTGGTCCTCATTTTCCTGCTTGCAGTGATTTTGATCGTGTATCGAATTATCCGCTCGTTGACCGGCAGGACGTATATGGCCATCAGGAACAGCGAGGACCTTGCACAAACGATAGGCATATCCACAATGAAGAATAAGTTAACCGCATTTGTCCTATCCACATTCTTTGCAGGTTTAGCAGGTGCCTTGTATGCTTCATTCATTCGCTTCATTGGACCTGATATCGGATCAACTGCCATAATGTTCGATCTATTGATGTATTTATTGGTTGGTGGAATCGGGACACTCTCAGGTCCATTGGTAGGTACATTACTATTAGTTATCCTTTCGCAGAATCTGCAATTCCTTCAAGAATATCGAATGTTGATATTCGGACCATTGCTTACGATAATCATCATCTTTTATCCGCGCGGAATCTCAGGGGCCATCTTTGATTGGCAAAACAAGCGAAAAGTTAATAAGCGGTCCAAGGTGAGAAACGAAATTCACATGAAAGCGGAGGAGGGATGAGTTTGCTTATCGAAACGAGGAATTTGACAAAGCGGTTTGGCGGATTAGCGGCGGTCAATAATGTGGATTTTATGATTGAAAAAGGCAGAATCAATGCAATAATCGGACCGAATGGTGCAGGAAAATCAACTTTTTTCAACTTGATCAGTGGCTTTCATCGCCCAACTTCAGGTACGGTCCTTTTTAAAGGGATAGATATCACCAAACTTCCTGCCAATGAAATTGCAGGGCTTGGAATTTCAAGGACCTTTCAAACGACAAGCCTTTTTGATCAATCGACCGTCTTGGATAATGTCATTGTCGGGCATAGACTGCGTACCAAATCCAATTTGGTTGATGCCATTCTAAGAACAAACCGTTTAAAACGGGAGGAAGCGGCATGCAGGGATAAGGCAATGGAGGTGCTTGATATTGTTGGATTGACGCAATCTGCTGACAGAATGGTCTCCAGCATCTCGCAGGAGGAAAAGAAACGGACAGCCATTGCCCTTGCCCTTGCAACGGAACCGGAAATTATCTTTCTCGATGAACCTGCTGCGGGAATCAACCCGGATGAAACGGAAGGTTTGACAGAACTGATTAAAAAATTAAATCGATCAGGACTGACCATTTGTTTAATCGAGCACAAAATGCATATGATCATGAACTTGGCAGATCAAATCATGGTCCTTAATTACGGGGAAAAAATTGCCGAGGGCACACCTAAGGAGATCCGCGGAAATGAAGCGGTGATTAAAGCCTATTTGGGAGGTAGTGCCAGTGCTTAAGTTAACCGATGTCGCCGTGAATTATGGGAGTTTCACTGCGATAAAACATGTGAATATCGAAGTTGCCAAGGAAGAAATCGTAGTTTTGTTAGGAGCTAATGGGGCAGGGAAAAGCACGACTTTTCGTTCCATAAGCGGTATCAGTAAGCTGTCCAAGGGGGAAATTCATTTTCAGGGCATGCCCATAGGGGGCCGTGCCCCGGATAAGAATGTTCTGGAGGGAATAGTCCAGTGTGCCGAGGGACGTAAACTATTTCCACAGATGACCGTCCAGGAAAACCTGAGGATGGGTGCCTATGTGCATCGAAAGAAAAAGGCGGAGATCAAGGATTCCTTGGAATACGTCTATCATTTATTCCCGATTTTAAAAGAAAAGCATCATGATGAAGCGGGAAGCCTGAGCGGAGGTCAACAGCAAATGCTGGCAATTGGAAGGGCCTTGATGTCGAAACCCAAATTGTTGATGCTTGATGAGCCTTCGGTGGGACTGGCTCCACTTATTGTCGAACAGATGTTTCAAGTCATTGAAGAAATAAACCGGGAAGGAATCACGATCCTGCTTGCGGAACAAAACGCGAATGCTGCCCTTAGCATTGCAGATAAAGGATATGTTTTTGAAAATGGGGAAATTGTCGTTCAAGGGACAGCCAGTGATTTATTAGCCAATGATGAAGTAAGGAAAGCATATATTGGAGCCTGAAAAATTGAATGGGGGATTTTTATGAAAAAATTGAAAGTAATATTTGTCTTCATGCTGCTAATGATCACTGTTTTGACTGGGTGCAATAAAGGGGATAGCACTGTGTCTAGCAGTGGCGGTAAAGGTAAAAGTGAAAATGTCGTTAACATTGGTTTTAGCGGTCCATTAAGCGGGGCAGCAGCGCTATATGGGAAAAGGACATTGAATGGTGTCGAAATGGCCGTCAATGAAATTAACGATGCTGGTGGTTTTGAAGTGGATGGTAAGAAATACACATTGAATTTGGTATCATTGGATGATAAATACTTACCAAATGAAACAGGTGCGAATGCAAAACGGCTAATTCAGGAACATGATACGCCGATCATTTTCACGCCTCATAGCGGAGGTGTGTTGGCACTGCAGGTTTTTAATGAACAAGAGGAATTCATCATTGGTGCTTATACGAGTGAACCGACAGTGACCGAGAGTGGAAATTCATTAACCGTTCGAATTCCGCCGAATTACGAAGGGTATATCGAACCTTTTACAACTTACGCAATGGAAAATTTCGGCAAGAAAATAGCCGCTTTACCTACTTCCTCCCAATATGGTAAAGACTGGACGGAAGCCGTTCTCCCACATTGGGAAAAGCAAGGCGGTAAAGTCGTTTATAATTCGTCGATCGATTTCGCCAAAGAAACCGATTTCTTCACGATCGTTACCAATGCCTTGAAAAAAGACCCTGATGTTCTATTTATCGGTGGTGCTTCGGAACCTACGGCAAAAGTAGCGAAGCAAGCTCGGGAGCTAGGGTTTAAAGGCGGTTTCATCATCATGGATCAAGCAAAGCTAGATCAAATGAAGCCGATTGCCGGTTCATATGAAACATTGGAAGGCTCGATTGGCGTTCTTCCACTGATGGATTCGGATGAAGAAGCAGTTCCCGCTTTCGTTGAGAAATATCAAAAGAACTATAAGGAAGATCCAAGTTCCGAAGTAGGTTTGAATTATATCGCCATGTATGCCTTTGTTGAAGCTATGAAATCTGCAGGCAGTGTGGATGATGCGAAGGCTATCCGTAAACATATGCAGGATGGTCTTTCAAATATAGGGCCAGATCAAAAAATATATGATATTCCCTCAATTGATGAAAATGGAGGATTTGCATCAACTATTGTCGTCGGCGCTGTCGAAGACGGGAAAGTTGTCCCCGTCCGTTAACTGGGTCAGGGGTTGCAGGCGTCCCGAGTCCTGTGAGTAAACCAGTTTAGCATTTTGTTATAGTACTTATGCGTGTATCGTACCCAAGTTTGGGAACGGTACACGTTTTTTTATTGTCGGAAAAATCAGGAGTGCAATATTACAAAACTAGAGGTTTCTATGGGTAAATCATTACACGCAGAAGGCGGCTATAGATGCATCCATTTCCCCGGGATGTAATGAAATTTTATTTGATTCCAAATAAGGAGATTGCCTGTGTGGGGTATGTTAAGGGAATGAATAATGTGAATTTTACAAAAATATCTTGTGCTAAAGTAATGAAACCGCTATCATTGAATATAATATGAAATATAATTTCATTATTTTCTATCAAATTTTGAAATTATATTTAAGCAATAGGAGGATTTGATTGTCTATGGAAGAACATCTGCGTTCGTTAACGACTGAATTACGGAACGAAGGGACGATGAATATCGATAGTGTAAATACGATGGAAATCATTTCAGCAATCAATAAAGAAGATTCAAAGGTGGCAGCAGCGGTACAGGAGGTTTTGCCAGAAATAAAAACGGTAGTTGAATGGGCTTACGAATCGTTAAAAAAAGGTGGGAGACTCATATACATCGGAGCAGGAACGAGCGGAAGACTCGGTGTTCTGGATGCCGTGGAATGTCCACCTACTTTCAGTACCCCGCCTGATAGGGTGCTGGGAATTATTGCAGGAGGGGAAAAGGCATTTGTTCGGGCTGTTGAAGGAGCGGAGGATAAAGAAGAGTTTGGGGAATCTGATTTAATTGACGTGAACCTTACAGCAATTGATACGGTAATAGGCATTGCGGCAAGCGGCCGTACCCCTTATGTGAGGGGCGCTTTACGTTATGCAAGGAAAGTTGGGGCTAAAGCGGTGGCTTTATCATGCAATAAAAACGCGAGCATCACAGAAGCAGCTGATATAGGGATTGAAGTGGTGGTCGGACCGGAAGTGTTAACGGGATCCACGAGAATGAAAGCGGCAACCGCACATAAAATGGTACTCAATATGATTTCAACAGCAACCATGATCCGCTTGGGAAAAGTCTATGAAAATCTGATGGTTGATGTAAATGTCAGTAATCAAAAACTGAAGGACCGTGCGATAGGCATCATAGAAACTGTAACGAATGCTGACTATGATCAAGCTTTGAATACGCTTGAGAAGGCAAATAATCAAGTTAAACCAGCGATTGTCATGATAAAAACGGCAACAGATTATCAAAAAGCAATCGAGTTACTGGAAAAGGCTGATGGAGATGTCAGAAAAGCCATCTCGATCCATAAAGATTAAGGAGGGAAACAATGGCTACAGGAGGATTATCCATCATACAGACGATGTTGAGCAAGCTGCCGCAATCAGAACAAAAACTAGCAGAATATATTCTACAGAATCCTCATGAAGTTGTGAACAGCACTGTACAGGAATTGAGTACGTCTGCCCAAACCAGCGGGGCTGCTGTTATTAGGTTGTGTAAATCGCTTGGAATAAAGGGGTTTCAAGATCTGAAAATAAGGATAGCTGGAGATTTGATGAAGACTGTAGAACAGGGTTACCGGGATATCGAGCCTTCCGAATCACTGTATCGGATTGTTGAGAAAACGACGAGTAATTCGATTCAGACCATTCGGGACACATCTGAAATAATCGATCATGATAATCTCAAACAGGCTATAACGCTGATGCTGAACGCTAAAACCGTCCACTTTTGCGGAGTGGGTGCTTCGAATATAGTTGCTGCAGATGCTCAGCAAAAATTACTTCGCATCAATAAAGGGGCAACTGCTTTTACAGATATGCATTTAGTTGCAACCCTGATTGCAAATGCAGATGAAAATGACATCGTTTTTGCCATTTCATTCTCAGGGGAAACACCTGAAGTTGTCAATATACTGAAGCTTGCTAAAGAACGTGGGGTCAAGACGATCGGGCTTACTCATTTTGGCCAAACAACGGTGTCTTCTTTATGTGATGCGACACTGTATACATCCTTTTCGAATGAAGCACCGTTTCGAAGTGCAGCAACATCCTCACGATTGGCGCAGTTATATATGATTGACATTTTGTTTTTGGGGATGGCTTCAGAGCAATATGAAGAAACTGTCCAATATATTGATAACACCAGGTCCGCAATCAAATCGATGACGGATCGATATAAATGAATATTACGAGATTTGACAAAGGGGGTTTTTGAATGGGTAAGGGGGATAAGTACGCCAGTTTAGCAGAAGAGATATTGGGGAAATTAGGTGGGGCATCGAATGTTGCCGATGCTGCACATTGTATGACCAGACTAAGGGTAATGCCAATCGATCGTTCAAAAGTAAACATGGATGATATAAAAAACACGGACGGCGTTCTTGGCGTCATTGAAGAAGAAACGATCCAAATCGTCCTGGGACCAGGCGTGGTGAACAAGGTTCATACAGAATTTGAAAAGCTTCTGGAGTCTTCCGGCGGTTTGGACTTAAAAGAAGTGGCCTCGAAGAACAAATCCGAGAATGATAGGAAAAACGCCAAACCTTTTAAACTTTTTTTACGCAG
This sequence comes from Peribacillus sp. RS7, assembly GCF_041956845.1. NCBI lineage: Bacteria > Bacillati > Bacillota > Bacilli > Caryophanales > Bacillaceae > Peribacillus > Peribacillus sp. RS7. Next base: position 4,411,596 of record NZ_CP168135.1, read on the forward strand.
GATTGCAAGCATTTTCATCCCCTTAATTCCCGCGTTAGTGGCATCAGGTTTGATTACCGGTATTACAAAAGCGATCGTTCAAGCGGGCTGGCTTGCAGCAGAGTCGCAATTAGCCATCATTTTAACCGTTATCGGGTCAGGGCTCTTTGCCTATTTGGGAATTTTGGTTGGGACCAATGCGGCAAAGGAATACGGCGGATCACCTGCACTTGGTGCAGTAGCGGGTATCTTGGTCATCAATCCGGCAGTCGGCGACATTTCATTGTTCGGTGAAAATTTACTTCCTGGCCGCGGTGGGTTGATAGGAGTCCTTTTTGCTGCTATCTTCATAGCCTTGGTGGAAAAACAGGTCAGGAAATTCATTCCGCAATCACTGGATATCATTTTGACGCCAACCATCGCTTTACTCATTACCGGGATTGTCACTTACATTGTTTTTATGCCGGTAGGAGGGTTTTTATCGGATGCCATTACGACAGGGTTATTGAATATATTGGATATCGGCGGTGTTGTAGCAGGATTCGTGCTTGGTGCGGCATTCCTACCTCTCGTCATTACTGGTTTACATCAAGGTTTAACGCCAGTTCATCTAGAATTGATCAATTCGATTGGAGATGATCCACTGCTACCCATTTTGGCAATGGGAGGTGCAGGGCAAGTAGGAGCGGCATTTGCCATCTATATGAAAACGAAGAAAGCTAGTTTAAAGAGAGCAATCGGCGGGGGTCTTCCTTCAGGGATGCTTGGTATCGGCGAACCGCTTATATTTGGAGTGACGCTGCCACTGGGCCGGCCTTTCTTAACCGCCTGTTTAGGTGCAGGAGTAGGTGGGGCATTCCAAGCTCATTTCGGAATCGCAACGTCGTCTATCGGTGTTTCTGGACTACCGCTTACCTTTTTAGTGCATCCAAACCAAATCGGTCTGTTCCTCGTAGGGTTGTTTATTTCCTATATAGCAGGATTTGTTTTTACGTATTTGTTTGGATTTAAAGATGAAATGGCAGTAGAATTCAAGTGATTGGAATCTCTTTTTATTTACAGGATCCACATGCAGAAGCACAAATTATCCATGCCGCCAACCTAGGAGTGAAGAGGGCATTTACCTCGCTTCATATTCCTGAAGAAAAGGGTGACCTCGTAAAGAGGATGATCAAGCTTTTAAAGCTTTCAGAGTCCTATGGAATGGAAATCCATGCAGATGTATCATTAAACACGCTTAATCATTTGGGGATTAGCAAACTTGAGGATTTATGGCCATTAGGGATTAAAGGTATTCGCCTTGATGATGGGTTTGATCAAGAAGCGGTTACATCTTTATCTAAGGTGTTTTCCCTCTCACTGAATGCAAGTACGTGGAATGAAGATGAACTTCTAGCCGTGCTTGGGAGCGGGGTGGAACCGGAAAGTTTGATAGCATGGCACAACTTTTATCCAAGGCGTGAAACGGGACTTGAGGAAGAATTCTTTCATGTGCAAAATCGTATGTTCAAGAAATACGGCATACCGATTTTTGCTTTCATCCCGGGTGCTGGGAGTAAACGCGGCCCACTGCATGAGGGCCTTCCAACGCTTGAAAAACACAGGTTGATGAATCCATATGCTGCCGGTGTTGAGCTGTTTCAGCATGTGGAGGGAGTTTTCGTTGGAGATCAAGGAACGGAGAATAATTTGCTTGAGAATCTAATTACCTATAAAAGTCTAAATATTCTATCTATTAGAGTGAAATCCCGACTCTTGCAAAGCGGTCAGTTTAAATTGAGGCCAGATGTTTCTCAAGATGTTTTCCGGCTGCAAAATACCCGAGTCACAGTAAATGTTGAACCGAGTAATACTGTTGCACGCACCCTTGGATCCATAACGATGGACAATGATGGATACGGTCGATATCGGGGAGAGGTTCAAATTTGCAGGAGAGACCTGGAGGCAAGTCATCGGGTCAATGTGATAGGGCGAATTATAGAAGAAGATATTCCCTTGCTGTCCCTTCTAAAGCCTGGTCAAACGATAAAACTTATAATTGAGTGACCAATTGGGCTCTGAAAATCAATTATACAGGGATAAATGGATATATTCATGAAGGCTTGTTAAAAGAAGGCGGCTGATGGGGTTCCGGATGCTGCCTTGATTTCTTTTTATGACCTAAATAGCTCATTTCCAATCTCATCCTTTCAGGGTTATGGATATGGAATTGTTACTAACAGAACTAAAAAGTATACAAGGGAGGAAGCCTAAATGATAAAAAGGATATGTGCCCCTGCTGGAATCGCATTATTCTTGGTTTTATCCAGTCTGGGAGGGAATGCGACAGCAAAGGGATCAGAGAATGAGAATGAAAAATCAGTATCGGAAATTCAGGAAATCGTAGAAAACATGACAATCGATGAAAAAGTCGGTCAAATGCTCATGCCGGATTTTCGCAATTGGCAAAAACAAGGAGAAGCTAAGGCTACAGGGTTTACTGAAATGAACTCAGAAGTTGCAAGCATCATCAAAAAATATCATCTGGGCGGTGTGATTCTGTTTGCTGAAAATGTAGTCGATACCGAACAAACTGTTCGGCTCACGGATGGTTTGCAAATGGCAAGCCCAGACCTTCCGCTGTTCATTACGATTGATCAGGAAGGAGGAATCGTAACTCGCCTTCAAACTGGAACGAACCTTCCTGGTAATATGGCGCTTGGTGCAGCCAGAAATGGAAATTACGCTTATCAAACTGGAGAAATCATTGGAAAGGAACTTTCGTCACTTGGCATAAATGTCAATTTTGGGCCGTCTGTCGATGTCAATAATAATCCCGGAAATCCAGTTATTGGCGTTCGTTCCTTCAGTTCTGATCCAGAACTTGTATCAAAGCTTGGCATTCAGACGATAAAAGGATTGCAAAACCAGAACATGATAGCAACGACCAAGCATTTTCCTGGTCATGGAGATACAGCAGTCGATAGTCATTATGGACTCCCACTTGTCTCTCATGATAAAGAGCGTTTGCGTTCCATAGAGTTGGTTCCTTTCCAAAAGGCCATCGATGCTGGAGTGGATATGATGATGACTGCACATGTTCAATTTCCTGCATTCGATGACACTACGTATATCAGTAAAAATGACGGACAAGAAATTATGGTTCCTGCAACGTTGTCACATAAGGTCATAACCGGTCTTTTACGTGAAGAAATGGGTTTTGACGGTGTTGTGGTCACAGATGCTTTGAATATGAAAGCCATTGCGGACAACTTCGGACAGGAAGAAGCTGTTGTCCTTGCCCTGAAATCGGGTGTTGATATTGCGTTAATGCCTGCACAAGTAAATTCGCTACAAATGGAAAAGAATATAACCTCTGTATTCCATGCAGTGAAGGCAGCAGTGGAAAGCGGCGAACTACCTCTAAGTCAAGTCAATCAATCCGTAACAAGGATACTTGAACTGAAAGTGAAAAGAGGGATATTAAACCCTGATAATACTCCGATCGATAAAAAAATCGAAACCGCGCTTCAAGTGGTCGGGAATGAAGATCATTTAAAAAAAGAAAGGAAAATCGCGGAAGATGCCATCACTCTATTGAAAAATGAAGATAGAACATTGCCTTTCAAACCTAAGAAAAATGATAAAGTTTTAGTTCTTGCCCCTTTTGATGATCAAGTTGAATCCATGTCAAGGAGCATCCTAGAATTAGCTGATAAAAAGAAAATAAAGAAAGTCCAAATAACGGGTATGAGTTTTTCAGGAAAGTCATTTACAGTTGAAGTGGCTAAACTAATCGATGAATCGGATTTTGTCTTAACCGGTTCCTATGTTGTCAAAAACGATCCGGCTGTAAATGATGGAGTGATCGATGATAGCATTCAAGATTCGTCGAAGTGGGCAACAGCCTTCCCAAGAGCGATCATGAACCATGCTAATAAGAAGGATAAAGAATTTGTTTTAATGAGTTTAAGAAACCCGTATGATGTTGCAAACTTTGAAGAAGCGAAAGCGGTTCTTGCTGTTTACGGGTTCAAAGGTTATTCGAATGGGCGTTATAGACAGCCGAATATCCCGGCAGGCATCTCGACCATTTTTGGAGAATCAAAACCTAAAGGCACGTTGCCGGTCGATATACCATCAGTGACTAAGCCCTCTGAAAGGCTTTATAAATTTGGATATGGATTAGATATTAAATCAGGAAGATCCATTAAAAAATAGGGAGGGAAGCAATTTGAAAAGAATGATTATCTTATTTACCATTTGCATGCTTTCTTTCGGCATCGTTTCCTCAAAAAGTGTAACCGCTGTTAAAGAGAAGAAAAAACAAAAAGTCAATCCCGGTATTGAAGTCCTTTTAAAAGAAGAAAAGGACGTGTTAAGCGGAAAGAAAGTCGGTTTGATCACGAATCCAACTGGCATCGATTCTAAATTAACCAGCATCGTAGATCTACTTCATGATGATCCGGATATTAATTTGACAGCGTTATTCGGTCCTGAACATGGAGTGCGAGGAGATGCGCAAGCAGGTGCAAGCGTTGAATATTATATTGATGAAAAAACAGGGTTGCCCGTTTATAGCTTATATGGCAAAACGAAAAAACCGACGCCCGAAATGTTAAAAGATGTTGAGGTCCTTGTCTTTGATATCCAGGATGTCGGAACACGCTATTACACGTATATCTACACGATGGCTTATGCAATGGAAGCAGCCAAAGAAAATGATATCCCCTTCATCGTGCTGGACCGGCCGAACCCACAAGGCGGGGAGTCGGTAGATGGACCGGTGCTTGAACCTGAATTCTCATCGTTTGTTGGTTTGTACCCAATACCGCTTAAGCATGGGATGACTGTTGGGGAACTCGCGACTTTGTTCAATAAGGAATTTAAAATTGGTGCAGATCTAAAGGTCATCAAGATGAAAGGCTGGAAGCGAGATATGGATTATGACGATACTGGGCTTCCTTTTGTCTTGCCGTCACCGAATATGCCGACAGTCTCCACTACATTCGTATATCCGGCTACAGGCTTGATCGAGGGAACGAATGTCTCGGAAGGCAGAGGAACGACTAAACCATTCGAGTTGATTGGTGCTCCTTATATAAACGGTGATGAGCTTGCTGGGAAATTAAATGCTCTTCGTTTACCTGGTGTAAAATTCAGGGCAGCCTCTTTTACACCTATGTTTTCAAAGCATGCAGGTAAACTTAGCCACGGAGTGGAAATTTATATAACGGATAGAGAGGAATTCAAGGCTGTCCCTACTGGACTTCACATCATCAAGACCATTCAGGACCTATATCCTGGTGATTTCGAATTCCTTGCAGCCAACAATTTCAATTTATTGATTGGAAATGGCTGGGTAAGGTCCAGAATTGAAGAAGGTTCTTCAGTAAATGAAATTATAAAAGAATATCAAGAAAAGCAGGATGCTTTTAAAAAGGTTCGCAAAAATTACTTACTCTATAAATAAGTGGAGAAAAAGGAAAAGTCCATTTGGACTTTTCTTTTTTTATGAACATTAGAAGGAGGAGTAAATCGCTAAGACTTTTTTCCTGAATATAGTCAATTTATTAATGAAATGAAGTTCTAAAATGGAAGGAACCGTTGTCTAATAGAATATGGGGTTTGCCCTAAATCAGTAATTGTCAGGAGGAAAGCGGAATGAAAAAATATCTTCAAAAAATTGGACGTTCCTTGATGCTGCCAGTAGCCGTATTACCGGCAGCCGCCATTTTAATGGGGATCGGTTATTGGATAGACCCAGCAGGATGGGGAGCGGAAAGTCCGTTAGCGGCTTTCTTAATCAAAGCAGGGTCTTCCATCATTGACAATATGGCTATCTTGTTTGCTGTTGGAGTGGCGTTGGGGATGTCGAAAGGAAAAGATGGAGCCGCCGCTTTGAGCGGGCTGGTAGCCTATCTAGTCGTAACGACATTGCTTTCCACGGATTCGGTAGCGATGCTGCAGGGAATTGATGTAAAAGATGTAAACCCAGCATTTGAGAAAATAGAAAATGCATTTGTCGGAATCCTCTCGGGTCTAATAGCGGCAGCTATGTTTAATCGGTTCAGTAAGGTCGAACTGCCGGATGCATTCGCTTTCTTTAGCGGTAAACGCCTTGTCCCGATCCTTACTGCGGTTGCCATGTTACTGGTTTCTCTTATATTATTCTTCGTTTGGCCACTCATCTACTCCTGGTTAGTAATATTTGGGGAAGGAATAAGTGAATTAGGTGCTGCTGGAGCAGGACTCTATGGATTCTTCAATCGGCTTTTGATACCAACAGGTTTACATCATGCGTTAAACTCCGTATTCTGGTTTGATGTAATAGGTCTTAACGATATCGGTAAATTCTGGGCTGGAACAGGAATAAAAGGAACCACGGGTATGTATCAAGCCGGATTCTTTCCCGTCATGATGTTCGGTTTACCGGCTGCGGCTCTTGCCATGTACCATACGGCAAAATCACGGAAGAAAAAACAAGTGGCTTCATTAATGCTTGCAGCCGGTTTCGCTTCATTTTTCACAGGCGTCACTGAACCGTTGGAATTTGCTTTCATGTTTGTTGCACCAGCCCTTTTTGTTGTGCATGCCTTATTAACAGGAATATCGTTAGCTATTGCTGCGACTTTCCAATGGACAGCAGGGTTCGGTTTTAGTGCAGGATTCATTGACTTTGTTTTAAGTTCAAGATTGCCAATGGCAAATGAACCTTATATGCTACTTCTTCAAGGACTTGCTTTTGCTGTCATCTACTATTTCTTATTCCGATTCTTGATAACAAGGTTCAATTTAATGACTCCCGGCAGAGAAGATGATACAGAAGATGAGCTTGATGGTGAAGGAGTGATTGCGGAGGCGGACAACAGTCAAGGCGGTAATAATGAGAGTAAATTCTTTAGGATGGCTTCTGTTATTTATGAGGGATTAGGCGGAGACGCCAACGTAACATCTGTAGATAACTGCGTTACCCGATTAAGGGTTGAGGTGGAGAATATGGGAGCTGTCGATCAGAATAAAATCAAATCAACAGGGGTTGCTGGAATCAATATCGTGGGTCCCCAAAGCATTCAAGTCATCGTAGGGACACAGGTACAATTTATAGCAGATGAAATTGAAAAGATCCGACGGCATTAGGTCGGGATAAACTGCATATTGGCTTCCAATTCCCCCTTTAATGCAACTGTTTGTTTAATGTAAATGGGATGGATACACTAACTCTACGATCAGTTTTAAGTTTCCTTATCATTCTGATCGTAGAGATATTTATGATAACGTACTGTTTCATAGGTACCAATCAATTGATGTGAATCAAATCAATTCCTTAGATATATCTTATTAATCTCTGCTTTTAAATTAGAATAAAACGAATCAATGTTCTATAATATAAGGGTATTGAATAAAGGATTTGCAATGAAGTTTGGAGAATTACTAAATGAAGCTCGTCCGCATTCATTTGAATAGTAAGGATTTCATCGATAATGTAGGCTGTAGCTGTATACATAAAGACGACCTTAAAGAACACGATCGAATAGGGTACTTCGTTTTGAGCAAAGGATATCTTTGAATTTTTCTACCTTTTAGTATAGGAGAGGTTCCGATCATGTATAAACAAAAAACCAAAGAAACTGACAGTAGTGTCATTGAGTTCATTGAGAACGTCGATAATCCTAAAAAGCGTGAAGATGCATATCAATTATTGGATGTTTTTGCCAAGACGACAGGTTATGAGGCAAAGATGTGGGGACCGAGCATCATTGGATTCGGTATCTATCATTATAAATATGAATCTGGTCACGAAGGCGATGCCCCTCTGGTTGGCTTTTCACCCCGAAAAGCAAAAATCAGTTTATATTTTTCTCCGGGTGACAAAAAAAGGGAAGAATTGTTACAGGCATTTGGAAAACACACTTCTGGAAAAGGGTGTGTGTACATCAATAAAGTGGCAGATATCGAAATTGATGTTTTGAAAGAATTGATTAATCAGTCTGTCAAGTTTTTGAGAGAAAAGTATCCAAACAATGAAGTGAAATAAAGCGGTTGATCAATTTAATATTTGTTTCAGAGAACAAGAAAGCGAGAGGGAACCGAAAATGAGAAAAATTAAAGTGGGTTTAGTTGGGTATGGATTATCGGGCGCTACATTTCACGCGCCTTTACTAAGTGTTTTAGGGCAATTTCAAATAGTGAAAGTTGTCAGCTCCCAAAAGGAAAAAGTCCTAAAAGATTTGAAGGATGTGGAAGTGGTAGGCAGCTTGGAGGAAATACTTGAAGACTCGTCAATCGATTTGGCCGTTATTACGACACCGAGTGGTTTACATTATGAAATGGCCAAGCAAAGCTTGTTAGCCGGGAAGCATGTCATCCTTGAAAAGCCGATGGTAGTGGAAGCCTGGGAGGCAGAGGAGCTCATTAAGATTGCAGAGGAAAAGAATCTGCTCTTAAGTGTTTATCATAACAGGAGATGGGATAATGACTTTTTGACGGTGAAAAAACTTATGGATGATGGAGTGCTTGGGGAAATCAATACATACCAAGTCCATTATGATCGGTTCAGGCCAATGGTCAGGGATAGATGGAGGGAAAAACCAGGCCCGGGGTCAGGTATCCTATTTGATCTAGGTTCACATCTCATCGATCAAGCCTTGCATTTGTTTGGGGTGCCGCAGTTCGTTTGGGCAGATGTATTTTCGCAAAAAGAAAATGCAGAAACTGATGATTATTTCCATGTGATATTAGGATATGAAAAGCTGAGAGTTATATTGCATTCAGGTTCAATCGTCCCGACTAATGGACCTCGTTTTCAGGTTCATGGAAGTAAAGGATCATTTATAAAGTCCGGTAATGATTGCCAAGAGGCCGACCTAAGTGATGGTAAAAAACCGATTGATGACTCTTGGGGTGCAGATGCTCCTGAATTTTATGGTAAGCTGGTTACGGTTGAAGGAGAAAATGAGACACATGAAACCATTGAAACACTGCATGGTTCTTATTTAACGTATTACCAGGCAGTTGCCGATAGTATATTGAGCGGAAAAAAAGCTCCAGTCACTGCCGAAGAGGGACTAGCCGTCATTAAAATCATTGATGCGGCTTTTGAAAGCAGTAAATTGAGGAAAGCCGTTTATATTAAATGAAATTAATTTTCCCCTTATAACAATTTGAAGAACTATAAGCGGCCTTAACCTCTTTCAAGAGGAAAAAGGCCGCTTTTTATTATCGACAAATGTATGATTTCCTGGTTTATTAGGGAAATCATTAACTTAAGGAACATATGAAGCATTTACTCGTGAATTTGGAGCAAATACTCGTGAAATTCGTACATTTACTCGTGAATTCGAAGCAAATACTCGTGAATTCGAACGTTACGCAAGATTTCGAGCTGTAAATGCACATAAGTTTGGCCCAAAAATTCGGTAGAAGGTAGCATTACTCGTGAATTTGAGCCATTTACTCGTGAATTTGGAGCAAATACTCGTGAAATTCGTACATTTACTCGTGAATTCGAAGCAAATACTCGTGAATTCGAACATTACGCAAGATTTCGAGCTGTAAATGCATAAGTTTGGCCCAAAAATTCGGTAGAAGGTAGCATTACTCGTGAATTTGAGCCATTTACTCGTGAATTCGAACGTTACGCAAGATTTCGAGCTGTAAATGCATAAGTTTGGAGCAAATATTCGGTAGAAGGTAGCATTACTCGTGAATTTGAGCCATTTACTCGTGAATTTGGAGCAAATACTCGTGAAATTCGTACATTTACTCGTGAATTCGAACGTTGAGCAAGATTTCGAGCTGTAAATGCATAAGTTTGGCCCCAATATTCGGTAGAGGGTAGCAATACTCGTGAATTTAAGCCAAATACTCGTGAATTCGAACGTATTACTCGTGATTAAACTGAATGAAGGATCACGATTACAAGAGGAAAGGATATAAAAATCCTAATGAAAAACCCCGAATAGCGCTGCTACTCGGGGTTTTCATCATGCTATAAAACTTGAAATGCCTTTTTGAGTTCTAGGATAATGCCTTTGCATGAAGAGATCGCTTTTGCCAAGCCATGGTAATCATCAAAGTAATGATTAAGAGGAAAAGGCCCAACATGAACGGATAGGTGATGTGGATATCATACATCATTCCGGCAAGTGTGGGTCCAAGCACATTTCCGATACTCATATACGCATTATTCATACCCATTGCAAATCCCTGCTCATTCCCTGCCATTTTGGAAATCAGTGTGTTAAGAACTGGCCGTAAAATGGAAGTGGAAAGGAAGATAATAAGTGAGATTAAAAAGAAAATCAGGTAACTTGAAGCAAAAAGTGATAGAAGGAAACCTATGGCTGCAACACTGATAAAAATATTGAGCACATTCACTTCCCCAAAACGCCGTACAATCCGGTCGACGACAAACAATTGTACGATTACACTGACGATACCTGTTGCTGTAACCATGACAGCGATGTCCTTAGGACTTGAGTTGAATTGATTATCAAGATAAAGACCAATTACAGACTCATATGCCATTAATCCAAAGCTCATTACAAGAGTAATGATAAGTGGAATGAAATAGGGCATTTTCACGGATAAGGCAATCTTCCGAACCATTGTTTCAGTTTCTGCATCCATGGATTGAGTAACTTGTGCCGTTTCGCTTTCTTTTAATACAAAAATCGAAAATACCACTGCTGATAGGGATACCAGTGCAGAAATTAAAAAGGGAAACTTCAGGCCAAAGTCAGCTAAAAACCCTCCAATTCCTGGACCGACTACAATTCCTAGGGACATAGCGGCAGATACTAAACTATTGCCTTTAGCGCGTTGATCAAATGTGGTGATGTCAGCTACATAAGCAAATATTGCGGGTATAAGCAAAGCGGCTCCAATCCCACCGATGATACGCGACGCATACAATAACCAAATGGAATTGACTGCATAAAAAATAAACATGGATAATGTCAAACCGACCAATCCATAAATAATCATTTTTCTGCGCCCGAATTGGTCAGTCCATTTTCCGGCAATTGGCGAAAAGATAAGTTGTGCACCTGCGAAAATGGCGATCATTAGGCCAGCGGCGGTTCCGCCTTGATTAATGGAGGCCAGGTATGCTGGTAAAATGGGAATGATGATACCGAAACTTCCTATTGCTATAAACATATTGATCATGAGGATTATGATCTTTTTACGTTGCTCTGCTGACATGGACAGCCTCTCTCTCTTTAAAAATCAATAACCATTTTAGTTCGCATGGTTAATTTTTTGATACGTTAATTATGTTATAGTTTTAGATAGATAGTTGTCAATAAGAAAGGATTGTCAAACATGCATTCAAGTGAATTGTATAATTTACATATAGAGATTAAAGAACTAAGCAGCCTCACACAGGAAATGGTGGAACCGTTATTGGTTAAATACGATTTAACTTCTGTACAGTACCGTGCATTGCAATTAATAGTCTTAAATGAATCCATAGCTGTTAAAAATGTTTCGAATCATTTGAAGATTAAACCTGCAGCAGGAACTGCGCTAATTGACCGGCTTGAACGGAAGGATTTGATCGAAAGGGTACACAGCAAGGATGATCGGCGGGTCGTTTTTATCCAATCAACCGAAAGTGGAAAGGAAACCTACCATTCCATCAATAAGTGTTTTGCCAAAATCTTTCGTGATTTTTATAGCGTCTTAAATGAAGAGGAAACGGAAAGGCTTAAACAAATCGTTGGGAAACTGACAGAACATGTGTCGTCACGTATAGATAATAAAATATAGTCTTCTTGAAGGGGTTCCCTTATATATAGAAAGAAAAAGCACTATATTGATTTTCACGCTGGCCATTTTTATTTATTAGAGCAATGAATTCCACTATAACTTCATTGCTTTTAGGTGATTAATTATCAGAATGATTAATGATAAATGTTCCTAAACTTTTTTTCATTGTGTTCATAAAATGCCCAACGATGTAATCTGTTCACCACATACACATTCCCCGTAGTCTAATTTCAGCAAATTCAATGATTCTTAAAATGATGTCAGAAATCCATTAAAGAAGATATGATGATGGGAAATTGAATATGTATCAAAAGATTAAGAATTTTTTTTAATGTGAAATGCAAATGGTTCATACTAATGACGGAACTTGTAAAATGATACACTCAAACAAACTGGTGTGTAGTTCTATAAGAAGATAAAAAGGTCGATTCCTTATCGTAGAGGAAATCGACCTTTTTAGGTTGGAATTCTCTTAGCGGATAAACTTTCCGAAAAGGAATTTTAGGGATTAGTTGGTATATTTCCTTTGAAATGGCACGATTCATGCATATTATTTTTGCATATATATCTAACAATTATTTATGGGGGAGGAAAAGAATAGGAAACTGATAGAAGAACAATTATTGAAAACATTTATTTGAGTACCTTATCATGTTCGATGTAATTTAGGTTTAATTTCTCAACTTTGGATACCTGTAGCCCCTTGGTTATAAAACATATTGGCTAGGTTTATATGTCAGAAAATTAATCCCGATTTATATGGGCAAGGTAATGCAATTAAACTTAAAAAAGTTAGGAGATTATTAGTATGAAAATACCAGTGGAAAATATAGTAGAGTTAACTGTAGAACATCAATTCTTACAGGCTTACCCTATATTGAGTCAGTTACGAACTGATTTGACCCTAAAGGAATATCTACAATTATTAAATGATATGCGTAAGGAGGGTAAACAGCTATTTGCTTTATATCATGATACAAGCATTGTAGCTTTAGCGGGTATTAGCTGGCGTGAAGATTTATATAATGAACGCTATGTGTTTGTACAAGATTTGGTTACTGATGTAAATCATCGTCCTAGTGGCCTTGGATATAGTCTGCTTAGTTATATACATAATTGGGCAAAAGAAAATGGTGCTGAATATATTTCATTGGAATCGTGAATTCGGCGCGTTTTTTAGGAGGCTAGTACCTATTAGGTGCAGCCTTTTTTTTCGTACAAAACAAGTTAAAGGGATCCAAATGAAAAATGAAATGAGTCAGGAAGAATACTATGCACCTATTCAAAGGGGGAGGTGCCCTGCTGGAATTTATGATTGAAATTATCCTATGAATAAATGCATAAATTGCCAATATACGCATAATTTTGACTGAACCTTTATTTAATTGTACCGAATTACCTAATAAATTTACTGATTTATTTTTTTGTAATACTTTATATATTTAAATTTTAAGAGCAATTACTTAGGTAGGCTTATATCAGTCTGTATACTGGCAGGTAGATTAATCAACGAGGGCTTCTAAATGAAAGATTCGATTTAGTGTAATAAATATAAGTTATTTTAGATAAACTTGGTTTTTTACCACTAGCATAGACTGATACGTGGTAAGCGTGTTTTCCGGAATGATATGCTGCAATTAAACTATTTGGACTGCCAGCGAGTGCGGATGCCAGTGCAGTAGCTACTCCTGCTGGTGCTGTTGGACTACCTGCAAACACAAGAGTACTTACGATGCTTAACCATGTTGTTCCCTTTTGATAAGCCTTTACCATCTTTCCTAATTGGGCATTTGTTAGTTTAGCTTGATGAGCAATAGGTTTGCTCATTTCAATAATGCTTGCAGTTGGTTGTATTTGTATAAAATCTTCACTAATTAAATTGACTTCTACGATTGGGTTTACTGCTGTTGATGATGGTGTTAATTCAATTTTCTCTTCTGTGAGTGCATTAGGAACATTAGAGACCACCAATAAACTTGTTATTAGTTGAAAATAAGGACTTTTTCTTCATTTAATAACACTCCCTTTGTATTTTTTTGAATATTGGATATAATTTGATACTATATAACTATATAAGGGAGGTCAAGATAAATATGGAAATAAAGGAAAGAAAATATAAATCAGTGAAAATTGTACTTATCTCTACTTGTATAGGTTTAATAATAAGGATGTTTTCAGTAATTATAGCTGATCAAAAAGTATTTTCTATTTACAACATAGACATATTAATTTTAATTATAGCCATAATTGGATTAATCATATTTTTGAATAAAAAGAAAAAAATAAGATAAAATTAATAATGTATTTAGAATAAAATGTTGCAATGCTCTCTATATCCTAAAGTATCTAGAGGTTATCTTTATTTTTTATGATATATAGTACGGTAACCGACTGGAATGCTATTTTTGTATTCCCATAGGGCCTATGATTTTTTGAAATTTAGAATTTTGGAACATCTGTTACATCAATTGTCTTTTTGTATAAATCCGTGAAAAAATAAAAGGCGGGAAGAAAAACAGATTGTTTTTCTTCCCGCCTTTTATTTCATTGGACAGTCCCCAAAATGTTTAAAAGTTCCCCAAACTAGATCACAATATAAGGGAGAAATTAACAATTATGGCGAAAGAAAAATAATGAATGATTTATGTATTCTGTAAATTCAAATCAAACATTATAACGTTATATTGATTAGTTCGGTAAAATATGATAATCTATTTTTGTGAAGAGAAATGAAATGAATTCTCACACAATTCAGTGTAACCGTATACAAAGTCCTTGCAATCGATAGGATGTACCGAAAAGGATGAGGGAAATGACAGATACGTTAGTTCTGAAGAATGTAAAGATGATAGAGGGATATGCAGCTGATATCTTACTTGAAAATGGGATGATTAAAGAAATCGCACTTCCCGGAACTGCAACAGGAGATAAGGTAATAGATTATGATCAAAAAGTATTTGTTTCCAGCGGATGGATCGATATGCATGTACATGCTTTCCCGGAATTCGATCCTTATGGTGATGATGTTGATGAGATTGGATACAAAACTGGTGTAACAACGGTCATTGATGCGGGAAGCACGGGGGCAGATAGGATATCTGATTTGGTTAGCAGTTGTGAAAATTCCAAAACGAATGTTTTCGCCTTTCTGAATATTTCGCGGATTGGATTGAAAAGGATTGATGAGTTATCGGATATTTCATGGCTGGACGAAGGGGAGATCGGGAAGGCAATTTCCAAGTACGGGGATTTTGTCGTTGGACTAAAAGCGAGAATAAGTAAAAGTGTGGTTGGTCCAAATGGTATCGAACCATTGAAAATCGCTAGGAAGTTCTCGGTTGAAACTGATTTACCTTTAATGGTTCATATCGGTTCAGGGCCGCCTGATATTAAGGAAGTCCTTGATTTACTTGAGGAAAAGGACATTATTACACATTTCTTAAATGGTAAAGCGAATAATTTATTTGATGAAAGAGAAGAGCCACTGCCTGAGTTCAGTAAGGCGATTGAACGTGGTGTTCATTTGGATGTAGGTCATGGAACGGCAAGCTTTTCTTTTAAAACGGCAGAAACGGCGAAAAAGCGGGGAATCCGCTTCAATACGATCAGTACGGATATCTATCGGAAAAACAGAGAGAATGGCCCAGTTTTTAATATGGCACATGTGCTTACAAAATTTTTGTATCTTGGCTATCCATTAAAAGAAGTAATAGATGCCGTTACGGTCAATGCAGCATCATGGTTGCATAAACCAGAGTTAGGCAGGATTTCTGCTGGGGATATTGCGAACTTAACCTTATTCTCAATTGAGGATGAGCCGACGCTTTTATTGGATTCCGATGGCGAAAAAAGAATGGCAGAAAAAAGAGTTGTCGTAAAAGGAGTGGTTATAAATGGAGAGTACAATGAATGCTAAATACGGTTTGAAAAGAGTCATCAATGCAAGCGGAAGAATGAGCATATTGGGGGTTTCTGCCCCAACGGATACAGTGATGGACGCCATGAAAAAAGGTGGACAAAATTATGTTGAAATTTCTGATTTAGTCGATAAGTCAGGCCAGCATATAGCGAATTTGCTTCAGTCTGAAGCAGCTGTCGTCGTAAACTCGGCATCAAGTGGAATTGCCCTTTCAGTAGCGGCGATCGTTACTGAAGGAAACAGAAGAAAAAGCGAAAGGCTTCATCAAGAACCGATTAAAAAGAATGAAATCATCATGCTGAAAGGCCATAACGTTCAGTATGGTGCACCGGTTGAAACCATGATTTACCTGGGTGGCGGAAAATTGGTTGAAGTTGGGTATGCAAACGAAGGGAAAGCGGACCATATTGCGGATGCCATTAATGAAAATACTTCCGCCATTTTATACGTGAAATCACATCATGCCGTTCAGAAAAATATGATATCTGTCGAAGAAGCATGGGAAGTGGCCAAAACGAATAATATCCCTCTGATTGTCGATGCAGCAGCGGAGGAAGACTTGGAGAAATATGTACAATTTGCCGACTTGGCGATTTATAGTGGATCAAAAGCCATTGAAGGACCGACATCCGGTATCGTAGCTGGCAGAAAAAAATATATCGAATGGTTAAAGGTTCAATTGCACTGTATCGGAAGGAGCATGAAGGTCGGTAAAGAAACTACCTTTGGGCTGCTTCAGGCATTGGATGAGTATTTTGTCAAAACGGATAATAGTGAAAAAGAAAAAGCTAGTTTACAAGTTCTCGCTTCATTAAACTCCATTGATGGCGTAAAAGTAACGATTGTTCAGGATGAAGCCGGTCGTGCCATATATAGGGCACGTATTTCCATTGATCCTTTGATTACGGAAACAACGGCGAAGGAAGTGAACGAGCAGCTCAGAAATGGGGATATAGCCATTTATACACGTGATTATGGGATACGGCAAGGCTTTTTCGATATAGATCCACGTCCATTGCAAGGCGATGATATAAACGTCATTGAAGCTCAATTAAGAACCATTTTAGGAGGAAAACAAGGATGACAAACATAAACAAACGGTTATTGAATGATCGTGTAGCCTTAAATGTACTAGCAAACAGTGTAGAAAATGCAGTGGAAGTCTTTGAAGCAGCGGAAGGCCATGTATTGGTTGGTGTACTCTCAAAGGATTATCCAACTGTGGAAGCTGGTGTTACAGCAATGAAAGAATACGGGGAAGCCATTGATGAGGCCGTTTCCATAGGATTGGGCGCGGGCGATAATAGACAGGCAGCAGTTGTCGCAGAAATTGCAAAATACTATCCAGGCAGTCATATTAATCAGGTTTTTCCGGCTGTAGGTGCTACAAGGGCTAATTTAGGTGAGAAGGATAGCTGGATAAATTCACTTGTTTCTCCAACGGGGAAAGTCGGTTATGTGAATATTTCCACTGGTCCTGTAAGTGCAGGTGCAAGTGAAACGGCCATTGTGCCTATCAAAGCTGCCATTGCGCTGGTTCGCGATATGGGAGGAAATGCATTGAAATACTTCCCGATGAAAGGCCTGAAGCATGAAGATGAGTATCGTGCTGTGGCAAAAGCTTGTGGTGAAGAGGGATTTGCTTTGGAACCAACAGGCGGAATCGATTTAAATAATTTCGAGACCATACTGGAAATCGCATTGGAAGCAAAAGTGCCTAAAGTCATTCCCCATGTCTATTCTTCCATCATCGATGAAGAAACTGGAAAAACGAATGGGGAGGATGTACGGAAATTATTAGCCATAACAAAACAATTGGTTGAAAAACATGCCTAAAAGGATTGTGGCATTCGGGGAAGTAATGATGCGTTTGCAGGTACCAGGGTATGAATTGCTATCACAGGCTAACACTCTGCAATACTCCTTTTCAGGCACGGGGGTAAATGTTGCTTCTGCTATGACCAAGCTTGGACATGATGGATATCTTGTTACAAAATTACCGGATAACCCCCTTGGGGATTCAGCGGTTTCGGCTTTACAGCGCTTAGGAATTGGACGGAACTTCATCTCTAGAGGTGGAAAATACTTGGGGATGTATTTTTTGGAAAATGGTTTTGGACAGCGGGCGAGCCGTGTCACATACTCCAATCGATTGGAAAGCAGTTTTAATACAGCATACTCTTCTGGTTATGATATGGATATGATTTCAGAAAATGCGGATATCATCCATTTTTGCGGAATCACGCTTGCCATGGCGGAAAATGTACGGGAAAGTATGAAGGTGCTGGCTAGAAAAGTCAAAGAAAAAGGCGGCACAGTCTGTTTCGATTGCAATTACCGCCCCTCTTTATGGGAGGGTGGTTACGCGGACGCAAAGCCTCATTATGAAGAAATGCTTTCTTTGGCTGATATCGTCATGATGAATGAAAAAGACGCACTATATATTTTAGGAATGAAGTCAGAAGGCTCCACAAGGGAAGGGCAGCTTGTTGAGTTGACCCCAAAAGTAGCAGAGACATTCAATATTCAATCGATAGCGGGGACACATCGTTCGATCAACAGCGATAATACCCATACGTTGAGGGGATATATGTATAAGGAAGGAACATTTTACTTTTCCGATATCCTATCATTTTCCGTATATGATAGAATAGGTTCTGGAGATGCCTATACCAGCGGAATCTTACATGGTGAATTACTGGGATATTCCCCTGAAAAGACAGTTCGGTTTGCGGCTGTATCAGGAATGCTGGCATGTACTGTCGTTGGAGATACTCCTTTGGCAACCGAAAAGGAGATACTTTCGGCGATGGAAGGTAAAATGGAAGATATTAAGAGATAAAAGGCAGGAGATTAGGAATGAATGTGAACAGAAAAAATGGACCGATGTATTTACAAATAAAAGAAATATTGAAGGATCGTATTTTACATGGGGTTTATGCCATCGACACAAACATTCCCTCCGAGCCTCTATTGGAAGAAGAATTTAATGTAAGTAAGGTCACTGTCCGTAATGCAATCAAAGAACTCGTGCAAGAGGGGTATGTTGAAAAGAAAAGCGGCAAAGGCACCAGGGTCATAGCTAATGGATCTATTGTCAAACTTTCTAAAGGAAAGCGTTTTACAGAGCTTTTGGTGGAAGAAGGGCACTTCATTGTAAAAAAGGTGTTAAACATAAGTCATGTTGACCTTTCTTCGGACGCTAAGCTGCATTCTTTATTTGGTGACCAATGCACAAAAATCGAACGAATATATTTATTGGACAATGAACCTTATATTTACTTTACACATTATGTTTCACTTAATATAAATCAAGAAGAGATTAAAGAGGTCCAAATCAATTCTTTGTACCGCTTTTTGGAAGATCAAAACGTCAAACTTGAAACATTCAGAGATGAGTTTGCCGTTGCTATCGCTCCGGATCACATTTGCGAAACACTGAAAATCGAAAACAATAGTCCAGTATTGAAAAGGATTCGGATTTCCAGTGATGGGGACGGAAATGTTATGGAATACAGTGAAGGGTATTACAACACGGCTAAACAGAACTACATTGTGACATATAACGAGCCAGTACAATAATCCCATTTATTGTATTGGTTTGATTGTAAGCGATTTCTTAGGGATGGGGAGAACATATGGATCTATATTTATTAGGAATCACGCTGATAGCAATCGTAATTGTTATTTTGGGGGTATCATGGTGGAAATGGCATGCATTCATAAGCTTGACTGTAGCCAGTTTATTTTTAGCGGTTTTTTCCGGACTGCCAATGGACAAGATTGTAGGAGCTTATGAAACGGGTGTCGGAGCTGTCCTTGGTCACCTTATTGGAATATTGGCCTTAGGGACCATCTTAGGAAAGATGATGTCCGACTCAGGAGCTGGTATGCAGGTAGCTGACTTTTTCATTGATAAATTCGGCGTGAAGAACCTTCCATGGGCCATGCTTTTATCTGGTTTCATCATCGGTATTCCGGTATTTTTTGAAGTTGGTTTAGTCATATTGCTGCCTTTGGTCATTTCCATTCGAAAATCAACCAAAGTGAACATCTTGTTAATAGGTATTCCCGTGCTTGCTGGTTTATCGATCGTACATGGTCTGGTACCTCCGCATCCGGGAGCCATGACAGCTATTGGAATCTATAATGCAAACATGGGACACGTACTTCTGTACTCATTGATCATCGCATTCCCGACAGCTGTAATTGCCGGACCAATATTTGCAAAATGGCTTCATAAACGGGTCATTCCTGTTGGAGAACCTGAATTGATTCGGGTGGAAACAAAGTCAAGTGGATTACCGGGGACTGGAGTTTCGTTCTTCATCATCCTTTTGCCGGTTTTGTTGATGGTTTTAACTGTAGTGGCGCCTTATCTGTCGCTACCAGGTTCCATAGAAAAATTCCTATTGTTTATCGGAAGTCCAGTGATCGCCTTATTAATCTCCTGTTTTGCAGCTTACTATTTCTTGGGTTTCAGACAGGGCATGGACAAATCGCTACTTAAAAAGTTAACGGAAGAATGCTTATTGCCATTAGCTTCCATAATCCTTATTATCGGTGCAGGTGGAGGATTCAAGCAAATTTTAATTGATAGTGGCGTAGGGACTGCAATTGCTTCCATGTCTGAAGAAATATCATTATCACCCATCGTCCTTGCTTTCCTTGTGGCCGGATTGATTCGGGTTGCCACAGGTTCTGCAACAGTCGCTTTGACCACGGCAGCAGGAATTGTATCACCGGTCGTTGCCAATATGACGGGTGTTAATCTAGAATTACTCGTTATTGCCACGGGCGCAGGCTCACTTATGTTTTCCCATGTTAATGACGCCGGTTTCTGGTTAGTAAAAGAATATATGGGATTAACCGTAAAAGAAACCTTCAAAACATGGACAGTCATGGAAACCTTGCTTTCTTTCGTGGCATTCGGTCTGGTTTTAATTTTGGATATATTCATATAGTCAACAAAGGATGCAATTGTTGAATAAATAACTTTTACCTCCGTGATATGTCTTGGGGTGACATATCACGGAGGTTTATTTATTGAAAAGCTTTCTGGGAAGGGATCTCTTCTAAAGTAAATGAAAAGGATTGAATATAGTTGCCTTAGCTATGGAAGTGATTTGACTAGTGACAAGGGCAGTTTTCACCCAGAAGACGTTTGTTTTGCTCCTCGAAGATATAGGTCCTGACAAAGACTTCTATATTGTAAGATTGATAGCTTCCCGTTTACATATTCATCCTGAATATAATCCAATAATTCATTGGCATGATTAGGCTTTTGACGTTTTTCCTGAATATAATGGAGTATTAAAACTTCTATATTCACACACTCACCTTACTTGACAAGTATTTTTTTCATTAACAATATAACATGGGTAACCGAGTAATTGTCATTTTTTGAATATTTTAACTATCGACATTTTTATACAAATAAAGGAATGATTAGGGATGAACGCGGGAAAAATTGACGAATTATTATCGGGAAATGCTAAAAAGAGCTATACCGACTGATATGAGCTCTTTCCAACTTTTATTGTGCCGGCTTGCATTTAGGTCCGCCCAAGAAAAAAACCCTTGATATTTCAAGGGTTGGAGATAGTCCATTAAACTAGTGTTCGTCTAATTTTACAAGGAACGTTCTCTTTAGACTTGTATCTTTTGAGCAGGCAAAGGTGATAAAAGCAGTTCTGCCGCTTCTCTCTTAATGGAGAATATATAAGCTCCCAAACCTAAGAGGGCTGCAAAAATCAGCATGGCGATCGAAGTACTGAAATCCCCGCCGGACAAGTCACGAAGCCACCCCATGAAATAGCTTGAAAAGCCCCCCATTATATTCGTGAATCCCATTAGTCCAGCAGCACGTCCTGCCGTTTCAGGTGTTGAGTATTTTACCATGAGCATATTACTTAGATGGAACACACCGCCTTGACATCCCATTGCCAGTCCCATACATAGCCCGGCCAAAATAGGATTGGGGATGAATACCGCTACAGTCAGAAAGACAGCCGTCAATGAAAATAGAATCGAGGCCATCAAACTTGGACGTCTGGTTTTGTCCGCCAGAAAACCGCATGCCAAGACAAACCCTAAAGCAAATAGCCAGGAAAGCGAAGTAATGCTCGACATCCCTTCCTTTTCGAATCCTTTTGCTTCGATGAGATAGGTAGGGAGCCAAATGCTGATCCCGAAAAAAAGGAAGGAGCATACGAGCATGCCGAACCAGACTATCCAGAAACGATAATCCTGTGCGAAACTCTTACTCTCGGAAGGGATGCTTTCTTTCTCTTCATCATCCGATTGGCGAATGAAAGCCAATTCCTCCTTACTTATACGGGGGTGCTCTTCTGGTGTATTCCTCGTCAAAAAGATGAACATCGGGATATTAATAAACAAGTTGAAGGCTGCTAGCATAAAGAAAGCTGCTTGCCAGTGGAGTAAAGATATCACGAGCACCAAAACAACGGCTCCAATTGCAGGACCTAAATAGTTTCCGGTGAGCCATGATGCCTGGGCCCTCCCCAATTCTCGTTTATTAAACCAGTTAGAAATAAATTTACCGGAAACTGGAATCATCATCCCTTCGCCAAAACCGAGAATGACCCTGCTAATTAAAAACATTTCATATGAATTTGCTAGACCTGATGTAATCATGGTAAGAGTCCATACGAATAATCCGGCGATGGCTGTTTTTCGGGCACCTAATTTATCAATGATGAAGCCCCAAAAAAGATTTGAAACTCCATAAGCAATGGTGAATACAAAAGAAAGAAGACCGATCTTCGCGTTTTTGTCGTCGCCTGTCATACCAAGTGCATTCAAAAATTCTGGATCTGTTTGAATGATGGAAATGCCAACCTTATCAATTTGTCCAAAAAACCAAAAGAAAAAAATTGGAACGGCAATATACAGCCATCTTTTTTGCCCATTTAACATAATACCATCTCCTTATAGCTTTTAGCATTGCTTAAAACACTTACCATTGGAATAAGTGAATAACGGTTTCCTTTAGATAGGTACTAGTTTTGATTTTCTCCTTTAAGATCTGCATCCCGCCTTTCGTTAAAATAATGAAAGATAAATAAGTAATGGTATGTTTCGCAAGCGAAACAAAGTTTTACTTTCTTTACGATAAAATAAATATAATTGATTGTCAATTTAATATTTTGATAATTCTCCATTTTTAGAATAAATGATTCAATGGCCATTTTTAAATAATCCATTGGGATTCATGTTTAAAATCGACCTCCGTTGCACACTATTGTACGTTGTGGGGGAAAACATATAAGCAAATGAGTGGAAAGGCACTTATATAGGAATTAAAAAGAGAAGTGTATTTGATTTGTGTCAAAAAAAGGAATTAATATTAAGTTATTAAAAATTCTGACTTGTTTATATTGAATTTAAAATCAGGAAAATTTATAATTCATTTAGGTTGTTTTATATATGAAATACTTATTATGGAAAATCACATGATTTGGTAGAAAAATATTGATGTATTAAGATTCTTCATTTGTTCTTATTTGCATATTTAGATATATTTGCTGGATCGAGATGTCTTCGATAAGTCGTGTAATTCTATCGTTACGTCAATTAAGCTAGGCCCTTCAAATAGTTTTATAAATGTAATTATGCTTTAATTGACAAATAAACACTTAATATTCATGAAGAGTAAAGGATTGTGAGGTTGCAAGGATGCCAATTAGCCATATAGAAGAAAGCTCGATTCATTATCTGGAATCGGGTGAAGGAAAAGCGCTTGTTATCCTCCATGGTTGGGGAAACAATTCTCAATCGTGGAGACAACAGCTCGGTCAGTTGGATGATGAATTTAGAGTAATTGCCTGGGACGCACCAGGGTACGGTGAAAGTTCTGCTGGATACCGGTTCGTTGCCTTCTCTTTATCAAATTTAAACCAAATGGACATCCTTCTATATCTATCCCGACATTGGTCATGTGTGGTGAACTGGATCAGGTCACACAGGTTAGTGAATCAAGAATTTTTCATGAATTGATTCCTAATTCCGAGTTGGCCATGGTACCGAATACCGGCCATTTATGTTACCAGGAAGATCCAGGGGTTTTCAATGAATATGTTACCGAGTTTTTACTGAGACAAAAGGCAGGCAAAGATTGAAGTAAGCATGAAAAAATATTCACCAAAAGAAATTGCAGGAAGAGATGTACATATACTGCAAGTTCCTTCTAGGTAGTTGAGATGAAGAAATCTTAACAATAGGGTATATAGTTCGCAGAGAAATCAATAACAACGGGGGGAATACTCGAATGGCAAGCGAAGAAAAAGAGAAAGAGAAATATAGTGCTAATTCATTGGTAAGAGGGTTGGAAATCATTAAGCTCTTTAATGAAGTACAGCCGAGTTTGTCTCTTTCAGAAATTGCAAAACAACTGGGAGTAAGCAGAACGGTACCATATCGATTATTATTCACATTACAAAATATTGGTTATCTGTCTCAGGATGAACATACGAAACGTTACAGTTTAACGCCAAAGGTACTTGAATTGGGCTTCAGCTATTTGAATAGCTTGAAGTTCCAGGAAATTGTCCAACCTTATATGGAGAACCTGCGTGATGAAATCGGAGCCTCCTGCCATCTGTCCATTTTGGATGGACAGGAAGTTGTGTATGTTGGGAGTGCCCCAATTAGAGGGGTATCCGCTGTCAATGTGAACATAGGTTTGCGGCTGCCGGCACATGCTTTGGCCAATGGAAAATTGCTATTGGCCTATCAACCGAAAGAAATGCTAATGCAAATGTTCAAAATCTCAAACCTAACTCCTTATACAGATAAAACACTTACCACGCCGGGTGAGTTTCAAAAACAGTTGGAATCGATTCGGCAAAATGGTTATTCGATGACAAGCGGGGAATTCCACCCTGGCATCCGTTCTGTTGCCGCTCCGATTTTTGACCGCACAGGAAATGTATTGGCTGCCTTGAATGTCGTGGCGACGGAGTCGGCTTATCAGGAAGATTTCATCGATAAAATCGCCTTGCCTAAACTCCTTGATGTTTCTCGGCAGTTATCCGTTTATATGGGATATAGTGGGGTGACGCCGTTTCAGCATGAAGATATCTGATCATGATTGAGTGCCAATCTAAAAAAATGAATAATCTTCGAAAGTGTGGATCCCCAACTCTAGGGTATCCGCACTTTTTTTGTGTTAAAAAAGGAATATGGTGGTTGCATCGTTCCAAGTTATACCAAGAGGGAAGAAGGTTTGAATTATAAAAATAGTTTTAAATATTCTAAAAACTCATTGACAATAAAGCGGTTTCATTTTAGTATTAATTCATAGACGAAACAATGTTTTGCTTATGAAACGCAATGGGGTTTAGAAACAACAAATAAGGGAGGAATTTTAAAATGACAAAAGAAACTTTTTCAGTGAAAGATTTTGAAAAGAAATATGTTGCCCGATTGAAAGACCGTACGCTTGATTGGGGTGTCTTGAAGTTCCAAGAAGAAATCGATCCAGCTTATAGACGTGCACAGATGAGATATATCGGACGCGGTGCCACCGCAAATAACGATACAAATGTAATTGCAGGTGAGCATTTCACTCTTAGTACAATGGTGCTGCCGCCGGGATGTATCGGGCCATTGCATCTTCACGATGATGTTGAAGAAGTGTTTTTCATTCTTGAGGGTGAAGTCACTGCGTTAATTCAAGAGGATAGCTTCAGTGAAGTGCATGAAATTAAACTAAGTGCGAGAGACTGCATCAGCAGCCCACCAGGGGTTTATCGGGGAATTAGGAATGACGGTGATGTTGAAGCGCGCATGCTCGTGATGCTAGGGGCAGTGAAGCCTAACTTGCCAACATATCCTGAAGGCAGCGAGCTGGAAGAACTGCGTAAACAACGCTCAAAAGAAAGAGAAGCCATCATTAAAGACTGATCATTTAGCCGAAAAGGGCACCTGCATTATGGAAATTAATGAGGCGCCCTTTTCGAATAGATTTTAATGTGGTCAATGCAAATTTTCTAAAGGTAATCTGATTTATGGGAGGTATAAAAAAAGATGCTAGGGATTACTCATTTACGACATATTAGCTTGATTACTCCGAATTTCGACGATCAAGCAGAGTTTTACGAAAAGGTTTGGGGACTGGATAGAGTGGATGCTCCGGATGAGGAGAACACCGTTTATTTTCGGGGGGCAGGACCGGAACATCATATTTTAAGCCTTCACAAGGGAGAAAAACGTGGGTTGCACCATATATCTTTCGGCATGGTCGATAAAAATGCGGTGGATCGAGCAGCGGGGATATTACAATCGAAGGGTGTTCGAATTATTGAACCGCCTGGATATTTGGATGAAGCAGGTGCTGGTTATGGCCTGAGGTTTATTGATCCGGAAAATCGCGTGATAGAGCTTTCGGCTTGGGTGGAAGTTCAAACGTCATTTTGGAACAATAAAAATGTTGATCCAGTGAAGCTGAATCATGTTGTAATGAACACTAAGAACTTGGATATGATCGTTGAGTTTTATACAAACGTACTTGGTTTTAAAGTTACCGATTGGAGTGAGCATCAAATGTCATTCCTGCGATGCAACAGAAAGCATCACTCCATTGCCTTCAATCAAGATGAACATGCGTCAGTCAATCATATCGCCTACGAAGTCGATTCCGTGGATGAACTGATGCGCGGCATAAGCAATGTGCGGAAAGCGGGACTGTCAGAACTTTGGGGACCTGGACGTCATGGACCTGGAGACAATATTTTCTGTTATTTTCAAGATCCAGGCGGTTTTGTTATGGAGTATACATGTTATCTGGAAACGATTGAAGATGAATCGGAATGGAGAGCACGTGTATGGAAACGGGTACCACATTTAATGGATCAATGGGGGATTGCAGGGCCGCCGAAACCCGAAGCCCGCAAAGCAATGGGCGGAGATCCCGATCCTGGCTGGGTGGACTCTGCTATAGATGATTCAGTCATGTCTAAAAAATGAGAAGGTATTCCACTTACTTCCATTTGTACTTGCGCTAGATGTATTGGTTACAGTGAAACAACTTCCTGTATTTTAAAGGACAGCGCACTTAAGGAAAATGGCTTTGAAAAGGAGTGACAAGATGGATTTAGGATTGAAAGGGAAAGTGGCTGTCATTATGGGCGGCACATCGGGCGTGGGATTAAAAACAGCAGAAATGTTTTTAGCTGAAGGAGCGAAAGTGGCTATATGCGGCAGAAGCACAGAGCGTATGGATAGTGCACAAAGTCAATTGCTCTCATTTGGCACTAAGGATGATATTTTTGCTTCAACCTGTGATGTCACCTCCAAATCGGATGTGGATTCTTTCATTAATGGTACGGCTGAGAAGTTTGGCGGGATCGATATATTGGTGAATGCAGCCGGTCAAAGTGTTATGGGATACTTTTTTGACATTACGGATGAACAGTGGGATGAACAGATTCAATTAAAGTTTTTTGCCATCATATATGCCGTTCGTGCAACGCATCCTCATTTAGTTAAAAGGGGAGGGGGGCGGATTATTAATATTAATGCAACGCTTGCTAAAGAACCTGAACGTCACATGGTAGCGACTGCAGCAGCAAGGGCTGGTCTCCTTAATTTAAGCAAAACCTTGTCCCAGGAACTGGCCTTTGACAACATACTGGTGAATTCAGTGAGTCTTGGATTGATCCGGACCGATCAATGGGAGCGAAGAAGATTGAAAAATGCGCCTGATATGGACCCGGAAGAATATTACGGAGACCTTGCGAAAAAACGGAATATCCCTCTCGGCCGCGTAGGGGAAGCGGAAGAAGTGGCCAGTGTCATTGTTTTCCTTGCTTCAGACAAAGCAAGTTATGTAGCGGGTTCGACGATTGAGACAGCAGGAGCGATCGGAAAGGCACTTTAAATATATTACTAAAAAAGGTAGGATAACGCGATGAAAATACAAGAAGAAATAGAGTTTACGACTGCCGATTCCATCGTAAAGGAACTAGTTCTAGCAGGAGTGGAAGCGGCTTTCGGGATTGTCAGTATTCACAATATGCCCATCTATGATGCAATTCTTAGAGAAGGGAGCATTAAACTCATTTGTTCACGCGGTGAGAGCGGTGCCGTCAATATGGCCGATGGATATGCCCGCGCTACTGGAAAATTGGGTGTAGTGATCACGAGTACCGGTACAGGGGCAGGTAATGCTGCTGGTTCATTAGTGGAAGCTTGGGCAGCTGGTGTTCCCCTTCTTCATCTTACTGGTGAGGTAGCTTCCTCTTATCTTGGTACAGGCAAAGGATACATACATGAGTGTAAAGACCAGCTTTCCATGATGAGCGGAGCGTGTAAAAATGCAGTGAGGCTAAGAAATCCTGAGCAAACTGCGGCAGTTGTAAGGAAGGCGATCCAAGAGGCGTTAGCTGCACCAACAGGACCGGTTACATTGGAAATTCCCATTGACTATCAATCGGCAATCATAGAAGATCTAACCCTCGAAGGACAACGAGCTTCAACGTCTGAAACAAATTCAACGCCATTCATTCCCGAACAAGCCGTGCAAAAAATGGTTGAAGCACGCCGTCCTGTGATATGGGCCGGGGGTGGAGTCATCACTGCCAATGCTTCGCAAGAGCTGCAAAAATTGGCGGAAATCCTTGGTGCAGCAGTTATAACCAGTCAGTCAGGAAAAGGTTCGATCCCAGAAAACCATGAACAATGCATCGGACATTTTGCAGCTTATGAAACAACAAAAGAGTTTTTGAGAAATGCGGATTTATTGATCAGTGTAGGTGTAAGATTCAGGGGAAATGAAACATCCAACTGGAAAGTGCCGGTGCCAGAGGAACATATAGCGATCGATGCGGATTGGCAGGCCATTAACCGGAATTATAAGGCCACGCTGGGTTTGGTTGGCGATGCAAAAGATATGCTAGCTGCCATCATTCAAAATCTGGAAGGAAATTCAGTGCAGGCTGAACCTTCTTATTTACGAGAAGTCCTTTCGCTTAGAAACGAAGTGCGTGCTCAACTCCGGGAAACGCTTGGACCCTATGAGCAATTTGTAGATGGCATGAGGGAGATATTACCGGATGATACCATTTTAGTTCGAGATGTAACTGTACAGGCAAACGTGTGGGGCAGCCGTTTATTTGAAATCTATGAACCGAGAACATCCATTCATGCATCTGGCGGTGGAATAGGTCAAGGTCTTCCAACAGCAATCGGTGCCCAAATGGGGTGTAAAGATAAAACCGTAGTTCTTATGGCTGGAGACGGTGGATTTATGGTGAATGTCGGGGAAATGGTTACGGCAGCCGAAGAAAACTTACCAGTTATCATCGTATTGTTCGATGACTCAGGCTATGGGGTTCTTCGCAATATTCAAACTGCCGCATATGGTCGGCAGGTAGCCGTGGATTTATTAAGTCCAGATTTTGTGAAACTGGCTGAGTCCATGCATTTTGATGCAGTACGGATTGGATCTGGAGATGAATTCATATCTGAACTGAAAAAAGCAAAAGAAAGACGTAAACCTTCAATGA
The DNA here is from genome assembly GCF_041956845.1 of Peribacillus sp. RS7. Classification (NCBI taxonomy): domain Bacteria; kingdom Bacillati; phylum Bacillota; class Bacilli; order Caryophanales; family Bacillaceae; genus Peribacillus; species Peribacillus sp. RS7. The sequence continues at coordinate 4,440,777 of NZ_CP168135.1, forward strand.
TCGTTGTTGATATGGATGCTGTCGGTCCAATGGCCAAGCCATTTGGTGGACCACCAGGAGCTGCGGAAGCATTTAAGCCAAAAAAACTATAAGGAGGATTGAGAATGATTTCGACATACCCATTTGTTTCAGGAAAATGCCTTGTTAATGGAGAATGGATAGAAATGATTGAAAAAGCCGATGTGATCAATCCCGCCAACACATCGGAAGTAGTTGGCCAGGTGGCAAAATGCTCTGGGGAAATCGTGAATGACGCGATTGAAGCGGCAGAAAATGCTTTTGAAACGTGGTCTCGCTCTGATGTCAGGGATCGGGCTAGCCGGATGAATTCAGCGGCAGAAGAACTTTCAAAAATAATCGAGGAAAATGTTACAGTGTTTGTACGTGAAAATGGCAAAACACTAGTTGAAGCTAAAAAGGATTTATTACGCTGTGTTGAAGTCATGAAGGGCTGCGCGGCAGAACTACTTGATTGGTGGAAGCCTGAAGTGCTCCCAGGAAATCAAAAAGTCCAAATCCGGAGAAGGGCAAGAGGTGTCACGGCAATTATCACACCGTGGAATTCTCCGATGATATTAACATTTAAAAGGGTCATACCTGCTGTCTTGGCAGGCAATGCGGTTGTAGTAAAACCTGCAACGAATTGCCCGTTAACGATAATGACCTGTTTAAAAGTAGTTGCTGAACATTTTCCTCCAGGAGTCATCAATATAGTCTCAGGATCAGGAAAAGCAATCGGCGACAAACTTTGTTCCGATTCCCGTGTACGGACAGTGGCGTTTGTCGGAAGTACAGAAACTGGAAAAGATATCATGAAGAAATCAGCTGGAAACCTGCAAAAAGTGTATATGGAACTTGGCGGCAATGATCCTGCCATTATTTTGGAAGACGCAACTATGGATGAAGCGGCGATCAAACGTTTGAGGATGGGGATTTTACGGGCTGCAGGTCAGGTGTGTTCTGCGGTTAAACGAGTATATGTCCATGAATCACGTTATGACGAGGTAGTTGAGAAGCTGACCAAAGAGTTTAGCCGGGTGGTAATTGGGGATGGCATTCAGCCTGACGTAACGATGGGTCCATTGAATAATAAAGTACAGTATGACTATGTGAATGGCTTGATCGAACGTACCGCTAAGGAAGGAGGAAACATAATCACTGCTGGCATTCAACTGAATCCTGAAACTTGGGATAAAGGTTATTATATGCTTCCTTCCATTATTACTGGTGTCAATCAGCAGAGTGAAGTGGTTAGGGTAGAACAATTCGGTCCTGTCATTCCAATTTTACCTTTCAATGATATTGATGAAGTTGTAAAATTAGCGAATGATAGTGAGTTTGCATTGCGTGCGTCTGTTTGGACCGATAATGAAGATATAGCTGTTGAAATGGCAGATCGACTCGAAGCTGGTGCGGTTTTCCATAATAATCATACCGTTTTCAGCGACTTGGCTCTGGATTTCCCTGGCTTAAAAGAAAGTGGTGTTTCCCGGGAAACAAGGCATTGCGGGCTGGAATTCTTTGCGGACTCATACGGGTTTGCTGATTGAGGAAGGATGAAACTATATGAAGTTAGGCTTAATCGGGTGCGGCAATATCGGGAAATTTCTGCTTCAGGCAATTAATAACGACGGACTTCTTCCAGGTGGGAAAATCGTTTCGATTTATGCCCGCCGTGAAGAAATCGCAGCTCAACTGGCTGAAGATTTCAGGACACAGCCATATAGTGATGTCGACGAACTCCTTAAATCGGATGTAGATTTAGTCATAGAGGCTGCAACGATTGAAGCTGCTGAAGAGTACTCATTGAAAGTGCTTAAAAGCGGGAGAAATCTCTTGTTAAGTAGTATAGGCGTGATGGCGAATGCTGCCTTCGAAGAACAATCAAACCAGATTTGCAAAAAAAATAAAGTGAATATTTTCCTTCCATCTGGTGCGATTGGAGGTCTCGATGTCCTTAAAGCGGCAAAAGCGGTGAATGGCCTCGATTCTGTTTGCATCACTACGAGAAAACCGCCAAACGCATTGCCCACAGGTTCTTCAGTGGAAGAAGAAACGGTTTTATTCGAAGGATCGGCTGCAGAAGCGATCAAACAGTTTCCGAGAAACATTAATGTCGCGATTGTGCTATCTTTGGCTGGTCTTGGATCTGAAAAGACGAAAGTGAAAATCATTGCCGATCCAAAAGTGTTTAAAAACAACCACTTAATTGAAGCGTCAGGTTCATTCGGGAAACTAAAGCTTGAAGTGGAAAATGATCCGATGCCAAATAATCCGAAAACGAGTTATCTAGCCGCATTAAGTGTTTTGGCTACTCTGCAAAACAAGGAAAAGAGCGTTCAAATCGGGTAATGAATTATTGGTCAAGTTTATGGAAGGGAGAGAGTAAGTATGCTTAAAACTGATAAATCCTTAGAAGAGATGTCAAAACAGCAAGTTGTCAACTATTTGAATGAAACCGTTAAACCAGAGGAAGGCGTTATACCTGCATACCTCCTTGGAGATCAAAAGGTTTATGATATAGAACATGAAAAAGTGTTTTTGAAAACATGGGTTTTTGTCGGTCATGAATCTGAAGTTCCCAACAAAGGAGACTTCATGACCCGTGACCTTGCTGGCTACTCGCTCATCATTACTCGTGATGCTGAAGGGGAAATCAGGGCGTTTTATAATATGTGCACCCATCGCGGAATGAAACTATGCCGTGCAGATAAAGGGAACAAGTCTTTATTTACATGTCCCTATCATGGATTTAATTTTAAAAACACAGGTGAGCTCGTGGGGGTACCATTACAAAAGGACATTTATGGGGGCACCCTTGACCGTTCAGAAATGGGCCTTCATAAAGTGAAGCTTGAATCTTATAAAGGTCTTTTATTTGGAACTTGGAATGAAGATGCAGAGCCGCTTGAAGAGTTTCTTGGAGATATTAAATGGTATTTGGACTTACTTGTAGGTCGTGCAGAAATGGAAGTTATCGGCGTCCCTCAAAGATTCGTCGTTAATTCCAACTGGAAAGTGGGTTCCGATAACTTTGCTGGTGATTCCTATCACACGATGGTCACGCACGGCTCCATCGCAAAACTGGGGATGGTGCCCAATGCTACCTATTCAAAGCGTGGTTTTCAAATCCATATGGATAATGGACATGGACTAAACTTAGGGACACCTAACCCTGACTTCGCTTTCCCTGAAGAATTGAAAGATGAATTTAAAAGTAACCTGACTGAAGAACAATATGAAGTGTTATCAAACTTAAAGAATATGATTGGAAACGTTTTCCCCAACTTATCCTTTTTAATATCCCATACAAAAATCAAAGACCAGTTCATCTCCAACACTTCAATTAGAATGTGGCGTCCAATCGGTCACAATAAAATGGAAGTGATCGCTTGGATGCTCGTGGAAAAGAACGCCTCCCAAGATTGGAAAGATAGATCAAGAGATTCGTTTATATTGACCTTTAGCCCATCCGGTATTTTCGAACAGGATGATACTGAAGTGTTTACTGATATTACTGAAGCAGCCCAAGGTCCAATGCCTTTCCTTAAGAACTTAACCTATAATTATACCATGGGACTACATCGTGATCCTGTTGATTTTATTGGACCGGGTATTGCTTACGATGATAAATTTACAGAAGCGAGCCAACGGAATTTTTACAAGTACTGGCTGGAATTAATGACGAAATAATAACTGGGAGGGGGAACGGAAATGAACGTGGAGAAAATGTTGCTTAAATGTGAATTTGAACAGTGGTTGTATGATGAAGCACAATTATTGGATGATATTGAATTTGATGATTGGTTCGATCTAATGCACACCAGCTTGCGTTATCAAATGCCTGTTCGTGTTAATAAAGAAGGGGTGGAACGCCCGGATTATTCAACGGACATGTTTACATTTAATGATGATATTGAGCTGCTGAAGCTGCGCGTGGATCGATTGAAAACAGATTATGCCTGGGCGGAAATACCACCATCAAGAACACGGCGTTTTGTCTCTAATGTACGCGTTAAAGATTTTGTAGAAGGTGAAAAGGCAGTCGTTAAGAGTTATCTGCTTATCTATCGAAGCCGAAGCACGGATATTCAACACGATTTGATTTCGGGGGAACGAAATGACGAATTCATATTCGAAGAAGGTAAATGGAAACTTTCCAAACGGATATTCATTGTTGACCAAACAACGATAAATACCAGGAATCTTGCTATCTTCGTATAATATGGACTTGGATAAAAGAGAAAAACAAGGAGGCTGGTTACAATGGCAATGGCGTTAAAGGATAAAGTAGTGTTGATTACCGGAGGCAATTCAGGTATAGGAGAGGCTGTCACTAGACGTTTTATACAAGAAGGGGCAAAAGTCAGCATTATCGGCCGCTCGATAGAAACGCTAAAGAAAATGAAAGAAGAATTTGGTGAAGAGATTCTCATTAACCAAGGTGATGTAAGTAAATATGAAGACAATGAGAGGGCTGTACAGGCCACTGTCAAGCAATTTGGAAAGCTGGATGTTTTCGTTGCCAATGCAGGAGTCTTTGATGGATTTGCTAAATTTGCCGACGTAACTCCCGAGGCACTTTCCGATGCATATGATTTTCTGCTCGATATCAACGTAAAAGGATCTTTCTTCGGTGCGAAAGCCGCTCTTAAAGAACTGCAAAAATCGAATGGCAATATTATTTTCACCGTATCCGGTGCTAGTTTCTATCCTGATGGCGGCGGGGTTTGGTACACAGCAAGCAAGCATGCTCAAATAGGGTTGATGCGCCAACTTGCCTTTGAACTCGCTCCGAATATTAGGGTGAATGCGGTTGCGCCTGGTGGTACACTGACAGCATTATCCGTCATCCCTTCTCTAAGTCCATTCGTGAAAATCGTGGATAATGATACGAAGGCCAAAAGCATAAAAAAAAGAAACCCACTTCAGCTTGCCCAGATGCCCGAAGATCATGTAGCTGCTTATGTCCTGTTAGCATCGGATGAAGCGCGTGCAATTACCGGAGAAGTCATTTCCAGTGATGGGGGATTGTCAGTTCGCGGACTGGGATGAGTTTATAACAAAATAAACGATGGGAAGTAGGTTAATAATTATGGCTGAATCACTATTGGGCAATAGGAATATTAATCAACTCGCATTTGTTGTAAAAGATATTGAAGCTGCTAACCTAGCTTTCACAAAACTGCTGGGCATTAAGAAGGCAGAACCATTTTTAACTGGGGACAGTTCTGTTTCGAAAGTCACTTTTAGAGGTGTGCCGACGGAATCAAAATCTAAACTGGCTTTTCTGAATACACCAACCGTGCAATTTGAACTAATAGAACCGGATAAAAATCCAGGAACGATGCGTGAGTTCCTGGATGAAGTGGGCGAAGGGATCCACCATATTGCTTTTGATGTTGACTCTATCCAAAAGAGACTGCCAATCATGGAGAAAAGTGGATACCCGGTTTTGCAAACGGGCGAATTCACTTCAAGTGACGGCAGATATGTATATGTGGATACACTGGATGATCACAAAACCTTAGTTGAACTGCTTGAAAGTGCAGAACCAAGACAAACGGAATGGGAAAGACCTGAAGATGCAAGAGTTCAGCCGCTATTAGGGACAAACAAAGTGGAACAACTTGCACTGGTTGTGAAAGATCTGGATGCGGCTGCAGATGCATATTGTGAGTTGTTGGGTATTGAAAAACCTCCCATCATTCATTCGGGTCCCACCGAAATTACAAATGTGATTTACAAAGGGCAGCCCACTGAAGGAAAATCAAAATATATGTTTATCGATACTCCGTTAATTCAGATTGAATTGATCGAGCCGGGCGAATCACCTAGCACGTGGAAAGATCATCTTGAAACATATGGAGAGGGAGTTCACCATATCTCGTTTGTCGTAGAAGACATGGAGGATAAAATGAGGATGTTGGAAGAAATGGGGTACCCGGTCATACAGACAGGGAACTTTTTTAACGGAAAAGGCCGATATGCCTATATGGATACATCCTCGACCTATAAAGTGATTATTGAATTGCTAGAACGTTTTGATGGGTAATCGTATTTCATTTGATCATCAAAAAGTGTTCCGAAAGCAATTATCTGATCCCTTTGAACTTACATAATCAGGAATATTGAACTCCAGGAGTCTATATATCCGAAACTTTTATTCACTATAATCTATAGTTCAGCCATTCATCAGCATACCCACTTCGCAGTTGATAAACTTACTGGACAAATTAAAACCGTAGAAAGCATTTACAAGGCAATGGGCAAGCGGGGGACTTCACCATTGCCTTGTACGGTTGGATAAAAGTGAGATATTTAGCAACAAAAGAAAAAAGTAGTTGACAAATAATTCTGAATATTAATATTATTAAAGGGCGTCCTTTTGTTCTAAAAATTTAATTTAAGATGTATACATGTATGCATCTTAAATTGTTAATCTTTTCAAGAAACAAACGGGTTATAACAAAAATTTGTACGTATGGAGGCTGAATGAATTGGAGATATCAGGAAAAATAAACTTTATTTATAGTACAGAAGTGATTTGGGAAGCTATGCATAATCCGGAATTACTAAAGAATGCCATACCAGGATGTCAAGATCTGTCATTAGTTGCAGATGGCGAATACGATGTTGAACTAAAGCTTGGTGTTGCAGCTGTAAAAGGTGACTATACGGGAAAGGTTAAATTGAGGGATTTGGAAGTGCCTTATCATTATATCTTAAATGCTGAAGGCAGCGGGAAGCCGGGTTTTGTTTCTGCGGAAATGGCCTGTAAAATCGTTCCTGATGGTGAGGGATGCCAATTAATTTGGGAATGTAACGCAGATATAGGTGGAATGATCGCTGGTGTGGGAAGCAGGGTCATTGGTGGTATTGCAAAATTCATGGCAGGTAAATTCTTTAAGGATATGGAGAAACAGTTAAAAACACATCAAAGAATTTGATGCGGTCATTCAAACCAATTTGAAAGGTGAAATAAGAATGGAGGGGTTCCTATCAAACCAGCTAAGTTTAATTACCTTCGACCTTCGAGCATGGAAGAAGCGGTCCACTATTTATCGGAATACGGAGAAGATGCGAAAGTTTTATCCGGTGGTCAAAGTTTGATCCCATTATTGAATATGAGACTTTCAACACCTAAATACCTTATTGATATAGGTAGGGCTGAAGGGTTGAGCTATATAAAGGAAGATGGTGAATCACTGGTTATCGGAGCTTTGACGAAACACACGGAAATAGAAAAATCTGAATTGGTTAAGGGAAAGTGTCCATTGCTATCGGAAGCGATCCGGTGGGTAGGCCATGAACAAATTCGCAATAGGGGAACGGTTGGTGGCAGTATTGCCCATGGGGATCCATCTGCGGAGCTACCATGCGTTTTAACCGCTTTAAGAGGTGAAATTGTCATTGCCGATGTAAATGGCGAAGAAATAGTGAGCCCTGAAGAATTCTTCCTTACCTATATGCTAACATCCTTGCAGCCGGATCAATTGGTTAAAGAGATTCGGTTCCCGAGCATAAAACCGACTAGTGGATCGGCATTTGTTGAAGTGGCCAGAAGGCATGGGGATTTTGGTTTGGTTGAGGTGGCTGCAGTAGTGGATTTATGTGAAGATGGCAGATTTTCTGATGTTAAATTAGCTATTGGTGGAGTGAACTCCGTTCCCACACTTTTAGAGGATGTGGAGAGTCTTTTAGTTGGAAAGGAACCTACTGAGGAAATTTTTAACGAAGCGGGTGATTTAACCATGGAGTTGGTCGAACCTGAATCGGATCTCCATGGTACTGCCGAATATAGAAGGGAACTATCTGGTACGATGGTCATCCGGGCCTTAAAGCAAGCGACCGTTCGTGCACAAGGGGGCAGGGTGATGTGATGGAGGGAATTAAGATACACCTAAAAGTTAACGGACAAGATATTTCGAGGGAAGTAGATCCTAGATTGCTATTATCGGATTTTATCAGGGAGAACCTGTTACTTACTGGAACACATATTGGCTGTGAACACGGAGTTTGCGGTGCTTGTACAATCCAGGTTAATGGTGATCCAGTCCGCTCATGTTTAATGCTTGCAGTCCAAGCGGATGGATGTGAAGTCAAGACTGTGGAGTCACTGATCCAAGAGAATGGGGAACTTAGTCACTTACAGCAAGCTTTTTCTGACAATCATGCCCTGCAGTGCGGATTTTGTACACCAGGTTTTTTGATGACGCTTTCAAGTTTCCTGGAAGAAAATTCAAATCCGAGTGAAGAAGAAATAAGAAAATGCATATCAGGAAATTTATGTCGATGCACAGGCTACTCCAACATTATTAAAGCTGTCAAGCAGGCTGCCCAGACGGTGTCCAATTAAGGAGGGATGAGGCATGACGAAATACGTTGGCCAAAGTATTAAACGGAAGGAAGACTATCGTTTGGTTACAGGTACAGGGCAATTCGTGGGAGATATCCGAATGGCAAATATGGTTGAAGCAGTCTTTGTCCGCAGCACGCATGCACATGCCACCATCAAAGGGATTGATATCAGCGAAGCTCAGGCATTGGAAGGTGTACATGCAATCCTCACCGGAAAGGATATAGATGGAAAAATAAAGCCTCTTGTCCAATTTGAATCCCATTGTGCTTTGCCTCCCAATCTAGTGGAAGCGATCAATCCTACTATCCATTTTTGTTATGAAGATGTCCTGGCCAAGAATAAGGTGATGTATGTAGGGCAACCAATTGCAGTCGTAGTTGCAGAAAACCGTTATGTGGCTGAAGATGCAGCAGATTTAATAAAAGTGAAATATGAAACATTACCAGTGGTTGTTGATCCATTCAAATCATTGGAAAAAGGCGCACCATTGATTCAAGAACACTTACAGAGTAACATCCAGTCAAATTTTCATGTTACGACAGGAAATGCCGTACAGTCGCTTAAGGATGCAAATCATATTCTAAAGGCAAGAATCAAAACGCCTAGAGTTTCTTCCAACCCGCTCGAAACGAGGGGGGTCGTTTCAACCTATGAAAACCGAACCGATCAATTACATGTTTATTCTTCTACCCAGCTCCCTTTTGAGATTAGAACTTATATAGCTAGATCATTGGATTTGGTTGAACAGCAAATCAGGGTGACAGCACCCGACGTAGGTGGAGGCTTCGGACCAAAGGGTGGGGTTCACCCAGAAGAAATTATGGTTCCATATTTATCCAAGTTAATGAATAGACCTGTAAAATGGATTGAAGACCGCCTTGAACATATGACAAGTGCCCGCCATTCAAGGGATCAAATCCATGATGTTGAGGTTGCTTATAATCGGGATGGCACTATTTTAGGAATTAAAGATCATTTCATTATAGATAGTGGCGCTGTTAATTATTTTGGTTTAACATGCGCCTACAATAGTGCCTACCATCTAAGGGGGGCATATAAGATTCCAAACTATGATTCTACTTGCCAGATTGTCTTAACGAACAAAACACCGAATGTTCCATTCAGGGGAGCGGGGAGACCAGAGGTCGTTTTCGTAATGGATCGAATTATCGATATGGTCGCTAGAAAGTTGAAAATGGATCCGGTGGAAGTTATGCGAAAGAACATGATTCAAGCGGAGGATATGCCTTATGACCAAGGGATTTTGGTTAAAGATGGAGCACAGCTGATTTATGATAGCGGGGATTATCCTGCAGCACTGGATCAAGGGTTGAAAATGGTTGATTACGAAGGCTTTAGAGAGCAGCAAAAAAAGTGGAAAAAGCAAGGAAAGCTTGTCGGTGTCGGCATTTCAACTTATGTAGAAGGAACCGGTGCTGGTCCATTCGAAAGCGCCTATGTCACGATTGATGGTTCCGGTCAAGTTGTGGCATATCTTGGAGCATCCCCACAAGGGCAGGGACACGAAACGGTATTCTCCCAAATCTGTGCGGATGAATTAATGCTTAGCCCCAATGAAATTACTATAAGGGTCGGGGATACAGCAAACTTAGCCTTTGGTGCCGGGACGTACGCAAGCAGGAGTGCAGTAAATGCTGGATCTGCCATTCAAATTGCTTCAGCAAAATTAAGGGAAAAAGTATTGGTTGTCGCAGCTGCCATGCTTGAAGTGAACTCCTCTGATTTACAAATGGAGAATGGTAAAGCATTTGTTAAGACCCAACCTGAAAAATGTGTGACCTATAAGGAAATTGCGGAAGCGGCACGTCCAGGAAACAGATGCAAGGTGCCAGCAGGAATGGAACCAGGCCTGCAAGTCACACATTACTTCGTTCCGCCGACTGTTACTTTTTCATCGTCCGTCCACATTGCCATGGTGGAAGTGGATAAGAAAACAGGTTTTGTCGAGTTGAAGGGCTATAGTGTGGTCCATGACGCAGGAAAGGTCATCAATCCAATGATCGTGGATGGTCAGGTTCAGGGTGGCATAGCCCAGGGAATTGGTGCGGCCCTATATGAAGAAATCGTTTACGATGAGAAAGGTCAACTGTTGACTGGATCTTATATGGATTATTTATTGCCGACATCCATGGAGATCCCGACTGTAGAAAAGTCCCATCAAGAATTCCTCTCCACCAGAAATCCACTTGGTATCAAGGGAGTAGGTGAAGGTGGAGCCATTTCGCCGCCTGCAGCGATAGCGAATGCTGTCGTTGATGCGCTCGATCCATTAGAAATCATGATCAATCAATTGCCCATTAGCCCTAGTAAACTCCGTAATTGGATTAAGGAAGCGGAAAGGAAACAGTATAAAATCGAAGTAGGTTAAAAGGATTCATTTTAGCGATTCAGGATTCATTGTTGATGGATATTACCCTATGCCATGACAGAATGACAGACGAGCATGAAAATGGAAGGTGTAAATAGGGGATTACACTCGTTACGAACATTTCATGAATAGGGGCTGATTTTCTTGAATAAATTAAATCCACAACTGCAAGTTCCATCGGGGAAAATGACGAACACTCGTTGGTTCTTTACGGCTTTTCCTTTGCTTATTCTTTTCACTGTTTCCATGATGGATAAGGCAAATATAAATATTTTACTGGCCAACAAGCCTTTTCTAACTGATTTGGGCATTGATGGAAACTTAGTGAAAGGAACACTTAGCAGCATATTTTTAGTGACTTATGCTTTTGGTCAATTAGCATGGGGTTTCATCGTTGATAGGATTGGTGCACTACGCAGCGGTCTCATTGGGATCACTCTATGGGCATTTGCGATGGTTTTAGGTGGAATGGCCGATTCCATTAGTGCAATCTTATGGTCCAGGGCCATATTGGGAATCGGAGAAGGTGTCCTGTATCCAATGGCACTGAAATTGACCTCAAGCTGGTTCCCGCAGAATGAACAAGCAAAAGCACAAACAACATGGTATAACGGGAATGCGATAGGGCCAGTTATCGGGCTTCCGCTAATAGCCATCATAGCGTCTACATACGGATGGAGGGAAAGTTACTTTATACTTGCAGCATTATCGGTCGTATGCTTGATTATATTTGTGATCATGACAAGAGATAATCCGGCTAAGCATTATGCAGTTAATTCAATGGAATTAAACTATATTCAAAGTAATCAAAAAGAGGGGAAAACTCCTGCCGCAAATAAAGGGAATGTAAAAGCGGTTCTTACGAGTCCGATGTTCTGGATCTTAACGATTGTTTATTCTTGCATTTCCATTGCCTACTATGGAATTTCCACCTTTTTACCAAGCTATTTAACGGAAGAAAAAGGGATAGCTTTTGTAAATTCCGCTGTAATAAATGCCGGGGGTTTTGCATTAGCGATTGTTGTACAAATGGTTGCTGGCTTTCTCTCTGATCGATTCATGAAAAGGGCTGTTTTTGTATGCGGGGCATGCGGGCTTATCATCGTTTTCATGCTTTTCTCCCTTTTCACTACTGACAGCACAGTTGCGGCCGTATTGAGCATTTTACTGATAGGTCTTTTGTTTATGCCAGCTGCCCTTACCATGACCATACTTCACCGTGTCGCATCACCGGAGGTAATGGGGAGCATCAGTGGGGTTTTCGGCTGTGTATCTTATTTAATTGCAGCTCTAGGACCTATGGTTGTCGGATTATTCAGTCAAATGAGCGGTTCATATAATGGCGGGTTTATTGCCCTTTTATGTTTTGTTGCCCTCTCCCTAATCTTAAGTGTTTTCTTAGTCAGAAAAGGATATTAGGTGATCTGATTTAAATTACTGAAAATGAATAATGGGGGAGAGACAAATGGGCATTTTCTATTTGTCTCCCTTTTTTTGCTTCCAAATATGTGAATATCAGATTTCAAGAAGGGGGTTAAGTATGTCAAGGTTACAAGAACTAAAGGATGTATTGGAAAATATAAATTCAGCATGGGAGCGGCACGAAAAAGCAGCTATGGTCATGCAGATAGGTGTAAAAGGTTCTGCATACAGACTTCCAGGTGCAAAAATGATGATGGCATCGGACGGCAAGATGTTTGGCACGATAAGTGGCGGATGTTTGGAAAACGATTTATATGGCTGGGCGGAAAAAGCTATGGAAACCAACACTTTCCTCACACACCAATATGACTTAAGCGAGAATGAAATTTGGGGATTGGGAATCGGATGCAAAGGTAAATTGGATATATTTATCCTTCCTATTGAGCCAGATGACGAATTCTGGATCATGACCAATCAAATTGTCCAGAAAGGTCAAAAATTCACATTGATATTGGATGTCTCCACCGGTAAAGGGTTAATCATCGATAAATATGGTAACCTCATTGGAAATCATGAGAATGTGCCTTCTGAAGTCATTGAAAAAGCAAGAATGGTGATGGATACACAAACTCGTGCGGAAATGGTGAACCTGGAGGGAAACCGGTTTTTAATTGATGCTATAAAGCCTAGTGAGCATTTGATAATCGCTGGGGCTGGCAGAGATGCTGTACCAGTTGTTGATTTGGCGGCAAAAGCTGGGTTTTCCGTAACGGTATTGGATTCACGTAAAGATTTCAATAATGATCGTCTGTTTCCTTTGGGTTCGAATTTGCAAAAATGCCCAGAGGAAATAAATCCTTTTGAATTCACTGGATCATGGTGGGTAGTCATGAATCATGTCCAGTCTTTAGATGAGAAAACCTTACAAGTGGCTTTAAAAAGTGACCCACGATATATTGGTGTGCTTGGCCCAATCTCCCGTACAACGGAAATGCTCAATACCATTGGAGAAGACTTCAACAGCGGTCCAATTCACTCACCAATTGGTTTGGACCTCGGTGCTGAAACGATGGAAGAAGTTGCACTAAGTATTGTGTCAGAACTTATGGCTGTAAGGAATGGAAGAATTCCTGCACCCTTGCATGGTAAAGTGAAGATTCATGCCTAAAATAGGCGCAATCATACTTGCGGCAGGCATGTCCATTCGAATGGGAGAACCTAAACTGTTACTTCCTTTACGGGGCCAACCTCTTTTTCGTCATGTCATTCATCCTATCCTTGGCAGTTCCATGCAGCCCATCTTCTTGGTTGCCGGTAAATATATAGAAGAAATGCGTCAACATTGTGCTGATTTTCCAGAATTGAAGATTATTCATAATCCGAAGTATGCAGATGGAATGTCCACCTCCTTAAAACTTGGAGTTCAATCCATCAAAGAACATGTGGATGCAGTCATGATCTTCCTTGCGGATCAGCCGCTCATTTCCCCTGACATCATACAAGCTTTAATTCAAAAATATACAGCATGTAAAGATGAAGGAATACGGATCGTACAACCGAAATATAAAGGAGACTTAGGACATCCGATACTAGTGGATGCAGTGATCCTCAATGAATTCCATTCAATAGAAGGTGATCAAGGTGGTAAAAAAATCCTCAGGAAATATGCCCGGGTGACTGAAACAGTTTCTTTTGATAATCCGATGTGGGGAGTTGACATTGACACGCCAGAAGACTTCCTGAAAGTGAAACTGCATTTGGATTCATAATGCAAACCAATGAATGACATGAGTAATACTGGACGAAATATCGCGCGGATGGCCGGAATAAGCGAGAGAAGGTTGGAATATCACGCGAATCGATCGTATACTGCCTGAGGGTCTTTAAATGTGGCATAAAATAAAAGGGTTCCTACAATTGCGGACTGAATATCGCAAATAGGCACCCTTTTATTAATGTTAATTTTATTCAGATATACGTTTTATGTAATCAAGGTAATAATCATGACTTTTTTGGATATGGATTGTATTGACCTTTATTGCTTTTTCTACATCTTTGTCACGAATTGCATGGATTAACTGTAAGTGCTCGTTGTTCCGATCCTCATACCAGCCTTTATCAACCATTGTAACATCTTCATTACGGGCCGACAAAAAGGAAATTCTTAAAGAAAGCCATAATGAATCAGTAGTCTTTTGGAGAAAGGTATTTCTCGAGTAGGAATATAATAAGCGGTGAAATTCAATGTTTGCACGACTAGCCGCTATTCGGTCATTACTATTTATTGCCCCTTGCAGTTTATCCGTTGCCCATTCCAATTTTTTTAATTCCTCTTCCGTAATTCCTTCACATGCTTTTTGTATCGAATAGTTTTCGAGCATTTTCCTGATTTCCAATTCTTGCTGCAAAAGTCCAATATCCACATTGGATATGACCATACCTATACCAGGTTTCACCTGAAGCAAATTTTCCTGTTCTAATTTCCTCAAAGCTTCACGAACCGGTGTACGGCTACAATTGAATTGTTGGGCGATATCATCTTCCGTTAAACGATCTCCTGGTAAAAATACCCCTTCGATGATCGCATTTTTAATAACAAAAAATATAGCTTCCCTTAAGGGCTTAGAAGAATAATGTTCTATTTGTTCTGTAATATATTGATAGTGTTTGGTTTCCATGGTGCTCCTTTCTAAAATCCAATTATATACAAGTATATTTATTTTATCTTAAAAAACGATTGAAGTCATTTCAATGCTTCAGACTTTTGATTATTTATACATTTCAATGGTTCGAGTCCGTTTCTGTTTCGGCATAACTAATGATTTAGCATTTATTTCAAATCCAAGAGGTGACTTATATAATCTAGGGAATTGCCCGATAATATAGTGGAAAACAAGGGAGTCATAGAATAAGTGGAAGCAAACTTACAGTAAACATCGGTTTGATATAGTCACTTTGCCGTGATGAATGATGTATTCTATCCTGCTAGAAGTGCAATGAAGTTGCTCGTTTACCTAAACATGCTATGATGGAAATAGAAGTGTTTGCTATTATTTATTTTCTAAAGTAACGAGAACGTCAGATTGATTTTTTTTCAAATGTACAACAGAGGATACAGGAGGAGTTTTTATAATGAATTTAGCACAATTTCCTAGAAAGCGATATACACCAACATATACATCAGTTGAGAGATTAGATCATTTTTCTGAAGTTCTTGGGGGCCCATCCATATATGTTAAACGAGATGATATGCTTGGTCTGACGGCTGGGGGAAATAAAACAAGAAAACTGGAATTCCTTGTTGCCGATGCATTGGAACAAGGCGCGGATACGTTGATTACATGTGGAGGCATTCAATCGAATCATTGCCGCTTGACACTAGCTGCTGCCGTTAAAGAGAAAATGAAATGCATCCTAGTGTTGGAAGAGGGGCTTTCAAAAAATTCAGAGCCGGATTTTAACGGTAACTATTTTCTCTATCATTTATTGGGGGCTGACCAAATTATAGTTGTACCTAATGGAGCGGACTTAATGCAAGAAATGCAGAAAGTGGCTAAAGAGGTAACGGAGAAAGGACATAAACCTTACATCATTCCCGTTGGAGGATCCAATGTCATTGGTGCAACGGGATATGTTGCATGCGCTCAGGAGATTTTAGCACAGTCCTTTGAGCAAGGGATAGATTTGAAAGCCGTTATTTGTGTAAGCGGCAGTGGGGGAATGCATGCTGGTTTGGTGGCAGGATTTCATGGAAATCAAAGTGGAATTTCAGTAATTGGCATAAATGTAAGCAGAGGAAAAGCTGAACAAGAAGAGAAAGTTTTTCAGCTTGTTAGAGAAACTTTAACACATATCGGCATAGAAAATTCAATCCCTCGTGAGGCTGTTACGTGTTTGGATGAGTATGTCGGTCCTGGTTATGCTTTGCCTACCCCTGAAATGGTGGAAGCTGTCAAGCTTATGGCAAGAACAGAAGGGATTTTGCTGGATCCGGTATACACGGGTAAAGCGGCAGCGGGACTCATTGATTTAATCCAAAAAGGCACCTTTAAGCCGGAGGATAACATCCTTTTTGTACACTCTGGTGGTGCTTCATCGTTATACGCCAATACTTCTCTCTTTAATTAAATGTCATTGAATAATAAATACTAATCTTAAAGTGGAAAAAGCTCGCTCATTTGCATAGCTCAATTAGCAAGACAACAGAAGCAGTGAGAGTATTCTAAACGGGATTCTTTCTATACTTAATATGCAGGCAAATTCCAATATGAGTCATTAATTCCTAGTTTATAACTCTTTATTTCAACTAAATTTGAATGGGGAGAACATATGTTTTATAATGTTCTTTGAGTAAGTAATTATCTATCGGAATAGGGAGGGATTATATGTATATTACAATTTCAGATTTTATTAAAGAATGGAATAAAGAAGCTATACTGACTCAAAAGGTTTTGGATAGCTTGACAGATGATTCATTAGAACAACAAGTTTATCCTGAAGGTCGTACTTTGGGAAGAATTGCGTGGCATTTCACAACAAGCATTCCAGATTATCTAGCTCATTTCGGTTTAAAGATTGATCGGATAGAAAGTGCAGAAAACGTCCCATCTTCAGCCCAGGAAATAGCTATTACTTTTAAAAATGTAAGTTCTCATGCAGCCAAAATTATTGAACATCAATGGACAGACGAATCCTTAGAACAAATACAAGAAGCTTTTGGAAGACAGGAAACAAATGCGTCCATCCTTATGGGGCTAATCAAGCATATTGTTCATCATCGGGGACAAGTTACGGTTCTGATGCGTCAAGCAGGAATAAAACCTTCTGGGGTTTATGGGCCGCCAAAAGAAGATTGGATTCATTTAGGTGTGGAAAATCCACGACTATAATTATGCTATCTTATAAAGCTTAAGTAATGATCTTCAACAAAAAGGTTCTATTGTTTAATATTTAAATCCCCATTCCTCATTCATAGACTGAGAAATTGGGATTTTTAATCGTGGAATACCCTTAAAACTTCGGAGCTGTCTTAAAGAGCTTTTCCTTTTATGAAACAGAAGGGGGGAGCTAAGTGCTTTTGCAGAGAACAAAGCTATTAAGCTGTACGTAAAAATGGGGCTTTAACATAAGAACAGTTACTATGAGTTTGCTGTTTTGAATGAAAAGCACTTTAACTTCACTTTGAAAAATACTTACGGCTGAAATAGGGAAAAAGGAGATTACTTACTATATTTACATAATAAAAAATGGATGGTGCGGAACAAATCGTAAGTCTTGAAATAAAACTAAACAAATCGAACAGTTATTCGTCAACTATGCTATACTTGTAAAAGTGGGTGAAAATTTTGTATATTTTGAAAATTAGTTACAATTTTTCTCCTAAATATGGCTTTTTTTTTATGGATCAGGAGTTCTTTTATTGATTAAATATGTAAAATATCTTTAAGTCGAGATATGGTCGTAAAAATAGATTTTGGGAGGAAAAGCCTTATGAAAGAAACAGCTATAGTATATTGTGAAAATAATTTTGGGACAATGGATGGAAAGACAGCTAATGGACTAGTTAGAAGCTCTAGGAAATTTGAGATTGTTGGTGTGATTGATAGTACAAAGGCTGGAATGGATGCGGGCGATTACCTTATTGGGGAGAAAAATGGAATACCTATATTCAAGGACCTTAACCAGGCACTCGAAAATATACAGAATGTTCCTGATCAATTCATATATGGAATAGCTCCTTCAGAGGCATTCCTTAAAAAGGATGAGAGAAATCTCCTTCTCAAAGCTATGGAACATGGGATGAATATCGTTAACCCTCTTCATGAGTTTTTTACAGATGACCCAGAGTTCATTAAGCACGCAGAACAATTCAATATCACGATCCATGACGTAAGAAAACCTGCACGAAAAAAGGATATGCATCTCTTTTCAGGACGGATTTTAAACATTGATACACCCATTGTAGCCGTTCTTGGTACGGATAGTGCAATAGGCAAGCGTACAACGTCGGTTCTGCTCGAAGATGCCTTACTAAAAAGGGGCTTTAATGTCGCTTTTATTGCGACGGGACAAACGGGACTGATACAGGGGGCGAAATACGGTGTGGCGATTGATGCAATCCCGTCCCAATTCATGACAGGTGAAATTGAAAACCAAATCATGAAGGCATATGAAAATGATAATCCGGATATTATTATAGTCGAAGGCCAAGGGGCGTTAAGCCACCCAGCATATATAAGTTCGTGTGGAATAATAAGAGGATCAAGACCCGGAGCGGTCATCATTCAGCACGCACCCAAACGGGAACATTTAGGTGACTTTAGCTATATGGAAATGCCGACGGTAAAAAGCGAGATCGATCTTATTGAAAACTTTTCAAAGGCAAAAGTGATTGCGGTGACCATCAACCATGAAAACATGTCCGATGATGAGCTGGCTAAAACAATTTCCGAATATGAAGAGGATATTAAACTTCCAACGACTGATGTACTAAAATTTGGCTGCGACAAACTGATTGCAAGTATTTTTGATGCCTTCCCCAACTTGAATGGTAAACAGGAAAAAGCATTGATTAAATGACACATTCTTTTACACCAAGGATCGAAATCAACCTTGCAAAAATTGCCCATAATGCAGCAGAGCTTGTTAAAATATATGGCACAAAAAATATTGAGATTATGGGCGTTACAAAAACGGTTTGCGGAGCTCCGGAAATAGCAAGGATCTTATTGGATCAAGGGATTCATATGCTCGCAGATTCGAAGGTTGCCAATCTCCAAAAAATGCGTGATGCAGGAATCAAGGCAAACTTTGTATTATTAAAATCTCCTTCTTTAAGTGAAGTGGATTCCGTTATAAAAAATGCAGATATTAGCTTGAATACCGAGTTTTCCGTTATTGAAAAATTATCAGAAGCTGCTTTAAGGCATAACAAGGAGCAGAAGATTATTCTTATGATCGAAATGGGAGATTTAAGAGAAGGAATCATGCCTGAAGATCTAGATTCTTTTATTTCAGAGGTCTTGAAACTCCAAGGTGTCAAAATAGTGGGCATAGGAGTTAACTTTGCCTGCTTTGGAGGAGTAAAACCAAACGAGCAGAAAATGGGCATGTTATCTTTACTGGCCAGCGCAGTTGAAACGAAATTCTCTCTTCCTCTTTCCTATATATCGGGAGGGAACTCTGCCAATTATAATTGGTTCATGGCAGTTGATTCAGTAGGGAAGGTTAACAATTTACGGTTGGGCGAATCCATTTATTTGGGTCGTGAAACCTTAGATAGACTGGCCATCCCGGATTTATATACTGATGCGTTCACTTTCGTGACTGAAGTTATTGAATCGAAAAGAAAACCATCCGTACCCTATGGGGAAATAGGTCAGAATGCTTTTGGAGTCTTTCCTAAATTTCAAGATCGTGGCCAAATGAGTAGAGTTATTCTTGGAGTGGGTAATCAGGATGTTCTGGTGGGAGGGTTAATTCCGACAACGGATATCGAGATCCTTGGTTCGAGTAGTGATCACACCGTGCTTGATCCAAAAAAGTGTAATCTGATAGTAGGAGACGAAGTCACTTTTAACCTTAACTATGGTGCGCTTCTTTCCATTATGACTTCTCCTTATGTTTATAAAAAATACAGCAACGCCATTTAAGCAAGTCATCATTCCACGTAATAAACTCCATTTCTTCTCCATTCATTCGTTAAAAATGAAAGGCGAAAAAGCTATCCTTTAATGAGCCAATTATACAATGAATCAAAATTTATCAAGAAAAACATGAAAAAATATCCCATCTTGAGAAAAACTTCACATGTAAAGTGCATTATATTTGAAATTCAAAGGGTGGGATGTGTGTACTTTGAAGATTATAGATACACATTGCGACGCTCTTGTAAGATTATGGGGTGGACCTAGGAAGATAAGGTTTAGTGATTCAAATGAACTACATACAAATTTTAGTCGCTTACAGGCAGGTGAAGTGTCCTTACAGTGCTTTGCAATATTTGTACCAGCACATATAAAGACGGAACAAAAGTTTCAAGTTGCGTTAGAACAGATTGATATTTTTCACACTGAAATTTTAGCTAAGCACCCTAAGGTGAAACATATTATATGTTGGGATGATATTGAAAACCTCAAACCCGATGAAATAGGAGGAATGTTAACATTAGAAGGGGCAGATGTTATCGGGAATGATTTGACTAAATTAAGGATTCTATATCGTTTAGGCATAATGTCCATAGGCTTGACATGGAACGGGTCAAACCTTTGTGCAGACGGTATAGAAGAAAAAAGAGGAGCGGGACTAACTGAGTTAGGAAAACAGATCGTCATATTAAACAATCAAGAATTAGTATGGACTGATGTATCCCATCTAAGCGAAAAATCTTTCTGGGATGTTATTGACTTAGCGAAGTATCCAATTGCAAGTCATTCTAATTCTAGGACGCTTCACGACAATCCACGTAATCTATCAGATCGCCAAGCAGAAGTGCTCTTTAATCGAAACGGTTTTGTTGGAATCGGTTTCTATCCGCCATTTGTGAAAGTGGATGGGGAGGTGAGCATTGGAGATTTGATTACTCATATTGACCATTTTTGCTCTTTAGGGGGAGTAAATCATATTTGTTTAGGTTCAGATTTTGATGGAGTAGAGCTAACGATTAAAGATTTAGAGAATTCTTCGATGTATCAGAATTTAATTAATGAGTTATTAAAGCATTTTAAAGAAGAAGAAGTAAAAGGTATTGCTTATCAAAACTTCATAAATCATAGACCGACAATGCTGGAAAATACCCGCTAATAACAGTCAATAAATATACCAAGAGTAGATAATGGAAAATAACAACAGTGGAATTCCGGAATATAACAAGAGAAAAGTTAATCTGAAGGATGAAAAATGGGGGAATGCTTCCTCCTTTTTTCCTTCAATCTCTTCAATTACTTGTTGAAAGGGGTTTGTTTTCCGGAAGATAATTCTGAAACTTCTGATTATTCCATTGAAAAATCCACCTTGGATTACGAGCAACGCTCCACCAGCGAGAGTCATTAAGAGTGAAAAACTAAAAAGGCTATTTATCCATATTAGTCTATTAAAAGAATGATTGAAATAAAAGGATAGTAGAGTTGATAAGAAAAGCGTTCCCAAAATGATAAATAAATTTAAACGAAACATATAGATGACAACTCCTAAAGTCAATATAACTGATTATAACATGGGAATATTTCGAAACTGATAAAAATGATAAACAGTGGTGTTTTACCGATCTATTCCGATACTTTTATTTCAAGTTAATATAAAAAAAGGGGAGATTCCATTGAACAATAGTTTACAGTTAAAGTTGCTGACACTAATAACGGTAGTAGGTCTGGTACTTGCAGGTTGTAATTTTGACTCATCAAAAAAGACAGATTCAGAAACCAGCGAAAACTCAAAAACTAACAAAGATAAGCAAGTATTGAATATGGTAGAAGCCTCTGAAATACCAACTATGGACTCTACACTTGCTCATGATAATGTTTCATTTACTGTGTTAAGCAACGTTAATGAAGGGTTATATCGATTAGGTAAAGATCATAACCCGGAACTGGCTATGGCTAAGGATGTCAAGGTTAGTAAGGATGGATTAGTTCATACCTTTACTATACGTGATGCTAATTGGAGTAATGGTGAACCTGTAACAGCTGCGGATTTTGTTTTTTCTTGGCAAAGGGTTTTTAATGAAACAGGTCATTATGCAAGTATGTTTGAAACAGCAAATATTCTTAATGCAAACGATATCTTAAAAGGTGAAAAGCCGGTTAAAAATTTGGGAGTTAAGGCTCTTGATGAGAAAACACTGGAAGTTACATTAGCATCTCCCACTGCTCTTCTTGGACAATACTTAACATTCCCTACATTTCTACCTCAAAATCAAAAATATGTTGAGAGCCAAGGGGAAAAGTATGCTTTAGAAGCTGATAAACTTATATATAATGGTCCTTTTATGCTCTCTGAGTGGAAACATGATGCAAGTTGGAAATATCGGAAAAATCCAAAATATTGGGATGCTGATAATGTTAAATTAGATGAGGTTAATGTATTTGTGGTAAAGGAAAGTGCAACCCAGTTAAATCTATATGATACAAAAAAAGTCGATATCATTAATCTAAGTTCAGCTTCTGTAGATCAATATAAAGACGACAAAGACTTTAGTTCAATGGCTGACTCAGAAATCTTCTTTCTTCGTTTTAACCATAATAATAAAGCTTTAGGTAATGAAAATATACGCCGTGCAATTGATATGAGCTGGGATAAAGAAGCCCATGTTGATAGGATTTTAAACAATGGTTCATTAGCATTGTATGGACTGGTACCAAAGGATTTCTCTTTTTCCCCAGCCGGAAAAGATTTTCGGGAATTAAATGGAGATTTGAACACGGGGAAGATCGAAGAAGCACAGAAATACCTCGCTGAGGGTTTAAAGGAAATTGGTCAAGATTCAGTGGAATTTACGCTTACGGTTTCTGCTGTTGAAGGAAATGATAAGACTGCAGAATATTTAAAAAACCAAATAGAAAAGAATTTACCAGAAGTAAAAGTTACTATTAAACTGGTACCTGTAGAACAAAGATATGAATTAGAATCTGCGCTTGAATATGATATGGTGATCTCGGCTTGGGGACCCGATTATATTGATCCAATGACATACATTGGGATGTGGGTTACGGGTGGCTCTGCTAATCGAATGGACTATTCCAATACCGAGTATGATGATCTTGTGAAAAATATCAATATAGAAAAAGAGACGGTAAAGCGTTATGAAATGATGCTGGAAGCTGAAAAGCTGCTCTTTGAAGATGCTGCCATCGCACCATTATATCAAAGAGGCCTAGCCGTCCTCCAAAGGCCTGAAATCAAAGGTTTAGTTCGTCATCCTAGTGGCCCTGATTTTACATTTAAATGGACTCATATAGAAGGTAGATAATGAGTAAATAAAAAAGAGGTATTAATTTTACCTCTTTTTTATTTAAAAACTAGCTAAAAGAGGTGGGGTTATTGAAAGGATATATTGCTAAACGAATAGGTTATATGTTCCTAACACTTTTTATAATAGTATCGATTACATTTTTTTTAATGCAACATCTTCCGGGAACCCCCTTTACTGATCCAGAAAAGTTATCTGTAGAGCAGCTAGAATCAATGAATGAAAAATATGGGCTGGATAAGCCAGTCGCCATACAGTATGTAAACTATATAAAAGGTCTTGCAAAAGGGGATTTAGGAATTTCTTATCAATATGAAGGACGTTCAGTGAATAGTATCCTCGGTGAACGTATTGGCCCTTCCTTTCTAATAGGGTTTCAAGCACTGATTTTCGGCTCGGTAGTAGGCTTGATACTTGGTATTACTTCCGCGTTAAATCACAATAGTTTTTTAGATTATGGGTCTGTAACCATTGCTGTGCTGGGAATGTCCATTCCATCCTTTGTTTTTGCTGCACTATTACAATATTTTATTGGGGTTAAACTAGGCTGGTTGCCCGCAGCGTTATGGGAAGGCTATGAAAACACAATAATGCCTTCATTGGCACTATCCGTGACCGTAATAGCGACAGTTGCTCGCTTTATTAGAACAGAAATGCTGGAAGTCCTAGGACAGGATTATATCGTAATGGCTAGAGCAAAAGGGATAAGTGAGAGTGCAGTCGTTTTCAGGCATATCATCCGTAATGCTATCATTCCTGTTATAACCATGTTAGGCCCATTAGCAGTTGCTATTATAACAGGTACTTTGGTGATTGAAAAAATTTTCACGGTACCCGGTCTTGGGGAGCAGTTTACAAAATCCATCCTGGTTAATGATTATAGTGTCATTATGGGTGTTACATTGATGTACAGCGCCTTATTTATCGGGATAGTTTTCATCGTCGATATTCTTTACGGAATTATAGATCCTCGGATTAGCTTAAAAGGGGAGACGTGAAAAATGAAGATTCTAAAGCAAGAAGTTAATGAAGATTTGTTTTTTTATGCTCCTTTGGAGTCTGAAAAAATTGAGGGTCTTGCTGGTACACCAGTATCTTTTTGGAGTGAGGCTTGGAGAAGGCTTAGAAAAAATAGAGGAGCCTTTCTTGGACTTTTAACGATAATTTTGATTTCTTTAATGGCATTGTTTGGTCCTTTCTTAAATGGAAATTCCGGAATGGACCAGGACTTGGCTCTTTCTAACTTACCTCCAAAGGTAGATGGTTTAGGATTTCTTGGATTTGATGGCAAAGATGTAAACGGAAAAGATCAATATGAATCTAGAGAAATCGATAAAAACTATTGGTTCGGAACGGACGAATTTGGACGTGATTTATGGAATAGGGTTTGGAAGGCAACTCAGATCTCATTATTCATTGCTATCATTGCTGCCCTCTTGGACTTAATCATTGGAGCTGTGTATGGAGGTATTTCTGCATTTTATGGAGGACCGGTCGATAATGGAATGCAACGTATTATTGAAGTGTTAATAGGTATTCCTAATTTAATAGTGATAATTTTATTTATCCTGATTCTTAAGCCGGGAATCACCTCCATCATCTTAGCGATGGTTGTTACAGGGTGGGTGGGAATGGCCCGTGTTGTCCGAGGAAAAATATTACAGTTGAAGGGGCAGGAATACATCCTTGCTGCCAGAACTTTGGGATCCTCCAATTCCAAAATAATATTGAAACATTTATTTCCTAATGTTATGGGTTCTATAATAATCACTTTGATGTTCACGATACCAACAGCAATATTCTTTGAAGCATTTCTTAGCTTTATCGGCCTGGGTTTACAGCCTCCAATGGCTTCATTAGGTGTTTTAATAGAAGATGGATATAAATCAATGCGTTTCTTCTCCTATAAATTAATATTTCCGGCTATTATAATCAGTGTCATTATGATTAGTTTCAATTTATTGGGTGATGGTCTTCGTGATGCACTTGACCCTAAAATGAGAAAGTAAAAAAGGAGAGACTTATGGAAGATACTACATTAAAAATAAATAATCTTCATGTTTCCTTTAAGACGGATGAAGGCGGGGAGATAAAGGCGGTTAGAGGGGTGAGCCTAGAGCTGAAAAAAGGAGAAACATTAGCCATTGTGGGCGAGTCTGGTTCTGGTAAATCAGTAACAGCAAAATGTATAATGGGACTTTTACCTAAACGAAATAGCATGATTAAAGAAGGAGAGATATTATATGAAGAAAAAGACTTACTGAAATATACTAATAAAGAAATGCAAAAAATTAGAGGGGCAGAAATATCAATGATATTTCAAGACCCTATGACATCACTTAATCCGACCATGAAGATTGGTAAGCAGATCATGGAGGGATTAAGAAAACATCAGGGACTTGGGAAAAAAGAAGGTTTTAATAGGGCAACGGAGCTGCTTAAACTTGTAGAGATTCCAAATGCTGTTGAGAGGATGTCTGATTTTCCTCATCAGTTTTCAGGGGGAATGAGACAGAGGGTAGTAATTGCGATGGCATTGGCATGTAATCCCAATGTGTTAATAGCAGATGAGCCCACTACGGCCCTCGACGTAACCATACAAGCACAAATTTTAGACTTAATGAAGGATTTGCAAAAAAAGACTGGAACTTCCATTTTGATTATTACTCATGACTTAGGTGTGGTCGCTAGTGTGGCTCAGCGTGTAGCTGTTATGTATGCCGGAGAAATTGTCGAAACAGGAATGATAGATGAAATTTTTTACGAACCAAAGCATCCTTATACACGTGGGCTACTATTATCCATGCCAAAACTGAATTCAAATCGTTCTACTAAGTTGATTCCCATTCCTGGGACACCACCGGATTTAGGTCACTTACCTCAAGGATGCCCCTTCGCATCCCGATGTCCATATGTAATGAAGGTTTGTCACGATTTTGCACCTGATAGGACCCAAGTGTCGGAAACGCACACCATCTCATGTTGGTTGGCAGATTACCGTGCACCCCGAGTAGAGTGGTTAGGTGCAGTAGGAGGAGATTATGATAAAGGGCAAAGAAAAGTTAATTGAGATTAAAAATTTAAAAAAATATTTCAGAGTTGGAAAAGGTAAAGTATTAAAAGCAGTGGATGATGTATCGTTTGATATCTATAGAGGTGAAACATTAGGTTTAGTAGGGGAGTCAGGTTGCGGTAAATCGACAACTGGCCGAACAATTATTAAATTACACAATGCTACCTCAGGAAAAGTGATTTATGATGGAGAAGATATTCAGTTGGTAAAAACAGCTGTACGTCTTAAAGAAAATAAGAAGAAAATGCAAATGATATTTCAGGATCCTTACTCATCTCTTAATCCTAGAATGACTGTATTAGAGATTATATCAGAAGGGATATACAATCATGAAGCAAATCTTACAAATAGGGAAATTAAAGATAAAGTTTATGACTTGCTTGAATCTGTCGGGTTAAATAGAACTCATGCCAATCGTTACCCACATGAATTTAGCGGAGGGCAACGGCAACGTATAGGAATTGCACGAGCTCTTGCTGTGGAACCAGAATTTATAATTGCTGATGAGCCTATTGCTGCTTTAGATGTTTCAATTCAGGCTCAAATTGTAAACCTTATGCAAGAATTACAGCAAAAGAAGGGGTTAACGTATTTATTTATCGCTCATGATCTAGCAATGGTTAAACACATCAGTGATCGTATTGCCGTAATGTATTTAGGTACGGTTATGGAATTAGCCGATAGTGAAAATTTATATGAAAATCCACTTCATCCCTATACGGAAGCTTTGTTATCAGCTATACCTATCCCTGATCCCAAAATGGAGAGAACACGGGAACGCATAATTTTAAAAGGGGACGTGCCAAGCCCCATGAACCCTCCAAGCGGTTGCCGCTTTCGCACACGTTGTCCTAAGGTTATGCAGATTTGTTCTGAGAGCGTTCCGAAGTGGCAGGAAGTTTCCTTAAAACATTTCGTTGCTTGTCACCTTTATGAGTAATTGGGTCAGTGAAAAGTTTTCTATTCAATATACTTATCTATTTCTTCTACTTTTAATAAAGTTTAAAACTAGTTTTGTATTATTAGGGCATTAACTAAACATTTTAATAACCTTAACTAAGGAAGGGGAAAGTCTCTTCCTACAAAATAAAGTGGTTGATACAAAAAATGGATGAGTGATATAACAATAAAAAGGCTCCTATCATAGACAGCATCATTCGCAAAGATCATACTATCGGCTTGGTTTCATAGGCCATTTTTTGTTTAATTCATTTATAAAAGTCTTTACATTCTTTTTATCTTCCATAATTGGTGAATACACGTACGAAAGTGTTCTGTTAAAGGATGCATTTTTTAACTGAATAATAGAAAGAATTTTATTTTGCACATCCCTTTCAATGACACTTCGGGAAAGGAGAGCCAGCCCTACGCCGTTTTTTATAAGTGTTTCTTTAATTCCTTGATTGCTGCTTATCGTAAGTATTGATTTAATTTTCAAACCATTTGAACGTATGACATGGTTAAGGTATTCACGTGTACCGGACCCAACTTCCCTGGTTACCCATGCTTGGTCATGTAGATCGGTAATCTCCACTTCGTCTTTATAAGCGAGTTCATGATCGTTGGAAGAAACAACGAAAAGCTCATCTTGCATGAAGGGGTGTACAGAAAGCTCTTTTTCATTAGTTTGACCCTCGATCAAGCCAATATCCACTTTGTATAAACGAACGGCTTGAACGATTTCTTCAGTGTTTCCAATTACGACTTGAAGTTCAAGTTCAGGGTAATTCTTTTGAAGGTCGATTAGCAACGAAGGTAGGATATACTCTCCTATCGTAAAACTTGCCCCTATCTTTAATTCGCCCTTGATGGACCTATCATGTTCCTGGATGTCTTGTCTGGTCTGTTCATAAATTGTGATCATTTGCTTAGCCCGATCGTAAAGAATTTCTCCTGTCAAGGTGACTTTTAGGAATTTAGGGGAGCGGAGAAATAATTTGGTTTGGAACTCTTCCTCTAATTTTTTTATGTGCAAACTAACGCTTGGTTGTGACATTAGAAGCACTTCTGCTGTTTTAGTAAAATTCTTGACTTCCACAAGGGTCACAAATGTTTTTAGAGCATCATAGTACATAGAATTACCACCTTATTATTAATATTCTTAATAGTTACAATAAATTATATATATTTTACTAATGATATGCCTTCCGGTAAAGTTTAATAAGAAACTTATTTTAGGAAGAGTCTAGGCTGGGGAAGGCTAACGTCCTTTATAACCTTATTTTTTATTTCTAGCGTGCTATGAAAAAATGTTCCCTCCCGTGTATGAACTGTACTTTTTAATTTTTTTTGCAGTTAAAACCGACTTGGTCTATAGGAGTAAACGAGTTAATTGATTTTATGGATGGAAATAAATGTTTAAACCCACTCGTTATACATAAGAGTCAACTAAGATAAGTTAATATCCCTTTGTGAGGTGGAAATCGTGCAACTTCAGGTAATGAACAGTCCCTTTAATCATGAGCAGGCAGAGATTCTTAACAGTCTACTGCCTGGCTTGACAGAAACACAAAAAATTTGGTTGAGCGGTTATCTGACCGCATCTTTGTCAGTGTCGAACATTGGAACGGCCGACACTCCGGTAATGGAAGCTCAAAGGAGCGGGAAGACAATATCAAAAGAGGTTACCATTCTTTATGGTTCACAGACGGGCAATGCTCAAGGGCTTGCAGAAAATGCAGCGAGAAAGCTTGAGGGTAACGGCTTCCAGGTTACCATTTCATCCATGAGTGACTTTAAAGTCAACAATTTAAAAAAAGTCCAAAATCTTCTTATTGCCGTTAGCACGCATGGAGAAGGTGATCCACCGGATAATACGCTGTCTTTCCATGAGTACCTTCATGGCAGGAGGGCACCAAGCCTTGAAGAACTCCGCTTTTCGGTATTGGCGCTTGGAGACAGCTCATATGAGTTTTTCTGTGAAACGGGAAAACAATTCGATAAACGCTTGGAGGAACTTGGCGGGACAAGGTTATTTCCGCGGATGGACTGTGACCTTGATTATGATGAGTCGGCGGCAGAATGGCTGGAAGGAGTCATTTCCAGTTTAAGTGAAGAGCAAGTCAGTACGGTTGCTGCAGTCCCTGCAGCGATAGCTTCAGAAGTGAACACACGTATTCCAGGACAAATCCGTTTAAAGCGGAAGTGCTGGAAAATATAAACTTGAATGGCCGTGGCTCTAATAAAGAGACACATCATCTTGAATTATCACTTGAAGGCTCTGGTCTTACATTCGAACCTGGAGACAGCCTTGGTATTTATCCGACAAATGATTCTGAATTAGTGGATATGCTTCTTATGGAACTCGATTGGGACCCTGAAGAAACCGTGAAGGTCAATAAGCAGGGGGATCTTCGTCAGCTTAGGGAATCGCTCATCTCCGATTTTGAAATTACGGTTTTGACAAAATCGTTCCTTGAGCAGTCAGCCCAGCTTTCAGGTAACGAGGAATTAAAGGAGCTCCTATCACCAGGTAATGAAGAAAGTCTAAAAGAATATCGTGAAGGCCGTGATTTGCTTGATTTTGTCCGTGACTTTGGCTCATGGGGTGAAACGGCGCAAGAGTTCGTATCCATACTCCGGAAAATGCCAGCCCGTCTATATTCGATCGCGAATAGCTTATCCGCTTATCCGGATGAAGTGCATTTGACCATCGGTGCTGTCCGATATGAAAGTCACGGTCGGGATCGAAAAGGAGTCTGTTCCATTTTATGTGCGGACCGAATACAGCCTGGGGACATCCTGCCCGTTTACATTCAGCATAATCAGAACTTCAAGCAGCCTAAGAACCCAGATGCTCCAATCATCATGGTTGGACCGGGAACGGGCATTGCTCCGTTCAGATCCTTTATCCAGGATCGCGAAGAATCGGAAGCGAAAGGGAAAACGTGGCTCTTTTTCGGCGATCAGCATTTCGTGACGGATTTCCTTTATCAGACTGAATGGCAAAAGTGGTTGAAAACAGGTGTACTTACGAAAATGGATGTTGCCTTTTCGCGTGATGCGGATGAAAAAGTGTATGTTCAAAACCGGATGCTCGAACACAGCAGGGAATTATTCGAATGGCTTCAAGAAGGGGCAGCGCTATACATTTGCGGTGATGAGAAAAACATGGCACATGACGTCCATAATACGCTTATTGAGATCATTGAAAAAGAAGGTCAGATGAGCCATGCTGATGCGCAAGCTTATCTTGAAGATATGCAACAGAATAAACGTTATCAACGTGATGTGTACTGAAATATGGATGAAAAGGAGATAACAACATGGTGAACCCACTATTAAAAGCACCAGAAGGCCCGCCTAGCGATGTTGAGCAAATTAAAGCGAAAAGCGATTATTTGCGAGGTACGCTTGGAGAAGTGATGCAGGAGCGGATCAGCGCCGGTATTCCAGATGATGACAATCGGTTAATGAAACACCACGGCAGCTATTTACAGGATGACCGGGACCTACGCAATGAGCGTCAAAAACAAAAACTTGAGCCTGCCTATCAGTTCATGTTGCGTGTCCGCATGCCAGGCGGTGTTGCACAGCCTTCTCAATGGCTTGTTATGGATGACCTTGCTCAGAAATACGGTAACGGTACCTTGAAATTGACAACAAGACAGACGTTTCAAATGCATGGAATCTTAAAATGGAATATGAAAAAAACCATTCAGGAAATCCATGCGTCCATGCTGGATACAATCGCTGCATGCGGGGATGTAAACCGTAACGTAATGTGCAATTCGATTCCATTTCAATCCGAAATCCATTCCGAAGTATATGAATGGTCGAAAAAATTGAGTGATTATTTATTGCCACGTACAAGGGCGTACCATGAAATCTGGCTGGATGAAGAAAAGGTTGTCGGTACACCTGAATTGGAGGAAGTCGAACCAATGTACGGTCCGCTTTATTTGCCAAGGAAGTTTAAAATAGGCATTGCGGTCCCGCCTTCCAATGACATTGATGTCTACTCCCAGGATCTTGGCTTCATAGCCATTATTGAAAATGGGAAACTCGTTGGCTTTAATGTGGCGATCGGTGGCGGTATGGGAATGACCCATGGTGACAAAGAGACTTATCCACAGCTAGCCAAAATAATCGGCTTTTGCAAGCCTGACCACATACTGGATGTCGCGGAAAAGATCATTACGATTCAGCGCGATTACGGAAACCGTTCCGTCCGGAAATATGCCCGGTTCAAGTATACGGTTGACAGGCTTGGGCTCGAACCGGTAAAGGCTGAACTGGAAAATCGTCTTGGATGGAAACTTGAGGAGGCGAGAACTTATCATTTCGACAATAATGGTGACCGCTATGGCTGGGTAGAAGGCATTCAAGGTAAATGGCATTTTACACTATTTGTCGAGGGTGGCCGAATTGCTGATATCAAAGATTACAAACTGATGACCGGCTTGCGCGAAATCGCTAAGATCCACACGGGCGATTTCCGTTTGACGGCCAATCAAAACCTGATCATTGCCAATGTATCAAGCGAGACAAAGGAAAAGATCGTTGAATTGCTCGAAACATTCGGTTTGACGGATGGTTCACGCCATTCAGCGCTCCGACGCAGCTCGATGGCATGCGTGTCGCTTCCAACATGCGGGTTGGCAATGGCCGAAGCGGAACGTTATTTGCCGGTTCTGCTTGATAAAGTCGAGGGCATCGTTGATGAAAACGGGCTGAGGAACGAAGAGATCACGATACGAATGACCGGATGCCCGAATGGCTGTGCCCGACATGCACTAGGAGAAATCGGTTTTATCGGGAAAGCACCTGGCAAATATAATATGTATCTCGGTGCTGCATTCGATGGAAGTCGATTAAGCAAAATGTACCGTGAGAACATCGGTGAAGATGAGATTTTAAAAGAGTTGCGCGTACTACTTTCCCGTTATGCCAAGGAACGACAGGAAGGGGAGCGTTTCGGAGACTTTGTCATCAATGCAGGCATTGTTAAAGAAGTGACGGATGGAACGAATTTTCATGATTGACTAACACGAACGAGAGACAGGAAAGTATTCCTGTCTCGGTTTGTATTTAAGGTGTTTTTTATTAAGTAGAAAAGTTTTCTGGCTTGTGTCCTTCAATAACTCAAGTTTTTTCTCTTCCAACTTTCCTCATCAATCAACCCCTTGGTTGCACTTTTGAATTCAGATAAAGTTCGTCCAAAAGCCCGCAGTGATTTTTCAGGACCAAAAATCACAAGTGATAAGAATGATAACTAGGCCTGGAACCTCGAGATTTTGAAACATGACCATTCACTACTATCGTCTATTTTTTTGACTTGCTGTTATTTTTAAAGGCTACCTCTGCTTCAATCTCAATGAGATAATCCGGCGAAAACAGACTTTGCACCCCTACTGTGGAACGAGCTGTTTTCACTGGATTTTCTTTTGTATTAAAGAACATAGCATAGGCATTAAACCAACCTTGATAGTCTGGAGTACCTTCTTTGTTTGGATCTGGTGCGACATACACACGAAGAAAGGTTACATCAGCGAGGGAAAGTCCTTTTGTTTTCAAATCTGCTTTTAATTTTTCTAAAATTCCGATAGCCTGCCTTTCTGTATTGCCATATCTCTCATAAGTGGTTTTTCCATCCTTGTTTAAAAGAGGAGAGACTGTTCCACTAAACATTATCCGATTATAACTTTGAGGTACAGCAACTGAACTGGAAATCGCAGAAGTTGGGGACCCAAAGAAGGTCACTTTATCCGAGTTCAATTCATCTTTTTCGCTACTTGCGGAAGCTAAAGAGAATCCGACGATTAAACTTATACCTAATATTGAAGTAGCGATGACTGATATTATGGTATTCTTCATAAAGTCAGCTCCTTTCAATTATAAAAACATCGTAAGGTTAATGTTTTATCCTACTCAAGTAGTGACCTTACCTTCTTTTATACTATCTGGCTGATTTAAAAGCACCTGCCGTGCAACCGATTTAATAAATGTGATATTCACAAGCAAAATGAATTCTACCCTGTTGTATATTCAATATATGGTAGTAGTTTTTACGAACAGATGAAGAATATTAAATGCCCTATTGATATTCGTTTAATATTTATTATTCTGAGACCCCGGTTTGGATGATGTCAACTTTGGTTTTTACTTTAATGTCCATCTTCGGATAAATCTTTTTCCAATGTTCATAGGTCATTTTTTTATTTTTGGCGTGATATTTTTCCTTTAAGCCAATCGGATCAATGTTTTTTTTCTGAAAATCTTTAATAAGACGGTTTGCTCGCCTCGTTAAATCATCTTCCATATCCTGTTCGATTTTTTTTATCATCTTTCTATTGGTTAGATTTTCACTTCGCATTGATTCCTTGATTTGCCCTTTTATTTTAAGTTTAATCGTGATCGAGGGATTTCTCTCTGAGTCGGAGACCTCATAACTTGAACTGCTTCGGATGCTTTCCACTACGATATCGCTTTTTTTCTTATCTTTTAATTTGAATTTGTAAATTCCCCGTCTATGGGATTGAACAAATGTCTTGAAAACGAACATATCTCTCGTTCGGACTTTACTGACGATTTTATTTTCATGAAACAATGCCACTCCGGATACCGCAACTTCATTGTTAATTAATTTAATTAAAGGAAGATACGAATCTCCGCCATCTTCCAGGGCGTTTCCTAAAAAAAGATGGAGATTTGTATCGGGTCCATTTCCTGTTTCATTCTGTTGATTAATCAAATCCGATAAAAAGATTCCAACATTCACATTCGTATTTGGAGGTTTCGTATTTATTACATCCTTGACCTTTCCTTCAACGACGGCCAATATGACCCTGTTTCCAAGTTGTGGCTCACGGTAGAGATAATCGGTAAGTTCTGTCACTCCGATTTCATGAACGATTTTTTCGCTAAATAAAACGATGCGTGTCTGTCCAAGCAACACAGGCTTATCCGCTTTTTTGGAAACGACAGCCTGAACATCACTCGTTGTCGTCGATGTTCCAGTTAAGATTTGATATTTACCCATCTTGTCCTGTTGGAAGATGGGGATGACGAACATCCCTTCGACGATATCATTCTTGAATATATCGTAGCCAATGGCTTGGGACATATTGACTTCGTCAACCACCCTTGGCTCGGCACAGCTGCAAAGGAGGGGAAAAGCCAATATAACAAGAAATAATTTTCTCATAATCGTTTCCTCATTTTCTTTATATAAATGACTACCAAAAGAAGAGGCAAGTATAAGGCAAGAAAGAGTGCGCCGTATGGATCGATTATTTTATTCAATATATATAGGGAATCGACATCAAAAACAAAAATATTTGTAAGCAGGATGATAATGGACATCACCCATAATGGATACTTTTGCTGAACATTGAATAAACGCTTGAAACCCCTGCTGGCAGCCCACAAGGCGATGGTCATGTTGGGAATGATTACGATGGCCCACCAAGAAACATCTATATATTCAAATCGCTGAATAAAGGGCAATTCGACAATGCTGGTCAATGACAGTGTCGGCCATATAGTCAGTTCCAATTGTTTTTGTGAATAAAAAACCAGTGAAACCAAATAATAGGATACGGTTATTAAGGTTGTTGTCAAGGCCCCTCCATGAGCATATTTTTGTGAAGTTTTAGCATCTTTGATGAACGGATAAAACATCAGGATCATTTCAAAACCAAGCATCGTTAAGGAAGTACTTCTGGTTCCTTTCAATATATCCAATAGAGTGTGGTGAAAAATAGGGAGCAAATTAGTGAATTCAGAGTATTTCATGGCATAGAACAGGACAAATAAAAGCCAGTATGTCAAAATGACGCTTAAAAAGGCAATACCCGTAATTGTTCGGAACCCTCCCGTATTTATATAATAAATGAGGATCAGGAATATTAAAGCAAAAGCCCAAGATGGTACCTCTTCAAACATCCATACATGTATGACATTTATATAGCTGATCATGACTGTCATCCCAAGGATCAAAAAGTAAAGAATGAATAATAGACTGAAGAAATTCCCGATCCATTTCCCGAATGCATGATTATTTGCGGAAATAATATCACCAGGGACGATACTGAAGATTTTATATATCACCCAAATCAATATATGAACGATCAGTCCGGCTAGTAATATCGAAATCCAGCCATCCGTTCCCGTTGACTTCGCTAAAACTCTTTGAAAACTTAAAATGCCTACTCCTGTTTGCATGGAATGCACTAAAAAAAACACATAGAACGGTGACACTTTATACTTTTCATTAACTCCAGCTTGGTTCATATAGGACCCTCATTTAAATCATTCATTAAAATCATTTTTTTTGATTCTTGCTTTTTTGGGCTGTGGCTGTCTGGACGTATTATCAGGACGTAAATTTACAGGTCTAGATTTAAAAAGATTAAAAGGAAGCCGAACAAAGCTATCTTTCCAATCTTGCATACGAAATGGGTATATCGGTTCAAGGTAGGGGTGTCCCATTGACGTTAATTTGATAAGGTGGGTCAACAAAAACACGGCCGCTATGGTAATGCCGAGCAGCCCCCAAATCTGGGCGCCCACTAAAAAGGGGAACCGCAGTAACCGAATGGCATTCCCCATTTTATAAATAGGAGTAACGAATGATGCCAATGCCGAGAGGGCAACGATGATCAATAAGATATTACTGGTCAGACCAGCTACAACTGCCGCTTGACCGATAACGATACCGCCGACGATACCTAATGTCTGACCTACCTTTGTTGGCAGCCTGGCAGCCGCTTCACGTAATAACTCAATGGAGATCTCTAAAAATAGTGCTTCAATCAATGGCTGAAAAGGTATCAAATTCCTTGAAGTGACGATCGTTTCCAAAAGATCTTTAGGAATCAGTTCATAATGATAAGTCAGCACGGCTACATAAATGGGAGTAGCAAATATTGAAAAAGCGACCGCGAATATCCTTAATAAACGGAAAGCAGATGCCGGAACCCATGGCATATTATAATCTTCCATGGTTATAAAGTATTCCAACAATATGGTTGGTGTAATAAGTGCAGAAGACGACCTATCGATTAACAGGGCTACTTTACCTTCAGCCAATGCACTTGCGATGCGATCAGGCCTTTCCGTATTTAGAAAAAGGGGAAATAAGGTATTTGAATCATCATAAAGCAATTGCGCGAGATATGACCCGTCCAATATTTCATCAAACTCTACGTCATTGATCCTTTGGATAACATTATCGACATTTTCCTGATCAACGATTCCTTCTATGGATAAAACCGCCACTTTCGTTTTAGACAACGACCCCACAGTCAGTTCACTTACTTGCAATCCAGGGATAGGCAGCCTTTTTCTGACTAGATTCAGGTTGATATCAATATCCTCGACAAAAGCTTCTTGAGCACTTATGATTCCAAATTCAAGTTCAGGTTTATCAACTTGCCTTCCTTGTTGGGCGGCAACATTGATTAATAGGCATTCATCAAGATTCGCATCTAAACGAATGGCAATTTCGCCTCTCATGATCCTTTCTTCGATTACAACCTTGGTATTGGTGATAAGTGTATTTTCTATAGGAACGTTTTCTTTAATTTGCTCCAAATTTATCGCTTCCAGAGTTGGTATGACAGAAAGGACACTTTTATGAAGTTCCTGCGCATCAATTAAAGAGCGATAAAAAGATACCCAATAGCCTACGCCATGATATATTCCTTGATGGTTCATGAAATCATTGGATGAAGAAAGGGTATTGAATAGATCCCTTACATCCGAAACTTTATTTAATTCATCATTTTGATCGTTTGGTTGATTGGGTTTTTTTTTGAACTTTCCGCGGTTAAACAATGCTGTCACCTCTAAACTAAAGCTTGTTATCCTAGCATTTGCAATTTAATTACATATTAACCATTTTGGATTGTTTAGGATGCTCGTTTCGGAAAGGGAATACATTATAAAGATCCTTGGTCTAAAAGCTGTCACCATATCCTTTTCGAATAAAATAATTGAAGAAAGTGGAAACTAAAATAAAACGCATTTAATCAAAGGAGTTCACCATGAAAAGTAAACCCTTGCATATAAGATTGGATCAAAAGCAGGAAAAATTGAAATCTGAATTGGATATGCAGGATGATGTAGTTTTTAAACAGATATTCATTCCCGGTTATGAAGTTTCAGGATTATTTATATTTGTCAATGGAACGATGGATTATCCAGCATTCAATGATATAGTCCTGGATTTATCCGCTGCGCAGGTCGAATCAAGGCACCCGGTTTCCATCGAGAAGCTGGTCATTTCCAAAATCTGTTCAGTCAGGGAACAAGATGTTGAAACATATGAAAAAGCCATAGAGCATATTTTTGACGGGAAAACACTTTTATTTATAGATGGAATGACAAATGGTTATGTTTTGAATCTGGAAAAGGAGAAAATTCGTACACTGAGTGAACCTTCGACAGAGAGGGTTGTCCGTGGACCGAAGCTTGGGTTTATCGAAAGTCTCCAGGAAAATATCGGCTTGATAAGACAATATTCAAACCATCCCAACCTAATCGTCAAACAACAGAAGTTAGGGACGCTTGAAAAGCGGGAAGTTGCATTGGTTTATTATGAAGGAAAAGCAAGCGATTCTTTGTTAAAAGAAGTGAATGATCGGATAAACGGAGTAAAAGCTGCCGATCTCCAAGACTCGGGGATGCTTGAAGAATTAATTGAAGATACATCGTTTAGCCCTTTCCCACAGATCCAGAATACGGAGCGTCCGGATAAAGTATTGGCGGCACTGCAGGAGGGAAGGGTGGTCATCATGGTTGACGGCTCGCCATTTGCGTTGATGGCACCTACGACGATCACGATGCTGCTGCAGTCACCTGATGATTATTATGAAAGGTGGGTCGCGGGTTCTTTTCTACGTGTCCTTCGTTACTTTTCTTTATTTATTACCGTTTTTCTTTCAGGAATTTATATCTCCTTGGTTTCGTTCAACCCTGGATTGCTGCCGACGGAACTAGCGATGACCATCGCTGGTACAAGGGAGAACGTGCCATTTCCGCCTTTTGTTGAAGCTATCATTATGGAATTGACGATTGAACTGCTTCGCGAAGCAGGCATTCGGCTCCCGGCGCCCATTGGGCAAACGGTTGGATTGGTTGGTGGTGTAATTATTGGACAAGCAGCCGTTCAAGCGAATATTGTGAGTTCCCTCATGGTCATAATCGTTGCGATTACTACGATTACCTCTTTTACGGTACCACAATATAGCTTTGGACTGGCATTCAGGGCATTAAGGTTCGGGGCGATGATTTTTTCCGCCGTTCTAGGCCTATATGGAACCACTTTATTCTTTATCATCGTTATCAGCCATTTGTCGAAATTGACTAGCTTTCAAGAACCTTATTTTCAACCAACGGATTTTATCGGTAAAAAGACTTGGAAGGACGCGTTCCTCCGGTTACCGAAGCGGAAAAAGGGGGGAGAACTTTCTTGAGCCAAGCAGACGGCAAAATTTTTAGTGGGGAATTGGCATCGATCATTTCATGCGCCATGTTAGGAGTTGGGATGCTTACGCTGCCAAGGACGATAACGGAAAAAGTTAATTCATCCGATGGATGGATCGTCTTGATTTTTAATGGGATTGCTATTGCCCTTTTCATATGCTTATTGGTTGTACTGTTAAAAAAACATAAGGTGGCTAACTATTACACATACATGGAGGAGGCATATGGAAAGTGGCTCTCCAAAATTATTGGGTTGATCGTGGTGGTGTACTTTGTAGGTGTGGCCAGTTTTGAAGTTCTTGCAATGAGTGAAATGGTCCGATTTTATTTGTTGGAGGATACCCCGGTTGAAATAGTAATGCTCACATTGATTTTAACGAGTGTCCATCTATTGACAGGCAAAATTAAAGCGATAGCAAAGGTGTGCGTCTTCTTTCTACCACTGACAATTGTCATCGTTTTGTTCATTTATATGTTCAGTATAAAAGTAGTCGATATAAAAAACCTGCAGCCTGTTCTTGGAAAAGGGTTTCTCCCTGTGATGAAAGGAATGAGCTCCGGGACTTTGTCTTTTTTTGGAATTGAACTTTTCATCTTTTTGTTTGGCGTCGTTAAAAATCAAAACAAGATAAAAAGTGGCGTTTTAATCGGTTTTTTCATACCGATGATATTATATGTGATTACATATGTTCTGGTAGTCGCTACACTGGCTGTTCCTGAAGTCAAAGCTGTTACATGGCCAACCATTTCTTTTATTCAATCGTATGAAGTAAAAGGGATATTTATAGAGCGTTTAGAGCTGTTTCTCTTAATCACCTGGATTCTTCAGTTCTTTTGTACACATGCAATTTACTATTACTTCGCAGCAGAAGGACTGACGAAAATTTTCAACAATTCATATTCAACGAACCTTATTGTTTTGGTTCCAATCATTTTTTTTCTCGCCAAAATCCCTAAAAATACAACCGAGATTTTTAAAATGAGCGATTTGCTGGGCTATGTATTTCCCTTTATATTGATTGGCTTGCCAATTATTACATTCGCAATCGTTCAAGTGAAAAGGAGTAGAAGAAGCGGATGAAAAGATTATGGTTAATCTTGCTTATTCCTTTGCTTACAGGCTGTTGGGACAGTCAAAATATTGAAGAATTATCCCTTGTGGTCGGAATGGGAATCGATAATAGTAAAAAGAAAGACGAAATTATGTTAACACAGCAAATTCTGGTACCTCCAGGAAGTGGTGTTCAGGAGAATCAAGCTCAACTAAAATATAAGAATGTTACCGTCAGTGCCAAAACGTTGCATGAAGCAATAAGGGATTCTTTGCTCATAACCAATACGGTTTTAACCAATCATCAGCGTATCCTGCTCATTAATGAAGATGTATTAAAGAAAGTACCTATGGAAGCTATCATCAATCAGTCCATACGCGATAACAATACAAGGAGAAGTTGTCTTGTTTATTTAACAAAGAGACCGACAAAAGAAATTTTGGGACTAGCCGACGATGGGGAGATTCCTTCGAATGTAATTTATGAATTGAAAGATAATGTAGAGCGAACGAATAAAATCCTTCCGCCTTTAACAATGGGCAAAGCTTCCTCAAATTTGCAATCAGATGGAAGCTTTGCCATTCAGGCCGTTAATATTAGGAGAGGGAAATTAATTTTGGAGGGTGCAGGGGTGATCAACAATTCAAAGTTGGTCGGGGTCATGAATAATGAAGATATAGCTGCTTTAAATTGGTTGAACGGAAAGGTGAAAGGCGGGATAATCGAAGCGGTCCAACACGGTAAGCCTTTAAGTGTTGAAGTGATCAAAAGGACAAGGAGGCAAATCACGACGGAATTGAACGGGGATCATTTGACGATAAATGTTAAGGTCGGTTACACAGTTAGACTTTCGGAAGATTGGTATGGTAAGGAAAATTCATTTGAAGAAGCCTATTTAAAAGAGATTGAGCGTATTGCCGAGGCTGAAGTTAAGAAGGATGTCAAGAAAATCGTATACAAATTACAGCATGAATATAAAACAGGGGTAGCAGGATTTTATCGTTATGTGGAAATTCAGCATCCGAAGTTTTGGGAGAAAAATAAGCAGAAATGGGACGAAGTTTTCTGTAAAGCCGATATTAATTATGATGTGGATTTAAGGGTCATAGACTTCGGTTCAAAAGGAGGGATAAAGTGAATGGTCATAAGAAGATAAACCTTCCAAAGGGAAGGTTTTTTGTCATGGCTCTTTAGTCGATTGAAACTTTATGGTTCAAAAAGTCCCTTCGTTATATAAAGTCTAATAGAATGTTCTAGGCAGATTCGTCACTTCATGTGCAACCCTGATGCCGGATTGAATGGCTCCTTCAATCCATGCTGGTACGGTTGATGTATGCTCACCAGCGAAGTGGACCCTTCCTTCAGGGGTTGGGATGTATGGAAACAAGTCCGTTTCCTGACCAGGTTTAAACATGGAGAAAGCGCCGTATGCATACTGATTCAGGGTCCAGCTATAAGAAGCTCCTGATAAAAAATGATCATATACTTGTTTTCCATGGACCACTGCCAAATTTTTCAATGCGTGTTGTAAACGATCATTTTCTGGAAGTATATCCCACAAAGTGGCATCATCTTCCCATGTATAACTTGCTAAGATGAGACCGGATTCACTCTGGTTGCTCGTTTGGCTGGGGTAATAAGAAAATCTAATGGGCAAATCGGTCGTCAATTTACCGCCGAAGATTCCTTCCTTTTCCCAAAACCTATGTGTGAACTGAAGTCCAATTTTTGTGGACGCAGCATAATGGAGTTCCCTTATTGCCTTCCACTTATTATGGGAAAAGGAATTCCGGGGTTCAATATCCATAAATTGCAGCAATTGAAGAGGGATAGTCACGATGGCGAGGTCACCGGTGACCGTTAAGGGTCTTTTGCTTTGAGTATGTTTGGAATGGATGGTGACTTGATTATCATGTTGAACGATCTTTGTCACTTCATATCTGAAGTTTAGATTATCCTTTAATTCCGGTAGAAAAGCATAAGGAAGCCGGTCGTTTCCTCCTTCGATTGCAAAAAACTTTATGTCCGGATTAAAGAGCGGCATAAGCTCCCGAAGAATGGCCGGAAAGGAAAGTTCAGGGAATCCTTCTAAACCCATTAGGACTTTGATGCTTTCAATCGCCCCCGTGGATAGACTCGCCCCTACAGGATTGTACTGCAAAAAGAAGCTCATGGAGTATTTATCAAACTCTTTAATGACTATTTCCCAATTTCTGCGTGGGTTTTGAATGATGAAGTCAGTCACAGGCTTAATTGCCATGTTGAGTAATTCTTCAGCTGTTTTGCCTCTTTCATGGGGAGCTACAGGGTACCTCAGTATATCCGGGTTCCGTTGATATATGGCAGCGGTCGTCTTGATTCCATTGGCATAAATGGGATCATTAGGAGTCGCATTCACAAAAGTGTTGACTCGTAAACCATACTTCTTGATGTATTCAGCAACTAAGTAATGATAATTCGGGATGCGCATGGCACCGGCTTCAAGGTAGGAGCCTTCTGAAAATGGCTCCCGTATGGTCAAAACACGCCCTCCGACCCTTCCTGTTGCTTCCAATATCGTTACATCGTGCCCCGCTTGTTTTAAAAGGGATGCTGCAACCAACCCAGACATGCCAGCACCAATGATTATGATTTTTTTGGGGATTTGGGATTTTCCCAGTCCATTTCTGATGGCAGACAGCATTTGATCGGGTGACAGCGGACTATTGATAAAGGACAAAGTGTTTTTCTCCTCTCCGGTTACACTTTCCTAATACGCTATCCTATTCTCATGGGTCCACCATTTATGAAGGATCTTCATTAATTTGTCATGATTGATTATTGCTATCATATTCCACTAGGTTTATCCAAATACTCAATTTTCAGATAATTTAAATGTGCAGGAGATGAATAAGCTGCTGATTAGTGGTTAAAAGATGATGCCTTTTTTCGGCAGCTAACTATCTTAAGACTACTATGATGGAGCCGAAATTAATTTAGTAAGTTAGAGAAGCAGTGTTCAGCTTTTTGGGCAATGGGATGAAATTATTAAATAACTGAGGCATTAAGCGTGGCAAGGAAGTTTTTCAAAAATGATTAAATTCATCGTTTTGAATTTCAAGAATTTATTTTCTTTCTTTGTCCATTGAAACCAAACGTTAATTTAGCACAACAATTGGAGTCAGTATAGTTTCATATTTTTAGTGAGTGCACATAAAAATTATATGAGAATCATTGAAGAGCATTTGCTGAGTGGTAGCTATACGGCGATTGTGTCCCATGATCATCGTATAATTGCCAGCGTAAAAGAATTTGTTCAAAAACACAATTTTCCAAGTAACCAATTTGAGTTTCAGATGTTATATGGATTTAGAATAGACATGCAACTAAGTTTAGCTAAAGAAGGATATACAATGCGTGTGTATATTCCTTTATGTAACGACTGGTTTGGTTATTTTATGCGTCGCTTGGCAGAAAGACCCCAAAATAGTGGATTTGCCCTTAAAGGATTCTTTTCTAAATAATTGATGAGTTTATAATAATGGGTGAAGTTTTCATAGTAAGATATTTTACGTTTAGAGTTCGAAACTGGGAAACTAAACAAATAGGCACATCTACTATTTTTCTAAAATAGAAAAACATAAGCATAAATCTTGTTTCTTTCTCCGCTTTATCTTTGAGCATGCATAAGAAGCAAGATTTACGTTGTTAATAATATGTAGAATTCATTGATAATGATTCAGTTTCAACGGAAGTGGAAATTAAAGAAAACGCTCAGTGATGAGTATGATCTGACCACGTCCTCCCTTGACCAGTGGCTTCACCAATATGAAAAGGTTCCTTCCAATAGAAAGACAACAGTTACTCGAACAGGAGGAGCTTTTAATGCTTCGCAAAGAGCTGGAGCAACAGCAGATGGTGAATGATATTTTAAAGCAACCTGCGTGCGCATTCTCGGAACACTAAGCTACGTAGGCCGATAGTGAAGGATAAAAAGCTCAATTTTGTACCATAATATTACCATATACTAAAAGTTTACATAGGTGATTTCAGGTCCCATGTTTTAGGAGGACGGGTTTATGGAAGCAAAATATTGCAAAGAATCAAGGGTGATAAGAACGAGTCGTATATTTCCGAATGATGTGAACAATCATAATACATTATTTGGCGGCCGATTAATGAGTGACGTCGATCAAGTGGCATCGATTTCTGCAGCACGTCATAGTCGAAGTGAATGTGTAACTGCTTCAACAGATTCAGTTGACTTTTTACATCCCATTCGTACAACGGATTCAGTTTGTTTTATATCTTATGTGGCATGGACAGGCACTTCTTCAATGGAGGTATTTGTAAAAATTATTGCTGAAGATTTAAAAAGCAGTGTACGTAGAATTGCAGCGACTGCTCTATTAACATTTGTTGCACTTGATGAACAAAAACGTCCAACACGTGTTCCAAAAGTTATTCCGGAGACAGAAGAAGAAAAAAAATTACATGAAACGGCATTAGATCGAGCAAAAATGCGGAACCAGAGAAAACAAAAAAGCAAAGATGTGGCTACGTTTTTAAATGTAGATTATCCTTAACTTTCATATAGAAGATAAAACTTATAACCTACGAGGTGAAAGAAGGTAAGAGGCAATCCTTATCAATATCGATCAAGCTGAAAATCCGGACAATAAGCAAAGTGAAGTATTTGATTTACTAAGTTCAATCCAGTTTATTATAAAAAAAGTAATTCAAAAGTTAGATAACATTGTACGAGTTACTGAAAGAACCTGTTCGAATGGGTGATGAATAAGTAAAAGTTTTCACCGGCTATCGATCTCAACAAAATGATGGAGTTGAGCCTTCCGTTTTC
Source organism: Peribacillus sp. RS7 (assembly GCF_041956845.1). Classification (NCBI taxonomy): domain Bacteria; kingdom Bacillati; phylum Bacillota; class Bacilli; order Caryophanales; family Bacillaceae; genus Peribacillus; species Peribacillus sp. RS7. The sequence goes on from NZ_CP168135.1 coordinate 4,485,310, forward strand.
ACCCAGAAGTAACTGCTTTATCCATGTTTGATGGAGGAAAAGATCCCCCCGAACATGTCCTCTTCTGAAAGTTTTTTTATTATAGAAGTCCTTCGTTATGGTGCCAAAACCACTCGATGGAAACATAGAGCTATTTTTGCAATAAAGTTAATTTTGAATTGTATTGTTCTTTTTATGTCCAAGATAGTTCTACGGATAATAAATAAATATATATAGGCTAGTACCCGTACTTTTAATTTGATATATAGGAAAATCATTCCTAAAACTGGGCAAAAGTCAATGCCGGCCGCAATACACACATAGACTACTATTTTGTAGGGTATGTGTGTATTTTTTATGTGAAGGAAATATAAAAATGAATGTTCTTTAGAGGATTGTGAAGAATTCGCGGCAATCTTTGATTCCACTCCTAGTGATGTCAATGGTAATGGTTTGGTGACCCGATCGTTATGCGGAAGAATAAATTACAAGTTAAAGTGGAAGTAATTTATTTTATAAATACTTTATTACTTGCACAGTTATAATAAAATTGCCGTTCGTACATGCAATCTAAGCGAGGTTAAGAAGCGATTAACCGAAATATATATCCTAAGAATAACCTCGATAGAATATTGAATAAAAAATAATCCAAAAACATCATTAAGTAAATTACTGACTTTCTGTAAAATCTTTGAAAACTTTGTTTGTGGAAAATTATTAAATATTTTCCTTTACAGAGGAGATACTACCAAGAGACAAAGGTTAGAAAGGAAGACAGTATGGATCATATACAAATGGCCCGTGCGATGTTCGGGACGAATATGGCTGTACATATCATATTTGCAACGATCGGCGTCGGGTTGCCGATGATGATGTTGGCCGCGGAATTGATGTATCAAAGGACAAAGGATTTACAGTATGTTGTCATGGCTAAACGCTGGACCAAAACATTAGGGGTTTTACTTGGGGTCGGGATTCCGACCGGTACGATTGCGGGTGTACAATTGTCACTATTATGGCCTGGATTCATGGAAGTGATTGGGCGTGTCATGGCGCTTCCGTTCCAAATCGAGATTTATGCATTCATGGTTGAAGCGTTGTTCATGTCGATCTATGTGTATGCTGCTGAAAAAATCAAGCCATGGGCGCGAATCGTGAGTTTATTCTTTGTTGCATTCGGAGCAATGGCTTCGGCTGTTTTGATATCGAATGTCCATGCTTTTGAAGGGACACCTGCTGGGTTCCGGTTTGAAAATGGGGAAATCGTCGATGTCGACCCTTGGGCGGCATTTTTTAACCCAAGTTTCTTAGTGACTGCAGGACATACGGCCCTGACTGCTTATACTACAGGAGCGTTTGTCGTAGCGGCAGTTGCAGCCTATAAGATGCTGAAAAATAAATATGGGACTACTGAATTTAATTTTCACCAGAAAGCACTCAGGCTCAGTATTGTATTAGGTTTGGTTTTTTCTTTTTTGACGGCACTGAATGGTCATGCGACTACACAGCATTTATATAGGGAACAGCCAGAAAAATTGGCGGCGGCAGAAGGATTGTTCGAAACAAAGGACCATGCTGGACTTACCTTATTCGGTTATACAGATAGGGAAGCCCAGGAAGTGAAGTATGGGATTGAATTTCCATGGGTGCTAAGCTTCCTATCTGGAAATAGTTTCGATACGGTCGTAACGGGTTTGAATGATTTTCCAGAAGAGTATTGGCCGCCACTTTATGTCCATATCTTATTCAACGCCATGGTCCTCATTGGTTCAGGTTTAATTGCGTTAGCACTGTTTGCATTGGTTTGGAATAAGTGGCTGAAAAAGGAGACTTATCCGAGATGGATTCTCTGGCTGTTTGTTGCTGCAGGGCCGCTTTCGGTGATATCAATCGAATGCGGTTGGATTTTTGCTTGTACAGGCAGGCAGCCATGGACGATATACAGGATGCTGACCACAGAGGACTCAGTCACCTCGTACGAAAACCTTGGATTTCTTTTCACGATGTTCATTCTTGTATATATCATTTTATGCGTTTCGGTCGTGTTTACACTTTTGTATTATTTCAAACGACATTCCGTGATGGATGATATATATAAAGCCGAACAGAAAGATGTAAGGCTTTTCGATTCGAATTCATAAAGGGGGAGGGAAGGCGAATGAGTGATGCTCTTCTTGCAATAACACTGGTGTGGGGCTTTATTTTTCTTTATGCCATCATGGCCTCCATGGATTTTGGCGCTGGCTTCTGGGCAATGACTTACATTAAAAAGGAGGAAACGAATGCTACGAAGATAGCGAATAGCTATTTATCACCGACTTGGGAGGTGACTAATACTTTTGTCGTTGGTCTTGTCATTGCGATTTACAGTTTATTTCCAGGTGCGGTTTTTCCGATCGGGGTAGCTTTGATCGTTCCCGCGAGCCTGATTTTGGTCCTGCTATGCATTAGGAGTGCTTTCTTGGTTTTCTCGCATAGCGTAGACAAATATGAAAAAGCGTTAACGTATATATCAGGATTAACGGGATTGATCATACCCGGACTATTAATCAGCGTATTGCCAATCACCCACCTGGGATTTGTCGAGGGCGTGAGAGGGAATGAAGAATTGAATCTTTCGAGACTTTTCACGAGCCCGAATGAGTATGCATTTGTGGGGTTTGGGATTATGAGCACGCTTTTTTTATCATCTTTGCTCCTATCTGATTACTCAAAACAGGCTGATGAAATGAAAGCATACAAAATATACCGCAGGGATGCGATGATAACGGGACCGCTTATGTTAGCCATGGCTCTGCTGGTAATGCTCACGTTAAAAAATGAAGCGTATTGGATCTACGAAGGGATGATGAGAAACTCTGCATTATTACTCGTCTCGCTCGTCTTTTTCATCATTAGCGGGGTAGCTCTGTACCTGCCCTATTTTTCTAAGCAGGAGGTTAAAGGGATGCCTCGCCTCGCCGTAATAGCGATTATCATTCAGTATTTGATCGGCAGTTATGTGTATGGAATCGCACATTTACCCTATATCATTTATCCGAATGTCACGATTCTTTCGGGATTTACCGACCCGACTTCATTCCGTGCCGTTTTTGCCACATATATCGTGGGCTTTGCGATATTAGTGCCAGGTTTCTATTATTTCTGGTCCATCTTCATGAAAGATCAGCGTCGAAAGTTCAAACGGCGCCAAATGTCAAATTAGTTCATCTTGGAAAAGAGAGGTTATCACTATGAAAAAGTTATATCTGCTAAAATATGCGGTTTTAGTCATCTCACTCTTTTTGAGCTATCAAGCGGTTGAAGCACATGATAAGAATTTTCAGGTCGATGGCACATATATTTCAACAAAAAGGGATGTAACAGGTGACCAGAAAATAGACATCATCCAGATTCAGGGGTTGCCTTATGAGGAAGGAAGCAAGTTTCTGAAGAAAATTGAGTTAAGCGTTGAAAGCAATCGCCGTACAATCAGTGTCCCGCTTGACGCAGGGTATAAACCTGATCTCAAGGTTGCGGACTTGAATAATGACGGGGTCCAGGATGTATTGGTCACGGTTTTGATGGAAGGCAAGGACCGTTTGATAACCAGTTACGCCTATACGTTTAAAGATGGAAAAGTTAAGGAATTGGAAGTACCTCCATCCGTTCCCGTAATGGCCCAATTTCTAGACGGATACAAAGCGGAAATCAGAATTGAAGGGCAAAAGCCAGTGGTGATTGATGTCAGTTCCAGAAAACAAACGTATGATGAATTGGGCATTTATCGTAATGGAAAGCTTAATGAACCTACCGAGCTTTTGGTTGATCCATACTCTTCACTGGACCTCAAGACCGTTTTGGGAAAAGGAAAGGGGCTTATGGGAATCCAAAATGTGAAAGGGTCCGATGAACGTGATCCGATATTTGAGATTAAATCAGTCTGGAATTATAACCATGGATGGAAGCTTGTAAAAGCCCAGGTAAAACCAGTCAAGGCAAAAAATAATAAATAATCAGTGTGATTGGTAAACGGATAATTTGAATGAATCATTGTTCAGGCATATCTTACTTAAATAAAGTAAGTTGACAGCTCTTGGTTTTGAGGGCTGTTTTTTTGTTTATAATTAAAAATTGACAATTTTTAAATATTTGGTAAAATCTAAATAAATCCAATTAACTACATAGCAACACTCTTTATGTTGTTGAATGTAAGCGGATACAAATAGGGGGTGCAGTCTTACGGAGTTAAAAGAAAAAATAATTGAAACATCGTTGACACTCTTCGATCAGCATGGTTTTCATGGTGTCTCCGTTAACGAAATCGTTAAGGCATGCGGAACTAGCAAGGGTGGTTTTTATCACCATTTCTCTTCCAAAGATGAGCTCTTATTTGTCATTCATGATTACTTTATTTCATATGTTTTAACAAAAGCACAAGAAGCCATTTCAGCAAGTACCCATCCAACAGAAAAAATGCAAAAGATCATTCAATCATTCGTTAAAGTTTTTGACCTCTATAAACCACACATCTCAGTTTTCTATCAAGAAAGCATTTACTTAAAGCCACCTTATGTTGAAGCAATTAAAAAAAAGCGTCAAATGTATAAGGAAATCATTTTTTCCGTCATCAAAGAAGGTATTGATAAGGGAGTGTTCCGCAGTGAATTGCCTGTTGAAATAACCGGGATGTCGATTCTGGGCATGGTGAACTGGTCCTACAAATGGTACAAAAGGGACGGCGGAAAAACAATCGATGAAATCGGTGATATCTACGTAGATTTAATTCTCCAGGCATTATTGACAGATAAACAAAAGAAAGCGGAAATAACTCAGCCATTTTTACTGAAAAACCAAATGGTTGCGGATTAAACAGAAAATTTGACTTGTACAGACCAACTAGTCGGTCTTAAAAGGAAGGGGAATGAACAAATGGATTTCTCACTTACAAAAGAACAACAGATGATTAAGGAAATGGTTAGGGAATTTGCCGAAAAGGAAATTAAACCAATTGCGATAGAATTGGATGCCAAGTCGATGTTTGCGGAGGATGTATTCAAAAAAATGGGGAAACTTGGGTTGCTTGGAATTCCGTTCCCCGAAGAATATGGCGGCTCGGGCGGAGATACGATTTCGTATGCCATTGCCGTTGAAGAGATTGGCAAGGCATGCGGGGGAACCGGCTTAAGCTATGCAGCAGCCGTTTCACTTGGGGCAAGTCCAATTTACTATTTTGGAACCGAAGAACAGAAGCAAAAATATCTCGTTCCAATCACGACAGGTGAAACTCTGGCAGCATTCGGGTTAACAGAGCCCAATGCGGGTTCGGATGCTGGGGGTACGAAAACGACTGCTGTATTAGAAGGTGATGAATATGTGATTAATGGCGAGAAAACATGGATAACCAATGCCAGCTATTCAAGAACCATCACCGTTACCGCTGTATCTGGTAAGGATTCCCGGGGCAAGAACATCATCTCTGCATTCATCGTGCCAACGGATACAGAAGGACTTACGATCAATAGCAATTATGAAAAAATGGGAGTTCGAGCTTCCAATACGTGTGAAATCATTCTTGATAATGTCCGCGTGCCAAAGAAAAATTTATTGGGAGATCCAGACAAAGGGTTCAAACAATTTTTATTCACGCTGGATGGCGGCAGGATTTCGATTGCAGCTTTGGCCGTCGGCATCGCACAAGCAGCCTTTGACAAGGCTTTAGCTTTTTCAAAAGAGCGCATTCAATTCGGTAAATCCATTTCAAGTTTCCAGGCGATTCAATTCAAGCTTGCAGACATGGCGATGGAAATTGAATTGGCTAGGAATATGGTATATAAGGCAGCATGGTTAAAAGACAACAAAAAACCTTTTGCAAAGGAAGCGGCATACGCCAAGCTTTTTGCTAGTGAGACCGCGTTCCGTGCCAGCAATCAAGCGATTCAAATACATGGCGGTTCTGGCTACATGCGCGAATATGAAGTGGAACGCTATTTAAGAGATGCTAAGTTATTGGAAATTGGGGAAGGCACATCCGAAATTCAAAGAATCGTAATCGCCAGACAATTAGGCTGTTAATCTTTTTGGAACGCAAAATGAACAATGATGCTAGGGTTCATTTAGGTGAAAAGCAGATGTTATCTATACAGCAAAAAGCGTTCATCCTTACTTTTATTTGATAGGAGGAGTATGATGTCCGATTTGCTAGATGTTACTATCGGGAAACTGCTTGAAAAGGCAGCTGAACAGTATGGTGATAATGAAGCTGTGGTTTACCATGAACTTGGCCTTCGCCATTCGTATCGCGAATTTGAAAAGATTTGCCGAAAGGCAGCCCGGGGGTTCATGTCACTCGATATTGAAAAAGGGGAACATATCGCCATTTGGGCGTCCAATAAACCGGAATGGCTTATATCCCAATTTTCCACCGCGAAAATGGGCGGGGTGCTGGTTACGGTCAATACTAATTACCGTACAAGTGAACTGGAATACCTGCTTAAGCAATCGGATTCGACGACGATTATCCTGATGGAACAATATAAGGATCATTCCTATATAGAAACGCTGTATGAAATCGTACCTGAATTGAAAAATGCAGAACCGGGAAAATTACAATCTGAGAAACTGCCAAAATTGAAAAATATCATCGTTTTAGGCGAAACGCGTTATCCCGGCACGTTTTCCTGGGATGAAATCATTAGTGGGAGCGAATTCATTTCGGAGGAGTCGCTGGACTTGAGGATGGGGGAATTGGGTCCAAGTGATGTGATTAATATGCAATATACATCAGGGACGACAGGATTTCCAAAAGGTGTGATGCTAACGCATTCAAACTTGGTCAACAACGGATTGAATGTTGCGGAATGCATGAAGCTTACCAAGGATGACCGGCTTTGCATCCCCGTTCCGTTTTTTCATTGTTTCGGCTGTTCCCTTGGTACGATGGCCTCTGTTACTGTAGGGGCAACAATGGTGCCCATCGTGGAATTCAATCCACGCGCAGTCCTTCAGGCCGTTGAATCCGAAAAATGTACGGCACTTCATGGTGTACCGACGATGTTCATCGCTGAACTTAATCTCGATGACTTCGACCAGTATGATTTACGTTCGTTGCGGACTGGAATCATGGCAGGCTCAACATGCCCGATCGAAGTCATGAAAAGTGTGGTGAATAAGATGGGGATCTCGGAAATTACGATTACTTATGGTCAAACGGAATCATCTCCAGGAATTACGATGACGAGAACGGATGACCCAATCGAACTTCGTGTTTCCTCAGTGGGTAGGGCCTTGCCGAAAGTGGAAGTGAAAATTATCGATCCAGCTACTGGGGAAGAAGTCCAGCGGGGCAAACAGGGGGAACTTTGTTCAAGGGGATACCATGTGATGAAGGGATATTATAATAACTCGGAAGCTACTGAGCAGGCGATTGACCGGGAAGGCTGGCTTCATACGGGAGATTTAGCGGTGATGGACGAAAATGGTTATTGCAAGATTACAGGTCGGCTGAAAGATATGATCATTCGCGGAGGGGAAAATATATATCCCCGTGAGATAGAAGAATTCCTCTATCAACATCCTGCAATAGTCGATGTACAGGTACTCGGCGTTCCAGATCAAAAGTATGGGGAAGAGGTAGCGGCATGGATCATTTTGAAAGCGGGAGAAACCCTTACGGAGAAAGAATTGATTGAGTATTGCAAAGGGAAAATATCTTTTCATAAAATTCCCCGATACTTTCAATTTACCGATGCTTATCCAATGACTGCATCCGGAAAAATCCAAAAGTATAAGCTTCGGGAACAAACTCTTGACCTACTATCGGAACGCACTAAATAAGGAGGATATCGAATGATTCGAAAAATTCTTATCGCAAACAGAGGAGAAATAGCATCACGTATTATTCGTACATGCAAGAAGATGGGAATACTTACTGTCGCCGTCCATTCGGAAGCAGATTCGGATTCGCCATTTGTGGGATTGGCAGATGAAGCATATTTATTGGGTGGTTCAAGAGTACAGGAAAGCTATTTGAACGTCGAAAAGATTTTGGAACTCGCTAAAGAAACCGGAGTCGATGCCATTCATCCAGGTTACGGATTTCTTAGTGAAAATGCAGATTTCGCCCGTTCTTGCGAAGAAGCCGGCTTGATATTCATTGGTCCCAAACCAGAGGTCATCCAGCAGATGGGGAATAAAGTCGAGGCAAGGAAAAAGATGGAGGAAGCTGGACTTCCATTGGTTCCAGGATTTTCACGTCCATTAATTGATAGTGCAGAAGCGGCAGCAGTTGCCGAAAGGATTGGATATCCAGTCATGTTAAAAGCAGCGGCGGGCGGCGGGGGAATCGGCATGCAGGCCGTTGCCGATGAAGATGAACTTTCCAAAGCCTTCGAAGGGAACCAAAAACGTGCCCAATTGTTTTTTGGCAATGGAGATATGTTCATTGAAAAATTGATAGAAAAACCTCGTCATATCGAAATTCAAGTATTGGCGGATTCCTTTGGGAATGCTGTTTACTTATGGGAAAGGGAATGCTCCGTTCAAAGGCGTCACCAGAAGGTCGTGGAAGAAGCTCCCTCTTCTTTCCTGGACGAAGAAACAAGAAACAGGATGGGAATGGCTGCAGTGAAAGCGGTAAAATCCATTGGTTATAGCAATGCGGGTACCCTCGAATTTTTAGTTGATGCGGATAAAAATTTCTATTTCCTGGAAATGAATACACGCCTTCAGGTTGAGCATCCTGTCACCGAAGAAATTACGGGACTGGATTTAGTCGAGCAGCAAATTAACATAGCGTCAGGCAACAAACTGGAATTCACACAAGCAAAGATTAAAAAGGATGGACACTCCATTGAAGTGCGCATATATGCTGAAGATCCGAAAACCTTTTACCCAGCACCGGGGAAAATCACCAGCATGGAACTTCCAGAAGGTGAGGGGATCCGTCATGAATTGGCGGTTCATGGAACTTCCGTCGTCTCGCATTTCTATGATCCGATGATCGCCAAATTGGTAGCGAGCGGCGATTCGAGGGATAAAGCAATCGAGAGATTAAGAGAAGCGCTGGAAAGCTATAACATAGAAGGAATTAAAACAAACCTTCCATTGCTGAGGGAAATAATTTCTCATGAAGCTTTTTCCCAAGGGGATACGACTACGGATTTCATTGGGAAATATATTAAAAAATTGACTGTATAACGCATATTTTTAAAACATTAATGATCTGGGGGAATATAAGATGGCAGAATTAAAGGCGAGCATGGCAGGAAGCGTTTGGAAGATCGTAGCGAACGAGGGGCAAAGTGTAACCGAGGGACAGGATATCATTATCTTGGAATCCATGAAAATGGAAATCCCGATTGGAGCTGAGGATGCCGGCACCATCAAAGAACTTAAAGTGAATGAGGGGGATTTTGTAAATGAGGGCGATGTATTGGCCGTCATTGAATAAAGGGACGGAGGGGTAAGATGAATTGGCCCGAAAAGGTGATAATTAAGGAAGTCGGTCCGCGTGATGGGCTACAAAATGAAAAGGTCATCATACCTACGCGAAGCAAAATCGATTGGATCGACCATCTTTCTGATACAGGACTATCTTATATAGAAGTCACTTCTTTTGTACATCCAAAGTGGATTCCTCAATTGAGTGATGCCGTTGAGGTGGCTAAGGGAATTAAGCGCAATCCCGGTATCACTTATGCTGCCCTTGTACCCAATCAAAGGGGACTTGAGTCGGCGCTTGAGGCTAATATCGATGAAATTTCAGTGTTCATGTCATCCAGTGAAACTCATAATCTTAAAAATATCAATAAATCGATTTCCGATACCTTTCCAGTATTGAAGGATGTCATCGGGACAGCAGCAAAAAGCGGGAAAACGGTTAGGGGTTATGTTTCAACCGTTTTCGGCTGTCCTTATGAAGGGGAGGTTTCAACCGAACAGGTTTTCCGTGTTTGTGATCAACTTTTTGAATACGGGATCAATGAGGTCTCATTGGGTGATACCATCGGGGTTGCATCTCCAAGACAGGTTGCCTTGTTCCTTGAACAGGCTGTTAAACGATATGATATCAGCCAAATTGCCCTCCATTTTCATGATACAAGGGGCATGGCACTCGCTAATGTACTCGAATCACTGAATTATGGAGTGGTCACTTTCGACTCTTCGCTCGGTGGTTTAGGGGGATGCCCGTATGCACCAGGTGCGAGCGGCAATGTGGCAACGGATGACCTGATTCATATGCTTCATAATATGGGAATACACACGGGAATCAATCAAGAAAAACTAACTAAGGCTGCGACCATGATGCAAAGCTTTTTGGAAAAGCCATTGCCTAGCCATCAAATGGCTGTATATAACGCGGAAAAAGAAAATTGAGGTGGAATTTATGACTTCATTAGTTGAGATCAGTCATGAGGAAAAGGGAATTGCCATCGTGACTTTGAATCGTCCGGATGCTGCCAATGCATTATCCACGGAATTGCTTCATTGCTTAATCGAAGGGTTGGATGAACTGAAAAGGGATTCCAATTTACGAACCGTCATATTAACGGGAGCAGGGGATAAGGCGTTTTGTGCAGGTGCTGACCTTAAGGAACGAGCTGGGATGAATGATGATAAAGTCAAGGAAACAGTCAAGCTGATCGGTGAGACGATTACGGCTGTAGAAAACCTTCCAGTCCCAGTCATCGCTGCAATTAACGGCTCGGCTTTTGGCGGAGGGCTGGAGTTGGCTCTAGCTTGTGACATACGCATCGCATCGGAAACGGCAAAGGTGGGACTGACGGAAACGGCATTAGGAATCATCCCGGGCGCCGGCGGTACTCAGCGCCTGCCGCGAATAGTCGGAATACCTACAGCTAAAGAACTGATTTATACAGCAAGGAGATTGGACGCAAAAGCAGCACATGCCTTGAAAATCATCAGTCATGTATATCCGCCCCAACAATTACTTAAGGAAGCGAAAAAACTGGCTGGGGAAATTGCGGGCAATGCCCCATTAGCACTCAGGGCAGCAAAAGCGGCGATCAATCAAGGGGCTGATACCGACTTGAACACAGGATTGCAAATTGAAAAAGACTGCTATCAGACAACCTTAAAAACCCGCGACCGACTAGAGGGTCTGTCAGCATTCAAGGAAAAGCGCAAACCGGTATTTACGGGTAAATGATTTCAATTGAAGGAGGAACATGAATGGTAACGACGGATAAACTAACCGAAACGGTTGAAACGATTAAAAAAGGCGGTTTAGAAAAATATCATCAAAAAAATGCTGAAAAAGGAAAGCTTTTCGTACGTGAACGGCTAGAGCTTCTATTCGATGAAGGGGTCGAAATAGAGGACGCTTTCTTTGCGAATTGTTCCAGTGATGGCCTTCCCGCAGATGGTGTAGTTACAGGTATCGGGAAAATCAATGGTCAGAGGGTCTGTGTCATGGCCAATGATTCGACGGTAAAGGCCGGTTCCTGGGGAGCAAGGACAGTCGAGAAAATCATTCGCATTCAGGAAACAGCTGATAAATTACAGTTGCCCCTCCTTTATTTAGTCGATTCTGCCGGTGCTCGAATCACGGATCAGGTAGAAATGTTTCCGGGACGCCGCGGTGCAGGACGAATCTTTTACAACCAAGTGAAGTTATCGGGAAAAGTCCCGCAAATTTGTCTATTGTTCGGTCCGTCTGCGGCGGGTGGGGCATATATTCCAGCTTTTTGTGACATTGTCGTAATGGTTGAGGGAAATGCATCCATGTACTTAGGTTCACCGAGAATGGCAGAAATGGTCATTGGCGAAAAGGTGAGCGAAGAGGAAATGGGCGGGGCGAAAATGCACTGTTCTGTTTCAGGGTGCGGGGATGTGCTTGTTAAGTCGGAAGAAGAATCCATCGCGTTTGCACGCCGTTACTTAAGCTATTTTCCAGGAAATTATCAAGAAAAGCCTAAAGCCACAAAGCCTGAGCTGCCTGCGGATTTCGAAAAAACATTGGAAGAACTGATTCCAAAAAATCAGAATGCAGCCTTTAATATGTATGACCTGATCGATAGAATCATAGACAGGCAATCGTTTTGTGAAATCAAGAAGCTATTTGCTCCTGAATTAATTACTGGGCTTGCAAGGCTAAATGGGCAAACAATCGGGATCATTGCCAATCAGCCGCGAGTCAAGGGCGGCGTCCTGTTCCATGATTCAGCCGATAAGGCAGCCAAGTTCATCAATTTATGTGATGCTTTCCATATACCGTTGTTGTTCCTGGTGGATATTCCTGGATTCATGATTGGGACGAAGGTCGAACGGGCAGGCATCATTCGCCATGGTGCGAAAATGATATCGGCCATGAGTGAAGCCACGGTCCCAAAAATTTCAGTCATTGTCCGTAAGGCTTATGGGGCTGGACTTTATGCGATGGCCGGTCCCGCTTTTGAACCGGACTGCGTTCTTGCCTTACCGACGGCATTGATTGCGGTCATGGGGGCAGAAGCTGCGGTCAATGCAGTCTATGCCAATAAAATCAATGCGATGGAACCAGAAGAGCGCCCGGCATTCATCGAACAGAAGCGCAATGAATACAATGAAGACATTGATATCTACCGCTTAGCCTCCGAGATGATTGTTGATGGCATCATCCAGCCAAATGACCTGCGTGATGAATTGTGCGCCAGGTTTGAAGCATATAGCAGTAAACAATTGACATTCACCGATCGTAAACATGGAGTCTATCCAGTCTAATTAATTCAAAAAAAAGCCCGGTCATGATGACCGGGCTTTTTATCTTGTGTTAAAATAAATGACTTTTCAAATAATAAGAAAAATTTTTTCCATTTAGAGTTGCTAAATCACACAAGGAAGAGTACTATAATTAGTAATTAATGATTTACTAATTACTTGATCCCATACTTAGTGAAAGAAAGTGAGAGTTGCCATGGTTCAGCAGGAAAAAAAGAAATATATTACTCCAGATGGATACACAGCTGATATTGCGATCTTTACTATAACTTCGAAGAAAACGGCAGAGAAAGCCCCGCCTGAAATGTTTTTGAAGCTATTATTAATCAAACGCGCAACAAAAGATAAAGAAGGACGCCCAAATGTCGAAGGAGATAAATGGGCTTTGCCCGGAGGCTTTGTCAATGCTTTCGAGACTGCCTATGAAGCAGCTAAACGAGAATTAAAAGAAGAAACGGGCGTAGCTGGATTCCATGTCAAGCATTTCGGGGTCTATGACCGGCCAGGACGCGATCCCAGGGGATGGATCATATCCAATGCTTTTTATGCAATTGTCCAGGAAGAGTATCTTCATCAAAGAAAAGCGAATGACGATGCAGCCGAGGTTGAATTGTTCACGATACAGGAAGCCTTACGATTAGAGCTTGCATTTGATCATCATACAATCATTAACGATGCGATGAACTTAATGAAAAAAGAAATGGTGCAAACGACGATAGCCCAAAAATTCCTGCCGGATGAATTTACTCTTTCTGAACTGCAACGGGTTTTGCTGACAGCTAGAGATGATGCAAAAATCAGCGCAGACTCACTTTTTTATGCTAAAGCCCCTAAACTCCCGTTCTTGGAGAAAGTCTTGGATGAAAAGGGTATGCAGAAGAAAACGAAACGTAATTCATATCGGCCTTCACAACTTTACCGATTTAATGCAGAGGTTGTCATGGACTCTATTTATTACTAAGGGGGAATAGTGAAATGGGTAAAAAGGCATTGATCAATATCGATTATACGTATGACTTTGTGGCAGACGGGGGTTCATTGACCTGCGGGAAGCCAGGCCAGGATATCGAGAAGGCACTTGTCAGCATAACAAAGGAATTTATCAAACAAGGCGAATACACAGTCTTCGCGATTGACTTACATGAAGAAGGAGACCGCTTACATCCTGAATCGAATTTGTTTCCACCGCATAATATTAGCGGTACAATGGATAGAGACCTATATGGGGCGTTAAAAGAAGAGTATGAAACAAATAAAAATCAAAAGAATGTTCATTATATAGATAAAACGCGTTATTCGGCATTTGCAGGAACGGACCTAGATATCCGCCTAAGGGAACGCCACATTACTGATGTATATTTAGTCGGGGTTTGTACAGATATCTGTTTATGAATACTAGGAATCGGATATTTGTTCAAACCCTTATATAGTAGGGGTTTTCAGGGTGTATACTTCAATAAAAATTTATTAGAATTTGAAGTCATATCGTTAGTAATAAATGACTCATAACAGACCCTGTTTTCTACTACAACATGTGCACCCAAAAAATCCATGTTGTAGTAGAGTTGTAGTAGTAGTGGGATAACAGTAGTATACGTTAACGAAAGGAATTGTACATATATTTATTGTAGTTAGAGAGAATATGGTTCCTAAGCGGCAACGGTAAACGCTTCAATCCAAGCTATAGATTAAGTTCTTATAGGGTATTACAATCTCTATAACATTAGAGGATGCTGGAATATTAAAAAAGACAGATGATGATAAGTTTAGTTTTTTTTCAAAATTTTCTAAATGATACATTCCTCTCGCCACGTTCTATCCCACCAATATATGAATATTGAATTTCAGTTATACGCTAATTGTTCTTGCTCACCCTTTAAGCATGAAAATGACAGATGCTATCTCCAAGATTTGTTAGTGAACCCCTAAAATATTATGTCCACAATAATTATCCGGACTCCAAATCTATTAAAACATGCTGAATACGTTCTACATTTAATATCCATACTTTATTCCCAAAAGGGATACATTATAGATTAAGCTGCCAATTAATGGTGGCTTTTTTCGTTTTGATTTTTTTAGAGTAAAGTTATAAAGACTTAAAACGCCCTAATTAGGCTATTTTTATGATGTTTTTGTGAAAAATAATAATTTTATTAAAAAAGGTTAAGTCTCCCCTAGTTTTATATTATACAAATCGGATTTAATTCAAACACCTTAGTCAACTAAGAGAATTAAATCAAGAATGGGGATAAATAAAATGACTGTAAGTAAATCAGCAGGAGAATTGAAATTGATAAATGGCGATGTATTTAATGAAATAAAAAAAATTGAAAGTAATTCTATTCATTTAATCTGTACGGATCCACCATATTTTATTTCTAGAAAGACGAATTTTAAAAGTGGCGGCGGTGACCAAAAAAAATATGGTTCAATTTCAATGGAATTTGGTGAATGGGATTTAGAAGAGAATAGCTTAAATTGGTTTTCTCTATTACAAGAATTTAAAAGAGTACTAGTTCCAGGTGGATCAATGGTCATTTTTTACGATATTTTTAAAATGAATGATATTTCAAAAGTTGCGGAAAATCTGAAATTGAAACAACCAAGAATAGGGTCTTGGGAAAAAACCAATCCGGTCCCAATTAATGCGAAAGTAAATTATTTGACAAACTCAAGAGAATATTTTATTTCCTATACAAAAGGGACAAAAAGAACGTTTAATTCTTATTATGATAGGGCTTATTATGAAGCACCTATAGTTAGTGGGAAAGTAAGATTTCACCCTTGTCAAAAGCCGGTTTCTGTTCTCGAAAAAATTATTGCAACTCATACCAACGATGGGGAAACAGTATTAGATTGTTTTATGGGATCAGGTTCAACAGGACAGGCGGCTATAAATCTCAATCGGAATTTTATTGGATTCGAATTAGATAATACCTACTTTAATGGAGCATTGATTGCTTTGAATAAAGATACGGAAAGTTAAAAGGTGTTGTTGCTGCTAAAACCTTCTGAAGACATCGGATTAAACCTCTTGTGACAATTAGGAATTTGAATACTAAAGGCTTTAATCTTAACGATCCGAGTTAAACACCGTTTCCGGCGGTGTTTTTATTTTGGATAAGAATGTTGATCTGGGAAAGTAGGGTAATTAAGGAAAATTATTTTATGTATAATTAAGACAGTTGTTCTGTAATGTAAATTATAGAATGAATGGAGATGTTCAAAGTCTATTCGTGACAGAGGAATTATAAAGTGCCAGGCAGACAACCGTTATGGGGGGATATTTCAGAATTTAACGAGAATTATCTTCAGACAAAAATAAAACATTCAGGTCACTTAAAGGAAGAGAGGACCTGTCCAAATGACTAATGATGATTTTTATATGGAAGTAGCTATAAAAAATGCTCGAGCAATGAAAGGCCAGACAGATCTCAATTCATTAGTAGGTTCTGTGATTGTTAATGATAACCGTATGGTGGGAATGGGAGCCCATCTGAAAGGAGGTGAACCACATGCCGAAATCCATGCCCTTCGGATGGCTGGTAATCAAGCAAAGAATGGAACCATTTACGTCACACTTGAGCCCTGCTCTCATCACGGAAGAACAGGACCATGTGCGGGTAGATATTGTAAGCCGGGATTCAGAAGGTAGTGATTGCTACGCTTGATCCCAATCCTGTTGTTTCTGGTAATGACATTATGATTCTTCAAGACGCCGGATTTGAAAGTCAATTGATTGATAAAGCCGTGCTCTATATTGCTCCCAAATTAATTGGCGGGCAGCAAGCCCCTACCTTGCTAGAAGGAACGGGAATTAAGAAAATGGGAGAGGCAGTAGAGTTAACAGATGTAACGGTTGAAAGTGTGGGGAACGATTTCAAGTTTGTTGGTTACCCGGTCTATTTAAAAAAGTAGATACACCTAATAGCGATGGCTTGCTCGATAAATGAAAAATAAGGGGTTTATTAGATGAGATTTGGGCTTGATATTAAGCATACATTAATTAATTTAAGAGAATGTGCTTTTACTATTTACATGAGCTACGGCCCACTTTAACCGTTAGGTAAGTGGGCCGTAGCTCAATGTTTATTTTTTCTAGATACGCATTTTATTATTTTACGCAGAAGCTTTTGTATTTTAAAAAGTAACATAAAGCCATTACGAAAAAGGCCTCACATTGTGTGTGGCCTTGTCATCGCTTATTAAATACCATTCCAACCTAAAAATTCAGAAATCATTGCTGATCTTTCTTTTAATATATTGACAGCTTTCGAATTTTCAGAAGTATCTAATGAGTTTTCAAGACCTACGACTGTGAGTGTGGCAACTAGTTTAGATGATTGATCAAAAATAGGAGAAGCTATTGCACTTATTCCAGAAATTATAGTGCCTTTTACATAGGAGTATCCATTTGCTTTGACAAAATCAATTGTACTTTGAAATTTTTCTGAATCGACGGAAAACTCATTTAATTCTTGTTTAATTTTTTGTTCAGTCACTTTGTCTGGTAGGAATGTGGCAAACACTAGTCCAGCAGCACTTTGTGTTACTCTGACCTGTGAGCCAACTTTGATACCGATATTCACAGGTCCGTTGCTTTCTTCCCAGCTAACAAAAAATGGACCATTTTGCCCCCAAACAGCAAGTGCGACTGTTTCATTCAAGGCTTCTTTTAAATACATTAAATGTGGAGCAACAATTTCTGTAACCTTTAGCTTTTGTGAGGCTTTTAATCCTAGCCTGATGATTTCCGTTCCAAGTATATATTTCGCATCCTGATTCTTTTCCAACATTCCAGTTCTAACAAAACTGGTTAAGTAACGGTGTAGCTTACTTTTTGATGTGTCGCATAATATCGCTATTTCCGTAATGGAAAGAGGCTTTCCTGCTTCGGCAATTATTTTTAATATGTGCATACCTACTTCAATGGATTGTATCCCTTGACTTTTTGTTTCTTCCTCCAACATGATTAGTCGCCTTCTCTCTACTCGTCCTATTGAGTTAGGTCAATCTACAGACATAATCATATTTCATTGATGGTGAGCCTGTAAGTTTTGCTAATCTCTCTAAAAAACAGTATATAATAAATATCAAGATATAGAGAAGGTAAATATATAATTTTCGTTGCTTTACTAACATTTTTTAAATCGCCTGATGATCGAATTGTTGCACATGTTTTGCCCAAAAAAGATTCAGTTTTATCGTTAGTCCTCCGGGACCGAACTTTACTTTCTCATTTCCAGCTATACAATAGCTTTGACAAAAAGAAAGTACGACTTTTCGCCGATTTACTATGTGGCTTACTCCTTGTTCATAAAACCAACGATCTATGGTATTGTACACCCCTTTATTAATGTAAAAATGATCCTCACAAAGCTTTGAAAAAAGTAAATCCGGCAGATTTAATATTTCTTCAGATTTAAATTTCATCCTAAACACTCCTTCAACATGTCAACTAACAAGCTATTTATTCTTAATGAAGAAATTGCTTATTTGCTTGTTCAATATCAAGGTTTAACTGTTGGACCAACTGATCAATTGAATTAAATGTTTGTTCTTCACGAATGAAAAATAAAATGTCTACCTTTAATTGTTCTCCATAAATTTCTTGATTGAAATGGAGGATATGCACTTCGAAGGAAAGCGCTTCCTTTTTATCTTTGAAGGTTGGCCTCATGCCAATGTTCATTACCCCGTTATAATACGTATTGTCATGATGAACTTTAACCCCGTAAACCCCTTTTGGAAGGTAGGATTCAACTTCTGAGTTGACATGGAGATTGGCTGTTGGAAATCCAATGGTTCTTCCAATTTGTCGTCCGTGGATGACCTCGCCCCTTAAAATGGTTTGTGTATAGCTGTCTAGTACTTTCATCATTTCACCTACAATCTTATAATTTAGATCATTTATTTGGTGCCAAATACCCTAAAGTAGCCAACTAATTCAGCATTTTAGTCAGCTACTTTAAGGCACTATCTAGGTAAGAGAGAAAAACGTAGGTAACTACGTTTTTCTCCTTTTTGGAATTACTTAACTAAAGCTTCTTCTTGCTTAAAATGAGGCATAACACCCTTAGCAAACCGTTCCATAGCTTGCATGGTTTCTCTATGAGATAAACCTCCAAAATCGAAGTATAAGATAACCTCATCTAATCCAGTTTTTTCAATTTCCTTCAATTTCTCTGTCACATATTCCGCATCACCAACGATGATACTCTTATCACTTAAACTATCCGTGGTCATTGTCTTAAGATTCTCCACGATTTCTGCAAAATAACGAATATTTGGCGGAGCTGTAGATGGATCTTCAGGGAAAGCAGGAACTAAACCAGTAAAGTATTTTAACATCCTTTGTTTAGAGCGTTCTGCTTCTTCTTTAGTTTCTGTCACATTAATAAAGTAAGAACAACTTGCCTTTTTATCAGTGAATCCGTGTTTTTTAGAGATATCATTAAACGTATTAATTGCATTCTCCATCGTTCCGAAAACCATATTAGCAGCAAACGGAGCGAAGATAACATGTTCTCCCATTTCAGCAGCTTTTGTAATAGACGGCTCACTGAAAGCGGCTACATAAATAGGCAGATGATCTTGAACTGGTTTAGGAGTTAATTCAATCTCTGGAAAAGAGAAATGATTTCCTTGATGAGATAGAGTGCCCTGTTTCCAAGCTTTTTGAATAATATCTAAGCCTTCAAAGAAAATTTCCCGACTTTTATTAAAGTCAATCCCAAATACATCATACTCACGTTTATCATACCCACGACCTGCAGAGAAGATGGCTCTTCCATCACTTAACAAATCTAGTAAAGCATACTCCTCAGCCATGCGGATCGGATGGCTTGCAGGAAGCAATACAGTTGCAGGAGCTAATTTAATGCGTTTTGTTTTTGCAGCGATATGCCCAAGAAACATGGAGGGTGAAGGTAAAACTCCTAAAGCACTGAAGTGATGTTCTGGAACCCAAACAGAGTTAAATCCTAGATCTTCTGCATAAATACATTGTTCTGCTAAATCTAAAATCATTTGATTAGGGTCTTTTCTTGTGTTCCCATACTCGATTGGATTGTCAGTAAGAGTAAAGTAGCCTATTTTCATAATTTTCCACCTCATTATAATTTGTTAACTAATGGTGAACTATATTCACTAATAGTTATTTCTTTATCAACATATCAGAATCTCTATAAACTTGTAAATAGTTTTCTGAATTTTCCGCTAAATATTTTCTGGATTTTTTTTGAAATTTTTATTTACAGATAGAGGAATATTGATTTATTATGTATCTATGAAAACGCAAATGGTAAACGGAATTCACTATTTGTGAACAAATATATAAATAATAGTAATATTCACCTTTTCCTCATAAGGTTATTTGTTCACAACAGAAATAACATTTGCTAATCATTATTGATTAGTTATACTTTTCTGAAAATTAATAAAGAGTGAAGTTGCTTAGGTTTGTTATTTACCTCTAATGTGTAATTTCAGTAAACATAACAGAGAGGAGTGATGCTGTTGAAATATGAAAACGCTGCCAAAAAGGAGGGGTAAATTAAAAGAATTGATACGAACATTATTTTCAACAATTTAATAAAACCTAAAATATTGTATTTCTACTATAGTGAGAAAATGGGGGATGTCTATGAACTCAATAAATGTGGGAACCATGATTGATCAATCAAAATTTAATCACTTCCATGGATTGGTATTATTTTGGTGTGCGTTTATTATCGTATTTGATGGGTACGATCTAGTCATTTACGGATCTGTTCTTCCATCACTAATGAAGGAATGGTCTTTAACCCCTAACCAGGCTGGGGCATTAGGAAGTGCTGCCTTAATAGGCATGATGCTTGGAGCTCTTATCTTTGGTCCTTTGGCAGATAAAATAGGGAGAAAAAGTGTTATTTTATTCTGTATCGCTCTTTTCAGTTTGTTCACTGGACTTATTGGAATATCAAATAATTCACTCGAGTTTGGTATCTATCGATTTATAGCTGGGCTTGGATTGGGCGGTGTTATGCCCAATGCGATAGCGCTAATGACGGAATATTCGCCAAGGTCACTCAAAAGCACATTGGTTTCCATTATGTTTAGTGGATATTCGATAGGTGGTATGCTGGCTGCAGGGCTCGCCATCATCATGTTGGGGCAATTCGGGTGGAGATCTTTATTCTTTGTAGGAGCTTTTCCTCTATTATTACTTCCCTTAATGTATAAAACCTTACCTGAGTCACCAAGGTTTTTACTAAACAAAAACGAATCGAATAAAATTGGAAAGATATTAACAAAAGTAAATCCAACCTTTACTTACCGTGAAAATCAAACGTTTGAACAGATGAAAACGGAAGAAGCAGGAGCACCTGTGATTAAGTTGTTTAAAAGCGGAAGAGCATTAAGTACGATTATGTTTTGGATTTGTTTCTTTATGTGCCTATTAATGATTTACGGGCTAAATACTTGGTTGCCAAAATTAATGGACAGCGCTGGATTGTCTGTATCGGGGTTAATGTTTTTATTCGTGTTAAATTTCGGTGCAATTTTTGGTGCTGTTTTTGGTGGTCGGCTAGCTGACAAATGGAGTCCAAAGGCTGTCTTGCTGATATTTTTTACTTTAGCAGGTGTTTCTTTAACTCTACTTGGATTGGTAAACAACATCGTTTTAGTATATGTTCTTGTAGCGTTTGCTGGAGCTTCTACAATTGGAACCCAAATTATTACTAACGCCTATATTTCACAATATTACCCGACAGAAATGCGTTCAAGCGGGCTTGGGTGGGCATTGGGAATTGGTCGGTTAGGAGCTATTTCTGGTCCGCTAATTGGTGGGGTTCTTCTTACAATGAATCTACCTTTTTATCAAAACTTCCTTGTATTTGCGATTCCTGGAATCCTTGGGGCGCTGGCTTTATGCTTTGTTCAAGAAAGTTATTCATCCAGTAAAGCAAGAGAAAGATATCTAAAGGAAGAAAGTCTGACAAGTGATGTTCAATAGGTGAAATGTTCACGTTAAGTATGTAAAACATAATGAAGTTCAAAGATATTGTGACAAAAATCAAAAAAAAGGAGAGTTTATTATGATGAAAATGGTAAATGAAAATCAACAGCTGTTTAGAGCGGTCATGGGCAATTATCCTACAGGCGTTACTGTAATAACGGCAAAAGATAGTGAAGGTAAGCCAGTTGGATTGACGGTAAATTCCTTTGCTTCGGTATCTATGGAACCACTTATGGTACTCTGGTGCATTGATCATAAAGTCTCAACCATAAAAGCATTTACAGAAGGAGGAAAGTTTGCGGTTCATGTGCTAGCAGGTGATCAGCAGGAGTTATGCAAGACGTTTGCAAGTAAAAACGTAGATCGGTTTAGTACGTGTAGCTGGAATTTTTCAGATAATCAACTGCCGATTATTGATGGTGCCTTTGCTGTTCTTGAATGTAAAACGTTTCAAACTGTAGAAGCAGGAGATCATACCATCTTAATTGGAGAAGTGACAAACATTCAAATGGATAAAAAAAATCCTATGTTGTATCACCGCAGACATTTTGCATCAATTCCGGCTGAATTCTATGAACTTAGCAAGAATTAATTTTAATAATAAATTGGACTATCACCCAGCTATTAGAGAAAACTCTAAATAAACGAGGTAGGGTTACATCTTCAATTCCATCAAATTTACTAAATATTAATTTAGATATAAGAATGAATGGACCTAAAAGTAATATCTATACCTGATAAACAGAGTATATTGTTCCTTCGGATCATCCAGATAAGTTGGAAAAAGGTAAGTCCAAAAGTTGACTTCTAGTGAAGAGTACAAGGGTACACCTTAAATATAGTAATCTTTATTTAAGTTTGTTAATTTTATAGTTAACAAGAGAGGAGGTATTATAAAACATATATATCCGTCATTATAAGCGTTACCTAACATACAAAATGAAAGAGGTGGAGTAAATGGAAACGTTGACAAAGAAGAAAGTGAATCTGTTAATTAATAATCGTGAAGTTTCTACTGATAATTATTTCGAAGTGTATGACCCTGGTAAATTAGACAATCTTGTTGGCGAAGTAGCTTTAGGTTCAAGAAATGATGTAGATCAAGCGGTAAATGCAGCCCATAATGCTTTTCAATCATGGAAGAATGTGAGTATGCAAAAGCGTATTCGTCTGGTTTTAGAGGCAGCAGAAGTATTAGAAAACGCTATTTCCGAGTTAAAACACCTTTTAGTAAGAGAACATGGAGGGGTTCTTTGGGAAGCAGAGACAGACTTTTTCCTAGGAAATGGCGTTTTGCACTATTATGCCAGCATTGCAGAAAACTTTATGAAGGCAGAGCAGACTGAAGATGAAAATAGCTGGACAAGTATCGAAAAAGTTCCAAAAGGTGTTGTTGCTGCAATAGTTCCATGGAATATGCCTATTATTTTGACAATGATGAAACTTGCGCCGGCTTTAGTTACAGGAAATACAATTGTCATTAAACCATCACCGACTGCACCAATTGCTTTAAGCATCTTGCTAAAAAAAATGGCTAGTGTACTGCCCGATGGCGTTATTAACGTTATTCATGGCAATGCTGAAGCAGGTTCTGCTTTAACAGGACATCCATTAGTTAAAAAGGTTGCGTTTACAGGCGGTACGGCAACAGGCAGAGCTGTTGCTGTCAGTGCAGCTGATCGTTTTAAAGCGGTTACTTTAGAGCTGGGCGGGAATGATCCAGCAATTATTTTGGATGATGTGAATATTGAAAGCATTATACCAAAGCTACTTAAAGGCATTTACACGAGAAGCGGTCAAATTTGCTTTGCAGTTAAGCGAATTTACGTGCCGGAGCACATGGTGAATTCGTTTTATGACACCCTTTGTGAATTTGTTGATGAATATAAAGTAGGACACGGGCTGGATGAAAGAGCTTCTTTCGGACCTTTAAACAATAAAAAGCAGTTTGAATTCGTAAGAGACTTAATAAATCAAACGAAGCAAAGTAATGCAGTAATCAGGGAGCTTGGTCAGAAGTTAGATCCAGACAACTGGAAGAATGGATATTATATGCTGCCTCATGTAGTGAAGAATGTAGATCAGTCTTCACCTATTGTTTCATGTGAGCAGTTTGGCCCGATCATTCCTGTTGTACCGTATCAATCCGTTGATGAAGTTGTGAAAATGGCCAATGATTCTGATTATGGTCTGGGCTCTTCAGTATGGTCCGGGGATTTTGAAAGAGCATTAGGTATAGCCAGACAAATTGATTCAGGATCCACCTTTATCAATACACACAGTTTTGATTCTCTTTCATTAGGAATGCCGTTTGGCGGAGTGAAGAACAGTGGTCTTGGTCGAGAGCTGGGTAGCGATTCCACTTTGTCAGCATACATTAACTTCCATTCAATTCGAGCATTAAAGCATTAAAGTATACAAGATATATTAATAAATCAGGGGGGATGGGAAGATGCAAGTAACAGCTGCTGTTATTCATGAAACAGGTGATGATTATCAGTTAGAGGAAATAACGCTGGATGAACCAAAACATGGAGAGGTAATGATTCAGATAGTCGCTTCAGGTATTTGTCATACAGATGTATCTGCACAAAATCAGCTTCTCCCTGTGCCTTTGCCGGCTGTTCTTGGACATGAAGGGGCAGGGGTGGTAGTGAAAACAGGGGCAGGGATAAAGGGTCTTGAAGCAGGAGATCACGTTATTTTATCATACGCATCTTGCGGACACTGTGAATACTGCTTGAAGGGTTATTCGTATGCTTGTGAAGATATCTTGCCAGCCAACTTTGCAGGAAAAATGCTCGACAATACCCACCGCTTGCATCAGGAGGACAAGGATTTATCGAACTTTTTTGGCCAATCTTCATTTGCAACATATGCTGTTGCCAATGCCCGAAATGTGGTGAAAGTGGACAAAGAAATCGATCTCCGCCTGCTAGCTCCATTAGGATGCGGAATTCAAACAGGAGCGGGAGCTGTTTTGAATGTATTTAATCCTTCTCCAGGTTCAAGCATTGCTATTTTCGGAAGTGGTACGGTAGGAATGAGCGCACTTATGGCGGCTAAGGCTGCTGGTTGCACGACTCGGATCGTTGTTGATTTACATGATTCACGGCTTGCACTGGCGCGTGAATTAGGTGCCACGCATACGATTAATTCCAAAAACGTAAACGTTGTCGAAGAAGTTAAGAAAATCTCCGGAAAAGGCGTAAACTATGCAATTGAGTCAACCGGTGTGACAGAGGTTTTGCGAGAAGCTGTTCTTTCATTGGCACCAATGGGGAAGGCAGGAATTATCGGAGCGCCTAAAATGGGGACGAGCGTTCAGTTGGATGTAATGGATATGCTTATTAATGTAAAAGAAGTAGTAGGAATTCATCAAGGAAGCAGTATTCCCAAAGTATTCATTCCAGTTTTAATTGATTTATATAAAAAAGGGGAGCTGCCTTTTGATAAGCTGATAAAATTTTATGATTTTGCGGAAATTAACAAAGCCGTGAGCGACTCAAAGAGTGGTGCGACAATTAAACCTGTTTTAACAATCTCATAACTTTTATATTATGAGAAAAGTCAGCAGGAGTTGAGGCACGTCCCTTGTTATCAAAAACCGTTCAAAACATATCTATTTAGAACGATTTAGAGAGGCATATAATGATTTGATGAAGACATTCCCATTGGAATGTCTTTTTTTAAAATTATCTGCTTATTCATGAAATATTTATGTGAGCATGCTGATCCACTTGTTCATAATACCCCCATTCCATTTATATGGCCCGAGAGGTGCTATTTTAGCGTAGAGGTTACCGATTGGACTTTCATTTGACCGATAATTTGCACTTATTTTAAGTGTTATTTTGCACATCCAATCTTAAAACCCACTCAATGGGCATTGAAACTAAATAAAACAGTACATAGAGCAGAGGTTCTAGACCTTTGCTCTATACAATATCTCGATATCTTTTCATCAGTGCAATATCTATAAATAAATCAATGAATCAACCATTTACGAATTGAAAAATTATACATTATCCCTCTTATATTAGTTAACTATTCCTTTAAGCTTTGCCTATTGCAAAGATTGTAATGGAGAAGGAAAAGAATTGGTCCCATCATCAAACAGGCTACAACAGTGGGGGCTAAGCTATCGACAACGTTCTTCCCATTCAATTAAGCTCAACTTTGATAGGATAAAAAGACTTTTTACTCATTCTTTAATTAATATTGGGCCATTGAAAAAAATTCCCCAAAAAAAACCGCAAGAAATTCTTCTGAATTACTTGCAGTCTTTTTATATCTTATCTTTTAGTGTTTCATTTCTTTACTCGAGATTGGCATGTCGGCCATACATTTTATTGGTATCCAATCCCTTTTTATCCATGAACCTCAAAATGACAGCATCGTAAAAAAGTAAAAGTGTTTGCTCAAATAGTGAGCCCATTGGTTGGATTGTTTTATAATCGCCTTCTGACTGATCTTTAGGTGAACCAGGTAATTTTATTGCGATATCCGCTAATTTTCCAATGGTGGATTCAGGGAATATTGTTGTAGTTGCAATCGTCCCACCGATACTTTTTGCTTTCTCAACCATGGAAACCAAACTTTTTGTTTCTCCTGAACCTGTTCCGATTATCAAAATGTCATCTTTTTCAAAGGTAGGGGTGACCGTTTCACCCATTACATACGCATCTATCCCCATGTGCATCATTCGCATGGCAAAGGCTTTGCCCATAAGCCCAGATCTTCCTGCACCCGCCACAAAGACTTTTTTTGATTCAAGAATCCCGTTAACCAGTTTTTCAGTTTCTTCGTCAGCTATTAAGTGTACTGAACGATTTAGCTCTTTTATGATTTCAGCTAAATATTGAGTAGTCTGCATGATGGATATTAGCCTTGTTTTACTAATTTTTGTATTTGGGCAGCTGTCCCTTTAATATCAGCTTGTCCAGTGATACCTCCACCAACAATAACAAGGTCAGGTTGTGCTTTAATGACTTCCGGAAGTGTATCTAATTTTATGCCGCCTGCTACAGCAGTCTTTGCATTTTTTACAACACGTTTAATGGTTTGAAGGTCCTCAAAAGAATTTTTTCCAACAGCTTGAAGATCGTAGCCAGTGTGCACACAGATGTAGTCGACGCCAAATGCATCCACTTCTTTAGCACGAGTTTCAAGATCTTTCACAGCGATCATATCAACAAGGATTTTTTTGCCTTGTTTTCTAGCTTCTTCAACAGCCCCTTTGATGGACATATCTTCAGCTGCACCAAGAATCGTGATGATATCAGCGCCAGCTTCAGATGCCTTCATCACTTCATAACCGGCTGCATCCATAATTTTTAGGTCAGCTAATACTTTTAAAGAAGGGAAAGCTTCTTTCATTTCTTTAACAGCCCTAAGCCCTTCATTAATAACCACAGGTGTACCGATTTCTACGATATCAACATATTCCTCCACTTGTTTAACCAATTCAATACCTTCTTGAATGTTTACTAAATCCAGTGCCAATTGTAATTCCATTTATCCTTCACTCCTAATAGTATGTTTTAGTTTGTTGCACAGTAAGTATGTCCCTCTGGCAATCAATCATTGAGCAGCAAGAAATTCATATCGACTGTACAATGTATCGTATACTAAGTATAATATTTTTGTAAGTACGCACTTTAATTTTACATAGTGTTAAAAAGTATACTATGTGATTTAGGATTTATATTCGGAGTTGATTTGAATGACAAGGCTACAGAATAAAACATTCAATTGTGAGAAAGAATTGACCCTTTCTGTTATTGGGGGGAAATGGAAGATGCTTGTTTTATGGCACCTAGGCAAGCAGGGGACTAAGCGTTTTGGTGAACTGAAGGCTCTTATGCCGGGCATCACTCAAAGAATGCTCGTTAACCAGCTTCGAGAGCTGGAAGAAGATCTTATTGTTCATCGCGAATCTATCCAATTGTACCTCCCAAAGTGGAATACTCTCTGACAGAACAAGGAGAAAGCCTGATGCCGATTCTTGATTCGATGTATAATTGGGGTAAAAATTATATGGAGAATGTCGTAGGGAACCAAGTAGAAATAAAAGAGGATACCAAGTAGAAAAATAACTCTTTTTTAAGGCTCAAAAATGTTTATTTCCTGTTTTTCTCTATCTTGATAAGGTCACGCACTCAAGATAGAGAAAACAGAACATTTAATAATCAGTTACTAAAGCCAAGGTTAGCGATTTGCATAGTCGCTGATCTTGGCTTTTTCACGTGCCTAAGTGCAGTTTCCGAGCGCTGGTGGCAATAGCGGTTAGCTTAATGCAGGTGTCAATTGTGACGGAACCTGAAGGAAGCCAAGCGGGATACCTCGGTCCTGCGGAATACGAACAGGCTGGGTATCGTGAATAGCTTACGTAACAAAAGAAAATCTCATACTGAATACAAACCTACATTAAAGTATACTTTTATAAACACTATATATTTTATTTGTAATCATCTGAATATAAAGTGTGTACCTACAAAAAATAAATATACGTAATATACTAATTTGGAATAAGTAATGCTAAGGGAATGCTATTACAAGCATGCAAAAACAAACCCATAAGAACATCAAATGACTTTCAATGATGATAGGTCATTAAATAGATCAGTATTTCCATATATCTTCTATAGAGAAGTAATAATAGATGAATCCTAATAAAAAGCTTTGAAACAAAAGTTACAAGTTACATGAATTGATTAATTTTCATTTATTATTTTTAGCATGCTGTTGCATTAAAGCTGATAAGAAAGGAGACCCCATGGAAAGATTCAAAACGGATCACCGAAGGGTTTGTGAAAGATGTTTAACAATCACCACAAATAATAAAAAAATGTCCAAAATGCGGCCATTCTCAATTAAGGGATATCCTATTTACCCTACAAGCTGGAAGAATTAAACAAGCCTTAAATTCAAAAGTAGGATAATGCATATGCGATTTAGCTAAGTGAAAAATCTACCTGCTCTGTTTAATTTATATCTGAATTAAAAATTGCCAGATTCTTTTTCAGTTGGTGTAGGGAGAGACGAAATGTCTGCTGTTTAATTTCAAACACGTGTAAAAGAATCATTAATAACCTTTTCTAGACATTTGATAAATGGGTTTGACCGGAACATGAAACTTTAAACTGAAGATGAAGCAAGACGTCCTAGACTTCATCGTCAAATTTCCTTAGAGTAAAAACTCGGCTTTTTTAATGTCGAATTTTCTTAGCGTATATTTCCGTTTTATCAACACTATAGTATCCCCAATATGGAGCCATGAGTTGCTCAGATAAAACTAAAATTAAATATAAAAATTATCTATTTTAAAAGTAGTTGCACACTTTTAAAAGTTGTAGTAGGATTAGGGTTATGGAAACGTATACAACACACGGATTGTTACTGTTAGATCAGGCAAAACCGATTACTTGCTAAAAGTATGGTTTTGTCTTTTTTGTGATTGGAGGTGTCGAAGTGAAGATTCTAAAAATATTAAACAACAATGTCATTGTCTCATTAAAAGAAGAGCAAGAGGTTATCGTCATGGGTCGTGGGATTGCATTTAATAAACGTGCAGGCGATGTAATAAATAAGGAGCAAGTTGATAAAATCTTCACTTTGGAAGACGAAGACATCACAAAGAAGTTCAAAACACTAATAGCAGATATTCCAATGGAATACATGGAACTATCAGAGAAAATCATTAATTATGCTAAAATTCAACTAGGTAAAAAGCTTAATGATAGCATTTATATTTCATTAACTGATCATATTCATTTTGCAATTGAGCGTTTTAAAAACCATTTACCTATTCAGAATGCTTTACTCTGGGAGACGAAACGTCTCTATAAGGAAGAGTTTGATGTAGGGATAGAAGCATTGAATATGATATGTGATCAATTTAATGTAATTTTACCAGAAGATGAGGCAGCGTTTATAGCCCTTCATCTTGTTAATGCTCAGTTAAATGAAGATATGACAAATGTTGTGGATATGACGAGGGTAATACAAGATATATTAACAATTGTTAAATATCATTTTAAAATTCAATTTGACGAAAACTCGTTAAATTATTATCGATTTATCACCCATTTAAAGTTCTTTGCTCACAGATTAGTGAAGGGTAATCATTATAAGAACGACAATGATGATGAACTATTGACCGTTATTAAGGACAAATATCCTGAAGCATATAAATGCTCGGAAAAAATTAAGAAATTTGTGGAAAAGCAACATAGATATGAGTTAACAGATGAAGAAATGCTCTATTTGACCATCCATATTGAAAGAGTAGTGAAAAAAATAAATTAAATTCTATTTTAGGATTGTAACTAACAAGGCAAAACCTAAATTGAAACTTTCATCCTGAGAGTTTCAATTTAGGTTTTTTTCTTTGAAAGAAGTGGTGAAGCAAATCGAATAATACCATATTTATTGATTGAAATGCCCAGTGGTGACTTTAACCAGAAAATAATTTAAAGGAGGAAAGACAATGAATCACGCAGCAACGGCAAAACAAATATTACAAAACGTTGGTGGAGAAGAGAATATCTCAAGTTTAGTTCATTGTGCTACACGTTTGAGATTTAAATTAGAAGATACGAACAAAGCAGATAAACAAGCATTAGAATCGATGGATGGAGTATTAAGTGTTGTTCAAGGTGGAGGCCAATATCAAGTTGTCATTGGCTCGCATGTTTCGGATGTTTATAAGGAAATAAATAAGTTGGCTAATGTTGAGTCAAATTCTAATTCTAGTTCTAATTCTTCAAAGGAAAAAAAGGAAAGCGTTACTTCACAAGTCTTTGATGTTATTTCACGAAGTTTCTCACCTTTATTAGGGGCACTTGCAGGAGCAGGGATGCTTAAAGCATTGTTAGTAGTTCTAACAAGTCTAGGCTGGCTGTTGCCTGAAAGTGGAACATATTTTATTTTGTCAGCTGCAGGTAATGCTGTATTCTATTTTCTTCCCATTTTTCTAGGGATTACACTTGCAATCAGACTTGGTGCAAATCCTTATGTCGGTGGATCGATCGGTGCAGCTCTTCTTGAACCAAATTTAACAGGTATATTAAATGAAGGTGGAGCAACGTCATTTTTTGGAATACCTGCTATTATCGTCGATTATTCATCAACGGTTTTCCCTGTATTTATTGCAGTTAGTGTATATGCATTATTTGAAAAGTTTTTAAAGAAGGTAATCCACAAAGAATTACAGCTGTTTTTAGTTCCGATGTTGTCATTAATCGTTATTGTCCCGTTTACCGTTCTAATCTTCGGTCCATTTGGGGTATATGTAGGAAATGGAATTGGTTCAATTATTGAATTCCTAACTCAACGGAGTGGCGTATTAACTGGAGCTGTGATGGGAGCAAGCTGGACTTTCTTAACCTTGTTAGGCTTGCATTGGGGAATTGTACCAATTATTATTTCAAACCTTTCTACTGGAGGAGATCCGCTTTTATCTATGTTAGCGGGTGGAGTTTTTGCTCAAATTGGTGTAGTAGTAGGAATCTTTGTCAAAACGAAAGACAAAAAACTTAAAACTTTAGCAGGGTCTACCATTTTTCCTGGCGCATTCGCAGGTGTTACCGAACCAATGATTTATGGTATCATTCTCCGATATAGAAAAACAATGATTTATGTAGCGACTGCAGGCGCAATTGGTGGAGCCATAAATGGTTACTTAGGTTCAAAGTCATTAGTATTTAACTTTGTAAGTTTCCTATCAATCCCTGCATACTCACCACTGGCTTTTCATCTAACGGGTGCGCTGACAGCTTTTGCATTAGCTATTTTGGTAACACTTGTATTGGGCTATGAAGCGAAAAGTGAAAAAGGAAGTAAAACGGATGGAACTGAAAAAAAGGAAGAGAATGATCGTCCGTTATCAAAAAAGGAAGTGATTGCAAGTCCGATCTCAGGTGAAGTTAAAGCGTTAAGTGAAGTGAATGATTCTGCATTTGCTTCAGAAGCAATGGGGAAAGGGATTGCGATTGAACCATCAGAGGGTGAAGTGGTATCACCAGTTGAGGGTACGATTTCTGCTATATTTCCAACCGGACATGCGATTGGCATTACATCAAGTGAAGGAGCGGAAATCTTAATCCATATAGGAATTAACACAGTTCAACTAAATGGAAAATATTTTACGCCACATGTAAAACACGGAGATCTTGTGAAACAAGGTGATTTATTAGTGACGTTTGATCTTGAGAAAATAAAAGAAGCTGGCTTTGAGGTTACAACCCCTATTATCATCACGAATACAGATCGCTATATTGAAATATTAGATTTCAATAAGAAAAGTATTCATGCGAAAGAAGAAAATTTATTATCACTTATTATGTAATTAGGTTGAGTGTTGGTTTTATATTTGTTATTGAGAATATCAGTACAATGACAGTTAAGACCAAAACACACACAATTATCAATAGTATCCAGAAATGAAAAATTTATATTAACGGTAGGAGGAATTACAATGAATGCAATCCATAAAAAGTTTCCAGAAGGTTTTCTATGGGGGGGAGCGACGGCTGCCAACCAAATGGAAGGAGGTTTTCACGAGGGGAACAAGGGCCTAAATATAGCGGATGTTCTTCCTGGGGGAAAAGAAAGATTAAACGTTCTAAAAAAGCCCGGGTTTAATTTTGAAATTGACAACGAAAAGTATAGCTATCCAAATCATGAGGGAATCGATTTCTATCATCGCTATAAAGAAGATATTGCGTTATTTGCTGAAATGGGTTTTAAAGTATATCGTATGTCCATTGCGTGGACGCGTATTTTCCCAAATGGTAATGAATTAGAAGCAAATGAAGAAGGTCTTGCTTTCTATGATCGTATTTTTGATGAATTACACAAGTATGGAATTGAGCCAGTTGTAACGATTTCTCACTATGAAATGCCTTTAAATCTTGTGAAAAATTATGGTGGCTGGAGAAGTAGAGAGGTTGTGACGTTCTTTGAGCGTTACGTCCATGCTATTTTTAACCGTTATAAAGATAAAGTGAAGTATTGGATGACGTTCAATGAAATCAATAGTGCATTACACTTCCCAATTATGAGTATGGGATTTTCGGTTGAAAAAGAGGAGGATAAATATCAATCTATTTTCCAGGGATTCCATCATCAGTTTGTTGCAAGCAGTATTGCCGTAAAAGCATGTCATGAAATTATACCGGGTGCAAAAATTGGGTGTATGATCCTTGTTGCTCCTGTTTATTCTTATGATTGTAATCCGGAAAACGTAATGTATTCATTACAAGAGGAGCAAATATTTAACTTCTTTTGTGGAGATATTCATGTACGTGGAGAATACCCTGCTTACTCTAGACGTTTTTTCAAAGAACATAACATTACTCTTGATATTCATGAAGGAGATTTAGAGTTAATCAAGGAGAATACGGTTGATTACATTGGCTTTAGTTATTACATGTCGTTAACGCAGAAAAAAGATAAATCAGGCCTTGAAACTACTCCAGGTAACCTTTTCGAAGGTGTAAAAAATCCATTCCTAAAAGCAAGCGACTGGGGATGGGAAATCGATCCAACCGGATTGCGTATCATTTTAAACAAACTTTATGATCGGTATCAACTTCCTCTATTTGTTGTAGAAAATGGGTTGGGAGCATATGATAAGGTCGAAGAAGATGGTTCCATCAACGATGATTACCGTATTGATTATTTACGCAGTCACATTGAAGCAATGTGTGAGGCAATCGAAGATGGTGTTGATCTTATGGGTTATACAAGTTGGGGTTGTATTGACTTAGTTAGTGCATCAACTGGTGAGTTTTCCAAGCGTTATGGATTCATTTACGTAGATAAGCACGATGACGGCAGCGGGACACTGGAGCGAAAGAAGAAAAAATCGTTTTATTGGTATAAAGATGTTATCTTTAGTAATGGAGAAGGTTTATAGACTATAGTCCATTTACTAAACGTTTAAATGTACTGAAGCAGGAAAAACCAAAATCATAGAACGTCACAGAGATATTTCTTTGTCGTTTTGTGACTTTGGTTTTTTTGTTTTTCAAAATGATGTTCTGACTAATATTCGGTATAATGATGTTTTTATTTTTTTGAATCATCGCTCACTCTATCTAGATAATCTAATCCCCATTCTTCCATTACATTCATAATAGGTCTGAGAGTATTTCCTAAATCACTAAGGTAATATTCTACTCTTGGTGGGACTTCGGCGTAAATTTTGCGTTCTATGATTCCATCCTCTTCCATTGATCGTAAATTTTGAGTCAGAACTTTCTGGCTTATTCCGGTTATGCCATTTCTAAGCTCGCCAAATCTTTTTGTACCTGTTAATAATTCACGTAAAATCAATAATTTCCACTTATTGCCTATAAGGCCAACAGTGGTTGCAACGGGACAAAGAGTCAAATCTTTTTTATCATCCATAAAATGACCTCCAATAGTTTCTAAAAGGTTCCTATACAACTTTAAGGTGCCTACTTCACAATTGTTACTAAGGAATATAGTATGAGTTTAAGGTTGCACTTACACAATGTCAATTCTTAATAATAGATTTAATGGTCTAATAAATTAAAATCAGATTAGAGGAATCCAATAAAGTTTGATTTTAACAATAAAATCATGTAAGCCTTGCATAATGAATAAGGAAAAGGGGGTATATATGATGTGTAGTTATCAAACACGTATAGAAAAAGCAAAAAAGGCAATTGAAGATGCCGAATATATTTTATTAGGTGGTGGAGCAGGCTTATCGGCTGCAGCGGGTTTAACGTATAGCGGGAAAAGATTTACAAATCATTTCGGCCCGTTTATTGAAAAGTATGGTTTTACCGACCTTTATTCTTCCAGTTTTTATCCATTTGAAACGCAGGAGGAGAGGTGGGCGTATTGGGCAAAACACATTAGTTTGAACCGATATGAAGTTGGAAAAACTAAGCTCTACATGAATTTGTTTAATCTGGTGAAGGATAAAAAAAATTTTGTTATCTCAACGAATGTAGAAAGCCAATTTGAAAAAGGCGGTTTTCCGTCGGATAAAGTATTTGAAATCCAGGGTGATTACAGTTATCTGCAATGTGAAACAGGCTGCCATGACAAGTTATATGATAACGAACTATTGGTAAAGGAAATGATTGATAAGACTGTTGAATGTCAAATCCCTTCGAACCTTGTTCCAAAATGTCCTGTTTGTGGCGGGGAGATGGACGTGAACCTTAGGAAAAATCAATTCTTTGTACAGGATGAGAAGTGGTATGAATCAGATATGCTATACAAACGTTTCGTCGAGAAAGCTGAGACAAAAAAAATCGTATTTATGGAGCTAGGTGTCGGATTTAACACTCCCGGCATTATTCGATATCCCTTTGAGAAGATGACTTATTACAGTGAGGATGCAACCTTAATCCGATTGAACAAAGATCATCCAGAGGGACTTGTGGAAAATAAAAATAAAACCATATCGTTCACTGAAGACATGGAAGAGGTTGTGTCTGTCTTAATAGAGTAAAGCAGCCACCAATAGGCATAGGAGGGCTAAAATGACACAATTACAGCTAAAAGAATATTCTTCTCTCATTTCTTTGAAAGATAAATACACACCATCAATGCTCTATATAAATCAAAATGAGGAAATTATAAACACGTTATTGGATAAGCTTTTGAAAGAAAATAGCAGATTGGAAAATGCTGAAATTCCCCAAGATTACCAAGGCAAACGAAAATTATTAAGAGGACTTTTAACTATCAGGGAAGCAATATCACTTGATCCTGAATTTTCACAAAAATTAGATGCTCTTCTCCAAACAGAGCTAAAAGAAAAAGGCATTGTTGATGTTGAAAAACTTGAAACGGTTTCAAGTCTGGTTCCAATTAATCCCTTTAACCAATCGAATAAATTTATATTATGGCAAGGTGACATTACACAAATAAATGCAGATGGTATCGTAAATGCCGCAAATAAACATATGTTGGGCTGTTTTCAACCTTTACACGTCTGTATTGATAATGCCATCCATTCTGCTTCAGGCCCACAACTAAGGGAAGAATGCAAAACAATTATGGCAATCCAAGGGAAGACTGAGAAAACCGGCGGGGCAAAAATTACGAGAGGATATAATCTGCCAGCAAAATTTGTTTTGCATACAGTGGGACCAATTGTTCCAAACGAAACTGAACTAACAGAAAAACAAAGAGCAGAATTAGCTTCCTGTTATATATCCTGTTTGGAACTAGCGAATGAAATAGCTGAAATAAAGACCATCGCTTTTTGTGCGATTTCAACTGGGGTGTTTGGATTTCCAAAGACAGAGGCGGCCAACATTGCTATCCACACCGTCAATGAATGGTTAAACAGACATCCCAATCAATTTGAAAAGATTATCTTTAATGTGTTTAGTGATGAAGATTATGACGAATATATCAATGTCTTTTCACCAAGAAAGAGCAGTGGTGATAGCAGAGGGTAATAATTTTGATAAAGGAGAATACAAATGAAAGCAGTTGTATTAGAAAAGCCGTGCACTGCACAGGAACTAAGAGTGAAGGAAGTCCCTGTACCTGAAGTAAAACCAGGATGGGTACTAGTTAATATAAAAGCCTTCGGCATAAATCGTTCAGAAATATTTACAAGACAAGGAGATTCACCATCCGTGAAGCTGCCACGAATTATAGGAATAGAATGTGTGGGAGAAATTGAAGACCCCTCTGATAGTTCTTTTCAAAAAGGGCAGAGAGTAGTCTCTTTGATGGGAGGGCTTGGACGAGAATTTGACGGCAGTTATGCGGAGTATGCCCTTATTCCTTCAAATCAGGTTTACTCGATTAGCAATGATATGGACTGGGTGAAATTGGCGGCCATTCCAGAAATGTATTATACGGCCTATGCTTCATTATTTGATACTTTGATGCTGAAAAAAGAGGACATCCTCCTCATACGTGGCGGTACCAGCTCTGTAGGATTGGCAGCATTGCAGCTTGCCAAAAGTGTTGGAGTAACAGTTATTTCAACTACTCGGAATAAGGGCAAAGTAGAATTATTAAAACAATATGGTGCTGATTTTGTGTTGTTGGATGACGATAGTATACAAACCCAACTTTACTCCATATTTCCGCATGGCGTAGATAAAATACTAGAATTGGTAGGAACGGTTACTTTGAAAAGTTCACTCGGAATGCTTGCAGAAAAAGGGGTCCTATGTATGACTGGAATATTAGGCGGCGAGTGGGTGTTGGAGAATTTTGAGCCGATGGCGGATATTCCTTCAGGTTCGTATTTTACCCAGTTTGACAGCGGAGATAATTTTAAAGAGAAATTGCTAACCGATTTATTTCATCATATTGAACAATATCAAATTAAAGTACCTATTGCAAAGGTGTTTACTTTAGATGAAATCAGCAAGGCTCACTTCCTAATGGAAAGAAACAGTGCCAACGGTAAAATTGTGGTTGTTAATAAATCATTAAAGGAGTAAACAAATGATTCAATTTGAAAACGTATCTAAACAGTTTGATGATGGTACAACTGCAGTTAGTTCATTAAACTTAACAATCAATAAAGGGGAATTTTTTGTTCTAATTGGACCAAGCGGAAGTGGGAAAACCACAACTCTAAAAATGATTAATCGTTTAATTGCTATATCCGACGGCACCATTTTCATTAATGGGAAAAAAATTAGCGAGTATGATATACATGAACTGCGGTGGAATATTGGATACGTACTTCAGCAAATTGCCCTATTTCCTCATATGTCCATTGAAGAAAATATTGCTGTTGTACCTGAAATGAAAAAGTGGAATAAAAAGAAAATCGTCAATAGAGTGGACGAGCTGCTTGAAATGGTTGGATTAGAACCCCAAATTTATAAACAAAGAAAGCCGAGTGAGTTATCTGGGGGCCAGCAGCAAAGAATTGGCGTGGTAAGAGCTTTAGCGGCAGATCCAGAAATCATCCTGATGGATGAACCTTTTAGTGCACTTGATCCAATAAGCAGAGAGAAATTACAAGATGATATTCTAAATCTGCACAAAGCGATAAAGAAAACCATCGTTTTCGTTACTCATGATATGCAAGAAGCTCTCAAGTTAGGTGATCGTATCTGTATCATGAAGGATGGTGAAGTTGTTCAAGTGGGGACCCCGAATGAATTAATTTATCATCCCATCAATGATTTTGTTAAAGAATTCATTGGAAAGATGGAACAGGATGATTTTGTTTTCAACCTGGAAAATGTTTTGTCCAGAACCAATGATAAGCACGATATAGAAAGAATGCCAATTATACCGATTACAAGTTCACTGCCACAAACATTAGAAGCATTAGCTGAACAAGAACGAATTGGAGTAGAAAAGGACGGAAAAGTCATTGGTTCTTTAAATAGACAGTCGTTAATTCAGCATCTATTAAACAACCTGAAAGAAGGTGCAAAGAGTGAGTAATTTATATGATACCTTCTTAACAAGAAAAGGTGAATTGTTAGACGCTCTAATACAGCATATTGAAATTTCATTTGTTGCCCTCTTTTTTGCTTTATTAATTGCTATTCCACTTGGCATTTTCCTTACTAGAAAGAAAAAAGTGGCTGAGTTTGTAATTGGAATAACAGCTGTATTTCAAACGATTCCGTCATTAGCATTATTAGGTCTCCTTATACCACTTGTTGGAATCGGGACAATACCATCAATTATTGCTCTGGTCATTTATGCTTTACTTCCCATTTTAAGAAACATATATACGGGAATAAAAGAAGTTGATCCCAATTTGATAGAAGCAGCAAAAGGTTTGGGCATGAATAATCGAAGGCTGCTTTTTAAGGTTGAACTACCGCTGGCCATGCCAGTTATTATGGCTGGCATAAGAACGGCAATGGTTTTAATTATTGGGACTGCTACGATCGCTTCTCTAATCGGGGCTGGAGGATTAGGGGATTTGATAACAGTCGGTATCGATCGTAATGATACAAACATTATTTTAATGGGGGCAATTCCAGCAGCACTCCTAGCTTTATTTTTCGACTTTTTGCTGAGAAGAATTGAAAAATTACCCTTTAAGAAATCGTTGGTTGCAGTTGCAACTGTTATAATCGCAATGTTCTTGGTCATAACAGTGTCTACTTTTACTCAACCAAAAAAAGCAGATATTATCATAGGGGGAAAAATAGGTTCCGAACCAGAAATACTAATGAATATGTATAAGTTATTGATTGAAGAGGATACCTCCCTAGATGTGGAGCTAAAACGTAATATGGGGGGCACATCGTTTGTCTATAATGCTTTAACATCTGGTAATATAGATATTTATCCCGAATTCACGGGGACGGCAATAATTGAACTTTTGAAAGAACAACCAACAAGCACGGATAGAAGAGAAGTATATGAACAAGCTGAGGAAGGATTAATAAATAAAATTGACTTAGTGATGCTTGAGCCGATGAAATTCAATAATACTTATGCTTTGGCTGTCCCAACGTCACTAGCAAAACAGTACAACCTTAAAACCATTTCCGACCTAAAACCAATTGAAGGCATAATAAAAGCTGGCTTTACGCCTGAATTTCCAGAGCGTGCAGACGGATACCTAGGAATCCAAAAAATCTATAAAATTGAATTTTCTAAAGTGAATATCATGCAGCCAGAATTAAGGTATACCGCTGTCAAATCAGGTGATATAAATTTAGTCGATGCCTATTCAACTGATAGTGAATTGCAAAAATACGATCTTACCGTATTGGACGATGACAAACATGTATTTCCTCCATACCAAGGAGCACCTTTATTAAAGAAAGAGACATTAGAAAAATATCCTGAGTTAAAAGTGATTTTGAATAAACTAGGTGGGAAAATCAGTGATGATGATATGAGAAGAATGAATTATGAAGTAGCGGTGGAAAAGAAAACGGCAAACAGTGTGGCTAAAGAGTTCTTGGAAAGAAATAATTTACTTAACAAATAATGAAGCTTACTAACATGAAAGTGCATAGGACCTTTTCTCTAATTACTTAGTTCATTTCAAAGAGAGGAGGGCAACGTATATGAAGATTGAAATAAAAGAAATGCTGGCCAAGAAAATTCTAACTGAAGCAAAGGGTTATTTAGATGTTGGATTTACTCATTCATTGAATCCATATAGTGGATGCGCTTTTTCATGTAAATATTGTTATGTAAGAGAAATGCCCATTCAAAAATACAAAGAAATTCCATGGGGAGAATGGCTGGACATAAAAACAAATGCTGCTGAAAATTTCCGGCATGAAATGATAAAACTCCGTATGAAAGGCAAAGTCGTGAATGTTTTCATGTCTTCAGCAACCGATCCCTACCAGCCAATTGAACGTAAAGCAAACATTACACGGGGGATATTAGAAGAAATGATTGAAAATCCGCCTGATTTTCTTCAAATCCAAACACGTGGGCCACTTATTACAAGAGATATAGATTTGTTAGTAAAATTAAAAGAAAAATGTGATGTTCTTGTATCCATGACGATTGAGACGGATAGAGATGATGTCAGGAAGATTTTTGCCCCTTTAGCACCGGGGATTAATTTGCGGTTAAAAGCCTTAAAAGAAGTTCATGATGCTGGAATATCCACACAAGCTTCCATTTCTCCTGTTTTACCCTTTACCCCTGACTTTCCAAAAGTATTGGCTGGAATTGTGAATCATATTTGGATCGATACTCTAAGTATTGGGGATGGTTCAATGGGTAAACGTTCAGAGAGATTAGGAATGCCGAAATTATTTGAGAAGAATGAACTATCAAAGTGGTATCTTAAAGACATACATGTAAGGGTGGAAAAATATTTTAATAAACACTTTCCTAGTGAAATGATAAGAGTTTCTAAAACGGAAGCCTTCCCAATATAAAGAAGCTGTCTTACAAGTCGGTGAAAACTAGCTTCCGTTTATAAATTATAGTTTTAGGCATGGTACTGTTGTTTTAAGACGCATTTCTTAAGCCTTTTTGAAACTCCCTTCATTATTTTAGAAGGGAGTTTTTTAGGCTGTAGAAGACTGTGAAGCATTGTATTATCAAGCGGATTAAGGCTCGCTCCATTTATGGAAGCGCATTTTTGAGTATTTCACATAAAGACTTGTTATATTATCTCATTTTCTAGTACAACAATATCTGAGTTCAAATCTTGAGTAATATACTTCCATTCTCGAATGATGCCATCATAATCCCTACCTAATCGGTCCAGTGAATCAAAGTATAACAAATCTCCTTCGCGAATGATTAAAAGCACCCCTGATACAAAGTATGCTTTTTGACAGAAGAGCTCTCTAAATAAAATATCTAAATATTGGAAATAGCTAACGCGCAGCTGCCATTATAGCAGCTTTTTCTTGTGCTACAGGGCAGGTTAATTAAAAAATGCAATGTAATTTATGTTGGGAAAATGTAAGATTAAAATAAAAAGGTCATTGACACAAAAGAATATAAGTATTAATATTATCTCACATTAAAAATATTTTAATTCGAGATATTTTTTTAGGGGGTGAAATCATTGGAAAGGAAATGCTCGAATTTACCTTATCTTGCATTAATGCAAACATCTAAAGCAGTACATGACTGTATGAGATTCGAAATGAGCAAAGATAACCTAAGTATTACGGAATTTTCTGTTTTGGAAGTGCTATACAATAAGGGAAAACAAACGATTCAACAAATCGGTAACAGGATACTAATATCAAGTGGATCAATGACGTATGTTATTGATAAATTAGAACAGCGAGGCTTGTTAAATCGCATTCCATGTCCCGACGACCGTAGAGTAATACATGTTACTTTAACAGATGACGGAAATGATATTATGGAGAAAATTTTGCCAAAACATCATAAGTTAGTTGATTATATATTCGATTCATTAAATAATTCTGAGGTAGAAATATTGGATGAATTATTAAGAAAAGTAAGCAAAAGAGTTGAAAGTTAATTTTTTATTTAAAATCTCGAATTCGAGATAAAAATAATTAGGGGGATTTTAATATGATAAACATTGGTTTATTAATAATTCGTTTGGTAATTGGTTTATTGTTCATTGGGCACGGTGCTCAAAAGTTGTTTGGTTGGTTCGGTGGCTATGGATTGAAGGGAACAGGTGGATGGTTTGAATCCATTGGCATGAAACCAGGAGTAACCATGGCTCTTTTCGCAGGGTTAGCAGAACTTATTGGGGGACTATTGTTTGTTTTAGGACTATTAACGCCACTTGCAGGAATTATGATTGCAGGTACCATGTTAATGGCTATCGTAAAAGTGCATGCTCCAAATGGATTATGGGCTACAGCTAATGGATATGAATACAACTTAACGTTGCTTGCAGTTGCTATCGGTATAGCTTTGGTCGGTCCGGGTCAATATGCTTTAGATTCATTTTTATTCTAAAATACCTCAAATTAAAGATTATTAAATTTAAAATAAAATATTCGACATGTGTTAGCAATTTTAAATGGGCAAAATAAGGTAGCTAGGTTAACTGGAACAAACGATCCATTAATATCACTATTGAAATCAGTTGAAAATGCACTCTTTATTAGATTCATTGGGAAAATAGGGAACATCAATTGACCATTGAAGAAGTTGAAATCGCAGATGAGTGGTATACAAATATTGTGACAGGAGTGAAATGAGATGGAACTCTTAGGACTACATCATGTATCGATATTAACAGGAAAAGCGGAAAAAAATTATGAATTTTATACAAAAATTTTAGGAATGAGATTGGTAAAGAAAACGGTTAACCAAGATAATACAGAATCCTATCACCTATTCTATGCTGACGCGGAAGGAACCCCAGGAACTGAAGTTACGTTCTTTGACATTCCTCATCTGGAGCAAACATACAGGGGAACTTCAGATATTTCTACTGTATCACTATGGGTTAGAAAGTCAGATTCATTGTTATTTTGGAGAGACCGTTTTAAACAATTTGGGGTTGAACATGATGATATTCAAAAAAGAGCAAATCGTGATACATTGGCTTTCAGAGATTTCGAGGGGACTCGCTTAATACTGGTAGCAGATAACGGTGAAAAAGGTGTGAGATCTGGGATTCCTTGGCAAAAGGATGACGTTCCACTGGAACATGCCATTATTGGTTTAGGACCTGTAACCCTTACAGTCGCAATTGTAGAACCAACGATCGGTATTTTAACAGATGTTATGGGTTTTCGATTTACCGGAACTTATCCTTCACTTGAAGGGAATTATCCAGATATATTGATTTATGCAACGGGTGAAGGCGGCAGCGGTGCAGAAGTTCATCTTGAAACAAGACCCGATTTGCCAAGAGTCCGCTTAGGGCGTGGAGGTGTTCACCATGTTGCCTTCCGTGTTCCGAATGAGGAAGAATATGATCAATGGGCAGAGCGTTTGAAAGAATACAGGTTACCGAATTCAGGGAAAGTGGAACGGTATTACTTTAAAGCATTATATTTCAGGGAACCCAATGGTATATTATTTGAATTATCAACGGATACACCAGGATTTGCGACAGATGAACCAATGGAAACAATGGGGGAAAAACTATCACTACCACCATTTTTGGAGCCAAATCGAAAAGAGATCGAAGAAAAATTGCGACCATTAATCTTAAATTAAATCTTGGAGGAATATATATTGAACCATCTAAAAGGAATCCACCACGTAACAGCTATTACCAGTAGTGCAGAAAAGAACTATGAATTCTTCACTTATGTTTTAGGTATGCGTTTAGTTAAAAAAACGGTAAATCAAGATGATATTCAAACCTATCATTTATTCTTTGCAGATGATAAAGGCAGCGCAGGCACAGACATGACTTTCTTTGATTTCCCCGGCATTCCTAAAGGCGTACATGGTACAAACGAGATTTCAAAGACATCTTTCCGTGTACCGAGTGATAAATCATTAAACTATTGGGTAAAACGTTTTGATCGTCTAGAAGTCAAACATACTGGGATTAAAGAACAATTTGGCAAGAAAACCCTCTCTTTCGTTGATTTTGATGATCAGCAATATCAATTGATTTCAGATGAATTCAACAAAGGGGTGGAATCTGGAACACCATGGCAAAAAGGTCCAATTCCACTGGAATATGCAATTACTGGTTTAGGTCCGATTTTTGTCCGTATTGCAAACTTTGATTACT
This sequence comes from Peribacillus sp. RS7, assembly GCF_041956845.1. Classification (NCBI taxonomy): domain Bacteria; kingdom Bacillati; phylum Bacillota; class Bacilli; order Caryophanales; family Bacillaceae; genus Peribacillus; species Peribacillus sp. RS7. The sequence goes on from NZ_CP168135.1 coordinate 4,529,109, forward strand.
TTAATGAAATGATGGAAAAAGTCCTATTATTTAAAGAGACAGATAAAGAAGGGTCATTCCATTTATTTGAAGTGGGGGAAGGCGGGAATGGTGCGTCGGTCATTGTAGAATATAATGCCATTCTTCCTGAGGCCCGGCAAGGTTTTGGTACGGTTCACCATGCGGCATTACGTGTAGAGGATCGCTCTGTTTTAGAAGAATGGATTGAACGGATGAATAGTTTTGGGTTCCATACATCCGGTTATGTAAACCGTCACTTTTTTGAGTCATTATACGTAAGAGTTGCACCACAAATTTTATTTGAGTTTGCTACAGATGGTCCGGGTTTCATGGGAGATGAACCTTATGAAACCCTTGGGGAAAAATTATCTTTACCTCCATTCTTAGAGTCTAAACGTGCAGAAATAGAAAAATTAGTTCGCCCAATTGAAACAGTGAGAAGTACAAAGGAATTCATAAAAGAATAAAAGGAAAAATATTATACAAAACAAATATTTACGAAGAAGTGGAAAATTTTTGCTAAGCAACTTGATTGTGTTGCAATGTACTTAAAATAAAGCAGGTCAGTCGAAGAAGAAATTTGACTACTTTATCGTTTGTTTGGATAACATAATTTCGTGAAACCAAAAATTTAACTCGAAACATATTACTTGAAAATAACCTTTTTAGCATTAAAATATAATTAATTCAAGTATCTCGAATTCAATGCATTTGATTTATAACTGAACTCTAGGAGGCAACTATGAAAATTCAAGCAGCAGTAGCACATAATGTCGATGAAGAATTAAGAATTGAAGAAGTAGAATTAACAGAACCTGGCCCTGACGAAGTTTTAATTAAAATCGTGGCTACTGGTGTTTGCCATACAGATGCAGAATCCATTAAAGGAAGAGGGGCTCCATTTCCATCTGTACTTGGTCATGAAGGCGCTGGAATCGTAGAAAAAGTTGGGTCTAGTGTCACGAATGTACAACCTGGAGATCACGTTGTTCTTTCTTATTCATATTGTGGTGAATGTTCACAATGTCTGTCTGGTCATCAGAATTTATGTGAAAGAACAGTTGAGCTTAACTTCGGTGGTAAATCAAAAGATGGTTCTAACCATATTCATCAACATGATCATGCAATTTCTACTTTCTTTGGTCAATCGTCATTTGCAACCTATTCAGTTGCAAACAAAAACAATGTGGTAAAAGTAGATAAAGATGTTGATTTAGCACTATTAGGTCCATTAGGATGCGGAATCCAAACGGGTAGTGGTACAGTAATGAATAGTTTACGTCCTGAACCGGGTACCTCTATTGCTATTTATGGTGGAGGTGCAGTTGGTTTAAGTGCAGTAATGGCAGCTAAAATTATGGGGTTAAAACATATCATTGTAGTCGATCTTCATCAAAATCGGTTAGATCTTGCATTGGAACTTGGTGCAACTCATGTATTAAACGGTAAAGAAGTAGATGTCGTAGAAGAAATTAGAAAAATTACTGACGGTGGCGTTCATTATGCTGTTGAAACAACTGGTGCAACTCCAGTAATCATCCAATCAATTCATGCATTAAGAGTTTCAGGTACAGTATCTATCGTTGGTATGGGTGGAGATGTTACGTTAAACTTTACGAATGATTTATTAATGGAAGGTAAAAAAGTTATGGGTACGGTTCAAGGAGATTCCGTTCCTCAATTACACATTCCAAAATTAATTCAATATTTTAAAGAAGGAAAATTTCGATTTGACAAATTAGTGAAATTTTACGACTTTGAAGATATCAACAAGGCTTTTGAAGAATCAAAAACCGGTGTAACACTTAAACCTATCGTAAGAATTGCTAAATAACAAACAAGATCAAATATAGCTTTGAAATAAAGTGTCGTCAAAATTACTGGATAAACTCAGATTTATGGTAAAAAAAGAATCCATTTTGAAAAAAGATTAATCAAAATGGATTCCATCTAGCAGATAATATTTATGTCTATGCTGAGGGATACTATCAGAAAAATGAGGATATCTGCATTGAAGTTTTTAAGCAAATTATTTGGTGAATCAAAGGAGGTGGAAAATATGTCAAACGTTAAATTAGCAGTGGTATTTTACAGCATGGGTGGAACAAATTATCAATTAGCAAAATGGGCTGAAGAAGGAGCAAAAGAAGCAGGTGCTGAAGTGAAAGTATTAAAAGTACAAGAATTAGCTCCTGAATCTGTTATACAAGGAAATGAAGTATGGAAAGCAACTGTCGAAGCAACAAAAGACGTTCCATTAGCAACATCAGCTGACCTTGAATGGGCAGATGCTATTATCTTTAGTGTCCCAACACGTTTTGGGAATATGCCATCACAAATGAAACAGTTCCTCGATATCCAAGGTGGGCTTTGGGCAAGCGGTAAGACAGTGAATAAAGTAGTAAGTGCGATGACTTCTGCACAAAACCCACATGGTGGTCAAGAAGCTACATTGTTATCCTTATACACTTCTATGATGCACTGGGGTGCTATCATAGCTACTCCTGGTTATTCGGATCCGGTACTATTTGGTGCAGGCGGAAATCCATATGGAACAAGTGTAACAGTCGGACAAGATGGTAAGATGATTGAGGATGTTAAAGATGCTGTAAAACATCAAGCTAAACGTACAGTTACAGTTGCGGATTGGGTTAAAAAAGGTAATCAATAAATATATTCCAAATGACGAAACCCAGCTAATCTTCTCATGTGAAGGTAGCTGGGTTTTAAAGTTTAATGTGCAAAATAGCACTTAAATAAGCTCAAATTATCGCCTTAAGTAAGACCATATTTTATCCATTTTAATTATTCATAGAGTAAATAGTATCTTTAAACCCGCAAAAAACCGATCTATGTTTGTTATATATTTATTATGTATAATAAAGATTCAGAAAATTTTGTAGACAAATAGAATTTCAATTGCTAATATTCTTTGTAAGGGGTTTCATTTTTCTTTTGATTTTTAGTCAAATTTCATATTATTTACAGTTTATTCTGAGAGGTGAGTGCATGAAAGATACATATTCATTCTTATCGAAACGACAACTTGTCTGATAACCTAACAATCTTATATGAATAGTAGCAAATTTTTATTGTTTATTAACAAATATTTTCTTGAAGTTTTTTTAAAAATTATTTAATATTTTTCATTATTTTTTTGCTTGTTCGGTTGTCTTCTGTATAGGCCATCCTGTCTGATAACCTTACATAACAACTTGTCTGATAACCTTATAAACATTAAATCAGGGAGGTGGTGAATGGGTCAAAAAGGTAAAAATATCTATTTTTGGATTAGGGAGAATCGCACGTACACATATTGATGCTATCAATCATTGGCCTGAATTATGTGATTTATCTGCTGTTGTAGATATAAAGGAAGATTTGGCCAAGGCATATTCTGAAGAATTGAATGTTCCTTATTACTCATCAGTAGAAGAATCTTTAACAGATCCAGATATAGATGCAGTTATAATTTGTTTACCTCATAACTTACATGAGCCTGTTTCTGTACAAGCTAGCGATGCAGGTAAGCATGTTCTAGTAGAAAAAGTAATGGCGACATCTGTTGCAGAAGGTCTATCGATGGTAGAAGCTGCAAAACGGAATAATAAAAAACTGATGGTTGCACAAAGCCGAAGATATTTCCCAGCATTCGATGAAGCTAGAAAACATTTTGACAAAATAGGAAAAATCACTAATTCACTATACAACTTTACTTGCTACTTTGATAAAAACATTGCTCCACCTTGGTGGCAGTCAAAAGAAGCTACAGGTGGATTAGTCTATCCAATGCTTGGATCACAATGCAATAGATATTACTCTATGGATCCTAGATGATAGAGATCCAGTATCTGTATTTGCTCAAGGCGCTAACAACAATCCTGATTTTGAAGGTCATGATGACATTACGATTGTCATTGGATTTAACGATGTACTCAAGCAACATGCTTCTTAGGAACAAATAATAGATATCCAAAAACATGAAGGAAACATTATAGGAAGAGATGGCAGTATATATTGGAGTCAAACAGGAGACAGATATTTGTCTAATGGAAAAGCGGATACAGATCTTATTGTTAATGAGGAAAAAATAATGTCAGGGGCACCTAATCCTCACAATTTTGCAATCCAAATGAAAGAGTTTGATGATTCCATTATTGAAGATGGAGAACCCTTTACATCTGGTGAAAAGATTATTACACAACTTAAAATTATTGAAGCAGCCCAAAAGTCTGCTGTAGAAAAACGAGTGATTATGTTAGAAGACTATATAACTGCTACTGCTATTAACTAATCCTTCAGATTCTGAAATTGGTTGAAGTAGTATTTTGTATATTTTATCTATAAATACCTTTGTATTTTTAGAATAATGAAATTTCTCATTAAGAAGGAGGAAAATTTATGGTGCCAATTAAAAGAACTTTGGATCGAATTCCTGGGGGAATCATGATTATTCCACTATTCTTAGGTGCAATCGTTAATACATTTGCTCCTAACTTATTAAGAATCGGTGGTTTTACAGAAGCCTTATTTGTCAATGGAGTTGTTCCATTAATCGCCTTTTTCTTTGTTTGTATAGGTGCTGAAATTAACTTAAAAACGGCAAAGAGTGCTTTAGCAAAAGGAACAACGATGTTAGTTACAAAGTGGGTCATTGGTGCTGTATTTGGTATTATTGCCTATATGCTGGCTGGTCCGAATGGATTGTTTTTAGGTCTAGCTCCTCTTGCTGTTATTGCAGCTATGACAAATAGCAATGGTACGATGTACATTGCCATTGCTAGTCAATTCGGGAAACCGGATGACCGAGCTGCAATTGGCGTTTTATCTTTAAACGATGGTCCGTTTTTAACCATGATAGCCTTAGCTATGTTTGGAGCAATGGGATTTGGTGGTAATCTATTCTCAATTATGGATTTTGTTGCCGTACTTTTACCACTTATATTAGGAATGATCTTAGGTAACATAGACCATGATATGAGAGACTTTTTAACAAAAGGCGTTGACGCTCTTATTCCTTTTATGGCATTTGGACTTGGTATGGGGATTAATTTTAGTTCTATTCTTGAAGGTGGTTTAGCAGGTGTTGCTCTGGGTGTATTAACTGTCTTTTTAACTGGTACCACATGTTCTCTTGTTTTCAAAAAATTAGGCTGGAATCCAATTGTAGGTGTAGCTGAAGGTGCTGTTGCTGGGAATGCCATTGCTACTCCTGCTGCGATCGCTACTGTGAGTGCAGCATTTGCTCCAGAAGTAGAAATTGCTACAGTTCAAATAGCCGCTGCTTGTGTAACATCGGGAATTCTGTTACCGATTTATGTTGCTTTTCTTGCAAAAAGGTTAGAGAAGAAGAACAAGAACCAAATAAATCAGGAATTAGAGTTCGTAGAATCAAAAACAGTAAGTAAGTAAGTAAGTAAGTAATAAACCCTCACAAAAAGTCTTGAAATAGCTTTTTTTGAAAGTGCTTTCGCAGATGAGTAGGGGGATTTAAGGTTTAAATTGGCAGTTATTTTTAACCTTAAACAACTGAAGTTTATTATATATATGAAAAGAGGGATAGAGAGATGGGTAGGTTAAAATGTTCTATTTCTTTCGTGTTAGTCCTTTTGATTGCGAATAGTATACTAGGATCCACGATTTATGCAGAAGAAACAAAGGCTCAGAAAAAAGAAATGAGTACTACGGTAGGTGAGGCAAGTTGTTCAAACCTAAGCGGTAAAAGTATTTCTAAATCTTCTATTGGATTACGTACTACAGGTGCTTCCATTACTTCAGCTATACTCACTGCAGATGATAAAAGCCTAGACTTTTGTAAGGTGTTAGGTTCAATTCACCCGGTCGATTCTTCTGCACCAGATATTCAGTTCGAAGTCAATTTACCTTCAAACTGGAATGGAAAATCACTACAAGTGGGTGGTGGAGGATTTAATGGGTCTGTAGTAACAGGTTTAGATAGCAATTTTTATGATCCAATCAATACTCCTACCCCGTTGGCAAGAGGTTATGTAACCTTTGGAAGTGATTCTGGCCATGTATCTGCTGGTTGGGATGCTTCGTGGGCCACAAATGATGAGGCGCTAGCTAATTTTGCAGGAGAACAACTTAAGAAAACCCATGATGTAGCCATGACGATCATTGAGGATTATTATAAGATGAAGCCAAGTCAAACATATTTTTCAGGTGGCTCTGAAGGTGGACGTGAAGCGTTAGTGGTGATTCAACGTTGGCCGCAAGACTATGATGGTGCTGTTATTTTTTTTCCTACTTATAATTGGATTGCTAAGGCAGTTCAAGACAATCGAAACATGCAAGCTTTATACAAAAATAATGGTGAAGGCTGGATTAGCCCCGAAGAAAACAAACATATCAATCGTATAGTACTTCAAGCGTGTGATTCCTTAGATGGTGCAGCGGATGGAATTATCAGTAACACAGAAGCGTGTAAGAATAAAGAAGACCAAATCCTTGATGCGTTGAGTAACGCAGGTTTATCTGATGCACAAATTGATGTAATTCAAACGTATAACTCACCGATGAAATTTAGATTCTCTTTTAATAATAAAGTCGATTCTACAGCTGGATACTCTCAACTTCAAGGTGCGGATATCGGAGGGCAGTTTGGATCAACATTTACACCGAAGGCGTTCTCAGATTATGGAAGTATGAGTCAATTTTCTGACCGAGTTCTTCGTTACATGGTAACGAAAAACCCAAATTTAGATACTTTCACCTTTAACCCTGACGAATGGAAAAAAGAAATTCAAACGGCTTCAAAGCTTCTCGAACCATCGGATCCTAATTTATCAGCTTTCAAAGCTTTAGGTGGTAAGCTCATTTTAGTTCATGGCACATCGGATGAAGTTGTTACTCCCTACGGAACTATTAAGTATTATCATCAGCTAGAAAATAAATTTGGAGATAAATTAAGTGAATTTGCTCAATTTTATATGGTCCCTGGTTATGGTCATGGTTCTGGTGATTTCAACATGTCAGCGGATCTATTAGGAGAATTAGATGGATGGGTAGCAACTGGATCTGAACCTACTGATTTACTTACAACTGATAAAGCTAATAATTATCGTACAAGACCATTGTGTGAGTTCCCTGCTTGGCCTCAGTATAATGGGATTGGTGACGTGAATTTAGCAGCAAGCTATACATGTTCACGTTAATCATAATGAACGAAACGGCTCTCTCATGGCTTAATGTAGGTTGCAATTCCTCATAATTTTACTACTCAAAATAAAACTAAATGTAGAGCTATATACGAAAAAGAGTCGAAATTATTAGGGCTGTATAAAAATTTGTTGGTTTAGAAGTATCTAGAGATATTATTGTTTTAGCAATTAACAAGAATTGAGTAAAACTACCCTGAAAATAGACACGCCAACCCCTTGATAGATTAGGGGGTGGCGTTTTTGGGGTACTCGTTTCTTAGGCTTTCTGGGAGGATATGTATATACTCCTCATTGGCAACAAACCGTAAAAAGTCTATATCATCATTGTTTTGAATGATTTTAGCGGAGGGGGCAGCCGCTTTGGCATTTAAGTTGGTATTTCAATCCCCTTTTCTTTAGATTTTCATGGAAACTTAAAATGAAGTGAATAAAATAAAATTACTATCATTAAGCAGGGAGCGGACATTTTTCTCATTCAAAAGGAGTTTGGCCACCAGGACCGAAGCACAACGGAGCTGTATCTGGAAAGGGCTTGCAGAGATTGGAATACTATGGAATGGAGACAATTTTTAGATGGAGGCTATTATCTATCTGCTCATACCTCCGGCTGCGAGGCTTTGGCAAGATTGTTTTAATCAAACACCAAAAACGGATACGCGCTATTCATGATGGTGGACCTTATTTAATTAACAAGGAGCAATTCAACACTCATGCGGAACAATCAGAATATGGAAATAAGTCGGAGGGATACTCAATGATCCATTCCTAGAAGATTTGAATGTTAAGGGACGAGGATTTAATCTTAGAAGAAGTACAGGTTGTCGAAATGGCAATTTACAGCGGACAAAAGGGTAATTTGAAAATTGGGGCTTTTTATATGTTCCTTATTATTTGAACAAGTTTAGACCATAATATGGAGTTGGGAAGCAATCGCGATCCTGCATTATGCAGGAGTGATTGGTTCAACAGTTGCTTATACACTTTGGTCATTTATTTTGAACTCAGTAGAAGGTGGGAAAACTTCTATATCTTTATAATGGGTGCCAGTAATAGACATTTTTTCTGATCAATCTTTTTAGGGGAAGACTCCTTACATCTCAATGATTGATATACTCTTAATCATAGGAGCCTTTGTTTTAGTTAAAAAAAATAAGTCTATCAATAAACATAACTATCAAAACGAATGCCTTAATAAGGTATATATCAAATAAAGAAACTAATGGAGCAAATCAATTAATGAGTAGGTTCTATATTTTGATCATTATATCATTGAACATCAGATTGGAGAGCAGCCCATGATAAGGTGAGCGAGAGAGGATATACCCATTCTACGGAGCTTTTGCAGATCATTTACTAAATTTAGATAGGACTAGACCAAAGTTAGATAGAAATAAGCCTTGTAGGCTGTCTACAAGGTTTATTTCTATTATTGGTACGCCATTTTTTACTAGTAGGAAGAATAATGGATATTAAGCAAGTTGAGATGTAAATGGTGAATTGTATAAACGTCCTGATTCTATGTTTGATTTATCTCTTGCTTCTAATTCTGCTTCTGATAGTTGCCAGCAAAGTCCGCCAATCGGTAAGGATAGGTCGATGGCATTTGCGGATTCAACTGCAAGCTTTATATCTTTTGTTAGGAATTTGTATACCTCTCTTGTTCCAGCTAATGAATGCGTTTGCATCATGTTTCCAAAGTAATCCCAGTTTTCTACAATGAAACTATTTCCAGTACTTAGATGTGCAACTTCCATAAGTTGTTCTTCAGAAATACCGTAACCTTTTGCTAATTTGACCGCCTCTAAAGCTATTAAATTATTACATAGTGCCATTAGATTATTGGCCAGTTTTATAGCTTCTCCCGATCCAGTTGGACCGGCATAGAAAATATTGCTTCCTAAATGTTCTAAAATTGGACGAATCCGCTCGAACAATTGTTGTTCATTACTTCCAACCATAAAGGTAAGGGTTCCTTCGATAGCTCCTGGTTCGCCTCCACTCATAGGTGCATCAATAACATTAATCCCTTTTTGAATAGCTAATTCTACCATAGAAAGAACTGTTTGAGGATTAACGCTACTGTTAACTACAATAAGTTTTTCAGGTGTAGCATATTCTAATAATCCGCCTTCACCAGCAATAACTGACTTAACCTGATCATCTGTAAGAACTGCTACAAATACAGTTTCACTTACCTCAATTAATTCTTTCAACGTTTCGACAGGTGTTGCACCAATTGCTGCAACATAATCTAAAGCCTCTTGTTTCCTGTCATAGACAAATACTTCATAGTTACCTTTGATTAGGTTATGAACCATATGTCTACCCATTGTTCCAACCCCAATAAATCCAATACGCCCTTTACTTGTTGTCATATTCTTCTACCCCTTTCACGAAAAAACTATACTTTTGTAAGTATTTTTACTTTTCATTCAGTAAACTTGGTCCGAATTATATTAATTTATAATTCGGACCAAGTTATTAAGTCGCTTGTATCAAACCTACTTAATCTGAATTAATATATTATATGGTTATCTGACAACCAATATATATGATTATCAGACAATTTAATAACGAAAATAAAATACCAGAAATGATATAATGAATTTTACAAAAAAAAGAAGTGTTATCAATGTATCATTCGGATATGGTATTATGTATATAAGGTTATCAGACAGGAATTAATATACTTTTCTGAAAAATCGGAAATATTTCTTAAACATATACTATCAAATAACTTTTTTAATGTCTATATTTAATTTATAAATTTTTGGGGAATATAAATTAAAATTTTGGAGGAAAACATGGAACCACTAAAAATGACCACAGTAAGAATTTATGAAAAAATTGCTGACCATATCAAACAACAAATTTTAGATGGTAAACTAAAATCAGGAGATAAATTACCTTCTGATAAAGAATTGTGTCAGCTCTATTCAGTAGGACGTTCAACGATCAGAGAAGCATTAAGTGCATTGAAAATTATGGGACTTATTGAAACAAGACAGGGTGAAGGAAGTACAATTTGTAAAATAGACCCAGAAAGTGTCGGAATGCCAGACTTTTCTGGATTACTTTTAAGTGACAAAACCATTCTTGAATTAATGGAAGCACGTAAATCATTAGAAATTTCCAACGTAGAGTTAGCAGCAAGTAAAAGAACAGATCAGGATTTGAAAAAGTTTAAACAAATTATAAATCAAATGGAAGTAAACGTATTAAACAAAAAGGAAAGTGAAAAGGAAGATATGATCTTTCACCATACAATAGCTAAAGCAACTCAAAACGCCATTATGGTACGACTATTAGATACCATTTCTGAACAAATGGAAAAAGCAATGAGAGAAATACGTAGAATGGGATTCAGTAATCCATTATCAGCAAACATCATTTTAGAAGAACATAAAAATATTTATCAAGCTATTGCAGAACAAGATGTAAAGAAGGCACATAAAAGTATAAAGGAACATATGGAACATTTTGAGTACGAGTTACGAAATTATATGAAATCAAAATATAATTGATTTTTTACATTAGTTATTAATTTTCTGATATATACAAAAATACGCCAGAGAGAAAATACTCTCTGGTCCCATTTTAAAAAAATTGATAATTCTAAATAATCCGTAGACAAAGATATAATATTATGATATTTTTAATAAAACCTAATGAAAATCTAACCATTCCCAACTTGTCTGATAACCTTATAGGTAGAGGGTTGAATAGTAAGTATTCACTCATCAAATATGAATGTATTTGAAAGCGTTATTAAAAAGTAAATGATTAGGTTTTTTATAAAACAGCCTTTTATTCTGCTTGTCTGATAACCTTATAATAGGTTGGAAGAGTGACTTTAGAATCTTTGGTTATGTGATGTTTATTTAAAAAGTAGTAGTAATAGGGGTAAAATGGGTCGAAGTTTGAAATTTTCTTATTTTTTTTTGTATAGTTACTTAAATTCAGAAAGGAAATCGTATAAATGAATGTAAAAAACCGTGTAATTTTAGTCACAGGTGCCGGTAGTGGCATTGGAGAAGGCATTGCTAAGAAATTAGCACAAAGTGGAGCGAAAATAGTTATTAATGATGTGAATCTAGAAAAGGCTGAAAAGGTTGCAAGAGATATAAATGAACAAGGACAGGAAGCTATTAGTCTAAAAGCAGATATCACAAAAACAAATGAAGTACAGGTGATGGTTGATGAAATAATTGAACGCTATGGAAAAATTGATGCATTAGTTAATAATACAGGGGTTGTCAGAGATAATTTGATCTTAAAAATGCCTGAGGAAGATTTTGATCTTGTAATGAATGTAAATCTAAAGGGTGCCTGGATTTGTTCCAAGGCTGTACTGGGGCATATGAAAGAAGCTGAGTACGGTCGAATTATCAATATTTCCTCCCGTGCATGGTTAGGACAGGTTGGCCAATCAAACTATTCAGCTTCTAAGGGAGGTCTTGTAAGTTTAACACGCTCACTGGCACTTGAATTTGCCAAATTCAATATTACGGTAAACTGTATTGCGCCGGGATTAATTGATACACCTTTAATCCGTAATCTTCCTCAAAAGGTACAGGAAAATCTTATTCAAGCTCAGCCTACACCATTGATTGGAGAGCCAAAAGATATAGCTAATACGGTTCTATTTTTTGCATCTGAGGAAGCTAGATATATTACAGGTCAAGTATTACATGTTGATGGTGGTAAAAGCTTGGGGGCACGAAATATATAAAGATACTACATAAAAATAATGGTAAGGAGAGATATGAATGCAACCTCTAGAAGGAATCAAAATCCTAGATTTATCAAGAACCCTTGCTGGCCCCTTCTGTGCCATGTTATTAGGTGATGTTGGAGCAGATGTTATTAAAATAGAACAACCCGAAACAGGAGACGAAGCAAGAAGATTTACTCCTCCTGCATGGGATGGAGAAAGCTGTTATTATCTTACAGCCAATAGAAATAAAAAAAGTATAACCGTAGATTTAAAGAGTGAAGAGGGCAAAGAAATTATTTATAAGCTGGTCAAAGAGTCGGATGTGTTAGTAGAAAATTTTCGAACTGGAGCACTGGATAAAATGGGCTTTGGTTATGAAGAATTAAAGAAAATAAACCCAGGTTTAATTTACTGCTCCATATCTGGTTTTGGTCGTACAGGTCCAGAAAAGCATCGGGCAGGTTATGATTTATTATTACAAGGCTTTGGAGGTTTAATGAGTATTACCGGGGAACCGGATCGCCCACCAGTAAAGGCAGGTATGTCGATTGTAGATTTAACGACTGGAATGTTTGCAGCCTATGGAATACTAAGTGCTCTTTTCTCCAGACAAAAGACGAGTAAAGGGCAGCACCTTGATGTTAGTTTATTAGATGGACAAGTCATGCTTCTAAACCACATGGCGACAGGATATTTAGCAACCGGAAAACCTGCGGGGAAAATGGGATCTGCCCATCCTACGCTTGTTCCTTATCAAGCCTTTCAAACAAAAGATTCATATATTATATTGGCTGTCGGTAATGACGGGCAATGGGTAAAATGTTGTAAGGCTATGGATTGGACGGATTTGTTGGAGGATGATCGTTTTAAAACAAATCAAAACAGGGTTGCCAACCGCGACGAGCTCATTCCAATCCTTACGAGCAGATTAGTTCTTATGGAAAGTAAGGATGTTTTTGAGAAAACCGAAAGGGCAGGGGTTCCATGTGGCCCTATTCATACGATTGATCAAGTTATCAACCATCCTCAAATCATTGAGAGAGAAATGATTATCAACGTCGAACATCCTCATATTAAAAATTTAAAAATGCCAGGATTTCCTGTTAAATTTTCAGATACACCAAGTACAGTACGGCAATATCCGCCACTACTTGGAGAGCATACAGATGAAGTTTTATCGCAACTAGGCTATACAGAAATGGAAATCGAAAAACTTAAGGATGGTAAGGTAGTGTAAAAAAGAAGAGAACATGGCTTGAACAAGTTGTCTGATAATATGATTACAATTATAAGACTCTTTTTCAATATCGTTTACAAAGTTAAAGGGAGTGATTAAATGGCTTTTGCAAGTTGGGAAAGAATAGGGGATAAGGGCACAATAGGAAAAATTGTCTTAAATCGCCCTGAAGCTCGGAATGCATTTAACACGGAAATGGGAAAACAAATTATTGACATCTGTCAGCAAATAGCAAAGAGCGATATTCGGGTTGTGCTGCTGACTTCATCCAGTTCAAAGGCATTTTGTTCTGGTGCAGATTTAAAAGAAAGAAATGGAATATCTGAAGAGGAATTTCATCGTCATCATGAAATTTTTGTAGAAATGTTTAATGCAATTGCTGATTTACCACAGCCTGTCATCGCTGTCGTGGATGGATATGCTCTAGCGGGTGGTTTCGAATTAGCGCTTAATTGCGATATGATCCTCGCCTCACAAAATGCTGTCTTTGGTCTTCCTGAGGTTACTCGTGGCATTATGCCGGGAGGCGGCGGCTCGCGCTTGTTGCAGCGAAAGGTTGCTATGCATATTGCAAAAGAGTGGCTTTTTACGGGTAAGTTCGTTATGGCAGAAGAAGCTAATCGAGCAGGATTATTGAATGAGTTGACCGATTCATCCGTTTTATATAACAGAGCAATCGAACTTGCGGAAAGCATTGAAAAAAATGCACCGATTGCCGTTCAAAATTGCAAGTCATCCGTTAATGATTTACACGGAATGATCGATAGAGAAGCTAGGGAACAAGAAAATGTTTACTACAGTCGTTGTTTAAATACGGAAGACAGATATGAAGGCATTAGAGCTTTTGTAGAAAAAAGGTCGCCTGTGTTTATTGGTAAGTAGTCATTTCCACATACTTTAATAAAAATTGATTTTAATCAAATTAAAAGGGGGTAGACGATATGACAACGAAATCGCTTGTCAAAACAATGAAATCTCTTATTAAAGAAAATAAAGGGCCCGGTTTTACATTTAAACAATCCGAAATTCCTAAGCCTGGTAAGGGCGAAGTTCTAATTCGTGTCAAATTATCTGCAATATGTGGATCAGACCTTCATATTTATCAATGGAATAATTGGGCAGCAGGAGTTGGTATCAAAGTTCCAGGTATCTCAGGACATGAATGTGTAGGGGAAGTTGTTGAACTTGGAGCAGGTGTAACTTCTTTCGCAGTTGGAGACCGAGTAAGTGTAGAAACGCATATACCGTGTGGTGAGTGTGAATTATGTTTAAATGGTAACCAGCATATTTGTGATAATTTAACCTATTTCGGTCTTCATATCGATGGTTGTTTTGCTGAATGGGCATTGGTTCCAGAAGTTTGCCTGCGTAAAGTACCTGATTTCATTCCTGAAAAAGTAGCAGCCATTCTTGAACCTCTGGGAGTCGGTGTGCATGCTGCTCAAGTTGGGGATGTACAAGGTAAAAAGGTTGCTGTTCTCGGAGCCGGTCCAATTGGCCTTTACTCAGCGTGTGCAAGCTTAGCCTTAGGAGCTGAATCAGTATATATCAGTGATTTAAAACAAACCAGATTAGATGTTGCTTCTCAATGTGGTGAATTTAAAGTCTTTAACCCAGCTGAAACACCGATATCTTCTATATTCAATGGGAATAACAAAACTGATGTGATTATTGAAACGACGGGAAGCGCCCAGGCATTTAATGAAGCGCTACCATTTTTGAAAAAAGGCGGAAAAGCTGTGATGGTTGGGTTGTTCCCAGGAGACGTTCCAGTAAATTTATCTAGTTTAGCAACAAAGGAAATAACCTTAAGTGGAATTTCTGGCCGCATGATGTGGGAGACTTGGGACTTAATGGAACAGCTACTACTAGAAAATAAATTAAATGTTCTTCCTTCCATCACACATCAATTTCCATTAGAGGAATTTGAAGAAGCTTTTAGAGTTGCTTTAAATGGAGAAGGAGTAAAGGTTTTACTCCGACCATAATTCATATCAAATTATATAATCATAGTTTTTAATAATATAGATTTAGGAGTGAATAAAATGAAAGTTACATTACACCATTATAATTTTAGTACGAATAATGTTGAAGAAATGACCTCTTTTTATAAAAATGTATTAGGTTTAAAAGAAAGTACGGAAATGCGTGGGGAAGAAGTTTCGGGCCGGGGATATGATACTTATACCCGATTTTTATTAGCGGGGGGAGATTATCAAATTCATATCGCTACAAGGGATCTATTTAATGGTTTTAAAACGGGACACTATGTTAATCCGCTTCTAACGGGCCATTTAGCATTTCGTACAGATGACATTGAGGAATTAAAAGCAAGATTAGATAAACATAATGTACCTTATTCAGATTTTGGCGAATGGTCTATTAAAGGATGGTACCAAATCTTTTTATACGACCCTGACGGTAATTGCCTTGAAGTTCAACAAGTGGATGCTGAACCAGAAGATCATAAAATGGATATCCAATTGCACCATGCGAATTTTAGTACAAATAATGTTGAAGAAATGACCTTTTTTTACAGGGAAGTATTAGGTTTGACTGAGAGTAAGGAAATGAATGGTGGAAGAATTTTAAATCACTATGATGGAGAAACAAGATTTTTAGTGGACGAGAACGGAAACCAAGTTCATATCGCTGCAAGAGATCTACTTAATGGTTTTAAAACGGGACATTATGTAAATCCGCTTCTAACGGGACATGTAGCTTTCCGTGTTGATGACATTGAGGCCATTAAAAAGAGATTAGTAGAGAATAATGTAGCTTTCTCAGATATGGGGGAATGGTCAATAGAAGGCTGGTATCAAATTTTCCTATATGATCCAGATGGAAATGTACTTGAACTTCAACATATAAGCGAGTAGAAAATAAACATTTGCATAAGGGGCTTGGACAGTCAATTGTCCAAGCCTTGATCTCGCAGCGTTAGGTGGCTCATAGATAGATGAATCGTGCCTGCCCAATGATGGGATTCTTTTAATACCTTTTTTGGAGATAATAATACTTTAAATAATCTAGAAATGTGTATAAAGATCATTGATTATATTAATTTCTGGCTATATAAAGGGGGAAAAAAAGTGAGTGATAGAGTTGTAATTGTAGATGGTGTCCGAACGGCAATTGGACGATTTGGAGGGAGTTTAAAAGACGTTAACTCAGGCTTTTTAGCGTCACATGTTATTGAAAAGATATTAGAAAAAACCAATATTCCAGCTAACAAAATAGATGAAGTGATCCTTGGAGAAGTACGGCAATCCACAGAGTCATCTAACGTAGCACGCGTAGCTGCCATTCGAGCAGGAGTTCCATTGGAGTCCCCGGCATTTACAGTGAATAGATTATGTGCATCAGGAATACAAGCCATTGCATCAGGTGTCCAGCAGATTAAATCCCAACAGGCAGAGATTATTATTGCCGGAGGAACAGAAAGTATGAGTCAAACCCCGATCTATTTGCGCGGTACGAGATTTGGAGGAGATCAAGCCTTCTTAGTAGATTCAAATAAAGAGGCAGGTCACCAACCAAAAGAATTATATGGTGACAATATGGGAATGGGCATTACTGCAGAAAATGTGGCCTTAAAATTTGATATCTCTCGGGAAGATCAAGATGAGTACGCACTTGAAAGCCAAAGGAGGGCTTTGGAAGCTATAAATACAGGGAAATTCAAGGATGAGATTGTTCCTTATGAGATAAAAACAAAAAAGGGATCTTATGTTTTTGAAACCGATGAACATCCACGTCCGGAAACAACTTTAGAAAAGCTTCAAAGCCTGAAACCTGCTTTTAAACCCGATGGGACAGTTACAGCAGGGAATTCCTGTGGACGAAACGATGGATCGGCTGCTGTTCTTTTAATGACTGAAATAAATGCACTTAAGCATGGTCTTAAACCAAAAGCGGCCATTGTGGATTGGACCTCTGTAGGTGTTCCTCCAGAAATAATGGGAATTGGTCCAATACCTTCCATCCGAAAACTATTAGATAGAACCAAGCTTTCCATCCAGGATATTGATTTATTTGAACTTAACGAAGCATTTGCTTCTCAAGCCTTAGCAGTTCAAAGAGAACTTTCAATTGACCGTTCAAAACTGAATGTGAATGGCGGAGCCATTGCTCTTGGCCACCCTATAGGTGCGTCTGGAGCTAGAATCGTCATTACGCTCATGCATGAGCTGAAACGAAGAGGCGGGCGTTACGGAGTTGCTTCATTATGTGCAGGGGGAGGCCAAGGAATGGCCATTTTAATTGAGAATCTGGAATGAATATAAAAAAATATGCTATGAGTTATATAAAAAAAGTGGGGAAGGGCAAGTCTCTTCTCTTTTAACGAATGTGAGTATAAAAACGAATGAAGAGATTGATCGATAGAGTGACACAAAAAAAATACTTTCAAGTGTATGGTATACCTAAAAAACACTTGAAGGTATTTTTTCTATGGAAACAAGTAAGCTATCTAGCTGATATGAAAATAAAAGCAATGAAAAAATAAGGCTAGCCAGGATAATGGTCAAATAGGTTTTAAAACAGTTAAATATCCACACCAAGACGCAGCTTGGATAAAGTGTTACAAATCAGGTGCACTGAACAGTTGGAGGAAGTTGTTTCGCCTGTCTTGCTTTGCACAGTGATAGGAGACAAGATAAAAAATACCCTTTTTGTCTATCAAAACATACAAAATGAGAATTAAACCATTTGAGTTTCTGTATAGCTTTACGATTATCAGTTGCTTCTATTACATTATAAGGGCACTTGGGCATGAAAAAATTGAGATAACGATGATCTGCTTGCAAAAAAAAACAAGAGCAGCATGTAGTTAACCATTGAAACGATAATGCGTTGGAAAGACATATATATATAGAAGAAACTTGTTTCATTTTTTATGAAATACAACTTGTTTTAAGAGGGGAAACAGGACAATTATACTCAAGGTTTTGATAACACATTTACAATCTATTTCGAGAGTGAATGTAAAACCATTCCAAATAAAATTGAGGGATAAATGATGATTAAAACTGCTTTCTAAATTTTGGTCTTTTAACGAAGCTGGGTCATCACCATGTCCTGGAAGGTCTGGATTCAGAACTGTATGCCCTAACTCTTCTAATCTTTCTTTAACAAGGTTCCAATTCCAGCTAGTATGCCAAGCACCCATGATAAGTAGAAAAGTTTGTGATTTCGCTATGCTCAGTTTATTGTAAATATCCTGGATCGCAGAGCGAACCGGTAATCTTAGTTGGACACAGTTTGGGTAGTGCAATTGCTTGCCAAGTTTCCGAAAACAGACCGGAAAAAGTGAAAAAGTTAGTTGTGTTAAGCGGCTATTTGTTGAAAGACGGTCAAAGTCCAACTGGCTTGGATCATGGTGCTTTTCCTAAAGATTGGATGGCAATGAGCGAAGCCGGCGTCCTGAGCTTTACTCCATATTACAAGGTATCTCATTTGAACCCAAAATTTGTGAAAGTAAAAATTTATAGTTTTTTGACAGACGAACAGTTTGGCCCTTTAGCTATGCAGCTTTGCGGGGAAAGTATGGCAGCATTAAATCAGCAGGTTAAGCTGGGAGTAAATTTTGAAAATGTCCCAAAGGTTTATATTAAAACTTTAAAAGACGAAATGATGCCCTTGGAAATACAGGAACAAGCGATTGCAAACACTGTCGTTGAAAAGGTATATGACATTGACACTGGACATGATTCTTTCTATACGGCTCCACAAGAATTAACTGCTGTTTTAGATGAGATTGCCTCAAATTTTTAATGATTTATGGACAGGACAATGTAAGTATTATTAAAAATAGAAAAGAGCAACGCTCTGCTAAGCGTTGCTCTTAAAGTATTTGGACTTCTATAATACATCTTTCAATTCAGTATCAGAAAAAATCGAGATGAACACTACTGCTTTGGTATCTCCAATGTTTTTTACATAGTGTGGGACACTGGCATTCCAGCTAAAGGAATCTCCTTCTTCTACAATAAAGGAATCTTCTCCTTGTTCAGCTAAGACTTTCCCTTCCAATACTAAATGGCTCTCTTCTCCCTCATGTGAATGTGGATCTCCAATGGAGGCTCCAGGAGGAAATTCAACGATCATGGTTTTAAGTCCGCCCTTTGATGCTAAGTGCTCAATGTTTAGGTTATTGTAAGAAGAATTTCTTCTTTCCTCCTTTCGAACGACACGCATATGCTGTTTCTTATCTAACAGTAAGTAAGGGAGAGGAACGCCTAGAAAGTCTGCAATTGTACTTAGTGTATTTATAGAAGGTGAAGTATTATTATTTTCAACATTGCTTATAAATCCTTTTGAAAGGCCTGTTCCTTCACACATTTGGGCAATCGTAATTTTTTTTCGGTTTCTTATGGCTCTAATTTTTTTCCCAATATCCAGTTTAATCACCTCTGAAGTTTACTTTTAAGAAACTTATTTATATATTAGCAAAAAAAATATTGATATTCCACTGATGTGTTATTTTCTTTTAGAAAACAATTATTCTTATGAGGGAACTTATTTATAAACTTTATTTTTTGGCCTTTTGTATTCTCATAAGAAACTTATTTTCATATTAGTGAATAAATCTATTGACATTCTACTTTTGGATTGTTATCTTTTAAGTAACAATTATTCATATTAGAAAACATATTACTTAGCTTCTTGTTTCTCAATAAGAATAATCGTTTCTATATGAGTAAAAATACAATTAGGTTTCAAGCATAATGAGTGAGAAAGGGATGATACACTTTGAAGTCACCTATGATTTATGAACTTCGTAAACCATCTAAGGTTGAGCCTAATAAAACCTATCCTGCTATTTTTGTCCTGCATGGAATGGGTAGTAATGAACAAAATATGCTGACGTTGGTCGATGGGATGGAAGATAGGTTTTACATTTTTAGTGTACGCGGCCATTTATCTCAACCACCGGGCTTCGCATATTTTACAATTCAAGGCTATGGAAAACCACACCGGGAAGTATTTGATCATGCAATTGGTCAGCTGGCCAGCTTTATTGATTATGCAGCTGAACATTATCCACTAGATCAGGGGCATTTTTATCTGCTTGGATTCAGCCAGGGAGCCATTGCATCGATGACACTTGGCTTAACATTGGGAAATCGAATTAAAGGAATTGTCGCTCTAAGTGGATATATCCCCGGATTCGTCAAGGAAGAATACACAATAAACCCTGTTAATCAGCTTTCTATGTTTATTTCCCATGGTGAATTTGACAATGTTCTGCCGTATGAATGGGGAGTCGAAAGTAATAAGTTTTTTAAAGGGTTAGATGCACAAGTAACTTTTCAAGCCTATCCAGAGGGGCATACCGTTTCATTAAAGAATCAGCAAGATTTTACGAAATGGATCCTAGATGATTTAAATCAATAATAAAAAACACAAAGGGGGATTAGACAATGCTACCAGCATTATTTGTTGCGCACGGAGCACCGCTGTTAGCCATCGAAAATAACGAATATACTCAGTTTTTACATTCGTTAGGCGAGGCGCTGCCAAAGCCAAAAGCGATTGTACTGTTTTCAGCACACTGGGAATCATCTGCTCAAAAAGTGAGTAATGTAAACGAATATGAGACGATTTATGATTTTGGCGGATTTCCAGAAGCTTTATATCGTATTAAGTACCCGGCTATAGGCAGTGAAGCCGTCACAAAGGAAATCACAGATTTGTTCGCTAAACAGGAAGTGCCTTTTGAAGTGGAGAGAACACGAGGCTTGGACCACGGAGCTTGGATTGTCCTTAGGATGCTATATCCTGATGCCGATATTCCGGTTATTTCAATGTCTGTAAACCCTCGGCTAACGGCTGAGGAGCAATATAAAATTGGAAGTTCTTTATCATCATTGAGAGAAAAAGATATCTTGATTATTGCCAGCGGAGGAACCGTGCATAATCTCAGAGTTTTAAATATGGGCAGCGATAACGGGACTGTTGATCAATGGGCATTTGATTTCGATCAGTGGCTAGAACGGCATATAAGTAATTGGGATATAGAGTCCCTGTTTAAATACGAAACATTGGCTCCGAATGCAAAATTTGCGGTACCGCCATTTGGAAACGAGCATTTTATTCCGCTTTTTTATGCAATGGGTGCAGCCGATCAAGAAAAAAGTGCAAAGTTACTGCATCGCAGTTATCGATACGGAAATCTTAGTCACAGTGTATGGCAATTTGGAGAGGCAGAGTAAATCATCATTTATCAAATTTCTTTATATAAATAAATAAATAAATAAATATGGAGGCAGGAAAAATGAAAAACAAACATGAATTAGGCGCTTTAATTTTACGTCTGGTATTAGGAATTAGCTTTTTTATTCACGGAGTATCAAAGTTTCAAGGTGGAATTGAAAACACTGTTGGATGGTTTGAAAGTATTGGACTGCCAGGGTTTCTCGCTTATGCTGCGGCTTTGATAGAAGTTGTGGGAGGCATCGCAGTAGTACTTGGGTTATTTACGAGATTGGTATCTGTGTTGTTTGTCTTGCTAATGGCAGGAGCAATTATGAAAGTAAAATTAGCTGTAGGTTTTCTAGGGAATGGTCAAATGGCCGGATATGAATTGGATTTGGCATTTTTAGCGATGGCAGTATCTCTTGCGGTCACTGGCTCTAAAGCTTATGCACTGGATCAGTTCATTTTTAAAGGGCAAGAAACGGAAAACAAAACAGCTGTAAGCTAAATCTATTAAAAAATTTATTATTCTATTAGAGCATTACTTCAATTCAGGAGTAATGCTTTCTTTTTATAGGTTATATAGGAGGATATGGTATGCCGATTATTCAAATTACAGTGCACGAAGGAAGAGAGCAGGAAACAGTCGAAACATGTATACGTAATATTGCTCGTACTGTACGAGTCGCTCGGAACTCCTTTAACAGGTATTCAGGTTATTGTTAATGCGGTGGGAGATACGTTAAAAAGTGAGCTGGCCGAATAGGAGGATGCAAATTGATTGATTACAGAGGTCTTGCTGAATATTTAATCAAAGCAGAAAAACAGAAACAAGCGGTTTCTTGCATTACTGATCAACATTCAAATTTTAATCCATCAATGGGATACAAGGTGCAACAGGAATTGGTGAATCTAAAAATCGAGTCAGGGCAAAAGGTGACTGCTTACAAGATGGGTCTTACCAGTCAGGCAAAAATGAAGCAAATGAACGTTAGTACTCCGATATATGGTTATATTTTTGACTACATGAATGTTCCAGATAAGGGGAAAATAGAAATGGAAGACTTTATCCATCCAAAAGTAGAGGCTGAGATTGCCTTTATCCTTGGGGAAGATATTCATGGACCCGATATTACGAGTGAGCAGGTTTTGGAAAAAACACAATGGGTGGTACCTGCACTTGAAATTATTGACAGTCGGTATAAAGATTTTCGGTTTCAACTGTCTGATGTTATTGCTGACAACACTTCCGCATCAAGGGTCCTTTTGGGCAGTGAATTATTCCGTCCTTATGACTTTAAAGTTGATTTATTAGGGGTATCTATAGATATAAATGGAGAGGTAAGAGCGCGTGGGGAAAGTTCAGCGGTTCTCGGAAATCCAGCCAATTCTGTTGCGATGTTAGCCAGCATGCTATACGCGGAAGGAAGAAAGAAAATTAAAAAAGGCTCTGTCATTTTGACAGGGGGAATAACCGAGGCTGTATTGTTCGAGAAAGAAAACCATGTTATAGCGCACTATGACCACATGGGCGAGGTGTCTTTTTACGTCAGATAAGTAAAAAAGTTATAAAAATATCATTAATGATGAATTTTAAATGGATATCGCTTTTAAAAACGGACAAGCCATGAAAGGCCAGACAGATCCCAATCCATTAGGAGGCGCTGTGATTGTCAATCATAATCGGATAGTGGGAATAGGGGCCCACTTAAAAACAGGGGAACCACATGCTGAAATTCATGCCCTTCGGATGGCTGGTGATCAAGCGAAAGGTGGAACCATTTACGTTACCCTGGAGCCTTGCTCTCATCATGGAAGAACAGGTCCATGTGCAGTAGCTATTGTAGAAGCTGGGATTAAGAAGGTCGTGATTGCCACGCTTGATCCTAACCCCGTTGTTTCTGGTAATGGCGTTAAGATCCTTCAAGACGAAGGGATAGAAGTGGTGATCGGGATCGCCATGGAAAAATCCCAGCGGGTGAATGAAGTATTTAAAAAGTTTATTTTTTGAAAAAAGCCATTTGTAACATTAAAATCCGGGATCACTTTAGATGGAAAAATAGCCACTCATTCTTCTAGCAGCAAATGGATTACGTCAGAACAAGCGAGGGAGGATGTCCATCAGCTTAGAAATGAGCATATGGCTATACTCGTCGGGGTTAATACCGTGATTAAGGATAATCCAGAATGGACAGCCCGAACTCCTAATGGATGTAATCCTATTCGGGTGGTAATGGATCTGCGCTAAAAATACCTTTGGATTCAAAGCTGGTTACAGACAAACAAGCTGAAACATAGGTTTTCACCAGTGTGAATTATGATCAAGAATAGTCGGATTTTCTAAGCTTTCTGTATTTTTTGAGAAAACTGTTTAACTAACTTACTGTTCTCTTCATCCATTTCTTTAGACATACGAACGGAAGGTCCTGATATTGCAATTCCTGCAATAAAACGTCCATCTCTCCATATTGGCGCAGCATCCTACTACACAGGCCGAACATCTGCTGAAATAATAAAAGGTGCTCTGAAAGACAATTGATCAATGCGCATTATAATTAGGGAGGGAGGTTTATCATTTTCAGCGAGAACACCCCCACTTCAAGTTGCTAAGAGGGGGTAGTTCAAAAGAAGTTTACTGTATATAATTTGTTTAATGAACATCCAAATTTGTGAATATATCACATAAAGACTTGTTGAATTAACTTTCATTGAGGTTTTCATACCTTTCAATGATAAAGTCAATAAAGTACCTGCTTGCTATTGGCAATACCCTTTTATCCTTATACGCCAAAGTAATAGTTCGGATAATAGAAGGAGAAATGGCTTTCGTTATAATATGATAGGGACATTTATGTAAGAGCAGTTTCGGTAAAATCGAAATGCCAAGCCTTTGTTCAATCATGGACATAATCGCATAGGGATCATATACACGGTATTGTATATCAGGTTCGAAATTGTACTGTTTAAAAAGGATTAATGGTTCATGTATCACGCCCTCATCCAACAGGATATAAGGATCTTTTAACAATTCCTCCAAGGAGACTTCTGTGGATGATGCAAAAGGGTGATCAACTGGCATTACAGCCACCATTTCATCTGCTTGCAAGGGAATCGTAGTTAACTCCGTAACATTTGAATTCACAAAGCCAAAGTCTACGCTGCCTTCTTTAATCCAGTTTGAGATTTCCGTATAATTTCCTTGATGTAATTCAAAATGGACAGTTGGGTAAAGTTCCTTAAAATCTTTGATCAATCCCGGTATCCAATGACATGTAACACTGGAAAAGGTGCCAATTCGGATAAGGCCGCTTTCCAGTCCATCCATCTCTTTATGCTTTTCAGTCAGTTCCCTATGTGAATTATAAATCTTCCTGATATATGGCAAAAATTCCTCGCCATCTGGTGTCAGTGTAATACCCTTTCGAGAACGTAATATAAGAGTGGTGGAAAGCTCTTCCTCTAATGAATGCACCATTTGGCTAATGGCGGACTGCGTATAGCCAAGTTCTTCAGCCGCTTTTGTAAAACTGCCTGTTTCTATGGTTTTGATAAAAGCATAATACGAATTCAATCTCACTAACCCCCTTGTATAAGTAATTCTAATGATTGTATTATAAATATTCGTTTTACTAATGTAAATAGAAGAATTAAAATATAGTTGTGAACAGAACTACAAAATGATGATACCTTACTATTACTATACAGTAACAAGCATTCTTGATTTAGATCCTGTTTCCATAGGTTGGGGGCATCTTAAAGATTCTGTGTGGATATGATTCAGCAACATTTGAAACATTGTGATTTAGAATTGCATATTGAAGTTTGCAAGGAAGTTAACGGGGATATGCTTGTTTGATATCAAATTAATAGAACAAATAAAAATAAATAGAAGAAAACATGGAAAAATTGAGAAGCTAAAATGAAAAAGAATTTTCTTCAAAATGCTGTGTTTGTAATGTTAAGGAAACCTTAGATAAATTGTAGTTTAAACGCTTTATTGATTTCATATTCACGAACTATTTGTAAATTATTGATAGTAGTAATAATGATTTGAGCGCGGTTCCATTATTAATAAATAAAATTAGGGGTTGTTGGAAATGAAAGCAGCAGTATGGCATGGAGTAAAAGATATTCGAATTGAAGAAGTAGAATTAAGAGAAATAAGAGATAGAGAAGTAAAAGTAAAAGTTGCGTGGGCAGGTATTTGTGGTAGTGATTTACACGAATATTTAGAAGGTCCAGTATTTATTAATACGGATAACCCAGATCCAATCTCTGGTGAAATTGCCCCTGTAACGCTTGGTCATGAATTTGCTGGTGTTATTGAAGAAGTTGGATCAAATGTAACGAAATATAAAGTTGGAGATCATGTAGCAATCAACCCTACAGTCACTTATGGAATTCTAGAAGAAGAAGTTGACCGTTATGCAGGTTCAAGCTTTGTAGGTCTAAATGGTAACGGCGGTTTTACTAAATTCGCACTAGTTCCAGAATCAAATATTCATTTACTAGGCGAAAATATGACTTTACAAGATGGAGCTTTAGTTGAACCAATGGCTGTGGCGGTACAAGCTATATTAGATGCTGGAGTAGAATTGGGGGATTCTGTAGCTATCTTTGGTGCAGGTCCAATTGGATTATTAACTCTTATCGCAGCAAAAGCAGCAGGCGCTAGCAAAATATTTGTAGCTGATTTAGCTGATTTCCGCTTAGAAAAAGCAAAAGAATTAGGTGCAACACATGTCATTAATTCAGGAGATGCTGATCCTGTTCAAGTAATCCGTGAAGTTTGTTCAAACGGAGTAGATGTTGCATTTGAAGTAGCAGGTGTAGCACCAACTTTCAAACAAGCAATCGATGCTACAAAAGCACGTGGAAACATGATGGTTGTTTCAATCTTTGCTCGTCCAATTGAATGGAACCCAATTCAATTAACAAATTCAGGCGTAAACTTAATGACTACTATCTGTTATTCACCAAAAACATTTCAAAAAACAATCGATGCTATGAATGCGGGTCAATTAAAACCGCAAGGCATTGTCACAAGCCAAATTGTGCTTGAGGATATTGTTGAGAAAGGATTCGAAGCATTAACGAACGATAAAACACAAGCCAAAATTTTAGTGGAACTAAGCGGAGAAAGATAATAAGTTCGTTATTATAATAAAAGCTAAATCAAGGTGTAGAAATAAACTAACCCCCGAGTAGTGGTTCCTTTATATTCGGGGGACTATATTTGCTGGGTAAGAAAAATGATTATAGAGTTATGATTGAAGTACTAGCTTTCTTCATAGAATACCTATTTTGAAATGATTTTTATTTATCCCTGATAAAATAAATAGATATTTTATGAAGGATCTAAGTTAGTATGGACTTGTGCTTAACCTGAAGTTGCTGGTAGTTTAAACTCTTCTATTTGATTAAACGATTTGACAGGATAGAAGACATTTCTTGAAGGAATGTCTCAGACCGTTGATAAACCGAAAAGAAAAATGAGTTCACCTATATTCTATTTGATCTAGATGTAAGAAAAAACTAAGTTTATTTTGAATTAAAAACTGAAAGAATGATTTTCAAAACTAGCCCCTTTACATTAGATTTTCTAATAGATGCATTATAAATATTCGTTTTATTAATATAAATCCTAGTGATAAAATATAATGTATATTTCAAATGTTTCACTTTTAACATGTGAAATTAATTAACAAATATCAAGGAACCTATTAGTAGAAAAATGTAATTTAAAATTCTTTGATTAGGAAGTGTTGTAGAAAAATAATGAATATTAACGTTAAATACAGAAATATTATATTTGCATTTTTAATGGCCTTTAGCATGTCCTTTTTTATTTCATTTATATTAGTCTCAATAAATATGGGTTATGATCATACATTTTTACCTATATGGTTAAAAACTTGGTCACAGGCT
Source organism: Peribacillus sp. RS7 (assembly GCF_041956845.1). Taxonomy (NCBI): domain Bacteria; kingdom Bacillati; phylum Bacillota; class Bacilli; order Caryophanales; family Bacillaceae; genus Peribacillus; species Peribacillus sp. RS7. The sequence goes on from NZ_CP168135.1 coordinate 4,556,371, forward strand.
TTTATTTGTGCTTTCTTTGGAGCTTACTTTTTTCCAAAGGTAATACAACAAATAATGAGAAAAATAGATTTTGTGGAAAAACCACTAATGATTGAGAAAGAATTTTTAGAGAGAGAAGAAACCAATTAATAATAACCAGTAGAGAATTAAAATTAAATTTTGGTTTATTATAAGCAATTAAAACTTACAACAAAGATTAAACAAGGGGATGTTTTATTTGGAAATTAAAGCAGCAGTAGCACACAATGTCGGAGAAAAATTAAAAATTGAAGATGTAGAATTAATGGAACCTGGTGATGACGAGGTATTAATTAAAATTGTAGCTACAGGAGTTTGCCATACTGATGCAGAATCAATAAACGGTAGAGGCGCTCCATTCCCAGCTGTACTTGGTCACGAAGGTGCTGGTATTGTAGAAAAAGTCGGTTCTGGTGTTACAAATTTACAACATGGAGATCATGTTGTTCTTTCTTACGCCTACTGTGGTGAATGTTCACAATGTTTAACCGGACACCAAAACTTATGTGAAAGAACAGTAGAACTTAACTTCGGTGGTAAATCAAAAGCTGGTAATAACCGTATTCATCAACATAATCATGCACTATCTACTTTCTTTGGTCAATCTTCATTCGCAACGTATTCAGTTGCCAATAAAAACAACGTTGTAATAGTAGATAAAGAAGTTGATTTAGCATTATTAGGACCTTTAGGCTGTGGTATTCAAACTGGTAGTGGTACAGTAATGAATAGTTTACGTCCAGAACCAGGTACATCAATCGTTATTTATGGTGGCGGTGCAGTAGGCTTAAGTGCAGTTATGGCTGCGAAAATCATGGGTTTAAAACATATTATTGTCGTTGACCTTCATCAAAGTCGTTTAGACCTTGCAAAAGAACTTGGTGCCACTCACACATTAAATGGTAAAGAAGTAGATGTTGTAAAAGAAATTAAAGAAATTACAAACGGTGGTTCTCACTATGCTATTGAAACAACAGGTGCAACGCCAGTAATTAAACAATCTATTGCAGCATTACGAGTTTCAGGTAAAGTTTCCATCGTAGGTATGGGTGGAGATGTTACATTAAACTTTACAAATGATATTTTAATGGAAGGTAAAACTATCGTGGGTTCAGTTCAAGGAGATTCAGTGCCACAACAACATATCCCTCGTTTAGTACAATATTATAAAGAAGGAAAATTCCCATTTGATAAATTAGTTAAATTCTATGACTTCGAGGATATTAACAAAGCATTTGAAGATTCAAAAACTGGTGTAACAATTAAACCAATCGTGAAAATCGATAAATAAAATCAGGAAATACTTAAAAAGTGTTTTCCTGAAAACAAAATAACTATATAGTAATATCTCCAGATTTTAAGAATAAAGAACGATATTAGGTATATCTAATATCGTTCTTTATTGAAGTTTAAATTAATGGAATCGTTTTGCTTAAGTACACCTTCTGGGATTTTAATTAATCAATTGTTACTTTAATAATAAGTACTTCAATTCGGGCACCCTGTTGAGAAAATGGATAAGAATACACTTTTTCCCAAAGAGGTCAAACACGTTTATAAAAAAGATTAATATGTTCTAGATATACTTGTTTCAGCTATAAACTGTTATTGATCTTCAAGATTTTAATATTGAATTTTTTAACTGTTTAAGATAACTGATACTGTTCTATTATGTTTAATCCTAGTTTTAACACATAATATGAATGTGTAGAAGTAAGTAGAATACGCAACTACTTATCTGACATGGTCGGTCCCTTTAGAAAACGAAGAATGAAAAACTCAAATACCGTTCCTTTCCAAAACAGTTTTCATCTTAACGCATGGTTTTGCCTATAAATTGGAAGTCGATAGTGGAAATTAAGAGGTACCCAACTGTGGTAATATAGGAAAATGTTCTGAATAAATATTATTTGCAGAAAGAGAAGCTGTTTTGTCAGAAACAATTTCATAAACCTTCCCTCAAAGGATAATTTCTGCATCAATAGAAGAGGTTTTTACATTGATATTAAAAATTAATTTTTTCACGAAATACATCCCCATAAATCATAAACATCTCTTAATCTATAACATATTGACTTAGAGGTACCACATATATAAACACTGTTCTGGAAGTAAATTTAACATGGGGAGCATAGGCTTTTTTATAACTGTCTACTTCACAAAGGTAAGACCATATTTTATCCCTTTTAATTATTAATATTCATATAGAAAAATAAAAATTTGTATCTTTAAACCCGCATAAAATCGATCTATGTTTATTATTTATTTTGTATATTAAATATTCAGAAAAATTTTTGTAGACAAATAGATTTTCAATTGCTAATATTATTTGTAAGGGGTTTCATTTTTCTTTTGAAGATTTTAAGCAAAATTCATATTATCTACTGTTTATTCTGAGTTGTGAGTGCATTTAAGATACATATTTTTATTCTTATCGAAAAATAACTTGTCTGATAACCTAATAACCTTATACGGATTCAAGCACACTAGTAATGTTTATTAACAAATATTTCCTTGAGTTTTCGGTTGTCTGATAAGCTTATAGCGATAAATTAGGGGAGGGATTAATAAATGGATAAAAAGTAAAAATCTCTATGATTGGATTAGGAAGAATCGCACCTACACATATTGATGCCATCATAATATAAACGCTAATCTATCTAGAAAAATAAAAATAATTTCAATATTCAGAAAAGTATAGACAACGCTTTCATTTGAAGCTATTATATAAATAAATATATTCAATACAGGATTGTAACCTTTCTGGGCAAAACCTAAGTTGATGAGAGTATTGCACATTTGCAATATTGCCATCGGTTTAGGTTTTTTTATTGCTCAGTACTAATGGAGGTGATACTTAAAATGTTAATCAGAAAAATTTTCAACAACAACGTAGTTTTAGCGGCAGCAGAAGATGAGAATGAACTGATTTTAATGGGAAGAGGAATAGCTTTCCAAAAGAAAATTGGCGATTTGATTGATGAGTCCAAGGTAGATAAAAAGTTCTTTCAAGGCTTGTCAAACAAACTATACGAATTGTTAAAGGATATTCCTCAGCATCATCTGGATTTGGCGGATGAAATAATCCAGAATGCTAAATCCCAGTTATCCACAAAGTTAAGTGATTATATTTATTTAACCTTAACCGACCACTTGGATTTTGCTATTACTAGAATACAACAGGGTCAAATCCTGAGGAATCCATTGCTATGGGAAATAAGAAAAATCTATCCTAAAGAATATAAAATAGGCCTACAGGCAGTAAGAATGGTAAAGGAAAAGCTGGGTGTTGCCCTCCCGGATGATGAAGCGGGCTCAATTGCGCTTCATCTCGTGAATGCACAGAACGGCAGCCAGCAAATGGATAAAACAATCGAGATAACCAAGATGGTACAAGATATTTTGCAAATTGTTAAATTTCATTTTGGAATTGATTTGGATGAGGTTTCAATTAACTACAGCAGATTTGTGGTCCATCTCCGCTTTTTTGCACAAAGATTACTGGAAAATCAAAACAATCCTCATGAAAACAATGACCTTTTTGAGGTTGTAAAAGATAAATATCCAAATGTATATGGCTGTGTTGAAATTATTAATGGATATGTAAAGAAGGCAACCGATATTTCCCTTTCTAAATCAGAAATGCTTTACCTTATGCTCCATATCCATCGTGTGACGGATAGAACAAGAAACTAAATAAACAATCTTGGGATTGTAACTGATAAAGGCAAAACCTGAGTTGTATACACTAAATGGAGAATCATCCTTTTGTATATGACTTAGGTTTTTTCTATTATAAAATCAATTACATTTTATAAAGGAGGCATTAAAAATGAATCACGAACAACTTTCAAAAGTAATCCTGCAAAATGTTGGTGGTACAAAAAATATTGACCAGGTTGCCCATTGTATGACCCGTCTGCGCTTCAATCTGAAAGACGACAAACTGGCTAACAAAGCACAGCTTGAAAAAACTCCCGGGGTAATGGGAGTAGCAGAAAAGGGCGGCCAGTTTCAAATCATCATTGGAAATAACGTTAACAATCTTTATAAAGAATTCGTGAAAGTCGCTGGAATTTCGGAGAAACAAAATACTCAAAGCAGCGATAAAAAACAGGGGGGGGTCAAAAATATCCTTGATACCTTAGCGGGGGTATTTACTCCAATCCTGCCTGCGATCGTGGGTGCAGGGATGATTAAAGCATTATTATCACTTCTACTGGTAGCAGGCTACGTGTCAGCTGATAGCCAAACATATCAAATATTCAATGCTTTAGCAGACGGCGCCTTTTACTTCCTACCAATTTTGGTTGCATTTAGTGCATCGAAGAAGTTCGGAATGAATACCTATGTTGGTGCTTCTATAGCTGCGGTTGCCCTTTATCCCAGCCTGACAGCATTAATGACAACGGCTAAAGAAGCTGGAGAAAACATTTCATTCATTGGCTTGCCGGTAACACCTGCAACTTACTCAGCCTCTGTCATTCCAATATTTTTTACAATCTGGTTTGCCTCTTATATTGAAAAAGTTGCTGACCGCTACACGCCAAGTGCTCTGAAAATAATAATGGTTCCAACGGTAACACTGTTAATCACTGTTCCTGTGTTTTTGATAGCAATCGGCCCGATGGGTGCCATACTAGGTAAAGGGCTTGCTGCTGGGGTAACTTATCTCTTCCAGTATGCCGGTCCACTTGCAGGCTTGCTGCTCGGTGCTGCGGCGCCATTCCTTGTCATGACAGGAATGCATTATGCTCTTGTTCCAATTTTCTTAGAGTCTCTTGCAAGTTATGGCTATGATTATATCCTGCCAATCTTAACTGTAAATAATATTTCTCAGGGTGCTGCTGCACTTGCTGTCTTCTTTATAGCCAAAAACAAAAACTTTAAATCGCTTGCTTTTTCAACAGGGATCACTGGCATACTTGGCGTGACAGAACCTGCAATGTACGGTGTCAATCTCCGCTTAAAGAAGCCATTTATAGCTGCAATAATTGGAAGTGCTGCTGGTTCCACTTTCATGATGATTTTTCATGCAAAAGCCTATATGTTCGTCAAAACCGGTATCCAGGGGCTTCCAATGTTTTTTGGTGAGACGTTCATTTATGCTGTAATCGGCATTATTATTGGAATCGTGGTTACTATAGTGATGACTTTTGTCCTAAAGTTTGAACAGCCGGATGTTGAAGAAGTCACAGAAGAGAAAGTGGAAGAGGAAGAGAAAGTTGTAATACAAGCTCGTCCAAGTACTGTGTTTAGTCCGCTAAATGGAATTGTAAGATCTATCGAAGAAGTAAATGATATTACATTTTCGAGCGGAATCATGGGGGAAGGAATTGCGATCCAACCTACAGAAGGCCGTCTTGTTTCTCCAGTAAACGGTACCGTGACTTCTCTATTCAATACCAATCATGCAATCGGGCTAACCAGTGATAGTGGCGCGCAAATTCTGGTCCACATCGGGCTTGACACCGTAAAGTTGGACGGTAAATTCTTTAAGGTTTATGTAAAACAGGGGGATAAAGTGAAGGTCGGGGATCTACTCATCGAATTCGATTTGGATGCAATCAAAGCAGAGGGCTACGATACGATCACGCCTGTCATTGTTATGAATAGTAAAGAATTTTCCAATGTAAAACGTTCCAATCTTGAAACAACAAATGAAAAAGAAATTTTGTTTGAACTTTTCGCTTAAAAATCACTAGATTATTGGTGGGGATACTTGGACCATCATTCGATGGTAATCAGGTATCTCCGCCAGATTACATAAAATTACATTAACCGGAGGGGTTAGCATGACAACATTAGAAAAAAGGTTTCCTGAAAATTTTCTGTGGGGAGGAGCAATTGCTGCAAATCAGGCTGAAGGAGCATGGAATGTAGATGGCAAAGGGGTGTCTCTTAGTGATGTTGTTCGGGGGGGAATCGTCGAAGGTACGGCGGATGAATGTGTAATAGAAGGAAGAGATTATGCCAGCCATGAAGCAATAGATTTCTACCATAGATATAAAGAAGATATCGCTCTTTTCGCTGAAATGGGTATGAAGTGTTTCAGGACATCCATCGCTTGGACACGAATTTTTCCAAATGGGGACGAAGCTGCGCCAAACGAAAAGGGCTTGCATTTTTACGATGATTTATTCGATGAGCTATTAAAATATGGTATTGAGCCAGTTATTACCCTTTCCCACTATGAAACCCCCCTTCATTTAATTAATGAATATGGAGGCTGGGCAAACCGAAAACTAATTGGTTTTTTTGAAAACTACTGCAGGGTCGTTTTTAACCGTTATAAAAACAAAGTAAAATACTGGATGACCTTCAATGAAATCAATAATTTACACACAATCCCATATGCGGCTGGTGCGATAAGAATTTCGAGCGAAGAAACTAAGCTTCAAGAAATTTACCAGACTGCTCACCATTTGTTTATAGCAAGTGCCATTGCTACAAAACTATGCCATGAAATCATTCCCGGGGCCAGAATGGGATGCATGCTTTCATTAAGTATTCTATATCCAAACACATGCAACCCGGATGATGTTTTTGCAGCATACGAATTGCGCCGTCGTTCGTTATTCTTCTCGGATGTCATGTTAAGAGGTTATTATCCAGGCTATGTAAAACGTATCTGGAAAGAATACAGAATAGAAGTGCATATGGAAGCAGGAGACCTTGAATTAATGAAGGAACATACAGCGGATTATTTAGGTTTCAGCTATTACAGAAGTACCACCTTCAAGGCTGGCATGCCTATTTTAGGCCACACCGGCGGAATTATGGGCTTAGACAACCCATACTTGGATAAGACAGAATGGGGCTGGCCGATTGATGCAATAGGTCTTCGCTATGTTTGCAACGAACTTTATGACCGGTACCAGAAGCCATTGTTCATTTTGGAAAATGGATACGGTGGCCATGATGAAGTGGATAAGAATGGAAACATCAATGACGATGCAAGGATTAATTACTTAAACCTCCACTTGGTTGAGATTGCGGAAGCAATTGAAGACGGGGTAGACCTGATTGGGTACACCTGGTGGGGGCCAATTGATATTGTCAGTGCCGGGACGGGCGAAATGAGAAAACGATACGGTTTTATTTATGTTGATAAAGACAACGAAGGAAATGGAACCTTTGAGCGCCGCAAAAAGAAGAGTTTTGACTGGTACAAGAAGGTGATCGAAACAAATGGGGAAGTATTGTTCGAAAAAGAAGAAGTAGCATCTTTTAATGAATAAAAAGCAGCAAGATACATGTAAAGTATGAATGATACGTACCGAATGTTAGCTAAAGCCTTTCATACTTTAAAACTATGATTATATAAATTTAGGAGGGTTTTAATCATGTTTCAAGTGAAAACAAAATTTCCGGATAACTTCTTATGGGGAGGAGCAACAGCCGCTAATCAATTCGAAGGAGGAAGTGGTGTTGACGGTAAGGGTCTTTCTGTCTCTGATGTATATACTTTTGATGAAAATATTCCAAAAGAGCATTGGTCAGATCAATGGCTTAAGATGACTCATAAGCAAGTAGAAGAAGCTCATAATTCTTCTTATAAAAAATTTTATCCAAAGAGGCATGGGGTAGACTTTTATCATCATTTCAAAGAAGATATCGCTTTATTTGCCGAAATGGGCTTTAAATCGTTCCGGATGTCGCTTGCCTGGACAAGGATATTCCCAAATGGAAATGAATTGGAACCAAATGAAGAGGGACTGGCGTTTTACGACCAAGTCTTTGACGAATTAAATAAATATGGGATTGAACCGGTTGTCTCGTTATCGCACTATGAATTGCCGCTTTACCTTGTTACAAAATATGGCGGTTGGGTGAACAGGGAGTTAATCAATTTCTTTGTCCGCTTTGCTGCAACAGTCTTTGAACGATATAAAGGGAAAGTGAAGTACTGGATTTCATTCAATGAAATCAACTCTTGCAAGCATCACCCCTTTGTAAGTCTCGGTTTGATAGAGGAAGGCTACCTTGATCTTGAACAGGCAAAATTTCAGGGCGCCCATCATCAATTTGTTGCAAGTGCGCTCGCGACGAAAGCCTTGAAAGAAATCGACCCCGAGGCAAAAATGGGCTGCATGATCAGCTACACGCTGTTTGTACCTTATAGCTGCTCCCCAGATGATTTCCAGAAATCAATGGAGAGACAGCGTGATGCATTATTCTTTGGTGATGTCCAGGTGAGAGGCTATTATCCTGCCTACACAGCCAGAATCCTTGCAGAAAAGAATGTCATCCTGAAGGTGGAACCGGAGGACGAACAAATCTTAAGGGATTATCCAGTAGATTATGTATCTTTCAGCTACTATATGTCAAGTGCAGTTAGTGCAAATCCGGAAGAGCTAGAGGGAGCAGAAGGAAATTTATTGGTTGGAGGAATCAAAAATCCGTATCTACCATCAAGCGAGTGGGGATGGCAAATCGATCCTAAGGGCTTAAGGAGTGCCTTGAACCAACTGTATGACCGATATCAAAAACCATTATTCGTCGCAGAGAATGGAATAGGCGCCATCGATACATTGCGAGAAGGTGACATTATAGACGATGACTACCGGATTTCTTACTTAAGAGAGCATATTAAACAAATGAAGGAAGCCATTTCAGACGGCGTCGACGTATTCGGATACACAAGCTGGGGCTGCATTGACATGATCAGTGCATCCACCAACCAAATCTCAAAACGGTATGGGTACATCTACGTTGACCAGGACGACATGGGCAGAGGGACAAAACGTCGCATAAAGAAAAAATCATTTTATTGGTATAAAGATGTTATTGCAACAAATGGAGAAAAATTAGATTAATTTAATTAGAGATAATCAGACATAGAATAGAAGAAACTCGTCAAAAATTAGCCTTTGCTCAATGGAAGCAAGGGCATTTTTTTAGGGATAAGGAGATATTTCATACTGACTAACACTTTGCGAAGTGAAAAAATACCACATTTTTTCAAAGAAAAAGAGCTATAGGTAGCTTTAATTCAACTCCGGGCTTATAAAAAATGTATATAACGACTCTTTAATAAGGACAGACATTATAGTGAAGGGGCGGAAATGAAATCAATGGATAGGGGAAGTTACGTTTGATGAGATCAATGTGCTTTTTCCTCAACAATTAAAAAAAGATTATGATGATCTGATTAAGTTTAATAATGACATTACTGAAGAAAGAAATGGCTTTTTAGCAGAAAACTTATCTAAATTAAAGCAACAATTAAATGATGTAAATAATAAATTGCTTATACAAAATAAGCGGCGTAATGAGATTCTCTCCGTTTTAAAGGAAAAGGATTCCTTTGTGAAATTTAAAAAATATCAAATGCAACTTGTTGAGTTAGAAAATGAAATAAGTAATTTGTTAAGTAAGATTGATAACTTTGATGTTTTAAAACAGATGCAAACAGCTATTAAAGGAAAGATTACAGAATTAGAAAAACTTATTGTGCAGATAGATAATCATCTAAAAAGAGGTAGCGAAATATTTAAAGCAATAAGGTTAGATTTCTCAGCATTAGTGCTCGACATTTTAGGAGAGACGGCGATACTATATAATGAATTGAATGGATCTAATAATGTTGATTTTAAGGCACACATCGTTGGAATGGATGAAGCTCAAATCACATCGAAATCAGATGGATATTCCTATAGAAAAATGCTTTGTGTTTGTTTTGATCTAGCGGTTTTACTAAATTATCCGACAGAAAAGTTTTATCAATTTGCTTACCATGATGGAAGTTTAGAATCAATGTCTGATTCAAAAAAAATAAAGTATATTGATAAGATTCGGGAATTGTGTTCCACAAATGGAATTCAATACATATTTACTACACTGGAGGATGACATACCTCGATATGCAGATGGTTCATTGTATAAAATTCAAGATTCAGAGATAGCTATTACTTTGGATGACAGGGAAAACAATGAGGGCAGGTTATTTGGTATAAGTTTTTAGATAAAAAAAATAGGAGAACTGAAAAAGCTCTCCTATTTTTTACAGTATCCGCAAGTGCTCCAAAATTAATTACAGTAATACAGTTTTTATGATTTATAATAATCTTGAATTATAAGTGCCTTTGAATGACCTATTAGTTTATTAAATATCAGCCTCCTTGATATAAGCTTATTTACTATGATCAGTCTCACTAATGGTAAGCATAGCAACAGCAACTATCAAACTCATCACTTAATTCTTCCTGTGCTATATCAAAATGTAGCTTATATTACTTGATGCATAAGGGTTTTCAAAAGTATACAAAAAGCTGTATAGCTTATTCAGCAGCCTGTTCTAATTATTCGACCAATAAAAGGAGTCACAGTCATCCTCTTTTCTAGAAGTGATTTTATTAGCTAGTACAATACAATAGAATTACTATAAGAGCCATGTTCATTCCATGGTGAAGATCAAAACCATTTAGTTTCGTATGCTGATGATAATTGGAGTGACAGGTATCATCATGAATTTCAGTACCTTATCGAACAAGATATGATATTTGGAGACCCTTTATTAGAGTTACTAAATGATTCTCTAAAGGATTAACGGTTAAGGATTTACCATATATTCAACAGATAACCACAAATCTGTGTCATGAAAATACACGCTGGTATGTGAGTTACTATAGTGTAGGTGAGATAGCAAGTCATAGAAGGAGTCTAGAAAGATGCTCAATCTCTGAAAACAAAGTTGCTTTCTTTAGACTTTGTGATTTGTAAATACATAAAAAGAATTTCTAGAATGCACATGTTTGTTTTGTATTTTAAATGATACTTTGAACTGTATAAAAATTGTGAAGATTTTCACTTAAACTAGCGTGCGCTTTTTTTGAATAAGTGAAGAGGGACCTTTAAGGTTCTTTTCTTTTTACTAAAAATCAAAAGCATCTTTTAACAGAGCTATATTAATAAAGAGAGAGTTAGAAGGTGCTAGCCCTCTACACTATAAATACCTTCAGCTCTCCCTCAAATAAACCCATTCCATTAGACTCATTAAAAAAACTTAGCTGTTTTATCGTTCTCTGCATCTATTTTCCTCTGCTACTTCCTCAGCAGTCATTTTCTTAAAGCCTTGATTTGTTTTTCTGCCTCTTTTAAATCTAGGTTGCTGTACTTCCTCATTTGTATCCTTAGACGCCTCTAACAGCATCCTCATTAAATCATCTGCATTCTCTGTAGGTTCTACGGCTTTCCTCCTCTTAACTTACTTAAAGTATCTTGCTCCTGATCCTCTATAGGTTCTAAGTCCATAATAAAAGCCTCAGGCTGTGTAGCCTCAGGCTTTTGTATTTGCTGTATTGGCTCTATTGGCGTTGTGTGTTCTACCGTATCCTTATCCTCTAATTCCATTGTTTCTAAGTCCTCAAGGGTATTGTCCTGCTTACTTTGTTCCTGTCATTCATGCTGTCTATCTCTTCTTTTATGTTTTAGTAAGCTGTCCCTTATTTGAAACAACTTTCTACATCTTTACATTCACCTGAATAGAGCTAAACCAAGCATTTACAGCTTTTATTAATGGTAATAAAACCCTGGTTTGTTGGGTGTAGTTTTACAGTTACCAAACGGAAGTTTGGAGGAATAAATGGAGCAGGTAAGGAACAGGGAGAGGGGCTGAGTCAAGGGGCACTTGTCCCAATTTGAATAACATGCATAGGATACATCAGAAGAAGCCTGCTAAATTTTAAAGTATGATTAGACTTTTGGAAGGAATTTCATACAGTTTGGAATCCTTGATAAATAAGGGTTGAGAGAGCTAGAAAAAGTTTCTACAAAAATATACTTTATTTCGTGGCTTGCAACTGTCTAGGAACTACCAACTTCCTTAAGGACCTAACAGTTAATACAGTAAAGAAAAAGTGACTTAAGTTATTAATTGATGCTATTAATGCTACTTGCCCATCCATTTCTCAAGGTATACAGTACCTCGAAGATGAAAAATATATAAAAAGACTAGTGGAAAATATAAATAAACAAAGCTTCCAGCAGAACCTTGAGTTTAATACTGGGAGAGGTAATAGCGCGTTCAGTAACCTAACGTATTTGGGAGATAAAAAAATACTGATGGATGTTAGCGAATTAAAAATAATAGGAATATGGTTGTATACAGGAAGGATTTACGATGATTTAATCATATTTGAAACAGAAGAAAATGAACCTTTTATTATAAATGGAAAAGAGACTTATAATGCATTAAGAGTCAACAATGAACATATAGTAGAAGCACATCACCTAAATACAGGGTATGTAGAAATTGGAGACGAAGTATTTAGTCTTAGTGACCTTCACGTACAAGAAATCAATAGATCAAATTATTATAAGTATTACTTTATTGGCACTGAGTTTCACTCTTCAATAATACCTGAGAATGATTCTGTGTTAGATGGGTTTCAAGAAATAGAGATCATAAATGGAGAAGTAGTATCACAAGTGATAAGAACTATAAGAAAGAAGAAACATAGAGAGGTATCATATAGGTTATAGTAACCGTGAAAATAAATGGACGTTAAAACACATTAAATAAAAAAGGAGGGGCTGTTTAGAGCTCCCTCCAATGAATATCTAACTTTGGCTCATTATTTGTCTCGATGATACACTAATAAGCAAACTGTTTAACAAAATGAGGGTTGAGTTAATGTATTGACCGGTTTAAATGAGTATCCTGAATTAGGTATAAAATTGAGGGGAGCATTAGAGTTTAAACTCCATTCGATGATTTAAGAGAGCCTTTTGGCTCTTTTTATTTTGAAAAAGTTTTAACTTTGTAAATTTGTGTTTTGCTGTCCTACCCTCCCCCTACAGGGATTATTTCTATTAGGATCATGGTCCTTTGTTTACTCTAAGCTATATTTATATTATGTAAATTGGGGAGGATAAAGTTTTCGCTTATTATAAAACGGATTTACATAAATATGGGGATGACTTTACATAATATAGAAGGATATGAATTCCTTTGTAATAGGGAGGTGATTAGATGTTCTTCAAAAAACGAAAGATTAGAAATAATAAAGACAAACAGGTCGTGACTGAGAATTCACAAGATATTGGCCAGCTGTTTGCTAAGGTTAAAAAATCCAGTGATTTTAAACAATTTCCACTTACGGATGAATCGGGACATTTAATCATTTCTTACTACAATACACTGGTCGATAAACAACAACTCCAACTGAAAATTTTAATGATTTTCCGAGAGACCCCTTTTGAACTAGGCAGGCTAGAGAAAATTGATGACATAAAGAAAATCATCGCAATAGAAGATATTGTAATAACGGATAATCGGAACGAAGCTGAATCAAAGTTACTTAAAGGGTATGCGATAATTCAAATGAAGGAAAATGATCAAAGGGTTGCTTTAATTCTCTTATCTAATGATAAAGCTGGATTGCGTGAACAAAATAATGTTGAAAATGAGTTTAGTGTGGTGGGGCCACAAATTGGGTTTCTTGAGAATATTGATGTAAATATACATTTATTAAGACAACAAATAAATACAACTGATCTAATTACGAAGGAAGTAAACATTGGTTCTACTTCAAATACTCGAGTTATTATTGCTCATATTGATGGGATTACGAGTGAGCAGCATGTTAATACCATGACCCAACGGCTTCAAGATATTGATTTTGATGTCATTTTTGATACTTCTCAGCTGCATCAATTTATAGAAGATAATTCCCTTACACCGTTTCCTTTGCTTCTTCCAACTGAACGTGTGGATAGGGCGGTTCAAGCTCTTATTAACGGACAAGTAGCTGTTTTAAGTAGTGGGTCGCCATATGTCATTACAGGTCCTTCTACGATCATTGATTATTTTATGTCACCTGAAGATTACTTTCTCCCATGGATTCTTGGATCTTTTTTTCGTTTAATACGGGTATGCAGTGTCCTTTTCTCCATTTTTGGAACATCTATTTATATAGCTGTTATCACTTACCATTACGAGATGATTCCAAACGATTTATTCGGTTCACTTAGTATTTCTCGTTATAATGTCCCGTTTCCGCCGGTATTAGAGGTGATTTTTCTGGAATTCACGATTGAACTATTACGTGAAGCGGGAGTCCGGTTACCTACAAAGGTAGGACAAACATTGGGAATAGTGGGCGGTATTGTTATCGGCCAAGCGTCAGTTGAGGCGTCCCTTACAAGTAATGTCTTACTCATTATAGTCGCCTTATCTGCCTTAGCTTCCTTTACTACCCCAATTTATAAAATGTCGAACACTATACGTTTTTTACGTTTTCCATTAATTCTCTTCGCATCTATTTGGGGGGGACTAGGCATCGTTATCGGGATTGCCTTTTTAATCATTCACCTTACACGGTTAGAATCTTTAGGAACACCCTATACCGTTCCATTTTATCCTTTTAGGCCTGAGGATTTAACGGACAGCCTGATCCGTTCCTCTTATAGTAAAACATCCAAAAGGCCAAATTATTTACGTCCTAAATCAATTTGGCGATACCACCCACATAATCACAAAAAAAAGAAAAGTGATTTTGATGAATAATCAGGAAAGGATAATAAAGGTGAAGTAAATGAAATTATGTTTTCTGTTAACTTTTAGCTTAACTTTCTTTTTATCAGGGTGTGGTATACATGAGAGGATCATTGATGAAGTTCAGATAATTGAAGCTCTAGGATATGATCGGGAAGAAGGCAAAGTTAAAGGAATTGCTCTTTATCCTACTTTCGCAGAAAAGGATAATATCAAATTGAAGATTTATAAAACGGTGTCTGATTCAAATGAAGACATACTCCCGAGAATGAATGCAAAATCAGCCTATCCTATTGAGACAGGAAAATTAGATTTTATATTGTTCGGCAAGGAATATGCCAGACAAGGGATCGAAGATGTTATCACTAATTTTGCCCGAAATCCAAGAACGGCGAGTCGAATGCAGTTGGGCATTGCTGAAAACAAAGCCGAAGATATACTTCAATCCAGTAAACATGTGAATCTTTCATTCCATTTAAGTGAAAAAATCAATCAAAACATTGAAAGTGGTAATTTGCCAAAAATGAATCTGCACATGTTTTTGAAAAATTTTCATCAAGAAGGGAGGGATCAAATTTTACCTTACTTTATCCTAGAGGAAAATCAAATTAAAATTGACGGGTTAGCTTTATTAAAAAACGGGAAGTACATAAATCATATTAATTTAAGACAGTCCTTAATTCTAAAAACATTAATTGACGGGTCTCAAAATGGACAATATAAAACCAAAATCACGCAAAATAAAAAGGAAGGTTTTATTCTCTTGAAAAACCTGGATGCAAAAACTACATATACGGTTGAGAAAAGCGAAAGCATTCCCAGTATATTCATCGATTTAACCATCCATGCAGAGATTGAAAAAGCATCATCCTGGTTTGATTTGAAAAAAGATAAAGATATTGTAAAATTGGAACGAACTTTAAATGAACACTTTAAGGAAGAGGTCCAACGTTTAATTTCACTGGTACAAGGATACAATGTAGATCCCATTGGGTTGGGAGAAAAGGTTAGAGCCACCTCAAGAAATTGGGACTATCAACGGTTTATGGAGATATACCCAGAAGTAAAAACCACTGTACACACAAATATTGACATCCTAAATACAGGTATTGAAGATTAAGTCTGCATGATAAGAGGAGGAACCACGTGAAATCATTACTAGACGAACGACATTTAGTATCTTCTTTTTACGTTTTCTTTCTGATCTACACGAATATTATTGGCATAGGAATCATGAGTTTTCAACGAGATATAACGAAGGACGCAGGTTATGATGCATGGATTTCCATCATTTTATCAAGTATAAGCATTCATATACTAGTTTGGATGGTCTATCGTATTCTTGGAATTGCTAATAATGATGTCATACATGTTCACAAATTTTGCTTTGGAAAATGGATTGGCGGACTGTTCAACATTTTTATGATTTTCTACTTTCTTATATTAGCGTTAATTGTTTTCCGTGTTTATATTGAAGTTGTTCAAGTTTGGCTGTTTCCCTTAATGAAGACCTGGCAAATAAGCCTCATTCTTCTAGTCCTCATTTATTACGTTGTATCCGGTGGATTCCGCGTGATTACTGGAATGTGTTTCTGGGGAACTATCATACCCTTTATTATCCTGTTTCCCCTTAATTTTTTTTCATTGGAATTTGCCAATTTTCACAATTTATTACCCGTCTTTAACCACTCTGTGAAGGAAATCGTATCATCCTCTAAAGCTATGTTGTTTCAGTATGTTGGCTTTGAGACCTTATTCATGTTCTACCCATTCATTAAAAATCCAGACAAATCACAAAAATGGGCCCATTTTGGACTTTTGTTCTCAAGCTTACTTTATCTAATAATAGCACTCATCACATTTGTCTTCTTTAGTGAAGGACAATTAAACCATACAATATGGCCAACATTAGCTCAAATGAAAATTGCGAAATTCCCTCTAATAGAAAGAGTTGAATTTATCGTTGTTTCGATTTGGTTACTTCTCGTATTACCCAATATCAGTGTGAAAATATGGGCAGGTTGTCGTGCTATTAAGAAAGTAATAAATGTGAAACAACGTATAAGTCTGTTCATTGTACTGGTCCTATTCTTTATTATAGCTAATGTGCTCAAAGAGAGGAGCCAAATAGAGCGATTGAATGAAATGTATTCAAACATTGCTTTTTATTTTGTGTATCTATATATCCCTTTTCTCTTTTTGTACATTCATATTAAGCATAAAATAACTAAGTAGGATAGAAAGCTTCTAGAAACTTATAATACAATCTGGGCAGATCGTTTTGTAAGGATTCAACAGAAAAGGTCTGCAGTTACATTTGGGAAGGTGAACCATTCCAAATCACAGAAATTACAATGGATGATCCTAAACTAAGTGAGGTTTTTAGTTCGCCTTATTGCGTCAGGGATTTGTCACACTGATGTTCTAACACAAATCAAGCTTACCATTATATATTTCTCCATTGGTTCTTGTAAATTTAGGTATCATAACGCATTTTGTTGGTTTGAAGTTAATTAGGGGGTTTGTAGGAATGGGAGTAAGTAGGGTAGGTGCAATTATAATTGGAATAAGCCTAAGAATCTTAGTTTTAATATTAATTACAGATTAAAATAAGAAAAGAAAATTGAAGAGAACCATTTGATTGATTAATGATGTACTTCTTAAACTCCCTCAGTTTGATGCGAATATCTCTCGAATGCTCACTTATTCGCAGGATTTCATACCCCCTGTAATTAGACTTACGGGTAAATGAAATGAGTTCAGATAAGTTAGGCTTCGTGAAGGCATAGTTAAATAAAGGAGTCAGCTACCACTCCACATTTTACCATATAATGCACATCTCCACGCCGCCCCTGGAGGCTTTCCCTCCCATGTCTCAACGGGTCAATTGCCCTCTCATTCCTTCGTCATGCCTATCCAAGGGGTGGAGGCCAGTTATGCTAACCTGATGGGTCACAGTGCCCTTTTGTTTAAGAAACCTGGTACTCGTACATATTTGAAATCCTACGAATAAGACAACATTCAAAATTAAAGTTAACTATTTTGAATGATACATTCTATATAACTAATGTTTTATTTCTATGCTGCTAATGGGATCAATACTTGGACTTTATTTGGACAATAAGACTCGTTTCGTCGTGCTATTCCTACAAAAATCCTTGCTAGTTTACCTATGAGTTTCATGATTGATTTCATTTTCTTTATCTTCTTTACCTTCACATTATGGGAATGGACGGCCTTAAACTCAGGGTTATTCATCACAAGGCTCATAGTTGCTAAGTAGAGGAATCGTCGTAGTCTTGACCTTCCACGCTTTGAAATGACAATCTGACCTTTCCATTTGCCTGAACTTGCTTCAGCTAGATGTAATCCCGCATGCCGCAATAGAGAGTTTCCGTGAGAGAAACCACTTAGATCTCCTGATTCACCCAGTATCCCGGCTAATGAAATTTCACTTATTCCTTTAATCATAAGTAGTTTTTTTGCAAATGGTATTTTGTAGAGAACTTCTTTAACTTGTTGTTCAACTCTTTCGAGTTGTTTGACAGCGAGGTCATATTCCTCTAATAATTGTTCTAAATGGAATTTATAAGCATCAAGAGCTTGTCCGGTCCCAATAGAGGATTTTGCTAGATTGATTAGTAATTGAGCCTTCTTGGGTCCTGGTTGTCGTTTCATTAAAGACTTCCAACCCCTCATGACATCTAGTGTTTCTAGTGAAGATATTTCATCCGGTGTAGGAAATAAACGAAGGGTTGCGATCGCCCCTTTGCACGTTACATCTTTAAACACTTGTCTGAGTTCAGGAAAGACCACATCCACCCATCGATTTACTTGATTAATAGACATCACGAGACGTTTAACAATCACATCACGATTAGACATTAGAACTCTAAGCTTCTCAAATGATTCTGATGATGGGCGAATAAAGGAATAGTAGCCGTTTTTGACCATATCCGCGATAACGAGCGCATCTTTTTTATCACTCTTAGATTGGGTATTATCACGATTCTCTTTATTCCTTTTTACTAAGTGGGGATTGACTGTTACAACCTCAATGTTTTGGTTATATAACCATTTTGAAAGGTTAATCCAGTAATGGCCTGTAGGCTCCATACCAACTATTGCTGCATCTAAGTTTTTTAATCTTTTTAAATCATGAATCCATTTTAATAGTTTAAGGAACCCCTCTTCATTATTTTCAAATGTAAGAGGGTCTCCAACTACAATTCCACGGAAGTTAACTGCTCTTGCAACGTGTAGTTGTTGAGCGATATCCACACCAACAATAAGGTGTGGATCGGAAATTCTTTCTATTAGTTGATTTTGTTTGTCTTGCATTTTAAAATTCATAGTAGGGCTTCCTCCTTAAGATTCTGAGTTAGATTGGACTCTATACTCATATCTTACTGAGGGGCTCTATTTTTTTCAAACCTGATATTTAACGATCTACAGGAATGCTAACGAGTGCGATACTTCAATAAGAGGTATCGTTTTTCTTATTGAGCTCCCATGAAAATTAAAAAAGCTCAAAATCCAGAAAAAACCACAACAAAATAGACCCAGTAAAAAAGCTTTTTAAAAAAAGGCTGAGCCTTATGAGTGATCTGATTGAGTTTGGTAAATCGTTAAACAAAACCTCCAATCATTGGAAATTAAGTAAAGGCTAGCGCAACGATCAAAAAAGGATTAATCTCCCAAAAGTATTACCCATAAAGGGCGCGACAGTCGATGGTACACCGTGGTCGTCGGAGTAACGGATGGGCTCAAAGGCACCCTAGTTCAACGACCTTCTTCGCCAGCCATTAAAACATTATCGACATAGAGACCAATTTTCATTCTCTGTGGTGAAGCGCTGGTTTTTGCGCTTCATAGATAGTAACGGGTGCGTTAGCTGAAAACAGGAGCTGTTTTTAAGGCAGCACATTCTTTGTATACCGGGCATTTTGGTTGAAGAAAAAAATGATTTGATTAGTGTTGAATTTAATACTAAATACCCTAATTATAGCTTATACCAAGGCGTAACTGCCGGGCAGGAACAAATATTTAGACAGTTGGTCAGAATATATTGAATAAGAAAAAAGAGTCGGCAAAGCGACTCTCCTCTAAAATTCTCCGTGTTTAACTTAATAAGAATTTATTCAATGCTTGTTGTAAAGTTCCTAATGTTTGTGCTTTTTCATTTAATCTTATTCCTAAGTTTATCATACTTCTAACCACTTCAGCTCTTAACCCGGTAATCACAGTGGTACATCCCATTAATGAAGTGCCGTCTATAATCTTCATTAAATGATCAATTACTTCGGCCTCGATTTCCATAATTCCAGATAAGTCCATAATCAATGTTTGAATACGTAATTTTCCAATCTCCATTAAAACTTTTTCCTCGATAATATTCGTTCGGTAAAGATCAACCGCACCAATAAGAGGCAAAATACATATAGTGGGTGTTATTGGGATTATAGGCACCGAAAGATTTTCAACCAATTCTTTTTGAGCCATTATCAACGAATCTTTGTATTGAGAATATGTGATAAAAAAAACATTTAAAAATCTGTCTACCTGATTATTAACTTGTTTTTCTACCGAAAAAAATTCTTCAGTAATAACCTTATTATTTACCTTGTTATATTCTTGTAGGAACCTCCACAAGGTCCTTCGAATTGCTTGCACCCACTCTAATTTGAAAGTTAATGGAATTGCGTGTGTCGCCCAAGCTATACCTTCTTGTGTAGCAAATGATTGAAGCTCCTGTTCTTTAGCCTCAATAATGTATTGAATCAGCCTATGGGCATTATTTATCAGGTCAATATTACCGATCGTTAAAATTTCTTCAATTTTTTCTTTTACATTAGATGCTTCGTTTAATATTGAATTTTCAAAATCCGCTTTATTTTGTTGGATGAATTCCAGTAATTTATATGTATCTAGTGACCCCTTCATCATTTAATCCCCCTATTTTTTATATACCAAAACTTTAATTACCCTGTAATTATAATTACTAAACCAGTTTACACTATAAGTTTCTACTTTAAAGGGAAAATGGATGTATTTATGTTAATTCATCTTGTTAAGATTTTTACTTAAACTAACGGGCGTTAGCTGAAGATCAGAGCTGTCTATAAGGCAGCTTTTTCTTTTTTGAACTATCGGGGCAGCATTCCTGTATTAACTGAAATACTAAAAAGATTGAGAAGAAATCTACTTAAACTAACGGTTGCGTTCGTATTATAAGGTTAGCCAGTTTTTACTGGTTGACCTTTTTTAATAGAGGCTATTATATCAGTAGCCTGGGTAGGGAGTAGGGGTGAGTGGGGCTTGATCCCGTGAACTAAACTGTCCGCCCCCTACTTGTAGAAACATGTTTGAGGCTGGTTGGGACGCAGATCTCGAATAACAAGCGAAGCTATGACACTACATGGAGGACTAGGGGTACTGGTTAATAAGTAGAGGAGGTAAAAATAATGAATCCAGTTGTTGGTCTGGATGTGGCAAAAGGAGAAAGCTAAGTCCAGGCATTCTTAGATCAATCTAAACCGTATGGGGTGAGCTTTTCTAGGAAGCATATCAAAGAGGAATTAGATCATTTTTTAGAATTTCTAAAAGAAATTGAAGAGGTGACAGGGCAAATGCCTATGGTCATTTTAGAATCTACAGGGCATTACCATTCTCCCGTTATTCAATACTTGGAGGAAGAAGGGATTCTATATATCTTACTAAATCCGATTATTCTTATCAGGCAAAGAAGTCCAGCTTAAGGAAGGTAAAAACAGACGCTATCGATGCGTAGTTGTGCGTGCTGTATTACAAAGAGGATTTAGAACCTCATAAAATTAGAGGAATTCAGCTATTAGACCTTTCGGAATTTTTCCAGACAACAGGAAATCGTAACGAATATGTATGTGGAGGCTAAACTTCAGTTTCACACCATTTTAGATCAAGTGTTTCCTGAATACCGGAAGGTTTTTTGGGATCTATATGGTATTTACATAATAATTTATAACTCAATAATTTAAGAAGTTGTCTATTAATACTATGATAAGAAGCTTTGTAATAGGAAAAACCTTTATTACTAGAGTTTGCTCTGATCAAAGCGAGAAAGTATGTTTTTCACGTACTGTCAGTAATAGCGTACTAAAGAAGAGGGAAGTTTTGTTTGACAGATTTTTTTTAAAATAAGAAAAGTAAGATTTTAAAAGACTGATATATATTAATTGATTATTCTGTTATTAGGGAAGGTTAACTCTACTTCAAATATCTTTATAAGATTTTCTTACCTTGACTTGTAAACGCTTTCTTTTGGAGATTTGATTCAAAAAAAGGAGGGATGACAACGTGGACGATTAAAGGAAAAAGTATATCTCTGGCCACTATCTCGTTAGCTAATCACCAAAAGTAAGAGTCTTCCGTTGTAGATTCCGTCCTAGGAGCTGGTCTGGGGCCAGAGACAGAATCTTTTTCTATCCAATGAAATGATAAAAAAGGAGGTTTCCAAAATGAGTATCGAAAGAGGTACAGACGTGAGGAAAAATATTGTGGATTTTTTTGGTAATTTAACTCCCGCTGCTCTTGGAACTGGTTTGGTTGCTGCATTGTTTAGCATTATGGGGCCAGGTTTAATTGTAATGAATTCAGCTAAAGAAGGTAATCTTTCTGTTGAGCAGGCAATTTCTTGGTTGTTTATTATTTATACGGCGGGAGGTATATTTACGATTATCTTGTCACTCCGCTATCGCATACCTATTGTGGTGGCCTATAGCATACCTGGTGCAATATTAATAGGTAATGCCTTAAAGCATATACCCTTTAATGAGGCAATTGGTGCATCTATTGTTGCTGGAATAGTAGTTACAATTCTTGGATTGTCAGGGGTAATCAAGAAGGTAATAGAATTAATTCCTCTTCCGGTTATGCTAGGAATGATTGCTGGTGTCCTTCTATCTTTTGGTATCAAAGCAATACAGGCTGTGGTAGAGGCACCAGCAGTTGCAGGGAGTTCTTTTGCAGTCTTCTTCCTCTTAATGGCGATGAAAAAATTCTCAAGAAAATTCCCGCCTATTCTAGGAGCAATAATAATAGGAGGGATAATCGCAACAGCCCTTGGGCAAACGAACTGGGGGTCGATACAACCTTCATTTGCTCATCCTATATTTGTAGTACCTCATTTTAGTATTCAAGCTACATTAGAACTAACGTTGCCCTTAATTATATTGATAATTGGTGTTCAGAATATGCAGGCTGTCGGGGTGCTATTTGCTACAGGATATAAACCTCCTATCAATGCTATGTTTACTATTCCAGGTATTGGTACAATCGTTAACTCTCTTTTTGGAGGACACCCAACTGTTATAGCTGGACCAAGTACTGCAATGGTTTCTAGCGATGCAGCAGGTGAGGATAAAAATTTGAGATATGTAGCGGCAACTTTTGATGGATTACTTTGGATATGTTTTGGTTTAGTAGCTGGGATGGTTATTGCGGTTTCGACGGTGGTTCCTGGTCAATTGCTTTCTGTGCTCGGTGGTCTTGCTATTTTTAACGTGTTTATAAGTACATTTGCCGGGGCTTTCAACGGGAAATTTAAAAATGGAGCCATGGTAGCATTTCTTATAGCCATTTCTAATGTAACAGTATTTACTGTTGGTGCCGCTTTCTGGGCTCTATTGGTAGGATTTGTTGTTTCATTATTACTTGATCGAGAGGACTACAGCAAAGCAAAAAGTAAAATGGATTCAAAAAAAGATGGAGCAAAGATTGCATAGTAATATAAAGGGCTTGGGATTTATGAAGCTCCCCTTTGGACTATATCCCTTAAAAGGGACAAATTAAAAAGGGGTACTCTATCAGAATAATTGAACTGGAGTCTTTCTTTAATTTCCATTGGTTTCTCTCAAATAATAATCGTATTTAAATTGTCTGCCTTTGTTGTATTTCATTAAGTTTTCACGTGACTTATGCTCCATTACATCTTTAAGATGACAAAATAATTACTATTTGAATTATCCTAATCTTCTTTTTTGAGACATTGATTCTGTTACCTTTAGTTTTTTTAAAAGAGGAGGATGTAATAGAAGCCAATGGAGAAATAGAAAATGATATTAGGGTGAAATTGTTATACAGTGAGTAAAAAAATGGAATTACCTAATAGATGACCATATTAATTTATCAGTCAACATATTTGAAGGTATGGGAACATATTGGCATAGTAAAAAACTTTGGCGTAAATTGTATTCTTCAACGTTATATTAAGCTAAAAAAAGTTAAAAGCCTGTGCAAAATTTCAGAAGGGGAATATTGAATCTTCAAAATAATAAGAAATATTTTAAGTGATTTAAACAAGATTTTGAAAATGGAAAGTAAGTTTATAGATTATTATGCTAGTAATGGAAGGTGAAATCACAATTAAAACAATCCATATTATTAATGCAATACTTTTTTTTCATTTATTATTTATCATTTGAAACCGCTTTCTTGAAAACGTTGTTAAAGATAGGATAGGAGGAGTTTATGATGGAAGGTAAAGGGAGTTTGAATTTGCCAGCAGGAATTGAACAGTCTTGGGATGTGTTATTAGATTCAGAGGTGCTTAAGAGATGTATCATGGGGTGCAAAAAATTGGAGTTAGTTGAAGAAAATAAATATGAAGCTGATATATCAATGGGTGTTGCATCAGTGAAAGGTGATTACTCTACAACAATTGAATTAGCGAATATTAATAAACCGATATCTTATCAAATGATCGTTAAAGGTGAGGGAGGACCTGGAAGCATAGAAGCCGTCGCAGATATTACTCTTGAATCAGTAGATGAAAACAACACTGTTCTCTCTTACAGCTTTGAAGCAGAAGTGGGAGGAAAAGTTGCGATGGTCGGTCAACGAATGCTAGGAGGCGTATCTAAACTGGTTATTAAAGACTTCTTCAAAAAATTTGGGAAAGAATTAAAAAAGGCTGAAGTTACCAATTAAATAAGTAATGAACCATCAAGGGGAGAAAGGAGAGATTTTCTATGAATTTAGGTACATTATTGGATTTTGCGGTGGAACGCTATCCAAATCAAATCGCTCTCGTTCAAGGCCTGAAATCTTATACTTATGCCCAATTACAAAAGGAAGTAGAAAAAGTTGCTGCCTCTCTGCAGCGTTTAGGCATTCAAAAACAGGACCGTGTTGTTGTCATCTTAAAGAACAGACAGGAAAATGTTATGGTTTACTGGGCAATACAACAGATTGGTGCAATCTATACTCCAATAAACCACCGCTTATCCGCCAAAGAGGTCGAGTATTGTGTAAACGATTCTGATGCGAAGGCCATCATCTTTGAATCCACCAGTCAAAGTGCTGTGTCAGGTGCGAACTTTCTCGAAAGACCAATCTTGATTGGTGTTGAAAATGATAATGGTGTGGATATTTCTTATCCGGAACTAGTAGACAGAAGCCCAGGAAGCTATCAAAGGCCAATTCTAGATGAGAATGATATATCGATAATGCTATACACATCCGGTACAACAGGACGTCCAAAGGGAGTACCACGAACGCATAGGAATGAATATGCCTCGGCTATGGCACATATCGTCCAAAACCAGTACCAGTTGTGGGAAAGTACATTAGGAGTAATGCCGCTTTATCATACAATGGGTGTTCGTTCGTTGCTCTCTATGACTTTTTTAAATGGAAAGTTTGCTCTTTTATCAAACTTAGACTTTGATGCTGGTGAGGCGCTTGAAATTGTAGAAAGAGAAAAAATTTCATCCCTTTATTTAGTTCCGACGCTTTATCATGATATGTTATCATACCCGGATTTTGGCAGGTATAACCTTACCAAGCTTGAAAAAATCGGGTATGCTGGTGCCGCAATGACCACTACATTAGTAAATCAATGTGTGGAGTTACTTAAACCAAAACTGTTTGTAAATCATTACGGCAGTACGGAGGTATATACGTTTACCATCTGCCCTGATGTACATGAAAAGCCAGGCAGTGCAGGTAAACCGGGGATTCATCAAAATATTCGCCTGGTAAAAGCAGATCCAGACGGTCATTCTACTCCTGATGATATTGTTGGGAGAGAAGAAGTCGGCGAAATTATTGCGAATCTGAAGTCCGTTGAAGCCTTTAAAGGGTATTGGAATCGCCCGGAGGCGACGGATAAAACTATTCGAGATGGCTGGTATTTTACAGGAGATATTGGCTTTATTGATAAAGACGGTGACTTATTCGTTGTTGGCCGGGTTGACGATATGATTATCTCTGGGGGAGAAAACATTCATCCATTAGAAGTCGAGGATTGTCTGACTCAACATCCAAAAGTTAGGGAAGCTACCGTAATTGGGGAGCTTGATGAGCGCTGGGGACAGATTGTTACCGCTTATATTGTTGCTAAAGACGAATCTGTTACAGAGCAAGAACTGGATGAATTTTGCAAGAATCTACCCAGTTTATCAAATTTCAAAAGGCCTCGTAAGTATACGTTTGTAAAAGAGATTCCAAAAAGTCCTGTAGGGAAAATTCTTCGCCGTAAATTGCGCGAGGGTGATATTGATGCACCGCACAATGAAAGTGAAGCTATCAGCCAATAAAAATTTTAAAATAGAAAAGGGGAAATAACAAATGACTATAACAGAGCAAACGTATGACCATATTCGGGTAGAGAAAAATACAGAAAAACAAACGGCAACAATCGTGTTCGATCGTCCAGAGAAAATGAATTATATCAGTATGCTCGGCAGAGAACAGCTGACAGAGATTTTTGATGGTTTGAATCAAGATGATGAAGTGCGTGTCATTATCCTCAAAGGAGCAGGAGATGTATGCTTCAGTGCAGGAGGAAGCATCCCAGAATTTATGGCGACCCATCAAGAAAAGCTTTCCCATTTAGCCGAAAACGTGGCTGCTCCTGAACGCTCTCCAAAACCTGTCATCGCTCAGCTGCAGGGATATACGTTCGGTGTAGGCCTAGAACTTGCGATGGCCTGTGATTTCAGGATTGCACGGGAAGATACCCTGCTTGCCCTTCCAGAAATGAACCTAGGAATGATTCCTGGGAGTGGAGGTACACAGAGAATTGCAAAGATTGTGGGCTTAACAAGAGCAAAGGACATGATCATGCGTGCCAGAAAAATTCCTGCAAATGAAGCGTATCAATGGGGTCTATTAACACAAGTAGTGTCCAAAGGGGACCTTCAACAAACAGTGGATTCGTTAGTTGAGGAGCTTGTTCAATTTTCTCCGCTTGCTCAGCGTGTTGCAAAAGAAGTGTTGAACGCTTCTGAAGAAAGTCCGCTGGGAGTCGGATTGAAAATGGAAGGGAAAGCCTACGGCCTCCTTCGCACAACAGAAGACTTTAAAGAAGGCGTAGATGCGTTCGTAGAAAAGAGAAAACCAGTTTTTACAGGGAAGTAATAAAATGAGAATCACCGGCAGCCTCTGCCGGTGATTCTCATTTTAGATCAAGAAAAGTCGCTTTAAATCATGTTTGATTCAGGGAAGGAATAGAACGATATGGGAAGGATTGAAGGTATGCAGCTAAAAAAGAGTTCTGAAAACAAGAAAGGTTTATTAAGTCATTTAAATGTAAGAACGGTTAGTGCAGGAACGCTGGCAGCAATTTTTGGCTGTACTGGTCCGTCGCTAATTATAATAAACGGAGCATCAAATGGTGAATTAACTCAAACACAAATGATTTCTTGGTTATTTGCCATTTATTTTTTTGGTGGGATATTAGGAATACTCATCTCCTTAAGAAATAAGCAGCCGATTGCTGGCGCTTATTCAATTCCAGGTGCTGTACTTGTTGTAGGTTCACTGTCAAACTATTCTTTAAATGAAGCTGCTGGTGCTTATTTGGCTGCAGGCCTCATTGTCTTTATGTTAGGGATAGCAGGGGTTATTGGTAAAGTTATGCACTGGATTCCGGTTCCAATTGTTATGTCGATGGTCGTTGGAACAATGATTAGTTTTGGGACTGAGATGATTGCATCCCTCGAAAAAGCACCAATCATTGCAGGTTCATCCATCCTCGTGTATCTTCTCTCATTCCGTTATATAAAAAAAATTCCACCTATTTTAATATCATTTGCTGTTGCTATCATTTTATCGGTTTGGATGGGAGAATTCCAAGTGAAAGATGTGAGTTCCGTTTTTGTCGTTCCTCAACTAGTGACTCCATCATTCAATATTGATGCGATTATTTCAATAGGCACCCCACTTGCACTTTTAGTAATTGGTGCTGAAAACGCCCAGGCTACAGGTGTGTTAAACACCCAAGGATATAAACCACCGGTTAATGAGATGACGATTTTAAGCGGAATTGGCGGGGTTATTACGTCTTTTTTTGGAGGTCATAATGCGAATATTGCGGGGTCAATGACTGCAATCTGCGCATCAAAAGAAGCTGGTCAAATGGAAGGAAGATATGCAGCAGTAGTTGTATGTGGTGTGTTATTTTCTACCTTTGGATTGTTTGCAGGTACAGTCATGCCTTTTGTAGCTGCAATGCCGAAAGTATTAATCAGTACTGTTGCAGGACTGGCTATGATGGGAGTGCTTTTAAGTTCATTACAAGAAGCGTTTTCTAAACCCCAATTCCAAGTTGGTTCTTTTTTTGCCCTTATCATTGCGATGTCAGGAGTCCATTTTTATGATATAAGCTCTTCATTCTGGGCGATATTGGGTGGTGTTGCTGTTTCTCTAATTATTGAAAAGCCTGATTTTAAAACCATCATTGTTCAACAAAGTAAAAATAGTACAGATTCTAACGTTTCTCAAGGAGTTTGAAATAAATAATAAACATTCATCTCTAATAAAAGCCCTCTCGATTAAGAGAAGGGCTTTTACATTAAACAATCACAGTTGGATATCCTTTTTACTTCAATTTTGAAAGGTACCGAATCGGAATTAGTACTATATATTACGCAGTTCACAAGGTGTAAAAGGTAAAATTATTGCCCATCTGAACGGGGTCTACGTTTCAGAATGGAGCAAACGTTTTTTGTTTATTTGAAATTTGCCATCCAGTAAGGTTCGAGCCTTACCCTAGTCTTCAAGAAAAGCGGAACTGCAGGGGTTCCAGTTGTAACGTCATTCGTTCCAGTTGGATGGTTAATGGGTAGGAAAGAGTGAATTTTAAACAGTTTATTAATGGCATGAAACTTGCAAATATAAAAGATGAATATTGAAAGTTGAAAGGGGGGAACTTTGAAAAGCGTGCAGTTAACAAAAGTGGATTGATTACCCGCTTCAAAGTGCATGATCCAAAAAGTCGTTTTCAAATGTAGGAGGAAACAGAGTGAAAAAAATTGTTATAGGTATATCAGGGGCAAGTGGATCCATTTACGGTATTAGATGTCTTGAGACATTAAACAAACTTCAAATTGAAAGTCATGTAATTATTAGTTCCTCTGCTGAAAAAACCATCGAATATGAAACAGAATACTCGGTGGAACAAGTAAAATCACTGTGCAGTTTTGTATATGATTCAAATGATATAGGTGCAAGCATCTCAAGTGGTTCCTTTCATGTTGACGGGATGATCATTGCTCCATGTTCTATTAAAACTCTATCATCTATCGCAAACAGTTTTAATGATAATTTAATCACTAGAGCTGCTGATGTAACTTTGAAGGAACAAAGGAAGTTGGTTCTAATGGTCCGTGAAACACCATTGCATTTAGGGCATTTGCGGCTAATGCAATCAGCTGCAGAGAATGGTGCGGTAATCCTCCCTCCTGTTC
The DNA here is from genome assembly GCF_041956845.1 of Peribacillus sp. RS7. NCBI lineage: Bacteria > Bacillati > Bacillota > Bacilli > Caryophanales > Bacillaceae > Peribacillus > Peribacillus sp. RS7. The sequence continues at coordinate 4,585,617 of NZ_CP168135.1, forward strand.
CTAGTTTTTATCATAAGCCAACATCATTAGATGATATTGTTAATCAAAGTGTAGGTAAGGCGTTAGATCAGTTTGGTATTGATGCTCGACTGTTTGAAAGGTGGTCGGGACTCAATAAAGATGAAATAATAACCAATCTATAATCATTATTTTTTTGGTATTAATATACTATTTTTCCCGTTTAACATGACTCAGAACATGATATGAAAAAATGGAGGTACTCTAATGTCTAATGTAGTCGCTCATTCTGAACAAGAAAATGTAATCGTTAACAGACGTCAGGTTGTCTCTGCAATGACAGCGTCACTATTAGGGTGGTCTTTCGATCTTTATGATCTTTTTCTTCTCCTTTTTGTGGCTCCCACAATTAGTGTACTATTTTTCCCTACAACCAGCCCCACGCTTTCTTTAGCTGCTGTTTATGCTTCTTTTGGGGTAACGCTTTTGATGCGGCCTCTTGGGTCGGCAATATTTGGATCTTATGCAGATAAAAACGGGCGAAAGAAAGCAATGATTGTTTCTGTGGTAGGGGTTGGTGTTAGTACAGCTGCCTTTGGTCTTTTGCCTACTGTCCCACAAATTGGTGTGACGGCTGCAATCCTTTTTTTAATTCTACGATTAGTTCAAGGGGTCTTTGTCGGCGGTGTCGTGGCATCTACACATACAATTGGAACAGAATCTGCGTCACCTAAATGGCGCGGATTGATGTCTGGTCTTATAGGTGGGGGAGGAGCCGGGTTAGGAGCATTATTCGCTTCACTAACGTTTACTATCGTTTCTGCTTTTTTTCCTGGTGAAGCGTTTAATGATTGGGGTTGGCGAGTCATGTTCTATACAGGGATTTTAGGTGCAGTAGCTGGTCTACTTGTATTTAGAACACTTAACGAGTCTCCGCTTTGGGCACAATTACGTAAAGAAAATGAAGAAAAAGGGCAAGAGGATGTAATACCGCAGTCTCCTATTAAGACCCTATTTACAAAATATTTCCGAGTTATAGCTGTGAATCTAATGATTGTTATTGGTGGTGGTTCAGGTTATTACCTTACAGCTGGTTTTATTCCCACATTTCTAAAAGTAGTTAACAATGTATCTTCAGAAGTTTTATCAGGTGTTCTCATTGTCTCAAGTATTGTCACGATAATTTCGGCTTTACTGTTCGGACAACTTAGTGAAATTATTGGAAGAAAAAAGACCTTTTTAGTTATTGGATGTTTAAATATCGTCGGACTTCCATATTTTTATCTAGCATTAGCCGATTCTGTTACAACGACTTCGATTTATTTGAATACGATGGGTCTGGTGTTTTTAGGAAATGCTGCTTATGCACCTGTGTTAATTTTTCTTAATGAACGCTTTCCTACATCAATACGGTCTACGGGTACAGGACTGTCATGGAATATGGGATTTGCAATTGGCGGTATGATGCCAACTTTCGTAACATTAGCAAGCGGTTCGATTGAAAATATACCGTACACACTTATGTATTTTGTGATTGTAATTTTTCTTGTCTACATTATTGGAAGCCTCATCGTTCCAGAAACAAAAGGCAATCTCAAATAGAAACGGGGGGATAAATAGTGATTACAAAATTAGAGATTACTAGAAATTATATTAATGGCGATTGGCAAGAAGCCAAATCTGGGGAAACGATGAAATCCGTAAATCCTGCTACAGGTGAGATTGTTGGAGAGTCACAGAAATCGGGATTAGAAGATATTAAATTGGCAATTAAATTGGCGAAGGCAGCATTTCATACATCCGACTGGCGTTCAAATTCTTCGCGACGTTCTGATGCTTTAATGCAATGGGCTTATAAATTGAAGGAAAATAGAGAAGAAATTGCTAGAATTTTAACCACAGAGAACGGAAAGCCGATAAAGGAGTCTCGTATAGAATTGGACGCCTGTATTGATACGTTAAAATATTTTGCAGGTATGGCTCGAAGTATATTTGGTAGGTCGATAAATCTTTCCTCCACGTCATATGGCATCATTGACAAAGAGCCGATTGGAGTAGTAGGGATTATTTCACCTTGGAACTGGCCGGCTATGCTAATGATTCGAGAGGTTGCTCCAGCCCTTGCTGCAGGAAACGCAGTGGTTTTAAAACCGGCAAGTCGGACACCACTTATCAGCACTGCCATTGTCAAATTAATCGAGGAAAATAGCGACTTTCCACCAGGAATTGTGAATATCGTGTCTGGTCCGGGAAAGGTTATTGGAGATGAAATGACTACAAATCCCGATGTTAATGCCATCAGCTTTACAGGTGACACGACTACTGGCAAAAACTTAATGAAAAAAGCAGCAGAAAAGGTGAAGAAACTTGCTCTTGAACTGGGGGGGAAATCTCCTAATATAATATTTCCTGATGCAAACCTAAACAAAGCAATTCAAGCCGTTGCAAAATCAGCCTTTATTACTGCCGGCCAAATGTGTTTTGCTGGATCAAGAGTGATTGTTCATGAGTCGATTCATGAAGAAGTGGTGGAAGGATTGCGTAAACAGGCTGAAAAATTGAAAGTTGGTAACGGGTTAAATGAAACAACCGATATGGGACCTGTCATCTCGGAAGAACAGCTTAATAAAATTTTGGAATATTGCGAGATTGGAAGACAAGATGCAAAACTTATTACGGGTGGTAATAGGTTGACCGGTGGAGATTACGATAAAGGGTATTATATTGAGCCAACCATTTTTGATCAGGTGCCAGTTGAATCAAGAATAGCACAAGAAGAGATTTTTGGGCCCGTGCTGGCCATACAAGTTTTTAGGGACGAGAAAGAAGCGATCTCACTTGCTAATGGAACAATTTTCGGTTTAGCTGCTGGCGTTTGGACAAAGGATGTCAACAGAGCTGTGAGAATTGCGAAAAAGGTGGAGGCCGGAACGGTTTGGATTAATACCTATAACAAAAATTACCCACAAGCAGAATTTGGGGGTTATAAAGAGAGCGGAATTGGGCGTACAAGGGGAATTGAAGGATTAATGGAATATACCGAAACAAAACATATTAATATTGAAATAGAAGAATAGGGGGGAATCTATCTATTATGTATCAATCATTTGAGTTTCATCTTCCCACAAAGATTTATTTTGGATATAACAAAATCAACGAACTTAACAATATACCTTTTAAAGTAAAACGTGCCTTTATCGTTACTGATAACGGTGTCTTAAAATCAGGGTTAATCGAAAATGTAACAAAAATCTTAGAGGACAATCACATTTCTTATGTGATTTATGATGAGGTGGAACCGGATCCGAGCGTTGAAACCGTTGACAAAGCAGCTCACGGATTTCAACAGGAAGAATGCGATGCTTTAATCGCCATTGGCGGGGGCAGTCCGATCGATACAGCCAAAGGTGTTCGTGTAATAGCTGGAAATGGAGGGAGTATTCGTGATTATGCTGGAGTAAATCTTATCAAGCAATCATCCAATATTCCTCTCATTGCAATACCTACGACATCCGGCACCGGAAGTGAAGTGACCATGTTTGCTGTTTTTTCGGATTGGGAGGAGAATCGAAAAGTTACGGTAACGAGCCCATTCATCGCACCGGATATAAGTATAGTGGACCCTAAAATGACGATGACTGCACCAACGAAAATTACAGCAGCCTCAGGATTTGATGCCTTTGCACATGGGGCAGAGTCATTTGTGTCACGGATATCCCAGCCTGCCAGTGACGCACTTGCATTATCAGCCATGCGAACTGTTAGCAAATACCTTCGTCGGGCCGTATTTAATGGAAATGATGTAGAGGCAAGGATCAAAATGGCAGAAGCTAGTCTTTTGGCCGGTATAGCATTCAATCAATCCTTCCTCGGATTAACACATGCCATTGGAAGTGCGTTAAGCGGATATGCCCATGTTAGTCACGGAGTAGCAATAGGTCTGCTTTTACCGGAGGTTATCCGCCGTAATTCGATATCCCTGGTCGATAAGCATGTTGAAATGGCGAGCGTTTTTCGAGTAACTGATCCATCGTTACCTGGTTGGAAGATTACAGACCAATTAATAGAAGATGTGACTAAATTACGAAACGATATCGGGCTTCCACAGAAATTGCAGCAGGTGGGGGTTAAAGAAGAGCAGCTTAAGGGGATCGCACACGACTCCGTGAAAAGTGGAATGTGGAAATTTAATCCTTGGCTAGCAACAGAAGAAGAGATTTTGGATCTACTGAAAAAACTGTTTTAAAGTTTGATTTTTTTATTAAAGACTATTAATTCTATTATAAAATTGGAGGTAATTGTAATGACAGAAAATATCGATAAAACTGAAGAGCTAATCCCTAGTATTGAAAAGACGACGGATGAAGTGGCATGGGACTTATATCGAAAAGCGATTCGTTTTGGGACTTGGGATCCTGCTGCTATCGATCTTAGCCAGGATAAAAGGGATTTTGAAGCGCTTGATGAAGACCTTAAAGGATATCTTATTCATTTTTGTACAGGATTTCTCGATGCTGAAGAAAATGTTGCCTTAAAGTTTTGTCCCTGGATCATGTTAGGTTCCTCTACAGAACAACAGGCATTCCTTAGTACTCAATTGCTCGAGGAATTTAAACATACTGAGTTTTTTATGCGCTATTTTAAAGAAGTAATTGGTCGTGAGCGAATTCCTTCAGTGAAAAATATGGTTCAGCAGAAACTTGATAATCGTGTAAAAGAAATGCTGAATGCTCTTGAACAAGGAGAAGAGGAACGTGAGGCTGCACTTGTAGAAGGGTTAACCCATTACCAAGGAATAATAGAAGGTGTTCAAGCGATGACTGGATATGATGTGTTTCGAGGTGTATACGGAAGTAAGGGCCTATTGCCTGGTTTGAGTGAAGGATTTGCCCGAATCAAGGAAGACGAAGGACGGCATGTAGGCTTTGGACTTCGTATGCTAAAGCTGTTTGCCCGTAAACCAGAACATGCCAAGAGAATTCGTGCGTTATACGAAGAATACCTTCCTCTTATCTTGGTTCGATATGATCAACCTGTCATTGTAGATGGTAGGGAATACCCAACTCCACCTGAAGTTCGAGGCCGTGAAAGAGTGTCTAAAATGTTAGAACGCAGACTAAAGGATATATTAGGGACTTCAGTTGCTATATAAGGAGGAGATCTTTTTTTATGAAAGCTAAGACATTTCGCACCTGGATTGAGCATCTGCAAGCAACTGATCGGTTGGCGGTAATTGACCGAAAAGTTAGCTTACAGTATGAAATCGCAAAAATAGCTAAGAAATTAGATGGCAAAAAAGCAACATACTTTACTAGTGTAGAAGATTATCAGATTCCTGTTGTATCAGGAATTTGTTCAACACGTGAAGATTTTGCAGAGGCGTTGGAAACAGACCAATATGGCGTTATTTCAAAATTTACCGAAGCAGTTGCATCTCCCGTTCCTTGTCGAGCACTAAACAAACAACAAGCGCCAATTAAAGAAAATATTATTCTGGATAATATCGATTTGATGAAGATGTTACCAATTCCGGTACACCATGAGAAAGATTCAGGTAATTACATCACAGCTGGGTTGTTTATTGTTCGGGATCCAGTAACTCGAAAGCAGAACGTTTCGATTCATCGCCTCCAAATCTCCGGGGGAAATAAGATAGGAGCCCTAATCTTGCCTCGCCATACATTTCATTTGTATAAACAGGCTGAAGAGGCGGGAAGACCACTGGAGTGTGCGATAGTAATTGGGGTCGATCCGGTGACGTTACTGGCGTCACAAGCAAGTACTCCGTTCGGGGTAGATGAACTGGAAATCTCAAGCGCCCTTCGGGGGGAACCGTTGGAAGTCGTTCGTTGTGAGACGGTAGATATCGATGTACCGGCCTACGCGGAAATAGTGTTAGAAGGAAAAATTCTTCCACATGTTCGAGAGCCTGAAGGCCCTTTTGGAGAATTCCCAAAATACTATGGACCACGCAGTGACAAAGAGGTGATTGAGATTACGGCTGTCACTCACCGTAACAACCCGATTTTTTATACCATTGTCCCTGCGGGTTACGAACATCTTTTGCTTGGTGGCATCCCTCGTGAGGCAAGTCTCTTTCAGAGCATTCGACAGACAGTTCCATCCGTAAAAGCGGTTCATATGAGCCCTGGTGGAACATGTCGGTATCATGCCATTGTTTCCATTAATAAAAGAAATGAGGGTGAAGCCAAAAATGCAATTTTAGCAGCACTTGCTAACAGTTTTGATATTAAACATGTCGTCGTAACGGATGAAGAGGTTGATATTTTTAATATGGAAGAAGTGGAATGGGCAATCGCAACCCGCTTTCAAGCAGACAGAGACTTAGTGGTAGTTCATGAAGCACAAAGTTCGAAGCTTGACCCGTCAACACGCGATGGAGTGGGCTCGAAGATGGGATTTGACTGTACAATCCCCTTAGACAGTGAAGAAATGCAATACTTGCGAGTTCAAATTCCCGGCTACAATGAATGTAATCTAGATGATTACATAAATCCTGATAAATTGATTCAATCAGTTCATCTTGAAGGAGATATAGACTTCTAAAAAATATGAAAAAATTGTGGCTGACTCAAAAGGCTTAGTGCTTGACCTTTTGGTGTCAGCCTTTTCAACATGGGTAATCAAAAAAACACTTCGCTCATTTCCTACAAGTTATCATTCATATTCTCCTCTATTCAATGTGATTGTAAGCAAACCTGTACAAAAAGTATTAGTCAAACTTTTGAATTCATGTTGAACAGTATGCCTTTGATTCACTGGGTAAAAAAGACCTGCAAAGTCTCTTGAAAAATAAACGGCTTCATGCTTTATTTTTTTCCTTTAAAACCACTATCAAAACAACTAAACTACCTTTTCTAGATGGAATTATAAGGAACAGGAAGCCTAGGTTTTTTTATAAATGGAACTTGGCTTGTTTTTTGCAGTTTTAATAGATTCAATATAGGTACATTGTTTGAACTAAGGAAAATATTGATATGAGGAAAGTGAAATATTGAATACCAAAAGTAAGTTATCGATTATTATGTCTATTAATAAATTTAAAGATGCATTCTTAATTTTAAAATCATTTTTTGAAACATAACTCTTCTATCATATGTTATTTTAGTAAAGTAATATAAAGCGAGGGGGTATTCATGATGGAAGGTATAGGGAGTTTAAAATTGTCAGCAGAAATTTAACAGTCTAGGGAGTAGATTCAGAGGTGTTTAAAATATGCATCATGGGGTGCAAAAAAATAGAGCTTGTTAAAGAAAATAGAAAATATGTATTAAGCTGATATTTCTATAGTTGTGTAGCAGTGAAGGGTGACTACTCGATTGTAAATCTATATCTTATCGAATAATCGTAAAGGGTGTGGGGGCCTTGGAATCAACTGACTCAAGGATAATACCCGCAACAGCCTCCATGCTAAAAAACCACAACTGGCCTTTCTTAGAATTAAAAAACGAGTAAAAAGTGATTTAGATAAGATAAGCACAACTCAAGGGGAAAAGGAGAGATGTAAAATGAATTTAGGTACATTATTCGATTTTGCAGTTGAGCGCTACCCAAACCATATCGCTTTAGTTCAAGACCAAAAACGCTATACTTATGTCCAATTACAACAGGAAATAGAAAAAATTGCAGCCTCTTTACAGCGTCTAGGCATTCAGAAGCAGGATCGTGTTGTAGTCATCTTAAAGAACCGAGTTGAAAATGTAATCATTTATTGGGCATTACAAAAACTTGGTGCGATCTATACTCCGCTTAATGACCGATTATCCACTAAAGAGGTCGAGTATTGTGTAAACGATGCTGAAGCGAAAGCTGTCGTCTATGAATCAGCCAGTCAAAATGCCGTATTAGGATCGAACTTTTCTGAAAGGCCAATTTTGATAGGTGATGAGAATTATATTGGTGTAGATATTTCTTATCCTGAACTAGTAGACCGAAGCCCAGGTAGCTATCAAAAGCCTACTTTAGATGAAAATGATATTTCGATCATGTTATACACGTCAGGAACAACAGGACGTCCAAAGGGAGTACCACGTACCCATAGGAATGAATATGCCTCAGCGATGGCACATATCGTCCAAAACCAGTACAAGTTGTGGGAAAGTACACTAGGAGTAATGCCGCTTTATTATACAATGGGCGTTCGTTCACTGCTTACCATGGCGTTATTAAATGGAAAAATTGCTATTTTGCCAGACTTTGATTCTGGAGATGCTCTTGAGATTATTTACAGAGAAAGAATCACTTCCCTTTATTTAATCCCTACGCTTTATCATGATATGCTAACACATCCAGACTTCAATAAATATGACCTATCCAAGCTTGAAAAAGTTGGATATGCAGGTGCTGCAATGACCACTACATTAGTAAATCAATGTGTGAAGTTACTTAAACCAAAGGTATTTGTAAATCATTACGGCAGTACAGAAGTATATACGTTTTCTATTTGTCCTAATGTATCTGAAAAGCCAGGCAGTGTAGGTAAACCAGGTATTCACCAAAATCTTCGTATTGTAAAAGCAGATCCCGACGGTCGTTCTACTCCCGAAGATATAGTTGGGAAAAAAGAAATTGGTGAAATAATTTCAAATTTAGATTCCATTGAAGCATTTAAGGGGTATTGGAATCGCCCTGATGCTACTGTTAAAGCGATGCGCAATGGTTGGTATTTTACAGGAGATATTGGTTTTCTTGATGAAGACGGCGATTTATTCGTTGTTGGTCGGCTTGACGATATGATTATCTCTGAGGGAGAAAATATTCATCCATTAGAAATTGAAGATTGTCTGTCACAACATCCAAACGTTTTGGAAGCTATTGTTATTGGAGAGCAGGATGATCGATTGGGACAAATCGTATCCGCCTATATTGTCTCTAAAAACGAAACGGTTACAGCACAAGAGTTAGATGAGTTTTGTAAAAGGTATCCTAACATGTCGAACTATAAAAGACCAAGAAAGTATACATTTGTTAAGGAAATGCCAAAAAACCCCGTTGGAAAAATCCTACGCCGAAAATTACGTGAGGGTGATTTTGAGGCACTACAAAATCAAAGCGATTCTGTAGGCTGATATAAAATAAATCTCTCCGCTGAGAGTGTTGAAAAAGATGTATTTTCTAACTCTAGTGAAGTGGTTAAATTTTTATAACTCTCATCTTAAAAAATTAAAACTAATTATTTCTGAATATTTTTATAATAGATTTACATAGAAGTAAAGAGGTGTCCTATGGCAGAGCTGCTAATTGTTGATACAGACCTAAGCTGTATAAGCAATATTCGTCATATTATTGAAAATAGCGACTATAACTTTCTTCGTATTTATGAAGCTAATAACGCACAACGGGCTATGATGATGCTTAAACAATCCCGTCCAAGTGCGCTTATAATGGATGTTTCACTTCCGAACATGGATGGCATAGATTTTGGAAAAAACGTACTACTTATCTATCCAGACTTACCCATCATTGCAATTACTGGGTTAAAAATGTTTGAAATCGTCCAATCAGCCATTAATGCGGGTTTTTCAGCTTATTTATTGAAACCGCTTACTAAAAACCAGCTTTTGAACATATTCGATCGTGTTTTAAGACCAATAATTAAAATGGAAATAAGTCAGACGGTTAAAAATGAAGGTGAATTCGAATTAGATTTAAGAAAACCGATTCAAAGTGCCGTACAATACATTCAGTTACATTACAATGAATGTCTTACTCTTAAAAATATTGCTGATAAGGTTTATTTAAGCCCATCCTACTTTAGTAAATCTTTTAAGGAAGAAATAGGGATGACATTTGTAGAATACTTATCTTGGATTCGTGTTCAGAAGGCAAAAAATATGTTAAGAATGATTTCACTACCAATTGATGTTATTGCTAATAACACCGGTTTTGCAAATTCCAGTTACTTTGCAACAACATTCAAGAAAATAGAAGGAAAAACTCCAACTCAGTATCGAGAGCATTTTTTCTGGGAAAGAAAAAAAGATATCAATTGAAAAAAATATTTTTTCACTTTGGGAGGGGTGGTTATGATTACCATAATAAATGAGATGGACAGGTGTGTCAGAGAAAAGAAAAGAGGAATTCTGGCCACTGTCATACGTGTCGAAGGTTCAACCTACCAGAAAGAAGGGGCAAAATGTTTTTTTGCTGAAGATGGAGAGTTAATAGGCTTGTTAAGTGGAGGATGTGTGGAAGGTGATGTCCTTGAGCATGGAAAAGAAGTTTTACAGACAGAAAAACCCAAAAAAATCCATTACGATTTCAGAGGCGAAGAAGACCAAATTTGGGGCTTGGGTGTAGGGTGTAATGGAGCCATTGAGATTTTTATAGAGCTATTTGATCCTGTTGGTCACCATGAAAGAAGTAAGTTAATGAGAGAGGCTTTTACAACAAGTCAGCCCATTATCATAGCAACCATAACTCGTGATGAAGAAGAATCTAAGATCGGTGAGAGATGGGTTCACTCCAATTTACAAATTGGGGAACCAATGGATCTCAAGATGAAAGATAACAGTGAAGTCTTCTATGACCATATTACGCCGGTTCCTACCCTTTACATATTTGGTGCAGGACCAGACGCTGTTCCATTGGTGAAGACGGTTAAAAATTTAGGCTGGACTGTAAATGTATTAGATCACCGACCGGGCTTTGTTAATAAAAGAAATTTTCCCTTAGCCGATGAATTAATATGCTATGAACGAGACCACCCCACTTCCGTTCCATTAAGTGAACATAGTTATGCTATTGTGATGAGCCACAATTTTACTCAAGACCAATTGGTTCTAAAATCGTTGTTACATTCATCGGTACCCTATATCGGAGTGTTAGGACCAACAACCAGAACAAACCAGTTGCTCCACGGTTTCACTATTGATGAAATACAGTTAAACCGTATTTATAGTCCTATAGGCCTTGATATTGGTGCAAAAACTCCTGAGGAAATTGCTATCAGTATTGCTGCAGAATTGGTTAATGTTCATCGTGGTGGTAATTCGATGCATTTAAAACAAACGAAGGGTAAGGAACTTTTGTACACCTCTAGAGATCATAGGAGAGTGATTGCTTATCAATGATAAGAATCATGAAGTCTGGGGGATCATTTTAGCTTCGGGCTTATCAACCAGAATGGGTACTCCAAAAATGCTTTTGCCCTATCAACAAAAAACACTAGTTCTTCATGTCATCGAAACGTGTTTACACTCAGTACTTGATGGGGTGGTTGTTGTGATAAATCCAAAAGTGAATGGGTTGGTAGAGGCGGTATCTGTTCCTGGTATAAAACAAGTGGTAGAGAATCATGATTCACATTTAGGTATGTCTACTTCGATTAAAGTCGGACTGGAAGCTTTACCCCAACAAGTAGAGGCCATGGTTATTCTTTTAGGCGATCAGCCTGAAATGGATGAAGGCTCAATAAACAGAATTGTTGAAACCTACCAAGTAAAGAATAGGCCATCCATCGTTCAGTCGGTTTTTTTTAACAACGAGAAGGGGCATCCTGTTTTATTCAAACGAGTTATGTTTCATCATCTTTTACAGGTAGAAGGAGATAGTGGTGGAAAGTCCGTCATTCAAAAGTTTAGCAGGGAAGTTGTATATGCACCAATGAATCAGCACATTATTCCGGATGTTGACACAATAGACGATTATCAAAGATTGATTAAAAAGAGGGGGGTTGTACATGACAAAGGTAATAGGTAAGTCTGCTACGAGGGTGGAGGACAAACGGCTACTAACCGGTCAAGGAACTTATATTGATGATCTTGGTAACACAACAAATACAGGCTATGCGGCAATTTTACGTAGTCCACATCCTCATGCTTATATAATATCCATAGACGCAACCGAAGCGGTAAAAATGCAGGGAGTAAAGGGAGTAGTAACCGGTCAAGACATAAAAGACCATGTAAAACCATTTAGTGTTGGGGTTACGGCACCAGTTAAGTACTTTCCTCTTGCCATCGAAAAGGTGAGGTATGTTGGAGAACCTGTTGCCATTGTAGTTGCCAAGGATCGTTATACTGCCGAAGACGCAATGGAAAAGATTAAAGTTTCTTATAAACAGTTACCAGCCATTGTAGATATTGAGAAAACGGTACAAGAGGATGCACCGATCTTACATGAAAATGTTGGGTCGAATATCGCCAATCATCGTCAATTCCATTATGGAGATGTAGACAAAGCCTTTAAAGAAGCAGATCATATCGTCAAGCATAAATATAAGTTTCCGAAATATACGGCTACCCCTGTTGAAACATATGGTGTGGTTGCAAACTATGATTCTGCTCATAATCAGTATAATGTTCATGCTAATTTTCATGGACCCTTTATTATTCAGGCAATCATGGCTCAATCCTTACAAGTCCCCAGCAATAAATTAAGACTGATCATTCCAAAGGATATTGGGGGAAGTTATGGAATAAAGGCAGGGCTTTTCCCATATATCGTTCTTTGTTCCATCACAAGTAAACTTCTCGGCTGTCCAGTTAAATGGATAGAAGATCGACAGGAACATCTTTCATCAAGTGCGAGCGGAACAGATCGCGTGACCTACATTGAAGCCGCAGTCAAAAATGATGGCAAGGTCACCGGTTTAAGAATGAAATTGATGGATAATGTTGGTGCTTATATTCGCGCACCAGAACCAGCCTGCTTATACCGTAACCATGCCAACTCAACCGGGGCATACGATATACCAAATTTAAATATTGAAGCGTTTGCAGTCATGACAAACAAGTCACCTACCGGGTTAATCCGTGGTTACGGGGGACAGGAGCATTACTTTGCCCTCGAAAGAATTATGCAGCTTATTGCAAAAGAACTTTCTTTGGACCACTCTGAAGTGATTAGAAAAAACCTGATTAAAAAACAACAATTTCCATTCACAACAGCTTCGGGTGGAATTTACGACAGTGGGGATTATGAGAATTCATTTGAACTCGCCCTTTTAACGGGGAAATATGAGAACTTTAGAAAAAAACAAGCAGAAGCGCGTAAAAACGGAAAAATTTTAGGCGTCGGCCTTGCATGTATCGTCGAACCATCCGGATCAAATATGGGATATATCACGGTTGCCTTAACACCAGAAGAAAGAGCGAAATCCTTACCGAAATCAGGGGCATCAGAAGCGGCTACTGTTTCAATGGATCCCTTAGGAAGTGTAAACGTGAGAATTAGCACTGCACCAACAGGTCAAGGACACGAAACTGTGGCAGCCCAAATTGTATCTGAAGTTTTAGGGATACCAAGGGAACAAATAAATATAATCGCTGAACTTGATACAGCGACTAGTCCTTGGTCCATCGCTTCAGGAAGCTATTCAAGTCGGTTTGCCTCGTTAGGTTCAAGCGCTATTTATTATGCAGCCCAAAAGGTAAGGAAAAAACTTTTTAACATTACTGCCTCTCAACTTGGTGTAGACGTCTCTGAGCTCGAGCTGGGAGAGGGTTTCATTTACGTAAGGGATAATCCTACTAAAAAGTTTCCTATCAAGCGCCTTGCAGGTCTAGCACATTGGAATCCGCTTGCATTACCTGAAGGAATGGAACCAGGAATCTATGAAACTCATTATTATACACCTCAGGCTGCAGAACCACCGGATGATAACGACCTGATCAATTCCTCTGTCACATACGGATTTGTTGCGGATATGGTGACCGTGGAAATTGATCCGGATACAGCAGAAGTGAAAATACTAGATTATTTCACCGTTCATGATGCTGGAAAGCTTTTAAATCCGTTGATTGCTGATGGACAAATCATGGGTGGTCTGGCTCATGGTGTTGGTGGCGCTTTATACGAGGAATTAGCTTATGACAAGAATGGACAGTTCTTAACGGGGTCATTTATGGATTATTTATGCCCAACTGCTCCAGAAATCCCTAATGTAACGATTAAACATACGGAGTCTCCGTCCCCTCTTACTCCTTTAGGAGCCAAAGGCTTGGGTGAAGGGAATACCATGAGTGCACCGGTGGCGATTGCCAATGCCGTAAGTGATGCCTTAGCCCATTTAGATATTATAATCGATGAGCTACCATTAAGTCCTAATCGCATTTGGAAGTTACTCAGTGAGGCAAAGGAAAAAGTGACAGCTCCTTAAACAAATATTCTGAATCTCATAAAAATAGGATTACCGAAGGGGAGGGGAAATATGAAACCACCAAAGTTTGATTACTATAAACCTACCACACTAAAAGAAGCATTGAATCTTTTAGAAGAAGCCGGTGAAGATGGAAAGATCATTGCCGGTGGGCAAAGCTTAGTTCCCATTATGAATATGCGACTTGCATCACCCAAGTGCTTAATTGATATTAATGGCTTAACAGAACTAGATTATATTAAAAATGATGAAAATCAAAATCTACTTCAAATAGGAACTTTAACAAGACAAAGTAAAGTAGAAGAATCTGAAATGGTAGCCAATACCTGCGGTCTATTAACCGACGCAATTACCCAAATTGGACATGTGCAAACAAGGAATAGGGGAACTATAGGTGGAAGCATTGTTCATGCCGATCCAAGTGCCGAGCTCCCGCTTGCCTTGCTAACACTGAACGGTTCAGTGGAAATTGCATCAAAGGATGAGGTTCGAAACGTTAGTGCAGAAGATTTCTTTGTTACTTATTTGACGACAGATATTATCCCTACAGAAATCTTAACGGAGATTAATATTCCAATCATTGGAGGTAGACGAGGGTATTCGTTTCAGGAAATTGCCAGGAGGCATGGGGACTTCGCGTTAGTTGCTGCTTCTTGCTATATGACAGTTGATGATCATGACAAGATTTCATCCATAAGATTAGCCCTTGGCGGAGTTGAGGCCATTCCTTTGTTAATAGAGGATGCAGAAGACTTCATGATAGGGGAAACACTGTCCGATTCTTTGCTAGGAAAAATAGTCGAAAGTGTAGAATTAGCAGTTGAGCCCGAATCAGATCTTCATGCTTCAGCAGAGTATCGAACACATCTTGCTAAAGTTTTAACGAAGCGTACGTTAACACAAGCCTATGAAAGGGCAAGGAGGTAGAGAAATGGGACGTCATCAAGTGGAAGTAACTATTAATGGCAAAGTCTATCAAGAAGAAGTGGAATCACGAATGCTGTTAAGTGATTTTATCCGAGATGTATGCGGACTGACTGGAACACATGTTGGATGTGAACACGGTGTTTGTGGTGCTTGTACCGTACACGTAAATGGCACAGCTGTGAGAAGTTGTCTCATGTTTGCTGTACAAATAGATGGGGACGAAATTAAAACCGTTGAAGGGTTAGCAAATAATGGTGAGTTGACAGATCTACAGAAAAACTTTGTCGAATGCCACGGTCTTCAATGTGGATTTTGTACACCAGGTATCTTAATGTCTACAACAGATTATCTTGAAAAAAAGCCAGATCCATCTACCAAGGAAATCAAAGAAATGCTTTCTGGCCACTTATGCCGCTGCACGGGGTATGCCGGTATCATTAATGCCATCGAGAAAACGATTGTAAATAAAAAAACAGCGATCTCATCTTAAATAGAAAAGGGGAAATAACAAATGACTATAACAGAACAAACGTATGACCATATTCGGGTAGAGAAAAATGCAGAAAAACAAACGGCAACAATCGTGTTCGATCGTCCAGAGAAAATGAATTATATCAGTATGCTCGGCAGAGAACAGCTGACAGAGATTTTTGATGGTTTGAATCAAGATGATGAAGTGCGTGTCATTATCCTCAAAGGAGCAGGAGATGTATGCTTTAGTGCAGGAGGAAGCATCCCAGAATTTATGGCGACCCATCAAGAAAAGCTTTCCCATTTAGCCGAAAACGTGGCTGCTCCTGAACGCTCTCCAAAACCTGTCATCGCTCAGCTGCAGGGGTATACGTTCGGTGTAGGCCTAGAACTTGCGATGGCCTGTGATTTCAGGATTGCACGGGAAGATACCCTGCTTGCCCTTCCAGAAATGAACCTAGGAATGATTCCTGGGAGCGGAGGTACACAGAGAATTGCAAAGATTGTGGGCTTAACAAGAGCAAAGGACATGATCATGCGTGCCAGAAAAATTCCTGCAAATGAAGCGTATCAATGGGGTCTATTAACACAAGTAGTGTCCAAAGGGGACCTTCAACAAACAGTGGATTCGTTAGTTGAGGAGCTTGTTCAATTTTCTCCGCTTGCTCAGCGTGTTGCAAAAGAGGTGTTGAACGCTTCTGAAGAAAGTCCGCTGGGAGTCGGATTGAAAATGGAAGGGAAAGCCTACGGCCTCCTTCGCACAACAGAAGACTTTAAAGAAGGCGTAGATGCGTTCGTCGAAAAGAGAAAACCTATTTTTAAAGGAAAGTAAATAATGGATAGTAAGTCAACTGAGGTGTTGAGAAACCCCTGAATCCGTTCTTTCCCAGCTTGTAGAGAAAGCGTGGTATTACTCTCTACAAGCTTTTTTTGTTCCTTTTGACTTCCTTACAAGGACTTACACCTTTGAATATTTAAAATAATCAAAAAGAAAAATCTTCTATCCTTAGTTGACCAATGAACTATCGAATGATATACAGTTATACCTATTTGAAGAGTAATAATATTATTGTTTTAAGAGGTTGTTTACTCTAATGATATTATTCACGATGGTGTTTATTAGGTTAATTTTCATATCCGTTCTCATATATAAGAGCTTCATTTCTACACATCTATTTAACAAGAAACAATTCCAAATATCCTTAATCTGTTCGAAAAGAATGAAAAAAGGTGATATACATGAACTGGTTAGATTGTATTGAACAAAATGTTCCTGTCGTTCAAAGTGCAGATCCTATCTGGAAAGCGGCTGAATTCATGAAGTCTTCACAATTAAATGAGATCCCTGTTTTGTCGGGTCAAAATTTCATAGGAATAATTCATGCAAGGGATTTACTAAATACTGATTCAGACCGATTCGTCGAAGAGTACATTGATAAAGACTGTGTTTCAGTCGACGGGACGGAAGTGATTTACGGCTTACCGTGTTCCAACACCCACCAAATTATTCCTGTTGTAAAGGGTGGAATTTATTACGGCAGTATCAAATGGAATGAGATTCATCGTTGCCTGCAGGAAGAATTAAATCAGTTAATGCTCGTTATAGACAATTCTTATGATGGAATATTGATAACAGATGAGACAGGATATATTCTGCATATCAATAAGGAGTTTGAACAGATCACTTTGCTGAACAAGGAGGTAATGGTCGGGGCGCACATGAACGATATGGTGGATAAAGGCCTATTTCTGAATGATTCTGTGGTGATGAAGACGCTACAATCAGGAAGATCCTATACAAACGTTCAGAAGTATAAAAATACTGGAATATATACTCTGGTTACAGCTACGCCGGTTTGCAACCAAAAAGGAGAATTGATCCGGGTTCTGGCAAACGTCAGGGACGTCTCGGACTTAACTAGACTTCAGGAGCAACTTGCTGAATCCAAGAATTTACCTTCGCGCTACCAAACCGAGCTCAAACAGGTGCGCATTCAAAATATAACAAGTTCAGGAGAAGTGATAGCCTATAGCCAAGAAATGCTAGATGTCCTTGATCTTGTCTATCATGTTGCATCATCCGATTCTACTATATTATTGCTGGGGGAATCTGGAGTTGGGAAAGAGGTCATTGGCAAAGTGCTACATGAAAACAGCTTGCGTTTTGAAAAAGGATTATTCGTGAAAGTAAACTGTGGAGCGATTCCTCCTAATCTATTAGAGGCAGAGTTGTTCGGATATGAACAGGGTGCTTTTACAGGGGCAAAAAAGGCAGGTAAGCAGGGTATTTTTGAATTGGCCAATAACGGAACTCTTTTCCTTGACGAAATCGGAGAGTTGCCATTAGACATGCAGGTAAAATTCCTGCGGGTTCTTCAGGAACAGGAACTTATCCGAGTTGGAGGAACACAAACGATCAAAATTAATGTAAGGGTTATTGCTGCAACCAATCGAAACCTGGAAAGAATGGTGGAGGAAGGAACATTTAGGCTAGATCTCTATTATAGGTTGAATATCATACCAATAACAATTCCGCCACTAAGGGAAAGAAAGGATGATATTACTCCGCTACTTGGTTATTTTTTGAAGAAATTTAATGAGAAACATCAATATTCAAAACGCTTATCAAAAGAAGTTGTGGATCAATTGTTAATGTATAAATTTCCCGGGAATGTTCGGGAGTTATCCAATATAGTGGAACGACTAGTGCTTACCTGCCGTGCCAAGGTCATTAAATTGAAGCATATTCCAAATATAGTAAGTGAATGTAACGAGATAGAAAATAAACTGAAGGTTCAAGAAGGTAAACCTGAGGTAGACTTGCAAATCCTCAAGCTGTCTTGTTACGGTCCTGCAGAAGGAGGCAACCTGGTCGATCTGGAAAAGGAAGCGCTAATCCAAGCCCTAAAAAAATACGGATCAGTGCGAAAAGCTGGTAAGGCCATAGGTGTCACTCATACAATGGTTCTCAAAAAGATGAAAGAGTTTGGGGTTACCCTCAATGCGATACGCTAAAGAACTATGTACATTACTATTCTAATTATTGTTCGTTTTGGATCCGGTTATATATTGAGATTCATATTCGTCGTTGTTTTGTTCTGCTTGTCGTACATTTCTTTTGTACTGTATAGAGAAGCCGTTTCAGAAAGGGCTAACAGGTGACACATAAGCGTTACTGGAAATGGTTTATAACTATACAATTTGGATCGTAGGAGGAGCACATGGAGTTTACGAGGATACCTGATTTAGAATTATATCGGACAATTGTAGAGAATTTTCATGATGGAATTTTGGCGATGAATCAGGAAGGGAAAATTCTATTGGTCAATCAGTCCATGCTTAAATTAAGTGGTTTACCTCGCGAAGCTTATGCTGGGCGGAATATAAGGGATATTGTGGAAAGTGGAATCTTCCAAAAAGAATCTGTCACATTGAGGGCTATTCAGGAAAAACAAACGGTGACCGATTTCCAACAGTATCAGAACGGAAGGACTGTCTTGGTTACTGCAATTCCTATCTTTGATGGAGGAAACCGTTTGATTCGGGTGTTATCCATCACCCATGATATAACCGATCAGATAATTATGAAGAAAAAGGTAGAAGAAATAGAGAGGCTTTCAGCAAAATATTATATGGAACTTTTATCACTTCGACAGCACCATTCCAAAAGGGGAATCATCACCGCTAACCGGATGATGAAGGAAATTATCGACCTTATTCACCATATCGGTCCAACTGACTCAACAGTACTTCTGTTGGGTGAATCTGGAGTAGGAAAAGATGTCTTGGCTAGGGAAATTCATGAGACAAGTAAGCGGAAAGATTCCGGAGCCTTCATCAAAGTGAACTGCGGGGCCATCCCTAAGGATCTCTTGGAATCTGAGTTCTTTGGCTATGATACCGGTGCCTTCACCGGTGCAAAGAAGGATGGGAAGCCAGGATTATTTGAACTTGCTGATCAAGGAACCTTATTTTTGGATGAAATCGGGGAGTTTCCCTTATATCTTCAGGCAAAACTTTTAAGTGTGCTACAAGACCAGCAGTTTACCCGGGTCGGTGGAACGAAGGTGATTCAGGTCAATGTAAGAATTGTGGCAGCGACCAATAGGGATTTAGAATCTATGGTCCTGAGAGGAGAATTTCGGGAAGACCTATATTACCGATTGAACGTCATCCCTATCCAGACTCCAGCATTGAGGGAACGAAAGGATGATATCCCCTTGTTAATCGGCCATTTTCTCCAAAAATTTAATGAGGAATATAATAAGAATAAATCATTTACGATGGATGCTATGGATATTCTTTGCGCATATCACTGGCCAGGCAACATCCGAGAATTGTCAAATATTATAGAGCGACTTGTCCTAACCACTAAAAACGATGTAATAGAACCGAAGGATTTGCCTATTGCAAAACAACATACGGGAGTCAGTCTATCAAAACTCTTAAGAAATGAGGATACCAAAAGTAACTTATTTAAGTCTGTGGAGAAAAATCTAATCGAGAGCATGATTCAGCGGGAAGGGAGTATTCGCAAGGCTGCCAAGGTATTGGGAGTTTCGCATACGACCTTAATCCGCAAAATGAAAAAACATGGTCTATAACGTCTACTCAAAGGGGGAAAGTCTCATCTTCTCCAGGGTCTAAGATGGAAAAGATAGTCGTTGTACACTCTCAGCTAGATGAAGTCCCTAAAGTGTTATGTCGAAGTAAATGACTAAAAAATTAAATAGTCATATTTCTTTATTCATTAATATAAGCGTACTCTCTGCTAGTCTACTTTCTTAATTGAGGAACTTGCCCTCCTTGACCCTGCACCCCTGCCATCCACACTGAAGAAAGATGGTTGCCGTAAACTTACCCGATGAGTGAACACTTGGATCTACTCCAGCGAAGGCAACCAGTTTTTTCGGATGATTAAACCGATCGATTTCACCAATTTCAGAGATAATCGTGGCTGCGATTTTTTCTCCTATACCGAAAATCGATTGGATGATCTTATATACCAGGGACACCTTTCTGATTTGGAAAATCGTATAGTGGCCCTGGCAAACACTTGGCTCTCTGGCTGGCATCCCGAATTAACAAAGTTCAAACGGAAGGGGATCGGAAATACTCTGCTTGTACCTATACAGAGCGTATTAAGTTTGGCAGGGGTTTCGGATCTGAAGAAGATGTGGGAAATCCATGAAGAAAAAGGGGGAAGTAGTCACGTAGCTGCTCAAGAAGTATCTGAACGTTGTAGGTTAGCTTCACCGATAGAATTGTTGCCTTTGAATGTCGAGCAAATTTTAATTCATGATGAGTTAGACCGCCATGTTCCAGTTGATTTGAGTGTTGAGTATCATCGTAGGGCTATTAAACAGGGCGATTTTACTTTGTCTGAAGAAATTCTAGAGGAAAAAAAGGAATATGACACCATAATTGAAGATTATCCTGACGTTAGTGGTCGCTATGACAATTGCGGTAAAGCTTAGTTTGAAAGTTCGGTTAAATATATTCGGAAATGCAGAGAGTGTGGCATGAAGAAATCGATTTAACCCTAGTAAGAAAGAAGTAAAAATCGTTTAGATTGGATCATCTACATTACCATTATTACCTTGTTTTGCTAAGCACTTCCTATAATATACCCCTAAAAAAAGCAATGTTTCTCAAGTTCGAGAAATTCATTGCTTTTTTCGACTTGCCCGAACCTCTGTGTAATCTGTCTGTTTTCACATCCATGAGGTGACTTTATTGTTGAGGAAGGTTTAGGGCTGTATTTGCTGTATTTAAATCAACTTGTAATTGTTCACTTAAATCATGTGGATGATAGTAACCTTTTGAAATCATATAGTTACTTATCTCTCCGTGTCTTTCTACAGCGACACGAAGCTGTTCTCTTAAGGCTGCTTTCAATTCAGGTGTTTTTGTTTCTGTAATGGCAAAAGCAAGATTTCTAATTCCTGATTTTGCGGATATTAAGAAGTCCGTTGCAATCACCTGATCAGTCATGCCACCCATCCCCGCCATATTTTGCAAGAAATTTGTCATTACTGTTCCCCTCGATTCGTCAGAATTTCCTGGAGTGTTTGAATATCTTGTGTCCCAGTGCTCATGTCTTTTAATAGAATATTTTGTAGTTCTGTATCCTGCACTAAACTGCTCATTGTAGAGGACTTTGTTAGACAAAGACTCTTGAAAGTTAAAATTTCGTGCGCCTCTAAAGTCTCATGCAGTCCTAAATTTTTCGTCATGATTTTTCACTCCATTTCTTTGAGAATTCACTTACATATCTTTCGTAATACAAAAGTTTTTATACATCATCATTTGCAAAGGTAACGTGTATTTTGCGAAATAAACTACCTATCGGTCAATATTCCGTATAACAAACAGATGAACTGGGAAAGGTATTTTTGTTATATAGATTAGGGAGGTGCACGTATGGAAAATGAAAGCTTGGCATTTCATGAAACCATGGAAACGCATGAAATTTTAAATTTTAAAACAATCGGTTTAATGAGATCAAAATTAATGCAAGGAATTTGCTTTGACAATGACTTAAAAGCATTAATGGAAAAAGACGTACAACAATCTATAGCTGCTATAAACGAGCTAAAGGGATTTTATACAGAAGCCCGAACAAACTATGAAAAATGAGGTGAAATTTAAATGGAAATGGATTTTTTAGATCCTCAAGGCGCTGAACATATGCCGGAAATGGCTGATTCCTCTTTCGCGCTAGATTTTCTACTCTCTATCAAAAGTGGGATTCATACTTATGGTATTGCATTATCTGAAACAGCGAATCCCGCATTGAGAAAAGCATTGTACCAGCAAATGGAGCAATCTATTGACTTACATGGTGAGTTATCCGATTTAATGATCAGGAAGGGATGGCTTTATCCGAACGATGTAGGTAAACAGGTGGAATTAGATTTGAAATCAGCCGATATGGCGGTTAGTATCGCTGGAATGAATCTTTTCCCGAATGATACTGACAGACTCGGCATGTTCGCAACGCCGAATAAATAAAGGAGGAAAAGCATCATGAAAGCCGTAACTTACCAGGGCAATAAAAATGTACAGGTTAAAGAAGTTAAAGACCCTAACATCAAAAATTCGGATGATATTATTGTAAAAGTCACTACTTCAGCGATTTGCGGCTCCGATTTGCACTTAATTCATCAATTAATTCCCAATATGCCTACAGATTATGTGATTGGTCATGAGCCGATGGGGGTTGTTGAGGAAGTTGGACCAGGGGTAACTAAGTTAAAGAAGGGAGACCGGGTCATTATCCCCTTTAACGTTAGCTGCGGGAGCTGCTGGTATTGCGACAACGACCTTACAAGTCAGTGCGATAATTCAAATCCTCATGGGGAAATGGGTGGTTTTTTTGGATACTCAGAAACAACTGGTGGGTATGCGGGCGGGCAAGCTGAATATATGCGTGTTCCTTATGGAAACTTTACCCCTTTCAAAATCCCAGAAGACTGCGAGGTAGAAGATGAAAAATTGGTGTTGCTCGCTGATGCAGCATCCACAGCATTCTGGAGTGTAGATCACGCAGGTGTCAAATCTGGCGATACGGTTATCGTTTTAGGCTGTGGTCCTGTAGGTCTACTCACTCAAAAATTCGCTTGGTTTAAAGGGGCGAAAAGAGTGATTGCAGTCGACCATCTAGATTATCGTTTAGAGCATGCAAAAAGGACGAATAAAGTCGAAACCGTAAATTTTGCACAATATGAAAATACTGGTGAATACCTTAAAGAACTCACTAAAGGTGGTGCAGATATCGTTATTGACTGTTCCGGGATGAGTGGCAAAATGACTCCGATGGAATATCTTGCATCGGGTCTTAAATTACATGGGGGAGCCATGGGAGGGATTGTAATTGCGTCCCAAGCCGTGCGTAAGGCGGGAACCATACAGATAACAGGCGTTTATGGCGGCCGTTATAATGGATTCCCCCTAGGTGATATTTTCCAAAGAAACGTGGATATTAAAACCGGACAGGCTCCTGTTATTCCTTATATGCCCTACCTTTATAAACTAATATCAGAAGGAAAAGTAGATCCTGGCGATGTTGTAACCCATGTACTTCCAATTGACCAAGCAAAGCATGGGTATGAAGTGTTTGATACAAGGACAGATGGATGTATTAAAGTGGTCCTTAAGCCATAAAGATTGTTGTTTTCATTTGGGGTAAAATAGATTTTACAACTATGGAAATGGACTATGAGTAAGGAGGGAAGGTATCAAACCCTTTTTGGAGTAATTTTTACTTCTGGATGAAATATGAATAGAAGAAGATTTTAGAAAAGTGAACTACCTGACTTGAGAGCTACATTTACCTTATTCAAATTAAGCACCAGAAAAGACGATTTTGCCCACGTTAAGGGAAAATCGTTTTTTTTGTGCTCTAAGCTATCTTTTTTTCATTAAGTAAAACCCACGACCTACAAAAACTATAAAGGGCAAATTAGTTATAGGGTTTTTGTTATTTTTTACTTTTTTCGTTTGGATTTATCACATATACTTTTTCTTTTCTTTGGAGAACAATATCAGAAAAGATTATAGCAGTAAGTGAATTCATTCAGCGAATCATTCGGCATATACTCTTTCATAGTAAAATCCCTATCAATTGGATAGGGATTTTAGTTTGTTATTTTGATTTAGCAAATGTTTTTTTGCAAATCCAAATCCAATCGACCCATCATCTTTCAAAATAAGAGAAGCATCAAAAGGCTTCTTTTCTTTTGCCTTTGGTTTCATCCCTTTGATCACACTTGTTTTCTTCTTGGTGCATAAATCACTTTCTTTAATGCATTTGAGATGGGAATGTCTGTTTACATCCACTTGCATATTCCGGAAATTTGATCAAAGCGATTACGATGACTGATATCCGAAGAAGGTTATCCTCGATAGCTTCCAAGTATTATCTCTTTGTCCTCTCCAATAAACGATCTATGGAATCCTGTATGTGGCTGGAGATCGCAATCTCGGCTCTGTATACATCCCTTGTCCGGATGGCCTCAATGATTTCCATATGTTCCGATGGTGCGTCTTTTTGGTCGATCTCACCTTTGACATGATAAAACCGCCCTATATGAAGATGGCAGTGCATGCCTTTATACGCTTCATATAAAAACGAGTTTCCTCCAGCGTTCATGATGGCATGATGAAATTGTTGATCTAAATGAGTAAAATCTAGTATTTTTTTGTTGGAAGCACCTGTGTTTGTGGAAAACATTTCATCTGTAAGCGCGGCCATTTCTTCCGTCACCCTTACATTATTTAAGCGGATAATATTCCGGACCGCATGCGTCTCCAGTAATATCCGGGCCTCCAACATTTTCGCCATATTTTCAGTATCTAATATGTCACTGACCCGATACCCCTTATTTGGTTCTAAGATGACTAAGTTCTCAGAGTTCAGACGAGATAATGCTTCTCTGAGAGGTATGGCGCTAATGTTGATTTCCCGGGTTAAATGGCTGATATTGATTTTTTGTCCCGGCGATAAATCCCATTCAAAAATCTTTTCCTTTAATAAATTATAGACATATTCCGTTGTCTCCCCGCGTTCTTTTTCCTTTATCATCGAGATGCCCCTAACTTAAAAAAAATTTCTATGAGAACGAGTGTTATTTCATATAGATGTAACAGCTTAAATTATTACTGAAGTAGCTTTCTTCTTGTTGCCCTATCAATAAGATAAGGCGAAACCATATTGATATCAAGAATAGAGAGTTTATAAGGGGACCTATAGTTTGCTGGATAGCTACAAAAATATCCTCATTACTGATAATTATATATGATATTTGATAGATTTTGGAGGGATTATATATAAAATTATTAAATAATTATGAAATATTTAATCTATATTTATTATTTTTTTGTTAAAAACGCTGTTGTATCAACATTTACAAAAAATACACAGAATATTTTTAATTTTAAATATTTACATAATTGTATATTATGTGATATATTTTCGGAAACGATTACATATGATTTTTGGAATATATGATAAACAGTTTGTTAAAGAGCATTGATAGGCAGACAAAATCATGAGATTTAAATGAAAGCGCTTTATCTTGTGCGTTTTCCTGATTGAATTTATTCCATCTATTAGCAGAAATAACTGTGAAGTGAAAAAATGTGATTGTTATTTTTCAAAGGGAGGAATCTTCAATGAGCATATCGCTTAGTAGAAAAAATGCATTTTATGGCCATTTCATAAATGGGCAATGGATATCCGATCAACAAACAATCGCTGTTATGAACAAATATAACAAAGAAGAAATTGCCCAGATTGGCAGGGCATCCCGCGAAATTGTTTCTGAAGCGGTGACCAATGCCTTGGAAACCTTTAATACGAGAAAGCTAGATTCCGATCAACGCTACGAGATTCTAATGCGTGCAGCGGAAATCGCGAAAGAAAGAAAAGAAGAGCTGGCGATGATTCTGGTTCAGGAAGTTGGTAAAGTATTGAAGGACGCCAGAGGGGAAATCGATAGAGGAATTCATACGATGATTGCATCAGCGGAAGAAGCAAAACGGATTGCCGGTACGGGTGTTCCTTTGGGGCAGTCTGGTAACGACAATAAGATGGCTTTCACCATCCGGGTTCCTGTTGGAGTTATCGGTGCGATCACCCCGTTTAACTTCCCGTTCAATCTCACCATCCACAAGGTGGCTCCTGCGTTGGCAGCGGGAAATACAATCGTGTTGAAGCCGGCTGAAATGACGCCGCTCATTGCATGCAAGATAGCAGAAATCTTTTCCGAAGCTGGATTGCCCGCAGGTTTCCTCAATGTGGTTAACGGGTTTGGGCAGGAAACAGGTCAATACCTTTTGGAGGATGAACGAATTGCGTTGTTCACTTTTACAGGGAGTCCCGGCGTAGGCAGGCACATTAAGAGCAGTACGGGAATTCGTAAGGTTACCTTGGAATTAGGGAATAACTCCCCTAATATCATCCACAAGGATGTCCCTGATTTAGACAGAGCAGTTGAACTCTGTGTCACGCGGGGGTATGTGAATGCAGGGCAAGCCTGCATCTCTGTGCAGCGCATCTACGTTCATAGAGATATCTGCGATGTGTTTGTGGAGAAGGCAGTCAAGGTGGCACAGGGCTTGAAGGTTGGAAATCCTGCAGATCCTTCCACGGACATTGGTCCCATGATCTCCGAAAAGGAAGCAAGGCGTGCGGAAGAATGGATTCAGGAAGCTGAGCGTCTAGGGGCCAAAGTGGTATATGGAGGGAAAAGGCGGGAATCGATCCTGGAACCTACTATATTAATAGATGTGAAACCGGAAATGAAGGTAGTCTGCCAGGAAGTGTTCGCACCGGTGATCAGCATCATTCCTTTCGATAGCATCGAGGAGGCTTTCTGTCAGGCCAATGATACGAAGTTCGGCTTACAAGTTGGTTTATTTACATCCGATATCACTTTAGCGATGCGGGCAACACAGGAACTTCATTTTGGCGGTGTGATCATCAATGATGTTTCTACATACCGTGCCGACATCATGCCGTATGGCGGCGTGAAGGACAGCGGAATTGGCAAAGAAGGACCGCATTATGCCGTGCAAGAGATGACAGACGAAAAACTTGTCGTCATCAATCTATAGACTTTGGAGGTAAGGGATATGAGAAACACATGGGATTTTTATTCTACCGAAAGAATCGTTTTTGGAAACGGGGCGATCGGGCAATTGGATTCAATCCTGCAAAGGTTAAAGGCGAAAAACATTTTGCTCGTTACTGACCCAGGGATCAAAAACGCTGGTATCGTGGACAGAATTTCATCGTTGTTGGAGCAAGAAAATTACGAAACAGTTATCTATGACCAGGTCGTACCGGAGCCGCCTGTAGATTCGGCAATGGACTGCTATAAGTTTGCTAAATCTCAAATGGATATTGATGCAGTAATTGGCCTTGGCGGAGGAAGCAGCATTGATATGGCCAAGATCGTCGCCCTGTTGGTCGCCCATGGTGGACATCCCCTGGACTATTATGGCGGGGAAAACCAGGTTCCCGGACCAATCGCCCCTCTTGTAGCGATTCCGACGACGGCTGGAACCGGTTCAGAAGTGACATCAGTAGCGGTATTGACCGATGTGGAAAATAACCTGAAAGTTGGTATCTCGGATAACTACCTAAGACCAACCGTTGCCCTGCTTGATCCAGAATTAACGTTAGGGCTTCCCGCTTATGTAACAGCTTGTTCCGGAATTGATGCTTTATCACATGCGATAGAGGCATACACAGCCAAACCTTCTGCATATATCCAGGCAGAAGGAAACATTTTATTCCAAGGTTCAATCCCCATAAGCGATGCACTCGCCTACAGAGCTATTGAATTGATTGCAAAAAACCTGCCGCTTGCGGTGCAGCAAGGGAGCAATCTCGAGGCCCGTTCCAATATGCTAATGGGCAGCCTGCTTGCTGGAATGTCCTTTTCAAATGCAGGTACAGCAGCAGCCCATGCATTGGCTTACCCAATCGGAGGGCTTGTGAAGTCACCGCATGGAGAGGTGACCGGGCTCTTGCTTCCATATGTCATGGAATATAATGCAACTGTAGAAACAGAAAAAATGGTGAGGATTTCCCAGGCATTCAATGTGAACTCGGATGGCCTCTCCGATAAGGAAGCCGCTTTGGCTGCTTCAAAAGCTGTGCTTACCCTGCTGGGGGAAATTGGACTGCCTACAAAGCTGACGAAGATTGGGATCAAAGAAGAGGATATTCCCGAAATTGCTGAGAAGACCCTCCAGATCGATCGCCTGATTCGGAATAACCCAAGAGTGCCAACCCAGCGTAGTTTAGAAGAATTACTTAGAAAAGCTTTATAGATTGCTTGAAGGAATGGTGTCCCTGGAAGTTTAAGCATCATAACCATTCATGATGGATCTGCAGACCGGGGCGGAAAGGGTTTCACTATCTAATAGAATATAAATGGAGAGGAAGATGAAAATGTCTCTTATGCCTTTTACATATAGTATGCCGACACGGGTGGAATGCGGTAACGGAATATCTGGAAAAACAGGGGAACTAATTAAGGATTTAGGTGTATCGAGTGTGCTGATCGTAACAGATAAAGGGGTTAGAGGAGCCGGTCTCTTACAAGGCATTGAAAAATCCCTTGCCTCGGCAAACCTTTATTTTGAGATTTACGATGAGGTAGAGCCTAATCCATCAGCTCAAACAATCCAACAGGGGACAGTGTATCTTAAGCAACAAAAGATGGAGGCGGTTCTGGCTGTAGGCGGAGGAAGCAGCATTGACACAGCCAAGGGCATCGCGGCAATGGCTACTAATCCCGGCAATATCCTGGATTATGAAGGAGTTGGAAAGATTTCCAATCCTCCGCTCCCGATCATAGCAATCCCGACTACGGCTGGAACTGGCAGTGAAGCTACTAATTCGACGGTGGTAACGAATAAGGACACCTCTTTTAAATTAGGAGTACTTAGTTCACTTTTGTTTCCAAAGCTAGCTATATTGGATCCTGCTCTTACATTAAATTTGCCTCAAGAGATTACTGCAGCTACTGGTATGGATGCACTGACTCATGCAATTGAATCTTACACCTCCAAATCTGCCAACCCTGTCAGCAAGGCTTTCGCGATGCATGCCATTAAGATGATCGGTGAAAATTTAACACGATCGTACTTTGTGGGAACGGATATGGAAAGCAGGGAAAACATGCTTGTAGCCTCCTTGTTAGCTGGTGCAGCCTTTTCACAATCCCGACTGGGTAATGTACACGCCATTTCTCATACATTTGGAGGAGTCTTTAATATCCCGCATGGCATCGCAAATGCAGCACTATTGCCATTCGTCATGAGATTCAATTTGCCGGCATGTGAGGATCAGTATAGAGAAATTGCAATAGCTTTAGGAAGGGATGTAAGCGGTTTATCCAATACACAAGCAGCCGAAAAAGCAATCGAAATCATCATCGAAATGAATCGGAGCATGAATATTCCTCTAAATATTAAAGAGCTTGGAGTCTCATTGGACGTTTTACCGAAATTAGTGGAAGATTCCATGCGAAGCGGTAACGTGGTCGTTAATCCAAGGCTGACGAAGGCATCGGATATCCAACTGATTATAGAGAAGGCTTATGAGGGGGATTTTGAATGTTTTAATAATGGTAATCGAAATGCAAGCAGTGCCAAAAGTTCAGAAACGGCCATCGTGAATGTATAAAAACCATTCAATTTGAAAATCACCTGGGATTTCAGGGGATTTGGAATCAGTTTCCCCTTTTAACTTTTTTCGGACATATGGATTTCCCGCAGCATTTTTCTACCTGAATATAATTATCTAATGAGGTGACGTATGAAAAAGACCAATGGAAGATGGCTTGTAGTGGTACTCCTTTTCGTCGCAACAACAATCAATTATATGGATAGGGCAATTCTTGGCATTGCAGGACCCTCGATGATGAAGGATCTTTCGCTTTCGGCAGTCGAATTCGGGATATTGGGGTCAGCGTTCTTTTGGTCGTATGCCTTAATGCAGATCCCGGTCGGGGTAATCGTTGATAAATTGGGGGCACGCTTAACGTATTCGATTGCCATCGTTTGGTGGTCGCTCTGTACGGTGTTTACTGGAATGGGACGTTCACTTGGCGGACTGATCGGTATCCGCGTTTTAATGGGAATCGGAGAGGCGCCAGCGTTTCCAACCAATACGCGCGTTATTTCAGACTGGATGCCGTCACACGAACGGGGCATTGCAAACGGGATTTTTAATTCTGGTACAGCTATCGGGATTGGCATAACGACACCCATTTTAGCATGGATCATCCAGACTTGGGGATGGCAAGCATCCTTTGTGGTAATTGGATCCATCGGTTTTGTATGGCTGGCATTCTGGTTATTCTTTTTCAAAAACCATCCAGAGCAAAGTAAGATTGCAAACGAGGCCGAAGTAGCCTATATCAAAGGGGAGCAAACTCAAACCGAAAAAGCGACGACACTAAACATCTCGCCATTTAAATTCTTCAAATTCAGAAGTGTTTACCCTATGTTATATGGCTTGTTTGCCCATAACTATCTTACTTATTTAATGATGACCTGGCTTCCCACTTATCTTGTAGTCGAAAGGCAAATGACTCTTTTAAAAGCCGGATTTTTCACGATGCTGCCTTGGATCATGTCCTTTCTGGGAAATATTCTAGGAGGTGTGTTGTCGGATTTCTTAATTAAAAAAGGCTGGAATTCCATCAAAGCAAGAAAAACTGTTTTAACCATAGGCATGCTTTTTCCATTAGCCATAATCCCGACTATCTATACAGACAGCGCCATAATGGCACTTACGTACATCTCAATAGCAATCGGCGGTGAAGGATTGGCTGCGGGCATTCTCTGGGCCACTGTTTCGGATGTTGCTCCAAAGGGTGCGGAAGGAAAGCTTGCCGGGCTGCAAAACTTCGTGGGGAACCTCGCTGGCTGGATTGCTCCAGTCGCAACAGGGATCTTAGTAGCGAAGTTCAATAATTTCAATATAGCCCTGATCATACCTGTAGTCATTTGCCTAATTGCCGCTGTGGGGTATACCTTCGTTCTTAAAAATGAAAGGATTTCCATTAACACGGACATTGACGGGGGAACTAAAGTTTCAGGGCTCTAATCTTTTTGTGTATATAATGAAGTGCTTTGCAAATCCAACAAAAAAAGGAGACTTATTCATGCTTAAAACTAGTGGATTAATCAATTTATCTGAACTGAAAATGTATGTAAACGGTAAATGGACTGCAGCACATAACGGAGAAACTTTACCAGTAACAAATCCATCAACAGGGAAAGTGGTGGCAAAGATTCCAAATGGAGGCCGCCAAGAAACGCATGCCGCAATTGCAGCTGCTGAGGAAGCGTTTAAAACCTGGTCAAAACTGACGGCACAAGAACGCAGTAAATATCTTAAGAAATTGCATGACCTTATGCATGAATATAAAGATGAATTAGCAGAAATCATGAGTATGGAAATGGGCAAGCCCTTAACGGAAGCCCGGGGTGAAGTGGATTTTGCTGCAAGCTACCTGGAATGGTTTGCTGAAGAGGGCCGCCGGATTTATGGGGAAATGATCCCTGCTTCTGCCGCAAATAAAAGGCTATCGGTGATCCGCCAGCCGATTGGAGTGGTTGCTTCCATTACCCCTTGGAATTTCCCGTTGGCCATGATGACGCGGAAAGTAGGACCTGCCATGGCCGCTGGATGTACAGTCATTGTCAAGCCTGCAAAACAATCTCCTATTAGTGCGTTAGCGTTTGGTAAATTGGTGGAAATGGCGGGAGTGCCTGCTGGAGTGGTCAGTATCGTAACAGGGAGTGCCGGACCTATCTCGGATGAAATTTTTGAAAATCCGGTAGTAAGGAAAATTTCTTTTACAGGATCTACTGAAGTAGGCAAATTGCTGGTTACCAAGTCAGCCCCGCAGCTCAAGAGACTTTCCCTTGAGCTTGGAGGACACGCGCCGTTCATCGTCTTTGAGGATGCTGATTTGGAAGCCGCAGCAGCTGGTGCCGTTGCAAGCAAGTTCAGGAACACCGGACAAACGTGCGTATGCGCAAATCGAATTTACGTCCACCGTTCTGTCATCAATAAATTCTCTGCACTTTTTGTTGAAAAGGTACAAGCTCTAAAAGTCGGAAATAGCATCGATCCAACCGTTGAAGTCGGGCCTCTTGTCAGCAGTGATGGCCTGGAAAAGGTAGAGGAGCATGTACAAGATGCCTTGGAAAAAGGTGCCAGCCTTCTTTGTGGCGGACAAAGAGTTGAAGGGGAATTGGCTGATGGATTATTCTATGAACCGACCGTTCTGGGTGGAGTGAACAAGGATATGCTCATCACATACCAGGAAACATTTGGACCGGTCGCACCAATCATCCCGTTTGATACAGAAGAAGAGGTGATCGAGCTTGCCAACAATACAGAGTACGGGCTGGCCGCTTATTTTTACACACAGAATATAAGCAGGGGAGTCAGGGTATCCGAAGCTCTGGAGTTCGGCATCATCGGCTACAACGACGCCATTCCCACCGTTGCACAAGCCCCATTTGGCGGCATGAAAGAAAGCGGCATGGGGAGGGAAGGCGGCCATCAAGGCCTTGAAGAATATTTAGAAGAAAAATATATATCGATGGGTTTTTAAAATAGGGCAAGAAAAGGCTTAAGGTGAAGTCGAATCCTTAAGCCTTTCCTTATTTACCTCATAAAAAGTCTTAATTCAACACACGCTCCCCATTGATTAACAAACCTCAGTTACAGAACCTAAGGCCAGGTTGCTTTACATCCATAAGACAAATAAAAAATATCCTGAATTTTTGAATTGGTAACATGCAAATTCGCTTATAGACAAAATTGTGACACAAGGAAGGTGCAAAGATGAATGTTTCAGAAGCTAAATATAAAATGGACAAGTTTACCGACGAGTTTATAGATAAAGGTAATGTTAGAAAAGACTATATAGCAATAATTGGCATAGCACCAGAACTTGATTCAAATGGTAATGTCACTTATTTTACTAAAGTCAGATTCGAATGTATTAACGGAGAAAGAGGATTTTACTATGATGCAGAAGAAGAGAAAATATTAGACACATATGGATGCCATCATCCCTAACTTGATAAGACTTTCCTGTTTACTATAATTACCCTGTTCGTAAAAGTACACTTAACGGCAGTTGCTGCAGAAACAGTAATTCCATTACCGGTTCCTTTAGCTGTTAATACAAGTCCAGTACGACAAATATTTGCATTTATACCGCTAGTTTTAGTGGGTGTGGCGAATAAATTTTTTACTATTTCTATTCCGAAATGGTATCCAGAGGGATTTGACTTTTCAAAGATAGGATTAGATTTGTTTGGGAAAGTAGATCTTGCGACAGTAACAGGTATTTGGTCTGTCGAACTAGTTCTAGTATTAGGTATTATTGCAACAGTTGCTTACGATTGGGGACGTGTTACAACGGGGTTTCAACAGGGCATTAATGCCAGTATTGGTGGAGCGTAACTAGCAGCTATGAATACTGCTTCTGAATTTGGTGGGGTCATTGCTTCATTACCAGGATTCGCAACTGTACGTGATGGTATTTCACACACTTTTACGAATCCACTTGTAAATGGGGCCGTTACAACAAACGAGTTATCTGGTATTACTGGTTCTTCGTCTGGTGGAATGGGAATTGCGCTTAGTGCGATGGGAGATAAGTATATACAAGCTATTAATCAATATAATATTCCTCCCGATGTAATGCACCGTGTCATAGCGATGGCATCAAGCGGGATGGATTCGTTACCTCATAACGGCGCTGTTATTACCTTACTTGCGGTTACAGGCTTAACACACAAACAATCATATGGAGATATCTTTGTGATTACAAGTCTATAGCTTAACTGGATTAGTCTAATAATAAAAAGGAATTAGAAGATCATGATAAATTGCACTTAAAGTAACGATTCTTTACTTCAATACCAGGAGCTGATTAGCCGCTCTTTTTTTATGAAAACAAATAAGCCCTCCATAATCAAGTTTCTGAATTAGGGATGGAAACGTTGCCATCCCCCTTTATGATTGATGAGAACTTGCTGTTTGTCATCCGCCTATGAATGACATTTCGATTTTTTCCTGTTTTTTCACTGTTCCCGCTGACCGATCATCCGAATAGCGGTCGTCCCTCTGGTTCCAAAGTGAAATGATGAAGCAAGTCAATTCTTCATCTGAAATCTTGGAACGGAGCAATGACTTTAAGTCATGCCCCTTTCCATTAAACAGGCATGTATATAAACTTCCGTTAGCAGAAAGACGAGCACGGGTGCAACTGGAACAAAAAGACTCTGAGACGGATGTTATAAAACCCACTTCGGTTGTAGTTCCCTTATACCGGAAGCGTTGTGCCACTTCTCCAAAATAATCTTCTTCAACTGGTTCAAGATCAAATTTTGCTTGGAGGATTTCGAGTAACTCTTTTTTTGTAAATACATTCTTCATCTGCCAACCATTTGTATGTCCGACGTCCATGAATTCTATATAACGTAATTGAATGCCCTCTTCTTTACAAAACCGTGCCATCGGCAGAATTTGAGATTCATTGTTTTCTTTTTTCACTACCATGTTCACTTTAACTCCAAGGCCTGCTTCTTTGGCAGCAGCTATACCTTCTATGACAGGCTTTATCCCTATACCCCTGCCGTTCATCTGCTTAAAAAGTTCATCATCCAGGCTATCTAAACTGATATTCACCCTCTTTAATCCCGCTGATTTCAAATTCCCGGCTTGTTTTTTCAGAAAAACACCATTTGTAGTCAAACCGATATCTTCTATACCTTCAATTTTGACGAGCTTTGAAATAAGAGTTGTAAGGTCTTTCCGCAGTAAAGGTTCCCCGCCTGTCAATCTTAGTTTTATAACTCCCAAGCTTGCAAATATTTTAGAAAGCCTTACGATTTCCTTAAATGACAAGAGCTCACTTTTAGGCAAAAATTGAAAATTATCATGAAAAATTTCAGCAGGCATACAATACTGGCAGCGAAAGTTACACCGATCAATGACGGAAATCCTTAAATCCCTTAGTGGTCTGTCCAATGAATCTTTTATATGCCGGTTCACTTAACCACTCCCATCCCCAAGTATTAGAAAAAACAGATCATAAAAAGTGGCGCCACGGTCTAAAGCTTTTTGGCGTTCACTTTCAGTTAAAGAGCTGATGAATAGTTTTCTACTTTCAAAAAGGTTATTAATGTATATGCATCTAACATCAAATAATTAAGAGTATCAGTAAAACTTCTTACAAACTCCTCAAACTCTTTGCTTCTTTGCTTATTCTTAACCCTTTCAAAATCCTCATTACCTTCAATTTGTAGATTGGTTTAGGTTTTCTGACAGACGACTTGAAAGTTAACCGGACTACCTTAAGGTAATCCGGTTATTGTTAAAGATACAAGAAGGACCCCATCAAGATGGGGCCATTTTACTGTTTAAAAGGGCGAAAAAAAAAACTTTACTCTGGGAAATAATTCGGGAAGTGGGGACGGTCCCCTATTATGGCAGCATGTAAATGGTGTTGTGCGGTGGCTGTTCCAGTTTTGATTGTCGGAGGCGTCCTTCTTGTACAAGTTCCTGCAATCCTTTTTCGATATGGGAGATGGAGGTTTCTAGGAGGTCTGCAACTTTCACCGTAGAGATGCTCATGTATTTTGGTTTCTTTGATGAGGACATGATCATTGATTGAACTAGCTGCAAAAGAATTTCTTTTTCCATAGCTTCGGTTCGCCTGCCTTCAGTTAAATTTCTTTATATATGTAGACTCGATTCGCTATCAACAAATCATCTCCTATAAACTTGCCAAAAAAGAAAGGTTTAATACACTGTGGTTTTAGAATAATTTTTAAGGGCTGTAAAAATATATTTTATTTTATTTTATTCATATCCTTTTTGGGAATACTAGGATGAATCAACAGCATTTGCTGGTGTATGGCTTAATTATTAAAATAATTCAGCTTAACGGCAGCGAAGATAGGAGGGAATCACATGTCTGACCATTCTTTTTCCATCCGAATCAACGAAAAGGAATTAACAGCACAGCCAGGTCAAACGATATTGCAAGTCGCCCAAAGTCATGAATTGTACATTCCAAGCATTTGTTATCATCCCGATCTGGGGACGATCCAAACCTGTGATACATGTTTTGTGCAGGTGGGTGGGGAATTGGTCCGTGCTTGCTCGACAAAGGCTGTTCCAGGTTTAACGGTTGATACAATGTCAAAGTCTGTTAAGGATGCCCAGTATGAAGCGATGTCACGGATCCTAGAAAATCATGAACTGTATTGTACTGTTTGTGATAATAATAACGGCAATTGTACCGTCCATAATACTGCCGAATACTTAGAGATTGAGCATCAGAAATATGAATTTAGAGAAAAACCCTACCCTCCGGATAATTCCCATCCTTTCTATAGGTATGAACCGGATCAGTGTATTTTGTGCGGCCGGTGTGTTGAGGCCTGTCAGGATTTACAGGTCAATGAAACCTTAACTATTGACTGGGGAAGAGAAAGACCAAGGGTTATCTGGGATAATGATGTTCCAATTGATGAGTCTTCTTGTGTATCCTGTGGACACTGTGTGAACGTGTGTCCATGTAATGCTTTAATGGAAACATCCATGCTAGGTGAAGCAGGATTCTTAACAAACCTACCGGCTCCAATTTTAGAGCCTATGGTTGATTTAATTAAAGAAGTGGAGCCTGGATATAAAGAAATTTTTGCGATATCAGAAGTGGAAGCTGCCATGAGGAAAGCACGGATTAAGAGGACTAAGACGGTTTGTACATACTGCGGTGTAGGCTGCAGCTTTGAAGTATGGACAAAGGACAGGCAGATTTTAAAAATTCAGCCTACCCATGAAGCTCCCGTTAACGGTATTTCCACCTGTGTAAAAGGGAAATGGGGCTGGGATTTTGTTAACAGTGACCAGCGCTTAACCAAGCCTTTGATTCGTAAAAACGGAGAGTTTGAAGAAGCGACCTGGGATGAAGCGTTAGATCTGATTTCAAGTAAGCTTACGGAAATAAAAGAAGAGTATGGACCTGAATCCATTGGAGTG
The DNA here is from genome assembly GCF_041956845.1 of Peribacillus sp. RS7. Lineage (NCBI taxonomy): Bacteria > Bacillati > Bacillota > Bacilli > Caryophanales > Bacillaceae > Peribacillus > Peribacillus sp. RS7. The sequence continues at coordinate 4,622,699 of NZ_CP168135.1, forward strand.
ATCGCTTCTTCCAAGTGCTCCAATGAAGAAAACTTCGTGGCGCAAAAATTTGCACGTGCGGTTATCGGAACAAACAATATCGACAACTGCTCTAGATACTGCCAATCTCCGGCTACTGCAGGACTCTTAAGGACAGTAGGATTGGGGGGAGATTCTGGAACTATCCAGGATATTGAAACTGCAGACTTGGTTATTGTAATTGGTGCAAATCCAGCAGAATCTCATCCCGTCCTCGCTACACGTGTAAAACGGGCTCATAAGCTATTTGGACAAAAATTATTAGTAGCTGATATTAGAGAGCATGAGCTAGCACAACGTGCGGATTTCCTCTTGCATCCTAAGCCAAGTTCTGATTTAATCTGGATTTCTGCCGTAACGAAGTACATTATCGATCAAGGTTGGCATGATAAAGAATTTCTGGCGAATCGTGTATCAGGCGTAGAAGAATATATTAAAACACTGGATAAATTCACCATAAGCTACGCAGAAGAGATGACCGGACTTTCGCAGGAGGAATTAATCAAGGCAGCTACAATGATTCATGAAGCTAATTCTGTCTGTATCCTTTGGGCTATGGGGATTACCCAGCATTCCGGCGCAACTGACGCAAGCACTGCCATTTCAAATTTATTGCTGATTACGGGAAATTATGGCCGTCCAGGTACAGGTGCCTATCCCTTAAGAGGCCACAATAACGTACAGGGAGCCTGTGATTTCGGTACAATGCCATCATGGTTTCCTGGTTATGAGCCAGTCGGAAATGCCGAGGTTAGAGAAAAGTATGAAAAAGCATGGGGCGTTGAAATTCCAAAAGATCCTGGAATGGACAACCACCACATGGTAGAGGCAATCCACAAAGGAAAATTAAAATCCCTTTATCTATTTGGAGAAGAAATGGGGCTTGTGGATGCAAACTCGAACCATGTTCAAAGTGCATTTGAAAAATTAGACTTCTTTGTCGTACAGGATATTTTCTTCTCGAAAACGGCACAATTTGCCGATGTTGTTTTACCGGCATCACCTTCACTTGAAAAAGATGGGACATTTGTAAATACGGAAAGGCGCATTCAAAGGTTCTATAAGGTGTTTGATCCGCTAGGCGATTCGAAACCGGACTGGCAGATCTTCCAGGAAGTAGCGAACCGTATGGGTGCGAATTGGAATTATTCGCACCCAAGTGAAATTATGGATGAAGCAGCCAGTCTTGCTGTCCTATTTGCAGGTGTGAGCTATGACCGTCTTGAAGGCTTTAACAGCCAAGTTTGGCCGGTTCACAAAGATGGAACGGATACACCTCTATTATATGAAGACAAATTTGCCTTTAAGGATGGAAAGGCAAGGCTATTCGCTGTTGACTGGACTCCTCCATATATGGCAGGAGAAGAATATGATCTCCATTTAAACAATGGACGTTTGCTTGAGCACTTCCATGAAGGAAATATGACGTACCGGACAGAAGGACTTATCCATAAGGTACCTGGCACATGGCTGGAGGTATCGCACGAATTGGCGGAGGAACGCAATCTCAGTGACGGTACATTAGTTAGATTAAGTTCACCATATGGACAGGTTAAAGTAAGGACGCTTGTTACGGACCGGGTGAAAGGCAAGGAAATTTATCTCACGATGAACAGCTTTGAGGACGATGAAGCTGTCAATTACCTGACAAGTAGCTATCATGATCTAGTTACACATACTCCTGCATATAAGGAAATCGGTGTTAAAATGGAGATTTTAGAAGCAACAGGTGAACCGCCATTGCCTAAGCATAACCACCGGTTTGGTAACAGGAATCCGCAGATCAGCGTTCGGGTTGAGGAAAAGTGGCAGCGTGACGATTTTCAAGCGATAGAAGAGTTATTTGGAAATGGGGGGGAAGCATATGGCGAAAGCAATCAGGCAAATTAATAAACAGGTTCCAAATGCGATGGAAGAACAAGCTCAGTCAATCGGGGAAATATTAAAAGCTCTTGCTGATAACAAAGAAGGGATTCTTTCTGCACTCGCCATATTAAAGAATCTACAGGAAATTGGGATTCTCGATGCGCTTCATGCCATTTTGGAAAATCGTACAGACGTCGGCGTTATAGCGATGCAGCAAGTTAACCAGCCTGGTATGCATAACACCATCAAAAATGCCATTTACCTTTTCAATTTCATGGGCACCTTAAAGCCTGACCAGCTACAATCTATGCTGGGCGGTGTTACAAAAGGCCTTGACCATATGGGCGAAAGCATCAAAAACCATGAAAAACACAGCTTATGGAAATTAGGTAAAAGCTTGAGAGATCCAGAAATCAAAGCGGCGATGACAACCATGGTTGAATTCCTGCATGGTATGGGTGAATCATTTACACAGCATCCTTCACAGGAACTTCATCCAGAAGGAGGACAAGGGTGATGGAAGAACAAGGTGTTATTAAGATTCATGGACCGCTATCGGAAAAAGATTCCGACGAAATCATTCGGTCATTAAACGGTGTATGGGGCATCCTCCAGGCTGATGTAAATAAAGAAAGTGGAGAAGCAAGAATTGGCTATGACAAAAATGCCGCTTCATTCCAGGATTTTCAACAGGCCATCAGAGACTCAGGCTACGATATAAAAACGGAAAATCAAAATTCACCTCACTAAGAGGAGGAAGATTATGCAGATTTGTGAATTATGCGGCAGTGAGCAGGAAATGGAAACAGAAGAAACAGAATCAGAAAGAACCAGAATTCTTCATGTCTGTGAAAACTGTCAGAACGACAGAGCTTTCAACTATTTTGACAACTAAAAGAAGACGTGAGAAAAGGGAATCCGATTGTGGAATTCCCTTTTTTATTGGCAAGGCGGTAAGAGCAGCTGCCAGTTTGGCTGTATAAAGCTGTGAGTTAATCCAAATAGCAGTCCACATATGAGCGAGAGTACTTGAAGCTGTGACTCAGTCAGCATAAACCAGCTCAGATTGCGATATAAAGAAGTTTTAGTCACTAAAATTGCCGTATGGCCACTAAAAAATTCATTTAGAGTTATACTTTAGTCTTACCGGGTTTAACTTTACGTTCCATACCCTAAGAAACCAGAACCTTCATAAAAAAAGCGATATAAAAATCTATATCGCCTTCCATTTTATTGAGCATCCTTATATAACACATCTTCTGCCAGGGATCGGAATAGCTCTCCTACCAGTGAGTCTTCGTCATATACAGAAGTACCTGCTGCTTGTACAGGACTCGCAAAGGGGACTCGTGCGATTACATCTGTTTGAAGCCGTTCAGCCAGGCGTTCTCCGCCGCCTCTTCCAAAAAGGTAATTCCGTGTGCCATCGCTTTCTTCATAGTAGGCCATATTTTCAATTACGCCTAATATGTCATGTTTCGTATGACGCGCCATGACCCCAGCTCTTGAGGCAACATGCGACGCTACATTATGAGGAGTAGTCACAATCACTTCCTTTGCCTGCGGAATCATGGCAGCCACATCAATTGCCACATCTCCTGTACCTGGAGGCAGGTCGAGAAGCAGATAATCCAGTTCGCCCCAATGGGTATTGGCAAGGAAGTTTTGAATCCATTTATTCAGCATCGGCCCCCGCCACATAACCGGGTTATTATCCTCTGCAAAAAAACCTATGCTCATTACCTTCACATCATGACTGAGAACTGGTATTGCAGTTTTGCCGATCATAGTCGGCTTTTCATTAATCTGCATCATGGACGGGATGCTGAATCCATAAATATCCGCGTCCAAAATTCCTACCTTTTTCCCCATTCTGGCGAGGGCAGCAGCCAGGTTGATGGTAACGGTCGATTTCCCAACGCCGCCTTTGCCGCTGGTTATCGCGATAAAGCGTACCCCGGAATCATGGCGCAGCATCGACGGCATCCCGCTTTCCGTTGTTGAATTCTTCTTCAATACTTGAGTTAATGAAGCTCTTTCTTCAGGACTCATGGCCCCAAAGCTTACATACACATTTTCAGCACCAATGCCTCGAAGAGCATTTTGAACATCTTCTTTAATCTTCGCTTTTAAGGGACAGCCCTGAATGGTTAATACAACCTCAAGACTAACATCTGATTCTTCTATTTTTACGTTTCTAACCATTTTTAACTCAACAAGGCTTCTGTGAAGTTCTGGATCCTGCACACCACTTAAAACTTGCATCACTTGTTCCTGTGTAATCATTTTATAACATCCTCTAATGTTTTTATCCTCAGTATGGTCATTTTTTATAAAAAAAAGACTGAAAAGATTAGGTGTCCTTTAATCTTTCATCAAAAATTGTGTAATGTCTTTAAGGCAGCTTTTTCTTTATGCAACTAAAGGGTCAGCATTCCTGTAATAACTGAAAATGAGGTTTGAACGAAAAAAGACATCTTGATAAGATGAATGTTTCCTAAGCTGGCCAGCTAAAAAAGGACAAAACACATCTATTTGGAGGTCTACAATGAATAATAACCAAAATCATAAAACCACTCAAATGACTTCTGAAACCCTAATTGTCGGAGTAAATCCTAGCCAAGCACAATCATGTCGCGAGAGCACAGGATTTTAGAGGATTGGAACGGGGTAAAACGTGTTTCTTTGAAAATACGAAAGCAGGATTTCATTCGTTTCTAGATTGGATTAACCAACTTGTTAAAGAGTTGACCATATTCAGCTCGCTGCTCCTAAAGGTAGTGAGGACAATGCAAGAAAATTTTTAAATAATATTTTAGGTTTTGCCGAAGTTGAAAAACCTGAAGAAGGGGTCCTACCAACAAAATGCGGAAAACATACGTTAAGGAACATTTCCATCGTAATTATAGCTTTCGGTGGCATCCGTTTACTTAGACACTTTACAAATGCCAGATTGGAAGTTGCTACCACAATTGAAGGAGATTTGAAAAATATTACTAATCATAAAGAAGCATATGTCATTTCAAAAAACCTTCTTAATAGGGATTTTCATGCATCCAGATCTAATGAGAAATGGGTAACTGACATTACATATTTGATTTTTAATAGACAGAAACTTTTCCTATCCGCCATAAAAGACCTCTATAACAATGAAATCATTTCTTATCAAGTCAGCCGGAGAAACGACTTAACACTTGTAATAGTAACAATAAAAAAAGCAAAGAAAAAACGGGATGTTAAAGGAATTCTTCTGCATTGCGACCAGGGGTACCAATACACTTCCCACCAATACAATAACCTATTTGAAAAAATATAAAATGCAATCCAGTATGTCAAGAAAGGGAAACTGCTGGGATAACGCTTGTATGGAGAATTTCTTCAGCCACTTTAAATCGGAGTGTTTCTATATGAACTCCTTCGGTACCTCTGAAGAGGTTCGAGGTGCTGTAAGTATGTATATTCGATTCTATAACCATCATCATCGCTTCCAGAAAAAATTAAACAACCTGAGTCCATATCAATATAGAACTCAGGTTGCTTAATTAGTCTTTTTTATTTCTGTCTATTTGACAGGGGGCACTCCAAAATACAGAGATCATCTTCTTCAGGCTGCCTAATACCTTTTTTTAAAATGTCCTTTACAAAGGGTACACTTTACAACTAGGTTCCTGCTTCTTATCCAATATAGACAAGAAGAGTCGATCGCTTCTCAAATTAAGGATTAGTTGACCATAATCCTGAAGTCTTTACTAGGACTCTTGGATGAAGCTTTAACCCGGCTACAAGCAGCTCTGCTAAATCCTCTGATTGCATAACATTTTCAGGATTTCCACTGATAAGATTGGTTTCAATGGCCAAATCAGTTGCAACTGTACTTGGTGTTAATGCCGTTACACGGATATTATGCTTTCTTACCTCTAGCATGAGTGATTCCGTTAGTCCTAAAACAGCAAATTTAGAAGCGCTATAAGCACTTGTAACAGGTGCTCCTTTTTGGCCCGCAGTTGAGGAGATATTCACAATATCTCCTGATTTTCTTTCAATCATATCAGGTAAAACGGCTCTTGTTACATTATATACACCCATCAAGTTTACTCGGATGATCTTTTCCCATTCTTCAGGAGTTAAATCAAGAAAACCGCCAAATTTAGCTATACCTGCATTGTTGATTAAAATATCAATAGAACCTAGGTCTGATTTGATGTGTTCAACAGCATGATGAACTGCTTCAAGATCGGCTACATCTGCAGTTGCTGCTGAAACGTTCACATCATATTGCTCTAGTTCCGCGGTTACCTTTTCAAGATTTGACATCGTTAATCCAATCAATCCTAAATGAACTCCTTCTTTTGCTAAAGCAATCGCAGTAGCACGCCCGATTCCTCTGCCTGACCCAGTAATTAAAGCAGTTTTTCCTTTTAATGAAATCATGCTATCATTCCTTTTTAAAAAAATTTAGAATAATTGTTAATAATAACAAAATAATGTTTTAAAGACTAACCAAAAGACCGCAAAGTTTCTTTAGTATGTCTGCGGTCTTTTGGTTATTACATTCTTATGACTATGTTTTATTCAAGATTGGCATGTCTGCCATACATCTTATTGGTATCTAATCCCTTTTTCTCCATGAATCTCAAGATGACGGCATCATAAAAAAGTAAAAGGGTCTGCTCAAATAGTGAGCCCATTGGTTGGATGGTTTTATAATCGCCCTCTGATTGGTCTTTCGGGGATCCAGGCAATTTAATGGTGATATCTGCTAACTGTCCAATAGTGGAATCAGAGAATATCGTGACAGTTGCAATTTTACCACCAATGCTTTTTGCTTTTTCAGCCATGGAGACTAAGCTTTTCGTTTCCCCGGATCCGGATCCGATGATTAAGATATCCTCTTTTTCAAAGTTGGGAGTTACAGTTTCACCGATTACATAAGAATCAATTCCCATATGCATCATCCGCATGGCGAAGGATTTGGCCATGAATCCTGATCTGCCTGCACCGGCGACAAAAACCTTTTTCGATTCAAGTATCCCGTTGACGAGTTTTTCAGCTTCTTCATCTGCGATTAAGTCAGCTGAATGATTAAGCTCTTTTAAGATTTCTGCTACATATTGAGTCGTCTGCATCTTAGGATTAACCTGCTGTAACTGTTTGTTCTTTAATCATTTGTTGCATTTTGGCAGCAGCAGCTTTTTTATCAGCTTGTCCAGTAATCCCGCCGCCTACAATGACAAGGTCCGGATTTACTTTTATGACTTCTGGAAGTGTTTCTAATTTAATGCCGCCTGCGATGGCCGTTTTAGCATTTTTAACCACACTTTTGATGGTTTGTAGATCTTCAAAAGAATTTTTTCCGACTGCTTGAAGATCGTAGCCCGTGTGAACACAAATATAATCCACGCCCATAGTATCCACTTCTTTAGCACGTCCAGCAAGGTCTTTTACCGCAATCATATCGACAAGGATTTTTTTACCTTGTTTTTTCGCTTCTTCTACAGCACCTTTAATCGACATATCTTCAGCCGTTCCAAGAATAGTGATGATATCAGCACCTGCTTCGGAAGCTTTCATCACTTCATATCCAGCAGCATCCATAATTTTCAGGTCTGCTAATACTTTTAAGTTAGGGAATGCTTCTTTTACTGCCTTTACAGCATGGAGACCTTCGTTGATCACAACCGGTGTTCCGATTTCTACGATATCTATATGCTCCTCTACTTCTTTTACCAATTCGATTGCTTCTGGAATGTTGACTAAATCTAATGCTAATTGTAATTCCATCTATGTTTCACTCCTCATAATTTTTTAAGCTTGTTGCACAGTAGTAATAATGTCCATTGTTCACTTTCATTTCTCCGGGCAGCCGTAACCAATGCTCTTGTTAACAATGGTACAGTGTTAGTATAATGTGTATATTAAAAGTGTGGAAGTACGCACTTTATTGTTACATAGTGTTAAAAAGTATACTATGTGTTATTCTATATAGAAGTGGAGGTGAAACAAATGTCACGTATGCAGGAAAAAATGTTTAACTGTGAAAAAGAATTAACGCTTTATGTTATTGGCGGTAAATGGAAAATGCTGATTTTGTGGCATTTAGGAAAAGAGGGAACGAAGCGATTTGGTGAGCTGAAGGCTCTTATGCCGGGCATTACCCAACGAATGCTTGTTAACCAATTACGCGAGCTAGAAGAAGACCTCATTGTTGAACGAAAAGTCTATCCTGTTGTTCCGCCAAAAGTAGAATATTCATTGACCGAACAAGGAAAAAGCTTAATGCCAATACTCGATTCCATGTATGAATGGGGTAAAAACTATATGGAGAATGTGATGGATACTCCTGCCAATAAAAGTGCACCTATTAAATAGCAATCATTCTAAAAAGAGGGGATTAAAAACCACAAGTAGACTTTTAATAAGTCAAGACTTGTGGTCTTTTTATTTGCAATGATCCAGTTCATAAAGGAAATAAAGGAGTACATTCTGGAAAAAGGTAAATAATATTCCTGTGTTGTAAAGGATTTTAGCTGAACTGTTTTATAGTAAGGAATCAAGAATAATACATATTTTCAGGTGAGATGATGAAAAAATGCCAATAACAATAAAGGAATTTGGTGTGGGATAAGCAGAATTTGAAAAACACCTGAACCAGATGGCAGCAGGAGCTTTTGAGGATCCTTGTACTCCGTCCAATCCACGAGAAGTATCGGTGGAGGATATGAAAAAAATCTATATTGCGGCTTACAACGGAGATAAAATCAACTTCTAATGAAGATAATCAGAACATGGTACGAAAATGAATATTTTTACTTCTGTTCTATGATTTTAAGGAGGTTAATGAACATGAGCAAAAAAATCGCTACGCTTATAACAAACCTATTTGAAGATGTGGAGTACACTGAACCAGTACAAGCCTTTAAAGAAGCTGGTCATGAAGTTATCACGATTGACAAACAATCAGGTAACGAAGTAGTAAAAAAGGCACAACCGTAAAAATTGATAAATCCATTGATGAAGTTCATCCTGCAGACTTTGATGCGTTGCTTATCCCTGGTGGATTCTCTCCCGATTTATTGCGTGAAGACGATCGTTTTGGTGAATTTGCAAAAGCATTTATCCAAGATGGAAAACCTGTTTTTGCCATTTGTCATGGACCACAAGTGTTAATCGATACACACCTTTTAAAGGGTGTCGACATCACTGGCTATAAATCCATTCGCAACGATTTGAAAAATGCTGGTGCAAATTTTAAAGACGAAGAAGTTGTCATCAGCAAAAATATTGTAACAAGTCGAGAACCAAAAGATATTCCAGCATTTAATCGTGAATCACTTAAACTTTTAGCTAAATAATGCTGATGTAAAAACGTAAATATTTCTAACTTGCGGATTCATTAATCAGGATCCACAAGTTGGTTAAACAAACGTATGAATAAAGGAGGAATTGCGTTGTCATTAAAAGGAAAACGAGTGGTTGTTTTAGGAGGTACATCTGGTATTGGTTTAGCCGCTGCTAAGGCGTTTATCGATGAATCCGCTCAAGTTATTATTGCTGGCCGTTCTGCTTCAAAATTATCTGACGCAAAAGTGAAGCTTGGTGGTAACGTAGAGGGCTATGAAATCGACTTTCGCAGCGAGGAAAAGGTTGCAGACTTTTTCAAGAAGGTTGGGAAATTTGATCACCTGGTGGTTACAGCAGGTGAAGGCGTTATGGGTCACTTTAGCGAACTGCCTGTTGCAACCGTAAGAGAGGCTTTTGATAGTAAGTTCTGGGGGCAGTATATTTCGGTTCGCGCTGCTCTTCCATACTTGAATAATGAAAGTTCTATTACATTAACTTCTGGTGTATATGGTGTGCGTCCTCCTCAAGGTGCAACGACTCTAGCTTCCATTAATTCAGCAATCGATGGATTAGTACGAGGACTTTCAGTAGACCTGGCACCCATCAGAGTAAACGTGGTATCACCTGGTATCGTTGACACTCCTCTTTACGGCGGAATGCCAGAAGATCAAAGACAAGATATGTACCATGGGATTGCTAAGCAATTACCTGTCGGACGTGTTGCTCAACCTAAAGATATTGCTGAAACCTATGTTTACCTAGTGAAAAATGGGTTTACAACTGGCACATCGGTTCTTATCGATGGAGGAGCTCATCTGATCTAATCCATTTGATATCAAAGTCGATTGATAAATTTATTTAGAATAGATGAGGATGACTCAAAGTGTCAGACACTTATAGGCCATCCTCACTTCTTTGTTTTTTTTGCACAGACGGAAGCAGAAATGGCCATATCATGCAACAAAGAAGGATTTTTTTGGTTGCGGAAATTTTAAATATATGCGTAATTATACGAAGAGACGTTAACATTCTACTTCTATGATACCCAAATACATAAAAGAAAGGGTCGAGCCTAATGGAAGAAAAGAAAAGAGCGGAAATTAAAAATGCTTTAGCCAAACACGTGGTAACCCTGCCTGACGGCACTTCTTTACCTAGTCTAGGACAAGGAACATGGTACATGGGGGAAAATCCCCAAGTGAGAGACAAAGAAATAAAAGCCTTGCAGCTCGGCTTAGAATTGGGTATGAAACTTATTGACACTGCTGAAATGTATGGAAATGGAGACTCTGAACGCTTAGTTGGCAAAGCCATTAAAGGGCGCAGAAATGAAGTCTTTTTAGTCTCAAAAGTGTATCCCCATCATGCAGGTTTAGATAAGATTTCAAAAGCATGTGAAAACAGCTTAAAACGACTAGGAACAGACCACTTGGACTTATATCTTCTCCACTGGAGAGGACGTGTTCCTTTAGAGGATACAATTGAAGGAATGGAAAAACTACGTGAAGAAGGGAAAATTTTAAGATGGGGCGTCTCTAATTTTGACACGATTGATATGGAAGAGCTATGGAACACTAAGCATGGAAAAAATTGTGTGACGAACCAAGTGCTATACCATTTAGGTTCAAGAGGAATCGACTTCGATCTCTTACCATGGCAGCGTGAACATAACATGCCAATCATGGCCTATAGTCCCCTTGCTCAAGGAGGCTCTTTAAGAAGACAGCTTTTAAACGATTCAGCTATTCATGATATTGCTGACAAATACAATGTCCAACCATTACAAATCGCTCTTGCTTGGACCATCCGTTCGAATAACGTCATCTCTATTCCAAAAGCGGTTCAAGATGAACATGTTTTAGCAAATGCTGAAGCAGCAGCAATTGAGTTTACTGAAGAAGATCTCAGTAGAATAGATCAAGTATTTCCTAAACCTACTAGGAAAATGCCATTGGATATTATTTGAAAATTCACTTTAAAGAGGGAATATTTTTGGAGTTGCTGACAATCTAATAGGAATTTCAAAAAAACTGTGTAGAATTTATTCCATACAGTTTTTTTATCGGGGAAGTTTAATACCCTTTTCGAATTATTCCCGCATAACGTAGTAGTGCTAATTGGACGGCAAAGCCTAATCGATTGTAGTCCCGCGATGACTCGTCGATAAAAGGTATTTGGCTTTAAATCAAGACGCTTCATTCCTTCTGTCGAAGTAATAAATCCAGATTTCCACTCATCATACACCTGAATGAAATCAGCATTGATCTTGTACTTACGTCGCCCGAATTTCACTCCCTTATTCTTTGCTACTTCAATTCCTTCAGCCTGCCGTTGTCTATTTTTTTTACGTTCTTGCTCAGCGGCATAAGAAAGTAGACTTAAAAATTGGTCCTCCATTAACTTCCCAAGATCACCCATTCCCCGGAATTTCCGGCTATCAAAAGGCGTCTCATTCTCTAATACCACAATAGCTGGGTTTAACTTTCGAGTAATATACTTCCACTCTCGAATAATACCATCATAATCCCGACCTAATCGATCTAGTGCATCAAGGTATATCAAATCCCCTTCGCGAATGATTAGGAGCATCGCCTGATACTGCGGACGATTGAAATCTTTTCCACTTTGTTTATCAATGAAGATATAACGTTCTTCAATTCTAAGTTCACGAAATTTCTTAAGCTGTCGTTCTGTATTTTGATCCTTAGCTGAATCACGAACGTACCCAAATTCCAAAAATAGCCACGCCCTCCAAAATGTTCTTCTTGTCTTTTAACGAAGTGTTTGCGATACCCATCGAGTAAAAACATACGTGAATAGGCAAGATATATATGCATTTAATATATTGAAGGAGTGTTAATTATGGCTGATATGAAAATAAATGTGAATGCAATTTGGGATGGTGGGGTAACAGGGAATGGAACCCTTAAAGCGGAGTATCTGGATACAAAAATCGCTATTCCAACATCATTAGGAGGTAGTGGTAACGGAGCAAATCCAAAAGAGGTTCTCGTTGCTTCTGTAACAACTTGTTATGCAGCAACACTAACATTTGTGCTTGAAAGCAGAAAACTTCCTGTGGAAGAACTTACAGTGAACTCTGAGGCAAGTATATCTGATAATGAGTTTAAAATTATCCATTATCCTCACATCGTTTTATCTGCTGGCGCGACAGAAGAACAAATTCAATCTGCACAAAGAGCGACAGAAGCAGCAGATAAAGGGTGCGATGTCGGAAATATATTGAAAAAAGCAGATGTTAAAATTGAAGTTCAAGGTAAAGTTTCTGTGAAATGATATGATTCACCCAAAGATGTAGAAATAATCACTTTTTTGTTCAAATTTATCAATCTTCCACAATCGAGGCATTATCTAAAGTATGGAAAAAAGCCCAATTTCTCAATTTAATGCTGAGAAATTGGGCATTTTAATATTAGTATTTCCTTAACGTTGTAAATTTGCGTTTTGCTGGTGGTCCCCTTTATAAAAAATAAAAAGGAGCTAGTGTTATGCAGTTACCTGAAGACTTTAAAAATTTTTTAGGCATAAACCCATCTACTATCCCCATGTGCATCATTCGCATGGCAAAGGATTTACCCATAAGCCCGGATCTTCCTGCACCCGCTACAAAAACAATCCCATTAACCAGTTTTTCAGCTTCTTCGTTAGCTATTAAGTCTACTGAACGATAGTTTTGTACAGAAAGTCAATACTTTTTGAACATTGAATGTCTTCCTGCCCTGTTCCAGCACATAATTTATGTGGAATCTCATCACTTTCCTCTATAAATTCCTGTGCACTTCTACACTTGTTAATCCATTTTACAATATCATCCTGAGAGGGTTTACTCTTTGACTCAATAAAGACTGCTTCAAAACGTTGTTTACAAGGATCCCAAACGAAGCAACAGAATCCATAGACATTGTATCGTCATCTATAACATCATTTTCATCAGAAGTTTCTTCACCTATCCTTTTAAAGTCTTGATTTTCAAAGCTATATACCAACCCAAACCATTTAAAAGATGGGCAAAATAATCCTCATCTCTTTGCCACCTGTTCTCTAAGCTAATTTGTGTAGTTCCTTTATAAAGCCGTTTCCTAGCCCTGTCTAAAGCATAAAATTTGATTTTGGGTATAAAGGAAAATAATATAGAGATATCGCAAATTATCAATTTCCTTTTGTTCGATTAGTTTATACGCATTCCAAGCAAAATAGATTTTAATAAGATCAGAAAGGGGCGGGCACCGTTGAATCGGGAATCAAATATGATAAATGACGAACAGGCAGTTGAAATTTTCAAGGCTCTGTCAAATCAAATAAGAGTAAATATTCTGCAAATGTTGAAAGAACCTGATAATAACTTTTCCCCGCAGGCCCATGTCATCAAAGAAAAAAGCTTTGATGGCGGGGTTTGTGTTAGTGATATTCGCAGCAAAGTAGGACTATCACAGTCCACTACCTCCCAGTATTTATCTATCCTATTGCAAAGCGGTCTGGTGGAAATGAAACGAATCGGACAATGGACTTATTATCGACGCAATGAGGAAACCATTAAACAGTTTGAAAAGTATATAGGCTTAAAAATATAACCTTTTAAGGAGGACCAAGAGTGAGTTTTCAAAATCATCGTGCCTATAACAGCATGTACCAGAAAGACAAAATGACACTCGGATTTATCCTCCCGACTGCCAGGATGTCTAAAAATCCGATTATGGAGAATCAGCTGGAGCTTGCCCGTAAAATTGAGGAATATGGCTTTGCTTCATTATGGCTCCGTGATATTACGATGCAGAATTTGAATATTGATGATAACGGCCAAAAGTTCGATTTATGGATTTATTTGACGTATCTTGCTGCCTATACGAAGCACATTGCGTTAGTGACAGGAAGTGTAGTTCTCCCTTTGCGCCACCCCGTCAGGGTAGCCAAGGAAGCTGCATCAATCGATCAATTGTTTCCAGGTCGATTGATTATGGGAGTGGCATCAGGGGACAGGGAAAAAGACTTTACAGCTTTAGGGATATCTAAGCAAGAAAGCGGTCCGTTATTTAAAGAAAATTTCGAAATTCTCGACCGGCTGTTAAAAGAGGATCAGCCGACAATCCACAGCAACGCCGGGCTGATCGATGGTACAGATATGAGGTTAATCCCAAAGCCTGTATCTCCGATTCCGACCATGGTGACTGGATTTAGCAATCAGTCTATCAATTGGATAGCCAGGAATGGGGATGGGTGGCTTCAATACCCAAGAAGCATTATTCAACAGGCGCAGCTTATCCAGGATTATCGTGCTTTAACTGAAGTTCATGCTCCAGGAGATTTTAAACCCTTCTCTCAAAGCTTGTTCATCAATTTATTGGAAAATCCCGATGAAATGTCTGTACCCATACCCTTAGGCTATTCCGTGGGAAGAAACCGTTTAGTTGATCTACTTCATCAATTTCAAGCGATTGGTGTCAACCATTTGGCGTTTGTTCTGTATTTTTCCAAGCGCCCTCCAGAGGAAGTAATCCAGGAACTTGGAGAATTTGTTTTACCTTACTTTCCAACCCATAAAGGTACAGGCCAGCTTTAAAAAATTTAATTGTATAAAAGGAGGAAGAATTATGACAAAGAAAATAGAACTTTCAGTGCTAGATCCCTCCCCAATTGTCGAGGGAGGATCAGCCGAACTTTCCCTTCAAAACACGCTTGATCTAGCAAAGAAAACAGAGCAGTGGGGATATAAACGGTTTTGGCTTGCTGAACATCATAATTGGGCAGGAATGGCGAGTTCAGCATCCCCGATCGTAATTGGACGAGTAGCCTCTGTCACGGAAAAAATGCGTATTGGATCAGGCGCAATGCTGCTTTCCCATTATTCTCCTCTTTCCGTGGTGAGCAATTTGGAACATTAGAAACCTTCTTCCCTGGCCGAATCGACCTTGGATTGGGGCGGGCACCTGGCACCGACCAATATACAGCAAATGTATTGCGGCAGCGGGTTGCTGGTGAACCTGAATTTGATGCTCGGCTTGAGGAGCTTATCGCATATCTTTATGGTACAGGAACAGCCACTAAGAATGGTTCATTTAGCATTCACGCCATTCCCGGCGAAAAAAAAATGTGCCAATTTGGCTGTTAGGTTCAGGGTTTTATAGTGCACAATTGTCTGGAATACTTGGGTTACCATTCTCTTTCGCGGGACATTTTGCTCCAGGTAACATGATGGAGGCCATAAAACTGTACCGGGATTATTTTCGTCCGTCTCAATTTTTGGAGGAGCCTTATGTACTGTTAGCCGTACAAGTGGTGGCTGCTGATGAGAAACAGGAGGCACAAAGGCTTGCCACTTCGATGTATCAAAAGTTTCTTTTGTTAACCCGCGGACAGCCTTCGCCCATTTTGCCACCAGTTGATAATATGGACAAGCTTTGGAACGATAATGAACGCAGGGCGGTTGAAGAACAGCTTTTCACTTCCATCATCGGGGACCCTGCAGGTGTGAAGCAGCAGCTCCATGAGTTAATAGAAAAGACTGACGCTGATGAAATTATGGCTCATACAGAGATTTTTGATCATAAGGCACGGCTGCGCTCTTATGAAATTTTGGCTCAGGCTGCAGTAAATTAAACATTGTCTAGTCTAATAAAGGATGTATTTTCTGCAGATATTAAATCAGTTAAATTAATGTGATTTAGATTGAAGCAGTAAAAGAAGACAAAGAATACAACCTGTAAATTCTTTTATAGGTTTGAAACGAAATTTTTAAAGAAAGAAGATGAGCATATGCCTGAAAATAATACAAAACAAATTACGGATATTCCATTCTCGGTCCTGGATCTCTCTCCAATTGCAGATGGAAGGACGCCGGCTGATTCTTTTCGCAATACTTTGGAGCTGGCCCGGCTCGCTGAAAAGCTGGGGTATAACCGATATTGGCTCGCTGAGCATCATAATATGCCATTTATCGCCAGCTCTGCAACATCGGTAGTCATTTCCCATGTTGCAGCAGGTACATCAAAAATCCGGGTAGGTTCAGGCGGCATTATGCTGCCGAATCATGCACCTCTTGTTATTGCTGAGCAATTTGGTACTCTGGAATCATTATATCCAGGACGTATTGATCTTGGCTTGGGCCGTGCACCAGGCACTGATCAGCTTACCGCACGTGCATTAAGACGTGACTTGAGAAGTTCAGGAGAAGATTTCCCTGAGCAGCTGGCTGAGCTCCGGAATTACTTTGACCCTTCCCTGGCACAAGGATATAGTCATGTTAAAGCAATTCCGGGTGAGGGATTAAACATACCTATTTGGCTGTTAGGTTCGAGCGGATACAGTGCCCAGCTGGCAGGAGAGCTTGGACTGCCGTTTGCATTTGCGAGCCATTTCTCGCCGC
The DNA here is from genome assembly GCF_041956845.1 of Peribacillus sp. RS7. NCBI lineage: Bacteria > Bacillati > Bacillota > Bacilli > Caryophanales > Bacillaceae > Peribacillus > Peribacillus sp. RS7. The sequence continues at coordinate 4,639,305 of NZ_CP168135.1, forward strand.
ATAACACACTGCCGGCTATCCAGCTGTACCGCCGTTCCTTTAAGCCTTCTAAAGTACTGGACAAGCCGCATGCAATTGTAGGGCTAAACATCATTGCGGCCGATACAGATCAAGAAGCTGAGCGGCTCGCTACAACATTGCAGCAGCAGTTCTTGAATTTGATGCGCGGGAAGGAAGTCCCATTGCAGCCGCCAGTGGATAATATTAATGATATAGCGAGCGACTATGAAATAGCCGCCCTTGAGAATCAATTAGGAACTTCGATTGTCGGCAGTCCTCAAATCGTAAAAGAAAAGCTGGAAAAGGTTCTGGATGAAAGTCAAGCCGATGAAATTATGGCAATCGCCCAGGTTTACGATCATAAGGCCCGCCTCCATTCCTATGAAATATTGGCAGAAATTACTCAGCTAAAATAGGTCAAAACTGGCAACACCATGGAAGAAACGTTGCAATTAGTGGACTAGTTAGCGGACCAGGACCTGGATTATCTCCATATTTCTGTCGGCGGCTTTTGGAACGGATCAATCTGTGATGATAACAATCAGACATCCCGAGTTGTTATGATCCATGAGCGTGTCGGCGATCGTGTTCCTGTGATTGGTGTTGGGATGCTGCGGACACCATGAGATGAAAGCATTTGAAACAGGTGTACCTTTATTCGCTTTAGGGAGGGAATTGATTTTTTCATTTCTTCCCTCTTCTATTTCTTTAAAACCACGTTTAAACATACAAGGCGATTTTACTGTATGGGAGAAGTTGCTTGATAGTCGAGATAATGAGGTTTTAAGTAATATAAGTAATCCTGATAAAAAGTGATAAGTGAGGAAGAGTATAATATGAGGATGGATTAGACAGTTTGAAAAATGTTATATTTTTTACAGTTATGATAAGAAAGGGGCTTTATTATGAACCCAAATATCCTAAACCGAAATAATGTAAATATCAAAGGTAATGGAGAACAAACTATGATATTCGCACCAGGTTTTGGATGTGACCAAACGGTATGGAAATCTGTATCTGAATCATTTGAAAGTGATAATCAAATTATTTTATTTGATTATGTTGGGATGGGTAAATCAGATGTAAAGGCATTTGATCCGAATAAATACAGCAAACTTTCCGGTTATGTCCAAGATGTGATAGATGTTTGTTCAGCCTTAAATCTTAAAAATGCAATATTTGTTGGTCATTCCGTTTCAGGAATGATTGGTTTACTCGCATCACTACAACATCCAGAGTACTTTTCCCGTCTTATTTTGATCGGTCCATCCCCTTGTTACCTTAATGACCTCCCTGAATTTTGGAGGTTTTGAGAAAGAAGATTTGATAGGCTTAATTGATATGATGGATAAAAATTATATCGGCTGGGCAACTTTTTTTGCTTCAACCGTTACAAATAATCCCGGTCGGCCAGATGTTGCAAACGAGCTGGAAAATCGCTTTTGTTCTACTGATCCCGTCATTGCTCGTAAATTTGCAGAGGCTTGTTTCTTTGCAGATAACCGTGAGGACTTGCCAAAAGTTACCGTACCTTCTCTGATCATGCAATGTTCTGAAGATGTAATTGCTCCTACCGTAGTAGGTGAGTATCTGAGTCAACATGTACCCAAAAGTACGATTACATATATGAAAGCAGCAGGACACTGCCCGCATATGAGTCATCCTGAAGAGACGGTTCAATTAATCCGTGATTATTTGGGGGAATTTCCTAGTAAAGTTGTTTTGAGCCCGGCTTATGAATGAGCAATTAAACCATGCTCCTTGTGGTTTCGTTACACTTTCAAAGGAGGGCATTCTTTTATCTATTAATCAGACATTAGTACAATTGCTTGGATATAGTTCAGAGCAACTGGTTGGACATCACATCAATGTAATTCTTGCTAAATCTGCCCGGTTATTTATTCAACTTTATTTCTTTCCATTAGTAACCGTTCAACATCGAATAGAGGAAATGTATCTCTCGCTTACAAATGTAAGTGGAGAGGAAATACCAGTTCTGATTAACGCCACCCTCAGCCAAGATACGGATAACCAAGTTATAACGTGTGTCGTTATACCTATGCAAAGAAGAATCGAATACGTAAACCAGTTAATTATATCAAAAAAACTCGCTGAGGATGCTCTAAAGGAAACAAGTGAAGCTAATTCTAAATTGGAGAAAGCCCTTAAGGACTTGGAGGAAAATCAGCAGAAACTTTTGGAGGTTAATAAACAGAACGAAAAATTCAAAAGAGATACTCATAATGAATTGAAACTAGCGAAGAAAATACAAGAAAGGTCACTACCTGAAACTATTTCTGATGATCACATTGAGATTGAATCATATTATTTTGCATCGAGGGAATTGTCAGGTGATATTTATGGTTGCTATCAAATAAATAAACATCGGTATGGAATTATTTTATTAGATGTAATGGGACATGGTATTTCTTCCGCACTTATAACCATGTCTCTTCAATCTTTATTCCAAAGGTTGATTACAAAAGGAGCTGCTACTAATGTAGTTATAAAAGAATTAGATGATCATTTACATACTTTGTTCCATAACAATCAAGATTCCTGGCATTATTGCACGGCTATTTATCTTATTATTGATACCGACAAACAAACTATTGAATATACGAATTCTGGTCATCCACCAGCTATTTTTCAGAATTCTGCAGGGAATCAGCTAGAACTACGAGCAACCTCGCCCCCAATAGGAACATTTGAGGGAATACAGTTTAAAATAGAAACATTTAATTATGATAAAGGTAGCAAGATCCTTCTATACACAGATGGTGTCTCGGAGCCTCTTGGCTTCCACCGGTTGGGTTCCTTGTTAATGGAGCACTCATCTGATTCTTTGATTGGGTTAAAAGAAAAAATTTTGCAATCACTTCAGAATGAAGGAGAAGAGAAATTTAAAAATGATGATCAGTGTTTTATTTTGATTGATTTAAAATAAAATATTAACACAATATTTAAAGTAGACCAAAACTTATTTAATACCCATGATATTAGATTCATGGGTTTATTTTCTTTCCAATGTTTTTTCGCCTTGAATTATACAATTCACTTTTGCATTGGCTGAAGAAGATCGGAGCTGCCTTTAAGGCAGCTTTTTGTTATGCAACTAAACCAGCCAATAGTTTGTCAATATTTTTCAATAAAACCTTAAAATATTTCATGCTATACTAAATTTGTGCATACCAAATAACCTTCCAAGTTTCTGTGTTTGGAAAGTTCTGGGTGGTTTAGTTATACTTTCAAACTAGCCTATCTTGGAAAGGTGAGTTGCTTTTTAAAAGTGCATAAATCCAATGTAAGAGTTTATTGGCACATGCTATCACAGCTACTTTAAAGGGCTTTCCTTCTTCACGTTTCTTATCATAAAACTCTCGTAATCGCTTGTTACGAGGGATGATTTCATCTGTCGTTTTCTTCTTGCGACAATCACGAATGGCACATTTAACAGCCATATACAAGGCGTGTCTTAGTCTGCCAGAACCTCTTTTGGTAATCCGATTTACTGTGCCTTTAAATTTACCTGATTCAAAGATACTTGGATCAATTCCGGCAAATGCCACTAGTTTTTTAGGGTGATTAAACCGTTCAATCTCTCCAATTTCAGAAATAATCGTTGCAGCGATTTTTTCACCGATTCCAGGGATGGATTGGATAATCTTATATTCTTCAATTTCTTTTGCCAAAGCATCTATCTCGTCTTCAAATTTGGATAGGTGCTTTTGGTATTCTAGAAGCATTTTTATATACATTTCAAGGCTTAAAATGTGACTCTGATATAAGGTTCTCTGAAAAGGGTTTCGAGCTGAGGCAGCCGTAAGTTTCTCTGCCTGTGTATTCGCCCACTTTTTAGAACGACTTGGACAAAGTTCATTAATCCTATTTGCTACAGTTTCTTCACCGACTGCTAATATGTCTTCAGAAGTAGGGAATTCTAATAGAGTAAGCAAAGAAACAACCGAATACAAATCTCCAAAAACCCCTCTATATTCAGGAAATACTTGATCAAGAACAGCCTGGAACTGTAGTTTTGTTTGTACATAGATACCTGTTATATTTTCGTGTTGTCTTGAAAGATTACGAAGATTTAAGAGTTGTATCCCTCGTTTTTTATAAGGCTCTAAATCCTCTTTATAGTACAGCTCGCAGAGGTGACGTGCATCGATTATATCTGTCTTTACTTTGCGTAAACTTGAGCTCTTCGCACGATAAGAAATGAGTGGGTTAACGACAATTAATAAGTAGCCTCTCTCCTCAAAATACTGTACAACTGGCGTATGATAATGCCCCGTGGATTCCAATACAATCGGAGGTTTGATTCCTGTTTTATTTTCTATTTTTCTCAGAAACTGAAATAGCGTTTCTAATCCTTCAATGGTATGTGTAACTTTGAAACTGCCTTGATAAGGCTTCTTCTTTTCCAAGAATGCTTGAACCTGACTTTCACCTTTAGCTACATCCAGACCAACCACTGGATTCATTTTTTATCTCCTCCAAAAACATAATATTTGCCGGTAACCCCTAATCCTTCTTGCAGTATCATAGCTTCGCTTGTTATACGAGATCTTGGTCCCAACCAGCCAAATCATGTTTAAGCAAGTAGGGGGCGAACTGTTTAGTTGACGGGATCTTAAGCCCCACGGGCAGGTACGTTCTACCCCGGCTACCGTTATAATAAAACTATATAAAAATTGGTCAACCAGAAATATCTGGCTGACCTAATAATACGAATGGGGCAGGTTAGCATTCCTGTAGATCGTTAAATATCAGGTTTTAAAAAAATAGAGCCCCTCAGTAAGATATGAGTATAGAGTCCAATCTAACTCAGAATCTTAAGGAGGAAGCCCTACTATGAATTTTAAAATGCAAGACAAACAAAATCAACTAATAGAAAGAATTTCCGATACACACCTTATTGTTGGTGTGGATATCGCTCAACAACTACACGTTGCAAGAGCAGTTAACTTCCGTGGAATTGTAGTTGGAGACCCTCTTACATTTGAAAATAATGAAGAGGGGTTCCTTAAACTATTAAAATGGATTCATGATTTAAAAAGATTAAAAAACTTAGATGCAGCAATAGTAGGTATGGAGCCTACAGGCCATTACTGGATTAACCTTTCAAAATGGTTATATAACCAAAACATTGAGGTTGTAACAGTCAATCCCCACTTAGTAAAAAGGAATAAAGGGAATCGTGATAATACCCAATCTAAGAGTGATAAAAAAGATGCGCTCGTTATCGCGGATATGATCAAAAACGGCTACTATTCCTTTATTCGCCCATCATCAGAATCATTTGAGAAGCTTAGAGTTCTAATGTCTAATCGTGATGTGATTGTTAAACGTCTCGTGATGTCTATTAATCAAGTAAATCGATGGGTGGATGTGGTCTTTCCTGAACTCAGACAAGTGTTTAAAGATGTAACGTGCAAAGGGGCGATCGCAACCCTTCGTTTATTTCCTACACCGGATGAAATATCTTCACTAGAAACACTAGATGTCATGAGGGGTTGGAAGTCTTTAATGAAACGACAACCAGGACCCAAGAAGGCTCAATTACTAATCAATCTAGCAAAATCCTCTATTGGGACCGGACAAGCTCTTGATGCTTATAAATTCCATTTAGAACAATTATTAGAGGAATATGACCTCGCTGTCAAACTACTCGAAAGAGTTGAACAACAAGTTAAAGAAGTTCTCTACAAAATACCATTTGCAAAAAAACTACTTATGATTAAAGGAATAAGTGAAATTTCATTAGCCGGGATACTGGGTGAATCAGGAGATCTAAGTGGTTTCTCTCACGGAAACTCTCTATTGCGGCATGCGGGATTACATCTAGCAGAAGCAAGTTCAGGCAAATGGAAAGGTCAGATTGTCATTTCAAAGCGTGGAAGGTCAAGACTACGACGATTCCTCTACTTAGCAACTATGAGCCTTGTGATGAATAACCCTGAGTTTAAGGCCGTCCATTCCCATAATGTGAAGGTAAAGAAGATAAAGAAAATGAAATCAATCATGAAACTCATAGGTAAACTAGCAAGGATTTTTGTAGGAATAGCACGACGAAACGAGTCTTATTGTCCAAATAAAGTCCAAGTATTGATCCCATTAGCAGCATAGAAATAAAACATTAGTTATATAGAATGTATCATTCAAAATAGTTAACTTTAATTTTGAATGTTGTCTTATTCGTAGGATTTCAAATATGTACGAGTACCAGGTTTCTTAAACAAAAGGGCACTGTGACCCATCAGGTTAGCATAACTGGCCTCCACCCCTTGGATAGGCATGACGAAGGAATGAGAGGGCAATTGACCCGTTGAGACATGGGAGGGAAAGCCTCCAGGGGCGGCGTGGAGATGTGCATTATATGGTAAAATGTGGAGTGGTAGCTGACTCCTTTATTTAACTATGCCTTCACGAAGCCTAACTTATCTGAACTCATTTCATTTACCCGTAAGTCTAATTACAGGGGGTATGAAATCCTGCGAATAAGTGAGCATTCGAGAGATATTCGCATCAAACTGAGGGAGTTTAACAATGGGATTTAGTCTTACATTATACAACGTAGTCAGGCCCCCCCATCAACCATTATGAAGGGGGGGGCTAATTTAATTTATATTAACAAACTAGGTAGAGCTAATCTGTAAATTTACACTCCAACCAAGTACTGTTCCAACCGTAGGTTAAGAAAATAAGTGTTATTATATTGGCTACATATCGTTAAAAATCAGACTTTATTATTGTATCTAATGCTTTTTTTAGTACTACTTTATCATTATCCGACAAGTTTTGAAGAACCTTATTATTCAACTTAATTGTTGCAGCTTCAACTTCATCTCTGATTTCTTTAGATTTTTGAGTAGCCATCACTAAAACATTTCTACGATTTTTTGGATCTACCGAACGTTTTATTAATTCAGCTTTTTGCATTTTATCTAATATCCCCGAGACAGTAGGAGCTTCTAAATATACCATTTCTCCAATTTGTTTAGGAGATAATTGTCCTTCTCTCCACAAACAATTCAACACACCATATTGAGCTGGTGTTACTCCATATTCCTCTAAAAGCTTGCTGAAATATTTAAAAACTTTATTCTGACTAGCACTTAGTAAAAAGTTCATGCAATCTTTTAATTCCATAGTATCTCCTCCATATTGACATTACCTATAATATCATGTTAGTTTTTGTAATGAAACATTTTTGATGCAAAAATGTTTTGCATCAAAAGGGAGGTAGATATCTATGAATACATTCAAGGCAATAATTGTAAAAGAAAAACATGATCAAGTAATTTATGGTTTGGAAGATGTTAATCTTGACAGTCTTTCGGACGGCGAGGTTTTAATTAAGGTGTCATATTCTTCAATAAACTATAAGGATATGCTAGCTGTTCAAAAAAATGGAGGAGTTATTCGGAATTACCCAATGATCCCCGGAATTGATTTAAGTGGAACCATTGTTCATACAACAGATAATCGTTACACAGAGGGACAGAAAGTTGTTGTTACAGGTTTTGCTATGGGGATGAGCCATACAGGAGGATTTGCAGAATATGCTAGAGTCCCTGGAGATTGGATTGTTCCTATGCCAGTCAACTTATCCTTAAAAGATGCTATGGTTTTTGGAACAGCAGGGTTTACGGCTACCCTTTCTATCATAGCTTTAGAGGAGAAAGGTATGAATATAATTAAAAACCCTAGGATTCTAGTCACTGGTTCAACTGGTGGAGTAGGTAGTATTGCTTTACAAATTTTATCTAAAATTGGTTACAAAAATATTGCTGCTTTAGTTCGAAAAGAACACCAAATAGAGGTAGCTATATCTTTAGGAGCTACCGATGTCATTTTTGTAAATGAATTAGGAGTGCAAAATAAACCATTAAATAAGCAAAAGTTTGACTTTGTCCTAGATACTGTTGGTGGGGAAATTGCTTCTGTATTAATTCCTCAAATTTCTTATGGTGGAAGTATGAGTATGTGTGGGAATGCAGGTGGTATAAAACTAACATCAACAGTATTGCCGTTTATACTTAGAGGAATTAACCTTTTGGGAATTGATTCTGTAAATGTACCAATCAAAGATCGTGGTTATATTTGGGAGGAAATAGCGAATGAATGGAATATTTCTCAAACTACTCTAATAAGTGAAATTTCACTTGAAGAATTACCTCAAACGATTGAAGCGATTAAAAATGGTCACCATTTGGGAAGAACAATTATTAAATATTAAAAAACATTTAACTTTTTCAAGAAGTAAACAACGCTTATCTTACTATAATCGATAGATATACCAAATTTTTAATAGTACTGCATGTATCTGCAGTTGTTTTCCACCCTATACCATCACTGGTATAGGGTGGAAAAGGGGAGTTTGTGAAGGATTACACTTAGGAAGAATTGCTGACTTTACAAAAGGTAAATTAGTAAGGATAAATAGTGGTGAACCGAAAAGAAGGTGATTTTGAGTGAAACTATTATTTGGAATTTAATGCATAAGATTGGAACCAATGCCCATTTCAAACGTAAGTAATGTAAAAGACTTAAATATTACGTGGAGGGAAGTTTTATGCAAGTTCCAAAGACTTTCTCCATTATGAATACAGCAAGAGATGAAGTAGCACTCATTACGAAAAAGGTGTTCAGCATTTTACCAAAGTTTTTGGTTGAGGTGAATGGTTGAGAGGTATTAACAATAAAGAAGGAATTTCCTTCTTAAAAGCACGATATACAATTGATGCGGCAGGCATTGAAGTACATGGTAATTGGTTGGATATGGATTTTCAAGTTTTACAGCATGGTAAAATCGTAGATGAAGTGGGCAAGGAGTGGTTCACTTGGGGCGATAGCTACAGGTTCAAATAATAGATGAAGAGATGGAAAGCATTATTATTTCACTCGTTGTTGAAATTGATTGTGTAAAGGCTGATCAAGCAGCTGCTTCATCAGCAGCGTCGATTTAAAGTAGAAGTGTAAAATAAAAAGGCTGACAGTTTTTAAAAAATCACTGCTTGAATATGTGCGGTGAATCGTATCATAAGTATATGAGGTTTTTATTCTATACAAAGAAATAAATGACACCTAGACTGCACTATGTCTAGGTGTCATTTATTTTGTCATGAGATGTATCCGAGGTCTAAAGAAACGGTGTTAGGAAATTTTGTCCTTGTAAAGAGCTTCACTCAAGTTAGTTTCATTGTTTTGGTCACTTGATTCGGATTTATAAAAATCTTGTTTATCCAAGAATACGGTGGCCAAGGTACCCCCAACCAGACCCCAGAATGGTGCTCCAATATGGAGAATAGAGATCCCAGAGATTGTGATTATAAAGGAAAAGAGGGCGCCTGATTTGAATGGACCAGAGAAACTCATTTTCAAAGAGTCAACCAGTACACTAATCATGGCGACGCCACCTAGTAATTGAATTAATGAGGCAGGAATGACATATGGAATTTGCGAAGCTATAGGAGAGAATAGAGCTAATAGACAGGATAATACTCCTAATACAATAGCAGCGACATACCTATGTTCAAGTTTGCCTGATTCTTTATTAACAAGTAAGCCCGTCATGGGACCTGCAATACAGGCTGGGTGGCCCCCAAAAAAAGCATTTATAATGGTACCGATTCCGCTCCAATTTGTCATGGCATTGATCGGTGGACGATAGCCATGGATCTCTAACATAGCAATCCCTTGGGCATTTTGAATGGCAATAACCGTTAAGAGTAATGGAATGACAAGTTCCCCTACAACGGAAAAACTAAATGATGGAATGATAAAATGGGGAATGCCCATTGTTATATGGATAGGCTGTACAGAAACGTTCGGCAAAAATTTAAGACAAAGAATTGCTGCAATGATCGCCCCTAATATAGGCGGAAACTTTTTTGAAAATCGTAAGAAAAAAGAAAGAGCAAGAAAGACAAGTAAAGGGATTCCGTTGAGTAAAGGATTTTTTACAACCGAGCCGATCATTTCAGTTCCGAAAGGGAGTAAGACGCCTGACACCATCCCCATCATAACTGGCATAGGCAAAACCTTCATCAATTTTGTAACAAGGCCAGATAATCCTAAAAGAATAATAAGGATCCCGGTTATAATATAGGCACCAACCACTTGGTTGAAAGAATAATGGGTTAAGCTTGAGCCGACAAGAATGGCTCCAGGTATTGAAAAGGCATAGCCTATGGGTTGCCCATAATATAAGGAGACGATGAGCGTTAGGAGTCCCCCCATTCCATAAATGGCGAAAATCCATGAGCTGGTTATGCTACCAGACAAATGACCTTTTGCAGCAGCTTGTAAAACAATTAATAATGGTCCTGCTGAACCAAAAAGCCAGGCCACAAATCCATTCGATATATTCCCAACTGATAAAAGCTTTGGAAATTGTATGGTATTTTTTTTGAACAACAAAGTCACTCCCCTTCAACTTATGAATTACACTACATCTTAGTGTATACTTAATTTATCAATACTTAAAATATCTGTTTTATCTTTTTACTATATCTTTTAGGTATGATGGAGGTTTCATCTTGGATATTCGACAGTTAAAATACTTTGTCACTATAGCAGAAGAAGGTAAGATTACGACAGCTGCAAAGAAATTAAATATTGCTCAACCCCCTTTGAGCAGACAACTCAAACAAATGGAAGAAGAGCTAGGCGTCATTTTATTTGATCGAGATAATAAAAGTCTTAATTTAACCTTGGAGGGGGAAATATTACTTCTTCGAGCAAAAGAACTTTTAAATAAACTTGATGAAACAATGGTAGAAGTTCAAGAATTGAGGAAAGACGCCAGTGGGATTTTATCTGTTGGATCCAATCTTTATTGTGCATCTTTAATTCTTTCCAAGGTGGTAGATATTCGTGAGAAAAATCCTGGTCTTACTTTCAAAGTATGGGAAGGTGAAACGATTCATCTCATAAAAATGTTATCTAAACGTCAGATTGAGATTGCGATAACAAATAGTCCAATAACAGAAAAAAGTATCTCTCAAATGACATTGGAAAGTGACCCATATGTGCTTGTTTTGCCTGAAAAATGGACGTGGAGTGGATCAGAACAATGCAGGTTAGAGGAAATCATCGATTTGCCATTGATTCTTCTGCGACCAAACTATGGTTTAGGTGCGTATGGACAAATTGTCAATGAATTTCAACGGTTAGATTTAGAACCAAACATACTGTGCGAATGTCAGGATTTAATTATGTTACTTGGTCTCGTTTCATCGGGGTTTGGTGCAACGATCTTACCGCTCTCGTTATTATCCCTCCATTCATTGGGAGGATTGAGAGTCATTCAGCTAAAGGATCAGACCTTAATATCTGAACCCAAAGTAATTTGGAGGAAGAATAGTTATTTATCAAAAGCAGCAAAAGAATTTTTAAAACTTTTTTAGACACCAAAATTATTTACTCAAAAGTAAAAGACTTCAACGTTGAAAAATGGAAAATAAAATGAAACAGGTATTAGTTTTGACTGTGGTAAAGTAGATCTTTAAATGAAAAATAAAATATATCATGGTTTTATAACCTCATTTAGATTCGTTACGGGGAACCGTATCATAAGAAAATGAGGTTCTTAAATAATCTATATTAAATGAGTATCCGCCCACTTTATAGGCTTCTAAAAATTCTTACTTATGCTCAGGATGAAAAAGTTACACTAAACTTAAAAATACTCCCCTTTAAAGGAGACAGATTTATTTTCTAACCAGGCTGCTGGACGGGAGCAAATCATAATAGTTTTTATGTTAGTTCTAAAATTGACTGCAAACGTAAATTCAAATGCTCTCATTCCCCGTCTTTGGAGAGCCAGTGGAAGTTTGAATCACTTTATCGAAACTCCCATGTTTCTCCTGGACTAATAAACCTACAGCATCCATCACGATAGAAAAATTTATCAAGAAACAGGCACTACAAAAAAATTTCATCATATATAGGTGATATCCGTTCGGATTTGATGAGGAGGATATCATGCAACCTATGTTACCTATGGAAAAATATTTTGGGCAGTTTGAACTGGTGCATGCTTTTTATGGGGCTATGCCTACAGGTGTCAGCGTTTCCGAAACCGGTCGTATTTTTGTATGCTTTCCGAAATGGGGAGACGATGTTCAATTTACTGTGGCGGAAATTGTTGAGGGTGCATTACAGCCTTATCCCAGTGTAGAAACCAATTTAGTTAATACTGGAAATATTACGATGTCTTTCGTCAGTGTCCAAAGTATCGTTGCTGATGGAAGAGGAACACTTTGGGTACTAGATACAGGGGCACCAAATTTTTCTGAACCTATTCAAGGGGGAGCAAAATTAGTTGCTGTTGATTTAAGCACGAATACAATAAGGAGAGTATATACCTTTACAGAAGATGTTGTCTTGCCAACAACTTATCTGAATGATGTCCGTTTGGATTTTCGGGTTGGAAGAGCAGGCTATGCATATATAACAGATTCTTCTTCCAGTGGGCCAGGGGCTATTATCGTCGTAGATTTAGAAAATGGGAACGCGTTTAGACGGTTAAATGGGGCAATATCAACTTCACCTGATCCCTATTTTTTACCGAAAGTAGAAGGTGGAATTTTGATGAATCGAAACCCGGACGGCGCAACTTTCCCATTTAGATTGGCTTCCGATAGTTTAGCGATTTCTCCTGATGGAAAGGTTTTATTTTATGCTCCGCTAACCAGCCGTCAGCTGTTCTCGATCTCAACAGAAGCCCTAAGAGACAGAAGAATACAGGACCTGAATTTATCCCAATATGTGCAGTATTGGGGGGAAAAAGGTGCGTCTGATGGAATGATCACCGGCGCAAAAGGAACCGTTTATGCGGGAGACTATGAAAACAATAGTATCCGGAAGATATTGCCGAATGGCGCAATGGAAACCATCGCACATGACCCCAGAATTTTATGGCCGGATACTTTTTCGATTGGCCCCGATCAATACTTATATGTCATTGTGAATCAATTACATCGGCAGGCGAGATTTCATTATGGAAGAGACCTGCGGGAAAAACCATATAGTTTACTTCGTATGAGAATTGATGAATTCCCTGCTCCTACCTTTTCATAGTAATCGTAAACGAAGGTAGCTATCCCCCATCAGGGAGCTGCCTTTTTTGTCAGATATTCCCGCAACTGTCCTATAATAAAGAGGTGACTTAACTCAAATTGAAAAGCCTGCTTCATCTTAGACTTTAAAATATAAATAAAGCACCATAGGCATGAAGCTATATAAGTATCAACTTACGGTAAGAGGAAAAATTTTGAACAAAACTAGGAGGTAATCATGGGAAGAGTAGTTCACCTCGAAATTCATGTGGATGACATGGAATGGGCAAAGAAATTTTATGGTGAGGTATTTGGATGGTCATTTCAAGATTGGAGTGATTTCGCAGGAATGCCTTACTTGGGAGCGGTGACTGGCGATGAGAATGAACCTGGGATAATGGTGCTTTGATGCAGCGTCAAAGTCCTCCGCCGGAAGTTGGCCAAGCTCTTAATGGGTACTTGGCCAATCGAACCACCATAGGAGTCAAACGCGATCACATTAGCTGTGCCGGGGGCGGTTTGCAAGTTATGGATCAATACGCCAAGTGCCGCATCTGACAGAGGTTCGTAGGCATAGGCGGAAGAATGTTTAAATTTGTCTTGCTTTACCTGTCGTCCTGCAAACAGGCGGGCTGCTTCAATCCAAGTAGTGGAGTGGAACTCAGCGGTCTAGGGCCGAGTCGCCTCTTGCAGAGGACGCATAATCTGCCTGAGCTCTTGTTCCGAGCCGACAAATACGCCGCTGGAACGGAGATCGCCCTGGTTTTGCGCAGGAACCAATAGCAGGGATGTCAGACGTGCATCGGTATGGGGAGCCCACGTCTGCCAATAACGCACCACTTTTTCGAGAACGGCAAAGTCCCATGTTATTCTGTAACGAGCGACATACTCGATCGGATGCACACGAAAGGTAAAGGATGTGATCACGCCAAAGCTGCCGTCTCCCCCACCACGGCAAGCCCAAAACAGGTTGCTGTGCTGACTGTCATTGGCACGGATAATCTTGCCTTGTGCTGTAACCATTTCCACCTCGAGTACGTTATCGCAGGTCATTCCCAATTGCCTGGACAACAACCCGTATCCTCCTCCGAGAGTTATTCCGGATACACCGATCGTCGGACACGTCCCGGATGGGATGGTTAATCTTTGTTTCCAAAGCGCTTCGTACAAAGGTAGCAAACGGAACCCCGCGCCGATCTGCTCCGTGCCGCCCTCTTTATTGATTTGCAGCTTTAGCAGCCCGCTGATATCAATGACGAGACCACCGTCGACGAGGGAAAATGCTTCATAGCTATGTCCGCCGCTGCGTACGCGAAAAGGAAGCTGCTGCTTACGTGCCCATAGGATCGCGTTGACAACGTCCTGTGTGACCTCACAGTAAACGATCACCTTTGGGAATTTATTAAAGCGGCCGTTATAATTTTGTCTTGCTTCGTCATAGCGGGGTGAGCCTTGCAGGATTACACGCCCGGTTAGTCCTCCTATGCTTACCATGGGACGATACCTCCTTAAAAACGTAAGATGCGGAAAGCCTTATACAATCCATATGTAAAACGAGAAGAAACAGAACTGATGGACGAATTCTTTCTGATTATGGACAGATGATTCCATAAATCAACCTGTTCTTTTTTGATCATTTGCATGGCCTCTACTCCAAAATGAATGGATGTAGCTGTGTCAAAAGACTTGAATCCTAACATAGACTATATTCCTTCAATTAATCGATGTTTTCAATTCCGGTTTACCAGGAATTATTTAGGCTTTGAGTATGAAATGCTTGTTGATTAGAATTTTTAACTTTTCAAAAACTAGAAAATATAGTGGTTCTTAAACTGCGTTAGTTGAACTAGAAATAAGGGGTTCTTAGTAACGAGGATAAATGTAAGTTATTCCATTAAAGGGCGCTTTTCTTTTATAAGAAGGCGTCTTTTTATAATATACTTATAAATTTCAGGGATTGGATTTTTTTAGGTAAAGAAATGATTGTGAAGCTTTCTACTTAAACTAAAGGGTGCGTTCGTATTATACGGTCGACCAGTAAAAATGAACTGCACCTCCAATTGTTAGACACAACAAACAATTGGAGGTGCAGTTTTTTAATAGAATCTATTATATCAGTAGCCAGGGTAAGACGTACGGGTGGGGCTATTTACATGTGTTAAAATAAATGATTTTTAAAAAAATTAGAAAATTTTTCTGATTTTGAGTTGCTAAATCTTACAAGGAAGAGTACTATAATTAGTAATTAATGATTTACTAATTACTCAATCCCATACTTAGTGAAAGAAAGTGAGAGTTGCCATGGCTCAGCAGGAAAAAAAGAAATACATTACTCCAGATGGATATACGGCAGATATTGCGATTTTTACTATCACTACTAAGAAAACGGCAGAGAAAGCCCCGCCTGAAATGTTTTTGAAGCTATTATTAATCAAACGCGCAACAAAAGATAAAGAAGGACGCCCAAATGTCGAAGGAGATAAATGGGCTTTGCCCGGAGGCTTTGTCAATGCTTTCGAGACTGCCTATGAAGCAGCTAAACGAGAATTAAAAGAAGAAACGGGCGTAGCTGGATTCCATGTCAAGCATTTCGGGGTCTATGACCGGCCAGGACGCGATCCCAGGGGATGGATCATATCCAATGCTTTTTATGCAATTGTCCAGGAAGAGTATCTTCATCAAAGAAAAGCGAATGACGATGCAGCCGAGGTTGAATTGTTCACGATACAGGAAGCCTTACGATTAGAGCTTGCATTTGATCATCATACAATCATTAACGATGCGATGAACTTAATGAAAAAAGAAATGGTGCAAACGACGATAGCCCAAAAATTCCTGCCGGATGAATTTACTCTTTCTGAACTGCAACGGGTTTTGCTGACAGCTAGAGATGATGCAAAAATCAGCGCAGACTCACTTTTTTATGCTAAAGCCCCTAAACTCCCGTTCTTGGAGAAAGTCTTGGATGAAAAGGGTATGCAGAAGAAAACGAAACGTAATTCATATCGGCCTTCACAACTTTACCGATTTAATGCAGAGGTTGTCATGGACTCTATTTATTACTAAGGGGGAATAGTGAAATGGGTAAAAAGGCATTGATCAATATCGATTATACGTATGACTTTGTGGCAGACGGGGGTTCATTGACCTGCGGGAAGCCAGGCCAGGATATCGAGAAGGCACTTGTCAGCATAACAAAGGAATTTATCAAACAAGGCGAATACACAGTCTTTGCGATTGACTTGCATGAAGAAGGAGACCGCTTACATCCTGAATCGAATTTGTTTCCACCGCATAATATTAGCGGTACAATGGGTAGAGACCTATATGGGGCGTTAAAAGAAGAGTATGAAACAAATAAAAATCAAAAGAATGTTCATTATATAGATAAAACGCGTTATTCGGCATTTGCAGGAACGGACCTAGATATCCGCCTAAGGGAACGCCACATTACTGATGTATATTTAGTCGGGGTTTGTACAGATATCTGCATTTTGCATACGGCAATCGACGCTTATAATCTAGGCTATAAAATCTTTGTATATGAAAATGCAGTGGCCTCGTTCAATGATGCCGGTCACCATTGGGCGCTTGGACATTTTAAAGGATCTCTTGGAGCCACCATTCTATAATAACGATTCACGCAACAGAATAGAAGGGAAGCGAATGCTTCTCTTTTGGGAGGAACTATCCATGGAAAAAAAGTACAACGACGACAGTTACGCATTACACACTGACCTTTACCAAATCAATATGGCCCAAACTTATTGGCAGGACAAAACACATGACCGAAAGGCAGTTTTCGAGATATTTTTCAGAAAGCTTCCATTTAATAGCGGATATGCGATTTTTGCGGGACTTGAAAAAATTGTCCATTATCTTCAAAACTTTTCCTTCTCGGAAAGTGATATCGACTATTTGAAAACGGACCTGCACTACGATGAAGAATTTTTGAAATATTTGCAGAACATCCGTTTCACGGGAGCGATCCGTTGCATGAAAGAGGGAGAGCTCGTCTTCGGCAATGAACCGATTTTACGGGTGGAGGCACCACTTGGCGAGGCTCAACTAATAGAAACGGCGTTGCTCAACATTGTGAACTATCACACACTCGTGGCAACAAAAGCTTCGCGCATCAAACAGGTCATCGGTGAAGAATCTGCCCTTGAATTCGGTTCAAGACGGGCGCAAGAAATGGATGCTGCAATTTGGGGAGCGAGAGCGGCCTATATTGCCGGCTTTGATTCCACTAGTAATGTACGTGCTGGAAAGCTGTTCGGCATTCCGGTTTCAGGAACGCATGCCCATTCCATGATCCAAGCTTATAAAGATGAATATACGGCTTTCCATAAATACGCTGTTTCCCATAAAGACTGTGTATTCTTGGTTGATACCTATGATACTTTGCGTTCAGGCATCCCGAATGCAATCCGTGTTGCCAAGGAACTGGGCGATAAAATCAATTTCATTGGCGTCCGTCTTGACAGCGGTGATTTAGCTTACTTATCTAAAGAAGCACGACGTATGCTTGATGCTGCAGGCTTCCATGATGCGAAGATTGTCGCTTCCAATGACCTGGATGAATATACGATCATCAACCTTAAGCAACAAGGAGCAAGAATTGACATTTGGGGCATCGGAACCAAATTGATTACGGCTTATGACCAGCCAGCGCTCGGTGCTGTTTATAAAATGGTTTCAATAGAGGGCGAAGATGGGAATATGAGAGATACCATCAAAATTTCTTCTAACCCTGAAAAGGTTACGACACCTGGCTTAAAACGAGTATATCGAATCATCAATAAAGTGAACCATCATGCTGAAGGTGATTATTTGGCGATGGAATATGAGAAGCCGCAGGAACAGGAAAAATTAAAAATGTTTCATCCTGTCCATACCTTCCTAAGTAAATTCGTCACGGATTTCGATGCGGTTGATCTGCATGTGGATATTTTCAAGGATGGCAGCTTGATTTATGAATTGCCAACAATAGATGAAATCAAGGCCTTCACGCAAAAAAATCTCCAAGTATTATGGCCGGAGTACCTTCGTGCACTTAATCCAGAGGAATACCCGGTAGATCTCAGCCAGGATTGTTGGGATAATAAAATGAGGAATATAGATGAAGTTAAAGCCAATGTAGAAAGAATGCTAACGAAATGACCAATCTATTTTATTAGAAAGCGGGGCTATGCCAATGCGTCCATTACAAAAAGAAATCGTAAAAAAATTACTTGTCCAACCAACGATCGATCCTGAAGTCGAATTCAGGAAAAGTGTTGATCTATTAAAAGGGTATATGAAGAAAAATACGTTTCTGAAAAGCTTTGTACTTGGAATATCTGGTGGTCAAGATTCAACACTGGCGGGGTATATTGCCCAAACCGCTGTCAATGAATTGAATGAAGAAACGAATGGCAGCGACTATAAGTTTGTTGCTGTAAGCTTGCCATATGGAGTACAGGCTGATGAAGATGACAGGCAGCTGGCTTTAAAATTCATCAAGCCCAGCCAAACGGTTACAGTCAACATCAAGGAAGCGGTGGATGCATCAGTAAAAGCTGTGGAAGAAGCAGTTTCTGAAAAGCTATCGAATTTCTTAAGGGGAAATGTCAAAGCACGTGAACGAATGAAGGTACAATATGATTTAGCCGGACTTTATAAAGGCGTCGTGCTTGGTACGGACCATGCAGCTGAAGCGATCACAGGTTTCTTTACGAAACATGGTGACGGTGCAGCGGATATCATTCCATTATTCCGCTTAAATAAAAGGCAAGGAAAAGAAATCCTGAAATTCGTCGGTGCTCCTGAGCGTCTTTATACGAAAATACCAACGGCCGATTTAGAAGATGACAAACCGTTACTTCCTGATGAAGTCGCTTTAGGCGTTAGCTACGATGAAATCGATGATTACCTTGAAGGCAAGGAAATCAGGACGGAAGCTGCCGAAATCATCGAAGGATGGTATACAAAAACCGAACATAAACGCAATGAAGCCATAAACGTTTATGATACTTGGTGGAAATAAAAGAACGTGTGAAGCCGAGACTAGTTAAAGAAATTTAACACCTGCATCTCTTAAGGTGCGGGTGTTTTTTACAAGACCACTACTATCACCTTTGCTAACACATCAGTAATTAAAAATTTTACCAGCAAAGGGGAAAACTAAATGTCGACTCTACATATGGATTTATCCAGGCTTATTAAAGAAACAAGCAAGGAAATTGATTTCTCGGGTGTAGTTGGTGTGAAAGTGGGAGATGATCTGATCCATAGCTCAGCACATGGCTATTCCAATCGATCGGATGAGATTATGAATACGACTGAAACAAGGTTCGGAATTGCTTCTGGATGTAAACTGTTTACCGCGATCGCCATTTGCCAGTTAATACAAAAAGGGAAACTTAGCGTTGAGTCTAAACTTCAAGACTGTCTTCCGAGGGTGTTTCCTAATTTCCATCAAAATGTAACCATACATCACCTCTTAACACACACTTCGGGCATTCCTGATTACTTTGATGAAGAAGTGATGGAGGATTTTGAAGAGCTATGGCAGAAAAATCCGATGTACCATATAAAAAGATTAAAAGATTTCCTGCCAATGTTTCAAGATGGCGTGATGATGTTCCAACCCGGGGGAAGATTTCATTATAATAATGCTGCCTATATTGTATTGGGATTGATTGTTGAGGAACTAACCGGACTCGAATTTTCTGAATATATCAATAAAAATATCTTTCTACCTTGTGAAATGAAGAATTCCGGTTATTTTTCCATGGACCAGCTTCCTAAAAATACTGCATTAGGGTACATTGACGAAGAAAATGGAGCATGGAGAACGAATGTTTATTCCCTTCCGATCAAAGGTGGAGCGGATGGAGGGGCGTATATTTCCACAACAGATATGTTCAGGTTTTGGGAAGGGTTATTTTCCAATCAGTTACTGAATCAAGAATATACCAATCTTTTATTGGAACCCCATATTTCTACGGGAGATGAAGGGGAATACTATGGGTATGGTATATGGATTAGTAAAAAAAATGATGGGATATTCAAATATCATATTATGGGATATGACCCCGGTGTAAGTTTCCATTCTGCGGTATATCCGGCAAATCGGATGAAAACGGTCATTGTTTCAAATGAAAGCATGGGTCCATACGATATTGCCCGCGCAATCGAGAAAGAATTATAAACAAATGAAACCATTTCGATAGGGAAAGGTTCCATCCTTCATTTAAATACCTAGTTAAAAAGCGCTATCCTAATTACTTGAATCAAATACAGAACAGTGCAAAAAATAGCCCCTAATCGTTGTAAATATAGGTTTTCTACAAATCGACAAAATAGTGCTGAAAGAGAAATGGAAGGAATACGATAGTGAAATTGCCCCTCATGCCTTATGTTATAATATGGTATTAAGATAATTTGAGGGGGATATGTATGGTTTCTTCTTTATTTATAATAATAATAGTTGGCATTATAGTCCTGATTGGTTACAGAGTAATTTTTAAAAAGAAAACGCCTCCTAACATGTATACACCATACGATGACATGTTAATGGGGAAAAAAGAAGATGTTAAAAGAGAACACCCGGCACAAGATACAAAACATA
Source organism: Peribacillus sp. RS7 (assembly GCF_041956845.1). Taxonomy (NCBI): domain Bacteria; kingdom Bacillati; phylum Bacillota; class Bacilli; order Caryophanales; family Bacillaceae; genus Peribacillus; species Peribacillus sp. RS7. The sequence goes on from NZ_CP168135.1 coordinate 4,659,990, forward strand.
ATTTTGAATATGAAGAAAAATGCGATGAAGACAAGACCGTTTAAACGGTCTTGTCTTATATAAGGAGGGAGTTATAACTAATGAAAATAACATTTTACAATTTTATACTTTTGTGGATATAGTTCTCGTGCAAGCCAGCTGACCGGAATGGCACAAAACAAATTAAAGAGAAATATTTGGACAGAAAGACTCATCGCATACCTTTGTGGCGTGAGAGATGACCCTTTTTTAAAACTATAGTCTGAAACGTCATTCCGTATATAGGGAAAGAAGCTTTTATAGACCTAAAATATCAAACAAAGGATTTGTATATTTAGATATCTTGAAGTAGAGTATATTTAATATACAATATTCTAACCGGTATTTTCCGATGGAGGTTCTTTTTACGTTATGAAGGCAAGATATGAACTCGCGAACATGAACTTAACAGTAAGCAATGTGACTTTACGTAATGCAGCGGATAGTTATGTCCTCTTGAAAGCTGCAGATGATCAAAATAATAATGAAATTACGATCAAGCTTTCCCATGGTCAAGCGGAGTTTCTGGAAACGGAATTACGTGAAGTAAATCGCCGTCGCAGGGAAAATAGTTCTGAAATATCCGGAAATGATCAAGAACGAATTAATGACGACGATTCTTTTAATCTGTTTAGCATTGATTTATTCAATGAAAGTGAACCGAAGTAAATGATAGCATATGTTTATTTTACCCCGCCTCATATCCGCTTCTCTGTAACCTTTCCAATCTGATTTAAGATGATGCTACAGAGAGTTTATCATTCCCGATGCAAAATCCGAATTTCAAAGATCATCCTGATTGAATGTCCATAAGGAAAATCTTAAGTAAGGTGACCTATCGTTACCTTTTTTTTGATTGCTTGAAAAAATTCTTCACTAAAAGGAATATGGATGATAGTACAGCAAAAACCATGAAAAATACGATGAACCCCCAAAGACCTATAGCCGCATCTTGAAATTCCATATTCCCTCTGCTGGTAAGGGCCTGCTGTATTTCAATGGCAAATACTAAAACAACCATGACAGTAAAGGTATAAAGGAAAGAGAGTATCGTAATCCCAAAACGCATCCGGGAAATTAAATTAGATAAAAATAACACGAACAAAAATATGATGATACCGATGATTCCCATTATCCAAAAATGCAAGTCTTTGTCCGTTGCATTTGAATTTAATGTGTCACTCACAAAGAATAGGATGAAATCGTGAAGATTATTGACGATTTCAGCTAATATCTGGATGATTTCTTTCATTTTTCACACCTCCAATTCTTAGATTATAGCAGGTTATAAATCTATATAGAAGAGGGTTGGTTTTCGGGGGTGTAAATGCTGACCTTAGATTAACGTAATATGCAAACATAAACATGCTAAGGCGAGTATATCTTCTACTATATAAGTGTTTCATTCTTTCGCGTTTTATTGGGAAACATAAGAAAAGCATAAGTGATGACTTGGAAAGTCAAGACATGCAATGACTGCAAAATAAAGGTATAGTTAATGGTGAATAGATCAGTCAAAATACATAGAAAAATAAAGAATAAGTTTTTTCATGGGAAGTAGGTGTACCTATGTCCAATATTTTAATGCCTTTAGCGATCTTAGCGATGATTGTTTTGATCGGTTTCTTTATTTATAAGGTTAGTAAAGAATAATTTGTATAATCTTATCCTTACTCAAGATTTTCATGGTTGGAGGTTAAAAAGAATGAATGATGTACATAATCATGTGTTAACGGTAATTGATTTTATGAAAACCGGACACAAAACTTGCTTTGTGAAAGTAATCGGTTTTGATGCTGAATCCGGACAGAATTTTGAAGGCGAAGTTAAATTTGTCGGTGATTTGCCTTTTGGAGATCTAATACATCCTCAACGGTCACATCTATCTTCCACTTGCAGGGAGTTTGTTCAGGGTGATTTGATGAACAGATATAGTCTGGGGCAGTTTGAATAAAGTGGTTGAAATATTTATAGGGGATCTAACGAGGTGACATTTTTTACTTATTGTTTAAAATTGGTAAAATTCAGGGTATAAAGAATATGGTATGTATGAACTTTTGTATGCCAAACTTCTCTTTTAACTGATAAAATAGCATATTTTTCCCTATTTAACTCTCGGACTATAATCCTTATAATGATAAATAAGAAAAATATGACAGTTAGTGTAGGAATATACTGTTTTTGAGGTGAGTTTCATGGTATATGCAGATATATTGAGTAATATACACTCTGCTATCTCCGGTAAAAAAGCTGATTTAAATGTGAAAATTGAACGTTTGGTAAATGCGAAAAACGATATTATAAGAGAACAGAGTATGTGCCTTAACGAGATCAGGAAAATAAAAGACCCTGAGCTAGGTGGCAGCTGGACAGGGCAGCGCTCAGATCATTTTCAGGAAGCCCGTCATGATGCCTATAATGTGATGTTCAGTATCATTCATGACGATTATGACGATTACCAATGGAAAATCGAAGCGATGATTACAAAGTTAAATGCCGAGAATACGCTTCTGAGCATAGCGGGGAATATAGCCCAAGAAGCCGACCACCTTTTAAGTAAAGGCGAAGAGGCATTTGAGCAGCTGGAAAGCAAAATATCAGATTTAAAAAGGCGGTTGTTTTAATGACGACAATCAAACTGAATCATCCTGCCGTAACGAAGCAAGTCGATCAGGTGAAGACGGCACTTGGTACAGTCACGCTCGGAAATCTGCCGGCAGGCGAACTTGGCAACAATAAATTGGAATTCACCTCGAAGTGGATCGATCGGGAAACGAACCTGGAGAAGGTCTTTGAGCAATATATCAAAATCGTCCAGAAAAATGTGGAAGATACCCGTGCCAACATTGACTTATTAAAAGAACAAGATGAAGCCATCGCCCATACGTCTTCACATGGGTATCAGCCGCGATGAAAATATATGAAGCCAAGACATTGACGGCCGCAACCAAGTCGCGTGCCAAGCAATATGAAGAATTAAAGAAAGAAGTCGCAGCCCTGAAAAAGGAATTTCAGGGCATCGTTGGCTTGGATAATGAGTTTCAAGGTGCTGGTGCCACCGCCATCAAAAGCTTCTATGAAGCGCAAATCGAGGTGGCGGACGCCTGGATGGAACTTTTCACTACCCAGATCAGTTTTTTGGAAGGCATTCCAGCCAGCCTGGAAGAGGCGGATCTATCCGGAAATACGGTGGTCGAGGTTCCCTTTTTAGATGGCGAAGTCTCGACCGGCATTAACCAAGCGAAGTCGCTTGTCGATGAACAAGCGAGCGATCTTCAAAGAATCCTGAACAGCATTGACGATATCCTTCCTCTTGATATGTTCAACCAAAATGACTTTAATGAAAAAATCACGCTGGCCGGACAGAGACTGGATGACACCGTGACAAAGGTCGAGAATGTCGACCGGCAATTGGTCGAGGAATATGATGTGTCCGTCGGGCAGGAAAACGTGGCCGTTGGCCTCTTCCGCGCCTTGCTTGATGCCACCAAACAGGACGGCAACGTTTCGCCGATGACGTTCAACCAATCGGCATTCAAGAATAGTGACGTCTATCAAGTGAAGGATGAAGTCGCCGGTCAGATGAAAGACTATCAGACCTTCAAAAAGCAACAAGCCGAAGCCCAGAAAATCGAACATGAAATGGAAGAACTCGAAAACCGCCCATGGTATGAAAAAGCCTGGGATACGACAAAAACCTTTACAGGGGAATTCACGGGATATTATGATTCAATCAGGGCCTCAACCGGAGTCGATCCAGTAACGGGCCGCAAGCTGTCCGATGCCGAACGAATCGCCGCCGGCGCCATGGCCGCCGCTGGATTCATCCCCGTCGTCGGCTGGGCTGGCCGGGCCATCAAAGGCGGCAGCGCCCTATACAAAACGGCCAAAGGACTCAACGCAGCGAACCACGCACTCGATGCCTATAAAACGACAAAAGGCTTTAGCCTCCTCCAGAAAACCGAATACGGGATATACGGACTCCTCGCAGCCAACGGCCTCGGCGAAGCGGTCACCGGCAAAGACATGTTCGGTAACCAACTAACCGAGGAACAGCGCCAGAATGGGCTGTTGATGGCACTCGGAATCGGCGGTGTGGCTGGTGCGGCGAAGGTCGCAGATAAGGTAGCGAGTGGAACAAAGTTCGTCCCTTACAGTAAAGAATTTGCGCAAAAGCAGGTTCAGAAGGCAAAAGCATTCGGCCGGCAAATCGGTAATGTGGAAGTACCTCTTCGTATCAGGGTCGAAGAGTTAGCCACGGCGTATGGAAACAACTACAAGCATGTCACTTTTGATAAAACGACGATTAAGGATATCGTACAGAAGTTTGCGGTGAAGAGACTGTCTACTGTAAACCAGGCAAAGGCTGACGATGCGATGGTTGAAGCAGTTAGAAATCTACCAGCATATACAAGAAGACCTAACCAACCAAGAAATTATAAATATAAAGAACGTAATGAAGACGGAACTACACTGTACACTTTTATTTCAAACAAAAATGGAAAAGAATATCAAGTAATTTATGACAAAGATGGATACCCAATTTTTCAATCAAAATTTGAAATTTACTTACCAGAAAAATATTTTTTAGAAACAGATGCTGCACAATTTGAATATTTATCTAAAACCTTATCTGAAGAAATTATAAGCAATCCAGAACTAGCTGAAAAGTTCACAGCGAAAGAATATGAAGTGTTAAAAGAAGGTAGAGTTCCTAAAACACTTACTTGGCATCATCATCAGGAAACAGGTAGAATGCAAATTGTGGATTATTTTGAACACCAAGCAGCCGGACATACTGGTGGAAGAGCTATATGGGGCGGTGGTGAATCGGGTAGAAAAGGTATTATAAAAAAAGAAATTCTGGAGATGGTAACATGGGATTAAAAAAGTGGCTATTTGTAGAGGAAGAAAAACCCGATGAGGGTGTAATTGCTTCGATTGAAAGAGTGTTTGAGATTGAATATCCTGATGACTACAAAATGTGTGTTATGAGATATAACGGAGGTTTTCCAGAGCCTAATATCTTTAATTTTGGTGAAGGGCAACAGGGAGTATTTAATGATTTAATTAGCTTTACTGATAATGATATAAATATAGGGATGTTTTATGAGCTATTTTCTAGTCCAACGTTAAAAGGGATTGTGCCTTTTGCCAGAGATCCATTTGGAAACTACTTATGTTTTGATTATCGAAATAATTATCCTTCTCCCAAAATAATTTTCTTCAATCATGAAGAAGAAGCGTTATCATTAGTGTGTGATACATTTAGTGATTTGCTAGAGCAAATGTATTCTTTAGAAGATACAAAGTAGATGGGGGAGCAAAAATAAAATGGAATATAAATTTGAATATACATTTAAAAATATTACAGTAAGTGAACTTGAAAATTTCGAGAAAAAATTTAATTTAGTACTACCGGAAGATTTCAGTAAATTTTTATTATCTAATAATGGTGGAAAAGCGGTAAATAGAAGATTTCAAACAGAAGATCGAACAATAACTTCCTCGATTATACTATTTTTCCCTTTATCTAGTGAAATAGAAGAAAATTTAGAAAGTAATTTCATTAAGTATAATGAAAGCAGGATTGTACCGAAAGATTTTCTCCCTATAGGATTAGATCCGGCTAATAGTTTAATCTGTTTATCTTTAGATAGAGAACAAAAAGGTAAAGTTTATTTTTGTGACATGGACTACTTTGAGGAGGATAATGAATTAAGGAAAGAATTTATTAAACCGATATCTGGAAATTTTAAAGAGTTCATGGACAATTTATTTGTCGCAAAGTAAATAAAGTCTGAATATTGGGTGCGAAAATACAACAATTAATATATAGAACCCGGTGGATTCCAAGCACTATCATCAACGCTTTCTGATGCTATTCTTCAATTTTTTCGTTTTTATGAATGATATTAAAAGCTATTAGCCATGGTTATAATTCTTTTGACCTTTTATACAAAATAAACCAAAACTTTACTCTTATCAGGTAGCGTCTTTTTTAGAGCAGGAGAGTAAAAGAATTGAATGAATCAAACTACCAAAAAATAGCTCAAACTGTAAATGAGATAATTCCAGGAGAGTGGAGTAAAGTAATTTTGTATGGAGAAATTACTGTGGGGACAGGGACAGCGTTCATTTTCTATCACTTAATTTTAATGATAACCTCATATATATCCATGATATACCTTAATTACATATTAGTTGAATGGAGCATAGAGAAACATGGCGGAGGTTAATAAAGATCTTAAAAGACTTATCAGAAGAATTTAAACAGAATAATCAAGAACAATGTACCAATTTAACTTTTACTTTAGAAAGTACAGGAAAATTTAAGGTTGATTATGATTATGTAGATCTATCAGATGCAGATGACCACGAAAGAAGTGTTATTTGGGAATATACTCATTTGGGTATTTTACCTGAATCTGAATATGATAAAAGTATTTTAGAAGAATACCTTAAGAAAGAATAATGAAGGACAAGAAAAGCTTGTTCTTTTGTATGACCTTAACGCAAAAGTTAAGGTCTTTTCATTGTTGATATGAATATGTATCATCTTAAGCCATATCGGTTCCTCAGATAAAAGGCCGTGAGGACTTAAAATCATATAGAATTACTTCAGGCAAGATGGCTAAGAAAAAAATAGCGAGTGGTATAAAGTTCGTCCCTTACAGCAAGAATTTGCGCAAAAGCAGGTTCAGTATGTAAAAGCTACAATAACAGACATAGAGAGATCGAGGAAAAACAACATTAAAAAATATAGGTGAAGAACTAGGTAAAAAAGAAATTCCTAAACGGATAAGTGTGGAACAAGTTTCCCTCGCAGGAGGACCTAGCCTTCCCCAAGTTGTGGGCTTTATGGGAAAGTAGAAAAGAAAATTAATCCTCAGCTAACATATCATCCAAAAGACCAAATGCGATTTGTACGGACTCCTCGCAGCTAACGGCCTCGGCGAAGCGGCCACCGGCAAAGACATGTTCGGCAACCAGCTAACCGAGGAACAGCGCCAGAACGGGCTGTTGATGGCACTCGGAATCGGCGGTGTGCAGGTGCGGCGAAGGTCGCAGATAAAGTAGCGAGTGGTACAAAGTTAATTCCTTACAGTAAGGAATTTGCGCAAAAGCAGGTTCAGAAGGCAAAAGCATTCGGCCGGCAAATCGGTAATGTGGAAGTACCTCTTCGTATCAGGGTCGAAGAGTTAGCCACGGCGTATGGAAACAACTACAAGCATGTCACTTTTGATAAAACGACTATTAAGGATATAGTACAGAAGTTTGCGGTGAAGAGTGATGGTGGTAAGGGTACAGGCATGTTATACCATGTCCAAAGAATCTCAGAAATAGAGGTTATGTTCAAGCAAAATCCAAAACACAATGCAGAAGAATTTGCAAGACAGTTAAAGACCAAGAAAAAGGGTTGAATGATTTAACTATTGAAGAGTATTTAAAGAATAGAGAAAGATATATAGAAGAAGGAAGAGCTTTAGAAGGTAATGCAGCTCAAAAACTTGCTAGAAAAGAAGCTTTAAAAGAAAAAGTTTTAGAATTACGTAAACAAGGATTGTCTAGACAAGACGCAAACAAAAAAGCAAATGAATGGTTAGAAACTCAAGCTGCTCTCCATAACCCGGATCAAATTGCGGGAGGAAATCCTATTAATATAGGTGGGATGGGGGATAAAAAAGTTAATTCTTCTATTGGTTCTCAATGGAAATACAGAATAGATGTATTAGATGAACAAATAAGAGAGCTATCAAAAACCATGGTTGAATCAGAAAGAAAATCAACATATTTAAATGTTAAATTAATGAATTAATTATTGGAGGGAGAATAATTTGTCAAATAATGTATTTGAAGGATTTATATTAGAAGAAAAAATTGATAAAGAAGTCATCGATAAATATAAAGAGAAGATACCAGAACAAATAACAGAAATATGGAGGCAATACGGGTTTGGGAGTATATTAAAAGGTTATTTAAAATTGGTAAACCCTGATGTATTTGAAGAACTTTTAAAAGATGTATATATAAGAAGCGAAGATGCTATTCCGTTATTTGCTACATCTATGGGCGATATAATTGTTTGGGAAAAAGGAAGATATTTAAACTTGCTAAATTTTAGAAAAGGGAATGTAAATGTTATTTCAGCTGGTTTTGACTTTTTTCTAGATGATTTAAATGATAATAGCTTTATTGTTGAAGAATTAGATTGGAATCCTTATCCTGAAGCAGTTGATAAATATGGAGAACCAAATTTTGATGAATGTTTTGGTTATACCCCTCTCCTTGGATTAGGTGGACCAGATAAAGTGGAAAACCTGAAAAAGGTGAAACTTATTGAACATATTTATCTGAGTACTCAATTCATGGGACCAATCGAATAAGGGAGAACCAATCAAGTTGAAAAGATTATGATTATAATTATGAAGATCTATCAGATTCAGATAATCACGAAAGAAGGGTTATTTGGGAATATACTTCCTTGGGTCTTTTACATGAATCTGAATATGATAAGAATATTTTAGAAGAATACCTTAAGAATGAATATTGGAGGACAAGAAGAGCTTGTTCTTTTGAATGACCTTAACGCAAAAGTTAAGGTCTTTTGTCTTTTCATTGTTGAAATATGAAAATGGATCATCTTACGCCATATCGGGCTCCTCCGATAATAGGCCGTAAGGACTTAAAATCATACAGATTTACTTCAAGGCAAGGTTGCTTAGAAAAAAGTAGCGAGTGGTACAAAGTTCATTCCTTACAGTAAGGAGTTTGCGCAAAAGCAGGTTCAGAAGGTTCAAGCTACAATAACAGATATAGCGAGATCAGGAAAAACCACGTTAAAAAATATAGGTGAAGAACTAGGTAAAAAGGAAATTCCTAAACGTATAAGTGTGGAACAAGTTTCCCTCGCAGGAGGACCAAACCTTCCCCAAGTTGTAATGGAAAAGCAGACAATTAAGGAAGCCTATCAGAAATTTACGGTTAAGGATAGCAAAGTAGAGGCTGTTTCAGGGGAGATTATTCCTAAGGGTACGCGTAAAGATAATTCTGGAGTAAGTGAAGTCAAAACATTTATCGACAAAGGGCAACAGTTTACAAATGGTAGATAGGTTAAAGCCTGATATTAGGTATAAAACTGGAGAGTATGATTACTTATATGCAGATAATTTAGGTAGGATTACAAAATTTGAAACAGAAAATTTACAATTAACAGAAAGAAAAGACAGATTGTCACACAGCAAAAATACACCAGGTAAAGTAAAAGGTCAAGACTATGCAGGGCATTTGGCAGGTGGTAGGTTTGGAGGCTCACCTAAAATTGATAATTTGGTTTCGCAATTATCTGATGTTAATTTGAAGCAATATAAGAAACTTGAAGAAATATGGGCTGCAACTCTAAAAGAAACACCTCCCAAAAAAGTAACAGTTGATGTTAATATAATTTACTCTGGGAACGATATGCGTCCAGAGAAATTTATAGTCAGTTACACTATTGATTGTGAGTTTGGTTCTGCAAATCTTAAAAATTAATCAAAGGAGTGAAAAAGTAGTATGAGAGAATTTGAAGATATATTTAGTGAATTGCAAGCAGATATGATATCCATATGTATGGAATATGTTGAAGATAGAGCTGATAAAGTATATGTTTATGCTTCATGTGAAGAAGGAATTATTTCGAGCAGTTTCTTTTATTTGATTAACAATAAGTATGTAAAGTCTCATAAATTGAATGATGCATTGGAAAATGGGGAAGAAAGATATGATGTGTCTGCAGGACGAGGGTTTATGGTACTTGATATTATCAATGAAAATACTGAAATAATAAAAGTATTGTGCAAAGAATATGAAAGAGATATGCCCACTGAGATGAAATTAATATATGATGTTAGAGTGGGAACTTTAAAGCTGAATACAAGTATGATTTAGTATATACTAATGACGATATTAAAACGGCCCATCATATTGCTAATGAGTGGTTTGAGGAGTTAAAAAATAACAACCTTTAAATTGTTTCCAGTTAAAGATATGCTCTAATTTGAATTCATGACTCATCTAGGTTGTACCTTCAAGGAGTGTCAATGTAATTTTAATATTAGGCAATAAGAACGAGAATAGGGCGGGATAACATTTTAATAGATAGGACCCCTCATAGATGTCATACTGTCACCATAAAAACATGAAACTTAATGTTTTATTTAGAAAATGAACTTAAAGCGCTTGATTGTCTACTAAAGGCAACGAGTGCTTTTTAGCGTTAAAAATTAAAAGAGCACTATAATTTTTATAATACACTAAGTGTTAAATTCTTATTGTCCTGTAAATAGACTGTAATGACTGTGAACAGTGTATTACGAGAGTAGAGGAAAGAAGGGAACTATCTTTAACAATGGTTTCAGGGTAAGGTGAAATAGAAAATTAATCCAATAATAGTATGCGTTTAATGATACTGAAGAAGTACAAGCAAAAGTTAATAATGATGGACAATTTGCATTTAATGATGAACAAATGGAACATGAAACCGGTATTGATATTATGGAAGGAAAAAACCTACGTTTTTTCTTGATTATAAGGCAGGCATCGAGCCTGCCAACGGATGCTGAAGCATCCTAAAACAAGAGCGGGTGTCAGACATCAATTGATAGTAGGAATTTAAAGACTAATGACTCATTTACAAAATATTCAGTTAAATACATAATTAGGAAGATTATGAAGAAGGAGGGATTATATGTATAGAAAATCACTAACAGTACTATTAGCTGCGGGTATGGTTCTATCAACTGGTACAGTATTCGCACAAACAAACGGGGCAACAAATGCCCAGTCTGACACAGCTTTTGATAACAAAGTTATCAAAAAAATTAGTGCGGACAATATGTATAATACGATTGCCTATCTATCAGAGCAACCGAGGGCTGCTGGTACAGAAGGGGAGCTCCGTGCAGTCAAATACATAGAAAGTCAGTTTAAGAGTCTTGGTTTTGAAACAAAGGTTCAGCCTTTTCCCATCTATGATACGGTGCAAAATGTAAAAGTGAAAATTGGTGACAGTGATTTAGGAGGAACACCGCGTGCCATTAGCGGCAGTATCAGCGGGAAGGTAACGGCCGAACTTGTTAATGTTGGAAAAGCAAAGCCAGAGGAAGTTGGAGAAAATGTATCTGGGAAAATTGCACTAGTTGAACGTGGGGACATTACCTTTGTTGAAAAGGTTCAGAATGTCCTAAATAAAGGAGCGGTTGGCGTTTTAATGTACAACAACTCACCATCAGGAAATAATTTTGGACAAGTATCAGCGGGGCAAAATATACCTGCTGTAGCCATTACAAAAGCCCAAGGGGTAGAGTTGGTCGAACAGCTTAAAACTAAACAAATCACGTCCACTCTGGAAGTGGGAAAAGCTGAAAGAATCGAAAAGACATCCTACAATGTCATCGCTTCCCTAAAACCAAAAGCCAATAAGGATAATGGTCAAATCGTGACTGTTGGAGCCCATCATGATTCTGTCCCGGGCGGCCCTGGTGCAAACGATGATGCTTCGGGTGTATCAGCTGTGCTGGAACTGGCAAGGATCCTGGCCAAAACGCCAATTGACACTGAAATTCGCTTCCTCACGTTCGGATCTGAGGAAAGAGGGCTCGTTGGATCATCCTTCTATGCAGATTCCCTTCCCAAAGAGGATGTAGACCGCATGGTGGCTCACTTCCAAATGGATATGATAGGCGGACGTGATGCTGGCGAGGATAATCCTGCAGGTGGTTTGATTATGTATACCATTGATGGAATGAAAAACCTTGTGACGGACCTGGGTTCCTCAGCGGGGGCCAGAACGATGGATGTTGCGATTCCTTATGGACAGCTGGGCAGGAGTGACCACCAACCATTCCATGAGCTTGGCATTCCATCCGCCTTGTTTATCCATTCCCCTGTAGAGCCTTGGTATCACCAGCCTACAGATACACTGGATAAGATATCGAAAGAAAAATTGCAGCAAGCAGCTGAAATTGTCGGTGCCAGTGTGTATCAAATTGCCCGTCCGGAAACTCCGGCATTAACAAATGCACGTGTAGCTCCTGGCACGGTAGACTATGATTTTGATGACCGTCCGGTAGATTAAATACTTCATTGTACAGAATTACGAGATTATTAATGGATCTTGGAGAAAATCAGGAGGGCAGCTGTGTAGTTTACAGATGCTCTCTTCTTTTTATCGGCCAGCGCCTCGTGCTTAATTTTTTCACTATTTCTAAGCTCTAAGTCTAGTGAAAATCCTATATGAAATATGTAATAAAACATACATGCTTATCCAACTCCAATACCATTCCCACTGTAAATACTCAATATTAAGTGTACCTCTCCAATACTACTTCACAGAAATAATTTCAACAATCAATAGATAGAAATCCAAAAACAGCTCAAACATTAAAGGATGAGCTGTTTTTTGAAATTTTAGGTTACAAACTAAATCCATAACGCTTTCTAAGTCGCAAGTAATATAGCCATGTTCTAACTGTGAATGAACCAAAGATAAAATGAGAAATACAAACATAACCGTGTTAAGTAAACTCAAATTCGATGTATTGTTATTAATCAGCTGTCCAACAGCTGACTCCATAAGAAAGTGAACGTCAAGTAGCCCCCAAATACTACATGGGTGGTGTATTTCGGGACTATGTTTTGTTTGCTTCACTTTTTATCGGTACTCTGCATGCCGAGGGTAAACTAGATGACCACGGCAAGACTTTATCTATTTCTATTTTATTCGTTAGATCCATATTTGGCAGCGTCTCAAACAAATAGCGAAGATAATGATAGGGACTCAAATCGTTCTCTTTTGCCGTTTCAACCACACTATACATGATGGCACTCCCTCTAACACCTCGCGGTGTATTAGAAAACATCCAATTTTTTCTCCCAATCACAAACGGCTTAATGGAACGTTCACTTCTGTTGTTGTCGATTTCTAAATGCCCGTCCAATAAAAAAGTTTCAAGATGCTTCCATTGATACAAACAATAAGTGATTGCTTTTCCTAGCGCACTTTTTAGTTGAACGAGATCTTTTTGTTCATAAAGCCATGCTGAAAAAAGGTCCAGAATGGGCCTGCTTTTTTCCAGTCGCTGCTCATGTCGTTCTGTAGGGTCGACATGTTTTAGCTTTCTTTCGATAGAATAGAGTTGATTACAGAAATACAACCCTTCTCTCGCCTTCACCTTTTTTCCTTTCTGTGAATCAGGTAAAGCCTTTAAGGCTTCATCAAACGATGATGTAATTAAAGACGGTAGTCATTTTTTAGATGAGTTTAAATTAAAGCCAAATGTTAAATATGAAACAAATGGATATCGATATCAAACAGACGATTTAGGAAGAATTGAGAAGGCTTCAGGAGAGATAACTTTGGAAATGGGTGTTCGTGATACCAAACATCAGTTAGCTGCTGGAGGAGATGAGAGAATTATAGCTCCTAGTACTAAAGGTGATCATGGAGGACATTTAATCGGTATTCAATTTAATGGTTCTCCTCTTATCGATATATAGTTGCAATGAATGGCAATGTAAATGTAAGTGCTTATAAAAAACTTGAATATGCTTGGGCAAAAGCTTTAAGAGAAGGTCAACAAGTTTCGATAGATATAAAACCAATATATGAAGGGCAGTCTTTACGACCAAGTAGATTTGGAATAAAGTATAAAATTGATGGTAAAAAATCTGTGGAAGTCTTGGAAAACATATATGGAGGTAAATAAATGAATAAAGAAAAAATGGAGCAACTATATCAAAAAATAGGACGTCAATTAAATTTTATTATTCCTGAATCTTGGGATAAAGTATTATTATATACCGAAGTAACAGAGTGGAGCAATCGAACCTATTTCTACTATTATCCTCATAATAGAAAGACACCTATTTATAGTTTAGATATTGAAGATATGGATAATGTTAATGAGGACGAAGTTAATAGGCAATTACACCATTTATATGAATATCTAAGAGAATTATGGGATGAATTTAAAAATCAAAAACAAGAACAGTGGACTAATTTAACATATGAATTGACATCAAATGAAAAAATTGATATTGACTATATTAAAAAAATATGTACATAATCTGGAAATAGTAATATTTTATTAGTCTACCAATCACAAAGTAATCTTACTAAGGTTAGTTTTTTAATGAGATAATAAGGCTTTGGACAACAATTTGTTACTTCTACTAGTTATATATAATAGTAATTTTAAAAATTATAAAAATAAGGTAAGTAACTGTGAATTAAAAAGTTAGTATCTTCCTTAAAGAGTTACTTTATAATTCAATACTATATAATCAGTCAGTTGACGAATATAGTCCACCCACTCTTTATTACTACATTACTTTGCAGCGAATTCAAAAACAAAATCTATTTTAAACATGTAGGGTGGATTTAATGGATAAGCGAGAGCAGTTAATCGAACAAATAGAATTGGTGATAAATAAGCTTGAAAAAGATTATTGTAGTGAAATAAATAGTGGTGTTTTACAACTAATATATAAAAGATATAAGAATGCATTGGAAGTATTAGAGAATAATGAAGATATAAAAGAAATAAATATTATCGGAAGTATAAGGGCTTATATGGATAGTTATAGTGACTATCAAAATTCATTACTTGTAGAATTACATAAATCTGAAAAATTAAATAAAGAAATGTTATGAAAAATGTGTTGAAAAATTTAGGATATATAAAAATGAGAAACTTTTTAATAGTCTATCCTATAAAACGAAGATAATTTATTTATATGAATTAAAGGCGCATAATTGATCTATGCGCCTCATTTGCTTACATTATTGAATGATTACAGTTTCCAGCTCGACCATCTTACTCCAATCAGCGATTTGATTAACTGAAAGGGAGAGGGATAGTACGGTATGATGGCCTCCGCCAGCTTGGATCCAAGATTTAATGCCGTCTTTGAAGTTGGGTTTCGGTTCCCATATCACTTTGGCGACTGGTAAATGAGGTGTTTCATTTTCCGATGTGACT
This sequence comes from Peribacillus sp. RS7, assembly GCF_041956845.1. Classification (NCBI taxonomy): domain Bacteria; kingdom Bacillati; phylum Bacillota; class Bacilli; order Caryophanales; family Bacillaceae; genus Peribacillus; species Peribacillus sp. RS7. Next base: position 4,675,031 of record NZ_CP168135.1, read on the forward strand.
GTACTTATGGCATTGACAAGGAGACGGTAATGGGTTCCTAAATCCAGCATCGAGACCACGATGCCTTCTCCGGCGGCTCCATCAAAAATAAGTCGTGCTGGATCTTCTTTATTACCGATGCCCAGAGGGTGTACGACGATTTTTGGTTTATTTGCAGCAAGTGTGGGATCCACTTCAAGCATATGTGAACCAATTATCCGTTCTGCTCCTGTAGTTAGGTCATAGGTGTAGTCTTCCATGAAGCCCGTCTGTTCGTTGTTCGCCATCACTTTCATCAAGCGGTCGAGGGCAGCGGTCTTCCAGTCTCCTTCTCCAGCAAACCCATAGCCTTCTGCATTCAAACGCTGAACCGCCAACCCGGGTAATTGCTTCATACCATGCAAGTCTTCAAAGTTGGTCGTAAAAGCTGTGTAACCGCCATTTTCCAGGAAACGCCGTAGACCAATTTCAATTTTTGCTTGTTCTTTGACATGTTCTTCGAAGTAGTTGGGATCATTATTCCCGATCTCAAAATCGTATAACGTTTGATATTCTTGATAGGTTCGATTGATTTCATCTTCTGTGACGCCATTCATCACTGCCACTAGATCACCGATGCCATAATAATCAACTGTCCAGCCAAATTGAATCTGGGCTTCTACCTTGTCACCTTCCGTTACGGCAACATGCCTCATATTATCACCAAACCGAGCTACTTTTAGCTGTGAACTGTAGCAAAACCCGATAGCGACATTCATCCAGTCACTTATTTCTTGTTGGATGTCCTCATTTTTCCAGTAACCGACAACGGTCTTGTTGTTTTTCTTTAGTCGCGCATTGATAAAACCATATTCACGATCTCCGTGTGCGCTTTGATTTAAATTCATGAAATCCATGTCGATCGTAGACCAAGGAACCTCTTGATTGTATTGAGTTACCAGGTGTAGCAGTGGTTTTTGAAGCAATTTTGTTCCGGTTATCCACATTTTTGCTGGAGAAAATGTATGCATCCAAGTAATTACACCTGCGACCTTATCTTGGTAGTTGATTTCTTTCATGATGGCAGTGATTTCATCGGCTGATGTGACCAGGGATTTGAACTGGATTGGGTAAGCTAGATTGCCGGATTGATTGAGTTTTTCTGCCATTTCCATTGCATGGTTTTCCACTTCTTTTAATGCTTCCTCACCATATAGACTTTGACTGCCTACAATGAACCAGAATACTTTTTGTTTAATTTTTAACATAATCATTCACTCCGTCCTTTTTGGATTTACCTTGGCCATAGTAAGCGTGAGCTCCATGCTTTCTATTAAAATGCTTGTTTAATAAATTTTGGTCCATGCGAATATCGTGCGGATTAAGCTGAAGGGAATGGTAAGTCATTTTTGCCACTTCTTCCAGCACTACAGCATTATGTACAGCATTCTTTGCATCGGTTCCCCACGTGAAAGGACCATGATCATTCACTAAGACGCCTGGTACACGGTTGGGGTCAATATGATTCTCGGTGAATGTTTCGATAATCACATCACCGGTTTGTATTTCATAGTCTTGCTGGATTTCAGCCTGTGTCATGGCTCTGGTTACAGGGATATCCCCATAAAAATAATCGGCTTGAGTCGTCCCGGCAGCGGGAATGCCGCAGCCAGCCTGCGCGAAGGAAACTGCCCAAGGAGAATGGGTATGAACGATACCGCCAATATCCTTAAACGCTTGATAAAGCCTGATATGTGTATCCGTATCGCTGGAAGGTTTATAGGTTCCCTCAATTATTTTTCCTTCCAAGTCCACGATCACCATATCTTCAGGCTGAAGTTTGTCATATTCAATGCCGCTGGGTTTGATGGCAATCAGTCCGCTTTCCCGGTCGATAGCACTTACGTTTCCCCAGGTAAAGGTAATGAGTTGATGTTGCGGAAGCAGCATGTTTGCTTGATATACCTGCAGTTTTAATTGTTCTAGCATATTAACGATTCCTCTTTTCCACTATTGGATTTTAGAGTTTTCAGCACTTTCATTACATCGTTTGCACCTCTGCCGAAATAATCATGCAGCTTAACGTATTCCTGATATAAAGCATTGTATTTCTTCATGTTTTCAGGAATCGGCTTCACTTTTTCTTCTTGGATACGGGCAATCCTTGCTGCGGCTTCTTCGATATTAGTAAAGCCTCCGGCATCCTGTCCGGCAGCTACCGCAGCAAACATCGCTGCACCTATGGCGGGGGCCTGAAGGTGAGTGGCAATGGATATTTCTTTCTGGGTAATGTCTGCATATATTTGGTTGAGCATTTGATTTTTATGAGGCAATCCACCGCAAACCATCAATTGGTTGATGTCAACGCCAGAGGCTTTGAACGTATCAATGACCAATCTTTTTCCAAAGGCGGTTGCCTCAATCAAGGCTCGATAAATTTCTTCAGGTTTTGTGCTGAGGGTCATTCCAAGAATTAAGCCCGTTAGATCTGTATCTACAAGCACAGATCGATTACCATTCCACCAATCAAGCGCAAGCAGACCGCTTTCGCCTATGGCCAATTCATTTGCTTTTTCTTCTAATAATTGATGAATATTGATGTTCCTTTGATCGGCTTCTTTAAAATAAGAAGGGGGAACTTGATTATCGACAAACCATGCAAAGATATCCCCGACTGCATTTTGCCCGGATTCGTAAGCATAATAACCAGGAACGGCACCATTTTTCACGACCCCACACATTCCAGGCACAAGCACTTCTTTATCGGAAAGTGTAATGTCACAAGTTGAAGTGCCCATTATGTTAAGCATGGTGCCGCTAGTGATCACTCCGGTTGGAGCAACGGAAACGTGTGCATCGACATTTCCCACACATACAGAGATTCCAGGTAAAAGTCCCATTTCGTGAGCCATTTCAACAGTCAATTCACCAGCTTTCGAACCAACAGGAAGAAGTTCCTCACTTAATTTTTCAGAAACGACATGTTCAAGGCGAGGGTCTAAAGCGCTGAAAAAAGATGAATCCGGGTATCCGGTATGTTCATTCCACATAGCTTTATAACCGGCAGTACAGGAATTACGTGTTTCTTTTCCTGTCATTTGCCAAGTGATCCAATCAGCAGCTTCAATAAAACGATCCATAGCTTGATAGATTTCCGGATCTTCATCAACGATTTGCATCAGTTTCGGGAAAAGCCATTCAGAGGAGATCTTGCCGCCATATCGGGCCAAAAACGGTTCGTTCCGTTCTTGGGCAATGCGATTCAATTTATCTGCAGCGTATTGTGCTGCATGATGCTTCCACAGTTTCACCCATGCATGCGGACGATTCCTGAACTCTGGGATTTCACATAAAGGAGTGCCATCATTTTTCACAGGCAATACTGTGCATGCAGTGAAATCCACCCCAATGGAAATGATATCTTCTTTAGATATATGACTTAGGGAGACCGCTTCCTTGACTGTATCAATCAAGCAAATTACATAATCCCTAGGATTTTGAAGGGCCCAATCTTTTCCTAATTGAATAGTTGTACCAGGTAAATGATTGCATATTACCGCGTCAGGATAGTCTTTAAAGGTTGAGTTTATAACATCCCCGTTGTCAAGATTGACAATTACGGCTCGAGCTGACAAGGTACCGAAATCCACCCCAATTGAGTATTTACCACGCATTTTATCCTCCCTTTCGAGTAAGCGTTTTCTATGAAGCTAATATAATATTTATACGTACAAATGTCAATTAAGTTTTTTTGTACTAATGAATATAAAGCGTTTCAATGGTTATCTTGTAATCAATGAAGTAAATAGGTATGATATTAGTAATGATTTACGGAGGGATACCATGTTACCGAAATATAAAATTGTAATAGAAGAGATTAAGTCCTGGCTTTTCAAGGAACAGTTTCTTCCTCATGATAAATTACCGACTGAAACGCAATTAATGGATAAATTTAATGTCAGCAGACACACGATCAGACGGGCAATTGGAGATTTGGAAGTGGCGAATTATCTGTATCGCATTCAAGGCGGGGGGATATTCGTTGCGGATTGGGAGGATAAACGGATCAATCAGGCACCAACGAAAACCATTGCCGTTTTAACGACCCATATCGCTGACTATATTTTTCCCAACATCATCGTCGGCATTGAAAAGGTCTTATCGGAGCATTCATTTTCACTCGTTCTTGCCAGTACGCACAATGATGTAGCAATAGAACGGAAGAGCTTGGAAAATCTATTATCCCAATCGATCGATGGCATGATAATCGAACCGACAAAAAGTTCCTTTCCCAGCCAGAATATTGGAATGTACAAAAATATAAAGAAAAATGATATCCCATGTTTAATGATTAATTCCACTTATCAGGATATGGATTTCCCGTTTCTCGTCGTTGATGATTTTAAAGGGGGGTATATGGCCACGGAACACCTTCTAACGCTTGGCCATGTGAAAATATTAGGGATATTTAAAACGGATGATAAGCAAGGGGTAAACCGTATGAATGGATTTATTGCAGCTTATCAGCAGCAGCCCTCACTTGCTTCTCCCGGCCAATTCATCACCTTCCAAACAAATGAAGAGAAAAAGGAATTAACCGACCGTATCAGGACCGTCCTGACACAATCCAATCGGCCAACTGGAATTGTTTGTTACAACGATCAAATCGCTTTCCTGGTGATTTCCATTGCGAAAGAATTAGGAATCGCCGTTCCAGATGAACTATCCGTCATAGGATATGATGATTCACCGATCGCCAAAATGCTTGATATCAAATTAACGACGATCAAACATCCGAAAGAACAGATGGGCACAGATGCGGGAAACATGATTCTTAAGTTAATCGGATCGCAGACAAGTAAGGACATCGAATCGATTGTCTACGAACCTGAACTAGTAAAGCGGGATTCTACGAAAAAAGCAAAAAAATGATACCAATCGGTGATTGGTATCATTTTTTTGCAGACTAATTTTTAGTGTTGACATTTATACGTATAAATTATAAACTCGATTAAAGAAAGCGCTTCCTGAAAATAGTTATTCAAGTTAGCTTCTTACTATCTGCGGGAGAAGGAAAGTAACAGGTTCCATTGTCAATGGTTATAGTTTCAGTATTCAGAATATTACATAAAAACTGGAAGCATAAAAGACTGGGAGGAACTAAAAATGGGGAATCGCAAGGTAAGGGACAAAAATTCATTTTGGTATATTGTTATAATCTCTGCAGCGGCAGGGATGGCAGGTTTACTCTATGGTTATGATACCGCAGTCATTTCGGGAGCCATCGGTTTTTTACAAGAGTTATACGATCTGTCACCGGCCATGGAAGGATTCGTCATATCCAGTATCATGGTAGGCGGTATTTTAGGGGTCAGTGTATCAGGGTATTTAAGCGATGCCTTCGGAAGACGGAAAATATTAATGTTGGCGGCCTTGTTTTTTGCCATATCCGCCATTGCATCCGCTTTCACGATTTCGGTCGAGATGTTAATTGGTGCCAGGATATTTGGCGGTGTAGGAATTGGACTTGCTTCAGCCTTAGCTGTCACGTACATTACCGAATGTGCCCCGGCTGCCATTCGTGGAAGATTATCCTCCATGTACCAACTATTCACGATTATCGGGATATCAGCCACATTCTTCGTTAATCTAATGGTTGCCGGTTCCGGTACACATGAATGGGGAGTGGAAACTGGATGGCGGTGGATGCTGGGGTATGGAGTGATACCAGCCCTCATCTTTTTTGTAACGTTGATTTTTGTTCCAGAAAGTCCCCGGTATTTGGTTCAAAAGGGTAAAGACCAAGAAGCACTGTTTGTGCTATCTAAGATTAACGGGAAAAAATTAGGCCAAGAAGAGCTTAAGGCCATTAAAAAATCGATTGATTCCGAAACGAATCTATCGATGATGCAATTGTTCAAGCCAGGTTTAAGGAAAGCACTTGGAGTGGGGATTTTTCTTGCTCTTTTCAATCAAGTGATAGGAATGAATGCGATTACATACTATGGGCCGGAAATTTTCAGAATGGGAGGATTCGAGAATAACACAGAATTCGTTGCGACTAGTTTGGTCGGACTCATGCAAGTGGCTGCCACGGTAGCGGCAGTGATCTTCATCGATAAAATCGGTCGTAAGAAGCTCATGGCAATCGGTTCTGCCTTCATGGCTCTTTTCATGCTGCTGATTGGAGGCGTTTTCTTTTTCGATATAAACAATGGTCCCTTGTTAATTATCTTAATAATGGGTTTCACAGGTGCATTTTGCGTATCGATGGGTCCTATACCATGGATCATGATACCCGAAATTTTTCCAAACCATTTAAGGGCGCGTGCAGTAGGGCTGACTACGATGTTCTTATGGGGAGCGAATTGGGCAATTGGGCAATTCACGCCGATATTACTTAATGGGCTAGGCGGCGCGATAACTTTCTGGATATTCGCTGCGATTAACGTCATTTGCTTCATCTTCGTCGTGAAAATCATCCCTGAGACCAAAAACAAAACGCTCGAGGAAATCGAAGAATTTTGGAAACCGGCAAAAAAACAGAAAATCCATGAAGCACAAGCCTAAAAGCAAATTCGCAACAGCTCCTCCGTGTAGCAGAGGAGCTGTTGTTTTGCGATTAATAGAACGTCATGTATCTTTAAACTAAAATTTGGAAGTGTATATAATTCTATAAATATAGTAGAGAAAGGAAGAATTATATGAAAAAGTTAAAAAAAGGATTTTTAATCGTTTTAGCAAGTGTTTGTTTTTTAACTCTTAAACATTTCGACACCGGTTTCAGCTCATAAATCCAAATCAAAACAAACGGTTATAACCAGTGAAGATGGAACAGTGGTTTTAACTAAAATAAAAAAAGATGTATGGGTTCATACAACCTATACGGAAATCAGTGGTAATAAGATTGGTGCGAATGGTTTGGTTCTTAATACATCAGAAGGAATCGTCTTAGTCGATGCAACATGGGACGATACGCTGGCAAAGCAATTATTGGATATGATTAAAAAGGAATTCAAAAAACCTGTAAAGCTGGCTATAATTACGCACCACAAATACGATAGAATTGGGGGTATACAGACATTATTGGATCAAAAAATAAAAACAATAAGTACTCCTGAAACTGCAAAATTGGCAAAAGAGTTCAACTATCCTATGCTCGATCCTTCCCTGGATTCAATGGCATCAACTTTAAAAGTTGGAAATATGAAAATCGAAACATACTTCCTGGGAAAAGCCCATACTTCTGATAACATGACAATATGGCTTCCAAAGTATAACTTATTATTTGGTGATATGATTTTCGCGCTGGAACAAAAAAATTCCGGGATCATTGATGAAGCTAACATGGAAGCATGGCCAAATACGATGAAGAATTTAATGTATGTATATAATGATGCGAAAATCGTGATTCCAGGCCATAAAACTTGGGGGGGATTTCAGTTTGCTTCCACATACTTGGAAATTGTCCAGAAACATGGAAAATAAAAATAATTCGCATTCACTTCTAAACTTTTAGCAACTTGTCCACACCTTCCATTGGTCCATGCATATACAATAGTAAGGAGGGTGTTAGGATGGAGATAAATTGTTGTTATGTAGAAAAATGTTTTGAGAACAATGACCCCAGTACAATATGGTTTCCTGGAAAGCGTTGTAAATGTAAAAAATGCAAAAAAAACAAGCACCGTTTTTATTAATCACTAAAAGAATGAAGCAACTGTAAGGCAGTTGTTCTATAGGGCAGTCCTAGTGGCTGCCTTTTTTATTTGGACACGCAGATAATGTTGATAGATGTGAGCCTGATTTATACAATCATATAAAGATGAAAAACACTTAACCGTGATGGCTAAGTGTTCATCAGTTAATCTTTCTTAAGGATTTGCCTGCTTTGCTGAATGATTTCATTATTTTTATTAATGGCTTCCACATTGTTTAACTTAACATGGTCATTGATTAATTCATTGTCTTCCATATATTCTAGTAACAATTCGACCGATTTATCCAACAATCTTTCCAGTGGGATACCCCTTTCATCTGCTAAACGAGTGAGCCGTATGTTTAAATGAGAAGCGAGTGAAGAAACGAATGGATCTCTACCATCGTTCATTTGCATTCCCCCATCAGCTTTAATAGCTCCATTATATGATGGAAAGGATTGGAAGGCAAATGGAACAAAGTGAATGGGGATTAATGGAAAGTTGGTTGTGGATTGGCGAAGTGTGCTGGGAGCTGGATGATTTTTTTGAATCGGAAGCTGTCATTTTATTATTTATATTACGTGATTTTAATAATTATTTTGCGTAAAAAATAGAAGCTACCCATAATAAGTTAACTGCAACCTGTATTGGTTTATGTAACGGATAGCACAACCCCAATGTCTTATTTTAGGTTAACTAAAATAAGACATTGGTCATCTTTACGTTGGTCAGTGCCCTCTTCATTTCTAAGCGAATGTATAATTTCCTCTTTAAGTGTAGATATAGGGGCAGCCGAATAGGTCTTTAACAATGAGCATAAACGGTCTGAACCTAGAGGTTCTTCAACTCCATCTGTATAAAGGCACAGCTTACTGTCCTTATTGTATGTAAGGGTATTTGTTTTAAAAGTTATATCTTCAAACATCCCGAGTGGAGGCCGATTAGAACGCAAGTGATATTGTTTTCCGTTTATATCCTGTAAAAGAACGGAAGGATGGCCTGCATTGATATATTTAATTTCTCTCTTATCAGTATCGATTAAAAGGTAGACAGCTGTGCAATAATGAGAAGTTTCACTTGTGTTTTTGAATAAAGAATGAAGATGATCATCTAATTCCTTCATCACAGTTCTTACTTCAGAACCTTTTAAAATTAATCTCTGAAATATGGAATGAAGTGACATGGTTATTAGAGCTGAAGAAAGCCCGTGCCCCATCACATCAAGTAGGATAAGGCCATACCGTCGGGCGTCCATTTGGTAAAATCCATAAATATCACCTGATAATTGATTGGCGCCTTTATAATACGCTTGAATTTCAAGATGTTCATTAATAATGGGAACAGTTAATAGTGTCTCTTGGATTTTTTTGGCAAACTCCATTTCTCTTTCTGTATCTACTTTGTATTTTTCGTTTGTTTCGTTCAATTCAATAAGTTTATCCTTTTGCATTTTCATCGTTTCATGAGCATTCTCTAAATCAGAATAAGCCTTATTCCTAGCATTTAGAGCTGTCACTGCCTCTTTTTTCGCTAGTAGAAGCTCATTTTCTAATTCGTTTCTTTTTCGCATGGGAATCACCACACACTCAATAATAGTTCTTCCATCTCGCTCTCTTCGAACAGCGTTGAGTAACACAGGTATTTCTTCATCATCTACAGACTTTAAGGATATATATATTTCCTCAATGTGATTTTCTAACCTGATCAGAGGAACCAGATAAAGCTGATGAAAGAGTATAGCAGAAGCCGAAAGGATAAAATTAATATGCTGCTCTTTCAATTGATCGAGATTATACCCCAATATTTTAAGTAAGGTTTGGTTAACGGATAAAATAGTATCTTCTTCTGATAAAGTCAAATATCCGCAGGGTGCCTCATTTAATTGTTCATTCACAAAAGTTCACACCCATTCCTTTCTGTAAATCGTTTGTCGGAAATTCATCCAAATACTGACGGATTAGGTATATCGTCTCTTCATGATGACTCATATGTGGACAGTGTCCTGTTGCTTTCATCAATTTCAATGTACTATGAGGAAGATGCTTATGAATATAATCACCTACCGCTGACGGAGCAATAACATCATTAGAACATTGCAAAATGAGTGATGGTACTTTAACTTTTGCTAAGTCTTTACGGTTGTCTGCAAAAAAGGTAACCTCCGCAAATTGTCGAGCGATAATAGGATCAGTAGAACAAAAACGATTCTCTAGCTCCCGTTTAAGCTCTGGGCGATCTGGATTATTCATTACCGTTCCCGCAAAGGCGGTTGCCCAGCCTATATAATTTTTGTCCATCATATCAATCAATCCTAAAAGCTGTTCTTTCTCAAATCCTCCGTAATAATCATTAGGGAGATTCAGGTAGCAAGGGGAAGGACCAACCAGAACAAGTTTAGAAAAATATTCAGGATGTTTAATTGATGCCAGCATACCAATCACACATCCAACAGAGTGTCCAACAAATATAGCATCTTTTAGGTCTAAAGCCGAACATACATCAAGTACGTCTTGTGCATACCCTTCAAGAGTACTGTATCTTTCCACGTTGTATGCATTTATATCTGAATTACCTGACCCAACATAGTCAAATAGGATAATTTGGTATTCATCTTCGAAGTCTTTTGCAACTAATTGCCAGACATTTTGATCACAACCAAAACCTGGGGCAAATATCATTGGTCGTGTACCACTACCTTTAATCTTTACATTATTACGTAATAAAATATTGGGATTCATAATTGGCTCCTTCATTAGAAGATATACATACTATATGTTAACACTAACCTTATTCGAATTAAAGAATTGCACTTTAGTACTAAATCGCCACTAATGAGATCAGACTTTTTTTAATATCATCTACTAGTATTATAAAAAAAGTATAAGTTGGTGTAATTATGTACAAATATCCAATAAGTCAATATTTGAGGAACATATCTTAAACATTATCAGGATTTTCTTGAACAGAAAATTGTCTTAGCACCTATTTACCTTAAAAGTTCTGTCACCCCTAATATACTCGATGAAAATGGATTGGTTGTATATTCTAAATCGGGAATAGAGTAGCCTTTAATCCAGGATCTTGGAGAGGTATTACTTATCCTGGCTGCTTTAACGAATTAAGTAATATGAAGAAGCCCCTGGTTAGTAATGATAGGTTTTCAAAGTCTCAGATTTGCTGGTCAGGACGTACGAGGAACCTCAATATCCCCTAAACAATCATCTAAGATCTATTAATAAAAATGAATAAACATCAATCTAATGATTTACAAAGACAGTAGGATAAAATTAATTGCTTTAAAATGAACTGGATTATACTAAGAATTATTGAATTTTGAAAAGAATCAATTATGATTCACTTGTTGTGAATTAAGGGTATATTTTTCAACATTTTGGGCATAAAATCGACTCGAAGCGGAGTCTTAAAATCATCTCCTCTTACATCAATGCTTATAATAAAGGCGGAATTGATGGTTTGAAAATGGGACACTCTCCTGGTGCACCACACAAGCTAACAGACAAACAGAAGTAAGAACTTATTCAAATAGTCACTTATCAAACTCCCAATGATCTTGGAATTTCTACAACTTACAATTGTACCCTTTCTTTAGTGTCGAAGTATATTGAACAGGAATGGGGGGAGAGGTATACACTTCGTGGAGTTTCAAGACTTTAGGAAACTCTTAGTCTTACGTTTACAAGAACCTCTTATACCCGGAAAAGGTCGACAACGTTCCTTGATCATTAGCCTTTTGAAAGTCTAATCTGTTCTAGAGTGTAAACTCTTTTTAGAAAACATATTGTAGAGAGCAGAGAAATGAGGGATTTAGAAGAGTATTGACTGATTATGTGGTTGTTTAATTCAATTTATCTATTTTATAATCATGTTAGAAACGCAACAAAAAATATATAACCCCTATTTTATGTCTATATTTGAATAGATAAAATAGGGGTTTTTATAATGTGTAATTTAAACTTCTCCCTTCTTCTGACTCATATCCTTCAATATTGTTTTACCCTATCTTTAAGAAATTTTCTGATGACTAATTGGAGCTTTTAAAATGTTGCTAGTTTCAGGTTTTTTGCGCAAAATAATTATCATATTGCTCAATTTAAATAATAAATTGATATCGGACGAAACATCTTTTGTTTTTCCTGTATAATAATACTATATTTTACATTTGGGAGGAATTATTTATGGACCAAGCCAGCAGTTTAATAGGGCTTTTTGCAATCATACCGATATTGTTTTATCTGGGACTTATTGTATTAAGTGTTTATTTCATAATTAAGATAATTAAATTCATCAATGCAAAGACAAGATTAGATCAAGAAAGAAATGAAAAGCTGGATGAGTTGATAAGAGTTATTGGTAAAGATAAAGAAAATCAAAATAAGCCTTTATAATAGAACAAAAGCACAATCCCATTAAGGGTTGTGCTTTTGTTATTTTACCGGAATTATATGAATGATGAACCCAACTAGGTCAACATAAAAGGGCATTTTTTTGTAACGTCAAGGTAGGTGTACAAGCATTTCCTAATAAGTACCGTAACATATTAGGAGGTGGTTAAATTGACAGTTAAATTAGAAACTTTATTGGATCGTTCGGAAAAGAATATGGGCAGCGGTATTCATCCAGTCGTAAAAGAATCAGCATTGGAAATGGTTAAACGGGCATACCAAGAAGGTATTTTCGTTCAAATCAGCGCAGGTTATCGGTCTATGGAAGAGCAAGCAAAGCTATATGGTCAAGGTCGCCTAGGTTATAACTACGATGGTATAAACTATAGTGATTTATCGAAACCGAGAGTGACCAACGCGATGCCAGGTCAATCTTACCATAATTATGGACTAGCCATAGATTATTTCATAGTCAGCGATGATGGAAAGAATGCCATATGGACAGTTGATTCAAAATGGAAACGGGTAGCAGCAATTGGTAAATCCTTGGGCTTTGCATGGGGAGGGGATTGGTCAAGCTTTAAAGATTATCCTCACTTGGATATGACGGGTGGACTAACTTATTCTCAGTTAAAAGCGGGAGCAAAGCCTAGACTGATATCAAAAGTAAATGGAACCACTCCACCAGCTACACAAGTCGAATCGGAAGTCATTGTAAAGGATACGCCTGCAAAGGACAGCGGCAATCAGACTATCAAGTACATTCAAAGGACATTAAATAGCCGTTATAATGCAAAAATAGATGTTGATGGTTATTATGGTCCTAATACTAAAAAAGCGCTGATCAAGGGTTTTCAAACCGAATTGAATAAACAATATGGTGCAAAGATTAATGTGGATGGAATATGGGGACCCCAAACAAAAGCGGCTTCACCTAATGTTAGGGAAGGTGCGAAAGGGAATATCACCTATATCCTACAAGCAGCACTTTATATGGAAGGACATAATCCGCATGGCATAGATGGTATCTTTGGAAGCGGAACGGAAATAGCGGTCAAGGCATTTCAAAGGGCCACGGGAATACCTGCAGACGGGATCGCCGGTGAAAATACCTTTGCAAAATTATTTGGATGATATATGAAATGGAATAGAACTATAATGCTTGAAGCAATTACCTTAGCAAAAAGCCCTAAAAATGAGGGCTTTTTTTGTATGAATGAAAAAGGATTTTTATAATAGCAGTTTTTTAAAAGTAAATATCCCAATCGTTTAAGAATCGAAGTATAAGAAAATAAGAATACATATCGGGACAAGAAATGTAACCGCATTTACGATATGAAAGTACTTAACTGCGTTGTGCTTTATTCCCTTGACTTTAATCATTAAATAAAAGAATGATAGGGTTGAGATAAATGGGCAAAGCAAGCCAAGGTCCGTTAAGATCCTTGAAATTGGATAGTTCATAGAACTAAGTCCAATGAGGAACGAAGCAAAGCAAATCACATTGATAACCGACAAAGTGGTTGGTATCAACAACACGTTCTTTTTTACTGTCTCCATAAATTTCACCTCCAAATTGTTAATCTCATTTTATAATATCCACTGATCAAGTAGCAAAGCAAGGTGAAGGCTTTGTTAAAAGTAAAGGTTGATTTACTATGTACAAAGAGAAAATATCCAAAATTCTGTCCTCTCACAAATGTGAATTGTAATATTTATCGAGTATTTATACTCATTTTTATTCACTTAAAATTGACTGAAATATAATAGTTCTTTTGAATTTCCGTAATATTTAAACAATAAAGTTAAAGGATGACATAACTTTATTGGAGGGAAAAAATGAAGAATTTATGGAATAAGGCTATTTTGCCTATCGCTTCTATTAGTTTAGCTTCTGTGATGGTCGTAAATACCATTCCGGAAACTCTAGTTCAAGCAAATTCGAATGTTCAATCACAAGTGCAAATGAAAAATCATGTGCTTCCGCTGGGAGCACCTAATTTACAAGAGCAAAGAACTTCAATGAATCCAGCACCAGGAGTTACGTATACCAAAATCAATCGTGGTGAAACATCTTCAAAAGACTTTTTCACAGTGGATGTGGCATTTGTAGAAACACATGAACAGGCAAAAAGCTTGTTGGCAAATTTAAAGAAGGATGGTTTCAAAAATGCTCGTATCATTAGAGAACAGAATCGGGCCATGGATGATCGCGAAAAGGATCCACTTGGATACATAGTTCGCGTCGGCCAATATCAGCTGGAAGCTGATGCAGCCGAAATGAGAAAAAGGTTATCGGAAAAGGGATATACGGGTCTCCGGAATGTGTATACGGGTGAGGACGGAGAGAAAACGACAGGACCATGGGTAGTAAACGTCCTTGAAGTGGATCAGGATCAATTTCAAGGGCAATTGGTGCCTGAATTAGCAAATGATGCTGTGACAGGGAAAGAAACATTGACCCAAATGGCTGACAGAAATGATGGCATTGCTGGAGTTAATGCGGGTTACTTTGTTGTAGGAGAAAAGGATGGAACACCAGGCGATCTTGCCGGTATATTTGCCAGCAATGGACAGCTTGTCAGTGAAGCGATTAATGGCCGTTCAGCTCTGATTTTATCTTCTGTTGAAAAGAAGGCAGACATTGCTTCCGTTTCCACGTCGATTCAGGCCACTTCATCTGATGGTGCGGTTAGAGAAGTGGATGGATTAAACCGGAAGCCAGGATTAATCCGCAATTGTGGCGGTGTTGGAGGGGATACCACTACAGAACGGCCGAAACATGATTTTACTTGTAAGGATGAAAGTGAACTTATCCAATATACTTCCGTATTTGGAGAAAAGTCAGAATCGGGCAACGGTGTGGAAGTGGTAGTAAATCATGCCGGAAAAGTGGTGGAAATTCGTAACCATCGTGGGGGAGACATTCCAAGCAGCGGTTCTGTTCTTGCGGGAACGGGGGAAACAGCAGAGTGGCTTCGTGAGCATGCCCAACAAGGGATGAAGATTCAGGTGAAGAGTGAAATCGTTGGTGATGGAAAGCTAATGGAATTAGACCAAACCACCAGCATGATTAATGGAGGTCCTCGATTATTGGAAAACGGAAAAATTTCCATTAATGCCGTAGAGGAAGGTTTTCACTGGGAAGAAGATCCTGGGTTTTATTATCGTTTTGGGGAACGTCGTAATCCTAGAACGCTTGCAGGAATCAAGGAAAATGGCAATCTATTATTTGTCACCATCGATGGACGCGCACCCGGATGGAGTGTGGGGGCAAATTTTGAAGAAAGTGCGAAAATCATGAAGTCATTAGGAGCCGTAGATGCCATCAATCTTGATGGCGGCGGATCGACGACCATGACAGTTGGGGATGATCGAGTCACAAGACCATCTGATGCAACAGGTGAACGTCCAATTGCCGACGGAATATTGTTAGTAGAATAACAGGGGCAAGTTAAAGAGTTTATTTTAGAAGGGTGAATAGTGATATTATTCAGTTCAAACCTTTGTCAAAATAAACATAAAATCTCTTCAGTTTTTTTCTGAAGAGATTTTTTAGTTATGGGATCACCCGATTAAGATCTTCAAAGAATTCAGCTATTAATTGTTTGAGCTTGCGGCATAATATATGTCCTCGATAGGTATTGATGAAGCTTGTTTCTGTAGTGTTTTTCCGCACCGGAAATATTACATTATTGCAATGATTTTGAAATGTTTTCAGCAGTTTTTAACAATAAAGAGATATGTTGTTCCATCGATTCTTTATTCCATCGAAAGACGGGGCCTGAAATGGAAATAGCACCAATGACTTTTCCTTTAGCGCCGAATACAGGTGCTGATAATGCAGCTACATTCTTCGTGATTTCTTCCTCGTTTATTGAGTAACGGGTATTTACAATAGTTTCTAGTTGTTGCTGAAGTATTTCCCTTTCTTCCTCTGGAAGGAGGTTTAATACTTGTGCCTGTAACCCTTCGCTAAGAAATGCCAAAATTACCCGTCCGCTTGAGCCAAGATGTAGCGGAATCCTATTGCCAACTCCTGCTCTTCTGCTTATTTCCTGATTACTTACATGTTCAATTACACACATCCTAATCATGTTGTTTGTTAACATATAAAACCCTACAGTTTCCTGTGTTTCGTCTCTTAAGTTAATTAATTGTGGATCAATTATAGAGACAAAAGGCACATCGGTGACTATTTTATTTGCATAATCGATAAAAATCGTTCCAAGTGAATATTTTTTAGAATCTGCATCTTGGAATACCAAACCGTCCATTTTCAAAGTAGTAAGCAGACGATGAGTAATAGGGGGAGAAATATTTAGGTTATCGCTAATATTTTTAATTCCTTGTGGACCGGTTGTTTCATTTAAATAATTGATAATTTTGATTGCACGCTGCACCGTAGACGAAATCTTAGTGTTCATAAATAAATCCTCCAAATAAAATTCCAAATTAATTTAATTATTAAAAATATTATATCATAGTAAGATAATGGGCCAATTAGTAGCTAGAATAGTTTCCTTTTCATTACTATAATTTGGAAGGGTTGTTAAAAAGTTCACGAAAAGTGAACTTTTTGGACATCCTTTCTTTTTTTAAAATTATATTTATATAAGTTTTGAAGAAGATAATTTCAATATTTTTGCAAGTTGAGGACTTGGTTAATAAATTGACTTTTCCGAAAATTAATTTTATATTCATAATATAGGAATTATGATTCCTGTATTGTGAATAATGATTTCGTGAAATATTGAAAGGAAGTGAAATAATAACCTGAAAAACGAATAACTTGTACAGCTCCTGACTCGGTAAACAGTATAAAAGATTAAAAGTAGGAATAACGAATAATTCATTATTAATAATTAAAATGAAACATTAAACAAGGGGGAATAATATGTGCGTGAAATTATTGAATTCTAATTCTAGAAAAGTCTATTCTGGTGCGATGCCCGACACGAAAGGATTAAACTTTTTTGAAGAAGATCAAAACTTGTCCTTTATACTTAAACATTATCTTTCCACTGAAAATTATGAACGTGCCCTTCCTCACTTAAAGGAGCTGGGGAAAATAGTCGGAACACGGCTAGATGAATTATCCCGATTGGCGGATAAGAATACTCCCGAGTTAATAAATTACGATGCAAAAGGGGAACGAGTAGACGAAGTTGCATATCATCCTTCCTATAAGGAAATGGAATCATTAGGATATGGAAAGTTTGCTCTTGTCGCTATGTCGCATAAACCGGTGCTAGGGTTTCCTACAAAATTACCGCACGTACTAAAGTACGGATTTTGGTATTTATTTGTCCAATCCGAGTTTGGTTTAGCTTGCCCGATGAGCATGACTGATTCCGCTGCACGGGTTTTAAGAAAATTTGGTGATCAAGGATTAAAAGAAACCTATTTGTCCCGTATGACTAGTACAGATATAAATACATTATGGACAGGTGCCCAATTTATGACAGAAAAACAAGGCGGGTCTGACGTAGGTGCTAATACGGTAACAGCAAAGAAAGTTGATGATCATTGGGAGATTTGGGGCGATAAATGGTTTTGTTCCAATGTTTCAGCAGATGTAGCATTAGTTTTGGCTCGCCCTGAAGGGGCCCCCGATGGTACGAAAGGTCTTGGAATGTTTTTAATGCCAAGAAAACTACCAGATGGATCTCTTAATAACTACAAAGTTAATCGTCTTAAAGATAAGTTTGGAACCCGCGATATGGCTTCTGGTGAGGTGACTTTTGAAGGAGCAGTTGCGTATGTTGTCGGAGATATTACAAAGGGTTTTAAACAAATGATGTCGATGGTAAATTCTTCGCGGTTATCGAACGCCGTACGTTCTAGCGCGATGATGCGGAGAGGCTTTTTAGAAGCACTCGTTTCAGCTCGCGGTCGTGTCGCATTCGGTAGCTCATTGTCTGAAAAACCCCTTATGAAAGAAACGCTTTTTGAACTATTGCTAGATTGCGAAGCAGCTGCGTCCATCACGTTTTACACAGCATCCGTTTATGATAAATCTGATCAAGGGAACCGGAAAGACGAAAGGCTATTACGAATTTTGACGCCATTGTTAAAAGGATACATTTGTAAACGTGCAAGATATTCTACCTCTGAAGGAATGGAAGCCAGAGGAGGAAATGGATATATCGAGGATTGGATAGATTCAAAACTTGTACGGGATGCTCACGTGGGTTCCATTTGGGAAGGTACTACGAATATTGTTGCATTGGACGTTGTTAGAGCGTTAGTGAAAGACGAAGCAGGAGAAATCTTTTTTAACGACCTATACAATCGATTGGATGGCATTACGAATTCTTTGACTAAACAGATTGGGAAGCTTCTTCTGCAAATATCCAAAAAAGTCGAATTGCAATCAAACAGGATAATGAGTCTGAATGGACCAGAAAGGGAATTGCCTGCTAAACAATTAATGAACCGGATGTATCATATATTCACTGCAAGTCTTTTACTAAATGAAGCAGAAATACAAATTACAGCCCAAGAAAACTATCGAAAATTATACATGGCTTTGCAGTATATCTATCGTTATTTGCTTTCAAGTGGCTTGGATGAACTTAATTACATTGATTCATCATTATTGCAATGGTTTGATGCTATTGTTGACTTTGACCAAGTATCAAAGGGGGCGGTAGAAGGTTTGTTGGAAAACATGAAACAGACCGTGAAACTTTAAACAATCAATATGTACGAAAAGTTGTAGGATAACGTTAAAGGATAGAGGTGAGAACAATGAATGGAGCATTAAGCCGGATAAAAGTTCTTGATTTAAGTCGAGTCGTGGCTGGTCCTGTTTGCACAAGCATTTTAGGAGATTTAGGTGCAGATATCATTAAAGTGGAAGGGCCGGATTTCTTGGATGAAACACGAACATGGTTTCCTCCTGACATTGAAGATATTAGTTTGTATTATATGGCAGTTAATCGAAATAAACGTGCTATAACGGTGAATTTAAAGACAAAAGAAGGAATTCAAATCATAAAAAAACTCATCCAGGAATCTGATGTTATAGTAGAAAATTTTAAGACAGGAACGATGGAGCGGTTAGGACTGGGTTATGAAGACTTGAAAGCGTTAAACCCTAAAATAATTCACTGTTCCATTACAGGGTTTGGGCATACAGGGCCGTATAAACAATTGCCTGGATATGACTTTCTTGCTCAGGCAATGAGTGGTTTTATGAGTGTGAATGGCACATCCGATGGTGAACCTGTAAAAGCAGGGATCGCAATGGCCGATTTATATACAGGTCTATATGCAATCATTAGCATATTGGCTGCTCTGGAGGCAAGGAATCATACCGGTCGTGGTCAGCATTGTGACATCTCTCTTATGGACTCAATGGTTGCTTCTTTGCTAAATATAGGAACAGGTTTTTTAAACACAGGAAATCTACCTAAGCGATATGGTAATCAGCATCCGACCCTCGTTCCCTATCAGAATTTCAAAACAAAAGATAAAGAGATAATAATTGCAGTAGGCAACGACATGCAATTCCATCGTCTTTGTTCATTAATAAATGTAGGGGAATTACCACAGGATGAACGTTTTGCAACAGCTAATACAAGAATCATATATAGGGAAGAGTTAATTCCTAAAGTACAAGAAGCGATATTAACAAAAACAGCAGATGAATGGCTTACTATCTTCCAAGAAAACAATATTCCTTGTGGTCCTATCAATACTTTAGAAAAAGTCTTTACAAATGAACAGGTACTTGAAAGGCAAATGATTCAGGAAGTTGAACATCCCACAGTTGGAATTGTTAAACTTTTGGGATCACCTATAAAACTTTCGGATACACCTGTCACAATCGAGAGGCATCCCCCTTTACATGGTGAGCATACCGAAGAAATATTGTTAGAATTAGGGTACGATAAACAAGAAATTGAAACGTTCATGAAGGAGAAGGTCATTTGAAAATTCTGGGTTCGACTGCTAGAGTCGACCAATATGTGCTTGTTTTTAGGTCTAATATAATTGTTTCCCTTCTTGCAATGTACTTATTTTAGTGTTGGGATCCTGGCAGATAAATTCTGGCGCCGTTCTGTTAAAGTTAATCTGCTGCAATTCTTTTAGTGATGGCTTACCTTAATGATTTACTTCTTTATTGGGATTTCACTATGAAAGGCCATATGTGGTATTGATACATACATGAGTGAAAGTTTACACATATTCCTGATAAAGCTGTTGTATGGAGGCATAAAACGTGGTACAAATTTAGATGGAAATGGATCTATTTGTAAGCGGTGTTAATATATAACACAAATCAACCGGATAAGGCCTAGCTAGTATAAGTACTACCTATGTCTTAGGTGTAGGTATTTATACACTGTATATCCGGAAAAAAACTAAAGATTCCATTCGGAATTAAGAAAATAATACTACTTTAAAAAAAGATAGCGCTTTCTATGTCCGTTTCAGTCAACGATAAGATGACATCAACCTAGATAAAATGATGGGCAATCAATCTTAATAACCGTGCATTAGAAATGGAGTGGGTTTTTATGTATTTACGCTTAACAGATGAACAAAAAATGGTTCAACAAACCATTCGGAAATTCGTGGAGAATGAGCTAATCCCTCTTGAAAATGATGTATTAAAAAATGAGAGGGAAGGAAGGCCGGGCATTTCTCCAAAAAAATTGATGGAGCTACAGTTAAAGGCAAGGGAATTCGGATTTTGGGGAATCAATACACCGGAAGAGTATGGCGGAGCGGATATTGGGCAAGTGATGATGGCCATAGTAACGATGGAGGTAGCCAAAACATTTGTGCCCTTTAAGTTTGGTGGTTATGCCGATAATATTCTGTATTACGGGAATGAAGAACAAAAGAACAAATATTTAATTCCAACGATTAATGGTGAGAAAAAATCATGTTTTGCTATAACGGAACCTAATGCCGGTTCGGATACAAGAAACATTAAAATGATTGCTGTTAAAGAGGGAAATGAATGGGTGTTAGACGGTGAAAAAACATTTATTACCGGAGGCAATGACGCCGACTTCGCGTTGGTCATTGCGATTACCGATAAGGAAAAGCACGAAGCTAACGGCAGAGATGGTGTCACTTGCTTTATCGTTGATAGGGAAATGGGATGGAAATCAGAGTATATTCATACGATGGGGGAATGGGGTCCGGCCGCCTTAGTATTTGACAATGTTCGTGTTCCAGAAGAAAACATTTTAGGCGAGATTAACGGGGGCTATAATCTTGGCCTGGAGTGGATTGGCTTTCAGAGGTGGCTCGTGGGCGCCCGCGCAGTCGGAATGGGAGAGCGATTGTTGCAAATGGCGATTGAGTATGCAAAGGAGCGGGAAACATTTGGCCGACCACTCGCGGATAGACAAGCCATTCAGTGGCAAATCGCCGATTCAGCGGTTGAAATAGAATCTGCGAAATGGCTTGTGTTGAATGCTGCTTTTACCCTTGATCAAGGGGAAGATAATCGCTACTTAGCTTCCATGGCTAAATTGTATGGAGCAAACATCGGGAACCGGGTAGTGGACCGTGTTATGCAAATTCATGGAGGAATGGGTTATACGAGGGAACTGCCGATCGAACGTTGGTACCGCGAAGCCAGACTGTGGAGAATCTATGATGGAACAGATGAAATTCAGCGTATGATCATTTCCAGAAGCTTGCTGAAAGGGCATGCTAAAGTGGGGCAATTTCTTTAAGGGAATGTACAGACAAAATATTATGGGAAACCGGTAAATCGGAAAAGACGTCTAGAAAATCACGGATGCTAGAGTGGGAATGAAAGCGGTGAGTTCGGAATCAAACAAAGAGGAGACACTTGATGACTTCTATGTTATAGAATAGGCCCTTTAGTAGAGGGAGAAATATGATCTTACCTCGCAAGTTGAGTTAAACGGTGTGACTTTATTTCAGGATGCATTTTAGATGGAAATTAAAATGAGAGAAAATAAAAAGAAATGGGGAACGCTTATGCGCTGGACTGTACTTCTTCTGTTATTTCTCGGAATGATTATCAATTTTGCCGATAAATCAATCGTTGGACTTGCCGCTGTACCTATCATGAAAGAGTTTGATCTCTCCTATGCGGATTGGGGGCTGGTAGGAAGCAGTTATTATTGGCTTTATCCAGTGACTGGAGTTATTGGAGCAGCATGGGCTGATCGAGCCGGAGCTAAAAAAGTGCTTGGATTTTTAATGATAATGTGGACTGTTTTGCAATTTGGTGTTTTGGCCATTACAGCTTTACCTCTTTTGATCCTATATAGAATTTTATTAGGGGCATTTGAGGGGCCGTTTAGTCCTGTTTCTTATAGTCATGTGAATAAGTGGTTTCCGCCGAAACAGAGGGCATTCGCCACTTCCATCGTGGTGTCCGGAGGAACTGTCGGTGCAATGATTGTGGCGCCGCTCCTTGTATTCTTAATTGCCACTATGGGATGGAAGATAGCTTTCGCCTGCCTTGGGGCGGCAAGCCTTGTATGGTTCTTCCTGTTCCAATTCACTAAGGAAAATCCAAATGAAGTATATGAAGAAGAACACAAGAAAAAGAAAGAAAAACTAAAGAAATTAAACTTGAAAGATTTTGTCGTGCTCCTCGCATCGCCTTCTGCATTATTTACAACACTAGCATATTGTTCAACCTATCTTCTTGTCGTTTGGTTTTCGGTTTGGCTACCAATTTATTTGGTCGAGGCGGTGAACATGTCATCTGCCAAATGGGGTATAGTGTAGCCATCATAGGTGTAGCATCTATCGTTATTTATATGGGTGTGTCAGTGCTATCCGATCATTTATTCAAAAATAATCAAAATTGGAGAGTTTCTCGAGTATTTGTCGTAGCTGGAGCAATGATCATGGGTGCATTATTTATGGCATCCAATACGTTTTTTCAAAATCCATTTTGGGTTGTCATGGCAATGTGTTTTGCAAAAGGGCTGACATATGCAATTATTCCGATCGGACCCACGATAATGATAAATGAGCTTCCTGAACGCGGCGGTTTGATGACCAGCATTTTAACATCATCGGGCAATATCGCAGGCATTATAGCACCACTTTTAACAGGGTACATCATCAGTTTAGCTGGAGGAGACAAAATTGTAGGCTATAACTTATCTATTTGGTTCATGGCAATTCTCGTCTTTGTATTTGCTATACTATTTGCGATTTTTGTTAGACCTTCTTCGGTCAAAGGGAATATTGATGTCCAGCAAAATGAACTACCTGAAAATGTTAATTAATTTTAGCCGAAAACACCCTGAAACATATTAAAACTAAATCCAACATGAAAAATATTAACGAATTGGTAATAAGCCATATTTTAATAGTAGCCGGAGGAATCGTATCGTGAAAATAAGGATGAGAGAGAGGAAGAACTTTATGAATCATTTAATAAATAGGCCTTGGTATAAGTTTTATAAGGAACCTAAAGAACTGAAAGTGCCTGAAACTTCTTTGTATTCCATTTTGAAAGAAACAGTCAAACTATATGGTGAGCGGGTTGCAATCATTTATGAACATACAAATACAACTTACAGTGAGTTAAAAGATAAAGTTGACCGCGTAGCTGCTGCGTGGAAAGAATTAGGTATCCAAAAAGGTGAGAGAATTGGATTGATGGTTGCCAATCATCCTGACTATATTATTTCATATTATGCTGCACAAGCACTTGGATTAATAGTCGTACAAATTAATCCAATGTATACACCACGGGAACTTTTGTACATTTTAAAAGACTGTCAAGTTTCTTATCTTGTGGTGGACCCGGACGCATTAAAAGCGGTACGTCAAATATGCAATTTATACACATTCGAAAATATTTTCGTTTCCCAAATGAGAAATGATGATCGAAATAGCAAGTTTATAGATTTTGATGAGCTAAAAAAATATTCGCATCATTTGGAAAAGCAAGCATCTATTTCAACTACAAATGATGTTGCAGTTATTCAGTATACAGGTGGAACTACCGGGAAAATGAAAGGTGCGATGTTGACTCATTACAATTTAATCGCCAATTTGATGCAAGGTTATAGCTTACTTAAGGACAAAATGGTACCTGGACAGGAAGTGATCTTAACTGCTGTTCCTCTATACCACGTTTATGGGATGAATTCTATAATGAATTTAGGGGTGTACATCGGGGCAACGTTGCTATTATTCAAGAAGTTCCAAGTAGAAGAAGTATTGGAGAATATTAAAGAATATCGTCCTACTTTCCTCCCAGGTGTTCCAAAAATGTACAATGCTTTTGTCAACCATCCAAATGTCGAGAGGTTCGGGTTGGATTGCTTTAAATTATGTTCGTGCGGATCATCACCGCTTCCTGTCCAAGTAATTAAACGTTTTGAGCAATTAACAGGAGCTGAAATTTTAGAAGCGTTCGGTCTATCTGAAGCCTCACCGTTAACGCACCGAAATCCACCTATAGGAATGAGAAAGGTCGGAAGTATCGGGATACCGGTTCCTGGTACAGATTGTATAATCGTCGATGATAACAATCAAGAACTGCCCTCGAAGTGCATTGGGGAATTATTAATAAAAGGGCCACAAGTAATGAAAGGTTATTGGAACAATGAGCAAGAAACATATAGCTCTTTACAAAATGGATGGCTTTATACCGGCGATTTAGCCATGATGGACGAAGATGGTTATTTTTACATTGTCGGACGAAAAAAAGAAATGATCATTGTGGGGGGCTTTAATATATATCCTCAGGAAGTCGAGGGTGTCCTATATGAGCATCCAGATGTAAAAGAGGCAGCAGTAGTTGGCATTCCAAACCTAGTGAACGGAGAAACTGTAAAAGCGTATGTTGTTCCAAAAGATGGATGTCAGATCGATTTAGAGGAATTAAGAGGTCAATGCTACCTTAAGCTAACCCGTTATAAAGTCCCAAAGGAGTTTGAAATACGAGACTCATTACCTCGGAACACAGTCGGGAAGTTACTTAAAAGATTACTAGTTAAAGAGGAACAAGAGAAGGGAGCTAGCGAGAATGCGAATTGAAGATATCTCTAAAATAGCGGTAATCGGCTCAGGAACGATGGGATCGCAAATCGCCATGATATGCGCATTGAGGGGATATTCGGTTGTTTTATATGATATTAGCGATGAGAATCTAATACAGGCCAAGAAGTCACTCCAAGGCCATATGGATAGAAGAGTAAAAAAAGGAAGATTAATAGAGGAAGAAGTAAGTGATGCATTTAGCAAAATGACTTTTTCTTCTAAGTTTGAGGAGATGAAGGATGTAGATTTTGTAATCGAAGCAATTGTGGAGAAACTTGATGCCAAACGTGAATTATTTACAAAGCTAGATAAGGTGACGCCGGAACATGCTGTTCTGGCAACGAATAGTTCGACAATTGTAAGTTCGAAAATTGCAGACGCAACGAATCGCCCTGATAAGGTTTGCAATGTTCACTTTTTTAATCCGCCACTTGTCATGGAGCTCGTAGAAGTGGTGCTTGGCCCGCATACTTCGGAGGAGACGGCTCAAATAGCTATAGAGCTTATAAAGCGCATTCGAAAAATTCCTGTCTTGCTTAAAAAAGAAATTTCCGGCTTTATTGCAAACCGAATTTTAGGAAAGTTAACGGACGAAGCGGTGTATTTACTAGAAAATGGGTATGCCGACCATGAAGAAATTGACCTTGTTTGTACGAAAGCGTTAAACCATCCGATCGGGCCTTTTGCACTTATGGATTTGACTGGCATTGATGTCAACAATTTCGTTCGCATGCAACGCTACCAGGAAAGTGGCAATGAAGCAGATATGCCGGCTAAAATTGTACAAGAAAAAGTTCGTAAAGGAGAACTTGGCCGAAAAACAGGAATAGGATTTTACACATATGATTAACCAAAGCATAATTCTTCATCAGGTGGCC
Organism: Peribacillus sp. RS7; assembly: GCF_041956845.1. Lineage (NCBI taxonomy): Bacteria > Bacillati > Bacillota > Bacilli > Caryophanales > Bacillaceae > Peribacillus > Peribacillus sp. RS7. Next base: position 4,700,984 of record NZ_CP168135.1, read on the forward strand.
TTCATCCTTAGCGGATAAGAAGAGGAATTTCCTATCCATATGCAGCTGCCGAAATATGGTTTCTGTACAAAAAAATCCATTCCTAAGCTTTTGGAGGTTGCAAAAATTTTTATATATATAACTGACTTAAAGGATTAAATCCGCCAATAAACTTTTTTATGGGATTAGAGATATTTCCAATTATTTAGGATGCGGGAATTAAGAGAGTTATTTGAAAGTATATCTGAAGTCTAGAATAAATTGTTTCAAATTAGCTGAAAAAAGAATACAGCTAAATATAGAGAGGAGTAAATGAGATGGGAGAAGATATTGTTATTGTTAGTGCAGTTCGAACGCCAATTGGAAGTTACGGCGGTTATTTTAAAGACATCAGTTCGGGTCATTTGGCGAGTATTGTAATTCAAGAAGCTGTTAAAAGGGCTAGAATAATTCCCGAACAAGTGGATGAGGTCATTTTAGGCGAAGTCAGACAATCGACTGAATCATCCAATGTGGCGAGGGTTGCTGCATTAAGGGCAGGGATTCCGGATACTGCACCTGCCTTCACAGTCAACCGATTATGTGCATCGGGGATGCAAGCTATTGCTTCGGCCGTACAACAACTCACCTCTAATCAAGCTAATATCGTCGTTGCAGGTGGTACGGAAAATATGAGCCGAGGTCCAATCTATTTAAGAAATACACGTTTCGGTGGTGACCGAGTTATCTTAATAGACTCTAATATAGAAGTCGGACAGCAGCCGCAAGAAATATACGGAAAACATTTAGGTATGGGAATCACAGCTGAGAATGTAGCGGAACGCTACAATATTTCTAGGGAAGATCAGGACGCTTTTTCGATAGAAAGTCAACGAAGAACTGCAAAAGCAATAGAAGCAGGAACGTTTAAAGATGAAATCATACCTGTCGGGGTCGTGGTCGGGAAGAAAGCGCTTACTATTACAACGGATGAGCATCCTCGTCCTGAAACAACAAAGGAAAAGCTTTCGAACCTAAAGCCAGCGTTTAAAGAAAATGGGACTGTCACAGCTGGTAATGCCTGTGGCCGGAATGATGGAGCTTCAGCATTGGTGTTAATGAAAGCAGGTGAGGCTTCACGCTTAGGCATGAAGCCGCTCGCCAAGATTGTAGACTGGTCCACGGCAGGAGTTTCTCCTGAAATAATGGGAATCGGACCGGTACCAGCCGTTGAAAAATTGTTAAAGCGTACGGAAAAAAAACAGGAAGATATCGGGCTTATTGAACTAAATGAAGCATTTGCTTCTCAAACATTAGCGGTTATTAGAGAACTCCGTCTTGATTCAAACAAGGTCAATGTGAACGGAGGAGCAATTGCTCTTGGTCATCCAGTAGGTATGACTGGTGCCCGCATCGTAACAACCTTAATACATGAAATGATTCGAAGACAAGAACGGTATGGAATTGCGACCCTCTGTGTAGGAGGCGGCCAGGGCATGGCCATTATGTTTGAAACAATATAACAAAAAATTCGGTAGCATACGAGTCTTGTATTTTATGGTACTAAAATATTGAAACCCCACCTATTTTTAAAGTTATATTCCTATTAAGCGAGAAATCTTGATTCCTTAAGAAAAATTAAGAAGGAGTGTTATAAATGGGAACATGCACAAATATAGAAGTTTATAAAAAAGGACAAATTGTTTTTGTTATGATTAATCGTCAGAAGCAGAGGAATGCCTTAAATAAAGAGACTTTAGACGAGATAACAGAGGCTTTAGAAGAATTAAGACAAGATGAATCTGTAGAATGTGTGGTGTTTACTGGAAAGGGAGTTGAATCGTTCGCAGCAGGAGCTGACATTAGTCAATTAAGGGAAAAGACCATGGGTGATGCGCTAAAACCTGGCGGTATGCAGCATGTATATAATTTAATAGAAGCTTATGAGAAGCCTACAATTGCGATGATAAACGGGTTTGCGCTTGGAGGAGGATGTGAATTAGCCATGTCATGTGACATTCGGATTGCTTCTACCAATGCAAAAATCGGTCTTCCAGAACTAAACTTGTCAATTATTCCAGGTGCTGGAGGGACACAGCGGTTAGCGAGAATCGTCGGAAAAGGAAAAGCGCTGGAAATGATTTTAATGGGGAAAATTATTGATGCAAATGAAGCGTTTCGTATTGGACTCATATCTGAAGTGACAAGTCCCGAAGACCTTCCGGCAAAGGTAGAAGAAGTTGCCTCTCAAATCCTTGCAAAAGGGCCATTGGCCGTTAAATTGGCTAAAATTGCTGTGAATTTAGGCTCTGATGTCGACCTGAAAACAGGATTGATGATAGAAAAATTAGCTCAGGCCGTTCTCTTTTCATCAGAAGATAAAAAAGAGGGAACAACTGCATTTTTGGAAAAAAGGAAGCCGCATTTTCAAGGGAAATAAGAGATATAACTAAATATTAACTTAACATTGATACATAAAAAGTGGTTGAAATAATAGAAGTTAAGCTGAATTTTAATCACTTAAAGACAAATAATCATGAAACAAGAGAGGATGGACAAGACCTTGACAATAACATTGGAAGATATTCAGAAAGATTTTGAAAGCAATCCATTTCTTTCGCATATCGGATTTCAAATTATTTACTTTGAAGAAGGGAATGTCAAGGTAAAGTTACAAATTGAAGAATATTTGCTTAATACAAATGGAACTTTACATGGAGGTGTTTATGCTACGATGCTTGATTTTATCCTTGGAATGGTTCTTCGATCCGTTACAAAGACTAGATGTGTGACAACAAATCTAACCATACATTATCTAGCGAGTATGTCAGCAGGAGAATTATATGCTGAAGCAACAATCCTTCAGCAAGGATATAAGCTTGCTTTTGCTGAGGGAGAAATAAAGGACAGGAAAGGAAATGTTATTACAAAGGGCATTGGAACATTTAAGCTTATTCGAAATGAATAATAAAAACGGTGATTAATTAGAGGAAACCTGTAAAGCATAAAGGAATAGTAATCTTTATACATCGAGTATTTCCATCTATTGTCGCAGGTAGAGATAAAAGCTTAAAAGCTAGCATAACCCTTTTAATTATAACTATAAGGAATTTAAAAGGGTATGGTTATAGATAGACATCTATGCGACGAACTACTAATAGAGGTGACCATATAAATAAGGCTATTGCAGAACGGTTGAATAAAAAAGCCATTTTAATTGGGTCCAGATTAAACTATAGAAATTAATAATCTCCAACAGGCACTTATTGAAATTTCTTCAGATGATTTAAATGAAATTGAAAGCGCAACAGAATTATTAGAGAAGGAAATAAAACTAACAGCTCACCTATTGGTAGACATGCTGCACCGCCTTCAGGATTTGAAAAACTTTAAAACTTGTATTTGGAGCTGTTGTTGGGATTACTGCTGCTACTTTAATAGTTCAAGACTTGTATAAATTAGGTGCTTATTCTGCTTGCCACAAGTGGGGTAAAAAGAAACCTAAAGTTAATAAGGCATGTAAAGCACTAGGATACTGGCAAAATATCCGAAACTAAGGAGGAAACACAATGTTTGACATACCTGACTTTTCGAGAGTGAAAATGCTGAAATTAACGATACATTCTTTGGTTTTATGCATTTTATTAAGCCTAGTTAGTTTAATTATTAACGATGTTTTTTCAATTATCGTTGATGAAAGAACTAATTTAAATTTATTTTTCATTCCAATAATCATGGTTTTTTGGGTTTTGTTAGTAATTAAAAAACCAACATACCAAAAGTAATTTCTGGATAGGAGTCTGGGCACAATGCTCAGGCTTTTTTTTTGCCCTAATTGTGATGACATAAGTCAGAAAGACATACTGAGTATAAGAAGTATCTTTTGCTTGTTTCTAAGATACCAAGTCCATTTTGAATTATTCAGTTCATCACTGTTCTCTTCGAATTGTTCATGGCAAATGTGAATGGTTTTTATGATTTCTGGAATTGATCACCATATTCGACGAATTTCAGGAAACCCCTAAGCGGGATACTCTCCACTTGGTAAGGATATTCTGTCCATCTTCTATAACTTGTTCTCATAAAGACCACCCCCTATAAATGTTCTCTTTGTTCCTTATGATTAAGAGTAATGAAATTTGACCATTTAACTTTTTGCTCCCTGGTTAGAACAGATGTAGTCGGTTTCTTTTTTTCAAATGTGAGGTTAAACACTTAAATTAAGATGTACTAGCTTATAGAAACAGTTTAACAAAGAGAGATAGAGGTTAAATTTACCACGAGAAATATCAATGCATTCCACTTTCAAAATGAACTTTTTGATTGAGCCATTTTATGCCTTTATAGCTGATTCCCCCAAACCCAGTGTTTTAGAACATAAATTAACAGGGAGGAGTTTAATTTGAAAAATTCCCAAGTATTTGAAGGTGTTCAACTGATCATGTCCTGAAATAATAAGAAAAAGTGTAGGAGAAAACAAATGAAAAACAAAAAAATTTATCAGGTATTTATCGCTATTTTTATAATTGTCTTAATGGTCGATCACTCAGTCTATGCAATTGAATGGGAAGATGAAGAAGTACCCATTAGCTTTAAAATTGAGATGTTACCTTGGGAGATTGTAAACAACATTATTCCTAATAAAACAAATTTCACCATTATTGATATTGAAACTGGTTTATCATTTAAGGTACAACGAAGAGCAGGTAGCCATCATGCCGACGTACAGCCACTAACCAAAGAAGATACTCAAATCATGAAGAAAATTTATAATAATAAATGGAGTTGGAATAGAAGAGCCATTATTGTATTAATCAATAATCAAATGATTGCTGCATCAATGCACGGAATGCCACATGGTGCTGGTGCACTTCAAAATGGTTTTTCAGGTCATTTCTGTGTTCATTTCTCTGGAAGCATTACGCATCGTTTGAAAAACGAAGACCTTTCTCATAAATTAATGGTATTGAAAGCGGCTGGTAAGCTTGATGATTATATTCAAACGGTAAGTCCCTATGAACTTATACGTATTTTTACCATTGCCATTAATCAAGGAAATCAGAAATTATTAGCAATGACCTTATCAAATCCGAGTCATCCTAATCGAGTCAATAAACTTGTTAAAGATATTACATATTTTGGAGTAGTTGACCCTTTAAGACAACCTCCTGAACTACTAAATGGGCTATTTCTCGTGGATGTACCCGTTCAAGTAGCTTTTTATAAGAAGAGAGAAGGTAAAGAAATAAAGGTTATGCATTTTATGATCCGAAGGGAGAGTTTGACTGATCGTTGGTTCATTGATCAAGATGCGATCTATGAAGACTTAAAATAAGATTTGTAAAAATAAATTCCAATCCAGTATGGGGGTGAATTCTATGCGATTATCATGGATTGCCGGACTTTTACTATTCGTTCAACCAGTGAATATTTCTGAAAGCATAGCTGTAACCCACCAAGGACAAACGATTGCTAGTGTCAACCATGCTGATATTACTATGCCCTTACTAGATGTTCCTATCATGGACGTGGATAAATACAATCAATTTGTCGAAAAAATAGACCGACAAGTTTACCAAAAACCTGTAAATGCCACAATAGACAAACAAGGTAATATTCTTCCTGGGCGGGTAGGTTACAAGCTATACCATCAAGCATTTAAAGAGCAATTTTATTCCTTTTTGTACAGTAGTAGAGCCTATAAACTAGAAGTACCTTTGCTTGCTATTCATCCAAAAGTAGATAGCGAATTACTTGCGGAGATTCGTGAAAAAAAGATAGGTGAATATAGAACTTATTTTAATGTGAACAACAAAAATCGTACAAATAATATCTTGCTTGCTACAGAAGCCATTAATAATTATGTCGTGTTTCCAGGAGAGGTGTTTTCTTTTAATCAATCCGTTGGCAAGAGATCAGTAAATAAAGGATATATGCTCGCTCGAGTTATCGTTAAAGGAGAGTTTTCTGAAGGAATTGGTGGAGGGATATGTCAGGTGTCATCCACCCTGTTTAATGCTATCGACAATGCAGGGTTGCAAACTATTCAACGCTATTCCCATACTAGGAGCGTTCCGTATGTTCCATCTGGCCGCGATGCTACAGTAAGTTGGTATGGTCCTGATTTTAGTTTTAAAAACAAGTACAATCAACCTATCCTAATCCGAGCTACAACGCAAGGAGGAATGGTAAGTATCAGGGTTTACTCTTCAGATATGGTAAATTATAAGACACGAAAAGTTCCCGCTGCTTCAAATCAGATATCAAAAGAACAGATTTACCGTTCGTAAAAGTACACTTTTACGAGCGGATTGTTTTTTTATAAAATCACCTACTTTTCTGAAAAATTTCATTTTTAATCCAACAATATGGACGGAATACGCAATAGCCCCGCCGTTGTATAATTTCTGAACCTTACCTTGTACCTAATCTTCGGATCAATATAAATGAATTTCACCAACAATTAAATCCTGATACTGGCTATAGAATTGTTTCCTGGCTGCAGGAGTAACAAACTCCACCGGCTGGCTTTATCCGGTTATTACTGCATCGGTATATTGATAATTAATAACCTTAAGCCAATCACATGATCGTTTTCTAATTTGTAAGGTAGATTATGTAAATGAAAAGCCGAAACTATACTTTAATAGTGTTTTTATTGTAGCTTTAATATAAAGTTAGATAATTTTAAACAATATTTGGGGATTTTTGTGTAGGTTTAATTTTATATATCACAAGAAATATCAAACTAAAAGAAATTGATACCTCATATAATTTTTTAAAGGAGTGAGATAAAAGAATGAACAGATACAGCTTATGATTGATTGGATTGAAGACAATTTAAAAAATCAATTTTCACTAGATGAACTATCTAATTATATGGGATAGTCCCCTTATTATTGTTCGTTTAAATTTCACCAAGTAACAGGTATAAGTATTAGGCGCTATATTCTTCTTAGAAGATTGTATTTATCCACGGAAGATTTAGCAAATAACAGGAAGATAATTGACGTAGCCTTTGATTACGATTATTCTACGCAAGAAGCATATAGCAGAGCCTTTAAAACTGTTTTTGGTATCAATCCTAGAGAATATCAACTTAACAAGTTGCCTGTACAGTCCCTTGTTAAGCTCACTATTAATAAAGGCGGGGAATGGTGTAGAATGAACGTTTCTAGAAAAATTGAGGTTGAACAGTTACAAAACGAGAAGAGTGAATTGTTTGACAAAGGTGTACTCAACATATTGAATGGTCAAGTTATGTATGAGGAGTTTAAAGATAACAGACTAATGGGAGATTCTGATTACGCTCCATTTAATGAAGCGATGTGTGTAAACGCGACTACTAAACAAGTTTTTGATAAAGAATTTATAAACACACGAGCTTCTGGACATCATGAGTCGGTAGAGAATTATATCAAAAAGGTCATTGTTCCATTAGACAATCTTTTTAATAAAGAGTATAAATGTATCGTTTTATGGTTTGGTGAAGACATGTTTTGTCAAATGAACCTACTTACCATACTTTCCTATCTTGAACAGTCCGGATATGAAGGCAAAGTGTTCTTAAATTGCTTCAGAGAGGATGAATTTAAAGTTAATCAAGCTGAACTTAAATTAGGTCATTATTATTCTGTATACGAGGAAGTATTGGTCAATCATAATAAACCATCAAATGAACTACTTCCGGTCATGTATCAGGCAATAGACATATATTTGGATATGCTAAAAGAAGATAATGCAGTAGTAAAGTATATTTCCAAAAATAAAGATTTAGCAACATCAGAATTAATTAATAGGTTATTTGCTCTGTTCCCAACAGTAGGCTATGGAGATTTACAATATATAGAGCTTATTAATAAAAATTAAAATTGGAAGTGGGAACAAGAATTTTTAAAGACAATCAATGAAGGGGTTTCCACAAGCTTCAGGGATTGTAATTACCGCTGATCCGATTACTTCTAACCGAAAGCTGCTATCAATCGATGCCAGTTTTGGACTTGGAGAAGCACTAGTCTCTGGCTTGGTATCTGCCGATTGTTATAAAGTACAGGAAGAGGAAATCGTCGATAAGATGATAGCAACCAAAAAATTGGCTATCTATGGACTAAAAGAAGGCGGAACAGAGATACAAATGATCGACCCTGATCAGCAAAAGACTCAAACACTTACTGAACAACAAATTTTACAACTAGTACGCACATGAAGACAGATCGAAGCTTATTTTGGTTACCCACAAGATATCGAATGGTGTATGGTTGATGATACATTTTATATTGTTCAGAGTCGACCAATCACTACTTTATACCCGATCCCTGAAGCGAATGATCAAGAAAATCACGTTTATGTATCTGTCGGTCATCAACAAATGATGACCGCCCCCATGAAACCATTGGGAATGTCTTTATTCCAGTTAACCTCTTTTGGAACCCGGTTTAAAGCTGGTGGAAGGTTATTTGTTGATGTGTTGATGTCACGCATAATCAGGCTTCGCCTGTCAGCAGAAAAACGATAATAGATACCTTGGGACAATCCGATCCGCTCATAAAGGACGCACTCATGACCATAGTAGAGCGAGGAGATTTTATTAAATCGTTACCAAATGATAAAAAAGAACTGAGTCCCAGTAAAAGCAATAAAGGTATGTCGTCTGCGGGTTTTTAAGCACAAATCGAAAACGATCCGACAATCGTTTCTGATTTGATTAAGAGTAGTCAAACATCGATAGAAGAGTTAAAACAAAACATCCAAACGAAATCAGGATCAGATTTATTTGATTTTATTCTAGAAGATATCCAGCAATTAAAGAAGATTTTATTTGACCCACAAAGTTTGGGTGTGATTATGGCTGCTATGGATGCTTCATCATGGATCAATGAAAAAATGAACATGTGGTTAGGTGAAAAAAACGTAGCAGAAACCCGTGGCTAAACCTGCGACGAAACCAACAGCCTCTATCGTCAAGTATCCGGGGAAGGTTATCGAAATCGGCTCGAAAGGTAAGGACGTTGAGCGGATCCAGCGTACGGTCGGCATTAAGCCTGACGGTATTTACGGAAAAGGGACGTCGGCAGCGGTCAAGGCGTATCAGAAACGCAAGAAGCTTTCGGCTGACGGTATCGTTGGCGGAAGACTTGGGCGGTGATGTTCTAATGATGACTATTATCAAGCGGATTAAATTCCAATACCTCTTTTCCTTCGGACTGCTGATCGTTTTGTCGGCGGCCTTATTTGTGTTTTACGGCGACGAGCAGACGCGGAATCTTATTATCGGCGCGCTAGTTATGAACTTCGGTCAGATTACGGGATCATTCTTTCCGAAGAAACACGAAGACATTTAACGGTTAACGAAATAAATGCGAAGCCTACGAGGAATGAACCCATTCGTAGGCGGATGCGTACATATAATTATAAGACAAAAGGAAAAGGGACGGTGCTTTTATGGGATTTTGGAAACAGGTCATTAAACCGCGGATTCAAATCAGCGTATTGGCAGGCGGTCACGTATTAACTGATAATGTCGAAGGTAAAGAAAGCGTTAACAGAATGACTATAATGAAGAGGAGGCAGCCAGGCGAGGTCAAGGTTACAACTGCATTTGGACAAAAACACTTCAAACTTTCACGGATTGAGTGGGAACATGGTGAAAGTCGAAACGTCGGTAAACCTAAAAGCAGCACGATTTTAAGTACTGCTCTTGTGGGTTCAGTCGGTGTAATTACTGATGTAGCATTCCGAGCAATGAAAAAAGAAACTTCAAACGCTTACATTTATTTAATCGACGAAGAAGGCGAGGAGCACAAAATCCTTATTCAGTGTACAAAGGAACAATTTACGCAAATATCGCGCATAGTTTACTAACCTCGGCCAATAATGTTCCATGCAATGCTTGCGAGCAATAGGATTGCGCTCATATACATTAACTCTTATAGTTTTACGCTTTCCTTCTTCTATCCATTGAATTGAAGTATAAATATAAAAAGAGAATGCTATTTCATAATGCATTCTCTCTTTATGTTAGTAATCCTTTAGGAAACCTTTAAACAGGAATAAGAGCCATTTTTGTCAATTTAGCGGCACACTTTCGGTCACTAATATTGCCGAGAAAACCTTTGTATCGCTGTTTTCTGTTATATTAGTGGTCACACAATGCTCAAAATACACGTATAAAATCCCTCAAACCTTCCTACTAATCTTCTCCACAATCTCCATCAAATCATCCGGCCTGTGAAATTCAATCGGCGAAACGCCTTTATCGAACTCTATTGTATCGGATTCAATCATTAATACATACTTGCCGTTAATCTTCCCTAAATGGATGCTGTCGCCAAAATCAGCAAGCAATCCTTTAACAGATGTACTGCCTAGCTTCATTCGCAGTTCAGCTTCAGGTGTATGCTCGACAATCTGGGCAGTGGCTTCGACGACCTGGTGGGTTTCAAGACGTTCCTGGATTTCCCGCTTATCGCTTGTTTCCCAGATTTCCAGGTCCTGTTCGAATTTGTGCAGTTCATCACTGTTTTCTTCGAATTGAGCGGATACATGCTCATGGACCATATGGATGACCTGGTTTTTCATGATTTCAGGCATCGATTCGCCATATTCGACGAATTTCAAAAAGTCCTCGAAGTAGCGGGCATGTGAGGCCTGGTGGATTTTCAGTTCGCCTTCTTCGACCATTCCTTCTTCGGGCATGTAGGGATAGGAGGTAGCTGAAACATTGATATGACTACATTTAAGGCACTGTAAATGTGTAGTGGTCACTAATTCGGTCACATTCCTATAATTTTGTCCAATTTATCCGAGACAGATTTCTGCATATCGGGCAGGACATGACTATAAGTATTGAGCGTTGTTTCAATATCTGCATGACCTAATCGTTCTGAAATAAGCTTTACATTTACATTTTGTTGAATCAAGATAGTAGCATGTGTATGTCTAAGGTCATGAAATCGAATCTTAGGTAACCCGACCTTCTCTACTAGATTAAAGAACTCTTTACGGAAGTTTCTCGGTATCATGGGTTTACCATCCCTTGTGCAAACAATTAAATCGTTGTCATGGTAATTTTGCCCATGAGTCAGCTTTTCCTGTAAGACCTGTTTCCTGTAGGTCCTTAATTCGTTCACTAACTTACTAGGGATGTGAATGGAACGGACGCTCGCTTTATTCTTTGCACCAGATTTTATTTCAGCATTTTGTGTTAATGTTTGCCGAACAAATATTGTTTGTGTCTCAAAATCGATATCTTTCCAACGCAGTCCTAAAATCTCTCCTTGTCTCATTCCTGTAAAGATAGAAATTAGAAATCCAATGTAACAGCGAGTCAATCTATTAATATTACTAGCATCGCTGATGAAGTGATTGACTTGTTTAAGCGACCAAATACTCATTTCTCTTTTCTTAATCTTTGGAAGAGTGATTCCATCAGCAGGGTTATGCTTTATAAGTTTCAAAACTTTTGCTTTTTTTAATGAAGCACTAACAATTCGGAAAATTAGATGGATGGTATGTGCTGAATAGCTAGTGCAGTTTACTAATTCATTGATAAACTTTTGAATTTGTATTGGAGCAATCTGCTGTACCTTTAACTGACCCAGTTTTGGTTTTATGACATTTCGATAATAGATAGAATGTATTTCAAAAGTAGTTTTTTGTAGTGTATTCTCCCTTTCTTGAAACCACTCCTCCATATAGCGTTCGTAAGTCATCTTTTTCAGGTCTAGGAACTCGTCTTCTAAAACTTCTGATCTTAGCTTTGTCATTTCATCTAGAGCATGGCGTTTTGATTCAAAGCCTCTTCTTCTAATTTGTTTACGTTTACCAGTCATGGGGTCAATACCGCTGTTAAATATGAAATCCCATTTTCCTGTTTGTTTATTTTTATTGATACTACCTGTCACAGTAAGAAAAACCTCCTTGGAAGTTACCCTTGTCTGTGAAAGTTTCCTTAGCTATATTTTACCATAAAAAGTGAGATTGTTGACCATTCGCATATGGAGATAGAACATATAAATAAGCAACATAACAAATATTCTCCGGTGAGGAATTTTTATCAAAATAATGTTAAGAGACAAAGTTTTTTTTCACCCAAGAAACACGCTCACTATAAAATGGGTGTGTTTCTTGGGTGCCGGTGCCTTATCACCAGTGCAAGGGAAAGGTTATTCAATAAGGGTAGTAGCACTGCAATCCCTGCAATCTAACCTATTTCTCATCGATAGATTTTACTTTTCTTACGTTTACAAATCCATTCAAATGTGTTCGTTGGGATTCATTCCTCCATTTCAGTGTTTAAGGTGTGAGTTATTTTAGTTTTCAAAAAAATATATTTATTGTTTGAAAATTATGGTATTTTTGAATTAGACAATAGGTAGGATTTTTATAAATATGAAGGGGAGCGGTTGCATGGAAATGGGGATATTATTTATTGTTATTGGAGTTTTATTGCTTTTTGGGGGTGTTGCACTTGGACTTATTATTTTTTTTATTCTGGGTATAGTATTTACTGGAATTGGTATAATAATGGTCAAATTTTCAACAAAGGGCTCTAGTAGAAAAAAGGAAATTAGTAACCCTAACACGGTGGAAGAAGAATTTCAAAAATGGATTTCTAAGAGTTTAAGTCAATATAATGTTTCAAGAAATGATATGAAACGCTTATATGGAAACAAATATTATGTTATAAAGCCAAAACTGAAGAAATTTATTTATATTGATTATAGTGCATATTATAAAAGTGCTAATACAAAAAAAATTGTAGATTTAAATAACGTTAAAAAGATTTCTTTAAAAATAAATAACAAAATAGTTGGTGAGATGACAAAAGAAAATGCTATTGGAAGAGCGTTAGTTGGTGGGGCATTGTTTGGAACAGCTGGTGCAATTGTAGGTGGTGCATCTGCAAAAGAAACACAAACTCAATATAATCAAATAACAAGCATACGGTTGGAGATTATTACCAATGATGTGAAAAACCCCTACTCTACCATAACGCTATATCAAGAAAAAGATGAAAAACAAATTAATTTTATAGCAATGGAACAAAATATCAATAACTTGTATTGGTCTTTAGAGAATTGCTTACAAGAAAATAAAGAAGCATTGAATTAGATTATTTTTTTAATTACTAAGGGATACTATTATCATTAATGACTTTTCACGACTTGCTAGGTTGAAAGAATGAATATGCTTGAAAGACAGCGTGAAGGAATTGCTATAGCTAAGGCAAAAGGTAAATACAAGGGTAGAAAGGCTATTAAAATAGATAAAAATTCAAGGGATTGTATGAGAAATATATGACACGTGAAATCAACAAAACCAAGTTTGCCAATGAATTAGGTGTGAGCAGAATAACCTTGTATAAAGTTGATTGAGGAATACGAAGCAAGTTAAAAAAATTTTCCTTACGAATGTATATTTATTTAAAAATAGAAAAGGATAGCAGAGAATCTATCCTTTTCTATGACTATTTATATCTTCATTGGCAGAAATATATGCACATAATTAATATAGACATAAGTGTATTATCCAATCAACTTTATCCTCTCTTGTTTTGATTGTTTATTAATACCCCTGCCAATCCACCTAGTATTAATAATGCAAAACCACCGAGTTTCATTAAAATATTTTGCTGACCACGTCCTACTTCTTGTATTTTATCTGATAAATCAGCTATTTGCTCATAAATTCTCTTTACTTCATAGGGATTGTCATTTTCATTTAATTTATTTAACCGTGCATCTAATCTAGCTAAAGTTTCCTTATGTGCTTGGATGGTTTCACTACTTATACTTTTGCTATTTTCAATCAATTTTCCGAACACTAAGACCAATCCTTGGGCAATTTCTACTTTATCATTTCTATTAAGAAGTGTTTCAACGTAAACTTTTTTCTCATCTCCCTTCAACTTCATTAAATTATTTGCAACATCAAGGATTTCAGCTTCAATTTCATCGGGTTTTGGTTCTGTATTGTCGTTTTTATGTTTATATTTCTTGGAGTTCATATTTCTAATTACTCGTTCGTTATTCTTATTCCTTTTTTTCTGTTCTTTACTATTATCCATTTTTTCTCCCTCCTTTTATATGTAAATAATACCATTTTTGGTAAGCGTTGATGATTTACTTTGTATAAAATTCTTCTTTTATCAAGGAACCACAAAAACCGTTCTAAAGACATAGTTTTTATTGGTCTAACAATTGAGAAGGTCAATAAGAAAAAGTGAAGTATATATCATTAATATAGCGATTTCTGTATAACCATTCTAATTCCATAAACAACTAGAAAGTAATAGAAAAATATATTGAAATTCAGTTCTCTCGTTCAAACAGATAATATATTGGAAATTGCATCAAGAACAAGCCCGTTAATGCATTTGTAAACACTTGCAGATGCTACTCCGTAGCACTGCTTAACCTCACTACGTTCGGTGGCTTCGCCCTGCTTTTACACAATCAATGTATGAAGTAAATAGATAGAAGCGGGCGAAATCTATATAACACTTTTCACTTTAGATGTCAACAGTTATATAGCGTGTTTTTTGACTTTTTTTAATATTTATGGTATAATAGTATTGTAGTCATGTTTGAGTGACTACAATACAAACACATAACATTATAATAACTAAATAAAAACATTAAAATATACAAACCAAACACAAATTTTCCTCTTTTATTGATGAGGTTTTTTGTGTTTTTTTGTTTTCCAGAACGTACAGAGAGATTGATGTTAAGGGAGTGAAAATAGAAATCTAGATTTTAACGAGCCGTTTTGGTACTTTTCGGCTAGGCTTTGGGAAACGATAGTTTTACAAAGGATGGTGATAAAAAGTATTTAAGCGTACAGGAAAAAAGTAATACATAATCGCCTTATATATTTATTAATTATTATAACCCGATTTTGTATCAAAATTTTATATCAAAAAGGAGAATGAATATGTTAACAGAATTTAGTCAAGAAGAAATTGTAGAGCTTGTGGGTGATGAGGTGGTTAAAAATCATTTTCATAAAAATGGAAGGTTAATGACAAATATGTTTGAACGCTTTTTGAGAGATTTAGAGCAAAGGTACACTCAAGTGAAAGTAGATGGAAAAGGTGGGAAAAAGACTAGGTACTTAATAGGTGAGAGAAGAGAGTTTCTTGCAGAGCGTAAAGACAAAAGAAGATATAATGGTGAGGGGCAACTTCCAGAGAACTATGAACAAGGTTTTCCAATAATGATATTAGAACATTTAATTCGCTCAAGTGTCAGTGAACCAACAACGACAAATAACTTACTAAAAGATATGGGATTCATAACAGATGACTTGTTTGAAGCAAGTAAAGGTAAATATAGTCAAAACGTATTAAATAGTCAAATTGCAAAATTGAAAGTAGATAATATTATTGCAAATAACACAGAAAGTGCTGTTTATGATTATGTAGACCGAGAAATAAATAGATTAACTCAACATTTTATGGGGTATATACAGAAATTGGAGGTTGCAAAACTAATAATACATAACAAACATACAATGGGTTTAATTTCTGTAACAGAGCCAATTGATATATACGATAAGTTTAGTGGAAGAATGAAAACAGTTTTAGAGGAACAAGAGAGATATATTGAATTATCACCATTTGTAATTGATAAAGTTGCAAAGATGAGAAGGGGTTTACAAAATAAACCAAAATATAAACATTTAACCTCTAAAGAAATTTACCGTTATCGCAATAAAACGGACGTTAAGGAATATTGGAAAGAACATGATATATTACTTTATCAAATTATTGATGAAAATGGTATCCAATTAAAATTACTAAGAACGTTTGAAGCACACACATTATTTTTACAGGCAGGAGATAATCCAATAAAAAGATGGTTAGAGAAAAAGCAGAATCGAGGAGCGATTGATTTATACAACAACGATGAACTGCAATATTATTTAAAAAATCGTGAACAGTTTCATGAAGCGAGAGAGAAATATGTTGTTAAATTAGCTACTGATAGACAAGACAATGCCCAAAAAGAAAACACTAAATTATTAGATGAGTTTGGTGGAAAACAGAAAAAAGTTGAAATTAATTTAGATGATACTGAATGGGTTAAAAATAAGAAATTGATGTTTCTAGGTTTATATGTAGAAGCTTATGAAAAGCTTCAAGAACATTATGGGTATAAATTTAATTAAAAGGAATCATCGAGGATATAAGGGAATTTGGAATTTTTGATTAACGGTATATAAAAACACAAATAACATATAAATTTAATCAAGCATTTCAACGTAAAGTAATAAGATTGAAACCCCATTCCATATGGGGTTTTTCTGTATTTTCCCACACTTTGTTAAAATATTTATCCTTATGATTATTAATTAAAACTTGTCTATTGACATGGTTTTACGTTTGAAAAGAGTAAAAGTTGAATCCTCTTAATAAAGGGAATTTTTTTGTTTGAATTGTGATTCAAAATAATTTTGTCAGTCCTTTTTGATATAATAGATTTTATAGTAAAATATATATCTGTATGGGAGAGTTTCATGTGAAGACTTTTCTTGGCTTAACGGTAGGTATTATCTGTAGTTTGATTGCAATTATAGGGCTTTCATCAGACATAGCTGGATTAACAGGTTATAACATAGTTTACACAATAAAGAAAAATGCCCCTAATTCTTACATTATATTAGTTTTGATAATAGTTATTATGTACCTACTTGCATATATTAGGGAGATTAGAAATCAAATAGTTAAAAAGCCAGATGAATCAAATTTGGATAACAGTCCTCCAGATAATGTTTTGTCTGCTTCAGATATATCTGTTCTTGATAATCTATTCGATACTTTTTCTGGTTGCACTATGTATGATTTCTTTGATACCCTAGCAGACACACGTTCCGTTAATATTAATCAAGCTGTGCATTTTGATGAAGCTATCAAGTTATTTTTATCACCCCACAAGAGATTAAGAAGTCAAACTTTGGAAAAAGCTAAAGGTGAATTTCTGAATGCTTTTGGGGAGTTTCTATTATACTCAACTTCATTTGAATCCAACAATGGGGTAATAGCTAGGTTCAAGTCGAAATCAGATGAGGAAGAAGATAGGTATTTGGAGATTGTTAGAAGAACATATAAACAATGGTCTGATTTTTTGGTAACTGTGGCAAAGGAAGTACCTAATTATCAAATAAAGGATTAACCATAGAATAGTACCAACTAAAACCCCTTAAAAAAGGGGTTATTCCTGTATAAAATTCGATTTTTATCAAAATAAATAATTGTAGTGGAAAAAAGAAGTATTTTGCTCCCGTGATTGGTATTAAATTTTAACCTGAGTGAATTTTTAACAAAACCTGCAAATACAATATTTTTCCCCTATGAAATATCGTATAATTAATCCAACAATTGGAGCAGGTAATTTTATAAAGAACTAAAATCTTATATTTATTAGTTAGATGGTGAGGGAGTGACAGAAAGTATGAATAAGAAACTTATATCTATGATTATTGCTATTTTACTTATGTTTTGTACACTTGGTTCGTTAGGCATCTTTTATATCCAGTATAAAAAGGATGTGGGGGTAGCGGAAGTAAATACGAATGAACGGTATAAAACAGATGAATCATTATGGGATGAATCTCCCGATGATGTGGTATTAGATGCTATTAATCCTATTAAACAAGATTTTTCAGGAAAGCTAATTATCCATTCTGTTATTTTAGGGTTCATTATTTTATCAGAAATAGGATTGTTAGTTGTATTACCTAATGAAAAAGGTAACCTGAGTTAAATTGTTCAATAAAAGAGAGAATTTAAACTGTTAAGGTGTTCAACTCAATAAGTATTAAAAACTCTAGGTATAGATGTTCATTTAGCCTGTGTATTCTCATTCCAAGTAGGATAAACGTAATGCTAATCAGAATTTCAAACACTAAGTAAAAAGTTTAAAACCCCATTTGATTATGGGGTTTTTTCATTATAAAAGACAAGTTTTATACATTAGGACAAAGATTTTTACAATAATGCTCACGAGCGAATAGAGTTATGATTTTATTTTACGAAGTGAGATTTAGCGATTCATTACAGCATGTTTAAATGCTTCATCAATAAGAGGTTTGATATAATCTAAGTTTTTAATGTACTTTAGATTAATATCAATCTGATTGGGTTCTTTATCCTTGGAATTTTTAATATTTATCTTTGAAACGTCTAACTCAGGAATTATCAATTTATATCTGTCGTACAAACTATCACGATTTCCATAAGGAAAATGAAATAGCAAGCGGTCTCCAATAGTTGAAATTGATAAAAATTTCTTGTTACTTTGCACTAATTGAAACATAATTCCATCTGAGATATTACAGATAATCGGTGTATCTATTGTATGTAGATAGTTCCCTATATAATCGTATATTTCATTTG
The DNA here is from genome assembly GCF_041956845.1 of Peribacillus sp. RS7. Taxonomy (NCBI): domain Bacteria; kingdom Bacillati; phylum Bacillota; class Bacilli; order Caryophanales; family Bacillaceae; genus Peribacillus; species Peribacillus sp. RS7. The sequence goes on from NZ_CP168135.1 coordinate 4,719,342, forward strand.
CGATGGTACCTTGTTTATTTAATCTATTGAAAATATTGGCTTTATTAAGGTAAGCAGAATTTCCTTTAAGTATTTCGACTACATTTTCTAAATGTATTTTGATGTCCTTTTTATTTTTACTCATATACTCTATTTGTAGTTCTTTTAATTTCGAGCGGAAAATCTCATTTGTTGGGTAGTTTGAGATTAGCATAAATCTTGCATCTTCATCTCCAACCAATGTTCTATATTCTAAAATTTGTTCAATAGCCTTATTATCTACTACCTCTTTTACTTCAATATAGAGATTTCTTCCATTTCTATCTTTTAATAAAATATCGCATCTCTTCCGTTGGATGACCGATTCTCTTTCAATTAAGGTTAGTCCATCTTCAATTAAATCATGTCTTATTAACAATTTATTTTGTAAAACAATTTCTTCATTTCGTTTCATGTCATCACTCCTGGATTATTAAGGATAATTTTTTTAACATCAGGACACTGAGAATAAAATAAGGCTTCATTAACTCCAAAGCATCTTTTAAAAGACCTTTCCTGAAATGAATGCAGACTCCTCATTGAATATGAGTCTAGTCAGAGTGTGGCCTAGAAATGTCACAAACCCCCAATCATGTTAATATTTCGCTCCGTGTGAATAGTTAGATTATATCCTCTAATAACATGATTTTCACGTGTGAAAAAGTAAGGTGTAACTATCGGATACTTATTACCATTTTCAATACTTCAATTAGGGAGGAAGGTCTAAGCTCTACGCTCCCACACGATGCCTTAGATTTAGAGTAACTATTAAGTATAACCGCTCACTTTTTATTCTGCTTTTGACTTTCCTTGATGTAACTAAAAGGTAAAGTTAATAAAAAACGATTTTCATCAAGCAAATGTACATAACTTAAAGGATAGGTTAGCTATAATATTATCTACCTACTCCGATAATTTGAATATACGATAAAATTATCATGCTACTAATCAGCCGATTTACCTTAGGAGGAACACATGAAAAAAAATCAATTCTGATTATTAATCGTTAGCACATACTTACTCCTAGCCCCTTTTCTCAATTCTAAGTGACATTCTTAGCTCCAAAAACAAATAATGGGTATATAGTAATCCTTTCTATTTTTTCGTAATAATTGTAAAATTAAAATTATTACTTATTAATTAGGAGGACGTCATGGATTTTAAACAGGAACTTGAAAAATTATCACTACAACTTATAGAAAGAAAGTCCCATATTATTAATGAGGAATCCACCAAGCAATCTCTTATAATTCCATTTATTCAAAAATTAGGATACGATGTTTTTAACCCTCTTGAAGTAGAGCCTGAATATGTTTCCGACTTTGGAAGTAAAAAGGGTGAAAAGGTTGATTATGCAATTAAAAAGGATAGAAAGCCTATTATATTTATTGAAGCAAAGTCAGTAAATGAAAAGTTACATAAACATAGTGCACAAATATTTCGCTATTTTAATGCATCACCTCAAGTTAGATTTTCAATCTTAACGAATGGAACTGATTACAAACTTTTTACTGATTTAAATGAAGATAATATTATGGATAATGAACCCTTTTATCAATTTAATATTGAATCTCTTACTAATTTAGATGTAGAAGTAATTAGCAATTTCACCAAAGAAAACTTTAGTTTAGAAGAAAATTTAAAGTTTTCACAAGAATTAGTTTATACCCATAATATCCACTCTACACTAAAAGACTTGTTTAAAAATCCTACTGATGATTTTGTGCGATTTCTTATAAAAGATCTAAATAATCAGAGAGTAACTGCGGTAGTATTAGAAAAATTCAGACCAATTATTAAAAAGGCGATTAATCATACTTTATTAGAGATTATTGGAGAGGGATTATCATTTACTAACGAAGTAGATATAGTTCAACCACAAGAGGACTTACTTGTTTCTAATAAAACCTTAGTGACCGATGAAGACCGCTTTAAAGATGAAATTGAGGAAGAAAACAAACCCAAAGCTAATACAACAGAAGAAGAACTTCGTGCTTTTTCAATAGTGAAAGAAATTTTACAAGCAAGTGAAAGAAATGTTGATAACTTAAAATATAAAGATAACTCTAGTTATTTTGGTATCATAAATCGTGTAATTACTAAATGGTTTATTCGTTTTTATTCTGATAGAGATAATAGAAGTTTAATAATTCGTTTAGAATTAGAAACTGTAAAGAAACTTTGTCCTAGTTTTAGAGTTGAGGACGCCCCAAAAAGTAATGGTGTAAGTAGGATTTATATTAATTCGGTAGAAGATTTATTAGAATTAAAAAGTTTAATAATAGCTTGTTACGATGAAGTTAAAGAATAAACTCCTGACAAGAAAACAACAACTCCTTTAATAAAAGTAATTAACAAACATTGTATAGGCACTCTTTAAGGGTGTCTTTTTGTGTTATTAACGAGGTAGAAATTTACAAATAATGGTGATTTATATTAGGGAAATATAATAACTCTACCGCTTGTTTTTAGTACTGTGTTTTATAGGTAGGACTTACTGCAAGAGACGGATTAGAAATTATGAAGGTGACCTAATTTTGCATGGCTAATATACACCCATATAAAAAACACTCTATAAAGAGTGTCTTATAGTCGTATTTGTGATTCTGAATGAACTTGATAATTCAACACTTACTTCTTTTTCTTGCACATTTAGGACAACCACTACCTTTATTTCTGTTTTTTACGGGGATATTCCATTCGTGACCACAAACTGAACAGAGCCACCAGACTCTTTTATTTGAACCTTTTGTAACATCAGTTGGTTTTAAGTCACCGTTTTTTTCTGGGTGCCACTCATTTGCAAGTTGTGGATTAGCAGTTAATAAATCATTATACCCAACAATTACGGCGTTTTTACCTCTACAGGCAGGGCATCCTTGACCACGTTTTACCCTTTTTTATACAGTAGTTTGCCATTCAAAATGACATTTACTACATTGCCACCATAACTTTTTTTCATAAATATTTAGAGTAGGTTCGTCCAGTGTAATATCTTCATTCTTTGTAGAATGAAATTCCTTTACTAACAAAGCATATTTTTCATCTATCCTTCCTTCAGTAAGAAGGATATTTGATACTTTTTTTCTTAATTTTTTATCCTTATTACACAAAGGGCAACCATCGGTTTTAAGTTGATAATAAATAGTCTTTTGCCATTCATATTTGCAGGTAGGACACTGCCAACACACTTTTTTTTCGCTACCAACGGTTATATCCTTTGGTAGTAATGGTAAGTTATTAGTAGGATGCCAATACTCTAAAAGTTGTGGATGCTCAATTTCCAAACTATCGTGATTTACTTGAGACGTTTTATTAGCACATTTTGGGCATCCATTTCCTCCACGATTTCTACTTGCTACTGTCGCAATCCATTCATGCCCCTTCTTGCATACCCACCATACCTCTTTATGGCTATTAGCCGTTACTACAGACGGCTGTAATCCACCATTTTTTTCATGATTCCACTCTAATGCCAATTGTGAATTTGCTTGTACTAATGAATTTTCTTTTGTCTGCAAGTCCATTACTTTATAAATTAAAATTCTATCTCTATTGATGTCTACATTAATTTCAAAACTAAAATTATAGGTTTTATGTATCTAGTCAAAGATAAACTTGATAGCTGACTCCAAATCTGCTTCATTTCGGTTGGCAACCACATAATCTATAGATATATCATTTAATTCAGGAAGTCTACTGTCTCTAATTCTAATTAGTGTTACATTGTTATCTTTACAAAGTATATTCTTTTTAAAATCTTTTTCCATCTTGTGCCAAGCTCCATCATATTCTACTCCCAATTTTAACTCTGGTATGTAAACATCTATGGACATCTTACCCAACCAACTAAAATAGTTCTTATCTATATTTTCCAAAACATTTTCAAAGTTTTGTTTCAAGTAAAAGTATATGGCTTTTTCAGGAAAAGAAATTCGTAACTCATTACTGCATTGAGGACAACCACTACCAGTATTTCCATCGTCTCTTGTTCTATTGGATACTAATGTCGTCCATTCATCACCACACTTTTTACACTTCCACCATACTTTATTACTTGATTTTGCTGAAATTTGAGAAGGGTTTTTCCCTATATTTTTCTCAAAGTGCCATTCCTTTGCTATCTCAGGAAATAATGCCTCTAAATCTGTTTGACCTTTTATTGCCAATCTACCGCTAAAGTAGGGGCAATGGTGGTCCGCAATTTTACTATTTATCGTTGATTCCCATTCATGCCCTTTTTCACACTTCCACCAAACTTTTTTACGTCCACCTGCTAAAACCTTATCAGGTGTTAAAGTATTTTTTTGGTAGTTCCAAAATTTTGCTACCTCTGGATACTTAGTTAATAAATCATTGTACCCTTTTTTGAACTTTTGGTGTTTACAATAAGGGCATCCACTTCCATTTCTGCGAATGTTAGTCGTAGTATCATAACTATGACCCTTCTCACATATCCACCATACCTTTTTTTGACTGCCGTACCCTATATCCTTTGGTGTTGTAAGTATATTCTTTTCATAATCCCATTCACCTAACAAATCTTGCTTGTTATTCTCAATACACCAATCATAAAAACTTTTCCCCATAAATCACACCTATTTTTTCAAAAAGAGATAATTAACAAAGGACAGTACATATTAGTCCTGTGTCTAATATAAACTATTCCTTTATTATAATTTTTTTCAGTATAAAACGAACAACCTTGCACTATTTAAATCATACACGGTAAAACTAGTTTAAAAAGGTTGGATTTGAGTCAATATTTTGGACAAGTGGGCGATTATAGTGGCATTAATTGTCTACGCAAGGGTTTCAACTGTTGACGTATTTTTTTTGAAAAGATAACAGGAACAAATACTACTAAATACTAAAAGAAATGAATTAAAAGAAGCTATTCAGTTTATAGATAAAGTAGATACCAAAAAAAATATAGAAAAATATATAAATATACAAATTTGTTGAAAATAGTAAAAATTTGTAATATTATATATATATAAATATAGATTGAAAGAGCGGAGGATATGAATGGCAATAGAATTAGTTTTGTATAAGAATGGAAATGAATATGAGGAAATAATTGTAGATGATATTATAAATAGAAGCGACTTTGACACAGTTAAGAAGAATTTGTATTGTGCCTTTGAAGGTTGCCCTGCAAAAATCGAGTATGTGCCAAGGGGTAAGAGGATTGCACACTTTAAGACATGGCCGATGAGCGACCATTCAACTGATTGTAAAGATTTTTTTGAAAGAGAAAAGCAAAAGGCTGGAAAAAAGAGTTTAGCTAGTAGTTCTGTTGGTTTAACCGATAAGCACATTAATAACGTTTTAAGAAATTTAATTAATTCTATTGATGAAACAGAGGAAGAAAAACAATTAAGACTTGAACAACAAAGAACCAGAAATAAAAATAAAAAAATAAATAAAGTTACTGATGAATCTCAGAACTCAGAACTTACTGAAAATATCAGACCTACTACTGACAATAATGCAGACACAACAGTAGAAGGTTTAAGAGCACCAAGTGTAAAAAGACGTTATAATTTAGCTTTGTTAAGTGAAGATGATATTAATACGGCAACGGCTTTGTATGAAGAAGTTGATACTATCAGTATTGAAGAGAATCGAGTAATATTTAAATTGAAAAGAAATAATAAGGAAGCAAACATCTATTTTGAAGAAAACTTCTTTAACAACTCAGCTAGAAATATAGATTCAATGTTTGCAATAGTAAAAAAATATTTTGATGATGGAAATACAGTAGAATTATATTGTGTAGGTAATGTGGAAAGAAGAAATGGTAATATATGTTTAGTCATTAATAAACAAAGTCATATTCGAATTAATAAAATGACTATTGAAAGATTTACTTTTAATATTACAAATCCTGATTTATTTTAGATTATTTGTTTAAATGACCACTTTATTAGAAAAGTGGCCTTTTTTATTTGTTAAATTTTTCCCTTTTCATAGTTAGGCTCGTGCGATTCGATTATAAAAAGTTACTGTGTAAAACTTAAGAAAATATACTTATTTTATCTTTCTATACACATTAGTATAAGTTAAATACATAACTAAGGAAGCGTTTTTAATTTTATATAGAAATGAGTGTATTTCCATATTCCCGATAGACTACACTTTAACGGTAATTGACAGGTGCTAAACGAAACATAGTCAATGATTTCAAAGCTTAAATTTATTAGCTTTTAACCATTATTGAAATCTTACAGAGTAAAAGGAGCAGGATTGAAATCTATAAATGATAAGTGGTTAGACCCTCTCTGACGACAATCTTGTGAGTGAGATACTTTTTGCTATTTTTTCAGGCTTAGCACAGTTTGAACGTAAAATGATAAAGCAAAGTCAAAAGAAAGGTATATCTAAAAGTAAAGGGAAATTCAAAGGACGCAAGACGAAGTTAATTGAAGGAGGTAAAGAAGAACAGCGAATGATAATAGAAGCCTATAAAAAGGTAAGTCTATAAGAGATATTCGTATTACTTTTAAAGTAGGTACAGGAACGATCTATGGGTTATTGGATAGAGAAGTTATTAGATAAGAATACAAGAAAACAATGTAGGCACTCATCTCAATATGAGTGTCTTTTCCATTTGGATACACAAATCCTCTTTATTATAGTCGAAATTTTTAGAAAAGTATGAGGATTTAGTCATGTACATTCATAATATAAATGGTAAAATTAAGTAATTAACTTGCAAAAGGCAAACTTATTCAAAAATAAGGACGCAAATCTACAGGTCAAAAAGTATTTTGCTATGATGCTGAGTTTTCGCAAGAAAGATGAATTAAACTAGATGAATGAGCTGAATGTTTTGGATGAAGAATGGACTAGATTAAATTTAGAAGCTAAAGATATAGGATTTTCTATTCGGGAGATTCCAGATTTTATTCAAATTAGTGGAATTAAATAACATTAAGTGGGTAAATAGTATTTAAGAGTATTTCATAAAAATATATAGATGGAACCATGAGGTGATATTATGTTAGAACAAATATTAGCGGAACGATTACGTGAAGAGCCACCAGAAAATTGTACAGTTGTAAAGGGAAGTATTCCGATTATTGCATTTGGAAGATTTAGAAGTGCCAAAGTAGCTTCTGTTAGTTTAAATCAGAGTTGGGCAGAGTTCGAACCAGTAAAGGATAACTACCGTTTTCATACTTTGAAAACTTTAGGTGTAGATAGTTACTCTAATATTACAGACAAGCATGTAAACCAAATAGTGGATTATTGTGAGAGATATTTTGAAAGATATTATACTACAGGCATAAGAAAGATTAAAAAAAATCCACTATACTATAAGTCATGGTTTAATCCTATGGAGAAAATGATGAATGATATTTATGGAGTTAGTTATCTCGATGGAAGTGCCTGTCACCTGGATATAAGCCAATGGGCTACTAATAATACATGGGGTAAATTAACAGAAACCCAGAGAAAAGCAATCGTGGGAAAAAGGGATTTAGAATTATTAAGACAACAAGTGTTAAATAATAATTATGAAATTATCTTATTAAATGGTGCTACAACCTCTGAAGTGTTTTTAAATCAATGCTTTAATATAGATAATTATGAGACTGTTACTCTTCAAAAAACAACCAGGAGTAAAGGTGAGAAAACAATTACTAAAGTTGAAGGATATTACATAAAGGTTAATAAGCTCTTAGGTGAGATACTTAAAAAGCCAATTAAAATTTTTGGCTGGAATGATTATATACAAAAAAAACCAACAAATATTGAAATGATTAAAAGTTGGGTGAAAAGCACAATAACACTACCTTAGAACTGAAAAATTCAAATGATATGAATCTGTTTTTTTTCGAACGCGAGTTCAAGAAGATTAATTGATGATAACATGTTGAAAGTTAAATCTATATCAATGCTTTGATAAAGACCTCCCTGGAACGATACATATAGATTGTTGATAGTTGGAAAATATAAAACAATTATATTAAAAGAATAAATATAGAGGAAAATAACTATGAAGGGTTTTCCTTCATAGTTATTTTGTTAGAGCATCCTTCAATTGTAAAATGAATTACTCAAGGTTTCTTGTTCAACTAACATTAACGTTAAAAATTTTAAACATAGGCTTATTTAATAATAAGGAATTAGTTGTTTTCGCAGTTGTAGTGTTAAACAGCTTCAAATTATGTTGAATTTATAATGAAAAGGATTAGACATAATGAATAATGGGGAAATTTTTATTAAGGGGAAATATGGATAAAAGATTGGTTTTAAACATTTATTTAGAGTGATATAACCACGCAATCATGTTAAGAATATGCGTCGTGTGATTAGTTAGATTTTCCTCTCTATTAACATGATTTTTACGTGTGAAATAAAAAGGAATATCTATCGGGTACTTATCACTAATTTAATATTTTAGAGTAGAGCGGAATGTCTAAATTCCACCGCTTCAATGCTCTGAATGAAATTTTGATAGTGATAGATGAAATACCAAAGGTCGATTAATAATTTTTAGGTACTTATATCCATAATGGTAAAATAGTTGTAAAATGGATTTTAGATTAGAAAGAAATTACGGTTCGGAAATCTTATGCAAAGGATATGAATAACATAAACCATAATAATTATGAAATTCAAAAGAGAAAAGAAGAAAAATTTTAAATTCGAAAAGTAAAACAAGGAATGTAGGGAGGAGGTTTGTATGCTTAATATTTGTAACGGAAGCTCAAAAGGTTTTACTAAAATAATACATAATCTTTTGGACATAATTGTCCAGCATTTTCTTGAGGTAGGTAGTAACCTTGAATACGAAGAAATTTTGGGTTCTGTTTTTCCTCCTCATAGACAAGAAAATGAAGAGTTTGGAATGAAAGTATTAAATAAAATTTATAGAGATATTAATGATGATTTTGTTCATGAACTTACTCCTTTTGAGGAATACGTTCTATATCATATATTGCATTTTGTTTATGACAGCTCAGAAGATGGATTTTGTTTAAAGGATTCAGTTAAAACATTTTATTCAAAAATTGGTGACGGACAATTGGATTTTGACGAGTTAAAAGTATTATTGATAATTAAAACGCCTGAGGACTTAAAAGGAATATGTTTTGAAGACATTGATTTTCTTGATATAGGTAAAATTTTTGAACTTTATAAAACTAATCAAGAATTTGTGAATGACTTTTTGCATATTGACTTAGAGTATTTTACAGATTTAATGCCAGAAGACATTTTACTGGAGTATGAGAACATTAAGAAGGATTTGCAAGAAGTAGAAACAGAAATTAGGAAAGTTAAAGGAAGCATAAATGATAAAGAAACCTTCTATGAAATAGTTGATAAACTTATTAAAAGGTTTAATCATTATGTTGTACATAATAAGGTAAACACTGCATTAAATAATAAACTTGGAGAGATGGACGAAAAAGGTGTACAAGTGATTTTTCATATGTATGCCAATGAATTTCTAAAACCTTACAATATAGTTATACAACGTGAGTTAGATACTGGAAGAGGTATAGTTGATTTTCATCTATCTCAAGGGAGAGAGTATCAAGCCTTACTTGAGTTTAAGCTAGATAGTAACAGAAATATAGTCGAAGGTATTAATTATCAATTGCCAATTTACCTTATCAGTCAAGAAATTGAGTATGGTATTTTTGTTCTCATTTGTTATTCTGAATCATCTTATAATGACTCAAAGAAATTCCATGAAGAAGCTAAAAAGGTTAGTGAGAATTATCAAAAGATAATTCGCTTTTTTAGTATAGACACTAGTGGAAATGCAAAAACTGGTTCGAAGATAAAAACTGAAAATGAAATGAGACTTGGAGATTGATAGAGAAGGGTATACCTCCGTTCGTGTTTACAAGGGAAGTAAGAAGATAGGGCAAGGAATAGCGGATAGTCAAGGAAACTATAAAGTGAAAATCAAGGCACAAAAGAAGGGTTCAACATTAAAGTTATACGCTCAAGATAAATCAGGCAACAAGAGTAAGAGTGAAATGGTAAAAGTGAGTTAGGTTTATATGATAAAGTTGAAAATGAATGAGTAATATGACGTTTTTAATCCAGCGGTAATATTGAACCAAGTATTACCGTTTATTTTATAATAAAGATTAAATCTATATAAGGGGAAAAGATTGAAATTATAAGTTCACTTAGGTAGACGACAGAAAGGTCAGATTGGATATATGGATAATAAGGGGAATAATCATTAGTGGTGAATATTCCTTTTTAATATCTGTTACTTCTCTAATAAGTAATGAAAGGCTGATATTTGTGTACGATGTATTTAAAAAATGGGTACAGACTAAGTTAAATGATATTGGAAAGAACCTGAAAGAAAGATGGATTATTAAGGATGGAGAGATTAGTAGAAAAAGGGAATTAGTTTGGAATTTAGTTAAAAAGGATTTAATTTCAGGTTTTCAAAAAGGCTACATAGAGAGAATTTTTAAAATTAAATACAAATATTGGAAAATAAATGTATTTGGTGACTTACAAGAATTTAAATATGAAATGGCGAAAATAAAAAGCGAAGTATTGAGATTAATCTCTTCAGTTTTATTATCTTTTCTCACTATATATATTCTATTATTGGTTTTATATCAGAATGAATCATTTAATATTAGTGATAAAGTTACTTTTAAAAAGGCAATTATATTCTTTGAAGTAAATGAAACAACAGGAATAAACAAAGAAGAAATTATGAAAGTTTTAGCAGATACATTCACAGCATTAGGAGCAGGATGCTTTGGTTTATTAGGTATTATGATGGGTGCAATAGCTGTAGCAACCAGTGTAATAAATAAGTTTTTAGAGAATAAGTCAATTGATATTAGAGAATTTGATTATGCAATAGAAGAATTTAAACGTGCAAGTAGTTTGTTGGTTTCTAATGTAATAGTATCTCTTTTGTTTTTTTTGTTTACCTTTACAAAAGTTGCTGTCACTCTGAATTTGGATTATGTTTTTTTTGCTTTACTTCTTTTCTTTATTTTATTTTTTATGGCTTTATTTTACACGAAAAAAGTTTTTACCTCTTGTTTTGAGTTTTTGGTTGTTGGAACTCCAATGGAAAAGAAATGGATAGAATATAAGGCGGAGAAAATCAGTGTAAGTAAGATGATGCATCGAAAAATCAAAAAAAAATAAGTGGTAGAAAAGTTGAAAATAGAAGAGATACAGAACATTCTTGACAAATAATCGTAACTATAAAATGAAGGTTTTTTTATAAATTTACAATTGCTTACTTATATTACCTTGATTATTATCAATTTCATTAAAGTGAAATTAGTTCCTGAATTATAGTGTTGAGAGTAAGGTTATGTTTGTGATTTCAAATTTTAATGAAATTAATATAATAAAGGATTCTAGTCAAAGTAGGAAAAAAATTAGGACCCGTTATCAGGCGGGTACATCAAATCTGCTACCAACTGGGAGCAGATTTTTAGAGTTGAAATAAACATATACACTTTTACTTCTAGCGACTAATTGAATAAAAGAAAAAATATATAAACTTGGTAAAATTGTCTAACAAGTAACAAATATATGATACAATTATCATGTTTATAAATGATTAAAGAACGAATGTTCTTATTTGGGGTTGGGTGATATGATGTTTAGATGTTCAAGATGTAAAGAATGGGGAAATCCACCGTCTACACACCTTCATAAAGAAGAAGAAATTGAAGGTATTCTTGAAATAACTGATATTAATAGAGATAGAGAAACTAGATTATCTGAAGATATGCAATTGGAAGATGGTTTGATTGTGTATCGATATTTATTATGGGAATCCGACTTATTTTTAATATCTTCTAGTCAAACTATGGCATCTAAAGCATTATGCCTTTGTAGAGATTGTTTAGAATATAGTTTATCTTTCATACCTCACTATGGTGATGGGGCATACTGTACTTCCAATGATTATCTTAAGAATGAGAATCCAAGAATTTTACATAGTCATGGTATTGATATAAGAGGAATGAATTTTAGAGTAGTAATGAAAGTTAGAGATGCATCTAATTTTAAGAAAGTAAAAAAAACAGCAGGTGTGATTAGAAGTACACCTATTGGGGAAAACCTATATGTGAATAAATTGGTATTTTCTGACAAAGAATCTTTAAAGATAATTTGTTACCAACAATGGAACGGACATAGTTGGGAAGATGTTTTATTGGATGATTTGAAAGGGGTGAGTTAGATGGATATTGATGAGATTGTGTTTAATCCTTACGAAGAAAATAATCTTGATGATGCAATTAACGCAATCGAAAGATATTTTGTTGAATCTCACCCTGAGCATGTGTTGGAAAAATTAGCGAACAGAATTTACCTAGATAATTCAGTTGAATGGAAAAAAATCTTACATATTCTATTTAGAAAGTATTCTCTCATGAATATTATACCTAATCATTATCATAGATTAGTTAATGAAAATAGGTATGATATTATTCCACAGTATACATATCTTATCGTTTCATTAATCTCATCTAAACTTTTAAGGGACGATATATTTAACGAAGATTTGTTAAAAAAACTAACTGATAATGAAGGGAAATATATTCTTTTTTCTTTTCTCTCGTCTTGGAATTTAGAAAAGGCACTAGAATTGGATAATAATTTTACTCTAAATAATTTCGGTCATCTGATAGATGTCAAAAACGTTCCAATAAAAAGTTTAATACTTAGCTCACGAGATGAAGCACTTTATAATGTTGTGCAAAAGGTTTTAGAAGATAGTATAGCACAGTATCATTTCAACCAAGAGATACAAAGGATAATAAAAAATAATCATCCGGAAGAATTAGATACATTAGAGTATTTTATAAATAAATGTAGTTGTGATAAACAGGAAAATGTGTTGGAATTTATTTGCGACCTCTTTGAGTTAACATCGATTCAACATTTTTTAAACAGTAGATGGAAAATTGATTTAACAGAAAGAATATACAAAAATTTCTCTAGAAATCAGAATTTAATGTCACCGATTGCTAAAAGAAACGCTCTCACTGCTGTAAACAGGTTCAAAAGTAGACTGGCACCTAACTTTTCTCTAGTGGCAAGGCATGAAATAAGCAGACTTTCTGAAAATGATAAGAATTTCATTATAAAAAAAGTTGGAAAAATATCTGAAGAAATCATTGGCGAATTTATTAATACACTGGTGCCTGTTGAAAAAAAATGGGATTGGAAAGAATATGCATATTTCTTAGTGAAATGGTATAAAGACTTAAATCCTCTTGAAGACGCAATCAATGTTGTTAAATTGGGTAAAGACTTAGGAATTAAAATAATTGTTAAAGAATTTGAAACTGAGAACTTTGATGCGTGTTTGGTAAGAGATAAAACTTTAAAATCTCCTATAGTGTTTATAAACTCTTTTAAAAAATCACGAGGTAGAATTAACTTTTCGATAGCACATGAATTAGCCCATGCAATATTACCGCATCACGCACAAAGCACTTTTTTTTGTTTTCTTGAAGACGTCACAGAATCGAATAAGTTCGTCATGAATAGAAAATTAGAAAATGAAGCTAATGCCTTTGCTTCTTATGTTTTATTACCGGATAAAATTTTCAAAGAGGAAATATCCAAACTTAACTACACTATCAAAAATGTAAATACACTTAGTAAAAAATATAATTCTTCACTAGTCCTTGTAGCTAAAAAATGGGTGGAACAAAGTAACTTAGAAATTGCAATGATATTTTCAACAAATGGAGTTATTGATTGGGCTACTACGTCAGAAAATTTCCCATTTTCATGGGTAGATTATATTGCCTCTACTTCAACAGTTTTTAAAGTAATTGAGTCTCAAGAAAGAAAAATTAAAAAGCAGAGGGTATCTTCAACTAACTGGTTTAATAAAGATTATCCTATATATAAGATTCACGAAGAATCTTATAAAATTTTTGATGACAAGGTACTAACCTTATTACAAATAATTGAAGATAATTAAAGTTAGGGCAACTAAATTTATGACAAAATATAAAATAAAAACTTTTTATAGCATTGGATGATAGAAAGAATATTGATATATCAACAAAAGACAATCGATATGCTTGAGAACGACGTCCGTCCTAATCGAATATATATTGAAAAAAAGACAGTAGGCTTGTATTTTAAGCCACTGTCTTTTTGTCTTGAAAATAAAATTGTAATTTTAAAGGAAACCTTTCACAGACCAAGAGCAGATTTTTTGGTCACTAATGCGGTCACTAAACGTGTAATAACCCTGTATTATCAGTATCTGTTAACTCCTTAGAGCGGTCACTAATTTGGTCACTAAATAGCGAAAACCCCTCAAATAGCCCCCTAAATCCCTCAAACCTTCCTACTAATCTTCTCCACAATCTCCATCAAATCATCCGGCCTGTGAAATTCAATCGGCGAAACGCCTTTATCGAACTCTATTGTATCGGATTCAATCATTAATACATACTTGCCGTTAATCTTCCCTAAATGGATGCTGTCGCCAAAATCAGCAAGCAATCCTTTAACAGATGTACTGCCTAGCTTCATTCGCAGTTCAGCTTCAGGTGTATGCTCGACAATCTGGGCAGTGGCTTCGACGACCTGGTGGGTTTCAAGACGTTCCTGGATTTCCCGCTTATCGCTTGTTTCCCAGATTTCCAGGTCCTGTTCGAATTTGTGCAGTTCATCACTGTTTTCTTCGAATTGAGCGGATACATGCTCATGGACCATATGGATGACCTGGTTTTTCATGATTTCAGGCATCGATTCGCCATATTCGACGAATTTCAAAAAGTCCTCGAAGTAGCGGGCATGTGAGGCCTGGTGGATTTTCAGTTCGCCTTCTTCGACCATTCCTTCTTCGGGCATGTAGGGATATTGAATCGATTTCATATTTTTAGTGGTGATGGCCATTTCAACGTGTCTGATCAGGGTCCGTTCATCCGAAATGGATGCAACCTTTGGCTCGAAATCACATTTTAATAAGAAAACGAATGGTTCATCGAGATATTTCGATAATTTAGCCGATGCGATTATGAAGACACCGCCGCGGACGGCACTAGTATCAATATATGACCGCGTGAATTGTTCATTTTCCTCTTGGAATTCTTCTTTCGTTTTAGCATATCGAACACGGTCAAATACATTGTAATTAGGGTTGGAATCAAGTGCATGTCCTTCTTCGACAATAAAAGAACCGATTTTCGTCGGTATTTGTTCAGTTTTTGGATGACGGTCCACTTTTCGTTTGGAAATCTTCATCAATTCCCCATCCAAAAAATCCTTTAGAGGACTTTCTTCGTATTCCTGGGTATCAAGAGTTTGAAAATGTTTAAAACGCTTATCAGCCTGATCGCCTTTTCCATCGACTTGGATTAAATAAAAAGACAGATAGGTAATCGTAAAATCCATGAATGTCACCTTCTTCAATTATTAAGCATGATTCCCGTACTTTTTTTAAGACTTAATAAGTATAGAGATGTACTTTGATTCCGTCAAACTATTGGTGCGTGAATGATCAGAATAATATTGATGTATTATTTCATAATAATACATATGGAAAAATGAATGTTAAATCCTTCTAGAATAAATAATGTTAAAACTCAATAAGACCAAAATACAGGATTACAGGGAACACTCCAGCATTTTGCTATTGATAATATTAAGATAATGAACGGTCGATTTAAAAAACTGCATGAACTACAAGGGTTACTACTGAATGTATTGATAATGAAGGATAATTCTGTTTAATGCTAATTCTTACATTCTGTAGAGGAATCAAAAACAGAATTTTACAATAATAATCCATTGACGATGGAAGTGTTAATACGTATAATTTGAAAGTCAGATAATTCAGTCATTGTAGGAATTTGTCGAAATTTCTCCGATATAAATAGCAAGTTAATTTATTCGTCTGCAATTTTCAGAATAGTTTTTAAAATTTATGGAGGAGATAGCATGAGTATTTTTAGAAAGAAGTCCATTGAGGACTTATTGATAAACGCAAGTTCCAGCGGTAAGGGATTGAAAAGGGAACTAGGCGCTTGGGATTTAACGATGCTTGGAATTGGAGCAATCATTGGTACAGGCATTTTTGTATTAACAGGTACTGGTGTAGTAAATGCTGGTCCTGCACTTTCATTATCGTTCGTCATTGCAGGTCTTGCCTGTTTATTTGCTGCACTCGCATATGCGGAATTTGCAGCATCCGTACCGGTTTCCGGTTCGACTTATACGTATGCTTATGCAACTCTAGGTGAATTTGCCGCTTGGATAATCGGCTGGGATTTAATCCTTGAATACTTATTGGCCGTTAGTGCCGTATCGGCAGGCTGGTCAGGCTATTTCCAATCATTTTTAAGTGGATTCGGGATTAACTTTCCAGAGAAATTTACGGCAGCACCGGGTTCGGTTGATGGTGTCACTACTTATATGAATTTGCCAGCCTTTTTGATAGTAATGGCGATTACTTTATTGATCTCCAGAGGCACGAAACAAACGACTAGGATTAATAACATAATGGTCGTCATAAAAGTGTTGGTAGTCTTGCTGTTCATCGTTTCTTCTATTTATTATGTAAAACCGGAAAACTGGCAGCCATTCATGCCATTTGGAATCGATGGGGTATTTTCAACTGCCGCATTAATGTTCTTTGCCTTCATCGGCTTTGATGCGGTTGCTTCTGCTGCTGAAGAAACAAGAAATCCAGGAAAGAATTTACCACGTGGAATACTCGGTTCTCTTGTCATTTGTGTTGTGCTATACATGGTCGTGAGTTTAATAATGACAGGTGTGGTACCGTATGCACAATTCAGCACGGCTCTCGATCACCCGATTTCTTTGGTCTTGCAAAGCGCAGGACAAAATTGGGTTGCAGGGATCATTGATCTAGGTGCGTTCCTCGGTATGACAACGGTGATTTTGGTGATGTTATATGGCCAAACCCGGATCATGTTTGCGATGTCACGTGATGGGCTGATGCCTAAATCCTTATCAAGACTTCATAAGAAATATAAAACACCATATGCTGCTTCATGGATGTTTGGTTTGATAGCGGCCTTACTGGGAGCATTCATACCGCTTGGTGAATTGGCAGAGTTGGTCAACATTGGAACATTGACTGCGTTTACGATGATTTCCGTAGCGGTCATCGTTTTACGGAAAACAAGACCGGATATGAAACGTGCTTTTTATTGTCCGGCTGTACCGCTCGTTCCGGGCTTAGCAATCGTTTTTTGCGTATTCTTGATGATTCAATTGGGAAGTCATACATGGATAAGGTTCTTGATTTGGATGGCTATCGGAGTCGTCATTTACTTCACTTATTCCCGTAAACATTCCAACCTTAACCAGCAGGAAAAATAATCATTGAAAAAGAAACTCTCTGTAGTGTCTCAGTTAGACGACAAAAGGAGGTTCGGAATGCTCTCACCCCGAACCATGATTTTAAATGAAAACTTGATTATCCTTCATGTTTTTTTACTTGATTATCCGGATGAAACCCTCTAGATTGAAGAAATTCGCGACACTCCTGCCGAATAACTGGCTAGGTGAGACCCCACAGTCGCTTGCGGTGAGGAGTCTTGGCTGACAGTCGGCGGAAAGGGAGCGAATTTCTGAAATCAACTGGAACTTTTTTTAAAGAAAAAATTGTAGGTAAACTGGCTCTTCTCTAATTTGTCTACAGTCTGAGACACTCTCTGGAGTGTTTTTTTGTTTTGGTCCATATAGTTCATAAGTCTTGTGTGATATTAGCTTGTTTAGAGGGAAAATTATCAAATTAGTTAAAGATTAACAGGCTTTATGTCGAAATAGTATATATGGGTAGAAAAAATTGGAGGGCAATTCATCATGAAAAGTTTATGGCGAAATAAACAAAAGATAGATTCAATAGACTATTTGCAATTTAAGGAACAAGTCGGTATCAATATCAGGGATTATCCGAGCGTATTGACACAAGTGGAGATGATTCATTTGACGATCGGGGATTTATGCATCATTCGTTCTTTACAAGAAGAAGTGAAAGGACATCTGACCCAAATTGTTGAAAATTTTTATAAAAATCTAGAAAATGAATCCTCTTTATTGAAAATCATTTCGGCCAATAGTTCTATCGATAGGTTGAAAAAGACACTGCATCGTCATATGTTCGAAATGTTTAGCGGTACCATTGATGATGCTTACATTAAACAGCGTTATGTTATCGCACAGGTACATGTGCGAATTGGACTGCAGCCAAAATGGTATATGAGTGCTTTTCAAGATTTACTGCAATCAATAATCATTCATGTGATGGCCAATATAAAGAATATAGAGCAATATCAGGATAACATTCTGGCAGTCACTAAAATTTTTAATTTAGAGCAGCAAATAGTTTTAGAGGCATATGAACTTGAAAATGAGAAGATTCGTCAACAAAACCTTGAAGAAAAAGAAACGATTAAACTACAGGTCAATCAAAATGCCGAAGAATTGGCAGCAATCAGTGAAGAGACAAGTTCAGCAACGCAATTAATGGCAAATAAGGTAGTCGAAATCCATGATTTCACTCAAAAGGGGTCAGAGATTGCGATACATGCAGAGGGGAAATCAAATGAAGGTGTAGAACTGTTACAAGGGTTAGAGAAAAGATTGGTAAAAACACAAGATCAAATGACGATCATCTCAAAAGATATGGAACAGCTATCCAATACATCAAAGGAAATTGAACGAATTGTCACGATTATCACTTCTATTGCCGAACAAACGAATTTGTTGGCATTGAACGCAGCGATTGAAGCCGCAAGAGCGGGTGATAATGGCAAGGGATTTGCGGTTGTTGCAGGTGAAGTAAGGAAGCTTTCGGAAAATACCAAGCAATCAGTTTCGGAAGTAGTGAAACTGGTTAGTGGCATTGCTCATTTTATCAATGTAATGAATACTTCAATTTCAATGGTTAGCGGGGAGATTACTAAAGGCACGAAGCAAGGGAAAGAAACGGGCAAATTTTTTACCGATATAGCAAAGGCCATGCTTTCAGTAAAAGAGCAAAATATTAAAATCACCAAGGAAATGACAGAACTGAATGATATTTTCGATTAAATTAATGAAGCGTTCAATCAAGTTGCCGTTTCATCGGATCAATTGACCCAAATGACGATGAACTTGTAGTGTAGTTCAAGGATTTGTTTGCAGAACGGGCTTAAAGGAGATTATTTGATTTTTTGTATTTTAATAATGAGCTCGATAGAATATATTAATAAAAAAACCTCAAAGCGGTTTATAAAATTTTAATCAACATTCAATTCCAAGGGATGCCGTTAAGCGGCCGTTTAATAAATCTCTTGAAATAAAATAGAATTAATGTTATATTAATAAAGCGATGAGCTAATTTGTGTAAGTCGAAGAACAAGCTTTTAGCTAAACGTCGGGATGTGGCCTGACGGTTCTGCGCCTCAAACGCATCAAAGACGCCTGCTGCGTGCAGGCGTCTTTTTCATTTTTTCATTTTATCGATTCTTTCCTTGCAGCTTGTACGTCTTCCTTGAATTCCTCTTGTATTTCTTCCGTTATTCCCTTGGTTGCATCCTTAAACTCTCTAAGCGAGGTGCCGACGGCCCGTCCGATTTGAGGAAGCTTATTCGGTCCAAAAACAACTAAAGCTAAAAGAAGGATTAAAATTAAGCCTGGAAAACCAATATTTGAAAGCATAACTAGTCACTCCAATCAAATCTGTTAGTTAATATTATAGACTCCTGACAAGTATTTGCAAAGGTTATTTAGTATTTATTGTCAGGTTCAACATCCGAAACTAGACATCCGTCAGATAAACACTTGCTATTCTGTCCTAATTTTATCTTGCACAATATTTCTAAAAATATATCTTACCTACCTTAGGAAACCCAATAAAGGGGGGGAGTAAGTACATGCCGCTTTGGTTCGGCCGTTTGATCATGTAACTAATTTCGATCGAATTATCATGTAACATGATAATTTTTTTGGTGCTTGGGATTATTAAACTTGCAAGATTGATGATATTTAGGTATTATAATTATACAAGCTGCGTTGTTCGTAATGATAATTAAGTTTTAACCTTTAAGCTGTAATAGGGAGTTTTACATCGAAACAGGAATGTTATGCCTCGTCACTGACTTGGACAACAGGATTGTTTCTGCAAACACCCACTTTGAGGAGTGGTGGTTTAAAACTTTCTTACTTGAATACGGCAATGGCGGCTTACCTTTTTTAAATTAGAAACCAGTTCCGTTAAGGGACTGGTTTTTTGTTGTCTATACGGATGTCCAGATACGTTATAGCTAGTTGCATTTAAGGATATTTCAAAAAACATATATCCCTTGTATTGTCTTGGATCATTTTAAAGCTTTAATTTATTATGAAAGTTTTTATTGAAATATCAGATAATTAGCCATTATAATAATAATTAGATAACTCAGTTCACTATTTGTATAAAAGATGAGTGTATCGATGTTTTTTTAAAGTATTACGTAAGCGCTGTCATTTTGAGAGAAGTATTGTAGTCACCTGGAGAGGAGAAAATTTTATGGCAAGAATTAATACGACTGAGGTAATTAGCAACAGTAAGTTCAACCGCTTTCATTTTGGATTGCTGGCATGGTGTTTTATCATTATCCTTTTTGACGGCTATGACCTTGTCGTTTACGGAACGGTCGTCCCGCTATTGACGGAGGAGTGGAACCTTACTTCCGTGGAAGCTGGGGCTATGGGCAGCTACGGTCTATTTGGAATGTTGTTCGGGGCCATCTTCTTTGGTACATTAGCAGATCGGATTGGCAGAAAAAACGTAATAGCGATTACACTGATTTTATTTAGTTTGTTTACGCTTTTATGTGGATTTGCGAATACGCCTACAATGTTTTCGACTTTTAGGTTTTTAGCGGGATTAGGTCTTGGGGGCATTATGCCGAACGTCATTGCCTTATTGACGGATTATGCACCGAAAAGGATGCGGAGCATGGTCGTTTCGATCGTTTTGTGCGGTTATTCATTCGGAGGGATGCTTGCACCGATACTGGGTATCCTGGTTATGCCGACATTAGGTTGGGAATCAATATTCTGGTTTGCAGGAATACCATTGTTATTTTTACCCTTCATGATGAAACGTTTACCAGAGGCTTCGACGCATCTGATCAGAGTTAACAGAAAAGAGGAGTTAATCAGGATATTATCCAGGGTCAGTCCGGAGAGTGAATTCGACATCAAGGACGAAATTGTAGATGTGAAAAAAACGGATACCAATATGCCGATTGTTGGATTGTTTAAGGATTCCCGTGCCCTGAGCACGTTGATGTTCTGGATCGCCTTTTTCATGTGCCTATTGATGGTATATGGATTGAATACATGGCTTCCAAAGCTAATGATCGAGGCAGGGTATGCGCTGAATTCAAGCTTAGGTTTCTTGATCGTTCTTCAAGGGGGAGCTATCATAGGCACGCTTATCATCGCTAAACTTTGTGATCGTTATGGATCCAAGAAAATGCTTGTGCCGATGTATGCGCTTGGGGCAGTCAGTTTGACTCTATTGGGGATGGGTGGAAGTTCCTTCGTGATTTACACATTGGTAGCGATTGCAGGAGCCTGTACCATTGGTGCCCAAAACCTAGTACAAGCCTATGTTTCCCAGTACTATCCACCAAATATTAGATCGACTGCACTAGGAGTGGCATCTGGAATCGGAAGGATCGGCGGTATGCTTGGACCCATTCTTGGCGGATTCTTATTATCCATCTCGCTACCCATCCAATTGAATTTCATTGCCTTCGCCATTCCGGGTCTCATTGCCGCGGTAGCTTTATCATTCGTTCCAGTGAAAATGGCTTATTACAAAAATGATCATAAGGAACAAACTGAAGAAATGGCGGTAGAGTCCAATAAAATGAATATCATGTAAAATCAAATGCATGAAATGTCAGTGAAGGGATACCTAGCTGTCATTTCATGTATAATTACCTTCTATTAGCGGAGTCATGGTTCCTATCAAAATTATGCAAATTGACAAGTCTTGGCGTTTGTCCTGCGCTAGAAGAAATCGATTGTAAGGATATAAATATGGATAACCCATAAATGTTCATAATTTCGCAATACGATTCACTCCATTATATAAAGAATAAATGTTAGAATGATGGTACGGATAATTAATTCCTCCTTAAAGTGGAGCGAAATAGAAATTACCTCATCTTTTGAGAGGAGTCATTACTTTGAAATTTTTAAAACATATTATTTTTTGGTTATGCATTATAGGGACATTATTTTCTATGATTTATTTCTTTGTAGCGGACGTTCCGTTATATATAAAATTAATAGGCGGAGCCATCATCCTTTATCTTGGTTATGATCTAATAACTGAATCAAAGGAAAGAAAGCGTAAAGAAGCCTTGGAAGCTTGATCCTATCTTAGGTAAAAGCCCTCTTTTGATAAGAGGGCTCAGACTGTAGTCAAACTCGATGAAAATCGAGTTTGACTACAGTTTTTTTATGGCTGGTACAATTTGAACGTTGATTGGAACGCAAGGCCTCGCTTTTCGCTGGCGGTCCGGGCACCTCCTCGGCTTGTGCCCGCAGGAGTCTCGTACCTTCCTCTCTAATCAACTTTTAGATAGAAACCCTACCTGAGGAGTTGAAGGTGTTGCTTTGAATCAGTTGTTTCGGGTACATCGCTTGATGAAAGATGCGTTTTCAGGGCCGCTTTCTCCTACAGTCATTTTAAGCGACGCTTTAAAGATACAGACCTGTCCGAAAAGATTTTCTATAGACTCTTAATGATAGCTGCTGGTTCGAAAGGAAACACGAGCGTATCAAGGAATCATGTATAAAAAGGATCCTCATCACCTCAAGTTCTGAACCCCTTTTGTCTACAAACTGAGCCCTCTTTTGATAAGAGGGCTTTTTGGCGTATCAAAAAGGGTGCAATCCTTAGTTTAATAGTATGACCATCGGAATTCGGAGGGGGAAAATTGTATGTCCCGAGTGACAGCAAACTTGTCAATAATGGGAAACTGATTACTGTTCACAAGTGTTTTTATAATTGCTTGGATCGTAGACAAGATAGGTAGCAAAAAGGTTTCGATTTAGAAATGGTAATTCTCAGTGTCATCCATTCACCATTCAAAGCTATACGTACAAATTATTCGATATATTACTCTGAAATTTCAAAATAATAACAAAAGAAAGCGTTGACATCCTCGAAACGACAACTTATTATTTAATTATACGGATGAATATTAAGAAAATTTGATATTTTCTAAAATTAGTCCGTATGAATTGTGAATCTATTTATCATTAAGATTATTGGGTCGGGGCAAAAAATTATTATAAACACAATAGGGGGTGGTGTTTTTTCTCTGCCGGCATGAAAAAATTCCATATCGTAGATAAATACAACTAGATTCAAAGAATAGACGTAAACAAAAAGGAGACTAAAATATGAATACAATGCAAACTTATAAGAACCCAATTGTTGAACAAAGAGCAGATCCTTGGGTATATAAGCATTCGGATAACTATTATTATTTTGTTGCATCCGTACCAGAATATGACCGACTTGAAATCAGGCGATCTAAAACTATTCAAGGAATAGGTAAAGCAGAGGCTATTACTGTCTGGAGAAAAAATGAGACTGGACCGCAAAACTCACTGATTTGGGCTCCAGAACTTCATTTTATAAAGGGAAAGTGGTACATCTACTTCGCTGCGGCGAGAACCGATCAACCAGTAAACGGAACGTTCGACCACCGAATGTTTGTACTTGAGAATGAAAGTCCTGATCCTTTAAAGGGAGAATGGATACATAAGGGACAAGTTAAGACAGAATGGGAAACTTTTTCTTTAGATGCTACCGCTTTTGAACATAATGGTATTTTATATTATGTATGGGCTCAAAGGGATTTGAATATTAAAGGTAATTCCAATATATATATTGCGGAAATGGAAAATCCTTGGACAATTAAGGGTCCGCAGGTAATGCTTTCAAAGCCTGAATTACCTTGGGAGACCATTGGTTTCCATGTTAATGAGGGTCCAGCAATGCTTAAAAGAAATGGAAAGGTTTTTATTACTTATTCATGCAGTGCAACAGATCATAATTATTGCATGGGTTTACTTACGGCTGAGGAAGATAGTGATTTGTTAAACCCTGCTTCTTGGACTAAATCCCCAATTCCCGTTTTTCAAAGTGCACCGGAAAATGGACAATATGGACCAGGTCATAATAGCTTTACCGTTTCAGAGGATGGGAGTGAAGATATTTTAATTTACCATGCTCGTAATTATACCGAAATTGAAGGGGATCCCTTGTATGATCCAAATCGTCATACACGGGCACAAGTATTTAACTGGAACCAGGATGGCTCTCCAAACTTTGGGATCCCAGTACCGGATGAGGTGAATAAAAGTAAAAGTAAAAGCTAGAGATGAAATATTAAAATTCAGCTTGGAATCTTTCTACAATGCCGTGGAAAGATTCGCTTGCATTTTAGTATGGTTAAATTCATTCAAATGCATGTCTTATAATAAGTAAAGGGGACTTTATATGAATGTTTCTAAAGGTTTTTGGAATTTTGGAGGACTATTTTATTTTTACTTTATTATTTGGGCAATCGTTCTTGGTTTCCTCCCATTATGGTTAGAAGATGTTGCCGGACTTAACCCAAGTGAAACAGGCATTGTTTTTTCATCGATGTCATTAATTGCACTATGTTATCAACCTTTTTTAGGAATCATTTCAGATAAATTGGGATTCAAAAAAAACTTATTTTGGGTCGTCGTAATCCTTTTAATGTTCATGGGGCCTTTCTTCAGCTTCCTTTATGCCCCATTACTTAAAGCGAATATAGTTATAGGAGCAATTATAGGAAGCGTATACCTTAGTGCAGTATTCAACGGCGGGGTGGGGGTTGTTGAATCCTATATAGAAAGAGTGAGTCGTAATAATGGTTTTGAATATGGCAGGGTAAGGTTATTCGGATCTATAGCAGGGGCTACGGCCTCATTGATTGGGGGAGTAATGTTTGTAAAAAACCCAAATTCAATTTTTTGGTTTGCATCAGGTGCTGCAGTTTTTTTAGCTGTCTTATTATTTACGGCTAAAATAGAAGGTCAAGACCATATCAAGTCAGGAGGCTCGAAGGTTAAAGGAAATGAAATTAGTAAAAAAGCTGTTCTTTCGATATTTAAAATAAAGAGCTTCTGGTACCTTTCATTCTTAATAATCGGCACGGCCGCCATATATGATGTGTTCGATCAACAGTTTCCTAACTATTATGTACAATTCTTTTCTTCTAAAGAATATGGAACGGATATATTTAGTAAGCTAGTCTCCATTCAAGTTGGACTTGAAGCCATATTAATGATTTTTACCCCTGTGATCGTAAATAAAATGGGTGCTAAAAATGGGCTCATTCTTTTCGGTGTATTAACTTTCGTTCGTATTTTTGGAAGTGCAATAGCTACGGGCCCTGTTCTCTTATCAATATTCAGGTTGATTGCAGCTTTTGAAATGCCCTTACTCTTAGTTTCCATTTTTAAATACATTACAGGAGTATTTGATACTAGACTAAGCGCAACCATTTATTTACTGGCATTTAATTTTGCGAAACAGAGTGCCATTACTATTTTTTCTTCCGTAGCGGGTAGTATGTATTCATTCATGGGTTTCCAAAATACATATTATTGCTTAAGCGCAGTTGTTTTACTTGTTACCCTTATTTCTTACTTTACTCTATCAAATGACAAAAAAATGCAAATGGAAATTAAACCGCCCCTTTATAGTGCTACTAACTAATAAACATGAGTTGTATTTCAATTTGGAACCAGTTAATGAAAAGATTATCATGAATTATGTATGCGTTTTCAAATATATATTTAAAGGAGGGGTTTATGGGAAAGTACAAAACATTTTCAGTATTGATTTTTACTTTATTCATTACTTTTTCAGCAGGTAACGCTGCATCAGCGAGTAATTGGGCATTAATCGGTGGCAGACAGTCGGCGGAAAGGGCGCAGGTTTCTGAAAGGCTGGAACGTTTTTTAAATTAAGGTTCTGTTATATGTTAATGTTGAAATTTGAATATTAAATAGGGGAAACCCCTTTTATCAGGCTTGCCCCTATTATTGTTAAACTACGGGTGCGATTGTTTAACAAGATAACTTAATCTTCTTTCACAACTTTTAACTTTTCAGGAAGAACAGCAATCAATTCATCCATATTTTTCAATTGGTTTGTTACCAAATAGGTAGAGGGGATATCGTATTCCAATTTACAAAAAGTTGTAGATTCATTCATATTCAACTTTACGCCGTCCTCTTGGTCAAACCTTTCACCAAATGTTACATTATTCTGATTTGAAATTATAAAGAGATGATATGGAATAAGGGATTTAAAAATAATTTCAGATAGTTGATTTTTATCTTTAACCTCGACACTAAAAATCAATATATCGAAATGGATTTCTCCATATTTGGTCATTTCATATGCTGTTTTTTGAGGGACGAACTTATGCGTATAAATTACCCCAAGTTTATCTAACTGGTCTCTCATTCCATCAACATCCCAGTCATACCATTCAAAGGTAATAAACAACGGAAACTGATTTAAGCTGGAGAAAAATAGGATAAAGAATTCCTCAATCCCAATGTCTTCTGCATCAATTTCGTATACTGTCTTAGGTGAAGGATTTACCAAAAAGTCGTGTTCTTGATTAAAAGAATACACTTGTTCTCTAATATATATTTCCACTTTACCACTCCAAATGTACTTCGTTAGTCGAATATGGACTACAAATTGAATTTTGACAAGCGTAAACTATCATAAGTATCTGTCATTTCAAATACAAATGATTTTAATAAAAATTCTTTGATATTATGTCTCGTACTTTCGTTACTACGACTATCAATAAACAAGAACCAAGCGAGGTAATTATCGAGGTATTTGGTAGCCACACCTTTAAATCGGTCTATCCATTGTTTCATACGAGAATGGAGACCATTGACATTTTGAATGTGATATAAGCCTGTGAGAACGTACTTACCATCAGTGGATTTAATTCTATAATGTTCTAATCCTTTTTCTTTCGCATACGTTTTATAGGCTCTCCAAGCATCTGTTACAAGTACGTTGTCAGCGGTTAACTTAGAACCAATCATTTTATCTACTTTATCTTTCACAACTCGCCCCATACAAGCAACTTTAGAAACAGTTGCTTTGGTACGGTCTCTGGCAACAAGAACGCAAACTTGCTCGTGGCTGATACCTCTATGTTTAGATTTTCCGCCACGCTTTCGAGGTTTTCGGTCTGTAATGCCTCGTTTTCCTTTTTCAGAGTATAGGAAATAGGTCTCGTCAATTTCAACGATACCTTCAAAATGTTCAAAATCCATTTGTTTGAGAGCGTTTAGCAACTTGTGTCTCCAATAGAAAAGTGTAACCCAAGTAACCCCTACAATTTCAGCCGATTTTCGTAGGGATTAACCTTTAAACATACATTCAACAAATGTAATCCACTCGTCTCCTTTTCGGGTGCGATATAAAACAGTGTTAGTCGTATCAGTAAAGGTTTTACTACAACATTTACAACGATAACGTTGGCGACCATTATATTTTCCGAACCGAACAACGTGTTCAGATGCACAATGAGGGCATTCAAACCCTTCTTTGAAACGAGTTTCTCTCATTTCGTTGATTAGACGACCACCGACAGAGGAAGAAGGCTGAACATAGCGTTTTACCCATTGATATACTTGTTCTTTTTTCGTATGTGGTAATTTATCAATGTGCTTTAGTAAATTGCTAAACGCTTTGCTCATTTTTCGTTACCTCCCGAATATTTGTTCTTATATCCATAATACTAAGAATTCGGGTAAGTATCAAATAATCAACATTTTGCTTTAACAGAGCCTAAATTAAAAAAACTGCAGGCTAACTCGCTTTTCTTTGAGTCTGTCAACAGTCTGATTAAAGGGCATAAGGCCCTTTAATTTTTTTACTGTCTAGGTCCCCATATCATGATTGAAACCCCGGCTAGACAGATTACTGCTCCAATCCAATCATATAAATCAGGAGTTTTCTTATCAATGCCCCATCCCCATAAAACCGATAAAACAATGAAAACCCCGCCATATGCAGCATATACACGTCCAAAAGTAGGGAACGTTTGGAAAGTTGCAATGATACCGTATAATACCAACCCGAAACCTCCGGCTAAACCAAGATAAATGGATTTACCTTCCCTTAACCAAAGCCAAATAAGGTAGCCACCACCAATTTCCGCCAGTCCTGCCATAAGGAATATTACTGTAGTAACTAACATATATGTATACCTCACTTTCTCGTTGAAATTTTACCATATTTGAAACTGTACATGATCATACTTAACGGTGTTCTTAATCTATATCTTTTGAAAAAAAGTGAAAACCGCATGAACGTTAAAAGCAGCACTTTAATTCAAAGGAGGAATTTATGCCAACTTTATCTTTTAACTCTAACTTGGGTTGCAATACAGATGCAAAGGGTACTATACCTAAAAAGGAAATATAGTAATCTAGTTAAGGAGTTGCATCCATGAAATCCCGAACTTTTGCATATATGTTAGCCATCTTTCATGCAAGTATTGTCGGCCTATCTTTCTTATTCACCAAAATGGCCATTGCAGAATCGAATCCGCTTGATACTTTGGCGTTCCGATTCACCGTTTCTTTCGTCATCATTTTATTCCTTGTTGCCGTTAAAGTCATTAAAGTGAACTATTCATGGGAGTCGGTTAAAAATCTGGTCCCGCTATCCTTGTTATTCCCAACTCTTTTCTTTGCCTTTCAAACTTTCGGACTTAAGTATTCACAATCCACAGATGCTGGAATTCTATCTGCAGTCACTCCAATTCTAACATTGATGATAGCTGGATATTTCCTGAAGGAGAAAACATCTTTATATCAAAAGCTTTCGATTATCTTGTCTGTAATTGGGGTCATTTTTATTTTCGTGGTGAAAGGGAGTACGATCAATTTTTCTGACATGCTTGGGATGGTGTTGATCTTGCTATCCTGTATAGCAACCGCATGTTATACAACGATGACCCGTTCACTTGCCAAGGATTTTACACCTGGTGAAATGTCCTTTTTCATGATGGGAACAGGATTTGTCATTTTTAACGTGGCCGCACTTTTCACCCATCTAAAACAAGGAACGATGCCGGAATTTTTTACACCATGGTCGAGCATGGAATTCATCAGTTCCATTTTGTATCTGGGAATATTGGCTTCATTGGTCACTTCGTTATTATCCAATACGATTTTATCAAAGATCAAAGCGTCCCAAATGAGCGTATTTGCAAATCTTTCCACAGTTGTCACGATTGCTGCAGGAGCTCTCATTCTTGATGAAAAGATTACGATCTACGATATATTGGGGTCGATACTAATCATTTTAGGTGTAATAGGCACGAATTATTTTGGCGGGAAGAAAGAGCATTCGATAAAAGTGAATCTTGAATATAAAGGGGAACAAAGTGCGAAATGAATAAAAATGGTCCATCCCATTCGGGAAGGACCATTTTTATTTCCACCATTTTGTTTGAGGGAAATCTGTTGTCCCAATCATTACTGGCTCGCCTAGT
The DNA here is from genome assembly GCF_041956845.1 of Peribacillus sp. RS7. Lineage (NCBI taxonomy): Bacteria > Bacillati > Bacillota > Bacilli > Caryophanales > Bacillaceae > Peribacillus > Peribacillus sp. RS7. The sequence goes on from NZ_CP168135.1 coordinate 4,748,960, forward strand.
TGAGGTGTGCAGACCTGTACGGCATGATCATTGGCCGCTTTTGTTACCCGTTCTATCGGGTCTGTCCAGTCATGAAAAGACAATGTGAAACCTGCCCAATGAATGGGGATCATCAGTTTTCCTTCTACATCGATGTGTGCTTGAACAGTTTCTTCAGGCATCATATGGATGGTTGACCAACGCTCATCATATTGGCCGCATTCCATTAAAGTTAAATCAAAAGGACCGTATTTTTTGCCGATTTCTTTAAAATGGCCACCATATCCACTGTCGCCGCTGAAAAATACCTTTTCTTGTTTGCCATTAATTACCCAAGAACACCAAAGTGTCGTATTGCCATCGTTTAAACTTCTTCCAGAAAAATGCCTTGCAGGCGTACAAACAAATTGCAACTCTTTGAATGAAACTTCATCCCACCAATTATGTTCCTGAATCAGTTCTTTTTTCACGCCCCATCTTTCAAGATGTCCACCGACACCGAGTGGAACAATGAACTGACCGACCTTATCTTTTAATTTCTTTATTGAGAAATAATCCAAATGATCGTAGTGGTCATGTGAGAGTAAGACGGCATCGATAGGAGGCAGCAAATCCAAATCGATAGGCAACTCCCCGCTAAAGCGCTTGTTTCCAAACCAAGGAAAGGGAGTGGGGGCTTTTCCAAACATTGGATCCACTAAAATGGTTTTACCATCCAACTCCAACATGAATGCAGAATGACCAAACCAGGTGATTTTATTGGAATTCACAGATGATGCAGGTTCTTTTGCTCCTATTACGATTGGATGGTCGGGCCTTCTTTTTGGATTGCCTTTTATGTAATCCCTTAAAATGGAACCAGTATGTTTAAGGCTCATCGCTTGACCAGCAGGAATCTGATTGTGGAATTTACCCTTGGCAAAATTCTCTTTTGTAGTGAATGCTCTCACTTTTTCTTTGTTTGTCCGCCTCCCTAGCGGAGGATAGAGGTTAAGGAAAAGTAACAATAATATAAAAAAAGAAATGATGATCTTTATAATTTTCAGCATGAATATGTTCCTCCCATATTAATCAGACCTTTTCGTTAACTTATCATATCACAGAATATATAAGGTTATTTAATGCGATGTCCCACAATGGAAATGATATGGATTTACCCTTCAGGTCTATAGATGTGAACCGATGATTCATTAACTCGAAACTCACTTTGGGAGTCAAGTGAAAACTTGGTTAAGTTTCACACGCCCTAGGCAGGGAATAGAGGTATATATAATGAATAATATAGAGTACGGAATAAGAAATGTAGCAGCAGGATGAAGGGTAGGGTGATAAATCGATTGTTAATGTTTTTCAGAGTCTTTGTATGGGTAGTATTTTTTGCTTTATTGGCCTATGTCATTCTTTCTTGGAAATATAAAGACAAGGTAACTAAAAGGATTGAAGCGATTCGAAAAACCTGGTATGTCATTTTTATACTGGGAGCATTGATTTATTGGAATTTCTATCCGATGAGTATATTTAATGAGTGGAAAAATTTTTTGATTATGGCTATCGTATTTATCCTGATTGATATGTTTGTGTTCTTGAGCATGTATATATCCAAAATTGGCGATAACGAACTGTCCTATGCAACAAAAGCTGTTGCGGAAAGTGACAAACTTTTAACGGATAATAGGGAAAAGGTCAAGAATATGTTTCATCTCCTAAAGAAAGAAGGGATTCCTGAGTATTATCAAACGAATAAGGAATACTTGGCTTATTTGAGCATTCTCCTTCAAGCTTATGCAGCAAAGGAAGGGATGGACGTAAAAATTCTTCCTTTCAAAACGGAACAGGACAAGCAATTGGTGATAAATGGGCATCCGAACTTGAATGGCAGTACCATTCGTGCTACATTGGAAAGAGAAGATACGTATTATAATGATGAAGAGAAAATGGCTCTGCAGCCTGTAAGCATTTTGATGGAACCCTATATCCTTGACGTGAAATCAGAAAGCTTCGTTTCAGAAGTCGATTGTTTATTAATAGCCTTATTAATCATGATGTTCGATATGGTCATAAAACATAACCCAGGTGGTGAAGGATAAATGAGTATTTATGATAAAGCTGGCAGCGAAGTGTCAGTTGCCGTAATCAAACCACAGGTGAAAATACCCGATGTAGGATTAAGTCCCCATACTAAAAAGGTGATGAAACAGAACGAACGCATTATCCTGAAACAAAAAGAAAAAGCTGATCGCTTCAGCCGGTTAAAAAATGTTTTATAAGAAACGGGGCAGGGGTTTTTCCTTTGCCTGATGATATTTAATGGAAAACCCGCATATACTATTCAAAATAAAGAATAGGAAGGGTCTTTCAGAATATGAACAAAAAACCCGAGAGAGTTAACATCCCGGCCCCCTCCGCTTCACCATCCGAGAAACGGATACATAAGGGAAATGCTGATCTGCTCAAGCTTTTGCAAAGGTTGAAAGCTAAACGTTGGATTTTTTTAAGGTAAAAGAAAGCCAGTCTCTAAGGAGAACTGGTTTTTTGAATTTTCGGAAAATCACAGCGGGTGGTAGTATTGAATATTCTTACGACCAGATTCTTTAGCCTTATACATCGTACGATCCGCTTTTGTCAAAAGTGACTCCATTTTCGTACCATTATGAGGATAAAAGCTTATCCCTATGCTAGCCGATACAAAATGATCATTTCCATTAATTTGAATGGGCATGGTGGATAAATGGTTCAATAATAATTCAGCGCTTTGCTGTGTGCTTTTCATTAAATCCTCACAATGGGATGGATGTAATAATACAATGAATTCATCTCCACCGATTCTAGCCACATGACTGTCACCAGGTACGGTTTGCAAAAGACATCCAGCTGCCTGTTTAATAACCTCGTCACCAGCATCATGACCAAAGGAATCATTGAAAAATTTAAAGTGGTCAAGATCGATGTAAAGAATGGCCATTTCATCGTTTTGTTTATTCTTTTGATAATCAAAATAATTATAAATGAAGTGCCTATTATAAAGACCTGTCAAAGGATCCCTGATAATTCCATTTTCAAGAATGATGGTTTGACTAATCAAAGCTGCCAAAGACTTAATGAGTATCAGATCATACTCTTTAAAATCATAGGGTTTAATGTCGAATGCACATAATGTACCAATGATTTCACCCTCATTAATAAGGGGGGCCCCCATAAAACAACCGTTTCCAATAAACTTCGTCGCAGGGTGTCCACTAGTCAAATCATGTTCCTTTAAATTCGGGATAACAAGTGGTTCCAAGCCATTCTCAACAACTAATTTGCAATAAACCATATTATAAGGAATGATGTCACCTTCACAAATTAACTTTGCATTTCTATTGAAGGATTTGATTATAAAACTCTGTATGGGATTCAATATCGAAAGGAAGAATGTATTCACACCAATGCTTTGAGCTAATAGTGTTAATACTTCTTTAGCGATTGAGTCCAAATTTTTAAAATAATTGATATCTTGTTGAATCATTTTAAGGCTCCTCTTTTATCTACAGTCTTTTTAGGTTTCCGGATGTTATTTCTCATATTGAACTAGAAAGACACGAAAGTGGAATCTGAATACCGTGACAGTCGTCCGGATTTCCACTAAACTCAATTAAGAGGTTGGATTCGTTTTATTGGATATTGTAATCGAGAAGTAGCCGATCGTGTAATGGGCTGTTTCTATTTTTCTTGGTTCAGTACGAATGTCAGTCAGTTAAAAATTGCCCTTTACCTTAATATCGGTTTTTTTTAATATCATTAAATTTTCATGCGCCTGATGACCAAATAGCTAAATCGTGGATTGTTTTCTGAATGCGGGATAGACTTCACTTTCTTAAAGTCGATAATCAGTCTATCTAATATCTATTATACTGTACGTGAAATGGTAAGAGTACCTTAAACGTACATACTTGGATTGGAATTAACCCGAGCGCGTCCGGAGGTCATGCAGCTTGGCATTTCTGCTTTTTATCATGATTAACGAAACACATGAATTATATAGATAAAACGAATGTATCTCGCTCATTTAAAACAATGTTTTGGAGAGGATAATAGGTAAGAATTAGTACATAACGGATAATTCAAAAGGGGATCATTATGGGAAAATTAGAAAGTATATATCCTATTGCTATAGAGAATACAAAGGAAAAAATAATCCAGGATATGGATTTTTATTTCGAGAATCAAGAGTCAATGCCTTCATATGCAACATATTTATCTGACAGGATGTCTTTTATTGAGCAAATTTGGATTAATGTTTGGTTAAATAAAGCATCAAACGATGTGCCGAGAAAGGAAAAAAAGGTGTTTCTTAGCGAAAGGGGATTTGTTACGGAAGGCTCAGATCATAAGCTGATCAATAGCATGTTCCGGAATGAATTAAAGAAGTATCGCCCATTTGATGCCTTGTCGTGGATTAAAAAATCCTTTGCTGAAAATCCAGATGATTGGGAGAAGAGATATAAAAATGCGAGGGAAAACTTCTTTAAACGACAAGAAGAACAGCGGATAGCTAAGCAGCGTTGGAAGATACGCGTAAGGCTACAAGAAGAGGCCAATACATTTTTTGAAAAAAACTCACTTCTTTTATATTTACATGTCAGGTATCATATTGCCGGAATTTTGGCAGCGGATCTTAATAATAAACCTAAATTCCAATATGTCGATCCATACTTGCTTGAAGAACAATTGGTTGAAGAAGGTGGATTTCAACCTAACGAATACCTAATGGTCACCGACTTTTTGGAAGAGCTGACAGGGGATATTCACACGTTACTCGATTGGGGAAAAAACCATTATGAATATGAAAATTATTTTTACCGGTATGAAAGGTTAGTTTCGGATTTCATTATGAAATTAGCACCTAAAAAATACTTGAACCATTTACCTGTAGCACTGCATCATGATTTTTTGGAGTCATATGGTGAGAGACTGACGGTTGAAGCCCTTCAAGGTATACTACGGGATGAATTGACTGATTTGTCTCAGGCCTGTTTTGATGAACTTCAGGAAGAATACCTTTCTGATTTAATGAACCTCGAAGGAATACCTTTTGATGAAACATTGCATGAAGAAATATTTGAAAAGGACGAGGCGAACAGAGAAAGAAGAAAAGCTGAAGTATTGGCAGAGGAAGCAAAAAAGCGGGCTGAAGAGCAAAGGATGATTGATGACATCATAGGTAAGGCCTATACTCCATCATTAGGGAAAAAGGTTAGGTATGTTTTGCATATCGGAGAGACTAATACCGGGAAGACTCATAGGGCTCTACAAAAAATGAAGGAAGCGGAGAGCGGTTTGTATCTAGCTCCCCTAAGACTGCTGGCCCTCGAAGTGTTTGATAAATTAAATGCGGATGGTGTTCCTTGCTCATTAAAAACCGGTGAAGAAGAAAAGGCAGTTGCGGGTGCCAATCATGTCTCGAGCACCGTTGAAATGTTTCATGAAAAGGACTACCATGAAGTAATCGTTATAGATGAAGCCCAAATGATAGCCGATAAAGATCGAGGCTTTTCTTGGTTTCGGGCAATCACGCAAGCAAATGCGAGAGAGGTCCATATCATCGGAAGCAAGAATATCAAAATGATGCTTCTGAACCTTTTGAATGAGGCAGATTTAGAACTCCACGAATACAGACGGGAAATACCGCTTGAGGTAGAACAAAAGGAATTTGGATTGAAGTATACCAAAAAAGGAGATGCCCTCATTTGTTTTTCGAGAAGGCAGGTACTGGAAACCGCGTCCCGTCTAAAAGAGAGTGGACATAATGTCAGCATGATATACGGCAGTATGCCTCCAGAAAATAGAAAACGGCAAATAGAGTTATTCAATCGCGGTGAAACATCAGTTGTCGTTGCCACAGATGCGATTGGGATGGGATTGAACTTGCCAATCCGCCGTATCGTCTTTCTTGAAAATGAAAAATTCGACGGGACACGAAGAAGAAGATTGACTTCTCAAGAAATCAAACAGATCGCAGGGCGGGCGGGTAGAAAAGGTATTTACGACACTGGCAAGGTAGCATTTACAGCAGAGATTAGAATCATGAATAAGTTGCTGGAACAAGTGGATGAACCCGTTCAAACCTTCACCATTGCCCCAACCTCTGCTGTATTTGAACGTTTTCAAAAATATTACCGGAACATGGGAACATTTTTCGAAATGTGGGAAAGGTTCGAGCCTCCTAAAGGCACGAAAAAGGCATCTCTATCGGAAGAAAGGGAGCTTTACGAGCTGATACGGGATACTGAAATCGAAGCGCGTTTTTCCTTAATGGATTTATATGGTTTCCTGCATATTCCTTTTTCAGCCAAGGAACCAAGTCTGATCAGGCAGTGGCTGGAAACGGTCGAAGCGATTGCCGAGGGCAGTGATCTTCCTGAACCGATCATCAAGACTAGAAACCTGGAGGAATTGGAGCTTTCTTATAAAGCGATAGGGCTTCATTTATTATTCTTGTATCGGATGGGCAAGAGGACTGAAGCTGTTTATTGGGAGCGTATCCGTGAAGAAATCAGTGATGGCGTTCATGATCAGTTAAAAGATGAAATGTTGAATTATCAAAAAAAATGCAAGCGCTGTGGAAAAAGGTTGCCGAATGACTCACGTTTTCATATATGTGATGCATGTTACCATAGAGGGCCTAGGAAGTCGCACAGGTTCAAGTAACGAATTCTTTCTGATGTTAAATACCCAAATAACGTACACCTTTGGTGTACGTTATTTGGGTTAAAAGTGGTTGTATATATTCACTTAGTCATTTCGTTTCGATTTAGCAATAAGTGCTGCTTGCCGCTTCATTCGTTTATCAGCTTGTTTATCATGCACCACTAAGATGGCATGAATTAAACCGGGAACATAGAAAAATAGTGTGAGGATTAAGTTAAGCACTGCCTGAATAGGTTTACCCACTAATAATACGGCTAAGGGAGGGAAAAGAATCGCGATTAAATATAGAATAATGAACACTCTCCATTTAAAAATTTCATCTGACCATTTCCTTTTTGATCATTCATGATATTCATTTAGATGATCCTTATATTCAAACACTAATACTTGCGTTGGTATCGCCTTGATAAATATATGCTTTAAGTCCCGATTCATACCCAAGCGAGCAGCATTCTGTCTAAAGGGTATATTTTTCATCCGATTATAGCAGGAGTGGGATGGCTAAGAATTAGAAATTATCGTTTTGGCCGGTAGTGGGCAAAGTAACGCCGTTTTTTATGTTAGAATAATCAGAAAACCAAAAGTGAAAGCGGGATGTTTATGAGAAAAAAGATAGGCTGTTTGCATGCACACTACACAAATATAGAATACATAGAAAAAGCATTCTCGAAATTTGATATTGAATGGCTTCATTTTGTAGATCCAGGAATGATGCACCGGGTGGCAACGGATGAAAAGTTTAAGTATTCGGATGCTCAAAAAACGGTTAAAGAAAAAGTTGAATGGATTGCCAATTGTAAAGTGGATGCCATCCTGATAACCTGTACGAACTACATCGCCTTTTTAAACGAAGAACAACTATCCTTACCCATGCCTATCATTAAAATCGATGAACCGTATTTTGAGCAGATTTGCCAATTGCAGCAGCCGCAAGTCATATTATTCACGAACCCTGCTACAGTTGAAGGGACAGTCAAACGTTTAAATGCCCATTCTGAAAAATATGGGGGTGTGGATTTTGAAGTTATCATCATCGACAATACCTTTGAATACATTATGCAGGGATTGGGTGAGAAATATAGCCAGGAAATCGTGAAGTTCCTGCATGACTTTAATAACGAAAATAAACTGCTGTCGGTTGCTCAACTATCAATGGTTGACGCAGCCAAGAGATATGAGTTTCAGACAGGAAGATCAATTTTAAATCCATTGCAAGCATTAGTGGATTCAATGATCGATCAACTAAAACTAAGTTCATTGAACGGTATTTGAATCGAAGGTTCCTGGTGCTTCATGAACGGCATGAACTTTATATTCAATAATATATATATAATGAAAGAAGAATTCCCTGTAGTTAATCCCCATGCAGGGATTTTTTTATTTTTCCTTAGTGCGGATTTGTTCACGGATGGTTTCAAGTTCTTCAAGGGATAGATCTGTCAGGGAATTTTTTATTTCTTCTTCGACCCTTTTTCGATCTAGCTCCCTATATTGGCTCCACCAATCCCGCAACCCTTCTGTGTTTTCAAGAAGATATTCTATATCAATTTCTTCTTGCTCATCATCTGATAAATATCTCATGACCGCACCTAATAATCGGTTGAGTTTGACTATTTCACTTTCCTTATCAGGTGTAGCAAGAGTATCTTTCTCTTCTGAATCATTTTTAGCTGGAACGTTCCGAGGTGTCATGGTATCCTCCTGTTTTTAATAGTAGTGTGCCTAAAAAGGGCGGATTTCAATATAAGATTTTGGTATATTAAAAAATTTCATTTTTTAATACTTTTGTAAGTGAGGACATCAATATGATTAATTATAATTCCAACATATACCTCGTTAGAATATATGTGTATATCGTCACCTTTTAAAAGATTAAAAAAAGAATGGGTAAGTAGGGGTTAAGCCTGATGGGGGAAAAAGTCTGTAAAGTGACCTGACAAGGGACGGACTTTAGGGAATGAATGGAAGGACCAGTGCATAAATTTAAATGAAGGGAGTGGAGAAATGAAATGTTCATGAAATTAAGTGTGGCCAGTGTCTCCGGAGCTGTCGTGTATTTGATATATAATGTCAACCAGACGCTGCGTAAAGGAATGGGGACGCTCGAAGAAACAAATAAGACACTGGAAGAGGTTAGAAACGCAGTACATGGATTGACGCAGGAGTCCAAACAATTGATCCACTCTGCGAATCAAGTTACAGCAGATGTAAAAGGGAAGATGGAAAATGTCGATCCTTTGCTAGAATCCGCCCAAGATGTTGGGGAAATGATTCATAATGTGACCAATTCCATGAAAGAAGCCAGCTTGGATGGCCGCCAAAAAAATGATTTATCCACTCCGACAGCTCCTTCAACTCAAACTGAAGCTGAGGGCATACAAATCAAAATCAAATAGTGCTATTGGTCATCTTTAAAAAAACATGCACCCCGGGATCCACTAACATATTTGGATTAATCGTTTCTACTTTTAAATTTAGAGGGGGAGCTTTAACATGATTATTCAATATAGTGTGGCTGCAATCGCTTTAGCCTTCATTTGGTTGGTCGTTTTTTTGATCAGTACACTGCAAAAGGGAATGGCCACTATAGGAGAAGCCAATCAAACATTGGTTGAAGTGAGAAGTGCCATCCACGATTTATCCGGAGAATCGAAACAACTGTTGCAAACCGCAAATGAAATCACCGACGATGTAAAAACTAAAATGAAAACGGTTGAACCTTTATTGGATTCTGCTCAGGATGTTGGTGAAGCGATACATTCAGTTACAGACTCTGTTAAAAAAGCCACTAACGGCTTCCGGACAGAGTTTACCCCGAAAAAAATCAATGCTATCAAACCCAAAAGCCAATTTAGATAAAAAGAACATAAAAAAAGTGAAAGACACTACCGGGATTGGGAGTGTCTTTTTTGATGGTATGTATAATAATAGCCGCATTCTTAGCTTATTTGGATATCGCCCGTGAATATTATATCTATTAGACCCATCTCTCTCATACAGATTCCTTAACACCCTGTATGAGAATATGGAACAATATTAATTTTTGGATTCAGAACAAGTTATTATTTTTCAGACTTGTCACCTGCAGGTTGGCCTGAAGTTTTTGATTCATTGGAATGTTTGACGCCTTTACTTACATATGGTTTTGCGCTTTTTTTCTTGTTGGCACCCGTTTTCCAACGATTCCAGCCCTTCTTGCCCGTACCTGTGCCCGTACCTTTACCCGTTCCACTCTTAGCCTTAGCTTTACTCATGAAATCACTCCATTACTATTGTATGGTTAGTATAAACCATTTTACTTGATTATTACCCAAGTATGTTGAAATATACAGGAACCAAGCTGATATGTACAGGGAAAGGCTCAAAATTTTTAATCCAAATCATTACAAACCAACAACAGCAAGGGATTTGCTGGATGGAACTTGTATATAATTGGTTTGCTGTGTTTCCTCAAAATAAAAATGAAAGTGAAATAAGGTAACTTGGTGCATCAGGGGGATGAACATGGTCCTTGCTTCACTTTATCGATATGGATCTCGATTTCGTCAGTAAAATGCTTATCCCAATTTTTTTGCAAATGGTCAAGTAGTGCATGAAAGTCAATAATACAGCGCCCGTATTCATTCCTAAAATGATGCCTCCCATATTAAGAGAAGCTTGAGACCCAAGGATATACATCATTAAAAATGCAACGATATGGGACCAAACTGTATGGATGAAGGCATCTTTCACTAAGCCCAGGCCGATGAGGTAGGCTTGCATTGGAATGACAAAAAAGTGAAAAAGGAAATAAGGGCATAATAATTTTAAATAGTATGCGGCAGATGTTGAAGAAAAAAAGAGGGAGGTCAAAGGTTCCGCAAAGAAATAAATGAAGATTACGGCTGGAACTCCATACAATACGGTAAAAGACATCGATTTTTGCAATAAAACCCTCAATTTTTCCTTATCCTGTTTCTTGTAAGCATTCGAAACATTCGGAATGAGCATGATCATTAAGGAATGCGCGATAAAGGCCGGAAAGAAGCCGATTGTCATCGCAACCCCAGTGAGCATCCCAAAATGCTCTGTTGCCACGACAGCACCGAATCCTGCCGAGAGAAGGGCCGTATGGATCAAAAAGGGTTGAATGGCATTTGTTATGGCATGAAAAATCCTTAACCCCATGGTGGGCAGCGAAACAGCCAATAATTTTTGCCGTGCATGTTTACCGGTGGTTCGCGAGTTCGTACCGCGTTTCATGATTCGCATTTGAAGAATCAAAAGGTTGATCAAGTATAGAAAAACGAGGAACTCACTGCCAATTAAAACAAAAAAGGCCATCAAAAGTGACTTTTCCTGGTTAAAATGAAATAAGTTAAAGATGAGGAAAAGCAAACCAAACTGAATGATATCTTTCAAAAAGTTTGAAAAAGCAATCTTCCCCATTTGCTGTACACCCATGAAATAACCTCTTGCAATCGATGAAAATGCAACGATTGGGATTAGTGTGATGAGCAGCCATTTAATATAGGGATGATATTTGTCCATTATGGATGAGAAGGAAAGTATGAAAGGCATGACCACACACATGACCAACACGACGACAGCAGCCATTTTAAGTGCATGAACGATAAGATTATAATGCATGGTCTGTTTATTTTCTGCGACGAATTTTGAAATGGAAATATGTAATTCAAGGCTGGCAATCACATATATTAAAAAGAAAATTGGCAATATGGACATATAAAGCCCCATGCCCTCTTCCTGTAATTCCCTGGCTAGGATCATGTTCACTAAAAATTCGATACATTCACCAAAAAACGCTGCGACAATCAAAATGAGCGTTCCCTTATAAAAAGACTTCATGTTGGCCAACTCCTAACAAGGTGTTTGTATAAAGATATGAGACATGCCATGGAATATTCATAAGGAAGTCCATATTGAGGGGATACATCATGCAGATATGGCTATGGATATACTGATTATGGAAGATGAAAAATTAAATCAAACAAGGATAGGAAATTAGATGAAATCGATTGGTTGAATGAAATTTCTTGTGGAGATCATCATCAAAAGACATCATTCATGTCAAGGTTTGTATTCATTTCTTGATTTTAGGTTTTTGCACTGGTAAAAAGATAAGTCAGGTTCCCATTGGGCAATTGTGTCAGATGAATCATGATCATGAAACATTAGCTGCTGCTTTGATTTTCACTTTGTAATTCATGCTTTATTTTGCTATCCTTTAGCAGAGGGGGGATCAATATGAAATTCACATCTATTAGTCAATCAAATATAGATGAATTGTGCATTGCGTTTGAAAGTTGTCTTACGAAACATGACATTACATTTAAGTATGTAGATATGACCGAAGAGAACGGAATCATATCGTTTATTTTTTGTAATGACCCGGAAAAGGCGAGATCGGTCGAATTGGAAAGTGAACGCTTCATCGGATTGGATACTGATTACATAGCCAAGGAAATTTTAGAGCCAATCCTGCCTAGATTAAAAGAATATGCACAAAAATAAAATCATCGATTAAGATGATTTTATTTTGTGATGCTTGTTAAATGTCATAAGATTCATTCTATAGCTTAATTCGAGCTGAATTATCCAGGCGTTAAAACTGAAATGTAACTTCCTATTATATGCTTTTTATCATGGACAGAGAGTAAATATTTCTTTGATCAGAAAGTGTATATTTTAGGGGATCTAAAAAAGCTGGAAGGGAAAAAGAAGAATTTATAAAGCGGTTTACCATTGGATAGGTAGGCAGGAAATGGTGATTAAATAAAAGAAAAACCCTAGGTGTGAAAACATCCAGGGTTTTTCTTCTTTGAAAAGCAATCTTTATGGATTGTAAAGATCGCTTTTCACTACTTACTCTACTCCGCAGCGTTCAGGATCAAATGACCATTTTTTTACCGGCAGTTAATTCAACTTCCTGCATTGGAGATTCGACTTTCTTGTTTTTCTTCACTCTAAAGTGATAAACCGCATAACATCCAATGAAGAATGTCCCCCCGCAATAAAGGGCCATTCGCTGCTCAGGAACAAAAGCTAGACTGATCATGACGATGCAGTTTGCTATCAAGGCAAGAATGGGGATGAATGGATATAGCGGTACTTTGAATTTCAAGTTTTCCACCTGTCCACCTTTGCGGATATATGATCTTCTGAAAGCAAGAAGACAAGCCGCGATGGCAATCCAGCCAATTTGTGCTCCTAATCCTGCAAGGGAAAGAAGAAAGACAAACACTGTTTTGGCGGCTACTACACTTGAAAGTAAAGACAAACCAGCTATTGCAAGGGTGATAAGCAAGGCATTAAGCGGAATTCCTCGCTTATTTACCATACCGAGCTTTGGACTTGCCATGCCTTCCTTAGAAAGCGAGTAAAGCATACGTGTTGCCGCATAAAGGCCGGAGTTTGCAACGGACAAAAGCGCTATTAGAATGATGAAGTTCATAATGTCAGCCGCATAAGGAACTCCGATACTATCCAGTACAACAACGAATGGACTTTCAACGATTCCTGCCTGTTCCCTTGGAATCATCGCTGAAAGAACAGAGACAGAGAGAACGAAGAAGAAAAGGGTACGCCAAACGGTTTGTTTGATCGATTTAGGTATGACCTTTTCCGGGTTTTCACTTTCACCAGCGGCAATTCCGATTAGCTCTGTGCCCTGGAAGGAAAAGTTCACTGTAATCATTGTGATAAGCAAGGCCGATATTCCATTCGGGAAGAGGCCCTCACTGAAAAAGTTGGAGAAAAATGGTGCTTCTTGTCCACCTTTCATATCAATAAGCCCAAACATGGCAGCACCGCCAACTCCGATAAACAGGATTATGGCCAATACTTTTATGCTTGAAAAAACAAACTCAGATTCGCCAAATGCCTTTGCTGATAATGCGTTCAGTAAAAATATGAGTAAAGCAAAGATTGCACACCACATCCAAACAGGTGATTCAGGGAACCATCTTTGCATAAGCTGTCCAGCTGCCAAAAACTCCAAGGCAACCGTAACAGCCCAACCTAACCAGTAAAGCCATCCTATGGCAAAGCCAGTTCCAGGACCGATGAATTTAGTCGCATATGTCTGAAACGAACCGGAAACAGGCATGGCAACCGATAGCTCCCCGAGACAAAGCATCGTTAAATACATGATAAAACCGCCGACTATGTAAGAGAGGATAGCCCCGATGGCCCCAGCTTCATGAATGGTGTAGCCTGAACCAATGAAAAAGCCTGTACCAATACATCCCCCTATCGAAATCATAAATAAATGTCTTGCTTTCATGCTCCGTTTTAATTCATTTGGTTGATTTTCTATTGTCTTCATTGAAAAACTCCTTTACCTGATGGGTGCAAACGGTTTCATTTATGTCTGGACGTTATTAGGGAATTTGTGTATTTTACTCACAAATGTAAAAGATTTGATTTGAATCTTAGATGTTGTTGAATTCCCTAGAATAAGAGATTATTTCTGCATTTAGATATATATAGGTTCCAATGCAGAATTAATTTCAGGTAGCGCCGCTTATAAAGAAAAGGAAGCCAAGCGTCAGGAAACTAGGGATGAATGGATTCATGTGGACCATCCTTCAATGGGTATAAAGCACCCTGTTGAAGTAGGGGCTATTTCCACTGGGCCATCTATTTAACGAAATCTCTCATAATTTCTTACAATACCAGTTTTCTAAAAAGATGTACAACTATTTAACATCAACCAGTAAATCAGCAGTATTAAATTGGTCTTCCGCTCCATAAAGTAATTTTTCACCAAGCAATGAGCCCATTAATGCGACAGCAACTTCAGCCGTTTTATTATGCTCGTCCAATATTGGGTTTATCTCTACAAACTCAGCAGATGTAATGATATTAGCTTCGGCTAGCATTTCCATGGCAAGATGGCTTTCACGGTAACTAATACCTCCCATTACAGGTGTTCCAACCCCAGGTGCGTCATCTGGATCAAGACCATCAAGATCAAGTGATAAATGTACAAGATCCGTACGTTCTTTCAGATAAGCAATCGATTCTTCCATCACTCTTGTCATACCCATTCTATCAATCTCATGCATCGTAAAAACTTTAATTCCTTTTTCCCTGATTAACTCTTTCTCACCTTGGTCTAAGGAACGGGCACCAATAATGACAACATTCTCTGGTTTGATTTTTGGAGAATATCCGCCAATGTTAGTCAGTGCAGGGTGGCCAAGGCCCAAACTAACTGCTAGAGACATACCATGTATATTTCCTGATGGGGAAGTTTCGGCTGTGTTTAAATCGCCATGTGCATCATACCAGATTACCCCTAAGTTATCAGAATGCTTCGCTAAACCAGCTAATGTGCCGATTGCTATGCTGTGATCTCCCCCTAATACTAAAGGAAACCGATTTGATTGGATGACTTCATCCACTTTTTGACTCAATTTTTCATTACCTTCTGCTACATCCTGCAGATTCTTTAAATTTGTGTCGCTATCACTTTGTGCTCTTTCTTGTATTTCTACTTTAATATCACCTTCATCACGGACAGTATAGCCAATGTTTTCAAGTCTTTCACTCAATCCTGCATATCTGATGGCACTAGGCCCCATATCCACTCCTCTTCTAGTTTGACCAAGATCCATTGGAACACCAATGATTGAAATTTCCTTCTTCATGTATAATTCTCCCCTTTCAATTTTTCTTCCCTAGTATAAGGGTAAAAGTATAGATGACTCAACTCGACATTTTTTTGAATATTTATACGATTGGGAAAAGGGAAAAAGTCTTGGGTTAATATTCCTATTTTTAATTTTGTGAAAATGCCGAATTTTTTACCGGATAGGGTATATTTTATGATTAAAAAGTGCGTTAAATACAATAAAACCCCCACTCCTATTGATCTTGAAAATTCAATAGGAGTGGGGAGGATTCTTCCATTTAACGTTTATCGTTAACGGTATTAAGAGTTAGTGAATATATTTCACTAGGTACATTTATTCATAAAATGAGGCTGTAACTCAGATGCTAGGATTAATAATTTTCATAATGAATAATAAGGAAGACTAAAAATAGATGATTTTACACTTCATTTCACTTTGTTAGCATAATATATTTTCTGAAATATAATGTACTTTTTACAAGTAAGGATGAAAACAGTGGGAAAACGGCCCAAAGGATTGAAATTATTCAGTATTTATCGAACAGCTGGTCTAGAAAAAATTGATGGAAATTTTTGCTGTGTATTTTATTTAAAAAAATCTCAAACCTTTAAAATGATTTACTCCATTCCTCATCTTCGAGAAGCACACCATTGTTGCTGATATATTCTACAATCATATTTCCATTTTTAAGCACCCTATCTTTTTTTAGGGAAGTGATAATTTCAGTAAATCGGTCTTCATCTGCATCCTGTTTTTTACGTGAAAGGGTAATCCGAATGGTTGGGGCAACTTCGTAATCTTTATAGCTAGCAGCTTTATTTGGATCAATCTTTAATTCTTTCCCGATCCTCTCATCAAAAACCAAGAGTAATTGATTCGAATCGCCTATTTCTTCTTGAATCTCTTCCCAATCATCACTTTCAGCAATATCTCCCATATCCTTGGATATCAATACGTCCCCCAGTTCATTTTCTATATAAGGCCTTATTTCTTTTTAGCATCATTTTGCCATTTATCAGATATGAATGTGTCCTCCATTTCCCCTGTTTCCTCATTAAAGAAAACTAAAAATTGAGTACCATATTTTTCATGTTTCACTTTAGCTGCATAGTCAAAATAGCCCCAGTTACCCATATTATCGTGTAGGACATCATATATTTCCGTTCATCTTCAAAGTTTTTCTCTAAGTATCGTTCAGCTTGATGTTTAACCTTCTTTTCTTCATCCAGATCTGCTTTCATGCTCTGTGTGAATGAAAACACAAGTATCACGACACCGGTCAAGATAATTAAAAAAACACCAAGTAAAGTCAGTAAAATCTTTTTTGTTTTGCTCAAGGAACACCCTCCTGTTATCTCTGCTTTCTTTCAATATTTCCCATATTTATTCTAACATTTGCCTAGCTTATTTAACTATTGAAATTTAGAAATCTGGCTTTAATCTAAGTAGCGAACCTTATCCAGCTGCGAAATCAAAATGACCTGCCCTCTACAATATCGGGATACTTTGTTACAATAATTAAATGGATAGTACCCTAAAGGGAGAGATTTACTTGGAAACCTTTCAAAGAGAAATCAATCATAATCGAGAAGAATTCAGAAAGATGAGGTGGAAACAGCATCGTTTAAAAGTTACAGGGTTATTCGATGCCGCTTTTTCGAAAAGAGAGAATGTTGATAAAGTGGCGATTGTTGGTGCAGGCAATTGCGATGATTTGGATATTGAGTATCTGGCAACTAAATGCAACTCCATATATTTATTTGATATTGATATGGAAAGCATGGAAAAGGGTACCGAGAATTTGCCTGAACGGACTCGGAAAAAAATTCAACTTGTTGAAATCGATGTAACAGGCCTCGATAAAATGGGTTTTGATCACCACCTAACTTCCATGCTGAAGCGTGGTGAAAAGGCAGAGGGAATCATTCAGTATATAAAGGATACCGAGAATCGGTTAAGTCAGCTTTCTGATAGAATTTTTGCTGATTATCATAATGGTTTTGATATCGTGGCAACCTCCGCCATTTATACCCAACTTTTTTATAATTGGGCCAAGGAACTGCTTTCTGATTATGGTAAACAATATCAGAAAAAAGACGCAGAAGAGATAAAGAATGGATTTTTAGATCTTAGGGATGAGATAGTATGTACGTTGAATCACTCTATATCTAAATGTATCAAGCAAAATGGATTGTATATTACATGGACTGATATCTTAAAAATGGAACCCGAGTATATGGATACCATTAATGAAGGGCTGAATGCCATCTTTGCCTTAGCTTCAAACGTGGGTTATGGGGCAGCATTGATTGGGATAAAAACTTTTATTGAAGAAGTGGATAAAAGTGAATTGTCCCTTCGATACTGGCTATGGGAATTTAATGCCAATAAACAGTATTTGACCATTGGCATTATAGGGAGATTGAATGGGTTGTAAAATAATTGAAAAATGGAAAGGATAGGTAGGCATATCAGCGGCTGTACCTATCCTTTTTTTGATTGGTGAAATTCCCCCTAAATTCTATCAATCCATATCTAAAACGTGAGTAAATGGGGACTAAAAGTCATAAGAAGATAGACATAATCATATGAAAGGTATAAAAAAACGATAAAATTTTTGACTATTTGTCTAATGAATTCATAATCTGGGGTGGATATAATGAATCTATTAAAAACGGAATATTCAAATAAGTGAAAGTGGGAGTCAGCAAAAGAAAAGGAAGTGGTACGAGTAATGAGGGTAAACAATAAGGAAGGTGTGAGTGTTTGAAAGCTGATATCGTGTTCATAAACGGCGAGGTCATAACAGTTGATCAAAAAAATTCAGTTGCAGAATCCTTGGCGATTAAAAGAAATAGAATCTCGGCAGTCGGAACGAATCAGGAAATCAAGGTTTTTATCGGAGAAGAAACAAATGTGATTGATTTGCAGGGAAAGTCATTACTTCCTGGGTTCATAGATTCTCATATTCACCTTATATTGTATGGTGTAAACCAGTTGGCAGTAAGTTGTAAAGCTGAACATATCGAATCTGTAGAAGATTTGTTAATCGATCTGAAGAAGCAAGCTTCGACAATCCCTAAGGGTGAATGGATCCGCGCTTGGGGCTTCAATGAAACAGCTGTGAAAGAAAAACGTTATCCTACATTAGCAGAGTTGGATGCCATTTCAACGGACCATCCCATTATGGTAACCCGTACATGCAGCCATATAAGTGTGGTGAACAGAAGGGCGTTAGAAATTGCCCGAATTGATGAAAGCACAGAGGATCCTACTGGAGGGATTATTGAAAAGGATAAGGCTGGGAGGATTACAGGAAAACTCATTGAAACAGCAAATATGATGATGGCCGATATCGCAAGTTATACGGAAGGTGAACTATTGAAAGCAGTGAAAATTGCGTCGGAGCATTTCATCGCCGCAGGCATAACAAGCATTCATGAAGCTGGTGCTTATGGTCCAGAAAGTTTCCTTTTAATGCAGCAAGCCGTTAAAAGTAAGGATATACGTGTCCGCATCTATGCGATGATCGGTTCATTGAATAATTCGCATGAATTTGTAAATGAAATGGTGGATTCAGGAGTCGTAACCGGAACTGGGGACGAAAGGTTTAAAATCGGACCAGCTAAATTGTTTACGGATGGCAGCAGTACCGGTCCGACAATTGCTACCCGTGAGCCCTATTCGAGTGATCGCGGCTATTCCGGCATTCTTTATTATAAAGAAGAGGAAATCTATCAAGTATTAGGTCAAGCACATGAAAAGGGCTATCAGATCACAGTACACGCCCAAGGTGATAGGGCGATAGAGATGTATTTAAATTGTGTGGAAAAGGCTTTGGATGAAACGCCAAGAAAAGATCATAGACATAGGATTGAACATGCTGGAATATCTTCGCCGGATTTACAAATGAGGATGAAAGAACTGGGGATCATCCCAATCCCCAACCCCCCATTTCCTTATGAATTCGGTGATATATATATCGAACACTACGGCAATAGGGTCAACCACATGTACGCCGCCCGTGATTATATTGATAATGGCATCTTGGCTGCAGGTGGGTCTGATGCTCCCGTTACCGATCATGACCCATTATTGGGCATACATGTTGCTGTTAATAGAAGAAGCAGGTCTGGTACGAAAATAGGGACGGTTCAATCGATAAGCGTAATGGAAGCCATTAAACTATACACTTGGAATGGCGCGTTTGCGAGTTTCGATGAGGATGTCAAAGGCAGCATAGAGGAAGGGAAGCTGGCCGACCTAGTAATATTGAATGATAGTATTTTGAAGGTGGATCCTCAAAATATTAAAGACTTAAAGGTTGAATCAACGATTCTGAATGGAGAGATTCTCTATCATAGGGAATCATTAGTGGAAATATAATCTAGAGTATCTAGTAAACAACCAAGACTTTCACTATGATTTTTTTGGCTTAAGCGAACAATGTAGAATTTTTAGCAGGTTATCTAAAAGGGGGATTTTCGCTATGAAAAAGCAAAAATTATTAATTAATGGTGAGAGGCTGAGTCGTACACTCGAGAAATTCGCGGATTATGGACGCACAGAAAACAACGGAGTCACACGGTTATCCCTTTCCGAAGAAGATCGATTAGTCCGTGATTACTTTTGCGCTTGTTGTAAAGAATTGGGGATGACCATTAAGGTTGATGATATGGGGAATATTTACGCTACTTTAGCGGGACTTGAAAACAAACCGCCCATTGTAATGGGATCACATATGGATACCGTAAAAAAGGGCGGACGATTTGATGGTATCTTGGGTGTAGCTGCCGGCTTAGAAGTCGTGCGGACTCTGGTGGAAAATAATATCCAACCGAAAATTCCGGTGATGATCGTCAATTTTACGAACGAAGAAGGAGCCAGGTTCGAACCTTCCATGATGTCATCGGGAGTTCTTTCAGGGAAATTCGAAAAATCAATCATGCTGCAAAAGACGGATAGTGAAGGAACCACTTTCGAAAGCGCCTTGAATGCCATTGGATATGCAGGGGATAAAGAGTTCCGTTTAAAAGAAGCGACTGCATTTCTAGAGTTGCATATTGAACAAGGGCCCATTCTTGAACGTGAATCATTGACGATCGGTGTCGTTGAATGTGTCCTTGGAATGGTTTGCTATGAGATAGAAGTTACTGGAGAATCCGATCATGCGGGAACTACCCCGATGAATATGAGAAAGGATGCTTTTTTCACGGCGAATAGTTTGATTATGGAGGCCCGTCAGAAACTAGGCATGCTTGATGAAGATTTAGTTTTTACGATGGGAAGGGTAAATGTGTTTCCTAATATCCATACGGTCATCCCTAATAAAGTGGTTTTTTCGCTAGAAGCGAGACATAAAGATTCCAAGGTCATCGAAATGGTGGAGGAAGTCATTGAAGGCCTTACAACCACAGGTTCAGAAAGTGGCTGTGACATCCAAGTGAAAAAATTATGGGACAGGGATACCGTTTGGTTCGACAAATCGATTTGCAATTTGCTTGAGCAATCGACCCATTCATTGGGTTTACCATATAAAAGAATGGTAAGCGGCGCAGGTCATGATGCTCAGTTTATAGCTAGTTATATACCGACTGCCATGGTTTTCGTCCCAAGCATCAACGGTAAAAGTCATTGTGAAGAGGAACTTACTACTTGGGAAGATTGTGAAAAAGGCGTCAATGTAATATTGGAAACGGTTATTGCCATACAGTCCAATTAAGATGAATATATGGTTGGTTGAAAGCAGGAAATGACTGGGACCGACGGATGCTATCAAACCATCGGCTTAGTATGAAAGTCAGCTAAACTGATGGTAATGCATCCATGTTAAGAAGCTAAATAGGGGAGGGTATAAATTGAATGCTATTAAGCTATTGCTTTTGGTTCCGTTTATAGGGTTCTTAGGTTTATTGCCCTATGCAAATAAAATAGAACCGTACATATTGGGAATGCCTTTTTTGTTATTTTGGGTTGCATTTTGGATGGTGATGGCTTCGGTCATCTTAATGATTGTCTATAAGTTCGATCCTGATAATAAAGAGAGTGATCTTGAATGAATACCTCATTACTCATCATTTCCATCTTCTTGGTTCTAGCACTATATTTAGGGATAAAAGCAAGAAAAGGGAAGGATATGGATATGGAGCAATTTGCCGTAGGGGGCAGGGGCTTCGGTACATTCTTCATTTTTCTGCTGATAGCAGGTGAAATTTATACAACTTTCACATTTCTAGGCGGAAGTGGGTGGGCTTACTCAAAAGGTGCCGCCGCTTATTATGTTCCAGCCTATATATTCTTAGCCTACGTCCTTTCATATTGGCTTGTTCCAAAAATATGGAGGTATTCAAAACGCCATTCCATTATCTCTCAGCCGGAGTATTTTGCATCTAAATACAAGAGCAGGACAATGGGGATGATCGTGGCTGTATTGGGAAGCTTAGCCCTCGTGCCGTACATAGTCATACAGCTCAAAGGATTAGGCATCATTGTTTCAGAAGCATCTTATGGAGCCATTTCACCAGTTGTAGCGAGTGTGATCGGTGCTGTGGTCGTAACTACTTATGTAATGATTTCAGGCATTCATGGGTCAGCATGGACAGCCATACTGAAAGATTTCATGATTTTGGTAGTCGTTATCTTTTTAGGGATTTACATTCCATTTTATTACTTCGGGGGCATTCAGCCGATGTTCGAGACAGTACAAGCCGCTAAACCGGAAATGTTAGTTTTAGCAGATCAGGGATTGAGTCTATCCTGGTTTGTGTCCACCGTTTTGCTGAATGCATTAGGATTTTATTTACTTCCCCAAACATTCATGGTCGTTTTATCGTCGAATGGCGAAAGAAACCTTCGCAAAAATGCCATTGCTTTACCTTTATACACACTGTTACTGCTTTTCGTCTTTTTCATAGGATTTGCAGCCATCATGGAAATCCCGGGTTTGCAAGGAGCTGATGGTGATCTCTCTCTTTTAAGACTGGCGATTCAAACATTCGATCCATGGGTAATAGGGGTGATCGGAGCTGCCGGTTTATTGACGGCCCTTGTACCGGCTTCAGTCATGCTAATGGCTGCATCGGTAGGTCTGACAAATAGCTTTTTCAAAGTTCTGGTCCCCGCTGCGACTGAAACACATCAATTGATCGTCTCAAGATTAATAATCATTGGTATCTCAATCATCGCTTTAATTGTAACGGTAACAGGCGGCGAAGCTTTGGCCATCTTGAATATCATGTCATATAGTTTAATAACCCAACTGGCACCGTCATTGTTTTGCAGTTTACCAAAAAACAATATAATCAATAAATATGGTGCGATGGCAGGAATACTGGCAGGTGTGCTAATCGTTTTATATGCAACGATTTGGGAAGTGAAGGTTGCTACATTCCTACCGGGTACCCCACATGTAATTAATGATATCAGTACAGGTGTCATCGCTTTGTTAATTAATATACTAGTAACATTCATTGTAAGTGCAATGACTAAACATATCACAATACAAGAGACCGAAATGAATGATCTGGATAAGATATCCTGATTTCGTTTAATCAAAGCCATTGGAATACTGACTGGAAAAACGGATTAAGCATGATTTGGGAGGACTTTTGTGAAAATTAATATAACCGCTTGTCAATTCCGTGTGGAAAAAGTGTCAACTTTCGATGAATTTCAGAAACAAGTGGAAGAATTAATCACCCTAGTACCCGAAAACTCGGATTATATCATTTTTCCAGAACTGTTAACTATCGGGTTATCAGCGACTTTTGGAGAACAGGATGCTTCGTCCGTTACCAGGATTGATGAATATACCAATCAATATAAAGAACTTTTCAGGTCAATCTAAAGAAAAAAAAGCAGGTCATCATTGTGGGCGCGCATCTGGAACGCCGTGAAAATGCTTCAACATTGCATACATTTTTGATAAAGACGGATCATTCGTTGAGCATAAAAAAACTCATATCTTTCCTGCTGAAGCGAATTGGCATACTACTGAAGGTGGATGATCTGGAGGTTTATTCATTAGGTCCAGTTAAGATTGAAATAGCGGTATGTTATGAAGCTGAGATACCTGAAATTTCAAGAATATTATCAGTGAAAGGGGCGACATCATTTTTTGCCCATCATACACGTTTACGGAGGCTAGTTTTTGGCGAGTTTGCCATTGTGCACAGGCACGTGCAATCGAGAATCAGGTATATTTTGTTCATTGACCCACTGTTGGTGAACCAGGGGCACCCCTACCGAACGGATACGGTCGTGCCAGTATACTTAGCCCTTGTGACAGCGCTTGGCCAGCAAATGGAATAGTAGCCGAGGCGGAAATGAATGAAAATACAACTATTATCGGAACTGTTGATATCGACGAACTTTATGAAAATCGAAAAAGTGGTGCTGCAACCACTTTCGGGGATCGCAATCGACGAAAAGATATGTAGGCGAAATATGAGCCTAATGAGGGGCTGAATTAGGATTGGAAAAAATATTATTAATTTAATAGTGTCCCAGACTGTAGGCAAACTCGAAGAAAAGCGAGTTTGCCTACAGTTTTTTAAAAAAAATACCGTTCCAGTTGATTTCAGAAATCCGCTCCCTTTCCGCCACTGTCTGCCAAGCCGCATCAAAGCAAGCGTAAGTAGGGTCTCGGCTATCCAGTTATTCAGAAGGAGTGTCGCATATTACTTCAATCTAATCAGGATGTCATTCCATATAAAAAGGTAAAAATTCATGAAGGAAAACCATATCTCCCTTTATTTTCTAAAAAATATTCCAGTTGATTGGAACGGAAGGTACGAGACTCCTGCGGGAAAAGCGCGTCCAAGGGAGACCCCACAGGCAAAGAGCGCCGAGGAGGCTCCCGGACCGCCCGCGGAAAGCGAGTGCCTGGAGTGGAAATCAACGTTCCTATTTAACAAACCCTCAAAAAACATTCAGTTGATTTCAGAAATCCGCTCCCTTTCCGCCGACTGTCTGCCAAGCCGCATCAAAGCAAGCGTCTGTAGGGTCTCGACTATCCAGTTATTTGGCAGGAGTGTCCCATATTTCTTAAATCATGGTAATTATCCTCGATGTGACCACTATGCTTTCGGAAAATGGAAACTAACATTGTAGTGGGCACTCAAGTCCAATAAAACATGGAACGGAAGGAATCATGCTAATCTTCTTTAAGATTGGCAGCATAACCTTCCGTATAATAGTGTGTAGATGGGTATTTATCAGTTAATGACATGTGTTTAAAAGGACTTGGGCTGCGTATTGGCCAGAACTTTTCAAGTCTCTTGCCGAAGGAATTGGTAATTAACTTAATATACTAAATATATTGTCAAATGCATGTTATATATATTAGAATATAAATAACCATTTCATATTGTAATAATATAGATAGTCACCCTATTTATACCTGTTATGATGTCTGTAATGGCAGGAGGCACAAATATAATGTTTCATCAGAATACAGTATATATCGTTGGCGAATCGAAGGCGGCTTCTAATAACCCAATTACGCAGCAATTCAACTGCTTTTTTATCGGGTTCGTCATTGATAATGATACACATGAAATAGTGGATGTGGAATGCTCGACTACGATATCGCTTACATCGCGGTTCATTCATTCCATGTTAGTAGGTAAATCCATACTTCAACCCGATGAATTGGAGAAAGTAATTGAGAAACGGTACTTTGGTTCATCTCAGAAAGCACTGACCGTCGCTCTAAGGAATGCGAGCATTAAATATCAACAACTTTATAATTTATAGCTGCTTCTTTTGTTATTCGCAATTGAAATCCAGCTGTTAAAGAGTGTATACGCGCTCTTTGGCAGCTGGATTTTTTTATGTGGGGCTATGTTAGACTCTGTCGAATTTGAATTCTTCTTATTGGCTTTTTACTGAAGTTGAAAATCACATTTTAGTTTAACGGAACCCCCTAAATACAAGGAGGAATGGGAAATGATTCAGGATGGTGTGATGTTTGTCTGTTTTTTATTGGCATTTACTGCCGTTATTGCAGTAGCGGAAAAAAAGATAGGAGGAAAGTTCTTCAAGTATGTACCTGGTATTGTCCTAATTTATATTGGAGCTGCTTTGATGAAAACTTTTGGGGTCTTTTCAGACAGTGAGTCAGTCGAAAGTGCATATGGCACCATACGGGGACTCCTGCTTCCTGCCATGCTGATGCTCATGCTTTTGCAATGCGATATGCGTAAAATAATCAGACTTGGACCAAAGATGCTTTTAACTTTTTTTGCCGCTTCATTCAGCATCATTGGAGGGTTCACCCTTACTTACGTTTTAATGAATGGCTTTTATGCGGAAGGAACATGGAAGGCATTCTCGGCTTTAAGCGCCAGCTGGACGGGGGGATCTGCCAATATGGTGATCTTACAAGGAATACTCGATGTTCCTGAAAATATTTTTGGTTATGCGTTGATCATGGATACAGTCAATTATTCCATTTGGGTCATGTTCTTGTTTTGGCTGGTGCCTCTTGCTGAAAAATTCAATATTTGGACTAAAGCGGATACATCGTTCATTGATCAAATGACTTCCGAGCTTGAAGCGGGGGAAACCACAAAAACGGAATTTGGATTTGTGGAATTGATCGGTTTCCTGGCGCTGGCTTTAATTGTATCAGCAGGGGCAACCAAAATGGGGGAAAGGCTGCCAGTACTGGGTGCCGCAGTGAATGCGACCACTTGGACGATCATCATTGCATCGACAATAGGTTTAATTCTGGCTGTCACAAAGGTTGGCCGTATTGCCGGTTCCATGGAAATTTCCAAAGTTATGCTTTATATAGTCATTGGTTTAATTGCTTCCCATGCCGATTTTTCACAGCTGTTTCAGGCGCCTGTGTATATTTTATCCGGATTTATGATTCTATTCTTTCATGGGTTGATCATGGTCATTTTAGCTAAAATCTTTAAGTTGGATCTATTCACTATGGGAGTTGCCTCATTGGCGAATATAGGAGGGGTGGCATCAGCCCCAATATTGGCTGGTGCATTCAATCGTGCCCTAATACCGGTCGGAATTTTGATGGCTGTACTTGGCAGTCTTCTGGGTACCTATTTTGGAATTCTTACATCATATATACTCTCAAGCTTTTAAGGAAGGGTTGTTAATATGAAGATTGAAAGTTTACAAGTATCAGTGGAAACTTTGCCACTTGTCAAGCCGTTCAAGACTGCATTACGTACAGCTATGGAAATTGAAAATATCATGGTTTCCGTGAGGTTGGAGGATGGAACGGAAGGTTTGGGAGCTGCAGCCCCCACGGTTGCCATCACAGGTGATTCTACAAAAGGAATCATGACTGTCATTGAAGAAGTGATCACGCCACATCTAATCGGCCGCGACATCGAGAATATCAATGCATTGTCTCAACTAATCCAACGATCCTGTGTAGGCAACACAAGTGCAAAAGCTGCTGTTGAAATAGCTTTATATGACGCAGTCAGCAAACGATGGCGGCTTCCTTTATATCAATATCTGGGTGGTAAATCGAATGTCTTGAAAAATGATATGACAATCAGCGTTGATGAACCTGAAGAAATGGCAAAGGCGGCATTGTCCCTCATCGATGGCGGATTCTCAACAATGAAGATAAAGCTGGGGAAAGACTGGAAGAGTGACGTGGAGCGGGTTGCCTGCATTCGTGCTGCTGTTGGCGACCAGGTCATTATCAGGATTGACGCAAATCAAGGGTGGACAACAAAACAAGCGATTTCCATCATTCATGAACTCGAGGAAAGAAAGCTGAACGTTGATTTGGTGGAACAGCCAGTGCAAGCCCATGATATCGAAGGATTGAAAGAAATAAAGAGGTCTGTCCAAGTGCCGATAATGGCAGATGAAAGTTTGTTTTCCCCTCGTGATGCCATGAGACTCCTGAATGAACATGCTGTTGATTTCCTTAATATTAAATTAATGAAAACAGGAGGAATTCGACGGGCACTTCAAATCGCGGATATGTCAGAAGCAGCAGGGGTGGAATGCATGATCGGCAGTATGATGGAATCATCCGTGAGCGTAGCCGCCGCTGCACATCTGGCAACCGCTCATCCAAATATAACGAAAATCGATTTAGATGCACCATTATGGATTAAGAATGAACCATTTGAAGGCATTGAATTTAGGAAAGATCAACTCCTCATTGCCGATAAACCTGGACTCGGAGTCAAGAGGAAATCCTCTTTTACTCAATAAAACTATTTTGAAAGGGTGATTATTTTGATTAGACGAAAAAGGTTAACCGTTTTAGTGCTATCTTTCTTTGCGCTCAGTATTTTAGTATTAAATCCCAACGAAACCGGCGCAAGTGAAAAGGAGAGAATTGCCTATGTGGATGTAACTGCTGCAACTCTTTGGACGGAGCCGGGTCTATTAAGGGAATTGGATGCCCCTTCAGCATCGAACCCCGTTGATTTGAATGCATGGATCAAATCCATGAATTATGAAGACAAACTGTGGCTTGTGGGTAACCTGGAGACACAAGCGTTATATGGTTCTAAAGTGACCATTCTAGAAGAACGGGGTGAATGGGTGAAAGTAGCTGCTGCCAATCAGCCTACGCCCCGTAATGAAGCAGGTTATCCAGGCTGGATGCCGAAGGGGCAATTGAAATTAGGAAAATCCTTCGAGAAGCAGTTCAATAGAGGATTTGCCCTTGTAAATGCTCCAAAGACTTGGCTTTATTCGGAAACGAAACATCGGTCGAAATTCATGGAGATCAGCTTCAATACACGCCTTCCGTTATTACAGGTGAAAAAGGATAAAGTGAAGGTGATGACACCAAGGAACGGAGCAAAATGGATAGAAAAGAAAGACGTGTCGGTCTACCAAGACGAAAGTCAAATTCCAGTTCCAACCGGTAAGGACATCGTAGAAACAGGAAAGGGATTTTTAGGGCTTCCTTACCTATGGGCTGGAATGTCCGGTTTTGGATTTGATTGCTCTGGTTTTACCTATACGATGTACCATGCTAATGGAATAACGATTCCAAGGGACTCCTCCATTCAGGCGCAACATGGTAAAAAGGTGGAACCAGAAGATCTTCAACCAGGTGATTTACTATTTTTTGCCCATGATAAAGGGAAAGGAAGGGTCCATCATGTGGGAATGTATATTGGCGACGGCAAAATGATCCATTCGCCAAACAGCTCAACACATGTAAGGATAGATGAAATAAAAACATCGGGATACGGAGAGGAATATGCCGGAGCAAGAAGATATATCGAATGATTCTTAATGATACACAAACTCTGGTAAAAATGTTTTGAAGATAGATTATTATTTTGATGGTAAGAATGATCGGAAAATCACTATTGAAGTCTATGAACAAGTTGGTTTAATAAAGATGCATCACTAGTGTTCCAAGTGCCGTAGTGTTGAATAAAGGCCTGTTGAGCAGTTTGATTGAGATGCAGTAAAAAACCTCTCAATAAAAAAACTCTTTTTTATTGTCTACTTGACAGGATTAAGTTAAGATTATTCCCAAAAAGCATGAATGTTGTTAAAACATCATTCGTGCTTTTTTTTAGCGATTTACACTTCGGAAGGGGCAGGATTAATATACTGAAATCATTTATCAGTACTTTTGTTGTGTGAATAGTTACCAAAAATACATTGGGCATCATTCATAGAGTAATATATATATGGAACAGAGCCACCAACAACACCTGCAGCTGCATAAGCTCCACTGTAAGGGGCTTTTTGTAATAATAGATAAAATATGCTGCAACACCTATTTTAGGAACCGCTGTTATATGTTTTCTAGCAGGTGGTTTAATTGGAGAATGTATAATGATAAAAAAGTGGTTAAAAGAAAAGTGAACCTTAAAAAAACATCAGTGGGGTGGCAATAATTATTGTCACCCACTGATGTTTTCTAATATAAAGTTTTTTTAAAAATTATTTTACTATAATATAAGGATGGTAGAATCGTTACTTTTTGCCTACCTACTTGATGGTATCAAAAAGCCGTTCCAAATCCTTATCCATAATGAAAACTTCAATTCTTTCGCCAGTTTTAGTGCTTATATCACTGTGAGAAGAAAGAACCTTACAACCAGTATGATCTTCAACTATTTTTTCATAATCCTTAGTGTACATTTCACGAAGTAGTGAACGCATTTTTTTTACAAGTTTTTTGCCGGAATTGTGACTCACAAGGTGCTTTTCCTCAACAGTAAGGACACCCTTGAAACGGGTTATCAACATATCATTGATTATATAAGTTTTAGTTTCCTGAGGTCCTCTTCCTATCAATTCACGCTGGAACTTAATGAACGCTTCGCTTATTTCAGCCTCAATCCTTTTTTTTGTATTTATCATAATGCCTCCAGTTTATCTGACGAATTTATGGGATTTATCATAATGCCACGTCTAAGTTCCTGTCAATAACAGTTTGTAAAACTTTAGAAAAAAAGTGAAAAATTTAGTATATTTGAGAAATATAGCATTTTTGCTGATGAAATGGGTAAATATCGTCTTAAATGATCAGAAATGGAGGTTTTTAAAGATTAATATGAGTTTACAAACCTTGAATGAGGGGCGTACAATAATCCTCATGAAAAACAATTTGATATCGGCCAAATCTCAAGTGATTGAGAACGGAGGACCCACTATTCATGGGGTTAATTCTGCATTTGCAGAAGGGATGAGATACTCTTTCGCCATCCTACCCGTCAGCTAACTTCGTCGGCTAAAGCGAAGGAGGTCATAAGACCACCTTGATTCAGGAGGCTTTTTTGTTATGTTATAGCAAAATGGCAACTTGACATTTCCGTAGGTCTTTTTATTATGCCTATAATTGAAAAGGTTTCTTGGAAGACGGATCGTGGAGTAAGCTCTATGGCTTGCTGGGCGTTAAGTAGACCAATGATTACTTTTTCTCCAACAAAATGTTTGTTTCTGTATATCTTTCTTTTTCTGATGCGTTCATGACGCTGTAGGACGGAGATTGGATTTGTGCAGGGCTGCAAACTAGGGGAAAAGTAACCATTGGTCTATTTTTTTATGCCTTAACCGACGTCTGCCTGAGAAAAGGAACAGTGTTAAAGGTCCAATATCATAATCCAAAGGTGAACGCTAGGAACCACGATTTTAGCCAGTAACTATAAGAAACCAATCTTTTAGGAGGTGATGGGGAATAAAGGCATTTAATGGCTGGGCGGGAAGGGAGAAGAAAAATGGATATTATAGTACTTTCATTAATGGCTACACCGTTTATCCTCTTTTTAGGATTCATTCATTTCTGTAATAAAGTCATTGCAAAGGGAGAGTAGAGAAATGTTTTTAATGATCATCGTCGGAGCGGTTACGTTGTATTTAATACATGCCTTAATATACCCGGAAAAATACTAAGGGAAACTAACGGAGGAGAAGGAAATGGATCTAGTGCAAATCGTTGCGGTACTGGCAGTTGCGATTATCTTAGCCATACCATTGGCTAAATATTTAACGAATGTTTATTCCCTTGAATTAACGAAACAAGATCGGGTGTTTGGAAGGATGGAACGGTATATCTTTAAACTATCCGGCATTAACACGGTGGATATGAAATGGCAGCAGTACGCCAAGGCACTGCTAATGAGTAATTTAGTGATGTTCTTAGTCTCTTATATTATCATTCGCTTCCAAGGGGGGTTACCAGGCAACCCCAGCAAGATAGACAACATGGAACCATTGTTGGCATTAAATACCGCTGCAAGCTTTCTTACGAATACCAATTTACAGCATTATAGTGGAGAATCGGGACTTTCTTATTTATCTCAAATGGCAGTAATCATATTCTTGATGTTCACGACCCCAGCTACCGGCATTGCTTTATGTATGGCTTTTTTTAGAGGATTGACAGGTCAGCGGAGCCTAGGAAACTTCTATGTGGATTTAATCCGTACGATTACTCGAGTGCTGCTACCATTATCGATTTTAATTGGTTTAGTCTTAGTGTCCCAGGGGGTTCCGCAAACATTTAGCCCTACGGCAGTCGCTACAACATTAGAAGGAGCCACCCAAAATATAGCAAGGGGACCTGTAGCGGCACTAGAATCCATTAAGCACATAGGAACAAACGGAGGAGGATTCTTTGGGGTCAACTCAGCCCATCCGTTTGAAAATCCTAATGGTTTCACGAATGTCTTAGAAATATTATCTATGTTCCTAATACCCGCTGCCCTTCCGCTGACGTTTGGGTATATGGCGAGGAATAAGAAGCAAGGCTGGATCCTATTTTCAGCAATGGGATTCATGTTACTTCTCTTCTTTAGCATTACTTATTTTAATGAGAAAAATGGCAATCCAGCATTAGAGGAAATAGGCCTTTCGCAAGAGGATGGGAGTATGGAGGGGAAAGAGGTTCGTTTCGGGGTGGCCCAGAGTGCATTATTCACTAGTATAACTACAGCTGCCACCACAGGGTCGGTAAATAATATGCATGATACCCTAACACCGCTAGGAAGTGTAGCACCACTTGCAATGATGATGGTGAATTGTGTATTTGGCGGAGATGGTGTGGGTACGGTCAATATTCTCATGTATTCCATATTGGCCGTATTTCTTGCCGGACTGATGGTGGGACGTACACCTGAGTTTTTGGGTAAGAAAATTGAAGGCCAGGAGATGAAGTTAATAGCTATAGCGATTCTTCTCCACCCGTTGATCATATTAGTTCCATCGGCCATTGCTTTAGCGACACAAATGGGTTCAGCAGCTATTTCAAACCCGGGCTTTCATGGCATTACTCAAGTCGTTTATGAGTTTACTTCTTCAGCAGCCAATAATGGTTCCGGTTTTGAAGGTTTAGGCGACAATACCCCTTTTTGGAATGTTTCCACTGGTTTAGTCATGTTGTTCGGACGTTATTTTTCCATGATCGCCATGATTGCCGTCGCAGGATCATTACTTGTAAAGAAGCCTGTTCCTGAGACAATAGGAACTTTCAAAACGGATAATGGTACGTTCCTTGTCATTCTTTTAGCCTCGGTTTTAATTATTGGAGCTTTGACTTTCTTTCCAATAATTTCACTTGGACCGGTTGCAGAATGGCTTACGATTAGATAAATGTTGAAAAGGGGCATTTCAAATGAGAATAGAGCGAATAGCAAGTTTAAATAAGAACCTTGTTTATGAGGCAGGTAAAGATGCACTCAAGAAATTGAATCCAAAAGTTATGGCTCGCAATCCAGTCATGTTTGTAGTTGAAGTGGGGTTTGCCATTACACTTCTTCTGTCTATATTTCCTGCGCTTTTTGGTGGAGTGGCTGATAGGGGGTATAACATTGCAGTATCCATCATTTTATTCGTAACGATCATTTTTTCTAATTTTGCCGAAGCTCTTGCAGAGGGACGCGGAAAAGCGCAAGCCAATAGTCTCAAAAAGACAAAGCAGGATACTAAAGCAAGGTTAATCCAGAAAGATGGATCAGTAATAATAGTCGATGCCTTGCAATTACGTAAAGGCGATATGGTTTTAGTGAACGCAAACGATTTAATACCGACGGATGGAGAAATCATCGAAGGAGTGGCAGCCATAGATGAATCAGCGATCACGGGTGAATCAGCTTCTGTAATAAAAGAACCTGGTGGGGATTTCAGTTCTGTAACAGGAGGTACAAAAGTCATCAGTGATTATATCAAAGTTAAAGTCAGTGCAGACCCTGGTGAATCTTTCCTAGATCGGATGATCAATTTGGTCGAAGGAGCTAAAAGGCAAAAAACACCGAATGAAATCGCACTTGGCACTCTGCTGGTTAGCTTGACCATTATCTTTTTACTTGTTTGCACCACACTGGTACCGATTGCGTCATATATTCAAGTTACCCTTCCAATCGCGACCTTGGTAGCATTACTGGTTTGCCTGATCCCCACAACAATCGGGGGCTTACTCTCAGCCATAGGAATAGCGGGTATGGATAGGGTAACACAATTCAATGTAATTGCGAAGTCTGGAAAATCGGTCGAAGCAGCTGGTGATATCAATACGATCATCCTTGATAAAACAGGAACCATAACACATGGTAACCGCATGGCTTCAGCCTTAATACCGGCTAGCGGTATATGTCAGGAGGAGCTTAACCAATATGCCGTATACGCATCTTTACATGATGAAACCCCTGAGGGCCGCTCTGTATTGGAATTCGCCAAAAAAAATGGGTTACCTGAAAAAATGCTGGATAAAAACGGTACCGAAGGAATTGAATTTACGGCGGAAACCAGAATGAGCGGAACGGACTTTCCTGATGGGAAAAGGGTAAGAAAGGGTGCAGTTGATACGATAATGAAATATATAGTGCATCAGGGAGGGAAAGTGCCTATCGGATTAAAAGACACTTGTGATGAAGTGGCTAAAAAAGGAGGTACTCCACTGGTTGTCACAGAAGGAAACCGTATACTTGGCACAATATACTTGAAAGATACTGTGAAACCAGGCATGAAGGAACGATTTGGTGAATTAAGGAAAATGGGTATTAAAACCATAATGTGCACCGGGGATAACCCGTTAACAGCTGAAACCATCGCGAAAGAAGCTGGTGTCGATGATTTTATTGCCGAGGCCAAGCCTGAAGATAAAATATCTGTCATCAAGCGGGAACAAGAGGAGGGAAAGCTTGTTGCAATGACTGGAGACGGAACAAACGATGCTCCTGCATTGGCACAGGCAGATGTAGGGTTGGCGATGAATACAGGGACAAACGCGGCGAAGGAAGCAGCAAATATGGTGGATTTAGATTCAGATCCCACAAAAATCATCGAAGTGGTAGCGATTGGGAAACAGTTGCTCATGACTAGGGGAGCATTGACAACCTTTAGCATCGCTAATGATGTAGCTAAATATTTTGCGATAATACCGGCCATGTTCATGTTGGCGATACCTCAAATGAAAGCCCTGAACATTATGGGATTGGCGACACCCCAAAGCGCCGTATTATCAGCTTTAATATTTAATGCCATCATCATTCCTTTGCTAATACCTTTGGCGATGAAAGGGGTTAAATATGTTCCTATGAGCGCTACAAGATTGCTGACGAGGAATTTGACCCTGTATGGATTAGGGGGAGTGTTAGTTCCCTTCATTGGTATTAAATTGATCGATTTGCTACTAGTTGTGTTAAGCATGTCTTAAAAATATAAATTAAGGATGGTAATCCATGTTAAAAAACTTACGTTTGGTTTTGGTGCTTCTAGTCATATCTGGAGTGGCCTATCCGTTACTTATGACAGGGCTAGCACAGTTGATGATGCCTGCGAAAGCAGAGGGCAGTTTAATTAAAAATGAATCGGGTGAATTGATAGGTTCCGCAATGATCGGCCAATCCTTTAAAGAACCCGGTTACTTTCAAGGCCGTGTTTCTTCTATTGAATATGATGCGGCGGGTTCAGGTTCGCCAAACTTTTCTCCTTCAAATGAGAAGATGATAGATCGGACAAGAAAAGACATTTCGAACTTTTTAAAAGAAAACCCTACTATCGATAAAGCAGACATTCCATCTGACTTGATGACGAATTCGGGATCAGGGCTTGATCCCAATATTTCCCGTAATGGAGCGAAGGTACAGGTTCCTCGTATAGCTCAAGAAAGGGAATTATCTGAAAAAACAGTATATCTACTCGTGGAAAAATATACAAGCAGCCGGTCACTTGGAATTTTTGGTGAACCCCGAATTAATGTTTTGGAGTTGAATATGGCATTGGACGAATTAAAATAATTATATTTTGGAGGGTTTAGACGACTCTCCTTTTGAAATAGAACAATAATGGAGGTGTTAATTCTGTCGGAACAATTTCGAAGGAGAACACCAGATGAAATTCTAGAGTCGATTTCCAATATCAAAAGGGGAAAGCTGAAAATCATACTTGGAGCTGTAAGCGGTTCAGGCAAGACCTACCAGTTGCTTCTTGAAGGAAATGAAATGAAGAAACGTGGGATTGATGTAGTTGTCGGGGTAGTCAACAATTCCTGCAGTCCTGGGACAATTAAACAATTAGGGAGTCTTGAACTTATATCAACTATAGAATGGGAGCGAAATGAACACGTAGAACAGGATCTTGATTTAGATAAGATTTACAAACGGAATCCGGAGGTTGTTTTAGTTGATCGATTGGCTCATGAAAATCATATAAATTCAAAAAACGCCACCCGATTGGACGACGTTATGGAATTAATCAGGAATGAAATCAGTGTCATTACGACGATAAATATTTATGAGTTGAAAGGGGTGAAGAAAGTCGCAGAACAATTACTGAATCTTCCACTTCACGTAGACGTTACACTTCCAGAAGATACTTTGACAAAGGCTGATGAAGTACGTTTATTGGATGTCACCCCTGAAGCCATATTAAAACGTCTGCAAAAAGGGGAAATCGGTAAAAAAGACGACGAAGGGCCGTTACAGTTTTACAACAACGGAAATCTAGCCACTCTTAGGGAATTGTCACTTCGGTTTTTAGCGGAAGAAGTTGAAGAGGACCTGACTGAACACAGGGAACTAGAAGGGTTAATGGGGCCTTCAGGTGCCACGGAACGAATATTGGTCTGTGTCCAATATCATTGGAATGGCTCCATATTAATAAGAAGAGGAGATCAGATTGCCAAGCGGTTGGGCGGTGAGCTTATAATCGGCAGCTTTATCCCACTATCAAAAAAACTATCAAAAGAGGAAGAAATCTTTAAAAGCTCCATGCAAAAACTGATCAATAAATTAAATGGAAGTTTTATTGAGATTACAATGAAGGGAGACGAAATAGCAGAAGAAATAGTTGGATTCTCCATGCACCATTATATAACTCGAATTATCCTGGGCCAATCCAAAAAGCCAGTGTGGGAAGAAATGGTCAAAGGTTCCATAGTCAATAAAATATTGAGAAAATCCAAGGGCATTGATGTTTATATTGTGGCAGACCGAGTAAAAGCAATTGGTGAGAGAATCATTCCCGCAATCAAGACGGAAAAAAGGAGGGAAAATCCTTATCGCAGGCTCTCGCCCGATGAAATGCATGATAAAGTCGAAAGGGTGAAAAAAGGGACATTTAAGATTTATATCGGAGCTGCTCCTGGTGTTGGGAAAACATATACAATGCTAAGGGAAGCAAATCACCTGAAGGAAAATGAAATTGATGTAGTGATTGGATTATTGGAGACACACGGGCGTAAAGAGACAGCTGCCCAAGTGGGAAATTTAGAAATCATGCCAAAAAAAATTGTTCCATATAAAAACGTATTATTGGAGGAAATGGATCTAGATTCAATTATCATTCGGAATCCTGAAGTAGTCCTGATAGATGAATTAGCACATACGAATGTACCGGGAAGCAAGAATCAAAAAAGATATCAAAATGTAATGACCATTTTGGAAGCCGGAATTTCGGTTATTTCCACCATGAATATTCAACATATAGAAAGTTTGAAAGATAATGTCAAGCAAATTACAGGTGTGTCCGTAAGAGAAACAGTACCCGACAGCATTCTTCAATTATCGGATGAACTTGAGTTGATCGATATCTCACCACATGCGCTCAGAAAAAGGATGGAGGAAGGTAATATATATGCCATGGATAAAGTGGAACAGTCCCTTAGCCATTTCTTCAAGACACAAAACCTTATAGCGTTGAGAGAACTTGCGCTCCGTGAATTAGCAGATGATGTGGATGACAGGTTAGAGTCAATGAAACGTAAGGAAGGAGTTAGAGGACCATGGAGAAAAGATGAAGTGATTTTTGTCAGTGTCAATCTTAGAGCAAATGCTGAGCGTTTAATTAGAAGGGGGTTTCGCATAGCCTATCGTCTTAAAGCGGATTGGTATGTTATTTTCGTAAAACATCAAAATGAACTGCAAACTGATGAAAAGGTGATACTAGATAAACTGGTAAGCCTTACACAACGCTTAGGAGGCGTTTTTGAATTATATACAACGAGGGATAGACGATCTGTGGTCAATGAAATCAAGAAACAATTACATGACAAAAAAGCATCACAAGTCATTTTAGGACAATCAGCAAGAACGAGATGGCAAGAAATGATGGGTGGATCTATTGCAGCTCGTCTACTAAGAGAAGCTAGACACCTGGATGTTTTGATCGTAGCTGATTAAATCTCCAGGAGGTAGTTATTTTTTTAGAACTGATGATCATGAATTTCATGAAATTCATTTTATCTATAGCTATAAGGAAAAATATGGTACAATTAATTACAGAATTTTCATTATATAATAAAAATAAGGGGTTGCCATGATGATCACTTTTCCCAAACCTGATGTTGAGCAATTTTTACGAACTTTTTCCATTACTGATTTTGTAGTAAGTCCAAATGAAAAACATCTGGTCTTCAGTACGAATTTGAGTGGCAAGTATAATTTATGGGGAATGGATTTGCCGAACTGCTTTCCTTATCCACTTACATCCATTGATCAAAGCTGCCATGAGCTGTTATTTGATAAACAGAGCCGGTTTATAATTGCTGGTTTCGATCAAGATGGTAACGAAAATACCCAGTTTTACGGAGTTCCCTTGAAGGGCGGGCAAATGAAGGAAATCGTCCACCATGAAAATACACGTAATTTCATGCCAATTCTATCGAATGATGGCAAAAAACTCTATTATACGACATCAAGGGGAAATCCTTCCTTTCTAAATTCCTATTGTTTAGATTTAGAATCAGGACAGGAAACACAGGTCTTGGAGGGGAAAAATGCAGCGACCTATATCCTTGGTTTTAGTCCCGATGAAAAAACCTTTCTTTATCACAAACACTATGCAAATACATATTCCCTTCTCTATGCAAAAAGCGGGCACGAACATGTCCTGCTCACGCCGCCTACCGAGAAACAACACACAGTGAATGATGGTGTTTTTGTTTCAAATTCGATGATATATTTATTAACTGATTATGATTCGGATTTTACCTATTTGGCTTCATACAACCTTGAAACAAACCGATTCATTAAAGTTAAAGAATTGGAGAATGAGAGTTTTACTGCGATGAAATATAGTAAAGAGAATCAACTATTATATGTAACCAGTCAAAAGGGTGTAGAGGATCAGTTATATGAATTCAATCTGCAAAATGAAGATTGGAGAAATATCCCTGTGCCATGCAGCGTCATTAATAAACTTGAGGTCGCTGCATCAGGCACGCTTTACTTATTCGGCATGAGCGCAACCAAGCCTCATAATATTTATAAAAGATCAGGTGACGAGTGGGTGTCATTAACTAAATATACGGTTCCTGGCGTCGATTCTAATGAATTGGTCGAACCGGACATCATTACATACCCATCCTTTGATGGCTTGGAGATCGAATCGTTATTTTTTAGGCCAAACAAGGAAAATGATAATGGTGAAGTCATTTTTTGGCCTCATGGAGGACCTCAAGCAGCAGAACGGAAATTCTTTAGAGCTTCATTTCAATTTTTCCTGAATCACGGTTACAGTATTTTTGCGCCAAACTTTCGGGGTTCTACTGGCTATGGGTTGGAATTCATGAAAATGGTAGAGGGAGATTGGGGAAATGGGCCACGACTTGATAATGTAGCCGGCCTTGATTGGCTGATTGAACAAGGACATGCACAAAAAGGGAACATTCTATTGATGGGTGGAAGCTTCGGCGGGTATATGGCACTGCTGCTACACGGACGCCATGCGGATTATTTTAAGGCCGTTGTCGATATTTTCGGGCCATCCAACCTATTCTCATTTATCAATTCCGTTCCAGAAGACTGGAAGCCCGTTATGGATCAGTGGGTAGGAAATCCGGAAAAAGATAAGGAAAAACTAATCGAGTATTCGCCTATCACCTATTTGGAATCCATGATAAAACCAATGCTTGTCATTCAAGGAGCAAACGATCCCCGTGTCGTCAAAGAGGAATCAGATCAAATCGTTCAAGCATTGAAGGACAAAGGAAGAGATGTCGAGTATATGCTTCTAACAGATGAAGGACATGGTTTTTCCAAAAAAGAAAATGAAATTGCCGTCTATCGAAAAATACTCTCATTCTTAAATCGATTCGCTGGAGTGACGGAGAAGGGATAACCCGCGTTACAATTGAATTGGAAACCCTGCCACTCACATTCACTTTCAAAGTGATGAGCAGGGTTTTTCATGTTGGAGAGCTGGATGTTCTTTTTTGGATGATTTACTTGCTCTGTATACTCTATAACCGAGGCTGTTTCCGTAAGACAAAATTAGGCGGTAATGTTCGTCCATGACTCGTTTCAAGGATTCATTCAAAGGCTGAATGGGGCTACTTGATGCTGAAGAATTCAATAATCCCTCTAATACGGTACTCGATCTCAAGATTTTTAGATCTGTAAATCCGTTTTGTTGGAAGGCCTTTAACCATTCGGATTGCGTCAATACTTCTCTTAAATTATAAAAGTTCATGATTTCTTTTTTTGAGGCAGAATCAAGGCTGGTTTCTGCTGTCATATCAATGGATAACAAAGTTCCTTCTAGTTTAAGGACCCTATAGAATTCACGGAGTGATTTTTGTATATCAGTGAATGCAGTCGTAGATTCGGCTATGATAAAATCAAAAGAATTATTGTCAAAAGGCAGTTCTTCTATTGAAGACTTATATAGGTCAATGCTTAAGTTAGCTTGTTGGAATCTTTTTTTTGCATGATTGACCATCTCAGGGTGATTATCAAGCGCGGATACTTGGCAAAGAAACGTTTTTGCCAAGTAAGATGAGGTTTGCCCTGTCCCGCATCCGGCATCAAGGATTATTGACGTATGATCGATTTTTTCATTTTTCAAGAGTTGCTTAGTCAGTTCAAATCCACCAGGGTGTGCCCCTTCAATTCCAAATATGGCTAGTGCGTCTTGGTATGAATGGTTCATGGCATAATCTCCTTTGGTACATGTATAAAAGTATTTTATGCTTTGGTTTCAAAGAGTGTTTTACTATTGACAAGGAATACGGGAAAGACTTTTAAAGGATTGGTGGGTATTTAATCCATGCAGGCTAGTCCCCGAATGCATACGATGTAGAATCGACTAACAAGGGGAGTGCAAAATGGGATATCATAATTATTATCACAAATGCAGGCAAGGTGTTGGAAGACCGGTTGAAATTCGGACAAGTAGAGGAACCGTACATCGGGGAATCATACACCGGGTTACGCCAAACCGTGTATATATTCGTCCATTTGACGGTAGCGGAAACTTTGGGGGTTTTGGTTATGGAGGTTTTAATGCAGGATATGGGTGGGGTGCCGCAAATGGATTTGCCTTTGGTGCAATTGCATCTTTAGTCTTTCTCGCATTTCTCTGGTAATCGAATGATGAAAATTATAAAAAATCTGATAAATTATCAGGTTTTTTTATTTTGTACCCATCGGAACCTTTACAAAAAATGGAAATAAATATGGATGGATGTACGACTAGGATACATGTAAGAAGAGTCATTTTTCTGGACTTAAACTTTGATGCGATTCTTTTTGGAATGAACCCAGTTCATTTTTGGGTGCATACAGCTGGTCTTTCTCTGTTTCCCCACCTGTTATCCGTTAGTAAAACTGTAAAGCCTTGAATGAATTTGGCTTGTTGCTGAAGTTAAAAAGACCGGGCAAGACGGAATCCTAGGTCGTCTATGCAAAATGTCGGATGGCTGCGCCGACGACATGAAGCTCCACAACCCCTGGCATCCTCAGCCCAGCTACCTCCTCGAAAAATACGGTAGGTGCCATACACTTGTTCATCATATAGATCCCAACACCATTCCCAAACATTCCCTAACATATCATGCAGCCCCCATGGATTTGGTTCCTTTGTTCCTACTTCATGGATTATGCCCCCTGAATTTTCGTTATACCAGGCAATCTTATTCAGCTCTCCGTATCTATAACCAGCAGTCCCGGCTTTACATGCATATTGCCATTCTGCTTCTGAAGGAAGTCGAAAACCGTTTGATTCCCAATCACAAACAATGTTTTCACCATTAATAGAATAAGACTCTCCCAGTCCAGCTTTCTGTGAAAGTAGATTACAAAAAGAAATTGCATCATTCCAAGAAATATTCACAACAGGTTTTAAATCTCGATCAAAAGAATTAGGTGATTTATTTGTAATAGCATAGTAGAGATCCGTAGTAACAGGATAACGGGCAAGAAGGAACGGGCTTATTTCAGCTTTCCATTTGCTTTTTATTCTATCGTCCCTTAATTCTATTTCTCCCCCTGGAATTTTCACCATTGGATAGTCAATGTAATTCATTATTTCCTTTGACAATCTACCTTCCTCCAAATGATCATAATTTTACGGATTTTACCACAATCTGAACCGTTACATCAATACAAATATTATGTTTGCTTTTGCAGATAACTTCCAGGGAATTAAATAACAGCTAAAACAATTAGTTATAAACAGAGTATATATAAGTGGGGATTCGTTACTTTTAATATGGGGGAGAGCAAATGAACGAGTTTTTGGAGAAAACAGCAAGATTCGAGCATCGTTTTTGGCTGCAAATCTTAGGTGACCATGCCAGGTTCATCCATGAGTCTTTAGCTCCGGTTGAAGTGGAAAACATTGAAATGGCCTCAGAATTCATTCGAGTTTTTGATACTCTCCTTGGTAAAGCCAATTCGGAGGAGATTTCGCAACTTACTGCCATTGCAGAATCTGAGGCGTTAAGACTTCGTGAGTTTAAGCTATGCCTTTTAAAAGAGCATCTGGTAGGTAAAATTAAAATACATCTTTCACCTACATTCCTAAATCATATGGTGAACGAATTAGAAGAATATTTAAGATTATTGAAATACTTC
This sequence comes from Peribacillus sp. RS7, assembly GCF_041956845.1. Taxonomy (NCBI): domain Bacteria; kingdom Bacillati; phylum Bacillota; class Bacilli; order Caryophanales; family Bacillaceae; genus Peribacillus; species Peribacillus sp. RS7. Next base: position 4,791,033 of record NZ_CP168135.1, read on the forward strand.
AATTCAAATCAAATGCCGCCGGTTTTTCATGAACTCCATCATCATTTGATTTGGTTGTTAGATGCGGCAGGGCATGCAGGTGCAATATCATCCAATATGGATGAAGTTGAAAAAAGATTAAAGGAGAAAAGTGAACAATATAAAAAACATTTTAATGATTTTTATATTAAAGCTGTTGAGATGGCTGGATATTTACGAACCAATTTGTCAACATTCCCAGCATTGGAAAAAATGAATGCGGACGTCACATTGGAGATTAAACTCTTTCAGCACTTTCTGCTTGAATTGGAGGAACTTGAGCTTAGTGCACAGGCTCTTGGAACGCTTTCCCCATTAATGGCAGATCATATGTGGCGTGAAGAATGTTATTATTTAACCAAACTCGCTGAGTCGACAAACACAGAAAAGCCAAACTGCGATCCAGCAAAACCGAGGCTCGTGGATTAATATAGTGCATATGGAGCCCTTCTATTAGTCGGGCTCTCAGTTTGTCGACAAAATGGAGGGATTACTGAAAAAAACTTTGTCAACAGCCTGGGTTTTACCCATAGGACATGGTTTAAGACGTTTTGGTTGTTTCCATTACGGGTGCTGTAAATTTATAAGGAAGATAATTCCTATCAATATGATATACTAAAATGACTAAAATTAATTATTATAGAAGTATAGGAGTGCTGAAAGATGTTTGGAAATACTTCCAATTTGACAGATGGCATTTATTTTGGAGAATCGCTGCCACAACAAATCGCTAAACACATTTTAAAAAAAATCATTGAAGGGGAAATAGAAGCTGGAGAGAAAATCGTCGAAGAAGACATTTCCAAAGAATTGAATACGAGCCGTGCACCAGTTCGCGAAGCCCTGTATCTATTGCAGGTTGACGGTATTGTTGAGAGAATACCGAGGCGGGGAACGATCGTCAAGCCATTTTCACAAAAGGAAATCATTGAATATAATGATGTTGCGATTGGGCTGATCCAAATGGGGATTGAATTTTCCCAAGGGAATTGGCACGAAGAAAATAAGCAATCATTAAGAAAGCATTTGGAAAGTGCAACCGATGTGTGTGAAAAAAGTAATGTAATCGAGTATCAAAAAAGGGCTACACAGATATTTCGATATATTTTTTCAATCGCTAAAAACAAAGCTTTATCAAGATTTTTTGAAGAGGCCAGTCATATTCTCATGGTTTTTGCCCAAAGTCAATGGAGTATTGAAACAATGGAAAATTTCCATTTTAGTTTAAAAATGTCCATTGAGGCCATTCTCGAAGACGATGTCATTAGAGCAAAAAGTGAAATTCATGAAGCCTTGAATCGTGGAGTGATGTAGAGTCTTTGACGACTCTAAAGTTAAATTGTCGACAATCGACAAAAATAATGTTATGATGTAACCGTATTCAATAAAGAATATCATCACGAAGATCAAAGGGAGAAAGGGAGAATACTATGCAAACATTTGATTTTATAGAAAAAGTAGCAATCGTTACCGGTGGCGGCGGGGGTATCGGCCGGGCAGCGTCTATTACACTTTCAGAAAATGGAGCCAAAGTGGTTGTTGTAGACCTTTCCGAAGAGGCTGGCATGCTAACGGTAAATAAAATCAAAGAAAAAGGCGGCGAAGCGAAATTCGTTAAAGCCGATGTTACAAAGGAAGACGATATAAAAAATTATGTTCAAAAAACGATAGATTTCTATGGGAAAATCGATATTTTCCTGAATAATGCAGGGTGGGAAGGCAAAATAATGCCGCTTATTGACTATCCTGCTGAGGTTTTCGATCAATTAATGTCAATAAATGTACGCGGCGTTTTCTTGGGCTTGAAACATGTATTGCCCCATATGATCGAACAAAAAAGCGGGGCGGTCGTGAATACTGCTTCTGGAGCTGGTTTACTGGCAACGCCAAACATGGTGGCATATGGCGCAAGTAAACATGCGGTTCTTGGAATGACGAAAACAGCTGGTGTCGAAGTTGCTCCCCATGGTGTCCGGGTGAATGCCGTTTGCCCCGGTGTGGTCAATACCGCTATGATGCGTTCGATTGAAAGCGGATTTGGTCAAGGTGATTCCGCGGCAGCTGAAAAGGCTAGAAAACAGCTGGAAGCAACAACTCCGGATGGCCGTTATGCCGAACCGCAGGAAATTGCAAATCTAATGATGTACTTAGTATCCGATCTTTCCAGCCACATTACGGGTCAAGAACTTGTAATCGACGGCGGGGCCATTTTAATCTGATAAGCAAAAACTTTATTATTGGGGGACGAATAGATGAGTTTAAAAGGAAAGGTCATAATAATTACAGGAGCAGGCAGCGGAATTGGAAAGGAAACGGCATATAAATTAGCTGAACAGGGAGCTATTGTCGTAGCGGCTGATTACAATGATGTTGCGGCTAAGGAAACTGCGGAGATCATTCAACAAAAGGGAGGCACGGCATCTTTTGTGAAAGTGGATGTAGCTAAAGCGGAAGAAGTGGAAGCGATGGTCGAAGCTGCAATCGCCAATCATGGCACCATCAATGGCATTTTCAACAACGCTGGAATTGGACTAGTAAAACCATTTTTGGAGATGGATCCAGAGTCATACCACAGAGTCGTGGATGTTGACCAACACGGCGTTTATTATGGCATGTATTATGCAGCAAGGAAAATGGTGGAGCTTGGTGTAACAGGCGCCACAATCGTTAATACAGCCTCAATATATGGGACGATGGTTTCTATTGGCAGCTTTAATTACCATGCTGCAAAAGCTGCAGTCATCGCCATGACCAAATCTGGAGCAATTGAACTTGCGCAATATGGGATTCGTGTTGTCGGTGTGGCACCAGGTTTTATCGAAACACCGATCATTGGTGACGATCAAGAGTTCCTGGACAGTTTGGCACAACTCCATATGAGGAAAAAATTGATTCAGCCAGAAAAAGTTGCAGAAGTAGTAACCTTCTTGTTCTCTGAAAAAGCGGATGCCATTAATGGACAAGTCATTCCGGTTGATGATGGATTCCTAAGCTTTAAGGGGTAATCAGTATAATCAAATAGATTTTCGATAACTTAAAAAAGGGAGTTTTGACATATGAGCAATCGATTCGATGGCAAAGTTGTAATCATTACTGGGGCAGGATCAGGCTTAGGACAAGCGGCCGCATTGGAAATGGCTAAAGAAGGGGCTAAACTTTCATTAATTGATTTAAACGATGCAACTTTGGAAGTGACAAAAAAATTAATCTTAGAAATTGCACCAAAATCCGACGTGATTCTGATTACTGCAGATGTATCGGATGAAGAAGCAGTAAAGAACTATGTAGACCAAACAGTCAGCAAATATGGTAGAGTCGATGGATTCTATAATAATGCGGGTATCGAAGGTAAACAGGCCCCAATGGCGGAATACGATAGCAAAGTTTTCAACAAAGTAACCGACATCAATATCAATGGTGTATTCTATGGTATGAAATACATTCTGCCAATCATGAAAGAACAAGGATCAGGGGCAGTGGTGAACGTGGCCTCCGTAGGTGGAATTCGTGCTGTGCTTAACCAAAGTGCGTACGTTGCAAGTAAACATGCTGTAGCAGGCTTAACAAAAACAGCTGCCATAGAATATGGTCAATATGGAATCAGCATAAATGCCATTGCACCAGGAGTAATCTTAACAGCGATGGTAGAAGGTTCATTCAGGCAAATAGGCGGAGAGAATTGGGAGGAAGCAATGGCGGATTTCGTCAGTGTGAATCCTAAGAAACGCTTCGGTAAACCTGAAGAAGTCGGCCGTTTAGTCGCGTTCCTATTATCAGGGGAATCAGAGTTCATCAACGGGGTAGTCATTCCGATTGATGGCGGACAATCTTCACAATACTAATTAAGCAAAGGGAGTGACTGTATTAGGTCACTCCCTTTTTAATGGTATCCTTAATAGTTAGTGACCAAACGGATTCAAATTTGGAAAAAACGAAGACTTTCTGGGTTTTCGATTTATTGCACATTCAAAAATCTGTTCATATGAAACAAAATACGACCCTTTAGAATAGATTCAATAAGCTCCTAACAGATGAACACATAAAAAAAAACGCCATATAAGGCGCTTAACATATATTAAAGAAACCAATCTTTACTTTTCTTTATCGTGAAGCTTATCTTCATATTCTGTTTCCAACATACCATACAGACCATTCATTTCTTGTTCATCAGGATCTGCCCCAAACTCTTTTCTATATTTTTTCTTTTTATCATCATGGATTTCTTCTTTTTCATTCTCCTTGTCCATACATATCACCTCCAACCAATAGGGTGTCTCATTGTCCGAATAAATATACGTGAGTGAGCTTAGGTGCATTAGGGTTTGACACTAAGGTCAGAAATTGAAGATTGATTACTAATTTCATTAAGCTCATTTTATTGAACTATTAATTGGTATTCTAAATAGTTATTACTCTTACTATTTGTTAAGATATAAATATATAACTTAGAGATAACGGAGAGAGAATTTGAAGAAGAAACGTAAGAAATCAAAGAATTTTTTTGTGATTTTTATCCTGATTTTCGTATTTTTGCTCATAAAGGAAATCATGCAAACCCCCTATTCCGAAAATGTTTCCACATCAGTAAATACGCTTGATTCTTTTGCGAACGTGAAAAGGTATAGTTCACTTCTACGTGAGGAGTTGGCTAAGTACGGACTTGAGGAGCATACTTCGACATTGATTGCTTTGATGCAGCAGGAAAGCCGAGGGCGGGGCGGTGACCCAATGCAGGCATCTGAGTCAGCGGGGCTTGATCCAAATACAATCACAGATCCAACGGAGAGCATTAAGTATGGGGTAAAACATTTTAAGAGAATCAATGAATATGGCAATGAAAAGGGCGTGGATTTTGCCACGATCATTCAAGCATATAACATGGGAATTGGTTATATTGATTTCGTTGCGAATGAAGGGGGCAAGCATAATGAAGAGCTTGCGAAGAGGTTCTCCATGCTTCAGGTAGAAAAAAACCCCACGCTCTATGATTGCGGCGGAGACAAAGAGAATTTCCGATATCCATATTGCTACGGTGACTACTCATACAGTGCGAAGGTATCCAAGAACATTGAGGATCTTTCCGACAGTCTATCGGCTCAAGCTGATGGTGAGTGAGGGAGAACAAAAAGCCTACTTACTGAAGTAGGCTTTTTGTTTATGGTAATGGTTTTCGTGTTGTGAAATTTAAAGAATCGAAACCAATGTCATCTCTTGTTCAACCATGGAAGAATGTCTTTATGTTTATAGAGTTTCCCGGATTCTGAAATGGTTTGTGATAGAAGACTATCAATGGAATTAAGTAAAGAGTTTAGGGCTTGTTTAACAGAACCGTTCTCAAATTGGTCTAATGGCACAGGTAACTCATCTTCGTCCAAAATAAAGTAATCCCCATTAGGAAGAACCAAAATATCAATGATCAAATCTTCAAAGGATACCAATCTATCCGTCATATATGTATTTTTTACAATATTGAAATAGGAACCTAGATAATTCCCTTCATTATCCCTCCAAATGTAGAGATTATAAGGGCGATCCTTCCAATAATAAGCAATCGTATAACTGCCTATAGGAATGGTTAATTTTATAGAACCTGCTTTCATCGTGAACGAATCCATGATTTCATGAAAAAGCACGACATGTTGATTTTGTGCTTTTATCAGCATACAGATGTGATCAACAACTATGGAGTCGTAGCGGATTTTTCTTTCTATTATTTCATCGCCACGTTGAAGTGCCTGTGTAAATATATTGTCCATCGTTTCTATTTCTCCCTTAAAAACTATGCCATTATACTTAAGAAGATTTTACTTTTCTAATAGGGTATCGCCAGAAAAATGCGGATTTTAAATTTTAGGAAATTCAAATATCAAAACCTACTTTCACGCCTGCAATACCGAGAAACTAGGCTTTAGTCACTTCAAAATCGTACACTTTTCTGGAATAAACACAACTTGCTAGATAGTAGTTTCTTGGATCCTATCCTATATACGCCTGCTTTAAAGTTTTAATGTCAATTTTCTTCATTTGGAGCAGCGCTTTCATAACTCTTTCCGATATTTCAGGATTGGAGTCGTTGACCATCTCGGATAGATTCGCAGGGACAATTTGCCATGACACACCAAATTGATCTTTCAGCCAACCGCACACTTGTGCCTTTTTGTCTCCGCCTTCGGAAAGTTTTTCCCAATAATAATCCACCTCTTCTTGATCATCGCAATTGATGATAAATGATATTGCCTCGGTGAATTTGTATTGCGGACCGCCATTTAATGCTACGAATGTTTGTCCTTCCAGTTCAAATTCCACGGTCATCACTGATCCCTCTAGCATCCCGTGGATTTGATTTCCTTCATTTCCATAGCGGGTGATTCTTCCAATCTTAGAATTTTCGAAGATGGAAGTGTAGAACTTCGCCGCCTCTTCAGCTTGTCTATCAAACCACAAGTTGGTTGTGATTTTTTGAATTTTATTTTTCATGATTTTTTCTCCTTTATTGTCTTCATGTTTAGCCGGTTTTCGATACATATTATCAGGGAAATGCGAATTTATTCGATAAGATTAAATATCTTGAAGGTACCCCATTACTATACACCATTTATCATGACCCAAAAAAATCATGTTAGGGTTAGGGTGAAGTCAACAGCCGTTTTGTGTATTCATTTTTCCCTATCATTTAACTATTTCCCTATGCTAGTTACAATATCTTTGCCTCCTGGTGATGGAAATACAAAAGGATATAGAAACTTTTCACCATTGAAAAGTCCTATATCCAAATTTCATTTCTCAGCCCTCGAAGTTGAATTGCCATTTGATTCCGAATTTATCGGTTAACTGACCGTAAATTTTACTCCAGAATGTTTCTTGGAGCTCTAGACCAACAGTGCCGCCTTCACTTAGTTTGTTAAAGATCGATTTAATTTCATCCAAATCATTACTGACATATGCCAGGCTGATATTGTTTCCTTCAACAAAAGGCATACCAGGAAAAGTATCTGAAAACATGATATTGCTTCCATTAATATTTAGCCTTGTATGCATGACTAAATCTTTCGCTTCTTCTGGAAGAGTAAATTCCGGATTAGGCGGTGTTTCCCCAAAGGTCATGATATTTGGTTGTTCCGTTCCAAAAACCTCTGCGTAAAACTCTACAGCTTCTCGACAATTTCCATCAAAATTAAGATATGCATCAACTGACATTTATCTCACTCCTATTTTTTTATTTCTTTTTCGTTGCTACAAGTTTAATGACATTATGTTTCATTATTACCTGACGAAAAATTCCGGTGGTTCAATACCGAGCGTTCTAAGATAGATATAACCCTGTCCCCTATGATGGATCTCGTTTTCCAAGGCATATTGAAGTCTATCAAAGTGGCTTTGTGAGGGACCGAAAAAGGGATCCTTTTCCACCACTCCAAGTGTTTCCTCGGTCATTTCCTCCCACAGTTTCCTAGTATCATCCCTTATTGCTTCGCATGCTGATAACAGTGCCTCTTTTGTAGTAATTTCAGCAAATGAATCTGGATACTCCCATTTACCAAGTGCAATTCCACGAATATATCCAGTCTCAATGTTCATGATTTCTTTAACCATCTCTGCGAAAGGGCGAAGCTTCCCGGCCGGTGTATAGTGGAATAATTCCTCTTCAGGAAAGGCTTCCACCACCCGCAACGTCAATCTCCTGTTGCCTTCCAATATATTAAACAAACCCTCTTTTGATAGAACCACCATTTCACTCTCCTTTAGAAATACTCTGTATAGAAGTTCTGGGAAAAATCGAAAAGTCCTGCAAAATTCTGTATATAAAGATTGCATAACCTTTCTTAACTATCGGGGGAGACTTATAATTAACACTTAGATAATTAATAAAGGGGAAATGACATATGTTCGGTTCCTTAAATAGAACAAAATTAATAAAAAATGATTTAAAAGGCATTGCGAAATTAATGTATCAGGATGTGTCAGAAGATACTTGGGATCAAGAGAACTTAACAAAGAGAAATTTAGATTTCACCATTGAAAGTATTCGCTATATAGATGCCTATACGGAAAGATTAAGTACTACTCAAATGGGTAGTGAACTTTTAAAGTTTCATTTTGATAATTTTGTGAAAAGGATAGGTGCCTATATCGGTAAGTTATAAGAAGGCATATAAATCAAGATTATAAATGGTATGAATATGATTCTGTACATCATTTTTCTTCTACACTTGATGGGGTGCATAGGGGCATTAAATCAGAGACGGTTCTTTATTCCAAAAAGAGAGATTGAGTTATAGTACCATTAACTGTGGTAGCGCAATTTCTGGAAGGGAATACACATACAGATTTTTTGGAATATGTAGAAGAAATAATAAAGCAAAATTCGTAAGAGATATCTGCTTTTTTTTAAGCAATTGTCGAGATTCAAAAAATGTTGATTTATTTGACTTCCCAAAAGACGGGAATTTGAATTTTGGTAAATATTGATTAAATCTTGCATTTATAATACGATTAAATCAGTTATATATTTCCAACCAACATCATGCTTATACGTAAATGATATCTTTAATAACGGAACCAGCAGAAAGGAAGAGAAGCAAATGATTAATAAAGTCGGTCAAATTATGTTATATGTAAATAACCAAGATGAGTCATTGAAATTTTGGACGGAAAAATTCGGTTTTAGCGTAATTTCTGAAGAAGATAACGGCCAAGGACTAAGATGGATTGAAATAGCCCCAACAAAGGAAGCACAAACGAGCATCATCCTGCATAATAAGGAGTTCATTGCTAAAATGCAGCCTGAATTAAATCTTAATACACCTTCGTTAATGTTTTACTCGGATAATCTTGATGAATTATATAAAGACTTTTCGGAGAAGAATATCAAAGTGGGAGAACTTGTAAATATGCCATCTGGAAGAGTCTTCAATTTTGCTGATAATGAAGATAATTACTTTGCGGTCATGGAAAAGAAGTAACTCTTTTGGCTAAAGATTAAAAAAACATCAAAACGACTACAAAAACTATTTTTAGTCGTTTTGATGTTTTTTGATTAAACTACGGCACTTATGAAACTATTTAGTCAGCAGGCCTTGGCCCAGCAGGAATTCCAGAGTTTTCTACCGTCTTGATCGGCCGAATGGTTATGTCTCCATTCACGTAAATTTGACAAGATAAACGCAAATGATCTTCCATTCCTTTTTCTTCAAAGCTCTTTTTTTCTTTATGTGTGTCCTCCAAAAAATCACCTGCCAATATTTCAACTCTGCAAGTTGTGCATTTAGCCTTCCCTCCGCATCGGTGGAGAATATTTATACCGTTGTCTTCCAATGCCAATACTAACTTTTTTCCCATTTCAACTTCAAACGTTCCTTGATCAAATACTGATACATAAGGCATCTAATACCACCTCTTATTATAGGATATCTTTCAACAGGTCATTAACATATCTATTCTCTTACCTTGTCCATATGACATAAAAAAATGTGAAGTCATAGTAAAGATGAATAATTAATTATCGTGAAGACAAACTTTAAGTACATTCAAAATTATAAATTTAACAAGGCATAAATAGAGCTAGGGAAAATAAGAATGGTCTTTTAGAGGCCCATTGAGATTTATTGAAAAAAAGAAAGTGAAATAATAAAAGGAGGGAGGTGCATGCCTGTGAATAATGGCAATTGTGATTTTTCACCAATGAAACAAATGTTAAAAGAGGATTTACGTCAAGTAATATCGGCATTACAGGATAACTTAGACGCAATGGGTGACGAAAGTTATTGTCTTCTTGGAAATTTCGAGAAAATAAAGGATAAATTCATATACATCGATATGAAAGCAGCAACGTTTTATTTGAACTGTTATTTGTCACCGTTTACGGACAAATATCCCGAATTATCAATTTGCGTACAAAATTTGTCGAATTTGAGACATGGCGGGTTGATTGTGATTCAACGGGGAGATCCTCTTGATTCATTGATTCAACCCGGTATTTCAATAGGAGCGGAGTTAACCCATTCTTTATTGGAATCAATTTTTTTCCCTGGAAATCCGCTACATGATGGTGCCGTTTTGGTTAGTCAAAATCAGATTGTTTCCGCAGCAAATGTCCTCCCGCTTTCAGACAGATCAACAGGGGGAAAAAAACTTGGAACACGCCACCGCTCAGCATTAGGTTTATCTGAACGAAGTGATGCCCTTGTATTGGTAGTATCAGAGGAAACAGGAAGAGTTTCATTTGCGTTAAATGGGAATCTGTACCCAATTAATGCACATGGGCCGATATAGAATTTTTGAGAATTAAGTCCCAGGGTGATTATAATGTTCTAGGTAATTCACACCTGTAATATTCATTTGTGTAAAAACGTAAACGCTAGCCTCCATTGTTAGCACTTTCGTAATTCAAATGCATATTTTTCTCAGTATTACAGGTAACCCGGTGAATTTTTACCGGGTTTTTGGTTGCTTTTTATATAAAAAAAGGCATATGATAACTAAGGAGATTAAATCAGAAAAGATATAAAACGAAAGAGGATTTTTAAATGATAACTATTAAAAGTGAACGAGAAATACATTTGATGCATGAAGCTGGCAAACTTCTTGCTGCGACGCATAGAGAAATCGCTAAAATGATAAAACCGGGCATCACGACTTGGGAAATCGAAGAGTTTGTCGATAAATACTTGGCAGAGCACGGTGCTACACCTGAACAAAAGGGTTATAACGGCTACAAATATGCAACATGCGCATCGGTGAATGATGTAATTTGCCACGGCTTCCCGCAAAAGAAAGCCCTGAAAGAGGGAGACATCGTAACGATTGATATGGTGGTGAACCTAAACGGCGGTTTGGCGGATTCAGCTTGGACATATGCAGTCGGTGAAGTTTCAGATGAAGCTCAGCGTTTAATGGATGTAACTAAGAATGCTCTATATAGAGGCATCGAAGTTGCACGTGCAGGCAATCGTCTTGGGGACATTGGGCATGCAATCCAGTCATATGCAGAAGGTGAAAAGTTTTCAGTTGTCCGCGATTTTACAGGACACGGAATCGGAAAAACCATGCACGAAGACCCTACCGTTTTACATTATGGTAAACCAGGTAAAGGTGCCCGTCTTAAAGAAGGTATGGTCATCACGATTGAGCCTATGTTGAATGCAGGAACATGGCATATGAAAATGGACCAAGACGGATGGACGGCGAGAACGGCAGATGGAAAGATTTCTGCCCAATATGAACATACTCTCGTTATTACAAAAGAAAATCCAATCATTTTAACGGAACAATAAACAAAAAGAAGAAATGGCCTAATCGCGGACCGTTTCTTCTTTTTTTGTTTTAAACTATTTTACAATAAACCTCGACAGAATATTCTGAATCCCCTCATCCCCCAATAGATTAAATACGAAAAATCAGTACTAAGTACTTAGGTAATAAAAACTTTACTATTATGTGGCAGCACAGGATAATAAGGGATAAGGAAGAAATATTTAATTGATGAGTTTTATAAAAAGGATATAAAGGGGGGGTTGACAGTGAAGAAAGGGGAAAAACTGTCTACAACGGTTGAATCGGTTGGGTTGAGCCAGCGGGAATTTTTAACGATTTTCTTACTGCATTCTTTGAAATTAAAAGCGGATTATCCAAGGGCGATCCATCAGGACCTAAAAAATACGTTTACTGGAAAAGTGCATAGCTATGACTATTTATGTAAAATATCCAATATGCTTGTCGAATCCAACCATTTATCATTATATACGAATAAAGGAAGAAATTATTATCAGATAACTGAAAAAGGAAAAGAGCTTTACATATGGTACCAAGAGAATTTCCTGGAACGGTTTTCCGAAGTGAAGAAGGTCATTGATCGGTTCATGTTCGACTTAAGGGGATCTGGTGAAAACCCTCCGGTTCTTAATGAACTTCCTGAAGAATACAGGTCGTATTTCTCAAAAATAATATCTGTGAAGGACCTTGTCCGTTATGTTACTTTAAAAACCGCTTTCACTAAGAAGCCTATTTACATGGGTGAAATTGGCGACCTGCTTAAAAATCAGTTCGGTTGGATCGCGTCTAACGGCTATTTATACGATTTATCTCATGAAATGGAAGAGAACGGGCTTCTTGTCGGCAGATGGGAAAGTGAAAAGCGAACAAAACGATATTTACGAATCACCGATGAAGGACAGCATCATTATAAACAGATTGCGGATTCGGCCGCTTTTCAAGTACAGGAAATTCAAAAATACATGGCAAGTGTCGTTATGTTCTTAAAAGAAAAAACTTAAATAAATTATTAGAAATGGAGCCCCTTAAGTTTGTAAGGAGATTCGAGTTACATGCTTAAATTGAATCGTTAAAGGGTAAATGTTACTTAAAACACTTCTTAACAAGGGGGAATGCGTGATGGTGGAAAGACACGATGAAATGGGAAGCATATTCAGTTTCATTAAAGGCCAGGTAGATAAGCTGCCCATTTCACAATCGAAAAAGAACAAAATGCTCGACCAGCTATTGAAGCTCAAAACGATGACGGTTGATGCAAGGGAACCGCGAATTGCTCTTGTCGGAAGGCGTGGGTCTGGAAAATCATCACTGATCAACGCGATGTTTGGTCAGGAAAAGCAATATGTCAGTTCCGTTAAATCTGGAACGGGTAAGGGAAAATGGCTTTGGTACCCAAGTGATGCTGAGCCCAAAATTCGTTTGCTTGACTCCCGCGGGTTGGGTGAGAGTGAAACTCCCACGGAAGAATTTGAAGAAGAAACACCAATGGATGAATTGATAAAAGCGGTAACCGAAGAACAGCCTGATGTGTTTCTTTTCTTGATTAAAGCTAAAGAAACGGATTCACGGGTTGAAGAGGATTTGAAAGAGTTGAACAAGCTGCGCAAGATCGTTAAAGAGAATCACCATTATGATGTACCCGTCATCTGTGTGGTCACCCAGGTGGATGAGTTAGATCCTCCACATTATAAACAAGCACCTTTTGATGCCAATCCAAAGAAAAAACAAAATATTGATGAAGCGATTGCTTTGATGGCTAAGCGATTTAACGAAAGTGAAATCCCACTATTGAACATCATTCCGATTTGTTCGTATATTGATTTCGATGAAAGCGGAAATATTGAATATGATATGCGTTGGAACATCGATTTGCTTTCTGATTACTTGATCGAGGCCTTACCCAGTGAAGCGAAGCTGAAGACGGCCAAAGCCATGCAAAGCCAAATCGTTAAGAAGAAATTCGCGAGGACGATCGTGGGAACATTTACCGCAATTGCCGGATTAATCGGTGCAGAGCCAATACCTTTTGCCGATTTTCCCATTTTGACCGGCATTCAAGGGTTGATGATTGTAGTGATTGGTTTTATCGCGGATAAGGACATCAATACAAAAACGGCAGGTGAATTCATAACAGCATTAGGCATCAATGCTGGAATCGGTCTCCTTGTCAGGGAGGGTGTCAGGGCTGCAGTTCGTTTCATACCAGGGGCTGGTCTAGCCGTTTCCGGTGCGGTAGCGGGTGCTGTTACGTATGGAATCGGGCAAGCCGCGATAGCTTACTTTATCGAAAACAAAGATATTGATCAGGCGAAGAAAGCTTATAAGAATGCTAACAAAGAATATAAAAATGAAGACCTTGACTCTTAAATGGCAGATTCAAACCATAAACTACACTAAGGTGATAAGATAAAGTGGTGTTCGCAGTTGCTGTTTCTGCTGCTGGATGGTTCAGGAATTTGTTTATTATAGGAGGAATGATCTTCATGTCGTTTTTTCAGTCACAGGAGCAAAAAGAATATATACAAAAATTAGAGGAAGCGATTCAGTCCTTTTCCGCCCGATCTGAAGTTCTTGATGATACAAAGGGTTTTCCTTTTGAAAACATTCAGGAGTTAAAGGAATTCGGATATCCTAAATTGACCTTAGCCAAAGAAGATGGGGGAAATGGCGGTTCCTTATATGATTTTCTCCTATGCCAAGAAAAAATAGCTCAGTATTGTGGTCCAACAGCTTTAGGAATAGGCTGGCATGTCGGAACGGTCCTATCTTTAACCGAGAAAAGACCCTGGGAAAAAGGGGCCATGAATGAATTGTTTTCTGAAGTGTCGAAAGGCGCCCTCATCAACACGGCAGCATCTGAGGCTGGAACAGGAAGCCCGACGCGTGGCGGCCGTCCGGAAACGATCGCTATCAAAAAGGGTGAACGATGGAATTTGAATGGAAGAAAGACTTTTACTACACTCTCACCCGTCCTTGATATTTTTCTTGTAACGGCATGGGTACCCGAGGATGAGTGTTTAGGCACATTTTTAGTCCATCGTGATGTAATCGGTGTAAGTATAGAAGAAACTTGGGATATGATTTCCATGCAGGGAACAGGAAGTCATGATTTGGTGTTAAATGACGTCAGCCTGCCTAAAAAGCATTTAGTCATGAAAAGCAATCCTGGTGGAAACAGGAAACCCGAAGCGTGGCTCTTACATATACCGGCTTGCTACTTGGGAATTGCAGTGGCTGCCAGAAATTATGCAGTTGAATTTGCGAAAACCTATTCTCCCAATAGCTTACCAGGACCAATCAGGGATCTTCCGAATGTTCAACGGACAATTGGGGAGATGGAACTGGAATTGAGCGAGGCACACCATTTTCTTTACTCTGTCGCAGAAAAATGGGAGCAGCACCCTGAAGATCATGATGAACTATCGAAACAATTGGGTGCTGTTAAGTTATCGGTCGTCAATAAATCGATTTCGATTGTCGATAAAGCGATGAGAGTCGTCGGAGCCAAAAGTTTACAACGGACAAATCCCCTGCAACGCTATTATAGGGATGTACGCGCAGGACTTCATAATCCTCCGATGGATGATGCGACAATCACCATGCTAGCAAAATCAGCTCTTTATTAAGTGCGTATTCGGAAATTATTTGATGGCACTGAAATGACCTCGTCGTTTCAGTGCTTTTTCCTGTTCATTCTCTCCCCCCTATTCATCCGTTTTCATTGTTGGTACCTCTATGCTTCAGCTGCCTCATTTTAATTCCAACAATATAATTTTACTAGCTAATCATTCTCTATCTTGTTATGATTTATATACCTGTCTAAATCTTCGAAAAATATCGAAAGTTCGGTGTAAAAATGAATCTTATGACAAAAGATTTACTGATTAACTTTTTAATTATCCTTTTTCCGATTTTTTTATTGCAAATGAGCTATCTAGTAAAGTACGTATACCGTTTAGATGCATTAAAAGGATCGTTCTTATCCATTTTCCCTATTCTCTCACTTGTTCTATGCATGCTATTCCCCGTTGTCACAGAAAAGGATTTTGTTTGGGATCTTCGATGGATTCCATTTCTATTAGGCGGTTTATATGGAGGGTACCGGTTAGGAATCATATTAATTGTCATCACTCTACTTATTCGCTATTTAACAGGGGGGGAAAATGGATTTTATATATCATGCATCACTTTTCCGCTAATTGGTGTTTCCCTGTTTTTTATATCAAAATACTATTTAAAAATGTCAGTCAGTAAAAAAATCTTCATCGGTATTTCATTAATCTTTATTGTTCACAGTCTCACACAGTTTATTTCAACAGAAGTATTTGAACTTACTATAGGCATAAGTATATGGAAACAATACTTCACGATCCAAGTCATAGGAATTGTTGTTGTAATATTACTATGGGAGGTCATTCTCACTAATTTTCAGGTTCTCGAAAAATTAGTGAAAGCGGAAAAATTGCAAATCGTTAGTCATCTGGCTGCAAGCATCTCTCATGAAGTCAGAAATCCCCTTACAGTTACTAGGGGATATATTCAAATGTTAAGCGAAGACGTTTCTCCCAATACAAAGGTTAAGTATGCAAATATTGCGTTGAAGGAATTAGATCGGGCTACGGATGTCATAAATGATTATTTGACGTTTGCTGCCATAAGCCCTGAAAATAAAGAGCGATTAAGGGTATCCGAGGAAATTCAGCATGTCGTGAACAGTATAAATCCCTTGGCAAACGATAATGGAATCGAATTGAAATTATCCCTATTCGAAGATGAAGCTTATTATATCATGGGGGAAAGGAAGAAATTCCAACAGTGCTTGTTCAATATCTTAAAGAATGGCATAGAATCGATGCAAGATGATGGCGAAATATACATACATTTAATTCATGCTGCCCCCACCATCCAAATTAAGATTCAAGATCAAGGAAGTGGAATGACACAGGAACAAATATACCGTTTAGGTGAACCATACTTTACGACAAAAAATAAAGGAACGGGATTAGGCATGATGGTTTCATATAGCGTTATAAAAAGCATGGATGGATCGATACATGTGTCAAGTGTACAAGGGAAAGGTACATGCTTCTCTATTAACCTGCCCATTCATAGAAACGAGCCAATTTGAATTTAGTGTAAATTGACGGTTTTATTCTCATATATTACAATTTAAGTTAACTACCAATTATTATGAAATGATTTAATGATGAATTCGATACCTAATGGAGATGATTAAATGAAATCGCTTACAGATGGACAAATCATTTGGGAACCTACAAACGAACAAATCGAGCAAACGGTATTGACTCAATATATGAAATGGTTAAACGAAAAGAAAGGTTTATCATTTCAAGATTATCATGAATTATGGAAATGGTCGGTTGCTGAACTGGAGGATTTTTGGGCTTCGGTTTGGGATTATTGTGATGTAAAAGCTGACAGGAAATATGACAGGGTTTTAGCGGAGCATTCAATGCCAGGGGCGAAATGGTTCGAAGGGGCAAGGCTTAATTATGCTGAAAATGCATTATTGAATGATCAAGAAGATAAAACGGCGATCTTTTTTCGTTCCGAACATATCAGGCAGCAAGAGGTAAGCTGGAAAGAGCTGAAAGAAAAAGTAGCTTCTGTTGCCCATTCGTTAAGGGGACTTGGTGTGAAATCCGGTGATCGTGTTGTAGCTTATATGCCAAATATCCCTGAAGCGGTCATAGCTTTCTTGGCGACAGTAAGTATAGGTGCCATCTGGTCCAGCTGTTCACCTGACTTTGGGGCAAGAAGCGTCATTGATCGTTTCAAACAGATTGAACCGGTTGTATTACTTGCGGTTGATGGGTACCAGTACAATGGAAAAGCATATGATAAAACATCCGTTGTTGCACAGCTTAAACAGGAATTGGTTACTGTCAAGCATACTGTAATGGTTCCTTACATAGAAAAGAAGATTTTGGAAGAGAATCTGGCAGATACGATTCCATGGGATGATCTAGTAAAAGAAAAAGCCGAATTATCTTTTGAAAGTGTTCCGTTTGATCATCCGCTTTGGATTCTCTATTCATCAGGTACAACCGGAATGCCAAAACCTATTGTACAAGGCCATGGCGGAATATTATTGGAGCATTTTAAATCAACAAGAATGCATCAAGGCATGACTTCTGAGGATACGGTATTCTGGTTTACGACGACAGGGTGGATGATGTGGAATCTCCTAATGGGTGGTTTGCTTAATGAAGGGACGATCGTTCTTTATGACGGCAGTCCTTCT
Source organism: Peribacillus sp. RS7 (assembly GCF_041956845.1). Classification (NCBI taxonomy): domain Bacteria; kingdom Bacillati; phylum Bacillota; class Bacilli; order Caryophanales; family Bacillaceae; genus Peribacillus; species Peribacillus sp. RS7. The sequence continues at coordinate 4,808,587 of NZ_CP168135.1, forward strand.
TTCCCGGATATGGATGCCCTTTGGCAATTGGCTGAAGATACAGGCATGACTTTCTTTGGAACAAGTGCACCATTCCTTACGAATTCCATGAAGTTAGGAATCAAGCCAATGGGAAAATATGATTTATCGAAATTGAAGGCCCTTTTTTCCACTGGAGCACCTTTGTCGGGTGACGGGTACAAATGGGTGTATGAGAATGTCAAGAAGGATATCTGGCTTAGTTCATCCAGTGGCGGAACCGATGTTTGTGCCGGATTTGTAGGTGGCGTTCCCACATTACCTGTAAGAATCGGGGAGATACAAGGAAGGGCATTAGGTGTTCGTGCAGAGGCCTTTGATGAACAAGGCCGAACATTGATTAATGAAGTCGGTGAATTGGTCATTACCAAACCCATGCCGTCCATGCCGCTTTATTTCTGGAATGATCAAGACGGGACAAGATACTACGAGAGTTATTTCGATACGTATCCCGGCATTTGGAAACATGGTGATTGGATAAAAATCGACGACAAGGGCAGTTGTATCATTTATGGTCGTTCCGACTCGACCATCAACCGTTCTGGTGTACGGATGGGAACCAGCGATATCTACCGGGTCGTCGAAGCGATCGACGAGGTTATGGAAAGCCTTGTCATTGATAGGGAAGTGCTTGGCCGCGGTTCTTCCTTGCTCCTGTTCGTTGTCCTTAAGCCCGGTAATAGCCTGGATGCAGCATTGACAGCAAAAATCAAGGAACAAATCAGAGGACATGTGTCCCCTCGCTTTATTCCTGACCAAATCCATGTCGTTGAACAAATACCTAAAACTTTGAACGGAAAGAAAATGGAAGTCCCGATACGTAAAGTGTTGTTAGGTTTCGAGTTTGATAAAGTCGTGAATCCAGACTCCATGGGAAACCCTGATTCGCTTCAGTTCTTTAAAGAATTAGCCATTGAGTTGAATGAGAAAAAAATATTCTAGCAAACAGGCGGAGCATAAAAGCTCCGTCTTTTTTCTTCTTAAAAGAATTCTGCCGGTAAAACCAAGATTGCACGTTCAAACATTTTTTAATAAATAACCCTGATTTTCTACGATAAGGAAAGGAACGGGAAAATATAAAGAGGGATCACTTCCTCATTTATCTTCAATATGTGCATAACAAGATGAATTACTTCATCCAGCACCTTAAACATCTACTCAGTATAATGACAAACTTACCTTATGATGGAATTTTTGTCGACAAATTTAAAACTGATGAATAGAATAAAATCAAAAGACAGTAAGTACTGACAGTCTGGAAGGAAGAGTTGAGAGTATGAGTAACAGTCATAATCTAAGTAACGATGATAAGCTACTTTTGGCTGCGATCGATCTAATAGCAGAGAAAGGCTACAATGGTGTTACTACTCTGGAAATCGCTGGTGCGGCAGGTTTGAGTGAAAAGACACTGTTTCGTCGCTTCGGAAGTAAGCAAAATCTTTTAGAAACGGCATTTGAACGATATCACTATGCCGAAGAAATGACAAAACTTTTTAATGAAAGGCAAATCGTTTGGGATTTACATTCAGACTTACAACTGATAAGTCGAACATATCATGAAATCATGAATCGTAACCGGAAAATGATTATGATAAGTATCAAGGAAGAAGGCAATTTACCTGGATTTCGAGAAAGAACACAAAAGCATCCTCAGAAGTTACTGGAAATTTTGACAAACTATTTTAACACGATGTATGAAAAAGGAAAACTTATTCACACAGATTCAGAGCTGCAAGCGTGGTCGTTCATGATGATGAATTTTGGTGCCTTTATGAACAACCTGGATGCCGATGAGAACTATCCGACCGTGTCCCTTGAGGCATTTATAATGGAAAGTGTGCAAACATTCACTAGGGCATTAACTCCCTAGTTTTTCCTGAAATATCATGACAGTTAGTACTGACACCCAATAATGAAAAAGAAAGTGCAGATTTATTATGCATTGAGAAAAATAAATTTAAATGACAGGAGATTATGTATATGAATTCAAGTAAATCAATAGTATGGATTAATGTATTTACAGCTAAACCTGGCAAACTAGATGAATTAGTTGCGATACAGTCTGAAGAACTTCTCAATTTTAAGAGGGGATCTCAAGGTGTTCCTGGTTGGATTAATAGTCGTTGGCATCGTTCTGTTGATAAAAATAAGGCTATTATGATAACTACCTTTGAAAGTGTTGATCATCATAAAAATTGGTTAGAAAAAAGTGAATTTACTGAACACCTTAACAAGATAAAACATCTCATTGAAGATGCAGAAGGTGGGTACTACACATTAGTGGAAGTCATTGAAAACATGTAAATCAATTAAAATTATAACTTCTTTATTTTAAACAAACCTTAACGAGGAGGAAAAACCATTGGGGAAATTAAACATTGGAATTATCTTAGGAAGCACACGTCAAGGACGCGTAAGTCCACAAGTAGGAAATTGGGTAAAAGAAATAGCTGATAAACGCGGAGATGCAAATTATGAAATCGTAGATATTGCAGACTTTAAATTGCCTTTTTTGGGTGAAGGCACTGGTAAAGAACCGGGGTTAACAGCTTGGGCAGAAAAACTTTCCAGCTTAGATGGATTTGTTTTTATCGTACAGGAATACAATCACAGTATTACAGGAGCATTAAAAAATGCGCTTGATTCCGCACGCGATGAATGGAACAACAAGGCGGCGGGCATTGTGAGCTATGGTTCAACAGGCGGAGCTCGTGCAGCTGAACATTTGCGTGGCATCTTAGGTGAATTACTTGTTGCGGACGTTCGAGTAAATCCAACATTTTCACTATTTACAGACTTTGAAAACTACAAGACATTTAAACCAGCTGATTTACACCTTGGTAATGTCCACGCTATGTTAGATCAAACGATCGCATGGAGCAGTGCATTAAAAAAATTACGTTAAGCTGGATTGATACTGTCCAGAACCTCAACTCCCCTTGTTTTTTAACCACAAAAATGTCATATAATATCCGCGAAATGCAGGTTCTATCCCATAATGAGATAGTATATTTTTTGAAAAACGAGACAAAACGAGACAACAATCTCATTTTGTCTCGTTTTGTTTCGATTGAAAATAGAAAAAGTCCTAATTTGCCAACCTTCCATTTTGGCACAATATTTGCAATATAAATCATTGACTCATTATTAATGATTGGGGGATGAAATATGGAAACGGTTCAACCTAATGAAATTAAGTTATCACAGGAGAAGGCTTATTGGATGTACAAAAAAATGCTGGAGATCAGAAAATTCGAAGACCAAGTTCATGAATCATTTGCAAAGGGGATTTTACCAGGGTTTGTCCATTTGTATGCTGGGGAAGAAGCGGTGGCTGTCGGAGTATGTGCCCACTTATCCGATAAAGACAGCATTACCAGCACTCACCGGGGGCATGGCCACTGTATTGCAAAAGAATGCGATTTAAATGGGATGATGGCTGAAATATATGGAAAAGTGACAGGGCTTTGTAAAGGAAAAGGCGGTTCCATGCATATTGCCGATCTGGATAAAGGGATGTTAGGTGCGAACGGGATAGTCGGTGGAGGCTTTCCGCTCGCATGCGGTGCAGCTTTAACTGCCAAATATAAAAAGACGGATCATGTTAGTGTTTGTTTTTTTGGTGATGGTGCCAATAATCATGGGACCTTCCATGAAGGGATAAATCTGGCGGCAATCTGGAAGCTACCCGTTATTTTCATTGCTGAAAATAATGGGTATGGGGAAGCCACGCCATTCAACTATGCTTCTAGTTGTAAAACGATAGCCGATCGTGCGATTAGCTACAATATTCCGGGTGTCCGGGTGGATGGGAAAGATGTTATGGCTGTGTATAAGGCTGCTGAAGAAGCCGTTCAGAGAGCTCGCAGGGGAGAAGGCCCTTCATTAATAGAATGCGTTACTTATCGTAATTATGGACACTTCGAGGGAGATGCACAGAAATATAAAAAAGAACAAGACAAAAAGGAGCATAAACAAGAGAAAGATGCGATTGCTCTCTTTAGGAATTACTTACTGAATCAGAATCTGCTGGGAGAAAAAGATCTGGTTTCTCTAGAGAGTGCCGTGGAGGAATCTATTAAACAGGCAGTAAAGTTCAGTGAAGAAAGCCCGTATCCAGAGGCATCTGATTTATTAAACGATGTTTATGTATCTTATTAAACCATAATAGGAGGAATTGAGATGAGTAGAAAAATCAGTATGTCACAAGCAATAAATGAAGCAATGGCCATGGCAATGAGAAAAGATGAAAATGTCATCCTTATGGGAGAAGATGTAGCCGGCGGTGCAGAGGTTGATCATTTGCAGGATGACGAAGCATGGGGTGGTGTTTTAGGTGTCACAAAAGGATTGGTTCAAGAGTTTGGCCGGGACAGGATCCTTGATACGCCCATTGCTGAAGCAGGTTATATGGGAGCGGCCATGGCAGCCGCTTCGACAGGTTTACGACCGATTGCCGAGTTAATGTTCAATGATTTCATTGGCAGCTGTTTGGATGAAGTATTGAATCAAGGTGCGAAGTTCCGCTATATGTTTGGGGGGAAAGCACAAGTTCCCGTGACGATCCGTACGATGCATGGTGCAGGATTCAGGGCGGCAGCTCAGCATTCACAAAGCCTTTATGCCTTATTTACAAGCATTCCTGGATTGAAGGTGGTCGTCCCTTCTTCCCCGTACGATGCAAAAGGGCTATTACTTTCAGCCATTGAAGATAATGACCCAGTCATCTTTTTTGAAGATAAAACGCTATATAACATGGTAGGAGAGGTCCCGGAAGACTACTATACAATTCCGATTGGCAAAGCCGAAATTAAAAGGAATGGCTCGGATTTGACGGTCGTTGCCATCGGTAAGCAAGTTCACACAGCAATGGAGGCAGCTGAAAAACTTGCAGTGAAGGGCATTGAAATTGAGATTGTAGATCCAAGGAGCTTGTCACCACTGGATGAGGAATCCATTCTCTCCTCTGTGGCAAAAACAAATCGTTTAATCGTGATAGATGAAGCGAATCCAAGATGCAGCATGGCAACGGATATTGCCGCATTGGTTGCGGATAAGGGATTTGACACTCTCGATGCGCCAATAAAAAGGATTACTGCTCCACATACACCAGTACCTTTTTCACCTCCCCTAGAAGATATTTACCTTCCAACATCAGAAAAAGTGATAAAAGTCGTTTCGGAATTATTGGGGGAACCATCCATTCTTGGGGTGTAATTAAATCAGTATGATACTCCAGCTTTTTCGTATATGTCCGCAAAAGTTGGTGCAAGCAAAAACAAAAAATGACCACAGAAAACAAATTCTGAAGGGAGGAAATTGATATGGCGGTCGAAGTGGTAATGCCGAAATTGGGCATGGCAATGAAAGAAGGCACTGTTTCGTTATGGAGTAAGGAGGTTGGCGATCCGGTCGAAAAAGGTGAAGCAATAGCCAGCATCAATTCGGAGAAAATAGAAATGGATATTGAATCTCCAGCGGATGGTACCATCCTGAACATAGCTGTTCAAGAAGGACAAGGTGTACCCCCAGGAACCGTTATCTGTCATATCGGAAATCCGAATGAAAAAATTATTAGCAATGAACCTGTTACTGAAGAAACCGAGCCGGAAATTCATGAACAAGTAACGCCGAATACCAAAGAGTCACCCATTTTGCCAATGGGAGATCGATTGATGATCACCCCGGTTGCGCGAAAAATGGCACAGGCAGCCAATCTTGACATTGAGAAGGTCCAAGGCACAGGACCAGGCGGGAGAATTACTAAAGAAGATGTACAGAAAGTAATTGAGAAAAGGGATGCCAAGTCTGTAAATAGCGAAGAAAGAATAACGGATCCCCAACATCCTTTAGATAGTCCCCAGCGGGTTCCTGTGACCGGAATGAGGAATATCATTGCCAAACGTATGATGGAGAGCTTGCAAAGCAGTGCCCAATTAACTCTCACGATGAAAGTTGATGTCACCGATTTAGTCATATTGCAAAAACAAGCTGCTGGTGTACTACAAAAACATGAATCAACTAAACTTACGATAACAGACTTTGTTGCCAAAGCTGTCGTACTTTCACTAAAAGAACATCCTAAAATGAATAGTGCTTATATTGAAGATAACATCCATTTGTATGAGCATGTACATCTTGGATTAGCAGTGGCCTTGGAGAAAGGGCTCGTTGTTCCAGTCATAAGAAATGCCGAAAGTTGTACACTAAGGCAGTTATCGAAAAAGGGTAAGGAACTGGCTAGGCAGGCACGTGACGGTCAATTGCCTAGTGAAGACATGCAAGGGTCGACTTTTACCATCAGTAACCTGGGGGCATACGGAGTTGAGCACTTTACACCGATTCTGAATACACCGGAAACAGGGATACTTGGAATTGGATCTGCTTATGATACCCCCCTCTATATTGGCGATGAATTGGAAAGGAGAACGATCTTGCCGCTCAGTTTAACTTTTGATCACCGTGTACTCGACGGAGCTCCCGCTTCTGCCTTTTTACAGACACTAAAACGGTATTTAGAAGAGCCGATCACCGTGATTTTATAGAATGGGAGGGAAAACACTTGAATCGTATAGCCATTATAGGTGGAGGTCCTGCTGGGTATGTAGCGGCAATCACTGCTGCCCAGCAGGATAAGGAGGTCATATTGATAGTCGACGGTCCATTGGGGGGAACCTGTTTAAACGAAGGGTGCATGCCAACGAAGTCATTATTAGAAAGTGCGGATACGTATGAATTGGTGAAAAGTGCTGGTCAAATGGGAATTCGCATACCTTCCAATTCAATTGAAGTCGATTGGGAAGCCGTTCAAGAACGAAAGAATGATGTCATTTCTAAACTAGTGAACGGCATTCAATATTTAATGAGTAAGAATAAAATAAAAGTCATTCAGGGAAGAGCGTCTTTCCTAACGAGCAATCGATTACAGATCAAGAACGGAAATGAACATCAAGAGATTGATGCTAGTAAGGTCATCATTTCAACTGGGTCTGAACCGATTCCATTGCCTTTTGCCCCGTTTGATGGTCAATGGATCATCCACAGTGGACAGGCCATGGCACTTCCAGCCCTCCCCGATTCACTGCTAATTATCGGAGGCGGCGTCATCGGATGTGAATTTGCCAGTATTTACAGTAGGATGGGTACCAAGGTAACCGTTATCGAGATGGGGGAAAAGCTACTTCCAGGCGAAGATGATGATATCTCGGGCTTCCTGCATAAAGAATTGAAAAGCCAGGGCGTAACAGTCCATACCTCTACATCTGTAAAGAATATCAATTTTACCAGTAGGACGGTATTTTTGGAGAAAAGCGATGGCAAATCGGAAGAACTTCAAGCTGATTACATACTGGTGTCAATAGGGAGAAAACCAAGAGTGAACGGGATGGGACTAGAGGGAAACGGTATTGATTTTTCCCGACATGGTATCTCGGTGGATGATCGAATGCAAACAGGCAATCCATCGATTTATGCCTGTGGTGATGTGATAGGGGGCATACAACTTGCCCATGTTGCTTTTCATGAAGGGCGAGTGGCGGCTCTGAATGCCTGTGGTCAATTTGCACAAGTGAATTACCAGGCAATCCCCCGCTGCATTTATACCTCCCCAGAGATTGCTAGTGTAGGCTTGACTGAAAAAGAAGCTCGTAAAAAATATGGGGAAATTAAAGTTGGTGAATTCTCTTTTTCGGCAAATGGGAAAGCTATCCTTTCCAATAAACCGGTAGGAAAGGTCAAAGTCCTAGTGAACCCACAATATAATGAAATTCTAGGTTTTTCCATTGTCGGCCAACATGCAACAGAATTGATCGGTCAAGGAACGGTCATGCTGCATGCAGAAATAACGGTAGATATGATAGAAGAGTTAGTAGCGGCGCATCCAACCTTGTCGGAATCCATACATGAGGCACTACTAAATGTTGTAGGTCAAGCTGTCCATTCTTAAAACTATTATTGGATATATACTAACTTTTTTCATAAACCAGCCAATATATATTGATAGAGAAGCTTCATGTGATTATACACATGAAGCTTTTTTGGTAAACTCAATCTATATATTGTAAGCGGATACATAATCTACTATAATTAAATGGACCTCGATTAAAATCCTTTTATATTACTCCTTGGTATTTTCCCTGTAGATTGACTAGATATATTTTCACTTTTGAAGGTTCAAACCAAATGATTAGAGGAGGATTATATGCTATCCACTAGTTGTTATCTTCGTACATGGGAACGCTTTGTCAGTGAAGGGGTTCTCGATTCAAATCGCCTGAACAAGCGAATCATGGAATCTTGGTATCGCTGCAAAAAAGATCAAGTCAACCCGTACCTTAATAAAGGGAAGCACATTTTGACGAATGAATCATTGGAAATTCAAAGAGAAAAAAACTCATTCCTGTTGGAAGTGGCATCACCCCAATTATCAAGGATGGATAAATCGATAAAAGAATCGGGAATGATGGCTTTGTTAGTCGATCCCGATGGATATGTCCTATCACTTTCCGGAAACGAGAAAATCCTAAATGAGGCAGGCAAAATAAATTTTGTGGAAGGCGTACGATGGACGGAGGGTGAGGTCGGAACGAACGCAATTGGAACAGCTTTGAAAACGGGTGAAGCCGTTATGATCCAAGGTACTGAACACTATTCCATTGCCTCACATAAATGGAGTTGCTCTGCTAAGCCCATTTTAAATGAAGACGGTAAGATATTGGGCGTTTTGGATATATCTTGTCCAGTGGAATATTTCCATCCATCCATGCTGGGTATGGTAGCCAATTTGGCTTATACGATCGAACAGGAAATGGGAGTGCGTTCCTATAAAAAGGAGCTCGCACTGACCCAGCACTCGATAGAACTTGCAGAAACCTATCCAGATCTGCCTTTTATCGTTTGTAATCAAAAAGAAATGATCATATCAGCCAGCAAACAGGTTCGCAAAAAAATTCCTCAATCCCTTGGCATGGCATTGGCCGACCTATTAAATCATGGATATCGAATCGTTAAGGAAAACCCGCTTCCCTCTAAAGAAGATAATAGGATTTCCGGTAAGTGTATATTCTTGTCAGAGAATCATGGTCATAAAACCATTTTTCCTGCTTCATTCCGATCAGAAGTGTTTGACTTCAAAGGGGAAAGAGGGATTAGTGAATCCTTTCAAAACACATTACATAAAGTGAAGCTTGTTGCACCGGCAGAAGCTAATGTATATATACATGGTGAAACCGGGGTCGGAAAAGAGCTAATTGCCATGGCTATCCATGAAAATGGCTCTCGTAAAAATAGTCCGTTCGTCACGATAAATTGCGGAGCCATCCCTAAAGATTTAATGGAGAGTGAATTATTCGGGTATGTTGATGGCGCTTTTACAGGGGCTAAACGGCAAGGGCACAAAGGGAAGTTCGAGCAGGCAAATGGAGGGACCATTTTTCTCGATGAAATCGGTGAAATCCCTCTAGCGATGCAAGTTGCCTTACTGCGTGTACTTCAGGAAAGAAAAATCGTTCCAATCGGTGGCACAAAAAGCATTTCATTGGATATTCGCATCATCACTGCAACGCACCGTAATCTTGAAGAGCTTGTCAATGAAGGGTCCTTTCGTAAAGATTTATACTATAGGTTGAACGTTTACCCCATTCATGTACCTCCCTTAAGGGATAGGATTGAAGACATTCCTTATATAGTGAACTACTTGTGTTCGAAGAATAAATGGAATATTCCATTAACGGAAGAATTATTTAATCATTTAAAGGATTATAATTGGCCAGGCAATATAAGAGAACTGCAAAATGTACTTCAGCGATTGACCATCTTACTTGCAGAAGGACCTCTGGATTATGTTAATGTGTTGAATTCCATGCCTTCACAGCCCGTTACCCGGCATGAGGATTTCCCTCCATTTGAGGAAGGCAATAAAAAAGGCTTCAAGGAAAATGAACTGACGATCCGTGAAAAAATTCAACGGGATCTAATGTTAGAGGCATTACAAAAATCAAGAGGAAATGTCACTGCTGCAGCAAAGTTGATGGATATACCAAGAAGTACATTTTACAAGCGGCTCCATAAGTATGGTTTATAGTCCGGGCAACGTACATTATCTAAAAACGAATGATTAATAGAAATCCAGGAAAATCGAAAGGGGTATGGCAATTGAAAACGAGAATTACTGAATTATTGGGGATTGAATATCCGATTATTTGCGGCGGGATGTTTCAAGTTGGACGAGCCCCGCTCGCAGCCGCTGTTTCAGAAGCGGGGGGACTAGGCATCATCACTTCGAAAACACAGGTGACACCAGAAGGTCTTCGTGATGAAATACGTAAAGTGAAAACTTTGACTAAGAAACCCTTTGCTGTCAACCTGAACCTGTTTCCAAGTCAAACGGCAACCCCGAATGATCAGTTCATCGATATTTTGATTGACGAAGATGTAAAAATTGTTGAAACGAGTGGCCGAAGCCCAGAGAGTTTAATGCCCAAACTTAAAGAGCACGGCTTTACCGTGATACATAAGGTAGCGAACGTCAAAAACGCAATATCGGCAGAGAAATTAGGTGTCGATGCCATTATTATTGTAGGGAATGAAACAGGCGGGCATCCTGGCATGGGGGATGTAGGTACGCTTGTCATGCTCCCTAGAGTCGTTGACTCTGTTACTATACCTGTGATAGCAGGCGGGGGATTTTCAGATGGCAGAGGCCTCATTAGTGCATTGTCACTCGGTGCTGAAGGTATCGTCATGGGGACTCGCTTCATGGCAACCAAAGAAGCGCCCATTCATGATAACGTGAAGAACTGGATGGTATCAGCCAATGAAATGGATACGGTTGTCATCCAACGGAATATAGGGAGCCCATCGCGTGTAGCATTAAATGCCGTCAGTAAAGAAGTGGAAAAACTTGAAAGTGAAGGGGCCACTATAGAGGAATTAATTCCTCTAATTACGGGACAAAGAAGCAAAAAAGTATACTTTGAAGGAAATTTAGACGGAGGCATCTGGTCGTGTGGTCAATCCGTAGGACTCATAAAAGAAGTATTGACTGTCAATGATTTATTAAAACAAATCGTCCAAGAAGCAAAAACCTCGTTCGAATTCATCCAAAACCGAGTCGAATCCATTCGAACATGAAAAAACCATCTTTCATTTTTATCTCGGGATATCTGGTTTCATATGTGTCAAGTCATAGGCTTATTCAAAATTAAGGGTACGAACTAAAGGGAGCAAAATCATTGTTTAATACAGAAAGTGGAAGGACCGTCTGGTTTATTCACCACACTAAGGCAAAAAGCCAATACAAGAAGGAAATCGGGTACTTAAATCAACATTTATCATACTTGCTAACCAACTTTCAGGAATTTCTTAAAAAAGATTGACCGATTATTTTTATTGGCAATTATTATTTATGAAGTAATCAAATGTAAATGAACCAAATAAATAGGCTGTGAAAGTTGCGCGAATAGAGTTTACTATATTACTCCCTTTAATCTGACTATACCTTAGTGCTTTATACAATTCTTATGACATCTGGCATGTGCCTATAAGCTGCTTTGATTCCTGAACTTTGCTTCACTTTGAATCATTTTTTATAAAATGTAAAAAGCGAAGTTAATCTTTACGATTTATATATAATTGAATTCTACTCAAGATACCAGAGAACTTATTTGCTAAAAGTGGATAGTGTTTCAAAACAACGATTTGAAGGTTTACCTTATAACACATGGCAGTTTCATATTGATTCATTGCATGTTGGACTTATGAAAGCTGTCAAAACTTGTTTTTGTCCTTAATATCGCAATACTTTCCATTTTTTTTTAAAAAATAGATTTCACAACAGAGCAGATTGATCATCATTGAATTAAGGTTTTTAATCATTTATAAATGGTATTAATTCGTGCTATAGCTATAAGTTAAATTAAGAAGTCTTTTAGGGGATATTGTGGCTAAATAGCGGATCCCATCATCACTTTCAGTAATAAAGCGGAATTTAAAGTAAAAAAGCTATTGAGTCGTCATTAGAACAAACTATATTTATATAACTTTTTATAAGTGTTAACCCGTGATATTTCTCATTTTACCATTTAATTTATATATCAGAATAATAAAATAGGCAGATTAGGTCTGTTGGAGAGGTTAATTTAGATCAATATAGAATTTGTAGATAACGATTCTTATAGTCTCGTCTAAAAATATGTCTTAAGGAAAGGAATCTGCAAATTGAAGAAAAAGATTAATTGGGCACTCGCCATAGCAGTGTTATTGATAGGTGGGGGAATCATTTATTACTTCATAACTATGTCACAATACAATACTACTGAGGATTTATACGGATTTCCTGTACCTAGAAATGCTGAATTGGTTCATATAAATGAACAAGGGAAAAGGTATAATTGGTCAAGAGCAACAGAAGAAAACGGCATTCCATATCGATATGAATTAGCCCTTAAAGCGGATGGATGGAAAAAGGGGGAAAGTGAAGGAGCTTCGGTTTTTTACAAGAAGGGTAATAATACAATAGATTTAATTACTACAACAAGTCAATTAGAGATCCTGAGAGTAAATTGACTAAGTATCGTAAATAATAAATGAACTAAAGTGTATTAATTAAATAATGGCACACATAACTAAAAATGGCGCAGAATATGTTAGCAATTAACAGAGAATTAAGGTTCATAAAAAACAGGGAATTAAATGACATTAGGCATAACTGATTGTAATTAACTTATATCCTAGAAATCTGTATGCCAATGTTTATCTTTACTATAAAATATGAAGATTAATCATTTTTTCACTAAACTGTATTGATACTTACTAAAAGTTTTAAAAGTATTAATTTGCAATTAGATAAAAAGATTATAGATAAAAATAATAGCAATGATTAAATATAAAAATTTGTATCTTGTCTCACTAAGTTAAGTATTCTTAAGATATGAGACAAGATTAACATTAAAAATATTACTTCCTATAATATATATTATGTAAACTAGAAACAAACATAATAGTATCAAGTGGTCTCAACTTCAAGTTCCCATAAGATTGATTATTGTCCCCTAACTTGGCTCAAGTTGACTATAATATTTCAATACTGCTTCCGATAACTATCAGGGTTCTTCCTATAAGTCGTTTATTTCTCATAATAAATGGTTTCGAACATAATTCCTTGGGTTGGACCGAATAATTCCCAGGAGGTCTGATAATTATGAATAACGTTCAATCTTCGGATGATTATCTCATGTACTTAGAAGTTGAGAAAAATTACTCCTTGAACACCTTAGCTCTACGGTGAGTTTTTAACGGCTAACAACCGATCATTGGACTTAGATGAACTCACATTGTCCAGTGTGCGGCGTTTTGTGCAAGATCAGGTCATTAATCATAGTATTAAGCCAAGAACGCTACAACGCCGCATTTCGTGCTTAAAATCATTTAGTAAATATTGTTTAAAAGAAAATTACATGAAGTCTGACTTCACAGCAGGTATTCAAGCACCTGAAGCCGATAAGTATTTACCTAAATATATGACCTTACAGGAGCTACACAAATTATTTACCTGTTTAGAACATGATCTGCGCCCCCAAAGAATTAGAAATGAATTAATGTTTAAACTACTCGCAACAACAGGAATGAGACGTTAACATGGGAGCAAGTTAATTTAGAAAATCAAACCATTTTAGTTCGAGGAAAAGGGAAAAAAGAACGCCTCCTCCCCCTTCATCCCATTGTCTTACCGATATTTCATGACTATAAAGAAACTCTTTTAGAGCAGCAAAAACATTATAGTGAACCGATCTTTTATAATCAAAAAAATAAGCCTTTAAATCCTGTAGGTATCCCTTTTCCCACTTATTATTCTTAGTTAGAGCAGCCCCCTTTTCTACTGAATGGTTAAAGCTTCACGTTTAATATCCTAAGTTGTTATGATACGCCTGGTAACTATTACTACGAAAAAGAAGTTGACTGCCTTTTTGGCATACATATGACTATCCGCAAGGTGATGCACTACTACTTGATGAACAGACCACCCTCCTTGAAGTCTCTTACAGCATCTCGTAATTGGATTCAGAAAGAGAAAAATAAAAATCTCTTGGGTGTACATAATATAGGGGATAACCAATGATAGTAAGGGTGAGCAAATGGAAAGAAATAACGCGATTGACTTTATTAAATTTTTTGCAATATTTTCCGTTGTAGTCATTCATGTATTCCCAAGGGATAGCCAGATTGGTCTATTTATTCTCGATAACTTCTCAAGGTTTGCCGTCCCATTTTTCTTTACTGCATCTGGTTATTTGTTCGGTAAAAAGATCATGCATACAAGGGATTCCATAGATTATTTTAAAAGGTATATTATAAAAATCTTAAAACTGTATGTATGCTGGCTCTTCTTTTATATGATGTATGATGTTCTTATTCTTTATAAAGTTGCTACAGATGCACCAAAGGAATTTGAGCAATACATTAATCATTTTAAATTTCTTGACCTTATATATTATGGAACTGGGACTAGCGGATACCAATTGTGGTTTTTAACCGCATTAATTTGGAGTGTTTTCATTCTATTCAGTTTTTTTAAGTTTAAAAAAGTAAGGCTTCTTTTAATCATCAGCTTAATATTAAACTTTTTAGGTCTTTTCGGACAATCGTTTTCGGTGTTCTACGATTTTCCTCTAAGTACACGGGATGCTTTATTCATCGGCCTTTTTTATACAACTTTGGGATTCTTCTTTGCGAATGATAATTTCTTTAAAAAGTCCAGAGCAATAACAGCCAAAACCTACCTATTATTAATTTTTATCTTCTTTACTGTCCAAGTGTTAGAAGGATACTTATTAGAAAAGGTATTATCTGGAAGTCACGGAGAATATTTTATATCTACTATCTTTTTAACTACATCCCTTTTTTTATTTGCATTAAATAATTCTACATTGGGGAAAGATTTGTTCATTACTAAAGTAGGAGGAAGAGCCCTAGGTATATACATTGTTCATGTTGTCTTCATCAGTATTTTTGATTTGATTTTATCGGCATTAAAAATGGATCATATATCTGACAATTTATTATTAAAACTATTTGAGACACTCATTATAATTTCTATGTCGTACATATCTTATGACCTACTTCAATATTTCAAAAGGCGTTTAAGCGGACTGATAAAAACCAGTTAGTGGAAATAACGTCTGAATTCAAACCAGGTATTCAAAGACTTAAGCCAATATCAATTCACCTAATTAGATAACCATACAGGAGGCTTAACAAACTATTTACCTTACCTAAACATGATCCGCGACCTCAAAGAATTAGTAATGAGATAATGTTTAAATTACTCGCAATATCAGGTATGGGACGCCAAGAATTAGTGAGTTAAAACGGGAGCAAGTAAATGTATAAAATCAAATGGTTTTAGTTCGAGAAAAGGGAAAAATGAACGCCTCCTCCCCCCTTCATCGCATTGTCTTGCCGTTATTTCAAACTATAAAGAAACTCTTTTTATTTAAGGTGATTTTTGAACGGCTGGTCTATCCGCTCACTGATTTTCTCAGCAATATTCTTATTGAAGTAAGCACCCGATAGTTGAAAAAGAATATTCATTACGAGATGAATGTATAGAGCTATTGCATAACTTTGATATTGAACATCTCTCTTTGGACCATGATTTATTAAATAAAACTAGAAATGGTTTTATGCTTGTTCAAAAGATGGTTAAAGAAAAAACTATTTGCTAAGCGCATTACCATTCACTCAGCCAATTCAGTTGGCGGTAAAGCTATGTACAACTGTTTAAAACAAGCCCAACGAGATTTTACAATGCCCCCTGCCATTATTGTATCCTTAAGACCACGGCCCCTCAAATTCTTCCCGTCAAGGGTTCTACAACATTATATTGAAATTCGGTAAACTCTTCTCAATTACTTTTCATCAATTCATCACTTTCTCGATATATCCAGGATTAATGACCATTGATCTAAGGCTTCCTTCAGATTCCGTGTCACCGCGTACCCCCTTATCTTTGACTAATGGTTCCTCATCCCATCTCTAAAGCATTTTATCAACAAGCAAATGTTCATGCATGGCACACAAAAAGTCGAGACTTCATTATATTGAGGTCTCTACTTTTCGTGTTTTAAATAATTTTTAAAGTTCTTCCTTATGTCATAATTCCCTGTAGTTTCTTATGACAATTCTAACAACTTGTGCTTTTAATAAATTCTTGCCTTCTTCAACATTGAGGAATGATTTACATTCTTGAATAAATGTAACAAAATAATTAAAAAACAGCTCAAAAAATTTGTATTTCAGTTAGGGATGTTTCCTGATATACTATTGGGAATAAGAAAACGGAGTGATTTACTTGGAATTAAAAATTGGATCACATGACATAGACTTCCACCAATTGATAGAATACTCCCTAAATTCAATTTGGATTGTTGGAGAAGAAGGGAAAATCTTATTCTGTAATAGAGCTTGTTTGGAATTGCTAAAGTTAGATTCTCCTGAGGACATTTTATATAAAGACTTGTACGCTTTTCTTCCACCAGAAATCCATGCTGGTTGTAAAGAACGATTAAATAGGGTTCTCGAAAATCAAGAAATAGTTGAACTGGCAGAACAAAAAATGATTTGTGGTGATGGAGAGATCATCAATATTGAAGTTACAGCTGCCCCTTTTTATTTAAAAGACATGGCCTTGGCTCAAGTCATTATTCGAAACATTACAGATCGTAAAAGAGCAGAAAGAGCAGAGATTCTTTTGAAAGAAAGAGTGAAATTAGCATCAATCGGTCAAATAGCTGCAGGGATTGTTCATGAAGTTAAAAACCCTCTTACAACAGTAAAGGGATTTTTACAGCTATTAAAAGAATCCCAGCCTCATCCTTATTTTGATACGATTGAAACTGAATTAGAAAAAGCGTTAGAAACTCTGCAAAATTTATTACAAGTTTCTAAACCAGATTTACATGAGGAACCTATTGTTCCCATTGATTTATGTAAGGAGTTAGCTTCTATTTTGTTTTTATTCCAAGAACAACTTTATAAGGTGGAAATAGAATGGGCTTTAAGGGATACAGAGAGAAAAGTTGTTGGAAAGAGAAATTTATTTCTAAAAGCCTTTTTTAACCTGTTGAAGAATGCAATTGAGGCAATGGATGAGATTCAAGGCAAGCGGAAAATAAGAATTGAACATTATTATAAAAATGGACAAATTCATATAAAAGTGAGTGATACAGGAGTAGGGATATCTGAAGATAAATTAAATATGCTAGGAACACCTTTCTATTCCACCAAAAGCGAAGGAACAGGTTTAGGTCTAACTCAAGTATTTACAACGATACACAAACATGGAGGAAATATCTCAGTTCAAAGTGTAATTGGAAAAGGAACTACCTTTCATGTTCAGCTTCCTGTTAAATAAAAAAGGTTTTCTATATAATTAATAACGATAGTTTTTCCATGCGTTTCGCCTTGAATTACTTTGCTGCCATATGAAAGCCTTGTCACCAAAAGAAGGAATGATTGTGTGGTAACTCATGACTTCGAACCCAACACTCCCGATAGTCCGTCCTATACTCCAATAAATGAGCGGGGCATCGTCCGGTGAATTGGATTGACAAACAAGTACGCCATCATTTTCAAGGAAACTGTAGTCATTTAGTAAACAGATATTACTGCTGTTAATCTGGTTATCCATTGTATATAAAACAGAACAAGCAAAGAATCAAACCACAGAAGGTTATTTGTTCTAAAAAAATAGATGACTTCCTGATCAGAATCGAACAGGAAGTCATCTATTTTGAATTATTAATTTAGAATGTAATAACTTGTAATTCCGAGGTCATCCTTTCCTGCTAAAAAACTTTTCAGAATCATCCTCTGTAAAGATTACCTTTAAAAACATCCCATTGATTCAATTCAAGATTTCACTTCATTAAAAAATTGTGGCAGGTCTTCCTTATGCGCTTCGAGCATTTCATCCAATATTTTTTTGGCGATGGTATCTGATGGTACCAAAGGATTTATGGTCATCGCCACCAAAGCTGTATGATAATCTCCTGTGACAGCCGCTTCAGCAGCCATTCTTTCAAAAGATTTAATTTGCTGGACCAATCCCCGGACTGCCACTGGCAGGTCGCCGATGGCAATCGGTCTTGGCCCCTCTTTGGTGATCACACAGTTAATCTCAATGGCCGATTCATCTGGAATACTCGCTATCGCTCCGTTATTGCGTGTATTGACTGGCTGTATATCCCGTTTATCATTATAAATCGAATTGATGAGGCTGCAGGCAGCTTCGCTGTAATACGCTCCACCGCGTTTTTCCAGTTGAGGTGGTTTAACATTAAGTTCAGGATCCTTATACAACTCGAAAAGTTCTTTTTCCAGTTGTTGAACGACCTCTGCCCGCGTTCCATTTGTTGCTGAAGATTCCTTTTCTTCGGCGAGCATTTCATCGGTCTTGTAATAATAACGATGGTATCCGCAAGGAATAATGCCCATCCCTTTAATGAAATCACGATCCCAGGCAAAGCCCGCAATGTTTTTCATCGTCATTTCATTTTCCGGATTCCCAAGAGCCGTTATTACTTTATCCTTCACGCTTTTTCCGTCCACATATACATCTAATCCGAATACCATATGATTCAATCCGGCAAAATCTACTTGGACCCTGTCTGGCTCTACATTCAGAGCTTTTGCTATACCCATTTTCATCCCGATGGGAACGTTGCATAAACCCACAACCTTTTTGATATTGCTATATCTTAAGACTGCCTCCGTAACCATTCCAGCTGGATTGGTGAAGTTCACAAGCCAGGCATCCGGACAAAGCTCCTCCATATCCCTGCAGATTTCAAGTATGACTGGTATGGTCCTAAGTCCTTTGAAGAGACCTCCTGGCCCATTTGTCTCCTGTCCGATTACATCATATTTTAACGGAATCCTTTCATCCTTAGCTCTTGCGTCAAGTAATCCGACCCGGAATTGGGTCGTTACAAAATCTGCATCCTTCAATGCTTCGCGCCTGTTAAGCGTTAAGTGGATATCAATTGGCAGACCTGCCTTTTCAACCATTCTTCTTGCAAGATTCCCTACGATTTCCAGTTTTTCATTTCCTTTGTTAATATCAACGAGCCAGATTTCACTAACGGGAAGTTCGCCATACCGTTTGATAAAACCTTCAATTAGTTCCGGCGTGTAGCTGGAACCCCCGCCTATTGTCACGATTTTTATACCATTCTTCAAAATGACACCCCACCATTCTTATTTTGTCTCATTTCCCGATACATTCTGATCATTTCCGCTACTAGGTCACTTATCGTCTCGGCACTCATCATTTGATCCTCTGCATGCATAAGAAGAAGGGAGATTTCCACCTTTTGACCTGATGCCTCCTGCTGGATAAGCCCTGCATGGGCATGTTGGCCTTCAAGCATATGAGTCCGGGATTCTTTCAGTTTTTTCTCGGCCGATTCATACCTTCCATCTCTTGCCTCATACAAAGCTTCCATGATCAAGCTCTTTGCGGTTCCTACATTGCTGATAATTTGAAATGCTACAGCTTCCATTCCTTCCATGTCTATTCCCTTCTTCCTTGTTGTACATATGTTTGCAGATGATGAAACAGGGCACCAATCATGCCTGCATCGTTGTTCAAATGGCATGATTCAATACACGATCCATTTATATAACGATTTAATGATTCAACTCTTCTTCTGAGCTCTGGTATCAATCCTTCCCTTGCACTTACAGCCCCGCCAATCAAGATCTTGCTAGGATTGAACATGAAATACAGATTATGGATGCCGATTGCAAGGCTATCATAGAAGCGTTCAACTTCTTCCAGAGCTATAGGGTCACGAGTTTCATAAGCTTGAAAAACATCCTCGCCCGTTACATCTGCAGCCAATATCCCTTTATATTTGGCATACCGTTCCCTCATGCCTGATATGGATCCATTCCAGCTCAATGTATTTTTAAAAGCTGAGTCATTTTTAGTACCATGGGTAATCATGAATCCAAATTCACCGGCACCAAAGGAAATGCCTCGATATAATTGATTATTAAGGAAAACCGCTCCGCCAACCCCTGTACCGACCGTCATGCAGATAAAGTGTTCAATATCCTGTGCGTTACCCTTCCATTTCTCGGCGAGAGCCACACAATTCACATCATTCTCCACCGTGACAGGGAGATTCGTCAGTTCTTCTATATATGTTTTAATGTTGAAACCATCAAAATCCTTGATGGCTCCTCCCATTTCGATAAAACCAGTCTGGTTATTTACAAAGCCTGGAGCACTGATGGCGATTCCTCTTAAACTAGGAAAAATGGAGACTTTAGTTAAGATCGCTTGAAGGATGGCCCCCCCGTTGTTACGGACCGTTGGAAATCTTCCTTTTTCCAAAATATCTCCTGATTCGGTCAGTAATCCGTATTTTATTTCTGTTCCCCCTATGTCATAGGCAAGGTAGTTGGACATGATATACTGTCTCCCTCTACTGAATTTTTTTAATTGAATAATATAGACCAGGGCCGAACTTGGATTGCTGAAAGACCTGTTTAAGGTGCTTCACCGCTTCCTCCCCCGGGAGGGCAGTCATTGCTTCAAATACAGCCTGAACCCGATTTGAGGATAGAAGGGTTGTTTTTATGCGTTCGTCTTTATATTCCGAGAAGAAATCACAAAGATATGATATCTGTCCGGAATTCATTTGAATTTGATAAGTATTCATGCATTCTCCTTTCTAAGCAGGTAAATCGTTATTGCCGGCATCCGTTGATTGCTGTATGGCTGCAGCCTTATTCGAAGCGAGCACAAACGGAAGATAGACAACGGTTGAAACAGCCAGACAGACGAACCCGAGAATCAGGGCCATCCAGTTTCCGCCAGTACCGAAGAATGCAATAAGTGGACCAGGCGTCGTCCACGGCACAGTATAGGCTATCGGCGGTATCAGCTCTGTTGTGATCGCGATATACCCGATCAAGATGTTTACTGCCGGCACCAGGATGAATGGGAAGATCAAAATTGGATTAAGTACGACCGGCAATCCAAAAATGATCGGTTCATTGATATTGAAGATGCCTGGTGCAATGGAAAGCTTTCCGATATCGCGATAATCCTTTCTTCTTGATGCGATGAAAATGGCAATGATCAATCCCAGGGTCATGCCTGATCCACCGTAATTGGCGAAAGCATCATTGATAGACCACGTAACAGGGTATGGAGCTCCCCATGCCGATCCATGTGCAGCGACATAGTTCAGGTTCTCAAGCGTTGCCTCCGCAAACATCCCTTCCCTGATTGCGGCAACTGTATTAGGACCATGAATCCCGAAGACCCAGAGGAGGTTCGATACTATGGCCAGGATAATTAACGAGAATATATTGGTTCCCAAGTTTTTCAATGGGGTCTGGATCATTGCATAAATCAATTCATGGATCCCATTTGGGTAGATAGCTAGAATGATTGCATTACCAACTGAGAATAATACTGTAATGATGACGATTGGAAAAAGAACCTTGAATGTTCTCGAGATGGCTGGCGGTACGGACGCAGGCATCGTGATTTGAAGGCGTTTCGATTTGGACAATCGGCTGAAGATTTCGCCCACGAGCAAACCAATGATCATGGCTACGAAGAGGCCTTGTGCCCCCACCCATTGAGTGGAAAGGAAATTCGTCCCATCAACCACCGTATAAGCGGGATATACAATGAAGAAAGTGGAAAGGGCAGTTAATCCGCATAGAAGGTCATCCGCCTTCATGGCTAAGGCTATATTCCTGGCAATTAGAAAGACAATGAAAATGGATAAAATACTGGTTGAACCATTCAATACGGGTGCAAATACCTGCTGGAAATCCGCTAAATTAGGAAATAGCTTATTCAAGAACAGCAACCTTGCAATAAAGCCATCCGGAGCCAGCACAGCAAAATTCAATAGAACGATCAATGATCCCGCCAATGTGATGGGAAATGCTAAAATAAACGCATCACGAATAGCGACAATATGCCTTTGAGAGTTCAGTTTAGCCGCTACAGGAACAAGGGCTTTTTCCATTACACGCTCAAAACTAGCCATGAATCCCATAATATACCCCCTAAATCTATTGTTTTTTTGTTTTATTGATTTTGGTCAATTAGCTCTAAAGCCCGATCGAGGATTGCACTTCCGTTCATTGTTCCATATGCTCTCATTTCTATGACTTCTACAGGAACCCTTCCGTCTACAATGGAGTCCACCTGTGCTTTTTGATACCTGACCTGAGGACCCAATAACACGACGTCCACTTCCTCCGCGGCTTTGCTGCATTCCGAAATGGGCAAGGCAACAATATCGATGGCTATGCCCCTAGCCTTTGCAGCGTCATTCATTTTATTAACCAGCAAGCTGGTGGACATTCCAGCTGCGCATACCAATAGGATTTTTTTCATTCATTATTCCTCCTTTTGTATAATAGATTGAATATTCCGTAAACTATCACCATTCGTTTCTATCAATTCTTTATACCAATAGAAACTTTTTTTCTTTATACGCCTCAGATCTTTTTCACTATGTTCATCCCTGTTTACATAAACAAAGCCGTAGCGTTTCTTATAGCCATTCAGCCAGCTTAGTATATCCGTGAATGACCAAGTGCAATATCCAATTAGGTCCACACCGTCACTGATGGCGTCCTGGCAGGCTGCTACGTGACTTTTCAAATACTGAATACGGTACTCATCATTCACAACATCCCCTTCCAGGAGCGAATCATATTCACCTAAACCATTTTCAGTAATGAGGATTGGAAGCCTGTATCTGCTGGTCAATCTGCGGAGGCCGATGCGAAGGCCAGTCGGGTCGATTTCCCAATCCCAATTCGTTGCATCCAAGTGAGGATTTCTCTTCGACTTGAATAGTCCAGGAACTCCGCTTTCCTCTGATGTCCCTTTCTTTCCGGTCGTATTCATGGCTCCCAGTTTAATTCCGTCGAGCGGATTCATTTCGACTGTTCCCGTTCGGTAGTAATTGACTCCGATGAAGTCAGGCCTTCCAAAGGCAAGAAGTTCCATGTCCCCATCCATGATGGTCGGAGCCAGACCATTTCTCTGTAAATACTTCATGCTTATCTTAGGGTAAGTCCCCCAGCAATAAACATCCAGCCACCAATGGTTATTGAGATCCTCGGCATTTTCATATGCAAGGATATTATCTGGAGCACAAGTAAATGGATATGTCGGTCCAAAGGCAAAACTGGGCCCGATCTTGCCATCAGGTACGAACCTTCTGAATGATTGGATGGATTTAGCATTTGCCAAGTTTGCAATATGATTGGCTTCATACATCCTTTTTGAATCTTTCACCCCCGGCGGGTGCAGCCCTGTACGGTACCCCAATCCGATAAAAACATTCTGCTCATTCAATGTGACCCAATACTTAACACGGGACCCAAAGCGTTTGAACAGTGTTATGCAATATTCGTTGAAGTCATTGATGATCTCCCTTGATTCCCAGGCACCATATTCCTCCATTAATGCTTGGGGAACATCCCAGTGGTAGACCGTTAAAATGGGTTCAATGCCGTGTTCTAGCAGTCCATCAATAAGGTCATCGTAAAATCTCAGTCCCGCTTCGTTGATTTCCCCTTTCCCTTCAGGATAAATCCGGCTCCAGGCCACAGAAAAGCGATAAGCCTTCAATCCCATTTCAGCCATCAGGGCAATGTCTTCCTTGTATCGATGATAATGGTCAACCGCCACATCACCGTTCGTCCCGTCATAAGTCGTACCAGTCAATTTCGCGTAAATATCCCAGACGGAAAGACCTTTACCATCCTCATTCCACGCTCCCTCCACTTGGTATGCTGCTGATGCGGAGCCCCATAAAAAGCCATCTGGGAAGCGTTCACTCTTTTGATGAATCATTATTTCACCTCTTTCTAAAGAAATTGTATCCGCTTTCACCGGCGTGGTAAATACGATTCACCCTTTCTGTTTTTTGTGACGTCAGTTGTCATCTGTTACATAAAAGAAACAGGATGTTACTCTATATTTTGTATATTTCCTTTGCAATCGCCTCTAAAAGATAAACGACCGGAATTTGAGTCGTTATATTAGATTTACCGCTGTATTCCTCTGTTACGAAATAGGATATATTCAAATCGGAAATCCTTGCAATCGTACTGACTTTATTATTTGTTATGCTGACAATGGTACTGCCCTCTTCTTTTAAACATTTGATAAGCTCAATGATCTCGGACGTTTCTCCAGATACGCTCAAAGCAATGGTTACACTGTTACTTGAATACTTCGAATGGATTGGAAAGAAAGGATCCTTTATGTATAAGGAGGATTTCCCAAGACTGGAAACATAGCGCGATCCATATTCAGCCATAATACCCGAGCTCCCAATTCCAAGAAAAATGACACTATCCGCTTTGGAAATCAACCTCGCCGTTTCTTGGATATAGGATTCGAAGCTTCCCTTTAGCGTCCTCTCTACAAATTCCGACAGAGAATGCTGGGTACTCTTTAGCTTGACATGCTGTTTCTCGCTTATATACATCTTAAGCTTCACTTTAAATTCCGAGTAACCAGCGCAATCAACCTTCCTGCAAAAACGAAGGATGGTGGAGGTAGAAACATGTGTCTCATCTGCAAGCTCCCTTATCCTCATATATGTGACCTTTTCTGCGTTTTTGGTAATATAACCATACAACGAGCATTCCAATTCATTAAAAGATGCAATGGCTTCTCTAGTAAACATATAAAATCTCCTTTTGAGTGTCAGTTAACGACCAAAGTCTCATTTTCATTTTCCATACTTTTATCTATATTTCGATTCCTATGCCATTTCTCCTTTTATTACTTTGAATACATAGTTATTAGGGAGATGATCCTGCTGGATTGTTGAAAAAGCTAACTATCGATTTGAATGGCGTGGTCTAAATGCCCTGCGCTCACTCGTAAAATACAAAAAAAGCAATTCACATGTTGTGTAATTGCTTTTTCAAAAACCTGCTATTACCTAAAACCCCCAAAACCGGTTAAGCATTTCGTGAATGTTTTTGCTCCATTCACCTACATGGTAGTTTATTAGTCTAGTATTAAATAACTACAGATAGGTTGAATTATTTTGCCCGTTTTACAACTGGCACTACTTGTTTTTTACTATCGATAAAATCGTAATGGTGCTTATAATGCAAAACGTGCCAAACCACTCGGCAAAACCGAATGTTACATTCAGCCAGATCACGGATATTAAGGTTGCGGATAATGGCTCAACAGAAGCAAATAAACTTACCTCTGCAGCCGTGATGTATTTTGTACTTTCCAAATAAAAGTAAAAGGCAATGATCGTACCGAAAATGATGATGAACAAAATCGCTGAAAAAGAAGATAAAGTCCAATTGCCTTCAACTGCCCACGGAGGATGGATCATACTAAAACAAATACCTCCAATCAACATGCCCCATCCCACAACAATCATTGAACCCCATCTTGAAAGGAGTTTATAAGGTTGCAATGTATAGAAAGCCAGTGCAAATGCTGATGTTACTCCCCAAAATACTGCCCACCCGGAAATGGAGAGGGTACGTATGCTTCCTCCCGTCACAAGCAAAAAAGTGCCTAAAATCGCTATGATTACTGCTACACTCACAGTAATGGTGGGAAAACGTTTGGAACGAATGGCTAAATAACAAGTGATCAGGGCCGGCGCTAAGTATTGTAGGACAGTGGCAGTCGCTGCATTGCCATGTTCAATTGCTGCAAAATAGGTGTATTGAACAGCGAGCATTCCCAGAATAGCAAAAAGGATAATTTGAAGCGCATCGTTTTTCGTTTTCCAGATTCCAAAAACCTTCTGTCTATCTTTATTATAAGCGACCCCCAACAGGATTAAGCCTGAAAGCAATAAGCGTACCACCGTGAGCCACTCAGGACTGAACCCTTGCCGTTGAAATAGATATTGAGCTGCCGTTCCAGATATTCCCCATAACGCAGCGCCGGTAAGTACCAGGGAAATCCCTCTTTTTCTTGAAGGTGATACCTCAACTAAACCATCATTACTCATTTTTTTCTTCCTCGCTTTTTACACACTCCGTATGGGCTTGAATTCTTAAAAAGCTTTCTTTCCAATTCTTTTCTATCACTTCAAGCACCTTGGTGAGATTTTTTTGCCTTAAAGCCTGAATGATCTGATTATGCTCATCAATGGAATGATGAACATCACTTACCTGATCGAAATAATACAGTTCTATCCGTATAAGTTTTTGTTTTAATCCCGATAGAATCCGCTTTAATTCATCATTTGTAGTAAGATTGATGTAAATGGAGTGAAAGTCATTATCTTTCTGGACGGCTACTATTTGATTTCCCTCGTCAATTGCTTTTTTCACTTCATGATTGATGGCTTCCATCTCCATTAAGTGTTTATCTTCAAAGTTTTCAAAAGCCTGTTTCATAGCTAATTTTTCCAGTGTCCAAACAATGGAATATACATTTAATACCCCATCGAATCGAATGGGGGAAACAATAGTTGAACGGCTCGGCTTGGTCTCTACAAAACCCTCATCCTCTAGCCTTAATAGTGCTTCTCTAATAGGGGTACGGCTTACTCCTAATTGTTCGGCTAATTCTTTGTCTCGTAATTGTCGACCTGGCGTGAGTATCCCTTGGACAATCCAATCCCGCAAGATTATGTAAGCTTCTTCACGTACAGAAGTACGCTTGATTTTTTGTGTTGAATCCGAATGTATCAACGGCTTTGTCCTCCTCAAAATACCAATATCTAATATGCAATATATCACATATTGCATGCCGTTGAAATGAAGATCTGTTCATTATATTTTTAAATGATTGTCTTTATTAACATTGGAGTCCCAAGTTAAACATAAGCAAAGATCATTTTCGCGTGATAAAAAAGACCCCCTACTTATGCAAATAGCATTTCGACTTTAATCCCGATTCGTCGGAAATCTCATGATTTCAACAGTTCCCCTGTAGAAATTAAGCTCAATTTTCTCTTTTTTATATCCGTAGTATGTAGGAATGCCTATTGATTTGTTTTATTTCGAAAGTCCCCTTGAACCCTTCTAGACTAAGTCTTACGTCATTTATAGTAAGCAACTCCTGAAACTTCCCTGAATTTTAAAAATCTAATAAGTGGAATTGTTTCCTTTAATTCAAACCTTTCCACTTAAAGAACATTCCTTTCCAAGTCGAATACTTTCTAAAAAAATGTCTTGAAAACCTCTTGGTGACGACTGCACTCATTGCAGGAATATTCTATTTCTAATGCATCTTCCGTTACTGTATGAACTGTCTCTTTTTTACAATTTTCACAAAATCTCTTTTCGGATATTTCTTTCATTTTTTATTCACTCTCCGTTTTCCTATTGGTTTTTAGTCGCGTGTTCAGTATATTTTGCGAATATCCAACAGAAAAATACCTTTTTTCCTGAAGGACCTCAAAAAGAATTCAGGAAAAAAGGTACTAGAGTATTTAATTTCACCTTGGATTCCAATACATCAAAGCTGCATGAAACGGATATTCGTATTCGAAAACTCCTTCTTTTTCCACTACATATTTATTAAGGATGGTTTTTACTTCATCATGGGAATATTGTTCATCGAGAATTTTTGTAGTGTTATCGCGAATCATTTCTTCATATGTTGAATATATTTTTTTACTTTTCAATTTCACGATCTTACAGTCCGCCAGTATTCCAAGTTGATACAATACATTCAAGATGTGTATGTAATCCCGCTTTCTTAAGTTGATGTTATATCCTCGTTCCTTCAATTCCATATAATGAGGTTTTTCTGGTCCTGTTGTCATACCGACTATAACTAAACGGGTTGCTGACTCATTCATTTTTAATAAGGTATGACCGATTTCTTGCATACGGTAATAACAATTAAAACCAAATACCACATCATATTTGTCCCTTTTCGTTTCACTTTCCCACTTATCATGGATCAAATCCATGTTTTCGAAACCTTTTTCGTTCGCCTGAGATTTCAAAAAACTGATAATGCTTTTTGAACTATCAATACAAGTCATCTTCCTGACTTCTTTTGCAATATCAAATGTATAATTGCCCCAGCCAGGGCCGATTTCCAATACATGATCATCTGAATTTAATAAAGCCAGTAACTCTTGTTGCACAAGTTTTGCATAAGGGTCCGCTTTATGATGTTTTTTCCCTTCAACCCTGGAAGACCAAAAGGCTTCTTCTGCTGCATCATCTTTAAGCCTGTTAGGTATTTTTCCGGTATGATCTACCATGGCTTCTTTCCAAAGTTCTATATAATCAGTCATCATTTCTCCCCTAAATTCGTATGTATTTATCGTTGTCCACCGTGGTCACAAATGTTAGTCAAATAGCCAAATGCTTCCTCTTTTAAACATATTATCATACCCCAGCTACAATTTTAGTTTTTACACATAAGAAAAAGGAGCAAAAATTTTGCTCCCAGATCCAATATTACTTGTTTTCATTTTTGGTATGGAGTTTTATCTTTTTGATAAAGTTGACCAAGTGTTTTCAAGCCACTTATCAAAGTCTGCTCCTTTTTCACCCTCATAGGTATCATATATATCCATTCTCATCTTCTGAAGCTTCTCTTTGAATTCAGTATATGTGTGATTTTCTGGTAAACTCTTCTTGATCCTTACCAAAATTTTGGTTAATCCCTTAACCAATTCGCCCTTTTTCCTTGCAGGCAATTGAACATCTTCGCCTAATCTTTTCAATTGACGGTAGGCGGCCTCTTGAACTTTATATACAGAATCACTATCCATAATATGTGTGAGAATATCGATTACTTGTTTATTTTTTGACTGGCCTAACTCTTCGATCGCATCTAAACGTTCTCTCCAATTAGATTTGCGATTGGCAGATTTTTTTAATTCCTCATAGTTGGCAGGTAACTCGATACCTTTTGTTTCTTTGTTATTCAAACGAATCATTTCTCCTTCTGTCTTTATGTATATATCCGGAAATTCATAAATGTAAATCCGATACTACAATAATCCCATTACAAGAATGGTTTATTACATTACTTATTATACCCTTTTCCATATCTTAATATAGTTAAATTTCTTACACAGCTGCTATATCTTCAATAGTCGGGTGCTGGGGGCACATGCTTTTCTTCTTCAACTTACCTGCACCCTATGGCTCAATAAGTAATTTCAGCATTAAAAGGCATAAATCCCGCCTGGATTCATGCCCCTATAGTTGACTGTGAAGTATCTTTTCTTTTGTTGTAAAAAACAGACAAAAATAGCAGAAATCTAGTCCACATAATGTTTTTTGTAATCTGGATGGATAGAAAATTTTTTGCGTAAATTGGCGAGGTTTTCACCAAAACTTTCTTCTAAAAGTTCTCTATGTTTTTCCATGATTTCCATGAGATACAAATCATGAATCATGACTTCTGTAATGGGCATTACTAAACCTACATGCATTGTCCATGCTGCACGGCTATCTTTACCAAGCGAGACAATACCTGCTACTACTTCTGAGTCATCTCCACTAATAACAAGCCATCGCCCACCATACTCTTCTGTAATTTCATAACCCATATAATGGAGGTAAACATTAGCAAAATCACAGACGATCTCCCCATAGGCAATAATTGTTACATTGACCCCTCTATTTGCTGCCTGTCTTAGTTCAGATTCTAATACTTCGAATTCGTCTTCCCATATCTCTAAGAGTATTCTTTTTTTAGCAGATAATATACAGGCTTTTACCTTATCGAGTATTTCGTTGCGTCCCATGATATTCCAGATATTTTCACGGTCATTTGCAGAACGTTCAAACTCCGCCAATGATTTTTCTGCCAGTTCAAAATTCTCTTCTGCTTTCATTCGACGGTTTTTTATTAGCTCCTTTGCAGGAACAGGAGTATACTGTGGTGTGTTTCCAGGACTAACCAGAATATCCCCTCTTATTGCGAGACTGTCCAGAATTTCATATACTCTTGAACGTGGAACACCAGAGTTTTTTGCTACTGCATATCCTGTTAATGGCGATTCTTCCAATAAGGTAAGATATGCTTTCGCTTCATATTCGGTAAAATTTAGGTTTTTTAATGTTTCTAAAATGTTTTCTTTCATAAACCCTCCAACACAACCTTAGTTGCTACCTTTGTAACTGATATTTTAGCAAAATCTGTTGACGTTTTCCATAATCATCTAATATACTTACATAAGTAGTTACTTGAGTAGTCACTATAAAAAGGGGAGGGAGAAATAGTATGGATAGCTTACTTACATACATATCAATAGTTGCAATGATGGTTATTATACCAGGAGCAGATACTATGCTCTTAGTGAAAAATACGCTTAGCTATGGTCCAAAAGCGGGACGTTATACTGTTCTCGGAATGGCAACGGGACTTTCTTTTTGGACGCTTATTGCTATTCTTGGATTATCTGTTGTCATTGCAAAGTCTGTGATTCTTTTCAGTACAATCAAATATTTGGGAGCTGCCTACTTAATTTATTTAGGGATAAAAAGTTTTTTTGCTAAAAGCGTTTTTTCTTTAAAAGAAATTCAAGCACAGGCAAATACACCTACAAAGTATTCAAATCGGCATAATAAAGATTCCTTTATGCAAGCATTACTTAATAATATTCTTAATCCAAAGACTGTTTTAGTTTATATAACAATCATGCCGCAATTTATCAATTTGACCGGAAATGTAAACCAGCAATTGATTATCTTAGCCTTCATCTTAACCTTACTCGCGGTATTGTGGTTTCTATTTCTTGTTTATCTAATTGATTACGCAAAAAAATGGATGAACAACTCCAAATTCCAGAAAGCATTCCAAAAATCAACTGGCTTAATTTTAATAGGTTTTGGCATAAAGACAGGAATTTAAGTTCATTTACTAACACATCTAATTTGATTCTATCCGTTCAATAAATTGAACGGTTTTTTTTTTCATATGTATCTAACGCAACTAACATACTGTTTACTAACCTGCCCCGATAAGGATAAAGAAAAATCTGCCTTAATCATTTTAGTCAATAATGTTAATCAATCTTTCATCCGTACATATTGCACTTCATCATTGCTCTCCAAAGGCTTTTTCCACCTACATCTTTAATGGAGTAAGATCAAGTTTCTAACATGGTCATTATTAAATGAAAAATAAAAACGTCTGTATTTTCGCATAAGAGCAGGAAATACTGACGTTTAATGTCCAATGAAGTTTCTGTATTCTTTTTATCAATCCAGGCCGCATGCCTTGGCGAGTATTTCAACAAGGTGCATACTTTTCATTTGGTTTGTTGCTCCCTCCCTTTGAATGCCAATGCTCATTTGCATTTGACAGCCAGGGTTGACGGTCACTACGGTAGTGGCTTTCGTTTCTTTTAGGTTCTTCATTTTTTCATCAAGAATTTTCATGGATTCATCAAAGTGGAGAAGATTGTATATGCCTCCTGATGCACAGCAGCGGTCAAACCCTTCCATTTCCACATAGGAAATTCCTGGTATGGATTGCAATAATAAACGAGGTTCCTTTTGGACCTTTTGAACATTGCGTAAATGACAGGAATCTTGATAAGAAACGATGCCTTGCCATTCTTCAGTATAGGGAAGTGGACCCAATTGATAAAGGATTTGACTGATATCTTTTGATTTTTTTGAGAATTCCCTTGCTGTTCCAGCCCATTCGTGATCATCTGTCAATAGATGTCCATATTCAAGAAGCGAAGCACCGCAGCCTCCTGCGTTATTTACAATTACATCAGCATCTGCCTCCATGAAAGCAAGGATATTCCTCTTCGCTAATGCTTTCGCTTGTTTTGTTTCGCCTTGATGGGAATGCAGGGCACCGCAGCAATTCTGATTTTCAGGGAGGATGACCTCACATCCCACCAAGGTGAGCAGCTCGATGGTTAGACGGTTGATTCGTGACATCATGGAATCCATGATACACCCTGCAAAAAATGCCACCCTTAATTTCGTTTCCCCTTTTGCGGGTATTATCGTACCTGTCCGGATTCGTTTGGAGGACGACTCGATAGCAGGGAGTGCTTGTTCTAAATGTCCAAGGGCAGGTGAAACTTTATGCAGTACATTGGATGTCCGGATAAGTTTGGATAACCCTGTTTTTTGATAAAGATGGACTGCACTCCCAATCCTATTCATTCGTTTTGGATATGGGAAAAGATGAACCAATGCCAGTTTTTTGATCTTCGTCATTTTAGTTTTTTGGTTTGTTGGCGCGGAGTTTTCAATGGCTTCTTTTGCCGCTTCCAGTATATGTCCGTATGGCACACCAACAGGACATGCGGTTTCACAAGCACGACAGCCTAAGCATAGGTCGATCGGTTCAGCTAAATCTTTTTGGAAATCTATTTTCCCTTCGGCCGCCATTTTCACTAGATTGATTCGACCGCGTGGAGAGGCTGATTCTACACCCATTGATTCGTATGTAGGACATGCTGGTAAACAGTAACCGCATTTTACGCATTGGTTTGTCCAATCATAGGCATCTGAATATAAATTTTGGACCGCTGCATTTGTCTCGTTCACTTTGACGGGTAGGTTCATGTAACCAACACGACCCTTGTCTGGCCCTTATCAGGAAAAATCTTTCCTGGATTAAGGATATTATTGGGATCCCATGCTTCTTTAATTTTTTTCATCATATTCACCCCTGTTATACCTAATTCCATTTCCATATATGGTGACTTTAATGTACCGATTCCATGTTCACCGGAAAGTGTTCCGCCTAGTTCAATTGCGGCTTCAAAAATTTCACTGACTGCAAGCTCCACTTTTTTCATTTCCGTAATATTTCGTTTATCAGTAATGATGTTCGGATGCAAATTCCCATCTCCTGCATGACCAAAAACAACCAAGTTCAACCCGTATTTCTCCCGGATTCGGTTTAATCTCTGCATCATCGCCGGAATTTGACTGCGTGGAACAGTCGCGTCTTCAGAAATCTTTGTAGGACCCATTTGTGTAATGGCCGGGGAAACCAATTTACGCGCACTCCAAATAGTTTGGCGTTCTTCCTCTGTCTCCGCTATCTTGACGTAGGAAGCACCCTTTGCCCTGCATAAATCGGCGCATTTAATTATTTCTTCCTCAATCGCCAAAGGGTGACCATCTATTTCTATGATAAGGATGGCTTCTGCTTGAAGCGGCAAGCCAGAAGGTCGATAGCTTTCAACAGCACGGATACACGCATTATCCATCAATTCCAGGGCTGATGGTAGAATTCCTGACGATAATATGCTGGTAATGGCATGGCCGGAGTCAATCAAATGATTGAAGTGGGCAACAAAGGTTTGTTTAGCTTGCGGTTTTGGGATTAAACGAATGATTGCCTCTGTAACGATGCCCAAGGTACCTTCCGATCCTACGATCAATCGGGTCAAATCATACCCTGTTACATTTTTCACGGTCTTTCCGCCAGTACGGATGATTTCTCCCGTTGGGGTGACCACCTCAAGGCCTATCACATATTCTTTGGTCGTTCCGTATTTCAATCCCTTTGGACCGCTGGAGTTTTCCAATAGATTCCCGCCTATTGTGGCAACATTTGAACTGCTTGGATCTGGAGGATAGAACAAGCCGGCTTCTTCCGCCTTTTTATGGATATTTGCCGTAATCACACCCGGAGAGACAATGGCAAGCATATTTTCCCGATCGATGATCAATTTATCTCGTAAAAGGGTCATATCAAGAACCATCCCCCCTTTAACTGGTAAAGGGCCGCCACTTAGCGAAGTACCAGATCCTCTAGGGTAAACAGGTATTTTGTGTATATTAGCCAATTTAACCACTTCACTGATTTCTTCGGCGTTTTTGGGCTGTATCACGACTTCAGGTAAAAATTCCCCAAATGAAGCGTCATAGCTATAACAATACCTTTCTGCTAAATCAAGGAACATTCTATCACCTGGAATTACCTGACTAAGGTCATGTAAGGCTTCTTTCTCCATGCTTCTCACTTCCGTTCATGATTATAGTAAATGGGAAAAGCATCATTTGCATGTAATATAATGGAATTTTATGATTCAGCTAGATATAATGATGAAGAATAAAGGAGGGTTTTTATTGAAAATCGCATTGATTCACGCAACCACAACTGCACTAAAACCAATAGAAAGGGCCTTTCAGACAGTTGCTCCAAACATTGAACTCCTTCATTTCATGGACACGGGACTTCTCGCCTTGATGGAAAAGAGCGGCAAGTTAACTCCGGAAATCATTCGCCGCTTTTCTGCATTAGTGAATTTAGCCTATGATTCTCGCGTTTCATGCATCCAACTTACTTGCTCTGCTTTTAATGGAATCACTTCAATTTTACAACCTCTTTACCCTGTAAAGTTATTTCGTTCAGACGAGGCCATGCTTGATGAAGCACTTCGCTATACTACCATCGGCCTGATTTCAACCGTAAAAGAAACACCCATCGCCCTTCAAAATTATTTATTAGATAAGAATCCGGACTGTAAGATCGTATCTTTGGTGGATCCCGGGATCATCCATTTATTGTCTCAAGGAAGAAGAAAGGAGCATGACGATCGGGTTAAAAAGATGGTGAAACAATTAGATGGAAAGACAGAAGTGATTTTGCTTTCACAATATAGTATGGAGCATGTTGCAAAGCAAATTAATCCTTCTGTCCCTATCCTAACGGCCCCACTATTGTCTGCTAAAAGATGTTTGGATCACTTGAATGGAACGTTTAGATGAAATCAAAAACCGAGCTTAGACAGTATGATCCATTGGTCATATCCTTATATCCTTTTATCCGTTTGTATGATGGGAACCACCAAAAACTTTTCCGACACCTTGAATTTTTTCAAGTATGACGATTAGAAGAACTGATATGAATATAACCACGCTTGACACGGAAGCAACAATCGGATTGTAGGCATCCTGCATTTGCGAGAAAATCTCGATCGGCAACGTTCTCATTTCAGGTGATACCATAAAGAGTGAGACGGTTACATTATCAAATGATGTCAAAAATGCGAATAATCCCCCAGAGATTGCCGCGGACCCAATCAGCGGCAGTGTCACTTTCATGAATACTGTTAATGGATTGGCTCCAAGTATGGCCGCAGCCCGTTCAAGATTATAATCAAATCCACTAAGACCGGTTAATACCAGGCGCATTACATATGGTATGCAAATGACGATATGGGCAATCAAGAATCCGGCAGAAGTACCGGCTAGCATCATTGGTGTAAAGTACATTAACAGTGCAATCCCTAAGACTAATTGCGGTACACTTAATGGAGAAGTTAAAAGGGCCGTAATATATGATTTTCCCGGTATATCATACTTTGCGATGCCAAGGGCCCCCAAAGTTCCGAATATGACGGAGAATAGGGCAGCTAATGCTGCAAATTTCGCACTATTCAAAAATGCTTCCAAAAATTCTGGACGCTCCAAGATCTTGCCATACCATTGCAGTGAGAAACCATCTGCCGGAAAACTTGGATAATTGGCACTTGTAAAAGAAGCGGGAATAACGACAATGAGCGGGATCAAGATATAAATAATCGCCAACACGGCTACGGCAATCCGAAGGCCGCCAAACGTTTTCATCATCGGAATACCTCCTTGAATTTCCCTTTTTCAAACACTCTGGTAAAGACGGCTACTGATATGACGGTGGTGGCTAATAGAATATAAGAAAGAGCAGATCCGAATGTCCAATGCAGCAGGTTATTTATTTGATCATAGATGACAACAGGCATCACGGGCACATTGGCTCCTCCCATAAGTGCAGGCGTAACATAAGCACTCATTGACAAACTGAATACAAGAATGCAACCAGATACTATACCAGGGATACTTAGCGGCAATGTAATGGAAAAGAACCTTCTGAATGGGCTTGCCCCAAGTATGGCTCCTGCCTTATCCAGGGAAGGATCAATATTATATAGGCTGGCAACGATGGATAAGATCATGAAAGGTAGATATGCATTGGATAGTCCAATCACAACTCCGATTTCCGAAAACAATAGCTTCAATGGTGCATCTATTATGCCAAGGGCCATCAGGGTTTGATTAATCGTTCCATTAGGTAATAGCAAGAGGTACCAGCCAAAATTACGGACCACTATACTTACCAGGAGCGGTGACACGATCAAGAGTGTGATATACCCTCTGATCCGCGCTGAACTTTTGGCCATCGTCAAAGCTACCGGATATCCAAGAAATAAAGCAACCAAGACCGAATATAAGCTGATTTTCACTGTCAGCCACAAAGATGATAAGTAATAGCTATCTGAAAATAATTGTGTATAGTTTTTTAGGCTATAAACGGCATCCGCTCCTCCAAGATTATCAGTGGAGATGAAGCTTAAATATAAAATGTATAACATCGGTATGACGAAGAAACCAAATATGAAAAGTAGAATCGGCGTTAAAAGGAGTAATCCCGGCACCCAGACCTTCCTTTTCTTGATTTTAGGTTCCTTTTGCGGCTCAATCGGATTCTTTTCCCGTTCTATTTCTTGACTAGCATAACTTCTGATGGGCTCCATCCTATCAACACCTCACTTCCATTTTGCCATGATGAATCAAAAGCGGAAGTCAATACTTGTATACTTTTACTCTGTAATAGAACATTGATTTCCCATGAGGTACCAAGATAGTTAATTTGGCTAATCTTGGCACGATGGAAATCCAAATGTGATAAGGAGGTGTCATCCGCAGAAAAAATTTGCAGTTTTTCTGGTCTAATATAAAGCTTCACCTCATCTCCGGTTTTCAAATCATTATCATTTCCCATGATATTATCTGCGTCTACATGTGTGATATCAGAACCTATCTTGACTGACACTTTCCGCTTGTCCACAGCAGAGACATTCCCTTCAAAACAATTCGATTTACCGATGAATTGAAAGACGAATTCTGTCTTGGGATGATTGTAAATATCAGTCGGAGTACTGATTTGTTCAATTTTCCCTGCATTCATCACCACGACTCGATCAGACATGGAAAGTGCTTCTTCTTGATCATGGGTCACAAAAATGGTCGTTACGCCAATTTCCTTTTGTAATCGCTTTATCTCGGCCCTAAGTTCATGGCGCAGTTTTGCATCAAGGTTTGAAAGCGGTTCGTCCAGCAAAAGGAGCTCCGGTTCAACTACAAGTGCCCTGGAAATCGCAACACGCTGACGCTGACCTCCTGATAATTCTCTTGGATAACGATTCTCCAATCCTGACATTTTCACTAATTCAAGCGCTTTACTTATCTTCTTTTTTTGTTCAGCTTTACCGACCTTGCGCAGCTTCAAGCCAAAGCTTAAATTTTCATAGACTGTCATATGGGGAAAAAGTGAATACGTTTGAAAAACCATGCCTAAATCTCTCTTATAAGGAGGAACCTTCGTAACATTATTTCCTTTAATATGGACCTCTCCCCGGTCTGCATCGAGGAATCCTGCAATGAGGTTCAAGGTTGTGGACTTTCCGCACCCGGAAGGCCCAAGAAGAGTGAGTAACTCTCCTTGTTTCACCTCCAGATCAATACCATTCAGGACCACATTCGAGCCAAATTGTTTAAACGCTCCTTTTATCTCTACATCATTTTTATTTGACCCAACCCCCTGAACTGCCTCCAGGTGTTGTCTATTAATTTCCATATCTTTTTTTAATACTTCCATGTGATCAACACGCTCCTTATTATTTGAGTTTTTTCCCTAATTCAGGAGTAACCTCTTTCGCCCATCTGTCTGACACCTCAGCACGGATTTCTGCAAACTTGGCGAAATCAGGTTTGAATGTTTTATCACTTGCTTTAAGGCCGATTGACTCTTCATATTTCTCTGGGATTTTCATGCCTTCCACCGTCGGATAAAATCCTTTTTCGGAAATTAGTGCTTGTGCTTCTTCACTGACTACATAGTTGATGAATTCTAGGGCTTCTTTGCTATTAGGCGTATTCTTCACTAGACCAGCGCTGAAAGCTTGAAGCGGCACACCTTCTTTAGGCACCGCCATCTTAATAGGAATTCCTGAAACGGCTAGTTCACCTATGGAATAACTACCCATGACCGTTACGTCAGCAGCTCCCTGTTGGATAGCTGGCATCATTTGCGTTGAGTTTTTATAAAATGTATTGGAGTATCCTGCAAGATCTTTTGCCTTTTCAAGACCTGGTTCCATGTCTTCCGTGCTGCCGCCGTTTGCAATCGCCAGACCATTAAGGGTATTGAAACCCCAGTCATTCGTAATATCTGAAAATGCCGTTTTACCCTCGTAATCCGGGGAGACAAGATCATTCCATGATTCAATTGATTTTAACCCTTTCTTTTTAAAGGTTTCCGTATTATAAGCTGGTGCAATGACTAAGCCGAATGCTGGCGCGGCAGCATTTTCAATCGGAATGAATCGGGGATCCACCGATTTCATATTGGGAACATTGGACTCATCAATTGGTACGATCAGTTCCTTCTCCTTAGCGCGTATTACATCAACCGGTACAAAAAGGGCAACATCTATTTGCGGAGCGTTCTTCTGTAATTCCACTTTAGAAAGGATTTCACCTGATAAACCGGAAATATAATTAACAGTGATTCCCGTTTCTTCTTTGAACTTTGGAGCGATCACATCTCGGATGGCGCTTTCGATGACCCCGCCATTACCGGCTATCGTTATTTTTTTCTCCCCTTTTTCACCTGTACTCGTTTGAACAGATTCCCCCGGCTTTTGCGGAGTAGGATTACCACATCCCGCAAGTGCGATCAATGCGATTATCGATAAAAGACATATTAGTTTTTTCAAAGTCATTACCTCCCGTTTTTCATTGATTTTCAATCATTCCTTGTTCAGTAAAATAATTCATGGCCCCTGAATGAAAATCCATTGGAACTTGTTTGGTTGCTTCCTCTATTGAAATATCAGAAGCCGCCGGATGTGTTTGCTGCAGTTCAGGCAGATGTTCATATAATGTTTTCACAAGATTGTAAGCATGCGGGTCAGACATTTCCTTGTAGGTTACCAGGACATTTTTAATTGATATCGTTTGGACATTTTTTTTCATTCCCTTGTATGTATCTCTGGGAATTTCATTATGAGTATAACCTCCATATTGTTTTTGAAGACGTTCAATGATGTCCCCCGGTATTGGTATGAAAGTCAGTTCCGACTGATTGGATATGAAAGCGATTTCATTATTCGGGAGTCCCGAAGAAAAGAAAGCTGCATCAATGGTACCATTTCGTAATGCTTCTGCTGATTGAGAAAAAGAAAGATAGGATAAATTCAATTGATCGGTCGGCAAATCAGATTCTAACAGTATCCGTTCTGCAATAAGCCTTGTACCGCTTCCTGTCGTACCCACACTAATGCGTTTACCAACTAAATCTTCTAAGGAATCAATATCATTTTGTTTAGTAGTAACAATTTGAACATAATTGGAATATAGGGCCGTTAAAGCTCTTAACTTGGATTTATCCGTTTCAGGCAAATCAAGTACATCCACAGTGGTAAAACCAATTTCTGCCCGATGGCGGCTAACCAATTCAGTATTTTCGATGGAAGCATGGGTTACCTGGGTTCCTGAAACAGCTCCATTATATTTTTCATACATGTTTGACAATCTTTTTCCTAATGAAAAATAAACACCTGTCATATCTCCGGTTGCAATGATTAGCAGCCTATTATTTAAATCCTGTCCTTCAGAAGTTAATTGACTCTGAATCAAGGTAGTAGCAGGTTTGGGTATTTCCTGCTGCTCATTCATAAAAGAACATCCTGTCATGAAACAAAATAACAAAGCGACTTTTATAAAGAGTGCTCCATTTTTCATCGTGGCCCTCCTTTCTTAATGTACTTAGATGCAAATATCATGCCAAGTCGATTTTCTGCTTTAAAACGCAAATCCTGCCGATTTATTGTTTGGAATACCCGTTTAAACCGGCAATTTTTGCCGGTTCCCCAGAAAAAAATGCCGGTTCCCACTATAAGTCTTTTATTCTCCTTTTGAAATGAGCTTAATTTTATCCCGAAGGCTTCTTTCTGAAATTTTTAGAATTTGAGCTGTTTTTTGCCGATGATTTTTACAGTATTGAAGAGTGGCCGTTATAACTTTTTCCTCTATTTCTTTCATGGATATGCCAATAGGAATCCTGAAACTGTTAAAATCGTCGTCATTACCATCCGGCTGGAGAATGAACTTCTGTTCTTGAACATATTGCGGCAAATCGGTATCCTCCATGCTTTTCGAGTTTGATAGGGCAACAGCATATTCTATAATGTTACCAAGCTCACGGACATTCCCAGGGTAATGATAATCCAGTAGAATTCGACGTGCGGTTGCCGAGAACGTCTTATCTTCACGATTCATATCCCTAGCGTGCTTTTTTATAAAATAATCCATAAGGATCGGTAAATCTTCTTTTCTATCTCTTAAAGGCGGCATGGAGATGGGAATGACATTTAGCCTGAAATACAAATCCTCCCTAAATTCCCCTTCCATCACCATTTGTTCCAGGTTTTTATTGGCTGCACTTATAATACGGACATCCAGTGAGATTTTTGTATTGGATCCCAGAGGCGTCACTTCCCGTTCCTGTAATACCCGTAATAATTTGGCTTGAAGAGGAAGTGGCATTTCACTAATCTCATCCAGAAAAAGGATGCCTCCCTTAGCAGCAACGAATTTCCCTTCCTTCCTCTGAGTTGCACCGGAAAATGCTCCCTTCTCGTAACCGAACAATTCAGATTCCAGCAGCATCTCAGGAATTGCTGCACAATTGACAATCTGCATGGGGTTGTTTTTCCTTCTTCCTAGTGTATGGATGTTTCGGGCTACCAGCTCTTTTCCAGTTCCACTTTCACCCGTGATAAGAACACTTGAATCAATATCTTTCACTCTTTCGATCATTGAAAAAATACGCTGCATCGCCTTGCTGTTACCAAGAAAATTACCAAATCTCTTTTGAATCTCTAATTCTTCATGTAAAGTCTCCAATTGATTGGACATCTGTTTGAATTCGGCTGCCCTCATCAAGAGCAAAGAAAGTTCTTCTATATTAATTGGCTTTTCAATATAGTAGTAGGCCCCTTTTTTTATGGCCTCGATGGAAGTTTCTATGGATGAATAGGCAGTCATCATGATGATTGTCACGTTAGGTGCTATTTGTTTGATTTTCTGTAGGACATCAAGTCCACTTTTATTTCCTATTCTAAGATCAAGTAAAACAATATCAAAAGGCTGATTGTCGATCTTTCGAAGACCTTCATCCGGGTCCGTTGTTGTAACGACTTGATAAGAATCTTCCAAGGCAAAGCTAAGAGCGGTGCAAATAGCAGGTTCATCATCGATCACCAATACATGCATTTTCATATTACTCCTCCTCCTTCCAAGCTTCTATTCGATATATAAAGGTAGTAAAATGATGAATTTCGTTCCTGAATTAGGATAACTTTTCACATGGATATCTCCGTTATTTTCCTTAACTAGCCTATAAGATAACGTAAGCCCCAAACCGACTCCCTTTTCTTTATTTGTGAAAAAAGGTTCGAAAATATGGTTCAGTTCCTCCTGTTTCATCCCTTTCCCCGTATCGGATATGGTAATCCGCCCTGTCTTTTCGTTCTCTTTATCAATTGTGATTTTAATGTTCTTTTCCTCGGTTTCTTCAACAGCATGAATCGAATTTAACACCAAGTTTAAAAGAACCTGGTGAATTTGTTGTAAATCTATATAAAATATAAGGTCATCATCAATCGTCTGCTCGAAATTTATTTGTTTCTTTTCCATTATCACCTTATGAAAAGCAAGTAATGATATAAGTTCATGTGCGTAGCAATTCGTTATATTTGGCGGGCGCGGACGTGCATATTCAATTAAATCGGTAACGATCGCATTCAGTCGGTTTACTTCAGTAGGCAAGTGTTCCATTAGCACTTGTCGGAATTGGGGGTTATCATATTTACTCGGAAGTAAATCTATGAATGTTTTGATAGATGTTAAAGGATTCCTGATTTCATGTGCGACACCTGCAACTAGTTGTCCAAGAGCGTGCAGCTTTTCTTGTGTGACCAATTTTTTCTCCAATGTTTTCTTTTCAGTCTCATCATTCATGGAAAGTAAGTATCCGGTTTGCATTTCTTCAGAATTGAACATCTTATGCATCGAATAGGAAATCACCTTCTGTTCATTTTCCTCATTAAATACCAAGATCCGAAAAGTGCCCGTACGATTATCCTCATTCTGTTCTTGATTGAAAGCTTCGAAATTCTTCATTAATTGCGAATGATTCATAAGATTCAGAATCATTTCCTTGGAAATGTTGAGAATGTCCGAAGCCTTTGCATTGCAGCTGGTAATCATGAAATCGAGATCGAATGTTATGATTCCAGTATTGATATTGTTTAAGATTTGATCTTTGAACGCTTTACCATTTGCGATGTTTTGCCGTTGTTTCTCTAAATCCTTATTTAATAAATGTAATTTCAACGTCTGGTTATGAACGGATTTTTTTAGCTTCTGATTCCATATGTAAATGATTAGAAGGATAAGTGCTACCGCAGTTAAGATTATGATCAACCAGAATATGAATTGCTCCAGCCTGGCAATTTTTTGATTGGACTGTGGCATGACCCATTTATCGATTATCCCGTTGATATTTCGGTTTGCTTTAAGTTCTGTGAGTGTATTGTCCATCATGAAAAGAAGCGATTGATTCCCTTTTTTCACTGCTATCGTATAATCCGCGGGTTCAATGACTTCATCGAGAATGATGTAATTCTTTTCTTGGCGGAACTTTTTCAAATAGAAGCCTGCAGTCCATTTGTTTCCGATGAATACATCTGCACGGTTGTTCAATAATGTTAAAATACCCGAGTATTGATTCGAAACGGTCGTTAAATTTGTATTCCTCATATTGAGAAATGTACTGATTACTGGAGTGTTATGGTCAAGGACAACATGTGAATCACGTAAATCCGTTAACGTATGAATATCCTGTTTCCTTTTACTAGGAATGATTATTGATTGGGACATTGTAAAATAGGATTGAGTGAAATCAAGTTGGTTATCTTTTTCGGTATTATAGGTGCTTCCAACAATTGCATCAATTGTTCCATTACTTAAGGCTTTTTCCGCTTCTTGCATCCCCATCGGAATATATTTGAAATCTACGCCATTATATTTTGCTATTTCCTCCATTAAATCAATATTGATCCCTGTCAGCTCACCAGCTTCATTTTCAAATGAAAATGGAGCAAGAGCACTTTCTCCAGCAATTATAAATGTTTTTTGTTCAGCAAAAACAGCGGGAGACCATAATGTTTGAACAAAGAATATAAAGCAAAATATACTTAGTTTAAACAGCTGTTTTTTAATTAAGAGCCCTCCTTTTACGTTGAAATTCATGCAGTCAGTATTCCTCGGCTAAAAAACATCATGATAATAATACTTCTCCAATTACGACTT
This sequence comes from Peribacillus sp. RS7, assembly GCF_041956845.1. Classification (NCBI taxonomy): domain Bacteria; kingdom Bacillati; phylum Bacillota; class Bacilli; order Caryophanales; family Bacillaceae; genus Peribacillus; species Peribacillus sp. RS7. The sequence goes on from NZ_CP168135.1 coordinate 4,852,033, forward strand.
GAACCCTTTAAAATGTAAAAGTTTCTTAGGATAATCTGACACAATCCAACAATAACCAACAAAATGGGTATGTGTTTCTGAATGTATAACCTGTCCTAACCTGGATTTTGCATTGTTGGATTAAAATTAAAGTAGAGCTTCTTCTATTTCTTTTTCATGCTTAAAAACGCTACATTAGCTCCTTAACGAAATAAATATAAACCCAGCAACATTTGCTGGGTTTGCCAAAAAAAGAGCCAGTTGATTTCAGAAATACGCTCCCTTTCCGCCGACCGTCTGCCAAGTCAGTTATTCGGTAGGAGTGTCGCAAACCTCAATCCTATAAGGATTACAGTAAAAAAACATTAAGGGTTTTAAAATCATGGATCGGTGTGAGAGCATTCCGAACCTCCTTTTGTCTACAAACTAAAAAGTCACTATTTAGCGGCCTTTTTCAGTCTGTAGTTAGAAGAGCCAGTTGATTTCAGAAATACGCTCCCTTTCCGCCGACTGTCTGCCCAAGCCCTCCTCGCCGTAAGCGTCTTTGGGGTCTCGGCTAGCCAGTTATGGCAGGAGTGTCGCAAATTTCTTCAAAGTAAAAAACTTAAAGGATAAACTAGTCTTAAACAAGTTTCGAAATGAGACCAGCCTACAGTTTTTTCATTTAAAAAAAGTCCAGTCGATTGGAACGGAAAGCACGAGCCTCCACATGCGCAAAGAGCGCCGAGGGCGGACCGTCCGCGGAAAGAGGTGCCTGGAGAGTGGAGAGGAAATCATTTTCAAACCCTCAAGATTATTTTTCGTTTTCAAGGCTTTTTATCATTTGCCGTAACGCTCCCAGATGATAAGCAGAGTGGGCAATGGTCGCATTTACATTTGTCAGCCATTCCTCTAAATCGATTGAATCGATTTCTGCCAATAGAGTTACATATTCTTTATGTAATCCATCCCTGATTTCAACCCATTTCACCTCATCAACAGCAGCAATGGTCCAGCTTTCGCCCCAATCTTTTTCAAAGTCTGCGCCACTGATCATTGTGCGGATCACCCATAAATAATATCGTAGGTGGTCTGAGTGAGCAGCTATAGTCGATCCATTTATGGAAAGTGAAGCGTCTTTTGCGGTTAAACCATCAAGTGTCCCAAAAACCCCTGTATTCGGTCTTGATTCAGTATAATAGCTCCCATCATTTCCGGGTCCCTCAAACGTTTCTTTCAAAAGCGTTTTGATTGAACTCGCTAACGTTTCGCCCATCACAATTCCCCCTCAAGTGTTTTAATCAACTCCATTACTATAATACACTAAGACAAATCAATAATCGTTTTTATATTGTAAAATAAATCCAAACATTTCACGAATGAAAGAGTTACACGCTCACCGAAGCATTAGGAAGGTTAGGATTACAACGAACAAGAGAAAAACCTCACTTAAGTCTAATATTACTGGCTTGGATTAAAAAATATGATTAATTTTAATTATCGACAGCTTCCTTTTACTTTCGAGTACAGTTCAAACGCTAAGGGGAGGGTAATTATTAAATAACAAAAATAAGGCCATCTCCTAAATAATATGGACGGCCTTATTTTTATCAAATATGATTCATTCTTGAAAGCATGCCATGCAAAGCCATTAGTAGCTTTTCAAACGCTCCTCCAAGGACAAAATTCTAAACTTTAACTCTTGATTCGAGTCTAAGCCACCTATTACAATTTGGTTATCTTCCGTAATGGTGACATATCTGAAGGTCTCATCAGCGTGGATCTTTATTTTTGTTTCCAATGTCGTTTCCATTTTTGCAAAGACTTCATCTGTGTATTTAAGTGGAAGAAAATCATCTAATCCTTCGTCGGGGCTGCCGAGCCACTTAAACATGAAATCTTTCAATGAATATTGTTCAATCATCGATAAATGATTTTTAAAAATTAATTTGTCAATTGTTATCTCTTTCAACTTAACCACTCCTCAATAATATATAAAGTTTATATGGATAAACTCTTAACATCAAGGGTATTCCAATGACAAACGATTACATTTTGATTACTTGGTGACTAAATAAACCCATCTATTCCGATAAATGGTTCAGGACAATGGGATGTGAGCTTTCCTGAAAAACAATTTGAAGGTAAATATTTTCTTTACTGGAGAAAAGAGTTGATTATTTAATGTCCTAGGGAAATACGCCTTGTATTACCATTAAGAGGAATTGATTCTGCAGTTGTCACTTTTGTGCATAGCTTTTAATGTGACTTACTGAAATATTTTAATATTTGTTACCTCTTTACTGACTGTACAAACAAAAAGATTCATTCTATAAAACGTTCATTCCAGTCAAAAACAGCCTCCATTTCTTTAAGGAAATGAAGGCTGCTTTTCTTAAACGATAAATCTAATAACAATTTACTCATAAATGATAGTGCTTAAATTTCTTGTTTTCCTTTAACTCCATTTATTGAATAGCTCATTTTAATGTTGGCATTTAATGAGTGATATACTGAACAGTAGGTATTTTTCGACAATTGAATCGCACGGACCACTTTATCTTCAGGCAGTTCCCCCTCCAATAAATAGTGGATATTAAAATCGGTAAAACGTTTTGGATGGTTTTCTGCCCGTGACCCTTCTATTTCTATTTGAAAGGCCATTGTTTCAAATCGCATTTTTTTCAAAATCATTACAATATCTATTCCTGTGCACCCGGCAAGGGAATGTAACAGTAACTCTGTGGGTCTTGCTCCACTATTTTTTCCTCCTACTTCTTCGGCAGCATCGATCTTTATTTCATGTCCTGACGGAGTTGTGCCAGAAAAGGCCATTTCCCCTGTCCATGTAATCATTGTTTTCATTTGTATCAATTCCTCCCTTTCTTATTGTTTTGTCCTAAAAATAGTCCACATGTCTATTTAATGAAAGTACAGGTCAATTAAGTATTAAATAATATTTTCCCCATTATTTATCGAGGTTTTATTCATTTGGATAATTTGCTCAATTGGTACTTCTACATAGGAGATGGTTTTTGCATTGTAATCATTTCAAGAAATAGTAGAGATAACTTGTGATGAAAAGCTTTCAATACCTTATATTCTTCCCGCAATCCCTTCTTAGTTAGTCATATAAAACTTAAGACATCATTTCGACAGGATCCTATATATAACCATCTACCATGAAGTTTTATAGTTTCCTATTCCATTCAAAGGAGTTTTATAACTATTATTTTCTCCATCTTGCCAAGTAATATTGCCATTTTCATCTTTTATGACGAACTTGAATTCATAGTATCGATCTGCGGCTAAACGGAACGTTCCGTTCCAGCTGCCTTCTTTATTTTGTGTGAGTTTATATTCGTAATCTTCTGGATTCCATCGGCCTATTTCTCCTCTATCCCCAATTAAGTAGACTCCCTGTGTGGAAGGTACATTTTCAACTGTGAATGTAACTGGAATCGATTTGCCTTCCAATTTATCTGCCATCATCCTTAACTCATTTGTTGGATTTCCTTCATCATCGAATAAATATGACATCCTTAGCAAGGTAAAGCCCTCAAAATCATAGTTAAAAACCATTTCTGCTATATTGTCAAAGCCCCATTCATTATTGATCAGTGGGAGTGCGTTTTCCCCGTTTAATGAAATTCCTTTTTGATTGGCTAAAGTGGCAATATGTGTCACCAACGTTTTAGGAGCACTATATGATGGTGCATTATGTGCGTCTTGATCTCCCATTTCCAAACAGGTGAACGTGAGGGCCATATTGGATTTCTTAAACTGATTCAGTAGTTGGGAGTAGTTATAGTACCCTGCACTATATTCTGCTGAATGCGGCAGTACTGGATCGTTCATTTTCCAATGGACACCTGAGATTTTAGCTCCGATTGGTACGCCAAAGACTTCATCAAAATGTTTATGGGCAAATTTCGAGATTTTTGAAAGATGTTTTTCAAGTGCACCTTGATACCACTGCATGAAATCTTTTCCAAATTGTGTGTCGACTGCTCCTCCTCTTGTGAAAAATTCATCCCCGTTACCTGGCGGCTGAATCTCCCTCCAGTTTTTATAATTTTTGCCCCAAGCAGCATTTAATTTTTTTATCGTTGAATACTTCTCTCTCATGGTAAGCCTGAAATCCCGTTTCGCCCCTTCTGTATAAGCTTGAAGCTGTCCCCTTTCAGGATATTCCCAGCCATCTGCATTTTGATAGGAGGGATATCTTAGTTCCCCAGCTGGACCTGCACTTAGATATATTTTAGCTATTAAATCCTTCTCATCAGCAAAGTTTTTTGCAAAGGATTTGTACAATTCTTCGTATTGATCAGCTGTACCTTCCCACCAAGGAGCAAGTACCTCCTTATTCCAGAAACCACTTTCACTCTTGAATGCCATGTTTTCGGCAGAGTCTATATTCCAAAGCCAACTCGGGATGGGATAGTTACAATCATCTCCCACATTACCGCCGCATTGATGTGTAGATAAAATGGGCACCCATTTTAAACCGGAAGCTTTCACTGTCTCCCCATATTTTTTATAATAAGACCAATCAAATTGATTATCTTTTTTACTCTCGACCAATCCCCACCAGATATCTGTCGTTATTGCGTATACTCCATTTTCCTTCAACTGAATCAACTTTGCTTCAAATGCATCCCAATCTGTTATTTCACCCAATGGGGCCATCACATAAAGCTTGTAATCTGGTTTTACTTCTGCTGATCCGGGTGAAGTACTTGATAATGGAACGAAATACAGCATGAAGGTAAAAACGCCAATAGATAATTTTTTCATAAAAACGCCAACCTTTCCCCTATAACTTATTCAATTGTGGAAATTTTCGAACGTTATTGAAATCGCTTACTTGCATTCGGTCAATAAAGTCTATCCTTTACTAGAAAGTATATTTGTTTTGGAAATATTTATCAATTACTTTATGAGGAATACAGTCATTTGAAGTGAAAATTTAGTTCATAGCTCCTCAAAGAAAGAAAAATGGATAGTCCTATAAAAGACTATCCAGTAGCGGGTTATATTTATTCACTAATATTTCTCATTTTCTATACCAATGGTTTACATGCATTTTTATAGAACAATATATACATCCCCATTTTCTATTGCAACATTGAATGTCTTTACGCAGCCATTATCAGGTTTTTGGACTTCGCCATTCACGACACTGATTTTCCAGTCATGCATCGGGCAAAAGACGTGATCACCACTCACAATACCTTCCACCAGTACTCCACCTTTATGTGGGCAACGATTTTCAATAGCTCGGAATTCACCATTTGCTAAATGAAAAAGAGCAATTTCATGAGATCCTATCGTTACTGTTTTCCCCAGATTTTTTGGCATCTCATTTACTGTTGAAACCTTTATCTTTTGAAGAGTTTTCCCCATTTAGGATTCCCCCAAATTCATTTATTTGATATAACTGGAATTTTCACTTTTTGAAATAAATCGGTTTGGATCGCATTGCTCTCAATAATTTCTTTCCACGGTTCTTGCAATACCGATAAGGCCTCATTTAAACGTTGATTAAGCTCAATCCTTTTTTGCTTATCACCGATAACCGCTTTAATGGTATCGAACCCTACACGCTCAACCCAGACAGACGTTCTTTCTAAATAGTTGGCAGTCTCTCGATAATGTTGGATGTATGCACCTGTAATTTCGATTACCTCATCACTAGTTTTCACTTTGCATAATAATTCAGCAGCTCTTAAATGTGTTCCGCCGTTGCCGCCAATATAAATTTCCCACGCACCGTCAACACCGACAACACCAAGATCTTTGATACCGGATTCAGCACAATTACGGGGGCATGCCGACACAGCCATTTTAACCTTATGCGGTGTGCCTACACGTTCAAATTTCTTCTCCAGGGCAATGCCCAATCCAATCGAATCTTGAGTGCCAAAGCGGCAAAAGTTTTCACCGACGCATGTTTTCACTGTTCGAAGGGTTTTTCCATAAGCATATCCAGAAGGCATATCCAGATCGGCCCAAACGCTTGGAAGATCGTCTTTCTCTACGCCGAACAAATCTATTCTCTGCCCGCCTGTGACCTTTAGTAACTTAACATTATACTTATCGGCAACATTTGCTATTTTCCGTAATTGATCGGGATTAGTGACGCCGCCATACATTCTTGGCACAACAGAAAATGTACCATCCTTTTGAATATTTGCATGTAACCTTTCATTTACATAGCGGGACTCTTTTTCATCTTCATATTCAACAGGATGAATCATACCTAAGTAATAGTTCAATGCCGGTTTACACTTCGAACATCCATCACTTGTATTCCAGCCGAGAACATTCATGACTTCTCGAGTATGGGTCAAATTCTTTTCGCGTATTTCAGCAACAACCTCATCTCTAGTTAAAGTGGTGCAAGTGCATATGGATTCCTTTTGATTTGACTTGCTGAAATCATCGCCCAATGTAAGCTCCAGAATATCACCGACTAACGGCTTGCAACCCCCACATGATCTTGAAGCATTTGTGCAGCCTTTTACTTCATCAATACTTGTTAACCCTTTAGATTCGATAGCCGATACAATATCGCCCTTCGTTACACCATTACAGCCACAGATAATTTCTTCGTTTGACATCGCACTGACAAGACTAACACTGAGTTCTTCACTCGTTCCAGCTATTAAATATTCGGAAACTTCGGCATTTTTATTGATCATGCTCAAAAGGTTATTGCTTTCCTTTGTATCCCCAAATAATACCGCACCAGAAATTTTCCCATTTCGGATCATTACTTTTTTGTAAGTACCGTTCCATTCATTAAATTCCTTGATTGATTTGGCTTTTTCATCCTCGAAAATTTCCCCCGCCGAAAATACATCAACACCAGATACTTTTAACTTGGTAGACAGTACTGAACCCTCGTAAGCTTCGCCTTTAAGCCCGCAAATCCTTTTCGCTAACACTTTACCCTGTTCATAAAGAGGAGCGACCAATCCATACACCATCTCACGGTGTTCCGCACATTCACCAACGGCATAAATATTCGGGATTCCAGTCTCCATATAATCGTTCACAATAATTCCTCGATTGACAGGGATGCCGCTATTTTTGGCCAATTGAATATTTGGTTTGATTCCAACTGCCATGACCACTAAATCGGCGCTGATTTCCTCACCATCACTAAAGCGTAATCCTTTAACATCAGTCTCACCAAAAATCTCCTGCGTTTGTTTACCAAGATAAAAATTCATTCCCTGGCTTTCAAGTTCCTTTTGCAACATTTTTCCTGCTGTTGGATCGAGCTGCCTATCCATCAAATATTCCGCAAGATGAATGACATCAACCTGCATACCTAGATTCAAAAGGCCTCTAGCTGCTTCAAGACCCAATAACCCTCCACCAATGACTGCTGCCTTTTTATTATTTTTTGAATATTCAATCATTTTTTCACAATCTTCTATATTTCGAAAAGCTGTCACTCCTTTTTTATCCGCCCCATTTATCGGTAGAATGAAAGGAATTGATCCGGTAGCTAAAATTAACTGATCATATTCGACTTCACGATTTCCATCTGAGTATATGATTTGTTTAATTGTGTCGATATTCGTTACTTTTTCACCTGAAAACAGTGTAATATTGTTATCTTTGTACCAGTTCCAATCATTTATTGTAATATCATCTATCGACGTAGCACCTTGCAATACATTCGATAGTTGGATTCGATTGTAATTCGGATGTGGCTCACTTCCGAAGACAGTAACTTCATACCTTTCCGGTTGAATTTTCATAATTTCTTCTATACATCTAACTCCTGCCATACCATTCCCAATTAGTACCAATTTTTGCTTCGTCATGTACTGTCCTCCAATAAGATTTTTTTGAAAGGATTATGTATTTGATTATAGGTGACGGCAATATTTATAACAACAAGTGTGTTATATAATCTAACATGATTTTTGAAAATTAATAATTAATGTTAGTTTTTATTACAAATATTCAGAAAATTAGGATATAATATCATTATTGATCTAGCCTAAATCAAAAATGAGGTGATTTTCATCGTTCAGCCACAAAAAGATTCTTATATTGACAGAAAAGTAATTTCCATAGGAGTAGTAAGAGAATTAACCGGTCTATCAGATAGACAAATTCGGTATTACGAAGAAAGAAAACTCGTTTTCCCCGAAAGGTCTAAAGGAGGTAGCCGTAAATACTCCTTTTCCGATGTCAAGGCATTAGTGGAAATCGCAGATAAAATAGAGGATGGAGTACAAACCAATGAAATTAGACAGGAAAAAATAAAGGAAAATAGAAAAATCGAACAGGAAAAAATGCGAAAGAAAATGCTGCAAGGTCAATTAAATGCACACTTTGGCACACGTAATTGATTTATGCTAGCGCTCCGGAAATATTAGCCGATCCAATACGGTTTTTATAACCGTCAATAGTTAGACTTCCATAAACCCATACAGTACGACTGGACATGATATCATGTCCAGTTTTCAATTTTCATTGCAGTTGAACCATTCCCCTTTTTTGGATTAAAGAAGGGAAACTCAAACCCAAAAAAGGGACTATAAATACAGGACAGGAATCTCTTACAATTAAAGGGGAATTGACTAAATGCAAAATAACAAATATCCACTAATCATTCCACTTCTATGCAAACTCCTTATCTTCTTTCTTCTCTGAAAACCATGATAATTTATCGGATAACTTCACCACTTCTCCTATTACAATCATTGCGGGATTAGCGACCTGCTCTCGTTTAACAAGCTCCACAATTGTATCGATTGTGCCTATAACAGTTCGTTGAAAACCTGTCGTTCCCTGTTCAATGACAGCTATAGCAGTTTGAGGGTCCTTTCCGCAGGATCGTAATTGGTTACATATATAATGAAGGTTTTTAATACCCATATAAATAGCAATGGTGTCAACACCATTAGCCAAATGATTCCAGTGGATGTTATCAGGTTTGCCAGTCACGCAGTGTCCCGAGACAATTGCGAAGGTACTTCCCCAATCCCTATGAGTCACGGGAATTCCTGCATAAGCTGGAGCAGCAATTCCAGATGTGATACCAGGAACTATTTCAAATTGAATTCCGTGCTTTACTAGCTCTTCTGCCTCCTCGCCGCCTCGTCCAAAGATGAAAGGATCTCCCCCTTTTAGCCGAACGACCGTTTTTCCTTCCATTGATTTACTAATTAACATTTGGTGAATGTCCCCTTGAGAGACACAATGGTTTCCAGGTGCTTTACCACAATAAATGAATTCAGCTTCGGCCTTCCCGTATAACAGCAATTCACGATTTACCAATCGATCATACATGATAACGTCTGCTTGTTTGATACATTTGGTTGCTTTGACAGTAATTAATTCCGAATCACCGGGTCCAGCTCCAACAATATAGACCTTACCTTTTCCCATCCTTTTTCCCCTTTTTTGATAGTCATGAATAAGCGCCTTTTCCTTAAAACTTCATTGGTATGGAATACAGTCCGCTTAGGCTCTATCTTATTAGATTTTGATTAAACTAGATTTTGATAATTGATTATGTTGAATGGGAAGTAATCTCCCTTTAATTGGACATTATCTCAACTATGGGATTTACTTTTACGGCACTTACTTTAAAACCTGGCATTTTGCATGTCGGGTCTAACTCCTGTGAAACGAGGCGATTGACATTTTGTGAGTCTGCCCAATGAAAAGGAACGAATATAGTATCTTGACGAATAGTTTCTGACCATTTACTTCTTACAACGATACTTCCCCGTCTTGATTCAATTTTCACCAAGGTAGTATCTGGAATATGATATTTCTTGGCTGTTTCAGGATGAATTTCCATATATGATTCAAAATTTCTTGCTGCTAATGATGAGCTTTTTCTCGTTTGCACTCCTGTTAAATAATGTGACATGATTCTTCCTGTTGTTAAATAAAGTGGAAACTCCGTACATGGCTGTTCTTTTGGAACAATAGGCACATTATTAACCACAACCATATCTGCCTTTCCATCCGGGTGGGCAAAAGAAGTTTCGAACAACCTTTTTGTCCCATTATGGTCAAGGGTTGGGCATGGCCACAAAATGCCTCCTTCTTTTCTTAGACGATCATAGGTTATCCCATAATAATCAGCAGTTCCCCCGCGGCTTGCCACTCTTAATTCATTGAAAATCTCATTTGCAGATTGAAAGGAAAAATGCTCCCCTTTTCCAAGTGCTTTTGCTATATCACAAATTATTTGCCAATCATGCTTGACTTCACCGGGTTTTGAAAAACTTGCTTCCCGCAATGTTACCCGTCCCTCTAAATTTGTCATCGTTCCTTCATCCTCTAAATAAGACGATGTAGGTAAAATTAAATCAGCCAATCTAGCAGTTTCTGAAACAAGCATATCTACTGCTACAAGAAACTTTAATTTCTTCAAAGCCTTTTTGACAAAGTTTGCATTGGGATTGGAAACAACTGGATTAGAACACATTAAAAACATGCCGGTTATTTCACCTTCATTTATTTTCTCTATCATTTCGTATGCTGAGACACCTTTACGTGGCAAATCAGCCTCATCGATTCCCCATATTCGTGCAATATGTAATCTGTGTTCCTCATTTTCGATCATACGATAACCCGGTAGTTGGTCTGCCTTTTGCCCATGCTCTCTTGCCCCCTGCCCATTTCCCTGTCCAGTAATTGCTCCATAGCCCGAATTCACTTTTCCGATTTTACCTGTAGTGATGAGAATATTAAGAAAATTCCGAACGGCGGCAGAACCATCCGTTTGCTGCTCAACACCCCTTGCTGTAAAAATCATACCTGATTCTTCTTTCCCGAACATTGTAGCCGCTTTCCGGATTTGGTCGCTTGGAACCCCAGTCATCTCTGAAATTTCTTCCAACTCTAAAGATGAAACATACTCTTTAACTTCATCAAAGCCATTTGCACGTTCCCGAATAAATGTTTCATCAGTAAAACCCTCTTCGATAATTACTTTCAATAATCCGTTTGCCAAGGCGGCATCCATCCCTGGTTTTACTTTTAGATGTAAGTCAGCCAGTTTCGTTGTTGCTGTTTCTCGGGGATCCACAGCAATTATATACGCCCCGTTTTCTTTTGCTTTCTCAAAGTACGGCATGATTGTTGGCTGGCATTCCGCAATATTTGTGCCTGCCAAAATAATACACTTTGTGAACGGAACCTCTGACAAGCTGTTCGTTAGGCCCCTATCCATACCAAATGTTTGGCTTGCTGCCGAAGCAGCTGCGGACATGCACAAACGCCCATTATAATCTATATACTTTGTTTTTAAAGCTACTCTTGCAAATTTTCCAAGCAAGTATGCTTCTTCATTCGATATGGAGGCACTCCCGTAAACAGATAATGCATTTATACCATCCTCCGTTTGAATCTTAGCGAAATTCTCCTTAATGTGGTTTAATGCTTCCTCCCAAGAAATGCGAACAAATTCCCCATCTTTTTTTAATAATGGGTATTTAATTCGATCGTTATGCAAAGCATGTTGGTGTGCATTCATACCTTTAATGCATAAGCGCCCCTCTGAGGTTGGATTATCTTTTCCGATCGTCATATACTTTTTTCTTGTGACTATTGTTTGTTCCAAAAGCTGCATCTTACATTGCATGCTGCAAAATGGACATTGTGTATCATACCTTTTTTCTGATTGGACCTCCTGTTGCTTCATGCGGAAATACTTTAATAATATTTCAGTCAAGCTCCTCACCCTTTGCTCATGGATTTCTTTGGATCGTATTCATGTTACAAGCATTTACTCGTATCTCTTAGAAGCATCAAAAGGTACTTGCCACTTTAGTTCTTTCCCTGAGCTACGCCATTTCCAATCGTTGAGAAAGTTGCTGACTAAGTTCCTTATCAAACAATACTTCCCTTACATGAATTAAACCCACTCGTTCAATCCATTGCCAAGTCCTTTCTAAGTAATTAGCCGTTTCACGATAATATTGAATAAAGCCGATGATGATTTCAATTGCTTCTTCATTTGTCCCGGCTACACATAACAGTTCACCGGCACGCACATTACGCCCGCTGCTTCCCCCTACATAGATTTCCCAGCCCCTGTCAACACCCATAACACCTATATCTTTCGTTGTTGATCCTGCACCATTGTGCATACAAGCAGATATGCCCATCTTAATGCGGTAAGGTGTTAATAGATGCTCAAATCTTTTTTCCAGGTCTACAGCAAGTGAAAGGGATTGCTGTTTGTCACATTGGCAAACATGTTCCCCGATACATGTTTTGACGTTTTGAACGGTATTGCCATATTTCGAACTTAATGGCATGTCTAAATCAGCCCAAACACCTGGGAGATCTTCTTTTTTTACACCCATTAAATGAATCCTTTGTTCACTTGTTATTGCCACCTGCGATATATCATATTTATCAGCAACATTTGCAATTTTTCGCAAGTCTTTCGCATTCGTCATACCGCCGTACATTTGTGGGATAACAGAGTAATGGTTATCGCTTTGAACTGTTGCATTCTTTTGGTCGTTTATGAAAAGAGTTTGCTGTCTGGTCTCATACTCTGGATGAATCATTCCTAAATAATAGCTCAGGGCTGGCCTGCATATTGAACAACCTTCGTTATTTCCCCATTCCAGAACATCCATCACAGCTTGAACAGATGTTAAGTCTTGGAGCTGCATTTGATACACGACTTCATCTTCCGTTAATGTCGTACATGGGCACATTACCTTTTGTACATTAGCCTCATCAGAAAGATTACTTTGAATATATGCCAAAAGCTCGGTCACTGCCGGCTTACACCCACCGCAAGAACCGGAAGCCTTTGTACATTGTTTTACTTGTTCCACTGTTGTTAATCCTTTATTTTGAACGGTATCAATAATTGCCCCTTTTGAAACAGCGTTACAATTGCAAATGATATCATGATTTGCCATTGAAGCGATTAGTCCCTCAGTCGTACCAGGTGTTTGGAACAATGCACCCTTTTCCTCCGATGATACTTCTTGTCTCTTTAAAATCATATCAAGTAATCGTGTGCTGGCCTTTGTATCTCCATACAGCACAGCACCGATGATTTTTCTTCCTTGAAAGACCACCTTTTTATAAATACCATCTAATTCATCAAAGGTTGTGATTGATTTCGTTGTTTCATCACCTAGGAAATCTCCAACAGAGAATAACTCAACACCTGATACTTTCAACTGGGTCGAAAGAGCAGAACCTTGGTATCCCTGGCATTTCATCACACAAATGTGCTTTGCCAGCACTTCCCCCTGTTCATATAGAGGTTTCACCAGTCCATAGACAATGCCTTGATGTTCAGCACATTCACCAACCGCATAAATATTAGCGACGCTTGTTTCTAAATAGTCGTTTACAATAATGGCACGATTTATATCAATTCCGCTTTCTTTGGCCAACTGAATATTCGGTCTGACTCCCGCAGCCATAACGACTAAATCGGCTTCCAGCTCCGTTCCATCCTTAAAACGGACACGTTCTACACGCTCGTTACCGATTATCTCCTGTGTTTCCTTTTGTAAAAGAAAGTGCATTCCCTGGTTTTTCAACTCTTTTAGCAGTAAAATGGATGCCGTTGAATCAAGCTGCCTTTCCATTAAGTGTTCAGCAATATGAACAACATTCACTTCCATGCCAAGGTTTAACAGCCCTCTCGCTGCTTCTAAACCTAATAAACCGCCTCCAATGACGACTGCCTTTTTATACTTCCGTGAAGTTTCAATCATCTTTTGGCAATCTTCAATCGTCCGAAATGCAATAACCCCTTCTTTATCAACACCGGTAACAGGAAGAATAAATGGGACAGAACCTGTAGCAATTATGAGCTTATCGTAGTAAACTTCCCTTCTTTTGTCTGTTTTTATCTTTTGAGTCTCTTTATCGATTTTCACGACCGTTTCACCCGTGAACAATTGGATATTATGCTTCGTATACCAGTTTCGTTCATTTATCGCGATATCTTCAAACGAAGTGTTTCCTTGAAGCACAGTCGACAATAAGATTCGATTATAGTTAACGTGTGGTTCACTTCCGAAAATAGTAATCTCGAAAGCATTTGGATCATTCATTATGATCGCCTCAACGCATCGTAATCCCGCCATTCCGTTCCCAATTAAGACCAGTTTTTGTTTATACATTTTATCCCCCCAAAAAACAAGTAATGAAATAAGCCAATAAAAGTAGTAAACATGGTTCTAAATCTTAACTGAATTCTTTCCGAGTACCCAAGTTTTTCTCCATGAAAGCTGAGCTAGAACCAGGATTAGTAACGCCACGATTCCAATTACGGAAAATACTAAAAATCCTGTAGCGTATGTCCCAGTTATCTGTTTCAACGTTCCTAGTATGTTTGGAACCAAGAATCCGCCAACGCCTCCGGCAGCTCCTACAATTCCTGTAATGAAACCAATTTCTTTAGAAAATCGCTGTGGAACTAACTGAAAGACAGCCCCGTTACCCATACCGAGAAATAACATTCCGATAAACAGTAAAATCGTAACGGTAGAAAAAGAATAAAGAAAACTAATACCGAACATACATAATGTTAGTCCAATAAATAAAAACATTAGCAGTTTAATTCCACCTATTTTATCGGCAATAAAGCCTCCGACGGGACGAAAGAAACTTCCGGCGATGACACATAATGTAACAAATTCCCCTGCCCTTATTCGTGTTAACCCATATTCATCAACAAAAAAGATGCTTAAAAAGCTAGTGAACCCAACAAATCCCCCAAAAGTCACACTGTAGAGAATACAGAAATACCATGTATCTGCTATTTTAAATACTGTGAAATATTCCTTGAGCGGTTTTGCAGGCGGTTGAGATGGTGCGTCTTTTGCGATTAAAATATAAATGACAAACACGATGGTTAATGGAATCAAAGCTAACCCCATAACATTATGCCAGCCAATTGACTCTGCGATACGCGGTCCAAACAGGGTCGCAAACAGAGTTCCGCTGTTACCGGCTCCCGCAATGCCCATCGCAAGACCCTGCAAATGAGGGGGATACCAGCGACTAGCCATTGGAAGTGCTGCAGCAAAACTTGCACCAGCCACTCCTAGCAAAATCCCAATTAAATAGAGCTCCGCTAAACTTTCTCCGAATAACCATCCCCAAAAAAGTGGAATCATCGTAACAAGCATCCCGCCGATCGAGGTTTTCCGTGGACCGATGCGATCAGTCAAAAAACCAAGAACGAGCCGGAAAAACGAGCCTCCCAAAATCGGAATAGCTACAATCAAACCTTTTTCAGCTGGCGAAAGACCGAAATCCTTTGTAATATAGACACCGAGCGCACCTAATAATACCCAAATCATAAAACTAATATCAAAATAAAGGAATGAAGCTAATAATGACGGTGCATGACCGCTTTTTTTCAATTCAGTTATTTTCATTTTCATCTCTCCTATACTTTATTAATTGAATATTCGTTTATTTTACTCTTATAAAAGCGAGAATTCTTTGTTTATGTGAGAAAACATTACACACTTTTTTTGAAAGTTATAAAATTTGAGTACTTTATATTGGTTATTTGTTAAAATTTTAATAATTTCTATTAGGTTTTCTTCTATAAACATAACTCCGCCATAGGAATTGAATGATATTCGGGTCTCTAAGGTGATATAAAGTCACAAGCTTTAAGTATTTTCCAGTTAAAGACGAGATACACCAATCGAATACTCCAATAAGTTTTTTCGTAATATTCTCCTTACAAAAAAAGAGAAGCCTAATGCACAGGCTTCTCTTCGTTACAAACTCCTCATTCTTAAATCGCAAACATTACATATGTACAAGATTTAGCAATCATAAGCACATCTCATTGTTGAATTACCCTCAAATGATGACCGTCATCATTTAACGGCGGGTTCTTCCCACGGCACGAAACAAGGACCTCCTTCATATGATGTGTTATGAGCGGCATGTAGATATTTAATAATCAGATTATATCCGAGGAAAGGTTGGGTGCAATAATATGAAGCAAAATTCAATTCATAACATTCCATTTCAAAATCTTCAAGAAAAAAACATGTCATTCGAAGAGGTATTCGTTCATATTGTAGAATTCATGAAATTAAATCCATCCGGTAACTTTCGATTAATGGTTGGTACAGATTCGCAAGTACATAAAAAACATACGGTTTTCATTACAGGCATCGTAATACGGCAGGTCGGGAATGGTGTATGGGGTTGTATAAGGAAAGTGATGATCCCTAGAAGGATGCTGCATTTACATGAGCGAATTTCCAAAGAATTGTCGTTAACTGAGGAGATTGTATCCATGTTTACGGAGGAAAGGAAAAATCAGTTAATCGATATTGTCCTGCCTGCCGTATATCAAGGGGCAACGTTCATCATGGAAGGCCATATTGATATAGGGATTGGAAAGCGGAACAAAACCAGTGAGTTTGTAAATGAAATGGTAGCAAGGATGGAATCCATGGGAGTGGAACCGAAAATTAAGCCCAATGCCTTCGTTGCCTCAAGTTATGCCAACCGATATACAAAACAAGAGTGATGTCTCCAAAGAAGTAAATCTATGAACAATGGCATTTTCTTCAAAATACTTTTCGGTTTGGTTTTTCAGACTATAAAGCGGTACATGCAATTCATTTAGTGCATTAATTATTGGAAAAACCAAAAAACCGGCCTCGAAGCGAGACCGGTTTCAATATTAAAGATGTAAGCCGCCATTGCCGTACCCAGTAAGAAAGTTTTAAACCACCACTCCTCAAAGTGGGTGTTTGCAGAAACAATCCTGTTGTCCAAGTCAGTGACGAGGCATAACATTCCTGTTTCAATATAAAACTCCCTATTACAGCTTAAAGGTTAAAACTTTATTATCATTACGAACAGTGCAGCTTGTATTATTATATTACCGGAAATCCTCATATCATACAATGTTAATTATCACCATTAACTGGCCATTCAAATATAAAATGGCTTTCGAATGGGAAAGGAAAGCATTCGTTAGTATCAAATTATTGATCAAAATAACCGATAAAATCTCCTTGGTCTTTATTTTGTAGATATAATACCGTTTCTTTGTCAGAAATAGTAGGCAATCCGAAATTTTGTTCATACCTTTCTATACCTTTTCCTGTAATGATAATCCAATCCCCTTCCTTACCTGCGTGTATCGCCTCCTGGATGGCAAAAGTCCTATCTGGAATAACCTTCCCATTACCAGAAGAGTAATCGCTTTGCAGTTTATTGAGTGACGTTTCCATCACATCAATTCCCTCCGAATTCAAATCATCCATCGTCAAAATCGATACATCACTATGTTCCGATGATACTTTAACCATTTCTGCCCTTTTGGTTGTATCTCGACCACCCCGGAAACCAAAGATATGAAAAATCTTTTCCGCCCCGCATTCTTTGGCAGTTTGAAGCATGTGATGAATGGCATCAGCAGTATGAGCATAATCGATGACTATTGTCGGTCCATCTTCTTTCTTATACATTTCAAATCTTCCTGGCACACCAGAAAATTGTTTTAGTGACATGAGAATTTCCTCTTTTTTGATCGGAAACATCTTCGCTATGGAATACGCTGCGGTTGCGTTATATAAATTATGAAGTCCAGGTAATGGTAATTCAATTTTCACAAAGTCATGATGCTCATTCAATAAAATAAAGGGGGGCGTTGCGGTATTATAATTGGTGATCGTTAAATCGAAGCGATTGGATTTTCCAAATACATAGGTACTGACATTTTTCTCCCGTAAGTATTCTTGTAGTTTTTCTCCCCAGAAATCATCTCCATTAATAATCGCAAGACCATTGGGTTTCAATTTTTCAAAAAGCAGTAATTTAGCCAGGAAATAATCCTCCATCGTACCGTGGAAGTCGAGATGGTCATGATATAAATTCGTGAAGACACAGAAATCAAATTCAATTCCTTCTAAACGATATTGAGCTAAACCATGCGAAGACACTTCCATAATGACAACCATGTCCTTACTGACAGCCAGCAAGGAATTCAATTCCATGGTACCTGGAGTCGTATTATGGGAATCGACTTTGTTTCCATTGATAATATGCTGTATCGTACCAATGACGGAACAGGTTACCCCATTCTCTTCTAATATTTGTTGAAGCATATAGCTTGTTGTGGTTTTTCCGTTTGTACCCGTAATTCCTATCATTATTTTTTGATTGCTGGGATCCCCGTAAAACCTTTTCGCGATTGTTCCTAATGCTTTTCGACTGTTTCCCACACGTAGGTAAGGAACATCCAATCCCTTAATATCGCGTTCGCCTATTACAACCGATGCCCCTAGACGAATTGCATCTTTAATGTAATTATGACCATCGGCCTTATATCCGTTTACGGCAACAAAAAGGTATCCATTTTTTATTTCTTTAGAATTATCGGTTACCCCTGTGATAGATATATCTTCAATATCCTTCGGCAAATCCCAGTTTATTTCTTCTTTCATTATGTCTTTAAGGATCATTAACTTTTCTCCTTTATCATTTAAGCTATTCACCTATCTGTTGTTATAAATATGACCTTCAAAAATGCATAAGTAACAACAAGCCATTATTAGTATTTACCAGTAGTCTAAAAATAATTGTTTATCCAGAATTTGTTGTTGGTAAAAGTATCGCTCCGTTGAGTCTACCGGGATAGATTTTAACCTTGTCACAGAAAGAAAAATAGAAAAGCAGCCGGAATTGGCTGCTTTTTTTTGGTCCTATATGGATATAGCTAAGTTACACCCTTTTAAGTTGAATCGAGAATTTTTTTCTTTTATTCCCCAGTAATTCACTAGGTTACAACACTTTTTCCATGCCTATTAGTGAGTTTCCAGGGTTTGTGTTTCCGCCTTTTGATTGTACAATGGCAAAATGCAAACCATACCTAGAATAAAAAAGAATGCCGCGGTTTCAAAAATGGCGACGAGTGAAAATTGCTCCTTCAACACGCCTGCCGCACTCATAGTCAAAACCATCGAACCAGTGAATAATGGGCTTAAGATTCCATTGACCCTTCCAATGAACTCGCCTTCTGTCCTCTGCAATATCAATGTATTGATCCCTATTTGAATACAAGGCAGCATCAACCCATTAAAGAACTCGGCAGTAAGTGTTATCCAAAGATTTGTTGACAGCCCCATTACAGCCAATCCAATGGCATTCACAAGCATTCCTAAAGCTAATAATCTCTGAGGTGCCACCTTTTTAGCAAAAATCATCACACCAGCTCCGCCTAAAATCATACCGAACCCATTCACCATAAATAACCATTGTAGGTTTTCCTTAGGCAGGTGGAGTTGTTCGGTAACAAGGAATATCGAAAGCGGTTGAATGAAACCCAGTCCGAGCCCGGCGGCTAAAAAACATAAACCAAGCAGACTTAGTTCTTTTTTTCGCAACACGTAGCTCACTCCGCTTTTCATTTCTTGCCATAATGTTGTTTTTGCGGTTTCTACATCCAGTTCGCGATCTTTTGGAAGGAAAGCGAGTGCTCCAGCTGAAAGTAAAAACGCCAGGCCGGTGATTCCAATCGAGATATTGATTCCGAATGATTGGTAGGCAAATGTACCGAGAATCGGACCTAGAACCATAAATACTGCGAAGACGGTCTGATAAACTGACATCCCTGTCTGAATTTGACTTTCTGGTAAGTGCATCTTAAATAGCTTCATGCCTGATGGCTGAGAAAATTGAGAAAGTATCGCCGAAATCAACGTTGCAAAAAACACCATTTTCCAACTACCGAAAATAAGTGCGATAAGCACAGCAAAAACGGATATTGCACTTAAAATATCACACCAAACCATCGTTTTTTTCGGACTCCAGCGGTCAGCAAAAGTTCCACCAATAAATGAAAAAATGAAAATTGGTGCGAATTCCGCTACTGAAATCATTGAAATCGCAAAGGCATCACCGTTTGTCTTTTCCATGACGAATAACAAAACGGCAAAATTTCGTACCCAGATTCCTATTTGTAAAAACAAGCCTGAAAAGATAATGGCCTGAAAAACACGATTTTTAAATATGTTCTGTTCCTTATTACTTAATGGTAAAGATGTGTTTTTTTCCAATATAAAAACCTCCTGAGAAATTTCTGGACAGGAGGCAGTACAATACAAATTTAAAAAGGCAAAATATTCCTAATAGAAGGAACACAATGATCTTTGTTTGTATTTTAATGTACAGACTAATCCTATCCAGAAAAAAAGATCGTATTTATCACGCATTTTTTTCTTAAAGAATAGGATTAAATGATCATCGTTTCAAGGTCACCCTTCCATTTTATGTTAATTTCATAATAATCGATTTAATCTGATAAATCAAGGTAAAATCCATAAAAATAATACTTTTATTGGCGAGGCGTGTTCAATTTTTTGTACAAAAAAACGGACTTCCTTTAAAAGAAAGCCCTTTTATATCCTTAAGTTTTAAGGAAATGTAGCTGAGTAATGTTAGTGCCGTTTGTTACACTTCATGCTCATTATCTTCATGACCTCAAGCAAGTGTGATTCTTCTTTTCAGTTCCCCATCATACGTTCATGATTCTGATTTGCCTGTACAAGCAAATGGGATGATGGCATTAGAATTTGATGCTCATGTAAAGCAGTCATCATTTCAAACCTCACACTTCTTGCTGTTTCAAAGTAATGTTCAGGTTTAACAAGTCCGACTAAGCATAGTTCATATCCAACATATTTGAGATTCGGATTTAAATCCGTAATGCCAATGTATCTAAAATCCTCTTCAGGTGTACCATCCTCTAGCCTTAGCAGGGTTTCACCATACTTCTCATTGCAGATAATACATATATCTTCCAACAGCCGTTTTACCTTTTCAGGATTTTCTTGGTAACTTACTGTAATGCGCTCAATGATTCGCATTCTCCCTTTATTAAAATTTTGAATCGTCCTGATTTCACTGTGTGGGATTGTCAGTAATTTTCCTGACCATTCCCTGATCTGCATGAACCGGATACCGATTTCCTCTACGGTTCCGGAACTTGTCCCATTGAAAGTCACAAAATTCCCTACTCGGAATTCATTATCTGACAGCCTTACAAATCCCAATAAGATATCTTTAAGCATTTGTTGCGCCGCAAATCCGATAACGACCCCTACAATCCCAGCTCCAGCTAAAATTCCTTTTAGGTCTATGAACTGTCCAATAAGATAAATGAGGAAAATCGCAGCAATGCCATACCTAAGTGTAGAACGAGTAACCCCCTGTATCGTTTTTTCCACTTCTTCATCAAAAAAGGCGGACCTCTTAAAGAACCATTCGACCATTTTATTCAAAATATAATAAACCGCCATTAACAGTAATGCCAATATAAAAAGCCTCATTAATAAGAATTCTTCCAGGAAATCCAAAGCACGCTCAGTTATATTCAAGAAGTCCATGTTCCACCTACATTTCCACTTTATTCAGAATCGATTAAAAGCCAGTCGTCATCTTTGCCTATTATCCCTTTATCAAGTATGAGTCTCGTTTTAAGGCGATAGGAAACCCCTCGCTTATAAGGCTCCTCCAACGTAGGCAGACAAAAGTTAAAAGGAATTTCATTACTTTCCCCAGACTTAATCACACTTGAAGATAAAATGGTGCTCGTCTTAAGGGTATTTTCCATCCCTGTCGAATGAGTATCCATTATTAAATCACATTCAATTCTCCTTATTCTTTGCTCTTGTGTACCACCTTTAATCAAGAAATACCCATTTATACATTCACCAGATTTATACGTATTTTTCGGAAGGATTAAATCAATTTGTGCCGAACCTATCCCTAAAAGTAACAAAGATTTTCTAAGTATCAAAGAACACACTCCATTTATATTTATTTGTTTCTATTATCAACCCAAAAGTTCATACATTTCCTAAGTATGCATCACTACAAAAAAACCTTTACCCATTTTGGTAAAGGTTTACTAACATAAAATAGACCTTTACCCATAGGTAAGGTCTGGCTAACAACAATATGCTGCCAACAACACCGAGAGCTATGAACTCCGTAATGACGACATTGTTGTAAAAGCTACTCCCCTTAGGAGAATGTATTCAATTATATTGTTTATCATACGGTAAGATTAGAAAGGTTGTCAAACCTTTATTTTTTTATTTTAGGGTTCTAACCAGGAAATTTCAGTTCTTTGCACATATATTGATATAAATGAAAATATATTGAATTAACTTGTCCAGATATTGCAAAAGAATTAACTACTGGGTTTTAAATAGGCCAGTTAGTGGAATATGAAGTATGTAACAGCCGTTGTCCTTCCATATCACCATTTCATTTTACAACTGGATGAACGCTCCTTTCAAAAAGAATAAAGTGAACAATTTATGTATATTTAATGAAAACTAAAATTAAATTTAAAAATTAACAATATTTCTCTTTTACTTATGCTAATCATGTTGTAATATAAATGTAACAATTGTAATATTAATTAAACTTTCGTTACATAAGTATCCTATTAGGGATTGGGGAGATTAAGTATGAAAAAATTTTCAGGTATACTATTATCCATTATCATTCTATTTTTCACATTGAGTGCTCAAGTTACCGCACAAACCACATCACAGAATTTATCAAACGTAAATGCATTAAAGATAGCCGATAATGCCAGCAAACATTTTTGGAATGCATTACATGGGTACACTAATCGTTCATGTTCACAAAAAACATTCAATTATAAAGGGACAGAGTATTCATACCTTTGCCAAGAATTCAATACAAAAGCTAAATTGACTAACTACTTAGCAGAGACATTTACCAATAATGCAGTTGAAAAAGGCCTGAATAAATATAACTACATTACCCATAAAGGGAAATTAGCCCGTCCTATCGGAGACGGCGACAGCATGTTGGAGTGGAAAAAAGCAAAAATTAAATTAGTCTATCAAAAATTAAACGTAAGATCCTACAATTTAACTGTACCTACAGTCGACGGTGAATCAGTAAAAAGAACTGTAACATTTTATAAGTCCGGATCTAAGTGGAAAGTTAATCAGTTCGATGCAGTTCAATAAAAAAATGGGTTAAATGCCACACCTCATATGCCGTATAGTTAGCTATAAACTATATAACATATGAGGTTTTTTTGTTTCCCGCTAGTACTTGAGAAATACCCAGTAGTGCCTTCGTATCAGCTCACAGCCTTGAATTATCTCCCTCCCTTCCCCACTTACCAATTAAACCCTCATACAAAAAAACACAGCAAGGATGCTGTGCCTTAACGGATTTTTGCTTTTCGAAAGCCTTGATAGGAATCGTAGGCGGCAAAAAAGATTGTGATGAATATAAGCCCCCAGTAAATCGAGTTTTTCCATTCATCAATTGAATCATCAATTGAAAACAGTGTCATTTCGTATGCAATGAATTCCGGATTCAATAAATTCGGATTACTGATGATGATGATGAAAGTCAGAGTGGATAGCAGCTGGTAAATGGCATGGAAAAAAGCAAGTTTCAGAGTCCACTGTCTCAAGAATAATTTGTATATGGCCAAGATCACTCCAAAGATTACGACGCAAGAAACCTGCAGCCAATAGGAATTCAATATCTCTTGATTGAAAGAAGGTGTCACAAAAATGAGACTGCCATTTCTTTTTTCATAGACGCCAAGGAGGTTTGCTGCATTGAAATAAAGGGCCGCAAATACAGAAAGACCTAACAAACTTGCAAAGACCTCGATCATATGAATGGCCTTTTTCTTTGAAATGTTCGGAATATCTTTTAGGTTTTCCGGTGTCCATGGTTTCAAATCTTTCGTTAAAGGAGACTGGTCTTTTGAAGTATCCATGCGTTCTAAAATGGCAAATGAAAGCGTTAGCCAGAAAAACACTTGGATACCTGTACTGATGATACCTGCTATCGCTTTCCCGATTATGGTGAGAACCGCGTCCATAACCGTATTATCCCCCATATCCCGAAACGGATTATCCCCTACTAACCCGATTAGTGATATAACTGCAGCGATAGGCAAAATCATTTTCAACAGACTGATATATACATCATAATAACGTGGTCCAATCAGATGCATCGGACGATCGCGATAACCACTAGCCAGTGTAACAGGATCTCCTAATTTTAATAGAACCGCTTTTACATCTTGCTCCGTATGATTCTCCGGAAGCATATCTTCGATTGTTGACTGAAGCTCAAGCGCAATATCCTCCCGACTTTTTTCTGGCAGCCTGCGAGTCACTTCCTGAATATAAAGTTCAATCAGCTCCATCTTCTTCCTCTCCTTTTAATAATATATAAAGTTCTTGTGACGTTTTTTCCCATTCGTGCTTTAACTGAATGAAAATTTCTCCCCCATAATCACTTAAAGAATAATACTTGCGCGGTCTACTTTCAGAAGTATCCCAGCTGCTGGTCACCAATTCTTGTTTTTCCAGGCGGCGAAGCAAAGGATATAAAGTACTTTGATCAATGGTAATTCCCGACTTCTCTAAACGCTGGACAAGCGAGTACCCATACTGAGGGGTTTTGAGCTGACTTAGAACAGCTAGCGTTAAAGTGCCTCTGCGCAGCTCAGTTGTTAATGAATTCAGTAAATTGCTCATCCAATCACCTCTTCTCTATACTATGTGACGTACACCATACCTTATACTATGCATCATACACTATTTTAGTTCTTACACCAACATAAAAATGAAAATATAATTTATTGAAAGCATAAAAAAGAGAAGCGTTTTACGCCTCTCCGTTTGTCCATTATTACTATGTTCCGATTATTGTACCGAAAACGATTACAAGTCCAATGCTTGTCATCAGTCTGCCAAAACCGCCGTTAATTTTCTCCACAATCTGATTTAGAGGCATTCCAGAGGCAAAACTCACAAATAAAGTGCCTAGAAGTAACGATAAGAACGGATGAAGCTTACATTTGTTGTCGCCCGAACACGCAATAACCAAAACTATTCGCTGCCAAAAAGGTCCGCATTACTTGTTCAGCTGAAAATTCCAAAAATTCAGCTCCTCTTTCCATAGCTTCCTTTAAAGGTATTGGAGCTTTCACCAGACTATGAACACTTGTTATTCCATGATCATATAAAGCTTCAATACCAGTTCCGATTGATCCAGCCAAAACGAATACGGGAATACCATGCTTTTTCGCTTCTTGTGCAACTCCCATCGGTGTTTTTTCTGAAGCTGTTAGGTAATCGATTAGGTCCTCACCGGTAAAGACACAATCAGCATCGTATAGTTTTTCACCCAGTTTCGTATATTCCATAACAATATCTACGCCCCTTTTTGTTTCCGC
Source organism: Peribacillus sp. RS7 (assembly GCF_041956845.1). Lineage (NCBI taxonomy): Bacteria > Bacillati > Bacillota > Bacilli > Caryophanales > Bacillaceae > Peribacillus > Peribacillus sp. RS7. The sequence goes on from NZ_CP168135.1 coordinate 4,877,264, forward strand.
ATTGAAAAAAGCTTGAAAGGCACTACCGATTCCACATGCAGCACCAGCTTTATCATGCAAGTGAATGCCTGTCTTGACTTCCACTAAATCAGCCCATGATGTTAAAGCCTTATCTAGCATCTCAACCATGGCAGGAGTCGCCCCTTTTTGGGGATCCGAATACACTTGATGCCCCTTCCGGCCCGACTAACGGATTTTGAACATCCGAGGCAATCAAAAACTCGGAATCTGCTATTCTTGGATCAAAATCCTCCGTATTTATTTCTGATATGCGCGACAATTCGGCTCCACCGAATCCCAGCGGATTACCAACTGCATCAAATGCCCTCATTCCCAAAGCCTGGAGCATTCCAACGCCGGCGTCGTTGGTAGCGCTACCCCCCAATTGCTAAAATGAACTTTCGACAGCCATCATCCAATGCTTTTTGAATGAGTCTCCTGTACCGTATGTAGTAGTGATCAATGGGTTCAACTCTTCTGGATTGACTAGGCATAAACCGGATGCACTAGCCATTTCAATCACACATATTTCTTGATCCCCCAAGATTCCATATGCTGCCGGTATGTCTTCAAATAAAGGTCCTTTAACGGTCACTTCAACTTTTCGCCCGTTTGTAACTGTCACAAGGCTATCCATCGTACCTTCACCACCATCCGCTACAGGAACCAATTCTGTCTTGGCATCCGGCAGAGCCTTCCTCACCCCTCGCTCGCTTGCTTTCGAAAGCCTCTAATGCTGACAAACTTCCCTTATAAGAATCTGGTGCAATGACAATTTTCATTCTCAGGCCCCCTTTGAATTTATTTTAATATTTATTTAATTATAATCTTAGGGAATATGTTAATCATCGCCCAAACTAAATGAAAATTAGTATGACATAATGTATTTAATTTTTTAGCTATAATAAAATAATGGTCCCTCACCCTCCATGGTTTGAAACTCTGCACCATTTTCCTAAGTAACTTAAATATCGGGGAATGTGCAAAAAGAATGCATATAAATCGTAATTCCTTTATATACCGATTAAAAAAATCGTTGAAGGAAATTGTGAAATAAGACTGCTCATTTAAATTTTTTTCGTTTCTATCCCTATTAAGACCTTACATTGGAATTCTGTATAATTGATCGAGGTACCGAGTAGATTAACATTACATGATTTTTTTCCATATCAGGAGGGATTGGATGAGTGGTATCGCAAATATTTTAATAATCCTTGGATTTTCCATTATCTTCATCATCATCATTGTCTTGTTTTTCCTATTACTTTATATGATTTTCTTTGACCGCATGCAGAAGCATCATGCAATTTTAAGGAATTACCCAGTGCTTGGGAGGATACGTTACTTTCTGGAAAAAATCGGCCCTGAAATGCGGCAATATTGGTTTAACAGTGATAATGAAGGAAAACCCTTTTCCCGGGATGACTATGAACATATGGTGAAAAGTTCAAAATATTTACGAGATGTCATTGGTTTTGGTTCAAAACGGGACTTTGATGAAGAAGGTTTTTTTGTTAATAATAGCATGTTCCCAAAATTGGCCGAAGAAGAAAAATACGATAGAGAAACAAAAGTAACGACTAAAAGATACATTCTTTTGAAAGACCCGCTTTTCTCACAGCGAGAAGAACAATGGGGAGATGAAGAATCCTCTGCATTCTTATTGGATGATGAAGATGCCGTGATCATCGGCCCAAACACTAAGAATCCCTTTCGATTAAAAGGTCTTATCGGCATGTCCGCCATGAGTTATGGCTCTTTGGGGAAAAATGCAATCACTGCCCTGTCTGAGGGATTGGCCGCCGCAAAAGGCACATGGATGAATACAGGGGAAGGTGGACTTTCTCCTTATCATTTAATTGGGGGCGTCGATATTATCATGCAAATCGGTCCAGCCATGTTTGGGGTTCGTGATAGTATCGGCGAAATGGATTGGGATGAGTTAAAAAGAAAAAGTGAAATACCAGAAATCAAAGCATTTGAAATCAAATTGGCTCAAGGTGCCAAAACTCGTGGAGGACATATTGATGCTGAAAAAGTTAATCCCGAAATCGCTGAAATCCGTAAGGTCGTACCGTACAAAGCTATCGATAGTCCGAATCGGTTTCATCAATTCAATGACGTAGAATCCATGTGCGATTTTATCGAAAAAATCAGGGACCATACAGGCATCCCGGTCGGTATCAAAATGGTCATCGGTGGCAATGAAAGTGTTGAAGAGCTAGCTAGCTATATGAAAGAAACCGGGAAAGGTCCGGATTTCATTTCATTGGATGGCGGTGAAGGCGGCACGGGTGCATCTTATCAGGAATTGATCGATAGCGTAGGATTACCGATAAAATCCGCTTTGCCGATTTTAGTATCGACCCTGGAAAAGTACGGTGTCCGCAATCGGGTAAAAATCATCGCCTCCGGTAAATTGTTCACGCCTGATAGAATAGCGATAGCTCTTGCCATGGGGGCCGACCTTGTTAACATAGCTCGAGGTTTCATGATTGCCATTGGATGTATACAGACGATGAAATGTCAATCCAATGCTTGCCCTGTCGGGGTAGCAACCACCGATCCAGAATTGCAAAAGGCACTTGTCATCGATGAAAAGAAATACCGCGTGGTCAACTTTCTTGTTACCCTTAGAAAAGGATTATATCGAATCTCAGCCGCTGCTGGTTTGGATTCGCCCATTCATTTTCAACCGAAGCACATTAGCTATAAGGACGATAAAGGAATAGTCACATCCCTTGAAGATATCATGAAAGAAGTTAAGGGACTAATAGGAGCTAGACAATGAAAAAACCGCCGCCCAAATTGTGATGGGCGGTTTTTTCTTTATCAATTAAGGTAGCGCATGTAGCTGTATAATTTACAATATGATGTAAACCAGACCTCTTACTATAATAAATCAATTAGAATATGGGACAGTTTGACATTCGTTGTTAAATCAAAAAAAGCTCATATGATATGAGCTAGATTCAATGTTCAATATATCAAATGGATTGATAATACCATTTGCCATCACGTTTAAACTTTCTGCATTGGTCATTCAAAAGAAGGTATTCAAGGTGAGCCAATGTTTCACCAACAGCAAACCTAGTTTCGTGAATGGGTAGATTTCCAAATAAGATATTGCATGCACTTTTAACAGTAATCGGCTCTTTCATGTTTTCATGAATTACATGCAACCGGTCCTGATGGTGATCCAATAATTCAACAATTCTTTTATTGGCATTTTGAAATGGTTTCCCATGTGAAGGGATGACATATTCTACGTCCAACTTTTGAATTTTTTTTAAAGAAGTAAAAAACTCTTCCAATGGGTTGCTTAAACCCTTAAACCAATAAGAAATATTAGGAGATACCCTGGGCAATATATGATCTGTTGAGAAAAGAACACTATTTTCCTTATTGTATAAGGAAATCAGGCCATCTGAATGCCCCGGCGTGAAGATCACTTCATACTCATATTTGCCAAAACGTAGCTTCAATCCTTCGTCAAGATGATGATTAACAGTAGGATAGGGTTTTACTTGTGGCATAAAGCTGCTTTCGTCACTGGATAAGGCGACAGCTATTTCGTCTTTCATCCCGCATGCCTCATAATTTTCTTTAAGCTTATTCAGAGAATCCGCTTCCCAATACGTAGTTCCCGCATGTTCATCCACTTTTGTCATCCAAACATCTGCACTGGTTAATTGTTGTAAAGCTCCTGCATACCCGAAATGGTCTGGGTGATAGTGGGTGATGATAATATCGGTAATATCATGTTTTTCAATAATGGGGTTCCATATATCCCTTGTAGTGTTATTATTTAATCCCGTATCAATGATTGTCCACCCTTTTTCACCTTCTGCCAGGAAACAATGGACATGGTCCAGCCTAAAAGGCATTGGAATGGTAACTTGAGTAACTTTCAATTCATTCAGCAAGTATAACTTCTCCTTCCGATGTAACTATCATTTTCATAAATTCGAAATGAACAGATAGGTTTGTTAAATAAAGGTATATTATTAATCAATTCGACGAATTATTTGCAGTTCCTCTAATCATCATCTACATTTATGGCCAATTGGATAAATCTAAGAAGATTAACCAGTGGCTAAGGGCATGTATAAAGCTAAAGAAATAAAAAAACCGCCATCAATTGATGGCGGTTCCTCGTTTTACATATCTTCCTCGATTGTTTGAACAAGGATAAATAGAAAATGATAAATTAAATTGAAAGCTTGTTCCAGTGACATGTCCTCACGAAAACCTTTTACGTTATCCAAGGCAAAATTCACATCCCATAGCCCGTCACCCTGGTTAAACATTAAACTGAATGATCCAATGCCTTCTTGAAGTTCCTTTGTTAAATAGGTTTTTAAAACCTCTCCCATTTTTTTCTGGAATTTCAATCCGAACATCGCGTTATAAGTACCGAAAACATCATCCACTTCCAACGAAAGTGCCTCAACACCGATTAATTCAAACCATTTGGATTCAAAGTAAAGGAATTCTTCTTTATTATTTTTCAAATACCCGATCGGTTGTGATAAAAATGCAGAGTTCTCTTCAGAAATCAATTCTTCGCTCTCTTTATTACTACGCTCGATATAAGCATCAGTAAAACGGAATGCATTTTCTTTTTCCACTATTATGATATCATCTGCGATTAATTTATGCTTTTCTGCATAATCCCTTTCTTCTTTGAACAACTCAACCTTGTTTTCGATTACGGATTTCGATATGTATGATTCCATTTGTTTTTTTAGCATGTTATGTCCTCCTAATATCTTTTCAAGCTTTCGCAATTTCAATCATAGCATATTCAATACAGATAAAATAACTTTGTGAAAGAAATTACAATATCGGCTGTGGCAATCGTTTCGTGTCTTCGATATAGTAATGGTAAGCGTTTATATATATAAGAGAGAAATGAGATGTTAAATATGCAAAAAATCATTGTAGTTGGTGCAGGGATTCTGGGAGCTTCTACTGCCTATCAGCTGGCAAAAAGTGGAGCTGAGGTTATCATAATAGACCGCCAAGATGATGGACAGGCAACTTCTGCAGCTGCAGGAATCGTGTGCCCATGGATTTCGCAAAGGCGCAATCAAGCTTGGTATCTCCTTGCTAAAAATGGAGCTGCTTTCTATCCGGGTTTAATTGAAGAACTTGAACAGGATGGGGAAACGGAGACTGGTTATGCCCAAGTCGGGGCCATAAGTTTACATACAGATGAAGAAAAACTGATTGCCATGAAGAACCGAGCGGAAAAGCGGAAAGAAGATGCACCGGAGATCGGGACGATCACATTACTTTCTGCAGAGAAAACAAATGCCTTATTCCCGCCTCTTTCCAGTGAATATGCAGCAGTTCACGTGAGTGGGGCCGCTCGGGTCGATGGACGAGCGCTACGTGATTCCTTATTGAGGGCATCACAAAAAAACGGTGCGAAACTTATGTATGGTGAGGCTATACTTTCATATAATGGTGCACATGTTACAGGTGTAACACTTGAAGATGAAATCATACCTGCTGATAAAGTGATTGTTTGTGCTGGAGCTTGGGCACCGGAATTACTGAAACCACTGGGCCTGAATTTTCAAGTCAGCTTCCAAAAGGCTCAAATCATTCATCTGGAAGCACCAAATACAAATACGAATAACTGGCCTGTGGTCATACCTCCCAGTGATCAATATCTTTTGGCTTTCGATAATAATAAGATCGTTGCTGGGGCGACTCATGAAAACACGGACGTCTTCGATAACCGAATGACTGCAGGAGGGCTGCAGGAAGTTTTCAATAAGGCCCTGCATACCGCTCCAGGCTTGTCGGATAGTACGTTTGTTGAAGCGCGGGTCGGATTTCGTCCATTCACGCCTGGATTCCTTCCGGTTATTGGTCCTTTACCTAATTGGGAAGGAATTATCATAGCCAATGGTCTTGGAGCTTCCGGTTTAACTATGGGCCCCTATATAGGCTCCCAATTGGCAAACCTCGCACTTGATAGAAAAATCGATATCGATTTAGAAAAGTATGATGTAAGAGGTGCGCTTTTAACATAACTGCCAAAACATTACCTATCTGGCTAATGAACGTATTAAATCAACTGACCCTGGAACTTTCCTAGGTCAGTTTTTTTTAAAAAAAGGCTTTGTTAAGTAGTATTGTTGTTTTTTAGGTATAAAATATGGGAACGTCCGTTTTGGACGTTCCCGTTCTTATTCCATTAAAGCCCCCTATAATGGAATAACTGTAAAGCTAATGAAGCTTTTTTAAAAGCTGCGTTTCCCTACCCAAGCTCCTTGCATTTTACTAAGGAATACAATTTGCCCAATATGATATGCGTCGTGCATTGCTAAACTCTTCAGTTCAAGCACTAATGAATTATCTTCTCCAGGGATCTGTCTATACAAATCTTCATGTTCTGATTTTGCTAGTATTTTTCCAAGTTCACGATGAACATAAAAGTATTCTTGTTTTGTTTCCTTCCAATTTTCTAACGTCTCAGTTGGTAATCGAAATGTAGATTCATTATTTTCTGCCTGTGGTTCATTCGCTGTTTCACCAAGAAATCGCATCAGAAATCTCTTTTCATAGAAAAGTAAATGACAAACTAATTCCCAAATGGAATTCATTGCCCCATCAGCAGGTTTCCAAAGTGCCTGTTCAAAAGTGATATCCTGTAGTACTTTTTCAAGTGGTGGAAACCAGTCTTCTTCATCTAAGCAGCTTGCCCATTGTTGTAACAAAAGTGTCTTTACATCCATTTTCTATTCCCTCCAATTTAATCCCTTTAATAGATAATCCCTTTGGTCAAAATTCATTTGCGGCGTGTTGTAGATAGCTCACTAATTAAGGTGTCATGCCATTTCCTTGTTCAATTAAACTGGCCCTTTAACGGAACAATGAACGTTCCGTTATTTGGAAAATTCTGATAACCTTAGTTTATCATAAGTTGTGTTAACTGAGAAAGAACAACTGTCTAAAACCATTTTGGTTATCGTAAAGTTATCTTTTATATGTTTGATGGTGTCTAAGAATGGGAACCAGCTCAAATAATGGTCTAGATATTTAGTCGCTACACCATTAAAACGCTCCATCCAGCTCTTTAAACGGCTGTGATAACTATTCTGGATGTGAAAAATCCCTTTAACTCGCTCCCTACCATTTACTTTAAAGCGATGACGCTCAATTCCTTTTTCTTTGGCATAAGTCATAAACGCCCGCCAAGCATCCGTACATAGAACATTTTGTATTGATAGCTTGGAACCTAACGCTTCGTCCAAACTCTTTTTTATAATACGCCCTTTTCCTATTGTTTTGGAAAACGTTCTCTTTTGGCGGTCTCTGGCTACAAGAACGCATACTTGGTCCTTACTTATTCCTCTAAACTCCGAACTACCACCGCGTAACCTTGGTTTTCGACCTTGGATATACCGTTTTTCTTTCTCGGAATAGAGGAAATAGGTTTCATCCATTTCTACTATGCCTTCGAAAAGAAAAAGCGTCACATAATGAGCACCATTGAGTTAAGCTGATTTCCGAAGGGAATACCTTTCAATCATACATTCGATGAACTGAAGCCATTTACTAGGCATATGAGTTCTGTGAAGAGGAGTGTTCGTCATATCTGTGAATGTTTTACCGCACTCTTTGCAGCGGTATCATTGATGTTCAATGGTATTGATTGTAGTTTTTACCTGATATTTACCGAAGCGAATGACATTAGTGGATGGAAAATGGGTGCAGGTGTAGCCGTCTTTGTGTTTCTGTTCTGATACATCAGTGAATACAGACTCTGTTTATCCCGCACTCCCTAATGAGTTTGTGAAGAACTCCTTCAATCGCTGCTGGTCTCTTTGGCTAAGATTTCTGATTTGGTTAATTATGTCCGCTAACGCCATTAAAACTCACTCGCTCTCAGTAATTTTATTTCATTGTAGAACGAACGTTCGAGCAAATCAAATAACAACATTATTCTTTAACAAAGCAAAAAAAAGATAAATTCCTTTCCAACCAAAGGGTTGAAAGGAATTTATCTTAAAAATGTTATTTGGGGATGAAAAAACATTTTGGTTTACAAAATGAAACTATTGATTGAATCTTCCGCGCTGGCGAAGTAATTCACGGTTCAGGTTTGGATCTTTTTCAAATGCAGCGCGGCCGTGAAGCCAAAATATATTGTTGACGACAACTAAATCTCCAACAGGCAGTTCCAGTTCAAGTACACTTTCATCGTTTTCTAATGAATTGGATAAATCGCGTAAGTATTTGGCTTGTTCGATTGATTCAGGATAAACAAATTGATCGATAAAACATACACCAGGTTTGTTATTATGATTGAAGAAAGTCAATCTTTCAATTTCCTGATCAATGTTCTTGCTTTTTGGAGACTTATACGTGAATTTTTGGCTAGATAATGGATGATTAACATACGTATCAAGCTCTTTCCAATCGTCTAGGTGCAATAAACGTGATTCGCCACCGCGGGCATTTTGTTCGATCATCTTCATCATTAGTAACCAGTCAGTTGGTTCATCTACAAATGTTCCGTCCGTATGAAGTGTAAATAAACGATAGGCCTGACGCAAATATGAATCACTGCTATCCGTATCTTGAACACTAAAGCGGGCATAATATTTTCCTGACATGGCATCATGGTTTGGAGTCCCCAGCAAGTATGAAATGACCGTCGCAAAAATGACATATTCTTCTGTATTTTCCGTGACACCCTCCAAGCCGAGGGTGAAGCCGCCAGATTCCCGGTCATGAACGATGTTCCGAAGCACTTCACCAAAGTCTTCCCCCACTTGATCCAATAGATATGATGCAACGATGAGTCGTGCATATGGTGTATATTCCAGATGTTGAACAGACTGATTATCCTTCGATACGGTTTCTAAAAAAGCGGCAATTGCCTCTTTTGAAATTTCAATATGATATAATCGGCTGGTTTGAGGGTGAACTTTCACCTCGTATTTTTCTGTTTTCCTTTCAAACTTCGCTCTCTTTTTTTCTGCAATGCTCATGAATAATTCCTCCTGTTATTTGTAATATAGGTGACAAAGTTAACGGGAAATATAAAAAGCCAGTCGCACATGGTCCCCAAATAAAATAGGAATCCAACTGTACAACTGGCTTATATTCACTTCACTGCTCTATGTAAATAGAGTCACAGCGAATATGCAGTTTATGTATGATTTATTTTTCCTGTTTCCAATTATTAAGATCTTTACACGATTCTGAAATGGAGTTTTCCAAAAGGTGTTAATGTCATAATATTGGCTTAATTCCATTAAAACGTTTTTTCGCAAAATTGTCAACACTTTTTTCATATTATTCTGATAAATAAAATTGCTAACTTGGTAGTTTCGTTTTTTCTCCAGCTTTAATTTGCTGAAAATGGAGATCAAGGTCCTTCAAGGCCGCAATCAATGCATTAGCTGCTTTCCCACGATAATAAGATTGAATCATTTCTAGCAAGTCATCAACACCATCATTTAAACTGGCCCCTTTTAACAAACGCCCAATAAATTCCCGGCCATGTTCTGTTGCCAGTGTGCAAGAAGCTTCCAGGACAACCCCATATTTAGCATCTACTTCTGCAGTAATGGTCAATGTTTCAAATACACTTTTCGCTGCCATCCCCTGAGGTAAACGGGCATGACCAGCAATAAAAATTGTTTTACCATTAAACATGAGGCTTCTTCCTCTCGAATTTTATTTTGTTAATATGGCTTCCAATAAGTGTGATTGTTCCGGAATGCGGTTTACAACCTCTTTTCCAATTTCAATCGAAGCTGTTGCAGCAGGTGATGGTGCATTACATACATGAATGGTCCGTTTTCCCATGATAATATGAAAATCATCCACCATATTACCATCATCTTGTAACGCCTGGGCCCGGACTCCAGCAGGTGCAGGGATTAAATCATCCGCTTGAATTTCCGGAATTAATTCCTGCAGGCTTTTCGTGAATTGCTTTTTACTAAATGAACGGACATATTCATCCATCCCTTCCTTCATGAATTTACTGGCCAGCTTCCAAAAACCTTTATAGCTTAAAACTTCAGTCAAATCTTTCGCATTGAAGTCGGTCTTTTTATATCCTTCCCGTTTGAAACTTAGTACTGCATTGGGACCAGCATCTACTTCTCCGCTAATCATCCGCGTAAAATGAACCCCCAGAAATGGGAATTTCGGGTTAGGTACCGGATATATTAAATGATTGACAAGGAAGCGTTTATCAGGCTTCAATTTAAAATACTCACCGCGAAACGGGACAATTTTCATATCAGTTTTATACCCTGCAGCTGCTGCGATTCGATCACTATGCAACCCTGCGCAATTAATGACCATCCTTGCCTTTATGGTACCGTTGTTTGTGTCGATGATGACATCATCAAAATCCTCGTCAATCTTCTCCACCTTTGTATTCAGCTTAATTTCACCGCCGTTGCCTCGGATGATATCCGCCATCTTTTCACTTACCTGACGATAATTGACGATGCCGGCTTGCGGGACGCGAATTGCACCTAGTCCATTAACATGCGGTTCGATTTCCTTTAACTCACCCACACCGATTTTTTGTATAGCTAGTTCATTTTGCAAACCGCGTGAATATAAATCATCCAGTAGGGGCATCTCTTCTGGCTTTGTTGCAACAATGACTTTCCCGCAAATATCATGTTCAATTCCATGCATCCGGCAGAATTCCGTCATTGATTTGCTTCCTTGACGGGCAAACCGTGCCTTGAAACTGCCTGGTTTATAATAAATTCCTGAATGGATGACGCCGCTGTTATGCCCCGTTTGATGATCTGCAACAACAGCCTCTTTTTCAATGACTACCACTTTAGCATTAGGAAAACGCTGATAAAGTGCCATTCCCGTCGATAATCCTACAATTCCCCCACCAACAATTGCGAAATCATACACAATTAACACTCCTTTTATTGATGATTTTTAGTATTCAGCAACTCCATATACGAAATTAAATTGTTCTTAGTCCGTAAGATGTGAAATTCTACTGCTGCCCTTAGTTCTGCAGGATCCCCTCTTAGTGCCGCTTCATATATCATCCGGTGTTCCCGTTGCGTTTCTGGGTAATGGTCAATCAGCAAATTCGGCGCAATGGGTGAGATCCCTAGTGTTTCTACCATTTTTTGAACCCTTGGCCATGGGCAACCTTTTCGGAGGGTTTCATGAAAAGCCGCATTCAAAATGATATAATGCTCATTGGTTTCATCAGATAACTGAATTCCTTCCATTTCAATCAAAATTCCCTTTAATTTTTCTTTATCCTCCTTTGTTAAATAAGGAAGCGATTTTTCCACGGCAAGGCCTTCAAGTAGAGACCTTGTATGATAAATTTCTTCAATATCATCCCGGGTAATCGGTGTTACAATTGCTCCTTTATGAGGAACCATTTCCACCAACCCTTCCATTTGAAGCTGTGTAAGGGCTTCGCGAATGGGCATTCTGCTTACTTCCAGGCGATCAGCCCATTCCTCTTGGATGAGTCGCTCCCCCTTTTTCAACGTCCCATTCAAAATCGCTTTCCTGAGGCTTTTTGTCACATTTTTAACAATTGTTGATTTATCTTTATTCGAATTAGCTTTATCCAATTCAGCGTCCACCTTTCAATATTGGATACAATTTTAACTATATCAACTAAATAAAGCGATTACAATACTGAAAATTAAATATATTGTATCCAATTACAAAACTACTGGATACAATACATTAGGTAAACTTCACATATGAACATAAATCTCATTTTCCATTCCTCGAAATAATTTGATACTGTGAAATCAGAATCAACTATATAAATAACTTTGCATTTTTTTAAAGACCATTAAAATTCACAAGTTTTTAATTGGTCATCTTTTGTGATTATGATATCATTGATGCAATAACCAAATTTATACAAATGAGGGGTTGCTAGTTTATGAGTAATGAAGTCTATCTGATTGGCGAAATACGGACTAATAATTTCTCGGATAAGGATCTTTTCGAGAAAATTAGATCGTTGTGGGGCAAAACAAATGATTATCCAATTGATAATGATATGAAATATGGGATTTATCATCAGTACGTAAGCAACTATCGAGGAGATTATACTTTATCTATAGCTACCGAAACCCCTGTATCGAATGAAAAATTGATCATTCCAGATCATGAATACGAAGTGTTTGAATGTCTACAAGATGAACATTCCATAGGTGAAACGTGGAAAAAGATATGGCGGTTGGAAGATGGAAAAAAATTGAACAGGGATTATAGTCTGGATTTCGAAAAATATTATCCTGATGGAAAAGTGGAAATACATATTGCGATTAAATAAGCTATAAAAAGAACCCTATCTTAACGATAGGGTTCTTTTATGTTTACAGTTGATGACACCCTAGTTACCATAATAATATTATGGTAACTAAGAGCTGTTACATCACAAATGCTTCTAATATAATGTGTTGATAATTATCCCTCTAGAAAATGAGTCTATTTTTCTCAACAAAAAAAAGACTATACAATAGTCTTTTTTTGAGGAAGTCATTCGGATGAGATAAGTCCCCGTCCAATAAGGTTTGCAGAAACAGGCTTTTTCCCTGCTTCTCTTGCCCAAACTGATATTTGTCCTACATGGTGAATTTCGTGAGCAATGACATGCCGCATTATCTCACCCCAAGTATCTGTTACGATTTTTCCATCTGGCATAGTATCATGAAATAATTTATTTTCCATAACCACATTCCAATTGTATACAAAGTCATTCACTTCCGTCCGAAAAACAGCATCCAATTTCATGACCTGATCCAAACTCTTATATTTTTCAAAACTCTCAGTGAAGTCTTTTTTACCTTGTAAAAGGCGTATCCAACTCCACTCTACATCAACTATATGGAAGAGTGTTTGCAAAATGCTCCCCACTCCGCCAGTTCTGGAACGAAGAAATTCTTCTTCGTTCACCTCACCACACCAACGATACCAGTCTTCTCTAACCATCCAGTTATATCGAAATAATGTTTGCACTGGAATCCCCCCCATTGTAGGACTATGGTGATCATTAAAAAAATACTAAGTAATACATGAGAGCTGTAACTCGTCCCGTTCAGTTAATAATAGAAATCCATCAATGTTTCGTCCATTAAATCCTGTGTGAGTCCTATGTAAATCATCGTATCTTTTGGATTGGAGTGATTAAGGATTTGCTGCAGTAACGCAATATCCTTGAACTTTTGGTAATGTAAATAGCCGAAAGTTTTTCGAAGGGTATGTGTACCTACATCCGGAATGTCTGCCATTTCAGCTGCTTTGTTCAAGACCCTGTAGGCCTGTACCCTAGTGATTGGACCATTCCCTTTTCGACTTGGAAATAAATACTGTTCATTTTTCAAGTTCATCTTCCGGACATATTTCCTTACTTCCTTACGAAGTTGAGGATTGACCAGGAACCGCTTAATTTTATCTGTCTTTTGCTCCACAATGACTATATGCGTACCCTCAAGGATATCTTTCACTCGCAATTGCAATAGATCCCCAATACGTAACCCGATGTTTATCCCGATGGAAAACATCATATAATCCCTATAGCTGCAATATTTTAATAGTGACTTTTTCATCTTATCTATGTGATCCAGCCGACGTATCGGCTGAACATTTTTTATTCTTTGAGAGGTTGCTTGCATGAATGGCTCATTCCCCTTTCCCCTTCTTTCATTGTACGTGAACAGGCGAAAAAAAGGCAAGTTTTATAAATTTCAATCCCCTTATAAACCTTGATTTAACGCGTTTTCGAATGTATCAATAGAGGTCCTTTGTTACATTCGGAATATTCTTGTAAATACTTCTGTGAAACCCCTATAATCTATTAACCGCCATTAAACGCTTATATAGGCTCATAGAGCGATTTTAATTCAATCTGGAATAAAGACTCTATGTATTTCAAACAATAGCTTTAAAACTCAAATATGAAGGTCGTTTTTTTGTCATTATTAAGACTTTTGTAAAATAATGTATAAAATATTAATCATCCTATCAATATCAATAATGACATCCCTTTCCATTTATGAAGCATCCAATATGTTAACGATAATTATGTTATGTAAACATTTGCATTTGATAAAGAGAAACTTATGCATAACCTCTTTATCAAATCCTACCGATTGATTAATGAATATAAAAACTGGCACCATCAATGATTTCTATTTCTTTGTAACTTTTCAGTTCATCCATCAACTGGAAAAGTGCTCCATCCTTTTGTTTAGCTTCAATCATGCAATCCAATTGTGGTAAGCTTCCCTTTATTTGTTGCAAAAAATCAATGAACATTCCTGTATCCACAAAGTCAGCGTGTGCTCGAAATTCTTTATCGGACCTTGGACTTGAAATATGCATTTTAGGAGGTAGTTTGGAATTGCTCCACGTATGTAAGACCCTGTCCCAATGATCTTTCCAATTTTCACTTGGTAACTGATGTGCGAGGTAATGGTGATAATCAAAAACCATGGGAATCCCCAATTTCTCACATAAGTAAAGGGTTTCCGACAAAGTGTAGGTGGTATCATCATTCTCAAGTATGACCATCCTTTGAATCGATTCGGGAATCAACCCCCAATTATGGATAAACTGCTCCAAAGCCTGTACATGTTCGCCATAACCGCCACCAACATGCAGAACACAGCGATGCTCGGGGTCCACCCCCATTTTTTTCAATAAAGTATAATGCATCCTTAATGTTTTTAATGATGTCTTCAGTATATCGATATTTGAACTATTCAAGATGACGAAATGATCTGGGTGAAAATCTATCCTTATTTTTGGGTGATCAGTAATGAATATTTTTAATTTAGCAAGTTCTTCTGCAATAGGATCAATGTAATCCCATTCTGGAATTTCTGGATGATTGGCTAAAGGGATAAGTTTAGAAGAAAGTCTAAAAAACTGAATATTATTAGCTTCGTTATGGATCAGTAAACGCCAACAATTATGAAGATTGGAAATTGAAATACGTTCAAGCTTCCTTATCGCTGCATCTCTGTCCTTAATTTTCGAAAACTGAGCAAAAGTCATCGTTTGGGATGGTGAACAGTTTGGCACATGATTACTCATGGCTACATAACCTAGGCGAATTAATGTCAAATGGTTACCTCCTTTAAGATTTAATGGTTAATGGAAGTATTCCCCTTAGTGACCAATATTATATATGTGAAAGAATCCATCACTCCAAGAAAATAAAAAAATGGCATTTTCCGAATGAATATCGGGCAAAAGCCATTTTCCTAATTATCTTTCACGGTAGAATTTCATTTCTTTTTTAGTTCTTACACTTCAGGGGTTGGTGTTGGTTTTGCATATCCACTTTTATATTTTTCATCGACTTTATTCCGGATATCTTTGATGCTCATACCATCATTCAAGTCCAGTATGGATTGTGCAGCTATTTCTAAACAAACTCCACATCTAGTCCCGTGGTCATCCCAGACCACTTCACCATTTTTTTTATTTTCATGGATGAAACAATCATAATTGTTTTTATGGTTAGCTGATTCCCCGCAACCGCAGTAACAAGGTATTTTTTCTAGTAAATCTTTATTTTGAGCAACAGCTAAATATATTGTCTTCATGTCTTCTGGTTTTTCTGCTAAGAAATCCGGCGCTATTTCCTTACTGCTGGTCTCTTCCTGAAGATCTCCGGATACCGTATGTTCGGAATGTCCTTCATGACTGCTTTCTTTTTGTACAACGCTTTTCTCTTCACTTGAACACCCAGAAAGTATTAAAGATGAACAGACACCTAAAGTAATGGTCATTAATTTTAGCTTCATTTTTACACTCCTTGACAATCTTGATACTCCCATTTTATGGCCTGGAAAGAAATTCTACAAGCATAAAGGTTACAACACTTTAAGGATTAAAAAATGACAAGTATCCATAATATATATACTATATGCCTATTTGTTACGACTTCGTACATATTTTTAGAGTATTAACCACACTTTAAGAAATAAGAATGAGGTGATATTGTCGTGAGGGCGCTTCCATCATTGTTAATTTTGTTAGGAACGTATTTACTTATTTTACTCCTTGACAACTTACAGGGCTTGAGTATATTGCACTCTTTCTATAGTATCAAACTATATTTGATAGTAGCTCGTGGAGAAGATTACTTTCTGCTCTTGTTATTCACTATAATTTTTCTATATTTGATTGTATTCTCAGCAATCAAAAACCGGCAGCCTCCATCTTCATGAAACTGCTGGTTTTAATTTTTGTTTTATATATGAGGTAAGCAATAATAGAATGGGGATTCCAATGAGCAAAGGTAGATGCAAAAGGTAAGGAACGACTTTTAACCCTTCATTTATATGTGCCTGATAGCTAGGAGCAATCATAATCGAAGAGATGAAAATAACACCGCCAACCAGATAAATGAATATAGAAGATGGTTTCATTTGAAATAAGTCCGCTGAGCCAATAATGGCACAAAAGAAAAATATCGAAATCTTAATGAAGCCTAAAATGATCATTAAAACAAGAATGAACGAATCCAGTCTTTCAATAAAATCAGCGATATTTATATAACTCACAGCTCTAAGAGCAGGGAAATTAGACCTTAATACCGCCTCTGGACCTAATACGGACAAAAGAATGATCGAATTAAGAGTTAAAGAAACTCCACCTATAATTATCGCAAAGAGGCCAACTTTAAAAGCGGAACTCTTTTTATTCAAATACGGAAGGATCATCGTAAACGTAATCAATTCTCCAAAAGGTACGGTGATACCTGTAGGAATCAACTCTTTCCATACCATTCCCCATCCGTTGCCTAATACAGGTTGAAGGTTTTCCAATTTTGTATATCCTCCTAATACAAACATAATGTTCAGAATCAAAAGGGCCACGATAATAATGGCAAAGCATAAGCATGCAACACGTGCAAATGCTTCCAAACCTAGATGAACTCCATAAATCAAAACAAGTATCATGCATATCCCCAGCGTTATAATGGAAGTGCGTCTATAAGTGGAGCTAATTAATAATTCTTCAAAATCGCGTAATATTCTTGAAGCCAGATAAACAAAATAGATGATATAGGTAAAACTCAATACGCTGCCGATATATTTACCCCAAATTTTCCGGACATAACCGGTCATCGGTAAGTCAGGGTATTTTTTGTATAATGAAATATACACGAAATACAGTAAACAACCAAAAAGGGTTGATAAGAGATTCACAATCCAGACATCCTGCTTGGCCCCCTTACCTATATTAAGCAGTAGATTACTGCCAAACATAAAAATGATCATCATACAAAATAACTGAAATCCATCAATTTTTATTTTAGGCAATGCATCCTCACCTCCTCATTCTTTTATTTCGGCTCATAAGGTTCCATTAGCAATCCGGAATTGATAATCTCTACATTAACTTTCAATGATATCTGCGCATCTGAATATAGGTTATCCCAATTTTTTTTGTTCTGGCGCCAATAAACGGGATTTGTTCGAGACAAGGCATCACCAAAACCGAAAATATCTGACTTTTCTTTTTGAGTGATGCTAATCGTCCTTTTAATTTGCTTTTTAATTTCTTTCACCATTTTTTTTTCGAATTCTTTTAACACTCTGGGATCGCTTAAATTAAGCTCACATGATGTTTCCAACAGCTCTCCCATTACGTTGATATTAGTATGAATGACAGGTTTTTCATGATGGATTTCGGTTAACATTTTACTTTTTACACCGATTGTGTTGATTGTCACATTGCCTCTTTCACAAGGTAACACAACGGGGGTATTTTTCACTTTCGATGTAACGAATTGAGCGGCTCGGGCCGTTTCTCCATCCAACCATCTCACCAATTTACCTTTTCTGAAAATGGCTAATCCCTTAACCTTAATAGTAGTCGGGTTTGTCGTCTCTAAATTTCCTGTTTGCTTCCCCTTCTGGGAAGCATTGCTTATACTGATTCCAGGAAGTGATGCATCTTTACCTTCACTCAACAGTGAAGAAATGATTTCATAAGCTAACACCTCACTAGATGATCCATACAACTTTTGATTATTTTGTGTTGTACTGATAATATTTTTACCTGGAGTATTCTCAAGAGGTTCAATTACCCCAAGTACATCCTTAGCAGTCTTCCCACGCGCAATAAAGATCGGGATACTTACCCGTGAATATTTTCCTCTATCGAGACCATCAAAGATTAAATCCAGATCATTTCGAGCTAACTTCTCACCAATAATAATGAGCGAGAGATGTGTTGTGTTATTTTCCCTCGGAATAACGGAAGCTGATTTTCCCAAAGTTTCCAAAAACGTTTTTCCTGTTACCGTATAGTTGATGACAGCGAGGCCTTGACCTCCTGTTGTGCTGGTTTGGGATAGGCCGCTAGGATTTATGACTTGATATGTTACTCGGTACGGTTGTTTTGGATCGTCATTTTGGTCAACTCCCATAGCTATTATGACACCTAGCTCGTTTAATTCCCGGTAATTTGAACAACCTGAAATCAGTAAGCAAATGGCTGCCATCCATAATAGTGAAATATTCATTTTCATTTTTCGTCCCCCGTAATTGCCAGTTTTATTTTCTTGATGGTTTTTTCAATAGTGATGAAAGCGGGAAACGAAAAAAACCATCTCTTTGCTCCTTTAAACGAAATGGAGCAAATGGAGCGAAATATGGTACACCAAAAGATCTAAGGCTGCTCATATGAAGCCAGATACATAAAGTGAAAAGCAATATGCCATATAAGCCTATGAATGCTGAAATAAAAATCAACATAAATCGAATTCCACGAGTCACATTAACTAAACTGGTATTCGGCAGTGTAAAACTGCTGATGGCAGAAATGGCTACAATAATAACCACTGCCGCTCCCACAAATCCCGCTTCAACAGCTGCTTGTCCTAAAATGAGTGCTCCTACAATTGATACAGCCGGCCCAATCGCTCTTGGCATCCGAACTCCTGCCTCACGCAAAACCTCAAAGGCCATTTCCATTACCAGTATTTCGACAATTGCTGGAAAAGGAACAGTTTCCCTTTGGGCCATTAGACTGACGATTAACGTTGTAGGAATAAGCCCTTGGTGATGTGTAATCAGTGCCAAATAGATAGCGGAGGCATACGTAGCAAGAAAAAAGGCTCCTAATCTTAACAACCTTAAAAAGGAACTGATATATTGATTTTGATAATAGTCTTCCGGAGATTGAAAAAATTGAGAGAAAACAGCCGGGACGATTAAAACAAAAGGTGTTCCTTGTATGATGATGGCAATTCTACCCTCTAATAAATTTCCTACAACCGCATCAGGTCGTTCCGAATTTAAAAGAAGCGGAAAAATGGTTGTTCCATCATCCCGAATTAATTCCTCAATGTAATTCGATTCAAGAACCCCATCAATATCAATGCCCTTTACTCGTTCTTTGACTTCCTTCACGATACTCTCATCCGCGATTCCCTGAATGTACATGATTCCAATATCCGTTTGAGTGACGCTTCCGACTTTCAAGCTTTCTAAGCGTACATCAGGATTTTGAATCCTAGTACGAATTAATGACGTATTGGTTCTTAAATTCTCTGTAAAACTATCTTTTGGTCCTCTAATGACCGTTTGGCTTGTCGGTTCAGTTATTGCCCGTGACGGCTGTTTTTTCGTACTGGCGATGACTGCTTTTGTACTGCCATTCAGCAATACTGCCGTATCTCCTGTCAAAACCGCTGACACGAGTTCCTGCCAACTTTCTTTAATGGTCAATTGAGATACTGTTAAAATATGGCTTGCTCGTTCTTCTATCCCTATCAATTTTTGATTATTTTCATTAAACGACTGTATTAATGGATCCACTATGTTCTCGTTAATGATGTTATCATCAGCCATTCCGTCAAGGTGGATTACAGCTGCTTGTACCGATTTATGGTGCGGAGATTCAATCATTCGAACAGACAAATCAGAACTGTGTCCAAGCTCGTTCATTAATCTCACTACATTTTCATTCACCTCGTCGGATAAGGTATTTACTTGTATATGATTTGTTGTAGGTTTTTCTTTAGACCTTTTAAGAGAACGTCCTATTCGCACTTCCCCGCCACCTTTTGATTAAGTGTATGTGTATTTGTTCGTTTCACTAATGATTGATTTTATTATTTGTATCTAATTTAAATATATGTAATAAAAGGCTAGTGAGAAAAATTTTGTTAGTAATTTTATTACCGCATTCAACAAGTCAAAAAAAGCCGACGATTCCCTATAAGGGAATCATCGGCTTTAATATTTTGGTGGGTAATCGACACCATCATACAAGACAAAGTCAATATCGTTCACGAATTTACTTGCGTTTCAAATTTCCAATATGAAAATAACAAGTTTTTTTACTTCTTACTTTTCGATAAAGTTAGCGGAATGGTTACGAGCGAAACTCCTGCTGCAATCCATAACCAGCTGGTGTTTCGTTTTTTTTCGCTACCGCCTTTACTGGGTATACTTGATCCGTATGACTTTCTCGAGTTGGGCCGTTCTATGTCAGCTGTTTCATTCGCTTTATGCAAATGCTGATTCTCTGGTAATTGGGTGGTTCTTTCTAAATCGCTTGTATCTTCTCCCATTCCTTTAAGGAAGGTCATCAGGTAAGTCATAGCTTGTTTGACTTCATGGTCATTCAAGGATCGCAGCAAGGCTAAATAGCTTGGCTTTTCTGGCTTTCCATCAGGCTCGGCTACACGGGCAATCCCTGAATTGACTTTGAGGATAAGCGGTTCAAGCTGTTGAACATTCAGTGTACCTAACGTACCAAGTATGAGAAGGAGATTTTTTAGGGTATTTGCGGTTTCGGGGGTGTCTGCTGTCTTGACAAGAATGTTCAGCACCTTGTCCCCTTCCTTCAACAAACTGTTAACCATTGATAAAATCCCACGAACCTGCATACCTTTCATGACTTCAAACGTTTCTTTAATCACTTCTTTATTTTCCAAAAGGGTACGCTCGATATCCTCGAGTTCAATTCTTCTTCTTTCTTCCTCGCTAATGGTGATTCGGTTGATCACTTTCGTTGCTTTAGCCACGGTTCCTCTCCTCCTTTTTGATTTTCAAGAGGTCACCAGGGAAAATATAATCTTCGCGGGCCCATTTTTTTTGTACTTGTACACCTATCTGCGGTTGTGGATTACCATTACGATGGTTGATGCTTGGTAATGGGTTGTCTCCTTTGATCCTGAGAACTTCCATTTTTGCCTGAACTTCCTTATAAGCAGGGGTATCAGTATCTTTATCTGAATGGCTGCTTGTCAATTGGTTTATTGCTCCGTCACCTGAATCGTTCATCGGCAGATAAACCTCTTTACCTTTTACACGATCTGTAATCAGGCATTGCACTTTTGCATTACCATATGGGGAAGAAAGCCGAACAAGAGTGCCATTCTCCAGTCCCCTTTCTTTCGCCAATTCCCGGGACACCTCAAGGAATACATTCGGCGTTTTGGATGTGATGCCGTTTGATTTATAGGTCATGTTCCCTTCATGGAAATGTTCCAATAAACGGCCGTTATTCACATGGATATCAAACTCCTCCCCAAAGTCAATCGGTTTGGTCCATTCGACTGGAAATAATCTTGCTTTTCCATCGGGGAATGGAAAATCCTCCGTGAATAAAAGCGGCGTATCTGTGCCATCTGGTGCTACCGGCCATTGAAGACTTTTATAACCTTCCAACCGTTCGTAACTTACTCCAGCATATAATGGTGATAGTTTAGCTGCTTCGTCCATGATTTCACTTGGATGCTCATAATTCCAGCCTGCTCCTAACGAATTAGCCACGTTCATGATGATTTGCCAATCAGGCTTAGATTCACCTAATGGTTCAATGACTTGATAAAGACGTTGAATACGGCGCTCGGTATTCGTGAAAGTACCTTCTTTTTCAAAGCTTGGGCTTGCTGGAAGGACGACATCCGCGAATTCAGCGGTTCTTGATAAGATGATATCTTGGACCACAAAGAAGTCCAGTTTTTCAAATGCTTCATGGACATGATTGATATTCGAATCGACCAGACCCATATCTTCACCTTTTAAGTACATTGCTCTGAGGGTACCTGCATGAATCCCTTCGACCATTTCATGGTTATTAAGGCCAGGGTTTTCTGGTAATTTGGCACCCCAGACGTTTTCATATTTCGTGCGGACCTTTTTATCCGTTACTTTTTCATAACCTGGCATGCGATCCGGCATACTGCCAAAGTCACTGGCTCCTTGTACATTATTATGTCCGCGTAAAGGATAAGTACCTGTTCCAGGTTTACCGTAGTTGCCTGTTATGAGCATTAGATTGGAAATTGCCGTACTCGTATCGCTTCCTCCGCCATGCTGCGTAACGCCCATGGCCCAAAGCGATGCAACGCTCCCCGCTTCATGAATGGCTTCTGCAAGCGTAATTAAATCTTCTTTAGCTACGCCAGTTACTTTTTCCGCATATTCCATTGTGTAAGGTTCTAAAGTCTTGATGTATTCCTCCATCCCATTTACACGATTTTTAATGAAGTCTTTATCTGCCCTACCTTGGTCGACGATATATTTAGTCACGGCCGACAGCCATATGATATCCGATCCCGGAGCAGGTTGGATAAAGAGGTCGGAACGTTCGGCCATTTCATGCTTTCTAATGTCCGCCACTATCAGCTTCTGTTTACCTAGTTTATGGGAACGTTTGATTCTCGTAGCCAAAACTGGATGTGATTCGGATGTATTGGAGCCTATGATCAATACAAGTTCGGACTTTTCGATATCCTTTATGCCCCCTGTATCTCCGCCATATCCAACCGTTCTGAACAGTCCCAAAGTAGCCGGTGTCTGACAATACCGGGAGCAGTTATCCACATTATTGGTGCCAATGATTCCCCTTGCCAGCTTTTGCATTAAATAGGACTCTTCATTGGTGCATTTGGATGACGTTATGAAAGCCATCGAATCGGGACCGTGATCGTCTTTTATTTCGGTGAATTTACGGGAAATCAATTCAAGGGCTTCTTCCCATTCAGCTTCTCTGAATGCATCCCCTTCTCTAATTAAAGGTTTTGTAAGCCTTTCTTCACTATTTACGAAATCCCATCCGAATTTCCCTTTCACACAAGTCGAAATTCCATTTGCAGGTGCCTCAACTTGCGGTTCAACCTTAAGGATTTTACGGTCTTTGGTCCAGACGTCAAAGCTGCATCCTACACCGCAGTATGTACAAACCGTTTTCGTCTTTTTGATCCTTGCATCCCTCATGGCGGATTCCATATCTGAAATTGCTAAAATCGAACCATAACCGGTTTCAACATTTTTAGTGATTTCTATCATAGGTCGAAGGGTTTGTTTAGCAATGCCGGTTAAAAACCCGGCTTCACCTTCCATTCCTTTTTCCATCATCGCATTACACGGGCAAACTGTGGAACAATGACCACATGAAACACATGAAGATTCATTGATTGGAACATTATTATCCCAAATGACACGTGGACGTTTTGCTTGCCAATCTATAGTCAATGTTTCTGTGACCTGTACATCTTGACAAGCTTCAACACAACGGCCGCAAAGGATGCATTGGTCCGGATCATATCGATAGAATGGATTCGACCCATCCACTTCATACGGTTTTTGATCAAAAGGGACACTTTGATGATTTACCTTCATTTCCTTAACGGTATTGTGTATTTCACAAGTGCCATTATTATAATCGCAAACCGTACAATAAAGCTCATGGTTATACAATATCTTGTCCATTGCCATGACCTGTGCTTCTTTTACATCTGGTCCAACTGTATCAATTACATCCCCATCATCGATTTTGGTAGAACACGACCTTACAAGTTCTCCATTTACGCTCACTAGACATGTATCACATGTTTCGATAGGACCTAGGCTGGGATGGTAACAAATATTCGGGACTTCAATGGAGCTATCCATCAGCGTTTGTAAAATTGTTTGATTACCTTCCAGGGTGGCTTCAGCACCATTGATTTTTATATGTACTTTCTCTGGCAAAATATTCGCTCCCCTCAAAATAAACGATAAATTTCAATCGTTATTATTTCTACCCCGACAATTTTTTCACCAAACGTCCGGGAGTAAATTATGGAAGATTTCATTTGTCCAATAATTTCAACAGATAATGAACTAAAGTCGAAGTGAGACATAGTTGCTCACTTCGACTTTAGTTCATGCATTACAAGCTTATTTTCAATACAAGCGAACTTAAAGGGGGAACGGTTATCTGACTACCTTTGATTCTTGCTATTTCTTCCAGTCCTGCCCGCTGACCATCCACTAAAACGGACCAATCTCCTTCATGGGGAAGTGTAATGTTTATCGCGTCCCAATTTGCATTATGAATCACTGCAATTTTTGAATCCTTTGTTATAAGGGTGAATGCAACCGCATTTGGTGGAGCATCAATGAATTGTAAATGCTCCTCAATTTCTTCTGGCGTGCTTAATCTAAAAACAGAATGATTTTTCCTGAGCGAAATCAGCCCTTTCATATATTCCACTTCGTGATCTAACTCCGCTCTCCTTTTCCAATCCAATCGGTTAATCCAATCAGAAGATTGATAGCTATTTTCATCCCCATCCTTTGTTCGCATGAATTCTTGTCCAGCATGTATCATTGGTATTCCCTGTGATAACAGGACAATTGCGGAAGCTAGTTTATGCATCTGTTTTCGTTCTTGTTCTGTCGCATCTGGATTAGTGATGAGAAGCTTATCCCATAAAGTATAATTATCATGTGCTTCAACATAATTGATCACTTGATCTGGTTTTTGGTATGTGGCGATATGATCACCATATTTCAAGCCACCAGCGATTCCTTTTTTTATGATATCTTCCATACCTGGTTTGCCATTCACAAAACCTTTATCGTGTTCATTCATTACAAATCCTTTTAAACCATCTCGGATTGCATCATTAAAATGAGCGATTCCAGGCATTTTAAAAGCATTCTTTTGATTTGCTTTCAGCTCTTGGGCCAAGGGGGTATCCATATCCCATCCTTCGCCCAAAACAATGAGGGTCGGATCAATTTCTGCCAGTGTTTTTTTCACTTCATTCATCGTTTCCACATCATGGATCCCCATTAAATCGAAACGGAAACCATCAAGGTTAAATTCCTTCGCCCAATAGGTTACGGATTCAACAATGAATTTTCGCATCATTTTATTTTCAGATGCGGTATCATTTCCTACACCAGTTCCATTAGATAAGGTACCGTCGCCGTTATAGCGAAAAAAGTAGGTCGGAACGAGTTTATGGAAGTTTGAATCTTCCACTGAATAAACGTGATTGTATACAACATCCATGATTACTCGTAAACCGTGATCATGTAAGCCTTGAATCATTTCCTTTAACTCCCGAATCCTGACTTTTGGTTGATACGGATCAATGGAATAAGAGCCTTCGGGAGCGTTATAATTCTGTGGATCATAGCCCCAGTTATATTGTGGTTCATTCAATTTCATTTCATTAACTGTAGCAAAATCGAATATTGGAATAAACTGCACATGGGTTACACCCAGATCCTTAATATGATCAAGACCCGTCTTCGCTCCTTCTGGACCTTTTGTTCCCGTTTCAATTACTCCTAAGAATTTACCTTTATGATGGATTCCACTTTCAGGATGAATCGACAAATCCCGTGTATGCAATTCATAAATGATTATGTCCTCAGCCTTATCGAGAGGTGGTTTATCCCGTGTCCACTTTTCAGGGTTCGTGTCTGTTAAATCTACCACGACCCCTTTATTTCCATTTACCGTAACTGCACGAACATAGGGATCCACGGCTTCACTCCAAATTTCGCCAATTTTCACTTTGTATGTATAAATCAACCCATCCTGATCACCGGCCAGTTCAATGGTCCAGGTTCCCTTTTCCGAACGATCCATCTGAACCTCCATTCCATCTGAATCCTCGCAACGTTTATAAGTAACTAGCTTAGCTTCAGATGCAAGAGGTGCCCATAACCTGAATGCCGTTTTATCTTTAAGGTAGGAATTTCCTAAATCTTTTCCTTCATAGAAATACTGTGCATCCAATTCTGCCGGATTTACTGGATTAATACTCGGAATTGGCAGGGATTCGGCCTGGTTTTCCGTTTCTTTATCCTCCGGTTTGCGATTATTTGTATTTTCCTCTTCAAAATAAGAAAGTGAATCTTTAATAGGTCATTCCTCCATTGAAATTCCCATTTTATAACAGGATTTTTTTATATTTATAATCAAGGGTGAATCTTCCCTTATGCTATGATTCCACAGATATTACCCTTCAAAACATCTGATTATGTTGAAAATTCAGAAATCTATTATTGGATTTATTTAGTTTAAATAACCAAATGCAACATAATCATTCACGTTACTGACTGGACCTTTTTTGTCCTTTTGAATCCCCATACCTAAAAAAGAAAAAAATGCCTCCATAACAGTTTTACGGTCTTGGAGGCATTTCTAGTACTCTTTATGGTGTTTTAATAATTTTCACAGAAGTATCTTCAACTATTGCAGTGAAGTTTTTAACGTCAGGTTGCTCAAAGATAAAGTCAGTGATCCCGTCTTCGAGTTGTTCTTGAAGTACCCGGCGGAGCGGTCTCGCCCCGAAAGTTGGATGATACCCGAGTTCAATCAGTTTTTGTTTTGCTTCAGGAGTTACACTTAAAGTTAAACCATTTGCAGCAAGTGTTTCGTCAAGCTCTTCAATCATGATATCAACGATTTGCAGAAGATCTTCTTTCTTCAATGCCGAAAATTCAATGATGCTATCGAATCTGTTCAAGAATTCCGGTTTGAAGAAATTGCCCAATGATTGGAGGATTGAAGCCTCTTCTACAGCAGTACTTGTACCGAATCCCATTACTTTTTGTTTTTCTCCGACTCCAGCGTTACTCGTCATGATGATCACGGTATCTTTAAAAGCTACGGTCCGGCCTTGACTGTCCGTTAACCGGCCATCTTCCATGATTTGCAGGAACATATGCATTACATCTGGATGAGCTTTTTCTATTTCATCCAATAAGATAATACTGTAAGGTTTGCGGCGAACTTTTTCAGTCAATTGCCCTGCTTCCTCATGGCCTACGTATCCAGGCGGAGAACCGATTAATTTAGAAACACTATGTTTCTCCATGAATTCACTCATGTCAAGACGAATCATCGCTTCCTTGTCCCCGAACAATTCCTCAGCAAGAGTTTTCGCCAATTCGGTTTTACCGACACCTGTTGGACCTACGAAAAGGAAAGAACCGGTTGGACGGTTTTTGGATTTTAATCCGGCACGGCTCCTTCGGACGGCTTTAGAAACCTTTTTGACAGCCTCTTCCTGCCCGATGACTTTTTTCATTAGTTCGTCTTGTAGATGAACCATTCTTCCCTGCTCATCTTCTTGCAGCTTGCCTACAGGTATACCAGTCTTTTGTTCGATGATTTTTTGAATGTCCTCAACGGAAACGGTTGGCTTAATAGTATTTTCTCCAGCCTGCAAAGATTTTTCCAGTCTTTCTTCTTCATCACGAAGGACGGCAGCCTTTTCGTAGGCTTCTTCTTTTAAGGCCATTTCTTTTTCTTTATAGATTTGCGCCAAGCGCTCTTTCATATTTTCTACCTGGCCGTCTTCTATGGTCAAGTTCAATTTGGAACCCGCTTCATCCATCAAGTCTATTGCCTTGTCCGGCAAGAAACGATCTTGAATGTAACGGTTCGAGAGTTCAACAGCCGCTTTTAGCGCTTCTTCACTATATGTGACTCCATGATAGGATTCATAACTATCTTTTAAACCCTGTAAGATGACCAATGCCTCAGCTGTTGTCGGCTCATTAACCTGTACAGGCTGGAAGCGTCTTTCAAGAGCACCATCTTTTTCAATTTTCCTATATTCGGATAAAGTGGTGGCTCCGACAAGCTGAAGTTCGCCACGTGCAAGTGCTGGTTTCAAGATATTTCCTGCATCCATTGATCCTTCGGCTGAACCCGCCCCAACCAGTTGATGAATTTCATCGATGAATAAAATGACATTTTTTCTTTCCTGTAATTCACTGATCAATTGCTTCATTCGTTCTTCGAATTGACCTCTAATTCCAGTATTCGAAACAAGGGACGCGACATCAAGCATATATACCAGCTTATTACGTAATTTACCAGGCACTGAACCCTCAGCAATGGCTAAAGCCAGACCTTCAGCTATGGCTGTTTTACCGACTCCAGGTTCACCAATTAAAACTGGATTATTTTTATTGCGTCTATTAAGGACTTCGATGACACGTTTGATTTCTTCATCTCTTCCGATTACCGGATCAATAAGTCCTGCTTTAGCTACATCAGTCAGATTACGGCCATACTCTTCAAGCAAACCTTCACCCTCGTCTTGTTCGAAGGAATCCGGTTTAGGAACTTCATTATAATTAAATGGATTGAATGAGTTTAGGGATCCGTTATACGGGAATTTCCCTGAATCCATTCCCCCCATTGCTGCACCCAGTTTATTTCGCTCTTCTTTATAACAAGTGGAGCACAGTTTCACATCATGCTCCTGACCATTCATATTTAGATGAACTTGAATATTAGCTTGGTTTACATGGCATTTTTCACAAAACATGTAGTACTCCTCCTTTAAAAATATTAAACTCAATTAAATCTTTGACCTTCTTTGACTTTCTGACTTTATTATACATTGACCTTCTTTGACTTTCAATAATTTTGTCTGTGAATTTTTTTGGAAACAAATTATAAATTCCCTCCAATTAGTTTGCTAATCATATTAAACTATCCATTTATAGTCAAATAAAAAGATTCTATGCATCTAGCATTTTCAATTATTATTGATTACCCATTTCAGCACGCACATAACCAATAAACCACCACTCACTTACTCTTTTTGAAAGAAAAAACTTACGTTAAACAATCATCTGTCTCATCAATTCTTATTTTTTAAAACAAAAAAAGAGACTTCATTAAGTCTCTTAGTATTTTATATTAAGTTGATTTTCTTCTATTATATACGTTTGGCACCAATATACTTTGGCTTCCAATAACTATTATTTGTTTTGGCGTATGACACTCCTTTGGATGATGAAGAGTGTATGAATTCATTGTTCCCTATGTAAATAGCCACGTGTGTAGGTTTTTTCGCTTTGTTTGGCGCAAAAAACATTAAGTCACCTTTTTGTAAAGTCTTAACTTTCTTTCCTTTTTTATATATATCGGCAGCCGTCCTAGGTAAATTCTTACCAGCCTTTTGATATGAATATTTCACTAAGCCGGAGCAATCAAAACCTGAAGTAGAAATGCCACCCGTTTTATATTTTGTACCTAATTCACTTTTTGCCACTTTAATCGCTTTAGTATGATATGAAGCAGCTTCAACTTGTTCCCCTGTAAAAGATACGGTTCCAAGCATAATAGCCAATGACAATCCGACGACAATTTTCTTAAACAAATTATTTACCCCCTGATGTGATTTGCTAAACCTAATATACTAGAAAAGGCATATCATTCGCATCACAGGATCTTTACAATTATGTTACATTTAGTAGATATAGGAAGAATGACCATATAAAAGATAAAAATAAGTCGAAACAGGCATCCTTCATTCACCTTATTGTCAAAGCAATTTTACTTTTCCTCATAGAAAAAACAGTAGTAAGAAAACCACTGTCCAGTTTAACGACAAAAGGAGTTTCGGAATGCTCTCACCCCGAACCATGATTTAAATGAAAATTTTATTATCCTTCATGTTTTTTTACTTGATTATACGTATGGAACCCTCTCTAGATTGAAGAAATTTGCGACACTCCTGCCGAATAACTGGCTAGCCGAGACCCCACAGGCGCTTGCGGCGAGGAGGCTCGGCAGACAGTCGGCGGAAAGGGAGCGGATTTCTGAAATCAACTGAAACTTTATTTAAAAGAAAACAATGAAAGTAAACTGGTTCTTCTCCAATTTGTCTATAGTCTGAACAGCGGTAAGAAAGCCACTGTCAAAATTCTTTTGAGAAAAATGGAAGAAATAACTTTACCCCACGTTTATTAAAAGGTAAAAACTTCATATCTGCAATTAAATGACTTATGTATCCTAAAACACAAGTAGTTAAAATCCCATCAATCCCCATGAATTCTTCGAATTGAAAGGCAATGATGCCAAAGAAGACGATTCCGGCAATCGAATGGGTGTAACTTCTATGCGGTGTAAAGGATGCTAGGATAATATAGACGCCCAACAGCCATAACCAGTTTTCCTGCCAAGATAATCCCCCGCCTAATACAGCTAACCCAGTCAGGGTCAGCATATGCCTTTGTGTAATGAAAGATGAAATAATGATGATTCCGATTCCTGCCCCTACTCCAATCCACTTTTCAGTTTCAGAACCTTCCAAAACACAATAAAGGATCATTAAAACCCCAATCGTTTGTGCTAACGTTCGGATAAACTTATGTGAAAAGGTAATCCTATTACTTAACTTTCCATCAATATCCATATCGGGCATAAGGCCTGAAACGCCCCCAATCCCAACCAAGAATAAAGTGGTGGTTGGATCTGTTTGAAGTGTGTTAGCCGTCAAGAATCCAACCGATGCCCCTAATGCCATGTGTGCTGTACCGTTCACTGTCTCTCTCCTGTCCCTCTAAGAAGTAATCTCGCTCCTAAGAAACGAATGTTTGTTCGAATCCCTGCATTCTAACTATACAATATTTTTGAAGGAATTTCTTTAATTCTTTTAAAAAACCCTATTAATCATTATTACAGCACAAATAGAACCTAATGATTTTAGGTTCTTAGGACTCGATTGTTTTTGAAACAGTGATCTCCTCCGTAACGGGACATTGGATATTTAATATATAGACGGATGCTGGGTAAGCGTATTTAGCCTTTGATTGCTTAATTGTAAAGTAAATCTCAAAATAAGCGTGTAAAGATCTGTTCTCAAGATCTTTACGCGCTTTTATTGTACTACCTTTTTATATAACCTCTTTTAACTTTTCTCCAGCTTCACCTTACTCCACTTCGCTATGTTTAATATATAAATGTGAAAATTTGAATGACCGAGCACCTTTTGCCCTTACACCTAGTCCCACTTCTGCATACCATAATCATATAGTTTCATTAATTGTATTGTCTTCTAGAATAAGATGGTTAAACCCAAATAGACGAGATGACTTAAATGGGAATTTATCAAAGCTGATTAAGTTTGAAGTTATGTTGAATCAAAAATAGCTGTTAACAATTTTTGATTATGGAGGAATAATTAAATGTTACAAAAAATCCAAGTCAGGTTAGGTTTAAAAGAGGATTTACCAAAGCTAAATCTTGGTGAATTTGGCTACTGTTTGGACACAAAGGAGTTATACATTGGTTCGTCAGAAAAAGAAAAGAAATTAATTATTATCGTTAGTAGTCAAAACCCTTCTCCAAATGATACATCAAACGGCGAAAACATAAAGATCGATAAAAATAGTATTTTAATATTTGAAGATACTGATTTAAGAAAATTATTAGCCAAAATAGGGAACACCGGTACAACAAATGAATTGTTAACTGTATCAGGATTAATTAATATACTATCTGGGAAACACAATACTGGAAATTTGGACGAACTGTTAAATATAACAGAATTTAAAAATTCTAAGGAATCAAAGATCTTTGAAGATCACAAACTTGGGACTTATCACAATGCCAGTAAAGACTCAAACAATAAATCAGATGGCAAATCTTTTAAGGCCGGAGTTCCTTTACCTGGATTGGAAGATGTTGATGTTTCCACATCAACACCGTCAGAAGATAATTTTTTGAAGTTTCAAGATGCAAATTTGACGCCTGTTGTAGGTTCAATGATTAGCAACAATCAAGCAATTTACACAGTTGAGCTGCAAAGGTGGGGAATAACCCAAGGATCTTTTGGAAAACCTCCCTACACAGAAGAACAATGGCAAATCGCATACAATAACATACTAGGATTTAATAATGCACTTAAGTTTGCAAATGAAAATGGATTAACAAGAATTGTTGTTCCTTTTGGCACATATAGTTTCTGTTATACCAACCTTAGTGGCGCAGCTGAAATATACGCTATGGTAAACACTCCAATTAAATTATATAGTAACCAAACACTGGATTTAAACGGATCTATCTTTGAGGTGATGTATGACTCCATTAATAAAAACCCCTATGATAAGTCTCCATTATCTACCCCGGCATGGAAGTTAAGTGGGGAATTAATTCGGATCGATAATGTTTCAAATGTACAAGTGATAAACGGAACAATATTGGGTGATATCCCTAATAGGAGCTTTTCTGACGGGGGTAATGGTTTTAATTCAGAAAAAGGAATGGAGCAAACCTACGGCATAAAAATAGAGTCTGGTGCAAATTTCATAACTATTGAAAATATAGATGTCTCTATGTTTATGGGAGATGGAATAACGATAGGGTCCTATCCAACCAAAACAGGTAAATGGAATCTTAATCCATCAGACACAAAAGCCTATCCCGGATATGTTGATACTACAGGTAAAGTTGTTCAAACTCTCGCAGGAGCTTATCTAACTAATAAATTTCCGGTCATACAAGGGGAACATAAACAACTGCAAATGAGAACAAGTGGCGGATATACAAGAATACCCCTTATTGAAAACAAAACATTTGAATACATCTTTTATAATTCAAAAGATATGGTAATAGCTAGAAAGAAAGCAGTTTACCTACAAATTGTTACAGTACCTCTTGACACTTCTTATATAAGATTACAATTTATTAATGAAAAAACTGGTCTTCCTAGCATTCAAATTTCGTATTCTATAACAAAGCCTCAGGCACATCATGTTAAAATTTTTGGATGTACCATACACAATAATCATAGAGGCGGCATTAGTGGCGGAGCGGACTTTACCTATATATCCTATAATAAGATTTTCCACAACGGTATGGATTCAGGGTTGAACATCCCTCTGTTCCCTGATTCAACCAGGTACGCGATAAACTTTGAAGACAGCTACAGTAACTATGTAATAATAGAGAACAACCATATATTTTCAGGGTTTAATGGAATACTGATGGGTGTTTATCACGGCAGAATTGTAGGTAACATATTAAGTGAAATTGGTGGTGTTGTTGTTTACAATAACGCAAATATGATTATAGATAGTAATGTGTTTTATGAGAGTAGTGGGTTACAAATAACCAACTCTGTAGCTACTCAAGAAAGAAATGTTCTTTTCACTAATAATACAATCAACTCATCTGCTATGACAGTCATAGCAACAGGAGTTAAAACAAGGGTTAGACTTATTAATAATGTTATAAATATAGACTCATTGATTTCATCAGGTAACATAGAGTTAGTTGGAAATAACATAAAAAGCTACACAGGGTCCTCTTATACTGGATACTCGAATATAACGATTGATAATATAAAAAAATGTACGGGTAATACGTTTGAAGATTTCAATTATGGTTCACATTACAGGGTATCTGTGATGAAACCAAAAGATTCTACAAGTTATGTAAGCGATAATGTGTTTAAGTCCGTTTCTTTTAATTCAAACAATCTAGCTAATGATATTGAATTCCATAATTCTAAGTTTTATAATTGTTCAGTTACTAGCCAGATCGTAGATGCAACTCTTTCACACAGCATTTTATTCAATAATTGCCTTTTTCAAGATAGTAACGTAATATCAGGCGGTCAATATGTCAATAACACATCAATTGGAGGAATAACTGGAAAAACAATTTTCAACAACTGTAAAATAAACTTTACTTCAAACTATGCTAGTACTTATTTAATGGGAATTAGCGACAATGTAAAAATTACTAGTTATCCGGAAGGCATCATTCCTAGAAATTATGAATTAATCATCATTAACTCCGAGTTAATACACAAATCAACTACTGTTACTACTTTAATGAAATATTACAACTTAGATACCAACTTCGATATTAATAATTACAAAAAGGTTAAAATAGAAAACTCTAAAATACGAGTCTCGGACATTACAAAACTCAGGTTATTTTTAAGTACAAATCCTAACATCTATACGAACTCTGCAACAATTAAGAATACCACTTATGAAGGTTTTAATGGATTCCCTCCCCCAGCAAATGGAAGCTTGGAAATCTATAATCCACTATACGTATCCAGTAGTTCAGCAATACCCACATCAGGGTTATTTGTTGTAGGTCAAAAAGTAGAAAACACTAACCCGGTTGCTGGGGGATTTCTAGGTTGGGTTTGTATTATAGCTGGATATGCCAATGCAAACCCATGGACGGCTAATAAAGCATACAAGATTAACGCTTTTGTTCATTCAAATAACAAAGTCTATAAAGCTACAGTAGCAGGAACATCAGGAACTGTTGCACCTACGCATACAACAGGAAAATCTATAGACGGAGGAGTAACTTGGGAGTATGTAGGGGCCTTAGCTGAGTTTAAGACATATGGTGTAATTTCAAATTAAAAAACTATCACATTTCCCTTCTATTACGAGGCTTTTTGAAAGAATGTGTCCGACTTGGAATGAAAAATACAGGTAATAAAAAGAATTATGAATTCAAGAAGACCATTGTAGATCTTGATTACTCGAGTTTTTCAGAAGAGAGTATTTAGTATACCTTATCTGAAGTAACGATTTAAAGAATTCACCCCTATTATTGCTTAAAGGGAAGAATTTGTTTAGTTAGATCTTTGTTTGCAATTTGATACGACAAGTAAAAATGACTGACAATGGCTTCTTCTTGGAAATTTCTAATTTTCCTCTTTTTCGGTAAACAATGTAAGGTTTGTCTCTTCTGCTTAATTCAAAGTTTCGTTCTGTATAACGACTATTTTTAAACAAAAGGGTTTCGACTAAGTCTAATCATGTTCAACGCTTAATGAACAAAATGACTACATCATTCACTGAAGGATAAATACCGTCCTTATCCATCTAATTATTTTCCGTATTTTGACAGAAGGGTGATGTTGGTAGTTTTCAAATTGTAAACAACTTCAAATAATTCATCAAGTGTTGTATTTTCAGTAAACTAAATATTTTATAAATACTATTTGGATTGTTATATAAAATATTTTCATTATCAACGGTGAGCTTTAATAAATAACTCCTAAATTAATAATTTCCAAGACTTGATTAGTGCCCCTCTTACTCTTAGCCTCCATATAACCATCTACATTAATATTGTAAGGAGTGAACTCAATACAATGATCGTTTGAGTTCTGATCCTCGAAAATAGACATCACCAAGATAGATCTACATTTTGATTTTTAATACTGTCCAATACTGCTTTTAACGCTTCAACATTTCATTCGGTATGTACTTTAATGCCAGTCTAATTTTTAATCCAGGTTGATATGTTTCGGAAAATTTTTATTATTTTTATCTAGGTAACTTGATTCTTAAGCCTTAACCTAAACTTTTGATAAATACTTTTAGCTGGTACAATAAATAGATTTTTTTCGTATTTATTCATTGCAGTAAACCACATAGATAAAAAATATAGGATAGAAAATCCTAAAATTTTCACAAATAAAACTAACCATATATTTGTTAGAAGTACTTTATTAATAGTGGCCCCATAAATTATACTTAAAATAAGTGGGAAACTCATAAAAAGTATATTAATCCAAAACTTTGGTATATTTAATTTGATTTTTTTCCAATAATAATAATTTATTATTATTATATTTCCTAAAGTGAATGAGATTCCTGTGGCAATTGCACAACCGATAACTCCCCAAACTTGAACAAAGATGATACTAATAATCACATTTGAGATTGCAATAAAAATGTTAACTATTGATTTAAAACCTTGCATATTTTTGGCTTGAAGTATGACCCCTCCCATTCCCTGAATAAGAGAGACTATCATGGGTACCAAAATAACAAGAGCAACTATATATGATACCTGATACTCTTTTCCAACCCATAAATTTATAAACTCTTGCCCAAATACAATAAATCCACTTAAAGCAAAAGATATGATTATATATTGAACTCTACCTATTCTTATAAAAAGATTGGACAATTCATTATTAGAAGCTCCCTTAATTACCATTCCAGATACACGAGATAAAAAAACATTTGATATTGCTGAAGAAAAGCCTGAGAAGTAACCAGTAAAAGAAGCCCCAATAGCATAAACGGATACAGCTACTGTTCCGCTATATATCCCAAGAATTACTTGGTCGGTTGAAGTATATAGTTGACTGATGATTAAATTCAAAAAAATATAAGACGAAAAAACAATAATTTCTTTAAATAATTTGGAATCGAATTTCCCGAAAGATATTTTAATTTTCAGAGTTTTAAAACAATAATACATATTAAGTGCAATAAACAATAAATTTAACAATGTCGTTACAATTGCCATAGCTATGGAGCCATAACCCATTAATAGCAGGGGTAATATGAGGAGTGGGCTTATAATGGATGAAACGATCACAATTAGTTTTTGAAAGATAAACTTTTCATGAGCCAATACTATTACACTAAAAACACCTAGCCCAATTCCTGTAGAAATGTTAAATACCATTATGCTCATTAATAATTTAAGTTTGTGTATCTCTTCTATATTTAATGAGCTAGAAAAAAACAAATCTGTATTTAATATCAATAAAATCCCTAAAATTAAGGCTATTAAACCTAAAGTTAAATAAATTTTTAAAAACAAGCCATATAAATTAAAGCATCCTTCTTCATCATTTAATGCTTTATATTTAGCGGTATATCTAATTACTGCATTACCTAAACCAAAGTTTAAAATACCAACATATCCTGCTGCTGAACTAGCTAAACTATATAAGCCATATTCTGATTGACCAAGCAAATTTAACATTACTGGTGTATAAATTATTGAAATAATAATATTTATGAAGAGTGCAAAATAAGATAAACTTGCACCTGCCTTTAGCTGATTTATCATGGTATTACCTTCCATCCTAATAAAAAAATTTGAGTCTTTATTTTATAATTAAATTTTGATTATTTGCTCTATTTCATTTTTCGTATCAATAGATTCTGTAGCCAAATTATTAGTGAAATATTCACCTATAGTTAAATTGTTTATTAATTTAACTATAGCTTGATAGATTTCGTCTTCATCACATTTAACTATTAGACCTGTCACTCCATCTTTTATTTGTTCCTTTGCGCCGGTGAAATTTGTTGTAATGATTGGTTTATTTAAGCATCTTGCTTCAGCAAGTGTAATGCAATAACCTTCATGTCTAGATGGTTGGACGTAAATATCGCAATTTTTTATATATGGATAGGGATTTGGTTTGGAACCTAAAAGAATAAAATGATCCAATACGTTATTTTTTTGTATTTGCTTTTCATAGTTTACTCTTAAATTACCTTCTCCAACACAATACCACCTTACTTTAAAACCGTTTTGTATTAACTTAGTTAAAGACTTAATAGCTATATCTTGCCCTTTTTCTAGAGTAAGCCTTCCTACTGTTAAGATTTTTATCCCATCAAATTCGTCATTAAACCCTCTTCCGATTTCAGCTTGAGATTTAATCAAATCAGATGAAATAATATTTAAGAAAACCTCGATTTTTTCTTCTAAGAAAGGAAGTATATTTATTAAATGCCTTTTTCCTTCTTTAGATACAACAAAAATTTTATCGAATTTATTATAGAATTTATATGCGAAGAACCTATTAAAACCTATATGATTTATATCAAAATGAATCCATTGTATTTTTTTATTAGCTTTTATGTTATTTAACACATAATAGCTTATGAACTCCATAGGACCTGCATAGGCTACCGCTATATCATATTCCTTTTTTGCAATTGGGAAATCTTTTAAAATATATTTATAAAAAAGACTTCTTTCTTTGTTAACCTTCGATATAAAGTAAAAAATTATTATTATTAACGATTTAATGAAACGTCTCTTTTTAACAAAATCTAATGCAACTATATGAAGAGGTAAATTCAGTAAATTTTTAATATCTTTATATCCTTTTAAATATTCCACTTGAACTCCATCAGGAATAGAATTTATAAAATCACCATATTTCTCCAACATCAGGACAGTTACATCATAATTTTTCTTTGAAAGCTCTGAAATCATATTTAATAAAGCTTTTTCAGTTCCTCCTACATTCATATTAATTAACATAAATATTATCTTTGTTTTCATTGGATTTACTCCCTTTGTTATATGAGTGTTATCCTATTAATTTATAAATTTTTTCTATTTCTTCAATATTTCCTTTTTTTTCAGTCTTGAGATAATTTACAATACTTTCTTTTAAAGTTAAGTCTCTAATTAATGTTGCTATTCCTTCACAAACAGCTTCTGCGTTCATATCCACTACTAAACCATTTTTCTTGTTTACCATTTGATTGTAAACGGCGTCAAAACTTGTTGTAACTACTGGAATATTTAACATTCTTGCTTCTGCAATCGCTAACCCGAACCCTTCATGCCTAGAAGTTTGAACATATATATCAGAATCTTTAATGAAAGGATATGGATTTGCTTCAACTCCTAATAAGATAAAATCTTTAGTTAACCCAGCTCTTCTAATTTGTTCTTCAATTTTTTCTTTTAAAATACCTTTTCCTAGAGCATACCACCTGAAATTTATACCACTTTCTTTCAGCATTTTACATGCTGCTAGAGCAATATCATATCCCTTATTTTGATCAAGTCTTCCTATGGTAAGTATCCGGATTCCCTCAAAATTATCGTTATAACTTTTTCCAATACCGGCCATTTTTATTATTGAATCTGCATTATTAATATCATAAATAACTTCAGTTTTTGCTGTGTATTTATTAAATGTTTCAACGAATATTACTTTCGTCGATTCAGATACAGCGACTATTTTATCAAATTGGTCATAAAATCTTTGTTGAAAGTCCTTTTCAACTTCATCCAACCGATTACTGACATTTACCCATGCTAATTTTTTGTTTGCTTTTACTTTCTCTGCAACATAAAAGGTAGGAATACCTTGCGCATAACTTATTGCTATATCGTAGATAGTTGAATCTTCTTCAATAACTTTTGAAATGTTCTCCCAAAAAACCCTAGCCTTTTGAGAATGATTGTATTTCCTCAACCTGATTTTAAGCGAATATGTTAGTCTAGATATTAAAGAATTCAGATTGAATTTCCTAATTGAATTAATGCACGCTTCCTTAAAACTCATTTTAGAAAATTCGGTATATTCCAAGGGTTTTAAAATATTCACTTCTTTTGGAACCAATTCTTCTAATATATGACCATATGCAAAAAGTCTTAAATCTACTGAGTATTTCTCATAATCGAATGCGGACAACAATGAAATTAAACTCTTTTCAGCACCTGCACAATCTAATGAATCAATTACAAATAATACTCTTTTTTTTTCCATATTTTCACTCACTTTGATAAAAATTAGAATCGGGATTTAAGTAGCAATTTATGACTTGACAAGGGTGGTTAACTTTTCAAAATGACGTTCGGATTCGCTTGAAATAATACTTAAATCAATTGTTTTATCTATAACATTTGTTATGGTATTTTCATCATATTGTAAATGAAGTTCATCCATGCTTACTAAAAAATTTTCAAATTTAATATCTCGCAACATATTTTCTGTTTTTTGGCTGTATATTATAGGTACTAATCCAGTCTGAGATAATAAGCCTAGTATATTTGCATGAAACCGTGCAGCAATAAATAAATTAAAGGTACTTATTAATTTGAGAGCTTCTTCAATATTCCCCTCATAACTATAAACAGAAATGTTTTTTCTGAATTCTGAAGAAAGATTTGATTTTATTGTCTTAATTACTTTTAAATCACCTTCATGTTCACAAAAGGACATTAGAGTACATTCATATCCTTTTTCCATCAACATTTCTATCGATTTTACGGTACTATTTATATATTCATTATAATAATTCGATAATCCATGCTTATGCCTAACGTCAATTATTGAAAAACCCACTCTTTTTTTACTAATTTTACTTAAGAACGGTGTTAAATCCATTTGAAAAACAATATCTGGGGCATATCTAATATTAGGGAAACTCTTAAACAAATTATAGGAAAACAGATCTCTAAAACAAACGTCATCACATAGTTTAAAAAAAGCTATATAATCATTTAAAAATTTATCAGTATTATATGGTCCAAAATTTGAACCAATTACAAATACAGATTTTTGTTTTTGTTTAAATTCAAGGACCATTTCCATCCTGTCTTTATAAAGAGTATCGTGATATTCTTCTTCTCTAAATATTGATCCACCTATAAATATTAGTGCATCATACTCTTCTGCTAGTTTTTTATAGTTGTTTATATAATCTACAAGTTTCAAATGCTGTCCAATTTTGTTATATAAATTGTACTGTCTTCTTTTTATATTTGGATACTTATTAATAAATTTGTCGTAGTTTTTTCCAAGATAGTTAATTGTAAATTCTGTCTCAGGATATTTTTTAGCCAGTATGTCTAAAAATAAATCATCTCCTAAATTGAATTGTAAATAAATATCAACAAAGACTTTTTTCACTTGAACCTCCACCAATAAATTCATATTTAAAATATTTCATTTTATTCAATAATGCTCCATAAATAAAAAAACACATCAATAAATCTTTTTTCAGAAAGAAAATATAGGGCTTATATATAACTTTTTTAGTTGAAAATTGATATTTGCATTTTTTAATATAGGGAATATCTAAAACTTCTCTCAAAATAGGTACCTTTCTTTTTTCTCTTGACATTAGATAATCAGCTGTATTTAATACGGCATTTTGAATTCTTTCAGTTATTATTTTGTTTATTTTTTTTTTATCATAATTAACATAATTAAGTACTTTTTCAATATTCCCACAAACAGAGATGCTGTTTTCAAGGTGCTCTATTGAAATATTTGCACTTATGCTATTTTCATTCAGTCTATTATAATGATATAAATATTTTTTTATTGATTTAAATGACCTAGAGTGTGTTACATATTCCAAAGTAAATATAAGATCTTCAGACATATAAATGTTGTTATTAAACCTTAAGTTATTTTTACTTATTATTTCTTTTTTAAATATCTTGCTCCAAAGTACACCGCCGGTTCCTGCACAAATCATATCTAATAAATTATTAATTGGAATATTACCTTCCATATTAAAATCCGTGTGATCGATTATTCCATATTTAGAATAATCTTTATATCCACAACATACTAAGTCGACTTTAGAATTAATCATGGTATTTAATAAAAATTCAATATAATATTTATCAACGGTATCATCCGAATCAATAAAAACTAAATATTCACCTGTAGAATTTACTATCCCTTTATTACGAGCCTCAGAAGGTCCGCTGTTAATTTGTGACAAATAAAGAATTCGCTCATCTTTTTGTCTATACTCTTTAATAACATTCTCACTTTTATCGGTTGACCCATCGTTCACAATTACTACTTCTATATTCCTATAACTTTGTGAGAGAATACTTTCTAGACATTTTGATATATATTTTTCATTATTAAAAACAGGCACTATAACACTGACCTTTGGAATCATTACTACCTCCACTTAATAACTATCTTTATAA
Organism: Peribacillus sp. RS7; assembly: GCF_041956845.1. NCBI lineage: Bacteria > Bacillati > Bacillota > Bacilli > Caryophanales > Bacillaceae > Peribacillus > Peribacillus sp. RS7. Next base: position 4,918,832 of record NZ_CP168135.1, read on the forward strand.
GTTGTATTGTAAAAAGTTTATTCTTTTTGATATAAGCCTCTAAGTTTAGCTATATTATCACCACCTATGATATGCGATAACATTTTTTTTATATGACTCTTGAATTGTACGTTTGCAGGAAGCCAACTTTTATAAAAATGATGCATTGCATATGTTTCATCAGTGAAGAATTTCCTACAATTAATATAGTCATAGGGTGAGAAATAGTTTTGTGGATAAAAGACTCCTATATTTTTAAGTTCTTGGTATTCTCCATTTCTTTTTAAACCTAGAAGTTCTATTAATTCGGTTACAATCGCAACATTTGTTAATTGGTCTAAACTCCCGTCTTCTTTTATGAAATTCTTTTTCTCGTATGAATCAAGAAATTTTTTTATTAGTTTATTTCCTTTTGCTGCACCTATTGTACTAGTGGCAATGTAATTTTCCTGTTCAAAGCCCCAAAATGATTCATGATGAAGCAAATCATCAAATGGTTTAAAGACTTCTACATCGGTATCCAAATAAATGCCACCAAAATGATATAAGGCATGCACACGTGCATAATCGCTGACAAAAGCATATTTCTCTGCAGTATATGCCTCCTGTACATACGCATTTATCTGAAGATTAAAGTTATCTTCATTCCATTCAATAATTTCATAATCTGAAAGATGTTTTCTCCAACTGTCCATGCATTTTTCTACAATATCTGGCTTATCTTTTCCACCGAACCAACAATAGTGGATTACTCTGGGAATCTCATTGTTTATATTCATGATTTACCCACCCTTATTTTGCCATTTTATAAAATCAATTAATGGTTGGTACTGTGGAATCTCTTCTTTTTTAATACCGTTCCTTTTCAGTTCCTGAACAAATTCAATCCATTCTTTTTCTAAATAGTTTGGTGCCACCTTTGTAGTGTCTTGTTTTAGAAGTGAAACAAGATCCACATTCAATACGTGTGCTATTTTTTCCATAATATGAAGTGAGGGATTGCGATTAAGATTGCGCTCTATGTTACTTAAATAAGATTTCGATATATTTGCCTGTTCAGCAAGTTCTGATAAGGTATATCCTCTTTTCTTTCTTAATTCTGCAATGTTTTTTCCAATCATTTGGTTACCTCTTCATTATTTTTTTCAATTTGCTTTCATCATGGCTGATCGCGACGATTAATAGTTTTTTTTATTGTATTAATGACTCTCATTTGTTCGTCATGAGTCATATTTGATCCGGATGGTAAACATATTCCTGAATAAAATAATTGTTCAGAAACATTTGTCTGTCTAGTATGAGGATAGTAACGACAGCCAGCAAATAGTGGCTGCAAATGGAGAGGTTTCCAGACATGCCTTGCTTCAATATTTTCATCTTCCAATGCATTAAGTAATTCGGTTGTAGAAATCCGAATTTCTTCGTCGTTTATTGTCAATGCAGTCAACCAGCGGTTTGAATGAGTATTTGCTAATTCAGGCATGAATTTAAAACCGGGCAGGGAAGCCAATTCCTGATGGTATAGATCGTATACAGCCCTTCTGGCACTTACTCTTTCTTCTAATACCTCTAATTGACCTCTTCCAATTCCTGCAAGTATATTACTCATTCGGTAGTTATAGCCCATCTCACTATGTTGATAATATGGAGCCGCATCTCTTGCTTGAGTGGCTAAAAATCTAGCTCGAACTATCGCTTGTGTATCATTTGAAATCACCATGCCCCCACCAGAGGTTGTTATGATTTTATTTCCATTGAATGAATAGATACCGAATTCCCCAAAAGTTCCACTTGCTTTTCCTTTATAAGTGGAACCTAATGACTCCGCTGCATCTTCGATGACTGGTACTTTATACTGATTACAAATCGATAAAAGCTCATCCATTTTTGCAGGTTGTCCATATAAATTCACAATGATAATGGCTTTAGGGAGCTTCCCAATTTTAACAGCTTCTTTAAACGCTGTTTCTAAAGCATGTGGTGACATATTCCAAGTTTCAGGTTCAGAATCAATGAAAACGGGTTCCGCTTCTAGATAAAGAATGGGGTTGGCCGTTGCTACGAATGTTAGACTTGAACAAAAGACCGAATCTCCTTTTTTCACATTTAATATAGAAAGAGCCAAATGAATCGCTGCAGTACCGGAACTGACTGCAACAGCTTCTTTGACTCCTGCATATACTGCTAATTCTTTTTCGAAAGCGTCGAGATTTGGTCCCAATGGAGCAATCCAATTTGTCTCAAAAGCTTCTTTAACATACTTCTCTTCATTACCGCTCATGTGGGGCGGTGATAGTAGAATTCGCTTTTTTGTTGTTACGTTTAACACTCTACACACCTTCTATACCTATTTTATTTTTCAAAATTGCAGGAGTTCCTACCGCTAGACTATTAGGTGGAATCTCATTTATTACCGTCGCTCCTGCACCAATAACCGTCCATGGGCCAATTTTCACATTGGGGATCAGTATTGCACCGGCACCAATATGAGCTCCTTCATCTACTTTTACAGAACCAGTTAATGTCGCATGAGGTGATATATGTACAAAATCACCTATTTCGCTATCATGTTCTATCACGGAGCCTGTATTGATGATTGAATGGCGGCCAATTTTAGCATCAGCATTAATGACTGTTAATGGCATGACTACTGTACCTACTCCTATCTTTGCACTGGGACTAATAATTGAAGAAGGATGAATCAGCGTTACATAAAAGGAATCGGGTATATTCAATTCATCAACAATTTTTTTACGATTATGGTTATTACCTATTGCAACAATGAATTTTATATCCATGAATCGTTCCATTAAATGGAATGCTGTTGAAAACGGTGCATAAAACAATTGATTTTTCACGATTGTTGTATCATATTTGTCGTCTAGATATCCAATTAATTCAAAACCATCGGCTATATCAATCATGTCTTTGATAACTTTACTATGACCTCCTTCTCCAATTAATACTATTTTCATCCCTGCCCCTCTCTTTCTTGATTATCTGATCCTCTAAAAGGTAGCATGGTTTCATTTGTCCCGGAATTTACTCCTTCAGATCTAACCACTTTTACTATCGTTAATAATAAGATTTTGACATCGAGAAAAAATGATTGATGATTTACATACCAGACATCCAATTTGAATTTTTCTTCCCATGAAATCGCATTTCTCCCATTTACTTGTGCCCAACCAGTTATGCCAGGACGAACATCATGACGTTTAGCCTGATCGTCGTTATATAATGGAAGGTATTCCATTAATAAAGGACGTGGCCCGACCAAACTAAGGTCCCCTTTAACAACATTAACGAGCTGTGGCAATTCATCTAGACTTAATTTTCTAAGTGCATTTCCAAATCTGGTTAATCTCAGATGATCAGGAAGAGGTCTACCATGTTCAGCGTTTTGATTATTCATTGAACGAAATTTATAAAGGGTAAAAGGCCTTCCATCTAAACCTGGCCTCGTTTGTTTAAAAAGTATAGGCGAACCAAGGTTATACTTGATTAAAATCCCTATAATCACCAGTACTGGGCTAATGATAACCAGTAAAATAAATGAAATTAATAAATCAAATATTCTTTTCATATCTTCACTTCCGGGATTTTTTATTTACCATTTATCATGACTATTTTTTGTTTGATTTCTTCTATTAGAATAGAAACATTCATATTTTCTGATTCATTACCCAATTTGTAGGCAAATAATAAAATATCTTTGAGGTTTTCTTTCTTTGTTTCTTTCCTCATCCTTTACACCATTTTTCTAATTATTTGGTATTAAAAAATCCTCGCTATATATTAAGCGAGGGTTTTCCGATTCTTCATTTATTTTAAATCCATCAGGATTCCTAGATTGCCACCGCCAAGAATCTTCACACATTTCAATAATGCCTTTTTTTGCTTTCCAATTTAATTCTTTTTCCGCTTTCTTGGGATCCGCATAACAAATGGCCGCATCTCCTGGCCTAGGATGTGTAATCTTAATAGGTATTTTTACTCCTGTTGCTGATTCAAAAGCTGACACTACTTCTAACACGCTGTATCCTTTTCCAGTTCCAAGATTATAAATTTTAACACCGGTGGATTTTAGAGTTTTATCTAGTGCAAGTACATGTCCAATTGCAAGATCAACTACATGGATATAGTCCCTTACACCTGTACCATCAATCGTTGGATAATCATTTCCGAAAATATTAAGTACATTTAATTGACCTACGGCTACCTTAGTGATGTATGGCATTAGGTTATTAGGTGTTCCGCTTGGATCTTCACCTATCATGCCGCTTTCATGTGCACCTATTGGATTGAAATATCTAAGGATCGTAATGCTCCATTCATTGTCTGAAATATATAAGTCCTGAAGCATTTCTTCTATCATTAATTTTGTTCTACCATATGGGTTTATAGCCTTTAAGGGGAACCCTTCTGATATTGGAACTGTATCCGGCAGTCCATATACAGTGGCAGATGAGCTAAATACCAGATTTTTCACACTATATTTTTGCATAAGTTCACAAATTATGATTGTAGTTGCGATATTGTTTTTATAATATTTCAGGGAATCTTGAACCGATTCACCCACCGCTTTTAGTCCGGCAAAGTGGATAACTGCTTCAATTTGATTTACTAAAAATACTTCTTCTAATGATTCCAAATCTAAAAGATCTAAGTAATAAATCTTGATGGATTTTCCGGTTATTCCACAAACGCGATTTAAGGATTCCGGATTACTGTTAGAAAAATTATCTACCACAATAATCTCATTACCATCATTCAAGAGTTCTACACATGTATGGCTGCCAATGAATCCTGCTCCGCCCGTTACTAATATTCCCAATTTAACTGTCCCTCCCTTTTTAAAAATTTAATCGTTAATTATTAATTAAACTATAGATTTTATTAATTTCATTTTCATTACCATAATCTCGAGAAAGTACATTATTTACCAATTTCTTTCTAAACTCATCATTATTAATCATTTTCCTAAGCCCATTTGCAATTCCCTCGTGGCCACGCTCTGTAATTAAAGCATCAAAACCATTATCGGCCTGACTTTTAGCTGTGGGGAAATTTGTTAATAAGACCGGTTTACCTAACACTTGTGCCTCACGGATGGTTACTGCTTTACCTTCATAACGTGAAGGTTGAACATAAATATCACAAGCGGCTATATATGGATATGGATTGGTTTTCTTCCCTAATAAAATAAATTGTCTTTCCACTCCTAATTTCATTATCAAGTTTCTTAATTCATTCTCTAGAGGCCCATAACCAACCACATACCATTCAATTTCAAATCCCTCGTCCACGAGTTGTTTACAAGCCCTTATTGCCTCATCTAAACCTTTTGCATACGTTAAACGGCCTACAGTTACTAAAATAGTTTTTCCTGGTTGTTTACTGATTTCTTTTTGAACCTCTACCTTTGCTTGGTCTCTAACAAAATCGGGAGATAAAATATTTTCAATTACTGTTATTTTTTCTTTGAAGTCAGGAAAAATATCTAAAAATGTTTGGGAACATTCCTCTGAAACCACCACGATATCATCCATTTTTGCCCACATTTTTTTCTCTATATTCTTATTCACATAAATATTTGAATAATCGGTATGAATCCATCCAATTTTCTTCTTTGCTTTTACCTTATCTCCTATAAAATGATGAGGCCAAAGAAAACCTATGGCCACATCGTAATCATTATTTAGATCTGGCAGATACCGATTCGTAAATTCCCACCCATACTGAATCGTTAAATACCCTGGTTCTTCTACCTTTTTTACTTTTCCATGAAAAAGTCCAGAATACTTTGCGATGAGCCTTGAAATAGCGATTGGATAATAACCATCTTTCACTATTTGATAAATTGACTTTCTGAAAGTGGAATAATGTGGTTCTTCAGGTAATAAATTTGGTCCGTTAGGTATAAAAGAGAAAAATTCACCCTCATGTTTAAATAATAATAAATCGACATCGTATTTAGAATAATCGAATTGATTTAACAAGCCTATCAAGCTTCTTTCTACCCCCCCTATTGCCAAATCAAAGGAAGTAATCAAAATCTTTTTCTTCATTTTTATAACCTCTTTTTCAAGATACTTCATACAAGTTTAACCGTTCAATGTTGCCCGAAATATGTTTAGTAATAGCACATCAACTACTAAGAACCTAAAAGCTATACTACTTTATCTCCCTCTATCAAAATAGCCCTTCTAAAACATCACTCTTATATAAAATATTCAAACTAATAACATTTTCGTAAAAATAAAAAACAAAAAATAAAACGAGTATTGAATAATATAAAAGCTTTTGATCTTTTTCACTAAATAATTCAATTAGCCATGAAATCAGAATTAGTTGATATAAATTAAAATAAATCGATATCCTTGCGAATATCCATTGTTGTGTCGAGATAATCATAAACACCAATCCCAATAAAGCCATATTCACTATATAATCACTTTTAGGAAATAATTTTCGTAGCTTATCTTTGCCCAGGTAGGCAATGAATAGTGGCGCTGCACTTACCGCCACTCTAATTACACTAGCCCCACCTTCATTAAAATTAGAATAGTCACTATACTGGGTATCTTGTAAAGCAGAAAATAAAAACGATGTAAATTGCCCGAAACCAAGGACGACAATGACCGAAAAAGATAACCAGGCAAGAGTTGATTTCGTCCATGCCTTTGTTCTAACTAAAAAATAAATGGGTAAAAGGATAAGAGCACTTTGGTGAAAAGTAGATGCAATTAGAACAATCAAAGAGTATTTAACAAAATTTCCGTTTAATAAATACTTGGTTGCTGTAAAAATAATTGCAGCTGCAAGTACTTGACGTATTCCATTCATTGATACTAAGTGCAACCCACCTGTAATATACACAAAGGTGCTTAGTTCAAAAAGCCGTGAATATTTATATAAAACCATGACAATTAATACATTTGTAACCATAGCTGTTGTAAAAATCAGTATCTGAGGGTCATTCGAGATTTTCTTTAATAGCATCTGCAAGATGCCGAAGCCCATATCCTTTTGAGATTTTATATACTCCCAAGAAAAGTCATTTTCGTTGTATATATTTATATAATTGAATGTATCTCCAATGTTTGTTCTTAGACCCGAAACACATACTAAACATACAACAGCTAAAAAAACCAAAATCTTATTTGGCTTAAAAACATACAAACCGGTCACCGGGATAAGTGAATATGTAGAAAAGTACCTACCTAAATATGAAAAAATAAATACGATGGCGAGATTGATCCAAAGTATGGTCATGTAACAATAATTCCCTTCAATTAACCTCAGTCCTAGTTTTTTTGATGATAAATACATATAAAAGGAAGCCTAATGGAAATGCTAAAACTGTGAGTGCTTTCTTAGGAGTTTCAATGAACAGTTTCGGATTTTTCATGAGAAGATTGCTAGATACATAATGTATTGCTTGCTTATATTTAAAAACTTTACCACCGAAGGGTAACTTCATAAGTTCCTTACGATAAAATGAAAAGCCCTTAGGGTTTTTGAGATATTGGTTATACATATTTAGAGAGGATCCATCAGGAAGATATTCAACATGACAAAGCACTTCATTCATCAGCAGCATTTCATATTGCTTATCCAGCATATAGTATTTATATGCCAGTCCTACATATTTCTCGTCTTGAAAGATGGGATATGGATATAGTTTGGTCAACTCAGTGCGATAAACCAACTTCTTGTCTCCGGTTACACCATATTTGTTGTAAAGATCAAACAATGTAGCACGATTTAGTTTTTCAGGAAACTTTGAACCAATGATTTGGTGTTCAATTGTTGCGTCTAATGCCGCTATTCCACTTACATTTTCGTTACCGTACTTTTTCCAATACGAAAGGATCCTTTCGACTGCCCCATCTGCCATATAGTCATCGGAATCAATACAAACATTCAATTCCGTCTCGATTAGTTTATAGGCTGTATTATGTGCACCATGCATTCCTTGATTTTCTTGCCAATGATATTTAATATCAATTTTCTTTTCCTGTTTCCACTGATTTACCAATTCTTTTGTATTATCCGTTGATCCATCATCAATTATTAACCATATAAAATCTTCATTATCTTGACGGACTAAACTGTGATAACATTTTTCGAGACAATAAGCCCTATTATAGGTTGGTGTAAACACTGTTAAAGTTTTCATTTGCTCACCCTGTCATTGATATATAGAAATTTTTAAGTTCATCGGCTGTTTCATTTATGGAGTATCCTTGTTTGGAAAGTGAATCCGGTTGTATACTTCTGTTCGTATTGCTAGAAGTTATTTTCATTAAATGGGAGGTCCATAGTGAACTATTGGTAATAGGCAGAAAGTGAATAAGATTGATACCCAAATCTACCTCTTTGGATATTTGGTCCGAGATTAAACACGGCAGACCTGCTGCCTGTGCTTCAATAAGGGAAACTGGCAATCCCTCATGTAAAGAAGGAAAGACAAAAACATCGAAGGCTTGAAGGATTCGGTTAATATCACTCCGTACCCCAAGAAATTTAACTTTGTTCTCTAACTTATGAGCTTTAACTTTTGTTAAGATTTCTGGTTTTAAAGGTCCTTCTCCCACTAAAATCAAATAGGAATTTTCCTTTTCTCTAATAAAATCGGCAAAGATATCAATCAAAAGGGAGTGGTTTTTTTGTTGAGCAAATCTTCCCACATGCCCTAAAACACATGCATCACTTTCGATATTCAATTCTTTTCTAACTTTACCTCTTGTTTCAGATGAGAAAGAAAATAATTTACATTCAATGCCGTTCTTTAAAATATTCACATTTTTTGTTTTATCTTTAAATAGCCATTGTGCTGCCTGTCTGGAACAAGCTAACAAATTTGTAGCATTGGACATGATCAATGTCCCTGCATACCATTTATAGATTCTAGAAGCTAGGCCTCCTTCACTTTGTGTATTATGACTATGTGAGATTCTTTTTGGGATTCCTGCTTTTTTAGCTGATTGAAGAACGAGTCCACTCATTTTATCCATATGGGCATGAACGACTTTGTAGGTAGCATTCTCCCTAAAGAATCCGTCTAGATGTTTTTTATAAGCAAAGTGACCGACATCGGAAATATAAGGAATTCTATGGATTTGACCACCAAGTTTTAGGATTTCATTATCGAATACGCCTTCTTTGGATGTAAGAAAATCAAATTGGATCTTCGAGCGGTCCATATTGCGATATAAGTTCATGATTAAGGTTTCCGCTCCGCCCCTATTCATATTGACGACAACATGCAGGATTCTTAGTGGATTCCCCATACTCTTTCCTCCGTATCTACCATGTATGTTCTATAAATTTCACTTTTTGCTTCCAGGATTTTTTTAGTGCTATATTTCCTTTCAATCATTTTATGGCTGCATTCACCGAGCGTTTTTCTCATAGCAACATTTCCGGCAAGTTTTATGACCTTTTCAGCCAATGACTTTTCATCATTTCCCTTTATTAACCACCCATTTTGACCATTGGAGACCAACTCCCTATGCCCCCTATTGTCATTAGCTATAATAGGCAGCCCACAAGCCATTGCTTCCATGATATTAACGGGAAGCCCTTCTCTCAAACTTGACGCTACAGCAAGATCGCTGATTTTTAATAATTCGTCTATATCTTTTCGAAATCCAAGAAAATCCACCTTGTTTCCAATTCCTAAAGAATCCGAAAGCTTCTTACATTCGTCTAATAAGGGTCCATCTCCAGCCAATAGTAACCTGGCGTTTTTAACTTCATCTTTAATTAAGGAAAAAGCCCGAAGTAATAGTTGCTGGTTTTTATTCTTATTGAACTCGGCTGCATAAAACATAATGAAATCATCATCACAATAGTCTTTTTCTATCCTTAGTTCAGTTTTCTTAATTATGGAGACAGGGTGATATTGATTTGTATCAACCCCAACACCATGGATATGGGTAATCTCCTGTGCCCTGAAGTTTCTTTGTATGGCAAGTTGAAAGTCTTCAGTATTGATCGTAATCAAACAATCTGTCATTCTCGCTAATGATTTTTCAATTGGATAGTAGACCAGCCAGTTTAGCAGAGGTGCACCTTTACAGAAATGGAAGCCGTGTGCCGTATAAAGCATTTTCGTATCGCGTGCTCTCGCCTTACGACCAGCAAGTCTGCCTAGCACTCCCCCCATTGGCGTATGACAATGAATGATTTGAAAATTGTTGTTATCGATGATGTACTTTAATTCTTTGTATGCCATTATGTTTTCTTTTTTAAATGGAGATCTCTGAATGGGAATAACGTGCTTTTTATCAACGAATGGGAGATTCAAATCACCATGCGCTGCTGTATGAACTTTATATCCTTGTTCTTTAAACCATTTAAAATATGGCAAGTGAAACGCTTCAAAATGATAATCCTTTGTTGCACAAAATAGGACTTTCTTCTCCATGATTCACTATCCTTCCGGTATCTAGGTCCGTGCTTTCATCTAATTCATTCTCTAATCAATAGTGTAGGAAAGTGAACAGCATATTTTCTTTCTTTTTCTCCCTTTGTTGTTTTAAACTAACAGCCGTTGCAATTAACTAGCTCTATTCATGTAGCCAGTATTACCGAATTTCTGAAATTCATAGTGAATCCATTTTAATTTGAAACGGGTACAAGAGAAGGGGGAGTGACACGTTCATTAGCCAGGTCTACAAGTTTTTTCCTTAGTGAATCTTTATCCATATCAGGATAATTGTTTATAATATCCTCAATTTCCTTTGAATATAATTTCCCTGTCTTACCTATGTAAATATTTGGATATATCTGTTTTTCATGAATTTCATCTTTATTCAGTAGTTCTTCAAATAGCTTTTCGCCTGGTCTTGTTCCCGTAAATTCTATTGATATATCATCTTCTGAATGACCGGAGAGCTTAATCAAGTTTTTAGCCAGATCAACAATCTTCACTGGATTGCCCATATCAAGTACAAAAATTTCGCCGCCTTGCGCTAACGCCCCCGCTTGAATGACAAGTCTTGAAGCTTCAGGGATAGTCATGAAATATCGAATCATATCAGGGTGTGTCACTGTGACTGGCCCGCCTTTTTCAATTTGCTTTGTGAATAGCGGGATGACACTTCCTCTACTCCCCAACACATTCCCAAAACGAACTGCTACAAACTTCGTTTTGCTCTCTCTATTTATTTGTTGAATCGTCATTTCCGCTAGTCTTTTTGTAGAACCCATTACACTGGTAGGATTGACTGCCTTATCACTGGATATCATCACAAAAGTCTTTACCCCGCTCCAACTTGCCGCATTGGCGGCATTCATCGTACCTATTAAATTATTTTTAACTGCTTCTTCAGGATTTCGTTCCATTAGTGGTACGTGTTTATGTGCTGCAGCATGATAAACGACATCTGGTTGATATTCTGCCATAACGGACAACATTTTTTTTTGATCTTGAAGATCAGCAATTTCTGTTAAAAACTCGATATTTTTGTTTTTATATGTTTCTTTTAACTCCATTTCTATCGTATAAATACTGTTCTCACCATGTCCGAGTAAAATTAACCTTGCTGGATTAAATTTAGTAATTTGGCGGCAAATCTCTGATCCAATCGAACCTCCCGCACCAGTGACTAAGATAACTTTTTCAGTTACATATTCTGAAATTACGTCAATATCTAATTCTACAGGTTCTCTTCCAAGAAGATCTTGAACCTGTACATCTCTAAATTTATTGACCGAAAGCTTTCCTGTTAATAAATCTTCTAACATTGGAAGGATTTGTGTCTTTGCATTTGTTTTCGCACATTCTTGAAATATTCGATTCAATTCTTGTTTATTCAACGAAGGAATGGCAATGATGATATGTTCGATATTCAATACTTCAACTTTTTTTGCAATTTTGCCCACTCCTCCAACTACAGGTATTCCCAAAATATCAAGATTCTGTTTTCGTGCGTTATCATCAATAAACGCTACTGGTAATAAATCAACATCATTATTTTTTAATAATTGCCGGGCAACCATCGTACCTGCTGATCCTGCCCCGATTATTAAGGTTCTTTTTTTATTTTCATATTTGATTAAGTATTGGTCTCTATACATTCTCCAGCAAAATCTTGATCCGCCTATCAACAGCATATGAAGCAGCCAAGTTACCGCTAATAAGCGATAATAAACATCATGAAAAAGGAGTGCCTGTACGATTGATGTAGTAAAAATGGATGCCGTTACTGTTTTGAATATAATGGCTAATTCACCAATGCTCGCATACTCCCACGCTTTTTTATAAAGATGAAAAGTAATGGCAAAAATATGATGGCTGAGGAGAATCGTAACAGAGCTGAGGACAATGGGAATGGTAAAAACATAAATACTGGCATCCACTAAAAATCGTCCCAAAAAAATGGCTGATAAGACAATACATGAATCTATTAATATAAAAAGTGATAGTCTTTGCTGATATGTCAATACTTTCCCCCCATATAGGATCAATTTATTTGTTACATTTAAGCGGAATTCAATGATAAAGTGCTAATGAATGCTGTCCTATTAAGACAGCATTCATTAGCACTTTAATAGAAATATAGGGCATTTAACCCTCCCTCACCCCACACTCTTGACGACTGGCGTCTAAGGTCTTTTCAACCCACAGCATGATCGAGTGCCTCCGTTTATAATGGCAAGGAGACATCACCAAATACTTTTATTACCGTTCGTAATAAAGAACGACATTCGAAAAATTTTTTTCTTTATAGGATTCTCTTCAGTAAATTGGTAAAACGGGTTTCTGGATTTTCGTTTAAAATGACTCCTACAATCTTTTCTTCAACAAATTGAAGGATTCTTTTTGTTGCTAAAGCCTTTTTCAACTCCGTTTTTCCATTATTGAAAACGAGTATGATACCATTGCAATAATTGGCTAAAATTTTCGTATCTGTAACTTCCAATATTGAAGGAGAGTCGATTAACACAATATCGTAATTCCTTTCGCACTGAACAAGGAATTCCTTCATGATTGGAACTCCCATGATTTCGCCTGGATTGAAAGGTATAGGACCACTGGTCAAAACATCTAAGTCACCCATTCCCGTTCTGTATACTGTATTATCAAGAGATGAGGCAGTATACTCAGATAAAATATTCGTCAACCCTGTTTTATTTGGAATCTTAAAAATTGAGTGAATCGTGGGGTTTCTTAGATTGGCATCTATTAGTAAAACCTTTTCTTTGTTTTGGGCCATTGAAACAGCAAGATTGGCAGCCGTGGTTGATTTACCTTCTCCGGATGTCGGGGAGGTTATCATAATGATATTCCTTTTCTTTGATACTGATGAGAACTTAATATTTGTTCGGATCGCCCTATACTGTTCGGAGATTAATGAATCTGGACTTGAATAAGCTACCAGGTTCCTTTTCTTTAGTGTATCTCCGAACTTTTGTTTACCAACCGCCATTCATTTCGCCTCACAATTCTGCTCTAGTTTCGTTCAAATGTTTAGCTTCTTTGATTTGTTGTATATTTCTTTTACTGACATTCGAATTCTTTTTATTCATTTTAGATACATGCCCTATAACTGGAAAACCAATGATATCTTCCACTTCTTGCTCACTACGAATAGTATAATCCAGTGAATTCAATAAAAATGTCAGCCCTATGCCCAAAAATAAACCTATTATTCCGCTCTTAATAATCGTTCCACTATTGTCTCCGTTAATGGGTACTAGGTCTACCTTTGCCGAGGACAAATTCCGTATGTTTTTAAAGTCCACTATATTAGGAGCTTCATTTTTAAATACTCTAGCCGTCGTATTGGCTATGTTGGCAGCCATATAAGGCTCAGATGCTGTGACACTGATACTGACAACTTCTGAATCCTCTACGCTAGTTACGTCTATTGCCCCAGCCAATGCTTCTGGAGACATCGATAATTCCATTTCATTGATAACTTTCTGTAAAACCGTTGTATCTTTTATTATGACTTGAAGGGTTTTCATTTTATCCTGATTGGCCTCTATGATAATTCTCGTAGACGCTTGGTATAGAGGGGTTGTGGTTAACGTTTTCAGATAACCTGCCAATATGAATAATAAAGTGACAATAATCACAATCCAGTAACGTCTACTAATGATTCCAATCAGTTCTTTTAAATTTATCTCTTTTGCAGGTTGATGATTTTCAAAGTTCCGTTTCGAGTAATTTGTCATTGAACCACCTTTTTCAATTTAACTTTTCTTTATTAAGAACAATGATAGCTTGACATAGTGTTAAATTACTATAATCAAGGACATTTTCTTCTGTGTTAAAATTCCTATGATTATATCCTTATTTTAGTTCTTTATAAAGAACGCGTCAACAGGTTATACCAATTTTTCGGGAATTTTTTCATGAATTAATCGATCATATAATATCCACTTCTCTCGTTAATAATTGCTTGAATAAACCTCTTTCTCTAGCCAGCGCATTATATTCACCTTTTTGTAATATCTTACCTTTTTCTAACACTAAGACTTGATCAGCATTCCTTATTGTGCTTAAACGGTGTGCTATGACAATGATGGTCATACTTCCTTGTAAATTTTCGATAGCTCTCTGAATTTTAGATTCGGTATCGTTATCAAGGGCGCTTGTAGCTTCATCCAAAACTAAAATGGATGGCCTTCTCAAAATAGCTCTTGCTAGAACTAGTCTTTGCCGTTCTCCTCCAGATAACCTAACCCCTCTGTCACCAATTACCGTATCCAGGTTTTGAGGCAATTTACGTACAAATTCATCAGCTGCTGAAAATTCCAGTGATTTCCATATCTTTTTGTCACTTGCATCGGGATCGACTATAAGCATGTTCTCTTTAATGCTTCCATTAAATAAAAATGGATCTTGGGAAACATAACTAATGGATTTCCTCAATCCGATTATTTCTTTTCTGGAGAGCTTTATTCCATCCACTAGAATTTGGCCCTGATCAGGAAGCAAGAGCCCCATGATTAAATCAATCAATGTGCTTTTACCTGCACCGGATGGACCAACAATGGCAGTCAACTTGTTAGCTGGTATAGCTATATTGATATTTTCCAGGGTAAAGTCTGTTTCAGTTTTGTTATAACGAAAAAAAAGATCCTGACATTCTAGTTTTTGTTCGATAACGATTGGCTTGATACTCTCAAGAATAAAAGCCTCATTGTGGCCTTTCGCTTCATCTTCAATTTTTAGAATGGATTTAAAAGCTGGAATAGTTGAAGATATATTTTCCAAATTACCTTGTATGGCTGTGAATCTGGGCCATAACCTTGAAAAAATAAGGAGAATGAGTAAAAGTTCTTCCTGTTGAGCAGCAAAAAGGGTAATCGATAAAAAAACGAATGCTGCTATCAATAGTGCAGACGATACTTTATAAGATAATTGGGAACTTGTGTTTAACTTAATGTATTCAATTTGTTCCTCGTTCATTTCTTTAGTTAAAGAACTAATCCAATTTACATGCGTTTTTTCTAAATGATAGCTTTTTATATCCTTTATCCCATTTAACTGATCGGTAACACTGGCTAAATAACTTAGAGCTAACTGAGAGGTCTTACTACCCAATGACTTAGCTTTTCTAATGAACCTTCTTGAAAATATGGCAAGAATCAAACCGGAAATCAATACAAATAAGGTTATTCTTGGGGCTAACCAAAATGCGACTCCAATTTGAAATAACGTAAAGATTGCTGAGGCTAATAATTGTAAAATTAGATTAATGCCCGCACTTACTCGTGCTAAATCGTTAGTCAACACGTTAATCAAATCCGATTTCCGGGACTTAATAAAGAACTCCCAGTTGGCATGTAATAATGACTTATATATTTCAATCCTTAAATGTCTAATATATGATTGTTGTATTCTTACATCACGTATTGATAGATTACGTTGTAGAACATTCTGGAAGATCACTAAAATAATATAAAAACCTAATATAATGGATAAGCTTATCATTTTAGGTAACTCGACCATCCAGGAGAGCATGGAAGGAAGATTATTTGATAAATCTATATCTATTACTCCACTGACACTAATCATCGGGACCAATAAAAGTATACCTATACTATCCATTAAGCTGACAATTACCATTCCAAGCATATTGATAAAGAGTATTTTCCCAGTGAAAGTGTACAACCTTTTGAAAAAGAATAACAGCTGTTTCATCTTATCCTCCTATGACATTTCTTGTATTCTCGTTTTTCTCCAAAACCATAAAAAAGGCCTCAAGGGAAAATACAAAAAATGGAACTTTCGAGGCAAAGGCAAGGTTATTGTATCCTCAAAATAAGGATGCAGAAAACTGAGAATGAATAACATTTTATTCTGAAATGACATAAGTGAAAATAGATGCTTTTTATGATAACTTGCAATCTCTTCAGATAGTGGTTCATCATGAAGGTTTATGAAACGTTGAATATAAAATAGAGCTTCTTGTGCCAATTGGTTGGAACGGCTGCCTGTTGTAAGTTGTTTCGCTTTTTTGTTTATCGGTGTATTTAAAAGTTGGGAAGCAAGGACTAATGTTTGACCAGCAACATGACTATATTGATATTTCTTAAGAAGGCTCATTATTTTGTCCCAATCCAAGTTTGTTTTGCAAAGGCGGTCGATATCCACTAACCAACGAAGGCGTGACCACCCATGACGTGCACCATGTGAAGTAAGAAATAAAAAAAGATCCTCATTCCCTAAACAATATATGGGATATGATGTTGGCAGTGAGCTAACCTTCTTTCTTTGCCATAATTCATTAAAAGTGGGCTCCTTGGCGGGACCTGGGTTTAAACGCCAATGAATTTCAAGTTTAATCTCTTTCTCTGCATGAAAATAGACAAAATGATGATGGCGCCATTTCCAATCATTTAATACAGTTTGTATATATTCATCTTTTACATATCCCATTTGGATTAAAAGGGACTCGACCTTATCAAGATCATCGATATTTACCAAAATATCAATATCACTTGATGTCCTTTGGGAGATATCTCCATATAAATCTGCTGCCAGTATGGGGCCTTTCAAAAATAGCGTCGAAATTTCATTTTCAAAAACCAGTCGGGAAATTTTTCCGATTTCACCACTTAGCTTTAACATTTTAAAGGTGTTTTTTTGATAATCGTAGAACATCGATTGAATAATGGTTGCAGGAATATATTTTGCGGATTTAAGTTTCGTATATATAAGTGGGTAAACCCGATGATGCCTGACTAGTTTCAAGAACAAATTCCAATCAAGGTTTGGTTCAACACTAATTGGAACCTGCTTGTTTTTTTCATTACCCAGACAATCCAATAAAAACTTTAATTCATTAGAGATGCTTGAAGAATCGAAATTGATTTTGCCATTCATTTAATTCCCTCTTTTAAGCTCTTTTTTTGTTTTAGCGAATTTCCCGACAACTATGAATTTACCCATTTCTTCTTTGCCCGTTACAAAATACGAACCACACCGTAACCAAGCATGAGCAATCAAATCACCTTTTTCATTTCTTGCCGTTCCTAAATAAAGTGTACTTTCCATCCCTCTTCTTTCTAGCATTTTCATACCCGCTATCGCTTTAACTAAGCATTGGCTCTCCCAGAATGTATAACTGCTCATGATATGTATGGCATCTGATATGTTCTTTAAAGTCTCTTTATCAAAATCCCTTATGGAATAAGTGGTTTCTTCCATGTAATTTCCTAGGAATCTTGCACTCTTTATAAATGGAATTAACTTATAAATACGGCCAATTGCTAAAAAAAATAAGGCTTCTATCAGTAAACTCTTCATACTCCAATTGAAAGATACGAAAGTGTTGATTTTTTTATAAAGATTCATCTTTTGCCCCTATATAAATTTAGATGATAATTGCTCAAGTTTCAGATAAAATAATTAACTCCTCATCATATAAATCGCTTAAAAAAGATAACACTTCTTCTTCGCATTCTTGGTGACTGACTTCATACTGTGACATCAACTTACCTATTAAATCACTAATTTTAATCGGTTCTTCCAATAAACTCCAAATTTCCCCACCAAGGACACCCAAATTATAATAATTCCCTTTTTCTATGCTTAGCATGACTGTTTCCCCATCCATATCACTAACTATATTCCCCGGATTTTGTGTAATTGTTTTATTTTTTGATAGTACTGATGCGTTAATCATTTATTTTCCCTCCTTTTATTATACTTAGTACCGTAGCAACAAGATCGTGGGCTGTGAATGTTGAGGTTGGACGACTTAATCGATATATTGGCACAGAATTAATACACTTTGCACAAATTTTGAAATGCCAATCCATCATATGCATCCTTTCAATAAGAGATCGTCTATAGGTATGCATGTGCAATACTTGAAATCGATGAAGATTTTCAATGGCTTGTAGGTCAATAGCTTCTATATCTGCCCCAGTTAACTCGAATATGCCTCCAAGGGGCAATGGTAGGTTATAAAAGTCTACCTGCACTGGTACCGAAAACTTTGTCATTCTATCGAATAAAGGTTGATAATCAGTCGAATTCATACCAAATGCATTTAAACTCTCCTGCCATAACTTTTGTTGAGGGTATGAGGGGATAACACATGGTTGGTTTTCCTCCATAAGAGATATAGCCACTACATCATCACTTAAAAGTTTGTACCCCTTATTTACGAAAGAGGAAGCTAAGGTGGATTTGCCAGCTCCTGATTCTCCAATAAAAGCATAAGCTTTTCCATCAATGGCTATTGCACTTCCATGAAGAGGCAACACCTTTCTTTGCATCAATAAAATCCCCAAACAGCTTCCTAAAATATAAAGCCGAACCTTATCTTCGTTGTAACTTTCACAAGATGAAAAAGTAATGGTTTTCCCTTCCTCTATAGAAAAAACAGCTAAACTTGGCACTTCAAACATAACGCGATTTCCTTCAACGACAAAACCTGTTCGATTTAAGGGATTTATTTTAGACCAATCAATTGATAAATCTTTCTTTGTAATCGTTAAGTCTACTACCCTTTCGTTATCTTTTGCTTTCTCTAATTCAGGAAGGGGAAGTTCACTTTCTACCATTAGCCCAAATGTGGTATACGTATATGTTTTTTCCGTGCCTAACATTCTCTTCACTCCAAACATATCATCACTGTTTTCATAAGAAACCCTTACACTTACAAGGTGTAAGGGCATAAATCATTTTAAATGAAACTTAGCTGAATTTTACCGGATCATCCGGATCTGGTTGAATCGCATCAGGAGTTCTCCTTCCTGGTCCAGCCATTGTTAAATTAACATTAAGTATTTCTAATTTTGGTTTTTTCCATTCTTTTTTCATCGTTTCACCTCCCTTCAAAAATGTTTCCTTATAAATCGTGACACTATTAAGGTTCGCATTAAAATTCTGAAATCATCATCAAAAACTTTTTCTGGAAGAGGGTTTTGTTCGACACTACTAAGTGCCTTCCTAACTTCCTCCATATTTAAAAATTCAGACATGACTTCATCTTTACTTAGACTCTGCATTTCTTCTATAAATGAACTCCATGATGATGCCATCCTATGAATTCCATCTGAACCTTGTATTCCGCGCGTTTTATTATTCAGCCTAACATTATCAGGCAGATAGCCCTTAGTGGCCCTTCTTATTAAGGAGCGATCCTGACCATTTAATACATATTGTGATTCTGGAACTGAATTACAAAATTGGATGATACGCAGATCGTTGGTTGGATCACGTTCAGCTATAGAATGTCTTAAGGATAGCTTGGTGGAAATATTCCCATTGATATTCCAATAGTACAATTGTTCAAATTGAGTTTTTTTCATAGTAAAAACATTTGTATTAATGGCACCTTTAACATCAATGTTATGTTCATCCAATTTGGTGAATACTTTCGTTCTTCTTGCGAATTCAGGGTTTATTAGCATCGGATATGGTTCTTCTGCTGATGATAATGATGGGAAGGCTTTTTTTCTTACCGCTGTCATAACTCTCGATTTGTTCACTCCATGATTTTCACTGAATGAATGTAATTCTTTGTAAAAGTGAATCATTTTAAACTGCTTTAATAAACTAGCTTGATAGTCTAAAGCATGTCCCCATGATATGGTCCAATTACCTCTTTGACCATTTAGTAGCACTCTGATATTTTCTTGTGCGGCTTTTTCATAAATTCCTTTTAACCAAAAACTATTTTCATAATATTTATAAGGCATTTCTAGCACTTCAAGCCAATCATCTATCTCGGATAACGGGCTTTTATCCTTAAAATCTAAATAGTTATCCTTGATATTTCCTACGTACTCTACAGTAGAAGAAATGAAAGGTCTCTCATTAGCAACTCTACTTTTAGGAGTCCAATCGACAAAATCCTCAACTGGTACATAGCTGTATGTATGTAATTGTTTTTTTTGCTCATCTAAAGCCTTGGCTGCAAAACTAACGACAGATCCTGAGTCCAGTCCCCCACTTAAATGTGAGCCAATATTGTAAGTGGTTCTTAATTTGGATCTCACTACCTTGTCAAAAACGTCCCGAAAAGCTTCCACATATTCTTCATTGGTCTTGAACTTTAGCTGCACTTCTTTTTTAATAAAGGAATACCTTGAAAAGGTTACCTCCCCATCAATAATGCTTATTGAATGTGAAGGTGGTATCTGTTTAATGTTCCGATAAACAGTTGAAGAAGGGTCTACTGATTCAACATTAATTGGAATAGCCAAAAACTCCGATAACCACTCCTCATTCAACCTTTTTTCTACATAAGGCAGTGTTAGCAGTGGCTCAATCGTCGTACAAAATGCTAATTTATCTTGATTTTTGAAGTAATAAAGAGTCCGACTGCCTGAAAAATCACGAGCTCCGAACAATTTACGTTGTTTTTGATCCCAAATCATAAACGCAAAGTCACCAACCAAATACTTTGGGGTTTCCTCTTCCCATTTATAATAGGCAAGAAGGATTAATTGACTATCCGTCATATACGGTCGATCAGAATTCTTAACCTGTAAACGATCAAATAATTCTTCTCGATTATCAATGATTGCATCGGCTGTAATCGCAAGTTGCCTGGCATAATCATAAAATGGCAGCGTTTCGTCTAGCGATTCAGGAGTTATCCACTGATTCTGGCACCCAAAAAAGATTCTTTCATCTGTCCATACTTGAATGCTGTCGGCCGGAAATTTATGTAATGATTTCATTAAAATCTCTCCATGATGGAGATTGATCGGTTCTTGGTTTAAATGTAAGAGGCCAGCGATTGCGCTCATTTTTTTCCTCCTGCCGGTTGAACATTCTTTATTATAAAATAATTCAATCAAATAATTTCGTTCTTAGAAAAGAATTTTATAAGCGATAATTAATCGAAATTCCCAATAATGTTCACTATAAAGAACATCCCTATGTATAAAGTACCACCTTCATTAATCTTCTGTCAATATACAACAAATGAATTTCACAAATATTTTAATTTCTTTATTATTTTACATTTATTTTAAATTTTGGAGGATTATTTTAATTAGTATATTGAATGCTTAACATGTTAATTGAATCTCATTACTCCTAAAACCGCAAAAATATTTTTCTGTAAATGGAGGTTTTTCATGAAATTTTATCCATAATATGAATATACTAATCTATAAGGGGAGTGATTCAGATAGCTTTTTTAAACGCCTTCAATAATTTTAAAAAAGGGAAAAAGTCCAAGAAAATAAAGAACATGGATTTTCGGGAACAGGACGTAAAGAAATCGTCTGAGCTCATTGGTAATAATGTAATTGTCCAAAATATAATTAACAATCACCTTTCAAAAAAAAATAACCACTTATAGGGTGGTTTTTTTAATTATCATGGGTAATCGTTTCAATCTTTTTCTATCTTCTCGCTTACTTCATAAATATAGTTATACTGTAAATAGTAATCGTATATGACATTTTGCAGGATCTTGAGTAGTGATTTATCGAATGTATCGAATTCAGTTTGATAACTATTTAAGACAGTGACAAATTTCCCGTCTGTGTTTTCAAAATAATGGAGAAGAAAATTCTTGTAATATTCACTATCACTATTGCTTTTATTCGAAATGCACGGATCTCCGGTTTCGATCGACTTATCAATCATGGCTTTGATGGATTTAGGCAGCTTAGCTTTCTTGAACTGGTTCAAGGTATAGATATCATAGGTAAAGGATAGTCCTAATTGATTGGAGTAAAAGTCCATGGCACATTCCAATGTATAGATTAAGGGTGTTTTAAAGTCTTTGCTGTTAGCAATTTCCTCTGATATCTCCAATTGATATTCCTCGGATGTTAAATATGCTGCAAATTTCATTTTCGAACTGCTGACGCTGAATACCTCATAAACGGCTGCGTCTTGTTTTTCAATTTCAATTTCGATATTAAAAAACTTAAAGTGCTTTAAACGGTAAAAAGCAATCGGTGCCAATAGGAAAAGCAGTATCCATACAAGGTATAGAAATAACGTGTTAAAGATGATTTGATAAAATTCTGATGTTACTATCGGTTCGATGATTAACGTTATCAATGTATGTTCAAAGCCTTGAGAAATAGGAGGATTTTGTGTAATTGTTGAATCAACGGCTTCCTCTGGCTTATTCCAAGTTTGGATACCTAATTGAGCCATCGCAACAAGGGTATAAATAAAAATTAAAATAGTTCCTATCACATAAAATTTTGGCATGAACCCTATAATTCTGTCGAAAACAGAAATCCGCTTATCTTTCTGCTCCTCTATAGCCAATGTGGTTGCTCCTTTTAAGATTGATAAATGCAGGAAAAGTCCTACAGGGACTCAGAAGTTCCTGGAGGCTTCCTATTTAATTTATATGTTTGAAATTATGTTAAAATACGTAAATATTGTTTATTGATTGACATATTCCAAAATACTTTCGACGTTTTCATTAACATAATAAATATTTCGTCATACAAAAAATGCCCATCCTCTTCAAAATTGAAAGGATGAGCTTAAAGTTTAAGTGATTTATTTAGGCTGGCTCTTTATCGCAAATTCCTCGACCTTCCTTAAAAACAACTCCATCGCTTTTGACGCTTCGAAATCTAACTTTCTCACGATTGAAAAAGGTCTTATAATGGGTTCATTTTTTAAATGAAAGGTTTTCAATTCATTGGATTTCAATTCTTTTTGTACAGTCAATCGGGATAACAAGGCAATGCCCAGCCCAGACATCACCGCTTCTTTCACTCCTTGGATACTGGTGAAAATAAAACTTTTCTTTATGTTCAGTTCCAGGCTGCTCAGAAGTTTATCCGAATATGCACGGGTTCCTGATCCTTGCTCCCTTAGTACCCATGTTTGGTTTTGGAGCAAGCTACCCTCGATAATATCCATCTGTGAAAGTGGATGAACAGGGGGGACGACGACAATCATCTCATCGTTCATGAATGGGCTGACATCTATATCTTTATAATCCGTTTCCCCCTCAATCAAACCTATATCAAGTTTATTCGAACGTATTCCTTGAATGACTTCATTAGAATTCGAGATGATGATTTGTATGTCCACCAGCGGATATTGAGCAGCATATTCCGCTAAAACTTTTGGAAGGTAGTATTCCCCGATCGTGAAACTTGCACCTATTTTCATCGTTCCGCTAACCACGTTATTAAAGTCATTTATTTCCCTTATTGCTGTCTCATAATGATTAAGCATTTGCTTTGCATGTCTATACAAAATTTTTCCCGGCTCTGTTATTTGAACTTGTTTGGGAGAACGGTAAATTAATTTCGTACCTAACTCATTTTCAAGATTCCTTATGTGAAGACTGACTCCTGGCTGCGACAGGTTCAGAATATCGCCTGCTCTAGAAAAGTTTTTCTGTTCGATTACGGTTACGAATACCTTTAAAGGATCCATGGTTACCTCCCTATATACTTATGCATTTTATTTTATCATAAGTATAAGTAATCATTGAAATAGCAAAAATATATTTCACTTATTTTTACTTAAGCTTTAAAGTAAAGGCATCAACACAGATGGAGTGATCACACTGGAACAAACAGAGGTTCAAACGAGAAAATTCGGATTTACAAAAGGAATAGCTTTGACTTTGCTAATTGCAATGGCAGCAAAATACTTAGCAGAGCTTCCATTCCTGCATATAATGGGACAGCTAGTCATTGCAATACTGATTGGTGTTGTTTGGAAATCGGTCATTGGCGTTCCTGCTTACGCTGTTGCAGGTACAAATTATTCAAGTAAAGTCCTTTTGAGAATGGGCATTATCCTATTGGGGATGCGCTTGAACTTGAAGGATATTTTTAATGCCGGCCCGAAAACATTTGCAGTTGGGGCCATTAGTCTTATATTTGCCATATTAGTAGTTTATGGGCTGACCCGTCTATTTAAAGTTGAGAAAAAACTAGGCATATTGACAGCTTGCGGAACAGGAATTTGTGGAGCTGCAGCCATCCTGGCAATTTCCACTCAAATTAAAGCAAAAGAAAAAGATACAGCAATCGCTGTAGCGACGGTTGCTGTTTTAGGTACAACCTTCACTTTCGGTTACACGATCCTTTACCCATTACTGGAGTTATCCGGGCCAGGATACGGTATATTTTCGGGTGCGACACTGCATGAAATTGCTCACGTCATCGCTGCGGCAGCACCAGGAGGAAATGAGGCAGTCGACTTGGCAGTCATGGTCAAATTGACTAGGGTTGCCCTACTCATTCCCGTTGCCATTTTAATTGGATTCATCATGAACTGGAAAGAGCGAGAAACAGACGGAAAGAAATTTTCCTGGAAGTCCGTTCAGGTACCATGGTTTATTTTTGGATTTTTATTAATGAGCGCCCTCTATTCAACTGGTGCAGTTCCCGAATCTATAGCTGATAAGCTTGTTATGCTTTCCTATATCCTCATGGCAATGTCAATGGCAGGACTAGGATTGAATATAGACCTCATAACTTTTAAAAAATATGGCGGTAAACCTTTTATTGCTGGAATGATCGGTTCTGTTTTATTAACGTGTCTCGGCTATGTATTGGTTCATGTTTTCCAGTTAAATTAACATTTCACTAAGAACAAGCATCCCTTAATCGGCATGCTTGTTCTTTACTGAGGGATGCGGGACATTGGCACCATAAAAAATTTCATCCATCTCCGTTTGTAGCCTTTCAATTATTTCCTCCCTTTCTTCTGTATTTAGCTTTTCCTCTGTATAACCGAATAAGTAATTATTGATATCGAATCTTTTTAGCTTACATTTTGTATGGAATATATTTTCCTGGTATACATTTACATCAATCATGTCATATAAACCCTTTACTTCTTCAGGAATATAGTTTTGAATGGAATTAATATCGTGATCAATGAACAATTTCCGGCCATCTTTATCTCTCGTAAATCCTCTAACACGGTAATCTATCGTGATAATGTCGGTATCGAAGGAATGTATGAGATAATTAAGGGCTTTAAGCGGAGATATTTCCCCACAAGTAGAGACATCGATATCGGCCCTGAATGTGCTAATGCCTTCATTTGGATGGAATTCAGGGTATGTATGTACGGTAATGTGGCTTTTATCAAGTTGCATGACCACATTATCAGGTAAAGGTCCTGGTGATTCCTCATAAGTCCCAGTGGGTACTTCAACGACAGGACCTTCTGAAACAAGAATGGTTACACTCGCGCCTTGAGGGACATAATCCTGTTTGGCTGTATTTAAAACGTGTGCTCCTATTAAATCAGAAACGTTATGCAAAATCTTCGAAAGCCTTTCTGCATTATATTGTTCATCGATATAATCCAGATATGCCTCTCTCTCTTCCCTGGTTTTTGTATAACAGACATCATACATATTAAAGCTTAAAGATTTCGTAAGATTATTAAAGCCATGAAGTTCAATACGTTGCTCTGGTGTAAGTTTCATGATTGATTCCCCTTTATTTTTTTACAACTACCCTTATAGTTACCCTTTTTCTGAAATAAAAAACTAAGCAGGCAAGGCTCAACTTCCATCTTCTAATAGGCAATAGTAATTTTCTGGTAAAGAAACCCAATAAAAAGAGCCATTGCATCAGCATTGGCTCTCAGACACAACTGATGAAAATGAGCCTATAGTTTTTTTATGGCTTGTACAATTTGAACGTTGATTTCCGCTCCAGGCACTCGCTTTCCGCGGGCGGTCCGGGAGCCTCCTCGGCTTGTGCCTGCGGGGTCTCCCCTAGACGCGCTTTTCCCGCAGGAGTCTCGCACCTTCCACTCCAATCAACTTTGTTATAAAATTTAGATTAAAAACATACCTGAGAGTTTAAGGTGTTACTTCGAATCAGTTGGTTTTGGAACATCACTTGAACCTATACAAGTCCTCGCACAAAAGAAGGATTATTTCGGGAAAAATGACTATTTTTACAATGACCACTTTGATTGTTACCTTTGCCCTTCGGACGAAATTTAAAAGTACTCAACAACTAAAGAAGGTTATCGTGAGTACAAATCGCCAAAACAAATTAGTGCAACATGCTTATCTTTATCACGATGTACAGAAAGCAAATATCATCAAAAGGGAGTGACACAGCGTCTGGCAAGCTTGTGTGGAAGAGGCAGATCATCTGCGTAATCATCAAGCTAAAACCTATATATGCGAAATGAAAGAAACGAAAGGGGTTCGGAATTTTTTATTCCGAACCCCTTTCGCCTAGAAACTAAGAGCCATTGCATCAACATTGGCTCTTTTATTGTCTTGACTTTGTTTTAGGCAGTATGAATTTTTTTCTTTTTAATCGGTGAAAGCAATCGTTCCAGCCATCCGAGTAAAAGATCTGACAGAATGGCCATCAATGCCGTCGGGATAGCTCCTGCAAGTATGATCGCGGTTCCATTTGAAGCATTCGTTCCCCTCACAATGATATCCCCCAGGCCACCTGCGCCCACGAATGTACCGACAGCAGTTACTCCTATTGCAACGACAAGTGCTGTACGTAAGCCAGCCATTATGACAGACATGGATAATGGCAGTTCAACCATTCTTAGTAACTGGAGCTTCGTCATCCCCATTGCCTTGCCAGATTCTAAATAAGCATGATCGATACTTGTAATTCCGACATATGTGTTCCTCAGGATTGGCAGTAAAGAGTATAGAAACAATGATAAGATTACCGTATTTGTTCCTAAGCCCATTACTAGCATTAGGAGAGCAAGCATAGCCAATGCTGGTGTGGTTTGTATGACATTCGTTATCGAAAATATCCAATTACTCAATTTCTTATGTTTCGCGATGAAAATGCCTATCGGGATGGCTACGATTGCAGCAAATAAAACTCCATAAGCGGACATTAAAAAGTGGCGATAAAACTCAGTAAGTACATACATCCAATTTTGGGAATAATAAGTTCCCAGCTGTTGCAAGGTTTCCATTGGTTTGCACCTCCCATTTATTCAAAATATTTATGTGCTTTAAGGAATTCAGTCGCTACGACCGATGGTTCTTTTAATTTCCCATCCACTTCATAGTTCAGTTCCTGCATGGTTTCAGTATTGATTTCGCCAATCAACTTGTTAAGTTCATCTTCAATCTCAGGATATTGTTCCAATAATTCTTCGGTAACGACCGGTGAACAGTCATACGGAGGGAAATATTGTTTATCATCTTCCAAAAGCTTCAAATCATTAACCTTAATCCGACCATCGGAAGAGTATGCAAGGACAATATCCATCTGACCGTTTTTGACTGCATCGTATACTAGGCCAATCTGCATCGGATAAGTTTCCCCAAATTCCAACCCATATGTATCGACGAACCCTTGATAGCCATCACCTTTTCTTTTCAGCCAAGCACTATCGACACCTAACCTTAAAATATCTGCATCCTTTTCCAGATCAGATATTTTCTTATATCCTTTTTCTTCTGCCAATTCATTTGAAATCGTAAAGGCATAGGTGTTATCGAATCCATAAGAATTAAAAAATTTGAATCCATATTGTTCTTTGAATTCCCTTTGTACAATTTCCATCGCCTTTTCTGGATCCTTTTCGATTTCCTGTCCCAGGACACTCGTTAAATCCGTCCCTGTATATCGAGTTGCGGCTATATCTATATCACCGCTCTCCATCGCTTTTTGCTGAACGAAATTCGAACCTAGATTTTTGACGATTTTCGTATCGAATTCCGTATTCCTTTCAAGGAGTTGAGCGATCATGTTCGCCAGGATTTCGGATTCGGTCATACTTTGGGCACCGATCTTTACAGTAGTTTCAGAAGATGAACCTAATCCTGGCAAAGAGCATCCGCTGATGATTAATGAACATACTATAAGGGCTATGAAAATTGAACTTCTCATTTTTTTATACATGGTATTCCTCCTCAAGCAACTTCCTTCATACCTTTTAATCCTTTTGGTACGACTTTTCGTTCAATGATCGAGAATACATAATCCACCAGGATAGCCATGATGATCACTGGAACTGCACCTGCGATGATATATTCTGTTTGGTATAAATTCAAACCGATAAATATGTAATCACCAAGACCTCCGCCTCCAATAAAGGAAGCCAAGGTTGCCCATCCAATTAGGTAGACGGAAGCCGTACGAATTCCAGCCATAATGACGGAAAGTGCAAGGGGGAATTCAACCAGACGAATCCTCTCCCAACTTGTCATTCCGATGCCCCGGCCGGATTCCAGCAGATTTTCATTTACGCCTTTAATGCCTGTGTATGTATTCCTGAGTATAGGTAAAACGGAATAGAAAAATAGCGCTATGATTGCAGGGGTTTTCCCAACACCGAGGAAAGGAATGAAAAAGGCAAGGACTGCTAAGCTCGGCAGTGTTTGCATAATGTTTGCAATTCCGATTATAATGGATGCGCTCCTTTTCATTCGGGTCAACATAATGCCTAGCGGTACGGCGATTATTATTCCAAGGAAAACAGCGATCATGGATATATATAAGTGCTCCCATGCCTTATAAATCAACTCTTGCCAGTTCGTCTGTAAAAAATCGAGCAATGTTTCCATCTCTTGCACCTCCTAAAACATTTCTGCCATTTCTGCCACTTGATTTTCTTCCTCTCCCCATAAACTGTCATAGACGATATCGACCAAGGTTGCCCTAGTAACTATTCCGACCAAAAGTTTATTCTGGTCAACTACCGGCACGTATTTGAATCCCCGTTTTAATATCTTCTGGACGGAATCACGGATTAAAGAATCCTGTTTCACTGAATAAACTTCAGTATTGATGACTTCACTGATAAATTTAGCTTTTTTTCGATATTCACTGATCGTTTCAATATCTACGTATCCTTTCAAAACATTTTGCTCATCGACCACAAGTAAAGAATCAACCCGTTTCTCGCGCATTATCGTAATAGCATCGGTAAGGGATTTTTCCTCTGTAATGGATATGGGATTACGACTCATGATTTGTTCAACCAACTCAACATTAGGTCTTGTTTGAAGCAAACGATCTTTACCGATGAATTCTTCCACAAACTCATTGGCTGGGTTTCTGAGGATTTCATCCGGTGTTCCAACTTGGACGATTTCACCAGCCTTTAAGATGACGATCCTGTCGGCTAGCTTAATGGCCTCATCCATATCATGGGTAACAAAAACGATTGTTTTATCAAGTGTGCGCTGCAGATTCTTAAATTCCTCCTGAAGGGCATCTCGGGTGATGGGATCCAGTGCGCCAAAAGGTTCATCCATTAAAATGAGCGGAGGATTGGAAGCAAGAGCTCTAAGTACGCCTATCCTTTGTTGCTGCCCTCCGCTCAATTCGTAGGGATACCTTTCCAGATACTCCGGTCCCATATCAACAAGCTGAAGCAATTCCAGTGCACGTTCTTTTTTCTTCTGATCATTCCATTTAAGAAGTTTTGGAACGAGGGTGATATTTTCAAGAATTGTCATATGGGGGAAAAGTCCGATTTGCTGGATAACGTACCCAATCTGCCTTCTTAGCTCGACTGGATCTTTATCCATTATATTTTCCCCATTAATAAGTATCTTGCCTTCAGATGGTTCAATAAGCCGGTTAATCATTTTCATAGTCGTTGTCTTACCACATCCACTCGGACCAATGAAGCAAATGAACTCCCCTTTTTTAATATCCAATGATATATTCTTTACAGCTTTCTTTCCTCCCTTATAGATTTTTGATACATTTTCGATTTTTAACACAACAAGCACCTCCATCTTTCGCATACAATTACAAATTTTACAAAAATATTAATTTTTCATATGCACAGTCTCTTTTACCCATAAGATAAATGGGATAAACCTTTTAATTAAAAAAACTAGTTCATTGTAATTATATTGAAGAAATGGAATAAAAAAACTACCTCATTTTAATTGAGGCAGTCAATAGATTTAAGTGATTAATAATGAATTAAAACCCGATATTTTCAGCAATCAGGGTTTTTATGTTTTCATCTGACCCTGTATAGAGTGTTGTCAAAGGAATGTCCCGATGACGCCTGGCAATTTTATCGTCGCCCATATTTCCGTATCGATCATGTAACTGCATGCATTTTTCGGATATTCGCTTGGACATCTCCGTGATCCAGTATTTAGCCATCGATACTTCAGTTATGATATTCTCGCCATTTATATGTTTACAGATCAAACCATCAACAAACGTTCTTCCCAACTGAATATCGGTCGTTATTTCAGCAATGGTAAACTGTGCCTTTTTAAATTCACTTATTTTCTTACCAAATACTTTTCGTCCTTTTATATAATTCACTGTTAAGTGGAGCATGTCTTTAGCTGCCATCAAAGACCCAATCGCACACATAAGTCTTTCCTGCTGCAGTTTTTGTATTATATATGAAAGGCCCCTCCCTTCCTCCCCAAGGAGGTTCCCAACTGGAACTGGAGCATCATCGAAAAATAGTTCGGATGTGTCTGAGCTATCCTGGCCTGCTTTTTCAAGCTTTCTGCCTCGGGTAAACCCTGGAGTATCTTTATCTACTAGCAACAAACTGATTCCATCATGGGAAGGAACAGGATCATGATCAGTTTTGCATGCTACTATCATGAAGTCGGCTTTAAAGCCATTTGTGATAAACGTTTTAGCTCCATTTACAATATAATACCCATCTTTCTTGATGGCAGTTGTTTGGATGTTCGCTAATTCTGAACCCATTCCTGTCTCTGCCAATGCAAAGGCGGTAATCATTTCTCCTGTAATGAACTTAGGTAAATATCTTTGTTTTTGATCCATTGTTCCGAATGAAGCAATATAAGGGGCTACAACATCAGAATGAATTGATATTCCTCTTAAGGCTGATCCAACCATTTCGAATTCTTCTGCCAATACAACTGAATATCCGAAATCTGCTCCTACCCCACCGAATTCCACATCAAGCCAAGGACATAAAAGTCCGTTATCCCCAACTTTTTTCCAAAAGGAGCGAGGGATCCCCCCCTCTTTTTCCCACTGATCATAAAAGGGGACAGCCTCCTTGTCGAGAAATTCACGAATTGACTGTTTAAATAATAAGTGTTTTTCCGTGAGGAAAGAACGTGAATCATTCATATTGATCGCCATCGTGCCAATCATGGGTTAACCTCCATTCGCTAATGATATAATCCACTACCATGATCAAGATAAATATGATAAATGTCTCGATGTAATCGCTTACACAAAATCACGAAACTGTTAAAATGGCCCACAATATTCATGTTCAACAAAAGATTTGAATTCCCTTTTCAAAATCTATTTTTTACCATTTTGAATTTATTTTTGATTATATTAATTGAAAAGAAATCCGATTTAAGAAAAAGATGGTTAATACTTAACTGCTTAAATATGGTTTAACCATATATTCTAGCGAGGTTATTTTTGAAATATTATATATCATTATTTTAAGATTTATTGAAATATCGAGTTCGTACAAAAGGAAATTTCATCACTAGATGGCACTTGGGGAAGCAAGTCTGGTTATCAAATGAAGGCGATCGTATAAAAGTGTTATAACTCCTTAATCCAATCGAAAGTTAAAGTAATGGATAGTTAAGTAAAATAGTAAAAAGACTTCCATACTGAAGGAAATCCTTTTTACCTGTAAATGATTAGAGTATGAGTACGGTTGTCTAAGTCCTATTTAAAATTGGCAAGCATTTGTTTAATGGCTTCCAGTATTGAATTTGTGGATTCCCTATTCAATCCAAGACTTGATCGTTACTAAAGCATGAATCACCAGGATTTATGTAACATCCGAAGGAATTAAAAGTTTATTTATTTTTATGTTATTTTTTTGTATTTCTCCTTTTCGCTGCTAAGCTTTGCGACATCCTCATCTTATCAATTGGACTTTTCACGCTCAAACTCTATTTCATTCATTACATGAATACTTTCCCCCATAGTTACATAATAAAATGATGTTTTAACAACCTTCATTAAAGATAAAGCACGTGTAAGCAGAATAAGAAACAGTTATATAACAACGTTCATGATATAATTATCATAGAAACCGTTTACAGAAATAAAACAAAATGATCAGTCAGAAAATTCATTCTTTTAGGAGTCGATGAAAGTTGACAGTGGACAATAAAATAAGTAAAGAACAAACTATTTTTAATCACATTGGAAATAAAATCAAAACGGAAGATAGAGAAATTAATATAATTACTAGATTAGAAGAACCTCTAATTGTGGTTTTAGAAAATGTTTTGAGTGACGAAGAATGTGACGAACTTATTAGATTGTCAAAAGACAAAATGCATCGTTCTAAAATTGGAGTTACACACGAATTAAATGAGATAAGAACAAGTAGTAGTATGTTTTTTCAAGATAATGAAAATGACATCATTTCCAAAATTGAAAAAAGAGTATCATCAATCATGAATATACCCATTGAACATGGGGATGGTATTCAAATTCTTAAATATACTCCTGGTCAAGAATATAAAGCTCACTTTGATTTTTTTACATCTACAAGTAAAGCCGCAAAAAATAATAGAATTAGCACAATCATCATGTACTTAAATGATGTGGAGCAAGGGGGGGAAACTTTTTTTCCTAAACTGAACTTTTCAGTGTCCCCACAAAAAGGCATGGCGGTGTATTTCGAATATTTCTATAACGATAAAAAACTAAACGAACTAACTTTACACGGTG
Source organism: Peribacillus sp. RS7 (assembly GCF_041956845.1). Lineage (NCBI taxonomy): Bacteria > Bacillati > Bacillota > Bacilli > Caryophanales > Bacillaceae > Peribacillus > Peribacillus sp. RS7. The sequence goes on from NZ_CP168135.1 coordinate 4,951,889, forward strand.
GAGCGCCAGTTATAACCGGAGAAAAATGGGTTGCAACACAATGGATGAGAAGACAAAAATAGACTACAGATTTCCCACATGACTGTCCAAGCCAATCCTTTATATCTTTTATTAATGGATGAAGAATGAAGTGCGGGCAAAAAACTATTGGAATGAACAATTTTAATTTTTCTTAATGAACTAATGTACCTATTAGTTCATTAGGAATCTGCCTATTTAAAATGGGCACACGTTGAGTTCATAAAAAAAGAAAGATCAACAGCCAAGAAGACTTGTCCATTGAACCTCCAAAACTTCATCTCTTCTTTTATATGTTTATAAGGCAAAATATTTATAGCAATCCCACCGTTATCGTTATATGTACTGGTAAATTTTTGCGTCTATTTCAAGCATCAGCATGAATTGATGAATTCGTTTCATTCAAGTTCAAGTTCCTAGGCGTTCTGATCCCAATATTGAATATGTATTCCAACTATCAAGGGTTTTAAAATGCTCTTTTTCTAAAATTTTATTTAATTCCAAAATATTGGCTGGCGGAACTTCCCTGAGGCTCCTAAGCTGTGCAAATCCTAATTCTGATTAGCCTTTCTTTGCATTTACTTTCCCCAATTCAGCATGTTAGGGACTTAAACTCTAATGATCATTTTCCTCTGTTACTATTTCTAAAAATATCGTAATCAGTCTTAATGTAATGAAATACCTTTGCGTTACCATTATGGTCTGGATGAGTTATTTTTAACAACCCTTTATATCCTGCTAACACTTCTTTATTACTCGCCATTTTTGAAAGCCCTAATTTTTTAATATAATCATTTGTATGAGTAGTGGAGCCTAGATTGTATTTGTCCCTTAGGTTCTCTTTTACTTTTATCAATTCATTACGTAATTCAATATTTTCTTTTAATAAATCCTTTGTTTCTTTTTGTAATTCACTTTTCTCATTCTTTAGAATTACAACTTCCTTTTTAAACATATCCCTTTGCTGAATCAATATTTTTTTTGAAGTCTCATTAAGTTCTTCAATTCCTTCTATATGCTTTTCTTGAGCTTGTATTTTTAATTTTAACCGGTGTATGATTTCATCCTTATTTTGATCGATAGAATCATTTATAGCCAGCCTTGAGGCTGTGTCATCGATTATGTATCCAGATTTCCTCTTCCCGTTTCCCTCGTATTTAATTTTCCCTTCTCGCAGCCAACGTCTGACTGTTTGTATACTACTACTTTCTGTTACCCCTGCATCCTTTAACAAGTCGAATGCTTGATCTGTGTCATCCATTATGTATCCAGTTTTTCTATTCCCGTTTCCTCCCTCGTATTTAATTTTCCCTTCTCGCAGCCAACGTCTGACAGTTTGTATACTACTACTTTCTGTTACCCCTGCATCCTTTAACAGGTCGAAAGCTTGATCTGTGTTCACAATGTTCCCCCTTCCCCCATATTACGCCATGTAAAGTTACTGAGTGATATTAGCTTATTAATAGAAAAAAATGAATCTATTCAACATTGGTAAATAACAGGCTTTGGATGATGTGGCAGATTGGCGAGAAAATGATCAATATATATTTGAATTGATTTAAGTCAATTTTCATATAAAACGATCCATTATATAAATTTAGTTCATTCAAGACTTGCATTTTTTCGTTTTTAACGCCCAATTTTCAGCACTGCGTGTAATCTCCCCTAATGGCGATATGATATTTCATTTTTCATATGTTGTTACATCCTATTTGGCTAGTATGTATGCTAATGGTTTAAATGATAGCATAGCCATTTTCTATACAAAGAACAAACAGATAAAGAATAGATGACAGATATCACAAAAGGATAACGATAACGTATCAAAATCATGAAATGGCACTGGAATAATCAATGTAAGGGGTATTTTTTGAGCTAATAATATTCAAATCTTTTTCCGGGAGCCTACATCATGCATAAACGTGGTCTTATTCTTCTTTTGATACCTGATATGCTTAACGTGTGGGAGGATCTTTAGCTGCTCATGAAAAGCGATAAGGATCACAGCTAAATTCCATAAGAAGGACCTGAAGCAAAACGTGGATTTTACAACGTTAGGGATATTCCAATATTAAGAATCCCAATCTCTCAGTGATATAAATGAGAAATCGGGATTTTTTTGCGCCTTAAGTTGAAACTTGATTCACCAAAACAGCCGCTTTTGATTTTTTCCATGGGGCTATTTTTAACTAGAAAAAATTATTGCTTACCCTCTGTATAAATTTGGAAGGTTACACCGAATTTGTCCAATACAACCCCATAAGCAGGGCTAAAAAAAGCTTCCTGCAGCGGCATTTTCACTTCTCCATCTTGCGACAAGGTTTCAAAGATCTGTTTTGATTTTTCGATATCATCAATAGAAATACAAATCGTAACTTGGTCCCCAGTTTGACTGGTCTGACCTGGAAACGTATCTGAAAACATGAGGTCCGTTTCTCCAACCTTTAACATTGCGTGTGCCACAAGATCCCTTGCTTCTTCTGGTAGAGGAAATTCCGGGTTTTCAGGCATTTCTCCAAAAGTTTGATTAAAAAGGACTTTCGCATCAAGTGCTTTTTCGTAAAATTGAATCGCTTCCTTTGCATTTCCGTTCATCATTAAATAGGGAGACAGTCGCATGGTCATAATTATATAGCTCCTTTTGAACTTGTGGGCAATAACCACTATACCATTATTACCCATGACTGTATTTTATAATAGAGAACATGTGTTCGTCAACGAAAATCACTTGAATACTAACAATTTTTCAGGTGACAGACTGGTTTAAATAAAATATTAAATGATTATCCCACTAGCTTAAAGTGTTTGTTTTGTTCATGAACACATTGTTACAAAACACTGAACCATTCACCTTGGAATTTTCTTCGATTAAACAAAAACAAATACTTTTGCATTAAAATGAACAGTCTATCCAACTTGTTCAGTAAATTTTCCATTACAAAAATTGTTTTGCCTTTCATCATTTTCAAAAATAGAGTAGTTATGAAATAAGTTGGTCACTGCATATACTCCTTCTAGTTTTCAATAAGATTTATATTAAATCTACATATATAGTTTAATATGCATTATACCGGTTAACTCTGTTGCAGTTATCCCTACTAATATAATTATCAGTAAGAGGCATCACGAGCGAAAATAATCAAGAGAGTAGCCCACCTTATCTACCATTTACTGTTGCATTAAAAAAATCTATTTTTTGTTTGTTATTCATAAAAGCTATAGAAGCAGGAGAAATCACGGTCCTTATCAAGCCTAATGATCATGACACCCAATTACGTTTAAGATGGAATTTCTTGAATCTCTTTGCTGGACTAATAGAAAAATCCTTCAGTATTCCTCTTTTAGCCGTACTTAACTAAAAAAGGAACCTGAAGGATTGCATAGACCAATCAATTCTTTTTTCCTCCGCAGCCGATTCATCGTAAAATTCCCTGCCCGGTACATGGTAGATTTTCTCTCCTGCACTTTGCCATCCATACGCAGAGTACCAATAAAAAATGAAGCGAACAAAAAGTAGTCCCGAAATACACCATTTATGTAGTATATTTTGGGGCTACTTGACGTTTACTTAATTTTAGCGTTCATAGTTTACTTAAAAACTGAGTAGTAAGTCATATATTCCGGACTATCAGTTCATTTCATTCCCACTTTTTTTGAAAGTTTGTCTAGTCTTTAATCTTTTGTAGCTTAGAATCATACTAATTTGCCCCTGGTTGACCAATGGCTCTCAGACTAAATTTGTATCCCACTATTATATAAGTTACCCATCTTGTTTAAATTCTCACGTTCTAAAAAAGATGGAAAATAGCTATAGAATGTTGATATAAAAGTTTTAGAGGTAATTTATCTTGTGTTTGTTAGCACAAATTTAACTATATAACTGAAAAAAGTTCACGTTTTTCTTCTAAAAATAATTGAATGATGTCTTTAGTAACAAGCAAGAATTATAACCAATTTCACTTCCCTATTAACTATAACTTTAAATTATTTCATGTACAATTCCTAAACTCAAACCTTCGTCATTTGCAAACATGTACCATTCTTCATCTTCCTTTTCAGCATACAATTCTTCTGAAATGTTGGTATTTTCCACAACAAACTTCTTAATACGATTATCTAAACGATCATAGAAATTCATTGTATTTTTAGCCTTCTTAGAAGTTGATTGAACAGACATACTTCCATCATGAATAAGAATTATTGTATTGGGATATGCTTTTCTATAATGTCCGCTAATCAACAGTAACGCACCCATAGAAACACAAGATCCTACACCAATGGTTTCAACTTTCGTTTTACTTGATTTAATTGCATCAATGGCAGAAAAACCAGCCACTACATCTCCACCATTAGATGTTACATAAATTTGTATTGTCTTTCTTTTATCTATTGGAATATTTAACTCTTCATCTTCTCGATTCCATTCTTGAATCCAATAAACAATTTTATTGACAATGGTTGCATCCACATCATAATTATAATAAATCTTCCGTTCTTTCAGTCCAAGGTAAAACTGATACTCCTCAAGAGAATCAGGTAAATTTCCGATTAACTCCAAATATTCTTTATTGAATTCAACTTTTTTCATTATAAATCCTCCTTAATAATATGCTGAGTTATAGGAAGAAAAAGGGTAATTACACAATCATATCTATTTATTAATCTATTCAGCAAGTACCATCTTCGCAACAGCATTCATCATCATTTTAAAGCCATTATTTTTTAGAACATAGATAAGTGAAATAAGGAAACATAACAAAAAGAAATATGAGAGCAACCCCTTATTTTTTGGTAAGAAAATATTACATAAGTGAAATCTTTTTAAAAATCGGTAATTTTTTTTTATGCACCTTAACCAATGACAAAAAGAAATAAATGAAATCAAATAGATACATTGACATTAAAAGTAATATTTTTTATAAGCAGTACGCCATCTAGAGGCTGTTTTTTAATCCTGTCAGTACCAATGATTTCAATATCAAATCCATACTCTTCAAAAATAAGACGTAGTAGCTTTCCTTATTCAGCGATAAATATTCTTTTAAACTCATTAGTATATGTAATTGACTTTGAACTAACAGATTTCACATAAGGATTTATCGATAAGTTATTTATTATTTCTTTTCAGTAAAGTGTTTTATCCTCTTTTGAAAATTCACCAATTTTTTTTTTACTCATTATACAAAAAATAACCCCATAAGAAGTGAAACCAAAGCCGATCGGTTTGATGATTACTTCTGGACATAACGGGTTCTAACAGCATACTATGGAGCCCTTTGTACTGTAAGATAAATTAACCGTCACGTGCAGTCTTTGTGCAATGTATAAACATACAGAAAAAAGGCCCCGAACCCTTGTTATATCAAGGATTTGAGCCTTTGGCAGTTGATGACCTGTGTGGGATTCAAACCCACGACACCTTCCCTGTCAAGGTTAATTTAATATTGCCGTATTTCTCCTAGTACTATAAACCTTGTACTATAAGGCTTCTGTAGCACAACGTACTATTCTATAATATTATGGACGATATATTCCCCTTCCGACCAATGTCCTGTTTTGTTCTGCTAAAAAGCAGTGTCACCAGAAGGACCACAGAATAGGACAAGGTAGGTATTGGACAAATAAGAGAATGTAGAACCTTTTACAAAGGGAAAAACACAATAGCCCAATTTTGAAATTCCAAACCATTAAACCCTGACTCGATTTTCTTTAGCGTTATTTGCGTACAATAGTAGAAAATCAAAGGTTCTGGTGCATTTCAACAGAATATCGCTCCATCAAAAAAAAGGACCTAATCGATTAGGTCCTTTTTGACTTTAGTCTATTCGTTCTATTCGGTGAGCTACAAACTTGAAGCTGTGATAATGTTTATCCCTATTAACTTGCTATCGTTTCTGAATCTTGTCCTCTTTTAAGATTTGGTAACTTAGAGTCTATAGATAGGAATCGACTTCCATTTAATACTAGGTGAAGTGCAATTATCATAAGAATGAGGTCTAATTCGAAACCTGTACCTTCTCCATTCCCCATAAAACCTGATGGGAATTTCACATAAACAATTGCACCAGCCATAATGATTATAAGGAGGGCAGAAATTATTCTTGTTCCAAGACCTAAAATTAAAGCAATTCCTCCAACCAATTCAATTGTACCAACTACATAGGCCATAAACCCGGGAATGCCTATACTTTGAAACCATCCTGATGTGTTTTCCAATCCACCTTGGAATTTTGACAGACCATGCAACAAAAATGTAACTCCCAATATTACTCTTAATAAAAAGGTACCGATTTCCTGTTTATTCATGACACATCTCCTTTTATTTTATTTTACACTACAAAGTGTAGTTTAATGGTGTAAAAAAATCAAGTGAAAGTCATCAGACAATCACTATAGTCATTCCCAATAGTATAATCAAAACATATATAGAAACAAAAATCGTGGTAGTATCAGCCCTCAAAGGAATTGTTTTATGGGGATCGACTAATTGCTGAAGTCTATAATTAACCGATTCATTCGAGAAGTGGACAAGGACAGGAGAGGATTTATCAGAGCAACAATGTTTAATTAACTTCAACAAAGCAGCACTTATGCCTAATTCAGTCCCCATTTTATTAATCGCATATTCATCGGCTAATAATTCACTTATTATTTTGTAATTTTTATAACACCATTTTGTCAGTGGGATAAACCATAACGCATGTGAAATCAACTGTAAAATGAAGATTACCAGCGGATCGTATTTTTTTTGGTGAAAGGCCTCATGCTCTACTACCGCTTCTAGCTCATCAAAGTCCAATAATCGAATTAAACCAGTACTGATAACAATGAATGGTCGCCTGAAACCAAGTGTAAACGCAAGAGGTTGATCAGCATTCACAACTAAGACATCTTTGTTGACCCGTTTGAATGTTTCATTTATAGACCTTGTCTTTTCGACATTTTTGTAGATAAAAAGCTTTTGTTTAAACCTTCTGGATAAGAGATATTGCTCTGCAATTTTGAATAGGGTGCTCAATATACTATAGGCTATTACAATATTGAGCAGTGTGATGACCACAAAGTAGTATACTGAACCTTCCTTGAATAGACTAAAGCAAAATTTAAAAAAGTTGGCTTTAATATTTACTCCAAAAAAGATGTGTGCCAAAAAAGCTCCCATTTGGCTCCATACTAAACAGGCAAATAGTAGACTCAGGCTTATCACAAAATAAGACTTTTTCCTCCACATTATAATTTATCCTTTTTTAATGATTGAATTTTTTGTTCCAATTTTTCAATTAAACCTTGGTCAGCATCTTTCATGGCATCTAACATATGGCTAATTACAGCCCCGCCAAATTCATCCAGCAAATTCTCAGTAAGTTTCTTTGACTGCTCTTCTAAAAACTCCGCTTTAGACTGAACGGGGCGAAATAATGAAAGCCTTCCTTCAGACCGCTTTTCAAGAATGCCTTTTTCAACCAGTCGATTCATGACCGTCATTACCGTATTAAAGTTGATAGGTTTATCAAGCTCCAAGAACTGTTGAACCGCTTTAATACTCTGTTCATTTTCATTCCATAAATATTCCATGATATTAGCTTCCAAAGGGCCAAAGAAACGATTCAGTCCAACTTCATCATATTTAAAATTTTTAATATTCATTTTTTACCCTCCCACTACGAATTGTAGTGGAAATCCTTGTTAGAATCAAGTTTCAATCAGAAGATTAGATCAAGTATATCCAAAATTCCTACTGGGCCGGTACAACAGAAATTGTACCCCTTCGTAAGACTTTACCTGCCAACCTTTAACATTAGCTTCAATTGCTTTTCCAGCATCAATAGTTTCATTAAAACAGATCCCTTTTTCTTCTTAAACGGGCATGAATTCTCCATAAAAATTTGTTTTTATATTAAAAAAACGAGCCTTTTGGAGGCTCGTTTCACTAATTAATAATTACCTCTTTGTTGCAAATTTCTCTATTTCATCTGAATTATAAAAATGATATCCTCGTGCCGTCGTTTGGGCCGCAGCATACATTGCAGCAGCTACTTTGTTTGCTTCTATGGCACGATATGGACGTAATGGGCCCACAAAGAGAAATTTAGCAAAGGAACTTAGCATACCAGAAATCTTTTCACCTGCCCTAAATTCCTTTCGTTCACCAATAAGTAAGGATGGACGAAATATTTGGACAGAATTCAATTTTAGGTGTTGTAGTGTTCCTTCCACATCGCCCTTAACACGACTGTAGAAAAACTTTGATTTGGAATCGGCTCCCATGGCTGTTATGACGAGTAATTTTTCAACATCGGACGCTTTCGCCATTTTAGCTGCCTCGATTACATAATCATAATCGACTTTACGAAAAGCTTCCTTCGATTTAGCATTCTTGATCGTTGTACCTAAACAAATGAAAACATCGGTGACGTTGAACAAATCGGCATACTTGGATAAATTTTCAAAATCCACAACATGTCCTGTGCACTTGGGTTCCGGGAATTTCATTTCCCTTCTTGTCAGTAAGTGGATTTCCTTATAAATTTTGCTGTTGCTTATCTCTTTAACCAACTGGGTACCAACCACACCTGTAGCCCCTAAAATCAATGCCGTCTTATTAGTCATGATTTCCTTCTTTCCTTCATTAGTTACTGAATATCATCCAGACCCATTTTTTAACCTAAATAAACTAAGTTAAATGATTAACTTGATTGAAATCATCTATTATCCAGGAATCGACATCAAATCTAATCGTACTCAAACATGCATTGAACAAGCGCATTTCGTTGGAAACGATAGACTCGTTTGACATCAACCGTAAAATGAAATGAATGACAGCGCCATGTGCAACAAGTATAACTTTCTTCTCGGGATACTCCTTTTGAATTTCCTGGAGCCCATTCATCAGCCTGTATTGTAAAGAATCCTGATTTTCCTGACCCGGATATACTTTATCCTTGAATGCAGCTTCCCTTTCAGCCGCTGTCATTCCTTCAGCGACACCAAAATTCTTTTCAATGAATTCCATTTTTTCGATAACCGGGACTTCAATATTATGGGAAATGATATCAGCCGTTTCCCTTGCCCTTTTTAGAGGGCTTGAAATAATTACATCCCAATCCTCTTTTGACAAAAATTCACCACATTGCCGTGCCTGTAACTTTCCTAGTTCATTTAAAGGGATATCAGTCTGCCCCTGAAGTTTTCCTATTGCATTCCAATCTGTTTGACCATGCCGCACTAAACATATAGTAGTAATTGTCCTCAAACCCCTCTATGTAGATTGTTATTTTATCACTTCTTCTATGATGGAGTGTCCTTCACTCTGCTCGAGATCTGACCATTTCCACTTTTCATGCAAGCGTATCCTTCCATCAGGGAGTATTTCAGGGGTGGAAAGACAGCTACCTCCTCTAATTTCATCTTTTTCATTGACATGATTATACCTGAATTCCAGAGATCCATCCATATTGACAAGCCCAATTAAAGTACCCTTAACAATCTCTCCGCCCTGATAACTTGCTGAAAGAATTGAACCTTCTTGTGAATAGTGGAAGGATGTACTTCCTGATACTTCTCCATTTTCAGAATTGACTTTAGCTCTGAATATCCGTCCATCATAATTAATCATGATCATTCCCCCATATTGAATTAATAAGGATAATGATACCAAATTAATGAAAAAAAGAATATTTAAAATCTTATAAAAACATAATTCGTCCTCAATGTAAATGCCACAAAAAATACATAATATTTCCCATTGAATTCTTCTATTATTTTGTGGTTAGATTATGGAAGATGTTACATATGGTATGAACAATCCCAGAGGTGAAACATCTAAATTAACTTGAAGATATTGGTGAGGTGCTCATTTGAAAGAAATACTTCTGATTCTACTATTACAACTTATTTATGTTCCGATTTACACGCTGCGAACCATTTTCTTAGTAAAAAATATTACCATACTTGCCTCGATTCTGGGTATCGCAGAAATGTTAGTATACGTTTTTGGTTTATCCCTTGTATTTGGCGGTGACCAAAGCATACTCGCCATGGTTGTATATGCAGTCGGTTTTGGAATCGGAATAATTTTTGGTACGAAAATTGAGCAAAAACTCGCCATCGGTTTTATAAATGTAACCGTTAATACCCAAACCAAAAATGAATCCTTAGTTGATACATTGAGGAATAATGGATTTGGTGTCACTCTTTATACGGGCGAAGGCAGGGATAGCAACCGTTATCGAATGGAAATATTGACAAAACGCAACCGGGAACAAGAATTGATAGCAACCGTTGAAAAGTTTGAGCCTAAGGCTTTCATCATTTCATATGAACCACGTTATTTTAAAGGTGGATTTTTACTGGACCGGTTGAAAAATAAAGCAAGCTGAATATATGCAAAAGCCCATCTATAAAGAGGACTCAGACTGTAGACAATCTCGAAGAAAAGAGAGTATTATCTACAGTTTTTTCTTTATAATCGTTACTGTTGTTTTTAGAATTCCACTCCCTTTCCGCCGGCTGTCTCCCAAGCATCTTTGGTGTCTCGGCTAGCCACATATTCGGCAGGAGTCTCGCGAATTTCTTTAATCCAGTGAGGTTTCCATCCTATATTAAAACAGTAAAAAAATATAACCAAACCTTGTTTTAAAATCATGGTTATAATTCCCTCGAGTTGACCACTATGCTTTCGAAACGTAAATATTCAACGAGACCAAATTGAAATTATCGCGTTAGTCGAACTTGTGTCCCTGAACCACCTGGAGAAATGTATTCAGAAGTAGGGCACCCAAGTACTGATCCCTCGCTTTTAATAAAACTCTCATTTAACCTTTTGTCGACAAACAAAGCCCATCTATTAAAGATGGGCTTTTGCATTATTTGGTTTTTGATTTTTTAATCTTAACTGCCCTAGTAACCGGTTGTTTTTTAATCCACTTTACATATTTTTTTAATGCTTCATCATCTTTCAGCAAAACCACGTTATATAGCCGGATCGCCAGCTCTCGGTTTGAATACAATGCATGAATCTGTTTATGACATGATTTACAGAGATAGGCAATTGGTAAAAGGCTGCCTCCTAACTCTCTAGGAGTTAAATGATGGATGGTCAGTTGAATCTCACCCCTGTCACAAAGCTCACAAGTACCTTTCATCTCTTCACGCGACCGTTAAGGCTTTACGGATTTTCCTTCTTCAACAATATGAAACATCAAATGGGCAAGATGATGGATTGGCCCATACTCTTCTTTGTCATCATCTTCTTCTTCCACTTCCACTTCATCCATGCCTTGTAAATAAAGTGCCATGAACTCATAAAAATCATTTTTAGTAAAGGAGTAACAATCACTTGGATCCTGGTTATCTTCTTCATATTGTAAAACAAGATGAGATAAATCACCCTCATCATCTTCTGCATCAAAAAAAACGAAATAACCGATATTTGTATCCAGTTCAAATAATCTGCGAAAACCGCGTGATGTTGTTTTTTCAAACTCAGCCGCCGTCAATTTTTGCACTTGCATGCTGTCTACATTATCTTCTTGATGAAAGCCCACGATAAATGTGTTCATAGTCTACCTCCTGTTGAATATGGATAACCATTAGTATCCCCATTTACCCGGATTTATTCGATTTAGAGGGTAGTTTCCAAGACAACCGGGCAATGATCACTTCCCATTACATCGCAGTGAATGTTAGCCTCAATTAAAAAATCCGCCAGCCGTTTTGAAACAATAAAATAATCAATTCTCCAACCGATATTCCGCTCTCTTACTTTTGCCATATATGACCACCAAGTGTAGGCACCTTCCTGTTTAGGATAAAAATGGCGAAATGTATCGATAAACCCTGCACCGAGTAATTCAGTCATCTTTCCACGTTCTTCATTAGTGAATCCGGAATTCCCAATATTAGGTTTCGGGTTTTTTAAGTCGATTTCCTGATGTGCAACATTGAGGTCCCCACAGAAAATAACCGGCTTCACCAAATCAAGTTCTTTAAGATAATCAATCATCCCATCTTCCCACTCGAGACGGTAATCAAGCCTTGATAAATCCCTTTTGGCATTGGGTGTATATACATTCACCATATAGAAATTCTCGAATTCCAATGTTATGATTCTGCCTTCGGGCTCCTCGTCCATCTCCCCAACACCATATTTCACTGAAAGCGGTTTTTCCTTCGTGAATATGGCTGTACCTGAATATCCTTTTTTCAATGCATAATTCCAATATTGATGGTACCCTTCCAATTCAAGTGAAATTTGCCCTTCTTGAAGCTTAGTTTCTTGAAGGCAAAAAATATCTGCATCCACATCTTTAAAGTAATCTAAAAATCCTTTTTTAACACAAGCTCTAATTCCATTCACATTCCAGGAAACCAATTTCATATTCGCTTAAATTCTCCTTATGGCCAACTAATTTCATTACATTTCCACTATACTATTTATCTGCTTTTTTTCCCATTAGAGTATATTCGAAAACAATCTGGCAAATGATTCTTTTGAACGTTCCAGTAAGCCACGATTGTTATAACTAATTAGATCTAGTTTGTCACTATCGATCATATCCTCTTTATAATGAGTGACAAGATCATCAATGGAACAGCTGCCCATAAGAAAGACATTCACTTCGAAATTCAGATGAAAACTCCTCATATCCATGTTTGCCGTCCCTATGGAAGCCATATCACCATCTACGATTATAATTTTCTGATGTAAAAAACCCTTTTTATACGTGTATACCTCTACACCGAATTGTAGCAGCTCCCCGAAGTAGGATCGGCTGCCATATTGAGTTAAAAACCCATCATTTACTGCGGGTACCATAACCCTAACTTGTATCCCCTTAATGGCGGCATGTTTAATTGCTGCTTTAATCGCTTGATTAGGTACGAAGTATGGACTCGCTATCCAAATTGATTCAGTGGCGCTAGTGATAAGCGAATAGTAAAAATCACTCATGATTCCCTGTTGTGTATCAGGTCCGCTCGCAACTACCTGGACAGCTCCATCCCCTTGTTTAACATTATTTTTGAATACCGGACGTTTCTGCAATACATCTTCCCCACTTACATATTCCCAATCCAAAAGGAAAACAGTATGAAGCATATATACTGCTTCACCTTTTAGTACCATGTGTGTATCTCTCCAAAATCCAATGTTCTTATTTCGTCCTAAATATTCCTCCCCTACGTTTAAACCGCCTACAAAGCCAATTTCCCCATCAATGATGATGATTTTTCGATGATTCCTAAAATTAAACTTTTGATTAAAAAAACCATGTTTCAGAGGCGAAAATGGATATGCTTTTATCCCTGCATTTTTCATCCGTTTTACTTCATTATTTGAAAGGCTTAAACTACCGGCGGCATCAAAAATGAATAAAACTTCCACACCATCTTTTGCTTTTTCAATTAGGATATCTATTATTTCGGTCCCCAGCCTGTCTGAACGAAAAATATAATATTCAATATGGATGAATTTTTCAGCCTTTTTTAACTGTTTGATGATTTCTGTAAACGTTTCGTTCCCATTTTTCAATACTTCCGTTTGTGAAGATGTACTTATAGTGGTCTCAGAAGCATTTTTGGCAAAAGCTGCGAATGCTTGCTGATGATTATTCAAGAACGTTAAATCTGGCGATGATACATGAGTGACAAGACTCTTCCATTCTTCCCGATCTTTTTTCTTTTACTTCTAAACAAATACCCCTTTAAATAGAGCTGTCCTGAAAATAGATAAAACACATAACCAAATACAGGGAAAAACAAAAGCACGTACATCCATAAAAGGGTCTCGTGAGCAAATCTATTTTCCAGCATTAGTGAAAACATGGTAACAAACATGACAAAAATATATAATCCAATAAAAAATAGCTTCACGTTGAAGCTGACATGAGTGAACAGGATCATATAAACTGCAGCCATTAAAATAAATAAAAATACAATTTCCATTCTTCTTCTTCTCATCTTTTCATTCTCCTACACAGCAATATTTTATATATATCTAGACATATACCCATATTTGATGGTAAAAGAAACAAAACACTTACGAAGACTCTTTTCGCAAGTGTTTTGTGTAATTCTTATCCAATTATCACTTCTTGACAGGAGACAGGAATCAGAGATTCATATAGCTCCATATACTTTAAGGAAGATGATGTCCAACTGAAGTCTAACTTCATTGCGTTTTCGACCAGATTCCTCCATCTTTTCGGCTGGAATTTGTACAGCCCAACAGATTGTTCAATTGTATGAAGCATATCGTGAGCATTATAATTCGTAAAACTGAAGCCATTCCCCTCACCAGTAAATTGATTATACGGAATGACCGTATCACGAAGTCCGCCTGTCTCCCTCACTAACGGCAGAGTACCATAACGAAGGGCTAATAGTTGGCCAATACCACATGGTTCGAATTGGGAAGGCATCAGAAATAAATCAGAACCTGCATAAATGCGCCTAGCTAAACCCTCATCAAAAGATGTATTTACTGAAACCTGATTTGGATACTGGTCAGCTAAATGGCGAAATGAAGATTCATAATGCTCATCACCCGTACCTAAAAGGATGAATTGAATCCCTTGATTCATCATTTCATGAAATACATGGAGAATAAGATCAATTCCTTTTTGATCAACAAGTCTGGTCACCATTGATATAACAGGGATTCCATCATTAATCGGAAGATTCAGCGATTCCTGTAACTGACGTTTATTCTCCATCTTACCCTCATAGGAATCGAATGGAACAGGAAGATGTTCATCTTCCGCAGGATTATATTCCTCATAATCGACACCATTGACAATCCCTTTAAGGTCACCATTCCTTTTCCTTAAAAACCCATCCAGATTTTCCCCAAAATAGGGACTTTGAATTTCTTCCGCATAACTTGGGCTGACAGTTGTGACTATGTTAGAGAAAGCTAATCCAGCTTTCAAATAACTGACATTCCCATGGAATTCAAGACCATCGATATTAAAATATAACTCACTCAAATCCAGTAATTCTGCTAAAACAGCTTTAGGATAAACTCCTTGATAGCGTAAATTATGTATGGTAAATATCGTTTTAATATCCTGATAGAAAGGATGGTTATGATAATGAGCTTTCAGCAAAACACTGACAAGGCCAGTTTGCCAATCGTGACAGTGTATGACATCCGGCTTTTCTTCTAAATAGGGTAAAGCCTCTAATACTGCACGGGAAAAGAAGGCGAATCTTTCGCCATCATCAAAAAAACCATAACTCCCATGCCTTTTGAAATAATATTCATTATCCAGGAAATAATATGTAATTCCATCAGCAACAAGTTTTTCGATACCACAAAATTGCTGGCGCCAACCGACAGGAACTTCGATACTCGTCATATGTTTCAGTTCCTGTTTGAAGCGGTTTGGCAGATCCCCGTATTTAGGAAGGATGACACTTACATGGACACCCTGTTTTTTTAGCGCTTTCGGGAGCGCGCCTATAACGTCTCCGAGCCCTCCCGTTTTTATAAAGGGGGCGCATTCTGAAGCAGCAAATACAACGTTCATTGCCGCACCTCCTCTATTAAATTACTTCAGCTTTTTTTATTACAGTCGGCTGTTTTAAACCAATTACGGATTTTTCACTAGTAATTTTCACTTCTTTATCGGTAATGATATTTTCTACGATAGCGCCTTCTTCGATCACGCCTTTTTGCATGATGATGCTATTTTTTATAATCGCGCCCTTTTTAACCTTTACCCCACGGAAGAGAATACTGTTTTCGACAGTCCCTTCAATAACACAACCGTTGGCTATCAATGAATTGGTAACCTTTGAAGAACGTGAATATTTGGTCGGTGCCTCATGCTTGATTTTTGTATAAACATCCCAAGTATCTCCGAAGAAAGAACGGATGACCGAAGGGTTCAGGAAATTCATATTACTGGAATGGAAACTTTCAATGGAATGGATGAACGGCATATCTCCAGTAAAATTGTAGCCTTTGACGGTAAAACGATGAAGATTGGCTTTCACAGCATCTTTCAAAAAGTCATATTCTCCACTGGCAACACAGCTTTTGATCAAGTTCACCAATAGGGTTTTACTTATGATGAAGGTTTCTAGACAAACATGGTCACCAGGTCTAGGGATTGTGTAGAAGCTAATGTCAGTGATGTCTTCATCCGAATCTACTGAGCAGGTGTGATAGATTGGTTTTTCAATCAATTCCCCTTCATAATCCTTATATACGACCGTGATATCCGCTTTATGTTTTTTATGATAATCAAGCACTTCATTAAAATCCAATTTGCATACATGGCTTCCAGGAGAAATGATGACAGTATCTGCCTCTGCACGTTCGAAAAAGCTGAGGTGATCGTAGAATTGCTTCATATCGCCTGTTACCGTTTCATCCGGATGGATAGGGGGCAAGATGTATAATCCCCCTGAACGCCGATCCAAGTTCCATTCTTTACCTGATCCAAGATGATCCATAACCGAGAGATATTTTTCCTTTGGAAAAACGGCCACTTTCGATACATCCGCATTTATGAAGTTAGACATCGTAAAGTCAATCAAACGGTAGCGTCCACCAAATGGCACCGATGCTACATTACGGTGAGCAGTCAGATCTTTTAAATGTTGTTTTTCATTGATTAAGTTAATAATACCCAACACGTTTTCCATAGCATCTTCCCCTTTTTCCTAGTTCAGAGTGATCTTTTTTTTGTTTGGATTGATAATGGTCTGATTTTCGCCAATTAATGTAATATCGGATGTAACCGCTGAATTGCCAACTACGGCACCATCTTCTATTACGCAATTGCTGGCTATGATGCTTCTTTCTATATGAACGTTTTCACCAATAGTGACATTAGGCATGATGACTGAATCTTTTATGGTTGACCCATAGCCCACCTGAACATTATAGGATAAAACAGAATGTTCAATGTTCCCATGTATCAAGCACCCTTCATTGATAAGCGACTGACTGACCTCGGCATCTGACGATATATATTGCGGAGGGTGATTCGCATTGCGGGCAAAGATTTTCCATTGTTGATCATCCAACTGGAAATTTGGCGTTTCCTCCAATAAATCCATATGGGCCTGCCAAAGGCTTTCCACCGTTCCAACATCTTTCCAATAATCATTAAAACGATAGGCATATAGCTTTTTTCGGTCTTCAAGCATCTTTGGAATGATGTTGCTACCGAAATCATTAGAAGAATTTGCATCTTTTTCATCGTTTATTAAATACCGTCTTAGGGTCTTCCAGTTGAAAAGGTAAACGCCCATGGAAGCAAGATTACTCTTTGGATACTTTGGTTTTTCGTCGAATTGGGTGACTTTATCATCATCATTGGTATTCATGATTCCAAAACGGCTTGCTTCCTGCCATGGCACTTGAATGACGGCGATGGTTGCCTCTGCATTTTTTTTGACATGATAATCCAGCATCTTACTGTAATCCATCTTATAGATATGGTCACCTGAGAGAATCAGTACATGTTCCGGATCATAGTTATCAATGTATTGGATATTTTGATAAACAGCGTTTGCCGTCCCTTTATACCACTCACCGCCTTCTTTCCCTTGATAAGGGGGAAGAACGGATACTCCGCCAACATCCAGATCGAGATCCCAAGCTTTGCCATTACCAACATAATCATTTAGAATCAATGGCTGGTATTGGGTCAGTACCCCAACCGTATCAATACCAGAATGAGTGCAGTTACTTAATGGAAAATCGATGATTCTATATTTACCGCCAAAGGGAACAGCTGGTTTTGCCAAACCGATTGTCAATTCACCTAACCTTGAACCCTGGCCTCCTGCTAATAACATTGCTATCCATTTTTTCGCTCCCATTATTCGTTCACTCTCCCCCGTCTTTTTTTTGTTTGCTTCATATAAATTGAAATGCCTAATGGAGGTACAGTTATTTCCATGCTGAATGGTTGATTATGGTATGGTTCTTTTTTGACATTAATGGGTTCTTCATTGATCTGGCCAGATCCTCCAAAAGCTGTCGAATCACTGTTGAAGACCTCTATATATTTCCCATGGGATGGTACACCTATTTGATAATGAGCATGGGTCTGCGCAGAAAAATTACATACAACAATGCAATAATCGCCTTTACGTTTCCCTTTTCTCATAAAGGTAATGATACTCTGGGTACTATTGTTTGGATCTATCCATTCAAATCCCTCCTGGACATGATCTAGTCTCCATAGAGAGGAAGTTTCCCTGTAAAATTCCTGAAGGGTACGGAAGTAATATGCCAGCTTTTCGTGAGATTCATATTCCAAAAGCAGCCAATCCAATTGTTCTTCATCTTTCCATTCTATGAATTGGCCAAATTCACTGCCCATAAATAGAAGCTTCTTACCAGGATGCGCCATGAAATATCCAAGGAGTAAACGCAAATTTGCGAATTTCTGCCAATAGTCACCTGGCATCTTGTTCAATAAAGACTTCTTGCCATGAACTACTTCATCATGTGAAAAGGGCAAGACGAAATTTTCTGAAAAAGCATAGAAAAATGAAAATGTTAAGAGGCTATGGTGATTTGGCCTTTCTCCCGTTTCAAGTTTCATATAACGAAGGATATCATTCGTCCATCCCATATTCCATTTGTAGTTAAAACCCAGGCCGCCTATATCGGTAGGAGAAGTTATAAGTGGCCGGTCTGTTGCTTCTTCAGCCATCATTAATGCATTGGGATATTTCTTGAAAACCACTTCATTAAGTTTTTGCAAAAATTGTATGGCTTCTAGATTCTCCTCGCCGCCAAACTGGTTTTTTAGCTTGACCGGCAAGGGATTATCATGATTTAAATAAACCATTGACGATACCGCATCGACACGGACTCCATCAATATGGTAAACATCCATCCAAAACATTACATTTGATATGAGGAAACTGATTACTTCCGGTTTGGTAAAATCAAAATTGTACGTACCCCATAACGGTCGCTCTGCCCTAGCATGATCAATTGGTTCATAGAGAGGCGTACCGTCAAAACGGGAAAGCCCATGAGCGTCTTTACAAAAATGGGCGGGAACCCAGTCAAGGATTACCCCAATGCCCTTTTGGTGACAAAGGTTAATTAAATACTTAAAATCTTCCGGTGATCCGTAACGACTAGTTACTGAATAATAGCCCGTAACCTGGTATCCCCATGATTTATCATATGGGTGTTCCATTATGGCCATGATTTCAATATGTGTAAAACTATTATCAATCACATAATCAACTAATCTATCAGCCAATTCACGGTAAGAATAAAATTTGCCATTTTCTGTCTGTTTCCATGTTCCGGGGTGCACTTCATAAATGGACATGGGTTTATGATAAATATTTTCCTTTTTCCTATCGGCTATCCACTTCGAATCTTGCCATTCAAAATTATCAAGCCTTTTAATGACCGAGGCTGTTTTTGGTCTGACTTCCGAATAGAAGGCATATGGATCGGCTTTTAGGATACGTTTATTTCCAGGTGTATGTATTTCGTATTTATATATTTCCCCTTCTTGTAGCCCTGGTACGAACAACACCCAGATACCTGAACGCTCGATCCGCTTCATCACATGATCATTACCGTCCCAATTATTAAAATTACCGACTACTGAAACTTGCTTGGCATGGGGGGCCCAAACGGCGAAACGTACTCCTTCATTACCTAATGATGTTACAATGTGTGCCCCAAGCATTTTATAACTTTCATAAAGGGTGCCTTCATGAAACAAATATAAATCGAAATCGCTTGGATAATTCTCTTGTAGCTGGTCCATAATTGTACTCAATAAAACCCCTCCATCAGTATTAACTCGATAGTATTTTACCTATCCTTCCCCAGTTATTATATATATTCGGTGAAAATGACATTAATCCTTCAAATGGAGGTGAAGTTATTGTAATAAATGCCCGTTTTTTTGCAAATTAAAACATTTTTTTTGAAAAAATAACCATTTAATGTAAAAATATTATTATACCACTAAAAGCCCCCTCCATTTTATGGAAAGAGCTTTATGGTTTCTTGTATGAATGCTTCATGTTGCTTGTTCAGTTCGAACCATGTCAGTTTTCGTTAAGAATAAATAGGATAAAGAGACGGACCATGCCAGTGGAGTATTCCTATTTGGAATATCACTGCCTCCTATATATAGCTCAGGTACTTCCCAATTTTCCGGAATGATCATTTTCGTTTTATTTATATATTCCATTACTTTGTTCATCATGCCAAGTTCAAGATAGCATAGACCCAACCACGGAAGCCCGAAACACCATTCCGCTTCTTGACCGTCATTATAATAAAGGTCCCTTTCATATCGTATACAGCCTTTTGTTCGTTCAAGGCGCTCTGTGACATTTTTCAATATTTTAAGGGCTATTTCACGATCTACCAGTCGATAAGGATAAATTAAGGATAAAAGGGCTAAATCCGTCTCTTTTGTATAACTTTCCCTTGGAAGCAGGAAACGGAGGGTTTCTTCTCCCTTTTTAATCAGTTCCTCCTTAACGTTGACCAGCATCTTGACTGAATTCAAACCAGCAATACATGCACCGATGCTTGAAGCGTGAATTTCGATATTTTCTTCCCACATCCCGTTATCTTCCGACTGCCAATATTGCAGGCATTCCAAGTAATTGACCAACTTTTGAACGATTTGTAAATCACGTTGATTTCTTATCACCTTTTTCCCATGCCTGAATCCTTCACCGACACCCCATAAGAAGGAACCGATTGCATCATTTTGGGCATGCCCCCACTCATCGGGAAGTTCCTTAAGCTCAGTGGAATACCTTGCATGGATATGTTCAAAAAGAAACTGTGGTTTCTGTTCTGTATGAATATCTATCTTCCACTCATAGGATTGAAGTAAGTCGAATAAAGCATGATATGCTTTCTCGTAACGATTGGATGGATCATTTATAAAAGGCAATACTGTATAAACGACATCCCTTATCCAGACATAATTATAATCATCGGAAACGCTTGCAGTATATGCGCCATTTGGAAGCCGCATGCGATCAAGAACCTCTAGGGCACCATTTACATTCATCAATGAACACCTCCATAGTTATTTGCTTATTCCCATTGTTGACAGACTCCCATTTTCTAAACCTTGGTTCATACATTTTCTATTAGAAGCGCTTTCATTCCAGTTAACCAAAACGACATTTCAGAAGTTCATTCACCCTAGTTTATGTAATCACTGCCGGTTTTGATAATCAAGCTTTCAATGTTCATTAAAAAGCGTTATTTGCCTAACGGAAATGAACGAATTCAATAAGTTGCTGGTTATTCTTGTGAAATAAAAAACCAGTAATGGCAATCCATTACTGGTTATATCGGCCTATCACATAAAAGTTTAGTATTCATTAAAAGAAAAATCGTAATATCATCAAGGAAAGCACTCCAATCATTACCGTTCCCAATAGACTCCTCGTAAAAATGGCAACCAGGAAAGCTGGTAAAGCTGCGGCCAAATTCAATGCATTATCCCTAATTGAAAAGACCTGTTCCGATAACAGAAGTTCTTGAGCCAATAATGCCGCCATTACGGCCACTGGCACATGCTTTAACCAGTCGATGCCCCACTCAGGAATCTGCATTTTACTAAGCAGCATCAAGGGTACGACTCTAGGTATGAAAGTTACAATCGAAGTCCCTAAGATTACTATAAGGATATATCCGCTTATTTCCATCTGCCAATCACCATCCCTATTGTTGAAGCTACAATCGTTGCAACTATTACTCCAGTACTGCCAGGAAATAAGAAACTTACTGCAACAACGATTAATATGCTGCTAAAAGCGACTGCAAGATCTATAAAAAAGTCCTTTTTACTTACTATTTGCAAAACTAAAAGGCCGATGAACATCGCTGGCAGAGCGAAGTCCATCCCATATTTTTCGGGATTTGGAATCCATTGTCCAAAGAAACCGCCGGCCATATTTGCAATGAACCAATTAAAATAGGCTGCAAGATTCAGACCAAGCATCCATTTAAAATCGAGTTGTTTCTTTTTCTGTGCTGTTGTGACGGCCACTCCAAACGTTTCATCAGTTAACAAGGCCCCGGTTATCAGGTTTTGTTTAAAACTTTGATGTCTGAAATATGGAGCCAATGCCGCACTAAGTAATAAATGGCGACTGTTAACAAAAAAAATCGTAAAAATAATGGCCGATACTGGATGACTTGCAGCTATCATCCCTGCCGCTATGAATTGTCCAGACCCAGCATAGAGTAAAAGCGACATTAGTGCCACTTCCATCATACTTAATCCTGACGTTTTTTCGACGACCCCTGCAGCAAAACCGATACTTAGGTACCCTAATAATGTAGGAATACAATCCTTTACTCCTTGCCAAAAGCCTTCCCCATCAATGACTTCGGAAATGCCATCGCTTTTCCATTCAGCATGATCCTGACTCATATGAATTCCACCCTTGTTTAAATAAGTTCCTTCAATTAGATTCCAGCTTACCGAGCAGAATTGGTAACTCACTATATATTTCAATGATCTCTTCTATCCGCATTCTCACTAAACCGCTGGAAGAAGGGGCAACGAATTCCATGGTCCGATTCGATGAAGGATCTTCCTGAAGACCCCAAGAGACCTTTCGAATTTGACGATATTCCTGATAGACACCCTTGCCTACAAAACAGACAAGTTTAGGTTTATACTTTTCAATTTTCCTTTTTAATTGCTTCCTTCCCCTTATGTACTCGTCTTTTGTGATTTCGTCAGCACCTTTTGTAGGCCTGGAAACGATATTGGTGAAACCATAACCTAAATCCAGCAATGACGAGTCTTCAGTTGGGTGATATTTCCTTGGTGTCAGCCCGGACTCGTATAGGATTTTCCAAAAACGATTGTTTGGATTCGCATAATGATGGCCAGTCTCTCCTGACCGAATGCTTGGATTGAAACCGACGAACAATATATCCAGATTTTCCTTTAAATGATCAGAGATGCCTTCCATTTTAAAACTCCTTTTCAAATCTCTTATATAATTATTGAACAAAAAACAAAAAATATTTAACTACCTTTTCCGCCATTTTCACAAACTTATGTCCAAAAACTTAAAAACGCTTTAATTAGAATGAAGGATGATAGTTCCATAATATAGTGATAACCTGACAAATGGAAGATTGAAGAACTATTGCTCCGCTTGAATTTAGTATTCTTTTTTCCATAGAATGATAAATGCTTTAAAACAAGAAAAAACTACACTCATTTCTCTTTCTCGAATGAGTGTAGTTCAGGAATGAAATGACCATTAACCCAGCTTCCTTCATTCATTTCCTGAATAATGGAATGACTGATTAATCTAAAATACCCTAGCTTAGCAAACCAGTCGGGAAAGGACTGGATACGTGGTTTTTACCCGAGTTCAAAAGAAACAGCCACCTTATAGAAGACTGCTTATTCATATACCTTATTGTGCGCGATCCACTCGATCATAATTTTTTGATTAAGCGGGGTATTGATATCCAGATTAATTCAAAACTCTCAGTATGAATGAAGATAAGGATGGCCTTCTTTAAGATAGGGGGGTTTGATCCTTTGTCAGGAGAATAAAACTATATAGTTATTGGAGGCACAAGTCTCTCGATTTTAAAAAGGGTATACTTAATGGATATAGTAATTAACAAAGCTATGGATCCAGAAATTAAATGAGTCTATTAAATAGAATCAGGAACCATTAAAATTAAACGCAACCTGTGTTAACTTTAAGGCGAATCGCATCAATCAAATGACTTTTCTCGTAGGTATTTATGTACCTACGAGTTTTCATGTTAGGTATCAGACTATCTTTTTATTAAATCCGCTTCTTTCTAACCGGTTTTAGGAAACATTCTGCCGTTGTTCGATATGATCATGTTTTCTTGCTGTGGACATCTTATTGATGGTAAGAAGAATTCCTGAAAGCCAAATTACCACGATAGCTGTATAGATATATATATGGGCTTCAATCGGAATCCATGTAGCTAATAGGGTTCGTACATTGATTAAGATAATAAAACCCCCTACTAAAACACCCATTAATTGAGCAGGAAGCATCCTGACGAGCCAGGCTGCAATTGGTGCGGCAACCACTCCACCAATTATCAACGCCACCACCCAAAGCCAATTGACAGCTTCCCATCCAAGCGAGAGGATAAAACCAAGACTTCCGAAGAAAGCAATGGCAAATTCACTCGTATCTACAGTCCCTACGGCTTTTCTAGCAGTCATTCCTTTTTTTGACAATAAAACGGGCGTTGCAATCGGGCCCCAACCGCCTCCACCTGTTGCATCACAAAAGCCTGCAAAAAGGCCTAACGGAATGGATTGTTTTGCGGTTAATGGCTTAACGGTTTCAATTTCTTTTGACGGTTTGAAAATAAATAAAAAGCGGAATAAAACGTAAACACCAAGGCCAAATAAAAATATGGCAATGTATGGTTTAGCTAATTCGGCAGGCAGGTTGCTCAGGAAACATGCCCCTACAAATGCTCCAACCGAACCTGGGATGATCAAGCGATAGACCATATTTTTATCTACGTTCCCAAACTTTATATGTGAAGCTCCGGACACCGCTGTGGTCACTACTTCCGATAAATGAACGGATGCTGATGCTACTGCAGGGGCAATCCCGAATGTCAATAATAAGGAAGTTGAACTCACCCCATACCCCATGCCAAGCGAACCATCGATTAATTGGGCTAAAAACCCGATAAAGGCTAAAACGATTAACTTTTTCATGACCTTCCCCTTTCACTAAAATAGAACCTTGATAACATCAATCCGACGGTACAGTTCGCCTGTATAAATAGATCATTCAGGTTTCCATTAAGACACAAAGAGGCACCTAACCAATGGAATGACATGTTGGTTAGGTGCCTTCAGTTTTTCTGATCAGCCCAATGATATATTTTCTTCAGCTTCTACTGGCAAAAGCCTAGCTAAAAAACGAAATCTTTCTTTCAGGGAATATTTATAAATATCCTCTATTGAATCTTTCAATAACTTAGCTTTTTCCTCTTTTGAGAATGAACCATTTTTAATAATCATCCTTGCTTCAAAAAGGAATTCAAGATATTCTTCATATGATTCATCATATACTTCCCTTAAGTCATTGCGAATTTTTTTTGCGAGCGTTGGACTTGCTCCATTGGTGGAAACACTTATGGATAGCATGCCTCTATTCAATGTGGCTGGTATATGAAAATTACCCAGCTCATGATTACTAATTACGTTTACCAACTGACTTTGGGATGCATTCTCATACACTCGTTCATTAACTTCAGTGGAATTGGTTGCAACAATGATTAAAAACGCATCTTTATAATCAGTTTCTTCCACTTCTTTAAGTAAAACTTTAATCTTACCTTCCTTCTCCAACAGTTGAAAACCCGTGCATATCTCGGGGCTTACGACGGTCACTTCAGCACCAGCTTTCAATAAAGGGCCCGCTTTAAAGTAACCTATTTTACCACCGCCGATGATGACACACTTTCTGTTCTCGATATTAAGCGTAATTGGATACATAAGCTCCCTCCCCACTCACTTCATGAATTCGTTCCGATATTGCTTGTTCAATCTTTGGATGATAACCTAGATACCGGCAAAGTATGAATTTCTGCCTTCCAGTTTTTTGAATCTTTTTTAAACTATTTTCGATGGACTGCATTAAGAGACCGGTAAACAATAGGTAAGGAATGATAAATACTTGGTTTGATGGATATTCCTCTGCATATTCCAATGCTTCTCCAAAGCTTGGTGTGGCAGCTGTCAAATAGCACTCTTGCACACGGATTTTTGGAAACCTGTTCCTTAGCAAATCGGCCAATCGAGCTAAATCCCTTTTAACGTCGGGATCACTACTGCCCCTCCCAACCAATAAAACCAATGAATCCTCTGTAACCCTTACACTTGTTTCCTCCAACCGTTCCACTAAAATGTCAACCATTTTATCACTGACACCAATCGGCCTACCGTATTTCAAGTCTACGGCAGGGTACCGTTTTTTCATTTTGTTCAATATGACTGGAATATCATGTTTTGCATGTACGGCTGTTAGCAATAGAACAGGAATGGCGATTATTCTCGTCGCACCTTTTTGTACACACCGTTCGTAGGCGTCTTCTATCGTAGGAGTTTCCAACTCTAAGAAGCAATACTCCTGAATGGTATTGGGTTGTGCCGCCATACAAACTTTAATAAAATCAATGGCTTGGGCTGAGGCTTCTTTAACGCGGCTACCATGGCATATGTATAAAATGGCTTCCATTTAAAAGGCCTCATTTGCCAACAAATTTTCAGTTTGTTTTGCTTCAAACCATTTAATTTTCTCTCGCAAATTAACGACATCGCCCACGACTATCATGCAAGGGTTCGAAATCTGTTCGTTATTGGCGGTTTCCACTATATTAGCCAATGTACTGACAGCTGTCCTTTGCGTTTTTAATGTCCCCCAATGAATGAGGGCTACCGGAGTCTCGGGACTTTTTCCATGCTCCATAAGTTTCCCTTGAATATATGGCAAGTTTTTAACACCCATGTAAATAGCTAATGTATCGATGCCTTTTGCAAGTGATTCCCACTTGATATTATCTTCTTCATCCTTTTTCCGATGCCCGGTAACAATCGCAAAAGATGAAGCGTGGTCCCTATGTGTAACTGGAATTCCTGCATAAGCCGTAGCGGCAATACCAGCCGTAATTCCTGGTACAATTTCAAAGCTCACGCCACTTTTGGCAAGGGCTTCCGCTTCCTCCCCACCTCTTCCAAAGACGAATGGATCGCCGCCTTTCAAACGGGTGACGACTTTTCCCTTTTTTGCATATTTGACAAGGAATTTATTGATGGTTTCCTGCTGCAACAAATGATAATCCGGAAGTTTACCGCAATTAATCAACTCTACACCGTCTTTTGCATGATTCAATAGTTCTTTATTGACAAGTCGATCATATAAAATGACATCAGCTTCTTGAATGCATTTTAATCCTTTTAATGTAATTAAATCTGGATCTCCGGGACCGGCTCCTACTAGATATACTTTCCCCATTTTTGCAACCTGCCTTCCCTTAGAGAATTGTTTCGAATTTCGATAAAACGAAACCTGCTCCATTTTTAATTTTCCTTTTTTCGTATAATGAGATGTCATCCACTTCAGGCATTTTCAAATAATGCTTTTCCAGCTCGATATCAACAAGCTCAAATGCTTTTTCATCTGAATCGGCAACAATGATGACATGGATCGGTTCTTCCTTGATAGTGACTTCAAAACGGTATAGATTCATGGATTGCTTACCTTCCCCTATTAAACGGCAACTTCCGCTAAAATATCATCTAGCTTTATTTGTAACTCTGTTATTCCTACCCTTTCCACGAAATCAAGGAAGGTTTCGGATATAAGCTTTGTTTCTTTGAAAAATAGGATCAGTTCTTTCAGAACATGATAGAGCTGTTCAGCTTCCACTTTTCCTTTAAGTTTTTCATTGAACTTCCCGCCTTCATTCAACGTTCCTCCGACGTATATCTCAAAAGCCTCGACCATCTTTTTATCCTGGTTCTTCATTTTTATGCCTTGCAGCCCTATCTCGGCGATGGCTCTTTGACCGCAATTATTAGGACAACCTACCATATGCATCCTTACAGGTACATCGAGATCTATCTCCTTGTCCAGTGTTTCAGAAATGGTCCTCATTCTGTTTTTTGTTTCAACGAGTGCCAGGTTGCAATACTCGATGCCTGTACAAGAAACGGAATAACCAATGAATTTTTTTGGTTGATATGGAAATCTTTCAAAGATGGATTCCTGCTTTAATTCCTCAAGTTTTTCATCCGGAACATTTGGAATGATCAGGTTTTGTGAATTACAGTTGCGGATTTCACCATTTCCATATTTTTTCGCAAGTTCGGCAAACTCGATCACTTCGTCTGGATTTAGACGACCAACAGGTATATTGACCCCAACATAGTTCAGACCATCTTGCTTTTGTTTATGGATGCCGTAGAAATAACCTGCATTCCATCCCTTCACAGCACTTTCTCCCTTTTCAGGAAGCGGACCTGTGTATTCCAGCAATTTTTCCTTGAATCGTTCAGGACCCCAATCAGCGACAAGGAATTTCAATCGCGAGCGATGACGTTTTTCACGGTACCCAAAGTCACGGAATATCCTCGTGATGGCGGCCGCTACTTCGACTGTTTTTTCAGGTAAAATGAATAAGTCAAGTTCTTCTGCCAGCATCGGAACGGAGGATAGCCCACCGCCTACTTTTACGTGAAAACCAACTTCCGTTACTCCATCAATTACTTTAGTAGCCGGATTGAATGAAACACAGTTGATTTCAGCATTTGAAGCATTATGGATATTAGCACTTATGGACATTTTATATTTCCTAGGAAGGTTCGAATAGTCTTCGTTAAGGCGGAAATACTCAAATACATCATAAAGTACCTCGCGAGTATCAAAAAGTTCGTCAGAATCGACGCCTGCCAATGCATTACCGATGATATTACGTGTGATATCACCACAAGCACCGGCCGTAGTCATTCCAACCTTTTCCAAACGGTTTAAGATATCCGGGACTTGTTCGATGGTCAACCAGTGGAATTGAATGGCTTGACGGGTTGTAATGTCATATACATCCCTCCCGTAATCTTTAGCGATGTTAGCTAGAGTTATCTGTTGATCATAAGTCAGGATACCTCCGGGAATAACGACACGCATCATCCAGTAACCTGCTTCTTTTGGCCGTTGCAGGTATAGACCTGCCCACTTGAACATATCCCAATTCTCTTTAGGGATGGAATCAAAACCATTTGCAGCGTAATGTGGAATATCATCGAATATCTTCAATCCGTCTTTTTCCAATTTCCAGATTTCCGTTTTATTTTTAGCGATTAGTGGATTTTCCGACCAAAATTTCTCGTAAACCATTACTTTTCCTCCTTGATTAGATCGCTTTCTTTGCTGTCAAATAGGCGATTACCTGTTCAACGCACTCTTCAATGCTGTATTGGTCGGATTCTAAAATGATTTCCGGTTGTTCAGGTTCTTCGTATGGAGAGTCGATTCCGGTAAAATCTTTAATGATTCCTTTACGCGCCTTGTCATAAAGACCTTTTGGGTCACGCACTTCGCACTCTTCGATCGGACACTTTATGTATACTTCAATAAACTCCCCTTCATCGAGTAAATCACGTACAATCTGCCGATCTGCCCTGAAAGGTGATATGAAGGCGGTCAATACGAACTGCCCACTATCCACGAATAACTTGGAAACCTCACCGATTCGCCTAATATTCTCGGTCCGATCCTCTTCAGAAAAACCTAAATCTTTATTTAAACCGTGGCGGATATTATCACCATCCAAAACATAACTTCGAATATTCCGATTATATAACTCTTTAGCGACCGCATTCGCAATCGTTGATTTTCCTGAACCCGAGAGTCCTGTAAACCATAGAACTGTGCTTTCATGCCCGTTCTGCTTCCGGCGGAGCTCCTTGGTCAATGACGTTTCATGCCAAGTGACATTCGTACTTTTACTCATTTAATAATCCCCCTCTTCATGTGATCCTTCAATTTATGTCCTATCAGTTATAAACTTCATTCTTTTTAAGACCTTCGATCAACACCTCGATGACTTCTTTACGGCTAAAGGTAGCTGGAGGAATTTCTCCATTACGCAACATTTCCCTTACCTTCGTTCCAGACAGGATGACATGGTCTTCCTTGCCATGCGGACAAGTTTTAGCGGAAGCCATATTGCCACATTCTTTACAGTAAAAACTATGTTCAAAGAATAATAGCGTGATCCCTAACTCATCTGCGTTAAAATTCCCAAAGATTTTTTGAGCATCATATGTGCCATAATAATCACCCACACCCGCATGATCACGTCCGACGATAAAATGGGTGCAACCATAATTTTTACGGACCATCGCATGGAAAATCGCTTCTCTTGGTCCTGCATAACGCATGGCAGCAGGGAAAACTGCAAGTGAGACGCGATCCTTGGGATAATATTTTTCAAGCAACACTTTATAGCTTTCCATTCGGACATCTGCCGGAATGTCATCGGATTTAGTGGCACCTACAAGAGGATTTAAAAATAAGCCGTCGACAATCTCCAATGCTGTCTTTTGAATATATTCGTGTGCACGGTGAACAGGGTTCCTCGTTTGGAATCCGACAACCGTTTCCCAGCCTTTTTCAGCAAAAGCTTTCCTTGTCTCAACTGGGTCCAGATAATTTGCTTGAAATAGCGGACGCTCTATTCTCTTGACTAACTTTATTTCTCCGCCGACATATACATCCCCGCGGTTATATAAATTTTTAACACCAGGATGCTTCTCATCATCCGTTTGATATACTAATGTCGCTTCCAATTGTTTATCGGGAGTGAAAATATCGGAAACGGAGAGAACTCCGTATGTTTCACCTTCATGAGTCAGCTTTACCTCTTCACCTATAGTAAGAGTTTCTGCAACTTCAACGTTCAAAGGCAGCGTAATCGGGATGCTCCATACATGGCCGCTGCTAAGCCTCATATCCTTGACAACTGTCTCATAGTCACTTTTAGTAAAGAAACCTTTGATCGGGCTGTAGGCACCAGTGCCTATCAATTCAAGATCACTTAAAGCTATTTCGTCAATTTCAATTGACTTTGTTATTTTACTAAAATCATATTTTGGTTCCCAAAGATCGATTAGTGTTCCTCCGTGCGGTAAACTGATTGTCATGCTAATTTCCCCCTATGGTTTCTATTTATTTAAGCCTATAATTTCTATTTATTTAAGATAAATGCAATCCGCATTCCGTTTTTTGGGCTCCTTGCCAACGGCCTGAGCGTAAATCATCTGCATTGAAGGCAGGTGCCGTACATGTTTTACAACCAATGCTTGGATATCCATTATCATGCAGGATATTATATGGAAGTCCATTTTTGTGGGCATAACGCCAAACATCTTTCCATGTCCAATGTATGAGTGGACATATTTTTACTGACTTGAACTTATTATCCTTATTGATATACTCTGTCAGAGCCCTTGTTTCAGATTGCTCCCTCCGTAGTCCCGAAAGCCAGGCTGTTGCCGTTGAAAGCACATCTGTAAGCGGAGTGATTTTACGGATGTTACAGCACTTATTGGAATCGCTAAGCCATAATTCATCCCCATGTTCCGCTGCCTGTTCTTCAAGCGTCAATGCTGGTTTCTTCATTTCGATTGAAAGATTTGGATATCGCTTTTTCACTTGATCGATCAATTGGTAAGTTTCCTCAAAATGAACATCTGTATCAAGGAAAACTATTTTTGCCGAGGGATTGACCTTCGCCAATAAATCCGTAAGCACGATGCCTTCTATACCGAAACTACACGCATATATCAGTTTGTTTCCATAATGGTCATTCGCCCATTGCAGTACTTCCAAAGCACCTTTTGTCTCACTATCTTCAGGAAATACAGGTAAATCCCCGGTGTTGAAATTTTCATAGTTTATTAATGCAGCCAACTTTGTAGCCCCCTCTAAGAACTTGCTGTATGTCGCTGGTTAGAGTTACTTTTGATCAATGCCCGTTATAATCTTCCCCAGTTTAAATGACCCTAGGAAAAAGAGACGAATCTAACCAATACTCTCTTTATATCAGTTAAACCCGCCTCTAGTTTTTCTAGTCAGCAGATACCTTATTTAATTCTTAGTTTTTCATTTCTTTCCATTTGAATGATTTTACCATCTTGGACAATAAGTGTAATCGATCCATACTTCATTGAATTAAGCATTTCTTGAAGTCGTTCAAATATTTCTTCAAGCTGATTCTCTTTATCCAAACCTGTTCCTCCTTTAAGAAAATCCGCGAATATATTATTTCACCGCTGATTAAATGAATTTATTAAATTTATATAATTCCAAACAACCTTAAATTGTTATGGTTTCCCAAAGAATTTTGCGAAAAATAAAAATCTTTCCATGATGGAAAGATTTCAAGGTAAATATTCTTTACCTTATCTTCCAAAATGATCAACATTTTGTTGGAGGTAGCACCTTGCATCCATCATGCAGGTTGCTGGACTTCAAAGGGCCAATTCCCTCCGTCGCTCTGGATAAGTTTTATTATTTTAAATATTAACATATATTTAATCCTTGTCAATGGAGTTTTCTTATAAAATAACTTGGTTTAATATTATGGAGGAACTGTTATTTTTATACACACTATTCCATTCATGATTTTATGTTCATTTAAATATGAAAATAGACTCGTCTTTTTAGATAAAGTCTCCAAAAAATGAGTCTATTTTCATTATTAAGCTATTATTGATGCCTGTCATTCATTGAAAAAGTAATTACTTGAATTCCATTCCTTTTATTGAAGTCGATTACTTATTAATTTCTTAACTGAATCGCTTCTATAAATTCTTGAACCTGACTCTGAACGCGATCAACTAAATTCAAGTCATTGATCGGGTTTTCTGAATTCTGTTTATCTATTTCCTTATCCACAAAATATATGCCCTGCAACGGCTCGCCTTTTAATATTGAAATTAATGGTTTAAGCGCATAATCAATCGCCAATAAATGCCTGTTACTTCCGCCAATCATAATGGGCAGCACTGGCTTCCCCTTAAAAGCTCCTTCTGGCAGCAAATCAATCAAGGCTTTTAATACCCCTGTATAAGAAGCCTTATATACCGGTGAACCAATGATGATTCCTCTGGCTGCTTGTATTTTCTCCGAAAGCTTTAAGATATCTTCGCTATTATATTTCCCTTGGAATAAATCATCTGCTGAGAAATCCGTAATTGAGTAATAAGCTGTGGTAAATCCTTGGTTTTCGACTAATGATTGAATATGTTTTAGTGAAATGTCCGTTCTTGATGGAATCGCTGGACTTCCTGATAAAATTACGATATCGCTCATATAAATCCCCTCCCATATTACATGGTTTTAGAATAAAAATCCTCGTAATGAATTTGTTGCAGCATGCAGTTATCGTAATAGTCTGAAAAATATAAGTCAAATCTTACACTCCGGTTTATTAATTTCACAAGTAATGATTGCTTACCATTCAAAAAAACACGGTCATATTTGCGGCTTGATGCTCAGCCTTTTAATTTGACCGTTTCATTATGTATGATTTTGTTTTCCATGAATACCATATACCAAAAGTTGTGCAATGCTCTTAATTCGTTCAGAAGTAAAATATGGTTCCTTTTTCTGTTGATGAATCTCATAATGTGTAGATAATGCCAATGTGAAAGAAATGATCCCCACATTAAAAAGGATAATATCAGAAATATATTGTATCTCTCCGCTATCTATTCTCTTCTGTATTTCAATATGCTTGACATTCGGCTTGAAAATTTGATCAACATATTGCTTTGAAATATCTTGATCGAATTGTGTTTCCCGAAATAATATCGAAAACTGTTCTTTATTTTCAAGAACGTTTTTTATCATGGTGCAAACGTGATTTTCCACAAGATCATCAGTTGACAGATGGTTTGTCCCATCTTCAGCCTCCTCTTTTTCATTAGGAGTAATTGTAGCCAGAAGCAAATCTTTTTTGCTTTCAAAGTATTTGTAAATAGTAGCTTCGGAAACATTGCATGCAGAGGCAATTTCATTCGTTCTTGTCATGTCAAACCCTTTTGTCGCAAAAAGAGTCCGGGCTACATTTATGATTCGTTCTTTGGTTTGCTGCCCTTTTTTCAAAAATATCAACCTTCTTTTATAAAGATAAGACTGGTTTCACCAATCTATTTTACATGATATCCCGATGGTACCAATCGGTCAATATTACCTTCGATCTATTAGAAATCAATATTCCCATATATCGTATATAGAAAACATCGGCTAATTTGAACGATGTTTTCTTTTTCAGATAATCATTTAAAAGATGCATAGCCATCATCGACCATGACTACACTTCCATTGATTGCATCCGCTTCTTCCAAGGATAATAAATAGACAGCATTTGCAATGGCTTCTGGCTTAATTAATTTACCGCGCATTTGACTTGCATTCAATTTATCGATGATTCCCATATCTTTATAGCCTTGTATGATTGGAGTATCAACACCGCCTGGTGCAATGCCTACTACGCGTATTCCATAAGCACCCAATTCCAAAGCTGCTGTCTGTGTCATCATTCTAACAGCTCCTTTGGACGCCTGATAGGCAAAAGTCCCATGGGAAGCTAAGTAGCCAAACACAGAGGCGGTATTTATAATGACACCCATGATACCCAGTTCCTACATTTTCCTGCCTGCTGCCATGATGCCGAAGGCCACTCCGTGCTGGTTCACTCCAATCGTTTTGAAGTACCCGTCCATATCTTGATTGAGGATCATCCCTCCAGCACCAATGCCGGCATTATTAAACATGATATCGATCCTACCGTATGCTTCGACCGCTTTTTTGATTAACGCTTCAACATCTTCATGATTGGAAACATCCGTTTTAACAAAAATGCCCTCTCCACCATCCGCCGTTATCCGTTCAAAGTTTCCCGTCCCATTTCTTCATTAAAATCCGCAACAACGACCTTGTCCCCTTTGGCTGCGAATTTCAAGCATGTCGCTCGGCCAATTCCGCTTGCTCCTCCTGTAATAACTGCAACTCTTGCTGTCATATACATACCCCTTTCAAAGCTCATAACAAATAAGTGAGTAATTACTTACTTATTTGTTATATAAGTATAAAATAGTAATTTCAAGCAATATGTTATTTAATCATACCCTTTTAGCTTTTAGTGCATTAGAAAGAAAAGCTGTCCTAATAAAAGGACAGCTTCATTTGTTTAACAGGTTTTCAATTCGACTTTACTTATGGATGTCTTAACCATTTCAATGAAAAGTTGCATGAAACGATCATCCCCCGTTAATTCTGGATGAAACGCACTGACAAGGACATTTTCTTGTCTCGCAGCGACAACATTCTCTTCATAAACAGCCAATATCTCTACATCTTCTCCAATTCCATCCGCAAATGGAGCTCGGATGAAAACGGCCTTAAAAGGTTCTTCCATTCCTTTAATTGATAATTCAGCCTCGAAACTATCCCGTTGACGTCCAAATCCGTTCCTTTTCACGGAAATGTCCATTAGTTCAAGATAGGCCTTCTCATCACCAGTCAATTCGTTGGCCGCCAATACCATCCCCGCACAAGTACCGAAAATAGGTTTTTTATGTTCGAAGAAAGTTTTGATTGGTTCCTTGAATCCATAACGATCCATTAGCTTTCTCATCGTGGTGCTTTCTCCGCCTGGAATGATTAAGCCATCGATTTCTTGCAGCTGTTCCGGTTTTTTAACAAGTATTGCTTGTTCACCGGCAGCATTGATTTGGTTCAAGTGTTCTTCAACTGCACCCTGTAATCCCAAAACACCGATAGTTATCATATTACCATCCACGTTCCTGCATACGTTCTGCTGGAGCTAGTTTGGAAATATCGATTCCTTTCATTGCACTGCCCAACTCTTTTGACAACCGGCCTATCAATTCATAATCTGTGAAATATGTAGTCGCTTGAACGATTGCCGATGCGAATTTTTCTGGATTCTCCGATTTAAAAATACCGGACCCCACGAATACGCCATCTGCTCCCAATTCCATCATCAGTGCTGCATCTGCTGGAGTGGCAATTCCGCCAGCTGCAAAGTTAACTACAGGCAATTTACCCGTCCGTTTGATTTCTCTTAAAATTTCATAAGGGGCACCAATATTTTTTGCTTCCGTCATTAATTCATCATCACTCATGATGCTCACTTTACGAATTTGGGACTGTACCTTTCTCATATGACGCACAGCTTCCACGATATTACCTGTACCTGGTTCTCCTTTTGTACGAAGCATCGATGCTCCTTCTCCAATACGGCGTGAAGCTTCGCCTAAATCACGGCAGCCACAAACGAAAGGAACTGTGAAATCACTTTTTAATATATGATATTCTTCATCAGCAGGCGTCAGCACTTCACTTTCATCGATATAATCCACTCCCATGGATTCCAGGATCCTTGATTCAACAATATGGCCAATCCTTGCTTTAGCCATGACCGGGATGGATACTGCATTCATTACTTCCTCGACAATTCGCGGATCTGCCATTCTTGCTACCCCGCCAGCCGCACGGATGTCTGAAGGAACCCTCTCCAATGCCATGACAGCGACAGCACCTGATGCTTCAGCAATTTTTGCTTGTTCTGCATTTATGACGTCCATAATTACGCCACCCTTTTGCATTTGTGCCATTCCTCTTTTTACTGTGTCAGTTCCTAATAATTTTTCCATTTCTCTTCCCCCTAATATTTGCATTTTTTAGATTTGTTGTGTTTAGTATAAAAAATAGTTGACCGTATTGAAAGTGTCAGTTTTAATTAATTTAATGGGGTCAGTATAATTTTATCTAAAAGGCGGAAACAATATGAATATGCTAACTTGTGATTTAAATCGATTTAGTGAAGTACCTTTGTATGAACAATTATATTCACATATTAAAAAAGAAATCATTGATGGCCGTCTTCTTTATGGCACAAAACTGCCTTCCAAACGTAAATTGGCAGAGTTCCTTCAGATTAGTCAAAATACTGTCGAGACAGCATATGAACAATTAACTGCTGAAGGATACGTTGAAGTCATACCAAGAAAAGGGTACTATATTCAAACATTCGAGGATTTAGAGTATACGCAAACCGACCAAGTTTCCTTGGAACAAATTAATGATAATGAGGGGAATTTACTGTATCATTTTCATCCCAGCCAAATTGACACGGAAAACTTCCCATTTGAAAAATGGAGAAAATACACGAAAAATAAAATTGATGAATCGCATCAAGATCTTCTTTTACTGGGGGATTCTAGAGGGGAATATGAATTACGATGTGAAATTGCCCATTATTTGTATCATGCACGTGGGGTTCAATGTGTGCCTGAACAAATCATCATTGGTGCAGGAATGGAAATTTTATTGCAGCAGCTTGTACTTCTTTTCGATAAAAATGCCATTTATGGTGTTGAAGATCCTGGATATCATTTGATTCACCGGATTTTACGCAGCTACCCAAATGAAGTCCATCCACTGCAAATTGATGAAGAAGGCGTAAAGGTAAACCCAATTGAAGATTCAAAGATCGATGTAGTGTATGTAACTCCCTCACATCACTTCCCCTATGGGACGATCTTATCCGTTAACAGACGGACGCGATTGCTGAACTGGGCTCAAGGGGCAGCAAACCGCTATATTATCGAAGACGATTACGATAGTGAATTTCGTTATAGTGGAAAAACAATTCCTTCCTTACAAAGTATGGATGCTGGTGATAAGGTGATTTACTTAGGATCATTCTCCAAATCATTGATGCCATCAATTCGGATCAGTTATATGGTTCTACCCGCTTCGCTGTTACAAATGCATCAACAGAAATTATCTTTTTACCATTCAACCGTTTCACGGATTGATCAACATGTGTTGACACAGTTCATGAAGGAAGGGGATTTCGAAAAGCATTTAAATCGGATGAGGAAAGTTTACCGGCGCAAGTTGGATAAAGTGATCGAGCTGTTTAAACCACATCAACAAATAACCATCACTGGTGAGCGGTCAGGATTACATATCGTCCTCATCGTTAAGAACGGCATGGATGAACAGACACTTATTCAAAAGGCAAACGAAGACCATATTAAAATTTATGGATTATCCACATATTCGATCGAAAAAATTGACGAACATCCTCCTAAAATCATATTGGGCTTTGCAGGGATTCCTGAATCTGAATTGGAAAAAGCCATTCACCTTTTATTGAAATCATGGGGTTTATAAAGAAAAAAGAAGTTCACTGTCGTGAACTTCTTTTTTTTTAACTTTTAGATAAATATTGTTCCATCATATCCTTGGGTACCATGCTCCCGCCAGTCGCCCAGATGATATGTGTGGATTTGTTCATTTTATCCAGCAGTTTTTGGTCCCTAATATATTTCCTTCCTTCTGGACCTGAAAAAAGTTGTATGGGTCCGAATGCTCCTGCGAGGGCAGATGGTTCTAAATAATAACCTTCCGTCTCTGCCATCTCCCGGAGCAGTTCGAATAACCTTTTATCCTCTATGGTATAGCTGCCGCTTAACATGGTCGTCATCATACTGGAAACTAATGCTGAAGGTCTTCCGACAGCAAGTCCATCCGCTTCCGTCTTATTATCGATTCCAAATTCCTGCACCGAGACTTTGTCATGAAGTCCTGTCATCAATCCGAGCGTCATGCATGGTGAGTGTGTCGGTTCTGCAAAAAAACAATGAACATCATCTCCGAAGGCTAACTTGAGCCCATATGTGATACCGCCTGGTCCGCCGCCGACTCCACACGGTAAGTACACAAACAAAGGGTGATCTTCGTCAACTGGAATGGACATATCTTTCAGTTGTTTCTTCAGCCGCGTTGCAGCCGTCGCATATCCCAGCAGCAAATCCACCGAATTTTCATCATCAATAAAATGGCAATTTGGATCAAGTAATGCTTCCTTACGGCCTTCTTCTACAGCTTTACTATAATCATCATCATATTCTTTTACAATGACACCAAGACTTGTTAATTTATCCTTTTTCCACTGTTTGGCATCTGCCGACATATGGACTGTTACCTTAAACCCCAGCTTAGCGCTTATTATACCAATACTCATTCCTAAATTGCCGGTTGAACCGACTGCAATCGAATATTTTGAAAAAAGCTCTTTGTATTCATCACTCGCAAGTATTCCATAGTTATCAGCTAGTCTTAAACCACCATGCTTCATGGCAATTTCCTCGGCACGTTTCAACACCTCGTAAATACCTCCGCGTGCCTTGATAGATCCTGAAATAGGTAAATGACTGTCACATTTAAGCAAAAGTTTCCCAGCCATTTCAGTCTTATAGGATTCTTCCATTTTTTTTTGCATGGAAGGAATCTCAACTAGTGGTGATTCAATGATTCCCTCCATTGGTCCAGTTTCCGGAAAGGCATTAATCATATAATTTGCGAATCTATCCAATCTGTCCTCAGCCGTTTTAACCTGTTCAGCATGGACGATTGGGTTTTCTTGTTTGGCACCGTAATTTGGATTCATCCAGAAGACTTCATCCATGTTTATAAGATTTTTAAGCATTGGATCTTTCGTCTTCCACTCCATAATCGATAAACCTGCGATTTTATGCATCTCCACAGCAGTCCCTCCCAGTATATGTAGTATTCATCATCTACTATAACTCAACAAACTGCAATAAAGATTACAATTATCATTTTTTCAGGGAAATCAGCTTAGAATGTTAAATTCACTTTTAATTTCCCTCGCACACTATTAATAAACCAAATTTCCTCAGCGCTATTAAGGTCAGCCTTTGAAATGGGCTTTTCTTTGATTTCCTTCTTCCTGATTAACTCTTGACGAAAAGTTCCAGCAAGTAGTCCTGATTCCACAGGAGGCGTAAAGAGGTCTCCATTTATTTTCACCACTACATTTCCGTTCGTGAATTCCGTGATGTATCCTTCTTCATTCCAAAGTAAAACGTCATGGAAGTCAGGATTATTCATTTGAAAGCCTTCATATACATCACGATTAGTCGTCTTATGAAAAAGAAAGGGATTTCCGCTTGATATTGGAGTTTCAGCCAAGATAGCTGTTAATTCTGAATCAAGGAGCTTAATTGCTTGTCCGGAGACTTCAATTTCACCATATTCATTAAGTAGTACCCTTACCTTTTGCAACGTGCCTTTATTCAAATCCGCATACTTTTGGAGTTGATCTCTAAGTTTCAATTCAGAGAACCGATAATTAAAGTAATCAGCGGATTGTTTCATCCGATCGATATGATCATTCAACAAATAATATTCTCCATCGTTGAGCTTCATCGATTCCAATAGTTTGTATGCAGGACTTTCGACTGTCAATAATTTGGCCTTTAAAAAGGCTTCGTCATATTCTTCCGTTAACTCGGAATCCCAAGTGATTCCCCCGCCTACCCCATACTCGGCTTTACCTGTTTCCTTTTCGATCACGACCGTACGAATCGGCACATTAAAAACGGCTTCAGAATCAGGAGTGATAAACCCGATTGCACCGCAATAAACTTCACGTGGGGAATTTTCGATATCGGTGATGATTTCCATCGTTTTTATTTTAGGTGCCCCTGTTATCGATCCACATGGAAAAAGGGCCTT
This sequence comes from Peribacillus sp. RS7, assembly GCF_041956845.1. Taxonomy (NCBI): domain Bacteria; kingdom Bacillati; phylum Bacillota; class Bacilli; order Caryophanales; family Bacillaceae; genus Peribacillus; species Peribacillus sp. RS7. The sequence goes on from NZ_CP168135.1 coordinate 4,992,074, forward strand.
GAATATATCAATGATTGTTGTTCCGGGTTTCGTATCGGCTGTTATCGTCGATGTCATTTGCCAAACGGTCGGATATTTTTCAATTGCCTTAAGTTGTGGAACCTTGACACTTCCTGGTTCTGCAATCATTCCCAAATCATTTCTGAGTAGGTCCACAATCATGTAGTTTTCAGCTTGATTCTTTTCCGAGGCTGCTAACCAGTCTGCATTGAGTTGATCCATTTTCAGTGTCGTTCCCCGCTTTACCGTTCCTTTCATTGGTCGAGTAATCAGCTGACCATCTTCCCAACGGAAAAACAACTCAGGTGAAGCAGAGAGGATTCGATGTGTCCCCACATTCAAATATGCACTATAGTTCGAGCGTTGAGCTCTCTTCAAGCGATCAAAGAAAGCGAAGTCATCTCCTTCGAACTTGGATTGCAAACGCATCGTATAATTCACTTGGTACGTATTGCCTTTCTCAATTTCTGATTTTATTCTTTGAAACCCGGAATGATAGGTATTTGAATCCGTTTCTGATTGCCATTCAGCCAAATTAAAGGTCCCTGTCATTTTTCCAGGTAATTGTTCTTCCGGTTTATCAAAAATTCCGAACCATAATAATGGCATTTTGGCTCCATCTTTTACTTTAAAAGATTTTTCAAAAGCAGGTGCAGCTTCATAGGAAACATATCCCGCTGCGTAATGCCCCTGTTCGATCGCTTCCTGGACTTTTTGAAATTGAGGAAGGACATCCCCAATGGAATGGGCGGTGAACACTTTTTTCGGGTTCGTAAAATAGAGTGGCCTGCTGTCACCTTGTTTATCTGTGAAGTGAAATATTAAGGATAAAGGATCTTCTCGTTTCATTCTTTTCTCCTAACTTTGTTTATAAAGTCAATCGTTATGTATTTTTAAAAAAGCTTGCAGATACGTGATCTGCAAGCTCATTCAATGACACTTATTTCATTCCAGTCACTTCTGCAATGATTTCATAAGAACGAAGGCGTGCATTCTGATCATAAATGGCAGAGTTTATAATCATTTCATCCGCCTGGGTTTCATCTAAAAAGGTCTGCAACTGCTCTTTTACTTCTTCCGGATTTCCTATAATGGAGGCATTCAGTTGTTTCATGACAATGGCCTTTTCATATTCTGTCCAAATGCCTTCCATCGTATCAACTGGAGGAGCAAGTTGTCCTGGTGTATTACGGATCAAATTCAAGAATTGCTGTTGATAAGATGTAGCAATCCTTTGTGCTTCTTCCGAAGAATCTGCTGCAAAAACATTGACACCAACCATGACATAAGGTTTATCGAGAACGTCTGATGGTTGGAAATTATTGCGGTAACGAGCTAAAGCTGGTTGGGTATTTTCAGGGGAAAAATGGCTTGCAAATGAAAATGGCAATCCCAGCTGAGCTGATAATGCTGCACTGAAGCCACTTGAACCAAGCAGCCAAATCGGAATGTCCTGTCCTTCTCCAGGGATGGCACGAACACGATTATGTTTAGAATCCGCATCCAAATAGCTGCGGAGCTGTGCTAATTGTTCAGGAAAATCCTGACCGTTATTACGTACATCACCCCGGAGAGCCATGGCCGTATATTGGTCGCTTCCCGGAGCTCGCCCAAGTCCCAAATCTATTCTACCAGGATACATTGCTTCCAATGTTCCAAATTGTTCTGCGATAACAAGTGGTGCATGATTCGGCAGCATTATGCCACCAGAACCCACACGAATTCTTTCCGTCTTTCCTGCCACATAGCCTATAAGCACTGACGTTGCAGAGCTTGCGATCCCTGGCATGCTATGGTGTTCTGCAACCCAGAAACGGTTATAATTCCATTGCTCCACATGCTTTGCTAAATCTATTGTATTTTTAAAAGCTCCCGAAACTGTACCACCCTCAACAATAGAAGCTAGGTCCAGAACGGAAAAAGAAATGTCGCTAAGTTTTTTTGCATGTTGATCAGCATTCATATCTTCATCTTCTTTCTTTCAATTATGATAAATTGGACGCAAAGCCATCATATAGAAAATGCACACAAAATGCACACAAAATGCTCGAAGGGATTAACTGTTAAGAATTTCCCTGGCAATCAAACGAAACGAATTAAGCCTATCCTCCAACTTATGGGTGATGGTTATCAGCATGATTTCATCTGCTAGATATTTCTCTTGAATCTCCAAAAGACGATACTTCACTTGTGAAGGTGTACCAAAAATCAGTTTTTCATGCATGGTTTCCATCAGTGCTTTTTCTTTTTCAGTCCAAACATGATTCCTTACCTCTTCTATGCTTGGAACCTGCCTTCTTTCCCCTTGTCCACTTTGAATTTTCCATAGGGTGTTGCTAAGAGCGATTTCTTTTGCAAGTTCCTCGGTTTCCGCACATATGGCAGCAACCGTAACGATTGTTTTAGGAGCTTTAAGTAACCCTTTCGATAGGAAGTTATCACGGTATTGCTGAAAACTCTGCACTCCATCATTTTCACTCATAAATTCACCAAATGCGTATGCAGTACCATTCTCAGCGGCAAGTTTTGCGCTTTTCCCGCTTGTTCCCAATATCCATGGTTCAGGCGATACCTTTGGGATAGGAGCAGCAGAAACATTTGAATAGGGATGTTCTTTCGGAAATTCATCTCTAAGAAAATTCAACAGTTCCTTAACAAGTTCAGGCATTTTGTAAACATTCTGAAGAAAATTATCGGATAAGGCCATCGTAGCTTCCGCAGATCCACCAGGAGCACGTCCCAGTCCCATATCAATCCTGCCTGGAAAAAGGGTCGCAAGCATATTATAAGTCTCCGCTATCCGATATGGCTTATAATGCGGAAGCAGCACTGCCCCAGATCCAATTCGGATATTTTTGGTTTGCGCAGCAATATAGCTTATCAACACCTCTGGAACGGAACAGGCCAATCCCGGCAGATCATGATGTTCAGTAAACCAGATTCTGCTATAACCTAGCCTATCGCCTTCTTGAGCAAGTTGCAGTGAGGCCTGTAATGCTTCTTGTGCAGATTGTCCGGATGCAATTGGGGATTGATCTAATATACCCAGTTTCATTTTATCCCTCCCTTCTTGTCTTTCGTAACTTAATAGTAAATCATAACTATTAGAAAGTCGCATGAAAAGCTTGCTATGTTATTGTAGTTTGCAGTCTTTAGCGGAAATTATAAGGAGTTGAATCCAGATTCGGGATTATGGATGAATTATATATTCTGACGAGGTCTTTGTTTTAATATATTAATTTTAGTAGATGACTCAAGAGAATAACATATATTCTAGCGAGGTATTTTAAGGAATATACATTTTATAAAATAAAAAAAGCCCTATAAAAGGGCCTTTTCCGGAGCTATTCATTTTTTTTGAATTGAGATAGTAATTCATCAGCCACTATTTGCGAATCCAAACGAGCCGCTATAAATGGGGGCTGTATCCGATTATTGGACTCTACGGGCAAACCTAACCAGGTAACTCGTTTATCAAAGATGATAAACGAAAAGGAAACCGGTGAACAAATAAAATGATCAGAATCTATATCAGGGTTTCTTTTTACTGATATAATCGTCAATTTCACTGCTGGGTTTCGTTTCATTAAGTATAGCTTCCATTCTTCTGACAAACTGTTTAAATCCGGCACTGCCATAACCATCTCTTGTTTTGCCGACTCAATATCTTCCAGAAAATCACCCAATTTACGGGCATGCATCCATTGCAATTTTGGGTGCTGGTGTTTAACCCATTTTCCAATGTCTTTCTTTGACACAAACTGATCATTTTGAATTTGATGATCGACAAGCTGACGGAGTGTTTTGCTGCGATAAACGTGTTTGTTAACAAATGAAGTGTCACATACATGTACAAACTTCCCTTTCGTCCTTGTTATTGCCACGTTAATGAGCCTTTCACTTTCTCTCCCTGTCAATAACATTCCAGCCCTGTTTTGCGGATAACTATCAACTGTGTCAAAAATCATCATTTCACGTTCACTTCCCTGAAAACGGTGTACAGTTGCTGCGATGATATCAGCTGTTTGCCGTTCTTTGACATATAAGTCATCCAATAGTTTTTCCATCAAGTCTGCCTGAGCACGATATGGGGCGACATAACCAATTGACCTTGTCCCGCCCATATACGCTTCATGAATCAGTTGAAAAGATAAAAGCAATTGCCAAAGATTCATTCTCGAGTGGGAAGTGCGTTCAGTTATGCAATATTCCCCTGATAAGCTAGTATCGACTAGTGCGGCTGCCTTATTGGCAAACGGTTCCGCCAGCATTATGCTCTCCCTGCTAGTCGCAACACTTTCATGATCCCCAACAAAATTGTTATAGACGATACGATTAGTGAATGCAGAAATATCAGGATGCATGCGGCGCTGTTCTTTTAACAGGAATAAATGAGGATGAAGTTCTCCTTCTTCCACAGATTGAGCGACACCGGACCGATGGAAGATGTCTTCCTTCAGCCAAAGTTTCACGAGTGAATCACGAGCGGAAGCAATAGGCGGCAATTGTTTGAAATCACCACAAACGATAATATGTTTGGATATCGCTGCAGCAAATGCCACCTGTGGTACGTAAGCCATGCTCGCTTCGTCCAAAATGACCAGATCATATTCCTTTTGATAAATCGTTTCGTCATTTGCGGCTTTAGCCAAGGTCGTACCGATGATTTTTGCCTCTTTTACTAATTGAACCTCTTTTTGGCGGATTTTCTCCAAAACTTTGGCCAGTTTTTTTTCTATCTCGATTAATTGATCCGTATCCCTTTTACTGAAGGAGCCAGCCAAGTCATGTTTTAATAAACGTTTCTCTTCTCCAAGCTGTTCTTTTTCTTTAACCAATGTCGGTTCATGTTTACCTAATAATTGTCCCGTAACTATATCATCATGGATGGCTAGAGATTCACCGATTTGAGACCCATAGCGAAGCACATCGCCTTCTTTGAAACGATCTTTCTTTTTAATGAATGAAGAAATCTCAGCCATCAAAACATCTACAGCCTGGTTGCTATGAGACAAGACCAACACTTTTTTATCTTGTAAATAATGATTGGCTACTGTACGTGCAAGCGTATAGGTTTTTCCTGTTCCAGGGGGTCCCCAGACAAAAGTGACAGGATTGAACTTCGAACGGGCATATAGCTCTTTCACACTGCTTAGTTTTTCGTTAACAGGATGTTTTTGGGGCATGGATGGGTCCATCAGGCGCTTGATCCGAAGCCTTTTCTTTTTACTTCTCTTGATTTCATCCAAGCGGATAATCAATTGTTCTAGCAATTCCCATGGATCATGGAATAAAAAGGCTTCACCGATCATATCGCCTAACGAGCGGTCAAATACGATAATTATACTTTTCCCTTCCGATGAGAGGATCCTTCCATCCTGTTTAATTCCTCCCCATTCCAGTCGAACGAGGGAACCGACAGGAATTTTTATCGATGAACCTGTTTCAAAATAATAGCTGAAAGAACCATCACTTGTAAGCAGATGGCCGTTCGAAACCAGGTATTTTGTGCTGCCGTATTTTTTTAAATGCAGGATTTCAAGTTGTAGGGCCTGCTGCCATTCTTTTATATAATTAACTGTTGAATTCATTTTTCACTTTCCTCACAAAATATGCCATTGAAGTTTAAAGAAACTGGCCTAAAGCTCCGATGTAGAAAATATCTGTCCCTATGACCTTTTTCGCGCAGTATTCGTTTCTTTAACATATAAAATAAGGCCCAATCATAAGATTGGGCCTTTCCTACGCCAATATTTTAACTATAGCATTTTTTATAACATCATACCATGGGCTCTTTTGGAAGAAATGGTTTAGATTAGCCCTCTGATAACTCCGTGAATTCGTCAACCAGATCACTGAAAATCCTCATTGCATTTTCGATTGGATCAGGTTTAGTTAAATCTACGCCTGTTTTCTTAAGCAACTCCAATGGGAAATCGGAACTCCCGCTTTTCAAGAACGTCAAATAACTTTCAAGTGTTTTTTGGTCCCCGGAAATGATCTTATCTGCGATCGTAATAGCTGAAACGTAACCAGTTGCATATTTGTAGACGTAAAACGGACGATAGAAGTGTGGGATGCGTGACCACCCATACTTCACTTCTTCATCGAAAATTATTTCATCTCCATTATAAGCTCGGAATATCGATTCATAAGCTGTATTAAAAACCTCGGCATTTAGAGGTTCATCATTTTCAGCTTTTTCATGTACAATCTTTTCAAATTCCGCAAACATCACCTGTGTGAAGAACGTTCCTTTAAAACTATCTATGAAATGGTTAAGTAAGTGTTTTTTCTTTTGCACGTCTTTTGTTGTCTTAATCAAATGGCGGATCAGCAGGATTTCATTCACAGTGGATGCAACCTCAGCAACAAAAATAGAATATCCTGCACTTATTTGCGGTTGATATTTTGAGCTATAGTAAGAATGCATGCCATGTCCAGATTCATGGGCAAGTGTAAATACACTGTCTAAATCATCACGGTGATTTAATAAGATGAACGGATGAACACCATAAAGTCCTAAATTATAAGCGCCTGAACGTTTTCCAGGTGTTTCCCTGACATCGATATATCTTTTTTCCTTAAAGGTTTTCAGTGTTGTGATATATTCTTCGCCAAGAGGTTTTAGTGCTTCCACCATCAAAGCAAAACCATCATCATAAGAAATTTCCTCTTTAGCACCTTCCACCAATGGTACACTTAAATCATAAGCACGTAATTCTTCTACCCCCAGCAATTTTTTTCTTAGATGAATGTATTTATGCATGGGGCCGATATTTTGCTTAGTTGACATAATCAAATTATCATATACCTCTTTTGGAACTTGATCTCCAAATAAGGATTTTTCCAAGGCAGATGGATAATTTCTTAGTTTTGAAAGATTCACATTATTCTTGATTGCTGTGGAAAGTGTGGATGCGATTGTATTCTTCAATTGAACATATGGCTGATAATAGGCGAAATAGGCCTCTTTTCTTTTATCGCGATCATCGTCTTCAATCAATTTGGAATACATTCCTCGCGTTAGCTCTACCCTCTCGCCGTCTTCATTCGTAACTTCCCCAAATTTAATATCAGCATTGTTGATCATCCCGAACGTTTTTTGAGGTGCTGAAAAGGCTTCGCCTACTTGAGAAAGGACCTCTTCTTGTTCCTTCGCTAACACATGGGCTTTATAGCGATAGGAATCCAGGAGATCTTCTTCAAAATATTTTAAACCCTCTATCTCTTTTATGTACCCTTTTAATGTTTGTTCTTCCAGGCTCAAAAGGAACGGCATGAAAAATGCAGTTGCATTACTCATTTTCTGCCCTAACCGAGCTGCTCGATCCAGTAATGCTTGGGATGAGGTAACCCTTGTATCCAAATCGGCTTGCAGCATGGCATATACATACAGCTTGTTATAAATGTACCCAAGTTCCTCACTTAATCGTAAATACTCGAACAAATCTTGAGAAGATTGAATATGCCCATCATATGACTTTAATTTATCTGTCATCTTAAGTACTTCTTGATAATCTTTTTCCCATTTAGCCTGATCATCGTAAATATCCTTTAAGTTCCATGTTTCTTCCTCTTTGATTTCGTCACGTGATTTAAACGTTTGCATATTATCGGCACTTCCTTTCATGCTTATAGGCTTACCCTTTATTATAATCGACTTTCAGAAAAATCTGCATAGAAAAACCAGTATGTTAAAAATACATACTGGTTTTTCTTTTATCAATTAGAATTTTGCCGCAGTTTCAGCAACTTTCGCCAATCCTTCTGCAACGATATCCTGTGTACGATCTGGATATTGATTATGTCCCTCGATAACAACCGTTTCTGGGTTTGTTATGCCCCATAAGTTTAAATTCATCGTTACGTATCTCTCTGCCATTTCGCCAGCATCCATTCCAGGCAATGCATAATCCGATCCGCGAGCATTAAGCAAAGCCACTTTCTTACCTCCAGCCAAGCCTACAGGGCCTTCAGCTGTGTATTTGAAAGTTGTACCAGCTTGAGCAAGATAAGAAATATAAGTTACCAATGGCGCAGGAACAGTTGAGTTCCATAGCGGGAAGGCAAATACCACTTTGTCGGCAGCAAGGAATTGATTCAAGTATTGTTGCACGATTTCAGCAATCTCAACTTCTTCTTCAATCAATTCCATTCCTTGGCTGCGTTTATATAGTGCAGTAATTGCTGTATTTCCATAGTAAGGTAAGTTCAGTTTAAATAAATCCAATTCAGTTATTTCATCGTTACTATTTGCTTCCTTGTATGTGTTCAAAAACGTTTCATACATTTTCACGCTAATAGCTTGATCCGCTGGACGGTCATTTGATTTAACAAATAATACTTTAGACATTTCAATTCCCCCAAGAATTTAATTTTTGTATGTGTAAGAAAAAAGTACAGTTTCAAAATAAATGTTTAATCCATATATCTCGAATTAACTGCAATCACTACTTTCACATTATATGACTGAACATCCAATAAGGCAAGAAATATGTTTTTTATTTTCAAATGTACATTTCAGGAATTTGCTCCTGGATTTTTTATAACCACCAGCATTCCATTATGCCGCGAAGAAAAAAACCGAGAGCAATTTGCCCTCGGTTAAGTTAACTCTTTGTGATGGAATGGACACTTACCCTTTATCGGTTCTATATCATCGCCGATGAAAAATTGTTTCCATTCATTATGATTTACATCACCAAAGTGACTGATATCAGGATGTGTAGGAAGGTTATCCCACTTCTCCACTCGTTCACGAACCTTTTCACGTGACATGATCCCGCCTTTTTCCGTTCCTTCCAACCCTTCAAAGATCATCCGGGGTTGGAATCCAAGAACAAGGCTATTTCCTAAATCGCGGGTTTTACGCTGTTTATAAGCAGGAGCATTACCAAAGACAAAGATTGGTTCCCCTGCAAAATGATAGTCCCATAAATAATGCTCAGGATCTTTCGGCTTTTCAATTGGCCAAGGTTTTTTATCCGCTTTATGGAGGTATTGCAAGATATCCCAAAACCTTTTACGGTACATTTCAATATCTCCTTCTATCGATTCAGGCTCCATAAAGACAAACAGGCCATGCCTGGTATATGGTGGTTCCTGAAATAAATCAAGAAAACTTTCCACTGCTTTAGGGAGATTGGACCAATCTTCCTGTGTGATATAAGCATAACGAAGTTCCCCTTTATTTTCAGCTTTCATCCCGAAATAACAAGGAAATGTTTTGTCTGTCACTGTATTATGGAATGTTTGATATTCTTTAATTAGCCATTTCGGCACTCGATCGGGATTTGTCATATCTTCTTTCGTTAATAAACTTGAATTAGCAGTCAGCATCATTGTTCTCCTTAAATCGTGATAATATATGATACCCGAATTTATATAAACTAAAACTTCATCGAACTGGCAAATCACCGTAATCAGGTACATCATATCTAAATAATTCTTCATTTAAGATTTTATAAGTTCCCCGTTCCAGGGTGATTCCAATTTCCTTTAATAAAAACGTCATTATGGTATTCAGCCAAAAACAATCGTTCAGCATGATAATCATTTTCTTTCCATTAGGATAACCTAAGAAAAAAATAGGAGTGATGCTTAAATGGCAAGAAGAAGAAAAGTTCTCGTACCCGAAGCGCGAAAAGGACTCGATGATTTAAAAGCCAAAGTTGCTGGTACAAAGAATCCTGAAGAGGCAAAGTTTGAAGTAGCCAAAGAAATTGGCGTACCGCTGAAAAAAGACTATAACGGTGAGCTCACTTCCAAGCAAAATGGGAAAATTGGCGGAAAGTTAGGAGGAGGCATGGTCAAGGAACTTATAAAGATGGCCCAGGAAAACTTAGGAAAAAGGCATTAAGTAGGTGCCTCTCCGATCCAAGTTGTTATCGTTTTTTTCATTAAGATCCACATCATTGAAGCGATCATTACCTACTGCTAAAGAACATACATTTTGGGACTTAACAAAAAAGCCAACCTTTTGGCTGGCTTTTTTTGAAATTAATAAATGCGCACGGTTGAAACTCTTGAAACCACTGACATGATTAATTCCGACGACATCGGATAATTAGTGGCAGCTGGATCCTTCATTACTGCAGTAAGTATTCCCTCCATGTCTGAATCGCTAATTCCATAGTCACTGAAGTCAAGGGGCAATCCAAGATCAGATAGGAAAACGCGGATCTTCTCTACCACTTTCGCTAAGATTCCTTTTGGATCTTCATCGTGTATTTTGACTTTAAAGGCTTCGGCTATCAAATGGGCCTTTGGAAGATATAACTCCGGAATAGACTCCATGACAACCGGTAATAACACGGCATTGGCTAATCCATGCGGAATACGGAATAACGCTCCAAATGCGTGCGCAAAGTTATGAACCGGAATCGCATTCAGTGCACTACAAAATGCAGTGATTCCCATCATGCTCCCATGCAACATTTCCATTCTGGCCTCAATATTGGCTCCGTCCTTTACAGCCCTCGGTAAATTTTTTTCAATAACTCGTATGGCCTGAAATGCATAAGCATCAGTTATTGATGTCGCTGCAGGTGAGACGATCGCTTCAATTGCATGTGTCAATGCATCGGCCCCAGTAAACGCCGTTATTTCAGGAGGCAGTCCGATAGTTAACTCGGGATCTAAAATGGCTACATCCGAACTTAAGAAAACATTGTATATATTCATTTTGACTTTTATATGTTCATTATAAATGACTGCGATCGGGGATACTTCAGAACCGGTTCCTGCTGTTGTGGCTACTGAAATATGTGGAATATTAATAGGTTGGGCTTTTGGAAACCCCTCATATAGATAACCACTTGGAATCGCATCATTTATATCCGTAATTCCTTGAAATAATCCATATTTCAATGCTTTTGCGGTATCAATGACACTTCCACCACCAATGGCTAGTATGGCATCGGCATTCACTTTGCGTGCATATTTCAATGCTTCGTTTACACATTCACTCGCTGCGTCTTGTGTAACACCAAGAAACTGCCCTACTATTTCAGCTTTGGTGCCTAATATCGGCAGCTCAAAACTCTCGACCACTTTTTTAACGACACCAGCCTTTTCCAAACCCACATCACTCACTAGTAGAATCCTTTTGGCCCCAAGACCATTGAATAGATCCGGAATGATTGAACGAGCATTCGGGCCGCTATAAATCGAAGACCTTAGCCAAAAATTGGATTGAGTGTTTACCTTCATAAAGTTTCACCTCAGTCAAATTAGTCTATATTAACGATTAAGAATTGTTCATTTCCAGCTTTCAAGTGCCTGATGTCATCCATAAGGTGAAATCCTTTTTCAACATCCAACATTCAGAAATGTGGTAAGCTTGTATCCGATTCACAAAACCCCATATTCCTTTTCGTTACTTTGATAGATTTCTTCAACTCCCTTTCCTTTTGCCCTTCCCAAAATCTCCATACGCACTGATAATTGTTTCATGGTAAATTCTAGAACAGCTTGTTTATCATTACCAAATGGATTACCTAACAGATCATAACCCTCCGTATTTAACTTGAAGGCCAGTGGTGAAAGTTCCTCCATCCTCTTTTCAACTTGGTTATAGATATGTGGATGTTCACTGATGATTCTCTGCAGAAGGAAAGTTCCATAAGCAATATGGCGTGATTCATCTTTCTTCAATAGACCAACGCCTTTTAATAAACCAGGCATCATTTTACTAGCTTCGAGAGTCTCATAAAACCCGAAATATCCAGTTTCTGCAAGAACTCCCTCGGTAAACATGTTATATACAGTGGCTGCTTCCGCCAATGCTTCAGGGGATTGATCGGATAAAAGTTTCCCCATCGCTTCAGGCAATATCTCATAAAAAATGGATTTATAAGTGTCTGAGTGATATACCGTCAAATCACCCGTTTCACCAATTTGATCTAATGTATAACGGAAAAACTCCATATGCTTCGCTTCCTCGAACAAGAATGTCGTTAAGTACATTTCTTCTTCGATCCTACCCTCTTTTGCTATCGTCATGATGAGCGGAAGCAAATCCAAAGTCACGGCTTCTTCTCCGCCCTGAAAAAGGGAAATAATCCGTAATAACACTTCCCTTTCTATATCATTAAATGACTTCCAATCTTCTTTATCCTGGCTGAAATCAATGTCACGTGGATTCCATATACCAAATTTCTTTGCCTTTTGATAAAGTTTAAATGGTAGGGTATCTTCTCTAAAACTCCGGCTGGTGGTCGTTAAATTCTTTCTTTTCATGTTAATGCCTCCTTGATTTTATGAACTGTAAACTTTTGAATTCCTATAGAATGTTTTAATTTGTAAGGATTTTCATTATATTGTAAGATATTAGTAGTATGTATCCTAGCACTGAAAATGTAGGGAGGAAAAAAGTCGAATGCTTGAGGAAACCCTGATGAATCATGTAAAAAAGATTTCCGATCAAAAAGATATGGAAAATAAATCACAAATGATCGTAAAGGGCTGTGTGGATTTTTTTTCATTTCAACGGGCATCTTTATTCAGTTACTCATGTTTAACAGGAATGGGTGAAGGAATATGCGCATGTACAAGAGAAGATATTTTTTCATTACATAATGTTAAAGAAAATATTCATGATATATACCCTATCCACCAAGCGGTCATACATAACAAACCCATATACTTAACCATCCAACATGCGAAATCTTCCATCCCTGCAAAATACGTTAAAAGATTTTCCATCTCTTCATTGGCAATCATTCCGATAATCTTGAATGACATGGTTATCGGTTTCGTTTTGGTTGACCATTCATGCCAACAAGCCTGTTACCAAGAATGATTTAATGAAGCTTTCCCATTATTTGAAACTGGCTGTCAGTTCACCATTGGAATCCGCTCCTCCCACTTACCTGCTAAGTAAACGTGAAGTGGAGGTCCTTCAACATTTAGCCAATGGCTTAGGACTAAAGCAAATGGCACCAAAAATGAACGTTAGTGAATTTACCGTCAGAGATCATATTTCTTCTGCAATCAGGAAATTAGGAGTGAGTCACCGGACTGAGGCCGTCGCGGTTGCCATAAGAAACAAAATGATTATATAAAAACAAAAAAACCTTCATAGAAGGTTTTTTTGTTTTTATATCTGAGTCACTTTTTCTTCAACTTTAGTGGTCCAGTTTAACTCGTCTGCAACTTTACCTGTTTGGACACCCGTCAGTGTATCATAAAGCTTTCTAGATAGTTCGCCAGTTTCCCCGGTTTGAACGATCATTTCTTCACCATTCCACAAAAATTCACCAATGGGTGAGATCACCGCTGCTGTACCCGTTCCAAAGGCCTCTTCCAAGTGACCTGATTTATATGCTTCATGGACTTCCTCCATGGAAATGCGTCTTTCCGAAACGGGAAGATTCCAATGTTTCAGCAATTCTATAATGGAATCACGAGTAATACCCGGAAGGATACTTCCATTTAAGGCAGGTGTGATAATTTCACCATTAATTTTGAAGAAAACATTCATGCTTCCAACTTCTTCAATATACTTTTTCTCTACTCCGTCCAACCAAAGGACTTGGGCATAACCCAGCTTTTCTGATACTTCTTGTGCTTTTAGGCTCGATGCATAATTACCGCCCGTTTTAGCTTCTCCAGTACCACCATTGACTGCACGTGTGAAAGCTGACTCCACTGCTATTTTAACCGGATGAATGCCTTCTTTATAATACGAACCTACAGGTGACATGATGATGATGAACTGATATTTCTCTGATGGAGAAACTCCAAGATAAGGCTCAGTAGCTATAATGAATGGCCTGATATATAAGGAGGTCCCTTCTGCCTGAGGAACCCAATCCTTATCAACGCTAATTAAAGTTTTTAAGGCCTTCAACGCAAAATCAACGTCGACATCCGGTATGCACAATCGGCTATTTGAACTATTCAAGCGTTGAAAGTTCTTTTCCGGACGGAATAGTATAATTTCATCTTCTGGTGTTGCATATGCTTTTAATCCCTCAAATACAGATTGACCATAGTGAAAAATCATAGCTGACGGCTCTAATGCGAGCGGTTGATAAGGAACAATTCTTGGATCATGCCACCCTTGCCCTTGTGTGTAATCCATTATAAACATATGATCGGTAAACTGCTTACCGAACTCAAGCTGGTCCGCTTGTGGTTTTTCTTTCTTTGTTGTACTAAGCGTGATTTGCATGTCATGTTCCTTCATTACCAAAACCCCTTGTTGAATAAATTTACAAGATTTCACTTCCATAAAATCTATCTTTAATTAGTTTACTCCTATCAGGAATCATAGTTCAACCCTTTAAGACGAAATTTTCGGAATTTTTTTAAAATAAATGACTTTTTTTTATTTCCATACTATTATTCCTGAAAAAAGAACCTATTATTAGTCAAATTTCTCAAAAATATCAATTCCGAATTTTTCTGTAAGGTTTCTTGATATCCTTAATATTAGGTTATTTTAACAAATTATCTACAATAGTGCCAATGAGAATTATTGAAGATTTTCCATCATGGAACCAAATGCAAGCAAATCAAATGAATTATTTCCACTTCTTTAACCAAGAAGATGGCTAAATGTGCAGCCGATTACTAATCGCAGCCGCCTGGACGCAATATATGTATTTTAACAAAGCTCAACTAAAGAAATGAAACACTTTTATACTATTACATAAAATTTAGCGTTATTCCCAAATTTAATATAATACAGTTTATAAAGGTGAAATTTTCACAAAATTCAATTTAGCAGTTTACGACAAATTAATATTCTTATATACTTATCCCACAAGATAGATAAAATGCATGCAAATTAAAATATTATAGATAAAACGCATGTAACTTTCTTATTTTAGATGAAAAGGGGTAACAACATGACAAAAAACAGGTGGTTAATCGCTTTATCCGCTATCGCCATTCACCTCTCCATTGGTGGTGCATACGCATATAGCGTGTACAAAAAACCATTAGTTGAGACTATGGGGTGGTCAGAAACCGAAGTAACGTTAGCATTCACAATAATGATGGCGCTTGCAGGAACTTCTGCTGCTTTCTTTGGTAAATTCGTAGAAAAAAATGGTCCAAGGAAGTCAGCTATGGTCGCTGCTGTATTATTCGGATTAGGACAAGCTGGTTCCGGTTTGGCAGTAATGGTCGATTCACTTCCGCTTTACCTATTGACATATGGGGTTTTAAGTGGACTTGGTATGGGGATCGGGTACATTTCACCAGTATCCACTTTAGTCAAATGGTTCCCTGATCGCAGGGGATTGGCAACAGGAATGGCAGTATTAGGTTTCGGTGCCGGAGCCCTCATTACAGCCCCAGTAGCTGCAAGCCTTATGGAATCCGTTGGCATTTATACTACATATTATCTTTTAGGCGCAGGCTATTTCATACTGATGTTCTTGGGGGCATCCTATATTGCACCTCCAAAGGCCAACTGGCTACCTGAAGGAATGAAGAAAGATATTGAGTCCGGTAAGAAAGAACTGAAGAAAGACCTAAGGCAGTTAACGGCAAAAGAAGCGGTTAAAACTAAACACTTCTGGATGTTATGGTCCATGAAATTGATAAATACAAGTGCAGGAATCATGATGATTTCGGTAGCTTCACCCATGGCTCAAGACGTTGTTGGGCTGTCTGTAGCCGGTGCAGCAACATTAGTCGGCATTATGGGAATCTTTAATGGCGGAGGAAGACTGGGCTGGGCAGCAGCATCAGATTATATTGGACGTCCAAATGTTTTCGTCATTTTCTTCATCATTCAAATCGGAGCGTTCCTTTTACTTCCAACGACTACAAATACTCTATTGTTCCAAGGACTCATCTTGCTGGTCGTTAGTTGTTATGGAGGCGGATTTTCAAACCTCCCTGCATTTGCCGGGGATTTATTTGGAACTAAGGAAATTGGGGCCATCCATGGTTATCTTTTAACTACATGGTCACTAGGAGGAGTTTGCGGGCCAATGCTGGTTACTGCAATAAGGGAAAGTACGAACAGTTACATCCCGGTGTTCTACGTTTTTGCTGTATTAATTGCGATAGCATTCGTCATCTCCATCTGGTTGCGTTTGGATATTAAAAAAATGCAAAAAGAACAGAAACAAGGATTAACGAATACTTTAAGTAAAATATCCTGATATTAAAATAGCTTTGTTCTTAAACACCTGCAAAAAGGCATCATCAAGTAAACCTCCATTACCGGAGTATACTTTGATGATGCCTTTTTCCTTTTTATTTGAACATGCTCCCAAGCCCCCATAAGCCTTCTGGATAAGAACCCCGCCATTCATTACTTGGCTCCCTCCACTATCATCCCTTTAACCTCGAAGTGCCCAACAAAAACATGGGTAATTTCCATTGAACAATATCAATCAAGGATCATGTTTGCGATCACTAAGGTTAGATCTATTTTTGAAGTTTATATATTCGGACATCTACTGGGATTGACTGAATCTGATATCTTATTGATAGCCTATTTGAAAGTGGTTGCACTATCTTTGCTGGTTAAGTTAATTGAAGTGATATTTCATCAACTGTGATTATGCAGTTGGCGGTGTAACCCTTGTAGTCGGGCTTTATTATGGGGATTATGCACGAAAGGACAGGAAAACGGCAGATTGATCCATACATCATTTTTTTACAAGTCCTTCATTATCGAATGAAGGTCTCATTCTCTCGCCTATATGGGGTCTGAATGGTCTCATCCCGAATCCCGTTTACGATTTTATCTAGGGGATTATTACCCGAATTTTAAAACCAGACTTGGTTTTGCTCCATGATTTTTTATTGTTTTATATAAGATGAAACTCTCAGGGGCTAGATTGAAGAAATTTGCGACACTCCAGCCGAATAACTGGCTAGCCGAGACACCAAAGACGCTTGCGGCGAGGAGGATTGGCAGACAGTCGGCGGAAAGGGAGCGGATTTCTGAAAATAACGGGAACGTTTTTTAATGGATAACAACTTCGTTTGATTGCTGCTATTTAGCTATGGGAATTTCAACAGCAGAAGAAATTCGATTACCAGCTTACTGAACAAGTTATATTGTTTAACATTCAGCCAAACAAGGGAATTAAGAAAGAGATGGATTTAGGGGGGATTGTCTTGTGGATCAATAAACCGTTTTTCAAATATGCATGTGCGATAATTTTGATCATTTTAATTATATTTTTACTAGGTAAGATTGATTATGTTCTGCTCACGCTGCAAAAAATCATTGCAGCTATGTTTTTCCCTATTATAGTGGCTGGGCTTTTATACTATTTATTACGGCCCGTCGTTAACTTTTTAACTGAATTTATCCCTAGGACAGTTAGCATTTTCATCGTCTTTTTGATTATTTTTTGTACAATCGGGATGGGAAGTTACTTTGGAAGTCCTGTAATCGTGGACCAATTTCAAAAATTATCAGAAAACCTCCCCGGCAAAGTCAAGGAATTCTCTAAGGAATCTGAATACATGATTGAAAAAAATGATTTTGGCATGGTTAATATGGAAGACCTGAAAGAAAAAGCGGTAACACATTTGAAAGATTACTCAGAGAAACTCTTGGTGAATGTCAATTCTATTTTCTCCACGATCACTAGTGTATTAACAGTGTTGGTCATTACACCATTCATTTTATTTTATTTCTTGAAGGATGGAGATAAACTAAGGCCTTTTCTTTTAAAATATATTCCGAACGACGTTGAATCAGAGGGGAACACGATTTTAAAAGGCGTCGATAAAGCCCTTTCAACTTATATTATCGGTCAATTCATCGTATCAATCGTCATCGGGACTTTGATGTATATTGGCTACCTGATTATCGGTCTCGATTATGCACTCGTATTAGCCTTACTCGCCATGATTTTTACAGTTGTACCATTTATTGGTCCATTAATAAGCATCATTCCTGCACTCTTCATTGCCTTACAGCAAGACATTGGGTTGGCAGTGAAAGTACTCATTGTCCTTACCGTCGTTCAACAAGTCGAGGGGCACTTGGTTACACCGAATATTATGGGAAAACGGCTTAACATTCACCCATTGACCATTATCTTATTGCTGCTAGCTGCAGGCTCAATATACGGTTTCATTGGCATTTTAATAGCTATTCCTACTTATTCCGTAGTAAAAACGATTATAGGAAACTTTAGAAAGTTTTATAAATTACGGAATAGGATTACATAACTAGGAATAGTTGACTTATGGGGTCTTTTTTTTAAAAAAATAAAGATAATTCTATCAAGTTTCAGACTGTAGACAAACTCGAAGAAAAGCGAGTTTGCCTGCAGTTTTTTTATTTAATGTGCGTTCCAGTTGTTTTTAGAAATCCGCTCCCTTTCCGCCGACTGTCTGCCAAGCCTCCTCGCCGCAAGCTTCTTTGGTATCTCGCTAGCCAGTTATTCGGCTGGAGTGTCGCAAATTTCTTCAATCTAGCCCCTGAGGGTTTCATCCCATATAAAACAATAGGAAAAATCGTGAATGGGATTGAGACCATTCCGAACCCCGTTTTGTCGACAAACTGAACGTTTATAGTTCTATCAACGTTTGTTTAGTACTTTTTTAACCCACCGTTTGAAAAACGCTTTGACACTTTTCTTTTTTATAACTTGATTGGCATGATTTTGCTTCTCAATATAAATCTCTTCTTTGTTTATTGCATTTTTTTCTGCTAGTACTAGACCCAAATCGGAGTCATGATCTTTGTTTAGGACAATTTTGTAAGGAATATTATGACTCATTGCCAATTTAATATATTTCCCTAGATATTGATAGTCCATCTGACCATTTAAAAACAAATTTGAATGGGGATGCCGCTTCATCTTTTGCACAATCTCCGGATATACATTCAGTTCAAAGACTTGGCTTTTTTTTAAGACGATGACGACGCGCTCCCTTAATGTGCCCAGAAACTCCTTTCGTTCACCAGGCTTGATTTCTTTTGGACCATAGATTCCTTGTTCTAGATAGTCCTCCACTTTTAGGCGTGACAATTCTTTCCCACCTCCGCTTTCACTTCAATAATTGTATGTAATATGGCCATAAATAGTGCCCATCATTCTTTGGAATGCATAAAAGTAAAAAGTGATTTGGGTTAACTTTCCCTTTTTTAGTTTACGCTTCGGTTAAAAAATTGTCACTCTAGATTCGCTTCTTGCATAGGATAGTATATGCGTGAATTTAGGTTTTTTAAATGAGGGACGGGGAAGAAAATGAAAAAATTAATTGTATTTGTATTGATATTCGCCTTTTGTTTTGTTGGGTTCAGTACTACTTCGGGTGCAGCAGGGAGACAACTGATTATCATCAATAAAGCCAATAATCAACTGGCCTACTATGAAAATGATAAATTGGTGAAGGTGTTCATCGTAGCGACAGGAAAGAAACCCGCCTATACTCCTGAAGGAAAGTTCAAGGTAGTGACAAAGATAGTGAATCGTCCCTATTATAAAGGCAACATTAGAGGCGGAGATCCCAGGAATCCTCTAGGTAAACGATGGATGGGGATAAATGCACGGAATACACCAGGAAATACGTACGCAATACACGGCAATAATGATTCTAAAACCATTGGGAAATATATAAGTGCCGGTTGTATTCGCATGTATAACGATGATGTACAATGGCTGTACGATAAGGTGAGGATGAACACTGTAGTCTTAATTGCCAGTTCGAATAAATCTTTTGCTTCCATAGCAGCTAAGAATGGATATAAGGTGATCGGATCTGAGAGCTTACCTGTAAATACTACCAACTCTATCCTGAAGAATGGAAGTAATGGGCCCCAAGTAATTGAACTACAAAAAAGATTAACTAAACTTGGATACAGCACTAAAGGAATAGATGGTGCATTTGGAAAAAATACCGAAATGGCCGTAAAGAAATTTCAAAAGTCTAAAAAACTTACTTCTGATGGGATCGTAGGACCAAAAACGAAAAAAGCGCTGGGACTTAAATAATCATCATTACTGATATCCACTGATTAGTGGATATCTTTTTTTATGTTTAAACTGTAACACTCCATACATTAATACCCATACCGGCTGTAATTTTCCACCATCACTTTTGCCTTTATGTTATAATTTATATATAAACAGCTAATCATAATCGCACTGTCACTACATATAAGGAGGTATATAAAAATGTACGATGAACTTCTCATAATGACTATTAAATCAATTTTTGTTATCGGCACAATCGCAATGTTTGTGATTTTAGGATTCGTAAAAGGGCGCAAGTTTTAATTTTTTCCAATTCCTTAACATATCCTCATTGCCTGATTACTCGTATGATGTTCATACCGGTAATCAGGTTAATTTCACTCAGAAAAAAAGCATATCCTCAAAGGGCATGCTTACTTACCATTCCAGAAATCCGTTTTATCTAAAAGTTGGTCAATGTCAAATGTATCAAGATGGAATGGAACTGATTCTTCTGCAATCGCTTCAGTGGCTAACAATAATTGGTCGATATCAATAATGGCCAAAACAGTCCTCTCCCTTTTTTAATGGTTTTACCCTCACTTTTAATACATCAAACAATTCGTTCAAAAGATATTTTATTAGAGGGTACCTTTTAATTTACATTTGACATTTATTTAAGGGGAAGTGAATCATTTTTTTCCGATCCTTCAGGTGAAAGTGTATGTATCAATTTAACCAGCTTATAAAATGTCCCGCTACAGATGGTTACCTCAGGCAGATTATGAAAAATTGATTTTTTATTAATATGATAATTGTCTTTCTCAGGTGAATACACAATAATTTTCTTATTTAACGATAAAGCATATCCAAGTTCATAGAGATTACCTTTACCTGCAGTTAGGAAGATCAGCATAAAATCAGCTTCCTCAATCCCCTTTTTTTCATATTCTCCAATACCGTCCGTAATTTGGTTAGTCTCATCATCCGCAATTAAATTCCCGCCATTCACACATGTAAATCCTTTTGAAGTTAATTTCTTTATCAATGACCTTACTTGCTTCAAATTTTTTTCATCTGATGCTATATAATATTTCACACATCCACCTCCAAAATATATAACTATTGATACTTTTTACCTACGTTACCTATACTATACATATTCGTTATAAAGAACGCAATATCCTTTTCCAAAAATAAATAAAAATTTAAGGACAAAGTCTCGGTCCCATACATTTAAGCAAAACAAAAGCCATCATTCCTTTTCCAGGCAATGATGGCTTTTGTTAAAAAAATGATATGACGGGGTATTCTAGCATTAATACAATTATTAATGTCGCCTTCCCTTACTCAAAAAAACATATACTTATGTAAAAATATTAATGTTTTTGAGTTACTCTTATAAATCTGACTTTAAGGGTAACAAAATGTTGATTAATCTTTAAGAAATCAAAAATAAAAACCTTGTCCCCTACCCGGCAAGGTTTTTTTATTTTTCATATGTGATATTTTCTATTTCAATCCTGAAGGGTGCAGCCTCACATATATTAATTCCCCTATCTAGATTTACCTTTTCCATTTCACTCGCATCCGGTATTGTTTTTTTATCGAGAATAAAATGTTCGACCATGGATTCCAACAGTTCTTGAGCACAAGCTAAGGCATCTACCCGATTCCTACCGCTAACGGAAGAAATAATTCCTTCTCGCCTAAAATCCGGGAAACAAACTTGAACGGAAAAAGAGTCGATAATCAACGGGTGTTTTTCATAATAGAATACAGCTGGATACTCAAAGATTTGAATGGTCAAAATATCATCCCTTCATACAATTTTTAGGATTTTAAGTTAATTATAACATGAAATTCCATTAAAAATAGGTTTATTTACATTTCTTTGTTTGTCAAGCTTATTTTTACATTCAATAAGTTGTTATGTCCGTACTTACTACAAAATAAGAAAACACCAGGAAAATCAAAATCACCATAACATTCAAGATTATTCCAATAATGCTGCACACTTTACCAGCTGTCACCAATCCATTACCGGTTTCACCAGTAAGTTTCATTTCTTGTTTACTCTTCGCTGCAAATATTAAACCTAGTATACCTAATACGATGCCGATGAATGGAATAAGCAGGGATAATACCCCCATGATTAATGATACAATCGCTTTGCTATTGCTTTGTTTAATTTCAGACATATTTTCCACCTTCTCTCTTTCCCTTATATATACGGTCATTAAAAGGAAAAGATTCATTATTTGTTACTATTCCATGCTCTCCTGCCGGTGAATTTCAAACACTTGGTCCAATCCATTCATGTAAAAAACGACTCATTTAGAGTCGTTTCAGATAGTAGACAAACTCGAAAAATTGAGTTTGTCTGCAGTTAAAAAAAGTTTTCAGAAATCCGTTCCCTTTCCGCCGACTGTCTGCCAAGCCTCTCTCATGTGGGGTTTCGGCCAGCCAGTTATTCGGCAGGAGTGACGAAAACTTCGTTTCATCACATATAAATGAATAAATAATCATGAAGTATAACCAAATCTTGTTTTGAAATCATGGTAATCATTCCCACGGTAAAATCGTGACAGCTATTCGGGATGAGACCATTCCGAACCCTATGTTGTCTACAAACCGAGACCGGCAAATCCTATTGTCTGTATTCAGTTTTTTAGGGTTATTCGCATTCAATTTAAAAGAAAAACAATTTTAAAATTGGAACGGAAGGGGCGAGAATCCTGCGGGAAAAGCCGTTTAGGGATTAACCCCGCAGGCGCAAGCTGAGGAGGCTCCCTGACCGCCCGCGGAAAGCGAGTGCCTTAAGTTCCAATCAAGGTCCAAATTGCACAAGCCATAAAAAAATTGCAGTCAAACTGAAACGACTCATTTCTGAGTCGTTTTTTTTAGGTTCGTTTCAATTCAAGCCTCTGGGCTACCAAAGACAGACTATAGTTTACAATGAAATACATGAGCGCCACCAGGATCAAAATAGGTATTAAATACTTTTGACTTTGCCCATATATAATTTGACCATGATGAGTTAGCTCCGGTAACGAGATGACAACCGCTAATGAAGTATCCTTTAATAATGATATGAATTGGCTGACAATAGGAGGAACCATGCGGCGGAGCGCTTGGGGCAAAATAATATGTATCAATGCCTGTGTATAACTCAAGCCTGATGAACGAGCGGCTTCCATTTGCCCTTTATCTACAGATTTTAGCCCACTTCGAATTACTTCAGATAGCATGGCCGACTCGAAAATTGTCAATGCAACGATGGCCGCTGGAATGATTTCCAGTTTAATGCGTACCTCAGGTAAAGCAAAATACGTAAAAAATATAATTAATAACAACGGTAAATTACGTACCGTTTCTACAATCATGGCTAATATTTGAGATAGCACCGGTACCTTTGCGTAACGGATTATGCCCACAAGCCCGCCAATGATGAAACTTAGAATAATGGATATAAAAGCTACCTGGAGCGTTACCCAAAATCCTTCTAATAAAAACTTAAGATTATCCGGTGTATAGGCACCTGCAAAATCCATATCTTATACCTCCCTCAATTACTCTTTGCCAGACGTTTTTCCAAATAACCAACGCCAAGACTTAAAGGAATGGTAAGAATTAAGTAAAACGCTGCAACGAAAATGTATACATCAAACACGACAAATGTACTTGAAGAAATCAAATCCCCATGGTACATGAGATCCAGTCCTGCAACGACGGCTAAAATGGAAGAATTCTTAACTAGATTGATAAATTGGTTTCCTAGAGGAGGAATGACTATTTTAACTGCCTGTGGCAATATGACGAGCCTCATTGCCTGCCCATATGTCAGTCCTGAAGAACGGGCAGCTTCCATTTGACCCTTTGGCACGGAAAGAATGCCTGCCCGAATTGCCTCAGCTATGAAAGATGAAGTGTAAATGGTCAGGGCTAATGTTCCTGCGTATAGTCCACTTAGTTTAAGGCCCAGAAAGAAGAAAAAGGTAATAATCAATAAAGGTATGTTCCGAATGAACTCAACATAGGCGGTTCCAAGCCAGTTTAGAGGCTTTATCGGGGCAATCCGCATGATAGCAACAAGCACACCCAGGAGCAAACTCGCTACCAATGCGATTAAACTCGACATGATCGTATTTTTAAAGCCTAATAAATACATATCCAGATTCTCTGTTAAAATGGAGAAATCAAGCACGGCATACACTCCTTTAACTAGTAAGGATGAGCAAAAAGCTCATCCTCACAAGACAAATGTTCAAATGTTAATTAAGGTCATTTCCCTTACATTTGGTAATGATTAATGTTTAATCCATTTATCATGGATTTCATCGTACTTGCCTGAATCTTTAAGTGACTTAAGGGCTTTATTCAATTCGTCAACAAACTCAGCATTTCCTTTTTTCACAGCAATGCCATAAGGCTCGTCTGTAAATGTTCCGCCAACAAGCTCATAATTTGGATCCTCGTCAGCCATACCATAAAGGATTGAATCATCCGTAGTCAATGCATCCCCTTGCCCAGATTTAAGTGCAGCGAACGCTTCGGAATAGTTTTCAAATTCAAGAACTTGTGCGTCAGGAGCCTTTTCACGGATATTTATGGAAGAAGTAGAGCCCTTAACAGCCAATACCTTTTTCCCTTTTAAACTATCAATACCCTTGATATCGCTGCCTTTTTTGACTAGCAGGGATTGTCCGGCATCAAAGTAAACATCGGTGAAGTCAACTTCTTTTTTACGATCTTCCGTGATTGTCATGGTCGCTACAATCGCATCGATATCACCATTATTCAATAAGGCCATCCTTGTTTTAGAAGTCACTTCTTTAAATTCAACTTTATTCTCATCACCTAGGATTTCTGCTGCAAGAGCTTTGGCGATATCAATATCAAATCCTTCTACATCTCCAGTACTAGGATTTTTCAATCCAAATAGCCTTGTATCATTTTTTACCCCAAAAACAATCTTATCCTTATCCTTCACTTGTGCAAGAACATCCGTTTCTTTGTCTTTACCGCCACCCTCTTTATCTTTGCCTGAATCTTCTCCCCCGCCGCATCCAGCCAATAAAATGACAGCCAATAAAGATAGCAAAGATAATTTCAACCATTTCTTTTTCTTCAACATGTTAATCACCCCTGTTTTTTATTTAATGATTTAATATACGGCTAAGAAATAAACGAGCCCTCTCTTCACGAGGATTGGCGTAAAACTCAGCCGGTGATGCCTCTTCTAAAACCCTGCCTTCGTCCATGAATACGATTCGATCCGCTACTTCACGGGCAAATCCCATTTCGTGCGTGACAACCACCATCGTCATTCCTTCATGGGCAAGTGCTTTCATAACATCCAGTACCTCGCCAATCATTTCTGGATCCAAGGCTGAGGTAGGTTCATCAAATAGCATGATTTCAGGCCCCATTGCCAAACCTCTGGCAATCGCTACCCTTTGCTGCTGTCCACCCGAAAGTTGGGAAGGAAATGAATTCGCCTTATCTCCAATCCCTACTTTCTCCAGATACTTTTGCGCAATCTTTTTCGCTTCCTCTTCTGATTGTCCTAAAACCTTCCTGGGTGCAAGCATGATGTTCTCGAGCACGGTTTTATGAGGATATAAGTGAAAATGCTGGAAAACCATACCGATATTCCGACGCAGTTTGTTTATGTCCGTTTTTCTATCCGCTACATTTAAACCATTAACGGAAAGGGAGCCTTCCGAAATGGTCTCAAGACGATTAATGCATCGAAGCAGGGTACTTTTCCCTGATCCTGACGGTCCGATGACTACTACCACCTCCCCTTTATTAATAGTAAGATTAATATCCTTCAATACATGGAAATCACCAAAATACTTATTCACCCGGTCAAAAACAATCATAATTGGCCTCCCTGCCCATAATCAATCTTTTGGTCTGAAAATTGATAATAATCAGAATTCTAAATGCATAATATAGCATTCTCTTAAATCGAATCATTTCTATATGTATAATCCTTTCTCCATTTATCATTTCCCAATATAAGGTTATTTTTTTTATTATTTTAAACTAGTAATATAAAAAAATATATTCAATATTCACATTATTCATTATATAAAATATTACTTAAAATTACCATATAAACTTTAAATTGTTAAAAGCAATAACATATTTTATGATACTATTGCTATATTCCATAAAACCCACATATTTAAATCGATCTCCCCTAAATGATTCCTATTTTTGTAAAAAGGGATTTATTTCCCGTAAGCAAAATGCCTGATATGAATTAGCAATTATAGAACGAACAAAAAAAAGACAGCAAAAGCTGTCTTTTACATTCATTCTTTTATAGCATCTTCAAATGGTGCTGAAAATAAGCCACTAGGCGCCAGCATATCCGTATCCGATTCCCGGCTTTCCCCACCCACAGTATATGGACCTGCTGGATAAAAATCAAACAAATCACTTTCCTTATGTATGATCAAAAAATACTCGTATAAATCATCCATAAGTTCCTGATGTTCATCTAATTTCATGATTTCGCCACATTCATCAATTACAAAGTTTTCATTAATCGCATCTTGAAGTTCCTCATTATTTGAATACGCGATAAAAAAATCCACATCTCCACACTCCATGCATAGCAAGAGTTTTTCTTCTAGTGCTTCTTGATAGGATTTCTGAACGATCTCCTTCAAAATGGCTTCAATCTTTTCAGGATTAGTTAGTTTAATTTTAGTCTGGATCACAAAATCCCTCCAATTTAATAAAATGACATTTAAAAAGTATATGCCAGTTTAATGAAAAATAAAAAAAGCAAGCTCACCCTTTGATCAATATTAAATGAAACTGCTATAAGTCCGTTCCTTATTAACCCATAAATCCAAATGGAATCCAAAGCCATCATTTCGTTCCTTAACCTAGACGCGTATGATAGCCATTACTCCACCTGCTCACTATAAGTGGAATTTGCCTAAACTTGATCATCAAGGGCAACGCATGTAATCCGGATCCCTGCGCATTTGTAAGGAATTCTCCGCCTCGTGTATATATTAAGTTTGCCCGCATAATCAGAATGATAATCTTCTATAATACAAAGAAAAAGATGATCGGAAGCGTAATCAAGCTTAATGAAGTACTAATGAACGTAGCACTTGAGACGAATTCAGGTTCTGTATTGAATTGGAGCGCATACATCGTAGTGTTGGCCGCCGTTGGCATGGCAGCTACGATAATCATGATATGCCTGACCATTTCATCCACTGGTAAGGCAAGTGATAACAGGAATGCAATGGCTGGCGAAACAGCAAGTTTAAGAAGAAGTGAAACTGATAGCTTACGATAGGCAATTTTTCTCAGTGAAATGTTGGCTAGCTGCATTCCGAGTGTAATCATAATTGTTGGGATTGCTGCATTTGCAACAAGGTTAATAGCTTCCATAACCGAATTGCTTAATGGAATTTTCACAAACTGAAAAACCGTACCTGCAATAGCTCCATACACGATTGGCATCCTGAATACTGCTTTAAGCGCTGTTTGGACTCCGTTACCTTCCGGGCTGCCCTTCGCTGCGAAATAGATGCCAATGGTGCACATGACTAACTGCTGACCCACCATCAGGATGATCGCATAATCGAGTCCTGCTGCACCGAATAACAGGAAAATGACTGGTGTTCCGTAATTCCCGTTATTCATGAATGCCGATGCCAATATCATGCCGCTTGTTTCGGTAACTGAATAATTACGGAAAAACGATATGATATAGACTACCAGTATGAGAGAAAGACAGAGTACTATCGTGAAAAGGAACAGATAAAAATAATCAATCGTAAATTCTGCGGAATAAAAAGTTCGGAACACAAGAAAAGGTGACATTAAATATAATGCCATCGTGGAAATCGATTTTGTATCAAGTTTAAACTTTTTCTGACCGACGTACCCTAAAACAAAAATACCGAATATCGGTAAAAGAACGCCCAAAAATCCCATACATCTCACCTTCATAATCCTATGATTTTCTTCTAACAATATCAGTTTTATCATTATTTGTAAAAATTCTCTCAAATCGTTCCTGATTCTAACGTCATATATCCTAACATATAATGATTTTTCTTTATTTTCAGAAAATTATATTCAATTTTTGTCTATATATGGTATATTATTTATTATATTTACGTTAAAAAACGTAACATCAACACAATTGGTTTATTAATAAATGAAGGGGTGTTTTTTTAGTGGATGTAAAATTCATGGAGATGGCCGTTCGGCTAGCAAATGAAAATGTATTGGCAAAGAACGGTGGACCTTTCGGTGCTATAATCGTAAAAGACGGCAAAGTTGTAGGAAGAGGATGTAATAATGTGACAACAGCCAACGATCCCACAGCTCACGCCGAAGTACAGGCGATACGTGATGCATGCAGGAATCTCAATAGCTTCCAGCTTACAGATTGTGAAATATACACTAGCTGCGAACCTTGTCCAATGTGCATCGGTGCCATTTATTGGGCACGTCCAAAAGCCATTTATTACTCATGCACTAAAGAAGACGCTGCACTTATTGGTTTTGATGATCACTTTATATACCAAGAACTTGCCCTGCCAATGAAAAACCGCACTATTAAAATGGAACAAATGTCTTTCAATGACCACGATTTACCATTCCGGACATGGGAGACCCATATTGAAAAAGTAAAATATTAATATGTTATATCTTTGCCAAAGGGGTTACGAATATGAAAAAAAACTTGCTTAAAAGGAGAATAGACGTCGCCGCAGGCAAAACGCCTGCAGACTGCGTCATTAAAAACGGGCAAATTATAGATGTATTCAATGGTGATACCTATTCAGGCGATATTGCCATTGTCGATGGTTTTATTGCTGGCATTGGGAGTTATGAGGGTATTTCAGAAATTGATGCTGCTGGAAAATTCGTATCCCCTTCATTCATTGATGGCCATGTCCACATTGAATCTTCGATGGTCAGGCCTTCTGAACTCGCAAAAATCCTCCTTTTACATGGTGTGACCAGCATCGTTGCGGATCCTCATGAAATAGCCAATGTTTCCGGTAAAAAGGGCATTCATTATATGATTGAACAATCCGGCCAACTTCCTTTTGACTTCTACTTCATGATGCCATCTTGTGTACCTGCTACGGAGTTTGAACATTCTGGCGCTGTCTTAAGAAGTGAAGATCTAAATTCATTTTATCAAAACCCGAAAGTGCTTGGTTTAGCCGAAGTGATGAATTTCCCGGCCGTTTCACATACGGAGGATGATATGCTGCAAAAATTATACGATGCAAATAGACTAGGCAAAAGCATAGATGGCCATGCAGCTGGATTATCCGAACAACAGCTCAATGTTTATATGAGTGCCGGCATTAAAACGGATCATGAATGCACTACAGCGGAAGAGGCAAAAGAAAGACTGCGAAAAGGAATGTATCTTATGATCAGGGAAGGTACTGTTGCCAAAGATTTATTAAACCTGGTTC
The DNA here is from genome assembly GCF_041956845.1 of Peribacillus sp. RS7. Classification (NCBI taxonomy): domain Bacteria; kingdom Bacillati; phylum Bacillota; class Bacilli; order Caryophanales; family Bacillaceae; genus Peribacillus; species Peribacillus sp. RS7. The sequence continues at coordinate 5,021,454 of NZ_CP168135.1, forward strand.
CAGCCATTAATGAGCTGAACTCCCGCCGTTGTTTATTCGTCACCGATGACCGGCACCTCGATGATATTGTTTCTGAAGGAAGTATCGATCACAACGTTCGACTTTCCATAGAAAATGGTATCCCACCGATTACCGCGATTCAAATGGCGACCATCAATGCTGCAGAATGTTTTGGTTTAAAGGAACACGGTGCTATAGCACCCGGATACAAAGCAGACTTCCTTCTATTAGATGATCTCGATACAATCATCATCCATTCGGTCTTTAAAGAGGGAAAACCTATGGTCCAAAATAATCGATTACTGAACTTTCCTGAAAAGGAACAGGTTATTGACGACGGTTTGAAGCACTCCGTTAAATTTCATGAAATAACGGAAGATGATTTGGCGATACCTTTTAAAAATAATCTTGCTAATATTATTGAGATTACTCCAAACAGTTTGATTACAAAGCATTCGATTGAACCGGTTACACTTAATCATGATGGTCTATTCCAGTTCTCTGAACATGTTGATCATATAAAACTAGCAGTTATTGAACGGCATCATATGACCAAACAATTAGGTCTTGGAATCGTCAAAGGGCTTGGTTTGAAATCAGGCGCAATTGCCACTACAGTAGCCCATGATTCACATAATTTAATCATTGCCGGCACGAATGACCAAGATATGCTAAGGGCAGCAAAGGAAATCAAAAAGATGCAGGGTGGATTGGCCGTAATCCAAAATGGGAAAATACTAGCTTCCCTTCCCCTTCCAATAGCTGGATTGATGAGTGAATGCACATATATGGATGTGGTTCATTCATTGAAACGAATCGATGAAGCCCTTTTGAAACTCGGTGCCAACAGGCACTTCAACCCTTTCCTTACACTTGCGTTCTTGGCGTTACCTGTCATCCCGGAAATTAAACTGACGGATCAGGGCTTATTTTCCGTTTCTGAGTTTAGGCATATTCCTATTGAAGCCGTTATGCCTGCCGATAAGTTCAATCTACTTTGACCCCCTACCCGGGGGTTTTTCCCATTCACCCCCAAAATTTCTATATGAATAATGTTATAACTCAACTTAAATCGGGAAAAGGATATAATCGGTATCATCTATGTTAAAATAAAAAAAACACAAATCTTTCTTGGAGGAGATAAATATGGCAAAACATGATCAACAGACCATCATTGGATATATTGGCACTTACACAAAAGGAAGCAGCAAAGGTATTTATCGCTTTACTTTAGATACAGCAGAAGGAAAACTCAGTACACCGGTTCTTGCAGCAGAATTAACCGATCCGACTTATGTCGCCATCAGCCAGGACAAAAAGAATCTCTACGCCATTTTAAAAGAAGCGGGCAGCGGTGGAGTTTCTTCCTATTCGATTAATGAAGAATCGGGTGAACTTACCTTCTTGGGCCAACAATTGACACCGAATGGCTCTTCCTGCCATATAAGTGTCGACAGCAAGAAACAGGTCTTGATCACTTCCAGTTATGGAGATGGCCTGATTGAATCATATCCGCTTCATGACAATGCGACCCCTTTGCCAGTATCATCCACCATTCAACATGAGGGTCAAGGACCGAATGAAGAACGTCAGGAAAAAGCACACACTCACTTCGCTGGTTTCACACCGGATGAAAGGTTCATTGCTGTAGTCGACCTCGGAATAGATAAAGTAATAACCTATAAAATACATAATGGGGTTTTGGAAGAAGTAAACAGTTTATCTGTTGCTCCCGGCAGCGGACCGCGGCATTTGACCTTCCACCCAAACGGAAAATTTGCGTATGTCATGGCAGAACTTGTGCCGGAAGTCATTGTTTTGAGCTTCGATAGTCTATCGGGAAGCTTTTCTGAATTGCAAACGGTTCGGACCGTTCCGGAAGATTTCAAGGAAAATAACCAAGGAAGCGCCATTCATATTTCTGATGACGGGGAATTCATTTATGCCGCAAACCGCGGACATGATAGTATTGCCGTTTACCAAATCCATCAAGAAACAGGCAAACTGGCATTCGTGGAACTGGTTTCTACTGAAGGACATTGGCCACGTGATTTTTCATTGGACCCAAGCGGAAAATTCCTGATCGCTTCTAATGAACAATCAGGAAACCTGACACTATTTGCACGGAATGAACAGGACGGAAAATTAACATTGTTGCAAAAAGATGTTCAAGTTCCCTTCCCTGTTTGTGTAAAATTCCTTTAGTTCTATAATTAAAAAAGGATTGAAGCTTTTACCACAGCTTCAATCCCTTTTTTATAAATCCTTCTTTAATTCCATTTCTCCGCCATTTCCGGAAAATCTATAAATGGGTTTCGATTACCCTGAATTTCATGTATAGCCTGGTTTCTATGTTTTTCATAAATGCTGACCGGAAAAAGCCGGTGCCATTCCAAAAGCAGTGCCAGGTTAACTTTGCCGCTATCGATGATTCCCTCATATCTTAATAAAAAATACATGGTAGCTCTCGCTACGATACCTTTTCCATATTCAGGTTCGAATTTACCTTCATCAGATTTCCCGCAACCCGCCTTTATACCGGCAGCCGATGCTTCTGGGATATAATCCTCAAAATCATAGTATGGAAAGTTACTCCGGCTGCTGTTACAAGTTGGTTCACAAGCGAACAGATGGTGCAAATCTCCCCTCATCGGTTCTTTTTTATTGAACCATGATTGAGGTACGACATGTTCACAATTAACGAGCATGTTGTCCATCTTTGTTGATTCAATGCCTCTTGACAACACTTCAAGTATACGGATATCTTCCTCAATGACTTCCACAGGATCCATTCCTTTACCGGAATACAGACTTTTCAGTTTGCCATTTTCCTGTAAGTCCACCCAAGGGTAAACATGACGATGTGGTGAGTAGTTCAGCTGGTTTTTATGGGTTGTCACAAGCAGGTCCTTCAATCCTTCTCGGTCCAAGGAATCATCTTGATAGTATACACGCTTAAGTTCCTGATCTTTGGATTCATCATAGTATTCGCGGTTTTCATTGAAGTTCACAAACGCAGCCATTGCCATTGCCCGTTCTTTTTCAAGTACTTCAAAACTATTCTTCATCCACTCATCTCCCCACTTCTATTAAAACCTAACTTTTACCATATTTAAAGTTTAATAGAAATCGAACGAAAAAAAAAGGTGCTTTAGAAGGGTCTAACGAAGAATTTCAATAAAATGGGTAAGGATTTTTGCTGTCATTCCCCAGATTACACGATCGTTATATAAGTAAAAATATTCTTCCATCTGTTTTGGCTGCCATTTATAATTCTCTCCGCCAAAGATTAAATCATGGGGGAAGTTTTCATGTGGTTCCACTTTATACTTCACATGATATATCTCTGGCGGTTTTTCCATGAAAAAGGATAGCGGGACCGTAAAAATGGTTTCTACCTCAGCTGGATTAGGTATTATCCGTTGATGGTCACGAACAAATCCTGCATAAGGATAAACAATCATGCCAAAAGGAGATACCAAATAATCAATTGGAAAGACATTATAGATATCTTCTTTATTTAAATTAAGTTCCTCGTATGTCTCCCTTAGTGCAGCCGCCTGTTCATCATGGTCCAACTTGTCTATTTTACCGCCTGGAAAACAGATATCCCCCGGCTGCCTCCTCAGTTTGTGTGAACGCTCTTCAAATAGAACGTGTATTCCATCTTCCTTCTCTATTAGGGGTACCAATACGGCATACTTTGAAAAATTCCCACTCCCTAAAATTTCAGGGGTATGTAATGTGAGTTTTTTTGTTATATCTTCAGTTTTCATGTCCCTCACCTCTTCTGACGGAATATTGACGATATGAGATCGGTTTATTTTCTACCACTCCTTATCATTCCATTTTCAAACATACGCTATAACTAAGCAAGGAAAACGATTCCAATATGTTCCCTTTAATTCATAATAGATTACTTAGCCTCTATATTCTTGTTTTTTTCATACAATATAGGCCTTTAACATCCAAGAAAAGGAGGAATTAAACCTTTTTCCATTACACTAAATCTCTCATTTCATTTCCATGGGGAAAATATATTCATTAATAACCTATGTGATTAGCTAATTTGTGGATGGGCGATCACTGATAGGGTTTTTTCACTATTGATGGGATGCACATCATCCATATGGATCATTTAACAATAGATAAAAGCACCGGTCAAAGTTATGAACGGTGCTAAAACGAAACACAGCAGTCTCAATTAAAAAGTAAAGTCTAGATCCAATCTTTGTTAATTAACAAAACCGAATGTATAAGAGAATATTAATAGGTACATATAGAAATCACTTTAATACTGAATTTTCAGAAATCTAATTTGTGGCCACTCATTCTATTATTTCCCAAGGTTCGTAATATTTATAGTTCTGCTAGCGCTCGCTTTACTGTCGTTACGATGAATAAGAAATCCTCTTCAGTTATGCTAAGTGGAGGAGCAAGGGTCAGGACATTATTGAAGCCCGCTACCGTATCACCATTTTTACCTATGATCAGCCCCTTTTCTTTGCATGACGCAATCATTTTATTGATTTTGGAAAGTTCGATTGGCTGTTTTGTCCCTTTATCTTCCACCAGTTCAATTCCTACCAACAAACCTTTCCCACGCACATCGCCAACATTAGGATGAGATTTGATTTCTTCAAATTCTTGCAGCAAGCGAAACCCTAACTCTTTAGAACGTTCTATAAGTTTTTCATTTTCATATATTTCAATATTCTTCAAAGCAAGGGCACAGGAAGCTGGATTGCCACCAAAAGTATTTACATGACGAAAGCGGTCATAATCATTTGTACCGATGTATGCTTCATAAATTTCACGTTTGACGGCTGTGGCGGATAACGGCAGGTAAGCGCTTGTGATTCCTTTAGCCATTGTTACGATGTCCGGTTTTACATCATAGTTCATAAATCCGAATTTCTTCCCAGTACGGCCAAACCCGCAAATGACCTCATCCGAAATGAGAAGGACGCCATTTTTCTCACAAATTTCTTTCACACGTTTCATATATCCATCAGGTGGCATCAAAACTCCGCCTCCTGTGATGATAGGTTCCATTATTACCGCAGCCACCGTTTCGCTCAACTCCCATGTAATGGTACGGTCAATTTCCGCCGCACTTTTTTCGCCGCTTTCATCCTCTGGATTTCTGTAAGAATCAGGCGGTGATACATGAAGAAATCCTGGGGCGAGTGGTTCATATTTATACTTCCGCTGCGCCTGCCCGGTAGCTGCCAGGGCTCCCATCGAATTTCCATGATAGCCGCGATAACGGGAAATGAATTTATACCGTCCATGTTCACCTTTTTGCTGATGATACTGCCGAGCAATTTTAAAAGCAGTCTCATTTGCTTCTGAACCGCTGTTAGAGAAGAAAATCACATAATCCCCACCCAGCCATTCATTTAACTTCTCTGCTAGCTTAATAGCCGGAATGTGGCTGTTCGTTAAAGGGGCATAAGGAAGTTCCTTCAACTGTTCGTAAGCTGCTTCAGCCAGTTCCGTTCGACCATAACCCACGTTGACACACCATAACCCTGACATCCCATCCAAGTAGCGATTTCCATCAACATCCGTTATCCATGCTCCTTGCCCGTTTTTGACCACCATTGTCCCAGGGTTGGGTTCAGCCCCTTTCATATGATGCCAAACATATTTGCCATCCATAGCCTTAAGATCCTGACCCTGTTTTTCAACCTGCATAAGCCACACTCCCCCAATCATAATGTATAAAGGAGGGCCGACCACAAACTGCGTCGACCCCTTTTTCATATCAGTATCTTGCCGTTAACATTTTCTTTCTAGTGTAAAATTCCACTCCGTCTTTTCCATTGGCATGAAGGTCTCCATAAAACGAACTTTTATATCCAGAAAATGGAAAGAATGCCATTGGCGCGGGTACCCCAAGGTTAATACCAAGCATTCCTGCATCAATTTCTTCACGAAATTCCCGGATGGCTTTTGCACTATCCGTATAGAGGCAGGCACCATTGGCAAATTCGGATTGATTGGTCAAATCGATTGCTTCTTCAAGGGTATTAACTCGTACTATGGATAAGACAGGGGCAAAAATTTCATCCTTCCATATTTTCATGTTTGTATTTACATGATCAAATAATGTCGGTCCAACGTAATAGCCATTTTCCTGATCGCCTTCATTCCTGCCATCACGAAGGAGGACAGCTCCTTCTTTTTCCCCAATTTCAATATATTGTTCTGTTCTCTTTTTATGTGTATCACGGATCACGGGTCCAAGGAAAACGCCCTTATCCATTCCATTTCCAATCTTGATGTCATCCGCTGCAGCCTTTAATCTCTCAACGAGCGAATCTCCCACTTCTCCCACTGCAACAACCACCGAAGCAGCCATGCAGCGCTCGCCTGCAGATCCGAAAGCGGCATTGGTTATGTTCGTTACCGCATTTTCCAGGTCTGCATCAGGCATGACGATTGAATGGTTTTTCGCTCCTGATAAAGCCTGGACACGTTTTTTATTGGCAGCTGCAGTTTTGTAAACATACTCTGCGACAGGCTGGGATCCTACAAAAGATACCGCTTTAATGTCTTCATGTTCCAAAATCCCGTTCACGACATCATGTGCACCATGGACAATATTGACGACACCATCCGGAACACCGGCTTCCGTCAATAATTCTACAAGACGGTTGGCTAAGAGCGGTGTCCGTTCTGAAGGTTTTAAAATAAACGTATTGCCACAGGCTATTGCAAGCGGGAACATCCAACATGGCACCATCATCGGGAAATTAAACGGCGTAATCCCGGCAACGACACCCATTGGATAACGGTACATGCCAGATTCAATGCCTGGGGAAATGTCAGGAAGCTGACTGCCCATCATTAAGGTAGGCGCACCTGCAGCGAACTCCACGCATTCAATCCCACGTTGTACCTCACCATATGCTTCTGTATAGCTTTTTCCATTTTCAATCGTGACCAGCTTTGCCAGTTCATCCCAGTGTTCTATCAATAATTGCTGGTAACGGAATAAGAAGCGCGCCCTTTTTGGCACGGCCACCTTTTTCCATTCTTTATACGCATTTTTAGCAACCTTAACCGCTTGGTTTACATCTTCCCTTGTGGAAAGGGGTACGATTGCCAAAGCTTCTCCTGTTGCCGGATTTGGCACTTCTTCATGTTTCGATGTTGAGGAATCCACCCATTTGCCACCGATATAATTTTTCAACGTTTCTACATCATTGATAACTGCCATTAAAGAAACCCTCCATTTCAACACGATTTCATAGTTTCATTATATTTTTCAAACGGACTTTTTACATTAGACGTTTTGTATAGTTTTTAATTCAATATTTGCACATATTGTTTGTTTTTGATTTTCCTATATTCATGAAAAGAATTCACCATGTAGAATCTCCTTTGTACTTTCCCTTTACCGGAAGCCCTCACACCCATCATTTAATAATCGAGTATAGCTTTAGGTCTTGATGCTTTCCCTTAACAAACATTCCTTTTCTTATGATTCCCTCAAAAGACATACCCGCCTTTTGCATGACTCGCTCTGAACCAAAATTTTCAACGAAGCAGCGTGCTTGTATTCGAACCAGGTTCATATTTTCGAAGCCAAAGGCAATTATCTTTTGGGCAGCCTCCGTCATCAAGCCACTCCCCCAATATTCGGGTGCCAATACATACCCGATTTCGGCACTATGATGATTAACCTGCCATGAAACAAAGTCAATAGTACCAATCAACTTACCACTTTCCTTGTGTTGTATGCCCCATGGAGCGATTTTCTTATCCTCATAATTTTGTAGGATGAATCTGATAAAATCCTTTGTATCACTTAGGGAACGATGGGCTTCCCATGTTACGTAGCGGGAAACTTCACTGTTGGATGCATACGCGAACATGTTTTCTGCATCACTCATGGTGACTTTCCTCATAACCAAACGTTTTGATTCTATAATAGGCAGCTGTCCATATATGTCTTTCACGTTCATGATTACACCCCATTCCATTAATTATCAGTATTATAACAAGATTGTTAACCAATCTCTTTCTCAATTGAAAAATTATTGAAACTTACGTATAATTCAGAAAAATGATTACGGAGGATAATTATGCCAAAAAGAAAACTCATAATAAGCCAAAACTTGAATGTGCTCTTATTACAGAAGATTAAAGAATTGGTTCCCGAGTGGACTGTCATCACCGGAAGATCTCCGGAAATATGGAAGGATCATCTAGCCGATGCTGAAGTGATCGCAGGCTGGAAAACGGAAATGGCTGAATCCATCGATGCAAGCGAAGTAAAATGGATCCAGACATGGAGTGCCGGAGTGAATGCCTTACCCTTGGAAAGTTTGGAACAAAAGAACGTGCAGATTACAACTGCAAATGGCGTCCATGCCTATCCCATTTCAGAAACCATTTTCGCGTTAATGCTTGCCTTAACAAGAAAAATAGATACATATATTAAGCAACAGCAGGTGAAGACTTGGCATCACGCAAATATGAAGCAGGAAATTCATGAAAAGACCATCGGGATCATCGGTGTTGGAAAAATCGGAAAGGAAACAGCTAAAATTGCCAAGGCTTTTGGCATGTCCGTATTAGGAGTGCGCCATTCCGGTAAATCTGAAGAATTTGTCGATGAGATGTTCACACAAAATCAATTGAATGATCTCCTTCCAAAGTGCGATTATATTGTCGTGACATTACCATTGACCCCAGAAACACGAAATATGTTCGGGAAAAACGAATTCCGACTAATGAAGCCCTCCGCTTTTTTCATTAATATAGGAAGGGGAAATCTAGTTATTCAAAACGAATTGGTCCAAGCTCTCAAGGACAAAGATATTGCTGGTGCTGGACTTGATGTGTTTGAAACGGAGCCACTTCCTGGGAAGAGCCCATTATGGGAGATGGACAATGTAATCATCACGCCGCACACATCCGGTAATACGGAATTTTACGACCAACGGCTTATTCAGGATATTTTCATGCCGAATTTAGAGAATTACCTAAATGGTAAACACCCCTCAATTAATTTACTTGATTACAGAAAAGGGTATTAAGAATTGTACAACACCATGCACAATAAATAATCTTACTTTGTTTGCTTGCAGATTCCGACATTATCTGTTATATTTAAAAAGAATTATTTTTGTTCGGGAAGATTGATAAGTGAAACACTTTTCGTCTAATGATTGAGCAAGGGTAGTAACACAATGTGTGGATTCACACTAGGAGGCAACAACAATGGAACAAGGTAAAGTAAAATGGTTTAACGCAGAAAAAGGATTTGGCTTCATCGAACGCGAAAACGGAGACGATGTATTCGTACATTTCTCAGCTATCCAAAGCGAAGGATTCAAATCATTAGACGAAGGTCAAGAAGTTACTTTTGAAGTTGAGCAAGGTCAACGTGGACCCCAAGCTACTAACGTTCAAAAAGCATAATTTTAAATACAATATATAACGGACTCTACTTGTAGGGTCTGTTTTTTTTGATTAAAAAGCAAAAATAAAAAAACCCTATTCGCGGGGAATAGGGGAACATGAAACAAGTTTAGTAAATGGTAAACACAGTATAACACACTAAGAAAAGAAACCCTAATTTATCCGAAAAGTAAAAATTATCACTCACTTCCACAGGCTCCCTGACTACCATTCATTTCTTATTTCTTATCTACTTCATATGTTCGATCCGTTCCCCATGGGTAAAACGGAGGCATATCGGTGCTGCTTTTCATTTTGAAATCAGCTTTCCTTTTTTTCAAGAACGCTTCAATCCCTTCTATTGCATCCGCTTGTTTTCCGGTCCAATGAATCATTTTCGATTCTATTTTATGTGATTCAACAGGATGGTTAGCACCGAGCATGGTCCACATTAACTGCCGGGATAACGTCACCGAGACAGAAGATGTATTTTCTGCAATGTCTGCTGCAATCTCCATTGCAGCAGACATCAATTCATCCGGCTCGACGATCTTGTTTACCAACCTTCCCTCATATGCTTCACTGGCCGAAATCATCCTGCCGGTAAAAATCCATTCGGAAGCTTTACCCATTCCGACAAGCCTAGGCAAGAACCAGCCGCTGCATGCTTCCATCGTTATTCCTCGCCTCGCAAATACAAAACCCATTTTTGAATCTGTAGACGCAATTCTAATGTCCATGGGCAAAGTCATTGTGATACCAATCCCAACTGCCGCTCCATTAATGGCCGCTATCATAGGTTTCTTCATCTCAAAAATTCGTAATGACAACATCCCCCCTGCATCGCGGTATTCAACCAAAGGAGTATGATCCATAAAGGTTTCTGCACCTTTTTCCAAATCCATTCCAGCACAGTAAGCATCCCCAGCGCCAGTTATAATAACGGCTCGTACGTCATCATTTTCATCCGCTTCATCAAAAGCATGGATCATCTCCTCACACATCTTTTCATTGAAAGCATTCATTTTTTCAGGACGATTAAGAGTAACAATCATGACTCGATCGACGATTTCACTAGTTATCGTGGAATACAATATCAGTCTCCTCCTTCTCACACAAATTGGAAATATTCAACAGATTATTAATTTTACATATAATTACATTTTATCTGTTTTATTTTCAGATTCCTAGTTATTTATTTTGACAAACTGATAATTAATTTAATCTGCAAAAATAATCGCTTCTATCTAAAATATTTTACATAAATATGTAAAAAAAGACCAGTCGCAAATGCAACTGGTTTTTTTATTTACCAATATAAATGACAAGCAACGAAATGCCCCGGTTTTTGTTCTTTCCATTCAGGTGCAGCACTGGAGCATATCTCCATCGCTTTTGGGCAGCGAGTGCGGAATACACAGCCACTTGGCGGATTGATCGGACTTGGTACATCGCCTTTAAGTACGATTCTTTCCCGTTTAATAGTGGGGTCTGGAATCGGCACTGCAGAAAGCAAAGCTTGCGTGTAAGGATGCAGCGGATCTTTCGTTAAAGAATCACTATCCGAAAGTTCCATCATTCTTCCAAGGTACATGACTAAAATGCGATCTGAAATATACTTGACCATCGATAAATCATGCGCGATGAATAAATAAGTCAATCCCATTTCTTTTTGTAGCTCTTTTAATAAGTTAACTACTTGAGCTTGTATCGAAACATCCAAGGCAGAAATCGGTTCATCACATACGATGAATTTAGGATTTAAAGCCAACGCCCTTGCAATTCCAATACGCTGGCGTTGTCCACCGCTGAATTCATGCGGAAAACGAGTGATATGTTCCGGACTTAAACCAACCAGCTTCAACAGTTCTTCCACTCGTTTTTTTCTCTCTTTACCTTTTGATATCCCATGAATGGCAAGTGGTTCCCCAATCAATTCCTCCACCTTCATCCTTGGGTTCAAGGAAGCGTAGGGATCTTGGAAAATCATCTGTATTTCACGGCGGATATGTGACATTTCCCCCGGCTTGTAATCGAAGATATTTTTCCCCTGAAACAGAACTTCTCCGTCTGTCGGTTCATAAAGTCGGGTAATTGTACGACCGGCAGTCGATTTACCACAACCGCTTTCCCCAACAAGACCCACCGTTTCCCCTGGGTAGATTTTGAGATCCAAACCATCTACCGCTTTCAGCGACTGAGAACCAACAGGAAAATATTTCTTCAAATTCTTAATTTCAACAAGAGGAGAATTTTCGTTGACTGTCTTTTCATTTACTGACTTATTTTTTAGTGAAACCATTGGTTCTCCTCCTTTATACATTAGTCGGTGCTTGTACCTGTGTTGCTTTTGCCATTGGGTGGTGTAGCCAGCATGCGGCTGTCTGTCCCACTTCGACTACTTCAAGTTCCGGATCATGGTCTTTGCACACTTTCATTGCGGATTCACATCTTGGATAAAAAGGGCATCCTTTTGGCGGATCCAACAAATCGGGCGGTGATCCGATAATGGGAACCAACGGTGCCGTTTTTTCCATATCCAGCCTTGGCACCGTTTTAAGCAAGCCTCTTGTATATGGATGCTGTGGATTTGAAAATATAGCTTCTACTGTACCAGTCTCCACAACCTTACCTGCATACATGACGACTACCCGTTCGCAAGTTTCCGCAACCACACCTAAATCATGAGTGATTAAAATGATGGAAGTATCCATTCTGCGTTGGATATCTTTCATCAGTTCCAAAATTTGCGCTTGTATCGTTACATCCAATGCCGTTGTAGGTTCATCGGCGATTAATAATTTCGGTTCACAAGCTAGAGCCATTGCTATCATCGCCCTTTGGCGCATACCACCTGAAAACTCATGTGGATATTGCTGCATCCTTTTTTCAGGCTGAGGAATACCTACCAGTTTAAGCGTTTCCAACGCCCGTTCGTATGCATCTTTTCGGGACATATTTTTATTATGCTTTAAAATGCCTTCCATGATTTGGCTGCCGATTTTTGTCGTTGGATTGAGAGAAGTCATTGGATCCTGGAAAATCATGCTGATTTCATTTCCGCGAATCTTCTGCATTTCCTTTTCACTCATTTTAATAAGGTCTTTGCCGCCAAAGTTTATTGACCCTTTTCCATACTCTGCTGGAGGTGTTTCCAGTAATCTCATGATGGATTTCGCAGTAACACTTTTGCCGCATCCGGACTCTCCAACAATAGCAACGGCTTCCCCTTTTTTCACTTCAAAGTTCACGCCGCGTACTGCTTGCACTTTTCCTGCATAAGTATGGAAGGTGATGTGTAAATCGTTGACTTCCAATAGGTTCTCCATCATCGTCCCTCCTATTCTAGTAATATCAAATCTTTATGTTAGGACTCATTTATTTCCGTAGTTTTGGATCTAGGGCATCCTGCAGTCCGTCACCAGCCACATTGAACGCGAACATGGTTAAGGAAATCAATATTGCCGGGATTAAAAGTTGATAGAAATTCCCTACCAAAATGCTTCCAAGGGCATCACTTGTCAATGTTCCCCAACTTGCCTGAGGTGCTGGCACTCCCAATCCCAAAAAGCTTAGAGTAGCTTCGGCAAAAATAGCAGTGGGTACAGTCAACGTTAAATTGACAAGGATCGGTCCCATTGTATTCGGAATCATGTGTTTTCTTAAAGTCCAGCTCGTATTGGCTCCAGAGATGGTTGCTGCATGGATATATTCATTCTCTTTTAGTTGTAACACCTGTCCCCTTACCAATCGCGCCATTGGAATCCAGCCTGTAATTGACATCGCAATGATGATCGGCAAAATACCAGGTTTTAATACGACCATCATTAAGATAACCATCAATAGGTATGGAATCGCATAAATCACTTCAGCAAACCGCATCATGATATTATCCGTGCGTCCACCACGAATGGCTGAAATCCCGCCATAAAGGACACCAATCAAAAAGTCAATCAGCGCAGCCATTAATCCAATGAACAAGGATATCCTTGCACCATACCAAGCTCGCGTGAATAGATCCCTACCTGCTGAATCCGTTCCAAACCAGTGCTCGGCATTGGGGCTAAGATTCTTTTTCTCGAAATCTTGTCCATAATAAGTATATCCGTTAATATATGGCCCAAAAATCGCCAGCAAGACCAAGAGTATAATAAGAACAAATCCAGTCATCGCCAGTTTATTTTCTTTAAAGCGACGCCAGACGTCAGACCAATATGAAACTGTTGGTCTGGCAATTCTTTCTGCTTCCTTAAAGTTTCCTTCAGCGGGTTGGAACATATCTTCGGTTAAATGCACTTTATCTGCCATTATTTCTTCTCCCCCGTCACTTTAATTCTCGGATCAATTAACGTATAGGCTATATCAACGATGAATATCAATAGGATAAGCACCGCACTATACACAATTGTGGAACCAAGAATGACCGGGTAGTCTCGGTTGGATATTCCCTTTACGAACATATCTCCCATGCCCGGTATTCCAAAAATACGTTCAATGATGAAGCTTCCTGTCACGATATTAGCAGTCAGGATACCCAGAATCGTGATAATCGGCAATAACGCATTCCGAATGGCATGTTTGATAATGACACCGCTCCGTTTCAATCCTTTGGCCTTTGCTGTCAAAATGTAATCCTGTCCCATTACTTCAAGCATGCTTGTCCGCATCAATCTCGCGATGAAAGCAAGAGGCATCATTGACAGGGCAATGGATGGTAAAATGGTATGCTGCCATGTCGCCCATGTAGCAACAGGGAATATATTCCATTTTATTGCAAAATAATTGATTAAAATAGTCGCCAAGATAAAGTTCGGGACAGAGATCCCTACGATGGCAATGACCATTGATAAATAGTCGGGCCATTTATTTCTTTTCAGTGATGCCACGACACCCAAAATGAGCCCAAAGAAGATGGCAATCACCAATGCTTGTGCCCCTAAGTGTAAGGACACTGGAAAACCCTTCAAAATGTAATCATTCACGGAAATGGAAGAGGATTTTAATGAAGGACCAAAATCAAATTGAACGACTTCCAATAAATAATTCCCATATTGGGTCAACAACGGCTTGTCCAATCCATAGTGGACTTGAAGGTTTTCATAAACAGCAGGAGGCATAGCTCCTTCTTTAGCAAATGGATTTCCCGGAATCGTATGCATTATGATGAACGTTAATGTAATAACTGCCCATAAAGTAATAATCGCCCATTTAAAACGATTTAATGTATATCTCAACATGGTAATCACCCCAATCATCGATTTTCTAAGGAGTTGAAAACGGAAATGAATTCATGAAATATTCAAATTCGCAATTGAAAAATGGGGTATGTCCTAAATCGGACATACCTCCCATTTCACTTTTATCCTTCTATTATTTTTTATCCGCGTAAATAAAGTTCGGATAAGCATTAATCGGAGCAAAAACTCCAGTAACATTCGATTTAACCATATATGGTTTTGTATAGAAGTAAACCGGAAGGATCGGCATTTCTTCGATCAGAACTTCCTCTGCTTTATGTAAAGCAGCCATGCGTTCTTTTGGATCCATTGTAGATTTTGCCTCTTTTAATAAACCATCATATTCTTTGTTCGACCAATTTGCATCATTATAGGCACCGTCCGTTTCCCAAAGCATGAAAGTCATTGGGTCAACATAGTCACCAACCCATCCTGCACGGGAAATTTCAAAGTCTCCAGCTTTTTCACGATCAAGCTTAACTTGGAATTCTGCATTTTCAAGTGTCACTTCAACACCCAGGTTATCGCGCCACATTCCTTGAACGGCTTCAGCAATTTTCTTATGAGTATCTAAAGTATTATACAAAATTGAAAAATCAGGCAATTCTTTCATGCCTTCTTCAGCAAGACCTTCTTTTAACAATTTCTTGGCTTCAGCAACGTTTTCCTCAAATAGGTTACCTGTATTTTCCTGGAAATCTCCAGTTGCATCAGGAATGCCCGGAGGGATTACTCCAAAGGCAGGTTTTTGACCACCTTGAGCAACATTTTCAGTAATTTTTTTACGTTCGATAGCCATTGAAAGCGCTTTCCTTACTTTTGCATTATTGAAAGGCTTTACTTCCGTATTAAAGTTGTAATAGTAAACAGCAAGTTCTGCGCCGTTTTTGAATTCTTTGTCGCCAGAATTAACCAATTGTCCTTGTACATCCACTGGCAGCGGATAAGCGATATCCAATTCGCCACTCTGATACATTTGCCATGCTGTATTTTCATCTTCAATCAGAGCAAAGTTAACTGCATCCAATTTAATTTTGTCTTTATCGTAGTAATTTTCATTCTTTTCGATTTTCAGGCTTTCTTTATGTTTCCACTCGGTTAATTTGAATGGACCGTTCGATACGTGTGTTTTTGCATCCAAAGCCCATTTTGGATTTTCTTCCTGTACCTTTTTATTGATTGGATAGAAAGTATAGAAGGAAGTCAAGTCAAGGAAATATGGTGTAGGCTGCTCCAAAGTAACCTCTAATGTATGGTCGTCAGTCGCTTTAACTCCTACGTCCTCTTCCTTTCCTTTTTTACTGTTGTAAGCTTCCCCACCTTTAAGATAATAAAGTTGGTAAGCATAATCAGCAGCTGTTTCCGGTTTCAAAGCATATTTCCAAGCATATTCGAAATCATTAGCTGTAAGCGGGTCTCCATTTGACCATTTCAAACCATCTTTCAATTTGAATGTCCATGTTAATCCATCTTCACTGATTTCCCACGATTCTGCAGAACCAGGCACGATTTTGCCTTCTTCTGTTTTCTTAGTCAATCCCTCAAACGTATGTTCAAGGATCCATGATTCATGAGTACCTTGAGCATTGGCAGGGTGAAGCGAACCAGGTTCACTTGAGTTGTTTACGTTTAATACTTTTGATTTGGCTGAGTCACCCGAGCCGCCTTCTTTTTCATTCGAAGTTTCCTTCGAACCGCCGTTACATGCCGCAAGAATAAGCATGATGGCCATAAGAAGAGCAAGCACTGAAAATTTAGACTTTTTCAAAAAATATTCCCCCTCATCTTTAATCTTTTTTCGAATACTCCCATTTATGAGATTATCCTTCTACCACCTATTAATTGTTCGTATAGTACATTCCGAATGTCAACGAGGAAAGTGAGAAGCATTCATTGCAGGAATCCACCAAAAAACTAGCGAACCGTTTGCATAAATCTGTGTTTCTACCTAAATAAACCAATTAATGCAGTTTACTAGTTAAAAATCACCCTCTTTCCAACCTCGCCAGGGTACTATACCTCGAATTAAAGATGTTGAATTTTAAGTATATTACGAATAAATCAAAAAATCAATAAACTGATGAGTACTTTTTCACAAGATAGTAATTAATTGCTAATCAATTCGATCTAGATAATAGGTAAATAGAATCGAGCAACCTAATTATTGTAAAATGACTTTCGGCATCTATCTTTTTTCCACATTGTTTAATACCAGTATTCATATATGTTCGCTTGTCTTACCATTGTTATTTTTTTCTAAATATTCTAATAATTTAAGTCAGTTAGGTTGCTAAGCCCACTTTCCTAGCAAACCATTTTAAAACAAATGATACATTTTAGTAGAATAATACATTACCTGAAAAAAATACTGGGTTTTAATTTTTTAAATCCCAAATAATGGGGAATAACTATAGGGGAATAGAAATATTATATCAGTTTCTCATCTATATTCACGCTTCAGCCACCACGAAAAAAGAACCTAACTCTAACTCATTTATGATTAAATAAATATAATGACACGAAAAGTAAGCATATGCCTGCCACCTTTTTCGCATCCAAAGGGATGCGTACCCCTCCAAATAAACCGAAATGGTCAATGACAGCCCCAATCAGTATCTGACCTGCGATAACCCCAACCAATGCAGGGGCCACTCCAATCTGCGGGACAACCAATATAATAACAATGACATAAATGGCCCCTAGAAGTCCGCCTATCAATTGCCATTTAGGTACAGTCGAAATTGCAGAAATATTTCCGTTTCCAGCAAACAAAACAATAAATAATAAAGCGAGTGTCCCGATTCCAAACGAAATGAAAGAAGCTTCAATGACCCCCACCTTTTTCCCTAATCCACCATTGATTTGCCCTTGTATGGCAATGGTAATGCCACCTAGGACCGCAAGCAACGGAAATAATATCTTCACGATGATTTTGCTCCTTTTTATGTCCACCCGGACTGATTAATGAATCCGCATTCCATTTTAACATGAAAAATATGTATATTGTCCTTTAGTGATATAAAATCATCTGTAAGGGAGAGATAATCTACAAATAAAAAAACTGGCACTTTGGGCCAGCTGCAATGTTCTATACTAAACTAAAATCTATTTGATCACTGAATTCCTTTGTTGCCGTAACTGGCAATACTCTGTACTTAACAAGGAAAATACCAGGGCATCATGCGATTGTTCACGAAGAAATAGATAACTTCGGAGGCTGCCTTCCTCTTTAAATCCAAATTTCTTCAATAGGTTTCTAGATGCAATATTATCCTTGAAAGTTAAAGCGGCAATTCTGTATAGTCTTAATTCTTCGAAGCAATAGCGTAATACTTCATTAACAGCTTCGGATGTGAAATGTTGCCTCCAATAATCCGGATGGATTTCATATCCTATTTCGGCACGTTTATTGGCAAGGCTCATTTGATTCAGGCCAACGGTACCGATGAATTTGCCTGAATCTTTCAAAATAACCCCCCACCGCATCCCACGTTTGTTTATATAAGCACTTTTAAACGAGTCAATTAAGCGGCGGGCATCTTCAACTAGAGTTAAACTTTCTATCCCATCATACTTGGTCACTTCATCTTTAGAGAGAATTTCAAACAGACTCTCGGCATGATGGTGACCTATTTCGATTAAACACAGCCTTTCTGTTTCCAATTCCTTAAACCACATCGAAGAATCCCCCCGTATATTCAGCTGTCTATTAAATTCTATTCATGAAGAAGTGATACCTGTCTTAATGGACAATTCTTTTAAATTCG
The DNA here is from genome assembly GCF_041956845.1 of Peribacillus sp. RS7. Classification (NCBI taxonomy): domain Bacteria; kingdom Bacillati; phylum Bacillota; class Bacilli; order Caryophanales; family Bacillaceae; genus Peribacillus; species Peribacillus sp. RS7. The sequence goes on from NZ_CP168135.1 coordinate 5,039,875, forward strand.
TATTTTTAGGGAACAATGCCATTCCGTATGTCCTTTGACATCAAATCCCTGTGTTTGTGTAAGAATGACGTAAACCATCCTGTTCCCGCCTTAACCTAATAAGAAATAACAATTAGGTTGTTCTTAGGACCATTTAATTATTTCACTTGTTCTATACAGCTACTTTCGTTTTGATGTCCTTATTATTTACCCTGACAAACATAGCTTGCCAAACGTAAAATGATTCTTTATCTACACGAGAAAATTCTTCCAATCTATCAAAAAGTCCTATGATTTTGGTTTACCATTGACACTTCCAGGTTATTTGGACCCTTATCATTCAAGTTCTCATCCGATACCTTTTTCCCAGTCCAATAAAGAATGAGATTGACCAAATTTTACACAAAATAATTTTTATAGGATACTATACTTCCAATCCAGATATTATACTAGGAGGAAACAAAATGAAGAAAATAATCCTTTTATCAGCACTGTCACTATCCCTTTTATCTCCAACAGTTGCCCTGGGAGCCGATACTTACGAGGTAGCAAAAGGAGATACCTTAACGAAAATTGCTTCTGAATACGATGTCAGCATTTCCGAATTACTTAAAACGAACCCCGCTATAAAAGATTCAAATCAAATACAAATTGGACAAATCATAAATCTGCCTACATCCACACACATAGCTGATCAAGAAAATAGTCAGTCAGTTGAACAGCAGGTTCTTAATTTAGTGAACGAAGAACGTTCAAAATCCGGCCTCCCTTCACTTGAAATGGATACAGCCATTTCCAAGGTTGCAAATCTGAAATCTGAAGATATGCGTGATAGTAATTATTTCAATCATGCAAGTCCAACCTACGGATCGCCTTTCGATATGATGAAATCCTTTGGGATCAGCTACAGGTACGCAGGAGAAAATATCGCAGCAGGTCAGCCCAGTGCGGATGCTGTCATGAAATCATGGATGAACAGCCCCGGACACAAGGCCAATATTCTGAACAAGAACTATACCCATATTGGAATTGGACATGTGACAGGAGGGAAGTACACCCACTATTGGACCCAGCAATTCATTGGAAATTGAAATCTTTTGAGGCGGAAGATTTCCGCCTCTTTTTTTATCATTACCCTCCCTTCCTAATCTACGGCTTCCCCCCTCATCCATTTATTCTGAACCTGTTCACCTACAGTATGATAACTTCAATAATAAAACGTTCGTCATTTATTTTTTTGTTGGAGGGATACAAATGGAAAACAGTTAAAGTAGTTATATCATACTATCTTTCAATTATCTTCCTGATAAAAATAAATTATGTTAAAATAGAAATCTAGACATAGGTATAAAGGGGCATTTGCAATGAAAATAGAGGTTGGCTCTGTTATCCACGAATTACGAATAAAACAAAACCTTACAAGAGAAGAACTGGCTAAGGATATATGTGAACCTAATATCCTGTTAGATTATGAAAGAAGCATCACTTCTCCAACAATTGATGAATTGGCACTTTTTGCGGATAAACTTAAAGTTGACCTGCCCTACTTCTTCACTACCAAAAATGAACCAATTTATAATTACATAGAAACCATTAAACTTTTGATAAACAAATATAGACGCACACGTAATTATGAAGCAATCTATGAAATCGTCCAAAAAGAAATGGCAACGGCACCGGAAAAATCGATATCATTTTATCAATTCTTGAAATGGCATGAAGGTATAGCTTTTTTTTATTTGTACAATGACAAACAAAAGGCTATAGAATTATTGAATGAGGCCATTCGGATTACAATGGGTAAACGTGTCATTCTACATCAACAGGAGATAGCAGTACTAAATAGTATCGGAATCATCCATTTTAAAACGAAGAATTATGAAGAGGCCATCACCATCTTTAATGAAGCATTGGAATTTATCGAGAATATTCCCCATGTGAATCAAGAAGGTACAATTATCGTGAAGATCATTCATGGATTAGCACAAACATTGACTGAACTTCATTACTATCAGGAATCATTAAATTATACCCTTAAAGGGATCAACATTTGTAATTCGATAGAATCATTATATTTATATGCAGAACTTCACCTTTTAACTGGTAAAAATCTGTTTAATCTCCAACAACCTGACGAAGGACTGCAATATATAAATCAAGCCAAGAACATTTTCAGTCTTCAAAGAAACGAAGAATTCGTACAAATTGTCGAAGATGAATTGGAGAGCATTTTACAATTCATCTGAACTTAATTTGATAAAAAAAGATAGAGATTGCATTGATAAAAGCACTTCTCTATCTTTTTTTTATAGCATCGTCTGATCAGAAATCGCTTTAATCCAGGATTGTTCAATCTCGCCCTTACATTACACTTTCAATTGCTAACCTATGTCAGCTATAATAGATTAATGAAATTCTACTGGAGGAAAAAAAATTGTCTAATAGATTAGGTTTAGTACTAGACGTGGAAACAACTGGTTTACGTCCCTCTTCCGATGAAATTATCGAACTTGCCCTTATACTCTTTACATACAGCAGTGAAACAGGGGAAATTATTAATCTTATTGATCAAGAATCATTTTTAAGGGAGCCTCTCTCCTATCAAGCAAGAAGTAATTATGATCAAGCATACAGGATTCATGGAATTCCATACAGCTCCGTTGAAGGAAAAAGTTTTCACGATGAAAAAATTAAATCCTTAATAGCCCGTACTGATTCGATTTTCGCACATAATGCTTCTTTCGATAGAAGTTTTCTCTACCAAATGTATCCGGAAATCAATGATCAAAAGTGGTTCTGTACGATGCGGAATGTACCTTGGAAGCAATACGGGTTCGAGAATAGTAAACTCTTAACATTACTGCAGGCACATAATATCACCAATTTCCAAACACACAGAGCTCTGGACGATATTTCTTACCTAATGGAACTTCTGAGAAAACCTGGCCCTTCTGGTCACCCTTATTTAAAAGATGTCATTGCTAAAAATCCGATGAAGAAATATGCACCTGCCACTCAAAAGACAAGGGTATAGCAGCTGTTTAAATAATTTTACACCGTGTACAGGTTGCGCCATAGTTTTGTCATTATAATCGTTTTTTGACATCTTTCCCTTTTCCTTGTGAATAGGAAGCGCCTGGCACATATATTCAGGTTATTAATAAAAAACAGCGACCCATGACGGGTCGCTGTTTCAGTTTGTAGACAAAGGGGGTTCGGAATTAAAAAATTCCGAACCCCCTTTTGAAATATGTTTAGAAAGCATCCTCATCACCTCAATTTTTATAATTCTATTTTAAAACAATAAAGACTTTAGGCAAAAGGGTTCTATCTAAAAGTTAAAACAAAGTTGATTGGAGCGGAAGGTGCGAGACTCCTGCGGGAAAAGCGCGTCCAGGGGAGACCCCGCAGGCGCAAAGGCGCCGAGGAGACTCCCGGACCGCCCGCGGAAAGCGAGTGCCTGGAGCGGAAATCAACGTCTAAATTGTACACCCATAAAAAAACTGTAGACAAACTCGATTTTCATCGAGTTTGTCTACAGTCTAAAACAGCGACCCATGACGGGTCGCTGTTTTTTTTGATCATTGTACGGTTGCCTCTTCCTGTTTTTCATCTAATGCACTGTTCAATTTTTTGTACCGGAAAATAAAGTACGTGAGTGATAATAATAATGCCACTACAAGGAATATGGCCAATATGCTAAGATTATGCCACATGAAGCTATTATCTCCTGTTGAGATGACTGCTCGGAAAGCATTAATCGAATAAGTCATCGGTAAGAATGGTGTGAACCCTTGCAGGAAGCCAGGAACCAATTCATTCGGGAATGTTCCGCCACTGCTGGTCAGTTGAAGAATCAAAATTAATAATGCTATGAACCGGCCAGGATTATCAAAGGCTGAACCCAGGAACTGGATGATAGCCATGAATGTGCAGCTAGCAAGAATGCTTACTGCAAAAAACAGCGGCAGGCTCGTAACATCAATTCCAAGTCCTAAAATTAAAATCGAGTCCACCAATACGGCTTGAAAGATTCCTATGAGGGCCATGACGCTGTATTTACTAATAAACCAGCTAAATCCACTTGCAGGCTTAACAGCAGGTTCTCTTAACGGGAATATGATCGTCAGAACGATAGCCCCGATAAATAAACTCAATGAAATTAAATATGGTGCAAAACTAGTGCCATAGTTCGGTACATTATTTATTGGCAATTTATCCACTTTAACTGGACTTGCGAACATGTCATATACTTCTTCATTTGATTTTATGTTACCAGCTTCGTTTGCCCCATCCTTCAATTCGTCATGTAATTCTTCAGATCCATCTGAAAGTTTGGCAATTCCATCTTGTAACTTGATAGCTCCATTGGCCAGTTCTCCCATACCACTAGTAAGGCTGGATGAACCTTCTTTCAACTTATCCGTTCCTGTAACTAGACCTTTAGAACCTTCCGAAAGCTGTGAGGTTCCACTTGATAATTGCTTGGAACCATCTTCAAGTTGATCAAGTCCGCTTACCAAGTTGTTGCTGCCTTCGGTTAACTGACCAAGCCCACTCTGTGCTGAATCTATACTATCGCCAAACGTCGTCAATCCAGAAACCAATTGACCTTGACCATTTTTCAGTTCATTCGCTCCATTGGCAAGTTTATCCTGAGCTTGCTTCAATTGAGTAAAACCACCGCTTAGCGCACTTGAGCCTTCACCTAACTGATTTGCGCCATCACTAAGACTGTTTGAGCCCTTAGCAATTTCGGATGCACTGGCTGATAGTTTCCCTACTCCTTCAGAAACTCCTTTACTGCCTTCGCTTATGCGGGTTAGAGAAGCAATCACTCCATCCAAACGCGCTTTCTCGCCAGGATCATCAGTAGCTTCGGATTGTTGTTTCAATCCGGAAATAACTTCTTCCAAACCTGCTGAAACTTCAGAAGCCCCCGCTTTCGCTTCGCTCGATGCTGCACTCCATTCAGACAATGAACCTGACAGCTGATCAGCACCAGCGGCCACGCCATTTGCCCCCTCTGTCAAAGCGGGCAGCTTTTCTTCTATTTGATTGAAGCCCTCTAATGACTGCTGCAGTCCAGATGCCAATTCACCGGTACCCGCTTCAGATTTCTTGGCTCCTTGCAAAAGCTCGGATTGCCCATCTTTCATTTGTCCAACACCAGAGCTAAACTGTTGTAACCCTTGATTAAGCTCTTTTGATCCTGCAGCTGCGGAACCTACCCCATTTGAAAAGGTCAATGATTTTTCGGCTAGTTTTTCAAGGTTTTCATGGATTTCTACAGAACCTGAATGAACGGAATCAATTCCTTCATCCACTTTTTTAGAACCTTCTTTAGCAGAGTTAATCCCATCACCAAGTTCACTTGATCCGTTCTTCACTGTATCTGTTCCGTCTTTCAATTCTCCAGCTCCATCACTGGCACTTTTGAGTCCGTCAGCCACTTCGTTCAAATTGTCGAACATTGACTCCGCATAGGTTTTCGTAACGGCTGACGAAACTTCACCTTTGATTCTCTCCGAAGCTGCGTCACCTATTTTAGTAGATATATAGTTGAACCCTTCATTGGACGTGTAAATTAAATCCAGTTTTTCCGGATTGTCCTCCTGTAAGGTCGTTGCATTTTTCGAAAAGTTTTTCGGGATTTCAATTTTCATGTAATAATCTTGATTTTTCAGACCTTCATTGGCTTCCTTTTGACTGACGAAATGCCAATCGAAATCCTTTTTCTCCTTTAACTCCTTGACTAAGTCTTTTCCTATTGTAAGTTCCGATTCATTGAACTCGGCACCTTCATCCATATTGACAATGGCAACTGGCAATTGGTCCACCTTACCGTATGGATCCCAAAATGCCCAAAGGAAAGTGCCGCTGTATAACAAGGGAATCATTATGATCCCGATTATGGAAATGAGTATCATAGGATGTTTTATAATGGCTAAAAATTCACCCTTTAAAGATTTTAACACGCCTACCAAGTCCTCCTTTACGACGAATATGCCGTTTATTTAATCTATTTCAGTGAAAAACGGATTGAAGAATACATAATTAAGTCAATTGCTTCTGCAATATATATTTATCATCCTTTATCTATATATTACGTTCAAAACAAAAAATGACTAATGACTATATCGTTCATTCGGTCATTATCACGAAAATAATATAACATTTATCCATCTTTTTATCAATATTTTTTCACTGTCTTACATCCTAAATTCACTATTTTTCTTTATATATCCTATACACATTGCATTTATGGCTGAATAATTCTTTTATCATCAGCTGAAAAATTAGCCCTGATATTTCACACAAAAAAGGGCATCCATTATGGACACCTTTTTTGTGTGAAAATAAGCTATATTCGCATAATTAAATGAAGCGCTTTCATATCATTTTGATATGATGCCTTTTAATTTTTCCGCCTGCCCAGTCAATTTCTCTAAGGATTCCTGATACTCTTTTTCTAATTGTTTAATGATGCCGGCAGCGGTATCTATTTTTTTAATCGCCCCTACACCATGACCTGCTGACCAAATATCGCGCCACGCTTTAGAGTCAGATGATTTGGACATGCTGTCAAAGTCGACTTTTTCTTTTTTTGCTAATTGTTCTGGATCCATGCCTTGCTTTCTGATGCTCGGTTTCAGCATATTGCAATTAACGCCTGAAAATGCATCAGTCAAGATGATGTCATCATGATCAGAATCGACAAGCATTTCACGATATTCATCATTTGCCCTGCTCTCTTTTGCCACGATAAAACGTGTTCCCATATAAGCCAGATCTGCTCCTGCAGCCTGAGCTGCCAAAATACTGTGACCAGTACTAATTGATCCTGCAAGCAAAATGATTCCGTCCCAGAATGTCCTTACGCTGTCAACGAAAGCAAAACTATTTATCTCACCCGCATGACCGCCGGCTCCCGCAGCAACTAAGATCAATCCATCCACACCTGACTCGGCAGCTTTTTTTGCAAATTCCACAGAGCTGACATCCGAAAAGACCAAACCGCCATAGCTATGTACCACATCCACCACATGTTTTGGTGAACCTAATGATGTAATGACAATGGGAGGCTGATGTTTTTTGACCAGTTCCAACTCTTCATCAAGACGGCTATAAGTACGGTGAACAACCATATTCATTGCCCATGGAGCAATCTTTGAGCCTGGTTCTTTCTCCCCTGCTGCATTCAATGTGTCGTTTATGTCACCCATCCATTGATCCAGTACCTCTATTGGCCGCGCGTTCGGCGCTGGAAAAGAGCCAATCACCCCATTCAAACAGCATTCTTTCACTAACTCAGGACCGGATATTAAAAACATAGGTGCTGAGATAACTGGTAAAGATAATTGATTCCACCAATGTTCAGGCAAACTTCTTCTCATCTATGAAACCTCCCATTTTTAATATATTACCAAAATATAACACTACAAGATTATCATACTTCTAAAATACACAATTTTCAAGAAATTAATTCAGGAGCTGAACTTCATCATCATGCAAGCCATTTCATAAAAAACTGTATATGGAAAAGGGCCCATATACAGTATCGATTCAATTTGAAAGCACCCATTTACGAATGGCTTTAGCCACACCGTCTTCTTCGTTTGTTGCTGTCATCCAATCTGCTTTTTCTTTCACAATTTCTTGGGCATTTCCCATTGCCACTCCCACTTTTGCTTCAGAAATCATGGCAAGGTCATTAAGGCTGTCTCCTACCGCCATAACATTATCCATAGTAATATCGAGGAATGAACATACAAGCTTTATCGCTTTCGCTTTATTGACTCCCATGGCATTCACTTCAATATTCGTTGGGCTTGAATTGCTTATTTCAAAAGTTCCTTTTGATAACAGTTCATCCATGATGATTTTGCGGATGCCTTCATCATTTGTATCAAAACCGAATTTAAGCCACTGCGAATCATGGATTTTTTCAGGCATTTCAGCTCTGTAAATATTATCGCAACTAATTGCCCAAAAATGCGTACCATGTTTTTGGCTTAATTCCCACATCCACTGTATGGACTCACTATCGACGATATTCCTTTCCACCAGTTTTCCTTGATTATCGTAAATTTCGCTTCCGTTTACCGTAATGAGGTATGATTGGAGTTCCATTGACTTTGCAAAATCACTGCATGTAGCATAGGATCTTCCCGTGCTCAATACAACAAAAACCCCTTGATTTTCGGCTTCTTTAATCGCTCTCCTATTTTCTTCGGATATTTCTCCTGCAATATTTAGAAGCGTGCCATCCATGTCAAGTGCAACTAATTTAATATCAGGTTTCTTCATTCTTATTCACCCTTCCTTAATCCTTCTTATGTAACTATGTCCATGATAGCTTATTTTGCATGCACAAGGAAAGAACGTGAAGTATTGAACAAGCATTACCATGGAGGTTGTGATTTTTCCATTTCCAATTGTAAAATAGGTATTGATGTTTTTATGAATTAGTATAAGGAAATGAATGTCGTGAAACAAGGTCACAAAAATTTTTGTGACCTTGAGCATCAATCCGGATTCGATTAAATATAAATATATCCTTATCCGAACACTTAGTATTCTAGAACTCTAAACATTCTCTACTCCCCACCTTTTTCCATTTCATTCAATTCTTTTTTAATCTGACCTTCCCATTTTGGAACACCGTCATTTTCATCAAATTCTATGATGACATCCGTGACTCCTCTTTCCTTGAATATCTCATTAAACAGGCGATCTTTGATGTCATCAGCCTGGGCGATTGAAATATGGGGATCAAGTTCCACTTCAAGTTCAACATGAAAGTCCTCCCCTTCTTTTATTACGGCCAGTTTCTGTATATCCCTTACATCTGGGTCACCCATGACCATAGAACCAATCTTTTGACGCATTTCTATATCCGCTTCCCCAAGAGCGCCTGCAGCATTATCAAGGAAAACCCTTCCAACCACATAGAACATACCGAGACCAATCATGACAGAAGCAACACCTTCCGCTTGAATGAAGGGCGTGAAGTTTGCTAATAAGATGGCAATTATCGCAAGCACTCCACCTCCAGTTGCTACCATATCTTCCATGAATACTAATTTCGTCGCTGGTTTTGCTCTTTTTAAACCAGCAAAACTCTTAAAAATGACGGCTGTACCTTTAGCTTCGATTCCAGTCTCATGCACCACTTCTTTCATCGCTTTAAATAAAACATATGATTCCAACACAACAGCTAACGAAAGAACGGACAAGTTAATAATGATTCCAGTTGATTCTACTGGGTGCAATATGTGATGAAACCCTTCTTTAATGGTTTCATAAGACATGATCCCGACAACCAAAACCGCCCCTAATAAAACGAGGTTAACCAAACGCCCAAAGCCATCAGGGAATCGATCAGTTGGTGACTTTTTACTAAGTGCAGAACCGATGAAGACAAAAAACTGATTCGCAGCATCTCCCAAAGTATGTAAGGTTTCAGCGAACATAGCGACATTTCCTGTCATGAAATAAGCAATTCCCTTTAGCACAGCGATGATACTATTCACACATGCAGCAATGAACGCCGATTTATTACCTTGTTTTAATAAACGGAATAATTCTTTCATATAAATGCCCCCCCTTATCTTTAAATAAATCCATTATCTTAGTGTATTATCCCCAACACTGGAATATATGAAACCACAAAAGGGAAAAACTCCAAACTAAACGAATTCAGAATAACTGGCATTACTATGTTTTTTATATGTTGTATCTCCCACACACGATATATTCCAGTGTTGGACGCATAAATTCTAATAAGGTCTCAAAAAACTCATTCTTTTTATTCGGAACTGATTAATGCGATTTGAGATCCTTACAAAAAAAGGGAGTAAGCAGTAGCTTACTCCCTTTTTAAGCTTCCATCCCCTTTTTCACTAACTTAGATGGATTATTTACTTTATATCGTATTTCTTTATTGTATTTTTTATCGACCACTTTTCCATCAAATTCGATTTCGTCCCCTTCTTCGAGCTCAGCTTTTTTTAATGTCTTGCTATATCCACACCAAGCATCACCGATTGTCAGTTCAGGTTCCGTTGTCACCTTGACATTCTCCAAGAGTATGACTTCATCTTCTTCACCAGTGAAATGGTTCATTTTCGCCGTGAACTCCTTGACAGTTGCGGTGAAATGCACTTTTTCCCCAGGTAAATCCAACTTAGGTTTTGCTGTCGCCTTTTTACTTTTGGTTTTTGCTTTTTTTGGTTCTTCACTTAGCTGATCCGATGTTTCCGTAATTGGGGCTTCCATCACCTGTTCCTCTTCACTTGGAACTGCGGATGTTTCGGAAACCGGTCCGCTCAACAACTCTTTTCCGAAACTGGAGCTTTGCATTTCCTTTAAATAGGAAGGGTTAATGCAACTAAGCTTTCCATTCTCAAATTCAACGACCACCGTGTCAAGACCGTTTCCATATTGTTCATAACCTGCCAATTTGACTTTCCCTTGAAAACTGCCGCTTTTATATAATAGTTCTCTTTTAACCGAACGGGCAGTGAATAATTTCCACTCCATTCCTTTAGCGATATAGTCCGTATCATCTAAAAAAGGGATATACTCTCCTCTTGGTGCGATATAATGAATCAAATCTTCAGCTGGAGTTTCAGCCACAGTCACCACTCCTAATCTTTTCTATAGATTATATTCTAGCAAAGGATTTCAAAGTTGCAAATGAATGAGTTTATCATAATCGAATGTCCCCTCTAAAAATCGTCCAGAAGTATGGCATTCAGAGTTCCGAACATCTTTCAATTCCCCCATACTATGAATGCCATCTTTTTTAAACTAGAAAAAAGGCTGCTCACTAAGAGCAGCACTTTTATTAGAATAGTCAATCTTTTCTCCTTGGACAAAAACGACTACATCCTTTACCCTTCTTTAACTTGAATTTTTTTTAGTTTACCGTCTTGTACAGGAGTCATTACATTTTTCTTATGATAAAACAGAAAGTATGACCCTATAACAAGAATCGTGAGAAGGCTTGTAAGAAAGAATTGCAACCGCATGGAATCAATAAATGCTTGAGCAACAAATATAATAAATAATACTGCAATAGTCGCGTAGGTTAAGTAAGGGAATAGCCACATTTTCACTTTAAGTGTTCCGGGATTTTCTTTTTCCGTCTTTTTCCTCAAATACAGATGAGAAAAAGCGATAAATATATACATGATCATAGTGACTCCTCCCGAGCTATTTGCGAGAAAAGCAAACAATTTATCAGGGGAAACAAATTTAAATGTCGTACACACATAAGCAAAGAAAACACATGCCATTAACGCCCAAATCGGGATTCCCCTCTTATTCACACGGGATAGGATTTTCGGTGCATCACCTTTTTTTGCTAACGAGTATAACATACGTGAGCTTGTATATAGCCCTGAATTCAAAACAGAAAGCAATGATATGAAGATTACAATATTCATAACTTGACCCGCTGCCGGGAGGCCTGCCATATCAAAAACGCTGGCATAGGGGGTTTTCAGTAAATCTTCAGCCCCCTGTGGGATTACGATAACTAAAATAGCCACTGAGCCGACAAAGAAAAGAAGGAGACGCCATACAACAGCGTTTATGGCTTTAATAATATTTTTTTCAGGGTTTTCAGACTCTCCTGCAGCAATGGCAGCAACCTCACTACCCGATAAAGAGAAGGTAATGAATATCACACTAAGGAGGACCGGAAGAAAACCATTTGGAAAAAACCCTCCATTTCCGGTAATGTTGGCAAGTCCTGGTGAATCAAATCCAGGAACAAATCCAAAAATCATCGCTGCACCCAGGAATAGGAAGATGACAATGGCTGTCACTTTCATGAAAGCTAACCAGTATTCAAATTCACCATAAGCTTTGACTGAATATATATTCGTAACCATCATTAAAATAGGGAAAGAAAGACTAGCAGCCCACATGGGTATGGCAGGAAACCAATCATGAACCATAGTACCCAATAAAGTTGTTTCTATAGCAATAATGATAACCCAGTTGAACCAGTACAACCAGCCAATCGTATATCCGGCCCAAGGGCCCATTGCCTGATGTGCATATGTTGAAAAGGATCCGCTATCAGGGTTCACCACAGCCATTTCACCCAGCATGCGCATGATGAGCACGATCATCAATCCTGCGATTATATACGATATAATAGCACCAGGTCCTGCTGAACCTATTATTGTTCCGCTTCCGATAAATAGTCCTGCCCCAATGACCCCGCCAATAGAAATCATTGTGACATGCCTGGTCTTGAGACCATGTTTCAGTTCATTTGTTTGAAAAGCCACTATTGTCACCATCCTCTAAAACTGTCAATTTAACGTTTTGCAAGCAGAAAACTACTGCTCATGGGTACCCTAGTAGAAATCTTTCATTCAAAAACAATGTTTGCAGTCTATCCCCCTGTTTCACCAATGCTTTTATGAGGCCAAATTTGGTCGTTAAGAAAAAAGTTATATGTATGCTGTAACGCTTATACTATTTACCTTATCCGCTTTTCCCATTTAAACTTCCTCTTTTTCTATCTACAGCCCCTAAACGAAACACGCGAAAAGTATAATGATCCTTGATGGATTTTGCTCTTTTTACTTATTGTTATGTATAAAATATATAATTTCACACCCCTGCCATATCTTTCTAAAAGCACCCTCTCTCCAAATAAATTTATACATATTTATAAAAGCAATATCCATGCCAAAAAAAGGATGGTTAGTTCAATAGGATTTAACGCTTTTGTGAATTTAATTTGATTCAATAATGAATCAAAAATTCAATATATGATTCATAAATTAATTATTCCCTCCTTTTGATTCACATTCGAATTAAAAAATGACAATTTAATTGATATCTTTTAAATTATCGACAAAAATTATCGACTGAAAAATTTCAAGGTGGATTATAGGATATTTTTCATAAAATGTGAAAAAATGACTAAGGGGGGCAATAAAAATAAGATGCCAAAATCCAAATTATGAATTTTGACATCTTCCAAATGGATTTATTTCCACTAAGACTGATTCTTCGTCCGGGATATGCTTCCGCTACTAATCCAAGACCTACTACATGCTTCGGAAAATAAGGATATGTATGAATAAAGCTGTATGTAAAGTCCTGTAGGTTATGTATCAAATCATTATAAAAATTTAGTACTGAACAATTGGGAAATGGATGCTGAATGTGGTCAAATTTTCATTAGAGTCACAATTCATATATCCATCATTACTTTCAATGATCTTTTTACATACGTATAATCCAATTCCCGTTCCTAACTCTTTTGTTGTGACAAAGGGCTCAAAAATAGATTCGATCAATTCACTGGCAATGGCCGGTCCATTATTAGAAATTCGAATTATTCTTTCATTCGCCTCAATTAAAGAGTTTATCCTCAAAATTCTAGGGTGTTCCCTATCCTTTAAAGCATCAATGGAATTAATGAAAAGATTCAAGAACACTTGTTTTAACCCATCCTTGCTCGCTGTCATGACTAAGTTTGGATAAATATCTATTTCCACATTAACGCTGGCATCCACAATATTCGCATAAGTCAATTCTTGTATTTCTTCAATTAACTTTAATACGGAAATTTCCTCTCTTTGTTCCTCATTAAAATCAGATTTGGAGGTATGGAGGAATTGGGTTATCCTGAAATTCAACTGATTTAATTCATAATCAATGATATCCAAATATTTCAACCCTGGATTCTCCCGCTTCAATAATTTATTGAACCCCATGATAGCTGTAAGCGGGTTTCGGAACTCATGTACAAAGCTTGAAGATATCTGTCCCAGTACCGCTAATTTATCTTTGTGGTTTTCACTTATATAAGACTTTTTTTCCTCAATCACTTCATTTGTTAGATTCGTATATCTCGTTACTGCATGATAGCTGAACGAATCAAAGTGCAAGTTAATGTCATTAATGAATTTCTGCATATAATAAATGGGGATATTCGTCCCAAAAACATTTCTGATTATGATATTTCTCCCTAAATTGATATTATATAGAAAATCCCCGATGTTAATATTTGCTTCAAGACGTTCTTTTGCAACCTGGTAAGCCAACCTTATCAGCACGTCTTCCGACAATGCCTCCTTGAACGTTTGGATGACCAGTGAGTACATCCCATATCCATTTTCTTTAACTTTTTCTTTGTAGGGGTCTATTTCATTAATCTTAATGGTCTCGTTCCATTCATTTAAAAACAAAGATTCATTTTCTTCCAGATATCGAATCAAAACATTTTTATACTCCTTATGTTCAGATGACAACTCCATACTATTGACCACACATCCCCTTGCGGAATTTTAGATACTATATCAATAACATCATTCTATATGAGATTTTGATTTCCTGCACTTCATTATTTATTGTTTTGAAGATGAAAAGTAGCTTGTAAGGAGACAAGGTTTGCTGGTCCGCATATAGTTGCTTGCGATAACAAAGGAACGACCAAATCAGGTCAGAGATTTTCATAAAAAGGAAACTCTTCATTCCTGCTTTTTATATCTTAAGAATCTCTTACTTTTTGAAAGTTCATTCCGTATTTTTTCATTTTTCTATAAAGTGTATTTCGGCCGATATCAAGTTGTTTTGCGGCGTTACTGATATTTCCATTTGTTCGTTCCAAGGCATTCCTGATAATTTTGGTTTCTTGTTCTTGAAAGTTTCTTGGTTCTCGATCGGCATTTGCCTTTTCTTCAAGTGTAGTGGAAGAAACAGGGCAAAGTGCCTCGAGTAAGTCCCTTGTAATCGGACCATTATCAGCTAGGAATGCAGCCTGTCCGAGCACGTTTTGCAATTCACGGAAATTTCCTGGCCACGAATATTCCAAAATGAATGTTTTAGCTTCGTGCGTTAATTCGGTATGTTCGCTCTTATATGCTAAACCCTCTAAAATGTATTCTGCTAACAGTAATAAATCTTTACGACTCTTGAGATTTGGAAGTTTTAACGATAATCCACACAGGCGAAAAAATAGATCGGCACGGAATTCCCCCGCTTCAATTTCTTTTTGTAAGTCTTTGTTTGTGGCGGCAATGACTCTTACATCGATTGGAATGGAAGCATGTCCGCCGACACGGGTCACACATCTTTCCTGAAGCACGCGAAGCAGAGTCGCTTGAGCTGGAAGCGGCATGTCCCCGATTTCATCCAAAAACAGGGTTCCGCCATCAGCAGCTTCGAACTTCCCCTTATGTCCGCCGCTTTTTGCGCCAGTAAAGGCACCCTTTTCATACCCGAATAACTCACTTTCCAATAAGTTCTCGGGTATTGCGCTGCAGTTTATAGCGATGAACGGTTTATCGCTTCTTAAGCTAACCCCATGAATGGATTGAGCGAACAGTTCTTTTCCCGTTCCACTTTCTCCAGTGATTAGAAGACTGATATCAAGTGTTGCTGCCCTTTTGGCAATGGATATGGTTTGATTCATTTGCGGATCATTACTGATTATATCGGTAAATTGATATCGATTAGTTAAACCATCATTCAATTTTTGTTTTTTTAACCGTAGGATCACGGAGGACTGATTTTCCATATTTTTACCAAGGGGCTGAACTGTGTATTCCTGGTCTTTTATTGAAATCTTCTGTTCTAAAACACGCGGGTCTAATCTTGATATTATATTCGGTATCGGTTTTTTTAATGTGCCAATAACTTTGGATGCCGCAATGTTGAGATTTGTAACTTTGCCCTCTTTATCAAGGGTGATTAGAGGATCAGGGTATTGATCAAATATAAAATAAAGGTTTTTCTCCCTTTTTTGAGTATGTGACAATAAGAGCGCTTGTTTGATGCTATCAGCCACCCTTTGAACCAGACTAATGGAAAAAGGATGATAATTCTGTTGATGACTGCTTAAATTCAAGACACCAAGCAGATGCCCATCAGGGTGATAAATGGGGGAAGCGGCACAAGTAAGGAAATGGTTATCCTGATGAAAGTGTTGATTGCCATGAATCAATACGGGTTTTTTCTCTACAATGGCTGTTCCTATTGCATTTGTCCCTTTTGATTCCTCTAGCCAGTTGGCCCCTTTTCTGAGGGAAACATTATCTGCATGACGAATGAAAGCTGGATCGCCAACTGTTTCGATGATATAACCTTCAGGAGCAGCAAGTAATAAAATGGACTCCAAGCCATTAATCGAGCTATGAACTTCCTCTAAAATGGGGGAAGAATGGTACAGCAGTTCTGCATATTGATCGTGGTATTCGGCCAACTCAAATGCGCCAAGCATATCTTCCTTATCCATCGTGCTAGGCTGAAGTCCTTTTGAATGGCACCGCTTCCATGATTCTTGAATAAATGCCGGAACGGTTCCTTTATCCGCGCTAATATTAATAGACATTGAATAAGTCCTCCCGTATGTAAAATCCAGTAAACGGCCACTGTTTTTCGATTCAATTTCAATTAGGCAACTCTAAACAATCTTCAGTTTAAGAGTATTAAGGGTTAATCCATATAATTTAATTATAACAGAAAATTCAGATATCCACCAAAATGAAAATTCCCTTTTTGCTAAGTATTAAACGTTTTTGGTCCATACTGGAACACCTAACTGTTCCAAAGTGGAACAGTTAGGTGACTTCCTTCGATCCAATTCCCTTGATTTTATTGGTTTTTTATTATTGGCATAAGTCTTGCATAATTACATGATGAGTAATTGATTCCTTTTTGATAAGGGGGGAAAGAACCAAGTAAGTCGAAAGCCTTGTATTCCGTTGGGTAGTGTTTTCCTTATGCAACAGATCAGCCAATGGGAAATTCTTATTGAAGACATAAGCATATGCCTGATCCATTTACTTAGAGAACGCAATTGTCCGGACAGATTTTCATGATCGAACTTTAATATGAAAAGGGGTATTATACATGGAACAAACTATTAAACTTAATCCGCGAGTGCAAGAATTCTTAAAGGGCACTAAAAAGCTATTGATCAATGGGGAATTGGTGGAAGCTGCTTCAGGAAAAACCTTTGAGACTCTCGATCCTTCAAATGGGAAGGTTCTGGCCATTGTGAGTGAAGCAGGACCAGAAGATGTAGATAAAGCAGTCAAAGCAGCCCGCAAGGCTTTCGACAACGGTCCCTGGAAAAAAATGAGTGCATCGGAACGCAGTCGCCTCATTTATAAGTTAGCGGACCTAATGGAGGATCATAAAGAAGCGTTAGCACAATTAGATACCCTGGATAATGGTAAGCCAATTGGTGAAACCACTAATGCCGACGTCCCCCTCGCCATTGATCACTTCCGTTATTATGCTGGATGGACCACTAAGATAGTGGGTCAAACAATTCCTGTTGCAGGAAATTACTTTAATTATACCCGTCATGAAGCAGTTGGAGTGGTAGGACAAATCATCCCTTGGAATTTCCCCCTTCTTATGGCAGCATGGAAATTAGGTGCAGCCCTTGCAACCGGATGTACGATCGTTTTAAAACCAGCGGAGCAAACGCCGCTTTCAGCATTATATTTAGGGCAATTGGCGCTTGAAGCCGGTTTTCCTCCTGGTGTTCTTAATGTCATACCTGGATTCGGGGAAACAGCAGGATCACCGCTTGTAGACCATCCTGATGTCGATAAAATTGCCTTTACCGGTTCAACCTCAGTAGGGAAAATGATCATGCGCCAAGCTTCGGGCACTGTGAAAAAAATCTCGTTGGAACTAGGTGGGAAATCACCTAATATCATTTTACCGGATGCAGATATGAGTAAAGCCATTCCTGGTGCTTTGATGGGCATCATGTTTAATCAAGGACAAGTTTGCTGTGCCGGTTCCCGACTGTACATTCAGAAGAAATCCTATGATAACGTGGTAGCTGACTTAGTGTCCCACGCAAAAAATATTAAACAAGGGGCCGGTCTTGATCCATCAACCCAGATAGGGCCATTGGTATCCAGTGAACAACTGGAAAGAGTGGGCAGTTATATTGAAAAAGGGAAGTCTGAAGGAGCTGAAGTGGTTACAGGGGGCAATTACGGACAAGGTGAGGGTTATTTTGTAGCACCTACAATATTTGCAGGTGTTGAAGATGAAATGACAATCGCTAAAGAAGAAATCTTCGGTCCTGTTGTAGCTGCCATGCCTTTTGACGATTTGGACGATGTGATAAACCGTGCAAATAACTCTGAATATGGATTGGCCGCTGGTTTATGGACACAAGATGTAAAAAAAGCCCATTATGTGGCTAATGAATTAAAGGCAGGTACAGTTTGGGTAAACTGTTATAACGCCTTTGATGCAGCTTCTCCATTTGGTGGTTATAAACAAAGTGGAATCGGTCGGGAAATGGGCAGTTATGCATTGGATAATTATACGGAAGTTAAAAGTGTATGGATTAACTTAAACTAACAAAAAGAATGATCGCTCCATTTGGCTCAGACATTGCAATTGAAATGCATCTGGATATTGGGAATTAGTCACTCATTCAATTCATGTATTAATAAAGACATTAGAGCCTGTTTTCGTTTCCTTTAAATATTCGCAAAAGGGTGTCCAAAGTCCGGACTTTGGACACCCTTTCCTTGTTTTAGTAACTTATGTTCTAGACCAAAAGAAGAGACCTTTCATTTTCGAAAGGTCTCTTTAGGCTAATTACCCATTACGTTCAATTTGCATTTTCTCTTTGTTTGCTTTTTCTTTTTCTATTTTTTGCTGTCTTGAAGTCCCGGCAACCAGGATTCCGATCACTACTATCGCTTCAAATCCATATTTTATGAAGGGATTTGTAAAGTAGTCGTGCATGAAGGGTTCAGCTACGATCATTTTAGCAGCTGTCCAGCCTAGTATTCCCGCACCAATTATTATGATGAATGGGAAGCGCTCGATCAGTTTCAGGATCAAAGTGCTTCCATACATCACTACTGGAATTGATACAAGTAAACCGATTACCACTAAAGTGAAGTTACCATGAGAAGCACCTGCAACAGCTAGGACATTGTCCAATCCCATCAATGCATCTGCAATAATGATAGTTTTTATGGCAGCCCACATAGAGTCTGCAGGCTTCAAATCATGTTCTTCTTCATCGATAAGGAGCTTATAAGCAATCCATACAAGAAGTAATCCCCCTATTAAATGCAGTCCTGGCACCTCTAAGAGCCAAACAACCAGCAGCGTTGCGATGATCCTTATCACTATTGCCCCGACCGCTCCCCATATTATCACCTTTTTTTGCTGATCTTTTGGAAGCTTTCTTGCAGCCAATCCAATAAGGATCGCATTATCACCGGCAAGAACCAAATCTATCATAATGATCGCTAAAAGTCCTGAAATAAATTCACCTGTTAAAAAATCCAACACATTTTCCTCCTTTATACAAAAATAAAGAGACCTCTGCCATTTATGGCAAAGGTCTCGCTAAGCACTAAATGAATTAGGCCAATAAAGCCGGTGGAATCCCACGTAATGACGACTTTATTTCAGGTTATCCCTGACGCTACTCCCCTTCACGGGAATAAAGAATATGTAATTCTTTTGATATCTTCCCTTAGGAATCTACCAAGAAAAAATATCACTAATCCAGTATACCAAAAATACAAATAAAATAAAGTAAAAAATAAGAGATTGGAATAATATTCATGAACTTTACCTAGCCCATCACCTTTCAACGGATAATTTCAGTCAATCATCCCAGCTAGTTTTAGGCATAATTCGTTTCCTAGGTTTTTGATATAACCCAAATCCTTCCCCCATAGATATTGATTACTTAAGATGGCCTCTATCAATTGTAAAAGTGAAATATCTCCACTCTCATAACGAAGCCAATGTTCCCTAAAAAATTCAATTGTCTTTATATCGTCTTTAACGACATATTCTTTACCCGTAAAGCTTTTACCTATATAATTCCCATTCACTTCGTAAACCTTATAAAATCGGATCAGGCCCGAAAAACCTCGTACGATGCAGTCAGGCAGGCTACCTTTCGCCTTATAATATTCCTCTAAAGTTGGCAGGAGACGAACCCTGAATTTCGAAATGCTATTCAGCGAAATATCGGCAAGGAGGTGATGTACATAGGGATTCATAAATCGTTCAAGAACGCTTTTCCCATATAGCATCATCTCATTATGAGCAAAAGGTAATGTAGGGATTATTTCCTCTTCGATGGCCATGCTCAAGTATCTGTAGAAATCCGGATGATCGATTGCCTGTTTTACTTCTACCAATCCAGATAAAATGCCTAGAGGAGCCATCAAGGTATGTGAACCATTAAGAATCCGTACTTTTCTCATTTGATAAGGTACTAAATCTTTAACCCAACGCACATTTAATCCGGCTTTTTGTAAAGGTAGACGTTCATCAATAGAAGGGTCACCTTCAATAGCCCATAAATGATAGGGTTCAGCCGTATTTAGGAGAGTATCCTTATATTCCCATGCCTCAAATAGTTTTTCCGACTCATTAGCCGGGAATCCTGTTACGATACGGTCTACAAGCGAGTTTAAAAATAGGTTGTCCTGGTCCACCCACTCCATGAATGGCTTTGGTAAACCCCAATCACTGCCATGCTTGAGAACACATTCCTTCAATGAATCACCATTTCTATCTAAAAGCTCACAAGGTAGCATGATGAGTCCTTTTTCCGCATCACCGTTGAAATGCAGATAACGCCGATATAAAAATGCAGTCAGTTTTCCTGGAAAAGATTCAATCGGCACTCCTTCTTCCAAAGGAATCGGCTGATATTTGATTCCTGCTTCGGTCGTGTTGGAAACTACAAATTCCAATGCAGGGTTTTCGGATAATGTTAAAAATTCCATCCATTCATCATAAGGATCAATTACCTTTGAAAAAACAGAAATGATCTCTGGATGTTCCACTTTCTCACCTTGGTGGAAACCCCTTAACATTAATGTATACAGTCCATCTTGCCGCTTTAGTTCCTCTATTTTCCCTTTTCCAGCGGGACGAGGCTGGGTAACAGCAATACTTCCCAGGAAATGGCCTTGTTTATTACATTCATATATCATCCAATCAAAGAAGCCGCGGAGAAAATTCCCCTCCCCAATCTGCAATACCTTTATGGGAAAATCCATCATATGTTGATTTTGGACAGCTTTTGTATCTTTACTCAGACTCTTCAGGTGACCTTTATTCATGTTCATGACCAAAAAACTCCTTTCTCATAGGAATATCCAATTCGGAATACAATTTCAAGTGGTAGTCCTTACGACCAGAAACCTTAAACTTATATTTCAACAATGGCCTTGATCACTTTAGCTTCAGGAGTTAACCACCCTTCAAACTGATTGATCATTTCATCCATATGTGTGCGGTGTGTAATATACTGACTCATATCCAACTTATCATTTTTCAGCGTATTTACGACATAGTCAAAGTCATCCCTTGTTGCATTACGGCTTCCCATTAATGTAAGCTCTTTACTGTGGAATTCAGGATCATTAAAGGAAATATCCGCTTTAACCAAACCTACATATATCAATCTTCCGCCGTGAGCAGGGAATTTAAATGAATCCATCATTGATTTAGCATTACCTGTCGCATCAAATACGACGCTGGGCATATCTCCATTTGTCAATTCAGCTAATTTCTCCATTGGATTCTCCAATACGTTCAAAGAATAATCGACATTTGCCCATTTGCCAGCAAACGCAAGGCGTTCATCATTTACATCCATTGCGATCACCTTCGCACCCTGTTCCTTTGCGAATGCCATGACTCCCAAGCCAATTGGACCAGCACCAATTACAAGTGCAAATTCCCCTTTATGAATAGCAGCCCGTCTGACCGCGTGGGCCCCTATACTTAAAGGCTCTATCATTGCCGATTGGTCAAGTGTAAGACCCTCGGTTTTCACCAAATGATCATAAGGAACCGTAATCCATTCACACATACCGCCTTCCTTATGTACACCCAACACTTTCATATCCGTACAGCAATTCGTTTTTCCATTTCTGCATGCGATGCATTTTCCACATTCCATATAGGGAATGATTGATACTTGATCCCCGACATTCAATCCTGATGCGTTCTCCGGTAGGGATTCAATATAACCGGATAGTTCATGGCCAAGTATTCGAGGATAGCTAAAAAAGGGTTGATTACCTCCATATGCATGAATATCAGTACCGCATATTCCTATGCGCCGCACACGAATCAAAGCTTCCCCCGGGTTTGGAACTGGTTTTTCCGACACGATCATCTTAAATTCAAAAGGTTGTTCACAAACGATAGTCTTCACTGATTAACACTCCTTTTTTATGAGATATGTATTAAAGAATGACTCCTTCTTTAAAGATGCTTATCTCCTTATAACCGAATTTTTCATTATTCGTTTTCTTTTTACCGGATGAAAGTTCAAGGATGTATTGGAATAAATCGTCCTTTAATTCATCGATCTTTTGACCTTCAATTAACCGCCCGGCATTATAATCAATCCAGTGCTTTTTACGATCGGCCAATTCTGAATTCGTAGCTATTTTTACAGTTGGCACCGGACCGCCAAAAGGTGTTCCCCTTCCTGTGGTGAATAGAACGATATGTGCGCCCGCTGCTGCCAAGGCCGTCACCGAAATCAGGTCATTCCCGGGAGCATTGATCAAATTCAATCCATGCTTCACTACTCGTTCACCATATGGGCTTACATCCACTACAGTGGCATGGCCCCCTTTTTGCGTGCATCCAAGTGATTTTTCCTCCAGTGTACTTATGCCGCCCTCCTTGTTTCCAGGTGAAGGGTTTTCATAAATTTCCTGATCATGGCGAATGAAATACTGTTTGAAATCATTAATAAGGCCAACGATTTTATTAAAGGTTTCTTCATCCTTTGCCCTGTTCATTAATATCGTTTCCGCTCCAAACATCTCAGGAACCTCTGTCAATATCGTGGTACCGCCTTGTTCTACTATAAGGTCGGAAACCGCACCAACCAATGGATTAGCGGTTATGCCTGAAAAACCATCGGAACCCCCGCACTTCAAGCCTATTTTCAACTTTGAAACCGGTACGGGCATTCGTACGAACCCTTCCGCATATTCCACTAATTCTCCCATTAAACGTAAGCCGATCTCTAATTCATCATCAACCTCTTGGGCTTTTAAAAATTTAATTCGATTTGGAGGAAATTCGCCTATTACTTCTTTAAATGCTTCGATTTGATTGTTCTCACATCCCAATCCTACAACCAAAACCCCGGCTGCATTCGGATGTTGAGCCAAGGCCGCTAATAGCTTTTGGGTATGGGTCAAATCATCTCCTAATTGAGAACAACCGTAGGGATGGGAAAAATGATGAACCCCATCAATTTGGCGATCTTTAAACTGCTCATTGCCCATTTTAGCTAGAACTTCACATGTTTTATTGATGCAACCGACCGTGTTGATGATCCAGATTTCATTCCGGATACCCACTTCCCCATTTTCACGGATAAATCCTTGGAAGGTATGATTTTGACTTGGCTCTTCTGTATCTTGAATGCTAGGTTTATAGGAATAATCCAATATACCCTGCAAACCGGATGCTAGATTATGGGTGTGAACCCAATCCCCTATGGAGATATCTTCTTTAGCTTTTCCGATCGAGTAGCCAAATTTGATTACGTCCCCCCCTCGTTTTACCGGTTTCATTGACATCTTATGCCCTTTAGGAATGTCATCACTTGCCTTTATATGGATCATACCGCTGTCTTCTGATTGAATCTGGAGGCTCTGTCCTTTATAAATCTCCTCCAAGGAAATAACCACATCATCATTTGAATGCAATTGAACAAATTTATTCATTTTGTCCCCTCCTTATCATGGGTGATGACGTTCAAAGAGCAAACGTCAATACGTTTAGAAAGCCCTTTCATTTTTGTGTTTAAATATACTTTCTATTGAATCTATTATCATTTTAACATCAATATTTGAAATATAAATTGCATATTTTGCTATAAATATACTCATTCTTGTTGTATTATATTTTCAGGAGCTGAACGAAATGAAAAAAACCCATAATCCATTAGAACATGATTTACTCTTCCCATTTTCTTTTGTCTATCAAGATACTAAAAGTCCTCAGACTGAATTGTCAGATCATATGCACGACCATTATGAAATTGTTTATGTTTATAACGGTAATGGGACCTTTTTTATCGGTGATGTGTTTTATGATATGCAGCAAGGGGATGTATTCCTGATCCCGAATAATACCATTCATAGGGCATTACCCAACAAGGACGATCCTGTTACCTCCACCATTATCTTTTTCAGTCCAACATTAATATATAAAGATATGGTTGATGATTCTTTTTCATATTTACATTTGTTTGACCTAACAAAAAAGAGTAAGAATTATAAAATATCCTTGCCGCAAAAGAAACAAGTAAAGATCGAAGAACAGCTCCAACTCATCCTGCAAGAGTCAACTAGCCATTCAATGGGTTCGAGACATGCTTGTTTGCTGGTCGTTCACCAAATCATACTTGATTTATACCGTACCCGGATAAATGACAAACAAGATTTTACTGAGGGCAAAAGCTATAGTTCAGAATGGATCAAAGATATCTTAATTTATATTAATGACCATTTGGGTGAACCATTATCTTTGACGGTACTTGCACACAAAGCATTGGTCAGTCCCGCTCATTTCAGCAGAGTTTTTAAGGAAACGACTGGAATTGGGTTAATCGTGTATTTAAATACGAAAAGGATCATCAAGGCAAAGGAACTATTACTGGAAACGAATCACACCATTGCCAATATTGCTGAAATGTGTGGTTTTGAAAGCATGCCCCAATTTTATCGTACCTTTAAAAAATACAATGATAAGACACCTGCTGCATTTCGCAAAGAAAATCGTATGGGCTAGGATGGTAAAATTCATGTCTGATAAATATGGAAAAATATCGATCGATTAAAAATGGAAGTGTCTTCCCTTGATATTACCTTTGGGAGACACTTCCATTCTAACAATCTATTACGCAGGCTTTCCTATCGGTTGTACAAAACGGATGACTGCAAGCGATGCAACGATGGCCAATCCACCTGCAAGCAAGAATGCAACAGTGTATGTGCCTGAGGTATCGACAATATATCCTGTTAAAGTCGGTCCGATGATTCCTGCTGTATTTGCCAAGAAATGCATAAAACCTCCAACAGATCCAACATTACCAGGGTCGACAACATCGTTGACGATTGCCCAGTAAATGGCACCAGTCAAATATAGGAAGAAGACGGAAAGTGCGACAAGTGTAACCGCACTGAGCGTTGTGGATACAAGTCCGGCAAAACCAATACATACCGCCGATAAGAACAAACATGTTACAAGTACGAGCTTACGTGAGAATAAAACACCTTTTTGAGCGAATTTTTTAAAAAAGAAATCCGACACGAATCCACCCAAAGCAAGTCCGATGAATCCAAAAATCCAAGGAATCACTGTAATGATACTCATATTTTCTACACTTAGGCCGCGTGCATCCACCAAATAGCTTGGGAACCAAGTTAAGAAAAAGAAGAGAATATAGTTGTAAGAAAAAAAGGCTAGAGCTGTAAATAAAACCGTTTTTTGTTTTAAATAAAAGGTGAATTTCACCTTTTCTTCCGATGTTGCCGCTACATAAGATTTCCCCGTAAGTTTCTGTTCTTTTGACTCTTCTGGTTTTTCTTTAATGAATTTCCACCAGCAAATCGCCCATATAAGACCAATCACCATAATGGCAATGAAAGAAACTCTCCATCCATATGAGATCGCAATAAATCCAACTATTGGACCTGCAATTGCGCCACCAAGCGGTGTCCCGCTATTCGTTAAACCAACGATAGATGCCCGCTGATTCGCTGGGAACCAGTTATTAACCATTTTATTGATTGTTGCCGAAAGAGGACCTTCGCCCATCCCAAACAGTATGCGGATGACTATCATACTCGCAAAACCGACAGCAAGTACAAGTGCACCACTGAATAAAGACCAAACGATCATCGCAACAAAAAGCGTTAGCTTCGCACCCCATCTATCGGACGCCATTCCTCCAAGGAAGTTGAAGATGGCATATCCAACAGAAAAGCTACTAAAGATAATTCCCATCTGTGTTGCAGTTAAAGATAAATCATCTTGGATGAACGGAGCCGCAATGGACAGTGCAGATCGGTCCAGATAATTTATTACCCCTGCCAAGAACAAGAAAACGATGACCATTCCTCTACCATTTGAAAACATAAAGTACCCCCCTATACGCTTCAATAAATGCAGACGCATTTTTGGAAACGTTTCCATTTAATAACCAAGAGTAAAGCCTATATGACCTATAACTAAATCGGTTTAGAATTCCCGCAATTAAGCGCTTTCTTTTCCACAGGAATTCTTACATCCGGTTCTAACAAGAATTCCTTGAAAGCAAAGTCGGTTTCAAGCGATGGACACTTGTATCCTCATTTCCTGTTTTATTGATTTGACTAAGCAGTAACTCTGCTGCCAAGTTGGCCATTTCAATGGCTGGCTGATTAACCGTTGTGATGGTCGGTGTATAGAAACTGGCATACGGTACATCATCGATTCCTATGACCGCTATGTCATCAGGTATGTTGATTTCGTGCTGTTTCATATAACGCAATACCTCATTAAGGACGATATCATTTCCTGCCAATATGGCTTGAGGCGGCTTTTCCAATTCGAAAAATTCTGAAAGTGCATTCGGAATTTCATCTACGTTCACTGTTTTAATATATTCAGAATTAAATGGTATCCCATGTGACGCGAGTGAATCCTTGTACCCTTGGATCCGTTCGATTCGGGGACTAATATCGCGTATTATTGAAGTGGTCATGATTGCAATGTTTTCAAAACCCCTTTCAACAAACCGGTCAATGGCTAACTTGGAAGCAAGGTGATTATCGAGCATGACTGTTGCAATATTTAATTCCTCGATCGTCCTATCCATGAAAACAATCGGGAATTGATCACTCTTCATCCGTTTATATAAATCCAGATTATCCCCTGTGGGAAAAATGATGATCCCATCCACTTGTTTAGCTCTTAGCATTTCAATATAATTCTTTTCCTTTTCAGGATTATCATCTGCATTGCATACGATAATATGGAACCCTTGTTCATAAAAGTAGTTTTCTATAGCTCTAATAACTTGCGTTGAAAACGTATGAAGGATGTTGGCAACCACTACCCCAACTGTAAAAGTGGATTTTTGTTTTAAACTGCGCGCAATTATATTAGGCTGATAGTTTAACTCTTCTATAGTTTCTTCAATTTTTTTCCTGGTTTTTTCACTCATATATTCGTATCGCTTGTTCAGGTATTGGGAAACCGTGCTTTTTGATACTTTCGCGTGATTGGCGACATCAGTAATTGTAATGGTTTTCATTTTCATTCATTCCTGTCGTGTTTTTTCATTTCTCTGCCTAAAGCCATAAAACAATATGGCTTATTTATATAAGGAATATTTTATTATAATAAGTAAAGCTTTACAATCACCTTCTGATGCAGTAAAAAAGTCAATTTCCCTTACCCTGGAACTAATTGAATTAATGTACAACCGGTCACTTGATTGCTTTTTTATTGGAACTGAATTCAGACGCCTGAGTATGCCATGAAGCCCCCATCGACAGGTACCGTTATTCCCGTGACAAAACCCGAATAGGATTCATCAACTAGCCACAGCAAAGTACCGAGTAAATCTTCAGGCTGACCAAAACGCTTCATTGGTGTCGCGGTAATGATTTTATTAGACCTTTTTGTCATGCTCCCATCTTCGTTAAGCAACAGATCCCGGTTTTGCATCGTCAAAAAGAATCCCGGAGCAATGGCATTCACCCGTAATCCCTCTTCGGCAAAATGGACAGCCATCCACATGGTGAAATTATTTATCGAAGCTTTGGCAGCACTATATGCTGGTACTTTAGTCATTGGAGCGTAGGAGCTCATGGAAGATACGTTTACGATAACTGGTGCTTCCACTTGCAATAACTCTTTTCCAAAAACCTGACTGGCCAAAAATGTACCGGTGAAATTGCTGGCAAAAACTTGAGAGAAACCATTTTCATCCAAATCAAAAAAGGATTTTCCTTCCGCTTCTTCCCCATATTTCTCTGGAGCTGTAATGGCATCAGGGTGATTGCCTCCCGCTCCATTTATTAATAGATCAACTCTACCGAATGTTTCTATTATTTTCTCCCTTGCATTCTCCAATGAAGTTCTATCCAAAACGTCTGTCGCGATGGATATCGCAGCGCCCCCAGATTGTTCAATGAGTTCGACCACTTCTTGCCCTTTTTCAGCCGTTCTATTCAATATCGCTACCTTGACACCATGACGGGCCAATTCCACAGCCATTTTGGAACATAATACACCACTGCCTCCAGTGATTACCGCTACCCTGTTTGTTAGGTTTTCATGGATGGGAATCATGATTTTTCACCTAATTTAGTAGCTTCATATGCATCCCATAAACCTAGTAAATACATGATTCCCAGTGCTCTGTCATATAAACCGTAACCTGGGCGGCAAACTTCTCCCCAAATATGGCGGCCGTGGTCCGGTCTGACATAACCCGTATAATTTTGCTTATTCAATTCTTCCACAACACCCTGTATATTGATGGAACCATCTTGAGTATGATGGGACGTTTCCACAAAGTCACCGTTTTCATAAATCTTCACATTGCGTATATGGGAGAAAGGTGCACGGTTTGCATACTTTTTAGCTACTTGGACCATATCATTTTTTGGGTTTGCCCCCATCGAGCCTGTACACATGGTAAACGCATTCGACGGCGAATCCGAAATCGAGATCAGTTTTTCATAACTCGATTCTCCGGTGATGATTCTTGGCAAGCCAAAAATGGACCATGGCGGATCATCAGGATGTATTGCCATTTTTATACCGCAAGCCTCGGCAACAGGTAATATTTCTTTAAGGAATATTTCAAGATTCGCCCATAGCTGCTCCTCGTCCACAGCCTTGTAAGCTTCGAATAATTCAGAAATTTGATCCATCTTTTCGGGTTCCCAACCGGGTAAAGTTAAATCTGAAGCTTCGGTTACAGTACGAATTAAATCTTGCGGATCTAACGTATCCACTTTCGCCTTTTCATAAAATAAGGCAGTTGAGCCATCTTCCAAAGGATGGAACATTTCCGTCCGAGTCCAATCAAAGATCGGCATGAAGTTATAACAAATGACTTTCACACCAGCTTCCGAAAGATTGCGAATCGTCTCTTTGTATTTCTCTATATATATCATGCGATCTTCGTTACCCAATTTTATCGATTCATGGACATTTACACTCTCCACGACATCCGTGTGAAAACCAAATGATTGGATATACTCGATTTCTTCTTTAATTTCTTCCTTTTCCCATACCTCACCAACAGGTTTTTGGTGTAGTGCCCAGACAATCCCTTTCACTCCAGGAATCTGTTTAATGTGCTCCAATGAAACAGTATCATTGTCTTTCCCGTACCATCTAAATGTAATGTTCATCATGCACCTCCATCATTCCGCAATTTTCTGCATGTATTTTCTGCTTAACTCCACTGCTGCCTCATAGCCGCCATTCTTATAGGCTTTGTTCAAGTCACTGCCGATACCGATTGATACCGCGCCTGCATTCAGCCAGTCCTTCATATTGTCCAAATTAATTCCGCCGGTTGGCATGATCCTTACATTGGGCAGGGGACCATTAACCGACTTGATGAAAGAAGGTTCAAAATGGTTTGCCGGAAATAATTTTATAACATCACAACCTGCTTCCAATGCCATAGCCATTTCTCTAACTGTCATGCAACCAGGCATATAGGGAATGCCATATCGATTACAAAGTTCAGCAACACCATTGACAAAATAGGGACTGACGATAAAATTGGCACCAGCTAAAATCGCATGTCGTGCCGTTTCAGAATCCAGTACCGAGCCTGCTCCTAAAAGTGCATTCGTATTCTGCAATTCTTTGAAAGCTTCTTCAATTCCCGGAGTTGTGTAAGTCAATTCTATTGCCCGAACACCGCCATCCACAGCTGCTTTCGAAAGTTTTACTGCCTCCCCTGCATCTTGCCCACGGATAACAGCCACTACTTTCGTTTCCATTATTCGATGAATAATTGAATGTTTATCCATAACTCCTACCCCCTTAATTAAAAACGATGATCGCTTTTCGAACTTGTTCTGGATGATTTTCAACAAAATTAAATGCCTCTTGGATATCATCGAGTGAAAATGTATGGGTAACTAAACCTTCATGTCTTAGTCTGCCTTCATTTAACAGCTTGACCACTTTTGGGAACTGGTTGGTTTGCAATCTAGATCCTTTTACCGATACTTCCTTTTTAGTGATTGGCAGCTGGGAAACGGATGCAGGACGTTCATCAAAACCCAGTACGACAATCCGGCCAGCCGTTGATACGACATCGAATGACAATTCAAATGTCATCGGCAAGCATACTGCATCAATGACGACGTTGGCCCCTTCGCCCTTCGTCCATTCCTGTACTCGCTTTTGAACATCTTCTTTTCCCGCATGGACGGTAATATCGGCGCCGCTTTCTTTAGCGAATTCCAAACGCTCATCACTTAAATCCGTGATCATCACTGATGCACCTTGAAGCTTTGCCATCTTTAATATGCAAATTCCAATAGGGCCTGCTCCTTGGATAAGCACTGTTTCCCATTCCTCCACTTCGCCTCTCCAAACGGCCTGTGCGCCAATTGTATAAGGCTCAGCCAATACTATTTCTTCCCAAGCTAAAGCGGAATCCACAACATGTAATTGTTTCTCGGGAAGGACGAACCATTCCCTCATCCCACCATCTTCATGCACGCCAAAAACGGACAGTTTTTCACAAACATTTTGGCGACCTTTACGGCAAGCGTAACACTCCCCACAATAACTGATTGGCTCAATAACAACGTGGTCCCCCACTTTTATGCCCGCGACACCTTGACCTATCTCCACAACTTCTCCCGCTACCTCATGCCCAACTACCCGCGGCAGAGTTGCAAGGGGATTCGTACCATGGTAAATATGCATATCCGATCCACAGATCCCGACTCTTTTTACTTTCACAAGTACATCCGTTGAGTTCGAAATCCGGGGTTTTTCCACTTCTTGAATGATAAGTTCATGAGCTTTACGTACTTGAACCGCTTTCATTTCTTCCACCTACTTTGTAAGAAATTCATAAACACTTGCAGCTATCGTTATACCTTGTTTCAGGTTTTTTTCTTCATTGATTTGTTCAATCTCACCCGGTACATATACGCGTTCGAACCCTGGAGCAGGTTCAACCTGTTGCAGTTCTTCAATCATATGATCCATTTGTCCTAAAAATATATCGGTATCCGTAAAGAACGAAGGATTAATTACACAAAAATAGTGTCCCAGCTTCCGTTTCTTATCAAGATCGTCATACATTTTCCCAATGTGCGGACCAAATGCCGCGCCTGCCAATAATCCAGAAAACACATCTACAATTACGGATAGACCATAGCCTTTCGGGCCGCCGAAAGTGGAAAGGGAAACGACTTTATTCGGGTCTGTGACCGCAGCTCCATTTTCATCCACTCCCCATCCTTCAGGGATTTCCTTTTCTTCTTCACGCGCCTGAAGGATTTTCCCCCATGCAACATGGGAAGTTGCCATATCAAGAATAAAGGGTTTCTTTGTTTTAGCAGGAACTCCATAAGCGATTGGGTTTGTACCAAGAAATGAGGTTTTTCCGCCAAAAGGGACCACAATTTTATCGGTATGTGACATCGCAATGCCTATCAACTTTGCATCAGTGGCTTTTTGAACGAAATAGCTTAGTGCTCCGCAATGGCTGCTATTAAAAACAGTCACCATGCCCACTCCATTATTCCGAGCCATTTCAATCGCATGGTCCATGGCCACTTCGCCAATGACATGCCCAAATCCATCATCTCCATCAACCACACCGGTAACAGGCCCTGTCTTTTGGTAGGAAATCTGTGCATCGGGATTTATACCTCCTGCCAGTAAACGGTTTACATAATGCTCCGTTCGCAAAACACCATGGGAATTGACATTTCTTAGATCGGCATGAACCAATACCTCCGCGATTTTTCCGGCATTTTCTTCATTTAAACCCACTTTGGTCAGTTGTTTTATGACTAATCGTTTTGCTTCCTCAGCTTGTATCGTTACTGTTGTCATTTTATCCCCTCATTGCTTTCAGTCTTCTATCTTTCAATAACAGCCTCATTCTGTATGAAAGGCATTACTTCATCTAAATATGGTAAACCTTCATTGTCCCCTGAAACAGTTGTGACAAGAGCTCCTACACCATTAGCGAATGTCAATCTTTCATCGATGGATAGGCCATGAAGATATCCGTATATATAACCGGCATCATATCCATCCCCCGCTCCAACAGTATCTACCGGTATAACAGGGAAGGCTTCTTTTTCATGCCATTCTCTTTTTGTATATAGTTTTGAACCATGTTTCCCGTCTTTGATGACCAGCTGATCAATATCATTCAGTTTTGCAAATTCCGCCAATGATTCTTCAGTGTCATTTCCAGTTATCAATTTTATTTCATCTAAACCTGTAAGCAAAATATCCACATATGGGAAAATATCGAAATAAACCGATCTCGCTTCCTCGATGGACCATAGTTTCAATCGGATATTCGGATCAAACGAAACAGGGATATTTTTTTGTTCCGCTATTTCCATCACCCTTTTGGCAATATCCACATTTTTGGGGTCTATAGCCAAGAAAACTCCAGTAAGATGGACTATATCAATCGCTTCAAACATCTTCTCCGTTATATCTTCCGGCTTTAAAGTCAGAATGGGAGATTGATAACGGTAATAAAATGTCTTTCCGGAACCATCCTCCCGGATTTCTTTAAAGTTAATGGATGTTGGATATCCATCTACATAGGCAACATCACTCATGTCCACGCCTTCCCCGCGTGCGAAATTATATATGACTCTACCGAACTCGTCCTTGCCTAAACGGCTTAACCATTTTGCCCTCATGCCAAGCCTTGCACAGCCAATCGCAAAATTGAGTTCAGCGCCTCCTACTTTTCGCTCAAAACGGGTAACAAATCTTAAAGGTCCTGTTTCTTCCGGATTTAGCGTAATCATGGCGTCGCCGAGCGTTAAAACACCATATTTTGATGACAATACAGTACCTCCTTCTTTCGAACACTCAAGTAAAAAGTAAAACATGTGATCATATCCACTAAATCGATTTAGTTAATTACTAAACCGGTTTGGTAAACCATAAGGAAATTGTAAATGAAAACCCTACCAAAAACAATAGAAAAGTTTGATAATTTGTAATTTTATTTTTATTCGACCTATTTCCGTGCATATTTCAGCTTAAACCATGGTAAATATCCATATTACGTAAAATCGGTATTGGATTTTTTAATTGATTATCAGTTTCTGATTTTTTAACCTGGATATCTTATTAAAATTTTACTCTTTGCTATTAATTTGGAGTAAGTTGTATAATATATCAATTGTTAAATAAGTTTGAAAGGTTGTTTTGAATGAGTTTTGTGAAAATTTACATCTTACTTACGGGAATTATGATCACATGGGGATTGAACGTTTCAGTTATTAAAATTTTAGTTGCGAATACACAGCCAGTAACAATAACATCATTGAGAATTTTTACAGCTTCCCTTGTAGTCATTATTATCCTTTTCTTTCTTGGTCTAATACGTCTTCCTAAAAAAAGTGAACTTTTTTACGTTTTTGGAGGAGCACTTTTGAGTGTCGTTTTTCATCATTATTTTTTAGCTGAGGGATTAACGAAGACTTCCGCTTCGAATGCTGGGCTGATTTTGGGCATGGGTCCTATTTTGACTGTCGTATTGACTATGATATTCTTTCGCAAAAAGCCCACATTAATCCGGCTTCTTGGCTTTATATGCGGTGCGTTAGGAGTGAGTTTTACCGTTATGGCAGGAAGTGGAGGAATACATTCTATTAATCTGGGGGACATTGATATTTTGCTTTCAATTCTGTCACAGGCGTTAAGTTTCATTCTTATTAATAAAGCATCCAAAACGATGGATCCACGATTATTAACCGGCTACATGATGCTGATCGGGTCTTTTATCCTTTTTGCCATCAGCTTATGGAAAGAGCCTGATGGCTTATCTTTACTGGCAACTGCACCGCATTCCATCTGGGGAGCTTTCTTTTTCTCCGCTATTTTTGCCACTGCCCTTGGGCACATGGGCTATAATTATGCAATTGGTCAGGTAGGCGCAGCCGAATCATCCATTTTTCTTAACTTAAACACTTTATTCTCTCTGTTAGGGGCAGCATTTTTCCTTAATGAAGCCATAGTGCCTGCACACTTCATTGGACTGATTTTCATTGTTTCAGGTGTATTGCTGGGCTCCGGGGCAATGGAAATTTGGATTCTTCAAAGGAAAAATAAAGGGATATCTGCCTAGCGGCAACCGCATTACCTTGTTTCCGAATCTTTTCCTATGACACTACTATCCTTATTTAAAAAAGGAATTGTAGTGTCATAGTTTTTTTTATACATGTACAATAGCGTATTTACGTATGATACCGGCCAAACAACCAATGTATGAACAAGTCCATTGTAGTGTCCCCATTTGCACAAGCCTTTTGTTAGCTGTGCCATCCAACTTTTGTTGCATCAAATTCTCCTTGAACGGAAACCAACGAGACCATTTCCCCCTTATTTCAACCAAGAGAAACCCCTCGGAAACATATTGTAAACTTAATAAAAAAAGAGACTGTCTATGCGTTACAGACAGCCTGAGATTCCCTTTATGATATATTAATTCGCCCAAAGCGCAAACAATCCTTCTGTCACACCCAATTTGTATATATAATAAAGACCGAATCCAAAACTTATAGCTCCCGCCAGTTTGATGAAGGTTCGGTTTAAACCGATATTCTTTCCATTCAAAGCAAACGGTATGCCCAGTATAGTTGTAAAACACAGCATCCCAATAATCGTCCCTGCGCCAAATATAATTATATAGATGGATCCTTCACCTATACCGGTAACGGTCGACATCGTTAGGATGACCATTGCGGCACTGCCGGCGAGACCATGGACGAACCCAATTAATGCAGAAACCAAAAAAGGACGTAATCCATCATGGTCGTTCGTGATATTAAGGCGGTCCTTAAATAAACTTTTTGCCCCAAGTATAACTAGCATAACACCAACACCGAATTCCAACGTCATGCTTAACGACTCCGGAATTTCCCCTTTCATCCAAATATACAGCATCCCTGTAAGAAACAGGGTACATGTATGGCCTATTCCCCAATACACCCCCGTTAGAGTGGAACGTGATATTTTTTTCGTATTTCCTGCTGTGGTTGCAACTGCAATAACGTGATCCGGCTCTAACGAATGTTTTATCCCCAATAGGAAGCCTAATGTGAGAATCGAAACGAAACTCATTTTTCCACAACCTCCCCGAGACACTTCCATACTTCTTCATACACCCGTTTAAGCGGTATTTTGTTTTGCATGGCAATTTTACGGCAATCTTCATACTCGGGTGCCTGCTGCATGGGCAAACCCTCATGGACCCCTCTCTTTATCGTCACTTTCCCCCATTGTGTATGCACAATGAAAGAAGTCGTTCGAGCCGGTGCACGGTAAGCGGATAGTAGCGTATACCAAGCGTCGTCGTTTCAGCAAATAATATTTTCTTCATTTTCGAAATCATCTGCTGTGAACAGAGAAGTTGCAATAACACCCCTGGTCGATTTTTTTTCATGAAAATTGGCGTATAATATACATCATTTGCTCCTGATTCAAACAGCAAATCCATTACATGTCCAAGCCATTCACCGGAAATATCATCCAGGTTAACTTCCATTTTTACCATTTGTTCATCAAGATGCTCATGATCAGGTGGGCGGTTCATTGAATCTCCCCGATGATAATGCGAAGGACGTTCGGATGATTTTCAAATGTTTTTGTTCCCGCTCCATAGCCAATCGATTCGACAGTCATGGCTGGAAGCGAGCCAAATGTTTCAGCCAAAACCGCAGAGATGGCAGCACCGGTCGGCGTTGTTAATTCAGAACGAATATCGTTTGCGGCAATTGGTACCCCTTTTAATATTTCAAGAGTGGCAGGTGCAGGAACCGGATATATGCCGTGATCAATATGTATATGTCCAGACCCCGTGGGAATGGCTGATGACTGAACTGATTCGATACCTAGCTGATTGATTAAAATTGCTGCGCCGATTATATCTATTATGGAATCTACCGCTCCTACCTCGTGAAAGTGAACTTTTTCGAGAGGAAGCCCGTGTATGTGCCCTTCCGCTTCACCAATCTTCCTAAAAATGGCGAGTGACATGTTCGATACCGATTCATTAAAGTTAGCCTCATTTATTGCCTCCACAATTTGTTTGTACGTACGGCTGCCATGATGATTGTGAAGCACATGGCTATGATTGTGTTCGTGTTCATGGGTATGGGTATGGTTATGTTCATGGCTATGACTGTGTTCATGTCCATTACTTTGGCTGTTTTCATGACTATGTTCGTGACTGTGTTCGTGTTCATGTGGTTGCTCTGATCCACTGGTGAGAATGACATCAAATTTAGTACTCCTAATGCCATTTTTGACGACCTTCCCCCACGACAGAGTATATTCTTCATCTATGTTCAGCTTTTTTAACTCTTCTTCCATTTGTAAAGGATCTGCACCTGCATCAATCAACGCACCAATTACCATATCTCCGCTTATGCCAGAAAAGCAGTCAAAATATAATGTCCTCATCATCATTGATCTCCTTTTTATGTACAAGTTTGTAAATAAGCGCTGCATTGTAGGCCGCACCAAATCCATTATCGATGTTTACCACACTTACACCTGATGCGCATGAATTGAGCATCGATAAAAGGGCCGATAAACCGTTAAAATTCGCACCGTACCCGACACTTGTCGGCACAGCAATAATTGGATTCATGACAAGGCCTCCTAACACACTTGGTAGTGCCCCTTCCATACCCGCGACACAAACTGAAACGGTAGCACTTCGTATCTCGTCAATATGATCAAGGAGGCGGTGCAGCCCAGCAACACCAACATCGTAAATACGCCTGACTGGAATACCTAGAGTTTCGGCCGTCACGGCTGCTTCTTCAGCAACCGGCATATCTGAAGTCCCGGCGCATATTATTGCGATATATGTACCGTCGGATTTCGGCTTTTCTTTAACCCATGCAAGTGTCCGTGCAATCTCGTTATACTCAAAATCACTACATTCTTTTTGTACAAATACCGCTTTTTCCCGAGAAATACGCGTCACAAGCACGGAATCATTCCTTATCCGCAGCGATTGGACAATCGTTAAAATTTGTTCAGCTGTTTTCCCTTCTCCAAATACAATTTCGGGAAATCCTTGTCTCTTTTTACGATGGTGATCGATTTTTACAAATCCTAAATTTTCATAGGATGCAAGTTTTCCCTTTGCTTCCGCTGCAGTCAATGTACCATTTTGAACCTGCTCTAAAATGTCGTCAATCATAACATCTCTTCCTTTTCAAGCGTTATATTCATACTCCCGCTCTTATAGCCAGTGAGATCCAACGATACATACTTATAACCGAATTCCTTCAGCCGTTTCGTAATCGCGACATGATATTGTAGCACTCGCGGCATATCAGCGGGTTCGACTTCAATTCGGGCCGTCTCCCCATGCGTCCGGACTCGTACCTGGTGAATATCCAATGATTTTAAGTAAGCCTCTGACTTATCCACTTTCGTCAATTTTTCCTTTGTAATGATATCGCCATAGGCTATACGTGAGGATAGGCAAGCAAATGACGGTTTATTCCAGGTTGGCAAACCTGCTTCCTTGGACAATACTCTTATTTCTTCTTTGAACAAGTCGGCTTCCTGAAGCGGGCCCCTGATTCCTTTTTCTTTAGCAGCTTTCATACCTGGACGAAATTCGTTAGCATCATCAGCAATAACACCATAAATAATATTATTAAATTCATATTCTTCAAGAATAGGACGCAAGTGTTCAAATAAACTACTTTTACAAAAGTAACAGCGATTTTGGTTATTTGCTGTATATCCAGGAATGGCTAACTCCGAAGTTTGAATGACACGATGGTTGGCGCCAATCCATTTTGATAGCATAAGTGCTTCATTCAACTCGCTCGAAGGATAGGTTTCCGAATCTGCTGTAATGGCTAACACATTATCATAACCCAATGTATCAATAGCGACTTTAAGCAAAAACGTGCTGTCCACGCCTCCTGAAAAAGCGACCACAACCGTCTCCATTTTTTGGAGAATAGCCTGCAGGTTTCTGTACTTTTCTAGTAACATAGCACTTTTCTCCTTTCTGGTTTGAGGATTTCTGAATTTATTTTATGTTCCACCAGAAATAACACCCTGCTGGACCACTAAAAGATTGCCGAGATACTTTTGCAAATTTGCCGGAAAGGATGAAATACACAGCTATTTTTCATTCCCAGCGCTATTAAAGTGACACCCATATAAACGACGGCAAGCTATAGTTTTTTTTACGTTTGCCGAGAATTTTTTTGCAGTTTCTGACAGCCTGGAGTAGTCATCACCTGAAATCAAATTCGCAGGATTGATCAATGAACCACCAAGTCCCTCCGCGTTGGCAGCAGTCTAAAAAAAAGTGAGGTTGTCAAGGTTGACACCGCCAGCTCGCATAAGCGTGATGTGAGGAAGCGGCCCTTTAAGATTTTTTTGTTACAACGTCCATGTCACCATCTTCTTTCTCTTGTCAGGCTATTACGTGATTGGAAAGCGTGCCGATCTTTTCAATACTGACGTTCAACCGATCACCGTTTTTTAACCAGATTTTCGGATTGCGTCCCATTCCAACGCCAGGTGGTGTACCAGTTGCAATCAAATCACCTGGTTTAAGTGTCATGGATTGTGATAAAAATGATATGATTTTCGGAACCGTAAAAATTAGGTTGCTGGTATTTGAATCCTGCATAATTTCACCGTTTAATTCAAGCGAAATCGCTAGATTATGGGGATCGCCCACTTCATCATGTGTAACGACAACAGGCCCAAATGGAGCAAATGTGTCCGCCGTTTTGCCTCTTGACCACTGGCCGTCCTGAAATTGCAAATCTCGGGCGCTAATATCATTCATAATTGTATAGCCAAAAACATAGTCATTCGCCTCTTCTTCTGACACATGTTTCGCTTCTCTTCCAATGACAACCGCAAGCTCTGCTTCAAAGTCGACCTCGGTTGAATTAATTGGGATTTCAATCGCATCGTTATGGCCGGCAATCGCATTCGCATATTTTGAAAAAATGACCGGCGAAGCAGGTCGCTCCATCCCGGTTTCCTTGCAATGATCAATATAGTTAAGCCCGACGCAAATGATTTTTTCCGGCTGTGCAATTGGCGGCAGGACATTTACTTCTGACAGTCTGAATATCGCATCGTCATTTACCCGTTGCTCGATTAACTGTTCAGCACGTGTACGCAACTCGCTGCCTCGTTCTATGAATTTTTTCATACAAGCAGGAAATTCATCTGAACCTAGAGCCGTTAAACTAATAATTCGATCATCTTGAACTAGGCCAATGTGCTGTTCGTCTTGTACGGAAAAAGTGGCTATTTTCATAATTTCCCCCTTTCTTACGTCAAAGCGTATGGTGTTTTTTCCCCTTTTAAGACCTGAACGATATTTCTTGCTGCTTTTTGACGAAGTTCAACCATCGCTTCCTCAGAATACCAGGCGCTGTGCGGTGTAATAATGACATTGTCCATAGTGAGTAGTGGGCTATCGATGCGGACTGGCTCATTTTCTGTCACATCAAGTGCTGCACCTGCAATTACCCCTCTTTCAAGTGCATCAGAAAGTGCTGTTTCATCGATTATCGGTCCACGTGCGGTGTTAATGATGACCGCATTTCTCTTCATTTGTTTAAGGCGCTCCTCGTTAATCAGATGGAACGTATCATCGATTAAGGGTACATGGACCGACAAATAATCGGCTTCACGAATAATTTCATCG
Organism: Peribacillus sp. RS7; assembly: GCF_041956845.1. Classification (NCBI taxonomy): domain Bacteria; kingdom Bacillati; phylum Bacillota; class Bacilli; order Caryophanales; family Bacillaceae; genus Peribacillus; species Peribacillus sp. RS7. The sequence continues at coordinate 5,079,854 of NZ_CP168135.1, forward strand.
AGATCCATTTTTTGAACGCCGACAGCAGCCATCTCTGCCGACGATACAAATGGATCATAAGCAGCAGTTTTAAAGCCCAGCGGTTTCACCTTTTCAATGAAACGGCGCGGAATGCGGCCAAAACCGAGAACTCCAACCGTTTGTTCGTTAAAACGATGAATCGGTACAGCCACTTTAAAGTCCCAGTTACCTCTTTTCACCTCATTGTTTAACAGCGTCACTTTGCGTGACCATGAAAGCAATAGTGCCAATGCATGATTCGAAACTTCTTCCATGCCATAATCCGGAACATTGGCAACCGTAATCCCCTTTTCTTTTGCCGCATCGAGATCAATTGTATTGACCCCGACACCGTAGCGGGATATGATTTTCGCGTTTTCAAGTGATGCAATTACGCGACGAGAAACAGGGGCATATTGATTTAGAATTGCGTCCGCATCCTTTGCCAGCTCAATAACTTCTTCTTCTGTTTTGCATTGTGCTTTAATAAAATCAAAGTCTAATCCGCTTTCTCGAAACACGTCTTCTTCATATTTCAAATGTTCAAATTCATAATCCGTTAATAATATTTTAAAGGCCATTAGACTCCACTCCTATAGATGGTAATAACCCCCTTAAAGGCAGGGGGATTCCTCCCGTTTCAGATGAAAATCAATTATTTCACTGCTGCTTTTTCGACTTTCGCAATACCAAGTCCTTCAGCGCCAAGTTTCGATGTTTTAGCTTCTGGATAATATCGTTCAATCATTTGAATTCCAATTGCGGCACGGCGTACACGTTCCTGGGCGAGTGAGATGTTCGTACTTTCCCATTGTTTCCCTGATGGGTATACGTCAGGGTGATTCCGAAGGCCAAACTTGATGTATACAGGCGCCAATGTACGGATGATTTCCGGTATTTCATAATAGCGAAGAAAGCCGCCGAAGGTATCCGGCACTTCTACGTATAAATCAATTGGAATGTCTATTGATTGTCGGATCGCTGCAAGTTTAGACAGCGTTAATGCAGGTGGCACGTTGTAGGTATCCGCACCGATGTCTTCCATTAATTTAACGGATACTGGATTGGCTGGTCCCATTTGAACCGATACTTTAACAACAAAATCTTCCGGGAGCTGTCCGTGTTTTTTCATCTCCTTCGTTATAAGAAGAAGTCCTTCATCCGCAACTAACGCACCGCGAAGACCAAGCTCCGCTCCTCTTTTCAGGTCTTCCATTGCATAAACAAGCTGGTCGGAGCCTTCATGGCGGATTCCCTGTGATTTTCCTCCCGGCGTAAGCGGTCCCGCACTTACATCCCATGAACCCCTGGGGCCGACAAACAAACTCAGCTCCATACCGCGCTCTGCTGTCAATTCACACATTTCTTTAATTTCATCATCCGTTTGAAGCATGATGCCGCTTCCTTGTGATATTCGGTGAATGGTCAACCCGAGTCGGTCAATTTCTTTCAGTGTTTCTTTTAGAGCAGCTGGTCCTTCTACACTTGGGAGTTCAATGCGGTATTGAGCGCCATCTGGAAATGTTTTCGTTGAGGTCGGAAGTTCTTTAAGATCAGTTGATGGGTAGCCTAATTGTTCGAGCAATTCGCGTGATTCTTTCATTATTGGACGCCTTCCTTCATGTCTAAAATTTTTAAAAGAGCAGCTACTTTATCACTCAAATCAGCAGGGTATACATCACATGGAGAACGGTGTCCAGCCGGCACGTCAAACCAGCGCTGATGAACGGCTTCCTTCATGGCAGTAAAAAATGTTGGACCGTAATTGTACAAATCCATCAGTTTTGAAATCACTTGATGATATTTCTGTGCTTCAGCAAGATCACCTTTTTGATACGATTCATATAAATCAACGGATATTTCCGGCATAAAAACAGCGCTTCCATTGATGCTCCCCGCTGCACCAATCATTTGAGCCGGAAGCAAATGCTCGTCAAACGCAGAGAAGACGCGGAAATCACTGCGAACATTCTTCACTTCCTCCAGCACTTGACGAAGGTGGCCGAAATCACTGACCGTCTCTTTAATCCCAGTAATGTTTGAATGATCTTCGGCTAATTTTTTAATCAATTCGATTGATAAATTTTGTCCTGTTAAGAGCGGAATGTTATAAATGAAAACTTGCAGATTCGTATGATTCGCGACACTGGAAAAATGTCGGTATAGTTGCTCGTCAGATAGCTTCCAGTAATATGGGTTGACTACGAGAACGCCGTTCGCTCCATGTTCTTCAGCATAAGAAGTTAATTCAAGTACCTCTTTTAATGAGGTATGTCCGACGCCAACCATCACAGGCACCCGTCCGTTAATGTGATTTATCATTTCACGTACGTATAATTTTCTTTCTTCCGTTGTAAGTGATGAGAACTCACCTGAACTTCCCATCAACAAAATACCGTCAATATTCTTTGAAATTAATAAGTCGATATAACTTCTGTTCAGTGGTATATCTAAGTTCCCCGTTTCATCAAATAGGGTGACTACCGGTGGAATGATGCCATGAAAGTTCATTGTTTTGCCTCCTTTTATTACTATTCAGCGATGCTCCAGACTTCATGACGCCAAATTTGGTTTGTCCAATCATGTCCGGTTTCTGCTGACTGCTTCAATTTTCCCTCATCAATCTCCAAGACCCGGTTTATCCGGAATTTTCACATAACCAATTCTGTAGTCTGATAATTCCGAATTATTTACGAGGATGTCCGTGCTTTCGTTGTACTATATTGCCCTGGCTTTGTTCTGGAATAATGAAATTCTATGTCGTTATACTTGTTAAGAACCTTTAATGAAAACAGTTTTTATTGCTGTATAAAATTCCTTCGCCGCTTCACCTTGCTCTCGTGAACCCGTGCTCGATGCTTTCATCCCTCCAAATGGTGCTTGTAACTCTACGCCCGCGCTTTCTGCGTTGATACGGACAAGCCCTGCTTCAATTTCATCGATGAATTCCAGAATTGAGCTAATATTTGATGTGAAGATTGAGGCACTCAATCCGTATTTCGTATTATTTGCCAAGTCAATGGCTTCGACAAGATCGGTTGCTTTTATAATCGCGATAACTGGCCCAAAAATTTCTGCTTGTGCAATCTCCATATCGGACGTCACGTCTTCAAAAATCGCTGGTGTTATGAAAAAGCCTCTATCGTAGTCTCCGCCAGTTAATATCTCCCCGCCATGTATGAGTTTCGCGCCCTCCTGCTTGCCTTTTTCAATGTACTCTATCACCGTATTGAACTGGCTTTCACTTGCACATGGGCCCATCCAAATACCCTCTTGAAGACCGTTGCCGACTGTAATTTTCGCTGCTGCATCTACCAGTTTTTGTTTAAATTCATCATAGACGGACGATTCAACAACAACACGACTTGAAGCTGTACATTTTTGGCCTGAAGAACGAAATCCGCCGCTGATGACTGCCTCGACTGCTTGGTCGATGTTCGCATCTTTCGTGACGATAACTGGATTCTTGCCACCCATTTCAAGCTGATATTTTATCCCGCGAGCGGAAGCTGATTTTGCGACACTCTGCCCAACACTTTCAGAACCGGTAAATGTAATCGCATTTAAAAGCGGATGATCGATGAGTCCTTGACCGATGATCGATCCCTTACCGGTAATGAAGTTCACAACGCCCTCAGGGAAGCCGGCTTTTGTAAAGCATTCCATCACTTTCGCTGCTGTAACGGCTCCCTCCGTAGCAGGTTTCCATACGATTGAGTTGCCATATACAAGAGCAGGAGCCATTTTCCAGATAGGAATTGCAACCGGGAAGTTCCATGGCGTGATTATCCCGACAACACCAAGTGGGGTGCGTTTCGTAAACATTAGGGCATCTTTATCGGATGATGGAATAACATCGCCGTCTTTCCGCATCCCTTCCCCAGCATAGTAACGCAGGATGGCAACACCTCGTGCCGTTTCCCCTTTTGCTTCCGGTAACGTTTTACCCATTTCGCGAGTCATTGTTTCGGCAATTTCATCTAGATTTCCTTCCAATATATTGGCCGCTTTGAAAAGGATTTGTCCACGTGCAGACTGCCCTAGCCTCCGCCAATCCCTCTTCGCCTTATGCGCAGAAGCTACAGCTTTGTTCAAGTCATCTTCCGTTGAGCTTTGAACGTAGCCTACCGGTTCTTTGTCCGCTGGATTAATGCTTTCGATTGTATTTTCAGAAGATGCATTCACCCACTCATTATTAATGAAATTTTTATATGTTTTCGTTGCAAATGTAGTTGATATCATAATCCTTAGCTCCTTTTTCGTTTTAGAATGTCGGTCCAATTCTCCAAATACCAAAGTCATGCTGCTTTAATATCTCCGCTTTTGTTAGTTTTCCGTTTGAAACATGTTGAATTTCTTCCATTATGCGCTTGCCCACTTCATCAACGGTTTCTAAACCATCTACAATCGTACCAGCATTTAAATCCATATTTTCATTCATCCTGTCAAACATTGGTGTATTAGTTGAGATTTTTATGACGGGTGAAATAGGAGAACCCGTTGGCGTGCCTCTTCCACTTGTAAAGAGAACAATTTGGGCACCGCCTGCGACCATTCCCGTCAATTGCTCAATGTCGTGGCCAGGCGTATCCATCCATACCAGCCCTTTTTTTGTGGGCACCTGGGCATAATCAATTACTTCTTCCAGTCTGGTTGTGCCTGATTTTGTAGCCGCCCCCAATGATTTTTCTTCGAGTGAGCTAAGACCTCCCTCAATGTTTCCCGGACTCGGATTTCCGGTGCGGATGTCTACGCCCATTTGAATCGAGCGGTCTTCCATCATTTTAATAACGGCATAAGCTTTTTTGGCTACCTGGTCGTTTGCCGCCCGGTTAGCGATCAAATGCTCTGCACCGATGAGTTCAGTCGTTTCCGCTAATATTGCGGTTCCCCCCTGCTGAACGACCAAATCGCTTGTACGCCCAACTGCCGGATTCGCCGATAAGCCGGAGCATGCATCCGACCCACCGCATTCTGTGCCGACAATCAGCTCGCTAAAATCACATAATTCCCGTTGCACCATCGAGGCATCCTGGACCATTTTGACCGCAATTTTAGCTACTTCGGCAATGGTTTGAAGAGTGCCGCCATGATCCTGAATCGATACAGTTTCCACTGGTTTACCGCATTTGGCGATTTCATCTCCAATACGGTGCGCCTGATGTGTTTCACAGCCAAGTCCGAGTACTATGACACCATATACATTGGGATTCATGCCCATCCCCGCATAGGTTCTGGCCGTTTGATCATAATCAGTGCCCACTTGCGCACAGCCATGCTGATGAATGAATGTTACTGTTCCGCTCACCAATTCTGTGACGCGCTGAGCTGTTTGAGTTGCGCATGTTATCGTTGGCAAAATCAGTACATGATTCCGTATACCGACGCGGCCATCCGGACGGCGGTAGCCCCAAAACTGCATTTTATCATTTAGCAATTTTGTCACCCCTTCCTCTTTTACCTTCTAAATTGTGGACATGAACATGTGCACCAGCGGGAATAAAAGCTGAGGCTGCACCAATGACTTCCCCATATTTAATTATGTCTGCTCCTTGTTCGATGGCTTTGACTGCGAACTTATGTCCAAAACGAATCGTTTCAAGAATGGGTACGACAAGTTCTTCAAGGTCTGCCTTCACAACTACTGATGTGTTTGCGGGGATTTCTGATAAAGCGACAGCTACACTATCTTTCGTACTTAAGTAAAGTGTTTTATACTCGCTCATTTTGTCACCCCTTAAATTGTTTGAACGGCTTTACTTTGGATAACCGGGTTGTTTAACACTCCAATCCCTGGTATTTCAATTTCGATTCGGTCATCGCCTTTCAATGTAAATTCATTTGGCGGAACCACGCATGTACCTGTTAGTAAAACGGATCCGTCAAAAACAGTGTTATCTAAGACTAAATAGTCGACAAGCTCTTCCAATTTTCGTTTCAGTTGGTTTACTTTCGCTTCACCTTCAAATACTTTTTCTTCATTTCGATAAATACGGCACATGATTTTAAGCTCATATGGATCCGGAACAGCCTCTTTTAACAAGATGGCAGGTCCAATGGAACAAGAGTTTTTCCATACCTTTGCCTGTGGAAGATAAAGCGGATTTTCACCTTCAATGTCACGGCAGCTCATGTCGTTCCCTGCGATATACCCGAGTACCGTTCCCTCTTTATCGATGACAAGACCAAGCTCCGGCTCCGGAATTTGCCAATTGGAATCAGAACGCAAGTAAACTGGATCATTCGGGCCCACAGTTCTTGCTGCAGTCGATTTAAAGAAAATCTCAGGACGCACTGCATCATAAACTTTGTCATAGAACGTTTGGCGGTCAAGTTTTCCTTGCGTCGCTTCGTAGTTACGTGCTTCCTTGCTTTTTTTATACGTAACGCCGGATGCCCATACTTCCGGTGCGTCGATGGGAGTTGTTAATTGAAGACCTTCCAATGGCTGTGTTTCTCCTTTGTCGGCAATTTGTTTTACAATATCAAACGCTGTTCTGTTTTCGTGGCGTGCCGTTGTAATCAACGACATAAAATCTGTAAATGGAAGGTCCACCACATTGTTTTCATTTGTAACTGCAGCAAGTTGTTTCTTGTTTTCTTTTACATAGCGAATAATTCTCATTTGCTAGTTCCTCCTAAATGGCAGACCTCTATTTAAATTTTTTGATATTCATAACCGAGTTCCTGCGAAATTTTACTGCTGCATTCCTTTAAGAGACGTACGTAATACTCATGTGTTTCTTCGTTTACTTTAGATGCAGGCATCGATACACTCATTGCAGCAATAACCTTTCCTGAATAATCTTTTATCGGTACAGCCAGACAGTAAATTCCCGGTTCGTTTTCTTCATTATCCATTGAATAGCCATCAATTCGCGCTTTTTCAATTTCCGTTAAAAACTGCTCCTTGGTTCTAATTGATCTTTCTGTCGGTCCCGTGTAATCATAACCGTCCAAGAGCAAATCCAGTTCACTATCCGTTTTGGTTGCCACAAGAGATTTGCCAACTGCACTCGTATGGATTGGAACACGCCGGCCAATACGGGAATATAAAACAGTTACTCCAGTGCCCTCCACTTTATCGATATAAACACCTTCCTGCCCGTCTAATATGACAAGGTGAAGTGTTAAATTCGTTGTTGCTGAAAGCCATTCAAGATGTTTTCTAGCTACGTTTCGCAAATCGAGATGGGTCACAACAACGCTTCCCCTCTCCAATAACTTTAATCCGAGCGAGTATTTCCCATTTTCTTCGCCTTGTGAAATATAGTGATGCACCTGTAAGGTTTTTAATAGTGAATGAACCGTACTTTTATGCAGATTCATTCGTTTACTTATCTCTGTGATAGTTAGTTCCCGCTCACGCTCATCAAATAAATCCAATATTTTCAAGGCACGCTCCACCGATTGGATGATAGGCATCGTTCCTCACTCCTTCTATTCTGTCTACCTTTATCTTATCGGATTTATGACGAGCATTCCTCACTTTATTACTACTTTTTTTTCCTGGAGTAAAATATCCTGTTCATAATCCAGTACCGCATCTTCAATGACAGCGATCGGGACCACACCATTAGCTGCATCTGTATGTCCAAACATCCTGTTGCTGGCCGCAACCATTTTTTGTCGAACTTTCATCCGCAGCTTGCGTTCCGCTACCAATGATTGTCTTTCTTCTTTTAAAAGTTCCGCAAATTCATGAACAACCTTCCCCGAACTAAGTTGAGTAGAATCGACAAAATCGATGCGTCGGTCACGAAGCTGAAGGTGAATTACATCACCTGATTTAAGTAAACCAATGCCGCCACCTTCATACGATTCTGGTGTCATATGTCCTATGGCAGCACCATACGTGACACCTGAATAGCGGCCGTCGCTAATGATCGTTGCGATTTTTTTCATAATACGGTTTGCATTGATATGCTGCATTGGTGTAAACATTTCCGGCATGCCAAATGCTACTGGCCCCTGCCCTGAAATAATGATTGCAATTTTCAAAGTGCCCTCTTCAACCATCCTGTCAAATAGCTCCTCATAGGTAGCAGATTTAAAAATAGACCATTCCGACTCCTTGTTGTATTTAAGAGATTCGAGCAATAGATTATGTTCGAAAAGCTTTTGCTCCTTTATTTTTGAAAGCAGATTTGAATCGAGTAGGCTTTTATTTGCATCATCTTCATTTTCGTAATAAAGGACAAATGCCAGCTTATCATCGAATTGGTCAAGCTGTGGTGTCGGCATTCCGCTGATTTTTACAACCGCGCTTTCAAAGAAGTTTCCTTTTAATACATCAACACCGCTGAATCCACGGCGTGGACTGGACAAAATGACCTGATCTTTCTTTACGTTAACCGCTTTTAGGCTACTTGTAATCGAAAGACGTTCTTTCCAAGTTTTTGCTGCGACAGTCGGCGCATCCTGGTCCATTGGTACGCCATTCTCAATAAGTTCATAAAAAAGTGTTTCCATACCCCTGCTTTTCCCGCTGCAACACTGCATGGCAAGTGAATAAATGTCCCTTCCTTCTGTCAAACTGTAGTCAAATAAATCTGGAATTGGATGTAAATGCTGGATGCGATCAATGTCCCATAAACTGAATTTGTATCCTGCATAAAGCATGCCTGCGACAATATGCATCATTAAGTTTGTAGAACCACCCGAAGCGCTGTGAATACGTATTGCATTTTTTATGTTCGTAGCGACAATGTTGGCCACGCCGTAGCGCTCGTCATTTATCATGCCGGCAAAGCTATCAAGTACCGAGGTAATTTGGCGTTGTGTTGGTGGATCGGTTAATAGCTCAACGGCTGGATGAACGAGACCCATGCCTGCCACTAAATGACGTGAACTATTGCCCGTTCCATTAAAGGCACATACACCTCCCTGCCCGTCACATGTTGCGACAGCAAGTCTCATTTCAAAATACTTATGCTGTTCCTTCGTCAATATTCCTCGTTCATATGCCCGTTCAAACACGCCCTGGAATGCAGTATTCGAAGAACATTGCAATATATATGCCATCGTATCTCGTAAATCAACGGCTACATCGGCTGCGCCTTTACTTTCCGCTTTTTTTGCAAGTGTTTCCAGTTCTTCTATCACGTCAGCTGGAATCGAACCTCCTTCTAATACGTGAGCAGGTGCAAATGTTGCGAAAAAGGGTGCTTCACCACGGTTGCGGCGCACACGATCAACATGTGCTAGTGCACTTACCACTCCAAGAGGCTGCTTATCACACCCTTGAATGACGAATGCACCATGATAACTGTGTGCCTCCAGCTGGTTGACAACCATTTGTGCAACCGCATTCCGGCTCTGAAGAGAGTAACTCATTCCTTGATTGTTTTGCGCAGTTCCATCACACATTACCGGTGTCGAGAAATGAAACGGCACGCCGCCGTTTTGCCAGATGCGGATTGCCGCCCGTGCCGACGTTTGATAATCCATTATATGGGCCGGGTGATCGGACGAACCACCGATAATTGCAATACGCGGTGCATTCCTCTCTAGCCGCATATAAATTTCTTCAAGCGTCCAATCAGGCTTGCCCCCTTCATATGTGGTGCCAAGCGTCAGCTTCGAACGGTCCAACAGACCCGCAACCGTAATGGGTTCATTTGCTTTTCCTTGTACATTATCGCGGTAAGGGTTTATTTCGTTATCAATTAGTGGATATAGGTGTGTCATTTCAGCACTCCTTTTCAGATTTCAAATTAATTCTTCCATTCTCTAAAAATATTAAAAAAGGTTTTTAGTCTAGTGCCAATTCTTCTGGTTCTGACAGGATCTCTATATTTTTGTTTTTTAAAGCTTCTTCCAACATGCTTTCAGAAATCCAAATTTCACCGATATCAAGCGTGTTTTTTATTCTTACGACTCTTACCTTATTCAAATCGAAGGCATTGCACGTTTTGATAGCGGCTTTAACAGCCAATTCGTTCGTATCTAAAAACATCGGGAGCTTTACTACATCTGTCACTGTGCTGGTGAGTGCATTGGCATACCCTTTTTCCCATTCGATTTCATTCATGACCGCCTTCGTCGTCATATCAGCCATGCCGATGCCGTTTGCATTACCGTGAGTTTTTTCAGTAAGTCCAAGAACAACGGTCCGTCTAACATCTGGCCCCCCGGTAGCATATGGAGTGGCGAAATTACCCGTTATGTTCGGATCCATTCCATCCCCCGAGATGTCCTTTCCGAGTTCATTTACAATTAGTACGTCCATCGAATCGAAATGTATTTTCGGCATCAATGATTTGGCTTCAAGCAAAAGTCCCGGCTCCGTTTCTTCCAGATCCTCTGCTGGGACTGCGACGATTTTCGCTGGTTTATCATAGGCATTTTCAATAGTCGCTAGCCCAAATATGATAGGGGCTTTTCTCAAGGAAACCTTAGCCATCTCAGGGACATGTTCCGCCATATACTTAAAGCTGTACGCATGTGCAGCTTCGGCCCCCTTTTGCTTGCCCAAACCGATTGTAATCATTTTCATAAGTCCGCTTTCAACCGGTCCACGAAATGCCGTGTGCGGTTTTATCCGATTAATGACTATGATTTTATCCGATTCATATGCTAGTTTATCTATATATACAGGGAGCCCATTTGGCAATTCATCCAATTTAACAACTTCCATCGATGACATGATTGGCGCTCCAACCGCTTCTTCTGTAACACCCAGCTGAAGCAACACATCTATTTGCCCTTCCGCTGTAGCACCCCCATGACTTCCCATTGCTGGTACGATAAAAGGATTTCCGCCAGCATCCAAAACAGCCGCTACCGTTTCCCTTACTAGTATAGGAAGGTCCGCCACCCCTCTGCTTCCTACTGCAATTGCCACCCTGTCATCTTCAGTTATTCTTGATAAGACACCTGCTTCTTTTAATGCCTTCTTCACCTCACCAGCTACATCAGCGATTTGAGGTGTACAAAATTTCTGCCTCACTTTGACCATTTTCGGTAATGGGATTTCACGTAAAAGGTCAGTGATAATATTCATTTTCCATCCTCCAAACAGTCTGGATTATTTACCGCGTACTTTTTCAACTTCGCTCATCATTTCTTTTACTAGATCCTGACCAAATTTCTGAGCATATTCGTCCGTCACTGGTTGGATGACTTTCTTCATTTTTTCCATTTCTTCCGGCTCTACTTCATTGATTTTCATTCCTTCTTCTTTTAGATACTTAAGTGCTTTTTCATTTTCTTTTTGGTTAACTTCCCGTTGATACTTTCCAGCCTCTTGTGCGGCCTCACTCATGATTTTTTGCTCTTGTTCTGATAGGTCATCCCAAAACTTTTTACTTACAAGGAATACAAATGGTGTATAAACATGATTTGTTAAACTTAAGTAGTCTTGCACTTCATTATATTTTTGCGTTTGAATTGTTGCGAGCGGATTTTCTTGACCATCCACAGTGCCTGTTTCCAACGCAGTAAATACTTCAGAGAAAGCCATCGGCGATGGATTAACACCCAACTTGGAAAATGCATCTAAATGCACTTCATTTTGCATCGTACGAAGTTTAAGGCCTTTGAAATCTTCAGCCGTTTTAACAGGGTGTTTGCTGTTGGTTACGTTTCGGAAACCATTTTCCCAATATCCCAGACCTACTAAATCATGTTCCGGAAGTTTATCCAAAAGCTTTTTGCCTACTGCACCATCAAGTACTGTATAAGCCTCTTCTTCATTATTAAAGACAAATGGGAAGTCATATATTCCAAATTCCTTAATCATCCCCACAAGCGGAGAGGTTGAAGGAACTGTTACTTCCTGTAAACCGCCTTGAAGTGCTTCTGTCATTTTCTGATCATCCCCGAGAGTGGCATCAAAAAAGTTTTGGACTTTCATCTTCCCTCCGCTTTTTTCTTCAACCAGTTCTTTGAATTTCTCCATTCCCTGCCCTTGTGGGTGCATTTTACTATTGCCAATTCCTGCTTTGATTGTTCTTTCCTGTATACCGTCAGCTGTAGCGCTTTCATTTTGTCCGCTTCCGCAAGCACTTAATAGTAGTACTGAAGGCAGTAAAACTCCAACCGCCAAACGTTTGAACAAAATATTCATTTTCTTTTTCCTCCTATAAAATAAGATGAATATCAGCATACAGACCCAATTACTTGTTTAATTCCGTTAGGAAGTAAACCATTCTAGAGGAACCATTACTAAGGAAGGAAACAAAATCAACAAGATCAATACAATTACTTCCACGAGCAAGAAAGGCCAAATTCCCTTCATGATATCTTCCATACTGATTTTACTTATGCCACACATGACATTTAATACGGTTCCGACCGGTGGTGTAAGTAAACCAATGGCATTATTCAGGATAAACAGGACACCAAAGTAAACTGGGTCGATTCCTGCAGCGACCACCAATGGCATCAAGACAGGTGTAAGAATAAGGATTGTCGGCGTCATATCCATTGCAGTTCCAACTACGATAACCAGTAAGTTAATCATTATTAATAGAAGGAATGGATGATCCATGAATGGTTCCAGCAATCCAATTACCTGGCCAGGTAAATCGGCTACAGTTATCAGCCAGGATGACACTAGTGCTGCGGCGACCAGAAACATGACCACACTTGTCATTTTTCCTGCATGAACAAAGACATCGTACAAATCTTTCACTTTCATTTCACGATAGATTACAAGACCGACAAATATTGCGTAAACTGCAGCCACCACTGCAGCCTCAGTCGGGGTAAATAGTCCGAATTTCAACCCCCCAATGATAATGACTGGCAGGAATAGAGCCCATATGCCTTGTCGGAGTGAGATAAGTATTTCTTTTGCTGATGCTCGAGGATTAACCGCGACTTTATCTTTTCGTGCAACAATGGCCCAGGTAACCGTAAGTCCAACCGCAAGTAAAATACCTGGTACGATTCCTGCCATAAACAGCTTTGTAATGGACACACCACTCGCGACACCAAAAATGATAAAGCCAATACTTGGTGGAATGATCGGAGCAATGATACCACCTGATGCAATTAACCCACTTGACCGGTTCACATCATAACCAGATTTCACCATCATTGGAATCAATATAGCTCCAAGCGCTGCTGTATCTGCAACAGCAGATCCGGATAAACTTGCAAACAACACACTTGCAATGATCGCTACATAGCCAAGACCTCCTTTGATATGGCCAACCATCTTCATTGCCATCTCAACGATACGCCGTGATAATCCGCCCCGATTCATCGCTTCTCCAGCCAGCATAAAAAACGGTATGGCCATTAGAGGAAAGTTATCCGCACCACTGATAAGGTTTTGCGCGATAATTTGACTATCAAAAATACCAAGGAAGTACATTAGCACTACGCTACTCACAAGTAAGGCAAAGGCAATAGGTATTCCAAGTCCCATGGCTCCCAGTAAAGATCCGACAAATACACCTATCATCCCTGTTTCTCCTCCTTAGCTATCCTAATATCTGAAGCAAATTCATCAGCATGGAGAGAAATTAACTCTTCTGACTCACTTATCATCACTAATTCTTCGTCTTTAATTTTATTGAAGAAAATCCGATACAAGTTGAAAATGATCATACTGCCCATTGAAACACTCACAAGAATACCTGTCCCATATACAAATGCCAGTGGCATGCCAGTGGCTGGTGCTGTACTGTCAATGTTTATCAACGTCATTTTCCAGCTGCCATCCAGGATCAGGAGAAGAACGAAAAGCATCAACAAATCACTAATAACGAGTACCACTTTTTTCATCTTAATTGGGAGCCGTTTGATGACCATGTCGACACCCAAGTGTTCTTTGTTTTTGAAAGCTCCGATGGCGCCTAGGAACGTCAACCAAATAAAGAGATATCTTGACATTTCTTCTGACCAAGTAATCCCTGAATTAAAGAAATAACGAAGAACTACATTACCAAACACGAGTACGACCATTATTGCTAACGCAGCAGCCATAATAATGTTCAACGAATTTTCTAAGATTCTGGAAATTTTATTCACCTATACATCTCCCCCTTCCTATCTAGAGCGCCTGCATTATTCTGCTTTTATTTTTCCAACAAGCTCTTCTGCCCAGTCATTTTCCTCAAAGACTTCATCATAAACAGGTTGAGATGCTTTTAACATTTTTTGTGAAAAATCTTCGTCAGGCTTAGTGAACTTGATACCATTATCCTTAAGAAATGCTTTGTCATCTTCGTAACTTTTTTCCATCAAATCAAACTCATATGCTGCCGACTCTTTTGCTGCTTTTTGAATGATTTTTTGTTGTTCCTTTGTAAGACCGTTAAAGAATTTGCTATTAATAATGTAAATATTGGGGCTGAACATATGCTTGGATTCTAGAACATCACTTTGAACTTCATTCCACCCCGAGGATCTCAGCGTGGCAATGGGATTATCTTGAGCATCCACCACCTTTTGTTCAAGTGCGGTAAAAACTTCTGAAATAGGTAATGGGCTTACGTTTGCCCCTAATGATTCACCTAATTTTATGTAATTAGGGATGTTCGGCATTCTAAGTCGAAGTCCATCAAAATCTTTCATACTCTTGATTGGACGATTGCTCGAAAACATCCTAAATCCATTTGCACTCCATGAAAGAGGTGTCACTCCATGTTTTGGATCAAGCTCTTCCGTCAATTCCTCTCCAATAGGTCCATTCAATACCTTCTTTACATGGTCGTAATCCCTAAATAGGAATGGCCATTCCGGAACACCCATTTTCGGAATGTCCGACTGCATGATTAGCCCGGGAACACCCATTTCGATTGTTCCGTTTCTGACACCGTCATAGAATTCTTTCTCTGCACCTAATGTACTGTTTGCATAAATCTGAACCTTAAGTTCACCATTACTCTCTTTTTCAACCATTTTTTTAAATTTTTCTTTTAAGGCAATGTTCTGAGGATGATTTTCGGCAAAATAATGTGCCACTTTAATCGTTTTCTTTTCAATTCCAGATCCGCTGGTTTTTTCTCCTTCACCACCACCACATCCTGATAAAAGCAATGCCACTGCAAGAGTAAAGCCTGTGGAGAATACAAAAAGCTTTCTTTTTTTCAAGTAAAACCCTCCCCAAAGTTTTTGTAAGCGTTATCATAACGGGCTGAAATTAATTACTTCTCCATACTCTTGTATAAGCCAAAGGCGAAATCGTTTTATAATGTAAAACCCCGTTTTTGTTTTACTCGGAGTAAGGAAAACACTTTACCGCTTATGACGTTTTACATATGCATTTATTACTTTTCTATAAGGCGAAGAATTTGTTCTATAATGCAAAACCCTGTTTTCAAATTCAGGATCTTACGTTGATTATAAGCTTCCATTTTTACTAAAGTCAAACCATTTTTTGAATTTTATAACAATTAAAAAAATACTCCTTTTGTCACATATCAATATGTCAATCATTAAAACTTTTTAACCAACGCCCTTTCCAGTCAGGCAATTGCAGAATCAAAACAGGCAAGATGAAGTTGATTTTTTCTATACTAAGATATTTCTAAGATAGGGAACCAAACAAAACCAAAGGTTCTATTTAAAGTACATTCTTCTACTCCTTTTTACAGAGATTTGAGTCGGAATTTCGTTTTGCCAGCTGAATAATCAGCCTTCCCTTTAAGAATTACTTTACTTTCCATTTGGTTAAGGCGACATTATTTAAACAATCATTACCACGGCTAAAGTTTATTTTTTTAATCCACTCTATCCTATTAGAAAAAGTTAGACCCTTTAAATGAAAATAAGATAAATTTTTTACTTGTTAAAATTTTTTCGGGATATCAAATGATATGATGCTTTCGGCCAATATTTGATTTTCATATTTGATCTTCCGCTTCATTAGAGTGGTATTCGCTTGTTTAATTTCCCCCTTGTTATTAAGTATATTGACCCGCCCTTTTCCTTCAAAAGTTCATTTTAATAGATACATCTTTTTCATCCTTGCCATTGATAAATTTTTTTTTATTGAGACCATTCATTATGAACCTCTCTTACATCCGGTTAAAAAACTCTACCCCAGGCTTTTAACAGGGACTCATTAAAGATATCTATTTATTACCGATATATAGAACATGCTGGTTAATATATAACACGGGAAGGAAAAGACAAAGATGAATAGACTTAGTACGAAAATAGGTTTTGTTCTTTTAGTAGGCATGATCGTTGCATTAATCGGAAGTTTACTTTTAATGTATAAGAGTACAAATGATACGGTAGAGAAAACAATAGCCACGAGCAGCTTAGACTTAGCAAGCAACATTGCTCAAGGCATTAATCCAACGTCTTATGCTGATTTTTTAAGTAATCAATCTGAAACCCCAACCTATTGGGAAATACGCGAACAGTTAAACGATTTTAAACAAAAAACTGGAGCACTATATGTATATACATTGGGGATTAATGAAAAAAGCGAAAAAGTTCATATTCTTATAGATGGAATGAGTAAGGGAGATAAAAAAGCATCGCCAATTTTAACCCCTACAACCGTAACTGCATATCAGGATGTTGAAAGCGTTATGAAGGGAAAGGTTTCTACCACTTCCATTGTTCATGACCCTGATTATGGTGACTATTTATCCGTTTTTGTTCCAATAATGAAAGGCGAAGAGGTCATTGGAATATTAGGGGTAGATATTGATGCCAGCAAAGTCGATGCTACTGCCAGCAAGGTTCTTAATGGGATCCTTCCCCTAACAATAATAATCAATGTAATCTTAATGGCAATCATAGTGGGTGCTCTAATATGGTTCTTGACTAGAAAGTTAAGCCCCCTTCACAAGGTCAGCATGGCTGCAAAGGAAATCTCCAATGGAAATTTATTAACAGCCAATGAGCTGATTGGCCAAACGAGGGTAAACGGAAACGACGAAATCAAGGTTTTAGTGAAATCCTTTGAAGAAATGATTACCAACACAATGATGATCGTCAACTCCATGAAACAATCATCCTTACTGCTTTTGGATTCATCAAGTGATATCGAACACAAAATCAAAGAAATGGATATCTCCACGCAATATATCGTTAAAGGCATTCAACAAGTTGCAGGAGCTACAGAAGTGCAATTGTACAGAAGTGAAGAATCATCTAGGGTCATCGAGGAAATGACCATAGGGATACAAAGAATTGCCGAAGCTTCGTCAGAAGTCAGTGAACAAACAAATCATGTTTCAACTAGAATGTCCATTGGAAATAAAGATATTAATGAACTCTCAAATCAAATTTTACAAGTAAAAGATGTTATGCTGCAAACAAGTTCAGAAATAAAAAAATTGGACGAACAAGCAAATGAGATTGTGAATATTGTACATTTAATTACAGGAATTGCAGAGCAAACAAACCTGCTATCATTAAATGCTGCTATTGAAGCTGCTAGAGCCGGTGAACAGGGTAAAGGTTTTGCGGTGGTATCTAACGAGGTACGGAAATTGGCAGTGGGCACCAAGGAATCTGCTATCAATATACAAGAGTCCCTGCTTAATTTTAAATCCATCATAAATAAATCAGTGAAAATGATGGAAGCTGGAACGAAAGAGGTAGAGGAAGGGACAAAATTTGTCCTGAATACAAAAAAAACTTTTAAACAGACCATAAAATCTTTTGAGCATGTTAGTGAGCAAATTCAAGAAATATCCGCCATTACCGAGCAAATGGCCGCAAGTTCACAGGAAATCAATGCTTCGATAGAAGAATTTGCTGGGTTAACGAAGGAAACAGCCATGGCTTCAAAGCACGTGGCACATTCAACCGATCAACAAGCAAAATCCATGGAGGACATCTCTTCCTCGACCTCATCAATGGTAAAACTCGCTAATGACCTAGAAACATCTGTTGAACAGTTTAACGTGTAAAAAACTTGAACCACTATTCTATTACTATCTAAAAAAAGGGATTTTGCTATTAATGCAAAATCCCTTTTTTATATTTTACCTATTTGATTTTAGTTTCAAATCACCTTCATAAGGGATATGTTCAACTGTTATCGTTATTTCTTTTCCATCTTTATCTTTACCGATTCTTTTATAAGTGAATTTATTTTCATTAAGTTCTGTAAGTTCAAGAACTGCGCCATACTTATTTTTCCCTTGTGAAACATGGGCTCTTATCTTATTTCCATGTACAACATCGTAATAGCCGTAATCACCTCGGCTTTCACCGGTTTTAGCATCAAAAAATTCATACTTATTTGTTTTATCCTCAAATTTTGCTAGACCTAAATAATTCGAATTATAGCTAGATACATCATTTCCCTTTTCATCCAAGGCCACTGTTCCTTGCCATGGGGTGCTAGATAAAATTTTGTCTCCATCAACGTCTGTATCTACTTCCCCTGTGTAAGTTTCCAAAGTTTTATCTGGATCAGTAAATGTAAGTTCTGTTTCATTATAAGGAATATGATCAACAAACACCTCTACGTCGTTACCATTAGCATCTTTACCCATTCTTTTATAGGTAAACATATCCTTATTCAGTTCTGTTATTTCAACAACAGCTTGGTAACCCATTGATTCTGAAATTAACACTCGCATCTTCCCGTTGGTGATAAAGAATGTTCCTTTATCACCACGACTTTTTTTGGTATTTTTATCAAAAAATTCATATCTGGATGCTTCATCGTCATATTTCGCAAGACCAATAAAGTTAGCATTCTCCATTGTTAAGTCATTATTATTCTTATCATAAACTTTTGTACCTTGCCAATTCGTGCTACTAAGGATTTTAGTCAATTCCTGTCCTTCGGTTAACTTATTTTCTTGTTTACTCTCTTTAGCAGTTTGTTCATGTTTCTGTGCACTTGGATTGTCTTGTGCGTTTGTGTTACATCCCGTTATGGTCAATGTTAACCCCAGTAGTATAGAAGATGAAATTTTTGCTTTTTTATTCATTTTTTTGTCTCCTCATTGTATATTGTTGTATTTATTATTTAGTAGTGCAAATATTGACTTTATAGATTCATCTATGATCTGGTTATTTTGCTCCTGCTTTTAGTAAAATTTGTTCAATCTCTTTAAATCCTTTTTTGCGTGCATGTTGTAAAGGGGGCACATTATTTTTATCAGGAATGTTGACATCAGCCCCATGATCAATCAACAATTGCACTGTTTGTTGCTGTCTCCCATCACCATTATTCAAAATGATGGCTTCTAGCAAAGCTGTCCAACCGAGATCATTTACATGATTGATATCCATATCAGTAGTAACAAGTTCTTTAATAATATCCACGTATCCATGTTCCGAAGCTGGGATTAAAGCCGTTCCACCATACCTGTTAGTAATTGTCGGGTCGGCACCTGCTTCAATCGTAAGTTTTAGAATATCTTTAAAACCTTCTGCACCGGCATACAAGAAAGGGTTATTTTCCATGTTATCCTGGATGTTGACGTCGGCACCCGCTTCAATTAGTATTTTTGCAGTCTCTACATCATTGATATAAGTCGCAATCATAGTGGCAGTTCGCCCTTCTGTGTCCTGTGTATTAATATCTGCACCTTGCTCGATCAACCTTCTTACCGTTTCCGTGTCTTTACGTTCTGCAGCTTGGATCAGTTCTTCATTCATACCTTTGCCTGTCTCCTTTTCTTGTTTATTTAGCTCTCTTTCATTATCTAAGACACATCCTTGAAGGATGAAAAAGCATCCAATGAAAATTGATAGCCGTCTCCACATGAAGCACACCATCCTGTAATTATTTGTTACTATTTTTGCGCTTGAACCATAAATCAAAAGGCTTTGATCGCCTTTTGCTATGACATGCGATTTGGGATTAAGCAGCTTTTCTTTTTGGGAAGCAGCAAACTGCGGGCGGCCATCGTATGGCCCTTGCCACATAGGACAAGGTTCGCCCCTGGATTAAAGTCTAACTGTCTCAGAGAAATGGCTTCCCATTTTACGGTACACTTCTTGAATTACTGTCATTCCACGTGTTTTTTCGGGTCATTTGGTTCCATTAATCAATAGAATCGGTAGCAATGAATTAGCCGCTTCCTCCTTTTTCAGTTATACTGATGTGCCAATAAAATGGTTTGTTCTATCCATGAGGATTTTTTCTCCCTTTTAATTTTTAGTCGCTTTGTTATTCCGTCTACATTATGATAGTGCTTATTCTTAAACTCCCTCTAAACAATTTCTTAAAAAAAGATTAACTTATTAATAAAATTTCTTAATGTTTATAAAAAAATCCCGCCACCTTCGTGACGGGTCATAAAACATACTATTTAAACATTAAAGCGATATCCTGCTCCCCAAACAGTTTCCAAAAATTTAGGATGTGCAGGATCTCTTTCAATTTTTTCACGTAGTTTCCTGATATGGACGGTGACAGTCGAAACATCTGCAGCCGATTCCAATCCCCAAATATTTTCATAAAGCTGCTCTTTGCTTAATACTTGATTCGGATGCATGACAAAAAATACTAACGTATCGAATTCCTTTGTTGTAAACGGGATCACCTCTCCGTTTATATGAACTCTGCGTGCTGACTTATCTATAGAAATTCCATGAACATAGATGGAATTGGATTTGGGGTGACTTCCTGATAAACGTTCATAACGCGCTAAATGCGCCTTTACTCTTGCAACTAGTTCACTTGGACTAAAGGGCTTTGTAATATAATCATCTGCCCCTAGACCAAGCCCCCGAATTTTATCGATATCTTCCTTTTTGGCGGAAACAAGCAATATCGGGATATTTTTGACAGCACGTATTTGTTTGCATATCTCAAATCCATTCAACCCTGGAAGCATGATGTCCAAAATGATTAAATGATAATTTCCCTGAAGGGCCTGTTGGAGACCTGCATCACCTGTATATTGAATATCGACACTGAAATCATTAATTTCCAAGTAATCCCTTTGCAATTCTGCAATACTGACTTCGTCTTCAATAAGTAATATCTTTTTCACATTTCCTCACCTTTCTTTATGGAAAAGAAGACACTTGTACCCTTTCCTATTTCACTAGTAGCCCAAATATCTCCTCCATGCTCGCCGATAATTTTTTTTGCGATCGCAAGTCCTAAACCACTTCCACCTGTCCGAGAATTTCTAGATTGCTCAGCACGATAAAAGCGGTTAAAAATATAAGGCAAAGCAGAAGATTCTATTCCATAGCCATTATCTGTTACTTGTACAACTACATCATATAGACCTTCATGCAGAGAAATGGAAATGTGTTTTTCATCTTTATTCATATACTTTATACAATTGCTGATTAGGTTGGCCAATACGCGTTTTAATTTCTCTCTATCCGCTGTCACATATATCGGTTTATTCATCACATGAAGTTCAATATGAATTCCTTGTTGAAGTAAATCCAGTTGAAGTTCTTCTACGTAGTCTTTCAAATATTTATCTAGTCTGACCGTTTCAAAAGTGAATGGTTCTTTTTTTAAATCCAGCTTGGAAAATAAAAACAATTCATCTATCAATGTATCCATATCTCTTGCTTTAAGGTATACAGTTGATAAATACTTGTCCATTTTCTGCGGGGTGTTTGCTACCCCGTCTTTTATCCCCTCAACATATCCCATAATCGAAGTGATCGGTGTCTTCAAATCATGAGAAATATTGGAAAGGAGTTCTTTGCGATTTTCCTCATACTGAAGCTGAAGGTTTACGGACTCTTTTAACTTTTTTCTCATTTCCTCAAACGCTCTATTCAATTGTCCGATTTCATCATTCGAAGACGCTTTTATTTCAAAGTTTAAATCTCCTGATTTTATCCGCTCTGCACCTTCTTTAAGTATTGAGATGGGTTTGATGATGCTTTGTGAAACTAAATAATTTAAAAGTCCTATAATCATTACAAACAATAATAGCAATAGAGCGAATAAAATGGGAAACAATTCCCGAGTCAACTCGGCATAGGAACTTGCCTTTCTCAATACAAAAATACTTCCTTCACTTTTATCCGAAAAATAAAAATCAAACTTCACATATGTGAAAAAAGAGTCTTTCATTTTGATTGTGTCCCGCGTATTGATGTTCGTTTCTTCGAACTTGGGAAGTGATGGAACCAATCCTAGCTTATCTAGTGTTGGGGAAGCATACTCAATGTTTTTATCTTTTCTAACGACAATCTTAATATCCTTATGTTCAATCTTCTTCAGCTGATTTTCGTTTAGAAGCTGCTCAGGGTTATTTTTTGCCAAAAGCTTTAAATCGAGAAACACACTTTCCTCTACTGCAGTCAAAGGTTTTTGGAGATAAGATTTTTTGTATAAATGCTCTATCGATTTCACATCACCTGTTATTGCAAAAATAAGTAAAAATCCGGCTGCTAAAAATAAAGTGATGGAAATAAGGATTACTCCAACGTAGGACAACAGAAACCTCATTTTAATTGACAAATATATTCACCCCGTATCGATCTCACGTTTACTCTTTTTAGATTGTTCATCGTTTATCTAATGTTCTTGTCGGCAATATGCTGTTTCCCACGATAATTTTCCAGAACTAAAAGAACCATATCACACAAATCTTAAAACTTTCTAAAATACATAGAAAAAACCCTTAAGATTTTTACCCTAATCGATTCAAACAGAATGCCCTTAGAATAAAGAAGATCTGTGGTATCCAGCAAAATTTATTTGGTAAAAATTATTTTTTTATACTTCCTATTATAATCATCGTATAGTTCATAAATTATCCAATAGTTCTTAATAACTATAACTCTCCTATAGTTCCGTAAGAAAAGGTTACCGTTCAAGTAAACAAAAAATGCCGGTTTTCAAAGTACATCATGGAATGTATCAAATGGTATCGAAAGTAAAATAAAATTCCAAGAGCAGTTCCTTGGTTCAAAATTCAGAACGTAAGGAAACAAAATATGTACATGCAAAATATCTAACGAACGTCCGATAGCTTATCAAAATTTCAGAGGATTGAAAAAGACCATGTTTAAAATTCTGGTCTTTTTCTGAGATATTAATCAAAATGGATTCTTTTCTTGTGATTTACATATAGAAATAGTTTGATTTTTAAGTGTATAAACTCTATCTCTTTTACATAATTCTTGGTAGTTTACCTAATAATAAATAGCCTCATCAAGTTTTTGATGAGGCTGGCCATTACGTATAGGCATTAAAGTTTTAGCACTAAAATCGATATATCTTCAGGGTAATTCCTTTAGTTTTGAACGGCTCTAGTATTATAATATTCTTCAAGAGTAATTCCGTGGCTCATAATGGTTTGAGCTGTAGATTTGCCTACATATCGAAGGTGCCATGGTTCATATTTATAACCAGTAACTGATTCTTTTCCTTTAGGGTATCGGATAATAAAGCCATAATCATCTGCATGTGCCTGTAGCCATTTTGCTTCTTTAGTACCTCCAAAGCAATCCTGTGCCGCGCATTTACCATTTCCCCCTGTCACATCAATAGCGAGGCCTGTTTCATGTTCACTTGTTCCAGGTATCGCACTGTATGTGGTAGCTTTTGCATAACCATCCCTTTTTACATAATAATCAAATAGAGCAACTTGTGTAGCATGTGATCTGTACGCAGATACACCGAGGAGACTTACTCCCTGCTTCTTGGATTCCGCAAATAATTTGTTAATGGCAGCAGCTGCTTCACTTCGCATTTTTCTCTTTTCTGTCTTTTCTTTAAAAGTAAACGGTATCGACGTATATACTAAGTCTTTTGGTACATAATTTTCTGGTAGCTTATTTTTTTTATTGACTAGAACTGGAATACTTTCAGGCTTTGCAACAACCTGTATGGCGCCAGAAGACGGAGGGGATACCTTTACATATTGGCTACTAACATATCCTGTTTGACCGTTTATGCTAACCTTTAGCCAACCATTCGCATTTTTTCCAGTTACCATTAGCTTTGTGCCCGGTTTAACGGTTGTTATAATTTTATTAGTTGTAGAAGGACCTGTACGGACATTCAGGTTAGCAGTTGCTGTATAGATTACAGTAACTGTACTAGAGCCAGAGTTTGATATTTTTACATATTTACTACTAACATAACCTGTTTGACCGTTTATGCTAACCTTTAGCCAACCATTCATGTCTTTTCCAGATACCGTTAGCTTTGTGCCCGATTTAACGGTTGCTATAATTTTATTGGCTGTAGAAGGACCTGTACGGACATTCAGGTTAGCAGTTGCTGTATAGGTTACAGTTGCTGCATTAGCTACAGTTGGTTCTAACCCCTTAATAATTGCATGGTTAAAACCGATTAAACCTGAACATAAAATAATGAAGGCAAAACCGGTAGCTAGCAATCTCGTTATTTTATTTAGTTTTGTCATTTAGAACACCTCAGCTTTAAGATATATCGTTAAGCAATTAATGTCACTGGGTCATTCTTCCTATTTCCAATTTGAAAGATTATAGGTTAGGTAATATAAATAATTGAAAACAAAAAGAACCTCTATTTAGACATAACTAATATATGCCTTTCTATAATTACAGAACAAACGCAAAGCTCTAAAACCCCTAAATCAAATTGTATTAAAGTCCACCATCTAAACCGTCAATCTTCACTCCTCTACTCCAATCACGATCGATTTTTAATTTATTTTTTGTGGTGGAAAGGGTTAGTTCTCCTTCTTTCTCATAAATTTTAGATGAGTTCTCGTCATAAACTTTAAATTTCATAATATATAAGTAATCTATTGTGCCATCATCATTTTTGCTTTGTTCTTCAAGTTTTACATCTTGCACTTCAATACTTTTTTTAATTTGTTTGGATACCAATTCTGGTATTTGAAATTTACGGTTTGCGATTTCTGCATCATATTGTTCTTCTGTTAAATATACTTTAATACTTTCTGCGATTTCATCAAAAGTTGGGGGATTGGATGGATCTTTAATGGTATAAAGTTCTGTACTATAATCTATAAATAATTTTTCTGCGTCTTTTACATTGACCACATTTTCCACTTTATCTGGTTTCTCTTCTTTTTCCTTACCATTTTCATTGACCACATCTATGTTGCAAGCAACTAAACCAAGAAACAATACAAACAAAAACAATAAAATAAGAATTTTCCTTATGATAGTCGACGTCACCTCATTTCCAGCAAATGTGCCTTCACTCTACCTTCTATACAAATCGTGAATTATCCTTGTTAAACTAATCAGCCCAGATCGATGCATAAAGAAAAAGCTGCCTTATAGACAGCTCCGATCTACAACTAAGGATGCGTTAGTTTAATAGCATTAGGATTTTTACTTTAATAAAGAATATAGATTAGTATCAAATGAAACATCATTTTGGTACATATAATTTTTCAATATCCCTTCTTTAATGAAACCTAAATTTGTCAACAACTTATCGGATGCTTTATTTTCAATAAAAACAATTGCTCCAATACGCGTTAAGTCAAGCTCTTCAAAACCATAAGAAATCACCTTGCTGACAGCTTCTGTTGCATAACCGTTACCCCAATAATTTGGGAAAAGTGCATAGCTCAGTTCTGCTCTCTTATGTTCATGAGACCATTCTTGAAATCCTATTGTTCCAATGATGCCATCCTTCCCTTTCAATTCAATTCCCCATTTAATACCACGTTTTTCATCGAAATTCTTAGAAAAATTTCTAATTATTTGCTTCACTTGATCTGTATTTGTCAACGGAGTTTGCCCATAATATCGTAATACATCTGGATTGGAAAAACATTTTAATATATCTAATGCATCACCTTCGACCAATTCTCTTAAGACCAACCTGTTTGTTTCTAGTATAGGAAACATTTTTCCACTCCCTTTGCTTAAAACTAGATTCCTCTAAAAAATTCATGGCCTATTTCGATCAGAGGCACTCCTCAATAACACCCGTACATACTACCCTGGCTACTGATGTATTAGATTTCCAATTTTAAGAAAGGACAACCAGTATGAACCGGCTAACCTTTTAATAAGAACGCACCTTTAGCTTTTTGAGAGCTCGATTGTAAACTCACTTTTGTTTTTCCGTGGTTTCCAACCTATAAACACATTTCATGATGTATGGATTCCAAATTACTTGCCCTGATGTGATTGGATAGAGCTTCATTTATTAGGATTTGCTGTTAGGTTCCATACTTATTACGACATTTCCCTTCTTGTGTCCTTTCTCGACATATCTATGGGCTTGAACTATTTCTTCAAACGAATAATATCTGTCAATAACCACTTTTAACTTCCCCGCTTCAACAAGTTCTTTGAGGAAGTTCAGAGCTTCGGGGGTTTCAGGTGAATTTTGACTCAATATCAGCTTCTTGCTGGTTGTCAATTTAGTCCATAGCATTCGAACACCAGGTAACGGTACGGTGACATTTAGATAGGTTCCGTCCTTCTTTAGCGATTTCATACAAGCTGAAAACGGACTCTTGTTTACAGCTTCAAAGATAGCATCATAGGTCTCACCATCTCTGGAAAAATCCTCTGATGTGTAATCGATGACCTTATCGGCTCCAAGAGATTTTACCAATTCTAAATTCGTAGTACTGCAAACCCCGGTAACTTTTGCTCCGAAATACTTGGCAATTTGTACTGCATAACTTCCTACACTTCCTGAAGCACCATAGACAAGAACCTTTTGACCACTCTGAATGTTAGCTTTTCTAAGATAAAACAATGCTGTACGTGCCCCAATTGGTATGGCTGCGGCTTCCTCAACAGATAAATTATTGGGTTTAATCGAAACTGGTCCGTCTTCAGGCAGGCACTTATACTCGGCATAAGCACCATACCCCACTTGGGAAGCTGCAAAAACCTGGTCACCTGCTTTAAACAACTTGACATCTTTACCTACTGACTCAACTTCCCCAGATAACTCCAAGCCCAAAATGGATTTCTTGGGACGTCTTAATCCCATTATTATTCGAGCAGGCAGCCAAACAGAGAGGGGAACTGTAAAGCTCCGTGACCGAATATCCCCCATTGTTACCGTTGTCGCTTTCACTTTCACCAGTATTTCATTTTCCTTAGGAGTAGGCTTTTCTACCTCTTTCAGTTGAAGAACGTCAGGGGGACCGTACCTTGTGTACACAATTGCTTTCATTAATCCTCCTCCAATTCGTTAAATTCACTTAATATCTACGAATCTTCAATAACTGTTCTTAAACTATCTTGCTCCGTTAGCATTCCTGTAGAGGATTATATATCGGCTTTGAAAAAAATAGAGCCCCTCAGTATGATGAGAGTACACAAACCAAAACTCATCTTAAGGAGGAAGCTCACGAACAGCATATAAATATGAAGCGTTGAGACATGGGTGAGTAAGATCTCCGAGGGTGTCGTCAGAAAGTAAGCAGAAAATGGAATATTAAGGAGTTTAGGTTAATACCTTTGTTTCCCTCTGCCTTCATACTGCTCAAACGGTCAAACCCCTTTTTTATTCACTCTTTCTTACGATACCCAATGGAATGAAATCCAGCGAATAAGCGAGCATTCGTAAGAAATACTTAATTAACTTAGGGAGTTTTATATTGAAAGAACTAAACACTACATTCTGGCATCAAAACAAGGATTGATGTGAACTGGAATTATTAAATTTAAGTATTGCACTCTTTGTATTAATCCGCATCCCCTCCAATAAGCGATTTTGAATAATCTCTTTAAACGCGTTTACAATAGCTTACTCGGATCCTTGTATCTTCATGCCTCTTATAAGTACTTCAGCCACCTCAAGACGCGTTAACTCAAGTTTTCCTTCGAACATCAGCGGGTATATCATCTTTTTCGTTCACCGACAAGAGATGCAATAATAGTCCATCAACGGATTCCAATGCAGTTTTGCTAGTATTCATGTGCTCGGTATACAGGATTCCTCGTTCAATTTCTCTTTTTTACCGAATCTAAATAAAAGCAAATGTTTATCCCATTCTCAAATACTTCATTAAAAGTTTATTTGTTAGATTCCTTTTGAAACGTCATTTTGAAATTGTCGTTTATCTGGTCATTATTGATTGAACTCCATTCAAATTCTATTAAAAAAGCTATATATCCTCGTGAGGACATATAGCTTTTTATCATTTTTGGAATTGTAATTGATGCAGATTGGCAAAAATGCCCCCCTGCTTAAGTAAATCATCGTGACCGCCCTCTTCAGCAATCCCTTCTTCCGTAACTACAACGATTTTGTCAGCGTTTCGGATAGTTGCCAATCGGTGCGCGATGATTAACGTTGTTCTGTTTTCAGCTAGTTCAGTAAGGGCCTGCTGAATTATTCTTTCCGTTTCAGTATCAAGTGCAGAGGTTGCCTCATCGAGAATTAATATTGGCGGATTTTTCAAAAACATCCTTGCTATTGCAATTCGTTGTTTCTGTCCTCCCGATAATTTCAAACCACGTTCTCCTATTTGTGTCTCATAACTTTCTGGTAGTCCTTCAATGAAAGTCTCTAAATGGGCTTTCCTTGCGGCTTCCAGAATTTGTTCATCCGTTGCATCAAGCATTCCGTACGCAATGTTCTCTTTTACAGTTCCTGTAAAAAGAAACACATCTTGCTGGACAATGCCAATTTGTGACCTCAATGACTTTTTCGTCATCTCTCGAATATCGATCCCATCAATTGAAATTGAACCGGCATTAACATCATAAAATCGTGGGATCAATGAACATATGGTCGTTTTCCCTGCACCTGATGGCCCGACAAAAGCGATGGTTTCACCTGCTTTCATAGTAAGATCAATACCCTTTAACACGGATTTTTTGTCTTCATAATTAAAAGAAACGTCCTTAAAGGAAATATCCCCTAATAGGGTAGATACCGCGATTGCATCCTTTTTATCCTCGACATCAGGCGCTACATCCAGAAGTTCCGTAAAACGCTTAAAGCCGGCCATCCCTTTTGGATAGAGTTCCATCAACGCACTGATTTTGTCGATAGGCTTAAATAGTACGTTAACATACAAGACGAATGCAACCAGTTCACCATATGAGAGCTGCCCATGAAAAGTTAGCCAGGCTCCCATCACCAACACGGCAAGGGTCATAAACCTCGTCATCATGTAAATGCCTGATAAGCTAAAGGACATTACTTTATATCCTAGAAGTTTAGCTTTACGGAATCTGCGATTATTAGTAGAAAATCGTTTCATTTCATATGTTTCATTCGTAAAGGATTGTACAACTCTCACACCAGAGACGCTATCTTCCACACGGGCATTTACATCCGCAACTTCTGTATACATTTCCTTCCAGGCTTTATTCATCTTTAAATTACTTATGACAATTAATAAAACGAGGAATGGTAAAATACAAACCGATATGAGTGCCAGTTTCACATTGATTGTCAACATAATCCAAAATGCGCCTATAAAAGTCATGAATGCAATGAATAAATCTTCGGGACCATGGTGAGCAAGTTCACCAATATCGAACAGATCATTGGTTATGCGGCTCATGATATGACCGGTTTTCGTGTTATCAAAAAAACGAAAAGATTGTTTTTGCACATGTTCAAATAATTCCTCACGCATATCAGTCTCAATATTTATACCCAATTTGTGACCCCAATACCCTACGATGAACTGTAAGAAGGTACTAATGATATAAAGAAGGAACAAACCGGCACTTACCGTAACAATTGCCGACCAATCGTCCCCAGGCAGCAGTGTATCTATAAACCACTGAACGGCTAGCGGAAATGCGAGTTCAAGTACAGCAACGACCACTGCACTGAAGAAGTCAATAATGAATAACCGCTTATGCGGCAGGTAATATGAAGCAAAACGTCGAATCATCAAATTTTTCTCCTTTTATACATATATTAAGGAGTATAATTCCATATTCAATAATCAGCAAGCATTTCAGAACCGTCATGTTCATATTATGGTAAAATCATCTATATAAACCAGCCCAACCCGGCTCAAGCATTCTATTAAATGAAGGAGTGAATCCAGTGTAAATAAAAAAATCCATTCTAAATATCAATGGACTTTATTCTCGCAAAAGGATGGTATTCATGAAAAACACATCTTTTCGGTCCCTGTGGATAGGTCAGGCGTTTGCAAATCTAGGGGATATATTTTATGTAGTCGGGTTGATTTCACTATTATATACCTTAACGGGATCGGCTTTTTATTTGAGTTTGCTCCCTTTCACTACAACGATTTTTCGATTTATCAGCAGTCTGCTTGCCCCCGTTGTCATCGACAGGTTTCCTTTAAAAAGAATCCTTGTACAATCTCAATGGTGGAAAACTATTTTACTCGTTGTCCTAGGAATCTATATAACAAATACCAATCATGGTATTGCTGTTCCGGTTATATTCTTCATTGCCTTGATTTCATTATTGGATGGAGTCGCTGCCCCGGTTAGCGCAGCTTTGGTTCCACAATTAGTTCCAATGGAAGAACGGATGAAAGCGAATGGTTTCTTGAATGTGGTCACCCAGATCATCTTTGTAGCAGGATGGCCACTCGGTTCCGTTTTATTAATAAGTACCAACAGCAGTATCATTATTTGGCTAACGGTCATACTATTTGCCGGTTCAACGTTCTATACAGTAAAAATTGAAGTCTCAGGACAAACAACGGACACTGTTCATCCGTCAAACTGGGATTCGATTAAATCCGGATGGGTTGCGATTCGCCAAATTCCAACTATCCGTACACTAATTTCCATTGATTTTATCACAACTCTAGCTTCAAGCGTGTGGGTAGCTGCCGTTATATATGTGTATGTTGAACATAACCTGCAACTTGGTGAGGAGTGGTGGGGATACATTAACACAAGCTACTTTATCGGCATGATTTTCAGTGGATTGATCGTCATCCGTTTTGCCAAGTTACTAGAAAAATATATAGGATTCTTCATCACTTTCGGCCTATTTCTCAGTTCACTGTTGATCCTGCTTTTTGGAACTACCAATATTCCTGCTTTGGCTTTGCTGCTGGCATGCCTGTACGGTCTTCCGGAACAAATCCGGGAAGTGATTTACACAAAGCTATTCCAAGACCATGCTTCGGAAAAGACTCTTGCGAAAATTTATTCAGTTTGGGGAGCGGTCATCAATCTTACATTTGCCAGTTCTGTCTTACTGCTGGGTTATATAACGGAAACATACAGTGTCAAAACAACGTTCCAATTTTCTTCCATCCTGATATTCCTTGCCTTTCTTTATGCAATTTTTAAAAGGAAGGACTTACATGGGAAGGAGTTGCACTCAATCACTGTCAAGTCATCTAATATGCCTAGCTGATCCTGCATTCCTTTCGATTCACCGTTAAAGAAAAGGAGCCTTTGTTTTACATGGCTCCTTTCTTTTTATTGGTTTTAAGACCAGTAGAACACGATTGGCGCTCTTAAATCTTGCTTGGTGTGATTGGCTTGGCACTGAAAAAAGTCACACAACCAAACAAGCAAAAATATCCTCAACTTCTCTTATCTCCGCATGCACCCAATAATTCTATTTGATAATCAAGATATTCTGTTCGATAAACGCCCAATTCTGTGGGAATTCCAAACCTATCTGCCAATAAGTTGCACCTATCAGTTCATATGCATCAATCACTTCATATTTTGTACTTATCGAACGAATATCTTCAAACCACACAACATGATTCGAATTCTCTCTTCGATAAGTAAAGGTAGGTGAAGCCGCTGAAGTGTCAAAAGTGATTTCCGCCGCAGTTGCAATGGCAAGATTTTGGGCATTTTGAGCTGATAAAGCCTTTGTCTCATGGCTTGGGACTATCCAATCGTATCCATACATAGGAAATGCCGACTGCAATTTATACTCAGGTATTATCGACAATGCATAACGGAGAACCTCGCCCATCCACCAAAGTGGGGAAATTGGTTCAGGTGGGCCAGTCGGATACCCATAATCAATGGTCATCACGGCAACAAGGTCGGCTGCCTCTCCAATCCCCCGATAATCATGACCGCCTACAATTCGATTATCAGGATTATCCGCTGTTTTTGCATGTACATTCACATGCAGGATCAGTTCGTTCAACTCTTCCTTTAATTCTTTTAAAAAAAGCACATAATCAGAACGTCTGGCAGGCGGGATGAATTCGATGTCCATACTGACACCACCATAGCCTTTCTCCCTAACTAAATTCAGCATACTATTGATTAAATTCGCTCTGTATACTGGACTATTAAGGACACCACCCGCCAAGTCAGCATCAAAATCACCATCTTTAAAGTTCCGGATCATCAATAGCGGCGTCACCCCGGTCTGCTCGCATTTCGCGATAAGGGGGAGATCATCACCATCAGCGAATGCATAGCCTTCATTGGTAAAGGTATAAGCTACAATGGCTAAATAGGATAATTTATCACCATTCTCCTCAAGTGTTTCAAATACTACTCCGCCTGAAGCCGGGAAGGCAAACCCCAGCGTAATCAATTGATTTTTGTAAGGAGACGGTATCAAAATTTCCGTGCCGACCTTTAGCGCGTTCCCCACAATTCCTGGATTGGCCTTCGTGATTGCCGCTGCACTCGTTCCAAAACGAATGCCGATTCCAGAGAGGGTATCCCGACTTTTAATTAAATACCTCCGATTCACCACATTTTCATCTGGTATATACAGTGCCAGGCCAGGAACCAAAGCTGTTGATTCCAATCCATTGACTTCAATTATCTTCGATGGGTCAACTTTATTTTTCGTAGCAATTTGCCAAAGACTGTCTCCTTTTTTCACAATAATGATCGTCATTCAAAACCCTCCAAACCCCCTCCAAAAAGTTTATGTTATCCAGGTAATTAGATAGAACGAATTATCATATTTCCTAATGATGATGTCTTGGATTTTTAGTCTTCAGGTGGAAATTTTATAAATGGGGAGGTTTAAGTGAATTGGAATAAAGGATTACTAAAAAAGAGGCTGTCCAAAAAGGACACCCCCCATGCTACAGGACATCCACCGATTTCCTGTTTCAGCCATTCTTCCAAACATCAAAGCAAATTCTTAATATCGTAGAACTTCCCATTCTCCAAATCTTCCACTGCCAGAAGCTTCAAAAGTTTTTCTGCTACAAATTCAGGGCTCCTTAACATGCCCTTCTCTTTATAATCATGAAATTTGTCTCGATCGGAAAAATCCCGTTCGTCTGCTGACCGGATTGTCCCTTGCATCTCCGTGTCCATTACACCTGGTGAAAAAGATATAAGAGACGTAGGGAACGACACTTTACCCTGTTCCAACCCTGCAACCCGGGTGAACATTTCTAGCCCCGCCTTGGTACTGCAGTATGCTGCCCAACCATGATAAGGATTTTTTGCTGCACCTGAAGATATGTTCACCATTACCTTCTTTCGGTTCCAGTCCTTAGTCTGTTTAACGAATTCATCCGCCAATACGATGGGTGCCATGAAATTCACCCGCATGCTGGTTTCCAAATTTACTTTACCAAGGTTTCCTACCGGCTTTATCGGTTCAATGACACCTGCATTATTAATGAAGAAAATGTCACTTGTTTCATCGACAGCAGCAAGGATCTCATTGACCAAGGAAGGTAACTTTTCAGTTTCATTCAAGTCCATCGATATAAAAGTAAGTTTCGTCCCGGATTGGTCAGCCATCTCCTCCATTTCAGGATGAGCTGTACGGGAAACTAAAATGCAATGATCACTTGTCCGCAAACATCCCTTGGCAATCTCTGCACCTAAACCTTTTGAAGCACCTGTGATTATAAAAGTTTTCACGGCATTCCCCCCTTTTTTGAATCATTATCTATTGTACCAAAAGAAGCGGCCCATATAGTAAAGGGCCGCTTCTTTTGGTCGACAAAACGAGGTTTGGAATGGTCTCATTCCCTTTCACGATTTAATCGAGGGAATGAATACCACGCCTTAAAATAAGATTGGTTATACTTCAAGATTTTATGCGACACTCCTGCCGAAAAACTTGCTAGCCGAGACACCAGAGGAGACTTTGGCAGACAGTCAGCTGACAGGGAACGGATTTCTAAAACAGCTGGAATGTTTTTTAAATAAAAAAATGCAGGCAAACCCGCTTTTCTCGAGTTTGTCTACAGTCTGAAGCGGCCCTTATAGTAATGGCCGCTTATTTATTAAGCTATAAAATCGGTGATACCAGCCTAGCAATGGACTCTTTAAAGCGGATCCATTTTGATCGCTTTTCGAACTCTTCAATTGTAAGGTGCCTGCAGACTTCGACATCCTTATAAAAAATCCTTGTCAGTGTTTCGGCTATTCCTTCATCATATATGAAGGCATTGACTTCAAAATTCAATTTAAAACTTCGGACATCAATGTTAGCTGTCCCCACCGAAGAGACCTCTTCGTCCACCACGATCATCTTAGCATGTATAAAGCCGTTATCATAGATGTATATCTTAGCTCCTGCTCTTAATAACTGCCCTGCATTGAACGTTGTTGCCCAATAAACGAAAAGGTGATCAGGTTTATTCGGAATCATGATCTTTACATCTAATCCCGATAAGCTGGCAATTTTGAGTGCATCCAATAAACTTGCATCAGGTATGAAGTAAGGTGTTTGAATGAGAATCGATTTCTTTGCTGAAGAAATTAATTTAATATAGCCATTTTTAATTTGTTCCCATTCAGAATCCGGCCCACTTGTCACAATTTGCAAATCTATATTGCCTTGAGGCTTTAAAGTTGTAGGGAAATAATGAGGCTGATAAGTTATATCATGGTGCTTTGAAGCCTGATTCCAGTCCAGGATAAAACGTGTTTGAATGGCTTTGACAGCCGAACCCTTTATTCGAAGGTGTGTATCACGCCAATAACCGAATTTTGGATTAAGTCCTAAATATTCATCCCCAACATTAAAGCCTCCAACATACCCTACCTTTCCATCTATAATGACTAGCTTTCGATGGTTACGGAAATTCAACCTTAAATTAATAAATTTTAACTTGGATGGAAAAAATGCCTCCACTCGTCCTCCAGCCTGCCTAAATTCCCTGAAGAAACTTTTAGTCATTCCTCTTGAACCCAGCTCGTCATAAAGAAGGCGAACTTTGACACCTTCATTAGCCTTTCTAGTCAAAGCTTCAATGAATCGCTTACCTAGGCCGTCCCTTTGGATGATGTAATATTGTATATGAATATGGTTTTCGGCCTCTTCAATATCTTTAAAAAGCTGGTCAAACTTCCTTTTTCCTTCCGTAAAAATATCGACTTGATTATCTTCCGTAAGAACGGCATCATTGTTCCGGAGGTGCATATAAATCAAATCACGATAATTACTCGAAGAAGCATTTCGAAAGGGAAAATGATCCATAGAAAGATCTTCCATCTGTTTATCAAGGATTTCTTCAATTCCAATCTTCTTCTTGTCCTCCCATTGGAATAAGTGGGCGTGCCTTAAACTCGTTCCAAAAAGGAGGTATAAAATAAAACCGGCTACAGGCAGAAAAAATAACACCAATAACCAAGCCCAGGTCGTGCTCGCTTCCCTTCTTTCAAAAAATATGACAATCGTGGCAAATAATATATTAAGAATGATAACGAGGCCGAGCAAAACCGATGTAACATGCGTAAATTCCATAGCATACCCTCACTCAATTTTTATCCCTTTAAGGATAACATGCAAATTCTTTATATCAAAGGATTTGCTTATTAGAAAAGGAAAACAGAGAATTCACAAAAATAGGCCTCTTTCTGTAGAGGCCCATTTAAAGTAATCCATCCACCCGCACACTAAATTTTCCCAGTATGTCAGGTAGTCTTATAACCATTCTCTTAAAATCCCCAACTCACATTTATAAAAAATGCGAGTTTTTACCGACTTTTCACTAATAAATTCACAGCTTCTTTGACTAGCTCTTCGGGATTCTTTTCTCCGGTTTCATTAGCCTCACGAACGCATTCTACGAGATTGGAACTTACAATAACCCCAATTGTCCTATCGATAGCGGATCTAGTGGCAGATAACTGCGTTACTACATCTCTACAATCTTTGTTTTCCTCCATCATTTTCAATATCCCACGAAGCTGACCTTCAATTCGCTTCACTCTATTTTTCATCTGCTTATCATATTCCATGTGAGGTCGGCCTCCTACCCTGCCTATTACTTATGAATCCTATCCAGACATCCATCACAAAACCCATTCAGTATTAAATGAAGCTTGATAAAAATCTTACAATTTATAATACATACCACTTACGTATTTTTGTCAAGTGCCAATATCCTAGCTCCATATGTAATTTCTATTTTTCTACAAGAAGACTCTGTGCAACAGCCTCAGAAAACTCGATCGTCATTTGGGGAACATAGGTTTTTAACAAAGCATTTACTATAGGGGCTTTAGCTCCTTTTGCCGAGATAGCCAGGCAACCAGTCATTTTAGTCTGTCCATTTCCGCACTGTTCTGCAAGAAAATAACCATGCCCATCAAATTTTTCATTTAATCCCTTAAGTTTAAATGTTACCTTATCGGGTTCGTTCCATTCCAATATATTCACTTCAAGTTTAATTTTCTTTTTCATTAATCCCAAATCGCTTTTAAACTCCCATATAAGTGTCCCATCATTTATCATCACATGATTGATATATCCTGGGACAAGAGGTGCCCAACGATCTATGACACTGACAAATCCCCATACTGTTTTTATTGGAACAGGTAATATGATACTATGCACACCTTCTGACAAAGCAGTTCCCCCTTAAACATTTTACTTACATCTTTTTAATGTATGGCTGAACAATATTGAATAGAACGGTTAGATACGGAAACAAATTTTCACGATATTACCTCTTGGATTTGTTTTATATACGAGTTAAAAGATTTGGATCATTAAAAACCTTCAACCATTCAATTCAAAGAATCGCCCCTCTGAAATAACGGGACGATCCTTTTATGCCTTTTACTCGTTAATCGGACGCAAATTCTACCGTATACATATTCAATTTTGGATCAGGGTTAATCCAGGCGCTCTCAAACACGAAGACCACTTTATAATTTACGTAATCTGTATAAGTGACATAATACATTCCTTCTTGCTCCTCTTCACTTACAGGTTCACCAATCAATCCCTTCACCTTAGATAAATGAATCGTTTGCAATTGCGGATCAAAATCCTCAATTGCGATAATCGTTTTTCTACCTGTTGAGCCGTCATAGAGAAATCGGACATTACGGCTCCAATAATTAGCTGCAACAGTACTTAAATCTTCCGGTGTACCCCATTCTTTTTCCACTTTCTTCAACGAATCACCTACAGAAAATGGTTTACTGTTAATGGATTGTTGGGATTCATAGGCTAATCCCATGATCTGCCTAATCAAGAGATCTGGCGTGGACTGTGATGATATTGAAGCTGAAGAAGCAAAAACAGCCTGCCCACTAAACATGAAAAATGCCAGCATTAGAAATGTAAAGCTTCGGATAAAACGATTCACTTGTTTCAAAGCTATCCTCCCTTTTCTCGTGATAATGACTACTTATACTATTTTAACCGCTTTTCATTAGGGATCCCGAAAATTCAAGGTAATCCAGCAGTTCTATATATGCTCAATAATTGAGAATAATACCATCTTCAATCCTCTTAAACGTGTCATTCTTCACTCATAATAAGGACGTTATATCTTCAACAAAATGAAAGTTTTTTGGAACAAAAATTATTTGCCGTTTGGAAACTGGGCTAAATAATACTGTGCAAATGATTTAGACTGTTACTGAATGAATTGCCTATATCATTCCATTTGGTTTTACCTTTACTATTAATATTCGTTGGGATTTTGGACACATGCCATTCGTACTGAAAAAAATCTTTTCAAAGTGATGAGCATTTCAAAAGATTAAGAGTTGCTGTTTTGTTTCAGGAACGAAACCGGAATGATGGGAATGAAGTAGCCATTATTTGCAGAGGCTACTGAATCTACCGTAAAAACGAGTATAAATGCCTTTCTTCAAGCTATGAATTCCATTTACAATCAGGGGACATTGCATTTCATACAGTTGTGACGTCTTGTCTTAATTTAGTTTTTCCCATAAAACATAACACATCGTTACGATTTAGCTCTATCTCGATTTAATGACCCTTTCAATCGAAAGATTAATACCGATCATGCCATTTCAAGTGGACCACATTTCATTCTAATTGTCCTGATTTTAAAACTACGACTAAAACAATTTTATTTGGTTAACTTGATGCAAATGACGCCAGATACTGTCCAAACCCGCACAAAAAAAACGGTTGACAGCGTTTTCTTATAAAGATAGTATATTTATTACAAGTTAACGATGATGGAGATTTGGAGACTCATGCTTTAATAGACCTTTTAAACAAAAAGGGTGCTATTTAGGTGTGGGTTTTTTTATGTTTCAACATCGATACTTAACTTGGTTCAAAATTATAATAAGGAGGAATTGGATGCTCAAATTATTTAAGCCTGCCCTACCAGTGGAAAGATTACCTGAAGATAAAATAGATTCTGAATATAAGAAACTCAGATTACAAGTTTTCATCGGAATCTTCATTGGTTATGCAGCGTACTATTTAATTCGCAAAAACTTTACCATGGCAATGCCATATTTAAAGGAGGAAGGGTTTACAACTGGAGAGCTGGGTCTTGCATTATCAGCCATTTCGATTTCATATGGGATAAGTAAGTTTGTAATGGGAACTGTGTCAGACCGAAGTAATGCACGGTACTTCTTGCCAGTAGGATTGATTCTTGCTGGAATTGTTAGCTTACTTATGGGCGTCGTTCCATTTTTCACATCATCTGTTGCAATTATGTTTATCATGTTATTCATTAATGGATGGTTTCAAGGAATGGGTTGGCCTCCATCAGGCCGAGTACTTGTTCACTGGTTTAGTGTTAGTGAAAGAGGGGGAAAAACAGCGGTATGGAATGTTGCCCATAACGTGGGTGGTGGCTTA
The DNA here is from genome assembly GCF_041956845.1 of Peribacillus sp. RS7. NCBI lineage: Bacteria > Bacillati > Bacillota > Bacilli > Caryophanales > Bacillaceae > Peribacillus > Peribacillus sp. RS7. Next base: position 5,118,615 of record NZ_CP168135.1, read on the forward strand.
ATGGCACCATTGGCGATTGCAGGTGTCTCCATCTTTGCAACATTTATGGGTTCTTCTTATTCAGGTTATGAAGGGATTTTTATACTACCTGCTATAGTTGCTATTATAATCGCAATCATTTCTTTTATCTTAATACGCGATACACCACAATCAGTTGGATTACCTCCAATTGAAGAGTATCGTAATGATTTTCCAAATAAAATGAAAAAAACGTTTGAAACAGAATTGACAACAAAAGAGATATTATTTAAATATGTTTTAAATAACAAATGGGTTTGGGCGATTGCGATTGCAAACATCTTTGTTTATTTCGTCCGTTATGGGGTACTTGATTGGGCTCCGACCTATTTAAGCGAAGAAAAAGGCTTCAACATGGACGAATCCAGTACGGCTTATTTCTTATATGAATGGGCAGGCATTCCGGGAACTTTATTATGCGGTTATATCTCGGATAAAGTTTTTAAAGGGCGTCGTGGACCGGCTGGGGTTGTCTTTATGCTAGGAGTATTAATCGCAGTCCTTGTTTACTGGTTTAACCCTGCAGGTAACCCAATGATTGATATTATTTCACTAATTGCGATTGGATTCTTAATTTATGGGCCTGTAATGTTAATTGGTCTACAAGCACTTGATTTAGTTCCTAAAAAAGCTGCCGGTACTGCAGCAGGACTGACTGGCTTATTTGGATATTTAGGTGGATCAGTAGCGGCTAATGCCATTATGGGATATGTAGTGGACTTTGCAGGTTGGAATGCAGGCTTTACTTTGATAACAATTTCTTGTGTTCTAGCAGTAGTGGTTTTTGCATTTACATGGAATGTTCGTGGACAGGAAGTAGTAAAAGGCTAATAAAGGAAACATTTAGCTCAAGCTTCCCCTTTAGATGTATTTCTAAGGGGGATTAATTTTTTAGGACAATAGCCAAAAATACCACAAAATAAACTTACAAGCCTCATTTATAATCTGAATATTCGGTTTTTTATCTTCGCACGCAGGTGTGCGTATGAATGAGCAAAATTTCATATTAAAATATTATTATACAATAAAAAACTATGCCTATAAACCAATGGTCCAATAGGCATAGTCATACCAACAAAATTATATAGTTTAATGTCTTCTACAAATTTACTGGTTATTCCCGATCGAAAAGAGATGCACCTGCTATACCAGGCTTTGTCATCTCATAAGGATTTAAAATTAAATCCAATTCTTCTTCAGTTAACACATCATACTGTAAACAAAGCTCGCGAACTGATTTTCCTTTTAAAATCGCTTCACGCGCAATACGTGAAACCACTTCGTAACCAAGGTGCGGGTTGACCGCTGTAATCACTCCAACACTTTGTTCGACATAATCTTTTAAATGTTGCTCATTCGCTTCAATGCCTTCTAAACAATAATCTGTAAAGACATTGAAAGCATTGTTCATAATGCTGATAGATTGCAATAAATTGAATACAAGCACTGGCTCCATTACATTCAACTCTAGTTGCCCCGCTTCTGATGCTAAGCATATCGTATTATCGTTCCCGATCACTTGGAAAGCGACTTGATTAATTAATTCTGGCATTACTGGATTTACTTTTCCTGGCATGATGGATGAACCTGGTTGACGAGCTGGAAGAGTGATTTCTCCTAATCCTGCTCTTGGTCCTGAAGCCATCAAACGTAAATCATTAGCAATTTTAGACATATTCATCATACATACTTTCAATGAAGCTGAAACTTCAGTATATGCATCCGTATTTTGGGTTGCATCTACTAAATGTTCTGCTCCGACAAGTGGCAATTCACTGATTTCAGCTAAATACTTAACAACATTTTCAATGTAACGCGGATCTGCATTTAATCCCGTTCCAACTGCAGTTGCTCCCATATTCACTTCATATAAATGTTGACGTGATTGACTGATTCTTTTTATATCCCGCTCTAATACGCGACTATATGCTTCAAATTCTTGCCCGAGACGAATTGGCACTGCATCCTGAAGATGTGTGCGACCCATTTTGATAACATGATCAAATTGTTTTGCTTTATTCTTTAGGACCGTACTCATCTTTGTCATTGTTTGTATTAACTGCTCTAATAGTCGTAGTGTTGATAAATGAATGGCAGTTGGAAATACGTCATTCGTCGATTGTGACATGTTAACGTGGCTGTTTGGACTAACATGAACATACTCACCTTTATTGTGTCCCATAAGTTCTAACGCTCGGTTGGCAACGATTTCATTAATGTTCATATTCATCGAAGTGCCCGCGCCGCCTTGAATTGGGTCAACGATGAAATATTCATGCCACTTTCCATCGATCACTTCATCTGAAGCTTTAACGATAGCGTTTCCAATACCTTCATACAAGCGTTTGGTATCCATATTTGCTAAAGCGGCTGCTTTTTTTATCATAGCAAGTGCACGGATCATTTCTTCATTGACTTTATAACCGGTAATCGGAAAATTTTCTACAGCGCGTAAAGTTTGTATTCCATAATAAACATCTGCTGGAATTTCCTTTTCCCCAAGAAAGTCTTTTTCAATTCGGTATGTTCTCTCATCTATCAACATTTCCTCTTGCCCCTTTGTTTGTTCTAGAATGTAATGTCCTCTGCAATCGGTGTTTCCATCAATTCCTTCACCTTTTTGGGATCCTGTGTCTTTGCTAATATCCACATCAACTTAGGAACGATGGCTTCTGTATTCATATTTCTGGAACGAATGATGACATTCTTATTTACTTTTCGTCCCACTTCGTATATATCCATATCCTCCCCTTCCTCTAAACATTGGGTAGTAATGACAATGGATATTCCACACTCGACCAACTCATTCAACTTCTCTAAAATATTTCTTCCTTGAAACGGAATACCTCCGCTCCCATAACTTTCAATTACAATTCCCCGGTATTGATTTTTCAGAAAATCAAAGAATTCGGGCTTAATCCCCGGATATAGCTTAACCAAAGCAACATCAGTACAAATGGAAGCATCTAACTTGGCTTCCTTATTCTTTGTTGATTGAACTGGCTTAAGATACTCAATTTTATCTTTTGATATGGAAGCAATATAAGGATAATTAATACTTTCAAACGAATCATAGCTTTTCGTTCTCAATTTAATGGCCCTTGTACCCTGGATAACTCTACCATCAAAAACTACATATACGCCTCCAATATCTTCACAAGCAAACCGAATCGCATCAGAGATATTTCTTTTGGCATCCGTCTTTTTAAAGGCAATTGGGATTTGAGAACCTGTAATAATAATTGGTTTCTCTAAATCTTGTAACATATATGAGAGCGCAGCTGAAGTGTAAGCCATCGTATCTGTCCCATGGGTGATCACAAAGCCATCGTAATCATGGTAGTGCTCATGGATGGATTGTGCCATTTCTGTCCAATCTTCCGGCTGCATATTTGTACTATCGATATTCATCAAAGGCTTACTATCAATCTGACATATATCTAATCCCGGAAGGTGACCTAAAATTTCGTCAGCTTTCATCCCTGGAACCAGTCCATTTTCCCCTTCTAACGATGCAATTGTACCACCGGTAGTAATTAACATCAACTTCTTAATTTTTGACTTCAATTTCTCCAATTTACTACCCCCTATAAAGCCTCCCTGTATCCCAATCATTCTAAGCATCTCAGAAAGGATGTATTCATTGTAAATGTTCATGTTACGCGTACATCACATGTAATTATAGTTCTGTTCAAGTGTGAAATCAAGCTAAAGTTATTCATTACGCGTACACTTTATTGTCATATGATGGTATAATGGATTTATATAAAAGGAGAGTAATAAAAATGATATTAAATAGATTAACTACATTAAGGAAGTGCAAAAGGTGGTCTTTGCAATATACGGCTGACAGGCTCGGAATCGCCAAGAGTACCTATGCAGGTTACGAATCGGGCCACCGCCGCCCTTCATTAGAAACGATTAATTTATTAGCCGGCTTATATGATACATCCACCGATTATCTTCTAGGTAGAGTAGATTATCCAGCTTCTCTGCCTAAAGAGGTTTCCACAGAATCACTTCAGGTCTTGGAATTAACCGATTTATCAAATATGAAGCTTTCTGTCGATGGAATTTCTCTTTCTGAAGAAGAAACGATTCAATTTATTGCTTTTATTAGAGCTAAGCGAGAAGTGGAAGTAAATCGAGATAAACTTAATAAAACAAAAGAGCCATTGGGCTAAGTTCTGGTAAGTGGAATCTGATATAACCTTTCATTTAGCAACAAATATACGAAATCAAATTGCTATTTTCCTGAAACATTTATGAGGGACAGAACCGTATGACATAAAGCAGGGTCTTATAGTTATAAAGTGGACTTATTGCACTATCTCCTGATAGTTGGGATTTAACTTACTTGGAAAATTAGGATATGGTAGGCTTGATAGATTCTTTAAGAACATGAACTCCCTTAACTTTTGTTAGGATAAGTTGTCCTCGTTATTGAAGTTCGCACTTTCATGACTAAAATGATCGCTATTTTTTTATGACAAGATAATATGTGTACAAATAGATTATACTACTAACTGGTCTGGGCTCTGCAATAAACCAATGTCCCGAGAAAGTAAGTTGGAGGTTTTTTATCATTTAATAGAAGAAAGTCGTCTTATCATAGATCCTCCATTATTTTTATCCTGATTTCCACTCTTCTTACAAAAAAAATTTAACAGATTTTTTTGTAATTCTTCCGTTTTCCCTCCATTTTTTCGCTTATTTACATTTAATCACTCCGACTTTCCCTCTTTATTATTTGCAATGACAGAAAAAACCATAGCAAAGCTCATGGTTTTTTCCCAATCTCATATATGGAAATTAATGAAATCTTTAAAAGAAAATACGAAGCTGAATGTTGGAATCATCATGAAGTGGAACATACGTTATTATTCATGTGCTGTTTTTCGGAAAGCGAAATTTTATAAGCCTTAAAAGAATAGGAAATTGCTTAAGCAAACAATAAAATTGCAATACCTTGCTAGTACTATCTTATGAGCATATTTAAAAAATGACTAAACTATATACTGCTTCCCAATAAATTAAGGCATCTCGTCTTCTTTTTCCCGATTTTTAAAAGCTTCATGTGTGACAATATCCTCTATCTGTTCATATTGTCGACTGTGTTCTTTCTCTTCGCTTATTCTATTATTAGGTAAATTCCCTGGATGTCCTTTTTCTTTGTGATTAAAATTTTTACCACGACTCATATTCATTCTCTCCTTTCTATTCTTGTTTGTTTAGTTTTCCCAAGCGTAAAAAAAATATGATTTAATTTCCCTTTTTACTGATCGTGAATCATTTTGTTAATAAGGAACTTTCATTCAAGGTTGACTCACATCTCATTGTTTCTTGCTTTAATGAAGGCTGTTTTACATTGTTGCCTTAAGCAGTTTGGCTAAAAAAGTAAAGGTGAATCTAAACCTGCTGCAAACCGGATACATTACTCTCTAAATCCCGAGAGATAGCACCTAATATTTCCAAATCCCTCCTTTCTCGTTCAATATTCGTCTAATTGTACATCATGATCCAAGCAATCAAGCGGCAAGATCTGCAACCACCGTTAAGTAGGCGCAATTCGGTCAAGTGCATACATGAAACGAATCACTTATTTCAGAGGCCCCTAGAAACAATAAGCAATCCTCCCTTTCCTTTCAATAACTCAAATCTGAATGAATAGACAAAAAGAACAGGAACCGCCTGATTAAGACGATTCCTGTTCTTTTTATTTTTTACAAGACGAGAGGGGGGGTTTTCCCACTTCTTACACAGCTTATAAAAACAGTTTGAAATCCAGAAAAAAGGCTATGAGGATACCACCTCAGATGGTCGCCACTTTCTTGAAATCTCTTCAATATGATGAGGTGCCGTTCTGCAGCAACCTCCAATCAAACGTGCCCCTGCATGGTGCCATTCTTCGGATTTCAGGTCGAACTTGTTACAAGATTCTTGACCATGCCATGTTTTGGTATCCGGATTATAAGTTTCACCAGAATTCGGATAAACAATAATTGGTTTTTTCGTGTTTGCACTCAACACATTGATAGCTTCCGTGACAACTGATACTGGTGCACAGTTAATGCCAATCGCTGCAATTTGCTCATTTTCCTCAAACAACCTCGTACACTCCTCCAGCAATGTACCGTCACTTATCGCTTTCTCATCTTTCAAGGAAAAGGATAGCCAAGCATACACTTCTGGATAATCTTTCAATAATGAATCCAATACTTTTGCTTCTTGAAGGGATGGAATCGTTTCAAATGCTAAGAGGTCAGCACCTGCTTCAATCAAAGCTGATATTCTTGGGCGATGAAATTCTGCTAAGGTTTCATCTGAAACACCATAGTTTCCTACATATTCTGAACCATCTGCAAGGTAAGCCCCATAAGGTCCAACTGATGCAGCAACCAATGGCTTAGGTCTATTTGTTTGCGTTTCATCCTTCCAATAATCATCCCTTGCTTTCCTTGCGAGTAACACCGTTTTCCGAATTAACTCCATGGCCTCTTTTTCTTGTATCCCACGCAGGGAGAAACCTTCAACGGTGGCTTGGTAGCTTGCAGTTATCGCACAGTCCGCTCCAGCACGAAAATAAGCAGAGTGAACCTTATAAATCACTTCTGGATTTTCAAGTAATACTCGTGCAGACCACAGGGGATCGTCCAAATCACATCCATACCGCTCAAGCTCTGTAGCTAGAGCTCCGTCCAGAATCATGACTGAATGATCTCGTAAAATAGCGTCAATTGGGTTTATTTTATTCTTCATGATTTTACTCCTCTTTTCTTTGAAGATTGTGTAATATAATAAGTTCCATAGCAAAACAAAATAAATGGAATACCACAATAAAGTGCTATCCGTTGTGTAGGGTCAAAGGCAATTCCTATACAAGAAGCAAGACAAAGCATGAAAGAAACGATTGGTACGAACGGATATAATGGTGTACGATAAGCCAAATCATTTACTGAATTTCCTTCTTTTATAAAACGTCTTCGGAATAGGAACTGTGAAGCGCTAATACTCATCCAAACTACAACCACGGCTAGACCCGAAATGGATACAAGGACGATATACACCGTATCCGGTGCAATAATACTCGAAAACAAGGCTAAGCCACCACCCAACATACTGAAAATGACTGCATTTATCGGAACACCTCTTTTTGTTAATTTTGCAAATATAGGTGATATCGTTTTCTTATCTGCAAGGGACCAAAGCATTCTGGAAGAGGCATATAGACCTGAGTTTGCAGCAGACAAAATGGCAGTTAAAATAACAAAGTTCATGATATCCGCTGCATATGGCACTCCAATTCGTTCAAGAACTGCAACAAAGGGGCTCTCTAATACGCTTGCATCCGAAACAGGCAATAATGCGGATAATACAACGATGGTTCCTACAAAAAAGATGATCAATCTCCATAATGTCATGCGGATTGCCTTTGGTATCGTTTTTTCTGGATTCACAGTTTCTCCAGCTGCAATTCCGATTAATTCAGTTCCAGAAAATGCGAAATTCACCGCAAGCATCGTCATTATAATGGCAAAAGCACCATTCGGAAATAAACCTGCACTTGTAAAATTGGAAAATAGCGGTGCTGATTGTGAGTTAGTCATTGGAATAAAACCTACCATTGTCGCTGCTCCCAAAATAATAAATATCACAATCGCAATTACCTTTATAGACGCAAACCAAAATTCGGATTCAGCGAAAAACTTAACGGTCCAAGCATTTAATGCCAAAACCAATATGGCAAATAGAGCACTCCATATCCAGACATTGATTGATGGAAACCATCGCTGCATCAACAATCCTGCAGCCGTGAATTCCGAACCTAGTGCAACAGTCCAGGTTAGCCAATATAACCAGGCTACTGTAAACCCTGTCCCTGGTCCGATGTATTTGGCTGCGTAGCTATGAAACGCACCTGTCTCGGGCATATGTACTGCCAGTTCACCTAGACATAGCATGACTAGATAAACCACTAATGCTCCAATCAGATACGAAAGGATGGTGCCAAACGGGCCAGCCTGCTGAATCGTATAACCCGAACTTAAGAACAAACCTGTTCCAATCACCCCGCCAAGCGATAGCATGATTAAATGCCGTGTTTTCATTTCCCTTTGAAATTCCTGTTTCCTTTTGTTCTCCATTCATACTCTCCTTTATCCTGCATCCAGAAAAAACGAAAACGCACTCTAAAAAGAGTGCGCTACTGACAAATAAAAACGTACGGTCTTATCTATCAAGGTTTCACCCCCTGGAATTAGCACAGTGTCTTAGCAGACCTGTTGCTGAGGTTTCATAGGGCCAGTCCCTCCACCTCTCTGGATAAGAAATTAATTTTTTATAACTTTATCAATCTATGAAAAAATTGTCAAGTTTTGTTTTGGAATATATAGAATTCCCTTTACATTCAGACGATTTTGTCACCTCCGGCATGATTGCTTGTTTTGGTACAGTCGCTCACCGTATTAGAATTGCAGATAATTCTAACCGGGAATAATTTTGGTATAAAAAAATGACGACATCTTAAAAGATGACGCCATTTTTTCTTTCTTATCACTTAAGGTCGTTCCATTTCAAATAATTCCCCTAGTTTTGTATAAGTATGACCCGCTAATCTTGCTACAGGTTTAAGCCCATTCTGGTCAATTCGGCCATTATGGTAAATATCTTGCTCTATATGATAGCAGACTATTTTCCCTATCAATAAATCACAACCAGGTTTATCTAGGGAACCTCCCAATGGAATCGCATGCTCTAATGTACATTCAAAGCGTACCTTCGCTTCTTGCAATCCTGGTACGGATACCTTATCACTAACAGCCGTCGTGAAATTGGTCAGGCCCAATTCACTTTCATCCGATGGGAGTTCCTTGGCCGTTCGATTTGCATCAGCAACATTGTTTTCATCAGTGATATGAACAACGAATTCCCCTGATTGAATTGCATTTCGGGCAGTGTCCTTTGAAACTCCTTCTTTCCGTTGAACAGAAATGGAAATCATCGGAGGATTTGAACTGACTATGTTAAAAAAGCTGAACGGCGCTATATTGATGGTACCGGTTTCGGATTGTGTCGTAACCAGAGCTATGGGTCTCGGTATAATGCTTCCAGTCAAAAACTTATAATTTTCCCGTTCAGTCAGACTTTCAGGATTTACTGAAATCATCTTCATTCCCTCTTTCATTCTTATATAAAGTTCTTATGAAACCATGAACCTGCTGCCTCGACCTCTGAACGTGTTAACTGATGACCGTAATTTTCCCAGTGAACTTCCACCGAAGCACCAGCTTGCAATAAAAGTTGATTAAGTTCATCCGTTTCTTCTGCCGGGCAAATCGGATCGTTTTTACCTGCAGCAATAAATACAGGTATTTCTGAGAGTGACGGCATAGCAATCCCGCGTCTAGGCACCATTGGATGATGAAGAATCGCTCCTTGTAGTGCCCCTTCGAAATGGAACATCAAACTTGCCGCTATATTTGCACCATTAGAATAACCTAATGCTACCACTCTGTCACGGTCGAAGTCATATTGTCCGGACGCTAGTTCCAAGAAGTCATTAAGCTCATTCGTACGGAAAATCAAATCTTCTTCATCAAAAACCCCTTCAGCTAACCGGCGGAAAAAACGAGGCATTCCATTTTCAAGTACATTTCCCCGTACGCTCAATACGGATGAACCCGGTGAAACCATTTCCGATAATGGCAAGAGATCTGTTTCCGTTCCTCCAGTACCATGTAAAAGCAAAAGTAACGGAGCTTCTGGATTACTTCCTTTTTGAAAAATATGCTTCATCATTTATCCTCCTCTAGTACTCTCGGCACTGCCGGCAGTAACGTTTTCTCCATGATTCCCCTTTTTTCTTCCAGCCATGGCGGCAGCATCAATTTACTACCCATCGTTTCCTTCGTCTCATCATGAGCAAAGCCAGGTGGATCTGTGGCAACTTCAAAGAGTATGCCTCCATCTTCCCGGAAATAAATGGCATCGAAGTATTGACGGTCTGTAAATGGGGTCACGCCATAGCCATTGTTACCGATATGTTCTCTCCATTCTTTATGATCTTCATTATCGCTTGCACGCCATGCCAGATGATGAACAGTTCCTACTCCGATTTTCCCATTTGGCAAAACGGTTTTTTTAACATCTATTAAATTTCCGATGTCCGATGTGGATTTGAAGCGGATGAAATCGTCCTCTTCCCCGATCTTTTGCAGGCCCATCACTTCCTCTAATAGTTCCATCGTTTTGATCGGTTTTGACGTAAATAATACAGCACCGCCGAATCCCTTGACCGCCTTATCAGCTGGTACACCGCCGAATGACCACTCGCTATTTTTACCTTCTTTACGCTCAACCAGTTCAAGTTGTAAACCATGTGGGTCTTGGAATTTCAGATATTCCTCACCGAAACGTGATGACTTTTCAAAGTCTATATTAAATTTACCCAAACGCATTTCCCAGAAGCCCATTGAACCTTCCGGAATGGCATATGTCGTAATCCCCACTTGTCCAGAGCCAATTGTCCCTCGGTATGCCCCAGGCCAAGGAAAGAAAGTGATGATAGTACCCGGTGAACCTGATTCATCTCCGAAATATAAGTGATAGGTGCCTGGATCATCAAAATTAACGGTTTTCTTCACCATACGCATTCCTAATACTCCAGCATAAAAATCCACATTCTCTTGAGGATTGCCTACAATTGCGGTTATATGATGTATTCCTGCATTTTGCTTTCGCATGCCGATTACTTCCTTTCCCTTTGATTAATTTGTTGATTTAGTATTCAGGGGTTTTAAATTCGATTCAATATCTTTTCTTTTCGATTCTAAAAATGGTGGCAGTGCGAGGTTCTCACCTAGGTGCTCCTCTGCTTCATCCACTGCAAAACCAGGTCCATCAGTCGCTAGTTCAAATAATATGCCATTCGGCTCCCTAAAATAGAGTGAACGAAAATAAAAGCGGTCCACATATCCCGAGTTCACGAATTTCGATTCACTAATTTTTTCTATCCATTTTCTCAGTTCTACTTCATTATCCACCCGGAAGGCAACATGGTGTACTCCGCCTCTCCCCAATCGTTCTCGGGGAATGTCATTCCTTTCTTCGACATGGACTTCCGCTCCTGTTCCTCCCTCACCTGTCTCGTAAACGACAATCGGATTTTGCCCCCTAATTGAGGATGGGTATGTGCCTGATTTCCTGAACCCCAATACTTCGGTAAGAACGCTTTGCGTTTGTTCAATATTGGGTACAGTAAGTTTAACTGGTCCTAATCCTAGTATGGAAAACTCTTGCGGAACCGGGCTTCCATCCCATGGTAACCCTCCTTGAACGCCTTTATTATCCTGATCGGAAACAAGAAGAAGCCTTTGCCCTTCAGGATCTTTAAAAGAAAGAACCTTCCTTTGAAAACGGGTTGATATTTCATCATGATCAACCTTGGATTCCACAAACCGTTTTTTCCAATAATCGAGTGCTTCATCATCCCTCACCCGTAAAGAAATTTCTGAAATACTATTGTTTCCTTCATGAGTGCGGGCAGCATTGGGAATTTCAAAAAACGTCAGTTCCGTTCCCGGTGAACCAATTTGGTCTCCATAAAATAAGTGATACACACGAATATCATCTTGATTCACAGTTTTTTTGATTAATCGCATCCCTAATACTTTCGTGTAGAATTCAAAGTTGTTTCCCGCTCTAGCTGTAATCGCCGAAACATGATGTAATCCTTTTAATTCCATCCGTACCACTCCTATCTTTATAAATCTCCCCTTAAGGAGATGAATTATCCGCCAATAATATCTCGAATTCGAGGTATCTAATCTGTTATACACAACACTTTTAATAAAAATATCTTGAATTAAAGATAAACGACATTTATAAATTTGTCAACCATTCCTGATTCAAATATTTCAAACCATTCACTTAATAAAATAATAATATCAGGTCAAAATAAGTCGGTATAATTAATGGAGGTGTGATATATGGCTAAAGATTTTTCAAGTGCAATTGAAGATAGGCGCTCATATTATTCCCTTAGCAAGGAAAGTGTCGTCCCTAATAAAAGGATTAAGGAAGTTATCGATCATGCCGTTCAATATTCCCCTTCCGCTTTCAACTCACAAAGTGCAAGAGTGATTGTTTTAACCGGGAAAAGCCACGACCAATTATGGGATATCACAAAAGAAACATTAAGAAAAGCAGTCGGTGACAAAGATTTTGAAAAAACGGAAGAAAAAATGAAGTCATTAAAAAATGGTTATGGTACGGTTTTATTCTTTGAAGATCAGGCCATTATAGAAAGGCTTCAAGAACAATTCAAAACGTATGCCGAAAACTTCCCGATTTGGTCTAACCAATCATCTGCCATTTTACAATTTGTCGTATGGACTTCCTTGGAAATTGAGGGGTTTGGTGCAAGTCTTCAGCATTATAATCCTTTAATCGATGACGAGGTGAGAAAGACATGGGATATATCACGCGATTGGAAACTCATCGCACAAATGCCTTTTGGAAAACCCACTGCAGAGCCTGGCGATAAAGACGTCTCACCACTTGAAGAACGAGTGAAATATTATCAATAATACATTAGGGCCGGCTCTACATACTGAGCCAGCCCTTACTTTTATTTCACTTTAATAATCTGGGAATGTCGCAAAGAATTTTGAAAATATCAATGACGCAAAGACCATAAATTCTACAACCGGCATGATGTTATTATACTCATTGTCGTTCAAAACGTACATTTCGCACCCCCTAGTAACCTATTGAATTGGGGAAGAACGCCCTGGTAGCCATTCCTTCAAATAAGATGGGAGTTGACCCGAATATTGTTTTGCAGCATGTCCACTTTTCAGTAGACTGAATGTCTTATCCTTGCATGTTAAATGCTCCATTACCGGATAAATCATTTCCTGTGGGACCAATCGATCATACTTACTAGCTATGACCAAAACACTAGCATCAATTTTTGATAGCTTCGCTTTTTTTCCCCTTACCTTGAAACCACCATTAACTAAGCTATTTTTTATCAAAAGTTCTTTGGTTATTTGTTTTGCGGCTGCTCCGGATAATGGTACATGCCCATTAGCCCAAGCATTGAAGCGGCGCCAATTTTGGACGTATTCCTCATCATCCGCTTGATTCAATAAAGATAAATAGGGTGATAAATAGATTGGAGATGTAATTAACCGGATTCCATATTTGACTGCACTGGCTGGGATCGTTTGATAAATGTCGATCGTCTCGTCAAAATTCGCGGTACCTTCCTTTAACGCTTCCTGCCATTTATCAAAAAATTCTGAGGCACTGAAATCTACCGGTGTAACGGAGAGGATCAAATTCTTGATTGGCTCGTCTGCAATAGCAGCATATATTGCGGCTATTGTACCGCCGAGGCAAAATCCCATAACTGTAATTTCTGATGCTCCAGAGTGGCGTAATGCACGCTGCACCCCTTTTTGAATATAATCGATGATATAATCTTCGATCGATATTTCACCATCTTCAAAGCCCGGGCTTCCAAAATCAAGCAAATACACATCAAAACCTTCATTTACAAAAGATTCTATTAAACTATTCCCTGGGGACAAATCAAGAATCAAAGGAGTATTGATTAGTGAATATATAAGAAAAACCGGTACATCATATTTTTTTTGTGCTGACGGATAATACCAAAGCGTTGATTTATTTTTTTTCCACACCGCTATTTTCGGCGTCAGTCCCACTTCAGGCATTGGCTGATTGGGAATATCCATTAAATGTTTCCATTTAGTTATGGATTCGGATTGAATTTTCGGCACTTTCCGCTTAGCCATTTGAATTCCCCTGTCCAATTGAATCGAACTCAGGCAACTGTGCACTTAACAATAAAGAGTTATTTATAAAATCCGATATCCTTTTTTTACTCCCTTCCATTTCATTGGATTCCAATCTTGATTTCTTTTTCATACTGCGCGATGAATTGGCATTCCGTTTATTGCGTAATGAAGAATTACCTTTGACAGTCCCTTCTCTATCCTCAACTAGTGTATAGACCAGCTCTTCTAACCTATCAATCTTTTCTTCGAGCTGGATGATTAATTTCGCTACACTCGCCACATCTTTTTTTGTTGGATAATTCATGATGATGGACATTCTTTCTGATTCTTCCTGCATCCTATTTATTCTTGGAATCTGCATTTGTGCATTATCGCTTATTCTTTCTATTAACTCACGATTATTTAGCAAATCCTTAATTTTATCATTCAGCTGCTGCTCTTTTTGTGTGCCTATCAGTTTAAGTCCTTTTAAAAAATTTGATTTTTCCGCCATATATATCTTCCTTCCTTCTCCTCCGTTTATACTACTGCCGATATTCCCCCGTCAATGATCAAAACATGACCAACCATATAGTCAGAAGCCTTTGAGGCTAAAAATACGGCAGCTCCCTTTAAATCATCATCATTGCCAAACCGGCCTGCCGGAGTTTTACCTAATATGTCATAGTTGGACTTTTCAAGAATATTCTTTGTGATCCTAGTCGGGAAAAATCCAGGTGCTATCGCATTGACTTGGATACCGTACCTAGCGAGCTTTACCCCTAAATCCTTAGTCAATGTAATGACGGCACCCTTACTGGTGTTATAAGCTATGGTATCCAATAGCTCTGGAAACGTCCCGCCAAGACCCGACACAGATGCAATATTTATGATTTTTCCGGAATTTTGCTGCTTCATGATCTTCGCTACAGCCTGCGAAAACAGGAAAGTACCTGTAACATTTACATTCAATACTTTTTCCCACTTATCCTTGGGAAGATCAAATAGCGGCCCTGACCAGGACGTGCCGCTATTATTGACAAGAATATCAATCGTACCGAATTGGGCAACCGTTTCCTGTACCACATGATCAATATCACTCTCTTTCGTGATATCACATTCAAAGGCAACTGCCTTAATCCCCATTGATTGCAAGTGTTCGCATACCTCTTTACATAAAGGAAGATTTCGTGAGGCAATGGCTATATTAGCTCCTGCCTCCCCCAACGCCATGGCGATCTGTTTGCCCAGTCCCCTACCGCCACCGGTAATGATTGCCGTTTTATTAGTCAAATCGAACATTTTACTTAAAGTAGTCAACTTTTCAGCCCTTCCGTAATGAATTATTATTTATATAACTAATCTATATTATTATAGAAAAGCCTATCCAATATGGTGCTTAAAATAGCCTAATGCCTCTGCCTTTTGTTTGACCAATCTTAACTCGACACACTGTAATTTTTTTCGTCGTTTGTGAGAAATTCGACCGATCGGGCACATTATTCGGCATTTTCGGAGATTATTCGAACAGATCGACACCTTTTTCGGCCATTTGGAATCTTAATTCGACGATTCAACACTTTCGAGCAAAATCGAATACATAACCTGTTTAATCGTTTACACTATTAGATATAGTAAGGAGGTTAAAAATATGACGTTACATCACTTTCATTTAACCGCGGAATGGCCTGGCGGCAGAAATGATATCGGCACGATTCAATCAGGAAATCTGCAAACACAGATAAGTATCCCTACGGAAATGGAGGGACCAGGGATTGGCACTAATCCCGATGAAATGCTGCTTGGAGCGGCCTCGACCTGCTATATCATTACCTTTGCTGCCATGTTAGAGCGAGCCCATATAGAAAAGGACAGCTTGACCATGCAATCGGAAGCCTTAGTGGATGTTACAAATGGTGTATTCACCTACAAGAAGATCATACATCGCCCTACACTAGTATTAGCACGGGATACATCAGAAAAAGTGGCTGAAAAAGCGAGGATACTTGCTGAAAAAGCTGAAACTTCTTGTATGATTTCAAGAGCGATCAAAGGTAATGTAGCGGTGGAATTGAACGTGACAATTTCCATATCACAACAACCTTGAACAGAAAAAGTGCCTAACCCTATATTGGGTTAGGCACTTTTTGAACTATTGAATTGCGTTCACTTTATTTTCAACCTGGCGGCACACTTCATCAGCCGTTAAACCATTTGCCTCTATGATAGACGCTTTTAATGAAGTATCGCTTATTCCCATCACATTACTTTCCATTCCTGTTACCACACAACAATCCACGTTTTTTGCGTCAGCTTCTTGTTTAATCTCCACAACATCAAAACCTTTTTCACGAAGTGCTTCCTGAATATTCGTTAATGATTCTTCAACACCGATTTTTGACATCAACACACACCTCCTCTACTTTCTAACCTGTCCTTTTTACCTTCAATATATGTATAGGATGCAAAGGAAATAGGGAAAGTAATATCGAGGTGATAAACATGAATGGTAAACACAAGAAAGATGCTTCACAAACTCGTTTAGGTTCTTCTCAGGTAGAGGGACAAGGTACCACTACGAAAGAAACCGGGTCCTTCACTCAACCATCTTCACTTAAAAAGCAAAAGCGTTCATGATAACCTAAACTATCATGGACTTCCGTGTACATGTTACACAAAAAACGCTTGGTTTAACAGCCAAGCGTTTTCCTCTGATTAATCCAATGTAAATGTAACATACCCAGTTTCCTTACTTTCGACCAGGCTCTTTTCTTATAGATTTTGCTTTCTGATTTCCTGCTGGATCTTAAGATCATTCAGGTGATCCCCATCTTTGGCTTTTGAACTCATTTTTGATCTCCCGGCTTCATCCTGGTTTAAATCACTTGCCTTTAAATTATTATCGGGAGCTGCTTGCTCATTCCATTTTGTCATCATGAACTCCTCCTCAGTCCTTTATCCTTCCCAAACCTAAGAATATTCATGAATATACCCCATCGTTTATTGCAAAGATACTAATGGAGGTGGTTTTATTGGAACCAAACAAACCCGGCAATAAGGATGTACCGGATTTTAAAGAGTTGAACGACCGTATCATCAGGGAACCTTCACAGAGTCCCCGTTTAGTAATTAAAACGAATTTGGATGCAAAGAATGTAAATGATGAGAATCCCTATACCGATCGGATCAACAGTGAGGGATTTGCTGATTTTTTTGAGGAATAAAACAAAACCGGCTTAATAAGCCGGTTAATCTTAAAAATATTTTTTCTTCCAAAAAATGAATGCTGTCGTCCCCGCTAAAGTGATGGCAATTAATAATGTAAAGATGAAAGCATACGGATTATGTTCAAATGGCAGTTCCACATTCATTCCGTAAAAACTTGCCACCATCGTCGGGAGCGTCAATATAATTGTCACTGAGGTTAGAAACTTCATCGCATTATTGACATTATTGGAAATAATCGAAGCGAATGCATCCATCATCCCGCTAAGAATCGAGAGATACACTTCTGCCATTTCAATTGCCTGAGCATTTTCGATGATTACGTCCTCAAGTAATTCTTTATCTTCTTCATACATTTTCAAATAATTAAAACGGAGGATCTTATCAAGTACTACCCGATTGGATTTCAATGATGTCGTAAAATAAACGAGGCTTTTTTCCAAAGCCAAGAAAGTATACAGTTCTTTATTTTTCATGGACTGATGCAATTCACGTTCCGCTTCATTCGTCATTTTGTTAATCTGTTTCAGATAACGTAAATAATAAGATGAAATTTCAAATAATAATTGTAAAGCAAACCTTGTTTTCTTATTGGTGAAAAACCCTTTGATCTTATTGTTTTTGAAATTCGCCAATATGGGTGTTTCTTTCAAAGATACCGTAATAAAACAGTCTTTGGTAAAGATCATCCCTATGGGAATCGTTTCAAAGATGGGTAAGTCGGCTTCGTCCCGGGTCAAATATGGAAAATCAACAATTATTAAAACATTATCATCTTCTTTTTCTATCCGAGGCCTTTCCTCATCGTCCAGCGGGTCTTTCATGAAATTGA
The DNA here is from genome assembly GCF_041956845.1 of Peribacillus sp. RS7. NCBI lineage: Bacteria > Bacillati > Bacillota > Bacilli > Caryophanales > Bacillaceae > Peribacillus > Peribacillus sp. RS7. The sequence goes on from NZ_CP168135.1 coordinate 5,136,492, forward strand.
TCGGTAACTTCAAAGTCGTGCATATATAACTTATTTCAGCTTCAGTGGGCGCGACGATATTCACCCAGGAACCTTTTGTCATTTCCTCGATATTATTTAGGTGACGGTTTTCATCCGTCTTGTAGATTTCAATCATTAGTTGACCTCCTCTTCTATAGAGAAAGCCTTATTTACCTTCTTCGAGCAGATACTCAGGGAGAATAACAGTCTCGACTTCTAGCATCATATCGGCTTCCTCTTGCTTTCTGGGTTCAGGATCATAAGAACTGCTGCTCACTCGTATCCACTTCCTTTCGATTCTTTAATCTTAATCCTTATTCTTTTAAAGCACAATAACGAATTTACCACCTTGAATACCTGGTTTAAAATTCGCAATTATCTGTTTTTTTACCGATAAAATAAAGGGATAAAAAAATCGCTTGGGAATCCCCAAGCGATTTTTGATTATCCATGCTTTGCATTATTATAATAGTGAACACCATACATGGCGCCTTCATCCACCATTTTATTATCTTCATGATCATATGGATCAGGGTGACCTGCCTTTTCAATTACAGGGTCTAGCTCTGAAGCCTTCCTATTCCAAAAGCTTAATGTCTTATCTTTTGCATTGGACCATATGCCCTTCACTTTTACTCTGTTCGTTTTATTTGATAAAAATGAGACTCCGGCAACTCCGACTCCTAGTAATAATGCGTTTCTTCCTAATACCATCATTACCTTCCCCCTTTTTATTGGATTGATATATATATACCCAATGCCAGTTAATGTAAACCTTTATTTATATGGAGGCTTTTGATAAAAGAAATTAGGTTTCATTATTTCATTGTCATACGGCTTATGAAAAACGTGCGTCGTAGCTGGAGACACCGGTGGAATTAACCATGTCCAGTCCCCTGTTACTTTCCGGTCACACGAAGTTTCTTTTTCTTCGAATTTCTTGAACTGTTTAGCAGCAGTATGATGATCAACAATGCTGACTCCATGTTTTTTAAACGAATGTAGGACGGCATCATTCAGTTCGATCAAGGCTCGATCTTTCCATAAAGTCGAATCACGCTTAATATCCAAGCCCATCCTCTCCCCGATTGCTGGAAGCATATTGTAGCGTTCTTCATCAGCAAGGTTTCTGGCACCAATCTCCGTTCCCATGTACCACCCATTAAATGGTGCAGCTGAATAGGTAATACCGCCAATTTCTAGCCTCATACCAGAAATGATTGGAACTGCATACCATTTGATTTGAAGATCTTTGAACCATTTAAGCTCCGGGTGTGTGATTGGCACTTCTTTAACGAGACTTTCAGGAATTTCATGAAAATTAGGTGCTTTCCCTTCCAATTGGACTACAATGGGTAATATATCGAAAGGTCCAAATTTCCCTTCCCATCCCAATGCCATACATTTCTTAGTGAATTCTATTGAACTTGAATCGCCAATTACACCATTTTCCGTCTCATATCCAGCATAACGAATAAGCTGATGATTCCAAATATCCAATTTTCCATCATGATCTTTCTGTTTGAAAATTGTAATCACTGGCCTGATGTTTCCATTATTCGTAGCAAAGTCGATATGCTCAAACAGAGCCGATACAATTTCTTGTTCGCTTTGAATCATCCTTTTATCAATCACCCTCAGAGACTCCCAAAAAAAGCGACCGATGCAGCGATTACTATTACGCCAAGCTAATTTAGCACCATATACTAATTCTTCATATGTATGTTCATATCTGTCTGTTTCATTAATTTCCCTTTTGATTTGTTCAACCCTGTCATTTATTTCCTCTTCCGTTTTCAACAATTCCGGATAGCTTGTCCTGATAAAGGATACGGCCTCTTGCAGTAAATCACTCATCTTTCCCACGGATCCTTCCATTTGCATAACTTTGACTTCCATAATAAAGTAACATATTTTTCATAGTATCTCTAAATGAACACATTTTTTAAAGAGCATATCTTTTTAAAATGTGGCAATTCCGAGGCGGATTTTTTTTGTTGATACTTAAAGTAAGCTTATAAATTTCTTATACCATAACATCTCTAGTAACTAAATAATATTCGGTAAAGTTGTTACCTAAGAGGTAAATGCATTATAATATAATAATAATGGGGTGATATGATGAATAATACGACACTTTGTCCACGCTTTGAAAAAGGAATGCAAATCTTAAGTAAACGCTGGACTGGATTGATTGTCAATCAATTGCTTAATGGCCCTCAACGGTTTTGTAATATTGAATCTGCCTTCCCGATCAGCGGCAGGATTCTTTCTGAACGTTTAAAGGACTTGGAAATTGAAGGAATTGTAAAAAGGGACGTATATCCAGAGACACCGGTCAGGATTGAATATTCTTTAACTGAAAAAGGCAAGGCTCTTGCACCGGTAATGAACGAAATCCAAAAATGGGCACAAGAATGGCTCGAACCAATACAGAATCAATGAAATAGGCATTTGAAGAAAAGGGGGAAAGGTCGCCAGCTGGCGGACTTTCCCTTTTTTATATCTTGCATTTGTTTAAGCGCCTGCGACAAGTGGTATATTTTTTACAGATAGAATAACACTAGGGTTATTCCAAATTGAATGGGCGGTGAATTCATGAAGCAAGCAGATTGCATTATTATTGGTGGCGGTATAGCCGGTATTCAGGCAGCCATCCAGCTCGGAAGATATAAACATGATATTATCGTCATTGATTCTGCTCAAGGCCGCTCTTCCATAGCAAAGGCTTACCATAACATTCTTGGGTGGCCAGACGGGGTAAGCGGCAAACAATTAAGGACTCTGGGCAGACAGCACGCAGAAAAATTCGGTGTCGAATTCTTCGATGATACTGTGACATCACTTGAAAAAAAGCAGGACAAGTTTTTTATCCAAACAAAGAATGACATGGAATATCAAGCAAAAATGATTTTTCTCGGTACTGGCATCACTGATAACATCCCTCCAATCAAAAACATCTATCCAACTCTTGGGACATCCACTTATATATGCCCTGACTGTGATGGGTATGAGATCATGGATAAGCAAACCGTGGTCCTAGGAGGCGGAAATACAGGTGCAGGTATGGCCCTTACTCTACTATATTGGTCAAAAGATATCATTTACGTAAATCACTTGAAATCAAAAATTGATGATAAGTATCGGGAAAAGTTAAAGGAGAACCAGATTCCCGTATTTGAAGAGGAAGTCGTAGAGGTTCATGTAGATGCCAAACAGCAGTTAACCGCAATACAATTAGTTTCTGGTAAAATAATTGAAGCTGAAAAGGCATTCACTGCATTTAAAGGGAACAAACTCAATAATGGCCTCGCCCTACAATTAGGTGTGCAAGTAAACGAAAACAATCATGTCGTGATTCATCCCCGCACTAAAGAAACGAATATTAAAGGAGTCTGGGCTGGCGGCGACCTTGTTGCCCATTCCGAACAAGTCACCATATCGATGGGGGACGGGACCCAAGCAGCTATTTGGATTCATAAGAGACTGATGGGACAGCCACTTCCTTATGATTAACAACCTTTGGAATATTCAAAGGGCGACCTGTTTACCAGGCCGCCTTTTTCATTCATATTAATAAACTTTTTTGTCTAAGCCTTCTTTTATTAATCTACATTCGTTTCCTACCTTTAAAAACATTGACCAGAATGAGAATGACCGCGATGATAAGCAAGATATGTATAAAGCCTGCAGCCACTTTAAAGACTAAACCAAGAACCCATAACAATATTATTGCACCAATAATTGTCCAAAGCATAATAATCTCCTTTCCTTCCCTTCTCATATTCGATCTTTCATAATGAGAAGTTCCTTCAAAATTTTCAGCTTATATTTAAATTACCCATATCTTTCTGTAACAAACCCTTAGTGGGTGAACCCAAAAATATTACATAAAACTGTAAATGCTGTAAATGATAATAAATAATTAAGGAATCTTCCAATTGATAACCCCTTAAGGAAGAACTACAGATCTTTGAAGTTAGGCAAAAAATAAAGAAGGAGTCGTTCATTCATGAAAAAGTTTTTACTCATCTGTTTAACAGCCTGTTCCCTATTCTTAGTTAACCTGGATCACCCGTCTGCACAGGAAAATAAAACAAAACCGGAAAGTGTACAATTCACTGATGCTCAAAAATCGGAAATCGCCAAGATCCAAAAGCAGATACTCGCGGACAAAAAGAAATTGATTGAAAAATATGTGGAGTATGGCGCGCTTTCGAAAGAAGAAGCCGATAAAATGGTTTCACATTTTGAAAAACATTATAAAATGATGGAAGAACATAATTTTCAAATTCCTCCGCACCGTCCACATACACGACACATGCATAAGTGATTCTATGTTCTTTACCTATATAGCATGATAATCCGTCCAATAAAATGGCCGGATTTTTTTTTCATTTCTTTCGTCCTTGATAAATAAACCTTACGCGTTTACCATTTACTAAAGGATTTATATTTCCCTATAGCGAAATACATAACTATGAGAAATGAAAGGGTGAAAAGGATGAACAAAATAGGTATTACAGCAAGAGACTTATTTCACTTGAAATCAGTGACCGACCCAAAGCTATCACCGGATGGCAGCATGGCGGTTTTTGTCCAAACTAGAATTGATGAAAAAACGGAAAAATACATTTCCAATCTATTTATGTTCAGCCTGATTACGAATGAAACAAAGCAATGGACGTTTGGGGATAATCGTGATACATCACCTGCCTGGTCACCGGACGGCAAACATATCGCCTTTATATCAGACAGATCTGGAAAAAAGCAAGTCCATATCATTGGGAGCATTGGTGGGGAAGCTCGCCAGCTGACCCATTTCGTTAACGGAGTAACCAAACCTATTTGGTCTCCTTGTTCCACCAAGCTTTTGCTTTCTACCGGGCTAAAAGAGGGCGAAAACCTTAATACGTTTAAGGAAAATGATTTGTCCAATGAAGTTCATAGGTATGACCGGATTAAGTACAAATGGGATGGTAGAGGTTATTTCGATCAATTATATCAGCAGCTCGTAATAGTGGATGTTTTTAATGACGAATCCATATTGCTAACGGAAAACAATATCGATCACCACCCGAACGCATGGTCCCCTGACGGTCAGCATATTGCATTCATAAGCGGGGATGCAGAAAAAAGTGATGTTGAACTATTTTCTGATATTTTCATCATGGCCCTTGAAACGAACTCTCTTCAGAAGATAACGGATAGTACAGGTTTCTTTAGAGATCCGAAGTGGTCTCCAAATGGCGAATACCTTTCCTTCATTGGCCATAATAAAGATTTTGCCGGTGCCACCTTTTCAAATATTTGGTTGTACTCCATATTGGATCAATCGATTCAGTGTTTAACCGATGGTTGGGATGTTCAAATTGGAGATTCCGCAATTGGGGATTTCCAAATCGGAGCAGTCGACCCAGGCATTTTATGGACAAACGATAGCCAAGGCTTTTACTTTTTAATAAGCGATTACGGAAATACTGGAGTATATTATGGTTCCATTGAAGGAGCTATGTATCCATCCATACTTGATCCGCAGCATATATACGGACTGACTATAGATCCCGAAAGCCATCGTGCCGTCGTGGCGATTAGTACACCTGTTCATCCAGGTGACCTCTTTGCCTATAACCTTACTAATGGGGAAAAAGAACAAATCAGTTTTGTTAATGAGGATTTTTTAAAGGAAAAACATTTGTCCATGGCTGAACCCATTACTTTTCCATCTGTTGATGGACTTACCATCCATGGCTGGATCATGAGACCGACCGATTTTAATGAAAATCAAAAATATCCACTCATTTTAGAAATCCACGGCGGTCCGCATGCGATGTATGCCAATACCTATGTTCACGAATTCCAAACCTTGGCTAATGAAGGGTACACTGTGTTGTTCACTAATCCGCGTGGGAGTGTGGGATATGGTCAAGATTTCGTAAATGCATGCCGAGGCGATTATGGAGGCATGGACTATAAGGACTTAATGGCTGGAGTTGACCATGTTTTAGCAACGTATGATTTTATTGAGCATGAAGATTTGGGGGTATGCGGTGGCAGTTATGGAGGGTTCATGACAAATTGGATTATCGGTCATACCAACCGTTTCAAGGCTGCTGTGACTCAGCGTTGCATTAGTAACTGGCTAAGTTTTTATGGTGTCAGCGACATTGGCTATTATTTTACCGAGTGGGAAATAGGCGGCGATATCGTTAACTCTGCTGAAAAATTGTGGCAGCACTCACCTTTAAAATATGTTGCCAATGTGAATACCCCTTTACTTTTACTTCACGGTGAAAAGGATTTCCGTTGTCCCATTGAACAGAGTGAGCAATTTTTTGTCGCTTTAAAACGGCAAAATAAAGAAGCGGTACTTGTTTCCTTCCCGGATGAAACTCATGAAGTATCCCGAAGCGGATCCCCAAAAATGCGCTTGCAACATGTAGAAGAAATAAAAGGATGGTTCAATAAATATTTTTAAAAGAACGAAACTCCGTTAGCTTTGGCTAACAGAGTTTCGTTTTTAGTGTTGGATTTGATCTCTGTCCTCGGAAATTGAGCTTAGTGCATTTCCCGCCATTGAATTTGTCTGATTGTGTACAGCTAGGTCACCTAATGCCACGACTCCGACCAGCTTGTCATTTTCAATTATAGGGAGCCTTCTGATTTGTTCAGTACTCATTAACTCCTCAGCTTGCTCCACTGACATATCAGGGGTGCCTGTTACAAGATCCGTCGAAATAACATCAGTAATTCTAGTCGAATTCGGCTTTTTTTCGGCAACACAGCGGATAACGATATCCCTGTCTGTTATGACACCAACTAAATGGTTATTCTCCAATACAGGAATGACACCAACATCATCATCCTTCATTTTGACTGCTGCTTCATATATATTATCTTCCACAGTGCAACAGTCCACGTCTGTTGTCATAATATCTCTTAATGTAGTCAAGGATATCCCTCCATTTTTCATAAGTTGCTTGTTTATTTTTGACTTCTCAAGCGAAATTATTCATCAAACACAAACACGATTCATTCCACATATTTCCCGTGATCCGGTTTAGCCAATGAATCGAATTCATTAGCAAGCCTTGATAAACCCATTTCCAGTTCTTCCCCTTCAACAGGATACCCGTGACCCGTTACAGCGACAGCCGGTTTAAGACTATCCAACAACCTTACCGATTCCTTGGCAGCCTCCCAATCTGTTGTCAAATACCGTGGCGGTCCTGCTATTTCTTTCTCCTGTGTAATGACCTTATATAGTGAATCTTGCCTGACATTCACAAAAGCATCTCCAGCAATCAGACTTCGGTCACTTTCCCGGAAAAGTGAAATATGTCCTTTAGAATGGCCCGGGGTGTGAACCCATTTCCAACCGGAAAGCTCGGGAACACTATGATCCTCAGGCAATGGCTGAACTTTTTCATCCAGGTTGATTCCCTCATTCGGAAATATCCAAGAAATCTTGGCAACCATCCCCCCTTCAACAGTGGAATCTGGTTCAGGATAATTTTCCTGTCCCGTTAAATAAGGCATTTCTTTAATGTGGGCATAAACAGGAGCGTTCCAGTACTCCATTAACTCAATCAATGCACCAACATGATCGAAATGTCCATGTGTCAAAATAATGGAAGCAGGTGGATGATCTGGCCCGTAGATATCTTCAGCAGCTTTCTTTATTACCTCTGCTGAACGGGGCATCCCTGCATCTATCAATACCCATTTTTCATCTTTAGGTGAGCCTACAAAAATTACATTAACGATTTGGACGGGCAGACAATATATATCCTCTTTTACAATCTGGACATCTCCACTGGAAACTGAAGTCATTGGCAGGAATTTTTCATTCAAATGATTATCATCCATTTATGACCCTCCTAATTTGAACATACTGTTTTTTAAAGGATACCCTGTAAAAGAAAATAAAAAACAACCTATAATTTATATAGGCTGTTTCAGACTGTAGACAAATTCGAAGAAAAACCGAGTTTGTCTGCAGTTTTTTAAAAAAAGTTGCAGACAGAAATCCGCTCCCTTTCCACCGACTATCTGCCAAGCCTCCTCGGCGAAAGCATCTAGCGGAGTCTCGGCTTGCGATAAAACCGAGTCTTCTTTTAAATACATGGTTCGGGGTGCGACACTTCTGAACCCCCTTTTGTCAACAAACTGAGACAACCTATATATTATATAGGCTGCCTATTAGTATACATCCCTCCGGGTAAATACTGAAAAAGATACAATTAATGCAACCACCCACCAAACGAGCAAAGTAATGACGGAGGATAATAAGGTCATCCCTTCTATCGGTGGAGCCGTTCCGCTAATATAAGCGGTCAATTTCAAATTCACCATGAAGAAATATTTAGCTGATTCCCATGATGACACCATATTGTTCAATATTGCCCCGGAAATCAATGCAGCCAGCATGATGCCCATACCTGCAGGGGTGCTTCGCACTAAAACCGAAAGCATGAAAGAAAGGGTCCCTACAACTACCGCCACCAGCCAGACAAGCCCCAAATCCATCAATAGGAATTTCCATTGTTCAACTAACCTTACTTGACTGACATCCACATCAGCACCCTTCAATTCGAATCCGGTTATTACGGGTGCACCCCATCCTTGATACCCAAAAACGATACCTGATAAAAAATACGACAATATGGCTGTCATCGCCACGATAATTGAAACCGACAATAATAATGTTACATATTTGCTCAATAAGATTTTCCAGCGCTCCACTGGCCGTGTCAGCAGAAGTTTGATCGTACCTTGACTATTTTCGGAAGAAACCAAATCACTTGCCACGATCATGATCAACAGCGGAATAAATAAATCAATTGCATTTTCCAAAAACATGCGTGTAAAAGTAGCTGCACCTGGTTCTGAGGGGTTGATGTCATGATCCAGGTAATATTGCTGCTGTTTCAGACTTACTTCCAGCTGTTCCCGCCACTCATCCAGCATCCTATTTGAGCCCAACCGATTTTGGGTATCGATGATTTGCTGCTGAAGGGAGGCACGCCAATCATCAGTTCCCAACTTCTCCCGCTGCTCTTGCACTTGCTTGTATTGGGCATATGTAAACATCAACACTAAAATTCCGACGATGATACCTATTATGATTAACCGTTTCTTTGCCAGCAACTTCATCATTTCATTTTGAATCAGGTTATTCAATACCTGCACCTCCGACACCGGTAACTTGTAAAAATAACTCTTCCAATCCCGGGAGCTTCCGATTCATTTCATGCACCCTCACCCCTGCTTGGTTAAGTGCAGCATTCCATTCGGGTGTTTTGATTTCGTCATATGCTGTAATGATATACTCCTGATCTAAGGTAATATCGGTGAAACCGCTAAGGATTTCCGCTCCCTTTTGTATAGGCTCCAGCCTCCAAATCATCCGCTCTTGCGTGGATAATAGGCTTTCCACTGTATCCGTTTTAATAATTTCCCCACTTTTAATAATTGCGACCCGGTCACAAAGTTGCTGTATTTCACCTAATAAGTGTGAAGAAACCAGAACACTCATACCTTCTTCTTCAGCCAACTTTCTGATGAATTGTCGCATTTCACGGATTCCAGCAGGATCTAGACCGTTGGTCGGTTCATCCAAAATCAACAATTTAGGGCTATTCAGCATTGCCTGCGCAATTCCTAGTCGCTGCCTCATTCCTAAGGAATAGGTCTTCACTTTATCATGAATTCTCGCTTGCAGACCGACGAGTTCTATTACCTCGATCATTCTTGTTTCATCAACTTCAGGTAACATCCTTGCAAAGTGGAGCAAATTATCCCACCCGCTCAAAAATGGGTATAACTCTGGATTTTCAACGATGCAGCCCATTTGCTTCATTGCCTTCGTAAATTCCTGACGAACATCATACCCGCATATATGGATGGAACCGGAGGATGGCCTAATCAAACCAACCAACATGCGGATCGTCGTCGTCTTACCGGCTCCATTCGGTCCTAAAAAACCGAAAACCTCACCTTCAATCAGCTCAAAATCTATTCCTTTTATAATTTCCCTTTTGCCAATCTTTTTTTTCAAGCCCTTAACGGATAATGTCACTTGTTTCATCGTTCCTCATCCTCCCATTTTATTAAAGGAGCAACCCTATCAGCAATTAACCGATATCCCTTCTTATTTGGGTGAAATTTATCTGAATACAAATACTCATTTACCGACAATTGAAATAAATCAAACGTTGGAACGAAAATAGCATTTTTATAAAGAGCCACGACTTCTGCCGTTTCATTATTCCAGTCCCGCACGATCCGGTTCGTATCAAAGTCCTCATCCAAATCTATAAATGGATTATACAGGCCAAGCAATAAAATGGTAGCTGTATCATTGACATTATTGATATCTTTAAAAATTTCATGTAAATTTACCAAGTAATTCTTTTGTGATTCAGATATAGCTCCACTATCATAATCAAGCAGGGTCTGGCCTTTTTGAAATAAATCGTTGCCTCCGATTGTAACTAAAATAACATCAGCTGCCTGTATTTGGCGCTTCACTTCCGGTTGTTTCACTTGCTGTACCAATTCTTTAGACACTTGTCCATTAATTCCGAGGTTATGAATGAGCGGTTTTTTATCGTATTCACTCTTCAAATCTTCCACAACAAGTCCAACGTAGCCTTTACCTGTTTCATCACCTGTGCCACGTGTCAATGAATCACCTAATGCCACTACGGTAAAATCATCAGGCAGATCTTTTTTAACGGGGGGTTCTTCAATTGCTTCCATATCAGAAGTCCTTTTTCCATAATGGTCAATAATCGCCCATCCAAGGCAAAATAAAAAAAACAATCCGATAAGAGTTGATACAATGGTAGCGGCCAACACTTTTGGTTTGCTCAATAACACTCATCCTTCCATCCATTCTCTATCTTCCATTAAATCATATTATTTCCAAAAACAAAAAACTGATTGCTCTTGATACTAAAAATAGTACTCCCCATCATCCTAATCACCAATCTGCTGCTCCTATTAATAAAAAAGGCAGAAAGGGAGCTAAACCCATTCTGCCTTTTATTGAATTACTGTTTAATCGTTTCCTGTCCCACCATGGAATTCCTTTTGATTTTGTCTGCTCTTTTAGACTAGGAAGTCGCTAGCAATGGCCCGGAAATATTATGCCAAACACTGAAGATGGCACTCGTGACGGCCGCTAGTGGAGAAAAATGAGCTGTCGCTAATGCGGCACCTAAACCGTAGTTTTGCATGCCCACTTCAATTGAAATCGCTTTTTGATCTTCGTATGGATTTGGGCTGCTTCAAAACAGCTTTAAAATCACTAAACGAGAGAGTGAGACCCATCCCAAACATTATTATTCCAGGCAAAATGGATATGTAAGGAGCAATCCATCTAAATGGACGATTAAAAAAGACCCCTACGCCATGGAAGGTGAAGAGGTCTCTTGCTTTCATAAGAAAAATTTTTTAATAGTTATATTTTCAAATCATTTTTCTAATATACCAGGGGTTTTCCCCATTACTTTTATGTTTTTATCTAACCTCATCAGCCATACTGTGAGCAACATCCCGATCAGTGTGAGTGAACCGTAAAATAAATACACCGCATATATCCCTGATTTATCCAAGATTATCCCGCCACTGAAAGTACTGAACCAGTTTCCCAATCCATTTCCAATGGCGGAATAAAGCGTTACTGCCGTAACTGTTATACGGGCCGGGACGACTTCCCGGATATATTGTAAAGCTGCCGGAATGAATAAGCCAAGTGAAAACCCTTGAATGATCGAAGTCACATATACGGTAGTCAAACTTGGTTCGGTATAGTACAAACCCCAGCGGATTAATGAAGCCGTTCCAGCCAATAAGGTAATTGGCAGCAGGCCTATTTTATGAATCCAGGTACCTGCCATTCTCATAAATGGAATTTCTGATAGTACTGCTAAAAGGAACGCAATGCCAATTCCTGTATATGTCCCGCCTCTAGCCTCTACAAACAAACCATAGTATACATTATTTGCAAGATTAGGACCAAAAATCAAGAACGTTATAGCAAGAAAGATAAGGAAACGTTTCATTGTGATCAATTCTTTCATTCCACCGAAAAGTTTTGCCTTTTCTCGAGGAGGCTCTTCGGGCAAACGGAGAGCTAGAAGAGCCGCGATCACTAGACCGAAGAAAAAGGCATAAAATATAACGGAAGGACCAATGAAGGATTCCGATAATTTCCCCATTACAAAAACGGCTACACCGTAACCAAGTGAACCGAATAAACGGATTTTTCCATAATTCGCTTTGATTCTTGTTGTATATTGAAGGGTGATGCTATCTGATACTGGTATTATGGCACTTTGAAAGATAGCCAAAGCTATTGCCACGGATACTATAAGTAAATAGTGATCAAACAGCAAGTAACTTAATCCGAATACACCAGCAAGCAACGATGTCATTGCAAGTATTTTTGCTGGTCTTCCACTCCAATCACAGACAATTCCCCAAAAAGGTTGAAAAACGATCATCACTATCGGTCCAACAGACATGATCGTACCTATTTCAATACCGGACAAACCTGCCTCATTGGCTAAATAAACGCTTAATAGCGGTGTTAAACTTCCCACTGCAAAAAATGAAAATAAGTAAAATACCTTCAAGCTTATAATATTTGCATCCTTTTGTTTTTCCAAATCCTGTTCCCCCATGCAGTCATCTTCTACCTCAAGTTTTCTTATATCTCAACGAACTCCGGATTTTTTTCATGCTTCCCAATTGAAAAGGCATATTTCATAGGTAGCACGTATTAAAGACAGTACCTTTATTAAACCTGCTCTCGACAAAGACATTTCCAAGGTGGCTTTCTATAATTTTAAAGCTGATCACGAGACCTGATACATTACCAGATTTTTTCGTTGTAAAAAATGTTCTCCCAGTCTCTTAAGCTGCTCTGGCGGCATCCCAATTCCTATTTCGGTTAAGGATACTTGCACTTTCCCCCTCTAAGTACAGTAAACTAAAGATATTGAAAAGCGTACTGACTTACCAACAATGGGCTCAATTTCAAACTGTGTTTAATGATAATATATCCATCGAAAACATGAAACCGCAAAAAGACATTTGCAGTACATGTGTTGTTTTATTCGATATGGAAAAAAAACAAACCCTGCAAGAGCAATCGCTAATGCTAACTAAAAATTATTGTAGAAAAGTTTTATGCCGTCAATATTGAATTATCGAGAGTGAATATGTCTACAAAATCAAGTGTCCAAGTAGCCAATCCCATAGAGCGGCAGCTCCCTATATTATAGGCGTTAATACTTCTCGATCGTATAAATAACGTTGTTAGTAAATCCAACGCCGTATACCACGCCATTATCGTCAAAAGTACTGTAATCATGAAGTGGACAGGTATTTGAAGTCGCAATTGAATGTTCCATTTTCCCTTGACCACCTCTACCGTTCCATTCTCCTTTATTGTAATGGAAATTCATAGTACCTAAAAGGTTTTTTATTCCCACCCCCATTCAGCCCCATATCTCAAGTAAATGTAGGTTTCTTTCATAAAATCACTAAAATGAGAAATACTATTCTTTTGTATAGAGTAGAATAGAAATACATGATATTGACAAGCATTCACACCTGCTTCATCTTGCAGGTCATTATCAAAAACAAAAATAATTATTCAAGAATATATTAATTAAGAATGTTAATTTCTTTATTTAATTATACCTATAGGTTTATAATTAAATAGAACTTTTATAGAGAGAAGGAGTGGGGGGCATGATTATGTCAGACCTGGCAGGTGCAAGTACAACAGAAATTATGCAAAAGAAGACCCAGCATAAAAAATTAACACTAAGACAAATATTACAGAGAGGTCTTTTAATTACAATAGGTGCAGTTTTAATGGCTGTCGGCCTCGAGATTTTTTTAGTACCGAATAACGTAATCGACGGAGGCATAACGGGAATATCGATTATGTTATCTTACATCACTGGATGGAAACTCGGTATCTTTCTTTTCGTATTGAATCTTCCTTTCTTTTTTATCGGTTATAAACAAATTGGAAAAACCTTCGCATTATCTACTCTGTATGGGATTTTAGTCCTTTCCATTACCACTACATTGCTTCATCACGTACCAGCTTTCACTCAAGATATCCTCCTAGCGTCCGCTTTCGGCGGAATGATTCTTGGCATTGGTGTTGGAATGGTCATTCGATATGGCGGCTCATTGGATGGTACAGAAATACTTGCTATACTCGCTAGCAAAAAGCTCCCTTTTTCCGTTGGGGAGATCGTCATGTTTTTTAATTTATTCATCCTTGGCAGTGCGGGCTTCGTTTTCTCGTGGGATCGCGCCATGTATTCGATCATAGCTTACTTCGTGGCTTATAAAACGATGGATATCGTCATCGCTGGTTTGGACGAATCCAAATTTGTTTGGATTATCAGTGATGAATTTGATGATATCGGCGACGCCATAATGAATCGCCTTGGTCGCGGCGTAACCTATTTAGCGGGCGAAGGTGCTTATTCCGGTGATGATAAAAAAGTCATCTTTTGTGTAATAAACAGGCTTGAGGAAGCTAAACTTAAAGATATAGTCAAAAGCTTTGATCCTTCTGCATTTCTTGCCGTAGGGGATATCGCGGAAGTTCGAGGCGGTCGCTTCAAGAAAAAAGATATTCACTAATCATCACCTGCTTTTTGCTAAATCAAATTGACAAAAAGATAAAAAAAGCTGAAGGGAGATTCCCTTCAGCTTTTTTTATACAGACTTAATAGTTTCTTGGATTGTTGATTGCTTGAAGCATTCTGGTGCCGGGTTTCATCTCGCTGCTACATAATGGACAAACGTGTTCATCATTACTTGTAAAGTTATCGCGAATCCAACCTTTGCAATCTTCTGATGTACATTCCCACACCTTTGTTTCTTCAGGAATGATTTCTTCCGTATTATTTCTTCTATACATATATCTCACTCCTTAGAATTGAATTGACTCCGTACTGCATAACAGATCACAAGCCATAAAGATAAAAAAAGAATAGATGGCTAATCTAAATTGTGAGTAAATACTCATTCGCAAATCTAAGATTTAATTCTTGTTCTTACACGCAAAATTTTTTTAGTGGTAGGAACTTGAGATTACGACATGAATTTTTAATATCTCATTAACCATTATATCATATATATGCTTTATATATTTGAGTAAAGATTCTAAAGATGTCGGTTTTCCTAATCAAAAAATGAAACACAGTCTCTGACTTACCCTTCAAGATAATCGAGACTGCGCCGTTTAAGAATCCATTCCATATGGTTCTTCTTACTCGTTCGGATGAAAAATTCAAAGCGAATCGAGCATGAGAGTAATTTTAGTGCCAAAACCTAAAACAATGAAAGCCCTGCCTCTCTCCCATCCATACGGTTCCTAGACCGTGCCTGCGAGAATCAGATAAAAGCTTGTAAGTACATGTTTATTAATTAAAACCGTCCGTAATTCCAATTGGGAAAAAGTAAATTCCAAAAGATAAATGGTACATAGAAGTAAGTTAATGAAGAACAGAAATGGATCGAGGAAAATACTTGGTGATTACATGTATTTCTTTTTTCTAGATGTGTTTAACTTGTTTCTACTCCATCATGAAAAATGATGGAAAATTATTTCATTAATAAAAATGTTACTTTAAATTACCCTCCAGTGCCTTCTTTTAATAACACTGAAATTTAATCTTACCACATTTATTTATATATGTAAAGCATTAATCTAAAATGAAATCACTCCGTTATACTTCCCTTCATAAAAAATAAAGAGGCTATGATTCACCTCTTTTATTTAAACGCATTATATTCATTTTCAATTTTTGGAAGTTCCCTGACTTCCTCGACCAATTGACTTCCACACATTGGGCAATCATAGTTTTCCGAGGCAAAATCTTTTCTCATCCAACCATTACAATCTGCTGATCCGCACGCATATACTATCGTATCTTCCATAACGATTTCTGGTTCCTCTGAATTCTTTTTACCAAAATACATGAGCAACCTCCTCTTTTTTATATAAAGACTCTGATTAAAGGTGCGAAATTTCACCTTTTTATCATTCCTAGTATACGCATTAAACCAAATTCTTATTTATTCATTGATGAAATTATCCAAAAACCTTAACACCTACGTGTTTCCCAAACCTGCTTTAACCAAGATCGCTTTAATCATATAGTAGGAAATATTCTCAGGCAGGGCTTCTTTTAGTGGTTTCAGTTTTTCAGAATCCAATTGTTTCGCAGTATCCAAAACAAGGTCAAACTCTTCATCCGTGAAAATCTCTTCCCATTTGATATCCATGTGTTCTTCAGCACACTTTAATAAATGATTTTCAATTGAAATGGAAGACAGCCCTCTGGATGTCGCGATTTCCTTGATTGATTTACCTTCCTGATATAAGCGATAGCTTTCTAAATGTGATGGTTTAGTACTTCTTTTTACCGTTTCCTTAGTAACCAGTGTATTCTTTTCCAGTTCAGGATGTGCCTGTACATAACGGGAAATACCTTTTAGGAACACGGCACCGAAGCGTTCGAATTTCTGGGACCCTACCCCTTTAACTTCTAGGAATTCCTCTTCCGTCCTCGGCAGTTTCACTGCCATATCTTTCAATGATGCATCCGAAAAAATAATGAAAGGAGGTACATTCTCCTTACTAGCCAATTCTTTTCTTAATTGTCTCAACTCTTCGAACAACCCATGATCCACACTGATGCTGTTTACTTTTTTTATTTCTTTACGGAGGACTTTTTTCTGCCCCAACAGCACTTCCCTGCCAGCATTGGTTACTTTAAGGACTGGAAATTGGCCGCCCGTCATTTCGATATACTGTTTTGCTGTCAGGAAATCAATGAAATCACCTACATCCTTTGCAGATTGATTATTGATGATTCCATAGGTAGAAAGCTTTTGAAAACCGAACTCTTCAATTTTCTTATTGCGTGAACCCGTGAGGACTTGGGAAATCATCGTTTTACCGAATCGCTCACCCATTCGCAACATGCATGAAAGGACCATCTGAGCCTGTGTAGTTACATCTACGGAATCCCGTTTATCTGTACAATTTTCGCAATGACCGCAATCTTCAGGGTTTTCATCTCCAAAGTATCGAAGAATGAAGGCTTGCAAACACCCCTCGGTAAAACAATAATCTTTCATTCTGTTCAACTTTTTCAATTCCTGGGATTGCCACTCCTGCGAAGGGTTTGATTGATCAATCAAGAAACGCTGTATCTGCATATCCTGGGGGGAATACAAAAGGATACATTCACTATCCAAACCATCCCTCCCTGCACGGCCGGCTTCCTGATAATAACTCTCCATGTTCTTAGGAGTTTGGTAATGGATGACGTATCTAACATTCGACTTATCGATTCCCATCCCAAAGGCAGATGTCGCTACCATCAAGGGAATGTCATCCCTGATGAATTGGTCCTGCTGTTCCGAACGGTCTTGTTCATTCATCCCGGCATGGTAACGGCCTGTCTTGAATCCGGCTTTATTAAGCTTGGCATACAAAGAATCGACTTCTTTCCTAGTAGCTGCATATATGATACCCGATTCATTTTTGTTTTTCTCTAAATAGCGCATTAAAAACCGTCCGCGATTTTCTTCTTTTACAACGGAAAAGAACAAGTTATCTCTGGAAAATCCCGTTGATACTGTATGCTCCCCTGATATTCCGAGTGACTGACAAATATCATCGGTCACATTTGGAGTGGCTGTTGCCGTTAATGCCAGTACAGTCGGAGATGATGGCATGTTTTTCAATAAGGTTTTGATTTTTAAATAGCTTGGTCTGAAGTCATGACCCCATTGAGATATGCAGTGGGCTTCATCAATGGCTACCATTGAAATGTCCACATTAAATAAATCCTGTTGAAATGCAGGGTTTTCCAAGCGTTCCGGTGCCACATAAACCAATTTATATCTTCCTTGCTTAATATCGTTCATTCTATTGGATGATTCTAACCCAGAAATGGAGCTATTAAGAAATGTGGCATCAATCCCGTTTTGTTCGAGGGCATCTACTTGGTCCTTCATCAAGGAAATAAGTGGGGATATCACGAGTGTTATACCAGGTAACAACAGGGCTGGAATTTGGTAACATATCGATTTACCTCCGCCAGTAGGCATAATTCCCGCGGTGTTTATTCCTCCCAACACCTGTTCGATAATCTGTTCCTGACCTTTTCTGAATGACTCATAACCAAAATATTCTTGTAAATACTCACGTGCTTTTTCCATCAATTCACTACTCCTCCTATTTACCTTGTAAGGATTTATAAGGATCTATTACTTTCATTGTACCTGCTTTTCCCGTGAACCAAAAGGACAAAAAAAGTAGACACATTAAATCTCTGTGTCTACTTTTTTCAATATATAAACATGTTTTGCATGGTTAAATTAATTCAGGATTTGCACTTTAACGTTTTTAACGCCCCAATTCACGGCATCCTGTTCGTTTGGAACAAATATGTCCACTCTATTTCCTTTGATGGCACTGCCTGTATCGGCTGCCGTTGCGTAGCCATAACCTTCAACATAAACCTTTGATCCTAGTGGAATGACTGAAGGGTCCACGGCAATCACTTTTGCATCAGGATTAGCTTTCAAGTCCACTCCTGTGGCTGTTGTTCCGCTGCAGCCTTGACAATCAGCCGTATAGGCGGTTGCACTAACAGTAATCTCTTTTCCAGATTCTGCTTGATCTTGGGATTCATTGTTTGTGTCTGCTGGTTCCGATTGTTCAACTGGTTCTGATTGTTCAACTGGTTTTGATTGTTCAACTGGTTTTGATTGTTCAACTGGTGCCGCTTGTTCAACTGGTGCCGCTTGTTCAGATTTCTGCGCAGGCTCTACACTCGCCGCTTCGACTTTGTTAGCCGCTGGTTTAATGATTAGTTCCTGTTTCGGATGGATAGTATCTGAATTTAAACCGTTCCAAGATTTAATATCATTTACAGCTACATCATATTTGTCTGCAATGTCCGATAATGTGTCACCTGACTTGACTTTATAATGCTTTTCTTGAGAAATATGTATTGTTTCCCCTACATAAATCGCGTCTGAAGACAAATCATTCCAAGACTTAATATCTTCTATTGATACTTTATATGTTTGAGATATCCCCCATAATGTGTCTCCATCTTTCACTTTGACATCTTCTGCTTGTACCGGAATTGTGAATGCACCGGATATTGCAGCCGCTGCCGCTAACGATAAGATTGATTTTTTCATATGTTGTTACCTCCTTGTGAGCTGCTTTATAAGCTACGAGTTCAATCTTAACATAACTTTTTTCTATACAAAGAACA
Source organism: Peribacillus sp. RS7 (assembly GCF_041956845.1). NCBI lineage: Bacteria > Bacillati > Bacillota > Bacilli > Caryophanales > Bacillaceae > Peribacillus > Peribacillus sp. RS7. The sequence continues at coordinate 5,155,841 of NZ_CP168135.1, forward strand.
AACAGATAAAGAATAGATGACAAACATCACAGGAAGATAACGGCACTATAACAAGTTATTTTAATATTCTGAAAATATATTATTTCTCGTCTCTTTCCTTTCCCTACCAGTTGAGTCATATTATGTATTGCCTAATCATAATAATTAGAGGCTATATCTTTACAAAGGAGGTATTTTTTTGACGCGCGAAAAGACTTTTACCTTAGTTAAGTCATATAAACCTTTCCATAGTAAATTCGATCCTTGCCCGCCGATTGGGAGGAAGTACTACAGGACACCTCCTAATTTGTATATTAATTTTCAACCGCCGAATTTGGAGCAGTTCACACCTGAGGAAGCTTTGAAATACGGTACACTTTGGAAATTCTTTTATGATTTTTATGATAATCCATATCGGGAAAGGGAGACATAAATGAATAAGAAACTGGATGATGAATATTATCAGTTGCTTGAACAAATACAGGCTGCGGATTTCGTACTTGTCGAGTTGACTCTTTATTTGGATACACATCCTAACGATCAGCAAGCATTACAGCAATTCAATCAATTTCATGAATACTCCAAACAATTGAAATCGGTTTTTGAGCCTAAATATGGTCCGTTATTGGGTTTTGGAAACAGTCCAGACGGTGAAAATAAATGGGAATGGGGCCAAGGCCCTTGGCCATGGCAGGTATAAGGAGAGATATCTATGTGGGTTTATGAAAAGAAGCTGCAATATCCAGTTAAAGTAAGAGACTGTAATCCTCGTTTGGCAAGGTATTTAATAGAACAATATGGGGGTGCTGATGGTGAGTTGGCTGCAGCACTCCGTTACTTAAATCAACGATATACAATTCCAGATAAAGTGATTGGCCTGCTGACGGATATCGGGACGGAAGAATTTGCCCATCTGGAAATGATCGCCACGATGATTTATAAGCTTACAAAAGACGCAACCCCTCAGCAGATGGTTGCAGCCGGGCTAGGTGACCATTATGCCAATCATGATAGTGCCCTTTTTTATCATGACGCGGCAGGAAATCCATTTACTGCCACATATATCCAAGCCAAAGGAGATCCCATTGCAGATTTATATGAAGATATCGCCGCTGAAGAGAAGGCCAGAGCAACCTATCAGTGGTTGATCGACATCTCGGATGATCCTGATATCAATGATTCACTCAGGTTTTTGCGTGAGAGGGAAATTATCCATTCGATGAGGTTCAGGGAAGCTGTGGAGATTTTAAAAGAAGAAAAAGGTAAAAAGAAGTTTTTTTAATGAAACCACATGAAAAAAGCAGCGGATAAAAATCCGCTGCTTTTTTCATTTACGGTCTGAGGAATATGTCCATCCATCTTCCTGGTAAACCTTTTCTTCTTTCATCAGTTTGCCCAGAGCACGTTTGAACGCTCCCTTGCTTAAACCGAAGTTAAACTGGATATCATCAGGTGGCGTTTTGTCGCCATACGGCATGGCACCGCCACGATTCATTAAATATGTGAAGATGACATCAGCATCTTCCCCCATTAAATCTTGTTTAAAGGGAATTAAAGAAACGTTAAGCGTTCCATCTTCTTTACTATCAATGACGCGCCCTTCAACTAATTCACCAAGTCGGGGCTCCTCCTTACGTTCACTTTCGTGAATGAAACAACGATATCCTTCTTGGGAAACAAAGAAAGACCCAACCATAAGCAAACGATAGACATTTCCCTTAACAGTGGTGTTACGGACTCCTTTTAAAGGAGCCTTTACTGCTATCTCCTGGATTACATCTTCCGTTGCAAGTTTACCAAACAGACGGTCATTTCGATCTGTCTTTAGGGATACATATAGACGGTCGCCAACCTCAGGCCATAAACGATCAATATTCGGAAGGTCGTCCAGTGATACAAGAATATCTTTGGAAAGGCCGATGTTCACAAAAACACCAAGTTTCCTTTTCACATTGACAACTTCCGCCCAGCCATACTGATCAATCTGAATTTCGGGGATCTTCATTGTCGCTGTTAGCCTTGCTTGTTTATCATGGTAGATGAATACAGTTACTTCATCTCCAAGTTCAAGTTCCGTTCCTTCATTCATTTCATTATGATGAAGTAAGACATCTTCTGAACCGTCAGTTAAAAACCATCCGAAATCAGCCTTACGTTCCACTTCTAACTCTACAGCCAAACCGGCCTGAATTTTTTGCATGTATTTAAATCCTCCTGTGACTTACCTTTACCTACAATTGTACCCAATTATTTATTTTTCCATCATATTTGAATTTATCATTTTTTTCTTGTTCTGTATACCTATTACGGTTTTTTTTTCACCCTTGCCGTCTTCATCTAAAGCCTGAGGGACCAGAATCTGTCCTTGTTTACCATTACTATGCATGATCCTTTGGATAATTGGCTCGGTTTATATGGTTTAATTAAATAATCTTAGCTCCCAAGGAGATTCCCTTTTCCCTTTCATCAAGTGCGGTCGATACTTATCTACCTGACCGATCTTCTGATCCTGCAATTTCAATCTTAGTTATTTCGATGATATAATTTAGCGATCAACTGAAAGGAAAAAGAAAACATTCATGACAAAAAAATTGTATTATACGTCCACCAAGACTTCCCGATGGGAAACCCAAATCCGGGAGACCTTTGAAGAAAATGGCTTTTACTACATCACTCTTGAAGAAACCGCCTTTTATCCCGAAGGGGGCGGCCAGCCTGCAGATACTGGAAAAATAGAAGGAATCACCGTTCTTGACGTTATAAATAGCAATGATGGAAGGATTCTTCATAAGACTGAAACACGGCCAGGTTCAGAGATGGTTCACTGTGAAATTGATTGGTCCCGCCGTTTCGATCATATGCAACAGCATAGCGGCCAGCATTTACTCTCTGCAGTCTGTCGGGAATTGTTTGACGCTAATACGGTCAGCTTTCATCTTGGAAAGGAATATTTAACGATCGATATTACATCCGGATCTAAATGGACTGAAGTACATACGGCTGCAGTTGAAAAGCAAGTTAATCAATATATCATTGAGAATCGAGAAATACTGATATATTACGTGACAAAAGAGCAATTACAGACACTTCCTGTCGTCAAAATGCCTAAAGTGTCTGAGAATATCCGTATTGTTGAAATAGAAGGAATTGAGTATAACCCTTGCGGTGGAACCCATGTAGAAAGAACCGGGGAGATTGGCTTAATAAAAATTTTCAAAACGGAGAAGCAGAAAGAACATACCCGCCTCTATTTTAAGTGTGGCTTCAGGGCATTGGACGATTTTTCCGAGAGCCTTGGAATTCTTTCAGCCTTATCGACTAAATTCAATACCGGACGTACAGAGATACTTAATAGGGTGGAGAAACTGGAAAATGACTACAAGCAGCTGCTATCGGAAAATGAAAACTTAAAACTTGAAAATGCCAAGTATCTTGCTGTCACCCTGCTTGCTGAAAATGTAGGGGGATTCATCTCTCATATTTTCGAAGATAGCTCAATGAAAGAGCTGCTTTACCTTTCAGGTACGATTGTAAAAATGGAAGAGGTCATCGTATTATTAGCATCACGTAAGGAGCAAAAGGTTATTCTTTCGCACAGTGGGTCCTTCCCCTTACATTGCGGACAATACTTTAAAGCTGAACTCAGTTCTTATAATGGGAAAGGCGGAGGGAACGAACAGACTGCACAAGCAGGTTTTGCATCACAAAATGACCTAATGGCATTTTACCAATACACAGTTGAAAAATTAGGCCAAAATCCTGGTGAATAAAACTTCTGCGAAATAGTCTATGCCAACTCGTGATTTATTTTACAGAAATAAGAAGATAGAGGACAGTTAAAGTCCTCTATCTCCTTATTCTTCTATTTTCAATTTCCGTAACCCTTCTTTTTCAATATGAAGATGATATTTTTCTTCAAGCTCCATGATACGTATAAATGCTTTCTCCTGATTATATTCATGGTTTTCCGATTCCTCGGCAAATTCTTTTCTTGCCATATGATAGGCCAGCTTATCCCTGAACACGCCTTCTTCATACTCATCTATGACTTCATGAAGTTGATCCTCCAGTTCCCTGCTTAAATCATATATTTCATATTCCTTCACATACTGTACTCCTTCCATGCCGAAATCTTTGGCAAAGGAATTAAGATACTGTTCCATCTCACTGAATTCTTTATTATTTTCAGTATCGGAAGCAACCCAATATCCGTACTGAACCATTTTGAATAATGTTTCATATTGTTTCTTGGTAAAATTGATCTTCATTGTCCATTAACTCCTTTTCCGGTTTCCTTACATCAAAAAGAATAAACCGCAATGGAACAAAAGTCCAATGCGGTTCATTCTCAATCCATTATTTCCGTTACAGAAAAATAAGCTGCTTTTTCCGTATCTACAACATAATGGCAATCGCCTTTAACCAAATTATAATAACGGTGCTTTTGAATATTTGAAATCATTTGAGTGGAGTCATCGCCCTCTACCTCATGCTCTAATTCTTTGCCGCCTGGAAAATAAAAACCAACTTTCAATTTCATCTTTCTCATCCTTCCCTTCATCTGGTTGAATCTCTCTTTTATTTCTTATCCTTTCTAATGCAGTTATAAACATAAATAAAATGCTTATTCACTTTTCCCATGATATTCTAGGGAAAACTACAAAAAAAGAAGGTGTTTTTGATGAAAATCAGGAAAGCGAGAGAAGAAGATGTAAATGGAATAGCAAATGTACATATAAACAGCTGGCAAACGACATATAAAGGGATCCTCCCGGATCAATACTTGTCTTCCTTGAATCTGGAAGCCAGAAAGAAAAATTGGCAAAGAAATTTAAAGATGCTGCATAATGCCACCTTTGTTGCGGAAAATGCCAATGGGGAAATCATCGGTTTCGCTGCCGCAGGGCCTGAACAAACGAATGATCCGCATATTCAAGGGGAAGTATATGCTGTCTATTTTTTAAAAGAATATCAACGACAGGGATTTGGCCGAAAAATGATAAAAGCGGTCATACATGAGCTCATTAAAATGGAACATAAGAATTTAATAATCTGGGCATTGAAGGATAATCCTTCATGCGGTTTTTACAAGGCGCTCGGCGGTCAAGTCATTGCTGAAAAAACCGTTAGAATGGCTGGCATCGAGCTCACCGAAGTCGGTTTTGGGTGGAAAGATATTCAGGATATCCTTTTTCATTTGTAAACATAACCTGGAGGATGGTTACATTCCACCCTCCTCTCATGTCTCGATAAGGAAAGCATTTTTCTCATTACCTAAAAAATAAAGCCGGTGCAATGGCCTTGTCATTGTTACATATAGCAGTTTGATATCAAGCTCATTTTCACGGCAATATGCTTCTTCCAGGGATATTGCAAATACGACATCGAATTCCAGACCTTTGGCTTGATATGAAGGAACAATTAACGTCTTATCCTTGGGGATGTTTCCCGCCTCATTTATTAAATGAAAGCCTTGATGGAATCCACTAAGTTTCTCGTTTGCCAGTTTACAATCTTTCATCGTTTTTGCAATGACGGCAAACGTTTTGAAACCTTCCCCTTTAAGCCCTTCAATAAGTTCGATCAGCTTTTCTTCCCAGCCTTCCTTTTCTATGGAAATGAATTTCGGATTCCGGCCATGACGGACTACAGGTTCTACTTCCGGGAAATCGTATGTTAACAACTGTAGAATCCGGTTAGCTTGTTTCATTATTTCAACAGTGGTTCTATAACTTTTTTGTAATTCAGTATACGTCGCCCGCGGGAAAATACGATGGTGAACTTCCTCCCATGTCTGAAGTCCGCGGTATGAATGGATGCCTTGTGCAAGGTCACCTACGAGTGTGAACATGTCAGTATCCACTGCGGTTTTGAGTGCCTGTAACTGCATGAAACTATAATCCTGAGCCTCATCAATGACGACATTTTTTGCTTTGTTTTCTTTGTCGACACCAAAAAGCCGCTCCTGAAGGTATAATAATGCACCTAAGTCCTCCATTTCGTAACATTTATCAGAAAAATGTTTTTGATTATACTCACATAAAGCATTAGCATCTTCAACAGTAAGTTTACCGTTACTGTACGAGGCGAGCCGCTCCGGATCTTGATATAATTCCTGATAGTATTGGAGAAGATCCTTCTTTTTGAATTGCTTAAAATAGCCTTTTACGGAAGAACGGATCGCCTTTTTGATCTGCCCGATCCTTTCTTCTTTTTTATCGAGGCATTTTGTAACAAATTCCTTACGTACGACTGGATCGATATTCTTATAGAGAGCCTTCTCGATTTTGGCCTCATAAAAATCAACAGCACGTTCAAGCATTATTTTCTTTTTCAATTTCACTTCATTTTGTAAAATGGCCTTCAGTTTGTCCAGCCTGCTGTATAACGGTAAATACCAATAATCCTCTTCCAATAACCTTATGAACTTCTTAGCGGAATAGAGGCGATATTTATCACAATAAAAATCTGTATCCGGATGAAACCCCTGGAAAATATCCTTTACATATTCGTCCAAAATATATTTAAATGCAGGGGAGCCCTTTAGACCTGATATCCAGACAGCGGTCTTTATTTCTTCATCATCCTTTTCCAGCAATCGAGTTAATTTATCATCCGCTACAAGCTTCACTTGCTTACCTATCGCTGCCTGAACATATTCGGAAAATGTGTATTGTTTTACTTTTTCAACACCCAATTCTGGTAATGCTTCAGATATGTAATCAATGAACACCCTGCTCGGTGCAAGAATCATTAATTGTCTCGGATCGAACAAGTCTTTATAATGGTAAATGAAATATGAGATTCTATGTAAAGCAATTGTTGTTTTACCACTGCCCGCTGCGCCCTGGACTATGATTGGCTTGTTCAAATCTGCACGAATGATTTTATTTTGTTCTTCCTGGATCGTGGTAATGATATCTGTCAATCGATTACTGGAACTTTTAGAAAGGGATTCCTGCAACAATTCATCCGTTGTTGTTAAATCAATATCCCTTACCTCTTCCAAGACACCTTCTTCTATCATTAGTTGCCTCTTTAAAGTGATGTTCCCGCAAAATGTTTCCCCTTCCGCTTCATATTCAATTTCACCAATCCGCCCCTCATAATAAAGGTTTGCAATTGGTGATCGCCAATCGACGATGATCTGTTCCTGGCTTTCCCTCTGATAAAGGGATGTTTTTCCGAAATAAAGCACTTCGCCACTTTCACCATCATTCCTTTCAAAATCCACTCTTGCAAAGTAAGGCTTTTTACTGGCTTTGCGTAAACTTTCAAGTTCAGATTTGGACATTTCAAAAAAGTTGGCTGTAGTCAGCAACTGAGAATATAAGGCGGATTCAGACCAATCGGCATCACCAAAAGCTTCTTGCATATTCCGCTGAAATTGATCTTTGCTTGTTTCTGATGTTTTGATGACTACATCGATATAACGTTTGGTAAAATCCAGCCTTTGTCGTTCATGTTCGAAATCAGGGTGACTTCCCAAAAAAACCACTCTCCCTTCCTTATTTATTTATCAAACTAAAAAAATGCCGATGCTAAGTCGAAATGGACATTTATACTATCAGAAAACCCAATGGTTGACAAATCTGGATACATAGAATTATATACTTGAAATTAACTTTTCCGATATTTCACATAATTTGAAGAATGCACTATATATTCTAGATTGGACGTTGCTATAAAATGTTGACTTATGAAAGAGCATCCAAAATGCTTTCAGGAGGAAATCTTTAATACATTTCAGAAATCAAAAGAGGAATATTTTATAATTACTTATTTGAAATTACCATTCTGGGAGTAGGAAGTTTATTTTTTTATTTTATCCTGTGGATCAGTTTATCCAAAAGAATGATGTTAATGGACATTATACTATTCTTAATGATATGCAGGGAATTTATTGTATATCAAGAAAATGTCAAACCCATCAAGCATGCTTTGGAACAATTTCTTTTATGGGCGATGCGAAATCATTTTTCTCTCGGAATGATCTTTAACATGAGAATAATCAACACAAAAAAGCACTTCTATTAGGGTAAAGTGCTCGGTTAAACCATTCTGCTCCTACAATTGTCATCAACTCTTAACATAAATAACGCTAATTTAATATTTTATTGGAAACTCACATTATATACTTAAATTAATTACATAACTTTTTTAAGAAAGTGGGAACTGTCATGGAAATAAATGAAAGACCACCAATGCTATCCCCTAAATTAATCCATGAACTTGAAATTTTATCATCCAAAACAAATATGCCTGTTTCTGAATTACTGGAAATATCTGTAGTATCACTGCTAGAAAAAGTGAATAATACCAAAGAACTCAATGTTGGTCTTAATAATAAGGAAATGATTTTAAGAAATAAAATCATCATTAATCAAAATAAAGAAGTTTTGAATAAACAAAGCACTTGACCATAATAGGTTAAGTGCTTTTTGCTTCCTAACTGCCACTGTATTAATGGAATAGATATTCTATCGTGGTTTCCAATGTAATATTTATACCTTAAGATTTCATTGATGCGCCAATAAAGTAGTCGCTAAATTCCCTTCATATTAAAAAAATCATATCGGTTTGAATGTGTAATTTCGCATAAAAACATCGACAAATTTTCAAGTCCCCCTAACGTTGTCCAACCCAGGCCATGCTTTTCGTTTGCATCTGCGGATCAAGTAGATCTCTGTGAATAGAATAATGGTTAGAAAGCATCCTTATCACCAAGTTTAATACTTCTATTTTAAAACAAAAAAACATGTAGGCAAAAGGAGTTCTATCTACATTTTAAACAAATTTGATTGGAACGGGTGTGCGCGACTCCTGCGGGAAAAGCGCGTCCAAGCGAGACCTCACATGCGCAAAGGCGCTGATTAGGCTCCCGGACCGCCCGCGGAAAGCGAGTGCCCTACTTTCCAATCAACGTTCGATTTTTTACAAACCCTCAAAAAAACTGTAGACAAATTTGATTTTCATCAAGTTTGTCTACAGTCTGAAGCAACTATTAAACCGCTTATCAATTGTCATGTATGTACCTTCTATGAAATCATGTATCCCTCTATGATCTTTTATTATGCCAACCATGAATGCACTAATTTGGCAAAAGAGTTTATTGATTTAAATGATCGATGTACAAACAGAATAAAAGCGAAGTTAAGATTTGGCCAGTGGTTGGAGTACTTGTGGCGTTTATTGCAAAACAAGGTATAAAAAAAGCAATAAAAAAATGGGGACCTTCAATAGTTAAGTCAATGCTTAAAAGTTCTGAAGCAGTTGCAAAAGTAGTTGCGAAAGAATTGGGATATTCTAAAACCAATTATCTCTCTAAGAAAGCAGTTGTATATTACAATAAGAAAGGGAAGCCAAAATATATAGTTAGAGACATAGATAGTCATAATGGCGGTTCTTGGAAAGGTGCATCAACAGTAAAAGATCTAGGAAGTAAGAAAACTAGATCTGGAACTTACGATATAGATTTAAATAGAATAGGGGATTAAATAATTTATGGAAAGAATTCAACAATTCAATGTTAATTTTAAGGACGAAGAAACCCCATTTTTTCAGGTAGATACAAATCATAGAATAAGATTTGGAATGGATGAAATAAGCGGGAGTCTTCTTACAACTATCCTTAAAGACATATTCAACACTAATGAAAAGATTGATACGTCTTTTATTATAGGAAATATAACAAATAATAAAAGGCATCATGAAAAAAATGGGATAGGTAAATCAATCAAAATAAACAATTGGGAAGAAGTCATAGTTAAAGATGAAGAAATGGATGCTGAGATAATTTATGCTACAGTTAAGGGTCTAAATAATTCAGATGTGTATAATTATTGTAAGAAAGTCCACCAAGGGCATAGAGAAGCTTATATCGTTTTTTATAATGATAGGTTCCTCATTTATGTGAATAATGATGTTCTCGATATTATTTCTAATGATAGTAATTTGATTCGAGAATTGAAAGTTAAATACGAAAAACATCTTAATGAGTATTACGCGTAACAGGTACATTATAATAATGTGTGATTTTAACCATAGTGAGTCCTCTGTGTATAAGGGGTTCATTATGGTCTTTTTGTGAGGGTAATTATACTTAGTGTACCTCACCTTTTTCCCCTAATCATTATCACCCAATAAAAGTCATCTTTCATTGCACAAAGTCTTGAAAAACGGAGCATATGAGAGTATTCAGGAGTAAATCAAAGGACTCTTGATATCTAAACCTACAGTCCTTCAGTATTCCTCAGTCCTTGTCATTTTTATTTATAATTTTCATCAACATTGAAGCATAAGGGGTAACTAATTTCCTTTAATATCCAAATAGTTACTGACTTTATTCTGATTGTAATTATCGTATGTAAAGTTCTCATTGATCATCTTCATTTCTAGTAACAACCTATTGATTGTCATTAATAATTCACTCTTCTTGCTTGCTTAGGATATAAGTCAACATTTCATCCATCTTATCTGCATGTGCTAATTTGTTATTTCCACCACGATGCTCAACTTGTACAATAGGGTCATCTAATATTTTCTTAATGATAAACTTATTTTTATCCTTCAAATAAGTGAAATAACCTTCCCACTCTTTGAGCTGCGCTTGTTTGGAATATCCTGTTTTCACTTTTTCATTTAATGCTTCACATAGTGCTTTGTTGTTTTTGAAAATTTCTCCTTCACTAAGGTTTCATGTGTTGATAATATTACTCATTTTAATATTCCGTTACTCCTTTCATCCTTTAAATAATATAGTTTGATTACTGACTCCTATTTTTTCTGCAACCTCATTTGTATTGGATATCTAAAACCTTACAAATAAACTCTAAGCCTCTCATTACTCTCACTCCAAATCTGATTGAATCAACTTTCCCTACACTAATAAATAATCTGATTAAATCAGATTGTAAATAATATACATGTAAATATTTAGTATTAACGTTAGAAATTCTACCTTATTACCTTGTTTTTAATAATCCACCTTTAACTTTTTACAAAAATAAGATACAATTTAAATGATGCACAGTTTAAAACATACAAGATCGTAAACTGCTTTTTGTATGAATCAGCGTAAAACTAATGAAACAAAGTGTTGGACACGTTGAAACAAAAGTATTTTGGAGGAATGTAAATAAATGATTACAGTAAATAATGTTGGTTTACGTTATGGCGATCGTAAACTGTTTGAAGATGTTAATATAAAATTCACGCCTGGTAACTGCTACGGTCTGATAGGTGCTAATGGTGCGGGTAAATCCACGTTCCTAAAAATCCTTTCCGGTGAAATTGAAGCACAATCCGGTGATGTCCATATGGGGCCTGGCGAACGCCTTGCCGTTCTAAAACAAGATCACTTCGCTTTTGAAGAAGAAGAGGTCCTTAAAGTTGTCATTATGGGACACGAAAGATTATATGAAGTCATGCAAGAAAAAGATGCCATCTATATGAAGGAAAACTTCACGGACGAAGACGGAATGAAAGCGGCCGAACTTGAAGGTGAATTTGCCGAATTAAATGGTTGGGAAGCTGAACCTGAAGCTTCCATTCTCTTAAAAGGCCTTGGTATTGCAGAAGACCTGCATACAAAGAAAATGGCAGAATTGAACGGTGGCGACAAAGTTAAAGTATTGCTTGCCCAGGCACTATTCGGTAAGCCGGATGTTCTATTACTGGATGAGCCTACCAACCACTTGGACTTAAAAGCGATCAAATGGCTGGAAGAGTTCTTGATCAACTTTGAAAACACAGTTATCGTAGTTTCCCATGACCGTTACTTCCTTAACAAAGTTTGTACACATATTGCGGATCTAGATTTCGGTAAAATCAAAGTTTATATCGGTAACTATGACTTCTGGTATGAATCAAGCCAGCTTGCCCTTAAATTGACTCAAGATGCCAACAAGAAAAAAGAAGAAAAAATCAAAGAGCTTCAAAATTTCATCGCTCGATTCAGTGCCAATGCATCCAAATCAAGCCAGGCGACATCCCGTAAGAAATTATTGGACAAAATCAGCTTGGATGACATACAGCCTTCTTCTCGCCGCTATCCATATGTCGGCTTTTCACCTGAGCGTGAAATCGGGAATGACCTGCTTCGTGTAGATGGAATCTCGAAAACGATCGATGGCATAAAAATATTGGATAATGTCAGCTTCACAATGAATAAGGGTGACAAAATCGCTTTTGTCGGTAAAGATGAGATTGCCAAAACAACAATGTTCAAAATCTTGGCAGGTGAAATTGAACCGGATAGTGGCTCATTCAAATGGGGCGTTACGACCTCTCAGGCATACTTCCCTAAAGATAATGCCGAGTTCTTTGAAGGTGTCGATTTAACTCTTGTCGATTGGCTCCGTCAATATTCTCCTAATGACCAGAGCGAAAGCTTCCTGCGCGGTTTCTTGGGCAGAATGTTATTCTCTGGCGATGAAGTCACGAAAAAGGCAAGTGTTCTTTCAGGGGGCGAAAAAGTCCGCTGTATGCTTTCTAAAATGATGTTAAGCGGTTCGAACGTGCTAATGCTTGATGAACCTACTAACCATCTAGACTTAGAGTCAATTACGGCATTGAATAACGGTTTGATCAGCTTTAAAGGATCGATGATCTTCTCTTCTCATGATCATCAGTTCATCCAAACTATAGCGAACCGAATCATTGAACTTACACCAAAAGGTACAGTTGATAAGCAAATTAGCTATGATGAATACCTTGAAAATAGCCAATTACAAAAACAAGTGGCTGAAATGTACAAATAAGATTTATGAAAGCACATCCTTATTGGATGTGCTTTTTTTTGGTTCCTGATTCTCCCTACCTGCATTTGTTTCATTCCTTCAATGCATTGAAGGTATAAAAAACACTCTGCAATAAATATAATAATATTCCTTGAAAGATGGGCACTGAATAATTTCATGGTTAAAAAGGTATATTGGTAAGGAAGGAGTGAGTTGAATTGGATGGTCATACAGTGAAAAATATTTTTGAGGATACAGGATACCTTTTTTTATATGATAAATTCAGTTATCAATTTTATGTATCCGGATTGTTCGACTTAGTGGATCAAGAAAAAATAATTTCGGATTTTTTAAATACTTATGGCTTCGAGGATAAAAATCCACTCTTTTTTGACGACTTTTCCTTTTACTTTAATTGTTTTCATTATTCCCACCAAAAGCAAAATTTGTTAAATTTCTTGAAAGCCGAGTATGATGATGAACATATTTGTTAAATACAAAAGGCCAGGTAAACTGATCCGGCCTTTTCTTAAAACATACACGATTCAAAAAAGGTAAGAGCATATCAGTGCTCTTACCTTAGACTGTAGACAAACTCGATGAAAATCGATTTTGTCTACAGTTTTTTTATGGGTGTACAATTTAGACGTTGATTTCCGCTCCAGGCACTCGCTTTCCGCGGGCGGTCCGGGAGCCTCCTCGGTGCCTTTGCGCCTGCGGGGTCTCCCCCTGGACGCGCTTTTCCCGCAGGAGTCTCGCACACTCGCTCCAATCAACTTTGTTTTAACTTTTAGATAGAACCCTTTTGCCTAGAATTATTAAATCTTGAGGTGATGAGGATGCTTTCTAAACATGATTCTATTCAGCGAGATCAACTTGAAATGATTACTTTAGATCAACTGGTGCCAGCGAACCAGTTGGTTCGTAAAATTGAGGAGAAGAATGGAAAAAAATAAGAGACTGTCCATTCTAGAAGAGATACTACCATCCATAGGACTTCTTTGTATCGTAACCTATTGGTAGAACTATAAAAGCCAGTCTCTTAATAAAAAGAAGAACTGGCAACTTTCTCTATTACATCCTTTTTGCTCCTAAATATCTTTTCTTCCAATAACTATTATCCATAGAGGAAATGCTAACACCATTTGATGAGGAGCTGTGTATGAATTGATTACCACCTATATAAATACCAGCATGTGAGGCACCAGGTTTATAGGTTTCATAAAAGACCAAATCTCCAACTTGTGGTTTGGACACTTTTGTCCCCTTTTTATAGATTTCCGATACCGTTCTTGGTAAAGTGACATCTGCACCTTTATCGAAAGCGTATTTTAGGAATCCGCTGCAATCAAAACCTTTTGGTGTAGTTCCACCCCATACATACCGTACATTCAAATGTTTTTTTGCTTCATTCACAATCGCAGTAGATTTATTGCTTGTTTTATTAATATTAGCTACGTTGGATGTCTGCTTTTTTACCCCCAAAGCTTTATATGTATTCGGACCTACAATACCATCAGCTTTTAAGCCTTTACTTTTTTGGAACTTTACGACTGCACTTTTAGTAACGGTACCAAAATATGTAGTTGTATTATTACTCTTAAAGTATGCTTTTTTCTTTAGAACCTCTTGTAATTGTTTTACTTCTGTATGAGTCATTCCACTTTTTAATGTACGATCGCCCAATGCAGCATTACTAACCAACGGATTTGATAGTAACAATCCAGAGACTACAAAAGATGCTATAATTTTTTTCATTTTCTCCCCCGATAAAATTTCTTTTTTTATAATTTTATCATCTTTAAGTGACACACATACTTACCTAATTTTACATTATCATTACAAATTTGTGCATAAAGTGTGCATAAAATACAAAATAACTAAAATATCCCTAACGTTCCCGAAAGGTGTTAAGACTATGGACTATGGATCATCCTAAAATAGTTTCTTTTTTTCGAACCACATATACTCTACTTCTTATAGTCCCTAATAGATTTTTCTGGAATTAGGGTGAAAAAATAAACAATAGGTAGTAGATATTATTGTTTAATACTTAAGAGTAAATGAAAAAGGCTGCCTTAAATACAGTTTAAGTACATTTTTTCACATACTCAATAAAAAGAGTCGTTTTCCCTATAAGAGAAACGACTCTTTTGGTAAACATGGCAATAAATTGACCAACGTTGTATCCATGTTTTATATATTTCGAGAATCCGATACTACTTCCTTCACTCCATTGCGTTTTAAAGCAGTACTCAGTATCACAATCGTGCTTACTAATCCAATCCAAACAAGAACAGAAACAGGTGTATTCCAGGTTAAGCCTTCCCCAAAGAAGAAAAATCCTCGAAGCCCTTCTACCATAAATCTCATTGGCAACCAAGAATAAACCCAATCGTGATAAAATGGAGACATCATTTCTGGAGCCATTGCAAGCAATGGTGCACCAAAGAAAAGCATTAAGATAAAAATAGGCATACCTTTAAGCCCCAATAGTGAAAGTACAGCTAATATCATTAGAAAAAAGCTAAAGAATGTAATTGATAAAAATAAAGCCGTATCCATGAAATTCGGGATATTTAAACCAACCATACCATCTGCTATCCAGGTTAAGCCAAATCCAATTACCAGAGCTACAACCGCACCCATTAAAATTTGCCCGACCTTTCTGACAAGGTTTTCTTTTCTAGTGCGGATCGGCATTTTGCTAATGGAAATAAAGATAATCGCAGCACTTGCCAAACTAGCCATCCATAATGGCTGGAATAAAGAAACAGGAGCATTTCCATTCGCACTATTCGTGCCAATTTCATTGACATTTGTGACTTTCTTAGCGATTGGAACTGCAAGGCTTGCTGCCTGTTTTGCAGTCAATGTTGCTCCTTGTTTTTCAAAACCATCAAGTAGTTGTTTTCGGACAGTGTTGTTCATGTTGTCAACTACTCCATTCAAGACCTGTCCTGCCATCGTTGAAGCAGCCGTATTCATTCCCTGATTAATAAATATTTGTACTTCAGGTGCAGAAGGTGCTGGTGTCCGTAATGATGCTTGCTTTGGACTAAAATCTTTGGGAATAACTAAAGCCGCGTAATAATTTTGATTATCTAAACCTTTTTGGACTGCCTCAATACTGTCTACTTCTGCCCATTTTACAGTAGGGTCTCTATCCTTGGTTGATGCTGAAGACTTTTGTATCATTTCAACAATCGTTTGCCCCATGTTCATCTTTGGTTGATTAGGAATTTCCACTCCTTCATCCTCATTTACGATTGCAATCGGCAGATTTTTCGGTTGTGATTGAACCGATGGAAATAATGTCAGTGAAAAAATAAAAATAACTGCAAATGCGATGATAGGTGAAATCAATACCAGTTTGTTTTTAAACATATTTTTCCCCTCCTTGGTTTGGGTTTATAATAAAGAACAACCTGTTGTTTTATTTACTACATTCAAATTATAATTTTGGGACTAGTTCTGTTTCAATAATCAAAAATGTCACATGTGTTGGTTACGGAACACCTTTTATAAATGTGTTGGATAAAATCAAGGAGGAATTAACTTGCTAGATAGTAATACGGATTTACGGATCATCCGGACAAAAGAGTCCATCCGAAATGCACTAGTAGAATTAATCGATGAAAAAGGATTCAAAGCAATTACGGTTAAAGACATAACAACCAGAGCAAAAATTAATAGAGGCACATTTTATGCACACTTTCAAGACAAATTTGATTTAATGACTAAATACGAAGAAGAAATCATGCTTGAAATGTCCAGAATTGCAAAACAGAACATTCCAGGTGTTATTGCCACACTTGGAACCGACTCTCCGACTTTAGCACCGTTTAACCTCTCAGTTTCAATATTTGAGTATATTAATGAAAATAGTGGATTTATGAAAGCTGTGTTAGGTCCAAAAGGAGATTTATCATTTCAAACAAGACTGAAAGAATTTATGTGGAATACACTGTTTGGAAATAATCCAAACGCACTTATTAAGGAGGAAAATTTACTTGTTCCAGGACAATATTTTGCTTCTTACGTTGCATCTGCACATATAGGAGTAATTCAACAATGGTTGGATAGTGGCAGGAAAGAATCCCCTCAAGAAATGGCTCGTATCCTATCAACCATTACAGTTAATGGTCCCTTCTTTGCAGCAGGTTTGAAAAAATAAATCACACAGGGATAAAGGGACAATACCATGAAAAATAGGTACTGTCCCTTTATTATAAATATGCTTATACTCTAACCTGCCCCTTTAGTTCCATAAAAAAAGGCTGTCTAAACAACAGCCTGACTATTTCACCCTAAGTTAGTCTTCTTGTATCTATTTATGGTCCATAAAAAATCATAAATAGCATTAGAAATATGTTTAATACTAACAAAATCTTACCAAAGAGATTTTTTATAGCTAAAACAGAAAATACAATAGAAATTATGAATGAAAAAATCGCTAGTTTTGGTGGAAAATACACAACGTCTAAAATGCTTGACATAGAAAAATACAAAAGAAAAATGCTAATAAATATAAATAACATTGAAAAAATTAATGCTATCGTGATATAAATAAAAGTCCTGAGTTTTTTCAGATGTTGTTTCTCATAACTATAATCAACCATTTTCCCCTCCTGATATTAAGTTTGTTTACTCCTTAAAAATCAACCTTTACCGAATACTATTCTCTTTCTGAACAATAAATACCTTCATCAACTATTCTGCCCCTTTAGTTCATTAAGCAAAAATTCCACCTTATGGTAGCCCCAGATCTAAACTACCGAACCTCGTAGTTGAAGAATTTTCTATTTGGAATTTATGTAATAAACCAGATTATCAGTCCATTCACCAAATTCAAAAATAAATCCTTTTCTTATGCATTCAAACTCCATGCCTACATTCTCTGCTAACTTATAAGAAGGTGTGTTATCAACGTTTATATGAGCTTCAATTCGGTGGAAATTTAAGTCTTTAAAGGCGATATTAAGGGCTTCTTTTACTGCCTCTTTACAATAACCATTTCTCCAATGTTGATTATTAATAGTGTAACCTATCCTACCCCATTGAAAGTCATTTCTCTCTAAGGTGGAAAAATCTATCGTTCCAAGATGTGTACCGTCTTCTTTCCTAAAGACACCAAAAACATATGCTATATCATCCACTGCTAATTCTTGATGTTTTTCCACTAAGTTGGTAAACCATTCCTCTGTACATTCACTCATATCAATCTTCCCTTGATCATACCTGTGTTGAGATGGAAGTCTATTTTTAAATTCGCTAAGCCAATTTTTAAAATCATTTTCCTTTAATGGTCTTATTACTAATCTTCCTGTTTCTGAAACGCAGTCAAATTTGTTCAAATAAAACAACCTTTCTATTTAGGTCTTTTCTTAACTCTTAAAATCTCTCCATTTCAAAACAAATCCAATTATTAACTATTCGCCTTAACAGTATTAATCCCTTTTTGCAACGTATTCAATCTTCAACTAAACTGCCACGTTAGTTCCATAAGAATAAGCTGTTGCTTTGAAATAAAGTTTGATCAAAATTAACTCACAAACCAGTATTTTACGATAAATAAAAAGAATCCATTTTGAAAAAAAGGTTGATCAAAATGGA
Source organism: Peribacillus sp. RS7 (assembly GCF_041956845.1). Classification (NCBI taxonomy): domain Bacteria; kingdom Bacillati; phylum Bacillota; class Bacilli; order Caryophanales; family Bacillaceae; genus Peribacillus; species Peribacillus sp. RS7. The sequence goes on from NZ_CP168135.1 coordinate 5,174,176, forward strand.
TTCTTCTCCAGCAGATTTAAGTTTGGTTTTTATAAAAATTTTTGATCATTTTCTACCTATAGGACTTTGATATTTAATAATCTTGTTTTAGAGACCATACCAGCACTTTCTAACGTTTGTTTCGAGGGAGTGTTATAATACCAACAACCGCAAATCGGATTTAGATTATTGTCATAACACCGTTCCTTTAAATGATGAATTATCGTTCTGCCTATTCCTTTTTTTCTGTATTGTTCATTTGTAAACATGCCGATATTTCCATATCTATCAAGTAACGTACTTGTTTCCATAATCCCTATTCCAAGCAGAATACTTCCTTTGGTGTAGGTGAATATTTCCCTATTTTCAATACGTTCCTCCACTTTATCAATGAAGTCCTGACATACCTCAGTTATTTTTGCAGCATCGCTAGGCACCGCAGCTCTGAATTCCCCATCTTTAAATAATTTTCCCTTTGGAATTTCCACTTTGTTATCTTGGAAAAAGTAAGCTTGTTTTTCGATCTTATAATCATGATCTAATACCAAACTTAAAAAAAGTTCGTCGCATGTTGGAACCAGTATTGACCGAATTGAATGATCCTTAAGAACATTGTCAAAAATCTCTTGGGATTTTTTGTAGTATGATAAATCTAAATAAAATTGAGTTAGGTACTGATTACTATGTATGGCATAATAACCTGCAACTTCAGAGTTGTAACTGATTGTATAAAATACGGAATTGAGAATGTGCTCCTCTAAAAAGGAATCAATAGGAGAACTTAATGTACTAACATATCTTTGGATTAAATCCCCAATATCACTTTGTTTACATTCTTTAAAATAAAAACTCATGTTTGGACACCTCGTATTTTTGTTGATCTCATTAGTACTCATGCAATATTACTCATAAAATAAAGAGAATCTATCCAATAAATCATCTAAAAGTATTAGTGTGAAATTCTATTTTAGTTTCGTGAAATCCTTCTCTAACCTTAGTTGTACAATCTTACTTTACAATCTGGCCCGTTTGCTTAATAAGAGAAAATCCTACATTATCAAAAATCCACATATAAACGGTTGACCTTTTTCAAAACGGTGCAACTTTATTGCAAACTGTTGAACTTTGTTTTAATTCCACAAAAGCTGCCTTAAAGACAGCTTCGATTTTCAGATAACGCACCCGTAAGTGCAACAAGAAAGTTTTATTTCCAGAACCTATTAGTACATTTATTATCTTTTAAATAAATCATACGTATTTTCCCTTATACTTGCGCATATTAAAAACAATAACATTGAAAGCGAGATGGATACGTATTGTCTAAACAAGGGATGCAAAACAAGGATCAAACGCGAAAGCAAATCGAGAAACAGGATAAAAGAAATGATGTTGAATTAGGTAATGAATTTCAAATTGGAAACACAAGTTCACAGAGCTCCAAAAAAAGTGGACGTCAAGTAAATAAAAAATAACCCCGATCTTTCGGGGTTTTTTTTCTCTATATTGTAAAAACACCATTTTCTGAAACCAAGCTGCCCCTTTAGTTCTGTAAGAAAATGAGCTGACGAGCAACTCCCTTATTGAAGTAAAGCATATTTTAGTTGAACAATATTATACTGTTTCTTTACTTTGTGTTTAAGTGTGGTTCGATGAAAAATAACCATAGAAATTAGTTACTGCTGTAATAGTAAGATTAATAGTTTTCTCTGTTTTTGTGCTTTAACGGAGTTATTGAATTACTTTGAAATGGATTCCTAACCCTCCAACAAAACTAGTGAGAATTTCCAAGGTAACCTCTGTGTAACCCTTATTTATTTTCCCAAATACACAAAGTAATTATAATGTTACCAATCGATTCGTTTTCCATCTCTAAAAAAGCCGCCATTAGGTCCTTCAGGTCCAATCGTTGCTAACCACAGGATAGACTCAGCAGCTTGCTTAGGAGTTCTTGGAGCCGATGGTCCTCCCATATCTGAGCTTACCCATCCCGGATCGACTGCATTTATTTTGATATCAGCATTCAATTCTGCGGCTACCAATCGTGTTAATCCATTTAGGGTAAATTTAGACATCTTATAAGCTCCTACTCCTGGATATGACATTTCGCTCATCGCCCCATATTCTGAGGAAACATTAATAATTCTCCCATAGCCCTGTTTTTCCATGAGGGGAATAAAGGAACGGAGCACATGGTAAACACCAAAGAAATTTGTTGCCATTGTTTTCTCCAGAATGGAAGGGTCCATAGACACTAACTTTTTATTCTCATCCAAATATACACCTGCATTATTAATCAAAACGTCTAACCTTCCATACCGCTCATTTACTGTAATCGCAGCTTGTCTGACGCTTTCTTGATTATCTACATCCAACGTCACAAACGAAACCTCCAGATTTAACTCCTTAAGTTTTTGCGCACCTTCATGACCCATTTCTGGATCCCGACTTGCCAAAATGACCTTAAAACCATTCAAAGCCAATTGTTTGACCAGTTCATACCCAATTCCTCGGTTCCCACCGGTAACAAGTGCAACTTTTATATCCTTTGACATTTTAAAACCTCCATTCTATGACTACTAATCTCGGGCTAGAGCAGATTTAGAAAGTTGTTCTGTAGGACTATACATATAGTTTCTTAGTAATATAGTTACCAAACTTAGGATCAATGATAGGATTCCCACCAATACGACGTATTGTATACCCATTTGTGATATAACTAACCCGCCTACAGCTGCACCCAATGTTGTTCCTACGTTACAGGATGATATAAATAACCCATTGGCGAAATCAGGCGCTTCGGGAGCTGAAGACACAATCAAATATTGATTAATATTTGCCATTATCCCTCCAGCCAATATTCCCCAAATTAAAGTTATTATTGCCATAGGTACGGTAAACTGTCCTGTGAAGAATAAAATGATGTAAACACCACCCAATAACAAAGGAAAAGATACTACAGACTTAATGGCACTATGAGTAAGTAACCTTCCTGCGATAATGTTTCCAATAATACTGGCTCCACCGAAGATGAATAACGTTAAACTTATGGTATTAGGGGACATATTCGTTACTGTTTTCAGATATTCAACAAAATAACTATAAACCCCAAATATAGCTGCGTTTAATAAAATGACAGTCACAATGGAAAGCCATATAATAGGTTTTTTTAATACGGAAAATTGTTTACCATAAGAAAGTCTTTCTTCAACAGGCATGGATGGTACGAAAATCAATGTAGCAATGAATACAATAAAATTAATTATAGCAAAAAATGCCATCGCCATTTCATACGAAACGGCACTTTCAATAAAACTTGCGATCGGTACGCCGGCTACCATACCAGCAGATACTCCTATAAATACTTTAGAAACAGCTTTTGGAGCTTCTTCTTTACTTACTGAGGAAGCAACTACTGTAAATGCCAAAGAACAATAAATTGGATGAAAAAAGGCTGGAATTATACGAGCAATTAATAGAATGGTAAAATTAGATGTAAATATGGATACAATGTTTCCCAAAACGAAAACTCCTAATACAAGTAACATGACCTTCTTACGATTTATCCCGGAAAACAATAACGGCATCGTTGGTCCAGATACAGCAATAGTAAGAGCAAAAAGACTCACCAGCCATCCTGCTTTTGATACACTGATATGAAAGTGATCAGCAATGGAAGGCAATAACCCAATAACCCCCATTTCAGTATTTATAATTCCGAAAACTCCTATGGTCAATATGAAAATCAGCAAGTTATTTCGTTTAGTCATAAAATGATCTCCTATCCTCAATAAAATGCCCCCAAAAAGCAATGGAGGCATTTTATTAAAATTTCTTCTCGAAGAATTCAAAGTTACTTCGACTGAAAGCTTTTGCATCCTCATAAGTGAGGGAAGCCGAAAGGTCACGATAGGCATTGACCTGCTTTTGAAGCTCTGCGACTTTCTGTTCCGCACTAGCGATGGCATCTGAACCACCAATCCAGCGAAACTGTGGTTCCTTCTGATCTGCGATGGTGATTAGAGCCTTTGAAGCGATTGTTACTTAAATTCTCGGTAAAGTATGCTTCCAATCCCCTGTCGAATGGAATCAAATCCGTCTTGTCGTACAAATCAACATGTCCTGCATTTGGAACGATGTACAGCTCTTTTGATATTGCCGCCAATTCGTAAGCATCTTCACTTAGGCATCGTGAGTGAGCGTGCTCGCCCATGATGAACAAAGTATTACCAAGGTTGACTTGTTGGTCCAATTGTAAACTCATTAATGTTCGTATCCTCTGGCTGATCAATCGCGAATGCAACAACATTGGCAATTCGATCAGGTGAAATACCATATTGTTCATACAACGCAGTCATACCTTCTGAAATATTCTTATCAGTAATCGTATCCAACAATTCCGTATTGATAGCTGCTGGATAAATAGTTGCTGTGCGGATATTAGTACCTTCTTGGGCAGATTCCATACGCAAAACTTCCATTAAATCACGAACAGCCCACTTTGTTGCGCCATAAACCGCACCGCCTGGGTAAGCTTTAAGCCCAGCTACTGATGAAGTAGTAATGATATGTCCAGACTTTTGCGATGTAAATGTTGGCAATACTGCGGCGATACCATTCAATACACCTTTAATATTAACGTCAACCATACTGTTCCAGTCGTCAGTTTTTAATTCGGAAAGTGGTGAATTAGGCATTAGTCCAGCGTTCAAGAAGATTACATCGACACCACCAAAAGTGTCTTTAGCTAGTTGAACAAGCTGCTGACTATCATCTGGATTAACCACATCTGTAACGCGATAAGCCACTTGACCACCGTTCGATCTAATTTCTTCAACTAATTTTGCTAAACGCTCTTCACGTCTTGCACCAAGTACAACTTTTGCACCTTTTTCAGCTAACAGCTTAGCTGTGGCTTCCCCAATACCTGAACTTGCACCTGTAATTACAACCACTTTGTTTTCAATTGTCATTTCGTTTTTTCATCCTTTCATGTAAAATAAAAGTTACAATTGATGTTTTTACGACATCTGTCAATAATTTATAATATAACTATAAACAAAACAAGACATCACACTCGTTAATTTAACCGGATTTGTTGTTTAGACAACAAATCAATAAAAATTGTCGATTATCTCAAGGAAGGTATGGTATTGATAACATGGCAAAAGTGGATAGAAGGATAGTTAGAACTCAAGGAGCAATTAAAAAAGCATTTCTTGAATTGATGTCAGAAAAAAATTTCGATAGTATTACCATTCAGGATATTGCTGACAGGGCAAATGTTAACCGTGCAACTGTTTATCTTCATTATTTAGATAAATTTGATCTGTTGGATAAGATCATGGAAGAACATATTACGAACATGAGTGACTTTTGTGAGTCGGAAACTGAACTGGATTGGATTGAATCGACTGTACACTGCATGGAGTATCTTGAAAATAATTATTTATTTTTTTCGACGATGTTGGCCAGTGAAGGAGCTCGGTATTTTCGTAGTCGGTTTGTTCTACATAATATCGAAGAGTTCAAAAAAGACGTGGATATAACAAAGGGCAAAAACCTTGGTCAAAGCGAAGATATAGTTGTCGAATTTGTTGCCAATGCTTACGTTGGTGTAGTGGAATGGTGGCTAAAAAATGGGATGCCTTATCCACCACAGGAAATGGCAGAAAAAGTAGGAAAACTTTTAGAAAGGAACTTATAATTATAGGGTCGTTGTTCATTTCAATACGAATTATAAAGGAATGTACTTAAACTAAAAGAGGCTTTAGTTAACCAACCAGAAGACTATGTAAAGCAATTAATGCATTTGTTAAAAAATTGAATAAATATAGTTAAGTTAAAGAAAATGTTTATCTAAATTTTGAACTGCACCCAGTTTTCCAAGATGCTTAGCCTTTATGCGATTGGAATCGAAAGATCCCCCCTCTTCATTCAAATCAGGGCTGGCATTACCAGATGAAACAATACTCACATGATTTGAAAAGACATAACATTATACAAAGTATGTCCCGCAAAGGAAATTGTTTAGACAATGCAGTCATAGAAAACTTCTTTGGCTTACTAAAATCTGAATTACTTTATTTACAGAAGTTCAACAGCATTGAGCATTTCAAACAAGAACTTTAAGATTATATCCATTACAATCACCGACGAATCAAAATGAAATTAAAAGGCATGAGCCCAGTAGATTACCGGGTTCATGCCCTAAAGGTTGCCTAATTAAATAAAGTATCTAACTTTTTGGGTTCACTTCAGTAAACTGATCCAGCCTTTTCTTATAACATACACGATTCAAAAAAGGTAAGAGCATGTTAGTGCTCTTACCTCCCTTAAATTTTTCCCCTGTTACTCTTCCTTGCTTGCTGCCATATTCATATTCGCTTCAACACTCTCCTGATTGATGGTGGATATTGGAAAATTCCGCTTTCCTGAGAAATTCTCAAGTAAGTCTTTGACATCAATGCCTGAAGATGCCTTTAATGATTCCTGCAATGTCGCCATTAAATTCGTTGCATACCCGGTCACTTTATTAGCCCCGCCATTCGCACCGCTTCCACCCGTGTCCACAACAGTAATTTTGTCGATATTACTAAGCGGGCTTGCCACTTGTTTAGCATACTCCGGCAGCATTTTCAAAATCATGTCCATTACGGCCGCTTGCCCGAACTGTTCAAAAGCTTCAGCGATCTTCTGCTTCGCTTCTGCCTCTGCTACCCCTTTTAACCGGATGATTTCCGCTTCAGTGGTACCTTGTGCCCTTTGTGCGTCCGCTTTAGCAAGACCGTCCATGCGAACACGTTCCGCTTCCGCTTTCGCCATTGCTTCTATTTTATATTTATCGGCATCCGCTTCTGTAATCTGTTTCATCTTGTTAGCTGAGGCTGCTTGCTCTACCGCATAACGGTCGGCATCAGCCTTTTTCTTCACTTCTGAATCATATTGCTTTTCGCGACGAAGGATTTCTTTTTCCTCCAGCTCAATTTGCTTCTGACGTTCAATGATCCTGATTTGCATTTCCTGTTCTGTTACATCCTGTTTGGATCTGGCCGTTTCAAGATCGTAAGCTTGGTCAGCTCGTGCTTTGGCAATATCCTGCTCACGCCGGAATTCCGCAACCTTAAGCTTGTTGATTTTCTCGGCTTCGGCTATTTCGGTTGCCCTTTCTAGTTCGGCACGCTGGGCTTCCTTCGAAGCTTCGGCTCGCTTGATTCGCGTTTCTTTCTCTGCATCGGCGGTTGCTATATCGGCATCCCTTTTCACTTGTGCAATCCTTGGCTTACCAAGCGATTCAAGATATCCGTTCTTATCTCGGACATCTTTAATGGTGAATGATACGATTATGAGTCCCATCTTAGCTAAATCCTGTGAAGCTACCCTTTGTACTTCCTGGGAAAACTTTTCACGATTTTTATAAATTTCCTCGACTGTCATCGAACCAAGGATGGAACGAAGATGTCCTTCGTAGTATCTGTTATATCCTATGGGTGAAATGAAAAAACCTTATAAAATCTAAGGAGTAAAGATTTCTCCCAAATCCGTTTGGGAGAAATCTCTTTCTACTTAATTCTACATACCTTAATCAAAATAATTTAGACATGAAGCGAATTAGTAAATTAACAATGCCTATTTTCACACTATAATTTTGTGTTATTTGATATGCTGTTTATATATCATATAACGGAATTAGGGCAGACCAAATCAATAGGCGATTTGGTCTACTTATTAGTATGATAAATTCAATTTATTGTTCTATTTTATATTTATTCATTCTTGGTGTTGTTCACTTTATCTTTCATCCCACCACTGAGTAAAAAAATATTGACCTCTTTAGTTAAGTAGTTTTGATAATATGAAGAAAAACTACAAGAACATATCAAATAACACTTTAATGCAAATCAATTAACAAACATAAACGCTCAGATTATCGCTCTGAGCGTTTATTTTAGTGCTTCTTTTATTCAATTAATGCAACCCTTTAGCTTAATGATAGCCTTATTGTTATCTTAATTGAAATCACATTTGTGGTTCCATGTTTCCTAACTATGAAACAACCGCTGGAGGAAGTAATAAAAAAATGGACTTCCACGAGCCTCAAATTAAAGTAAACTTTACAGGTAAGGGCGGTTCAGAAGGGGAGGCAAAAGCCCTCGTTTGTAAAAAAGGATTAGATACATAATTATCCTACTACCTCTCCACAATATGTAATTACTTGTTTGTTTTAACTACATAACCGTATAACTGGGAATGTTCCATAGGTTTCCACCCGTCACGCAAAGCCCTTAAACCTTCGTATAAAGCCCCCCCTATAATATTTTCTAACCATGCAGCACATTCCTTTATAGTGTCAAATTCATGTAGATGTGTACCATTTTTATACAGCGAATAATTTTTAGTCTTCATTTTGATTCCTCCTGTTGATTTTGAATAAAAGTAGGCAACTTGTGTATGTATGTCGCTGGTTATTTACTCAAAAAATTTACTTATTTACTATAAAATTAAAGGCTCCCTCGTGTTAAATAATACTGTTAATTTTTGAAAAAAAAGACCTCTTATTAGTTCTCTTTGGACATTTCTTGTTGAACTATTAACCTGCCCGTTAGCTCCATAAGAAAAAAGAGCTGCCAACCTCCCCTTATTGAAGTAAAGCACCCGTTTGCTTCACAATTTGAATTTCCATGAATAGTAAAAGATATTACCCAGTTCAAATGGCTTATATTTTAAACTCATTGGAGATAATTTAACAAAATATTTAACTGATACAAAATAATTTAAGTCTTTAGTTAAAAAAGATAAATATTTAAAAAACAGAAAAATAGCCTAGTGAAGGCTCACCAATGCTAAAATCAACATAATTATTTAACCTTTCAAATAACTATTCTTCCTTTCCTCTTTCCTTTTCTTGTAATCCTGAATAAAAATAACTTTTTCAAATTCTTTTATCATTTTTTCTCTATCTTCTGTTGGTTTTTGACTTCTTAATCTATTCCTTAGTCGTTGCATGCCGCTTCTTATTGCTTCTGGAATAGGTTCTACTAATGGTTCTACCACTGTTGTGACGAGCACAGCTACAATTTCACCAATTACTATTTGAGCAAATGGATTTAATAAAATTTCAGGAAGAGTAATATACTGCATCTTATTATAACCAGCATCAGCTTTGTAAAGTGCCCATTTTTCCAAATCCCTCTCTGCATCTACAATCAATTTAGCACCTTCAAAAATGCGATTTAACTCTTCTTTGCTATCATCACGCACCATTTCTTCAATAAAGCCCATAATAACCTGCAATTTATTGTCCCACAATTCTCCCTTTACATAACGACGAATCTCAGTACAAATTGTATTAAGAGTTTCCTCATGTTCAAGCAAGTTATATTGACCTTCTTTAACCTCAATGAATATTTCTTCTTGTGAAGGTATATATATGGCACCTTCACGGTTCATACTAACCAATCTATCCGACAATTTTAAATTCCATGCGATATAGCCAGAAGAATTTTCTGAAACACCATATACATCAATGATGTCATTTACTTTTTGTAAACTCCAAATTCTATGTGGCATCATATTTCCTCCAATACAAGGTTTTTATCTAAAAATATTACCACGTTTGGAAAACATTATATATACAAAAAAGCATTGAAACAGACGATTAATTTAATTAATTGGTTAAGTATCTATAGATTCGATATTTCTGTATCTGTCTTAATGACTAAAAGTTCCATATATTATAAATATTGATGTTTTTAGTTATATAAATGAGACCTTCTTTCATATAGCTTCGGAACTACAAATTCGGGAAAAGTATTGATTATTTTTTCATTAGATGAGATTGATTTGAAATAACTGCAATGTTATCTCCGTATTAGCACCGATGCTTTTTTATTACTTTTATTTTCTAGCAAATATAATAGCAAATACTTAATCTTTTTTGCTCAAATCAACACGAGCTATTTCTTAGTTGCCCGACAAAACAATTAAAGTTGCCTCTAAACCATTATTTTTCAGTTTATCTAATTGTTCTTTAGATGGAACAATGGGAACTTCCGTTGTTTCTTCGTTAATACCTAAATCGTAATGTAGAATATATTTCCCCTCTGTATTAGGTTCAAGGACACCACTAAAGGAGTGACTGTAACCCAAACCATTATCCACATATGCCTTTGGATTAAAAATATTAAACCCCATTACCTCCTTAGAAACAGTCATTAATTTTTCGTTTGGTTCAAGTTTAACGGTCTAAAAACTTTTAGGTGCTTTTCCAATTGTTCTGCCTCCTTCATTTTTGATTGAAAAAGAGTAATACAACGATGTAGCAACAACTTCTTGCCCCGCTTTCTCACCTTGTTATAAAACCGTTGAACCTGTTCTTTCTTTATCATTAATAATGTCTGCTTGTGCATTTGAAAGTTTTAAAGATGTCTTTCTGTACAAGCACTTAAAACTGTTATAACTAAGATGAAAATGAAAAATACAATAAAGCGTTTCAATTGACCCTCCCTTTTTTTGTATATTTATATTTGGTACTACTTCTCCATTATATCCACCATTTTACATAAACAGGGTAGTGAGCTCCATTGTTAGGAAATCATTATTCTTCCATGTAATAAAATAATTCTTATATTTTTTTATTAGTATAATTATTAAGATAATCAACTAGAAACGGTTTACTGAATTCACTTAAGCTTATATGATATAATTCAATAGTTCCGAAATGTTGATAACTTTGATATAAACCCTCTGCTATTCGTAAAATCTCATCCTCTATTTGTCTATCTAATAGAGTATCTTCAAATTTTATTAAACCTGTATTTTCATAAATAGAAATTATCTCTTTTTCTTGTTTTATATATCGATTTTTTTCACAAGAACATGGAGGAATAGCCTTTCTTCTGTAATAAGGTCTAAAGCTATATTCTTCATTACATTTAGGACATTTCAAATAATATTTTTTATTATCTGATTTAAATACATGATTAGGTAGTATATCCCCATTTTTTTCATAGTCCCAATACTCTACTAATTCTGACCATTTATAGAATAGTGTTCGTTTGTTGAATTCCTTTTTTATCTGCTTTTCAATATCAACTAAATCATTCATTAAATTAATAGGATATTCACGAAGTTTGAATTCTTTATTTTTATCTATGTATTTTAATAATTCGAAAATCACTTCAGAAATATTAGTATAATTATAATTGGGACTATATACACAGTACCAATCTGCAGGATATTCTGTTTTTGTTTGTTGTTCTTTTGAGCTTTCTACTATTCTTAATAAGCTCACTTGATTATTTTTGCAGAGTTTAAACTTTAATTCGTCATTAAGATTATTTGAGTGAAACCTTTCTCCATCATATTCGATTCCTATTCTATATTCAGGGATATAAATATCAATAGACATCCCCTTCAACCAGTCAAATTTTTTTTGACTTTCTATATTATTAAATGCTTTTTTTAGATAATAGTATAAATACTGTTCTGGAATAGACGATTGTATTGACCTTGCTAAATAACTAATATCTGTAACTTCTGACTGTAATTTTTCAAAGCGTTTATTTAATGATTTTTCTTTCCTACACTTTAAGCAATCAATTTTATCTATTAAAATACGTTCTTTGACTTGTAAAGCTTTATATGAACCACATTTTAGACAATTCCATATTACATATTGTGAACTATTATAGGGTATCTTTGAAGGTTTAGTAAACTTCCCATATTCTCCTAATACCCCACCATACTCTCCCAAAATATCAATTCGATTATTATCTATACACCATTTTTCCAATGATTTTACCATCTAATATTTCCTCCCTTCAAAATACATTTTAACAATTATTCTAGGTTAAGTATTTACTTTTACAAACAACACTCTTAAACTAAATGCCCCTTTAGTTCCATAAGAAAAAGAGCTGCCAAAGCAACTCTCTTACTGAAGTAAAGCACCTGAAAGCAACCCGTTAGCCATCCATGCAGCACAAAACCAGTGTTTTTTAGTGTATATAACAGATTTAATCCATCTAAATTGACTGCGTGTACAATAGCAATGTTTTCTTTAAAATAAATTCTTGGTTCCCTAACCCTTGTCCATATATCACCCTGTAATACAGATAATACTGCCTTATCTAGAAGTGCAACTTGTCCTTTATCATTATAAAAGAGAAATTCTACGCGATAAAATTTCTTCAAGAACAGTTTAGCTTCCTGTTTCTTTTTGAAATGAGATTATGTAACGGAACGCTCATGCTCCTTGAATAATAATTTACTCTTAATATGCGAGGTAAAACACAGAAAGAGGAGTGATTACAAAAACAACGTTAATGGGTTATAGATAATCATTAGAAATGCTAGTTAAGTTCCTGGTCTTATTATAAAACCTGAACCCTTTGTAAATTTCAAAGTTAATCCTAATTTAATTTCTAAAACCCTGTAACCCAGAGAAACATACTCGAAAGCCTCATTTTTTTCAAAAGGTAAATTAATGTCGTTTACAATATTTATTTCATACTCATCTTTATCATTTTTACTTCTCTCTAAAAACGAATGAATTTCTTCCTGTGTAGGTTTTCTAAAGCTAATATCTAAATCGCTAATTTGAATAAGATTAAGGGATTTATCAAAGCCAATTAACATTAATTGCCTGGTCTTAACTATATCAGCAATAGTTTCTAAGTAATTATTAAAGATTTCTATATCTTCATCTTTTTCAATATATAGAAACCCAGATTTATTGTTTAACCCATTTACGATAGCATCAATCTTATACCCCTCTTTTTCCACTTCGTTAATAATACCAAGAATGGATTTTATCTTGTTAGTTTCTCTAAACCTAAGAGTCCTAATTTTGAAATTTTTATCCATCTCATTAATTATTAGATTCCTCAGTGTTACGTCAAATTCCTCTTGATACATTCTAAGAACATTCTTATCTAAGAAATACCTAATGGGATATATTAGGTTTAAAACAGTTTTTGGTGATATCGGTTGTATTTGTTTTTCATGATGCATAATGTTAAATAACTTATTTGTTTTTAAACTAGTATTAATTGCCTCATGCAAAATAATTTGATTTTCATTTAATAACAATATTTTTTTAGCATCACTTTTAATTCTCTCAATCTGAATTTGTTTATATTTTGCTAGCAGCTGTTCTAATATTAGACTTAATTCTGAATAAACCATATTATCATTAGTGTTATAACCAAAAGCCTTTTTGAACTTGCGATAATTGTTAATAACTTCTTCATGTATCTCATTATCCTTCATAAGCATACTTATGAATTGGAACAAAAGGTCTTCACCTATCTCTATGTTGTTTATAGAAACATACTGAATATTTGCAGCGGTTACAAACAGGATAAATTCCCTAACTACACCATCCATCATTAACCATTTTGAATTTTCACCATCCAAGAACCTTTCCCATCTACTAAGTTCATTACTTATTTCATCAAAATAATTCCAAATTTTTAATCCTTCGTAATTCATTAAAGCTTGTAAGTTTAAATTTAATTCAGTTACTAGTTGCAAATACCTCTCTTTTTCTGGTTGAGGGAGATTTTCTTTATAGGTAAGATAATATAAATATATACAAATAATCACTTGAATTTTCCGTCTGTTTACAGCACTAGTCGGGTATCTGTTTTCACTAAAAATGAATCTGTTCACCCTATGTATATCGTATTGGTCAACCATAGACTTAGCCAAATATAAATATACATGCTCTAAAGTTTTTAGTTTATACTCATCTTTCGTAATAATGCTTATCGACATTGATAAGATTTTATTTATAATCTGCACTATTAATTCGCTTTTCTCATCTTCAGTTAGTTTTTTATTTTTCAAGATGTAAATATAATACATTTGGATGAATCGGGGAGCATCGTTGTCATGATAATTCCCTTCATAGCTTCCACTATTTAAAATTATTCCCCGTAATATATCCACAAATTGAATAACGCGTATCTTATTCGCATTATCAAGTTCTCTAATAATCCTTAATAGCATAGAAATAATTGGTTCAAGATTAAGGTTATATGTATTTTTCTTATTACAAACTTTGTACAAGTCTATGACTAAGTTTTTTGCTTCTTCTAATAAACCGCTACTTATTAAATTTTCACCAATGTTATTTATGTATTTTTCCCATTCTTTAAGAGTGTTAGATTTATGCGGGTTTAAACTCTCTGCTAATATAATTTCAAACATTTGATTAAAAATGTTTAGATTCTCTTCAATTGTTTTCAACTCTTTATTTTGAATTCCCTCTACTGTATGTAAAAAGAGATTTTCTAACTCTTTTTCCATTTCTATTGCTCCTTCTCAATTTGCATATTTTCCTGCTTAATTGTCGTTCGGACTCGTTCAAGAAGGTGTGTCTTTAATTCCTCATCCACTTTTTCTTCAAAGAGAATAATTTTTACACATTCCAAAACCATTAGTATCACTAGTATTACACTAACAAGAAAAATGAAGACAACAGATGCAAGTGCTTGGAACGCTACGAAAAAATACGAAATAAATAATAATACAATACTCAAAATTATTTTCTCATGGAATTTTAGGAATGGCTTAATAACAAATAAGAATGTTAGAACTTTAAAGCCATATTTCTTCTCTTTATTCATACTTACCACTAACGCTAGGGTTGCTATTGTTAATGTAGTTACACCGGACTGTACTTGCCAGATGGTATTAATTACGCCATCAATTTCTTTTTGCTTTATGGCTAAAAGCCGAATAATAGCTGAATCATAACCATTGTTAAAGTATGCCCCAGATAATACTCCTATGTAAACGATTACCAAATTTATAGCTATAAAATCACAAATGGGAATATACTTTTCAAATTTATTAAACCATAATGTTATTTTTTGTTTCATAATATCACCTGATACCCATATAGTATTAGAAATTTTCAGTAGTTTATCAAGAGTTTATTGTTATTGAAATTTTGCCTTGCAATAGGCACAAAGGATTTATGTTACAAACGAATTGATAACTAACTCTTCCGCTGTTTGCGTCAAACTTCCATAAGTTATTGAAAGTTTTCATATTATTGTTGTTATCCACCCAAATGTTATTTCTTACTTATTCTTTTTATATGTTCCTTCAATATATTCCACCTGGATATCATTAAAGTGAACTTAATATTTTGAGAGAGAGTTTAATCTATCCATTCTATATTCTCCTAATCCATTTATATAAAGAAATAAAATAGCTTCCCTTATCAAGAATCAAGATTTCTATTTAACATTCACTCTAAAAGCAAAAAGGAGCAATAAAATAGCTCCTCGTTCCTTAGTATCCTTTTTATCAGATATACGGGTCTAAAAATTTAAAAAGACATTATTCCTTCAACACTATAAACTGCTTTCCAATATTTTTCTTTCATTAATAGTAATCTCATCAAGTTTTTCTTGAACTACTCTAAGGGGAATAGAGAAAATTCATTTTATATTTAGCTTTTTTATTCAACATAAGACCGCTTAATATAAGAAATTCTAACATACTATTTACTACGTGTTTTAATATATTCTTCGGGACCCAAAGAATCTATCAGAATACATTCATTCTCCGCAATATGTTCTTCTATATCATCGTCATCTAGTATCACACTGACAGAGACTTCTTTATATTTGAATAAAAGTTTATTTAAATTATTCCGACCGTTAATAAAATACATATCTTTTCTTGCAAATAAATCTTTTCCATCATGACGAAATTCTATGACCTTGCTATCTTTAATCAAATTTTTCTCACTCCCTTATTTTCCACTTTACACTAATAATAGCAATAATACACTGGAACTTATACGTTTATCTCTATAATTTGCAAAACAAAAAAACCAACTTTTTGGTGGGCGTATCCGTTAGCGAATCAGATAATATTGAAATCAATATCAGACCTATATAAAAAACAACACTCTTCACGAGGAAAGGTGTTGTTAGTAATGTATATCATTCCGGTAGAAACTCTGAATATATCGCAATAATTTCTGAAATAGAGTCCAACAACTGTTGGTTAAAAACCTTGTTATCCTCTAATGGAGTTAATTGCATCAGCCTTGTTTGGAAATGCTCATATGAATGCCTTGAGGGAGAAGGATTTCCACCATGCCTTGGATAAATAGCCCACACTTCTGTACTGGACGGACTCTTTTCCAATAACGCGGCAATATCTTATTGTATATGAACGGTGATACAAAATCATTTCGATACGCTAATAAATGTTTCATGGTATCTGTTTTATCCGAAGTATTGATTTTTGCACTGTCCCATATGGCACGGGCGGGTCTGTATTTAAAGTCAAACACTAATGACCCAATGTAGTCTTCTCTTACATCATGATAGAAATCTAAACGAACATAAGGTCTGTTATGCTTATCCGCAGCATAAAGAGGTTTATATGGAATGCTCGTATCGTATCAGTATGTTAATTAAC
Source organism: Peribacillus sp. RS7 (assembly GCF_041956845.1). Classification (NCBI taxonomy): domain Bacteria; kingdom Bacillati; phylum Bacillota; class Bacilli; order Caryophanales; family Bacillaceae; genus Peribacillus; species Peribacillus sp. RS7. Next base: position 5,190,601 of record NZ_CP168135.1, read on the forward strand.
GTTTCTCATTCCAAGTAAAACCAATATTTTCTAACTTCTTTATTTTTTCTTTGTCCATTCTTCCTTCATTGTAAGCTTTTCTTTGAGATTGAACCCAGGGACCTAACACGGGATATCTCTTGATAACTTTACAATCCCCATGTTCTTTTTTGTACTCAACTAATTCCTGATACCTTTCATTCCATACATGCTCTACTACATCCCAAACAAATCCTAGTTCGTTTAATTTGTTTACCTTCTCATCCTTCATTCGACCATTTTTATATAACGTTCGTTGTTTTATCGCCCACGCACCAAGTTCCGGATGATGTTTATTAACTAGGCAATCACCATTTTGATTTTTGTATTCCATCAGCATTTGATATTTTTCATCCCAACTATCCATTTTAGGATGCCAACTAAATCCTAGTTCATTTAGTTTACTTATTTTATCAGGTTCAAGTTTGCCACTTTTAAAGTGTTTTCTTTGTACCGAAACCCAGTACGCTAAGTCTTTGTTTTCAAATCCTATAGGGACTAAGCAATCACCCTTTTCTTCTTTGTATAATTTGAGGAAGCAATATTGGTAGGTCCAATCTTCATCTTCTTTACTCCAAAAAAAGCCGATGTTTTCAAGTTTTTCTTTTCTATCATTTTCGAGTTCATCTTTATGATAAAAACCTCTTTGAATAGAAACCCAACGACTAAGTTCTTTATTTTCTTCGTATCCCATTACAATAGGTGTCTCTATCATTATTTGTTGGTATTTCTTTAAGGATTCACAATTATCATTCCAGCGTTCTTCAAAAACGCTCCATACAAAATCAAGTTGATTTAATTGTTCCAATTGGTGTTCAGATAATTTATTTTCTGAATGCTTTTTTCTTTGATTTTTTGCCCATGCAGAAAGACTTTTATATTTAGGGTTATTTCCAGGAATCATCGTATGTCCATTTATTTCATGAAATTCTTTAAGTTGTTTGAACTTTTCATTCCAGCCATTGTTACTAACTCCCCAAACAAACCCAAGTGCTTCTAATTTTTCTATTTTTTCTTGTGGCAAAGTTTCTCTTTTATAAGATTTTCTTTGGTCTGAAACCCATGTAGATAATTGAGGGTTTTCTTTGTATCTGGCTGGAACATTGCAATCTCCATGTACCTTTTTATACTCACTTAATGATATATAATTAGCATTCCAGGTTTCTTCTAAAGGGGACCATGAGAAATTTAATTGGTCTAATTTTTCTTTCTTATCCTCATCTAACATTCCTGAATGAAACGCCTTCCTTTGTTTTTTCACCCAATCATTCAATTCTTTGTCGTAAGTGGGGGGCACTATGCAATTTCCATATTCTAATTGATACGCATATAATTTTTGGTATTTCGAGTTCCATTTTTCTTCTAGCGCATCCCAAGGGAAGCCTAATTTATCTAAAGCCGCTATCTTATCCGCTGATAAGTCGCCTTTTTTTTGAAGGGTTCGTTGTCGAGTCATCCATTGAGCCAATCGCTCATTTTTCGGATAGTTTGAGGGAACTAAGCAATCTCCAAATTCATTTTTATATTCAACCAACTCTTTATAAAACATATCCCATTCATAGTCGTATTTGTTCCATGCGAAATCAATCACCTTTAATCGTTCCATTCTTTCTGGAGACAACGTTCCTTGTGAGTAATGAGTCCGTTGATTCACTACCCAACTGTATAGTCCAGAAACCTCTTTGAAAGTATGAGGAACCATACAGTGTCCGTGTTTTTCTTTAAATTTAACAAGCATGTCATATTTTTCGTTCCAAGACGCTTCATCTGGCTTCCAAGCAAAACCCAATTCTTCTAATTTACTAATTTGTATTTCGCTTAATCTTTTTTCTAAATAGTTTCGTCGTTGATGACTAACCCATTTGCTTAACTGAGGATATGTTTTGCTCCCGCCAGGAACAAGACAATTTCCATGTTTCAATTTGTATGCCAATAATTCTTGAAAATGATAATCCCAAGCATTAGTAATCCGGTTATCTATATCGCTAAATAGTTGTACCGCTTCTTTTGATTCAGAAAAAATGGAAAAGTGCATGTGTTTTTTTGGTAAGTTCAGTTTCTCTCGTTTATTGTTTTCTGTGTTTTGCGCCTTATTTAAATCCTTACTGAAATCATCACTTAAAATACTATTGAAGTTATTTACAAGGTCGAAAATAATAGGTTCTTTCGTATCACCCGATGCAATGGCACGTCCTATTTGTTGATAAAATACAGTAGGCGAAATAGTAGGTCGAAGCAATATGACACCTGTAATATCTTTGATATGCAATCCTTCGTTTAACATATCAATAGCAAATAACAAGTGCGTAGTATTTGGTCTGTTCGATTTAATAAATTCACTTAACTCAGCATCTTTATATGTATCATCACTAATCACACGATTTTTCTTGATTCTTTGTGATACACCTGAATCCTTGAACCATTTTTCTACCAACCATTCCATTTCCGAAAGATGTTCTTTGTTTCGGCAAAAGACAATAAATTTATTGGTTTTAGTTAGATGTTTTTTTAGTATTTGAGGCACACCTACGCTACTTTCCCAGTTTACTTCTATTGTTTTTAATTGAAGTAATAACTCTTCTTTTTCATCATTTTTAATAAAGGAAGAAGAGTTTATCTGCACTTTTCTTTTTTCAATTTCTTCGTGCAATGTATACAGCGAGGAAACATAATATGGTTTTGGCAAATACCCTCTTACAATGGCTTCGGGGAGAGATATATTGCTAGCTACCTTGCCCTCGAAGAGTTCATCTGTCATATCTCTATTTTTATCTAGATATCTAATTGGGGTAGCTGATGTTCCTAATGTTGTGATTTCAGGATAAACCTGTAATAGTCTCTCTACACCTTTTCCCCATTTTTCCGCACCTACTCGATGAAATTCGTCCATTACCAAATATCCAAGTTGCATTTTCTTCAGTTCTTCTTCATTTATATTCATTAACTTTGCGTATGTCATATAGATTGTTTGTTTATTTAACCATAAAGCATTTCTCTGAATTGATTGAAGAATATATTGTGAAGGAGCTAAAACAAGTTTATTAACACCAAAGAAATGTGAAAGCGTTTTTGTGATTAAAAAACTTTTCCCTGTCCCTGTCGATTGTACAGCTGCTACCTTTTTTGATAGATTCCATGTTTCGATTATTTTGTTATAGGTTATTTTGTTATGGGCGTATAATTCAATTTCTGGTGAACGGTTTGAACCGACGGAATAATTTTCAATTAACTTTACTACATAATCCCAATCCTCCATTTTCATGTTGAATTCTTCAAGTTCTAACGCATCTTTAACGAACCCATTAATGGAAATCAAATTATAATTATTGCATTGATACGCTATTTGGGCTTTTTCTTCAAACTTAATCAACTCAATTCTCGAATCATCGAAACTTAATGGCTTTCTATGATTTTTTGTTTGGACAACCAACGATACTTCTGTTGGGTTCTTCGGATGATACAATAGGATATCTGCTCCAAAATCGCTTTTACCGCCTACACGGGCAGTTAACCAACCATTCCCTTTAAATAATTCCTCGATATATAATTCAAAAACATTCCCTTTAATTTTCACATCTAGATTTTCTAACATGTCTTTTATTTGATGAACTTCATTCTTCTTAGTTAGTTCTATTAATACATCCATAATGTTCTTTTGAATTTGCAACAATTTCTTCTTCCCTTTCTTCAATGTTTTTCATTAGATAATGATTATTTATGCCATATTTCATCTTAGCAAACTACTCCTATAAATCATACTTGAGTATAAGAAAGCTCTATGTTATTGGTGTGACGAATGATTCTTCGATTGAAAAAAATTCACTGTGTCACTGAATGATTTTAGTCCTCCTTGCAATTCTAGGTAATATCAAACTATGTGAAATTCCCCCCCTTGATTTATCACTATTTGTGTATTCTTACTAAACTATCTGACCCTATTACCGACCTCGGGACAATTTGATATTGATGTATACGAAATTTTCCGATGACCAAATTAAATAGACAAACAGAACTGTTTACATGATTCCTAGCACTCAAAGACAACAATATCATTATTTACCGCCTCTCATAGGTTTGATAAATAGTACACGATTTTCAATTTTTTTATGAAAATAAGGTTAATATTCCATTTTTTCGTATTCGAATTCATAAACCTAGAGGTGGATAAACCAAACATATCGGTATCCTTTCTATCTTTTTTCATCGAAGGGCTAATCCTCTATAACATTCAACTGGTAACATTACTTTTAATTCCGCACCTTTAAATGTTACAGCTAGAGAATATCGTTCTTCTCCCTTCAACATCAACTCATTTATCGTAGATTTGGGTGTAACTGTTATGATTAATTGTTTCGTGCTCTTTGATGGCAACTCATCTTGCCCCATTGCCATCAAACCTTTTCCATCTACCAAGAGCGATTCAATCTCATAATCTCTTTCAAGTAACTCATTTAACTCGACATTAAATCTCGTATCACAACTATCGTTTGTTTTAAAAATGTAGGGTTTGTTGTTCGTATTTTTGATTTCAGCTTTTATCATAATTTTTTCATGATAAGCGTATTGCTCCTGATTCAATTCTGCTTTTAACACGAGCCCATTTTTATTTACTATTAGGGGTTTATTTATCGCCTCATCCTTATTACCAACGCAACCACTTATAAATAGGGTCGCTATTAAACAAATTCCCAATCCCATTAAGGATTTCTGCTTTTTCACACTTCGTTCCTCACCTTCCATCTATAATTCCTTACTCATCTTTACTTTTCTCAATTATAAGGAGTTTTTATTTTTTTAAACATTAATTCACTAAAATCCACTTTATTTTCCCCCATCCTCAAGTGAGGATTTCAACTTATATTGGTGAAAAAGAATCTTCGTTGTGAAGGAAAAAAGAGAGAATACATAGTTCCATATAACTAGTAATTTACTAGAATTCAGAAATTTCGATATTACATACGAACTTTTGTTTCATTTGCCAGAATATTGTCAAAATCACCTCTTTTCCATATTGATTTTTTGTAGATTACAGTCTAATATTGTAAGGAGCACCATAACATACTAGAGGAGGAAAATACTGATGAAGAAATTGTTTGTATGTTTATTTGGTTTTGCACTCTTATTCACAGCCGCTCAAACTAATGTAAGTGCTGCTGGAGCTGGGGACAAGAATTGCGGAGACTTTTCATCTACTCAAGAGGTAATGAAATTCTGGAAAGATAACGGGTACAGTGCTTCTAATGACCCTCATGACCTTGATAGAGATAGCGATGGTTTGCCATGTGAAGTTTCTAAAAGTGAGTATGATAGTTTCGTAGCATCAACAGACGATTCTAAAGAAGAAGATACTTCAGGCACAAAAGAAGAATCTTCAGATACAAATGAAGATTCAGATGACAACTCAACAACTGTTACAAACGATGACACAAACAAAGATGACGATTCAAGCAAATCTGAAGAGCAAACATCTACAACTTCTGACTCTAAAGAAGGCGAAAAATTACCAGAAACAGCATCTAACGCTGTGACAATGATGGGATTAAGTGCAGTCCTACTTGCTGCTGGTTCTCTTCTAGTGTTCCGTAAGAAACAAACTAACTAATTAATGCAAGAGGACGACATAACCTGTCGTCTTCTTTTCCTTTAAGGTGGTAATCATGAGAAAATATCTAGGTTTTTTATTTATCCTCATTGGTATAAGCATAGGCACCTATTATTTTATCGAATGGAACACCGGTCGTTCTGCTGCTGAAGAATTGAATCCAAAAGAATTGATGAAATATGAACAAATGGAAGCAAAAGCAAAAGACCGTTCTGAACCAAATAATCAGCAGGAAAAAGAGACAACAATGAAAGAACCCGTTCCTCAAACCCCTTCAACCCAAGTCAAACACACAGAGGGAGATAAAATTGCTTACTTAGTGATTCCGAAGTTCAAACAAAAGTATTCAGTCTTTTGGGGAGCAGATGAAAACGTATTGAAAAAAGGTGTGGGGATGTTCGTGAGCGAGTTAACCACAGCTCCTGATGGAGGCGGTCACACCGTATTAAGCGGTCATAGAGATACCATCTTTTATAAATTGGATGAGTTAGAAACAGGAGACATGCTTAATGTGGAGTATGATGAAAAAGTCTATTCTTATTCTATCAATAAAATCTTTATTACGGACCCGGATGACCGGACAGTTATCGTAAAAAAAGATGCAGCAACATTAACGTTAACTACCTGTTACCCCTTCAATTACGTAGGTGACGCACCTGAACGATACATTATCCAGGCAGAATTAATCGACAGTGGCACTTAACAAGACAGCATTCAATTAGATGCTGTCTTGTTTTTTTATGTACGTTTTCACTCGTTGGTCAGCCATATTAAAGATAATCGCTTAAAATGGTGAGATTTTTGTCATCTCTTGGTTAATATTTGACTGGATATTCTCCTTGGCAGTTTTAATATCTAAACTGATAGTCTCCATTTCTGCAAGTTTACTAGAAAATTTCTCGAAATATTGTACCAGATTATCTGAAAATGCCTCCCTTGCCTTTCCTGCGTCCCATGTCGTGATTGATTCGATAAGGTTTTTAAGAAGTAATTGTTCGGCTCGAAGATTTTCAATAAGTGCTGAATATTTTTTATCCATAAATTCAAGTTCTTCCAGTTCCGTCATTAGTGCTTTTAATTCTTTCATTCTAAAGTATCCGCCTTTACAAATGCTTTTGAAGCATCATTAAGATTAATAGATATATTCGAGGTTTCTTCTGAAAACCACCGCCTAAATTGTTGGATGGATAACACTGCTTCTTCTTGAGTATGAGCGCTCTTTTTAATTCCGTCTAATCTATTTATGAAACTAGTAGCTTCCACACAAATGTCATCTACCCTTGTAAGAAAGTACATCAGGTCTTTTATAACATCTTCTAAATGTTCGGGCGTTATCCGGATAGTCGTTCTGTCCGAAGATATATACCTCGGAGACTGCCACAATTCTCGTCCCGTTTGAACATTTGTTAGCGTCGGATTTGATAAGTTACCCAATCCATCAAATGAATAATGATTTAAATCGTGAAATTTATCTTTAGCGATGGATGAATAGAAACGAGAAAATGGTTTATTCTGATACTCTGCATTTTCAAATTCAAAGGAAGAACCGATGTAATAACTCGAACCAATATGCCTATCATAGGGGTTAAATGCCCCTGCTCCAATAGAATCCTTCGGATGTATATAATTGACTATCGATTGGTCATATTCCCCTTTCTTTGCTTTTTTCTGAAGCTCTTCAGGTAAAATCTCCAGTACAGAGGGAGCGCTATACGTGACTGCATCTACGTCATGAATCGCACCAGCATAGGAAGCCAATGCCCCACCTAAGGAATGACCTGTTAAGGAAACCTTTGCATGGGGATATTTTTTCTTTACCGCTTTGACTAAGTCTTCTGCCTCCGTAAATTGATTATCATAATACGGCTTCTTGATTACTTGTTTGTACTCCTTGGGCACCTCTTTTTTTACATCCATTTTCCTGACAATATAGTCAATATCCGTAGCCACATCCTGTAAACCCTCCCCGAGGAGGTCATCGCCCTGGGTACCCCTGAATGCAACCACCACATTATCTTCTTTTTTGTAAACCACAGCATCAAAACCGGTCGTTTTATCGTGCAAGGTAAATTCTTTAAGTGATTTTATATCCCACGTTTCCTTCCCGTCTTTGAAAACAAGGGTAATATTCTTGGCTGGTTTCTCCTTGTAGGAGACCAGACTCAAATGATGGAGTTCTTTATCCCTAACTTCATTTGTCAAGATTGCAACTCCCTTCCTATCGCTATATAATCAAATTATATATAATTTACCAAAAAGAGGCGATATTAATGCGACGAATTAGCGAAATAATTTTTTGTGCACTCTTCCTATGTTTCCTGATTGGTTGTCAAAAGGAGGTCGATGGATTGGATAAAGAGGAAGTTAGTAAGACAGCTTCACATGTCGCATCTGAATATTTATTAAAAGAAGAAAAAAGAGAATTTATCGCGACGGATACGGAGTTCCCTCCAGAAGAAGCCAGTACAAATATCGTGTTTGTAAACGGATATTATAAAGACAACAAAGAAGATAAGATGTACGTAATGATAGATTTTAAAAATGATTATAATATAGAAGGATATGGAGAGCTGGAGTAATCCCCTCTACTGGTTCCCTTTCTCTATGTAAAGTGTAGGTCCAAATACCGGTCATCCAAACAAAAAAAGTAGCCATCATCGATTGATGAGGCTACTTTTTTGTTATTCCACCTAGGAGATTACTTTATGTCTATTCAAGCAATGACCTTTTTAGACATCCCCCGGCATTTTATTTATTATTCAATGGGGTTCCCCTTCGTTATTTTCCTTGCTGGGATTTGATGGAGTGGGTGCCTTCATACCAACTGTGCTTTCCTTCAAAAGTTTTTTTAATCTCTTCGTCTCCCTTAGAGTACAATCAATTCTTTGTCGCTGAGTTTTGAAGTTAACTTCATATAAACAACCGCAGTAGGTGGACCTCCACTACCCCATGGTCCCCCACCATATGAAACTCCTTAGTCGAAACCTTTTTCAATAATTTTTGTTATAGAGGGAGTGTACGGGGAAAAATTCATTTACAAATTCCTCAACCGCTAGTTTATCGATAAAGTCCCCTCTCCCTTAATGAATTATTTAATTATTAGGCACCCCTACGTTATTGATAAAGGGTTTTTATTTATTAAAGAAACCCATCAAAACACCTATCTCTTGTAATTGGAATAGTTGACGAGCCTTTTGTTAATTATTCCAGACGGAAAGAGATATGGAGCTGATTGTATAAATAATCGCTCAGCCTCCCTTAATAATTGTTGGTTAGCATGTGGAATTAGAGCTAACACCATAACCCCTAAATAATCCTTGTCAAAAGCTCGCTGGAGTTCTTCACTATAGTGCCTGCCGCTTAATAGTAGGCTTCTGTGAGAGGCAATTCTTGCCCTCACACTCCGTGTACAACCAATATATACTTTTCCATTCTTCTGATTTATTAAGATATAAACTCCTGCTTTTTTAGGAAAATCCCCATCATGCGAGTATTTTATCAATTTTTCTTTCATTTTCATTTTGTGCATCTCCTTCACTATTTTTGAAAATGTTATCAAAATGAAATTTGTTATACAAATTTCCCCTATAAAAAGGAGAACAAATTTAATAAGGAAAAAACAAATAAAATGCGTGTTATAAGCATTTCCCTCTTCAAGAATAATTTGAGTTAACTGTCTTCAATTAACTGTCATTTTTAATTTAAAGTTATATTATAAAAAAATTCACCTTTTTTACACAAAACGGAATTTCTGGTTTAAAATTTTAAAAATTTATGAGGTGAATAACAGTGGAAAACAACCCCAAAAAAATTTCCGTAAAAATAATTCGTGGGTTTGCCTATATTTACTCTTGGTCTTATAGGAAGAAGAATTACCGTTCTAGCACCGTTTCGCAGCGCTATCAATGGAAATATCGTGGAAGGTACGGTACAAAACGAGTACAAGATTTTATGAGGCAGCTAAATAAAGAAGAACAACAGCAGATAAGTCACCAAGTACAAAAAAAATTAAAAGTCTACGAGGAGATGCAAAAACAAATAGATATTCTTATTGAACAAGAACCTTTTAATAGTAGATACTATGAGATTTTAAAAATAAAAAATAGAACAGTACGAGAAGAGAGATTATTACAATTACGCCGAGAATTAAACCTTCTAATTAAAAATAAAGATTAAAAAACGAAAACAGTAGAAATAAATAATAAAAAAGGGATATATAAATTTAATAAGCCGTTCTCTTTTGAGGCACCCAAATATTTATAAATATAAAAGTAACAAAATTAGCAAAGTAATTCTCATATGAATTATCTCTGTTTTTTATTGATTTACGCTATGTTTAAGTCTAAAAAGTTATTTGCTGCGATAAAATAAAGTACCTAAAATACACTTTTCGTAAGGTGGTGTGGTTCTGATGACAAAAGAAGAAATAATAGATGTTATTATAGATACAGGTGACAAAGGAAATCGGTCATGAGAAGGCATAATTAATTTACGAGGATTGTTCAATATGAAACAATAACGAGACATACTAAACTAGAAAAAAAGACAACACGGGCAAAATCAAAAAAATGTGTGTCAGAAGGAAACGGTAATGGATTAAGAAAATGAACTTAAAAGTGGAGATGGGTCATTAATTTGTGAGTATTTTACGTCCTTCACAAGGGCGTTTTTTTCTTGCTTGACTATTTGAGAAGAGTAAAGTATTTTTTTTGAAGGTGTATTTTTAATCCATCTAGTCATTGATAAAACTCTGATTAAAATAATGGACTAACCCTTACCGTCTAATAATCATTAATTACGATTAAAGCATTATCAAACAGTTTAAGATATCTGCCCGAAGAAGAATTCCATTCTGCATATGATTACTGTCTTCATTTTTGTATGGTTGAATATGACATGCCTCTAATACTTCATAAACCGAGTCACCAGTAATTGCATACTTACCATATACGAACAGCTATTTCTTCCTCAAAGCAAGAGCAGATTCCTTTTTAATCCTTTCAACCGCTGAAATACCGCTTTTATATTAATCATTTATCAATTAAAAATCCTTAGTAATGAAATCTGTTTGCTCTTCATATAACTCCTCAACAATTTCACTGTTCACACTTTGTAATGCCTGGGTATTGTGGGTATCCATTCACCATGTATGTAAATGGTGGTCAAATTAAAAATATAAAAATTCAAGCTCTATAAATTTCTTATTATTAGCTTTGTTAATTAACTCTGTTGATATTTGATGAAATTATGGTTGGGTTTTATTAAATTAGCTGTGTTAAAGGTAAAGGTTGATTAATAAAATAAGGCTATGTTAAAGGTAAGGGTTGATTTTTCGTAAGGTGGTATTACTTGTAAAATGTTACACTTAAACTAACGCAGCAGGATGTTTAATAAGGGGATGTATTTAAGTTAAGCTAATAAATAAATGTAGGAGGTGCTGTCATTGAAAAAGGTTTATTATAATGGACTGGATTTTTGGCAGGAAGGGCCAAAATATAAACCTATTGAATATCCGATAAATGATGAAATAGTTAAAAAAGCTGAAAACTTATTAAACATTAAATTTCCTCATTCTTTTATAGATTTAATGAAGATACAAAATGGAGGAGAATTAAATTATCCTTATTTCATTTTATCTGCTGTAGATACTGCAGGCATTCCTTGCGAGGAACGAGTAAAACTTCCTTCCATAGAACCCATACATTTCGAGAATGATGATATGAGCATTTTGTCGTCCGAAGAACTATTAAAAGAAGTCGACCTCCCTAAAGGGTTTATTGTATTGTGGACCGATTTCCATTATTGGGTTGTGTTAGATTATCGAAATACAAAAGATAATCCTTCTGTTATGTATATTGCAGAAAACTTTTTAGCTTCAACTAATGAAACAACAGAATGGGAATATATCAAAATAACAGATAGCTTCGATGAATTTTTAAAAAAATTATTCCGTTCTTCAACTAACTGGTCCTTTAGTAAAAAATGAGCTTGGAGATACATTTTCCAGCTCATTTTTTTGTGCATTATTAAATCAACCTTAACCTTTAACATAGCCTAAAATAAACAATAAAAAAGCTTGAGATTGGGCATTTATGTTAAAATTAATATGAGATTGTGAAAATTTCTACATAAACTAACCGGGCAGATGTCGAGGAACTGAAACCAGACAGAGCTGTAAATACTTGGTGGAAACGCCATTAAATCGACTTATCCATTTCTTTAATCTGGAGTGGTAATTATTAATATTGTTAAGAAGGAAAGATAATTACCTGTTGTTAGTGAACTTAGGTCAATCGAATGGAGAGATTTTAGTGAAAAAATTGGGGTTATTAATTGGGGTTATTATTATCATCGGTATTGTTTTTTATTTTATACTTGTACAACCTAAACTGGAAGCGATTTTATTAGGGACTGGGTTAGACCAAAAAGTAGCAGTAATTACTTTAGGCAACAATGGATATCAAGATATTGAATTACTTGATATTCGGATAAATGGAACAGATGAACCGGAATTAGCCAAAATACAAGTTAGTGAAACAGGCAAAGGATTTGTCATTTCCGATACATTTGCTGAAGAAGATTATAATTTTAAAGAATATAATAGCGTAAAGATAGAAACTGGAACAGGAACCAAGGATGTTGAATACCATTCTAGATATGGACTTTCAATAAAAAGTGACGTTGAAATTTATTCCGTAACTATAATTTATAAATACTTAGGCAAAGTATTTGAAGAAAATGTATCAATCAATAATTTTATGGAAAAATAATGGACCTTTAATAGTCCTTTTTATGAAATTACAAATAAGGGTCATAGTATGATAGTCATAGTCGATGTAAATTAACGTTACTAATGGAGGTGTTTGGAATGAAGAGAGAGCAATACTTTAATCTTACTGCTATATTGTCTAACCTCTCAAAAGAATTAATATCTGATAACATCGCTAATCGCGGGATATCAGGCGATACGGAAACTATTTTATATGGTTTATTCGACATTATTCCTGAACATAAGTTTTTAGGAGATAATCCATATTACAAAACCGAAGATAAAAAGGCTTATAAACAAGAATGTAACGAGTTGGTTAAGCATTTTTTAGTAACAAGATACAAAAAATGGTTCACAGGTAAATATGAACGAGAGGGAAACCTAATTTTACAATTTTTATTTGAAAATAAATCGCAGAATGAAGAGATATTTATTGTGCCTGATACGATGATTTCACAATATAAATCAAATAAAAAGAATATCAAAAACAATAAAATAATATTAGCTGATATTTTTACCTTTTGGCTTAGCAATTTAATAATAAACGAAAGACCAGAAGAATATCTAGGACCTAAAACTATTGAAGTTAAAGCTACGGCTACGGCTACGGCTACTGCACCTAAAGTAACTAAACGTTCATATAACGCCGTTGATTTAGATTGGGATATCGATAACGATGTAGATTATAACGATTCTGATAGAGATAGATATATCGATGATGATGGCTCTAATCATGCTTATAATGATAGACATGATATCTAACCTTAAGCTACATATATAAAAAGAAATTATGCTTTGAATGATGAACCAAACTCACGAATTTTACCGATTACCGTCTTTTTAATCGCTTCGCGACCTGGAACAATGTACTTTCTTGGGTCATAAGCTTCGCTATCCTGTTGTAGGAACGCACGAACTGCTTTCGTAAATTCAATTTGGTTTTCTGTATTTACGTTAATTTTAGAAGTACCAAGGGCATTCCCGTTATTCACAAATTTGTTCCATTTCATCAAATCCTAATTTCGGTTCACCTTTGTACGGTCCATGTACCGAACCCAAAGCCGGAGCTAACGTATCAATTCCTGTGCGTTTAACCATTTCCAAACATTCGTTAGGATTCGCATAGATGATACCTTCTGAGACTAAATCGTCTTCTTGTCCGCCGACTGTACCCAGTTCAGCTTCTACAGATACTCCCTTTTCATGAGCGTATTCAACCACTTTGCGAGTAGTCGCTACATTCATTTCAAACGGGTCATGGGATGCATCAATCATGACTGAAGTAAAGCCAGCGTCTATGGCTTCTTTACATTTATCAAAGCTAGAACCATGGTCCAAGTGGATAGCAACCGGTACGGTAATTTTCATATCTTTCATCAAGCCTTCAACCATTTTAACGACTGTTTTAAACCCACTCATATGTCGAGCAGCACCTTCAGATACACCTAAGATAACCGGAGACTTCTCTTCTTCAGCAGCCGCAAGAATGGCTTGCGTCAAGTGTTGTCTGCTCTTGCGAAAGAAAGTATAGGTACATTTGAAGGAATAGTAGAAGTAGATGAAACCTACTTCTTAGAGAGTCATAAAGGTCGAAAGACTATCCCAACTCGCAAATCAAGAAAACGTGGTGGTTCAGCGTCAAAAAGAGGTATCTCCAAGGAACAAGTCTGTGTATTGGTCGCAAGAGACCGAAACAAAACAACCCTTTCAAAGCGTGTAAAAGTTATATATTTACATGAATGAAGGGAACCCATAAAATTTAAAAAAACAAAGAGGAATAAAAAGAAGATATATCCTTATGACCAGTAAACACGGGTGCAGGTAGACCGTCAATCAAATGTCTACACTCATATATTAAAAAACTATATATATATACGCCATGTAAAAACACAGGTTTGCAAATTCCTTATAATAGCGCGGTGGCACAGATTCAATCCATCTCCAATAATCCCGATTAAAGCAACCTCATATGGTTACGCGCTACAGTCCCCTATATTGTAAATCAGCATTCTGTTTCAAATACTAGGTCTCCATAATTAAGAAGAACCAGCTCCCTAGTAAATATTTTTACGAAAACTAAAATCTTTTTTCTATCATTAAGGAAACTCTCAATTTTTTATATAGCTTTATAAAAGTTTTATATCAATTTGATTAATTTAAATTCAAGGCTATTTAAATAATCCAAAGTTGCTGAAATGTCTATTTCATGTGCAATATGAATTCTATCCTGCAATTCCTTTGGTAAGTAAATCGAATACTTAGAGACATAATACTCTCCTTCTTTAGTATAAGGTAGCAATTCTTCCGGTTTCCACTCTTTAAGCTGAATATGTTGAAGTACCTTAATCAAATCTTTCGAACCTTCAATCGTAATTCTCCCGATTCCATCCACACTAACTATATCCACGCCAAATGAACTTAACATCCAACAAAGAGTCCGGGTTATGGTTGTTCCCGTAAACGTTTCAAAAATCGTTTCATTTTTCATTTCCCAGATAGGTCTTTGATTTGAATGAACCCCAAATTGTTGATACTTTTTTCGCATATCCCTGAGTGTGTGCGCTGCTTCCTCATTGGTATAAGTGAACGCCTGGTCGCCACACACTATCTCCATCATTTTTTCTCCGATTTTTTTGTGTATCTTCCCTCCGCCTCCCAAATAAAGCGGGGGCTTCCCATTCACTGCCTTAGATACGTATACTTTATTTTTATCTGTGTCGATATCCTTAATCGTCCACAGTTTACCGGCTAGGATTAAATTGTCTCCGATGTTGACAAAAGGTGACTTATCTATGTTACCTATCTTTCTTATGCCTTCTAAGACATCATACTCTTCTGGCGTCATGAAGACTGTGTAAAATTCCTTGCCCCGAAGAATACGTTCTCCTTCAATCCCCACGATGAGTTCGTTTTTTCCTTGAATAATTTCTAAATGGTCTTTCTCCACCATATGATTGATTAACACTTGGACATCTAACGTGTTGAGTGCATGTAAAATATGATTGGTTTCTATACGTTCTAATAAATCACCGTACGTAATACCATTGGTCTCTTGGCAAATAGAAATGATTTGATGAAAGGCAATATCAATTGGAAACGGGTAATCAGATGCAGGTTCTATCCATTTTTCAAGGATTAATTCCATGACAGCTAGAGATTGGAGAAGACTATCTTCCTTCGTCGTATAGAGTTGCAGCATTTGACTGGCATCCGTTTTCCTTCCGGAACGACCTAGTCGCTGTTTCAACGAGGAGACTGTATAGGTGTTATCTAGCTGAATGACTACATCCACATCACCGATATCTATCCCAAGTTCTAATGAACTAGTGGCTACAACACTTTTAGGCAGTTTCGATTCCATGATGGTTTTCTCGACGTATTCCCTCTCTTTTTTATCAATCGATGAGTGGTGGGCAAAATAGGTTTCCCCCATTTTCTCTCGTTCTGCAAATCGATTTAAAAAGACGGTTGTTTCTTCTACGCCCCCTCTACTATTACAAAAAATAATCGCTTTTTGATGTCGCGTTAATTCTCGCATATCTTCAAATAACTCAACTTTAATTTTTCTATCTTCACCAGTCGGAATATGCATAATGTGATAAAGTAGCTGTTTGTCGCTCCCTATCGCTTCAATGATTTCTACGTTATCTGGAGTTTTAAAATCTATCCATCTTTTCACTAAATCAAAGTTATCAATCGTAGCAGATAACCCTATTATTCGTGGCGTTTTTTTGGTGTATTGCTCCACTCTTGATAATAGCGAACGCAGGTGAACACCTCTATCTTGTCCTATAAAAGAGTGTATTTCATCGATAACAATAAATTCTAGACCCTCGAATATACGCTTTACTTGTTCCGTCCGGTTAATGAATAGACTTTCAATCGATTCAGGGGTAATTTGTAGAATCCCAGACGGATTATTCACGAATTTCTTCTTTTGGCTTTGGTTTATGTCACCATGCCAGCGATGAATCGGGATATCCGTATACTCACATAACCGTTCTATTCGTTCAAATTGGTTATTAATGAGCGCTTTAAGCGGTGAAACATACAGCACCTTCAACGAAGTAGCTGCCTCTTTTTCAATCATCGAGATAATGGGTAAAAAGGCTGCTTCAGTTTTACCTGAAGCAGTACCCGATGAAACAACCACATCTTTTTCCGTGTTTAGGATGACAGGAATGGTCTGGTCCTGTATAGGAGTGAAACGGTCCCACTTCATATCCCAAATTTTCCGTTGAATGTTTTTAGATAATAACTCAAAGGAACCCATTTCTCTCGCCTACCCTTCTGTCCGATTAAAACGGGACTGAATAGCAGATGATGGATTTGGCGCTACTTCTATTTCCCCGAAAATATCAGCCCGATTGTAATCAGGGTTTTGATAAATAATATTGAGAGCGCCAAGGAAGGTCCGAATGATATCGCCCACAGTTAAATGTTCAGCTGCTCCTGGTCTTGAATACTCCGAACGGAGAAAGTTTTTAATTTCATCATCACTCACAGTAGCTTCATAACTAAAGTGTTCCGCGTGGATATCCCGAAGGTTCCGAAGCAACACAAATGTATCATCATGCTTCAGAGGCGTTAATTTGATGACTGGTTGTGATAAATCCCGGTACTCTTGGGTTTCATGCGGATTAGACTGTAGCCGTCTTTTCAGCGCTCCATAGCTGAACAAACCACGTCGTTCATCTTCTAAAAACTCAGGCGTACCTCCCAGACTGATATACAACCCTTCCACATTCCCCTGCAAGGTATCATTGTAGATTTTTAAAATGGTCTCATAGTTCTTATCCCTGGTTTGTGGGTGCGTAATTTTATACAGATTAATCGCCTCATCTAAATTGACCACTAACCCGGAATACCCGATTTGTTTAACGAATTGCGACAGCACCTTGATGTAATCATAGTAATTATTATCATTGATGATATCTCTAACACCTAAATCTGCTTTCGCTTCCGTTTTTGTCCCATATTCCCCACGTAACCACCTCATAGCTTTACGTTGAAGTTCACTGTTATCTTCTATGAAGCCTTTGAAGTATAAATTAAGAATACGGGCAAAATCATACCCTCCTGTTAGTTCATCCATTTTTGAAACAACAGCGGTAATTTCTTTTTCTACATCTTTTACGAATTGAGGATTATCAAACTCCACGGAGCCATATTCCTTTTCCTGAACGACTAAAGCCTGCACTTCACCTATCCACTTATCTAGGATGGTAGGAAGAGCCCCTCCATCCGGCACGGTTGCAATGGATAGGTTCTTCATTAACTCGGTATAAATGGCGACAGCTTTCCCCTCGCTCCCGTACAATCTTCTTTCTGGGGTGAAATCTGCCTTAGCTACGACAAACTTCTCCGCAAAAGCAATTTGCTGCGTTAAGGCTTGGATGAAACTTTTCCCGCTTCCGAATGGACCGATAATGAGTTTAATCACTGAAGACCCATTTTTCACGTTGGTTAAATCCGTCACAATTTGTTTCGCTTCTTCTGCACGTCCTACCATGATGTATTGCAATCCTCTACTTGGTACAACACCACCCAATAAAGAATTTAATATAGCAGCGGAATCACGTTTTTTAATCTTCAAGCACGAACCTCTCCTTTGTTAATGCAATAACTTCTTCAAATTCCTCATATATGGCAAGGATTTCACCTTGCTCCTCTAACAAATTATCTCCAAGATATTCATTGGATTTTTCATTTAGTTCAGTTAAGAACATGCCAAGCATTTGCCCTTGCTGTTTAACGAAAAGTTTTGCTTCATTGCAGTTAATATGATTATTTTCAAATCTCGATAAAAATTCCATTTCTATCTTGGATAAGGACTCAACAAACTCATTCATTTCATCCTGACCAGCTTCAACCGCATCAAACATGTTCCCTATTGGGAAAGATGCTGGACTTTCATCGCTTACTACAGCAACCTTTTCCGTTTCAAGTTTTGGGTTGGATTCTTCAGGTACCGATGTTTTTTCTGGTACAGCCGCAGCGTCACTAGGATTGTCTATCTCCGCCGTCACAAGACCCACCACCTGTTCAAACTCTTCAAAGATGGTAATGATGTCACCTTGTTCACTTAACAGATTATCACCTAAGGACTCGTTTGCTTTTTCGTTCAGCTCACTTAAAAACATTCCAACCATTTTCCCTTTTTGTTTAAGAAACTGCTTGGCTACATCCAGTTCGATACGCCCCATATTGAATTGAACTAAAAACGCTCGTTCCGTATCCGATAATGATGCTATAAAATCAGTGACTTCATCCATACCGGCTTCCCCACTTTTTACGAAAGAAGCCATTTCATCTATGGAACTTCCCGCATTTTCATTACCGGAAGGAACAGGTTTTGTTGGTTCTTTCTCTGGTTCGCTTACTTCATCCTTATTATCGAATTTCACAAATTCTTCTTGCAAAGATTTATTTGCTCTGATGGTTTCTTTTATGATGTCATCATTAAATTGAATATCAACCAATTTCTTAGTCTCGGTTTGTTCAATTGAGGAACCTTCCTCTTTTGGTGGTTGTGGAATGACACTCCCATTTGATGTGTTTTCTTTCTCTTGGACAACTTGGAATCGTTTATTGGTGGTCTTTGCTTGTTCTAACCTATTTATCATCCTTTGATTAAAATCATCAGGCAATATCCCATCCTCCACTTTTATTTCTCGTTTTTCTCCATTTAATGACCGGGTGACATTTTCTGAAATTCTAAATAAAGTGGTTATTTCCTTAAACAAATTATTTGTTGGCTTATAACTAATGGTATAGGCATGAACATCACTAGTCTCCCTAGCGATAACTGCACTTGCAAACAGCCTTCTTACATCCCGTTGCTCAACTTTCTCAAACCAAATGTCTTCCAATTCAAACCCTTGTTCAGCATGATATTCTTTCAGCAAAGGAATACTTTCTTTGAACGTTTTGTAGACTTTATTTTTGTTATTAAGAAAAAATGTGGTCTCTCTGTAATTCTGGATAAAGGGCTTCCAGGTTGTAAAGGAGATTTTTTCAAGGACGTCTTTCTTTTCAATTAATTGGTTATACAGAGACGGGGTATATACTTTTTCTTCTACCCATTCTCTTGCCAGTTCCTTCTCATCTAATTCTAACAACATATCAGCTATCCAATTAGGCAAGTAGTTCTCTACTTTAGGAATGCGTTCCTTGTAGTTATCACGCAACTTAACCATCATACTTACATTGAAAGCTGCACTTCGATGAAAGGTATAATTCATAAGTTCATATGTGAATAAAATGAGATAACTTAAGTCCACATCCAAGTAATTTCCTTTTAATGCTTGTTCTCTCCAATAGAAATACCATTTTAGCTGCTTCTCATTTAAGTTACCAAATGTTGTCCAATAAGCTTGTAAAGGAATCTCTTGGCATTCTACTTGTCTTCTTTTTCTATATCTGAATGAATCTATGGCAAATTCAGTTTGAGCGGTTGAATAAGAAATGGTTATTCCCGACCGACTTTTTTCTTTCTTCGGATGAATTACTGCTTCCACGCTTCTTACTATCTCATGAGGCGTTTGTAGATGTTGATATTTTGGTAAAATGACATCGTTGTCCGAATAAAATCCCTTTTCGCCTGATATCTTTGGGAATAATTCATTTGCTTTCTGGTCATTTTTGGTCTTGTCATTTCCCACTATGTGCTCAACGTTCTTAGCGCTTGTTTGTATAACTTCCTTTTTCTTATCATTTTTAATGACGGTGTTTCCACTAGCTTGCTGCTGACTTGTTATCTTGTCATTTTCCTCTATACTTTTTTGAACACTCGATTTGGTGTCTGTTTGTATCACATACCTTTTCCTATCATTTTCAATAACGCTATTTCCACTATCTTGCTGCTGGCTATTTATTCGATTCGTCCATTTATGAATAAAAAACAAGTCAATCCAACCCAAGAAAATAGGAACGTAAGTCCAACAAAACAATAGGTACAATACACCCCTTACGTAGTTCCGATAATAAAAATGATGTATCCCTAAACCACCTAATAAGAGTGCGAGCAAATATCCTACTGTTTTGGATTTATGCTTAGTCATGGTCTATTTCCTCCTCCAGGAGATTTTATTCCTTTTATATACAACTATAATACTATTTTACAGTGAATTTATGTGTTGTACAATTCACATACCTTATGTTCCATAAACATTAACTTATATGCTCTATATACAGTGTTGCGTAAACATAGTTGTGCTTTTAAATACGAGGCATTAGTAAGGAACGTTAATTCAATTGTTGACTGCCCAAGTTTCTTCCTGATTTTCCCTAGTAACTGGACTAAAAAGAGGCTTACAGCAATAAATATTCTGGTCGGTATACCTATCCATATATTGGTAGTTTTCATCTTGGTTTTTTAATCATTTCACGCTATAATAATAGAGGCTTATTCTAGCAAATTAACATTAACTGCAAATTAGAGGAGAAAAAATTGAAAATTTTTTTAGATTCCAATCCAATATATAGAGACCCTTTTCTAACCAAAGGATATAATCAAATACTAAATAAGTTGGCAAGACATGAGGAAGTGAAATTATATATTAGTAAAGTCGTGTATAAAGAAGTTCTTCGTGGTCATAAGGATTTTCTCGAGGAAGAACTGAAAGCAGCAAGTAATGCACTTAAAAGAGTGAGTCCATATTTGGACGCAGGGGAACAAGTATTTATTGTTGACGCTAAACTTGAAGATTTCTTACAAGATTTTAAGAATCGTTATAATAATTTTCAACTCGATAATAAAATGGAAATTATCGATTATGATGCTGATGTTCTTGAGCATATTGTCGAGATGGATATGTTCGAAAAAAATCCTTTTATTAAAAAAATGGAAATTACGAACAAAAATGAAGAAATAGTTCGAGTCAATAAGAAAGAAGTCAGAGATGCTATCATATGGTACTCATATCAGGAGTTTATTGAAAAAAATAAATTTGAAGACTGTTACTTTATTTCAAATAATACAAAAGAGTTCGGAGATACGGGCGCAAATAATAGCCCCAAAAATGTACCCTATCCACTCCATCCTGAACTGGCAAAGAGTAATAATATAATAGCTTATAAACACGTTCAAGATTTCCTTGCCCACAATGACTCAAAGATAAAAGAGTTATTTACGGATATCCACACACAAATATTAACGGAAGATTTATCTGAAAATATAGAAGAAGAACTAGAAGATGGGTTGGCACAAGAACTGGTACTTAAATACTTCACAGACCAAATCTTTTCCGAAACACGCGATTTTCTTTCCGAAAAACAACCTGATGATTTACACTCGGATTATTTTATGGGTGGCTACGTCGACCCGAGCTTGGATGGAGAAATATCCTATATAGAATTAAAAGAATTCGAAATATATGGTGATGAAATTACAGTATCAGTTATTGCGGATGTAGAGGTACCAGTGGATATATACTTATACAATCCTGTTTATGATAGCAAAGATGAGAAATTTCAACTTTACTCCACAGACACAATTAAAGTAGAAGAGAATCTAGTCTTTGTTATACCGATTGACTCAGAAAAAGAAATAGATGATAAGAATTTTTCGTTGAGGTTATATATTGAAGGAATTGACCCTAGTAATTTAAATGTTGATTTCCTTCAATGGGAAAACATAGACCATACTGATATGTTTCCAGATGATTATTACGATGAAGATTATTATTTATAGATTATTAAAGAGTCGAGCGAATGTCGCTCGACTCTTTCTCTTTTAAAAAACACTACCGGTATTATATATGTTTTGAAAGAAAACTTTTGCCCTTCAACTATAAATACATATCTATTTTATATGAGGTTGTCATAAACTTTTTTATTATTCGTTATAATTATTTCTGATAATTAATAACGAATGTTTTAAATGGATATTTATATATGGTTGTGAAATTTATGGGACCTTATAACAAAAAAATTAGTATACAAAGTTTTAAAAAGTTTCTTTTGGTTAAAGGCAGAATTACAATCCTTTCGTAGAAACAGAGTAAACAACAATTAACCTCTCCATATGAAATGGAAAAGTAAATTGATTATAGCAAAAAACTTAAATTTTCACCTCGCCGCATTACATTCCTGATTTCGACCAGTATTTAATCTATATTCCAAAATCTTAAATCACCATATCCATATTCACTAGGATTTTTAACAAATCTATTTACCTCAAATTTACAAATAATACAATGCACTTGGCTTTCAACTATTTCAACAACCTGATATGCACTAAAATGTGGGGTCATTTCATCTCCCATTTCCTCAATAGACACTTCAGCATCATGATAATTTAATAATGACATACTTCCGCATACCGGACATTGTAAAGCCTCCGAAATAAAATTATTTTTTTCTTCCAATTCACTAAAAATTTTAATTTCTTCTTCACCCTTTTTATTAAATAATAGATTTTGGTTGTATTGAACTCTACCAATTTCTTTTAGTAAAGCTACCTTACTGTGGTCAGGCACTTTCTTCTTGTGTTCATTTATCAAATCCAAAAGTATGTTTATTTTAAGTATGTTTTCACTTTTGTATGACCAAAGTGGTTTAAATTGCTTGTAATCATTAATTTCTACAATGTCTAAAACTAGAGGTATGACATGTTTACAAATAAACTCATCTAAAGCATGGTATTTTAATATAAATCGACCTCTGTGCCAAATTCTGTTTCTAAAGTTATTTAAAGCATCCAATACTCCCTTATTATGACTAAAAACTTGATATGCTGGGTTCTTTATTCTACCTGAATTCACTAAGTCGCATAAAGTCTTTAAAGCACCGCTAAATTCTAGAGAATTTAATGAATTATATTCTTCATCTGAAATGTCCTCTTTTGATATAAGTTTATGTAGTAATACAGGTTTGTCAACTGCTCTAACTGCTAACAAAGGATTTTCCTTTTCCAATATATCTTTGATAATCAGTTCAAAAAAATGTTGGAAATGAACTATAGTTTCAATATAAGACTCATAATATGAGTCTGTTAAGGATATATCTTCTATCGTATCAACATAATAATCCAGTTTACTCATCATAGAGTGATAGGAGTTAAAATAAGATTTGAACGCTATCCTAAGAGAATAAAATGCAGTATTTTTAAACTGAGTTTTCCCTCCTGTATATATTTCTGATTTATCTGAACTCGAATAATAGGGTATTAAACTCATTTTAGTAGCCACCTTATATTATGAAATTTTTTCCACTATATAATATTAACATTCTTCTTTTCTCTAATCCCAATAAAATTAATTACAGTTTCCTTTTTTTGGTGCCACACCTTTAATCCAAAGTTATATGCCATATCATTATTTGGTACATTTTATATCAAAGTTATTCCTGCAATATCAAGTATAATTCGATAACATCTGCTACTGTCAGGCACGGATTTAATAGTTCGCATCGATTCAAGCACCCTATTTTCCATTATAATCATTAACTTCAACTATACCTCTTGAAACCCTAACCACTTGAATATAGGAATACCATGATGTCGTTAGTTTCAATTGTATCTATATAAATCTTCCTCTTTTATAACCTAGTTAAAAAAATTGATAAAAGCCATTATCAACTTAAAAATACATTTAGAACTCTCCATATTCATCAAGCGCTGAACTTTTTTTTACCTCTCTTGCCTTTAGTTCAATTACATTACTTTCTTTTTTATCTTTAATGTAATTTTCAAATTCAAAGCCTAACATCGGATTGCTACTAAAAACTGAACGGAGGATACCACTGACCGGCTCAGTTCTTGTTTTCCCTGTATTATAGATATTTTCAACAGGAAAACCTTTTTTCTTACTGTATTCCATAAATTGAAACAGCAGTAGCTGAAGTTCCTGATTTTTAACTTTCAATTTCTCTTTTTCCTTTATTAACAAATCCATATCGACTTCAATTTTTTTTATCTTATTTTTTAATATCTTTTTTTCTTCATTTAGTTTTGACGCTGCATATTCGTTGATTTTCAGCCTTTGTATTAATCGTTTTTTATCTTTTAACTGTCCTATAAATAAATTGTTAACTTCTCTTTCTGTTTTCACAATCATTAGTTCTTTTCCTTCTTTAACACTATCCATACGAGCATCATTTATTTCCTTTAGGATTTGACATCCTTGTCTGTCCTTTTTTCTCCAAAAATCATCTGATAGCTTTTTTCTAAAAATATCTTTAGGTAATTTCCCATCATAAAATAATTTATAAGCAAAGTCACGAACTTGAGAATAAGGGATTTCCCCGACTATCGCTTCATCCTCAGCACATTTTAAAATAATATTTTTTATGATTTGTTCTGGGTAAATATCTCTATTTCTTCCCATTTAAAATTTCCTTTCTTCGATAGTTTTAAGTTCTATTAATTGAGCTATAGATTTATCAATTTCTTTAGATTTTGAAAGCAATTCACTATTAAATCTTAAATTATTTTCTGCTACTGATGGTTCACCATGATTATTTATCGCGTAGTTATGAAGGTTTACTAATTCTGTTACAACGTAAATTAGTGTATCGTTAACTCTTTTTATTTTTTGCATTATTAAATCCTTCTTATTTCGATATTCTTCTATTGATATCCCCCAATATTCGCAGCCACAAGCACAATCGTCCACTGGACAACTTTGATTTTCATCAGTACAATATCCTAATTCAAGCTTTTTTTCCTTGACCTCCCTCTCGAAGGAATCGTTACTTTTAAAAACGAATTTATCTTTCCATTCTGTATCTGTTTCATATTCATTTTTAATTTCCCCGCCTGTAAAACCTGAAGCAATTGTTGAATCATCAATAAGTCTTAGCTTTTGTAACTTTAAATCAGACATTAATTTTAAAATTTCAGTATCTATCCACTTTAATTGATGACTATGATAATGTGTCTGAGTCCTTAAATTAGTGTGTCCTGCCAGCCTTGCCATCTCGACTGGATGATAACCTAATCGCTGCATGTTCATTAAAGCAATATGTCTCGTATCACCCAATCTAAGATGCCTATTTATAAGATACTGATTATCATCTTCTTTTACCAACTGAAGTAGCTCTCTGTTCTTCTTGTAGTTTTCTCTCTTTAGTTTCTTACTATCTTCCATCTGCTTTTCCCAAGGTTTGACTGATAATGAGTACGTACCTTCAACCACTTTTTTATAAAAATTAATTAATAATTTTCTCAAGGTTGAATATGTGAAGTTTTCTTTGTCCCTGGCACCTGCTCCACTACCGTTTACCACGCTATATGCCCAACTAAGAGATTTATATGATAGGAATGTATTTGTCTCACCAAATCTTTCGGTTTTATCAAAATACTCTAAAAACAATAAGTATATGTCTTCAGTTATGGCTATTGTATCTATTATTTGAATGTTATTTTTGCCCTTTTTCTTAACACCTTTTGCATCACTTCTCGGAAGTTTTATGTAGAATTCACCATTTTCATTTTTAAGTCCATCTCTTTTTATATTACAGAATTCAAATGGTCTTAGAGGAATTAGAGTTGTTAATCTCCACCAAAGTAAAATCGGAGAATATAAATGGTACAAGTATGAATCATTTTTTACATTCCCAAAAAAATCATTTATTATATAATTAAATATTAATAAATCTTTCGGTCTTGGAAGAATACGGACATTATCTAACTCTTTAGATGATACAGTATTCTTTACTGCAATAAGTAATTTGGTATAAGCACCATCCTCATCGATATCCTCGTAGTAATTTAGGAAGTTCAACATAAAAACACTTATGTTATATCTTGCTCTAGCATCCATTGATTTAAGATTAACTTCTACACATTCTATTGTATTGAGCGAGGAACTAAAACCCTCTGATAGTTCAATAAACTTCAATAAAATTGAATACGAATCTCTAACCCTTTTGGGTGAAAATCTAGCCAGATTTGCTGCAATCCAATTCTTAATAACATCCTTAAATAAAGGATGGTCTAAATGCTTATAAAATCGAATAGAATTCACTACCAAATTGAAATCAAAATAAGATTTTATATGATTATTTATTATTATCCAGTTATCTGATAAGTAATCACATTTATTATTCTCATTTTCTAATATTAAATCTTGTAAAATATTCTTAGATACCTCGTTTCTATAATCAAAGCTAAAAGAGGAATCTGAGAATTCATTGAAATCCTCAAAGTCCTTTACATTTAAATTAACCAAGGTACATTCCCTCCTTTTTCATTCTATTAATTAAACCATCCGAAACTTTATCCCTAGATTTTGGAGCTATCGCTAATTTTTGATTAATAGCATTTAAACCACCAGGTATTAATTGATTTATAGAACTTCTACCAAACTTATTTATAGCACTGTTTAATAAAGTTCTTTGTAAAAAAAATTTCCCAGCTAATCTAACCTTTTCTGCTTCATATGGTGTTTTTTCATAATTTTCTATAATTTCATCCAAAGTTTGATGAATGTCAATTCCCACCTTACAAATAGCGAGCCTGTTAGGAATAGAAAGAGTACAATAAAAACAATCAACCTTAGGATAAGGACAGTTAGAAATCCCTATTAAGCACTGGAATTCTACATTCTTAGATGGCATCACCCCAGCATCTATTAGGTTTATTTTTTCTTGAATCTCTTCCTTTGGAGTTTGTTTCAATATTTCGATTACTAAATCTCTACTTTTATCCATTGCTACTAATTTTTTCGACAAATTTTCGATAATTTCTGGACTTCCAAAAGTATTTTTCATAACCATAGCACCACTAAAATCATGTAATTTTGTTGCGCCTTCAAATAATATTTGTGACATTGTGTCATAAATATATCCAAAACTACCCAAGTTAAATAACTGTTTAGCTATATAATCTACATATTCTTGAGGTAATTGAACATAAATATTTGTAATTTCTTCATCTGAATGATTTCTCAAAAATTTTGCTATTTCCATTGGATTTCGTCCAGACAACTTACTAATAACATCAGTAGCGAGGGTAGTTAACGTCCAATTTATTTTCCTGTTTTCAAATTTTAATTTATACTCAAAGTTGGAGAAAAAATTATTGTGAGTTACAGGCGAAGGGATATTTCCTGATTTTTCAAACTTAATTAAATTATTTAAGCTCTTGTTAACTTCATCCGCAATATGAATTTGAGTATCATATTCCCTTCGAAGTAATTCACAAATTAAAACTGCAGTTGCAAATGATATTTTTAAGTCATCAGACATAATAAAATATCTTGGCATATTATTTTTACTATGTAGATAGGATTGACTTTCATAATATGCTACTATAATTTCAGCATCCTCTTGAGTAATTTCATAATGTTCAAGCCAATCCAGGTTTTTGTCCTGATACATTCCTTCTAATCTAGGGAAATCTATTACATCTGCATGTCGCCAAGAATTATTTAATTGAATAATGACATAAAGCCACATATTAGCGTATTCTCTATATTCACTCTTTCCGAATAATTTAGCGTCCTTAAGAGCCTTCTTTTTATGCATAATATAGTATTTGGTTTCAGAGCAGTATTTTATTAAACTGACAAATACTTCTGGCTTATAGATTACCTTCATTTTAGGTATATTGTTTATCTTTCTCTCCATTCTGGGACTTCTTAAATTATATATATCAAAAATTTTTAGTGAGCCCCTCCTAATCAGCTCCTCCTGTATATCTTTGATAAATGAATAAAATTTTTCTTTATATTTATATGGAACCGCATCATTTAATAAAGATAAATTAATTTCTTTAGTAGAAAAATTAAATAATTCCTTATCAGCTGAATTAATAATATTTACCAAAAAACCTGTAGCTAACACAAATTGGTGAACAAATCCTTTTAAGTCCCTTACCTCTGTCTCCAATATTTTTCTCTTTACAAAACTGGTCCAATATTTCTCTGTTATTTGTGCTGAACTAGAAAATGAGTATCCATATAGCACCATTAATTGCTTAAAAGTTAATAATGCATCAATTTCAACATCATATTTTATAAAAGTCCCTTCAAGCATTTCTCTAAACTCTACTACCCGGATGTATCTTTCAGCTATCTCAATAGGGATATATTTTTTAGTCCCTGTATAGTCTTTTTCTCCAATTTTTATTTTTACTATAGAGGGTGGAAAAATACTTTTTATATCGTTACTATGCAACCAGTTTACTACTGTTTGATTCTTACAATTTAGATTAAGAGCTACTTCCTCAATTGAGATATAGTGCTTATTAAATTTTTGAATCTCATTAGCTTGTATGCTCTTTAATTTTTCTAAATCAGATTCACTATATAGACTTCTTCTCTCGGTTTTTATATAAGGCTGTATCTCATGTTCTTTTAATATATCATCAATTTTATTATCCTTTATTTTCAATATTCTACTTATTTCATACTTATAAAATAGTTTTGAATCCGAATGATTAGAAATTTTTTTATAATATCTAAGACATTTCTTATAATCCTCACCTTTTAAATAAATACAATCTAATTTATTAGAGAAGTATACTGGTTGTATATCTAAAAAACTAAAAACAGATTTATATACAGTTGAAAATGATTGTTCTTTAATTGGAGTAATCTCCATAACTTTGTCTCGTAATATTGAAAGCGAGAAATGATTTTCTAAAAAAAAACTCACGTCCCTTTCCAAGATTTCTCTTTCGAAATTACACCCAAAAAAATCAACCATCAAATCTTGATACTTTTTTCCTTTTGCCGAACTTTTATTAAAGCCAACTAATACCGCAGCCTCAGAAGGTGTTAGAAAAAAATTTTTATCTTTCATTTTGCATCTCCCATGATGAGACATAGAGACTATCTATATTGGACGATATCTTTAAAGAGCCACCTGGTAGCTGCTCGGCATCAATATATGCTGTTTGTATATGGTTCATTGCTTTCCTTAGAGACTGAACTGCTACTTTTTCTTCTATATAGTCCAAAAGGGAATTTATATCGTTATCACCTCGCGCTACTGCTACCTCGCCAAGTTTCATCCCTATATCCAAACAAAAATTAGTAAAGATACCTCTACCTATATGAGTTGACCATGGCTTAGCAGTAAGGAAATTCAAATCTATTAGTCTGCCTTTATCAGTTAGTTCATTTAAAAAAGTTTCTTTTACTTTAATAAATTTCTCTGCATAATTAGCACCTGTTATTGGTCTTTTTGTATGTCTATTAATTAAAAGGGCATGACTATTTTTCAACTTACCTTCCTTTTCTAAATTTTTTAACCATTTTTCATGTTTAACAAAGGAGTATTTCATTGCTCGATGCCAAAATACCCCTTGATATCTGGGATACTTAACTTGCTCTTCATCTGTTCTCTTTTTTGATGAAAATAATAATTCCCTGTTATCATCAATATCGACAATATATCCGTCGGCTGTTTCCATTAGTGAGTCCCTAGTAAGATTAATAACTTCTCCCCTCCTAAGTCCACCAAAAAATTGCAAATATAACCCCGGTACTATATCCGGTTCTGTAGATTCCGCAGTTTCAATAAACTCTTTTACAAGTTGGTATCTATTTTCACCAAAATCTTTTAAATTTCTTTTTCTTTTTTTTCGTCTAGGAGAAGGATAAACAGTTCCTAAAAAGCTCTGTTTAAAAATATCTACTTCTATCAATATTTTTTTCTTTTCTCTTCTAGATTTACTTTCACTACTTACTGCTTTCTCTTTGTACAAAGGTTCAAATTGCTGTTCTATTAAACCTTCATTTAACAAGTAATAATAAAATTTGATAAGGTACCTTATTTCTTTTTTTGCATACGAAGAGTCTAATTCTTCATACTTGCACCGACGTGCTAAATTAGTAATATATATTGAGCCATGTTCTAATTTTAGCCCTTGTATTCCTTGGTATCTTAAATTAATAAATTCTGCAAATTCAACGTCATTATAATTATGTTCATGGGCTGCGACTAAACAATAATTTAAAAATCTTTTTATTGATTCAGCAGCATTTTTTTGACTTTTCAAACCTTGACTATTATTTCTATATTCCTCAAGAAACTTTGTAATTGGAAGAGGAAGTATTATACCCGATATTGTATTTTTAATTCCCAAACCCACATAAATATCCTTATAATTTTTATCTTGTATAGTTTCAACTAAAGGATATTCAATTACTACAAATCTATAATTCAAATACATCTCCTCAATTCTAGTTCAAAAATATGGATTTCCTCTGCGTTAATTTACTATACAATATAAAAATGATTATTTATAGTAAATTTTACTATCAATTAAAAAAAAAATTATGTATAGTAAATTTAAAGTAAGTTATATACTGAGGGAAAATAATTTAGTTAAAGGGATGTTTAAATGAGTTATCTAGGGAAAAATATAAAGAAGTACCGTAAATTAAAGAAATTAACTATCAATGAACTAGCCACTCTAAGTAAGGCAAGCCCAGCTAGTATTAGTCTTATAGAGAATGACAAGAGGGACGCAACTTTTAAGCTAATATTAAATATAGCTGAAGCCCTTGAAATTGAGGTTGGTCAGCTTGTAACTTCTCCTGAAAGTCTTAAGTTAAAGCATAATGTTCATTCTGCGGTTAATTTTGACGACTCAACCCTACTATTTGGGACTTCGATAAGTAATTTAAATGACGTGATGAATTGGGGGTTAGTCGTTGATTTATCAAATGTTAAGATATTAGAGAAAATTTATTTTTATTCCAATACTTCCTCATTTACTTTTGAGGAATTTTACAATGATAAGTTAAAGGTATATTTAGAAGAGCAGCGACTAAGAATTCTTCTAAAAAGAAATACCCACATAAATCGTTCATTTGAGGATGTTAAAAAAAGAGGTATTGGATGGACTGAATATAAAGAAACAGTTAATGACCTACAAAAAATAATTAATACTCTATTCATTAAGACGAAAACAAATGGTGAAGAGTCATGAAAAACCCAAGTTATTTTTTAAAAAAATTATTTATTAATGTTTTCGCAAGGATAATATGTATTGTACTATTTTTACTTTTGAATTCATCTCCTTAGAGAGGATTTGACAATACTTTTATAGAATTAGCTAATATAAAAGAGAAAATGGAGGTTTTTGAAATGCATGAAAAACCTTATATTTTTTTATAAGAATACATTAATGAAACAGAGTATCTGGGTTTTATTAGAGAAAGTGAACTAAAGTTCTTTGCTTCAATTATAGAAGTCCCAGGAAAAAACACATCTAATCCTTTTATTTTTTCTACATCTGAATATTTTAATGATGGTAAATAGTGCCGAAAATTTCATTGCAACTGAATGGACAAAGTTATTAAATCCAGGAACTGTTAAAGGATAAATGTTTTTTTGGATAATAAAAAAGGACTGATTAAAGTCCTAAACATTTCTCTTTTGGAGTATCCACATGTATAAAAACACCTATAATAGCAACCAATCAGCAAAGAATTGGTTGCTATTATAGGTGTTTTTTATTGCTTTATATTCGAAAACGATTAAACGGCTTAAGCTCTTTAGAGTTCAAGCCGTTTTACAAACTTTTTTCCACTTATCTTACTTGGTAAGAAAAAGAACATTTTACTGACAAGATACATTCTTCACTAATACCTCTTATATATATTACGATGTAACCGAACGCTCATAATTCAGACCTTCGTATAAAATTTCGCTACCTCCAGTACCACTATCTAGACTCAAATCAATTATCCAATTACCCCTTTCCACTTATATATTGATAATAAGCAGAATTTTGAGACATCTGACATAACATACGCATTCTAGTGGTCGGTACAACTATATATGTAAATATATATATATTGCCCTTCATGTTTTTATTCCTAGCTTAAAGCTTATGGCATTCACCACCAGATAACTTGTTCAGTGGCTGCTCTAATGACAGACACCTAAAGTCCAATTGTATGCTTTTCAAAAACTTCAACCACAGGCTTCTCCATTATTTCCACGATATTTTTTCCTAAATACAGAGATTTGTGTACACCCTATTCTTGGAATTTTAGTATTTTACAATTATGACATAAAAATTATCTATATGAACTTGGAAACATTGCGATATATCAGCTTCTCATACTGTTATTTTACTTTTTGCCTCAGTAACGCAACTACTTAGACAATATTCTCAGTCATAATAATATACAATTATCTTTATTTTTTATGATTTTAGAAAATCTAATACATTTTGAGAAATAGGTACCTCAAAGCCTAAATTCATTAAATTTAATAACTGTTTTAACGTATTAATATCATTACCTTTAAGTATGCCATCTAAGTTAGCATCAATAATATCAGTATTTTGGAAGTCAAATCTATTACTAATATAACTATACATCCAAAAAGATTTGAAAAACGTAGTTACGATTTTTAAGAAAATAATTTTCTCTCCTTTAAACAATGTATACAAATACTGGACAATAGTAAGATGTGCCTCTAGTGCATCTCTTTTAGTTGAGACTAACGATATTGCTACATATAACATTAACTTTTCATAATCTGAGTATTCATTAGAATCATTTAGATATTCCTTTTGGTCATGATTTTCTAAAAAGGTCATTGTAAATATTTTTATTAGAGTGTCAAATGTTCCACAGTCTCCATATTTCTTTTTTATAACTTCTAAATTCTTAACAACACTTTGAACAATATCCTGAATATCTTCTTTATCTTTAATCTTTAGTTCAGATAGGGAGAACATTACCGGAATAAAAACATACACAAATGAAAGCTCAATTGCTTTATAAAGTTTATCTGAATTATTTATAACATTATCTATATCACTAGTTTCTAAAACAACTTTTTCCTGTGTCGTTCTGAATTTACTTGCTTCTATGAAAATGGAAAATTCTATTCCCCTATTTATTGCTTCATTTAAATCATTTTTAAGAATCAAATATGGCACTATTTCCTTTGTGTTAAAAATGTCAATTATATTTAGATTATTACTACACTTTATTTCTTGCTCCGTTAAGTTTAACCAATAAAAAGCATCATCGTATTTTTTCACATCACCGGCAAAGAGCCCCATTGCTGTATTAAGATGTATTTCACGTTGATAATTATAAAATTGATGACGTTTTTCGTTATCTATCCAAAAGAAGCCCAATGAGGGTTTTGCATATGGTTCACCATCATGAAAAACTGTTGGGGGTGAGCCAGTACCTAAAAGAATATAGATATAACCTAGTACATGACCATACACCACTACCAAGCTTTTCCAGTCGTCGTTTTTATCTTCTATTTTTCTAAGTGCAAAAATGGCTTTTCTAAAATAATTATAGGATTCAAAAAACATAGTTTCGTTGAAATAATGGATTCCAATTTCACCCAATAACTTAACATTTATTAATTCATTTTGGATTTCTTGTTTACAGTTAATCTCAATTGCTCTTTTAAGGTACCTTATGACCGCCGGTGGGTCAATATTCTCAAAACATTTTGCGACATAAAATGACGTATCCATTACCTCAAAGGGATAATTTGTTGAATTAAGTTTAAGCGCTGATAAAAGATAACTTGTTGCCTCTTCATATTTCTTTTTATAAATATATTGCTTTCCCATAATTGCATGTAACAAAAATAAAGAATCACTGCTATTGTCAAAAGACAATGCATCTTCATACAGACTTAGTGCTACTTCTTCTTTATTTTGATATTCAAATGTAACTATTATTAATGCTCTTACTGCGCAGGCATACAAAATAGGATTTCTTTTCTTTTCCCCAATATCTTTAATTTTATTAAATAATTGGATGCATCTGTCCCATTTTCTTAAATGCTCATCTAATCGGCATTCATTTATCCAAATTTTATCAACTAATAGCCTTGCGCTATCGTAGCTCATCTCGCTTAAGAATAAATTCTTTAGCTGTTCCTCAGACATATTGTCAATAATATTTAATAACCTATTAGTTATTTCAAAATCTCCATCAAGCTTTAGTGGATAAAACCATATTAGCTGTTCAATGTTCTCCTTAAAGTGTTCACTTATAATTGTTTCATTAGTAAGAGAATAAAATCTTTCAAGGTATTTGAGCGATAAATCTAAATTGTATTCTAATAACTCAATAGATAACATTAAATAGATAGCACCTATAAACTGATTATCTTCATCAAAATTATCTAAATCTTTTAACAGATAAGTTACTTCCTTACCAAATTTTAAACAAGTAATTATTTGTTTAGCCCTAATGAGTAACCGTATCTCCACGCCTATCTTATCCGGGAAAGGAGAATCATACCAAATAGAACTAATTCCCCAATAGTCCTTTTCTAGGTCAGATTTGTTTAACTCAGTGAGAGCTAGGTAAAGAGAATAGGCTGCATTATTGAATTCTTCGGCTTTTATTAATTGGGAAAACATATTAACAAATTCTAAAGGAGATAATATCTTAGCTTGCTTTAGAATTTGTGCTATCCGTGAATGTATTTCTTTTATTATATTAGAAGGTAAATTAGATGCACCTATTTTATCAACAAAAGGGGATACTCTATAACCTAAGTTTGTTCTTTGTAACCAATATCCCTCTAAGATATGTAGTTTGTCATAAGGATGAATTACTTGTGGTGTTATTTCAGAAATACTATCAACATACCTATTATCAAAATCATTATTTATTAGCGACAATCTATACAGTAATTCCTTGGTATCTATATCATCAATGTCATTTAATAGTAGGTCCCTAACTTCCCTACTAAGTTCTAAGGAATAAAAACCTTCTTGAATATTATTATATACCTCAGTAGTAATATCCCAATTTTTAGATTCGATATACTCCACACAAGCCACTACCAATGCCGGGTTATATTTTGTAACAGCTCCTATCCAAAAGGCAAGGTTTTGAGCATTTTCTATCTTATCATTTTTTATATGAATTAGTTCAACTATATCTTCACTCGTAAAAAGTGGAACTTGGACAGTAGCTATTTCTTTATTAAAATTTTTAATTAAGCGTTGATTTAAGCTTATTGAACCAGAAGAAATTATTTTTACACCGTGTTTTCTAAACGCTGAGTAGATATGAGCTAAATTATCATATAAGATATCATTATTATTAAAGGAAGGTAAATCATCTAATATAATCACGGTTCCATACCCTAATTTTTCAGCAACTTTATCGAACCATTCTTTATCAGTTGTGTTTTGAATTCTGGTAATCTCAGATAATGTAACTTTAATTGTCATCACTGCTTGTTCACTATTTAGGTTCTTACATTTTATCCAAAATGTTTCCTCATGATTTATTTCTTTAGCTAATAGATGTAAATAATGAGTTTTCCCTGTAAGTACATCTCCATAAATATGTAACCAATTCAAATTGTGTATATATGGGACATGAGTAGAAAGAGAAGAAGTTCTTTCGAGTACAATATAGGAAAGAGGAGGGGCGAAGCTTCCTCCTCTTTGTAGAGAATTCATATTTAATGCAAAATCATAACCAATATTTCCACGAATTTTTTCAAAACCTTTATTAATGATATTTGTCAAATACCCCTTTAAACTACCAATTTTTTGCTTGGTGTCTTGTAAATCTTTTCTAACATCCTTATTCAAATGCTTCATCTCTTCTAAACTTTTACCATCTGTATCAAATTTGATAAAAATATTTGAATCAATCATGGCAATAGGATTTTCACCGTTTTGTTTAATGACTTTTTTATCCACCATTTATTTTCCAACCTTCTTGGAATTATTCACTTGTGAATTAACATAAGCTTGAGGATTATCTCCTTTTTGCTTGATTGTTGTTTTAGTTGTCGTTTTATTAACTTTCTTATTATTTTTAATTAAAACGGTGATTGAAATTGTCGCAGCT
Source organism: Peribacillus sp. RS7 (assembly GCF_041956845.1). Classification (NCBI taxonomy): domain Bacteria; kingdom Bacillati; phylum Bacillota; class Bacilli; order Caryophanales; family Bacillaceae; genus Peribacillus; species Peribacillus sp. RS7. The sequence continues at coordinate 5,226,758 of NZ_CP168135.1, forward strand.
GAGATTAGACCAATAATAGATAATATTACTTCTTTAGAAAATTCCATTTAAACAACACCCTTTTTGATTAATGTAACGATTATATCATATTTTGGTTTAACTTCCATTTTTAAAAAATAATACAAATATATGTAAAAAAAATCAAAGGCCCAGAGGAAATAGTAAGACTAAACAAGGCTTCAGAGATAATTGCAACATATATTTTCAAATGTTTTGGATTAATTCTTTTTTTCTAAACAAAACTCCATCTTCGAATTAAATTGAATAATTAGAGAAATTTGTTATTGAATATTCACTCCCTGATTACCTAACTCTTTTACTCAATGATACATTGTTCCACTTTAATCCTTTTTCTACATTCTGGGAGGGAAAGCTTTATATAAAAGTGGAGATTAATTTTTCTCTTAATAATTAGGTTTAAATATTATAAAATATAATAGTGTTAAAAAATTCAAATGCAGGAATAATTTAAAAATGAAAGTTGGTATCAGGATGACAGAATCAATTACCAGTCAAAGATTAGAAGAGTTACTATGTGAAGCATTATATAAAGAAACATTTCTTGTTAATTCATTAAAGGAATCAGTATTTGAAATAGAAGAAATAGAAGATGGAATTGGCTCACAAGTTATTAATGTTACTTTTAAACCGAGTACAATCAATGATTTTACACACTTAAAGCAGAATAAAGGAAAAATAAGAAATGCAATCAATGATATCTTATTAAGTTTTGGGACCAGAATAAGTTTAAGAACTTGTGAAATTCTACTATCTACTACTAAACAAAAAAAGACAATTTCCATTAAAGGTGACTATGACTCTTTGAAGGAGCTTGCAAAAAAAACTGAAACTGTACATGCTATTGAACAAATGTATATCATAGAAGCATGTGACTGTGCCTCGATAAATAAATTTCTTGCTGCAACAACAATGTTGGGGTGTGCAGCGGAACATTTTATATTTAATTTTTCAAAAGCTTACCTTTCGTATATAAAAAATCACGGCACTCCTACGGAAATAATTAATGCTGAAAAAATGGTTAATGCCAATAAAGCATCCGTGAGATTAAATTATTTTATAAACATAGCAGAAAGTAAAAAGTCTTTATTTGAACAGTTAGGAATTGAAAATCCTAAATTACATCTTGATGGATTCTTTGATATTATAAGGCAATTACGAAATGATTCCGGACATCCTACAGGAAATGTAGTTGAAAAGGAAATGGTAGATATTTTATTTACCCGATATGCATTTATATTAGTCAAAGTACATCCATTACTAAAAAAGTTACCATTAGTCTAATTAGATTCGTTTTATTTTACAAAGTGTTGGACAGCTTTTCCCCTGGAGATTCTCTAAAAGGCACGCTTAATATAAGAGGTGATTAATCAAAATTTAATAGGCAAAAAAAATACCAGCCTTTAATACTAAGCTGTTCTCTTTCGAAGTACCCGCAGCTATAAATATCATAAAAGCAACTAATATAGCAGATTAATTCACATATGAATTAGCTCTGCTTTTTTATTGATTTGACTGGGTTTATGAAATTTTATATACCAAAATAACATAAAAAATTGGGCATACCCCTCTCCCAAAATTTCTCTCCAATCCAATAAGCAATTTCACCATTATGTTCGATAATTCTATTGCTCGATATAATTTCCTGGTAATCAACCCTTAATTTAAACTATTGGATATAACTATTGGATATATCCAATAGTTTATAAGGCTGTTTTCGGAGGGATTGAGGTTGATTACCATAGAGCATTAAAAGTATTAAGAAAGAAGCTTAATCTTTCAATAAATAAGTGCATAGCGTTGAATTATTCGGGGGGAGTAAATTTACTAGTAACAAACCATTCCATAACTTTAATGAACTAACCTTCTCCATTAGATTAAGTGGAAAACTTCACAATATCACTGCACTAAACAAATATTTATATATAACCATCATCTTTTGAGATTATATCTTGTCTACTTTATAAATCAACCATTACTGTTAACATAGCCATTATTTATTATAGATGTGCTAATGTTTATCTGTTTTATTTTTGTAGATAATATTGTATACCTATTATATCTCCCTCTTATATTGTTTTTATTTGTTTTTAGGTCCTCGAACTTCGTTCTGCGGATACGCTACCTCGCTACGAGGCTTTGTCCTCCATTAATTAATAATACTCTATTTCTCCCATATATTTTATATATGGGCATAAAAAAAAGCCTTTAAATAAAGGTCTAAGTATGTTTTATTTACTTATATACTTATTTCTCCCATTAAAACCTATACAACCCTCTAAGACTTCCCGTGCTTCCTGCTCACGGTCATCTTTTGATTTACCAAGGAATTGTTCTGCGGCTGTGGCGATATCGGTGATCGAACTGCCAATCTTGATTATCGACACACCATCGGCCATGACAGGAACACCCTGTTCTGTATATACTTCAGGAGTCGAGACCTCTAGTTTGCTTGACAGCAAGCTCAATGGTTCCGCTTGCTGGAACACCGGCAGTACGAAAGCACCTCCGCCGCGGACGATTTTAATTTTATTTCCTGATTCATCGATGTGAACATTTTTGCTGCCTAAGTAGCTTCCGGTCACAATCAATGCTTCATCAGGACCAGCCGTTCGGTATTTCGTAACAAAGACAGCGATAAGTGCGATAAGTAAAAATGCAACAATGGCGACAACAACCCAAATCAAATTAAACATAATTTTCCTCCTACCCTTTTTTAATCCTGATGGGGCAAAACATAGACAACCCCGTTTTTAACTTCAATGATCAAGACCTTTGTATCAGAAACAATTCCTTCATTCTTATAACTCGCCGCAGTTTTCGCAATGCTGCCACTGATGCTTTCAATAAGGACTTCACCAAACCCGTCAACCGGGATTGATGTCAGAACCCTACCAACCCTCCCTCTCAGGTCATTCTCATGGAATGTTAAACTTTCTTCCGCTGATGAGATGGGAATCAAAACAAATACATTCAGTAAAGTGACGATGGTAAATGAAATGAGCAGGGAAATGCCTGCACTCAATCCAGCATTAAGTCCTGAAAGCGATTCAAGCAAAAACCCACTCGCAAAAAACACGGTCAAAAAGCTAAAAATGAGAGTTGGATTAAATATATCCGGTAATTCAAGGCCGGAAAAAATATCATTAAACAAGATAAATAAGAATGTTAGCCCTCCGAATATAATTAATCCATATAAATAGACTGTTTCTAATGGAACCCCAAATAACTCCATCTCTTTCATCCTTTAAATTCGATTTTTCCTAGCCGCTTACTACTTTAAGGACCTAGGATAAGCGTTTTACCAACATTGATAATATATGGTTATAATCCCCTCCATTTACTCTACTTACCATTCATACGAATGACACATTCAAAAAGTTTCATCTTTTTACCAACTTTTGAAACTGTCATCCATTTTTCTTTCTTTTTTTACAAATCTGGTCATATTAAGACCAATATTAAAATAAAATTCATAATATTTATTGACAGTGTTTACTTAACATATTAGAATTCTTTATATGTTAACTCGTTCGATAACTAGGTTTACATTAGGAGGAAACACGATGAAGGAACGTCATGAGAAGTTAAGGATGATGATGGTTACAGCTTTATTTGCAGCACTTATAGGAATACTAGCCCAAATTACAATTCCACTGCCCTTGGTACCGATTACAGGACAGACTTTAGCTGTTGGATTGGCAGCTACTATACTGGGTTCACGTTATGGAACCTCTTCCGTTTTATTATACTTGTTCATAGGAGCTGCCGGAGTACCAGTATTCGCTGAAATGTCTGGAGGACTTGCTAAGATATTCGGTCCGACTGGCGGTTATTTATTATCCTATATCCCGACAGTATATATAACCGGTCTGATATTGGAAAAAACGCGGTTCTCAGTTGCAATGGCTTTCATTGCAAATATTATCGGGATGATACTTACTTTGATTATCGGTACAGTTTGGTTAAAATATATGAGCTCATTATCATGGACAGTGGCATTTGCCAGCGGTTTTGCTCCATTTATAATCGTAGGCGTTTTAAAGGCATTTCTTGCATCTTGGCTTGGCATTACTATCCGTTCAAGGTTAGCATCGGCTAATATGCTGCCAAAGAAAAGTACAACACTTTCCCAATGATGGGTAAATGAAAGAGAGGGTACTGCTTGTGGTACCCTCTCTTTCGTCTATTCACTTTTTCCTCATAATTCAATTTCCCGAACACTTGCACACACAAAAAAAAAGACTCTTAAAAAAGAATCTTTTTTGCAAGTATTTATTGCGGTCCTATCCCCATAAGTCCGAATATGAATAGCAAATGTATATTATCCCCTTTGCTAACCGTAATCATTTTACTATAGTAACAGTAATTTGACAACTATTGAGGACACACATGAATATGCCACCATTTAATTCCTTAATAAAGAATATAGTAACATGATTCAGTTACTTATTATTCACTTTATATTCTTTTTTCGTACCGTCATCGAAAACGACCTCTAAATCGAACTCTTGATAGTCATCCTTCAAATCAAAAGCTTTTGTCACTTCTTGAATGACTTCTTCCTCTGTTGAATCTTTGGTGAATGTCAACTTTTCTAAAATCGGTGTTAATTCTTTCATTGCTTCATCACCATAAACTTCATGTTTGTTTAGCTTGTCCTCGATCGAAGCTTCTGTTTGAGCTCCCATCGTATCATATTCGGCTTCGTATTCGTTATCATTGCCCTTATAATCCACTTCTAATTGAAAATCCTTATAAGTGAAAGGCAGTTTTTCATTATTTTCAGTTCCTGTTTCAGGATTTGTTTCCGCTTGATTTTCATTTTCCTGAACCGGCGGGTTTTTCACTTCATCGTTTTCTTCCCCGCAGCCAGCCAAAACAAGCATCGCGGCAAACGGTACTGATAATAATTTGATTGATTTTTTCATTGATCTTTCCTCCTTCGTAGTTTGTATACCCTATTTATTTCCTAAAAGGGGTCATTTAAAACTTCAAGAAACATTCAGATATCATAAGATCGACCAAATTAAAGAATCGTTAAATTTGATCATAGTGGAAGGATATAAAACAATACAGCAAAAAAGTGAGTGACAGAACCCCCAAGCACGAATACATGCCAAACGGCGTGATGAAACGGAAAAGCGCGCCAAACATAAAAGATAGCTCCAAACGTATAAAGCAAGCCCCCTGCAATCAGTAAATGGATACCAGCTGTGGGCATGGTTGCCGAGAGCGGGCCCCATACGATAACGATCATCCACCCCATCGCAATATAGAGGATCGTCGAAAGGAATAGGAACTTTTTCACATAGAAAGCTTTGAAGACGACGCCAATGATTGCAACTCCCCAAATAATTGCTAGGAGTGTCCAGCCTAGTGAACCTTGAATCACCAGGAGCATGATGGGCGTGTATGTTCCTGCAATGAATATATATATGGCTGAATGATCAAAGATTTCAAATATATCCTTCGTTTTTCCTTCTGGAAAACTATGCACTAAAGTGGATGAAACATATAAAAGAAGCATGGAAACGCCATAAATGACTGAAATGACTACATGCCAAGGCGAACCTTTTTGGACTGAGAAGATTATTAAAAACACAAGAGCGGCGATACTCAACAAAACACCGACACCGTGGGTTATCGCATTGACCACTTCTTCTTTTTTTGTATAAACATGTGTATTAGCCATGTTACAGCTCCTTAAGATAAAAAACTTTTAGCATTAACCTAAATTATACATCAAATCTTCAAAGCAATATAGAAAAGTGAATATAAACTTGATTATCATCCACCAATTAGATTATTATCTAATTAGATAGTGGTCTAACTAGGAGGGATAATAATGCAATTAGAAAAATTGGTCGCTTTCCACAAAACGATTGGTGATGTGACCAGGATCAGGATTATATCCATTCTGGCAAACGGTCCAAAACACGGACAGGCACTTGCAGGAATATTAAAATTGACAGCACCGACCATTTCACACCATTTAACGAAATTGAAGGACATTAATTTAGTGAAGGATCGAAGGGAGAAAAATACGGTATATTATTTTTTGAATGAAGATGTCCTGGATCATTATTCTTCAGCATTACCTAAAATGGTTTCAAATAAGGGGGAATCCAATAAAATGGAAAATCAAAAAATGATTATGGAGCACAAAAAGATCCTTGCAAACTTCTTGACACAAAATGGCCGATTGAAAACCATACCAGCACAGAGAAAAAAGAAACTGATAGTTCTTCATCATATTGCCGGACTTTTGGAAAAAGGGCGAAAATATCCAGAAAAAGAACTGAATGAATTCATCCAGTCATTCCATGATGATTATGCAACGATTAGACGTGAACTGATTATCGGAAGCATCATGTACCGAGAAAACAGTATTTATGAACTGAATCCCCGTGAGATGTGGGATGATATCGTTTAAGGGAAAGTTTATACATAAAAAACCGGCATCCCTTAGTTGGTGAGCCGGTTCTATTCATGTCGTTTATATGGCAAAATGGTGGCCGCCGATGATTTTGATTACGTCCAATTGTTTCATCCATTCGCTGTCCGAAATACTAGGATTCCAAAAATATAAGGCATCATTTGTGTAGCCATGAATCGCCAAAGCTTCATTGACAGCTTTTTTGGCATCTTTTCCGGCTGCTTTGTTTATACTGCCATCACCAACGGGCGAAAATTGATTTTTTTGATATATCACTTCCCGGACCGTATCAGGGAATTCATTGCTATCAAGGCGATTCAAAACTACTCCTGCCACCTCGACCTTCCCTCTGTAGGGCTCCCCTTTGGCTTCTGCATGCACAAGCCTTGCTAATAATTCTTTATCTTTTTCATTCATTACATGTGGAATAATCAATGTTTTACCAGGCTCGGCAACATTATTTACATTATTATTGACTTCTTTTAACTTTTTGATTGGGACACCATACTGCTTCGCAACATCCCATATCGATTCACCTTGTTTAATGACATGTTTGGTTGCTCCATCAGAAGCTAGACTGGTCGTTCCCTTAGGAAAAGCTATCCCAAGTACGATGACACTTAGAGTCATTATCACGGTTATTAATACTGATAATTTCATCCTGTAACCTCCTCGTTAAGCATCTTCCAAGGATAACAGACCATATAGGAGAAAACAGTGCTAAATTTTTTCCAAGGAAATAAAGGAAAAATTTTCACGGGTCAATTAACTTCGAAATTTTAAAGATTCCCATTCTTCACGTAGTATTCCCATTCTGATTGAATCATAATAATGACCATCATAATAACGGCATTTTCTCATCCTGCCTTCAACTTGCATGCCTACCTTTTCTCCAACTGCCATCATACGTTCATTACCTGACCAAGTCGTCAGTCCGACCCGTTCAATCTCCAGATTTTCGAATAAATAGCCTATGAACATCATTATCGCTTCTGTTCCATAACCGCCATTCCAATACTTGGGATCAAAAATCGTAATCCCTATTTCCAGCCAACGTGATGGTTCATGTTCCCAGTAATATACAACAGAACCTATTATTTGATCGTTTTTTTCCATTAATAGTTCGGAATAAACCCCCATCTTTTCATCATAGGTTCGGTGCTTCGTTTCTTTATCGATATACGTATGGAAATCAATGAGTTCAAGGGGAAAATAGGGTGCATCCCACTTTTTCCATTCTGGATTGACTTCTCCATATTTCAGGCTCCATAAACGTTTTAAGTCTGCTTGTTTAACATTCCTCAATATTACTCTGCTTCCTTCAATCCAAACATCTTCCAATCCGCTTCCTCCCATTTTATCGTTGCTATACCTGCCATTTTTACCTATCGACACATAATTTAATAAAATATTGCCTTTCTCTAGGACCATCGAATTCACAAAAATACACTCCCTGCCAGGTACCAAGGATTAAGCTCCCTTTGTGGATGATCACCTGTTGTGAAGAACCAACCGTACTTGATTTTAAATGGGCAGCAGTATTTCCTTCCATATGTAAATCCAATGTATGATTCCATGGGTATTGCTCATCCAATCTTCTAAGCATATCTTTTTTTACATCGGGATCTGCATTTTCATTAATCGTTATCCCTGCAGTCGTGTGTGGACAATAAATAAGGGCTATGCCCTCTTGAATCCCATTCTCCATGATGAATGCTTGTACTTCAGTCGTAACATCAATCATATCATCCCTTTTTGTCGTTTTTAAGGTGTTTTTCTTCAGCATGCATATTCACTCCTTTTGTTAGTTTTTATATGCCTTTACCCATAAACATAAAAATTCATGCTTTAATAAACCAGTCAATATTAAGATTAGCAAAACTTATCGACCGTAAAAAAAAGATAAAGCCACCCTTATTAATTTTTTGTTTTAATATTGGATCTATAAGGAATGAGGGGGTATTTTAAATCACCATTTCCAATTAGCCTCTCCTAAAAATAACATGGACCCATTGAGGAAGTTTTTCACTAAGATTCTAATGTTAAAATAGAAACCTGCAGCCTTAAAATGTATGGGGAGTATGGTTTGAATCCGGATCGATCAATTGAGGTAACATTCATCCCTGCGCAAAAATGCCCATCCAGTGCTTGAAGTTGAAAATCTTTTAGGCTTCAAACCACATTTAATAAATAATCATTTATCTTTTAGATAGACGCAAGGTTTCCTGAAGCGAACCGCTTTTATGTATCCACCCTTTCTGCAACTGGATTGAAGTTTTGGATTGGATATAAGAAAAGCGGATTCGATGTAATTGGACGCGCTTTCAGACTGTAGACAAACTCGTTAATAATTGAGTTTATCTACAATTTTTTTGGTTCTTAAAATTTGACCGTTAATTCCCTCTTCAGGCACTCGCTTTCCGCAAGAGTCTCGTACCTTCCGTTCCAATCAACTTTGTTTTAACAGTTAGATAGAACTCCTTTTGCCTACAGTCTTTTTTGTTTTAGGCTATGTTAATTTTTATTGTGATTGAAAAAACTACCCTTTATGGGAGCAGTTTTTTCATTGAACTAACATCTAATCAAATAAAATGAATTTTATCCTCTTGTGTACGTTGCCTATATTTCATTAGTTCTCATCCAATTCTAACTCCATTATGGTCGTGCCATCCGTGGTTAATCGAAACAGACCGAACATAACTGGATTAGCTTGCACCAATCCTTTACGCATTAAACCTTTAAGCGACTGATTTATACAGGATAGATTTCCCCATTCTTTCGGAAGACGACCAGCAATTTGAATCGGTGTCTGCCATTCAGTGGTTAATGATAGCAACAAGGTTCGTTGTTTTGGGGTCAAATTCATACTTTCTTCCTCCCTGTTTTTTTTAGGTCATCATTACTATATTGTACGTTCTAATGACTGTAAGTTTCGTTAATTGGTAACAAACAGATATCTACAATCATTTTACTTATAAATACATTATCACTACGATGTTTCACTATATCCATTGAATCGTTGCATCCAGCCTTTTAACGGCTGTTATAGTTATTCACATTCTGGATGTGGTACAGTCTTTTAACACGTTCTGTACCATCTGATATAAAGTGGTAATGTTCCAATCTTTCGCTTTTTGCATACGAAGAAAAAGCCCTTCAAGCATCTGTGCAGAGCCTATTGTCTGATATCATTTTAGAGTCGATAGCTTTGTCTAATTGGGTTTTCACAATATGCCCTCTACCAAGAACACGTGAATAAGTAGTTATTTGACGGTATCTGGCAATTAAAACACAAACTTGTTCGTGACTAATACCACGAAATTTTGAAGAACCGCCACGTTTTTTCGGTAAAAATTATGAGCGACGCCTTAAAGATACTGACCTGTTTGAACAGATTTTCTATCGCGTCTGCATGTAATTGTTGATTCCACACATGTGAAAGCCAGTGCGAATAAGCGAAATTTGAAAAAAAAGCGTTCGTAAAGTTAACACGGGCCTATCAAGGACGCCTTCAATAAGAAATAAATCAAGATCGTGAAAACGTGGGAATAAGCCTTTTCCACCAGATAAATTTATCAAGGAAGAAACCAAGGAGATTAAAGAAATTCCACTGATCCTGAGAGTGGCTACTATGTGAAAGATGAACGAACAAAACAGTTTGCCCATTTGTTTCATACGGCAGCAGCATACCGCAATGGATTTGAATTGGGGACAATAGTAACACCGTAACACCCGGAAATACGCATGATAGTCATATCTTAGAGCCTCTATTTATCACTGCTTCAAATAAAATAAAAAATCAAAAAGGTTTCGGAATAAGACCATTCCGAAACCTTTTTGTCTACAAACAGAATGCGGATCCAATGTAATGGGAACCGCATTCTGTTTTTTATATCTGCTTCTTTTTCCAGAACCCCAATATTAATGCGGTAATGAGGGACCCTATTAAAATGGCCAGCAAATAGCGAAAAGGATGGTTGACAAGGGGGATGACAAAAATCCCTCCATGCGGTGCTGGCAGAGTTACACTAAAAGCCATTGACAGGGCTCCTGCTGTCGCTGCCCCTACAACACTGCTGACGATAACGCGTAATGGATCCGCCGCCGCAAAAGGAATGGCTCCCTCTGTAATGAATGAAGCACCCATGAAGTAATTAGTGAACCCTGATTTTCTTTCCATTTCACTGAATTTACTTTTAAAGAATGTAGTTGCAAATGCGATTCCCAAAGGAGGAACCATTCCACCAGCCATTACTGCAGCATGCGGTCCGAAACTTGATGCCTCAATGGCTGCAATCCCGAAGGTGAATGCTGCCTTATTTAGAGGTCCGCCCATATCCACAGCCATCATACCCCCAAGGATCAACCCAAGGAATATTGCGTTCGTGCCTGATAACCCCTGCAGCCAATTGGTCAGGCCCATGTTTATTGCGGTTACTGGTTCATTTACTAGAAATATCATGATCAATCCTGTAATTAACATACCGAATACAGGATATAGTAAAACTGGTTTAATGCCATCGAGTGTGTGCGGTAACTTGGAAAACAACTTTCTTAAAAGTAAGACGACATAACCTGCAAGGAAACCGGCGATTAGTCCGCCAAGAAAACCGGCATTGGCCTGTGCTGCCAATAATCCCCCTACCATACCAGGGGCAAAACCTGGACGGTCGGCTATACTTGAAGCAATGAATCCGGCAAGGACAGGGACAAGCAAGAAGAAGGCACCACTAGTTCCCCCGCCAATATCACTTAATGCTTTGGCAATGGGATTATAATCCGGATTTGCCGGATCGGCTGCCTCGATCCCAAAAAAGAACGAAAGCGCAATCAATATTCCGCCACCGACGACAAATGGAAGCATATTACTTACGCCATTCATCAAGTGCTTGTAAATCCCAAGTCCTCCTTTTGATAAATCACCTTCGTCACTTTTATCATTTCCTGTTGCTTTGTATACAGGTGCATCCTGACTCAAGGCTCTGTTTAACAGTTCCTCCGTCTTCCGGATGCCATGGGCAACTGGGACAATAATGACATGTTTTCCATTAAAACGATCCATCTCCACCTGTTTATCCGCAGCAACGATAATCGCATCCGCCTCATCAATTTCTGCCGCGGTTAAACCATTTTTTATTCCTGTTGAACCATTTGTTTCCACTTTGAAATCGATTCCCATTTCCTTTGCTTTAGCCTTTAACGCATCAGCCGCCATATAAGTATGGGCAATTCCTGTAGGACAAGCTGTAACGGCTAGGATTTTCCCTTTACTGTTACCAATGGAAGCATTATTTGATTGCTGCTCTTCTCTTTCTTCTTCATCGGCTTCCATTTCTTTTTGATTGATTATATCTAAAACTTCTTCACCAGATGAAGCTGAAATCAGTCGGGCTCTGAATTTATCATCCATCAGTAATGAAGAAAGCCGGGAAAGGGTTTCCAAGTGATCCGCATTCGCTCCTTCACTTGCTGCAATCATAAAGAACAGATGAGATGGCTGCCCATCCAGCGATTCATAATCCACACCATTAACCGATTTGCCGAAACAGATGGCTGGTATCTTCACAGCATTTGTTTTAGCGTGTGGGATGGCTATCCCTTCACCAATCCCTGTTGTGCTTTGTTCTTCACGTTTTAAGATGGCAGCTTTGAAACCCTCCACATCGTTTAACCTGTCAGCCTCGGCTAACTTCCCTGACAGTTCATCAATGACTGCTTGCTTTGTAACACTTTCTAGATTAATTATGATTGTATCCAATTTTAATAAATCTGTAATTTTCATAGAGTCAGCCTCCTGTTAGATGATTGATATCAATTTGCGGTAATAACTCTTCAATTTTATCCAATGTACCGAGATCGGATGAAAAGGCTGTAGCACTTCCTGCTGCAAGACTGAAACGGAAGGCAGATAGAATATCCGCTGTCTTTTCATATGTACCGATGAAACCTGCGACCATGGAATCACCGGCACCAACTGAGTTGATGACAGTTCCTTTTGGTACATTTGCGGAATATGACTCTCTGCCGGAGCAAAGCACGGCACCTTGTCCTGCCATTGAAACAATAACGTTTTGTGCTCCTGCTTCAACCAATTTAGCGCCATATTCGATAGCATCATCAACCGTTCTAATTTCGGTAGAAAAAAGCGCACCCAGTTCATGGTGATTAGGCTTTATTAAAAATGGCCGATGTGGAAGGACATTCAGTAATTCCTTCCCACTGGTATCCACTACCACTTTAATGCCGTTATCAGAACAAGACTTTGCCATTGCCTCGTATACATCCGAAGGGACACTTGGAGGGATGCTTCCTGACAAAATGAGAATATCATCATTTTTCAACTGCTCTATCTGACTAAATAATTGTTGATAATTCCCTTTCGAAATGACTGGCCCCTGGCTATTTATTTCGGTCTCAAGCCCTGTTTTCAATTTAATGTTAATTCTTGTATCTCCAGCTATCTCTGTAAAGTCCGTGAAAATCTCTTCCTGCCTTAAAAACCTTTTTACGAATTCACCTGTTTGTCCCCCGATGAACCCTAAAGCTGTCGTACTATTTCCTAGCCTTTTAAGTACTCGGGAAACATTGATCCCTTTCCCACCAGGGAATTTTGCATCATAACTAGTTCGATTCACTTTGCCCATTTGAAAACTCTCCACCTCGACCAGATAATCGATGGATGGGTTGAGTGTCACTGTATAAATCATTATATGGTCACGACCTTTACCTTTGGATTTTTATGGAGTTGAACAACAGCCTCTTCATCATTGCTGTCAGTCAGGATTATGGCATCGCTTACATCCGCAACCTTTGCGAAAGTGGCTTCATTCAATTTTGAACTATCAGCAAGCACGTAGGTTTCGTTGGACAGGCGTAATGCCATCTTTTTCAGTAGTGCTTCTTCCGGATCGGGTGTTGTGAAACCCAGTTCTTGGTGGATGCCGTTCATTCCCAAGAAACATTTATCAAAACGGTATTCATTCAAAAATTGCACAGCATTGCTTCCTATAACAGCATTTGTCGAGAATTTTATCGTTCCGCCCACTAACACTGTTTTGATTTCCAATTCGATAAGTTTTGGAATATGCATTAGACCATTTGTCAGGACCGTTATATTTTTATCCTTTAAAAAAGGAATCATTTCTGCAGTAGTCGTGCCTGCATCAAGATATATACAATCATTTTTCTCTATGAATGAGGACGCCAGCTTTGCTATAAGTTGTTTTTCGGCTTTCGCTTTGTTTTGCTTTTCCATAGTTGTTGGTTCAAGGCCTTTTCTTTGAAGTAAAGAGGCCCCGCCATGCACGCGTTTCAAGAGCTTCATTTCTTCGAGTTGCACTAAATCTCTCCGAATGGTCGACTCCGAGGCTTGTAACTGATCTACAAGCTCCTGCAGCTTTATCGTTCCTTGTTCTTTTAGAATCGATAAGATGATTTGATGTCTTTCAGTTGTCAACAAACCGCCCACCTCACTTTAATATCATCATCATATATGAAAATGAAGGAATAATCAATCACAAACGTTTAAAAATATTCAAATTCATTCAAAAATACCTTCAAAAACATTCATAAATGAATTAAAAACTTTTCATTTCTCCCAATCTTTTGTTCTATGAAAATATGCCTATCAGTTTGACCTCTTCATACAAAAAAACCCCATGTCATTTGACATGGGGTTTTTCTTATCATTATTATCCTTGAAGTAAAAGTTGTTCTGGATCTTCCAGCATATCTTTGATAGCTACTAAGAAACCAACCGCTTCTTTTCCGTCAACGATACGGTGATCATAAGATAATGCAAGGTACATCATTGGTCTGTTTTCGATTTGATCTCCAACAGCGATTGGACGTGTCTTAATTGTATGCATGCCCAAGATACCAACTTGAGGGGCATTCAAGATTGGTGTAGATAATAGGGAACCGAAAGTCCCTCCGTTTGTGATGGTGAAAGTACCACCTGATAAATCCGAAAGTCCTAGTTTGTTGTTCCGCGCTTTAACAGCTAAATCCGAAATGTTCTTTTCGATTTCAGCAAAGCTTTTGCGGTCAGCATCCCTTACCACCGGAACGACTAGACCTTCATCAGTGGATACGGCAACACCGATATCATAAAAGTTCTTTTTCAGGATATGGTCGCCTTTTATTTCTGCATTCAGTAACGGATATTTTTTCAATGCGCCAATGACCGCTTTAGTGAAGAATGACATGAAACCAAGTTTGACATCATTTGTTTTCACGAAAGAATCTTTATGGCGGCTACGCAATTCCATGACTGCTGAAAGATCGACTTCGTTAAAAGTAGTAAGCATGGCTGCTTCGGATTGTACTTGAACTAGACGTTTGGCAATGGTTTGACGACGGCGCGTCATCTTAACCACTTCAATGCGATCATCATTCACTTCAACAGGAGCTGCTGCTTGTTTAGCTGCAGGAGCTTGTTTTGGAGCTGCCGCAGGTACCACAGGTGCATTGCTTGCCGCTTCTACGTCTTGTACACGTACACGACCTAGTGGATCGGCTACAGGCACTTGAGTCAAGTCAATTCCTTTTTCACGAGCCAATTTTCTTGCAGCTGGTGAAGCAATAACTTGTTGAGTGGATGATGCTTCTTTCGTTTCAGCTTTAGGAGCCTCTTTAGCAGGAGATGCTGGTTCTGCTTTAGCTGGTTCTGCTTTAGCTGGTTCTGCTTTAGCTTCTTCAGCCTTAGGAGCTGCCGCTTTTGGAGCTGCTGCAGCTGATCCATTTTCATCAACGATAGCGATAGCCTGTCCAACTTGGACAGTATCGCCTTCTTCTGCTAAATGTTCCGAAAGTGTACCCGTATAATCTGAAATGATTTCCACGTTTACTTTATCCGTTTCAAGTTCAAGGACATATTCTCCTTTTTCAACGTGATCACCGGGTTGTTTTAACCATTGCGCAATAGATCCTTCAGAAATTGATTCTGCTAATTCAGGTACTTTTACTTCAGCCATTTTATTTCTCCCCCTCATTATTGCGTGTA
The DNA here is from genome assembly GCF_041956845.1 of Peribacillus sp. RS7. Taxonomy (NCBI): domain Bacteria; kingdom Bacillati; phylum Bacillota; class Bacilli; order Caryophanales; family Bacillaceae; genus Peribacillus; species Peribacillus sp. RS7. The sequence continues at coordinate 5,242,219 of NZ_CP168135.1, forward strand.
ATTGCTTGAGTCATAATCCGTTGTTGTTCATTTTTATGGACAAGTGGATCTCCCTCAGCCGGGCTTGATCTGCGTTTCCTTCCTATATATGTTACTGAAAGATTACCAGGAGCCGCTGCATTTAGGCGAGGTTCAACGAATGTCCAAGCCCCCATGTTCTTAGGTTCTTCTTGAGCCCAGAAGATTTCTTTTAGATTTGTATATTTTTTCAAAGCTTCTTGAACACCAGTGAACGGGAATGGATAAATTTCTTCGACACTGATGATTTGCAACCAATCCGTATTTTTTTCAGTTGCCGCTTTTTCACGAAGTTCAACCGCCAATTTACCTGAAGCAAAAACAATGCGTTCAACCGATTTAGGTTTTTTGCCCAAAGCTTTGGTTTCTACAAATGGTTCAAAAGTGCCTTCACTGAATTCTTCAGCTGTTGAAGCCATCACTTGATTTCGAAGCATACTCTTCGGTGTCATGATGACAAGCGGACGTACTTGCTCTTGATCCAAAATCTTAGCTTGTCTTCTAAGGATATGGAAGTATTGAGCCGCCGAACTTAAGTTAGCAACTGTCCAGTTGTTTTCAGCCGCCAGTTGAAGGAAACGTTCCAGACGTGCACTTGAGTGCTCTGGTCCTTGTCCTTCATAACCGTGTGGAAGCAGCATGACAAGACCTGATTTTTGACCCCACTTCGCACGGCCAGCAGCGATGAATTGGTCAAAGATAACTTGTGCTGTATTAGCGAAGTCACCGAATTGTCCTTCCCATAATACAAGTGTCTCAGGTGCAAATACATTATAACCATATTCATAAGCAAGAACTGCCGTTTCAGTAAGCGGGCTGTTATGAACAGCGAATGAAGCTTTAGCAGTATCAAGTGTGTGAAGTGGTGAATATGTTTTTCCGTTAACACTGTCATGTAACATGATATTACGTTGTGCGAATGTTCCACGTTCTGAATCTTGTCCTGTCAAACGGATTGGAGTACCGTCACTCAATATGGATGCAAATGCAAGTGTCTCAGCATGAGCCCAATCAACTTTTCCGTCTGCACCAAAAGAATCCAAGCGACGTGATAAAATCTTTCCTAATTTTTTATTAGGAGTGAATCCTTCCGGCCACTTAACAAGTTCTTCGTTAATTGAAACCAGTTCTTGTTTCGGAACTGCCGTTTCAATGGCTGGAAGTCCTTTTTCAATAATCCCAGGGGGATTACATTCTTTAGAAGCTTCCGGTTTATTTCCGGAAATTTTCGCATATGCATCTGCAAGCCTTGTATCCACTTGTTCAGCAATTGCTTTAACTTCAGCTTCAGTGAACTCGCCAGATTGAATCAATTTTTTTCCATAAAGCTCTTTAACGGTTGGGTGCTTATGGATTAATGCATACATTTCAGGTTGAGTCACCAATGGCTCATCCATTTCGTTATGGCCGAAACGTCTGTAACCGATCAGGTCGATCAAGAAATCCTTATTGTATTTTTCACGATATAGGTTAGCAAGGTTAACAGCAGCCATACATGCCTCTGGATCATCTGCATTCACATGCACGATCGGCACTTCAAAGCCTTTTGCTAAATCACTAGCATATAAGGTTGAACGTGAATCTTCACTTTCCGTTGTAAAACCGATCATGTTATTGGCGATGATATGGATAGCGCCGCCAACTTGATAACCGCGTAAACGGCTTAAGTTAAACGTTTCCGGTACAATGCCTTCACCTGGGAATGCTGCATCACCATGAATCAAGATTGCAAGAGATTTGGAAATGTCTTGAACCGGGAATCCTTTTTCTGAACGGTCTTCTTGCGCCGCACGAGAATACCCTTCCACGATTGGACCGACTACTTCCAAGTGACTTGGGTTATTGGCAAGTGTAATCCTTGCTTTTTGTATGTTAGCTTTAGTAATCTGTTTATCCAGACCTAAATGGTATTTAACATCGCCAGTCCATCCATTGTTAATGCCTGTTGAACCTTCGGAAGGAACCAAATCTTTATTTGGTGAATGTTGGAATTCAGAGAAAATTACCTCATAAGGCTTTCCTAATACATGTGCAAGCACATTCAAACGTCCTCGGTGAGCCATTGCAATATTCACATTCCCCGTTCCATTTTGAACAGTTTGTGAAATCATTTCATCTAATATCGGAACCAAAGCATCCAGTCCTTCAATAGAGAAACGCTTTTGACCTACATATGTGCGGTGAAGGAATTTCTCGAAACCTTCAACTTCATTCAATCGTTTAAGTAATAGTTCTTTTTTCTCTTTAGCCACTTCCGGGAACATGTTTCCGGATTCGACCATATCAGTAAGCCATTGCTTTTCTTCCAAGTCATTAACATGGTGAAATTCAAAGGCTATCGTTTTTGTATAGAGTTGTTTTAGGTATTGAACGGCTTCGTATCCGTCTTTCACGTCTTCAGGTGATTCTGGACAAATAAAGTCAGCCGGTATTTTCCTTAAATCATCTGCAGTCAATCCATATTTTTCAAAGTGAATTTGTTCCGTGTCTAGAGCTTCTTCTTTTAAAGGATAAATATTTGAAGCAAGATGTCCGTATGCACGGATGTTTTCAGCTAACTTTACTGCAGACATAATTTTCTTCATTGGAAGAACTTCTCCAGTTTGTACAGTTGGTGCACTTTCAGTTGTTTCTGCCGATACATCGAATGAAGGAGGACCTGCTACTTCAAAAAAGTTTTTCAGTTCCGGATCCACTTCTTCCGGGTTGGCTAGAAATAAATCGTATTGCTCCATGACATACCCAAGGTTTGGACCTGAAAAAGCTTTCCATTGGTCGTATACCTTAGAATCATTGATGGTCATTTTGTAAACCCCCAAATTTTTCTCATAATTTTTTTCATTTCGTTTTATCCATCCCCAAATTTCTTTCTTCTAAATTTTCCCCAAATATATGATATATATAAGATATATAATAAATAACTTTGGTTATCGAATAATAAAATTTTAAAGGATAAAACGTTTTCAGATGTTATATTAACATGTTTTTGTCGAAATATCCAAAGGTTAAACCACTTTATGCAACCTTTTTTAAACTATATTTCTGTTTAATTCGTCAAAATACGCTTTTAATTGACTTTTTTGCTCATTTAAGTCCTTTTTTTGCTAAAAAAAGATTTTTGTATTTTTGTATAATGATTATTTTTCAGGTAAATTTAACTAGTTTGAAAACCCTTTCAGCTCAATCAAACTTCCAAGCTGTTAAACTCAGATTGCCATATTGAAAGCTCCTGTGCAGGAGAGCTGCTTTTTTTTTGTCATCTCCTGACCCCATTGCGATGACTAATGGAATGAAATGCTCTTTGGAGGGCACAGCATCTCTGCTATAGGGAGCGATTTTTTCATAATTAAACAAAGATTCCAAATCCCATTTGATGATTTTCTCTTCCACCCAGTTCTCAAAGTTGATTGCCCATCCTTCTGCAACATGCATATCCTTCTGAATATAGGTGAAATTATGTACAATTCCACCGCTCCCGATTATCAGTACATTACTTTCCTTTAATTCCCTCAATGTTCTCCCGATTTCATACTGCTTGTCCAATGGCAGGGCAGGACTAATGGACATGGATACGATCGGGATGTCAGCTTCGGGATACATGATGTGCAAAAGCCCCCATGCCCCATGGTCTAGGGGGCGCCTTTCATCTAGTTCCCCCAATACACCTATCTTGGACAATAGGGTTAAAATTCGATCGGACAGCTCAAGGCATCCGGGAGCAGGATATGTTATCTGAAATATATCTTCAGGATATCCTGCAAAATCATAAATGACTTCATGCTTACCTACTGCAGAAATCATCTGATCTTCACTTTCCCAATGTGCTGACAAAATAACGATGGCAGCAGGTTTTTCCATAGCTTTAATATAATCCTTCAAAAAAGAAGTGTAACTATTCTTTTCCAAAGCTAATAGTGGCGTTCCATGTGATAAAAACAATGATGGCATCATAGAAACGATAAATCCTTTCGCAATGTAATATCTTATCCCTATACCTTAATTTACTATACATAAACAATGTGTTCATCAATTAAATTGTATTTTGGGGGTTGTCTCATCAATAGTATCAAAGGTATACCCTTCTTTTTTAAGGAATTCAATTATATCAGGCAATGCTTTCACTGTATTTTTCATACTATTGATATCATGCAATAAGATATTAACATGCTTTTGATCTTTCGTCCCTTTTTGTACGGAAGAAATGATTTGTTGTTCACTTATTGATGGACTGATGCCATCTTTAGAATCAATGGTCCAATCAAAGTATATATACCCTTTTTCCATTAGTTGTTGAAGGATTCCATTGATGATTGGTTTAGTTGCAGCCTGATGCCGAAGTCGATTATTGGAGCCGCCAGGAAGGCGTACAATTCGGCTTTTTATCCCAAACTCCTTTTGCAGCATGGTTTCAAGCCTATTCAGATCTTGAAAGAAACTCTCTGTCGATCGATAAACGATGGAATAATCATGTGTATAGGAATGAAGGCCAATCGCATGACCGCGGGAAACCATTTCCTGATAACATTCCTTTGCGTATGGTTCTTCGTTACCTTTAACGAAAAATGTGGCCTTAACATGGTAGCGGTCCAAAATATCCAATATCTCCATGGTATTCAAAGATGGTCCATCATCGAAAGTCAAATAAGCGATTTTCTGATTTTCCTTACTTTTTAGGAGCGGTGTCATCTCTTCGGGAACCATTGCATGTACTTGAATGGACTGTACATCCATCACGAACAAAATAATAATGAGAGAAATCGTCATGGAAAGAAATAATTTAAGCAGATTCTTCATAGGTGTTTCATCCCCTTCCTTTTGACCATTAAGATATACCAATTAAGGGGTTTCATGCGCAAAAAGGCAGCGGTAAAAAATACCGCTGCCTTATCCATATGCTTATCGATCTACATTAAAGTAACGAGCTTCAGGATGTGCAAAAACGATCGCTGATACGGAAGCCTCAGGTTCCATCATGCATCCTTCAGTCAATTCAACGCCAATATCTTGAGGTTGTAACAAGCGGAATAGTTTCTCCTGATCTTCCAGATTTGGACAAGCTGGATAACCAAATGAAAATCTTTGCCCGGTGTACTTAGCGGCAAACCGCTCTTTCATAGACATTTCAATCGGATCGCTTATTCCTAAATCATCACGCATTAATTGATGAATTCTTTCCGCAAACCCTTCAGCTGTTTCTAGAGCAAGCGATTGAAGGGCGTGATTTTTCAAGAAATCACCTTCAAGCTTTAGTTTTTCTGCCCATTTCCTGATCCCTTTTCCGGCTGTAACAAGGAAGAAACCAACATAATCCATTTTCCCAGAGGAGACCGGTTTCGCGAAGTCCGCTAAACAAAGATGCGGATTCGTATCTTGCCGAGGAAATTCAAAAGTTTCCAAAACCTCGTTATGATTATCCGGGTTGTAAACCAATAGCTTGTCCCCTTCACTTTGAGCAGGGAAAAATTGATAAATCGCATTCAAGCCGTAGCCCGGTTCCGTTTTTAAGAATTCGATCAATTCATCAACGAGGGCATTCAGCTGCACCGCTTTTTCATTGCCTTCCTTAAGCAATTCGGCAACTTTACCTTTTAGCCCCAAATGATGTCCAATCAGCATTTGTCTATTAATGTACGGCTGGATGACATCCAATGGATAGTTTTTCAGAACGTGACGCATGATATCACGCGGTTCTTTAACAGGTACATCACTCAATGGAGCAGCTGTGGACTGCTTCCGAACAGGTTTTTCCATCGTGGCAGCAATGGCGGCATTGGCTTTCGATTTTTCCCGTTTCTGGACTAACTCTTCTAAGTAGACCACTTTTTTGTCAGTGTCATGTAAAATATTCGTAACAGCCAACCCATCCATCGCGTCTTTGGAATATAAAACCGGACCTCCATATTCAGGTGATATTTTAAAATCGGTGAATTTACGGGATAGAGCAGCCCCTCCCACTAAAATAGGGGTATCTATTCCCGCTTGTCTTAAATCCTGTGCAGTTAACACCATTTGCTGTGCTGATTTAACAAGTAATCCAGATAGTCCAATTATGGTTGGCTCATGTTTTCGAACCTCTTCAATGATTTGTTGCGGTGCGACCTTGATACCCAAATCAATGACTTCATAGCCATTATTAGACAGTATGATATCCACTAGGTTTTTCCCGATATCATGTACATCTCCCTTGACAGTCGCTAAAAGGATCTTTCCTTTCTTGGCGCTATCTTCAGAGTTTTCCATTAGTGGTTCAAGGTGAGATACAGCCGCCTTCATTGCTTCAGCACTCTGAAGCACTTCTGCGACAATAAGTTGGTTGTCATTAAATAACCGACCCACTTCACTCATTCCATCCATCAATGGTCCATTGATGATTTCCAATGGGCGGTCACCGCGTTCAATTGCTTTATTTAAATCATCAATCAATCCTTCTTTCGTACCTTCGATAATATAGTTACCTAATCGTTCGTCCAATGGCAGGATCACACCATTATCCTTCTTCTCCGCTTTTTTCCCACGATAAAACTCGGTAAAGATCGCTAAAGTTTCTGTAGATGTTTCAAACAGGAGTGCCTCAGCCAATTTCACTTCGTCTTCCGGTATCAGAGCGAAACGTTCAAGCTTTTCCGTATTCACGATAGCATAATCGAGACCGGCTTTTGTACAATGGTAGAGGAAAACGGCATTTAGAATTTCCCTTCCACGTGCTGGCAGACCGAATGAAACATTCGATATGCCAAGTATCGTTAAGCATTCCGGAAACTTTTCTTTGATTGCCTTAATTCCCTTCACCGTTTCTAAAGCAGAACCGATATATTGTTCATCACCCGTACCTACAGGAAATACCAGCGGATCAAAAATGATGTCACTTTTGTTTAGTCCATACTTATTTACGAGCAAATCAACAGAACGTGTAGCCACTTCCAATTTGCGCTCAGCATCGACGGCCATCCCAATTTCATCAATGGTTCCTACGACAACGGCAGCACCATATTGATGGACGAATGGCACTATTTTTTCAAAGCGCTCTTCACCATCTTCAAGGTTAATGGAATTAATGATGGATTTTCCTTGTGAATGTTTTAATGCTTGTTCAAGTACGGCTTCATCTGTAGTATCGATGACCAATGGGACTTTCACTTTTTTGACGACCTCTTCTACGAACTCCTTCATATCACCAAGCTCATCCCCATCAGGGTCAGCAAGACAGATATCAATGACATGGGCGCCTTTTTTTACCTGGGCACGTGCAATTTCGGCAGCTGGCTCGTAATGTTTTCCACGAATCAGCTCCTTGAATTTTCGAGATCCGATAACATTCGTTCTCTCACCTACAAATAAAGGACGCATTGAATCATCATAAATGAGTGGCTCTATGCCTGATACGGCATGCCCATGGGCTGATTCGGATATTGTACGGGGCTGAATGCCTTCAAGGACCCTGACAAGTTCTTTAATATGTTCTGGCGTAGTACCACAACAACCCCCAATGATATTGACCCATCCTTTTTCGGCAAATTGCTTCATTTTCTCTGCAAGTGAAGTCGGTGACTCATGATAGTGACCCTCTTCATCGGGGAGCCCGGCATTCGGGTAACAACTGATTGCGCTATTGGCTATATCTGCAAGTGTCCTGATATGGTCTATCATGAATTCCGGCCCTGTTGCACAATTCAGGCCGACTGCCATGGGCTTCATATGTTCAACCGATAAATAGAAAGCTTCTATCGACTGGCCAGCAAGTGTCGTCCCCATCGGTTCGATCGTACCTGATATAATGACAGGTACATCTTTTCCTGATTTAACGAAGGCTGCTTTTATTCCAGAAAAGGCTGCCTTGACATTAAGCATATCCTGACAGGTTTCCACCAATAACAAGTCTACCCCGCCATCCAAAAGACCGAGTGCCTGTTCTTCATAAGAATCGGTTAAAATATCAAAAGTCGTTCCACCTGTTACGGATAGCGTTTTTGTGGTAGGCCCCATCGAGCCAGCTACATATCTTGGCCAATTATCATTTGAATATTTTTCACATGCTTTAACGGCAAGCTCAGCTGAAATTTTATTAAGCTTGTAGGCAATCGTGCTTATTTGGTATTCCTCAAGAACGATGCTAGTCGCTCCGAAGGTATTTGTTTCAATGATATCAGCACCTGCTGCTAAATATTTTTCATGGATGGATTGGATGATTTCCGGTTGTGTCAGTGATAAATACTCGTTGCAACCCTCGAATTGTTCCCCGCCAAAGTCCTCTGCTGTTAAATTCTCCGCTTGAAGCATGGTTCCCATCGCTCCATCGAGCAGGAGAATCTTAGTATCCAACTGATCTTGAATCGCTTTTTTATTCATGTGCTGCCACCTCTGATGTATGTTTACTATCGACTTTTCTAATATATTTCGTAAGTTCCGCCGTCATTTCATAGCGAAGGAACGGAGTGATTAAATATATGCCCTTGAATTTTTCCCGTGCCGCGTCGACTAGCTCGCGCGCGATATTCACCCCTTCAATTCTTGACTTTACAGGGTCATCCCCCGCTAAAGCCATGGCCCTCCTGACATTATCCGGCAATTTGATGCCCGGGATCTCATTATGGATGAATTCGGCATTCCGTGTGCTTGTCAATGGCATGATACCGACGAAAACCGGGGTTTCTAGATGTTTTGTAGCTTCATGAACTTCTTCAATCTGCTCAACTGAATAAATTGGCTGTGTCAAAAAGGATTGGGCACCGCAGGCAATCTTCTTTTCCATTCTCTGTACGGCTTTATCCAAATATTTTACATTGGGATTAAAAGCGGCGGCAATTTTAAAATTAGCCCGCTGGCCCAAACTCTGACCGGAATAGGATAGACCTTCATTAAATTGTTTGACCATGCTTATTAGGTCAAACGACGATAAATCATAAACCGAAGTGGCTCCCGGGAAGTCCCCAATTTTAGAGGGATCTCCGGTGATGATCAATAATTCGTCCAGCCCAACCGTCTGCAGGCCCATTAAATGTGACTGCAGGCCAATTAAATTTCGATCCCGGCATGTTATATGCACCATCGGCTTTACATTCAATTGGTTCTTCAGCAAGTTAGCCAGTGCATCATTCGATATCCTTGGTGAAGCAAGTGAATTATCCGCCAAGGTAATGGAATCGACCCCTGCTTTTTTCAAAACCTCGGCACCAGTCATGAAACTCTCTATTCCCAACTTTTTCGGAGGATCAAGTTCAACAAGAATCGTCCTTTCTGTTTTGGCCTTTTCGTACAGAGGGAGTTCCAATTCTCTATCGTTCACTTCAATTATTTCTATTTCACGGGCTTTCGTATATTTCTCTTTTACTGGAGCCAAACTTCCAATCGCATTCTTTACAGCTTGAATATGCAGGGGAGTCGTTCCACAGCACCCTCCTATGATCCCGGCACCTTGCTCACGAAGGTCTAGGGCACTTGAGCCGAAATATTCCGGCACAGCTTTATAGACAAGCCTTCCATCCACATAATCGGGAAGGCTGGCATTTGGGTAAATGGCAATCGACGCTTGCTTTGGCAAACTCACCTCTTCCAATGCCCGAATCATATGATGTGGACCGAGTCGGCAATTCACCCCAACAACATCAGCACCCAATTGCTCGAGTTTTTGAAAGGCTTCATTTAAATGGATTCCATTTTGAAGATTTCCCAGTTCATGCATCGAAACATTTGCGATGATCGGCAGTCCAGTTTCATTTTTAACGATTTGCAAAACGGTTTCCAGCTCTTCCAGGTCATAAAATGTTTCCAAGAGAATCCCATCCGGGTTTTCCATCAACAGACTGTATAGCTGTTCACGAAAACCTCGCTTTATCTCTTCCATACTTAAATCCGATTTCCTGATACTCCGCTGTGCCCCTATGGTACCGAAGACATATGCCTTTCCTTTTGCCGCTTTTTTAGCAAGGATGACTCCCTGGCGATTGATTCTGCTTACTTCATCTTCAAGTCCATGCCGTTTCAATTTATTGAAATTGGCTCCATATGTATTCGATTGAAGGATATCTGCACCAGCTTGCAAATAGGCACGGTGAATGGACTCTATTTGATCTGGGTTCGTGCAGTTTAATTCCTCATAACATTGATCGATGCCATAAGAGTACAGTAAGGTCCCCATTGCCCCTTCTCCAACCAGCATTCTTTCTTTCAATTCTTTACGAAAATTCATAATTACACCCTCTCTCAAAAACAATCCTGTTTTTGTCGTTTTATATGAGTATGAGAGAAAAGAAAAAAAACCTTCTCAAAGAAGAAGGTCTTTTGAAACATTCTCCTCATCTATCAAGCTCTGCTTGCTGGATTTAGCACCTTTGCCTAAGCTGGTTGCTGAGGTTTCTTCGGGCCAGTCCCTCCACCTCTCTCGATAAGATCCAATTATATAATTTTCACAAGATTTCAAAATTTGATTATATTTAATTTACATTAATAATCTGTCAATTTCAATACCTGATCGTCATTTTTTTCACTTTTGCAAAATTCATTCACTCTTTTGCAGCTTGAACTCTCTTCACTATCCTTTGTTTCCAGTCTTCCGCTAACGAGTCTAGTGTAAGTAACGCGTTTGAGCCTTCCAGCCCATCTCGGTTATGTAGGATCACCTCTGTTGCATAATGAACCGAAATTTTTTCTTGCAAACGATCTATTAGCACAATTTCGTTTTGTTTCTTTATCGTTCCTTCCTGAATGACTTTTGCAAAATAACCAGTGTAACTCGTTTTCAGCACGAATTCCAAAAACTTAGGTTCTTGATTGAAGTAGGAAATGGTCGAGCAAGGGATCCTCCCCTGATTAATTTGAACAATCACTTCGCCTATTTGATATATATCACCGATATACGTTGTTTCTTCCCTCATCCCCGCTACAGTTAAATTTTCACCGAATGCAGGGATATCTAGCTTTTTAGCGAATCTTTCATTCCATAATGAGTAATGCTCAAAGGGGTAAAAACACAAAGCCCGATCAGGACCTCCATGGAACTTTACATTACCTACCCCATCACCCATTATGCCTGATTTAGTTACTATCACGTCATCCACTGCTTGTTTATCCATCGCTGAAAAGATATCGATATTCGAAAAATTTTCCTGTTTGGGCTTTCTGGCATGAAGGGATTCGATTTTTCCATTTTCCATTTTACATCTTCCATTCTTATTTAATTTATATCATCATATATGTATAAATTATACTAAAAATCCATTTTGTTCTGTAGTTTTTTATGGGAATATAGCAGATTAGAAGGGCAAAAGCACCAAGTTGGCGAAATATCATTGATTTCCAGAAAAATTCATAGGTTAGTTTCAGTAATTTTGTTGCTATTTCAGAATTAAATATGGTAGAATATGAACACAATATATAGTCGAAAACTACAACCGTTCGCCTATATGTTGATTTTCACGATTGAATTCCTCATTGTCGCTCTTTAGGGAGCGAATTTTTTTGCCTTCATTCCCATCCATCATTTTCTTTTAATTCCATTCAGTTCCTTACATCGTGATCCACTTACCTATTTGTACTTTCTTCCCTATGTAATCCTCTCCCTGTTAAGTCACTTTCATTACCTTATTAGAAGGCAAAGACCCCTTGCTAAAACAAGCAGAAAGCCGAGCGACATCATACGTCTTCCGCTCAGCTCCCTGTTTATGCTTGTTTCTTTTTTTTCGGTGCCGCTTTCTTTCGGGTAGTCTTTTTCTTTTCCGGTTCATCATGTTTCGTTCGGTCAATGGATGCCTGTAAAGCCTCCATTAAATCGGTTACATTGTTGGAAACTGGCTCTTTTGTTTTGGCTGTAATCGTCGTTTGTCCCGTTTTCTTCGATTCAATCAAATCAAGTAAAGCGGTTCGATAGTCATCCGTATATTTTGTCGGATCGAAAGTAGTCGTTAATTGATCTATCAATAACACAGCCGTATCGATTTCTTTTTTTACAATGGTATCGTTGGCAGGGATATTCGGCACATCCGCTGTGGAACGTACTTCATCCGGATAATGAATCGTTTCCATCACCAAGGTATTATCAACAACTCGGATTACCGCCATTTGTTCTTTTGAGCGAATGATGATTTTCGCTAACCCAACCTTATTCGATTCTTTTAGGGCCTGCCTCAAAAGGGAATAAGCTTTTATCCCACCGTCATTAGGAGACATGTAATAACTCCGGTTGAAATAAATGGGATCTATTTCTTCAATTTTAACGAAATCCACGATTTCCACTGCTTTTTCTTCATTTTGTTTTTTTAGCTGTTCTAGTTCACTGTCTTCCAATACAACAAACTTTCCCTTTGTATATTCAAAAGCGCGGACTATATCGTCCTTTCCCACTTCTTTTTGGCAAACCGGACACATCTTTTCGTATTTAATCGGTGAATGACACTCCTTATGCAACGTCCTTAAAGATATATCCTTATCTTCCGTTGCAGCATGAAGTTTGATCGGAATGTTCACCAAACCGAATGATATGCTCCCCTTCCACATCGTATGCATATTCGTCACCTCATAACTTATTTTTAAAGAGAAGATCAATTTTATTATTCCCCTTTGTTAAAAAAAAACCGAAAAAACAATTGCCAACTCTAACACTTCGTTTTTTTGGCAAAATAATGTTATCAATTATTTGCGGAGGTAATTACAAGATGAAACCGATGCTGCCAACCTATTACCCTGAAGCCCCTAACTCCAAGGATTGGCGTTATGAAATCAAATATGATGGCTTTAGGGCAATTTTAACGATAGACTCCGATACGATAAGCATCTCGAGTCGAAATGAGAAGGAGTTATCACCCTTATTCCCAGAAATCATTGCTTACATCAAAGATCTGGACCTGGAAGATTACCTCCCACTGCAGTTGGACGGTGAATTGGTCTGGCTTACCAATCAAGCAAAAGCGGACTTTTTTCAAATACAGTGGCGTGGACGCCTTGGGAAACAATCCTTAATTTCAGAAAAAGCTCATTTTTCCCCATGCCGGTTTATAGCGTTTGACCTGCTTCGCATCAGCGGAAAAGACATAGTAGCTAAACCTATGGAAGAACGAAGGAGATTCATGTTGAATATGGGTGAAGAACTTGGCTTTCCTATGCCTCCTGACCCCAACGATAAGGCTTTGATCCAATTAATAGAAAGTTTTGACGTTTTGGATGATGCCTTGAAAAAGGTCACCCTATTCGATGGCGAAGGAGTTGTCGCCAAGGAAATTCGGGGAACTTGGCAAGAAGGAAAACGTTCTACATCTTGGATTAAGGTGAAAAATTGGAAGACCGTTTCTTGTTTCATTACAGCATTGCACAAAGAAAATGGTTACGTTTCCATCGCAGTTTTCAAAGAAGGTGCCGTAACGAAAATCGGAAGTGTTAAAAATGGACTGAGCGCTCAAGATAAAGGGATTTTGCATGAACTGATCAAGCAAAATGCATCAGACGAAGACGCACAATTTTTTTATATACATCCATCCATTTGCATCGAAGTTCAATTCTTACACGTTTATGAGGAAAATGAATTGCGTGAACCTCAGTTTTCGCAATGGCTTTTACAAACAACCCCCGATGAATGTACCTGGGAGAAATTCGTCATAGGCCAATACACATTTCCAGATACTGTACAAATAACCTCCAAGGATAAACCACTTTGGATAACCGGTGGAAAACAGGTGGTAAAAGTTGAATACCTTCATTATTTACGGGAGGTTTCAGCTTTCTTCTTACCCTTCTTGAAGGATAAACTGCTTACGACTATCCGCTATCCTCATGGCACTATGGATAAAGAAAGATTTTTCCAGAAAAACAAGCCTGATTATGCGCCGGCCTTTATTAAAACGTTCATGGATGACGATATTGAGTATATGCTGTGTAACGATATTGAAACGCTACTTTGGTTTGGAAATCAACTGGCATTGGAATTCCATGCCCCATTTCAGAAAGCTGGAAAAACAAGACCCGATGAAATCGTCCTGGACTTAGATCCCCCTTCCATCGAATTTTTCTCCTTGGCTATAAAGGCCGCACAGGAAATAAAAAAGGTGATGGATTCTTTAAGGATAAAAGCTTTTGTAAAAACTTCAGGTAACAAAGGACTGCAAATTCACATCCCTCTGCCTGATGACAGATTTACTTATCAGGAGACACGCATATTCACCGATTTTCTCGGTGACTACTTAACAAGTTCCAACCCAAATGATTTTACAACGGAAAGAATGAAAATAAATCGGCATGACCGACTTTACTTGGACTTTGTGCAGCATAGTGAAGGAAAAACCATCATTCAACCTTATTCCCCACGGGGAAATTCTTTCGCGGGTGTGGCTACACCTTTGTTTTGGGAGGAAGTTGACGAAAGTCTCCAGTTAAAGGACTATACGATTGAAACCATACCAAACAGAATCAAAAGGAACGGATGTGCATTTATGGATTACAGGCTTGTCGATAATGGCTCGGCCTTTTTGGAAGTATTATCATTCCTAAAACAAAAAAAGACCAACAACTAGTTGGTCTTTTTTTGAGGGAGTGTAAAATGGAACGTTGATTGGAAAGTAGGGTGCGCCTCTAGGGTCTCCCTTAGACCCGCTTTCCCTGCAGGAATCTCATACCTTCCATTCCAATCAGCTTTGTTTAAAAAACTCAGATAGAAACCCTTTTGTCGGCAAAAAGGGGTTGGGAATGGTCTCATTCCCAACCCTGATACAGTAGGCGGAAAGGGCGCGGATTTCTGAAAATGACTGGAACGTTTTTTAAATAAAAAAAACTGCAGGCACACTCGATTTTCTTCGAGTTTGTCTACAGTCTGTAACCAACTCCTGGTTGGTCCTTTTCTTTATAATGTCGTTTTCAAATAACTTTGAACTTCATCCTGCAGCTTGGCATACAGGCTTGTTTCCGATTCAAAATCCTGTTTTTCAAGCATGACAAATTTTTCAGGCTGATCTAAGTCTATTTCAATTGATACCTTGAATTCATAGGTTGCGTTCCCAATTAAATCAATTGAATACTTTTGGCTTTCTTCATCATGATGCACGACGCATTTAACTTTTCCGCCGTTATTGTAGACAGATATTTCACTTTCCAACGCGTTTAATCCAACAGAGCATGTTACTAGGCTTGAAGCCGACATCGCCGTTCCACAAGCATTCGTGAAGCCCACTCCCCGTTCAAATGTCCGCACGTAAATGCTCCCTGGTTCCAACTCTTTCACAAAGCTGACATTGACGCCATCAGGGAAAAGCTCATTCGGTTGATTGACCTTTGTTGAAAGGTCTTCCTGCAAATCACTTTGTAAAATATCACTATCGACGAGCGTGATTAAATGTGGATTAGGAACCGCCAAAGCCGAAAATAATAGGGTATCATGAAGTTCCGGCAATGGTTCGTTTTGCAACTGTTCTTTCGCTATAACGAGAGGAAGATCCGTCACATTAAAACTTACAGGGGAAATTTCCACCTTGAAAGTCGGAATGCCCTCATAAATGTCTTCCGTTTTCTCCACGAGTAAATTTGCCTTCATGGTTTCAACGATCATTTTATCGAGCCCTAGAACGTCGTTCGCGTAACGTGCAACACAGCGAAGTCCATTGCCACACATCGAGGCTTCCGATCCATCCGCATTAAAGACACGCATCCTTGCATCAGCATGTTCACTTTTCATTACAAACAAGATTCCGTCCGCTCCAAGCTTTTCCCTATTGCATAGGGCCTTCGCGAAATTTTTTCGCTCTTCTTCAGTAAACGTCAAGGTAGTAGTCAATTCATCAATGATTAAGAAATCATTACCTGAACCATGGCTTTTTAAACCTTCAATAATCATCCTGTCACATCCTCTAATATGCTGCTAGTCATTTATCATTTTTTAATATTCTATATCATAGCATTTTCAGGACGGATGTGTCATCGAGTAAATCATAATAAATCCAATTTTCCCGTCTAAAAAAACACAATAAAGAGCGGTTGGAATGAGAAATGACTCATTCCAACCGCTCTTCCCAAATATTAACCGATTATACCGATGATGAAATAGACGATAAACATTCCGGCACTCACATACATAGGTGCTGACACTTCTCTCGCTTTTCCGGTTACAAGCTTCAAGAACGGGTACAGGATGAAACCGAATGCCATTCCATCAGCAATACTGTAAGTGAATGGAATGATCGTGATTATCATGATTGCCGGTATGCTCTCGGTTAAATCGCTGAAATCCAGCTTTTTTATGTTTCCAAGCATCAAAATGCCAATAATAATTAAAATGGGGGCAATGGCGCTATCAGGGATCACTTTAATCACCGGTATAAATAGCAGTGATAGAATGAATAGAAAACCCGTCACCACTGAAGTAAAACCAGTTCTGCCTCCTGATGCGATTCCAGCTGCCGTTTCAACGGTTGCAACCGTAGGACTTGAACCGAATATGCCTGAAATCAGAACGGAAACACTTGTCGCCTGCAGCGACTTTTTATAGGCACCCTGGCGGTTGATACTGTCTACATGCCCGTGTACAAGACCAATATTTTCAAAAACAAGAACCATCGTCATCGCAAATACACTTATCCAGAATTCGATCCGGTCCGCTTCCATGAACGATAATGAAAAGAAGAGACTACCGTAGGAAGCTGTGTCTATGCCTGAAAAATGGATTTCCGATAGTTGAACAGTCCCGAACAAATAGGCAATGAGGCTCCCTGCCAGGATGGTAATCATGAAGTTACCGGGGACATTCTTGATGAATAGCGTAATGGCCAGTAAAAAGGTCAACACTGTCGCACACACCGCAGGATCGCTTAAATCTCCAAGTGCGACGATAGAGGATGAACCTCCCGTGATTATCCCGCCCTTTTCGAGACCAATTAGCATCAAGAATAAGCCAAGACCAACAGATATGGCTTCTTTTATTGAACTTGGAATTGAATCACTGATTATCTTAGAGTATTTTGTGAAAGCGATGACTACAAAAATAACCCCTGAGATAAATACAGCACCAAGCGCCGATTGCCAAGATAGACCCATTCCTTGAACCATGGTATAAGCAAAAAGTGCATTTACGCCCATTCCTGGAACCAGAAGGATTGGGACATTCGCCCAAAGCCCTATCATCATACAGCTTAAGGCAGATAAAAGAATCGTGGCAATCACTGCACCATTAATCGGTATGCCCGCTTCCGATAATATCAGGGAATTCACGATGAGAATATAGACTATCGTAAAATAGCCGACGACTCCAGCAAGGATTTCACGTTTTCCATTCGTTCCATAGTCGGAAAAATGAAAAAACGCTTCCAAGTTTAATTTCTTCATGTTGTATCCTTATTAAATTTATCCCTCGCCCACCCGTTTGTATTAGTGACAAACTACACTTGGTGATTTTATCAAAAAAAAGGATAAAAATAAATAGATAGCTCAAAATTTGAAGAAAACTGCCGAAAATCATTTCGACAGCCTTGATGTTTTTATATTATTTTTGTTCTCCCGCATATCCATCGACTACCAATTCCAGCTTCCCTGTATCAGGCGAAATGATTAGACCATGTACAGGAATATTCTTAGGGATCAAAGGGTGCCCTTTAATCACTTCCACACTGTTCTTACAACTTTCATAAACATCATCAAATCCGCGAAGCCAACTGCGGATATCGATTCCTGCGGCTCCCAGTGTATCGATGGTGCTCTTAGGTATATCACGTTCGATCATCTTGTCTACTACAGAATCGGCATCGACTGATGCCATCCCGCAGTCATGGTGAGGTATGACCAATACTTCATCTGCCTTTAGCTCATAAATAGCAACAAGGATACTCCGCATGACACTTCCGAATGGGTGGGAGACGATTGCCCCGGCAGTTTTCAGGATTTTGACATCGCCATTTTTCACATTCAAGGATTTTGGCAATAGTTCAACGAGCCGAGTGTCCATACAGCTTATGATGACCATACGTTTCTCAGGAAACTTATCCGTTCTATACTTAACATATTCACCTTTTTCTACAAACTGTTCATTATAATCAAGAATCTCATTAAGTAAACTCATATTTACCACCTTTTTATAAGTATTTAATCTATGTATTCCACTATGATTATATCAAATATTTAAAAGATTTGCTAAAGGGTTATCCTAGTCAATTTGAACGATGATTTAGAGTGGCTGCACAGAACCCAAAGACGATGATTTTAGGAATTTCATCAACATTTGATGAAAAAGAAAGGATCGGTGTATTTGTCTTGAATCGCTTCCCCCACTCCAAAGGCATCCATCCTTCTTGGTATGAAACGATTTTTTCCCCGTCTTTTGTGGCAATCTCGAAAGAATTCACACTTCCCGGCGTTTTGATGGGCATCCATTCCGTACCATCTTCCTTATATATCATTCCATTGATATTCACGAATGACCGATTTTCTTGATACGATCCCAGCAGACCTCCCTGATCATCCATGATCGTCATTTTATTGAAAAGCCCCCTTTTGATATGGTACTTAGCCAGCAAACGTCCCTCATGGTCCACCAGTTCATAACGTTTGGCCAGGAGCATCGACAAGAAATTGGGAATCATCCACATGAACCACTTCATATTCAAATCCCGAATCTCGCCCATTAGAGATCCATCAGGGGCAAAGAGAAGCAGCCGCAATGTCGGTGCTGGCATAAAAGTCAATAAAACATGTTCATTTTTTAATAACACGGCATTTGACCCTTTGAGTTCATCAGGTAATTCCTTCATTCTATTTTCATATATACGATGACTGACAAATTGGGCAGTGCTAAAGAAAAGAAAAGGGGACGTTATCA
Organism: Peribacillus sp. RS7; assembly: GCF_041956845.1. Classification (NCBI taxonomy): domain Bacteria; kingdom Bacillati; phylum Bacillota; class Bacilli; order Caryophanales; family Bacillaceae; genus Peribacillus; species Peribacillus sp. RS7. The sequence goes on from NZ_CP168135.1 coordinate 5,261,015, forward strand.
ATAAAATATTGCCAGGTATCATCGCAAAAATATGGCAAATGAAAAATACAACGGCCAAAAGAAGAGATATCCAAGAAGCATGAAAATTAGAATTGCTCGTTTTTTGATAATATTCGCGTATATTCATATTCCGCTCTGCTCCTCACTCCTTACAAGAAAGTTTGCCGCCTTAAGGCGACCGTTGATTAGCTGTACCCTTAGCCGCCCGGCATCCACTTCCCTAAAAATTCATAGAAGGAAGTAAATATCATAATACTTTATTCGCTTCTATGTGATCTATTCCCTTTTAAAAATATGGTTCATTCAGATAAAAAAGGACTCCGAATTGAACGGAATCCTTTTACATCGATCTATAATATCCTAAAAATTAATGGGAACCTGTAATCCGTTCCTTCATAAGCCCTAACAGCAGCAATGATGGTGAATACGACTAAAGCTATCCCGATAACCGGCAATAGCAAGAATCCAACCAATACTATAGTGAGTATCCCTGCAACTATTGAATATACGGTGTAGGAAATGAAAAAATTCAGGTATTCCCTTCCGTGATAATCCACAAATTGTGAAGAGTCCTTCTTCAATAACCAAATCACCAAAGGACCGATAAATGCTGTAAAAAAGCTGATCACATAAATAAGGGCAGCAAACACTCTTTCATCTTTATTAGGCATAGTGTCTTCTCCTCCTTTCTCATATGATTAATTACGATTCAAATGAAAAATAGTTTCATTTTTCCTCTCATTATTCGAAAAAAATAAAATTGGACTGCCTTTTATTCATAAAACCCCATCGGCGATATAAAAATCCGAACATGTTCACCCGTCTTGTGCATACAGATTAAATAATGGATTGTCCTATACCTTCTAGATTGGAGTGATGTTTTTTTGCTGAACGAATTTCAAGCCTTCATCCTTGGAATCATTCAAGGCTTGACTGAGTTTTTACCTATTTCAAGTACTGGACATTTATATTTAGGACGGCATATATTCCATCTTGACGAGGCCGGCATTTTTCTTGATACCATGCTCCATATCGGAACCTTGCTGGCGTTATTGGTCGTCTATAAGAGTGACATCATTTCCATTTTGAAAAATCCTTTCTCCAAAATGACCCTGCTTCTTATTGCTGGGACGATCCCCGCAGTGATTGCCGGCATTTTACTAGGGGATTGGTTTGATGGACTTTCAAAAACAGGCGTGACCATTGGCTGGGAATTTTTAGCGACCGGACTGATTTTATGGGTAGCGGACGGGGTAAGAAAAGGTGGCAAATCCTTAAATGAAATTTCCATCAAAGATGCCCTGATCATCGGTACCTTCCAAGCTGCTGCCATCATGCCTGCTCTTTCGCGTTCAGGCCTAACGATAGCCGCTGGGCTCTTCTGCAGGCTGGATAGGGCCACTGCAGCTTATTTTTCCTTTCTGCTTTCAATTCCTGCCATTACGGGAGGCATTGTATTTCAGATGAAACCAATATTTACAGGAGAAGTTGAACGGCTTCCAATCACTGCTCTTTTCGTTGGCACCCTAGCCGCAGCTATCTTTGGTTATATAGCCGTGGTATGGATGATCGATTTCTTAAAAAAGCGTTCACTGAAAATATTCTCCATTTATGTATGGGCCCTCGGAGCAATCATTTTATTCATGCAATTCACAGGTAAATTTTAAAGGATAGCAACAAGTTTCCCTAAAAAAAGCGGGCGAAGAAATCAGTTTTCCATGGAAAAAAGCAACCGTTTGCCTTCCAATTTCACCCTGCATAAAAAAGTTGAAATTTGACGAAAAAAAAAGGCAAAAAACCTATTCCCAAACCGTTTTTTTTTTAGTATTATACCTTCGTAAGGTTCTTTAGATCCGTATAATTTCAGACAATAAAAATAGGGAAGGCAAATGGTGCGCCACCGGTTTCCGGTTCTAGTGGGTTCGATTCCCACCCCGAAATTTTTTGATGAACGACTTAAAAAATTTCGAGGGTGGGCAGCGACTACGCATAAGAACTGCCCTCAAACGGAGGGACGGAAATGTTAAAAAAGAGAGATTTCACAGATTGTTTTTCTCTTTATGAACAAATGACGCATCCAGATGTCTTCCCTTTCGTGCGCCATAAAGTAGATTCATATGAAGAATATGTTTTCATTACTAAGCAAACGATCGAGGCAGAAGATGCTGGGGAACTCATTTCACGAACAATCTTGGATGAATGGGAAAATCCCATCGGTTGCATTTCTTTATACGATATTGAAAATGGTGCAGGTTTCTTAGGCACATGGCTTGGCAAGTCTTATCATGGAAAAGGGTATAATGCCATTGCAAAAGACGCTTTCTTTAAAGAGCTTTTTTTCGAGCTCGGTATGGAAACGGTCTTCATGCGTATTCGCAAAAAAAATATCCGCTCTATAAAAGCCGCAGAAAAGCTTTCTTATGCCGTCAACGCCAACGAAACAAGAAAGTCCCTTTATGATCAGATCAATCATGAAGGAGATATCTTCGATTTGTATGAAATCACTAAAGATTTATACACCTTTCATATCCTTAGACAGCATGATGATGATGAACAGCAGTTACTTGAAGCATAAAATAAAACAAAAAAACAAATCCGCTGATTTTAAGATGGCTTTGCTTTTCTTTTCATATAATGCCCGGAGCTTCCAAAATTGGAAAGCTCTTTTTCCCATTTTAACAGGATGTTTAGGAAAGTTTGCTGCAATTCCCTATTCTTTTCGGGGATATTTTTTTATAATGAATACAATTGACCAATTCAATAATATATTCAATGCTCCATTGAAAGGACTTAATCATGAAAAAAACATTTGCTTTTATCGTGCAGCTTATCATACTTCTCATCATTTGCAAGCTTGGCTACTTTATAGCACATTTACTTCATTTACCTATTCCGGGCAATGTCATCGGCATGATTCTGTTATTCAGTTTACTACAGACGAAGGTTTTAAAAGTCGAGTGGATCGAACTTACTTCAGGATTCTTGGTTAAACACCTAGCCTTTTTCTTCATTCCAATTTCAATCAGTTTAATGACCATGGGGTGGCTTTTCATAGAATTTGGTTTGCCATTGGCACTTACATTGGGAGTCAGCCTTATATTTGGATTCATCGTTTCGGCTTGGACTGTTCAGAAGTTTTCCCATAGAGGAGAGGTTAAGCAGCATGACAGCGCTCATCACAACTTATAGCATCTTGATAACCATCCTTGCCTATTCCATTGGAAGGAAAATATATGCTAAACATCCATCACCTTTTACGACGCCCGTATTTTTCAGTACGGTTACAATCATTCTCGTATTGTTGATCAGCGGTTTGGACTTCGAAGATTATTCACCGGGAAAAGACATCATCACCTATTTCCTGGGACCAGCTACCGTTGCTTTGGCGGTACCACTTTATAAAAACAGAAAGATAATCGTTAAATATGCAATTCCGGCAATTAGCGGCATGATCTTTGGTCTTATGGCCACATTGGTCATTGCCTTCGCCATTGCTAAAGCATTTTCACTACCGCAAGTCATACTCCAAGGATTGGCGGTTAAATCCATTACAGTGCCAATCGCTGTAGAAATCACGGAACTTTATGGTGGAAATTCTAATATTTCAGCCGCCTTCGTCATTTTGACTGGGGTGCTGGGTACGATGATCGCTCCAAAAATGATGGATAAATTAAACATTACGATGCCCTTCGCACGTGGTATTGCCTATGGTACGATCGCTCATGGCCTTGGAACGGCTCAAGCTGCTCAGGAAAGTGAGTTTACCGGGGCAGTCGCAGGTGCGGCAATGGCTATCGCAGGTATCCTTATTTCCTGTTTCTTTCCTTTTATAAATAATTTCCTATAAAAAGAACCGCAACGTCAGTGACGTTGCGGTTCTTTTTATGATTCATCTTTTTTCAGGCCCTCGTATAAACGTCTTAGAATATGGGTTTTATACAGCTCCAGCTTTTTTTTCTCAATTGGATGATAGTTAATCCCTGCGGCTTTTAATTGCTGAATGAACCACCCTTTGGAATACTCATAAGCCATTCTACCCCCTCCTCTGTTCGAAAAAGATATGCTTCAAAGAAGGGATTGATACTTATTTTTTTGCAGCCATCACTTCAAGTAATAAATCATACATTTCCGCTGCCTTTTTGAATGGGCGTTTTTGACGCATTTTCTCCTGATATTCATCCGAATGATTCACCAAGTCCACTAATGTATCATTAAAAATCCGGTCATTTAAATCTTCTTCTTGGATGACTTTACAAAACCCCTGTTTTTCAAAGCTTGAAGCATTCAAGATTTGATCTCCACGCGATGCATTGGCACTTAGCGGTATAAGCAACATAGGCTTTTGCAAACCAAGGAATTCAAATATGGAATTTGAACCTGCCCTTGACACAACGACATCAGCAGCAGCCAATAGATCAAATAATTCTTCATGTACGAATTCAAAGGGAGCATATCCCCTTTGTTTCAATTCGGTTTTAACATTACCCTTACCACAAATGTGAATGATCTGGTAATCCTTTAATAGCGCATCAAGGTTATCTGTAATCAAGTTATTGATTTTTACAGCTCCAAGGCTGCCGCCCATAACGAGTAGGACCGGTTTGTTATTCGTGAATCCGCAAAATGCCTTTCCGGAGGAAGGGTTTCCCGTAAAAATCCCATCGCGCAATACAGCTCCAAGATACATGGCCTTCTCTTTCGGAAGGTTTTTTTCCGTTTCCTGGAAGGTAGTGAAAATCTTCGACGCAAGTGGCATGGCAATTTTATTGGCCAGACCAGGTGTATAATCCGATTCATGTATCGCAATCGGAATTCTCAGCATCCTGCCTGCCAAAACAACTGGAACGGAAACGAATCCACCCTTGGAGAAAATGAAATCCGGCTTGGTTTCTTTTAGAATTTTTCGTGCATCAAAAATTCCTTTTATGACCCGGAATGGATCTTTCATATTTTCAACAGATAGGTAACGTCGGAATTTCCCAACGGAAATCGTTTCATAACGGACCTCGGGAAATTCCTTTTCGATGATATTTTTTTCAATGCCTTTTTTTGAACCAATATAAGTAACATCCCAATCATGCTTTAAAAATTCCGGGATGATTGCAGCATTAACAGATACATGACCGGCAGAACCGCCTCCGGTAAATACTATTTTCTTAGTCAATATTTCCACCTTCCAAACTTAAAAAGTCACTTTGCATCCATATTACCATATATCCTTGCCATTAATAACTTGAAAAAGTATTCAGTGAACCGTAAAATACCAACATGAATGTAATCATCGATTATTTTTCCTTTTTCAGCATGAATATATTATAATCTTAGTATTCTACAATACTACAAGATACATTGGAGGAGTAATACATTGCAAGAAGTTTCTGAATCTCTCCATCAATTTGATGGAATCGAAGCCTGGACCAAATTAGGAATTTCCATAGGCATTTTTCTAATCTTCCTTTTGCTTCGGAAAGTATTTACTACATATATATTCAAATTCTTTCTAAGAATAGCGGAAAAACGTAAAGTTGAATTTGCCGCCAACTTAATGCTCGCTATAGAACAGCCTGTAAGATGGCTTATCGTTTTGATTGGTGTTATCATTTCACTGCACTATTTTCCGATTGACTCACCTTCGGTTGAATTAAGATCGAAAATATACAGATCATTTTTTGTCTTTTTATTCTTTTGGACATTTTCCAATATCAGTTCGATCTTAACTATTTTATTTCCGAAATTAGTAAGTAAATTCGGACTTGAAGTCGATCAAATCGTCATGCCGTTCTTTACAAAAATCATAAAAATAATCATCATTGCATTCGGTGCCTCCATCATTGCGGAAGAATGGGGATTCAATGTCGATGGATTTGTTGCAGGGCTTGGTTTGGGTGGATTGGCTTTCGCTCTTGCCGCTAAAGATACCGTCAGTAATTTCTTTGGAGGTATCGTCATCGTTACCGAAAAACCTTTTACCATAGGAGATTGGATCAAAACTCCAAGTGTGGAGGGGACAATTGAAGACATCACATTCCGAAGCACCAAAGTTCGGACGTTTGCCCAAGCTTTAGTTACGGTTCCAAATGCGACCCTTTCGAATGAACCGATCATTAACTGGTCCAAGATGGGCAAAAGACAGATTGCCTTCCATTTGGGTGTGAATGTAACAACACCAAAAGAAAAATTGGAAAATGTCATTAAAGACATAGAAAAAATGCTGATTGACCATCCAGAAGTACATCCGGAAACGATTCTCGTTAAATTTGATGAGTTTAGTCATTCCGGTTTCAATCTCTACCTTTATTTCTTCACGAATGCGACGGACTTTGGAGGATATTTATCAATCAAAGAAGATGTGAACTTTAAAATCATGGAGATATTGGAACAGGAAGATGTACAAATTGCCATCCCTTCCCAGGCTTTCATTCTTCAAAAAGACTCAAATATGGAAGCCATGAATGATTTTGAATCCATGCGCGACTGACAAAAAGACTTGCCCTAATAAGGCAAGTCTTTTTTGCTTTAAATAAAACTTAAAACCTCACACGCTATGTGATATAATTCTTTCATTGTGTTGAAAATTCCAAATATTGATATTGAGGTACTTTGATGAATCAGACTTATACTAAATCGCAAAAGATCCGCCTGTTATTTTATATATTGATACCTATCCTGATCACTCAAATCGGTCTTTATGCCATGACTTTTTTCGATGTTATGATGTCGGGGCAATACAGTACGCAGGACGTTGCCGGCGTCTCGATCGGCAGTTCGCTTTGGACACCCGTGTACACGGGGCTGAGTGGGATATTGATTGCCCTAACGCCGGTGGTTTCACAGCTGGTTGGATCCAAGCAGTCTAAATCCGTTTCATATTCCGTGATGCAGGCCATTTATTTAGCAGTCGTTTTAGCCTTGGTCATTTTAATCATTGGGGCGTTTTCTTTGAATCCCATATTGAATGCCATGAACCTTGAAGAAAATGTCCACCGGGTGGCGCATGATTATTTGATCGCCCTTTCAGTCGGAATCATTCCATTATTCGTTTATAATACGTTAAGGGCCTTCATAGATGCACTGGGGCAGACGAGGATTTCCATGATCATTACCCTGTGTGCACTCCCGATTAACGTCCTATTTAATTACCTGTTGATATACGGGAAGTTTGGATTCCCCGAACTTGGCGGTGTCGGTTCAGGATACGCAACGGCCATTACTTATTGGTTAATTGCCCTTGTTGCCATCCTTGTAGTCGTCAAAATCAACCCTTTTTCGACATATAAGGTTTTCAGTGAATTTTTCCGGGTTTCTTTGAAAGAATGGCGGGCGCTTTTATTGATTGGGGTGCCTATCGGGCTGGCTATCTTTTTTGAAACAAGCATTTTCTCAGCTGTTACCCTTTTAATGAGTAAGTATGATACCGTGACAATTGCTTCGCATCAGATTGCCATGAATTTCGCGTCACTGCTTTATATGATGCCGCTAAGTATATCCATGGCATTGACGATCGTCATTGGATTTGAAATTGGGGCAGCCCGCTATAAAGATGCCAGAGAGTACAGCTGGATTGGCATTTCGATGGCATTGACGATGTCGCTCGTTTTATCGACCATCCTATTCCTCTTCCGTGAACCTGTCGCCTCTGTATACACTAAAGATCATGAGGTAATGATGCTGACATCACATTTTTTAATATATGCCATCTTCTTTCAGATATCAGATGCCCTGCAGGCACCTATACAGGGTATTTTGCGTGGATATAAAGATGTAAATGTCACGTTTGCGATGTCACTGGTCTCCTATTGGATTCTCGGACTTCCCATTGGCTATTTCTTTGCAAAGTATACGGATATGGGGGCCTTTGGGTATTGGATAGGCTTAATTTCCGGCTTGGCTCTCGGAGCTATAGGATTGGCGTCCCGCTTAAGGTTCATACAGAAAGTAAAATATAAAAAAATGGCGTAATAAAAGAGTGGGGCTGGATTACACGGCCCCACCCTTTTTCATTCTGAAGATCATGCCCTTAACCACTAGGCTTTATAAATTTTCCCTAGAACATCCTTACCGCCTGTAACGGGTATGATACTGCCGGTTATGAAATCTGATTTTTCATCACATAAGAATGTGATGACCCTCGCTATATCCTCCCCTGTACCAGGTCTGCCGACTGGTACCGAATCATCCTTTACTCCTCTTGCGACCCTAATTTCTTCCTCTTTCCAATCACCAACGATATCGCCAGGACAGACCATATTAACGGTGATTCCATGTGTAGCTTCTTCGGCAGCTAAAGTTCTAGTCAAGGAGGTCAAGCCGCTCTTTGCAGCGGAAAAAGCAGAACGATAAATCCAACCCGGTGCAGTTTCACACCTCTCAAACCCTAATGTAATGACCCTTCCCCAGCTTCTACTGCGCATTTGTGGAATAAGCTCCTTCGCAATATAGAAAAAACCATTTAAATTTCCATCCATGATATACTTCCATTCATCATTGGCATATTCAGTCATAGGCTTGCGATCATGCATATATGGCCCTGCGTTATGAATGAAGATATCAACATGGCCAAAGGCCTCCAAGGCCAACTGCAAAATATTCCGGCAATCTTTCTCACTTGACGAATCACCTTGAATCGCAAGTGCCTTAACATGATACTTATCCTGTAATTGATCCACTAATGCTAAAGCTGCCTTTTTACTTTTTCGATAAGTAATGATAATGGACATTCCATTATCCGCGAGTGAAAATGCCATCCTTTTGCCGATTCCAGTTGCTCCACCAGTAATAAAAGCTACTTTTTCATCCACAGGCATACCCTCTTTATCAAATGGATTTTACTTAATTATACATAAGTTTGACCCGATTTCTATAATTTAGTAATTATAAAAACGAACCTATAGGCTTTAGCCTGCATAAAATATAAGAAATAAACCTGTCAGCCCATAAGCAGGAGAGAGGAATTCAAAATGTTTCCCTGGAATTCACTTTTTTCTTTTAAAAATAACCCCAACCAAAAGGACTTCATGAAAAATATGCAGCAAAGTGATGTACAATCATTCATTGAAAAAGTATTTTCACAGGTCATCCCTGAAAATATGCAAGGTATGATGAACCAAAATGATGGCGGCTCACAAAAAGTAAATGCCAAATCTGAACATCCTTTACATGCCGATGTATTTGAAACTCATTTATTTGTCTTTGTAAGAATTCCCATAGAAGATGAATCTTGGCTGAAGAAAATGAAACTTTACCATACCTCTAACCAATCCATCATTGAGGGGATTCCAAAAGAGTCAGATCGCCATGTCATAACACTTCCCGCTCTTGTAAAGAAAAAAGGGGCATCAGCCCAATATAAAGAATCAACATTGGAAATACGTCTTCAGAAAAGTTTCAATACCCAGTATTCAGAAATCGATGTATCCGAGATTTAACGTGCTTCATTGGGACCACACTGATGATAAAGTGCGGTTCCTGCCATTCTATTAGATTTCGGCAACCAATCGATGTCACAATTCATACCATTCCTTTGAATGGAATTAGTTATTTTCGCACAAAAAAAGCGCACCCCATGTTTTTGGGATGCACTCTTCTATCAATCTATTATTTTCCGATGAATTGTTGAGTCCAGTAGTTACCAGATTCCACATAACCTACTCCAATATGAGTAAAGCTAGAATTCATGATGTTTTCACGGTGTCCTTGGCTATCCATCCAAGCTTGTACAACTTCTTCAGGTGTTTGTTGACCTTGTGCGATGTTCTCGCCTGCTGTTGTATAGCTGATTCCGAATTTTTTCATCATATCGAATGGTGAGCCGTAAGTTGGGCTATTGTGGTCAAAGTAGTTATTATCTTTCATGTCTTGAGACTTGGCGCGTGCAACTTTGCTCAACTCAGTGTCGATTTTAAGAGCTGCCAAACCTTGTTTTTCACGTTCTGCATTAGTTAATTTAACAACTTCTTGTTCAAAAGCGCTTAATTCAGAGCTTGTCTCTTTTTCACCAGTTGATTTATCAGGTGTTACTTCAGGTTTTGCTTCAGGTTTTGGTTGGTTTGCTGTTCCAGCTTCTTGAGCTGGTTTTTGAGCTGGTTTTTGAACTGGTTTTTGAACTGGTTTTTGAACTGGTTTTTGTTGTGCCTGTGCTGCCGGTAAAGTGACATTGTATTTAGTTAGATATTGGTTAAGGACTTTTTGCATATCCTCTTTATTCATAGATTGGTAAGTTACTTGTTTCACAGTATCACAGTTGGCTGCTTCTGCTTGGTTAGCTCCTACTCCTGTGAATATAATAGCTGCAGCTGCTGCTGCTGACATAAACATTTTCTTTTTCATTCGTATTTCCTCCTGTGATGTTCTTTTTTTGTTGTGCTTTGCTTCTGGAATTATCATATCATGCACTTTTTGTAATATATGCACCATCAATTTCCAACAAATTCACAGGATGCGAATGACGAATATATTATTATCATAGTTTCAGAGAAAGCAAGCAAAAATGCTTTAACTATCTATGTTTCTGCCAATAGTATAAATACTCATATTTATCCAGATATTCCTTGTCAATGGTAGTTACATAGAACCATTTCCATTGAATACTAATAACTTTTAGTTGACATATCGTTTCAAACCTAATTATTGTGACTTTCTTTACTTTTATGTTACAAATTTTTCGAATTGACTTCGACATTTCGTCCTTTGTCCTTATTCATTAACCTCTGTTGCCTTGAACATTTTTCCAAATAAAAAAACAATCCGGATTTAAACCCGAATTGTTTTGGTTTTGATGGTTCATTCATCATTTCATTTCTCCATCATTCATCTCGTCCATTTCCTTTTTATCACCATTTTGTTCAGGAGGGCTTGGTTTGCCTATGACGAATTCCTTCTTTGGCATGTTGTGCATATCCCTTGCCGTTACATGGGCATATACATAATAGGTTCCTTCTTCTTCAAAAGTCTTTTCCATTTCATAAATGCCGTTTCCTTTATGTTTTACAGAGATCTTGTCATGGTCATCGCTATTTGCAAGCCAAATTTCAAAACTGACATCATCCGCATCTGTCACTTCTTCGTCCCCGTAGGTCACTTTTGCCTGAAACTTCACAGACTCGTTCACTTTGCCCTGAATTGGATCGACAGCTAAATCGACATTTAACATTTTCGGTATTTCCTCTTCCTTGCCACATCCAGCCAATAAAATTAACGCCATGCAAAATAACATGATTTTTTTCATTTTTGAACGTATCCCCTTTTTATGAATTCCATTCTTCTTTTATTATCGGTAGGACGACCCTGACTTTTGTTCCCCTTTTTTCCTTGCTTTCTATTTCGATTTTGCCATTTTGCAATTCCACCAATTTTTTGACGATCGACAGTCCGAGCCCTGACCCTCCATCAAAACGACTGCGTGCTTTGTTCACCCGGTAAAAACGATTCATTACATATGGCAGATCCGCTTCAGGAATCCCGTTACCCGTATCAGTAACCAGCAGTTCGCAATTTTCTTTATGCTGAATTAGGCTAATATCGATTGATCCTCCAGAATCCGTGTACTGAATGGCATTGTCAAGAATGTTATGCAGGATCTGTTCCATCCTGCCTTCATCCCCAATAATAATCGGATCTGGATCCAGCTCGATCTGCAAGTCCAATTGCTTTTCTTTTATTATCGGTTCATATTTAACAAGCACTTCTTCAATGAATTGCGCATAGGCAATCGGAGTTTTATATAACATGAATGGATCACTATCCATTTTTGATAAGTCCATCAAATCTCCTACAAGGCGCTGCAGCCTAAGAGCTTCCCTTGAAATGAGTTGAAGGTATTTCCGTTCCTCTTCATCATTTTTCACAACACCATCCAAAATGGCCTGTGTGTACCCCTTTACGTAACTAAGCGGGGTCCTGAGCTCATGTGCCACATTTTCAAGAAACTCTTTTTTTCTTTCCTCTTCCAAATGGATTGAATTGGCCATATCATTAAAGGCTATTGCCAATTTGCCTATTTCATCATGACTCCTTACCGGAACCTGTATGTCATAATACCCCTCTGAGACACGATGGGCACCTGTCTCGATTTCCTTAATCGGACTGACCAGCTTTTTCAACCATTTCGTAGTGAAAAAAATCGCGACAATCAAGAATAAAAGAATCGCTGCCATCCATTTTGCTGCAAATTCCTTAAGCAAGACAGTAATTGAATCTACTGGAATATATGTATAGATGATACCTTCTAGGCGATCTTCATCAATCAGGGGTATGATGGCCGCCACGATATTTTTTTCAAACCTTTTCTCATACCCCTCTTTTTCAACGGCTTTTCCGGCTAAAAGCATTTGCCTTTCTTCTTCAGAAATAAGTGTGTCATAGTTTATTTCAAAAGGCAGACAGGCACTCAATTCCCTGGGATTGTTGACGACAAAGACCTCGCTGTCATTCTTACTGTTGAACCATTCAACTCTTTGCTTATATTCTTCGCTGATTTCACCACCGGAATAATCCGCTCCAAGCAATGACGCTTCATTAACTAAATCTGTTTTAAGCTTCTCCACATATAGATTTTTATAATAATATTGAGAAAGGGAATAAGCGAAAAGCACGGACAAGATGATGGCAGTGATGATGGTGAGCCATAATTTAAAAGAGAGGGATCTCCATTTATTAATCATTTCTTTTCCTCTATCTTATAACCGATTCCCCAGACGGTTTGAATGTAATCGGCCGCGCTTAATTTCATTCGTAACGTTTTGATATGGGTATCCACGGTACGTAAAGATCCTCCATATTCCCCGCTCCATACATTTTCAAGCAGTTGTTCACGACTGAGAGCCTGACTTTTATGTCGCATGAGGAATAAAAGCAATTCGAATTCTTTCAAAGTTAAATTGATCGGCTTCCCTTCCACCAAAACGGTTCTGGATTGTAAGTTTAAGTTAATGTTACCGAATCGGACATGGTTTTGATTCTCTTCATTCAATGACAGTTTTCCTGTCCTTCGCAATACCGCTTCGACCCTTGCGACCAATTCTCCAGGATTGAACGGTTTGACGATATAATCGTCCCCGCCGAGCTTCAGCCCTTTCACCTTATCCCATTCTTCACCTTTCGCACTGACAAATATCACAGGAATCTCCCAATTTTCACGGATTTTTTCACAAACGGAGAAACCATCCATACCTGGCATCATGATATCCAATAGGATTAAATCTACTTCCTGTGTTTCAACCATACTAATGGCTTCTTTTCCATTCGCAGCTTGAAGGCATTGATAACCTGAATTCAGCAAATACATTTCAATTAGATTCCGCATATCCTCTTCATCATCCACGACTAATATGGTGTAAACATGCATGTCAACTACTCCCTCAACATCAATTGGAATGGACCCTCGCCGACTTTGACCGTTTTTTTAACATCGACCGTTTCAGCATCCATTACATACAATTCATCACTATCATATCCCGCTACGACCACATCTTCGTTAAAGTTCACCATTTCAAAAGGGTTGACGCCGACCACTTTGCTTTTCACTTCCTCATATTGATCATTCAATTTATATAAGGAGCTGGTGCCATGACTAAGGACAAAAATGCCTTCAGCATTTTCCAGGAACTTTATCGGCATGGTGGGAGCCTTCAACTTTTTCTTCAACTCTCCCGTTTTTGCCGAATAAATATATAGATCTTCTTCCACTTGGTCCCCATCCCCGTGTCCCCCGATCCATATTTCATCCTTTTCCTCCCTTAATAATGTGCCTGTGCTGGAACTATGTATGGGAAATTCGAAATCGACCTTTTTCGTTTCAAGATTTATCACTGAACATTTGGTATCACCAAAATTAATTACATACAAACGATTCGCTTGCTCACCTTGAAGAACGGTCAAGGGGCTTTTACCAACTTTGACTATATCCTGCTCCTCCCCTTCATCATTTAAAAAGGAAATGGAGTGATTCGATTGATTGACTGCCACGATGCTTTTTCCATCCTGTAACAGCTGCATATTGACGATCCCTTTCCCAATTTCCCAACTGTTTATCAGTTTTCCTGCCGATAAAGAGAACACTTGGACTTTCTCCATCTCTTTTCCATAAAGCAGGATAGTATCTTTGTCGGCCAGAAGCAGGGCTCCGGTAAATGGTTCTGAAATATCCCACTTGGCAAAAGTATGATAGTTTTCATCTATGAAAGTCAGGGAGGTATCCTTGATATTGACTGTCGCCAAAAAAGATTCACTTCTGTTTATTTTAGTAAATGTATTACCGCCATTACACCCAGTAAGCAGTACGATGGCAAGAAAAAGCCCAATGCCCCACTTCATATTTTAAGCTCCTTATTCATTAAATATCTATTTTTTTAAAATTTTAACAATGATTTGTGAAAAAAGTATGAAGCGGAAAAGAATATTTGCTTAACAAGCATCCGTGTCACAAGCGGAATCATAATCTTTCCAATTCATTCACATAGGCCATGGCAATCGCGTTTTTCTTTTCTTCTGAAAGCGAAGATTCCATCACGCGTTTAATACAGAGGTAAAACTTCTCTAGTACCGGTTTCCGGGCACGTGGATGTGCATTTTCATCCAAAAGCTCACGGCGGATGAGTTCCGATAACACTTCCCTTCCACCTCCATCCGTCACCTTACGATTATTCCATATACTTAAATAAGCCTCCAGTAGTGCTTCTTGCCTGACATTTTCTTTCATATAATCCCTTCCATCCATTACTAATTTATACATATTAATGATCAAGTTTGTAAAGACTACTTGAATAATACGATATCGCTTAAAAAATTCAAAAAAGGAGTGAGTACATTGTCTCAAGTATACCGCTGTCCGAATTGCCGGACAAATAAATCTCGCTTCAATCTCATTCAGCAAGTATCAACCCCAGTTAAAAAGGATCCGCAATCCGGTGAGATTGTTGAACAATATTCGAACGATTCCCTTCAACCATTCCATCTAGCATATAATGGTCCTGAAGTTCGGGTCCAATGTGCTGCTTGCGGATTAATTGAAGACGAAAAGACATTTGCCGCCTTTGGATTGCAACAATAAAAATGGTCAGACCCGGTAAATGGGTCTGACCATTTTTTCAATCTTTTCCCACCGACATTTTAGCCCGGTCTATGGCAATTGGAATGGCTTTTCCATCCTCATATCCTTCATCCAATAATGCATTTGCGATTTCAATGGCCTTTTCCCTGACATCTTTATCTAGATTCTTCATCGAATTCGGATAATCGTTATAGTTCCATGGCACTAATACCGCCCCCTTGATCAGAAAGTTTCCTATTATGTTTCCCTTCTTTAGTGGGCGATAAACGTTTATTGAGCCGCTTTCGCTTCCAAAGCCTTCAACTGACCGATCATCATTTCCCTATCCAGCTTTTCCCCGATAATGACGATATTCAATGGCATTTTCATCATTTCATTCATGTACATCGGCATTCCATAAGAGTATTGGAATAAATGTGGGTATTGTGAATGTGTAAAGGAAATGTATCCTTTCATTCGATAGACCGTTTCCGGAAGGGCCCTAAGCCAATCTTCAAAGTCATTTTGTGCAACGGCCCCTTCAAATGTATGGACGACTGCAGTTAAATGCAAATGATCGCGTACATCAAGCTTTTGATGGCCATTACGCCCTTTTCTTTGCATCCTTTGCAACGATATCAAGGAAATGGCTGCATACTCCGTCAATAAACATACAGCATCCGTGTTCAGCGCCTGTATTGAATAAATCAGCTGTGCGGCCTCCATCTCACTAACTAGATCAGCTTTATTCAATAATATGAAATCCGCATGGTGGATTTGCTCAGCAAGCAACTGTCGAAGCTGCGGAGACAGTTCCTCCCGGTCGCGCCACCTTAATAAATCGACGACCGTTATAATACCTTTATACTCCAGCCTTTTGGCGAAAAGCGGTGACATGATGCCATCCAATACTTCAACTGGATGCGCTGCTCCTGTCGTTTCAATATAAACGGCATCCAGGTCGTTTTCAGTTAGCAATTCATGAAGCTGAACCTCTAGCTTATCCTGAATTGTGCAACAGATGCACCCGTCAAACAACTCTTTCAGTGGCACTTCATCACCGATCAGGCCACTGTCCACCGATACACTGCCGAGTTCATTTAGAAGCACGGCCACTTTTCTACCCGCTTCACTTTCCTGTTTTAAGATATTTCGAAGAAGAGTCGTTTTCCCGCTGCCGAGAAAGCCGCCCAATATGTACACTTCGGTTGTTTTCATTCGTATCTGCTCCTATGATCCGGTTAAATTCGATTCCGTTAAATTTTATCATACTTGTCTTCCTAAAGCACTTGCCTGAACCACATAAAAAAACCAGCCTATAAGCTGGTTTTTCAACAATGATTATGCTTGAACTTCGTCCTTTTCGTAAATCGGCACCCATCCTGCCGCTGTAACGAAAATACGGACAGCGACCGTTTTTCTATCTTCTGCCAGCGTGAAATAATGCCGTTTGGATTCTGGTACACTAATTAGATCTCCTGGATTAAGCCGTACATCAAACCACTGTTTATCGCCGCCTTCAATGGCAAAAATACTCGTTCCGCCTGCTATGAAACGCACTTCATCATCCTCATGGTGGTGTTCCTGCTTAAAGTTTTCAAGCATTTGATCCAAGTTTGGATTTGCATCGGATAATGTAATGATATCGTGCGCTTTATAGCCTCTTCTCTCGGAAATTTCCGCTATCTCCGATTTGAATGTTAAAAGGATTTCCTCCTTGTCAGCATCTGTCAGATCGTATTTTTCCACAAGATGGGCCGGTAATTTCGAAATGTCCCATTGCTCATAGATAACCCCTTGTGTTTCTAAAAAACCTTTTACCTTTTCCCCATTTTCAATAACTTCGTTTGTTTCATGGAATCTGATCGTCGCCATCATTCATTCCTCCTCTATGGATTTTTATCTTATGGAACCTGCAAATGCCTTTTGTTGATTAAGCAATAGTTGATATTGAAATAAAAATTCGCAAGCTTCAAGTATTCTTTTAGCTTCGAATCCGCTTTTACCCCAAACCGTAATACCATGATTGCGGATCAGCACAGCGCCAGAGTCTTCTTCGACATGTGGTTCGAACTTATCGGATAACAGCGGAATGTCAGCGTGATTATAGACGATAGGAATCCTTAGCTCTGAATCTTCATCCCACCTTCCGGTCGCTTTAATGATTTCATGATTACGAAAAGTAACATGACCTTCATCTCCGTACAATTCGGATATCACATTATTTTCAACTGTATGGACATGGAGTACACAGTTCGCATTGGTTTTCCCGTAAATAACGGTATGAAGCAATGTTTCGGCCGATGGTCTTAACTCCGTTTCTTCAACTGGTTTTCCTTTTAAATCAACCAGTAAAAAGTCCAAATCCGATTGCTTCCTTTTATCCTTACCGCTTGCCGTAATATAAAAGAAAGGACTTTCGGGCTTACGGATGGACAAATTCCCGCTAGTTCCCATAAACCAATCCCTTTCGGCCAATTCAGCCTTAATATCTGCCAACTCCCGCCATTCTTTAGAATGAGTGTTCACGCTTTAACCACCTCCTGCTGTTTTAAAATGTCAATTACATCAAAAAATGTTTCAAATCCTTGATGTGGAATTCCTTCCCTATCGCATTTTTCAAGCAATATGTCACGGGCTATGACAAAATCGGCCTGTTTTGCCGCTTCAAAATCCGTTACTGAATCTCCAATAACGAGTTTAAAATCATCCGCACCCGCAATCTCCCTCATAATGGATGGCTTACAGCAACCACAATCATTTTTACATTGGTCATCACAGGCATGGGGCCACTCAATATAAATTTTTTCCTTATTGAAAAATGCATGGTTGCAATACACGGACTCTGATGGCAAGATATCATTTAAAAGAGGTGCTATGAAAAAATCCATGCCTCCGCTTACAATATATAAAGGGATGTTGGCTTGTTTCGTATACTCAACGAATTCATAAAACCCTGGACGGATGCCGGCCGATTCACATACATATTGAATGATGTCATCCTTCAAGCCACTATCAAGTAGCGAAAACATATCCCCAACGCCAGAAGATATACTGATTTTTTGCTGAAGGACACCGTCTTTCAACGCTTCCCATTCCGGAGGCGCAAATTTTTTCATGATGGAAATGATATTATCTGTGTTGGTGATCGTTCCGTCGAAATCACAAAAGATGATCGGTTTCATTTTTTCTTACAAGCCTCCCCATAAAACAAGAGCTTTTTTTAGCGTTTCTTCCTCAGCCGCCGCTTCAGATAGGTCCTTTCCTGCTAGAACGGCTTCCACAGCAGAACGGAAAGCCTTGGCCCCACCCTCTGCCCCGTCAGGGTGTCCGTGAATTCCACCTCCGGCATTAATCACACTATCCAGCCCAAAATCCTTGATTAGGTCCGGAACCATGCCCGGATGAATGCCTGCAGAAGGAACAGGGAAGGCTTTTTTCCACGAAGGTTCATCTTTTGTAAGAGCTTCAGCAATCGCCAATGTCTCCTTTTTTTCAAGGGCGACATTTCCATAAGGGGATGGGAATAAGGATAAATCCGCACCTGATAACCTTACTAATTTACCAAGTAATAATGGATAGCCGATCCCATAAAATGATGAAGATGCCAATGCCCCGCTAAAAGCGGGGTGCGCCATGATCGGTAGCCTGATTCGATCATGCTCACTCAAGGCCTGCAATACATCCAAACCATATGTATGAACGTTGAACAATAAAGCATCCGCCCCTGCTTCAGCAGCTTGCTCTGCCTTATCCAATAATTCAAATGTTTTCCCTGATAGATTGACAGCGTATAAAGTTCGGTGGCCAGTGGTCTCATAGACTTCATTCAATATTCGTTTTCCAGTTTTTATTCTATCGAAAAATGGAGTCTGTTCCTGGTCGAAGAGAATCTCATCATCTTTAACTAGGTCGACACCTCCTAATGCTTGTCGCTTCAGTTGCTCATTATGGAAGGCTAGGTCCCTTCCTAATACACCTTTAAAGATGCTCATCACCAGGGGCCGGTTATATACGTCAATCTTTTCCCTTATGCCTGCAATGCCAAATTGCGGCCCTGGGAAAGCTTTTTGAATCTCACCGACAAAATCCAAGTCGATAAGTTTTATTTCTCCGTCCAATGAAAGTTTGCCGAAGACCGTCGTGAGGATAGCAGGTAAATCATTGGAGAAATTCCCTGCCGGATAGGCAATCTTAATTAGTGAACGGTACACTTTACGATTAAAATATCTGTTTGCCCTCTCTTCTTCAGATAGTGGTGTCACCGATACGACACGACCCTTATGTTTTTCCAGTTGCTTCTGGACCAAATGGGGCAGGTCCGTCCATGTTCCCACAGTCAATCCTAAGGCAATGCTTTCTGCTTTTTTCTCATGATTTCCATTAAAGTCATGAATTAAATAAGTAGCGACTATCTCGCTCATTTGATCACTCCTATATCACGTTAGTTAAACTCTCGAAGTCATTAACCTGAAATGGTCTCAAAATGGCAAAAGCCCCTTCATAAAGAAGAGGCTTTAAAAAGCCATCTTCTTATCTCCCAGCCATTGGCTGCAAGAATTAGCACCGTGCCTTGTGGATTTCAAGAAAATCCGGCGAAGAATTCCGCCCCATTTTACAATGGAATTACGGTCGGTTGCTGGGCTTCATAGGGCTAGTCCCTCCACCTGCTCAAAATAAGAAAACGCTGATATATAGTTACATTCAAGTATCGAAAGATTAAGAATTTATTTTGTATTCTGACACGTAATCCATACTTTGTCAATAAGTTTTTGTCTATTTAACCGAGGATAAATTGAATCCTCCGTTAAAATAATTTTAATGTACGTATCCGTTCCACAGCCTCTTCAAGCCGTTCTTCCGAAGTCAGAAGCCCTACCCTGACGTAACCTTCGCCAAATTCACCAAATCCATTCCCTGCGGCAACAGCTACGTGGGCATGCGTTAATAGATAGTCTGCAAAACTCTCGGACGTAAAACCTTTTGGTACCTTGAGCCAGGCAAAGAATGATGCTTTAGGAGCTTTGACATCCCAGCCGATTGCCCTCAATCCCTCAATGAAAACATTCCTGCGTCCCTCATACATCTTCACTAACTCCTCTACACAGCTCTGCGAGTCCAGTAACGCGCTTGCCGCTGCTTCCTGTATCGCTGGAAAGAGACTAACATAAAGATGGTCTTGCAATAGTTCAAGAGCTTCTATGACACTTTTATTCCCCACTGCAAAACCGACTCTCCACCCTGCCATATTGAATGTTTTCGATAGTGTGTAAATTTCTATCCCTACATCCTTCGCTCCTTCTGCCTGGAGAAAGCTTATCGGTTTTTTTCCGTCGAATCCTATCGCCCCATAAGCGAAATCGTGGACCACGCAAATCGAATGCTCTTTTGCAAAGGAGACGGTTTCATCAAAGAAACTTTCAGTTGCAGAAGCACCTGTGGGATTATTCGGATAGTTCAAGAACATCATTTTAGCTTTATCTAGCACTTCTTTATGTATGTCATTGTATTTCGGAAGAAAATCATTTTCTTCTGTCAAGGGCATCAGTTCGGTCTTTGCCTGTGCTAAAACGACACCGGAAAGATAATCCGGATAGCCGGGGTCTGGAACAAGGATCGTATCACCTGGATTCAATAAACACTGCGGCAGTTCGACAAGACCTGCCTTTCCCCCGAAGAGAATCGCCACTTCACTATTCGGATCCAACTTGACACCATATTCACGTTCATAAAAGACGGCAGCAGCATCTTTTAAATATTGATGTCCCCGAAACGGCGAATATTTATGATTAATCGTTTTTTCAGCGGCAACCTGCAAACTTTTCACGATATGTTCAGGCGTCGGTTGATCAGGATTTCCCTGGCCTAAATTAATGACATCATGACCCTGCGCCGTAATCGCATTGACTTTTGCGACTAGAGAGGCAAAAAATTGCTTGGGCAGTTTTTGAAGTTGTCTGGATTTTTCGAATTGCAACATTTATACACCTTCTCTGAAATTTCTTGAAATTCTAGTCACAAATGATATATGTTTATCATAGTCTTGTAAAGCATTTTTTACATGTGGGGTTTTAAACGATGAAGTGGAAGATTGCCTGCATTCAAATGGATATTGCCTTCGGGCAACCAGATATCAATTTTCAGGTTGCAGAACAATGGATGGAAAAAGCAGCAATGTCAAAACCCGATATCGTTATTTTACCAGAGCTTTGGTCAACAGGATACGACTTGACCAGGTTAAATGAGATTGCTGATGAAGAAGCAGAAAAAACGATTGAATGTTTAAAAGATCAGGCAAAGAAACACCAGTTTCACATAATTGGGGGTTCCGTTGCCAAAAAAGCAAGCAAGGGCATCTATAACAACATGATCATCATCAATAAGCATGGAAATCTCATTAAACAATATGATAAGCTTCACTTATTTCAGTTAATGGATGAACATCATTTCCTGCAGCCAGGTGAAAAAGATGGTTAATTTACTCTTGATGAAAAAATATGTGCTGGATTCATTTGTTATGACATCCGTTTTCCTGAATGGCAGCGAGCCCATACCGTTCAAGGCGCCGAAGTTCCGTGCTTCCGTAACTTTATTGAAGTCCAAGGTGCCTGTCAAGAGTTCGTTTGCTTCTCCGGATTCACCTATGATATTCCCCCATGGATCAATAATCAAGGAATATTATTGACATCCGAACCTGAACGGTTAACGGCTACAACATATGATTGGTTCTCGATGGCACGGCTAATCAATAAGGCTCTCCAGTGATCGAGTCTGGGCTTTGGCCATGAACAAAATACCCGTATTCGAAGATAGTCGGCCGGATTATTATTAATTTCCCCATTGACAAACTATTTAAAAAGTTGATATTATTTTCCCGAAGATTAAAATTTCAGAAAACATATACTCTTATCAAGAGCAGGCTGAGGGATAAAGGCCCTATGAAGCCCAGCAACCGACTGTAATACCATTGTGAAATGGGGCGGATTCACCGCCGGATTATAAAATCCACAGAGCACGGTGCTAATTCCACCAGAATTCATTTTCTGGAAGATAAGAGGTCCGAAGCCAAAACTTCTGCCTCTTTCTATATGAAAGAGGCTTTTTTATTCTTATTTTGAATCTGGAGGGGAAAAGAATGACTCAAAACCATTCAAATTTTAAGAGATTGACAAACGAAACAGCTATAACCCTTGCAAAAAAACTTGGGTTGGTCAATGCGGATGCAAGTTTAAACTGTAAAGAAATCGGCGATGGAAATTTAAATTATGTTTTTCATATTACAGACACAGTCACAAACAAAGGAATAATAATCAAACAAGCGGTCCCTTATGCCAAGGTACTTGGTGAAAGCTGGCCACTGACATTGAAAAGGGCAGCCATTGAAGCGAATGCACTGATTCATTTCAGAAGCTATTGCCCCGAATTCGTACCGCAAGTCTATTATTCGGATGAACAGCTTGCCATTACAGTCATGGAAGATTTATCGCACTTGAAAATCGTTAGAAAAGGCTTGATCGATGGCGATCAATATCCATTGCTTTCACAGCATATTGGTGAATATGTAGCGAAGACGGCATTTTATACATCAGATTATCATTTAGAACCATCCGCGAAAAAGGAAGTGGCCCGACATTTCACGAATCCGGAACTCTGCAAAATCACTGAGGTCTTTATTTTCACGGATCCATTTTTTGAGGAACTCCCGGGAGATTTCGAGCTGGAATTGACTGATGCCGCCAAAAATATTTGGAATGATCAAGAAGTGATACTTGAGGTCGCTAAGCTGAAACAAAGCTTTGAAACCGAGCAGGAAGCCTTGCTTCATGGAGATTTACATACTGGAAGTATTTTTGCAAGTGAAACTGAAACAAAGGTTATTGATCCGGAATTCGCTTTTTATGGGCCCATTGGTTTTGACCTTGGTCAATACACCGCCAACCTTCTCTTTCAGGCAATTACACGAAATGGCGCTGGAAAGGAAGAGATTTTCTCACACCTTCATGAATTTTGGAATGCCTTTGAAGAAACTTATTCCGAATTATGGGAAGGCCAAAATAAAAGCCCATTCCGCCATGTGAAAGGTTATCTGCCTTATTTACTGACAAAATTCAAAAAAGATGCATTCGGTTTTGCCGGCTGTGAACTGATTCGGCGAACCATTGGCCTTTCCCATGTTGCCGATTTAAACGTCATTGAAAATAAAGATACAAGGATCGCTGCCAAAACGGCAACATTGGAAATTGGTGCATTTTTAATTAAAAAACGGGAAGAATTGGATGTTCCAGCTGTCATTGAAGCGTTGAAGCAACGTACACTGCCATCTTATTCAACCCTTTAAAAGGAGACCTGCACATGACTACACTAGCACCCTTACCATATTCGGTACAATGGGATGATACCCATATTACATTATTAAATCAACAAGCCCTTCCTTCCATAACTGAATTTATTGAACTTCATTCTGTTGATGATGTATATGACAGCATATTGACATTAAAAGTTCGTGGTGCCCCAGCAATTGGACTGACGGCAGCATTTGGTGTTGCACTTGGTGCCAAACAGGAAACAACCGCTGAATTAGGGGAATTCAAGAAAAATGTAACGAGGCATATTGAAAAACTCGCTTCTTCACGGCCAACTGCAGTCAACCTTTTTTGGGCGTTAAGGAGGATGGAGAATACGTTGAAAGCAGCGCAAAGCATTTCAACTGCCAAGGAAGCACTTGTATCGGAGGCCCAAGCCATCTTTGCTGAAGATGAAGAAATGTGCAGGAAAATCGGGGAACATGGTTTATCCTTATTCGATAAAGGAGATTCCATCCTAACGCATTGCAACGCTGGAGGGATTGCCACAGCCCGTTATGGAACAGCCCTGGCTCCCTTCCACCTGGCTAAAGAAAGGGACTTTCCGCTAAAAGTGTACGCTTGTGAAACCAGGCCTGTCCTGCAAGGGGCGCGTTTGACGGCTTGGGAATTGATGCAAGCAGGGGTTGACGTCACCTTAATTTCTGATAATATGGCCGCCCATACGATTCACCAGAAACGAATAAATGGAATTATAGTCGGGGCCGACAGGATTGCGGCTAATGGAGATACAGCCAATAAAATCGGGACATTGGGATTGGCCATATTAGCAAAGCACTTTGGTATCCCTTTTTATGTGGCGGCTCCATCAAGCACCTTCGACCTCTCTATCCAATCCGGCACATCCATCCCGATCGAAGAACGGCATGAAGCGGAAATCACTTTCATTCAAGGTGTAAGGATTGCCCCGGAAAACGTGAAGACTTTCAATCCAGCCTTTGATGTTACACCGAATCATCTAATTACAGGCATCATTACAGAAAACGGCATCATAACACCGGATTTCATCAAAAACATTCCTGATTTCGTTAAATGATCCAAGTTTTATTGGTGATAAAAAACGAGAAGGATTTCGTATCCGTCTCGTTTTTTAATGAAGATCAATTATGATTATTCTTTCGAGGTCTATTATGCAATAATCTAAGTGATTCGAATCTATTCACTAATTAAATCCCGTGTTTTCGATAACAAATGATATTAGACATTCTTATTATTTTGAAAAGAACTCCTGAAGTGCTTTCTTATTTTTAGTGTAGTCCATTTCCAAAACGGCTCCAGACTGGGGATATATTTCATCTCTAAAACTTCCTTCCACTGGAATCCTTAAGGTTTCAACGGTTTCCGGTGTATGGAAGACGGCTTTTGGACCCATTTCCATTATCGTTTTCAGCCCAATATCTGTATCCAAATACGAGAGCCCTTGTTCTATTATACTAGGAAGCGCTGCCATCCCTTCGAAGGTTGAGATTTGATTTATAAACGCTGTTTTTAATTGAACCATTACTTCTTGTTGACGTTCAACCCTTCCAAAATCACTTTCATCATCATGTCTAAAACGGACATATTTCAATATTTCCTCACCATGTAAAACATTTTTGCCAGTGCTTGCTTGAATGCTCATATCATCAATAATTTCTTGATCCACATCCACCGCTACTCCTTCAGGGGCAAGCAAGTCGACCATCTTCACAAATCCCTGAAAGTCAATTACTGCCACATGATCGACCTTGACATCAAAGTTTTCCTGTATCGTTTTCTTGAGCAGTTCCCTTCCACCATAATAATAAGCGGCATTTATTTTGTTATATCCTGGTTTATACCCAGGGATTTTTACATAACTATCACGCATGATTGAAGCCAGCTTCAGTTTCTCCTGCTCAGGAAAGTATTTTGCCAGTATAATCGCATCTGATCGAGATTTTTCCTCCCCCCTGGTATCAACACCAATAAACAGAAATGTTTTCACGCTTTCCTCGTTCTCTTCTTCGGTTAGTTTTTTTTCCGTACCTGCATTTCCATTTTGTTTGGGTAAAGGGGCATAGGTGCAGCCTGCCAGAATCAAGATCAATAGATATATGAACAGTACCTTTTCTTTCATTACCTCACCTCATCGGAAATTTACCCATATTTTCTGCCTAATATTGGAATCGTATGCATTAAACGACAAAAAAGCCTGCCAACGATAATCGTTGGCAGGCTTTTCGGGCAAAATCATTTATTTGATTTCTTTCTTTAATACTTCTACCGCTTTTTTAACTTGAGTGTCGTTTTTAAGGATTTTCTCCCGGATGACCTGCATCAATTTAACGGTAGTATCGTCTTTTATAGTGCCGGTTTCTTTAATTTTTTGTTCCCTTTGGAATGCTGTTACCGCATTTTTTGTTGCTTCATCAAAGAATCCATCTATCTTCCCTGGATCATGTCCTGCTTCCTTCAACATCTCTTCAGCAGCTTTCACTTCACTTGAAGAATCCGATGCTTTCAATTCCTTATCAGGCGAAATGTAAGGAAGGTTGGCATAATCAGGGAGCTTCACATTAATATCAGGCTTGATCCCTTTTTTATGAATCCAATTGCCTTCAGGCGTCAACCATTTAGCTGCCGTGTATTTGAAGTTGGATCCATCTTCAAAGTCTTGGGCAGTCTGAACGGTCCCTTTGCCAAATGATTTGACACCAATCAAAGGAATATCTGCTGATTCACTGACAGCCGCTGCAACAATTTCAGAAGCGCTGGCACTTCCATCATCAATCAACACGACTACCGGGATCTTCAGCTCTCCATCATTCTTCGATTTATAGACATCTTTTTTCCCGCTTCGTTCCTCAACTTGAAGGACCACTTCCCCATTAGGTATGAACAGGCTTGCCATTTCTATTGCTTGGTCAAGCAGTCCCCCTGGGTTTCCACGCAAATCCAATACCAGACCCTTCATATCCTTCTTCGACATTTCTTCAAGCGCCGTTTTCAGCTCTTGGACTGTATGTTCGGAAAAACTGGTCACTTGGATTTTTGCAACTCCATCATCAAGCATTTCCGCATACACTGTTTCAATCGGAATTGTGTCACGTTTAATGGTGAGTTCAATCGGTTCCGATTCACCAGCTCTTGAGATGGATAAATTCACTTTCGTTCCCTTTTCGCCCCTGATTTTCAGGACAGCTTCAGAAGAGCTCAGTCCTTCAACGCTTTTACCGTCGACACTTAAAATGATGTCATTCGGTTTTACACCCGCTTTTTCGGCTGGGGACCCTTTTATCGGTGAGACGACCATGATTTTTCCATCCTGTTCCTGAATCTCCGCACCGATTCCTTCAAAAGATGAAGAGATGCTCTCATGGAAACTCGATGCTTCCTTCTTATCCATATAGGCTGAGTAGGGGTCATCCAATGATTTGATCATTCCATTAATTGCCCCGTCAACCAGCTTGTCTTGATCAATCTCTTCATAATAGTTATCTTTTATCGTATCGTATGTAGAATACAGCTTTTCAAATTCCGAATGTTTATCCGGTGCTATTGACTCTACTTTTTCATTTCCAAAGGTCAAGGCTATTGTAGTAATCCCTGCAGTTAGAAATATGACTAGGAAAATCCCCATAATGAACGTAAACTTCTTTATTTTAATGAATTTCCCTGCCTCTTTTGGCTGTTGTTGATTTTCTTCTTCCACTGAAGCCTCACCACTTTCATTCTTCATGACGATATAAACGGTTTCTTTCTATTTTATCAGTTTTCATGCCAATCGAAAAATAATAGTTATCAAAAATAACAACTTACTGATCATATGTATTTTTTTAACCCTTCGCAAACGTAAAATCTTGGGTACCCCTTAAGGCGAGACATTACAAAAATGCGGATACCAAGGAATAAATGAGCCTGTATCCCACCCTTCATTATACAGCATCATTTATTCCTGGTCACCCGCCTGTCATTAACATCCAATTATCAGTCTTGGATAGCTGCTTCCAATGCCACTTCAACCATTTCGTTAAAAGTTGACTGGCGCTCATCCGACGTCGTTTCCTCACCGGTTAAAATGTGATCGGAAATGGTTAATACTGATAAAGCTTGGCGTCCAAATTTAGCAGCAAGCGTGTATAGGGCCGCTGATTCCATTTCTATCGCAAGGATTTGGTATTTTGCCCATTTTTCCAATTCACTATTATCGTTATAAAACTGATCGGCCGTAAATACATTCCCGACCTTCAATTGCAAGCCCTTAGCCGTGCCCGCGTCATAAGCTTTTCTTAGTAATTCGAAATCCGCGGTTGGAGCAAAGTCCACCCCGCCGAAAGTCATGCGGTTCATTTGCGAGTCGGTGGAAGCACTCATTGCAAGGATTACATCCCTGACCTTTACGTCTTTTTGGATGGCTCCTGCAGTTCCAACGCGAATCAGCTTCTGAACATTATAGCTATTCATCAATTCATTTACGTAGATGGAAATGGATGGAACACCCATGCCTGTGCCTTGGACGGAAATTCTTTTCCCTTTATATGTCCCTGTGTATCCAAACATATTCCGAACTTCATTGTAAAGTTTTGCATCCTCTAAAAATGTTTCAGCAATATATTTTGCACGCAATGGGTCTCCAGGTAGTAAGACCGTTTCTGCAATTTCATTTTCTTTTGCACCAATATGTACGCTCATACAACTATTTCCTCCTTAACTTGTGGTTGGAATGATATACAAAAACTACTATACCATATCAACCACAAGTTAGGAAAATTGAACCTTATCCAATAACCAACCTGATAAGGAAACTGGAAATCGTGAAAAGACTTTTGGCACCCCTCCTCAGAACCGCAAACAAAACGGCGGAGGCCCGCCGTCTTTTTTTAATTGTTTTTAAAATTAAGGGAAAGGAAGCTGCTAACCGTCTTATGACTGGTTACTCATCGACTTCTTCATCAATTATGCATTTTTCAAGAAGATATTCGAATGTGATGTCAGCAAGATCTTCAACTTCAGCTTCTGTTGGAAGATAGCCCCGTCTTATCAATTCTTGAAAAAAGAATTCCGCTATCTCTTCTGTATCAATAAAAACCTCAATTTCTCGCAAATCATCGCCCCCTTATTTAAAGGTCTATGAATGTGTAGAGACAAATATGCCAGTAAGGCATCCCTTAATGGAAAATCATATGAAGGGCCTATATTTACCATGTTCAATTGGTGGCCAATTTGAATGGTAGCTTTTTTAGGTAATTTGGAAATTGCCCTTTAAAAGTTTGGGATACCTTTTCACTTCGTTTGCTTCTTTTTATGATCTGGATAAATTTCCTCTGCAGCTTTTTCAATTTTTGCAAGGGCGATCTTCATGATATGACGATATTCATCATCGCCAAAATGTTCGTAGAGCTTACAATAATCATTATATAAATCCAACAGTCCATCAATCATTTCCTTTTTTTCATTTTTTGTCATTGTCATTTCTCGCTCACCTTTACCAGGGTTGTATTGTTTAGCAATGATAGCAAGCTCATTATTCTTTTTAGGAAGGAGCAGGCCCAACTTTTTAATGATCCCATCTGCACGTTTAGCATCGGCTATCAGAGTCAGTTCTTCTTCATGCGCTTCAAGCCATTCACCATCCGAGATTCTTGATAACTCATAGATTACATCCTCCCAGGCATTTTCCTTATAGCGCCAAATTTCCGTTCGATAGCCGATAATCTTGAAATAATCCTGTTCATATCCATCCACCTGGACCAAGTCACCTAATAAATATTTATATTCAATGTCGATTTGTTCTTTTGGATAAAGGATTTCTCCTTCGTATTCATTTATCGATTGCAATGTTTTTTCAATATAAAGACCTTCACTATAGTTCACTTCATACACATAAGCACCATCGAGAAATTTAACATCGGTTATATTCCCGACTGTCCCATACATTGTTATTACGACTGTATCGCCTAATTTAAATTTCGGCTGTTTTTTTTTGCCCATAAGAGACATCCCCCAATATGGTCCTTATCGTTTGATTAGTAAATTATATGCATAAACAAACATGGAGGTTAATGGAAATGAGAGGGCATTTTACTCATTTAGATAAGGAACTTGCCCATTTATTAAAGGGCAACGAAAAACCTTGTTCCTCATTTATCTACAACCAAAAACCGTCTCATTTAATGAGACGGTTCGCAGTAGGGATAATGAGCGTCACTTTCGTTCCTTCGTCATGTACACTCTCAATTTGAAATTTTCCTTTTAATTCCTCCATTATCTGAATGCAGGTCGCTACACCTAGGCCGTTTCCATCTTGTTTAGTGGTATAAAAGG
Organism: Peribacillus sp. RS7; assembly: GCF_041956845.1. Classification (NCBI taxonomy): domain Bacteria; kingdom Bacillati; phylum Bacillota; class Bacilli; order Caryophanales; family Bacillaceae; genus Peribacillus; species Peribacillus sp. RS7. The sequence goes on from NZ_CP168135.1 coordinate 5,290,688, forward strand.
GCATGCCGATATTTTTTAAATTCTCGGGACTGATGCCTTTTCCATCATCTCTGATCATCAATTTTACATATTGGGAAACGGCAGTCAGATCCAGTTCAATCTGCCCTCTTGCTTCGATGGCTTCACAAGAATTATTCAGGACATTCAAGAGAACCTGCCTTAACCGGTTCCTGTCTGAAAAAACAATGACGGATTGTGTCACTCCATTCATTATTCTTACGTGAGAACTCGGATTTGAAGAAGTATATGTATCTATCATTTCATCAAGGAAATCCTTTAAATCCATTTTCTCCCATTCCAGTTGATGGGGTTTTGCCAAATCAAGAAGTTGAGTCACGAATACATTCACCCGATCCACTTCATGAAGCATGACATCACTATATTTTTCTATTAGTGTTTTATCATGATCCTGACTCTTCAATAGTTGGAAAAAGCCCTTTATTGTCGTCAGCGGGTTCCTGATTTCATGCGCGACCCCGGCTGCAAGCTGGCCAACATATTTCAATTTTTCCGTACGGACGATTTCCTTCTCACGATCTTCTATCGTTTCCATCATTCTTAGAAAGGCAAGATTCAATTTTTCCATTTCCTCGAAGCTTCTTTTATTGGAAAAGACGAATTCCTTTCCTTCAATGAAATCCTCCGTTGCTTCGACAAGATCTTGAACTGGCCGCACAAGAGTCTTAGTAAGTAAATAGACAGCCAGAATGATAGAAACAAATACGATGCTGTAGATGGTCAGATACCGTGATAAAAGGTCATTCAAAGGCTGAAACACCTGATTCTTATCTGCACCCACAACAACAAACCATGTATTCTCCGTTTCGGCTATCGTATGGATAGGCTGGATAGAATATATTTTTTCCCCATTCTCTGCACTGTACAATTCATCCGATAACGAAGCCTCCATCAGCTTTTCTTTCGTTAAACCAATTTCCTCCAAGGCTGAATCCTGCATGACGCCATGTGGGTCTTTTTTCGAAATCATGATACCTTCTTGATTAAGAATGAAAAAGTTCACTGGATATTTATCACTAATGTCATTAGCCTTTTTCTCCATCATCTCCCAGAGCCCTTCCAATCTGAAAGCTGGAGATACGACACCGATTATTTTTCCTGTATTATCATATACCGGCGCACTTAGAGATATTATGGGTTCTGAGTAAGCTCGGGTTTTGTATACGTCAGAAAGGAATTCATGACCTTCCATGGCCTCTTTAAACCATATTCTCTTTGCGAGGTTATCCCCGATCATTTTATTGGAGGTATCCGCAATGACCTTTCCTTCCATATTCAAATGCAAAACACCGTAATAACTTCCTTTTGCATCGATAAACTTTTTTAGTTCAACTGACTTCTCTTCCTTTGAAGAGCCGGGATTTATGATTATCGAATTTGCACTCATTAACTTCACATCACTGATGCGTTCGTTCAAATAGCTATATGTTTCATTTACAATATTCAGTGAACCTGCATTCAAGGCATTTTTAGCTTCCTTTTCCAGCAGGGAGCGCTGTGATCCATAGGATATGATCCCCAATATCAGAACAGGAACACTTGCTATAAGTAAAGAATAAAGCAAAATTCGGGTTTGAAGGCTTTTAAGCATCCTTCCGATCCCCCTATTCCTGATCTCCCAATAGGAGTCCTTCTTCTATTTGGACATATTGTTCCCACGCTTGATCGAATACTGACATACTTTCGAGATAATCTGCATTCAATTCCAAATAACTGCTCAGTTCATTATAATCAGTCGATTGTTTTGGGAAGCCATGATCCTGATAGGCATGATTGGCAAATTTAGTGATTGCATCAATTTCCTTTGGTTGTCGAAATTTCATTAAATATAAATAAAATGGTCTCATGGTGTCGAGCCCCCCTAAAAATAACTATGATTCCTGCTTTAATATATCGGAAACTTTCTCTTCCGTCCACTTTTTTAAAATAATTTGGTTTTTTCTTCCTCATTTTATTGAAATCCACCATTTTTCAGCACGAACCGCATTTGATAATAGAATACGGAACTTCAATAAAATATCGTTCTCATTCCCAAATTGATTCAATCCTTTTAAAGGCGGGAAATATTTTTTCACACTTACGTTCTTTATTCTTTAAGTGATCGATCAATGAATCGAATCGCTACAAGTTTAACCTAGAGCTTCAATCAAATGCTTGCAAGTACCCTTTACTTATATACACACGAGCATGGTCAGTCATGCCGTATGAAGGGTGGCGGAATTACTCTAACATTCAAATACCCGATGGCCTATAATTCTTGTGAATGGGAAAAACCCCCTACATCTAAGATAGAATAGTGATTTACACTGTTCTGCCTAAAATGAGGGGATTCATTCATTCATTAATAAATGGAAACGTCATGTACCATTCCGCTAAAAGTCAAAGTAGTTGCGTTTCAACAGCTTTTTCATGTTCATTAGCTCACTGTACTTCGTTTGTTTTTCAAGCTGTTTCGAATCAATTAAAAATAGTTGATTTTCAATTTCCTTCACTATTTCATCACTTTGAAAAAGAGCATCGCAATTCTCACAATGAGATGAAGGGGTTTCCGTAATTTCCACCGCCCTCGTACCATCCGGCAGTTCCCAATACACCGTCCCCTTTACCGATGTAAGCTTCCCTTTCTCACACCATGGACACGTCTCCATGCTATTCATCTCCCTTTGGAGTGCTCTTTTTTTGCTGTGCCTGGTATTTCTTTTCTTTCAACAAATCTCTTTTTTCACGTTGGTTTTTCAATGTAGCATGCTCTGGGTTTGTCACGTAATTTTCCCGTCGATTCATTCGCTTCAGCCCTTCAGGCACTAAATTGAATTGCTTATCGTTCATCAAACCGGATACACCTATATCTGACCTTTTTTCTTCCATATCGGGATATACCCCTTTGAAATAATCATCTGCAAGGCCAGGTGTATAATGCTCAGGTTCAGGATATGTGGTTATGACTCCTTCAAAATTGCGCAGCACCGTTTTTGTTGGGGATTGTGAAAGGATATAATTCGGTTGCAGTGTTATTTTCCCTCCCCCACCTGGAGCATCGACGACGAAGGTAGGAACAGCATACCCGGATGTATGGCCTCTGAGTCCCTCGATGATTTCAATCCCTTTTGATATGGGAGCCCTGAAATGACCGATGCCTTCTGACAAATCACACTGATAAATATAGTAAGGTCGCACACGAATCTTAACAAGGTCATGCATTAGCTTTTTCATGATTGCGACACTGTCATTTATCCCCGCTAAAATAACTGCCTGGTTGCCCACCGGTACACCTGCATCGGCAAGCATCTCACAAGCTTTCTTTGACTCTTCGGTGATTTCTATCGAGGTATTGAAATGAGTATTCAGCCAAACCGGATGATATTTTTTTAAGATGGTACATAAATTTTCAGTGATTCTTTGAGGAAAAACAACCGGAGCCCGCGTACCTATCCTGATTATTTCAACGTGAGGGATTTCCCTTAAGTTTTTGAGGATATATTCAAGGATCGTGTCATTAATCAATAATCCGTCCCCGCCTGAAATAAGGACGTCCCTAACCGCCGGTGTGTCACGTATATAACCGATGGCAGCGTCCAATTGTTTTTTTGGCACGCCCATGCCAATTTGCCCTGAAAAGCGTCTTCTCGTACAATAACGGCAGTACATCGAGCACTGATTCGTCACCAAAAAAAGGACGCGATCCGGATATCTATGGGTCAGACCAGGTACAGGGGAGTCCTCATCCTCATGAAGGGGGTCTTCCATGTCATATTTGGTTTTATGCATTTCTTCCGAGATGGGGACCGATTGCATTCTGATTGGACACCTTGGGTCATCTTGATTCATTAGCGAAGCATAGTATGGGGTGATATTCAAAGGGATGGTTTTAGTGGAGATCCTTACGCCTTCCTCTTCATCCGGAGTCAGGTTTACCACTTTTTTCAAATCATCAACGGTTCGGATCGTATTCGTAAGCTGCCACAGCCAGTTGTTCCATTGTTCTTCGGTTACATCTTTCCATAGCTCTATATCTTTCCAATTGCGATCTGGCTTATATAAGTCAAATAACATGGTTATACCTCCTGAGTTATGATAGTAGTATTAAATGCAAGAAGGGTGCCAAAATGACCCAAAAATTCCATTGACCATAAAAAAATCCGGACTGCTGGCTGCTTCCGGATTTTTTAATGGTCAAATATGTTTTTTTATTTTATATTGCAAGGTCTGCCTTGGAATCTGCAATAGCTTCGATGCCTGAAAAACATTTCCGTTTGTCTGATGAAGGGCCTCGGTAATCAATTTTGTTTCCATCTCAATCATGGCCTCACGAAGTGGAAGTATTTTTACTGATGAGGAATGGGTATGTTTTTTTAAAAACTGTGGCAAGTCTTCAAGGTTCAAAATATCCTTCTCTGTATGGTTCATCATGAATTCTATCGTATGTTTAAGCTCCCTTACGTTTCCAGGCCAATGATATTCCCGAAAGAAAACCTTTGTCTTCTCTTCAATGCCTTTTATGGAAAGTCCTAATTTACTGTTAAATATTGATATGAAATGCTCAGTCAGAAGCTCTATATCATCAGTACGCTCCCTTAACGAAGGCAGCTCGTAGCTCAATACGTTTAATCGGTAAAATAGATCTGGCCTTAGCCTGTTTTCCGATACGGCCTTTTTAGGATCTATATTCATCGCTGCCATGATCCTGACATCCACCTGTACGCTCTTTGTGCCGCCTATCCTCCTGATGAACCCATCTTCAAGCACACGCAGAAGCTTTGCCTGCAAGTCAATCGGCATTGATTGCAATTCATCCAAAAACAAGGTTCCGCCGTTTGCTAATTCAAATAATCCCTGGCGTTCCACAGCGCCAGTGTAACTTCCTTTAGCCGTACCGAATAGAAGCGATTCCAATAAATTTTCTGGTAAGGCAGCACAATTTTGTGCGATGAATGGTTCTTTACTGCGGCTGGAATCCTTATGGATGCTTTGAACAAAAAGCTCTTTTCCTACACCGCTTTCCCCATAAACCAATACCGATGAGGATGATCGGGCAGCCTTTTTCCCTTGTGATATCAAACCTTTAAACCCAGTATCACTGGTCAGGATTTCAGTGAACGAATACAATCCGCCTTTCTGGGACGTTTTCTTTTCAGGACTTTTGATTGTCTTGAGCGAGCTTTCAAGGTCAGCTAACCTTTCAGATAATTGCTTCAAACTTGAATAATCCTTAGCAATTTCTATTGCACCAATCATGAACCCATCTACATATATGGGGAGCGTCGTATTTAGCGTCTCAATGATTCGCCCATGTGCATTTACATATGATTGGCTATAGTTGTAGATCGGTTTTTCAGATTTAATCACTCGGAGTAATGTCGATGATTTGTGATTTAAAGAAGGGAAGGCTTCAAGCAACGGTTTCCCAAGCACTTCACTTCTTTTCATTCCATCATGATTGGCCGCCACTCCGTTATAAAATATGGTCTGTCCTTTTGGATCTATTACATGAATGCCTTCATCAATTGTCTCTAATATAGCTTCCAGTACTTCACTTGTATTAAAAAATTCACTTGGCAAGATATCCCTCCTCAATTACCCTCTTGCTAGAGTATATGAGGAAATGCCAAAAACTTGTCATGTACCGCCTGAAAATGAGCAATCATGTAAAATTTTTCACCCAAAGATTCATGTCTTCCAGTTTATCGAAGATGTAACAATTATTGGCCAAACGTCCACGGTACGAGTAACCCTGCTGGTGCAATGCAGCATTCATACCGAATGAAAGCGACCGGGCAATGGAATAAATACAATAAATGCCATTCAAAATAAGGTAGTCTTCAAGTGAGGAAATCAAGTGTTTCATCAAACCGTACTGCCGATGTTCCGGCAATGTCGCACAATCAGTGATTTCCGCATTATGGTAAAAGGCATCAATTTCTGCGGAAGCAGCACTGATGATCTTGCCTTCATGAACAAAAATATAAAAGACCGTTCCCTTTTCCATGCATTTTTTCACATATAACGGATCATTCATCGGAGTGGGATACACTTCGAAAACCTTCCCGTACAATTGTGCCAGCTGCACTGCATCGGTAACTTCCGCTTTACGTGCTTGATAGGCAGTCGGCGGATCATCCAGTCCGGATTTAATCGGGAGACTCTGAACATCGGTGAGGATTTGATCTTCCTTTTCCCATTCCTCACTGTTGCGCCTTTCGTTCTTGTTATATTTAACAAGGAAGAAACAATCGCTTCCCAAAAAGAATTTATCGATGCTTCCTTCATATAAAAAGCCCTGAGCAATTAATGCCAGAACGTTTTCCTTGCGTGACTTGAAGATGATTTTCTCTGCTGATACGCCGTTAGCCACCTTCAGGGATTCCTCTACGCATTCCTGAAAATGACCTAGGTAATCGTCAACCCTTAATCGCTTATTAAAATAGTCGATCGTAATATGTATTGAGCACCTTGGCTTTTGAATTCTTTTTTCAATGATGCCAGCCTCCATTTGTCCCGCTCCTTTCACGTCCATCGAAAATGGTAATATAAGGCCTGACCCTTTCTAGAATCAGACCTTGGGAAAAATAATTATTGCTCTTCCACCCCGCACCAATCAATCATGGTCAATGCGATGATTTCTGCAACCTCCATCATTTTATCCACTTCTATATATTCGTTTGAATCATGGGCCATCTTCGTTTCCCCTGGTCCAAATACAACTACGGGAGTCGAGCCGACTGATGAAAGGTACCCTCCATCCGTCGCCCAAGGGGACGCTTCGACAAGCGGTTCTTCCCCCACCACTTTTTCATAGTACCTGCCAATGGTTTTCATTAGCGAATGATCGATTTCGAGATTGCCAGGCAGCCATCTGGCCCCAAACCATTCTAATTCAATAGGTTTTTCTTTGAACCATGAATCACTCCGGTTTAAAGCATCTATTCGCTGTATCAGCGATTTTTGTGCCTCTTCCATGGTCTCTGTCGGTGCGATGCCGAATCTGCCTTCAAGAACGGCTGTATCCGGCACGGAAGAAGGCCAGTTTCCGCTTTGAATGCTTCCTATGTTGATTGGAATGGGAATGGGTACATTTTTATAGAGTGAATGACGGAGTGACTCATTCCGTTCTTGTTCAAGCATCTTGATTTCTTTCATTACACCAACCGCTTTATCAATTGCACTTACTCCTTCATACCTTGTGCCTCCATGTGCAGACTTGCCCTTTATTTTCAGTCGAAACCACATCGAACCTTGCTGTATAGGGAATAGTTTCATATTGGTAGGCTCCGGAATGATTGCCCCATCCGCTTCGTACCCTCTGATGACTGCCGCAAGTGTTCCGGCACCGCCGCTTTCCTCTTCAATCACACTCTGGAAAATCACGTCCCCCTTCAATTGGATTCCAGATTCGACTATCGCTTCGATGGCCAGCAATAAAGAAACATTGCCGCCTTTCATATCTGTCGTTCCCCTCCCGAACACTTTCCCGTCTTTTAATTTGCCGCTATAGGGTTCATCGTGCCATGCTGCATGATCGCCTTCAGGAACAACATCAATATGTCCGTTTAAAATAAGGGATTTCCCATTGCCGGTTCCTCTTTTAATAGCCACAAGGTTCGGATTTCCTTTAAAATCCTTGCGATCGCAATAAAAATGGGGGTGTTTTCTTAATTGTTCATCCCCAATTTCCCATAGATCTATTTCCAGACCAAGTTGTCTGCACTTCTCGACCACTATGGCTTGTGCACTTCCTTCTTGCCCCCTTTTGCTCGGTTCCTGGACCAGTTTTTGCAAAAGCTGAACCCCATTTGTCCGATGATCATTCAACCATGTTCTTATTCTTTCCTCATACATATCCATTCTCCTCTCTCATTCTTTTAAAATATGGATGTTTTCAGAGACGGTAAACAAGGCTTCGGTTCGATCCCTGATTTCCTCAATACTGGATGTATCAAATACATCTGTTAAAAGGAGTCCCTCGGAAGTTACAGAAAACACGCCTAGCTCAGTGATGATCATATGTACGCATTTCTTGGCAGTTAACGGCAACGTACATTTTTTGACTAATTTAGACATGCCCGCTTTATCGGTATGTTCCATTAATACGATGACCTTTTTTGCCTTTGCAGCCAGTTCCATGGCACCACCCATGCCTGGCACCCTCTTTCCCGGGACAATCCAATTAGCGAGATCCCCCACTTCACTCACTTGAAGGGCTCCTAGAATCGTGATATCCACCCTCCCGCGCCGTATCATCCCAAATGCAACCGTACTGTCGCAGTAGGAAGCCCCGGGTCTTATGGTGATCGGTAGTCCCCCGGCATTGCAAAGATGTGCATCTTCCTTTCCCTTTTCAGGAGAACTGCCAATCCCCACAAGGCCATTTTCAGCATGAAACATAACTTTATGGTCATTCAAAAGATGATTCGGTACAAGCGATGGAATGCCAATTCCCAAATTGACCAGCATCCCATCGCTTATTTCTGCTGCTGCCCGTTTCGCTATTCGATTTCTATCTTCGGTTCCCAAACCCATTTCCAATCGACTCCTTTTGATGGAATGATATAATCCACAAAGGCACCCGGCACAATGATGCTCTCTGGATCCAAAGAGCCAAGCGGAACGATTTGCATGGCTTCGACGATCGTGATTTGTCCGGCCGCAGCTACGAGTGGGTTCGTGTTCCTGGCGCTTTTATCAAAGATGAGGTTTCCATAAGGATCTGCCATTTCTGCGTAAACAATGGCGATATCTGCTGTTAATGCAGGTTCCACCAGATAATTTTTCTTACCTAGCTTTACGGTTTGCTTGCCTTCCCGGACGATATCGGTTTCAATTCCTATATCAGTCAATACCCCACCTAATCCCATCCCTCCAGCCCGGATGCGTTCGACAAGTGTACCTTGAGGAGAGAACTCCACTTCGAGTTCCCCATTGTTCATTAATAGTCCTGCATTTGGATTGGAACCGATATGGGAAACGATGATTTTTTTTGCACGGCGTTGGGTGACCAGTTTTCCGATTCCAATATCGGGGAAACCTGTATCGTTCCCAATCAAGGTTAAATCCTTTATACCTGACTCCAAAATCAGATTGATCAATCCCGGAGGTGTCCCAATACCACCGAATCCCCCATACAGGATGGACTGATTATCTTTAAAGAGATGGAGGACATCCTCCAAACGACAAATCTTCTGGAATGTATTTTCCAACACTATGACTCACTTCCTTGGTGTGATGGCCGTTTACCAAAGGATTCATTAAATTGCCGAAAAGTTATATCGACCCTCATTAACAATTCTGCACACTCCTCTTCCGAAATCGTTAACGGCGGGGAGATGATGATGGCTGCCCCGGTTACACCGTCAAGGCCTGCTGCTGCGGGATAAAGGAGTATTCCATTCCTCATTCCCAACTCAATGATTTCATTGGTCACATCGGCCTCCTTCGGAAATGGGGCCTTTGTGGCCTTATCCTGGACAAATTCGACGCCTATCAATAAACCTCTGCCACGTATATCACCGATAAAGGAATACTTCCCTGCTAACTTCTTCAGGCCCCTAATCAGGTCCTTCCCTCTATCGGCTGATTTTTCAACAAGATCATTCCTTACGACATATTCTAAAACGGCTAAAGATACCGCACACGATAATGGATTGGCACTAAGCGTATGTCCTCCGATAATTGACTTCGAGCCTTTCATTATTGGCTCCATCACGTTTTTGGTCATTACTGTGGCGGCTATCGGGGTGTACCCCCCACTCATGCCTTTACCAAATGTTACGATATCAGGTTCCACATCCCAATATTCTGAGGCAAGCATCTTACCGGTACGTCCAAATCCAGTCATGACTTCATCGGCAATGAATAAAATATCATTCTCTTCACAGATTTTCTTCAGTTTTCGAAAATAACCATCAGGAGGGACAATCGCCCCTCCAGCTGCCCCGATAACAGGTTCTGCGATGAAAGCCGCTATATTTTCACTGCCAATACGCCGGATGGATGCTTCCAATTCCGAAGCACAGGCCATTCCGCACGTATGGGGATCAAGTTGAAGTGGACACCGGTAACAATATGGAGGAGATACAGAAGGATATGATTCAAGCAAAGGGGTAAATCGCTCTCGACGAATCGGATGCCCAGACATTGAAAGAGCCCCCATCGTGATGCCATGGTAGCTCATCCACCTCGATATGATTTTCTGTTTCTTGGGCTTCCCTTTTTCCTGCCAATGCTGAATGGCTATCTTCAAGGCAGTTTCAGTTGCTTCGGAGCCGCTGTTTACAAAAAAGCTGTAGGTCAGTTCCCCTTTGGTCAATTCAGCAATTTTTCCGGCAAGTTTCTCTGCAGCATCATTGGTAAATTGGGAACGATATACAAATGAAACCAGTTTAGCCTGTTTTACCATCGCCTCCATGATTTCCTGGACCCCATGGCCAATATTGGCAGTAACAGCACCTGAGGAAGCGTCCAAGTAATCCTTACCTTCTTTGTCGTATAAAAACACTCCTTGACCATGACTGATAGTCGGGTAGGCTCCTCCCAGGACCGGCTTGATCAATGAAGACTGCTCCATAAGCCCACACTCTCCTTCTCTTTAAAAACAAATGCAATATAGTAAAGTGTATGTCCAGATGAACGCAATCTTGCTAAGGAAATTGACCTAAGCAAATAAACGGATGAATTTTTGGGTTTCCTGATGAATCGGACAAAAAAGGCGACAAAAAAAGTGTATCCGCGAGAGATACACTTTTTTCTTACAATGCGCTAATTAGTTCTTTTTCACGAATGGACTCCAAAAAACTTTCATCCTTTAAAACAGCCAGCACATTTTTATAAAAAGCAGTTTTATCGATAACTGAAGTATGTACATATTCATACTCTTTTAAAGAAGGATGACGCAAAACATTTTTCATGCAGGAATGACAAACTTTTTTAGTTCCTAACTTATAGTAGTTCAAGTTGCTTGCATCACCATTAGAAGTGTCTCCGTTACAAACGAAACATGTATGGCTAACACGGCCTTTTTTATTATACTCGGCCAAAGCCCCTTCTAAACGAATGGATGCGGGAATTGTTAATAACACATAATCACCTTTTCTATTTTAAATCTCTTAGTATTATATCAGAAAAATATAGAATTTGAACTATTAGACTCATATTCCCTAATAATGCTTGTAAAACAGGACAATTTTCAGGTGCTGATTAGAGGAAAGGCTCCAAAAACACACCAAAATGTAAAATACATTTATCCAAATCCCGACAGATTAAAATACCGTCCACTTTTTGAACGGCGTCTTCAAACTGTGTCATGAATTTATCTGGATCGTCGCTTTTCCGTTCTTTACCTTCATTATTGCTTTTGAACCAACCGGCACCGTTACAAATGGATGAACATGACCAAAATTGGCATTAGCGATCACGGGGATGCCATTTATCTCCTTTTTGCCAGCGATGATTTCATGCAAAGCATATTCAGTCATCCCCGAATCCTTTTGGAAACGGCCTATGATGATTCCTTTAATCCCAGTTGCCTCTGGCTGATGTAACAAGGATTGTAAATCCCGGTCAAAACTGAATGGATGACTTTCTTCGTCATCTTCAATGAAAAGGATACTGTCCTTTAAAGACGGCATAAACTCTGTACCTTGTAATAGATTCAGTGTGCAAAGATTTCCCCCAATGATCGTCCCAGCCGCTTCCCCTTCCTGAATGACCATATAACCAGCATTCGGGTGAAAAGTTCGGTCATCCTGTTCTAAATGCCAAGAGTCATCACTCCACGTTTCACTTGGTTCAAGATAAAAGCCTTCACTTTCAATTACAGCCTTTTTAAAATATTCCATCGTATATTCCAGACCAGCCTTCATTCCGAACGTCGAGAAATGAGGACCTGAGTATGTAGTTAGGCCTGTTTTTTTATGAATGGCCAATAAAATTGCTGTTATATCACTATACCCCATCAACACTTTTGGATTTTCCTTAATCAAATCGTAGTCGATATATCGTAACAATTGGTTAGCGTTATACCCCCCGATGGCTGTAAAGATTCCCTTAACATTCGGATCCCTGAAAGCCTCATGTAAATCTTCGACCCGGTCTTCAATCGAATTCGAAAAAAAGTCATCATGGAACAAAGCCGTTTTACCATATGTCACTTTAAAACCAAGCTCAATCAATCTTTCTTCTGCCAATCTGCGTTGTTCCCCTTTGACAATCGCCAAGCTTCTTGAAGGAGCAATAACGCGAATTTCATCCCCTGCTTGTAAACGGGAAGGTTTCATATCTTTATCCCCCTAAATTAATACATCTTTCGTTATTTTAGCAGAAATGTTGAACAAAGAAAAATCAAGACTCTTAAGGACTGCCACTCACCCCATTCTCTTATCGACCTTACTTACATCAAAACCGGGTCATGATTTCCTTATAGATCCTTTGGCCTCGTTCTCCCCATCAATGGCATCCTCTCTTCATTCCCGTTGTGCCAGGAATTGTTGTGTAATGTATCGCCTGTCCCATGATTACACTGTATTTATCCATGTCTAATCAGTAATTTACTATGGATTCTAAAAAGGCCCCCGTCAAACCACCAAATCCTTACATAAAGAAAAGACCAGCTTTATAAACTGGTCTCTTTAGTTATTCAATTAGCAACAGAATGAAGCACCGATGATAATCAACAGAATGAACAAGACAACGATTAATGCGAAGCCTGATCCAAATCCGCAGCAACCGCCGCCGCCACCATATCCACCGCCGCCACCATAACCGTAACCTGGTCCTGCAACATTTCCACCATATCCGTACATTAAGTTTCACTCCTTTTAGAATTCTGATTTCTCTTTACACCTTACCATATGTCAATACGCCCGCCTCGGTCTGTGTATTTGCCTATTTTTTTGGATTTAAGAAAAAACTTATCGAAAAACACCTTCATCACCATTAAACATTCAATAGGTGAAACATCAAGAGTAGCCATAAAAAGTGTCAAAAAAACGTTTCGTATTTATTGTGTTACTTTAAAATTGGGATATAATAAGAAAAAAAACAATTCTTAGCCTCTTTACGCTATCTCATGCCAATATAGATACATAAAAGGTTAATACGGGGGAACATAATTGAAAAAGAACGCAAAATCCTTCATCCCTTTCGCTGCAATCGCCACGATCCTTCTAATCAGCTATATCCTTCAAAAAGCTCCTAAAACATATGGATCGGATGATTCGATAAATGTTTATCAAAAATTCCAAACAGGCCAGCCCATTCAGTATCTCGTTATTGGTGACAGTATCGGAAGAGGGTCGGGAGCCGAAAACCCTAAACTAACATGGTTCAAACAGTTAGAAAATAAGTTGATCGAAACCAATGATGTTCCTTTACACGGAGATTACGTGGTCCAAAGCGGATCCACTGCTTTTGAAGGTCTATTTAAGCTTTCCCAAAGAAAGAAGCATGACCATAAAGATTTGATTTTCTTCGTTTTCGGTGAAAATGACCGTAAATATATGAATGTCGATGATTTTACCATGACATATGAAGCTTTAATCAGAAAGGCAAAAGGGCTCCACCCTAATGCTGAATTGTTCACAATAACAGAGAGTTCCTTGAAATATGAGGAATTTGCGTCAGCCATCGTCCTTTTATCCAAACATTATGGTGCAACTAATGTGGATATGCGTCCAATATTCAAGCATTCTGGATATACGGAAAAACAGCTGACCAGAGATTTGATTCATCCAAATGGGCTAGGTTATAAATTTTATGCTAATGAAATATACGAACGCTTCCTGGATAATATAGAACGCGGGAAGACTGTTTCAGGCCTGCCATCTAAGCTTCATGACCATTCAGAATTTGAATTATCCGAGATTGAACACTATGAAAAAATGAAAGGTTTCCGTCCAAGGGGCGGCTATTTCACTAGTAGTGTAAAGGGCAGTGTGATTGAATATAACTTCAAAGGAACTATGCTTGGTGTGAGACTGCTTAGGAGTCCCGATGGCGGGGAAGTAGATGTATGGATCGATGGAAATGAAATCACCACTTTGAATACGTGGTGGCCCTTTGCCCGTGAAAGGTATTTATTTATCACTAATGGGCTTCCTCCAGGTTCACATACGGTCCGTTTTGAGGTGACTGGCAGAAGTAAAGCAATGGAGCTTACCACCATCCCATATGTCCGGATAGCATCGATCATTACCGATTGAATCTTACCCGATATTAAATAACCCCCTATCATTATCTGATAGGGGGTTTTCCATTCAATCAAAAAGCTTTTTGTATTCTCCATATCCTTCTTTTTCAAGATCTTGGAGCGGGATGAACCTCAATGAGGCAGAATTGATGCAATACCGCAAGCCTGATGGTCCAGGCCCATCATTAAAGACATGGCCCAGATGAGAATCGGCAGTTTTTGAGCGAACCTCGATTCTTCTCATACCGTAACTCGTATCGAGGTTTTCCACCACTTCCTCTTCTTTTAGCGGTTTAGTGAAGCTTGGCCAACCACAGCCTGAATCGAACTTTTCCTTTGAAGTGAAAAGAGGATTACCTGAAACGATGTCCACATATAACCCTTCCTCCTTCAAGTTCCAATATTCATTGTTAAAAGCTGGTTCCGTTCCATTATTTTGGGTGACTTCATATTGAATCGCTGAAAGTTTCTGTTTTAATTCTTCTTTACTTTTCATCTTTTTCCCCCCAGTGATGTTGTATAAATGCTTTTCGGCCTGAGCCAATGGAATATCTTTCATAATGCTCAGGTTGCTTTTTATAATAATGCTGGTGATATGTCTCAGCTGGATAAAAAGTTTTGGCTGGTCTAACCGGCGTTACGATCGGTTTGGAAAATTTTCCGCTCGCCTGCAACTTAGCTTTGGATGCTTCAGCAATTTCACGTTGTTTTTCGTCATGATAAAAAATGGCCGTTTGATAAGAACTTCCCCGGTCATGAAATTGTCCGCCAACATCTGTGGGGTCAATTTGCTGCCAAAACAACTCGATTATTTTTTCATATGGATATACGCTTGGATCAAAGGTGATCTGCACAGCCTCATAATGTCCCGTGGTTTCAGAACAAACTTCTTTGTACGTGGGATATTCCGTAGTCCCGCCCGTATAGCCCGAGATAACGGATTCGATACCAGGCTGTTCATCGAACGGTTTCACCATGCACCAAAAACATCCACCTGCGAATGTTGCTTTCTCTAATTGCTTTGTCAAATGAAAATCCTCCTTTTTTACAAACAATCCATTGAATGCATTTTAACGCTTTTATTTTGCTCTGTAAAATAATATGCCGATCGTCCCTTTTAACATAAATTGCCCCTTCCCTTATAAGGGAAGGAAACACACGCCCAAGCATAACTACATATGATGAGTCCATAATGGAAAATGTGAGGTGTTGGAAATGAGCGATAAACAATCATATTTACAAAAAGCGGGTACTTATGATTTACTATCGTCTTATTATAAATACAGTAATCCGCATCTGCATGATTATTATTACCATAAGCATTTGAAAGTCTCAATAAAGCAACACAACAATCGAGATATGAGCATATGAAAGTCATATTGCCATCACAAGTTCGCATTTTACACGCTGCCCCAACAGCTCCCTCATTTGATGTTTATGTAAATGAAAAGTGCATTCTCAACAATCTTTCATATAAAGAAAGCAATGGTTATTCACAGCTTTCTCCTGGCATATACCAATTGGAGATATACCGCAGCGGGCAAAGGCTTTTAGGCTGTAAAGTGGCGCTAGAAAGCGGGAGGTCCTATACCATAGCAGCTTCCTTGGCTAATGAGTCGTTGAAAATGTCACCTTTCGAAGATAATCCATTGGTGCCTCAAAATGAAGCCAAGGTCCGATTCATCCATCTTTCCCATGGTTTACCTTCGGTGGATATTGCCGTCAAAGACGGAGATGTCGTTTTTGAAAATCTCGATTTCAGGGAAGCATGCGATTATCTTAATATACATCCCATGATAGTCGACTTCGAAGTCAGGAAAGCTGGGACAAAAGAGATCATACTCTCTTTGCCAAACTATGTTTTCCAAGAAAATACGTCCTCAACCATTTTTATAATCGGATTGAATCGAAAATCATCCACTCCAGAAACCTTAACGCTCTCCCCATAAATGATAAAAAACCAGGATTCATTGATCCTGGTTTTTTATCAATTCACTATTACTGTAATGATGATGGGATGGTCAATAAAAATGAAATGTCATCATTCTCAAGATCGAAGTCTTTCGCCTTCACCCTAATGTCGCTTTTCAATTCCATATCCTGCAATGACACATAAATACTTTCGTCATTGGGGCTGATGCTAACCCAATCCGGCATGTTATAACGCTCATTTATTAGGTTCATTACATATGAAACAGGAAGATTCATTTGTCCAACAG
Organism: Peribacillus sp. RS7; assembly: GCF_041956845.1. Classification (NCBI taxonomy): domain Bacteria; kingdom Bacillati; phylum Bacillota; class Bacilli; order Caryophanales; family Bacillaceae; genus Peribacillus; species Peribacillus sp. RS7. Next base: position 5,307,104 of record NZ_CP168135.1, read on the forward strand.
CAATTGATTTTTGTTTTAAGACCAAATCCCCATTCTTTTGGGCAATTGGCTCAAAAGTCAATTTCATTTCAACTTCACGATTGAAAAATGGCATTGTTCCATATAACTCTACCTCATCCGTTAAATACACTTCGTAGTGAATCGATCCCGTCAATCCTTCTTTATCAAGATATTGGTTGATTAATCTCGTCAGGTCTTCCCGATTCGTGTGAACTTGAAATTGGATATCTTCTTCGTGGCTTACTTGTGGAATCAGCTCTTTATCTTTAGCCGGCAGATTTACTAAAATCACAACAAACAGGATGACCAGGATGTTTAGGGCTAATAGGGAAATAAACAAAGTCTTCCATTTGACATTTGTCATTCTTGGTCATCATCTCCTTTGGCACTCGCTTCCAACGTGTCCTTTCCAATTGTGGTTATATCCATATCATTATAGATTCTTGTCGCGATTAATTCATATCCGCGGTCATTTGGATGAAAATAATCCTCAGCATAAAGCAAATCCTCTTCGGAATCCTTGAAAATGTCTGCTATTTCAATAAAATAGGCTGAATCATATTCTTCAATAATCTCTTTTCCGCTTTCATTCCAATCATTCATGATCATATCAAGTTCATAAAAATCAGCGAACCATTTGGAGAATGGATTATAAACGCCAACAAGGTAAATTTGCGCATGATCATTTTCGGAACGAACCTTATCAAGTATCTGCCTTAATCTTTTTTCATACCCTATTTTTGCCGAATCAAACTGATTCAGTTCCAAGTTGGAGAAATTCTGTTTAAAGACCTTCATGATATCATTTCCACCGATTGTGACAACAATCGAGTCAGCTTGCTTAATGTCTTCTTTAATCCTAGCCTTATCCAGTCTTTTCAATAGTTGGTCGGTCCTATTTCCACGTATGCCATGATTAATCATCTCAACGGAAGTAATCGATGGTTCTTTTTCCAGCTTATTTTGTAAATAAGGCAGATACCCGCCGTTATCTTTACTATCACCGACACCTTGAGTCAAGGAATCGCCAATTGAAACGATTTGCACAGGGTCTGGAAAAAAGCTGGCAGGAATGGTTTCCTTTTCACTCAGCTCAACTATGCTTTTCTGCTGAACAGATGGCTGCTTTGAGGCCGGTTCACTTTGACCGCAGCCTGAAATCCAAACTAGGCATATGAAAAGACAGGTGATTCTGTACCTCATGTCCCTCACCTTCCTACCCATATATTATATCATGCAGAAAACGAAAAATTGCAAACAATATACCTTCATCATACTTTTATCTTGAGCATTCCTTACTATACAATATGAAAAATGAAGTGAATAAAAGCTAGTCCTATAAAATTTAGCATGTACTGAGGATGTAAAATCATTCTTCGCCACTGCTGTTTCTTCAAAAACTAATTTTCACTTTTTCACCTTTCAAAATGCTAAAGAAATCCGAATGAAAAATGGATGAAAACAGAAAGAACAGGTCATTTAACCTGTTCAATAATTCTGTAAAATTTTTATATGCTTAATAATTTCTTCAAAGGGAATATCCTGCAGACCTGTATAATCCATAATGATCTTTCCTTCTTGATCAATTAGAAAAAAGCTGGTCCCATGAATCACTTGATCTTCTCTTTCTGGTTTTTTGACGATTGTTTTAAAGTTATCCAATGCAAACTGCTCGATTTCTTCCTGACCATAACCGGTCAGAAAATGCCAATTTCCGTAATCCACATTAAATTGGTCACCAAACTTTTTTAAAACATCAGGTTTGTCAATTTCCGGGTCCACAGAAAAGGAAACGAACTCTACATCCGATATACCCTCAGCCTTCAGTTGCTGCTGCAGTTTCGTCATATTGGAAGTCATGGGCAGACAGACCGTCTCGCAGCTTGTGAAAATAAAATCCGCTACCCAAACCTTACCTTTAAGATCGCTTTTTGAGAAAGGCTTTCCCTCCTGATCAATGTAACTAAAATCTTCAAGGTCCCAATTCTTGGCATCAGGTACACCATTGGAACCGCATGCTGTCAACAGCAATAAAATTGATGCCCCCATAGCTGCCATAAGCAAATGCAGCTTTCTCATCCCTACCCCGTCCTTTATGTATAAAATATTCTGTTACTTCATTTATTCTAACAGACCAATTGGTATGAGAACAGCAACACTTTCTACGAATTAAAGACAATTGTAAAAATGACAGACCTCTGCGGCTGCAATTTCATACACCTTATACATATCAATCCCAATAATACATGATCGCCATGGCGCCTTCGCCTGTATGGGTACTGACAACGGCAGTGGTTGCATCTATCTTTATATCTTGATACCCTGTTAATTCTGCAATGGCCTGGCGGACTTTATCCGCAATTTCAAGTCCATTTGCATGTACAAAACCAATGCCTCTAATTTTTTTGCCTTGTGTATCTTCTTTGAATTTCTTGATGATGAACTTCACGACCTGTGACTGGCTCCTAGCTTTGGATACAGGATTCAGTACACCATCGTCCAAAAGTGCAATCGGCTTTATGTGCAGCAGTGAACCGATAAATGCAGAAACTTTCCCAATCCTTCCACCTTTAACGAGGTTATCAAGTGTTTCAATGACAATGATTAAACTTGACTGCTTTTTAATATGTTCCAGTCGTTCGATTATCTCTGATACGGATTTCCCTTCCTTTGCCATCTTCGCTGCCTCGATCACCTGAAATGACATCGCTTTCGAAATGAATTTCGAGTCAAGAACGGTTACTTTCGCTTCAGACATACTGGCTGCGCTTTCCGCTGAGCGTACAGTACCGCTCATGCCACCTGTCATATGAATCGAAATAATCTCACTGCCGTCTTTTCCGAGTTCATTATATACCTCAACAAAGGTACCTGCGGCTGGTTGTGAGCTTTTTGGAAGTTCTTTTGACTGGTTCATCCTTTTCAAGAATTCTTCTTGTTCGATTTCAACCTTATCCAAAAAAGTCTCTCCATCTATAAAGATAGATAAAGGAACCATTGTAATGTCATAATATTCCAGTTCTTCCGGTGTCATATCTACTGTAGAATCTGTTACTATCTTTACTTTTTTCATCATTACACATCCCTAAATTAACATATCTATTGTATTATACCTATTCAAGGTACGCATTCAAACCAAAGGTATCTTTTTTCAAGTGAAAGGATACTCATCTTTCGAAATGATTGCACAAAAAAAGACCGTCCCATGAGCTAACCTGAACACATGCCGTTTTATTTCGGAATCGCACGGCATTCGTGGCATCTCTTTTATCGGAGATGTTAGCTATGGAACAGTCCGCATTAAGCATTATTGAGTAAGCTTCCAAAAAAAATCTTGTTATAAACGGGCCATTTGAGTACGGATGCTAAATAATGCTTAAATGAGTAATTTTCTTTATGATCTTTATTAGCAAAAACTTTCTTTACAAATATTTCCAAACGCGCGGTCAACATAAAAAAATTCGGATCACTAGGCAATAAGACAGGTATTTCTGAAATTGTGACCTTATGTCCAAAACAATCTTTGAATTCCAAGCATTTGAACATCAAAATATCAATCCTCATTTTTAACCGATTGCTTACATTATACACAATAAATCAAAAAGTATAAATATTCAAATGTATAAAAAAATGGACAAATCACGCTCGACTTACATTACAAAAAACCCATAATGGCAAAATGCCATCATGGGTCCCCTGTTATAAACCTTCCTCGTAGCTGCCTTCCCGCAAACTTTCACGCTTCACCCTTCGTTTATAGACGACTTTAGATAATGAAATGCTGATTTCGTATAATAACAGCAGTGGAACCATTACCATAAAGTCGGACATAAAGTCAGGCGGCGTAATCGATATCGCAATGACAACCAGTACAAAGTATGCATACTTCCTTAACTTTTGAAGCACATAAGGATTAATTATACCAATGGAGGTCAAAAACATGGTAACGACCGGAAGCTCGAATAAAACGGCAAAAGGTATCGTCATATTAAATAGGAATGAAAAGTACTTATCCGCTGTAAAACTGGTTATGAACATCCCATCGCCCAATTCAATCAAAAATTGAAGAATGGTCGGGAAGATGACAAAATAACCAAAAGCAAGCCCTCCGATAAAAAGCAAGAAAAGTGCTGGAATATAGGCAAGGGTCGCTCTTACTTCATTTGGCATCAAGGCGGGTTTAACGAATAACCATATTTGCAGAGCAATTATCGGTATCGTTGCCGCAATGGCTACGACGCCTGAAAGCATAAAGTAAATCCAGATAATATCACTTGGTCCCAATACCATCAGGTCAAAATCGAGATCCTTCACGAACCAATTATAAATCTCTTCAACATAAATAAAACTGGCGATAAAAAAGATGAAAAAAGCAACAGCAGTAATGATGAGCCGTTTTCTCAATTCATCGAGATGATCGATGATATTTAATTCTTTATCTTCCAAAGTTGATCACGCCTTCATCTGAAAATCCGTATCTTTGTTCCAGCATAAAGGCGCAAGACGATTACATCTTACGCCCAGCATTTCAATCATTCATGATTTTTTTGTTGTAACTTCTTATCTTCTTCATAATCACCTTTTGTTAAGTCACTCGTGGACTTTTTAAATTCACGAAGTGTCTGTCCAAAAGCACGGCCAATTTCTGGAAGTTTCTTCGGACCAAAGATAATTAATGCCAATATTAAGATGAGAATCAGACCAGGTACTCCAATGTTCGACATGGATACATCCCCTTTGGTGTTGTAATTAGACCTACTACGATTATAATACCATTTCCAACCAATTGAAAGGGAACTGGCAATTCGTCATAGAATGGTAACAATTTTCGACAGTATGGCCGTAACGACTGTGCCGGCAGAATAAAATGTAAAAACATAGGTATTATTCTATCCTAATTTAACATTTTGTCCATGATTAAATCAATAAATGAAATAAATTACTGTCTTTATTGACCTCAACGAAAGAGAATCCTTTTTTGTTCATCCTTTGAATGAGCCCTTGAAAATCATTTTTATCCTTTAGCTCTACACCAACCAGGGCCGGCCCGCTTTCTTTATTGTTTTTCTTCGTATATTCAAATCGGCTTATATCGTCATTCGGTCCTAACACCTCATCAAGGAATTCCCTTAAAGCCCCAGCGCGTTGCGGGAAATTCACGATAAAATAATAAAGCAGTCCTTCATATAATAAGGATTTCTCCTTAATTTCCTGCATACGACCAATGTCGTTATTCCCTCCACTGACCATGCAAACAACCGTTTTGCCTTTGATTTGCTCTTTGTACAAATCCAAAGCGGCTACAGAAATGGCCCCTGCCGGCTCAGCGACAATTGCATGCTGATTATATAAATCGAGAATCGTCGTGCAGATCTGCCCTGAAGGAACGACAACGATATCTTCCAGGTTTTCCTTACAGAGCTGATATGTCATCTGTCCTACACACTTGACAGCTGCTCCGTCAACAAATGTATCTATGCTTTCAAGTTCAGAAACTTTTCCTTCCTTGAAGGAGTATTCCATCGATGCAGCCCCAAGCGGCTCCACGCCAATGCATTTCGTTTTTGGTGAAACCGATTTGAAATAACTTGATACTCCGGCCATTAAACCGCCACCGCCGATAGCGGCAAATACATAATCAATTCCATCTTCACAATCATTCAGGATTTCTACAGCCGTTGTTCCTTGCCCGGCGATTACCTTTTCATCGTCAAATGGATGGATAAAGGAACGCTCTTCTTTTTCACAGCATTCCATCGCCATGGCAAATGCATCATCGAATGTATCTCCGATTAGGATGATTTCCACATTATCCCGACCAAATAACTGAACTTGATCGACTTTTTGCCTTGGTGTTGTAGCAGGCATATAAATTTTCCCGTGGATACCTAATTGACTGCAAGAAAAAGCAACTCCCTGTGCATGGTTACCTGCACTGGCACAAACGACTCCATTCTTCGTCTCTTCCTCGGTCAAGCTTTTCATTTTATAGTAAGCTCCTCTTAATTTAAAGGAACGTACATGTTGAAGGTCCTCGCGTTTTAAATATACATTACATTCATATTTTTCAGAGAGCCTCTGATTTTTTTGTAAAGGAGTATGTAAAACGATTTCTTTCAGTTCTCTGTAGGCAATTAGAATATCTTCCAATTGAATCCCCCTATTCATGGATGCTGTCTGGTTCATATCAATCCCTCATTTCCTTCCTAATCAATTCAATCATTATAGCACTTTACTGTTATTAATGTAATTGATTTTTCTAAAAATTCTATCTTTTGTTCATTCCATACCAAAAAAAATCCGATTATGGTTATTTCCCCATAATCGGATTAGTCATTTATTTTTTTTGTAGAATAATAAAATCATGTGCATATCGATTTTTTTCATCGATGCTGCCTGGGTTTGAGGAAATTTTATCCCATTCATTTTCATCAATCACGGGAAAGAAAGTATCACCTTCAAAGGTTTCATGAATTTCCGTTATATACAGGCGGTCGGTAACAGGAAGGATTTCCTTGAAGATTTCGGCTCCGCCAATCACGAAGACTTCCTCATCACTATTATCTGCAAACGTTTTGATTTGTGTAATATCATGTAATACTACGCAACCTTCCGCTTTAAAATCCTGATTGCGGGTAACGATGACATTTTCACGGCCAGGCAGTACCCTACCGATTGATTCAAATGTTTTTCTGCCCATGACGATTGGATGCCCCATCGTCACCTTTTTAAAATACTGCAAATCGGCCGGTAGATGCCATGGCAGTTTATTGTCTTTCCCGATCACACGATTTTGATCCATGGCCACTATCAACGATATCATATGCTAACCTCTCCTTTTATATGGGGATGGGCTTCGTAATTTTCCAAAACGAAATCCTCGAAACTAAAATCAAAGATATTTTTCACTTCCGGATTTATTTTCATGATTGGCAATGGTTTCGGATCACGAGTCAACTGCAGTTCCACTTGTTCAAGGTGGTTAGAGTAGATGTGGACATCCCCAAAAGTATGTACAAATTCGCCAACTTCCAAATCACACACCTGCGCGATCATCATCGTTAGGAGCGCATACGAAGCAATATTAAAAGGAACACCTAAAAAGACGTCCGCTGAACGTTGATATAGCTGGCACGAAAGCTTGCCATCAGCCACATAGAATTGAAAAAAAGCATGGCAAGGCGGCAATGCCATTTCGTCCAGTTCCCCAACATTCCAAGCACTCACTATCAACCTTCTTGAATTGGGATTCGTTTTGATTTGTTCGATCAATTCACTGATCTGGTCGATTTGCCGTCCATCAGCCGCTCCCCAAGAACGCCATTGATGACCATAAACCGGACCTAATTCTCCCTTCTCATCAGCCCATTCATTCCATATGCGTACGGAATTTTCCTGAAGGTAGCCAACATTTGTATCACCCTTCAAAAACCATAATAGTTCATGGATAATCGCTTTTAAACTAATCTTTTTCGTTGTAAGGACAGGGAACCCATCTTTTAAATTAAATCTCATTTGATATCCGAAGGTACTGATCGTCCCTGTTCCCGTACGGTCACCTTTTTGAGTGCCATTCTCGAGTACATGCTTACATAAATCTAAATATTGCTTCATGATAAACCACCTTTTCTACTTTCATTCTCCTTATTTTAACGTATTATAGCCCAATGTTTAATCTAATTGTTTAATAAAATTATAAGTCTCGGGTGCTTTTTTTCTAAGTAATTGATTTTGTTCGAAGTTTACATAAAACATCGCAAACGTTTCTGCAAAGTATTCTTCAGGATAATTGGAAAAATACGACTGTCCAGGAAACAGTCCTCCCACTTCCTTGCCCCAAATCTTCAAATAATCCATGTCTTCACGGATACCATCATAAACTATATTATCAATGGAATGCCCTAGCTCATGCAGTTCCAAATTAATGGAGCCATGCCCGTTACCCTTGTCACTTGCTCCGATTTTAACCAATACGGTATGAGACCCCCCCATCCCAGGTACATCATCCCAAGTTGTTTCTTTATTCAAATAACCACGGGGGGATTTTCCCTTTAATTTAGCCGCAGATTGATTTTCTGTTAAATTACCATTAAATAGTTTGACCCTCACACCTCTGTCAGCAGTCTTCACTAAAAGGGAATGCGGCAGTTTGTCAATGGTTCCAACAATTTTCAGTGCTTCCTTTTCATTGTATTCCCCTTCTGGAAATAAAAATATTCTTTGTAATTCTTTATTATCATTAAAAATATCTGCTTGACTTAAAAGGTTATCTTTGGGCAAATTCCGCCATTTTACCCCTTCATCCTTTGCTAGGGAATAGGAGAGCATCGAGAGGAAAAAGGCAAATAATGCAAGAACGGTTAACCATTTTTTACTTTTCACAATCTTCTCTCCTTTCAATCATTTCTCATTATCGTCAAGAAATATATGTATTTTTAAATCTATAAATCTTCAACACTATTATATTAGTATAACATATTGATTTAATGTAAAAACTCTATGTTTTTTTGGTAATTTTGGTTCCAGCCCTTCCTTAAAAGAACCATTGTTCCGCTCTTTTCATATATCAACAGTATATAATCGTAAAAGGTTTAAGGTGATTGCATGGAAACCAATAATAAAAACGCCAGCTTGAATGAGCACCGTGAACTTGCTGAAGAAGTCCTTGATATTTACAGTTTAAAAGTGTTCATCATTCTCGACCTTTTTTTGTTCTCCATTTTCTTTGGCATATTGCTGCATCCGTTACTCCCTTCTCTCTGGCTTAACATTTTATTGCCTTTGATTTTCTTCACTACATTTACCGCCCTTCTTCAATTACTTGATATTCTCCAAAAAAAAAGCTGACATCATATTTGATGTCAGCACAGACTGTATGCATCTCGATGAAAATCGAGTTTGCCTACAGTTTTTTTTATGGGTGTACAATTTAGACGTTGAATTCCGCTCAAGGCACTCGCTTTCCGCGGGCGGTCCGGGAGCCTCCTCGGCGCCTTTGCGCCTGCGGGGTCTCCCCTGGACGCGCTTTTCCCGCAGGAGTCTCGCACCTTCCGCTCCAATCAACTTTGTTTTAACTTTTAGATAGAACTCTTTTGTCTACTAACTGAAGCACCGTTCTTCAAACTGTGCTCTTCCTCATATTTATCTTTATTAACTAATTGTACTAAAGCTCACCGTTAGTTATATAAACATCCATTAATTTTTCGAACGATTTTCAGTAAAAAGTGTAATTGAAAAGGTAAAAATCTTTCCCTACTAAAAAAGGGAAAGATGATGAAAATTATTTTTTTATATAATGAAGCATAGCAAGTTGACCTAATTTTTCCACTTTGGTTAATGTGTATTTTAGGGTAATATCATCTCCGATATAAAGGGAGATTCCTTTCCCCAAAATAATGGGTGCAATGGCTAGTTGGAATTCATCAATTAAATTTTCTTTAAAAAATTCACGAGCTAAGTTTCCTCCACCAATTAACCATATATCTTTACCAGGCTTTTGTTTTACACTTTTAATGAAAGTTTTGACATCTTCATCAATAAATGAAGCATATTCATCTGATCCACTAACAGATTTAGAAAATACATAATTTTTATAATCACTATATGGATAATCCATATCAAATCCACGAATGACATCATAAGTTCCTTTTCCCATAACAACAGTGTCAATTCTTTCCAGAAGTGAATTGTAGCCAGAATCTCCTTCTACTTCTGTTGATTCTAACCACTCTAATGTACCATCATCATTTGCAATATAGCCATCAATTGAAGTACCAATGTATAAAATAATGTTACGCTGTTTTTCCATCAACCAACTGATCCCCCTCGGAACATAAACTTGATATTTCATCATATAAACCATCTTGTAATTCCATTGATACTTCCTCAGGTAAGATACCACTCTTTACAAGGTTAATTCTTCACTAAATTTAATTCTCCTTCCTTCTTTCACTAATCTCCGTCGTTAGTTGAAGAGGAAAAAGGAATTCCATTGATAAAACAATGAGCTATTTTTTTTGAAGAATTTTATATAAATGGAGACTAATCGTTTATAAATTATACCTTCCCAAGAATACACCTTATCGGAAATTTTTAAACGCTGAGCAGGGGTTTCCTTTGTTTCACCTGACTAAAATGGTTTGCAGAAGTTATAATATGTTCTAATTATTGTAATAGGGCCGCGAGGTCGGACCGCCCGCGGAAAGCGAGTGTCCCTACTTTCCAACCAACTTCAGATATCCGCTCCCTTTCCGCCGACTGTCTGCCAATCCCCCTCGCCGTAAGCATTTAGCGGGGGGCTCGGCATGAGTGTCGCATTTATCTTCAATCTAGTAAGGGTTTCATCCCCCATATAAAACAGTAAAAAACATGATAAAAACTCGAGGCTTAAAGTAGTGAAAAATCACCGCATTTTTATTCGCATAACCCCAAAAAAACATGGCATGCGGTTGGACGACTTTAAAGGACTTTAAAATGGACATGGAAAGATCAAGGAATGGTAAAAGTCGAAATTTGAGAGGTCTAATTAAGAGAATAACAAAAAAAGTCGAAAGGGGTTTGGGATGATAACGTTCCGAATTCTTTTGTCAACAAAAAGCTGACATCATTTTTGTGTCAGCTTTTTACATAGTGCTCAACCATGTTCTTTGAGCTTTTTCCCTTTCTTCAAATGAAATACGATCGTGGTGCCGAAAATTATCAAGATAAAGGCAAAAAAGATCGTAGGAGGGATTTCGATCCCTGCAACGGCAATTAGCATTTTTATAGCAATGAACCCGATAAGCACATATGCGGCAGTTTCCAATTCAGGAACCTTGTCTATCAATTTTAAAAATAAACCTGCTACTCCCCGCATCATCAAGACACCAATCATCCCGCCGGTCAGAAGGACCCAGACTTTTTCACTCACCCCGAAAGCGGCCAAGACACTATCGACGGAAAATGCTATATCCATCAATTCCACTGCCGCAACCGTTCCCCATAATGTACCAAACATACGGATCAGTATGCTGTTTTTACTCATTCCCCGGATATCTTCATCGGTCCCCGCTTGTTTTTTCCTTTTATCCCGAAAGTATTTAAACGAGAGCCAACCAAGATAGGCTGCTCCAATCACCTTCACCCACCAAAGCTTAATGAGGAAAACACCGATTCCAATCGCTATAAACCTAAAAGCGTAAGCACCTAATAATCCATAAAAAAGTGCTTTTTTCCGTTGTTTTTCCGGAAGATGCCTGACCATTACAGCTAATACCAAAGCGTTATCCGCCGATAGTAATCCTTCCATTAATACAAGCGTTCCTATCAATCCCCAGCTCACAGGGTCGGATAAAACCTCCACCCACATATGCCAATCAAAAAATTGAGCATATGTTTGAATGATGTTATTTAACAACTCTGACATGATAAAGACTCCCCTGCTACTATTACAGCAAAATTAGAAAACCATTTAAAATAACATTCTTCCCAGTAATGATAAAAACTCTACTATGTTTTAAACACAAAATAAATACGTTGCATGACAACGTATCATTTAATGCCTATTAGAAATTTCATTTTCATCATACGCTTACACTTAATTAAAATCAACGAAACCATATACACTATGAGAGCCTTTGTTTACTCGTCCACTCTGGCGGCGTATTTTTATCCCAATATATTTTCCCTATATCATAATGGGAGGCAAATGAATCATGGTAGGTATGATAGTGAAAATTGAACCAATATCCATCCAGTGGAGGATTTTCCTGCCTTACATGGAATCTGATGATATCCTTGCCGCTATAAGAATCATAAATATGAAAAATTTTCTCGGCCCTGCCAGCACTCGGCTGCTCAGTAATGGTTAATTGCTGTAATTTTTCATCTGGAAATTGGGCAACCATTTCTGTAATGGCTTCTTCCATTTTTGGTAATATTACCATTTTGAACTCATCGCCTATTTTAGGATTGATCTTATCGCCAAATTTCACAAATGCGTTTTCCTCTGCTTTATTGAATATGCCCGATAAAAATTCTTCACGGTTGAATTCCTCTTCAGGTTCAGTCGGTTTCTGTGAAGAAAGATAGGCTAACCCTTCTTCATCCACCAACCCTTTTTTAGTATCCTTTAACGAATCGGCTTCAGCAAGCCACGCCAGATCTGAAGGAGTGACAAGACCAAACGTTAAAACGGATACTAAAATGACCAGACTTTTCCTGAACCAAACCGCTGCTTTCAAATCACACTCCCCCTCCTTTTTTGTATTATCATTATATTTAGTATACTTTTATTTTTTAGTAATTACGAATATATAGTTACCCATGTTTCAAAAATCAAAAAAAAGGATAAATACCTATATAAACTTTATGAACCCGAACTTTTTCACTAAATATCAACAATTCTACAATTAAATGAAGGATTTTGATGATATTTGGAGAACTTAATTAGATTCAAGTCTTTTTAAGGAGGGGTCTTATATGGCTTTGACTACGACTGCCATGGTGGCTTTATGTCTTGTAACATTAGCATTTTTCGTATATTTAGCATTTGCTGATTAAGAATAAATAAATACCTACGAAAAATCTCCTTGTCATTTATACACAATGACAAGGTTTTCTTTTCACATAATCACATAAAGCCTTACCTTCTGGCAGATAAAAGGACTGAATACTGGAGGAATCATTATGGAAAACACCAATGAACACACTAAAGATAAAGATTACATGAGGGAAACAGCTACAGGGAACGCCGGAATGGTCGTTACCGCTCATCCCGTAGCCACTTCCATTGGGGAAAAAATATTACGTGAAGGTGGAAATGCTGTCGATGCGGCGGTCGCCATCCAATTTGCCCTGAATATTGTAGAACCCATGATGACTGGAATCGGCGGAAGTGGTTTCCTTATGGTATATAACGCTAAAGATAAGAAAACAAAAATATTCGATGGCCATGTTAGAGCACCTAAAGCAGCGCATCGAGACATGTTTCTTGATGAAAAAGGGGAAGTCATCCCATTTAAAGAACGCTCGATCAAAGCTACAGCGGTTGGAATTCCTGGAATACTGAAAGCTATGGATGAAGCACTCTCCGAATATGGAAGCAAGCCTTTAGCTGACCTCATCGAGCCATCCATTGAATTTGCAGAAAAAGGAGTTCCCGTCAATTGGGTCCTTTGCGATGCTCTTAAAAATTTTGAATATCGATTGGGAGAGGAAGCCCGTAAGTTCTTCATGCCAAACGGAAAACCCTATCAAGATGGCGAATTGCTGATAAAAGAAAATTTGGCGAATACCTATCGGATATTGCAACGTGAAGGCGTTTCCGCATTTTATGATGGTGAAATCGGAGAGGGCATCATTTCCTGTATACAGGAATTGGGAGGGTTCATGGAGCTTTCTGATTTACAGGATTATAAAGCAACGATTGATGAACCAATGTATGGGACTTATAAGGATTATCGAATTGCATCATCCATGGCCCCAAGTGCAGGCGGATTCACGGTCATTCAAATCCTGAAAATATTGGAGAGCTTCCAAATCGAACAATATGACGTCCGTTCTTGGGAAAAATATTACTTGATTGCAGAAGCGATGCGTCTTGCATTTACAGATAAAAAGGCATTTCTCGCTGATCCCGAATTTGCCGAATTGCCATTAGCGGGTCTACTGCATGATGAATATATAGCCAAACGCCGCTCATTCATTAATTTCAATGCAAGGAATAACGCCATTGACTTCGGAAACCCTTGGATATATGATTCCGTGAAACAAAGGGAAGTCATTCCGCAACCAAATGACGAAGATGTCAGTGAAACGACACACTTCACGGTCCGTGACAGATGGGGTAATATTGCAGCTTGCACTTCTACAGTTGAACATCCATTCGGCTCAGGCATCATGGTTTCCGACTATGGTTTCATGCTGAATAATGAACTGACTGATTTCGATTCCATTCCTGGGGGCATGAATGAAGTGCAGCCTAATAAACGCCCTGTCAGCTGCAAAAGCCCGACCATCATCTTTAAAGACGGCGAGCCGATTTTGACGCTAGGATCACCTGGAGGACCAACCATCATTAGTTCAGTCGTCCAAACGATCATCAATGTACTCGATTTAAAAATGGACTTGAAAGCAGCCATTGAAGAACCTAGAATTTTCACACCAATGGGCCCCCATATTGAATGGGAAGCAGGAATGGATATGACCAGCAAAGGTCACTTGGAAGGAATGGGCTTTGCCTTTAATGAAGTTCCCCATTCTATAGGGAATGTTCAAGCCATTCAAATTAATCCTGATGGTTCGAACTATGGTGCTGCCGATTCAAGCAGGGAAGGTTGTGCAATGGGATTAGACGAGACAGATTATAAATCCTGATCAAGAATGGAAATGAAGCCAAAATGAAATTTGGATGTTTTTCTCTTTAATACCTCAAATCCAAATTCCTCAAAGCGGGAGCTGCGAAAATGGTCTTTCAACACGACTCTCTTTCGCGCAACCCGCTTGGCTTCTTTCATTATTTCCATCGATAAATCCTTATCTTCTGCAAAATGAGTCAACCCCTTGATTCCATTCGATTCCTGAATCGTTTCCTCAAACATGGGATCGAAATATACGACATCAACATGATCATCCGGCAATGCTTTCAATATATCGTAATGATCCGCTTGAATGACCTCTATTCGTCTCATCGCTTGTATCATCTTTTCCTCTGCATTCTCCCAGGTCTTCATCCCATGTTCCACGAGCATGGCCAAATATTGATTTCCCTCCAATGCAACAACCTGTCCATGTTCACCAACTGCGAAACTTGCGACAATCGCATCAGAGCCCAAGCCCAATGTACAATCAAGCACAGAATCCCCCTCATTTATATCTCCGGCAATGAGAAATGGATCACTTTCGCCACGAATTAATCGTTTTATTCTTATCATTGCAAGGTTCGGGTGAAAAAAGAATGGTTCTTTTTCTTGGTACCGATATAACTCCATCCGCTTTTTACCAAAAACGAGGCAATCATCTTCATCATGTTCCGATTGGATATCTCTCACCGATCGTTTTCTTCGGGCAATATAGGGAATATGTAATTCTTCAGCTAACCTTTCGGCTAATATCATCGTTTCTTTATCGACTCTTCCTACTGTAGTGACAAACATGAATCCTCCCCCTCCATACTCTATTAAATTTGAAAAGAATGCCCTGTTTCCAGGACATTCTACTTCATCACTTATTCACTTGACTGAATGCTGCCAATAAATTTTCCATAATGGCTTCCATTGGCTGTCCTTCTATATCATGGCGCGGAATGAAATGTAAGACCTCTTTGCCCTTTAGGAGAGCCATTGATGGTGAAGAAGGCTCTATTCCATCGAAGTATTCCCGCATTTTAGCTGTCGCTTCCTTATCTTGACCGGCAAATACAGTTACCAGATGATCAGGCTTATTGTCTGCTTGAAGTACGGCTTGAGTAGCAGCTGGACGGGCTAACCCGGCAGCACAACCACAAACTGAATTCACAACCACAAGTGTCGTACCTTCTACGGAATCCATAAAGTTTTCAACCGCTTCGGCTGAGTCCAACTCCTCAAAACCTGCTTGCACCAGTTCCGCACGCATTGGTTTTACCATTTGTTTCATATATTCATCATATGCCATCGACATAAAAAAACCCCCTTGGTTAAAATTCTTCAATTATTTTAATCATACTATATTCTTAAGTGCTTATGCAAAAATGACGCTTAGAGCGTTGTATATTCGTCCTTCCAACATAATGGGTCATAGTCAAAGAAGATTCATTTTCGCTGCAAAAAAAACATGGTGACAGAATCCGTTTCATTCTGCCACCATGTTTTAGTATCTTCCTTTAATTAAACTTTCATCACTCCGCCTGAGCTGGCATTCGTCACAAGTTTGGAATAACGTGCTAAATAGCCTGTTCTAACTTTTGATTCGAAGCCTTTCCAATTTGCTTTGCGCTTTTCGAATTCTTCATCGGAAATTTCCAATTCGATTTTACGATTTTCCAAATCCAACTCGATGATATCTCCATCTTCCACAAAGGCGATTGGGCCTCCCTCAGCTGCTTCGGGGGATATATGGCCAATGCTGATGCCTCGAGATGCGCCTGAAAAGCGGCCATCAGTAATCAAACCGACTTTGGCTCCAAGTCCCCTTCCGACGATTTGGGAAGTCGGTGCCAACATTTCCGGCATACCTGGGCCTCCTTTAGGTCCTTCGTAACGAATGACCACTACATTCCCTTCCTTAACTTTTCCAGTAATGATTCCGGAAAGTGCATCTTCCTGGGAATCGAAACAAATCGCAGGACCCCTGTGGTAGCCACCAACTGATTCGTCAACGGCACCCACTTTTATGATGGAGCCTTGAGGTGCAAGGTTACCGAACAATACCGCCAGCCCTCCACGCTCAGAATGCGGATTATCTAACGGATGGATAACATCCTTGTCCAAAATTTCACAACCGGCAACATTTTCGCGGAGTGTTTTACCTGAAACGGAAAGGCAGTCTCCGTTAAAGGCACCTGGTTTTTTGAGTAACTCATTAATGACGGCACTTACACCACCAGCATTATGTACATCTTCAATATGATAATCGGATGCCGGTGCAATTTTTGCTAGATGCGGTACGCGGTTAGCTATTTCATTTATGCGTTCCATTGGATATTCAAAACCTGCTTCATGTGCCAATGCAAGTGTATGCAGTACAGTGTTAGTTGAACCGCCCATCGCCATATCCAATGCAAATGCGTTATCAATTGCATCAATCGTCACGATATCACGAGGCTTGATATCCAGTTTGATTATCTCCATCAATTGTTTAGCGGATTTCTTGACGAATTCTTTACGTTCTTCTGCTACCGCCAAAATCGTTCCATTTCCCGGAAGCGCAAGTCCTAAGCCTTCTGCCAAACAGTTCATGGAGTTTGCAGTGAACATTCCTGAACAAGAACCACAAGTAGGGCATGCAACTTGCTCGATTTCCTGTAAATCTTCTGCATTGATATTACCTGCTTGATAAGCGCCCACCCCTTCAAAAACGGATGTTAATGAAAGAGACTTACCGTTTTTGTCTTTGCCTGCCTTCATCGGTCCGCCACTTACGAATATTGTAGGAATATTGACGCGAAGAGCTGCCATCATCATTCCCGGCGTTATCTTGTCACAGTTCGGAATGCAAACCATACCGTCAAACCAATGTGCAGATACAACAGTTTCCACGGAATCCGCGATGATTTCACGGCTTGGCAAAGAATAGCGCATACCAATATGACCCATCGCAATTCCATCGTCTACCCCGATCGTATTAAATTCGAAAGGCACACCGCCTGCTTCCCGAATCGCTTCCTTCACTATTTTTCCGAATTCCTGAAGATGGACATGACCTGGAACGATATCGATGTATGAATTACAAACCGCGATAAACGGTTTACCGAAATCTTCTTCTTTAACCCCTGCTGCCCGCAACAGGCTTCTATGTGGAGCTCGATCGACCCCTTTTGTAATCATGTCACTTCTCATATTTGATGTAGACATTTGTTGTACCCCCAATTTCCACTAAATGTTTAATGATTCAATATAATATAATTTTTAGTATACTCTAAAAATTCTAACATATTTACATTCAAATGCAACCATTCAACACTAAATATCTACAAAAATCATTTTACTAAAATAATAGAGAACAGATTTATATCTTAAAAAACTTCTATATTTCGAAAAATTGGCCATTTTAAATGTTTTGGGGTTCGACCTGAGGGAACTCAAAAATAAAAAGGCATGCGGATTAAATCATCCGCATGCCTTTTGCCGGGGTTATTCCAAATCACTTGTCATTCGTTTGCCTTGATTCTGTCATTTGCTTCCAAACCGAACCTTTCGCTTCTTCCCCATTTTCAATACGATCAATGGCCATCTTGACCTGAAGGGCCACTTCGAATTCAGGATCCTGTTCCGCTTGCTTTAGATAAGGGAGGGTCGTTTCATTTCCCGCTTCGTATAAAAACATCGCCGCCCTCCACCTTACCAACTTATTTTTATCTGAAAGTGATTGTGACATTTCCCCCATCGCTTCTTCAAACCCTAGATCGGATAAACAGTCACCAGCCGTACGTCTTACGGCTGCACTTTTATCTTTCAAAGCTTTGTACAAGCTCGGAAGCACTTTTCTATCTTCGATCATACCCAAGTATACAACCGCGAGCCTTCGAATGGAGACTTTACTGTCGGAGAGTGCCATGTCCAATACTGGAATATCATCCACTGTTGGATCTTCCATTTGTTCTAAAGCCTGATATCGCTTTTCCCAGCTTTCGTCATTCAGCATTTCTGCAGTCAGTTTAATTTTTGGCCGTTTAAAGAATGTTTCTTTTGTATCCACCATTTCTTTAGCAGCAGCTACTAGCCGATTAATTCGTTCTTCCGGATATGCTGCAATCAGCTCATCCGATACTTCCTTCACGATATCTTCCATATCACCATACCTTACGCCATAATCCTTCCATTTTCGAAGCAGGACTACATTATCATCTTCTTTTTGGGCAGCGGCAATGCCCTTTATGAAATATTCCGGTAAGGCAAAACGTTTCTCGTGTTGGCTATCACTTGCTTTAATTTGCATCGGAATGCCTTTGAATTGTTGAATGGCAACGGCTACTTCACCGTAATGTTCATTTAAAACCGTTTGTTGACTTTGTTCTTCGGTTTTTTCCCCGAAGACCTGACGGATTTGGACCAAGATATCTTTCCAATCATATTTCGCATTGCGCTCAACCGCTAAGAAATCCGCAACATGATATACCCCTTTCACCCCATCAATCTTAAATAAATCTTTAATCAGCTGCGGTGCCTGTTCAGCTTGATCCTTCTTATAGTTATTACTTTTACCTGCTAATAACTCTTCAGATAAATTGATTTTCATTGTATTCGGACTTGGTGTAGGTTCTATTGATTTAATTTTCAATCCATTTCTCTCCTTTTACAAGACGTTTCCATGTAC
This sequence comes from Peribacillus sp. RS7, assembly GCF_041956845.1. Taxonomy (NCBI): domain Bacteria; kingdom Bacillati; phylum Bacillota; class Bacilli; order Caryophanales; family Bacillaceae; genus Peribacillus; species Peribacillus sp. RS7. The sequence goes on from NZ_CP168135.1 coordinate 5,326,097, forward strand.
TAGATATTATCACAACGGCAACAGATTCTCATGCAATTGAGATTGGCTAAAAAAAGACCGGTCCAAGTTTGCTCCCTTGGACCAGTCCCCCGCTCATTCCTCTTCCAATTTTTCCGCTAAATACGTCCATCTTTCCAAAAAATGCTCTAATTTATCCGTTAGTTCCTTTTCTTCTTCAAGCAGCAGGCGGACTTTTTCAAAATCACTTCCCGCTGCTGACATTTCTGACGTGATATCTTTCAGACGCAGCTCGACCCGTTCCATGTTCCCTTCTATCTCTTCCCATTCCTTACTTTCCGCATAGGTTAGTTTTTTCTTTTTCTTTTCCGTGCGGTTAATCTGAGGTTCTGGTGTTTTCACTGGTACGGCCTCTTCCGTCTTTTCTTCCAAGAACTCCGAGTAATTACCGTAATAGAAATCAATTTCACCTTTATTCTTGAAAACAAGAAGCTGATGGCACGTTTTATCCAAGAAATACCTATCATGTGATACGGTAATGACTACACCTGAAAACGTTTCTAAATAATCCTCCAGAACGGTCAAGGTTTGCGTGTCCAAATCATTCGTCGGTTCATCCAAAAGCAGGACATTAGGCGCCGACATTAATATGTTAAGGAGATATAAACGCCTTTTCTCCCCACCGGAAAGCTTGCGAATTGGCGTCCCATGCGATCCCATGGGAAACAGGAACCTTTCAAGCATCTGCGCAGCCGAAATGAAACTACCATCTTTAAGGGCGATTGAATCCGCTGTTTCCCGAATATACTCTATCATGCGGAGATTCTCATCCATATCGACACTTTCTTGCGTATAGTAGCCTATTTTCACGGTTTGCCCTTTTTCCAGGATTCCTTCATCTATAGATTCCCGTCCCGCCAGGATATTTAACAAGGTTGACTTACCACTGCCATTATTACCAACGATCCCAATTCGATCACCTGGTTTGAAGAGGAAGGAAAAATGGTTGATGATGGTTTGATCCCCGAAAGATTTAGTTACATCCTGCATCTCCAGTACCTTTTTCCCAAGACGGGCACCGCTTAATTCCATTTCCAGGTTCTCGGTTTTCTGCTTATCCTTTACACCAGATTCCAATGTTTCGAAGCGTTGGATCCTGGCCTTTTGTTTCGTTGTCCGGGCCTTTGCACCTTTTCGGATCCAGGCCAGTTCTTTTTTGAATAGACTTTCTTTTTTCGTTCTTTCGGTCGATTCGTTCTCTTCACGAATGGCCCTTGATTCTAAATAGTCAGCATAGTTCCCTTTGTATTCAAAAAGCTGCGTTTGGGCAATTTCCCAAATCTTATTGGAAACCCGATCAAGGAAATAACGATCATGGGTTACGAATAAGACGGACTTTTGATATTTCCCCAAATATTCTTCAAGCCAAGTAATGCTTTCGAAATCGAGATGGTTCGTAGGCTCATCCAAAATCAGTAAATCAGGGGTCTCAATCAAGGTTTTTGCCAGGGCCGCACGTTTTTTTTGGCCACCTGATAGTTCCCCCAATTTCCTTGAGTGATCGGGAAGGCCCAGCTTGGTCAGTATCGTTCTGGCATTGGCACTTGTATCCCAGGCGCCAAGCGTGTCCATATCCTGTTGCTGTTTTAACAAACGGTCCTGTATTGCACTATTCTGTGGATCTACCTGGAGTTGGACGAGCGTCTTTTCATACTCCTTGATCAATGAAAATACAGGAGTTGAGCTTTCGTACATATATTCCATGATCGTCAATTTCTCATCAAAATGCGGATCTTGGGATAGATAGGAAATCGTGTAATCATTCGGATGATCCTTCGTTCCTAAATCACTGTCTTCCAATCCTGCAATGATATTCAATAATGTTGATTTACCGGTGCCGTTTATGCCAACGATCCCGATTTTTTCCCCTTCGGTAATGGAAAAAGATACATCTTTAAATAGAAGTTTTTCCCCTTGGGTTTTCATTACATGTTCCATGCTAAAAACTTTCATAATCGTACATCCCATTCCTTTTTAAATTCCTCTAAAAATCTAACCATATATTCATGCCTTTCACTTGCAATCCTCTTGGCTGTGCAAGTATTGAGCATATCTTGCAAACGTAATAATTTTTCATAAAAGTGATGAACGGAAGAGCTTTTACCCGTCCTGTATTCCTTCTTTGTCATGTTTTCCCTGATGGGCAGTGAAGGATCAAACATAAGTTGTCCCTTTTTTCCTCCAAATGCAAATGTCCTGGCTATCCCAATGGCACCAATTGCATCCAAGCGGTCCGCGTCCTGAACAATTTCAGCCTCTATGGAAGGAAGCTTCAACTGCCCGGAACTATATGAAATTGTGTTGATGATTTGTTTAATGGCATCCACACTATCAATATCCAACTTCAGTTCCTGAAACCAAAGATCCAGCTTTCCCCATCCCTCATCAGCTTCCTGGTTTAGTTTATCATCAGGGATATCATGAAGCAGGGCCGCCAATTCAATGATGAACTCATTCCCTTTTCCTTCTTCTTTTGCAATATGTAAAGCCAGCTTACGAACCCGATCGATATGGAACCAATCATGGCCGCTGGCATCAGAATTCAATTGGTCGTATACATACTTCTCCGTTAAATCTATCATCGTTTGTTTCATTTCACCACTCCATGTCCTTTCTATTTTACCATGGTTCTCAATAATGTTGTGCTTTAATCTTCATTGAACCAACTGAGTCCAATCGTCTGTTCACCAGTATGCACCCCTATTGCACTGCCGAGCGGAGATACATGGGTCAACACATGAGGAAATTCTTCGGAAATCATCTTTTTCCATCTATGTGCCTGCTCCGAAACAGCACCATATAATATGGTGCATTCTTTTACTTTTCCTGCTTCGACTGACCTGCGAAAATCAGTGAAGATCTGTTTTTCCGCCTTTTTAAGGTTCCGGGGTTTAGATTTGGTATGAAGCACACCATTTTCGATTGAAATGATGGGTTTAAAGCTCAATAGGCTTCCTAGAATAAACTGTGCGTTTGTTAACCTGCCGCTGCGATGCAGCTGATCTAAAGAACCTATTAATACATACGTTTCATGATTCTCCGCATATATTCTCGTTTTTGCGAAAGCCTCATTGATGGAATCGCCATTATCAATATAATGCATGAGCCGTTTCAAGATTAATAGCATCGGAAAGGAAATAAGTAAAGTATCAAACACGTCAACGGGGATCGTAACCATTTGTGCAGCTTGCCTGCTCGCGGAAACGGTCCCGCTCAATTCACTTGAAAGGTGTACGGCTATGATTCGATCATAGCGTTTTTCAAGCTCCTTATATAACTCTTGGAATCTGCCGACCGAGGGCTGTGATGTAGTCGCATTCATCTTATCCTCACTCATTCTTCGGTATAATTCCTCAGGTGATAGGTCGACGCCATCTTCATATTCCTTCCCATCGATGATGACGACCATCGGAACGACGTAAACATGCTCATTCAATGCTAATTCTTCGTCTAAAGTTCCCGTACTATCCGTTACCCATGCAATTCGTTCCATGGTTTCCCCCCTCAATTGTGTGTTTTCTATTATATTCAACATCCCAACCATCTGTCCCCCTCTAAAAATGGATCCATGCAATAAATATCTTACCTAAAAAAAACGAGCCCAACAGAAACTGCAGCATCCGTTGGACTCGATATCATTTTTCATAATAATTTTTTTAAATCCTCTTCCATTTCCAGGGGTTTTGTTTTAGGTGCATACCGACTGACGATATTTCCATCACGATCAATCAAGAACTTTGTGAAATTCCATTTTATCGATTTGGACCCCATCACTCCAGGAGCATTTTCAGTCAGATAACTGAATAAGGGATGGGCTTCCTTTCCATTGACATTCACTTTTGCAAACATCGGGAATGTTACACCATGATTCAATTTACAGTAAGAATCGATTTCCAGGTCATCACCAGGCTCCTGTTTCAAAAACTGATTACACGGAAAACCAAGCACGGCTAAACCATCCTCTTTATACTGTACATACAGGCTTTGCAAATCATCATACTGTGGTGAAAAACCGCATTTGCTTGCCGTATTCACGATAATCATCACTTTCCCTCTATATTCTTCAAGCGAGATGGTTTCGCCATTGATTTTATTAACTTCAAATTCGTAAATGGACATGTATGATCGCTCCCTTTAGTATGATGATGTCATTTTACCGTATTGAAAGGTACGTTTTCCAACTTTTATCCTTTTCCGATCATCCCTGAATTTTCACCGCTTTTATGGATTGTATCAAATACTCTACCATGTCTTCCAAATCATCCATTTGCTCCTCTTTTACAAGCCTGCCAAATGAAACTTTAAATAAAGATGAATGAACGGGTTGCACCTTTTTACTGACCGTTAAGCTTGTCGTCACTGTAATGATTCTCTGATCTCCCCAAATTTTTCCCAGGTCGTTCAAGAATTGTTCAGCATTCACTTCATTAAGCTTTTGGGGAAAAGAAATGAAAATATCGACCGTGCAACCGGAATGCGTATCATCAATGGTGGAATCGAGTAACTCTGCACTTAGATTCTGGAGTGAAGCGTGTATCTCGATGGCACCGCTAATCGAAATGGGTGCCATGGGTTCTTTCAATTCCATCTCGATCTTATATGATCTGGACATGGTTGACAGATTCACCATATCATCACGGTTTATGACCAATATGTCTCCAATGAAGTCACGATCATAGACAGCTCCTTCCAGTACCACTTTCATGTTCTCAAATGCTGTAGGATCAAACAATCTCCATACACCTCTCCAACTTCATAAGTTTATGTATTCATGATCTTCCCATTTTACCATTCGCGAGCCATTTCCTTCGAGATTTTCAAGAAATTATTAAAATTGCTTTTCTATTCAATAATTTTCTATATAATAAAAATATTATGATTTTTGGAGAAGGAGGCTAATCATGCCAATCAGAATTCCGGAACAACTGCCAGCTAGGGAAATTTTAGAACAGGAAAATATTTTCGTTATGGATGAGGAAAGAGCTACCAATCAGGAAATCCGTCCATTGAATATATTAATTTTAAACCTTATGCCAGAAAAAGAGAAAACAGAGGCTCAGTTACTGCGCTTTCTTGGCAATACTCCCATTCAAGTAAACATATCATTCCTGCGCCTAAGCACACATGAATCAAAAAACACGAGTAAATTTCATTTAGACCAATTTTATAAATCATTTACTGATATTCGCACAAAGAAATATGACGGCTTGATCATTACAGGCGCCCCAGTCGAAAAACTGGAATTTTCAGACGTTAATTATTGGGAAGAACTGCAGAATATCATGAATTGGTCAACCGAAAATGTAACATCCACCCTACATATCTGTTGGGGAGCCCAAGCAGCCCTGTACCATCATTACGGAATAGGCAAACACGAACTGCCAGAGAAATGCTTCGGCATATATACTCATGAGGTACTTGAACCAAATGAAAATCTAGTCCGCGGATTCGATGATTATTTTATGGCCCCTCATTCGCGCCATACGGATATTGACTATCAAAAATTAGTTAACCATCCAGAATTGAAGGTTCTGGCACAGTCCGATCAAGCTGGGGTATTGATGGCTGCTTCTGTTGATGGAAAAAGAATTATGGTTACCGGCCATTTCGAGTATGATGCAGATACCCTCGGTGAAGAATACAAACGCGATAGGGAGCGTGGGATCAATACGCAACTCCCTGAAAATTACTTTCCTGATAACGATCCCACCAAGGTACCCCTTCACCGCTGGAAGAGCCATTGCAGCCTGATGTTCTCGAATTGGCTGAACTATTATGTCTACCAATCAACCCCATATGAGTGGGATTGAAAGGGTAAGAAAAAAGAAGCTTTCTATTTAACTAAATAGTTTTTTTTGGCAGCCACTTTCGAATATCATGGGAAACAACCTGAGTTTCTGACTCAGGCTGTTTGTTTCATGATTCCTTATTACCGAAATATACTTCTTCAAAAGGTTGGACGACAACAAAACCTTGGCCTTCGAATTTCATTTGAACGGATTCGCCGCTTCCCCTTCCAAAAAACGACTTTAATGAAACATCCGTTACGAATTCAGGCTGCAATTCCCCTGACCATGCAACTGTTGCATTTGGGTCCGTATAGACTGGATTCCCTGGTTCCACCATTAAAGTAAGTGGCTCATAATGGGATGTGAATGCGACCATTCCTCTCCCCTCGAGCCTTACATTGAATAATCCCCCCGCCAATAACCCGGCAATGCGGCGCATCATTTTTATATCCCATTGAATACCCGGCTCAAAGGCAAGTAAATCATTACCGTTAACACAGATCGATTCACCATTTAACTGTAAAATTGAAATCTTCTTCCCTTGATCAGCGACGTATAGCTTGCCGCTTCCGGTCGCTTTCATCAAGGATGCACCCTCACCCGTTAAGGCTTTTTTGAAAAGTTTACCAAGACCATGCTCCAAGATGCCTTCCCGCTCGAATTTAATATGGCCGCGATAAGAAACCATCGTCCCCATTTTTGCCCATATCTGCTGTTCCAGATTAATTTCCAGAATTCGTTCCGTTTCAAGTTCAAATAAGCCTTGTCCTTTATCCTGCTGTTTCGTCTTTTCAACGAATTGATCGATTTGATACTTCTCCATCACATATCCACCTCTTTTTGAAGGAGGAACAGCCACATGAACGATACAGCTTGCTTTAATTCCTTTGAAAAATGTCCCAGTTTTGTATAGTCCACCCCTCTCTTCGCGACGCCTGTATCAGCCACCGCCTTCCATCCCGTTTCTGTTGCCATTCTTTCAAATTCCCAAGGCTGCATTGTATTCATGATGACTTTATCTCCTAACAACCGTTGAAAACTAAAGTTTTTTCGTGGTTCAGCTGTCGGACCAAGTATTCCAAAACAGACATAACCCCCAGGCTTTATTACCCGTTGGATTTCCTTCAACACCGTTAATGGTTCACCCGTATATTCCAGAGAATTAATGACCATTGCCGCATCCATTTCTTCATCCTTGAATGGAAGATTATAAAAATCTCCTTGAAGGAAAGAAAGTTCAGGTTGTTGAGAGGTTTTACCCTTTGCAAATTCAATCATCACATTGGATAAATCAACTCCAGTTACTTCAAATCCCGCTTCGGCCAATTTTAAAGATCCAACTCCATCACCACAGCCTATGTCAGCCACCTTCACTCCCGAAGGTACATATTTAGAAAAGAAAGGAATAATGTTTTTCCGGCTCCCCGTTTCCCACATTTCTTGCGAATTCTTCACCCACATAGGTGCAAAAACATCCCATTCCTTTTCCGACTCTTTATGCCAAGTATGTAAATTCATCAGACATTCCCCCTCTCATTTAACCCCTAATTATCTAAGTACCTGAAATATTCATGGCCATTACAATCCCGGCCCCGTTCACCAAGACAAAAAGTTTTCCCGAATCAAATACTGGGGCTACATTATAGCTATTCTGCTTTCACTTTAAAAATCCTTTTTTCAAAATACTTTTGCACTTTCCCTCACTTGTAACCGTATGTGTAAAATGAAGAACGACCAGGTCAAATAAAAAAAAACTGCCAGCGGCAGCTTATTTTGCATTTTCTTCATTTCTTTTTTGTATCTTTCGTAAATCCTCGACACGGTCAGGAGATTCCTCAAAGAATTCAACCAGGTCTCCAATCCTATCGATGGCATTCCAACTAAGGTGGTGTTCAATCCCCTCAACATCATGATAAATATTTTCTTCCTTGACCCCTATCAACCTTAGCATCTGTTCTAAAAGTTCATGACGGTATACGAGCCTTTTACCAACTTTTTTCCCATTTGCAGTTAAAACGAGACCACGGTACTTTTCATATATCAAATATTTTTCCTGATCCAGTTTTTGAACCATTTTTGTAACAGAAGATGGGTGGACGGAAAGATTTTCGGCTATATCGGAAACTCTTGCATATCCTTTTTCTTCAATAAGTAAATAAATTTGTTCTATGTAATCCTCCATGCTCGGTGTAGGCATTCGGAATCCTCCCATTCAAACGCATATCTAAAAATTTTACTATATTAACGGCCCCGAAACAAGAAGATATCGTCTCAGGGCGCCTTTAAATGATGTTTCTTCTCAAGTTTGGTTGACGTTTTGTTCTGTCGGGAATGTAAAACTGATCTTTTTTTCAGAGTCGGACCAGGATAATATGGCATCAAAAGTCTTTTCTCCTTTTTTAAAACCACTTATCAAATCCGTTTCACCGTTCGCCAACAGCTTTTTTATATTTGCTTGACTGATTTTCTTATTTAGGATTTTTTTGGAGATAGTAAAATTACACTTGGTTTTTTGATAACTTACACATCCATAGAATTCCCCTTTATCGACAATCTTAGAACCGCATAGCTTACAGCTGCCCACAGATGCTGAGCTTTTCCTTTTAGGGCCGCTCCGTTGAATCGACTCGGTGTCCAGCCCTTGAAAATCCCAGCTTTCCGATGATTCCACGGCATCACTGATTATTTTTGCTGACATCTTCTTAACAGCTTCCATAAAGCCGCCGGCTGAAGCCTTCCCTTCACCAATTTCCCTTAAACGCTGTTCCCATTTGGCCGTCATTTCAGGTGAAGCCAGGATTTTCTCCCCGATGGCAGTAATCAGCACTTTCCCTTTATCTGTCGCAAACACCTGATTTTTTTTGACATCAATGTATTTACGATCTTTCAGCATGGTAATGATGCCAGCTCGAGTCGCTTCCGTTCCGAGGCCCTCGGTTTTCATCAGCACCTTTTCTAGCTCCTCATTATCCAAATGCTTTCCGGCAGTTTTCATCAATGTGATCAACTGACCTTCTGTATAGCGCTTAGGAGGCTGTGTTTTTCCTTCTTTCACCTTTATATTGGCGACCTTTCCGGTATCCCCTTTTGAAACGGACGGCAAAATGATATCATCATCATCCTTGTCATTTTGGAAAATCACTTTGCGCCATCCCTCTTGGATCTGTTGCTTGCCTTTTGAAATGAATTCGGCACGCTTATCGACAAGCGTTTTAATGGTGGTGTAATCGAAAATGGCTTTCTCATAATGAGCAGCAATCAACCGGCGTACCACCAAGTCATAAATATTCCGTTCTTCAGCGGAAAGCCGCTTTGGGTCGGTTACCTGCTCCGTCGGAATAATTGCATAGTGATCAGTCACTTTTTTTTCATTTACAAACCGTTTATTATTCATGATGTTCGGTTGTGGCAAAGGAAACAGGGACTCATATTCTGAAAATCCACTTAGTTTTTGCAATATATCGGGAAATGTTTCGGCTTCCCCCTCCGTAACATAATTGGAATCTGAACGTGGATAAGAAACGATCCCTTTTTGATATAAACTTTGTACAATATCGAGAGTCTGTTTCGGTGAATATTTATATATCTTGTTTACTGTAGCCTGCAATGACGATAGATTAAATAGCAAAGGTGGCTGAAATTCTTTTCTTTCTGTGTCCATCTCTGCAATTTCTGCTTCTTTACCCTTGCAAAAAGCGGCAATTTTATCAGCAAGTTCTTTTGTCTTGATTCTGGGATCATTGTTCTGCTGCCATTTCCCCTGATACTTCTTACCATCCATCTTGAAGTCAGCGAACACTTCCCAGAACGGTTCAGACTTGAATTGCTCAATTTCCATTTCCCGCTTCACTATCAAAGCGAGAGTAGGTGTCTGAACCCTACCAGCTGAAAACACATCCGAAACGCCCCTTTGTTTCAATAAAATACTATACGCTCTCGATGCATTCATTCCCACAACCCAATCCGCACAAGCTCTCGTATACGCTTCATAATAGAGCGGCCTGGTTTTTTCCTCGCTCTTCAGATTTTGGAATCCCTCATAAATCGCTTTTGGGGTCAAAGAGGAAATCCATAAACGTTTCATCGGCTTATTGACATTGCATAGATTGACGATATTGCGTACAATCAATTCTCCCTCACGCCCGGCATCACCTGCATGAATGATTTCATCGACATCCGGTTTCCTAAGCAATGTCTTCACAACATTGAATTGCTTTGCCTTTTGCCGGGTCACTTCATATTGAAATTTCTCCGGAATCATCGGCAACGTTTCCATCGACCATTTCTTCCATTTTGAATGATAGGTTTCCGGGGAAACGAGTTGACATAAATGCCCGACGGCCCAAGTTACATAAGCTCCATCGGGAAAAAGTTCATTCGGCATGATCTCTATATAGCCTTGCTGTTTCTTCGTTTTAAATTGAGCTGCTAACGTTGAACCTTGATCTGGTTTCTCCGCAATGATTAGCTTCATGATCATCTTCACCTAATCCGTTACAAAATATCTTTCCCTATCATTATACCTTAATTATTACAATCGGCTAGATATGACTTCGTTTTAACGGAACTGTTCCGAGAAAGCATGAAATAATTAACTTTATTACAGTGAAGAGTGGAGATTTCAGGGAGATGAAAAAATCCGTCCAAATATAGGCAGATTAATAGGCAAAAACTTCGGATTTGGGGGGAATCGGAGTATGTACAAAACAATGCAATATTAAATGTGCGTTCATTACTTTTCACTGTTTAGATGAAGAAATTAGTTGGATTGCAACACAGTTAATTATGGACCCTAAAAGCTCCTTTTATAAAGGAACGTTAATTGGCAAAAGAACTTGAGAAAAGCATACACTTTACAATATGCATATAATTTTCTTTGGTTATTAATTAAAAATACAAAGATAGCCGAGTTACCTAAGGAAAAAACACTTAATAATACCCTTACATATTTTAATTGTTTTAAAGAGTTGTTACCTGTTGAATGGAGTGATTATAAGCAATATAGAATAACTCATATAGTCTGTTTAAATGCTTTTGCTATAGCCGGCAATAAAATTATTCCTTCAAATTATAATTTTGTTTCTAACTACGCACAATTCACAAAACGTGTAAGTAATAACCAAAAGCCGGACATGAACAATTTTATCACCATTAATGTTAAGAATATGAAACGAAAGTTAAAAGATTGTTAACCGAAACGGCGACGTGGTTATTAACCTCAATTTGCGATTAAAAGTGTATGTAACAGAGTATCCGAAAGGAGACGTTGATAAAGAAATAGATAAGTTAAATAAAAAATTATCAAGAAGTTTTTCGAAAGATGCTACACAAGTGATTAGAAAGTTACAAAAAGCGAATTGTGACGCCCTTGGTATCGGAAGACATCTGATCGCTTTTTATCCCAATACATGGAAAGAAAAAGACAAAAATGAATATCTTCGAAATGTGAAATTTAAAACAAATGTAGATGTTGAGATTGTTCAAGTAGGCATTGCTGAATAATGCGATTTTAAAAGTAAACATATATAATCATAATTCCTTACATAAGGAATTATGATTTCCATTAATAAAATATGAATGGTATGCGTAACTATAAAACTGCCTTGACAGGGCTTCTTCTAATAGACCTGTTAGTTCAAGAACTCCCTATGTAAACTACTCAATAGCTTTCCAATTTTCATCCTTTATATCGGACTTATTAGGCTGTCTGACATATTTCAAATAAACTTATCAGAAACTCCAAAGTTTATAAAATTTTGTCGTGCTTCTTTTAAGGAAACACGATTTGCTCCATAAACACCTTAATCAGGCGCTCTCCTCTCTTTTAAAAAATGAATGAGCTGCGTCTACTTAATTATTGCCATTTTTCGGATCTCACAGAAGTTAATTTTCATGGTAGTTCATTAAGACTTATTGTAGAGTTGACACAAACTGTGCAATAAGTTGGAAGTCGAAATAAAAAAAAGACCTTATTCAGGTCCCAAAGATTGCGATCGATGTAAGAATTCTCTAATTTCATCAATAGATATACTTAACTCTAGAGCATATAATATTAATTCTGTCCCGACATTTGTCGCTCCGGTTATTGACAAGAGATGCTTCAACTGAAGGTATCCCTCTTGCAAACCTCGCATTCCCGTAGTTAATCAACCGTTGGTTCTAGATTATTCCTCAATCTTAAACCATGGGCCTGAAGCTTGAATGACGCCCCAAAGTTTTTCTGGAAGCTCAAGCTCACTAACCTTTGAAGCCTTTATCTCTGTTTGGATCTCAGACTCTTGTCCATTTTGAACCTTTTCAACCCAGTCTGGATTCATGATTAACGCGTGGCCAATTGCAGCTAGGGTAAGTCCCTTATCTAATGCTTTGGCAACATCATCCGGAGTTACCATAGAACCAGCAGCCAGTACAGGAACTCGTCCGTTTACATGGTCGACAACTAACTCAAGATATGTCTTTTCATCTTGACTGTCGACTGGCTTTGAAGAAATAGCATCAGCCAATGAAGCATGCACATAATCAACATCCTCTTCAATCAGGCGTTCAATCAATGCATAGGTATCCTTCATTCTCAAACCGCCTTCTTGGTGTTCGTCAGGAGATATTCTGTATCCTAAAATAAACGGTTTTGTTGCATGCTTTTCAATGACATTTTTCACTTCCTGAACGATTGCCAGTGGGAAGCGCATGCGATTTTCTAATGATCCTCCCCATTGATCTTCTCGTCTGTTGAAGAAAGGTGAGAAGAAGTTTTGCATTAAAAACCCATGAGCACCATGGAGTTCAACGCCGTCAAAACCTGCTTCAATTGCTCTTCTTGTTGTTTCTCCAAATGCATGAATCACTTCCATTATCTCGACATGGGAAAGCTCTCTAGGCAGTACTGAAGGTGCAAATCCAGTAGCTTCAGTCTTTAAAGCGCTGGAACTAACAACCTCACCATTTGGGGTCAAGTCCGGTAGTGCTTTGTTACCTGCATGGAAAATTTGAAGGATAGCAGGAGCTCCGCCACTTTTCGCGGCTTCAGCTAATTTACGTAAGCCCGGCGTAAATGTATCGTCATAAGCTGCAAATTCATTTGTAAAACCGATCCCGTTTTGAGTCACATGTGTACAACCTGTAATCACTAGTCCTACTCCGTTTACTCTTTTATTGTAATAGGTTAATTCCTCATCTGAAACCGTGTAATCATCATTACTGGACCAAGTTGTCATTGGTGCCATAACCACTCTATTATTAAGGGTTATCCCGTTTTTAAATGTAAAAGATTTAAATAAGTTGCTATATTTTACGTTCATTTTTTAACCTCTTTCGAATAGTATCGTTCAAACATTGTTAATTTGACGTATTTTGTAAAGGTTGATTAACCCTTCATGTATTAACTGGTGCAATAATAGGTTAATCCCTAGAGAGCACTCTAACGCAAGTGTTTTTTATTTTCGATAAATACACGATGTAGAAGTCTGTCTGTACGAGGGTTATCCAAAAGATGTAAATGAAAAAAACGAACAGCTGCTTAATTTCTAAGAGAAACAGTCTCCTACTTCATTTTCATAATAATTTATTTTATTATCCAAATGCTCTAAACTTTGACGAATCTTCTCCAATTCTTCCACTACTTTTTTGCGATGCTTTTTAAGCAGAGCTAATCTTTCTTCCATTGTTTTATCCCCCATATGCCCCCACATGGCAAATCGTTTCATGTCTTTTAGTGACATCCCTGTATTTTTTAGGTGGAGCAAGGATTCAATCCATAATTTATTTTCATCCGAGTAAATTCTGACATTGTTATCGTCTCTATTTACTTTTATTAACCCTTCTTTTTCATAAAACCTCAATGTATGTTCACTTAGCCCAACTATTTTAGAAAATTCTCCAATAGAATATGTCAATATAACCGCCTCCATTAAATCTGATATGTCTATTTCTTCTTTTTTTTAATTTGTGTTATAAAGAAAGAATAATACTTAGAGTTTACTCTAAGTCAAGAATTGTAATTCTTCTGCATATGAAGATTAAAGATCTTTTGTGGTTTATTTCGTTAAAAAAATTTTAAAAAGGAGACTTAAAGAGTAGAATAAAGTCACTTATTTATAAATGGTTTGATGTGCTTTTCCGAAATTATGAACCAAAATGACAGATGTTTTGACTTGGTTATTTTTAAATAAAAAAGCAAACTCGCTCATTTTTGGCGAGTTTGCTTTTTTATAGCTATCCGGTTCCTTATACAACTAACCTGCCCGATAGTTCCAAAAGAAAAAGCTGCCTTAAAGGCAGCTCCGATCTTCAGCTAACGCACTTGTTAGTTTAAGTACATTTATTCACAATTCACAAAGTCTAAATAAGGACTTATAATTTTAGAAACTTCATTGCTTGAATTAAAGTGTGACAATAATCGGACCATTTTTAGTAAGGATAATAGTATGTTCTAATTGAGCTACATAACTTTTTTCTGTAGCATAGGTCCAACCGTCCTCTTTTTGGAATACTTCTTCTTCAAAGGTTGAGATAAATGGTTCGAATGCGATAACCATCCCTTCCTTTAATATTTCATTATCCCATGGATCATTATAATTTAAAATATGGTCAGGTGCTTCGTGTATTCTACGTCCAACACCATGTCCTGTTAGGTTTTTGATAACAGTGAATCCATGCTGTCTCGCTGTTTCGAATACTGCTTTTCCGATTCTACTTTTTTTGGAACCGGGTTTTGCTTTCTTAAGACCTGCTTCAAATGCCTTTTTAGCAACGTCGCATATTCTCGTTAATACTTCTTCTCCTTCTCCTACTACAAATGAGATTCCTGTATCTGCGAAATAACCGTTCTTTGAAGCAGATACATCTATATTTACTAGATCCCCTTCATGAATAACCCGATGACCCGGAATACCATGTGCCACTTCTTCATTAAGACTAATGCAAGTATAGCCAGGAAAATCATATTCACCTTTTGGAGCTGAAACTGCACCTGCTTTTTCTAAAAGTTCTCCGGCTATATCATCAAGTTCTTTGGTCGTTATGCCAGGAATTGTTCTTTGTACCAATTCATCTCTAATGGAGGCAATAATTTTGCCAATTTCCTTCAAACCATTAAAATCTTCTTCTGTTTTTGCAATCATTTTTTCCCTACCTCATTATTTTTTATTATCATCATTAAACTATATAAGTATTAATTGTACCTTTACTTTCTCGAAAAATAAAAGCAATGTAAATTATTTGGTACAATACCCCTCAGCTGAATTTTTCTTCGATCATGAAATAGACCACAAAAAGGATCTAGTACATATGACTATACTATTAATTGGATTTACCTTCCACTTTTCTTATAGAGCTAACCTGCCCCTTTAGCTTCATAAGAAAAAGAGCTGCCACTTATGCAAGTCCTTGTATTTTCCCCTTCATTCTTTCAATGAATGAGGAAAAATTTCGTGGGGATACTTCTGTTGGATATAGCGTATAAGTGCAGTGACGACTTGTGGACCGGATTCCACGAGTCTACCTTGTTCAAATGCAGTGAAGTTATCACCGCCTGAAGCTAAATAATTACTAACCGCTACTTCATATTCGTTGTTTGGCTGAATCTCTTGACCCTTCATGTCTTTTAGCGCAACAATGCGGTTGCCAATTGGAGCCTTTGGGTCCCAATCATACGTTAAACCAACCGTTTGTAACCTATTTTCATAATCTTTCGCCCACTGCTGTTCTAAAGCAAGTTTTATTTGGTCTCCTGTTAAGATTAACTTACTGATACTATGACCAAAGGGCAAGTTTGTATAAAGGTCTTCTACAGTGATATCCCCTTTTTTAAAACTTTTCCTCATTTCGCCTTGATGGACAAAAGCTATATTTACCCCCATGGCTTCCCGCTCAGATTCTGCAATCATTTTCGCTAATGGGGATTCACCGTTTGCATCTTGTTTTCGTGTGATTTCTTCAGGCATTTCTCCTATTACCTGATTAAAATAGCTCCCCAATCTTTTTCTATATTTATTTAGAAGAGCAACCGTTTCTTTATCTGGTTTTATTTGATGATGTGAAGTGACAATAACCTTTGCTTGTTTCTTAACAATATTTTTAGTATGTGGGTCAATTTCAAGATTTACTTGAGAAAAGGCTTTCCCATTAGAATAAGCTTGAACGATC
This sequence comes from Peribacillus sp. RS7, assembly GCF_041956845.1. Lineage (NCBI taxonomy): Bacteria > Bacillati > Bacillota > Bacilli > Caryophanales > Bacillaceae > Peribacillus > Peribacillus sp. RS7. The sequence continues at coordinate 5,342,047 of NZ_CP168135.1, forward strand.
AGTTTACCGGCTACAACGGTATTGGCATATTCATGGCTGTGACCGGCAAAAATGACATCGACCTCATCATCGATTTTTGGAGCCATCTCCACTAAAGCTCCACTGGAATTTGCTCCTGTCTGATCTGATTTAGCTGAATCATGTGCCAGTACAACAATTACTTTGATCCCTTTTTCCTTTAAAATCTTAACGGTTCCGTTAATAACTGAAACTTCATCCGTAATTTCTACTTCTTTTCGATTTTCAGGTGCCACATACAGGTTGGTCTCTTTTGTGACCACACCGATAAATCCAATATTAATTCCGTCAATTTGTTTAATAACATACGGTGGTAACAAGGGAGTACCCAACTTTCTATCGATGATATTTGCAGAAATGTAAGAAGTATTGGCACCTTGAAAATAACCTGTTTTTTTATTGAATCCTCCATAAATAAGACGTTTCATTTCATTTACGCCTTGGTCTAATTCATGATTTCCAGGTGTCCCGACATCAAAGTGCAGGAGGTTTAAAAGTTCAATCGTGGGTTCGTCTTTAAATTGAGAAGAAATTGGAGGACTTCCTCCTACCATATCACCAGCATGAACAAGTAGTGTATTTTGGTTTTTTTGTATATATTTTTTTAAATAGGCAGCCAGGTATTCAGCACCCCCTGCCATCGTTCCTGAAACCATTTGATATTTGTTTAGTTGGCCGTGAAAATCATTAACGCCTAACAATTGTACTTGAATGTAGCGGTTTGATGTGGAATGATTCGTTGTGGAATGATTGGATGAGAATGCTGTGATTTTATAAGTTACGAAAATGATAATAAATACCAAGATGAACAAAGAAGATATGGCCTGAAATTTTGACAACTTCCGATCCCTCCCTCTAGATGTAAATTAAGAATAACTCTGGAATTTTATATCCGTATAAAGGGACCGTGATTTTTTGTTATATTTTATATATCGATTGTTAAATTAATCCAGTACATGCATATCTTTTTAAAAATACTCATACGGCTTAACATTTTGACTAGCTTAATGGAAATAACATGCAACGTTATTTAAAAAGGCTCCAATTTTTCTTCCATTAACCTGATAGTGAAAAAAACGTTGCTGCTAAGATTTTCTCTGCACTTGTGTAAAAACGTTCTAAGTGTTCCTTATTATTGAAATCTGCTCCATTAGTAAAAGAAGTTAAACAAAAAGAGTGTAAATCCTTATTGGATCAACACTCCCGTTAGTGCAGTAACATTCAACGTTATTTTTTTAGGTTTTCCTTCATTAAAAAGGAAATTTTTTGCTCATCTGTATACTGGTTCTGTTCCAGGTGATTAATAACTAGCTCTTGTCGATGTAATGAATGGTTTTGACTTAACTTCGCTTTTCCCTCTATCTTTTTGATTTTTATTTTGAAGCCTTGAATTCCTTTGTTCATTCCAGCGAGAAAATCAGCGTCTAAATCTTGCAATTTGTATGAGCTATCAGGGGCTTCATACTTCAATACCATGTCATGCAAGGAATCCGTTAACTCCTGTTCATCCTCAATAAGTTCGGCTTCGCCGTATACATGAACAGTCACATAATTCCATGTTGGTACTGCTTGATTCGTCTCATACCAAGAGGAAGAGATATAACAGTGAGGACCATGAAAAATTGCTAAGACTGTTTGATTTTCAATATCTTTCCATTGAGGGTTCGGACGAGCAAAATGACCATACAAATAGTTTTTCTCCTTATTCAAAAGCAGTGGTAAATGTGTAGCAAAAGGTATGCCTTCATGCATTGAACACAATGTTGCAAAACCATTCTCCTGTATTACATCGTAGGCTACTTCTAATTCTTTTATTTCAAATTGCTTAGGGATATACATAAAAAATCTCCTTTCCACCTGATATAAACTTTTAAACATTGATTCTTAAATATTATTTATTCACGATCATAGCAACTTTTTATATCCTCATTTCTACCTTTAATAATCGAGTACGTCATCTAAGAAATATAGTATTATACAAACTGACATATAAAAAGGTACAATTCTAAATAAATAAACATGTCAAAGGAGGTCGTAAATGATAAATACCATTTTTGCTTTTAAGGATGATTCTCCCAAATACAAACAAATTTACGAGCAGTTTAAGTTATTTATTGATCGGGGTGACATACTTGCTGATGAACAATTGCCCTCCATTCGTCAACTTGCAGATTCCCTTCAAGTAAGTCGCAATACGACATTAATGGCTTATGATCAACTTGTAGCTGAAGGTTATATTCGAGGAGAAGGGAGAAAAGGTTATTTTGTAAATGAATTAGAGCCACTTTTATCCCAAGAAGAGTTAATTCCTCATAATAAAAAGCAAAGAGAGCCAGTGACACCTACACTCATTGATTTCCGAGCAGGTGCCGTAGATCAAACACATTTCCCTCTAAAAATTTGGAGGAGGATTGCCAATCAAGTATTAACGTTACAGGAGAGCTTTCAATATGGGGAACCCTTTGGTGAGGTGTGCCTACGTGAACAAATTTCCACATACTTACTCCAATCCCGTGGGGTGAAAACAGATGAAAATGCCATTATTATCGGCAGTAGTACCCAACAAATGCTTATCAATCTTGGACATATACTAAAGGATGATTTTCCAAGCGTTACAGTAGAAGACCCTGGATATGATGGCGCTAGGGAAGCTTTTCAATTCCATTGTTTTACGATTGAAACTTTACCAGTTTATGAAGCAGGTGCTGATTTTTCACAATTGGCAGAAATGAAATCACGATTAATCTATGTAACACCTTCCCATCACAGTCCATATGGGGTAAGCATGTCCATTCAACAACGGCAAACGCTTATTCATTGGGCTAACAAGATGCAAGGGTATATTATCGAAGACGATTATGATAGTGAATTTCGCTATACGCAACAACCATTTCCAGCTCTCGCTTCCATTGATTCTGCAAGAGTCATTTATCTAGGGAATTTCTCAAAGTCCTTTCTTCCAGGAATTCGTTTAAGTTATATGGTGTTGCCAGAACCACTTTTAAACCGTTATAAAGACCAATTTCTTCATTTCGAGAGTACCACTTCACTTCTAAGCCAACTCACAATGGCTAAATTTATGGAAGAAGGAGAATGGAATCGCCATATTAAACGTATGCGTCTTGTTTATAAACGAAAAATGCAGCTCTTGGTATCATTATTAAAAAAGCAATTCGATCAAAATATATCAATTATTGGTGAGCAGTCCGGTTTGTATTTATTAATCAAAGTACATCTGAAACGTTCAGAAGAATGGCTAATAGAGCGAGCTTCATTTCATGGTGTTAAAGTGTATCCTACCTCACTCTACTTTATTAAAAATAATACCGATAACCCCATTATTAAACTTGGTTTTAGTAATCTTTCTTGTGAGGAAATCCAGCTTGGCGTGGAGCTCCTAAAAAAGGCTTGGTTATAAAAACTCCCCCCGTAATTGTAGCTTATGTCTCTTTTACTAAATCGGGTAGCTTCAGGAAAATGCGGATTTACCACATTAACCAGGAAATCACAATATTAAAAAGCCCAATTTCTCAGCGTTAAAATTGAGAAATTGGACTTTTAGTTATTCCAGAGGAGCGCGTGATTAAATGGAAAATATGAAAAAGCTACAAAATGGGACCCCAGCCATTTTACTAAGCACCTAGTTAAGGAAACTTATAAACAATTTAAAGTATTACACCTGAAAAATCCCCTTTTAATACTTCTTTTTCATTCTGATTTTTACATAAAAAGAATGCAATAATAGCTGTTCTATTATTTTCTTGCCTTTCATATTTTTCAATTTTAACCTCACAAATTATTGTATCCCCCGTAAACACAGGTCTTAAAAACTCAAAATTCATAGTACGAGCCATTACGTGATGATCTCCACCTACTTTTGTTGGTAGAGTGGCCGTTAATAATCCTTGAATTACAAGTCTTCCCTGTTCATCTGGGGTTATATGATGATTCCCTTCATCACCTGAAATCTCTGTAAATAATTCAACATCCCTTACTGTAAAAGTCCGTTCAAACGTAATGATATCTCCTACTTTTAATGACATATAAATCCCTCCTGAAGGTTTTATGAAGTTGATTAATACCCGCGGAAAAAACGCCAATTTTATATCTTAATAACTAACAGCGTCATTGAAGTATTGTTTTGGTAATTTGTTTTCGGTTAAGCTTTTTGATATAAGAAATTTATCTGAGGAAAGGAAGATAAATACGCTACATAGAAACCAGAAACGTTTTTCAGATATCCTTATGTGAGAAAATCTTGAGGTTTCCAATCTTTCGGCTTTATGTTCTTATTCATCCATTTCTTTTGTGGTGCTTGGTATGGGGTGGAGGCAATTATTTGTTTTAATACATCCTTAACCTCTTGTTCCACTCTTTCGAGTTGTAAGACTGCGAGGTCATACTCCTCTAATAATTGTTCCAAATGAAATTTATACGCTTCAAGTGCTTGTCTTGTGCCGACAGATTTCCTAGCTAACTGTAGAAGTAATTGAGCTTTCTTTAATCCAGGCTGCCTCTTCATTATTGATTTCCATCCTGAAACAACATCATGAGGTTTCAGGGAACGCAGTTCCATTGGAGATGGAAATAAACGAAGTGTGGCGATAGCCCCTTTACCAGTAATGTCTTTAAATACTTGCCTGAGTTCGGGAAAGACAATATCCACATCACGGTTAGACATAAGGACCCTAAGTATTTCAAATGATTCTGAAGTGTTCATGACAAAGGCGTAGTAACCGTTCTTCACCATATCGGCGATGACCAGGGCATCTTTCTTATCACTTTTGGACTGAGTATTATCACGGTTTTCTTTATTCCTTTTTACTAAGTGAAGGTTTACTGTCACTACCTCAATTCCTTGTTTAAATAACCATTTTGAAAGATTAATCCAGTAATGGCCTGTAGGTTCCATTCCCACGATGGCTGCATCCAGTTTATTTAATCTTTGAAGCTTATCCATCCATTTTAATAAACTAGCAAATCCATCTTCATTATTTTCAAATGCAAGTGGATCTCCGACTACAATTCCACGGAAATTCACTGCTCTAGCCAAATGTAATTGTTGGGCAATATCCACTCCAACAACAAGGTGTTTATCGGAAATTCTTTCTATTAGTTGATTTTGTTTATATTTTAAACTTCATATTAGGGTTCCTCCTAAGATTTTGGGTTAGAGTGGTGTCTTACCCATATCTTACTGAGGAGCCCTATTTTTTTCAAAGCTGAAAAATAACGAACTACAGGAATGCTATCCTGCCCCGATAGTTGCATAAAGAAAAAGCTGCCTTAAAGACAGCTCTGATCTTCAGCTAACGCACCTGTTAGTTCATTAAGATTAAGATTAAGTTATTTAACTATGTATTTTATGGAACCTACAATTTATCTGTAATTTTATCTGTTAATTGCCTTATTGATGCTGCAATAAATATTCCGAGATTGGAATATCCGATTACCTTTGATTTTTTTCTAGAAGAAATCCAATGGTTGCCACTAAAATCACTAGAAAGATACCTATACTTCCTTAAATGGTGAATTAACGATATCAAATAAAAAATAATTTGACCTTTAAGAAAATAATAACAATAAAGAATAATTATTCATAAGTGTAAAATAATCCATTTCCTTATGGAACTAACCTGCCCTGTTCGTATTATTAGGTCAGCCAGATATTTCTGGTTGACCAATTTTTATATAGTTTTATTATAACGGTAGCCGGGGTAGAACGTACCTGCCCGTGGGGCTTAAGATCCCGTCAACTAAACAGTTCGCCCCCTACTTGCTTAAACATGATTTGGCTGGTTGGGACCAAGATCTCGTATAACAAGCGAAGCTATGATACTGCAAGAAGGATTAGGGGTTACCGGCAAATATTATGTTTTTGGAGGAGATAAAAAATGAATCCAGTGGTTGGTCTGGATGTAGCTAAAGGTGAAAGTCAGGTTCAAGCATTCTTGGAAAAGAAGAAGCCTTATCAAGGCAGTTTCAAAGTTACACATACCATTGAAGGATTAGAAACGCTATTTCAGTTTCTGAGAAAAATAGAAAATAAAACAGGAATCAAACCTCCGATTGTATTGGAATCCACGGGGCATTATCATACGCCAGTTGTACAGTATTTTGAGGAGAGAGGCTACTTATTAATTGTCGTTAACCCACTCATTTCTTATCGTGCGAAGAGCTCAAGTTTACGCAAAGTAAAGACAGATATAATCGATGCACGTCACCTCTGCGAGCTGTACTATAAAGAGGATTTAGAGCCTTATAAAAAACGAGGGATACAACTCTTAAATCTTCGTAATCTTTCAAGACAACACGAAAATATAACAGGTATCTATGTACAAACAAAACTACAGTTCCAGGCTGTTCTTGATCAAGTATTTCCTGAATATAGAGGGGTTTTTGGAGATTTGTATTCGGTTGTTTCTTTGCTTACTCTATTAGAATTCCCTACTTCTGAAGACATATTAGCAGTCGGTGAAGAAACTGTAGCAAATAGGATTAATGAACTTTGTCCAAGTCGTTCTAAAAAGTGGGCGAATACACAGGCAGAGAAACTTACGGCTGCCTCAGCTCGAAACCCTTTTCAGAGAACCTTATATCAGAGTCACATTTTAAGCCTTGAAATGTATATAAAAATGCTTCTAGAATACCAAAAGCACCTATCCAAATTTGAAGACGAGATAGATGCTTTGGCAAAAGAAATTGAAGAATATAAGATTATCCAATCCATCCCTGGAATCGGTGAAAAAATCGCTGCAACGATTATTTCTGAAATTGGAGAGATTGAACGGTTTAATCACCCTAAAAAACTAGTGGCATTTGCCGGAATTGATCCAAGTATCTTTGAATCAGGTAAATTTAAAGGCACAGTAAATCGGATTACCAAAAGAGGTTCTGGCAGACTAAGACACGCCTTGTATATGGCTGTTAAATGTGCCATTCGTGATTGTCGCAAGAAGAAAACGACAGATGAAATCATCCCTCGTAACAAGCGATTACGAGAGTTTTATGATAAGAAACGTGAAGAAGGAAAGCCCTTTAAAGTAGCTGTGATAGCATGTGCCAATAAACTCTTACATTGGATTTATGCACTTTTAAAAAGCAACTCACCTTTCCAAGATAGGCTAGTTTGAAAGTATAACTAAACTACCCAGAACTTTCCAAACACAGAAACTTGGAAGGTTATTTGGTATGCACAAATTTAGTATAGCATGAAATATTTTAAGGTTTTATTGAAAAATATTGACAAACTATTGGCTGGTTTAGTTGCATAAGAAAATGGAGCTGTTTCCAACCCCATATTTATTAGTTCAACAAGATAATAACTTTTGTAAGGTAGTTCCATACATACCTGCTTTCATTAGTAAAAGAAAGTGACAACCAGGGATGGGTGCCTTTACAATTTCATAAACACTTTGATTTCGTTTATTAATAGTATTCCTTTATACACACTTATAATTTCATTCAAATTGATTAACTATCTTTAAAAAATATTGTATTTGTTAGTCTTTTTATTAACAACTTGTCCAAACCAATCAATACTTTCCTCATAGAATGAATACAAGTAATTTTACCGAAATGGAGGAAACAAACCAATGAGTGACACAGATTTTTCAAATGATTCTCCAGGCCCAAAAGGAAAATTAATTACTGGCCATTCAAAGGAGTTTATTTCAGATACACTTGGCTTTCTTACCCGTTTAGCAAAAGAATATGGAGAAGTTGCTAAAATTCGTTTTGGACCTTTCCATAATGTTTACCTTATTTCAAATTCAGATTTAATTAAGCAGGTACTTGTAACAAAACAAAAATCCTTCTTGAAATCAAAGGACTTCTCTGCTTTAAAACCAGTAATCGGAGAAGGCCTTCTTACAAGTGAAAAAGAAATTCACATGCGCCAAAGAAGGCTTATTCAACCCTCTTTCAAAAAGTCTCATATTAGCAATTATGGTCAGGATATGATTGATATAACAATGGACTATATTTCCACTTGGAAAAACAGAGAAGAAAGGATTATTACCGAGGATATGATGAGCCTTGCACTGGGTATTATCAGCAAGACCATGTTCAGCATGAACCTCAAAGAAGGATATGGCATGCTCGGGGAACCTATAGAAGCCTTCATGAGAATTGCCGTTAAAAGAATGCGAACACTTCAAATGCCACTATGGGTTCCAACTAAAAACAACCGTGAATATAAAATTGCGAAACAGAGACTTGATAAGGTGATTTATGGCTTTATTGAAAAACGTAGAACAGAGGCAGAGAGACATGAGGATATGCTTGGGATTCTAATGGATGCTCGAGATGATGAGGATGGCTTAGCTATGACAGACAAGCAGTTACGTGATGAGTTAATGACCATTTTCCTTGCCGGTCACGAAACAACAGCAAACGTGCTTTCCTGGACCTTATACTTGCTTTCCCAACACCCTGATGTGGAAACTAAACTTTTCAATGAAATAGATAGCGTAATCGGCAACCGTAATCTAACACCTGGCGATTTTATGAAATTAACATTCACACAAAATGTTATCTATGAATCAATGCGCATATACCCGCCTGCCTATATCATACAACGGGAAGTGGCGGAGGATGTGGTAATTGGAGGGTATCTTTTTAAAAAAGGAGATATGATCCTGTTGAGTCAGTATGTGATGCACCACAAGCCTGAGTATTTTGATAATCCAGATTCCTTTAAACCTGAGCGATTTGAAAACAACTTTATGAAAACCCTACCTCCGTTCGCTTACTTTCCATTTGGCGGAGGTCCGAGAGTTTGTATCGGTAATCATTTTGCAGTGATGGAAGCTGTGCTTGTCCTAGCATGCATTGCTCAACGATATCGGATAAGGCTGGCGCCTGACCATCATGAAGTAAAGCCACTTCCGTCTATTACACTCAGACCGAAGCGTGGATTGCGCATGGTAGTCGAAGATAGAAATATAGGAGGTTTCCAACCAGAAACTTCTGAAATTTAAATGAATATTAGTTGTATTAATGAACAAAATTGTCACTCTACACCTAAGGAAGATCCCCCCCCTTTAGTTCCATAAAAAAGACTGCCGCATCAACCCTAGTTTTTGAAGTAAACCAGCTAATAGGATGTCAATATCTTTCTCTAAAATTTTCATTTATCGGATGAATGAATGTATCCTGCAGCCCTGAGTTCTTTAGCACCTAGTTCATGATAAAAAGCTGCAACATCTTTTTCCTCTTTTAAATACTTTTTTTGACCAACTGCATTATAAGAAGTAAGAAAAAACCTGGCTTCCAATGACAGACTATAAAACTTCTCCTTGTATTTATAAAATTGTCATCAAACCATAGAATAACTTCAATATAACAACTATTGCTATTAATGTGCCGAACGCAGCTTTTCTCCAAACCCTTTTTTACAGGAAAGCTAGTATTAAAGAGACTATAAATACTGAAATCGTTATTAAGAAAATATGATTTAAAATCAACAACAGGTGCTAAACAAAAAAATTAGTTACTCATATCATTAAAAAGGAAAACTGATAATAACCCAGCATTTTTTTCAATGCGCTACCTCCATATCGATTCTCTTATTTTATCACCTGCACCGTAATAGGTTTTAATAGCCCAAAGGTTTAAAAGGATGAGGATTCACATGAAAAAGGGTGAGGTCCGAAGACCATCACCTCAACATTTGACGGAGAACAACAAAAACATGTGTGCTCCTTTTATCTTAATCTTATGCCTGAACGCTTGACTGTTCGGTTTGAGCTTTCCATTCTTCCTGACGGAACTCTTTTTCCCACTTCGAAACCACAATACAAGCGAGAACATGTCCAGGAGTATTACAAGCAGTACGTGCCATATCCAGCACACGGTCAATGCCTGCTATAATTGCAACGCCTTCTGCAGGAAGCCCTACTGCTGAGGCTGTGGCTAAAAGGACAACCAGCGAACCGGATGGAACAGCAGCAATTCCTTTTGAAGTTGCAACAAGAACACCCATTACAATCAACTGTTGGCCAAAATCCATCGGGATGCCATATGCTTGTGCCAAGAAAATAGAGCAAACAGAAAGATACAATGTCGAACCATCACAATTCAGTGATAGCCCAGAAGGAATAACGAATGAAACAACACGTTTCGAACAACCGTATGCTTCCATTCGATCCATTAACTGAGGCAGAATGGTTTCCGTACTTGTTGTAGAAAAAGCGATAAGGAACAAATCCCATACCATTCGAAACACTTTAAAGTAAGAAATCTTCAAGAACCAAGCAATTATTGGAAACAGAACGAAAATAACAATAGCAAGTCCAAGATACACAACCCCAATCAACTTTGCCATAGGGATTAATAGGGCGATACCATACTGACCTACAGAGGCGGCCATGAGAGATAGTACACCAATCGGTGCGGTTACCATGACCATTTGTGTCAGTTTAAACATGATATTTGCAACTGATTCCATAAACTTCATTGCCGGCTCTGACTTTTTACCAATTGCTCCAGCAGCTGCACCAAATAAAATAGCGAAGAATATAACAGCTAATAAATCACTTTTTGCCATCGCATCAACAATGTTGCTTGGAATGATGTTAACAAGCATCGTTTTAAAATCGACAACTTTGGTAACGCTTTCATTTAATTGTGTTATATCTTTCTGGGCAAGATGGGACAAATTAAGCCCATCACCAGGCTTTAAAATGTTAACAAGTAAAAGACCAATACCTAGAATCAGAGTGGTAATAAATTCAAACCATATAATTGTTTTAAGTCCTAATGAACCCATTTTTTTCATGTTTCCGTCGCCTGATGACCCAATGACAATAGTAGTGAAAACAATAGGCACAACAATCATTTTAATGAGATGAATAAAAGCGTCGCCAATTGGTCTTAAAGATTGGCCAAGTACAGGAAAAAAATGTCCGATAAGTGCTCCAATAAACAATGCAATTAACACTTGAAAAGCAAAAAACTTTTTCATAAGTTGTCCTCCCTGAACGAAAGATTAATAGCATCATTACACAATATGTCAATAAATAGAGTAGATCATTCCTTTCTCATTTGACTATTGAATGAGAAAGAAGAAATAGCTTTTATACATATTCTATGAATAACCTCCCATTTAAAAATATTTGTAAATATAGAAAATACTGTATCATTTTTTCGTAATTCAGTAAAATACTGAATTACTATAAAGTTATAAGAATTAATTATTAATCCCATTCGAATAGTAAATGCACTTCCAACACAAAAAAGGTCAGTGTTAATTAATTTTAGTAAATTATACAAAAATATTTAGATATTAATTTATATTAGAAACTTTTGATATAAAAAGCTACCCATTAAGAATGAGTAGCAAGTAATACAAGTTATTTGAAAATAATTTGTAGTTTTCCATATACTTTGCCAGAAGAATATCCATCTTTCACATCAACATAGAATTTACCTATTTTCATACCTGTGAATAATGTCTTTCCACCTGCTAAACTATGATAGCCTGTGCACTTTCCAGTACTAGCATTGCAGAGACGAGACCATAAGTTACTATAATTAGTCAATAACTTACTTCCAGAAGAGGTCTTTAAATAGATTGGGGAAACTAGTTCTACCTCTAGGTCACTACCTATGTTAGGATTTCCAATTTCACCATCCCATTTTCCATCTTCTGTTTGAAAAGAATACTGAGGAACACTTGCTTGTGCAGAAGAAGTACATAATACCATTCCACCTGCCAGAACCAACACAAAGGTACTTAAGATTGAAAATAAGCTTTTTATGTTATTTCCTCCTCCAATCTTTATCCCTTCCATAATATCAGAATAAACTGACTATTAAAATAGTTAAAAATGACCAAAGCTTCTTAGGTTCAAACATCTTTTGTTTGCGTCAATTTCATCAATCACAACACCATAATTTACCTATATTTCAAACGAATATCTTTGTTGAGTTTTACTGCCCCTTACGTACTATAAAAAGAATAATTTCATCACTAATGATCATTTTCCTTATTCAACAAGGCAGCCTAAAGACAGCTCCAATCTTAAGCTAACTCACCTTTTTATTTAAGCACATCCCTTGATAAACTTGCTAAATGCCTAGGTTGTTTACACTTTTATTGACTAACACGCATGATGCTGAAGCGATGTTTATTTTTGTTCCGCAATCGGGCCAGATAATTGAATTACACTTGGTTGTTAATTTAGATATTTATGTTAAAAATAGAGATTGAGAAGGAATGTACTTAAAGTAACGGGACAGTTAGAGCAATAATGCAGTTACACAAACATCGTGTTATTTGTATGAACCAGTTGTATAAAAATAAGCAAATGCCCCTCATAATGAAAGAATCTCCAACAGAATGCTGGAAGATTCTTAAGATTTTTTTTAAAACTTATCCGGAAACTGTTTTACAACTCCCGCAGAGATAGTATCTGCCATTAGGATTATATGTGTGACCCCTTCGTCAATTGAAACGATCCTTGCGTTCCAATCTTTTGCTAAGCTTGCAGTTAAATCATTTGTCACTAATTTCAGATGCATATACAGGAAATTTTTTAGATCTTCATTTTTCAAATAGGGGTTGGCACCGCTAAGGAAAGCGGCTATTTCATCAGCATTTCTATACCATTCTTTGTTTAGCTGTAGCACCAAGGCATTATTTCCGCTTTTAGCCGCATCTACAATCTTTCCCGCAATAACAATATGCTCCTTAAGCAGATCCGTAAGTTTGTTCCCAGCCTTCTCTCCGTATACTGGCTTTACAGCATTACCAATATCCTCCTGATTCTTCAGAAGCCTAGCCAGTACCTGTTTTTGATCCTCCGCTCCAGCTGTTGTTGCACTTGTAATATAATTACTTGTCCACAATACATGATCAATCCAAAGTCTCCTGAATTCATTTTCGAACTTTACCTCAGATTGGCTAATACGTTGTACTTGCGGTTTAGCATATGCACTGGTTGTTCCAGCCACCATGTTTAGAGGAAATAATAAAATAAATCCCATCAATAATATTTTTTTCATAAAACCCTCTCCTTCCAAAGTTAAAAAGCACCTTTTTATTATTGATAATATGGAATTTTAATATTCATAATAATGGTTCTACTTACCCTGTTGATCTGTAAATAAGTGGCTTTTAAATGGAGGAGAAAAAAACCAAGTTATTCCTTATGGAACTAACCTGCCCCGTTTGTCGCATAAAGAAAAAGCTGCCTTAAAGACAGCTCCGATCTTCAGCTAACACACCTGTTAGCTCAATAGCAAATGAATTACAACTCGTTATTTCTCCCAAAGCTCGACCAGTCGACCTTCAGGATCTTCAATCCAAATAAACTTTCCAAATTCACTAATCTCTTTTTTCTTTGCAAGAGATACACCAATATGTTCAAGATGCTTAATAGTCTCGTTTAGATTATGTACTTGGAAATTTAACATCACTTGTTGTTCTGTTGGAAAATAACTGTCATTCTCGGTAAAGAAAGAAAAGATAGTCTCATTTTCTAATTGGGGTTTTATCACCGTCCCATTCCAATTTTCTATTTCAATCTTCAACACTTCACTGTACCATTTTTTTACAACTTCAAGATTCTTAGTTCTCCAAAATATTCCTCCGAAACCTTTTATCATCGTATCTAACTCCTGTCTGTCATCAAATTTTTAGCTATCCGTTAGATATTCGAGATTTACATTTAAGTTCCTTTTTCAACTATATTGCCCCGTTTGTTGCATAAGAAGTTCTCTATCCGTCATATAAAAACCTTTTCTTATTAAACTAAACTGCACGTTAGTGAAACAATAAAAGCTGCCAAAATGACAGTTGATTTGTGACTCTTGCACGATTACTAACGTACATATTCAACTCTTATTATGGGCTTATAATTTTTGATACTCCAATGATTTGCAGGAAGGACATTGTGCGGTAGATATATGGGTTTCATTATGTACCCACTTATAATGACAAGTCGAGCAGAGTAGAACTGTATGTTTTTTTATGAATTCCATGATGATTCCCTATGGATAAGCAAAGGACTAGATCCATTCCCACCCTTTTTGCAGCAATATACCGTCTGTAACCATTCGGATGGATCTTTATTCATCCACCTTTATCAGATCCATGCATGCTTGTCATCGTATACGAAGTATTCTGAAAAAAAGAGTTGACATTAAACTTGTACCTAACTTAAAGTATAGCTTATACAACAAAAAGTTTCCTTTAGGAAACTTTTTAGAAGGGGGTCAAATAATGTCGGATGAGAAAAAGGTTTCCCGCAGAGATATTTTAAAGATGGGGACTGCAGGTGCGTTTGGAGTAGCTGGATCTTATTACTTGAATAAAATGGCACAATTTCCAACTATGGCTCAGGCATCCAATAATTCGTCTCACAAGAATGGCAATCATTCCAATCATGCAAATATGAGTGATAAAACAAAAACCACAGGTTACAAAATGGCAGAACGGCTCCTTACTGAGTTTGATTATGGAAAAGTTACCAATCTGCCCAACGGTCAAACACTCCGGGAATATGACGTAGTGGCAATTGATAAAGAAATCGAAATTGCCAAAGGAATTAAATTTCCAGGCTGGACTTATAATGGAACAATTCCAGGACCATCTTTTCGTTGTACCGAGGGGGACCTTTTGCGGTTTCACTTTATTAATCAGGGCAGCCACCCCCACTCTATTCATTTTCACGGAATCCATCCTCCAGAGATGGACGGTTTAACTTCTATTTATCCTGGACAAAAATTCACATACGAATTTGAAGCGAAGCCATACGGATTACAAATTTACCATTGCCATGTACTCCCCCTAGCCCGCCATATCCATAAAGGCTTATACGGTAATTTTATTATTGATCCTAAGAAGCCAAGAGAGCCGGCTTTAGAGTTAAACATGGTTATGAATGGATTTGATTTGGATTTAGACGGCGAAAACGAGTTTTATACGGTGAATGGCTATGCCTTCGCATTTATGAATCACCCTATTAAAATCAAAAAAGATCAACTCGTAAGGATCTATCTAAGTAATTTAACAGAATTCGACTTATTAAATTCGTTTCATTTGCATGCGAATTACTTTACGTACTATCCAACCGGCAGAAACGATAACCCCTCTCAGTTCACAGATACCATCATGCAATGTCAGGGAGAACGTGGAATTATTGAAGTTCGTTTTCCATACAAGGGAACATATATGTTTCATGCCCATGTAAGTGAATTTGCTGAGTTAGGCTGGATGGGATTCTTTGAGGTCGAGTAAAAAAGGAGGGATAATATGAAGGGCAAAAAATGGTTAATTACTGTTTTAATACCGTTAGTATTACTTATAGGGGTGCTAGGATGGGTGCTGAAAAATGGAGCAGGTGTAGAAAAAGATCCTGCAGCACCGATAGAAGTCTTGAACATTGAACGCATCAAGGTAACTAAAATCGGTTTCGAATTATCTGTTAGTAATACCGGACCCAAACCCTTAACGATTTCTCAAGTGATGGTTAATGATTCGGTGTGGAATTACAATGTCTCTCCTCAAGCAAAACTTGAACGATTTGATGAGGGAAAGGTGACCATCTCTTACCCATGGGTGGAAGGTGATCCACATACCATTAAGTTAATCACAGAGAATGGCATTATCACGGAAGGTGAAGTTGCAGCTGCCACACTCACTCCAGAAACCACCTGGAGCAACTTCCTTAATTACGGCTTAATCGGGTTTTACGTTGGAATTGTCCCGATCACATTGGGGTTGTTGTGGTATCCATTTATGAAACGTTTCTCACGAAAATCTATAAATGGGATTCTTGCTCTTACCGTTGGGCTCCTTTTATTCTTATTTGTCGGGACACTGGCTGATGGATTTGAAATTGGTGCAGAAGCACCTTCTGTATTTCAGGGGAATATGGTTGTCATAATTGGGGCTTCCTTAACCTTTTTATTATTGATCGGCTTTGATCAGTATCAACAAAGAAAACAAGAAAGGAAAGGATATTCCCCTTTTGGTCTGGCTTTGTTAATGGCTACCGGAATTGGCCTTCATAACTTTGGAGAAGGTTTGGCAATTGGTTCTTCCTTTACACTAGGTGAAGCTGCTTTAGGAACCTTTTTAATCATAGGGTTTACCCTTCACAACATCACGGAAGGGATTGGAATCGCTGCTCCTTTATTAAAGGCCACACCTCGATTTAGAGACTTTCTATTACTTGGAGTTATCGCAGGTGCACCCGCCATTGCGGGTACATGGGTGGGCGGATTCATCTTCTCACCAATTTGGGGAGCTTTATTCCTTGGTATTGGAGCAGGGGCCATTCTTCAAGTAATATATGTAATAACAAAAATGCTCATTGAAGATCATAGAAAACATAATGAAGCATCTGTTTCATGGTTAAACCTTTCTGGTTTCGCGATTGGACTATTAATCATGTACTTTACTGCATTTTTTGTGAAATTTTAAGGGATGCCTTAATCTTGTTTGGACCCATAAACAATTCCCGAACTTGGTAGAGCTGTGGGTTCAACATTGTTGAATTAAAAATTAACCAACGCTGCTAAAACTAATTAAAAGGAGCGTCAATGGTGATGAGACTTGGTAAAAAAAGAAGTAATTTTGGTAGATGGGTGGATAAACAAAAAGACATAAATGAATTAGAGTTAGAAAGAGCATCAAATATAAGTAGAGGTACAATTTCAAAATTATGTAGCGATTCGAACTATTGACCAAAAACTTCAACGGTAATTAAAATAAATCAGGGCTTAAAAAAACTTGATAAGTATATTGGATTTTAACGATTTTTTTACTGAAGTTATTCTAAAAATGATTTAAAAGGAATTACAAAATTTAATTACTTGGGGGAAGCATTATGTTTCAAAGTATAGGTATACCAGGTTTAATTTTAATACTTGTCATTGCCTTGATTATTTTTGGACCTAAAAAGCTGCCGGAAATCGGTAGAGCCTTTGGACGTACTTTAACTGAATTCAAGGGTGCAACCAAGGGATTAGTATCTGATGAAGATAAAGAAGATTGGGAAAATCCTGAGTTAACAACAGATAAAAAGAAGCAGGATAAATCAGGTGATCCACTTTTTGATTCAACCAAAGATCACCTTTAATTGTAAAAAAGATGAGGTGATGCCTAAGAATTTAAAATCGTTCCTGCTTTTTGATTTTTAGAATATCAACAAAAAAGTATACGTTTACAAACGGTAGTAGCAAGCTATACCGCCCATTTCTGAAATTTTATACGCTAAAAGAATTCTAACATAAAAAGTCGATCTCCTTTACGTTATAGGAATCGACTTTTTTACTTTTTCTTAATGAACTAACGCACCTGTTCGTATTATAAGGTCATCCAGAAAATATTTCTGGTTGACCATTTTTTATATCGATATATGATAACCGTAGCCGGTGTAGAACGTCCGCACCTGTGGGACTAGATCCCGTCAACTAAACAGTTCGCCCCCTACTTGTAGAAACATGATTGAGGCTGGTTGGGACTATGATCTCGTATAACAAGCGAAGCTATGATACTACAAGAAGGAATTGGGGTACCGGTTATTTTATATTAGGAGGAGATAATTTATGAATCCAGTAGTTGGTCTGGATGTGGCAAAAGGGGAAAGTCAGGTTCAAGCTTTCTTGGATAAAAAGCAGCCTTACAAAAAAGGCTTTAAAGTAGCACATACTCTTGAAGGGTTAGCTAGTCTTCTAGACTTTATTAGAGAAGTAGAAAATGTATCCGGGGAACGGCCTCCCATTGTATTAGAATCCACTGGACATTATCATACACCAGTTGTCCAGTATTTCGAGGATAGAGGGTACTTATTGATTATCGTAAATCCACTCATATCGTATCGAGCTAAGAGTTCTAGTTTACGCAAGGTAAAGACAGATGTCATTGACGCTCGCCATCTCTGCGAGCTGTATTATAAAGAGGACTTAGAGCCTTATAAACAGCGAGGAATCCAGCTCTTAAACCTACGTAACCTTACAAGACAGCACGAAAATATTACAGGCATGTTTGTACAAACTAAATTACAATTTCAAGCAGTTCTGGATCAAGTGTTTCCTGAATACCGTGGGGTTTTTGGGGACTTACATTCATATGTTTCTTTACTAACTTTACAAGCATTTCCTACCTCCGAAGAAATCTTGGAAACTGGTGAAGAGACAATCGCCAAGAAAATAAAAGAATTATGTAAAAGTCGTTCGCAAAAATGGGCAGACAGTCAGGCAGAAAAATTGATGGCCGCCGCAGCTCAAAATCCATTTCAGAAAAACCTATATCATAGTCTGATTTTAAGCCTGGATATGTATATTAATATGCTTCTTGAATACAAAAAGCATCTATCCAAGCTTGAAGATGAGATAGATGCTTTAGCAAAAGGTATTGAAGAGTGTAAGATTATCCAATCGATCCTTGGTATCGGAGAAAAAATCGCTGCCACGATAATTTCTGAAATTGGGGAAATTGATCGGTTTAATCATCCTAAGAAACTGGTTGCATTTGCCGGAATCGATCCAAGTGTCTTTGAATCTGGTACATTCAAAGGTACTTTAAATCGGATTACCAAAAGAGGTTCTAGTAGGCTACGACACGCCTTGTATATGGCTGTAAAATGTGCCATTCGTGATTGTCGCAAAAAGAAAACGACAGATGAAATCATTCCTCGTAACAAGCGATTACGAGAGTTTTATGATAAGAAACGTGAGGAAGGAAAGCCCTTTAAAGTAGCCGTTATAGCATGTGCCAATAAATTCTTACATTGGATTTATTCACTTTTAAAAAGCAAATCGACTCTCCAAGATCTAGCCTAGTTTTAAAGTATAACTAAACAGCCCAAAACTTTCCAAACACAGAACCTTGGACGGTTATTTGGTATACGCAAATTTAGTATATCATGAAACATTTTAAGTGTTTATTGAAAAATGTTGACAAACTATTGGCTGGTTTAGTTCATTAAGAAAAGCGAATCTTCTTCCAGAATCGCGCCCTATAATGGAATAACTTTTTATATTCTTTTAACGTTCCATATTAAATGCTTCACTATAGATTTTACGCAGCTTAGTTGAGTTATCGTGCCACTTAATTGGTTTACCATTGACGATTTGGACCAATACATCCAGACACCTATGCCATCCTGCCGCGGTATTAACTGCCCATGAATCATCGTTAAAAGTATGGGTAAAGATCATTCGACACCCTTTATCCTCTTCCTGCAATGAAATGTTTATCAGATCATCAACTTCACGGAAACCAAATAAATATGGCTTTTCTAATTCTGTAATGGTACCGTTATATGTCGTTCCTTCACCGTCATCGAAGGCAATCTGGCCACCAAGTCTAAGATCCATCTCCCCTGTGGCAAAAGGGTACCATTGGGAGAAGTAACTAGGATTCTTAATGACAAGGAAAACATCTTCTGGATTATGAGGAAAAAATCGTTCAAATCTTAAAGCATAACGACCGTTTGACTCATGTAGTGTACCATATTCATTCATCATTTAATCCTCCTTCTTTTATACTTAAAGTCTTGAGATTCATCACTAATTCAAAAAAATTAAAGTTTGCATAGGCTCAGAAAAATCATCAACAATACTCATAATTGTGTTAATGCTATTATTTTACCAAACATTTATATAACTAAAAAAATAATAAAATCATTTTCGTGTTTTTTAACAATCTGGCCAAATTGTTGAATAAAGATCAAACAGCACTCTTCAACTACCCTGCCCCCCGATAGTTCCATAAGGGGTCTTGCCGCATGCCCATCAAGTTAAAACTTCTTTATACCCCAAAACGAAAAAAGCTATCTTCAGTAGCATTTACAGAAAGATTAGCTTATTTTTTCGTTTTGGATATAATCCTTTTTCTTAGCTTGATGGCAATAGGCGGTACCTAATAAACAGACAAATTTGCCTGAAAATTTTTTTCAAATTTTGGTTTAAAATAGGAATAATGTAAGATAAATCTATTTTTCTTGTATGTTAAAGTAGAATAGTAGGAAAATGAATCGAAGGATGTGGTATTATTTGATGTTAAATGTAAAAAAAATGTCGTTTGTTGTTTTTATTTGTTTCATGTTTTTTATACCAAATTCAATCTTTGCTCAAGAAATTTTACACAATGGAAGTCAAGGACAAGCAGTTTATGACTTACAAGAAAATTTAAAGAAAATGGGTTACTTTAACAGTCAACCAACAGGGTATTATGGTTCAATTACTGATCATGCAGTGAATCAACTTCAACTAGATTCTGGACTATTTCCAGATGGAGTTTTTGGATTCCAAACACAACAAAAATTACATAGTATTGAAATGATGGCCAGGGTTGTTCATGGAGAAGCTCGAGGAGAAACTTATGAAGGAAAAGTAGCTGTCGCTGCAGTAATTTTGAACCGAATGTCAACGCCAGGTTTTCCTAAAAATACTTACGATGTTATTTTCCAGACAAATGCTTTTACAGCTGTACATGATGGGCAATATTATTTGACCCCAAATAGCTATTCTTATCGAGCTGTTATTGATGCATTACAAGGTTGGGATCCTACTCATGGTTCTGTTTATTATTATAATCCTTCCTCGGCAACAGATGAATGGATTTTCACTAGGGAAACAGTCATTAGAATAGGCAACCACTTATTTGCAAAGTAAAACTAATCTACATACATATTGAGGAATGATATTTTTATAGTTTCGTATTATAAATATCCATTAACTATGTAGTGGGGTATAGTTGAAAGGTCGAGCAGTAGTTGCCCGACCTTTTTTGCGGTACCCCCATAAGAAAAAGCTGCCTTAAAGACAGCTCCGAGCTTCAGCTAACGCACCCGTTAGTTGAAAAGAGTGAAAGTTAAATTGTACCTTTCATTCTAATTACTTTCACACCTAACTCAAATTTAAGTTCTAGCATTGCTTTTTTTAAAAAAAGCTATTGCTTGCTTGTTACTTGGTGACACACGAAGGTGGTATTCATCCACTCCATTGTTTTTAAAGAACTTCAATCATAAATCACCCAATTAGTTCAATATCTATCTCCTTAAACTTTTGAATTATATTTGATGTTTTCCTATTTCCGTACCCATTTGCTTATAAACAATATTAAGTACTTTTCCCTTGGTTCCAAAAGAAAAAGCGATTACCTGGTTTAGGAACCGCTTTCAACTATCTTTGCAAAGTCATCAAGAGTAGTTGAATACTTGATATAAATTCGTGGTAAAAGATAAAGTTCGTCTTTAATGCCCTTCTCAGAAAATAGTTCAGGAGTTGTCGTAAGTCCAAATAAATAATATTTCTTCGTTTCTTCTACGACTTTGTCATTGAAATTTCCGTATGGATACGCAAGAGCATTAACTGGTTTGCCTGTTATTTTTTGAATTTTATCTTTGGACCCTTTCAGTTCATATTCATAATTTTTTATTTCCGTCAAATCAGGATGTGTAGCAGTATGAGACTGGATTGAGATTATACCCGAATCAGCCATCATTTTTAAATCCGATTTCGATAAACGGTTTGAACGACCGATAAAGTCAGAAATAACAAAAATGGTACCACTTGGTTTAAAACGTTCGTTTTCAAGTTTTTGAAAGATAGCAAATGCATTCAGATTGTTTTTGTATCCGTCATCAAAGGTAATGAAAATGGGTTTATTTTCTTTATTAATGTCTTGCCAACGATCAAAAGTTAATAATGTGTAGCCATGGTCTTTTAAATAAATCATTTGTTTCTGGAAATTATTAGGAGTTACATATAACTCCTTAGAACCCTGCCCAGTAAACTCGTCAATCGAATGATAAATTAAAATAGGTACTTTTCGTTGAGCAAAAACTTGTGATGGAAGAATTAAGATAAGAAGACATAGGAAAAACATTACAACCTTTTTCATAAAATTCCTCGCTTTGCATCCTTTTTATATCTTTTCAATTTATTGTGCCTCAAAAGCATAGTTCTATTATGATTTCTCTCATATTTGATTCTATCTCCCATTGATCAATGGTGACTTTGATAATCCCAAATGAAAAACTAATTTCTTAAAACACTAAGGAATCGGACTAACTGCCACAATAGCTCTATAAGAAAAAGAGCTGCCAAATGAACTGCACCCCAATTGTTAGACAACATCTAACAATTGGAGGTGTATTTTTTTGACTAAATATACGATAGACGAAAAATCAAATGCAGTTTTAGAGTACTTAGAAGGGAAAAAATCCTATAAATCCATTGCTCAAGAAAGAAATGTAGGTTTATCCCCTCTGAAAAGATGGGTCGCTCGCTATCTAAAACATGGGATGGAAGGACTTGTTCCATCCTATACAAATTACACTCTGCCCTTTAAACTAGAGGTACTTAAATATATGAACGAATATGGGGCATCGATCAACGAGACCGCTGTACACTATAACCTTCCTTCCGATTCTACACTTTTGAATTGGGTAAATCAGTTTAAGGAAGGAGGTATAGACGCCCTAAAACCAATGAAAAAGGGGCGTCTATCCATGAAAAAAGAAACTAAGAAAAAATCGCAAGCTAATGGCTCTCAAGAAGCACTTCTTGCCGAATTAGAATACTTACGTGCAGAGAATGCCTA
Source organism: Peribacillus sp. RS7 (assembly GCF_041956845.1). Taxonomy (NCBI): domain Bacteria; kingdom Bacillati; phylum Bacillota; class Bacilli; order Caryophanales; family Bacillaceae; genus Peribacillus; species Peribacillus sp. RS7. The sequence goes on from NZ_CP168135.1 coordinate 5,364,629, forward strand.
TCTAAAAAAGTTGAATGCCTTAGTTCAAGAAAAGGAAGCCTTACAAAGAAAGAAAAAGCGAAAGTAGTCCATGAACTAAGGAAACAATTTGATTTAAAACTGCTTCTATCCATTTCTAAAATGGCACGGAGTACGTACTATTATTGGGTAAACGCCTTCGGGCGTGAGGATAAATACACAGAAATTAAATTCCTTATCAAAGAGATTTTCCATACGCATAAAGGGCGTTATGGGTATCGGCGTATTACCCTAGAATTACGTAACCGAGGTGCTCGCATCAATCATAAAACAGTTCTCCGATTGATGAATGAACTAGGATTGAAGTCATTGATTCGCATGAAGAAATACCGTTCGTACAAAGGGAACATCGGTAAGATTGCGCCCAACATTCTAGCACGTGATTTCAAGGCGGCAAAGTCCAATGAAAAATGGGTGACAGATGTCACGGAATTCCATCTAGCTGGGGAGAAACTATACTTATCAGCCATTCTTGACCTGTTTAATGGAGAAATCATCGCCTATACTATCGAATCTCGGCCTGTTTATCCGCTCGTTTCCAAAATGCTGGATAAAGCCTTTGATCGCTTGGAATCGAAAGATTCACCCATTCTCCATTCAGATCAGGGCTGGCATTATCAGATGAAACAATACTCGCATGATTTGAAAAAACATAACATTACACAAAGCATGTCCCGCAAAGGAAATTGTCTCGATAATGCGGTCATTGAAAACTTCTTTGGCTTATTAAAATCCGAATTACTCTATCTTCAAGAATTTGAAAGCATGGAGCATTTCAAACAAGAACTAGGAGATTATATCCATTACTACAATCATCAACGAATCAAGGTAAAATTAAAAGGCATGAGCCCGGTAGATTACCGGGTTCATGCCCTCAAGGCTGCCTAAGTAAATAAAGTGTCTAACTTTTTGGGTTCACTTCATAAAGACAGCTCTGATTTTTGCTAACTATTTATCATTTCGATATTAAGAATTCCAGCACATCCTACTGGACACCATTACACAACCGACCGATATTCTCGACTTCAACAACGACCTCATCCCCCGTCTTGATCGGGCAGCTGCCAGATGGTGAACCCGTGGCCAAAATGTCACCGGGCTCGAGTGTCATCACCTGCGAAAGCCAGCTGATCAGATACGGAATGCTCAGAGACATTTGATTGGTATTCCCGTCTTGTACAACACGGCCGTTTAAAGTGGTCACAATCCGCAAATTGGTAGGATCTATCCCGGTAACGATGCACGGCCCCAAAGGCCCGAACGTATCAAATCCTTTGCCCCGCGTAAACTGTGGATCTTTTTTTGTAAGATCTCTTGCAGTGACGTCATTAAATATCGTGCAACCAAACACATAATCAAGCGCATCTTCTTCTTTAATGTTCTTTCCGCGCTTTCCAATGACCAGGGCCACTTCCCCTTCAAGCTCCACTTGGTTGGTTAGCTCGTTTGGAGGAAGTATAATTTTCTCCTTGTCTGGAATAAGCGAAGATAATGGCTTTAAAAATAGAAATAGTTCTACAAGGTTTGCCTCTCCGCCCGTTTCCTTCGCATGACCTGCATATGTCCAGCCAAAATTAACCACTTTAGAAGGTTTTACAGGTTCCAAAATTTTCACGTCACTATATTTCAGCTCTACCCCGTCATACTTTATTTCCTTGTTGACAAGTTCAGCAAAACTGCTAGACAGTTGTAATATCATCTCATCCTCAACAATACCGTAATGTATTTTGCCCTGTTGATTCTGATAGCGAACTATTTTTTGTGTTTTTTGTTGCACATGCATGATGAATAAACTCCTTTGATGGGTAAGGTATACTTACCTCAGATAATATAAAATTCGGCTCTTCTCATAATCGCAAACAAGCCCCCTGTAGGTGATAATACCAAACCCTTATGTCTAAAATCTTTTTTATTACATGGTGTTTTCCTTTTTTAAAGTGGTAGCATCTTGAGAGTGCTCCCAACAATCAAGGTTTTCAAGACCTTTAATGCTATCTTTATAAAAAACTGGATCTTGACCGGCTTTTTTCTGTTTCATATAATCACTTAATGCTGCAAAAGCTACTTTTGATAATAAGAGAACGGCAATTAAGTTTACGATAACCATTAAGCCCATAAATAAATCTGCTAAATCCCATACAAGCTCGACCTTTGCAACCGAACCGAATACAATCATGGCGAACGCACCTATTCGATATAGAATCAACAACACTTTACTTTTGTGTAAAAATCGAATATTTGTTTCCCCATAATAATAGTTACCAATTAACGAACCGAATGCAAATAGGAATACAAAGATAGCAAGACAACCTGATGCCCAGGAACCGATGTGTTCACTTAATGATGTTTGTGTAAGTGCAATGCCAGTTAGCCCTGGTTGTTTATAAGCATCAGAAAGTAAAATAATAAATGCTGTGCTTGTACAGATGATCAGTGTATCCGTTAATACGCCAAATGCTTGAATAAGTCCTTGTTTCACCGGATGACTTGTTTTTGCCGTTGCGGCAACGTTTGGCGCACTCCCCATACCAGCTTCATTCGAGAATAAACCACGTTTAACTCCATTCATGAACGCAGCGCCTATTGAACCGCCTGCTATTTGTTCAAAGCCAAACGCGTTATTAATAATAAGAGAAAGAATTTCCGGCATTTTGGTTATGTTCATTGCTACGACAAATAATGCCATTCCAAGGTATAACACACCTAGAATCATAACCTTGTATTCAGCAATTTTTGCAATACGATTCACACCGCCAAAGATAATCACAGCGAAAGCAAATGTCATGAGAATCCCTACAGTTAAACGATCTGAACCAAATGAGTTCTCAAAAGCAATTGTAACGGTATTTGATTGTACAGAATTGAATACAAGACCGAAAGAAAGCGTAATTAAAATGGAGAATAATACTCCCATCCAACGTTTGTTCAATCCTTTTTCCATATAATAGGATGGACCGCCTCGGAAACCAGTTTTATCTTTTACTTTATATACTTGTGCTAAGGTACTTTCAATAAAGCTGGTTGCTGAGCTAATAATTGCAATTATCCACATCCAGAATATCGCTCCAGGACCGCCTAATGCAATCGCAATCGCAATTCCTGTGATATTACCTGTTCCAACGCGAGCGGCCATACCAATACAGAAAGCTTGAAATGGGGAAACGCTGTCTTTAGAACTAGTTCTCCCTTCCATTAAAACACGGACCATTTCCTTTAACATTCGAACCTGTACAAATTTCAATTTAAATGTGAAATAAATCCCACAAGAAACAAGCATAATAACTAATAATTTTGACCAAAGGAATTCATTTGTTACGCCAACTACATCATGTAATAATTGTTGCATTCTATCACCTCTTATAAGAAATTTACTAGCTTAGAAGATACCTAGTTTTTTCACTGTAAAAAGACCAACTTCATCAACTGATGAATTCTGTCCAAAGTCAGGAGTTATATAGCCCCCAAATATTTGAGTTAATCGCCTTGATAGCAGTATCTCAAAAAAATATGTAATATCTGCTGCAATCGATGTATCCATCATTTGTTTTACCTTTTTAGGATCTGATGTTTTTCCTAGCACCCACATCAATTTCGTCACGATTGCTACTGTGTTCATATTTTTAGAACGTACTACACGATTATGGTCAATTTTCCGACCAACTTCATATATACCCATGTCTTCTCCTTCTTCTAGACGTTGAGTCGTAATGACAACTCTTTCGTATCAATACGGCAAAGTACATTTAATTCAGGCATGTAACTTAATAGATCATCGGCATGCAGTTCAGGTACAAGTCCGTTTTCTCCTTCAAGTGAGGCTACTGTTCACCAGTCGTAAACAACATTAATTTTTTCAATGATAATGGCTCCTCTATCTCTTTTTTACAATAAGTTTTTTAAAAGAAAGTATTCAATTCGCGTATGTTTATTCAATTCGCGTACTTTCCATGTAATTATAGTAACATAAATATAATAATTCAAGATAAAAATATTCAATTCTCGTACACCTCATCCACTTTTTGAATCCACAGAATGGTGTTTGCTTCCTAAATCTGAGCTGAGTTATTACAAATAATAAATATCAAAAAGATAATTATTTCATTAAGTTACTAAATTGCAACTTAGATGTTTAAGCCTAAAAACCATATACATCAACGTGTTTATATGTTCATATTTAGCCAGACACGTTTTCAGCTCCAGTTTTGCCATTTCGAAGCCTTGTCGAAGTCCGATGGACTTACTTACTGCAGACCAAAAATTAATGGAAGATTTACCAGAGGATGTTGATCCATGTGGTGAGTTTGGTGATTATCACTCATTCGTATATAACGGAGACATTTTCTCTCATTCGATACGACTAGACTTGGGAGATGAAATGTTTGTACTTCCTGCCAATCATTTATTCAGCGAGGTTGGCTATAAACGCGTGGTAAAAGTTTGAATTTTTCATCAATATTGTCAGGTGTTCCAATTTGCGAACACTTTTTAATAAATAAAAAAACATGGTCATAAAGTAACCATGTTTTCTTTTTACTCATATAGCTGTGTCTACACTAAGAGTTATTTATTAATAAATTCTTTGTTGATTTTTTCAGCCTCAGCCAAGTATTCTGTTTTAATCCCGCTCTTAACTCCCCACCAATAGAAGCAAAGTGCCAGACATGCGATGACCACCATATCCCAGCCAAATGTAAGAATATTTTTTCCGCCGAACTTCTCACTTCCAATATAAGAAATCAAAATCATACAACCTAAGTAAAGAAGCATCCAAACACCTGATAAAAATTGTTTTTTGAAACCATTCCATTTATTTTTAGCTTGATAATAAAAGTAAATAGGTAGTCCAATGGCAATGATGAAAACGACTTCTCCTGTTAATGGCCAACGCGCCCAGTATAAAGTAAGCGATGCAAAAACAAATCCACAAGGTGCAATAATAGAAGCACCTTTTAAGTGAAATGGACGGTTAAAATGAGAAGCAGTACGTCTTAAAGTTGCCAATGCAACTGGCCCCATGATATACGAAATAAGTGTAGCAACTGAAATCACTTCAGCAAGTACGCCCCATCCGCGGAATAAAAATAAAAAGATAAAACATACGCCTAAGTTTAATAACATCGCTGGACGAGGAACACCATAAAGTGGATGTAATGTACCAAAGATATTCGGTAAGTACCCATTCTTCTGCATTCCATAAAGCATTCGCGAAGTTGTAGCTGTATAAGTGGCACCTGAACCAGACGGTGATACAAACGCATCTACATACAATACAATCGCTAACCAGTTAAGGCTAAGAGCAATTGCCAAATCTGCAAAAGGTGAATTAAAATTCAGTTGACTCCATCCGTTCACAATCATAGACGGATCGATTGCACCGATAAAAACAACTTGTAAAATAACGTATATAAAACCTGCAATTAGAATAGACCCAATAACAGCAATTGGTATAGACTTATTCGGCGACTTCGCTTCTCCTGCCATATTAACTGGACTTTGAAATCCGTTAAACGCAAACACTATACCAGAAGTAGCTACTGCTGTTAAAACGCTTGCCCAACCATATGGTGCGATTCCTTGAGAACTTGTAAAGTTTTCACCATGAAATCCAGCAAAAAATAACGATCCTGCCATTACACCTGGAACAATTAATTTAAAAATAGTAATAAATGAATTTGCCTTAGCAAAAAGGTTAACTGTCCAATAGTTGACGAAGAAATAGAACAATAATAGTAAAGAAGCTATGAATAATCCTTTGGTCGTTAAGATATTGTTATCAACTAAGGAATGAGACCATCTGGCCCATTCCCAAGGCCACGTACTCATATATTGTACAGAAGCAATGGCCTCAACGGTAATAGTCGAAGCGATAGAAATCCAGTTCGCCCACGCAGCTAAAAATCCAATAAAAGAACCATGCGAATATTGAGGATACTTAACCATTCCTCCAGCTTCAGGAAACATTGCCCCAAGCTCTGCGTAAGATAATGCAATAAATAAAATTACAACCATACCGATAATCCAAGAAAAAATAGCTGCTGGCCCAGCAATCTGGGCAGCTTTCCATGCTCCGAACAACCAACCTGAGCCGATAATAGAACCAATACCTGTCATAGTTAAAGCAAAAGTCCCCATATTTCTATGCATATTACTCATCTCTACCTACACCTCTTCCTAGGAAAATAAAAAACACTTGATCTATTTATAGATCAAGTGTTTGCCCAGGCGCGCGGCTTATACTCTATATGCTCCCCCATGGTTCTCCATGTTGCGCCAGTTACATATAGGAAAATAGTTTTTTTATAGTATATAGGATTATTTTAAATTTCACAACACTTTAAAAATATTTATATTTTATATATAATCTTATTTATTTTTCGTAATTCCCTATCAATATTCATTTTAATTTGAATAAAATAGGAAAATCAAGGTCCAAAAAGCAAACATTCGATTTCCAGAACACATGCTACATCAATATAATCATTTTTCTTTAACATTATACTTAAAAATCTTTAAGAGCTTATATTCGCAAAATAAACCGTTCATATTTTACAAATTATATCCCAACAACATTTACATAAACTGTTCTTTTCTTCCTCAAAAAAAAGCCATGCACAAGTTGGGGAAAATACCTGAGGGATGAAGATTTCTCTTTATCTCTCTTTGTTTCGTCCACAACTTATGCACAACTTTAATTAGTGTCTATTATATTTAACTAATGTGAAACACACTCGGCATAGCTAGAGTGATGAACGTAGATTAAATTTCCAAATCTGATCATTATTATCCACATATGATGATTAGCTTCATGATCATCTTCACCTAATCCGTTACAAAATATCTTTCCCTATCATTATCCCTTAATTATTACAATCGGCTAGGTATGACTTCGTTTTAACGGAACTGTTCCGAGAATAATTGCTTAACTCCGGTGAAGAATGGGAATTTCAATAGTAAGATTAATAGGTAAGAAAAGCTAACCAATGGGTGGATTTGAAGAGAAATAACTATTATTAGAATTTACCTATTAATCCTGATAGTCCTTTTTACAGTAGCAGTACTTCTATTGGTAAGAGAACTAAAGAAAAGCATATCACCTTACAAATTTTAAAATCATTGAAGAGAAAGTCAGATTTAGCTGAATTACCCAACGAAAAAATTTTATATATTTTTATTATTTTACTGAAATAAAAATATGAAGTATTAGAAAGTTTGAGCAGCTGTCCTGTTACTTGAATTGAAAAAAGCTCTGTGAAAAGTTTCCTCTAAACAGAGTTTACCGACATATTAAAGTATTTTCACCAAGTCTTTTCTAGCACTCAAGCAAATACTCTCACCTAGATGATCCATTTGCTCCTCATCAGATAGGTTAACAACAATCTCCTGAGAGCCTGATACACACTCTACCACTCTTTTTGAACCAACAAAATGGACCTTTTTCAATTTAGCCTCAAACGTAATTCGATTAGGCTGAAAGCGACTTTGGGTAATTTTTAAGTGTTCAGGTCTTATTACAAGCTTTTTATCTGAATTCTTAACTTGGGAAAACTCTTTTAATAGATTTTCTCTATTCTGGCTTTCTAATAGATCCACATCTATTACATTCGTTTCCCCAATAAAGTCGGCAACAAAAAGAGTCTTTGGATTGTTATAGATTTGCTGAGGCGTGTCAATTTGTTCGATTCTACCTTGGTTCATAACAGCAATTCGATCGGACATGATTAATGCTTCTTCTTGATCATGAGTGACATATATGAACGTGATTTCGAATTGTTCATGAAGTTTTTTTAATTCAAACTGCATCTTTTTTCTTAGCTTTAAATCTAATGCTCCTAGTGGTTCATCTAGAAGGAGCACTCTTGGCTTGTTGACCAGAGCTCTTGCAAGTGCAACCCTTTGCTGCTGCCCACCTGAAAGTTGTCTTGGATATTTTTCCATGTGCTGCTGCAACCCCATAATTTCGATCATTTCGGTTGTATCACTTGCAATTTGCGCTTTTGATATTTTTTTTTGCTTTAATCCAAAAGCAATATTATTGTAAATGCTCAAATGAGGAAACAAAGCATAGTTTTGAAAAACCGTATTTACCGGACGTTGGTTGGGTGGCAAATTCCCTGCTTCTTTTCCATCGATCTTTATACTGCCTTGATTTGGAAGCTCAAAACCGCCAATCATTCTAAGGGTAGTGGTTTTCCCACATCCGCTTGGACCAAGAAGCGAGAGGAACTCACCCTCCTTTATATTAAGGGAAATGTTGTCTACGGCAGTTGCTTGACTATATTTTTTCGTGATGCTATGTAACTCAATAATGCTGTCTTTTTCTTTGGCTACATGTGCTATATTGTTTTCTACAATCGGAACCACTGACATGATTGAAACCTCCTTAATTTCCGATTTCTCTGTTCCATAGCTCGTTCCACTCATCTCGATGCTGGTTTATGAGATTATAATCAGGCATGTTCAAATCCTGTAAGGTGCCGTTTTTGCCATAAGGCATTCTTTCAAGGGTTGTTTCATCTAATTCAACATCCTTATGAACTGGTGCCAAATATAAATCACTCGCAATTCCTTCCTGTGCAATCTTAGTAGTAGCATAGTTTAAGAAGGAATAAACCTGCTCAGACTTTTTCGAGCCTTTCACAACATGCCAAAAGCTACCTGCACCTAAAACGCCTTCTTCCGGAACAACAAATTCAATCGGTTGACCTTGGTCTTGCATTACATAAGTAGGGCCTCCGTAGTGAGCTCCAACTGATGCTTCCCCGCTTTGATATAGATTTGTAGCCGTTCCAGAACCATCGAAGTATGCTACTACTTCTAATTCCTTCATTTTCCCAAGTCCTTTTTCTACTTTTCCTTTTGCTTCTCTTTCTAGCTCAGAAACTTGTACCAATAAAGGAAAGCCTCCGGTAGTTGCAGGTGTAGGGACCGTTATTTTTCCTTTGTACTCTTCCTTCCAAAGATCTTTCCACGACTTTGGTGGGTTTTTAATTACGTCTTTGTTATAAACAATCCCTAGCCCCCAATACCCTAGAGCTACTCCAAATACTTCTTCACCATTACCTTGATATGCTTCTGGCAGAAGGGCAGCGTTTTCTTTGAGTTTACTTTTATCAATATTTTCAACAATTCCTTTTTCGTAGGATAGTTCAGAAATTCCGGAGTCCATTAATGCTAAATCAATGGTAGGCGCGCCTTTTTCCTGTAATAGACGGGAAAAAGTTGCCGTTGAATTGCCTTCAATGATTTTTACCTTGATACCAGTCTCTTTTTCAAAAGGATGAATGATATGCTTCTTGATAGTTTCGCCCCAATCACCACCGAAAATGGCAATCGATATTTCTTGTTCTTGTACATCTGTATTGGCTTCAGTCGCCCCACTATTTGGTTGAACGGGCTTTCCGCAACCGGTAGCTACCACTAAAATAATTGCCAACAAAATGGTGTAAACACTTAACTTCTTCATATAACATCCCCTAGTCCCATGTTTTATTTTGAAGCAACATTTTCAATGCCTACTAACATATCAATGACAAGAATTAAGAAAAATGCAATATAAATCGTCACGGCTGAAACAGCAGCTATCATTGGATCGATGTTGTACTGAACATAATTGAACATTTTAACCGGAAGTGCCATCTGATCGGCAGAGGTCAAGAAAATCGTAACTTCAACATTTACCCACGAAACAGCAAAGGAAAACAGCGTTCCTGCGATAATACTAGATTTCATCAGTGGCAATGTAATGAAAAAAAAGGTTTTCAATGCACCCGCACCTAAATCCCTTCCTGCTTCTTCAATATACGGACTTATCCCCAGGAAGCTATTCACACACGTCCGAACAACATAAGGCAATGTAATAATGATATGACCTAACACTAGATTTAAGAAATTCTGTGGGCTATTAGTAAAGTAGTAAAAAAACTGAAGCAGTGCCAAGCCTAAGAAGATTTGAGGGAGCAAGAGAGGGGATGAGATAAGACTCATCACAATCCCCTTGCCTTTAAAATTATTCCTTGCCAAACCATATGAGGCTGGAATACCAATTAATATCGCACCTAGAGTAGCAACACCCGATAGTTTAAAACTATATATGAAGGATTCTACGTACGATATATCCTCATAAAGCTTTTGATACCATTTCAATGTAAATCCTTGTCCAGGAAAACTTAAATAATTTAGTTCAGTAAATGAAACATTAATCAACACCAATAATGGAAAGGCCAGAAATAAAAGCAGGAAGCCACCTATTGTCCACATTACTAGTTTAGAGATCAACGTCTTCCCCCCTCCATCCAGTCAGACCTTAATAAATAATGGTTTAATCCAATAATCAAAAAGCTAAAGATTAACACAGCAAAAGCAACCGCAGAACCGAACTGATAGTTGAATACCTGCATCATCTGTTCATAGATAACGGTCGCGATCAATTGGATCCTTCCACCGGAAAGCATAGCAGGCGTAACATAAGCACTAATAGCTAGAGAGAAAACCATCACACTGCCAGCCAATATTCCTGGGACTGTTAATGGAAGCGTTACCTTTAGAAAGGTTTGTAAACGACCTAAACCTAAATCCGACGCAGCCTCTTCCAGCCTGCTGTCTATATTCTCCAAAACCGTCGTAATGGATAAAATCATAAAGGGAGCTAAAATATACACCAAACCTATTATTATACCAGTCTCATTATACAGAAGTCTTAGAGGCTGGGAGATGATACCCAGCCCTAATAGAGTTTTGTTGATAAATCCGTTATTCCCTAAAATGACCATCCATCCAAATGATCTTACGACAGCGCTCGTAAATAATGGTGATATGATCACGATATAGGCAATACGCTTAATTATCTTACTCTTGATATATTTGGTGGTGAAGTAGGCGATAAAATAACCGACCAACAAGGTGATAAATGTTGCTATTAAGGAGATTTTTATTGATCGTATGGTAATAGATAAATAGTGTTGATCGTTAAAATATGAAAGATAATGCTGAAAAGTTATTCTTCCGCTTTCATCCAAGATGGAATTATTAAGAACAACAATTAAAGGAATAACAAAAAGTCCCAATAAGATCAATACGGATGGAGCTAATAGGATAAGAACAGTTTTTTTGGACATGGGAATTCTCCTTTACTCTATCCGATTGAGTAAGTTGAAAACAGTCTCGATAATAAGCTCCACTTTGTCATATTCGATTTTTTCCATAGTATCTGTCGGACGGTGATAGTCCGGTAATCTCCAAAACATAAGGAGCGCCGTTGGAATCCCTTCTAAATGGAACATCCATTCATCGGCTCCCGCTTTAGGAGTATCAACATCAACTTCGAAGTCATCTCTATCATAAGCTCCAGCTTCTCTGAAACTTTCTTTTACCTTTTGACGGAAATCTTCCGGCCCTACCCAAGACCATATCTTGTCTCCCGCACTAATTTGGTCAAGATTGATAACTGCCGCTACCTCATTAAGTGTTCCTTTTTCCTTTAAATCGTTCACATAATAATCGGCTCCTATGAATCCGACTTCTTCATTGGAAAATGCTATGACATCAATATCAAAAGGAAAATCATGATTTTCGGTTTTCAGTCTTCTGGCAACTTCAACGATTCCTGCTATACCTGAACCATTATCATAGGCTCCAGGAGTATTTAACGTAGTATCAGAGTGACCACAGACAATTACTTTTTTCTTTTTAACCGTATTTTTCGATTTATATGGATGACTAATGATGTTTGCCGATTTACATTCCTTTATTTTGCCCTCTACCTTAACAAATACCTCAATGTCATGTTTTTCACTTAATAACTCCTGAACACGAATGTGATCTTCATAACTCATCACTACAGCAGGAATTGGGAATTTTGCTCTTGGATTCAATAATGCAATAGGGTCACCGCCGCTATTTACAACAACCTGTGCCAAAATTTCTCCTTCAGCACCTAAGACATTGTAACAAGGCATATCATACACGCCCGGAATCAGGCCTTTTATTCCATGATATGTAAGCTTCCCTTTAATTCCTGTACTTGGAGTAGATCCAGAGAATAGTAGATAAGCCGTTTTTAATACTTTAGGAATTGGAGACAAGATTTCAAGCTCAGGTGTTCCTTCAGGCTCCCACCCCACAAAAGGATACACTTGCTTTTCATTTTCTACTCCTAATTCGCTAAGTCTTTGGTGTATATAATCAGTACCCTTCCACTCACCTTCTGTTCCTGCGAATCGTTGCCCTACTTCTTCACTTAAAACTCGAATCGTTTCTTTGATTTCCCCACGGATACTTGTCGTTTTCATATTACTCATTACAATCCCCCTGTTCTGATTACATCATTTTTCCAAACCGATTTGTTCGGAATGCATACTATCTTCCATTACCACTCTTTCATAATCTGTAATTCCGCTCAGATGTTTGATAAATACTTTTTCTACTCTGTCTTCGTCACGGCTACATAAAGCTTCATAGATTTCAGAATGCTCTTTGATGGATCTTTCTACAAGGTGGGGTCTGCTTAAAAAGGAATATCTAAAATGAACAATATAATCATGTAAGTTTTCTAGCATATTGATCAGTCTGTTTAACCCAGAAGTTTTAATGATTTCCGCATGAAATAAATCATGGACTTTCATAAGGTCTTCAATTCTACCTTGTTGAAAATACATTTCAGACTGATCTAGATAACTTTTTAATTTCAATAGCTGTTCATCGGTGATTTTGGACGCTGCGACTCTAGCAGCAGTAGGCTCTAATAACGAACGAATGAGGACAATTTCATTGATGGCTTCCAAGGTTATGCCTTTCACAACGCAGTGTTTTCTGGGGAGTATTTCAACTAAACCTTCTTGTTCTAGCCGTTGTACCGCTTCTCTAACAGGAGTTCTGCTTACTCCCATTTCCTTGGCTAGATTCATTTCAACCAATCGCTCTCCATTTTTCAACTCACCATTGATTATTTTTAATCTAAGTTGATCAAAAACTTCTGAAGCGATTGAAACGGATTTAATTTTATTTAATTTCATTGCATCCATTTGCCCTCCTTTTTGTAAATTAAACTCATTATATGCCATATTGTATACAATACACAATATATTTATTTTATAATTCTGAATTTTTTATTAATAATTCATTTACCCAAAAAACCCGTGCCACTCAAAACTTTTTACATTTGAAAAACCGGAACAATATTTTGAATTGGAGAAGTTGCTGTGTCCTTTTCTTTTCCTTTAAATTTGCCTTTAATTAAAACCTTTTTAAAGAGTGCTTATGTTTAAATATGGGCAGTTCTCTTCTATCATCTATTTTTGGAATTCGACCTTTTTTATACAGAATCTCCATTCACCAACTTTGTTAAGTTAATAAATGAAGTTTTGAATACTATTTACAGGAGAATGATCAACTTCCTAGGTCTGCGAACTGAGTAATAATGGTATCACCTCCACCATTTCACCACGGTATATGAAGGAAAAAAGCATTTCATGCCCACCAACTAATTACACCTTTTGTCATAATTTTTGTTGTGATAAAAACCAGCTGGACTAAAAACTTGCGTGTTTAAACGCGTCTGCCGGTTGAAGATTCCCCTTTCGAAACCTTGCCAGAATCCTAATTGCTACAATGATAGAAAAAGGAACCAATGAAATCTGTCAATTATGAATTGACTGAATTTTCAGCGTGTGATAAAGTTGTTGGTATACCACATACCAAGAGGAGGAAAAATGAAAAAAATAGAGCCAGTTATGCCGTTAAGAGATATAGCTTTTGAGGCAATCAAAAAATCAATTTTGAATTACGAACTTCTACCGGGTCAAGCCATTTTTGAAAGAGATCTAAGTGAAAAGTTAGGTGTAAGTAGGACTCCTGTAAGAGAATCCCTGTCGTTGTTAGAAAGAGAAAAATGGATAATTTCAAAACCACGGGTTGGTACGTTTATTAATGAAATTACCGAGGAAAATGTAATTGAAGTAATGGAAATTCGAATGATTATTGACCGATTCTCATTAGAAAAAATGTGTGGAAATATTACTCTAGAACAAATAAAAGTATTGGAAGGTTACATTGAGGAGCAAGAAAAAAATAAAACAGATCACCAAAGATTTATTGAATTAGATAAAGAGTTCCATTCCGAAATTGTATTTTTAACTAAAAATCAGCGATTAGAAAAATGGTTTGAGGAAATTGGTGATCAGATTAGATGGTTTGGGTTAAAAGCCATAACTGAGAAGTCGCGTATTGAGGAAACAATATCTGAACATAAAGCAATTGTGCAGGGTTTAAAATCACAAGATATTAATCAACTTCTGGTTGCATCAAATAACCATGTGGAAAATACCAAAAATGAAATCATTAATCAATTGAGGAGGAATTCAAATGAGAAAAGTAATTAATTTGCATCTTTCTAATGGAGAGGTCAAAAAGCATGAAATTGATATTAATAAAGTAATCGTTGTTGGATATGGTGGACGAAATATAGAAAAAATTCAAGAGCACATAGATGAATTAAAAGAATTAGGTATTGCACCTCCACCCCATGTACCGATGATATATCCACAAAAAATAGAACAACTGAATTTTTCTAATGAATGTAATGGAAGTAAATTTTCCTCTGGGGAAACAGAATATGTGTTATTCCATGACGGAAAAGAATGGTTGGTTACCCTTGGCAGCGATCATACTGATCGAGAAGTAGAAAAAGAAGATATTTTAAAGTCTAAATCAATTTGTGATAAACCTCTTGCAACTGATTTTTGGAGATTAGCAGATTTAAAAGAAGATTGGGATAATATTATTTTACGTTCTTATGTTACTTCAAATGGAGAGAAATGTTTATATCAAGAAGACACTTTAGATGCACTCTTAGAGGTTGATGTATTATTGGAAAAGCTGGACAAGTTCGGGGAAAAGGATTTAGAACATACTATTATTTTTTCAGGTACTGTTCCTACAAAAAATGGGTTTATTTTTGGTGATAAATTTGAATATGAAATCGAACACCCCAAGTTAAAAAGAAAAATTACACATCATTATTCCATTGTTTATTAAGGGGGAATTGTTTTGAAAAAGAAACCTACAAAAGTTAGATGGGGACTAGCATTCTTTTTCTTTATAATAGGTGTAATCGCTTACATGGATAGATCGAATATTTCAATTATAGCAAAACCAATGATGGATGATTTAGGTTTAGATAAAGTGCAGTTTGGTATGCTCGCATCACTATTCTCATTAGGTTACGCGTTAGTTCAAATTCCGGCAGGACTTATGGCAGAAAAATTCGGTCCTAGAAAAATGATCGCTTTTTCTCTAGTATGGTGGTCAGTATTTACGGGTTTGACGGGTTTAGTTAAATCTCATGGTCTCTTGTATATGGTGAGATTCTTATTTGGGATAGGTGAAGGACCGATGTTTCCAGCTAATGCCGTATTTAATACAAACTGGTTTAGAAGAGATGAAAAAGCCAGAGCATCCAGTGCATTATTGGCAGGTTCATATTTTGGACCAGTTATCGCCCCTATCGTCACGGTTTATATCTATCAATATTTTGGTTGGCAAGCTGTATTTTATATTTTTGGATTAATAGGAATAATCATTGCAGGTGTATGGTATGTTATAGCCCGGGACTATCCTGAAATTCATAAACTTGTGAATGAACAAGAAAAAGAATATATTCTAGAAGACAGAGAAATTGTTGATACTGCTAAAGTTAGAGCCCCTTGGAGTACTTTTCTGAAAAGCTATCGATTTTGGGCTTTAGGATTACAATATTTCGTTGTTTTGTATATTATCACTTTCTTTTTAGTTTGGTTACCTACATATTTACTGGAAGATCGAGGATTCTCATTAAGTAAAATGGGATTTGCTGCAAGCCTACCTTGGTTAGCAATACTGATAACAGTAATGACTGGTGGTATTCTTTCCGACTACTTAGTACGTAAAGGTTTTTCAAAGCAAATATCAAGATCCTCTTTAGCTATATCAGGTTTAATAGTATTTATTATTTCAATGTACCTTGCTGTTATGACAGTATCTCCTTATATGAATGTTTTATGGTTATCATTATGCTTGGGTTCACTAGGATTTACAGTAGTGTGTTCATGGGCTTCCGCTACAGACTTAGGGAGAAACTTTTCAGGTTCCGTTTCAGGTTGGATGAACTTGTGGGGAAATCTAGGAGCTTTTGTATCACCGTTATTATGTGGTTGGTTAGCAGAAAACTTTGGGTGGAATATCACATTAGGAGTAACTGTAATCCCTGTGTTTATTGCAGCTATATTATGGTTGTTTGTGAAACCAGATACTTCATTACTAAACTAAATACTATTAAGAGGAGTGACCGATTTGAATTATTTAGTATTTCAAATGGATTTAGTGGTTGGAAATCCTGTAGAGAATAGGAAAATCATTGAACGCTGGTTAGAAGCTAACTATAGTGATGATGTAGATGTTGTTGTACTTCCTGAAATGTGGTCTACGGGCTATGCGTTGGAGGAATTGAAAGAAATCTGCAAAGTGGATGGAAAGCAATCCATGGAATTTTTACAATCACTAGCTAAGAAGTTTAATGTAAACTTGGTGGGTGGCTCGATTGCCGTATTAGAAGGTAAAGATATCTTTAATCGTGCGATTATAGTAAATCGAATGGGTGTGATTGTTCACACATATGACAAGATGCACCTTGTTCCGATGTTAGATGAACCTAAGTTTTTAACGGGCGGTCATAATCAAGTTGAAATATTTGAACTTGAAGGTGTGAAGATGGGGGTTATTATTTGTTACGATTTACGATTCCCTGAAATTATTCGTGACTTAGCATTACAAGGTATTCAAGTGTTACATATCGTCGCAGAATGGCCACTTGCAAGGGAAACACATTGGAATACGTTACTTCGTGCGCGCGCAATTGAGAACCAAATGTATGTTGTTGCATCAAATGTGGCGGGGACAAAGCTAGGGGTGGAATTTGCAGGTTGCTCACAAATTGTAGATCCATGGGGAGACATTGTTCAAAAATTAGATCAAGAAGTTGGTGAATTAAAGGCAACTTTAAATTTAGAGAAAGTACCCCAAATAAGAAAAGATGTTCCCATATTCGATTCCAGAGTACCAGAAAAGTATAGAAAGTTATAAAATAGGAGCTACTTCAGAGATACCAATCTTTAGGAGTAGCTTTTACGTTTAATTCAACAAAGCATAAGTTTCATGTAAAATCCATTGATAATTTTTATTTTCTTATGCAACTACTGTCCCGACAGTTGCATACAAAAAGGAAATGACTACTCTTTATCATGGATGTAGTGTGACAGAACAGGATCCAATTTCCTTTCCACCCCAGTTTAGTGAAAGCTTGTCTTGATCTGAAAGAGGACCGACGCCACTAGGAGTACCAGTAAAAATAATATCTCCTTTCCCAAGCCCAAAATGCTCTGCTGTAAAATCTATAATTGTTTGCAAATCAAAAAGTAAGTCCTTAATATTTCCGACTTGTACACGCTCTCCGTTTTTAAAAAGGGAAAAATCTAATTGTTTACATGCTTCGACACCTTGAAACGGAATGAAATCACTTACAACAGCCGAATTTTTAAATCCTTTAGCCAAAAGCCAAGGATGCTGTTTTTGCTTTAACTGTGCTTGAACATCTCTAAGTGTTAAATCCAAACCAATGGCTAAGGCATCTACTATTTCATCTACTTTCATTCCTGTTTCGTACGGCTTTGCGATATGAAGGACAAGTTCTGTTTCATAGTGAATGGAACCCTGATTACTCGGCAAAGTAATTGACTGACCATTTGCTTCAACTAGCGAATGAGTTGGTTTTGAAAATAAAAAAGGGGAAGTTGGTACTTCATTATTTAATTCTTTTGCATGCAAAGCATAATTTCGACCTACACAATAGATATTTTTAATGTCTTTCATTATTAAACCCACTCTTTTCTTTTAAAGAATAAAATTTTTGATACCAAAAATTTCAGATTTCTTTTTTATTAAATCTTACTGTGTAATGATTCAATAGTAAATGGAACTAACGCCCTTGTTTTTTCTTTAACTACTTTATTAATAATATAAATAGTTTTTTCTTAAATTCAATGTCAAACGATGTCATAATTATTAAGTGTGATAGATTGGCCCAACCTTCCTTACTATTAATTCTTCACAAACCCAGCACACGTATGAACAGTGATTCTCTAAAAGGTCACATACTTCCTAACGAGTCGTTGTTACTTAACTTTACTTTACTTTCAATTTCGATAATCCTACTCAAAACAGGAACTTTATTTTGGGAAAGCCTCTGTTTTTGAAACTCGTATTATGTCACTAGGAAAGTACTTTTTAAAATATTTAACCACCATTACATGTATATCCTCCCGATACCATTTCGAGAGTCCATGTTCTTTAAATAATTCTGGCATTCCTAATCTCCTTGAACGTTTACCCATCGTACCATCGCCAATAATTAAAGTATCAATCCAAATATGATCCACGATTCCATCTAAAACTTTTGGGAAATCCGGGCTAAATGGCATTACGGGAGAAATCGAAACTTGGGTGGATATTCCGGCGTCATGTACCTCTTTTAAAGCTTTAGTACGCAGCTTAACTCCTGGTGCATAAGGAGAGAAAATTCGCTTTATATCTTCCCTATCTGTTTCAATCGTCATGGAAACAAGGACTCTACATTTTTTTTTCAATTTTACTAATAAATCAATATCCCTAATTATCAGTGGACTTCGAGTTTGGATTTGAAGAAAGTCAGGAGGATTTTTAATCATCTCTTCCAGGATTGCCCGTGTAATGTTTGTTTTCCGTTCAATTGGCTGGTATGGATCTGTTGCGGAAGACATAAATATATTCACAGTTTTGCTTTTTCCGCGAAGTGTTAAGATCTCCTTCCGGTAAATTTCTGCAGCGTTTGTTTTTATGTCCACCCATTCCCCCCAAGGAACTCCCTTAAATTTTTGAATGGGCATTTCTCTGACATAACAGTACCTGCAAGAAAATGCACATCCACTGTAGGGATTTAATGAATGTGTAAATCCAACTTCCAAATAACCCTTTGCCTCAGTGAGGATTTTCTTTGAAAGAATTTCCTTTGTTTCTATTATCATTTGAATTCTCCTCTCGTATTTATAGACGGATGAAATGCTGTCTGGTTATTTACGTCTAGTTCAGCAAATGATTTTTTCTAAAAACTCTTTGGCGCTATTCGCCTCTTTCTTCTCTGCGGCTACTTCGTAATTCATTTTTCTCATTTCGTCATCGGTAATTTTATCAGACAATTTATTCAAAATTCCTTTTAACTCTGGGTATTCTTCTAATGTCTCTCGCTTTAACAATGGTGCTCCTTGATAGCTTGATAGGGAGAGAATTAATGTTTGTCGTCTTCCAATACTGTAAGATGATATTTTTGCAATTCACTATCTGTTGAATAGGCATCAAGTGCATTTATCTCTCCCAGTTTGTTTATAGTATTTTGATAAGTTCTATATAGCTAACTCGTTTGCTATAAGTGAAAAGGACATATTCTCCTTTACATATTGTTTTAACTATGTAAAGGAGAATATGTCTGGTAATTTTATAAAAACTTACTTTTTAGAACTTGGACGTTTACAAATCGGACCTTTATAACTGAAATATATATTAAAACGTTTTTTTCTCTTTGATCAAAATGACACCTAACAATCCCATCAAAGAAAATATGACAGGTATGAGAAATCCATAATGATAGCCCACATCTATAGAATGCCGAGGAAATAGATCCAGTACATTTCCGAAAACACTAGGCAACAACACGGCACTTAAGAATCCACCCATATTGGCAAATCCAGAAACAACACCTACTTGTTGAATAGGAAATGATTCCCGTACCACTGCAAAAGTCAAAGAGCTAGCTCCATTTCCAAAACCTATGATAAATAGTAAAACCACCACCATTATAAATGGAGGTTTTACGCCGGAGAAGAACAACCCACTCCAACTGCATAAGACAATTAGATGGATAAAGGTGTAGACCTTTTTGATAGAACCCAGCCGGCTTGTAATCCAGCTAATTAAAGGGCCTCCTATGATGGCTCCAAAAAGACCATACATAATAAGCTGGCTTGCCCCTGAACGAGACATTTCAAACACATGAATTCCATAGGGAACTCCCCACGAACCGATGAATCCTATATATGTGCCAACAACTCCAAAGTGGCAAAAGAAAGTGGCCCAGGCTTGACGGGTAGAAAATATTCGGCGTAGAATCGACCAAACACCTTCCCGGTCTTTAATTAGAATTTCCTTGGCTTTGGAATCAACTTTAAATATTTGTTTTGGTTTCGATACAAGAACGACATACAGAAGATATGATGAAAGCACTAAAATAATTCCTATGCTAAGGAATGGGGTTCTCCAACCAGCGAATGAAATCCACATGGAAAAAGGAACGGTAGCTGATAACGAACCAAGGCTCGCAACCATGGCAACCAGGCCTAATAATTTTACAAATTCCTGTGCCTTAAACCATTGGCTTAATATTAAAACCAAGTTGACAAAAATGGTGGCATCTCCAATTCCAACTAATAACCGGGAGAAAATCAACACATATTCATTGGGAGAAAGGCTGTATATTAGGCTTCCCAGCCCATTAAGGAGTGTGCCGATAATGAGAAATCGATTGGGGCCATATCTGTCTGATAAAAGACCAACCGGTATTTGTAATCCTGCATAGGCTAAAAATTGAATGCCGCTCATAAGACCTATGGTAGAAGCGGAAACATGAAAATCCTTCATCAATTGATCGGTAATAAGACCAGGAGCCGTTCTTTGGCTCACAATTAAAAAGTAAGCAAATAAAACGGTGCCAAATACCACCCATCTATAACCGCTTTCTTGTTTATTCATCTTTATGTATCGCCTCCCGTCTAAACCTCATCCTCCCCACAAACAAAATCAATGCAGCGTGAGCACATACCGCTCTCATACATGAAACCCCCAATTAATCTAATTCAAGCACTGGATGCCACATAGGGCTCTTCGATTTATTCAAATTAGGTGACATCCATCACATTATAAACAGCGTGACCGCCATAATTCAGAATTTCTTTTTGTAATTTTCTAAACAAACTTCGCGATGAGCTACCGATACCAGCTTCGCACCCTTAGATGCAAGCTCCTTTGAAGCGGCTTCTCCATTGCCCCTGGAGGCGTAATAAAGACAACTTTATCTTGAAAATTAGACATACTGCATATCATCATTTTAGTTTTACCCACTTTTGGAGCAAAATGTACGATTATTTTTGGTGCGGTGATAATTCCTTGGATTTTAATCCCTACGATGCATATATAGTGAATCACACGATAGGAGTTTATTCCAATTATATGATTTCCCCCTCATTACACCTAGGTACATATGTCCATTTAATTGTAATGAACTGCTTAACCCATTCCATTACTTTAGTAATTGCATATGATACCTCTATCCTCTTTTCAGAAAGAGAAAGAAGTTTTTAATACTTTTATAAGTACAAGCCTATGTAATTCCCGTCAATATAACCCTGTGTTTCTGATTCATTCATACCTTTTTTCTCCTCCCAGTAAATGTATTATACAGGAAAAGTAAAATCATAATGAAGGACCGACAATAAAGTTTCATTCTCTACAATTACTATGATTTTAAAAAGTTTTATAAAAATATCGCGCTCCTTTTTTTACATAATTGGGAGCGTAACTTGTTATAGGAGGATTGATGAAGGTGTATCCAATAAAGAGAGAAAATATCGAATCGGACTCTTTTACTTGTAAATCGTGTGGGGAAACGTATGATCACTCTCTTATGAAAATGAATTTGAATGTTTGTCCTAAGTGCCAATATCACTACCCCGTAACAGCTTATGACCGCATTTCAATGATTACAGATAGTAATTCTTTTTCGGAATTCAATAAATGTTTAACTTCCGTTGACCCGTTATCCTTCCCTGAATATAAAGATAAATTAGTTTCTGATAAGAAAAAGACTTCATTATATGATGGGGTCATTACTGGGGAAGCTTCCATAGGCGGCTATCCGGTTGTCATTTGTGTCATGGATTCTCGCTTCCGTATGGGTAGCATGGGCTCAGCCGTGGGTGAAAAAATCACAAGATCCATTGAAGAATCATTAAAAACCCGAAAACCATTAATAATATTTTCAGCAAGCGGTGGAGCTCGGATGCAAGAAGGGATTCTTAGCCTTATGCAGATGGCGAAAACAAGTGGTGCTTTAGAAAAACTAAACTATGAAAAAATTCTTTTCGTATCCGTTTTGACGAATCCTACAACAGGGGGCGTTTCTGCTAGTTTCGCTTCATTAGGCGATATCAATATTGCCGAACCACAAGCTTTAATTGGCTTTGCAGGTAGACGCATAATTGAACAGACTATAAGAGAAGAACTCCCGGAAAATTTCCAAACCTCTGAATTTTTATTAGAACACGGTCAACTGGATATGGTTGTAAATAGAAGTGCATTAAGACAATCATTAACAACCATTTTAAAAATCCATCATCTAAACTTCAAGGAGTGCCTTGAACGATGAATTTTCAAGAATTAAAAAAACTAGAAAACCATATTGCCGAACTGAAAGAGATGTCAGCAAATCATAATCTTGACCTTTCCGAAATATTAAATAATCTTGAGCAAAAAGCCATTGAAATCAAAAATCATCTTTATGAAAATATGGAAGTTTGGGATAAAATTAAACTATCTAGAATTCAACAACGCCCTACTACTTTAGATTTCATCCATCATATTTTTGAAGACTTTCTTGAACTACATGGTGACAGACTTTTTGGGGATGACCCTGCTATGGTTTCAGGAATAGCTACCTTCGAGGGAATGCCTATTACTGTAATAGGAAATCAAAAAGGGAAAAATACAAAAGACAATATCCATCGTCGTTTTGGCATGTCGCAACCTGAAGGCTACAGAAAAGCTCTAAGAATTATGCAACAAGCCAATAAGTTCAATAGACCTATCGTAACATTTATTAATACGTCTGGAGCCTTCCCGGGTCGTGAAGCAGAAGAACGTGGACAATCTGAAGCTATTGCCCGCAACCTTCGTGAAATGGCTGGCTTTGGAGTGCCCATAATCTGTATTATTATTGGTGAAGGTGGGAGTGGTGGCGCTTTGGCTTTAGGTATCGGCAATCGAATCTTCATGCTAGAAAACACATTTTATTCGGTTATATCGCCTGAAGGAGCAGCAGCATTATTATGGAAGGATGCCACACAAGCAAAACGCGCAGCTGAAGTATTGAAAATTACGGCTAAGGATTTGATGAAACTAGGCGTGATTGATGAAATCATAAAAGAACCAGTTGGAGGAGCACATATTGACCTCCCTCTTCAATCGCATTATATCCAAGAAACTCTACGAAAAGCATTGCAAGAACTTGGTCATTTAGATAAAGGCATTTTACGCCAACAACGTTATGATAAATTCCGCAAAATTGGTGAGTATATGGACGAAATACTGGTTAAACGTGATAATTAACTAAATCGCGGAGTATTTTCATGTTGGATTTCAATTCAATTGAAAATCGCCAAACTTCGGTATTTTGTATGCTAAGCAAATCCCAGCAAAAAAGAGCCGTTTCCTGTACGTAAGGAAATGACTTTTTTTATTTCTCTAATTTGTGCCATGGCACCTGGTGAAAAAAGTACCAACCGTAGCTTTGAAATAAAGATTTATTAACCGTTCCTCTTGATCCCCCATATTAGGGGTAGCACCACTGATGCAGGCTCAATAGGTTAAGCTGTATTGTGTAAACCGGGGCAACTTTACCAAGAGGATACGCTTTCCAAAATGAGATTGAACTGCTTTATAATTTGTTTGAATTAGTCCTATCTTAAAATGAACAGCATATTGTCGCTCTATCTTTATTAGTGAATTATTTTTGTACTTGAATCACTTTATTTTTTAGAAATATCGCTAGATTGACTGCATGATTCGTACAAGTTCTTTTTCTAAAACAACGGGCTCATTTGCGTAATTGTAAATCCCTAAAAACTTCTCTATGGCCTCTGGATGGGAACTGATTAGCTTGTTGACAGCATCCTGTTGTTCAGATATGCGTTCGTTCTTGGAAATTTGGCATCCCATGTGAAACCGAACCATAAACTCATCTTCCATTGCCTTTTGATATTCTTCAGACATTTGATTTGATTGATCTGATTGTCCCTTATATTTTAATAGAATATTGGATAATATACGTGCCCCACATATAGCATCATGGATACCCTGCGCCATGCCAGGATCTTTAAAACATACCGCATCTCCAACTAACGCCCATCCTTTTCCCATTCCTTTATACCAGTAATTATCATAGCCTTGAATGCCTTTGACCGGTTCTTCTAGTTTTGCATTTTTCAAGCGGGCCCCAATTGTTGTATTCGGAAAGTTATCTGTTAAGAGATTGCGTAGACCGCTTTCCGGATTTAATTTCAACCGTTCTATCAATTCCTTATTTCCTAATGGGAAAATGCCGACAATAACATATAAATCATCATTCGTCGGAAAGAGAATGGCTGTGTTATCTTTTAACTTGTATACTTCGAATTTAGGAACATTATCATGGCAAAATCCAGAGAAATACCCAAAATAGATGCCGACTGTTGCCGGAATACTTATTTTGAGTTCACTTTTTACCAGCTTGCGAATAATAGAGGATCGGCCGTCTGCACCGACTACCAGGCGAGCTGAAAATTCTTGTTTCTCGTTGTTGCTGTCTAAACCTTTCACGCCTATTACTGTTTCGTCTTCACGGATGACATCCGTCACACGAAATCCTTCTAAAACAGTTACATTCATTTGAGATTTGGCATGTTCAAGTAGGATATGATCGAGATAAGTGCGTCTAATGCAATAACAACTGTCCTCTCCGTAAACCTCAGGGATGAGACCTTCTATCACGGTATCCTCAAATTGAAATTTAATATCCCGTACCGGTGGTGCTTTTGTTTCCAATAACTTGTCCAGGACACCTATTTCTCGAAGAAGAGCGACAGTATTATTGAAAAAGGTATGGGTTGATAATGTGTCCCTTGGAAAAGTCGATCGGTCCACTAACAACACATGGAAACCAGCCTTAGCAAGATAAATTGCCAAGGTAGAGCCGGCACATCCAGCACCGGTAATGATGACATCATACATCTTATTCATCGTATCACTCCATTTCTAAGTACAATTATTAACTTGCATTTCCATTTGCAGAGTTCTAAAGTTAATGCTCCTAAGAGTTAAAGCAATGGGGAAAATTGATAAGAATATTCTTCATACATAAAGTATGGAAAATAAAACGAAATAAGTACAGAGAATTCCAAAGTCGATCTCCTCTACGTTTAGGATCGACTTTATTACTTCTTCATATAGAACATTAAGAAATTAAATTATCAGGCGAAATTTTAACAAGCCAAAATACTAAAGCAACAATAATAAATACCCACTAAATAAAAGAAATACGAATTTATTAGAGAAATGCCCCTGATTGATGAAGTAAGAATAAATAAATCCAGATATTACTTTTAATTATGCAAAAAACAAAGAGCCAACAAGTTGTTGACTCTTTGTTTTAAAAAGTAGATGCTAAATCTTTTGATCGTGCAATGGCATTTTCTTTAATTTCTTGTGCTTTATCAGGCATTGCAGCATGTCCTTCAACGAATATACCTTCAAAGGAGGGCACTCCGAAGAATTGCATAATGATATTTAGATATCGGTGACCCATTTCCATTTCAGCTGCAGGTCCTTCGGAATAAATACCACCACGAGCTTGAATATGTAAGGCTTTCTTATCAGTTAAAAGACCAACTGGGCCTTGTTCGGTGTATTTAAATGATTTTCCTGCTACACAAACGGAATCAATATATGCTTTCAATACTGGAGGGAATGAAAAATTCCATAAAGGTGTTACAAATATATATTTATCGGCAGCTATAAATTGCTCACATAACTCTGAGAGACGACTGACTTTTGCTTTCTCTTCCGACGAAAGTTCTTCAAAGCCCTTTCCAGATTGAAGTTTCCCCCAACCACTGAAAACATCTACATCGATCTCAGGAATATTTTCTTTATAAAGGTCAATATTCACAATCTCATGGCTAGGATTAACTTCTTTATAAGTGTCAATAAATGCTTTTCCAACGGCCATACTGTAAGATTGTTTGTCATCATGGGGATGAGCTGTGATGTACAATACCTTTGTCATTTTGTATCTTTCCTTTCTTTTTACATATTTGAACATTCTAGTTTGTCTAAGAAATCCTACATTTATACAAACCTCGAACTAAAAATGACCAATTCCTTGTACAATGCGCCCTTAAACAGAATAACCTTCTTCTAGCCGGTTCGTTTAAGACCAAATAATTTTAGTTCCTGGAAACTAAACCAATCTCCAATCATATTTTTTCGTGTTGACCAATTCGATTCTGCCTCTTGTTTCTACTAGGAACAACTCACAATGGATGTTGTGTAACCGACAAACATATGAAAATCCCCCGACTAAGAAATTTTCTGGCAGGTATAAAGTTGTTTTCAATGATAAGTGATGTGTATAAAATTATTTCCTTTAAAAAAAGGGGTATCACCAGCTAAAGTAAATCCATTCCCCGTCCATAAAACGGCAGATTTAAGGAAGGTATAAATCTTCTTACAATTTGTGAGAAAGAGTTTGAATTTTGGATATGATAAAACAAGACAATATGGTTGGTTTTAGGAGGCCTAAGGAAATGACGAATTCAATAAAATTTGATCTGCACACTCACCATCATCGCTGTGGGCATGCTATCGGCACAATTGAGGATTATGTAAAGCAAGCCATCGAATACGAGTTGCATTATATTGGGATTTCAGATCATTCTCCATATTTTTATAGTGAGGACGACCATCTCTACCCAACTATTGCAATGGCAAAAAGTGAACTTGTCCCTTATATTGAGGAAGTACATCGTTTAAAAGAGAAATATGAAGGTAAAATTCACGTGTTATTAGGAATGGAAAGTGATTTCTTCCCTGATCACATTGAAGTCTACCGTGATCAATATCTTTTACACCCTTTTGACTACATAATTGGATCTGTTCATTATGTTCAAGACATTAGCATTTTTAAAAAAGGGCGTTGGAATGGTTTGACCTCAAAAGAACAGTCAAGAATCAAGGATGAATACTATGAATTAATACAGAAATCAGCAAAAAGCGGAGTGTTTCAAATCTTAGGCCATATTGATGCAATGAAGGGGTTTTATCCAGCCTTTTCATCCATTGAAACAGACAGTATTGAAAAAACGTTGAAAATCATTAGTCAAGAAGATATCGCCATTGAGATCAATACTTCTGGTAAAACAAAAGATTGTGGTGGATGGTATCCAGCGGATGACATTTTAGAACGAGCACTTTTCTATAATGTGAAGGTAACATTTGGATCAGATTCCCATACACCTGAACGTATTGGTGATGAATTTGAATTAGTCCAAAAAAGACTAAAGGAGATTGGCTTTTCTGAGTGGGCTTACTTTGTTAATAAGCAAAGGATTCTCACTCCACTTTAACCTTCCCGTCAATAGGATTAGAACTGGGCCGATCACTAGAGCGTCCTGTCACAATGTGTATCGGAGGGATGGATTGATGTTTTTCAATCCTTTTGCTACTAAGAAGGTCGAAGAACAAAAAATAATTCGTGGACAGGAATCGATAATGAATCCTGCCTGGAATTAATTTCATTACACCCCTCATCAGATCAATGAATCGGTACCAATCTTTTTTATGAACATAAAATAATCATTATGCATTCTGTAATAAAAATTATAGCACTTTTGCTTACAATTTCTTACCCGTTCATTTCAACGAATTCGAGTCATCGCCGATATTTTTTAGCATAAAATTATAATATATAGGGAATTAATAACTTACCATTCGTTAATCTTATAAAAAGGAGTTGATCTGGGTATGATTGATAACCCATTGCGTAAAGAGAATGACGAAACCTCTGTAGAGTCAGTTGAAGGTGAGGCTGTAATTAACTCTACTATAGGGCGATCCGAAGCCCCTCCCATAACTCAGTCAAAAAATCCTGAATTCGATCTTTTTGGTACAGGATTAAATGGGTATCCGTTTTAATTCAAACTTCCTATTCAATTTACCTTCAGAACATATTGAATGGTATTAGAGGATTAGATATCAAGACCTACATTATAAATACCTATAAAATATAGAAGAGCACATATTGTCACGTATAATATGTGCTTTCCATTTATTAAATTCAAGCGCCCTTTTCTGGAATAAAGCTGGTGTACCTAAATGTTAATTAACTTTATATTATTAATGAGTATATATAAATGCAGTTTAATATCATTGTTAATTTCTTTATTTGGATTTCCTTAACGTTGTAAATCCGCATTTTCCTAACGCTAGCCCTTTAAGGAATTGGCCACTATAATATCATAAGTGACAATAGTTTTACCCTTTTAAAAAAGGAAAGTATAGTTAGTGCATTTTACTTTACATACTAAAAAAAATAGCCACTCTCTTAATGGTTAGAAAAGTGGCTGGTACACATTATTATTTATTTTAAATCTTTCATTTTAGGTGTCGCTCTTTGCTTATTGCCTCGGTCTCTTTTATTTTGAATTCTAATGCCATTATTCCAGATAAGCACTATTCTTAGCTATAAATTGAACTTCAGCAACAGATAGCATAAGAGGACCGCTATGTGATTCCTCAAAGGTAGTGAAATTCCATCTTCAGATGTTATACTCCATTTCAATTCGGCCAATGAACCCTCACTTAGATCTCCATCTATAGGTTGTCAAAAGCGGCAACTCCACCTTGCATTTTTTCTAATTCTCCTGTAACAGTCAGATCCCTTTTCGTTATTGATAATTTCTTAGGCTCTTCAGGTTAGTCTATCTCACCTGGTTCTTCACCTGGAATTAACACTTCTCCAATTTTATCAATTGAGTCAAAAGCTGTATTAACCAGTAAGGACCTTGTAATTGGCATATCAAAATCAATATCTTTCTTAGCCTTGAGCCTTATGGTGGCTAATGTATTTTTACCCTCTAATGTTTGTTGAGATCCTTTATGGGAAAATGCCGCCATAATCCGTTGCTCTGTATTTCCTATACCTGCAAGTATTGAGTAATTTAACATACCTTTAGTTACATGGGTTGGTTGAACAATACTTGAATCACATGTACCATCTGCTTGACATTCCTTAACCAATTCATATTTTTTCGGATCTAACTTCAACTCTAAATTAAAGGCATTGATATCCTTTAATCCCACTCCAATTATTTCCACTAAAAATTCCTCTCCTGCCTTTAACTGTTGTTTACTAGGTCTAATATCTAGTAAACCAGCAATTGGCCGACCTGTTGCTATAAGTGGTGTTTTTCCCAGTTGCCCTGCTACATACATTAAATCATAAGCATCAATTACCCCATTGTAATTAATATCAACCTTTGCTACCTGATCCCATGCTGTATCTGTGTTTTCAACCCCCATGTAGCTAGCAAAGAATAGTAGATCTTCATCATCAATTGCACCATTTGGTATATTTTCACCTACAACGGTTCCTTCTGTTTTATCTTTTTTATATGGTCTAAATTCTTGAGCAGAACCAAATCTTCCTACAGCATCAGTAATTGTCAACTTAATGTATCTAGCTGTCACGCTATCGTTAAAAGAAATCGTTTTAACATCCTTATTTCTTTCGAATGTACCATTAGTGACAATATTTTTGTACGTTTTACCATCTAAACTGACATCTAAATTATATTTTAAGATGGTTCCATTTCCAGCATCAGGTCTTGGAAGATACTCTAGCTTATCTAATTGGTAAGCTAACTTCATATCAATTTCATAGGTATGAGGCAATACATTCCCATCAGACCATTCAGTATGCCATAAAGTATTATCGTCACCATCTACAGCTTTAGATCCTTCGTTGCCCGGTTGTTCACTACTTGCTTTTGCTGTCATATTCTTCGGTACGTTTCGATATCGATCAAGCTTTGTTCTAGCTTTAACTTCATCACTCCAAATTGATACTCCCTTTGAGTTTGCTGCTCTGACTCTGTAAGAATATTCTGTATCAGCTGTTAATCCTGAATGAACATAGAAAGGTACTTGTTCACTATCGGTTGCCTTAAACACATTTGTATAAATTACACCATTAATCAATAAATCATAAGTATTCTTACCATCAACTTTATCCCAATTTAATTTGATACTTTTATCCGTAATGTTTACATCTTTTGCTCCTAGGCCTGTTGGAACATTTGGCACTGCTTCATCTACTACATCCTTAACTTGGGTATTATTGAAACCATCTACTATTAATTTAATAGTATTTGCTGAAACATCAGTTTTCCCAACCTTAACATAGAGTTTAGGTGATGTAGTAATCTTAGTTTTTTTAAATTCTGAGTTCTTTGTAGAATATTTATTAAAGGTTGGATTTTCATTAAAGAAATAAACATTATCAGAACTTTTGTATTCTTCTTCCGTTGTGACTTCTCTTAATACAACATCTTTACCTCCAACTTTAACAGATACATTCTTTGGATTTTTACGTGTATTTACTATAAATTCTGTACCTCTATTCTTAACTATGCCGGTATACCCTTTTCCTTTAGCCTTCCCGACAGTTATAACAACTCTTTCACCTTTAACATCTGAAGTGATATTGGTTCTAGTGTTTTTATCCTTTTTATATTCATTGGTTTCCCCATCATCCTCATATAATATAAATTTTGATTTACCCGATGGGTACACGTCAAATATTCTATTATCAGAGCCATCCAATTGATTAATGGAATTGTTTTCAGGTGACATTGGAATAATAGCACCAGCCTTAACAAATACAGGGGTCTTCCATAATGGAGCACTAAAATTATTGATGACTGAACCACCCTTATACTGATCACCAGTAAAATAATCGATCCAAATTTGATTCTCATCAGGAAGGTAAATTCCGTTTCTTACACCGGCTGTATGATCATTTTTATTATATACTGGTGCCACTAATAAATTAGGTCCCCACATATATTGATATTGTGTTTCTGTACCAAACGTATATGGATCATTCGGGTATTCTAACATCATTCCTCTAATCATAGGCATTGATTTTGATGTTGATTCTTCTGCAATCGTATAAATGTACGGCATCATTTGAGCCTTCAATTTTAGATACATTCTATTAATGGATGCATATGGTTCTCCATAATTCCAAGGATTTTTCGACTTACTATAATCGTCACCTGAAGATGCCCATCCATCCATATCTATTTGAATAGGAGTGAATGCCTTCCATTGGTAATCTCGTGTCTGGATGACTTTATCTCCTCCAAATATACCATCCATATCAGAACCAACATTTGGATTTCCTGATAAGCCTGCTCCAATGTAAGTTGGGATATGCATTCTTATATATTCCCAATCTCCGCCATATTGGTCACCAGACCATAATGATGCGTAACGTTGCGTACCTGCCCATCCATCAAGAGAAATGACGAAAGGACGTGCTCCTTGAGAGTTTTCTGCTTTTTGTATTCCTTCTGCTGCTTGACGAGTTGCATTTAAAGCCATTGAATAACCTTGTCCAACCCATGCAACATCAGTCTTTATTGCTCTTACACCAGCTTGAACTTCTCCGTCAAGGTCTCTGCGTAAAGGGCTATCTTCTGGTAAACTAGGATCTGGATATAGATTACTTTGTGTCCATAAGCCCACCTCAACATCTTTCGCATTAGCTTTTTCGACAAAACTCTTTAAATTGTCTAATCCGCCATAACCACAACCATACCCATCATTTGGTAAAAACCAACCTAGAGGCATATCATTACTGCCATATTCTTTTAAATTATTTAGTCCATTATTTAATAGTGTTCTTTGGTCCTTATGACCATTATGAGTTCCATTAAAGCAATCAGCCTTTCCTAAATAAAACCCATATTTCGGCATAAGAGCAGCTTTACCAGTTAATTCCGTATATTCACCAATGATCTCTGGAATTGAATCTTCTACAAAATAATAAGCATCAAATCTTTTTTCATCATGAGAAAAGGTGGCTGTCTTAGAAAAATTATAAACTCCTGGCTTAAACGTATTACGCATCACACCATAGCCTTCAGTACTTAAATAAAATGGAACTGGACTAGAAGCAGCACCTGCATCCCAACCACCACCAATCGCAATATTTATTGAAGTGTTTTTATGCGAATAGTATCCATTTTGTTGTCCGCCACCATAAAAATATTCATTGTCTTTTGTATCAAGAGTTTGCAATGTTTTATCATTATTATATTTAAGCGGCTCTTTTTCACTCCAAAGAACTTTGGATTTAGTTTTATCATATAAGCTCATCTTTGAAGTAGCTATTTCAATTCTTAACTCTATAGATTTTGTAGAAATCTTATAAAAATTAGCATCGCTTTTGTTAACCTTTACATTTATTTTTCCGTATTCTTTATTGTAATCGCTCACATTTTTGTCAATTATCCTTGTGACGTGATCTGGTTTATTCGGGGTCGGATATTCTGGAAAATCTCCTGCTGGGTCCAAGTGTAATCTAAATAGGTTATCCTTAAGGAAACTAATTTTTATTTTTTCACCTGTTGAAAAATCAAGATATACATCATTTCCGTCTCTTATGATTTTCGTTACTATGCCAATTTCCTTAAACGTTTCATTAGAAACAGCCGAATTATTTACACTATGATCGTCCAATGCTTTACCAGTTAAAGGAACCATCGTTAACCATAGGATGACTAATAAAAACAAGCTTGCAATTTTTTTAAGATTATTAGCAATCTTCATTTTTCTTAACAACAAAATATACCTCCCCTACAAATATTAATTATTCAAGGAAAAAAGGTACTGCGGGTTAAGCGGTAGCGTATTTTTTAATAGCATCTTCTTCATTTCAACCTCTTCTATACCTGACAACTCCATCAACAGCTGTAGCTTGAACATCTAACTTATCATTCAGGACTACGTAATCAGCTATTTTCCCACTTGATAGGCTACCGAATTTCTTATCTTTTCCTATGCTTGCTGCTGGTGATAATGAAGCACTGTGCCATATTTTATACAGTGGTTCACTACTCCAACTTTTTAAATTTTTGACTCCATCAATCAATTTCAAAGTGCTACCAGCTAATGATCCTGTTTCTGTTCGAGCCATACCATCTTTCATTACAACAGTGAATTCACCTAGTTGATATTTTCCATCAGGCATTAACCCTGCGCGCATACAGTCCGTAATTAGGACAAGCTTGTCCCCTTTTACACGTAATGCCAATGTTGCAATGTCTGGATGTACATGAAAACCATCACAAATTAATTCAGCAAATGTTTTAGAATTCGTTAATGCCGCACCTACCACACCTGGGTTACGATGATGTAATCCTGACATGCCGTTAAATAAATGGACAAAGTTTTGGGCACCCGCATTAATAGCCTTCTTACAGCAATCATGACTTGCGTTCGTATGTGCTATGCAGACAAATACACCTTCTTTACTTACATTATTAATAAAAGCTAACGTGTTTTCCCGTTCAGGAGCCAGGGCAATTTTTACAATAGTCCCTTCTGAAAGTCTCTTTAATTCTTGAAATTCCTTAAAATCCGGATCCCGAAAATAAAAAGAATTTTGTGCTCCTTTATGTTGTTCGGAAAAGTAGGGGCCTTCCAAGAAAATACCTTCTGATTGTGCGCCAGGCAGTCCTTGTCTGACCGCTTTTGTTACCGCGAAAATGGCTTGATTCAAATCTGTTTTAGACGATGTCAATGTTGTTGGTAAAAAACGCGTAACACCAAGTTGTAAAATTGCTTTCGAGATTTCCTGAACCGCTTCGATAGTTCCGTCCATTATGTCATAACCTTTGATTCCATGAATATGAGTGTCAAATAAACCCGGGGCAATTGTATGTCCACTCCAATCGACCACATAGGAATCTGAGGGAACCGTCTCTGAAAATCCACCAAATAATCCATTACTTACTTGCAAATATCCACCTGTTTTTTCTTCATTCTCCATTAAATATCGTTCTGCTTTGATATAATATTTCACCTAATATACGCTTCCTTTTTTTGCTTATATTCCAGCTACATCTTCTTCTGTTTGTTGCTGTATTTTTTTAAATTCCTTTATATTCTCTTTACCATCTTTTAAGATTTTATCGATAAATGCATTAAGACTGAGTTCTCGGTGAAATAATCCGCTCAACAACATAGGTAGGTTTGTTCCAGCTACTACTCGAATATTATCTTTACCTGAAGCAATCCTAGAACACACATTAAATGGAGTTCCACCCGCTAAGTCTGTAAAACATACCACTCCTGCTCCTGTTTCTACATTGTCAATAGCTTTAAATACAACTTGCTCTAATATTGTTACATCTTCTTCAAACGGAATAACCTCTACTTGCTTTATTTCTCCAACAATTAACTGAACCGACTCAAGCATTCCAGTTGGAAAAGAACCATGTCCTGTTAGCACAATTCCAATCATTTATTTCATCCTCTCTTATCAGTATTTTTTGTGTTAAGATATAAATATTATAAAATATTAAAGTAAGATCCAATTAAACCGACTACAACAGTTAGGCCAATCAGCATTAAAGGAGAACGCCCCTTTTTAAGTAACCAGTACATTAGTAACGTATATAATAACGGCAGTATCGCTGGCATTATCATATCTAATACATCTGTTTGGATATTTAATTTTGCGTCTCCGGATTTCCAAGTATATCCAACTTTAAATGCTACATAAGTGGCAATTAATCCACCAACTACTGTCAAACCTACAATTGATGCAGCGCGGGAAACGAATTTTGTACCATCTTTTAATTTCACAATTGCTTTAACACCTGTTTTATATCCATAGTTCATTAATCCGAACCGGACACCAAAGTGAATAATATTAAATGAGATTAAAAATACGATTGGTCCAATGGGGTTCCCCTCTACCGCTAATGAAGCACCAATACCCGCTGTAATCGGTAGTAAAGTAAGGTAAAACAATGCATCCCCTATACCACCAAGCGGACCCATCATAGCAACCCGAATACCACGAATAGCCTCTCTATCTTCTTTCTTTTGTTCCATGGCTAAAATCACACCCATAATAAATGTTACTAAAAACGGATGCGTATTAAAGAATTCCATATGGTCTTTCATTGATTTACTTAAATCTTTTTTATTTTTATGAATATGCCTTAGACCTGGTAAAATGGAGTACAGCCATCCAGCCGACTGCATACGTTCGTAGTTAAAAGATGCTTGTAAAAGTAAAGAGCGCCATACTAAGTTTCGTAATTGCTTCTGTTCTAAATCCGGAGCTTCAGATACATCTTCATATTTATTAGATGCCATCGGTGATTTCCTCCTCACTAGGCTGATATTTATCTGGACCTCGTTTTTCTTTGTTTTGGTAAAAATCATACAATGCGATTGCCAAACCAATTAATGCAATTGCCAAAATTGGCAATTTTAAATAAGCTGCTGCTACAAATCCTATAATAAAGAACATGATATATTCGACTTTCATCATAATTTTCAATAACATCGCAAATCCAATCGCTGGCATAATCCCTCCAGCAATGGACAATCCCCCAATAATCCATTGTGGTACTGTTTCAACAAATCCTGATGCTTTTTCTGCTCCGAAGAAAATGGGTAAAAACGCAATTACTGCATAGAATGTAAACAGAATTAACAAGCCTAAATAATTTATTCGTTCAATACCTTTATAGTTTGCTTCTAGTGCATATTGATCGGCTTTGTGCATCATTGGTGCAAATACTGTGAAAAATAAGGTAATTAATCCTTGTACAGCTACAGCAAACGGAATTGCCACCCCAACTGCAACATTTGGGTCCTGACCAGCAATAATACCAAATGCTGTTCCAATTACTCCTCCAATAACAACGTTCGGTGGTTGTGCACCAGCAAGTGGCACCATACCCATCCAAATTAACTCCAAAGTTCCTCCAACTATTAAACCAGTCTGAACGTCCCCTAAAATAAGACCAACTACTAGTCCCGTAACTACCGGACGGTGAATATGGGTTAATCCATTAAATAGATCGACACCTATAATCCCAGCCCATAAAGCAATTAATAATGCTTCGACTAACATAGGTTATCCCCCCAATAAAATTACTTTTATCCATTATTTTTTTAAAATAAATCTAATATATTTTGTCCCTTTTCGCTTGGTACTCTTCTTAAATCTAAATTCACTCCAAGTTCGCCTAGACGTTTAAATGCAGCGATATCTTTTTCATCAACAGATACAGTGGATGCAATCTGTTTTTTCCCTTCTTCATAATGCATGTTTCCAATATTCAACAGATCAATTGGCACTCCGCCTTCCTTTAGCGCCAATGCATCATGCACATCTATTACAACTAAGAATATTTTTTGACGAGGAGACGCTTTATGAATGACGTCAATCGTTTTTTGTATTGAAAAATAGCGTGATTGAATAACATCAGGCAATACCATATCCATTAAATTTTGTTGAACTTCATCTGTGGATACCTTGTCATTCGCAACGACAATTAAGTTTGCCCCCAAATGATTGACCCATGTAACCCCCACTTGTCCATGTATTAAACGATTATCAATTCTGGTTAATAAAATATTTGGAGCTGACATAAAATTCTTCCTTTCATAAAAGAAATTTTTTTCTACATTTTAAGATTTGAATTTCAACTTGGCTTTAGAGTAGGAATATCCCATTATTTAAAGTTATGAAATGTTACACCCTTACCAACACGATTTATCCGACCATTTGGACTTGGATTATCTGAAGTAATACCGAGTTGAATTGACTTTTTCATAGCCAGCGCTTAAACGAAAATAATATTAACAGCACAATCTGAAAATCACTTGAAAATGTATCTGTTCCAAAGTTTACTGAAACCTAATTGTTCTGCAGCTAATTCTCTTAATCTATCAATCCTGTGAAATAAATAATTCATTTACAATTGATATCGGACCATTACGAAAACCTAGTGATGAATCATGAATCGTGACAACTTTACCTGGAGATAGATCAAGCATCTTCAATGCTGCTCGTATGAAGGCTGCCCTAGTATTCCCGAAAGACAAAGTCTAAAATTGCCTAAATACTCCCTGTTATAGAATCGACTAAACACTCAGCATTAAAAATAATATTCTCTCGCATTCGAAAGCGCTTCCATACCAAATAAAGAAAAGGCAGCCAATGAACTCATAGAAATACTAGGTTGCAGACGCCGGATTCTGTTGAGGTTTTTCATAAAAAAAACTGATTAACTATGAAGGAATAGCGGCCAGACAGTTCACAATTTTGCTTGAATAAATTTCTTTTCCATTAAAATTATCTTCTATAATCCCTGAGCACACGCATTTTCAATCATTTCATTTCCTCCAGTAACTCAGGGATTTCGCGGTAAGCATCACCTACCCCGGCAGCTTCCCCTTCGTAAAACTACATGCAGGACGATAGGATTTGATTGAGGGCATTGAATCTTACCTCTCAATTAACTGAGTGACAACCGCCTGATTCATTAATTGTTAAACCAGTTGATGAATCACTTTTTTACCCTCTAATTCCTGTCTTCATTAAAAGACACAGAGCTTAAATTGAATTATTATTTTACTTTCTCGAACCAGGAACTGGCTGTCTCTTTCAATACTACATTCAGTTCTTCAATATTTCTTTTACCTGTATCTTGTAACCAGGCACGTCCTGCTTGTTCTCCATTTATAGCAAATGATGCCACACCATCTTTCCAGGTTGCCCGGCCACATAACACACCGTTAAAGGAAGAACCGGATTCTTTGGCAAATTTCAACGTTGCTTGGAATAGTTTTGCACTTACCCCTGCACTTAAGAAGATAAACGGCAGTTCTGTTGCTTCACTCTGTTCCTTGAAAATAAAGGCAGCTTCTTCTTTACTGTAAACAATTTCGCCTGCCGCATAACCTTCCACAAAGTTCATATCTACCGGAACTTCAACTTTCAACACATCAACTTGATATTGAGGTTTGGAGAACTCCTTCATGGCCCTGATCACTTTATTCGGTTTAACTTTTGCGTACTCTTTACTTTTCACATCATTATTTCCAGCATCATAAGAGACTATTTCCAAGAAAAATGGAATATCTTCAGCCGCACACTCGGATCCAACACGTTCCATATAGACATGTTTATAGTTATTGATTTTCTCTTCTTCATCTACATCATAATAAAGTAAGAATTTGATAGCATCAGCGCCGGCTTCCTTTAAACGCTTTACTGAACATTCCGGTAATAAATCAGGCAACCGGCCCACTTCTGACGCATCGTAACCGGTTTTTTCATAGGCCACTAATAAACCTGCGTTCTTGTCGCGGACCTTTGCTGCCGGCAAACCATATTCTGGGTCCAATAGAATTGCGGTTGCAAGCGGTGTTAATTCCTCAGAAACCAATTCTTTGAAACGGATGATACCTTCATCTCCCACTTGACTTGCATCGCCAGCCGCAATCATTTTTTTCAATGAGCCACGTTGATCAATGGCTAATGCTCCAATCACGCCATTTTCATCCGATAAACGTTTAAGAGCTTCTAATTTATTTTTAGTAAGATCTAACATTTTCATTCTCCTATCAATCTATTTTTTCAACTTTTACGAAATCAAAGTACTGTTTAAATTTGTTTATATTAATAAAACCGGTTACGGCTTCCATGGTATTTAACATTCCTGTGGTCATAGCCGTTTTCAGTACAGACTCCACCGTTTGATTTCGGTTCAGTGCCACAGCTAACCCAGCAACGGTCGCATCTCCGGACCCTACAGGATTGACCACATCTATTTTTGGAATCGTAACCTGATAATAATCGTCCCCATGCCTGACAAAGGCACCTTTATCACCCATAGACACGACAATCCACTCAATACCCTTAAAAATCTCATGGTTTAACATTTGTTTCAAATCGATGATTCCAACTTCAGCTTTGAAGCCCAACAGCTGAGACAATTCCGCAGTATTCGGCTTGATGGCTAATGGTTTTTTCTCATGTAACAAGACTTGTTTTAACGATTCCCCTGACGAATCAACTATCACGGGCTTTCCCTTATTACGACTGATTTCAACCATTTTACGGTAATAGTGAGTTGGTAACCCTTTCGGTAAACTTCCTGAAATCGTAACAAGTGAAGCGGTTGTAAGCAGGCATTCGAATTTTTCTAAAAAAGCTGTCCCTTCTTCTTTGGATAACGTCGGTCCAGATTCTAAAATCTCTGTTTGCATTCCCTCATGAATAATGGCGATACAATTTCTTGATTCATTTTCGATTCTCAAAAAGTCATTGGTAATATTACTTTTATTTAATTCCTGAACAATGAAATCACCAATCGTTCCGCCTAACACACCTGTCGACAAGACCTCTTCTTCCATCTGTGCAATCACTCGGGCAACATTCAAGCCTTTTCCACCAGCCGTTTTTCTTACCGTTTCTACCCGGTTGACATCGTCAAACTTGAATCGATCAACCGGATAAGAAATATCGACCGATGGGTTCATTGTTACAGCTAAAATCATCGTAATCACTCTTTCTGGTTGTTGTTTAGGTTTGATAACGACAAACACCATTCATGTAAGTCTCGATCAAATCAAGCTCAGGATTAAACACAATAAAGTCAGCAATTTTCTCACATTCATTATCGAACTGAACACTCTTAGCAAGTGCAGTACATGCTTTATAAATGGTTTCTGCCGCAGTGGCAATACCTCAATACCTCATTGCTGATCCATCGGGTCTATTTTCTTAATAAATATCGAATTCTCCATCTTTAATTTCCAGAAAACCAGGACCTACCACCTTTTCCTCAAGAAAAAACTTATCTGCAAAAATAAATGTTGACATGCTTCTTTCCCCTTATTCTATAAAACTACTTAAGCGTTCAAGTACATTCTATTTACTCATATTCGTATACGGTTACGCCTTTAACTACACGATTTACCGTTCCTGTCGGTGAAGGTGTATCCGGTGTATTACCGACTTTTACGGAAGCTAGTAGTGAGACAGTTTGCCCAATCATGACAAAAGGTAATGCCAGGTAAACATCCGGTACGGATTGAGCATCTCTGCCGAATAAAAACGTGTTCCCAACAAACCTGGTTTTGCCATCGACTTCAATCGCACAAATGTAGTTGGCAATGTTATCCCGCTGCAATTCATTTAACATATCCAAATCATATTGACGTGTATAAGGATGATTGGAAACAAAAACAAAAACCAACGTTTTTTCATTGACAAATGATTTAGGCCCGTGACGGAATCCTAATGGCGAATCAAATGCGGTAACAATTTTTCCCGCTGTTAGCTCTAATATTTTTAACTGCGATTCTCTCGCTAAGCCTTCTAAACTTCCTGAGCCCAAATAAATGATCCTGTCAAAATCACGATTGATGATTTTTTGGATATCCTCTTCTCTACGAATAACACCTTCACCCATTTGGCGAATCGTTTGGACAATTGACCCTTTTTCATCCAATGGCAGCGGATCAAAAACGAGTAATGTTGTTAGTGTCATGCAAGAGTAGCTTCCGGTCATGGCAAATCCTTGATCATTGGCTCTTTCAGGCATCAATAATAAAAGATTGTGTTCATCACCTTTTGCCCTTTTCGCTAACTCGCCATCATTTGCACAAGTAATCGTTAACTGGTAGAAGTTCGTTACGATTTGTTCAGCTAATTCTATGGCAGCCACACTTTCGGGGCTATTGCCGCTTCGAGCAAATGAAACCAACAAGGTTGGGAAATTTACATTTAAAAATTCATAGGGGTTTGACACCAAATTGGTAGTCGGAACACTCAGCAATTCCCACTTTTTTTCATCCACTTTTCCTTTTAAATAAGGTGTGACAGTATCACCGACATAGGCAGAAGTACCGGCACCTGTAAAAATGACACGAATTCGTTCATGTTGTTCAGCCAGTTTTTGTAAAAATGCTTGAATCTCTACGTGTTTCTTTGTATACAATAAATAGGTTTCATCCCATAAAACAGGTTGCTGCTTGATTTCCTCTGTTGTAATCGATGCACCTAACGATTCTAATTTTTCTTTATCAAGTGAAAACATCTCCAACACTTCTCCTTTTTTAAAATCTCTCGAATACTCTTAATCCTGCACCAACGACGCCATTATCTTGCTTCAATGTGCTGATGCTCATTTGGCCTAAAATATGTTGTTGTTCAGGTAGCTGGTAGCTTTTTAGCTTTTCTTTCATTAACTTAAGCAGAAAAGGATTGTTTACGATGACACTGCCTCCGAAAACCATTTTATGTGGATCCACTATACAGGAAATCGTATAAAGTCCTTGAGCTAAGTTGTCAGTCACTTCTTCAATGATGGGTAGATATCCACAAGTCCCATTTGCATAGCCTGCAAAGACTTCTTTAGTGGAAATTTTTTCAACTTTCAAAGCCTTTTCCGCCAACTTTTCGATGGCAGGTCCAGCAGCCACTTTTTCCAATCGCTTAATTCCCTTATGGTCTGCCTTCGAAAGTATCGGTATCAACCCAAGTTCCCCGGCGAATCCGGCCCCCCTGAAAAATGAACCATTTTGAATGATGGAACAGGAGATTCCGGTACTAATAGTCACATATACAAATGTCTCGTTCCGCTTTACCTGAGCTGTCTTCCACTCGGCAAATGCCGCCATATAGACATCATTGTCAATACAAATCTGTTCGAGTCCGAATTGCTCCCGTATACGGGCAGTGATGGGGAACTGTTTCCAAGGTAAATTATTTTGAAAAATAGCTATGCCATTTTCACAATCAACTTTACCTGGTACACCCACACCGATGCCCTCTATGTCAGCTAGGGAAAAAGATGATTTTTCAAGAACTTGTTCCACTGCTTCTAATACTCTGGCAAACATATTTTCCCGATCTAAAGGATCACTTTTTACATCCACGCGCTTTAGCAATTCTCCCGATTCCGTAATGATACCCGCTGCAATTTTTGTCCCTCCAATGTCAATGCCGATTGCCTTTTTCATTTTCCTGCACCTCTTATTCCTATCCATCGTCTACTTTTTGAACAAGCGATTCCGAACACTTCATAAACTTTTCCCCACTTCCACAAATATTCAATTCCTTCAGACTTTTTATATCCTCTTTATATAGTTGGGTTGTTGGTACAAGTTTACTTTTAATAAAAACTCATAGCCAAAATACTATGAGTTTTTAAAATGTAAATTCAGTATAAAAGTGTCTAAAATATGCCTGCCTTCCAAAAACCATACTTACAATCTATACTTATTTATTTTACATCATCAATACTTGTTGGGTCAACCCAACAAGTATTGATGTCCTAGAATTAATACTTGTTGGGTCAACCCAACAAGTATTGATGTCCTAGAATTAATTTTAGATGTAAGTACCATATTGAATCCTGTATATTTTTTTGTTTATTTTCCGCCGGTTACTGCAATTCCTTCAATAAATTGTTTTTGCAAGAAGATAAATAAAATCAGCATTGGCAGTATTGCTAAAAAGGAGCCTGCCATAAGTATAGGATAGTTTGTTAAATATTGACCTTGGAGCGATGACAATCCGACAGAAAGTGTCATGGCTTCAGGAGAACTATTTACAATCATTGGCCACATCAATTCATTCCAGCTCCAAAGAGTAGTGAAAATACCCAAAGCAATCAAACCCGGCTTAGCGAGGGGAAGCATTATTTTCCAGTAAATTTGGAAATGGTTACAGCCATCTAGTCTGGCTGCCTCTTCTAGTTCTTTTGGAAGCCCCATAAAGAATTGCCTTAGCAGGAACGTACCGAATGCACTAAACAGACCTGGTACTATTACCGCCTGTAATGTGTTTAACCAGCCAAGTTCCACCATAATCATATATTGCGGGAGTAAAAATACTTGCCCTGGTACCATTAATACCGATAAAGCTAACATAAACAGAATATTCCTGCCTGGAAATTCAATTCGAGCGAATGCATAGGCGGCTAACGAACACAAAAATAGCTGCCCTGCTGTCCGGATGACCGTAATTATAAAGGTATTAAACATAAATTTGAAAAAAGGCAGAAGTCCAAAAACCTCTATATAGTTCCCCCATTGGAAATCCTTCGGAATTATAACAGGTGGAACATGAATAGACTCAGCATAAGTTTTTAATGAGGTTAAGATCATCCATAAAAAAGGCATGACCATGGCCATAGATCCAACAATAAGTACGAAATGGATAAGGAATGTCTTACTTGTTACAAACTGTCTCGTTCTTTCCAATGGTTCTCCCTCCTTTAGTCATAATGAACCCATTTTTTCTGTAAAACCATTTGAATTGCAGTAATAATCAGGATTACTATTAATAGTAGAACAGCAATTGCTGCTGCATATCCCTTATCGTTTAAAACGAAAGCGTGTTGATAGAATAAATAAACAACCGATTGTGTGCTTTCCAAGGCTGTACTACTTTTTCCAATCATCATGAATATTAAATCGAACACTTGAAAAGCTCCAATTAGAGAAGTGATGCTTACAAAGAAAATAACAGGAGAGAGCAGTGGCAGTGTAATTTTAAAGAACACACTGATTGGACCTGCTCCATCCATTTCCGCTGCTTCATAATAGGACTTTGGAATTCCTTGTAGTCCGGAAAGGAAAATAACCATGTTATAACCAATTCCACTCCAGATTGCTACCACAATAATCGAATATAAGGCAATTTTCGGATCACTTACCCACTGTGGGCCCTTGATCCCAAATAAAGACAAAAGATAGTTTAGCAATCCGTAATCAGAATTATAAAGCCATTTCCAAACCATTGCGATGGCAGCAGGCATAGTAATTACGGGTAAGAAATATAATGTGCGATAAACGGATGTCCCTTTAATTTTCTGGTTTAGGAGTACCGCTATTAGAATAGAGAAGATAATTCCAATTGGGACAGTGATAATAATATAAATCCCCGTATTCTTAAACGATTTCAAAAGGTTAGTATCCTCGAGCATCCGTTTATAGTTATCTAACCCCGTCCACTCATAATGACCAAATGCTCCCCACTCGGTGAAACTAAAGTAAAAGGTCTGAAAGATAGGCCACAGGTAAAAAATGAACAAACCTAACATGGTAGGAGCAATCATGAGATAAGCCCAAAAG
Organism: Peribacillus sp. RS7; assembly: GCF_041956845.1. Lineage (NCBI taxonomy): Bacteria > Bacillati > Bacillota > Bacilli > Caryophanales > Bacillaceae > Peribacillus > Peribacillus sp. RS7. The sequence continues at coordinate 5,408,813 of NZ_CP168135.1, forward strand.
AAGTCTGAACTTTTCCTTGTCTTCATTAAGTTAGAAACCTTAAGTTTTGTATTCGTTTTCACTTCAACCTGTAGAGGGTGCTCCTTCACTGTATTCACTCCTTTTAAGGAAAGAAGAGAAGAATGATCTTCTCTTCTTCATTTTTTCTATTTCTTAGATAGCGCCTCATTTGCCTTTTCTGTTAACTCTTTTACAGCGTCTTCTACACTTTCTTCTTCGCTCCAAACCTTTTTAAGAACGTCCGTTTCGTACTGCCAAATTTCTCCTGTTCTTATCACACTTGGCAGTGGAACGGAATAATCGACACCATCAATGAAGGCTTGAAGATTTATATTTGGAACGGCTTGTATCCAAGCATCTTGTGTATCATTATAGGCTGGAATAACCGTCCCTGTTTTCGCAAATATATCTGCTGCTTCTTTAGAGCCTAGGAACTGGACGAACTTCCATGAAGCATCTTTATGCTTTGTGTTAGCCGCAATAACATTGGCTAGCCCATGAATAGCAACCGCGCGCTGTTTTCCTTTTGGTACTACAGCAACATTTATATCAGGATTATTCTTATACTCTTGTACCATCCAAGGGCCATCAAACATCATCGCTACTTTTCCTGAAGAGAATAATTCAGAAGCGGCTGTTTCTGTCATTTGAGCTTGTGTTGGAGATAATCCATCCTTAATGAAACTAATATTATACTTAAGTGCATCAATGGCCTCCGGTTGATCAAAACCTACGGACTTACCATCGTCAGAAATAATATAACCGCCATTTTGCCAGATAAAATCATAATAGCCACCTTGGTTGCCCATTAATGCAGCATAGCCCCAAATACCTTTGTCTTTATCTGTCAGTTTTTTAGCGACTTCCTTTAACTTATTCCAATCCCAAGTATCATCTGGATATGGCACACCTGCTTCATCAAAGATTTTTTTGTTATACCATAAGCCCGTTGTATCAAAGTCTTTTGGAATACCGAATATTTCTCCTTTAACAGTATAAAGATCAATTAAAGATTTCGGATAATTATCTAAGCCATAGTTTTCTTTTTTTGCAAGGTCAGTAAGTGGGAGGATTACCTTTCCTTCTGCATATTTCTCAACATGGGCACCATTCATCCACATAACATCTGGCAACGCCGCTCCAGTTGCAGCAGTTTCAAGTTTTTGAAAATACTGGCCATAAGGAGTAATCTCCGTTTTCACTTTAATGTTCGGATATTTTTCGTTAAATAATTTGATAACTTCATCTATAGCAGTGACTTGCTTCTTATCCCAAAATCCATAAGTAATTTCAACTTTTCCGTCCCCTGATGCAGTGTCATCATTACTACATCCGGCTAATCCAATTAATCCTAAAATTGCAGTTAAAAGCATTATTAGCCATTTTTTCATCATGTTACCTTCTTTCAAATAAAATTTAGTAGATTTCTAACAAAATACTCCTAGAACACGAATGGTTTTGTGACAAATATCCCCATGATAGCCCTTACATTTATTTCAACCATTAAAACTTTTACTACTACATAACTGCGAAATAAGTACGAATGCTGAATTGTATAGGGCTTACCACCTCCACTAAATAAAATAGTCTCGGGAAATAAAACCAGAATGTGAACAAACTTTCTTTATATTGAATTTACACTCCAAAGAAAATGGGAGATGGTACTTTTCTCTTAATATAGGGAAACTACTTACCGCTTGGTTTTTCTTTTAAACTATTATAATAATCGTCAATATTAATGGATTGACCCTGTTTTAACCTTGACTCTTCAGCAGCAAATGCCATTAGGTGACTTCTTACTGAAGCAAGTGCGGAAGAAACGCTATCTAGTTTATTTCCATTTTGAATTTCTCTCAAGAAAGTTCTAATGATGCTGTTATCTCCTCCACCATGTCCACCAATGGGATTGTCAAATTTTATTACCGTTTCATGCTTGCTGAGAAAATTAAAGATTGAAATACTATTTTCCTCCATATTTCCACGTATTTCTCCTTTGGTTCCCATTATTTGAACAATACGTGTTTGCTCCTTTGTGAATCCGCACATACTAAACGTCGCTGTTGCTCCACCCTCAAATTCCATATTTACAACTTGATGATCCACCACATTATTATCTGAGCGATATACGCATTTTCCAAATGGAGTTTCATTTAACGCTTTTATTATCCCTTCATTTGTAAAGTCTTCCGTAAATTTCCTTGCCCATCCTTTTCCTTCACCAAGATAATACCTACCCGCATGAAATGGACATTCATGTTCAACAGGACAGCCATCTAAACATCTCTTCGGCGCTCCAATTGGTGCATTATCTTCCTTAAAGTGCATAAGCGAACCATATGAACTAATACGCTTACACTCCTTGTCTATCACAAAAGAAATAATATCCATATCATGACATGATTTTTGCAGAATCATTGGACTTGTTCTTTCTTTATTATTCCAATTTCCACGTACAAAGCTATGCGACATATGCATCACTTCTACATTTTCATTTAATTGCAGCGATACTACCTCTCCAATTTCCCCTGAGGAAATAACCTTTTTAATCGTTGCCCAAAATTCTGTATACCTCAATACATGGCATATTGTAAGATGTCTATTATACTTTTGGGCTGCTTGTTCCATCGCTATGCATTCGATTGGATCTGGGGACATAGGCTTTTCCAACAGAACATGATAACCCAGTTCCAATGCTTTCATGGTCGGTTTAAAGTGATTGCGATCAAGTGTACATATAATAGCTATATCTGCAATTTTTCTTCCTAGATTGAATACATCTTCCCACGACTCATAACAATTTTCATTGGAAACATTATGTTCTTGTTGAAATTTAGTTCTTCTTTCTTTATTCGGCTCAGCCACACCTGTGATCTTTAATTCATTAGGATAATCTAAGGCATAAGGCGCATAAGCTCTTACCCCTCTGTCACCTGCCCCGATAATTATTGCTGTCATTTGTTTCATGGTATACTCTCCTATCTTCCATTTTCCCGATCGTTTTCCTGATTTATTCCAAACGTTTTCCAACAAATTTCAAAAAAAGAACCGCTTAGGTTCGTTTTATGTTAGATGATTCCCGAAGGACTAATTCAAATGGCAATATGATTTTTATCGGAAGTTTAATCTTCCCTTCTACCATTTCCATAATAGTTTTAGCTGCAATTCTTCCCATTTCATATTTAGGTATTTCTACCGTCGAAAGCTGTGGAGACGAATATTTACCCATTTCAATATTATCAACCCCAAAGAAAGCGATATCCTCTGGAATTCTAAGGTTATTTTCTCTGACAGCTCTCATAGCAGGGATGGCCATCAAGTCACTCGCACAAACCATTGCTGTTGGTAAATGCAATGGATCTCTTTTAATCAAACTTTTCATTTTCTCATAGCTATTTTCCATTTTCCACTGTGTATTCATTACCCATTCAGATTGGATGGCTAACCCGGCTTCATCCATGGCATGTTGAAAACCTTTATAACGATGTTCAGCATACAAATTTTCAAAAGTTTCATTAACACCTCCACCAATAAAACCTATATCCTGGTGACCTTGCTTAACTAAATACTGAACCACCATTTTAATAGATTCCTCGCGGTCGTAGTCTACGATTGCTATATTTTTATCTGTATAAAAAAAGTCCAATCCTACTAGCGGTATATTTTGTTGAATATATTCGATAATGCTGTCATTAATCTTATCGATAAGAAGCAGTCCTTCAATCCCCGAATCATGTATAGTCTTTAGAAGTAGCGTCTCGTTTTCAAGTTCATCCCTGGTAATACTAATTAAGTTGTAATCATGATCTGTTAACACATCACGAATACCTGTATAAATATTTGCAAAGTAAGGGTTAATTTCCGCTTGTTTTGGATTGGCTACCCATCCAATTTTCATTGTTCTTATGTTATTCTTCCCTTGCTTGTTAGCAACTAAATTTCGTGCATGCTGATTTGGTATATACCCTAACTCCTTAACAGCCTCCCAAATTTTTGCTTTTGTTTCCTGGTTAACATTTCGTGTCTGATCATTTTGAATTACTCTCGAAACAGTAGAAATAGAAACACCTACACGTTCTGCAATATCCTTTAATCTTATCACTAATAAAACACCTCTTAATTATGTACTTAAGCGCTTTCTTATAAAGGATAACAAAAATTTTTATCCTTTATAAGAAAAACTTTTTGAATGTTTGTAATGTTTTTAAGAGTAGTTTTATTTCGTTCCATATCATACTCATTTTCGCTTAATGGTTAATGGGTTGTAGGTACAAGATGGATTAAAAAAAAGGTTCCAAAAAACTATTTTTGTCGACTTTAGCTTATAGTTGACAGAAAATTGTGACTAATATAAATATATACTCCTTCCATTAACCTGTCAACCCAACAACTTAAATTAATAAAAAAATTCGATTCCTTTATATTATAATGTTCTAGTATCTCTTTTCTTTCATGTTAGTGGGTTTTTGGTCTAAGTTGAATATAAAAAACTCATAGACACAATGCTATGAGTGCAAACTTTATGTTAGTTCCGTGTAAAAGCGGCAGCGATCGCCTCGTACAATGGATATACAAAATTCAACAGGCATTCCATTGATATCATAGGCTGTCCGTTCAAGCAACAGTGCCGGACGGCCTTCTTCTGTTTGAAGGTACTCACTTTCTTCAGCACGAATGAGGACGGGTTCAAATGCCTCTTTTGCTCTGGTTACTACGATATTAAATTGTTGTGAAAATAAATCATATAATGAAATTTCGCCAACTTTTTTAAGTTGCTCCGTATCTGAAACCACGTTTTTCGGGATGAAAGATGATTCCAAAATATACGGCTCATCGTTGGCACAACGAAGGCGTTTCATTTCAATGACATTCTCATCTTCTCCAAGCAGCAGCGCTTCCCGGATTTTTGCCGTTGATTTAACTTCCTCTATTTTTAGAATGATATCTTTAGGGTTCATTCCTTTTTCTTTTAATACTTTGCTAAAGCTGTAAAACCCCATCAATGACTGTTGCAATTTTGGTTTTGCCACGAAGGTACCTTTTCCTTGAATTCGGTAAAGGATGCCTTCCTGTACTAGCTCCTCAATTGCCTTTTTTGCTGTGTTCCGGCTCACACCGAATTGGTCCATTAATTGATTTTCAGATGGGATTTTATCACCATGCGCCCAATTCCCCTTTTCAATAGAACCCCTCAGCCTCTCCATTAATTGGTGATAAAGTGGAATTACACTTTCGTGCTGCAGTGGTTTCATTATAATAAGCCTACCTTCCATCCATACTAACATTTCTATAACAAATTATATCATCGACACTTATAGTGTCAACCCAACAAGTACAGTTGGCTTAGGAATTATTGTTAGTAGTTGGGTTAGCAGATTGCAGCCTCATTATATTTATTTTCCTATTAGTTTTGGTGAAGTTTTATAGGAATAGCAAGTAGTACATTTTATTGTTATCTTGGGTTATTGGCATTGTTGCTATGATTGCTGTTCTTTCTACAATTTTTCTCTTGATTTCAATTCGTTTAGGAACGATTACAAAAGATAAAATTAATTTCCCATCTTGAAGAAATTAAATAAAATGAAATGCCTATTGGCCCTTTTTTAACTGCCTGCCCCTTTAGTAACATAATAAAAAAGGTTGCATCAGCAACCTTCTTTTGAAGTAAGCCCTCTCTTTCATTAAATAGATGAAGCTGGTCTTATTCCCCCCCTAAGTTCGCCTCTTTTCCCTGGTGTAATACTTGTACCTTGTCTCCTATTTCAATGGACAATAAATCCTCGCCTACTACAACTGTTCCTTCATATGTTTCTTTTGTTCTTCCGGGCAAATCAGCATTTTCTTCTGTTAACCCACCCAATAATACAATATGTGAGTACACAGCGAGCTTTGGCTGTATTTGGCTAAAGACTTTACCTGCTTCCTCAGGTGTGGTATGAAGATCAAGTATATTGGATATTGCTTCTGATTCATTATCAGGTCTTGCGGCTGCAACCTCATGAATGACTACGTCAGCACCTTTAGCATATTGAATGAGATTTTCATTATAACGGGTGTCACCTGAGATGACTACTGAATGTCCTTTGTAATTAACCCGATAACCGAAAGCAGGTTCAATTGATTTATGGTCAACCTTGAAGGCTATCACCTCAATTCCCTTTTGTTTATACACAACACCTTCCTTGATATCATTTGTAACGATACTTGCTCCTTCATCGTTTCCATTCCCAGAGGAATCCCTTGCATCCAAATCGGCTTTAAATGCTTTATTCATATGTAACATCATTTTCTCTGTTCCCTTAGGTCCCCAAATGTTAAATGCTTGCGCTCTTTTCCCTCCTGTTGGCAAAGAGCCAGTAAGCCATACGTCTGGGATGCCAACCGTATGATCCGAATGCAAATGAGTAAGGAATAACTTGTCAACACTTCCTGGTAACATATTCGCTTTATATAATTGTAAAGCGGTTCCACGTCCTGCATCAAAGAGTAGTTTTTCATTACCAACTTCGACAAGGGTTGCAGGACCGGAGCGAGCCGTACTTAAAATAGGAGAACCTGTTCCTAATAGAGTTACTTTAAAATCCGTTTGCTCTCCAGCTGACCGGCCAATAGAAGGAAGTAATATTGATAATGGTAGAATTATTGAAACTACCAACAAAAAACTGATAGAGGTATTCCTTATTCTTTTCTTCATAGCAAATCCTCCTGTTAGAATATTTGACTTTACTCATGGAAAATCCATCCCAGACCTCCTTCTAACTATTTGTTTTCAATAAAAAACAATGTTTTATTACTGAACTCTGCAAACTAAATGCTACAACATTCTTAATATTCAGTCAATATAATCCATAGTGATTTTGGATTTAAAACATGTATGCTCTTTTAACCTATCATTCAGAACTAGAAGAATGATTAATTACAGGTCTCTGTTCGTTAAAGAAGCTGAAAATAATATTGATTTTATTTTGGTTCAATTGTTCATACTAAATAAAAATACTGTTAAAGAAGGAGTTTATATGCCTAATCAAAAAAATAGTAACCCTAACACAGCCCAACATAAAAATCAGGTTAGTCGTTTAAATAAAGAAAAGGATACATTCGATATAATTAACCAAGAAATGGAAGTGGATACAGATGTCAATGAAGATCCAAATCGGGAAAAGTTATTAGATGAATCAGTTGATGCTTTTCTACAATCGAAAGAAGAACAGCAATATTAGAAATCAAAAAAAGTGATACATAATTAAACTAGAAGACAAGATAAAGTCATTTCTCACCAATGGAAATCAGATCATTCTACCAAGTGGCATTTTCAAAAGGGCCACTCCTGAAGCTATTGGGGGCCCTTTTGTATTAGTCTTGTAACTCTTATTTCCTGACTTTCACCTAGCTCACGAGACGAGAAAACTTTTCATCGACACAATCCTGTTCTATTTTTAAATGGTAGGTTAGATTTTAAAAACATTATTATCTAAAAAAAGATTGGCAGTTCCTTCTTGGAGGACCGCCAGAAAACGCGAATTTACACGTTAAGGATGTTCTCTATTAAAAATCCCAATCTTTCAATGATATAAATCAAAAATTGGAATTTTATTAATATATTATTTGCTGATTCATTCTTTATAGAAAAGTTTGTTCGTTTTATGATGTCATATTGCACTAAAGCTCTCATTTGTTGAAAAAGACGATATAATGTTTAGTGTAATATTTGTATTCGCAAAAGGAGGTTCTTTCTTATGAATATTTTGGTTTTAGGTGCAACTGGACGTGTTGGGAGTCAATTAGTTACTTATGCCCTTCATGATAGACATAACGTTGCTGTATTAGTTCGCACTCCAGAGAAGATTGAAATAAATAATGAAAATTTAACGATTATCAAAGGTAATGTTTTAAATAAAGATGATATCGTCCGTGCAATGCAAGGGATTGATGTTGTTATTAGTGCACTGAATACTGATGGGACAACCACATTATCAGCAAGTATGCCACTAATTATCAAAGCGATGGAAGACGAAGATATACAACGAATTATAACTATTGGAACTGCAGGTATCCTGCAAAGTAGAACCACCCCAAATTCACTGCGTTATCTGTCAAGTGAATCAAAGCGTAAGTCTACCCGTGCAGCGAAAGAACATCATAAAGTATACGATATGCTTAAACAATCAACACTAGTATGGACTATTGTCTGTCCTAAGTATTTGCCTGCTGGAGAAAGTGTAGGTAAATATCGTGTAGAAGGTAATTTTTTGCCGGAGGGTGGAGTTGAAATATCTGTGCCGGATACTGCAGAATTTACATTTAGCCAAATAAAAAGTAGCGATTATATAAAATCACGTGTAGGTATCGCCTACTAATAATAGTCTTTTACTACTTGCTTATTGAACTAACCCGTTTATTGAAGAAGTAACGATGACTCAAGGGAATTGAAGTGACAAAGAAGAAGGGCATGAAATTCTGTCGACGCAATAAGAGATTAACGCAAATTATATTCGGGTGAACGATAAGTGGAAATCTGTATTGATCACTGCATCGTCTTTTCTTCAATGCTATATTCCCCCTCCAAAAATAGCTACATTCTGCCGGTCAGGAACAAACGCTTGCCCGTTCCATTTCAATATGTTCTGTACAAACCCTAGTGAGTCGGCATTGTACCTCCCTGCTATTCTCTGATAGGCTTCGAGCTCATATATGCCGTCCCTATTAAAATCAACCGGATACAAACCAGATAAAGGATTGACCCATCCTTCTATCGGCGCCTTCAAAACACCATTCTGGTTATAAATTTCAGATAAATATTCCTTCCCCTTATAAGTTAGGTCAAGAATGTACTTTTCATTTAGATAATGACTGTTCACCTTTGCTTTGTATTGATTTTCATAAGCCACATCATACTTATAGTTTTCATTGAATGCATCGGAATCAAAAATCGGCGTGAGTTTACCATTAGAATAAGAAAATACATACGCATAAATAGTACCAGCGCTGCCACCTGTATCAATGACCACTAAAATATCATCCCTCTTGTTACCTGTAAAATCACCAAGAATAAGGGTTGGATTGTATCCTGCATTATTTTTCAAAGGAACTTGTTCATATTGATTTGTACTCCCATTCCGGATGACTAAAGTTAGGTTTTTCCAAAATGGACTATCGGGGGTTTTATTTGCGGTAAGAAAAACATTGTCCTTTTCACCGTCCCCGTCAATATCGCCTTGCTTTGAAGTTACTATGGTTGATCTGTTCTGATTCATTTCTCTTGAAAGAACTGATTGGAGGCTCACTTGCATTTCTAGCAGTTCCTGTTTTGAAGGATATGGATTTCGGAACGACAAGGCGTTATCAATCGTTTGCAGTGCTTCGTTGGTTAATCCGGCTCTAATCTGAGTCTCAGCCAAACAATACCAATAATAAGGGTCATTCGTTTCTCGTATTTTTGTGGAATAGTAATGAAGCTCTTTTCTGATATCATACGTAACCATCTTCATCCCACCTGCCTTTTTATTCTCAATATAGAATTATATGCAGGAATCTAAGGAATAGCCGTATCTGCAAAACTTGAGGTGGGTAATATGAATTTCCAAAAAAAAATAAAAAATAAAGGAGAATGCAAATTAGACATGTCTCATTTGCATTCTCCTTTTGATTCAATTAAAGCGTCCGATTTTTCTACATTATCGCATTGCATAATACCATTCTATAAGCTAATCCGCTTGCTTATATTTATTAAATTTGCTAATATAACTGACGAACGTTCGTTAAATTTGAGGTGATATTATTGAAAAGCAATGAAATTAAAGAAGCCGCTCTAAAGTATTTCACGATTCATGGTTATGAAGGAGCATCCCTTTCTCTGATAGCTGAAGAAGTCGGCATGAAAAAACAATCCATTTACGCCCATTTTAAAGGAAAAGATGATCTTTTTCTAAACGTTTTACGTGATGCGAAAGAGACTGAGCTATCTTCGAAACTCCAATATTTCAGTAAAGTTGATTCAAAAAATCCTGAAAAAGATTTATACGGATTTCTACAATTGATCATCGATCTTTTCCAAAAAAATGAGCATTTAAAATTTTGGCTGCGTATGTCCTTTTTTCCGCCAGCCCATCTTGAAAAAGCTATCGTAGAAGAAGTCATGGATATCGAGGAAAAGGTACAGGCGATACTGGAAAGAAAATTCCAAGATTGGATCAATGCTAAATTAATCGTCGGAGATGCAGCAATAACGCCGACCTATGCTTTTTTGGGAGTAGTCGATTCCATTATGCTGGAGCTTGTATACGGCAATGATGAGAAACGGCTGAAGGATAAATTAGCAGCCTCTTGGAAAGTATTTTGGAGAGGAATTTCACAAAAATGATTTACATAGAAAGAGGTGTTAATACATGAATAAACCAATTAAAGAACAAAAGATGGTATTAATTATTCTTCTAAGCAATATATTCATTGCCTTTCTGGGAATTGGACTCATTATCCCCGTTATGCCATCTTTTATGAATATCATGCATTTATCAGGAAGTACGATGGGCTTTCTTGTTGCCGTATTTGCGGTATCACAACTTGTTATGTCACCATTCGCAGGCCGTTGGGTTGACCGTTATGGCAGAAAGAAAATCATCATTATCGGATTATTCCTTTTTGGTGTTTCAGAACTTATCTTTGGTGTAGGCACGAACGTATCCGTCTTTTATATATCAAGGATCCTAGGGGGAATTAGTGCCGCCTTTATTATGCCGGGTGTTACTGCATATGTTGCAGATATTACATCAGTACAAGAAAGGCCAAAAGCAATGGGCTATATTTCAGCCGCCATTAGCTTGGGCTTTATTATAGGACCTGGTATCGGTGGCTTTATTGCAGAATATGGTATACGCTTGCCCTTCTTCCTTGCGGCAGCCATTGCTTTTTTAGCATGCATTACATCCATATTCATTTTAAAAGAGCCTATGACAAAGGAACAGCTTGCAGAAGTTTCTGCTAATACTAAACAAACAAACTTTTTTGGAGATATAAAAAGATCACTTAATCCGCTTTACTTTATTGCGTTTATCATTGTATTTGTACTCGCTTTTGGTTTATCAGCCTATGAAACTGTTTTTAGCCTATTTTCTGATCATAAATTCGGCTTCACGTCGAAGGATATTGCAACCATCATTACAATAAGCTCAATCTTCGGAGTTGTTGTGCAAGTATTCATGTTTGGAAAACTGGTAGATATCCTCGGTGAAAAGAAGCTGATTCAATTATGTTTAATCATCGGTGCAATATTTGCGGTGGCGTCCATTTTAATCTCCAGCTATTTGGCAGTACTTGTAGTAACTTGCTTCATCTTCCTTGCATTTGACTTGCTTCGTCCGGCATTGACGACATTTTTATCAAAGGCTGCCGGAAAAGAGCAAGGGTTTGTAGCTGGAATGAACTCAACCTATACGAGCTTAGGGAATATCGTCGGACCAGCAATGGGAGGAATACTATTTGACGTAAACATCCACTATCCTTATCTTTTCGCTGCTGTCATTATCGTCATTGGCCTAGGTATTACAGTCATTTGGAAAGAAGACCGATTGGCAGCAAGCTTAGCGGAATAATTTGAAAAGCACGAGGCAGATTGTTCCGAATATGTTTTTTTTCAAAGTAGCTTCCTTTTTGAGCTGGAAAACTCTTAAACTTGAAAAGTAATATTATACTTTTATCTTTGAACAAAGATCCCTTGTCCATATTAGGCAAGGGATCTTATTTTCTTTAATTAAATTTAAAATATATCGGATATTCCTTATTTCTTTAAAAAGGGAGAACCCCTTACCCAATCGCTCTTTTCAGCAATGGGACTCTAATGAGAAAAAGAAAAAAAGAAAAGCCTATCTCACTTTAGATCAAGGAGATAGGCTTTTTAGCTTTTATATTATCCCTTTAATAGCGGCATTCTTACTACTGTCTTTTATCGCTTAAGATAGTCGCTCCAAATTAATCCTGAATTTATATCGATCAGCCCGGTAGACCGATCTGACTACCCCAAGTGGTATATTGGAATCCAGGGTGCTTCTTCGTTCAATCAGCAATACCGGGGAACCTTCAATTACTTCAAGCATTTCCGCCTCGTTTTTTTGAGCGATGGAGGCTTCAATCACCTGTCTGCCATGCTGAATTTTAAAGCCAAACGTATTTTGAACATAGTCTTGAATGGAGGTTAAGGCTATTTCTTCCGTTAAATCCTGGGCAAGGTCTTTTGGTATGTATAGTCTTTCATATGCCATCGGCAACTGATCAGCAAGCCTAACACGTATCAGTTCGAAAATAGGATTTCCTGCTTCAACCTCAAGCTTCGCAGCAAGATCATCATCGGCTTTGACCTCGTTAAAACTGATAACTCGTGTACTTGGTTCAAATCCTCTTGAAATCATATCCTCTGAAAAGTTTGTTAATCCTTGCAAGGGTTGCTCCAATTTTTGTTGGGCAACGAATGTTCCTTTTCCGCGCTGCCTATATAAATAACCATCATTCACAAGGTTAGAAATGGCCTGTCTCACCGTCATCCTGCTTATTTCATATTTTTCGGTGTATTCTTTTTCTGAAGGAATCATCTCTCCTGGCGTCAATTCAAGTTTTTGAATCGCTTCTTTAATCTCCTCTTCAAGTTGATAATAAAGGGGACTCAGAGAATTCTTTTGGATCATTTAGCGTACATCGTCCTTCCATAGTGAGGTAATTTTACAAGGCACCCTGATTGGAAACATCTCAAGCTAAAATACCGTTAGTAATAATCTTGTTCGATCCATGCTTTTTAACACGATAAAAATTCCTGTAGATTAGATTCATGTTTCTAAGTATCCAAATTCCTTTTTGTGAATTTCAATACAGATTCCCTTGAACGTTCAATTTCATTTTTATTTTCATTATAGAATTTTGAAACATACGCATAGAAAATAATGCTGACCGTTAGAAATTGTGCAAAAAGCGAACTTGTTGCTGCACTTCGGAATTTAGCCTCTGGTGCACGTACATGCTGGAGGGACATATCAACTTTTTCAGTTAATCCATTGTCCCCCAATCGTGATAAACCAATTGTTTTAATTCCATATGCTTTCGCTATATCAACGAGTTCCAGAATCTCTTCAGTTTCGCCACTATTGGATATACAGAAAAAAACGGTATTCTTTGATGAAGCAGCAAGCGCAGTGGCCGTAATATGCGGGTCTTGATTGGCACTTACAATCTTTCCTAACCGTAACCATTTCTGTGTAATATCTTCAGCAACGAGCCATGATGCCCCTAGTCCATAGACATAAATTACATCTGCACTCCTCATGGTTTCAATAATATTGTCAAGAACGACCTCATCCAAATAATGTGCAGTTTCTTGTATGGCTTGTACGGAGTTGGACACTATTTTATTTTTAATGGACGCTATTGGTTCATTAGGCTCAATGTCATGGAATCCTTTTTTCTCCGGTTGGGAAATGAGGGATGATAAAGAAACCTTTAGTTCAGAAAAACTGTTTACTTTTATGGAATGACAAAATCTCGTTACAGCTGAACTGCTGGCATTGGCATGATCAGCTAATTCATGTATCGTCATTCTGATAATATCATTTGGATTTTCTAAGATATATTGTGCAATTTTTCTTTCTGATTTTGGCAATTGGTTCAATAAACTTTCAATTCTTAGGATAATATTCTCGACTTGCATATGATGTAATCTCCTTGATTTTTACTTACTTTAACTGCTCCATTGCTATGTAGTAACAACCTAAGGTAGCAGATACGTCTTCTAAAATAAATTTCACTTTTGGTTTTTCAAGTTTAATATGGTTAATGTAAGAGCTTTGAACTAATGGTATATTTGTCAATATGCTACCTTTAATTGCAATTGTAACATTCTCGCTTAACTTTAACTTATTGATAACCTCAAGCGTCTTTTTGGAAAGGTGGTATCCTGCCTGACTAAGGATATTTTGCGAGAAATCATCGCCTGCATCCGCCTGTTGGACAATCAGGGGGACAAACGCAGCAATCTCGGCTTTCGTCGCGGAATAAATGAATTTCTTCAGTTCCATAACACTGTGGTAGCCCAGTTTTTTAAGTATTGACTCGGTTAAATGGCTATAATTAGATCCTTCATCCTCTTCTTTCGTCATTTTTATAAAAGCTTGCATCGCGATCCAATAGCCACTTCCTTCATCCCCAAGAATGTGTCCCCAGCCACCAGCCGATTTCTCAATACCATTATGGATGCCGATACTTACAGATCCCGTTCCGGATATGGTCAAAATGCCATCTTTTCCTTTTAGTAAAGCAGCATGAGCGATAATTCCATCATTTACAATGGTAAACGGGGTAGTAAATGCGCTGCTTATTGCACTTTTTATACCCTGTTGATTTTCAACTCCTCCATACCCAGCCAATCCTAAGCAAATGTAACGGCAACTTCCATTATTAATAGCAGCTACGCATTGTTCAATTGCCTGAATAATGTTAGCGATGGCTTGTTTTTCATTTATAAGCAGGTTTCCATACCCCGCTTTGCCTTCACTTATTTTATTACCCGCTAAATCATAAGCCACTGCTTCAGTTTTTGTGCCACCACCGTCTACACCGATAATATAATCCATATCATTCTCCTATTCAAAAAAAGGAAGGAATATCAATGTTCCTTCCCTGAAGATTCTCAATTAATATTGAATTGGAATTTCCCCCATGGCTCCAAATAATCTAACAGAAAAATTTCCTCTTCTGCTATTCTTCCGACTACATTTGTTTTCCCTGAGTTCTTCATTTCTTTCAGTGCAATCTGCAATTCCCCTTTATATTGTCCGTAGAGCTCATTTTCAATTAATATATCACCGCGTCTAATATCAGGCGTAAATGTTGGTTTAAAATCTTCGCTCTTATATTTTACGCGTGATTGAGTCGACCGAATAAGATAATCGGATACATCTCCACGGTAAAAATGAAATTCTTCCAATACTATTTTTTTCTCTAAATCTGTTATGGCTTCGTGAAGGTTAACATTAAATGTTAACAGACCGCTGTTTAACAAGCTAAGCTGTTTCAATTCATCTTCGGAGGCGTAGGCATTTGCAATAATTACATCATCGATTAATCCTGTCGCATACAAGTGTTTCGCTTGTGTTGTCATAGGCAATTCCCGGTGCATTTCTATTGTACATAATCCTTCCGTTATCGGCCAAGGTCCGTAAGTTGCTGCATGTGAGCTAATGAAAGCTGCCGTGCGGATATTGTGCTTTTTGAATGACTCACAGCATTTTATAAAATGAGGATAGCTCAATCCCGCATAGCGATGCGGATAGAAGTTATGTGATCCAACTAAATTTTCTTTATTAGGTTTGTAATCCATAATATTTTCTAAATATTTCGTTGCGTTGCTCATGTTTATTTCAATTTTCAGATCATAGGGATTATGTGTCATAATCGACTCTTCGTTACCTGTAAAACCCATGTCCAGCCTGATTCCATACGCACCTAATTCTGCAAAAAACGATAAGTCATTATAAGAAATGCCTAGCGCCCCAAATACCCGGGGTGCAATATCGACCATCACTTCCATATTCAATTGATTGGCATATACAATCGTTTCTTTAAATTCTTTTAAAATCTTCTCTTTGTCACCTTCAACAGAAAGCAAGCAAGTAAAGATCTTTTTGAATCCATATTTGTGTGCAAGTGCAATGTATTCGATGTCTTTTTCTACGGTTGAATGTTCTGGATAGATGGATATACCGAGTTTACCCATTGTTTAATCACCTCTTCTTTACTGTTGTGGGGCTAGCTTTTTTACAATGCGGATCATATGTTCAATTAGTTTTTGTTCACTCATTGCCGTCATCAAGTGGTCCTGAGCATGAATCATCAATAAAGTTTTTTCACTTGGAACTCCATTCAATTCTGCTTGAATTAGCTTGGTTTGTGTCTTATGTGCCAAGTTCAATTCTTCCTGACCTTGTTTAATTAGTTCTTCTGCTTTTTCAAAATTAAATTCTTCCGCTTCTTTCAATGCTTCGAATGCTAATCCTCTAGCATTTCCGCTATGTGAAATTATTTCAAAAATTTCCATTTCGTTATTGTTCATTTCAGTTGACATATCATTACACTCCTATTTATGTTAGATTATTAGATTCCTGTATTCCATATTCAATGTTTGAAAACTCTTCACTGGATGTAAGAAACTGTACTTTCATTGAAGAATCGCGGCAAGTATTCTTCATGCGCCTTTAATAGTTTTTGTAAAACCAATTCAGCTAGATCATCACTTGGAATAAGTGGGTTGATCGTTAAAGCTAATAACGCTTTATCATACGACCCTGTAACAGCTGCCTCTGCACCTATCCTTTCAAATGATTTGATCTGTTGTATTAAGCCTTGCACTTGTACGGGTAATTTACCCATTGTCAATGGAATTGGTCCATTTTTGGTGACGATACAGCTCACTTCGACTGCTGAATCATAATCAATATCAGTAAGCGATCCTTTGTTTTGGACATTTAACACTTGAATGTCTTTTTTATCATTATAAATAGAAGAAATGACGTTGCACGCTGCATCGCTATAGTAAGCTCCACCGCGTTGCTCTAATTGTGGAGGCTTGATGTCAAGGTTTTCATCTTTGTATAGGTCAAACAAACCTTCTTCTAATTTTTTCACGATTTCAGCTCGAGTTTTCCCTGCTTTGAATGCTTCCAGCTCTTCTTCTAAAATCGTTTTTGTTTTGTAATAATAGCGATGGTACGGGCAAGGCACCACACCTAAAGATTTCAAAAATCTTCTATTCCAAGCCAGAGGAGCAATATTCTTCATCGTCATCTGAATTTTTGGATTACCCAGCATTTCAAGCACTTTATCTGTTACTTCTTGATCATCAACGAACACATGCATCCCGTATACCAAGTGGTTTAACCCAGCGAAATCTATGTGCACTCTCTTCATTTCAACACCCAGCATGTTAGAAATGGACATATGCATATTAAAAGGTACATTGCATACCCCAATGACTTTTTTATGCTTGCTGTAGCGAAGAAGGGCTTCGGTTACCATCCCCGCTGGGTTCGTGAAATTAATTAACCATGCATCAGGGCATAGCTCTTGCATTTCTTCTGCAATTTCCAGAAGAATGGGGATTGTTCGTAATGCTTTGGACAATCCACCTGCGCCATTCGTTTCTTGACCAATCAATCCAAGTTCCAATGGAATACGCTCGTCCTTGATTCGTGCATCAAGTAATCCCACTCTCATTTGCGTTGTGACAAAATCAGCATTTTGCAAGGCTTGACGGCGGTCTAATGTTAAATGTATTTCCATTGGAATCCCTGCTTTTTCAACCATTCGCCTTGCCAAGGTTCCTACAATCTCAAGTTTTTCTTTTCCTGCTTCAATATCCACTAGCCACAGTTCTCTAATAGGCAACTCATCAAATCGTTTAATAAAACCTTCGATTAATTCTGGTGTATAACTGGACCCTCCACCAATTGTGGCAATTTTTACCCCTTTGTTCATTTCCATTCTCCTAACACCTCATGCGTAAGCATTTATTTCATATCGGCCATTTTCATTTATTTATAGATAATTGCATAACAGACCAGTGCGCTTACCGCTAATAAAGACAAGAACAATAGTGATGCTTGTTTCTTGTTTTTAAACTTACCTTCAACAAAACAAACAACCATCGTCAATCCTGCGCTTATGGCAAAGGTATTTCCTAGGTACAGTGATAATTGTTTATCTATCTCCAAAGCATTCATTAATGTGTTAAAGATAAAATTAAAAACAAGAATAAAGCTAAAAAATAGAAAGGCACTTTTGTAACTAAAAAAGTGAATTCTGGATGTTGAATTCATGCCCTTTCCTCCCTCTAACAATTATTTTAAAGGGAGTTTGGAGCTTTTAGTCCCAAACTCCCCCTTTTAAAAATTCCTTATAAAGCGATATTTTTATTATCTGTCGTTTCTACCATGTTTTCCTGCGCCAAAAGCTTTTTGTCGTACATTTTGAAGAATGGCAGATAAATAATGACGGAAATTGTTAAATTAACCATCACGAGAACAATGGCCCTCCAATCACCGCCTGTTGAAAGGTAGGCACCTATTGGAGCAGGCAATGTCCAGGGAACCATTACATAAGTAGGGTTCACCAGCCCAACGGACGTTGCTACATATGCAAGTGTCGCACCAATTAGCGGTGTTATGATAAATGGAATGATCAATATTGGGTTCAATACAATAGGCATCCCAAAGATAACAGGTTCATTGATGTTAAAAATGCTTGGAACAATTGTTGCTTTCCCCATCGCTTTACTATAGGTAGACTTTGCCGTCAAGAGCATCGCAATTACTAAACCCAATGTTGCACCAGAGCCACCAATCCAAATAAACCATTGGAAGAATGTTTCAGGAGCTATGTGGGGAATTGTCTTCCCAGCTGCAACTGCTGCTGAGTTATTCGCTAAGTACACTTCCCAAACTGGACGAGCAACGGCACCTACCACTGATACGCCATGAATACCAAATGACCAGAAGAATGTAATCAAAAACACTGGAATTAATACACCTGGCAAGGTATCGCCTGCACTGATGAGTGGTGCAACCGCTTTATCAACAAGTGAATGTAAATCAACAGCAAAAACGACTGTAATCAAGGTCATGACAAGCAGTACAATTGTAACTGGTATTAATGCTTCAAATGACCGGGCTACTGAAGTTGGAACAGAATCCGGCATTTTAATTGTGATATTTTTGGTCTTACATAGACGTAAAATTTCGACTGCAAAAATGGACACGAGCATTCCTACAAAAAGGCCATGGCCTCCGAGATTTGTCATTGGCAAAACAAACCCCACACCATCCATCATTTTTACTCCTATTGTGAACAAGAAGGCTGCCAATGATAGTAAACCTCCAGATAGGGGATCAAGTTTATAGCTTTGAGATAAACTGTAGCCTATACCAAAAGTAATATATAGAGTCATGATAAACATCGTTAATCGATATGGTATTAAAATTTCAGCTATGTGTTTTGCAGCCCATTCACCTACTGCACTATCTGCTGCAACTGGCGGGAATGCAATGATCAAAAATAAACTCCCAAAGATAATGAACGGTAACGCAGAAACCACACCATCGCGAATTGCGCGTAAATGTTTTTGCTCAGACAATTTCGCCATGGGGGTTGAAAGATTATTTTCTAAAAAAGCTACAAACTTGTCCATTCGTCGTTTTCCCCTTTTACGTTTGATTGAAAAGAAATAGAGTTAGATTATTATTTTGCTAGTTCTGTTACAAGTTTTAGTAGCTTAGGTCCACCAAGAGGACTGTAAGCTTGAGCTGGAATGGCTTCACATGGAACACCTGCTTCATCGGCAGATGCCTTAAAGCCATCGAAACGATGTTTGACTTGTGGAGCTACCATTGCCACATCCCAGCCGTTACGTACTTCTGCATCAAATTCTTGAGTTCCGACTGCCAATACTTCGATATTTACACCCTGTTTTTCCCCTTCTTTTTTTAAAGCGCTTACAACGATAGCGCTTGACATTCCACCTGAACATACGAATAATACCTTCATTATTTGTTCCTCCAATTTTTTATTTTTTTATTAAAAAGCGTTAAATCGTTTTTCTTATGAAACCATGTGCCTTTTCTAAACGATTTGATGCTTCTTCATATGAAACATTCGTTAAAATCATGACAATTGCAATTTTAGGCTGATCATGTGCCTTTTCTAAAAATTCATCTGCAACTTCATAACTACAGTCAGTAGCGTCCATGATAATACGTTTTGCACGTTCAACCAGCTTTTCATTTGTTAACTGTAAATCCACCATTAAATTCCCATAAACCTTTCCCACTCCAACCATTGAAGCTGTTGAAAGCATGTTGCATACTAACTTTTGAGATGTTCCAGCTTTTAAACGTGTCGAACCTGTCAGGACTTCAGGCCCGTTTACTACTTCAATCGCAACTTTTGCAATTTTCCCTATCTCTGAACCTTTGTTACAGCTTATAGACACTGTTCCTGCACCAACTTGATTGGCATATTCCAAGCCTGCAATAACATATGGAGTGCGTCCACTGGCCGCAATTCCTACTACAACGTCCTTGTTCGTCAATTCGATTTTCTTTAAATCTTCAGGACCTAATTCAAAACTGTCTTCT
Organism: Peribacillus sp. RS7; assembly: GCF_041956845.1. Lineage (NCBI taxonomy): Bacteria > Bacillati > Bacillota > Bacilli > Caryophanales > Bacillaceae > Peribacillus > Peribacillus sp. RS7. The sequence goes on from NZ_CP168135.1 coordinate 5,428,972, forward strand.
GCACCTTCAACCGCTTTAATGAAAGCCTTTTCCCCGCCAGCTATAAGACCCACTACTTCGCTTGGATCGGTATTGAATGTTGGGGGACATTCTACTGCATCCAATAAACCGATGCGCCCACTTGTACCTGCACCCATGTAAATTAATCTGCCATTTTTATTCATAGCTGCAACGATCATCTCCACTGCTTTGGAAATTTGCGGAAGTTCTTTTTTTACACAATGGGCAACTTTTATGTCTTCCTCGTTCATCACCTCTAACAATTCAAGTGTATTCATTTCATCTAAACTCATGGTCTTTTCATTACGACGCTCTGTCGTTAAATGCCCTAGCATACAAATCATCCTTTTTTTATTCAGTGGTGAAGTGGTGAAACTTTTTTTGCTATAGTGAATATATCACTATTAAAATTTTATTTCAATATTGTGTATACATTTTTAAAAATTAATTTTAAAATAAACGTAGATACATAAATGATTTATAACTTTCTACTAAAAATGTAAACCGGTTGGCTATTTCATGAATCCTATGATTCTTTTATTGATTAGACATAATCTCCATTCAGATTGGTGACAATTTGATATATTCTTTATTTGTTAACGCTTACAAATAATTAAATATAAATATTAGTAATGAAATGAGGTTGTATTATTGATGAATGAAAGAGTTACTAAGAGAAAATTAGGTTCATTGGCGCTAGCCGCTTTGGTGGGAGGATCGCTTCTCCTTCCATCTGACTTGATTGCAAATGCAGAATCAGGGACTATCCCTCAGCAAACGACTTATATAAAAAAGGAACTGCGCGCAACTTGGATTGCAAGTGTGTTAAATATTGACTGGCCGTCCAAACCTGGTTTATCCGTATCAGCACAGAAAGAAGAATTCATAAAATATTTGGATGAACAAAAAGCAATGGGCATGAATGCTGTCGTTATGCAAATCAAACCCACTGCAGATGCTTTTTATCCTTCTGAATACGGTCTCTGGTCAAAATATTTAACAGGAGTCCAAGGAAAAGATCCTGGGTACGACCCTCTTGCATTCATGGTTGAAGCAGCACATGAGCGTAATATGGAATTTCATGCGTGGTTTAATCCATACCGCATAACCATGCCTTTAGGTAAAACAGCTGAAATATCGGATATTGATAATCTTCCAGAATCCCATCCTGCTAGAAAGCACCCGGATTGGGTCATACCATATGGACAACAATTGTACTTTAACCCAGGCATTCCTGGCGTACAGCGGTTTGTAATCGATGGAATAATGGAAGTTGTTAAGAATTATGATATCGATGCAGTTCATATGGACGATTATTTCTATCCTTACAAGATTGCAGGAGTACCTTTCCCGGATGAACATTCCTATCAAAAATATGGAGCAGACAGATTTACAAATATAGAAGATTGGCGCAGGGATAATGTAAATAACCTTGTTAAGCATATAAATGAAGAAATCAAGGCAGAAAAGTCATATGTGAAGTTTGGTATTAGTCCATTTGGAGTTTGGCGCAACAAAGCAGTTGATCCCACAGGGTCTGACACTGCTGCCGGGCAAACGAATTACGATGATTTATATGCAGATACCAGAACGTGGATCAATAATGGATACATTGATTATATTGCTCCCCAATTATATTGGAATATAGGATTGCCAGTAGCTGACTATGCCAAACTTCTTGATTGGTGGACAAAAGAAGTCGAAGGTAAAAATGTTCAACTCTATATTGGACAAGGAGACTATAAAATTAATACAGAGTCCAATGGTGTACAAAACTGGTTCAATCCTGAAGAAATGCCCAACCAGTTAAAACTGAATCGAACATATGAGGAATTTGATGGAAGCATGCATTTCAGTGCCAAAGATTTACGGAAAAACCCCCTTGGGATAGCAGATCGCTTAAGCGAGGATATTTATAAACATCCCGCATTGGTTCCGGCCATGCCTTGGATTGATGATCATGCTCCAAAAGCTCCAAAGGTAATCAAGGCAACACAAGCAGGAGATGGAATACAATTTGAAATTAACGATCACAAGCAATCGGATGCATCCTATTATGCCATTTATCGTTTTGATGGAGAGAAAAAAGGAAGTATAGAAGACTCAACGAATTTATTGGCTACCGTGCATAAAGAGAAAAACCGTCAATTATTTAATGATGGGACTGTAGTAAAAGGAAAGACTTACACATATGTTGTTACTGCCTTGGACCGTACCCATAATGAAAGCAAACAAACTAAACAGATTAATATAAAAGTAAAATAATCATCAAGTTATGGCTTAACCGTTAAAGTGGAGCATGTAGGTGAATAATGACGTAAGGTATGCATGAACAACATGCAGGAATGGTCTTATCTTTAGTATCATTTGCTGTTGCAAAAAATCACAAATCAGGATTATAAAAGTCAATTAAAGTAGGTGGAAGACTATGTACATAGTAGGGTTAATGTCCGGAACATCACTGGATGGAATTGATGCCGCACTTGTTCGGGTGGATTATAGTGGACTAGAGACTGAAATGGAAATGATTGAGTTCATAACATACCCTTTTCCAAAAGATGTTGAAAAAGAAATTATGCAGTCTTTATCGGTAGACACATCCAATGTGCAGTTAATTTGCAGTTTGAATTTTAAATTAGGAAAATTATTTGCCAATGCAGTAAAGGAAGTTTGTCTTAAAGCTGGATTTCCCATTAATAAACTGGATCTTATTGGATCCCATGGACAAACCATATACCACCAGCCCATACAAGAACAAAATTGGATTCCCTCCACGTTGCAAATTGGGGAAGCTGCAGTGATAGCTCATGATACAAACACTCCTGTTATATCTAACTTCCGTACGATGGACATGGCTGCAGGAGGACAAGGAGCTCCGCTTGTTCCTTTTACCGAATATATTCTTTATAGAAGCGAAACGAAGGGAAGATTACTTCAAAACATAGGGGGCATTGGAAATGTAACCGTCTTACCCAAGCAAGCATCTCTGGATGACATGTATGCTTTTGATACAGGGCCAGGGAATATGATCATTGATGAAGTATGCCGACAATTGTTCCATGTAAAATATGATGAAGGTGGTAAAATAGCTAAACAAGGACAAATTAATGACGAACTTTTATCTTATTGCATCAGTCATCCTTATATTATGAGCCCTCCACCAAAATCAACCGGCAGAGAATTGTTTGGCAAGCAATATGTTGTAAAACTATTAAAGATGTTTGAATCACTTCCAAGCCAAGATATTTTAGCAACAGTAACGATGTTCACAGCAAAGTCTATTGTGGAGAATTATCGAAATTTCATCTTTCCTAAAACCAATATAGAAGAAGTGATTATTGGCGGCGGTGGCAGCTACAATAAAACGTTATTAAATATGATCCAATCATTACTTGGAAATTCCATTCAAGTCTTGACTCAAGAAGAGTTGGGATACTCTTCTGAAGCAAAAGAAGCGGTGGCCTTTGCGCTACTTGCAAATGAGACTTTTCATGGTCATGCAAGTAACGTTCCCAAGGCTACCGGCGCTAACATCGATGTCATCCTTGGAAACATGACCTTCCCTCCTTCAACACATCGAATTAAGAAGTAAACATAGTACAATATTATATTGGGAAGCAGATATATGAAGAAAAACAACGTTATCCTAAATGGATTGCAACTCAAATTTATATAACTTTTTCACAATTGTATAAGGTAAAAAGCTTATTAACTATTGAAAAAGAGTAAAAGGCACATCGATATTTGATGTGCCTTTTACTCTTTTTTTGAATGCCTGAAGAATCAGGCGAACTCTTCTATTTATTTAATTGCCAAGCATAAGAGATACATACTTCACTTCTAAATATTCATCCATGCCGAAGTGTCCCCCTTCTCTACCTAAGCCACTTTCCTTCATCCCGCCAAATGGTGCTTGGGCAGTGGATGGGGCACTGTCATTAATACCGACAATTCCATATTCAAGACCATCCGAATAAGTAACTGCTTTATTTAATGACTCCGTATACACATAAGCTGCCAAGCCAAAGTTTGTGTTATTGGCTCGATCTATCGCTTCTTGATCGGTTTTAAATGTACTGACAGGGGCAATTGGCCCAAACGTTTCTTCCTGCATGCACAGCATATCATCCGTTACTTTGGAAAGAATTACTGGTGCGATAAAATAGCCTTGTTTTTCTTCGAATTTGGAGGTTTTATGGATGAAAGCTCCTTTACTTTTAGCATCCTCCAATTGAAGCTGGACTTTTTTTACTGCGGCTCCATCTATCAAGGGACCAAGATCGGTTCCATCCATTCCATTTCCAACCTTCAAGGTTAAAACAGCTTCTTCAAAAGCTTGTAAAAACGGCTGCTCGATCGTCTCATGGACGAAAATTCGGTTCGCACAAATACATGTTTGTCCGGCATTCCTGAATTTCGATTGAATCAAACCTTTTACGGCTTCTTCGATATTCGCATCTTCAGCAATGATGAACGGAGCCAATCCACCGAGTTCAAGCGAGACTTTTTTAACAGTTTCCGCCGCCTTTTTCATTAGATGTTTCCCTACAGGAGTGGAGCCAGTGAATGTAATCTTTTTTACACGTGAATCATTCATCCACACGTCAGACACATCTCCCGGTTTTTGGGTTGTTACAATATTTATTACGCCGTCTGGAATGCCTGCTTCATGGGCACTTTCAACTAACAGCAAAGCGGTCAAAGGCGTTTGTTCTGCGGGTTTGATGACGACGGTACATCCCGCAGCAAGGGCTGGCGCAACTTTCCTCGTGATCATTGCAGCCGGAAAATTCCATGGTGTAATGGCAGCAACGACACCCACCGCCTGCTTTTGCACTAAAATACGCTTTGAAGCAACGGAGGCTGGTATGATTTCCCCGTAGTTACGCTTTGCTTCTTCAGCAAACCATTTCACGAAACTTGAAGCATATTTCATTTCAGCTTTTGCCTCGGCCAATGGCTTTCCTTGTTCCAGTGTCATGATTGTCGCGATTTCATCCAGCCTGTTCTCAATAATTGTGTACCACTTCTCAAGTAATTCCGCCCTATGATAAGCACTTGTTTTCGACCAAGTCAGAAAGGCAGCCTGAGCTGCATCCACAGCAGCCTTTGCCTCTTTTTCATTAGCGTCCGGAACATAGCCCACAGGCTCCAATGTTGCTGGATTTTCTACTACAAAATGGTGTTCTGTATGAATGGGTTCGCCGTTAATATAAATTGGCCATCTTTCCACTACTTTTTTCATCCCGCTTTAATCTCCTCTTCTTCTTCTTCATGATCTGTAAAAGTATTATCATTTTCTCCTTTGAAAAAGTCCTTTCCATATAAAAGGGCACATAATAGGATTCCTGCTGCAAACGCCATTCCAGCACCTTTTATAACTAGGATGGCAGCAACGACCCCTGCAATTCCCAGGTCGCGTTGGCTCTTTGCCTGCATCACACCGACGCGTACGCTAACATATCCCTGAACCAAAAGTGTTAAGGCCAAAGCAACACCTAGAATTGGTTCCACTAAGCTGACGACCGGCAATAAGAATAACCCTGTATTCGTACCCCAACGGAATGAGCCAGCACCGCCAAAGAAAGAATTCATTGCTTTCTTGCCATTCTTGAACCGTTCCACAACTACGACCTGCATGGCTGCCCACAACGGACCACACATTGTAATATCAGGTCCGATAAAACTCATGATCACATTTCGGCCACCAAAAATTAAATGAGCTCTGTTTGGATTATAGTCCACTTTTTCATCATCCCTGACCTCATCGGATTCAGAAAGCAACGCTTTCGTTTTTAGCACATCCCCGAATACGACTAAATAAGTAGCAAAAACAGCTGGAATCGCACTTAAAAAGAAGGTCATGGCAGGAAATCCCAAACCAAAAACAGTATAGTCTGACCAAAGCGTAGCAAAATCCGGACTGCTGAATCCCCATTGAATATTAGGCCATTTTGCTTCTCCAAAAATCGGGGCTACAAAGACTGCGAGCAAGATAGCTGGCAATATCCCTAAATTTCCTAAAAATACCCAAGCTTTATTTCGCATTTTTAATTTTCCAAAACTTTTTGAGAAAAGTAGATAAAAGGCAAAACCGATACAAATGCTTATTGTATAAGGAAATAAATCAAACTTTCCACCCACTTCGAAAATGGAAACGACAGCACCGATACCAGCTCCTAAAATAATTCCTGATTTGATTGCATTCGGCACTAATCGAACGACCTTACTCGCAAGTCCGGTCATTCCTAGTACTATCGATAAAATACCCAATGTCAATTGAAACGCAACGAGTGCATAGACCCGATCAGGTCCTTCCGGAAATTGCCCGACAAACAATACAAGCAATGGAACCGCCGGTGTAATCCAACCTGGTATAACCGGGTCTCCGAGTAAATGATGTGCTAAATATAATAATCCATTTAAGACAACGACGGCTAGAGCCACATCAAAAGGCATACCTAGATGGTCTGCAAGCAGTGTAATCGCTCCAAGGTCAACTGCACACATCAATAGTCCTTGAACATAGTCCGGCCATTCAAACCGATAATGGACAAATGGCAATCTAATTTTAAAGGGTCCCGCAGGTATATATGATGTCTCTTCTCCGTAGCGACGGTTTTTCCATTTCATAATGTTTCCTCCACTTAAATGCCATAGGCTGAACGGTAAATTTTTTCGATATCCCGAACGTTTAATGCACGGGGATTATTCCGCAGCAATCGTACTTGTTTAATGGCTTCGGCAGCCATTTCACTTAAGGCAGATTCAGGAATGTCAAATTGACGAAGTGATTCAGGTATATCCACGTAACGACATATTCTCGTCATCGCTTCTATAGCTTTATCTGCTGCCTCATCATCATTTAAATGATTGACTTTCTCTCCCAGTGCTTCTGCAATGTCACGGAACCTTTCCAAACATGCAATTTTATTCCATTGCATGACATATGGCAGTAATAATGAATTGCTGACTCCATGTGATAAATGGAAGCGGCCTCCAAGCGGATAAGCTAAGGCATGAACAGCTCCAACACCAGCATTTCCAAAAGCTAACCCGGCCATTAGGCTTCCTGTGATCATGGCTTCCCTTGCTTCTAGATGATCTGGCGCAGCGTAAGCCTTTGGTAAATTTTTCGCTATCAACTTCATGGCTCCAATTGCCAAGGCATCCGTCAAGGGCGAGGCGAATTTGGAAATATAAGCCTCCACTGCATGAACCAGTGCATCCACTCCACTCGCTGCCGTCACACTTGGCGGGCAAGTCAGCGTCATGACGGGAGATACGATCGATACATCCGGTAAAAGATACGAACTAACAATTCCCTTCTTAACCTGTTCTTTTTTGTCGGATAGAATCGAAATATTCGTCACTTCAGACCCCGTGCCAGCCGTCGTCGGTATGGCTATTAAAGGAATTCCTGGAATTTCAATTAGGTTCGTGCCAAAATAGGTCTCGATGCTACCTGAATTCGTAGCCATGACGGAAGAGGCTTTGGCAATATCCATCGCACTTCCCCCTCCTACCGCAATCAGCCCATCATGATTTCCATCCCTGATGGACCGTACACATTGTTCAACGATTTCAATTTCCGGTTCAGGATTCACATCCGAAAAAATACCGTATGCTGATGAAAGTAAATCCTCAACCTTTTGCACAACCCCAGCATCCAGTAGAACTTTATCTGTAACGATCAATGGATTCTTCATCCCTAATCGAGTAACCTCTTCAGTCAGCTGTTGTAAAGAATCTGCTCCTGTCACCAATTTGTTAGCCATTGAAAAAATAGAAATATTCATGATTATCTCCCCTTTCAGTTAATTACTTATGCATGAATCATGCCAAAGTGAAAACGCTTAATTTATAAGGGAAATAACTTATTCTTTCATGGGTAACCATATAAAAATGAGTAGAAATCAAATCAAAAAAACTGATTCGATTCGTTTTCTACTCGTATGTGAAATTTTTTCATTTTTTGCACTAAAGCGCTTTGACTGATATCCAAAGATATGGCAGCCGCCCTTGTTGTCCCGTATTTTTTCATCGCTTCCAGTATCAAGGTCCGCTCCAGATTGGAAACGGCTTCCTTCAAGGAATGAGATGTTGGTTTTTTTGATAAGACCGGCTGTATGAAAGATGGTAAATTAGCCAAATCGATCGTATCATCGTAAGTCGTGACAACCAGTCGCTCTGCAAGACTCGCAAGCTCACGTATATTACCAGGCCATGAATAGTTTGTCAGCCATTCATAGCATTCCGGTGTCATCCTTTTCTGTTCATTATATTTTTCATTGAATTTTTTCAAATACATTTCTAAAAGCGGGATCGTTTCTTCCTTTCGCTGGCGCAGTGGCGGAACTTCAAAGGATACAATATTAAGCCGGTAATATAGATCTTCGCGGAAAGATCCTTCTTGAACGAGTGAGGCCAGATCCCGATGAGTGGCAGTAATTAACCTGACATCCACTTCTTTCATTTCGGTGGAACCTACTCTCATAAACTTGTTTTCTTCTACCACTTTCAAAAGTTTGACCTGTAACTCTAAAGGTAAATCCCCTATTTCGTCTAAAAATAACGTACCACCATTCACTTTCTCAAAAATCCCCATTTTCCCATTCTTCAGGGATCCGGTAAATGCTCCCGGTTCGTATCCAAAAAGTTCGGATTCCACCAAGTTCGCTGGGATGGCTCCGCAATTTAATTCAAGGAAAATTTTATCCTTCCTGGAACTTTTCGCATGAATGTACTTAGCGATTAAGCTCTTCCCTACACCCGTTTCCCCCTGTAACAAGATCTTCGCATCCGTTTTAGCTACTTTATCGGCCAGTTTGAATAAAGGAGTTGTAGTAGGCCCAATGATTATTTCCTGCAAATTCACCTGTTCCGAGCCGGGCAATAATTGAGAAATAGGTTGGAAAGATAACTTTTGACTGTCGATTGTGTACTTCATCCGGATTAATTCAGTAATATCCCTTACACTATTTATGACGAAAATGACTTGATTCTGTGGCGAAAGAATAGGTGTGGCAGATACGATAATCTTTCTCCCATTTCGGATTCTTTGTGTCAAAGTGACTTGATTCTTCGTTCGAATAGAGTCCAACGAAGCAGAAACGGATATCATACCCTGCTCAATTAAATAACTCATTGGTTTTCCGATAATTTCCTCTTCTCTTATTCCGGTAATGCGCTGATAAGCTTGATTGATAAATAATGTCGTTCCTTCCCCATCGGTGATATACACGCCATCATACAGGGCATTAAATACAACCCTGCATAGATCACTCTCAAAAAATGCTTGAAATTGTTCATATGGTATAGAGTAATTTTGTATATTTTGTAGCGGTGCATTCACTGTAATGAAATGAGAAATAGGCTTCGTCAAATCACTCTGCTGCACTGCCGCAGATAACGCTTCAATCGTCAGAAATCCGATAAATTCCTCTGAATCGTCCATTACTTCCACTTCATTGCTTCCGACAGGAAAACTTGAAATCGCTTCCTCCACTGTCATATCCGAATAAAACTTAGTCATCCATATCCACTCCTAACCTGATCCCTGACTGGTCTTTAACATTTGATAGAACGCTTCCTCCTTGATTGGAGTACTCTTTGATAGTCCAGGTGAATTCCTCGCCTTTTCAAATTAAAGAAGGCATAAACATCGTTCTCATTAACTTATATTGTGAGCATTATGTAGTGTCCTTTCCTTTTGTATGATACTATGTACGACAACCAAATACACCCAGAATAAGTGCTTCAGTGGTAAGAACATATTCAATTCCCATATGCTTTTTCCGATAAATATGCATTGGTATGACACTGTTATCATACCAAAAAAAGTTTGCCTAAAGTTTTCTATGGCTTGTACAATTGGGACGTGGCTTCCGTTCCAGGCACTCACTATCCGCGGTCGGTCCGGGAGCCTCCTCTACAATCAACTTTGTTTTAACATTTAGATAGAACTCCTTTTGCCTACAGTCCTTAGAAGGATTAAAACTTGAGTTGATGAGGATGCTTTTTGAACATGATTCTATTCAGCGAGATCAACTTGAAATGATTACTTTAGACCAACCGATGCCAGCGAACCATTTGGTTTGTAAAATTGAGACTGCCATTGATTAACCTTGGGCCAAAATTTCAAAGGAAATTTTCAAAAGGGGTGCGGAATTTTTTAATTCCGCACCCCTTTTGTTACAAACTGAAACCTAATCCATATTTGGATTAGGTTCTTTGATTTGAATATGGAAAGTTAATTGCTTTCTCTCTAATTCTATGATTAATTTGGAAACCAACCAACCGGTTTTACATCGAGATTAATGTTGATTTGTTTAATTTCCTGGTATTCATCCAAGCCGTATTTTCCTAAACTGCGTCCAATACCGCTCTGTTTGTAACCTCCCCATGGCGCCTCGACATAGGTTGGATGATAATCATTTACCCAGGTGATGCCTGCCCGTACCTTCTTGATCACTCGCAGTCCTTTTGCCCCGTCGTTAGAGAAGACGCCGCCTGCAAGGCCGTAGTCTGTATCATTTGCAAGTTTAATAGCTTCTTCTTCATCTTTAAACTTTTGGATGACAACTACTGGTCCAAAGATTTCCTCTTGTACGATGCGCATGTCAGGCGTTACATCAGTGAAGACAGTCGGTGCAATGAAGAATCCTTTGTCAAGACCGTCATCAACAAGACGGTAACCGCCTGCTGCAAGTGTCGCACTTTCCTGTTTGCCGATTTCAATATAGTTCAAAATGCTATTCATTTGTGCTTCGCTGACAATTGCCCCCATGTGGCTGTCTTCCGCAAGGCCAGGTCCTACTTTGATTTTATTCGCGCGTTCCACATAGCGTTTTACATATTCATCATAAATACTTTCTTCAACAAGAATGCGGCTACCTGATGAACAAACTTGGCCGGCACCGAAGAAGATGCCAAACAATCCGTAATCGACGGCCGTCTCTAAATCTGCATCTGCAAAAACGATGTTAGGTGATTTACCGCCAAGTTCTAGGGAAATTTTCTTTAAGTTGCCCGCAGCCGCTTTCATGATTGCGCGGCCAACATCTGTACTTCCTGTAAACGAAACAATGTCAACATCCTTGCTTTCTGCAATTGATTGACCGACAACAGTCCCGCGGCCCATCACCATATTGGCCACACCTTTAGGGATGCCCACTTCCTCAAGGATTTCAAATAATTTCATAGCTGTAACAGGAGTCAATTCAGCCGGTTTATACACAATGGTGTTACCTGCCGCAAGGGCCGGTGCGATTTTCCAGACACTCATTAGAAGAGGGAAATTCCATGGTACAATCAAACCGGCTACTCCTACTGGCTCGCGAACAACCATCGCTTGAACGGGAGCGGGAACTTGGTAAGTTTCCCCTTCAGGATGAAGGATTAAGCCCGCATAGTAACGGAAACACGCGGCTGCATCGGCAATATCGAAACCTGCCTCTGCTTTAAGTTTCCCGTTGTCCATTGTTTCAAGAATCGTTAACTCTTCCGCACGTTCATCAATTTTATCCGCGATTTTATATAGGTAGGAAGCACGCTCCTGTGCTGTTAGGCCTGACCATACTCCACTTTCAAAAGCTGCTTTCGCAACTGAGATTGCCATTTCTGTATCTTCTTTGGTGGCACGCGGTGCCCTTGCAATGACTTCCTGTGTTGCAGGATTAATTACCGGGATTACTTCATTTGAAGATGAGGACTGCCACTTACCGTCGATGTAATTTTTTAGCTCTAAAACTGCCGTTTCTAAAATTGTCATGTTTTATGCCTCCGGTTTACATTATTTTTTTTTACCTATACAGAATGATTAAAGTTTTAAAACAAGTCTGTCGTCCTTCGCACGTGAGCAGCATGTCAGTATTGAGTTGCGTGTTTGACGGTTTTCTTCGCTAAGGAAGTTATCCCGGTGGTCTACTTCCCCTTCTGCTACATCTACTTCACAACTTCCACAACCGCCCACTTTACAAGAATAAGGTGCATCTATTCCTTCCCTTAAAAGGGCTTCAAGCAATGTTTCACCCTCATGAACGTTGATGGACCGATCGCTGTCTGTAAGGTCGACAATGAAAGGATCTTGCGGTCCATCATTTTTTGTCGCAAATAATTCGAAGTGGATCGCATGTTCCGGGTACCCATATGAACTTGCAGCTTTTCGATACTCTTGTACCATCTCTAGGGGTCCGCAAAAATATACATGTGTGCCAATGCGATGATCCATCATCGTCTCAGGCAACATTCTGCGTTTGTCTTCTGCCTGCGAAAAATAAAATGTACATTGATCAGGATATTTGGCTTTCAACAGATCATAAAAAGCACATAACTCCGGTGTGCGTGCTGCATAATGGAGTTCGAAGGTTTGCCCTTCGGCAGCCATGTCTTCCATCATTGCCAAAAATGGGGTGATGCCGATTCCAGCTGCATAAAAAGCATGATGCTTAGCTCGAAAGCTTAGAGGAAAGTTGTTTTTAGGGAAACTGACTTCCAACCTGGAATCTTTCTTTACATGATCATGCCAGAAAGCGGAACCTCCGCGAGACGCCTCGTCACGACGAATGGAAATTGCATATTTTTTGCGGTCTCTTGGATTGCTGATGATGGAGTATTCTCTCTCGAATATCGTATCTTCCGCTGGCATGAAAGTGGTCAAATGCGAACCGCCTGTAAATGCAGGCAACGGTTTTCCATCAACTGGTATCAACTCGAACTGTTTCACGAATGGAGTTTCTTGAATGATCTTGTTTACTTTCATTTGAATATTCCCTACTACCCGCATGATGATCAGCTCCCTACTTCTTCTTCTTTTCCGATTGGGATGAATGGGTAACCAATATAACCTTCCCGTACGATTGAATAAAAAGGACCTATTTCAAGACTGGCTCTGCACTGGTCACATTCTGCAATCTCTGCTTCTTCTGCGACTTCCGACACTTCGAAACATTTCATGCAATATACGTACCTTCGTTTAGGCCCGATAATCACCGTCTGGATCTCATCCTCAGATAGACCAGCTTCTACTCCCAGCGAGAAGACCATAACGGCATTGTTCCATGCAGCCGCAATATAAAATTGGGTGCCCATCTTTTGTGACAAAATGACTCTCTTAATCTCCTCTTTATCTTCCATTCCGTTAATGGAAAGACCTTCAAAAGGTACTGTACCTGCAATTTCAGAAGTGAAACTTTTCGCCTTTTCATATCCGGCTTGATCAGAAATGATGACAAAATTCCTTCGTTCATTCCGAGGAGTAAATTGATTTACGATCGTAATGGATTTATCAAACAATACTGGACTATTGTACAAGGCCCTATCCCCCTACTTTTTGTTTATCTTCGCTTTTTGTTTTTCATCAATACGCCTCAAATATTCAACCGATTGTGGAAGAAACGGGGCAATCCCTTTGTATTCAGCCATAGGTTCCGGAATATCCTGCAGTACGCTATATGTCAGATCAAACCACTCCTGGCGCAATGCCAAATCCTCTAGTGGCAGGAACTGCGTATTCAATACGAATAGAATGGCGTTGCTTCGTGGCATGCGATAAAACTTTTGTTCTTCAACACGCAAACGAACAAGTTTACCTGCATTTTCTGGTGTTATCCCAGAACGCTGCGGTCCCCATACATCCATCGTTTCATAGTTGACATCCCAACGGTCCGCCATCAGGTTCCAGTTGATGCGTGTCCATGGCTTTCCTGGCTCAATGGATAATAAAAACTTACGAACGCGATCTGCCAGTTCGTCGCCTTTCCGCGATACAAATGGAACTGGTGCATGGATTTCATCAAAGGACATGCCTTTATTCCAGTTAGCTGAGAAGAGCGCGGCGTATGAAACTTGCCCCACTTCCAAATAGAAATTACTATCGCGATGAACCATTAACACAAAATCATTGTGGAAATGGCGGCCTATATAATCAAGCGGCTCATTTGGAAGCGTGCTGGCATCGCCATATACGAATGAATCGGATTCCCCGAAGATGTGGTTTTTGAAAGTCCAGTTGTCTCCATCTTTAATGACCTCGAAATGCTCCGGATAGCGATCGGTTGCCATGTCGACAAGCATTTCCAGTACCTCCCATTGCATTTCTAATGTGTGTGAAAAAGATTGAAACCTTATATACGGCTGTTCTTGAAGGAGACGACGCTTCGTTTCTACTTGGAGTTTGTATTCTGGTGTGACTTCGATACAGTTAATGTTTGAGAGTCGTTTCAAGTCGTTTGAATAACGATAGTTACCTGAAGTGAATGGAAATGGGAATGTATCTAAATCAGTTGTTTTGAAATCTAAGCTTTGTGTAAACATTGAACAATCTCCTCTCGTTCCCTAGATTCTTTTAAGTGCGTTTTTTTCTATTTAGCTTCCTTTAATTCAACGGATGGACGCTCCATGTCAACTTCAAAACGGAAAAGGTATTTAGAAGATGCATAGTAGGTGACTAAAGCAACAAAGTATGTGGGAATTCCGGCAGCCGAATAAAGGAAAAAGTCACTTGCTTCAAAAGTCAATGGATTATAGAGTGCCCAGTATACGATCGTTCCAATAACCACTGTGAGAACTGCAGACGGGTTAATGCCTTTCCAATAGGTATAAGAGCCTTGCGTATCATACAAATCCCTTATTGAAATGCGTTGGCGCTTTACAAAAAAGTAATCTGCAACGACAATGCCGCCAAGAACAGCCATAATAAAAGAAATGACAGCAATGAATGAACCAAATGCATCGTAGAACGTTGAGCTTAAAAGTAAGAATATAGTTGGTACGGTTGTACCCATCGCTATCATCCATGACTTTTTAGGGAATACAGTTTTAAAGCTGACAGCTTGTGAGTACATAAGGAAAATGGCTGCACCGACATTCCCTACCGAAAGTAAAATCAAGCCAATGAAACCGCCCCAACTTCCTGCGATTGAAAACATCCAGTCAGAAGGATTAAGTGAACCAGTGACTAATGCAGCAAGGGCCCCAACTAAAGCAGCGATACTGACGATGATTCCATAGCTGTAGAATCCTGCTTTAAATGCTCCTCCTTCGGTTTTAGATAAACGGCTGTATTGGCCAAGATATGGAAGCCATGAGAAGCCGAGACCGATGTTTAATTCCAAGGCAGTCGCGAATGAACGGGAAGTCGTTTCAAACGGCTCAGAAGGAAGTATATTGGCAACTTTCGTGAATCCCTGTCCAAACAAGACTATTGCGAGAAGGCCAAACATGAGAACCATAAAAACCGGAACGGCTACTGCGGTATATTTTTGAATCGCTACCGGTCCCCTCACCGTTACAAGAAATGCACAGATAAAGAGTAAAATTGAGAAAAACGGCGCTCCCGTTGCTTGACTTGAGAAAATGGCGGGCATCCCCATCCAATTAGCAGCCTCTGCTAACGCCTGGCCAGACATGAAAAGCGCAATGGAAATGTAGCCGAGAGTCAAAATAAGGAAAACAAAGAAAAAGATATTGGATCCGATATACCCTAGTGAACTTCGAAACCCTACAAAAGTGTCTATGCCATAACGCGCAAAATACAGGGTAATGGGAACAATCAACAGCATTGGGAAGGCGTTACCGAATAAAATCGCTGCAAGTGACTGCTTCGCATCAAGCATTGTACCTGTGTATCCACCAGTTAACAGCCCAAAAGATGAGAGGCCAATAACAACCTGGACTAAAATTAAATCGCGAAGGTTAAAAATCCGGTCACTTTTACTTGCCGGTAAAAAGCCAAAGGCCACATCCTTTGAAATGGAGGAATTCTCTTTACTCACACGCTTCTCTCCCAACTATAAAATAATGATTGCGTTGCTTGGAAATAAGGCTGTTATTGTTCTGGGGATTCTAAACAAAACTACTTTAAACAAGTGAATAGATCAGGTAGACAATGATTAAAATCATGAAAAAAATAGAGCCTGTCGCATCCTTCCATTTCATTTTGTCGATTTTCACGGCATCTTCCTGTTCATACGCAATGATCCGCTCATTCAAATCTGAATATAAACTTTTAATAAAGGGATCTTCTGAATTGATATTCTGTTGAAACTGATTCTCTTTATTCAAAATAGCTTCTCCCTCCTTTGCAAATCATGCTTTTTAGTCCCTTCTCTTTACTTTGTTGCAATAACCATGCCAATCAGAAACACTATGCTTACAAGGTTTTCAATAGGAAGAATATTCATTTTTGAAACTATTGAACAATTGTGAAACTTCTGTAATATTGAATCTAGGAAGTTTAATGAAAGGCAGGTAGACATAAATGGATCACTTCACCTCTGCACTCTTGTCTATTTACGATCAGCTTATTGTGACAGATAAAAATGGCACCATTTTGAAGTCGACCGGAACAAGGAACTCCTTATTCCATACAGTCAAATCCGCTAATGTCGGTGGTTCTATCAAAGATGTTGAACAAGATTTATTTTCTACGAGTTTGGCAGAAGAGGTAATGGGCAAAAATGAAAAAAAAAGTTTCATGCAGTCCTCATGGCAGGGTACAGAGGTGCTGGTGACGGCATACCCGATTGAATCAGGGGCATGGGTCTGGGCCTACAAAGAAATTAAAGACTCTTACCCAGATACATCAGTGGGGCAATCGGGGCCATTATTGGAAGCGAAAAAGCCATCTTTTCCATTTGTGATCCGCAGTAAACCCATGCTAGACGTTCTTCATAAAATGCAAATGGTCTGTGATGTCAGCGCAACAGTCCTTTTATTGGGGGAATCCGGTGTCGGAAAGGAAATAGCTGCCAGGGCCATACATAATATGGGTAACAGGAGCGACAGACCGTTTATACCAGTCAATTGCGGCGCCATCCCGGAAAACTTGATTGAAAGCGAACTGTTTGGCTACGTAGAAGGGGCTTTTACCAGCGCAAGGAAAGACGGGGCCAAGGGGAAATTCACACTTGCACATAAGGGTATCTTATTCTTGGATGAAGTGGGCGAGTTACCGCCTAACGTACAGGTAAAACTGCTTCGAGTCCTTCAGGAACGCGTTGTCACCCCAATTGGCAGTACGACCTCACACCCTGTTGATATTCAAGTGATTGCCGCAACAAATAAATCACTCGAAAAAATGGTGAAAAAAGGTGAATTTCGAGAAGACTTATATTATCGTCTTCATGTCGTACCTATCCATCTTCCGCCGCTTAGGAATCGTGTAGATGAAATCCCCCATCTGGTTCAATTTTTTTTACAAAAGTACAATACGCTATACAAACGAAAGGTAGCCTTCACCCCGGATGCAATCGACTTGCTATGTATCTATCAATGGCCCGGTAACGTGCGCGAACTTGAAAATACAGTTGAAAGGCTTGTGATTACAAGCGGAGTACCGGAAGTGGATGTTGCTTTGGTTAAAGAGGTCCTTCCTTTTAAAGGGCCCAAACCCACTTCAATACCTGTCATCGATTTTCTAATGCCGTTGCAAGAAGCAGTCGACCTTGTGGAGGAACAACTGATCAACATGGCAATGGAACAATACAAATCATTAAAACTAGCGGCAAAGGTACTGGAAGTCAGCCAGCCGACGATGAGCAGGAAATATAAAAAATTACGTAATAAAATTGAAGAGGCAAGCTTTTCACCAGTGAATAAACGGGCCATTTTAGAAGAACAAATAAATCAGCGGCTTCGTTCCGTTGCCGTTGTAACTGCAGCTATCATTCCAGCTGATGAGGTTATCAGTCTACAAAAAAATATGAACCGGCAAACTTCCCATTCCCAAAAATTGAAACAAAAGCTTACCCTGATTCAAGAAAAAGAAGGCGTAATTGAATGGGTTTTCATATTTATCATGACAGAGGATGGACGTCTGATTCACCTCGTTGCAGACAAAGGCTTTGTAATTGAACCGGGGGAAGAATATATCGGTCCTCCGGAAATGGTAAATGTCGCTTACCAGGCGTTTAATGGGAAAGCGGGTGTTACTCCCATTTACGAAGACCGGTACGGTGAGTGGAAAACGAGCTTTGCGCCAATAATTGATGATGACGGCAATATAGTTGCCATTGTCGGATGTGATTACAGTAAAGCCTATTTCAATTCTGAAATGCAGCGTCTACGTAAGCAACTCAATATACATGTTTGAAATTCAGGATGCAGTCATGCCGGAATTATTTCAAACCGGCTGGATGCTATAGTGAATATAAAAAAGCTGATTACAGGGGCCGTCTTGAGCGGGCTTTTGCATTCAGCTTTTTCGTTATTTTCTTTTCATTTACATTATGAAGATTATGAAGGAATTAAAATGGCATTAACGCCCGCCATTATCCGGATCCAACTGGTTTTTCCATATGACCACGCTTATATAGGTGATATGGTAGAACGTACCTGCCCGTGGGGCTTGGACCCCGTCAGGTAAACGGTTCACCCCCTACTTGTATACACGCGACAAGGCTGATCGGAACAATGATCACGTATTACATGTGAAGCTATGATACTACTAGAAGGATTTAGGGAGCTAGATGGAATATATCATTATCTTTTCATAGTTGGAGTTTATATTTTCAACTATACTGCCACGTTAGTTCCATAAAAAAGGCTGCCTAGCAACCTTCCTTATTGAAGTAAAGAGCCGTTTGTTGCATAAGAAAAAGGTTGCAGCAGCAACCCCGGATATTGAAGTATAGCACCTGTTAGCTTAACAAGGTTTGGATAGAATATTTTTCAAATTTAATGTATGTTCATTCGAATATAGGACGCATAAAGCTTCTCTCATAACTTAAAATACATTTAGTCTCTTCTGCAAATTTATATGCTTCTTGACATTCTGCATCCAATGCCATTTTTACTCGGTACTCTTCATATGCTGCTAAACTTGGGAAAGTGAATAATGCATAAGCAATATTATTAGCACCCTCATGCGGGAGGAAATACCCCTGATGTGCACCGCCTAATTTATTAACTAATCGAATCCACATCTTACCGTATTCTTCGAACTCATTTATTTTATAAGGGTCAAGAACATATTTCAGATAGCATGTAACCATTTTAATCCCCCCAAGAAAATCTATTTTTTTCCATCATAACATATAATTCTACTAACCTCCCTTGTTGTTCCATTAGAAAAAAGAGCAACCGAAGCACTATCTGATTGAAGTAAAGCACCTGATAGTTGAATAATAATCGTTACATTCATATTTCTTTATTCTGTATTAACAAAATTACAAAATTCCCCATTACCAAAAACTTCAAAAACCATCTCATTCTCGAACTCAGTTGATAACATCCATTCTATATCCTTACCTATAAGTCCATTAAAAGAAGTACCGCCTTCATCTGCTCTATTTTCAGTACAGATGTTTTATCCTGTCTCTTTAAACAATGAGTTCCAATGCTTTCTATTACCCTTGAAATATTATCATATACATTAACGTTAAATAATTACTCCCCTCATTTATCCTAAAAATTCTACATCCTTCCAATAAGGATTCATTTATATCTTCTGGAGAAATTTTGCAGGTTTTAGATTATGAACAACTGATTAAAAACTCAACTTGTATTTTAAAAATTATTTTCAAGGATATCGTTTAGAAGAGACTTCCTGAGAAACTCTCACTTCAAGCATAGTTAAATGGTAGATAGTCTCCGTTTTATCGTTCGATACTTTGCAATCTCCTGTTCATAAAGGTCATTTCCATGTGTATCATAGACAACTAAAGCAGGGAAATCCTTGACAACAAGTTCACGGACAGCCTCCGGCCCCAGATCTTCATACGCTACTACCTCCGCTGCTTGTATCTTATCGCTTAAGAGGGCAGATAGTCCGCCAATGGCAGAAAAACAAACCGCTTTTTCATTTTGGCATGAATCTTTCACAGATTGACCTCTAGGCCCTTTGCCAATTACACCTTTCACACCATATTCAAACATGGCCGGCGCATAAGGGTCCATGCGCGCAGCTGTCGTCGGGGCTATCGAGCCGATAATCTGCCCGGGCTTAGGAGGAGTTGGACCCGCGTAAAAAATAATTTGATTTCGCAAATCAATCGGTAGAGGAAGATCTTTTTCAAGAAGCCCAAGGAAGCGCTTATGGGCAGCATCTCTAGCCACATAAATCACTCCATTTAAAAAGACTTCATCTCCCGCTTGTAAACGGAGGGCATCTTCCTGAGTAAGGGGTGTTTGCAAGGTTATTTTAGCCAATATTTAGCACCTTCTTTTCTGGATTTAAAGAATGTAGGATTTTTTTCTTGCTGCATGACACTGAATATTAACCGCTACCGGTAGTGCAGTGATATGACATCCGTATGTTTCCACAGACGTCCATAAGGCTGTATTTGTTCCGCCCAGTCCCTGTGGACCAATACCTGTCTTGTTAATTTCTTCAAGTAATTCTTTTTCTAGTTGCGCAATATGTGTTTCAGAATGGTGCTTGCCGATATCACGCAAGATCGCTTTCTTAGCTATTTCCGTTACTTTATCAAAGCTCCCACCAATCCCAACACCAACCACAATCGGCGGACACGCTTTTCCACCTGCTGCTACAATCGTGTCCAGCACAAACTTCTTGACCCCCTCTGCTCCCTCTCCTGGAAGCAGAAATTTCATGGCGCTCATATTTTCACTTCCGCCGCCTTTTGGCAAAACCGTTAATTTAATTTGGTCTCCGGCAACGATTCTGGTGTGTATCACACCCGGCGTATTATCGTTTGTATTCTTTCGGAGTAACGGATCTCCGACGATGGAGTTGCGCAAATAGCCTTCTTTATAGCCTTTTCGAATTCCTTCGTGGATTGCCTCTTCAAAATTTCCACCTTCAATGTATACTTCCTGCCCCAATTCAACAAAAACCACCGTCAATCCTGTATCATGGCAGTACGGCCGATCTTCTGTTGCGGCCACTTGAGCGTTTTCAATGAGCTGCTCAATAATGGATCTTCCTAACGGCGACTGTTCGGATTCTCTCGCTTTATAAAATCCTTCTACAATGTCCTCTGGCAGGTTGTAACATGCCTCCCAGCAAAGTGTTGCAACTGTGTCACGAATTTGATCAACGGAAACCTTTCTCATGCTTTAACCACCCTTATATTTTTTGACTTTCATTATCCATTATCTTAAGATGCAATATCCGTGCTAACATTGCCGCAGCTTACATTTATCTCTCAAAAAAATGAACAAATTCCTTTGTTTACACGGTTTTATCCAGAATGACTCAGCTCCAGCCAAAATGATAATTTCCAATTATTATATCCCGTTACTTAGATCAAAAATTGAAACTTGATACTCTCTAATTAAAGTTTTATTTTGCGGTGATCTTCTTTCACTATCCTGCACCTTAGTCTGCACAGATGAATTTCTTCTCTTTAGATCGGACAACCTCAAAGTTTTCAAAGCTTTTATATGCAACCCACATGTTAAAATAAACAAAAAAACTTATCCCGAAAAATGGAATCAACCCTGTAAAATAACTAAAGAAATAATAGGTGGATAGACTACCGATAAGCATAAAGATTAACGTAGTTGGTCGTAAAAACCCAATTTTTAGAGCATGAGTCACATATTGATAGACCTTCAAATCATAATGAACAAAAACCGGGAAAATATATAGAAGAGTCATAAAATATACCATACCAATCAAGATCATAAGATAATTCATAATGGTGTAAAAAGTACCTTCAAATTGGCGAAAGAAATATAAGTCAAAATACCAAAAAAAACCTATGAGCGTTATTTTGAGACCCAAACCATTTGCCCGAATAAATTCTGTTCGATACGTACTCCAAAACGTTTTAATGACTGAAATATCCTCTTCACCCATTGCAGTTTTCCTAGCAATTGCAAACATTGCGACAGTACTGGGAATAATCCCTAAAATGACTCCACCTAATAAAGTGAAAATGATCCATAAAAGATTTAAATACGCAAAATGTGTGATCCATTTACAAAGATTATAGATTCCCGTTAATAGTCGGCTCATCTCCATTTCGCATTCCTCCTTCCATGATGTTCAACATGATCGTATTTTAGTTCTGCAGAGAAGCCAATAGGCCTCTCTCTTTTGCAGAACTTAGTTTTCTATGAATTTTTCACTTTTGGGGCATTTAATATTTCTTCAATATAAATAGGCCTATTTTCTTTAGAAGAACGCCAGACAGCCTCACCTGTTGCAACAGCATAGGCTCCATCTACACTTCCTGAAAGAATTGGGTAAGGTCTTGTTGGATCTTCACCCAGAAAAATATCTTCCTGAATAACTGGATCTCCTCCACCATGTCCGCCTTCTCTTTTCAAAACATGAATCGTCTCTTTAGAACCAAAGAGTGGAAAATACTCGATTGTCTGCTCAGGGACTGGAAAAGGGACACGGGCTGGTGCATGAAACTCTGTCGTTTCGAGACGTCCTTTTGTACCATTAATAACTAACCGGTATCCTTCATATGGTAAAGAGAAATTGATAGAATAACTTAATAGGGCGCCTTTATCATATTTGATAGTTGCAGTATAAGTGTCTTCAATTTCAATATCTGAATCAAAGATACATTGATCTGTTCGGTAATTCGTATACGCATTCCTTCGACGGGCGTCGGAATCGATATGATCGTCTTGAACGTTTAAGCTATTGCTTCTTGAATTCCATCGACTATAATAGGAGCATTGACTCTTTTGGTTACAAGTAACACAATAGCGTCCGTCTTCTTCTTCAGGATTATGCTCACTTTTATTTCCATAGTAATTGAGAGCACCAAAGGAAAATACTTCAACAGGTTTTTGATCAAGCCACCAGTTCACTAAATCAAAATGATGTGAGCTTTTATGAATGGAAAGGCCCCCGGAAAATTCCCTATTTCGATTCCAGCGTTGGAAATAACTAGAGCCATGGTAGGTATCAATATACCAATTTAAATCAACCGAAGTAATCCGCCCCACTTTCCCTTCAAGGATTAATTCCTTCAATTTTGTGTGGAAAGGACTGTAACGGTAATTAAATGTAACCGTAACTTTCCCTTTACTATCCTCTTCTGCTTCTAGTATTCTTTTACAGTCAGCTGCTGTCGTAGCCATTGGCTTTTCAGTGATAACATCTAAATCATGTTGTAACGCCTTCAAAATATATTCGACATGTGTATCATCTCTACCCGTAACAATAATGACATCAGGCTTTGTTTCATATACCATTTTTTCAAATTCATTATCACAATACTCTAGTACATCATGAATTTGCGGAAACTCTTCCTTACAAACGTTGAATCGTTTTGGGTCCTTGTCTAGTAAAGCAACTAGTTGACTGGTTTTGGAGAATTTTTCAAGAATCGGTTTAATAAACATCCCGTTTGCTCTTTTACTTACACCACAAACTGCAAACTTTTTCATGATTTACACCCCATTCTTAATTTGAAATTATCCCTTTTTACAGCTTAGGCAATAATTTTTGCATTTCTATACACGCTAGAATAAAAGAACCAACACCATGCAAATCATTTTCACAGGTTGGGCGATCTAAATAATGCTGATAATCCCCTACTCCTGTACCGATACAAATTTCAGGCATTAAAAACAATCCATTGTCATTAAACTCCATTCGATCTAACAAACCTCTATATCCTTTAATAGCAAACTCTTTAAACCTTTCATCCGTATGACCATCATTTATGGCACGAGCAATGGTATAAACAAATAATGCTGCACAAGAGGTTTCCAGCCAATTATTGATGTCATGACCTTTGTCAACTACTTGATGCCAAAGCCCAGTATCTTCATCTTGGAATTGAACAAGTCCTGTAATGAGATCCTGTAACGCTTTTACAATTTCTGGTCGTGAAGGATGGTCTTTTGGCAAGAATGCTAAAATCTCATTAAATGTAATACCATACCAGCCGATTGCTCTTCCCCAAAACTCGGGTGACTTTCCAGTATCTGGGTCAGCCCATGACTGCTGTCTTTTCTCATCCCAGGCATGATAGAACAAACCAGTCTTTTCATCCCTCGTATGTTTTCTCATTAATCTTTCTTGTTCAATCACCATTTCTAGTAATTCTGGTGCACCATACTCTTTTCCGTAATTCATGGCAAATACACCACCCATATACAAGCCATCCAACCACATTTGATACGGGTATTTATCCTTGTGCCAAATGCCTCCAGCAGATGTTCTATTAAATGTTGTAAACATATTTTTCAACTTTGTTGCAGCAATTTTATATCTTGGATCATTGGTTTCTTTGTCTAATGTAAATAGTAATAGCCCAGCCTGAATAGCATCTAACTCTTCACGATTAAAATAAAAGTTTCCATCCTCATCAATAATATTGTCCACGTATCCTTTTATATAGTGGAAGTAATCTTCCCTGCCAATGATTTCATTAAGCTGCAACATACTATATAAAAATACCCCTTGGTGGTAATGCCATCTATTTTCAGGTGGAAGTTGTGCTGGTGTATATGTTGCTATTAATGAATCACAGGCCGCCTTCCCCCAGTCCAAAGGGGTTTGAAGTTGTTTTTGTCTATCACTCTTGTTCACTAACACCATTATTGAGCCACTCCTTCGTTTCCTATTTTAAGATTTCAAACCACTTGTACTAATCCCGTCAACGATATAACGTTGGAAAATAAAGAAGATAATGAATACTGGGATAAGGCTAATGGTTGACATTGCAAACATTGCACCCCAGTTCGTTACAGAGTTTGGATCAGAAAATAATTTTAAGGCCAATGATACTGGGTATTTCTCAGGTGTTGTTAAATAAAGCAGTGGACCCATGAAATCGTCCCAACGCCAATAGAATGAGAAAATCGCCGCAGTCATCATAGCAGGTACCACTAATGGGCATATAATCCTAAAAAATATTCCAAATGTACCGCATCCATCAATTTTTGCAGCTTGATCTAACTCCGTTGGAATCGTACGGATAAATTGAATGATTAAAAAGATAAAAAATGGTGCACCAAAAAATGTTGGTAATATAAGCGGCAAATAGGTGTCAATCCATCCAAAACCATTAAACATGATATATTGAGGTATCATTACCATTTCATATGGAAGCATCATGGTAAGCATCATACAAACAAACCAGAGTTTTTTTCCAACAAAATTAATACGTGCGAAGCCGTATGCAATAAGAGTAGAAGAAAGGACACTACCGATTGTGGAAATTATTACAATAACTAACGAGTTTGTAAAAAAGGTTGTAAACGTAATTCCGCCAAACCCTTTCCAACCTTCAATATAGTTCTCAAAGTGAAATGCATCTGGAATAATTTTATGTGCTTCAACAAAGACTGTTGAACTTTCTTTAAGAGAACTGCCAACCAGCCAAGCAAGAGGATAGAGCATGAGTAAGGTAAAGAGTATCATCGTGACATGTTGTGTAACTTTTTTTAATTTCTTTTTACTTTGTGTATTCATAAACATACCCTCCTTATTTTATTTTTGTTCACCTTCGTAATGGACCCACTTATCTGAACTTTTGAATATGAATGCAGTAAGGAGAGCAATGATAACTAACATTACCCAAGCCATTGCCGATCCATAGCCCATTTCGAAAAATTCAAATGCCCTTCTATACATATAAAGAACAAACAACACTGTACTATTCATAGGTCCCCCATTTGTTACGATAAAGCTTGGTGTAAATGCCATAAAACCATTGATTACCTGCATAACAGTATTAAATAGAATAACCGGGGTCAATAAAGGTAATGTAATCTTGAAAAATTGCTGGATGGGACGTGCCCCATCCACACTAGATGCTTCGTAATATGTTTTTGGAATATTTCGCAATCCAGCTAAAAAGATCAACATGGAAGAGCCAAATTGCCAGCCATATAAAACGATAAGAGTCCAAATGGCCGTACCTGGGTCACCTAACCAAGAATGGGTCGGAAGTCCTAATGTATCTAATATGGAGTTAAAAGCTCCGTCATTTCCGAATAACTGTCTCCACATGATAGAGATCGCAATACTTCCACCTACTACTGATGGTAAGTACAACATTGTTCTATACAATCCAACCATTTCTGTAATCTTATTTAGTGCAAGTGCCACTAGTAAGGCAAAAACAAGTCGAATAGGTACAGCAACTCCTGCATAAAAGAATGTAGTCTTCATCGAAGTCCAAAACATCGCATCATTGGTGAACATACGTTGATAGTTATCAAGACCAGTCCAAGTGGGTGTTCCTAACAAATCATATTCCGTAAAAGACAAATATAAAGAGTAAAGAACTGGATAGAGTGTTAAACACATTAATCCAATGAGGAAAGGTGAGATAAAAAGATAACCAGTTAAATTTTCATAACCCGATTTTTTCTTTCTGGACTTTAAAATCTTCACTGGATTATAAGTAATTTTCTTGTTTGGAAAATGTACAACTGAGTCATGCTGTTCAGATTTTTTTGGTATCATAACCCTCATCTCTTTCTTATTAAATATAGTCGTTTAAAGGTTGCATCTACGTACTGCTAGTTTAATTTTTAATAGAAGTGAGTGAGTATTGTAAAAAAGAGGTCTGAAAGAAGATGGAGACCAGGACCACTTTGTTCCTTATCGGCTTAAAATCTCTTTCGCTTGTTTTCTAAATTCCTTAGCACCTTCTTTAGGAGTCATTTCCCCATAAATAACTAACTCATCAATGTCTGCCAATGCTTGTAATACTTCAGCAGCTGCAGATGGGAAGTTATCAATTGGAGAGCTATTTTCAGTAACTAATGAAATGTAATCAAATATTTTCTTTTCTGTTTCACTTAAGTTAGATGCCATTGCGTCTCTAATTTCTTGCTTTAGGGGAACTCCACGGTCTGAACCACCAATTTCATAAACTTTAATATTGTTTACAAAGAAGTTGATGAATTTAGCAGCTTCTTCTTTATGCTTGGATGATTCTGGAATGGACCATAGCATGGCAGGTTTTAAAAACATTCCTTGTGCATTTCCCTTACCAGGAAGAAGTGTTAATTCCAATTGTTTACCAGCAGCACTCGTAAGCGCTCCAACTTGGTTGGACCAACGGAAGTCAAATGCAGCTTTCCCATGGACGATAAGTTCGTCTTCAACTCCCTTAATTTGTTGAATCACATCATATCCTGGTGCTGCACCAGAATCTACTAACGTTTTATTCATTTCCATAAAGTCAACCAATAGTTGGTCATCATCATATCCTAATCCTGTTCCATCTTCATTAAATAACTTGAAGCCTTTTTCTCTTAAATAATATTCAAAATGATTTCCTGGCTCTAAAAGTCTTGTACCATAAGTATCTAATTCACTGTGAACCTTGTTTGCAGCGGTCAAGAAATCCTCCCATGTCCAATTTGCATCTGGAAGTGCCGTCCCTGCCTTTTCAAGCATTTCTTTATCATAAATAGCTGCCAGCGCGTTGGCTCCAGTTGGAATTCCTATAATCTTTCCTTCCTGTGTACCGGATTCCATGATCGTTTCACTTACACCTTTTACATCAATCGTCCCATTTTCCACAAATTCTGAAAGGTCAGCCAATAGCCCTTTATCAGCATATTGATTTAAATACTCACCAAAATTTTGTTGCATAATATCAGGTAGGTTGTTCCCGGCGGCTTGTGCAGCCATCTTTTCGAAATATCCATCAAACCCTGTAAACTCTGGCACAATGTTAACGTTAGGATTTTCTTGCTCATAAAGATCAATAATAGCTTGTGTCTGGTCATGTCTACTTTGAGAACCCCACCATGACATTCTTAAGGTAATCTTTTCAGACCCATCTTCTTTCTGATTTTCTTTTTCATTACCTGCATCATTTGAAGCTTTGTTTCCTGAACAAGCACTGAGCACTAATGTAAAAATAATCATTAGTACAAATAAAAGATTTTTCTTTTTCATCCTGGAACCAACCTCCCTATTCATTTCGAAAGCTTTATTGAAAACGCTTTCTAAATTAATAATAAATTAACTGAGTTTTCTAAAAAATAGAATTTTCAGATATCTATGTGAAAAAATCAGTGGTCTTTTTATTTTTCTGACAAAAAAAAACTGTTGAGTTATTTTACAACTCAACAAGCTAACTTAGGAGCAAATTACTTTTATATTCTGAAGGTGTAAACCCTGTTTGTTTTTTAAATAGTTTGCTAAAATATCCCGGATTATTCCCAAATCCAACTTCTTCAGCCACCGTAATCATTTTAACTTCTTCTTGGCTTCCTATTATTTCAATTGCTTTTTCCACTCTTCGATTAACCAGATAGCTAGAAAATTTTTCTCCTGTCTCCTTCTTGAAAAGCTTTCCTAAATAATCTGGATTCATATAAAAAACATCATTTGCAATCTTGGATAATGATATGGACTCGTCAGATATGTTCTTTTCTACATATTCTATCACTTTTCGTATGACATCACTTTGTGTTTCCTTGGTGTGATCATAATTATTTTGTGCAATCTCTACGCATATGCTTTCAATAAAATCTTTATACTGGCCTAAATTCGAAAAGTCTTTGAAATAAATGATTCGTTGAAACAGTTCATCAATCATTTCCCTTTTTGCTTGTCTTATGATGCTCATATAAATCTCTAAACAATGTGATTTCACCAAGTTAATGTCATATTTTTCCTTTTTGAAATATTCAAAGAATTGATTTAAATATTGTTTAACCTCTGAAATATTCCCACTTCTAATTGAAAAAATAAAATCCTCGTGATCAAGCAATAGAATATTATCAAAATATAATTTTTCTTTATGCAAGTCATTAACTGTTATAATACTTCCATTTCCTAAATAAAAACGCTGTGATAGACAATCGATAACCTCGTGGTAAAGCCTTCGCAGTTGATAAATACTTCCAACATTACTTATGCCCGTAGTGAATTCCAATTTATAGATAGTTGAAAACACTTCTTTTACGTTCTTAATTTTTTCTATCAGTATTTGATTTGGACAGCTTTCACACAAAATGACAATTCTTTCACCAATTATT
Organism: Peribacillus sp. RS7; assembly: GCF_041956845.1. Taxonomy (NCBI): domain Bacteria; kingdom Bacillati; phylum Bacillota; class Bacilli; order Caryophanales; family Bacillaceae; genus Peribacillus; species Peribacillus sp. RS7. Next base: position 5,457,862 of record NZ_CP168135.1, read on the forward strand.
GTACAAAGTTGGATGGTATAGTTGTTATTTAAACGATCAACAGCAATCTCCTTTAAGGCAAAAATTTTCTCAAAATCATGACCTTCATCCTCATCAATCTCTAAAACAACTAATTTGAACTTCTGTGATGTTACTTTAATTTCAAATAATTGGCTGAAGTATTCCCATTCAGGTATCCCACATTTTTTATTTGTAATAAACTCCTTAAGGAATTGCTCTTTCGCTTTAGGCATTACATCTTGCAGGTTTTTTTTTATACTTGTTACCACCTGTTCCTTTTCTTTTTCTTTGTTTAATTCATCTATAACATTTTTTAGTGCTTCTTCAATTTTTGATTCATTGCTCGGTTTAAGTAAATAGTACTTGACATTGTATTGCATGACCTTTTTCGCATATTCAAATTCGTCATAACCTGAGAGGATAATAAATTTAATATGCGGAAAAATAGAGTGAACTTTTTCAATCAGTTCAACTCCACTCAGCCCTGGCATTTTAATATCTGAAATCACAATATCAGGAGGATTTTCCTGGATGAAATCAAAAGCAATCCGTCCATTATGTGCTTTTTTTATAAGAGTTGCCCCACAATTCTCCCAATTTACAAGAGACGCTATCCCCTCTAGGATATTAATTTCATCATCTGCTATCAGTACCTTATACATGATATGTTTCACCCCATCCTACATGGTAATGTGATAATGACCCTCGTACCTTTCCCTTTCTCACTTTCCATTTGTATTCCATAAGAACTGCCAAACATGAGTTTAATTCTATCATTGATATTTCGTAATCCTATTCCGGTGCCCTTTGGCTTAATTTCTCCCTTAAAGATAGACGTAATAGTCCCCTGATTCATTCCTGGGCCATTATCTTCTACAACAATATGAAGATCTTCATTATCTAAAGTATAAATATCGACTGTTATACTACATCCGGATTCGGATTCCTCCACCCCATGCTGAATAGCGTTTTCAACAATGGGTTGAATGGACAGTTTAGGAATAAGATAATGTTCAATATCGGTCAAGCTATTTAAAGTGAAATGAAGTCGTTCCTGATATCGATATTTTTGTATGGTAATATAGTTTTCAACAATCTGCAGTTCTTCTTTAATAGAAATAAGCGGGGCCTTTTTACTAATGATATTTCTCATCATATTCCCTAATGCTTCAACCATAATATAGATTTTGGGTTGTTTATTGATTTTTGCAATCCAGTTAATAGAGTCTAAGGTGTTGTATAAAAAGTGAGGATTTATTTGTGCTTGCAATGCCTTATACTCTGTTTCCTTTATCATCAATAGTTTTTCATAATTTTCTTTAATTAAAACATTTATTTTATTGATCATCGTTTGAAAATCTTTATGTAATTGTCCCACTTCATCATTCGAATACTTTCCTTCCCTAAATACTGATGGTTCAAATCTTCCTTTTTGGACTTGTTTCATTTTTTCGGTTAATCCTTCTAGAGGTTTAGATAAAGCACTTGCAGCTCTTCTGCTCAAGAAAATCGTAAGCAATATCATAAAAAATAAATACAGAACCATCCAGTGTTTGATAATAGTAGTTTGCTCAGTAATAGTGTCATAAGGAAGAAAGTGGTAGTATGTTAAATTAGAAAACTCCGAATCTTGAAATGCCACTAAATAGTCTTTCCCATCAATATCCATAATTTCGTAACCGCTTTCATTTCTCCCTTTCGGAAAACTATGTTTTTCTAATTCGTTCAAATCACTCCTATAAACGATTTCATCGTCTTTAACAATGACAAAACCGTTATCGGAGGGGATTTTTAAACTCCCTCGAATGAGGTTATCCATATCGATGGTTATCATTAATGTACCTAGCAATTCTAGACTTAAATTTTTTTTATCTCTGATCATTCTTGCTGCTGTTAACTTATTTTGATTTTCCATTCCATCCCATACATTCGTCCCTTTTTTCGAAAGGGCAAGGGGAACAATTTCCTCTGCATTGTGTTTTATTTTTGTATTATACCCGGCTATGTAGGTTCCTCCCTGATTATCTATAATCTGAAGGGAAGATATATATCTTTCTTGGGTTGCGAATGAAACTAATCCCTCTATTAATTTGTCTTTTGTTCTATAGGTTTCAAATACTTTTGGGTTCTTAATTATTTGCTTCAATGAATTTTGAACAAAATTATCAGTACTAATCTGAAAGGATAGTTGTTCCATCTTTTTTAATTCATTATCTAAAACAGCTGAAGATAATTGAAGGGTTTTTGCTGATTCTTTGTAAATTTGCTCTTCATACATTCTTGAAAAATAATGAAATGCGATTATTCCTATCAAACAAAATACGACTAATAACAACAACATAATGGAAAATATCTTATCCTTTATTTTAAAGTGAAAAAAAAAGTATTTCATATTCATTATAATCAACCCTCAATTTTTACTACTTTTCTTAATATTACGATAATAACTGCATAATTTCTCTTTTTCAATGGTATAAGGGCACTATTTAATTTCCTATTCAATAAAACAGAAGGCTATGTAAAAATTAACCTCCTTTCCCTATCCTATGCACCTTTTCTTTTCTTTTGTTTGATTTTTTTATTGCTCAATTTATAAACAATTGAAAATACTACAGCTAATCCTGCAACTTCACCTAATGAAGCAGCAATTGCCCCGTTAATACCATTCCACTCTGGGAAGAAGTATAGAAAGATAGCTAGACTGATTATGACCGTTATTAGATTTACTACTTGAGAAAGTACCATACGCTTTGTCTTTCTTTGAAGCATAAGAAATCCATTAAGAAAGTCTACAATTGGAAAAATAAGCGTTTTTAATATAAAGAATTTCAGAACTCCAATTGTTGTTGCCGCTAAGACTGGATCTGCCCCCATAGCAACCTTCATAAACCAACTGCCTAATGGTGAAAAGCACAATACTGTAAGTAAGATAGAGGGAGTAAGACCTATTAATAAAGTAAAATTAATTACTTTCTTTTTATTTTTTTCATAAAATTGCAAAACAATCTGGTGTGTATACATAAAAAAACTTAAAGTCATGTTCGTGATACTATGTGCAAGAGCAAAGGAAGCGATTCCCATTTGAATATTTTCGGATTTTGCCAAAAAAACATAAACAATTGGAATCATCATCGTTTGAAAAATGAAATAAAATACCAATGGAGTATAAAAATATACGATATCAGACTTTCGTAAATTAGAGGATTCGGTTGTACTCGGATATTCCTTAATAAGGAAATGGCCCTTCCATACGCTAATGAGACATTCAATGATCATCCCTGCTAAGAAAATAACCGCTCCCGCAACACTCGTTACATAATCAACCTTAACTAACAAAAAAGAGATAACAAACATGGTAACTAATCTTACAATTACCCCAATCGTAATCCACTTTGTTTCAAGATGATTGATAATAATCCCTTGATAAATACCACGTATCCCGGAAAATATTAATACGAGAATGATAATTTTAAAGGTTTGTGAAATAGTGTGAACCATATTTTCATCTGCATTAAATAAATGGACATACATCCAGTCGCCTATCCTGCTAAATGCCAATATAGAACAAAACAATAGAACGATTCCAATTACATACATAAAAAATACAGCAAGAAGTTTAAAAGATTGTTTGTCATTTACTAAAGCTGAACTTGTTTGTCTAAACACTATTATCGGTCTTTCAACAATTTGGAAAAGAGAAAAAGCTACTGCATAGCAAGCAATAATAAAGGCGGCATCTTCTGTGCGTGTTAAAGTACCATTAATAATGAGGTGTGTTATAGATGTTAAGCTGGCAGAAAATCCTAATGGAATAAAAAAAGCACTAAGCTGCTTATAGGAAACCTGGCTATTTAAGCTTTTCAACGCAAATTACCTCTTTTCTCTATAATATTGGTTATTCAAACACAAAATAACAACGTTGTTATTAACAATACATGACTATAAGTAAAACAACAAATACTTTTTTTCACAAAAATCAGAATTATTAATTTTCATACACTTTCTAAATGATTTTATCCTTTTTAACATATTAGTTTTTATGATCTTAATTATTTAGTCATGGTTATCTTGTTATTCACAAAGTTTTTCCTTATCATTAATAACAATGTTATTATTTCTGGTTATTTTTTTGGGGGGGAATCATTATTTGGGAACTACTATTAAAGATATAGCCAATGTTTCAGGAGTTAGTTTTTCTACTGTTTCAAAAGCATTAAATAATAGCCCACTTGTTAAACTTGAAACGAAATTAAAAATATTGAAAATTGCTGAAGAAATGGGATATGAACCTAATTTTGCAGCTCGAAGACTAGTTTCAAAGGAAACGAAAATAATTGGTTTAGTTTGGCCTTCTATAGAAAGAATTGCATTATCAACACTTGTTACAAAAATTAATGCTGAAATTGAAAAAAATGACTATTCCATGATTTTATCAATCAATTCCACTAAATCAGCAGTTGAAAAATTTAAACGGTTTCAAGTGGACGGAATCATTATTTTTGAGGAAAACGATAACCAAATAGACTACTTATTATCTTCAAAAATCCCTATCATATCTTATGGGCATTGTAATAATCAAACCACTATACCTTATATAGATGTAAACTATAAAAAAGCCATGTATCTTGCCGTTGAGTATCTATATAAATTAGGACACAAGGATATTTCATATATTGGTGATTTTTCACTAAATGATTCACGTCAAACAGAAAAGTATGCGGGTTTTTTAGAAGCAATGAAACAATTTAATTTACAAATTATAGGTCAATCACTTATAAATACTGGTGGCCTTGATTGGCAAAATGGTTATAGGGCAACAAATCGTCTACTACAGTCTTCCAAAATCCCTTCTGCCATTATAGGTGGTAGTTATGATATTAGTGGTGGGATTATCCGGGCTGTAATGGAAAATAACTTAATCATTCCAAAAGATATTTCTATTATTGGCTATGACAACATTCCAAAAATGGGAGACCTAGAAACTCCATTAACAAGTATTGGTGTACCAGTAGAAATTCTAGCAAAAAAAATAACGGACTCTCTTTTTCAACAAATTCAAAACCCTAATTCCGTCCCACTTATTCAAAAGCTTAAGCCTGAATTAAAAGAGAGAATCTCATGTGCCCAAGTAAAAAAGGATTGAACTAACATAAAATCCTTTTTTTCTACATAGTCATCCTTATTAAAACTCTAATAAACTAGTTGAATTTCCCATTTTTTCTATCTAATAACATTATTCATCAATAATATTAATCCCTCTTCTAAGTTGATCAACTAAATAATACGTGTACTTTTCATCCCAATCATACTGATTTATTTTCGTCTGCTATTATTGAAACTTAAAATCCTATAAGAAGTGTAGCTATTGCAGACACAGCTGGTTTTACTGATCAGGTTTTTGGACTGAGCCATCTACTTCGTTTTCGGTTTGCACCTCACCTTTGATACCTGTCTGCTTTAATTGCTGATCACTTTCATGTCAGTGTATTCAAAGCGGGGTTTCTAGTGGGTCTCTTTGCACTAGCTGACGCTATATCTAGGTAAACTTTCCCGTTATTGGTCTCGGGTATAAATCGCAAGAAGGCAGTAATTATTTGTACTTGGTGTTTTCGTTCTTGGTAACATTGCCTCCATATTTGCATCAAACTTTACCATGGCATTCCTTTCGCATCAGGGGCCGTTTACATCTTATTATTCTTAATGGGACAGTTCACTGGACCTATGGCTTTAATTGTTTTGGTTTGGGGAATATTATTTTCTATAGAAAATAATATTAGTCAATATTGGATTACGTCTGCAGCACCGGAAGCTCCTGAATTTGTACTGCTGTAGGTGGGTTATTTATATCAGGAATGGGCATCCAATTCGTCGTATTAGTGGGATTCTTATTCTTAATATTGAGTTTGGTAAAAATAACTTCCTAGGTAAGAAATTAACCATCCTACAATAAACAAACCGGAGAGAGATAAATATATCCCTCTCCGGTTTGTTTTTATTAACATTCCTTGTTAAACTATTGCCGCCCCTTTATTCCGTAAGTAAGCTGCCACAGCAACAGCAAGCTACTTTTAGTTTATTATCTATCTCCAAGTAACTCGTTAACACAGTACTTCAACGTTAAATCCTCCAGGCGCTTCTACGTAGAATGTATACCTGTGTAAGTGTTGTGGAGGTTTTACTTTGAATCCATCATCTTTCAATCGTTGATTGATACTGTTAACTTGTTCTTCATTTTCTTGTATGAATCCAACATGAAAAGTCTTGGGGTATTGTACATTGCTTCCTTTCATTAGAGTCAATATGGAACCATCATCATCTTTCATTGCGGCGAACCCATCTCCTCGACTTCCTTCACATGTCAATCCAAAATATGTTTCTAAAAACTCACATGAAGCTGTAACATCATTAACAGTTAAATTCAAATGATTGATTTTCATTCTTTCACCCCTTCCTTTTTAGGTATTCTTTAATTGTATTACATTTATTTTTTATCTTGACTCTCTCGTTAAGATAGTTAATTTTTCACATGCCATCCTGCCCTTAGCATGATAAGAAAAAGCGATCCTTCTCAAGAAGAATCGCACTCGTTAGTTCATAAGCAGGAGGTACAGCTCCTGACTTATTATCTTATCTGCTGGCGCTTTTTTAGAAGGTCGTCGAGGCGGGAAAATTGTGAAGCACATCCCTCGACTATCCCCATTTCCATTACTTGCTGAAGACCCTCGACTGAATTGAATCGAGAATGCATGATGAGCTTTGTCCTACCCTCGTGTTCAACAAACGTCATCGTTACCAGTGTTTCTGGCATACTTTCGGCTGCGTTGCCTTCTTCATCTGAAAACATATCCGTTAAGACAATCTTCTCCGGTACAATAATTTCTTGATAGACGGCTTTACCCCAAGATTCTTGGCCATAAAATTCACCTTGGTTTTCATCTGTGCACCGCATGCAATAATGCCAAACGCCGTCAGGCTTAAAATTAAACTCTCGATTTTCCGTTTGCCATCCCTTCGGTCCCCACCAGCTAGCCAACTGCTCAGGTTTTGAAAACGCGTTAAAAACAAGGTCCCGTGGCGCGACAAATATACGCTCCATGATGAGATCCCGACCCTCTACGTTGGTTGTGATGTTGTCAGTTATTTTGTTTTCAGACATGTTAATTCCTCCTTCCTATTTTTGAAATAAATCATTCCTTCTATTTCGTCACATTGTCAATCTTTTCCTTCCATTCAAGCAAATAATCATCCTAATGACAGGAACTACAAGATTAAAAAAAGGTCAACCAGTATAAATGAACTGCACCCCAATTGTTAGACACAACTAACAATTGGAGGTGCAGTTTTTTTATGGCGAGATTTTCTTCAGAAGAAAAAATACAGGCAGTAAGACAATATATAGATGGTAATGAGGGAGGACAAACCATTGCTAAATCTATTGGTGTTCATCCGAGTTTACTCCATCAGTGGATTAAACAATTTGAACTTTTTGGTGATGATGCTTTTGAAAAACGCTATACACCCTACCCTGCACAGTTTAAACTAGATGTACTCAATTATATGAACGAACAAGGGACGTCTATCAGGAAAACAGCAGCGATTTTTAATATTCCATCTTATGAAACGCTTCGAAAATGGAAAGTTGCTTATGAAACAGATGGATTTGATGCCCTACAATCAAAGAAAAAGGGGCGTCCATCCATGAAAAATAAAAATAATAAGACATCAAATTCTCAAGTACCCGATGAAGGATCAATAGAGGCTTTACAGGCGGAGAATGAACGTTTACGTATGGAGAATGCCTATTTAAAAAAGTTGAATGCCTTAGTTCAAAACAAGGAAAAATCACCAAACAAGACAAATCACAAGTAGTCTATGAATTAAGGAATGCATTCTCGGTGAAAGCACTTATACAGCTCGCTGACATTCCGCGTAGCACGTATTACTATTGGGTGAAAAACTTCGGTCGTCCTGATGCAGATGCAGAACTGAAAGTATTGATTAAATCTGTTTTCGATGAACATGAAGGTCGGTTTGGTTACCGGCGTATTCGTGATGAACTTAGAAATCGCGGACACAAAGTAAACCACAAAAAGGTGCAACGTATCATGAAAGAACTAGGGCTAAAATATCTTGTCCGTATGAAAAAATATCGCTCTTACAAAGGAACTGTGGGCAAGATTGCACTAAATATTTTAGATCGCAATTTCAAAGCTGAACAACCAAATGAGAAATGGGTTACGGATATTACAGAGTTTAAATTATTTGGAGAAAAGCTATATTTATCGCCGATATTGGACTTATTTAATGGAGAAATCATTACGTATACAATCGGTTCAAGACCAACCTACTCACTCATTTCAACGATGTTAGATCAAGCTTTTGAACGTTTAACAGACGACGATACTCTCCTTATTCATTCAGATCAAGGCTGGCATTATCAAATGAAACAATTCCGTGATGCCCTTAGGGAACGTGGCATTACGCAAAGTATGTCTCGCAAAGGGAATTGTTACGATAACGCTGTTATGGAAAATTTCTTTGGTATCATGAAATCGGAACTTCTTTATCTAAAAGAATTTGAAAGTGTGGAACACTTTAAACAAGAACTAGCAAAATATATAGAATACTATAATCACAAACGAATCAAGGCAAAATTAAAAGGCATGAGCCCGGTACAATACCGAACTCATGCCCAACAGGCTGCCTAACGATATAACCTGTCTAACTTTAGGGGGTCAGTTCAAAAACTGGCTGACCTTTTAATACGAACTTCAATATAGAACTCCATTACAATATTTTTTCATTTTCAAAGTTAGTGTTTGACTCTACTTTCTTAGCCAGTTTAAATTTATAGAATAAAATACAGGCTACCAAAAATCCTATTCCATAAAACAGTCCTACTCGTTGGGTAGGGTCAAAAGCAAGGAATACAAGAATCAGCAAGCAAAAGCCTAAACAAAACAATGGGACAAATGGATAAAAAGGTACTTTATATTGTAACTCTTCCGTTTTCCCTCCCGCTTTTATAAATTTCCTGCGAAACATATATTGCGATAAAGCAATTCCCATCCATGAAATTGTGACGGAAATACCTGCTATTGACATAAGTATCACGAACACAGTATCCGCAGCAATGAAGCTTGTCAATAATGATAGAAGAGAAAAGGATATGGTAAAAAGAAGGGCATTCAACGGCACTTTCCTATTTGACAAAATACCAAACAGCTTAGGTGCCATCCCATCATGGGCCATCGACCAAAGCAAGCGTGTAGATGCATAAAGACATGAATTCCCCACAGAAAGGATGGCTGTCAAAATTATGAAATTCATGATGCCTGCTGCATAAGGAACCCCCGCTATCTTCATTAAAGTTACAAAAGGACTTTCCAACAATCCTAATTCTGAAGAAGGGAATATGGCAGAAAGGATAATAATGGACGCAATGTAAAAAACAATGATTCTAAAAAGGACATTTCGTATGGCTTTTGGTATGTTCTCTTCAGGTTTTTCACTTTCCCCTGCTGCTATTCCTATCAGTTCTGAACCTTGATAAGAAAATATTACATTCATCATTGTCACAAAGATAATTGTAATGCCCCCTGCTGGAAAAAGACCGGAAGGAGCCAGGTTTTCAAAGAATGGGGTTGGACGATCAGATAAAGAGACAAAACCAAAGATGCCCGCGATTCCAATCAAGATAAATAAAATAACTGCAACGATTTTTATTCCGGCGAACCAATATTCCGCCTCTGCAAAACCTCTTGTCGTCAATGCATTCAAGGTAAATAAAAGCACTATGAACACTGCACACCAAATCCAGGTAGGAATATCGGGGAACCATTGTTTCATCAATATTCCTGCTGCTGTAAATTCAACTCCTGCAGTTGCGGCTGAACCGACGAAATACATCCATCCGAGCGAAAAACCAGCCGAAGGCCCAATATATTCAGCAGCATATTTTTGGAAAGAACCTGTAACCGGCATATGAACGGCTAGCTCACCCAGACAAACCATTACCATATACAAAATAAGACCACCGGCTAAATATCCCAACAGGGCGCCTCCTGCCCCTGCTTGGTTAATTGTATAGCCTGCATTTAAAAAAAGGCCTGTACCAATAACGCCGCCAAGCGAAAGCATAAATAAATGACGTCTTTTCATTGAGCGTTGCAGTTGATCATTATTCTCCAGTCCATCCCCCATATAATCACGTCCTTATCTTATCTATTAACCTATTTCTTCTCCCAAACTATCTTAGAATCTCAAAGAGAGACAACTAAGGCCGCCATCTTGTTTTTGAAATTCAGACATTTCCACTTCAATCACCGTGTATCCTAAATCTTCTATTTTTTTCTTTGTTCCCTCAAATCCTTTCGGGACAATAACATGGTCGTTCATTCGGACGCAGTTACCCGAATATTCTTCTTCTTGTTTTACAGTTATTTGATTAAAGCTTGAAAAAACCTCGTGATTGATGAATTCTCCGGCCACTAATAAATTATTGTCCCCCAGGTAATTGACACCCGTTTTTAAATGAAAGAATTTCTTAAGGGGAATGATGGTCGTATCATAACCATACTTACCCATGATATCCTTGAACTGCAGAGCTCCTGCTTCATTAGTTCTCGATGAAAGGCCAACATAGAAGTGATCTTCAACCTGCATTACATCTCCGCCATCTAACATGCCTGGGGATTGAATATACTCGATTGTGTCATAAAATCCCTTTAAAACTTCTTTCATTTCAATAACCTCACCATTTCGGCTTTCTGCACCAGGATTCGTTACAAGGGCACATTTTGGCGTCAACACGGCGGTATCTTCTACAAACGTAGAATCAGGGTATGTTTCATCAGAATCCAGAACGGTCACTTTCACACCGCAGCGTTTTAATGCTTCTACATAAGCCTCGTGTTGTACAAGCGCTTTTTCATAATCCGGGTTTCCTAAATCCGATGTTGTTAATCCATTTACAAAACTTTTTCCAATCTTTCGTACAATCGCATGTTTAAACATATATATTCCTCCTAAATAGGTAGCTTATCTTCTTAAGATTTGGGAGGTTAATAAACCTCCCGTACTTTAAATGTAATTTGACTTTTATCCCTTTTCTTTAGCAATCGCTTAACTATTCCAAAGCAGATACTAAACTCTTCCTTCAATCATTTTATTGACTGCATAATTTATCCGCTATCCCTACAAAATATCGCACTCCATATCCTAAAGCTTTCTCATCGATTTTAAATTTAGGATGGTGCAAAGGATAAGCTTTTCCAAACTCATTATTATGGACGCCTATGAACTGCATGGAAGAGGGAACGATTTCGGAAAAAGCTGAAAAATCTTCGGTCCCGAACATTGGATCATCAACATGGATGATATGATTTTCTTCAAAAATCCCTTCCATGACCGTTCTCGAAATATCAACGGCAGCTTTATCATTCACTACGGCTGGATATCCTAAATACCAAGTAATTTCACATTTTGCCCCATGCGCTTCTGAAATCCCCTTAACGATTTGCTCTAGATGCTCCCTTGCTTTCACTCGGCTATCAGAGTCCAATGAACGAATGGTACCGCCGATTTTTGCATATTCAGGTATGACATTGAGCGCACTTCCGGAATGGAACTGAGTGACTGAAATGACAGGTGTCCTTAGAGCTGAAATTTTTCTGGAAACGATATGTTGAATATTCGTCGTAATTTCGGCACCAATGATTAACGGGTCCACCGTTAATTCCGGTGTCGACGCATGTCCGCCCTGACCAATTATTTTAAGTTCAAAATCATCAGCTGCTGCACAGAATACCCCTTCCCTTAAACATATCGTTCCAGTGTTTTCATAAGGAGTAACATGCAATGCAAATGCATAATCTACTCCTTCCATGACCCCTTTTTTCACCAATTCCTGAGCTCCCCCTGGCAGAACCTCCTCAGCGTGTTGGAAAATAAACCTGATTTCTCCATTAATCGCTTCTTTTTTCCCAGAGAGGACTTTAGCAGCACCTAATAACATTGCAGCATGTGCATCATGTCCGCATGCATGCATAACCCCAGGATTTTTTGATTTATATTCAACTTCTGCTTCCTCTTCTATCGGGAGTGCATCAATATCTGCACGAAAAGTGATGGTATTAGATTTTAGTGCAGATTTTTTAGCACCTTTGAGAACCGCCAATACGCTCGTTTCGGTAGGTCTCGTCACCTCTAGTCCTGTAAAGGTTTTTAATTTCCTGTAGATGAATTCAGAAGTCTGGTGCTCCTGATATGAGAGCTCCGGATTTTCGTGAAAATGACGTCTCCATGAATTCACTTCATCCACAACTGTCTCCTGTATTGTCTTCATCATGAATGCCTCCTTGATCATTTAGTTAGAATATTCAGACTTTTCAAATCTTTAAAAAGGGCCATACTGTATGCTTTGAGCAATGATCAAAAAGATAATCGCTACCGCAACCTGAATCAAAAGAAATGGAAACACCCATTTTACCCATTTCGTAAATGATATGCCTGCCACTGCCAGTCCAGCCAACAGCACTCCAGAAGTCGGAAATATCATATTCGAGATCCCATCCCCTAATTGGAAAGCTAGGACTGCCGTTTGTCTTGTCACACCCATTAAATCCGCTAATGGAGCCATAATCGGCATCGTCAATGCCGCTTGTCCACTTCCAGATGGAACAATGAAGTTAAGAAATAATTGGACAATGAACATTCCGATTGCATTTATGGCGGGAGGAAGCTGCTCAACCAATCCTGCAGCATAATATAAAATAGTATCCAGCAATCCGCCACTTGTAATGATGACCAAGATTGTCTGCGCAATTCCAATTATCAATGCGCCAGAAACCATATCGCCTGCTCCTGAAATAAAACCATTGGCCATCTTGGATGGGGTCAGGCCTCCAATCATGCCCATGATGATCCCGCTTAATAAAAACAAGCCTCCAATTTCACTTATATACCATCCTAATTTAATGACTCCATAGACTAATAGGATGAAATTCACCAATAAAATAATTAAAGCAGCGCTATGTCTCTTACTCATCTTAAAGTTTTTATCAAGATGTGCATGATCTTCACGCCTGAATTTCCCATACTCCCCCAGTTCGGGGTTTCTTTTCACCTTCATTGCATGGAAATAGATGTACAATACTGTAATTACATAAAACACTGCAAGAAGAGCGATGCGCAATCCCATTCCCGAATACATGGGCAGTTCTGCAATGCTTTGGGCAACCCCTACATTAAAAGGATTTGTAATCCCCGAAATGAATCCAGTCGCCAATGTACCAAGGATAACGATCGCAAAACCTGTAAGTGCATCAAAACCTAATGCAATCGTCATCGGAACAATGATTGCGATATAGACTAACGCATCTTCAGCAGAGCCGATCAGTGTCCCTAATGATGCGAAGATTAATACCATCAACGGAATAAGCAATTTCTCTTTTGTTCCGAATCGGACAGCCACAAATTTAATGAATGAATCAAGGGCTCCTGTTGCCTGCATGATTCCGAGAGCACCGCCAAACAAAAAGACGAACAAGATTATTGACGCCCCTTCAATCATCCCCGCATGAATGCTGCTGAACATTTCCAATAACCCTACTGGTGTTGATTCGACAAATTCAAAAGAAGTGGGATCGACTACACTTCGGCCATCTTTTTCGATTCTTTCATATTGGCCTGCAGGTAGGATATGGGTCAATACTGTCACTATTACAATTACGATAAACATCAATACAAAAGGATTTATCCCTTTTTCCGGTAACTCCGTTAGCTGGTTAAGTGGCTTATTTTTCTGATTAAGCGGCTCGGAAGTGATTTGACCATTAGGCAGGTCATTCATATAAATACCCCCAGTTAAAGTTTTATACTTTTAATCCAGTTTTCCAGTCGAAGGGATAGGATCCCTCCATCACTTCTCAACCAAGCACTTAAACATACTCTTTATTAACTTCTCCAGCATAACGGGCGTATGGACGAAGGCACTATCAATGTGAAGGCGCTCAGTACGCTGGTGTGCATCCTTGCCGAACGGACCCACATTGAGCACGGGTGCCTGAAGTCTTTGCATATCAGCAAAAGGAATGCTGTAAGTATCGCCCCAGACTGGCGTATTCTTTTCAAAAGCCGTCCAGCCATCAGACCCCTCACGATAATGAACATAGCTTAAATCGCAAATACCATTGAAATAATGAATTTGGCTGACTTCTTCATCAAGGAAGCTGGCAGTTTCCTTGATTAAATTCACAGAATTTACGATAAGCGGATCATCTGACGTATTGACGGCTGGATAATATGGCGGTGCAAACAGCAATACAATGGCGGGTGCAAGCTCCTGACATTGTATCATCAGTTTTTCAGCGATTCGCAGTGACTTTTCCCGCTCATCCAAATCCATGTTCCCTTTTACTTCACTCTTGATTCGTTCAACAAAATTACCTCCAAATTTCCCCTCGGCATAAGAAAGTAACATTTCGTAGCGCAATACTTTTACTTCTCCTACACCTTCAATTTGTTCACGCTGGCAAAGAGCTTTATATGATTCATTGCAATTCATCGCTGCTTCCTTTGCAACCTGCTCGAATAAATCCATAATTTCTGCAGCGCTTCTTTTCATGATGAAAACATTATAAAGCGCGGCTGCAAGATAAGGTGTCTGTGTTGAATATTGCAGTTTCAAATCTTTTTGCTGAAGCGATACGGGTAAAGGTGTTTCCTCGCCCAGATCACTTTCCTGAAAAAGAGTGTTCCACTCCATGAGCTGCGTAAGAAACGAGGCTATATAGTTGGCAGTTATCCCCTTTAATGGTTCACCCACGTGAGTTTCCTTCCCATAAAAAAGAGCAGCTGGCATGATTTTTCCCAACGTTCCAGAATAAATATAATGACTTTCATCGCCCGGTTTCTGTGAAAAGGATGGTTCACTATTTAAAAACATTTTATAGGAAATGTCATATTTATCACGTAAGGTCACAAGTTCTTTAACTGCAGCCCTCATTCCCGCAGAATTCACTTCCTCATCAGGAACCGTTAACAGCAGGAGATTGATTGGCCATTGTTCAATGCTTGCCTTTTCGATGATAGCCATGTGAAGGGCAAGCCCCATTTTCATATCCATCGTTCCCCTGCCAAACAAGTACTTTCCCGATTCAAGATCAATGCGCGCTTCTTCCGGGAGATCATCTTTCCGATCATGAAGTTTTTTCGTGAGCTCCTCTGGTTGAAAAGCGAGAGACTCAAGATCACCGTATTCTTCGGTATGAACTGTATCAAAATGGCTAATTAATACAACTGTCTCCTTTGCTTCAGGATGTTTATAAAAGGCATTGACAAAATTTCTCCCTAAATCAGCTTCGTGAAGCGATAAGTACGCCGGATTCCTTTTATAATAATCAAGCTCTCTTAATTTCTCTTGTAACTTATAAGGAAACGTGCTTTCCCCCATTGTAAGTGTACGGCTTTCCCAGCTAACAAGTTCACATAACAAAGCACGAAGCGTTTCCGGAGTACCCCATAGTAATTGACTCATTGAAATCCCCTTTCCGATTTTCATCTAATATTAGAGTAATAGTGGGAAGAAACACTTTTATCGAAATTCTCCGAAGTTTAAAACCGCAGTGACAAACAGCTCAATCCACCATCCTGCTTTTGAAACTCCGACATGTCCAGCTCAATCGTTTTAAAACCAACTTCATTCAATCGACGGGTCGTCTCTTCATATCCCTTCGGAATAATCACATAGTCATTTACGAGGATGCAGTTTGCTGAATATTCGTCTTCTGCTGAAACCGTGATTTTCTTGTATTGGGCAAAATTTGGATGGTCGAGGAATTCACCTGCTGCAACAATCAAGTCATTTCCTAGGTAGGCTATTCCTGTTTTCAGATGGAAGAACTCTTTTAATGGAACAATCGTCCCTTTATACCCTTCTGATTTCAAAATTTCCTTTAACTGGCGTGCACCTTCCTCGTTTGTACGATTCGAAATACCGATAAAAAATTGATCATCGACTTGAAGGACATCTCCCCCATCTAATGTGCCTGGAGCGTTTATATAGTGAAAATTAGCATAAAAATCCTTCAGAACCGACTCGATTTCTTTTATTTCACTGTTTCTGGAAACATCTCCTGGATTAGTAATGACTGCAAATTCCTGAGTCAGAACGGCGGTATCTTCAACGAATGTTGAATCTGGAAACTCCTCGCTTGCCGGCAAGTGTGTGACTGACACCCCACATTTTTTCAAAGCTTCCACGTAAGAAGCATGCTGTTGCAATACTTTTTCATAATTTGGCGTGCCAAGGTCGGATGTTGTTAATCCATTTACATAGCTTTTTCCTGGTGTTTTTACAATTACATGTTTATACAAAATTAAATCCCCCATCATTTATATTGTACGCACCACAGGGCAAGTTAAACAGGTTGGACCGCCAGTGCCTTTGTAACTGATTTCAGTTCCTTTGTATTCATAAACTGTTGCCCCTGCATCAAGAAGTTTTCGCTTTGTGTAAGCGTTACCAGAAGACATTACGCAAACCCGAGGAGCAATGGCGAGCACATTGCAGCCTAAGTTCAAGTACTCATCATCCGGCACTTCGATAAGATGAATGCCCCGTTCAATAAGTAATTTTCTGAAAAAGACTGGCATTAGGCGAGAATGAACTACCGCTAAATCATGGTCGACCATACTGATGAAAGACATAAGATGGAGACACTCTGCCTCACCTTGATCATGCGGAAGCTGAACTACGATGAATTCATCCACTAGATGAGCGGTCATTTCTTTTAATTGCCGAATGGCTTCAGCGTTTGTACGATAACCATGTCCGACAACAAGGGTCTTATCATCAAGCCAAACGATATCACCGCCATCCGCGACCGCATCACCCGTTAAATACCCAATGATCGGGATGTTTTTTTCCTTACAAAAATCCTTGTATACATTAGCCTCAGGCTGCCTTAATTCTTTCCCGGACTTTAAAATAATGGCTCCTTCGCTTGTGAATTTTACCGGGTCATGCGCATATAAGGAGTCAATCCCTACTACCGAAGATGCTGGCAAATAATCGATGTTTGGAACATATTTCTCCAAAATGGAAATAAAGTCACCATACTCTTTTAGGGCTTCTTTGAAATCTGGCTCTGACGCAAAGTTAAAGTTCCGCCATGCTTGGCTTAAATGCTCTTGACTGATAAAAGCATCGCTCGGATGTTTTACAATGACACGTTCCAATGGTTTGTACATAGACGAACAATATGTCACTGGCTCTCCCTCCTTTTTCCGCATAACGGAAAACACTTCCGTTAATAGGAATTTTTCTTTAATTATAAAATTATTTTTGCTATAATGTCAATATGTTTTAAATATTCAAATAAATCCTCATGCTATTCAACTTGTGATGAAAGATAGGTGGTTTGTTTATGCAATCTATTGACCGTGCCATGAACGTCATAAAGGTGCTAGTTTCCAATTCATCGGAAAACTGGCTGTCGATTACGGAACTTTCTCAAGAATGTGATCTTCCTGTCAGTTCCATGCATCGTTTGTTAAAAGCAATGTCCAAGCATGGATTAATTCAACAGGACGGACAATCTAAACAATATGGTTTAGGGAATATTTGGCTCGAATATGGTTTGCGTATGTATGACAAAATGGATTACATCAGTCAAATTAGGCCTGAACTGGAAAGGCTGATGAACAAAGTGGAGGAAAGCGTCTATCTTAGCCAGCCAATAGGTATGGAGTCACTCGTTATTGAACGAATCGACAGTGAAAAAAGCCAAATCCGGGTTTATGACCAGCTTGGTTCACGCGTCCCTATGCATATTGGAGCTGCCAATAAAGTGATGCTCGCCTATATGCCATATAATCAAGCGAAAAAAATCGTAGATGTTCTTTTGCCAATTAAAGAAAGAGAAGCATTTTGGGATATATTGCAAGAGACAAAAATGAAGGGACATGGAATCAGTCACAGCGAAAGGACAGAAGGAACATGTTCTGTAGCCGTTCCGATACTTAACCATTTTGGGGAAGTGCACGGGGCAGTGAGCATTGGTTTTGTCAGCTTTAACCTGACAGAAGAAAGACTTGATTTCCTCATTAAGAATGTGATGGAAACCGGCAATCGGGTTTCGTCAAAATTGGGGTATAGGGGTCAATGAATAAAGGAGCTGGGCGGATTAACGGATAAAATGAAAAGAAGATGAATCATTTCATCTTCTTTTCGTTTTATATTAATCGCTGCCTGTCACGAATAAATCTTCTTTAAAATAGGCGAGGACCTCGCCGGCCACCACTGGTTCCCCCTCCAATACCTCCAATGACTCTATCTCCCCGCTGACCCCAATATCAATGATTTCCACACGTCCATCTTCCTTCTTAATCTGAAATAACTGTTCCCATTCGTAAAATCTGGAATTTTTGGATATTGAAATTTTTTCAACCCTGCCATCACATGGACTAAGAATCACATCAACGTACATTTACATCATTCCTTCCTTCAGTATTCTTCAAAATGAAATGGTGATTGTAAGACTAAATCGAGAAAGTTTTGGAACTCAGGTATATCTTCTTGTTCAATGCCAAGGGTCGGAGCCCAGTATTGATCTAAATTAATATCATTGGCACACAGCAGAATCATTCTTCCGCTTTGAATGGAAGTCACCATTGCTTTACCGAAAAACTGGGCCGAATAAACAATGGTCACATCATATCTATAATCTTGTGACAATAAGCAATAATGATGAATAGCCTGGTTTTCTTTATTTTCCGAAAGAATATCAAAATTCAACGGATTGCCCCCTTTCTTGTAAGCACTAATTCGTTCAGAACCTGACCCAACCTCGAAGCCGGGATGCCTCTGCTATTTTGTGAATCCCTTCAATATAAGCAGCTACTTTCATGTTCACGGAATATTTTTGGGAAGTATGGTAGACATTCAAAAAGCTGGCTGTTATTTTTTCCTTCAATCGTTCATCCACAAGCTCTTCCGTCCAGTAATAACCTTGGTTATTCTGGCACCATTCAAAATACGAGACTATCACCCCTCCTGAATTCGCCAAAATATCCGGGACTACCACTATACCTTTTTCATCGAGAATCTTAATCGCTTCTTTTGTTGTCGGCCCATTTGCTGCTTCGATCAGGATTTCACATTTTAATCGTTTTGCATTATCTTTATTTACCACTCCGCTAATAGCTGCAGGAATCAGCACATCACACTCTTTTTCCAATAATTCTTGATTGGATAATGAATCTTTGTATAAATTCGATACGACACCAAAAGAGTCCCTGTTCTCCAAAAGGTAAGGAATGTCTAAGCCATTCGGATCGTATAATCCTCCAAGTTCATCCGCTATTCCGACTATCTTTGCCCCCATTTCATGTAAATACATCGCTAAATGACTGCCGACATTCCCGAATCCCTGGATGATTACCCGCATGCCTTCAATTGGAATCCCCTTTAAATCACTTATCATTTGAAGTGTATATAATACTCCCTTAGAAGTAGCCTTTTCCCGACCTTTCGATCCCCCTAATCTCAGTGGCTTTCCTGTAATAAAGCCGGGTGAGTCGAATTCCCTTATGTGATCGTATTCATCTAGCATCCAGGCCATGATTTGAGAATTCGTATACATATCTGGTGCCGGAATATCCTTTGTAGGTCCCACTATTTGGCTGACTGCCCTGACATACCCTCTGCTTAATCGTTCTAGCTCAGACGAACTCATCTGTCTTGGATCACATACAATGCCGCCCTTTGCCCCTCCATATGGAAGATCGGTTATTCCGCATTTCAAACTCATCCAACCCGCCAAAGCCTTAACTTCTTCAGGTGTGACATCCGGGTGAAAACGAATCCCCCCTTTCGTTGGACCGGCTGCATCATTATGTTGAGCCCGATACCCTTGAAACATCCTTGTCTCCCCATTATCCATTTGAATAGGAATACAGACTTCCAAAAAACGCATTGGCGTTTTTAAAAAGTCAAAAACCAGATCTGGATAGCCCAAAACATGAATGGCTTCTTTTAAGATATCCTGGAATTCTTGCAGCGGGTTATCCAATTGCCGTTTTTCAATTACCTTAATTTTCCCTGTCATTTTAGCACCTCTCTTTTATTCTTATAAAGTATTAAGCAACTTTCATGCCAGCTTTGAAAACATAGTGTCGATAGTCATATACCGCCATTTGCAATCATCATCGGCACCAGCAATCATCCAGACACATATGTATTAATTCATAGGCAATTCAGGTTTGCATACGTAAAAATGATGATTACATACAAAAAAAGAGCACCCGATAAATGTAAAAACATTCATTGAGTGCTCTTTTTTTGTTTATCCTGAAAAAGAAAGCGTTGATCTGTAGCAGATGCCAGATGATGGTACAAGTCTAATCAATGGCAGTCAGTCCAAGGAACCGACTGTTAAATTTAAAAGAAAAATACTCAAAATATATATTGAAACTTCTATTTTTCAGCCAACAGGTTTAACTCATCTACAAACCTTTTTGTGATAATTTCCGGGCGAGTAATGGCCGTTCCTACTACGACTGCAAAAGCGCCACTTTCAATAGCTTTTCTAGCATGATCTTTAGTATGAATATGCCCTTCAGCGATGATTGGGATTTTTAAGGCAGAAGAGAGTTTTCGAATAAGGTCATAATCAACTTCTTTTACGTATTTTGTTTCCTCTGTATACCCACACAATGTGGTTGATATTATATCAGCACCGAATTTTTCTGCGATTAGTCCCTCTTCAAAAGTCGCACAATCTGCCATCACTAAAATATTTGGATGCTCACTATGGATTTTTCCTATGATTCTTTCTACCGTTTCTCCATGAGGGCGCTTTCGTTGAGTCCCATCTAAAGCTACGATGGACGCTCCAGCCTCAATAATGCTTATTGCACTTTCATAGGTAGGAGTAATATATACTTCACATTCATCAATCCATTGCTTGTGAATACCTAATACAGGTAATTTTGTTACCTTTTTAATCGCTTTAATATTTTCAGGCCCGGTAGCCCTAATACCAACTGCGCCTCCTTTTTCTGCAGCCTTGCTTAATGCGCCCATGATATCCGCCCCATACATCGGCCATCCCCTTCTAGCCTGGCACGACACTATCAATCCATTCTTAATAGATTCCAATACGTTTTTTTTATCCATAATTACCACCTAAAGAACTCCTAAGAATTTACCAGCTAATCCTACAATAAAGCAAAGGAAGATTAACCAGTAGATAGCCTTTTGATATTTAAGTAATGCCCATAAGAAACCAAGTGTTAAGAGGAGGGGCAAAAGCCCAGGTAAAATTGAATCAAGAAGTTCTTGCAAATTTATTTCTTTTCCACCAAAGTTCCATTTAGCAGCCACGCCCACTTTAACAAAATTCACTACCATTGATCCTGTTACCATTAATCCTACAATGGTAGCTCCCTGAACAAACTTATTTAGTACATCAGAGTCTTTCATTTTAAGGATTAGGCTTATCCCAAACTGGTACCCATAGACAATACCGTAGTAACGAGAAAAAATATTGAGCAAGACGTTTGGTACAATAAATATAATGGGTCCAAGTGAATTTCCATCCAACGCCAAACCAGCGCCAATTGCTGCAAAAATGGTCATAAAAGTTGCTTTAAACACAGAATCACCAATTCCAGAGAGTGGTCCCATCAATGCGGCTTTCGTAGAAGAAATTGTTTCAGAGGTGATGGGGTTTCCTTGCGCTCGTTGTTCTTCAAGTGCAAGAGTAACACCTATGATGGCATTGGAAGTATACGGATGGCAGTTAAAAAACTCATTATGACGAACAACAGATTCTTTTAAATCCTGATTATTTGGATAGAGTTTTTTGAGTGCCGGCAATATCGCATAACAGAACCCTAAACTGCCATAACGCTCATAATTTATAGACGTCATGCTGAAGAAAGAACGCAAGAAAGTTTTCATTAAATCTTTCCTTGTCAGAATCGTCGTTTTAGCTGCACTCTGTCGGGAGGAATCACGGGAAATTCCACTATCATTTCCTTTCGTTCCCACTGCTGAAATGCTGATCGCGATTCCAAGACCCAACAAGGCTATCGAAAGTACATTCAGTTCCAAGTAGACTGCCAGAACAAATCCAATTAGGAAAAATGACCAAAACTTCTTGAGGTTCATCATTTTCAGGAGCATGGCCATTCCTATTGCAGGTAGAATTCCTGCTGTAATCTTTAATCCTTCCATAAACCAAGAAGGCATAGAGTCTACCAGATTGTTTACAAATTCACTGCCAAAATAAACGGCTAAAAAAGTTGGAATGAACATAACTGTAAAAAAAACGATTATTCCAGAAAGGTGTAGCCGTTCTGCCCTTTTTAGATTAAGCTCTTGTAAAGCATTGTCTGCCCGATGCACTAGATAAATATTAAAGTTCCAAGCTAGCATGATTAAAAATTGTGCTAAAATACCGATTGGTAATGCCAGAGCAATTCCAACCTCAGGCTTACCCCCGGCACTTATCGCGAAAATGGTCCCTATTAGACCAGCAATTTGTGCATTAGGCGGAACGCTACCTCCAATCGGTAAGACCCCCATAAACATCAATTCCACACTGGCCCCTACAATCAATCCCGTTTGTAGGTCTCCCATTATTAGTCCTAATAATGGTCCAGCAAAAATGGGACGGCTAATCATCCAATATCCATACCCATAATTTTCGGTCATGAGAATTGCAACAAAACCACTTAACAAAATCGCTGATATTAACTCTATTTCCACTTTTCCTCCCCCTTTTTACACTGACTATCTTTTCGACCATTAAATCTTGCTAAATAAATCAATGGATTTATCATTAGGAGAGGTTCTGATTTCACAAGGGATTCCGTGATCTCTAATCTTGAGAAAAACAGATTTATCTTCTTCATCCAAATAGACTGTTTTACTTATTTCCTGTTTTCCTTCTTTATAGTACATGCCACCTACATTTATAGAAGGCAGAATGATACCTTTTTCAATGAGAGATAAAAGGACTCGAGGACTTTTTACTACGATAAACATTTTTTCCTGATCAGACCGCTCAACTAGATATTTCACTGCATCTTCGACAGAAAGGATAGCATGTCTTTTCCCCGAAGGTACTGCCAAGCTAAGTAACAAAAGTTGTGTAGGGTCGGTTGCAACGCCATCATCAATTACAATAAATTCTGTGACTTGATAAGCAACACTCCATGAATAAGCAACTTGCCCATGTATGAGCCGTTCATCGATACGGGTAACAACGATACTCATTACAATTCCTCCTTAATATTTATGGGGTTAACTGTAGAGTTTATATAGCTAATGCTCATAGAGGTATTAGCTATAAGCTCTTTGGGACTTACAGGTGAAAGGCAAGATTCAATAACTAAACCTAAATGGAAACCAGCGATTACTTGTACCCGGCTACCTTTTAACACTTGAAGTGTAGCTGCATTGCATGGGGTCCCCCCTTTAATATCTGCCAGAATGATTATTTCTTTGTACTGATCCAACAATTGATTGACTGCCGTTTCTAGTTCTCTTGAAAATGAATCTAACGTTACTTGGTCATCCATGCTCAATGCAAAGAGTTGCTTCTGTTTCCCTGCTATAAGCTCTACACAGTCTTTCATAGTCGAAGCTAAATTCCCATGACTTACAAGTAAAATGGCCCGATTCAAACTACCTCCTCCTTATAACAGAATTTTTTGAATATTTACATAAACTTATCTTATGGAAAAAGAATTAAAAAATCAAGGTTTTATTAATAAAACAAGAAATAAAATTTCATTTATGGCATTTTTTTTTGCATTATGTGCAAAATACATTTCATTTATGATATAAATGAAACAATAGGGAGTTTACATCATTTAATAAAATATTTAATGAAGGGGACATATTATGAGCTTAACTTTATTACAAAAAATAAAAGAAAAAGCCGATTCCTTGTCTCGTGCTGAACGGCAAGTAGCCAAATATATATTGGACCATGCAGATTTGGTGCAAACTTACACGATTTCTGAAATATCAATCAACGCAAATGTTTCCCAAGCTAGTGTTGTGCGTTTTTGTAAAAGAATGGGTATAGACAGCTTTAAAACCTTTCAACATACATTAGTAAAAGAAATGAGTTCAAATAATGCCAACATTAATGATCTTTCTTTACTACGTGAAAATGATACTCCCTATCAACTTTTCCAAAAAGTAACTATGAGCAATAAATTTGCTTTAGAATCTTTAGGACAAACTCTGAACAAAAAAGAGTTTGAAAAAGCAGTAGAATGCTTAAGCCAAGCAAAGAAAATTGCATTTTTTGGTGTCGGGGGCTCCTCTACTGCTGCATTGGATGCCAGTAATAAATTCGCTAAACTTGGCGTTACTACAGGAATGAACACTGACTTTCATACAGTGATTTCCTATATTTCCAATTTCACTTCAGAAGATGCATTAGTTCTTTTTTCCACATCTGGCAAAACAAAAGATGTATTGGAGATGGCTACATATGCAAAAAAGATAAACGTACCAGTATTGGCAATAACCGCTTATACAAAGTCTCCTTTATTGAAAATAGCAAGTATACAACTTTGTTTTCCTGACATCGAACATGATCACCGAATCGGTAGTATAGCATCTAGAATCATGCAACTTAACATGGTTGATGCTCTTTACTTAAGTGTTTTTCATCGAATTGATAAACAAACCATAGATAATTATCAAAAAGCACGTGAAGAAATTCTACGTCTAAGAAGATAGCCTGTTTAAGGATGTGTTTTACTACATTTCGTTAAGAGGCGTAAACCATCCTAAACAAACTCATCATACTTGCATGCTAATTTTATATAGTCATGTAATCAAAAATAATTAGTCATGCACATTATTCTTATCTATCACCCTATTAATATTGGTTTCAACTTTGAACACTTTTGCTATATCAGTTACACTCTTCCAGACATATATATTAATTCATAAGCATTTCAGGATTGCATATATAAAAAATGATAATAAAAAAACGCATTCTTTTTAGAATGCGTTTTTCCTTGCAAAGTCTTATAGCTGAATTTCTTCAACTTGATATTGGGGAGGAGCTTTTCGGAATGCCTTTGTGATATATAATAGATAACAAAACCCAATAATAAACCAGCCTGTTCCCATTATTAGTGAACTTGTCTCTAGATTGATCCAGAGAATGCCAATTGCTATAGCTCCGATTAAAGGCATAATTAAGTATTGGATACATCCCTTTATAGTTCGATGCTTCTTTTCACGAATGATAAAATGGCTGATCACTGACAGATTTACAAAGGTAAAGGCCATTAATGCACCAAAGTTGATCAGTGATGTGGCTGTCACTAAATCAAAGAATAAAGCGGACAATGAAATGACCCCAACTATGAGTACATTAATGGCTGGCGTTTTCCACTTAGGGTGAATGAATCCAAACCATTTTTCCGGAAACACTTTATCACGGCCCATAACATACAAAAGACGGGATACACTGGCATGCGATGCCAGTCCCGATGCTAGCGTATTGACGAGAGTCGTACACAGAAAAATGGATTGAAATAGCTTTCCGCCTACATATAGGGCGATTTCCGGTAACGCAGCATCCGGTTCCTTAAAACGGGATATATCCGGAAAAAAGAGCTGAATGAAGAAAGAAGAGGTAATGAAGATGATTCCACCCCAAAGTGCAGTTAAAAATATCGCTTTTGGAATCGTTTTTTTCGGATCTGGCGTTTCTTCGGATAGTGTCGTCACCGCATCAAAACCCAAAAAGGAAAAACAAAGAATCGTGGCTCCGGTTATTATTGCCGAATAGTCCATTCCCCCATTTACGAAAGGCTTTATTGTAAACACTTCACCCGTACCTTCCCCATTGTGCAAACCTTTGACAACAAGAATGATGAACACTGCCATGATGGCAATCTGAATTAAAACAAATAGCGCATTAAAGTTAGCAAGTACATTGACGCTCCGGAGATTGAGAATGGTGACGATTGCTACGAAAGATACTACCCATACCCATGTTGGGACTCCTGGAAATAATGCTGTGAGATAAATTTTGGTCAACAATGCATTTACCATAGGTAAAAATAGATAATCTAACAACGAAGACCATCCTACCAGGAATCCTAAATGCCGGTTAATGGCCTTTTGCGTATAAGTGTAGGCAGAACCTGCAGCAGGAAAAACCTTTACAAGTTTTCCATAGCTTGCGGCTGTAAAAAGCATCCCCACCAATGCCACGATATAAGCAGTCGGCACATGGCCGTCCGTAATCCCAGATACAATGCCAAATGTATCAAATACGACCATGGGTGTCATATAAGCTAACCCCATCATAACAATTTGCCATAATTTCAGCGTTCTTTTCAATGTAACCTCATTTTCCACCTATCATTCCTCCTTGCAACCGCTTTCAAATAGTAGGATCAATATTCTTAAATAGATAAATTTCAATACCTCCCTCTTAAAATAATTTCAACTGTATACCTTAATGCAAGTTTTGTGCCAAATGATAACGGTTTACTTCGATAAATGAAATATGCGGGAAATGCACTTAATTTCCCGTATTCTTGACTGCATTGGATTGATTCATAGGAATTAAGTTGTTCAGCATCTTTAAATTGGCGATTCATATTCCCATAAATTATTCGCCCTTGCATATTCCAAGCACATGATACCTGGTTAGAAACCGCAAGAAATCACTACCTGTGACTTGGCATGGTAATTGCATAAATACCTATAAGAGTTTAAAAACTATTAAAGTTATAAGAAAATGGAGGAATACAAAAATGAAATATCCTTTATCCCCTGATGTTAAACCAGAGTTCTGTACGACCGGATCATTTATGCGCTTACCTTCTTCAAGAGAAAATGCCAGATTGGCAGTGGTAGGTTTGCCTTTTGATACAGCTGCTTCCTTCAGGGTAGGAGCCCGGTTTGCACCACAGGCAGTCCGCCAGGCATCCATGACCTTGTTTCCTTATCATCCCATTCAAAAGGTGTTCCCTTTTGACGAATGTAATGCCATTGATATTGGGGATGTTTCAGTGATCCCCCATAATATACACCGAAGCTATGAGTTAATCGAAAAGGCTATGGCAGACTTAATGAAAAATGGGATCATACCAATAGGCATCGGAGGAGATCATTCAGTAACATTGGCTAATCTAAGAGCTGCCGCAAAAATACACGGGCCAGTTGCACTTCTCCATTTTGATTCACATACAGATACCTGGGATACTTATTATGATGAGAAATATTGGCATGGTTCCCCGTTTATCCGTGCATATGAGGAAGGTTTGCTCCAAACGGATAAAGTTTTCCAGATTGGGATCAGAGGTACGCTCAATCATCCAGGAGATATAGATTCCAGTACCGATCTAGGCTACAATGTGATAACTACGCCCCAGCTGAAGGAAAGAGGAATCGAAGATGTCGTGAAGGAAGTCAAGAAAACCATTGGGGATACACCATGTTTCTTGAGCTTTGATATTGATTTTGTTGATCCATCCTGTGCTCCTGGTACTGGCACTTTGGAGGTTGGCGGTCTAAATAGCTTTGAAACCCTACAGATGATACGTTCTCTGCAAGGATTCAATTTTATTGGATTCGACCTGGTGGAAGTCCTCCCACCATATGATCCAACACAAATCACATCACTGTTGGCAGCCACCATCATTCATGACTTTGCCAGTTTAGTAGCCTTACAATTAAAAGAAGAACAAAAAAAGGAGAATTTAACCCAAAATAGTTTATAGGATGAAAACTCCAACTTCTAAAGAATGGCCATCCAGGTCGAACTGTTATCGTTACACATTTACCGAGCTAAGTACAAAATAAAAAATTCCTAAAATTCAAAAAGCATCTGCTTGGGTGAAAGCGGATGCTTTTTTTCAATGTCATCTTTTTATATAATCCTGCTATATTCACTGTAAATAATGTCATATCAACTGATTAAAAAGTTAGGCTTCTAGAAAATCCAAGTTTACTTCAGGTCGGATAATGCGTATCTCATCCTGTTTCCGATTTCATAGGGTAAAGACCACAAAAAACATCCCATTTGTAGGAATGGGATGTTTTTTCGACACAATGGTGTTCGAATGATCTCTATCCCTTTCAGAGATTTTACCGAGGGAATGATATGGTTTTAATGCATGACTTGGTTATACTCCATGATTTTTACTGTTTTAAATGGGATGAAACCTTTCTAGATTGAAGAAATTTGCGACACTCCTGCTTAATAACTGGCTGCCGAGACACCAAAGATGCTGCGGCGAGGAGGCTTGGCGGAAAGGAAGCGGATTTCTGAAAACAACTGGAACGTATTTCAAATAAAAAAACTGCAGGCAAACTCGCTTTTCTTCAAGTTTGTCTACAGTCTTACATGCCGTTAGTTTATTCGTCTGATTCTGCCCCAGGACGATTGGATTGTGTTGGCAGGGTGTCCCAAAAGCCTGCATCAACAGTTTCAATAGAATCATCGGCAAGAGCTCTCACAGCTGCATCCAAAGTGGTTACCGTTTGCTTTATTAGATAACCATTACTTTTTTGTCCAAGTGCTACTGACTCGACATTGTGGTCAGACATACCTCGCATCTCAAATAACAGAGTGGCAATATCATAACGAACAGCTGCACCGTTACGACCTATATTTTCTCCTGAACCGCCATCATATTTACCAATATGGCCCCAACCAGCAGGTTCAATTGAGTTATATACAACAGCACCCAGTTTTTTTGAAGCTTCTAACACTTCTGGCTTTACGTTAGCGTTTGTAGGATAAAGAATGGAACCTGAAACAAGTTCACCATCAGTTTCGCTTAACGTCCCTTGATGATGTAAATCTATCATGTAATCTATATCATATTTCGCAAATACATTTTCGTGTAAAGCTTTTACCTCGACTTGCATTTGATCAGTTTTTTTATCATGCTCACGGTTCAAGTCAATCCCGTTTGCATTTGCCCGGGTTAGATGTCGATCACCTTTTGCTAAATAGTCATCAAGAGGGAAATTAACATCTCCCATTGCCCCATCTGCGTTTAACATAGGGATGATCAGAATATTAACATTGTCCAATAAACCTTTAGTCTTATTCGTGCCTAGATGTTTAATGAATTCGAGTGCACCCTCAGTAGTCAGTTGTTCATTTCCATGCTGTTGAGTTAAAAATAGTATAGTTGGGTTTTTAGGATTTGAAATATACTTAGCTAGGTAAATATCTCTCCCTTTTACCGTTTCCCCGATTACTTCCAGTGCCAATCTTTCTTGTTTAGCATCCTGGGTTTCAAGATAACTTACCAAGCTTTCATATGTATGTAGATTTGAAGTTGTAACTTGACCATTTCCAGCACTTGGGCCATTTCCAACCGCTCCGACTGGTAGCGCAACAGCTGTTACTGCGCTTAAAGTCATTAAACTAGATAATGAAACTGTTAGAACTCTCTTCTTAAAACTCATAAAACCCCTCCTTATTAATTTAACAATTAATATAACCTTATTAATATTCTGACATTTTTAACACTTTGTGTTAATAGTGAAAAATAACTATGTTTCCAACTAATATCATTTATTAAACAATAACCGTTGAAAGGACTTCATTTACAAAGGCGATTCTCTCAAAAAAATGTTCTGCCTGTGTTGTTCCTGAAAGATTTAAGTGAAAAATTCATCGAAACCGATCATGAAGAAAAACCAGGCGGGTATCCGTCTGGTTACTTCAATCCTATACTGGAAGTTAATATAAATATCTTTTCCCACTAAATTTTATTTTTTTTATTGCCTGCCCTCCGTCAGGGGAATTGACTCGTATTGTTCCGGATTTATTTTATATACAGATCCATCAGTAACACCATCAATTATCCCATATAACCCGCTTTCCACTGCTTTAGTAAGCATGCCTTTTTTCTTTTGGCCAAAGGATTGTGTTTGGCCCCTTACTTCAAAGAGTACTGTCCCACTTCCGTTTAAAGCAAAGGCTCCTAGTGCCGTTCCAGGAAGGTTTTGGTTTTGCGGATATAAGGATATATTTCCAAATGGGGAATTACCTTGTTGTTTCATAGCATTGTATACCGCTACATTTAATTGTCTGGAAAAATCATAATTATAGTTTTTTGCATATTTGGCATACGCTTGTCCTGAAGGTGTTCTTGGATCCGGAACAAATTGACCGGAAATCGAGTATGTGACTAAATCATCAGTCCCATCGATTTCATAATAGGGAGCTTGGTGGTGCAAGTCCACAAAAATCTCCACCTTCCCATATTGATTAATTAAAGACTTGTAAACATCACGTGATGCTTGTGATTCAGGTGTTATGAACCAACCGGGGGTGGATGATTTTCCAGGGAAGTCTTTAGCTTGAGGGTTATAATTCAAATCAGGATTAAAGTCACGATTGACATCGAATCCAGGTTTGGACTCATAATCAAATGATTCATTTTTATATGTATAATAGTTCCAAGATGGTTTGGCTCCAGCCAGTTGTGGAAATTGTTCCACGACCTCAGACCAGGTCATATCATTACCCCGACGGTTTAATTCAGCAGCATCCGGATTTATTTTAGGCAAAGCGACAAGGGTAATTTCTTTGCGAATTTTCTCCGCTTCAGGAGAATTGGTCCCCAAAAACTTCAAGATATTCAAGATGGCTTCCGTACCAGTCTTCTCATTTCCATGGATCTCACTTTGAATTAAAACTACTTTTTCACCTGTCCCCACGGAAGCTTTATAGATTTCTCTATTTCTATTGGAATATCCAGCTACATCCACTTTCACTTTACCTTGGCTATCACTTGCAATTTGTTCTAGCTTTTTCCCTAGTTCAGCATGGTCTGTAAAACCTGAAACGGAATAAGTTTGTTGACTAGGTGTTCCTGGGGATGTTTCTTTTGCTGCCAATGTCGGTGCCGCGATACTCGCAGATAAAACGAAAACTCCTAGTGTAGAAACAATTTTTCTGTTCTTCATATTACAACGATCACTCCCTTAAAGTATTCTTCTGTCCCATTATACAATTTGGCAAAGTAGAAATATGTTGGAATTTGATGTCGTAATATGGCTTTTTTTATGATTCAAGACATAATAGTTGAATGGTTCGCCATTGAAAAAATTCGCAATGCCCTTCCAGCCGAATTTTCATTCAATCCTAAGCGATGAAAAGCAGCAAAAAAAAGAGAATGTCAGACATTTTTTATCCTTCTGCTTTTACTCAATTTCCCTCCCCCTATTCTTATGTACTTGTTTTATTCTATGAAGCATGAAGAACATTGGACTAGACAAGTAACTATTAGATGGGTGCTACGCTCCCTTGTTCAGATCGTGATTACATCCTCATTTATGAAAGAAGCCCCATTTTCCAACGTCAAAAAATCCGCGACATGTGTATCACGAATTGTTGCTGATATTGGCTTGTAATAGTCGAATTGATAATTTGTACTACTATAACATCACAGTTAATTCATCGTAGTTCCTTTTCTTATCAAAAATTCAGCAATAAATTTGTTGACCTGTTTCGATTCGTTTACTGTTTGAGCTTCGGGTATACCTAGCATCGGCATCCACTGGGACATCCAATGATACACCATAAGCTACTGGGAACCGTCAAAACTACCTATCTTTACATTAGGGCTGCTTCTCTAATTTTTTTCTTATTTTTCCAACCATTAATAATAATAACGGCATAAAAAAACAAATGGTTAAGGAAAAAGGTGTCCAGGCTATAGACATAAAGTTTTGATAATGCACTATATCGGGATGCGAAAAGATTGTAAAAGTGAGAATTAGAAAAGCTAATGGGAAAAGAAGGATCTTGTAATTTTGCAGACCTAGCAATTGAGCTAGTCCTAAGGCGAGTCCATAAAAGCAAATGGTCAACTTAAAATATTCTGTAAAAATCCAAATGAAGGCCACAATGACCTCGACCCTTTCAAAAAATCACCAATACCAATCCTCATCCCCAGTTTATAAAAAGGATAGGGTAGGTTAGTTAACTTCTTCAATGGGATAGGAACTCGAGATTTCAATGCTAACCTCCTCTAATCAAAAGCATGTTAAAAAAATTATTGTAATGATCATTAATTGTTTCAAATTAATTTGGCCATTTGAATAACTTGAACATAAAATGGCCAAAACTAAGGAGTATTAAAAAGGAAGGAACAAACAAAAATGTGAATCTGAATGCCTGCTAGTTTCAAAATTTCATCACATCAATTGATGATTTTAATCCTTTTGTATTCGGTTGGAACGGTTATTTTACATACTCCTTCTCCTTTAGCTGGTTTTGCAAAGCAGGATGCGTGGCTTGCTGCATTATTTGGCACAGGAGTTGCATTAATTTTTGTATGGTTCTTCATTAAAACTTTTTGGATGCCGGATACACCACTTGTAGCATTGAATATATTGTTAGCTGTAGTAGTGATCTTGACAGCTCGCCTTGGTATTGAAACTTTTACACGCACATTGGAAATTTTCTTCATACCTGTTCTAATATTACTTACTATTTTTTTAATTTCTGTCATACCTCAAGCGAATGTTCAAAACATACAGCCAGTATTAGAGAATGACGGTTGCATTAAGGATAAATTGGATATGATCGTAATGAAGTTACGAATGAGGTGATATATTGAAACATAAAATAATCATTATACTTAGTCTGGTTTTTATAGTATTCATGACTGTTTTACTCATCTTTTACCTCATAAAAGATGATTCTTCCCGATGGATGGTAGCTTTAGGGGGAATATTAGTAAGTGCGTTGCCCATTTCATTACTATTTGTAAAAAATAATCCTTTTAACATTCCAATCATAATCGGTTATTATGTTTTTGTTTTCTGTACGACATTTTTAGGGTCAATCGCAAATTTTTATGTGGATTTAAAATGGTGGGACTCTACCCTTCACTTCTACAAGGGTATTTTCGTGGGTTTTGTTGGAATTGCTCTTTATAAAAAATTCATTCCTCAAAAGTCGAGAAAAGATATATCAAGCTGGGTCACCTTTCTTTTTGTACTCTCACTTGCAGTCCTTGCCACTGTCCTTTGGGAAGTCTATGAGTATGTAGGTGATCTAACTTTTACTCATACCATGCAGCGAGGCGGTAATAAGGATACCATGTACGATATAATTTGCGGTCTTATCGGTGGTCTGCTTATCTCCAGTTATTCCTGTATAAAAAAATCAAAATTATAATGATTTGTTGAGGTAATCTTATGAATAGAAAGCTAGTTATTTTATTAAGTTTAGTGTATGTCCTTTTCATGGCGGCTTTATCTATCTTTTACTATACAACCGATGAAACATTCAAATCCCTGGTTTCGATAGGAGGAGTGGCATGTGGAGCAATTCCCCTTCTATTGGCCCTATTTACCAAGCTTCAATTCAATCTGCCAATTATCATTTCCTATTTAGTCTTCTTATTCGGTTCACAATATTTAGGATCTATTTTAGGCTGGTATGGTCTGGGGTGGTGGGACACACTCTTACATTTACTAAGCGGATCCCTTCTTGCTTTTACAGGTATTGCTTTATATGAACGTTTAATATACAGAAATGCAGGTAAAGAGATATCTCCTTGGTTTGTCTTTTTGTTTACCCTCTCTTTCTCAGCACTTGGTGGTGTTATATGGGAGATCTACGAATTTGGTTCCGATCAATTATTCGGAATGACATTACAAGGCGGGGGAAATAAAGATACAATGATAGATTTGATCGCGGATACTGTTGGAGGTCTTATCATTGCAGTGTGGGCCGGAGTTCGGACAAAGGTT
Organism: Peribacillus sp. RS7; assembly: GCF_041956845.1. NCBI lineage: Bacteria > Bacillati > Bacillota > Bacilli > Caryophanales > Bacillaceae > Peribacillus > Peribacillus sp. RS7. The sequence continues at coordinate 5,491,652 of NZ_CP168135.1, forward strand.
AAGGTAAAGAAAACTTGAAAATTACACTTGGTTTAATCAGATCTTTTTTCTTATTGTTAACGTTTTGCTTCAAAAAAGTTGACTGCATATAAAAAACGACCATCATATGGATGGTCGTTTTTTGTCATTTAAATATGATAGATATGATCTTTTCCGTCGTCATCTCACTATCTACCACGTATGTTCCAGGACGTAATCCGTTGGCCTTGCCTTTCTTTTCAACCTCATCAGAAAACCCATAGGCATTCTTAATGACTTTTGCTTTTTGAAGGTTTTTACCCACATCGATGCTTGTCGAGCCTTTAGACACTGTCAGAACTGTTCGGTATATGATTTTTTCTGTTGGTTCTTTTACAGTTTCTTTTTCCGCTTCCGCTTTATCTTTAATTGCCTCTGCTTCAGCAATCTGATCTTCCCATTCTTTTTCGGAATGTATGACATACCCTTCAGAAGCCAGGGACTCTTTCATATCATCTTCCGATAGTTTCTCTGATGTACCGGTCGCTTCACCTGGAACAAAGAAGTACACTGCACCGCACAAACCTGCTGCAACAATAAGGCCTCCGGCAAAGCTGCGCATTGATTTAGATGTCATTGGCCACTTTACTCCTTTCATTCTTCGTTTTAATGTAAGGAGTAAGCAAGTTTTCTATCTCATTTTCTGTCTGTTTTGTTTTCAGTGCGATGCTTTCGAATGAATAGCCTCGCTTATGTAGGTCGAGTACTTCACGCAACAAGCTCCGCTTTTCGGAAGACATTGCAAGAATGCCTGCTTCTTGCACCGTAATTTCAGCATCTATCTCGATGTTCCTGATTTTTTCCTGTAATACATTCATTTCATCCCCAAAAGTGCTAGCAATCTGCTCCAATTGACTGTCCACTTTTACAGAATCCTTTTTAATAAACGATAAAATGAACAGTAAAACTGCTGCACCAAACAAAATGACTAGAGCCCATTCCATCATTCTATGTCCCTCCTTAATCTTTGAAACTATTATCTCGCTTTCTAATTATATATTGATTTGTACCAAAACTCGATTTAAATGAACAAAATACCACAATAGTCACGTATTTATGACAAAAAAAGGCGCGAGTTGGCCATCCATAAATATTAATAATGAAAAAACGAAATGTAAGGTTTCCATTTTAGGACTATTTTACCATATTTCATTCATTATTTATACCTTTGTTAAGATAATATGGCAAAGGATATTTGTTTGTCCCTTAACATACTGCCAGTTCCAAATAGAGCCCGGACAATGGAATGGATAATGCCTTGTCCTTAGATAAGTGCTCCAACTTTCAACTGGATTCAAATAATGAGAAAAAGCTAAGTATAAGTTTAGCTCATGAAAATAACTGCAGCACCCCTATTAGTCATGGCCCCTGTTGCTTCACCTTCTCTTTTACTTTTCCCTTAAAGGATTCCAAGATGTATATTAAATGACAAATGCATTTCCAAAAGATAAGATTATACTATTAGGTTCCTTTTCCTGTTTCATTAAATAGATGAGATTTTTAATAGCATATACTTTTTGGAGGTAATAAGGAGGAAACAATAAATATTAAAATAAATAAAATACCTGGTTTCATGCAAGCCGAAATCGAACAACTTCAATCATCATTATCCCCATTGTTGAAGAAAAATTTGAAATACGGATTTTTTTCGACGGTGATGATAGGATTTTCCATCATTAACCTTTTTTTCCTTTTATTTAAGAGCGAATCCTTACCCATCTCGAAAACCGCACTTGGAATCTATGCATTGGTGGGAGCTGTAGGATTTGCACTATTAAAAGAAAACAAGCACAACCAAAAAGAAATAGTGAAAATGAGTCAAAAATATATGTTGGAGAGAATCAAAAAAAGCAACTATTTAACAGATTCCAGAAAAAGTAATTACTTTAAAAGGGTAAATGAGCATCCGCTATCTGCCATGAATGTTTTTATTGAGTTTCTTGCCGAGGAACAACAAAGTAAGAACAAATCCTCACACAATGAGTAAATACAAAAAAAAGTTCGTGAATTTTTATAACTTTATCGGTCGTTGAAATAAGTCAACAAACGATTAGCGCATTAAAAAAACAACTCAACCAGTATGCTCGGGTAGACTTCCGATTCACACTGGTTGGTTGCTTCGCTTTTAAACTTCTACTTATTCGGGCAAGACCACTTTACGATAGATCCCTGCCAAAAAAGGTTGAATAAAATATCTTGCAAATTCTCTGTATTAACGTTTCTTAAATGACGTTTATTTCAATTGGGCTGCACAATAATTAGTCATGGAGGTTCTTATCAATGAGTTCATGAAAATAGACTGCAGCATGTTCAGTTGGAGAAAAGATACCATTTGTAAACGCCTGAGAACTTAATCCTTTTTGCAATTTTTCCACAAGTTCAAAATCTTCCTGGCGTACTTGATCAACGAAATTAAAATATTCTTCTTTTTCTATTGTTGTTTTTTCATTAAGGGAATAATCACAATAAATACCTAGCGACGTCTCTGCATCAACAGGAATTACTTGAATGGTATTCACATTTCCGTCTCCTGGATAAACGTTAATCATCATATTTGGCCAAATCCAATAAAAGCGCGCTTGGTCACCTTCAGAATTCTTGCTTGCTGTCATATATTGATAGGTGAATTTGTCGTGTGTCGTTGTGCAAAAGTTCGCTAGATCAAAAGATTTTGCAAAGCCTGGATGAGCAATGGAACAATGGTCACATTCAAGGTAGTTGTCAACAACAGCTTTCCAATTAGCCTTAACTACACGCCGGGTTTCCCTAACTAGTTTTAGAGAATGAAAGAAGTGATACTCTTTCATTTCCTCTAGAAATTCCTGATATGCTTCTGCCAAGGAAGGTGCATTTTTGTCTAGATTGACAAAAATCATAGCATTCTGAACTTCTAAACGAATGGATTTCATACAGCTGTGTACTCCCAATTGATTCGTTTTAAAATTAGGAGCTCTATTTACATTTCCATCTAATTTGAATGTCCATCCATGGTATCCACATTGTAAAACTTTTTTATTTCCTTTATCAGAGTTTTCCACTTTCATTCCACGATGAGGACAAATATTATAGAAAGCACGCAGTTCTCCATCAGTTCCGTGAGAAACGATAATAGGCTCTCCGGCGACATCTAAAGTCAAGAAGTCGCCTACTTTTTCAACTTGACTGGCATGCCCCACCAATATCCAATTTTTCCTAAAAATCTTTTTTCTTTCTTCATTAAATACCTCTGGATCAACATACCGTGAATAAGGTAATGTTGGGCTAAATTGTACATTTTCTTTTTTCGTAGTCATATCGAAAATCCCTCCAGATAATTAGCTAATTTTTTAAAGTTCAACGCTTAATACTTACTATTTTCAATTTCCAGTTATATCCGATCCATATAGACTGTCTTGACCTCTGTATAGAATTCAACAGCACTCTTTCCTTGTTCACGGCTGCCTGCACTTGAATTTTTACATCCGCCAAATGGCATTTGCGGTTCGGTTCCTGCTGTTTCCGAATTGACATGTACAAGACCCACTTCGACATCTTCAATAAACCGTTGAGCAGCCGTTAAATTATTCGTACAAATTGCTGCGCTCAATCCATACTCTGTATCATTCGCCATCATAACTGCTTCCTCATAGTTTCCGGCCTTAAAAAGAGCGATGACTGGCCCAAATATTTCTTCCCGTGCAATGCGGGCATGTTGAGGAACATTTTCAAAGATAGCCGGCCTGACATAAAAACCGTTCGCCAATTCCTCTTCTGTCGGAATCTCTCCTCCACACAAAAGCGTCGCTTCTGATTTCCCAGCATCAATCATATCAAGCACACCATCGCGTTGTGATCTAGATACAGCAGGACCGATATATGTTTCTTCATTGAGCGGGTCGCCCACTTTTAATTCTTTCGTACGCGCGACAAGACGTTCACGGAAAGCCTCGTAAATTCCTTCTTCCACAATCACCCTACTAGTTGCTGTGCATTTTTGCCCCGTGGATTTAAAAGCTCCTCCTACAGCAATTTCAACTGCTTTTTCAAGATCAACATCAGCGAGGACGACGAGCGGGTTTTTCCCTCCCATTTCCACTTGCACTTTCTTCCCATGTCCAATGGCCTGTTTTTGAATTTTCTGACCTACTTGATTCGAGCCGGTAAAAGATATAGCCTTCACATCCGGATGTTCCACCAATGCAGCTCCAATGATGGAACCTCTTCCGAACACACAATTAATGACACCAGCTGGAAGACCGGCTTCATCTAATGCTTTCATCACATGATAGACAGACTTAGGTGTAAGATCAGCCGGTTTAATCACGACTGTATTCCCGTAAATCAGGGCCGGCGCCAATTTCCATACAGGGATGGCAATAGGAAAGTTCCATGGTGTAATCAATCCCACCGGACCGAGCGGAGTGCGAGTAGTGTACAAAAATGTATTGGCATTAGCTGAAGGAATTACTTCCCCAAGTGGCTGCCGAGCTTCAGCAGCATAATATTCAAGTATGCTAACGGCACGGTTGGCTTCCCCCATCCCTTCCAAGAATGGTTTCCCTTCTTCCTTTATCAAATCCTGACCTATTTCCTGCACATTCTTTTTCAAAATATCAGCTGCTTTCTGCAAGTATGAAGCCCGTTGCTGAAACGACAGTTTTTTCCAATCGGGAAATGCATTTTTTGCGGCTGCAACTGCATCATGTAAATCAGCCGCCGCACTAGATGGAAATTCCCCTAAATTTTCTCCATTATGGGGACTAAGATTTTCCTTATACTCCCCTGTAGTTGGTTCTTGCCATTTTCCATTAATATAATTTAAGTAACGCATACAATTTCCTCCCGCATTCTATTTTTCTACATCTAGATTAAAGATTTGATTATTACTAGAATCTTCTAAAATGAATTCTTCCACATTTCGTTCATACTCGAATTGTGGCACGTTTTCTTTTGTGGGCGTATTAAGAATTTCTATTGAACGAAATCATTTTGCTGTTCATTTGATAAGGTAGGCACATCTACCTTCCTTCTCGTATATCTAAAATAGTAAAATATATAGCAAGCAGCGACGAAACCTAATCCCCAATACAACGAAGTGCGCTGTGTCGGATCATATGCCGTGAACACGAAAATACCTAGACACATAAGGATGCAGAGAATCGGGGCAAAAGGGAAGAAAGGTACTCTATACTTCAGATTTTCCACCTTTCCGCCCTCTCTGATATACTGCTTACGGAATCTGTACTGTGCGAACGCAATCGCCATCCAAGTAAGTACCCCTCCAACCCCACTTATAGAAAGTAACACAACAAATAACGTTTCTTCCGCTACTACACTAGTAAGTAACGACAGCAAGGCAAAGAACAGAGTGACGAGTAAAGCGTTAATGGGTACACCGCGCCGATTGAGCTTTCCAAATGAGGAATGTGCCATACCGTTTTGAGAAAGGGAGAAAAGGATCCTGGTACAAGCAAACAGACCCGTATTCCCAACAGAGAGCACCGCCGTCAAAATCACGAAATTCATAATGTCAGCGGCATAAGGAATGCCTACCATTTCAAAAACGGTGACGAAAGGGCTTTCCAGCACCCCAGCTTCTTGCCACGGAACGATAGCCGACAGAACAAAGATTGCTAGAACATAGAAAAGCAGCACACGTATTACGATGTTACGAATCGCTCTCGGAATGCTTTGTTGCGGGTTTTCCGTCTCTCCTGCTGCAACCCCCATGATTTCCGATCCCTGGAATGCGTATACGACCGTCATCATTGATATAAACACACCCGTGAATCCTGTAGGGAATAGTCCATCACCCATAAGATTGGAAAAAAACGGAGCAGGTTGAGCATCCATATGAATCAATCCAAACATTGCGGCCGCACCGATAATTATGAACAGAATAACGGCAAGTACTTTAATCCCTGAGAACCAGTACTCTGTCTCAGCGAAACTTCTCGTTGTTAAAGCATTTATGGTGAACAAAAGTACGGTAAATATCACACACCATATCCATACTGGTATATCAGGAAACCATCTAGTCATGAGCAAACCAGCCGCCACAAATTCCAAGCCTACGTAAAGAGCCCAGCTCAGCCAGTAAATCCAGCCGATGACAAATCCAGTGGCGGGTCCGATAAATTTTGTTGCATGGACCTGAAAGGAACCTGAAACCGGCATCACTACCGATAATTCACCGAGACAAATCATCGCCAAGTACATTAATAAACCACCGACCAAATAGGCAACAATCGCTCCTCCGGGTCCAGCTTCACCGATCGCATATCCTGATCCCAGGAAAAGACCTGTTCCAATTACCCCACCTAAGGAGAGCATGAATAAATGTCTACTCTTCATCGAACGCTGTAATTCCTTTGGCTGATTTTCATGTTTTGTTTCCATGAATGCCCCCCTTTCTGATTGATAAACTGCCCCATACACTGATTAACACAAGTTATAGAGAGTTCCCATTATTCTGAAAATAAAACACATTATTGTGGAGATAAAGCTTCGGAAGGCTCTGCATATTCCAGCAAGTCGCTGATTGTCGGTTTGAATATTTCATAAGCTACATCTCTTTGATATTTATTTTGGTTTTTTGCTTGTGTAAACAAGTGATACGTATTTTTCCTGCATAGTTGTTCGATATCATCAACTACAGATTGTGGATTTGGATTTACTAGTCCAAAAATAACGGCATCATAAAATCTAATCGCCCCAAGGTTCGCAACGAAATCATTGACAACATCAATTCCTCTTTGTTTTATGATTTCGTCTCCCTCTAAAGAAAGGGGAATGTTTGCCGCCTCCACAATTAAGCTTGCTTTTACGCTTTTAGCATTTGATTTGTGGATGACATCCTCTAGTGCGGACGGAATTAATATGTCGCAATCTATATCGAGCCAATCCGTGTTTGCCCTTACATCATAATGCGGTTCAAAAAACTCTTTATCCATTTCTCCGTATGAATTCTTACGATCAATAAGCTTTTGGACATCTAATCCTTCTTCACACGTTACCAAAAGGTTGGCATCAGAAATCCCTACAACTTTATAACCTAACTGGGACATTTTCAATGCACAACTTGCTCCTACACAGCCGAAACCTTGAATGACAACTCTCGCTCCATCTTTTCCGCTTTTAAATTTCCATGCCTCATCTGCCGAAAATGCTACACCATATCCTGTTACGACATCGTTTAAAAACAACCCGTCAATTTTTGTCGTCAAAAGTTCATCAAAGTCTATTATCCCTTGCAGAACATTCAGATTCTGCTTCATTGATTTCGTAAGAGGTATATCCATACCAAACTCATTGAATATTTTGAGCACATCTTCATATTTGGTACCTAAGTCACTGCCTAAAGATACCCCGATGTCTATATAAGGCATCATCGCAATTAGAAATCTTCTTAATACTGCATACGCGTCTGGCGCTTTATAATCATAGGCAATGCCCGCTTTACAACCGCCTGTCGTCTCGGACTCACAGGCTACATACTTATAAGCCATCGCCTCAGCTAATCTTTCGACCTCTTCTCGTGTAACCGTTGGATGCATTCTTGTACCGCCGCCTGAGTAGCCTTTAACAAAGTTATGCACGACCAGCCACCCTTTTGCATCTGTTTCCGTATCATTCCATTCCACAACTAAATATGGTTTTAACATTTGTGAACCCTCCCCAAAAACTTCCTTTTATTAATTCCTACGACTGACTTCTAATGGAAACAAACCAAAGCATGGATGCCGCAACTATTTGTTGGACACTAGCTTTTCGTGTACTCCCTTCTTGTCTTGGCCTACAGTTAGAATCTTTGGATTGACTGCAACTTCGATTACAGCCGGAAGCCCTGAAGCAATCGCCCTTTGAAGCGCTGGCGCAAAATCACTATTTTTTTCAACCTTTTCACCATGCGCTCCAAACAAGCGGGCCAATTCGGCAAAATTAGGGTTGGACAATTCAGTTCCAACGACCCGTTTTGGAAAATGCCTTTCTTGATGTACACGAATCGTTCCGTACATATTGTTGTTCACGACAATTGATATGGTCGGAATTTTATACCGTACAGCCGTTTCAATCTCTTGGAGAGTCATCATAAAGCCGCCATCTCCTGAAAAAGAAACAACATGTTTCTGAGGTTGCGCCAGCTTTGCCCCTATTGCAGCAGGCAGTCCATATCCCATCGCTCCCGAAGTTGGCCCCACGTAAGTGTTTTCATGTTCAAAACGATAATATCTGGATAGCCATCCAAAAAAATTGCCGGCATCATTTGTAATAATGGTGTCCTTCGGAAGACAGACAGCAACGTCATGCATTAATCCATCCATATCCACGAAATCTTTTGTGTAGTCGGCCTTTGGTTCAGAAAATGTCATATATTTTTCATGCAATTCTTTCACATTATCTTCGTTTGAAATGGAAGAACCTGAAGCTTGCAGTGCTTGTTCTAAGAAACTCTTGGCATCTGCTTCAATGGCAAGGGAAGGAGCATACACTTTACCAAAAATATCGGGACAAATATCTACATGGATCAGTTTTGTATTTTCAGAGAGCAAGGTGTAATCTTGTGTTCCTACTTGAGAGAATCGTGTCCCTAACGCCAAAACTACATCTGCATCTCGGATTGTATCCAGTAAATATTGTGGTGTCCCAAACCCTAGCCATCCTGCATAGCAGGGGTGTGAGTTCGGAAACGCGTCGAATCGGCGGAAAGCGGTAACAACAGGAAGTTTCATTGCCTCGGCAAACTGTACAAGCAGCTTGTTAGACTTAGCATGAATCACACCGCCACCAGCAATCAATATGGGGCGCTCCGCGTTTCGTATCGTCTCTATCGCCTGCTTCAAATCGTCCAAATGTGGTTGGGGAGGAAGCGCGCGATAAGAAGGATAGATGTTCAACTCTGCCTCATCTTCTAACATGTCATGCGGCAAAGCCACTAATACAGGACCCGGACGTCCCGATCGCGCCATATGGAACGCCCGTTGCAATAATTCCGGGATTCTTTCCACACGATCAATCTCAACCGTCCATTTACATAAATGACTGAAAAAACCCGTCAAATTCACTTCCTGAAACGCTTCCTTTTCTTTAAAAGGGCGTTCGACTTGGCCAATAAGCGCAACCAAAGGGGTTGAATCCTGAGCAGCAGTATGAATACCGATAGCTAAGTTTGAAGCACCCACTCCACGCGTTGCCATACAAACTCCTACCTCACCTGAAGCCTTCGCATACCCTTCCGCCATAAAAGAGGCACCTCCTTCATGTCTGGCGGAAATAAGTTCTATTTCAGGATGTTGATATAGTGCATCCATTACACTAAGATAACTTTCACCTGGTACACAAAAAGCTTTTTTTACCCCTTCTTTAGCCATTACTTCTACGACTGCTCTTCCTCCACTGACTTTCATATTCAGCCTCCCGCTTTCAAGAACGTGTATTTGTTTGCTAATTTATGTTTCTATTAATATTGCACTCATTCTTACTATCATTTAACAAGTTTTTCGATACCAGAAACTGGTTTATTATCTGCTTCCGTCTCAATTGAAGTATTTCTTGTAATAGCACTTACTCCCAAAGTTACTGCAATGTTGATGAATAATACAGCTAACCCCACATCAAGATCCTGTATTGCTTGCGGTAGAGATGGAAATAATGTGGCAAGTGTCGTACCTGATGTAGTCGAGTAAATGACAATTAGAATTCCAGCTATCATTCCGGCAAAAGCTCCTTGAACGGTAACAGGATTCTTTTTCCACAAACTGAAAAATAGTGCTGGGAACAACTGTGCCATGAAGCTATATGCCATAAGATACAGCGTAAAAATCGACTCCCCGCCATTGAACGTAAAGTATAGGGTCACTATAGAAATGACAGGTACTAACATCATGCTCAATCTTCGAAGTTGGTCATCTGATGTATTCGGTTTCCACACCTTATATACATTTTTTGAAAGTATCGTGGCCGTAGCCGTCAACACGAGTGAACTAGGTATAAGGGCGGCCATCGCCCCAGATGCTCCAATAACTCCAACAAACCAGGGATCGAATGACATCTTCGCCATTTTAAATAAAGCCAAATCTGCTTCTGCTCCCTGTAAATTCGGAACTTGAAGAATCGCAGAAAAACCAATAAAAAGCGAAAAAATGATGATTACTTGATAAATTGGCATAACCCCAGCATTCCAACGAAGTGATTTTGGACTTTTTGCAGAAAACACTCCCGCTAACATATGAGGAAACATATAGAATGCCAGTGCTGTCATAATCGTAGCGGAAATAAACCAAGAGATACTCAATCCTTGTTCAGGGAATATCAATAATCCATGTTTTGCTGTATCGATTGCTTCAAACATCGACTGCAAACCACCGTAATAATGAAGTGGAAAATAAATCCCCATAAAGACGACAACTGCCAAAATCATGATATCTTTAATAACCGCCGTCCACGCTACGCCATGCATCCCTGAGGCAGTTACATAAATTGTGATGGCAATTACACCTACAACTATAGCCACATTAGGAGAGATGGACCCATAGGACGCCTCCGATACGATAATTCCTAACCCTTTTAACTGCATGATTAGATAAGGAATAATTGAAATAACGCTGATTACCGCCACAAGAACACCTAAAGCCGGACTATTGTACTTCTTGTCATAAAAATCGGATTGAGATATGACATTATTTTTTTTTGCATATCTCCAAATTGGCGGCAACAGCCAATAGGCTATTACAAAATAGAAGCAATTGAAAGCATATAAGGCTGGAGGCATACCAGATCTATAAGCGCCGCCGCTGGCCCCCAAAAACGTATATGTCGTAAACATTTCACCTGCAATCAAAAAGAAGAGCAAAAAGCTGCCGAAACCTCTTCCACCTATAGCCCATTGTTCCAAACTCATATTTTTACCTTTTCGAGCTTGAAGCCCTAACCAAATACACAGAACCAGAAAGAAAAGGATGACAAGCAGGGCTTCATTCATTAGTCTTCTTCCTCCTTGGTTGCAGGATCAAGTTTATTAGCAATTATCAAGCACACCGATGTAAGACAAACCCAACATATGGCCCAAAAAAGAACAAATGGCATTCCTAAAACATATGGTTCAATTCGATTGATAACAAAAAGCGAGCCAAGTGCTGGTACCGCACTTATCACATAGATTATTTTCTTCATTTGTTCACCATCCTTATCAACAAACAGATAATTACACTTGTAGCACTACTACTTTGGCACCCCTTTAGTTAATGGCTCATTTACTGCCCAATTCGGTTTCATTCCAGTAAGGACTTGTTCCACTTGCATTGCTGCATGTACAGCCATGCGTACCGAACCTTCTTTCGTCAATGCCGCATTATGAGGGCTGACAATCACATTATCCATTTTAAAAAGGGGATTCCATTTATCAGGAGGCTCAACTTCAAATACATCTATTCCAGCGCCGGCAATCTCGCCCGCTTGCAAAGCATTTACTAAATCACTCTCCTTCACTACGCCTCCCCTGGAAGCGTTTACAAAATAGGATGAAGGTTTCATCCAGGAAAACTCCCGGCTTCCTATTATTCCTTTTGTTGTTTTCGTTAATGGCAGATGCAGACTGATAACATCAGAGTTTCTGAAAACCCACTCTAAGTCAGTTGCTATCTCTAACTCCGAATTCGTGCTGGCTGTAACATAGGGGTCATAGCCAATCACTTTCATATCAAAACCTTTTGAAGCTTTTTTCGCCAGTATTCTACCAATTCTCCCTAGTCCAATAATCCCTAATGTCTTGCCTTCCAAATCCATGCCAAAAAGTTGATTGCGGATAGCAAAATTCCCACTTCGCAGCTCTTTATCAGCCACACTCAAGTTTTTGGACAAAGATAAAATAAATGCCATTACATGTTCAGCTACAGCATTCGCATTTGCCTCTGGCGTATTTGTTACATAAATGCCCCGTTCTGTAGCAGCTTCGATATCGATATTGTCCAACCCAACTCCATACTTAGCAATTACTTTGAGGTTTTCAGCTGCTTCAATAACTTCCTTATTTATTACAGCCGTTGATCTCGTTAATACTGCATCACAATCCTTGATTTCTTCCATAAGGATTTCTTGTGCAAGTTCAGATCCTACTTTAATCTTATAGCCTTTTTCTACTAAATAACTTTTCCCCTCTTTCTCTATATCTTGAGGAATATACACTAAATGACTCACATTACCACCCTTTCATGTTAACCTTGAAGGAAAAATCTTTCCTACTTCATTGTATATATACAATTATTGTGCCAACATAAAAAACATCAGTTTATTCAAGAAAGAAGCCAATTAGTTCTCAAATTAAGACATAAATAAAGTTAACAAATTGTTTCATAATGAATTAATAAGTTTCATTACGTTTCAATTTGTTTCAATACTCCAGTTTTTCATCTTTCTCCATAAAGTCGTGCGACTCATCCCTAACTCCAAGGCAGCTTTTCCTTTATTAAAATTAACCTTATTTAACGTTTGAACAATTCTTTCACGCTCGGATAGATGTATCCCAAGTGGCATATCAAGTTCTTCTGCTTGTTTCGACAGTATTTTCTTTTTACTTCTATTCGGAAAATACATTTCGATATCGTACACATCAATTAACTTGTCTTTATAAAGAGCACATAATCGCTCACAAAAATTTTGCAATTGGCGAATATTCCCTTCCCAATTCTCTTCACTCAGCTTTTTCATGGCAGTATCCGTAATCTTAATTTTTTGATCCGAATGACCTTTCTGAATAAAAGCATTCACCAATAACGGAATATCTTCTCTGCGTTCCCGAAGCGGAGGCAAGACAAGGTCCAGTACACTCAAGCGATAATATAGATCCTCCCGAAATTCATTACTTTTGACCATTTGCATGAGGTCTTTGTTTGTTGCCGACACAATTCTCACATCAACCGGAATCACTCTATCATCACCGATTCGCATGATTTCCCGCTCTTGCAAGACACGAAGCAGCCGACTTTGCATTTTTGGGGAGATTTCCCCTATTTCATCTAAAAAAATCGTACCTCTATGAGCCAATTCAAAATAGCCTTGCTTTCCGCCTTTCATAGCCCCCGTGAAAGCTCCTTCTGCATATCCGAATAACTCACTTTCCAATAAATTTTCGGGAAGCGCAGCGCAATTAATGGCTACAAACGGGTTATTTTTCCGGTTGCTATGATTATGTATGCTTTGGGCGAATATTTCCTTGCCCGTTCCGGTTTCTCCAATTATAAGAATGTTTGAATCTACTTCACTATAATGTTGAGCAGTTTCAATCGTCCTCTTAATTTCGGAACTCCGGTACAATATATCATCAAAGGTGTACTTAGCCACATGTCCACGTGAATGAATCTTTCTAAAGAACTTCCCTTCCATCTCCTGAATGCGTGTAACATCTTGAAAGGCAACCATATCCCCCACTTTTTTACCTTTTAAAAATATCCCAACTTTTTTAACCGATAATTGAATGGCTTGGTAAGCAACGATATCTTTTTCGTATTCATTGTCACTTAACAGCATATTACGAAATTTTCCGTCCTTTATCATATCGTATATAGAATTTCCAATTAAGCTCCCCTTGGAAATGGATAATATCTCCTGAGCCGCCGTATTAAATACAGATATTTGTCGTTTTAAATCTATTGCAATAACCCCTTCATAGGCATAATTAAGAATCGTTTGGTAACGCTTGGTCTTCTCCTGTTCCCTTCTGCTGACAAGAGCTACTCTTTTCGCCTCAATCAACGCCTGCCGAAATGATTCCTTTCCAGTGTCAACAAGAATGGCTCCCAACCCTATCTCTTCAGCATAGTTACAGGTACTTAAACCACTTAACACCACCTCACAGCCATCTCTGGCTGCTAATTCCACTAAACTAACTGAGGACTCGATATCATTCAATATATAGGACTGAATTGGCAAATCAACGATATCCGAAAGGTTTTCCACGCCATAAATCATATTCAGCGCTCCTATAACGGCCACTTTTTTACTGCCAAAACGTGCCTTGCAATCATAAAGGGAACGAATGAGGTCAATACCTTGTACAGGTATATCAACGATAGGAATAGATTCATTGCTTTCTTTTAATAGTTTTGTGATTAATCCCCTTGAGATGATTACATCCGCATCAAGCTTCAACTTCCCAACCTTATCGGCATCCTCAACTACCTCCTCTAAAACAAACTTCACTGAACCGTTATCATTGTTTTCTGATTCTTCCAACTGGTTGAATTCCTCAAACCTTTCAAAAGCATCCGTAATATACCCTTTTCGAGGAACAACGAGTTTAATTTTTATCAAAACGCCAACCTCCAACGTAAAATCATTTTGGTTTATTGGATATAATCTCAAGCAACCTGATAGTTAAGCCCTAGTCAAACCAGGATGTGTTTAATCGAGATGGCTAAGTATGCCAAGCAAATGTTTTCGTTCAGAATTATATATATCATTTTTACAATCACTTTTGAAAAACAAAAAACCCTGTTACCATGGGTTTTTTCGTCAATAAACGACCTTTTCACTTTTAATTTACACCCTAGTATTCGAATTGTTATTGATAGCAGATTATTCTTTCAATAAGAGTCACATTCAAATTACCCTACTCACCTTTTTCTTCTTGGAATGTTTATTTTTCCCCTGCTTATCATCACTGTAATAAGCTTTTACCATTAACAACAGTATGAAGATTTCTTAAAGTTTTCATTATTTAGTGATTCAATGAAATCTAAAACTGAATTAAAAATGCTAGCCCCCTCTTTGCTGTATAAAAAAATTACCTGGCATATAAATCATTTTATTTGGTATAATTTTCATTCCTTTCTCGACAATAGGACTATACTCCTTATATTCTTCATACAAACGTGGAATTCCTTTTGGTTTTATAGTTACTGACATTAAAATTAGTCTACAAACACATAACCCCGTTCAAGAAATCCTGAACGGGGTTTTACAATATACACGATCTGTTTCATTTTGAGTATTTGAGGTCTTGGAGCTTTGTTGTCAATCATCGTAGAACTATTCATTCAAGGAGGTTCTACTTACGAACTTAAAACTGGATCAGCAATGACAAGGATTTTCCCGGACTTGATACCCTCCATATATTGATCGACTTCGGCTTCCTCTAGTCCCATATCCAATAATGGCTTTCTCAATCCGCCTGCTCCCGATGCTGCCCCGGCTGCTGCTCCGCCAAAAGTGGCAAAAATCGGTCCTGCCGCCAATATTGGACCAATTCCTGGTATGGCTAATGCACTCATTCCAATAAGGAGGCCGGTCAACCCGACAGCTCCGCCGGCTGCTGCCCCAGCAACTAATCCATCAGTCTTTGCCGGACTGACTTCCTCAGCTTCATTGGGTAATTTATCAATGTTTTTTGCCACTACTGATATTTGATCGGATGTATATCCTTGTTCCTTTAAATTTTCGACTGCTGAAGTCGCTTCATTTTCATTTTCATATATTGCTATAAACCTCTTGTCCATGGTATCTGCTCCTTTAAAAGTAATGTACTATACAATACCCTTAATTGAGTTTCAATAACCTTCTATGAAAAAAATGAAATTCACTCCCGGATTTGCCCCTGGCCATAAATGAAGTACTTGCTTGATGTCAAGGCCGGTAAACCCATAGGTCCACGTGCATGGAGCTTTTGTGTGGAAATGCCGATTTCTGCGCCATAACCAAATTCAAAACCGTCGGTAAAACGGGTGGAAGCATTATGATAAACTGCTGCCGCATCCACTTTATTCAAAAATACGGTAGCGTTTTGTTCATCTCTCGTCAGGATTGCTTCGGAATGCTTGGTACCGTATCGATTAATGTGTTCAATGGCATCCGAAACACCTTTTACAATTTTTACGCTGATTTTTAATGCTAGGTACTCTGTAGACCAATCATCCTCCGTAGCCTTTTTCGCTCCTGGAAAAGCGCTGCAAACCGCTTCGTCTCCGTATACTTCGATACCTTTTTCGTCTAGGATTGCCAAAATCCTCTTACCATTTTCTTCAAACCATTTTTCGTGAATAAGAAGGCTCTCAATTGCATTGCATACGGAAGGGCGCTGTGTTTTACCGTTTAAGACAATTTTCTCGACCATCGTGATCTCTGCTGTCTGATCGATGAATATATGGCAATTGCCTGCTCCTGTTTCAAGGACGGGAACAGTGGACTCCTTAATGACCGTTTCTATTAAATTCTTTCCGCCGCGAGGAATCAAAACATCTAAATACTCATTAAGATGAAATAGTTCTTTAGCGGTTTCACGGCTCGTATCCTCGATTAACTGAACTGCTTCCATAGGAATCTCCGTATTCTCTAATGCTTTATGGATGGAAGAGACTAGTGCCATATTGGAGTATTTGGCTGACGAGCTACCTCTTAAGAGGACCGCATTCCCCGTTTTCAAGGATAGTGTAGCTGCATCGATGGTCACATTCGGCCTAGCTTCATAAATCATTCCGATTACACCGATCGGCACTCTTAACTTTTTAATCAATAACCCATTTTCTTTTTCGATAGTCTCCAATTTCTCTCCAATAGGATCCTTTAAATCGATTAAAAGTCTAATTGCCGCTGCCATGTCATCAATACGGTTAACATTTAACATGATTCGATCTAAAGTAGACTCACTGAAACCCTTTTTCCTGCCTTCTTCCAGATCCTTTTGGTTTTCTTTTATCAAAAGATCTTTATCGATAACAAGTTGCTTAGCAATTTTCCCAAGTGCCTCATTCTTCTTATCCGTTGTTAACCCAATTAGCTGATAACTGGCTTTTTTGGCTGCCTTTCCTTTCGCAGTCACTTCACTCATTTTCAAATGCCCCCTTTTCCTTCGCTAATATTTATAAGCTATGCCTTTACCCATTTATCACGATGGATCACTTCGATGGAAGTGATCACAAGCTCGGTTGTCCGCTTGCCCATCGCCTGTTTTAATTCTTCGTCGGAATAAAGGACCTCACCCCGCCCCAATAATCCATTTGCACCAAAGACTTCGACGACATCGCCCTTATTGAAAACTCCTTTAATTTCATAAATTCCAGCTGGCAGTAGACTGCTGCCATTTGAAACTAAAGCCTTTTCGGCACCTTCATCAACGAAAATTTTTCCGGATACTTGTGAATGAAGGGATATCCACTGTTTGTTTTTCGTTACCGTCGTCATGACATCATTCCCAATATATGTGCCATCACCGTTGCCTTCTAGGATTGTGAGAAGTTTTTCACTCCCCGCACCAGATCCGATGAATACTTTCACTCCAAGAGACAATGCAGTTTGGGCTGCTATCAACTTCGATTTCATTCCACCGGTTCCAACATTAGAGCCCGCACCTTCTGCCATTTGCAATAAATCCGCCGTTACTTCGGATAGCTTTTCAAATCGTTTCGCCCCTGGATTTGTCTGTGGATTGGAATCATAGAGCCCATTAATGTCCGTTAATATGATCAGGTTGCTGGCATGGACCAACCCGCTTACTAAGGCGGATAGCATATCGTTATCACCGAAAGTCAACTCCTCGACTGATACTGTATCATTTTCATTTATAATCGGAAGGATGCCGCGTTCAAGCAATTCCATCAATGTCGCATATGCATTTTTATATCTATCTTTTTTCGAGAAATCTTTCCGTGTTAATAATATTTGCGCCGGAACGAGCCCAAATCGACCTAATTGTTCCATATATGATTGAATCAATAGGCTTTGCCCTACAGCTGCAGCAGCTTGTTTTCCTTTGAGAGTGACAGGTCTCGTAGGATAACCGAGCTTGCGGAAACCTGTCGCTACGGCACCTGATGAAACAAGGACAACTTCATGTCCCGCTTTCCTTAATGCTGCAACTGCCTGGATATGATCGGAAAATTTTTTTTGGTCGATTTCACCTTGTGTGTTGGTTAAAGAACTACTTCCTATCTTTACTACGATGCGTTTCTTTTCCATCGATTTTTTCCTCCAATAAATATCTTAGACATGAAAAAAAGCCCTTTTCATCCTCGAAATAAGGACGAAAAGGGCTGCTCTCCGTGGTACCACCTTCATTGAATGCAAGTTCATGCATTCCACTTTGCCTGATAACGCCAGGATTTGCGCCTATGTTTTGCATAGGACTCAAGAAGCAGGTTCTGCGCTTTCCTGTCGCGGGTCTTCCAGCAATTGACGCCGCTCTCTGTCACAGTGATTCTCGCATACTAATCTTCTCTCAACGTTCATTGTTTTAATATAGTATGCAAAATTATCTTCTTGATGTCAATAACATTCCAACTATGAATGAACCTGAACCTTATAACGCCATGGCTGGGCCGAAGAACTCATAGTGTATTTTATCGGGATTTACCCCCAACTCTTTCAGGTAAGTGATAATGGCCTTCATGAAAGGAACAGGACCACACACATAATAATCAGCATCAGGTTTTACATGACGGCTCAACAATTCCTTATCGATATACCCTTCCTTCTCAAAATTCGGCAGGTTCTTATCCTCCTCACTCGGATTTTTAATGACGAAGGATAAATGATAGCTGGCAAGCTTGTGTGTCAGCTCTGTCAATTCCTCTCTAAACGGCTGTAAATTTCCATTACCGGATGCATGAATGAACTGGACATCACGCTCAGGCTTTTGTTCAGCCACCGCATGGACCATGCTCATGAAGGGTGTTATTCCAACGCCTCCGCTCAGAAATACTGCAGGTGTTCGTTTTTCCAAGTCGATGGTGAAATCCCCTGCAGGAGCCGTTACGTCTATACTGTCACCCATCTGAATGGATTCATGCAAGTAGTTCGAGACCCTTCCATCAGGAGAGATTCCCGGCTTTTCTTTTTTGACGGAAATCCGGAAGTAATCTTTCCCCGGAACATCAGACAAACTATACTGACGGTTGAATAAATAGCGTTCACCCGGTATCTCGATACGAACGGTAATATATTGTCCAGGAAGAAAAGATGGAACCTCATCGCCATTTGATGGCTTTAAATAAAAGGAAGTGATTACATCACTTTCGCGGACTTTTTCCACCACAGTGAATGGTTTGAAATCTGACCATCCCCCTACCTGATTGGAAGCTTGGTCGTACATTTCCTTTTCGATGCTAATGAATACATCGGCAATGACTCCATAGGCCTCTCCCCAAGCTTGGAGGATTTCTTCTGTAGCCGACTCTTGTAAAACTTCCTTGATTGCACCTAATAGGTGTTCTCCCACTATCGGATAATGCTCGGCTTTAACTGCGAGACTTCTGTGTTTTTGTGCTATTTGCTTCACGGCAGGTAAAATCGTTTCAAGTTTATCTATATATTTAGCTGCTGCCAAAACCGTGTTGGCAAGTGCATTTTGCTGGCGCCCTTTTTTTTGATTGGCGTGATTAAAGACATTTAATAATTCAGGATGTGCTTCGAAAAGATTTTTATAGAATACAGTTGTTATAGTTGTACCATGCACTTCTAAAACAGGTACGGTTGATTTGATGATATCGATTGTTTTCTGGGATAGCATACGAAAACTCCTCTTCATAAACAAGTATTTTAAATACATGTTTATATTAGAACTTAAATCCATTAAAAGCAATATTTTTAATGCATCTTTTCAGAGAATAAGTTTTCATGTTTATAAAATGTTCACATTTATGATATAGTCAAATGGGGATAGAATGTGAGGCGATAAACATGAGGTTGACGAGTTATTCCGATTACTCACTTAGAGTGTTGATTTACCTGGCTTCCCACGACCAAAGCAAATTATCAAATATAAAAGAGATCTCTGAAGTTTATCAACTGTCTAAAAATCATTTGATGAAGATTGTTCATAATCTAGGTAAATTAGGCTATATTGAGACGATACGTGGAAGAAATGGCGGTTTCCGGCTAGCAAAATCCCCCGCTGAAATAAATGTAGGGGAACTGGTGCGGAAAACCGAAGAGGATTTTTATCTAGTGGAATGTTTTAAAGATCACGATAACTGTGTGATTTCTCCCGTTTGTTCTTTGAAATTTGTCCTTAATAATGCCTTGGATGCTTTTCTACAGGTCCTTGATCAATATACGATTGCAGACTTCATCGAAAATAAAGTGATGCTCAAAGCATATTTCGATTCGGTAAAGCAAAATGAAGAAGAGCCCGATTTTTTATAATCGGGCTCTTCTTTCATTAACTGATGATCCGTTCAATCTGCCATCCCTTTTCCATTCGCAAATCAATGATCCCAGTATTGGTTTTCAATAAAACTTTAAGGGGATCGTATGGATGGATCATAATGACTCTTTATTTGCTTGCATTTCTTCAAAAAGGTAATAAATATGAGGAATCTTTGCCGCTTCTGCAATGACAGGTGCAACTTCCGCTTTAATCACTTCAACCATTTCAAGCTGTATCTTTCCTGCTTTACGTATATCTTGAAAGATGTTTTTAATTTGAAGCGAAGCTTCGTTGAGTCTTTCATGAATTGTCACTTTAGGTTGTACTTGATTTTCTGACCATGCAGCTACCCATTTCTTCAATGCTCTCACATATTTATCTAATTTTTACCTATAATACCATATCCTTCATGACCCTGTATCATAATCAAAGCAATTTTCAGTACTTACGAACGGCCACTAAGTTCATTGCCTAGCTGTTTTAATTTTTCACCGACTGTACATTCTGATATACAGAACTGATGGGCATAAGAACGCCCCTTCTCTTTTCGAAAATGCTTTCGTAAAAAACAATCTTGGCAAAACGAAGCGAGAACATCTTCCACTTCTTCATATATTTTTTTCCTGTTCATTGTTGTTATGGCTCCTTTGACCCAGCAACTTCTATTTTGCTGAAAATGGCTTTTCCCTGAAGAGCAAGTGTTGCCAGGCGATCGGCTTCCTGGTTTTCCTTTCGTGAAATTGGCTTGTAGACCGGAATGATCTTTAACTTATCCAGTTTCGCTTCAATGCGGTCCAGCCATTTATTCAAGTTTTCTTCCATACAGGGCCATTCACCGGAAAGTTGATTTAAGACAACTAGAGAATCCCCTTTAAATACACAGCTTTGGTGATGGATTCCAAGTTCGTCCATCTGCCTTACCGCTTCATGAAATGCTGCATATTCCGCTTCATTATTGGATTCGAATTGCTCCAATTTTACATTAGTGCGTAAACGCCAGAACTTCTTACCTTGACGATAATAAATGGCAACACCGATTCCTGCCATCTTTTCATCTTTTTGAAAACCGCCATCAAAAAAAACCGTTACATCCTGCGGCTCTTCTTCAACTTCAGTAAGGAGTTTCTTTAGCTCCTTCTTTGTCCATGCTGTATCAAATTCATCCTTGAATTCCACTTCTTTCAGCCTTCCCGCCTTTTCAAGGTCTTCTGTAATGACTAGTGCAGTCCCGGCATCAAGCCAATCCGAAACGAAATCGGCAGATGGTTTTTTTGAAGCATGATATGTCCATTGCATAATTACCTTCAAAGATTTCCAGCTCCTTATCAATTCACTATTCATGCAGAACAGCTTACAATTTTCATACCTTTTTCTCGTCCCACCATTTATAATATAATGTAAGCAATTGAATCACTCTTTTCATTATAGTTCCCTTATCAGCCTGAAATTCTCATGTTTCAATCTTAATTTTATATGAAACAGTTTTTAATCATAGCATATTAACAGCTTAATCTCGAGGAGGAGCACATCTTGATCGAAGTGTATATTGATGGTGCCAGTGCGGGCAATCCAGGGCCGAGCGGGGCAGGTGTTTTCATAAATAATAATGGTGTGGTCGAGCGGCACTCCATTCCGCTTGGAAATATGGAAAACCATGAAGCGGAGTACCATGCTTTAATCAAAGCGTTGGAAATTTGTGTAGCCAATAATTATCAAATCGTTTCTTTTCGGACTGACTCCCAAGCCATCAACCAGGCCATTGAAAAAAGATTTGCAAAAAATAAATACGCCATATTGCTGGAACGAGCGCTTAAACTTTCCGCCGAGCTTGAATTATTTTTCATGAAATGGATTCCAAGTCTCGAAAACAAGTCAGCGGATGTATTGGCGAGACGTGCCATTCGATTGAATAAGGCTGAGGAAATTCATGAACAAGACAGCTGATTTTTCATTATTATTCGTTGTATTCATCTGGGGTGTCACTTTTGTCACGGTTCAAAATGCCCTATCGTTTCTTGACCCCTTCACGTTTAATGCCGTCCGTTTTTTCATGGCCTTGTTTTTCTTACTCATCCCTTATATATCGACTTTACGCAAAAGAGGGAAAACATGGAATAAAGGCCTTTTTAGAGCGGGGTTTCATATTGGGGTTTGGCTTTTTCTTGGGTATGGTCTTCAAACGATTGGATTGAATCATACAACTCCTGCGAAGACGGGCTTCATAACAGGCCTAAGTGTCGTCATGGTACCTGTTTTTTCTCTGTTACTTTTGAAACACAGGCTATCCCGCAATACGATCATAGGTGTGGCAGCTGCAACCGTGGGGCTTTATTTAATGACTTTCGCGGACCGCTCCAATTTGAATATCGGTGATTTACTCGTATTTTTATGCGCAATAAGTTTCGCCATGCAGATCATTACGACCGCCAGATATGCCAAAACCCATCCCGCTTTACCGTTGACGCTGATTCAGGTTTCCACCGTATCTTTATTATCCTTTGTTTCAGCCTTCATTTTCAAAGAGAATCATTCTGTCATATTCAGCTCAGAGGTCATGTTACAGAAAGATGTATGGACTGCTTTATTGGTTACGGCAGCACTTGCCACGGCGTTCGCCTTTTTCGCCCAAACCTTCTTCCAAGCCTATACGACACCTACAAGAGTCGCGTTGATCTTTTCAATGGAACCGGTTTTTGCTGCGTTATCCTCATACATATTGATAGGGGAAAAATTGACTTCCGCTTCCATCATCGGCTGTGTCTTCATTTTCATGGGGATGATACTTGCTGAGCTACCTGCGAAGAAAAAGAAACCGGTCACACAGGAGTTTTCCTGAAAAGCCAAATAAAATAAATCGGACTTCAAAGTTAAGAAGTCCGATTTATTTAAGCAGGCCCTGTTCTTTAGCAAATGATACCGCTGCACTACGCGTTTCAATGCCATTTTGTTTTAAGTTTTCCAAAAAGGAAATATAGAAGCTACCATCAAAATTCTTTTGAACCTTCAAAGTCAATTCTATTGCTGCATTGACTAAAATATCACTTGCGTCAGTGTAGCGCTTACCAAAATAAATAAAACCTATAGCGTCATTACCAAAAGTGAATCCCTTACCCTCTAAAAAATTAACATACTCTTCAGTTGATTTCGCCACTTCTGCATCCACTCCATACTTCATGCCTTATTTTCATCTTACCGTAAATCAAAGATTTTGACTATCCATTTTTCGACAAAAAATTCACCCTACAAATTAAAGGAGCTCCCATTGGGGAGCTCCGAAAAGTTTCATTATTAAATCATTTTCAGTAAAGCCCTGAATTCATGATCCCTAGCCAGATTTTTGACCTTCTCGCGATCATACCGATAAACAGCATCATCCAAAGAACATGAAATTGGTACATCACATTTTATTTCTGCTAGTTGTCTGGATAAATGGAGCATATCGACGGCTGATTCAATCTTAGCCCGTTGTCCGTTGGTCAATGAAGCAACATTTTCAAGAATCCCTTCGATACTTTGATACTGAATCAATAATTTCAATGCAGTCTTCTCACCTATCCCCTTAACTCCGGGATAGTTATCAGCTGTATCGCCCATTAAAGCTTTTAAATCAATCATTTGTCTTGGAGTAATCCCTTTCCATTCAAAAAAGCTATCGGGATTATGCACTTCATAGTTCCCATATCCTTTTTTTAACAAAAGAACGGAAATGTTTTCTTCAATTAACTGGAGCATATCTTGATCGCCTGTCAATATACCCACTCGGCTATGTTGTGCAGATGCCTTCGCAATTGTCCCGATACAGTCATCCGCTTCATATCCTGATAGCCCTATGTTAGGAATATCAAACGCTTCAACCGCTTTTTTCGCTAGGTCGAATTGAGGGATCATTTCGACTGGAGCTTCTGAACGATTAGCCTTGTATCCATCAAATAATTCATTTCTGAAAGTCTTGCTGCCCATATCCCAGCACACCGCTACATGACTAGGTGAAAAATGATTCACTGCCGTCAGCATATGCTTCAAAAAACCTTGAACGGCATTAGTTGGAATGCCTTTTGAGTTTATCATGAATTGACCAGTAACGGCCGTTGCATAAAAAGCTCTAAATAATAACGCCATCCCGTCAACAAGCATAAATGATGGATGTAGCTCATTTTCTTTCATTAACACATTATCACCTCTATCATGATGTACATCCATTTTAACATACCTGTCCTCTTTTTTAAGGATCGTTTAATTGGAAAAAATATTATTCAATCGGATTTTCATCATAAGAGATCCAGTCACTGAAACTGCCAATATATATCTTTACATCTTTATAGCCCGCTTCTTTCAGGGCGATATAATTGGGAGAAGCCGTTACACCTGAACCACAGTACACAATGATTTCCTTATCCATGCCGATACTTGAGAAATTCGCCTGAAGATCTTCCTTATTTTTATAATAGCCATTTTCCAGGACGTTTGACCACACCTTATTTACTGCACCAGGTATATGGCCGGCCTTTTTATCAATCGGTTCCTCGATTCCCTCGTACCGTTTAGATTCCCTTGAATCCATTAATACGACATGGTCAGCCCTATTCATAGTATAATCCTTCACTTTTTGAAAAGATGCAAAAACGGTTTGATTTAAATCGATATGATATTGTGTTTGAATATAATTCGTTTGATTCGAGTCAATCGGATAGCCCGCATCCTTCCAGGCGCGATATCCCCCGTTAAGAACATAGACTTTCTGATGCCCAAGATAGCTCAGCAACCAGACAAACCTTGAAGCAAAAGAACCTTCTCCCCCATCATAAGCAACAAGTACCGTATCATTGGTAATGCCATTTGATTCCAGTTTGTCTTTAAACGTTTCCAGGTCAGGAAGAGGATGTCTTCCGCCATGTTCTTGAACCTGCCCCGATAAGTCCTTTTCAAGATCGAAATAAACAGCACCGGAAATATGGTCTTTTTGGTATTCATTAAACCCTGCATCAGGAGAGCCTAGACGAAAGCGACAGTCACAGATCCTGATATCACTAGAATCCAACAACGGCAACAGCTCTTCTTTTTCCATTATATAACCCATTTGCATAACCCCCTATTTCAAAATGGTCCAAATTAATTGATTAAGCTCCGTTTCCATGTTCTTCCCGGGAGGAAGCTTAGTTATTTCATTCTTTAAAAAAAGTGATTTCCCTTTTAATAACGAAAGATTCTTTTCGCTATCATTGATGTTCATACATTCATCCTTTTGTTTTGCCTTAAATATTCGGGTCATCCTGGTTTTCATTTCTTGATCGATTGAAACCACATCAAGCAGTTCCCATACTGATAAAGGCGGCAGTGAACCCTGTTGGATGATATATACCAGGATTAAATATGAACGGTAAACTTGTACCCATGTTTTTAGTTCTTTTCTTTCGGATTCCATTGGTTTTGCCAATTGTTGAAGATTGTCGGTCATCATCCGATAGTAATGGTGTCCTAGTGTCTTTTTGGAATAGCAATCCGTTATCAAATCATTCATCTTCCTAAGATAATCCGGATGTGTAACCAGCTTGATTGGTGACTGAAATAATTCAAATAGAGCAGGATTACTCTTTACCGTAAGACGGGATGATTTAAAAAGATCCCAGCCTTCCATATCATATAGACCTTGTTTCAAATGAATCACTTCAACGGGCTGACTCAAGCTGAGGTATGTTCGCTTATCATTATGAACATATATAAACCGAACATCGATATCCGAATGGGCGGAAGATACACCAAAAGAATGGCTGCCTGTAACAGCAGCCATTAAAATGGTCATATTCTCATTCTTTTCTAGGTATTTCAATTTTGAAATAAGGTTTTCTTTCATGAATGAACCTCGTTTCTATTTCGAATGCATTTTTGCCAATTCCGCAACTGCATTTTCATAATACGGTAGATCGACCGTTTCCTCCAATGCTGCACGTAAACCTGCAAAGATATCCGATATTTCCCTCATAAACTCTTTTTGAATCGAGAGTAACTCTTGGTCGAGGACTTCATTATACATTTCGAAAATCCGCTCACCCTGTCCTTTTACATACATAAGGGCAGGTTCATCCAAACGCTTCTGAAGCCCTTCGCTCATTTTCAATTTCTCGTTTTTTTCAAAGAAGGATTTGGGATTTTTAAATAACGCCAATTCCTTTTTGAATTCGCCAGTATCCAATTGGACAAAAGCTCCTGTGAACTCAAGCGACTCCCTCTCATTAGGTTCGTATGGCTGTAATGAAAGATTTTTTCTTACTTTTTGAATTTGCTGAAGCAAACTGCCTTGTTTCTCATTCAGCAATTTATTTACGAACATTTCCGTCCTTAAAGCCGTTGCCCGCATTTCCTGGGCAAGATCAAAGCCTAACGCATCCAATAAGTTCTTCATCGCTTGCTTGAGGACAATTTTCAGATCCCCTCCATCATCCTTTAAAACAGCAGGGTTGAACGATTCTTTGAAGAAATCATTAAACCGGAAAAAGACCCGTTGTTTACTATAGAAAGTCAGTTCATCGATTTCTTTTTTCAAACGTTGTTTTTCTGCATCCCCTTTAATGACCGAGAGAAGTTCCGAAATGGACTGAGCCTCATGTGAAAGGGACTCCAGGGCTTTTCGTTTCGCTTTTTCATCCTGCCTGGAAGCTGTAATTACATCCCGTAGCAATTCTTCCGTTCTTTTTACAGCCGCTTGAGCGGATTCAATTGCAAGTCCAGTTAAATCGTTTTCGATGAAAGAATCGAATTGGTCTTGGAATTCCGAAATACCGCTATTCGGAAGGAACGAATGCTTAAATGAACCAGGCATTTGTTTTTCCATCAAAGCTCCCTTACTCGTTAGCGGGAATAGTTTTGGAAAACGGATTCCGAATCCATTCAATTGATCTGTGACATATTCCTTCACTTCGTCCAATTCGTCAGTGGTTTGTGCAAGATCGACGGCATTGACAATGAAGAACATCTTATCCATAGCGAAAGAATCTTTCACACGTCCAAGTTGTATCAAGAACTCCCTATCTGCCCGTGAAAATGGGTGATTATAATAGGTCACAAAAAGGATGGCATCCGAATTCTTAATATATTCGAAAGCTGCTCCTGTATGTCGGGCATTAATCGAATCCGCCCCAGGAGTGTCAACAAGGACCATCCCCTGCTTTGTCATTTCACAGTCATATCTCAATTCAATCAAATCAACAAGACATGACTTGGACTCTTCCGCAGCAAAACGTTTAAACCCATCAAGATCTACCGTAACCACATTTCCTAAATCATTTTGGTGCTCGGACAGCCCTTGATGAAACGCCCTAAGGAAGGATAAATGCGTTTTCCCTTTATCAACTTCCCCCGCCTTCGCAATGATTTGTCCTGCTAGCTGAAGTGCTTCATCCAGAGTCTTGGCCGATTTATCAAAAGCTGCCAAAGCCAAGCTTACATCTTCCAACAGCATCGCTTCCGTCTTTAATTTGACGGTTGCCGTCCCATGTGGATGCTCAGCGTCTGAAGCCATGATTTTATTGATTGCAGCAGTTGTCGGATTAGGTGAAACAGGAAGGACACTTTCTCCCATCAACGCATTGGCAAAGGAAGATTTGCCTGCACTGAATGCACCGAAGAGGGCAACCGTGAAAGTCTGCTGTTCCAAGCGATTCGCCTTATCCGTCAATTCTTTATAAAGTGATTGAAACCCTTTCAAAGGTTGTATCAGCTTGGCCGCCTGATGTAAACCGGCTGCTGTCTCCATTAGCTTTTCTTTTCCGCGTAAATCAAAAGCACCAGATGAAGAAACAGCCACAGAAGGTACAGCCTTATTTTCTTTATCATGATCTTGTTCAGGTTGTTCGTTGACGTGCTTTGAATTACTTCCTTTATCGGTTTTCATGATTTTGACTGTAATATTTTTTTCTTCCTCTTCCCATTGAGTTAAAAGCGTATCAATATCACGTTCATCGACCAATGATTCAGATTGATTGGTTATGGCCTCTAAACGTTCCGTTTGGTACTCGATTTCCGCGTTCATCGCCGCAGTAACTTTAAGGGCTTCCGCAAATTCAGAAAAACCTTCAAGCTCTTTATCGATGGATATAGACTGCTGTTCGACTATTCCTTCCATTACGGCAACCATACCATTCAAAAATCCTTCTGATACATCACGTGCTTTCTTTTTGATGGCTGCGGCCAAATCATTCGTATAGTTTAAAACGTATTCACCTGTAATATCGACTTGAGGCTTCAAAGAGTTTTTTATGTAAGCTTCCGTAACCTCGATTTGAAGTGCCTGAGCTTTACTTTCAAGTGTTGAATCATGGATCTCCGCTTTATTAAGCGTTTTAGCCGCTAATTCTTTAAGATGCCATTCAAGCTGGGTCTTCACCTTTTCTTGTAAATCAGTCAAGAATGCTTTGATGCGTTCCCCACGTTCTGCCTCCGTTTTTTTCTTGGCAAATAATAGACCCATTTTAAAGTCAGGCTGCGCCGATTCCAAGAATGATTTACCTAGGTCCCGTGTAGCCGCGGGCATGATGTACGCACTTTTCAATATTGTTTCCAATGCTTCAGCATATTGGACTTTGATGTCCTCTATACGTCCAGTCAATGAATTTTTTTCTTTTATTAGGCTGTCCACTTGATTCGTCAGATGAATTCGCTCTTCATGAGGAAGTTCCGATAATACTTCAAAATCATCGGCATGTGCCTCTTCATATTGGTCCTTCAGCCAAATAAGATGCCTTTCGACTAGGGCTTTAGCCGATTGCATGATGGCATCTTTCCCATCATTTTGACCTTTGCCCGCCATTTCATAGATAAACTGCCGGACCACTTCTATTTCATTTTCGCTATTGTTCAAATCTCTTACAGATGTATAAAAAATGCCATCAGGATAAACATTCCAGTTCGCAAATGCTTCAGAAACGGAAAGCTTGAAGTCTTGAAAGCTAAGCTCGGTCTCATCATGCTTATCGATCATATTGATAATTAAGTATGTCGGCTTTTCAGCCTCCAACAATTCTTTTGTGAATAGGAAATTCACTTCTGACTGGACGTGATTATAATCCATAACATAGAAGACGACATCAGCTAGATGCAAGGCAGATTCCGTAGAAACTCTATGTGCATCGTCTGTCGAATCGATTCCTGGCGTATCCATGATTGCACATGAATCCGGCAGTGAAAAATGATTGGAACTTATCGTTATTGCCGATACTGAATCACCATCCTTGGCAAATTTCTTCACCTCTTTAAAATCATAAGGTGCCGGAAATAAGACTGGTGGCTGTTGATGGTAAAAGACTTTGGCATAGTCTTCCCCTTTTTGGACTTTCACCGTATTTGCACTCGTTGGAATCGGACTTGATGGCAATACTTGATCACCGAGGAGAAAGTTGATCATACTTGACTTGCCCGCTGAAAAATGGCCGCAAAAAGCAATGATGAACTCCTCATCATTCACTTTCAGGATTAACTGTTTCATTTTACCGGCATTGCCTGTATCACCTGCCGATTGGAATTTCTCATACATGGCAGTCAAAATCCCCAATTTGGACTGTTGCTTTAATGTTTCTTGAATCATGAATCCATACCCCTTAACTATCGTCATTTTGATACTCTTATTGTAAACGATTTCGTTTATTATTCATACCATCAGCTTTAGTTTTACTATATGATTCATTACAGGCCGTGTTCAAAAAAAAAACCGCCGTTTGGCGGATTCATCTAGTTTGATTATATAATCGTCGTGAATGCAAAAAAAACCAGGTGTTTACCTGGTTGTAGGGGTGGGGTTAAATGCAGCTCGGTTTTCCATTGTTGACTCCGTATAAGGTTTTACTGCCTTTGCCGGTTTTTGAATATTATTTAATACATATTTCATCACAAAACCATATGTAGCGATTGTCAATAAAATGAATACCCAGACCATTACCAACACCATCCTCTTATATATTGAGTAGCTTTTAGTTTTTAATAATAAATTTATCGATATGTGATTGAGAATAATTTTCATCTTCATTTAGAATCTTATCACGAACGATAATCATTTTCAATAAGAATTTATAATTTTTATTATTTTCCCTTAAAAACCGCAGAATATTCCGTATGTTCCTTTAATGCCTTCTCTTCTAGGGGGATTCTTACAGCCATCATCCAAACGTTCAGTAAACTAAAGATGATTGCAGTATAATATGCATTGAATAATAAGGAAATAACTATAATCTCAGTTGCTACTATTATATAGTTCGGATGTTTGAAATATTTATAAGGTCCTTTAATGACTACTTCGGCATTAGGAACCACTATGATTTTTGTATTCCAATGTTTTCCCAATGAACTGATTACCCAAATCCTTCCCGACTGCGCAATTAGAAACAGGATCAGCCAAATTGGCCAAACTCCAGCTACATCCCGTTCATACACGACCACCTCAATAATGAGAACAATAAAAAAACTAAGGTGCATTAGAACCATCCATCTGTAATGGGACTCACCGTATTCTACAGCTCCTGCAATTTTCAGCTGTTTTTCATTTTGCTTGGCAATATATAGTTCAACGAGGCGTTGAATGGCAATCAAGATTATGAAAATGGCGAAGATCATCATTTCCACCTCATTAACACAAGTTCAGATGAAAATCCAGGCCCCAATGCAGCAGCCAGGCCGACTTCATCTTCATTCCCGCCACGCTGCATGAATCTCTCCAGGACGTACAAAATAGTGGCTGAGGACATATTGCCAAATTCCTTCAATACACTCATTGATTCTCCCGTCATGCTTTCATCGAATCCCAGGGCTTCGTGATAAGCATCAATTACTTTTTTTCCTCCAGGATGAGCAATGAAATCTTTGATATCCCCAAGCTCCAATCCATTCTCCATTAAGAATTCCTGAACATTCGGTTTAAGCCAATCTTTGATGATTGAAGGTATATCTTTCGAAAAGATCACGTATAACCCTTGGTCTTTAACATCCCACCCCATTACATCCAATGAATTCGGCATAAGCGTGGATTGCGAATCCAAAAAATTCAAATGGCTTCCTTTTCTTGAAAACTGTTCATCCGGTACTTCATCACCGCAAACCAAAACACAGCTCACTCCATCAGAAAATAAGGAAGTTCCAATTAAATTACTTTTGGAGATATCATTCCTTTGAAATGTCAGACTGCATAACTCCACACTTAAAACAATGACCTTCGCCGCCGGATACGCTTGGCAATATTCAAAAGCACGTGATAGGCCACTCGCTCCCCCTGCACAGCCAAGCCCCCAAATCGGAATTCTTTTTGCATGCGGGTTAAATGGAAGCTCATTCATTATCCTGGCATCGATGGTCGGGGTAGCGATACCCGTACTTGAGATGAAAAAGAAAGCATCCAGGTCGTTTGCATGCAGTTCTTCTTTTAAAAATTCTGTGTTGGCTAAACATTTTTCTATAGCCTCTTTCCCAAACTTGACTGCCTGTTTGATGTATAAATCATTCCGATCGGAAAAAGTATGATCTTCTTTAAACCAATCAAGATCATTTGAAAAATATCGATTTTCCACTTGTCCATTTTTAAAGGCCTTTAGTAACCGTTCTATATTCTTATACGAGGATCCAAAGATTTCTCTCGAAAATTCCATGATTTTTTCCTGTGAAAGTAAATATGGTAGCTTTATATGTGATGCAGATAATAAATATGGCATGATCCCACCCCTTATTATTCATGATATGGTTAATATACCCACCAAGATATCATTTATGCTTTACGGCTTAATGGTTATATTTATTGATGCTTCATTATATTTTTTGTTTTTTCTAAAACAGTATAGGTAAAAGAGCCTATAATATTGTTAAAGTAGAACACATAACCATACAATCGGAGGAATGAAAATATCAACACTGTAATTACAAAAGTGTTAAATGGATCCATCCTTGCTGTTAAGTCCGTTATTCCTTTTAACTATAGATATTCAAAAGCCATCCCTCATCAGGCAGCCTTTCAAACAGGAATCCATTAGCGTGCTTATTGGCATATCAGGGGATAACCGCGGAAGAATAATCATTGAAGGAACAAACGGATGCATGAGTAAAATAGGTGAAGGCATGTTCGTCATTCCAATAGAAGGTGAAATGCTTGAATCTTTCGCAGCAGAACTCGGCAACATGCTTGCTGGCAATATCGCCACCTGCTTAGAAACGGAGAATACAATTATCGATATTACACCTCCCACCGTCATTGTGGGCAATACCAAAATGTATGGGTTTAATGAAGCAGTCAATTTGCCCATTTCATTGGAAGGCGTAGGTACCCTTCATATCATCTTAATGGTTGAAATGTAATCTTGAAACAATAAACCCCCTTACCCAGATAATCGGTAAGGGGGTACGTTCATTCTTCCTTCTTCACTGAAGATTGATTTTGTACTTGTATAATGATATTTTGAAACTCCTCATTTCCACATACACTGCACCTATTCTCCTGACTTAAAATGGTCCGACAATGAATACAATATTTTCTCTCCATATCTATCACTACTTTCCTGAACATATACTATCAATATATTCAAAAAGTGAAGAGAGTTTCCTTTTATCTGACAAAATCTCATTTCATGAAAAAACTTCATTATCAATGATATGTCTTCGCGCGGAAATATAAAATGCCCCTAATCCATCATCTGAGGATTTGGGGCATTTTATGGGTGAATCTATCAAGTATACCGAATCTATTTTTAATCAGGCTACATTCTGCCTTTCAATACGCGCTTCCTTCACTTTCCCTTTTGTAGGGACGATGTTAAAGACGATGTTCAGGAAAATGGCTGTCAGACTTCCAGCCACGATTCCATTATCCGTTAATATTTGAATGCTTTCCGGAATTTTAGCAAAAAGCTCAGGAACGACCGTGACCCCAAGTCCCATACCTACGGAACAAGCGATGATCAATAAATTTTCTTGTGAGGCAAAATCCACTTTACTTAACATCTTAATTCCAGCGGCAATCACCATTCCGAACATGGCAACCATTGCCCCGCCTAACACGGAGGAAGGAATAATCGTCGTGAATGCACCAATTTTCGGAACAAAGCCAATGAAAATGAGCATTCCCGCTGTTGTATAAATGACATTTCTTGTTTTTATTCCCGACAATTGAATCAAACCGACATTTTGTGAAAATGCTGTATACGGAAAAGCATTAAACAAACCGCCGAGCATGATGGCAAGCCCTTCAGAACGATATCCACGCGCGAGATCGTCTTCCGAAATCTCTTTGTCCGTGATTTCTCCTAAGGCATAATAAACGCCAGTCGATTCCACTAAGCTGACGATCGCCACCAAGGTCATTGTAATGATAGCCGTGATATTGAAAGTCGGAGTGCCAAAGTAGAAAAAATGAGGCAAATGCAACCAAGTGGCACTTGCTACTGAGCTAAAATCAACTTTTCCAAGGAAGAAAGCGACAAATGTCCCGACTAACAGTCCCAGTAAAATAGAGATGGAGCGTACGAACCCCGTTGAAAATTTATACATGAAAATGATGAATAACAAAGTTCCAAAACCAAGAGCTACATTATCCAAGTTGCCGAAATCAGGAGCACCTTGGCCGCCGCCAAGATTGTTGATGGCGACAGGAATGAGTGTGATCCCAATGATCATAACGACTGATCCAGTAACGACCGGTGGGAAAAACCTTGCCAGTTTCCCAAAGAACTTACTAATTATTATGACGATCAATCCTGACACTAAAATGGCTCCATAAATGGTGGAGATTCCATATTGGGTACCTACCGCGATCATGGGACTAACTGCCGTGAAAGTACAGCCTAAAACGACGGGAAGCCCAATTCCAAAGAATTTATTTTTCCAGACTTGTAATAACGTCGCTATTCCGCACATTAAAATGTCTATCGAAACTAAATAGGTTAACTGCGCAGCTGTTAAACCCAATGCACCTCCGACAATCAGTGGAACGACGATCGCACCTGCATACATTGCAAGAACATGTTGTAGTCCTAAGGAAGCAACTTTCAATGGTGATTGATTAGACATTGACGGTTGCCCCTTCCTTTTCCTCAGCGAACGTTATCTCACCGAATTTCAACTCTGCAATTCGCGCAAGGGATTCCACTTGAAAACCTTGTTCCCTAAGATCCTTACCGCCACTTTGGAATGCTTTTTCAATAACGATGCCGATACCGGCCACTTCTGCTCCAACCTGATTACAGATATCCACCAAGCCCCGGGCTGCTTGTCCGACCGCAAGGAAGTCATCGATGATCAAAACCTTATCTCCAGCTTCAATATATTTATTGGAAACAGTAATTGTATTGGTTTCTTTTTTTGTAAAGGAATGTACGGACGCCGTTACTAAATCATTTGTTAAAGTAAGTGATTTACGTTTACGGGCAAAAATTAACGGAACTTCCAATTCCAAAGCAGCCATCAAACCAGGTCCAATGCCTGAAGATTCAATTGTCAGCACTTTTGTTATTTCTTTTTGTTCGAAACGTTTTACGAATTCTTTACCAATTTCTTTCATTAGCATAGGATCCATTTGATGATTTAAGAATGAATCTACTTTTAAAATATCTTCTGATAAAGCTTGACCCTCGGACAAGATTTTTTCCTTTAAAAGTTGCATGAAGGTTCCTCCCAATCTTGGATGTTATATTGACCCATAAACCATGCAATTGTTTCCCGGCATATAAAAAAGCCCAAGAAACATTGCGGCACTTTTTTGGAGTGAAGCAATATTTCTTGGGCATGAATGAAAAATGAATCAGCAAAAGCCTTCCATTATGCAACAAGATCTATTACTCACCCATAGTCGAATTATTTACGGTAATCCGGTAGAAACTTGCAGGCCATATCCCTGCTATTATACGAGTGAAGATTTTTATTTTATTAATATATGAATTATAACAACGCTGGCTCTATTTGAAAAGTCATTTTTAACAAAAACCGAACTTTCAATTAAAAAAAGAAAGTATTATTCGTATTATTTGAAAATTATGAAATCACCAAGACTGATCAACACGGATTTACCCATTAACAAATAGTCACTTACGGTTATCCTGCGCATGCACTTCAGTGGATTCCATACCAAACCGCTCAGGCGATTGGTGGTACTATACTCTTTTTTGGAATCACTCCAAGAAGAGGGTGAAACGAAATAACACAGTATTTTAAGTTTTGGAAATTATGGATTGGATTAACGCAGCCATAAAAAAAGAAGAAGGCCTTGAAATAATTCCAAGGCCCTCTTCTTTTGATTCATTTGATTTTATAAACTTCTTTATATTTATTTTCAAGATACTTTATTAAATACTGAACATTCAAGCCTTCACCTGTCGTTTCCTTCAAAATCTCCAGAGGCTTTTTAGTTTTTCCGTATTTATGTATCTTTTCATTAAGCCATTCCCTGATTGGAGCAATATCACCCGCTTCCAACAGTCCATCAAAATCAGGCAAATCTTTAAGCATCGACTGCTTGATTTGGGCTGCATACATATATCCCAATGCATAAGATGGGAAATAACCAAAGCTGCCATCTGACCAGTGTACATCTTGTAAAACGCCCATGGCATCATTTTCAGGTACAATCCCCAAATAATCCTTGTATTTTTCATTCCAGACTTTTGGTAAATCCTTCACCTCAAGTTCTCCATTAAAGAGAGCCTTTTCCAATTCATACCGAATCATAATATGTAGGGGATACGTCAGTTCATCTGCTTCAATACGGATGAACGATGGTTTTGATTCGTTAATGCCCCGGTAAAATTCATCCAGCGTCACATCATCGAATTGTTCGGGAGCATATTCTTTTAATAGGGTGAATTTGTTTTTCCAGAAGCTATAGTTCCGTCCAATGAAATTTTCGAAAAACAAAGATTGTGATTCATGGATTCCCATTGATGTCCCACTATCGAGCAGTGTTCCGGTTAACTCTTCGGCGATATTCTGCTCATAAATGGCATGTCCACATTCATGAATGGTACCGAATATTGCCCCCCGGAAATCATTTTCATCGTAACGGGTCGTCACACGGACATCGCCCCTGTTTATTCCAGTTGCAAAAGGGTGAACCGTTTCATCCAGCCTGCCAGAATTGAAATCGTATCCTAGCTGTTTTAAAACTTCCAAGTTGAGTTGA
Organism: Peribacillus sp. RS7; assembly: GCF_041956845.1. Classification (NCBI taxonomy): domain Bacteria; kingdom Bacillati; phylum Bacillota; class Bacilli; order Caryophanales; family Bacillaceae; genus Peribacillus; species Peribacillus sp. RS7. The sequence goes on from NZ_CP168135.1 coordinate 5,527,918, forward strand.
TGCTGCTTTTCTTTTGGAAATTCTTTGTAAAGGAACGCTGTTTCAGGTCTATGTTCGCTTTCAGCAATCTGTTTTACCAGAGGGACTATCCTTGACCGAAGCTCACTGAATACGCTGTCAAGTATATCTACAGTCATGCCTGGTTCATACATGTCTAAAAGGGTATTATATTTCTGCCCTTCATATCCCCAATACTCTACGAACTTACGGGTGTAGGCAACAATTTGCTCAAGATAAGGTTGAAATAATGAAAAATCAGCTTTTTCCCTTGCCTCTTCCCACGCACTTTCAGAACGGGATTGTAAAATGACGAATTCCTTATATTCGTTTGCAGGAATTTTCTTATTTCTTTCAAACTCTTTTTTACACTCTTGAACCATTTTATTCGTCGTTTCACTAAGAGTCGCTTCCTCCATCGAAAGTTCTGTAATGAAGGATTCCATTTCTTTACTTGTGATCATATTAAAAACCTCGGAGGAAAGCACCCCGATAACTTCAGAACGCTGCTCAACGCCCTTTTTCGGTGCACCTGTACGCAAATCCCAAAAAATTAACGCGAGCGCTTCATTATAGGCCGAGATTTTCTTGACATATTCTTTAAATTCTTTTTCAATCAGATCGATACCCTTTTTCATATCCACAGCTCCTTCCAAATACACTTTACCATATTATACAAAAATCTTTCATATCAGAACTACTTCGTTTAATAAAATAAAATAAAATAAGAGCCAAGGGGGCCCTTGGCTCTTATTTTGGATTGGATTGACTTAAAGCGTTACAGGAAGAACGGATACAATCTTCTCTTTCAACTGTTCCGAAAGGTTCTTTTCAATCAAAATCTGTACGGTTCCCGAGTCATTGCTTGTCCTGATCAATCGCCCTATTCCCTGACGCAATCGAAGGAGCATGTATGGAAGATCCACTTCTTCAAATGCATCGGTAACCGAGTTACGTTTGGCCTCGAATACTGGATCGCGTGGCGGGAATGGAAGGGAGTGTATCACTACATTTTGTAATGAAGGTCCTGGAACATCAAGCCCTTCCCATAAATGATAGGAGAAAAGAACAGATTGCTCATTCTCTTGAAACTTCTTAACAAGCTCGCTGATTTCCGCTTCACCTTCAAAATAAAAAGGATAGGTTGATATTGGGCAGTTTTCCTTGAACCAATGCAACTCTTCTTTTGATTGGAATAACACAAGTGTTCGACCTTCATTTTCCTCAATTGTCTTCATCGTATATTGAAGTTTTGCCAATTGGTCTCCATTTTCGAAGACCGGCATGTTCATTTTCATGACTTCATCGTAATCGAATGGTGACTCAACTGAGAAGCTGTCATACTTTTCTATCCCTAAGCTATCTGCAATGTATTGGAAAGATTTATTATCCGATAATGTAGCCGATGAAAAAATGTAAGGGATTTTTTTAGAGAATACCTGTTCAGACAAAATATCCTGTACAAGCCTTGGCATGATGACCAATGTTTTGGTCATTTCATTTTCTTCAAACCAGGAAACGGCCTGTTCATCCTTCACAAATAGGGAAAGGGAGTAACCCAGCTGTTCTAAATATTCTTCCGTCACTTTTAAATCATAGTCATTGATCGTGTACATTTCCGCTTCAAAAACAAGGTTTTCCTCTAACTCTTCAACCTTTTTATGAAGCTTTTGGGCAAAGCTTGTTATCTCTTTGGACATCGGGATTTCATAACGATTAGATCCGCTTACATGTATGGCTTTTTCATCCAACAAATCAAAAAACTCTTCATTGATATCAATTAAGTCCTCAATGATGTATAAGGTTTCTTCACGAACCTGATTGGCAGTAAGCAATTCTAAAACCGAAGCAAGGGTTTGTTCCCCAACTTTATAAGTTAAAGCCTTTTGAGCAGCAAACTCCAATAGATGGCCTTCATCAAAGACAACGCAGCTATGTTCAGGCAATAATGGTAACTGTCCTTCACGCTTACGTTTTTCCTTAGTCCATACATGCTCCATGAAGAAGTCATGTGAACAAATGATCAAATCGCTTGATTTTCGGTAGTGGTCCCGTGATAGGGTTTGTCCACAACGATGGCGTTTATCACAAGTAAAACAGTTTTGAAGCTGATCCCAGCCAACTTTAGACCAGTCTTCATCATTTAAATATGGATACTGTTTACGGTCCCCATATGCTGTATAGGCGTTCATGGATGAGTTATCATGGACAAACTTGGGAAGTTCATCATAGAGCTGATCTATTCCCTCTGAATCTTCATGATTCACTGCGTGATCCAATTTCTTAAGACATACATATTGATCGTGATATTTGGCAAGCCGAACATCCACTTCAATACCTAAGGCATTCTTGATTTTTTGGATGTCGCCTTCTTCTTTGACAAGCTGTTCAATCAACGTTTCGTCTGCACACGAAATAATTGCCGGTTTGTTCGTATATCTCGCATAACAAATCGCATATAGTAAATAGACCAAGGTCTTACCGGTCCCTACCCCTGCTTCAGCAAAACTTACATTCTTTTCTTTAAAGGCTTTTTCTAACTGAAAAGCCATGAAGATCTGTTCGTCACGCAGCTCAAATCCTTTTTCGGGAAGAATATCGTAAAAAACATCACCGATCCATTCTGAAAGCTTATCGTAAAAAGAGTCTTCCTTTGTTACCGAAAAAGGCAGTGTTTTAAGCATCATGGTCTCCCCTTTTATCTATCATCAGTATATCGAATCCGCATTATAATATATCTAGGCAAAAGTATATTATCCTTTATTTCACATTAATAGTCAAGATATTTACCCTACCATCAGAAATGAAATGTATAAAGCATGTTTTTCTTCTATGTATGCTGTCAGGTTACCCGACTCGTAAAATAAAAGACAGGCTCCTTTAGAGAGCCTGTCTGTAAATAATATAGGGTTGAATTAAGCTTTGTTTACGTTTGATGCTTGTGGTCCACGTTGACCTTGTTCTACATCAAATGTAACGTCTTGGCCTTCTTCAAGTGTTTTGAAACCTTCGCCTTGGATAGCTGAGAAATGTACGAATACATCGTCTCCACCTTCACGTTCGATGAATCCAAAACCTTTTTCTGCGTTAAACCATTTTACTTTACCTTGTTCCATTTTTGTTGCCTCCTAGTGTGTTTTCCACACATTATATTACTATCCTTGCTCATTGAATATTAAGGTATTCCTTAAATCTGAACAAAAATAATTCATTATTAGAATAACAGAAAAGGAAATGATAAGCAAGACTGGAACCTATTATGAATAAAACGTCCTGACTATCAAAATTCACCGTTATATTCTACCCACTCATTTTCACCTTAAAACTGTTTCGGCGGTCTTTTTCCCCAATACTGATAAAGGTCTGCACGGATGAAACCATTGAAAAGCTTCCTTTTTTTCGTTGCAGGCTTACCGTAATGCTGTTCAAAGTCAGGATTGGAGGTAATCATGTATACTGACCAAGTATCAAGCTTCTTGAAGGCTTGTCCCATTTCCCTATACATCTGTTCAACGGCTTTTTTCTCACCTAGACGCTCTCCGTAAGGGGGGTTCCCGACAATGACACCATACTCTTTCCTAGTCGAGATATCCCTCACTTGCATTTGTTTGAATTCAACCAGATCTCCAAGACCAGCCTCAAAACTATTCGCTTTAGATATTTCTACCATCCGATGGTCGATATCACAACCGGTTATGTCCAAGTACTGATCATAATCGGCTAAATCTTCAGCCTCAACCCTTGCTTCATCCCATACCTTGCTGTCCATCCATGACCAGGTTTCAGAAACGAATTCCCTGTTAAACCCAGGTGCTATGTTCTGCCCAATTAAGGCAGCCTCGATAGGAATCGTTCCTGATCCACAAAACGGATCAATGAAAGGCATATCCGGTTTCCAATTGGTCAGCATGATTAACGCAGCCGCCAATGTTTCTTTAAGGGGAGCCTCCCCCTGCCCTGTCCGATACCCTCGTTTATGCAAACCTGCACCTGAAGTGTCCATGGTAAGTGTCACTACATCTTTTAAGATAGACACTTCAATTTTAAATAAAGGACCCGTCTCCGCAAACCAAGATACCTGCTTATATTTACTTTTCAATCTATCAACAATCGCCTTTTTGACGATAGCCTGACAATCAGGGACACTGTAGAGCTGGGACTTAACCGATTTCCCACTCACTGGGAACTCGACATCGGCTGATAAGTAATCTTCCCAATTCAAGGCCTTTGTTTTTTCAAACAACTCATCAAATGAATATGCTTTAAATTCTGCGACCTTAATTTTCACCCTGTCTGCACTCCGCAGCCATAAATTAGAGCGGGCAATGGCAGATTGGTCCCCTTTGTACGTGATTTTACCATTTTCGACTTGACAATCGTAACCAAGATCCCGAACCTCCTTGGCGACAATTGATTCCAATCCCATTGCTGATGTTGCGATAATATCGAATTGTTTCATTAATCCTGCACCTTCTTTCCATTAATCCAAATCAATTGTACCTTTACCTAATTCCTTCATTATAAGAATAAAGAATTGGGAATCGATTTTAGACATGTAAACCTTATTTAAAAGTTCCACCGTCAATTTATTTTTTGCCTAGAATTCGTCATTGATTTCCTGAAAAAAATGTCGTTGTCATCTAGCGAGAGCATTTTTTAAAGTAACCGGAAAATCGAACTCAATAAAATAAAGTTTTACTCAATTATCCATCAAGGTAAACGCTGCAAATATTTATCCATACAGCGAAGGACCATTTATTCACACCAATTATGTATACCTTATAGAGAAATGCTTCCCATTCATTGACCAGAAAATTTGAAGTCATGTCTTAATACCTTCAAATAGAAACCAAACAGAACCTTTATAAATAGGATGCCCCAGAATCAAGGAATGCTTAACATTTCAACGCTATTTTTAAAAACGTTACGGACAGACGTCAATCAAGCAATTGTCCTCCTGCTGGAATTAAAAACTTGCCAAGTTCTTAGTTTAACACAGCTGAGTTTCAGAAAACGAAAAATAAATTGGAATGCCCCCTTTTTTATTCAAGGGCAATCTCCATAAACAAAAACTCTCCTTTTAAAAGGAGAGTTGTGCTTTTAGTGTTATATGATAACGTTCTGTAAGCCATGTTTTGTTCCTCAGTACTGCAAGCGACTCGCGTCTCGTACTTCGGCGGTAATCATCTATCTACAGAAGCATGGCTTCTGTCCTTCTCCTCGTTCATTTCCAAGGAAGAAAGCGCCCCTACCATTAATTTGGGTTTCTCGCTCGTGGGGTTTACCTCGTTCCACCCTTTACATTTCTGTAAAGGCTCCGTCACTGTGGCACTTTTATAGGTATTCATGCCATATCCAAAAGGACTTAGGCATTTTCCCAGCCGTCAGCAATCCAAGATTGCTGCCCAAGCTTATTTTTTCGCCAGGCACGAACACTACGGACATCTCAGTCCGTGCGAGCATGGACTTTCCTCTACTGCAAAAATGCAGCAGCAATTACCCAAACGTTAACATAACATAATTGATTATACTCCATTATTCATGAAAACACAATACCAAAATCAATTTCACTTTTACAAAGCAAAACCTCAATCAAAAAGCTTGTTTCCGAAAACGTGCTTTTCCAAGTTGGATAACCGTTTAAGGATGTCAAAGTTAGTGGTTCCCGGAGTGGCACTGGGAGCAGGTTGATTTGGACGTTTTGTACTCTCTTCAGCTTGTTTTTTCAATTTAAGATTTTCTTGTTTAAGATCTTCAATTTCCTGATGGAACACTTCATAATCTTTAATGATCAGATCCAGGAATTGATCCACGTCTTCAGGTTTATAACCGCGCATGGCTGGTTTAAAATCTTTCTCAAGAATATCTTTAGCCGTTAATTTTATCTTATCGGATAGCATAAGACTTCACCTCAATACTTTCGCCAATACAATCGACTTTTTATTATTTTTTCAAATCTGCTTGGGTTTGTCAACGAAACACCTTTTTATTTGCATAATGTTTCAGTGAACGATATGTACTCCCATGAATCTGTATCTAAATTTCATCATAATATGAATATGCTTTAGAAACAACTTTTAATCCATAATTATTTTCACTCTGTCATTATTCAGACCAGCTGCTTTCTTCCGCAGCCAGCTGCAGATCATCAAAGTTTATCTGAAAGATGGGGTAAGGCTGTGTTTCCGCTTTTTTCATCGCTTCGAAATATGGATATCGGGCTGACCCTTCTTTTTCGGCATCGAAAATGATGAGCATGGCATCGCTTTTATGGACCATATACTTATTTTTGATTTTCAGCTGTTGTGGCCCTTCATATGGCTTGTTGAAAATGGATTCAACAAAATCGGCACGGGCCAAAATGGATCGGTAATAGTCTTGATTCGTCTCATTCCATGACTCTTCCTGTTTCAGGAAAGGAGTAAGCACCCCAAATTTAAGCTGATTATATTCTTCCTGCATTTCGAACACCACTTCGGCACCCCATAGTTCCGTACCCAACTGACCTGATATAATCACCCATTCCAGCCCTTCTTCCACCAATGGCAGAAGACGTTGCTTCATCGCTTTCTTTATATATTTTACGGCTTCATGGTCATTTTTGAAAATCCCGAATTCAAAAGCTTTGTAGCCAGTCATATACAAAACCTTCATTGCTTGGCCAATCTCCCTTATAACATGATTATGTATGAAAACAAGGGCTTAATAAGCCCTTATTTTTTAGTATCCGAAATGCCTAGGCGGACAGCATGGGTTATGCGGCGGCCTTCCACATATCAAGTGTTGATTATAGCACTCGTTCACCACGGATTGAGTATGCGGGAAGTAATGCTTAAACGTGTTCACATGTTTATTGACAGTCGTTGTATGTGATGGATGAACGACAGGAATAACTGTGTTCGATACATTCGTATTAACATGTTGCTGTGTTGGAGAGACTTGAGCTGGGGCAACTTGAGATGGAGATGTTTGTGCTGGACCAAATTGCCCTGGAGACACAGCAGTTGGACTATAGGCTCCCATTACGTTAGAGTTTTTACCGGTTGACGCGCCCATTACGTTATTGGGGTGTTTACCGGTTGATGCGCCCATTACTCCAGGTGCGTTCCCGTATGCACCCATCACATTGTTGGATGCGCCCATTACATTGTTGGATGCACCCATTACATTGTTGGATGCGCCCATTACATGGGGTTTATTTCCTCCACAATTACGAAAATACATTTATAATACGTCCCCTTTCATCATGATAAGTTTAGTCTTACCATTACAGACTATGAGAAAAAGGGGAGACGTGTACTGATGAAATGACCTATTTATACAGAATAAGTATAAAACTATGTATGGCTGTCAATTAGTACACTTTAATTATAATATGGCTAACCCTTCAAATGCACCGAGGGTAATTTTCTATAAAAAGGAATAGAGACTGTCTTTTAATGATGTAAATAAAACAATCGTTAAACAAAGGACTACAAAAAATAGAAATAAAGTCGTTTTATACATTTCTCCGCTCCGCTTTCACCTTAAATTTATATGATGTAAAGGTATGAAATGAATGCCTCGGAATTTCACCCTCAACTCTTTCCATTTTACACATAATAGTCGAAGGCTACAATATTTGTATCCATATTTTTTTTCAGCCTTTCGCACTAAAAGACAATTCCGATCCCCTTATCTTATACAGAAATACCCTTAGATTCCTCTTTCTTTTCGAGCCGCCGGATCCTCTTTTCCAATTCCAACTGTTTTTTCCCTGGAATGGTCCCTTCCCTCACCATCTCTTGTTGTGCAATTTTTGCACATTTTAGAGCAGTTCCGACTTCCTTAAATTGATGTTCATATAATTTTGCACATTCAATTTGTGCCTGTATCCTTATTTGCACATTCCCTTTTAGGGCGACTTCCTTCCAAATTTCCAATGCTTCATTGAATTGTTGTTGCTTCTTTTTCTGGAAGGCTAAGGCATGGCCTGCAATTATCCGATCTTCCTCATTTCCCGCTTCCACTATTTTTTCATATGTCTCGACTGACTCCTCTTTTTTACCCAGATAAGCGAGCCAGCGTGCAATTTCCATGGACTCTTCCGTATATCCATCGATTTGGAGAATTTTCCGGGACAAATGAATATACAATGTTATCAGTGATAAGATATCCAATTCATTATGCTTCATGATTCCAAACAAAATTTCTGGATTCTTCCTCTCAACAAAATCAAAATAAATCATCGGTGCCAAATATCCAGGAATATCATCCTCCCTATGCACACCTAGAATATCTGTTTCGACTACTGATAATTTCACTCGTTCCAATTTGTTTTTCCAAAGGCGTCTTGAAGCATGATATAAATCGAAATGTCCGAATTCCGGTAGTTTTGGTACATGTTCCTTTACCAAAGTATGTCTGGTTTTTAGCTGGGGCCAATCAAAGGATTTACCATTATATGTGACAAGCGTTTCGTAATTGATGTTTTCCAGAAAGCTCTGGTAAAGCGGTATTTCACTTCCGGGCTGCGGAAGGATATGTTGTTTCACGACAACTTCTTCACCTTCTAAATAGGCATAACCTAGTAAAAAAATGGTGTTGCCGGCTCCGCCTCCAAGCCCTGTTGTTTCCGTATCGAAGAAAAACAGGTCTTCACTTTTAACGCCCTTAGCGGATAGTGGATGCTCCAAAGAGGTTTGATTCCACTCTTTTACGATCTTTTTCAGCTCAGAAAATGCATATAACCCGTGTTTATGATTTATAGGGTAGCGGACCTCCCTAATGAAACAATAGTCATCATCGAAATGAAAGGAAACGGTATCGTTCTCCTGCCACTTTTCAAGATAAGGAATTTCTTCATTCACTATATGGTTATTTTCTTCTTCGGAAGGATGTTTCACTGGCTCCAGGTTCATATGCGTTTTCATACGGTTCAATTTATTTTTTAATGACATAAACTACACCTCTTTTCACTTATCCCCGCAAACTATGCTTGTTTTTCCTTGAAAAATTGACCCAATAACTGTTTTGCATCACTCTTGGCCGTTTTCGTGGCGGATTCCGTTCCGATACAGGAAGGACAGCCGCTTTCACAAGTACAATTATCGATCATGGATATGCTTTCCAATAGAATGACTTCAGAGTTTTCATATACCTTATCACTTAAACCAATGCCTCCCGGATAACTATCATAGATAAAAATTGTTGGTTTTTCATTATGCGCTGCCTTAACCTGCGGATAAACATGGATATCATGTGGATCGCACATAACATATAGCGGAATCATGTAATTAAGAGCATGGGAAGCGCCTATCATTCCTTGTTCTATTCGATTTTCGTCCCATTCAAATATATCGGGCTCCATGGAAAGCATGGCCGAACTCGTGTGCAGTTCCATCTCAGGGAGACTGATTGGCCCCGAACCAATATTTTCATGAGTTTCAAATTTGATTTTTTTGAAGATCGTAGGCATCGCCCGGATGGCGACATCACCAAAGGCAGCTGCTGTGGAAGCAAAAGTTCGCTGTTTATCCACTTCCAATACAGACAACTGAACGGCAAGGTTAGCATCCGTATAATAGTCCACATTGACTTCACGTACATAAGCTTTTTTTTCCTCCCAATCAAGTTCTTCCACCTGAAATTGCATTCCCTGGTGCAAGTAAATGGCTTCATCGTGGAGAAGGGTCATTGCACTGAACGTATCCATTTCACCTATGACCCGATTAACCGGTGCGTTCGTTTGATCGATGATTACGACATTTTCCTGTGCCGCAGAACGCAGGCTGATATTGCTTGCGGGAAAAGCATCGTTCATCCAATGCCATTTGTCCCCATTCAGGTGTAAGACCCTTTCTTCCGTAAGGAATTCCAGTACGTCCATAATCTCTGTTTTTCCAAAGGTATCGCCTTTTTTAAATGGCAGCTCATATGCTGCACATTTGACATGATCAACCAAGATCAAAAGATTATCTGGATTGATTCTTGCAGTTTCTGGATTTCTGGTAAAAAAGTAATCGGGATGCTGGACGATATATTGATCAAGGGCACTAGAACTGCCGACCATGATGATCAGTGCTTCACCATGCCTTCTTCCTGCTCGTCCCGCCTGTTGCCATGCACTGGATATCGATCCAGGGTAACCAGTCATTATGCAAACCTGGAGCTGGCCGATATCGACACCCAACTCAAGTGCATTCGTAGATATAACCCCATAAATGGAACCATCCCTGAGGCCCTGTTCAATTTCTCTGCGCTGTGTTGGCAGATACCCCCCGCGATAGCCCCTGATCGATTTTGGCCCCAATTGCTTTGAGACGAGTTCCTGTAAATAGGTCAATAGAATTTCCACACGAACCCTACTTCGCGCAAAAACGATCGTTTGAATTTTATTCTTCAAAAATTCATTTGCGAGCTTCCTGACTTCCAAAACCGCACTCCTTCGAATGTTTAGTGGTTTATTGACTATTGGGGGATTGTAAAACACAAAATGCTTTTTCCCACTTGGGGCCCCGTTATTATCGATGAGGACCATTTTTTTTTCCGTAAGCTCTTCTGCCAACTCTTTTGGGTTATTGATCGTAGCGGAGGTACAGACGAAGACAGGGTCGCTTCCATAAAACTTGCAGATCCTTTTTAATCTTCTTATGACGTTAGCGGTATGACTTCCAAAAACGCCGCGGTAAATATGGAGTTCATCGATGACCACATACTTCAAGTTTTCAAACAAAGAAACCCATTTCGTGTGATGCGGCAAGATTCCGGAATGGAGCATATCAGGATTGGTGATCACGATATGCCCGGCCTGTCGGATTTTTTGCCTGATATTTGAAGGTGTGTCCCCGTCGTACGTATAACTATTTATCTGAGCATCCATTTCATGAATCATTTCGTTCAATTCGCTTTTCTGATCATAACTCAGCGCTTTTGTCGGAAAAATATACAGTGCTCTGGTTTTTTCATCTTCAAGTATTTTTTGAAGGACCGGCAAATTATAGCAAAATGTTTTACCAGAAGCTGTTGGGGTGACCGCTACAAGGCTATTGCCACTGACAGCTGTATCAAATGCCGTTGCCTGATGCGTATACAACCCATTAATTCCCCGTTTTTCAAGAGCATGCTTGATCTTATCATTCATTCGATCGGGAAAAGGGACATGTTTTGCTTCTTTCGCTTCAATTACTTGCCAATGTACAATATTATCTTTAAAATTTTCATTGGTTTTTAAATCCGTGATGATTTCTTGTAAATTTTTTCGCAGTTTCATATAACCACCTCATACTCCTATTCTATCGAATGAACGTTCTATGCAAAAGGGAAACTATTTCCTATTCAAAAAAAAAAGCAAGAAACGGCAACAGCCCGTTTCCTGCTTAGACTTTTTTCAGTTAATTTTTCTCGACATAGCGAATGATTTCTTCGATTAGTCTGTTTGGAGCTTCCAGCATTCCCATATGGCCGCTCCCCTCAAGTATAACTTCATTAATATGACTCCCTTTTACAGAAAAGGTTTTTTCAGCGGGAATCACCTTATCTTGTTCACCTGCAACCAAAAGGACCGGCAGCTTGGTATCTTTAAGTACATGATTTCTGTCTGTTCTGTTCCTCATGGCATGCAAAGATCCGATTGCTCCACTTTCACTGGTTTTATAACCGATTTCCTTAGTATGTTCAATATTTGGATCATCGGAATGAGCGAAAAGCTTTGGTACAAGTCCGTCAATGAAAGCAGGGATTCCATCCATTTCGATTTTCTCAACAGATTTTAAACGTCCCTCCTTACCAGCCTCATCATCCGGAAAAGCTGTAGAATGAATCAGTGAAAAACCAGACAATTTCCCAGGAAACCTTTCGGCGAATGCCAAGGTGACATATCCCCCTAGTGAATGACCAAACATATAAACCTGTCCGATTTTCAGTTCTTCCAAAAATGACGCAATATCAGCAGCCATATCTTCAATTGAGAAAGATTTCCCTATTTCCTCACTTGACCCATGTCCTCGTAAATCAACGGCAACAACCCGGTATTCATCCTTTAATTCAGCAATGATGTCACTCCAATATTCATGACTTCCACAAAATCCATGGATAAACAACAACGTTTTATTTCCTTTCCCGGTATCTATGTAGGAAAGCTTGCTATTTTTTGTCTTATTCATATCAATCCCTCATTTCCTTTATTGATCATTCAGTAACTTTATTCCCTATAGACCCGTATCTAAAACCCAAGAATGCATTCACAATTCTTCAGTCCTCACATAGCCTATAGGCAAAGGAATTTTTTAGGAAGGAGCACCGTGATGACCTCTTCTGAAAAAAAAAATAATCGGAATCGAATAGAACCCTTTACCCATTTCATTAACAAAATGGATCGACTGTTTTCCGAAAGGCCACCTAAAGGCATGCTGCAATCCCTTGACGATTTCTTCGGTTCAACTAAAGAACGCAGCTTTCCGGTTGATGTTCACGAGACGCTTTCAGAATATACCCTTACCGCTACCTTGCCTGGTATTGCACGCAGCCAGATTTCAATTGATGTGCTGACCCATGCAGTAACCATAACTGCAAAGCATGTAGATAGGAAGCACAAAACTCAAGGAATGTTTCAAAAAGAAGTTTCAGCAGGTACATTTTCAAGAACCATTTCCTTTCCAAAAGCGATTGATGAAGCAAAAGTGACCGCACGACATCGCGATGGCATCCTCACGCTTCACCTTCCCAAAATCAGAGGGAATCGAATTGAAATTAATTAGGCAAGATTAAAAGCAGACTTTAAAAAGTGGCTGGGTCACTTGTAAGTCTGCTTTTATACTTTATTCACCATTTAAACTTTGAAGAAGCCCCCTACTCCTTTGACCATTGAAGATACTTGAGAAACTGTATTCATCATTTGTCCAGCCGTATTCATCATCTTCGTTATATCCATTGAGCCATCTTGTGTTTTGAATTGATTCATGACCGATTTGATACCCGATGGCTGTGGCTTTTGCATGAACTGCTGCTTAGGATAAGGATTATAAGCCTGCTGCTGACTTTGTGGGGGCCGTTTAGCTGGCTGCAGCGGATTGGCGAACGGACTAAAAGCTTGCGGCTGCTGATTGGACTGCATTTGTGGCATTTGTGGCATTTGTGGCATTTGCGGCATTTGCGGCAGTGGCTGCATTACACTGGTGCCCGGATAAGCTCCCACAGGCATCGCCTGTTGCTGAACTGGTTGGAATGGGTGATAGGCCGCTTGCTGATATGGATCATGATATGGCGTCATATAGCCCCCTGTATCCTGGGGAAGATATGGATACATAAATGGTTGTTCAAGATTATGATTATTTGGCGGAGGATACTGCATTGGCTGCTGGTACCCTCCCCAATATTCCGGCATTGATTGAGGATACTGTCCTTGATTTGGGGAGACTTGGTTAAAACCGGATCTCATCATGTTCAATGAGCCCTCCTCTTTTTTCATTACATGGTTCTGATAATATATGAAAAAAGAGGAAATATAGTGTAGGTGATTTTATGATAAAATCCGATCGATTTCCGCTTTTACATTATGAAGGATAAATTCGACCGATTGGATATGACTTTTAAATCGCTTGTAACTGGTTTTAGGAAAGAATGCCTGAACGGCTACATCAGAAAGGTTATGAGCGGTTTGTTCGATTTGCTCGGGGAAAAGATGCTTAAACTCGGTTTCTTTCATCCACTCCTTCATTCCAGTTTCCCATTCGATGCAAACGGTCCTGACTTGGTCTGCGAAGGGCTTGACTTCCGAAAAGAAATCCTTTTCCTTTCCTTCCTTGCGTACACCCTCATAGATATCATCGGCTTGGACCGTATATTTTATTAATTGTTCAGTCAATAGCTGCAGTTTTTCTTTTTGCACAATATATTCCTCCGCACGTTTGTTTCCCTTTAGTATAATCCAGTTCTTTATAAAATGATATTCTGTTGGCTTATACGTGCAATTCAGTTAAAACCTTGTGATTAATTATTGATTTTTCCGGAACAATGGAAAAGGAATGGTTTTCACCTTCAGCATTCACCCAATAATCCTCGGCTTTTTCAATGGCTTCCTGGGCTTCATTAACTAATGTATATTGCTCTGCCCATAGTTTGCACCGGACTGTATTTACAGTTTCCCCATATGAAATTTCCAAACGATCCAGGCTGGTACTGATCTCAGCTATCATCCTTAATATTTCCTCTGTTGCGACACTTTTATTGACCATGCTGATCCCTCCCATTCTTTACCTGTACTATTCTTTTTTTTATCACAAAGCCCTTCATGACTGACAAAACTAGAAGGGAATCGGCAAAGAAAGTGTAATTCACTTAATTTATTATGCCCTTCGACAACAATGGCAGAATGAAGAATGGAGTTTTAAACAAAAATACAGACAGGAGGTGATTTTATGCAGTCGAATGAAAGCAGACAGCAAAAAAACGAAAAACGACAAAAGCCGCCCACTAAAAAGGCAGGAACGGGGAACCCGAAACTTAGTGGAGAAAACCGCCCCTCAACGTAAGTCTTAAATACTGTACAATAAACAGGGAAGGCTTAATCGACGCCTTCCCTGTTTCCTTTTATAAAAACCAATTCTTGATCATTGCTACTGTGTGCAGCTGCTTTTGTTTATGGTCATACCAATCGGTCAATTGCGGGTCTTCTTCCCATTGAGGTTCAATGAACCAATCCTTTTTAATCTTTTTTTTCAAATCCCATTGCTCCGTCTCACACACTTGATGATGAATCAATGGATAAACTCCCCTCAGCATCGGGGTTTCATAGTACCTAGGCTTTTTTCGATATCGTTCATAATCATATCTAGCCCCAGTTGGTTCAGTCCTGCAGGAAAATTCATGAAAAAGCGGAAACAAATCTTCAGAAAATAAAAGGCCAGCCAACCTTTTCCCCAATTCAATCCTTTTATCGATATTTCTAAAATGCGAAACGGAAGAGCCATACAGTCTTCCATTGCAGGTAGGAAATAAGACAGTGCTAAAATGCATCCAGTCCTGCAGGAAAAATAATATAGAATGAAAAACGAAAGATTGCTTTTTAATAACCGGTTTTTCAATGATATTTTGTTCATTTATTATAAGCGCAGTGACTAATCTTTCACGATTCCCATATTTCCAAAAGGAATACCATTCATTCGTCATGAATTTAGTAATAAAAAAATAATGACATAAGTGAAAAAAAGGACGTTCATACTTCGTCGAATAATGATAGAGAAGCAATTGCGGATAAGCATCTTGAAATATTCTCCAATTGGCATCTTCATACGTTAGAAATAAATGATGCCTGTATTTGGGGCTAAGCAAATGGGAAAGCCAAATCCCTTCAAGGTCACACATATTCCAGCCTGCATTTCTAGAAACCATCCCCGCTAAAAAAGACCATTGTATTTCTGGATGCATTTTGAAAAATTGTTCATATGCCTTTGTTCTTGATATATTATCCCTATTCCCTTTAGCGGTTTGGACTTTTATGGAATGGAGCAATTGCTTTTCCGTCTTTAACATTCGCATCTATGTGTCCAGCCTTTCTATAGCGATGAATTGTGACATATAGTTGTACATTAATCCTATCGTTCTAAGAAACAATTCTTTTTATTCACATATTGGATTCTTTTTTTGCTAATATAGATAAGTGAAAAAAAGGAGGGGTAAAAGTGGCATTTCATTATCCCAACGGACGAAGATTTGTACCGCAGGCTATGGAAGAAAAAAAAAGCCCACTAAAAAAAATCAGTTATAGCAACCGGGGAAAAACATTGGAAGACGATTTGAACGAAACCAATCAGTATTATTTAGCACACGGCATTGCCGTCATCCATAAAAAACCGACACCTATTCAAATTGTCGATGTCCACTACCCGAAGAGAAGTGCTGCAGTCATTAAAGAAGCCTACTTCAAACAAGCGTCGACCACCGATTACAATGGTGTTTATAAAGGAAAGTACATTGATTTTGAGGCAAAGGAAACGAAAAACAGCAGTTCGTTCCCACTGAAGAATTTTCATGACCATCAAATTGAACATATGAAACAGATCATTCAGCATGATGGAATTGCATTTGTCATCATCCGGTTTTCCGCAATGGATGATATATATCTAATGAGTTCTGAACAACTGAGTTTTTATTGGAAAAGAATGAAAGACGGTGGACGCAAATCTATAACTCTTCAAGAGGTTGAAAGTAGTTCACGAAAGATTACTCTTGGCTTTCAACCGAGAATTGACTATATTAAAGTAGTAGATTCGCTCATCGCAGAAAATTTTTAGTTTTTTTAGAAAGGCAGGTTAGCTGTAATGGCTGAAAAATATAATACGAGAGAAGAACGCCGAAAACAGAGTCAGACACAAAAAAAGGAACCGAAGAATGGACCTAAAAAGCCAACCAATATGCTTAAGCGCATTTTCCTTATACTAGTCACGATCGGAATTATAGGCTTGGTTGCCGGAGGAGCTGCAATGGCTTACTTTATAAGCGATGCTCCAAAACTTGACGAAAAGCTTTTGAAAGATCCAGTCACATCCAAAATTCTGGATGAAAACGGAAAATTGCTAGCTGAAGTCGGAACGGAAAACCGGGATTATGTAAATTATGAAGACATACCTGATCTTGTCGAAGAAGCTTTCCTTGCTACGGAAGATTCCCGCTTTTATGAACACCACGGGGTGGATTTCTTACGTCTGGGCAGTGCCGTCATAGCCAACTTCAAAAACGGATTCGGCTCAGAGGGTGCAAGTACATTGACCCAGCAGGTTATCAAGCGTTCTTATTTAACACCTGATAAGACCATTAAAAGGAAAGTCCAGGAAATGTGGCTATCCATTCAGCTTGAAAGAAAATATACAAAAGAAGAAATTTTCGAAATGTATGTGAATAAGATCTTCTTTGCAAACCGTGCCAACGGGGTCTTAACTGCTTCCCAGACTTATTATGGAAAAGATCTAAGCGAATTGAAATTAAACGAAGCGGCCATGCTTGTCGGATTACCGCAAAGCCCAAGCCGTTATGACCCTTATAAATACCCTGAACGTGCGAAAGAACGCCGTGATATTGTCCTGCACTTAATGAATAAACATGGATATATCACCGAAAATGAAATGAAAAGTGCACAAAGCATCGATATAACAGAAGGACTTCAAGAAATCGATAAAAGTCAAATCGATACGACTGCTTATGATGCATTCATCGATTTGGTAATTGAGGAAGTCGGAGATATGGGTGACTATAACGTCTTTACCGATGGTTTGGAAATCCAAACGACCATTGATAAAGATGCCCAGGAATATGTCTATAACATGTTGAACAGTGATGAAATCATTAATTATCCAAGTAAAGATCTCCAAGCTGGAGTCACCTTACTCGATACTGAAACTGGTGAAATAAAAGCAGTGGGCGGCGGCAGGAACACGACAGTTAAACGTGGCTGGAATTATGCAACGGATGCCAAGCGTTCACCTGGTTCGACCATTAAGCCAATTTTGGATTATGGTCCTGCCGTAGAATATTTAAATTGGTCCACCTACCATCAAATCAAAGATGAGGAATATAGTTACACTGATGGAACACCGCTTAAAAATGCTTCCGGGCGACATTATGGTACCGTAACGACTCGCGAAGCACTGGCACGTTCATTAAATATCCCTGCCTTAAAAACGCTTCAAGCAGTCGGATTGGACCGTGCGCGTGATTTTGCCACTGACCTGGGCATTCCTTTTGAAAAGGAAATAACAGAATCAGCAGCATTGGGTGGCGGTAAAGACGTTTCTACTCTTGAACTTGCCGGTGCATACAGTTCATTCGGAAACAACGGTATCTATAATGAACCGCATAGTGTGAAAAAGATTGTTTTACGTGACAAAACAACCATCAAAAACAAGACTGATTCGAAGCCGGTCATGAAAGATTCCACGGCTTTCATCGTGACGGACATGTTGAAGAGCGTAATGAAAGAAGCTTATGGAACAGGAAGGTTAGCCAATATACCTAATCTCCCAGTAGCCGGTAAAACGGGTTCAACCAATTTCACGCCTGAACAGCGTGCAGCGAACAACATCCCATCTTCCGGTGTAAAAGATAGCTGGATGGCGGGTTATACAACCAATTATACAGTCGCAGTATGGGCTGGTTATGATAATGCATCAGGTGAGAAATTGGAGTATCTGGGTGATTCTTCTCAAAGGATCCCTAAATCAATCTTTAAGAATTTAATGGAACATATGGCTCAATCAAAAGAAACGAAAGACTTTGATCAACCTGACAGCGTTGTAAAAGTTGGAGTCATAAAAGGTTCGAATCCGGCTGTTAAAGCCAATGAATATACGCCAAGCAGTAAAATCACTTATGAATACTATGTTAAAGGTCACGAGCCAACACAAGTGACGACAGAATATGAGAAAATTGACTCACCAGGCATTAACGCTTCTTACAATCAAGAAAGTAATGCAATCAATCTATCATGGTCATATCCTAAAGGAAATGCCCAATTCGAGGTTATGATGTCCGTTGATGGCGGAGCGCAGAGCGTGTTAAAAAAATCGAAGGATACTAGTTTAACGATCCCTAACCCAACCCCTGGAAGTAAATATACTTTCTCAGTGGTAGCGTTAGTGGATAACCAACAAAGTGATCCTGCAAGTACATCTGTCGAAATACCGGCTGAAGCGGCGGAACCTGAGGATACTGAAGAGGAGATTGAAGATCCAGCCGAAGGTGAAGATATGGAACAAGAAACTCCTGCTGAAGGCGAAGAAGATAAACAAGATGAAGACAAAAATAACAATGGCAACAATGGAAATGGTAATGAGAATGGAAACACTGATAATAATGGCAATGGAAATGGCAATGGAAACAATACTGATGATGGAAATGGCAATAAGGATGATGAAGACGTTGAAGGCGGGGATCCTGGCACCGACCCTGGGACGGTAGAAGAAAAACCAGTCGAAACCCCTGACCCGGACCCTAATCCTAACCCGGACCCTGATCCAGAAAAAGAGAAAGACAAGGATAAAGAAAATCAAGATTGACTAAAAAACGTCTAAGCTTATAGCTTAGACGTTTTTTTATTCTTATTTTTGATCATGAACTTCACATATTGTTTTTCAAATTCTCGGAACAATTCACTAAGTTGTCTATACGAATGGAAAGAAGCAGGTCTTTCAAGGATGAAAGACAGCCTTTCGGCCAGGTTCACCGGAATATGATTTAAAGATTTTATTTGTAGCCGGAAATCACTCAATACCACTGGCTTTCCATGCATCCAGAAGACTGCAGTTAAAAATAATCCTATACCCTGCTTCATGAGTCCCAAGGTCCGTCCCACTTTTCGCTCTGAAAATAGCAAGCTGCATTCTGTATCGATTCCCTTCCATTTTTCCATTAGTTCCTTTACATGAAAAGCCCCCTTAGTCCAAGGAGTATACGACTCAACATCATTATAGTAAAGTAACTCATATGGAAAAGCCTCGAATGGGATCGAAACACTCCACCCTGCATAGTGTTCTTTTTCCAAGATGGTTTCCTTTTCAGGGAAAAACAAAGGATGGGCCAATTCTGCAGGGACTTTTAATGATATGGACTGCGTCAATTGGCCTCTTTCCTTTTCATTCTTTTTTTTCCTTCACGGCATAATTCGAGAAGTGGGCAGGTTTCACATCTTGGTGACTGTGCCTTGCAATGATAGCGTCCAAAGAATATCAGGCGGTGATGCGTAACGGACCATTCATCCTTTGGTATCTTAGCCATCAACGTTTTCTCAACATCGAGGACACTATCCTTCCAACGGCATAATCCCAGGCGCTTGGAAACACGCTCTACATGGGTATCCACAGCTATCGCTGGCACATCAAACGCAACGGAAACGACTACATTAGCCGTCTTTCTGCCCACGCCAGGCAATTTAACAAGCTCATCACGATCTCTGGGTACTTCCTTACCGTAATCTTCGATCAGCATGCGCGACAACTTTTGTATGTTCTTAGCCTTGTTACGAAACAAACCGATTGAGCGAATGTCATTTTCCAACTCTTCTATCGGAACGCTTATGTAATCCTCAGGCGTTTTATATTTTTGAAATAAATCCTTAGTGATTTTATTGACTAATACATCCGTACATTGAGCTGACAGGGCAACGGCAATCACCAATTCAAATGGATTGGAGTGATTCAGCTCACAATGGGCATCCGGAAACATTTCCCCCATTGTATCCAGACAATATCGAATTTGAGCTTTATTCAACATATTGGTTCTCCTTCAATTTACATTACTGCTCGAGCCAGTTATAAAAAGGCACATCTTTCAATGGTTGTGCAGTTTCCGTCTTCCGATCCCTCTTTTGATGAACTCTAAATTTTTGTCCTTGCTCCCTTGCCTGTTCCAAGGTTTTTATTCCATTCTTTTTCCACTCGAATAAAATTCGATCAATGTATCGGAAATTCAATTTACCGGAAATGACAGACTCCCTAAGAGCTGACTTAATGATCTCAGGCTGATGGTCGTCCTCCATCCACATTGCCAATGTCTCACATTCAAATGGAGATAAAGGGCGGCCGAACTCCTGTTCAAAAATTGTATAAAGGCTCTCCCCCGCTTTTTGGACCTCAGCCGACTCTGACTGTTTCAAAGTTTTTAAGAAACAGTCCATCATTTTTTCATAAAGTGGAGACAACGAATATTTTTCCTGTCCGATTTCTTGACTCCCTTCAACAACCATTTCAACAAATCCCCTTTGAACCAAACGCTGGATTAGGAATAGACATTCCGTTTCCTGCAATGTCATTCGGTCAGATAGTTGGGATGGTGCAGGGAAATGGTTACCTTTATCGATAAAGCTTTGCAATTGTAATAATAGGACCATTTCTTGTTCATTCAGTCCCATTGTCTTATAGTTAGTCAACAAAAAGGATGGAATCGTTATCGTTCCTTCCTTAAACCACGCATATAAATGTTCTTTATTCATGTTTTTGGACACCTCTGATTAAGTATAACATGAATATGGCTCCCCGAATAAGCTTATAATTTTAACAAAAAACGGTTATCTGCCCAATATGACCAGATAACCGCTTCTTTAAGAGATCAAGGATATAAACGATTTAATAGACGTGGGAACGGAATGGTTTCACGGACATGTTCAACTCCACTGATCCAAGCAACAGTACGTTCTAACCCCAATCCGAAGCCCGAATGCGGTACAGATCCGTATTTTCTTAATTCCATATACCATTTGTAAGCATCTTCGCTCAAGCCATGCTCGTTGATTCTTTGTTCAAGCAATTCCAGATCATGAATCCGCTCCGAACCGCCAATTATTTCCCCGTATCCTTCGGGAGCGATCAAATCGGCACAAAGAACGACTTCTTCCCTGTCAGGAGCAGGCTGCATATAGAAAGGCTTGATTTTGGTTGGATAATGAGTTATGAAAACTGGCTTTTCATAACTTTCTGCTATTGCAGTTTCGTGCGGCGCCCCAAAATCATCTCCCCATTGGATATCATCAAATCCTTGTTCATGAAGGAACTTAATGGCTTCATCATAAGTAATACGCGGGAAAGGAGCTTTAATTTGTTCAAGCTTTGCTGTGTCACGGCCCAGGGTATTCAACTCAAGCTGACAGTTTTTCAATACAGATTGGATGATGGAAGATACGAATTGTTCCTGAACCTCCAGATTTTCTTTAAATTCGATGAAAGCCATTTCCGGTTCAATCATCCAGAACTCGATTAAATGCCGTCTTGTTTTGGATTTTTCTGCCCTGAAGGTAGGACCAAAAGAAAATACCTTCCCTAGTGCCATTGCTGCCGCTTCCATATAAAGCTGTCCACTTTGTGAAAGGTATGCATCCTCATCAAAATATTTAGTCGCGAACAATTCACTCGTTCCCTCTGGAGCGCTTCCTGTTAAAATTGGGGGATCAACTTTTACGAAACCTTCTTCATTAAAGAATTCATATGTAGCCCGGATTATTTCATTACGGATTTTCATGACTGCATGCTGTCGTTTTGAACGCAGCCACAAATGGCGGTTATCCATTAAGAATTCAGGACCATGCGCTTTAGGTGTAATTGGATAATCCAATGATTCATGAATGATTTCAATATCTTTCACTTGTAATTCAAAACCGAACGGCGAGCGTTCATCCTTTTGAATGACACCTGTTACATACATGGATGTCTCTTGCGAAACCGATTTCGCACGAGCGAAAACTTCTTCACCCACTTCAGCTTTCACGACCACTCCTTGAATGAAACCAGAGCCATCACGGATTTGAAGAAAAGCAATTTTCCCACTGGAACGCTTGCTGGCAAGCCAGCCTCCAATGGTAACTTCTTGATCGACGAATTTGCTAGCATCTTTTATTGTAATTTTCACGGAATTTACCTCCAAAAATAGCTTAACTTACTATGTAATTTACTCTACTTATTATACCCATAGCCCTGCTTACAAGCAAATAAATCAATTGAAGCGGAAGTTCCACGCCTTTGATACCACTTTCAGGTTTTTTGAGCGTATTCACCAGATTGCATGGTAGATACTACACTAACGAATTTGCTGACATGGTAGCCGTCCAAGCCAGTATGATCACCTCGATATATGTATCGATTGGCATTTCAGCTTTTAAAACTATGATTGAACCCTATCATCATAACTTTTAAATATCTGCTACAGGACCTGTTCAAATATCTATTTTCTTGTTCCCAGACCATTGATGGAACAACCACCTATAAGCAGTTATGTATGTGCTGTTGGGTAGAACAATGCCATTAGGTCCTTTCATCGTATTTGTAGCCATCGTTACCCAAAACAAATTCCTTAAAGTAATCACTTCCCCCCAATATAGGCACGAACACCCCTATATTGCCATTACAGTAGCATGCAGAGATTACAGCCATAAAGTCCAATTTTTTCGGATACTGTGTGCAGCCATGAATGCATATCGGTTCAACTACCCATTCTTAAGAATCTGAACCCAAAGGGAATTTCCACATTATTATAAGAGAATCCTCCTATGAGTTATGACCAAGGAAGATGTCTGGATGCTCTACTAACTAAATGTTCAAGACATTTTTCAGTTAAAACCAATCTTTTTAACAATTTTTGCATAATTATACTGAATAATCTAAAAATGTTGAACTTAAACAAAAAATCATATACGATATCATATATGATTAATAATAAATCAAGGGGTGAGTGTCCATGGCAAAAGCAAGAGTGAAACTCCAAAAATCTGAATATTCTGAAGAAGTGGAAATATTGTCGAAAAAGTATTTATTAATGAACGGTGATAAATATGAAGTATCTCAAATAAAGTTGGATATCCCTATTTCAGGAACGGTATATGGGACATTATTAAACTATAAAGGATCATTGGATGCATTCAAGGAGAAGTTCCACCAAGCTCCTTATAATGAACCTCCTAAAGGGCCGATCCTTTATATTAAACCTAGAAACACGTTATCTTCTTTTTCAAATCCAGTTCCCCTTCCAAATGGCATACCTGCATTGGAAATCGGGGCGGCACTTGGAATAGTTATCAATAAAACGGCAACAAGAGTCAAGAAAGAACATGCACTGGATTTTATAGAAGGTTTTACGATCGCCAATGATATTAGCATTCCGCATGAAAGCGTTTACCGCCCTGCGATCCGCTATAAAGCACGTGATGGATTTTGCCCGATCGGTCCCTGGATCGTATTCAAGGAATCCATATCCAACCCCGATTCTCTAGGGATCCGTGTATATATTAATGGGGTGCTTAGGCAAGAAAATTCAACTTCAAATCTAATTCGCTCCATCTCCCACCTAATTGAGGATGTAACAGACTTCATGACTTTGAATCCGGGTGACGTCCTTTTAGTAGGAGTCCCAGAGAATGCACCACTGGCAAAAGCCAATGACCATATTAGAATAGAAATTGACGAAATCGGATATTTGGAAAATACAATCATTTCCGAAGAAAAACTATCAATGGAGGGAATTTTATGAAGAGAGCACGTATAGCCTATGCAGGTGCCATACATCAAGCAAGTGAATATAATGGCCAGCTCCAATTGGCGGATGGCCGGATTGTCCATGAGCAAGATGTTGTCTGGCTTCCCCCAGTGGAACCGCGGACTGTGTTCGCACTTGGTTTGAATTATGCAGACCATGCGAAGGAGCTTGCTTTTAAAGCCCCGGAAGAACCCCTGGCGTTCTTAAAAGGTCCCAATACCTTTATCGGCCACCGTGGGCAGACAAGACGGCCTGCTGATGCATCTTATATGCACTATGAATGTGAACTGGCAGTCGTCATCGGTAAAAAGGCGAAGAACATAAAAAAGGAAGAAGCCTTTAAGTATGTAAGTGGATATACCATTGCAAATGATTATGCAATACGGGATTATCTTGAGAATTACTATCGACCTAACTTAAAGGTTAAAAATCGCGATACCTGCACCCCCATCGGTCCTTGGCTAGTAGATGCCGAAGATATTACAGACCCTTCAAATCTTGCCATCAAGTCATATGTCAACGGAAAATTGACTCAGGAAGGCAACACGAAAGACATGATTTTCAGCATCGCTGATTTAATTGAATATTTCAGCAGCTTCATGACATTGAGTCCAGGCGATATAATATTGACAGGCACACCGGAAGGATTGGCGGATACTGCTGTAGGCGATGAAATCATCACTGAAATTGAAGGTATCGGAAAACTCGTCAGCACAATAGTCGGTGACGATATATTTACAGAAGGCGGGGATCGGCCACATTTAAAATCCATAATTAACGGAAGGGACTAATTACATGCCTCATATTATTATAGAGTATACGGATAATATCAAAGATGAAATCCAGATTGACAGCTTATTGAGCAAGGTGAATGATGTACTGATCTCCTATCCTTCGATCTTTCCAATTGGCGGCATCCGATCCCGGGCCATTGAATTGAAGCATTATCGTGTTGCCGATGGTACAGAAGATGATGCCTTTGTTCATGCCATACTAAAAATTGGCGCTGGCCGCCAGGATAGTGATAAAACCAAAGTATGTGACCAACTTTTTGAAACGATGGAATCCCATTTGGCATCCCTCTTTTCAAAAAGATATCTTGCCCTCTCCATGGAACTTACGGAATTCAGTGATTTTGGCACATATAAAAAAAATAATATTCATGATCGATATAAATAAATGAACTATTGGAATTCCGACTGTACAATAAAAGGCCTTCCCGATCATCGGGAAGGCCTTGAAATGATCGGATACCGCTACCGGTCTCAGTTGATTTCTGCAAGATGTTCAGTACGGTTTAAGAACTCCTTGACACGATCCACATATTCCTGTTTATCATAGCCGTTATATAAAGCGCTGGCCATACGGACCGGATCCCCAAAAAAGAATCTTTCGTACAGTGTTTGCCTGGTTCCAAATGAACTCATGCATACATCCCATGCGAGGCGATACAATTTAACCCTGTCATAGGCTCCACCATTAGCGGCCTGAAGATATTTATCCAAATCCGGTCGAAGCTCCGAATTGAAATCGGCTTCATTAGGTATCGCCATTAAGCCACTAGCACCAAGAAGCTGCATTATTTCACTGAATCTAGGGTAAATCTTCGGATAATAATTACGGGCTATGTTTAACGGTGTGAAATCAGGTGTCATCATTCCCCACTTATCCACTTTCGCGTTTGCTTCCGAAGCTGTAATGAAAGCTTTTACCGTTTCAAGGGCTATGATGACTTCCGAAATTTTCTCCTGAACATGCTGGTATTGCCCTATATTGATGGTCTCCACCATTAGTTGCAAAATCCCTAGAACGAACTCGGTTTTGACGATATTCTTCGATACTACCTGATGGGTCATATGAACAACCGCATTGCTTTCATTATAAGCCTGGTTGCAAATGCCGACATCCCCATATGCAAATACCCGATTCCAAGGAACAACTACATCATCAAAAACGATAATCGAATCCATTTCCTCAAATCGTGAACCAAGTGGATGGTCGAAATGTGATTTTCCATAGTCAAATGATTCACGACAGATGAATTTTAACCCCGGTGTATTATTTGGTATGGAGAATGCGAATGCATAAGGGTTTTCTTCTTCAGATGGTTTAAGCAATGTTGAAGGGAAAACCATGATTTCATCCGTAATTCCTCCTTGTGTAGCTAATAACCTGGCTCCCTTTATAATAAGCCCTTCCGAATTCTTGCCGGCAATCCGGGCAGCGATGTAAGGGTCCGGAAGCTTTGCCGCACTAACTCCCCTATTTACCTGTGGTTGAATCAGGGTATGTGTCAACGACAAATCCTTTTCCCGGCAGAGCTCATAGTAATCTTTCATATTTTTCGCAAATGCCGAATCCTGGTTGCCGAACATATCCGCCGCAGAACCGTACGCCATCATCCCACTGTTGATATAATCAGGGGAACGTCCCATCATTCCATTATTATGTCTTGCCCATTCTTGAATCATTTTCCTCCTTTTTTCAAGGTCTTCCTTAGTACGGGGCTGCATGAATGAGGTTCCTACTCTTTCATTGGAAGTTGGTGAAATATAAGTCATGATGTCTTCTTTCCCAGAATCATGTTGGAGGTCATATAATTCCGCCTGTGTTTTCATGACCCCTTTAAAAGCTGGATGTTCACTGATCTTATCCTCTACTTGCTCCCCATTGATCCATACATTCGCCTTTGCTTTGTCTACCCTATTAATATATTCTTTACCCGTTTTTGCCGGCATGATTGTATCCCCCTTCAGCATCAATAAACGAAGCGCTTACAAAT
This sequence comes from Peribacillus sp. RS7, assembly GCF_041956845.1. Taxonomy (NCBI): domain Bacteria; kingdom Bacillati; phylum Bacillota; class Bacilli; order Caryophanales; family Bacillaceae; genus Peribacillus; species Peribacillus sp. RS7. The sequence goes on from NZ_CP168135.1 coordinate 5,554,685, forward strand.
GAATAATTTCAAAAGTTCAATTAATTAATAGAATTGCAGTTAAGTGTGTGCTGAACATGAATGATATCCAAATCCATCTACAAGAAATTTTCCATTAAAAATTTCAGTAAGCAGTTCTTCCATAATATAGCGGTTTTCCATTTTATATTCACCAGTTCATTTTTTCCCTTAACCGGTAAACAGTTGGTATGATCGGATGAATTGTTTGTCACGGAAACGTGAACACATGCATAGTCACTCCAAAATCAGAGTCAACGTTAGCTTTGACGAGACGCTCATTCATTCACCCTATATCCGCGCTGCAATCAGATGATGAATTCAGGCTTGCTTTTTTCCAGGATCGGTTCTTCAAGAGTAACTTCTTCACCTGATATAATATCAAGAACAGCGGAAGCCTCATCAAACCATGAATCCGGAGCTTTGGCTCCCCAGAATGTCTGACGCCTTGGATCATTCAAATCCCAATGGATTGGTTCTGTATCTGGGTCGGACGTTAAGTAATCCCCATTGTATAATTCGATCCTATGACCGTCCGGGTCTCTTAAATATAGGAAGAATGCATTGGATAGGCCATGTCTTCCGGGGCCGCGTTCGATGGACTGTGCATATCCGAGTGATGCCAGCACATCACATGCATGGATAAGTGCAAGGGGATCTGGCAGAAAGAAGCCTACATGATGAAGTCTTGGACCGATTCCGTTCATGAATGCCTGGTCATGGACCGTTTGTTTTCTATGTAGCCATGTCGCCCATAATTGACCTGACTCATCAACAGTATCTTCCGAACAGGCAAAACCTAATTCCTTCACATAAAAATCATGGGCTTTTTGCACATTTGTTACACTACAATTCACATGATCGATCCTTTGGACCCTTGAACCCCTATGCAAATCGAATCGTTGCAGCAATCTCTCGGCTTTATCCATTTTGCTGAAAAATTCCACTGGCAATCCGGAAATATCCTGAACTCGAAGCGATTTGCCTAATGCATGCTGTGTTCCTTCTTTCATCCACTTCATTTTCATCCCCTTTGAAAGGAAAAAAGATTCCAATTCTTTAAGGTCTTCCTCTTTTTCAACTTTGTATCCTATCGCTTCAACGCTTGGCTTTTTTGCCTTTTTCAAGATAAGCGAGTGATGATGCGCTTCCTCTAAACCACGTAAATAAATGTGTTCATTTGTTCTTTCCGTTTCAACAAAACCTAAAGCATCCACATAAAAGGCCCTTGATTTATCTAAATCTGTTACATTAAGTATCGTTCTCGCAACACGAATAATAGAAAAATTCATAGTATTCTCCCCTTCTTTTGAAATCCGAATTATTTTTCAGCAGAAGAAACGGCATTTCGTTTCGAATCCCCGAATTTTGGAATATGGTGTTCTCCAATCGCCACGTGGATAACTTGTGTTTCTGTATAAAATTCAAAGCTATAATGGCCACCTTCACGTCCAACCCCACTATATTTCGATCCTCCAAATGGTATCCGTAAATCTCTTACATTTTGAGAATTCACCCAGACCATCCCACTATCGACAGCTTGAGCAAATCTATGTCCTCGTTTCATATCATTGGTCCATACATAAGCAGCAAGCCCATACTTTACATCGTTGGCCATTTTCAGTACTTCCTTTTCCGTCTTGAAAGGAATGACTGCCATGACAGGTCCAAAAATTTCTTCCTGTGCTACCGTCATATCATTTGTACAGTTCAAGAGAAGCGTCGGGGCGATAAAATTCCCTTCTTTAAATTCACCCGGTATGACACCGCTTACAATTTCTGCCCCTTCATCTTTTGCTATATCCAGATAACGGGAGACATTATCAAAATGATTCCGATGGATCAGCGGTCCAATTTCCGTTCCTGCTTCCATTGGATTTCCAATTTTGATATTATGAACACGTTCCTTCAATTCTGCAACGAACTGGTCTATTATCGATTCATGGACAAATAACCTGGAATTAGCCGTGCAGCGCTCCCCATTGAATGAATAGATTCCCCAAACCACTGAATCCATGGCCTTTTCCAGATCGGCATCTTCAAAAATGATAGCTGGTGATTTACCTCCGAGTTCCATGGAAAAACGTTTCATTGTATCCGCACCATTTTTAATGATTTCAGCGCCAGTAGTCGTTTCTCCGGTAAAGGATATCAATTGGACATCAGGATGGGCGACCAAGGAAGCTCCTGCTGTCTCCCCAAAACCGTGAACGATATTGAATACGCCTTTTGGCAAACCGGATTGGTCCACGATTTGAGCCAATTTATTAGCTGTCAACGGAGACCATTCCGCCGGTTTAAGGACACATGTATTACCTGTAGCCAGAGCCGGGGCGATCTTCCAGGTTTCTAACATGAAAGGCGCATTCCAAGGAGTGATCAACCCCGCCACTCCTATCGGTTTATGAATCGTATAATTAATGAAAGTGTCATCCACTTGATACGATTCTCCTATAAGCCTGCTTTTCACCATTTCAGAATAAAAACGGAAATTCTCCGCTCCCCTTGCAGCCTGTTTTTTTGTCTGGCTAATCGGCAACCCTGTATCAAGTGATTCCAAGTAGGAAATTTCTTCGGCATTTTCTTCAATTAAATCAGCAATCCTATTAATGTATTTCAATCTTTCTTCCACTTTCATCTTTCTCCATGGACCGTTATCGAATGCATCTTTTGCAGCAGCTACCGCTAGATCAATGTCCTGTTTAAACCCTTCTGCCACAATATTGATTACTTGATTATTAAAAGGGCTAAGATTTTCAAATGTTTTCCCTGAGGTACCATCAACAAATTGACCATTGATGTAATGTTGGACATCTTGCACGGGATAAGTTGGCATGATAAATCCTCCTTAATAATTAATTCGGGAAGAAGCCAAAAATAGTATGAAATTCTGCTACCTTCCCAATCTACCAATTATGAGCCGATCACTTGGTCAATAAGTCCGTATGATTGAAGGGTTTCACGCAGTTCCTTTTCTAATGGTTCCGAAGGCGGGCCCATAGGCGGCCTTAATGCAGGATTGATTTTTCCCATCATCCCCATCGCTGCTTTTAAAGGTCCTGGATTTGTTTCTTTAAACAAAACATCATTCAATGGCATTAATTTATAATGGAGGTCCAGAGCCTTATTCACATCACCTTCCACCCAATGGTTATAAATTTCCGCCACTTCTTTAGGAGTGATATTGGCTGTAGCACTTATATGTCCAGCTCCTCCTATAGCCAGCATTGGATAGCATAATAATTCTATGCCTGAATATAAGAGAAAATCCCTTCCACAATTCAATAAGACACGGTTCACATGTTCGAAATCCTTATTAGATTCCTTTACACCAATAATATTTTTACAATCTTCAGCAAGGCGTGCCAATGTCTTCACTTCTAAATTCGTCGCCGTTCTTCCAGGAATGTTATAAACGATAAGCGGGATGTCAACAGAATCAGCTACTGTCTTAAAATGATTGTAAAGTGCCTGTTGATTGGGCTTATTGTAATATGGAACGATCACTAAAGCAGCATCCGCCCCCATTTCCTGTGCCCTTTTTGTCAAATGCAACGTTTCTTTCTGATTAGCAGATCCAGTACCAGGAGCGACTGGAACACGGGAATTTGCTGTTTTAATGGCCGTTTCCATCACTAATTCCCGCTCCTCAATCGTTAGAGAACTGGGCTCGCCTGTAGTCCCGCATACCGAGATTCCATGGGAACCGCTTTCAATATGCCAGTTTACCAGATTTTCAATTGCTTTTACATCCACTTCCATCTTGTCATCAAACGGAGTGATTACAGGAGCGATGGATCCTCTTAAACGGCTTTTGATTTCTTCGTACATTTTTCCTACCACCTTTTCATTATTTGAATATTCGGAATAATATAAGTGAAAAAATCGGCCTTGCTTTTATAAATAATCGATCGACTATTATAAAACAAAGCCTTGATCATCAAAGTGCCTGATCGTGATTAGTTTCCGACCTCTGCTTGAATGTACTTATGGCATTCAGTTTATGCTTTCTCACCAATGATTCAATATCTTCAAAAGACGCTTTTTCCTTTAAAAGCTTTATGATGCTTTCATGTTCAAGAATGGATTGGACTGCGCGTTGCGGCACCATGGTGAACATTGACTTTCTGACTCTATTCATTCTTTGTTGCGCCTGTTTAATTTCCTCAATTAAAAAGGAATTTCCGCATCTTTCATAAATTTCAGCATGAAAACACTCGTTTAACTTACCAAACAGCTCTAATTCAAAGTTATGGAGCGCTTTTTCCATTTCTTTGTTTAATTTAATTAGATTTTCAAAATCATGATCATTCATCGTTAAAGAACTGAGTGCGGCTGCATAGCCTTCAAGCAAAGATAAAACAGAAAGAGTTTCAATGTATTCGCTCTCATTTATGCTTGTAACCACAGCTCCACTATAAGGCTTATATTGAATAAGGCCGTCAGATTCAAGTTGTCTGATTGCTTCCCTGACAGGAATCGGACTTAAACTAAGTTCTTTTGCCGTTTGATCGATAATGATCCGCTGTCCAGAACCGTATGTTCCATCCAAAATTAATTTACGAAGGTGTTCATAAGCAATTTGCTTTTTGTTGGGGTTTTTGTTTTTATCTTCCATATTTTCATCATATATGAAATCATATATGATTGCAATCGGTTTTCATTAAAAATCATATATGATTTTCCTTTTTCCTTTGCAAGCTTGATTTGCATTATATAATGTTCAGTTACCTATGAAAGGTTTGATGTGATAAAAACTCCCTTTAAAAGGGAGGGGTATTAATTCCACTAAAAAAAACCTGCAGCCCCTGTTGTAGCCAGGTAGTCTGCAGGTTTTTAAAAAAATTATGCCATTTTTGATGTAACGAATGAATGGATTCTTTCAACGGCTGCTTCAAGCAATTCCAATGAAGTTGCATAAGAGAGTCTGATGTTATCAGGTGCACCAAATCCTGAACCTGGAATAACAGCCACTTGTGCTTCCTCCAGCAATGCAGTCGTAAACTCTTCGACATTGCTGTAACCCGCTAATTCAACTGCACGTTTAACGTTCGGGAATAAGTAAAATGCCCCTTGTGGTTTAATGCAGCTAATGCCCGGAATCTCAACCAATTTATCATATATCTTATTCAAACGGCCTTCAAATGCCTGACGCATTTCTTCCACAGGCTCCTGCGAACCTTCATAAGCAGCAATTGCTCCATATTGAGCGGTTGTCGTAGGGTTGGATGTGCTATGGCTAGCAAGGTTCGTCATTGCCTTAATGATGGACTCTTCACCGACTGCATAACCAATTCTCCAGCCAGTCATCGAATGGGATTTAGATACACCATTGATGATGATCGTTTGCTTTTTCAATTCCGGTGAAATCTCTGCAATGGATGTATGTTCAGCATTTCCATAAACCAACTTTTCGTAAATCTCGTCGGAAACGATCAAGATATCATGAGCTAGGCAAACTTCCCCGATAGCCGCTAGTTCTTCCCTGGAATAAAGCATGCCCGTTGGATTGCTTGGCGAGTTGATGATAACAGCTTTGGTTTTTTCGGTAATCGCTTGTTCTAATTGTTCCTTAGTGATTTTATATTGGTTTTCTTCCGTTCCGACAACATAAACTGGCTTTCCGTCAGCAAGCTTGATTTGCTCAGGATAACTTACCCAATACGGTATCGGAACAATCACTTCATCTTCTTCATCCAGGATGGCTTGAAACAATGTGTAAAGTGCGTGCTTTGCACCAGAGCCAACTAAAATTTCAGAAGGTTTGTATTCCAGGCCTTGATCACGCTTCAATTTAGCTGCAATTGCTTCTTTTAGCTTCGGCAGACCAGCGGATGGGGTGTATTTTGTTTGACCTTCATTCATGGATTGAACGGCTGCATCTATAATATGTTGGGGCGTATTATAGTCTGGTTCACCTGCCCCCAAACCAATTATATCAAGACCTTGGGCCTTAAGTTCCTTTGCTTTTGCCGTGATGGCCAATGTTGTTGATGGGGTTAATGACTGAACCCGGTTCGCTAATTTCATTGTAAATTAATCCTCCATTCTAAATGCTTCGATAATACTTAAGCCATTCCCCAGTTTTAAAATCGTAATAATCATAGTTAAAACGCTCTGATTTATCAAGATAAGTTACTTCCCAAAGCGGAACGTTCTTTTCCATGCCTAGCTTAACTGAAATGATTTTTTGGGGATTGAGCTTTTCATTGACAATACTTAAGATTTCTTTTTTTGATTTACCATCTTTATAGTTTTCCACTACTATTTCTTTCTTCTTGTCCTCAGGAAGCCAGACTATTTTTTTAGTCCCTTTTTCTCCCTTACCAATGATGACAGAGTATGAATCCTGCCCATTATAAAGGTAGAAATCTTCCATAGTCACAAGGCCGCCCTCTTCCTTCGCCTTTTTAAAAGCCTCATCACCAGCTTCTTTTTTAGGCTGCAACGCTTTAATATATGCCCCGCTGACAAATCCGATAAAACAAAGGACCAGGATAGAAGCAATAATCAACCATTTTTTCAAAGCTGCTTTTCCCTCTTTCTATGTACGATAAATTGTAAATATCGCTTTTTCTTGATCTTCGGAATCCAATGCCAGACCGAACATTAAATCATCTTTTTTCAATGTTCGGTTCAAAGAATCCACAATTTTATACAGATCAGGAGAATGTTGCAACCTGACTGTTGAAATTACTTCAATTTTACTTTCCATGAAAACGCCCCTCCATTTTTAAATATTGTCAACAACCACTGGTATGAAAAGGATTTGAAGGCTTTACCACCTTTCACATTATACCAGTTCATAAGTTATTTTTCTTTATAAATTGATAAAAATTCAATTGGATTAATGAATAATCTAAAGATTCTTTATATCCACTCTTCTATCATATCAGCCATTTCTATTATTGAGGCTTGATGCCAGTCGACTGCCGGAATGGCCTTTTGAAATTCGGGACCATATTTGGCAGTGACGATGCGGCGATCAAGAATAACCAAAATCCCTTTATCTTCTGGAGTTCGTATAAGCCTGCCGAATCCTTGTCGGAACCTTAACAGGGCTTCAGGTAAAGAATACGCAGAAAAAGCATTACGCCCTTGCTTTTCGAGAAGTTGGCATTTTGCAGCTGTCACTGGTTCATCCGGAGGAGAAAAAGGCAGCCTGACAATGATTAAACAAGATAAATCCTCGCCTGGTATATCGACGCCTTCCCAAAGGCTGGTTGTCCCAAAAAGGACGGCTTTTTCGAAATTTTGGAAATTCCTGAGCAGCCTCATACGGCTTCCACCAGAAATCCCTTGTGCAAACAGGGTGAACTCATCCAGGACACCAGTGTCTTTAATGGAATGATACGTTGCCCGCAGCATCTCATGGGAGGTGAACAATACCATCATCCTGCCTTTAGCTGCCTGAGCGGCGGCAATAATATGGTTTGCTGCGGTTTCCGAGAATTCCTCCACCGTTAAGCAATTGATATCCGGTATATCATTTGGAACCAGAACCTTTACGAGTTCCTTATAAGGAAAGGGCGAAGGAAAACTCGCTGTCTGAATAAGCTCATTCTCTAAACCGAGTTGTTCTTTAAAATAATTAAAAGAATCCTTCACCACAAGGGTTGCTGATGTCATGATGACACTTTTTTGGCGCCCGAAATAGGAATCCCATAACCATTTACTTCCTGAAATCGGCTGAACCGTAAGAGTCACCCCGTGCTGAGGTGCTGAATTCGTATAATCAAGCCAATAAATATTTTCTTCATGAGGCTTAATGAAAAATTCATGTAGGGAGTCCCTGGTATCCTGCAAATGCCCAAGCAGCACTTCAATATCATTTAAGTAAAATAATGAATTTTTACCCAAGGGGGACTCTTTATTCAATAAAAGCGCCAATCTTTTCTCTAATTCCGTGATGATATAACCTAACAAGTCAACCAATCGCTCAGCCACCAGGATCGCTTTACCCCATCTGCCATCATCTATTTTGAATGAAAGCCGTTTCGGACTCATGGAACGGGAAAGTTTTTCCGCCTGACTGGAGATGTAATAAAAAAGCTGTTCGAATTCATAGGAAAAGTCACTAAGCTTTTGATCTAATTCATGCGAAGACTTCCCATCCGTCAGTCCATTATTTAAGAGTAACCTGTCCAATTTGTACAATAATTGCTTTTGATCTGATGTCCCTAGTCTATTCAAAACCGTCTTCACCGAAATATAATTAAGCCTGCTCCCAAGCTGTTTAGATGCAGCCTGTTCCAAATGGTGTGCTTCATCGAGTATCAGATACCCTTTCTTGGGAATCAAAGCGTCTTCTGTAAGTAGATCCGTCATTAAAAATGAGTGATTAGTGATGATGATATCCGCCTTGGTCGCCGTTTTTTTTGCCCTTTCAAAAAAATCCAATTCTAGCCAGGGCTGTTTTAAACCGGCGTATGTAAGACCATCACTTTGCAGCCTATTCCAAAACAGTTGACCGCCGCTTGTGAGATTCAATTCATCTTTATCGCCTGTTACGGTTTCAGTAAGCCAAACCAATATCTGCATTTTAGTTAATGCCGTTTCATAATTATCTTCCTTTTCACGCAATGCCCTTTCGAACTTTGCCAAGCTCAAATAATTACTTCTTCCCTTTAACAAAACAGCTTGAAAGGTAAAAGGAAGGATTGACTTAAGCTTAGGGACTTCGTTTTGGAGAAGTTGATCCTGTAGCTGAAGCGTATACGTCGAAATGACGACCGGTTTTTGATGTTTTCTTGCAAAATAAACGGCTGGAAGCAGGTAGCCTATGGATTTTCCAATACCTGTCCCAGCTTCAATGATTGCATCTTGGCTGGATTCGAAGGAATGGTGAATCATGTTCATCATATCAAGCTGACCGCTTCTTGCTTCAAAAGCAGGGAATGCACTTTGAAGCATGGAGATTTTTTCCTCATCATCGAGCGGGAATTCTGACTCCGTGTCTTTATGGTCACTCTCTTCTTCGGCCTTTTTAAATGCAAGGCCCCTATAAGTTATAAGATCTGGTGAATGGACTTCTGCTTTAGCAAGTTTGCTTGCTATGCAAGCATCTATCAATTCGGAAATCTCACTTTGTAAGGAATAAGATAATCGATATAATTGTTTAAGCGTCATCACCGGAAGATTCATCAGCTTTTTTTTCAATTCCAATAATAATAGAGCGGTGGCATATGCATCACTATCCGCTTGATGGGGCCTGGAATGATCTAGGTTTTCTTCTTTAGCCAGCTGGTGCAGCTTATATCCATCGGATGTTGGCTTTAATATTTTCGCTAATTCTACTGTATCAAGGGTGGAACCATAAAACGGCTCAAACCCACAGCGTACTAGTTCTTCCTGTAAAAAAGATAAGTCAAATAAAACATTATGGGCAACAAAACAAGCCCCTTCTATCAGCCGGGCAATATTTTCTGCGACATCTTCAAAGTCAGGTGCATTTTTTACCGTCTCGTTGCTTATTCCGGTCAATTCTTCAATAAACAAGGAAATTTCCTGTCCAGGGTGGATGAATGTCGAGTATTCATCAACAATTTGGTCATTTTCGATGACCACGCCAGCAAATTGAATAATTCTATCCCCTTTTTTCGGAGAATTCCCTGTTGTTTCCAAATCGACCACTACATATCGTTGCATCATGAATTGTACACCTCAAACTTCGCTTTCTCCACTTCCTGATGGAATTCTCTTATCTTTTTTATACCATAATAATCGTAATAAAGGAAACAAGCCGTTCATCATACCTATTCTAAAACCCGTTCCACCATTCATCATCCGCCGAAAAGGGCCGGCACCCGTGCATGATTCTGCACAAGTGCCGGCCCTCCGCTTACATGATTGTAGCTGCAGGTTCTTTTGAAATCAGTTCAATGATTTTGTTATTTTCATCCATGATCGCAACTTTTGGTTGGTGATCTCCCAGTTTATCCTCGGCAACCATCACGTAAGAAATGATTATCACGATATCATCCGGCTGCACCAGTCTTGCTGCCGCTCCGTTCAAACACACGACACCGCTCCCCCGTTCACCCGCAATCACATACGTTTCAAGTCGAGCACCATTATTATTATTCACGATGGTGACTTTTTCATTAGGCAGAATACCCACCGCATCGATTATGTCTTCATCAATTGTAATACTGCCAACATAGTTCAAATTAGCTTCAGTTACCCGTGCACGGTGGATTTTTCCATTCATCATCGTTCGAAACATCACATTTCCCCCTGATCTTCATGAATTATTCTACATTTAAAGTAATATTATCTATTAGCCTTGCATGCTTGAACTTAACGGCGATTGCAATGATGACGTTTCCAGAAAGCATTTCAATTGGTTTAAGTTCCGGATATTGATAGATTTCAATATAGTCGATCACCCCATTTGTATGGGCACCAATATGTTCACTTACCAGAGCCGTGACGGTTGCAGTATTTCTTTCACCTGATATAATCGCATCTTTGGCCTTTAATAAACTTTGGTACAGCTCTTTAGCTTCCATTCGTTCCTGATCTAATAGGTTAACATTTCGCGAGCTCTTCGCTAACCCATCTTCTTCTCGTACGGTATCTACAGCTACAAGCTGGATCGGGAAATTAAAGTCTTTGATCAATCCATCTATCACAGCGACTTGCTGGGCATCCTTCTTCCCGAAGTAAGCTCTATCAGGAAGGATGATATTGAAGAATTTCGTCAAGACCGTAGCTACACCATCAAAGTGTCCAGGCCTTTGTCTCCCGCATAAACAATCCGTCCTGCTTTGGACAACAACTTTGACTGATGGTTCTTCACCGTACATTTCGTGGACTGTTGGATAGAAGAGATAATCCACTCCGGCATTGGCTGCGACATTTTCATCCCGTTCCAAATCCCGTGGATATGTTTCAAAATCCTCATTTGGTCCAAATTGCAACGGATTAACAAATATACTCAATACCACAATATCATTTTCTTTGCGAGCCTTTTCCATTAGGGTTGCATGCCCCTCATGTAAAAAGCCCATTGTCGCTACATAGCCAATGCTTTGGTGATTGCTTTTTTCCTCCCGGAGCGCCTTTTGCAAATCTGCTGCTGATGTAAAAGTTTTCATCTTTTCCCTCCGTAAAGTTCTGTAAGCTGCTCTTCCTTCATCGTAAATGTATGTTCTTTCGACGGAAAATCTTTAGATTTCACTTCATTGACATACCTTGTTATCGATTGGCCAATCAGTTCATTCGCATCTCCATAAACTTTTACGAATTTTGCAACCCGATCTACCCCATACTTGATGACATCATGATAAACGAGGACTTGACCATCCGTGTCTGCACCTGCCCCAATTCCAATGGTAGGAATCCCCAGGTTCCTTGTGACGAGTTCCCCCACTTGATATGGTACACATTCAAACACTACTGCCATCGCACCTGCCGCCTCACACTTTTTCGCATCTTCCACAAGCTGTGCTGCAGCTTCGGCGTCTTTTCCTTGCACTTTATATCCGCCCAGAACGCCGACTGATTGAGGAGTCAAGCCAAGATGGGCTACAACCGGGATGCCCGCCTTCGTCAATGCTGATATTTTATATACAACATCGCCTGCTCCCTCAAGCTTTATGGCATCCGCATGACCTTCCTGCATGATACGGGCTGCATTCTTAAGTGTTTCATCCATGGATAGGTGATAGCTCATAAAGGGCATATCAGTCACGACAAATGTATTTGGGGCCCCGCGTTTTACTGCTTTTGTATGATGGATCATGTCATTCACCGTAACAGGGATCGTAGAGTCATAACCCAAAACGACCATTCCTAAAGAATCACCGACTAAAATCATGTCTACACCTGATTGTTCGGCTAACTTTGCCGACGGATAATCATAAGCCGTAAGCATGACAATTTTCTCTTGATTTTGTTTCATTTTCAAAAAATCTCCGGACAATTTCATTACGTTTCCTCCTTATAGTTGGAGGAGATGAAAACATCAGAGTAAACTGGTGTCTATACATTCATACGCAAAAAAAGACTGACTAAAAAAGTATCTGTTTAGCTAAGAAAAATGGCTTAAAAAGCCAGATTTCGTTCAATAAACAGCACTTGTCATTTTAGTCAATCCCTTTGTTCCATCAGAAGTTTCATCCCTCCGTCCCAGTCCAAACTCTGGATCAAGGCAGATTTTCAAATAATTTGGTATTTATGGGGGTGCAGTTCACATGAGATACTGCCCACTTGCATTATATCAAGCCAAATTCAATAATTCTATTTATTTTTCGCGGATTTGACAAAAATCTACTGAATTTCAATATCTGCAGAATAAATCGAATGTACTTTTCCTTTTCCGTCTTCAAGTAGTAAAACACCGGAATCCGTTATGCCCAATGCTTTTCCGACAATCGTGTCATTGACGGTACTGGCTTTGATAACCTGTCCAAGGCTGATCGCATAACTCTCCCATAGGTCCTTTATTGGCATGAAGCCTTGTTCTAAATAGAGTTCGTACAAGTTTTCCAGACGAAACAATGCTCGTTGAATGACCTTGGACCTTGAAACCGTCCCTCCACTTTCTATGAGAAGGGAAGACGCTTTTTCCTGCAGTTCTTCAGGAAAATCCTCCAATTGCTGGTTGATATTCATTCCAATTCCGATAATGACAGAATGGATTCTATCTGACTCCGCCTGCATCTCCGTCAGGATGCCCACCACTTTCTTGCGATTCACCAAAATATCATTCGGCCACTTTATTTGTGGCTTCAAATCAGTGGTATCCTCTATAGCCTGAGCCACGGCGACCGCGGCCAATAATGTAAGTTGTGGAGCCTCATGAATCGGGATTTTCGGTCTTAGTATGAGACTCATCCATATGCCGCTGAATTTTGGGGAATGCCAAGATCTCATCAATCTTCCTTTTCCGGATAATTGTTCCTCGGCAACGACGAGGGTCCCCTCCTGAACACCTTCATTTGCTAGTTGATGCGCAATTTTTTGAGTGGATTCCACAGTTTCCTTATAGTGGATCATTTTGCCGATCGTTTTTGTTTCCAAGCCAAGTTGTATTTCACTTTCTGACACTTTTTCCGGCGCTGATATGATCCGGTAGCCTTTTTTCCTAACGGCTTCAACATTATAACCTTCACTGCGCAGGTCTTCTATATGCTTCCATACTGCCGTACGCGAACAACCAATATATTCTGCAATTTCCTGACCGGATATAAATGCACCATCCGCTTTTGAGAGGGCTTCCATCAACTTTGTTCTTAACTCAGATTGCATTTCTCCAGCCACCTCTTTATTTCTTCTTTATCATTTCTTAATTCTTCATTCAAGACAGCTTTCAATATTTTTTCCAAGTATTCTTTCACCCATGGACCTGGTTTCTCTTGTTGCCAATTCAATAAATCCGTCCCCGTTACGGCAAGATCCGACATATGTTTAATAATGAGTTCATTGTAGCGTAGATGTGCATTCTCCTCTGCACGCGATACATTTCCCCCAGTCAGTGCTGCCCTGACTTTAGCAGCTTGTACAGTTACGCCATGACCTGCCTGAAATACATCGATAGCTGAATTTTCAAAAGAGGGTTCTTTCTTTACTAGCTGTATGATACGTTGAACGTTTCTTATCGTTTTCAATGGCAGCTTCCATGCCCTTAATGCCTCTTCCATTTCCCGATCACTTGTATGAACCATGATTACTGACCATATTTCTGCCGCTTCAAGTTGATGAAGCGGAAGATTTAGTAATTTACTTAAATGCTCCTTCTTACTGGAGAATTGAGGCAGGTATCGATATAATCCGCTTTCTAGCAAGAGTGAGAGAGCCCTTAACTTATTGGATCCGGCCAATAACTTTTCAAATTCAACCAGGATTCTTTCGACAGCGATTTCACTTATGATCTGGGCGTTTTCTTTAAGGGAATCAAAGGTTTCTTGATCCAGTTCAAAATCAAGTTGACTGACGAACCTTAATGCACGCATCATTCTCAAAGCATCCTCATGAAACCTTTCATGCGGGTTGCCAACCGTGATGATCCTTTTTTCAGTCAAATCACGCTTTCCATTAAATGGATCGATAATGTTTCCGGACTTATCCATGGCCATTGCATTCATCGTGAAATCTCTTCTCCGTAAATCCTCAGTCAAAGAACGGACAAATTGCACAGAATCCGGTCTGCGGAAGTCCGAATACCCGCTTTCCGTTCTAAACGTCGTAATTTCGTATGTACCCGAATCCGTAATTACAAGGACTGTTCCATGGTCAATCCCGATATCAGCCGTTTTAGAAAAAATCAGTTTGATTTCCTGGGGTGTTGCGGAAGTAGCAATGTCCACATCGTTGATGGGCCTGCCGAGGATATAATCCCTTACTGAACCACCAACGAAATAGGCCTCGAATCCTGCTCCTTCAATCAATTCGAGAATGGGTACTGATTTTAAGAATAACTGATCCATCAGCATCCCCTCCCTATTCCATAGATTTACTTTCAAGTGCTTGAAGGTAGATGGCTTCATACTCTGACATGATTGTAGCCGAATGAAAATTGGTATTGGCCCTTTCCAGCGCAGCCTCAGAAAAGCGTTTATGCAAAATCGGGTCGCTTAAAAGTCCAATCGCTTTTTCTGCAACCATTTTGACATCACCCAATTCACAAATATAACCAGTCTCCCCATCTACGATGACTTCAGGAATTCCCCCGATATTCGTCCCGATACAAGGAACTCCACATGCCATCGCCTCGAGAAGCACGAGTCCGAAACTCTCCTTTTCAGATAATAGGAATATCAGATCACTGATTGAATATAATTCGGCAAGGTTATCCTGCTTGCCAAGAAACAAGACCGATCCATCGATCCCAAGATCTTTAGCCAATTTCAAAACGGTTGTCACTTCCGGTCCGTCACCTACGAGCAGAAGCTTGGCAGGCATTTTCTTTTGTGTTAAATAAAACGCCTGGATGACATCTTTCACACGCTTGACCGAACGGAAATTCGAGACGTGTATGATCACTCTTTCATCTTCCCTGATTCCGTATTCATCCCTCAGGTATTCTGAATTGGATTTATGGTAATCCCTTTCATCAATAAAATTATAAACGGTTTTGATTTCCTTATCCGGTGCGATTAAATCATGCGTTTCCTGGACAAGGGAATTAGATACCCCTGTAACGACATCGGACTGCTCTATCCCGAACTTTATCAAATTGGTCAATGAGGGATCATGGCCTAATACGGTTATGTCCGTACCATGCAGTGTGGTCACGATCTTTACTTCATTACCTGACATCTGCTTTGCAAGGATCGCACAAACAGCATGTGGAATTGCATAATGAACGTGAAGGATATCTAGTTTCTCCCGTTTTACCACATCCGCTATCTTGCTGGCAAGGGCCAGGTCATATGGTGGATATTGAAAGACTGAGTAAGAGTTCA
This sequence comes from Peribacillus sp. RS7, assembly GCF_041956845.1. Taxonomy (NCBI): domain Bacteria; kingdom Bacillati; phylum Bacillota; class Bacilli; order Caryophanales; family Bacillaceae; genus Peribacillus; species Peribacillus sp. RS7. The sequence continues at coordinate 5,570,092 of NZ_CP168135.1, forward strand.
CTTCAACCTGGTGATAATAAATATTACAGTACATCTTATTCAAGCGAAAAGGGAGGCTTGATGAAATGAAATGTATTTCATGTCCTTTTTCTGCAAGCATTTTACCTAATTCAGTTGCTACGACACCAGAACCCCCAACTGTAGGGTAACAGGTAATTCCAATTTTTAATTTCATAAGATTATTTTTCTCCTAACAAGTCGGCATCGATCAGTAACGGTTTTTTTGTCATGAATCCTTCCGCATAGGCGACACCCACTTCTTTTCCGAACATCCGCTCCCGTGCCTCCACTGTCTCGATATAGCCATTCACTAGCGGGGTTTCAACAGTTCGTTCACTTTTTTCGAATTGGCTGCCATAGGCTCTAAGACTATCCAGCTTTTGTGATATTGAAGAAGTGATGTCCACGACGAAGTCCGGTTTGTGAAAACCATTTATCATAAAATAGTACATATTCTGGACACGATGAGAATCCAGGCCTTCTTCTTCCATATACTTTCTGACTCCTGCCGAAAAAACTGCTTCTTCGACCAATTTGGCACAGTTTCCATGATCGGGATGGCGATCTTCAAAAAAAGGGGCAAATACAAGGGCAGGTTTATATTGACGAATGACTGTAATGATTTGATCTATGTATTCCGCTTTCATATATAAACCCCGGTCGGGTAAATCAAGGGAAATCCTTTTCACCCCAAGGATTTCAGCAGCCTTATCCGCTTCCTCCTGACGCAATGGAACGGTTCCATTGGATGACATTTCAGCTTTTGTCAAATCACAAATGACAATTTCCTTTCCTTGCTTCACATATTTAGCAATCGTGCCCCCCATACCTATTTCAACATCATCCGCATGCGCGCCGAAAGCCAGGATATCTATGTTACTTTTGTTTATCATTTATCTCACCTTGTTTTTTCCGTAGTTTTAGCCAGTCCATATACCCATGTTTCAAACCTTGTATCAGCACTTCTGCCGTGCCCATATTTGTCGCTAAGGGAATTTCATAGACATCGGATAGGCGTATAAGCGCTGATACATCCGGTTCATGTGGCTGTGATGTCAATGGATCGCGGAAAAATAGGACCATATCCATTTCTCCGCGCGCAATCATTGCACCTATTTCCTGATCTCCGCCAAGAGGTCCTGAATGAAAACGATGGACAGGCAGTGATACTTCTTCCATAATTCTTTTACCAGTCGTACCTGTAGCAAATAATTCATGCTGCTCAAATACAGCTTTATAGGCTGTTATAAATTGAATGATATCTTCTTTTTTCTTATCATGGGCAATTAAGGCAATTCTCATCGTAAATCCTCCTTCTCCCTATTCGATAATATTTTCCAGGCCGTATACAAGAACATCCAATTTCATGACGGTATCGACAGCTAGTTTGACTCCTGACATGAAGGATGCTCGATTAAAGGAATCATGTCGGACCGTCAATAGCTCTCCCTCACTTCCAAAAAGCACCTGTTGATGAGCAACTAGGCCCGGAAGGCGTACACTATGGATATGCATACCGTCTACATTTGCTCCTCTTGCCCCCTGGATGGTTTCTTTTTCATTTGGGTGTCCTTGTTGTTTTGTTTCACGTACCGCTGCAATCATATCTGCCGTTTTGGAAGCCGTACCAGAAGGTGCATCCAGTTTTTGATCATGATGCATTTCGATGATTTCCACATCCGGGAAATACTTTGCGGCCATTTGTGAAAACTTCATCATCAAAATGGCTCCGATTGCAAAGTTTGGCGCGATGATGCAGCCGATGCCCTTTTCTTTTGTAAGTGAATCAAGCTTTGCTAAATCTTCCTTTGTAAAACCTGTCGTCCCCACTACAGGGCGGATGCCATGATTAAGTGCCGTTTCGGTATGAAACATCCCCACTTCAGGTGTAGTTAAATCGATCAATACGTCTGCTTCAACAGAAGAAAAGCATTCATTTATATCCGAAAAAACAGGTGCTTCAATACCGTGGAAACCTTCTATTGCGGAGAGGCTTTCCCCGTTATACTTACGATCTATGACAGCGGCCAATTCAAACCCTTCTGTCCCATGTACGAGCTTCACCGCTTCATTTCCCATTCTGCCACGAGGACCAGCTACAATTACTTTCACTTTACTCATTTTTACCTTCCCCTTCCATTTCCTCTTCTTTTCTTGTCCATCTATCTTTATCACGGGTTGTAAACTTTTCCATGACCTTATCATGTGAGCTTTGAAGGTCAATCCCTAAAGAATTGGCAAAACAAATTAACACAAAAAGCATGTCCCCCAATTCCGCTTCAATACTATTCTCTTCCTCGGTTGGTTTCTTCGGTTTTTCACCATGGTAGTGATTGACTTCCCTAGCCAATTCCCCAAGTTCTTCCGACATGCGGGCAAGCATGGCCAAGGGGCTGAAATATCCTTCTTTGAATTGTCCTATGTATTGGTCGACTTCCGCTTGCATTTGTTGGAGCGTCTTTTGCTTTTCCATATAGTCACCCATTCTTGATTTTCGTTTTCAAACATTATACCTTCTCCATGTTAGCTAAAAGTGAAACGGATGACAACAGATACGTTTGCGAATCAAAATTGCCCATAGTTGGTTAATTAGTTATAATAAGTAAATTACTGATATGCTAACCTTTGGAGGTATGGGACATGCTTTTGGGCTTAAAATTGAAAAATACTATATTCATCCTTTTTGGGGCTGGAATCTTCGCCTTTGGCCTTGTGCATTTTAACATGCAGAACCACTTGGCCGAAGGCGGATTCACCGGTCTCACCTTGATTATATATCAACTTATCGGGATAAATCCTTCTTATTCTAATTTGATTTTGAATATTCCCCTATTTTTAATAGGGTGGAAATATTTAGGCCGCACATCTTTCTTTTATACGATTATCGGAACAGTCGGCCTCTCCGTTTGGCTCTGGGTTTTCGAGAGATACCAAATCGATATCGATCTCGGAAACGATTTGATGCTGGTGGCATTGTTTGCCGGGGTCTTTGTTGGTGTCGGGCTCGGGATCATCTTTCGTTACGGAGGGACAACAGGCGGAGTAGATATCATTGCCCGTTTTGCCCACCGTTACTTAGGAATGGGCATGGGACGGACCATGTTCATCTTTGATGCAGTTGTAATTGGCCTGTCCATCCTTACCTACCTGGATTACCGGGAAGCGATGTATACCCTCGTTGCCGTATTTATAGGCGCTAGAGTAATCGACTTTATGCAAGAAGGAGCCTATGCAGCCAGAGGTGCAATGATCATTAGTGAGAAGAACAAGGAAATTGCCGAGAAAATCATGAATGATATGGAGCGTGGCGTAACGGTATTACGGGGATACGGGTCCTTTACACGCAATGACCGGGAAGTCCTCTATTGTGTTGTTGGGAAAAATGAGCTTGTCCGCTTAAAAAATGCCATAACATCGGTGGACCCTCATGCATTCGTATCTGTAAGTGAAGTGCATGACGTATTGGGCGAGGGCTTTACACTTGATGAGAATAAGAACCCCATTGAAAGGTAATCGAGGGGCTGGTGGCATACCGAATGGAATGTAATCCTTTTGAATGTTTCCCCGAATACCTGACTTTTATAAGCAATGTACAACAAATATTTTTAAAAAGCGTTTATAATTGCATGTTAAAAAGGACCCCATCCCGTGATGGCGTCCTTTTATCATTAATCTTCTTCTCTCATTCCTGTATACATAAGCAGAAGACGAACTAATTCCAGTACGGCTACAAGAGCGGCAGCAACATAAGTCATTGCAGCTGCACTTAATACTTTTTTCGTTTCCCGTTCTTCATCATTTCGGATGACCCCAACTGAAACGAGTTGATCCATCGCCCGTGAAGAAGCATTGAACTCAACCGGCAGTGTTATCACTTGGAAGAGAACAGCGGCTGCCATGAAAACGATACCCGCCAATAGCAACTCAGGAATTGAGGCTAACATCCCGATTAATATTAAAATCCAAGATATGTTAGAACCAAAGTTAGCTACCGGTACTAACGCATGGCGGAAACGTAAGAATGCATATGCTTCTTTATCTTGAATCGCATGTCCAACTTCATGGGCTGCAACCGCTACACCGGCAACTGAATCGCCGTGATAGTTATCTGTTGATAAACGCACCGTTTTATCCCTTGGATCATAATGGTCCGATAGCATTCCAGGTGTCTCTTCGACCCTGACATTGAACAGTCCATTTTGATCCAAAATGGCCCGCGCCGTCTCAGCACCATTCATACCAGAAGAAGCCGGTACCTTTGCATATTTTTTATACGTGCTTTTCACTTTCATTTGTGCATAAATCGGGATTAAAATGATAATCGCCAAATAAATGAAATACATGGTATCCTCCTATGACTATAATTACTCTTAATTCTATGGATTGAGGGCACCCCTGTCAAATATAGTGTTCTCTTCCCCTGTCTTTTTAATCATTATGTTCTTTCCTTGGTTTCTCCCTATCACCTTTATATTTTCTCCAGCCTACATAAGAAAGCGTCATAATGATGATACTGCCTGTCGATATGATGACCCACCAAAGGGAAGGATCTGCATCATCTTCCCCCATTTCATCAAAAATGGAGGTTAGTTCGCTTTGTAATGCATCCAGTTCCTTTTGACTCTCTCCATCACTGATTACTTCCGGTCGGTATTGGTTGATGTATTGAATCCTCGTGTCCAGTTGCTGCATCGTTTCTTTAGAAAGGTCGACTTTCAAGCTAGGATATATCATTTCATATTGTGAAAGGAATAAGTTCAATTGGCTATTGAATGTAATCGTGTCTTGATTGATGGCGGCATTCTTTGTCTGCTGGAAAGAATTCATCATTTGATCCTCCATCTCTGTCCAAAGGGGCTGATGGGTAGACTTGACCGCATCAACGACAAGCCGGAACTTTGTTACAGAATTAACCTTTTCGGAATCTCCCTTATTCATATCCTTTATTGTCATCAACGCTTCATTATGAGCTACAGTAATAATTCGAAGTTCGTCCATGTCAAGGATCTGCTCTTTCGCTGTCTCTTTTAAAAACCGATCAGAAAAAAACGTCAGCATCTTTTCCGAATCTCCATATCGCTTCAACTTGGCCATTTCCAAGGCACTATCGGAAATGTTATCTAATTGCTCCAAACTTGAAGAGGATTCTGCATAGACAGGGAAATGTAAGACGACAAATAAAACAGCAATGGTTAATATGAATTTTTTCAACATGCTACTCGTCCCTCCTCATATCTCTACTAAAACGATATGAAAGAACAAACATGAGTAGACCTCGTTCAACACAAAAAAAAATTAACCCTGCTTTTACAAAGCTGTATACAGGGCTAACTTTTTAATGGATGAAGGATAGGGTGATCCGCTTTTTTCTATATCCAAAATACCAGCCGACAAAAATGGAAAGTATGCTGAGCCAAAAAGTAAAATAACCTATCGAGTTCATATATACCAATAGATCACGATATATTGGCATCATTTCAAAAACATAATCGATTATGTCATTATGTATGGTCCAAATCCCTGCGACTATCAAATGCCAAGGTTTTATTCGATAAAATGGTGCATATAATACCCCTTGAATCGCCATTCCCAAATGAGAAGCCATTAACATATAGCCTTCCCATGGCAATGAACCTGTTGTCACTAATGTCATTAGATTCATAACAACTGCCCATATACCATATTTGAATAGTGTTATTATCGCCAACGCTTCCATAAGTCCAAAGTTTCTTTTTAATAGGAACCCCAATAAAACAAATACAAAAAACAGGCTAGCTGTCGGGCTGTCCGGTACAAAAGCCAAAAAAATGGCCGGAGTGTTTTCCAATTGACTTCCGTACCAATAATATCCAAAGGCTGTTCCGAATATATTTATTATTAATAACAAAAAGAGCATTTGCCGATTTGCAAGCCAACTGTAGATAACATTCATTCTTTTACCCTCACTTACATACTCATGTATACTCATTTTACATTCCATCACCTTGAAAACCAAGCATTCATTTCAATTTCCTTTCATTTACGCTTCAATTTACCAATAAAAAAGCCGACAACCGTAGTCGTCAGCTTTTCATTTACAGCATATGAAAGAAAATGCTGTTGATGGTTATATTATTTTGCTGATAATCCAGATACAAATTCAGCTAATGTTGCCAATTCTTCATCTGTACCTTTGAACATGCCAGCTGGCATGGCACCTTGGCCTTCGCGAGCGATTTTAGAGATTTCTTCTGGCTTTAAACCTGTGTCAATTAAGCTTGGCGCTCCAGCTCCACCAGTTAATTCTGCTCCGTGACAGCTAATACAGCCACTAGAATCCATCAGTTTATACCCATCGCTTTCTTTATCAATGTCTGCACCTTCTACGATTGCTCCTTGCTTCTTGGAAGCTTCCCAATCGTGATGTGCCGCAGACTCCCATGTTAAATAGAAAACACCTGCCATTGCCAATAGCATGAAGCCTACAGCAAAAGGACGTTTCGCTGGGCTCCGCTCTGGACCACGATCTAAAAAAGGTGCCAAGAGCAATGCCCCGAAAGCCAAACCAGGTATTACCATGGACCCGATTGCATTATAAGGGCCTGAAGCATAAGTATACTTAAGTAATTGGTAAAGGAATAGGAAATACCAGTCTGGCAGCGGAATATACGCTGTATCTGTAGGATCTGCTATCCTTTCCAATGGCGATGGATGTGCGATTGTCAGGCATAGATAACCTACAAGAAATACGGCTCCGACCATCCATTCTTTTAAAAGGAAATTAGGCCAAAATGCTTCAGTTTTCCCAGGATATTCTGAATAATCTTTCGGAATATTCGGTTTACGGTCCGCGGAGATACGCGAGTCACCTACGAATTTCATACCTTTCCCACGATGCATTGAACAATTCCCCTCCTTTATGAAAAGGTTTTTTTGGTTCTTGATTCACCATTCTTTTATAGTGGACCTGAAATACCTTGTTTTCGGATCATTAGGAAATGAGCCGCCAGTAAAGCAAATAATGCTGCAGGCAGGAAGAATACATGAATTGCAAAGAATCGTGTCAATGTCTGTGCTCCAACGATGGTTGGATCTCCTGCTATCAATGTCTTGAGTGCCGGTCCCATTAACGGTACCGATTCGACAATTGTCAACGTAACTTTCGTTGCGAATAGCGCTTTCATATCCCATGGCAATAAATAACCAGTCAAGCCTAATGCCAGCATGATGAAGAAAATCAATACGCCGACCATCCAGTTCAATTCACGCGGTTTTTTGTAAGCTCCCTGGAAGAAGACACGAAGAGTATGTAAAAACATCATAACGATAACTAGACTTGCTCCCCAGTGATGCATACCACGGACAATTTGACCGAAGGCAACTTCATTTTGCAAATAATAAACAGATTCCCAAGCGTTTTTAATGTCCGGGACATAGTACATCGTCAAGAACATGCCTGACAAGATTTGGATGACCGTAATAAAGAAAGTTAACCCACCAAAACAATATACGAATGCAGAAAAATGATGTGCGGGGTTAACATGTTCAGGAACCTCATGGTCAGCAATATCCCGCCATAATGGCGTAATATCTAAACGCTCGTCCACCCAGTCATATAACTTTGTTAGCAATGTTTACGCCTCCCCATGCGGTTTTAGTTGACCCAAATAAAGAATTCCATCTTTTTCTTTCGTTCCATAGACATCCAATGGTGAAACCGGCGGTGTCCCTTTCACGTTCACTCCATCTTTCGTATACCTGCCGTAATGGCAAGGACAGAAAAATTGATTCGGATTAGACTTATCCGTATTCCATGCTACCGTACAGCCTAAATGCTTACAGATTGGAGATAATGCAACGATATTGCCATCATCCGTTTTGTAAACCCACGCTGTATTTGTTTCTTCAGACTCATACCACCCATCGACCTGCTTGAAACTAAAGTCGACACGGGTTGGTTCGGTAGTCAGTTCACTTACCTTCTGCTTAGTTGCAATGTAATCCCCGCCTTTATCTGCTGATAATACAGGATCAATTGCAAACCTAACCATAGGCATCAACATACCGGCCGCCATAAATCCACCAACGCCAGTAAGTGTGTAATTAAGGAATTGACGTCGTGAAACATTATGCTTGCTCATGCGTTTTCCCCCCTCTATTACTATACTGAGAGCCCGAAAGGACCAATAAATAGCAACACTATAAAACTAGGACATTTCCATGATATCTCAATAATTTACCAAGGTCAATATTTGTAAAACCCAAAAGGTGGCAACTATGTGTCAAATAATGCGAAAAATCCTACTTTTTTTCATTTTTCCAATTATAAGTGAATATATCAAGGATCTGGAGAACCTGCTGGTTAATCATTTCCCTGGCTTGTTCAATTTCAAGCCCCTCCAGGGGGACGGCAGGAATCCATACTAAATTATTTTCCAATTCCCGCTCTTCCTTTTTCCACTCGAAATCTGATGTAAGAAAAAAAACATGCTTGAAATTATTTTCTTTCACTTCATTGGCCCAACCCTTTAACCGCTCAATCTTATCCAATTCATCACTTAAATAATGAAATGTTGGCAATAAAAGAATTCTTCCTTTCATCTGCTTTTCAAGTTCCAAGCTTAAAATGGTAAGAAATTCATTCATTGAACCCGTTTGCTTCATTTGCGATCCAAAAGATAGGGGAACCAAAGGAATTAATACGGTATCCACATATTCTTTAGATTGCATATACATGTCAAGATCTTTTGCTGTCCACTTCATGCTTTTCTTCACTCCCGATTTTTTAAATCAACTCCTTATCATTTTACCATTATTTTTATAACATCTTTACCATATACCCATAGTCTTTACAAAAATGTGGATTTTATCAATGTTTTATAAAAAATAAAAACCTTTCCTGATTACGGAAAGGTCATTTTATTTCATCCAAGTACTTTTAGTTGATTCAATTGTTCGGTTAAATCCTTAAATGCTTGTTCATCATGCTTATCAAGTGCTTCATCGATTTCCTTTAGCAGACGATCCCTTTGAAAATAAAGCATGCTTTTTTCTAAAAATTGTTCAGCCAGCAGCTGATCTTTTTCGTTCGATGCCGTAGATTTCGGCATGAAGGGATTATTTTCCAATACCGCTGCATATTGATAGGAAGAGTAAGCGGATTTAAAATTGAGCTGAATATAAATGTCTTCATCCCGATTTAACCGGATATCATGAAAAGATTTCTCTGCATCGGTCGTCATGATATTGGACTTATAGAACCTGAAAGGGACTTCATCCACACAATGTGTCGACATAATTAGTCCGCGTGGGCAATATTGGGCATTTTCTACAAAATGAACCTTTTTCATTAGTTGATCATGACTCATTAAGTAATTCAATATCCACACGCATTCTCTTCGTTTTAGTTGATAATGATTTAAAAACCACCGAATAAAATCCTTCTTCTCATTCACAGAAACAGGGGCAGCCACCATGAATTCCCTCCTCTGTCTTGATTTAGTTTCATTTCGCTTATCTACAGTTCATCTGTACTTTCACCTAGCCGCTCCAAAATCATCGCATACTCATCATTTGCTGGGTTTATCTCAAGCAGCTTATTAAATACTTCTCTAGATGTGGCTCTGTCTCCTTCTTCAATTAAAAAGAAACCATAGTCTTCCAGGAAATCTTGATTGTTCTTGAATGAATTATATGCTTTATGATAGCTGGTTAATGACTCTTTAAATTGTTCGGTGTGTTGATAAGATACAGCAGCTATCCAGTCAAACTGCGGATCATCCTCTCCATACCGCCTTACTTCACCAATACACTCGAGTACATCTTCATACCTTTCGTGGTGCATATACAGTTTCAAGAGGGTAAGTGCAGCTTCCAGGTATCCTGGATCAATGGCAAGAGCTTCTTTAAATAGATTTTCCGCCTCTTCATCAAGTCCGCTTTTCAAGGCAATTTTTCCACCGAAGAAGTAAAGTTCCTTATTGAATTCATCAGCCTTGATTCCTTCTTTGACCGTTTTCAGGGCATTTTCCAAATCCTCAAGATGTTCATAACTCTTTGCCAGGTATAAATATAGGGAATGGTATTCATGATCTAATTCTTTCAGTTCAACAAACTTTCGTACCGCTGTCTCATAAAGACCTGCCTGAAAAGCCGTAAATGCATATTCAAATAGGGTATTGATTTCAAGTCCATCATTCAAGGCCTTTTCAAAGTGCGGAAGGGCCTCCTCGAATTTCCCAGAACTGCTTAATGCTTCAGCAAGCCTCTGATTGACATTAACTCCAGCGATTTCTTGTTCCTGTTCCAAAACCTTTATGTAATTTGCAATGGCTTCCTGATCCCTTCCTTGATGAAAGAACAGTTCAGCTAGCGCAAAATCAATGATGATCTCATCGGGAAGTATTTCCTTTGCCTGCAGTAATTTTCGTTCACTGACCTCATCCATCCCCTGTAATTGATAAAGGTCCGCTTCCAAAAGCAAAGCACTTGGATATACTTCATCATCTGCACTTACTTTTTCAAGCATCAGCATCGCTTCATCTTCCTGGTCCATGTCAATCAGGATTTCCGCCAACGAAACAATCAATTCTCCTTCATCAGGATAGAGTTCCAGAAGATGTTCAAAAAGATCCTTTGCCTCCTCCACAAAACCAAGCTGGAGCATTTCCTCGGCCAGCAACAATATGTCCTCTGCTGACTCTGATGATTTAATACGATTTATATGTTTAAGAGCTTCTGTTAATTCCCCTTTTTTTAAATGCTGTATAACTTGTTCCACTGTGTTCATTGTTGATTCCTTCCTTTTGCATGATTGACTTGGTCTCTAGTCATACACACTCACGTCATTATGTGACATTCTCTGCCATCAAGACAAAATACCCATGTTGCAATAGTGAGATGCATAGTAAACAGTATTTATTAGTTTACCATACTGTAGCCCTGTATTCCATTGATGAAGTCCCCTCCTCATTCTCATTAAAAAAAGGTTACTAGTTAATTCTCCATGATCCATTCATTCTCCTTTTTGATCAGGAATCCCTTTTTCTTAATTTTCATGATTAATACAGGCAAAAACGCCTAAATGTTAGCGCTTTCAACACTTTAGAGCGTTTAAAAAAAAAGTTTACAGACCAAAAAGGTTTGTAAACTTTTTTAATATTTACTTTATCAATTCCGTCAAATGCTCAAAAAATTGTGGATATGATACATCTATGGCATCAGGGTCGGCAAGTTCCACTTCCCCATTCGTTATCAAAGCTGCAACAGCGAGCATCATTCCGATACGATGATCTCCATGGCTTGTAACCGTACCTCCATTCAGGGCATTACGTCCTTTGATAATCAATCCGTCTGCTGTCGGAGTTATATCTGCCCCCAGGATGGAAAGCTCATTTGCGACCGTATCAATTCGATTGGTCTCTTTCACTTTTAGTTCTGCTGCATCCTTGATTGTCGTTATCCCTTCAGCCTGTGTTGCCAATAGTGCAATTACCGGTATTTCATCGATGAGACGGGGAATTAGATCACCGCTGATGGTGGTTCCTTTTAGTCGGGAGCTTCTGACAATGATATCTCCTGCAGGTTCACCTACGCCCGTCTTCTTCTCAATCGTAATGTCCGCCCCCATCGATTTCATGACTTCGATGATTCCAGTTCTGGTCGAATTAAGACCCACATTCTTTAGTACCACTTCGCTATTTTCCGTAATCGCTGCAGCCACCATGAAGAAAGCCGCTGAAGAAATATCACCCGGCACATGGATGGCCGTTCCTTTGAAGACTTGATTTCCGCTTACTTTAATCGTTTGACCGTCTTTTTCGATTTTCCCGCCAAACTCTTGGATCATTCGTTCTGTATGATCACGGGTCTCTTCCGGTTCGATAATGATCGTTTCCCCTTCAGCCTGTAGACCAGCCAGGATTATCGCAGATTTGACCTGCGCACTTGCCACAGGTAATTCATAGCGAAACCCTTGTAGTTTGCCTCCTCTTATGAAGAGCGGGGTATATTCGGCTCCTTTACGGCCATCAATGACCGCTCCCATCTGACGAAGTGGGTTGACCACCCTTGTCATTGGACGTTTGGCTATCGATTCGTCACCTGCCAAAACAGCCGAAAAATCTTGACCCGCCAAAATGCCCATCATTAACCTGATCGTTGTACCCGAATTTCCGACATCAAGCACTGCTTCCGGTTCCTTTAATCCATTAAAACCCTTGCCTTCAATTCTGACGTGCTGGCCTTCTTGTTCGATATGGACTCCAAGCTGCTTAAAACAGGAAATCGTACTTAAACAATCGGCTCCTGGAAGAAAATTAGAGACTGTCGTTTCCCCCTCGGCAAGGGCTCCGAACATTATCGAACGATGGGAGATGGACTTGTCTCCCGGTATGGCAATCGAACCACGTAATGACTGGATGTTCGTTTGTAATTTTTTTGTATTCATACAACCATCCTTCCCTATTAATATCATGCTAGGATCGTTTCATAATCTGTATGTCTTGAGATACAATCCGCGGCTTTTATGCGATCAACATCCGTTTGGAAGCTGATGACCAGCACTCCGTATATCTCTTCCCTGGTTTCTATGATCCTTATGTTTGTAATGCTGATACCTTCTTGTGCCAAATATCCGGTAATTTCAGAAATTATCCCGGCATAATCCGGTATATCGATATATAAGTCATAAAACGCTGGTATGGCGCCTTTCGCATGGGTTGGCAAATCATCCCTGAAAATCTTTGCATCAGTAAAGAATCGAAGGATTTCTTCACTATCTTCATCTGCTACCAGCCCTTTTATATGCTCCATTTCATTAAGCCAATCATTCATTAATTCTAGTAACACATCCCGGTTATGTAACAAAATGTCACGCCACATTTCCGGACTGCTTGAAGCAATTCTTGTAATATCCCGAAAACCACCTGCAGCAAGCCTTGAAATCAACTTATTTTCCTTACTATAATTTTCTGCCTGCTTAACAAGCCCCGATGCGACAATGTGCGGAAAATGACTAATGACTCCAGTCAGTTTATCATGGGTAGCAGGAGTGACAACCAAAAAGTTCGCTCTTGTCCCTTGTAACCACTCTTTCAGTTGCTCCACTTTTTCTTCTTCGATGGAATCGCCGGGAGTAAGCAAATAAAATGCATGTTCAAATAAATGAAGTTTGGCTGCTCCGGCACCGCTTTTATGGGAACCAGCCATAGGGTGCCCTCCGATGAAGGCCACCCCTTTATCTATCAATGGTTTTGCTGCCTTAACGACTGTATCCTTCGTACTTCCTGCATCCGATATGATTACATCACTTTTTAAATCCATTTCAGCCAATTGAGCTAAAATCTTGACGGTTTCATTTACAGGCACAGCAAGTAGAATCAAATCAGCTTCACATGCTCCCGCTTCCAGAGATGATACAGAATCATCAATGATCCCCAATAGCATCGATAGTTGAATATTCTTTTCACTTAGGTCCGTACCAACAATCACGGCTTCAGGATGTGCATGGCGTACAGCCATGGCCAATGATCCGCCAATTAGACCTAGACCTATTACAAAAACCTTTCCCTTCACTCTTCTCTCCCCCGCATCTTTTATGCTCCTCTAGGTTTGATAAAACCTTATAGCAGCGAATCAGAAGGTGCCTCAACTTCATTCAAGAAAGTTTTAATAGCGTTAATCATTCCTTCATTTTCTTCAGTAGAACCAATTGTTACCCTTAGGCTGTTAGGAAAACCGAAAGATTTCCCCGATCTTGCAATGAATCCGCGCTCAAGCAAATATTGAAACACCATGTCGGCATCCTGTTTAAAATGGATAAAGATAAAATTACCTTGTGACGGGTAATAAGCTAAATTTTCTTTACTGCAAAATTCATAGTACCGCTTGAGCCCCTTCTGATTTTCTTCCTTGCATTTTTCAATGAAAGCTTGATCTTCCAAAGCGACTATAGCAATATTCTGTGCGAATGTGTTGACATTGAATGGTTCCCGGGATGGATCCAGTTTCTGAATGATATCCTCATCAGCTAATCCGTACCCTACCCTAAAACTGGCTAGACCATAAATTTTTGAAAATGTACGAAGTATGATCAAGTTTTTAAATTTATTAATCCATTGATTCGTTCTCGGGTAATCCTCAGCCGTTGCATATTCACAATAAGCTTCATCCAGAACGATAAGAACATCTTCCGGAACTTTTTCGATGAACGATAATAAGTCCTGTTCCGAGATATATTTACCTGTAGGATTATTTGGTGTACAAAGCCAGACAACCGCGGTTTTTTCATCTATAACTTTTAGCATTCCTTCTAGATCATGAGCTCCGTCAATATGAGGAACTTCCCTGATTTCCGCACCTTCAAGCGTGGCATTATGGCGATACTGCGAAAAAGTGCCTGTTGCCATGACCGTATTCTTCCCGGCTCCCAATATGCTTCTGGATATGATTTGTATGTTCTCATCAGATCCATTCCCAAATATAAGCTGAGTTTTCTTTCACACCTGTATGTTTTGCAACAGCTTCCCTAAGCATCGTTGCATATCCATCCGGATAGATGGCAAAAGAATGGGTTGAATTCCTTACGGACTCCTTGACCTTTTCCGAACAGCCAAAAGGATTTTCATTTGAAGCTAATTTCGTGATTTTTTCCAACCCGTATAATTTTTTCACTTCATCAGTGGATTTTCCCGGTTGATAAGACTTCAAGGAAAGGACCGCTTCATTCCATTTCATGTCAATCACCTCTATATTTTTATCACTTTAAAGTAAGAAAGTGTGAGAATAGTATATCATATTCATAGCTTTAAAATCATCTTATATCTGCTTTGTCAAATCTGGCCGTAATACCGTAGCCCCTGCCTGATATACATGCTGTATCTCTTTTTGAGATTTCGTCGTATTTACGTGAATCATGACCCGGATGCAAAATGGCAAGGAATTGCTCACCGGTATTTCTTTCATGCATGTAACCGGTACATAAGTCCAGCCTTCGAATTTCCTCAAGGCTTTGGCAGGGAAGACAGAACGAATCTCTTCCGTAGCAGAAAAAAATACAGAAGCCACCATATCGGGATCAATCTCGTTGACCTGAATGATCTCTGCCATCAACTTTTCGACAGCTGAAATCACTTCCATTTCTGTGTCTCTTTCTACTGTAGTGGCACCCCTTATTCCTCTTATCACACATAGTCCCCCTTCTCCTGAACTCTATATCATATCCGCCATTTCCTCTATCAGATCAGAGTCGCCTATATCCATTAGTTGCGGTGACCCCACTTCGTTTAGCAGGACAAAGGTAGCTGCATCATTGACTGATTTTTTGTCCGTTTTCATTAATTCCAGTAGCATTGCATGTTCAAGTCGGGTTGGAATGGTCATTTGATAACCTAAAGAAGAAACCCAATTAATAAACTCATCCAGTTTAAAATCGAGACCCACTTTCTTTTTGCTTAATTTAAGAGCATATACCATCCCGATTAAAATGGATTCCCCATGCGTAAAGTTTCCATATCCCATTGAACCTTCCACTGCATGCCCAAGCGTATGACCAAAATTCAAAAAGGCACGAATGCCGGTTTCCTTCTCATCCTCTTCGACAATTTTAGCTTTGATGCCGATCCCTTTTGTAATCATTGTTAGGAATTGCTCATCCGTAATATCATTCAAATCCACAATATTCGACTTTAACCATAGATAAAACTCATTATCGGCTATCAAGGAATGTTTAATGACTTCGGCAAAACCTGACCTTAATTCTTTAAGCGGCAGGGTTTTTAAGAATTCAAGATCATATATGACCGCTTCAGGCTGGTGAAAGGCCCCAATCATATTTTTTCCTAGTGGATGATTGATGGCAACCTTGCCGCCCACTGCACTATCGTGGGCGAGCAAAGTCGTCGGTACCTGTATGAATGGAATCCCTCTCATAAATGTAGCCGCAACAAATCCAGCCAAGTCACCGACCGCACCACCACCAAGGGCGATAATCAATGACTTGCGATTAAGCTGTTGGGATAAGCAGTAGCTTTGGCATTCATAAAACACATCGAAAGTTTTAGCATGCTCCCCCTCTGGCACAACATGATGCAGGACAGGTTTCCCCGTCTTGACAAGGGCGTTTTTCACAGTTTGCAAATGAAGTTCCGCCACTTTCTCATCAGTTATAATCAGAATCTTGTTTAGATGATTTAATTCATGTGTTATTAATTCAGGCAATTCATTAATCGCCTTCTTGCCAATTAAAACCGGATATTGCTTGGAAGCCGTTTTTATTTGGATGGATTCCATGATTTAAAACTCCTTTACTTCTTCCCGATAAGATCTAATGTATTCAGCTAATTGCTCATATCGATCTGAAGGGAATTGATCAACGATGGCAGCCGCCAGTTCCCACGCAACTACTGCCTCGGCAACTACTGCCGCTGCAGGAACTGCACAACTATCGGAACGTTCCACACTTGCTTCGAACACTTCCTTCGTGTCAATATCAACACTTTTCAAAGGTTTATATAAAGTAGGGATCGGCTTCATTACACCGCGCACAACTATCGGCATTCCCGTTGTCATACCGCCTTCAAAACCGCCGAGGCGATTGGTTTTCCGGTAATAACCCTGTTCTTCATCCCATGCGATTTCATCATGGACATCACTGCCGAATAGATGGGCCGCTTCGAATCCAAGACCTATTTCCACCCCTTTAAATGCATTGATGCTCATTATCGCTGCTGCAAGTTTTGCATCAAGCTTACGGTCATAATGCACATAACTCCCTACACCCACCGGCATTCCTTCTACAATGACTTCAACGATGCCTCCGATGGAATCTCCTTTTTGTTTCGCTTCATCAATTGCATCCTTCATTTGTTGCTCTACGTTTTTGTCAAAACATCTTACAGAAGATTCTTCTGTAACCTGTTGCAACTGCTGAATCGTTTCGTATTTGGGGGGTTCTGCCTTCACTCCACCAATTTCCAAAACATGCGATGCCACTTCTATTCCCAATAGAGACAATAGCTTTTTAGCGACAGCCCCAGCTGCCACCCTTACAGTCGTTTCACGGGCTGAAGACCGTTCCAAAACATTTCTCAGATCACGGTGACCGTATTTAATCCCACCGTTCAAATCGGCATGACCAGGGCGAGGGCGGGTGATTTTACGTTTGATTTCTTCAGCCTCTTCCTCTGAAAGCCCTTCACTTCCCATGATCTTTGTCCAATGCTTCCAGTCGTCGTTCTCAACCACCAAAGCCACCGGTGAACCTAGTGTGTAGCCATGTCTGATTCCCGAAGATATGAAAACCTGATCTTTCTCGATTTGCATCCTTCTTCCACGCCCATGCCCTTTTTGCCGGCGTCCTAATTCTTGATTAATATCCTCATTCGTTATCGGCATTCCTGCCGGTAATCCCTCAATTATAGTAGTCAGTTGCGGACCATGTGATTCTCCCGCTGTTAAATATCTCATCTTCCAGCCCCCTTTTAGCACTTTAAAGTGTATATGTATCAATATACCACAATTTTATGAAATGTGGGTATATGTAAAACGTAAAAACCATATTGTTTGAATTTAATCACTTTTCTATCTATTTTACAAGTACTTAAACATTTTCGATATAGTTTAATCTTTCAAATTGAAGTTCTACTGGATTTGCTATTACACGACAAACGAAAAGGGACTGAATGCTCTGTGCAGAATCAGTCCCTTTCAAGGTATTTACTTTTTCTTATAAAAAAATGTGTCGATCGTTTCAAATTGATATTTTCCTGGGGTGAATATTTGCTCGGTACTTCCTACAAAAAAAACCCCGCCGCCTTTTAGTGATGCACTGAATTTTTCATATAATAAACTTTTGGCTTCTTCAGTGAAATAAATCAAAACATTGCGGCAAACGATTAAATCGAATCCCTGTTCGAACCGATCTGCGAGAAGGTTTTGCTTTTTAAATGTCACTCTCTTTTTGATTTCATCATCGACACGATAAAAATCCGCTTGTTTTTTAAAGTATTTCCTTTTTATTTCTTCAGGTACTTCATTTAAGGATCGGTCAGGATAAATTCCCAATTTCGCACGCGCCAATACATTTTCATCCAGATCCGTCGCCAATATCTCTATCTGGTTAATTGGAACGAGATTGGATAGTATCATTGCAATCGTATATGGTTCCTCACCAGTAGAACAGGCGGCACTCCATATTTTCAACTTTTTTTTGCTTCCTAATAACCCAGGAAGGATTTTTCGCTCCAACACTTCCCATCTTTTCGCATTTCTATAAAATTCTGAAACATTGATTGTCATTCTATCCAAAAACTCATTTAATACTCCCGGACTTGTTTGAATGTCTTTATAGTATTCACGAAATGAATGATATCCTCTTTTTTCATATAGAGAAGTTAGTCGCCTTTTCATTTGCCCTTCCTTATATGATGCCAAATCAATCCCTGTCAACATTTTGATATTACGAATAAACTCTTCATATTCTTGAGGCATTCCTACGACTCCCCTGCACATAATTATTTTAAGTAGTTCTACTCTTTATATATCGGAAAATGCCATATTTTCTTTAAATTAAATAAGCTCAAAACAAAAAAAGCGGGTTCCATCTCATAATGATGATGGAACCCGCTTTTTTTATGTGTGTTCGTATTAATTAATAAACCCACTCGTTTACAAGTTTTGAATACTCAACAAGTTCTTCTTCTTTGAAGAATAAACCGATTTCACGTACAGCGCTTTCAGCTGAATCAGATCCGTGAATGATGTTTTTGCCAACAGTTACGGCAAAATCACCACGAATTGTTGCTGCAGCTGCATCTTTAGGGTTAGTAGCACCCATCATTTGACGTGCAGTAGCGATTACATTTTCACCTTCCCAAACCATTGCGAAGACAGGACCTGAAGTAATGAAGTCCACTAATTCGCCAAAGAAAGGACGTTCTTTGTGTTCGCCGTAATGTTGCTCAGCCAATTCCTGAGAGATGACCATTAATTTTGCTCCTGCAAGAAGGAAGCCTTTCTTTTCAAAACGGGAAACGATTTCACCGATTAAATTACGTTGAACGCCGTCAGGTTTAACCATTAAAAATGTTCTTTCCATGAATGTCACTCCTAATATGTATCATTGTTATTTGCCTATATAAGGCAATCCTTTTAGAATATTACCATTGTTTGATGAGTTTCGCAACTCCCAGTATTAAAACTTTCTTTTTCCGATATTTTTCGCGATATCGGATAAAGTTTTTCTGGCTTTAATTGCAGGAAGACCTTTCAACTCAGTAAAAGCCTTTTCTAAATACATATCACTGATCCTCGCAGCCTGTTCAATGGCACCGGATGATTTTATCTCATTGATTATGTGGGACATTTCGTCTTTTGGCGTATCTTCCCGAACTGTTTCGATAAGCCTTTTCAACTTTGGATCTTCCATTGCAATCAAAACTGGTAAAGTGATATTTCCTTGAATCAAATCACTTCCGGCTGGTTTACCAAGCTCTTCTTCCGAAGCTGTAAAATCCAATATATCATCGGTGATTTGATAAGACATACCGACATAATATCCGAATTTAAATAGCTTTTGGTGAATTTTCTCTTCAACACCGGCTGAAATGGCTCCCAACTGGCAGCTGGATGCAATGAGTAATGCCGTTTTTCGTTTGATCCTTCTGAAATATATCCGCCAATTCTGTTCGAAATTGTATTTATCTTTTATTTGTTCAATTTCCCCAAGGCATAGTTCAACCATAGTATCAGCAAGAATTTGATGCGCAAGGGGCGACTCTATCACCGCCATCATTTCCAGTGCACGAGCAAAAATGAAGTCGCCTGTGTACATGGCGACGCGATTATCCCATTTTGACTTAATGGTGGCAGATCCCCTGCGTAAATCTGCATCATCTACAACATCATCATGCACAAGGGAAGCTGTATGGATCAGTTCCAATGTCGCTGCGACATGCTTTACGACATGTATATCATAATCGCCAAACTTCGCACCCAAAAGGACGAATACCGGACGGATCCGCTTTCCACCGGATTGCAGTAAATGTAGGGAAGCCTCCCTTAAAACAGTGGAATCCGCTTCAATTGCGGCTTCCAGTTCTTTTTCTATTAATTGCAAATCTGCATTCAAAAACGAATACATCATTTTAAATTTCATACATTCCACCCAGCTTTGTCCATTCCTATTATGCTTATTTTGAAGACTTGTACCCGAAATGTGTTGCTGCAACACCGCCGAAATGGGCCTTGTAACTGACATTATCCATTCCTGCCTGCTTGAACATGCTTTCAAGCTTTTTCATGCCTGGGAAATCTCGAGCTGATTCCTGCAACCATGAATATTCGCTATAACTTTTTGCGAATAATTTGCCGAACATGGGCATGATGAAACGGAAATAAAAGTAATAGCCCTGTTTAAAGCCAAGCATCGTTGGCTGTGAAGTGTCCAGGCAAACGACCATTCCACCCGGCTTGGCTACCCGGTTTAACTCTTTAAGCACTTGCATGTAATCAGGGACATTCCGCAGCCCGAAACCAATCGTGACATAATCAAAGCTATTATCCTCAAAAGGAAGTTCCATTGCATTCCCATGCATTAGGGAAACTTGATCTAAATTGAGTTCTTTCACCTTTTGTTCGCCGATTTTCAGCATGTTCTTACTAAAATCGAGACCAACAACCTTTCCTTCCGGTCCTACTTCGTTAGCAAGGGCAATGGTCCAGTCCGCTGTTCCACAGCATACATCAAGTGCATGGGCGCCTTTTGGGACATTCATGATGGCCATTGTAGCCTTCCGCCATTTAAGATGCTGTTTAAAGCTGATGAGGGAATTCATCTTGTCATAGTTTCCGTAGATCTTTTCGAAGACATGATGAACTTTTTGCTCTTTAGACTGCTCCATGACTCACCCTTCTTTCACATATGAATTTGCTATACTCTCTGTTTGTTCCAAGATGACTTTCACTCTATCAAGAAGTTCATCATCAAACTTTGCAAGTTTCCGCATCGAGCACTGTACGGATTGCCTGGCATCCCTCAGGCACTTATCGAATTGGGCCCGTACCTGTTCTTCTTTTTCCGAAATGAGTACGTCCCCACTAATCGAGTCTTCAAAAGGCATTGCCCTTAGGACATCAAAAACTATAGATTGACCCGTTTTCAGATAGCTCCGCTTCTCGGCATGCAGCCTTTTCAAAAGCAGCAGATCTTCCGATATGTCTATCCAGGCAGGCTCATTATAGTAATCCGCCAGTTTATGGATCAGCGAAGCCTCGATCGCTTTTATCGTCATTAAAAGCGTTGGTACATCATTAATGGACCCTTGTTGATAAAGAATGATTTTATTATCATTTATTTTTTTTATTGCGCTTGAAAGTATACGGATCATATCAACATTACCCACACTGGCAAGCCCTTGATAGTATAAGCCACTATAGTAATCTCCAGCAAGCACTTGTAATTGGCGATTTTTCAATACCTCAGGCAACTCGATTCCATCACCCGAATTCGAGACGATTTCATGGGTATCCAGAGCTATTTGCACTAACATGGTTGAAATGATGTATTGATTCCGTTTTTCGTTTAAAACGTCCAAATCGTTAAACAATCCCCAAAGCAATATCAGTTTATCTTCGTCCAAGCTTGGCTTTTGTATATGCTTCAATAAATATGGATGTTGAGCTTTCGTTTCTATTAATCGTTTTAATTGCCTTATGTCGTCCGTTATGTTTAACAATTGAGATCACCCTTGCATCCCCGAAAGATAATTTTTTTCATACATATTGGTTTCTGTCTGTGTAAAATACACATTATTATACCATAAAAACAATCAGATGAAATGGACAACGTTTATAAAATGAAACTTCCAAAAATAAGGAAACCTTCATCATTTGCTCTTCAAGAAAATGGATGCGGGAAATTTACGGCTTGTTAAACGCGATATCAGATGATTGATTTATATTTAACCAATTAAATTGGAGCTATCATTTATCAGGTGAATTCTTTTTAGAATCACTTTCTATCTCCCCGAATGGAGTATAAACTTTTGCATGGCCCCTGATTTTAATCGCCGAGGTATGCTCTGTGAATTGTGCGATCATCACCTCTCCTGAGTCAAGTTTTTCGGAGTGATGAAACTTGGTGTCCGTACCTCTTGTTAACCCGATGACATTCACACTATCCTCAATGGCTTTGATTACGACAAAATCATTCAGAATCTTTTTTTCATTCATTTTTTTCCTGCCCCCAAGTCCTTAGTCTTTTATGAATGCCAGCACTTCCGCTCTAGTGCGGTGATCCTTCGCAAACGTTCCCCTTACAGCTGAAGTCACTGTTTTAGATCCGGGTTTTTTTACACCTCGCATGGTCATGCACATATGTTCAGCCTCTACTACAACCATTACACCATGAGGCTCAAGCTTTTCCATTATCGAGTCAGCCACTGTCGAAGTGATCCGCTCTTGAAGTTGCGGACGCTTTGATACAGCCTCAACCGCCCGTGCCAATTTACTTAACCCAGTTACTTTTCCGTTTTTCGGGATATATGCTACATGTGCTTTTCCGTAAAAAGGGACTAAATGATGTTCACAGACTGAGTAAAACGGAATATCCTTTACAAGTACTAGTTCTTCATGATCCTCTCCAAAAACAGTATCGAAATACTCTTTTGGATCCTGATTAAGTCCAGAAAAAATTTCTTCATACATTCTGGCTACACGGCCAGGAGTATCAAGCAATCCTTCCCTCGTTGGGTCTTCCCCTACAGCCTCAAGAAGCATTTTAACCGCTTCTTCTATTTTGGCATGATCAACATTAGCCATTTATAGTACCTCCTAAAAAATCATTAATATTATGTATTCAGAATAAAATTCAAGGCATTACACCCTGACATCCATATTTCCTATTATCAAGGCCACCCATTCCCACTTGCAATGACGCTCTTGAAAGGCAGTTTCCTCGGAATCGGCTTTTTTGTAATGGCTTTTGACGGATTTGCCATTTACAGCGTTTCTGAAATATTCACTGTCTTTTATATTATCACAGATAGAAATTAAGAAGCAAAAAAAGGGCCGCGTTTTCACGCGGCCCTTTTCGGTTAAGCACCCGTATGTAATGGTAGAATTACTTCACTGCATCTTTCAGTGCTTTACCAGGTTTGAAAGCTGGCACTTTGCTAGCTGCAATTTCAATTTCGTCACCAGTTTGTGGGTTACGGCCTTTACGAGCCGCACGTTCACGAACTTCAAAGTTACCAAAACCAATCAATTGGACTTTATCACCGTTTTTTAGAGCTTCTAAGATTGTATCAAAAACAGCATCAACAGCTTTTGTAGCGTCTTTCTTAGAAATTTCAGTTGCTGTAACAACTTCATTAATCAATTCTGTTTTGTTCATGCCATTCACCTCCTCCCAAAAGGATTCTTTATAAAAAATCATTATTACAACACTATAATAGTGATTTGTTATTAGTTTCGGTCCAAAAAAATTCATTCCATGGAAATCAAGGATTACCAAGCCGAATTAATTTCCAAATAATGCATCCGGAAATTTGAAAATAGGTTGAAATCGCTGTTATAACGCGTTTTCTGTATGTAGATTATCACAAATCCTATTAGCTTAGCAAGGGAATTCAAAAAATAATGGGAATCTTTTCATTAATAATTGTATATATTATAAATTTTGTCTTTCGCTATTCATCATTTCCCTTTTTTATAGAAATTAAACTTATCATATTACTGAAAATCGCTTAACCACAGGGTTTTTTCAAGATTATACTAAAAAACAACTGGTTTTTTCAAATATTGGCCTTCATAAGGGGTATTTTTCTTGGGATACTTTTGTCCATTGCATGCAAAAAGACCAATCCATTGAAGGAATTGGTCCAGCTTTAAAACGTTTTTATAAGATGATGGCAATCAATCCCCCACTGCCCTCATTAATAATTCTCTCCAGTGTCTCTTTCAATTTATAGCGCGCATTGTCTGGCATCATCGCTAATTTCACCTGTATGCCTTCCCTTACATAGGAACTTAGGCTCCTGCCAAAAATATCAGAGTTCCAAATGGAAAGTGGATTGTCTTCGAAGTCCTGCATCAGATACCGGACCAATTCTTCACTTTGCTTTTCCGTCCCGATGATTGGCGAGAATTCGGATTCGACATCGACCTTGATCATGTGGATGGAAGGAGCTACAGCTTTTAGCCTTACACCGAACCTGGCTCCCTGACGGATGATTTCCGGTTCATCAAGACTCATATCGTTAAGGGAAGGTGCTGCGACACCATATCCGGTTTGTTTGACCATTCTCAGTGCATCTGCCACCTGATCATATTCTGCTTTGGCATACGCAAAGTCCTGCATCAAAGATAACAGATGATCCTTGCCCCGAATCTCCACACCGACTATTTCCTTCAGAATATCATCATAGAGCTCATCAGGGGCGTACAGGTCGATTTCCGCAACACCCTGCCCCATCTCAATGCCTGCAAGCGCGGCACGGTCAATGAACTCGAATTCATTAAAATGACCGACAACACGATCTACGTCCCTCAGGCGTTTAATGTCCTTAACGGTCTCTTTAACCGCTTCCTGGTAACTTTCCCTTAACCAATGATCTTCTCGCAGAACCATTACCCAGCTCGGGAGATTCACATTGACTTCGAGTACCGGGAATTCGTAAAGGGCCTCACGCAGTACGCTGTAAACATCCGATTCCCGCATTCCTTCGACACTCATGGCCAATACAGGGATATCATACTTTTCCTGCAAGGATTCCTTCAGTGCTACCGTATTTGGGTGGTGAGGCTGAACGGAATTGACAATCATGATAAATGGCTTGCCAACCTCCTTCAATTCTTCAACAACCCTTTCCTCCGCCTCTAAATAATCACTACGAGGAATTTCCCCTATTGACCCATCCGTCGTAACGACTACACCTAATGTGGAATGATCCTGAATTACTTTGCGAGTACCTATTTCAGCCGCTTCATTGAACGGAATCGGCTCTTCATACCAAGGCGTGTGAATCATGCGGGGACCATTTTCATCTTCATACCCTTTAGCCCCAGGTATTGTATAACCGACACAATCGACTAAACGAATGTTAACTTCGAGCCCTTCAGCTACCTGAATCGATGCTGCCTGATTGGGTACGAATTTTGGTTCTGTCGTCATGATCGTCTTTCCAGCAGCACTTTGAGGCAATTCATCCTGTGCCCTTGCACGGTCGGCCTCTGAAGGGATATTCGGAATAACGACTAACTCCATGAATTTTTTAATAAATGTGGATTTCCCAGTCCTGACGGCACCGACCACCCCCAAATAAATATCGCCACCGGTCCGTTCAGCTATATCTTTAAAAATATCTACCTTTTCCAAGGTATCCCCTCCCGAATTAGAGTTTTGGGATTTCGTTTATCCATTTGCTTTTATTTAGGACACTATATATCTATGATGTTGTCCTAAAAATTTATTCCAATTATTTCCCTGGTTCATTCCCTTCCTCCACCAGAAATTTTATATAAGGGTTGTTATTTTAAAAGTAAGATGAAATAAAGATAAAGAAATAACCCTTCCCCTACAATATATTTTGTAGAAGAAGGGTTATGCCTATTTTGTAAGAAATATTGGATTATTTGTTTTTTCATCAATTGTATATGGCAATGAATAGGCTGGTACGAACTCCGAACTCTGCACTAGCAGGTCCCGGATATCCTCACCTGGCTTGACTTCCCCATCATGCTTCTTTAATGCCTCAAGTAAATCCGGGGTATAATCAACAAAAATATCACCTTGGCCATCGACTACAAGATATAAATCTTTTTGTGAAAATGGACTCGTGACCGTAGGAGCTTCCTTCAGGCCCATTTTTTCATAATCGAGCGTAAAGACATTATCGGATAACCTTTCCTTAAATGGCGGGTATCCATTGCTTTGCTGATAAGCAGTCAATCTCAAGGAAACATCCTGGATCTTCTGTGCCATCCTGACATCCAACAGCTTTACAGTCGGATCCTTTTCGGCATTAACGAGGATGTATTGAAAGACACCTCCTGATTCAAAGGCATTGTCCGGCGGTTCAGCCATGTACCTCGGCGAGATCTTAGAAAACTTTATGACATATTTTTGATAAATCGGTGTCTCTGCATCTTTTGTAACGATGGGCAGTATGCCGCCCTCGTCTTTCTGAAATTGATCGACTGCACTTTGGACGGATTGTATTTGCTCTTTATAAGGCAGTTGGTTTTGCATTTTTTGCTTCTCCGGATATAAACAGCCAGATAATGATACGGAGATGCATAATAAACATAATATTTTGAAAAAATTCTTCATCATTTCTCCTCACCTATCAAGTGGTTGGCCCGCTAAGAACAACGATAAGGATGATCAAGCCGGCTAGAATCATAAGTATGTATGCGATAATTGCTGTCAAGCCTCTCCAAAAACCTTTTAATTTATAACGGCTTAAGTAGATTAGAAATATAGAGATAACCATAAAGCCCATAGCTATAAAGGATATCCACATTTTTTGCAGAGCAGGTGTCATATCTTCATCACTCCTTTTTCCAGAAATTATTATAACATACCAAATTACGTTAAAGGAATTAAATCATTGTCCAAACTGTGTAATTCTCGTTTTCATGACTAATTTTCGCAAAAAACTTTCTGAGGTGCGGTTAAATAACGAGAAATATGTAATGAATTTTCCATACTTTCTCCTTCCAATCAACAAAAAAACAGCCTAAAGGCTGTTTTTCTGCTTATTTAAATTAAGATTGAAGCGTCGGCAAGACCTCTTTAAACGCTTTTATGACTGTATCCACTTCATCCAAATGAATAGTCAATGACGGCTCAATCCTGATTGTTTTGGAGTTTATAAGCGTTCCTGCCACCAATATGCCTTTATCAAAGAGGGCTTTTGAAAATTCATAACCCACTTCGTCTTTATGGAACTCGATACCAATCATCAATCCTTGGCCGCGAATCTCCAATACTTTATCTTTGTGCTCGTTAGCCACTTCCTTTAACCCATTTAGGAAGTATTCTCCAACTTCTGCAGCACGCTGAGGTAAATTTTCTTCCAAAAGCACGTCGATCGTAGCGATGGCAGCAGCACACGCGAGTGGATTCCCTCCAAATGTCGTAGTGTGCATGAATGGATTATCGAACCAGCTTTTAAACACTTTCTCATTGGCTACCACAGCCCCTGCAGGCATTACTCCGCCGCCAAATGCTTTCGCTAAACAAATAATATCCGGAACAACATCATAGAGCTCAGAAGCGAACATTTTACCTGTACGTCCCATTCCTGTTTGCACCTCATCCAATATCAATAACGCATCATATTCATCACATAATGCCCGAACCTGCTTTAAATAATCTTGCGGAGGGAGGATGACCCCTCCTTCACCCTGGATCGGCTCCAACAGCACAGCAGCAACATCTTCACCGACCAACGCACAGCTTTCAAACGTTTTTCTCATCATATCCACATCACCGAAAGGTACATGACGCACACCAGGAATCAGTGGAATGAACGGTTTACGGAACATGCCCTTTGCCGTTGCCGATAGGGAACCAAGACTTTTACCATGGAATGATTTTGTCGTGGAAATAATCGTGTATTTATCACTGTACATTTTAGCGAGCTTAAGTGCAGCCTCCACGCTCTCCGTACCGCTGTTCGTAAAGAATGAGTATTTTAAATCCCCTGGCGTGATATCGGCTAGGATCTTTGCAAGCATTGCACGCAATGGATCTAGTAAGTCCTGGCTATGAAGGGCTTGTCTTTGCAATTGATCGGTTACGGCCTTAACGACTTTAGGGTTACGATGGCCAACATTATAAATACCAAAGCCACCTAAACAATCGATATATTTTTTTCCATTAACATCCGTAAAACAGGAATCTTGATCAGACCACTCCACCGCAGCGAATTGTGTGTCTTTAGTGACCGTCTTCCGATATTCCAAGAACCCTGGGTTTACATGGTTCCGGAAATTCTCGACCGTTTCTTTTGTTATCCACTGTGCATCTTCTTTTGAAATTTCCTTTTGTTCGATTAATTGAAGCACTTTTTTAATATAATCCTGAGTTGCTGTTTGGTTGGCTTGAGTATTTTTACTTTCTACGTTAATTGACATTTTAAAATCTCCTTTTTTTATAACTTTAGTGGATTTGTTAATGAAGAACGCCTCTGATGAAACTTTAATGATTACCTCCCTTTTTTCTTATACTTACTAATCAAGCAAGAACCGTGCCAATATAATTTCCCAATAAAATCGCATTATTTTTGATAAACCGCTCTTAAACTATGCAAATTTGCATATTACTATTCCCCATTGCATAATCACCCTTGAAAATTCATTTAAAAGCTTTTTCTTTTCTTAAAAAAAGCCGCTGACAAGTGATTATCATCACTCGACAACGGCTTTTTTTCAATATGCATTTTTTTCGATTCTCTTACTCTGTTCAGCTAAAACTTTTTGATACTTCCTGCTCACTGACGATTGACTTATCCCCAGAGCTTTTGCCGCTTTGGTCGTAGTTTTATACTGTTTCATGGCAAGCATGATCAATTGCTCTTCGACATGATCCTGTGCTTCCTGTAAAGGAAGGATTCTGGTAATGATGGGTTTCGTTTGTTTAAAGTCACTGCCGACCGGAATGAACCTTTGAATGAAGTCAGCATCGATCATCTCTTCATCAGCAGAAACAACCAATCTTTCAATCATGTTCTGCAATTCACGAATGTTCCCCGGCCATGTATAGACTTCCAGTATATTTAAGGCATCGGGGGAAAAGTGGTAATTCCGCTGATACCTTTCATTCAGTTTTTGCAGAAAATGAAAGGCTAGCGGCGGTATATCCTCCGGCCTTTCCCTTAAAGGGGGCACATGAATGGGAATGACGTTCAATCGATAGAATAAATCTTCTCTGAACGTCCCCATCTCGACCATTTTTTCCAGACTCTTATTCGTGGCCGCAACAATTTGAACATCAATGGAGATAGGTGTAGTACTGCCTATCGGGATCACTTCCTGTTCCTGGAGGACCCGCAGCAGCTTGACTTGAAGATGAATAGGCATGTCACCCACTTCATCAAGGAATAAAACACCTTTATTGGCCTGTTGAAAGTATCCTACCTTCCCATTTTTATCAGCTCCTGTAAATGAACCCTTCGTATAACCAAACAATTCACTTTCGAGGAGGTTTTCCGGAATCGCTCCGCAATTTATCTTCAGGAAAGGTTGCTTGGACCGCCTACCCATTTTATGAATGGCTTCAGCTATCACTTCTTTACCTACCCCTGACTCCCCGTTGATTAAAACAGTGGATGAAAAATGAGCGATTTTCTTGACTTGGCTGATTATCTGCTCCATTTTAGGACTGGCAAAAATCAAC